>NZ_CP009524.1:0-4499114 GCF_000969945.1 Methanosarcina sp. Kolksee
TATTTAAGGTATAAATCTTTTCCAGTGGAAATCAGGGGGTCTTTACCATAACAATTAATACGGTGTACTTCCATTGCATCTACTGCAAATATAGCTTAAAATCACTTGTTTATAAACCAATTTCACCTAAAATTTCAACAAAAGAAGATATGGAATATAGATTTTATCTGGTAGGCGAGGTATCTTAATACTTAAAACTCGCCCGCCATTTTATCATCAGCTAGTAGAAAATAAGGGTTTCAGGCATTAATTATAAGCAATATGTCTCTTCTATCCCTTTCTCCTTATTAGCAGGATATATAGGGTTTTTCATAAAGGCACAAATAATGATGGAGTAAAATCTCAGAAATCCTAAAATGAACTTTAGTTCCAGATATTGAAAGTTAAAATTTCGGAGTTGAGAGTTTAACCTTTCCCCCTTTCCCTCTCTCTCTCTTTCCAAATATCCCTTACATGAAACCACATTTACAGCCTCCTAAAATCCCTTGATAACCATTACACAAATTATTGAAACCCGCTGAACGGCTATTGTAAAATCAGTCTAAAGCTTGTCAAATAGTTGCGGTTATAATTGTCAGGCATTTGAAAAGGAAGCTCTAAAAACACAATACTTAATAGATGCGGATCAGGAGGATTAAATTGACTGCAGACTGTAAAAATTCCTCCTGATTTCAGGTAACAGTAAAACGTTTGAGATTAAAAACACTTAAAATTAGTAAAACGCTTAAAATTAGTAAAACGCTTAAAATTAAAAGCACTTAAAATTAGTAAAACATTTAAAATCAAAACATTTAAAATTAAAAAACTAAAAATCATTATTACAAAAATAAATATTAAAGTAATTCAAAGAAAAAGTATACAGAGTTTTTCAACTATATTAATTTATTATATCTAACTTACTTAGTAAAATTACTGTATCTACTGTATCCATTAATTTGACATGCAATGGTTTGCATTGTATTAATTATCTGCGTTAGAAGTATCTTAATTTCTTAAATGCTTAATATCATAATTTTTATAGAGGATCTTCATGATAAAAGCTCAATCATTAGACGGCTTATTCGAAAAATTACTTGACGGAAAATCAATTTTCAAAAATAAAGAAGTACTTCGGCCTTCTTATACGCCTGACCTTTTATTGCACAGAAATGAGCAAATTAACAGTCTTGCGACAATCCTGGTTTCTGCACTCCGAGGAGAAACTCCTTCCAATGTACTTATTTATGGGAAAACCGGGACAGGAAAAACCGCTGTTACCCGTTATGTTGGAAAAGAACTTGAAAGGGTAAGTGAAGACAAATCCCTTTTCTGCTCGGTTGTTTATATTAATTGTGAAGTAATCGATACACAGTACCGGCTCCTTGCAAATCTTGCCAGACATTTTGAAGAAGAAGTTCCGATGACCGGATGGCCTACTGACCAGGTCTTCATGAAATTCAAGGAGGCAATAGATTCCAGAGAGCAGGTCATTGTCATAATTCTGGACGAAATCGATAAGCTGATAAAAAAAGGCGATGATGTTCTTTATAACCTGTCGAGAATCAATACAGACTTGCAGAGAGCCAAAGTCAGTATGATCGGCGTTTCAAACGATCTTAAATTCACGGAATTTCTGGACCCCAGGGTCAAAAGTTCCCTGGGTGAAGAAGAACTTATCTTTCCTCCTTATGACGCTGAACAGATAAGCGATATCCTGAAACAAAGAGCAAAAATGGCCTACACCGACGGTGCTCTTGGTGAGATGGTAATTCCCTTATGCGCCGCTTTTGCAGCTCAGGAACACGGCGATGCAAGGCGCGCACTTGACCTCCTAAGGGTCTCGGGGGAAATTGCAGAAAGGGAAAATCAGCCTCAGGTTCTTGAAGAGCACGTAAGGCGCGCTCAAGAAAAAATCGAAGTTGATCGCGTAGTCGAAGTGGTAAGAACCCTTCCAACCCAGTCCAAACTCGTACTCTATAGTATCATTCTTTTGCGGAGTAGAGGCAGAGAAGGTAAAAATGTCACAACAGGCGAGATGTACAATGTTTACCGCCAGCTCTGCCACCATATTGATGTGGATATTCTTACCCAGCGCAGGGTTACCGATCTCATGTCCGAACTTGATATGCTGGGAATAGTCAACGCAGTGGTTGTAAGTAAAGGTCGCTATGGTCGAACGAAAGAAATTTCACTGAGCGTTCCAGTCGAAAGCACCCGTAAAGTACTTCTTGAGGATTACAGACTCAAACCTCTGGTAGACTTCAAGGCGTCAGTTTTCAGCAAGATGTTTTCGTAAAGACGTTTTCAGCAAGATATTTTCATAAATACGTTTTCAGCAAGATGTTTTCGTAAAGACGTTTTCAGCAAGATATTTTCATAAATACGTTTTCAGCAAGATGTTTTCGTAAAGACGTTTTTGTAAATACGTTTTTGTAAATACGTTTTTGTAAATACGTTTTTGTAAAGACGTTTTTGTAAAGACGTTTTCGTAAAGACGTTTTCATAAGAATGAGGCATGTTTTCACAAGGATGAGACTTTTTATATTCTCCATCCTGGTTTTTTGGCCTACCTGCTAACTTCTCACTTTTTCGGGGTTTCCATAACTTCTTTTAACTTTTCTTATTTTAGGTCTTTAAGTCTTCTCTAACTTCCCTTACTTCAGGTTTTTGCCTTTCTTTGCCCTTTCTCTACTCTCAGTTTTCTCTCAGTTTTTCAGTTTTTTTCGTGCTCCAGCTTATTTTTATCATTCATGTGTTAGTTTTCAGGAAATAATATATACGATCCTGTGATTTGACTAGAATCATATTATCTTATGTTAGCTTATGGATTCGATTATTCAACTTACTATTTAATTTATAATTTTATCTCTACCCACCTTTAAAATTAGGATTCAATATACTCAGGTTTCTGTTCAAATCTAATAATTCAATAGTCCAAACCCAATAATCTAATATTAAACAAATTAGACAATTCAAATCCAATGATTATTGCTTAGGCAATTCAGATCCAATGATTATTGCTTAGATAATTCAAGTCCAATGATTATTGCTTAGGCAATTCAGATCCAATGATTATTGCTTAGATAATTCAAGTCCAATGATTATTGCTTAGGCAATTCAGATCCAATGATTATTGCTTAGATAATTCAAATCCAATGATTATTGCTTAGATAATTCAAATCCAATGATTATTAATAGACAATTCAAATCCAATGATTATTGCTTAGATAATTTAAATCCAATGATTCACGATCCAGTAATTCAAGTTAATAATTCAGGTTTAATGGCTCATATTAATAGTTTAAGTTTAATTAAAGTTTAAAGGGTAATTTTTGATGAAGATAATAGCGTTCGTAGGCATGCCAGCATCTGGAAAGTCGGAAGCTGCCAGAATTGCTGCTGAAATGGGTATTCCCGTTATTAACATGGGTGATGTGATCCGGAAGGAAGTTTCAAAGCGCGGGCTTGAACCCAATGATTCCAATACCGGAATGGTTGCAACACAACTTCGCAAATGCGAGGGTATGGATGCAGTCGCAGTACGCTGTACTTCCCAAATCAGGGATGCCGGCTCTGACCTTATTGTTGTGGATGGGGTGCGTGGAATTGCCGAAGTGGAATGCTTCAGGCGAGAATTCGGAGAAGGTTTTATTCTAATTTCGATTTATGCTCCTATTGAAATTCGCTTTTCTAGAGTTCAGAAACGAGGAAGAAGCGATGATATGAACAGTATAGAAGGGCTCCGCAACCGGGACGAACGAGAACTCGGCTGGGGGATGGGAGAAGCTATAGAAGCATCGAATATTGAAATTGAAAATAATTCCACTCTGGAAATTTTCAAGAAGGATGTTGTTGAGGTTTTGAGCAACTACTTTGGAAAAAACCCCACGGAGTAACACTCTCAAATATATTTCTGAACAAAATGCAAAATTCCGGAATAAATCCTTTTTAAATTACTGGAGTAGATTTATGATACATGTTAAGGTTTCAGCAGCTGTATATCCTACAGAAGACTCGGAAAAGGTTGTCAAAGCAGTCTCGTCTCTTTTTACTGATATTGAACTTGAGAAGAAAGATATTGAAATCACTGGTTCAGAAACGGGAGTTTCTCCTTCCTTTTTCTTTTCAGGGGAAGGGGGAATTGATGTTCTGCAAACCCTGCATTGGCTCATTCGCAGGGAAGAAATTATAGATAGCGTCCGCAACAAAGCTTTCAGCAAAGGTTTGTCCAGCGACGGGCTTTCGGTTCATTTTTCGCTCAATAAACAGGCTGCTTTTGTCGGAATTCCCAGTGTTCCTGCGCAGGAAGAACCTCTTGGATCTATTGAAATCATTATCAGAACCGACTCTCAGGAAGAAATGGAAAGGCTTTTTGAATGGTTTTTGCCCCTTACTGAAGACGGAAAACCTGTTGTTGAGGTAGAAATGGACTATGTGGAGAGGAATTGAAGGGCTTTAACATGTTTTACACAAGATACATTTTCTCTGTAACCTTTTAATCCATTTTTAATCCATTTTTAATCTATTTTTAATCCATTTTTAATCTATTTTTAATATCTTTAATATTTTGTAAAACTGGGCTAATAATAGTTCATTAAAATAATTCAGTTAAATATATCTCAGTTCTCGCTAGATGATGTATATTGATAAATGAAAAGGAATGAACTTTCATCATGCAGTTGCACAGAATCAGCTATTCTTCGCGTGCAGTCATTGAAGACCCTTTCAAATGGGCTTACACGCTCGAAGACCATGGATACACCGGTTGGGAAGTCGTACAGGAAGGTTCTCAGTGCCTGAACAGTAAGAACATTCAGAATTTGAAAAATATCAGTGAAACCACAGGTCTCGAGCTAACTCTGCACCTACCTTTCTCGGATATGAATCTGGCAGGTCTGAATTACTCAATCAGGACAGAAGTTATCAGGCAGATGAAGCACTACCTTACTCTTGCCTCTAACTATGTCAATCTTGCTGTAGTACACCCTGGTTATCTTTCTCCTTATGGCGCGCAGGTTCCACAGGAAGCTTATTTTACCAATCTTGCTTCTCTCCAGGAAATCTGTGACTTCGCTGCGGATTTCGGAATCCTTGTTGCTGTCGAAAATATGCCCGACATGCCTAAGATCTTTGGAAAATATCCCGACGAGATGCTTGAGATGCTTGAATCCATTGGAAGCCATAATGTAGGTTTCACCTTCGATGTCGGACACGCAAACACATTAGGGCTTATTGACGATTTTCTGGATCAGTTAAGCAATCGTATTTCCCATGTGCACATCCATGATAATATGGGAAAAAAAGATGAACATTTACCTATTGGAGAGGGTAATATTAACTGGAAACAGGTTATGGAGAAGCTCTCAAACTACGAAGGAATCTTTGTTACTGAAATGAGTTCAGTAGAAGAAGGGATCAAGAGCCTCGAGTTTTTAAGGAATTTGTGATAAGGAACTTGTGAGTTTTTGAGGCTCTGTTTCCCGTTTTTTACTTCTTTCAAATTATTTTTTCCCTATATTTTCATAACTCGTCTTTCTGAAGAACCTCTTGAAATTATTTTTCCCCTATATTTCCATAACTCGTCTTTCTGATGATACTATTAAAATTACTTTTTAATTGCTTTACAAAAGATAACATTGTTACCATTCCAGAGATCGATACCTGGCAAAACATCATCATAGCACTCGACTTTTTCAAAGTTTTCCTGTACCAGCATCTTTTTCAGGTCATCATACGTGAAGAAGTGAGTCCAAAAACGATATACATTGAAATTGTCAGAATTATCGATTACGATGTGCTGGTACAATATCACTTTGTCCATCGGATAATAATAGGAGTCTGAAAGAACAAGGTATGGTCTATCTTTCCAAAAGCCACATTCTTCCATTTCCCAGGATTTTTCAGCAACTTTCAATTCGATGTCTTTATCGCTGAGAACATCAAAAATGAAAATTCCTTTAGGCTTTAAAGCTCTGTAAGTATTCTGTAATAAAGTCCTTCTTGCAACTGGTGTTAAGACGCCAAAATCAGTAAAAATCATCATTGCAAGGTCATATTTATTCTCTTCACATAGTTCGAGGTAATTCTGGTTTATGTATTCTATATCCAGGTTTTTCTTTATGGCTTCATTTCTGGCATATTCGATTGAATTCTTTGAGAAATCGACACCTGTTACTTTATGTCCCCTCTTTGCCATAACCTCAGCATACAATCCGGGTCCGCATCCCAGATCAAGAATATTCATTTTTTCCTGATTGACGGAGTTTAAAATCCAGTCCACGGTACTCTCTATACTTGCTTTTCTCCGGCTTGCCAGATCAATATCCGGGTTCAAATGGATATTCAACAGCTGCTTTGAAATGTGGTCATCTGTCCACATAACAGCGTTTCCTTCTGCATAGATTTGCGGTTTCTTTGTAAACTCTAGAATATCTCTAAAATTCATAAATGAGCCCTCTTTTCCACCGTCATGGATTTATTTACGGACTTATTCACGGACTCTTATATTTGCGATTAACCACAACTCTCTATCTCTACGATTAACCGTTAAACAACTCTCTATTTGCGATTAACCACAACTCTCTATCTCTACGATTAACCGTTAAACAACTCTCTATTTGCGATTAACCACAACTCTCTATCTACGATTAACCGTTAACATCTTTCAATAAAACAGAATGCTCAGCTGTTGTTCATTCTAAAATCCTTTTTTGAATTCCCCATTAATAACTTACGCCATGGTGGGAATTCTTCGTAATGTTTAGCATGAAAATTCTTTCAAGTACTTTCATTTCTTTGTGCCTGTGATTAGAAGAATTTCATGTGTGTTTTGGTAGTATTATTCACTTTCTTAATTGTTTCATTCCTGTGGTTCTTTTTCATTCAAGTATCTGGCCCAGTCACCATGCTCGATTCTTTCCGATTCAGGTTTCTCATCATAAACGTAAATAAAGCCTCTAAATTTCTGCTCACCAATTTCCAGATCCACATACTCCCTGTGGTATCCTCCGAAAAGTTCCATATAATCAATTGATTTGGCAATTTCAAGCTGCTGTTTTCCTGAAAACCTGCGTACTTCAGCTACAACACAGGAATTTTCCAAGGGATAGATGCCTGGATAAGGGCCCAGGGAGTAAAGAGCGTACCCTCTTACTGTTGTTGTACCAAGAAACTCTGACCTGTTTTGCAGATCAAAACGGCGGCTATTGTAAAGCCCATTTCTTAGGCTGCCGTACAGTGCCATGATAAGCTCTTCACCTTCAGGTTTCTGGTAAGAACGCTGCCAACAGACATTTCTGTGAAAAACATTTCCATAAAAAGTCTTATCTCTTACTGTACTCTCCCCGTCTTCACAAGTAGCTTCATTTTTTCTTGAATCCTCTTTTTTTGAATCTTCTTTTCCTAAATCCTCTTTTTTTGAATCCTTTTTTCCTAAATCCCTTTTTCCTGAATTTTTCTCCATATTCTACCCTTAAAAATTATGTATTTAAATTTATAAAATAGTTATTTTGTAAAGCCATAGCCTGCAAATCTCTGGGGAATGTCAAGGTTTGCCAGCAGGAAACGGTCTTCTTTACTGTAAGCTACTTTTTTATTACCTAAAAGTTCCATCACGCAGGTACTGCCAGGCTTTGCTTCTTTTACTTCCTTCCCATCAACCAGGATCTTCTCCACACGTACAGGTTCGGACTGCAGGCCAACAAAGAGATGAAGCACACTTGAGGTTTCAATTGCTCGTGTGAATCTTGAGATGGTGCATTCAAGGACATAATCAGTACTTATGATTTCTTTATCGGAGATGATAAATCCCCTTTCTATATCTTTGGCCTGCACGTTTTTAAGACGCATTCCTACTCTGGTGCCTGTGGGTGCACTTTCAATATCCACATCGTGGCTCTGGATGGATCGGATTTCAATGTCTCTGTCCATCGGGAAAATTTTGGTTTTGTCCTTGTCTTTTGAAATCCCCTGTTTGACAACTCCAAGAACAACGCAGCCTTTTCCAGTAACATTGAACGCATGATCTATAAACACTCTTGTAGGCAGACTATTCAACTCAGCCTGTTCGGCTTCGATTTTTTCCGAGATCTCGGAAATTTTGGCTTTGAGGTCTTCCACACCCTCAAAAGGATCTTTTGCACTTTTATTAGTATTCAGGGAAATACATTCCCAATCCTGAAGGGAAGTGCCTGCGGTCATCAGTTTTATTTTCTTTATCAGCTCATCGATTGCATACATATGTGTACTGTCGGACTTTGTCAGGGCAATTATTCCATGCTTAAAGCCGAGCAGATCCAGGGCAACAATGCATTCTCCGGTATGAACACTTGCAGGATTATTCCTATCAAGGCCATCAGGAGGGACACAGAGGACTGCCATATCTGAAATATTCAGTACCGTAATCAGGGATTTTAAAGCTTTAGGATAGCCGTGCGAGTCTACAAAAACCATTTTCCGGCTCTCCTTAGCATTATTATACATAGTTATGTCGGAGGATGTTCCTTTTTTCCCCAGGTTTGCGGCAAGGGAGGTTCTTCCACTTTTTTCCGTCCCGATAATTGCAACATTTGTCATACTGGATTCCTTCTAATTCTTTGTAATTTTTTTTAATTTCTTGTAATTCCTTTTAATTTCTTGTAGTTCCTTGTAATCTCTTGTAGTTCCTTGTAATTTCTTTTAATTTCTTTTAATTCCTTTTAATTCTTTTTAATTCCTTTTAATTCCTTTTAATTCCTTTTAATTCCTTTTAATTCCTTGTAATTCCTTATAGTGTCTTGCAATTCCTTGATCTATGTGCTATTGATAACTCTGAATTTACAGTGTATTATGACTCTGAATTTACAGTGTATTATAACTCTGAACCTGCATCTGGTATAATTATACTGTAATATATTTCTTTTCGAAACACTCTGAAAAAAACTATTCAAAATTCAAATCTTAAAACACAATCTGGCAGGGAAATATCACCAGGTTTCACCCTGCCACATTGCTTGAGTTTTATCGTTGGTGCTTTTGTTAATCTTTTTTATAATTACCAGATACTCTTCTCCTACTAACTGAGGCTCTTCAAAAATTGCATCTATCCCGAGTCTTTTAAGATAATCTTCGAACTCGGCTGCAGTTTTTAGATCCCTTACCCGGATCTTTGCTTCTTCATATAACCGCTGACCGTTTTTTACACTCAGAATGGATTCACTGAGAGGGCCAAGTATACTCTTCCCTAGCTGCATGCAGCGTTTTTCAAACTCGGCCTTATCTTCGTTCCATTCAACTGTTTGAAAACCTTCTCTGACAATTCGGGAAAGCATATAGTCTCTGCCGGTCTCATTGTAAAACTTAAAGGCATGTCTGAGATCCGAGCAATTACTCTGGGAAGAGGTATATTTTAACGGAGAAAGAACCATTTCCGGGTCTTTTATTACGACGCCTTCATGTTCTTTTTCTCCGAGTTCCCGGATGATTTTTCCAATTTCTTCAGCAGCACTTTCCAGAGGAATTTCTTTGAAAAACTTTACCTGGAAAAAGCCGTACTTTTCCAAAATTTCCTGTTTCCGGCTTATTGGGAGAGGCTTACCGCTATTTTTCTCCCGGATATCAAAAATATAAAACTCTACTGAATCGATGCCATAGATATCTTTAGGGACATAAGGATTGTCCGGACCTATCATCTCTCCATAAAGTACAAGTTCAGGGAAATCGTCAAAAAACTTCAGGTTCAATTTCTCTTTTGCTTTTTGAGTCGTATAGGGACAGATATATCCGCTTCGGGTAATTGCAAGAATTTCGTCTTTTGCAATCGCTATGCGGACATTATACCCATTCATCTTTTCTTCCACAGCCACTTTTTCAAGGCCGCTGAAGTGCTTTTTAATCGTGGTGTCCAGTACCATTGCTCTCCGGATTTTCGGGAAACCCATTATGATTTCGAAAGAATCGTCTTTCTCATAAAGCACAGTTCCCCTCTCTATATGGGAGATCTCCTTATCGAAACGGAACAGATATTCATATTTTCCCCAATTCTGGGCAAGATAGTTTTTCTCAAAAAGGTGCTGAACCCTTTCTTTATCGAATCCCAGGAAACTGGCAAGCTTAACTATAAATTGAGGATCTATTTCCTCGTTCCCCTCTCTACTCATGTTTATTTATCTGTTTTCAGGCCTGAAATAAGTTGTCGTTATCAGGCATGTATCAGAATATCTACATCTGTCTTTTCAATAACCTGTCTTCACAATAACCTGTCTTCACAATAACCTGTCTTCACAATAACCTGTCTTCACAATAACCTGTCTTCACAATAACCTGTCTTCACAATAACCTGTTTTCATGAAATAATTTAAAAATGATTTAGTCCATTAAAAATGTTTTTAAGTATTCGGTTCTAATTTGTTTCTAATTTTATTACATCTAAGCTTACAAAAAGGTTGGAGAGTATAATATGGCAGATGAAATCGACTACGAGATTATCGGCGACGATATGCAGATCGTTGAAATTGAGCTTGATCCGAATGAAGCTGTTCAGGCAGAAGCCGGGGCTATGGCATACATGGGGCCCGGAATTGAGATGCAGACCAGTATGGGTAACGAAGGTGGTGGATTTTTCGGAGGTCTCAAAAAAGGACTTAAAAGGGCCCTGACAGGGGAAAGTTTCTTCATTACAAGCTTTGTTCAAAAAGGTTCTGGAAAGGGGCATGTAGCTTTTGCGGCTCCTTATCCGGGAAAGATTATTCCCCTTGACCTCACAAAGTTTGGAGGCAGTCTCCTCTGTCAGAAAGATTCATTTCTCTGTGCTGCTCGCGGAGTAGAAATAGAAGTAGCTTTCACCCGCAAGCTTGGAGCAGGATTCTTCGGTGGCGAAGGTTTTATCCTGCAGAGACTGACAGGTGACGGTCTGGCCTTTCTCCATATCGGGGGCACAGTTATAAGAAAAGACCTGGCGGTTGGTGAGACTTATCGTGTTGACACAGGCTGTGTGGCAGCTTTCACCGAAACCGTAACATATGATATAACCTGGTCAAGGAACTTTAAAAATGCCCTTTTCGGTGGTGAAGGAGTTGTTCTTGCAACCCTTACAGGTCCGGGCACAGTATATATGCAGAGCCTGCCTTTCTCCCGCCTTGCTGACAGAATCTTTGCAGCTTCTGCTTATGGTCACAGGGACGAACAGACCGGCGTTGCTGGAACTGGTATTCTGGGAGGCCTCATCGGTGGAGATAGGTCTTTCTAAAAATAGGAAAGTATTCTAAATGAAAAAATCATTCTAAAAGGGGAATTGTTTTAAAATCGAATCTTCTAAACAGGCAGTCTCAAAAGTAAACTTGATTCTACAATTGATATATTATATTTGACTGTAAAGTTAATCCGTATCTAAAGTTTGGAAAAATAGCTTCTATGTATTTAAAGTAAATATTATCTATAGTCCAATTGTAGAAATGGCTTGAGTTTTGAGACAGCTTGTAAAGAGAAATTCATTGAAAAATCGAATTCTTCTTAAAGAGAGATTCATCGTAAAATAAGAATCCTTCCTAAATAGGATTAAAGTAAAATTTGTTTTAAAGCAAGAAATAGGTCCAAGAGAAAGTGCAGAAATTCAAAAAAGGCCTGTTTAAGAAAGCAGGCCTTTTTTTAATTACTGGCTTTCAGGATTTCAATTAAGTTTTTTCTCTCTCTTTCTCTGGTTTTGAGCTTACTTCTCAAGTGTATTTATTACATTTCTGCGGGCCAGGAAACCAGCAAGTTCATCATCCAGGCTAAGGACTGGAACACCTCCTACATCGTGTTCTAGCATTGTCCTGACAGCTTCTTCAAGTGGAGTATTGGTATAGACACTAATCACACTACGGGTCATAATATCCCCTACCAATAGGTTCTTGATCCTTGAATCCTGCTGATTATCAGCCACTAGATCCCTGAAAGAACGCATGGCAAAGGCAATATCGTCTTCAGCAATAATGCCTACAAGTTTTCCGTTTTCAAGTACTGGCAGCCTTCCTACATCTTTGTCCAGGATAACTCGCCTAGCGTGGCTAACCCTATCGGATGAACTGATTACTACAGGATTTTTTTCCATTACTTCCCCGACAAAACCTGTGAAGTGGTTTAGTTCCATGAATTCCTGGGGTGTCACCCAACCCAGGGCTTTTCCATTATCAGTGACAATAATTACGCCACCAGTCTTTTTCATCAGGGTAAGAACATCCCTGGTATCGGTATCAGGCAGAACCTTTACAAAATTGTCGGATACGGCTGTTGCAACATGCAGAGAGGATGCAGGTTTGCTCAGTTTCTTGCGAGTCCCGAGCTGCTCTGTCAGACTTCTCATTGTAAGTA
Source organism: Methanosarcina sp. Kolksee (assembly GCF_000969945.1). Classification (NCBI taxonomy): domain Archaea; kingdom Methanobacteriati; phylum Methanobacteriota; class Methanomicrobia; order Methanosarcinales; family Methanosarcinaceae; genus Methanosarcina; species Methanosarcina sp. Kolksee. The sequence continues at coordinate 12,307 of NZ_CP009524.1, forward strand.
CACCGATTATCTGATCGTCATGAACTACCAGCAGACGTTTTGTGTTTTTCTTTTCCATTAGATCCAGAGCGTGAGATATGGTGTCTGACTTATCAATCCTGTATGGCTGTACCATCATGTCTTTAGCTTGCATGTAATTCACCTCATGCGTATCCAGAATTTTTAATTATATTTTTCGTAATTCTTTACGTGTTTTCTTCATCCGTTTCCTACGGTTTAATTCCGCATTCTTTTCTTACATTTGGATGATTTGTCTATCGCTGTTAATTGTTTCTTTCGCAGTATGTACCTCCACTGCGGTGTTTCAGAGGATGGCTTTCATGATATCGGTTCTGCTTATTATGCCCACTATATCTTCTCCATCACTGACAGGTAATGCAGTCACTCCATTTTCAATCATCTTTTTGGCGGCTGCACTGATATCTTCATTTGAATCAATGGAGTTTATTGGAGATATCATGATGTCTTCTGCGGTCAAGGGTAACTCTTTTACATATCTATAGGTCTTCTGGCCCCCAGGAGAGGATTTGCGAGTCATCTTGATGTTTTTCGTGGAAAGTTCGCCTTGAAAATCAGTTAAGAGGTTTAAGGCAAGGCTTCTGCTGGAAATAATTCCTACAGGCTTTCCTGCATCGTCTTTAACAATCACTCTTTCGATGTTATTTCTGTTCATTTCGTCAATTACATGGTTGATAGTATGATGCCTGTGAACAGAAATAATATCTTCAGTCATTAATTTAGAGATCTTTGTTTTCATTTCCTCGTCATTTTCCGCAACAAAGCGCACAAGATCTGTCCTGGTGATAATACCTACAATATCGTTCTTTACAACCGGGATAGTGTGCACCCCGTTCTCAAGCATTAAGGCAGCTGCTTGGGAAATAGAGGCCTCAGGATAGATGCTAATGACCGATTCAGTCATCAATAACTTGATAGGGATTTGATCTATTGGCCTCCTCCTCCATAGAGGTTCAGCCTGAGCCAGACGGTTAGTGATGTCTGATTTTGTAACGATTCCCACTATCTTGCCCTCATTGAGGACGAGCAACGTACTGATTTTATGCCTTAACATCAGTTTTCTCGCACGTGACACGGGTTCATCTGTATTTACGACGTACACAGGTGAACTCATGATGTTCGCTACATTCATGAAGTACCTCCTTCACTTTTACAATATATAAGTGTCAATAATTATACTTTTTGAATCGGAAGCAAAAGTTACAGTTTTTAGCTGTAATCGGTGAATTTTTAGGGAAGTAACCAGTACCTCTTGTTGAAGCGAGAACTATTTTAAAAGGTTCTTTTTTTATAAAGTTCTTATTTTAAAATGAGCTACACTTCAAATCCTGGGTACTCAATGTACAGCTTACTTTTCGACCTATCCACAAATTATAGGCTTACTTCTTGATCTATCCAGCTAGAAAATTTTCCTTTTCTTCAAATCTCTTGGAATCTTAATCTCCTGGAATCTTAATCTCCTGGAATCTTAATCTCTTAAAACTTAAGCCCGAAAGTTTCTCGGGCTCAGTTCAACTTTAATTTTCGCTAAACTTCGTTAAGTTCCGTGACAGTTTGAACCAGCTTGAATCAACTTGTATCGGCTTGAATCAGCTTGAATCAGCTTGAACCGACTTGAACCAGCTTGAATCAACTTTAACCAGCCTGGATGAGGTCTAATCAATTTGAATCTCTAATCAATTGATTATTTCCTGGAATTCATTTAAGAGATCTCAGAAGGTCTCTTTCAGTAATAATGCCGCGGAGCAGCCCATTATCCAGGACCGGAAGTGAACCTATCTTTTTCTCAAGCATTATTTCCATTGCTTTTCCCAGGTCTGTGCCTGGACCAGTCCATATCAGCTCTCTTGAGACAATAGAACCTACAGGCCGGTCTAGAGCCTCGTGAATGTTTCCTGTTGTCAGCTTACTGAAGGCTTCTCCCTTTCCAAGGAAGTAGATAATATCAGAGGACGTGATAATTCCTGCGAAGATGCCGTCCTTGACTACAGGAAGCCTTCGAAGCCTGTTCTCTACCATTATTTTTGCCGCCTGTCCAATGGGAGTATCAGTTGAGACCATTCTGACGTTCTCGGTCATATATTCATCAACAGTTCGGTTTGTCACGATTCCGCCCATCAATTCAAGTGCATTCCTTTCGGTAAAGATTGCAACGACCTGCATGTCACTGTTCACGATTGGCAGACCGCCTGTTCTTCTTTCAATCATTGTTGAAACAGCGTCTTTAAAGTCAGCCTGGTCATAAAGATAGGGAATGTCAGTTTCCATGATTTGTCGTACTTCTTCGTTGATTGCAGCCAGAAGGTTACCTTTGAAGCGGTTTTCAACGAGCAGATTCTTTTTTCCGCCCCCCAGAAAATCGATAATATCTACGGAAGTAACTACCCCTTCCAGTCTCCGCGTACCGGCGTTTGTAATAGGAATGCGCCTGAACCTCTTTTCAGTCATAATCCTGATTGCATCCATTATTTTTGCGGTTGGAGGGAGGGTTACTACATTTCTTGTTGCCAGAGCCAGGATTTTTCCCTCATGTTCTGAAATGCGGGATTTAAACTCAGGACCTATTCGCATAGTGCCCATGCTGCTAATCGTGTGCGGGTCTTTCTGCTGCGCTTTCTTGGATTTGCTCACACCTGGCTGAATCTTCATCTTGTCGACAGATTTAAATGTCATATTTTTGTCCAATGGAATCACCGAATTCGAGTTGCAGTTAATTGCTTTTTTCATATGCCGTTTTTCTCTTCCTGCAGCTTGCAGGAGTTTCCCTGGAGCGTGCAGCTTACTTCTCAGCAAACCCAGGTTTGCTACTGGAAAAAACAAAACCTGAAAGCAATTTCTCCCGAATCTTTCCGAAAGGTTTACTTTATTTGTGGATTTATAATTATTATTGATGATAGTCTTTGATGTTATAATCTTTTTGCATGAAAACTGCCATTTATTTTTTACATTAATTTTCTGGCCAGTTTTCACAATTCACGGAGCTTTAAAGTAGAAAGTTAATTTCAAAAGCGATTATCTGAGGGTTGTTCAGTCCATACATTGACAATAGACTTCAGAAGATCCTGTCTGTCAGCAATTCCGGATACTTTTCCATGTTCATTCACTACAGTGACCCTCCCGATATCATAGTGAATAATCATCTCAATTGCACTCCGGACGGAATCGCTTTCTGAAATAGTATATGTGGGAGTTGACATTACCGTTTCAACCTTCGGACTGTCATTGGGCCTTGTCGCTCGATCGTCTTCTACGGATATCCGCACAGCTCCTGATTTGATGATGTCCCTTCTGGTTATCATCCCTATGGGCTCCCCTGTTTTTGAAGCTACAGGAATACCCGTGTAATCTGTCTCAAGCATACGCCCCCAAATCTTTGCCACTCTTTCTTCTGGAGAGCAGATTTCAACTTTTTTTGTCATAATCTCCTGTATGGTTTTGGGAAGATTTTTCGGAAGCTCCACGTTTCTAAGAATATCCACATTACTCAGGACGCCGACAACCGTATGGTCAGCAGTTGATTTAACAACCGGGACCCTATTCTGTTTCGATTGCACTATTAACCTTGCAGCTTTCATGACATCCATATCCGGAGTGACTGTCGGGGATTGGCTTGCATACCCGTCTACTGTGACATTTGAGCGTGTAGAGGTAACCCTCAAGATATCCTGGTCACTTAGCATTCCCACAAGCCTGTTCTCTTCGTCAACAACAACAAGGCTTCGAAGAAGGTAATCGCGCATCAGCTGACGGGCGTGAGTTACAAAGTCTCCTTCTTTGATACTTATAGGCCCTTCTGACATAATCTCGCTGACATTCATTGTTTACCTTCCTGTGCTTTCTTTAAGACCGAATATTTGAAAGTCGAGATTTCAAGATTGTAATTCATTCGTAATTCTCCCCTTCTTCTTGCCGACAGTTTTCGCATAAATACATGCCGTCAACTAATTTAAGGTCTGCTGAGTGATAAAAACAGGATTCACATATTCCTGTGATGAACTCCTCTGTAATCTCTTCAACTGAAGGAGTGGAGAGGAGAGCTTCCCGGTTCATATCAATAAGATCTTTGAGTATGGTGCTGAGCCCGGGTGTAACCATCAGAATATCAGTATTCGAAACCACTCCTATTATTGTACCGTTTTCCAGGACTGGCAACCTTTTAATATTCGCCTTTAACATGATCTCAGAAGTTTTTATTACACTTGTTTCAGGCTTTACAGTTATTAAGGGGGTTGAGAGGATTTCACTTGCCTTTACCTCACCTGGTTTTCTATCTTCTGTAACAATACCCTTTACAAAGTCCCTTTCAGTTATAATTCCCATGGCTTTGCCATTTTCTGTAATAATGACGCTTCCTGCATCACGGCTGACCATTTCCCTTGCAATGGCAGGAATGTCTGAATTAATGTCCATTATTATGACTGCTTTATTCATGACTTCAGCAACTGAGACCTCTCTTTCAATCTCTCTGCTGTGAATACCAGTATCTATATCTCTCTCAGCATCGGTGCCCCTTCCAGGTTCATCTGCCATCTACTGCCGTTCCCCCTTTCATTCCGTAATTTGGCAATTCACAATATAAAATTTACAGATAATTTTAGATAATTTTAGATAATGTTAGACAACGTATAATATATAAACTTATAATATATTATTTAAAATATAATTTATACTAAAATTTCGAAAAAGCTCTTCAGGTATCAAGTGTCCTGTGGAAAAACGTTCAAGATCGCTTTAGTTTTCCCTCCAGTTTAGGCCTTGCAATCATTAGCTTTTTAAAGATAATACTCCGGTGAGGCCCATTGTCCCGGATTTCTTTTTTTGTCCGCTTCCTCTAAGATGTTTTCCCCATAATTTTCGGACTTTTTTTACAGCTTATATTATGATTCAATGGTACATAATAATAACGGCATTTACTTTTTTTGTAGAGAACATAAATTTGCATGAAGTCAAGCGCATTCACTTTAAATCTCCAGTTAGTTTGCTTATGGTAAATCTCATAGTAAAAAGCTTGAGGAAATCACGGAGGAAATTTTTCAGAACCCCCCTATTTCCACTGGAGGTTTTTGCTGAGAATGAAAAAGATTCAATCTTCTGGAAGAAGTATTAGAAAGAAGTGCAGAAAAGAAGTATACTTTAGAAAATAGGCTTATACAGTTTCAAAAAATCCAAATTATATTTGTAATGCTTTCTATTTCTCTCACAAGAAATTTTTCAGACCCCTTCATTTCCACTGGAACGCACTTTATAAGTTTTTACCTTAAAAAGTATGGCTTGAGGAGTAAACCAAAAGCAGAAGCCCGATCCGAAGCCGAAAAAGGGAAAGTGATTAAAGCATAATTACTCTGCTTCGGTTCCCAATACTCAGCTCGATTTCTTCATTCAGGCCATACTTCGAATATGCATTAATGACCTGGATTTCGGAGTCAATATCAAGATCTTCGATCACATAAGCCTGTTCTCCCCAGAGAGTTAGCCTTATGCTGCCGGTTTCGTCTTTTATTTGGAGATTTGCAACCACATTCTCGGTTCCATCTTCCCTTTCAAACTCGCGGAGTTCCCCTATTTCGGAAACCTTACCCTGAACCGAATAGTTTTCCCCAGGGATAATAGCAGCGATATCCGTAAACTTTTCTCTGTACTCAATCTCCTTTTCACTCTTCTGGATTATTCCCCGGCTTCCCATGTTGAGTTCCACCTGCTGGTTGAAGGCATTTTCACGAGAGTAAGCATGAAGTACCTCTATGGTCTCGTCAAAGTCGATTTCATCCAGAAAACTGGTTTTTTCATCCCATAGAGTCAGCCTGATTTTTCCAGTGGAATCACCAAGAAGAAGATTTCCGACTCTTCCGGCAGACCCGTCTTTTTTCTCAAAGGTCCGGATTTCCCCTATATCAAGAACTCTACCGGAAACGTTAATATTGTTCATATCAGCCCCGATATCCTCAATTGGGGTAAATTCCTCTTCGTACTCGATTTTTTTCTCACTTTTCTTTATTATACTTCGGTTTCCCACCTGCAACTCAACTTTCTGGGTAAAGGCATTCTCCCGCGCATAAGCACTGACCAGCTCCACAGTGTCTCCATATTCTACCTGGTTCATAAACTCAGTCCTGTCGTCCCAGAGGGTCACCCTGACTGTGCCTGTACTGTCTCCAAGAAGCAGGTTTCCTACCTTTCCATTGGTCCCGTCTTTTCGCTGGAAGGTCCTTATCTCTGAAATTTCCAGGACTTTTCCTGTCAAATTCAGGTCTCCCATGCCGTCCTTTATATCCTTTATTTTCTGGTTGTTGGCAGCTACATCGATTTCTTCTTCACTCTCGGCCAGGACTCCATTATTTCCGACATTGACTTCCACTCCTGAGTATCCTTGCTTCGCATAGCCGCTGATCTGGAGGGTTTGCCCTGCTACGATTTTTCCAGTTTTGATGAGATCTGCCATGTTGTCCCAGAGAGTGAGCTTAATCTTGCCGGTTTCATCTCCAACAATTATATTTCCGACTCTACCTATCGTCCCGTCGTTTCGGGTGAATTCTTTGATCTCAAAAACCGACACAACCTTTGCAACAAAGTTAATTTGCCCGCTATCAGCTGTAATATTTTCAACTTTTACACTGTCCCGACCTACATCCGAAAATCCAAGTTCATTGGCAACCAGCATGGCAGCCATAGGTTCATCGCAAAGCCCTCCCATGCTTTCGACCTTTTCCTGTACACGCTGCAGAAAGTCTTCTTTACTGATAACGTTATTAAGTTTATTATAGATTGATTCAATGTCTGTCATATTATCCCCTTAATATATGATTTCTATTTTCAGTGTCTATTATTTGCCTCAATTATTTGCCTTAATTCCTGTGGCAATAATTGTTAGTAACTGTTAGTGGCTGTTAGTGACTGTTAGTGACTGTTAGTGACTGTTAGTGACTATTAGTGACTATTAGTGACGGTCAATGCTTTGAATCCAGTTTAGCATTATGGCATAAAATTCAAAAACTGTTAAGAGACAAGTAGATTACAGGTTAGTAAATTACAAGTTTACAAGTCTGAGCACATTAACTTAAGTCGCACATTAACTTTTTACTTACATCTTTTAATGAATGATAAGAATAATCATAACCAAATACTTTCTAAAGTCCCTTTTATTCTTTTTGATTTTAAGTTTGAACACGCGGCTGTTGAAGTACTTTATATATTGCGCTACGATATGCAAGCCGTCTTACTAAAGATTACCGTGTGCCAGATGAAAGTATTTCTCAACAAAGCGGAATCAATATTAATAAACTATGCCCGTTTAATAAACTATGCCCCTTTAATAAACATGCCTACGCTTATCTATTCTATCTCCAGCGGGCTTTCAAACTACAAATATCCTGAAATCAAAGCTTGATATTCATTATTTTTCCTTGAATGCCGTACTGAAGAACTCAGAGGTTTCCTGTCCTGCGAATTTCAGGAAATAAATTGGGGCAGAGGATAGTTGAGAAACAATAAAATTTTGGCTCTGCAACTTTGTTAAAATAAAACTTAAAACAAAACCTTATTTATAGTAAAGTTTCATTATGTACGTGATATCATGATTCGAAAATGCACTGAGCACGGCTATTTTAGAGGAGGCAGCTGTCTGCAGTGTAAACGCCCTGGAAGATACCTGCTGGACGATAACAAGGAAGAAAAGCTTGGCAGGTTTGTATCTGGTGCTCTCAGACATTTCCCGGAATCTGCGGGAGTTGAAATGGACAGATTCGGCTGGGTTAATATCAACGATTTCTGTGACGTTATGAGAAAGCGATACAACTGGATGAGGAAGGAATACCTTTACGCGCTTGTAGAATCTGATGAAAAAGGAAGGTACGAGATCCGCAATTCAAGAATCAGGGCACGTTACGGGCACTCTGTCAATATTGATCTGGATTACAGGGAAAGCGATTCTCCATATCTGTATTATGGGGCAAGCCCTGAAGAAGTTGATGTTCTGCTGGAGAACGGAATATTTCCAATAAAGCAAAGATATGTCCATCTCAGCACTTCGTATGAAAAAGCAGTAGAAGTGTCTCTTATTCATACTGAAAGCCCTGTCATCCTTCAAATCGATGCCTTTAAAGCTCAGGAAGATGGGATCTCTCTCAAACTTGCAACTGATGACATCGTACTTGCGGAAAAGATACCTCCTGAATATCTCTTTATCGTTGAAGACTGATTTTAAAGGGTCGATTTCAAAAGAACAACTTTAAAAGGCTGATTTTTAAATTTCCAGCAAGTTATTTGTGTTACTTTTCTTTTCGTTCTTTTCTTTTTCTTTCTCTTTCCTTTTTCTTTCTCTTTCCTTTTTTCTTTTTCTTTCCTTTTTCTTTCTCTTTCCTTTTTTTCTTCCCTTTTTCTTTTTCTTTCTCTTTTCTTTCAACTCACGGACACTTCTAAAAAGCCTTCTTTTTTTTCTATCCTGAATTTGACATTCAGAAACTGTTCAGTAACCCAGATATTTGTCGTAGTATGAAGAGAGAGTTCACGGACAGTGTAAGAACTATTTCCTGCAAGAGCCATGTACGGTATTAGCTGGTCTGCCAGATGTGTGTCCACCGAGGCTCCTGATCTAAGTTCAGGAATAATTTCGTCTGCGGCATATTTGCCTACTTTTTCTGCGGGAAGTCCTCTTTCCCCAAGGGCACTCCCACCTATATAGCCTGTCCAGAGGGTTATCCCGCTTCCGGTGGAAAAAGCTTCAAAGGATTGAGTTTCAATTTGAGATGTATATCCGGCTTCCATTAATCTCGTACTGGCAGCTTCGGCCTGGCGTAAAGGTACATGAGTCGGAAGATTCGAAGCGTGAGAAATCCCCTTGATTTCTTCCTCTTCTTTTAAAAAATTAAATCCTCGCAACCTGCACGGCTTAAAATAAGCTGAAACTTTTCCTCCTCCTTTTGGGTAGTAACCGTGTTCTTTCAGAGTTAAGCTGCCTGAATATCCAAGTTGTTTCAGAGCCCTGAAGGTTACATTCTGCAGGTAGTCTATTGTTGGAGACCAGGCAACGTCGGTTCCCCCTTTTATAGTGAGCTCGACCTTCTTTTTTGCAAACGGTAGGGCAGGCATAATGCACTGGAGGAGCAGGGTTATGCTTCCTGCAGTCCCGATATCAATATCATACTTACCCCCCCCGATTTCCACTGGAACAAACAAAATTTCAGTAGAGCCTGGAAAAAGTCCAGATGTCTGAGCTCTACATATACTGGCTGCAGTTTCCAGCGCCTTTAAATGCTGCTGTTTCAGGCCTGGATTTGGTCTGTTTTTCCTGATATTAGTAATCCTTATCCCATTTCCGGTAACTGCGGAAAGGGCAACAGCCGTTCTGACCAACTGCCCTCCCCCTTCACCATAAGAGCCGTCGATCTCTAACATTTGCTTCCCCCACATTTTCCTGATTCCATCTTACGTTATCCTACTGATTTCTATTTGCTTTGCTTCCATTTATGTTGCTTCTATTTTCTTCGCTTCCATTCACTGTGTTTCTATTTGCTTTCCTTCCTTTTCCTTTATATTTCGGATTGCAGTTTTTACAGCTGGTCTGAGAGGATCCACAAGCATAGAGACCGGTGGTGCATAGCAAGTCTCCAGGTCAAGAAGGTCTCTAATGGTAGCTTTCTTTCGGATTGCCAGGGAAAGAGCATCAATCCTTTCTTTTATTCCCTCTCCTCCGGCAAGCTGTGCACCTACCAGAATATCGTCTTTGAATAGGAGTTTAATGTACAGGTCTTTACGGCCTGGATAATAGGAAGCTCTTGTACGCCCCCGTGAAAATCCTGTGTTTATCTTTATTCCATGGCTTTCAGCCTCTTTTGAGGTAATGCCAACTCCGCCGAATTGTAAATCTCCTGCCACGGCTACCCAGGGGTTGGTAAGTGGTCCGAGAGGAGTACGTTTTCCTGTGATATTATTGCCGATTATGTCGGCCATATGCCGGGCTGTCGTTCCCAGTTGACTTAATTTTGCTTCTCCTGTTATAAGATCTATTACTTCCACACATTCCCCGCCTGCATATACATAGGGAAGAAATTCTTCTCCTGCCTTAACCTGGAGCATTTCATTTACAATTATTCCTCCTGCCTTCCCTATTTCGATACCGGCCTCCAGGGCAAGGGATATCTCAGGTCTAACTCCACTCGCAAGAAGTACAAGATCTGCAGAAAGCTGACTATCTCCTACATATAGTGTTTTTTCTTTCCAGAAATTTTCAGGATAAACGGCAAGTTCCCCGAAAATGACCTCAATCCCGAGACTTTCCAGATGTTCTTTTATGATTTCGGAAATGTCAGGATCCAGTTGTCTGGAAAGCAGATTTTTACTTCGGCTTATAAGGGAGGTTTTAATTCCTCTTTTTGAAAGTGCCGCTGAACACTCTATTCCTATTGTTCCTGCACCTATTATGCAAACTCTCTCAACAGTTTCCAGGGCTTTTTCAAAAAGCACTCCATCGTCAAGGGTCCTTAGAGTAAAAACGCCATAAGGGAGAACATTTGTGCTGCCTGTTAGAGGTATAAAGGGAAGGCTACCTGTAGCGATAACAAGTTTGTCAAAAGGATAAGTTCCTTCTCCTGTCCGAACAACTTTTAAATCGAGGTCTATTGAACTGACACACTCGTTTAGCCTGACATCTATTCGATTTCTTTTGAAAAAATCCGTGGGCTTCACTATTAATTTTTCAAAACTCTCGATTTCCCGGCCCAGAACAAAAGGGATTCCGCAGTGGCTGTAAGCAGTATGGGAATCTCTTGAAATTACGGTAATCTCAAAATCACTCTGTCTTCGAATTTTGGTAGCAACCGCCATGCCACAGGCTCCCCCTCCTATAATAACCACTTTTACGGGGTCTTTTTTTTCGAGATTCTGTGCGGATACTGCTCCCTGAAATTTTCCATCGGCTCTGACTGCTTTCTGTATTTCATCTACAACGCTTTCTGTGCCAAAATAGCTTCCCATGCTCTCAGTAATTGTGTTTCCCGCCTATTATAATTTAAGTGCCCAAAAAGCTTTCAGGTTAACGAGTGGAGAATTCTTAAAACGATTCATCAAGGTTATTTGATCAGGCATTTTTTGAAAGGCAGATTACTTGAAAATCATCTGCTCTTCCCACATGAAAATGGGTCTTTACATAATCCGGAAAAAGCGTGAAAAGGACTTATAATCTTCAGGGGTGGCTGAACGAGCGAGTTTGGGAGTGGGGGGTTAGTACATAAAAAAGTTTCTATGCCTCGCCCGTTCAATTTTTTACAAGTCTTTTTTTTTATATATACTTTTCTAAATTTTCGACTCTATTATTTTTTACATTTTCTAAATTTCTTATGACCCGTTCTGAAAGACTTCTTCTGAAGTTGTTTTGAAAGTATCTTATCTTCAAGACATCAGACATGAAAAATTACTTTGATTTGATAAAACTCTTTAAATAACCACAAAGTTCTTAAAGCCTGCCGGCATTAAATACATGAATTTAAAACATATGACGTACAGGTTTCCTCATTTGCCGAGACTCCTTTAAAAGCAGAAGGGAACTGTTCTGTCAGATCATATCATTGATTAACAACTTCACCTATTCACCATTGCTAAATTCGTAAAGATAATCCAATGTAACTAATCCATATGCAAATTAATAAAAACTTCAGATTCACTATATTATCACTCAGGGTTAAAATACCATTCAACGTAAAGCTGAAATTCATATCTCATCACCCATGAAGTAAAAGTCAAAAAGTGTTCTCGATAAACCTGATATACATTTCACTTACCGCTTACCAGTTATCACTACAGAGCCCCTAAATCACGGGATAGGGCGTCTGCACATATCGGCTTCATGCCCGGATTACCCGTTTTTAAGGGTATTTATTGAAAATCATAGTTATCAGGCTAATTGAAATGTGAACACTTTTTTTTGGCTTTCGGTCCTGAAGTTTATCTCAGGGTCATAATAAGAACTTATGTTAGGGAAAAGGCTTTCGAACAGATATTGGAAAGTCTCAGAAACAACGCAGGTATTATTGTCTGTTCAATTGAAAGTTAAGAGATTCTAGATCTAGAGAGCCTTAAGACAGGTTAACTCAGGTCTGGGATTATAGCAGGTTCTCATAAGGTAAGAGCTTCCACTTAATAGCGTAAATTTCTGGCACTCTACCGAATTATGTCTCCTGGCATAAGTACAATGGAAACTCAAGGCAGGTTCGGAACTAGCTTTCCGGCTACATTTATAGTTAATTCTTAAATCTGCCCCTTCAAGGGTGTTTTGTCCCTGATCCGAGATGAAATCTGATTTTTTTACTATTTTTGCATTTTCCAGGGCTTTACGAGTTTTCGGAGTCTAGAGAATAGTTTATGTTATCAGAAAACTCGACGGATCTAATTCACAAATGTAATTAATTACAATTGTTGGGAATTAACTTCCTAGTGTGTTTAATTTACTAAATCTATCACGATAAATCATTCACAATATATGAGGAGAATTCACATGCAAAATACGGATACTACAAAATACATCATTCATTCTAAAATTAATGCGGATGGGGTAATTGAACGTCCTGATATCGTAGGTGCGATCTTTGGGCAAACTGAGGGATTACTCGGGGCTGATCTTGATCTCCGTGACCTGCAAAAAACTGGCAGGATTGGCAGGATCGAGGTAATGGTTACGGCTAAAGGAGGAAAGACCAAAGGAAATATCTTTGTTCCCTCAAGCCTTGATAAGGTTGAAACCTCAATTCTTGCCGCGTCGCTTGAGACCATTGACAGAGTAGGGCCATGTAGCGCAAAAATCGAGGTTTTCCAGGTAGAAGACGTAAGAGCTGTAAAGCGAAAGAAGATTATTGAAAGGGCAAAACTCATTTTTACCAAAATGTTTGATGAGACCGTGCCTGAATCCCAGGAACTGGCCGACGAAGTACGACAGTCCGTAAGAGTCGATGAACTCACTTACTACGGAAAATCCAGAATTCCCTGTGGGCCGAATGTACTTAATTCAGATGCCATCATTATTCTCGAGGGAAGGGCTGACATTCTGAACCTGCTCCGCTATGGTATAAAGAACACCATCTGTGTAGGAGGAACAAATATTCCTCCGGAAGTTGCAGAGCTTACTAAAAAGAAAACGGTAACAGCGTTTACTGACGGAGACCGCGGAGGAGAACTCATAATACGTGAGCTCCTCCAGGTGGCAGACATCGACTATGTTGCCCGTGCCCCCGATGGAAAATGTGTAGAGGACCTTGTCCAGAAAGAAGTTATACGAGCTCTTCGTCGGAAGGTTCCTGTAGAGCAGATCATCGAGAAATATGGAATCCAGGAGAGGGAAGGCGAAGATAGTGCCTGCAGAGTGGAGAGGGGCTCCAAAAGAAAGATAAGGACACCTGAAATTGCTCCCAGGATTGCCGAAAAGAAGCTGCACAAGCGTGTTAAAGTTCACAGGGTCTCTTCAAAGCCAGACCTTTACGGGGAGGAATTCCCGGAAGAAGAAACGAAAGAAACAGAATCTGTAAAAGCTTTTGAAAAGATTTCTGAAAAAACTGCTGAAAAAGTCTCGGGAATAGTTCCTGTGACTGCAGAAAAAGTCAAAACAAGACCTATCATCGCAAAACCTCAGATTTCAGCAAGGGTAGTTCCTTCTGCTGTCAGAGTTTCCAGAGAAAAGCCTGTCGATAAGGTCCCGGCAGCCGTCAAAGTTCCTGGAGGTGAGGCAGTTAGGGTCTCTCCTGCTCCAGTAAAGCCAGTCCCTGTTTCTCCTGAAGCCCTCAGGTTCAGGCCTCATGTCGAGGCTCTGAAAGGAACTTTAACAGCCAGAATTCTTGACTCTCAGGACAAGGTAATAGAAGAGATTGCGGTGCGGGACCTTGCGAGCAGGCTGAAAACCTATAAAGAAAACATCCAGAGCGTAGTTTTTGATGGCGTAATTACTCAGAGACTCGTTGATATTGCCTCAAGTAATGCAATTAAGAACCTTATAGGTGTAAAGATAGGGAATATAGCCAAGGTTCCTGCTGATATGGAAGTTTTAACCGCAAGCATGCTTTGAGAGACCTTTACTTCTCTCAATATTTATTCTTTTTTACTTCCTTTTTTCACTTTTCATTCCTTATTGCTTCTTTTTTCTCAATTTTCATTCCTTATTCCTTCATTTTTTCCATAAGTTCTTACATTTTATAATCTCATATTTCTCAAAAAAATGTTCTTATCCTTTCCATCTTTTTCTAAAGTCAACTCCATCTGGACTGTCATCTTATGTGTAATATTTATATATAAGGTCCAGAAGTTTATCTATAGGGTCTAGAGGATCACCACGATTTGGTATTTTTTCACACCATAGTGCTAAACTTCACACTTTCTGCCATAATCCTTCATTATTTATCATATACATTATATGGAAAAGTTTATCATTTAAAACTAGGAAGTTCATTTCCTCGGATAATTCTTTTATCCGATTCAAGATAACATTAAATTGATCTTGTAAAATTGTAGGTCTGTTCGCTATGCACAAGGAAGAGCTAATACAACTACACACGTATATGGCCCAAATGAAGAGATATTTCGAAAGGCACGGGGTAACGCACGAATTCGATGATTACAAGGCTTTATCCATAAGCCCTGTACACATTCACCGGAGCAAGGCAGATCACAAGCGCGCAATTTTTATTTTAGGAGGCGAACTTGCAACTCTCATGTCCCGGGACGATCCTATCTTTGAAGAAACACCAGCTCATATGAGGGATTCACTGAATTCCGTCATCAAGCTCATGGGTAATAACTGATAGGGCCCCTGAAGGTGACAAAGAATTCGTTATCTGAAATTATAGATTCCAGGTATTTTTGTTTTGAAATTAGGAGACGATAAGGGTGAAGGTGCATCTTCATCACCATCCCGTCCTCTCCATCTGCATAATATTTTTTTTCGGTCCAGCAGGATACAAATCCTATGGACTTATATAATTTTTGCGCTCCTTCGTTACTGTTTCTTACTTCGAGCCTTGCGTATCGAAGACCGTTTGCAACAAATATATCACAGATAGCATGAATTAGTGATGTGCCTATTCTTCTTCCCCGATATTCTTCTTTGACACCGACAGAAAAAATGTGCCCTTCGTTTTCTCCGGAACGGTAGCCTACTACATACCCCACGACTTTTCCATCTTGTTCTGCGACAAGAAAACCATCCCCGACGGTTTCATAAAAGCTCATGTACAGGAGGGAGTTGTGCTCCGAAAAGGCCTCACTTTCAATTTCAACTACTTCTTGAAAGTCCTCAGGTACAAAACGCCTTATCATAATATCTAATATATTCCTGCCATTTTATTATTTCTTCGAGAGGAAAAGTTTCTTCTAATTTCCTCCCAAAGTTCTTCTGAAGTCATTTTGAAGCCATAAAGTTCAGATTTCATGAACTTATTTCAGTATAGCTGGTTTTCATATAGCTGGTTTTCATATAACCGATTTCAATATAACCGATTTCAATATAACCGATTTCAATATAACCGATTTCAATATAACCGATTTCAATATAACCGATTTCAATATAACTTATTTCAATATAACTTATTTCAATATAACTGATTTAGAGGTCCATGTATAAGCTCAGAGTTTCTTGATATGCCTGACATCCACTGCAACTCCTCTACTGGATTTCACCATTTCTTCTCCGCTCATCATAGCTCGCCCTACACAGAGCGCTTTTTTCCCGAGCACAATTACCTCATCATTAGGCCTTATTCCCGGATCGGCTTCAATAACTCCTGGGGCAAGGATGGAACCGCGTGGTAGAAAATCATCAATTTTTACCAGGTATTTCTTGTTTTTTAGCACGAGTTCAGCCCCTTCGAGGGAAAGAGCAAGCATTCCGTATTGCGGAACCAGGGTTGCGAGTTGTTTTTTTCCAGAAAAGAGCTGATACTTGGGGAATCGGCCTTTAACTGCAAGCTTTCCGGTTTCTTCAGAGAAAAGAAATGCAGCACCTTCTCCGAACTGATATTCTGCAATAGCTCTCATGAAATTCTTTTTGTCTTCTTCCGCGTTCAGGCTTTTCCTGCTGAAACTTTCGGATGTGCAGATAGACTCAACGGTCTTCTTGAGGTTTGAAAGAGCCTCCATAGATACAAGGCTTCCTGTGGCAGTATAGGTTATTTCAATCCCGAGCTTACCTGCCGCTCGTTCACAGATTTCTCTGTATGCCCCTTCTACATGGGCGACTATGACCTTGTATCTGTATTTTGAGAGATAAGCCTCAAGGCAGCCGGAAACCCAGGCTTTTTCTTCTTCGTCCCAGTGCCCTGTAACCGCAGTGTCATAATGGGCTGCTGGGTATGTTAATTCCAGTTCTCTGGGCACTATTCCAAGAGGCGAGGTTAAAATCACTTCATGGACGAATTTCCGGTATTTTCCTAGGGCCAGAATAAATTTCTGATGGGATTGGGAAATTGAGTAAGGTTTTCTGGCCGCGCATGGTAAAAGTACGAGGATCTCAAGGTCCGGAGGTGTATACTTCTCCTGTATACGCCGTGCAAACCGCACCACTTCGACTCGAGATAGAGCCTCCGAGGTATCTGCAAGCAACTGGTTTTGCCGGAAAGCAGGAATTCTTTCTTCAAGGTAGGAATACTCAAAATCTCCAAGTCTTAACAGGGCTGTGAGCCAGGGCCTGACTCTGCACTGGCCTTCAACATATTCTCTCAATGTTCCGGTCCTTATTCTTTCCCGCACAAGGGAAAGTTCGGCTTCGAGAGCATTCTTATTGTGAGCTGAAAGGAATTTTGCTCTCTCTATCTTCGGAAGCTTCCTGAGATCTGCAGGTGTACTTTCGGCACATACCCTGCACCTGCAGGGAAACTCTGTCAGGGAGTCAAGATAAAAGCTGCCTGCTGCTGTCAGGTAAATATCAGAATAAGCTGCAATTTCTGCTCTGGTATCGTCCAGGACATCAACTCCGAGGTAGACCAGCATAGCTATACTTTCAGGAAGCGCCAGGTTTGGGGCATAAAGAGCTGTATCAGGGGGAATATGGTTTCTAAACTCTATTACAGTCTCGAGAAATCTTCGTGCATTGTTTTCCAGGGTACCTGCCCCTTCCATTACATACAGGTCAGTTTTTTCAGGCTGTTCTCCCATCCTCAGGAGAGAACCTGTCGGGCCTGCATCTTCAACGTTTTCGCCTTTAAAAGCAGTAAATTTTTGGACTTTCTCAAGGGACTCAACTGGAATAGAAGGCGGATACGCTTGATGCGGCAGGATTATAAGAGTTCCTTTTCCTGCTTTTTCCCGGATTTGCTTTACGCGTGCTTCTAGCTCTGCATCGGATTTTACACCCCAGAAACTTCCTGCATCAATAACAGGGCCAGGTTTTTCCAGCCTTCCTAGTTTTGCCGCATTCAAAATGCAGGGCGTATGAAGCTCGGGAGACAGCAGAAGTTTTCCAATCCTTGCTGCTCCGTCTCTCTGTTCTATCTCAAAGTACCGTGTCATATTTGTCCTCTTATGTCTATCAGGATGTAAAGGTTTGTCCTGCACTTTTTTCCTGAATATTTCTTTTACTCCCCGCTTTTCTGAAGCTAAAAGGTTCTCAGCTTTACGTTTTATCCCTTGAACTCTTCAGAAGGAGAATGGTATTCTTCAGAAGAAAAAAAGATATTCCTCAGAAGAAAGGAGGATGGTATATTTTTATATATTATTAATCTTGATTATTTGCTGCAACTCATCTTTCATTTGTCTGTCATTGTCTGTCTCAAGCCGTGGCAGAAATTCTATTTTTCACATTTGAACTCCAATTTGAGGTCTAGAATGGATATAACTGCAGAACTTCAAAAAATCGTTGGTGGACGACTTTCTGTCTCTCCTTCGGAACTTTATTGTTATTCTTCTGATGCATCCCAGGTCAAGGGAATGCCTGATTACGTGGTACGCCCGAAAAGTACAGACGAAGTAAGCCGGATTGTCAGGCTTGCCTATGAGAACGAGATCCCTGTGACTGCAAGGGGAGCAGGCACCGGACTTGCAGGTGGTGCAGTCCCTGTTAAAGGGGGCATTGTGCTGGATATGTCGGGCATGAACCGTGTTCTTGAACTCGATATTGATAATATTCAGGTTCTGGTAGAACCCGGGCTTATTCAGGATGCTTTAAATGAAGCGCTAAAGCCTTATGGCTTTTTCTTTCCTCCAAATCCTGGCAGCTCAGCCATGTGCACTATCGGGGGTATGATAGCTTACAACGCAAGCGGAATGCGCTGTGTTAAGTACGGTACTACCAGAAACTACGTTCGTGACCTTGAAGTGGTGCTTGCGGACGGGACAGTTATTCATACCGGTTCAAAGATGCTGAAATCCGCAGCAGGATATGATTTGACCCAGCTTATTGTAGGTTCGGAAGGCACACTCGGCATTGTCACAAAAGCCAGGCTTAAGATTGCTCCTCTCCCTAAAACCCGAAAACTGGTAATTACTTCCTTTGAAAACGCGGAAATTGCAGGGCAGGCAGTTGTAAAAACCTTTTCAAACGGGGTTATTCCCTCGGCCTGTGAGATTCTGGACAGGGTTTCTCTGCAGGTTCTCAAACGTTACGACCCGAACCTTGTGCTTCCTTCAGAAGGCGATGTTATTCTTTTCGAGGTTGACGGCACTGAAAACTCGGCACGTGAAGCTGCAGAACAGATAATGAAAGTTTGTGCCCCCCTGGCTCTTTCCATAAGGCTTGCGGAAAGTGAAAAGGAAATGGCAGATATCTGGGCAGCCAGAAAACTCGTAGGAGCTGCTGTTTCTCGCCTGGATCCAACAAAGAGCCGCATTTATGTTGGAGAAGACGTGGGAGTTCCCATAAAGCAAATCCCGGAACTGCTAAAACGAGCACAGGAAATCGCCGAGAAATTCAACCTGCCGGCTATGAAATACGGGCATATAGGGGACGGAAACCTGCACCTTGCCCTCTTCATTGATGTCCTGAATAAAGACGAGTGGGACCGCCTGAAAAAAGCTGCGGACCTTATTCACAGGACAGCGATTGAGCTTGGAGGCACAGTTAGCTCCGAACATGGAATAGGCGCGGCCAGGGCTGAATACATGAAAGCACAATGGGGCCCTGCCCTTGAGGTAATGCGTGCGATCAAAAATGTCCTTGACCCGAAAGGTATACTGAATCCGGGCAAACTGGGGTTGTGAGAACATGAAAAACGAAGGAAAAAAGGAAACTGAGCAGGCAAAAAAACCGGCAAAAACCAAAATAACCGATAATGAGATCAAAATAACCAATAATGGGATAAACGAAAACGAGGGCGGAAAGCAGTCCTTTGAGGTTGACCGCAGGTCGGTTTATAGATGCGTGCAGTGCGGGACCTGCCGCTCGGTTTGCCCTGTGTTTGACGTGGTAGGCTGGGAATCTGCCAACACACGAGGCAGAATGCTAATCATCAAAAGCCTGCTCGAAGGGAGGCCCCCTTCCGAAGATGTCCTCCCAAGCCTTGCTTCCTGTACAACATGCGGAATCTGTGCTTCCAAATGCCCTGCAGGAGCAAACCCACCTGAGGTCGTGGAAGCTGCCCGTGCCCAGCTTGTGAAATGTGGTATCACAACTGACGCCCAGGAAAACTTGAAATCGGCAATTATGGCATACGGTAACTCTTTCGGGGAAACAAGAGATCGTAAATACTGGCTCTCCGAAGCAGAACTTTCCAAACTCCCTCATAAATCCGATTATGTCTATTTTGTGGGCTGCTTCGATTCCTACCGCTATCCGGAGTTTGCTAAAAGAACTTTTGAAATTCTGCAGCGTTTTGGAGTGACTCTTCTTCCTGACGAGCAGTGCTGTGCTTCTCCACTCCTGCGTACCGGATTTAGGGAGGAAGCAGAAGAGGTAATGAAGCACAACCTTGAGCAGATCAGAAAAGTAGGGGCACACACAATTATCACAAGCTGTGCCGGTTGTTATACAACGCTCAAGAACAACTACCCCGAGGAACTTAAGGTTATAAGTCTCCCTGAATTCCTTGCCGAACACTTGGAAGAACTCAATTTAAAGAAACTTGACCTTACAGTTACCTATCATGACCCCTGCCACCTGGGCAGGCATAATAAGGTTTATGATGCTCCAAGAAAGGTTATTCAGGCAATCTGTACTCTCAAGGAAATGAAGAACATTAAAGAGAACGCACGCTGCTGCGGCGGTGGAGGCGGGGTACGGACAGGGTATCCTGATATCTCTCTTGAACTTGCAAGAAACAGGCTTCAAGATGTGCCGGAAGGCATGGATTATATCGTCACTTCCTGTCCTCTCTGTGTGAGAAATCTCAGGGATGCAGGCGGAAATATCGAGGTTATTGATATTGTAGAACTCGTGGCAATGGCAATGGAGTAAGCCTGTCTAACTTCAAAATCTGGCTGCTTCTTAGTCTAGCTAACTTCAAAGTCTAGCTATTTTAAGTTCAACTGCTGCTTCTCAGTTGATCTTAATAATGGTCGGCTTGATCTGGCTCACCCCATTCTTTTTTTACGGCATATGGCACCATATTTTTATTTTTGGAACAACACTCTTGTTTACTGGATTTTACGGTTGAGTATGAGTTTTAGAGATCGGTTAGGAGGACAGAATTATGAGTTGTAAACCGATAACGTTTCGTAATGTTAAGCCTGATACGTTTAATTGTATGAAGAAAAAGCTTCAGGACTACGGAATACATGTCCCAGAGGGTTATAGAGGAGAACTTTCTGGCAAAGGAATTACTGCGAATTTCGAATGGGACGGACAATCCAATCTTACCATTACAATCACGGAGAAACCTTTTATCGTCAGTTGTGAAATCGCTGCCCAAAAAATAAAAGGTTTCGTAAGAGATTGCCACGGTTCGTAAAAGTTTGTCTCAGTTCGTGAGGAAATTTAAAATTAGCTTCGAAAATTATCTTTGGATTACTACAAAAATTAATTTCATAAAAATTAATTTTGAATTAAGACTATGGGCGAAAGGAAACTGGACACTGAGGGCTGTCAGGGGATTAAATTCAGAAATGTAACTCCTGAAGTATTTTCCTGTATGAAGAAAAAACTTCAGAGCTATGGACTTGAAGTTTCATCCGGGAATTCCGGTGTTCTTAAAGGAAACGGAATAGTTGCACATTTTAGCTGGGATGGTGAGGCAAACCTGTCAATTGAGATCAAGGAAAGGCCTCTGGACACTTACTGCGGGCAGGTAAGTGGAAAATTCAGGGCTTTCTGGCGTGAATGTCAGGGTTTATGAAGCTGAACCCAAGCCATGCTTACACCAGGATTACGTGCGTTTTTTATAACTGGTTTAAAAAAGAATTATTGATTGATTTGTCAGATGTTGATATTGAAATACAGTATCTTTGTAGATATAGTACTTGAGAATCTCATAATCTCATAATCTCATAATCTCACAATCTCATAATCTCACAATCTCACAATCTCATAATCTCACAATCTCACAATCTCATAATCTCACAATCTCATAATCTCATAAATATTTTCACAAGTCTTTCCATGTTACGGGAATTATACCGGAGTTTATACTTTCATACATGAAACCATATCAAGAGGCACTTTTTTTGTAGGGTCTAATAAAAAATTAATTATGTTGGCAAGCAGTTCCAAAATGTTTAATACAAAATAGATATATATTGAACTGATTTAGTTATAGTCAGTATAGTGAAAATTGAAGACTTCTCCAATTGTAGAGTCTAAAAAATAATAATTAAAATAAAACGCAGTAAAACGGGTACCTTCCTTATAAGAAGATAACAAATCACATAAATAACGATTACGGTCTCAGAAAACCAATTCAAGATTAGGCGACAACAAGACTTGAATAAGGCGAGGTCTGCAACTTAATTAATTTTTTGTTAGACTTTAAATTATCGTAGCCAAGAGCCTTTATTTTATAACATTTTAGAAACTCCGGTTATAGCAATATTTTAGTTTTATGCGGCAGAGAATGAGTTCAATATTAAACAGTCGAATGTTTAAACTCCAATTATTTTGACTAGATTTTTCTTGATTCCAAACAAATATCTTTTTATTAAAGAAAGTTCAAGGTCGTTGAACCCTCCCAACAGAAACATTCCAAATAGATAGATTAAAACACCTATTCCTGCTACCTCAAAAATCTCATGGATGCTTGAAATCTCAAAATAAGAAACAAAGAGATACATAGCCACTGAGGACAAAATGCTTTTTGCAATATCATGAAAATAGAATTCATGTTTAAAATATTTTAAAGACATATGCGTGCAGAGAATTGCCATAAAAAAGTATGAGATCAGAGTTGAAAGAGCAGCTCCGACAATACCTATTGAGGGTATTAGTAAAAGATTGAGCAATACGTTCGAAACTGCCGCAGCAATATTGATATTAGTTTGTGCTTTTGTTTTTTTGACAATTAACAGTGTATTGACAAAAATTTGAACAACTCCTGCCATAAGGCCAGAAAAAGCGATAACAGGAATCACAAACCAACCCGATAGAAAGTCTTCAGTTGTAAATATTCCAAGTAAAGGCTTTGCAAGAGCTGAAAGCCCAAAGACTGCCGGAATGGAAATGAAAAGGAAATATCGCAAAGAATAGGACATATAAATAATTACTTTGTCAATTTTATTTTCATCAAACAATTTTGCAAGTTCTGGGAGAAGAATAAGCTGAAGGGGACTTACAAAAAGCTGTGTAAGGCTACCAATGGAACAGGCTGCCGAATAAACACCCACACTTTTTAGACCAAGAAAGTAGGTAACCAGATATCTATCACTTGATTCCGTAACCCATCTGATAAGAGCATTTGGGGTCAGCGGTAACGAAAATTGCAGGTACTCTCTTATATAAACAAATCGAGGGATAACAAATCCAATCTGTGATATAATTGTTAGAAAAGCGATTAAAATAATCATGCTCTGTACCATTAATGTGGCTGCTATGACACCAAGAAGCCCGTATCCCATTTTAAGAAGAGCAAGAGTCAAAAGTAGTTTTCCAAACACCTCAAAAATAGTAAGGCAAGAGTATTTCTTGATCTGTTTAAATACTCTGAAATAATATAGGGACACAGGTTCGAGCACATTCAAGAGAATCAAAAGTGAACCTGCTTTGATGAAATAAGCTGCTCTAAGGTCCTTGAAAGCAAATGTCGCGAGAGGTTCTGCAAACATATAAAGCAAAAAAGAGACTAAAAGACCAGACATAGTTACGAAAAAAAGGATGGAGTAGACAGCTTCCCTTATTTTGTTTATCTCTGTTTCAGAAGATAAAAATCTGACAAGAGCCATTGAAAGGCCCAGAAGTGCAAATGGAGTAATAAGGGACACAGTGATAGTGATCTGAGCCCAGATGCCATAATAATATGCTCCAAGGCTTTTTGTGATTATCGGAAGTAGAAAAAAAGTACCCAGGCTTGTAAGTACTTGAGCCGTGCCTATTAAGCCAACATCTCTTGCAAACTTTTGATATGACATCAATTAACCTTGAAAAAATCCTATTTTTTTATATTTATAATTTGAATAAACTCACGAAAATAATACTTACAAAAATACTCTTAAAATTTAATCCAACTTATTATCAATAATGTATTTAAATCCTTTTGAACGCCATGTGGAGGTCCATTGCAAAAATAAACCCTAAAAATAAAAACGCATTGTCACAAAAATCAACATTATCTAAATTTACACATAAGACCTCTGGACACTTACTGCGGGCAGGTAAGTAGGAAATTCAGGGCTTTCTGGCGTGAGTGTCAGGGTTTATGAAGGTGAATCCAATTCATGCTTACATCAGGATTACGTTTATTACAGCAAATTCATGACACTGCCGAAGTGCTACTAAAGTTCAACAATTTACACGAACTTGCACTTTAATTAATAAGCATCTTTGTGATGGGCCAATTTTACTAACGTCACAGTTTGCTCTTTTTCATCAACAGAAAAACATAGCACAAAATTAGAATCAACATGCACTCGCTTATACTTATTCAAAGGATAGTTGAGATTTTTGTAATGCTGAGGATTAATGCAAATTTCATCAGCTTTTTTGAATACTGCCTCAAATAGGACATGATTCTTTTTGTTTAACTTTCTCAGCTCTTTTGAAAGTTTTCCTTTGATTAATAATTTGTACAAGCTTATTCATCCTCATCAGGCAAGCTTTCGATGTATGCTTTTAGTTCATTGGCATTTTCAAATGGCCCAATTACTTCGTCATTTTCCGAATCAAGCATTTCCTTTATGAACTCAGGACTGTACTGAGGCTCAAGTATTTTCTCTTCATACTGAGCTACAACTAAGTCAAGAGCTGCACTCTTATCCTTTAGATTATATTTGGCTTTAACAATATTCAAAACCTGGTTTGTCCTGTCTGATATTTTAACTCTAGCTTGTATCATATACATTCCTTATGCACATTATATGCACACGTTGAATATAATACTATCTTTCTATAAAGCCGAAAAATACATAGCTTTATGACAAAAACTATGAATCATAAATTAAAATTGTCAGATCTTTAGATATACTGATTTGAAAAACAGTTTTGGCACTAATTTTGCAACAAAAACAGATTTTTGTTCACTTGATGTACGTCATAAAATAGGACAAAGGACAATGAAATGTCATAAAGAAAAACATGAGAATTTATACTCTAAATAAGATTTCTTATTATGAGCAAAAAAGACCAATTCATAAAAGAGTTTAAACCTTTGATAGATAATTTTCTGCAGATAATATGGGATAATAAAAGACATCAAAAAGAAAACGTAAAAGGTTTTACTGTCTCTGGTTTTCAATATGATATTATCATAACAATAGATCAATTTACCTCTTTTAATGATCTTGTGACGAAGCTCACTTACTACCAAGATTTTGAGGGTAATTTTTCAGAAAAGTATGTAGAAAAAGAATTCTTAAACCTACTTCATAAATTACGAAATGATTACTCCCAAGCCGATGAATCTATTGAAAAGTTCTATACAAATTTTATAGAGAATTCAAATAATGAATGGCGCGTTATTGCTCAGTTAGAAAATGTAATATTTGTGGAACGTGCCGTTTTTAAGTTAATTGATTGCACTCTAAAACATATGAAGCTAGATGACTTAATTGATTGCACTCTAAAATTAATGAAGCCAGATGAATTATCCATTAGCGGTAGTTCACTCCAACAGGAGGTTTTAGGACCTCATTATTCAAACTGGGTATTATCACATTGCATATATACAGACGTTAAAGCAGGTGATCTCTCAAAAGCCGAGGAATTGGCTATTGATAATTTTAATTTATCTATTAATTTATTAAAACTTTATTTTCCAAATTTAAAAATTAGTATTAAAAATCCGGTATCTCTATCGGATAAACAAGAAACAATTATTTATGAACTAATTTCAACTAATATCACGAAAAAATGTGCTAATGTATCTGGAAAAAAAGATATCAACCAACAGCAAAAATTGAATCCAAAAGTGTATGAGTACTTAGTAAAAAATGGAATAAACAGTCTTTCGAATAATAATCAAATAAACTGTGAGTTTAAAATAAGTGATGTAGTAAAAGACTGTTTATATTGGTATGGACTTGCTTTGGACACAAATCTTCTGTCAGCCAAACTCCTTAATTACGTTACTGTTTTAGAATCCGCTTTAAAATTCAACGATCGTAACGAATTGACACAAAGGATTGCAGATCGCTGCGCTTTGTTCCTAGAAACTGATTATAAAAAGAGAAAGGATATTTGTACAAATGTAAAAGAAATTTATAAAATGAGAAGTGCAGTTGTTCACTCGGGTAGTATCATTGGCAAAAAATTTAATAAAAAATTTGAACAATTGAAATTAATTGAATTAGCAGGTATATATGCAAGAAGTGTATTGATAAAATTAATTAGAGAGAACGATCAACGAAATGGAGATTTTAAGACATTTATTCAAGATCTAGATGATATTAAATACAAAGAAAAATTTTACGTTTTAACTGTTCGTGACTCAGTATAAAGCTACAATTTTGACAAAAATGAGAAACTCTCGAAAATGGTACTGTCAAGTCCTACGGGTGCTAAGGTATTTTTCCAGCCACGGTTGAGCTTATAAAGTGTCTAGCATCTGTCAACTTGACAGAATATAAATATTTGTACAGCGCATTCACAAAATCCATTCATTTCATACTATCTAGAATACGAAACAATTCACCGATCCTATCAAACGTAAAAAATAGTGAGAAACATATAGGCAGAATTAATGGGTATTTCACCTAGGTTTTTACAACAAAGCCTATGTATCACAAATTATAATTTACAGAACTTTTAGTATACTACCACTGAATTACTTTAATTTCTATAAGAACAACTTTATCTTTACCACTTACCTTTCCTTCTTATCAAACACTTATGGGCATTACCTACGAGGTCAAGTCTTCCTACCTTCTCGAGAGCTTCATATACAAGCTCGTAATTTGCAGGGTTCCTGTAGTGCATAAGGGCTCTCTGCATGGCTTTTTCTTTCTTACCTTTCGCAACGTATACTTTTTTGCCTGTGAACGGGTCAAGTCCTGTATAATACATGCATGTCGATACGGTCATAGGTGTTGGGGTAAAGTCCTGTACCTGTTCAGTATAGCCTCCATGGTCTCGCACATACTCCGCCATTTCTATCATATCTTCAAGGGTACAACCCGGATGTCCTGACATCAAGTAGTTTACGATGTACTGTTCTTTGCCGCACTTCCGGTTGACATCTGTAAATTTCTGGGTAAATTTCTCGTAGACTTCCCTGCCTGGCTTACACATTACATTTGTGACCTGCCTTGAAAAGTGTTCAGGTGCAATCCGCAATTGTCCGCTGATATGGTAAGTGCAAAGCTCTTCAAGGTACTCTTCGTCCTTAAGCGCCAGGTCATAGCGTACCCCGTAACCTGTAAAGACATGCTTCACTCCCGGAAGTTCGCGCAAGCGGCGTAAGAGTTCAAGCAGTTTTTTGTGGCTGGTATCCAGAGCAGGGCAAATGCGAGGATAAAGGCAGGATTTGTCCAGACAGGCTCCTTTTTTCTCCCAGGTTTTACACTCCATGCCATACATGTTTGCGCTTGGGCCGCCAACTCCGTTAATAATGCCTTTGAAATCAGGTTTTTCTGTGAGCTTTTTTGCTTCACGCAGGACAGATTCAATGCTGCGGCTTGCAATCATGCGCCCCTGATGTTCTGTAATTGCACAGAAAGCACAGCCTCCAAAGCATCCCCTGTGTGTTGTAAGGGAGAATCTTACCATTTCAAGAGCAGGAACCGGTTCAGTATAGGAAGGGTGTGTTTCACCAGTAAACGGCAGTTCATATACATGATCCATTTCAGCCTCTGTAAGGAGACGCATTGGCCTGTTCTGCACGATCACGGTTTTCGGGTGAGGCTGAACAATTCCTTTTCCAGTAACAGGATTCTGTTCCGCGAAATAAATGCGAAAAGCCTTTGCAAAGGCCGTTTTATCCTGAGAAACTTCTGAAAAGGAAGGAATTTCAAGATATTGCTTTAAAAATGTGGCTGCATCCTCAGCTATTTTCTCGTCTTTTTGTTTTGACTTTTCGGCTCTTTCCTTGAGTTCTTTCCAGGCTTTAACTTCCATCTTCCATACTGTACCCGGAATATCTCTGATATTTCTGATATCTTCCCCGGCTTGCAGTCTTTTTGCAATTTCCACGATCTGAAGCTCCCCCATGCCGTAGACTATGAGGTCAGCAGGTGCGTCAGCCAGAATGGATTGCCTGACCTTATCCGAAAGATAGTCATAATGGGCAAAGCGACGTAAGGAAGCTTCAATGCCTCCCATTACTATAGGCACTTCAGGGAACGCTTCTTTTATCCTGTTAGAATAAATTATCACGGCGCGGTTCGGACGAAGCCCTGCTTTTCCTCCAGGGGAGTAAACGTCCTTTTCGCGTGGTTTCAGGCCTGGAGTCAGGTTGCTGACCATAGAATCAGTATTTCCTGCACTTACGGAAAAAAAGAGTCTGGGCTTTCCAAGTTTTTTGAAATCTTCAGGGCTGTCCCAGCGCGGTTGGGCGATTACTCCTACTCTAAAACCGGCATCTTCAAGAACTCTTCCTATTATTGCCGTGCCAAAACTGGAATGATCTATATAGGCGTCCCCAGAAATCAGAATAATATCAAGTTCTTCCCAGCCGCGAGCTTTCACTTCCTCAGGGCTCATTGGAAGAAATTTCGATGCAGGTATGCGGGAAGAAATGTATTTTTCTTTTCTTTCCTTCTTCCTGTGTTTGGTCTCAGATCCTTTCCCTGGTTTTCTTCCCACTGCTGTCGGGGACTTTACTTTTGAGATCTTTACTTCTGAGACCTTTACTTCTGAGACCTTTATTTCTGCTTCTTTTCCTTTGGTTTTATCAGATTTTATTCTGGGATTTGCGCCTAATTTAGCTTCTTCTTTTGTTTTTTGTTTCATTTCAGCTTTTTTTGGAACAAAAGAACCGGTTTTTCTGCTCGGTCTTTCTTTATTTGGCTTTTCCGAGCTTAAGTTCTTATTCTTCTTTGAAACTGCTGTATCTTTGGCCATAATTTGCTTTAAGGCTCCTCATTTTCGTATTTTTATTCGCTTTTATTCGCCCATCATCATTTTTAGCATTCTGTACGAAGCCATAATCTGGTTGTTCCCATCCCTATCTGTAGGAGCTCCATGTCCAGAATACAGAGCTTTTACGTCCAGTTTTGTGAGTTTTTCTATTGAGCTAGCCATCTTTTCAGGTTCCGAACCCTCAAAGTCCGTTCTTCCGAACCCCCCACCTGGAAACACAGTGTCTCCTGAGAAAAGACTTTTTGAAACAGGCTCATAGAGGCAGATACTTCCTTTTGAGTGACCCGGCGTATGGATTACTTCTAGGTATTCCCCATTTCCGATGTCAATTTTATCTCCTTCTTCATATGTAATTGTGGGCTTGACCTCAGGAGCTCGCTCCCCAAAAATCACGGCCACACTGAGGTATTCATCATTTATGCCTTCCAGGTCAGCTTTATGTATTCCGACTTTTGCACCGCTTCTTTCTGCAATAACTGCGGCTGCTGCGGTATGATCATAATGACAGTGTGTCAGGACTATTAATTCGATGTCTGTTAGCTTTATATATTTCTCCAGTTGCTTGATAATCAGGTCGCTGTTCATCCCTGTATCGATCAGCACTTTCCCATTTACCAGATAGACACTGGAATCGTAAGCTGTAGGGCAAATATACCGGACTTCCATAGTTTTTCCTCTTTCACTTCTCTTTCTCTTTTTTCCTTGCTGCCATTTCCTGCACTTTCTGCGTAACTTCTCTTTCTTACACTTTCCTTAACTTTCCTTAACTTTCCTTAACTTTCCTTAACTTTCCTTAACTTTCCTTAACTTTCCTTACACTTTCCTTCCTGTTAGTTCACTCTTTGGTTTTAATATGTCTGAGCACTATGTCTGATAATTTAGATATTAAAAGCTCTGCGCGCATTTTCAGTAGTCGATTTTGCAATTTCTGCTGGCTTCATATCCTTAAGTTGTGCTACTACAGGAACGGAGTCTACTATGAAGGCAGGCTCGTTTCTGCCTTTGCGGGGAGAAAGGAAGGGACTGTCGGTTTCCAGAAGCAAGTTTTCAAGCGGGACGGCTTCTGCAAGAGTTTGGTGATGTTCGGAAAAGCATACAAGAGTTGCCAGGGAAATATAGTATCCCATATCCACAATTTCCTTCATGGTCTCAAGAGGGCCGCTATAGCAGTGATAGATTACCGTATCCACGTCTTTGACAAGTTTCAATACTTCCGCTTCAGCCATTCGGGCGTGCACTATCAGAGGTTTGTTCAGATCTTTTGCAAGCTCAATTACCTTTTTGAATGCAGCAGTCTGTCTCTCACGTTCCTCGTTTGTTTTGCAGTCCTGAAAATCCAGTCCTGCTTCCCCGATTCCAACTGCTTTTCCTGCATTTGCCTCAATCTGGACAAGAATATCATTTATCTCTTTATCTTCGCCTTCCCTGCCAATATCAGGATTCAGGCCAAGTGTGGCATAAATATCTTCATTATTTTCCGCAAGTTCAAGGCTAATGCGGTTGCCTTTCAGGGAAATCCCGGAGTTGATCATTCCGACAACTCCTGCCTCTCTGGCTCGTAGAATAGTCTCTTCCCTATCGCGGTTAAATTTGGGAAAATCAAGATGACAATGAGAATCAATAATTGGATAAGGCATGGGTCTGTATTCCATCTCATTTTATTTTACTTTTTATACATGATTATGGAATACAGACCCGAAAATGAGTATGCAGCTCTTATCCGGTTTTTTGTTTTTTTAATTATAGCACTCGAGCCTGCCAGTCTGTTTTGGCCAGCCCAAGTTGTCAATTTTAGCTTTTTTCTTCTCTCTTATACAGCAGGTTCATAGCATTTACAAGAGCTTCTACAGAGGCCATAACTATGTCCGGGTTTGCAGACCGTGCAGTTACGACTCTGCCCTTTTCATTTTCGAGACCTATGTATACATCTGCAAGGGCATCTGATCCACCTGTAATTGCATCGATCCTGAATTCCTGGAGTCTGAAGTGGTTACTTTCTCCCAGGATATCCCTTACTGCTTTGAGGGCGGCATCTACAGGGCCAACCCCTGTCTTTGCTGCAATGATTTCTTTGCCTTGGATATCTGCTTTGACTACTGCAGTCGGTGTCAGGATATTTCCTGTCATTACAGAAACTTCTTTGAGTTTAATCAGTTCTTCTTCTGAACTTGCTTTCCCAAGCACGGCAGAAGCAACAGCATAAAGGTCTGCATCTGTAATGTGCTTTCCTTTATTTGCAATCTCTTTAATTCTGGATACAATTTCATCAAGCTGCTTGTCACTGCTGATTATGCCTGCAGATTCGAGAGATTGCTTGACTGCATGTTTGCCTGTATGCTTACCAAGGACAATACGCCGTTTGTGTCCTACCATTTCCGGTGTCATTATTCCGGGCTCGAAAGTATCGGATTTTTCGAGTACTCCCTGGCTGTGGATTCCTGACTCATGGGAAAAGGCGTTTTGACCTACGACAGGTGTGTTTGGAGGCAGCCTGATTCCAGTATAGTTTTCAATCATTTTCGAGGTTTCTACAAGATACTCAGTGTGAATATTTGTTTTTGCCCCGTAGATTGAGGTCAGACTCATAACTGTCTGGGAAAGGTCAGCATTTCCTGCTCTTTCACCTATTCCATTTATTGTGACCTGAACCTGGGATGCACCTGCTTCGACTGCCATAAGGCTGTTTGCTACAGCAAGCCCGAAATCGTTATGGCAATGTACGTCAATGGGAATCGTTATTTCAGTCGCGATGTCCTTTATCTGCCTGTACATTGCTGATGGAACCATAACGCCAACAGTATCTGGCACATTAATGATATCGCATCCTGCTTCCTGCACCGCTTTGAAAACCTCTATGAGATATTCAGGTTCGGTTCTCGTAGCGTCCATTGCAGAAAACATGCATCTTCTCCCATTATCTTTAATGTACTGGACAGCCTCCACAGCCATTTGAATAACTTCTTCCTGGCTTTTTTTGATGGTGTATGTCCGCTGTACTTCAGAAGTAGGGACGAAAGTATGCACAAGTCCTACATCACTGTCAAAACAGGCATCAATATCTTTTTTCAATACACGGGCAAGTCCACAAACCTCAAGGTCCAGTCCGTCATTAGAAATAGATTTTACGGATTCTTTATCTCCTTCTGATGAGATAGGAAATCCAGCTTCTATAATGTCTACCCCAAGTTTGTCAAGTTGACGGGCAATTTCCAGCTTCTGGGCAGAAGTTAGAGATACACCAGGGGTTTGTTCTCCGTCACGCAGTGTTGTGTCAAAAACAGTTACCTTTTTATTCCTCATAGGTTCGATGTAAAAATCGATCCCTTCTTTCAGTTCTTACATTCATAGTAATCATCTAGTTGAATGTTAATTCCTAGTATATAAATCTCACGAGAGTTCTTTTATATTTAATATTAAGTTTTGTTTTTCAATTTCTCGACGGAAAATTATATATACTAGATACCCCATTCTAGGGTTGCTTCTCAAGGTGTAACACAACATCTATGAGGATGAAAAACGAAACTTGAAAAACGGGACTTGAAAAACGGAATTCAAAGGTGCCGAAAAAACGAATCTGAAAAACGAAAACAGAAGGCGCCTGTAGGCATTGTTTCTTGAAGCAATGGCTCATAAAAACGGATAAAGTTAAGGATTCGAAAGTACAACTCTTTTGAAATCTTTTAACTCTTCTCATTTCCCTCTTTCAAAATTGTTCAATCTCCTTTGCAGGAGAAGTTTTATATACAATCAATGCGTTGTATAACTTCCTCGTACATCTTCAATGTTCTGAGGAAAACAATACAAAGCTTTATATACAAGAAATGTCTTGTATACATCCCTCACACAAGCGATTGTGTCGAGGTGAATAACACAAAGCTTTATATACAAGGAATCCCTTGTATATGACCCTGCGCAAACTGATTGCGTAGACACAAATCTCTTTCATCTTTTAATGGAGTCAGGAGTTGTTTCCTGACTGACGAGGATTTTGTCGGTTCGGTTAATTCTGGGCGGTGAGAGTTTTCATAACATATCATCGCGAAACTGAAATAACTGAATTGATAGTTGTTAGTGCAAGTTTCTGCGACCAAGACCTTTATTTTGAAGTGTGCGATACATTAACAATTCTGGTTGATCCTGCCAGAGGTTACTGCTATCGGTGTTCGCCTAAGCCATGCGAGTCATATGTTCTTCGTGAACATGGCGTACTGCTCAGTAACACGTGGATAACCTGCCCTTGGGTCCGGCATAACCCCGGGAAACTGGGGATAATTCCGGATAACGCACATATGCTGGAATGCTTTATGCGTAAAATGGATTCGTCTGCCCAAGGATGGGTCTGCGGCCTATCAGGTAGTAGTGGGTGTAATGTACCTACTAGCCTACAACGGGTACGGGTTGTGAGAGCAAGAGCCCGGAGATGGATTCTGAGACATGAATCCAGGCCCTACGGGGCGCAGCAGGCGCGAAAACTTTACAATGCGGGAAACCGTGATAAGGGGACACCGAGTGCTAGCATCATATGCTGGCTGTCCAGGTGTGTAAAATACACCTGTTAGCAAGGGCCGGGCAAGACCGGTGCCAGCCGCCGCGGTAACACCGGCGGCCCGAGTGGTGATCGTGATTATTGGGTCTAAAGGGTCCGTAGCCGGTTTGGTCAGTCCTCCGGGAAATCTGACAGCTCAACTGTTAGGCTTTCGGGGGATACTGCCAGACTTGGAACCGGGAGAGGTAAGAGGTACTACAGGGGTAGGAGTGAAATCTTGTAATCCCTGTGGGACCACCTGTGGCGAAGGCGTCTTACCAGAACGGGTTCGACGGTGAGGGACGAAAGCTGGGGGCACGAACCGGATTAGATACCCGGGTAGTCCCAGCCGTAAACGATGCTCGCTAGGTGTCAGGCATGGCGCGACCGTGTCTGGTGCCGCAGGGAAGCCGTGAAGCGAGCCACCTGGGAAGTACGGCCGCAAGGCTGAAACTTAAAGGAATTGGCGGGGGAGCACAACAACGGGTGGAGCCTGCGGTTTAATTGGACTCAACGCCGGACAACTCACCGGGGACGACAGCAATATGTAGGCCAGGCTGAAGACCTTGCCTGAATCGCTGAGAGGAGGTGCATGGCCGTCGCCAGTTCGTACTGTGAAGCATCCTGTTAAGTCAGGCAACGAGCGAGACCCGTGCCCACTGTTACCAGCATGTCCTCCGGGATGATGGGTACTCTGTGGGGACCGCCGGTGTTAAATCGGAGGAAGGTGCGGGCTACGGTAGGTCAGTATGCCCCGAATTTCCCGGGCTACACGCGGGCTACAATGAATGGGACAATGGGCCCCTCCCCTGAAAAGGGCTGGTAATCTCACAAACCCATCCTTAGTTCGGATCGAGGGCTGTAACTCGCCCTCGTGAAGCTGGAATCCGTAGTAATCGCGTTTCAATATAGCGCGGTGAATACGTCCCTGCTCCTTGCACACACCGCCCGTCAAACCACCCGAGTGAGGTATGGGTGAGGGCACGAACTCTGTGTCGTGTTCGAACCTGTGCTTTGCAAGGGGGGTTAAGTCGTAACAAGGTAGCCGTAGGGGAATCTGCGGCTGGATCACCTCCTAAGCAAAAAAACCCACTGCCCAGATGCCGATAAACCGAACAAAATCCTCACCATTAAAATCATCGATCATAATCTCATGATCAACTCAAACTCATCAAATGCACCCGGAAAGTAAATTTTCGGGGAAGGGCGGATTGCCTGCGTTGACACGCAGGTACATGAAGTCATGTATAGGTGCTGTATACTGGACGCTTTCTGGACCTGGTTAGGATACACAGGAATTATGCTATCAGGTGGATGGCTCGGCTCAAGAGCTGATGAAGGACGTGCCAAGCTGCGATAAGCCCGGGGTAGGTGCAAGGAGCCAATGAACCCGGGATTTCCGAATGGGACCTCTCCATAGTGATCAGTAATGATCGGGAACGCTCCGAATTGAAACATCTTAGTAGGAGCAGGAAAAGAAATCAACCGAGATACCGTGAGTAACGGCGAGTGAAAACGGCACAGTTCAAACCGAATCCCTTCACAGGGAAATGTGGTGTTGTAGGGCTGTTCAAACGTCCGGCGGCTAAACAGAACTTGCCTGAAACGGCAGACCGTAGAGTGTGACAGTCACGTATGTGTAAACCAAAAGACCGGAACATGTCCCTGAGTACCGTGCGTTGGATATCGTGCGGGAATCTGGGGGGCACCAACCTCCAAAACTAAATACTACTTGAGACCGATAGCGAAATAGTAGGGTGACCGAACGCTGAAAAGTACCCCGAGAAGGGAGGTGCAAAGTGCCTGAAACCTGATAGTGATAGAACGATATGGCATGAAAGGAACTCTGATATGAAGGAAACATTCGCGAGAATGTTGTACGAATATCACTGCCGGTGTCGTATCTTACGTTTTGAAGAACGGGCCAGGGAGTTTATCTCAGTGGCAATGGCTAACCTTATATTTGGGCAGCCGAAGCGAAAGCAACATGTGCGCAGCCCTTCGGGCGAGGCACGACGTATACAAGTGCGTGGAGTCACTGGGGTAAGACCCGAAGCCGGGTGATCTAGGCGTGGGCAGGTTGAAGCGTGGCGAAAGCTACGTGGAGGACCGCAAGCGGTATTGATCTGCAAATCATTCGTGTGACCTGCGTCTCGTAGTGAAATGCTAATCTAACCCGGCATCCGCTGGTTCCTTCCAAAACATGTCGCAGCATGACCTGACTGGAGATCGTCGGTGGAGTAGAGCACTGATTAGCGGTTCCGGGGGGGAAACCCCTCGCCCGCCTGTCAAACTCCAAACCCACCGTCATTGTAGAAAGTCGGAGTCCGGACTGCTGGGGTAAGCTTGTAGTCCGTAAGGGAGACAACCCAGCCCGTGGTTAAGGTCCCCAAGTGTCGACTAAGTGTTAATACTAAAGGGCGTCCCAAGCCCAAGACAGCTGGAAGGTTAGCTTAGAAGCAGCTACCCTTCAAAGAGTGCGTAACAGCTCACCAGTCGAGGTTTGGGGCCCCGAAAATTGACGGGGCTCAAGTCGACCACCGATACCACGGAGTACCGCAAGGTAATCTCGTAGGAAGGCGTTGCGTTCGGGCTGAAGCAGGGTTGTAAAGTCCTGTGGACCGTTCGCAAACGAAAATCCTGGTAATAGTAGCAGCAAAGCAGGGTGAGAATCCCTGCCGCCGAAGGGGCCAGGTTTCCTCGGCAATGATCGTCAGCCGAGGGTTAGTCGGTCCTAAGACGTACCGTAATTCGAGTACGCCGAAAGGGAAACAGGTTAATATTCCTGTACCATTTAGCAATCCGTCTGACGTCTCAGGGCAGGCCGAGCGGCGTCGTCGCGCCGTCTAAGCAGCGAACCCCGTGGAGAGCCGTAATGGCGAGAAGCGGGCGAATCTGTAA
Source organism: Methanosarcina sp. Kolksee (assembly GCF_000969945.1). NCBI lineage: Archaea > Methanobacteriati > Methanobacteriota > Methanomicrobia > Methanosarcinales > Methanosarcinaceae > Methanosarcina > Methanosarcina sp. Kolksee. The sequence continues at coordinate 48,303 of NZ_CP009524.1, forward strand.
TGGCTAAAGTCGGCTGCACCCAGGGACCCGTGAAAAGGCCGCTAAATGTCCGTACCAAGATCTGACACTGGTGCCCCTAGCTGAAAAGGCTAAGGCGTGTCGGAGTACTTCAGTTAAGGGAATTCGGCAAATTAGCTCCGTAACTTCGGGATAAGGAGTGCCTGCTGTGAAGACAGCAGGTCGCAGTGACCAGGGGGCTCTAACTGTCTAATACCAACATAGGAGATTGCAAACCCGTAAGGGCTAGTACAATCTCTGAATCCTGCTCAGTGCAGGTACCTGAAACCCCGTTTCAACGGGAAGAAGGGCCTGTAAACAGCGGGGGTAACTATGACCCTCTTAAGGTAGCGTAGTACCTTGTCGCTTAATTGGCGACTTGCATGAATGGATCAATGAGAGCCCTACTGTCCCTAACTGGAATCCGGTGAAGCTTACATTCTAGTGCACAGTCTAGAGACCTCTAGGGGGAAGTGAAGACCCCGTGGAGCTTTACTGCAGCCTGTCGTTGGGTTGTGGTTCTGGATGTACAGTGTAGGTAGGAGGCATCGAAGCGGGTGCGCCAGCATCCGTGGAGCCGCAATTGGGACACTACCCTTCTGGGACTACGACCCTAACTCTGCGAAGAGGACCCCGATAGGTGGGCAGTTTGCCTGGGGCGGGACGCCCTTGAAAAGATATCAAGGGCGCGCAATGGTTGACTCAAGTGGGTCGGAAACTCACTGAAGAGTGCAAGAGCATAAGTCAGCCTGACGTTATTCAGCATAGCAGTGGATGACGAGACGAAAGTCGGCTCTAGCGAACTTTTGAGCCTCCTTGGTGGGGGCCAAAAATGACAGAAAAGTTACCCCGGGGATAATTGAGTCGTTGCCGGCAAGAGTACATATCGACCCGGCAGCTTGCTACCTCGATGTCGGTTCTTTCCATCCTGGCCGTGCAGCAGCGGCCAAGGGTGAGGTTGTTCGCCTATTAAAGGAGATCGTGAGCTGGGTTTAGACCGTCGTGAGACAGGTCGGTTACTATCTACTAGAGGTGTTCGAGGTCTGCGGGTAAGCTGCTTTTAGTACGAGAGGAACCAAGCAGCGGCGCCACTGGTGTACCGTTTGTCTGACAAGGCATCGCCGGGCAGCTACGCGCTTCGGAATAAGAGCTGAATGCATCTAAGCTCGAAATCTAACCTAAAAAGAGACCTCATTAAGGATTCCGGTAAAAGACCGGTTTGATAGAAACGGGATGTAAGCACCAAGGCAACGAGGTGTTCAGTCCGCGTTAACTAACCATCCGTTCCTTTCCTAATCAAGTCCAGGCGAAATCCAGTATGCAGCACTATACATGACTTCATTTCACAATCCCACTTATAGGTTGAGTCTGGCGGCCATAGCGGCAGTGTAACTCCTGTACCCATCCCGAACACAGTAGATAAGCCTGCCCGCGTTCCTTACTGTACTGAAGTGTGCGAGCCTTCGGGAACTCTGGATCGCTGCCATACTCACCTTATAATACTTTACTTTTCATGATCTGTTTTTAAAATTAGTTTTTGATTAATTTTATATCGCTTTTTCAGTCCATTTTTGAATCGCTTTTTCTCGTATTCTGCTTTATAGACCTTCTTATGACTACAAAAACAGATATTCGCCTTTTTCCATAAGAAATAAAGGCGTTTTCTGATTCTTTTAATGCTCATGTTTTTGCATCGTTATCGTCTAACTGCTGCCAATTTGGTAGGATATTTTGTATTCTTACGTGATCGGCGGAATTAATGATTTAAGAAAGCAATAAAAAAGGCTAAAAATATATTCACAAATTCTATTTCCAATTTCTCATCTTATAACTCTCCTTAGAAAGATATTCCTGGGATACTGAAAATTTTTTTACCCTTTAGTCAGGGCATCTCATGAATGGCCCCAGGAACCTCTTAAAAGCAATCTTTTCAAGGTATAGATTCAGCAGGAACTTCCTTATCCATAGATCTGCTGTGCCAGATAGGTCTGGATACCTATCTGTCCAATCTGGTCGAGCTGGGCTTCTAACCAGTCGACGTGTTCTTCTTCTTCCTTCAGGATAGATTCGAGAAGGTTTTTAGTGTTGTTATCTCCCAACTCCGTCGCCAGGCGAATGCTTTCATTATAACCTTTGACGGCCCCTAATTCAGCCTCAAGATCATGCTCATGCATCTTCGGCACATGGGAACCAATGGTTATTTCGTTCAGTTTGCTGACTATGGGCTTTCCTTCCAGGAAGAGGATACGTTCGATTAGTTTTTCAGCGTGTTTCATCTCGGCAATGGTCCGCTGCTCGATTGCCTCGCCCAGTAGTTTGTAGTTCCAGTTTTCGCACATCTCAGCATGAACAAAGTACTGGTTGATAGCAGTCAGTTCCTCGGCCAAACGAGCGTTTAGACTCTCGATAATCTTTTCATCTCCTTTCACAAATAAACCCCCTATGCAAAAGAAATTATAATTTTCACAATTTATAATTATAGTTTATGAATATTTTTATGTACCCACCACTTCCTGAAAGTGTTGAAGTTTTTCATTGGGGAAACAATGTTGTTGAGCCTGGTTTTTGGGCTTTTCGACCACAGAAACCGTCTCAAATTCTGAGTAATAGCAACCAACTACCATCGAAATCAATGTTAAATTTTAGCGAATCCGGAATATTATAAAAATCGTCTAAAATTGTTAAATATCATGAAGTCTTTAATTATTCTGGGGAATATATTATGAGTGATGAAAATAAAACGAGTCAAGATAACGAGAGTAGGTTCAGGTATAGACTTGGTAAGTGGCTTCTGAATAGAAATGAATGCGTCTTCATGAGTGTAATAGATCAGAACAGGGACGATAAATCTATACACAAGCACTTAATTGGATCAATTAATAATTGGGTAAACAAAAAGGAAGAATTTGCAACACAGGAAATGGTTTCTGAGATATGCGAGTTTATTAAAAGCGAAAATGAAGACCTTTACTACCGTTTAATGGAAAAATGCGCTCTAAAAGGAATAAATGTAGGTGAAGGTATATTTGAAGCACTGAGCATGTGCAAGTGTGAAGAAGCAGTAACTAATCCTCAATGCGGCATAACTGACGACGCATCTGGTGTGTGAGATCTCCAGTCTGCTTTCTGATTTTCGTGAACATTCAATACAATGCTATTTGTGATGTATTAGTTATCCAGGTTCGTGTTCGGTGGGGGTCTCTACATTATGTGCCTCTACCGTTACGGGCTTATAATGAAATTTCTCTTAATTTTACTGAGATCAAAGGGTCTTATCAGAGCATTTTAATAAATTCATCTAAATAATAATTAAATCTATACTTATTGGGGGTAACTCATGGGTTATATCGAAACCTGGAAAGAGGTAATGCAAAGTCCGTCTGACTTTTACAGAGAAATGCCTAAGACCGGAGGGTATACTGATCCGCTTACCTTTGCAGCAATCAGTTTCATCATATACGCGTTTTTAGCCGCACTTTTAACCGTACTCTTTGGCCCTGGAATGTATATGGGCTGGATGCACGGTGGAACGTATGGTGGGATGTACGAGGGTATGTTCGGTAGTTCTAGAGGGCTTGGCTTTTTCACGATACTTATGACTGTGATCATAACACCTATTACAGGTATTATTTCTATCTTTATCGAAGCTGCAATACTCTATGTTATTTATAAAATACTTGGAGGAACGGGAAGTTACGAAGGCACTGTAAGATTCATTTCTTATGCAACTGCTGTACTGGTACTTTCCTGGATTCCTATTATCGGCTGGATTGCCGGAATTTACGGGATATATCTCTATATTGTGGGCGGAATATATGTCCATGATATAAGCATGGCAAGGTCCGTAATAGCTATACTGCTACCAACTTTACTTATAATCCTGTTTATGGCCATATTTATGGCATGGATATTTGCTTTCTCAGGATTATCTCTCTTCGGGTTCTTTTCTACGGGGGTTATCCTTTTATAAGAACAACTCCCTCTACTTTTTAGTTACGTTCTCTGTAAAAATTTAAAAACCGATTGCCTCGAGCTAAATATTTATATATTAGAAATTACTTTAATTGAAGCTACACGAGCAATACGTGATCAAGAATGCCAAGATGGCGGAGCGGCTACGCAATCGCCTGCAGAGCGATTCCATTCCGGTTCGAATCCGGATCTTGGCTTCTTACTTAAACAATTTATTGCTCTAAATTTTTAAAGTATTTCAAACGAATTTGCATAATGCCAAGATGGCGGAGCGGCTACGCAATCGCCTGCAGAGCGATTCCATTCCGGTTCGAATCCGGATCTTGGCTTTCCTTTAAAAACCAATCTTTTTTCCAGAACTTTTAATTCCCTGAGAACTTTTAATTCCCTGAGAACTTTTAATTTCCTGATTCTCACGACTTTTATGTAATTTAGAGCTTACTTTGATCCAGGTTCAATTCCGAACCTTAATTTTATATTAGAGAATACTGATTTTTGAGCATGGACATTGATGAACTCATGAAGAGGCTCTTTGAACTTTATCCTGAAGCTTCTAACGATGCCTTTAAAGATCCTTTTTTTGCGCTAATTTCCACTGTGATGTCCCACAGAACCCGGGATGATGTGACCTATCCAGCGGCTAGCAAGCTTTTTGAGAAATTTTCGACGCCTGAACAAATGGTGAGAGCTGATGTTAGCGAGATTGAAATTCTTATAAAAAATGTGGGCTTTTATAGAGTTAAAGCCGGAAGAATAAAGGAAATTTCCAGACTTCTTCTAGAGAAATATGATGGCAGGGTTCCTGACGATATGGAAGCTCTTCTTGAACTGCCTGGAGTTGGCAGGAAGACTGCTAACTGCGTGCTTGCGCATGCCTTCCTTAAGGATGCCCTTGCCGTGGATACTCATGTTCACAGGATTTCTAACAGGCTTGGTCTGGTAGAGACAAAAGCTCCTGAAGAAACTGAAATCGAATTAAAAAAGATCTTTCCACAAAAATATTGGAGACATATAAATCTCCTGCTTGTAAAATTAGGGCAGAATACCTGCCGGCCCATTTCTCCCAGGTGCAAAACATGCGCTCTTGATGATATCTGTCCTAAAATTCTCCTTTAATAGGGAGTTTTCTGTGGTCCCGGAAATTTCGAAGTCAAACTCCAATATGGCTCCGAAAACTTCAAAGTCAAACTCCAAAATCGAACTCCGTGCCTCTCTTTGGCTCTATCAGGCTGCGGAAAAAACCTGCGAGGCGATACGAGATTATTTATATAAGGCTGGCATTTAGCAGGCAAAAGGGTTATTCGTATCCTTAGTTAATAGTAAAATATTTCCATGTACACGGCTATCCATACCGTTATCAATACTCAGTATCATATAATTTATCACATTTTACGAGGTCAAATATGTTTCAAATAGGAGAAGCTTTAATGGGGCAGGGTGCAGAACTTGCCCATGTTGATTTGATGATTGGAGACAAGGGAGGACCCGTAGGTCAAGCTTTTGCAAACGGCCTGACCCAGCTTTCAGTCGGCCATACTCCACTCCTGTCCGTTATCAGGCCCAATCTGCCTCCAAAGCCTTCAACTCTAATTATTCCGAAGGTTACGGTAAAAAATATGGATCAGGCAGGAAAAATTTTCGGACCTGCTCAGTCAGCCGTTGCAAAGGCAGTAGCAGACTCCGTTGAAGAAGGCGTAATCTCAAAGGATCAGGTTGAAGAAATTGTCATTGTAGCCAGTGTTTTTATTCATCCTGATGCCCAGGATTACAACAAGATATACAGGTATAATTACGGAGCCACAAAACTTGCAATCAAGCGTGCTCTCAAAGGCTTCCCGGATATAGACACTGTTCTGGAGGAAAGCAACAAGTCTACCCATGCTATCATGGGATTCAAGGTTATAAGGCTCTGGGACCCACCCTATCTGCAGGTTGCTTTTGACAATCCTGACATCCAATTTGTGCAGTCTGCCATCTCCCAGATTCCTAAAAGTGATCACGTTATTATCGAAGCAGGTACACCTCTTATCAAACGCTATGGTATGGATGTCATTTCAAAGATCAGACAGGTAAGGCCTGATGCCTTCATAGTAGCTGACCTGAAGACTCTGGACACCGGAAACCTTGAAGCAAGAATGGTTGCTGATGCTGCAGGAGACGCTATTGTAGTCTCTGCCCTTGCTCCTATCAACACTATTGACAAGCTTATCGAGGAAGCTCATAAGACAGGCATCTATGCAGTCATGGACACGCTTAATCAGCAAGATCCAATTTCTGTCTTAAAACAGCTTAAGGTCATGCCTGATGTCATTGAACTCCACCGTGGAATCGACATTGAGGCCACTGAACATGCATGGGGCAATATTGCTGAGATCAAAAAGATTGCTCCAAAAACTCTGGTTGCTGTTGCAGGCGGGGTCCGTCTGGACAAGGTGCCTGTGGCTCTCAGTCAGGGTGCTGACATTCTTGTGGTGGGCCGTGCTATTACTAACGCAAAAGACGTCAGGGAAGTTGCCGAGCAGTTCATCAACAGCCTTAACAAACCGGAAATTGACCAGTTCAGGATCATGACTGACTTCTAAGCAGGTTTAAGAATTTTCCATAAAAAGGTTTAGGAATTTTCCATAAACAGGTTTAAGAATTTCCCGAAAAAGGTTGCCGAAAACCTACTGCTAAAAACCTACCGCTACAGGGGAAAACCATGCAGTGATTTCGGCAGAAACCTTTAGAGAAAGCGTTGAAATTCGCGCTTTCCATTCTTTTTACTTTTCAAGAGGGGATTTTTTTGGGTTTACCATTCATTGTATTGAACTATAAGACTTATTTACAGGGTACTGGTCAGGGAGCAGTGGAAATTGCAAAGGCCTGTAAAGCCGTATCCGAAGAGTCAGGTATCGAGATAGCAGTAGCTCCGCAGCTTCCGGATATTTACAGGGTAGCTTCGGAAGTTGAGCTTCCGGTCTTTTCACAGCATCTGGATGGAATAGGAGCAGGAAGCTTCACAGGCCATGTTTTTGGAAAATCCATAAAAGAGGCAGGTGCTGTAGGGACTCTGATCAACCACTCTGAAAAGCGTCTGACCCTTGCAGAGATCGAGGCATCGTTAAAGGCTGCAAAGGAATTCGGACTCAGGTCAATTATCTGCACTAATAATGTCCCGACAACTGCAGCAGCAGCAGCTCTGGGGCCGGATTATGTTGCAATCGAGCCCCCCGAACTTATAGGGAGTGGAATCCCTGTTTCAAAAGCTGACCCCGAAGTTGTTAGCGGTTCGGTTGAGGCAGTTGCAAAAATTGATCCCAGGGTAAAGGTACTCTGCGGAGCCGGGATTTCCAAAGGTGAAGACCTCAGGGCAGCCCTTGACCTTGGTTCTCAAGGCGTGCTTCTGGCATCTGGAATTGTGAAAGCCGCAGACCCAAAAGCCGCACTCGAAGACCTTATTCGTCTGGTTTAAGTTTTGTTTTCTTGAATTTCAGGTTGAGCTTTGTTATTTGCATTTAAGTACTTGGTGAGAGGTTTTACCGCTCTTTCATCTCCAATGTCAATTAGCAGGAACACGGAGTTCTCCCTGATATTCTTGTTTTCACTACTCAGGCCTCTTATTAGAGGTTTCACTGCTTCTTCTTTTCTATCAATAAGGATCTTTGAAGCGCAGTTTCTTACTTCTTTGTTATTATCTCCCAAAGCTCTGACAAGAGTTTCAGTTGCTTTTTCATCTTTTATCTCTCCTAAAGCAGTAACAGCAGAGAGCCGAATTCTGGAGTTATTATCCTCAAGAGCCTTCTCAAGAGTTCCAACTGCTTTTGGGTCGTTTATTTTTCCCAGAGCTTCTAAAGCAGCGCATCTGAGTGTTTCATTTCCATCTACTGCAGCACTATTGAGCACATCCACAGCTGTGGCATTACCTATATTTCCAAGAGCCCATGCTGAAGCGGTTCTCACATTTTCGTCTCCATCTTGCAGTGTCACAGTTAAAGATTTCACTGCTTTTTGGTCCCCTATTGCCCCCAGAGCCAGAGCTGCATTTTGCCTTACTTCGGGATCTTCATCGGATAGTATCTGGGTCAGGGATTTAACTGCCTTCGGGCTTCCAATTTCTCCCAGAGCAAGGGCTGCACAACTTTTTACGGAATCGTTTTCGTTTAAAGCCATGATAAGAGGGTCTACTGCCCTTTGATCCCCGATTTTTCCGAGGGAAATGGCACTGCACTCTTTCACATTGTCGTATTTATCCGTTTTCAGGGCAATTGATAAGGGTTCCACTGCCTTTTTGTTTCCAATTTCTCCAAGAGAAAAGGCTGCACAGGCTTTTGTCTCATTGCAGTCTTTGACCAGTATTTCAATAAGAGGCTCGATAGAACTTTCTTTTCTCATTCCTCCCAGTGCAAGTATAGAGCTGACTCTCACATAACTCTCTTCATGTTTTAATGCATCTAAGAGTTTCTCCGGCGCTTTTTTATCTTTAGGATTAACTCCGGAAGCCTCTTCGTATTTTTTTATGTTTTGAGGGTCTGCTTTCAGTGCATTGATGAGGGGTTTTGTTTCTGAGTTCCCAACATCTTCAAAGGCGTTTGCCACTTCCTTCCGGAAGTTCAGGTCTTTTTCTTCTACAGCCTTCTGGAGAGTCTGGTCTACTTTTTCGTCACCTTTTTTTTCAGTAAGTTCAGCAGAAGTTTCTGGTTTTTCCTTGAAAAGTTCCTCAAGTTCTGGAACGGCTCTCTTGTCTCCCATTTCAATGAGTGAAAAAACAATATATTTTCTAACAGTCTTATTCTGGTTCTCAAGAGATTTTATCATATAAGGGACTGCGGGTTCTCCTATTTCTACAAGAGCTCTGGCACAGCTCAATCTTGTTTCTTCATTTTCAGCCGAGAGATTTTGAATGAGAGGTTTTATTGCTCTTTTATCTCCTATATTTCCAAGAGCCCAGGCGGCCGTACTGCTTGTATATGCGTCATCATCTGAAAGGGCTTCTATAAGGGGCTTAACTGCTGGTTTTCCGATTTCAACAAGAATATCACCAGCATATTGCTTGACATTCTTATTTTTATCCTTTAATGCCTGAATAATCGGTTTAGTGTTTCTGTCTCCAGTTTCTTCAAGCGTCTTTACAGTTATATTTCTGACTTTTTGGTCAGGGTCTTTTAACTGCTGGACGAGAGCTCCGATTGATTCTTCTTCTCCTAATTTCCCAAGAGATTCCACGACAAGACTCCTTACTTCAGGATCTTCATCTGAAAGAGCACTTATCAGGGCTTTTTCTGCTCTCTGATCCCCAATCTCTCCCAATTCAACAGCGGCAGTACAGCGGATTTCCTTATCTTCACTCGAAAGGGCCTTAATCAGGGCTTCTGTTGCTCTCTCTTCCCGGAGTTCTCCAAGAGCGACAATGGCTTTCTTTCTTGTTTCTCTATCTTCGTCATTCAATGCTTTTATCAGGGGTTCAGTTGCTTTTTCATCCCCTATTTTTCCAAGGGCTTCCACAGCATTCCTTCGAACTTTTTCGTCCTTCTCTGAAAGTGCCTGAATCAGAGACTCTTCAGCTTTTTCTCCTCCAAGTTTCCCCAGAGCTTCTGCTGCATTGGACCTTACCTCACTGTTATTATCTTCGAGACTCAGGCAGAGGGCCTCAACAATTTCCTCATTTTCGACTTTTCCTGAGAATAAGGTTCCTCCCCAGTCATCTTCCTCTGAAGAAGAACCTGTCTTTTCAATTTCCCCAAGAGCCCAGGCTGAATTGGAGCGCACTCTTTCATCTTCGTCTGAAAGTGCCTGGATTAGTTGTTTTTCTGCTCTCTGGCTTCTTGCATTACCAAGAGCTAGAGCTGCATTGCTTCTAACCTTCGAGTCTTCGTCATTCAAAAGCTTTATTATGGCTTTTTCTGCTTTTTGCCCACCAATATTTCCAAGAGCCAGAGCTGCTTCACATCTTATTTCCGGGTTTTCAGAGTCAATAACTTCTATAAGAGGATCTACAGCTTTTTCTCCCATTTCTTCCAGAGCGAATCTGGCTTCCTTTCTGGAGTCTATATTGTCATTTCCTAATGCCTTTATCAGAGGCTCTATAGCCTGTTGAGTTTCTGACTCATTCGTATCTAACATGGTTGTTTCATTGGAGTTTTCATTGTTGCTTTCGCTGATCCCGGAAGCAGCTCCAACCAGTGTTAGTGTGGGAGGTTCTATAGCCTGTTGAGTTTCTGACTCATTTATATCTAAGATGGTTGTTTCATTGGGGTTTTCTTTGTTGCTTTCGCTGATTCCGGCAGCAACTCCAACCAGTGTCAGTGTGAGTAGTAACAGTAAGATTTTAGGCACTGAATGATTCATATTTTATACCGTTTCCGTAAATTCAATGTCAGTTTGATTTTGAAGTTTAGAGCCTTAAGTTTTGTAGATATTTTCTGAAATAATGAATCTAGCTTAACGTTAAATGAATATCCTGATACATTTTTGGTATATATTTAGTTTCTTGCAATTGATTTATGTAAATTTTTGCAAAACAAATTTTCAGGAATTTACATTCTTACCAGGGGACGGTGCTTGATGAGGGATATGCTTGGGTGATGAAAATTGATGCATCGAAGGAATTATAGAGAAATTTTAAAAATCTCCATAGGGTATTCATTAATCTAATTTTTACTTTACTATTTATTACTAAAAAAATCATTAATTATTACCGTATGTTATGAAAAAATACTTTTCAAGAATCCACGCCGGAAAATCTATCCTTAAACATTCGATAGCAATACGCTGCCGGCAATTAGTTTCAGCTTCCAGAAAGCGTCTTCCGGGGAGCACTTTTGAGAGCTTCTCAATTCCATGACTGCTATAAATGTCTTTTAGCATTTTCCAGGTTTTTACCTTTTTTCAAAGATTGAAAAATGTCAGGCAATTAACGGTAGCAGGAAACTTCATCAGGAGTTAAAAATCATCTTATCCATACGGAATCGCGAAGAGCCCTAATATAGTGCATAAGAATAGTGTCGCAGTTTATAAAAATTCAGTCAAAAGGAAGAATCTTTACGTCGAAATTTTCGAGATCCACGATAGGGACCCTGGCAGGGACAGGTACTAGATTTACACGCTTCTGGAACTCTGTTTGGCCCTGCCATGTTCCGGAATTGACCAGAAGGACGTTCTTATAGTGCTGGACCCCAAGGGTGTGGACGTGACCTGTATGAATAATATCAGGCACAGGATCGATTATGAAATAATCCTTTTTCTCAGGGGATATTGAAACTCTACTCCCATAGGTCGGAGCAAGATGCCTGCGTTTCAGCATCTCAAGGACTGCCCCGGCAGGTTCCTGGTACGAGACTCCGGGGACACTCGCCACAAGGTCGTCAATCGACCTGCCGTGGTAGATCAGAAGGCGAACACCGTCAAGTTCCAGAAAAGCAGGGTTACCAACAAAAACAATATTCTCAGAGAAATACGCCTGGATACTTTCCGGCAGGGCAGGCTGAGGTTCTGCCTGGCGAACAGCATCGTGGTTACCTGGACTTATTATTACACGAATATGCTCGGGGATTTCCCTGAAATATTCGGCGGCCTTCCTGTATTGGTCGTAGACATCCAGAATGTCAAGTTCCAATTCCTGGTCAGGGTAGATCCCTATCCCGTCAACAATATCTCCTGCGACAACAAGATAACGGACACTGGCTGCAAGTTCCCGCATATCCTCTGAATCCGATTCCCCTTTCAAAAAATCCAGGAAATCAAGCCAGGCATCTTCCATAAACTGGGAGCTACCCACGTGCACATCCGAAATCAATACAGCTTTCCCATGGCTTCCGGTTCTGCGCTGGACATTATTCGGGACATCAGGTTGTATTAGCTTTGTTGCCAGCATGAGGCTTCCGTCATTGGTTATCGAACCAGCTACCCCTATGACCTCATCAAGGAGAATTTTTGATGCAAGTTCAAAAAGCTCTTTATCGGAATTTCGAATCAGGACTGAAAAAGAACCTGTTGGGTCCTCCAGAGAAAGGATTTTGTGGCCGTTCGTTGTGCTGTTGATATCCGAAACCATACCTATAATCGAGATTTCTTCAGAACCTCCATCTCCTCCTCTGCGAAAGCTTCTTCTTTTTAAGCTTTCGATAGGACGTGCATTGATCCTGCTCCGGATAATCTCCGAAAGCCTGCTGTATCTGTCCCTAAAATATTGCACAAATTGCATATATTCCCCGACACAGGTGGAATGCCCTGTTATATCCGAAACGACGGTCACAGGATTTTTGCCCGGATAATGTTTGTATTCATCTATGGAACTCGAAAATATCCCTCTCTCAGAAGTGGAAGAAGGTGGTTCTGTCCTGAAACTCCTATTTGAAGGAATTGAGGAAAGAGAGTTCTCCTGCCCGAAAAAAGAAGAGACTGGCCTGTTTGCATCCAGGGAGGAATGAAAAGAGAAAGTTGGAGTTGCTGTTTTCACCGAAGAAAAGGAGTCTGAGGCCAGATCGGAGGCCAAAGCTTCGTCAGATAAAACAGTGATTGATTGTGTATTCAGAGTATTCGGAGTATTTGGAATATTTGGAGTATTCGGAGTATTTGAAGCATCTGGAATATCCTGAATGTTTGAAGCATCTGGAATATCCGGATCTGGTTCGTAAGCCTTATCCAGAACAATGCCCTGAACTGAAGAATCAGGAACATCGTCTTGAGATAATTTTATACTTGGATCAGAAGCTGTAGTAATAACATCTGGCTCTGAGGAAAGAACAGGTTCTGAAAGAAGGTCGGGCACTACAAAGGAATCAGGTTCTGAAGATGGATTGTCTGATCTGGAAGAAAGTATGGAAGTCCCGGAAAGAATTTTCCTTTCCTCTGTAGAGGAGGCATGTATTTTATCTGAATGCGACTCACCCGCCGAAAAAGCGTCAAAGCCTTCAAGATCTATATCTTCGATACTTATGACAATAACAGAGTCATTTACAGTTGAAAGGACATATTTAAGCAGGTCTTCGGGAGAATTACTGGAATAAATAAGTTCTACAGCTTCAGGACTTATCTGGTACTCTTTTTCCATAACAGTCCTTATAATATCCTTTTTTTCCATAATTCCAACCTGACCTTTCGAACTGACCTGAGTTCTTCCAACTTTTCGTGCGATCTGGCACCATGATCAATTTCACTCAAGACTTGCAGAGACTAAAGCAAAAGCCTGCTTACAATATAAAAACTAATAAGGTACAAAACTAATGTACTAAATTTAGTTTGTTACCATAAAGAAGAATGTATGAAACTTTTGTACGCTCGATAGAGTACTTATAGTTATTAATTCCTATCTATTGTAGAATGAGTATTAGTTCCTATACGATATAGAACGAATCTGTTCATTGTTTATTAAGAAACGATAAATGTTTTAAATAAGCAATAAAAAATATTAAAAAAATAGATTAATCAATTGAAAAGAATTGGTTAAAAAAAGTTAATTGAAAACTAATATAAAGTAAAAACAAGTCTTCAGTAATCTACTGAGAAAACTCAATAAACCAATTTTTGACTAACTTATATAAGTCAGAAATGTAGAATGTAGGGCTGAAATAGTTTTGCGGCTGCATTATACTCTGAAAATCATACTAAGTCCCTGGGTAATAATAAGTTTAGCCAGATGATAAGATTTCGAGTAGGACAAAATCTAATGGAATATAACGCAGCATCCTGGTGTTGAGTCAACAACAAAATGTCGTATCAAATCGATTGCAATTATTCGGAATTATTGAATCCTTGATGATTGACTCGACACTGGCATCTATAAGGATAAAATCAAAAGAATAAAGGCTTAGCATGAGCGAGATTAATAAGGAAAAAAGTGCCCAGGAACAAGAAAACGCCTGGGTTTCCCTTGGGAAGGACTTGATGTCCGTTGTAGCTGTCGTGATCATTTTTATGGTCCTTTCCAAGCTGGCATTTGGACTCTGGACTCCTATGGTTGCGGTGGAGTCGGGGAGTATGGAACCGCATATGCAGATAGGAGATATTATTTTCATTAAAAGCATCGATAGATCAAATATTACAACGTACGAAGAAGGAAAAAACACAGGCTATAAGTCATTTGAAAATTATGGAGATGTGATTCTTTATCGCCAGTATGGCGAGGAAGGAGTGACTCCGATTATTCATAGGGCTATGTACAGAGTGGAAGCTGGAGAGCCAATGTGGGAAGGCGGTCCACCTGCTCCTTATTCCGGTTATATTACCAAAGGAGACAATGCTGTAACCAACAGTCACTATGACCAGGAAGGGCAGATAAGTTATAATATGCCTGTAAAAGATGAATGGATTATAGGGACTGCGAAGTACAGGATTCCTTATCTGGGATATGTCAGATTGCTCTTCTCATGAATCAAATTCATATGGCTCTCGACTTATCTTTTTAAATCCCTGAATCAGTTTTCTTGATTAACTGGTTCAGGCATCCTGTTCTTTATTTCTTGAATCTTTTCAGGTTCTTGGTTTGTGTTTCTCTTATTATTATATATTACAATGATTATGTTTTTAAGTAATCGTTCTATTTTTGCCAGAAATTGTGTGAGTTTCTAGTTGCGTGAATTTCTAGTTGCGTGAATTCCTGATTACATGAATTCCTATTGCGTAAGTTCCTGATTGCGTAAGTTCCTGATTGCGTAAGTTCCTGATTGCGTAAACTTCTGGTTGCATGAACTTCTAGTTGCGTAAACTTCTGGTTGCGTGAATTTTTAGGTTTTGGCGTATTAGAGAAAACTCACATAGATTCAAAGAATTTCAGGAAATCAAAAGAGGCTCAATAAATCACAAAAAGGTTTCAATTACAGGAAGCTAGAGGCAGCAATCTTTGAGGAGGCAACTCCAAAACAAATAAATAAGGGAAAGGAATGAGAAAACCACCAGGAAAATAATTAGAAAAACAGTCAAAAAACAACCAAAAGAAACCAAAAATAACCAAAAATACCAAAAACAATTAAAAATAGAATCAAAAACAGATCAAACTAGAATCAAAACAGAATCAAACTAGAATAAAAATATTCAAAAACCGTTGGAAAAATGAAACTTAATAAACTAAAAATCGGCAAGACTGAAACACCTGGAAACCTTCTTCTTGCGCCTATGGCAGATGTTACAAATCTGGCTTTCAGGTTGCTCTGCAGGCAGAATGGAGCTGACCTTACATATACTGAGATGATCAGCGCAGATGCCCTGGTCAATGAAAACCGAAAATCACTCCTCAAGGGGCTGTCTTCCCCTGAAGACCGACCTTTTGGAGTTCAGCTTGTAGGAAGTTCTCCTGAGAAACTGAGGGAAGCTGCTCTCTTTATTGAAGACGAGTATAGACCTGAACTCATCGACGTGAATATGGGTTGCCCTGCACAGCGCATTACTGGAACAGGGTGCGGCTCAGCTCTTCTCAACTCCCCGAAACTTGTATATGAAATTATCTCAGAGCTGACCGATGTGCTGAAGACTCCTGTGACTGCAAAGATCCGCATTCTGAAGAGGGATGAAAAAACCCTTGAGATTGCACGCCTGATCGAAGAGGCTGGGGCTTCTGCCCTAACTGTACATGGCAGGAGGGCAGAGCAAATGTACTCCGGAAGTTCAGACCTTAGAGCGATAAGGGCCGTTAAACAGGAACTTTCCATTCCAGTAATTGCAAACGGCGATGTAAGGGATGAGGAGTCTGCCGAAGCTGCCCTTGATTTTACTGGATGTGATGGGCTTATGATCGGACGCGCAGCAATGGGGAATCCCTTTATTTTCAAAAGGATAAGGCATTACCTGGAAACCGGGGAAAGGCTGGAATTTGACAGGCAAGTTCGGCAATTGAAGGACTTTGAGAATTATATCGCCTTACTTGAAGAATATGACCTCAGCACGTCTACAAATCTAAGAATGCACGCTCACTGGTTTACAAAAGGGTTGCGCGGCTCGCGGCAGATTAGGGAAAAGATTAATAATCTGAAAGATGGAAAAGCGATGATTGAGTTAATAAAGGATTTCTATAAAGAGAAATATTAAAATATCCCATATTTTTAAAAAGATATTTGTTTACGGCTATGGTGCGATAAAAACGTAACCAGACAACAGGTTAACCTGAATGTACCAAATATAATACATTTAAAAAATAATTATAGATTAGAACTATCTATAAAGAATATATTTCAATTCACCGAAAACCTAATAATATTCTACACTATTATCCATGAACTATCAGGCATAAAACAGTGTGAATTCAGAATTGAAAATAAACCTTTCAATATTAGTTATAATTCATGATATGAAAGAGATCCAGGTTAACAATTTACCATCCAGGTTTTTGGGTCCCTGACATGGATGTACATGTCACACTTATTATATTACAGTAGTGCCTGAAGAAAGAGTCAGATGCTGTGGTTGTGTCTGACAGAATAAAATGCTGATTATGTCTGACAAAATAAAATGCTGATTGTGTCTGACAAAGCAAATAAATTGAATAATATTGGGTTAATTCGCTTAGTATTTTGACTAATAGAGTGTGCCAGACAGCTAATTAAAACTTGTCAAACAGACTGCCGAGAACAGCAAAATTACAGAAAAATTTGAAAAACAATCGAAAAACAATAGATAAAATCTCATTAAAAAGGAGAATCTAGATGAAGGAAATCAGAATACACGGTCGAGGAGGCCAGGGTTCTGTTACCGCGGCTGAAATGCTTTCCGTTGCAGCTTTTGAAGATGGAAAATTTAGCCAGGCCTTCCCCGCTTTTGGGGTAGAGCGTAGAGGTGCCCCAGTCCAGGCATTCACGAGGATTAACAATAATCCTATCAGGCTCCGAAGTCAGATTTACAAACCGGATTATGTTATTGTCCAGGACGCAACTCTGCTTGAGACTGTTGACGTTGCAAGCGGGGTAAAGGATGACGGAATAATTATTGTTAACACAACCGAAAAACCGGAAAGCCTGAAACTCAATACAAAAGCTAGGGTCATGACCGTGGACGCTACCAAGGTGGCAATGGACATCATAGGTATCCCCATTGTAAATACTGTCCTCCTTGGAGCTTTTGCGGGTGCAACCGGAGAAATCAATGTTGAATCAATTCAACATGCAATAAGGGCTCGTTTTTCAGGAAAGGTAGGAGAAAAGAATGCAAATGCAATTCAGAAGGCCTACAAGCTTATCAGGGGGGAAGAAGCGTGACAAATAAAGAGGAAGAATGTTTAAACATTTCACGCTGCAGAGTCTGTAAACCTGGTTCTACTCTCATAAACAAAACCGGAGGCTGGAGAAACTTCCGTCCTGTTTATATTTACGAAAAATGTACCAAGTGCGGAATTTGCCATATTGTCTGTCCTGATATGTCTATCAAACCTAGAGAAGATGGCTTTTTTGAATATGATTATGATTACTGCAAAGGTTGCGGCATCTGTGCAAATGAGTGTCCTGCAGATGCAATTGAAATGATTCTGGAGGAGAAATAATGATTGATCCGGCTTACAGAAAGAAAATGGTAGTCGTGGAAGGTTCCTATGCTGTGGCCCATTCCGCAAAAATCTGCCGTCCAAATGTAATTTCCGCCTATCCGATTACTCCTCAGACACATATTGTCGAACATCTATCTCAGTTTATGGCAGACGGGGAAATCCCTAACTGCGAGTATATTAATGTAGAAGCTGAGTTCTCGGCAATTTCTGCCCTTATAGGAGCATCAGCCGTAGGTGCAAGGACTTATTCAGCCACAACCTCCCAGGGGCTTCTGCTCATGCATGAGGCACTTTTTAACGCTGCAGGCATGAGACTTCCAATTTTAATGACAGTGGCAAATAGAGCAATTAGCGCTCCAATCAACATTTGGAACGATCATCAAGATGCTATTGCGCAGAGAGATACAGGCTGGATGCAGCTCTATGTAGAGGATGTTCAGGAAGCGTGTGATACCCTGCCTCAGCTCTACAAAATCGCAGAAGACAATGAGATCATGGTTCCGGGTATGGTCTGCATGGACGGCTTTATCCTGTCTCATGTTTATGAACCTGTTGTCCTGCTTGAACAGGACCTAACTGATGAGTTCCTTCCGTCCTTCCAGCCCGAAGATATTCTTGATCCTGAAGACCCCAAGACTTTCGGAGCCTTTGCATCCCCTGATACATATGAAGAGTTCAGATATCTTCACGAGCAGGCAATGCAGAAAGCCCTTCCAAAGATCGAAGCCGTTGCAAAGGAATTTGGGGAAGTATACGGTAGATATCACGGAGGACTTATTGATGGTTATATGCTTGATGATGCCGAAATAATTATCATGGCTATGGGCTCTATTCTCGGCACTGTCAAGGATGTTGTTGATAAGTATAGAGCAAAAGGAGAAAAGATCGGCGTCTTAAAGGTCAGGTCCTTCAGGCCTTTCCCGAAGGAACAGATCTGCAAGGCTGTTAAGAATGCCCACGCAGTTGTCGTCCTTGATAAGAATATTTCTATCGGGACTAACGAAGGAGCGCTCTTTACAGAAACAAAATCCTGCCTCTACAACAGTAAAGTCCGTGTACCTGTGGTTGGCTATACTGTAGGGCACGGAGGCCGTGACATTCCAGTGGAAAGTATTGCAAAGGTTATAGAAGAAACCAAGAAAGTTGCAAAATCTGGAATCACGATTGAAAGCCAATTCCTGGATCTTAAGGAGGAGTTGCTATGAGTAAAACTGCACCTCAAACATATATTACGTCCGGGCACAGCGGCTGTGCAGGTTGCTGTGATGCCTTTGCTGCAAAATTCACACTTATGGGCGCAGGCCCAAATACAATTATAGTTAACCCGACGGGTTGCCTTGAAGTCATGTCTACACCTTTCCCATATTCCTCCTGGCAGGTTCCGTGGATCCACTCCCTCTTTGAAAATGCAGGTGCAGTGGCTTCAGGTGTGGAAGCTGCCTTGAAAGCCCTTGGAAAAAAGGATGACATCAAGGTTGTATCAATCGGGGGAGACGGTTCTACTATGGATATAGGTCTCGGTGCCCTTTCTGGTGCATTCGAGAGAGGCCACGACTTCACCTATGTGTGCATGGATAACGAAGCGTATATGAACACTGGAGTCCAGCGCAGTAGCGGAACACCTTTTGATGCAAGTACCACAACAACTCCAGCCGGAAAAGTTTCCTTTGGAAACCCACGCCCTAAAAAGAACATGCCTGCTATCATGGCAGCTCATGGCTCTCCTTATGTGGCCACGACCTCCATAGGTTTCCCAAGAGACATGATACGAAAGGTCAAGAAGGCAACTGAAATCGTAGGACCTACCTATATCCATGCTCAGGCCCCCTGTCCAACAGGCTGGGGTTTTGATACATCCAAGACCCTGGAAATTGCCAAACTCGCAGTCGAAACCTGCCTCTGGCCCATGTATGAAATGGAAAACGGGGAAATTACCCAGGTCAGGAAAGTTAAGGACCCCAGGCCAGTTGAAGAGTACCTGAGAGCCCAGAAAAGGTTCAAACACCTCTTCACAATGGAAGGCGGTGAGGAAGAAATAAAGAAAATCCAGGCTCTTGCAGACTGGAACATAAAGCACTTTGGGCTTCAGTAAAAACTGAAGTTCTATTTTTTAATTTTAGTTTTTAATATTACTTTTTTTTAATTTTACTATTACTTCACAATTTTCTATTTTCTTTACAACGCTACTGGAATTATAGAACTCGATAGCTTAATTTTTCGGGATTGTCAACACAAAATTTTCTGGAAAAGAAAAAATATCAAAAATCAATAGACAATAAACAGAACTGTGAATTTTATAGTGTATAAATGCATGAAGCCCATTTGTACACTATAAACTATATCTTTCTGTCAAACTATTGCATCGATTCTCAAAATAAGTGCATAATAAGAAAATGATTCCGGCTTACAATTCGAATATTGTTTTAAAGTCGTATGAGATTTTTTAACGCAAAAACACAGCCGGTCGCAGAGTGATTTTATCTGGATATTACAACCACGAAAAAAACGGAAAACACGAGAGAATCACACCTTTACTACTCATTTCCGTGTTTTCCGTGCTTTCCGTGTTTTTTTAAAAATTCATTCTTGACATACTTTGAAATCAATAAACTAGTGTTATGGAAACTTAATTATCGAGCATAATTTTTGATAACTTTTCATTAAACGATAGCGATTCAGATTTAACATATGGTTAATATCTAAATTTTCAAGACACTAGGATATAATATAAAGAATTTTTGGAGTTTAAGACATACTAAACGAACATGATATTCTTTGAATAACATGCAAAAACAATGAAAGTGCTTGCAGATGGTAGCATTTTCATGCTAAAGTAAACTTGAGGATATCCAATACTAAAATGGAGATACGTAATGTGAAGAAAGAGAAAAATTATTGAAACAAATACAAAAGGTTCCGCATTACGAAGACAGGCATCTGTTTTTTAAATGCCGTTTTTAAATACCGTTTTTTGAAATTCCGTTTTTAGTACCATTTTAAGATACCGTTTTTAGTACCATTTTAAGATACCGTTTTTTGAAAATCCGTTTTTTGAAAATCCGTTTTTAGTACCATTTTAAGATACCGTTTTTTGAAAATCCGTTTTTTGAAAATCCGTTTTTAGTACCATTTTAAGATACCGTTTTTTGAAAATCCGTTTTTTGAAAATCCGTTTTTAGTACCATTTTAAGATACCGTTTTTTAAGATACCATTTTTTAAATACCATTTTTTAAATACCGTTTTTAAGATACCGTTTTTTAAATACCGTTTTTTAAGATACCGTTTTTTAAATACCGTTTTTTAAAGACCGTTTTTCAAAGACACCGTTTTTTACAGATGCCTGGCAATTCAGATATCTTATAGTTATATAAAACTACGGATGTACTGAAAACGAAATATAAAATTCTGGAAGTACCGTAAAATACAAAGAAAGTCTAAAAGATAATAGAGAAGAAACTTCCTTTCTGGATTCAATCAAAACAGAGTACTGGAAGCACATTCAATTCATAAAATTATTAAAATGATTAGAGTTAAGAGACTTATTATAATCTTAAAATATAAAAGAGTGGAAGCCTGGTTTTGAACCCTGATGAAAAAAAGAATTTGAGCGAAAAAGTAAGTTACCGGATGATTACAGATCAATTAGTGGTAACTGTCTTCTCAGGTCAGGCAAATAGCCTTCTCTGTGCAGGGCTATTTTATAGTCGCTTATTGCTCTGCATAATTTGTGGGTATATTTTATGCAGTCGTTACCAACATTTCCCTTAAACAGCAATTTTTCTGTTTTTTCTATAAATTCGGGATACGTAAAAACCAGCTCTTCTTTGGTGTGCAGGAACAGAGCTGCAAAGTCCCTGTGAATGCCCATGCTTCTTTTAAGCAATTCAACGTTAAGATGTTCCTCAGACAGATAGGGGTTGAACTTCACAAAGGTGTGAAAATCTGCAATGTTCTGGTTTAAGGAGTTTAGAATTGAGTATAGAACGTTGTCGGTTTCCGGAAGGGGGATATCCGGAAGATCGAGGCAGTCTCCATCAAAAGTCTCGTTTTCTTTTATATTTTGATCTCGGGTTGTATCACGATCCATTTTATCACCCTGATTGTAAAAACTTATTTTAATGAATGCTCTGGTGGCTTCCGTTTCGTATAACGGGTTCAATCACTTGCTTTAATATAGTTTTCAGATACACTTATCGGATTGTCTTCGGGTGGCTCCAAATAAATCCATTGTGTTAATCACCGGCGTTTCCGTCGCTTCCCCACTCGAAGCGGTTGTACGCACATGGGTTTAGATGCTTCAGATTCCGTTTTTATCTCCACGAACCCAGCCTTAGAGGTCTAGCACTGAGTCCTGTAAAGTATGATCAATTAAACGTTTAGGCTCTAGCATCTCACCATATATAAAATTATGTCTTAATAAAACAGACTAAATATAATTATATCAAAAATTTTTATTTGATACTGTAAAGATCCTGAATAGCTATCTAAATTGTCCTGAAGCAATCTTGAATAAATCTTAAACACCAATTTAAAGCCTTTAAAATAAATTTCAGGGAATTTTAAACCCCTGAACTTCTTCTATTCTCCAGCATTTCCATCCCGAAAGCTGCAACTCCATAAACAAGGCTCAGTACGAGAATGATCGTCGCACCGGATGGGACATCCAGAGCATATGAAAGACCTATTCCTGTAACGCTGATTACGGTTCCAAAGGCTATGGAAATCAGCATCATACGCTTCAGGTTATGAGTAAATTTACGGCTCAGGGAAGCAGGAATGGTAAGTAGAGCGATTACAAGGATAATACCCACGACCTTAATAAGCACCACAATTGTTAGCGCAATTATGCAGAGCAGGAAAAGGTAAAGCTTCTCGGTAGGAAGTCCCTGCACGGTTGTGAATTCTTCGTCAAAACAGAGAGCAAGGAATTCCTTATAAAGTAAGTAAACTGCACCTACTATTACTATATCAAGAGCTAGCATAAAGTACAGGTCGGAGCGGGGAACTGTTAATATATTTCCGAATAGATATGTCATAAGATCAGGAGCATATCCAGGGGTTAAATAGACAAAAATTATTCCGAGTGCCATTCCAAGAGACCAGAGTATGCCTATAGCACTGTCTTCAGGGATTTTAGACCTCTTGCTAACTGTTCCCATAACAAGAGCCGAAAGCAAGCTGAAGGGAAGAACTCCGAACATAGGGTTGATTCCCAGGTAATAGCCCAGCCCAACACCTCCAAAGGAAGCATGAGCTATCCCCCCACTTATGAATACTATTTTTTTGACGACAACATAGACTCCTATAATCCCGCAGGCTATACTTGCAAGAATTGCGGCTGCAAGAGCGTTCTGGATAAAGGTGTATTGCAGAAAATTAAACATTCTTATTTCTCCGTCTGTTTTTCGAGTCAGTCTTTTTCGGACAAGTCCTGATTATCAGGAGTTCTCCTTATGGTTTTCCAGCACTCTGTGAGGTATTCCATGAGCAATCAGTTCAACAGGGCACTGGTAGGTAGCTTCAAGATCTTCAACCGGGATTTCTCTGGAGTTGTGGTAATGGAGAGTGCGGTTTAAGCAGGCTATTCTATCGACATAAATAGAAACCGCGCTGAGGTCGTGAGTAACCATGATGACTGCCATTTCCTTCTTTAGCCTGTCCAGCAGGCGGTAGAGTTCCTCCTGCATATGCGGATCAAGCCCGGAGTTAGGTTCGTCCAGAAGCAGAAGTTTGGGGTTTGTGGCAAGAGCTCTCGCAATAAAGACTCTCTGACGCTGCCCTCCCGAAAGCTGGCCAATCTGCCGGTCCTTGTACTGGAACATTTCTACCATCTTCAGGGCTTCTTCTGCAGCCTTTTTGTCTTCTTCTCTGTATTTTTTCCGAAAACCCGTATGGCTCATCCTGCCTGTGAGCACCACTTCCCAGACACTTATAGGAAAGTCATAATCGAAACCTTTGTATTGAGGAACATAGCCTATAAGCTCTCTGCTCTTTTCGGGTGTTTTCCCAAAGAGCTTTACACTGCCTTTATAGGGTTTCAAAAGTCCAAGGAGCACTTTGAGAAATGTGGTCTTTCCTCCCCCATTAGGTCCGATAATCCCAAGCAGTCCATTGGGCTCTTTTAATTCAAAATTGATTGCCTCAAGGATAATCTGGTTTCCGTAACGAACCCAGACATCTTTCAGTTCTATAACCTTCTCCATTGCCTTCCCTTCAGAATATCGTTTTTATTATCGTTTTTATCATCGTTTTTATTATCGTTTTTATCATCGTTTTTATCATCGTTTTTGTTTATCGGATTACAATCTTTTGATATTTATATACGAAATTTGAGTGGTTGACTTTACCAGAACTCAAATGCTAATTTTACTAACTTTGTACCTTACTGACTTTTTACCTTACTGCCTTCGTACCTTACTGCCTTCTTACATACTGCCTTCGTACATACTGCCTTCATACGAGGTTTCTGGCAAAAATATCAGATACATTATCCATATTTGCAATGTAATCCTTTGCAAGCGGGTCTACAGCTACAACCTCACCGCCGATCTCTTCAGCTACGGCTTGCGCACTCTGCTTACTTGTTTGGGGCTGGATAAAGATTACTTTGACGTGCTTTTCCTTTGCAAGATCTACAAGCTTCGCCAGATCCTCAGCGCTTGGCTCTTTTCCTTCACTCTCAACTGAAATCATGGTAAGGTTATAATCCGCTGCAAAATATCCCCAGGAAGGATGATAAACCATGAAGTTTCTTTCCGTTTTTCCCGAAAGCTTTTCGCGAATCCTTGCGTCCAGGGTGTCCAGTTCCTTAAGATAGGCGTCTCTGTTCTGAGCATAGTAAGTCTTGTTCTCAGGATCTATTTTGGCAAGTCCCTCATAAATGTTCTCGACCATTATTTTTGCATTTGCAGGAGATGTCCATATATGGGGGTCCAGTTCAGTTTCTTCTTCATCAGCTTCAAGTTTCCCTGCTCCTTCCTCTTCGTGATGATCGTGAGCAGCAAGTTCTCTGAGTTTAATTCCATTAGAAGAGTTTACAATAAGAGTTCCACTGTTAATAGATTCAAACCTGTCGATCCAGACTTCCTCAAAGGGCATATCGATTCCGACTGTAACATACATACTGGCTTTGCTTATATTTTCTATTTCTTTAGGGGATGGTTCATAAGTATGAGGGTCTGCTCCCGGAGGAATTATGACAACAGTTTTTACTTTGTCTCCCCCCACTTTTTCTACAAACTCAGCCTGAGGAAGCACACTTACAGCTACAATTACAGGCTCGTTTGACCCTGCTACTCCAACTTCCTGTCCTGTACTCTCATTAGTTTGGGAGTCATCTGGGCCTGTACAGCCGCTGGCAAAAAGGCTCAGACCAACAGTCAAGAGCACTAATAAAGGTAGAATTTTCAGATTCATATTAAGATCCCACTTTCTTCACTTTCATTTTTCTTTGGCTCATGAATGGCTCATGAATATATTTCTGGATGAGATAAGGCCGACATCATTCAAAGTCTCTCTATACCCAAAGTCCATCAGTATTCCAAATTTGGTATATGACCAAATTTTTGAGTTATTCAGACAATTTTTTGGTGTATGACCAAATTTATCTCGAAGCTCATACTCAGCACTTAATTAGCACTTTAGCTCTTCATTTAACATTTCGTTTAATACTACACTTATTCAGGCATTCAATCATGTTTTTCTTCATACAAGCATCTTTCATGGCTTATTTCCCCGCATACCCCGAACATTGGGTGGCCCATTGAGCTGCAGATTTTATTTACAGCGTCCCTTGAGACGAAAGCCTCAAAACGCGAAACTTCACTACAAGCTTCCTCCGACGAAAGACCGTAATGGGTTAAGAGAAGACTGAGGATCCTGTGCCTTCGGATAAGAAACTGCGTATACGCCTCACCCATTTCCGTCAGATCCACCCCCCTGTAAGGGACATGGTTCAGGTAGCCTGCACTTGCAAGCTCGTTTAAGGTCTTGGTTGTGGTTGAGGGGTCTACTTGCAGGCCTGAAGAAATCTCTGTAGTTTTTACAGTGCCTCCTTTTTCAAGAATGAACTTAAGATAATCTACCTTTCTCGGCGAGAGTTCAAGGCCTGTAAATTCATGATAACTTTGCTCATTCATATAGAGAAATATAAAAAACTGGTATTTATTGTTTGCCACGTCCCAAATTATGAAGTTATAATTTTACTGTGGCAAACTTAGAAAAGCGGGAAGAATGTGAGAGTAGAGTTTAAAACTCTCAGTAAAAAACATAGTAAAAGAGAAAACCTGGTAAAAGAAAAGGTTCAGTAAAAGGAAGAATTCAGTAAAAGGAAGAATTCAGTAAAAGGAAAATATCAGAAAAAGAAGAATTCAGTAAAAGAAGATATACACAGTAGATATCAGCAGGAAACTCACGATACCCATCAAGGCGTTCCCAAGGGTATTTGACTTGAAGACCTTAGATGGTTCCAGTTCTGCAAGCTCTCCGAAAATCCAGAAGAAGGGATCATTGACATGGGAAATTAGAAAAGTGCCTGAAGCCATAGAAAGGATAACAATTTCCGGAGGAATCCCAAGCTCAGGAACCAGTGGCAGTAAAAGGGAAGGTGCAATAAGCATGGTCACAACCCTTGATCCCTGAACGGTTTGAAGGGCTGCGGCAACGAGAAAAGGCACAAGGATATGGGGAAGGCTCAACTGCAAGAAAAACCTGCCAAGAGCTTCTCCTGCCCCGGTCATGGCAAGAGTTGCCCCGAGAGCGCCTCCTCCGCAAAGGTCAAGAAGAACAACTCCACTTCTTCTCACAGCTTTTTCGATCAGTTCCCTCAGTACGAGAGATCCAAGTTTTCTGGCAGAATAGATGGAGAGAAGGACCCCTATAAGAAGGGCAATATTTGGGTTTCCCAGAAAGGTGAGCACAGGATGTTGTTCAAAGCCTGTGTGAAGGAGAATAAGGAGTAAAGGAAAAAAGATTGGGGCATAGGCCTCAAGCCGTCGGGGTCTTTTGACAGAGTTACTATATATTCCTGAGGTTTTTTCCTGAATTTCAGTTGTCTTTTCCTCTACCCTGTTCGAAAGATATGCAGTCTCAGACTTTTCCAGATTTTTGGAATAAAGGTAACCTGCAATGGAAGTCGGAAGTGCAATAAGAAGTCCCAGAATAAAAAGCCTGTCCACATTAGCTGATAGCTCTTCTGCTGCCGAGATTACTACCGGTGAAGGATAGACAAGGTTAAACGAGGCAACGGCTCCGAGTGCAAGGACTGTTGCAGTGGAAATGGGGGGGTTATCGAGCCTGGCAGCCAACTCTTTAGCTATTGGAATAAAGATAACATAGGCAAGAATGTAACACATCAGGGGAACAGAAAAAAGAAAGCCAAGGACATTAAGGGCAAGTAGGGGATTTCTGGAAAAACGTATAATATCAGAGGCTATTAAGGACATCCCTCCGGTTCCCTGAAGCAGGAGTCCAATAACACTTCCACATGTAATAATAATAGCAAAACGAGAAAATACACTGCCCAATCCTCCGGTTATTGCTTCGACCGTAGCCAGGGGCTCTCCTGCAAGGATTCCTGTAAAAACGGATACAAGGACAAGACTGATAAAAGGGTGCAACCTGAGTCTGGCTGTAAAAAATAAGATGCAGAGAAGGGCAAAAAGGAATATGATTACAGGATGCATGTTTAAAACCTGATCGTGGATGGTCTATCTTTATTCGATTGATGTTTTAAAACACCTGAATGTCAGCAGTTCCTTTAAAGTCCATATTGAGTTCACAATTCCTGCCGCTCTTGCAGGTGTGTTATATAAGTTCCATTCCCGGAAATATTGCCTCGGTTAGTAAGACCCTAGAGCTTACAGTTTTTATTTGGACAGGCAACGTCAAAGAATTGTGGGTTTTGACTTCTTTTCCCCTAATGTACACATATGATATTCAAATATCTAATACAAATCAAATATAAATTAACCCTCATATCAGTAGTTCCGATCAGACTGACTTCCGAATGATAAAAACAAATTGAACTTACATTTTATCCATTAATTTTCAAAGTAGACTATATTATTGATCAGATTTTAAAATTCTTAAGCTATAACTTTCACTTACATTTTTCAAAAAATCAGATCACATTGAGTAATTTTATAGCATACGCTATTAGGTTCTTAAATTTTAATTTGAGATGAGTTATATTATAGTTAATCGAGTGCATAGCACTCGATTTCTTTCTTCATTGACCCATCTCAAACAATCCAGTAACACACTAACAGGAATAAAATTCAGCGACCTTAGTCCATATCTTACAACTTTTTTTATGTCTTCATTTATTAATGATTTTAGCTCATAAGCTGTAATTTCTAGAACTGACTTTAGCATATTTAGCACATTGTACATGATGCATTGAATAATAAAGAACAATACTCTTGCTACTGGAGATTTTGTACATGATCGTATCTTGAACTCGTTTTTCACTCTATACCCAGTTTCTATATTCCATCGTTTTCTATATTCTTCAGGAATCATCTTTTCAAATTTCTCAATTGATTCTGCTTTTTTGTTTGTAGCAAACAGAAGATACTTTTTCTTTTTATCATTATATATTGCCACAACATTGAAAGAAGGTCCTCCTTTCTGGAATCGATATTCAAAAATAGTCGAAGTATTCCCATACTCTTTTTGATGATTTTTAAGTTCTCTATTGATAACCTGAGTCGATTTAGCTGCTATAACAAAATTGACTTTAAGTTCATCCAACTTTGAAATTACATCTGTGTTAAAAAATTCTTTATCAAGGTATGTTGTTCCTGTTTTTACACCTATCGTTTTAAGTCTTTTGAATAAAGATTCGATTAAAAGAGAATAATTCTTGTTCAAACTATTGATGTCTATTACGTCAAGTGTTAAGTGAGAAGTTCCAATTATATCAAGAGTACAGAACGATTTACCCCATGAACTACCATTCTTTAGTTTTATTCCTCTAATACCAGGAGTATTTTTGTCTCCATAATACGAAATGTCATGAAAATCAATAGCTATATCATGAATATTGTTTTCAAGTTTCATCATCTTGAAAAGCTCAAGATTCATTTTTCTAAAAGAGGAAAGAATATCTTCAATTTTATTTTCTTTGATGTAATTGAAAATAGTATCTGCTGAAGGTATTCTTAAGTCAGGATTTTTTCTTTGCAAATCATTACTTGCAGATTCAAGAGAGTCTGTAGAGGATGTTGCGGCATGCAGCAATATGTTTAAAGTGTCCTGACATTCATAATTTGCAGATTCTGGCAAAGTTATTATATTATATTTGCTAATCAATTCAGAGGATACAGCCAGCAAGCTGGCTGTATCTGTGGTCATGGAATCGTTTTTTGTTGGCATTAAAAATAAATTCCATGATCTAATAAAACTTTTTTTCGGCTAATTCTAATTAGTTACTAATGTTCTAAATTCAGCATTCGGAACTTGGGTTATTCGGAACTACTGATATTCTTTTTCTTAAATCAAAAATAAGGATTAGCTTTCAATAATACTTTTATAACTTTTGAATAAAACTAGAACTTTAAGGATTCTCAGATACTAAAAAATCTATCTGATGAATAGTTGCATTTAATGTTGTATTCTAACACTTTGTGTGGAGAGTAGGTATACTCTCCGACACATATGTTATATTTTTTGCTGGCTAATTTATTCACATTCTTTTGTTGAAGTCTCTGCAGCATTATCACATGTCTTTTCTTCTGTTGAAGTCTCTGCAGCATTGTCACATGTTTTTTCTTTTGTTGAAGTCTCTGTTGAGGTATCTACAGCATTGTCACATGTTTTTTCTTCTGTTGAGGTATCTGCAGCATTGTCACATGTTTTTTCTGTTGTTGAAGTATCTGCAGCATTGTCACATGTTTTTTCTGTTGCTGAGGTATCTACAGCATTGTCACATGTTTTTTCTGTTGTTGAAGTATCTGCAGCATTGTCACATGTTTTTTCTGTTGTTGAAGTATCTACAGCATTGTCACATGTTTTTTCTGTTGCTGAGGTATCTACAGCATTGTCACATGTTTTTTCTGTTGTTGAGGTATCTACAGCATTGTCACATGTCTTTTCTTCTGTCGAAGTATCTGCAGCATTACCACATGTTTTTTCTGTTGTTGAAGTATCTACAGCATTGTCACATGTCTTTTCTTCTGTCGAAGTATCTGCAGCATTACCACATGTTTTTTCTGTTGTTGAAGTATCTACAGAAACGCAGCTGTGTAATTCAGAGCTACAATTTGTTGAGCTACAATTTACTACGTTGCAATTTACTACGTTGCAATTTACTAAGCTACAATTTGCTAAGCTACAATTTGCTTGCTCGCAGTCTGTAATAGACTCGCAATTACAAGAGGTACATTCCTTATTACAATATTTGTTCTGTTTTCCGTCTACAATAGAAACGCAGCCGTATAATTCAGAGCTACAATTTGCTGAGCTACAATTTGTTACGCTACAATTTACTAAGCTGCAATTTACTAAGCTGCAATTTGCTAAGTTGCAATTTACTAAGCTACAATTTGCTTGATCACAGTCTGTTGCAGACTTTACAGAATTATCACAGGAAGCTGCTCCTGCGGTAATTGAAGTTGAGATCATTAGTAATATAAATAAAATAGATCCCATAATTTTTGCAATTGATTTTTCATTAGAATTCATCTTATTCCTCTAGTTCCTCTGATTCCTCTGATCTTGTAACTTGAGAAAATCCGGAACTAAAGTTCATCCTTTCAATTATATATATAACAATACTTACATTAAATACGTTATATAATATTCATTAGAATGTTTCTAATACTTCATAACCTCTAATAAGGCGATAAAAACAAATTTAAAGCTTTATAATGCTTTATTTACTTTTAATGCTTGTTTATAAAGTTGCGAACTTAAATATTAATTAATTTTATTAAATTTTGCTGTTGTTCTTTCTGTTTAATCGCACTTATTACTAACATTATAACATTTTTATTATATATTGAATTTTTCAAAATTTTTTCATTCTTTTTTTGGACGCGATCATAAAGTGCTGAAAACAGCCGGATTGATAGCTTTAATATATTTTAACGGCAACAATATCCAGCAGATGACAAAAGGAATACTTATTGCAGGAACCCATAGTGGGGTCGGAAAAACGACAGTCTCCATGGGTATCATGGCTGCCCTTAAACACAGGCAGCTAAAGGTTCAGCCTTACAAGGTAGGGCCTGACTATATCGATCCTTCTCATCACACTGCAATTTGCGGGCGTCCTTCAAGGAACCTGGACACATACATAATGGGCACTGACGGAGTCGGGCAGACTGTGGCCCGAACTTCTGCAGATGCGGATATTGTGGTAGTAGAAGGAGTTATGGGGCTCTTTGATGGAATTGATTCTACAGAAATTGCAAGTTCCGCACATATAGCAAAAACCCTTAATCTCCCGGTAATTCTGGTAATCAATGTGCATGGGATGTCCAGGAGTACCGCTGCTCTCCTTAAAGGGTATTCTGAGTTCGATCCTGAAGTAAGGGTTGTAGGCGTTATCCTGAATCAGGTAGGCAGCCAAAGGCATGCGGAACTCGTAAGAAATTCACTTCCGGGTAACATTCCTATTGTAGGTATGATTCCAAGAAGGAAAGATATCGAGGTTCCCTCCAGACATCTCGGGCTGTACATGGCTCATGAAAAGGACTACAATACTGAGGAAATGGCGGCTTTTATTGAGGAAAATGTTGACCTTGACGCAGTGATCGAACTTTCTGAGCCTATTTCGGTCCCGGAGATCAGAAATATCACTGGGCCTGAAGCGGATCTCAGGATAGGAATTGCTATGGACCCGGCTTTCTGCTTCTATTACCAGGATATGTTCGACGCGTTCAGGGATTGCGGAGCTGAAGTCGAATTTTTCAGTCCTATGGAAGGAGAACTTCCGGATGTAGACGGAATTTACCTTGGAGGCGGCTACCCTGAACTTTACGCAGAAACCCTTGAAAAGTCAGAAACTACCCGAAAACTTAAAGGCCTTGCAGCTGACGGTTTGCCTATCTATGCAGAATGCGGTGGCCTTCTTTACCTCTGCGGGACATATGAAATCGATAACAGGACATATAAACTCGCAGATGTCGTGCCTGCAAACACACGCATGACAAATCGGCTTAAAGCCCTGGGATATACTGAAGCTCGCCCTCTGGACAAAACCTTCTCTTCTCACAATATCAGAGGTCACGAATTCCACTACTCTGTCACTGAATGTGATCGCGATGCAAAGTTTGCATATGAAATGCTGCGCGGAAAAGGTATACAGGACGGTTTTGATGGCCTTGTCGAGCATAACACCCTGGCAGGCTATATGCATTCTCACCCTGCTACCTTTCCGGTGGAAAAATTCGTGCAAAAATGCAGGGAATACAGAAAACGGTAAATGTTCTTTTAGAATAAAGCACAGATTCAGGATCAGTGTAGTTGCTTGCAAAGCAAGCAACTTTTTAATTTCTACCTTTTTAATTTCTACAATTCTTAAAACATATACTGTGTCTTTTATTTAAGTTTTTAACTGATAATATTACTGCCATTTTCATTTATCTCTTAAATTCGCTATCTGTCTGAAGATTATTTTTTTCTTTCTCTTCTTTTTTCTCCTTTTTTCTCCCTTTTGGGTTTTTCTGAGAGCTTTTTGTGGGTGGTTTAGAAGTCTTTTTAGAAGTCTTTACAAATTTTAAGTTTCAACAATATAGTTCGAATTTTTTGGCACTTTTACCTGAAACTTCATATAACACTTTCAGTCTATTAGGCTATAATTTATAATGTCTAAAGTAATTTACAATTACCAACGTAATTTTTGGAACGGAGGAGAATAAACTAGAAGGGGACTTACCAGAAGAGAATGAACTTTAAGAGAACTCAGTACAAGAGAATACAATAGAAGAGGTATCATATTATTTACAAAAGGAGAAAATAAAATGAAATTTATATGCCCGCTTATTGTTGTAAATGATATAGGGGCTTCCAGAAGCTTTTACGAAAACGTCCTTAATCAAAAGGTACAGTGCGATTTCGGTGAGAATGTATCATTTGAAGGCGGCTTTGCTATACACTTGAAATCACATTTTTCAGATTTAATAAGCATAAGTAAGAACGACATAGTTCAAAAGTCAAACAATTGTGAATTGTATTTTGAAGAAGACGATTTGGATAGTTTTCTTCAAAAGCTGAAAGATGTGGGTTCCATTGAATATGTACACGGTTTGAAAGAACAGCCCTGGGGACAGCGAGTTATCAGATTCTACGATCCTGATATGCACATTGTTGAGGTTGGCGAACCTATGGAAAGCGTAGTAAAAAGGTTCTTGAGTCAAGGCTTATCAATTGAAGAAACCATAAAACGCACTCTAATGCCAGAGGAATTTGTCAAACAGTGTTTGTAGATAAATGAACTATTTTTTAGATCTAAATTACGGGTTGGCAGTGCAACAATATCAATTTTAGCAAAATATACCGTGAAAATGTTTCTGTATGGGTAATTTGTATATAAAGTGGAATTTTGTGGAAGAAATAAATGAGAAATCGCCAGATTACGGAATAGTGTCCTAAAAATATTATAAAATCAAATTGCGTGCTGCAATCTCACCTAAAGGATGCTTCGTGCCTTTCGCCTGGTTTCTGAAAAATTGTGTAATGCCCATGTATGAGATTTCCATAAGATAAAGTTGCATTCTCAACTCTGTAACTGGAAGTGCCAGGAAAGCTCATTTTACAAAGAAACGATGGTAAAGAAGTTTAAACGAAAACAAAAAGAGGCGAGGATTCACTTCGTCCCGCACCTGAATGCAGGGTATTCGTAACCTTCCGCGCTCCCGATATAATAATATTATTAATTTACAGTACTTAGCAAAAGTTATTATAGGTTTTGATGAATACCATCTTTAAACCTTTGATAATCCACTCCTGTTGGTCTTTTTGTAAAGTTAGAGAAGTACTACTTTTCCCGATTAATCTGAGTTCAAATACTGGCTTTCTAAATATTAAAAACATAAATTTATCCTGACTGACTTCAATTAGGTCTGAATAATCTTCAAATAAGTCGGTATTGTTTTTAGATTAAGTTCGCACAATGACTTGTACTTTGTACTAATTCGAGTTTATGCACAGGTTTTTAGGAAGGAATTAAAAATGGCTCTGAAACCCAGAATTACAGAATCCCCTCAGGTTCGTTTGATTGACCTTAAGTCAAAACCTTTCTTTATTGTAGCTTCCGTAGAGGTTGGAAACACCACAACCAAATGTATCCTTACAGCTACCAATATGGAGACTGGAAGGACTCATATTATTAATAAGGTAGTGCGGATGACCAGAGATGTCCGCCGCCCTAGTCCCGGAGAAGTTGTATTCGGGAGGACCCTTACCGGTGTGGAGCTCACTCGTGAATCCGTTGCAGAACTGGTACGTGGAACCCTGACCGAATCAATGGAAAAAGCAAGTCTGGATATAAAAACCGATCTGGACTTTGTGGTTCGTTCCACTGGAGTTGTTGCAGGTTTCGATTCTCCGGAAGAAGTGGGCGAATTTATCAAGGCTCTGGCAGATGGCTGCCTGATGGCAGGAGTTCCCCCGAAAAACATGACCCCACCAATGTCTATTTCAAATATCCCCAAAAAATTCCAGAAATACAGTAAACTGGAAAAAGTAATTTTTGATGGGGCTGTAGCCGGCGTACTACCTCCGATAGGTTCAACTGGCGTTGAAATCGTTGCAAATGAGATGGAAGGGGAGCTTGCAACCGCGGGGATTAAGGAAGCATCCAAACTTACCGATGTTGATTTCAGGAACCCCTGTATTTCAATCGATTTTGGGACAACCCTTGATGGCAGGGTCACAAATTCGGATCAACCGTATGCAAAAACAGTGGGTAACTTCTGTGGCTATGCCGGGGCAATTCCTGACGCAATTATTCGGGGTTCGAAGATTGTGGACTCAAAAGTAGGAACTGCTCTCGAAGTTTTTGAAAAAGAGAAACCGCCTTCTTTCCTTACTTTAAAAATGAAGGCTAAAGCGATTGAAACGTATACAAAGCGTATTCATGAACTTATTGTTATAGAACAGGTTCCACGGGACAGAACGAGGTACGGAAGCGTGCCTGTAAGGCCTGATGCAGCTGAACAGATAGGTGTAACACTTATAGGTTGCGATGTAGGAGTAAACGGCTCCGATATGGGCAAGCTTAGTGCTATAGGCATGGAAATCTGCAAGACTCACGGACTTCAGGTTGTTTCTGCTGTTATTGATGAGGTTATGGCAGGCGTGGTTTGCAGGTTGATTAAGGTTGCAAAAGAAGCAAAGCTTGTTTTTGAGGATACAACTATAGGGATCACTGGCAGGGCAGGGATTACGGGGAACAAACCTAAATTGATCCTGAAATGCCTGGAAGATCTGAATATTTCTTCGAAAATCGATGAGAGAGTAGTCTTCGTAGACGATGGACTTGCCAGGGGGGCAGCCGTAATGGCTCGGTGTATGAATTCTCTTGGCTCGCCGCAAAACCCTCTAGGCGGCAGGCACGGTGGAAAATGTATTCTTGCACAGAGGGTAAAACTACAGAATAAATGACCTTAAAATTGAAGGACAAATGGCCTTAAAACTACAGGAAAAATAACCTCAAATCCAGGATAAATTACCTTAAAATTACAGGCCAAATGACCTTAAAATGCTAAAAATATGAAAAATATTTAAAATGTGGAAAAACTCGAAATATTAAAAGAGAAGGTTTTTAAATGCAGCAAGAGGAATTAACCTCCTGCTCCTCCACCACCGGCTTTTCCAAGGTCGAAGGCTTGCATTGTTTCTCTCTCTTTTCTGAATCTTTCTTCCAGTTCCTCGGCTGTGAATTCTCTTTCTTCTTTCTTTTCTTTAGCTTTAAGCTCAGTTAGTTCCAGGGTTTCTTCCCTGTACCATAGCTCTGTACTTTCGAGCAGAACCCATACCTTTCCCTGCTCATCCTTTTTGATTTGAGTTACGCGGCTGACCGTATCACTGTTTACGTATTTGACGGTATCTCCCGCTTTAATGGGTTTTTTATTTCGCCCTACTGCTGTGATTACTTCAGCATCAGCCATGATCTTACCTCGAAGGCTTCCAGGACGCTGGTATTTCAGGCCCAAAAGTCCTTTGTTTTAATTTTCTGCTTATAGGTTGTCCAGGCCCTCTAATAAAGTTTATGTGGGTTAAACTCTGGGGTAACTCTGTAAATCCTTCTAAGAAAAAAATCTCATCAAAAACTTTTTCAAAAAAAATCTGTAACTATTCAGCCTAGGAAAAACAACATCATTAGCCTGATTTAACAGAATTCAATTGGCAAATTTCAGAAAATGTATTTTATTTGATTGTTGGCTATTGATTACGTTTTTTTCAACTATCATTAGTTAGAATTCAGACATGCCGATTTCATCAAAATCGATATCGATCGATAGATTCCGGCAAGCTGAATCGTTACAAGAATCTCATCAAAAACGTTTTCGAAAAAAGTTTTATCAAAAACTTTGTGGAAATTGTTTTGGATTGAACTTTTGAGGGCCTCTGGGGATCAGAGCTTTTTCCAGAGACTTCCGGGGTTCAAGGTATAGGACGGGTCTATTTTGTATTCTCTTATTTTTAACTGTGATTAATTTCCGACCTTAGATCTCCCATCAGGGCAACTCTTTCGGCATAAGCATTGTGCCTGTGAATGCTTTCCTCATTGGTTTGCTTAATAGTAATTACTGCATTATCAGGAAGGTTCGGAAACTCTTTTACTACATTGTCGGCCATGGTTCTTACACAGTCTTCCACAAATTTCGGGTTCATATGTGCAGTTTCCACAACGACTTTTTCGTCTGAGCGTTTCAATACCTCATACACGCTGGAACTCATAGAGTGATCAATAATGCTGATGATGCTTTCGAGGGAGACGTCAAAATCATGTGCTACCTTGATTGATATAATTCCTCTTCCACGCTGGTTATGGGTAGCCATGGGAACTTTTTCCAGGAATTTTATAATCGTATCTTTATCGACTCCAAGTTCAGAAAGCTCATTTGCGGCTTTATCTCGCATAATCTCCTGAGCACAGGGGCAGGCTGTCATTCCTACAACTTCGGCGCCTATTAGCTTCTTTACATCAAAATAGTCATCATTGCCCTGGCCCCTTATAGCTGATGCTTCAGCAAAGATATTTACAACTTCCTGGCACTTGATTCCGGTGGCAGGGGACGCACGTCTGATCATATATTCGCTTGTCATCCTAACTTCGGCCTGGTTGGCGTATTCATGTCTGCCAAGCAAGTTGTGTGCGATATCACTGCAAAGCTGCTCAATTTCGTATACGGGCATACTGAGTATTTTTTCCAGTACCTCATCTACAGCTTCGAAGTTCCTTGAGAGATTTGCTCCTTTTCGGTCCGAGGGCAGGTCAACAAAAACGTCAAAAGTTGAAATAAGTACGATAGGACGTTTGTCTTTTCGCTTGATTTCAACGAGTTTTTTAACATTTGTTACCCCTACTCGGGTAAGGTTTATAGCTATGCTTGGTTTGCTGGCCTGGACGTCCGGGAGGTTGAAAGTGCAATGTTCCATAATTAACCAGATCCATAAAAAGATGAATGTTTAATTTTGTAAAATGAATCTTGATAAACATGCAATTTTATTCCATTTGGAAAAATATAATGATCATAAGGAGTAATAGCATGTAAAGTTTGTGCTTTCAGGGGTTTTCGAATATATACAATAAACTCAAATTTCTTAATTGCCCAAAACTGATTTCCTAAAACATATTTTGGACTGCATTTCTAACAAGATATAATTATTTAAATATTTCCCATTTTGCCAACAATATTGAAAAATTTAGTTTATATATTCCTCGCAAATTGAGGTGAATTTTTGATAAACCAATAACTACAGGCAACATCCTGAAGAAAGATTTTATATACTTTAAAACGTAATCAGTGTCTAGCAATACATTTGCGAGGTGACCTTTATGTCCAACACAAGAAATTTTGTTTTACGAGACGAAGAAGGCAATGAACACGGCGTTTTCACAGGAAAACAGCCTCGACAGGCTGCCTTGAAAGCTGCAAATCGGGGCGCTGGGACTAAATCCAATCCGGATGTCATCCGACTCAGAGAACGCGGGACAAAGAAGGTGCACGTTTTCAAGGCATGGAAGGAAATGGTTGAAGCGCCTAAAAATAGGCCTGACTGGATGCCTGAGAAAATCAGCAAGCCCTTTGTCAAGAAAGAAAAAATAGAAAAAATCGAATAAATCGGATAAATCGAATAAATCTGATAAAAATAATTTCTCTCATATACCCTGAAAATAGGGTTCTTTCTTTTTCTTTAATATAGATAAGGAATTAGCCTGGACTGGTCTTTAATTTTTTATACTATCCGGGCTGGCTTATTTCCAATGTTTTCATTTCCACTGCCTTCATTTCCACTGCTTTCATTTCCACTGCTTTCATTTCCACTGCTTTCATTTCCACTGCTTTCATTTCCACTGCTTTCATTTCCACTGCTTTCATTTCCACTGCTTTCTCAAAATTAATTCTCTTACTCTTATTTTTTTGCATGTTGTTTCTAACTATCACCAGAGTCTTTAACGATAAGTTTAAAAATAGATTTTCTGATTCCTACATCATGGAACTAAAGAGAGAGAACGTGCTTATTGAAGCCCTGCCTTATATGCAGGAGTTCTATGACTCAATCATGGTTATAAAAGTGGGCGGAAATGCAATGGTTAGCGCCCAGATCATGGAGGATATCATAAAAGATGTTGTGCTCCTGCGCTATGTGGGAATCAAACCCGTTATTGTACACGGGGGCGGGCCTGAGATTACTGAAAAAATGGAGCGTATGGGCAAGAAAGCTGAGTTTTTCCAGGGATTACGTATTACAGATGACGAGACAATGGAAATTGCCAGGATGGTGCTTGTCGGAAATATCAATACCAAAATTGTATCTCTTATCGGGGTTTGCGGAGGAAATGGTATTGGGCTTACTGGATACGATGGAAGAATGATCCTTGGCCATAAGCAGGCTGTAAAGAAGGTAGTGATTAACGGTATTGAGACTGAAGTTGATATTGGCTGGGTTGGGGAGTGTGAGGTAATTAATCCTGATATTCTCCATATAGTACTTCAAAACGGTTATATTCCTGTCATTTCTCCTATTGCTGTGGATGCGAAAGGCAATGCCCTGAATATTAATGCCGATATAGTGGCAGGCGATATTGCAGCAGCTTTGCATGCTAAAAAGCTTATTCTGATGACTGATGTCTCAGGGCTACTTAGAGATGTAAATGATCCCGGTAGCCATATCTCCCGTGTAACTCTGGATGATATTGATCACCTTATCGCTGAAGGCATTATACAGGGTGGTATGATCCCAAAACTCAAAGGCGCAGCAGTCGCAGTAAAAAACGGGGTTGAAAGGGCTCATATAATAAACGGAAGTGTTTCTCACTCCATGCTTCTTGAACTCTTTACTGATCGCGGAGTCGGAACCATGGTCTACAAGTTCAAAAAGCCAAAAGATTAATTATAAACGACCCGGCAGCTTATAAATACCTCTAGTTTTTGATTAATCTTGATAAAAGAGTTTAGAGGTATTTATGAATCTAATCATCAGGCCTGTCAGGTTAAGTGATTCTCAGGACATCAATGAGATGCGAAGGCAAAAAGAGGTCAGGGCACATACCCTTGCCCTTCCTACCGAAACTATTGAGTTTACGGAAGGATTCCTGAGGAGTATGGGAGGTGACGACCATGTACTGGTATCCGAATCCGAAGGAAAAGTTATTGGAATGGTAGGGATACATCTTCTGAAGGGTGTCAGGCAGAGACATTCCGCCTTCCTTGGAATTATGGTAAGGACTGAATATCAGGGGCAGGGTATCGGGAAAAAGTTGATGGAAAACATTCTTGACCTTGCAGATAACTGGCTTATGCTGGTAAGAATCGAGCTTGATGTTACTGCAGACAATGAAAAAGCTATCAGTCTTTACCGGTCTTTTGGTTTTGAGATCGAAGGGACAAAAAAATATGCAATAATAAAGGATGGGAAGTATGCCGACCTTCTCATGATGGCCAGGTACAATATTCCCATTCAGTTCAAATAAAAAAATTCAGTAAAAATGAATTTTTTACGGTTTTTAATCTAAAATAGGTGCTCCGTAGGTAAAGTCTTCAAGTTCCAGGACTTTTCTCCAGAGTTCTTTGCATTCGCAGTCTGTTTTGCTGAGGTCTTCTGGATTCTGGGTAAGTGAAAAAGTCCTTAGAGAGTCTGCAACATCCGAGCTGCAGATTTTACAATTGTGAGGACCGCGTTTTGAGCCTGCACCTACCGGATCGGACATAAGAGGAAGGTCTGGATGAGCGGCTTTTGCCCTTTTCAGGATTTCTACAATACTCCAGAGCCAGGGAGGGCGATATTGTCCTTTTTCCCAGAGCGCTTCAACAAGGGTGCCTTTCTGGACATTGCAGAGGTTGATCGAAATTGTGTCAGCGTAAGGAGCCGCATCATCTATGGAACCGATAATGTCCTCAAGGGCCTGGCGTTCGGAAAGAAAAAGAGGTTTTAGCATCAGGTAGGCTTTAACAGTTGCCCCATTTTTCCTTGATATTTCTGAGGCACGGACAAAATCCCTGAAGGTAAAACCTTTATTAATAGAGTCCCTGCGGATTCTGTCCGAGCTAGTCTCCAATCCGAAAGCCAGTTCAAATGGCTTATTTTTCAGAATATTGAGACATTCCTTAACATTCTCTTCAGTTACGAAGTTAGGGCGGGTTTCCGCAAGTACCTTGACTACTCTGGGATCGTCTGCAAGAGTTTTGAGGATTGCATCTCTTGCCTCAGGAGGAACCTCCTGCTCGTCAAGAAAACTGCCTGAGGTGAAAATTTTTACCATAAACTCAGGGAATTTTTCAGCTTTCTTCATTGCTCTTGCAAGCTGGGCCTTGTAATCCTCCAGAGTTGGGGGTTCACTTGCGCAGTCATAGACATAACCGCACATAGTACACCCTCCGGCTTTTCCCCAGCGGCACCCGGCGCTCTTGAAGATCACAGTCAAAGTCTTTACCTGAGTTTCATTTACCAGGTCTACTCCTGTCCAGCTTGCTGCAGGTTCATTGGTAGGAGAAGGTCTAACTTTAATCCGCTGTCGGATTTCCATTACTGCTTTATTCAGTGTCATGGGCGTAAAAACTCGCTTTGTGGCTTGCTTCATATTATAAAAAAGATTTGAAGCTGAGAGCCAGCTTCATTATTCATTCCTTATATTCTGTACTTTTACTTTTATACTCTGTAACTCTAATTCCATTTAAGTGGCCTGTGCTTCACTCAAACTCAATAGTTGCAGGCGGTTTTGGTGTGATATCATAAACCACTCTGGCTACTTTCGGGATTTCAGAGGTAATTCTTGATTCCAGCTTTTTGAGTACATCCCAGGGAAGTTCGAGCGCTTCTGCAGTCATTCCGTCTCTGGAGCCTACAGCCCTTACAGCTATTATCCAGCCGTAAGCCCGGATATCTCCTTTTACGCCTGTTCCCTTGCCAAGTACAGCAGCAAAAGTCTGCCAGGGACAGAACCTGTCAAGAAGTTCTTCTTCAACTATAGAGTTCGCTTCCCGTACAACCTCAAGTTTCTCCTCTGTAACTTCTCCAAGAATCCGCACAGCCAGGCCAGGTCCGGGGAAAGGCATCCTTTCACAGATTTCGTCAGGCAGCTTGAGAGCCCAGGCAACTTCTCGAACCTCATCTTTGTAAAGGTCCTCGATAGGTTCTATTATCTTCTTGAAGTCCATTACGCTGGGCAGCCCTCCAACATTGTGGTGGGATTTGATTCCGCCTTCTGACTCGATCCTGTCAGGGTAAATTGTGCCCTGGATAAGATAATCGGCTTCAAGTTTCCTTGCCTCTTCTTCAAAGACCCGGATGAATGTCTCGCCTATAGCCTTCCTTTTCTCTTCAGGGTCAGTTATGCCTTTCAGGGCTGCAAGGAACCTGTCCTTTGCATATACAATATCCAGGTTCATGTGGGAGAAAATATGCTTTATCCTCTCGGTTTCTCCTTTTCTCATGAGCCCTGTGTCAATGTAGATTGGTTGCAGCCTGCCCCCTATTGCCCTGTGAGCCAGTTCCGCACAAACAGAACTGTCCACGCCGCCTGAGAGTGCAATAATTGCTCTCCCATCCTTTATTTCCTTGCTAATTTTCTCAACTGCTTTTGGAATGAATTTCTCGGGTTTTACCATTGAAATGCTCCTTAAATGATGCTGAACTGAAAATCCTTTGAAAAAATGATCGTGATCAGTAAAGACTTATTAGAATTATCTGAATTTGACTATTTTAGTGTGATATATGAGTTTGTGCATGGGGTTTTTGATATTTAAAGGTATCATAAAAGAAGTTTGCAGATAAATAAAAATATTTTACTTCTACTGAAACGAAATAAAATTTAAATGTATTCTCTTTGTCTAGCAGCTATAAACGGGAAATTAGTTTTTTAATTCCCAGTTATGATTTTGTTTTAGATCTTATTAGCCAGTAACTTACTGGCTGGTAAGATAACTTCAAATGGAGTCGAAATCAATTTCCTGAAGACTTTATGGAAAATTAAGCTTGATACGAAAGCAAGTATTCTACATAGGCAGAAATTTACGTCTACCCCCTCTAGAAAATTAAAAATTAGAATTATATACGAAGCTTTTCCAAAAATATTCCTATTAAAATCCAGAGAGGAATTGGTGATAGGAATGGGTAGTGAGAACTATGAGCTTGTCGATACGCTTGAAAGAATTGCAAAGTCCCTGGAAAGCCTGGCGGAGTCACAGAAAAAAATAGCTGACACTCTGGAATGGGTGGTAAAAGACAAGGGATTTGTAGACTGAAGCGGGCGAAATTTTTGGAATAAGGAAAAGTGTGCCATGAATAGAAACTGCGGAAAACTGAAAACATAGCTTGTTGGTTAAGGGATTATCTTAAGAGGAAGATAAGAAGTACCTGGGTGTAGCCGCACTCCTTATCTTCCTATCTTTACCTAAGATCAAACATTAATAATGCTGACGCTAGAAACCAGTAAACCACTTGCTTATTACCACTTTTCAATCCTTTTCCGACTTTTCCTAATTTGGTGATGTGATTTTCTTTTCAAAATTTTTTCCTAATTTGGTAATTTAATTTTCCTTTCTATATCCTTTTTTGAATTTTACTATCTTGAGATACCTCTGATGTATGTCCATAGCTTACAGCTAATACACCCGAGTACTTTCACCCCGCACACCTGCAACTTAAATATGATGAGCGTAAAACACCACAACATCAGGATTCCATACCTGACACATTTTATACTGATATTACTGATGTCTAATTCCTCACTACACGGGAATAATTTACTATAGAGGAATAGTTTTCATAAACATAGAATAAGTCTATTATAAAAATTGAAATATTGAGGATATGTCTGTGCATGAGAGCATATCCACACTTTGACTTCCCTGGATCTTCTGGGGTTTATATTCTGGCGTGACATTGATTCTACAGGTCAGGGGGATTCGAAAACGAGCACTGAGTATGATTTCTTGAAGGCAAGTAAACGTGAGCTTGAGCCAATGCCTTCCCTGTCCGCCAGAATGCATTCAACCCTTCACCAGTATTTCGGATACACTTCCTTTCGCCCGTTGCAGGAGGCAATTATCAGGGATGTTCTGGAAAGGAAAGACGTTTTCGTGCTCATGCCTACCGGCGGGGGCAAGTCGATGTGCTACCAGTTGCCTGCCCTTCTCATGGAAGGAGTTACTGTTGTTGTTTCTCCTCTTATCTCTCTGATGAAAGACCAGGTTGATGGACTTGAAGCAAACGGGATTGCCGCAGCCTGCATGAACAGTACCCAGAGCGCCAGAGAAAACCGTGATGTAAAGACGGCTTTTCTC
This sequence comes from Methanosarcina sp. Kolksee, assembly GCF_000969945.1. Classification (NCBI taxonomy): domain Archaea; kingdom Methanobacteriati; phylum Methanobacteriota; class Methanomicrobia; order Methanosarcinales; family Methanosarcinaceae; genus Methanosarcina; species Methanosarcina sp. Kolksee. The sequence continues at coordinate 91,681 of NZ_CP009524.1, forward strand.
GAAAACCGGTTAAAAGTTCTTTACGTTGCTCCTGAAAGGCTTATGATGCCAGGGACCCTTGCTTTTTTAAAGAAAGGAAAGGTCAGTCTTTTTGCGATTGACGAAGCTCACTGTATTTCCGAGTGGGGCCATGATTTTCGGCCTGAGTACAGAAAATTGAAACTTTTGAGAGATCCTAAAACAGGCTTTCCTGATATCCCAATTATTGCGCTTACGGCAACAGCCACAGAAAGGGTCCGAGAAGATATCATATCGCAACTCAATCTTCATCTTCCTCCGGAAAAAGGTCCGTATGTGGCCAGTTTCAACCGGAAAAACCTTTACTATGAGGTCAGGCCAAAAAAAGAAACTTTTTCCGAGATTACTGACTACCTGCGCAGGCATAGAGGTGAAGCGGGTATCATCTATTGCCAGAGCCGAAATAGCGTCGAAGCACTTACAAAAAAACTGAACATTGCAGGTTTCAGGGCCCTTCCCTACCATGCAGGGCTTTCAGACTCCGAGAGGAACCGAAACCAGGAGATGTTCATTAAAGATGACGTGGACATCATAGTAGCTACAATCGCTTTTGGGATGGGGATTGATAAGTCCAATGTACGTTTTGTAATACACTATGATCTTCCCAGAAATCTTGAGAGCTACTATCAGGAGACCGGCAGAGGAGGAAGGGACGGAAGCCCATGCGAATGTATCCTTTTTTTCAGCAGAGGAGACCGGTTCAAGATTGAGTACTTTATCTCACAGAAGACAAATGAAAAGGAGAAGGACATTTCTCTGGTGCAGTTAAGGCAAATGGTAGCTTATTGCGAGGTAAATAAGTGCAGGCGCCAGACTTTGATGGAGTACTTTGGTGAAGAGCTCCCAGAACCCTGCGGGAATTGTGACTGCTGCCTTACTCCTAAAGATACCTTTGATGGGACTGAAGCTGCAAAAAAATTGATAACCTGCGTCCAGGAACTGAACCAGCGCTTTGGCACTAACTATGTTATTGATGTCCTCACAGGTTCAAAGAATAAAAAGATCAGGCAAAACCGTCATGAAAGGTTGAAAAGTCATGGCAGTGGCCTGGAGTTCACAAAAGAACAATGGAAATCATTAGCTTCCGAAATGATAAATACCGGTCTTCTGGACGTAAGTGGGACAAAGTATCCTGTATTGAAGCTTAATGCCATGAGCAGAAAAATACTGAAAGGGCTGGAACAAGTAGAGCTTGTCTGCCCCGAAGGTTTTGCTCCTGAGGCTGAAGAAAGTTTCATGCCTTCTACGGTAACTGGTACAAAAGGCAAAAAAGCCGACGATCTAAGTTTCTCTGAGGAAGAAACTTTTTCAGATAAATTTTCAGTTGCTTCTGACATCCTCAAAGCTTCAGAGGCGAAAAAAGCTATAATCTCCGGGAAAGAGCCTGATCCTATTCTTTTTGAACGGTTAAGAGCTCTGAGAAAGGAAATTGCTCTACAGAAAAATCTTCCTCCCTACATTATTTTTTCTGACACTTCCCTTAAGGAAATGGCTACAAGATTCCCGCAAACTTCTGAGGAGTTTCATTCTATTACAGGGGTTGGAGAACATAAATTAAGAAAATACGGGGATGTTTTTCTCAAGGAAATCGAAAACTACTGCACAGATTACAGTTTAGTACCCGCTGAAAAACCTGCTGAAAAATCTATTGAAAAACCTGTTGAAGAATCTGCTGAAACACCTGTTGAGAAATCTATTAAAACACCTGTTGAAAAATCTATTGAAACACCTGTTGAAAAATCGATTGAAACACCTGTTGAAAAATTAGAGGCTACCTGTAAAGACCCTGAACAAGAGGGAATAACCTCAAAAGAAACTGCTCAGAATGCTCAGAATGATGAAAATCCCAAAGTTGAGGTCGAGATGTTCGGGACTAATATGTCCGACCCCGAAACTGACAAAATCAACAGTTTGGAAACTTGCAACTTATCAACAAAAAAGACAAGGTATCTGGATACGAGCATTCAGGACTGGTCAGAGCGGAATTCTTCGGCAGGCGGCTTCAGGGAAATAGATACTGCAGAGATATCGCCTGAATTAGAGGTTGTAAACGCCACCAGAGCAGATCCTTCTATCTCCGGTTCTTTTGAAACGGATTCTCTGCAAAGAACTTTCTCTCTTTTTACGCAGGGGTTTGGAATCGATGAGATTGCTGACATCCAGGGTATGAGTATCAGAGCCGTTTTCAGGCAACTTGAACAGCTCACTCTTTCTGGAAATGTAAGAAATATTGGAGGACTCTTACCTCCCAAAAGACAACAACAGATCAAAGCTTCCCTGGAAAGCTTAGAAGTTGAGCTAAACTCTCTGCTTCGGGCAAGGTTGGGTGAGAACTGCCAGGAAGAAGAAATGAAATTTGTCAGAGCTCTCCTTCTGTCCAGAATCTGCTTTTCCCAGCCTGAAGATGGTAAGTAAAACCCTTTTCTGCAAATTTCGCTGTTCTTCTTTGATTTTTATGATTTTCTGACCTTTTTAATTTTCACTGTTTTTCAATTCTCACTACTTTTTAATTCTCGCTGTTTTTTAATCCCACTTTTTTTAATTCTCGCTGTTTTTTAATTATCACTTTTTTTAATTTTCACTTTTTTAATTCTCATTTGTGTTTTCTTGTTTTTGGCCTGAGTCCTGAAAATGGGGGCATTCAACGTTTTTCCCATTTCTTTAGATTCATAATCTCAGACAGCGTCCCGCCTCTCTTGATTTCATCGAAGAGTCTTTTTTCGGTTTTGTAAACTTCTTTTGCTCTTCTTGCCAGCTCGTATGCCCTTTCTGCTGGAATTACCACAACACCGCTTTCATCGCCCACTATATAATCTCCTGGCTTCACGGTCTGGCCACCGCAGGTAATTTCAGCGTTGATTTCTCCAAAACCTTTAGGATCTCCGGCGTTAGGTACGGTATTGCTTGTATAAATCGGAAGTCCCAGGTTTTCGACTTCGTCAATATCCCTGACAGCACCCTCTATTACCAAGCCTGCAATTCCCTTGTTCAAGGCGCTCCAGGTTGCAAGCCCTCCCCAGCAGGCAACATCCTTATTTTCGTTGTAAATAACGATTACGTCTCCTTCTTTTGCAATATCAATTGCTTCCACGGGCTTTGCCCAGTCTCCGGGAAAAGTCTGCACGGTAACTGCGGTTCCTACCATTTTTCCTCTTACCAGAGGATGAATGCCTTTCATTGCGCCTTTCCGGTGCATGGCATCAGAAATGTTTGAAGTGGATACTTCCTTAAGAATTTCTCTGATTTCCTGGTCTACAGTGCTGACACTGCAGATTTCTACAGCTTCTGGGGAGTCCACACTCTGCCTGATTTTTCTTGCAGCTTCGGTTACGTTGTCAGAATGGGTGATATTCCCTCCGACGATTACAACTTTTGCCCCGGCCTTAACAGCCTGCACTGCACTATTTGCATCGAGCCCACCAGCGACTGCAAGCTGTACGTTGACTCTCTGTGAAATTTCCCTGAGAAGCGATATGGGGTCTTTTCCCATCATCTGCTGGTCTATACCTATGTGTACATTAACATAGTCTACGCCCAGAGACTCAAGTTCAATTACTCTTTTTACAGGGTCAGGAGCCGAAATGAGGTCTGCCATTAACCTGACTCCATATTTATGGGATGAACGGAGTGCATCAAGTAACGTAGAATCATCTGCACTCCCTAGCACAATAACGACATCAGCTCCAGCTTTTGCTGCCATCTCAACTTCTATAGCGCCTGTATCTACAGTTTTCATGTCTGCCAGAATCGTCCGGTCTGGAAAAGCTTTCCTCATAGTGCGGATTGCGTCCATTCCCTCACTTTTGATCAGAGGGGTTCCAATTTCGATCCAGTCCGCACCTCCTGCTATTGCCTCTTTTGCAATCTCTACCGCACGATCCAATTCCAGAAGATCAAGTGCAACCTGAATTATGGGAACTATAGTATCACCTCAAGCGGGAAATAGGAAAAGCTGAAATTTTCAAATATTTCTATATCAGCTGTCCTGTATGTTTTTATCCTGTTTTACTCCGGATCTATTCTTTCGGACTTCCGGGTTTTATATCGATTCTTTTAATTTAATTCTCTTAAATTTATCCTTTTATTCTGACTTAAATTATCTAATTTTTATATGTGAGTTTTTCATTACCTATATTTCTTTTTATTTGCGACTGTTTTTGTGTTCACGGTGTTGTTTATATCTGACATTCACAGGTAAAGAATAAATATTAGCCAGTTATAAAAAATGAATATTATCCAGTTGTCGTAGGAATTTGATTAATGCTATAATATTTACTGGGGGAAGACAATGGAAAAGAACCTTGGAATATCCGAAAAGAATGATTCTGAAAATTATATCACAGATGAGGAACGCAAGCAGTTACTTTCGGCTCTGCATTCTCGCCTTTTCTGGGTAGGTCAGCGTATCCCGGATTATGTTGAGCTTGAGGGAGAAACTTATCCTCTTCACAACTATATATGGGAACTGGTTCAAAAAGAGGAACTCAGTGAATCTGAGAAATCCAGGATAGATAAATGCATTGAAATTCTTTCAGCAAAGGAAATGAAAGATGAAAAAGAGCTTGAAGAGAATTCCCTTACTTCGGAAGAATCAAGAAATCTCTATCATGAGACTGCAGGCTTATTGCGTGCAATCACAAATTTACAGGAGATCGAGAGCGGAATCTTCAAGCAAAATACGAAACGTTTTCAGGAACAGTTCGCTAATCAGAGGGTTAGAGACGCAAAACTCTGGCTTGAATTCATAAAAACAGTGTCTAAATGATGTAAGTGTCTAAATGATGTAAGTGTCTAAATGATGTGTTAGCATTGTAAGTGATATGTTAGCACTGAAAGTAACATCTCAGCATTAAAAGTAATACATTAACACTTAAAGTAACGTGTTAACATTGAAAGTAATACGTTAGCACTAAGATACAATACAGGATTTAATTTCCTTCAATACTCTTAGAAATTTCTGGAGCAAAGGTTATATCTCTGGGAACCACTTTATGAAAACAGGATGTCATTTAAGAACAGAAACGTCATTTCTATGAAGGACTTTTCGCGGAAAGAAATCGATTACGTTCTGGATACGGCAGAAAAACTTGAACCTGTAGCCAGAGGTGAAGAGAGGTCCCGGTTGCTGGATGGAAAAATAATAGCTCTTCTTTTTTTTGAACCAAGCACGAGGACAAGGCTGTCTTTTGAGGCCGCTGCGCAGAGGCTTGGAGGGCAGGTTCTTAACCTGGGTTCTGTGGAGGCAAGTTCAGTAATGAAAGGAGAAAATCTTGCCGATACTATCCGCGTAATCAGTAAGTATGCAGATCTTATAGTGTTGCGTCATCCTCTTGATGGGTCAGCACGAATGGCTGCGGAATTTGCAAGTGTTCCTATTATCAATGGTGGAGACGGCTCTCTACACCACCCTACGCAAACTTTCCTTGACCTCTATACTATTCGCAGGGAAAGCCATCTAGAAGGTCTGAAGATCGCTATGGCAGGAGACCTGAAGTATGGAAGAACAGTTCATTCCCTATGTCATGCCCTATCTCTTTACGGAGCCGAAATAACTTTAGTTTCGCCTCCTGAACTCAGGATGCCCCAGGAGATAATCAGGGATCTTCAAAAGAATAAGATCAGAATCAGAGAGACAACTTCTCTTGAAGAAATAATTGGAGATGTTGAAGTTCTTTATATGACAAGGGTTCAAAGGGAACGTTTCCCTGATCCCGAAGAATATGAAAAGGTCAAAAACAGGTTGAGGGTTACAGGTGACCTGCTGAAAAACGCAGATCCTAACCTTAAGATTCTTCATCCTCTCCCACGGGTCAACGAAATCTCTCCTGAAGTGGATTCAACACCTTATGCATGTTATTTCGAGCAGGCTTTTTATGGGGTCCCTACGCGGATGGCACTTCTCGCTCTTGCCACGGGAGTGATTGAATGAAGGAAAAAAGAGACCTGAAGATTCAGGCAATTGAAAATGGAACGGTGATTGACCATATAAAGGCTGGGCAGGCTTTGAATGTTCTGCGTATACTCGGGATTTCCAGTGCTTTTCGAGCTACTATCAGTTTCGTTATGAATGCACCCGGTGCAGCAGGCATAAAAGACGTTGTGAAGATTGAAGGTAAGGAACTCAGCGTCGAAGAGCTTAACAGGATTGCTCTTATATCTCCGAAAGCCACTATCAATATTATAAGGGATTTTGAAGTGGTTCAGAAAAATAAGGTTGTGCTTCCTTCTTATGTTGAAGGTGTTGTACGCTGTACCAATCCAAACTGTGTTTCTAATAGCAGTGAACCCATAAAATCAAAATTTTCCGTGCTTCAGTCCGAAGAAGAAGGGGTAACTCTACGCTGTCTTTACTGCGAGCACGTAATTTCAGAAAATATAGCCGAAAATTTGCTGTAAATGAAAATTTGCTGTAAATGAAAATCTGCTGCAAATATATGACTTTCTGTGAGCTAAAAATCAATTTTCGTTTTTATCTTGAGGTTCTCTTACAGGACTGAAGTGATCGGTAATTAATTCACAGGATATTAGTTCAGTGTAGTTCGAATATTATCTATTTGAATATAATTTTGCAGTTTTAACTGCTATTATCTTCAGGGGAAATTGCTCATGATAAAAAGAGATAATGATACGGAAGAGGCAGATGACGAATATATAAGTACTCAAGAGCGCAATAAGCTCCTCTGGAGCCTAAGGAGTGATTTTGCCTGGACAGGAAAGAAAATCCCTGAAAGCGTAGAGATTGATGGGCGTGAGTACAAACTCAGGGACATGGTTCGAGAACTGAGCGAAAAAGAATCACTGGATACAGATAAAACTGCCGAAATCAGAGCTCTTATCCCAAAATTGAATGAAAAATCAAAAGTAGACGAAGAATTAATAGAGACCGAAGAGCTTACAAAAGCAGAGGCTGAAGCCCTCTACGAAGAAGCAACTGGGCTTATGCGGGTTTCAATGGAATTAAAAGACAAACTTGAGGGGAAAGGTGGGGAAAAAAGTGTTGATGAGTTTAAGCGTATGCTCAATACCCAGAAGATAGTGGACGAAAAGTACTTTCAGAATCTTATTAAAAGTTTAAAGTAATAAGTTTGTTTGTGATTTCTTCAGTGGTTTCGGCTTCAGGGAATTTCAATTTCAGGATAGTCTTTCGATTTCTTTTTTGTTTTCAATTTTCTACTTACTCTTATTTTTTAAGGTCGCCATAATGTCTTCAGGTTCTTCAGTGTAGAATTCCAAACTTAAGTTTGATCGTGTAGTAATTTTAAGAATCTGTTGATAAGGCACTGTGAGTTCGAAGATATAAAAATAAATAACAAGGACATATGCAACTATCCAGAAATCTACCATGACTGAGCTTAGTTTTATGAAAGCTGGAGCTGCTTCCATCTGCAAATCTCTGGTTATATTTTCTACGATATGAGGCAGTTGAATTGCAAGGGTAGCAAGGGCTAACAAACGCAGTGGCCAACGCAGGGAACGGCCTTTGTTCTTTGATATAGTGTTCGTCACGATATTCTCTTTCCTTAACACGAGGGATCTGAACAGATGCCGGCGAATAATTATTTTTTCAGGAGTCAACAACACAGTAGTATGATTATAAAGAATAAAAGCCAAAAAAGCCAGATAGGGGATTAAGGAAGAACAGAGATCGAAAAAAGAGCCTGCAGGACTATATAATCCCAAAATTAAACTGATTACTAACGATGTACCGATAATTTTTCCAATTCCGTAGCCTCTATACAGGCCCCGTCCTTTCAGAACCTCACCTTCTTGCATACTTGCAGGAGAATGTACTGGTTGGCCCAGCTTTTCCAGTCCAAAACTATAACAGCCGCCTCCCTTCCTTTCTTTTTGGATAGAATCCTCCATAGGGCACCATCCCATCAATTTTCTAAAATATTTTACCAAAATCATTTCATAAGCCTTCAAAACGTTTTTATTTCATTTTGATCCCTTTCGTTTTTGAGGAAACTTGTAAGCTCTTCAGGTTTATTAGTAAAAAACGTAATTTCCAGTTTTGAGTGAGTAGTAACTTTAAGGGCCCACTGATAAGGCGTTAAGAGTTCGCCATTGTAAAATGCCACAAGTAGAATTGTTACTGTTGCAATATGTCCCAGAAATAGACTAAGATCAACATAGTTTGAAAGTAATCCTTCAATATATTCAACATATTCAATATATTGCGAGTTCCTTGGCATCCCTTCTATAAAGTAGATTGGTATTAAAACTACACAAAACAAACGGGATAGCCATCGTAATGAATGATTATAATTTTTCGTTGTCGAGATTTGAATGATATCCTCTTTTTCAATCACAATAGGCTTACGTAGAGGCTTTTTGATTCTGATTTCCCCAGGTGTTACTGTGACAGCATCGGGGCGATTAAGAAGAAATATTATAGGCAGAACGAACTTAACAAGGCCTGAAAATATAATCAAATAAGAGTCTTCAGGAGTATATGCCCATAAAAGCGAGGAGGCTATTAATGTGGAAAAAACGATTATTAAAACCCGCAATAACCACCACCAGTCAAAGAGACTGGCTTGCACTTTAAGAGTTCTGTTTTCCTGGAGATCCGCGGGAGAGGAGCTTAATTGAATATTTCCATTTCCCCATTTAAAATCCGGGAGGCAACCTTCCTGCATTTGATTCTGGAGGGAGTTTTTTGTCGGGCACCATCCTATCAGCTTTTCTATGTATCTGGACTCCCGGCTCATATTTCTTCATCCTTTTCTCCAAGGACATACAACTTTTGCTGTCCCTTTTCTCTTTTCATGTACATTTTCATATGGTTTTTCTTCTCCCAGTAAATTAGCTGGAAATAGAATCCCCACATCAGAATCAGGGTTCCTGAAGTGAAAGAGTACAGTGCCTGATCGTTAAAAAGATAAGCTGCATAAGACGAGATATAGGGCAATAAAGCCATGAGCAAAGTGAAACCCAAAAATAGGAATAAGATCACGCAGGCAAAAGTTCTTCTAAAGGAAGGAGAAACGACAGGATTTCTTTTCACGGCATCGTATTGACGCATCTGTTTTTTCCAGCCGAGCAAATAGATCGGTAAAGAAAGTGAAAGGCCAAGAAGGAAAGCCTCTGTATTTACACCTTTTTGAAATAAGTTTATATAAATATAAATAAAGATAATTGGTAGCAAGAGGAGTTGGGTATCAAGCCTGGAATGCTGTTTAGGAATATTCAGACTTCTTGTCTTTTCTCCTCCAGACCGGTCATTTGCTGCAAAATTAGCAGAACTAATTCGGGTTTCAGCTTCAAGTGCTTTTGCATTCGGACACCAGCCCATCAACTTTTTTATGTTTTCAACTATAAGGCTCACATTTCTCCCTCCTTTTCCCCAATAGCATATGCCTTTTGGAAGCCATTTTCACTTTTAATATAAATTCTCATATGGTTTTTCTTCTCCCAGTGAATTAGCTGGAAATAAAAACCCCACATGAAAAAACAAAGAATTGAAAGTTCGAATAAGGCTAAGTTCCAGTGTATTATCATATAAGTGAGCAACGTAATCGGAGCAATAAAAACTATGATTATCAAAAAAACCCAAAGATATGATAATTTAGAGACATTGCGGGCAATAGGTTTTTTTGCAATGTCGTTGAACCGCTGAATCCGCTCATTCCAGTGAAATACAAAATAAAATAAGGGAGGTAATGGTGCAAAAAGGGAGGGGAGAAGGCCCATGTGATTGTATATAAGGAAATGAACAAATGTTAAAAAAATAGCAAATAGAAGAATTTGATTACTTTCTCTCTGGAGCCATCCAGGATTCTTTAAACAGCTGTTATCTCCCCTTGCTCTGTCCGGAACATTGGAATCAAAATTTTCAAGGTCAATATTCCTTCTAGCTTCATATGCTTTTGCATTTGGGCACCAACCCATTAGCTTTTTTATGTATTCGACTTTAAGGCTCATATTTCTTCCTCCTTTTTCCCAAGAGCATATGTTTTTTGGAAGCCATTTTCAAATATTATACAAATTTTCATGTGATTTTTCATCTCCCAGTAAATTAACTGGAAATAAAAGCCCCACATAAAGAACCAAAGAATTGAAATATAAAATATCGGTATCGATTGACTGCCAAAGTTGAATATGTAAGAGAGAACTATAAGAAGAGATGTGAATAGAATAGTAAAAATTATGAATAGTAAACCTGGAAGATATTTTTCTTTAGAGCCATAACGAGTAATAGGTTTTCTCGCAATGTCGTTGTATCGCTGCATCTGCTTATTCCAGCGTAATACTAACTGAGATAGGGCCACTAAAAATCCAGCAAGTAAATATAGCAGGTTCAGGTCTATCAGATTAATCATCAGGAGATACACAAACGTTAAAAAAATATCAAATAGAAGAATTTGATTACTTTCTTTCCGGAGCCATCCAGGATCCTTTAAATCTCCATTTTCTCCCCTTGCTCTGTCCGGAATATTGGACTCAAAACTTTCAAGATGAGCGTGCTGTCTGGCTTCATATGCTTTTGCGTTTGGGCACCAACCCATTAGCTTTTTTATGTATTCAACTTTAAGGCTCATATTTCTTCCTCTTCTTCCCCGATAGCATATGTTTTTTGGAAGCCATTTTCATTTTTGATATGAATTATCATGTGATTTTTTTTCTCCCAGTAAAATAGCTGAAGACAGGTTCCCCACATAGTAAGAATCCAGGTTGCTGCAATAAAAGAATACATTGATTGAGAGTTAATAGAAGAAGGCGTGTGAGACAAGAAAACTATAGGTGGGAAACTCAAAAACAAAATTAGGGATAAGAAAACAAAGAAGAGTACTATTTTAGAGACATAACGAACAGTGGTTTTTTTTGCGGCAGCATCGTACTCACGTATCTGATTTTTCCAGAAAAGTAAATTTATCAGCAAAGAAAACAAAATGCCCAAAAAGAATAAATCAAAATTTACACCCTTTACTAATAGCATAACTGTGTAAACAGGAGTTAAGAAAAGTGTTGGTAAGAGTAGTCTGACATCAAGCCTGGAAAAACGGCTAAGAGCCATCGGAATCCTGACTTTTTCTCCTCGAGGTTGATCATATGCTTCAAAATTAACAGGGCTAACTCTAGATCCGGTTTCAATTGTTTTTGCATTCGGGCACCATCCCATTAGCTTTCTAATGTATTTTGCTTCCCAATTCATGACTCTCCCTCCTTTTCCCCAATAGCATACATCTTTTGGAATCCCTTTTCACTTTTCACATAAATTTTCATATGACTTTTTCTTTCCCAGTAAATTAACTGAAGATAACTTCCCCATAACAGAATCAAAGCCCCTCCAGTTAAGGAATACATTGACTGAGCGTTAAGAAAAGAGGGTATCTGAGATAAGAAGACCATAGGCAAAATTAAGAACAAGATTAGGACTAAGAAAACCCATAAGAGTGTTTTCTTTGAGGAAGAGCGAACAATGGATTTTTTTGCCAGGGAATCGTAATGATGCATCTGCTTTTTCCAGCCGAGCAGGTAAATCAGCAGAGAAAGTAAAAAACCTAAAAAGAGAGCTTCTGCATTTATACCTTTTTGAAATAGCAAATTTATGTAAACAAGAGTTAGGAATAATGTTGGTAAGAGAATTCGGATATCAAATCTGGAAAAAAGCCTGGAAATACGACTTGCAATCTCTGGATTCCTGTCTTTTTCTCCTCCAGATTGACCATATAATTCAAAATTAGTAGGGATAATTCGAGATCCGGTTTCAAGTGTTTTTACATTCGGACACCATCCCCTCAGTTTCTTGATGTATTCCAGAGTCATAGCATCTCTCCGTTTATTTATTTACAATGTAGACTCCCGGCATTTTGCGCCCGTACACAATGATTATTTTCCCATTCCTTTTTTCCCAGTACATATCTGTAAGGTAATACAGAAAAGCCGTCAAACAAAAGCCAGATAGAAATGCTATAATGTATTTCCAGCCAAGAAATGAACTTAAGCCGAGAAGCACTACTAAGCCAGTTGAATCAAAATTAAAATAATAAAACAAAGCTATCAAACAAAAGGCAGAAATAAAAAACAAAATGAGTCCCCAATTAAACTGTGAAAAAAAGAGATACAGTAGTACCAGGGAAAGTAGTAGATTTATAATTCTCCATTTTGGAGATACAATATTCTTCTTTATTTTCTTGCCTGTGTTTTTTATTTTATTCAAGAAATGCCAGTTCCAGATGCACAAGAGCAGGTTAAAAATGGTTCCGATAGTTAACCCAAATATGAAACCTTTATCCATAGGATGAATGCCCAGAAATCCAATTCCCAATACAGAAAAAAGAGTCAATCCAGAGGATATTACTAATGCTCTATTATGGCGTTTGTTCCACCAACCAGTGGGTAAAACCGGAAGACTTCCAGCATCTCTCCCTTTAGCTTGGTCACTGGCTTCAAAATATTTAGAATGGATGGAATGTTGAGTTTCAAGCATTTTTGCATTCAGGCACCATCCCCTCAGTTTCTTGATGTATTCCAGAGTCATGTGTCCATTCCATTCATGCATTTACAATGTAGATATCTGGCATGTAACTCCCTTCCAGAAGCACAATTTTTTCGTTTTTCTTTTCCCAGTATACATCTGTAAGGTAATACAGAAAAGTTGTCAAACAAAAACCGGAAATAAATGCCAAAACAACTCTCCAGCCAACCAGTGAAGACTGTGTAAGCAGCGTTGTAAGGCCTAATAACCCAGATATGACTATCAATTTATTTTTTGTCTGAACTCTTTTGCTGGAGTTTTTTATTTTATTCAAAAAATGCCAGTTCCAGATGCAAAGAGGCAGGTTAAAGATAGTTCCTATAATTAACCCAAATATGAAACTTTCATCTCTGAGATGCACCCCAAAAAATCCAATTCCCAACAAAGATACAAGAGTCAACCCTGAGGACACCATTAAGGTCCTGTTATGGCGTCTGTTCCACCAGCCGGAGGGTAAAGGCGAATTTGCGGCATCTTTTCCTCTGGACTGGTTGTTCGCTTCAAAATATTCAGGGTGGATGACATTTTGAGTTTCAATCGTTTTTGCGTTTGGACACCACCCCATAAGCTTCCTTATACTTTTTGTGAATACGTCCATCTTTAACCCTTCACTTAATTTTACCTGCCTTTAGTCAGGCCTATTCAATCGATTCTTTTAATTTCTCAAATAATTCATCAGCTATCTTTGTGGGATCTTCCGTACTCTGGAGTTTGAGCTGCATCTCTTCTGCAAAGTCCCAGAGAAGTTCAATGCATTCCCTGTACCTCTCGCAAGACTCGCATTCACCTTCGTGTTCGTACCAGACTTGCATTCCGTGTTTTGCCGAGACAAAGATTATTGCGTTGGCTTTGAAAGGGACCGATTTTCCAAAGAGTATCCCCTTTTTTGAGTCAAGTTTTTCTACTTCGATCCTGTTTGCACTGGCCATTTCAAGCAGGGTTTCTTCAATGCGTTTATCCATACTAAGAAGGGCTCGCGAGACCGCCTGCCTGGAGACCCCGAAACGTTTTGCGATATTGATATTCGGAAGCCCGTTTCGGCGCAGAACCCAGAATTCAAACTGTTTTTCACCTGCTGGAAGGAACATATGTAAACATCTGAACGTTGACTATATATAACTTTCTGCTCTGAAAATTTTTGAAGCTATTTGTCTAAAAAATTCTTCTCTCTAAAGATAATTCTAAAATCTTATTAAAAGCAGTTTAATGACCTGACCATAAAAAATATATAGAAACTGATTAAAGTTTAATCGGAGCTTTATATATTTTTACAAATATATGTATATTAAATCCCATTTTTGAAATTATAAAATGAAAATATAAAATCAATAGGGATGTTTTATGCAAAAAGATAGTGATTTTGAAATAAATCCTGAAGTTATATCTTTTTCTGAAGACTCAATAGCCGAAAATGAAAACGAAAAAAATATGAAAGAAACTGAAGAATTTGAAGCCCAAGCTGCAGCATCTATTGATTCCAGAACCTATGAACACTCTTCTTTTTTTCTCGGTATACCTTTGATTATTATTATTGGGGGTATAAGAAGCAGTTATGAAAGTGTTTTCTCCATTGAATATAAAGGAAAAAACGTAGTTGTACTATACAATGGTATCTGCCTTGTCTCAGTAGCGGACAGACTTTTTATTCACGGAAAATGGGACAAGGGAAAAAGGCTCGGAATACAGGGAAATGTCGTTGTTGCGGACAGAATTGAAAATTTGAGTTCTGGGCTTGTCTTCAGTCATGACAGTCAATGACCCTGCCTGGAAACTGTTCTATCAGGATTCACGTTAATTAGAGTCCGCATGAATTTGCTTTCGACTTCAATCCTGTTTGCCCTGGCCATCTCAAGCAGATTTCTTCGATGCGCTATTTATACTAAGAAAGGCTCGCGAGACCGCCTGCCTGGAGACCCCGAAACGTTTTGCGATATTGATATTCGGGAGCCCGTTTCGGCGCAGAACCCAGAATTCAAACTGTTTTTCACCTGCTGGAAGAAACACATGTAAACGTCTGAATGTTGACTTTATATAACTTCCTCTATCATTAACTTTGTTGAGTCTCTTTAATGAAAATTTTTGCCAGATGAAAAAAATCCTGAAGTTTTGTTAAGAATAGATTGAAGATCTGGTCATAAAACATATATAGAATAACATTAAAATTTATTCACAAATATAACTATTTATTGAATAATATAAAATTTGAATTCGATGTTATGGTACTATAAGTTCGAAGTTGAGGATTTATTTAGGTCTTGATATGCCGAAGAAATTATTCAGAATAAATTTAGAGATCCTGTTTCTTTTGGAAGATTCCCGAAAACTGGTGCAGACTCTCTCCAATGTTAAACTCTCTATAAATCCTGCACTTCCAAAAGTGACTGAACGCGGTGTTGCTCAATCTGTTCAAAATATGTAGGGCTGATGATCTCTGCGTTTTTAGGACTGATTCGCTTTTATATTGCTAGTAAATGGAATAAAAGTACAGAACTAAGTTTTAAGAGTGATAAATGTGACTAGAATATCAAATTCTCTCGTGATCGGGGTAATTGTAGTATTTATTGTAGGAACCATACTTTTTTATTCATATTTCGTAGGCCAGCTACTCTGGGGCATTATAGCTGCGGGGATGATTATTCTGATTGCAGTTATGCTACTTTTTTTGCCGCTTATCACAGACCCTTTGAACTCATCCGGTTACAGGGGAAATGAGAAATCCGAATCTTTTGGCGTTGAATCTATATGTCTAGGCGATTCCATAGTTTATGAAAGACCATTTTTCTTCATCGGCTTGCCTTTCATTATAATTGCTCTAGGAGGTATATTTTCTAAATACGAAAGTATATTTTCTATAGCATATGAGAGTGGAACAACATTGGTTCTATATCATGGAGTCTGTTTTGTTTTAAAAGACGACAAACTTAGCATTAGGGGTAAATGGTACAGGGGAAAAAGGCTCGGAATACAGGGAAATGTCGTTGTTGCGGACAGAATTGAAAATTTGAGTTCTGGGCTTGTCTTCAGTCGTAAATGACTTTATATGGCAACTGTTCTACCAGATCATCGGGCAGTTCTGGCAGGTCTACCGCTTTCAGTTGTAAATGACTTTATATGGCAACTATTTTGCCAGGGTTCTAGTGCCATGGCAATTTAATTATTTAGTATAATTTTTGATAGCTTCTCATCAACATATAACGATTCAGAGTTAACATGTTGACCAATAACTAAATTTTCAAGACACCAGTGTCGAGTCAATCTTCAAGGATCCAATAATTCCGAATAACTGCAATTGATTTTATACGACATTTTGTTGTTGACTCAACACTAGATGTTATACTTCATGTTTTTTCTTTTGGTTTTGAGTTTCTTTGTCCAAGTTTGTAGTTTTCCTTATAATAGTTTTAATGGAATATTGCTTGCAAGCAAGTATCCCTATTGTTGTGGGATGATATTTTGAGATTTCAGGGCTATATACTTACAAGCAAGCAGTATCCTATTTCCTATCCTATACTATATATAACTTTCCAGTCAACGGGTTAATATTAATCTCCTAAAGAGTAAACCTGCCTGGATTAAGTTAAAAAAGATTAGAAAAAAGAGAGTAAATAGCTCTTTTCTAAGTTAAAAGAGAGTAGGCCTGATAAGGAAACTCAGGACTCAACCAGTTGTTCAAAATTTCTTTAAATTGCTGACTAAAGATGTTCTTATAAACCAAGCACATCGTCCATGGAATAAATTCCTGTTTTTTGCCTGCAGACCCATTCGGCTGCACGGACGGCACCTTTAGCAAAGATCTGGCGAGAGTGAGCCATATGCTTGATCTCAATTCTTTCAGAATTCCCCGCGAAAAGAACAGTATGGTCACCTGTGATATCTCCGGCGCGGACTCCATGAATTCCAATTTCTTTTCCGCGTGGGGCAATACCTTCCCTGCCATAGACATATTCCTTTCCGCCGAGAGCTTCACTTATAATGTCGGCTGCCCTAAGGGCGGTTCCGCTTGGGGCATCTTTTTTCTGGTTGTGGTGAGCTTCAATAATCTCGATATCATAATCTGCAAGATATTTTGCCGCTTCCCTGATAATCTTGAAAAAGACATTAACGCCTACCGAATAGTTGGGGGAAATGACGGCACTTACCTGGCCTTCATGAATAGCTTCATCAATTACTGCTCGCTGCTCCGGAGTCAGCCCTGTGGTTCCTATTATTAGATTTACCCCGGCTCTGGCTGCTATTGGAGCGTTAACTACGGTTGCACCGGCTATAGTGAAGTCGATAAGGACATCAGCCTTGCTTTCTTTCAGAACAGTTTCAAGGTCTTTTACGTCCGAAACCTTGACTCCCAGGTTCCCTACGCGGGCAAATTCTCCTATGTCCTTTCCGAAATTGTTGATGTCAAAAGCAGCAACAAGCTGCATGTCCGTAGAGTTGGTAACATTCTCCACAATTAAAGAGCCCATCCTGCCGCAGGCTCCGAGTACTGCTACGTTAATCATTCTATAACCCCCAGTTTCCTGAGTTCATCTGCAACCTTCTGAGCATTTGTCTCACTAAGGGGCGCGAGTGGAAGCCTCAGTTGCCCGCTTGCCAGGCCTACGAGTTCCGCAGCTTTTTTAACTGGGATTGGGTTCGTTTCCAGGAAAAGGGAGCGAATCAGAGGGGCAATTTCAAAATGGATCTTCCTTGCAGTTTCGTAGTCTCCGGCAAGAGCTGCATTTACCATTCTGGACATTCTGTCAGGCACTATATTTGCAGCAACAGAAATGACTCCTCTGCCTCCTACGGAGAGAATAGGAAGAGTCAAATTATCCTCACCTGAAATAACCACGAAGTCTTCATCTACAGTATTTTCCAGAATCTGGGAAACTTTCCCGATATTCCCACTGGCTTCTTTAATTCCCACGATATTTTCAACTTTTGCAAGTTCGACAATGACTTCGAGTGGCATGTCCTGTCCTGTACGGGAAGGGATATTATACATAACCATAGGAACATCGACTGCTTCTGCAATCTTCTTAAAATGCGCAAGCAGCCCCGCAGGATTTGGCTTGTTATAATAGGGAGAAATCAGAAGTACACCATCGACACCCGCGTCTGCAGCGTGTTTTGTAAACTGGAGGGCTTCTCCTGTATTATTTGAACCTGTTCCTGCAATTACAGGAACTTTTGAACATTCCACTGCAATATCTATGACTTCTTCATGCTCAAGTGCAGAAAGAGTTGCGGATTCTCCGGTAGTGCCACAGGGCACAATCCCTGTAACTCCTCCCTCTTCAACAAATTCAATATTCCTTTGTAAGCCTTCCCTGTCAATCCTGTCATCTTTCGTAAAAGGAGTTATCAGGGCAGGCATTGTTCCTTCAAACATTTCAGATATCCCCGCCTGTGTCCAGAAGTAAATCTTCTGCTCAGTATACTTTCATGCGTGCAACTTTTCTTGTGACGTAACCTGCAACCCTGTTCCTTATGACTTTGCTTTCAATGGTCGTATACTTTGTCACAAGAGCTTTGTTAGTTTCAAAGTCTTTTGTAAAGACATCCCCGTGGTTCTCAATCAGTCGGAATGCGATTCTTTTTATGTTTGTCTGTCTTATATTTCCCATCGTATCTCCTCTTAGATGTTTTTGCTGCTTTTAGTCCAGTTATTCAATTCTACTTCTAGTTTATCTCACATGTTTTCCTGTGAATTCTGGTTAACGTGAAGCCCGAGGTAAAAAATAGTTGTTTGATGTCTATTTTTCTTCTCTGGATTTGATAAGTTTAGCGAAAACTGGATATAATAATTTGATTGATCATGATTTTGTCGACTAATAAGGTCACTTGGGATTTATAACTTTTGGGGTCGACACTCTGGCCTAAACCTGTGAGGCTTATCATTCCTTTTCTCAATTACTTGAGTGTGTAATTAGATGCTGACAATTCTCCTTTAAATATATACTTTTTGCAGCATCAGTGCAACAGCTATAGTTAGATTCTGGATACAGTTTTGTTATGTGACATTTGGATATATCCTTTAAATATCCGGTGCCTTTATGTGATATTTAGATATATCCTTTAAATATTCTGTACCTTCATGTGACATTTAGATTATCCTACATTAAATATCCAGCACCTTTATGTATTATATCTCTTATTTTCTCTTTACATAGTCTGTTTTACCAAGAAAGCGGTCAAGAGTCCCTGCGTTAGTGAAAACACGCTCTCTTATCCCTTTACGGTTAATAAAGAGTCCTATTAATACTAAAAGTAGCCCAAGATCAGGTTTTGCTTCGACAGCAACTGCTCCTATCAAAACCATGGAAGAAGCTGCAAGTCCCTTCATGGCTCCTTTCCTGTAAGAACGGTAACCTGTTCTTTTAAAAATCCGGATATCCCGAAGGGTCAGGAAAAGAACTACAAAATAAGCAAACATTGCAATTTCTAGATACATTCTTTTCTCCATCTTCTGTT
Organism: Methanosarcina sp. Kolksee; assembly: GCF_000969945.1. Lineage (NCBI taxonomy): Archaea > Methanobacteriati > Methanobacteriota > Methanomicrobia > Methanosarcinales > Methanosarcinaceae > Methanosarcina > Methanosarcina sp. Kolksee. The sequence continues at coordinate 110,633 of NZ_CP009524.1, forward strand.
TTTAATTTTGTCTTCCTGCTCCTTTACCGGATTGAAAATATGAGTCTTATTTCTTTTTGTTCTTTTATCCCGGCTATACTTAATATCCTGATTATTTTTCAGCGAGCAGGCGAAGATTGATCAGTATACCAGTGTAAGCAAACAGATACACATTAAGTATATTACATAATATAAAACCAGCAGGTTTTGAACCTGCTGGTAATTTTGAGTTGTAAAAATAAATAGGAGAATATAATTTATGAGGTATTTTTTAGACTTATTTTTTCACTAGACTTTACAGCATATTCAGATTGAGTAGTCCGCTTAGGAATAAAAGTCCGAGAAAAAGGGGTTGATGAATGAAGTATATGACCAGAGAATGTTGCCCCGTTCTTGAAAACAGCCTGATAAGGGGATTTTTTCCAGTATAGGGAATTTCAAACTGCCTTTTTCCGCCGGAGTACAGAAAATTACCCAGGCAAACTCCTGCTAGCAATACCCCAAACCAGGGAAATATAGGAAAGTAATCAAGGGTACTGAAATTTTCGGGAGTAAAGCCTAGCCAGAGCAGGCTGGAAAATCCAAAAGTCATATTCCTCAGGTAAAGCCCTATAAGGCCGAAAAACAGGCTAAAAAGGAGATTTTCTTTCCCATAATCCAGAAAGGGATAGACGAGTACTGCCGAAACCCCAAAAAAATGCAGGATTCCAAAGACAATATACTCTTCAGGTAAAAAGATCCAGGTTATAACTGTGAGCAAAAGCCCCATTAAATAGAGTTTTATTCCTCTTTTCAGGTACTTAGAAAAATTTTCTGCTTCATTTCCAGCAAACTTTTTTTTAAGGGCTCTTGAATGGCTTATAGAAAGGGCCGCTCCTGAGATCAGGATGAAAAGTAAAGCTGAGAATCTGCCTGCATATAAAATTAAACCGGACCTGAGCTGAACATTTGCAATCTCGAAAAAGTTCAGGTCATAGAGAAAATGATAAAGGAGCATCAAGAGAACAGCAAGTCCTCGCAGACAATCAATCTCCCAGAAGCGGTCTGCATATCTGGCCATAAATTTTTCTCCGGAGCGCATCAAATTCCATTCATAAAGAATGAACGTTTTCTTTTAAAGACGTATATTTATAATTTCTGGTTCATTCAGGAGAAGGCTAAGGTCTCTTACTCTTTGGTCTCTTACTCCTTGGTCTCTTACTCCTTGGTCTCTTACTCCTTGGTCTCTTACTCTTTTATGTAATGGCAACAGAGGCTTGATTCCTTCAGAAATTTCGATCAGCATGTCTAATCTGCCAGATAACTTCTCTTGCAACAGGAAAAAGGCACTCTTTGTAAGCAAATGGCTGCGTAAATAGTCAGGACTGAGTGTCTACTTCATTTCTATTAAGAATTAGATTGCTACTATTAAGATCACTTCTATTAAGATCGAATACACTAACTTTCATGGACTTCTTCAAATCAACGTTTACAGTGTTTTATATCAATCCAATTATGGGTCCTGCATGTGGGATTATCCCAAACAAGAACACATTTATTGAGCCGTGAATCATTACCACAAGGGGAAGACTTCGGGTTTTATAAAATAGGTATCCTAAAAAACCTCCTAAAAGGAAGGTATATGCCATTTCGTAAGGAGTGCCGTAAGTAGAATGCATTATCCCGAAAAGGAGGCTTGAAAGAAAAATTCCCCAGGCTGGTCCCAGGAATTCTTCCAGGCTTGTCTGGAGAATTGACCTGAAGATGAGTTCTTCTATAAGCCCTACAATAAAAACCATTATAATTATGAGTATCAGCAGGTTTCTCAATGAGAGATCTGGTATCAGTTCTCTGGCCCCTATCATTACATATTCTACCTGTCCAAAAACCAGGCCTGCAAGAATAGATAGAGGAAGGTAGATCCATATCCTCTTCAGAGTGTCTCTTTTTTTCTCATATATCACTTTCTGATGCACGGTAGCAAGAGTTATTGGAATTGCCATGGGTGCATAGATAAATATGAATGAATAAAGATTTCTCTCAAAAAAAATTGGCATTGAAAAATTTACCAATCTGAAAATTGTCAGAAGCAGGAGGGCTTGGTAGATTTTCCTTATTTCAGTCTTTTTCAGAACTGATATTGAATATGAAAGCGAGAGCAGAAGCAAGGTATAAGCTATTGAAGCTTCTCTTAACCTTCCTCCGAAAATCAACAATTCGATAAGAGTAATTGCAGCTACAGGGATTCCTGCATAAATTATCTTTTTCAGGAACCCGCTTTTTTCTTCATTTTGCATTTTAAGCATTTTCCCGAGCTCCGGCAGAGAGGTCTTTCCTGCATCCAGCTCTGAAGATATAAAATCCGAGATTGCCATCTTCAGGCCTCCTCAGTAACATTAATCCAGAGATGCAGGTTCCGGTAAGGTATGGTTTTCTCAGTTTCATTAAAGAGCAGAAACTCTAGTTTCATATTCTTTCCTTCAAGAGGTGGCGTAAAATTAACTGGTTGTTCCCAGGACATATTATTCCCCAGGCTTATCTGTTTCTTACTTTCCGGAAGCGACCTGTTTTCGAGCCTTACATCTATTGTATAATCCATTGGCCTGTACTCGTGGTTTATGATCCCTACAGTAACTGTTCCTTTTTCTCCCTGTACAAACTCTGTAGGATAGTCTCCGATCTTACTGTTGTTTCCAAGAATATAGAATTCGGTAAAGTGCTCTCCCTCTTTAGGGTTTCCTATAATATAAGCGAGGCTTCCCATAGAGGCCAGAATAGAAAGGACAAGGATAACCGCAATAACTTTATCAGTTTTCGATTCGGTCTTTTCAAGAATTCTGGCTTTCATGCTAAGGTAACATCTTTTGAATGAAACTCCAAAGGCTTCGGTTTCAGGCAGCAGTCCTCTTCTGTAATATGCAATTGCACACATCAGGAGAGTAAAAATTGAAAATTCTGTCAGCAGAGGAATCTCCCTGATACCCCAGCTGGAATAGTTCAGGCCAAGTCCCAATAATGGGGCGATTGAAATACTCAGTCCGAAGGAAATTGCAGCTCTCTCAATTCCGTCAAGATCTTTTTTTGCTGGGAAGATAGCTCCAGTGAGTGCATAGCCCGGCAAGAAAAGCACAATAATAATTCCCAGGTACGTGCGCAGGAAACTGTCGCTAAGTACAGGTACGAGTATGAAGATGTTAGTAATAAACACAAAACCTGCAACCAACAGCAGGTCCATGGAAAGTTGTCTATTTCCGGCCATTATATCACTAATAAAATTATTTCATACTGTGTCCTCTTTGAATTTATATCTATGCAAGCCTTTCACTGCTAAACCCTTCTCATTTTATTCATAAGTCTAATTTTGTCTTTCAGATGGTCTTTTTAGGTAGCTCTTGCAGGAAAACAAGGGAGAACATGCCTTTCCGTTTGAATTTAATTTTTGCTGGTATTGTTCTCTATTTATGAAATTCAGTTTTGAGGATAATTTTACTTCTTTCTGAGGCTTAATTTTCTGAAAAACACCTCAATTTCCAAATTTCTTAGACTCCCCCTTTATTGATTAGGTCTCTTTGTATGAAAAATTTTCCTTCTTTTGAAGAACTTTTTTCCTCTTTTGGAAGAGACCTTTTCCAGTCTGTGTCATATTTTGTACACTCTAGGGATGTTTTAGCTTTATTTTATAAACCTTTGGGCGCGCACAGAAAATTTTATTTTGTATTTTTCCCTTTCTGCAAGCATGAAAGTGCTGGTTACTGGAGGAGCAGGTTTCATAGGCTCCCACATAGCTGAATATTTTGCAGAAGCAGGACATACTGTCAGGATTTTGGATAATCTTGCCACAGGTTTTCTCAGAAATATTCCGCAGTATAAAAACATCGAGTTCATTGAGGGAAATATATGTGACTTTTCCTCAGTCGAAAAGGCGGTTTCGGGCATGGATTACGTCTTTCACGAAGCTGCCCTTGTATCTGTACCTTTAAGCTGTGAAAAACCTGCTGAAGCTTTCCAGATTAACACGCTTGGGACCCTTAATGTACTGCAGGCCTGCGTTAAAGCCGAAGTCAATAAATTTGTGACAGCGTCTTCAGCTGCGATCTATGGAAATAACCCCATCCTTCCAAAACAAGAGAACATGTATCCTGAACCGTCTTCCCCTTATGCTATTTCTAAACTTGATGGAGAATATCTGGCGAGGATGTTTTATGAAGACCACGGTCTTCGTACTACTTGCCTGCGTTATTTCAATGTCTACGGTCCTCGCCAGGACCCAAAATCCCCATATGCAGCCGTTATTCCAATTTTCCTTGAGAGAGCGAAACTGGGAAAGGACCTTGTTATTTATGGAGATGGACTTCAGAGCCGAGATTTCGTTCATATTAAAGATGTAGTCAGGGCAAACGCCGCGGCTCTTGAGCATGGGGATGGTCAGGTCTTTAACGTGGCTATGGGAAAAAGCGTGACAGTTCTAGAACTTGCCGAAAATATTATTAAGTTAACTGGCTCTTCTAGCAGGATTGTGCATGCCGCTTCAAGGGCAGGTGATGTTCGGGACTCAAAAGCAGATGTCTCAAAAATCTCAAGCTGGTGGAAAGGAGAAATCGAGTTACAGGAAGGGTTAAAAAGCCTGATTTGATAGGATTGTAAGAGATCTTACTTTCTAATCTAAAAACGAAAGCTGCTATCGGTTAGACAGCGGCTTTCTCATTGGTTCAAGCAGTTTCTTACCTTAAGTAAAGGTTCCAAGTTGAGTTTTCAGTGTACTATCTAAAATTTTTATATGGTCAAATCTACAAATTCTTAAAAGAAAATATTCAGTTCGGATGACTGAGTTATATAATCTCCAACTCTTTAATTGAGAGCTTTCAAACTGCAGAGATGCAGCTTAAAGACTGTATTATATGCTATTCGTCTGGAAATTTGAGAGCTCTTCCTGTTAAATATCTTTTCCGCCTGATATTTAAGTTTCCAGTTGTTTTGGTGCACTCACATTTACCCATAGATGAAGGTCTCTATAAGGCACACTTTTCTCAGTGTCATTAAAGAGCAGGAACTGAAGCTTCAGATTCTTTCCCTCAACAGGAGGCATAATAGTAACTGGTTCTTCCCAGGTAGCGTTATGGGCAAGATTGATATGCTTCACATTTTCCGGAAGGAACAGTGATTTATTTTCAAGTTTTATTTCCATTGTGTAATTTACAGGCCTGTATTCATGGTTTACAACTCCAACTATCACGGTTCCACTTTGCCCGAGCGTGTAATTTGTAGTATAATTATCTGCTTTTCCTTCAGGTCCAAGAAGATAGAACTCTGTGAAATGTTCTCCTTCTTTTGGGCTCACAACCACATAAGCCAGGGTTGCTATGGACAGGAGAATGGAAATTATCAGGAAAACCGTGAGAGCTCTATCCAGCCTTGAGTCTGAAGTTTCCATGATCTCGCCTTTGAGCGAAAGTGCTGCTGCTTTGAAAGAGATATTAAAAGCCTCGTTTTCTGGGAGACTGATCCGTCTAAGATATGCAAGGCCACACATAATAAAGGTAAAAGCGGACAGACTTATGAGAATTGGTAGAGTCCTGATTCCCCATGGAGTATAATTAAGGCCAAGGCCTATTAGTGGCACAACTGCAATACTCAGTCCGAAAGAAAGAGCGACCCGTTCGATTCCATCAAGATCAGATTTTGCAGGAAAAAGAGCTGCAATCAGAGCATACCCTGGCAGAAATAACACAAGAGGCAGTCCAAGTATGTTCCGGAACATTGTTTCATTTATTCCAGGAGTGAGCACAAAGATATCTGTTAGGAGCACGAGCCCCATAATTATAAACAGATCTGAGGAAATTTTTTTTACAGTCATGCAGGTCATCCAGCTTATAATAAAAATTATACTCTCTTCAGTTTCATTTAGATGAGTAAATATTTTTCTAATCCATTTTATTCTTTCGATCTATTTTTCCAAGATTTAAAATACTCAAATTTGAAATACTCAGGTTTTTTCTCCGATTTTTGTGCCCATCTTTTCCGATCCACGCCAATTGTCTTCCATTATCCTACAAAGTACTTTCTTCTTTATTTGCAGCTTCCTTTTTATTTCTTTTCCTGAATCTTTTTTCTCAACCTTTCTGGCTGATACTTTTTTAATAGCGCAGCTTAATTAATGTAGGCTCTTCTTTGTTTTATGTGGAATCCTCATAATGTCTTCATAAAAACCAATGCGTTCTCGAATTGAAAATCATCTTACCACGGGGAATGACGAAGAACCTTAATTCACATAGAATATTTTTTATGCTGCTTCACTTTTTTAATAGCTTTCTTTTCCTCTAAATAAAACAAACTCTATAGTTTATTTTATCTCATATGATTATCTTTATTTCTTATTTCTCAATATTAAAAATTGCGGCAAGTGGTGAGCAGGAATAATAGAGTTTTGAAACTTGAAATATTTCTAAATAGATTCTCACAAAGATCCAGAAGTTTGCGGGACTGAAATCTTAAAGGTCTGAGCTTCCATACTATTGATTCTCAAGCTTACTTTTTCATATATTTGTCTATATTTTTAGAATATGTCAGTTAATACAGATTTTCAATAGTCGATATTTCAATTGTCCAATTTTATGTCTGTACTAACATAGGGTCGAAGCATACTGATGCCAACCATCTACTATTCTTTTTAAAGTCTACCTGTCAATAAATTTATATATGTATTTTTCCAGATTTCACTTTAAAAACTAATCTTGTTGTAATGTTTAATAGATCTAATCTTTTCCAGATTCAACAACTTTCAGGATCTTCATAACTAATCTTCTAAATATATACGTGGCTACACGAAGGGGGGTTATCAAGAATGAGTGATCAGTTACTTATGAAAAGTGGCACAGGGCCTATAATAAATAAAAGAAATAAATGTACTATAAGCAGAGCTTCTAAAAATGTCACAGTTGTCCTTTCTGCCTATAATGAAGAAACATCTATAGGAAGTATTGTACTTCTCACCAGGCTCTATGCTGATAGGGTGATTTTGGTTGATGACGCCAGTTCAGATCAAACAGCAGAGATAGCAAAAAAAGCCGGGGCTGAAGTGATGATAAACAAGACTAGTAGGGGCAAAGGTGCGTCTCTAGAAACAGGTTTTGAAGCTGCAGTACATCTCGGCGCTGATGTAATTGTGACAATGGACTCAAGAGGTCGCCATAACCCTGAAGACATCCCAAGGCTCATTGACCCGATAATAACAGGAGGTGCAGATGTGGTCAATGGGACTCGGTATTTAAACAAGGTGAGCAAGAACACTCCTGTTTACCGTCGTGTTGGGCAAACAATTCTGGGTAGATTCGCCAATAAAAAATCTGACAAAATTAGAGATTCTCAGGTCACTTTTCGCGCCTTTACAGCCTCTAAAAAAGATATTATCTTCGATGCCCGGGACCTGGCAACAGAAGACGAGATGCTTATAAATGCAGACAAATCTGGCCTTCGCATAAAAGAAATCGAGATAGGTACCCATTATACCTTTGAAGACCCAATACAAGCTCCAGTTAAGTATGTTCGTGGAGTACTAAAGACTGTAATCAGGGATATAGAGGCCAATAAGCCACTATACTTCTATGCAGTGCCAGGTTTTGCCCTTGCAACATGCGGTTTTTGTATGGGTGTGAAGTTTCTTGAAGTCTTAGTCCTTGGAATAGAAAGCCTTCATTTCTGGTATGTAATTATAATGATTTTTCTATCTGTTGCCGGAGTATATATGACAGTGAAAGGAATTGTACTGCATTCCCTGGCAGAGGTGGCCCAAACTGAGGCTACATAATACCTGATACACAATTACTCAAGATCATACTCTGGGAATATCGTCAAATAGAACATGTTGAAATGAAAAAATAAGATACAGAAAACGCTTTTAACGGTGTGCGAAGTAAAAAGTTCAGTTTTCTTTTAGTTTGCTTGAACAGGCTTTCTTGGGGTTTCTTAATTAAAGCCTGACTTCATGTTTTCAGGTTTCATTGTTTGAACGAATTCTTCAATTTTTGAATTCTCCAAATATCTTTTTTATCTGTTCATCGCTTTTCAAGATATACAGATAGTATAAACAGACAATTACACCGGAAAAGATAACAAGCAGTATCTGGTTTATTTCTATAATTTTAAGGGCAATAATGATAGCTCCTGCAGGAACAAAGAGAATAAAATTCGAAAATACTATTTTCAGGGCTCTCGAAGTCTTTACTCCGGCATAGGACATCATCTTTAGGCAAAGGTAACCGTATACTGCAATACCTGATAGTGAAAAAAGAATCAGTGCCGCACGGGCACTTCCAAGCAAGCCGCCGATTATAAGGGAAAGGAGGCGTGTTATCAGGTTGAATAAATTATAATGAAAACCGAAGTGATATTTTTCGACTACTACGTATATAGCAGTTAATGGAGAGGAGATAAACCATACAAAAGCCCAGAGACTAAGAATCTGAGCGTAGATGCCTGCTTCTGTCCAGGCTTTTCCAAAAATAACCGTAAAGACGTCGCCGCCGACAATTGTCAGGATAAGTATCGGGAACATGCCTATAACCACAAGCATTCTGAACACATTCTCAACAAGGGAAGGGAGAGTGCCCTCGGTGAAGGCTCTTGAGGCTCTCTGGAAAAATACCTCTGAAATCGAACCTCCAATGAAACTCATCGGCAGCTGCAGAAGGCGAAAGCCGAGAGAATAAAAACCTACTACTGCAGGAGTGAAGAAAGCCGAAAGAAGGAAAGCAGGAAGCTGCCAGGATACTGAGTTCATGAGGGCTCCCCATGTATCTACAAATGAGAACTTGCGGTACTTCTTAAACCCCTCATAAATTTTTTCCCAGCTCAGACTTTTTACAATTAATTTCCTGTCATCTCTCCAGATCTGTCCTCCAAGTACAAATGTTGCAATAGACTGACCGGCAAGGCTTCCAACTATCAACCCTCCTGCTCCAATCTTTTTTGTAACCCCCAGGCCTATCTGTGTTGCAGTACTCGAGAACGAACTGAAAACTTTTGCAAATGAAAGCCTTTTAAAAAGTTTTGTTCTTGTATTCCAGCTATTCAGTGCAAGAAATAACCCGTTTACAAAAATAAAAGGAGGTACAAGCCAGAGATAGTTTCCTATCTGCTGAGAATTTAGAATATTAACTATTGGTTCTTTAAAGTACCATATGACTGGAAAGGTTAAACCTGTTACGAATAGCACTGCTAGAAAACTCAGTCCCAGCAGGTTTACAGCCTCTTCACTCGATTCAGGTAGCATTATGGAATATTCGTATCTCATGCAGGCAATAACACTGATAATGCTGGTGATAGAAAGGTAAAGAGCCCAAACTCCAAAATCATCAGGCCCATAGAGGCGAGTCAATACAGGAGCAGCTAAAATTGTAAGGATTTGAGCAAAGGTTGTTCCGCCTGCAAGTGTTATCACATCAAAAACAAAGCTTTCTTTTTTGCTGTTATCAGACTTTTTCTCTGCTGCATCTGCTGTTCCTTCATCCATTTCCGGTACCTTAAAGAAATTTCCTTTAGAGCTGAAATCCATTTAGTCCTACATTTTCAAGCCGCGTCAAAACTTTAAAAATTAAGTTATATCTTATACTAATGTATGATATTCTCAAGCTGATACTGAATATTAGACTTTTTCCCTCTAGACCCCCTATAAATAAACACCTTGAAATAAATCTATCGGTTTCCTCAGTCTATATAAACGTTAACAACTGGAACCATATATTTTCTCCTGACTCCTCATTTTCTCTTCCGTTATCTTTAAAACCACTTTATCACATTTTTTTATAAATTCTAGCGAGTTACAGTCATAATGAATATTTTTAACGCAACGTCAGTGTTAATTTTTAAAGAATTTCGGTCCCAAAAACGGTAGTATCCGCTTTACCAACCTCAAGCCCGTTCTAAATTGAAAAAAGTTATTAATTATGCTTGTCTTCGGCGGTGATTTTATATTTTTTCAATGTGTTAATTTGATAGTGTTAATTGATAGTGTTAATTGATAGTGTTAATTGATAGTGTTAATTGATAGTGTTAATTGATAGTGTTATTTTGCTTATGTAAAGAAACTAATCTATCTTAGCATCTGGTGATTATCAACTGATTCCGATCACGTACCTGGTTTTTTTTCAATATCGTGGTTCAATATTGGTAGACCACCAGTTATATATTTCCTCTCCACTTGCAAGCCATGCTTTTTTGCCGGAAACATATTTGAGGAATTTTTCGTAGTATTTAAGGCCTTCTCCATCAATGGATGTATTGTTGTGCCATAGAATTGTGATTACACCATTATACTGTTCAACTTTATCAACAAGGCTTTTTGTGAGTTCCCAGGCCGTTTTAACGTCAAGCCGCATGTAACTTTTTAATAACGTCCGGTCCATAACTATGAGAGGAAGCTCAATGATATCTATTTGTTTTCCAGTGTTTATATTATATGGCCTGAAAGGATGACACATACCATTTCTAAAGCCTGCACAATCCGAATACCCAAATGTTGTGTCATACTTAAAGTTTGCTTTGCTTAACAATTCCCATGTATCCGGTACTTTAAACCTTAAATAATGATTCCTGTACCCTATAATTTCCTTACCCAATACTTTTTCAAGTCTCTGCTTTTTTTCCTTTATATCTTCCAAGCTTCTGTAAGACTCATGCCCTCCGTGCAACCCTACTTCCCAACCATGAGTGGATATATACTTCAACTCGGCTTTGAGATCCTCAATTTCATAATTGAAATCTTTCTCTCCAGGCCTCAAGGCCAGAAAATAAAAGCTGGATTTTGCATTATATTTTGCCTCCAGCTCCATTATTTCTCTAAAGTTCCAGCAAGGGTTAAACTTTTTGCAAATTCTACAAAAAGGCGTCTTTATAGCATCTGTTAAATTTCCTTTAGCAAAAGCTTTGGCAGTTCCAATGATCGTGTAGATCTTTTCCGGATATATCACATCAATATCATGAGTAAGGCAGACTGCGAATTTTTTTCCGTCTGGATACTCAGGGTGTAACCCGTTTTCTACCAGAAACCTGGAAACACTGGGATCAAAAATATTCCTCTGGCTGCTTAAATAGTACGGAAACCTATCGTACTGGTCAGTAAAGGTCAAATTGTATTCTTCTTTTTTGCTAAATAGATCCCAGAGTTCCTCATTTTGTTTCAGTTCCTCGATCATCTTTCATCCTTTTTCCAGATTTTAATGCCCTAACTTTTTTTTTAAATAAATTTTAGTTTACATTAATAAATGTTCGTTTTTATCGCCTCTCCCTATTCCCTTATAGACAAATCCCTTACTAATAAATTCGTCCGGTTCAATTACATTTCTTCCATCTACAATAACTGGGTTTTCTTTGTCTGTAATTTTCTTTACCCAATCAGCCTTTATATCAGAGTATGCACTGTGCCCTGCAAGAATGACCACAGCATCCGCGTCTCTGATAACATTTTCAAGATTATCTGAAATCTCAATTCCTGGATAGTTCACAACATAAGGATCATGCACAGTAACTATTGCACCTGCCTTCAGGCAGAGTTCCCTGTAAGGTTCTGAAGGCGTGTTCCTTGCATCATCCGAGTCCCGGATGAAAGCCCAGCCGAGAATTGCAATCTTTGAGCCTTTCATTTCCTTTCCAATCCTTTTAAGAGCTGCAACAGTCAGGTTGTACATATGGGCAGGCATGAAATCATTGACTTTTCTTGCGAGCACGTAGATTGAATCTGCACCTTCCGGATAGTCAAGCTGTCCATTACCTATCTTAACTCCTCTCTCCAGGTGGTATGTATCTTTTGTAAGGCAGTGACCTCCAACGCCTGCTCCTGGCCAGAGTATAGCTCTTGTAATGCCTTCTCCTTTTAGACTGTCTACTCCAGTCCTTACATCGTACACGTTTATACCCATAGCTTCACAGTAAAGGGCAAGCTGGTTAATTGCTGCAATCTGGAGGTCGCGGAAAGTGTTTTCTGCAGTTTTCGTTACCTCGGCTGCAGTTGCACTCATAGGAATTACTTTCCCCACAGTCAATACAGGAGAATAGAGCTCGATAGCCCTCCTGGTACTTGCTTCGTTTATACCACCCACAATTCTATCATGTTCCCTGATATTTTTTAAAAGCCTGCCTACCATTACTCTTTCAGGGGCATGGGCAAGAGCAAAGTCTTCTCCGGCTTTTAGGCCTGATTCTTCCTCAAGAATCTTTTTTGCCATACCTTCGGTTGTACCAGGAGTAATTGTGGACTCAAGAACTACGAGCATTCCTGGTCTCAGGTATTTTCCTACGTTTCTTATACCTTCAATAAGTGCGGAAAAGTCAGGTTCCAAATCTTTAGGATTTGCAAAGGGAGTTTGGATTGCAAGCGTTACGGCATCAAGTTCTGATATCCTTGAGAAGTCGGGAGTGCATTCAAACTTGCCGGCTTTTACAACTTTGTTAATAAGGTCTTCCAGACCAGGCTCCTCTCCTTTAAGAGGACTCTCTCCACGGTTGAGCATACCAATCTTGTAACTTGAACTTTTTGAATTGCGCTGGAAGCCAAGAACTTTATTGAAACATGGAGCATCTGCGAAAAGAACCGCTGAAGGAATACCTACATAGCCCATTCCAAGTACTCCAATTTTTTTTATTGGGCCTCTTTCCTGGAAAAGTTTTTCTAATTTACTCATGTATATCACTTTCTAAATTGTTTTTTTCAGATCTTTTCAAACCTTTCTCATTTTCAAAAGTTGTCGAGATTTTACTTTTTCAGAGTCTTTTTCGGCTTATTGTCCTACTTCAATTAATCTTCCTTCTTCATAGGATTTTATAGCGGCCATTGCCACTTCAAGGGCATGTTTTCCGTCTTCTCCGCAAGGGTTAGGATTTTTACCCTTCGTAGCACAATCTATGAAATAGGTGAGTTCGTTTTTCAGGGGTTCGCTATGTTCTACTTTGGCTTTTCTTATCCATTCGTTATCGTGTAGCTGTACTGTCTGATTAATATAGTCCAGATAGGCAACTCCCTTAACTCCAATCGCTGTTAGCTGCCTTATCTTGTGAGGAGTCAGCCAGTTTGTTTCCACAACCCCTGCAAAATTATGGTCCATACGCAGGATAATTGAGGCGTGATCTTCAAATGAGTGAATGTCAGCACCTGCAATTGCATAAACACTATTTATTTTCTTGCCGTAAAGATATGAGATCACATCAATATCATGTACACCAATATCCAGGATTACTCCCACGTCTCTTATTCTCGGGTTATAGGGTCCTACTCTTTTGGTTGAGATTGAGACTATCTTTCCCAAAATGCCTGAATTTATAATCTCTTTGAGTTTTATAACTGCGGGGTTAAAGCGCTCAATGTGCCCAACCATAAGGATTTTTCCCGCTTTTCTTGCAGCTGCTATCATCAGGTCCGCGTTTTCAGTCGTGTCTGCAATCGGTTTTTCTACAAGGACATGTACGCCTGCCTCAAGAGCATCAAGTACGACTTGCTTATGCAGTTTGGTGGGCACAACCACACTTACCGCATCAAGTCCTTCGGCTAACATTTCCTTATAATCTGTAAAGGCTTTTGTCTTGAACTGCGTAGCCATTGCTTCAACACGCTTCTGGTCTACATCCGAGATTCCGGCAAGCTCCACGTCATTCATTTCATTGTAAATCCTTACGTGGTTCTGCCCCATAGCACCTGTACCTATTACTCCTACTCTAATCAAAAGTTTCACTTCCTGATTCTGAGAATGCGGTGGCTGGAAAACTAATCAGTCCTTTGCATAAAATTCTTTGGTCGCGTCAATTATTTCCTGTAAATCAGTTCTGGATAATGCAGGGTGCACAGGGAGAGATAGAACCTCGTCGGCTGCTTTTTCTGCGACAGGCAGTGAGTCCCTGTATCCAAGTTCCATGTAGAAAGGTTGCTTGTGAATAGATATAGGATAGTGGACTCCTGTTCCTATTTCTTTTTCTTTCAGGAAAGTTGCCAGTTGATCTCTCTTTTCTGCTCTTACCGTATACTGGTGGAATACGTGGGTGCAGCCGGTTCTTATTGCTGGTGGCATAATTCCGGATATACCTTTTAACCCTGCTGAAAGAATCTCCGCATTCTTTTGTCTGGTTGCTGTAAAACCATCTAGCTTTCCGAGCTGTACAAGTCCGATTGCAGCTGCAATGTCAGTCATGCGCAGGTTAAAGCCCAGCATTTCGTGCAGATATCGTACTTTTGAGCCATGGGCCCGAATCATTTTTGCTTTCTCTGCAATTTCCTTATCGTCTGTAGTGAGCATTCCACCTTCGCTGGTTGTCATATTTTTAGTAGGGTAAAAGCTGAATGCTCCTGTTCCGAAGCTGCCCACTTTTTTTCCAAGGCATTCTGCACCATGGGACTGGCAGGCATCCTCAATTACAATAAGCTTATTATCATCTGCAATTTCCATTATCGCTTTCATGTCTGCAGGGTGCCCATAGAGGTGAACAGGCAAAATTGCTCTGGTTTTTGGAGTTATTTTCTCCTGAATTCTTTCAGGATCTATATTATATGTATCTGATTCAATATCTGCAAAAACAGGTTTTGCCCCGGTATAAAGGATACTGTTTGCTGTTGCAATGAAACTGAAAGGACTTGTAATCACTTCATCTCCTTTTTCTATACCATTGGCAAGAAGCGCAATGTGCAAAGCTGCAGTGCCAGAGTTCACAGCAACTCCATGCTCACAACCAGTGTATTCAGAAAAAGCAAGTTCAAATTCTTCGACTTTCGGGCCCTGTGCAATCATGCCTGACCTCAGGACCTCTGTTACTGCATCAACCTCTTCCTTACCCATCAGGGGCTTGGCAATTGGGATCATTTTAGAACCTCTTTTAATAATCTTGATAAAACTAATCTTACTCACGATTAATTTTTTATAAGTTTATATCTGATTCAATTCCTTTAAATCTTTGGGGAGTTCTCGTATTCTGGCAGGCGCTCCAATTGCAAGTTTCCAGGCGGGCACGTTTTTTGTCACAAGTGCTCCCCCTGCAACCATTGCTCCTTCTCCTATTTCAACATCGGGAAGTAAGGTGGCGTTTGCACCGATAGACGCACCTTTTCTCAATACAGGACCCTTCAATTCGTATTTCTTTCGAATAGGATATTTATCGTTGGCCAGAACAGCACAGGGCCCAATAAATACATTGTCCTCGATAACAACATTGGTTGGAATGTAGACATTTCCCTGGATGCTTACGTTATTTCCTATTTTTACATGTCCATCTATGATGACATTGGTTCCAATAAGAACATTGTTTCCAATTTCTGTATTTTCTCTAATCATTACGTTATGCCCGGTTTTGAAGTTTTTTCCGGTTTTTACATTGGAAAATATCGTTGAGCCAGCCCTTACAATTGAGTTTGGACCTATGGTACACCCTGGAAAATCAAAGTTTTCAGTTTCGACGTTTTGCCTCAGGATTTCCATCAGGACCCTATGTTCAGGGTATCCTAGAATCACATTTTCCATTATTACTGTGTCTTTCCCAATTACAGAGGTTCCGTATATCTTAGAAGAATTGTGAATTTTAAATTCAGTAGAGTTCATTGTTCCCCCCGTTCTTCTGGTTTTTCTTAGCCAGATAAACTTTCTGTTGGAGCATAAAAACATCTGCTTACTTTATGCAGTTTTTCATAATCATTCATTTCATAGTTTTTCATGTTCCCGAGAATCGGGCTATTCAAGCTCTCAGGACAAACCCAATATATTGTTATTGCTTTTTTTATATTCATTTCTTTGATTTTTCTAACTACCTCTAAATTTTTAGTTTAAAGGGCTCTTTAATTATTTAATGATTTGGTTCATTTTTCTACTCTTCTTTCCTATCTTTTCTAAGAATTATTCAATTATATTCTGCGTTTATATTTTTACAATATAATTTTTAATTTTATTCTTTTGATTGCAAACTCAAACTCATAGTATTTTCTTTATCTATTAAGGAAACTTCCTACCTTTTTCCAAAATTCGAATTTTATGCCTCTTCTCTTGATGTTTATCAATTGTATGAGGAGGATTTTTATATCTTATCGCGTATTTGTTCCTGTAATATGCTAATCAACTCTAGGAGTGCTGACTACGCTTACAAGTTTAATAACGTCCAACTCCGTTTCTTCAGGTGTGCTCTCAGTAACTACCGTAACACCGGGAATTCCTGAAGGCGCATCTGTGGCTGCGGCAGTTTTACTTTTATTGCTTTTGCTCAGGGACTTCCTCCCTGCATCGAAACACTGGGAAAGTACGGTAAAGGTTTCTTTGAATATGGGAATTATTCCACTGATGTTTTCCTTTGGTGCAATCATTCTCTTTAAGGTTGTCGCACTATTTTAATGGCTTTTCAGAGGGCTTCCGTCAGGTGTTCGCTCCGATTCCCATCTCGGCAGAGTGCGGCTCTGCAGTTCACTGCCCTTTCTGCTCCACTTTTCTTCGCTCATGAGGGCTGAACTATGGGTAAGTAACAGTAATCTTGTCTCATGAAGTATTTCTGGATATAATCACACTTTTTTAAGAATGATTGTCGTACTTGACTCGGTTTCGGCTGCCGGGGTAATTTTGGTTATACTCGGCAGTTGATGAGTTTCATTTACTTTTTTATTCTGGCAGAATACAGTTTATACCTGAATTCTCTGGTTAATTCTCAAAAATGTAAAAAACGCGAAAAGCATAGGGAACTGCTAATATTTACTCTATTCTGTCTCCATTATTGTAGAAACCTAAGTGAGTTTTTCCTGATTATAATCGAGAGTAAATCTGTAAAGAAGTTCCCGCTATATCGAAGATTTTGCCTTTGGCTTAATTTCCTTTGATCGAATCCTTTCTTTTTTGGAATACATTAGTAGACGTAGAGAGTTTAAAGGAGAAGGGGGATAATCCCGAAAAAGAACACATTCATAAACCCATGAATTAATGCAACCAGCGGTAGGCTTCGGGTTCCGTAATATAGGTAGCCTATAACAGCACCCACCAAGGTTATGTAAAATATTTCGTAAATGCTCCCATATCCTGAGTGCATTAACCCGAATAAAATACTTGTAACTATCAACGCTTCCCGGCCGCCTAATACTATTTCTAACCGGGTCTGCAGGACTGACCGGAAGATCATCTCTTCTATAGGGCTCACGAGAAATACCATAATTATGGTGAGATTTATGATGTTAAGGATTGAAAGATCCTGAATAAGAGGATTTTTTCCTACTATGATATATTCTCCTGCTCCTAATAAAAGGCCCATGAATATTGATAATGGAATATATATCCCTATTTTTTTGAAAGTTATTCCAAGCTGTGCGGGAGTAAACTCCTGATTAATGGCTGCAATGCTTACAGGAATTGCCAGAAGGCAGTATATGAAAATAAGGTTGTAAAGTTTTTCTTCATAGAAAAGAGGCATTGAAAAATCTACCAGACGCAGGATCGGTAGAAGGAGAAAACTCTGATAGGTTTTCTGAATGTCCTTGTTTTTTATATATATTATGGAAAAGGAAAGCCCAAGCAGAACTAATGCATGTATTTCCATGCCTGGGAGTTTCCTTCCCGAATATATCATCAGTTCCGCAAGAGCAATAGCTACAATCGGGATTCCGAGATAAACCCATTTGTTTTCGATCTCGGGTGTTTTTTCCTTTAGATTCTCAGACATCTTCGTTTTTATGCCTTCCGGAGTCTCCACATTATAAATCTCAAATGCTCCCATCTTCACACCTCCTCTCCAACATTTATCCAGAGGCGCAGATCTTTGTATGGTATATTCTTTTCAGTTTCATTGAAAAGCAGGAACTCAAGCTTCATATTATCTCCTTCAACAGAAGGTGTAATCTCAAAAGGTTCTACAAGGGTCTTATTATTGGCAAGCCTGATATGCTGCAGATTTTCCGGAAGAGGCAGAGATTGATTTTTAAGCCTTACTTCCATTGTATAGTCCATTGTTCTGTGTTCATTATTTGTTATTCCTATAAAGTAGGTCCCACTTTCTCCCTGTATATAATCTGTTTTGTAGTCGTTAGCCGTTCCATTGGCCCCAAGAACGTAGAACTCCGTATATGGTTCTTTGTCCTGAGGCACAAGAACGACATAAACTCCAGTTCCTATCAAGATAAGGAAAGAAAGAGCTAGAATTATTCTAAGGTTTTTCTCTGTTTTAGATTCCGGCTTTCCTATTATTCCTGATAGCAGGGTGATAGCAAGATCCTTGAAAGGGACATCAAATTTACTGTCTGCAGGTAGATAGTTTCTTCTAACGTATGCTGTTGCCAACATGATCAGGGTAAATATGGAGATACTTGTTATGAGAGGTATCTCTTTGATTCCCCAGGAGGTATAATTGAGTGCAAGCCCTATCAAAGACACAATTGAGACACTCATTGCGACAGAAAGAGCTATCCTTTCCATTCCTTCAAGTCCGCTTTTTTCTGGAAAAAGCATGGCTATGAGGGCGTATCCTGGAAGGAAGAGGATCAGTGGTAGACCAAGAGCTGTGCGAATAAGGCTTCCGCTAAGTACAGGAATTAGTACGAAAATATCTGTAAGAATTACAAGGCCTGCTACTAACAACAGGTCAGATGGGAACTTCTGGTTTCCGGCCATATAACTCCTCATAAAACGGTTTTATGTTTTTTGGCTTCCCAGCCTTTTCGTTATTCGGGCTAATCTGCCAATTTCTCTGTTCCCTTATGAGGTTTTTCGGAAACCTTCCGATTTCCTCTTACCGGCTGCTTTTCAGTCTTCAATTGCGAAGAGTTACGCCGGAAAGGTGAAAGTTGTCCGAGCTTTAATCCCGGTTTTTTTCTTATTTAGCAGAATATATTTCCTGAATTATATTCGTTTTCAAGAATGTTTTAACCCGATCTACTCAATAACTTAGTTGTATAAAATATCTTTCCCTTTTCCTGAATTGTATTTAAAATACTTTTCCCTTTTTTTCTATATCCCTTAAAGAACTTTTAGCCTTTTGAGTCTCCCTCTTTCTACTTTTTTAAATATACTTTCGGGGTTGAATCCGCAGGGTTGCAAACGTTGACATCTAACAAGGAAGTCTTTGAGTTCTTATATCTGTATAATTTTTTCTTTTATTATTCTCTTATTTTTGTAAATAATTGATACCTTTTAAGCTACTATTATGGTTAACAGGCATTTCACATGGGTTTAATTATTTTTCGTTATCGGGGTTACTGGCTAATTATTTTTCGTGTCTAAATGCTTATATAGCTCGTATATTAAAACAGATACAGGTCTTGCATTAAATGCTGTGACTCACTTACGGAGTATTTATGTTCCTTCTTTTGGGTAAAAAGAGGAGAACAAGTCCCCCAATTGATTCTCTGTAAATGTAGCCGTAAAAGACCTTTTGAAACCCTCTAAAAATTATGGAGCGATGACTCTGAAAAATATATTTGCAGAATTTGGACTTTTTACTGATTCTTCCCTAATAAACTATGTTATCAAGGAGACTTCTTACCTTTATCTTCAAAGAGGTAGATGATTGCATATGGCCATTACGATTGCAGCCATGCCTGCTTATAACGAAGCCCATGCCATTGCAGATGTTATCAAGGGTTGCAAAAAATACGTCGACAGAGTAGTAGTTGTAGATGACGGAAGCACCGATAATACTGTCGATATCGCCGAATCTCTTGGCGCCTATGTAGTTCGTCACGAAACAAATAAGGGATATGGAGCAGCCCTAAGAAACTGTTTTGAAACCGCCCGTAAGCTCGATGCAAATGCTATGGTCATAATTGACTCTGACGGTCAACATGACCCCTCCGAAATTCCCAAGCTCCTTGAACCCTTGAAAAATGGGTTTGATCTGGTAATCGGCTCAAGATTTGTCAATGGCAACGGTAAAAATGTCCCTATTTATCGTAAATTCGGGATGAAAGTCCTTGATATCGCAACCTATATTGCAGGCGGTCTGAATGTAACGGATTCACAAAGCGGATTTCGAGCTTATGGAAAAAAAGCTATTGAAAACATAAATTTGAATGGAACAGATATGTCTGCGGGCTCTGAAATTCTGATTCAGGCCAAGGATTATAAATTAAAGTTTACTGAAGTGGAAATCCATTGCAGATATGATCTTGAGGACTGCTCAAGTGAGCATCCTTTCATACATGGTCCTAGAGTCCTGTTCCGCATCCTTAAAGATATGGAGTACAGACGGCCTTTGTACTATTTCTCTGTTCCTGGCTTAATTATGACATCTACGGGCTTTCTTATGGGATTAATATTTTTACAGGATTTTCTCATGGGAGGATCCCTGCGCTTTGGGCCAACACTCCTTATGGTCATGCTAACGGTTATAGGAGCCTTCATGGTGTTTACCGGAATAATACTGCATGCCATCTCAAGAATGATATTTTTAAACGAGAATATTCGAAAACAGTAATGTTAAAACGGGGCCAATTTGTATGAAATACCCTTTTGTTTCAGTCGTAGTAGGTATTCGTAATGAAGAAAAATTCATTGAAGAATGTATTGAGTCACTTCTTAATCTAGATTACCCGAGAGATTCTTACGAGATTATTATCGTTGATGGGATGTCCACCGACAAAACGCGAGATATTGTACAAAAATATCCTGTCACACTTCTTTTGAACGAAAAAAAGAATGTTGCTGCGGCAAGAAACCTTGGTGTGGAGAATGCCAGGGGAGAACTTGTCGCGTTTACCGACGGAGACTGTAAGGCCGATCCTCAGTGGTTGAAAACCCTTGTCCATGAAATGCAAGCTTCTCCAGATGATGTTGTGTGTTTTGGAGGGCCGAACCTGATCTTTGACACTGATCCTGTATTTGGCAGAGTTGTGGGATATGCCCAGGAGTCTTTCTTGGGGTCTGGAGGTTCGGCTCAGTCTAAAAACTCCACAAAAAAGCATTATGTCAGCTCTCTTCCTAACTGCAATGCAATGTACAAAAAAGCGGCAATTAAGGAAGTTGGAGGTTTTGATGAGCGGTTTGTGGTGGGTCAGGACGGAGACCTGAACTACAGAATCAGTAAGAAGGGTAACAAGTTTTTGTATATCCCGAATGCAAAGGTCCTGCACCATAGAAGAGGAACTTTCAAGTCCTTTTCCGTAAGGATGTTTAAGTATGGTGTGTGGATGGCAGAACTTTTCAAGAAGCATGGAGAATTTGTCCGTTGGTATGCTTTTTTGCCTTCGATTGCCATCTTATTTGCAGTCATTTTGCTTATTACTTCTATTAAATTTTTCATCCCAAGTTTGCTTCTTCTTGCACTCATGACTGTGTACTTTATTCTTGTCTTTATTACCTCAATCCAGGTTACCTATAAAATGAAATCAAAATACGGTCTTTTTACCCTTTTTATTATTCCTGTGCAACACGTTGCTTATGGGCTGGGGTTTTTGTACAGCTTTACAAATTCCCCTTTGATCTCAAAAGACAGTTCCTGTTCAGATATTTAACAATCACGAACGATGTCATTTATTTAAATAGAAACCGAAACACTTGAATATATGTGAAGCTTTTCAGGGCAAAATCTTCTTAATCAATAAAGCCCTGATGAATTCTTGCTGATTTTCAAACACAGAAGTTTGGATGCCAGGTTTGTTAAATTTATTATATGATTATTTAAGGTCATGGAGATAGTATGTTCGGATTAAGTAAAGAAACAGGACTCGGATTAGATAATGACCGTCTAATGAGGTTAATTTCTTTTCTGTTTCCGTTAGCTATAATCTTCGCAGTAATATTCGCGTTCTTATGGATGTTTGCAACCGGAAAGTTCGGTTATGCACTTCGGGGGATATTTACAGGAATACCTGCAATACTTTCCTGTCTTTTCATATTTTTCATTTACAAAAAAGATGTAAGTTTGCACGATATCGATATCTTTCCATCATTGAGTACAAAGTCCCTTGCGTACCTTTTCGGGATATTTTATATTGGTTCCCTAGTTGTACTTTTGCTGTCTCCGGGAAGCAGGCCTCTATGCTATTTCCTTTTTATTTTAGGACTTTATCTGTCGGTATTCTTCCAAATTTTCTCTAAAAATATAAATCCTTCTCTTATTCTGGCGGAATCTATCTTAATCGCGGGTAATTTAATTTTCAGTGTGACTTTAAATTATGATTTCTATGTCGGTACCACAGACATCCTGCCCCATATCTTTATTTCGGAAGTTACTGCACTGACCGGGAAAATAATTCCGACTTCCTTAAGTGATTACGCTTACTTTCCTCTTTATCATGTGTTTATTGCAGAAGCTTCTGAAATCTTGAAAATAAGCATAAAGAACTCACTTTTTGTGGTAACTGCACCTGTCTATGCAATAACCATAATTTTCCTTTATTACCTTTTTAATTACATAACAAACAACAGGCAGATCTCACTCCTTTCATGTGTACTCTTCTCCGCAAGTTCTACCGTACTCTATTATGGTACAAATGTAATCACTCGCACAATGGCATTCATAATGTTTATTGTATTATTATACCTGATTTATAGTGTCAATTTCAAAGAGGATAAACTTTCCTTAAAAACCCTTTCAGTAATTGTTGCAGTTTTTTTAACTTTAGTTCACAATGTCTCCCTTCCACAGCTTGTTATATTGCTGATCATTCTTCTTGCATCGGAATATGTGATAGGGAATAACAACTATATCAGCAAACCCTTCTTTATACTGCTTAATGTCATTTTTTCCACTTACTGGTTCTTTGTAGCATACATGTTTGTACAGAGGAGCCTGGCTCCCCGTTTGCAGAGCCAGTTTTTGGATTCTATAGTTTTAACTGCTGGAGGTTCAGAAGTTCTTCAGGAAAGTTTTACTGATTTAGCAGGGCTTCTGGATAAATCGGTATTTTTATTTTTTGCATTGATAGGAATAGGTTTTCTCCTGAAAAATTACAAGAAAAATTATGCTTCTGTATTAGGGTTATTTGCTCTGTTGACTCTTATATTTTATATTCCCAATCCCCTCAATACGATCTGGCAGTTCAAAGTCCTTTTCAGAGTTGACCGGTTTATGCTTTTCGTCAGTCCCTTTATGGCTTTCATAATGGGGTACGGATTGTATATATTCTGGAATTATATGACTAAGTATTCTTCTAAGAAATCGAACTCTGCTTTCTTAGTGATCTTATTGTTTTCGATTTTTGTTTTAGTCTCTTCGGTCTACAGTATTTCAGATTCGGGTTTTCTTGGTCAAGAAGCAAAACACGAATACTTTACTTCCGAAGAGTTGAGCGGCTTTAATCATATTTTTAAGTATGTTCCTGTCAATTCTCCAACTAAGTCGGTTTACACCGATTATTACGCTTCAAGGTTCTTTTATGTCCCGCTGATTCCTTCGAAATCTGCGGAATTGAATATCTCATCTTACGATAATTACAGAATCGGTGATGTAAATAAACTCCCGGAATACAAAGGTTATATCGTTCTCAGAACCAGAGAGTTTTTCAGGAGTGGATTATACTTTGGCAGTGAGGAAAGCACCCTGAAAGATACTGCCAACTATTTCTATCAGGGGTTACCCAAAAATGAGCTTGAGCTGGAAAACAACCTCAAAGGCCTTGACAAAATCTATTCAAATCCATCGACAGACATTTACATTCCGCATAAGGGGATTTAATAACCCCTTAAATTTATTCTTTAAACTCACATTCCGATTTCTAATATTTTTGTACAATTTCAAATCACAGAAGTATTATTATAATGGTTATTGATTAACAAACTGGCAATATCAAATGATTATTATCTCAAGTTGGCAGGGGTTCAGAATGTGCATTTAAAGATGCTTTTTTTCCAGGTGCCCATTTTACTTCTAGTGTCATGGCAACTTAGTTATGATACTTCAATACATAGACAATACTTCATCTGTAGTCCCGTTCTTAATTATAATGATCCATAACTAAATTGCTTAGACACTAGTGTCGAGTCAACCGCAAAATGTCGTATAAAATCAATTGCAGTTATTAAGAATCATTGAATCCTTGATGATTGACTCAACATAGGGTGAAATGGTACAGCATTTGTATATGAGTATAAGCTTTTACGAATTTTTATTTTCTATTTTGTGGATTTTAGTGTCTGTGATTTACAGCAGACTAAGGAATTAAAAAAGTAGGCTGGGGGATTGGGACTTATTTCAAAGTCTTCTCCAAAAGCTCTGAGTATATATCCACAGTCTTTTTTGCATGGGCTTCCCAGGTCAGTTCTCTCTGAATTATGCTTTTACGCCCGAGCTTCCCCATGTTTTCTCTCTGGTTTTTATTCTCAAGCAGTTTATTAATTTTTCTGGATAATTCTTCAGGGTTTTTTGCAGGTACCAAATACCCTGTTTCCCCATCGACCATAAGTTCAGGTATCCCGCCGACGTCGGTTGCTACAACTGGAACCTCACAGGCAAGGGCTTCGAGTACTACATTTGGTCTTCCTTCAGAAAGGGAAGGCAATACGAGGATATCCGAAGCTGAGATCCAGAGCGGGATGTTCTCATGGTTTACAGGCCCAGTGAATTTAATGTGATCTGCAATTTTGAGCTCTTGTGCTCTTTTTTCCAGACTTTTTTTCAGGCCATCGTCCCTGCCTACCATAAAAAGATTGGTGTTTGTGTTCACAAAATCCTTTGCAGCTTCAATAAGGTAGTCCACACCTTTTATTCTTCTAAGGGCTCCAACAAATAGGACGATATTCTTATCTTGTGGCAGGTTTAACAGATTCCTTGCATGTGCTTTTCCTGCAGGTTTGAACTTTACGGTATCAACACCGTTTGGAACCACATGGACCTTTTCTTCGTTTATTCCCAGATTTACTATGTGGAGCTTGAGATCCTCGCTGACAGAAAGAATCTTATCTGCAAAATTCATTGCCTCTATAATCTGCTTTGATGTATAGGAACCTTCATAAGCAACTTTTCTTTCTATTGTCCCGAGTGCACTTATTACAAGAGGGACTTTCCATTTCTTTGCAAGTTTCATCATCCCATACCCGTCAGGATATGAAAAGTGTGCGTGGATCAGGTCTGGTTCTGGATTTATATTTTTGATTGCGTATTCGAAAATGAAGTGAGAGTACGAAAACCCTGTTATGGGATAAAAATATTTTTTGGGGACAGCATATATATAACGTGGATAATGAAGGTCATATTTTTCGGTATGCTCAATCCGAGGCAGTTTAAAAAAGTTATAATATGGAAATACGGAAAAAGGAAGGACAAAGGGTTTTGGCGAGATGACAGTAACATCTACGCCCTGGTTTGCAATTGAGTCTATACTCTGTTTTATGAATGTCCCAAGTTGAGGGTAATACCTGTTAGGAAATTCCTGACATGCTTCCAGTACTTTCATAATCTTTTGCTCGTTTTCGATTCGGATGCATCAAAAGCAGACAGAGGAGAGAAGTAATCCTATAAATACTTCTCTGCAAAATGCATTAAATTCTTGTCCATGGATTTTATGCTAAACCCTCGTCCTTGAACTGAAAAAAATAATAAATAAAGCCATGGGATAAACTAATTAACTACTTTTGCTATTCTGGTAACCGGCTACTATGTTTAAAAAAGTAAATAATATTTTCCTGGTTTATTACGGTTCTTTCAATGCTAAATCAGGTTCGAATATCCACATTCTAGAACTTCTGAACAATTTAAAAAAACATACTGATATAGTCCTGTTTGCACCCGGACAGAAGAGTGTAGACCGCACTCTTCCAGGGATAAAATGCGTGCCTGTAATAGACAATAAATATCTTGTACAGCCCTCTTACGAATTCATGCTTTCTTTTTACCTTCTTTATTCTTGCATAAGAAATAGGCCTGACGTGCTCTATCTTCGCCAGAATTCTTTTCCGTTCTTTCCTATACTTCTATGTAATATTCTAAAAATTCCTTCCATAGTAGAAGTTAATGGGATAGTTCTGGATGAGTTAAAGGTCGATCCAAATTCACAGTCTTTTGCGTATAGAGTTTTCTCTCATCTTGCACTCAGGTCTGAAAACTTTAATTACAGGCACTGCGACAGAATTGTTTCAGTCACGGATAAACTCAGGGACGAACTTGTGAGACTATACTCAGTTCCTGAGAGCAAAATCTATGTTATTAACAATGGGGCAAATACTGATGTATTCAAGCCTCTGGATTCCAAACAGACCAGAGAGAAGCTGCAGCTTGAAAACTCAAAAAAGTACATATGCTTTGTCGGGAACCTTGCAGCCTGGCAGGGAGTTGAATATCTAATTCATGCCTCTCCTTTGATTCTGGAGAAATGTCCTGATGCTCATTTCCTTGTTGTAGGAGACGGAGTTATGAAGGAGAAACTGATGGAAATAGCTTCTAGGTTAGGGCTTTCGGATAAATTTACTTTCACCGGAAGAATTCCCTACGAACAGGTTCCTCTCTACATCAACGCGGCTGATGTTTGCGTTGCTCCTTTCATCAAGGAAAGAAACTCAAAAATAGGACTTTCAGCATTGAAAACTTATGAGTACCTTGCCTGTGGAAAGCCTATTGTGGCAAGCGGTATTTCGGGAGTCAAAGATTTAATTGAAGCTTCAGATGGCGGAATTTCCGTAACTCCTGAAGATCCTGAACAACTTGCGATTGCTGTAGTCAAATTACTTCTCGATGAAAATACCCGAGCTCTTATGGGAGAGAAAGGCCGAAGATATGTCGTTGAGAATCACAGCTGGGACGGAGTTGCAAGGAAAATTCTTGACATATGCAAAGATATTATTTAATTAACTCTTTGTAACTTGTAAAAAGAAAGTCTACAGCTTTATTCATGGCTGTATTCATAAAACAAACGCAGGCTGAGATAGTATTTTTTGTAACTTACGGCATTTTACGGCTTGAGTAAACTACCAATCTTCAATCCTGCAATTCTTCATTATTTGCTAATATTACAGCGCTGCTGTAACAGAGTTCGGCAACTATGTGATATTTATCCATGTGTCTTCGGTTAAGGAATCATTTAACCATAACATGGCTACTAAAATTATTTACACATCTTGATTTACTTTACAGGTTTACAGAAAAACATGATAATAGTAACATTTTTCTAATAGATCGTATCTTAACCAATGACGAATGGATATTTATCTTAATTGCACTGTTTATTGCAAGGGGTTAATTAGAAACTAACAATAAATTCACTCTTTTCTCAAGATGAATTTGTGTAATTTGGAAAACTGTAATTTGGAAAACTTAACCTGAGAAACAGGCGATTTATTTTGAATTCTTTACTATAGCATCTTGTCTGGCAGTGTACCGAAAGTTCTATGAGTTATTAGTTCAGTACTTTTTCTCACATCTTTAAACTCATATAACTATCTTTTATAAAAATTTGACAAATAGTATGAAAAAACGGCCGAATTTGTAAATATTTTTTGTAAGTGTTCTTAAATTCTGCGACTGTATACGCTGTTACTACACAAATATCTATCTAACAGAAATAATTATGAATTTTTGTAATGATTAATACTAAATCATTTCGATGTTAAAACGAGAATTAGGAATCTTTTTATCGATGGGTTGCCTTATCCTTAAAGGTGTTATTATATATTAACCCTTTACGCTTTCAAAAATTAATTTGCGTATATAAAGCCTTTAAATTCTGAAAGGATCTAATGTTTGTAATATCTTGCCCAATATATCTGAAAATATGGGCAAACTTCCTCAAATTTTTAGCAAACAATTGTAATTTTTGCGGAGGTGTGGACACGTTACTGCACAAATATTTAATTATCAAAAATATTAATAAATTTTATTCTGATCACCTTAAGATGATCCCGATGTCAAAACGAGAATTTGGACTCCTTTTATTGGTAAGTTGCCTTATTCTTGCAAGCGTTCCTACTGCTTTATGCCAAAGTCCTGCGCCAACTGTTTATGTTGCAGGAGATGGTAGTGGAGATTTTAACTGCGATGGAAAAGATGATCATGTACAGATAAATCAGGCTCTTAAGTTTGTGGCTGATAACTCTGAATATACCACTGTCCACCTTAAAGGTCCGTTTACGTATGTTATTAACAATACTCTTCTCATCGGCAGCAATACTATTCTTGAAGGTGATTCGACTGCTGTGATCAAACTGGTTGATCACGCAGGCTGGGTTACAATGAAACCTTTGATCCAGCAGATGAGTAGTTCCGGAAATAATAACATTGTAATAAGAGGTTTCGAGGTTGATGGAAACCATGACGGTAATTACGATCAAAAAAAATATCCTAAGGGTAAAGGGTTCTATAATGTGATGTACTTCCTTTATTGCAATAACGTAACCGTATACGATATGTACATGCACGACGGGCTCGGAGACGGACTGAGGATAAAATATGGCAAGAACGTCCAGTTTTATAACAACAAGATATACAAGCTCGGACACGACGGTCTGTTTGCGATTCAGTGTCAGAATGTAGAGGCCTGGAATAATATAATAACTTGCAGGACTAACAGTGGTCTTAGAATCTGGAACTCAAATGATGTAAAACTCCATGATAATTTCATCGATTCTTTCTACGATTGGAGCGCAGGCGGCCCGGGCATTCAGGTAGAAAAGTCTTCAGGTGCTATGGATGATATTGAGATCTACAATAATATGATCAATAATACCTACGGCCCTGGTATCTGGCTTTTCAACTATGATACCTCTGCTACCAAAGACGAGGGGAAAAATGTCTATATCCATAACAACATTTTCTATGACACGGGCACCAATCCTAGCATTACATGGGTTGGGGGTATCTTGGGAAGTGGATTCCATGATACACTTATAGAAAATAATGTCTTTGACAGTGCATATAATGTTGCCATTGTCAGCATGAGTCCCGAAGGTTTTTTCTCAAATTATACGTCAGAATACACAACAATTGTCCGCAACAATATAATTGTAAATACCCAGAAGCGTACAAAAAGTCCGAGCGGAACAGGATATGGAATTGCCAATTACCTACCTGAAACACATTCCTTTGAGATTGCATATAATTGCCTTTACAATAACTCAGCGGGTAACTATAAAGACTGCACCTCGAAAGCCGATATCCACATAAGGCCATTATTTGTAGACCAGGAAAACCATGATTACCACCTTCAATCAAGAGGTGGAAGTTGGAACGGGGAAACATGGGTTAAATACAAAGTGAGTTCTCCATGTATTGATACCGGATATCCATCTGCTGACTATTCCAATGAACCTGAAGATAACGGAAACAGGATCAATATCGGAAGGTATGGGAACACAATCTATGCATCGAAATCAAAGCACTGATGCATCGATATGTTTATCGTTTCTTCTATTGCGAATCCAGAGACTTGAGGTTGCATTTAATTAACATTGATATAAGTGCCATAGCCGTTAGGAAAAACTAGACACGCGTTAAAAATTATATCCGGGAGGGATTTGAAAAAGATTCTGTATAACTTTAACGATATCATTTGATTGTATTCTTAATGATATTGCAAAGGCTGTCTCAAAACGACATTCAATTCTATAATTGGGATGATTCATTGATGGTAGGGGTTCAACCCTGCGTAAATTTTGGGATGATTTCCGGCTGAATTAAGTCAAAAATGTTTCCCCCAATTATAGAAATTGTTGGAGTTTTGAGATCTCCCGTAAATGTTACTAAAGCTGTTTCTGACTTCGGGCCTGGCTAAAATCTTTATAGACTCTTCTTTTCATTTCACAAACTGATTAAAAATTCAAAAAGACTGTCAAAATATTTTTATAACATAGTGATTTAGTTCATAGTGTTGTCTATAGAAATTATTAAAGTGTTTATAGTGTTGACTATTAAAATTATTAAAGGCTAATACTCAATTTATTCACTATGCTCCTTGGGGGGACTTAGATGAATTTGAGGAATTAGCCTGAAATAAAGGGTGATTTCTTCTGGATTCCTTTGTTCCTTTGATAGGATTTAGTAGTTTTTGCTATGAACAATTTCTCTAAGAATTTCTATAGCCTTGAATGTTGGAGAGTGGATACTATTTGAAAAATCTCATCCATTATTCAATGAACTGAGTAAGAAATTTGTCTAATTATTTGACAGGCAATTTTAATTTTGTAGACAGATGGGTACTTTTTGCCCAGCACTTACTCTGTAATCATTTTAATATACTTTTTATAGTAGTCTCAGGTGATATAGATGCTAAAAAGAGAATTAGGGATCTTTTTCTTGGTAAGTTGCCTTATTCTTGCAAGTATTCCTACTGCTTTATGTCGAAGTCCTGCACCAACTGTTTACGTTGCAGGAGATGGGAGTGGGGATTTTAATTGCGATGGAAAAGATGATCATGTACAGATAAATCAGGCCCTTAAGTTTGTAGCAGGTAACTCTAAATATACTACTGTTCACCTCAAAGGTCCTTTTACTTATGTTATTGACGATACTCTTCTCATTGGTAGCAATACTATTCTTGAAGGGGATTCAAATGCTGTTATCAAGCTGGCTAACAATGCAGGTTGGGTTACAATGAAACCTATGATCCAGCAGATGAGCAGTTCCGGAAATAAAAACATTGTAATAAGAGGGTTCGAGGTTAATGGAAACCATGACGGTAATCCCAAAGTTTCTAAGGGTAAAGGGTACTATAATGTAATTTACTTTACTAAGTGTAGTAATGTAAAAGTATACAACATGTATATGCACGATGGACTCGGCGATGGGCTGAGGATAAAATCCGGAAATAATATTCAATTTTATAACAACAAGATATACAAGCTCGGGCACGACGGTTTGTTTGCAATTGAGTGTCAAAACGTAGAGGCCTGGAAGAATACAATAACCTGCAGGACTAACAGTGGTCTTCGAATCTGGAACTCAAACCATGTAAAATTCCATGACAATGTAATTAATTCTTTCTACCACTGGAGTGCAGGCGGCCCGGGCATTCAGATCGAAAAGTCTGCAGGTGTTATGGATGATATAGAGATCTATGATAATACTATCTCTAACACCTATGGCCCAGGCATCTGGATTTTCAACTATGACACCTCTGCTACCAAAGACAAAGGGAAAAATGTCCATATCTATCATAATGTCTTCTACGGCACAGGCACCAATCCTAGCATTACCTGGGTTGGGGGTATTGTAGCCAGTGGGTTCCATGATACTCTAATTGAAAATAATGTTTTTGACGGCGTATATCATGCTGCTGTTATTCACATGTATCCAGAAGTTTATTCTCCAAAGTACTCGTCAAAATACACAACAATTGTCCGTAACAACATAATTGTAAATACTCAAAAACGTACAAAGTCTCCTAGTGGGACAGGGTATGCAGTGATCAATTACATCACTAAAAACCATGTTTTTGTGTTGGAGAATAATTGCCTTTACAAGAACTCAGCAGGCAAATATAAAGGCTGCACTTCGAAATCTGACATCTACTTAAACCCATTATTTGTAAACCAGAAAAAACATGATTATCACCTCCAGTCAGTTGCAGGTCACTGGAATGGGAAAAAATGGGTTAAGGACAAAGTTAGTTCTCCCTGTATTGATGCCGGATACGCCTCTTCGGACTATTCTAAAGAACCTGAAAATAATGGAAACAGGATCAACATAGGCAGATATGGAAACACAATCTATGCTTCACTGTCATCCACACAAGTAAAGACTGTTCAGTCTTTGTTAACAGACTCAATCTCCGAATATACAAATGAGACTGATGAAAATGAGACTGATGAAAATGAGACTGATGAAAATGAGACTGATGAAAATGAGATTGATGAGGATCTTAACTTTACGGAGGAAATTTTTGACGAGGACGAAGATAATTTCACATACTCCGAAGATCTTTCTGTCGATACACAGGGTCCGGTTATTGAATCAATTCCCGAAACTACAGTTAAGATTGGAGAAACTTTGAACTTTACAGTGGAAACTTCTGATGTGAATGGAGGCAACCTTACCTTTTCAGCATCTGATCTTCCTGCAGGTGCAAGTTTTGACAAAACAGGAGTTTTTAGCTGGACGCCTTCAGACGGACAGGAAGGAGTATACACTATATCTTTTGAGGTAAGTGATGGCATTTTCAGCGATTCTGAAGTTGCAATAATAAGTGTGGTTGAAGAAGCCGCTTTGAACCTTTCTAACGCGTACGACACCTACCTTTACGAAGTATCTCCTGAAGGTCTTTGTTTGAGCAATTTATCTCTCGGATTGGAGGAATGACTGATGCTTAGTAAGTTCTAAACCAAAAAAACTCGCAGTCTGTGGTAAAACCAGCTCTGTTGAATCAATTCTAAATTGTGTAAATAAAGCAAGTTCTCAGAAAAATGGTCGGAATATCTTAAGAACGCAGTTAGAATGGAGTTGCAAGAATGGAATTGGAGCAATATGCTCTGACAATACTTTTATGATATGTCAGAGGTTTACTCCTAATTTCCACATTCTTCTCCAACTTTTATGTTTTTTATATGGTGTTTTCTCTTTCTAAAAATCCATTCTTTCTAAAAATCCATTCTTTCTAAAAATCCATTCTTTCTAAAAATCCATTCTTTCTAAAAATCCATTCTTTCTACAAATTTATTTGTTCTCTCTAACACTATGCAACTCTTTAAATATTTATCAAGTTTGCACAAATATTTTTATAACATTACAATATAGTTTACAGTGTTGGCTATAGATCTTTAATTAAGGGCTAATACTCAGACCGTTCACTATGTTTCATGGGGGGATTTGGTGAAGTCGAGAATTGGCCTGAAAATCAGGGAGATTTATTCTGAGTCCCTTATTCATTGCATTTTATCGGATTCAATATTGTTTGCCATGAATAAATTCTCCGGAACTTTTCTATAGCCTTGAACGTCTGAGAGTGAGCACTATCTAAAAAACATTATTCACTTTATGAGAATCAGAATATTAAGTTTAAGCAAATTTTTGATAAATAGTAACAAATTTTATGGGGATATTGATACGTCACCACATGAACATCTACCTACCAAAATTAACAATATGCGCTGTTGTGATCAATCCCAGATAATCCCGATGTTAAAACGAGAATTTGGACTCCTTTTCTTGGTAAGTTGCCTTATTCTTGCAAGCGTTCCTACTGCTTTATGTCGAAGTCCTGCACCAACTGTTTATGTTGCGGGGGACGGTAGTGGAGATTTTAACTGCGATGGAAAAGATGATCATGTACAGATAAATCAGGCTCTTAAGTTTGTGGCCGATAACTCTGAATATACTACTGTACACCTTAAAGGTCCTTTTACTTATTCTATTAACGATACTCTTCTCATCGGCAGCAATACTATTTTTGAAGGGGATTCGACTGCTGTGATCAAGCTGGTTGATCACGCAGGCTGGGTTACAATGAAGCCCTTAATCCAGCAGATGAGCAATTCTGGAAATAATAATATTGTAATAAGAGGTTTCGAGGTCAATGTGAACCATGACGGTAACACCGAGTTCGCTAAGGGTAAAGGATATTATAATGTGATTTACTTCCTTTACTGCAATAACGTAACCGTATGCGATATGTATATGCACGACGGTCACGGAGACGGGCTGAGGATAAAATATGGCGAGAACATCAAGTTTTATAACAATACTATCTACAAGCTCGGACACGACGGTCTGTTTGCGATTCAGTGTCAGAATGTAGAGGCCTGGAATAATACAATAACCTGCAGGACTAACAGTGGTCTTAGAATCTGGAACTCAAATGATGTAAAATTCCATGATAATTTCATCGATTCTTTCTACCACTGGAGTGCAGGCGGGCCAGGGATTCAGGTAGAAAAGTCTGCAGGCATTATGGATAATGTAGAGATTTACAATAATACTATCAATAATACCTATGGCCCTGGAATCTGGCTTTTCAACTATGATAGCTCTTCTGCTACCAGAGACCAGGCGAAAAATGTCTATATCCATCACAATACTTTCTATGACACGGGCACCAATCCTAGCATTACATGGGTAGGCGGTATCATAACAGGTGGATTTGAAGACACTGTCATTGAAAACAATGTTTTTGACGGAATCTACCATACTGCAATTGCCAATATGTATATCAACAGTTATTCTCCAACCTATGTGCCAGGAGGCGACGGATTCACAACAATTGTCCGCAATAACATAATTGTAAATACCAGATTGCGCACAAAGTCTCCGACTGAAACAGGGTATGGAATTATGAATTATCTGCCTGAAACGCATTCCTTTGTGCTGGAAAATAACTGTCTCTACAATAACTCAGCAGGTAACTATAAAAACTGCGCATCGACAACTGATATCTATGTAACCCCTCTTTTTGCAGACCCAGAAAACCATGACTACCATCTTCAGTCGGTCTCAGGCCGCTGGAACGGAAAAACCTGGGTTAAAGACAGAGTTAGTTCTCCCTGCATTGATGCCGGATGTTATTTCTCGGATTACTCTAACGAGCCCGAAGATAATGGAAACAGAATCAATATAGGAAGATATGGAAACACGATCTATGCATCTCTTTCAGGGGTTTCTGAGGAAAATCATGCTCCCATAATAGAGCCTATTTCTGAGGTCACGGTTAAAGCCGGAGAGAACCTGAATATTCTAGTAAAAGCTTCTGATGAGGATGGAGACAGCCTTACATACTCAGCTTCTGGCCTTCCTGCAGGTGCAAGTTTTGATGGGAATTCAGGGCTTTTCAGCTGGAGGCCGGCAAATGAGCAGGAAGGTCTCTACGCGATATCTTTTGAAGTGAGCGATGGTAAGCTCAGTGCTTCTGAAGTTGCAAATATAAGTGTTGTTTTGAATCTCTTTGGAGATATGTACGACAACCGCATGCGTGAAGCTTCTCCTGAGGATGTTTTTTCGGATAAATCATTTCTCGATGTAGGAGGAATTAGCAGCGTTGGTAGATACAGAGACCTTATATGGTTTAATGTAAGCGAATACACCAATGATACTGAAATCAGTAGTGCAAATCTTTCTCTTTTCTGGTATTATCCTTCCAGCACACGGCCAAATGATACTGTTATCGAGGTCTACAGGCCTGTTTCCTGGAATCCTGACTATGTGAGCTGGAATAAAAAGAATAAAGATATTGCCTGGAATAACGCAGGAGGAGATTGGTATGACAGAAATGGTGTCCTCCAGGGAAGTACTCCATATGCTACATTAACCCTGAGAGCCAGTAGTTTGCCAGATAACAGGTACTATGAGCTCGATGTGACCGATCTTGTAAAAGAATATGTCAATTGCAGTTATGAAAACACAGGTTTCCTTATAAAAGCCCGCAGTGAAAATAATAACTATATTGCCTTCTACAGCGCTGACTGCGGAAACACAAGCCAGGTACCAAAGCTTAATATTAAGAAAAGGGTAACTGCAAATGCAACTATTACTGGCGCAAAAGATAACCGACTGCGTGAAATCTCACCTGAGGGCGTCTTTTCTGACACATCATTTATCGATGTAGGAAAATTGAGCAATGTTGGGAGATACAGGGATGTTATTTCGTTTAATTTAAGTGAATATACCAGTACCACAGAGGTAGAAAATGCAAATCTTTCTCTTTTCTGGTATTATCCTTCCAGCACACGATCAAATGATACTGTTATCGAGATTTACAGGCCTGTTTCCTGGAATCCTGATTATGTGAGCTGGAATAAAAAGAATAAAGACATTGCCTGGAATAACGCAGGAGGAGATTGGTATGACAGAAATGGTGTTCTCCAGGGAAGTACTCCATATGCTACATTAACCCTGAGAGCCGATAGCTTGCCAGATAACAGGTACTATGAGCTCGATGTAACTGATCTTGTAAAAGAATATGTCAGTGGCAGGTATGAAAACACAGGTTTCCTTATAAAAGCCCGCAGTGAAAGTGATAACTATATCGCCTTCTACAGTGCTGACTGCGGAAATATAAGTCAGGTACCAAAACTGAATCTAGTTTACAGGTAAGAGTTGAATTCTCAAAAAAGATTTTCCATAACTTCCGACCCGAAAATAAACTTCTGCGGTCGGATATTTTGGAACTTTTTTCTTTTAATGCACGAAAAACATGAATTTTTAAAATTTTCCATAAGTAATTTTTTAAGTAAGTTAGTATGGCTTCTAGACCTACTAATCAGGTTTAATTATTTGTTTTTGCTTCCAAACTTATTCTTCTTTTTAAACGTCTTATTCTAATTTCTGGCTCTTTTGGATTTATGCCTACATCGTGTAAAATTTTTAATTATATTTCCTAATAAGCCAGAACTTGCGGTGTTCGCATCTTTAATTCTTTTTGTCTCAACTGCATGTTTTTTAGAAAATCATGTCCATATATGCACTGAACTTCTGCCAAAATTTATCTCAACACAAAGGCTTTTATCTTTTGTAGAAATTTCTTATTGGGGGCAGTTAAAATTTGTCGTTGTTGAAAAAAAAATGCCGCTAAAAAAATTTGAAGTTAACACTGAATATAAGTATAATATATCGAAACTTTTGAATTCAAAATTAAAGGTACTTTGTATGAATGAAACTTATTATAATATAGTTATAAATAGAACTTCTACTGAGAGATTAAAACTTGAGCAAGATGAGAAGCATTCAAAAGGGTTTAAATATCAGGCGCTGGATATTGAGCCGGGTCAAGTCTTAAGAAATACTTTCATGTAAGGCTATTTTCATAACTTCTTTCAATGGAAATTCTTAAAAACGGAATTCTTTTTAAGGTGATATGGTGTCATATCAAAAGTTTGCAAAGGATGTTGGTTTTATCGGGACAGTTCAGGTACTTACAAGCCTGGGAACTTTTTTCCTGCTTCCGATAATTACAAAGACCCTTGGAACATACGACTATGGACTCTGGGCTCAAATCAATATCACTGTATCTCTCATCTCTCCACTTGCACTGATGGGCCTTTCTATGGGTTTTGTCAGGTTTTTATCTTCTGAAACGGAAATCAAAATAATAAGGGAAGCAGTATATTCAATTCTCTTTTTTGTAACTGTATCCGGTCTATTTGCCTCTTTTTTACTCTATACGTTTGCAGAGCCGCTTGCAACCTTTGGTTTTAAAGACCCTCATGCAACTTATTTTATCCAGGCAGGTTCCCTTTTAATTCTTCTGAGCGTGATCGAGTCTATATCTCTTTTTTATTTCCGGATTTTCAGGCAGATTCAGACATTTTCTTACTTAACCCTTTTTGAAACATTTGGAAAATTGTTTTTTATTCTCTTTCTTCTCAAAATGGGATATGGGCTTCTTGGTGTAATAGCAGCTACTCTACTTGTACAGGGCTTCATTTTTTTAATTTCTCTCCTGATGATCATATCACAAATAGGATTCGTTATCCCGAGATTTACTTACATGAAAGAGTATCTGCAATTTTCTCTACCGTTAACTCCCAATTCACTTGTAAGGTGGATTACAGAAT
The DNA here is from genome assembly GCF_000969945.1 of Methanosarcina sp. Kolksee. NCBI lineage: Archaea > Methanobacteriati > Methanobacteriota > Methanomicrobia > Methanosarcinales > Methanosarcinaceae > Methanosarcina > Methanosarcina sp. Kolksee. Next base: position 147,922 of record NZ_CP009524.1, read on the forward strand.
CAAGTGACAGATATATGGTTACTTATTTTCTCGGCCTTAGAAGCGTGGGCGTATATTCGGCAGCCTGCTCAATTGGCAGTCTTATCCAGCTTTTTGTAAGCTCTCTTCAGCTCATTCTTCTTCCCGAGTTATCAAAGCTTTTCGATGAAAATAAAATGGATGAAGTCAGAATTTATATGTCTCATTCTCTAAGATATTTTCTTCTCGTCTCAATTCCTGCAGTCTTCGGGCTCTCAGCTCTTGCAAAGCCTTTGCTTGGGATCCTTACCACTGATGATTTTCTTTCGGGTTGGTTTGTAATTCCCATTACTGCCTTCTCAGGTCTTCTGGCAGGAATTTTCCAGATATTTGTCAACACAATGCTCCTTATAAAGCAAACAAAAACTGCAACTTACATTAATATTGTTGCAGCAGTTTCGAATGTATTGATTAATCTTCTACTGATACCTTCTATTGGAATTGTTGGAGCCTCACTGTCAACTTTATTTTCTTACTTTTTAATGTCTGTGCTTTGTATGCATATTTCCTTAAAACATTTTAAACTTGATTTTTATCTTCATGATATTGCAAAAAGCGTTCTGTCCTCAGTAGTTATGTATCTCTTTGTTTCCTACTTCGCTATCTCAAGCATCATTGAGCTTTTTGAGATTGCAGGTATAGGTGTACTTATTTATCTGGTTATGATGTTCCTGGTAGGCGGATTCACAGACCACGAACTTTCTTTAATACGAAGATACTTATTCAGAGTCAAAAGCGAAGTCAAGCAGTAATTTTGCCTTTTTATACGGATCCACAAAAAATTGTTTAAAAAAAACTGGAATAAAAGTTAGTCTACTAACTTTTCCCCAAGTAATGCTCTAGCCGTTTCCCTAATACTTCTCTCCGATGTATAGACCGGTCTCCAGCCCAAACTTTTCATTTTTTCAATCCCTAATCTCATCCTTGGCACATCGCCTTTCCAGCCTCTGTTTCCCCCTGTATAGGTAAATTCAACATTAAAAAGCCCCATCTCTTCTATAACAACCTTTCCTATCTCTGTGGCACTGATGGTGTCTTCGGAGCCGATATTAAAGATATTTACCTTTTCTTTGCTGTTCTCGATTAAAAATAATATTGCATCAACACACTCTGAAACATGAAGATAGGATTTTTCCTGCTTGCCATCTCCCAGGATTTCCAGCATACTAGCGTTTTTCCACAGTTTTTTTATAAAGTCAACCGTAATTCCATGTGTACTGCGTGGGCCAACGATGTTTGCGAAGCGAAATATCCAGGCCTGCATATCAAAGGTATGAGAATATGAAGTAATAAATGCTTCACAAGCCAGTTTAGAGGCACCGTAAAGAGATATCGGAATAAGAGGGCCATAATCTTCTGGAGTAGGCATAATATTCGCTTCTCCATAAACTGTCGAGGTGGAAGTAAACGCAATTTTTTTGGTGTTGTTTTTCCTCATTGCTTCCAGAAGGTTATATGTCGCCAGAATATTCTGATCCAGATGAACTCTGGTATCCGAAGCTCCGAGCCTTACATCAGGATTTGCGGCCACATGACAAACAAAGTCGATACCTTCACAGGCCTTCTCTATCGCCTCCTGGTCAAGGAGGTCTCCTTTTATCAGGGTGAAGTCAGGGTTTTCAAGATGATTTTCGATAAATCCCATTTTTCCTGAACTCAGGTTATCAAAAACAGTAACTCTGTTCCCTTTTTCTATAAGGTGATCTACGAGGTGGCTTCCTATAAAACCGGCTCCTCCTGTCACAAGTATTTTATTCTTTGCAGGCATGGAAAATCCTCCTAACAATCTTTCCAAATAATCTTTCTTTCGATTAATACTTTATAATGTCTTGAAGTAATCAGAAAATACTTTTATCTCATTTCTTATATGTGGAATGAGTAGATAACCATAAAATATTAAAGATATTCTGGTTAAAGAGTATTATTTGCTTAACTATATGAATAACTTTTCACAGAATTCTTTTACCGGAGAGTTTATTTTGACCGTTAAAAAAGCACTTATTCCGGCAGCTGGTCTTGGGACTCGTTTCCTGCCTGCCACCAAGTCGATGCCAAAAGAGATGCTTCCGATTATTGACACACCTGTGATCCAGTATGTTGTAGAGGAAGCCATTGCCTCGGGAATTGAGGATATAATCATTATTACAGGCAGGGGTAAACGGGCAATTGAAGATTATTTCGATGATTCTCCCGAACTCGAAATGCATCTTGCGAAAAAGCACAATACTGAACTTCTTAAACTTGTGCGTGACGTTTCTTCCCTTGTGGATATTCACTATATCCGTCAGAAAGAACCTAATGGACTAGGGGATGCGGTCCTCAGGGCAGAAAACCATATTGGAGACGAACCTTTCGCTGTGCTTCTCGGAGACGATATTATTGTGAATGACAAACCCTGCACGGCTCAACTCATTGAAAATTTTGAAAAGTATGGGAGATCCACGCTCGCAGTGGAAGAAGTTCCTCGTGAAAAATTAAGTAGTTATGGAATTATAAAGGGCAAGCCTCTTAGTAATTCTCTCTATGTACTGGAGGATATTGTCGAAAAGCCTTCACCTGAAAATGCTCCTTCAAATCTGGGAGCAATAGGTCGCTATGTTTTCACTCCTGAAATCTTTGACTGTATAAAAGAGGCCGGGACAGGGGTAGGAAACGAAATCCAGCTGACTGACGGCATTCGGGTCCTTAACAGGTCGCAGATGATCTACGCATGCAGGTTCAAAGGAAAAAGATTCGATACCGGTGACAGGTTAGGATACGTAAAATCAATAGTGGATTTTGCCCTTGAAAACGAGAATCTTAGAAAAGACGTACTTGAGTACCTGAGAGAAATTCTAGCATCGGTCAAGGAACCTTCAGATAAATAAGGTCCCATACATAAGGGAGTTGGCCAAGTTAGTATATAAGTCACTATAGTCACGAGGCTAAATAATGCAACTACCCAATGAGGTGCAATGAAGTTTTTTGTTGCAACAATTACAGACGTTACTATAAGGAGCTAGCAAAGTATATCATATAACTTTATATAAAAAGAGTAAATGATTTCTGCTGGTTTTTACCAGCAGAGTCCCTCATAATCTATATTTTTCGCTTTAATTACCCGTCTTCCGTCAACTACTATCTTTTTGTTCATGACTTCAAATTCAGAATCAAGTTGCTTGAACTCATCCCATTCTGTCATTACAAGGCAGGCGTCAGCACCTTCAAGAGCGTCTTTAGCTTTCCCGCAGTATTCAATTGTTGGAAATATCCGTTTCATATTCTCAGTTGCCATTGGATCGTAAGCCGAAACTTCTGCTTCTAATCTTAAAAGTTCAGCAATGACAGGGATAGATCTGGACTCTCTTATATCGTCTGTATCGTTCTTGAAAGCAAGCCCAAGGACCGCAACCTTTTTTCCCGCAAGGCTTCCTATTTTCTTCTGGAGTATTTCGGTCATAAGAATTGGCTGTTTTTCGTTTACTCCAATTACGGATTCCAGGAGCGCTGGAGAATATCCTATTTCTTTTGCCTTTCCTATAAGTGCTTTTACATCTTTTGGGAAACAGGACCCTCCAAATCCTGCTCCTGAATTCAAAAACTTTGGGGATATCCTGGAATCCTTACCTACAGCTTTCATAACCTCGTAGGTATCAACGTTTAACCTTTTGCAAATGTTGCCAATCTCGTTAGCAAAGGATATTTTTGTAGCCAGAAGGGAGTTATTTGCATATTTGATCATTTCCGCTGTTGATACACCCGTGCGGGTCACCTCACATTTAAAGGTCCGGTAAAGTTCTGAGACAAGATCTCCCGATTTCTGGTCAATTGCTCCTACAACTATTTTATCAGGATGCATGAAGTCGTAAACGGCTTTTCCTTCTCTGAGGAATTCGGGGTTCATTGCAACTCCAAAGTCTTTTCCTGCTACCTTTCCTGAAGTTTCTTCAAGGATTGGAAGTACAAATTTTTCAGTTGTCTCGGGAACGACTGTGCTTTTAACAACGACTACATGGTATCCTTCTTTCTTTGCCAGTACTGCCCCTACACTTGCTGTTGCCGCACGAACAATTGAAAGGTCTATGCTTCCATCTTCTGCGGAAGGAGTTCCTACACAGATAAAAGAAATGTTTGTATTCTTGATCGCAAATTCATAGTCAGTGGTTGCAGTGAGACTTTTTCCGGCATATTTTTGCAAGAGTTCTCCAAGTCCCTCCTCATAGATAGGGGGAATGCCTGCATTTATCTGATCCATTTTTTTCTTGTCGATATCTACACAGATTACTTCATGCCCGACTTCTGCAAAACATGCGGCTGTGACCGAGCCCACATATCCTGACCCTATAACGGAAATTTTCATAAATTGAACCTCTTTATTGAGAATTGGAGAGTAATCAATTCCAATTCTTATTTATTTTTTGATAGGAACTCTTTCCAGGTTTACTATAGAAACCTCCAATCTATACGGTTTTCTACCACAAGTTCCTAATAATTCTTCACAAGTTTATATAGTTTAAAGGCTAATACCTTGTATAATTAGGGTTTAATACATGTTTTGATAACTCCTTTACAGAAGTTTTGGGGGATCTTATAATGTTTTCAATACTTGGTTTGAGCACAGAGTTTGCAGCGGGGAAGTCTCTTTCAGATTTAGGTATCTGCTTTCTCTCGACGGATTTTGGAATCCCTGTGTATTATCGGATAACGGTCGTGGGACTAATCGCTCTTGTAGGTATGAAGGAAATGCTGCTGGCTTCTAGAAAAGAAGATGAATTTTCTGTGGATTCAATGGATATGGGAATTTATCCACTTATAGTATGCTTTATTACTAGTTTCCTCTTTGCAAGCTTTAACATAATTCTAACAAAGTAATCCTCATATACATAATACATTTATTTCTTCAGTATTTCTTCAGTATTTCTTCAGTATTTCTTTTGTTTCTTCCAGTAAGTTTATTTTCTTACCAAATTAAAAAAAGCTAAATAATGTTTATTTTCCTATTTTTTAGAATATAATGTCTATAATTCTCAACACTGATAATTCTCGTTATCTTAGTTCAGTAACTATGTTTTCCATAGCTATTTATCTTTGAGCCATTTATCTTCTAATCATAATGTTGTTTGTTAATAACTCTAACTATCTTAAATAATTTAATTCGTCAAGGGCACTATCAAGGGGGGGCTCCATCCACTGGAGACGGATAGTTACCACTTTTTAACATTATATGGGGGAGAGTTCTGTCTGATAGAACAGTTTGAAATCGGGGTTGAGTGAAAACCAGGATTTGACTGCATATTTTTGTCACAGTAAGAGAGAAAAAGGCAGGAAAATTTCCTGATTTGTTGATATTAATTTATCTCATATACTTTTGAATCAGGTTCAAGGTTAGTTTCCTAACTCTCAATCTTGAAAGACTACTCAAGCAGACAGACTTTCTTTTGATTATAGTCATGGGAAATATTTATTGGGGAGTGAAAAATTGAGAGTTCTTGTCGATATAGGGCATCCAGCCCATGTTCATTTTTTTAAAAACGCTATATGGAGTCTTGAAAAAAAAGGGCATCAAGTATTGGTGGTCTCTCGAGACAAGGATGTAGTAATAGATCTCTTGAACGCCTACGGAATTTCACATACAGTTTTGAGTAAAGTTAAACCAGGAAAAATTAATCTGCTTGAAGAATGGTTCATAAGAGAGTTCAAAACTTTTAAAATTACTCAGCAATTTGATCCTGACCTTTTTATAGGTATCCTTTCTCCAGCTGTAGCTCAGGTAGCCTGGATGCAGCGGAAAAAATCCATAATTTTTAACGACACCGAACATGCAGTACTGGCACAGAAGTTAACCTATCCTTTCTGTGACATAATCTGTACTCCTTCATGCTATCTAAATAATGAAGGGCCAAAACAGATCAGGTATAGTGGATATCATGAACTGGCTTATCTTCATCCATCTTATTTTACTCCCAATCCTGAGATCCTGAAAGACCTCAAAGTAGAGGAGGGGGAGCCTTTTACGGTCCTTCGCTTTGTTTCATGGGGCGCACATCACGATGTCGGCCAACATGGAATAAAAAATAAAGTAGCACTTGTCCAGGAAGCCGAAAAATTCGGAAAAGTATTCATAACTTCAGAAGGCCCTCTGGAAAAAGAGTTTGAAAAATATAGAATCTGTGTATCTCCAGAAAAAATTCACCACTTGCTCTATTATTCCACTCTATATGTTGGTGAAGGAGCAACGATGGCTGTTGAGAGTGCAATCCTGGGGACTCCGTCAATCTATATTTCCACTCTTGCAGGAACGATGGGGAACTTTTCCGAACTCGAAAAGAAGTACGGTTTGCTTTTTAATTACAGCGATTCGCAATCTGCCCTGACAAAAATTTCAGAACTTTTCAAAGATTCGGAACTTAAGAAAAGCTGGAGTTTGAAAAGAGCGGCTCTTCTCAAGGATAAAATCAATGTTACCGAGTTCATGGTCAATCTCATAGAAAGTCTTCCTGAAAAAAAATCTGGGCTTTCTTTATCTTCGGTTTCGGATGAGTCTTATGCATGAATTACTGATGAAAAACCAGGATGTATGGGATCTTTTCACCCGAAAAGAAGAGTATTATCCCGAAAAGCTGGATGAGCACCAGCGTTTTCTTTTCTCTGAAAAAGATCTCCTAAATGCCTCTGAGCCCAAGGTCTCCAGGTATCTTATGAAAAACGGGATGCAGGTCGAATTCCCTGAAAATAAATCATTTGCCGTTTGTTTGACTCATGATATAGACGATATTTACCCGCCTCTTTCCCATAGCTTGTTGTCATCAGTTTACAGCCTTAAACGGTTAAATTTCAAGGATTCTGCAGCTCAGTTATTGTGGAAATTGAGGGAAATAGACTACTCTCCTTACCTTAATTTCTCTAAAATTATGGACATTGAAGCCAGGTTTGAAGCAGAGTCCTCTTTTTACTTCATTGCTGCAGAAGCCGATCCAGTAAGATTCAGGTATGATATAGAAGACATAGAACATCATCTGGGAGAAATTTTAGATAGGGGATGGGAGGTTGGTCTTCACGGAGGTTACTATTCATACGGCAGTCCAGAAAATATAAAAAAAGAAAAAGAAAGACTTGAAGCCGTTTTGGGTAAAAAAGTAATAGGCTTTCGCAATCATTACCTCAGGTTCAAAACTCCAGACTCCTGGGAAATTCTTGCAGATGCCGGTTTTAGCTATGACTCCACTTTCGGGCACAGATACTCAGTTGGCTTCAGGAATGGAATGTGCCACCCTTTCAGTCCTTATAACCTTAATACAGGAAAAGAAATTGGTATCCTCGAAATTCCGCTTATCGTTATGGACACTGCTCTTTTTGCTACTTCTAAATCTTTTGAAGAGGCCTGGGAACGCACAAAAAATCTGATTGATACTACAGCAGGCCTTAACGGTGTTATTACTCTTTTGTGGCATAATTTCGCGTTCAGTTGCAATTTTCGAAAAGATTGGGTGAGGCTGTATGAGAAGGTGCTTCAGTACTGCTCCGAAAAAAGGGCATGGATGACAAGCGGAGAAGAAATCTACAGGTGGTGGGCAGATAGGAGCTGAATTAAAAGGAAAGTATCTGCTGGTTACGCCTGCAAAGAACGAAGAACAAAATCTGCCAGAAGTTTCAAAGGCTGTAATCGGACAGGAATTAAAACCTGAGTTATGGATTATAGTCGATGATGGAAGTATAGACGAAACACCACGTATTCTCGAAGACCTGCAGTCAAAATACTCATGGGTCCAGAGTATAAGATTACCTCCAAGACCAAGAGACATCACTTTTCACTACAGTTATGTCTGCAAACAGGGCTTTGACTATGCGCTTGAGTATTGTAAGGAAAATAATATTGAATTCGAGTATCTAGGCCTTCTTGACGCTGATACGGTGCTTGAAAAAAATTATTTTGGAAAACTTCTGGCTGAGTTTAAAAAGGATAGTTCTCTAGGAATTGTTAGTGGGGGAATATATTATGATAATGACGGAAAACTTTCCCTGGAAGTAACTGCAAAAGAGCTTCCTCGAGGCACAGGAAGGATCTGGAAGAAAGAGTGCTTCCTCGAAACTGGCGGTTATCAGGTTGAACCGTCTCCAGATTCAATTTCTAATATAAAGGCTCTTTTGCGAGGCTGGCGACTCATGCAGTATACTGATGTGGTCCAGATCCAGAAGCGTAAAACAAGTGCAGCTGATGGGCTCTGGAACGGGCATCTTAAAAACGGCTGGATGGCCTATTACCTTGGCAAAAACTCTTTCATGGCTCTTTTAAACATACTTCATCTTTCCTTGAAGTCTCCTTACTATACGGGCATTGCCTATTGCTGGGGGTATTTTGGCTCGGCAATTAGAAGGGAGAAAAAAATCCAGGATTCTGAAGTAAGGACTTACTACAGGAATCAGGGATTTTCAGGGTTGTTTTCCAGAATCTCAAAAAATTTTGGCCACAATTCGAGACATGTAAAGGAGAGAGAGCAGTGAAGATTAGCAAACATCTCGAAAAGGCAATTCGTTTAAGGTGATAACTTGAAGATGCTTTTTCTTGACATGGTAAGGCCCCTTTCTCTTGCTGATGGCTCGTTTATTCACAGGTACGAGCTTGTTAGCAACCTTGCCAGGCTTGGTAATGAGATCCATATTTTTACTGTTGGCAAGACTTCCTTTTCGAGCATGACCAATATTCACAGCTATTATATCCCTCCTGGAAGTTTCCTTTCACTTACTTTGAGCTATTTCAGAAACTCCATATTTCTTCTGGGTTCCGAAACTTTTGATGTGCTATATACCCGCAATCCCAATTTTGGCTTTCTTGCTGGACTATTCTGTAAAAACAGATGCAAAAGAATTATTTATGAATTAAATGGAATTCCTGAAGACGAAAAGAACCTCTTCAGGGAAAAATCTGAAGGAGATCAATTCTCACATCCCGAAAAAAGAAGCAGTTTCTCAAACCGATATTTCTCTACACAAGCCAGGTTAAAATTATTTATTCTCAAGAAGGCTCTTGAGTTTTCGGATAAAATTATTGCTGTGACTCCCGGGATAAAATCAAATCTTGAGAAGGGCTATAACGTCCCGGGAGAAAAAATAGTCGTAGTTTCTAATGGGGCAAACACTTCCCTTTTCCGGCCTCTGGAACAGGAAACCTGCAGACGAGAACTTGGTCTGGACCTTAAAATTCCTTTTGTATGCTTTGTGGGTAACCTTGCTCCCTGGCAGGGGGTCGAGTATCTAATAAAGGCAGCCCCATCCATACTTTCCAGATTTCCGGAATGCCACTTTTTGATTGTCGGAGATGGGGTTATGAAAGATAATCTTCTCAAACTCTGCAGGGAACTCGGAGTCGAGAATAGGTTCATCTTTACGGGTGTGATTGCCTACGATCGCGTGCCTTTCTATATTAATGCGAGCGATATTTGCACCGCTCCTTTTATATTTGCCAGAAACGCAAAAATAGGCCTGTCTCCTTTGAAGTTATATGAATACATGGCTTGCGGAAAGCCTGTAATTGCAAGCAATATCAGTGGGGTCTCTGATGTACTTGAGGCTTCCGAAGGGGGGATTCCTGTCCTTCCTGAAAACCAGGGTGCTCTTGCAGAAGGTATCTTAAAGTTACTTGAAAATCCCGATTTAAGAATGAAATTGGGTTCAAAAGGTTTAAGTTATGTTACTGAAAATTACAGCTGGTATAGCGTTGCGAAAAAGGTTAACGAAGTCTGTAAGTCAGAAATTGAGGCCAGGAAATGAGGGCTTGAAATCATCCTTATGTTTCCTATGACTCATCAGGATAAGAATAGTCATCTATTTAAATCATCCTTATGTTTCCCTATAACTCATCAGGATAAGAATAGTCATTTATTTGTACGGGGCTTAAAATGGACGAAATTGAAGTTAGAGAATTAGCGCCATCAGAATATAATGAATGGGATTTGCTCGTAGAAAACGCTCAGTCTGGTACACTCTTTCATACCAGTGAATGGCTTGGAATTTGCAGGGATGTCCTATCAAAGGATCTTAGAATTTATGGTTGTTTCAGAAAAGGCGAGCTTGTGGGAGGATGTCCTCTTTTTGTTAAAAACATTAAGGGCGCTTTAAAGGTAGCGAATTCTACCTGTGATATGACCAGCTACAGCGGGCCTCTTATAAAAGAGAGTGCCAGCTCTAAAGCAAGTAAACAGGTCCAGGAAGTTCACGACATTCTTAATCCTCTCAGGGAATTCCTTTGCAAGCAGGGATTTGATAGTATTCACCTTACGTTCGCTCCAGGTTTTAAAGACGTAAGACCTTTTACGTGGTACGGATGGGACTCCACTGTGCACTATACTCATTATTTGAATCTGAGCGAAGATGTAGATAATAACATTGCAAGAAAGATTCGAAGAGAACTTAAAACTGCAAATGAGGCAGGACTTAAAACCAGGGTATGGAACGATCCTGAAACATATTACCATCTGCTCTCAATGGTCTACGAAAAACAGAAATTAGCTCCTCCCCTTCCCAGAGGATTCTTTGAAAGAGTGTTTAAGCTAATTCAGGAAAAAGATATCGGCTACATGTTTGTTACAGAGACCCCTGAGGGCGAAGTTGTTGCAGCTCACTTAAACCTATATGGTAAAAAATGCACTGTAACCTGGACCTCGGCTCTGAACCCGGATTTTGGCCGTCTGGGTCCCAATGCTCTTCTGTATTATAACGAATTTCTTGACCTGAAGTCCCGAAATTTCGAGTATATGAACGTAATGGCAGCAAATATTTCCAGGTTTGCGGATTTCATTATGGGCTTTTCTCCTGAGCTAATTCCCTATTATAGTGTGACTCTTGAGAGCAAAAAATATTCAATTGCAAAAGCCCTGTATAAAACTACTCACAAAGAAACTTACTGATAAAAATCAAAAATATGGCTCTTCGTTGTTTTGTGTGGATATCCTTATAACGTCCTCATAAAAACCAATGCGGTCTTGAATTGAAAATCATTTTATCCATAGGGAATAGCGAAGAGCCAAAAAATAAAAGTCGGGGAAATCCCAAAATTATTTTTTCATTATGTTTTTCTAATGTTCTTTCCTTTTTCATTCCTGACTGAAACTCTACTTTTCCTTCATAAAAGTGATTTCTTAAGAGATCAACTTTCAGTAAGTTTTTTTCTAAAAAGGAATTACACCCTTTCAGGTTCTATTTTTTATATTCACGAGAAAGGCTGAAAGTAACTTCTTGAAAGCAGGATCGTCACGAAGAGCTATTCCATAATATATAGGGGTTATGATGATAGCTGCAAGCATAATAATATAAAAATTCGCAGAGAGCGTTTCCAGTAGAATCAATGGGATTGAGATAACTACCCCAATTGTTGTATATTTAATGAGGATTTCCAGGCTTTCCCTTTTACTGATCCCTACAAGATTAAGCAAGTATGCATTATTCCATAGAGCGAATATAACTCCTGTGAAGCTAAACAAGCAAAGGGAAAACTCGGCACTTTTTGCATAAATTCCTCCTATGGCAAGTGCCACGAACCTTGAGATTAAAAGAGCCGTACTGTAAGTAAACCAGACTTTTTGCTTGTCAAATATACTATAGAGAGTTGAAATGGGTAAGGCAAGGAAAACAAGGAATATGAATGGCACAAGGATTTTTACATAAGTGCCTGCTATGTACCAGTTTTTCCCAAAAGCAAACGTAAATATTTCTTCTCCCAGAATTAACAGGAGTATCATAGGGAATATTCCTATTAAAATTAGCTTTTTGTAAACTTCGCTTACAATAGCTTTCATATCGCCGCTCGAATTCCCATTTTTCACCTCACTGATTTTCTGGAAGAAAACCTGTTGTATAGCTGTCCCGACAAGTCCCATGGGCATATTTACTACCTGATTTGCAAGTGAAAAATATCCAACAATGGTTGTGCTGTAAAAATATGCAAGCAAAAAAGTAGGCACCTGTGGCGAAATTGTATTTGCAAGTGTTGACCATGAACTAAATAAAGGAAAATTTTTATATTCAATAGCCATTTCTTTCATTTTTTTAACTGAAACTTTTTTGAAGACCGTTAAGTCTTCTTTTACTCCTTTAAGCATGGCCAGGTCTGCGAGTCCATATCCAAGGGTATAACCTGCTATTAGACCCAAAGGTGATGCAGTCCAGAGAGGAATTAACTGAAGCACTTTGGCCGATAAAGCGTTTAACACTCTGGACCCTGCAACAACTCCAAAACGCAGTTTTCTTGAAAGCCAGTAATTCTGCACGAAAAAAAGGCCATTAAAAAATACTATTACAGGAAGATAGATTAAATATTTTGAGGATCCCTTCGTATGAAATATATACTCAATAATATGCTCAATATCCTCTGGAAAGATTATCACTGCTACAGCTGTGAGTAAGGATATAAAAGTGACTAAAATCGAGGAAAGGAAAAACACATTTGCGGAATCCTCTTCGGATTTTGGTAACATAATAGCAAACTGGTATGAAAAAGTAGAGAAAATTACCAGTATACCTGATACTGCCACAAAAAGCTGAAAGACTCCCATATCGTCAGGGCTGTAAATTCTAGTGACTATTGGTACCAGAAGTATACCCAGAATCTGAGCAGCAACACTTCCTGATACAAGTTTTAACACATTACCGATAAAGTTTGACATAATTATTTCCAACTTTAAAACATAAACCCCAACATATGGGCTTTTTTTCATTCCGCAATAATTAACGGAGACTATCCTGAGCTCTTAGTTTCTGGCCGTTTTTCTTTCCTTTGTGTAAGCAAACACCTCGTCGTTATCATATACTCGGGCATAATCATGTGTGTTGAATCTATTGAAAAATCCCTCTGGCAATGTCTGGATAATATTTACTCCATAGCGTTCAGGATCATTGATAGAGATAGGTTCTTTAACAGTTGACTTTCTCAGCAAAACCGTAGGACTGCCATCAATCTCTCCAGTCTGTATATGCTGAATGTTAAAATATGTTGCGTTACTGGAATCATATGCTCTGTCCCTGTAAAAAAGACAACTGTCATAGGGAGAGTCCATCAAAATATTTCCAGAGTACTTCATGGTTACTGTTTTAATGGCCTCGATTTCAATACTTTTAAACTGGTTTCTTACAGTTGTGTCCTTTGCCACAAGTGGGTTGTCTTTATTTATGCCTGGTGTTGTAACCATTACAAACGAAAATAGAAAAATGATTAAGAACATCACAGGGATCTTTGCTTTTTTTGAGTTAAAGAGACTTATCAATTTCAATATATATGAGGCGGATACAAGTACCAGGAACACTGCTATCAGTGGGAACCATCGGCTTGTAAGGAAATTCCTCATTCCAAGCAAAGGAATTCCATAAGCAAGACTGTAAAGTATTATAACAACTAAGGCAATAGAAAATTTATTGACTTTTTTGATGTCTCTGTGAGAAAGCCATGCTAATACCCCTCCTATTGCAAAAAAAGGTAGAGCGAGATAGCTTATATGGAGTAAGAGCGTTTCCAGTGTTTCCTGATTATTTATGGAACCTACAATAAGTACATCACTTGAGTAACTTGATCCGATTTTAAGGACATCCATAAGAGGACTGAGCACCATTTCAAGAAAAGAGGTATTTGAGTTGACATACGTGAACATCCAGTATGTTTGTAAACTAATTATAAAAAAAAGAATGTAGTTAAAACTGTTTGTTTTCACGAAAAGACTCTTATATACACGATTATGCAGATATTTGCCTGCGCAAATTGAGACTAAAGAAAGAAATACTACAAAAGTTGTCAACTGGTGGGTCAGAACCATTAGAATGGTAATTAGCAGAATGAATCCTGTATATCTCAAGTTCTGGTTCTCGCTAAATATCGCGTATATAATGAATATAAAGTAGCAAAGAACAAGAGAACCAGGAGTTATATTTGTAATGCCTGCAACGATATTATGATTATTTATGTTTATTAATAAAGTCGCCAGCAAACCCATCTGAACACCTTCAAGTTTCTTTCCTACAAGGTAAACGCCTACTGTACTGAAAACGCTGGCAAACCCTATGGAATAAAATATTGCGTCTTTGATATCGGTTTCGCCCATTACCTGGATAATTGAGACAAAAATATGAAAAAGTGGGTAGTAGAAGTACTTACTGCTTGTTTCAATTGGAGCAACAAACCCGGTATCAGTAACTGCCCGCGCCATGCTGGCATGGAAATAAGCATCGTAGCCCATTAGACTTGGAAAATTATAAAAAATTCCAACTCTGATGAGAATTGATAGCAGGAATATCTGCAATAATAGAGAGGACACTCCATCTCCCTCTCTAACATAAAGAATCTGGGAAGCGATAATAGCTGCAAGGATACATATCAATATAAAGGAAGAGATTGGCCTGTAGTACAGATTCGTGCTATATATAAAAATGCATGCCAGAAAAATGAGATAAAACGAGATTTCCAGTATACTTTTAAGCCTGTCTTCTCGGGAAGATATTGCGGTCTCACTCTTAAATTTATTTCTAAATATAAAGTAAATCAAACAAGAGGAAAGAATGGCAATTCCAATATCTTTCTGGTTCAGGTTGATGATGTAGTATAAAGAAATAATTGATAATCCTAAACCAAATCCCATGACGCTGAGAATCACATCAAGATTTGTTGTAAATCTCTCCGCGTATCCTTTTGCAGTTTCCATACAACCCCACAACATAATAATTTTTATAATTTATTTTTTCAACTTATTTTTTCAACTTATAATATTTTTTGTTGTAAGCCCAGATGAATTTTTATGCACTTCTTCTCATTTTCATGTCCTTTCTCTTTTGCATTTCAGCTTGTCTTAATTTCAATATTATTCTTCCATCATCTGTATACTTCAGCTCACGATGCCGTCCAGCCGTCCTTTTCAGCGCAGCACTGAAATCTTTTTTTGTAAAACTCTAGGTAATCCCCCTCCAGATAGTTCCCCTCCGGATAGTTCCCCTGATATATATTATACCAAAGAACCATAAGTACGCCTCGGAATTCAACTGTATCAGTAAGCTTTTCTGTAAGCCTCCATGCCTGATTGAAGTCAAGATGCATCTGGTTGAAAAGAGTGGTATCTATTACACTTAACGGGATTTCAAGGATCTCAATTTCTTTTCCTGTATTAAGATTATATGGACTGAAAGGATGGTCCATTCCGTTCCTGAAGCCTGCACAATAATGATGTCCGAAAGTGGAATCATAGCTGAACCCCGCATATTCAAGGGTCCGGAAATAAAAAGTGGATTTCTCTCCGTAGTTTTCTTCAAGTTCCATAATTTGCCTAAAATTCCATAAAGGACTCCAGGTTTTGTTTATTCTTGAAAATGGAAGGATAGATGCCCGTACAAACTGCCCTTTTTTAAGAGTTTTTATGGTTCTGGCTGCGGTCTTCGACATTTCGGGGCATACAAAATCGATGTCATGAGTAATGTCATGAATAAGGCATACAGCAAATTTTTTTCTTTCAGGATATTCGGGACTCAAGCCGTTTTTTATCAGAAAGCTTGAGACCTCTGGCTCAAAAACATTTCTTTGACTGCCTAAATAATAGGAAAGCCTTCCGTATTTATCTAAAATAATAGGATCATACTCTTCTTTTTTTGTAAATAGTTCCCACAGCTCTCTGTCTTGTTTTACTTTTTTGATCAAAGTATCCCCCTTAACCATACTTCTTGGATCTTTAACTTTATTAAATATTTGGTCCAGTCTTCTTTTGTTTTTCTCATTTAGGAACCTATCTCGATGATCCTGTCATACCAATCTCGCCCCCATTGAAAAACCGAATCGATTTCTCATATCTCTCTTATATCTTTCAAATCACGACTGAGAAATCTTAACTTTTATCTCTTCAGTACGGGTTTTTCCATATTCTGCCATTTTCTTATTTAAAAATCGATTGTCTTTGATGATCAAGAAAAAAACAATTATTCTATTAATCGATATATTTAATATAAAAATAACAAAGTGATCCTAAATATTTTATAGCTTTGTAATTAAGTCGGGGCCAAAAAGTCACCCTTATTTTATAATGTAGCCCCACCAAACAAATAAAAATTATTATAGTGTATGTTTTGGCGTTGAATTGAAATTCTTTTTCCAGTGCTCTTTCACTATTATACTATTTTGCTCATTTTGCCTGTTGATTTTTAAGCTGTTCAGTATCTTCCTGCCTTAGTATTTCTGGTAGTTACCCTCTGGAAGTCGCTAGCTAAGTTTCGGCTTACCCTATATTGGGAATCTATAGTTTGCAGGTGCCAGTTTCAAACCCCTGTTATACTGTATGACATTAATCCTTTCAATATACTAATCAAACTCTTGCTAAACTTATGAAATTATCTTCACAATACACTAATGCTTATTTCAATATTTACTTTAGTGGCAAGCTTTGCTCTTCTCTATTTGAATTATCCTTCTCTATTTGAATTATTCTTCCCTATTTGAATTATTCTTTCCTATTTGAATTATTCTTCTCTATTTGAATTATTCTTCGTTTTTATTTTTATTCATAAAGATCATTTGTAAGGATAACTTTTCCTTATTAATATTTTTACGAAACTATCCTTGTCAGATGTTAACCTTATATATATCTAACTCTCATAATTTTTAGTATGATAGCCTTTAATATTTTTCCACTTATACAGATAAAGGGGGTTATAGCATATGCATATGTATAAGGGGGTGGATTGGGTTTGTTTTCAGCCCTTGCACTTGGTCTTAATTCTCTAATCTCTGATCCTATTAGCATAGTATCTTCGCCATCTCAACTTCCCGATAGGTTGCTCAGGCATGAATTTACGGTCTTAATTCCAGCTCAGAATGAGGAAACTTCAATTGGAAGCAAAGTCTTAATTGCGGCAAGTTACGCGGACCGTGTACTCGTTCTTGACGAAGGTTCTACTGATCGAACTATGGAAGTAGCTGCTTTGGGAGGGGCACGAGTTATTCCTGTCTCCGGAGGGGAGGAGGCATTACTTGATGTCTTCTACAAGGTATCTCTTGATTCTGAACTTGTGGTTCTTATCTATCCGGAATGCATGCAGGATATAGATTTGCTTTCTCATGTCCTTGAGCCTTTAAGAAATGGGTTTGACCTATCTGTGGGTTCGTGGCCCTGTCGCATTACCTGTGAGCAGGAAACAGTAATGCTCTTCAATGGAAAAAACACCTTTAAGGAAAAAATAGGCTTTCTTGCAATAACTGCGGACTCAATGCAGAAAATCAGTTCACATAAACAGCATTTAACTTTAAAGTCCTTGCTTTCTGCAGCGAAAACCGAAGGACTCAAGGTTAACTATCTGAGTTTTGATGTGGACCCTATATTCAGGAAACTTGAGAGCACGCGTATTGGAGTTGTCGTGCCTGCTTATAATGAGGAATTACTTATAAGCGAGACTCTAAGCGGTATCCCCGAATATGTTGACCGAATTTACGTAATCGATGACGGTAGTATAGATCGGACAGGGGAAATTGTAAAAAAGTTCGGAGACTCCAGAATCGTCTATTTGCGCCATGAAGTAAACAAAGGGGTAGGTGCGGGAATAATTGACGGGTATAAACTTGCCCTGAAAGACGAGATGGATATCGTTGCGGTTATGGCCGGAGATAATCAAATGGATCCTGTTCAACTTCCCAGGTTGATTTTCCCAATCATTGAGGGAAGAGCTGATTATACAAAAGGAAACAGATTACTCACTGACAATTTTAGGACCGGAATGAGCAAATGGAGATCTCTTGGAAATCTTCTCCTCAGCTTTATTACAAAAATAGGCAGCGGTTACTGGCATGTTATGGACCCTCAGAATGGATATACAGCTATTTCCAGGCAGGCTCTGGATGTTATCGATTTAGACTCAGTCTACCCTTATTATGGCTATTGTAACGACCTGTTGATCAAGCTTAATGCCTTTGGAATGAGAGTAATGGATGTGGTAATGCCCGCCCGGTACGGTAGAGAGAGATCAAAGATTCACTACGGCAAGTTTATTCGCAAAGTAGCTCCCATGATCTTTAGAGGTTTTCTATGGAGGCTGAGGGTCAAATATACGGTGCTGGACTTCCATCCACTTGTACTATTTTATTTCCTTGGAATGGTTGCCTTGCCTGTGGGTGTTATTTTAGGACTATGGGGTCTTTTGCAGGTCTTGTTGCAAAATCCTCTTCCTTCTTACTACCCTCTGCTTGGTTTCCTTGTGTTGGGCATGGGGCTTCAGATGCTTCTTTTTGGAATGCTTTTCGATATGCAGGTCGAGAAGAAAAGGAATGAAAGAGTAGGATTCGCTCGTTAAGGCCTGGAAGATTATTCTTCCATATTTTTTTTAATTTTTCCGTTTTTTTATTCATTACTCTTTGAATGACAGTGTACTGGTTTTTCTGTAAAATCACAAATCTCAATAAGTTATTGAATAAAAAATTCCCTCTCGGAAGGTCAATTTCTCCATAGTACTCAAAAACTTGTCTTCAAATTTACAGCAAATCCGATATACTGCTCGATTTTCCTATTGTTTTGTCTATTAAGTTAGGCAGGAGAGCTCCAATAACAAGATATTTCTGATCTACCAGAACCTTCAGTTGGGGTATAGAAATCCCAAACACTAAAGGTAACCCCAAAGTAATCTCAGATGTTCAAAGAGTAGCATCAAAAGTTAAATACTTCTTCATTTATGTCTATATGTTCTTTTCTTCATGAATCAAAATATTTCCAGACCAACTTTATCGACATTCAGGTATACTCTATAGTGAGTTTGGGTCTCTGATTTTTATTTTGCCAGTTAGAACTGTAAAAAGCTATATAGTTTTCATCTTCTTCGCGAGCCTTTATAAGGAAACCTGTATCCTCGTACTTTCCACTTATATATTCCTGCACAAGTTCTGTTACATCCAGGTCGTAGTAGCGGTTGTCAGGGGTCTCATCTCCACTGATAGTTATCGTGGCATATGGGGTGCTTCCCTGGAAGACCCCATTCCTGTCATACCAGTCCCCTCCAGAGTTTTTCCAGGGGTCATTAGATTCCCTTTGCTGCCAGGTAACATGTTCTCTGCACCATTTCATAGGTCTGTATACTTCCAGTATAGTATCTTTTGATCTTATCTGGTTCTCCGGGTAGTGCCAGAATAAAGATAGAGTTGCCTCTTCAACCTGGTCAGTCTGATTAAGTGAACTCAGCTCAAAGATTATAACGCCTCTATAAATGCCCCCATCGGATTTTTTTCCGATATCGATATATTCACTATCACTAAAAGTGGTATTTGGGGCTTCTTCTCTCAGCCTGTTGTCAGAAATAATTAAAGGTAAAGCAATTTTAAGGTTTTCCGCCTTATCAAACTGCATCGAAATATTTAATAATAATTTTTTCAGGAACTTTATAAACTCTGAAAAAGCTCTTTTAAGGCTCGACTCAAAGCTTTCTTCCTGGCCGGTCTGGGCTTTGCTTTCATTTATCTCATAAGGCGTCTGCGGTCCGGCAGACATAGCTTCACTCCAGGGAAAGTCCTTGCCCAAAGACTCATTGGCGTTCAACTTTGCTGCAAGTTCGGAGTCAGCTTTAACGTCTGAGGTAGAGTTTGCACCCATATAGTTCCCGCCGGCGTTGCCTGAAAGACAATTGCTTTCCAGGATAAAGGAATGGGTATTTTTTAGCTGGTTGTATACAGCATATCCTTTCCCAGCTGCAGGACTGGACTGTGTATTAATTATTATATTATTTTTCACGATAGTCATATAGCCTGAACCTGGGGCTGAAAATTCATCACTGACCTGTTTATGGGCAATAGCAGCGCCATAGCAGCCATCGAATTTATTATTCTCTATCACAGTATTTTGGAAACCACTAAGCACTATGCCCCCTGCCCAGTCCGCACCCTCGTTAATCCCGGTTTTATAAAATTTATTGTGATGTATGAATATGTCTTTTGCAGAATCTTTCGAATACTCGGGCCCATAGCCTGTGATCCATATGCCTGCTGCATTCGTCTCGTATAGCAGATTATTGTAGATTTCAATATCATTCATCACAGTTGACGGACCAATTTTCTGGATTTCAATTCCTGCCCCTCCTCCTCCTTCTGAGTCAATTATATTGTTATAAAATTTTACATGGTTTGTATTGTAAATTCTCAAACCGCTATTCGTTCTGCACGTTATTTTATTATTCCAGGCCTCTATATTCGAAGAATAGATAGCGTAGAGGACGTCATGACCTAACTTATATACCCGGTTATTGTAAAACTTAACACCTGAACATTTTACGACTTTAAGTCCATCGCCGTGACTGTCATGCATATACATATCGTGAACCTGTATATTCTTGCAATTAAGGAAATATATCAGGTTGTAATATCCCTTTCCCCTATTTTTTTCATTATTTTTGTCGTGATTTCCGTCAATCTCAAATCCCCTTATGGTAATATCATGATTTTCAGCACTGTTCATTTGCGTAATCATAGGTTTTTCTAGAGGCCAATCTGCTTTATCTTCAAGTTTGATTACGGCTGTCGGATCTCCTTCCAGAATAGTATTGTTTCCAATTAAAATACTGCCCGAGATGATGTATGTACTGGGGCCTTTCAGATGAACGGTTGTGCATTTTGGGTTTTCTGCAGCATATGCAAGAGCTTTGTTTATTTCTACCTGGTCATCACTTCCATCACAGTTAAAATCTCCACTTCCGTTGGTAGCAACATAAACTGTTGTACAGGATGTCTTTGATAGAGTGAGGGTTATACTTACAATTATACAAACAAAAATTATACCAAGAAACAATAACTTTTTTCTGTCTCCCCATTTGTACGTTTGCTTCTTTCCATTCATTTCAAATCCCCAATACATTGAACTATAATTCTTCAATGTTAAAAAAATTTATCTTTTCAGGACTGTAAATAAACTCCCCTTGAAATTATTTGCATTCTTCCCGTTGTTTAAATCCCACGAATAAAATTCTAAAAAGTTCATCTTAACTTTAAAAATAAAAGTAAACTCATGGGAAACCTGAATTTTTAAAATTTATTTGATTTTAATTTATTGATTGATCTCTTCCTAAAATCAATTTTGTTCCTAAATTGATAGGAAAGTCAGAACTATTTCCCACGATAAAAAACTCCCTTGATTATTCAGAATACGGATTAAGAGACTTAATTTTGAGTTTTGGGGTCAACTAAAATTTTAAAATTTGCCTATTAATTTTCACTTCAATGTTGAAGTAAAACTAACCATTAATAAGTAATTCTTATAAGAAGTACTCTTACTCTAATTTTTATATAAATCCTTACCATAATTGATTGGATTGTTTACGGTTATATATTTTAGGCTTCTGAGCGCGTAAATCTCTTAGGACTTACGCTGTTGGACTGAGAAATCGATAGCATTAAACCTTCAATTGTCTAAAACACTAAACAAGTCACAATGTCGAAAGTGCTTGATTTTGTACTTCAAGTGCGTAAGTCCTATCTCTTTAATCCGTAGGGTTTATCGTTTTACCTATATTCTACTTCAGGGAGTTTGGGAAGTTAAACTTTATCAGATTCTAGGAACTATCGAAACTTCTAAATTCTGCAAAAGTAAGTAAAGGGGTATAGTTATTATTAAGTCGAAAGCAGATTATGATTTTTACGTAAAAGCAGACAAGTTTGCTTTAGGGAAACATTGTAGACGCCCTAGACTAATTGGTGATGATATATGGAAATTTCAGAGATTACTACGAAAAACTGAGTATTATAACAACTGTAAGAAATCTCTAATTTCCAAATTATATCTCAAATACTTGTTATTCAGGTTCTACATGATGAGTGTTCATCTAGGGTTCAGTATTCCAATAAATGTCTTTGGTCCAGGGTTGTGTATTGCCCATAGAGGAACTATCATCATAAACAAAAATGTCAGGATTGGAGAGAACTGCAGAATACATGCATGTACTAACATAGGATCTAATCGGAATGAGGCTTCAGCCCCACAAATTGGAAATAACGTATATATCGGGCCTGGTGCCAAAATTTTTGGAAATATCCTAATTGCGGACAATATAGCAATTGGGGCAAACTCCGTTGTAAATAACTCATTTTATGAAAAAGGCATTTCAATTGCAGGTCTCCCTGCCAAAAAAATAAGCACTAAAGGATCAGATGGCATTATAGTTGAAGCTACGCAAATTGTAAAAAATAATCCCTGATTCTTAAAATAATCCCTGATTCTTAAAATAATCCCTGATTCTTAAAATAATCCCTGATTCTTAAAATAATCCCTGATTCTTAAAATAATCCCTGATTCTTATAAGTGAACACTCCGTAAGTGAATGCCACGGTCAGTAAATGAATTTTAAATTGTTTAATCCTGTTTTTCTCATAGCTAAATATTCTGTTAATAAAAGTGCTTTCATTCCAAAAAAACGAAAAAGTCAAACCTTCAAAAATTGGAAATTAGCTTCTCCAGAGATCCGACTTCCAGACGAAACAGAGGGGCGTTCACGGGACATATTCATAAATTTCTATATTAAGGGAATCATAGATCTTATATACAGGATAAGCAGCCTGGGGTTTGAAGGTACTTCCGCTTGTAGAAACTGATGTTTTATTGGATCCCTGTTCCCTGGCATTCAAAGCCTCAGAAAAAGTCGTTTCTGCAATATAGAAAGTTTCGTTTTCTGCTGCTTTTTCTACAGAGATACTGTTTTTAGAATCATTTATATTGCTGCCAAGTATCTCAGGCTGGGCGATGATTTCGTACTTGTCTGTACAAGACATAACATATGGATAAGTTTCTTTCACGCAGGATAACCACTGAACCCCATCGGCCTCATTTTCCGAAATAGCTTCAGAAACTCCACCTGTATACGGCGAACTGAAACAGGTGAAGAATCCCAGTGTCCAGAGCAGACAGAGAACCAGCACTGCAGAGCCAAGGCCAAGAGTATACCCTTTTCTAAGGAAAATAATGTAAAGGGAATACCCCAACAAAGGAATCTGGGCAAAAATAATGAAGCTCAAATTTGCAAACTTATCTGGAGGGTAAGGAATGAAGGGGTTTAAAAGGAAAGCAATCTCCAGGAAAAAGGTTACTATGTAGAGGACCAGAAAACGGGGGTACCTGCGAACAAAATGATGGCAAAACCTTTTACGATTCTGCCATACGATTACGGAATTGATCAGGATAAAAATTAAAGGAATATAATATTTGCCGTAGTAGAGATTCAAGAGATGTACAAACTCTAAAACTCCGTTTTCAGTTGATGGAAACGTGGAAAAGCCTGCGGACACTATCATTTTAGTGCGCAGGATAAGGTTTGAAATAGATATATCAAAGAACTGAAGAGTATATTTCGCACAAAGCAGGAAGCCTCCCGAGATAAGTGACAGGAATGCAAATATATTCATTTTTTTTCCTGCAGGGTGGGAACCGTCAGAGAAGAAAAAGTTGATACTCAGGATTTTACGGACAAATTCAGGCTTCAGTATTTTACTCGATAGGGCAAGGGATAGGGAGAAACAGACAAGATATGCAAAAATAAAGGGATGAGCTAAAGGAATCAATGGTATCATGAAAAGAAGGCAAACAGCCATTGCCCTGTTTTTATCTGAAATTACGCTTCTCAGCACAAGAAGGTATAGAGGTATCAAGCAAAAGCAAAGATAATAAGGAACTGCTGAGGTCTGGAAATGGCCAAAATACGGAATAAGCGAGGAGAGAAAAGCTGTTAAGACCAATTTTTCCCTGCTCATAAAAATCCGATAGAACAGGAACATTCCAGTAATAAATATTATTGAGAAAAATACTGGCAAGAAGTAAGAAAGTGCCGACGTTTCAAGGCCTGAAATCTGAGCCAGAGCTGAAACGAGCAGAGGACCCGTGGGAGAAAGGTTGGAAAAGCCCGAAAGGTTACAAAATGAACCATGTCCTGCAAGTCCGAGGTACGAAAATTCATCTCCCCTGCCTATTGAAACATAACCAAGCATGTGAGGGGTTATCAGTACTGTAGTATGGACAAGAAACAGTATAAGAACTGCGCTCATTTTTCGGTATGCAAGAAGCAGAACGCAGGCTGAAACGTAACAAAAGAGCAGGGTAAGGTAAAAATGAAAAGGAAGCTGTTCATAGATATCGACTGTGTATCCTTTGGGCTGAATTCCCCTGAGAATAAAAAGGCTATAAACCAATAGTAATAGAGAAATTGAGGTTATAAGGTTTAATATGTTATTAGTAGTTTTAGACAATGTGTCCCCCATCCTTTTTGAAAATTGCAGAGTCCAGTTTCCGCACCTAACTATGATCTATTCCTGAAAACTTGGTTTCACTCTAAAAGAGTTTTTCTTTTACAGGCAGCACACAGGCCCAAAAACTTTCGATCCTAAAATTTTGTTTATTTGTTTCTTCTCTTCCTTATTCCTTCTATATTCAAACGGCCCAACAAATAATTAATGGTTGTGCCCTAAGTGCAGTTTGATATACCTGCCTTAACCTAATTAATGTTTTGATGGTGAAATGTTTCGACAATTAAAGGCTTTCAGATATATACCCTTATCCAGAGACTTTATTGTTTCTGTCACAATAACTCACAGTATATTAAGTATATCCTTTTTGAGTACAGATCCTCCGAAGACTATATGCAGCTTTTAACCTACGAAGTGAACATCATTTATCAGATTTATTTGTTATTCCTGCCAGCGTCTGCATGTCCCTAATTAGTCCATCAGAAGAAATCATTCGTTTAAGATCAGGATAATTAGGCGGTTCCCTGAAAAATAGATGGAGTGAGGAAATACATGGAGGAATATATCGTAAAATCGCGCAAATCATATATGACTAAATCTATTTAAATAAGCAATTAAAGTTTAGGGTATAAATATTTGTCCTATATAATTAATATTCAGTGTTGATTATTCTTTATTATACTTGTTATTATATAGGACTTACGCACTTGAGGAACAAAATCAATTATGGCAAAGGCCATGGATTAAAGTCGCGTTTTATACAGCTAACGTTCTGATGCTGTTGACTCTTCAGTTCAACCGCGTGAGTCCTATTTAGACTTGCCAGGATCCTTTTCAAATTTTCAATTATATCTAGAAAACCTTTCTAAAGGTTATATTTCTGGGTAATCCCTCAGGCACACTTTTTTAACATCATTCAGGGATTTCAGAATGTGACGAATTCTACGTTCTATAAGCTTTCCTTTCATACACCAGTAAAATGGCCTGTTGTTCCCTACTGAAGGAAATTTAGTGCAGGAAATATCAATCGGGTGGAAATAAAAGATAGTATGTCCTCTTTTCAAACTCTGGATAAGCCCATTCAATACCAGAGGAGCTCCAAGAAAGCGGAGTATTGGGCCACCAGATGCTGGAATTTTAAGTACATTCTGATAGTATGCCCAGGGGAACTCAATAAAGTTTCTGTCGTCGCCTGCCTCAAGCCCGTTCTCTAAAGGGTAGTAAGGAAAAGATGAGACTGTCTTGAGGGACGAATCCGTTTTATTATAAAGAGAATTTACGGAAACTGAGGAATCATATTTGAACCCGATGTTTTCAAGTGAATCTAGCATCCAGCCACCTACAAAGGCATTTGGTGCCCTGTAACCTACAACTCTCTCTCCACTAACTTTTTCAAGAATCTTTTTCGCAAACAATGTTTTCTGCTCGAATTCGTCGTCACTCATCAATCGCTCCTTTGTCTCAGGATCGATTTTGCAGGCGTGATGCAGACCATGACATGCAATTTCATGCCCTCTTTCCGCAATTGTCTCAACAAGTCCAGGATAATGTTCGACAATGTCTGCGACTACAAAGAAAGTAGCAGTCACATTAAACTCATCGAGAATATCCAGTGACTTTTTTGTAGGTTCAGTCAGGTAATCATACCTGCCGTCCCATTTTTCAAAAAACTCATTCACAGTCCTGTAAACAGCGTAAGGAGAACTGCAGACTGAAGGAATATGATACCAATCTTCAAGATCCACTGTGACTGAAAAACTCCCCCTCATAAGACCCCACCGAGCGACCAACTGTGCTTATAATCACATAACAAATTTTTGACTTATAGTGAAATTACATAAGACTGGGAATAAACGAGAACGCAACTTCGCAAAAAACTTGATGTTTTAAAAAAGGGGCACAAGGGTATAAAAAATTTTTTGATGTTCTGCTTGAAATGCACAGTAGCAATAATCTTAAAAATTGTTTTTGTATTTAATTTTGAAAATTTAATTGTGAGTTCAAAGGGACTCTGTTCCAAAATCCAGTGATTTTTGCATTTTTGGATTGAAAATCTGAATTAGCAAGAAGAAGCCAGTTATCATCAAAATCAATATTCGATATCTAAAGACTTCAATTCTTAAGTCGTATCACAAGGATTGTGACTAATTACAAAATCTAGTGATTTTAAACTTTATATTCATCACTAGATTAGCATGAAAGTTCTTTCAAGTACTTTCATTCTTTGTGCCTGTTATTCGAAGAATTTCATGTGCGCTTTGGTACTGAGTCAACGGAATTAAAAAGAAATATTAATCTATGCTAAAATTTAACTGATAATATTCTCTGAAGATGGTTTTTTTCATGCCCGGAGAGTTAATACTAAAAAATCTAGGAATAAAAATGAAAGGGAAAATTCTGAGACATAGGTTGCAAAAAAGGGAAAAAACCGTAGTCTACTTTACAATTTTAGTTTTTTTGATCGCATTAGGAACAACCGCTCTCTCCACTACATCACCAGGTATAACTGTTTATGTTTCTGCCGATGGGAGAGGGAATTTTAACTGTGATGGAAGTAACGACCAGGTAGAAATAAACAAAGCTCTCGCATATGTTGCAGAAAACCCTCAATTCACAACCGTTCATCTGAAGGGCCCCAATACATACATCATCTCGGACAGTATTTTAATTGGAAACGACACTATTCTGGAAGGAGATCCGACAGCCGTAATTAAACTTGAAGATAAAGCAGGTTGGCCAAAAAATAAGCCTCTGATTACGCAGATGGACAATTCTGGAAGCCAGAATATTACTATAAAAGGATTTGAAATCAATGGAAATCATGACAAGAACAAGGAAAAAAATAGAGGAGAGGGATATTACAATCATATTTATTTCTTAAACTCCAGCAACATTCAGGTTCACTCTATGTACATGCATGACGGGCACGGAGATGGGCTGAAGATAGAGAGAAGCTCTAATATCCAGTTTTACGATAACCGGATTTATAAACTGGGGCATGACGGTCTTTTTGCAATCCAGTGTCAGAATGTAGAGGCCTGGAATAATACAATAACCTGCAGGACTAACAGCGGTCTTAGAATCTTGAATTCAAACCATGTAAAATTCCATGATAACATAATAGATTCCTTTTCCCATTGGAGTGCGGGTGGTTCTGGAATTCTGATTGAGAAAACAACAGGAGTGATGAGTGACATAGAGGTGTATAATAATACTATTCATAACACCTATGGACCCGGGATATGGCTGTTAGGATATGGTTATTCTTATCCCATGGAAGAGGCAGAGAATGTATATATTCACCACAATGTTTTCTACGGCACTGGTACGGACCCAAACATAGATTGGGTAGGTGGTATAGTAACAAGTGGATTTTACAATACCCTTGTAGAGAATAACGTATTTGATGGTACGTATCACGCTGCAATTATCCATATGTATCCTACAGGTGGTTCTACCGATCTTTCACCCAAAGGTACAGGATATACCACAATTGTCCGCAATAATATTATTGTAAACACGCTGCAACGTACGAAAGACCCGAACGGAACAGGATATGGAGTTATTAATTATCTTCCTGAAACGCATTCCTTTGTGTTGGAAAATAATTGCTTTTACAATAACTCCGCAGGAGACTACATGAACGCCAGTTCGACAAGCGATATCCATGTAGACCCTCACTTTGCAAACGAGATAAATCACGATTATCACCTGAAATCAACAGGTGGAAGATGGAATGGAAAAACGTGGGTAAAAGATACTGTGAGTTCTCCATGTATCGATGCCGGTTATCCAGAATCTGACTATTCAAAGGAGCCAGAAAATAATGGAAACAGGACCAACATAGGCAGGTATGGAAATACTGAATGGGCTTCTATCTCAGGGAATAGGCCCGGGTATGTTGTATGGTGGAACCAGCTATTTTCACCAGAATGGAAAACTTTCAGGCTGTTTCTGAAGATGTTTTTCTTATTCTGCTTTAATGTGTTATATTAAAGCTTCATTAGCTTATTTATCAAATTCTTTTATGGCAATTCCCTGATTAGTTTAGCGATGGCTTGAAAAACCACAGTTAGGACAACCTTACCACTCAAGGCAATGACGAGATCAATAGGAAAAAAGGTAAAGTAGAATACTTTCATTTCTTTGTGCCTGTTATTCAAAGAATATCATGTGCGGTTTTTGTTATAGCAGAATTCTTTTTTCTTCTCGCTTATATACTTAACAGTAAGAAGGACAATTATAGTCAGTCCGACGGTTTCTGAGATAAAAACTTCTGTGAATGCTGGGTGGTAGGATCTACTAAAAATTATCATAAGATACTCAATAAAGCTTGCTGAAATCGTGTCTTTCGGAAACCCCCAGCCCAGGAGCGGCCAGAAAAATACTTCAGGGGTATTCCATATCTGATCTTCTAAAATGTGGCAAAAGGATGCTCCTGCAATAATCAGGAGTTCAGGTTTCCCCTGTC
This sequence comes from Methanosarcina sp. Kolksee, assembly GCF_000969945.1. Taxonomy (NCBI): domain Archaea; kingdom Methanobacteriati; phylum Methanobacteriota; class Methanomicrobia; order Methanosarcinales; family Methanosarcinaceae; genus Methanosarcina; species Methanosarcina sp. Kolksee. Next base: position 176,601 of record NZ_CP009524.1, read on the forward strand.
TATAGAGATAGTAACCTGTCAGGCCCAGCAGAAGGCCAAAAAGGAGAGTGTGGGCAAAAATTCGCCCGCTTCCTATGGTTTCGGCAAGAATTATCCTGCCAAGAGGTTTATCGATAAAGTCTGGAAGGAGCGCTCCAAATGCAATCCACGGAACCTTTACCCAGAAGTTATTTTTTGAAAGTAATCGGCTCAGGAGATAAAAGATCCCTAGAGTGATCCCGACGTGTCCGAAAACAAACATCAGACCAAAAATAGTTATTTACTTATAATTCTTTTTCGGCAGGCCTGTCTGGTGACCTGCCGGCACAAAATTTCAGTTTCAAATCAAAAAGAGTTTTTCAAGCCTGGCATTCAGCTACGAGCTTTTCTACCAGTTCCTGCCGGATTGCATTTGTCCTATCTCCTCCGCAGACCATACCCCGAACCCCGATAATATCCGGTCCGATTCTCTCAAGCACTGGAAGGTCCTCAAATTTCAGGGAGCCTGCAATCGCGTTTTCAAGTCCGCACCCATGGGCAAGGTCCGTGAACCTTTTAAGTTCTTCCTCGTCCATAAATTCGAAGGTAGATTTTCCATCCTTAATTCCTGTATCAACCATCACCACATCTGCTCCAGCTTTTGCGGCGATTGAAGGAAGCAGTAATGGAGAAATTGAATTGATGCGCTTGTAGTCCGAATACCCTGAGGCAACAACTTTTTTTGTCGAGTCGTAGTCCTTTACGGCCTGTGTTATTTTTGTGATAAGCTCGAAAGCCTGATCTTCAGTATGGATATCGTAAAGGCCAACTTTAATATAGTCTGCTCCTGCAACGGCTGCTCCAAATGCTGCAAGGGAAGCAGTTCCTGGTTTATAGTTAAAATCTCCTATGGTTGCGCTTATTGGCTGTCTACCGTCTACAGCTTCTTTTACGTCCCTTATTACCCATGGGAAATTCGCGCCAAGGGAACCTTCTTTCGGATTCTTGACATCTACAATGTCTGCGCCGCCTCTGGAAGCAATTATTGCTTCCTCTTTATTAATTGGACTTATAAGCAGTTTCATAAAAAGCCTCTAAATAAACATCTAATTGGAATCTTACAGTGAATATTACTCTTTTTATACAATATTCTTTATTTTATACTTTTTTATAGGATGATACAACTATTGAATAAGTATGTTCCGAGTAGTTTTTGTGATGGATATATTTAACCGTAACGTAGTTCTTGCAAAGGGCGGGGTCAGGGAAAAATACCTTCCGGTTTCAGATTCAAGTACTGTATGTAGCAGCTCGGACCCTGTAGAGATAGTGGAACTCCTGCATCCCAGTGAAGTCTATATTGCCGACCTCAATGTGCTTCAGGGCAAAGGGCCTCTTGAAATCAATGCCAGAGTAATTAGGGAAGTAAGCTTAAGGGCAGACACAATGCTTGATTTCGGGATATCAGCTCCAGAGGACGCGGACAAAGCCCTTTCCATTGCAGGAACTGCCGTGATAGGCACAGAGACAGGTACTCTTTCGGCAATAAAAGATGCAGCTTATGGAAACTCCGGAAGGATCAGTGTCAGCATTGATATAAAGCATGGTAAAGTCCTGAAAAATGATCCTGAGCTTCCGGAGTCTCCTTTTGAAATCGTAAAACTGTTAAATAATTTACCCTTAAAAGACCTCATTTTCCTTGACCTTGACAGGGTTGGAACAGCCTCAGGCTTTGACCCAGAATTCCTTCGAAAACTGGTCAAATGTTCCAGGCATAGCGTGCTGCTTGCCGGAGGGGTCAAGGATATGAAGGATCTTTTTACTCTTGATAAGCTAGGAATAAAAGGAGCCCTGGTCGCAACTGCCGTGCATTCGGGAATGGTCCCTCCGGCCGTGTTGAGTTCAGGGCTTAAGTCAGATGACTTAATATAAAATCGAATAACAAAATAAAATCTAATAACTAAAATAAAATCTAATAACTAAAATAAAATCTAATAACTAAAATAAAATCGAATAACAAAATAAAATCTGATAACTTACTATAAAATCTAATAACTGAACTAAAATTTGATAATAAAAACTAACTGTTACCTGGAAATCCTTTTATTTCAGCCTAATATGTCTTGTATATAATCGCGTATTTTAGTATTAAGAAAAGATCACAGATTTCATTTAAAAATAGGAAACTATGAGGTTTACATATGGTAAAGAAGGATACATCTGAAGAGAATATCGAAGAAAGCACTGAGGGGAAAAGCGGAGATGGATATGTGGAGATTAAGATGGGAGGAGGCTGGTATATGACGATCTCCCTGGCACACAGTGACCGCTTTGAGAAAGAGTATGTCGAACTTGCAAAGGAGCGGGGAGGCGTAAAGAGGTCCAGGTTCAACCTTAACCCCACTCATGTCAGGATGTTAGGAGAAACCCTGATAAAATTTGCGGATGATAACGGGCTTTAATGATTGGCTGTATTCACTAACAATCCCAATCATTTATTTTTTGGTATTAATTTCTTTCCTGTGTTACTGAGCCCTAATTGTGAGAAAGGATTATAATGTTTAGAAAGCATTTGTTTTCCGCTCAATGAATTATTTCATTAATCTAAAGTCTGGGATATTACCCTGATTACCTCAAGAATTTAACCCAAATTTTCTTTGAAGTTTTACAAGGTTTATGCAAGCTTTTTCAACCAAATAATCTCTTTGAGATTGGTTCATAAATTAAACTGGCAATTATTGAAAGTAGTATAGTACCTATTAAGGATTTGTAGTTGTTTTTTATCCATTTTTTTACATATATAAATTTATCCTTCGCCAGTCCAGTCCAGCTGTCTTTAAATAGACCTATTGCATTGGCGTTTTCAAAAAGTTTGATACACATAAGCATATCGTAGATTGCCCATAAAGTTTTAGTATCTGGTATGCTTGGGTGAAACCATACTCCTTTGTTTTGTATTCCTTCTTGAACTAATTCACTCATTATTTTTGAAAGATTTACCTTCGAATTTATTGCTCTTGCTTTAATAAGAGCTATTAATACCAATGGATTTGTAAAATGGTAATATGTTACTCTACAATTGCATTGAGGAAAATCGATTAATTCTGTAATGCCCGACTTAGATCCACAATTTTCCCATTCAAAGTCTTCATTATAATTTTTTAATAGATAATTTGCCCCTTTTACTATCTGCTCGTCGGTAAAGTTATTTCCTATATCTATTAGCGTTGAAACCACATGTGCGCTATGGGCGTGTCTGGAATCTGATCCTTTTATTTCTCCCCATCCTCCATCATCGTTTTGAATGTTCCTTAAATATTGCTCACCCAAGCTGATTTTTTCTCTAGTTGTTGCTTTCAGGGTTCTACTAAGTATATCTAGTCCAGATGCTTTACTAAGTGCTTTTACTGCCAAACAAGTTGAGTATGTTCTACTTTCCATTCCATTTACTGGAGCCCAAGCTTTTCCATTATAATCGTATAATATTAGTTTCACTCCTCTTTTTATAGAAGCTTGAAGCTTAATTTTTAACTTATTATCAAGAAAATTTTCTTGACAATATTCTGCCAAAGCTAATAAAGCCCATGCCGTAGGCTCTACACACGATTCACTGGTAAAATTAGATTCGTATTTCCATCCGCCATCTTCTTGTTGAAAAATTATGATAGTGTTTAAGGAGCGAATAACTTTATTTCTATTTGGTTCGTTTATTGATCCTTTTATACACATTAGGGCTTGAGAGGTTGCTATTATCCCGACTTTCTCTATATTATCTAAATGCTGATGCCACCCACACTTATTATTTATACATCTATATTTTGAGAATATAAAGTTCGTGGAAGTTTTTATAACATCATCAAGTTGTTCACTTTTTAACTTTGTCATTTTCCTCCCTTTCTAAAATGAAATGGGGTAAAAGTTCTAACCTAGAGCCCAAAATTCTTTCCCAGTTTGGGTGTGATTTCCAATCAACAAGTTTCTCATCGAGTCCTAAAATTTTGGCCACCAAGTAGCGTAAATATTGGCTTCTTGGAGTGTTATCAAGGAGGTAAAACACTATAGTCTGGTTATCTTTCTCTATAAATATATAAGGCTCATCTGAATGATGTTCATGATAGTCTTCCCAGAAATCTGTAAAACTATAATATTTGATAGGAAACTTTTTTAAATCGTCTTCAATTTCTTTTACCATTAAAGAAGAAATACTTTTTGGAACTGGTAAAATATGAATATGTGCATGATTATCATTTGGGGGAAGACCTATTGATGTTGCTATATTCCCATGTTCGTAACACAAAACAAAATCAGTTTTGTATACTTTTTTAAGAATCGCGGTAACTTTCTCTTTCAAATCTAAAAATTCATTAAAAAGGTTAGATGGTAGCTTCCCGAAAGTTGTAATGTGAGCCTTCGGAATGATTAGACAATAACCTTCTACTAAAGGCCCTAAAGAAAGCATAACGTAGAAATTTTTTCTTCGTACTAATATTCTTTCTTCTTCTAAAGGATTACAAAACCTACAGCCTTTATAAAGATCTATTTCATTTACGGGTTTAGAATAATCTTCATACTTAATAAGTGCAAAAATCGCATAATTTATTATATCCATTAATTGAGCATCTAAGTCTTCTGACGCCATTAGGTTTCTATCATTTTTCAAAATAGTTTTTATTCTTAGTATTCTCACTAATATCTGGTCTGTAATCGAACAAATTTCCATATCTCTCCATGCTTGCCCATAGTCGTGATTCTTTTTTATGAAGAGAATCCTTATTCGACTTGTAATTTCATCATAAAGTTGAGACATTTTTTCTTGGGCAATTTCAGGCATTTCCCCATTAGAAAGCACTTTTTCGGGGTTAGGTAATTGCTGATCATAACAGATTTTCATCAAGGCCATTAACGAATAGTTTATTATCCCCACATATTCGCTTTCTCTTCCTTCCGGAATCAATTTCTGGTCCTTAAGTTCTTCTAGTGTTCTGATCCTTTTTGCTTTAATCCATAATTGATCAAATAAAGATTCCAATCTAAATAGTATCCACGATGTTCCATAGTCACTCATTTTTTTTAGGAATAATTCTTTGCAACTTGCTATTATTGTGTCAAATTTATCTATATGTGGGGTTTGATTTATCATAATTTCATCCTATATTAATAAGTTCTCTATTTAAGCTCCTCAAAATTTTTATGTACTCGCAGGAATTCGTGATTCTAAATGAACAGTATGCTGGATCACACTCTTCTAAATACTCTTTAAGACATAACTTCACATATAGTTCATTTTTTAATTCTTCTATAGATTTAGAGTTCGTATTCAGTTGATCTAACTCAGTTCTTAGATGTTCAATTAATCTTTTGTTATTTTTCTCTTTTTCTTGTCCTTCCTTTATCATCACTGATCAGTCCATATATTTTTTGATAATTCTCTCCCTTTCGAATTTTCATTTCCATTGTAATTTATACTTTCTCTTCTCTTTTAAATACATAATTTCTGGTTTTATAGAAAATTTATATAGATCACTTTCAATAGGTTGAGACAACTAAAAGTAATGTATCAGGCCGTTCCGTTAGCCTTAATGGATTTTTTATTTTAGGACTCCAAAGCTAATTTCGTGTATACAGTGCGTTCATTGAAACAAAATAAGCATCTATTTATGTAATATTAAAAATAGCTTAGAATAATATGACTGTAATAGGAGTAATTACGCGGGGCAAGTACGGGCACCGCTTGATTGAGACTGTCAGGGAGCATAGTGATTTTTCAATCGTAACTGCGGACCTGCCTGAATTTGTGCCTGTATTTATTGAAGAGCCTGATGAATATCTGGAAGCCCTTAACTTCGATAGGCGTGTATTCTCTGCCGAAATTATAATTACTTACTCTCTGCATCCGGATCTGACATCTGCAATTGCAAAACTTGCGGCAGAAGCCGGTGTGCGCTCTCTTATAGTTCCGGGTGGACCATCCAGGGCTTCAGTTCCTGAACTCAAAAAGATCTCCGAAGTTTCAGGTATGGATGTCGAGGTAGATGAGATCTGCTGTAGTCTTGAGCCCAACGATTTCAATAGACCGTTTGCGGAACTCTTTGGGTCTCCTATCTTGAAGGTAAAAACAAAAGATGGAAAAATTGCCGATGTCGAGGTAATAAAAGGTGCTCCATGTGGGAGTACCTGGTATATGGCAAAGGAAATAGTCGGAACGGAGGTAAAAGATGCACCTCCAAAAGCCGGGCTGTTGATCCAGCATTACCCCTGTCGGGCGACACGTGGCGAGGTCGGTGGAATCCATGAGTCAGGGGAACTGCATAAACAGGCGTTTATAAAAGCCCTTGTAAATGAGGAGTGATTATATATTCTTTGAAAAAATATATTATAAATATGACCGGAAAGTCGGATCCAGCTTTTCATTTCTGAGAAGCCTTTAATTTGTGTCTTTCCCGGTCTCAAGTAATTTACAGGGGTGAAAAGATTACTACCCTAACTATCTCAGAAGATTCAGGGCCTGAAGACCTCGAGTCACTAGCAGTTGCGATACACTCGGTCATTGGACTTCCTACAACCATTCGCAGTCTCAAGCGAAAAGGACTTCGCCTGGAAAAGGGTCAAATCCTTGACAGAGACTACACAGGGCCTGTGCTCGAAGAAGTATTGAAAACAAACAAAGTTGTCCACGAAGTCCCTACAGAAGGCGTGTACAGGGGAAAACATGTAGTTGTTGCTCCCATTCACTCGAAAGACGGAGAAGTTATTGCAGCTCTTGGAGTTGTGGACATACTGGCTACTATAGATCTTCACTCTGTTTTTCAGGAATATACATCGGTACTGGAAGAAGTTGAAGATGCTAAGAAATAGAACTCGTAAAATATAGCCTGAAGTTTGTATCATAAATTGAAAAATTACTGACATTTAAATAATAAATTGAAATACTACCAAGTACTTGCACAACAATTTAAAAAAGTAGTTATTGGAGGACCGTCTTCCTCTTATTTATCAAGGGAATTATTCGCTCCTCCCTTTAAGCTTCCGATTTAAGCCTTAAGGTTTTCCGGGCTTACTCTGGCTTCTGGTATAATTTTACTTTCTTCAGCAGAGTACCGTTCTTTGCATGGGGTTGCCTTAGTACGGTATCATTGGATTTTTCAATCTCTCTTGCCTGTATTGCAAGCTGAGCGGCGGCTCCCATAATTTCGTGTCCAGCTGCTGCTGTCAGGCATACCTGATCGATTTCTTTTAACATGAAACATGCAGGGAAGTTAACCTGTGCCACTTTTTCAGCCATGTGAAGGGCGGCAAGAGCTTTTGCTTTTGCATAAGGGTTTTCGAAGCCTGCATACTCAACACATTTTTCAGGTTTTGCAAAAATGTGTGGAAGCTCCAGTTCCTTTCCTGATTTTCCGGAAGCAACCTGGTCAGTTACTTTATCCAGTTCTTCCTGGACGAGTCTAACGACACCACAAACGGATAACACTTTCATTGCATCGGAATTGAAGGATGCCATCTCTACAGGGTCAAGAAACTCTCTTTTGGCTCCGATAAGAGGGTCTACTGGGAGGATCATATATCCGAAACCTTCCTTTTCAAGAGCCTCTCTGGCTTCTTTCTTTGTTGGGCCATCTGAGACCACAATGCAGGGAACGTCTTTCCATATTTCACGAGCTGCTTTGGGGCCCGGAGCTGCTGCATTCGGGCTGATAATTATCACAAAATCTGCATCCCACTGCTTGAAACTTTCAGAAGCTGCAGCTTCGGCAGGGCTCATTTTGGCACCTGTGCCAAATACACGTACCGTAATTCCCTCTCTTGCTGCAATTTCATCCTGGAGCAGATTGATAACCTGGCTCATTCCCAGGTTGCCCATTTTTATAAAACCTATGTTGACCATTTTTCTCAAAATCCTGTGTTAACCAATTTCTTCAATAATGGAATTCCTAATGGGTTTATAATCCTTTTGGCGAATTATGTCCTTATCAACTTTCTTTTATAAAAACATATGCAATATATAACTATTATTCAATATCTTTCTCTGCCCCTCCGAAAAGCTTAAAAAGGATGTGATTTATTTCACTCAAAAACGTTGACATCAATGTGTTGTTTTGTGGTCTTGTTTCACAGAACCCGTATTATAATTTGAAAACTTTATCCATTGGTGGGCTTTTAATGTCAGGGCAAATTTATTATATTAAATTGCGGGGGTACCCCTGAAGAAGGTACACCAGGCAGCATGCCCTTTTTCGGGAAATTATCCCGCTATATCTAATAGTTATTCAGGTCCAGGTTTTGATTGAGTGAACTGTCCTATGCATAATTTTACTGGAAACAAATTGATTGTTTTTGATATGGATAGCACCCTTATAGACGCTGAGACTATCGATGAGCTCGCCAGGGCTGCAGGTGTTGTAAGCAAAGTAGAGGAGATTACGAAGAAAGCGATGTATGGAGACTTCGATTTTGAGCAAGCGCTTATTGAAAGGGTTAGGCTTCTAAAGGGACTTCCTCTCGAAGCTGCCTTTGATGCAGTAAACAAGATCGATCTAATGCCTGGAGCGGCAGAACTTATCCTCTATGTCAAAAGTAGAGGCTATAAAACTGCAATGATTTCCGGTGGGTTTACCATCTCTGCCGATACGATAGGCAAAGCGCTTGGTATTGATTTCATTGTTTCCAACGAACTGCTTGTGGAAAACGGCTGCCTTACAGGCAAAGTTGTCGGCCCAATAACACAGAGCGACTCCAAAGCAAAGGTGTTCGAAGAACTCACCCGACTAAATGGGGTTCGGCCAGAGCAATGTGTAGTTGTCGGGGACGGCGCAAACGACGCCTGTGTCTTTGAGAGAGCAGGTTTTGCCATAGCTTTCAATCCCAAGCCCATCCTGAGGGAATATGCGGACGTGGTCATAACAAAAAAAGACCTTAGAGCCGTTATCCCTGTTCTTGAATCTCTTTCTTATCAATGTTGTAATCAGGCACAGCATGTCGACATCGAACAATAGAGCTACTAAAATGCCAGCTTTTTTGCTGGATCGGGAGGCACAATAAGAGATGCTAAAGGAATTGCAGAAAAAAAGATCAGATTTGAAAGACATTTCTGAAGAATCCAAGGAAAAAAGGAATACTTTAAACGCAGAGGCTAGTGCACTCGCTGCAAAGCGTAACGACCTGAACAAGAAGACGAAAGACCTTATCAATGAAGCCCAGGAATTAAAAGTCCTCAGAGACGAAATTAATGAGAAGGTCAGCGAATACAAGAATAAGCGTGATGACACCAATGCTAAGGCAAACGAGCTCTTTGCAAAGGCTGACTCCATCAGAAAACAGAGCAATCTTGGTGGTCCTTCGATCAAAGCTCTGAGAAAAGACATCGATCGCCTCGAATTCGCCCAGCAGACTGAAGTCCTTAGCACAACCAAGGAAAGGGAACTCGTTGGGAAGATCACTCAGCTTCAAAAGCAGTATCAGGTCAAAAAAGTTCAGCTAGAGGGCAACTCCGAACTGAAGACTCTTCTGGACGAAGCCCAGAAAATCCGAGATGAAGCCTCAGAATTCCATACCGAGCTGGCTGAATATGCCAGGCAGGCCCAGGAATATCATGAGAAGATGATTGCAGCTTTCAAAGAGGCTGACAGAACCCGGGCAGAGTCTGACGTTGCCCATAGGGAATTTGTAAAAGCCCAGGAAGCAGCTGACGAGCAGCACAAGGCTTTCATCAATGCCCAGAAAGAAATCCGGGACCTTGACAAAGAAATCTTCAAGCTTAAGAAGAAAGACAAAGAAGGGAAATCCCGCGTTGTTAAGTCCGAACTTCAGAAGGATGCTAAATCTATCTTCGAAAAGTTCAAGGGTGGAGCAAAACTCACCACCGAAGACCTTATGACTCTTCAGAGGTCTGGTTTAGTCTGATTTGTCTCACAAAACAAAAATTTAGCTGAAAGGCTTCAATTTCCATTGCAGGTTGAAACATACCTGCAACTTCATTTTTCAGATTCATTTCGATTCATTCTGTACTATTACTGATTCTACTCTATCCTATTTGCCGTTCTATATTCCAGTTCTGTATCTTATATAGTACTGCGATTCTAAAGTAGGTTCATAAAACTTAACTTTTTAATAGATCCGAAGATCACGGATTTTTCTAGGAAAATAAGGAATCGATTTTGGAATCGAAGCACTATTATTAAATACTCCACGCAGTTTGAGATTTGTTAGCTACCGATATTTGTTTCAAAAACAGAACAAAAAGGAGCAGAACTGAAAATTAATTTACATTTCGACCCCCCTCTCAAAAATAAGGTGATTTTTGCAACAACTGAACAAACTTATTGAATTAGATGTGGGCACATTCTCAACAAAATCAATGATTTTGGCTCGAATCCCACAACGTTCAAAAAAATCAAGTTTAAATTTATAAAAACAAATGAAAATTTAGGTGTCTATATAGGCACATAGGGAGAGTTAAACTATTTATATAGAATCAAGGGTAAAATTAGTAATAAACTGCGTGAATAAAAAAAATTAAGTTGTGTTTTTTTGGAGGGAGTCGAAATGTAAACTAATAGGGTTGTGTTGCAAAAATTATCACCCATATTATTAAAAGAATCTGCATATTTCTTTTACTTTTCAATTTTCTTTCGAGTTTTCATTTTCATCACTTTTTCAAATCTAAAAAATTCGTATTCTTCTAATGGTCTCGAATTGTTTTGATGCTCGTTTACACGAGGCTGATGTGGATCAGGGTTAAACTTATTATAAAACTCTACAATGTTAAATCCGCATTTATTCACATAAAAATGAATGTTACGTTTTTCAAAATAAGGTGTAAAGAGCTCCCATACTTTTGTTTCTGGATACTGCACCTCAATTGCCTGCCACGCTGCCGAACCAATTCCACGATTATGCGTTTTTGACGAAATATAGAGTAAATCAACCCAATTGCGATGTGTTTTGTTGTCAATTTTTAATACTACGCCTCCCACCTTTTTACCGTTCAGTAAAATGTGGTAAATGACTGCTTCAGGCGCATGAAAAGACTGCTGGATATCTTCATCTGATGGAATAGGACCAGCTTCTGCATCACCTAAATTTTCTATTAGCGCATTTATGAAAGCTTCCTGTAATTCCTTTTGAAATAATGCTAAATCCTCTTCATTTGCAAGTACAAGTTGGACTTTATCTTCTAACTGTTTATTCATCTCTTTTATCCTTCCTACCAATTTAGGACTTACTCGGTTGAATCATTTATGTAAATAATATTAAAATATTTCATTCAATAGATACTGTGTAGTCTATGGGGTATGGGGAAAATTTTCAGCATCAAGCGACATTTATCTAGAGGGTAAACCTCGTCAACTACACAGAACCGGTTGCAGCATGGTGTACCACCAAGTGATAGTAAACCAGTAGAAGTGATTATAAGCTCCTTTTACAGGAGTTAAACCTTTTTTGGTTCCGTTGCAAAAAACTAATTTTTCAGGATTTTGATATACGAACTTTTTGACATACAAAGTTCGGATTTTTAAAGAAAATCACTTATTTTTCGGTCAATTTTTATGAAATTCACCCTAAAATGACTCAGTACCAAAATCTAGTGATGAATGTAAAATTCAAAATCACTAGATTTTGTAAATGGTTATCATCCGTGTAATAAAACTTAGTTATTCAAGTCTTTAGATAGCGAATGTCGATTTTGATAAAAACTGGATTCTTCTTGCTAATTCAGGTTTTTTATCAAAAATGCAAAAATCACTGGATTTTGGAACAGAGTCCCTAAAATACGAACTTTATCATATTTAGTTCGTATGAGCTTTTCATGAATAATGGACTTGTAACCTTTGATGGAACGAAGGTTCTCACAGCAGCAGATACGATCGATTTGTTAATTTCATTCCAATGAAGTTCAGGCCTATTTTTGAAGTTAATATAATTACAGGTCTTTGGTACGTGGAGGCAGTATCCAGAATTTACTGAAAATTCAAAGTCAAATTTTTGTATATTGAGCATAATTTAGTACTCTTGTTATTGGATTTTCAAACAAGAAACTTATTAAAATTTCTAATTTTATAGGTAAATTGGAACACTGCCCCAAATTACCTTAAAACCTTCACTTGTTCTTGGTTTACTCTGAAAGCTTCAGGTACTTCTCCCTGAACTCGGGATTCCTCATAAGGCAGCACTTTGCATTATATGCAGGGTCTTTCCTGATCTTTTTCCAGACATCCTTTATCCTGTCCCTATGGACGTTCCCATAGGGGATTGGGATACAGGCACAGGGCAGAATATTCCCTTCCGGGGTAATATGGAGCCATTTCCGGCCTGCCATACAGCCTGTGGTCTTCATAACCTGCGGGATAGGGAAGATTCTGGGACCTTCTTTCTCTCTAGCTCCGGATACGAAATTCTCAAATTTTCTCAGGTCCTTTGGAGTCATGATTTCAGAGGCGTGGTCCATCCACCTGCCCGTGGGGACTATTTCGTAGAAGGAGAGTTCATGGACTCCAAGCTCGGATGCAAGAACATACAGTTCTTCAAGCTCATTCACATTGTCCCTGGAAAGTACTACATATATATTTACAAGTAGTCCTGCCTTAAGGCCGTTTTTGACGGCTTCTACCGCACTATTAAAAACTCCTTTCCTGCCTCTTACATAATCGTGTTTATCTTCATACGGGCTGTCAAAACTGACGGTAAGAGAATAAAGGCCTGCCTCTTTCAGTCTTCTGGCTCGCTCTTCGGTCAGCCCCACCCCTGAGGTAAACATGCCTGTAATGGCTTTTTCAGGGTCTACATATCTGATCAGGTCTTCAAGTCCAGGATAGGTTAGAGGTTCCCCTCCGTCAAAAATAACAAAAGTTGTGCCCATTTCAAGCACCTGGTCGATCGTAGATTTTACAATATCAGGGGCAAGCTTTTTCCTATTTTTCGTGTCAGGCAAGGCACAGTGAATACAGTTGTTAGGGCATTCTTCGGTGATAGAAATAGTTACCTGGTCCGGAATCATTTTTCCCAGAATAAAAGAAAGCTGGCTTTTTACCAGGCGATCAAAGCCCTTACTTGGCACCGGGGGCATCCAGGTTGAACAGATGAGCCTGTCGGCTTCGACCTTTGCAGGCTTTTCGCCTTCAAAAATTGAGAGGTTTTTCTCAAGAGTTTTTCTCATAAGGATGGACGCAGCCCCGCTGGTTTTCATCCTCATGTGTCCGTCTTCGATCTCGGCATAAACTCTAAAAAGAGGGCTTTTATAGAAATCGTATTGCATATTGTTCCTGCACCTGACATTTGATAATGTCCATATCGGTTCGTTCTCTTTTGCTCTTTTAAATTTCAGTTTATTTATTCCTGAGGAGTGCCCTGAACTTTAAGATCGCAGAGGGTTTTTTCTTTAGCATGAACGCAAAAACCTGCATAGCCTGCTCAACTGAACTTCCATGAATAAACGAGAGGTCCTCTTTTTCGAAGACCGTAGTCATCTCATCAATTTCCCTGTCCGTCATTTTTCTAAGAGTCTCAAGCCCTATTCGGCCCAGGTAGTGTTCGGCCAGAAACTCTTTTTCCCATTTCTTCCGGTAAGCCAACAGGGCAGATTTTGAGACATCTCCTTTGCTTATGGCATCTGCAGCGACATCTCCACATATCTGGCCTGCCCTCATTGCATAGCCTATTCCCGACTGACCTGCTGCCCCGCCAACGACCATTATCCCGTCGGTTATGTAGTCACCTGGAATGGTCACAATAGGGTCTCCTCCTGACAGTTTTCTTACAACTTCAAGCTCGTCGAGCCCTTTAAGCTTTTTGAAATTTTCAACCCAGGCATTAAGGTAAGGCGTTGCATCAGTTCCGCACCGGCGCACATAGGCTCCGATTGCGGCATTATCTCCTCCTCTTGGAGAGTATGTAGTTTTCCAGCCTGGAGCATGATTCCCTACATAATACTCAAACATCTCTGGTTTCCCAAGTCCGGGACTTTTAATATCCAGTTCAATTCCCCAGGCAATATCTTCAGGATGTTTCATTGTTTTCAGGCCCACAAGGGAAGCCATTTTTGAATTTATGCCGTCGGAGATAATAACCAGTTTTGAGGTAAATACTCCAGCAGAAGTGTTGACAGTAAATTTATCTCCTTCCTTCTGAATATTCTGTACTTTCACTCCTGTTCGAATATCTACGCCGGTTTTCATTATTTTCTTTGCATAAAACCTGTCGAAAGCCGTTTTATCAATAGCGTATCCAGTAGTTTCAACTTCGACTGCCCTTCCTGACGGGGAAATAATCTTCATGCCTTTGAGATAATGCAGGACATAAGAAGGGTCTACCTTTTCTCCACATTTATCGAGCATCCCCTTAAAAAAAGAGTTTGCAGGATGGGGAGGATGCCCTATTTCTTCTTTTTTTTCCAGCATAAGGACCGCCGCCCCTTTCTCACAGGCGTTCCTTGCAGCCATCAGTCCTGCAGGAGATGCCCCTATTACGATAATATCCGCGTCCATTTTTTTCTACCTGTTTTACCAGAGAATGGAGGTGTAGCCCCCTGCATAAATGCACAGCACTACGTCAAAAATCATTGATCCAAACATAATCGCTCTGTAATTTGAACCATTAAGGAAGAGCCTGCCACCTCTCTCCGGGGTAGGATGTTTGATAAAATCGAGACACTGAGTAAGCATCCAGAGTCCTGAAGTAAGGGCTCCTGCAAAGTATACAGGTCCAAGACGAGCCGACCAGCCTATGATTAGTGAAGCGATGACTCCTACAATCCACCAGAAAGTAACGAATCTGGCAGTAAAGGGGATTCCAAAGGTTACGGGCATCGTTGGAGCACCTTTCATTCTGTCTCCTTCCACATCTCTGGAAACTCCTCCGAGGGTAAAAGCCCAGTCCGTAACGCAAATCATTAGCCCGAAACAAATAGCTGGTAAAGGAAGGATTACCCCATCGCTGCCTTTCAGGATTCCTGCAGGGTCAAAGGCAAGCCAGATACCCACAGGTACGAGTCCGTAAGAAATACCTACTGGCAAAAAACTGAGGAAAGTATTCCTTTTTGCAAAAATTGAATATATTGTGATAACTGAAGCCGCAATAATAAGGGTTACGAGAGACTCAGGGTTCAGGTAAGTGGCTGCTGCTCCCGCAATTACTAATAAAAAGATGGTATAAGCAAGCGCAGAACTTTTTGACACTCTCGAAGAGGGTAAGGGACGGCCAGGCAGGTTGATCGTGTCAATGTCTATATCACAGCAGTCATTGAAAACGTATGAGCTTGTAATGGCTGCAAAGCCACCTATTACCGCGATAATGAAGGGAATAAGCTCAGGAAGTCCTCCGGTCGCCAGGTAGGAAGCAAGGATTGCGCTTGAGGCAGGCAGGGTAAGGTCCATGTAGTAGAGTTCGGGTCTCAACAGCCGCAGATAAGGACTAAGCTCACCGATTCTTGCTGTAAGGGACAATAGTTTCACCTATACTTTTCTGGTTTGTACGAAAGTTTTTGTATAGAGCTTTGTATTTCAGCTCTTTTCCTGTTTAGAGGATTCTTTGCAGGTAATTCTATAAAGGTTTGCACCTCAAAAAAGTTTTCTTTTTATCTCTTTTGAGGCACATTTTGATTGCCAGTAGATTTAAGGATTTCAAGGGATCAGGAACTAAAAGTATCCGGTACTCTTAATCGGCTACCCAAAATTTATTTTTTTCCAATTTTTCCTGTATATTTATTCTTTTTTCCAATTTTTCCTGTATATTTATTCTTTTTTCCAATCTTTCCTGTATACCAGTTTTGCCCTTTTTGTTATTTCTTCAATTAGAGGGTGCTTGAACTCCTCCTCGCAAATAAAAGTAAACTCGGCTTCAGGGTTCAGGTCCATCAGTTTAAGAGTGTTTGAAAGAGCTGTATCGAGTGATTCGTAATCCGGAAATTTTGGAACTTCAGCATTGAAAGGATACACTTCTTCCATTTCGGTAGGAAACGCTCCAAAAGGTGCTTTGAAAGTAAGAATCTGGTCGTAATCTTTCTCTCCTTTTATTGGCCCTGTCCTAATAATTACCGAGCCTTGCAGGCTGAACCTATCCAGCCGTTTTCCAAAACGCATGACTTCGGGGCGGGAGGAGGACTCAGGTCCGCAGTAGAAGAAGGTGCCTTTTGTAGCCGGATCAAGCTGTTCAAGCCAGGAAGAGTGAGTGTAAAGCTTCTTCAGTCCATCCAGAAGTTTTGGATGGGCACGACAGCGCTGCTCCACAAGTTCGAGCAATTTCCCATCTTTTATGCACTGCTTAATCAGCCGGATTTCAGCAAAGGTCGCGTAAAGGTTGTGCCTTCCAAGAAGCTCTTCCCTGTTGTCGGCTTTTTTCAATTCTTCTGCCGTGTACTTTGAACAGACCGGACAGGAACAGGGCAGATAGTTCAGCTTTTCAACGTGGTAAGTTCCATTCACAGTAATATAGCGCCCGTCCTTGGCGTAAAGAGCATAGGCTGCCGAATCAAAAAGGTCACAGCCCATGGCTACTGCAAGAGCAAACATCATCGGATGGCCTGCCCCAAAAAGGTGGACAGGGGAAGCTGGAGAGAGCCCTTTTTTAGACGCAGCAATCACATCAACGAGTTCCGCATAACGGTAGGCTTCCATGAGCGGGACAACTGCTCCAAGTGGGTAAACTTCAAAATTAAGGTCTTTCAGGTGGGAAGCAGCTTTTTCCCTCAATTCAGGATATGTTGAACCCTGAACTGGCCCTGCAAGAAGCTGCTCGCCCTGGATAAACTTGCGTGCCGCTTCAAGGCGTTCAGCTGTGATTGCAAGTTCTTCTTCAGCCCGTCGGTAGTGGACATCAGGGGGCGTAGGGATATCCAGTGGAACAATAATGTCGCTTCCTATCTTTTGCTGGAACCCGAGAATTTCCTCATTCGTAACTTCGACGGACCCATATACAGAAAGCTGGAAAGAACCCGAATCCGTCATAATGGGACCATCAAAACCCAGAAGTCCATGCAGCCCTTTTTCCAGGGCGACACTTTTCAGTTCTTCCTTGCGGTAAATAATGTAAGAATTAGTAATCAGAATCTCTGCCCCGAAGTTTCGCATTTCTTTCGGGGGAATAAGCTGAATATTTGGATTAATCACAGGCATAACGGTAGGCGTTTCAATAGTCCCATGGGGAGTCCTGAGCCTTCCTATCCTTCCGCCTGCATCCTTGTCGAGTATTTCAAATATTGCTGACATGCCGGCGTTATAGATGTCTCTCAGATATATTTATCTTTGGGGAATAGCGAGAAGCCAGGGTAATTCTAGTAAATCACCTGAGCTTCCTCATCGATCTCAAATGAAGAGCTGAATCACCTGTATCAAGGATTTATGTTTCCCCTGTTTTTTCTTGTTTTTTCCTTGTTTTTTCTTTTCTTTTTCTTTTCTTTTTCTCATCTTAATCTTCTTTAGCTCGCGGCATGGCAATAATCTCACGAACCTGAAGAGAGAAGAAATCTCCGCTGTGGGCTGGCCTGAGTACTAGGGCTACGTCTGCACCATGCCTTGTGCCTCCTATCGCTATGATCTCTGTGTTGTCGGAAACCGGGATATGGCCTGAGTCGGCTGCCATAACTGCGACCTCAATGGCTACCTTGAAGCCTTTTCCGAAGAGAGATCTGAGGGTGTCCGAAACGACTTCTACTCTGGAAAATCCCCCGAATTTTTTTGTGATTGAGCGCTCGACTCCTGAGAATATATGTGATTGAGTTGTTATTACCGCCCCAAGGTCTTCAAGTTTCTTTTTGTATTCCTCTTCTACTTCCCATTCGCCTTTCTTATTCTGCCCGTACTGGTGGCTTATTCCAATAACTTTTATGCCGCTGCCCTTTACAGCCTCTGCCATTTTTAGTGCGGTTTTTCCGCTGGTGCTTGCCACCACAATATGGGATATTTGAAGTTCTGCCGCTCTTGTCGCTGCTGCTGTAATAACGGCGTCTGTATTTGACTCTCCTACACTGTCAAAATAGAGAATAGATTTTTCCATGATTTTTCTCTTCCTGTGTTCGAATTTTTCTTTCGATTAGCTCTTTTACTGTATCCGGATGTTTCTTTCGATTAGCTCTCTTCCTGTGTCCGGATGTTTTTTATATGAACTGTTTTCCCATATTCGGATGTTTCTTTCCATGAACTCTTTTACTGTTTTCTTTTACTGTTTTTCTTGTGTATTATGTTTTTTTCGTTTGCGTTTTTTATCGAATCAGGTTTCTGTTAAGTTTTAAAGTTGAAAGTGAAGATTTGAATTTATTATCTTTCTTTATCAGAGTTATTTTTCTCTATCAGGAGAAAAGATATATATTAAAAAGATTCTCTTTTTATCAAAAAGAGAGTTCGGTGGTCAGAGCCTCGGGTTCATTGTATATTTCTTATTATATGCGTTCAGGGGTTAACGTAGATCGGACTGCTGAGAATCTTGTTTATCTAGGATTAGCTCAGATATAATCATAGGGGTTGTATTTCTCTGAGGTGGTTACTTGTCAAATACAGATTATGACAACAACGACGTGAAGATTATTACCAAACCTGTGCAGTCAAAAAATCCTGTTTTGATTGAAGGTTTTCCCGGAATCGGACTTGTGGGGAATATTGCAAGTCAACATATGATAGAAGAATTGAAAATGGAATACATTGGCTCTATTGAATCAAGGTATTTCCCCTCGATTGCAGTACTTTACGAGGGGCTTATAAATATGCCTGTGAGGATTTATGAAAGCGTGGAACATAACCTGATTGTTGTAATTTCCGATATCCCAATCAGTCACACTGTCTCCTACGATGTTAGTAATGCTCTGGTGGACTGGGCTGAGTCTATTAACGTAAGAGAAATTGCTTCCATTGCAGGAATTGCCATAATGGACGGAGGGCATAAAGTCTTTGGGGCAGCCACCACCCCGGAGATGCTGGACAAAATTAAGGAAAAAGTAGAAGTTTTCCAGATGGGAACTATCTCCGGGATTTCAGGTAGTGTAATGGCTGAATGTCTGCTGCGTGGAATTCCTGCATTTAGCCTGCTTGGTGCTACCAGGACCCAGAACCCTGACCCAAGAGCTGCTTCTGCTGTTGTCGAAGTTTTAAACGAGCTATATGGGCTTTCAATAAGTACAGTTCGGCTTATAGAGCAAGCTGAACGCATAGAGGTCGAACTCCAGAGGCTTGCTGAAGATGTTCAGACTTCAGAGCAGAAAGGAGAAGTAAAGAAGGAGTTCCCAATGTACGGGTGATCCCATGGAGTACATCGCGTTAACAGGAATTGCTGATTCTCTTATCGAGGTCTTGAAGAAACACAATCTCAGGACTCTTGAGATTCGGAGTCCTCAAAACTTCGTAGGAGTACTCGGGCTCAATGCAGGAGATAGCGTTCTCCTGACCTCCACCAGCCTTCCGGATCTCACGAATGGGACTCAGGGTCTCATAGCAAAGGTTGTACAGAAGCAGATCTCGGTTCATTCCATTGTCAGTTCGAACGATTTCTACATTGAAGAACGAGAAGCTATGTCAGCCCGTATCCAGCTTCAGTGCAGGTGTATGGCAAGGGTAAGAAATGTTATTTCAAGCGAGCTTGGGAAACCAGTCCTGGTAGACGCCAGGGAAATTTCTTGCTATGAAGCCAGATAACAATTTTCGGCTCTTCGTTGTTTTGTGTGGCTATCCTCATAATGTCCCCATAAAAACCAATGCGGCCTTGAATTGAAAATCATCTTATCCATAGGGAATGGCGAAGAACCCAATTCACCTTTCACTTTAGCAATTCAGTATCATTCAGTATATAAACTCAAAAACGTCTTTTTTGAATTTTTTAGATTTTTTTGGTTTTGGAAACCCTGAAGTTATGATTTGTTTCCTAAATGATTTAAAAAAGATTTGAAAACTCTTCTAAATAACTGTCCTGAAATTAAAAAAGAAAGTTTCAGGAATGCTGAAAATTTTCGGCACTCCTGGATTTATACTTCAAATTTACATCATATCTTCAGGCATTCCGCCGCCTGGCATTGCTCCCGGACCACCCATTTTGGCTGGACTGGACGAGGCAATTACATCATCGATTCTGAGAATCATAATTGCGGCTTCGGTGGCTGCATTGATTGCCTGGGTCTTGATCCTGAGAGGTTCGACAACGTTATTTTCGAACATGTCCTCGATCTTGCCGGTGTAAACATTGAGTCCGGCACGCTTGTTTCCTTTCTCGTGCTGGGAGCGCATTTCTACAAGCATATCGATTGGGTCAAGTCCTGCATTTTCTGCAAGGGTACTGGGAATAATCTCGAGAGACTCGGCGAATTTCATTACAGCAAGCTGCTCCCTGCCTTTAAGGGTTGCTGCGTATTCCTTGAGCCTGAGGGACAGTTCTATTTCTGGAGAGCCGCCACCCACAACGATCTTCTGGTCTTCGAGAGCAACGCCCACTACTCTGAGAGCGTCTTCGAGTGCTCTTTCAATTCCTTCCACGACATGCTCGGTTCCGCCGCGCAGAAGAATTGAGGTAGCTTTGCTGTCCTTGCAACCTGTAACGAATGTCATCCTTGAGCCTGTAACGTCTTTTTCCTCTACAAGCCCTGCATAGCCAAGGTCAGATTCCTCAATTTCGTCAAGGCTGGTGATAATTTTTGCGTCAGTTGCACGGGAAAGTTTATCCATGTCGCTCTTCTTCACCCTGCGCATGCCAAAGATCCCTGCTTTTGTCAGGTAATACTGAGCAAGGTCATCGATTCCTTTCTGGCAGAAGACAACGTTTGCGCCTGTCCTGATTACCTTGTCCACAATTTCCTTGAGCATTGCTTCTTCCTGGTCTAAGAAGAGCTGCATCTGGTCAGGAGTGGTGATCTTTATTTCGGCTTTAGTCTCGGTTTTCTTGAGCTCAATTGGTACGCTTAAGAGCAGGACTTTTGCGTTCTCCACTACTTCTGGCATGGCTGGGTGGACACGTTCTTTGTCGACAATTACACCCTCAACAATCTCAGAGTCCTTGATGCTTCCGCCGGGTCTCTTCTCGACTTTGATGTCCTCGATGTCCACAGTGATTTTTCCATCTTCGCTTTTCTCAGCAACCGACTTAACGGCCTCGACTGCAAGCCTGGAAAGATGTTCCTTGTTAGCCTCTGCACCCTTTCCTGTTATGGCTGTGGATGCGAGTTTTTCTAGAGTTTCGGTATCTTCAGGAGATGCACTGATAGTGATTGTCTCTAATATCTTTGTAGCCTGATCTGATGCAAGCCTGTAGCCACTTGCAATGACTGTTGGGTGGACTCCGCTTTCCAGCAGGTCTTCTGCTTTTGTCAAGAATTCCCCTGCAAGTACGGCTGCGGTGGTGGTCCCATCTCCGACTTCTGCATCCTGGGTCTTGGCTACTTCTACGATCATCTTTGCACCTGGGTGCTCGATGTCCATTTCTTTGAGGATTGTTGCTCCGTCATTGGTGATAACAACATCACCCATGGAGTCTACAAGCATCTTGTCCATACCCTTGGGTCCAAGAGTGGTTCTTACTGCTTCAGCAACTGCCTTTGCGGCCATAATATTGTTGTGCTGGGCGTCGGAACCATGAGTTCTCTTGCTGCCTTCTCTTAAAATAAAGATCGGTTGTGCTGCCAAGCTTTAATCTCCTTTTAATGATATGAATTTCTATGAATTTTTATTAGTTGTATTCCTGAGCACGTTACCTTTGTGCGTATTTCCTATTCTTAATGCAAGCACTTCTATATAAGAATTTCTCCGGAGCGTAATATCTCAATTTAAAAAAAGGGTCTCCTGAATCTCTTAATACCTTTTTCGGTTCTTCTTCCAGGTGTATTAAGAGTCTATCCGAAAAGTCAATAATGGCTGTTGTAATAGTTATAATAGTTTATAATATCGTGTATCCTTTCCGATCATGCGTATTGCCAATTGTTAAGGTTTTGGAGGTCAAGCACTCTTCGAATAGTATCTAAGCCTCATGTTTTTAATAAAGAACAATTATTTATAAGCTAAGATATATTATTATTTTATTATATTAATCTATTATATTGCACATTCCAATTTTTGATACTTTTGTACGATTTCAATTCACAAAAGTATAATTATAATAATCTATTAGCAATTATAATAATCTATTAGCAAAATGGCTACTATCCAGTGATTGTTGTCCCAATTTGACAGGGGGTCGGAATATCAGTTATATTCTTTTATACTCAGTTTTTATGTTAATCAGTTTTATATTCTTAAATCAGTATGTTCAGTTGAATCAAATGAACAATTTCGTGCAGGGGGTATGGAATGAATCTAAAATTGATAGTTTCTCTACTGTTGATGTGTTTAGTTTTTTCTCTTGGATCTGCTCAAGCACAGATGTGGAGGAATAGTTGTGAGCCTGTGAAGGTATCTGGTATTACACCTGATACGTTTGAGTGCATGAAGAAAAAGCTTCAAGACTACGGCATTGACGTTCCACCGGGAAACAAAGGAGAACTTTCGGGAAAAGGGATTATTGGAAGTTTTGAATGGGATGGAAAATCTGATCTTACTCTCATAATTACGAAAAAACCTTTTTTTATTAGCTGTAGAACAGCAGATCGGGAAATAACAAAATTCATAGATGAATGCAAAATTTTGTGAGAAATAGCTTGATTTAAATGTGTGGGCGAGAAGAAACTGGTGTCATGAAAATTTAATTGTGAAACATTAAAGGGCATAGGTACTCATAGCAAACCTATATTATCAAGTTCCTTGAGTAAAGAAATTCTGCGTTTATTCAGGTGGTTCATAACTTAATTTTCACGACACTAGATACTTTTTATTAGTTTTTGATTTTTGATCTTTCTAATTAGTGCCATCATTTTTCCTATTGATTATGAATTCTTTCTGATGGAATATTGGGTATCAATCAGAGAAACAAGGGTATGTAAAATTTCAACTTATTGTTATATTTAGTAAGACTGTTCTGTTTAGTAAGACTGTTCTGTTTTTATATGTACATCTAAAAAGTAGGAGATTTTTTGGAAATATACTATTTGTTGAGTAAATATATGATAACGTTGACTGAATAACCTCAACATTTAATTTATATCGGTTTCTTATTTATATTTCTCTAGATATTATATTAGATAAATACAATCTCCTTGTTGATACAATTTGAAATCACCTTCATTGGCGCGTAAAAGAATTATAAATCAAACAGATGTATATGTAAAATTGTATCAAATTTATCAAAATGTTGAAAGTGGACAAACTCCACAAATTCCACAGAAAACAGACCGATATACGTCTACAGAAAAATACGTCCACAGAAAACAAACCAATATACGGGGGAAAAATCAAATGCAGGAAAGTGCTACTGAAGTACATAATGCGATTCAGAAAGCTTTACAAGCTTTTCAAGATATGAAATATCCTGTTACGAAATGGCAACTTATTGATAAAGCTAAAAGTCTTAATGCCCGTAACGAAGTAATACAAGCTATTGAAAACATTCCAGACAAGGAATACCACAGCTCTTCGGATGTTCTCCAGGAATTCAAAGGTATTCAGAATGTTATGCAAGCTTTTAGAGATGTAAAGTTCCCTGCAACAAGGAATCAACTCGTAGAGGAAGCTAAAAAACTTAATGCTCGTAGTGAAGTGATAAACATTCTCGAGTCTTGTTCAGACCGGGAATACACAAACTTTTCCGATGTCATCAAGGAATGTAAAGGTAAAGGTGAATTGGCAAAGCCGCGGTAAATACAATACCTTAATTTATGGATGAGCTCATCAAGGTGGTTCAATCCAGATTGAGATGTCTATGAGTTCATCCAAAACTAATTTTATTTCCAAATCCTGGCTGGTCTGGGAATAAGAAGTGCTTGTGAAAATAGTCTGGCTTACATAAAAGAACAATCTGCCGGTAGTTTCCACAAAGTAAAATCTTATAAAATTGATTGAAGGGATTCTGAGATTCTCCCTTCGTGTTTTTCTTCACAGATTTTGTGCAAAGAATCCTCAATGCTTTTTTTATACTTAATCGTGTTGTGAAGTCAGCAGGGGAATGAGCTCGGGAAGCGTGAATTTAAGGGAAAATTCGGTTTACAAAATTCGGTTTACAAAAATCCGATCACATCTGCAAGTTCCTGAAAACGATAAGTACTGAAATGCATGTATATTTTTTCCTTATGGTTGGCAACGTGCCTGTTTTTCAGATTTTCTCAATAACTCACGGACACGACCAATATTCTTAGGCGCCATATCCACAGGCCTTACTGAACTTTTGAACGCCGCCAGTTACAAGCCTATCCAAAAAAATATTTATCTGGCCCATATCAAAATCAAGTTTGTTTTTAAATCAAAAAAAATTCAGAAATATTTTTATTATCAGAATCTTTTTGTTTCTCTATGATACGAGATGAATAGAAGCGATTTTAAGTTTTTAGATCAGCTCTATTTATATTCGGTTAAGATACAATCTATAAGAAATATGTTATTTTTATTTCCACTTCTGTAAACCTATAAATGTAAATCGAGATGCATAAAAATGTAAATCGAGATGCATAAAAATGTAAATCGAGATGCATAGATAATTGCAATAGTTATTTTGACTTTGGCATATTCCTTAACCAAATACAAATGGATAGAATTGAAATAACAACATAAGGGAGAAAGTATGTCATCAAAATTGATTGTTCCAGTAGAAACATTTATGTCAACTAAAGGAATAGAACGCTACGTATTTCTGGATAATGAATATTTTACCATCGCTTTTTATGCTTCTGGCTCAAAATCAGTTTCTTTCTCTAATTCTCATCCAATGTGTAAGGGCAGCTTCCATATTAATATCTTAAATGATGGTGGAAGTTTCTCCTGGACAATCGCTTATAAAAAACAAGTACTTATAAAGCACTTTGCCGAGATTAATCATTTACTGGGTAATTTATTGAATTCTGACTTAAATAATATGATGTCTACTCAATCAATAATCACCCATGATTATGCATTATCATATGGGTTTTATGACTGTGGGAGCAGGTCGATTGAGGTTCATTTGACCAACCATGATCGTTCCTATGTTTACCTCACCAAAAATTATTCAGAATGGATGAAAGACCTCGCCAGTGAAGAACCTAAGTTTTTGGAAAGACCATTAAACGTATTAGCTTTGCCTGGAGCTCATGATGCAGGAATGTTTGAAATCTTCAATCCCGGGTTCATACTTAAAAATAAAGATTTCTTAAATCGACTCCACTCGCATTTTAAAGACTCTCTTATGAGTAAATCTATGAATTTTTCTGATATTACTGATTATCTTGAGCGAATCATAATTAACATAGCTTGTACGCAAAAAGATGATATTAACACCATGCTTGACCTGGGAATCAGGTATTTCGATTTTCGTCCGGGATATTGTTACGGATCTCTTAAGAGCATTCCAGAATTTAAGGGCAAAATTCTCCACCAGCATGGGTTTGTTCCAGGTTATTCTTACTATGGTTTCTTGTGCGACATATTAAAATGGCTCTCAGAGCATCCCAGTGAAATTGTTGTCGTTAATCTCAACTTCCAGGGCTTTGAAGAATCTTTGATGAAACCAAATGCTGACTACCTTATGAGGTTAGTATCAGATGCTCAGTCGGCTACTAACACTCTTAATATATCTATTGGGAATAAGACCGACTTAAGTGTGATGATTAAACAATTGCTAAATGAAAACAAGCGTTTGATTTTCCTGAACCAGATAGAAGCAAATTCTAATACACATAAGTATGAGGCATGTAAGTACGATTCCTATAATGACAATTATGCGACTACAAACGTGAAGAAAATTCTTACTGTATTGAACCAAATGCGTTTTTATCCGCCAGAAGGTCAAGATTACACGGTACTGCAACTTCAAGGTACTGCAACTGCAGATGTAATTGCATGCTCAACATCAGTACTTGATGCAATTGGCCCGTTTAGCAGTGATGCAATGTCTCCTTTGATGTCAACTAAAGCTGCTTTTGATTACTCAACATATCCCTGGATTATAAATAATGTGCCAGAGAAGTTTTCGCCTAACACTTTATTAGTATTCCTCAATGACTTTGTTGATAATGCACTTGTCAAGCACTCAATTGATATCACACTCAAGCGGATTTTAGCCTCGTGACTATAGGTACACCAAATCAACTTGGTGAATTCGAGTCCGAGCTAACTGCTTCCCTGTTTGGAGTTGTACCTGCTGTGTTAATTGGTGGAATTGGTTCAATAGTTATTGCAGTTCTGTGGATGAAGCTGTTTCCAGAGCTTTTGCATGCAAGTAAATTGGGATATTCAACTGACTAATACTTCGTATTCCAAAATACGCTCACAAACCTGAAATTTTAAATAAATTCATTGGTCAGTGATTTTTCAGGTCGTGTTCGTGAGTTATTGATCAATTCCGAAAAAGGGAGTACATTCTCCACGTTTGAAAAAATAGAAATATATCCTTTGCTTACGTTTTTCAATAACTCATACCCATTACTATTTTTCATTCAATAAAGTATTCATTTTGAAATCGATAAACTATTTTAAAATACATAAAAAGAGTTTTAGTGAGATCTCCTGTACGAACCGTTATCGTATAGTAATCGTTAGTGAGATCTCACATACTAATTGTTAGTGAGTTTTCATTTACCAATGCTTAATGCGTCTTTATGTACTCAATCATGCGTGGAGTCAGCAAGGGAATAAGCTCCGGAAGCATATTCGGCATCAAGTTATCCATAGCCTTTGGCATAAGGTCAGGAAGCTGCTCTCTCATGTAGTCAGGCATAGGAACTTTCTTTTCTACAGCTTTGAGCATATCAGGCATGACTTTCGGCATAACCATCGGCATGAGCCTGGGCATCATAATCGGCATCATGGGTTTCATCATAGCATCCATGCCAGGCACATATTTGACCATCTTCATCATTGCCTGAAGTGGTGCTGGCATCGCTGCCATCATCTGGGGCATGAGTTCAACCATCAGGTTGGTCATATTCTCAGGCTGCATGAGGTCGATCATCTTTTCAAAGGGGACCCACGACTCCAGAGTATAGGAGGTTGAGTCAGGGATATTGTATCCAAGGCTTCTGCCCACAAGAGCTCCCAGATCCTGAGCCTGGATATTGAGGTTGCCTTCCTTTGCTGCTACACGGAACTGGAAAATACAGCAAGGGCAAAGCGCTGCAATAATATCGGCTTTAACATCAAGGGCTTCCTGGAGTCTCATATCTCCCAGTTTGTATGCAACCGGCGGTTCGGCTATAAGGCTTACAACTGAGCCACAGCAGTGGGCTCTTTCCCGGTTATACTCAAGTTCCCTGAACTTTATTCCAGGTATAGCTTTGAGCAGTTCTCTGGGCGGTTCGTAGATTTCGCCTCCTGCTCTCCCAAGGTGACAGGAATCATGCCACGCTACCACTTTATCTAGAGGCTGTTTAAACTTTGGCTTGAGGACATCGAGATGATCCACGAGCACTTCAGAGTAATGTTTTGCCTCAAGCCCATACTCGATCCCCAGCTTTTTCGCCCACTGAGGATAGACCGTATGCCACATGAGCCAGCAGGCAGGGCAGGAAGTGATTACGGTTTTTACACCCTTCTTTTTCATGTTTGAGACATTCATTCTCATTATTTTTTCAAAAACGTCCCATCTTCCGGCAACAAGCATAGGTATTCCGCAGCAGGCTTCCTTATCTAAGAGACTTGTAAACTCTACTCCTGCATCATCAAGCATGCGGACAGCCCCTATAGCAACGTCATTTTCAACAAAAGAGGCTGTACAGCCCGCAAAATAGGCGTATTCGGCTTTATCCTTAATCTTTGCCCTGATATCCTCTGGAACCCATTTATCACGGTCTTTTCTGTAGTTTGCCCAGATATTTCTTTCTTTTAAGAGGCTTGCTGCCATAATCTCAAAAGGCGGGAAGGTCATCTTCTTCTTTTCCTGGACAAGTTTTCCCCGCATGGTCATCCAGGCATGTTCGATTGGCATGTCAAGCTCGCAGCGGGAATCGCACATCTGGCAGGTAGTACAGGCGAGGAAAGTATTTGTCTGTCTCTGGTCAAGTTTTTCCCGGCCTGCCAGGTATTCCTTGATGAAAAACCATTTTCCACGAGGTGACTGCGACTCCCAGCCTCTGCCATAATATTGGTCGCACTCGCTCACGCAGTACCCGCACTGAGAACAGGAATAGGCAAGCTCTGCGACTTCTGCAGGGATCTCTTTCTCGTCTTTGAAAGAAACCTTGCCAATTCCGGACATGTTTCCGGCTATTCTGCCAAATGGTTCAAAGGCAGAGCCCATTGATACTGCAGTGTTCAGAAGCCCTTTTCCCTCCAGGGTTTCAGGGTTCATGATACCATTAGGATCAATTTCTTTTCTCAGGGCCTCTATTTCAGCAAGTCTTTCTCCAAAGACACTTTTTCTCTTTGAAGCAAAGAAAAGCCCTGAAGAATAAGCCCTTCCGCCATTTTCTTCTGCAATTTTCAAAATGCTCAGGGAAAGAGCAAAAGCTGTATTAAAGAGCACGGAGCGCTCCGAATGGCGCATGAAACAGAGTAGGACCACATACCCATCGCTTATAATCATGCCTTCGGTAAGCACAGGCAATTTTATTTTCTTCCCGATTTCTTCAAAAGCCCTGTCCATTTTCTCAAGCGGCACTAGGATTTCTGCCGGGATAAACGAAGGACCCAGCCTCTTTACTTTCATGGACTTGAACCATTCGTCGGTCTCGTATTTTGCAATTTCTTCCGGAAGGATTGTCCCACCTGCACCTTCGATTGCTTCTTTCAGGCCGGAGACGTCTCTCGAGGCAGGGTACATGAAAGTTGAAACGTAAGAGACCGGCAACATCGGTCTGTCTTTATCCACTACTTTTTCATAGTGGAGTTTCCTGGGCGCTTTATTCTTCATATCCGCCCATTCGGGGTTCAGGAAAGAAATTGACCAGAGAGGGATATTTTTTCTTCTTATCTCTTCTACTGCCTTTTTCAGGGCTGAAGCGTTTGGGAAACTGGCAGAAACAGCTTTTCTCTCTTCGAATTTCTGGACTTTCAGGGTTATCTCGGTAATAATGCCTATGGTTCCCATTGTCCCGATTAACTTTTTCAGTTCAGGGCCTGAAAACTCCCGGATTTCTCCTGTGGGAAGCACAACTCTGGCTTTTTCCATGCTCTCGTGGCCCCAGCCAAACTCATAACTTCCGTAACCGGCTCCGCTCTGGGATAACCATCCTCCAACTGTCGAAGAAGGGGCGCTTGAAGGAATTGCTTGTAATGAAAGCCCTTTTTCTTTTAGTTTCCTTTCCAGCTTTTCCCAGATTATACCGCTTTGCACAACCGCTTTCTGCTCTTCGGGATCGACGCTTATGATTTTATTCAGTGGTGTAACATCGGCAACTATTCCTCCCTTTGTCGGAATTACCCCTCCGTATCCTGAAGAGGCTCCTGCGCGGGGTACAACCGGAATCTTATGCCTGTTTGCGAATTTAAGGAGCTTTACTGCGTCTTCTTCGGTCCGGATTTTTACGACAGCTGCAGGGTTGGTATTCCCAATTACCTTCTTAACAAGTGGAGGTAAAGCCCCCATATCGTGGTTGTAATAATGGCGTTCCCGTTTGTCAAGATTGACATATTCCCCAAAGAGTTCGGAGATTTCTTTTTTCTGAGCTTCTGAAAGTTCCGCGATGCGACTTGTCATGTTTTTTCTCCTTTTTCTCTCCTAATCTAGCTAATTTATAGACACTTTCCAGTATGCACATTTTGTCATTCTAATGTCAAACTCCGGAAGTGTTTTCCGGCTCCCCTGTATTTTACTATATAAGTGGTGATAATAATACTTATTATATTTGTCCAGGGCCATTCCGTTTTTTCTATTTATATCGTACCAATAAAATTAATCACCATAGAACTTCAAAATTGCAGGGCGTCTTTAGGGCAGACGTCCACACAGCGCCCACATTTGATACAGTCTGGGTTTGCAGCATCCTGAGTGATTTTGAGCTGCATGGGGCAGACTTTTTCACATTTCTTACAGTTAATACATTTTTCCTTTTCGAGTTTAAGAGGATACTTTTTACCACCAAGCAGGCGTTGAGCTGTCCCCATAGGACAGAAGGAACACCAGGTTCTTGGGCTCAGGTAACTGCCCAGAAGGGTTGCAATTGCAGTTGTTACCAGGCACATCATTACAAACACCATGCCGATTTTCTCAAAAGTATTGAGGCTTCCAATAGCGTTTGATATCCTGTATCCCATAAAGCCCATTAGCAGGAAAAATATTGGCAGGCGGATCGACAGGGACCGCAGAGTGGGGGGTATCTTCTTTTTCCTTGAAATCTTGCTGACCCAGAAATCAACAAAACTTCCCCTGGGACAGAGATTTCCGCAGAACCACCGGCCTCTGAAAGGACTAATCAGAAAGAGCGCTGCAAAAACCAGTAGCAAGAAGTATCCGAGTACAGGATACCAGAGCCCTCCTATGGAAACGATAAGAACTATAATTCCCAGGTAGGGCGTTATTTTAAGCAAAGTGAATCAACCTCCGTTTTCCCATTTATCAAGTTCCTGTCCGAGCCTTTCAGCCCAGGAATTCACCACGGTCATGATGATATTTTTTATTTTAGCCCTTGCGTTGACCTTATACTTGAAAATGTAGCCTCCTCCGTCCAGGTTCTGCTGCGACCTTTGCAGAATTTCTTTTTCGTGTAGTTTTTTGACGGAGCGCTGGATTGTGGAAATATCCAGTTTCAAGACATTTGAGAGAAACTCAGTGTCAACCCACTGCTCTTTCTCATTTAAAAAGTACTTCATAACCTTAAGGTCAGCCTTTGTAAGGTTAAGGGCGCACTTGATCACGTCTTCGATTTTGAACTCTTTACAGGCAAAGTCTATCATTTCAATCCCTCTAAAGCACTACAGTACTGTAATATTACCACAGCCGTATATATACGATGCCAAGTACTGTATTGTACAGCCAAAAATGAGAAGTACTGTGGTTTTTAACGTGTTTTTAACCTTGCCGCCTTGCAGAAAAATAAAAATAGTCTGCACATAAAAAGGAGAGTGCAATTAAAGCCTCTTCGGCGTGTCTTTATAAAATGAGATATTTGTCTAGGGACTTCGATATCTTATTCATTCGCGACATTTACGGAAACATTTTTATACTTCCTTATTTAATTTGCGAACTGCGGTTTAATGAGCAGATTAAACTTTAAGGCTTTCTTTTTCACAGGAAAACCCTATTCTCATAGTGTTCAGCTCATTAAAATCCACAAACACTCAATAAAAGACCGGCAGGTTTCTCCTTTTTCCCTGCCGGTTTCACACACCCGGTTCCAGAATATTCTGGTTCGGAGAAGTTGTATCCAGATTTAGTTTTTCTAGACCCCTTATTTCCCCTTATCCGAGATCACTGTTCAAGCTTTATTATCTTAAATTATGTCTGTTTTGGATTCTGTTCGGATTCTATTCGTTCATAATTACATTCCAAAGGCTGTCTGTGTAATCGTGTTTTCGATTTCTTTTTTCAGTTCCTCCGGAATTCCCCTTATTCCTACGTCCAGGAACCCGCG
Organism: Methanosarcina sp. Kolksee; assembly: GCF_000969945.1. NCBI lineage: Archaea > Methanobacteriati > Methanobacteriota > Methanomicrobia > Methanosarcinales > Methanosarcinaceae > Methanosarcina > Methanosarcina sp. Kolksee. The sequence goes on from NZ_CP009524.1 coordinate 208,084, forward strand.
TACGATCATGCCTACAGCTTCATCTTCGGTAAGGCCTCTGGCCATAAGATACTCTACCTGGTCTTTAGCAATTTTTCCAACTGCGGCTTCGTGAGTAAGTTCTATATCATCTACGTTTGCTTCAAGGATGGGGATTGCAAGCTGGCTTCCTTTATCGGTAAGGACAAGCCCTTTGCATTCAAGGTGCCCTTTTGCTCCCTTTGCATTGCCTATCATTTCTCCTCTTGCAATTATTCTTCCGCCGATTGTAATAGTCCTCGATATAAGCTCAGCCTTCGTGCCAGGCGCATTGAATATCGCCTTGCTTCCGAGATCCAGTTCAGAGCCTGGATGGGCAATGGCTATAGTATTTAACCTGGTTACTGCTCCTTCTCCCTCAAGTTTGACAGTTGGATACGTCTGGACAGAACGAACAGGTTTCAGGCAGATATAATTGCTTACGTAAGTTCCACCTTCTTCCACAGTAACTACCGTCCTTGGCCTGACTCCTATCTGCTCGGCCCAGTTGTGGATCATTGTGAAATTCAGAGTAGCGCCTTTTTTTACGTACATCTCGGAAATTCCCAGGTGCAGCCCTTCTTCCACTCCTTTTTTAGCTGTGCAGCCTGTAATTATGTCAAGGCTGGCACCTTCCTCAACAATTATGATATTATGTACGGTCTGATACGCCTTTTCACTGTTCAGCATAAGGCAGGTCTGGACAGGCATTGAGGATTTCTTGCCAGCAGGTACCCGGATAAAGTATCCGTCCGCATTTTCAAGGTAAGTTTTTGCGGTGTATTTGTCGGTGTCAACAGACACAAGTTTCCATGAGTAATCTTTAAGCCAGTCGTATTTTTCCAGGGCTTTCTGGGTGGACATAAGTTCTACATTTTCATCTTTCAGGGAAGAATGCGATACTGCATTATCAAGCACCAGCAGACTGCCAGATCGGCCTTCTTCGCTAGGCACGACTCCTACCTGGAGCAGGGTTCTTTTGCTTTCTTCGTCAAGGGTCTGGAGGTCTTCTATAGGCTTGCTAATCCGGGAACCTTCCTCAAATTTTTCCAGCTCTATATCTTCTCCAAAAGCTGCCTTTTTCTCGACTGCGCTTTCAGCGCGCTTTTTCAGGTTCACTTCATCAGTCTGCATTTTATACACTCCTCATACCCTCTGCTCTTTATTTCTTCCAGCATTTTCAGGGGATTTCCTGAACACATAACCGTTCCATTGCAAAGGATGTACCCTCTATCTGCATTTACATAATCCAGAATCTGGCCGGTATGGGTAATTATAAGGGCAGATTTACCTTTCTTGCAGCCTTCCCCAGGACAGTTCAGTCCTTCTTCAAGTAGTTCCTTTATTGTTATCCCTACCTGTTCTATGCTTACGAGGTCCACTCCGGATTCCGGCTCGTCAAGCAGGTAAAGGCTTGGGTTCTGGGTTGCAAGCTGAAGAAGTTCTGAACGTTTGATTTCTCCTCCCGAAAAGCCCACATTCACATCTCTGTCCATAAAGCGCTTCATATCCAGATCCTCAACAAGGGCCTCCGGATTTTTAGTTCCTTTCGATAACACCTTTACAAGATCCCTCAATTTAATTCCGGACATATCTGGAGGGCGCTGCATCATAATTCCCAGGCCAAGGCGGGCTCGTTCATCTACCGGCATCCCGGTAATATCTTTTCCTTTAAACAGAATTCTGCCTTTTATAACTCTGTATTCGCTGAAGCCCATGATCGTTCTCATCAGAGCTGACTTTCCGGCTCCATTTGGCCCAAAAAGCACATTGGTATATCCTTTTTTGACTTCGAGGTTCACGTCATGAAGCAAAATTTTTCCGTTTACCTCTACAGTCAGATCCTCTATTTTTAGCATCAACATTTTCTCCCTTTATTTCATTTTTAATATGGTTCCCCTCTACTTTTTGTTTTTAAATAAAATAATGCTTGAAAGTAAATTCATTCAAACTTCACTTTAAATGGCTGGAAAAACGTCAAGAGCCGGACAATTTCAGCATCTTTTCTCACTTTCCGTTATTTCCCACCAAATCCTGTATTCTTTTTAGAGGACATTCTATTTCTAACTATAGATTCTTTATTAATTTTCTGTAATTTATATTCTTTAAAATTAAAATGTTAAAATTCAGAATTTTTATAAAATCTATTTCAAATACAGGGTTATAAAGTAAAATTTTTAGAATAGAAGTTTTTAATTTGTTTAGGATATCTGGCTTTGCAGAAATCTATCTAAATAGCTCTGACTGGATCTGAAAATGAATGTGTAAAAGTATCTCAGGTAATTCAGTTTAAACAACTGAATATTCTTTATTTACTAGGATTTCTACATAACCGAATATTTTAATTTATTCCAGGTCCATGCGCAGACCGACTTCGATTTCGACAAATTCTGCTGGAAAAATCTCTTTTATTTTTTCTCTATGAGCGGTACAATGCCCTGCTGCTATGAGTTCCATCCCTCTCAGCCTTTCAAACTCCTCGCTATCGTGAAGCCCCCCAATAATTCCCTTTACTTTTCCGTAACGGTTGGCAGTATCCAGAATTGCGGCAAGCCCAGGGTGAGCACAGCCTGTAAGTACATAAGATCCGTTTCCCGTATCCAGAATAAGAGCCTGCTCCTTTACCTTGTCTCCAAGTTCCCCTGTACTCCTGATGCCACGAGAAATTTCTACAGGCTCTTTTATTTCGATAAGAGTTGCCCTGTTCTTAATTTCTCTTTTAAGATTCTCCGAAAAAGAAGCAGGAACATAGACCTCAAGCCCGGGATTTGCCTGAAGGACCTCCGGAAGGCCTCCTATATGATCCCAGTGCTGGTGAGAAAGAATTATTTTTCCGATGCCGGCTGGGTCAATGTTGAGCCTCTTCATGTGTTCCAGGAGGAGAGGGCCATCCCATCCGGTGTCAAAAAGAAGGATTTCGCGATTTGTTTCAATAAGAGCTGCAAAACCCCAGCTTTCTGTAAACCCCTGACCGGCTTTGTTGTCATAAATGACAGTAAGCCTGAACATTGGGATTCCTCAGATTTCTGTCATGGTTTTATATTCCATAACAGTAGAAACAGGATTTGTCTTCATTTTAATTCCGGTCTCTTCAAGGGCGCAGATGCCATTAATGCCTCCTACTATTGCAATCCCGTACTTTCCGGTTTCAACGGGAGCTCCAAATAAAGTTTCATCAATTTCTCCCGGAGGGAAATAACCCGCAAGGCCGACTTTTTCTACTGTTTTGAGAACTTCTCTAGCTCTGTCATAAGCTGAACAATTAATCTGCCGCATATTGGCAAGGATTTTACCTTCCCCTTTTTCAAGCACGTCAAGGACAGAAGTGGTCTTTCTGCTCATGAAAATTTGTATCGGATCAATTGAGGTTCCACTGTAGGAAATCAAATCTGAAAACCGTGCAGGTTTTTGATTTTCTATCTGAAGAATTCCACCGTAAGCAGGTTCCACAGGGATGCCAGCTTTTAGAAGGAGACCATCAAAAGCGACGCTGCAAACCGTAGCTATTCCTATTTTTCCAGGGGGTAGGGAAATCAGTTCTTCATCTTCTTCAATAATCTTTACTCTAGGGCTTATCATATACCCTTCGTGTGCAGTATATGATACCACCTCAATAACAGTCTCTAAATCGTCCTTATCAAAGTATGAAATATTTACAGGGACTACTCCATCATTGGTTTCAGGATTATACGTGGTTCTAAACGCCATTTCTTCTATCCGGGATATTACAAAACCAAACCGGTCTGCGATGAGGGCGTCGCTCATCTCCCTCTCTCCAAGCTCGGTAAGTGTACGCCCTGCATATCCGTGTTTGCTTGTAAATCCTCTTTCATCCAGGATCCTAAGATGGTAACGGACCGCTCGCTCTCCTATATCATAGCCCCGGTTATTAAGTTCATCAGCTATTGCCCGGGCACCTATAGGTTTGTCACTTTCGTGAATTACCCTCATAATTTCAATGAGTTTTCGCTCAATTTGCGGATCCATCATGTTTAACACCGTTATACTTTACGAGAAAAATGAATTGCCTTTGATTTTGGCAAGATTCTATAATTTTTATCTAAGCTCTGAGTAAAGCCTGTTCTCTCCTGGCTTCCCCAAAACCGATTTAGTTCTTATTTATATTCAATTATAGTAAATCTTTTCGTAGTAATATATTTTATCTCCCGAGTCCCGTCACCCGAGTCCCGTCTCGGGAGGACGGGGCCCTTTTCGCTTCGCTCAAGAGGGCTGAATTATGGGTAAGATAAATTGTTTTTCAATTTGCTGAAAAGGGCTGATCTACCTGCAGCCTTTTTAAAAAGGCTTGATCGCAAATCTTTTTTGAAATGGCTTGACCGCAAACCTTTTTTGAAATGGCTTGACTGCAAACCTTTTTTGAAAAGGTTCGATCGAAAACGTTGTTACGGTTTGATCAACCGGCGCAACTATAGAATTAGGGGGGGTTAAGTTACGCTGGGTTATATGAAGGTGGTTGTGTTTAGTTATATCCTCATACAATTTTTATAATTCCTGGTTGGGGGGAATAAAGTTCTCCTGTTTCCAGGAGGTTTTTGAGGATTGTCTCGAATTTTTCCTGAGTTATTCCTTTTTCGAGGGCTTTCTGTCGAAGTTCTTCTTTTTCTATTTTTCCGCCGGCGGTGTTCAGAATATCGATAAGAATTGATTTTGGATCTTTTTTTATAGGGGGCGAATTGGAAAGGCTTTTTTCTGGGAATTTAAGTTTTTTTACTGGGGTTTCAGTTATGGAGGTTGAAGAGTTAGATTCTTTGGGCGATAAGGTTGGTGAAAAGTTTTCGTTGGCTTTTCCGGAGATTTCAGCTTGAAGGTGAGTTCGAAAAAGCACGGCGTCTTCGAGATCTTCGGAAAAGTGGAATACCCTGAGTTTTCGGGTTTGCAGGAGAGCGCCGCAATGCTGACATTTCAGGGTTTTTTTTCCTGTTTCTGTGATCTGGGCATGCTGTCGGCATTTGGGGCACACAATCACTGAATAGCGCAAATTTTTGCGCTTTTGTCCAAATTCCAGCTCAGCTCACCTTCCGTATCTTCTCTTTCTTTTCTGAAAGTCCCTCATAGCCCTCAACAGATCGACCTTTCGTACGTCTTTCCAGTTAACATCTGTAAAATAAAGTTCTGAATAGACTGACTGCCACACCAGGAAATCCGAAAGGTTCTGCCCTCCCGAACGGATCATGATATCAGGCTCGTGGTGGACGAGGAGATGAGATTCGATCATTTTTTCGTCCACCTCTTCAGGCCTGACAGTTCCTTCTTTAACTTCGGCAAGGATAGTCAGTACAGCCTTCGTAATTTCATCTCTTCCCCCAAATCCCAGTGAGACATAAACAAGAAAATCGTTTCCAGGAGCAGTGTTATTTACCTCTCCGTCAACGCCATAGATTCTATAACCTGTACAGGCAGGAAGGTTAGAAAAGACCTTTTCCAGCTTTGCTTTGAGAGTTGATGAGACTTCAGCTTTTAAAGCCGGGTCAGTATTCAGGATGTCTACATAGACGCTCACAATTTTGACCTTGAATTTTCTAAAAATATTAAGTGTGGATATGAGCCTATCGATTCCTTTGGGGTCAAAAAGGTCAGTTTCCTTGAGTATGATTGCTACATGCCTGGGAATATTTGAAAATTCCCTGGCTATTTGCCAGGTCAGGTACCTCTCATAGACCGGATATGCAAAAGAAAGTAAATCCATCTGATTAATATCCTCCCTGACAAGCTAAAGCAATCCACTATTTCATCTTTTCTATTGTTAATCTCAACTTCATAATTCTTTCCAGGCATGTTCCGAATGATCTTTTCCGGATGACAGCTTTTTCAGATTTATTATATCTATCATTGGGTTTGTTTACTTTGCAGTGGATACGATCTTGATTACATCGCCGTTTTTCAGTTCGTGCTTTTCCCCAAGCCTGAGCCTTGTCCTTGCATCTACGGCATATAAAAATCGATCCCCAATTTCAGTATGGATCTGGTAAGCAAGATCATGACAGGTAGAGCCCCTTTTCATAATGTAGGCATCAGGAAGGACATTCCCACTTTTATCGGACCATTTTCCTTCATCTTCTACGGGGTATACAACAATAAGGTCCAGAAGCTCGAAGACAGTTCTGTTTATGCACTCCTGGACGCCTGTACCGCCAAGCCTCTCAATCACTTTATGAATAGCTTCGAGCCCTTTTTTCTGAGCTTTTGTAAGGTTTTCACCAAGCACCTCGAATTTCCTGTCTCCGGGACTGTATTTAATAAGCTCATTTTTTGCTGCAGATTTAAGTGCCAGTTCGGCTGCTGCGCTTACAGGGACTACTATTCTATCAAGGTCTTTAAGCCTGTCCAGGTTTTCTCTTGAGGCGACGTCGGCTTTATTTGCGGCGATAAGCAGAGGCTTGCTGATCTCTCTCATTGCATCGCAGAGCCGGATCATATCTTCTTCGCTCCATTTAATGTGGTCCAGTCTTGCAAGCCCTGTTTCTATCAAAGCTGCATTCACATGGGATTCTCTTATTCCTGCTCCGGCAAGCTGTTCTGCAATTACTGCTTCTAGCTTGAGCCCTTCGGCCTGGATTTTTCTGGCAAGCTTGACCCAGTTTCTTTCCAGAATGCCATAAAGCCACATTGTGATTTCCCTATTCAGGAAAGCTACGTCTTCAAGAGGGTCATGATCTCCGATATCTACAGGGTTGCCCTCGGCGTCAGTCCCGCCTGAGGCGTCTACTACATGAACAATTGCCTGAGCCTGCCTGAGTTCATCCAGAAAAGTATTTCCCAGTCCCCTCCCTTTGTACGCATCAGGGACAAGTCCGGCAACGTCAATTATATCAATCGGGACGAGCCTTACCCCATCCACGCACTTTCCGCATCTCTTTTCCTTTTCTTTGCAGGGGCATTCAACCCGCACATAAGTAACTCCGTGATTAGCATTAATAGTTGTAAAAGGATAATTTGCAATTTCAACGTCTGCAAGTGTAGCAGCTTTGAAAAAAGTGGATTTTCCCGCATTGGGTTTTCCTGCAAGTCCTATAGTCATTGACATAAATTATAAAAACGAACTTGTTGCATTTAATCTTTATTGGTAGTGATGTCGGAGAAACGGGATTTTTTCCCCAACTTTCAGGCCAGGGTTATAGCTACAAATTAGAGGTTAAGCTCTTGGGTAGTGTGCCAATTTTTCTGTACAATCAGAAATCTAAATAAGTTATTGGGTAGAAAATTCCAACTCGGAAGATCAATTTTGTTCATAGTACTCAAAACCTGATTTCAAGTTTACAGCAAATTTGAGACACTGTCGTCTCTTTGAGGAATAAAGTTTATATCCTTGAATGTGCTTATCAGTGTTGCTTGCTTGTGTCCCGATAGGGTAGTGGATATCCTTGAGGCCTGCGGAGCCTTAGACCTGAGTTCAAGTCTCAGTCGGGACGTAAATTTTTTGATTTTCTATTTTTTTTATTTGATCTTTTTCCTTCAGTTTTTTACCGGATTTCATTTTTACTCTTCTTGATTCCTTCTTTGCTTCGGTTCCGTTCGGTTTTTTTACCGGATTTTATTTTTACTCTTCTTGATTCCTTCTTTGCTTTGGTTCCGTTCGTATTTTCCTCGATTTGTCACTTTCTTCTGTTTTTCTCCCTACTTTGTGCCCTTCTCTTTCTTGTCTATGATTTTTTTCCTTTCTACGCTTCGCTTCTTGTCTATGATTTACTTCCTGCTTTGATTTGTTTCCTGTCTTCTGCTTCTTTGTTCCACGAATTACATTTTTGTTTTTGCTTTTTTCTGTCAGATCAAAAAGATAATGAATATGATCTGAACTTATACTATTAAATGAAAAAGAGGGATATTTATGAAGAGAAATAGTCTGATTTTACTTATGGGGTTAATATTCTTATTTGCCTCAGGTTGTACTGAGAGCAATGAATCGGTGCCTGACGATTCTAATTCTTCGGTACCTGAAGCCGAGTCTGCCTTACAGTCGGAAAATAACACGACTTCAAAACTCGGAGAAGACCACATTGTCCGTCTTGAAAAGTATGGTGTGGTACGGCCTTCTGAACTGGAACTCTCAAAAGGGGATACTGTTTCCTGGTGGAGCGACAAGAGACAGGGTAATTACGTGCTTGTTAGTGAGGAAAAGCTGTTCCCTGATGAAAAACTTTCATACAGGGTGCCTTTCACGTATACCTTTAATGAAATCGGAACCTACCATTTTATTGTCAAGGATCTTCCTGGAATGAACGCTACGATAAGGGTGAACTGAAATTTCTGCTTCCTTGCCCTGTATTCTTTATTGAATCTTTTTTCCACAAGGAGGGAGGTACTTCTCCTAAACCTTTCTCCTAAACCTGGCTTTTTTCTTGCTTTTTTCTTTTTACTCCAAACTGGCTGAAGGTTCAGGATTGAAAAATTTATAGAAATTTGGAAAACTTGTAGAAATTTGGAAAACTTGTAGAAATTTGGAAAACTTATAGAAATTTGGAAAACTTATAAAAATTTTCACACTTTGGTTATAGGCCTTGCTATCCTTTTGTAGTGATTGAAAAGATCTTTTCCCCATTTAAGCGCACTTTCATCAAAACTTACCAGGTTATGATTATAGTAAATTCCACTGTTACAGAAGAGGGAGAGCGCCATGAACTTTTCCGTGACTATGCTTGAAGCAATTTTCATATTATTATTATTGCAGACATAGAGTTTGGTATGTTTCAGGTTCAGGAAATGTTCAAGTTCCTTCTTGTAGTCATTGAGCATTCTATCATAAACGTATTCTGTAAACACCAGGGTTATGTCCGTGCCCTTTGCGGCAAGTTCTATGCACAGGGACGGATAGATGGGCAGGAAAAAGGAAGATGAAATCCTCACTTTATCGGATTCGGACAGGTGTTTTACAACTTCTTTTGGATATTCAAACACATGGTTTCGGTCAGGGTTTACTTCAATATAGTTTCCAAGCTTTCCGATCTCATCGAGAAACTCAGGAGGAATTGATGTCATATCCTGATTTATCCAGTAATCGTGGTTTTTATCAAAGACGTTGAATGTTTCAAGAATTGTTTTCATCTTCGGAACCAGAATCTCTCCGATACTGGAAAGTTTATAGAGCCTGTTACTCTCAACAATAAGGTCCTGCTTCATCAGTATCTTTATCTGGGTCATTATTGGGCTCGAACGGACATCAAGCGTATTTTTGATTTCTTCGATGTTCTTTGGTCCGTCCAGAAGCAGTAAAAGTAGGTTTTTCCTTTTTTCTGAAAGAAAGAGAACATCCAGTAGTGATGAATCCATCTGATTCCCTCTCTTAGGTCTCATCCTATTATATGTGACATCATATATATCTCTATACTAAAATATTCTGAACTTTCTGTCTTTATCCTTGCCATTGTAGTTTTTCATAGGATAAAGAATCTTCAGGTGTGGGGTTTTTGGTTTCCTTTGGGGTTTATACTTGAAGGTTTTTGAGATTTATACCTTGTATATAATGAAAATTACCATTTTTTGTGTCATGATATCATAATTTCATGTATCATAACATTATAATTTCGTGTATCACAACATTATAATTTCGTGTATTATAACATTATAATTTCGTGTATTATAACATCATAATTTCATGTATCACAACATCATAATTTCATGTATCACAACATCATAATTTCATGTATCACAACATCATAATTTCATGTATCACAACATCATAATTTTATGTATCATAATATCATCATAATATTACTTGTAAATATAATTACTTTTTATTACTTTTTGATAAGTTCTCTAAAAACTTCTATGCGGTAATCCTTTTAGACTGCATCTGTTATCATTTCTTTATACAGTAGTCCATTTGGAAGTAGATAGAGATTATATAGGTTATAAGTCTGTATCTTTTCATATCTTGTTTACCTGTCTGGAAAGCCTTTTGAAATAATCGAACAGTTCCTGACCCCATAAAAGGGCGCTGGGTTCGGAGCTTATAATGAACTGCTGGTCGAATTTCCCTTTTTTATCAAAAAGGCCCAGCATCATTGTCCTATCAGTCACGGTAATCTCAGTAAGCTTTATTCCTTCTTTGGAAACATACAGGCTTACATTATCCATGCCCATTAATTCATTTATCATATTTGAGTGTTCGTTTGATAGATGGTCCCAGACAGATTGATTAAAATTCAGGGAAAGTTCGGCATCTTTTCTGCCAAGCTCAACGTACAGGGGGAGATAAGCGGGGTTGAAATAGGACGCAAAAGTCGAAGCATGCCTTGCATTGGCCATGCTGTCTATTATTTCTTGAGACGGTTCATATATATGGTTAAGGTCTGGCTCTATAAATGTACAGTCTCCCAGTTCGGATATACGTTCCAGCAGGTGGCGGGGAATTCCGTTCAGATCGTGACCTGTCCAATATGAATTGTTTTTCTCAATTACATCAAGAGCACTTATCAGGGGTTTTATCTTCTTGATTATGAACTCTCCCAGGACTGTGAGTTTATACATTTTGTCTTCCTGGACAATAAGATCATGATCTATCAGTTTCTTTATCTGGGGAAGGATCGAGGTGGCCGTAACATCCAGTGTGGTCTTGATTTCGTCAATATTTTTTGAGCCGCTATCCAGCAATGTAAGAAGGTTTTTTCTCTTATCGGAGCGGAAAACAAGATCAATAAGTGAAGAATCCATGTTCTCTTACTTCCTGTTATTCAGTAACTTGCAGTTGTAGCCGATCTTTCTTTCCAGCAGGCTGGTTCTCTGGCTTTTCGTTTTCAAATTGAGCATTTCTCCGGCTTTTAAATCGACTTTCATATATAAAAAACATCATATATATATAATTTTATCTCTAATTTGTTAAAATCTCAGGGTTACAGACTCCTACAAAAGTCATTTTTGTCTCCATTGGCGTATGTTTCCAGCCAGGTGGAGAAAGGTATTCCAGACTTGTGCTTATTTTTATTGACCCTTCTGGAAGCCCAAAATCTTTCATTGAATCCAGAATAAGTTCTTCACCGGTTTTATGGGAATATTCTATCGCCATACCATATTGCTCGAATTTCTTCCTTCCTTCAGGGGTAAATACCAGGAAATTTTGGTCTGGATTTTCCATTGAAGATGGTCTTATAATTATCTCAATTCTTTTAATTCCTTTTCCTACTAGAGCTCCAACTGCATTTCCTACGCTGGCCTGGTCAGGAACTATAACCTCTGCATCTATGAGACCCTTAATCTCTTCATAATAAGCCTTTACAGGGCCTCCGAGCAGGACTATGGGAATATTAAATTTGTACTGGACAGGAACGTCTTCCTCCAGCATTTTCTTTATCCCTTCTTTTCCCCTGCCTTCCATGATAAAAGACATAAGGCTGTAAACCATATTTTTTGCAATCTGCTGCTTTATCTTTTTGCAAAAAGCATGAACTCCCATTTGAGTAAAACGCGAAAGTTTTTTGGCTCCAATCTGGGCAGCTTCCACATCCCATTCGGTATATTCCCCAAGTACGTGCAGGGCATCAGTCGGTGTGAAGCCTATAGCCTGGATTGCACGCTGCTGAATCAATGAATCAAGGACTTCTGGAGAGGGGAACCGCTTCATTTTATTTAAAATTCCGTAGATCGAAAGAGGCTCGTCTTTTACAATCTCAAGTAACTTTTTTTCGCTTTCTGTAGGACTAATAGGGGCTACTCCAGTACTAACAAAAAATTTTGTGGGCTGAGTATGTTCACTGAGCATGGTTCTCAGGGGAACAGGGTTCTTCTCAAGTTTCTCTTTAAAGTTTGGGTACCGTACAGCAGCAACGCAGAGAGGCATAACCCTTTTCGGACCTATCCTTATGCATTTCTTAAACCACACATGGCTATCTCCCCCGTTTGCTGAACTCTCCATTCTTATTGCTTTTACGCGGGTTTGCCAGCCTCCTACAACTGCTCCTTTCTCACAAAGCTCAGGAACTCCATTTTTTATTATGGAGACATCCGTACTTGTCCCTCCCACATCAATTACGGCACATGTGTCCAGTCCTGAGAGGTAAGAAGCTCCCTTAATACTTGCAGCAGGGCCTGAGAATATGGTTTCAATGGGACGCAGTTTTGCGCCTTTTATATCTATAACCGAGCCGTCACATTTCAGCATAAGGATTTTCGCATCAAGGTTTCTTTTCTTTATTTCGGCAGTGATGGAATGGATAAACTGATAGGTTATTGGAATTAGCTGGGCGTTTAATACGGCTGTGGCTGCCCGTTCGTAAGCTCCCAGCTCCTGAGATAATTCATATCCGCAGACCACAGGATGCCCTGTCAATTTAAGGACTATCTCCTTTACTTTAAGCTCATGTTCCGGGTTTCTCGTGCTGAAGTACGAAGACACTGCAAACGCGGAGACTTTCTTTTTCAGGCTTACTGCAAATTGTTCTACGGCAGCAAGGTCCAGAGGCTGCAGTTCATCTCCATTGCTGTCATGTCCTCCTTTTACAATAATACAGTAGTCTGCTGGAAGTTTTTTTGGGACAGTGTAGTTCCCTACCAGAATCAGACCAACAGGATACCCTGTTTTTTCGAGAATGGTATTTGTTGACAGGGTTGTGGAAACCGATACCAGCTTTACTTTGCTGAGATACTCCGGATTCAGTTTATCAATTGCATTTCGAATTCCGGCCATAAGGTCCGGATAGGTAGTAATTGCCTTGCTGGTATCAAGGATCCGGCTATCCGAATCTCTTAATATTACAGCATCGGTGTAGGTTCCGCCTGCGTCAATACCCAGACTATATTGCATGTCAAAACAGCCCCATTTTTACTTTATATTACAAATTAAGGTCCTTTTTTAGCTGTATACATCTTTTTTATCCGGATTTATAAAATTATTCTCAAGATATATATCTCTGTTTATAATATCCGGCTGCTGATATCCTAATTTATCCTTATCCTCTCAAGCTGTAATCGTAGTTTTTGGGATTCCTATTCCTACGAAAACAAGTTTTGTTTCCAGGGGCACATCAGTCCAGCCGCTCGGAGCTAGATGCTTCCGGCTTACGTCTATTTTTATGTTCTCCTTTTGAAGTCCTGCACTCACCATGTAGTCCATAACAAGCTGTCTTCCAAGCTTTTCTGCGAATTCAACGGCTTCACTATAGCTTTCAAATTTCTTTCTTTCAGATGGGGAAAAGACAATGAACTCGTTTTTAGTCTGATACGGCAAGGTATCTTCTGCAGTACACTTCTCATGAGCTTCGTTATCTATATTCTTAGCCTCTCCTTCAAAAGACTTGATAACTTTTGTTTTTATAAGAATCTCTACCCTTTTAATTCCTTTCCCGACAAGAGCTCCGACAGCATTTCCAACCTCAGCGTGCTCTGGAACTATAAAGTCAGCATTAATCAGGTTTTTGAGATCCTCAACATATGCCTTTACAGGTCCTCCTAGAAGCACCACAGGAATTTCAACTCTGAAACGGGTAAAGTTTCTTCCGAGAAGAACCCTGTCGATCTCGTTTCTAGGCATTCCTTCTATAAGATAAGCAATAAGATCTTCGGCAATATTTCGCGCAACCCTGCGTTTTGCTTCCGCGCTGAAATTTTCTGGGCTCTGCTTAACTATCCTTCCAAGCATGGAAGCTCCGATTGTTGCAGCCTCTACATCCCATTCAGTATATTCTCCGAGCACATGAAGGGCATCGGTAGGCGTAAAACCTATTGCCTGGATTAACCTTTTCTGGACTAATGAGTCCAGAATGGACGGTGATGGACGTTTTTTCAGGGCTATGAGCAGGTCACCGAAGGAAACAGGCTCTTTTCCGATGTGCCTGTATATTTCCCTCTCTCCTGCCTTCAATTCGATAGGCTTGAAGCTGGTCCTGACATAAAATTTTGTTACCTGAATGCTCTCGCAGAGATACCCTTTTGCAACTCTGTTCGATTTCAGTTTTTCCCTGAAACCGGGATATATAACCGAAGCCCGGCAGAGTGGAATTACCCGACGCGGGCCGATATAAGTTCTGTCGCCTTTTACCCAGATATGGCTGTCTCCTCCTGTTGCAGAGGTTTCCATACGAATTGCTTTTACGCGGGTTTGCCAGCCTCCGACAACGGCACCCATATTGCTGAGTTGGGGAAGCCCGTTCTCCATCATGGCTACATCCGTGCTCGTGCCGCCAACGTCGATCATAGCACAGGTCTCGAGCTTGCTCAGATGAGATGCCCCAACAAGGCTTGCGGCAGGCCCTGAAAATATTGTCTCAATGGGCTTTTCCAGGGCTTCTTCTATTCCCACCACTGATCCGTCACATTTCAGCATCAGCAGGTTAGCATTTATACCCCGGATTTCGAACTCCTTAACTATTGACTGGATAAACTTGTGAGTAATAGGAATTAACTGGGCGTTAAGAAACGCAGTTATAGCCCTTTCATAGGCTCCAAGGTCCTGTGAAAGTTCGTGCCCGCAAACCACAGGATGCCCTGTAAGTCCCTTTACGGCTTTTTTGACAGCAAGCTCATGTTCCGGATTGCGGTTACTGAAATATGAAGAAACTGCAAAAGCCGAAACCTTATCTTTTACCTTGAGGGCAAATTCTTCTACTGAGTCAAGGTCAAGAGCCTTCAGTTCTTCTCCGTCACTGTTATGCCCACCAGAGACCGCTATCCAGTAGTCCGTAGGAAGTTTCTCAGGAATCACATAATCCCCTATCATGATTAGCCCTACCGGAAACCCAGTGCTTTCCAATATGGTATTCGTAGACAGGGTTGTAGATACAGATACCAGTTTAATGTCTTTAAGATACTCCGGGTTCAGCGCATCAATAGCGTTTTTCATTCCAGGTAGGGGATCGGGGTATGTAGTTAGCGCTTTACTGGATTCTATCACAGATCCGTCTGAATCTCTAATGATAACGGCATCAGTATAAGTGCCCCCCGCGTCGATTCCAAGACTGAAGTGCATTTTTAACCTCTTTTGAGAGTTAGATATAACTTCCAGGATTTTCAGACAATTTTTTAATCCAGACAATTTTAAATTCAGCCCACTTTAAATTCAGACCATTTTAAATTCAGCCCACTTTAAATTCAGATCACTTTAAATTCAGATCACTTTAAATTCAGACCACTTTAAATTCAGACCATTTTTAATTCAGACTACTTTTAATTCATACCATTTTTAAATTCGGGTAATTAAGCTTTCTTTAGCAAGCGATAAGATTCAGAGCTCTCTAAATTAGGTCTCAATTTATACCCATATACGTAAAACCTGGATATCTGTTAAATCTTGTAGTAGCTAGATAGATACCCGCTAGAATTAAAGCGATGGGTTTGCTGTTTTCCTAACTTTCGGTTTTCATATTGGTTTTTTCACACCATTATTGCCATATTATTTTATTTTTTCTATGTTTTATTTGGCATGAAAGTGCTCTTAAACACTTTCATTTTTTGGACATGTTTTTGAAGAATATCATGTATGTTTTGTTAAAATAAACTTGCCTTTTCCCCTTTCTTCTCATTAGATGATCTACTTTTGCTTTTGAAATTCTGGTTCTTTCCTGGTACGGGCTCGATCTTTATCAGTATGTATGTGTCTTCTGTAAAAGCTGCTTTCAGCCTCTCTTCTACGAGATTTGCTATCTCTGCAGCTTCCAGGACACTCAGGGAGTTATTCACATTAACAATGGCGTTGATTGCTATACCCTTTCCTATCCTGCGAGTTTTAAGTTCTCCTGAACCCGTGACGTTTTCGGTTTTGTTTATAATCTCTCTAATTCTGAGGTTATTTTCCTCCTCAAGGGAAGCTTCTATCAGCTCATTTGCAATCCTGTAGAGAAGTCTTCCTGAAGTTCCAAGGAGATAGAGGCTTAAAAGAAGAGCAGCGAAAGAATCAGCTATATCAAAGCTTTTTCCAGGCAGAAATGTGCATCCTATCCCTGAAATAACAATGCAGGATATTAATACGTCTTTTATTGGAATTATTAACAAGCGTTTTACTGGAATAATTGATAAGCCTTTTACAGGGATATGAGCTTTTGAAAAATCCTCTTTAGCCTGTAATTCAGGATTTTCTGTCAGAACTGCCATAATATTTCTTAATATAAAGGCTGAAATTGCTGCATAAAGTGCAATAATTTCAGGAGTTTCGGGCTCTTTGCCCTGCAAAAACATGAGCATTTCCCCAGAACTCAGGGAAATCATATGAAAACTTGCAAAAAGAAGAATAAAAGCTTCTGCTCCCATGCAGAGGGTTGTGATTTTTCCATGTCCGTAGTTATGGCTTTCATCTCCAGGTTTACTTCCAATAGAAAAATCCAGGAGTTTTATACATTCATTGGCGAATTCGGAGAAGGAGCGAACTGCATCGGCAAGAAGCAAAGTACTATTTCCCAAAATCCCGGCTAGCAGCTTGAAAAGTGTCAGTATCAAACTCAAAGCAAGCCCTGTATAAGATCTATTGCGGATTTTGTTGTGGGTTTTGTCAAGCTTTTTATCCGCTTGCATTCGAAGTTCACCGTTAATTAGTTTTTCCAATCTTCTTTCTAGCTCAAATGTTGCCTCGTTTTCGATCAAACATTTTTTGAAAAGGTTTTCAATCAAACGTTTTTTGAAAAGGTTTGTGCCACAACTGTTGCACCGTTTAATCACGCTGATAGGGTTCGGAGATAAGATACTCAACTTCAATTATTGCTGAGGTTTTTGCCCAAGCCTTTTTTTAAAAGGCTTACGGTAAAAACAAAAACGAAAACGATTTTTTAAATTGAATAAGCCCTCGAGTGCCTGTGTTTTTATAACGCGGTCACAATACAGAGTTTAGCCACTCATTCAATACTATTGGGAGGATTGGTAAACACAGGTTTAATACCTGTGCTTACCTGAAGAGTCGTTTTTAGCTGTTTTTCTGTTTTTTCCTGCAATTTTATACTTTTTTTATGCTTATTGAGGTTGGTGCAGGTCTTTTACCAGGTACTCGAGAGTTTTACTCAATGAATGCTGATTATTTTACTATTAGAGTGGGATTACGGTTTTTCCGTGGACCTCGTTCATTACCATGCCAAGAGCTGTATAAAGAGCTCCAAGACCCATAACAAGTCCTACATAGCCAGCTACTATAAGCAACCCTGTACTGCCGGTTGCGTTTACAACAGCAAGCAACATAAATAGCAAAAATAATGTAACAAAGACAAACTGAAGTGCACGGACTCCTATTCTCATAGTAGCGACCAGCATAACAAAGGTATATACACCCCAGATAAAGAGATACGCGGCCATAGCAGTTCCGGACGAAGCCTCAGCCCAGCCGATTGCAGGCATAACAAGCAATCCGGCCAGTGAGAACCAGAACAGGCCGAAAGCAGAGAATGCAGTCCCTGCAAAAATATCTCCTTTTTTCCAGGACATAATTCCTGCAAAAACCTGGGCAAATCCACCCAGAAATATTGCCATGGAGACAATCATCGATTCCACAGGATATATCCCTATGTAGCTTAGACTTAACAGAACTGCGGCAAGGCCAAGGCCGGTAAAGCCCAGAGGGGCAGCATTTGCAGTCTTGTCAACTATTACAGTAGCAGTTCCTACGTTTTCGCTCATAGTTTCACCTGAAGCCATAATTTTAAAAAAGTTAAAAAAAGAAGTTTAGGGCTTAGAGCCCGTAGTTTTCTGGTTTGAAAACTGCAACTTCTTGCTTGAACTTGGTCAGGTTGTCGCTCATGAACTTGTCAGCATCGTCAGTGAGGGCTTCGAGGTCGGCCTTAACCTTTGCAAGAGCATTGGTTTCGAATCTTGTAAGTCTGAGCTTGCCGGAGTTGACACCTTCTTCGACGATGTTGCAACATTCGATTGCTGCGTTCTTTGCACGGAGGTAGTTGTTCTCTCCGTCCTTTGCGATTGCCTGTCCTACCTTGTAAGCGTTGTCGTAGGCAATCACATAGCCCTGTGGGTCTCTGTATTTGTCAGAGAGCACGAGGATGTCCCTGAGGTCCTTTGCTTTGCCAGTCTTAAGGGCAACGTTCATCATGGAACAGTCGTATGCAAGGGTCTCGGACCAGCACTGAACAGTTGTACCGCCGAATTCACCGTGGTACTCAACGGACTCGTTGGACCAGAGGTCACAGCACTGCATGACAATGTTACCCATCAGGTCAGAGTGGGCACAGGTTGAGGTCTTACCTTCCTGAGCTATCGGGACACCTGCAATGGATTTTACAATGCTGTTTTCATAACCACAGTCCTTTCCAGGGCCTACTGCACCGGCTTCATATGCACAGAGGGATCTTGCTGCAGAGATTGCCCTTGCAACAATTGCAGTTGTGTGGGCAAGGTTCTTGTCAAGCAGACCGCCTGCAATGAACATTGCAGTGTTTGCCTGGGCACAGTCTGTGTCACCTGAGGCTACAGTTCCTGTCTTCTTTGCAACGTCTGCAATGTCGGACCAGACCATTTCCATGTCCATGCTGCCAAGTACACCAATTCCGAAGAGGATACCTGCAGTGTCGTTTCTCAGAATAGAATAGTCGAAGACTTCCTTACCACCCATTGACTCAACTGCGAGCAGGTCTGCACCATTGTTGGCAGCTTCTTCAAAGGCTTCCATAAAGGTGCTGTACTTGTCTCCTCTGAGCTGGAGGTAGTCACGGTCTTCACGAATGTCACCAATTGTGTGGCGAAGTGCACACTTTATACCGTATTCGTCATGGTATTCTTCCATGATGGTCTTCTGGGCATGTGCAACAGCTCCTCCCCAGGAGGGATTGTTGGACATCTGCTGAACGTGTTCAGTTTCAAGTACAACAGAGGGAGCTCCTATCTGGACCATCCTTGCCATAATGTCAGTGGTGATCCTTTCATACTCTTTTATGAGTTTTTCTTTGGATGCGCCGGCTCCAGGCCTTGGGGCATAGTTTACTTCGGGAGTCGTGTAACCGGCACCAATTTCAAGGCCAAGCCCTGCTTTTACAGGGAATTTTGATTGCCCGAAAATCAGTTCATCTGCGTTAGCGTGAGCCATTGAAGTGTATTTTTTTTACCATTTTTGCTCCCTCCTCAGTGTTTGTGGAATTCCTCTCTTAATGCTGTGATATCTGTAGTACCTGCAACGATTGCGTCAGCAATCTTGGGGGCATCAGCAGCTTCTTCACCATAAACTCCAAGTTCATACTGAGACACGAAGTCCTGGTTCACAGCACCGCCACCACATGCGAATGGGATCTTTATTCCCTTTTCAAGGAGTTTGTCATTAACTTCCTTGAATGCATACATGGTGGTTGTCATAAGAGCAGTACCTGTGAGCATTATTGGCTTCTCTTTTTCGACTGCAGCGATTACTTCGTCTACAGGAACATCTCTTCCAAGGTCAATTACCTCGTAGCCATTTGCTCTCAGAAGGGCAGCAACAATGTTCTTTCCGATGTCATGGACGTCTCCTTCTGCAACATGGCAGACAACCTTGCCCTTTGGCTCGGGAACTTCGGTGGTCTGGCTCTTACAGAAGTCGATACCTGCCAGCATGGCATCAGCGGACATCATAACGTTCGGGAGGAAAATGATACCATCGTCGTAGAGCTGGGTTACAACTCCCATTCCTACCATCAGGGCATCATCGATAAGGGCGATTGGCTTCTTGCCTGCATCGATAGCAGCCTGGAGTGCGTCAACTACGTCATCCTCTTCTCCCTCATAGATTGCTTTTGCAACAGGATAGATGAGTTCGTCTTTTGGATAAAGCTCTTCTGCAGCTTCATCAGGGGTCATTTCCTTTTCGAGGGCGACGTTGTAGCGTACTAATATGCCGTCGATATCTTCCAGTTTCAAATCCAACATATTTTAACCTCCATTTAGCAAAAGAGTCTCGGATTGCTCAGATCGTTGACTCTGCAAGTCACATCTCCCTGAAATGTTTAAGCGTTTTTTACCAAACGCTTCTTGAATATAATGGCAGGGAATTCGAAAACCTCCAGATCGAATTCCTTCCATTGAGAGGGATTGGATAACTTTGAGTGGTGTACTGTTCATTCAGAAGCTGGATTTCAGTCCTTTCTCTTGTTTTTCAAGCTTTCTGAAAATAACTTTTGAGTTACTTCCCGTTTTTTATCCCGTTTTTAAGCTTTTTTCAGAAAGCTTTTAAGCTGCCAGGTTCAGATATCTTTTATTTTCTATTTCCTGGCCCTTATGGATTTTTTTCCAGTTAATTCTGATAAGTGTACTCCCTAGTATTCCGGGATGCACTTGCAGATCACAGTTAGATTTTATTGCATATACCTTCACCTATGTTAATTTTTGAATCGCTATAATTTTATAATTCTCATCTCAATTTTCTCTGCAAATGATTTTGTAAAAAAGAAGTATTTTTTTGCTCTCTTTGATCTAAACAACGAGATCAAAATTTATTGGTCGATTATTTTCAATTCCAAAGCGATTTTATTGCAGAGGGTGAAGATACGGAAGTTTTTATTTTGAGCGAGGAGGTTATCAAGTAGATTTGTTTTTATTGTAGATTTGAAACAGGCAAAATGTGGTGATCAAAGTATATTTTTGAAAGTACACAAGTGAAATGAATCTCCTGTTTAGTTCTCCTCAGTAATTACCTGATCTCTTACTTTCGATGGGAACTTGCGCAAGAGTTTCCATAACTCCGATCTTTTAATTCTCTGGAGTTTATTCAGATTTGTTTTTTGCCGTTTTTCAACTCTTTTTTAAACAGAGGCAAACTATTTTCCGGGAAGGTTATTCTATCTCTATCTTTAATTTTTTAATAAGCAGGCGTCTTTATGACTGTTTTAAATTCTGCTGTTTGTCCGGGGTCAGTTTTCTCCAGATGGCTGAAAGAGTACCTTACCTCTCTATCCAAGAGGTTATCTTCCAGACAGGGGCGATGACCCTTTTATAATATATAAACTTTTTGTGTGTCAGGTCAAGGCTGTCCTGAACCGGAAATATTTTTCCTTCTTCATTACCTTCATCCATGCCGCAACGTCCTGAATCGGAAACTTTCACGCCGGAAACATTCTTCCTCCTGGGATTCCTTTCTCTCTGCCAGGTTGAATTATGGATTATTCCTGCTCTAAGTTCTAAGAAGATTCAATAAATAAGCCCTAAGTTATCAAACTCTGTCTTTATGACCTGCAGGCCCTTCTCGCAATCCTCCGGAGATTTGCCGCCTGTGATCACCAGTTTGCCAGAGCTGAATATGAGCACTACTACCTTGGGAGACTCAAGCCTGTAAACAAGCCCGGGAAATACCTCTGGCTCGTATTCTACGTTCTCCATACCAAAGGCTATGACAATTGTATTCAGGTTCAGGTTCGTTTCCAAATCAGCAGTTGCTACAATGTTTTGAATATAAACCTCAGGTTCTGAATTTATTTTCTCGCAGCCAATGGACTTGAGTATTTTAGCCAGATTGATTATGGCCATTTTAGCGTTCTCGACGGTCTTAGCTCCGGTACATACCACTTTTCCGGAGGTGAAAATCAGAAAAGCAGCCTTTGGGTTCTCAGTTCTGTAGACCAGGCCAGGGAACTTAGCTTTGTTATATTCTGCTCCCTCCAGTCCGGCCTCTATCTTCAGCAGGTCGAAATCTTCCGCCAGAGTGGTGGATGCCACCACATTCTCTATAGTTATTGCGTATTCCATACAACATATATCTTAAATGTTCTATAGAAGCCATTGTCGGTTTAAGTCACAAATGGTTAAAAACTGGGGTCTGTACGGGAGAATCAGTTAATGCAAATATTATGAAAATAGCAAAATTGGTTATCTACCAGATACACGGTTGATTTTTTCATAATCAAGTTTTCAGTGTAAGAATTATTCATTTTCATGTGTTAAAAAGGGTCTGCTGTAACAATCGAGTTGCAGAGCTAAAGGCTTAGAAACAGCATAAAAAATATTCCAAAAAAGATGACGGCTTTTGTGGACTATTAAGGAAAAATTTTAAATTTTGGAGGAAAGCTGTCTTTCTTTCAGGCATCTGCTTATTGCCATCCACAGCTTTAATAAGTTCGTTTTTGGGCATGGCGTTACCGCAGAAAATACCGCTACTCTCGATTGAGATTTTCTTCATTTTTTAAGGACTTCCATTTTAGGGATTGTGCGCAGAGGTTACACTTCCCTTTACAAGATTTTCCTGATGCCTGAAAGAAAGCTTAATGTGGTTTATGTGGTTGGGTAGTTTATGTGGTTGTGTCGTTTATGTGATTGAGTGGCTTATGTGGTTGGGTGGTTTATTTGATAGGGTGGTTTGTGTTATTGAATGGTTTATTTGATAGGGTTGTTTATGTGGTTGTGTCGTTTGTGTGATAGGGTGGTTTGTGTTATTGAATGGTTTATGTGGTTGGGTGGTTTATTTGATAGGGTGGTTTGTGTTATTGAGTGGTTTATGTGATAGGGTTGTTTATGTGGTTGGGTCGTTTATGTGGTTTGGTGATCTATGTAGTCAGGGTTTAGCTCTTCTGCCTTATTTTTTATGCCTTCCAGAATCTACTCGGAAACAG
Source organism: Methanosarcina sp. Kolksee (assembly GCF_000969945.1). Lineage (NCBI taxonomy): Archaea > Methanobacteriati > Methanobacteriota > Methanomicrobia > Methanosarcinales > Methanosarcinaceae > Methanosarcina > Methanosarcina sp. Kolksee. The sequence continues at coordinate 230,523 of NZ_CP009524.1, forward strand.
AAATCCCTGTTTTGATGGAGATCTCCTGTGAAGCGATTTCAAATTAGGACGAATAGGCCGAAACTCCCGACATTTGAATCGAGTTTTCTCTGCCCAGGGCTATTTTGTTCCCACTGGTTTCTTCCAGCAGTCCGAGCAATTTGTCTAAATTTTCTCCTCCCTGTAGGGCCGAAAAATGAATCATTCTTGCTTTGGGGTTTAATTTGCGCAGGAACAGGCAGATTTCCAGGAGTTCTTCACGGTTGTTTATAAGTTCAACTTTATTGATGCCCAGGATATCGGCCTCGCCTATCTGATTTTTCATGAAATTATGCAGCTCTCCTGTCTCCTTACTCAGGCGGGCAGCGTCCACAAGATTCACTATCGGGGCAAAAGTTATTCCCGGGATTCCCATATTTTCAATATTTCTTTTTATTTGTCCAGGGGGAGTTATTCCTGCGGGTTCTATTATAATAGTGTCCGGATTGTAAGATTCAATGATATTTCTCAAGGTGTATTCCATGCTGGTTTTCAGGGGACAGTAGACACAGTCACTTGTAATTTCCCTGGTTTCAACTTCCCCTTCCGAGATCGTATCTCCATCGATCCCTATTTCTCCGATCTCGTTAACGATAACTGCCACTTTCTGTCCCTGTTTTCCCAAATGTTCAACAAGTTTTCTTATCAGTGTGGTTTTCCCGCTTCCCGAGAATCCTCCGATTAACATACATTTCATGCCTTTACACCTTCCATAAGTTAAGCAAGAGTCCGAATAACTCTCTGGGTAGTGATAATGTCTCTATAGGGTGGCGAAAGTGGGGAGACATTGCCACAAGTGTTTAAGAACGTTTTTTCGGGGTTATCTCCAGAGAGTGTTATTCTTTTTGACTCTATAATTAAAGATTCTCTCAATTGTATATAGCTTAACCGACACTGTTTTTTATTGAGGTCCAATATTTTCTCCTTTTAAAAATAAGCTTTTCCTCAAATTTCATACTTGCCTGAATTTTCCAACACATTGTATTTTCGATATTCCAGGGGGATAACAAAATTCCGCAGGCTAGAAAAAAAGAAGTCATCAAATATTGAAGGGTATTGAAAATTTGAAGGCTTGACTTGCATATTTAATATATACAATCCAGAGTCTTGAGTATCTAGATTCCTGAGTATCCAGATTCCTGAGTATCCAGATTCCTGAGTATCCAGAATCCTGAGTATCCAGAATCCTGAATATCCAGAGTTTTGAAGAACTTGACCCTGCTTACAGTTCAATGGCATTTATAATATTCTATGATCAAGGTTTTTCGTTGTTTTGTGTAGATATCCTCATAATGTCTTTATAAAAACCAATGCGGTCTCGAATTGAAAGGTATTTTCTCCACAGGGAATGACAAAGAGCCCAAATCAATAAAAGAGCTCTCTTTTCAATATACTTTAAATATGATCTCCACAATATACATTATATATTATCAGAAATTAAATATAATCCTCACAATATTTATTTAGTTCTGGTTGAAAATTATTCCACGTTTTTAAGACGAGAGAGTTCTATCAATTGATACACGGATATATGTCTCTGAGCAGGACCCGAATAAGCAAGAATAAAATCTTAATTGCTTTTAATATTGATTAACGTGATATGTATCGTTGATATGAAACGCTTTTTATTTCATCATCTCTTGACTAAAGGCTGAAACTATGCTGCCTCCATGATCGTGGTGGTTTTTAGGGCAAATTCTGGCGAATTTGTTCCGGTTTAGACAATATATGAGTAATTGGAAGCTGATAAACATGAGTTCACTTATAGACCTGATTTTTTTCTCTGAAAAAAGAAAAAATCTTCTTGTTCAGTTAGCTAATGGGCCGATGGATATTAACGAGATAAAAGAAGTTCTTAATGTAAACTCCTGTGCTCTAATGCCTCAAATTAAAAAACTGAAAGATATGGATATGATAGTGCAGAAGGGAAGTATCTACCAACTTTCGGATATAGGAACAGTAATTGTTGAGAGAATGCTCCCTCTTAAGGCTGTTCTTGACGTTTTTGACGGAAACAAGGACTACTGGTCAAAGCATGACAGGTCTCCTATTCCCGAACACCTGATTAAGAAAATTGATATGCTGAAAAAATGTAACCTGGACGAGCCTGATCTTGACCACCTTTTCGAGTTTCCAGGGTATTTGCGTGACAAGCTAAATGATTCAAAAACTATAAAATCCTTTTACTCTTATTTCTGTCCTGATTGCCCGTCGATCCATGCTGCCTGTGCGGAAAATGGGGCCGAAGTACACCTTATGCTCGATGAAAAAGTGTATAACAGATTCAAAAATGACTTTACAGAAGAATTTAATGTATTGCTTGAAAATAAAGTATCGCTTTATATATACTCCGGCAAAATAAGGCCCTCTTCCTTCATGGTTACTGATAATTTCTTTATGCTGAAACTCTTCGGAAAAGAAGGAGAATTCGATCACCGGAAGATCACGAGTTTTACTCCAGGTGCCCTGGAGTGGGGTAATGAACTGGCCCAGTATTATATAGACCGTTCCACGAAGATCAATTAAAAAATTAAGGCTAATTCAAAGATCAGTTAAAACTGGAGATCAATTAAAACCGGAGATCAATTAAACCGGAGATCAATTAAAAAATGTGAGGAAAAATTCTTTACTCACGAATTTCTTCTTCCTTATCACCATGCTTATGTTTTTCATGGTTTTCATGTTCATGATGTTCATGTTCATGGTTTTCATGTTCATGGTTTTCATGTTCATGGTGCTCATGTTCATGGTTTTCATGTTCGTGGTTATGTTCATGCTCGATTTTGTTTACTTTTATTTGTTTTCTCTCAAAGACCTCATGTACCGAATTTTTTACAGCAGCTTTAACAGCTTCCTTGTCAACGTTTGAGACCGCGGAAAGTATCTTGAGGGTAGGGGTGGCTCCTTCCTTTGATTTGATCACATCTTCCTGGGGCTCTTCATAATATACTGTAACGCTCTGTTTCACGGTTTCTGACCCATTGTCCAGGAAAAGCTTAATGTGCCCTATAAATTCGGGATTTAGTTGCAGCACCTTCGCTTTTATCGTGTTCATCAGTTCGGTTGTTAATTCCCTGGCAGCCTCAGTACTTAGACTTCCGTTTTCAACTGCAAATTCTGCAGAATAACTGCCTACTTTTGAGGCTTCAATTGAACTTTCGGTCTCCTCCGGTGCGGAAGGTTCAGCTTTAGAAGGTTTTTCTTCTTCTGTTATCTCAGCTCCAGGCGCTTCTCTGGATAGTTCTTCAAGATCCGGAAGCACTAACCGCATAAAATTCTCAAAGCTCTCGCCCGTGTCTTTTCCCGAAAGCAGGACTATTTTGGATTTCGGGTTCAGTTGCTGGACCGAGGCTTCAAGTATTGGAATCCGAATAGGTTCTATCAGGTCTATCTTATTTATCCCGAGAATTTCCGCATCAATAATCTGCCTCATGGCAAATTCTTTTACTTCTTTCATCAGGTGCTTGAAACGGCTGCCGTCAATCAGGGTCACAAGAGGAGCGATTTTTACCTGCTCGCCAAGGTTCATGAGTTCGATTTCTTTCTTTATTATATTCGGGAAAGCTATACCTGTGGGTTCGATCATGAGGATGTCAGGCTTGTATTCATTTGCAAGATAAGTAACTGTTACCCTTAACCCTACTTTCAGAGAACAGCAGATGCACCCACTCGTGATTTCCTTCGTATCGAACCCGAACTTTTTTATCACATCCCCGTCAATTCCGACTTCCCCTATCTCGTTCACTATAATGGCAACTTTTTTTCCTTTCTCTGCAAGGTATTTGCCCATATTGATAATAGTGGTGGTTTTCCCGCTTCCCAGAAATCCCCCCACTACAATGACCTGCACGTTTTTTCCTCCCTTCGTACCTTCTTGCCTATTGCTCATCGCCTATTGATTATTTTTCCTTTATTTGTTTTTAATCTCAATAAGCTTACCCGTTTTACTTTCCTGTGACTGTTAGATTTTCCCATTTAAATCTATCATCAGGGCAGGCGTGCAGACAGCGCTGGCAATTTGCGCCATCACAGAGGTCAGTCCTTATTTTTACGGTTCCGTTTTCTTCCATTCTCAGGGCTCCGTTAGGGCAGACCTTTACGCACTTATGGCAGCCTTCACATCCCTCGATTACCATAGTAAGGTAAGTCCCGACTTTTTCCAGTACTTCAAGCCCTTCTTCTCCAAGTTCAGGAATATCCCTTTCAACCTGGCGGTCAATTTTGAGAATAGAAGAAGGTTCACCAATGATGGGCAGTTTTTTCTTTTTCAGGAATTTCTGAAGCATCTTAAAGGCCATGCCCTCGTTCCAGTAAGCAAGCTCCAGCATATAAGCTTCCTTAAAAGCATCGGAGGTTGCAAACATTACATGGGTGCCCACTATTTCCTTTGCAATTGTCTGCAGTTCCCAGAGCCTGTCTTCAGAAAGCAGGATTTCCCTGGCAACGGTTAGGGAGGTATTTCCTATCTGGGAAACATAATTCGCATTGTAAGGGATCATTCCCACCTTATGGGCTTTTGCAGCGTCCATATAAGTACCCGCAGCGCCTGACATGTGAGCGGTCTGAAGTTCTTCCATGTCTATGCCTGCAGATGCACAGAGTGTAATATGTCCTGCCCTGATTGCACCTATTGCTCTTCCTGCTTCAATAAGGTCCTTATTCGTGAATTTTATTCCGTCTTGAAGGTGGAGAACGCCATCTGGAGTTTGAATCTTTGGCAGCACAATTAATTTGTTTCTCATGCCTGCTTCTATAAGGGCAATAACTCCGGTACCAGTGATGCCTTTTGCAGTAAGTTCTCCCTTTTCTATGATTTCTCCTGTTTTTGGATTTACAAGGTCACCCCTGGTGGCTGTCATATCCCTGTCAAGTACGTAACACCGCAGATTTTCTCCTTCAAATTCCACATCAGAAATTGTATGAGGGGAAGCAATAGATCCGTATTCTATCTCCTGTCCCTCAAGAGCTGGGCCTGCAGCGGCTGAACCGGTATATATAACACCGTTTGCTTTAAGAGCCATTTCGGCATTTGTGCCGTAGTCCGTCGCAATAGCGATCTCATTACTCTCAATCATGCCAGCCTTTACAATAAGAGCAAGAGCATCGGCTCCAACTTCGTGTTTAATTGCCGGGGGCACAAATAGTTTGCAATTTGCAGCTTCTTCAAATCCCTCTATTTCAGCCAGGGGTATTATGCGAGCATCCCTGTTTTGCTCTTCTATGTGGTATTTTTGCTTTTTACGCTCTCCTGCGTATGCCAGGTCTTCGATTGGAATACCCTGAAAGATGGAAAGCTGAATTGGATTTCCGCAAATCGAAAATTTTTCCATTTCTGCCAGGTCCACTCCAAGTTCAGCAAGAATATTTTTTACCGCGGTTGCCGAGAGCCCGTGGGCCTTGTCAAGCCCGTAATGGATTGCAAAATCAAGATGGTCCATTACGTTTGCTCCGGGCAGGGGATTTCTCAGTGTTATAACGGTTTTCTTAATTTCACCGGTCTCCAGGTCAATTTTCTGGGCCCTAAAACCGCTGGTTCCGAGGTCAATTGCAACTCCTATTCTCATATCTTAACCTCCTCCAAAAAAAGTTTAAGATTTATTAGCCAGTACGTTTTAGACATATTCTGAGTTTAATATATTTAGATATGTATTATGTTGAATTAGATCTAAAGCTATTTAACTGAATTGTTTATTCTAAACGACTCTCTTCAGTTCACAACCTGTCAGAGTCTGGCTCTAGAGTTTTCACTCCACCTGCTAAAACTAAAAAAATATGAAGTAGGACATAATTCCAGGTATTTTAAAATTCTTAGAGCTATGGAATGTGTCCTTAAAAAAATAAATAAATTTTTGTGCCTTTTCAGGCGTAGTACTCGTCTCTTGCTGCAACCATTGCTTTGATGTTTTCGAGAGGGGTCATGGGTGCAATCCCACAGCCAGGTGCGAGTACATCGATGCCGCCTTCCAGAGCTGCTTTTGCTTCAGCTTTTATCTTGTCAATAGGCCCGGGCAGCAGGGTAAAAGGACTGGAAACGTTTCCTACTAATCTTGCTCTGTCTCCAATGGCTTTCTTTCCTTCCGCTGCATTACCGATCTTTTCTTCTACGCTGAGGCCTTCAAAACCGCAGTCTGCCATGTCACTGAGGATCGCGTTAACCTTACCACAGATGTGGAGTACGGTCACTGAGTTAACGCTGGCGGAGAACTTCTGTAACCTTGCCTGGAGGAACTGTCTGAAACTGTCAGGGCTCATGAGGTCAGGGGAAGCAACAGGGTCTGCAATGGCGATAACATCTGCACCGGCTTCAACCATTGCATTTGCGTAAGCGATTGCAGCTTCTGTGGCGATATCAAGGGCCTGTTCAAAGAGGTCAGTCTTTTTAATGGACCATTTCATGAAGGATTTTACACTTACCAGGTCAGAAGCGACTGTAATAGGGCCTTCCATACCTCCAATAATTGGAACATCAGGACCTACTTTCTCCCTGACAATCTTAATGGCTTCGAGTACGGCTGGGATTCTACCCTTCTGCAGAAGGTCTGCGGGGACGGCTGCGCCATCGAGGCTTTTGGGGTAGGGGTGTTCTATGACAGAAGGCTGTCTGTTCTTGGTACCCATATTGATTTGACAGCCCATTGCTTCAACAAGCACGGTAAGACAGTAGGGAAGCCTTACAGCTTCAAGTCCGCTAAGTTCATAGTTGGCGATTGCTAGCTTTGCCATAAGCTCGGGATTGGTGTGAGCTTCAGGCCAGGCAGCTCCAACTTCATCCATAAGTTCTACAATCCCGGTCTGGGTTACGGAGCAGACAGGTACTTTGTCAACGGGCTTGCCTTCAAGGGCAGCTAAGAGTCTCGTTTTAAGTGTAAATTCGCTCATAGTCATACCTTTTTAAGTTATCTCAATTTATTTTTATTAGGATTTTATTGCCTATTTGACAATATTATTGTTTAGACCTTTTATATCCAAAAGGTTTCACGCCCCGGAATAAAAAATCCAGAGTTTTGAAACACAGTTAAAATCTCAGGTTTTGCCTGGGAACTCAAAAATAAATTCGAATCTCCCTTTCCACCTCACCCGAGTGGAGATGAAAACAAGGGTACTAAAAATAATTCTCAGGCTCCTTTGATTACATTAGAGTACGGGCATTTTTTTAGTTGACAACTTATAAAAGCTATTTGTCAAGAATATTTTTTTACCATATTTCTAATAAATAGGGTCATAAATTTCGACCTCGTTGTTCAGCTTTCTACGGTATCTGAGTTCTCCATTTTACGGTATCTGGGTTCTCTATTTTACGGTATCTAGGTTCTCTATTTTACGGTATCTAGGTTCTCTATTTTACGGTATCTAGGTTCTCTATTTTACGGTATCTGGGTTCTCTATTTTTCACTTTACTTTGTTAATGGATCAAGCCTGATCTGATAACGAATCAGATGTAATTTTTCCCTGCCTTATTTTCTCTTTTACTTTGCTGCCTCTCTTACTTTGGATTTCGAGATGTTTTCGGAATCTATGTTAAGCTTCTTATTCTTGTATCACATTAAATCACAATGGGGATTCGATGGGGAAGAATCTGACTGGCGATAACAGCAAGATTTGTTCGCCCCAGGGGAACGAGCACAGTATTCCACTTTCGGTTTTTCTTCAAAAACTAGGGGTTGACGAAAACGGACTCCGCGATCAGGAGGCTGCCAGTCGGCTCAAAGAATGCGGAGCGAATATTCTTGAGGAAACAGGAAAAGAGAGCATAATTAAAAAGTATCTCAGGCAGTTTCGGAATTTATTCTCGATCCTGTTAACTGTGGGATTTATTCTGTCTTTCATTGGAGAATACCTTGATCCAGGGAAGGGAAACCTGTATATAGGAATTGCTCTTGCAGGCGTTGTAGTCATCAATGGGACCTTTACATTCATACAGGAGTACCAGGCTGAAAAAACAATGGAAAGCTTTCGTCAGCTTCTTCCGCCTCATGCCAGGACCCTGAGGGAAGGAAAGGTAAAGGATATTCTGGCATCGGAGCTTGTGGTAGGAGACGTCATCCTTCTTGAGGAAGGAGATAAGGTTCCTGCCGATGGGCGTTTGATTGAAATTAATACTCTGAAAGTGGATAACTCGGCTATTACTGGCGAATCCGAGCCTCAGCTTCGGTCCCTTGAATGCACTCATCCAAATATGCTGGAGTGCAGAAACATGGTTTTCTCAGGGACTCTGATACAGAGCGGGAATGGAAAAGCTGTTATCTTTGCCACTGGACAAAATACTCAGATCGGAAGCCTTGCAACACTCACACAACAGACTTCGGGCGTGGATACCCCCATTCGAAGAGAAATAAATTACTTCATAAAAGTCATATCCACAATTGCGATTTCCCTTGGAATAGTCTTCTTTATACTTGCTTTTCTTCTTCAGGATGTTTTTCTTGCAAGCCTTATCTTTGCGATTGGAATTATTGTCGCCAATGTGCCCGAAGGACTTTTGCCTACAGTCACTCTTGCCCTTAGCCTTGCGTCCAAGCGAATGGCTTCGCGGAATGCCCTTATAAAACAGCTTGAGTCCGTAGAAACTCTGGGCTCGACAACGGTTATCTGTACGGATAAGACCGGTACCCTGACTCAGAATAAGATGGCAGTAAACTCTATTATGATCGGTTTTGAATGTCTCGTTCTCGAAAACCCTGCCAGCACTAAAAAAACAATCACAGAACAGGACATCAGCGAAAGTACAAACAAAGTTGATGTGGAAAAATTTGCGGATTTAGGGGCAGAAGAATTCTGTGCCCTAAAAAAACCTGTATGGGACCCTGAAAAATTGCCCTCTGTTTTCATAAGAGTTTCAGGGCTATGTAATAATGCAAAACTTCGCGAGTCTGCCCCGGGATATACCGGTGACCCAACCGAAGGCGCACTTCTCGTTTTTGCAAATGGCCTGGAGGATATCGGAAAGCTTAAACATGATTATCCGAGGCTGGAAGAATTTCCTTTTGATTCGCTGACCAAAAGAATGGAAGTTATCTGCCGCACTCCGGAAGGAAAACTTGAAGTCTATCTCAAGGGCGCCCCGGAAGTAGTTGTGAAAATGTGCAGTTCATCCCTGGATTCAGGAGGGACCCGGAAGCTGGATGAAACTGAACAACAGGAGCTTCTTAACCGGCACCTGAACCTTGCAAAAAAAGGAGAAAGAATTATAGCCCTTGCGTACAGGCCGATAGAAGAACTAACGGAATATACAGGGGACTTCATCTTCCTGGGATTTGTAGGAATTGTAGATCCTCCACGTCCTGAAGCCAGAGAAGCTATAGCAAAGTGCCATACAGCCGGGATCAAGGTTGTCATGATCACAGGTGATCACCCTGTCACTGCAGAATCAATAGCAAAAGACGTGGGACTTGCAAACTCCGGAAACCTGGAGATTATTACCGGAAATGAACTGGCAACGCTATCACGCGCAGACCTTGCTTCAAGATTAAAAAATCCGAGCATTGTCTTTGCCCGCACTTCTCCTGTACAAAAACTGAAAATTGTAAAGCTCTTTCAGGCCGAAGGGGAGATAGTGACCATGACAGGAGACGGGGTAAATGATGCTCCTGCAATCAAGAATGCGGATATGGGCGTTGCTATGGGCAGCGGTACGGATGTGGCGCGCGAAGCTGCGGATATGGTACTCCTTGATGACAATTTCGCTACGATTGTGAATGCTGTAGAAGAAGGCAGGACGGTTTTTGATAATATTAAAAAATTCATCGTATACATCCTTGCCAGCAATATTCCTGAGATCCTGCCTTTCATAGCCTTCGTCCTCTTTGCCCTGCCCCTTCCCATGCCTGTACAGCTTATCCTGGCAATCGACCTGGGCACGGATATGCTGCCTGCGATTGCCCTGGGAAAAGAAAAAGGGGAAGGAGATATTATGAAAAGACCTCCCAGAGCGAAAGAAGAAAAGCTTTTGACTCCTCCTCTGCTTTTTACAGCTTACGCAATAAAGGGTCCTGTAGAAGCTATTGCAGGCTTTTTCTGTTATTTTGCCGTACTTTTTGAGGGGGGCTGGAGTTTTGGAGAGCAGCTTGCAAATAACAATCCCCTTTATATGCAGTCAATAACCGCTTTCTTTTCAGCAGTGATTATATGCCAGATTGCTAATGTTTTTGCTTCCCGAACACGTTATCAATCAGTCTTCTCAATGGGTTTATTCAGCAACCGTACTGTCCTGGTAGGAATTGCAAGTGAACTCTTGATTCTGGCATTTATTATCTGGAATCCGTCGGCAAATCTTATTTTCAATACTTCTCCTCTTGACCTCAGATATTTGCTAATTGCTGTTCCTTTTGCGATATTATTGCTCGGAATCGATGAATTAAGAAAATATTTGTTGAGAAAGAATGTAATCTGGGTGACCAGATACCTTAAGTGGTAAATCAAAGTTACAAAAAGCGGGATTTGCAATGAAAATTGCAATGCTGGTCAAGGTAGCAAACATAAGTGAGTCCCGGTTTTTTCTTCATTTTTCAGATTACTTAATATATCATTCTTAATATATATTATCGAGTATATAATGTATGAGCTCCGTAATCAGTATCATTTTGCTAGTATTAAAGCGCCAAAATTAGTATTATTTTGTTAATGATTACTGTTTAAGCCTTTTTTTCCGTAAAAAACTCTAATATCTGCTTATAATTGATATCGTGAATTTTGTTGACCTTTAATTTTTGATTTTAGAAAGATATTTTGTTATGAATGAATGTAGAAAACTTTTATATAGATTCCAATTTAATTTCATCTGTCAATTATTTTATTACATTATAAAGTTCTCTGCAGACCCACCCCGTATCTCACCTCCGGTTTAGTTAACCCGAAGCCCCCTCACCGAGCTTAAAATATGAACGTTAGTAGAAAGATCCTTGCTATTATCTATATCATCTTTGCTCTTCTCATTTCAGTTGTTATTTTTGCGTCTCAGAGCATTCTCGGTTCCACTTTTTCCGACTTGCAGGAAAAAGAGGCAGCTGACAACGTAGAAAATATAAAGAATATGATTAATCTTCAGGTCCTACAGCTTGAAAAGATTAATTCTGCTCTCTCTTCAAGAGATGATGTCAGGAATTTAATACTTAATCAGGACCCTCAAAATCTCAGCGGTGGGACTTCACTCGGTGACATCTTTTCCGTCAGTGGATGTGATTTTATTTTTCTGGTAAATAATTCAGGGTATATTGTATATTCTGAAATTTCGGGTCCTGAACTCTCTACTCTTAATGCTTCTACTCTTAATGCTTCTACTCTTGATGCTTCTACTCTTGATGCTTCTTCTCTTAATGCTTCTTCTCTTAGTGCTTCTACTCTTAGTGCTTCTACTCTTAATGCTTCTACTCTTGATGCTTCCGCTCTTCTCAAAGTCCGTCAAAGAATTAATGATGGCAGTTTACTCTGTACGGGGGCTGAAACTTCTTTAAAAGGTATACTACTGTTTGAAAATGGTCTTGCAGTAATCTCCGGCCAGCCTGTGCTCACTTCGCCAGAAAATAAAGAAATCTCAGGGACAATCATTCTTGGAAAATATCTTGATTCGAGCTTTATCGAATCCGTTCAGGAAAGTACAGGAAGTAAATTTACAATTTCCAGTTTCAACAATGCGTCTTCGGATCTTATGCAGGCTTTTTTTGCAAACCCTGGTCCGAACTTCACATACGCGGTAACTGGAGAAAACGTTACCTGTTATTCTGTGCTTGAGGATTTTTCTGGAAGCCCAGCTATTGTAATCCAGGCTGGCGCAGACAGCAGTATCTATGCCAGGGGTCAGAAGGCTCTCAGATACATAGTGTTTTTCCTTCTGTTCGCAGGCCTCATGATTGGGGCAAGTTGCAAGATTCTTCTTGATAGGGAGGTGGTATCCCGAATAGTTGCAATTGATAATTTCGTGGAGAAAGTAAGACTGAATGAAAATTTCTCCGAGCGATTTTCTACGTATGGGAATGATGAGCTTTCAAGGCTGTCCGAGGGAATAAACCAGACCCTTGACCGCCTGAGAACGACTTCTGATGAATTTAAAGCCCAGGAACACGAAAAAAAGCTAATTCTTGATTCTCTCAGTGAACTGGTAGTCTTTATGGACTCCGACTTGAAGATAATCTGGCTAAATAAAGCAGCTCTTGATCACATGGGCATGAAAATGGGTGACGTTATCGGGCGTCGTTATCAAGATATGTATATTTTATATAAAGAAAACCCGAGTAAGTCACCGGTACTGAAAGTACTGGAGTCCGGGAACGAAGAATTCGGGGAAGTAGTTACGCAGGATGGAAAAGTCTGGACAGTCACTGCGATTCCCATAAAAAACGAAGATGGCAGGATTACCGGAGTCCTGAAAACAGGGCTTGATATTACTGCACACAGGCGTTCGGAAGAAAAACTAATTCAAGCAAAACTGGAAGCTGAAGAAGCAAACAATTTCAAGAGCGAATTTCTTGCAAATGTAAGCCATGAGTTGCGGACACCTTTGAATTCCATTATAGGTTTTTCAGATATTCTTATTGACAAAGTTTTTGGAGAACTTAACGAAAAGCAGTTCCGATACGTAAACAATATCTCAACCAGTGGGAAACATTTGCTGGTACTTATAAATGATATCCTCGATCTCTCAAAAGTAGAAGCCGGGAAAATGGAACTTCACTACAGTGAATTTTCGATTGATTGCGTTTTTGAAGAAGTTAAAGCCGTTCTCTCCCCTCTTATACAGGTAAAATCTCTTGAAGCAACTTTTAATGTAGAATCCGACTGTACAACGCTTGAAGCCGACAGAGGCCGCATAATTCAGATTCTTTACAACCTCGTAAGTAATGCAATAAAATTTACCCCGAATGGTGGGAAAGTCTCAGTATATTGCAAAGAAAGTGGAAACCGGGCGCTTATTTCAGTCATAGATACCGGTATAGGCATTTCTGCTGAAGACCAGGTAAAGCTTTTCAAGCCCTTTACCCAGCTCGATGCATCAACAACAAGGCAGTATTGCGGCACAGGACTTGGGCTTGCTCTTGTGAAGAAAATCGTGAACTTGCACCAGGGAGATATCTGGGTTGAGAGCGATCCTGGGAAAGGTAGTAACTTTACCTTTTCACTTCCTCTCAGGAAACCGCTGGAGCTCAGAAAAGCTGGGATTGAAGATGTAATCATAGAATTCGAAATGAATAAAGCAGAAGCCCTTTCAGTAAAAGAAAACGTTGAGGATTTGCAGGAAGAAGTAGAGCTGCCCGAAATCTGTTTCTCTGAAAAGGGAGATGGTAAGCAGGAACTTATTCTGGTAGTTGATGATGACAAAAGTTCCAGTGAACTTCTCTCCATTATCCTTAAGGACGCAGGATATAGTGTGGCTCTCCTTTATAATGGAAAAAGAGTTTTAAAGGTTGCAAAGATCCTGAAACCCGATATTATCACCCTGGATGTTTTCCTGCCAGATACTAATGGCTGGCTTGTCCTGAGGCAGCTAAAGAATGACCCCTGTACGGCTTCTATACCTGTACTTATTATCTCCATGACCAATAATAATGAGCTTGGAATTACCCTTGGAGCAACCTACTCTTTTGCAAAGCCGGTAAAAAGAGTTGAACTGGTAAATTCTCTCCAGGAAATTACCGGAAAGTTCCGGTTTGAATATCCTAAAGTTCTTATAGTAGATGACGATGAAAATACTGTAGAACTGTTGAGTTCGATGATTGAGCCTGAGGGCTTTGAGGCTATAAAAGCTTACAGCGGGAGAGAAGGTCTTCAGAAGCTTTTCTCAGAGCAGCGTCCCGATATTCTGATTCTTGACCTCATGATGCCGGAGATTAGCGGATTTGATGTTATATCCAGCATGAGGGCCGATGTACGCACGAAAGATATACCTCTTATTGTATGCACTTCTGGCGAGCTTACTGAGAAGAATCTCGAAGAACTGAACAGTGAGCTAAAAGGACATCTTATTTCTATTCTGAAGAAAGGCACTTTTGGAAGAAAAGAGTTAATTAATATCATAAAACAATTAGCTATGCTGAAGAGGCGTAATGATGAAAAAAATCCTGATTGTCGAAGATAATCCCATGAACATGGAACTGATCCTGGACCTTCTGGAATTCTACGGACATAACATAACTAAAGCCGAGGATGGAGTAAAGGCCCTTGAACGCCTTGCTGAAACAAAATTCGATATTATCCTGCTGGATATGCAACTTCCGAAGATGGACGGACTTGAGGTTCTCGACCGAATTAAGAAAAATCCTGCGACTGCAGACATCCCTGTGATAGCTGTTACTGCCCATGCTATGAAAGGCAGTGAAGAACATTTCATAGAAATGGGCTGCGTGGACTATGTCTCCAAACCTATAGATATTCACAAATTCAGGGCTCTGATAGATAAGTATCTGGGAGAGAACTAATCTTAACTTCAGAAGGGCAGTACTTCAGAAGAGCAGTTATAGTTTCTCCAGTTGTGTGGACCTGTCCTTATAGTATAAAAAGAGTTCTTCGCACCATTTCAGTGCACTCTCGTCAAAACTCATCAGGCGTTGATGGTCAAACTTTCCCTTCTTGTCGAAAAGCACAAGCGAGCAGAAACGCTCTGTTACTACGTCTTTCAGGGTTACGCTTTTTTCACAGATGTAAATCTCAACATTTTTTGATTCCAGAAGAAATTTCAGATCCGTATAATAATCTTTTTTCATCCTATCAAAAACGGGTTCTGTCAGAATAAGATCTATTTCAGCCTCTTTTCTTACAAGTTCCAGGTACATTTCAACGTGAAGAGGGTTGAAATATGAGAGAAACATCTTGACGTGTTTTGATTCCAGAAGGTTGCTTCTGAAATCTTCAGGAATTTCAAAAAGCCGGTTAAGGTCGGGTTCAAGCATGAAATAGTTCCCTAATTCATCAATCCTGTTAAGGAGAGCCTCGGGAATTGCGGTAAAGTCATGGTTTGTCCAGTAATCGTAATTTTCTTCAAAAACCCTTACGGTATTTAGCAAAGGTTCCATCTTTTCAACTACTATCTCTCCTATCTCCGAGAGTTTGTAGGTGTTTCTATCGTCCTGTATTATCAGGCGTCCTTCTTTTAGTTTTTTGATCTGGGGCATTATCGATGTCGAGTTGACGTTGAGGGCTGTTTTTATTTCGTCTCCGGTCTTTGGCCCTTCTTCTAGCAGGAGTAATACATCTTTCCTTTTTTCTGAAAGAAACGCCAGATCAATAAGTGATGTTTTCATTTTGTTCCATCTCCCCGGGAAAGTTTTATATTTAGAAGAGATATTTCCCCTTTATTTCTTTTCAGAAAGCAGTCTGAGTTAGTAAAAAATTCTTTCTTCCTCCAGAAGAACTTTGAAGGAACTTCTTGCAACATTATTGCGCTACTTTTCAATTGATCCTTTATATTTTTTTCCAAAAAACCTTATTTTTTTCCCGTAGCCAATACATAACCCACATATTTTGAGGTTAATTTCTTTCGGAATAAAATTTTTTTACTTTTTTCCAGTCTTTTGAACCTGTATCTGATCTTTTTGCTTAAGAAGTAGTACTTAGCCATTTTCGAGATCGTGTCTATAAGGTACTTTATAAAGCTCCAGGTGCCTCCCATCGCTTCTGCCATGTATTTTGTTTCCTGAAGGTACCGGATAGGTTTGCACATTCTTACATTAACATCTTTCAGACCTGCTCTTTCAAGTTCTTCTTTCCATTCTTCAGGCGACAGCAGGGAAAATGGAAGCCCTGTTATTTCTCTAATTATTTTTTCGGCTTGAGCGATTTCTTTGGCGGCTTTGGCAGGAATTTCCTTTTCTCTATACATTTCGTTAATCCCCACATAAGCCCCAAACCTCAGAACCCTTGCGAATTCTTTGAAAGCTGTTTCCCTATCTAAAAACTGGGACACAAACTCTGTTATCACGGCATCGAAAGCCCCTGCTTCAAAGGGCAGGGCGTGAGCATCCCCTACTATGAATTTTGCTTTGTCCGAAACTCCCTGGTTTTTTGCCCTTTCTTTTGCTTCCTCAATCGAAAGTTTTGAAATATCAATTCCTACTACCTCACAGCCGATTTCTCTGGCAAGGTAACAGGCAGAAAAACTGCTTCCACATCCAACCATCAGGACTTTTTTTGTAGAGTCAATCCTGCATAATTCAGCAAGTTTTCTGGTAGAGGTAAGGCCGCCTAAATGATAATAAGGTACTCCCAGATAACTCATGAAGTCATAATATCCCAGAGCTTCGGCTTGTTTAACTGAAAGTTTTTGTTCTCTGTGTGGAATGTTTCTCTCTGCCTGCATATCAAATCTGCCAGTTTCTCAAATAATTTAGCATTCCAAATGATCAGTTCTCATTTTCCTTATTTTTTACCAGGGCAAAGATCCCGCGCAGGATTTCTTTCGGAGAGGGAGGGTTTCCAGGAATTTTTATATCCACAGGCAGGATTTTATCGACTCCGCCAAGTACGGCATAAGAGCCCTTATAAATCCCTCCGTCACAGGCATCATCTCCGACTGCGACCACGAATTTAGGAAAGGGCATGGCTTCATAGGTTTTTAGAACGGCTTCGGCCATATTCAGAGTGACTGCGCCTGTAACCAGCAGGACATCAGCATGCCTTGGGGAAGCCACAAAAGATATACCGAATCTCTCAACATCATAATGCGGGGTTCCGAGGTTTGAAACCTCAATTTCTGTTGAATTGTCGCTGCCTGAATCCAGTTCGCGGATTGCAAGGCTGTGCCCGAAAACCCTGTTAACTTTAGTTCTCAGTTTGGAGCCTAGAGTTTCAAGTTCACTATCGGAAAACTCAAATTTTTCCGTTACTTTCGGACGGAAGACGTATGTAAGTGGGTTTACCATCCATTTCACCTCAGAGATCAGTTCCAGCATAGGAAAGGTTAAAGCTCTTATTTATCAGAGGAAAGTCAGGAACGATATTCCCGAGCACTGCATGTTCTATGGCCTGCCAGTTGCAGAAGGAGGCTGTTCTCACCTTATAGCGGTCGATTAGCCCGCTTCTGACATAAACCCAGTGAAGGTTCTGTCCCCGTGCAGCTTCAACCATTGAAAGGGCATATCCATCTGGAATATTTGAAATTGAAAATTCGGTTGTCTCGGCAATGATTGCACCTTCCGGGATTGACGCTATAAGCTTTTTTATCAGGGAAGCTGAATTAAGAACTTCGGCAGCTTTAACCTCAAACCGAGAAAGGACATCGCCTGCCATTTTAATTGTTCTTCCCGGAGGCATATCTTTGTATATGCCGTAGGGATGGTCAAGTCTGACATCATATGTAGCTCCGGCCGCCCGAGCAATAGGGCCTGTAAGATTAAGCGGAGCGATCAATTTCTTCTTTAAAACTCCGGTTGTTGAGAATCTGTCAATAAGTGATGAGGACGTATAAACAGCGGTAATCGCGGATTCAAATTGTGGTACAAATGTTTTCAAATAAAGGTCGAGTTTTAAAAGAGCCTCGCCTGAAATCTCCTTTTTTACTCCTCCTATATCTATAGTGCCTCTCATAAATCGGGAACCTGTGAGAAACTCGTTTTGCCTGAAAATATTTTCACGGAGGATAAGAAAAGGCGTTGTCATTCTCGGGAATCCTATATCGGTAATCATGCCCGAGAGATCTCCCATATGCGAGTAAATGCGCTCGAGTTCCAGGAAAATAGCCCTTAAGTAGTTCGCTCTTTCCGGAATTTCAATTCCCGCAATTTTTTCTACAGCCGTACAGAAGGCAACGGCATTGGCAACGGTTTCATCCCCACTTATCGCCTCCGCAATAGGAATACAGGCAGAGGGTCTTTTTCCCTCGGCAAGCTTTTCGATTCCCCGGTGTTTATAAAAGAGCCGGATTTCTAGATTGAAGATTGGTTCTCCGATGACACTGAACCTGAAATGTCCAGGCTCAATAATTCCTGCATGTACAGGCCCGACAGGGATCTGGTAAACGCCGTCTCCCTCTAGCTGTTTAAAAGGATATGCTTCCTCCGGGCTTTCAACAGTCTGGATTTTCCTGTTTTTAAAGGATTTAAGGAGAGGATGAAAGCCTTCAGGATAGGCCTCATGTAAAAAGAGTCTTCTTTTGTCAAAAGCATCTGTAAATTCTATACCAAATCCGTCCCGAATTTCCCGTTCATACCAGCATGCCGAAGGAAAAACCGTGGCAATAGATGTAGTTTCCTTTCTGACATGCCGCATAAACGCAAATACATCAGTAGAACTGTTCATTCTGAAGATATAAAAGAGAGTAAAACCAGGTTTTCCTTCAAAATCCTGAACGCAGAACAGACTTATCAGGATAAAACCCTTCTCGGAAAGCGCAGGTACGGTTTTTAAAAACTCCTCTTCTGCCAGGGGGATATAGAATTCATTATTTTTTCCCTTTTCGATCTGCGGCTCTTTACCTGCAATGTCAATCATTAAATCTGTAGCGTGCCGGGTCGCCAGAACCGAAGGAGTCTCCAAAACTGCAGAATTACCTGAAATCTGGTAATTCCCTCTTAATTTCGGGCCTGCCGGCATCAGGGAACTTACTGTGTCTTTGTTTGAACTCATTTTCTTTTTGCCTCCCATTCACAGGTATCCAAGTTCGTACACGATTATGTTCAACAGTTTTTCCAGAGGTTCCGGAAAGACAACTCCAAGGGCCAGAATCATAAAAAGAATGGACAATATTGGAAATTTCATGCCTCCTCGGACTGTATAGGGGATAATCGGAGTTTCCGTGCCTTCGGTTCCAGCATCTTTCGAGCTCTGGGTAAAGGCTTCGATTAAAAATCTTGCAAATGCAGCCGACGCTATGACCAGGAGGAGGAGAACTGCAAAGACAAGCGGTTTCGAAAATCCGAAAGCTTCCAGCAGGATAAAAAATTTGGCCGAAAAAATCGGGAAAGGAGGCATGCCTATGATTGCAAAGCTACCAATAACAAAGCCCCAGCCTGCAACGGGCTGAAGTGAAAAAACATCTTTTATGTCCTTAATCAGGTTACTTTCGTATTGCCTGTGTAGAATGCCTGCCGAAAAAAAGAGTGAGGCTTTGGTCAGTGAGTGGGCAAGGATGTAAAAAAGTGTCCAGAAGAGAGCAAGAGGCGTTCCAATCCCTATTCCAAGGAGGAGAATGCCCATGTGTTCCACACTTGAAAATGCAATCAGCATCTTCAGGTTTTTCTGCAAAAGCATATTCAGGACCGCAACTGTGATGGTAAGCAGGCCAAAACCCAGAAGGAACTGAGATATCATAGTCTCGGCCTGAGTCTGCCTGACAATTGCGTACATCCGCAGAATTCCGTACATGCCTATATTCAACAGGACTCCGGATAAGATGGCGCTTACTGCTGAAGGGGCTTTTGAGTGGGCATCTGGAAGCCAGGTATGGAAGGGGAAAATCCCAGATTTTGCTGCAAACCCGATAAAAAGAAACACAAAACTTGCAGTCAACATTTTAGGTGACAGGAGGGCTGCATTTTTAGCCAGTATTGTCCAGTTCAGAGTCCCGCTGCCCAGTACTTCCCCGGAAAGTGTGTATAAAAAGATCAGTCCTATGAACGAAAAGAGCATGGCTCCCGAGGCTATGAAGATGTATTTGATGGCTGCGTCGATGTTTTCTTTGGCAGACAGGATTGCTACGAGTGCGGCTGAAAAAACTGTTGTCAGCTCGGCAAAGATCCAGAACAGAGCAAGGTTGTCCGAAAAGAAAGCCAGGGTCACTGTCGTAAGCAGGAGGCTGAAAACCATATAGAAGATTTTCAGGTTATTCCTGTGCAGTTCCTGGGCCTGCATCAGGCTCTCCACGTAACCATTTGCATAGACCGAAGCCAGGAAGAACAGCAAGGCCGCAATCAGAACTTCATAGAGACTGAGATGGTCCACATAAAAGTATTCACTTCCGGTTTCCAAAATCGGGAATGGGGCAGTGAGCAACACATAAACCCCGATTGCAAGAGACACAAGGGTGTGTAGAATGAAGAAGGCATTCATTGCCCTGTGAGACTTTGAAAGCGTGATAAGGGCAAGAGCTATGGCTCCCACAGCCAGATAACTGAGTATTATCATTAATCTTCCCTCACTGACCAGATTCTAAGTGTCTGGAGGCGCTGGTGATATTCTTCAATTGTAGAATCTATACCAATTGCCAGGATAGTTGTTAACAGTACAAGGATCATCAGGTCTATTACGATCAGGATTTCTATAATAAAAGGGAGATCCGCAACAAAAATCCCGAAAAGAAGAACTCCGTTTTCCATTGTCAGATAACCGATGGCTTTTGTAATCACCTTCCTCCGGCTGAATATCACAAGCATACCCATGAGAGTCAGCGATAAGCCTATAACAGCCCCCATGAAAAACAACTTTCCCAGAATAAATTCACTGAAAAAGCCCGAGAGAAATACATAGGCAAGCAGGATCAGGCCCATGCTAACAATGAGGGACGCTGTTGGTTCCAGGTAATTAAACTTCAGGTCTCTGCTAATCTTGATTTTTTCCCCGATATGGTTTATAAAAAGGGGAATTAGCAGTACCTTGCTTACAAGTGTAAGAACTGCTATCGCAAGCAGTGTTTGGCTGCCCTCGATCAGGTAGAGGAATAAAGCGATCAGGACCAGTAGTAAGGACTGGGCAGCGTATACGTTCAGCAGAGAGGCAATGTTCCTTGTGGAAAGGGTAAAAGCTGCAGTGATCAATACAAAGACAAAGAAAATCCTGATTATGTCTTCTAGAAATGCTGGATCTGCCAGTAAAGGATATATCATGCAAATACCTCCAGCAGGATGGTAAGTGCGGAAAAGAAAAGCGCCATCATATAGAAGCTGGGCAACCTGAAAAGCCGCATTTTTGCAATGGAAGACTCAAAAAGGCCTATTAATCCTGCAAGCAAGCTGGCTTTTACAAGGAAATAGAGGCATGAGACTGAAAGGCTTGAAAAGGTAAGCTCGGTTGCAAGCCCCCAGGGAGCCAGGATATTTATCAGGACTGCCATCAGGATCGTCTGTTTAACGGCATGGGTAAGCTCTATTAAAGCCAGGTTTTTCCCGGACTGTTCCAGAATCATGGCTTCGTTCATCATGGTAAGTTCAAGATGCGTTGCAGGGTTGTCCACAGGGATCCTTCCTGTCTCCACTATGATTATAATAAAAAGGGAAATCGAAATAAGGGTAAGGGTCGGGCTTTCCGGAATCGTTGACCCGGCAGTTATTGCAAACATCTCATGAAGATTTACGGTTCTTAAGACATATGCAAGTGCAGCAAAGGCTATGACCATCGTAGGTTCAATGACTGCCGAGAGGCTCATTAAGCGGGAGCTTCCCATGCCCCCGAAAGTGCTTCCAGCATCAAGCCCGCAGAGTGCCGTAAAAAAACGTTCTATTGCGAGCAGGTAGAGGAAAACTATTATGTTTCCGATTCCTGCAGGGGTATCAGGGATAAAGACTATGGGGACAAAGAGTGAGGCCAGAAGGAGAACTGCCAGGTTGAGGTAGGGAGTAATTCTCATGATTCCGGAAGAGTTGGGTGAGTACACAACCTCTTTTTGCATAAGCTTGCGTAAATCTAAATAGTTCTGCAGGAGACCTGGACCTTTTCTTCCCTGAGCGGATGCCTTGACTTTTTTAATCAGGCTCATAAAAAGTGGGGAAACCAGCAGGATAAAGCCC
Source organism: Methanosarcina sp. Kolksee (assembly GCF_000969945.1). Lineage (NCBI taxonomy): Archaea > Methanobacteriati > Methanobacteriota > Methanomicrobia > Methanosarcinales > Methanosarcinaceae > Methanosarcina > Methanosarcina sp. Kolksee. The sequence goes on from NZ_CP009524.1 coordinate 252,185, forward strand.
GTATTTAGCAGGGCGAATAAAAGGAATGAAGCATTCATGCGAAATACCTCGTAAATGTCATCAGTGTTAGTACCGCAATGAAAACGTAGAGTACATAGGTGTCCAGCTTCCCATTCTGCATTCTGGAAACCTGGGAAGAGATAAGGCTGACTGCATAGGCTACGGGAATATACAGGCGCTCTTCAAAGAATTTAATCAGGTGGATTCTCGCAGTTCCATTCTTAAAAATACTTCCTTTAGTATCTGAATATGTTCTTGTACTGGATATTTCAGTCCTGTAAATTTTTTTGAAAATGACTACAAGAGGCTCTGAAAAGCCTGTAGAGGTGTATTCCATTGTCGGGTGCTGGGCCAGGATTCCGCATCCCCAGGTTTCTTTGCTTATCCTTGTTTTTGAAGGGCCGGAATTGCGGACCATAATCCATACAAGCCCGCATGCTCCGACAAGAATCAACCCGATAAGCAGCATGTCCGGGATCCCAAGGTCAAAGCCGAGCAGAGCCAGAATCCTGGATGAAAACAGCCCTGAAAGGATACAGAAAGCTGCAGGCACAGCTTCTCCGAACAGCATGGGTTTCGGGACTTCGGTGGCTCCCTGTGCACATTTTGTCCTCGGAAGGGCAAGGAAGGTAATTCCGAAAAGCTTTACAAAAAGAGCTGCTGCAAGCGCACTGGTGAGGGCAAATACCGAGAGGGTAATAATTAAAAGCACCTTTATTAGAGGGTCTGGAAGCTCAGAGGAATAAAAGTAAGCTTGAAAAAGCATCATCTCACTTACAAAGCCGCTTGTTGGAGGAAGGCCAGCAATTGAGACCGAACCTATCAGAAAAAGAGCGGCGGTTTGAGGCATTCGTTTTACAAGGCCTCCGAAGGCTTCGATGTTCCGTGTGCCAGTAGCATGGACCACTGAGCCTGCACCGAGAAATAGCAAACTTTTGAAAAGGGCGTGGTTGAAAGCGTGGAAGCAGGCTCCTGCAAGGCTTAAGAGTGCAAGGCTTTCAACTCCTTCCAGTTTAAATATCAGATACAGGCCAATTCCTGTGAAAATGATACCGATATTTTCTATGCTGCTGTAAGCAAGCAGCCTTTTTATATCGCTTTCTTTAACAGCGTAAATAACTCCCAGTACGGCTGAGAGAGTCCCTGCTATAAGGATCAATGTACCCCACCAGAGTTCTGGGGTGGAGACCGAGAGCAAAAACCGCAGGAAACCGTAGATTGCAACCTTCAGCATAACTCCTGACATCAGAGCCGAAATGCTAGACGGGGCTGCAGGATGAGCATAGGGCAGCCATTTGTGGAAAGGAACAAGCCCTGCTTTGATTCCGAAACCTGTAAAGAGGCAGAGGAAAGGCAAAGTCAGGTCGCTTGCCGGGTAATCCAGTGGTCCGAACTCGGCAGAGCCTGTCAGCCTGAACAGACTTATAAAACCCATAAAAAGAAAAGCTGTACTCAGACTTGTCATTATAAAGTAGAAAAGCCCTGCTTTTTTGTTTTCTTCCGAGGTATAATCGTGGAGTACCAGCATTAAGGAAGACAGAGACATTATTTCCCAGAAAACCAGGAAACCTATCATATTTCCTGCAAGTACGACCATCAACATGGCAAGGATAAAGAGGTTTGTGAGGGATGCCTGAAGATCTTTTCTTGCTTCACTTTTAGCGTGCTCCACATATTCAACGGAATAGATTGAAACCCCTGACGTAACGGCTGCAATCAGCAGAATAAAACCTGCCGAAAGCTTGTCTGCGGTCAGGGTGAAATCCAGCCCTGGAAGAAATCCGATGGCTGGAAAAGCAGGCTCTTTTCCGGTGTACAGGATGATGCCTGCAAAAGCCAGAAGCAAGATCGAAGAAAGAAATGATAGGCCAAAAGAAGCTTTTCTTGCGTTTTTACTGCGGCACAGGAGAGGCAAGACAACTCCAGCTATAAGGGCTATAATAGCGCTGTAAATAAAAGCTTCTAGCAAACTCTTTCACTCCTTAAGCTGGCTAACCAAGTGTTCAGCCTTTTCAGCCTGTGTTTACTTAAGGCAAGATTACTTAAAGCAAGATTTTTGGAACTGTCTCCCCTATTATAAATTATGAAAACAATATCGTGGTTCGTATTTACACTCCACCCAAAATTTCGATTTCAAAAATTTTATCTCGAATATTTTTCGCCTAAATCTTCCTAACATTACACAGATTTACATTATAAACTTTTTTGTAAACGGTGCTACTTTTTCATTTTTGACACTTGCTTTCTAAAAATAGGGTGTATAGAGCTTCTCAACATTTAATAAAAAAGATTTTTTTCCTGCTTTAAGAGGAAAAATCTTCATTTTTCACACCACCTCTTACTATATATATTAAAAATGTTCATGCTCTTTAAGTGGCCATTGCCTTAGAATGGCATTGATCAGAGAGAAAAAAAGCCATTAAAAGAGAAAAGCTATTAAAAGAGAAAATTTTGTATTAAAAGAGAATAGTTTGTATTAAAAGAGAAAATTTTGTATCAAAAGATCGGATTTCATATTAATAAAAAAATTTTGTATTAAAAGAGAAAAGCTATTAAAAGAGAAAAGTTTGTATTAAAAAATATGTTTTTAACTTTTTTATTCTTTCAAAACCCGATATACCAGATGTACACATTGCTTTTCCACGATTTCATTTCTTAAAAGTTCAAGCCGAATACCGCTTTTTCCCAGTGTCCTGAAAAGATTTGTTCCATTCTTCCCTACAATTTCGGGAGTGAGAATAAGGCTGATTTCGTCGACAAGTCCATGTTCGAGTAATATACTGTTCAGAACTCCCCCGCTATCTGAAACTACAAGTTCAAAACCATATCTTTCATTTGCAATTTCCAGTGCCTGTCTTATGTTTACACGGTCTGAGCCTGTCCGGATGAAATCATAATTTCTTTCTTTGAGGTAATTGATGTAAGCTTCAGGAGTCTTTTGCGAGACCAGAACGATTGCGTCTTTGCTGAACTCGGAACGCCTGAACACATGCATTAACCCTTCAAGGATTCCCTTTGAGTCCGCAATCAGCCAGTATGCCCTGGGGTCGTCAGGATGAATTTCAGGTTTCTTGAAATCCGCTTCCTCTTCAGGTGGAATTTTTTCGCAGAAGAACTGGGTTCCGGTTTTCGCAGTGTTCGAGCCTACTATCATGGCATCGGGCAGATAACTGCTCAGGATTTTGTAGTGAACTCCAATATTTGCTTCGAAGCCCGTAGTAGAGCCGTCTAGACTTATACTGTTGTGAATAATTACTTTTGGTATCATACTATCCCCTGAATTTTCCTTACTTATCCGATTGAACTCCCATTAACCCTTTTAATACTGAAAAATTACTTTTAAAAGTCAAATCAGCTTTTAATTCCTTTAAAGTTTCTATAATATATCGAAGAAGTTATCTGTATTGGAATGTATTTAATTTTAATGCATACTATAGAATTTGAAAGCGTATCAAAGTCTTTTTCAGAAAAGACTATTCTCGAGGATATATCGTTTTCAGTGAATCAGGGCGAGATCTTCGGGCTTCTCGGGCCAAACGGGGCGGGAAAAACCACGCTTATAAGGCTTCTTCTTGATATTCTCAGGCCAGACTCCGGGGAAATACGTGTCTTTGGGGATTTTCTGAGCCCGGATGCAAAAAACAGAATAGGATACCTTCCCGAAGAACGGGGATTGTATAAGAAAACAAGACTTCTTGATATGCTGGTTTATCTTGCACAGCTTAAAGGCGTACCAGAAAAACAGGCCCATTTAAAAGCTGAATCCCTTCTCAAATCCCTGGAATTAGATCAACATAAAAACAAAAAAGTTGAAGAACTTTCCAAGGGAATGCAGCAGAAAATCCAGTTCCTTTCCGCAATTATCCATGAACCTGAACTCTTAATCCTTGATGAACCCTTTTCCGGGCTTGACCCTGTAAATACGAAGACAGTTATGGACAGAATCCTGGGACTCAGGGCAGCAGGAAAAACAATAATCCTCTCCACACATATGATGGAACAGGCCCAGGCACTTTGTGACAGGATCCTTATGCTTAATAAAGGCAGGAGAGTACTTTACGGCTCTGTAGATGATATCCGGAGAGAGCATGGAAAAAACTCTCTGATTGTAGAATTTGCAGAAAAAGGAGATTTGAACGCAATTCGGGAAATTTCTGGCATAAAGAAAGTAATAGAACATGGAAAATCGGTTGAAATTTTCCCTGAAGAAGAAATAAGCGTCCAGGTCCTTCTTGAGGAGCTTGTCCAGAAAGCAAACCTCATACGTTTTGAAAAAAAGCTTCCTTCTCTTAATGAGATCTTTATTCAAACTCTGGAGAGTGCTTCCAATGAATAGTTTTTCCAAAAAAACCTTTATTGTTGCAAGGCATGAGTTCCTGAAAACAATAAAGCGTAAAGAATTTCTTTTTATGACCCTCTTCTTTCCCGTCCTGTTTGCAGGAATCAGTGTTGTTCCTGCAATGATTTCAGGTATGAGCCCAACTGAAGACCAGAGAGTAGGTTATATTGATATGACTGGCTCTTTCGAATTTCCAGAATCAATACAGAGCGAAGGCTTTTCTCTAGAGCCCTCAGAGACAAAAACCTCAGTTGTAGAATTTGTAATGTACAGGGACATTTCCGATGCAAGTCAAGCCTTACAGGCAGGACAGATTTCTTCCTACCTTGTTATTCCTGAAGACTTTCTTAAAACCGGAACAATAGAACTGTATAGCCTTGAAAAAGAATCATCTATGCAAAATATGGGGCTGTCCTCCGGACTCTCGAATATCGTTATTACTTCCCTCCTTAAGGACAAAGTGGACGAGCTAACTCTCAACAGGGTCCAGGATCCGGTTAACATCAAGTTTTATAATGTGGGAGAGACCGGAGAGTCTTCTGAGCAGGGTATTAATGATATCTTTGCCAGTTTTGGTCTTCCTTTTCTTACAGCTTTTTTCCTCTTCTTCAGCATTTTTTCATCATCCGGCTTTCTGCTTCGTGGAGTTGCCGAAGAAAAAGAAAACAGGATTATAGAAATTTTGTTGTCTTCGGCAACTCCTTTTGAAATCCTTACAGGCAAGATCTTTGGCCTTGGCGCAGTCGGCCTTCTGCAGGTTGTAATCTGGCTTGCGGTAATATCGCTCAGTAGCGGGTATGCCCTTACTGTAAAAATCGAGCCTGTTACTCTCTTCCTTGCTGTCATTTATTTCATATTTGGTTTCCTATTTTTTGCCAGTGTGATGGCAGGAATCGGGGCTATCACCAGTTCCCTTCAGGAAAGCCAGCAAATTGCAGGAATTTTTACGTTTGTAGCTGCATTTCCCCTCATATTCATGCAAATGATCGTTACAAGCCCGAACAGCTTATTTTCAGTCTTTCTTTCTCTCTTTCCCATTAGTGCGCCTGTAGCCATGCTTGCCAGGATGGGAACTACATCTGTGCCTCTTTACCAGATCCTTGCCAGCATCTTCATCTTGTTGATTTCGGTTTATGTTGTGATCCTGCTTTCCAGCCGGATTTTCAGGACTTATCTACTCATGTACGGGAAAAGACCGAAAGTAAAGGAAATATGGAAGAATATATGGACGGAATCCAGATCAATGAACAAAGGAACCTAATGCCACACATAATAATTGGTCAAATAATAATTGGTCAAATAATAATTGGTCAAATAATAACTGGTCAAATAATAACTGGTCAAATAAACTAGAGTTTTATCAACAGGATTTTATAATATTGAGTACATAGTATAAATTGGTTCATAGGGGAGTAGCTGTGAAATGGAGGGAAATACCGGACAGCTTCAAAACTGATCCAGTAATAAACTTCATTGACATAGAATAAACCTTGTGAACCACCTAACTGATTTTAATTCAACTTTTGTTCAATGCCTAAATTTTGCGAATTCTGTATCTACGAATCCTGAATCTACGAATCCTGTATCTATGAATCCTATATCTATGAATCCTGAATCTACGAATCCTGTATCTACGAATCCTGTATCTACGAATCCTATATCTATGAATCCTGTATCTGCGAATCTTGTATCTACGAATCCTGTATCTACGAATAAATCCTTTTTTCAGCCTTCCTTTTCTATCCTCTACTGTTTTGTCCACTATTTTTTACTTCTGCGGTGAGTACAGCAGTCTCTCGGTTTCTACAGCAATTTTATTCTTTGCCCCAGATTTTTTTCTTTGCCCTGGATAATCGTGAATATTCTCCGTAATAATGCAGGTGCTGTATTTTACATGGGAACACGTAGCTTTACATAGGAAAAAGTGGCTTTATATGAGAAAACATGGTTTTGCATGAGAAACTGTAGCACCGATTGCCATCAACAGAAAAAGCATAACTATGAATCTGAAATAAGTAGGGTGTGATACTTTCAATTTACTTTCAATAGGATCCGCAATTGCAGGAATTGACATACTACTTATCAGAATAGAGAATATACCAGGGAGAATCTCACCTTGAAAGAGCAATGCCATTCCTACAAACAAAAAATAAGCACCAATGGCATATCGAATAATGTTTATCAAAATAAACATTTTGTATCTGTGTTCATCTATTCTATCACCCTCACAATGAGTCGCAATTTTCTAAAACTTGTGGCACCTCATATTGAATATGAAGTGAGGCTGGAGCACTGCAGTAGGGCTGCGATTGTGAATTAGATTCTTTCCCTTCGTTTTTGCTGCCCTCCTATTGCATATATAAACAAGCACATTAGACATTAACAGTAAAGGCACATTTTGGGCAGTTGAATATGTAATTCTATTGAGTTTTCATTTCAACCACGTAAGTCTCACTTTTCACAGGTTGCAGCAAGCCAATGGCAGCAAGTATTTTCCATATTTTTTACTTTTATCTACACGACTATTTATGCTTTCTAGCAGGCCCTTTATGAGGTCTCCTAAAATTTCGAGACTTATGAAAGTTCTGCTTGAATACAGACTGGAGCGATATAGTTTACCACCTGGAGAGCAATGCTCTCAATGAAGTTTCGGATACTCCAGGGAATCTTATCAAGGGTATGGGAGGCGAAGTTCAGGCTGCCCACAATCTCTCCTCTATAGTTAAGAGGAATTATGGCAACAGATTTTATTCCTTCCCTCTTTACTGCGTCAACCGTTGTATCGGAGTAGAACTCCAGTGAGTATATGGGCTTTCCAATCAAAATTTGCCTTGCCTCCAGGGAATCCGCCTTATATCTGGAAACTGTTTCTCTAAACTCGAGGGAAATTCCCCTATATGAAACCAGGTTTAGCTGGTCCAGGAGTTCGTCCTTGAGGTATATAACCCCTACATCGAGTCCGTTTATTTGGAGGCAGGAATCAAGAACCAGGTTGAGTATTGTCTGGAGGTTCCAGGTAGTACTCAGTTCCTTTCCGAGTTCTCGCTGGATCTCAAGCATTTTATGGGCTTCTTTCCTTTCTGTAATATCAACTACAAGGCCCTGGAAATGAGTTACTTTTCCTTCCTCATCTCTCTGGATAAAGGTCTTCTCTTCTACCCAGAGCATTTTTCCATCCCCCGTAAAAATTCTATATTCAACGTCGAAGTAATCCTGTTTCTCTGCAATGTTGCGTTTGAGGGTTTCAATAACTGGGCCTATATCATCTTTGTGAATAATGCTATTGTAAGGGATTTTTCCTGAAGTAAAATCTTCTACTCTATACCCGAACTTAGTTATGTTTTCTGAAACGTACACCGTTGGCAGGTTTTCTTTGTTTTCCCACAAAAAAGCCACTGCCTGGCTGTTATTTATTATAGTTCTCAAGAGTTTCTGAGTCTCCAAAGACTTTCGGAGAGCTTCTTCGCTCTCTTTTCTCTCAGTTACGTCCAGCACAAGCCCTTGAAAGTGAGTCACTTTTCCGTCAGGACTTCGCTGAATAAATGCCCTTTCATTTACCCAGTGGAGATCGCCAACTTTTGTAAAGATTCTGTACTCTATATTGAAGTCAACTTCCCCTCTCCGGATACGCTCTTTAAGCGAATCCTCCACTCTCTTCAGGTCATCAGGGTGGATAATATCTCCATACAGGACCCTGCCTGAAATAAAGTCCTCCACTGTGTACCCAAACTGGACCACATTTTCAGAGACAAACTCAGAAGGCCATTTTTCTTCATTTTTCCAGAGAAATACCACTGCAGGACTGTTATTTACAACTGTCCTGATTATTTCCTGCATCTTAAGGACAGAAAGTAAATCCACAATTCCTATTGCTGCAATAACCTTCCCGTCCTCTGAGTAAATTGGAGAAACAACCACGTTCCTGCCAAGATACGTGCCTTCCTTGGGCACTCCACGTATGGTTTCGCCGGTCCTGAGCACCTCTTCGAGTACAGGGCCTGTATATTCTCTATCAAGGATTTGACCTTTCTCCAGGCGAAGTCCCTTTCGATTGAGGCTCCGGATAGTAGTTGGAAGCCCAACAAGAGAGTGTACTGCGACCGCTATAGGCTCAAGTTCATCAGATCCCGCATCTTCAGATATTAAATAAGTAATTCTTTCACCCCCAGAGATCCTGAAATTCTTAAACGTAAAAAGATCGAAGAATTTTCAGCAAGAAGAACTAAGATCTTAACCCTTTATATGTCTTTTTTTCCTTATTTTAAGACATTTTTAGTGGTAATACATTTTTAGTGGTAATATATTTTTAGTGGTTATATATTAATCTTAATTTATATAATTTTGATTTTTCTCAAATTTCCAGATTCCAAGTTCCTTTGAGACTATTTTTTCTGGTTTCTATCCGGTTCTTGATCACGGTTTCTTGGCAGGTAGTTTTCTAGCCTGCGCGGAAACGTAACAGTTACAGGAATTTTGGTGTCCGTGAAGAGGATACAAATCATCAGTTACTTTTAATAACTACTTTCACGTTTCACGCACGGAGTTTTGTATTTACTTCCACACTGTAATGGTGCGGATGTTATTTCCAATTTATAATCATCAACCTATTCCCGATCACCAATGTTATACGCTTTTGAACTTTCTGGAGAACATGAAGAACTGCCCGTTGCCGAAGTATTTGCCTGTCTCAAAATTGAAGGACTTGATTTTCGGGCCCATACTATTATTGACCAGTGCCTGGTAGTGGAAATAACTGGCAAAGAAGAGGATGTGGAAAAAATCCTTCGAGGCCCGATAACTGAAAGGCTGGCAATGACCCACCATATCCTGAAGGTCGTTGGGATTACCGAAAATACTCCGGATGCAATCCTGAAACTTGCAGAAGCCTTTGATTTATCAGGCTACATAAAGGAAGGGCAAAGTTTTGTGGTCAGAGCAAAGCGAATAAAACATCATGTGGATTTTCCGGGCGAGTTTCTGGAACGGAAAGTCGGAGGATGTATTTACAGGAAAGGCTTCAGGGCAAACCTGAAAACCCCTGACGTGGAATTCCGAGTGATCCTGAGTGAAAAAGCTGTATTAGGAATTCTCCTGTCCTCTATCGACAGAAGTGCATATGAAGCCAGAACTCCCCAGAATAAACCTTTTTTCCATCCCGGTGTCCTTATGCCGAGAGTTGCACGCGCCCTTGCAAATCTCTCTGGAATAAAGCCAGGAGAACTCTTTCTGGACCTCTTTTGCGGCACGGCAGGAATTCTTGTTGAAGCCGGGCTTATGGGAGCAAGGGTTATAGGAATTGATGCCCAGGAAAAACTTGTTACGGGTGCCCATATGAACCTTGAAGCCTTTAAACTGGATTATGCCCTGATGGAAGGAGATGCCTGCAGGGTTCCGTTAAAGGAAGAAACAATAAACGCAGTCGTTACTGACCCACCCTACGGCAGATCGGCAGCAATTCTCGGCGGGTCCCTGGAAGAACTTTATTCCTGTGCTCTTAGTGAGATTGAGCGTGTCCTTAAGCCTGGAGGCATCGCAGTTGTAGTTTCGGATAAAGCTGCAGCGGAATACGGAGAAAAGGCAGGGCTTAAGGTTCTTAAGATTTACTCCCAGAGAGTACATCGAAGCCTTACCCGGACAATAACTGTTTTTCAGAAAGAATTGAAGAATGAGAATGGCAAACGGGAATGAGAAATGAGAATAGTAAACTGGAATGAAGAATGAGAATAGTAAACAGGAATGAAGAATGAGAATGGCAAACGGGAATGAAGAATCAAACCTGTATTCAGTAGGTAATCTGTAACCTGTTTTTTGCGATAGTTTTATTGATCTCGTTTTTGTTGGAAAACACATTATCCATGACGCGAAATATTATTGCAAGCAGCATCTTTGTTTATTAATGGGGCAAAATTGCAAAAAACTATAAAAAGTTGCAAAACTGGAAAGAATTACAAAAACTGGTAATCTTTTCTACCTGCAAGTTGTATAAATATTACGAGGAAGTAATTGACCTGAAAAGAGTGATCCTATGGCATTGCCCCCGTTAAAAGACCGAAGCCGTGGTTATGAATTTGCGGCAAGCGAATATAATCTTATTTTTAGAATGGAAAATACGGGTTATGTCAGGTACAAAGACAAGGAAAAAGGAATCTTCTATCTTGATCCTTCACCTTATTATAATGACCCTAAAAGCCAGATTTACGCAGTAAAAAGCGGGGAATTTCCACCAAAGGACAGATTAATAGAAGTTACTGTGACGGAAACTGAAACATTTTATGAACTTAAAGGGCAGGAACTTGATCCAGTTTTAGTTAAATATACAATTGGCTGGAAATACATAAATCCAAATAAAATTCGGGGTAAAGACTTAGCAAGTACTGAAGAGTTTTTGGAGTTTTTATCAACTCCTGTGAAAAACCCCAATTTTTACAACATTGAGGATTTTCGATATTGTTTGGGTATGTGTGCAATCTCAGCCCCTCAAATAACAGACCTTGAGAAGGGCGGAGTAAATACCGTAGCCCTGGACACTCATCGGGATCGGCAGAAATGGGCTGCGTTTAAGCGGATATTAGGAATTGTTCCTCAAGAATTTCGGCAGCCTTCCTCCAAGAACTTTTATAAGTTTATTGAAAACAGCGAGGAAATTTATCCTCTTAACAGCCGTGAAGTTAATTTATCCTATTTTAATGTGACCGACGTGCCTATTCACCTTCCAATTCCTTTGAACATGGCATTTAAAACACACGGAGAATATAAACAGAGTTTTGAAGAATACCTGCCTGTAGCAAGGGCATACATGATTAATTCTCTTCTATTTCAGCCATATGTTCCTGAAAAAATAGAAAAAAGAATGGAAAATGCAATGTATTTCATTTTGGAGGAAATATCTTCAAGGGAAGATATGCCATATTATCAGGATATAGGATCGGTTATTCCGAAATTAGCTACTTCCTTTGCCAGACTTAATTTTAAATCCTGGGTAACACTTAATGATTTGAAATCAAGTACAGGACTCTGGTCATATGTAATGGACGGGTCAAGACATAACACAAGTGAACTTAATAAAATATCAACAGACTATCTGTATAGATTGTCTCCTGAAGCAGAAATCCTGCTTAAAGAAATAACAGAACTGGACGACGCAGGAGTGCCTCTTTTATTAAGTACTGTTAAGAGTTATACAAAGCTGTTTGATTTTACTTTTGATAATGCTTTAAGAAAGCTGAAGGTAAACGGGTCCATATATTTCCCAAGCGGTGAAAAGATAGGGCTTGTTCATTATTAATTTTCATCTTACTCTATCGATGTTTATTGATTTTAACAATTATTCAGCTTAGGTTAAAGTCAATTCCCCGCTAATGATTTCAACTTAGTTGAGATTCAAACACCAACCAGCGAAAATAGAAAAAGGGAACCAACAGCTAATAATTGCGGAAAATTAATTTAGAGGGATATGCTTATTGAATTTAATTAAAGAAGGGTATTTATATCGTTTTACTTACGATAAATACTAAGCAAGTATACTCGAAAAAAAGTAAAATCAAAATGAAATTCGAAACATTAAGAATCCCTGTAAAGGCACTTTTTACTCATGGGAGATCAGTTCTTCCAGCACTTCTGCCATAACCCTGTGTCTGAGGATACGTTTCTGGTTCTGCTCGCTTGCTCTCCTGATAGAATAACTGTCTTCAATCCATTCTATTTTCTCGTTATAATTAACTTTCAGAAGGGTCAATCCATATGCAGGAGCAGGCTCGATACCTTCTTCATAAATATCCGGATTCAGCATCTGGAGCAGCCAATCGGTATCACGCACCCCTTTGCCTATCATGGAAAGGGCGGTTACGATTTTCCGGACCATATTCCAGAGGAAACTATTTCCAACAACATCGATTTTTATAAGCTCTCCATCTATTCGGGCATCGATCCTTTCTATGGTTCGAACCGTACTTTTTTCTCCATTGGTTCGCGAAAGGTTTTCAAAATCGTGCGTCCCAAGCAGAAATTTTGAAGCTTCCCTGATTTTGGAGATGTCATACTCTCTTCCGCTCATTACATAGCGGTAGTGTCTGGAAATCGCATCTCTTCTGGCATCAAAGCTTAGGGGCACTTCCGCGTGAGCCCAGACCCAGATTCCCGAGGGAAGTTCGGAATTTATTACTCTTGGAATTGCCAGGTTCATTTTATCCGTGTCAAAAGCGAAAACCTGTCCAAGGGCATGAACCCCGGCATCGGTTCTGCCAGCGCAGATATAATTCGCAGACTTGGGGCTTTCTATAATCCCGAGATTCCGAAGAGCCTTGAAGAGTTCTCCCTCCACAGTCTCGACATTGGGCTGGATCTGGGAGCCGTGAAACTCGGTGCCTATGTATGCAAGTTTTAAAGCGACTCTCATAAGAATCTCTACTTGGCTTTATTCTTATAATAGACTTCTCTTACAATCAGTAAGACTACTATAAAAAGACACCCTAACAGGAACCAGAACCCGGGGTGAAGAGAAAGCATGTCATAAAGCCCGTGAATCCCGCTTGCATGAGCTAACCCTTCAGGCGGGATAGAAGAACACCCCTGTACAGAGTTTAAACCATCCGGTGTGGACATTGGGACTTCAGCAACTCCCTGAGTCGGGTCAGTTTCCACTCCATAGGACAGATTTCCTGCTCCGGATTCAGGAACTCCAGAGCTTGCATTCGAAACTCCCTCAGGCACCTGCTGGTCGAGAGCTATTTTTGGGCTTACGTTATTGCTCTCGTTTATTCCCAGGACCATTTGCTCTGGAGAAGAATTGTCAAATGTTTCCATAGTCTTCATTCTCAAAGGAGCAGTTGCATCAATAACCCTTTTTGCTTTCATGTAAGCTGAAAAATACTCTATACCCGCAGATGCAAAAAAGACAGCTACTATTACTCCGAGGTACTTTTGCAGCAGGCTTACGAGAGAGAGTTTGTCTATAGAACTTTTTGAAGGAACGAGGACAATAAGTTTTTCGGCTGACTCGTAGATTTTTACCTGCCGTCCTTTCTTGCTCCACTTTATTTGTTTGATTTTTATAAGATCGGATTCTATAAGGGAGTCAAGATTATACTTAACAGTAGTAAGGGGAAGTTCCAGCTCCTCTGCAATACTGGTTGCAGACATGCTTTTTTTCCCGAGCAACTCAAGAATCTTTATTGATGTTTCATTGGAAAGAATCTGAGTGATCTTTCTGGATTCTCCATTTACCGGAAGAACAAGCACCTTGCCGCCCTGCTCCATTTGCCCAGGCCCCGGCAGGGGGTCGCCGACTTCCGATAACTCATCTTGATCTTTAAGCCCGTCCATAATAACTTCCTGGATTAAAAACCTGTCTATTTTTAACTCAGAGTATAATCTTAGTTTGCGCGAATCAATATAAAGTTTTATTTTTATGACAGAATATTCGTTCACTACCACATCTAGATATAGAATCCAGACCTTAACCTTAAATAGAACATTGTATATACTAATCTAAATTTTCCGCTGGTACCAATCATGATCACAAAACAGCAGGTTCTTGAATTTCTGAAAAATTACGATTTAGAAAACATTACTATTGCAACAATTTGCTCCCACTCAAGCCTTCAAATTTTTGACGGAGCTCGGAAAGAAGGCTTCAGAACTCTGGGAATCTGCGTCGGCAAGCCCCCAAAATTTTATGAGGCTTTTCCCAAAGCAAAACCCGATGAGTACCTTGTCGTCGATAGCTATGCCGATATAATGAACAAGGCTGAGGAACTTAGAAAGAAAAACACCATCATTATCCCTCACGGCTCAGTAGTTGCTTACCTCGGCACGGAAAATTTTGCAGAGATGGCCGTACCCACTTTCGGAAACCGAGCTGTGCTCGAATGGGAATCGGACAGAGATAAAGAGCGTGAGTGGCTTCTTGGGGCAGGCATTCATATGCCCGGGAAAATCGATGATCCCCACGATATCAATGGGCCTGTAATGGTTAAGTACGACGGGGCAAAAGGAGGAAAAGGTTTCTTCGTCGCAAAGACTTACGAAGAATTCAATGAACTCATAGACCATACCCAGAAGTACACGATTCAGGAATTTATTACCGGAACCCGTTATTACCTTCATTACTTCTACTCCCCTATCCGAAACGAAGGATACACTTTAAGCCAGGGCAGCCTTGAACTTCTGAGCATGGACCGCAGGGTAGAATCCAATGCGGATGAGATCTTCAGGCTCGGTTCACCCAGAGAACTCGTAGAAGCAGGAATCCGCCCGACATATGTGGTCACAGGAAACGTTCCCCTGGTAGCAAGAGAATCACTCTTACCCCTTATCTTCTCTCTTGGAGAAAGGGTAGTTGAAGAATCTCTTGGCCTCTTTGGTGGGATGATAGGTTCTTTCTGCCTTGAGACCGTCTTTACGGATACGCTTGAGATTAAAGTCTTTGAGATTTCGGCCAGGATTGTTGCAGGGACAAACCTTTACATTTCAGGTTCTCCTTATGCCGACCTGATGGAAGAAAACCTCTCAACCGGAAGAAGAATAGCCCGGGAAATCAAAGTAGCAGCTCAGACAGGCCAGCTAGATAAAATAATATCTTGAGCAGGTAATAAACTTCAAGAAAATGAACTTTTAGAGTATATTGATAATTAAGTTTTCAAGCTCTAAAAATTAGATTTTTCAAAGTTGACTGCCTTTTTAACCTTTAATTTTTTGAGATTTCAAACAAGTTTTATCAGGACTGATCGGGAAATACATATCTACTGTTTCTCTCACTTCTTTTAACCAATCCAGTCGTTCTTCAAGCTTACTGGTAACTATAACCCCAAACATTTTTCTATGAAAGTTTTTTACTCCGCAGAAATCGAAAACGCAGTTTTTCCATAATATCTCAAGTGGGTCCCCAAATACTTGCAATTCCCGTTCTCTCGGCGTGTTTGATGTGTTGAATACTAAAGCAGTTTCTGCTTTCAATAGTCCTATTGGTATTCCTTCGCCATTATCTCCTTCTTTAAATTCATATGCTACTCCAGCACGTATTACTCTATCTACCCATCCTTTTAAAATCGCAGGTGGTTGCCCCCACCAGTTAGGATGAACTATAACGATCCCGTCAGCATTGCTGATTTCATTACAGTGTTCTTTAATTATTCTTTCTAACGAGGCGCCTTTGGGAATTTCCTGACCTGAGAGAATCGGATCAAATTTTTCCTCATAAAGATCGTGAAAAAAAACTTCATGCCCATTATTTGAAAGGGTTTCTATAACGGTATTTGCAATCGCATGATTAAAACTACCTTTATTTGGGTGTCCAAGAATTACCAGTATATTCATCGAACTTTGCCTTCCTATCCTGTGAATATATGCTTTAATGACGACGTCACATATCTATGCGAGCCTGATACTTTCATATCTACGTGAGCCTGATACTTTCCAGATATCATCCTCATATCGAAAAAAAGAGAATTCGAAAAGATCAAAGCGTGGATTTTTATTTTAATTTCTTATAACTAAATTATTTTAAATAGTTTTCAGTTCGATAATATCTAATGCAAAAAATCGAATGTAAAGAGTCCAAGCCTGTTTTTCGGGGAAAAAATACTGGGACGCTGCGTGTACTTGGAAGTGAAGAGAATCCCGGGAAGGGCCTTTTATCGATTGGAAATTACATGGCACTTGACCATTCACGGGGAGCAGCCGTTTATCTTGATGCCCTGAAGCCTCATGCTATTTTGATTTGCGGAAAAAGAGGATACGGAAAATCCTATACTATGGGCTGTTTGCTTGAAGAACTTGCCTTTCTTGAGCCGGCTATCAGGAAAAAGCTTGCATCCGTTGTTATTGATACTATGGGGATTTTCTGGACGATGAAGCATCCAAACTCTTTTGAAGCGCGGCGGCTTAAAAACTGGGAACTCACTCCATCCGGGCTCGATATTGAGATTTTCGTGCCTGTGGGCAAGGTAGAGGCTTACATAAAACGGAATATTGATGTGAAGCCATTTTCCATCCCGATAAGCGAACTTTCAGGAAGCCAGTGGTGCAGGATTTTTAGTATCGAAGAGGTTTCTCCTCCTGGAATTCTGCTGGTAAGGGCAATCGAATCCCTCAGGGAAAAGGGAGAAGCGTATTCTTTTGAGGAAATTCTCAGTGAAATTGCCGGAGACCCTCGCTCTGACGAGGTTTCGAAAGGAGCTGCAGAGAATTACTTTAGAGCAGTAAAGTCCTGGGGCCTTTTTTCAAAAGAAGGGACAAAACTGTCAGATCTCGTATCTGGAGGTAGAACAACTATCCTTGATGTGAGTACGCTTGAAAACGAAAACGTCTGCGCTGCAGCAGTATCAATTATTGCAGGCAAGCTTTATGAAGCAAGACTTGAGGCAAGACGAACCTACGAAAAAAAACTTATGGGGGAAAAGTTCGATGAAGAAGTATTTCCCATGGTCTGGCTCTTTATAGACGAGGCTCATATTTTCATACCTGCAAAGACTGAAGGCCTTGCCTCAAAAGTACTTATTAACCGCTGTCTCAGACAGGGTCGGCAGCCTGGCCTTTCCCTGGTCCTGGCAACCCAGAGGCCTGCAAGCCTTCATCCCGATGTTGTTTCCCAGAGTGACCTTCTTATCTGCCACCGCCTTACGGCAAGTGATGATATTCTTGCTCTGGAAACTTCGAGGCCTCTTTATATGCAGGAAAATCTCCAGGCATATATTAAGAAGATGGGAAGTGAAAGAGGGGCTGCCCTGATAGTGGACGACCATTCCGAGTCAGTCCATCTTGTGCGCATCCGTCCGAGGCTAAGCTGGCACGGAGGGGGGGAACCAAGTGCTTTTGAACCTCATACAAAAGAAAAAAGCAACTAAAATGCCTTTCAACTATAAAAGGAACTCATTTTGTAGATATTCTGGAGAAACTCAGGAGTAAGAGTAAGAATTGTTAACTAATTTTTGGTCCCTGTTAGAAAATAATATAAATATTACCTGTGATACTTCAACCCTGTGAATGCAGCTAAACTCAGGCTGTAAAAATTTTAATGTAATAGCATTTAATTGCAACAAAGACCGGTGATGTTATGAAAGGAAGAGCCTGGAAGTTCGGAGACGACGTAGATACGGATGCAGTGATTCCCGGAAGGTACCTGATTTACAATACCCCTGAAGAGCTTGCAAAGTACACGTTTGAAGGCGTGCGCCCCGAATTTGCAAAAAACGTTCACGAAAATGATATAGTGGTTGCGGGAAACAATTTTGGTTGCGGCTCCTCGCGTGAGCATGCGCCCCTTGCCCTGAAAGGAGCAAAGGTAGCCTGTGTAATTGCAAAATCTTTTGCAAGGATCTTTTTCAGGAACGCAATAAATATCGGAGTTCCTGTCCTGGAATGCCCTGACACTGACAGGATTGATGATGGAGACGAGCTTGAAGTAGACCTTGCTACAGGAACTATTGAAAACAAGACAAAAGATGAGACATACCAGGCAACCCCTCTCCCTGATTTCGTGCGTGAAATCGTGGATGAGGGAGGACTTATAGAATATGCCAGGAAACTGGTCTCTGAACGCTAAAAAACAGGAAATCTGTCCTGAGACAGTCCTGTCCGCGTTTGAGATCTCTCAATAAAAAAGGCAGTTTTGCCTGTAAATTCCAAAGGAGTATAAATATGACGCAGTATAAGATTCCGGTCCTCCCGGGAGACGGGATAGGCCCAGAAATTATCGCCGAAGGCAGAAAGGTAATAGATGCCGCTGGCGAAAAATTCGGTTTTGATGTAGAGTGGATTGAATACCCGCAGGGAGCAGATCATTATCTTGAGACGGGAGAACTGATTTCGGAAGATACATTAAAGGAGTTGTCCGGATACCCTGTCGTTTACCTTGGTTCCATCGGAGACCCAAGGATTGCCCCTGGCGTCCTTGAGAAGGGAATCTTATTAACTGCGCGCTTTTATTTTGACGAGTATGTTAACCTTCGCCCGATAAAACTTCTTGACGGAGTGTGGACCCCGCTCAAAGACAAAACCTCAAAAGACATCGACTTTGTGGTTGTCAGGGAAAACACCGAGGACTTCTACGTAGGTGTCGGCGGCAGGGCAAAAAAAGGAGTGAGTAAAGACCTTCTTGAAGTAAAAAGAACGCTCTACTCCGCAAAATTCGGTCTTGATATCGAGACTGACAGCGAAGAAATAGGATACCAGATAGGCTTGATCTCCAAAGAAGGCACAGACAGGGTTATCGAGTACGCCTTTGACCTTGCCGAAAACCGGAAAAAACACGTTTCTTCCGTTGACAAGGCAAATGTGCTTTCCGATATCTACGGCTTCTGGAGAGAAGAGTTCAATGCAATTTCTGCAAAACATCCCGGCGTTACTACAGACTTTAACTTCGTTGATGCCATCACTATGTGGTTTGTGAAAAACCCAGAATGGTTTGATGTGGTTGTAACCCCGAACATGTTCGGAGACATTATTACTGATCTCGGAGCTATGATACAGGGCGGTCTTGGCCTTGCTCCCGGCGGAAATATCAACCCGAACGGAACAAGCATGTTCGAGCCGATTCACGGTTCAGCCCCGAAGTATAAAGGACAGAACAAAGTCAACCCAATTGCCACAATCTGGGCAGGTGCAATGCTCATAGAACAGCTCGGAGAAAAGGAAGCCGCAGACACCATAGTCAATGCAATCCAGAAAAACATCCTGGACAGCAAAGTAAAAACCTACGACATGGGCGGCAAGAGCACAACCTCAGATGTCGGAGACGACATTACAAGGATAATAAAGGGAGAATAATTCAACTCTCCCTTCACTATATTTCTTTTTTCACCGTTTTTTCACCATTCTCTTTTCACCGTTTTTTACCATTCTCTTTTCTCCGTTCTTTTTTCCCTGTTCTTTTTTCACCATTCTCTTTTCCCCGTTCTCTTTTCCCCGTTTTTTCACCATTTTCTTTTCCCCGTTTTTTCACCATTCTCTTTTCACCGTTCTCTTTTCATTAATTTTCTCTAAATTTTCTCAATGTTTCAGTTCTAATATTTGTATGCGGTTGAGCACTACAAAGAATATATATTTAGTGTGTGATAATTAAGTAGGAAGGTATAGTTGAAAGGAAAAAACCCAATAATAGGGGGCATGTTTGTGATCTCAATTAGACCTTTCAGTGATAATGATAATCAAAACTTGATTGAAATAGAAAGACTGTGCCCGCAGGGCGATGAAAACTGTGCTCTGGGTGTAGATAAGACGGATATAATTGCCCGTTATAAAATGTATGATAACTGGAATATGCTTGTGGCAGAAGAAGAAGGAAAAGTTGCTGGCTGGATCGGTTTGACTGTGAAACCGGCTTTTGAAAGGAATGTGAAATATGCATACATTACTGAAGTGATGGTTCATCCGGCCTTCAGGAAGGCAGGAGTTGCCACACAGCTTATGAAGAAGGCAGAAGAAAAAGCCCTGGGAATGGGATCAAGTTATACCTATGCCTATGTGTACGAGTCGAATAATGCTTCCAAATCCTTATTCGGCAAGATGGGATATTCCAGCGTGAGATATATTAAAACGCCAGCACTTCCAACTTATAAAAAATCGGATATATCACCAGAGTATTCAATAAAACCCGTTGATAGAAAAGAGATTGGTGATGCAGTCAGCCTTATTAATGAGTATAATTCAGGATTTATACATTTCCTGCCGTTTACGGCTCAAACCTTTGAAGAGCGTTTGAAAGCCATTCCCTGGTATGGGCTGGAGAATTTCTGGGTGGTCAGAGACAAGAATAATAAAATCGTAGCCTGTGCCGGACTATGGAATAATTCCAAACTGGGAAATTTATATTATGCCAGAGAACCGGTAGTAATGAAGATGATGAGATCTATTTTTGGAGTCCTGAGTCATATTACAAAAGTACCGAAGATTACAGCCGAAAAAGAACATTTGAAATTGCTTTATATTGCTGATTATGCATTTGATAAACGACAACCTGAAGCTATGCTGGCGCTACTTAAATGGCTAAGTAACCTTTCAATTGATATGAAACAGGATTACCTTATGACTGCAACAGATCCGGATGATGATTTTCTTGCAATTATAAAAAAACTGAAACCTCAGATCGAAACCTGGAACATATTTGCAAAATCGTTCGAAGGAGACTTACCAACTTTCAGTCCATTTTATACAGATATAAAAGACATGATTCCCTGAGGAATTAAATTCCAATGGTCTATATGAAGTTAAAAAATACTGAAAACAATATTAAATGAGTTGACGCTTATACCTCCTGAGCTACCGACACAGGGGTTTTACGCTTCTTCATATAACATAAATTTCGGGGCATCTTCGTAAAATTTTTCAATACGCAGTCAAAATTGTTGTATGCGAAACACCATAACCTCAACTATGAAATAAATTTAAATATGTCAATCCCATATATTAGCATATGAAAATTTTTAACATAGTTTTTGGGAAAAAAAATTTGTTTGATATGAAATGTGAATACACATCGAAATGCACTGCATATAAAGATAATTCCTACACATGTACAGAAGCTCTGGATAAAAGCTACTGTGGAATTTATAAACTTTTCTTGCAAGAAGCCTGAAATTTTAGACACAGAATCATATTTCGGGTACTGAGAGTTCCCAGTTAAGCTGAAAAACTTCTGTTTTCTTGTTTTATTAATATAGTTTTGTAGTAAAACCTGTGCATAGACTTTGGAGTAAATTAAAATCAGACGAGAGAGCTCTGTACTGAAACAGGTCGTTAATACTATATAAAAAAATTAGGTTTGCGTTACAACCTCCAGGTCAGAGTCAGGTGGTTTTACGCTTCGTTATCAAAGGCTTCAGGATTAAACTCTGGGCATTCAGTTAAAGACCAGTTCAGTTTTTTAAAAATATTATCTTTTCTTTTATTAAATATTATCTTTTCTTTTATTAAATATTATTTATGTCTTTTAGATAAATGGTATCTTGACATAATCTGTCAATTAAATTTATGTCATGGCTTACGACCAGTACTCCAATATTAAGTTCTTCGACGATATTTAAAACAATATTCCAGATTTGAGCTTGAGTAATAGCGTCTACCATTGTAGTAATTTCATCAGCAATTAAAAACCTGGTTTTAGGGCTTAAAGCTCTTGCAAGGGCAAACCTCTGCAGTTCTCCTCCTGAAAGCTCATTAGGCCATCGGTTGAGCCAGTTACTTTTAATTCCAAATGCTTCATTAATATCCTGTGAAACAAGGTGTCCTTCGTTTAGAATATCTTTCATTCTCCATTTAGGGTTTACAGCTTTTTCCGGATGTTGAAATACAAGCTGTACCGGGTTATAGCCTTTTGACGGGATATCTTTTCCATCTATACTTACTTTCCCCTGATACTTATTTTCGTAGCCTGCTAAGATCTTACATAGAGTAGATTTTCCGCTTCCGCTATCCCCAATGAGGCCCAGTACCTCCCCGCTACCTAACGAAATATTAACATCCTTTAAAATCAAATTATTTCTTTTATACCCGAAGCTTATGTTCTCACTTTTAAGACGCATTATTGCACCTCACCACCCCACCGTTGATCTGTTTCAATTGTGGAGTTCCCTGAGAACAGATAGCTTTCTTTTTTGAACATCTTTCATAAAAGATACACCCGTCGATGACTTCATCCTGCATTGGTTGATGGCCTTTGATTGCCTGGAATTTATTCTGGGGAAGGGCACTCCAGAGTGCACGGGTATATGGGTGTCTCAGGTTCTCACCATTATTTTTAAAGTCTTCAACGTTAGCTACTTCCAGAACCGTACCTGCATAAAATACTGCGATTTTATGGGAGATTTTTAATGCAGCTTCAATATCATGAGTTATAAGTATCACTGCACACCCCTTATCTGCCATGTCTTTGAAGTAACTCAGGGTCTCGTTCAAAGTTTTTTCGTCTAACCCCGGGGTTGGTTCATCCGCAATTACGAGTTTTGAAGAGCTTATTACAGCAGTCGAAACCAGAACTCTTCGGGCCATCCCTCCTGATAGCTCATGAGGGAGCATTCTTTCGACCTCGGGTTTTAAATTG
The DNA here is from genome assembly GCF_000969945.1 of Methanosarcina sp. Kolksee. Taxonomy (NCBI): domain Archaea; kingdom Methanobacteriati; phylum Methanobacteriota; class Methanomicrobia; order Methanosarcinales; family Methanosarcinaceae; genus Methanosarcina; species Methanosarcina sp. Kolksee. The sequence continues at coordinate 274,558 of NZ_CP009524.1, forward strand.
TATCTCTGAAAAATTTCTCTCTGAAGTTTCCTCATTAAGCCTTCGTTTTCCTTTTCAATGCATCCTATTACTTGATTTGAGACTTTCATTAAAGGATCAAGGTAGGTTATCGCTTGCGGAATCAGGGCTATTTCTTTGCCTCTCATTTCTTCTTTTCTTTCCTGAGTAAGTTCGTTGCCATCGTATTCTATCTTACCATCAAGTTTTGCGTTTAAAGGTAAAATTCCTAAAATAGCATGAGCCAGAAGACTTTTACCTGACCCGCTTGACCCTACAATAGCCAGAATTTCACCTTTATAAGCCTGGATGCTCAAATTAGAAATTACTTTCAGTTCAGTCTGCCTAAGGCCCGACGAATATTGAGTAAATGACAATGAAAGATCTTCTACGTTCAACAGAACTTCAGTTTTTTTCCGTCCTCCAGCAACTGTTTTATCTCTTTTTCCAACGACTGTTTCAAGTCCAGTGGCTAACTCTTTTTCAGGGTTTATTTCAGCTTTATTTCCCATAATTCACACTCTCCAGATGTAAATCTAACATATTTTTTATTCAGTACATTTTAGATCCAGCATACCTCTAATCTGGCACACTTCTAATCCAGCACACTTCTAATCCAGTACACTTCTAATCCAGCACACTTCTAATTCAGCACACTTCTAATTCAGTACACTTCTAATCCAGCACACTTCTAATTCAGCACACTTCTAATTCAGTAACAGATGAAATTTATTCATGAGCATTTTTCGGATTCATCAGCTTTCCTAAACCTTCTCCAATCATATCAAATGCCAGAACTACAATTAACAGCGATAATCCCGGGAAAAATGCAAGCCACCAGTATCCTGCTGAAAGATACCTCATAGATTCGGAAAGAATTATACCGATTGCCGGTTCATGCGGTGAAAGCCCAAACCCCAGGAATGTGACTGAAGCTTCGTGTAAAATCGCATGTGGAAACATTAAAATCGTGCCTAACAGTATCTGAGGAGCCAGATGAGGTAGAATGTGTTTTGTAGCTATCCACCATTTAGACCTGCCAAGATTCCTGGAGATCTGAATGTACTCCTGGGTTTTCAGCTGCTTGATTTCTGCTCTTACGACCCTTGTTAAGCTCGGCCAGTGCGTTAATGCAACTCCGATGATAACTCCTGTTGCTCCCCCTCCAATTCCTATGGAAATGAGAACTATTAAAAGCAGGTGCGGAATTGAAAGAAAGAGGTCTACCAGCCAGGACACAAAGGTGTCTGCAGTTTTTCCTGCACTTGAAAGTAATCCTAAAATTACGGTCAATAGAGTGCTGATTATGGAAGCAAGCCCTCCAACCAATATGCTTAAACCCAGTCCTTCCAGAGTTCTTATAAACATGTCTCTTCCCATCCAATCTGTCCCGAATGGGTGTTCCATAGAAGGAGCGAGGTTTTTAGAGCCGAAATTGGTCTGTAGAGGTTCCTCGCCTAAAAAAACGCTGGAAGCCACAATTACAAGTAATAAAAGTGAAGTGAAACCTATTATCAGAAGCGTTTTCTGCCTGAGATTTAATCCTCTAAATAGTCCCCTGTTGACTGTCACAACAGCAGTGCTCATATTAATGCCTCCTGTTGCTTTATCCTGGGGTCAACAAATTCATAGATAATATCAGCAATCAGGTTTCCGAAGAAAACAAAGAAAGTGCTGAAGATGACTATTCCCAAAAGCAGCGGTACATCGGATCTCAGTCCTGCTGCTACTGCAGCCTGTCCTATTCCGGGATATGAGAATACCTGTTCAACCAGGACTGTTCCCCCGAAAAGTTCACTAAATCCTAAAAACTGCAGGGTAATGGCCGGAAGTGCAACATTTCGAATTCCATGCCTCAATACAAGGTCCAGCCCATTTTCACCTCTTGCCTTTGCAAATAAGACGTAATCACTGGATAGAACTTCGATTAATTTTTCTCGAGTGAACATTGTAATTTTTGCAATGTCTAATAAACTCAAAGTTAGTGCAGGGAGAATTAAACGCTTAAACCATTCAAAAAACGTCACATTGTCGGCTGTAACTCCTATAGGGACACTTAATCCTATTGGGAACCAGCCCAGATATACTGAAAACACCATCAAAAGGATAAGTGCTAGCCAGAATGTTGGTGCAGCAGCCAGAGCGTAACAATAAATCTTTATCGCCTTATCGACCCACGTATCTTGCTTTGCACCAGCTATTATTCCTAAAACAAAACCCAGAATTCCTGAAAACAGCCATGAAATCCCCATCAGGGCGAGGGACGCTGCAAATCGTTCTTTAATGACGTCAATAACTGGAATTCTATAAATCAGTGAAGTTCCAAAGTCTCCTTTAAGAATATCTCCAGCCCAGTTCAGGAATTTTTCCTGCGGAGGAGTATTAACCCCCCAGTATGCTTCAAGTTTAGCTTTGTGCTCTGCAGTTACTGGCATTTCCCCAATATAGGCTCTAACGGGATCTATAGGCGAATACTGGATAAGCATGAAACTTGCAAGACAAACTATAATCAAAAGGCTTGTCAGTCGGAGGGCTTTTTTTCCGATGAAGCCCGCTATTTTTTCATTGTTTGACACGCTACTCCCTCATACGTAATTATTCTATAATGATGTCCATTTTAACGTGAATATCAGTCTGTGAACGGTGTCCAGGGGTTATTAGGAGTTTTTGCATTTTTTAAGTAGAATGGAGTTAAATCTGGTAAAATAGTCATTTTATTGCTTTTTCCAATCAGTCACACTAAACCCGGCTGTGGATAAAAAGAAAGGAAAAAGTGAGTAGTTGAGCCTGCAAGATCAGAATTAAAGGCTCAGTTATTCACTATACCGGATTTATTGCTCGTTAACTATGGAATTGATTACTTGCTAATTACGAGATTGATTACTCGCTAATTACGAGATTGATTACTCGCTAATTACGAGATTGATTACTCGCTAATTACGAGATTGATTACTCGCGAACTGCAGGATTAATCAACCATAGTTACAGGCTTAATTACCCACTTACAGGATTAATCTCCATACTTTCAGGATTAAGTCCTCATTTGGAAGTCGGGCTGTTTGTGTCTACTCTTTTCCATTCGTAGATATTTCCTAAAACATCTGCTCCTGCGTTTCTTTGTGGAGTACCCATATCCAGGGTTTCGTCTGCCATGTAGAGGTAATCAATCGTCACCAGCCATAACCATGTAGCATCTCCTGCTGGCCCAAAACCGGTATTTCCGTCATATGCAGCTAATTTCCAGTACTTTGTAGCCTGGTCCTGATCTGTAGACTTTAAAGCTGTTTCCAGATATCCGTCTACAACAGAGTTATTGTAAAGGCCGGGGTTTCTGTAGGTATCGTCGGCTTCTTTGCTGTGGTACTGCTGGTAGAGATTAAAGGTATCTATGCTGCTGTAAGCGTATAACACAGCGGAACTGTACTGGTTGGCATATATTTCGTCCCAGCTTGCTCCTACAAGATCTATTTTTATGCCTAATTCTTTGGCCTGTTCGCTTACAGCTACCGATAGAGCTTGCCTTGTCTGGTCCGAAGCAGAGTAGTATAGCTTAAATTCGGCTTTTGTTCCGTTCTTCTCCCGAATTCCATCGCCGTCAGGGTCTTTCCAGCCTGCGTTTTCCAGTATTTTTTTGGCTTCTTCGGGATTTGAATCATTAACTTTCGCTTCAGGGTTCCCAAAGTTCCGCTGGTCTACTCCGGTGTATTCTACGGCTCCTTTTCCGTATATAACTCCTTCAAGCAGGGCTTTTCTGTCTATACCGACGTTTAAGGCTTTTCTAATTGCTATGTCTGCTGTGACATTATTGCCTATTGGGTCTCCCTGAAGGCTTTTTTTGCCTGTGTTATTCTGCATAGGGAAAGATAGTCCCTGAGCTCTTGCTGCCGGAAGAGATACTAACTTGTACCCATCCACGGTCTGGTTTGCATGGCTAATCTCAATCTCAGCTATGTCCACATCCCCGGATTTTACTGCTGCAAGCGCAGTATCTTTATCCAAAAACAGCATGGTTATTTTTTTGAAGTACGGCTTTTTTCCATAGTAATTTTCGTTTAATTCTAAGATTGCCTGCTGGCCTTTATCCCATTCTACGAGTTTATATGGCCCAGATCCGATCGGATTGGACCCGTAAGTTTCTTTTTTGTATGCATGTTCTGGTACAATCCCAACGTATCTGAGTCTCCATATGAAACTGGACTGAGGTTCTTTCAGTTTGAATTCAACTGCAGTATTATTTATTGCAGTGGCTTTTTCGAGATTACTCATATCCAGTTCGGAGTTACTTCCAATTGCGGTATTAAACGTAAATGCCACATCTCCTGCAGTTAAGTTTTCACCGTCTGTAAACCTGACATCATCTCTTATATACACAGTCCAGTTTTTCCCATCCGAACTGACAGAATAATTCGTAGCAAGATCGTTTATTATGCTTCCATCATCAGCTGATTTAAAAAGAGTGCTCTGTATAAGTGGCTCAAAATTCACATGCCCGCACCCCCATCCCAGAAGGGGGTCAAATCCGGTTTCGGGTTCACCTGTATGTGAATTTACATTCACCACAAGTTCATCAGAGCTTTTAGAAGCCAGATCATCCGAGCCTCCGGAAACTGATTCCTCCGAATCCCCGGAAACCGATTCATCCGAATTCCCTGAAACCAATTCACCCGAGCTCCCGGAAACCGATTCATCAGAAACCTGGGATGACGAGCTAATAGGACCGCCAATCGATGTTAAAATAAAAATAATCGCTATAATTATGATTACTGTCCCTATCAGTAGATACTGTTGTTTTTTCTGAATCTGAATACCTCCTCTATTTTACCAGAGTCCTGAACATTTAAGCAAAAATTGAACTATCAAGTAACGATTTTTAAACTTGACCAGATGATCCGGAATTTTGTATTAAATGTTATTTTCTTGATGAAACTTGATAATAATATGTTACTTTTTTTAGTAAAGTTATGATATCTCAATTAAAACAATTTACTATAAATACATTCCGAAATATATGTGTTACAAATTCTTAGTTTTAAGTAATTTAGTAATACTAAATAGAAACTTTTGCGCGTTTTCTTGAATTTTCAAATAGTCGACGCGTTGAATACTGAAAAAAAGTATAGATTCTAGCGATCCTGAAAAAGAGCAAAGGCAAAATATAAATTTCAATCAAATTTGCCAAAAAAGAGTCACACTGAGGAGTTTTTCATCCCCAGTTTTACTAAGAACTTTAAGGAATAGTTCTCAATCTTTCTAAGAGACTTCCCTGAACGTTCCTTGAAAATCCAGATTTCAGTTTAATTTTCTGTACGTTTCCACTCAAGGATATTGCCAAAGATATCGGCACCGTGAGGCTGAATTTTGGGAGTTCCGAAATCTATATCCTTATCCATAATGTACATGTAATTGATAGTTGCAATCCAGAGCCAGGTAGCGTCTCCTTTTTCTGAAAATCCTGTTGTTCCATCCCAGGCAGCCAGTTGCCAGTTTTTATTGGCAGTATCCTCATCAGTGCTGGTTATGGCTGTCCTTAGATAGTTATCCACGACCGAATTGTTGTACAGTATTATATTGTTGTAGTTTGCAGGGTCATAGCTTTTGCTGTAGTATTTCAGGTATAAGTCAGTCGGGTCCAGTGTGCCGAAACCGAAAATTACTGGAGTTGAATGCGCCAGAGTGTCAATCTCATCCCAGCTCTTACCCTCGACTTTAATGTTTATTCCCAGTTTTTTAGCTTCCTCGCTCAATGCAACGGATAATGCTTGCCTTTCCTGGGCGCCTGAGTAATATAATAATGTAAATTCTGCTTTCGTCCCATTCTTTTCAAGGATACCATCACTGTCGGTATCTTCCCAGCCGGCGTCTGCTAATATTTTCTTTGCTTCGTCTACTTTTCCGTCTTCGAATATAGCTTCCTTATTACCCCAGGGCAGTTTGTCCACTCCAGTAAATTCCTCTTCACCCTGCCCGTTTAATGCGCCATCGATTAAGGTCTGTCTGTTTATTCCGATATTCAGGGCTTTTCTTATCGCAGGATCGGAGGTTACATTATTTCCGATTGAATAGCCATTTTCTGTTTTCTTTCCTGTGTCGGGCTGCATCGGGAAAGTTATGCCACGAGCATCAATGGAACTAAGAGACACTATTTTCATTCCATCTACTTTCTGATTAGCGTATGAGGATGGAATTTCAGCTACGTCGACCTGTCCTGATTTAGCTGCTGCGAAAGCTGTGTCGGACTGCATGAAGAGTAAAGTTAATTTTTTAAAGTACGGTTTCTGGCCATAGTAATCCGGGTTTGCTTCAAAGATTGCCTGCTGGCCTTTATCCCATTCTACGAATCGGTATGGGCCAGACCCGATTGGATGTTCTCCGTAAGTCTCATTGTAAGCATGTTCAGGCACAATCCCGACAGCTGCAAGCTTGTGAATGAAAGTCGTCTGCGGGTCGTTTAATGTGAATTCAACCGTGTAGTTATCGAGGGCTACAGCATTTTTCAAAACTGAGAGATCGACTCCACTCGAATTTGCCGCAGTGTTAAATGTGAATGCTACGTCCCTTGCCGTTAAAGGCACTCCATCATGGAATTTTACGTCATCTCTTATATTAACAGTCCAGGTAAACCCATCGTCACTAACAGAGTAATTTGTCGCTAAATCATTGATCAGAGACCCATTACTGTCCTTTTCAAAAAGAGTACTTTGAACCAGCGGCTCACGACTATAACCCCATCCTGTAATCGGGTTAAAACCTGTTTCCGGTTCTCCGCCATGTGTCCCTATGGCTGCCACCAGCTCGTCCGAGCCCTGGGAAGTTGATACATTCGAATCTCCGGAAGCTAACTCATTCGAACCTCCGGATACTGCTTCATCCGATACCCCTGAAGCCGGATTGTCGGTCTCATTTCCCGGAATGAAAGCAATAGCCGCTACAATAATTATGGCTATTAAACCTATCAAGAGATATTGCTGATTTTTCTGGATTAAAATTCCTCCTTTCTCGTAGTTATATTAAATTACTGCAATATTGTCGCCTATCAGTAGTGTTTTCAGTAATCTCAAATCAGTTAAATAACACGTTTCTGAGAAAACATAATTGTATAGTAATACTTTTTTGATAAAAATTAAGATGAATTAGACTAAACCTGTTTTGCTATAAATACATTCCTAAATATATGTAATACAAATTAGTAATTATATAAAATTAAATAATACAAAATAATATTTAATTCGTTTGTTAGTTTTGGATCAATTCGGGTTCTGGATGAAAAAATAGTTTAAATTTGGTGTTTTTAAAAAATAACTAAAGTATTGCTGGATTAGGTCAGTCTTTGAATCTATTTAAAACGACTTAATATACAAAAGTTAAATAGAAAGAAAGGCATATACCAGAATGTTTCCAAACTGCTAGAAAACCTGTTTTTCTTGTATTTATAAAGGGTTTGATAATTTTCCAGCAAGAATTTTAGCCCCCAAATTGGGCTCATTTCAGGCCTTTTCTAGCCAAATAACGGAAATTTTTGCCCTATTCGTGAGCAAGATCCACTAAAACAAGGATTGAAACTAAAATTAAGAATAGTTCCGTTTGTGTAATCAAAAAATTCGTGAGCAAGATCCACTAAAACAAGGATTGAAACTTACGTTGAGAACCGCTATCACACTACTTTTGGCCTATTCGTGAGCAAGATCCACTAAAACAAGGATTGAAACTAAAAATAGTCCGCAACGTAATATACATAAATAATATATTCGTGAGCAAGATCCACTAAAACAAGGATTGAAACATATAGTCAGGAAATTCATCATATACGGCATGTGGAATTCGTGAGCAAGATCCACTAAAACAAGGATTGAAACTCATGAACAACCTCTTTAAGGGTACTGTGTTAAACCTATTCGTGAGCAAGATCCACTAAAACAAGGATTGAAACTCAATCGCTATTCCCACATAGTAGGACCCGATGGTATTCGTGAGCAAGATCCACTAAAACAAGGATTGAAACCCTTTTGAAAAATATGTATAATAACTCCTATTATCATTCGTGAGCAAGATCCACTAAAACAAGGATTGAAACAAAGTTGAGTATTGATCCCGGCTTTTCCAAGAGTAGATTCGTGAGCAAGATCCACTAAAACAAGGATTGAAACATACCTCTCCAACTGATAGGGGTTTCTTCATTTTGAGAATTCGTGAGCAAGATCCACTAAAACAAGGATTGAAACACCACTTCGAGATACATCCCCGAATTTTCATTGAAACATGACCATTCGTGAGCAAGATCCACTAAAACAAGGATTGAAACTTTCATTTCTTTCTGTTGTTGATGCGAAAGGCATATATTCGTGAGCAAGATCCACTAAAACAAGGATTGAAACTTGATTTTGTTTCGTAGTCTAACAAGTAGTAGAGTCATTCGTGAGCAAGATCCACTAAAACAAGGATTGAAACTTGGGTCTCCGTTTTCGTCTACTTCCTTCCAGTATCCAATAATTCGTGAGCAAGATCCACTAAAACAAGGATTGAAACAAACAAAAAATGGTTTTGAAAATTATGTATACCGCTAATTCGTGAGCAAGATCCACTAAAACAAGGATTGAAACGAGTATCTTCATAAACATGATGATAAATGTTTTGTTATTCGTGAGCAAGATCCACTAAAACAAGGATTGAAACTAACTCTGATGTACACTAGGATAAGTTTTGTGTATGTATTCGTGAGCAAGATCCACTAAAACAAGGATTGAAACTGACAGACCCATCGGGCTGGACTTGATCAACACTTTATTCGTGAGCAAGATCCACTAAAACAAGGATTGAAACTCTTGAGTGGCAATCATTACAATCCCTCAAATACAAATTCGTGAGCAAGATCCACTAAAACAAGGATTGAAACCAGTAAGTTACTTATATGATACTGTAGTATATTGAAATTCGTGAGCAAGATCCACTAAAACAAGGATTGAAACCCTTGTATATCTGCCATAGTTGTTACCTGCAAAAAAGAATTCGTGAGCAAGATCCACTAAAACAAGGATTGAAACGATAATGGTCTCTTGTTTCTTCTGGTAACGTAGATATTCGTGAGCAAGATCCACTAAAACAAGGATTGAAACTTTCTGTAGCCCTGTCTAGAGGAGAGCCGGTGAATTATTCGTGAGCAAGATCCACTAAAACAAGGATTGAAACTTACATCATATCCATCTCTAATTGGTTCAAGTGCTCTTATTCGTGAGCAAGATCCACTAAAACAAGGATTGAAACGAAATCAGCGTCTTGCAAAAATGGAAAAGGAAGAATTCGTGAGCAAGATCCACTAAAACAAGGATTGAAACGAAATTTGCTTCCTGATTTGGAACCCGCCGACGAAATTCGTGAGCAAGATCCACTAAAACAAGGATTGAAACGACAAATGTTTGAATATCGTTGTACCATAGTGGGCTACATTCGTGAGCAAGATCCACTAAAACAAGGATTGAAACCTGTTTACATTTGCCGCACAATCTCTTTTTAAAAAAATTCGTGAGCAAGATCCACTAAAACAAGGATTGAAACTAAATCTCTGCACCGTTGGCAACAACATAAATAATATATTCGTGAGCAAGATCCACTAAAACAAGGATTGAAACCTTTCTTCTGGTATTCATCCGATGAAAATATATCATATTCGTGAGCAAGATCCACTAAAACAAGGATTGAAACTTGACAGTGTAAAACAGTATTGGTTTGATTTGAAGAAATTCGTTAGCAAGATCCACTAAAACAAGGATTGAAACCCTTCAAATACAAGACGCTGCAATCTCTGCTTACTCTTCAGCTTTTTATCGAATTTTGTTGGAAATTTACTGGATTTTATCGGAAGATAAATATCTATTAACAGGTACTGGAGAATATTAGAGGACGTTCATTCAGGTGGATAACTTATGAAAGATGATTTTAAAAATATATATCAGTTTAAGATTTCAATGAAAGGAATAGTTCCTCAGATCTGGCGGCGAATCCAGGTACCGGAAACTTATACTTTTCTGGAACTTCATAATGCTATTCAGGCTGCAATGAATTGGGAAGATTACCATTTGCACGAATTTGAAATGCAAAACCCAAAGACCGGGATGCTTGACAGAATCGGGACAAAAGTCAACGATTACGAAGTTTTCAGTGACGAATCTCTTGTGCCGGAAAAAAAGGCTAAAATCTCCAAATATTTTACGCTGGAGAATAAGAGTGCTCTTTACACCTACGATTTCGGGGACAACTGGGAGGTAAAAGTCCGGCTTGAGAAAATCCTTCCGAGAAAAGAAGGAGTGGAATATCCTGTATGTACTGCAGGAAAAAGAGCAGCTGTCCCTGAGGACATTGGAGGAATATGGGGCTATGAAAATATGCTAGAAATTCTGAAAGACCCCGAACATGAGGAATATGAAGATACAGTGGAATGGCTGGGCGAAGATTTTGACCCAGAATATTTCGATCCAAAAGACGTTTCTTTCTGAGCCGAAAAAGCTGGTGAACAAACTCCCGGAATGATCACAAAACAATATCAATACAGTTCAAGCAAAAAATAAATCGTTTAGTGTTGGTTTTTCGGTTTCAGGCTTGTACATTTGGATTGGAACGTCTAAATGAGGAAACTGAAAAATCAATAGTATTAAACCGTTAACTGCTTGAAATGTAGCTTTAATCCATAGTGTTTGATGTTTTTGATTTTGTATTTCAAATTCATAAATCCAGCAGGTTTGAAATTATCTGGGAATTTGCTGGAAATAAGGAAGCTCCATTTTTTGAAACAAGATTCGCATGCATGGAATATGCGAGAGATAGACTTTTTTCAACATTTTATTCATGAGACATACGGGAAGATGGTTTGAAATTTTTAGAAATTGATCTATAGATGACTGTTTGGAGACAATCAAGGTTTTTTTCCACTTTCAGTCATGAAAGAAATTCATTCACATGTTACCTGTTTTGTCCGCTTTAAGGTAATTATTGAAGAGCATTGAATATATTGAATACATTAGATACATTAGATACATTGGATACATTGGATACATTGGATACATTGGATAGTACTGGATATTATCAGTATTTGAAAACATTATCAACATCATAGTATATTGTTAAACATTAGCGAGTACTCTTAGATGCTATAAACTATTCTTAGATGCTATCGAATATTCTTAAACATTACAGGGTACGATAAGACATTGCTGAATATTATTGGGAATTAATAGCCGTTATTATATGTTAGAGGCCATATTGAATAGTATCTAAGATTAGCAAAAATTAATGAATATTGGCAGAAATTAATGAATATTGGCAGAAATTAATGAATATTAGCAGAAGTTAACGAACGTTAGCAGAAATCATCCAACGTTGACGGTCGTTTATTCTGGGGAATAACTATATGAAAGACACGTTTAAAAAGATATACCAATTAAAGCTTTCAATAAAAGGGATTAGCCCTAAGATCTGGCGGCGAATCCAGGTACCGGAATCTTATACTTTTCTGGATCTTCATAAAGCTATCCAGACTGCAATGAACTGGGAAGATTACCATTTGCATGAATTCGAAATGCAAAACCCAAAAACTGGGGAGCTTGACAAAATAGGGAAAACAGATGACGAGTGTGAAACTGTCTGTGAACCCCTTGTGCCGGAGAATAAGGTCAAGCTTTCCAAATACTTTTCTTCGGAAAATAAGGTTGCTCTGTACACCTATGATTTCGAGGACAACTGGAAGATAAAAGTCCGGCTTGAGGAAATCCTTCCGAAAAAACAAGGGGCGAAGTATCCAGTCTGCACTGCAGGAAAAAGAGCAGCTGCCCCTGAGGATATCGGAGGAATATGGGGTTATGAAGAGATGCTCGATATCTTGAAAGACCCTGAACATGAGGAATACGAGCATACAATGGCCTGGTTAGGGAAAGGGTTTGATCCCGAGCGCTTTAACCCAAAAGACGTTGCTTTCTGAGATTCAAAAACGACAGGGTTCTCACACCCAGACTTTAAATGTAAAAATACATCTGCAGAATTCAACTAATGTATGGGGAGTCCTGACTTCTCGGGGAGGGGTGTTAATATTTTTGAAACTTTCTCTAAAAACATTAGGGCTTGCGCAGTTGAACTGAAAAAACAATAGTATCAGGCCATTAACCGTCTAAAACATGATTTAAATCCACAGTCTTTGATGTGATTGATTTTGTTCCTCAAGTGCATAAGTCCTAAATATATAACTTAATACATACTAAAGAAATATGAAGTCATAATTCATATATCATTAATAGATATTAATTATTTATCTGTTGTATATTATATATTAATAATTTCTCTATTATAAATTCTATATTAATAATTTGTCTGTTAATAAATCAAGCTTCTCGTGGTTTTTTTCTGAATTTAAATATATTAGGGAATTGAAAAACAATCAGACACAAGAAATAATGTCGATTCTGAATTAATCCTCATAAAACAAAGGAAATAAGCAAAATGTCAAAGAAAATTGGTAGAAATGATCCGTGTCCGTGTGGTTCAGGAAAAAAATATAAACATTGTTGTTTAGGTCGTAGCAAAGTAGTTACTGGAAATCAAACTCCTATAAAACAAACTCCTATCATTCAAGCCTCTCCAAAATCCGAAAAATCAGACATTAGTATGCTGGCCATTATGAGATTTGAACAGAAGTTACAGGAAAAGCCCGAAGGATTGGAACAAATTAGCAAACAATTTGAAGAATACTCTGATCTCAAGGACATAAGCTTCAAAGATTTCATTCTAGAAAGCTGGAATTTTAATAAATTAAAAAAGATGAGCACTTCGGAAATAATTGAAAAATTGAAATCAATGAATGTCGATTTCGAAATAGAACGTTTCAAAGAACAGGCTCAAAATTATATCTCTGCAATCCAGTTGGCAGAAGACCATTATTACACACAGAATTTTCAGGCACAAGGCAAGGATGAAGATTTCATCTGGCTAGCAATAATTGAATTATGGAAACGGATAATCCCAGAAAAATACAATATGGAAATGATTGATGATCTTATTCAAGATGGCTATGACGACATTGAAAACCAGAATTACAAAGATGGAATGGAAAAGTGGGAAAAAGCGTGGAATATAATAGTAAGTATTGTTCCTTCTCATATAAAATCTGTTACCGATGCTGATAAATTCATTCCCGTTCTAACACAATGTATTTTTAATTGGTGTCAGGACTTTGAAATGGAGTTAGCGAACGCAGCATTGGAAGATGCCTCTTTCCATCAGAAAAGAATAAAATACTGCCAGGATTTCCGCCGGTTTTTCCCTTACTCTGATAAATCAATAATAAAAAATATGCTCAAAGCAGAAGCCGAATCACGTGCTGAGCTTGGGATACTAAAACAGTAAAAAATGAGTCGAGGGGTGAATTCCGTGGTTTCCGAATAATTTCTGTGGTTTTATTGACGCGGAGATGAGTAGTTTGAGCGTGAACTACTAACGGCTAAAGCATGTTTGCTTCTTGAATCGGTCCCAATTTTTCAGTTATTTCCGAGGTACTCATCTATCCCGCTTCCTTATGGAAATCAGTCATATAAGCCCTTTCCCGCGTCCCGCAGGTGTAAGAAAACAGTATGAAATTTATAAACGTAATGTACTTGAGATACTATTCCGCTTCCGGCTTTCTCGGCTTGACGTTCACAATCCATTTGGGTAAGCCATATCCTTTTTCTGACCAGCTTTCTTGGCTCTCAAATCGCATTGCAGTGACAGTATACTATTATTTTGTTGGTGGGAGACATATGAAGTCATCACAGAACAAACTATGCACAGGTTTTGAGTGGATGTTTTGAGTTTCAAGATCATTATCACTAATTAAAAATCAATTTTATTAAATGATTGACTATTTGTTGACCAAACCGCACATAAAAATCTTCTAATCACAGGCATAAAGAAATGAAAGTACTTGAAAGAACTTTCATGCTAAACAAGGATTGAAACACGAGATTGACTTCTGAATTCGGGATGGGATCTGAGTACATAACTAATCCCAAAAAACTTAAACCAAAACCTAAAATAACCCCCAAAGTCATTACTTAACAGGGTGAAAAATTATGACCACCAACCTCGAAACTCCTGAATGTTGTCCTCGTTTTGACCCAGTCCCCTGGGACGGAAAATTGTTTGAATGGAACAATAAAAGGTTCATCAAGGACTCGGTTACCACGCAGTTTTACATGCCTCTGAATTTTGGAGAGGTAATAGTGCAGATGATCGAGAAAATTGCCAGGGCAGGAGCAGAAATGCCGGACCAACTCTGTTTGTCGGACCACACCTCAGAAAGCAACATGGACCTTTACCTGGCTGTTGATAAAGAAGTGGACGGCGCCGAAAACGTAACACTGAGCGGGAAATTTTTGAGCAAAGTCTATGAGGGAAACTTTGAAACAACAGGAGAATGGTGCCAGGACTTTGAAGCATACGCAAAAAGCCAGGGCCTGGAAATCAAGAAATGGTATATGTGGTATACCACCTGTCCGGCCTGTGCCGAAAAATACGGGGAAAACTACGTCGTGATTATTTCCGAAGTGAAATAAAAGTAAAGTAATAATGCCAACGATTTGCTTCTCAGTGATTTGAGATGATATAACGTATTACAAAGACGGTCATTTACATAGCGAAATCTCCCGCTTGAAACGATAAAGCAAAGATAATCTCAGCAAGTATTGGAATTTAGGAATAGAATGAGGTGTTTGCATGCCCGAGAACAATCCTCCTATAACTATATTATATGAAGGTGGAATGCAGTTTGTTGCAGAGAATGGAACTGGATGCAAAATTCCCGTAGAACCGGCTGTTTCTATGGGTGGAAGCGGTAAAACCCCAAATCCGGTAGAGTATCTGGTTACGGCTCTTGGTAGCTGTGTAGGTATTATTATGGTCATGGATTTTTCCAGGAAAGGCTTTAAACTGGACTCTTTTACAATGAAGATCGATGGTACCAGGAGCAAACTCTGCGATTGCTTCTTTGAGAAGCTGCATCTTATAATCACTCTTTCCGGAGACATGGATGATCACACAGTCGCTGAGGTGATTCAGAATACGATGCATACCTGTCCCATTGCGGCGATGTTTAAACAAACAATGGAAATTACCTGGGAATACCAGATTATAGATAGGACTCACGCACTTGAGGTACAAAATCAAGCACATTGGGCTTTGTGACTTGTTTAATTTTTTAAACAGTTGAAGGTTTAATGCTATTGATTTCTCATTTCAACCGCATAAGTCCTGATAGAATGAGATTCGGGAGCAACTTCAGTTAAAAAACTAAAAATATTGAACTCGACTCATTTCAAAAAAGCAACCCGTTTAAAAAACTGTTTGACCGTAAATGCTGGCCAGAGATTTAAACTAAGGATTTTCCAAACCTCTCTATTTCAGTTGCCTTTAAATCCCATAAACTATCTACTAATCCTGATCGACGTGGCACGGAGAAAACAATTTGAAAAGCCCCTGCATGGGGATAAGGAAAGCCTGCGCTTTGCAACCCCTGAGCCAATTGCCCGCTACAGGGCGCAGCGTTTAAGATCAAAGGTTCTGGCTGACATAAGCTGCGGGATAGGAGGCCAAACCGTCTTTTTTGCCCAGCAGTGCGAGTTCGTATATGCAGTGGAAATCGACCCCCAAAAAATCGAGTACGCAAAGCAGAACTGCGCAATGTACGGGCTTGACAACGTGAAATTCATTTGCGGGGATGCTCTTGACCCGAAAGTCATAGAGCAGATCCCGGCCGTTGACGTAATATTTTCTGACCCCTTCAGGCCGGCCGAAGAAAGCGAAAGGCATGTCTCAAGCCTTGAGCCGGGAATTCCAAATGTTCTGGCTGCTTACGGTGAAAAAACCCGAAATTTTGCTTTTGAAGCTCCGCCCCAGATGCCGCCTGAAAGGATTCCTTTTGACTGCGAAAAAGAATACATCTCGCTTGACGGGCAGCTCAATCGCCTGACCCTTTACTTCGGCGGGCTGAAGCAGTATGACAGAATGGCTGTAGCTCTGCCTGCAGGCGAAGGGCTGGTCCCAAAATATGGTCTCCCGCAGGTAAGGGAAACTGACAAAATGAAACTTAACGCCTACGAGCCTGAACCATCAGTAGTTGCAGCCGGACTGCTGCCTGAGCTTGTTGAATCAATGATGCAGATGGCAGGGCCTTTTATGGGGGGTTTCGAGCTTTTCAGAGTTGACAAAAAAAGGCTTTTATTGACCTCGGATGCCCTGATAAAGCAGTCCATGATCAAAAATCATTACCTCGTACTTAAAGTCTGCCCCTTTGAACCAAAAGAGATCAATAAATTCCTGAAAGGCCAGAATATCGGGAGTGTTGTGCTCAGGGCAGGCGTAAAGCCGGAAGATTACTGGGAAGTGCGAAACGAGGTTGAAAAAGGTCTTGACGGAAATAAAACCGTGCACCTCTTTGTAAAAGACGGGACTGCAATCCTTTGCGAAGTTATCTTTAACGATTAATTGAAAAATAATTGAAAGAAGAAGTAAAACGGGAGAAAAAGATAAAAGAAGAAATTGTTGGGAATTTAAAACCCGATACCTTTAGACTTTTGTTACATACTTCCTTCTTTCAGACTTCCTTACATACTTCCTTCTTTCAGACTTCCTTACATACTTCCTTCTTTCAGACTTCCTTACATACTTCCTTTTTGAAGGCTTACTTCCATACTTCCTTCTTGAAGGCTTACTTAGACTTATTTGCAGGCTTCTTTTACGAGTTCAAGCCCGCGGGCAAGCGCATCCTGAATTCTTGAAGGGTCAGTTCCACCACCCATAGCAAGAGCAGGTTTCCCGCCTCCGCCTCCGTTTACAAGCTTCGACATCTCGCGGACAAGGCTGCCGGCATTGATCCCACAACTTACGGCTTTTTGTCCGGCAGATGCCACGAGTTTAACTCCTTCGGCATCACTTGCAAGAAGAGTTACCACATCTTCATGTTTCAGAAGTTCAGTAGCTGTCTTCTGGAGTTCAAGGGAATCGGCTTCGGGAATAAATTCGGCAATAACCTTGAGACCTCCAACCTCGGAAGCTCCTCCCAGCAGCCTGTAAACCCTGGCGCGAGCAATTTCTTCCTTGAGTTTTTCGTTTTCTTTCTTGAGGTCTTTCCATTCCCCAAAGAAACGCTCAACACTTGCCGGAAGCTGTTCTGGAGGCACACTCAGGGTCTTTGCGGAATCTGCCAGGAGAGAATCTATCTTTTGCATGGCACGTACGGCTGCAACTCCTGCTGCAAACTCAACTCTTTCAACTCCATCCTGGATCCTTTCTGCCCTCAGGATTTTGATCGGGCCGACAACTCCCGTACTGACGCAGTGCGTACCTGCACAGGCTTCAACATCGTCCCCGACCTTTACAACTCTGATTTTTTCTCCTGGAGGCACTCCACCCTGATAGAGCCCAAAGCCGTATTCCTGCTCGGCTTCAGTCCTTGGCGTCCACTCCGTAACAACACGCTTGTTTTCCATAACCGTGCGGTTTGCCAGGAGCTCTATCTGCTTCAGTTCATCAGGGGAGATATGCTTGTAATGTGAAAGGTCAAGCCTGGAGTGGTCCACAAACTTCTGGGCACCGGCCTGCCAGATGTGTTTTCCAAGTACTTTCCTGGCTGCATCGTTTACGATATGGGTTGCCGTGTGGTGCCTGGCAAGGGTCATCCTGCGCTTTTCATCCACTTTACCGTTTACAATGTCACCCTTACGGATATCCAGATTCCCCTCAGGGTTCTCTATTGTATGTACTATTACGCCGTCGTAGACCTGGACGTCCACAACCTTGTATACCGCATACCCGGTAGCGATTGTTCCCATATCTGCAGGCTGTCCACCGCCTTCGGCGTAGAAAAAGGTGTTATCCAGCACTATATTGTTGTCAAAGATATCCAGTACAACAGCTTCGAATTCAAGGCGCGTGGGCTCGTCGTAGAAACTGCGCTTTGTCTTCGGGAGGTGTTTAAGCCGGTCTGCAAACGGAACTACTTCTTCTTCCTTTTCCTCAGCCTTGTTATGCAGTTCACCAATAATGGAATAGAAGTTGTCAGGGAATTCGACGTCCACTCCGATTTCGGAGGCTACTTCTTTTGCCATCTCGGGTGGGATTCCGTGAGAATCGTAAAGTTCAGTTAACTGAGATAAAGGAATCTTTTCCCCGGTTTTCTTGAAATGAGATGCTGATTTCTGAATGATCCTGCGGCCTCTTTCCATTGTATTGCGGAACTTCTCTTCTTCGGATTCCAGGATGTCCTGTATGACCGGGAAGTTTTCTCTGAACTCGGGATACTCCGGCATATTCTTTATATGCATATCCATAATCTCAGTAAGCGGGGTCCGGATGTCAAGGTCACCCATCATGCGTAAAGTCCGCCTGATGACAAGCCTTGCAAGGTATCCTGCCTTGACATTCGAAGGAATAATCCCGTCTCCAAGCATGAAAGTCAGACAACGTGTATGGTCAGTAATTGCATAGACCTTTTCTACAGGTTCCATGATATCCGAGAGTTTTTCCACGGTCATTCCAATGCTTGAAGCAACCTTTTTCCTGAGTTCCAGAAGGTTTGCCTGTTCACTTACGTCCATAAACCCTGCAAGCCGAGCATTCTGGGCCAGGATATTTGCATATTCGGAGTTGTCCAGTTCATGCTCAAGCCCTGCAAGCCCCATGAGTTCGTTTACTATGCCAGGGAAAAGTGCGTCATAGATTGTAGGGGAACCCTTCGAAGCCCAGACGAAACGTTCGAGTCCGTATCCTGTATCCACGATGTAGTTATCCATCTTCGAATAGGTTTCACCTTTGATGAGAATGTCACCCTTTTTGTCGGTTTTCAGACCCATGAAAACAAGGGTAGCAAGCTCAAGCCCGTTCACAAGGACCTCAACACAGGGCCCTGCATTTCCTCCGCCGGCCCATGGCTCTTCCTTGTAACTTACAGCAAAGGGATCTAACTTAAGTGAATTAAAGAGTTCATCACATAGCTCCAGAGTATGTTCCTTCCAGTAAATTTCGTTGTCCCTTTTATTGAAGGCGTGATGTGCCATCATTTCAAAAGTTGTAAGATGGCGTCCGCTTCTGCCCACTGAATCCAGGTCGTTCAATCGAATGCAGGGCTGGGAAATCGTGAGGGGATTTGCAGGTGGGGGAACCTGCCCCGAGGTTACGAAAGGCTGAAAATCTGCAATGGATGCGATGGTAAGATAAAGGTCATCTCTCCAGCGAGCAACTACAGGATAACGGTTGATCCTTGTGTGCCCTCTCTCCTCAAAGAATGAGAGGTAATACTCACGCATCTGGGAGATATCAAATTCCCTGGAAAAAACCGGGTTTCCTATAAAGGTATAAGGATCACAGGGCGCATCTCCACATGTCTTTCGGTCAGGGTCACGTGTCCAGAAGAATTTGCCACATGACTGGCACTGCTTCCGGACGAACCCGTTATTTTTGAAAAATTCAAGTTGATATTCATCTTCAAGCATAACAATCTCTCCGGAGGGTTGGGTTTTGCTCTGCCCTGGTCTATCTGATAACAAAAGGGGAAATACCCCAACTCAACCGTTTTAAGAAACTTCCAGGCACTTAAAGTGCTACTATGGAATTTTGAATTTCTATACAATAATTCAGTTTATTCATTGTTAACTTTTATATAAATTATAGAGAGCTGATTTGAAATAATGAAACACCGTGAATCGTGTGCGAATAATTTGCAACTCGATGTTGCTTTTGCAGCATAAATAACTTACCAACATAACGAAATATATAATGAGTTTGTATTAAAGCAACTTCATACTTATAGACTTTAACCTATTACAGATACACTACAGAAAAACCTTATTCCTCATTTAAAAGGCAGGAAGTTATTCTCATTTAAACAAAAGGTAGCTTTGTGTTCGAAGGCTCACCAAAAATCGGAGTTCGGAAAAGGATAAATTCCTGCGTTTTAACTCTTCCCTGTCTAGAATTTTTACCTGTATAGAATTCTTCCTGTATAGAATTCTTCCTGTATAGAATTCTCACCTTTATAGAATTCTCACCTGTACAGAACCACGGTCCTTCCACGTACCTCTATCACAGTGGATCTCGTAGCAGCAGCAATTTCCTCCGCGATAGCCTTTAAGTCTTTTCCTTCTTCAGCGCTTTTCAGTACTCTTACTTTCACAAGTCTGTTAGCTTTTATCTGCTTGTTCAGTTCCTCAATCAGAGTGTCCGTTACCCCATTCTTTCCTATATTAAGAATAGGGGAAAGCTGATTTGCTTCGGCTTTTAACCTGTATAACTTTTCTTTCTCCATTGACCTTCCTCACATTAATTGTAAAACTAATTTTATCAAATATGAAACACTCATATTATTATAATTTATACCCTATTATAATTTACACATTATTATATTTTTTACGAAAAATTATACAATCAATAAATGAAAAGATTATTTACTTCTGAAAACTGTTTGCCACTTACTCGAAGCTACTTGTCACTTACCTGGAGTCATTTACCATTCATCCAGGCTTCTCCCTTTTCTCATTATCTTCTATATCAACGTTTCCTAGCAACCCGAAAAGCAGTCAGGTGAACCTCTGGATTTATAGTGAAAATGAATTATTTTTTCGAGTTTAAGACTATCAGTAATTTAAGTTTCAGATTAATACTTTCAGTAATTTAAGTTTCAAATTAATACTGGCAATAAGTTAAGTTAAGCAAGCAATAAGTTAAGCAAGCAATAAGTTAAGCGAGAGCAATAAGTTAAGCAAGCAATAAGTTAAGCGAGAGCAATAAGTTAAGCGAGCAATAAGTTAGCAAGCAATAAGTTAGCAAGCAATAAGTTAGCAAGCAATAAATTAAGCGAGCAATAAGTTGAGTTTGTTCAGGATTCTTCGATTATTCTTTTTACTTAACGGGACTTATCAACTTATTCTGGACTCACATTAAGTAGATAAAACTAAAATAAGGCTTTTAAGAAAATCTTTATCCGTAAACTCTTTAAATTATGGCTATTTTCCCAATTTGGTAAGAAACAGGACGAAGTTTCCAAATAATTTCGACACCTTTATTAGCAGTCTGGGACTCATAAAGGATAAAAAGCGAACCCTAAAAACAGAACCGGCGAACAAAACTTTTTTTCATAAGTTCAGGACGGAGACTTTAAAATGAATCCCGGCTTGCTTGATCTTATCCTGTTTTCAGAGAAAAGAAAAGATTTTCTTCTGTTCCTGAAAGAAGGACCTAAGGATATCGAAGAGATACTTGAGAGGCTTCAGGTGCCGAGGACGGCTCTTCTTCCGCAGATAAAGAAGTTAAAAGAAGAGGGTCTGGTAATACATGAAGAAGGCATATACCGGCTTAGTGCAATAGGGGAAATTGTCGTCGAAAAAATGCAACCCCTGATTGAGACCCTGTCAGTGTTTGAGAAGGACGAAGAATTCTGGGCCAATAGAAAGCTTGCTCCTATTCCACCCCATCTTGTAAACAGGATTAACGAACTTGGAAGCTATCGTCTCATAGAACCGGATCTAAGTCATACTTTTGATCTGAACCCGGAATTTATAAAAAACCTTTCTAACTCAACCTATATCCACATGTTTTATTCGTATTTCCATCCTCAACTTCCAGCTCTTATTCTCAACCTTGCAAGAAAAGGCATTGAAATTTCCCTTGTTTTGAGTGAAGCTGTATACTTAAGGTTTGTAGAGGATTTCAAAGAAGAGGGAAAAGAATTTCTCAAAATGGAAAAATCAAGCCTTTACATTCTGGAAAAAAAAGAAGTTGAAATCCCCGCGCTAATTGCTGTCTCTAACGGGATAATGACTATGGGATTGTTTAGCGAAAACGGCAGGTTTGACCGCCAGTATGTGATAAATTTCGAACCACAGGCAATAAAATGGGGACAAGAGTTTTTCGAATACTACAGGGATATGAGCAGGGAAGTGAACTACCGCTAAGCTAAATACCCGGCAGCTTCCGGAGTCATCCTTCCTCCTAATGGCGAAGCTAAAGACTCAGAGGTATTATCTACTGTATACGATTCCCAGCATAAAATCAACCCATTTTTAAAGTTTTAGCGTTTATTGCTACGATTACAGTGCTAAGGCTCATGAAAACAGCACCTATAGCAGGGCTCAGTAAGATTCCATATCCATAGAGTATCCCGGCTGCGAGAGGAATGGCAAAAATGTTATACCATGTTGCCCAGAGGAGATTCTGATACATCTTGGAATACGTTTTTCTGGAAAGCCTGATTATGTCAACTACATCTCTCGGATCGTTTTTTACCAGAACTATATCAGCGGTTTCGATTGCAACATCCGTCCCTGCTCCAATAGCTATCCCGACATCAGCCTGAGCCAGGGCAGGTGCGTCATTAACCCCATCTCCGACCATTCCTGTGATGTATTCCGCCTGAACTTCCCTGACCTTCTCGGCTTTCTCATGAGGGAGGACTTCTGCGAAATAGTCGTCAAGCTCCAGTTCCTTAGATACCCAGGCTGCCACATAACGATTATCTCCTGTAAGCATGAGGCATTTAATTTCCATGCTTTTAAGTTTCGAGATAGCTTCCCTGGACTCTTTCCTGATAATGTCGGCAAGTGCAACGGCTCCAAGTGCCCTGTTTTCCTCAAGCAAGAACACGACAGTTTTTCCCTGTGATTCGATTTCTTCAACTTTATCATTTTTGAGAGCAATTCCGTTTTCTTCAAGATATCCAGGACTCACAACAAGGAACTTTTTTCCTCCAATCAGGCCCTGTACACCTTTTCCAGGAATTGAACTGAATTCTTCCACGGATTGAGTCTGCAAACCTTTTTCCCTTGCACTTTCCAGAATTCCTGCTGCAATGGGGTGTTCAGAACTGGCTTCCAGGGAGGCTACAAGGCTTAAGATTTTTTCATCATCCCTCCCATCCTTTCCGGTTCCATTTCCTTCGCCTGAAAGAGAAACTACATCCGTAACACCAAACCGACCTTCGGTTAGTGTACCGGTTTTGTCAAAAATAATAGCCTGAAGGTTCCGAGCTCTTTCAAATGCCTGCCTGTCCCGGATGAGAAGCCCGGATTTTGCAGCAATGGACGTCGAAACTGCGACTACGAGAGGTATTGCAAGCCCAAGGGCATGCGGACAGGTAATAACCATTACAGTCACTGCCCTTTCCAGTGCAAAGACAAGCTGTTGACCGAGAAGAATCCAGAGAATAAAAGTGATAGCTCCTACCGTCAGAGCTGTGATTGTAAGATACATGGCCGCCCGGTTTGCCAGGTCCTGGGTTTTTGATTTGCTTTCCTGAGCAGCCCTGACAAGTTCGACAACCTGGTTGAGATAGGTATCCTTTCCGGTCTTTTCTACACTAACAATAAAAGCCGCTTCTCCATTAATTGAGCCGCCAATAACGTCATTTCCCGGCTTTTTCGTGACAGGCTTTGATTCTCCGGTAAGCATAGACTCGTTGACACTGCTTGTCCCCTCTACAACCGTGCCGTCCACAGGCACTTTTTCCCCGGGCTTGATCAAAACTTTATCCCCTATTTTTAGCTGGTCAACCCCAACATCAACAACTTCTCCATTTTTCTTCAAGTGAGCAACTGAAGGCATGATCTTTACCAGCTCCTCAAGAGCCCTTGAAGCCCCCATAACCGAACGCATCTCCAGCCAGTGTCCGAGCAGCATTATATCGATAAGAGTCGCAAGCTCCCAGAAAAAGACCTTACCGTAAAGCCCGAAAACTACAGCCGAACTGTAAAAATAGGCTACGCTGATTGCAACAGCTATAAGTGTCATCATGCCAGGCGATTTTTCAGAAAGTTCTTCTTTAATTCCCTTCAGGAAAGGATACCCACCGTAGAGATAAACGACCGAAGAAAGCAAAAAAGTTAGATAATCAGCACCTGGAACACGAAGCTCAAAGTTAAAAAAGTCCTGGATCATAGGAGAGAGCAGCAAAATAGGAAACGTTAACACGAAAGAAACAATAAATCTACTTTTAAAATCTTCAAGCATGTGAGTATGATGGTTGCCGTGTCCTTTTCCACCCGCAGCCTCATGGCCTTTATGTTCCATTTCTTCATGTTTCATTCCTTCGTGTTCCATTCCTTCATTTTTCGTTTCTTCATGTTTCATCTCTTCATGTTTCATTCTTTCATTTTTCGTTTCTTCATTTTTCATTTCTTTATGTTCCATTCCTTCGTGTTCCATTCCCCCGTGTTTCATCTCTTCATGTTTCATCTCTTCATGTTTCATCTCTTCATGTTTCATCTCTTCATGTTTCATCTCTTCATGTTTCATCTCTTCATGTTTCATTTCTTCATGCAGCTCAGTTTTTCCAAGCTTCATTTCTTCACGTTGCTCTTGCTCCAGTGATTTCTCTTCAGTATGCATCGTTTGTGCTTCGACATGGTCCTGGTGCGCCATATTTCCGGCAGGCTTATTCCCACTTTTTTCGTGAGACCTACGGGAATTACCGTGCATGTACCTTCCAGAGCCGTGTTCATTACCATGAGATATAGATACATTTACCTGAGTTTTAGAAATCCTGGTGTCCACTCTCTTCTCTTCAGTCTCCATATTTTCCCCGATTCCTCTGATTTAATTTTGTTTTTTAATATATTAGAATTTATTATCTATTTGAAGCTAATGAAGCTAAAAGAACCAAATATCCTGAGAGAAAAAAGAAATTCTTTTATAACCAGCTAATTCAAAGGATTAGTTTCAACCTTAGTTCCGCATTTTTAAGCACATAAATCTCGCTTGATATCGATACATGTGCTTAAACTTAAGCACATTATATACAAGGTAAAAATTTCTAAATCGCAATCATATGACCCCGCAGAGATACAGAAAAGCACATATGCGCCTAAAAAAGCGGAAGTTAGGTTTCAAAGGATAAAAAACAGGAAAAGCAGGAAAAGCAGGAAATGAAAGAAAAGAAGGAAATGAAGGAAAAACAGGAAATGCAGGAAAAGCAGGAAAAATACTCAAAAAAT
This sequence comes from Methanosarcina sp. Kolksee, assembly GCF_000969945.1. NCBI lineage: Archaea > Methanobacteriati > Methanobacteriota > Methanomicrobia > Methanosarcinales > Methanosarcinaceae > Methanosarcina > Methanosarcina sp. Kolksee. The sequence goes on from NZ_CP009524.1 coordinate 299,547, forward strand.
TGATAAACAAATATCGGGAAAGGAAACCAAAGCCAAGCTAATTTAAGCCCTCCAAAGGGAGAATAAAGAAAAAATGGGTATGTGAGAATATTTAACTACTCTTTGCTATCCGAACACTATGACGCACAGTGAGGAACAGAGTTAATAACAAAACGACACAAAAGATCCCGATAAAAATAGCATCCCTAAAGGCTATGTCCAGAGGAATATGACTGATAGACCCATAATCAGGAGGCAAGTAAGTCATACTTTAATCTATGTATCCAAATATAATAAACTTACCGAATTGTCTTATATACCAACTAAAATAAATACATGTGTTTAATTCTATGTTCTGAAAAGCATTTTTGAGTCATGGGGTAGGCTCGATAATTGCATTGGTTTAAAAGTTCTCCGCACAAAGGTGAGAAGATAAAAAGTTAATTGAAAAATTGCATAAGCAAGCGTTTCACACTCAGTCTGGACTCAAAAGACAGCGGACTAAATACCAAGCTGTATTCAGATAACACCGAAAAACGATAAATGAGTAAAATCTATCAGGTAATTCAGATAACACCGAAAAACGATAAATGAGTAAAATCTATCAGGCAATTCAGTCTAAACTAAACAAAATAAATTCTTCAGAAGTTAACTGGAAATCTTATCAAAGGGTTTCTACAGAACTTAAAAATCATATACATATCTGGTTTCCTTAATGACTTTACCATTGCTATCTTTTTCTACGAATCTCATGATTTCTTTGTCATGGGTAACTACTGTGTTGCAGTAAGGGCACAGCTCTGTATTTTTGTACATTACAGAGTGCAGAAATGACTCTTCATCTTCAAACTGAAAAAGCTGTGAGCTGAACCATCTTCTACACTTTGTACACCTAACTTCACAGTCTTTTATGTTGTTCATTTTTTCATCTTCACATTTAGTTTTAGTCTTAGTATTAATAAAATATTATTAAACTTATATATAATCAACGTGGCTGAAATTAGTTATGTCCTAATACCTGAAAAATAAGCTTACTCCAGACTTTTCTATGTATCCTTAAAACAAAGAGCTTCACAGAATATGTGCTGCTTATGAAGAAAAAAACAAACGCCGAGTAACAGTCCAGGGCAGCAAAACTAACTTTGAAACGCTTTAAAAAGCCTTAAAAATGGCTCGACGTTTGCTCATGAATGTTTTATCCTGAAAGTAACAGTTTTAGGTTCAGAGGCATTACATTCGAAGCTTAAATCTAAGGCAACCTTATGAATAATGGGCTATAAACCGATACTAAATTATCTTTAAATGAATTGTAACTCTTGAGTAGGGTTCATTAGAACATATTTAAGGTGGTTCGAACAAAAATTTAGAAGCCCTGTGCATGATTCTCAGGTGCAGTTGATTCTCAGGCGCAGTTATCATTGCTTTGGTCTTATGGTCACGCGACCCGGTGATTACAAGTCACTCACTTTACTGGAATATGTCATAAATGCATGGTCTTATGTAACAAATCATTAGAGCTTGAAACGAGACTTAACTTGGAGACTTGTTCTGACTGTTCTACATAAATTATTGATAAGTTTCAAGCTCTGGAAATTGAATCTATCTACAATTAACTTTCTTGATTCAGGAACCTTTCTACCATAGCCCACTCAACTTTCTTTATATACTTTGCTTGAAGCTTGGAAATATAAAGAACATTGCTACCAATCAGGATTTTCATATCTGACGGTTTGGGTTCGGCTGTACTAATTGGGAGAAGCACAGGGCCCCCTGGGGAGGTACAGAGCCTGAAATCCTGCCCGCTTTTTCTGATATAAGCTCTTACCTTTTCATCAATTGTAAACGACGGAATCATATTAACACCGTGCAGAACTTGTCCGGGAAAGATAAATAATTACAGGTTATAGTTTCAATATAATAAAATTTCTCATAATCAGGAAAAATTCCTTGTTTGTAAAAGTCTCCGGGGCAGTTTTAAATTTCATGAAAGCAATCTAGGACGAAGATAACCATGATGATGAGAGACAGGGGAAAACTTGTAATCTGGCCTGTATATCTCGACCAGACAAAGTCAAGGAGCAGCGGCAGAATAATATCCCGAAAAAATGCTATAAAGGAACCGCAGCTTAATGAGATAAAAGAAGCAGCCCGACAACTTGGCCTGAATCCCGAAGTAGAGCCTGAAAAAGCCTATCCCAAGTCCTGGTGGGAAGTAAGCGGGAGAGTGCTTGTGGATGATAATGGTCCGAAAACCGTTATTGCAAAACAGATAGCTTTAGCCATAAAAAAGATGCGAGGGCCGGAGAGCTCTGCTAAAGCTTAAAGTTAATATTGCTTCTTAATAAAGAACGTTAGTAAAGAAACGTTAGTAGAGAAACGTTAATAGAGAAACGTTAATAGAGAAACGTTAGTAGAGAAACGTTAGTAGAGAAACGTTAATAGAGAAACGTTGATAGAGAAAAAGGGATTTTGAGAAATCCTGAGAGGTCCAAAAAGCCCCAGATCCCTGAAAATCTTTTTGTCTGGGCTTTCGGAAGCTCTAATAAGCTCAGCTAGCCGTTATTTTAATTTTTTATAAGGATACCTCATCTCTTTTCCGCAGCACTGGCAAGAAACAATTATATATCCTTCTTTCAGCCTGTAACGGGCATTTTTTCCGGGCACGAGAAAAGCATAGCAGTGTTTGCAAATTCTGCTTTTTATTTCTCTTGGAATACTCATCCGGTTTCTCATAGAGATGTTCCTTATAAGTTGCACGTAACGCTCGCTGCGTTCAGGATGTTCTGCATGTTCTCTTTTTGCAAGCTCAAAAAGCCGCCACATGCGCTGGGTTGCGATTACCTGAATCAGGTTTTTCTGCTGTTTTCTTGCTATTCTGGACATGGGTAGATTGATCCTGTATTTTCGTCTCAGATCTTGATTTTTAATCTTCTTTAAGAATCAAAATCAGGAATCAAGAATAATCACATTAATCTCAGGGTTTTTGCCGTGTACAAGGGCTTTAAACTTTTCGGGATCTCCATCTGTTATGTCTGGCTTCCCGTAGTGCATCGGAATTACATCTTTTGGGGAAATTGCTGCGGCTGCACTTGCTGCTTCTTCTTCGTCCATTGTATACGTGCCACCTATAGGCAAAAGAGCAACATCTGCCCTAATATCTTTCATCTCAGGGATAAAATCGCAGTCTCCTGCATGATAGATCCGGATTCCTCCAAGTTCCACTATATACCCCACTCCCAATCCACGGGGATGATAGGGTTTATCTAGGTTATAAGCCGGAACTACTTCAATTCGGGTTCCCTTAATCTCAAGCCCGTCGGCCAGCACATCCCCCTCAGCAACCCGCCTTGCGTCCCCCTTGAATTGCAGGGATAAATTTTCAGGGATCAGGGTGGTTGAGTCCGACCGCCGGACCTTTCGGATATCATCAGGGCTGCAGTGGTCAAAGTGCTCATGAGTAATTAACAGGATATCAGCTTTATCTTCAAAAGCTGGTTCTTCGCTGAGGTCGTAGGGGTCAATATAAATCTTCTTTTCATCCCCCTCAAGTAAAAAGCCAGAGTGTCCCAACCACTGAATTGTAACATTTCCAATCTTTACTCGGTTCATTTCATACACCTGTGGACTTCAGTAACTGAGTTTAACAATAAAAACCTTCGAGAAAGAAAACCTTAGAGCATGAAAACCTTAGAGCATGAAAACCTTAGAGCATGAAAACCTTAGAGAATGAAAACCTTAGAGAATGATTTCACGATTAGATTTATAGAAGGATTGTTTTCTGATTATATTAATGATACCCGAAAGAGTTTATTCTACCTTCAAAGAGAAAAATAATCTTTAAAAAGCTAGCAAACTTCTGCTTTATACTCCTGCTTTAAACTTCTGCTTTATACTCCTGCTTTATACTCCTGCTTTATATTAGTAATCACAGAATAGAGGTTTTGATAAAATTAGGAAATTCTTATTGATATGCTGGGTTATCTGTCTTGTTTGATAAAACCTGGTTCAAGCACCCTCTCATAGATCATTTTCTGCATATAGGAAACAATCGGCAATTTGATTATCACTGCTTCTCTTTTGTTTCCTGCGCTGTGAACCCCTATTGATTCCTTTCCATCGGCAATCATAAAAAATTCTTCTTTATACTGGATGCCGTCAATTACAATGTTATTCATGAAATTCGTAAACTCTTTATTGGTTTCCTTGAACTCAAAAGGAAGTGACTTGAACCTATCCAGTTCATCAACTATAAGAGTTAGATTACAGGTTTTTTCCAGTTTTTTTATTTCCTGCTTAAATTCCTTGAGTAACTCAGGGCTTGATGAAAAAATAATTAATTCTTCTCTTACTCCTGCCATGATTTCACGTATCCGGTTCTTTATTCCCCAGTCGCTCTGGATGTACCATACAGGAGAAGTTTTTGGAAGTTCATAACTCAATTCATTGAGCTGTCCAAGTGTCTCTATTGCACAGTTTAAGAATTCGTTTTTTATTTCTCCGATTACCTTCTTAGGATCAACTGCTCGGAAATACGTTGGAGATCCCTGTCTCACTTCCAGATAGCCTTTTTTTGCAAGTACCTTCAGAATTTCATATATTTTGGCTCTTGGCACATTTGTAAGTTCGTGAATCTCACGGGCTGTAGCCTCCCTCAAACTAACGAGCCCAACATATGCTTTTGCTTCATTTTCGGTTAGCCCCAGTTTTTCAAGGTTATGAATTAACTGAGGATTTGTTTGTAATGCCATCTGTTACCCCTAATGTAACAATAAATTTAAATCTTTTCTGTTTGTATACGTCAAAAGATCTAAGTCACAAAAGATTTGCCGCAAAATAGTATAATCTTAGCAAAATATTATATTTATTAACATTTATACAAACTTTGGATGTTATATTTTCAGTTCCGGGATAAAAAAAGGCAAGTATTATTTAAATGTACACAATATTAGATAATGAGCCTTCGGCCCAGAGAAAAAAGGCAAATTCAAGACGTGTACCAAGTTCCTTAAATTGTATTTCACACTAAAAATATATGAGGGGAATCTACTATTAAAAATATTTTTGAAAAACTGGGATTTTTCATTCAGAAGAACCGTTTTTCCATACTCCTGATAGCTTTACTGTGTATACTTATAGCAACGCAGGGAGCGCAGCTCATTGAGATGGAATCAGGAACAGAAACCTTTGTTGGAAAAGACTCTCCTCTCTACCAGGATTATGATCACCTTTATCAAAAAATTTTCCAGACACAATCTGTTGTGGTAATGGTAGAGGGCAACGATGTAGAAACTGCTGACGTGATGAAAGCTGTAGACAGGCTAGAACATCAGGTCCAGGCAACCAATGGGGTAATTGAAACTACAAGCCCCGCTTCACTGATCAAACAGATCAATTATAAGATGACAGGGAAATCTAAACTCCCTGATACCGATGAAGAAATAAAAACCATTGTGGATGGAAACCCTGATATTTTCGGCCAGCTTATTCCTGACAATACTCATATGGTAATTTCGGTAGTCATGGCCGGTTCAGCTAGTGAAGATAATCAGGAAGATATCCTTGCTTCCACTCAAGAAGCTGTTTCACTTGCGGATTTTCCACCTTCCTACAACATTATTGTTACTGGCGATCCAGCATTCAGCGTTTCCATGAACGATGAGATGACTTCCAGTATGGGAGTGCTTCTAGGACTTTCAGCGGTTTTCATGATTATTGTACTGCTTCTTGTGTTCAGACATGTTCGCTGGTGTCTTCTTCCTCTGCCGATAGTTCTTCTTGGTATTGTTTATACCTTCGGAGCCATGGGTTATATAGGAATTCCCATGTCCATGGTTTCCATGGCTGCATTCCCTATCCTTATAGGCTTAGGAATTGACTATGCTATTCAGTTCCATAACCGACTTGAGGAGGAACTTCGGGAAAAAGGGAACAAAACAACAGCAGTTATAGAAACCGTAAAGCATACCGGGCCTGCAGTCCTCACAGCTCTGGTAATGACAGCCCTTGGATTTTTCTCCCTTTTTACATCTACAGTGCCAATGATCCAGGATTTTGGTAAATTGCTTATGATAGGCATTTTAATGTGTTACTTCTCTGCTATCTTTGTAGGGGTTATAACAATTTCTTTATTTGACAAATACTCGGATAAAAACCCCCTGAGGAAGGTAATAAGTAAGATAAAACCTGCAAATCCGGAAAAGAAGAAAAAGTCTGAGGAAGGAGACGAAAGTGATCGCCTGATAGGAAGGATCCTGCAGAAAACTACAAACCTGACTATCAAATATGACGTTGTAGTACTGGGAATTGCACTCTTGCTCTGCTTTGGCGGACTTTACCTCGACCAGTCCGTGCCTATCCAGACTGATGTTGAAACTTTTGTGCCTCAGGACATGCCTGCACTCGTGGATCTTCAACATATGGGAGATATCATGGGCAATAGTGATGAATTAAACCTTATCATCAAGGTTAAGGACGTAGCTAATCCAGACGTCCTTAAGTGGATTGATCAGTTTTCCGAGCATGAAGCAGCGTCTAATAGCCACATTTACGGCTCTTCGAGCATTGTAGATCTCGTAAAGGAATATAATGGAGGGGTAATTCCCGATACCAGCCAGGAAATAAAGGATATTTACTCTGAAATTCCTGATTCACAGAAAGACCGCTATATATACGGGAATAATATGCTTCTCCTGAACTTCGACATAGGAAATGCGGTTGCGGACATAAAGGTAACAGGTATTGAGGAACTCAGGAATGTTGTCAAGCAAGACATGCAGTGGATGCCGGCTCCACCGGGCACAGCTGTCACGATTACCGGAAACTCGGTTGTGTACATAGAGGTTATCTCTGCTCTTACCAGCGGAAGAATTACAATGACTTTCCTTGGCCTGATCCTCGTGCTCGCAGGGCTTCTTATTGTATACAAAGACTGGGTGAAAGCCCTTGTTCCTGTAATCCCAATGTTAATAGTTATTGGTTGGTCAGGCGGAGTTATGAGCCTTCTTAATATCAGCTATACTCCCCTCACAGCAACCCTGGGAGCTCTGATACTGGGAGTCGGGTCAGAATATGCTATCCTCATGATGGAACGTTACTTTGAAGAAAAGGATAAAGGAGCAAGTCCTTTAGAGGCTATCCAGCTAACCAGTTCCAAAATAGGAAGTGCAATTGTTGCTTCAGGGGCCACGACGGTATTCGGGTTTATGGCCCTGCTGGCTTCTCCTTTCCCCATAATAACCGACTTTGGTACAGTTACGGTTATCGATGTCTTGCTGGCTCTCTTGGCAACCTTTGTAGTCTTCCCCCCGCTTATGGTTACTTTTGATATCTGGCGCGATAAAAGAAAAGGGGCCAGGACAGCAGAAAAACAGACAGATACAAAAAAACAAATTCAGGGGGCCGAGATATGATACGAGTGCCCATAACAAAACTAAGGCAAAGAATGATTAAAAAAATTGCTACGTTTGCGTTAATTATACTGGTAGTATCAGTGACTGCACTCCCAGCTCTCGGAGAAGACGATGATGAAAACAACTTCATTGCTCTAGATCATGGGTATACTGTGGATTACTACAAGAGTTACGGGTCACCAGTAATACAGGCGTCAATTACAGGGGATCCCGAGCTTGAAAGGGGAGAAACTGCAGATCTGAAGATAAAAATCGCAAATGCCGGAGCTATATCTGGTTTTAAGAGGTTAAACGCAAATCAGAAAAGAATAAACGATTCCATTGAAGAAACAATTGCACTGGGAGAGATGGGAGAAGAAGAAGAATGTACGACAGCAAAAGATATAGACGCTACTCTTCAATCAGAAACGAAGTACATTGAAGTAGAGTCGACAGGCAATTTCCAGAACGTTGAGGAACTTGAAACCGGTCATATAGCACTTCTTAGTTACACAATAAAAGTTGATGGCAATGCACCTGCTGGAAATTATGAACTTCTTCTGCCAGTGACCTATCAATACCAGGCAAATGTCCGAACTGTAACTGCAGATGCGGTAAATCTCGGAATTACTGATGTAGACTATGCAAGAGAGTACAAAACGAAAACAGAAACTCTCAAAATACCTATTTCCATAAAAAGTGAACCTAAATTCGAAGTAACCAATGTTTCTGGCAACCTGGTGCAGGGTGAAAGTAAGGTTGTTAATGTTACTTATAAAAACACAAGAGAAACTGTAGCAAAAGATGCTTTTGCTCGGATAATTGTGATGAGCCCTCTGAGCACTGAAAAAGCTACGGTAAGATTAGGGGATATTGGACCGGGAGAAGAAAAGACTGCCAGTTTTGAAATTAAGGCCGATTCGGATGCTACTGTAAAAAAGTATGGAGTTAATAGTGAAATAAAATATCTTGATAATGACGGAGATTCTAAATTTTCAGAAAGTATGAAAGTAGACTTACCTCTTAAAGCAACAGAACAAAAATTTAGCATAACAGGAATAGCAATTTTATTGATTATAGTTATCGCCCTTTACCAGATAGTAAACGTACACCGGAAAAGAAACCAGAACGATGAGAATGTATCAGGTGATGAAAATGAATAATAAAAATGGATTATTTATTACTGTCACAACTCTTCTGATCCTTTGTTGGGCAGTCTTCCCAGCGCAGGCAGCTGTACCAGACAATTTTGATATTAGTGAAAACTACTACTCAGTATACGGAGGGCCTGACCTTAATGCAACACTTGTTGGAGACAACCAGTACTCTAGAGGAGATACTGTAACTCTCAATCTAAATATGATGAATAAGGGTGAAATTTCCGGCTTTAAATCTGAAAAGGATGCAGATATTGGGGATTATGCAAATGAGATGCTACAGCAGTCAGAGATGCAGTATGAAGCGCAGGCTACGACAGCAATAGGCATTCTTGCAACCCTTAAATCTGATGATCCTAACATTAAAGTTAAGTCTGGATCCCAGGAAGCTGGAACTCTCAAGCAGGGAAAAGAGAGTGCAAGTCCCACAAAGTTTACAGTTGAAATTAACAAAAACACTCCTGCAGGTACTTATCCTCTTACCCTTGAGCTTTCTTATCAGTACCAGAATAATGTTCAGGTAGGCGGAGATGACTTTGACAGTGTTACAGGCCTTGTAACGAATAAGGAAGTCGGTCTCTGGTATGAAAACAAGACACAGACGCAGACCATAAATATCGAAGTCAAGAAGGAGCCTTACTTTGAAGTTACAAATGTAACAGGTGACCTTTACCCTGATGAAGGTGGGATGCTTTATGTTACATATAAAAACACAGGAGAAGAAACTGCAAAAGATTCAACTGTTAGAATTAGTGCATCTGATCCCTTCAGTACCACTGATGACCAGGCTTACCTTGGAACTCTGAAACCCGGAGACAGTGAAGTTGCTGTTTTCGATATGGATGTAGACGAAACTGCTACTGCAAAGCCATACTCTATAAGCAGCGAGATTTTCTATGAAGATGCTGATGGGCACGACCAGACTTCGGATACTATTAAATTAAATACCGAAGTTCTGGAGGCAAAAAATTCTCTCCCGGGATTTGGGCTTGTGACAGGGATTACAATGGCTCTAGCTGCATGCTTTGTAATGCTCAGGAGAAAGAAACAGGATTGAAGCAGAAAGGTAAATAATAGTAAAGTATGCACGTAGCCTTTTTAAAGGCTACGACCCTCTATTTTTGGAAATATACTCGTGCAGTTTTTCTTGCGATTTTCTAACTTTTGAATTTTACCTGTAGTAGTAATTAGAATTAAAGCTGAACATATTAAGTATAACCAGGCTATTTTATAACTTAATTAGTTTAATTCTGTCATATTGGTACTTTTTATGTGAAGGTGCTTTTTATGTTAAGATACTTTTTATGTGAAGCAAGTGGAGATAAAATATGAAGAGAAAACTTTTCCGAAATATAGTTATTGCAACAGATGGATCTAAGAATGTTCAGAGGGCTATTTCTCACGGTATTGAGTTTGCAAAACTTAGCGGAGCCATTGTCCACGCTCTTTACGTAGTAAATACACCCTCTACAATTTCTGAAAATTGGACTGCTGGTAAAGAAACAATCTATAATATTATGAAAAATGATGGGCAGAAAGCAGTATCTAAAATTAAGAAGATTGGAGAGGCCTCAGGTGTAGAGGTCAGAGAGGTCCTTTTAAAAGGGTATCCAAGTAGTGAAATCATCTATTTCGCGGAAAATAACAATATTGATTTGATAGTAATGGGCTCCCTTGGAGCAACCGGACTTGAAAGGTTCCTAATAGGAAGCGTTGCAGAAACAGTAGTAAGAGGTTCTAAAGTCCCGGTCCTGGTTGTTCGGAGTGAAAAGCAAAGCTGAACTTTCTGTTAACTGGAAGCCTTTGAGAATATAAATAAATCAGAATTCCGGACTAAAAATAGAAAACATAACTCCATCTATAGTCACGAAGCTAAATAATGCAAATATTCAATGAGGTGCAATGAAGGTTTTTGTTGCAACAATCACAGGTGTGACTATATGTATTGGAAAATGTATGCTCCTGTCAAATTGGGTTATAATTTTTCAGTCGGAGCGATCCGTCTCCATTGAATCGATTTTTGCAGGTTTTTTTTCACCGACAATTTTTGCAACCATTACCTCGGTTGATTTGATGACCGCGTAGACCCTGTCTCCTGGTTTGATATCAAGTTTTTCTACAGCTTCTTCAGTGACTACTGAGGTTATAACTGAAGGTTCCATTTCAATCGTAATTTTAGATACTAGCCCGTTTTTTTCCACTTCAAGCACTTTACCAGGTAGCTGGTTTCTGGCTGATAATTTGAAGCTTACGTTTTCCCAGGCTGTTTCATCCCCTATGGTTTCACTAATAAGCTGCTTACTGGATTCGTACTCAGCTAACAGCTTTCTTCCGAGGTCTGTCAGGAAGGTACCCTGATTTTTTCCCCCTCGTACAGTGACGACTGCGGGTTCGCCAAGAGCTTCATTCATTTTTTTAAGTACTATCCAGGCTTGTTTATATGATATCTCAAGCTTCTTGCAGGCTTTCCGAAGCGAGTGCTCTTCTTCTATCGTCTTCAGTAACTTAGCTCTTCCAGCACCCATGACGGTCTTTCCGTCTTCCGTAAACCAGACCTTTGTTCTTGCTTTCACAAATTTCACCTTTTACACCGGAGCACATGGACAGAACTTGCCCTGTAATGGGCATACACCGGAACTCCAGGAAGGATACCCATTTCCTCTGCTGATTGTCGGGTTATGAGGGCATTAAGAAGAACGCTGCAATCAACTTTCACCCGAACAAGAGCTCCCAGCATCCAGCTTTCAGTAACCTTGCCCTGTAGAGAGTTTCTGATTCAGGATTGTGTGGAAGTCTTACTTAAATCTATGTTCTCAGACGTCAGGAAGGCATGTAACTGGCTACCTACCTTAATATCCCTGAAGCGTGAATAATTCTCTCTCCGGCTTCAATCCTTATAAGTCAACGGCCTGCAGAGGTAACCTTACCGTTCAGCATATTTTCAAACCCTACGAAGCTGGCTATCCTGCTATCAATCGTTTTTTCGAAAATTCCTCCCGGAATCCCTACCTGCATAAGTTTTCCGTCTATTATTATCGTGATCCTGTAAGCCATTGTCCGCTGTTCGGTCTGGTCATGGGTAGTATGCAGCACAGTCAACTTTTTATTTGCCCATATATCCTGAAAAATAACGGAAATTACAACAGTAGCCTGAGACTATTTTAAAAATAAACTTTATAATATAATTACTAAAAATAAATCTAGTTTTAATTAAAGCTAGATTGTCTAACTGTAAAAAAAGATGCCTGTAAGACTATAAAGTGTTAAATAAATGTTGTAGTGAAAGTAAATGTTTATTTATTTATATGCCGATACGATGAGCATATATATAAAGTCTTATATTTGAAAATTGAATAATATCTCGAAAATTCGATAAAATAAGTGGCTTATACACATTACTAATATCTCTGAAGGTCTATTTATGAATGGCTATAGTGTTTTTCTTTTAATGCTTACAGTCTATATAGCCGTGCTTGTGGCTATTAGCTGGTATTTTAATAGTAGACAGAAGTCCATTACCGATTTCTGGCTTGCCGGCCGCATGATAGGGCCCACAGCAATAGGTTTTTCGGCGGCAGCTTCATGGTTAACAGCCGGAGGAATTCTTGCAGTTGTCGGATATTTTATGCTAGGAGGAATGGGTTCTATATGGGAATTTGTTGCTCCTAATATCCTTGCTCTCCTTGTTATTGCCGTGCTTGTAAAGAAGATTAAAAGCCTGCCCGCAATCACACAACCCGAACTTCTGGAACAACGTTATGGTAGTTCAATAAGATTGCCAATTGCCGTGATTATTACTGTTGTAATGACCCTTTTTTCAGTATCGGATATTACAGGGCTTTCTCTAGTGTTGCAGGTATTTTATGGCCTTGATCCCCTCTATGCTGCAGCTATTATTGCGATCTCAGTTTCTCTCTACGTAACTTTGGGAGGACTTTCAGCAGTGATCTGGACAGATGTTATCCAGTTTTCCTTCCTTGCGATCTTCGCATTGGGAATGGCTTTTGCATCAGTAGGAACAGTAGCTGACGGAGGACTTAATACTACTGCAATAAGCGCTTCCCAGCTTTTTGGAAATGTACCTGGCAGCTGGTGGAATCCCTTTTCGGTTGGTCTTCCTCTTATAATGATCCTTAGCTTTGCCTTAATTCCTGGCTGGATTACTGAGCAGGATCCCTGGCAAAAAGTCTGGGCTGCAAGAGATGCAAAATCTGCCAGTCGTGGAATGGTAGTCGGTGCTCTCATGATTACTGTAGTCTTCGCAGCCTGCGCTGTAATTGCGATAGCTCTCAATTCTGTATATCCTGAAATAGCAAAGATGGGTTTTCCTGCAGGCATGGATCTGGCAGAACCTGCACTCCTGAACTTTGTCAATACACGTTTTGCCTCTGCCCCTGTGATTATAGCCTTAAGCGCAATCGGGCTTGCGGCAGCTTCTATGTCCTGTACAGACACTTTTTCAACATCAGGAGCCTCCTGTGTCTCCAGGGACATTTTCCAGAGATACATAAAGCCTGATGCCACAATGAAAGAGATGCTCGCGGTAAACAGAATCAGTGTCATCGCTATCATACTTGCGGCAACAGCAGGCTCATTTGTAATTCCAAACATTATCGATGCCATTCAAATCGCAACTTTCATTGCAAGCTCGTCCTACTTCTTCCCTTTAATGGGAGGCCTATACTGGAAGCGGGCTACTAAAGAAGGAGCTTTTGCAGGAATGGTCGTGGGATTCTTAGTTCAGGTGGTTCTTGTGGCGTTGGATCTTATAAAAACACCACCTTTGGGCACCAACTATCTTGAGACAATCCACCCGATCCTCACAGGTCACGGAGTAATTGTAGGAATGACCGTGAGTGCAATTGTTTTCTTTGGAGTATCCCTTATGACAAAACCCTCAAGCAAGATTCACCTTGCGCCTTTCTTCGAAGAGGAAGCTGAAAAGCTCGCCCATTACGAAGCAAAGGGAGTCAGTGAAACAGATAAGTCTTACAGCGCTTTTCTTGAAAACGTTGATGAAAAAATTACCGGGGAACGTGCTCATCTCCAGCTTAATCTCCGAGCTTCTGGAAATCTCAACTGGCATGAAATAACAGAACGGCTTAAAATCAGCTATCCTGCCTGGATAACTCCTACAGGAATTGATTCGGTATACAGGTTGACCCATGGTGATATGCTTTCCTGTGTTGCGATAACGAGAGGGAGCGGAGATAGAGATATCTGGCTCAAAGCCGAGCCTACCCTTGAAACCGTCGGAAGGCAGAAGAGGGAACTTTTCACAGCCTACGAAGAGTTAACAAAAGTACTTGGCCAGAAGAACATAAGCCTGGACTTTTTTTAAGTAAAAGTTGAGGTTCTTACCAGAACCCATCTGTTCTTCTTTTTTCAGATTTAAGCAAATTTTATAGCTTGAAGGCGTTTTCAAGGGTCTTTTTTCCAAACAGAATATCTTCAAGAGAGAATACCTCAAAATTATAGACGCCTCTGTATCCCGAAAGCAATTTCAGGACTGAAAAGTCCGCACAACCTTCTCCGGGAGCCATATGCTCATCTCCATCGTATTTTTCTGTCCATTGCCCACTATTATCATGCAGGTGAAGATGGATAATATGCTTCTTCAAGGTTCGGACAAATTCCTTGAGTTTTTCAGGATCACCTCCACAGGTAAGGTTTGCGTGTCCTATATCAAAGGTGGCTTTCAAGTGTTCGGAATTCACAGCTTCTATGGTCCGGGAAAGCTCTTCGGCTTCGCAGCAAAAATTCGAAGGATCTGTACCTTCCTTGTTTTCAAGGCCCAAAATAACCCCATAATCTTCAGCCACGGATGCAAGCATGCTGAGATTTTTGACCATCGAAAAATAAGATTTTTCCCTGTCAGGTCCAATCCTACCCGGATGTAATACCACAACAGGGGCTCCTATGCGGCCTGCAAGCGAGATTGATTCTTCCATAAGGGTAAATTCCCTCTCGCTCATTTTTGCAGTATCAACCTGGAGAGCTGAAGGATATTTCAAGTCTCCAGCAGAGTAAGGGGCGTGAACTGTATATGCAAAATCGTGTATCGAGATTTCGTCAAGTACCCGGTCAAGCTTTTCAATTTCAAGTGTCGAACCTTTGTAGATCCCAAGTTTGGGGAGATACAATTCTATGGACTCAACATGTTCCTTTAAATCCCCAGGGCGGCCGGCAAAAGATGAAGCTCCTAAAATCACGCATTATGCAAGGAAACTAAATATAAAAATCCTTTTCTGATGCCTGCAGAAATCAAATTCGTAAATAACTTGACGATGTCACATTACAGAGTAAAACGCCATCATTAGATCTAATATACCAAGTATATTGTTCGTAGTGAAATCAATATCAGCGATTGGAGTAACTGTCTAATCTGACAAAGTCGAGATAAATATTAGCCAAATTCCCAAATTTCTAAAATAATTAATGTCTGGATAAGTAAAAATTGAAACTATACAGTGAGTTTCTCTTATATTGCAGCCAAACAGTTTTTTGTCTTATTATTATTTAATAAAGCAGCCAACATATTTATATATAAATAAATGTTACCAGTCGCACAATCTAATTTTATTTATATATAGTTTTTATATTAAATATATAGTTTCTTATGAAAAATATATTTTGACGATGGGTGCAAACAGTGTTAAATAATTTTTTATATATGACACAGAAAACATACCATCTTCTTTTCTCAAATAAACGAGAAAGTTAATAGATCGTACATTTTATAAATATTTCTAATATAAAAACTACATCGGGAAAACTTATTAATATAAAATTATTAATTATATTCCTGAAAATAAATACAAAAATTCATTAGTTACAATCGGAATCTTTATATTATATTGGGGAGAGTTGAATTTTTTTATTTATATAAATTTACGACTTTGTTTATTTTTACCTGCGCTGGCTGTCTTATAAAATTGATTGTATATTATATAGGCATATAATAATATTTTAAAAGCCTACATATTTCGAAAGGTTTATGAATGATCCTCTCTAATCAAAAAATTAACGCGCGTCATAATCATATTTCTTTGTAATGATATGGCAGACGATTTTAAAAAAATGTACAGCGTTTTTTGAATCCACCTTATTACATGTAATAATACAAAGGAGGAAAATGAATGGAACCACTCATAAGCATGGGAGTGCTTGCACTTATTGGAGTGGCTGCGACCATTGCAGGTGCCTCAGAGGACCTGGAATCTGATATCGGTTCGCAGAGTAACCCTAACTCTCAGGTGCAGTTAGCTCCCCAAATGATGTTTCCCCACAGAATATTTAACAAAGCGATATCTGGAGAACCACCATCAAATGCATTAATGTGTTCGATCGGTGCAGCCGTTGCAACAGTACTAATAAGTGAGTTTACGATGTCCCCACTTTTTGCACTGGTATTTGGTTCCCTCATTGCAGCATGCGTACACGGTACCTTTGCGGTAACTGCTACAATGGGCAGATGTGCCAGTCAGAGTCGGTTCAAGCAGCCGATTTATCTTGATATGATAAGATCTCACACCCCAGCAATTATGGGATATGCGTTCATAACAACTTTCTGTGTTCTAGTGGTATCGTTTTTGATGACCGTTGTACTCGGACACCCCTTCCCGCTAACTATGCTGGCTTTTATCTGGGGTATTACAGTAGGTGCAATTGGATCGTCAACAGGCGACGTCCACTACGGTGCCGAACGTGAGTTCCAGCAGTTTGAATTTGGTTCAGGGCTGAATGCTTCGAACTCAGGAAACATTGTAAGATATGCCGAATCTGGTCTCAGGGATGGTTTCGATAACTCCTGGTTCTGTGCTAAGTTCGGAGGTCCTGTCACAGGGCTTGCTTTTGGTATGACTGTATTCCTGGGAAGCTGGGTAACAACTATTTTTGATCCTGCAAAAGGTCTGACCATGGGATGGCTTTCTGTTGTTGCAGGTGTTGTCATTGTCTTTATTTTAATTATCTGGAACTGGAAGATGGAAGTCGAAGCCCGCAAAGCATTTGGACCTTACAAAGAAGATAAGGCTGAGGAGGCTTCAGCATGATTGACGCTATCTTTGGAAACATTATCTGGATGGCCCTTATCACAATCGGCGGCGTTCTGATTTCCTGGAGTGTTCACTTTGTGCCTGTGGGCGGTGCACCTGCAGCTATGGCTCAGGCAACCGGTATTGGTACAGGTACAGTGCAGCTGGCAGCAGGTGCCGGTCTGACAGGGCTTGTTAGTGCAGGCTTTATGATGAATGTAACAGACAACCTTCCGCTAATTCTTGCCTCAGGCGCAGTGGGCGCAATGATTATGATCGCTGTGACCATGATCGTTGGTACCTGGGTCTATGTTTATGGTGTGGGTGTTGTGCCTGCTTCAGCAAAAGTAAAAGTTGATCCTATTACAAAGTACAGGCAGGACCTTTATGTATCCCAGGGTACTGAAGGGCATGGACTTCCTACAGTAAGTTTTGTGAGTGGAGTTATAGGCGGTGGCCTTGGTGGAATCGGAGGGTCCCTTGTTTACTATTCACTCATAGAAGTGGGTATGAACGCAGGCCTGGAAGCGGTTGGAGTTACCAATTCTGTCACAGGACATGAGCTTGTAGCAGTTGCAGCAATATTCGCAATAGGTATTTTCTTTGTGAACGCTGTAATTCCTTCCTATAACATAGGAGGTACAATTGAAGGGTTCCACGATCCTAAATTCAAAAAATGGCCAAAGGCGGTAGTTTCCTCCCTCGTAGCAACATTACTGTGTTCTATCGTGGCGGTAATTGCAATTGCACAGCTTGGAGGTATCTAAAATGTCTGCAGGTGGAGCAGGAGGAGAAGCCAAAGGCGGTTATCCTCCACAAACAATAATGGCTTTAGGTATAGTCGGCGGCCTTGTCGGAATCTACGTTGGCAACTTCATGCCTCCAGCATATTCTTTCTTCGGAGGAATTGGGGCAATCTGTGCAACGGTCTGGGGTGCTGATGCGGTTCGCCGTGTCGCAAGCTATGGACTTGGTACAGGTGTCCCATCAATAGGTATGCTATCCCTCGGTATGGGTATTATAGCAGCTCTTTTCGGGCTTTCAATAGGAGGTCCTGCAGGGCCCATAGTTGCATTTATTGTAGCAGCAATTATAGGTGGTGTTATTGGTGCCCTTGCAAACAGAGTAATTGGAATGGGTATCCCCATTATGGAACAAGCAATGGTAGAGATTGCAGGTGCAGGTACTCTCGTAATTATCGGGCTGAGCGTCGTCATTGCTGGATCCTTCGATTTTGCTTTAGTTGTCCAAAACGTCGTTGCAAATGGATACATTGCACTGATCTTTATAATAGGTGGTATGGGAATCCTTCACCCCTTCAACGCTAGCCTGGGACCTGATGAGAAGCAGGACAGAACCCTTATGCTTGCTGTTGAAAAGGGAGCAATTGCATTAATAATTGCAGGCTTTGCTTCTTCACTCCATGAAGGACTAATGGCTGCTGGCTTAAACATGCTTGTAGGAATTGTCATCTGGTATTTTGCCTTTAGCAAGCACTACGCACTCATTAAGAGAGATGCATACGCAGTGGTTGGTAGTGGTATGCTGCCAAGTCCGGAGGAACTACAATGAGCATGGTTAGAATAGCTCCCGAGATAAATTTAGTTCTGGACCCAGACACGGGAACCGTGACACAAGAACGGAAAGACTCGATTCAGTATTCTATGGAACCCGTGTTTGAGAGAGTGGACAAACTGGACGCAATTGCAGAAGACCTGCTGAATTCCCTTTCGCCCAGCAAACCGCTTCTTAATTCCTGGCCAGGCCGTGAGAACACCTCCTATATGGCAGGATTTTATGGAAACACTTTCTACGGAGTTGTTGTAGGTCTTGCCTTCAGCGGGCTACTGGCTCTTATCATATATATATCAAGTTTGATGAAAGGGGTGGTGTAAAATGGCAGATAAGAGAGAACCAGCCCCAGGATGGCCTATCCTGAAAGGAGAATATGAAGTAGGCGATGCCAAGAACTGTGTACTGGTAATTACCTGCGGATCACACCTCCCGGGAAAGCCAGTCCTTGATGCAGGAGCAGCCGTTACAGGGTCCTGTAAAACCGAAAATCTTGGTATTGAAAAGGTAGTTGCCCACGTTATCTCAAATCCTAATATCAGGTATCTGCTTGTAACTGGCTCTGAAGTTAAGGGGCACGTTACCGGGCAGTCAATTATGGCCCTCCATGCAAACGGTGTAAAAGAAAACAGGATTGCAGGGGCAGTAGGCGCAATTCCATATGTGGAAAACCTGAATGCAGATGCAATTGCCCGCTTCCAGCAACAGGTTGAGGTTGTCAACCTTCTGGATACTGAAGACATGGGTGCTATTACCTCCAAGGTGAGAGAACTCGCCTCAAAAGACCCGGGTGCCTTTGATGCAGAACCACTGGTTGTGGAAATCAGTGAAGAGGGCGGAGAAGAAGAAGAGGGCGGCGTTGTCAGGCCTGTCTCCGGGGAAATTGCAGTTATCCGGAGCAGACTGAAAGCAATTGAATCCCGCATGCTTGATATAGGAAACTTGAACAAGTTCCACTCAGGAGTTCACGCAGGAAAGATCGAAGGTGCCATGATTGGTTTGACAATAACCATATCCCTGCTTGGGTTCTTACTGCTAGGGAGGTAATGAAAATGGCAGAAGAATACGATAAAGGCGTCCCAATGGTGCTTGCCCCTCAGATGGGCGCGATTGATGCTACTGTTGAGAGCATTCGATATAGAGCACAGTTGATTGCGAGAAACCAGAAGCTGGATTCCGGGGTTGCGGCTACCGGAGTGATCGGCTTTGCAGCAGGTTTCATCTTTTCGCTGCTGATGGTCATCGTACTCCCGTTACTAGTCTGGTGAGAGGTGAAATAATATGGATGGAAAAGCACCAGCAGCATTTGTAGAGCCAGGTGAATTTAACGAAGTAATGAAAAGGCTCGATAAGATCGATGAAAAGATTGAGTTTGTCAACAGTGAAGTTGCGCAAAAAATCGGAAAGAAAGTAGGAAGGGATATTGGAATTCTGTACGGCGGATTTATTGGCCTGCTGCTCTTCCTGATATATACCGTGGTATCATCAATGTTCATGTAAATGAGGGATCAAAATGTTCAAGTTTGACAAGAAACAGGAAGTTTTTGAAATAGGTGGAGTTAAATTCGGTGGACAGCCGGGTGAAAACCCAACCGTATTAGTCAGTACTATGTTCTATGCAAGGCACAAGATTGTGACCGATGAAGATAAGGGTATCTTCGACAGGGCAGCTGCAGAAACCCTCTGGAACACCCAGGTCTCACTGAGCGACGCCACAGGTCTCCCCTATGTGAACCAGATTGTAGGAGAAACTCCTGAAGCGATCAAGCGCTATATCGACTGGTTCATTGAGATTGACGACAGGACACCTTTCCTGATCGACTCCTCAGCTGGAAATGTGCGTGCAGCCGCAGCTCAGTACTGTACTGAAATAGGTGTTGCAGACAGGGCAATCCACAACTCGATCAACGCAAGTATTGAACAGGAAGAAATCGATATTCTCACAGAAAGCGACGTATCAGCTGCAATCGTTCTTGCCTTCAATGCAACCGACCCGACCGTAAAAGGAAAGGTAGATATCCTTGAAGTCGGCGGTTCCGGACAGACCAAGGGTATGCTCCAGGTCGGAGAGGAATGTGGAATAAAGTATCCCATTATCGATGTTGCAGCCATGCCTCTTGGTGCAGGCTCAGGTGCAACAATCCGTTCGATACCCACACTGAAAGCAAAATTCGGATTGCCAATTGGTGGTGGATACCACAACATGGCTTCTGCATGGGACTGGCTCCGCAAATTCAAGAAGACTCAGCCTGACCCCAAGGCAATCTACATGCCTGCAGATATTGGTACCAACCTGGTGGCTCTGATTGCAGGGTCCGACTACCTGCTCTACGGTCCAATCGAGAACGTAAACCAGATTTTCCCGGCTGTTGCAATGGTAGACATCATGCTCGGTGAAACTGCAAAGGAACTTGGTGTCGAGATCGCAGACTTGGAAAACCACCCGGTAACCAAGTTGACATAATCAAAAAGAATAAAATTACAGAGAGTCTCAGGACTCAAAAGCAGAGGAAATTTTCCTTTGCTTTTTTCTTCTTTTAAAAAGTTTTGTAGTATTTTCATCTGATTCAGGTTCTTATTCTTGATTTTTTTGGTTTTGCTTCCCTCAGTGCTTTCTGTATTTATCCTCTATATTACTTTGAGAATATTTTTTGACGTGTCTACTTTCATATTATTTTTATCTACTCTTAAGTCTGATCTCCAGATGATAGGACTTTTCGTTGTTTTGTGTGGCTATCTCCATAGTGTCCTCATAAAAACCAATAGTTATGCCTGTAATTGTTGCAACAAAAAAACTCCACTGTGCCTCATCGGCAGTTGCATTATTTAGCTTCGTGACTAAATGTGATCTTGAATTGAAAATCATTTTGTCATAGGATGGCAAAGAGCCAAAAATAGAATATTTTGGTAAGCCAGGAGATAATGCCAGTGAATAGGAATAATATGAATTTAAGGGCAAATAAGTGTGTTATGGATGAGCTAGAAAGGAAAAGATAATGATAAGCTTCTGTCCTTCATCAGGAGAAAAGTCCCTGGCTGGCTAAATAATCCATCTGAACCTGCCAGGTACTTATGACTCCACTCCCAAACTCGCTTTTTGGGACTGTTATTGCCTCTGAAGATTGTGAGTTTTCAGGAAAATTGTAATAACCTGTGAGTTTTTATCCTGCGCTTAAGCAGGAGCTATACAATCTACTCAGAAACTCACGGCTTTTGAACATGTCAACCTATACTCTCAAAATTAAATTAGGGTAGATAATCGAAGGTTAAACAAACTGTAAGGATAGGGTGAAATCAATAATGCGATCTTCCAGGTTATAGCAGTCCGACTTACATCCCAATGTTTTTAATTTACATATTGTACACTCTCTTAACATATATATATAAAGAGTTGTGAACCAGTACCATTCGTTTCCAGTCGTTTGTCAAGCTTTCAGTTCAACGTTCTAACGAAAATTAATTACACTTTGAAAGTAGGACAACATTCTAAAATATACATCCAGGCAATTCGACGGAATTTATAGGTATGCCAATATTGTTATTATATTTTAAAATTAATCGGGACTTTGGATGGAACGTCTTTTAATCCTAATAATCAAAGAGTAGTAATAAATAGAAAGATTTAATATTCGGTAGCACTTACCAGTATCATAAATAGAGTCCTAAATAAGAACTTTTAGAACTCAAAGTGTACTTCTTAAGAAAAAATGTTTTTCTAAATCTCTAACCGGAAACCACAAAAAGTCCTGAATCTTACGGGCATCAAAACGGATCATAGCATAAATAGCCAGGAAACCGGATCTATCGGGTGGAAATATGCTGATCAGAAAGAACATTTCCCTGGATGATAAATACCTTAAAAAGTTACAGCCCCTTCTGGATGCCAATAATGGAAATTTGAGTGCCGCAGTCAGGGATACCATTGAAGTTGCGGATACAGCTCTTTTATGTCATAAAAGTATTGATGAAGCAATTCGATTTTTAAAAGAAACTCCTGCAAAAGAAGAGTTAAATGAGACAATCCAGAACGGAGAGAACATCGTTATAAATAAAACGATGCTTGAATGGCTGTTCAGGTGTACCAAGGGTAGGCTAACGGATGAGGATCTTGTTAATGAGCTTATCAATCCATTTGAGATCCAGGATATGAAACAACTCGAAGATTACCTTAATAGGGTTTCCAGAAGCTATCAATGGGTAATTCGAACTTCAATAAAGTGTGAAGATATTAATAATCCTGAATCTGCACTGGTACTTATTTCCAACTCGACAGTACACAGTAGAGACTTTTTTGCTCAGCTTGTGGCTCATTTTCTTTCAAGATGGAAACAGCTTGATGTTGAGCATGTTTTCAGGAGATCAAACTCGACCCAGATTTCTTTCAAAAGAAATACCTCTATCTCATCGAACGAAATTATGCCCGGAATCCGGAAGAATTTTGGATATCTTGATATTTTATGTAAGGAGTTGGACGACAATACTGAGTTCTGGACTCAGCTTATGTATACTTATAGTGCTGAGCGGTTCAACCTCGTGACTCTTCATCGGAGCCAGTTTGAAGTTTTTGCAACTGGAGAAGTCCCAAACCCGACAAAAATTCTTGAGCGCCTTTGCAAGCAGTTGATAAGTGAAATGACTCTTCCGGACTTGCTGGTTCATTTTAGAAAAATGTACCTTGCAACTCAGCTTGTCAAAAATATAGAAATCTCCCTTGAACCTGGAAACGAATCAGTAACCATTTTCCATGACTTCAAAGATGAAAGGGTTATTCGTAATCTAGTTAAGTATTTTTCAAATATATTCCGGGAAAACGGCACGCCTTTTGAGACATTTTCATATTCGAGCATGATTGTATTTCGGTTCTTCCAGGGGCGAGAACCTGACAGTTCAGATTTATGTTTGATAGAATCAATGAAAGATCCCGATTAAATTGATTCGAATAACCTGAAAAAGTTCAAAGGTCTACTGGAGTTCAAAGATCTACTGGAGTTCAAAGATCTACTGGAGTTCAAAGATCTACTGGAGTTCAAAGATCTACTGGAGTTCAAAGGTCTACTGGAGTTCAAAGATATATTGGCCAGAACCAGAAAATAACTAAAATATTTTTATGACCCAATTGAAAAAATTCAGGACTAAAATCCAGGGCTAAAATTCAGGGCTAAAATTCAGGGCTAAAATTAAAGGGTAAAATTTTAGCCCGTAGATTAAAGTTCCCATAGAAACTTCAGGTACTGAAGCCTATAATTTCTGACACTTATTGTTTAAACCGGTCGTTTAATCTTAGTTAACCTTTTGTAACCCCCAAAGGAAGGACTCTTGCGACCTTACGGGCAATTCCGAGTTCGTGCACGACATTTACCACTTCGCTGCTGGACTTGTATACATCCGGAGCTTCCTCTGCAATGACTGAAGGATGGGTGGCTCTTACTGTAATGCCCCGAGCTTCAAGGTTTTCTTTTATGCTCTGTCCGCGGAATTCTTTCTTTGCATGTGCTCTGCTCATGACCCTGCCAGCCCCATGACAGGCACTACCGAAAGAAACATTCATAGCCTCTTCTGAACCGCATAGTATATAAGAAGGAGTTCCCATGCTTCCAGGAATCAGCACTGGTTGACCTACATCTCTGTATACGGCCGGGACTTCGGGATGCCCTGGAGGAAAGGCTCTTGTTGCTCCTTTCCTGTGTACATACACCTCTTTTTTCTTGCCGTCCACGGTATGTTTTTCAAGTTTTGCCACGTTATGAGCAACGTCATAAAGCAAATCCATGCCCAGGTCGTCAGCATCTCTCTCAAATATTCTTTCAAACGATTCCCTTGTCCAGTGAGTAATTATCTGACGATTTGCCCATGCATAATTTGCAGCACAGAGCATGGCTTTAAAATAGTTCTGGGCTTCCATTGACTGGGCAGGGGCACAGGCAAGTTGTTTGTCCGGAATTTCTATTTTATAGTTCTTTACGGCCTGAGAGAGTTCCTTTAAGTGGTCAGTACAGATCTGGTGCCCTGCACCTCTTGACCCACAGTGGATCATTACCGTAACCTGGCCTTCTTGAAGCCCAAAGGTTGAGGCTATTTCCTGATCATAGATCTTATCAACATACTGCACCTCAAGGAAGTGGTTGCCGCTTCCAAGAGTTCCTAACTGAGGTTTTCCTCTTTTTCTGGCTTTTGTGCTTACCTGGGCAGGGTCAGCTCCTTCCATATACCCATTAGCTTCACAGTGCTTGACATCAGCTTCTACGCCATACCCGGCTTCTACAGCCCAGCTTGCCCCTTCTAAAAAAGCACTGTCCAGTTCTTTATCCGACGCCCTGATCCGGCTTTTGGAACCAACGCCTGCGGGCACATTACTAAAAAGCTCGTCAGTTAACCTCTTTATGTTTGGAACTACCTCTTCTTTCTGAAGGTTGGTACGGATTAACCTTACTCCGCAGTTGATATCAAAGCCCACCCCGCCCGGGCTGATAATACCTTCTTCTACATCAAAAGCGGCAACTCCCCCTATAGCAAAGCCATAGCCAAGATGAGCATCAGGCATTGCCATGGAGTACTTCTGAATACCAGGTAGGGTTGCTACATTTGCAATCTGGTCGATAGTCTCGGGTTCAATGCCTTCAAGCAAACTCTGGGATACAAACAGGCGGCCTGGAACCCGCATGTTAGGGATGTGGCCAACAGGAATTTCCCATTCGTTTTCGGAAAGCTTCCTGACCATACCCTTTACATCCTTCTGTATATTTTCCGTGCTTAATTCCTCAATAGCTGTATCTTCACTCTCTACCATGATTTATGCTCCCTGCTCCTTCATGCTTTAGATATAATCCTGGAACTACTAATTTATCTTCCGTTTTCCAGGGGTTCTGCATATTAATTTGGAAATGTGATCAAGATATACTGTGTCAGGCTGGATTAGAGCCACAATGAATTTTGGAAACGGATTTAAGATCGGTTCGATATAACAAAGTCGATCTAAATGTTTGATATAACAAAGTCGATCTAAATATGACTGAACCAATTCAGGACTAGATAATTCAACTTGAGATATACTTGAGATATACTTGAGATATACTTGAAATATTATAGTACTTGAGATATTATAGTGCAGAATAGGATAATTCCTATACATGAAGATATGCATGGTGCTAGTAGTTAGAGGAGAAACAGCCAGTATTCGGTGAACCAATTCCGGGAAATCGGAAGAAAACTTCTGCGCCTTTATATATCCACAACAACCTGAGCCTTCCAGCCGTCAGCAGTCTTCGTTATTTCTAACTGGTTATAGGTAACGGCCTTAATTTCAGTCTCAAAGGGGAGTTTTTCTAGATAGTACTTTTTGCCCAGTGCCTGAGCTGTTATTGAATATTCACCTTTTTCTTCCCTTATTTTCTCAACTCGAAACTCCCTAAAAACGATTTCATCAACTTCAAATAGATATAGAAGTTCAGAAAGCCAGTCCACAAGCAGGGATTCCAGGTCAGGTGACTTGAGAAAAATTTCTCTTGCGGTGTCTCCCGAGATTTTTCCTGTATCAATTATGACATTAAACATAGCGAGAGCCGCATTTTCAAATACTTCTTCTCGAGTTTTTCCGTAAGCCTGGAACTTTATATCTGCAGTGTGATCCAGATACTCATACTGTTTTCCTTGAGATGACATAGCCAGGTAATTGTGTTTTTTGTTACATTAACTTATTTACCACATAAATCTGTTTTCAAGCCTAGAATTTCCCTTAACTTGGGTAACGAACCTAAACAACAAACCTAGACAACGAATCTGACAACGAATCTAGACAACAAATCTGGACAATAAATCTGGACAACGAATTGAGACAGAACTCTAATTGAAATAAAACTAAGTTGCAAAATTATTAAAAAAAGGATGTTGTTACTGCAGCTCTTTCCATATATAGTAGATTCTCTGGATTGCTGTTATGTGGCTGGTTACAGCAATCAGAATGACGGCCCAGCCAAGAATTGAAAAACCTGCAATTGGACCTGGAAATACAAAGTTGCCAAAGGCTGCAAGAATTATGACTACAAGTCGGTCAGCCCTGCCCATTATCCCTCCATAGTATCTTCCAAGGCTGAGCGCCTGGGCCTGGGTTCCAAGATAGCTGGTAAGGAGCACACCTACAATTGCCGTAACTCCTAACTGCCAGGAAACGTAACCTGCAAAAAAGATGCTACATATTATAAAAACATCCGAGTAACGGTCAATGACGTGATCCAGAAAGTCACCTCTTGGGGTTGCCCTATTTGATTTCCGTGCAATTATCCCATCAAGGGCGTCAAAAATAGAGTTAAGTATTACCAGGATGCCTGCCAGCAGGATAAATTCCCTGGATGCAGGCGAATAATAAAAACTCAGTCCTGCAAAGAATGCACATATAAGGGAGGCTATGGAAACCGTGTTGGGTGATACCTCATATCTAATGAAATAGTCTGCCAGTGGGTCGATAACTTTTGAGGCAAAAGGTCTCAGGGTGTTAAACGTCATGGTACTCGAGATTTTTCTTTAGGTGATACTCGTAACAGAAAGCTGCTCCAGAAACAGGCGTCTCGTCTTACTCGGTATTCTGGGTTGGATTTGCTTATTTATTCATTTCTGTGTTTACCTGCTTTTTTATATTTATACTTAAGCTGTATGGTTATCCACTTACTCAATAGATAAGTTTACTCATTTTATTTCCTGTTTTTCAAGCTCTTACTTATAAATCGTGGATTAAACAAGCGAACGTTTATGTTTACTCATTTTCTCTTTCTGCTGTCACACTCTTAAGGATAGAAAAGAATCACACGAACAAGCATTTGCAAGCGAGCGTTTATAGTTTATTTATTTTTCTTTTCTGCTTTTGCACGCTCGTACAGGTACTTAACTTTGCAGGAATGCTCAAGCTGCGTGGTCACTATATAGGCGTCTCCAAGTGTTCTTCCGATTGCAAAAGTCCCATGACTGTAAACTATAGCGCCTCTATGCCTTGAGAGCGCATTTGCAAGATTTCCTGCAAGCTTGCGGCTGCCTATCCCTCCTCCTACGACCGGAATCTCCCCAAGGAAGTACTGCCCTTCACTATCTACAGGTGAAATTCTTCCTTCAGGGCCTGCGAGCAGGGACTCAACAACCGCATATGGAGCATGAGCGTGAATGATTGCAAGTGCTGAGGTCTGCCTGTAAATCTCCCTGTGCACGACAGCTTCAGAAGATGCAATTATATCCAGGGAAGAAGTGTCCCAAACGTCAACTTCAACAACGTTATTTTCTGTAATTTCATCAAGTGCGGCGCCTGTCCGGGTGATAAGCATCCTGTCGCCAGCTCTGAGGCTGATATTTCCAAAGTTGGATTCAACAAGCCCGTGTTCAACCAGCTTGCGCCCATATTTTGAGATTTCCTGCCACATCGTAAGCGGTATATTACACATTTGGTTAATAATACATATTGCTTAGAAGTTTGCGGTTATGTTTCTAAAAAAGACTCTAATAATTCTTCTTTTCTTCTTAAAGTCTAAAAAATCTGAAACTATAATCCATTTAATCTTTTTAATTTTATGAAACTTCACCTGTTTTGAGCGTATGCTTAATGGGCACACTAACCTCATCTCTATTCTTCAAAAGATCCTTTGGGTCCTTGTGGTCACCAATAACAAGAGCCTTTAAAATACTATATCTGCCTTTCTTCTAAGAATATTACACAAAAAGGAAAAATTAATGATTACGTCCTTTCAAGAAATTCTATGAAAGAATCTAAATTCTGCTCTTTCATTTGAATACAAAAATCATTATTTTTGTCTATATTTTTATATTGTTCGTACATGGAAGTTAATTGATTATACATTGTTGAGTTTATTGATTTATACCATTGCGCATAATCGTAAATTATGTTAACAGACATCGGACACAATAACAACGTTAAACCAAATCCTGCATCCTCATCCTGAAATATTACAAAAGGGAATGTTCTACATGCTTCCGATCTGTTATCGTATATTCTACATTTCGAGTTTATCAATAATGGGCACTGCTCGACGGCATTTATTGCTTTATAACATCCTTCCAACTCTGATTTTACCGCATTCGATTTTAAAATATTCACACTTTCTCTATCTGCATTTTTTAAAATTTTCTCATATTCTTTTCTATGAAAGTCAATAATATGATGTTTGCAGCAACTCGCATTACATGATTCAGGACAGATATAATGTTTAAGTATGCTTTGAGTTTTTGAGAGTAACCAGTCGTGTTTTTCAATACGTTGTCTTCGATCCATGGCCAAGCCTCGTAAACTTCCTTTTTCCACATCTCATAAAGTCTTTTTCTTTCCTGAGCTTCTTTGCTACTCTCAATAATGTCTCTACTTTCTCTCTGCTTCAAGAATATGAATCATAGGAGTCGGATCCTTCTATTAGTTACCCTGGATATAATGTCTTAAGCGAGATAGACACAGGACTCTCTGAGGTCTATGTACTATAACCTCTGGTACCCGGCAAAAAAGAGAATAGATCACAGGCAAATAAAGACGGCTGGCTTCCGGATAAAGAATCCGGCCATAAAGTTTATCTGTGAGTATTGTATTTAGGTAAGTCGCAGTATTTTACAATTGCCTCGTTGGCTCAGCCCGGTAGAGCGAGTGACTTGTAATCACTAGGTCGCGTGTTCAAATCACGCACGGGGCTTTTTACTAATTTTGAATCCAGCTCTTCGCTGTTTTGTATGGGTAACTTTTATTCATCTCCTAATAACCTATCCGAAAAGTGGTTACCTGCTATAACTTTTACGATATGCAATATGCAAAATCGACACGGGTGCCCGGGTATTTATACCTATTGTAACTTTTCGATGTGCATTACTGATTTTTCGGATAGGCTCTAAATGCTAAAGTAACATGTCTAATATCTAGAAACACTTGTTATGGAAAATCATATTCAAGCTTCATGTTTCTCTTTTTGACCTGGCTACTTCCTAACTGAGCAATTATTATCAATCCGCACAAAACAGCGAAGAGCTTTTACTCCTATTCCAAAGAGTCAGTTTGGGTGGGAACAGGTACTTGTGACAATATGAGTGTTCAAAAACGTTTAAAGTCATTGAAAAATACGCCGATATCCTTATTCGTAAGGAGCTAATTTGGCATGAAAGTATGGAATAAAACTGGCTCTCAATACTCCTTTTGGTTTTCTGCTCCTTATCAAATTTAAGTCTTCTATGGCAATTTACTGATTAGTTTAGCGATGGTTTGAAAAACCAAAATTAGGACAACATTACTACCTAAGTTAATGACGAAATCGATAGTAAAAAAGGGTACGGTGAAAAGTACTTTCATTTCTTTGTGCCTGTTATTCGAAGAATTTCATGTGTGTTTTTTATGAGTGGCTAGTCAATCATAAAATACATATACTAAAAGCCATATCATTACTGACTGTTCAGTCAGTCAGTGGCGATATTATGTGATACAATTCTAATATTCAGGAGAATTAAAAATGTCGGGAAATATGGAATCTAAAAATGAATCAAGTATGAAAACTTTTGAACTCAGTGAAAAAGTAACTGTAGAAAAAGTATCCTATAAAACCCGATACGGAATTACCGTTGTAGCAGACATGTACTTGTCAAAAGATATGGATGAGTCAAAAAAATATCCGGCAATTGTCATAGGAACGCCTTATGGAGGTGTAAAAGAGCAAGGTGCTGGTATTTACGCACAGAATCTGGCAGAACGAGGATTTGTTGCCATTGCGTTCGATGAATCTTTTAATGGCGAAAGCAGTGGTGAACCAAGACATGTCTCTTCCCCGGATATATTTGTTGAAGATTTTATCGCGGGAGTAGATTTTTTGGGAACACGTCCTTTCGTGGACAGGAACAGGATTGGTGCTATCGGTATCTGTGGAAGTGGTGGATTTTCAATTACTGCAGCTCAAGTTGACCCACGTATCAAAGCAGTTGCTACTGCAAGTATGTATGATATAAGTAGCATGATAAGAGATGGATTTGGGAAAACAATGACTGATGAACAGCGTGCTCAAACTTTAGTTCAGTTGGGCGAGCAGCGATGGAAAGACTTTGAGAATGGCACTCCAGAAGTGCCGGTGGGTTTTCCAGGTGAACCAGCTGATTCAATTCCAGAAGGATTAGATCCAATTTCAAGTGAATTTTTTGAATACTACGGAATGGAGCGTGGACATCATCCTAATGCAGGAGCTGCATTCACTATTACAAGTAGCATGTCATTCATGAACTTCCCTTTGATGAACTATATTGATACCATTTCACCAAGACCAATTTTGTTCATCATCGGTGAAAATGCTCACTCAAGATATTTCAGTGAAGATGCCTATGAAAGAGCTGCCGAACCCAAAGAACTCTACATAGTTCCGGGAGCAAGACATATTGATCTGTACGACAGGACCGACATGATCCCATTTGACAAATTGGAATAATTCTTTGCAAAAATCTATGTTAAAAAAATGAACAGAGAAGTGTTCTACAAACCGAAATTTGAACAATTATCTGGAGATGGCAGGCTGGATACTTTTTTTCGGTCTCGCCTGTAAGTGATTAGTCAATCACAATGCCGCTAAACAATTCAAAAATTCAGGAGAATTAAAATGTTATACAGAAAAATGCCAAAGAACGGGGACGAGCTCTCGATACTTGGATTCGGATGCATGCGCCTCCCCGTAAAAAAAGACGGTAGTATAGATGAAGAAAGAGCCAGCAAGCAGGTGCGCTATGCAATCGACCAGGGTGTAAACTATATTGATACTGCCTGGCCCTATCACATGGGAGAGAGCGAGCCTTTCTTAGGTCATGCCCTTGCCGACGGATACCGTGAAAAAGTGAAACTCGCAACAAAACTTCCTTCGTGGCTTATAGAGAGCCGAGAAGATATGGATAGATTCCTCAATGCTCAATTAGAGAAACTCAAAACCGACCACGTTGACTATTACCTTATCCACGCTCTTGTTGGTGACCTGTGGGACAATATTGAAAAGCTTGATGTAGCTGATTTCCTTGACAAAGCCAAAGCTGATGGCCGAATAATTAACGCAGGTTTCTCCTTCCACGGTTCGGGAGAAGACTTCAATCGAATAGTGGATGCCTATGACTGGGACTTTTGTCAGATCCAGTATAACTTCCTGGACGAAAAGAATCAGGCAGGTACCAGGGGTTTGGAATATGCAGCTTCAAAAGACCTTGGAGTAATCATTATGGAGCCCCTCCGTGGAGGAAACCTCACAAATCCAGTACCCTCTGCTGT
Organism: Methanosarcina sp. Kolksee; assembly: GCF_000969945.1. Taxonomy (NCBI): domain Archaea; kingdom Methanobacteriati; phylum Methanobacteriota; class Methanomicrobia; order Methanosarcinales; family Methanosarcinaceae; genus Methanosarcina; species Methanosarcina sp. Kolksee. The sequence continues at coordinate 330,937 of NZ_CP009524.1, forward strand.
AAAAGAGATCTGGGATGAGGCTCCGACGAAGAGGACCGCTGCAGAATGGGCTCTTCGCTGGGTATGGAATCACCCAGAAGTCACTGTTGTCCTCTCTGGAATGAATGAGGAAACACATATTGAAGAGAACCTTAAGGTGGCAGGCGAGGCTTACCCGAATTCCCTGACAGAAACTGAACTGCAGCTAATAAAGAAAGTCGAACAGAAGTACCGTGAACTGATGAAAGTAGGCTGTACAGGCTGCAGATACTGTATGCCCTGTCCATCAGGGGTGCATATTCCACTCTGTTTTGAATTATATAACAATCTCTACATGTCTAGCAATGTAGACAGTGTAAAGTTTCTCTATGCTGAACATTTAAGCGGTACTTTATCAGTTGGAGAAACCGGATATGCATCCCAGTGCGTACAGTGTGGACAGTGCCTTGAAAAATGTCCCCAGCATATAGATATACCAGCGATGCTTGACTTGGCTGTAGAAAAACTTGAAGGACCTGATCTGGAAAAGAGAGTTTCAATGGTAAAAGAGATGTTCAAACAGATATAACAGCAGGGACAATTCTACATGAAATAGCAAAATGAAGATATTGTTTAATCTTTAAATAAAAGTCAGACTAAACGATATCTTCATTTTCCGCTGTTCATCTTCATGTTTAGTTAATTATATTCATTCAGCTTTGGAATTTTGAATTTTTACCTCAAATTGCAAAGCAACAACCAGATAATTCTGAAAATCAAGCTTGTATGAGTATAGCGCTAAACTCTAAAAAGTCTCCAAACGAATAAATTGTTATCCAACAACTTGATATTTAAACTGTTTATTGCTAAAGCATTTAATTCTTTTAAGCAAAGGTTAATACATGGATCTTACTGACATACTTAAGGCTGTTAAAGAGGGAAAAATGGATCTTGAGAGTGCGGAGCAGCAGGCTCGGGGCCTGGGGTTCGTCTCTTATCTGGATATAGCAAAACTTGATTCTCACAGAAAAAGCAGAACAGGAGTAATTGAGGCTATTCTTGCCGATTGTAAAGATCCTGATGACGTGGTAGAAATTGCGAGGGTCATGGTTGCTGAGAGCAAAAGAGCCCTTATTACACGGGTCTCGCCAGGGCATCTCGAAGCCTTAAAGCAGGCCTTTGGCCAGGATAAACTGGAGTGGAACAGCAGGGCTCGTACAGTTGTTATCCATGACGGCACGCCTGCCCCTAGAACCGGGGGAGTCGTAGGGTTCGTTTCAGCAGGCACGGCAGATATCCCGGCTGCGGAAGAAGCCAGGGTTGTAGCTTCAGAAATGGGTTGTGAGACGGTTGCGGTTTATGATGTGGGTGTTGCGGGAATCCACAGGCTTATCCCGGCGCTGGATAAACTGAAAGCCAGGATGCCAGGAGCAATCGTCGTTGCGGCCGGGAGGGAAGGAACGCTTCCCACAATAGTCTCAGGATTAGTTGACGTGCCTGTAATAGGGCTTCCGGTTTCGACAGGCTACGGAGCCGGTGGAGGAGGAAAGGCTGCCCTGCTGTCAATGCTTCAATCCTGTTCCACACTTGCAGTTGTAAATATTGATGCAGGCTTTGTTGCGGGAGCGTATGCGGCCAGAATCGCAAATATGATTGCGGCTGCTTATGCCCACGGCAAAGAGGATAGGGCCGGGCAGGCAAGAGGGTAACGGCAATAAAAAGGGAATAAAAAGGGAATAAAAAGGGAATAAAAAAGGACTAAAAGGAATAAAAGGAAAAGAAATCGAAATGCAGGAAAGAATTTTATGAAAGCACTTGTATTCAACCCTTTTTCAGGGGCAGCAGGAGATATGATCCTTGGGTGCACTCTCGATCTTGGAGCTAACCGAAAAATGGTTAAAGAGCTGATAGAAGCTTCTGTCAACGTATCCGTAGATATAAGAGAAGTTATGAAAAAGGGAATAAAGGCCCTGGATGTCCGGATTAACGTACCTGAAAAAGAACCAGTCCGTACATATCCAGAAATTCTGGACGTGGTAAAGGCCGCAAAACTGCCCTCCGGTGTGGAAGCAAGTGCCCTTGATATCTTTTCGAAGCTGGCCGAGGCCGAAGCTTCAGTTCATGGGCAGACTGACCTTGAGAAGCTTCATTTCCATGAGGTTGGGCAGAGTGATGCGCTTGCTGATATAATTGGCTCTTCGGCAGCTATCCATTCCCTTAACTGCGATTCCGTTTACTGCACTCCTATAAATGTAGGCAGTGGGACAATAGAATGCGCACATGGAGTTCTTCCTGTGCCAGCGCCTGCAACCCTTGAGCTTCTCAAGAAAGGAAAATTTTATTTCAGGGGAGGGGCTGAGCAAAAGGAGCTTCTTACTCCTACAGGGGCTGCTATTCTTGCTCATTTCGCAAGACCTCTGGAAGCTTTTCCTCAGGGCAGAGTAATTTCAATAGGTTATGGAGCCGGGGATTCCGAGCTTGCCGGGCCCAATGTGCTGCAGGGAATGTTATGTGAACTTGATTCCTGCCTGATTCCGGATATAATTGAGGTACTCGAAACGAACGCTGATGATGTGAGCGGAGAAGTACTGGGGAACCTGTTTGAGGAGTTACTTGCTATGGGGGCAAGGGATGTTGCAATTCTCCCGGCAACGATGAAAAAAGGCCGTCCTGCTCATGTTATTAAAGTCATCGCAAAACCTGAAGACACTGAAAAACTCGCCCGGAAAATCATTATCGAAACAGGGTCTCTGGGTGTGAGAGTTATCCCTACCCGGCACAGGTTGATGGCTGCCAGACGAATAGAACCGGTTAAGTTTGAGGTCAAAGGGCAGATATATGGATCTGCGGTCAAGATTGCCAGGGACTCTGAGGGAATACTGCTCAATATTTCTGCCGAGTTTGAGGATTGCAAAAAAATCGCAAAAGCGAGTGGCATCCCTGTAAAAGAGGTTATGAGAAAGGCAGAGGAAGCTGCAAGAAAGCTTTTCTCATGAAATCCTTAAAAGGTCTAAACTAAGTAAAAATAAAGAACGAAATAGATTTAAAATGAGTAGCGAAGCTGAAAAGTAAATCTGAAAAGTAAATCTGCGAAGTAAAGTTGAAAAGTAAAGTTGAAAAGTAAGTCTGGAAAGCAAAGTTGAAAAGTAAAGTTGAAAAGTAAGTCTGAAAAGTAAAGCTGGAAAGCAAAAGCCTTCTTAAGCTGTGAGGCTTTCACTTTTCATTCTATTTTGCTTGTAAGCCATCCAGATTTAGAGTTTGCCCATTGAATGCAGGAGTTCCGCATTCAGCACACTTGCCCCGGCTGCTCCACGGATGGTGTTATGTCCCATTGCGATGTAGCGGATTCCTTCTCTTATACGGCCCACTGAAACGCTCATGCCTTTTCCCATGTTGCGGTCAAGGCGCGGCTGAGGCCTGTCAATTTCATCTCTTACAATTAAAGGTTTTGCAGGTTCGGAAGGAAGTTCTTTCAGCCTTGGGTCAAATTTCAGGAAAGCTTCCCTTACTTCTTCAGGCGTTGGTTTATCCCTCATTCCGGCCCAGATGGCTTCTGTATGCCCATCTATTACAGGAACCCTGTTGCAGGAAGCACTTACTTTCATATCTGCAGGCACGACTTCAGAGCCGTTGAACTCTCCGAGGAGCTTTAAAGTTTCAGTTTCCATCTTCTTTTCTTCATTTCCTATGTACGGAATGATATTGTCGTAAATTGCCATTGCGGCAACTCCGGAAAAACCTGCGCCTGAGATCGCCTGCATTGTGGCTACCTGTATGGTTTCAAGTCCAAACTGCATAAGAGGCTTTAAGGTAACAGTCATGACAATAGTGGAACAATTGGGGTTTGTAATGATATATCCGTCCCATCCTCTTGCATCCTGCTGGACTTCGAGAAGCCCGAGATGTTCTGGATTTACCTCCGGAATCACAAGAGGTATATCCTTTTCCATCCTGTAGGATGAGGCATTGCTTGCCACTGCAAATCCGGCCTTTGCAAATTCGGGTTCCACTGTCAGGGCAAGGTCTGCAGGAAGGGCCGAGAACACCACGTCCGCATCTACGGCTTTTGGATCTACCGGAACAACTTTGATATCTTCAACGCTTTCCGGCATAGCTGTATCTAACCTCCAGCCTGCGGCTTCTTTATATGTTTTGCCGGCGCTTCTCTCGGATGCTGCGAGGGCTGTAATCTCAAACCAGGGGTGGTTTGCAAGTGCTTCTACAAATCTCTGCCCAACAGCGCCTGTGGCGCCTAAAATACCCGCTTTAATTGCTACCATTTAAGCTACCTCCGGAAAGATAAGAGTCATTGACAAAACTGATTGATAAAACTGACTGATAAAACTGATTGATAAAACTGATTGATAAAACTGACTGATAAAACTGATTGATAAAACTGATTGATAAAACTGATTGATAAAACCGATTGATAAAAACAACTAATAAAAACGATTTATAAAACTGATTGATAAAACCGATTGATAAAAACAACTGATAAAAACGATTAATAAAACCGATTGATAAAAAGGAAAAAGAAAATTGGAATAAATAGATTATTCCAACTAGTTACCTTTTTACTCTTCTACTTTAATTGCCTGGTTCGGGCATGCCTCTTCACATGCACCGCATTCTACGCATTCGTCATTGTCGACTATTGCGATTCCCTTTTCTTCATCAAGAGTGATTGCATCATTGGGGCATTCATCGACACAGGTTCCACATCCGGAACATTCATCTGCATTAACTGTTGCTGGCATATTTATTCACACTCCTTTTTGATTACTCGATATATACGGAAATTAAATGGGACGTTTTTGAAACTTCCATAGGATATCGAAAAGTTTGGTCATAACGCCATTGACAAGACAAACATAAAAACTTATCGCTTTTTAGCAAAAGGAAGCCTTCTAAAATCAGGATGGAGTTAACCACCAGGCAACTAAAAAATCTTATTGAAAGTTATAAAATAAAGGGAAAATTAAAAAAAATTTATTTAACACACCGAATCGTGCATGGAAATTCCAGAAGCGGTCAGACGATACATTCCATCTTCGAGTTTCAGAAAACCTTCCTTTAGCAGGAAATCCATATGGAACTTAAAGAAGAAGTCATTTAATCCGGATTCATCCTTTAGCTGTTTTTCAGTCTTTCCAAAGATTCCAACAATCCGGAGGAGCTTTCTTCTTTCAGGGCTTACGGAAATCTTTTCCATCATCATGTGTTCCAGTTTGACAGCTTCTCCTTCAGTAGGCTCGCTTTTGTTTTCAAAATAAGCATCAAGTTCATCAATTTCCTCGCTCATGTTAAGACTCCATTATTTTTTTGTAATTATAAAACCTCAACTCTTTTTTATACAGTTCCGAAAAGGATAAGTGTGATTGCAAACCTCTTAATTAAATTGCAGGTTTCTACCATACCTTTAAGTTTAGTTGTAAGTCCAGCTTTAATTTAACTTTGAGTCAAGCCTAAGTTCAGCATTAAATTATCTTTAAGTTGAGCCTGACATATTTTTAATCGTCTTTCCTGTATATATTAACCTTGCATATTTGCTCATTTTCATGTTCACCATGACTCTCAGCGTGAGCATCAGTACCATGCTCATGAACCTCTTTTTCAAAGATAAAACCTGATTTCTCGAGATTTCCTTCAATAGTACTTTCAATTATCTCTATGAGTTTATATTTTGAGACCTTTGTAATTGCGGAAAGCAGCCTGAGTTCTATGTTCTCATTTTCCAGAGCCGGAAGAAGCTCTACCTGAGGCACTTCTTTAGATGAGGTTACACTGCCCTTAACCGAAGATTTCGGAAGTTTCATGGAAAGCTTTACATGCCCTATAAACTCAGGATTAAGTTCCCGAACTCTATCCTGAATGGTCTGAAGGTTTTCTTCTACGAAACGTACACTTTCTTCAGGGCTGAAATCCCGTGGTTCAAGGGTATAGAGAGCTGAGTAAGCCGAAACTTCAGAAAGCTCAATGGAGTTTTTCTTTTTCTGGGAAGGCTTTTTAAATCCCGGTACAGCGAGGTGAAGAAGTAGTTTTTCGAATTGTTCATCTTCATGTTTTGCGGAAAATTTCAGAATCCGAGCTTTCGGGTTCATCTCGTAGAGCATTTTCTCAGCATCCAGGACAGTTTCTACAGGAGTTACATCAATCTTGTTTATGCAGAGAACTTCAGCATCTTTTATCTGCGTCTCTATAAACCTCGGGATCTCTTTTGCCTCGGTCCCGAACCGACTAGGATCTATAAGGGTTACTATCGGGGCAAAGGAGAGCTCAGAGAGTCCCATTGTTTCGATTTCTTCTCGTATCTGACCAGGGAAGGCGATTCCTGTCGGTTCGATAATAACAACGTCAGGCATAAACTCTTCTTCAAGGGTCTGAAGAGTATACTGCATGCTTATCCTGAGTGTACAGCAAATACAGCCACTTGTAAGTTCCTCGGTTACAATGCCAGGCCTTGTAAGAATATCCCCATCAAGCCCGATTTCCCCTATTTCGTTTACAATAATCGCAGTCTTCTTTCCTGCGTTACTGAGCTGCCTGCTGATTTTCAGTATAGTGGTTGTTTTCCCGCTTCCGAGAAAACCTCCTATGATCATGACTTTCATGTCTCTCTCCTTTTTTCAATAATAAAATTGTTTTTTAGACGGTCGAGAGGTATAATCTATTTTAAGATATATATAAAATTGACAGTGCCGCCCGAATCAGCAGAGTTGTAGCTCAACCCTTTTAAAAACTGCTTGGCTGCGAGCCATTTATAAAAAATTTGAACGAAAACCTCGAACAACGACATGGTCGAAAAGTGCTAATAAGAAAGCAAATAAGACCTTTAAACCAAAAAAGAAGAAATTCTTTTATTACCGGGAGAAATTATCGGACAGCTTGTAAAGACTCAGGGGTTTTACGCTTCGTCCTATAATTTCTTGTATCTTATTTTGTCAACGTTTTCTGCCGACTTCCCGGGCAATTTGAATGATTCTAAATATACATGTTGAATTTATTTTTTAGATCGCTTTTTTAAAAAACCAAATATACTAAACGATGTCCTATAGTAAATCCTGTTATACACTGCTTTTTTTGGATTCTTTATAAGTCCCGTTCCCTTTTTTCCATAAAATGGTACTACAGCCTTTTTTACTTTACGTTTTAATTTGCCTGTAGTCCTTGCTTTGATAGACTTTTTCAAAGATGGTTTTCTGAAACCAAATTTCATAAACTTCCACACCATTGATTTTATTTTAAAAATAAAAATATAACATTAGTATATAACTGGTTTACTTCTTCTTAATCAGAATAAACGCTGTCAATAGAATACACAAAGTTTGAATACTCCCAGTCCAGACAAAAACGGTGTTTCACGCTTTACATAGACTTCTCTCATCTGTGATACCTTGAGCATGTGCCATTCAGCTTTGTTTCCATTTATGGCATTAGCATTGGGAACCAATGATATCATTTGGTATTTCCAGGTAATAGTGAATAGACATGTTATAAATGATTTTTTATATTTCCCTCTTAATCATAACTCTTAAACGTCGACAGATACGGTTATTCGTAAAACTCCATTTTAAATCATAGTTCTTTTTAATATGAAACTTGGAATAACTTTTTATTTTTCCCACAGCCCATATTGTCCTGATAAGCTTCCTGGCTGATGCACATGTTGCGGTATTGCAGTGCTTTCCTTCACTTATTGTTGAAATACGTTCCAATCACAGGATTTGACACTTTGCCTGCACAAAAGCTCTTCCCAAAACCCATCTTAGCATTTCTGATCCACTTTTGTCAGGTCCTGAAATCACTTATTTTTTTAATTCTCTGGAAGCTGATTTTACATATTTTCTGAACTTCTGAACTCTCAGGCTACGTTTGTTTTATGAAAATGCAGCTATAAAAGTAAAGCTACATGTCACTCTTTATACGAGTTATCGATATAGCCTTAATATTTGAAAAAAAAGATTGCGTTCTCATCAAGGAACCTGGAAGTTCTGAACGGCTCTAAGAGATTTTTATATGGGAAGAGACACTGAGGTACTGGACTCACGGGTTGCGAGCTTTGGTTAATTCTCTTTCCGTTTGATCCCCTTAATTATGGAGTAGATACTAATGAATTGGGTGTTAAAGGGATGAGAACGCAATTCATACTATGCGCTTACCATATATAATATTTTTAGCACAGAATGTTATGTAGTTATCTTGATATTAGCATATCATTATAATTTCAATCCATTATTCTAAGCTTATATGATTGTTATAACCAGGACTATATGCAGTTGAACTGAAAAATCAACAATATCAAATCGTTAACTATATAAAACGTGACTTTAATTCGCAACCTTTAACGTAATTGATTTTGTTTTTCAGGTGCGTGAGTCCTGGTTTGAGGGGATAAATTTAGGGCAACGGTCAGAGGCAAGCTACTCTCAGCAAAGGTTAGGGCAGCAAGACCCAAAAAATATTTCTTCTGGTATTGAATTGGCTGAAAACAATTTAACAGGTTGTCTCAAACTTGACCCATTTCTATAACTGGATAATTGGAATTGTTACCTTTAAATTCAGATCGAAAATTATTCTGAAATAACAGAATAATTTATATATTTCTTTAATGATGAGAGAAAATAAAGAAGCTGCAGAACTAAATTTATTTTTGGAATTACTTGTGATTAATCCCTTTTAATCATTTTGTGATCACTTAGTAGTCGCTTGATAGTTGCCCTTGTATTCACTTTGTAATCACTCTCAGGAGAATTTGCATGCAAAGCAAGCTAATTACGCCGGAAATTAAAGCTTTCCTTATTTCTATAGGTTCGGTTTCCGTAGACCCCTCACTTATCCCACGGGCCCGAGGTTCGACTGCGGGTCCGGGGGCAGGTACGAGTTCAGTTTTTTTCAGGTCGGGAAATAAACGGGTAAGGCTCAGCATAAATAAAGACTCTCCGCTTTCGATTTTGAAAGTTGAAGGTGAAGGAGATGTTGGAGTCTTCTATCAAGGAAAAGAGCTCGTAAGGGGAAAACTTGAACCTGCACCTGCGCACTGCCCTGATCAGGCATTTATAACCCTTTGTGAAAGGTGCGTATTTGACTGCAAATATTGTCCTGTACCCAAGTTACAGGGGCACGTTAAGAGTGACGAAGAAGTCCTGAATATAATCGATGAGGTTTTACGAGCAGGAAATCTGAAAGCTATTTCCCTTACTTCGGGAGTTGAAACCTCAATAGAAGGAGAGGTTGAACGTGTGCTTAAATTGCTTCCTGCTCTCAAGAAATACAATGTCCCCATTGGAGTTTCGGTGTACCCTACTGAAGGATGTTCCAGAAAATTCTATGAAGCCGGAGCTTCTGAAGTCAAGTACAATGTTGAAACTATGGACCAGGAGATCTTCAAAAAAGTCTGTGGAGACCTTTCCCTTGATTACATTCTGGATAGACTCCGGGAAGCTGTTGACGTTTTCGGGAAAAACCGGGTTTTCAGTAATTTTATAATAGGGCTTGGGGAAAGTGACGATTCTGTAAGAGATGGAATCGAGACCCTTGCACAAATGGGAGTGATTCCTGTCCTGCGGCCGGTAAACCCGCATCCTCTAAGGGCCGGAGATTGCTTTACAGAACGTCCGTCCCCTGAACGCCTTTTAACGCTTGCAAAACTTGAAGCCGAAATACTCAAGAAATACGGGCTCGATCCAGGGCTTGCAAAGACAATGTGCCTGAAATGTACAGGTTGTGACCTCGTTCCCTTCGTTGATTTTTAATTTCCACTTTTTTCTCTTCGTTGATTTTTAATTTCTACTTTTTTCTTTTTTCTTTTGAAAATTTGGCTTTTCTCAAAGAGCCCGTCGTAAACGGAACTTATGACTTGAGTAGTAAAACCAGGTACAATATATGTTTCTGTTAAACCTGCATTTTAGGCAACTAAAGGTTTAATGTTATATTCCATTTCAACCACATAATTTCTGCTTTTATTTCTTTAAGAGGAACCCCATAATTTCCACTGGAAACTTCCACGGGTTAATTTTTTTGTTACTATTGATTATTTTACTTTTTTCTTTTTTGTTATAGTTCTATATATTTTTTTAATTTGTTCTTTGAGTTTTAATTTTTATGTGAAAACGGTTCTGTTTACTTTTTTGATGTAATTTTTAAAAATTTTGAAACACTTTTTATCCAGTTATATTTATTATAACCCATCGGCAATTCGCTTACTGTACTCAAATGTTTGTTTTATTATCGCATTCAATCTTATCTTTTTGTTTTCGTTCCTGATAATTTCAGTACCCCCTAATTTCCACTGGAATCTATTGGTTAACAGCCGGGTTTTCATGGAATATATACATACACTTGAGTTTAACTCCGGCTTTTTCAAAAAAACGCAAAAAATATCTCAAAAAGAGTTCATGCCGCTTAAAAAGCACTTTATCTTATTCTGCATTCGTTCACTTATTCTGCATTTGTTCACTTATCATTCGGCATTTTTCTTTTATTGTTCATTCTGTACATAGCATGTGAGATGATTTTAAGGTAATTTGTTCTTAAACTATGTACCTGAGAACTATTTGTTAAAATGTAACTTTTAGGTTTCAATTTAGATAGATATTAGGTTAGCAGCTTTAAAATAGAAAAATGAACGAATTTGAATATTTGAGTAAAGTTTTGGAAAATAACAAGCTACGACTAATTAGTGAGTCCAGAACATGAAATTTAAAGTTTTTAACCGAGGCTTTTTACTTTTAGGAATTTCTTAAGTCTTATTCAAACACCTTATTATATTTATAATGTGTTTCTTCATAATATATAGAAGAAGAGATTAGAAGAAGAAATCTATCTAAAAAATTATAACCCGTTTATTTCCATTGGAAAAAGTGGAACTTACCCCTCTGGCCTTCTTCTTTCGGTATGATTTTAAATTCCACTTTTCCTTTCCAGTTAAACTTTATCTTTTAATTTTTACATCAGTCTTTTTAACCTTCAGGATTTACCTGTTCGACTTTGATATTTCTTCCACACTTACGCCCCCGTGAACAACTTTTGCAATTTTTTGGACAAGGTCTGTTGGGTCACGGGACTGGAAAACATTTCTTCCTATAGCAACACCTCTTCCTCCTGCCTCGAGTGACCCTGCGATCATTTCCAGCAGTTCCTGTTCAGAATCCATTTTTGGACCGCCTGCGATGATTACAGGTACAGGGCATCCTTCAACTACTTCTTTAAAAGTTTCAGGGCTTCCGGTATAATTTGTTTTGATTATATCAGCTCCAAGTTCGGCTCCAATTCGAGCTGCATGTTTTACAACATCCACATCATATTCAGAACGAACCTTTTTTCCGCGTGGGTACATCATCGCAAGAAGAGGAATTCCCCATTCATCGCACTTTCCTGCCACATAGCCTAGCCCCTGCAGCATTTCATACTCGTCTTCAGCCCCGATATTTACATGAACTGATACGGCATCGGCCCCTACTTTTATAGCTTCTTCTACGGTTGTCACCAGAACCTTATGGTTTGGATCAGGAGAAAGAGAAGTTGAAGCTGAAAGATGTATTATAAGGCCCACATCATGTCCGTATCCACGGTGTCCGTACTTTGCAAGCCCCATGTGTCCGAGCACGGCGTTTGCCCCGCCTTCTGCAACCTTGTTTACAGTTTCCTGAAGGTTTTTAAGCCCTTCAATTGGACCTGCACTAACTCCATGGTCCATAGGAATAATAATTGCATTACCGGTACTTCGATTGAATATACGTTCCAGCCTCACGGATTTACCTATAGTGTTCATAGGCTGCATATTTCGAATTAGAGAATATAAACTTTATCAGTATATCTTTAAGGAACCAAATGCCAGGATTTCTCTTGCTTACTTTTCATGACTCAGATTTTCGGAAGGCAGAGACTATAAAGCTTAATCTGCTTTTAAAAATGCACATAATTTGTGAAAAATAACTTAAAAAATTCGGGGAAATATTAAAAAATTAAAAATGTTACTGAAAATTCGAAACGTTAAGAGGGTTAACAAAGGTTACAAAGGTTACAAAGGTTACAAAGGTTAAAACCATTAAAAATATTAAAAAAAGTTTAAACACTTTTTGATGACTTATTTTGGCTCTTCGTTGTTTTGTGTGGATATCCTTATAACGTCCTCATAAAAACCAATGCGGTCTTGAATTGAAAATCATTTTATCCATAGGGAATAGCGAAGAGCCCTTATTTTGTATTTTCGTTCTGATAAATCCCTGAATACCCTTTTTCTACTTCAGTATCCAGAGTATAGAATAAAAGCTGCATAATTCGGGCGTCTTTTTTCAGTCTGAATCCTTCCGTATTATAAACCACCAGCATCGACTCGCTGCGGCCTCTGTATCCTGCATCCCATACCGCGGTTTCAAGGGTAGCTCCGCATCGAATAAGAGTTGAACGTGGCTTTGCAATCGCAGCTAGATTCATGGGAATATTTACAATCTCATTGAAAAGTACCTTGTAAATCCCCTCTGGCAGGTGAATCCAACCATCATTTTCGAATTCAAGAGTTTTTCCATCTGGAAGCTTTCGTTCAGAGTTATCAAAATCCACAGCTCCAGAACCTTCTATTGTTTTCACTTCTTTCAGGGTAAGCTCAAGTCCGTTAGGCTGGATCTGGGTTTCTATATCAACGGCATTTTCAAGCAAAGGAGGCTTTGCCTGTATAAGTTTTCTTAGTTCGGTGCTGGATAGAAGCGTCATCGGAAATGTAATTGCAAAGATTCTTTATTACTGTTTCGGATTTCATGTTATGGTTTTATCCTTTTCTGGATATTATCCTCTTTGATTTCATTTTTATTTCCAGTACTAATATTATTATCTTTATTATATTAAACGAGAATTTATGAAAAGGTTTATTCTTATCAGGTAAATAACCACTACCTATCAAGATATTCATAATCACTAACTCTCAAAACGAACATGATATTCTTTGAATAACATGAAAAACCAATGAAAGTGCTTGCAAATGGCAGTATTTTCATGCTAAATATTCAAACTAATGCTCAATCGGTTTTAATAACGAGCTTGCGAGAGGCTTTTAATGATAGCAAAAAGATCTACTGTATACGTGATTTCCTTTGTATTTTTCATATTCTTATTAACAGGCTGTGCCCTGGCTGCCACGGGCGGCACGTCGGGTCTTTCCACAGAACAGAATTCATGGAATTGCTCTAAGGAAATCCTAATTACTGAGAACGCCGGTAAAGACCTGCAAGGGTACCCTGTTGCTGTTGTTTTGAACTCTTCGAATTTTAACTTTTCAGAGGCAAAAATTGATGGCTCTGACCTTCGATTCTCCTCAGGAAATAGAACATTCAATTACTGGATTGAAACCTGGGACCCTGAAAACGAGGAAGCTATTATCTGGGTCAGGCTTCCGTCTCTTTCTGCGAATCAAACCACTAAAATTCTCATGAGATACGATAACTCCGGGGCCGAAGCCGTAAGCAGTGGAGAAAAAACTTTTGACTTTTTTGATGATTTTGAGGGCAATTACCTTAATGAACTGGACTGGAGCGCTGAAAGTGCAGGAGGAGGACTAGTTGAGGTTAAAAATGGGATCTGTAACGTCTCAGCTCCTAAGGTTCATGCCTATGATTCCTCTATGATCTACAGCAAAAAAAATTTTGAGATAAATTCTATGTTTGTAGTCAAAAGGATGAAAGTCACCACGGGTACGGACAATAGAGGGCCTGTGCTGCAGCAGGGTTTCATAGACCATATAGACAGCAAAAAAAACGAAATCAAGCATGAGACCGAGCTTGCAAACGAAAGCCGAGTGAACCTGGAAACGATTTACAGGAAACAAAAAAAGAACCTCTATGATCTTACTGATGTCAATGTTCCTGAAAGAGAATGGTATGTCTCGGGAATTGCCTGGTATGAAGAGAACAATACTCGCAAAATATCCTGGTTTAAAAATGGTGTCCGTGACCCGAGAATGGACTTCGCCTCAAACGATTCCGTAACCAATATCCCAATGCATGTTTATCTGTATGCTGCTTCTTACAAGGATGCTTCGAAGAATACAGGCTCTATGGCAGTCGATTATGTGCTGGTTCGGAAATTTGTTGGAGCCGAACCCACAGTGAAGATTATTTCAGCTCAGGACGAAAGCAAAGTTTCTTCTGAAAGCGTTTCTGAGACTAACTATGGGAACTCTTTAGGAAATGATTCAAATGGAACCTCTGAACAGAGTATTTCTGAACAGAGTATCTCTGAAAATAACTCTGACAACGTCTCTGAAGATAACTTTGAATATAGCTTTAAAAGCAGCTCTGAAAACGTTTCCGAGCCTCAAACCGCGGCTGGATCCAAACCAAATTCCGAAACTTCCGGAATCAGGCTTTCTTCCCCATACGAGTTCAATTTCTCTGACCTTGTAAATGAACTGAATTCCTCAGGAATAAACACGATTTTCCTCAGCGTAGACAGCGAAGACGTATGGCAATATGAACGTTTTGTGAAAATGGCTCATGAAAAGGGGATTTTCGTACATGCCGTGCTTCTGGAAGACGTAAATTGCACAAAAAAAGGAGCTGGTGACCTCTGCCAGAATACTCTGGACACAGTACTTGATTATAATGAAAAATCCCTTGCTCCCTTTGATGGGATTGATATCGATGTAAACTCTTCTGGCTGGGAAAGCTCTGAAGAAAACGCAATCGATTACAGGACACTGTTTGAAACAGCCGATAAAGAGGCTAAAGAAAACGTATCCATCTCAGCAAGCCTTCCGCTTAATTATACTGCGTCTCAAATCAAGGAAATCGCTCCTTTTGTTGATTTCTTTATTATCAAGGCTTATCCCGGCGAAGATAAAGAGCTTAATTCCGTTTCCAACATTGTTGACGCCGTTGCCCTGGAAATGGGAGAAATAAGAGGTGCTGGCTCAAGAGGAATAATAGAAATCTCTGTGGAAGAAGGCTTTAAGGATAAATATTCAATAAGCCAGCTTTTTACCGGCCTGTCAGACTATTATTCCAATGATTCGGCTTTCCTGGGAGTCTCGATTTTCAACTACGATACCTATAAAGGACTGCCTCAAACACAAACAGAAGAGAAGGGGTTCCCAATTCCCGGATTTAACACCCTCGCGGTGATTCTTGCGGGGCTTGGAGCTTTTGCCCTTTTAAAAGAAAAGAAAAGAAAAGTTAAGAGTCGATCATGAAAGTCAGTAATGTATATTGAAAAGTTACCAGGACTTACGCGGTTTAAATGAAAACTCAATAATTAAACCTTCAACGATCTAAAATATGCCTTTAGCCGCAGCGTCTATTGTGCTTGAGTTTTCACATTCAGTGCGTAAGTCCTAACGTCATCATTAAGGTATTTTCTCAAGACACCTTTTCCCAGTAACCTTTCAGCGGGTAAGTTTTCAAAAAAAATAAGGATAGGTAAAGACGACGCTCGGCAAACCCCAAATCGTTAATGTACATTACCTTAAGAACATAAGATAATGACTATAAGTCATATTTTTCCTCCTTACCCTATACTTTCTTTGTCTTTCCCCAGAACTTTCATGAAAACTTCTTTGTTTTTTAAAATAAGAGAAACTTTTTTATGCTTACTTATCATTTATACTTTTGTTATACTGTTTGACATTTTAACTTTTTAAACTCTTCAATGGGGGTCTTAACATTAAAATTCTTGGATTGGTGGGTAGTCCTAATATCAATGGGAATACTGCAAAGCTTGTAAATGCAATTCTCGACGGAGCTGCTGAAAACGGTGCCGAAAAAGTAATTTACAATCTAGCTTCTCTAAATATTAAAGGTTGTGACGCCTGCTTCAGATGCAAGGAATCAGGCTGCTGTGCAATAGACGACGACATGCAGGAACTTTACCACGAAATCCAGGCTGCAGACACTATTGTAATCGGCTCTCCTGTTTACATGTGGCAGATGACGGCCCAAACTAAACTCTTAATTGACCGTCTGACAGCCTTTTTAAAACCGGATTTTTCAAGCAGGCTTGATAATAAAAAACTGATCCTTGTTTTTTCCCAGGGCAGTTCAGACAGGGATGCCTTCAAACCGTATTTTGAATACACAGCCGGCCTTCTCTATTATCTCGGTTTTGATGTTCTGGAAACCGTTATTGCGGCTGGCACGGATAATCTTGAAGTCTCATTCAGGCCCAGGCTGCTTGAAAAAGCAAGAGAACTCGGTAAATTGGTTTCAGCTTCTCCTTTTTCTGGTCCTGAGTTTAGAAAAAGCGAGTCAAGCCTGATCCCGCTTCTTTGATTTTCTCATTTTAATATTTTTTGTTTTTGGCATTTACTTCTTTACACTTTTTTACTCAATTTAAACCTGTTTTACCACTAAAATCCTCTTTTTCGTATTCTCTTCAAATTGTATGGGTAAAAGTAAATTTCATGTATTTACTGAAAATTTAATAATTTTATTAAGTTTAAATAACAACCTCAAACGATAAATTCAACTTTATAACTGTTATACTAAAACTGTTGCACATTTTTCGAGCTGGAAAATTCTCGATTGAATTTGAAGAGGATATACAATTATTATACTGCTTAATGTATGATTTAGTTAGAGCACAATTTTCGGAGATTCCGGAAAAAATAGAGGGCAACACTTCAATTAGAGCAAACTTTTGTATGTAAAAACGGAGTAGTAAACCCGAAGGAATAAAATAGTCTGAAGATAAGATGGGGCTTTCACACAATAAAGAGATACATACGATAAAGAAAATATCTATAATATCATAATTTTAATTTCATATTTTTGCTGGAGGTAAGAAATACATGAGAGAAGGGCCGGACCCATTTGGGGTCAGAGACACTATTGAAACAGCTGCCGGAACAGCTACGATTTACAGATTGGGCAAACTGGAAGAAAAGGGCTATGAAGGAATTTCCCTGCTTCCTTACTCCATAAGGATCCTGCTGGAATCTCTGCTAAGGCATGCAGATACTGAAAAGCATATAATAACTGCTGAGGATGTGGAGGCTCTTGCCCGCTGGAGTCCTGAAAATGTAAGTGACAGGGATATTCCGTTCATCCCATCAAGGGTAATAATGCAGGACTTTACAGGCGTTCCGGCTGTAGTAGACCTGGCAGCTCTCCGCTCGGCAATGCAGCGCCTCGGAGGCAATCCCGCAAAAATAAACCCTGTAATTCCTGCCGATCTTGTTATTGACCACTCGGTCCAGGTGGACTCCTACGGCACGGCATATGCCCTGGAGGAAAACGAGAAAAGGGAATTTGAACGCAACACGGAACGTTATTCCGTCCTTCGCTGGGCCCAGAAAGCTTTTGACAATTTCAGAGTCGTGCCCCCTGGAAGGGGAATTATCCATCAGGTGAACCTTGAATATCTGACTCCACTTGTGCACCTTAAAGAGAAAGATGGTGAGTTGTCTGCATTCCCTGATACTCTTGTAGGGACAGACTCCCATACTACAATGATTAACGGAATTGGAGTACTCGGCTGGGGAGTCGGAGGCATAGAAGCCGAAGCCGTAATGCTCGGGCAGCCTTATTATATGCCTGTGCCTCAGGTAGTGGGCTTCAAGCTTTATGGAAAAACTGCACCTGGAGTCACTGCCACCGATCTTGTCCTGACAATTACGAAGATGCTTAGAAAAGAGGGAGTTGTCGGCAAATTCGTGGAATTTTATGGGCCCGGGTTAAATTCACTGAGTCTTCCGGACAGGGCAACGATTTCCAACATGGCCCCTGAGTATGGTGCAACCCTCGGAATTTTCCCGCCTGATACCGAGACGCTTGACTATCTGCGAAGAACTGGCAGGGGTGAAGAGCAGGTTGACCTTGTGAAAAAGTATCTGGAAGCCCAGGGACTTTTCTATTCGCCTCACGAACCTGATCCCGTTTTCAGCACTACTCTGGAACTTGATATGAGCACGGTAAAACCCTGTCTTGCGGGCCCGAAGCGTCCTCAGGACCAGCTTTTCTTGAGTGAGGTGCCTGAAAATTACCGTGAAACTATGCAGCAGACCTTTATCCGAAAGAAAGAGTCAGGGCTTGAACTTTCCCAGGACCCTGCTTACCAGCGCTGGACAGAAGACGGAGGGAAACCTTTAGAGGGGCCTGAAATTCTCGGCGCCGAAGAGGAAATAAAGAAATCTTCGGAAAAGGCTTTCAGGGTAACACATGGCTCTGTAGTGATTGCAGCAATTACTTCCTGTACCAATACCTCAAACCCTTCAGTTTTAATAGGGGCCGGGCTGCTCGCCAAAAAGGCTGTAGAAAAGGGCCTTCATGTCAAACCTTTTGTAAAAACAAGCCTTTCCCCAGGCTCAAGAGTAGCTACGGAATATTTGAGAACTGCAGGACTTTTGCCCTATCTCGAAGCACTTGGTTTCCACCAGGTTGGTTATGGTTGTACAACCTGTATTGGAAACAGTGGGCCTTTACCTGAAAAGGTTTCAAAAGAAATTAAGGAAAATGACCTTACTGTCGCAGCCGTACTCAGTGGAAACCGAAACTTTGAAGGGCGGATTAATCCGCTTGTCAGAGCAAACTTCCTTGCTTCTCCGCCTCTTGTTGTGGCCTATGCAATCGCAGGTACCGTGAACATCAACCTTGAAACCGATCCTCTTGCTTATGATCCCAATGGACGCCCTGTTTACCTCAGGGAAATCTGGCCTGCAGAAGAAGAAATAAGGGACGCTGAAAAGAACAGCATCAAACCTTCAATGTTCGAAAAAGAATACTCGAGTGCTCTGGAGGGTCCCAAACGCTGGAAAGAGCTGGAAGCCCCGACAGGGACCCTCTATGATTGGAACTCTATGTCCACATATATTCAGGAACCACCCTATTTCATGGACTTTCCGCCTGCTCCACCTTCGCCTGCGGATATAAAGAATGCAAGAGTTCTGGCTCTTTTTGGAGACAGTATTACCACGGATCACATCTCTCCTGCAGGGGACATTCCTTCAGATAGTCCTGCAGGCAGGTACCTGATTTCCTGGGGTGTGAGCCCTGAAGATTTCAATTCTTATGGGTCCAGGAGGGGTAACCATGAGGTAATGATGCGTGGAACCTTCGGGAATATTCGGCTCAGGAACAGGCTTGTGGACAGGGAAGGAGGATGGACCGTATACCATTCCCGAAAAGAAGACTTCCCCGAGGACACTTGCGAAGGAATCCCAATTTATGATGCATCTATGCTTTATGCAGAAAATAACATTCCTCTTATCGTTCTCGCAGGAAAGGAATACGGGACAGGCAGTTCCAGGGACTGGGCAGCAAAAGGTACGTTCCTGCTTGGAGTTAAAGCAGTTATTGCCGAGTCTTTCGAGCGTATTCACAGAAGTAACCTTGTCGGCATGGGAGTTCTTCCATTGCAATTTAAAGAAGGTGAGAATGCCGATATCCTGGGCCTCACAGGAAAGGAAAGCTACGATATTCTGGGCATTGAATACATGGAACCCCACGGAGATCTTACTGTAAGTGCAAAGGACGAAAATGATAATGAAGTGCAGTTTCAGGTAACTTTGAGGCTGGATTCGGTTGTGGAAGTTGAGTATTACCTGAACGGCGGAATTTTGCATAAGTTCTTGCGGGATTCAGTGAAGAAAAAATAACAGGTTAGAAATGCCGGAATTAAATAAATAATCTTTTTGAGAAGGTTTCGCAAGCTTTACATAAAGCTTCCTGCTTTTTTGAAACCTTTTTCTTTTCCAGGATCGGAAAGAAAGTTATAAAGAGTTATTTTAATTTTACAGGCATTTTTAAGGAAAACTTTATTCTGAAATGAGCACATTTCATTTTTAATGTAACCTAGAGGTTTAAGGCCGTAACATCCTTTATATTAAAAAAATAATTATAATGGTGCTGAAATATAATTTCAACAAATTTAATATACTTATTCAACGATAATAGGAATGCATTGTCACCCTATTTTTGGGTCTTGTAAGACCCTTTGCGTTAAATTTTCCACATATAAGTAGAGGATTCCCCAAACTTCAAAGTTTTTTGAAAATCCTCTTGGCATAACTGTGAGGTATAAAATGAGTAAAAATATCTGTTTCATTGATGGGTTAGAAGGCATTCTGAAATACAGGGAGATAGACATTAACAAGCTGGTTGATCTCCCCTATGATGCCGTTTCCTATCTGCTTATCCTCGGAGATCTCCCCGGAGATCCGGAACTTGCCGAGTATTCAGCCTGCCTGCATGGGGAGCGTGAAGTCAACAGGGAGGTGATAGACGTTATCCATATGTGCAATTTCAACATTGAAGCTATAGAAGCGCTGCGTACAATCGTTTCTTTTATATCACAGTTCGATCCGGATATCAACGACAGCTCTCCTGAAGGAAATAAGAGAAAAGCCATAAGGTTAATTGCCAAGATACCAACCATAGTTGCTGCGTATTATAGAATCGCAAACGGAAACCAACCTGTTTCTCCTGATCCGTCCCTATCCCATGGAGCTAACTTTCTGTATATGTTAAGAGGAAACAAACCAACTCAATTGGAAGCTGAGGTCATGGAAAAAGACTTCATCCTCAGCGCCGAACACGAACTAAATGCCTCTACTTTTTCGTCAAGAGTTACCGCCTCTACTCTTTCAGACCTATATTCTGCTGTTGTTTCCGGGCTTTGCACTCTTAAAGGCCCTCTGCATGGGGGAGCAAGGGCAGAAGTCACAGCCATGATCGAAGAGATCACTTGCCCCGAAAACGCGGAGAGTTATGTCCTTGATAAGCTGAGTAAAAAAGAAAAAATTATGGGCTTTGGACATAGGGTTTACAAAACTTACGATCCTAGAGGCACGATATTCAAGCAGCTTGCTAAACAACTCGCAGAAGCAAAAGGGGATATGCACTGGTACAATATTGCTGAAGTAGTAGAAAACACTGTTGTCCGCGAACTCGTAGAAAAGAAAGGAAAGCCAATTTATCCGAACGTTGATTTTTACTCGGGAGTTATTTACAAGTATATGGATATCCCCCCTCAACTTGCAACATCAATCTTCGCAATCGGCAGGGTATCAGGCTGGATAGCTCACTGCTTTGACCAGTACGAGAAGAAAAGGATTATAAGGCCCAGGGCTTTCATGCTTGATGAATGTTAAGATGACCATTGGTCAGGCTTTTTTAAAAAAGGTTCCCACCACTGCTACGGATTTTCGATCAAACCTTTTTTGAAAAGGTTTGTGGTCAAGCTTTTTTAAAAAAGTCTTGCAGGCAAGTTTTTTACAAGTTATTCTTAAAAACTTGTCAGATAATCTTTTTATCATCTGACAGCTTTCTGATATCCAGATACCCATGAGTTTTAGAACTTTTATCAACCAGTTAAATGAAAATGGAAAACTGGTAGAAATATTCCAATCTGTGTCCCCGAGATTTGAAGCTTCAAAAATTGCAAAAAACACAAAAACTCCCGTTCTCTTCCATGATATTTCAGGTTCAAAAGTCATAATGAACCTGCTTGGGTCAAGGGATGAACTTGCCTCCATGCTCGGAGTCCCTAAAGAAGAGATTATAAAGAAGCTTTCGGAAGTTTCTCCTGAAGGGGAAGTGAAGCTGGTGTCAGAATCTCCAACGCTTGAGGTCATAGAAGACCAGGTCGATCTGACAAAACTTCCTATCCTCACACATTTTGAAAAAGATGGAGCTCCCTATATAACTGCAGGAATCGTGGTTTCAGAATACGGAGGTACGATTAATGCTTCTATCCACCGGCTTATGCTAGCAGGAAAAGATAAACTTGCAGCCCGGCTGGTTCCTCCAAGGCATACTTATCTCCTGCATAAAAAAGCCGCCGAAAAAGGCGAACCTCTGCCTGTTGCAATCGTGCTTGGTTGCGACCCTACAATTATTTACGCGACTTCGACAAGGGTTCCTGTAGGAAAAGAATTTGAATACGCAGCCGCCCTTAGAGGTGCTCCAATTGAGCTTTTTGAGTGCGCAAACGGGGTAAAAGTTCCTCATGCGGAGATTGTGCTTGAAGGTTATATTGATCCTGTAGAGAGGATTGATGAAGGGCCTTTTGTAGACATAACCGGAACCTACGATGTGGTAAGAAAAGAACCTGTTATCCATATTACCCGAGTCATCCATAGAAAAGACCCGATTTATCACGGAATTCTGCCAGCCGGTCCTGAACATCTTCTGATGATGGGAGTGCCTTACGAGCCAAGGATTTACAGATCTGTAGGGGAGGTTACGACGGTCAAGAACGTGGTGTTGACCGAAGGAGGATGCTGTTATCTCCATGCAGTTGTTCAGATTGAGAAGCAGACTGAAGGGGACGGGAAAAACGCTATCATGGCGGCCTTTGCAGCTCATACGAGCCTTAAGCACGTGGTAGTTGTGGACGAAGATATAAATATTTTTGATCCGAATGATGTCGAATTTGCAATTGCTACCAGGGTAAAAGGGGATATGGACATTTTGATTATCCCCAATGTTCGGGGAAGTTCCCTTGACCCACGAGGAGCTCCTGATGGAACGACCACAAAAGTGGGAATTGATGCTACAAAAGTGCTCGTAGAAAAGGAAAATTTTGAAAGGGCAGTAATTCCTGAATAATTCCTGAATAATTCCTGAATAATAAGTAAAAATTATTTTAAGCATCTGGTAATTATCGAGTGAATTTCAATGTATCTTACAAAAGAAGAAGAGAAAATCCTGAATGGAGACGCTGGAGAGACTCTCAGGCAAGCTATTGAAATCCTGGTGGCCCTTGGGGATATTTACGGTGCAGATGGGCTTATTCCCATCAAAAGTGCCCAGATTGCAGGAGTTTCTTACAAAACTATGGGCGATGCGGGTCTTGAATGGATTTCAGACCTGCAGGGGAAGGTTAAGGTTCCTGCGATTCTAAACCCTGCCGGGATGGATCTGCAAGACTGGAAAAGGCTCAGGATCTCGCCCGAGTTTGCGGAAAAACAAAAATTGATTGTCCAGGCATACGAAAAACTGGGAATTCGGTGTGAATGCACATGTACGCCTTATAATCTCGAGGGTTTTGATGTCGGTTACGGTGACCATCTGGCATGGAGCGAATCATCAGCCGTTTCCTATGCAAATTCCGTACTCGGGGCCAGAACAAACCGGGAAGGTGGGCCGTCAGCCCTTTCTGCTGCACTTCTTGGAAAAACCGCAAACTATGGATTCCATCTGGATGAAAACCGTGTGCCTGAGATTTCATTTGATGTAGAATATCCACTGAAGGGATCGGATTACGGTGCGCTTGGTTATGTAGCTGGGAAACTTGTAGGGAGCAGGGTGCCTGTTTTTCATCTAAGGAGTACTCCGGATGCGGATGAGTTAAAAGCGCTGGGAGCTGCAATGGCAGCGTCAGGAGCAGTTGCCCTTTACCACGTTGAAGGAGTCACGCCTGAGATTCGCAGGGTGGATTTTGAGGAGCCGTCAGAAAAAATAACTATTGAGAAAAGCCAGCTTGACGAGGTTTATGCGAGCCTGAAAAAAGCCTGCAAGGAGCCTGAATTGATAACCATAGGGTGTCCTCACTGCTCGGCAGCAGAGCTCGAAAAAGCAGCCGAACTCCTGAGAGGAAAAACAGTTTCAAAAGAGTTCTGGATCTTTACCTCAAGGGAACTTGCAAAGCGCTATCCTGAGTATGTCGGGACCATTGAGAAAAGTGGAGCTAAGGTTGTCTGTGACACCTGCATGGTAGTTTCTCCTGCTACCAACAGCTATTCCTGTGTCATGGTGAACTCAGGAAAAGCGTTTGCTTACGTGCCGGGGATGTGCGGAGCTGAAGCCGTATACGGAAGTATGGAAGCCTGTGTAGAGGAAGCAGTAGGCGAAGCATCAAAGAAGGTAGTAAAAAAGGCAGGTGGTTCCCATTAAACTTAAAGGCAGGACGATTTCAAGAGGATGTGCACAGGGGGAAGTACTGCTCTCCAGAGATCCTATTTCATTCCTTGGCAGTGTAGACCCGAAAACCGGGGTCGTAATTGAAGAGAATCACGCCCTTGAAGGAAAATCAATCCAGAATAAAGTTCTTGTTTTTCCACACGGCAAAGGCTCTACAGTTGGCTCGTATGTTATGTATCAACTGAAGAAAAATGGGGTCGCCCCTTCAGCGATAATAAATCTGGAAACCGAGCCCATAGTTGCAGTTGGAGCCATTATTTCCGAAATCCCACTTGTTGATATGCTTGAGAGAAACCCTTACGAAGTATTAAATAATGGAGATCTTGTTCTGGTTAACGGAAGTAAAGGATATATTGAACTTCTCAAACAGGAAACCATTAAAACTGAAAACGAGTAAAACTGAAAAATAATCAGCAAACGAAAAGGTTATTTAAGTCCTGAAAGCTGGACAGAAACTGAAAAATAATCAGCAAACGAAAAAAGGTTATTTAAGTCCTGAAAGCTGAACAGATAAAGTTGAACTGATCAAATTGAACGGATAAACCCAAAAATTAAGTTTTAAGATGGGAAATAGGAACTCCAAAATGAACCCGGAAAACCATAAGAAAGGCAAGGGAAAATTCAACGCCGAAGAAACGGTCTCGCGTTTGTATCCTTACATAGCCAGGGTATTCGACGTTTATGAGGTCCAGAATTCCGGGGAAGCTCTTTACTTCTATGGAACCCCTAGAACCAATTCCGAAAATGTTACAGGAGAACTCTGGGAACCTTTACAGCATTTTGGGTTTGGGTGTACGTTGAAGTACGAACTTGGAGAATATGTACTGCTGGTTTCTCCTGAAAAGAAGGCAAAGGAAAAGACCTGGATAAACCTTGTCCTTTTCATAGCAACCTTTTTTACAACTATGGTTTGCGGAGCCTGGATGTCAGGAGCAGACCTCGAAATCGATTCCTCCCAGCTTATCCGGGGCTTACCATTTACCCTTGCGATAATGACAGTTCTTGGTTCTCATGAGATGGCTCACTATGTAATGGCCAGATATCATGGAATGAAGGCATCTCTTCCGTATTTCATTCCTTTTCCGACTTTTATTGGCACTATGGGAGCGTTAATTCGCTACAGAGGGCCTGTACCCAGTCGAAAAGCGCTTTTTGATGTGGGAGTTGCAGGGCCACTGGTAGGTCTATTCATGTCGGTCGCAGTGACTGTAATTGGACTTAACCTTAAGGCGCCTGCAGTAAATCCCCTGTCGGATTCCATTATGCTCGGTCTTGGCATGCCTCCACTTTTCGTGTTTATCCAGAACCTTGTTGGAGTTACAGGAGAAAACCTTCATCCCGTAGCCTTTGCAGGCTGGGTAGGAATGTTTGTTACCCTGCTCAATCTCCTTCCTTCGGGGCAGCTTGACGGTGGGCACATCCTGAGGGCTATGCTGGGTAAGAAAGCGGAAAAAATTTCATTTATGATGCCGCGTGTCCTGTTCCTGATAGGGCTTTATGTAATTTACTGGCTGAAGGAAGACGGATTTATATGGATTTCCTGGGCCCTTTTCCTCTGGATTTTTGCTGCGGTAGGGCATCCGTCTCCCCTGCACGATAAAGTCGAACTGGATAAAAAACGCATTTTTATAGGGATCATTACCTTTATCCTGGGCTTACTCTGCTTTACTCTGATACCTTTTAAGCCAATTCCCTGAGAGAGTCTGGATTTCTAAAAAACGGAGAAAAAATAATGGACGTGCACTTCCGGTACAGCAAGAAAAATTCTTACAGCTTTGCAGTCCTTTCGCCTTTACTGCCTGAAGCCGGTTTTGTGGACAGACCCGTAGACGGGATCATGATCTACAGTTTTACAACGCGCCAGGCGGCAAAAGTATTTATAGAAGTGAAAACTGCAGGCACGGATTCGATTTTTATTGCTGGAGGACCTCATCCATCCGGCGCTCCGGAAGAGACACTCGAATACTTTGATTATGTTGTGATCGGGGAAGGAGAGGAAACCCTTCCGGAACTTGTGAAAACGATCCAGGAAAATGGAGACCCACGAAAAGTACCTGGCATTGCATACAGGGATGTAAAAACAAGCAAGGTTGCCACAACTCCGAAAAGGTCATATGTAAACCTTGATTCCTACCCCTGCTTTGACCCTCATAAACTCCGGTCTCCTATTGAAATTAGCAGGGGATGTCCCTGGGGCTGCAAGTACTGCCAGACTCCCAGGCTTTTCGGAAGAGAAGTCAGGCATAGAAGCATAGATTCCATTGTGAAAAATGCAGGGTACTATAATGACCTCCGCTTTATAGCTTCCAATGCCTTTGGTTACGGCAGTGACGGAATTCATCCCAGGTTTGATAAAGTGGAAAAATTGCTTTCAGCACTTCATAAACTGCCTGATAAGAAAATCTTTTTCGGGACTTTTCCTTCGGAAGTGCGTCCAGAATTCGTAACCAATGAATCGGTTGAACTTGTAAGAAAATACTGCACAAACGATAGCCTTAGCCTTGGGGCTCAGTCCGGCAGTGACCGAATTCTAAAGGAGATCCGCAGAGGGCATACGGTTGGAGACAGCATTTCAGCAGTTGAGTGCTGTCTGGAACATGAAATTGTTCCAGCTGTTGATTTCATTTTTGGCCTTCCCACCGAAAATGAGGAAGAACAGGAAAAAAGCCTTGACCTTGTCCGCTGGATCTGCAAGAAAGGAGGCACTGTAAGAGCCCACTACCTGACCCCTTTGCCGGGAACTCCATATGCATCGGCTGTTCCCTCAGAAGTTAGCGATAGGGTCAGGCGAGAGCTTGGAAAACTTGCCCTTGGGGGCAAACTTACAGGATACTGGGAAATACACCGAAAATTTGATAAAAAGTAAAATTAGAGGGATAAGGTTGAAGGTCGATATACGGATTTCGTTACCGGCTTTGAAACCAAATCTGATTGTTCTGGATTCATAAATTCCCTGAGACGTTGAGCACAATTTATTTATTTTTGAGATTTACGCACATGTTATCTACTCTGGTTCTGTTGCTATCTTTCTTCTATCAACTCCATAACTTGAATTCGAGTTTTAATCCATAGCTTCATTCCACATTTAATTTTTTGAATAGACTTTATTTAGTTTCATTTTGACAGAGTCTGCAATTTTCAAATTTATTTGTAAATTTATTTGTTGGTCTTGCACTTTCGATTGATCTTGTACTACCGGCTGTTCCTTTAATCAAACAATACTTAGAGCTTTTACTACATTTTCAGTTTAGAATAGATACTCTTTGAGCTTAGGAGGCTCTTATACTGACACACTTCTATAAATTAGGACCGCTCATTTTTAGTCCCATATGTAATAAAGTGATTAATGTATTTATAATTTGTTGCTACTAATATCAAAATAAAGCATACCAGTTAAATAAAATACTCATCTGAGTTCTGCAGCCTTCCCGGAGAAAGCTTAACCAAAGCTCAAAGTGGTGCAAGTCTTTTAAAAAAGTTTGAGCAAAAACTGCTCTAAGTTTGAGTTTAAGGATTTTATCCCAGCCCCTCTCCGGCGTGATCGCAAGCCTTTTAAAAAACGGCTTGACCGAAAACCACGGGCCAACATTTGGGTTTGAGAACCTTATCCCCAAACCCTATCGGCGTGATCAACCGGCGCAACGGTTGTGGGACAACCATTTTGAAAAAATGTTTGAGTGGAAGCCCCAGGAGAGATTCGGGACTTATTTGGGAGTTGAAGCTTTTTCTGCTCTTATGACCATTTGCAGGCCTTCCTGCATGAGTTCTTCAGCTCGTTCTTGCTTCTTTGCTTCGGCAAAGATTCGGAAAATCGGTTCCGTGCCCGAGGGGCGGATAAGGACCCAGCCATCTTCGTATCGGATTTTGACCCCGTCGATGGTGTCCATCTTAAGCCCGAGGCCTGAAGCTTCATATTTTACTCTTTCCATTGTGGCCTGCGTGTTTACAGAGGGAACTTTGGTTTTTGCGTTGAAGTACTGAGGTACACTCTTAGCAAGCTCGGAAAGCTTTTTCCCATCAGCCAGGATTTCAAGGATTTTGGCACAGGCCATTGCTCCATCCCTGCAATACTGATGCCTGGGGAAAATAAGGCCTCCATTGCCCTCTCCTCCGAATACTGCATTTACTTCCATCATCTTTCTGGCGACGTTGATGGAGCCAACTGCTGTCCAGTAAAGTTCGACTCCTTCTTCTTTTGCTACATCAGCCATCCGCTGTGAGGAGCTAACAGGAGTTACTATAGGCCCTTTTTCGCGTTCAAGCATATATTTTGCCATCATGGCAAGCAGAACTTCTTCATTTAAGAACTCGCCATTTTCATCCATAAAGACTATTCTATCTGCATCCCCGTCGTGAGCTGCTCCGAGATCGGCCCCGGTCATTTTCACAAGTTCGGAGAGCTCGGTTAAAGCATCGGGAGTGGGTTCGGGATTTCGCCAGGGGAAGGTCCCATCGGGCTGAGCTCCAAGAGTCAGCACATTGCAGCCCAGTTCTCTGAGCAGAAAGGGGAGAGTAAGCGAACCTGCTCCGGAACCTGTATCAATGACTACTTTGAGTTTGCGGCTGCGAATCTTTTCGGCATCCACTGCGTTAATAATATTTCTGATATAATAGTCATTGACTCCTGGATCGACTCTGAAACTGCCGGTTTTCTCCCAGGATACAATGGAATATTTTCCAGATAAGTAAATTTTTTCGATATCTCTTTCTCCATCCCTGGGAAACTCCGTACCATCTCCAGCAATTAATTTGATTCCGTTATATTGTCTTGGGTTGTGAGACGCAGTAATAACGATTCCTGCATCGGCATAATCACGCACATAGTATTGAATAGAAGGAGTAGGGAGAGTTCCCACGTCAATTACATTCAGACCTGTTGAAAGAGCCCCGGCAATTGCGGCAGACTTCAGCATCTGACCTGAAATCCGGGTATCACAGCCTATAGCAACCGTGCCTTTTGAACCCATATATGTACCAAGGCTTCTGGCTAAATTGACTGCCAGTTCTGGATTTATATATTCATTGGCGATACCACGTACACCATTAGTTCCGAATAATGCCATGTAAGATCTCCGTCTTTGTAATTTGAATAAAAATTCTGTCGTTCAGGCAAATCTGCTCTTTACTTTGAATTATTATAATAAATAGAGCTCTGATATGGAACAAAGCTCTGGTAATAAAAACATTGCAATGATTTCAAAATACCTCTATTTTGAGAAGATCCTCAAACTTAAAAATAGTATGCATTAGTGAATCCATAAATCCTCTCTGTCGGCTGTTTCAAATAGCCTGATTATAGGGCTGGCAAATACATATATCTTATTAGCTAAAAACCCGTTATTAATGGCCAGTGAAAAGATAGAACTGATAAAGGAAGCTATAAAAGCCAGAGAAAGTGCAGTCATTGCATTTTCAGGAGGGGTAGACAGTGCTACTCTTGCAGCCCTTGCTTTTGAGGTACTTGGAGAAAGAGCTCTTGCCGTAACCATAAATTCTCCACTTTTTCCAAGGACACAACTTGAAATAGCTGTCAAGACAGCCTGTGAGATCGGAATTGAGCACAAACTACTCTCTTTCTCTCAGTTGAGCCTTCCTTATTTTTCCGCAAATACACTAAACAGGTGCTATTTCTGTAAAAAAGCGCTGCTTGAAGCCCTGCTGGATTTCGCGGAAAAATCGGGATATAATGCTGTACTTGAGGGCACTAATTCCTCTGAAATACACGGGGAAAACCGTCCGGGATACAGGGCGGTCCAGGAAGCCGGAAAAATGGTCTTTTCTCCTTTTGTGGACTTTAACGTGACAAAAGAAGAAATCAGGGAGTTCGCTTCTGAACTTTCTCTTTCAGCAGCCAGCAGGCCGTCTGCAGCCTGCCTTGCCACCCGAATTCCTTACGGACAACCAATCACGGAAGAGGCTCTCCAGAAAATCGAAAAAGCTGAAGAATTTCTTTTTTCCCTGGGTTTTACTCAGTTTAGAGTCAGGATGCACGAAAATTTAGCCAGGATAGAAGTTATTCAAAATGAATTTGAAGATGCTTTGCGGAAAAGAGATAAAATTTCACGTCATTTGAAATCCCTGGGCTTTGACTACGTAACTCTTGATCTTGAGGGTTTTCGGAGCGGGAGCATGGATGAACCTTATACCTTGAAGAAAGTCTGACTACCATATGAAAAAAGCCTGACTACCAGATGGAGAAAGCCTGACTACCAGATGACGAAAGTCTGACTCCCATATGAAGAAAGCCTGACTGCCAGATGAAGAAAGTCTGACTACAAGAAAACAACTAAGGAAAACAAGGGAAATTATGAGAGAGATCTGCATTCGAAAAGCCAGAAATTCTGACCTGCTAGCGATTCAGAGGCTCCTGTCAACTTACTTTCTTGACATGGAAGGACTTGCACCGGAAGATTTTGTGCTGGCTGAAATCGATGGAAAAATTACAGGATGTGCTGCCCTTATAAAATCCGAATTCCACGGTAAAAATTTTCTGGAGATTCATTCTATTGCAGTCCATCCGAACTTCCGGGGAAAAGGTGTTGGAACCAGGCTTGTTAAGCATCTTCTAACAACTACTGGGGACTCATGCTGCGACTTGTATGTCAGGACAACTGCTCCCATCTTTTTTGAAAAACTAGATTTTAAAAAAGTAGAAAATTCTGAAAAGTTATCCCTCTGGAAAGATTGTGAAAATTGTGAGCATTTTGAAAAGTGTACACAGCATGCAATGAAGTATTCTTATAAGTGATAAACTTCCAACTCAATTGTTAAGCCTTCACTCCAGATTTTCCGGACACAATATCCATATTTTCTGTTAGACAACTCGAGAAAACAAGAGTTTTTTTTCATATTCGGAATTTTAAATTGATAAGTTAACTGTTGCCGGGTTAGTACATAATTTTGACGATTTCAGACGGAATGAAAAAGATTTCAACGGTATTTTATGTCGGGACAGTTATAGCTTTCTTTATTAATTATAAAAAGGGATTAAAACGCTTGGCTGAGAGTTAAAAAAGCACCATAAAAATATACAAAAATCACTAGTGTTTTGAAAATTTAGTTATTGTTCTTATGTTAAATCTGAATAGATATCTTTTGATGAAAAGCTATCAAAAATTATGTTCGATAATTAAGTTGCCATAACACTAGATTTTGGAACTGAGCATAAAGTGCTAATTGTTAGATACTTTGGTAATACAAATTATATAGATGTTTATAAGTTGTAATATTTGGAATTCAATCGGGTGTGAAAATTACGATTGGAACCCAAAAATCTCAAAGCTCGATTAGTTACTGAGCTCGTCCCAAAACTAATTTTATTTATCATATCAAAAATTTCAGAACCTTTTCACGATTGGAAACTCGATTGGTCATTTGGTTTTTGAAAATTCAGATACGCAATTTTGAGTTTTGGGATTGGCTCACTTACAAAATGCAATCTAAAAAAGTAATTTTGAGTTGTGGGCTCAGCTCAATAAGTACTCAATGTTCTCCGGATTGTCTAGCAATAGTGACCAGTTGCAAGTAAAATCAATGACAGATTTATCAGTACTCGATTTCGACAATTCTGGGGGATAATAAGCACTAAAATAAATGAAAAAGATGGGAGAGAAAAGACAAATGAAAAAGAAAGAAAAAGTGTATTCAATAGCTTTAGCTTCAACATTTCTAATTTTATTTTTGCTTTTTATTTCAACTGCAGCATCGGCGTCTCCTGAACAAAATCAGCGAACCGTTGCTCCACCGGAGATCAGCAGTGGAGCAGGGGATCCCTCAGATGACCAGATTCTGTCCGATGAGTTATCTACCGAAGAAAGCGATACAGCCAATGAATCTATACAACCTGCTGCCGCACCCAAGATCACTGAAAAGCGTATCACCACCAATGCAGCAGAGCAGTATTCACCTGTTATCTATGGTAACAAAATTGCGTGGTATGATAATCGTAATGGAAACTGGGATATTTACATATATGATCTTTCTACTAAAAAGGAAACCTCTACTCTCAATAAATCAGATCAGTATTCTCCAGATATCTACAGTAATAATATTGTGTGGACAGATACGCGTAACGGAAAGACTGAGATCTATCTGGAAGATCTTTCTACTAAAAAACAAACTCGTATAATTAATAATAAAGTAGATAACTGGGATCCTGCAATTTACGGTAACAAGATTGTCTGGACAGGTTATCCGGGTGAAGATTACGAAGGTTACAATATTTTCATGTATGACATTTCCACTAAAAAGGAACAAATGATAGCTGCCCAAGCATATTCTCCTGATATATATGGTAACAGGGTTGTGTGGGTAAACGATAACGCTGGATATAGCGATATCTACATGTACGATCTCTCTACTAAAAAGCAAACTCAAATTACCAATAACGGACTCGCAAACTCTCCTGCAATCTATGGTAACAAGATTGTATGGCAGGATGCCCGCAATGGAAACGCCGATATATACATGTACGACATTTCCACTAAAAAGGAAAAAAGAATAACCACCAATCCATCAGCTTCATATTCTCCAAAAATCTACGGTGACAGGATAGTCTGGGAGGATGATCGCAATGGAAATTGGGATATCTATGTGTACGATTTAGCCACTCGCCAGGAAAGTCATACTACTGATAAATCAGACCAGTACTATCCCGATATCTACGGCGACAGGATAGTATGGACAGATATGCGCAATGGAAATGCTGATATTTACATGGGTACTCTTTCAACCTCTCCAGTTGCTGCATTTTCTGCATCTCCAACCTCAGGAAACGCTCCACTGAAAGTAAAATTTACTGACAAAAGTACAGGCTCCCCAACTTCGTGGAAATGGAGCTTTGGAGATGGAAAAACTTCGACATCCAAGAATCCTTCATACACATACAGTAAAGCCGGAAAATATACTGTCAGCTTAACAGTAAAGAATGCTGCAGGAAGCAACACGAAAACAATAAAGAACTATATTGTTGTAAATGCGTTGAAAGCGCCGGTTGCTGCTTTTTCAGCTTCTCCTCGATCAGGAAAAGCCCCACTGAAGGTGCAGTTTACTGATAAAAGTGCCAATAGTCCGACTTCCTGGAAATG
Organism: Methanosarcina sp. Kolksee; assembly: GCF_000969945.1. Lineage (NCBI taxonomy): Archaea > Methanobacteriati > Methanobacteriota > Methanomicrobia > Methanosarcinales > Methanosarcinaceae > Methanosarcina > Methanosarcina sp. Kolksee. The sequence continues at coordinate 363,827 of NZ_CP009524.1, forward strand.
GAGTTTCGGAGATGGAACGTATTCAACAGCAAAAAGTCCTGCACACAAATATAATAAAGCCGGAAAATATACTGTCAGCTTAACAGTAAAGAATGCAAAAGGCAGTAATACCAAAACTATTTCTGGATACATTACGGTTTCCAAAAGATGAATATTTTAAACTGAAAAGTGAGCAAAAAGATTAGGTCTAAGGGTTAGGTAGGAATATCGATCAAATCTGACAAAAAAGGCAAAAGTAATCATTTTGTCAGATTTGAAAATTCTTTTTTACAATTTTCAATATTGATCTTAAAATCCAGCTTTTTAACTTCTTTAAGTTCTTTTGAGACAGTCTCAGCCATTCTCTTATTTTTTGTGTCAACATATATAATATTAAAAATTTACAAGGTATTTTATATAAAGACTTAACATTCATTTGATAACTATTGCAAATAGTGGGGATCTTAAGCAAGAAATTTTTTACATTTTCCAGTTTTTCCAGCGACGCTAGCCAATTGAAAGCAAAATCAATGCTAGAAATGCTTGGTTTCGACAATTGCGGAGAACAGTTTACACTAAAAGGAATGGAAAAGAGGAAGGAAAAGTGAAAAAGAGAGAAAAAGCGTATTCAATAGCCTTAGCTTCAACAGCTATGATTTTGTTTTTGATGCTTGCATTATCCATGGCGTCGGCATCTCCTGAACAAAATGCTTCGTTCACGATCACTGAAACTCTAGTAGTCGCAAATCAATCAGTTGGTGACTTCCCTGTTATCTATGGAGATATTATCGCGTGGACAGATGAGCGCAACGACTATGACTATGTCTATATTTATGACTTATCTACATCCAAGAAAAGTCGGGTCACTAATAATAAATCAGATCAGTACGAACCCGCGATTTACAGTGACAAAGTAGTGTGGGCGGATGGGCGCAATGGGGATTACGATATTTACGTGTACAACCTCTCCACTTCCACAGAAACTCCGATAGTCATTACCGGATCAACGCAGTTCAGTCCTGCTATCTACGAAAACAGGATAGTGTGGGAAGATGATCGTAACGGAAACCAAGATATCTACATGTATGATCTTTCCACTAGTAAAGAAACTCAGATCACCACCGACGAATCCGATCAGTTACGTCCAGCTATTTATGGCAACAAGATAGTGTGGCAGGATCGTCGTAATGGAAACTGGGATATCTACATGTACGATATTCCCACCTGCACTGAAACCCAAATAACCAGCGATGAAGGACATCACGCGTACCCTGCTATATATGAAGATAGGGTCGTTTGGGAAGATACTCGCAATGGAAACTACGATATTTACATGTACAACATTTCCACTTCTAAGGAAACTCAGATCACTACAAATGAATCATGGCAAGTTAGTCCTGCAATCTACGGGGACAGGATAGTATGGCAGGATGGGCGCAATAATGAAGGCATTAATGACGATATCTACATGTATGACCTTTCTACTTCCACGGAAACTCAGATCACTACTAATAAATCAGGGCAGTGTCGCCCTGCAATCTACGGTGACAGGATAGTGTGGATTGATTATCGCAATGGTGATATCCCTGATATCTACATGGCTACTCTAGGTTCAAGCCTTCCGGTTGCTGCATTCTCTGCATCCCCAACCTCAGGAAAAGCGCCATTGAATGTTTGTTTTACCGACAAAAGTACAGGCTCACCGACTAAATGGAAATGGGATTTTGGAGACGGAACTACTTCAACCAAGCAGAACCCAACTCATAAGTATTCCAAAGTAGGTAGTTATACTGTTAAACTTACAGCAACAAATGATAAAGGCAGTAACACGGTAACAAAAAAAGATTATATAAAAATTGTAACAAAGCCGGTTGCTGCATTTTCGGCAAACCCAACCTCCGGAAAAGCATCATTAACCGTTGCTTTTACTGATAAAAGTACGGGAATACCAACTAAATGGAAATGGAGTTTTGGAGACGGAAAGACTTCAACTCAGCAAAATCCAAAACATCAGTATTTACAGGAAGGAAAATACAAGATTACACTTACAGTAAGCAACGCGGCAGGCAGCAGTACTGTAACAAAAACAAATTACATAAAAGTGACAACAAATACAAGACCCGGTATCTACTCTGAAAGCAAATAAACCCTTAAATTGAAAAACGAAAAAAGATCAAGGTTAAAAGGATATGTATGATTGTCGATAAAATCTGGCAAAAAAGGCGAAAGTAATCCTTTTGTCAGATTTAATAGTTTTTTAACAACTTTTCACTAATTGATCTTAAATCCAATTCTTTAATTTATTTTAAGCTAATTGAGATGTTCTCTATTTTCTCCTTATTTTGATGTCAAGATATCTAGTATTTAAAGATTTCAAGGTATTTTATACAAGGACTTTTACATTCACTTACTAACCTAACTTCCGCTTTTTTAGGCGCATATGTGCTTTTCTGTATCTCTGCGGGGTCATATGATTGCGATTTAGATATTTTTACCTTGTATATAATGTGCTTAAGTTTAAGCACATGTATCGATATCAAGCGAGATTTATGTGCTTAAAAATGCGGAACTAAGGTTACTAATCACTACAAATAGTTAGAATTTTAATCAAAAAATTTTTGATATTTTTCAGTTTTCTAGTGATAGTATACCAGTAGCAGGCGAAATATCAAATTCTCCAAAAAACATATATGATATTCTTCGAATAACATGCCCCAAAAATGAAAGTACTTGAGAGCACTTTCATACCAAATGAGCATATTATATTAAAAAATATATCACAATGCAACATATAAAAATAAGTGGGACATTTATACATGAATCTATATCGAAACTCACAATTTGATTTTTGAACCTCAAATTTGGAACAGTTAGTCGAATATATGATCATGGAAAATGAGCCTGAAAATTCTTGATGATTCAGTATAAAACAGATTTTAGGATAGAGTCGTAAAACCGATACATAATAAAGTGAAAATTATCATATAGACTGTCTCAAATATAAACTCAATTCTACAATTGAGATATTATATTTGACTATAAGGTTAATCTGTAGTAAAAATGGCTTGAGTTTTGAGACCGCTTGAGAAGAGATGTTCCATATCCTGATACGGTTTGATAAATTTAAATATGTAAAAAGTATATATTAATTATGAAATTTTTTAACATAGCTGTTGGGACAACAAATCTGCTTCATAATAAATGTGAATACAGATCGAGGTGTGCTGGGTATAAAGATGATTCTTACACATGTACAAAAACATTGGATAAAAACTACTGTGGAATCTATAATCATTTTTTACAGGAAACCTCTGAAATCTTAAATACAGAACTATAATAAAATTATTCAGAGTTATTAGGTTACGCTGACAAACTTCTGTTTTTTGTTTTGCTGTGAATTAAACAGTAAAATATCAAACTGAAGAACAGGAGCTTTATTCCCTTTTATCTATTTGAAGGTCATTATTTTAAATGCGGTCTAAGTAACTGACTGTTCAAGGAGTTATTAAACCCGAAAAACTTAAGAAAAATCAATAAAAGTTGACGAAACATTATTTTACGAAAAAGAATAATGAAGCACCTTATGCTCACCCTTGGGATAGTAAATACCTACGATAAAATCAAAGTTCTAGATGCGCATTATCGGGCAATAGCAAGAGCTGCTCCGATCTGCCATGCTTTTGGATTCCACCTCGCTCTTTACGATTTTCCTTTCAAGATGACCGCAGAAGAACTGGTAGCTTATGTGATGGAAAAAACCACAATAGGAGAATCGGGAAGTTATCTCAAAATCCTTTATGAAAAAAACCACCTGTCAGTATCCGATCTTCCAAAAAAAGGGTTTGCTTCCCAGTTTGGGGAAATCGTAATCACTACCTCAAAACCTGATCCCAAAAGACAGGTTCTGCCCATAAAGATTGCCGAAGAAGCTCTTCGAAACCGTTCATTTCTGTTTCTTGTAGGGCTCGGGCACAAAGGGCTTCCAAAAGAGCTTTTCGAGAGAGGAAAATACCATCTTGACATTACCTGCAAAGGGCTTTCTCTTGAGACCTGTACTGCCATAGGGGCGATTCCGGCTCACCTCTCTGGGCTTATGGCAAATTTGGAAGCTAAAAAATAAATACATACTAATTTTTTTAAAGGTTGAATATTGGGGGTTATTCCAATCGTTTAATCAAAAAATTTAACTCAATTAAAAAAATTTCAAGCGTATCTAAAAGAAATTCCGGAATCAATATATATTACGATTGACAATTAATACTTGTTGTGGAGAACAACGCATGCTGCGCTGTCATGGGGTTTTTAGCCCATAGGAAATAGAATTCTGGCCCGCTTTCAGGTTTTATCCTGAACAATTGAGGTTCTGGACCTTATTGCAGGAGTTTGTCCACAGGGATTTAGAGAATGACGTTGATTGAATTTCCCTGAAGGGACTGGAAATTCTAACCTGCATTCAATTGCCGCTCCCGAAAAGGCTGAAAACTTTAACCTGAATTGCATGGCCCTCAAATCCGCAAGGACTACTATGACCCACATTTAAGCGCAGGTTTTGAAGAGACAGGAGGAAATTTTATGAGTGAATTAATGCACGAACACAGAAAAAGAAAAGAATATGGACGTAAGCACCAGGAAAATGGTTATCATGCCGTTGTAAAAGGCTGTACCGACAACCTGGACTCAGATGAACTAGACCTTTACCGCTTTATGATAGGCGGGGTGCAGGGTAAATAACCTGCAAAACCTTTTTTTATTTCTCGTTCCTACAAAAGAAGCATGTACGACGTATATGCGGTCCGTGAAGATTTCCCTGTTCTTAAAGAAGTCGTGTACCTTGACAGTACGGCAACTACTCAGACTCCGATACCTGCAGTTGAAGCTATGGTAGAGTACTTTTACAGGTATGCTGGAAATCACGGGAGAGGTGCTCATCGTCTGGCCAGGGAGGCTACAAACCGCTATGAAGATGCAAGGGAAACAGTTGCGCATTTTCTTAATTCTGAGCCTTCAAAGACCGTTCTTACGAAAAATACCACTGAAGGAATCAATCTTATTGCAAACAGTTACCCATGGGAGGCTGGAGACCATATCGTTACAACCGTTCTCGAACACCATTCTAATCTCCTGCCCTGGCTGCGCCTGCAGAAAAAAGGAGTAAATGTTACGGTTGTAAGTCCGGACAGTAATGGAAAAATCGATGTCTCTTCGATAGAAAAAGCCTTTACTGAAAAAACCAGATTGGTGGCCATAAATCATATTTCAAATGTCTTCGGTTCTGTCCAGGATGTAAAAACCATTACTAAACTTGCCCACCGATACGGTATAAAAGTCCTGGTTGACGGGGCTCAGTCTGCAGGACATATGCCGGTCAGCCTTAAAGACCTGAACTGTGATTTTTTTGCGACTGCCGGACATAAAGGCTTGCTTGGGCCGCAGGGCACTGGTGTCCTCTATATCAAAGAACCGGATGTGCTCGATAGCGCTTCAGTGGGGGGCGGTACGGTTTCGGATGTTGAGGGATGTACTTACGTGCTGGAGCCTTCTCCAGCCTGTTTTGAAGCCGGCACTCCTAATATCCCTGGAGTTATAGGCTTGGGAAGAGCAGTTGAATATGTAGAAAAAATAGGGGTACCGGAAATCGAGGCACATGAAATAAAGTTGTCCAGGGAAGCTGCAAAAAGGCTCTCCGAACTTGAGCATGTAGAGGTATATGGGCCTGAAGACAGGGCAGGGATAGTACCTTTTAATGTAAAAGGGCTTCATGCCCATGATGTTGCACTGATCCTTGACCAGACAAGGAAAATCTGTGTCAGGAGTGGGCATCACTGTGCAATCCCAACTATTCGCTTCCTGAATGTAGACAGCACTGTAAGAGCTTCTTTTGCACTTTATAATACCGAAGAAGAAGTAGATATACTGGTAAATGCAGTTGCAGGGCTTAAGGCATTGGTTTCTTAAATTCCCGCGTTCTGTCACCCGCGTTCCGTCACCCGCGTTCCGTCACCCGAGTCCCGTCTCGGGAGGACGGTGCCCTTTTCGCTCGCTCCGCTTTGCTCAAGAGGGCTGAATTGTAGTAATATGGCTTAATCAATACAGAATTTTCAAGATTGCTATTCTTCAAGAAAATTTATCGGATAGTCTCAAAAGCCATTAGATAAGGAAATCTTTCAGGTTCATCTTTCTTGTTATCGATAATTGAAATTGATGAATATAATCTACCGTTGCTTGAATTTGTATACCAGTAAATTTTATTTTGGAATAATAATCGGACTGCAGGGCACCTGGGGTGCAAAATCAAGCACAAAAGACATTGATGTAAAATATGCGTTTTAGATAGTTGAAGGGTAAAAGCATATCGATTTTCCGGTTCAACCACGCAAGTCCTAAATAATATAAACACTGATTGAGGAAAGTGATTAAAACTATGTCAGAAGTTAATTTTAATTCCAAGGCTTTTACATATGCAGATAATGCACTGGTTCAAAAGTCAGCCTCTGAAGTTCTCTTGAATTTATTATCAATTCAACCTGAAGAAGATATACTTGATATAGGCTGTGGACCAGGTCATATCACGAAAAAAATTGCACAAATTACAAAAGGAACTGTACTGGGCATCGATGTCTCTCAAGGTATGATAGAACAGGCAGTAAGTTCCAACAAAGAGCTTCCCAACTTAAAATATTCTGTCATGGATGCTGAAAGTTTTGAGCTAAATACAAAATTTGATGTTATTGTGTGTAACTCGTGTTTTCAGTGGTTTCAAAAACCAGAACAAGTATTAATGCGTTGTTTTAATGTGCTTAAGGAAGGAGGTAGAATAGGGATACAGGCTCCGGCTACTCAATCTTATTGCCCTAACTTTATTTCAGCAATAGAAAAAATCCGTATGCATCCATATACACGAGAGGTATTTAATCACTTTAAAAGTCCATGGTTTTTCTTTGACAGCAAGGACGAATACGAGCAACTTTTTAGAAATCCTGGATTTGATATAATTTATAGCGAACTTCGTGAAGAGTCAACTCTCTTTTCTGTTGAACAGGCGTATAAAATATATCAATCAGGAGCCGAAAACGGTTACTTGAACCAATCGTTTTACACAGTAACTTTGACAGATGATTATATTAGTGCTTTTCGTGAATTAGTTAAAGAAGCTCTTCAAGAACAGGCAGATAATTCAGGAATGATTAACTTAAAGTTTAAAAGAATCTATTTAGTTGCTAAAAAACAATGAATTTCCAGCCTTATAATTCTTGCATGCTTACGTGACCGGGTTGCGTCTCTAAGTTACTGAACCGGAATTCTGAATGTTAATAATTTCCTTTAAACTCTACATGTGATCAGCTATTTTTTCGGCCACTGATGGAGTTTTTTGGAACCATTTTCTATTTCCAGAGTCAATTTTCAGGAATCATTCCAGGTTCTTAAAACTTTTTTTCTGAGGAATGTCGAGTCCAAAAAATGCTGTACCTCTGGTTTCACTAAAGTAATGCTTGCAGGTTTTACATTTAAGAAGTTCATAGTTATTTTTACCGTATCTTTCTTTAAGGACTATATTCCTTTGATTTTCATTCCATAATTAGGACAATCTTTATTCAATCTCTATATTTATGAGAAATCTATTTTGGAAACTCAAGGACACGACCAATTCCTAAATTGTAAGTACTTATTAAACTTCTTAAGGAAAATAAGCAAGCCGAATTCTCGTGAAAATGGTTTTGCATCAAGAAAAACAGCATGCTGCGTTAGGAAATTTTGATCTGGATACCTTACCGGTTACCAGGGCTCATCTTAACATGTAAAGTTTTTATAAGATGTTCTTCTTATATGACCTAAGAAGAAACCTGAGGGCGAGAGTTTGAATGATGTAAAAGGAAAGATAGCGAAGAATAAGTGTATTTCGGGGTTATTGGGGAAAAAAAGTAACTCCAACTCCATAGCTGAGGTCGTAAAAAAGGCTAGAAGCTACTTTGATAAGCCTTTGAGGACTCTACCAGCTTATGACCCGGAAAAAGAAGGACCTCTTGTAGATTTTATAGTGCCTGACGGGTTAAAAGAACTCGAAAGATACTGGCTTCAGGAACCTTACTCTTTTGTATCGATCCTGGAAGACCGTAGATCAACATATTACAGGCTTATTGAACCTTCTCTGACAAAATTTGATAAGGAGCTTCTTGAAAGAATATATGAAGATTTTCAAGATATCCTGATTCTTGGGTCTACGCATTCCAAATCCGAAAAGGATGCATTTCTGGTAGATAGAGCCCTCTTTCTTCTTGAACGTTATAAAGCTGACATTTCGAAAGCCACACTTCTAAAAATTATATACTATCTTAAAAGAAACCTGCTAGGCTACGAGAAAATCGATCCTCTCCTTTATGATCCTTATATAGAAGATATTTCATGTGATGGAGTGGGAGTCCCTCTCTATGTTTATCATAACAGATATCTCAATGTTGAATGTAATATTACTTTTGAAGAAGAGGAACTTGATGCTCTTGTAATCAAGATGTGCCAGTTGAACAATAAACACGTTTCTGTAAGCCAGCCAATTGTGGATGCAACAATTCAGGACGGTTCCAGACTTCAGGCTGTTCTAGGAAGAGAGATTACTCCCAGAGGTAGTTCTTTTACTATCCGTAAGTTCAGAAAAGATCCAATGACTCCTATAGACCTGCTTGGCTATAAGACGTGTGACCTTGACATGCTTGTATATTTCTGGATGGTCATCGAAAACGGCCACAACATGCTTTTTGCGGGGGGGACGGCGTCAGGAAAAACGTCTATACTGAATGCTACATCCCTGTTCATGCCTTCTACAACGAAGATAGTATCGATAGAAGATACAAGGGAACTCTTACTCTACCACAATAACTGGGTTTCCGGGGTTGCAAGAGAGGGTTTTGCTGCAGACTCTTCGGGAGAAATTACCATGTACGACCTTTTGAGAGCTGCTCTCAGACAGCGCCCAGATTATATTATTGTGGGTGAAGTGAGAGGCAGTGAAGCTCTGACTCTTTTCCAGGCAATGTCAACAGGACATGCAACAAGCTCAACAATGCACGCAGGAGATGTACAGACCGTTGTAAACAGACTTACCCACGAGCCAATAAACGTGCCTCACGTCATGCTGCAGTCTCTGAATGTGCTCTGTATTCAGGAGCAAGTGTACATAGAAGAAAAAAGAGTTAGACGAACTCGAAGTCTTGTAGAAGTCCTGAATGTCGATCCTGAAACAGGAGATCTGGGTATAAATGAGCTTTTTAACTGGGAACCTTTAGAGGACTGCTTCACTAAGGTAGGAGATTCTCATATCCTGCAGGAAATTATGAATGTAAGAGGATGGGATACCAGTCAGTTGAGAAACGAGATGGAAAATCGGAGAAAAATTCTGGCTTATATGTACGAAAAAAGCATAAGGAACTATGTTCAGGTGTCCATTGTAGTTCAGGCATACCAGACTCATCCAAAGATGGTTATGGAAGCTATAGAAAACGATACTCTGGAGAGTATGATACAAAGTATAGCTGCTTAAGAATAAGCCTTTTAAAATAACTGCTTGCCCGCAAGCCTTTTAAAAAAAGGCTTGAGCGAAAACTCCAGTAACGACATAGTAGGCGTGATCACAACCCTTTTCAAAAAAGGCTTGACCGAAAAACCAAGCAACAAAGTGGTCGGCGTGATCAACCGGCGCAACGGTTGCGGGTCAACGGTTGCGGGTCAACGGTTGCGGGTCAACGGTTGCACTTAACGGTTTCTGTACAGGAATATGGTTGCTTAAGAGGGGGAATATGACTTATAATATTCTGGATGAATTAGCATACCTATTTTATGGGGACTTTTTCTATAAAAATAAAGAATATTTTCAGGATTTAAAGGTAAAAATACGTCATTCTCATATCTCGATGTCAGTAGACCAATATCTGGCTTCTACCTTCATGTACTCCGTAATTGTAGGAATTACTTCAGGAATCTTTGGCTTATGGCTGGGACTAAAAATCTTTGGGAATCCGGTTTCCCGACTTAGCCTTTTTGTAGACCCTGGACGTGCCGACATTGCAGGTGAATATGTATATCCTCTTGCGCTTCTAGTTGGCCTAATACTGTTTCTTGTAAGTTTTTTTGCCGTATTTCTCGTGGCATATATCTATCCTTATTTCCAGGCAAATAACCGGCAAGCATCTATCGATAAATCCATGCTTCCGGCAATAACTTACATGTATGCTCTGACAAAAGGAGGCATGTCAATTTATGATGTTTTCCGGTCTTTGAGCAGGTACAGCTATATATTTGGGGCAACTGCGGAAGAAATCTCCTACGTTGTAAGAGATATGGACTACCTGGGAAAAGATTTCATAACTTCCCTTAAAATTGCCAAGGAACGTACTCCTTCTGAAATTTTCAAAGACTTTGTTGATGGATTGATTATTGTTTCAAGCAGTGGAACCATAACCGAATATATCAAAAATAAGTCCGAACAATATCAGGGTCTGGCCGAAATGGCGAATAGAAACCTATTACAGAGACTAGATGTACTTGCCGAAATCTACGTGACGGCTCTTGTTGCAGGCCCTCTTTTCGTAATGGTAACCCTTGTTGTGCTACAGTTTTTCCGGCCGGCTTCAGCTCAGATCCTTTACATGCTTATTTATATAATATTACCTCTCGCAACCCTGCTCTATTTAGTACTTCTCGATACTGTGGGAGAACTCTCCATTGATCCGAAAAAAGGTGATATTCGAAGTTTTACAATAAACCTTTCCGATATCCCGGAAATCGACTCCGGACTTACTGAAGAGGTGGAGGAAAAAAGAAAAAAGATGTACATGCTGTACAGGGAGCTTCACAGGCTAAAAGACATGGTGCTTAACCCTTACAGGACTATCCGGAATGAGCCAAGATACACGTTTTTCTTCGGAGTTCCGCTCGGATTGTACTATCTTACCCAACTTCCAAGAAACCTTAGAAACAGCCTATTTTCTAGTTTTCATCATCTGAACATAAGTTTTGACCATGTCACTGACAGTGCTATAAAGCTAGTTACTGCTGTTGATGATTATTTTGTCATCTTTATTGTCGTTGCCCTTATTCCTTTTATAATTTTTTACGAAATAAAGGCCTGGAGGATGCGCAAAATCGACGAGAAAATGCCTGATTTTTTGAAAAGCCTTTCCAGCATGAATGAATCGGGGATTATGCTTGCCAACTCCTTAAAAATAATTGCTGAATCCAAAATGGGGATCCTCAGTAAAGAACTTAAAAAGTTAAAAGAAGACCTTTCCTGGGGCACTTCCACCTCTAAAGCCCTTCTGAACCTTGAAAACAGCATCAGAACACCTTCTTCAAGTCGAATCCTTCACATTCTGGTAAAAGCAAATGAATCAACAAGTGACCTTAAAAACGTACTCTCGATTACTGCTAGACAGGTTAGAAATGACGAGGATATGAAAAAAGAGCGCTCATCAGCAATGGTAGTCTACGTTATTACAATCTATGTAGCCTTTTTCGTATTCCTTTTCATAGTTTATATCCTTGCTACTAACTTCTTTCCACAAACGGCTTCTTTTTCCACCTCTTCACAGGGAATGGGGGGAATCGGCGGATATTTTAACGTCGAAGAGTACAGTATGCTTATGTTCCACTCCGCCCTGGTGCAGGCTTTCACTTCCGGGATTGTTGCCGGGAAGATGGGGCAGGGCTCGGCGTATCTGGGCCTGAAATACAGCGTAAGCATGGTAATAATAACTTACGTGGCTTTCACCATGTTTGTTTGATTTATATGACGAAGCGTAAAACCCCTGAGTCTTTATCTTAGGGGTAGTTCATGTGGAGAATTTGGGGGATCTATCCGAAACACCCCCAATTTCATTCATCAGTTTTAAATTGTCAGATGGGACTGTTAAAAGTTAAACCTTAATATCTAGAGAAAAGCTCTTTAATGAAAAATAATTAATCTTGATCGCCATTTTCAGTCTGCTTATTTTTTCCTGCGCATTTACCTTTATTGCTTATATGTGTAGTGGATTATTTGTAATCAGCAGTCCCGAGGGTTCGAGCCCCTCCGGCAGCTGTTTGTTTTTGGTTCAGAACCTGTCTTTATAGACCATTAAGTAACGGAAATATCGATTTATAAACCAAGTTGTTGATTCCAGGGCAACTCTGTTCCTTCAGAAAGCTGTCTACGTTTTCCCCCACTTTACAATAATATAATATGTTGTAATGCTCCTGTCTTGGCCTTACTGACTTTCATTGGACTGTTTCATCAGAATGTTTCCGTTATAGTATCTACTTCTTTCGACATCTCGTTGATGTACTTTCGATAGCCTACAAGTTCTGCAATCAGGTAATTTCTTGCTTCAGATAACTCACGGATAAATTCATTCCGAAGAGAAAGCATTGCTGTAGCATCGGTTACTGACATTTGATCTTTCTCTTCTTTGAAGTAATCTCGTGAAAGAGCTTCTATGACATCGCTGAGTTTACTCAATGCATCTTCCATTAAAAGATCGCATTCTTCTATTGAATTTGTAATATATTCTTCAGTATATTCATTTGTGTTCTTATTCTTTTCAAATGTGGCATATGAAGAATGCATCACTGTACTTGCCGTTTCACCAATTGTCATTAATTACCATCCTATGGAACATTAGCCATAATATAGAAACAGCTTACAATATATACAAAGGTTTTCCATGGATTTGATTCAAGTGTAAGTTATTTCTCAAAACAAAATATTGCAAAAAGATGAAATTGATGTATTAATTGGGTACAAGAGAGATTTATCTAATGAGGGCCTGAGCTTTCTTTTTTTGCGAAAAACCTGAAAATGAAATGAAAGGCTTTTGAAAGAGGTTTTAATGTTCCTGAGTACTATTAAGGATCTTAAATTCGGTTATTATTATATTATATTTATATTATTCATTAAATTAACTAAATACTCCGGAAATCTACTTTATTTTTAATTGTTAAACTAAACTGCCGTATTGAATTTAACTACCGTATTAAATTCAACTACAGGATTAAATTCAGAATGTTCAAAATTCTTTTCCGGATGTCAAAATACGTAATATTATCCGTAACATTATCCGTAACAGGGCAACAGATAATCATAATTCTTGATCGCTCGTTCATTCTAGGAATTTTGGATGGCATATTTATTTCAGGCGATATGCCCATATTATTATTACATATAAAATATAATATTCAATGTTCCAATAAATCACTGAGTGGTAGTAAAATTGAGTAGGGGGATGTATACACATGGCTAAGAAATTTGAAAATAAGGAGATAAGGGAAGAGTCTTCGGAAGCACCAACCCAACGTAGATGCGGAGCGATGGAAGTTCATCACAGGTTGTTAGCGGAATCTGAATCATATGCCAGAAATCGCGATCAAATTGAAAATCTGGCTCTTGCATATAAACGAGGGCTTCGAGCGGTATCTCGGACCGGGATTGTCCAGATTCCTGTGGTCGTTCATGTTGTATGGAATAAAGAAGAAGAGGATATTTCTGATGCCCAGATCCAGAGCCAGATAGATGTCCTTAATAAAGACTTCCGCAAGTCGAATTCAGACATATCGCAGGTTCCTTCTGTCTGGAGCAATCTTACGGCAGACCTGGGAATTGAATTTTCTCTCGCAACGAAAGATCCAGATGGGCATCCGACTTCAGGAATAACTCGCACTCAAACCTCAGTGACATCTTTCACTGTCGATGACAAAGTTAAATCCAAATCTTCTGGCGGTGAGGATGCATGGCCGGCTGACCTTTATCTGAATATGTGGGTATGTAAGCTTGGCGGGGGTCTTCTGGGTTACGCACAGTTTCCAGGAGGGCCAGCTGAAACAGACGGTGTTGTTATTACTTACACAGGATTTGGTACCACTGGAACTGCCAGACCACCATTTAACGAAGGGAGGACAGCTACCCACGAAATAGGCCACTGGTTAGACCTATATCATATATGGGGTGATGAATTGAGTTTTGAAGACCCATGTTCACGCTCGGATCAAGTTGATGATACTCCAAACCAGGCAAATGAAAACATTGGCGTTCCGGCATTTCCACATATTAGTTGTAACAACGGGCCTAATGGTGATATGTTCATGAATTACATGGACTACGTTGATGACAGATGCATGGTTATGTTCACACAGGGCCAGGCAGTTCGTGTAAATGCATGTCTTGAAGGGTCACGGTCATCATTCCTTACTGCGGCGCAAAAAGCAGAGGTCAAGAGAGCATCATCTGAAGGTAAAATGCCTATGCCAAGGTGAAGTATCTCTGAGGAAGATAAAAGTATCATTGCCTGAGGAAGGAATACCTTGCCGTTTTCTTCCTCTGTATCAATTTTGTCCTGTGTCACAATGAAACAACTCAAAATGGAACCAGTCAGTAAATGTTCTGAATAAATGGATGAGGTTACTGCTAACTTTTGATTTTGTATGGTATATATAAAGGACAGGCTATGACCGAATTACCTGACGAGATCTTCCGAAAATGGATACATTCCTTTGAAGAAGATACGAATGGAATAACTGTTTATAGGCCAGTTGAGTATGATTTTCCACTAGCGCGCGGTCGAGGTGGTATTGAGTTCAGGCCAGATGGAGTGTTTATCTCCTGGGAAATTGGTCCTACTGATGCCACTCGTGGAATTAATGGACACTGGAAGATAGAGGGTTCTGGGCGTGTAAGTGTGTCTTTTGAAGAGAGTACTCGACCTTCTACAGTCATAGAGATCCTTCAATGTGATTCAGAAGTATTGAAGGTGCGGAAATTGCCAGAATCTTCATGATTCGTGTTCGAGGTGAAATTATGGGGAGATATATAGTACTCTCGGATTCAAGCGAAAAACGCAGTGTTGAAGAATCTGCAAGGAACTTCGGAGCGCACTGGGCTCGTCTGGGAGATAAAAATGTAGTATGGACAGTTTCTAAAGAATGGGACACTTTCGCCAATAAAGCCATAGAGGCAGGCATGAGTCTCGACCAGGCAGAAGGTCGCAAATTGGAAGGCCAGTTTTATCTTGTTATCCAGACTGGAAGGGCATTCCAGGATGAACATCCTGAAGTTCGGATAATCGTGGAAAAAGGCCGTTACCTGGTGGCCGATTTGCTTCCTGAAGAATTAAGCCGTTTCTCTAAACGTGAAAATGATTGGTGGACGATACGCCCTCTGGAAATGGACAGCGTGATTATGGATATAATAAAACCGGAAGTAAGAGCGGCAGTTTCCAGAGTACAGGCAAATGTCGATGTTGTATCACAATCTACCTATAGTTCTTATCTGACTTCGCTGGTGAATTTCCTGACTCGCCATTCCTTAAGCTCTCAATTTACCAGTGCAGCAAAATGGGCTGCAGATCAGTTGCAAAGCTTTGGTTACCAGGTAAAACTGTATCCAATCAATATTGGAGACGGCAATAGCTATAATATCGTGGCAGATCGACCAGGTAGTGAAAGTGGGTCCTGTAAACTGGTGCTTGTTACTGCTCACCTGGATTCAATTAACATCAAAGGTGGAGTGGATGCACCTGCTCCAGGTGCAGACGACAATGCAAGCGGTGCTGCAGGAGTTCTGGAGATTGCACGCGTGCTTGCTGAGCGTCCTGCAAAAAATGACCTGCGACTTATCCTTTTTGGAGGAGAAGAGGAGGGACTTCATGGGAGTAAACAGTATGTCAGCGGGTTGTCAAAAAATGAGCGCATCCGTATTAGTGCAGTTATCAATATGGATATGATCGCGACCTTAAATACCGCATCGAAAGCTGTCCTGCTTGAGGGTGATCCAGTTTCCCGGACTTTAATGGAAGAACTTGCAGGAGCCGCTGCCACATACACATCCCTGATTGTCCAGACATCCGAAAGTTCATTCGGAAGCGACCACGTACCTTTTATCAGTGAACTTATTCCCGCGGTTCTCACGATTGAGGGAACTGACAGCTCAAATCTCAATGTCCATACTGCTAATGATACTCTTGATCACATCAATTACGGACTCGCGCTGGACATTATTAGGATGAATCTCGCTGTTACTTCGAAGCTACTTGCTTGAGTAAATAGTCTTGATTGTTCGAAAGTGCTTTGCTTTCTTTGCGAGAATCAGGAAGGCATGGAAAATATACTAACTTTAAGATTAAAACACAAGTAATAAATGTTTTAAATAATGTAAATAAAATAATAATTATGTGTAGGTAAATTGTCATAATGGATAAAAAATATTATTCTCTAAGTGAGTGGGGTAAATGAAATGATTGGTATAGCAGCTGCTTTTGAAAAGGTGAAGATTCCGGAGACTGGGGAAACTTTTTCAACTGGTTGGCTTCCTCCATTGCCGGACTTGAGAGATTACACAGAAGGAACAACAGAAGAAGATGCCCAAATTCCTGAAATAACAAAAAAACTCGGGCTTCTGTCTTTCAAAAAGAAATCTAAAGCTTCTGAGCTGCACGCATCGGTAGACCTTAGAAGCTGGTGTTCGCCGGTTGAAAACCAGATGGATCTGGGTTCCTGTACTGCCCACGCAGGCGTAGGAGTGATTGAATACTTCCAGAGGCGGGCTTTTGGAAAGCACATTGAAGGGTCAAGGCTTTTTGTTTATAAGACGACAAGAAACCTGATGGGCGTTAAGGGAGACACCGGAGCCTGGCTTCGAGATACTATGGCAGCTCTTGTTCTTTGCGGGGTTCCTCCTGAAAAATATCACCCTTATACTGACAGGAAAATCCCGGGCCCGGCAGGGGAACCGACCTTTGATGAAGAACCTTCGAATTTTGTATATTCGCTTGCCGACGATTTTGAGGCCCTTAAGTACTTCTGCCACGACCCGCAGGGTATGAACATCCTGCCTTCAGATGTTCTTTTTAGCGTGAAAAAGTACCTTGCAGCAGGAATACCTTCAATGTTTGGTTTCTTTGGTTTTCCCTCTTTCAACGATACAGATGTAAAAGGCGGAATCCCTTTCCCAGGCCCCAAAGAACAGGCAATATGGGGTCATGCAGTCGTTGCTGTCGGATATGACGATGATCTAAAAATTAAAAACACTCTCAGCAACCAGGAAACCACTGGTGCCCTCCTGATTCGCAACTCCTGGGGGACAGGGTGGGGAGATCAGGGATATGGCTGGCTACCCTATGAATATGTCCTGAGTAAGTTCGCAGTGGATTTCTGGTCTCTTATCTCAATGAACTGGATTGACACAGGGAATTTCGGACTTAAACTCTGACGGTTCCACACCATTGAGGCACGGCCATCGGGGTTTAAAAGAGGTAATTGAGAACGTCTTCGATATTCAGCAACTCTATTCCAGTTCAGTAGTTAACATCCAGAAAACAAGATTTCGTCCTCAGCAATGCTGTTTTGCAGCAGGATTGCAGCAGGATATCTAAAACACTGAACTATATCACAGAGGCTATAAGTTTATTTTTATACCACGTTTATATAAATACTCACATATGCCAGAAGAAAGCAAAACTGCCCGGAACTTCAAGGAACTTAAATGGAGTGACCTCCAGGATTGGGCTGGAGGGAAAGCAACTGCAAAGGGGATTAAGTATCAAGAAGAGGGGCGTGTGAAGGAAATAAAATGCACTTCCACAGGCAGTCTGGTCGCGCGGGTAGAAGGGACGATAGAGTATTTCACTGAAGTTTCCCTTGAAAACGGGAAACTGAGTTCTATCTGTACCTGTCCTGTCGGGTATGACTGCAAACACGGAGTTGCAACTGTACTTGAATATCTTGACCTTATTGAACAGGGAGAAGATGTGTCGGTTGTTACTGAGGAAGATCCCCTTATTAAAAGATCCAGAAGAGGATTTGCAGGAGCCGGAACTTCTGGAGCTTACCAGGTCGAAAAATCTTCACGGATTCTCCAGGAATATCTAGAAAAGCTGGAGAAGCCGGAATTAATCCAGATACTGACAACGTTCGCAAAAAAAGATAACATGCTTGGCATATATCTGACAGACCGTCAGCACCTTTCATCTGAAAATCCGGAAGGAGTTATTGGAAATATCTATTCCGAGCTGGATGGGCTCTGGAGAGAATTAAAAAGTTTTGATTTCTGGTCTTACGAAAGCGAAGAAGTGCCTGATTTTTCAAAGTTACAGGTTCGGCTTGAAAGCCTCCTCGATTCAGGTTATCCTGATGAGATTCTTGATATCGGAAAAGAGCTCATGGACCGATATAATGAAATTGAGGAATATGACGAAGAAAGGGATATCGGAACACAAATCTCCAGTTGCATGGATGTGGTGTTCAGAGCCTTATCTCAATCCTCTCTTCCTGCACATGAGAAAATGCTTTACACTCTTGATCTTGAGCTAAAAGATAATCACAGTATTCTTAATGAACCTGTTATCTGGAGAGAAGCCTATTCTCGGGAAGAGTGGAATCTATTTGCAGAAACCCTGAAAGTCCGGTTGCAAAAAGAAACAGAAAAAGAAACAGAAAAAGAAACAGAAAAAGAAACAGATATCCTGTACGAGTCATTCTGGGAACGAGATTATGCTGTTGACAGACTTATCGATGCCCTGAAAAAAGCTGGGCGTTCGGAGGAGATTATCCCGATCTCCGAGCTCGAAGTCGAAAGGACAGGCAATTATACGAGGCTTGTTAGAGAACTGCTCGATTCCGGGCAAAAAAAGAGAGCAGAAGACTGGATTCATAAAGGGATCAAAGAACTAAGAGAATATGACCCTGGCACTGCCTACGAGCTCTTGCAAACCCTTATTGAAATTAAAGAAAGCGAAGGAAACTGGCTTTTCATAGCTGCCCTTGAAACGGAAGATTTTTTCAGATATCCCCAACTTTCCAGTTATATTAAAATGCAGAAAGCAGCCATGAAAATTGGAAAGTGGCCGGAAATCCGAGAGGTTGCTCTCCAGTACTTGAGAAACGGAGAGTTGCCAGTCCGCCAGTCCAGAACTACGGAGGATTTTTCAATCATTCCGGGCATTCTCCCGGAATCAGGGCTGCTGGAAGTAAGCTGGTTAGAAAAAATTAAACCTCCTGTCCTTGATCTGTTGATTCATATAGCTATTCAAGAAAATGACGCTGATGAGGTAGTCCACTGGTATGAAGAGCTTAAAAAAAGCAAAGGTGCAGCCGAAATAGCCATACAATCTATCTTAGGAGAAGAAATTGCAAATGCTATAAAGGACAAATACCCTGAGGTTGCGATTGAAATCTGGAAAACCATTGCAGAAGAATTGATCTCAAAGACAAAAGTAAACTCATATGAAGTAGCATCAATATACCTCCGAAAAATAAAGGAGACGCTGGAATCTATTGGAAAGAAAGAGGAGTGGGAAGTATATCTTAACCAGATTCGGAAAGTCAACAGGTTCAAAAAGAAGCTGCTTGAAATACTAAATCGGTTGGAAAAATCCCGAATTCTCGACAAGTGAAAAAGAACAAAAAGAAAACTTTGCTGGTAAAATGGGTTGAAAAATTTATACACTTAAATTTATATATTTAATCTGATATAATTAAGAATAGGTTCAGGCTAACCTTAACTTCAGACACATATTAGAATGCCAGCAAAAGTCAATAAAGAAGAATGTACGGGCTGTGGAACCTGTGTGGACGAGTGTCCGGTAGAAGCAATCGTTATTGATGAGGACGAAGGTTGTGCAGTTGTCGATGAAGATGAATGTGTTGAATGCGGAGCCTGTGAAGAAGCCTGTCCCAATGAAGCCATAACGATCGAACAACCTGAATGAGTCGGGATTCCACGTTTTAAATAGATTCAACAAAATCCGATTATTCAGAAGAATGGGTACAAAGCTGGTCAATAAGGAAAAGTCGATCAACGCTTGAAAGCGGCGTCCCATTCCGATTTTCGACTTTGTAAAGATCGCCGGTTTGCTCCGCTTGACGAAGGGAGGACTTTTGTTTCATATCCCATTACCTTCAAAATCGGCTCATATTCTCCGGATTTCTTGCCATTAAAAAGAACCAGCTTCAGGTTCGGAGCCATGTCTTTCAGCATTGAAAATTGGTTTATTTCTTCGTCCTTTATCTTTGTATCTTCGCTTCCTTGTCTTTTTCCGGCTTTGAAAACATCCCAGAGCCCTATTTTATTGTGTTTCAGGGTCTCAAGCCGATTTTGATAATCCATGCTCTGAAGGTCTTCTCCGATAATACTGCCAAGCAGCCTCCAAAAATCATTGCCTGGATGCCCGTAGTATTGATGCTTCCTTATAGAAATGTCTCCCGGAAGAGACCCAAGAATCAGGATTTCGGTATTTTCGTCAACGATTGCTGGGAAACCTTGCTTTTTCATTCTAAATAATCTGGAACTTAAGATTATTTCAAACTTTGGAAACGAAAAAATTAAACTGATCAAAAACTAAACTGATCAAAAAACTAGATTAGTTGGAAACTAAACTGTTTGAAAATTAAATTGATTAAAAAATTAAATTTGAGTTATTTGTTTGGACAGATCTTTGTAATAGTTAAAAAGTTCCTGTCCCCAGACAAGGGCGCTTTTCTCAGAACTTACCATCTCATGGTTATAGTACCTTCCTTCTTTAGAGATCATGGATAGGGAGATAAAGCGATCTGTAACAATGCTGGAAGCAAGCTCAATTTTATGGTCGCAGACAAAAAGGTGCGCATTTTCCATGTTTAAGAACTCTTTCACATCTGCCCTGTAGTCGGAAATTAGTTTTTCACATATTTGCCTTTCCAAGACAAGCGAGACCTCAATGCCTCTTTTTGCAAGGTCCAGATATAGACTCGGATATCCGGGGCGGAAAATTGAAGAAATCTCCATGACTGTCCTGGACTTGTAAAGAGGGTCCATAATTTCAGGAGGGTAATCAAAAATATGGGTTTTTCCAGGTAAAAGCTCTTTACAGCTACCAAGTTCTCCAATTCGGTCCAGCAAGTGAGGAGGAAGAGTCCGCAAATTCTGCCTTGCCCAGTACTCATGGTTTTCGTCGAAAACCCGAAAAGTGGAGAGAAGAGGTTCCATTTTTGGGACAATAAGCTTTCCTTTTACAGAGAGACAATAACTGTCCCCTTTTTGCACCAGCAGCCCTTCTTTGAGAAGGATTCGGATCTGGGCCATTATAGGACTGGAACTGACTTTAAGCCCTTTCTTAATTTCTTCAATTGTCTTTGGCCCGTCCTTCAGGAGTAAAAGCAAATTTTTCCTCTTGTCCGAAAAAAAAATTGTATCTATTAACTGAAGTTCTGTACTCATTTAATTTAACCTCCGGAAAGGGATTCTGAAGCGATTCTGAAAGTTGGTTGGAGATTCGACTCTGATGGTTTACATCTGAACAAACTGCCTTACCAACCGCTTACAAATTGCCTTATATATGTTCTTGCCAACTGGTTGACTCTGGTCCAAAATCCAGTGATTTTTGCATTTTTTGATTGAAAATCTGAATTAGCAAGAAAAATTCGGTTTTCACTAAAATCAATATTCGGTATCTAAAGACGTCAATCCCTAAGTTGTATTACAAGGATTGTGACCAATTACAAAATCTAGTGATTTTGAATTTTACATTCATCACTAGATTTTGGTACTGAGTCAACTGGTTGCTCTATTTATCAGTGCAGGCTGAACATCATGGATTCCGGGAAAGCTTCGCTTTCGGCTGTACCAATAAAATTATCGATACATTGCTCGTTCTCGATCTGCCAGGCTCTTGATTTATAGAACTCAATAAGCTCTTTTGCCCAGATTATGGCTTCAGGTCCGGAACAGGACATATACTCGTAATAAAATCTCCCATTGCTATCAAAGAGAGAAATTATCATCCCGCGGTCTGAGACCATAAGTTCAGCCAGCTTGACCCCGTCATTACAGACAAAAAGCTCGGTGTTTTCCAGCGTAGCAAGTTTTCTTATCTTCTTTTCATAATTCTGCATAATTTTTTCGAGTACCGACTCAGTGAAAATAAGGGTAACATCTGACTCCAGCCTTCCAAGCCTTGTGTAAAGGGGGAGAAATTCAGGCCTATAGAAAGACGAAAATACCATCAGATAACGTGATGAGGAGAAAAAATTCAAAAGTTCAGTACTCGGCTCAAAAATCTGGCTAGGATCGGGTTCAACCAGCTTGCAGTCCTTCAGGTCTCCTATTCTGTCGAGGAGATACTTAGGAATTCCACTCAGGTCGTGTTCGATCCAGTAATTATCTTGTTCGAGTAAAGTAAGGACATTGACAAGAGACTGAACTTTTTTAAAGACCTGATCTCCCATATCTGTCAATTCATAGCTGCCATTTTTTTGAATAACAAGGTTACTGTCTGTAAGCCTTTTGATCTGGGGTAAGATAGCCGTGGGAGAAACATCAAGAAAGGTCTTAATTTCTTCCATTGTTCTTGGTTCCTCTCCCAAGAGTAAAAGGAGGTCTTTTCTTTTCTGGGAACGAAATACTACATCTATTAACTCGTGTTGCATTCAAACCACTTCTATCGCGTTTTTGTATTAATATAGAATCTCTGTATCATGTGACACTAAAGTCTCCGCACAAAGACAGATGTAAATTCTACCTTCAGTCTGCTTTATACGACCTGAATAGGAAGAAGCGTTTGTGCCATTATTGAGATTCGATATATCCATTTATATAAAAGAGTTTGGATTAATAATTTTAAACGCGAAGGCATCTTGTAGATATAATTCAAAAAGTCTTAAACTAATTTCAGATACTCATAAAAACGATAGCTTTAAATGCATTTTTAAATTTTTACGGTCTTATATGACAGAATAATCAAGTTGTATAAAATTGAAATCGTAGAGTACGATCATTGAAATTTTTGATAGGCTTTATCTTAATAATCACATTGTTTAAACAATTTTGATATGTTTCCCCTCACGAATCTAAAAATTCATGAATCTAAAAAATATTCAAATGTATTTCAAATTTACTTCAAAAATTTGAGGGGTATATCTCCTGAAAAACGGGTACATAAAATTTCGTGGCAAAATGCTCTGTAATCGATTCAAAATTTCAGACCTCTTATTGTCCTGTAAAAATCAGAAAAAAATTCCCGTCGGTTATGGTATATGTGATAATCTCCCCTAATAATGCTGTAAAGACGTGTCAGCATTAGCAGACACGCGAATTAATCAAAAAGGAAAAGTTCCGGTGAGAAGGAGAAAATTCTTTCGCTGGTAGACTCTGAGTAAAATCTAGAGATAAAATCCTGTAGAACGGATGAACTGTAGATTTCCAGGTCTGAATATCCTCGAAAGAAAAGACTTCACGGAGGTAAAGCCGGAACATCATGACACCGAACATGTCCGGGACTGCAGACCCGGCAACGGTAGTGACCTTTTTGCCAAAAACCAAAACGGAGGTTTAAAAATATGTTGGACTTTACAGAGGCAAGTCTGAAAAAGGTTTTAACCAGATACAATGTGGCTCTGGAAAAGGCAATGACGCCTGAAGAAGCCGCAGAAGAGATCTATCCTAAAGACGAACTTATTTACCCGATCGCAAAGGCCATCTTTGAAGGAGAAGAAGATGACGTTATCGAGGGTCTCCAGGCCGCAATCGATGCAGGTAAGGACCCAATTACACTTATCGATGACGCTCTCATGGTCGGTATGGGCGTTGTCACAAGACTCTATGATGAAGGTATCATTTTCCTTCCAAATGTCATGATGTCCGCTGACGCCATGCTCGAAGGTATCGAATTCTGTAAGGAAAACTCCGAAACTGCTCCTGTAACCAAGGGAACCGTTGTCTGCCACGTCGCAGAAGGTGACGTTCACGACATCGGAAAGAATATCGTTACCGCTCTCCTCAGGGCAAACGGTTACAATGTAGTCGACCTTGGAAGGGACGTCCCTGTGGATGAAGTTCTCAAGGCAGTTGCTGAAAACAACCCAATCATGGTCACAGGTACTGCACTCATGACCACCACAATGTACGCATTCAAGGAAGTTAATGACAAACTCCTCGAGAAAGGATATAAGATTCCGTTCGCATGCGGTGGCGGCGCAGTTAACCAGGACTTCGTATCCCAGTTTGCACTTGGTGTATATGGAGAAGAAGCCGCTGATGCCCCCAAGATTGCTGATGCAATCATCGCAGGTACCACAGATGTCGCAACATTAAGAGATAAATTCCACAAGCACTGAGGTGAGTTAAATGGCAGCAAAAAGATACACTTCAATGGCATACGCAAGCGCAGATGAAATGACCTTCGGCGTATCCAAGTACCCTGTAAAGGCAGGTCTCGGCCTCGAAATCGGTGCAGGTTACACAATTCCTGAAATTAACTATGCTCCTAGACCTGAAGCCGGTTCATCCAAGGAAAAGCTCGTAAAGGAATACGAGAGGATCACAACCGACATTATGTCAAGAATGGTTCAGGTCGGTTTCCCAGCAGTTATCCTCGAAACCGAACACGTTCAGCAGATGTCCAACAACCCATCCTGGGGAGCAGAAGTTGCACATGCCCAGAAGACCATCATGGAAGAATTCCACGATGAATATGGTATAAAGTGTGCACTCCGCCACACAATCGGTGACATCCGTGAGAACAGGGATTTCCTCCAGCTTAGAGGCGACAAGTACTCTGTCTTCCTCGAAGCCTTCGAAGAATGCGCAAAGGCCGGTGCTGACCTGCTTTCCGTTGAATCAATGGGTGGTAAGGAAGTATTCGACTACGCAGTTCTTAGGAACGACATCGCTGGTATGCTCTACGCAATTGGCTGTCTTGGTTCCATTGACATGGAACTCATCTGGTCCGACATCTCCGCAATTGCAAAGAAGACCGGAACTGTTTCTGCAGGTGACACTGACTGTGCCCAGGCAAACACTGCAATGTTCATCGGCGGTGGACTGCTCGACAAGAACCTCGCCCACACCCTTGCAATCCTTGCAAGAGCAATCTCTGCTCCAAGATCACTCGTCGCATACGAATGTGGCGCTGTTGGTCCAGGTAAGGACTGCGGATATGAAAACGTCGTTGTCAAAGCCATCACAGGTATGCCAATGACCCAGGAAGGTAAGACCTCAACCTGCGCTCACTCTGATGTAATGGGTAACCTCATTATGCAGTGCTGTGACTGCTGGTCCAACGAGTCTGTTGAGTACCACGGTGAATTCGGCGGTACAACTGTTCAGTGCTGGTCCGAGTCCCTTGCATACGACTGCGCCCTTATGAATACCGCTCTTGAAACCAAGAACGACAAAGTTCTCAGGGACCTCCTGATGCTCTCCGACAGGTACAGAGACCCACAGGCGTACGTACTTGCATACGACAACGCCTACAAGGTCGGTCAGGCAATTGTTAAGGACGGAGACAACATCTATCTCAGAGCAAAGAACGCTGCAGTCGAATGTTGCAACATTGTCGAAGAAGGTGCAGCTGGCAAGCTTGAGCTCTCCAGGTTCGAAGCCAAAGCCCTCGCAGACGCAAAGGCAGCTCTCGAAGCTCTTCCAGACGACATGGACAAGTTCATGGACGACTGCCTTACAAAATACAAGAGTGAAGTTAAGGTCTTCCTACCGGAGAACTACGGCCTCTAAGCCGAACCCTCCGGTTCTCTTTTTTTTAAATTTGTTTTGAATCTCCATAATTCTTAATATTTCTGGCTGTTTTGGTTTTGCATGTTTTTGTCGTTTTCTTCTGTTCTGAGTTCCTGTGTAATTCCATTTTGCATGTAAGCGCTTCACTTTTATTCATAGAATTTATAATCACAAGCTTCTCCCCACTTGACCACACTTCACAATGTTTTAGCTCAAGCTTTTTTTTAAAAGAGTTGCGGTCACGCCGACCATATTGTTGTTGAGGTTTTCGGTCAGGCCTTTTCGAAAAAAGCTTGCAGAACTCGGGCGAGATGTTACCCTAATTAATAGACCGATAAAAAAAGAAAGTAATATATAGAACAACATGATAAAAATAAAACAACCAATGTCGAAATATTGTGCAATTAAATTTGAGGAACAGAATATTTTTTCAGAGCATGAGAATATATCTTTTCAGAACATAAGAATATATCTTTTTAGAACATAAGAATATATTTAATTTAATAATTACATAGAAAAAAAGAAAAAACATATATACATTAGTGGAGTATCGATAATTAGTAGCGTGGGACAAAAAAATATACCATCATAAAAAAATATACGAACAGACAAAAACCGTGCCATCAATAAGGAGTTAAAATAATTCTCCCATGTTACTTTTTCTTCCTTTAATTTTGAACTCTTAAAATGATCCCGTTTTAGGGTTAATATGTTTCATTTATATATGGAAGCTGTTACAGTAGTTCCTCAACAATTTCTAAAGCTGAATTTTTGATCTGTTTTTCCAGGAGAACTCTATCAGGTTGTGTATGAAATAAGCACTCGAAATGACCAGGTTTGTGAATGCTCAGTTTAAATACTGATTTTGAATACATTACTAATTTTCGATTATTTAGACGGATCAGGGCTTATCCGCAAATTCTTTGAAAAAAGCCCGGAATATAGAATTACAAATCGAGAATTAAGGAGAGAATAAAGAGAAAGAAATGTATTTTTAAGGGGGACGGATAAAATTGAAAATAATTATTCTGATATGTGGAGAAGGGCTTGGTCATACCAGCCGGTGCCTTGCGTTGGGGAAAGAACTCCTTTCTGGCGGACACGAAGTGCATTTCGGAGCATATGGATATTCAAAGGAGCTGGTCGAAAAAACAGGGTATTCGGCACATGAAATCCCTTCAGAAATAAAGCTGATCGGAAAAGCTGGAGCCCTAGATCTTACAAGTTCAATTGAGGCTACCCTTAAAAGTGCTGACATTTTTGGAGGACCAAAACTCCTTAAACTGATCAAAGAGATTGGTCCTGATGTCGTTATTTCGGACAGCTATTATCTGGGAACTCTCGCTGGCTTTACACTTAGAATTCCGGTATACCTCATCCTGAACCAATCAAATATGGAAGAGTTTTTCAAAAACCGTGGAGTATCCTTGAGGCTTCTTGGAGAAGTGACCAGAAAGTTCTATACCCAGATTTTTGAAAAAGTAGACAAAATAATTATTCCTGATTACCCGCTTCCTTATACCGTTTGCAAGAAAAACCTTAATTTTCGGGGTAGAGTTCAGGAAAAGCTATTCTTCAGCGGTCCCCTTATAAAAGAAAAATACGAAGATGTGGAGTCAATTCCCCTTAAGAAACCACATATTGTTTCACTTATAGGGGGCTTCGGATACAGAGAGCCTATTTTCAGAAAGGTGCTCGAAACAGCAAAACTTGATTCGTCCATTAATTACACCCTGATTTCAGGTCCTTCCCTCGATCCCTCAAACCTGGTTGGCCTGCCAGAAAATGTACAGATTCTTAAGTTCATAAAAGATACATATCCATACCTGAAAAGTTCTGATGCAGTAATAGCTCCAGGAGGGCACAGTACTATGATGGAAGCCCTGAGCTTTGGGATTCCTATCCTTTCTTTTCCTGACAAGGGGCATAGTGAGCAGGAAAATAATGCTGAAGTAATCGAGGAAGAAGGCTACGGAAGGATGCTCAGCTATTCCACGCCTCCTGAGGTCGTACTCGAATGTATTCGGGAAGTCCTTGAGGAAAAAAGATACAGGAATAAAACCGAAAGGCTACAAAGACTTGCCAGAGAACTGGACGGGCCTCGTGCTGTAAGAGAAATGCTTGAAAAAGATTGTAATGAGAAAATTTTGTGAAAAGCCTCTTCAGTTTCCGCAATACTTCTGCAAATCCTGGATAATGAAGAAATGATCAGGAAAAACCATGATCACTTTGTAATATCACTTTGTAATATCACTTTGGAATGAGATTCTTCAGATACTTGAAAAGGGCAGCATGGTTTTCGAGCACAAGATCCGCATGCTCAATCTTTTCAGGTTCAAGCATACCCGTAACTGCAACACAGTAAATCCCTGCCCTCTTGGCGGCGGTTATCCCCAGAGGTGCATTTTCAATTACCATGCACTCGTTTTTTGCCAGGTCAAGTTTCTCAAGGGCTTTAAGGTAAGGGTCCGGGTCCGGTTTTCCGCGCTCAAGGTCACTCCCGGTAATTATGACATCAAAACAGTTAGAGAAATACTTATTGACAACTTTATTTACGGTATCAGTATGTGACCCTGAAACCAGAGCGAGCTTGAAATGCCGTTTCAATGCCTTAAGGCAATCCGGGATACCTTCATAAGGCTTTATCCGATCAAACTCGAGAACCTCACGTTTCTTTTCAGGCAATTGCTCTAAATGCCAGGGCTCAGGCTCCTTTCCGGCCTCTTCGAAAATTGATTTAATTAATCTTTTGTTGTTTGAGCCTTCGAGCTCATAAATGTCTTCTCTGGTAATGTTAATACCAATTTCCTTGAAGGTTTTAACCCAGGCATCGGCCTGGAAACGCATGGAATCTATAAGAACTCCGTCCACATCAAAAATTATTGCTTTTAACATCTATTTAATAGATTGCTATAATCTATAATAAATATTATGAAAAATAAAGTTCTATAAAATCTCTATATAGAGATCTATTAGGTTGTGATAACCTGATTATTTTTGAGCAGATTTTTCATTTGAAATACTTCTCGTACAGGATCCCTCCCAGCCAATATCCTAAGAGGGCAAAAAGGAGTGTGCCCGGAACATAAATAGAGGGCCCTAATCCCTTAACAGAAAATAATATATTGAAAAATAAAATATAGGAAATTAAAAAGATAAAAAATCCAATTATCTCAAAGTATATTTTTGCTGGTTTCAAGTTTTATCTGAGCCCCCTCTCCCTAATCCATAAACTTATAAATCACAAGATCTGGCTTGTTGAACTTTACTTCCTACTTTCTTTCTACTTTTTTGCTTTCTTTCTACTTTTTTGCTTTCTTTCTACTTTTTTACTTTCTTTCTACTTTTTTACTTTCTTTCTACTTTTTTACTTTCTTTCTACTTTTTTACTTTCTTTCTACTTTTTTACTTTCTTTCTCCGCCTTGCTTGTCTTCTTCTCCTTCTTTCTTGAAATTAAGAGAAATGGAGTTAATGCAGTAGCGTTTTCCGGTTGGTGCAGGTCCGTCTTCAAATACATGGCCCAGGTGGCTTCCGCAGCGAGAACAGACTACTTCTATCCTGTTCATGAAATAACTGGTGTCTTCTTTGAGCCTTACCCTGTCGCTGGAAATAACGTCAGAGTAACTTGGCCAGCCGGTTCCGGACTCGAATTTTGTGTCTGAGGAAAAGAGCTCCTGCCCGCAGGCAGCACAGGTGTAAACTCCTTTTTCCTTGTTATAGTACAGGTTGCCGGAAAAGGGACTTTCCGTACCTTTCTTTCGCAGGATGTGATATTGTTCAGGAGTAAGTACTTTTTTCCATTCTTCTTCAGATTTTTCGCCCACTTTCTGTTCCATTTGTGAACCCCCTTTGTATATGATTTAGTTGTTCCAACGATATTACTATTTTTTGAGTCCTTTATATTTTTTGCAGCAGTCTTTGAAGTTATCGTTTTCAAACAAATTAACCCTGGAAAGTTTACTCTGCCTTTTTATTTTCTAGTTCATCGATTCCAAAGTATGTCAGAAATGAATTTTTTGAAAACCACTGAAAGCACGGAAGACACGGAAATCAGTAGTAAAGGCGTGTTTCTTCCATGCTTTCCGTGTTTTCCGTGGTTGTAATATCCAGATAGAATCACATGCGACAGGCTGCGTTCTGTTTTCCCTCCGGAATTTGGATTGGGGCAGGTCTGATATGGAGCGGTTAAAGCCAAAAAAGAGCCCATTGAGCGTGGGAAAGTGCTCCTCAAGATTGGTTTTGGGCTCTTTATTCTGGTTTTCGCAGTCTTCAAGCTCTTTTTCCAGTATAAGCCGATTTGAAAGCTCAATACTTTAATCTGGCCTATTTAAGGCTATATACACTTAAAAGCCTTTAAGAAATATAGTTTTTAGCTCTTTCTTGACTTATTCATTCAGAGAAGGCTTGTAATTCCTTTCTTTCTGTAATGCCGTAACTTACAGTTATTTCCAGTAAAAATACGGCTAAAGAATAGTATTTTTGGACAGAGCTCCCTGTAAGTATTTGCCTGCAAGATCTCATCTCAAAAAGTTTTTAATATTTTGGATAGCAATTTTCATTTGAAATTTTCGTTTAGTGGTATAAATGGAGCTTTCACAATACATAGCCAGGGGAGATTATACGTGCTCCTCACCAAAATTTGCGGTTTTTAGGAAGGTTAATTGGATTTTAACCTGAAAAGAAATGGTAATTTTTTTGGAAACACTACTATCTTAGTTAATTGTCTGAAAAAAGGAGGAATAAGTTCCAGTTTGGTAGTGAATTTAAGAGGACCCTATTACTCTTATTCAGTTAAAAACTCCGAAGTAAGGCATCAGTTCTTATGCTGCTCTTTAAAACCCTGATTCAAAATGAGCTAGAATAAAAACTCGAAGCAAACATACTATGAGTATGTCCTCCATGACTCCGCTCTTCGCTTCTATCAGGATATGAGGGTGCCTAAAAGGAACGACATCAAAAGAAAAGGGACAAAGGTATGAAGGAGATAGAGATATGACCGGAAATGAGAAGGGAATGAAAAAACGGCTTGAAAGGGCAGGAAAAGTAAGATGGGAAAAAATATCGATTGGGAAAATGAAAGGAAAAGTGAGCGTAACCAAGCCTGCAGGGACTTCTGTTTTTCTCCTGGGAATCCTATTGCTGGCTGTGGTGATGGCTGAAAGCGGATGTACGGACTATGATTGCGAACGTGGCTCAGGAAATGTGGAAACTATAACCCGTAGCATTGAACCTTTTCACAGCTTGGATTCACGTATTTCAGGAAACGTATTTATTGAGCAAGGGAACAGCAGCCTTAGAATCGAAGCAGAAGATAACATCCTGCCCCTCCTGGAGACCAGCGTGGAAAACGGAGTTCTGGTAATCAATGCGAAAAAATGCATCCGCCCCCAGAAAACTATTAAGATCTATGCAGGGATGGAAGAAGTCCGGAGCCTTTCCCTCAGTGGTTCGGGGGATATTATAGGAACTACGCCGATTGATTCCGAAAACCTGGATCTCGCAATCACAGGTTCAGGTAATATCAAACTGGAGACAAATGCCAGCTCTCTGAAGAGCCTGATTTCCGGTTCTGGGGGTGTCCTCCTGAAAGGCAATGCCTCTTCACATGAAATAAATATAGAAGGTTCGGGAAGTGTTGATGCTCCTGAACTCAGGACCGAGATGACCAGAGTAAGTATCAGGGGTGCGGGAAATGCAAATGTCTACGCGGACCGGAAACTTGACACTAATATAAGCGGAAGTGGAAATGTATTCTATGGAGGGAACCCGGAAGAGTTCAACACGCAGGTTTCAGGCAGCGGCAAAGTCACAAATAAAGGCAGATAAATTAAAAGCAGATAAATAATTGAGTAAAAAATTAAGTAAAAAATTAAGTAAATCATTGGATAGAAATCCGTCAAGTATTCTTAAATTAAATCATTCATTTCAATTTTTGCTGAAGTTTACTCGTGCCTTAGTGAGTCCACAGGCTTCATTTTTGCGGCTTTTCTTGCAGGGTAGACTCCCGAGACAAAGCCCACGAAAACAGCTACGAAGAATCCGGCCGCAATTAGGCTGAAAGGAAAGACGACAGGCAGTTTGAGGAGGGTTTCAACACTGTATGCACCTGCGATTCCAACCGTACTCCCCAGGAGGCCCCCGAAAACTCCGAGCAGGATTGATTCTATCATGAAAAGAAAAAGAATGTCAAAGCCTGTAAATCCAAGAGATTTGAGCACTCCTATTTCCCTCGTCCTTTCAGTTACGCTTACGAGCATGATATTCATGATTCCTATCGAGCCAACCAGCAGCGAGATTAGCGCAACGGCCGTCAGGAAAGAACTTAAAGCTGCCGCCATCATATCCGTCTGTTCCAGTACCTCTGCCTGATTGACAATGATATAAGGGCGGGAATCTTTATCTTCAAGTTCTCTTTCAGAAATCCCGAAATTTCTGGCAAGACGCTCATCGACCTCATCCGAAGTCTCCTTAACTGTTGCGGGGTCATCAGCCATTGCAAAAACCCCGCCATAATCTTTTTCGCCAAGGATCTCGTTCATGACATCGATTGGGATAAGAACGGCTTCGTTGTCATTGTACGCCTGGATAACAGTGTTCTCCGGGTTCTGGATTATTGCCTTAACTTTAAAGGTCTTTGTAACTTTTTCGTCTTCTCCTACCCTGAAGGTTATGTTTATGGAGTTTCGGGCCGAGATGTTCCGGTCGAATTTCTCGTTTGCAACCTTGTACCCGATAACTGCCACATACCCGTCGTTGTCAGTAATAAAATCTCCTTTCTGAAGCTTTGTGTTTGCCACCTCATCATAGGATTTCCCTACGCCGCTAACCATAATATTTTTGGTTTCGGACATGTACGTGACTTCTGCAGTTTGTGATTTCAAAGGAGAAACTCCCGAGATCCCGGGTGTGTTCTCAACGATCTTCAACTCATTGTCGTAAAAAAGTTTGGGCTGCATCCCCTGAATATAAATGAAATTAGATCCTATATTGGTCACTTCATTCGTAAAATGCTGGTTGAAACTCGCCCCAAGAGACACATTTGCAATTACAGCTGCAACTCCTATGACGATTCCAAGCACTGTAAGGGTCGAACGCAGCTTTGCACTTTTAATGCTTCCAAAAGCGAGTTTTCCTGCACTGAAAAGGTGGATCATAAATGGAGCTCCGTTTTACAGATTTTATAAGGACAGGCTGGGGAGTGTAAAATTATGAACTCATATAAAATCCATTTTTTTCTTAAACTTTCTTTAAATGAATCTCTCAAACATATAAATTCTACTAAAAAAGGGTATCTCGGTAATTAGCTCTGTACTTTTTATAAAAATTATCTAATATTGGTTAGAACTTTTTCAAATTGAGAGGAGATTTTTACCGTCAAATAAATGTAGCAGATAATTACAATATTAAAATTTTTAAATTGATCGTAAGAGCAACAGAAAAAGATATGAAGTCTTAAAATTAAACTCCATATTGGTAATTAGATTGATATGCAGGTAATTGAATAATATTATATTAAACAGCTAGTTAATGCTAAAGTTGCCCGGCTACGAATTATTCACGTGCAAGTAAAATTTTTTGTTTTAAGAGGGAAGGCATTTATTTTCAGGAAGGAGTGCATTTTCTTGCTTAAAGACAGAGTATTCGACAGACTTTCAGATGCAGGTTTCAAGATCCGAAATAAATCCAAATCCAGAAAGGCTTCATCACGTGAAGCTATCTTTGGGTCCAGTCCTATAATTGATGCTGATTTCGTTGAGATCGATGACGTTGAGGTAGATAACGTTGAAGTAGGTAACTTTGAAGTAGATGACGTTGAAGTAGATGACATTGAGATAGATAAGGACTTTTTCAGCGATTCGAACTCATCTCATGAAGCGGATTCAGAACCAATCGACACGGACCTTCTGGAAAAACTCAGAGAATACCTTAAAACGAGGTCTGAGGAGGAGATTTTGGAGATCTTTAGAGAAGTCCGTAAAATTCTGGAGAGCCGAGGCTCTGAAAGTGATTTCCGAAAGGCATCTGGAGAGGAGATCCCTATTAATCAAAGAGCAAGACTAAAAAAGATCTCACAGAATGCTTTCAAAGTCTTTCTGGAAACGGCTTCCTATGGAAGAAAACAGATAATAAACGCCTCAAAAGTAGCTTCCTCAAAAGCCTCAACAATAGCATCCGAAGGAAAAGAATCAATAATTGATTCCTCGAAAAAGATAAACGAAAAATGGAATAACCTGAGTCCCAGAGATCAAAAAATCATTTCCGAATTAATTGTTGCAATGATCGAGATTGGGCTGCTTAAAGGAGCCAGCCGGAGTAAACAGGCTGCATTTTCCGTTCTTTCAAGCATATCCAGGCGCCAGACCCCCGCACGGAAAGACCTGGAAGATTTTGGAGAAGGTCTGCAGAAACTTTTCAAGCGCAGGCATTAAAGTACGAAGGACCAAAAATATCTACAGTGCGAAATACCAAAACATCTTAATAAATGCCGCGCAGTCAAAAATATCCGGGAACTTATATCCGGAAACTTATATCCAGGAACTTTATCCGGGAACTTATATCCAGGAACTTAAAACCTGTAAGGTTTGCTTATAGCTTTCACAAAACTTGCAGGGCTTTCTGCAACATCCCAGTTTTCGGCATTCCCTATGAGATATGTGTGGTCCGAAATCTGTTGCAGTCCGCCGGCATCATAATTTCCGATAATCAGGGAAAAGATCCGGGTTCTTCTTTCGGCTTTTATCTCATTCCATTCCCTAATAAGGGGTTTTTCTGAGAGTTCTGAATAACCATCGGTAAGGAAAAGAAGATCAGCTCCCTCGAAGGCTTTTTCGTTTTTCATAGCCTTAAGACCTGCGCGAAGTGCAGTATTAAAATCGGTGCCGCCGCCAAAAGTAAACTTCAGGAACTCCAGAAACTCCTCCCCCATGCGCTTTTTATTCGTAAGTTCAATTTCGACTGTCTGCCACTTAGAGGAGAAGAGGATCACTTTAACATCCCTGCTTTCTGTTAACATTCTTCTCGTAACTGCCAGAACTACAGCTTTTGCAAGAAGCTCTGGGCTTCCCCGCATCGACGCCGAGGTGTCTACAAGGGCGACTACAGGCCCTTTTCTCTTTTTTCCTGCATTATCCGAGTTCCAGTTTTCTCCTTTTAGCTGGTAGGTCAGGAGTTTTCCTTCAAGCATATCAGCATAGAATTTACGCTTCAATAGAGGATTTTTTAGCTTTACGGTTTCTGCTGGAAGTAATGTCTGGATATCTCCCGATAAAGTGACTGAATGGACTTCGCTTTTACTGTACGGAGATAAACTCAGCTTTTTTGAGCCGTACTCAAGTTCGATTCTTCCGACCTGCTCAAGAATTTCATGAATAGCCGAGCTCTTTCTAAGAAGTGCGGCGTATTTTTCAAGGTTTCCGAAGTATTCTCTGTGAAGAGTCCTCAAGGAGTAATCCCAGGCTCTGCCCGGAAAGAGCATTGAGAGAATTTCCAGCATTTCAAGGTGGTCTTCAAGCACAGGGATAAGCTCTTCAATTTTTACAGCGATACTTTCTTCGATAACAGAATCAAGGGCTTCTCCTGCCTTCTCTGAAGACATAAAGTTCAGAGTCATTGAAGCAAGTCTTTCGGACCCCGCAGTATTTCCAGTCTGTATATCTGGATTTTCCCAGGTCTCATGCTCGAAGTCTTGCAGAGAACTTTCCTCTTTGAGAGAATTTTCCTGCTGGAAGGAAAGCTCCTGTGGAAGAGAATTTTCCTGTTTAAGGGAACTTTCCTCTTTGAGAAAATTTTCCTGTTTAAGGGAACTTTCTTGTTCGAGGGGACTTTCCTGTCTTCTTTCTTGAGTTACCTGTTGATTGGATGTGTTAGGATTTTCCTGCAACCAGAAATTTTCTTCAAGATCTCTTATTCTGTTTTGTTCCCAAGCCGATTGAGTTTCATCGATTAGCTTCTTCAGGGCTTTAAGGCTTTTTTCCAGGTTTCTTGCGAACTTTTTTGAAAATTCAGATTCCAACTTTCCATAGTCATCCAGAAGTGTAAAAAGTTCTTCAAGCAGGGTCCTGAGTATAAAAACACCTGCCAGGTTGTTGGCTCCTGCAAGAGTTTTTATTTCAGCCCAGACCCCAAAATCCCTTAAACCTAGGAAGATTGGATAAAAAGCTCCAAATTTACTCATAAACAGCTTTTCATCTTTTATTTCGTACCCATCTTCTGAAAAGAGCTCATAAACAAGAATTTCTGCAATTTCTTCCCTGACTTGCCTTGGTATTTTTCGTGGAGTTGCCAGGACACCCCTGAGCTCAATATTCAATATTGTGGAAGGATTGAAGGCGTGGCTAAACGATAAAGATGAGCCTGATCCGTGAATGCCCTTGAAATCTTCTTTCCGCTTTTTTAATTCCTGCATATTTTTCCTTTTCCGGAAATTCTCCTAAGTTTTAGGAGTTTTTGATAAGTTTTAGGAGTTTTATAGTTAAGTTGTCTTCTTATCTATTATATTTCAGAGAAACTCTTCAGCCATATTTTAGAGGTTTTTCAGCCATATTTCAAAGGTTTTTCAGTCATATTTTAGAGTTTTGCATCCATATTTTAAAGGTTTTTCAGCCATATTTTGGAGATATTCAGGTCTCAGCTATCTCTCCTGCTTTTTCAATGGTTACATCAAATACCCTGGGTTTTTCAAGCAGGATCCGCACCTCGTTTAGACTGCTTGCAATCTCGTAAACATCGGTATTTTTGGAGCGATATTTCATCAGGATTTCCTGGCTGTCCTGCCCTGAAACCCAGATATTTTCTCTCAGGGTGTTCTCAAGCGCTTTTTCTTCTTCCTGGATCTGCCTTCTGAAATAGTTCAGTCTTTCTTCCAGATTTTCGTACTCTTTTTCATAGAGCTTCTTATCTCCGTAATCAAGGCTGATCTTGAATTCAAACCCGTATTTTCTGCGGAATTGTTCTGCCAGGGACTCAAAGTTCAGGGAACTGTTGACATTGCTGTAATCGAGCCCGAAACTGTAAGAATGGGTTGGAAATTCGGTATGGTGTTTTAGCAGGTCAAGGGCATTGTCGAATGTGAGGTTCCTCTGCGCTTTGACCCCTGAAAATCTTGAGCTTTTCAGGCTGCCTGTTGTCCTTCTTTCTTCTTCGTAGCACTTATTACAGGCTACAAGATCTGGAAGTTCCTGCTGCAAACAACTGTAAATGGAATTTTTCAGATCAAGGACATCCAGTTTCAATTTGCCAGTATCCGTGCCACCTGAAACAACCCTGTCCAGAATAAGTTTCCTGATTGCTTCTTTTTGTTCCGGTACTTCCCAGAGTACGTGCTGCAGCAGGACAGCAGTCATCCGGTCTACACTGGTATGTCCGTTTACGAATGAAGCTACCCTGAGTACATTTACAATTTTCTTCCAGCGCCTGTCCGAGACAAAAATATTTGAGTTCCTGAGTTCTCTTCGGAGTGCCTTTATAATTGACCGAACCTCAGGATCAACAGGGAGGTCTCTTGCTCTCTTCTGGGTTTCCTTTATTTCTTCTATGCTGAGTTTCGTTGAGGGTACGAAATCTTCGGTGTTTTTGAAGATCAGGTCTTCAAGGTTCTCTTCGTGCTGAATATAATCCACCCTGTACCGGAACAAAAAACGGTCGTAGAGAGCTTCGAGGCTTTCATCTTCTTCCGGCAACTCGTTGGAAGCCCCAAAAACCGTAAACAGAGGCACCTCAATAAGTTCCTTGCCGTTATGGTACTTTCTCTCATTCAGTACAGTCAACATGCTGTTTAAGATGGAACTGTTTGCCTTGAAAATCTCATCGAGCAGGGCTATATGGGCAGTTGGAAGGTAACCTTCTACCCGCCTGCTGAACTCGTCCCTTTCAAGCGCTTTAAGGGAAAGCGGCCCAAATACCTCTTCAGGCGTGGAAAAACGGGTAAGAAGATAATGGAAAAAATTTCCCCCCTCTATAGTTTCGCAGATTTTGCTTGCAAGCAGGGTTTTTGCAGTTCCGGGTGGGCCAAGTAAAAGGACATGCTCACCGGAGAGGAGTGCAAGAAGAGACCCGTTAATTTCAGCATCTCGTTCTTTAAAGTAGCCTGAAAACTCCTGTTTGATATTGATAACCGTATTCTTTAAATCCAGAATTCTCATAAATTCCAAGACCTATACAAATTTCTTTTTTTCAGCATCCCGCCTTTAGTATGTGAGAAAGATGCTACAATAGTGAATTGCAATAGCCGGTTAGAATAATATAAAAAAATGAATTTCCTATTTTTATGGGCCTTGCCTTAATTAATTTTTCTAAAAATTCTTATCCCTACCACCGATATGCCTGCGGATTATATTTCTTCCCCGAGATATACCTTTCTGCTTTGATACTGAAGCCCAGTTTTTATCAGGTCTCATACGCTGGGATCCATCTTGAGAAAGTTTTTTCCGACCCTATCAGCCCCACCGATCCTGTCTTTTACCATCCGAAGAGGTTATGCATAAGGAAGGTGATGATTAATGAGAATGATTTAAATTCACCTGAGTGAGAATATTCCTGGTGACGAATAAATAAAAATCGCATCCTGAAATAAATCAAATTCCGGAAGTCACTGCATGAATGATTTCGAGCGTGAAAAATACAGCCGTCAGATTCTTCTTTTTGGGGAAGAGGGACAGGAAAAGTTGAAGAATGCAAAAGTGCTGGTTGCCGGGGCAGGCGGGCTGGGAAGTCCGGTTTCCACCTATCTAGCAATAGCAGGAATCGGAAAAATAATTCTTGCAGATTTCGATTCCGTGGACCCCAGTAATCTAAATAGACAGTTTCTTCACCATCAAAAGGACATCGGAAGGCTTAAGGTAGAGTCAGCAAAGGAAAAACTGCTCTCCATGAACCCGGATATTGAGGTTGAAACTATAGCAGAGATGCTTACCGAATCAAATCTCGAAGCCCTTGTTCCTGAAT
The DNA here is from genome assembly GCF_000969945.1 of Methanosarcina sp. Kolksee. Lineage (NCBI taxonomy): Archaea > Methanobacteriati > Methanobacteriota > Methanomicrobia > Methanosarcinales > Methanosarcinaceae > Methanosarcina > Methanosarcina sp. Kolksee. The sequence goes on from NZ_CP009524.1 coordinate 402,247, forward strand.
GTGATGTTATAGTTGATGCGCTTGATAATCTCGAAACCAGACATATGCTTAACAGGTTTGCCATTAAAAGAAGGATTCCTTTAATACATGGAGCAGTTACCGGTTATGACGGCCAGGTAACAACAATAGTGCCTGGAGAAACTCCCTGTTTTTACTGTATTTTCCCACGCATTTCCAAAAAGGAAGTTTTTCCGGTTTTAGGGACAACCCCAGGGATCATCGGTTCCATCCAGGCAAATGAAGTTATTAAATTCCTGACAGGACAGGGAAAGCTTCTGGAAGGTCGCCTCCTGTTCTGGAATGGGCTTTCTGGAAATTTCAGCGAAATATCACTCTCAAAGCTAAATAATTGTCCTGTTTGTGGAAATCTTAAGACAATGCGTGGAAACAAATGAGAGTTTTACTATTTTAAATCCAGATAAAATTTTATTTCGATTCCCTGCCGCCTATTAACCAATTTATATATATCTTCAGTAATAATATCTTATAGGGTATATCTCATAGGGTAATATCTCATAGGGTATAGGGTAATATCTTATATGGTATCTTATTAAAGGGGATTTTGTGCGAGGGAATTGGATGAAAAAGAAGACCATGCCAGTTGAGAAGGAAGTCAATGGTTTGAACGGAAACTCAAATTTATGGTCTTATGGGTTTCAGGATCTGAATTATGGGTTTCAGGATCTGAATTATGGGTTTCAGGATCTGAATTATGGATTTCAGGATTTGAATATTTCTTCACCGACTTCACTTCCTGCTTCACTTCCTGCTTCACTTCCTGCTTCACTTCCTGCTCTTATTCCGAATGCACCTTATTTTGACCTTCGGATCTATAGGGAGCCCATGATAAAGTCGTTGATCAAGGTACACAGTAAAGATATGTACCGGCTGCTTGAGAAAGTTCACTTTGATGGAAACTACTACAGGGTAAAGTGTGTAAGTTCAGGGGAGTGGGAGTACTGCTGGGATCTTGCCGTCAGAATTCAATTTTTTGGAAAAATGCTGGGAATGACTCTTTATCCCAAGCGCCTGGTTTCACAGAAAGAAAAAAGAATTGTCTACAGGTCTATGATCCTCGTTAACCCTTACCAGCTCTGGGACGAAGCTCTTGTAAACAAATTCTGGAATTTGCAGGAGAGGGTTGAGTTCCTGATAGCCAGAATTCTTTTTCACGAGTGTATTCACGTTATGATTTCGCTTGGAAATATCCTGCCTTCAGGTTTTGGAAACACGGACATTTTCCTTGAGTTTAAGAAGATGCTGGAAATCTCGGTTTCCGAGATGCTTTCTCATGAGCTTCATAATGTACAGTTCCGCCTCTGGAATCTTGTGCTGTTTGGATCGTCAGGTTCTGAAAGTGAAAAAAAACTGCTTGAAAGAGTTCAGGAAATATACGAGTTCCTTATCAACGAAAAATACGCTAACCAGAAAACTGGAAAAGCTTTCCGTTTCCCATCAAACAACACAAAAATTGCCAGAAAATACTCCTGGATGGCAGCTGTTAAAGCCGGGGGAGACAAGCAGGTTAGCAAAAGAATCTGGCAGGTAGAGGTCCGCAGGCTCAGGATCGCACTGAGGGAACTCTTTGAGGGGATTGATACGGAATTAAGTAATATGGGATTTACAATGGATTAAATCATATAAATCCTAGGTTCCTCATTTTTAGGCACACAAATGTCTCCTGATATCGGAGTATGCGCTTAAGTTTAAACACATGATCTTTGTAGTAAAATTCTCAAAATCGGGATCTTATGACCTCACCGATTCTTCTTACTACCGATATGCGCTTAAGATTTGGGAACTAAGGATAAATGGATAATTATGGGTAAATTAAATGAAAAAAGTTGAATAATTATAGAACTGATGGATTTTCTGACCTTTTTCTTTTTCCCGCCTTCATTCTATGATTCGTAGTTTACTTTTCCCCTTCTTTCTTCCCGTAATTTTATTACTTACTTTATCTCTCTATTGCTTTGTTTTTTAGAGCTGAACTTTACTACCTTGTTCCAGAACTTTTACAATCTTTTCCATATCGGGAAGTTCATGCACAGGATATTCTTCGAAGAATATAACCTTCTGTTCCTCGTCGATAATTATGTTCGCCCTCTGAGATACCCCTTCTTTTTCTCTGAATATTCCATATGCTCTGGCAACCTCCCCATGAGGCCAGAAGTCTGAAAGAAGCTTGATGTGTGTAATTCCAAGTTCCTTAGCCCAGGCTCTTTTTGAAGGTATAGGGTCCACACTTATGCCAAAAGCCACCGTGTTCAATCTGGAGAACATTTCGTGATTTTCCTCAAGTGATTTCATCTGTTCTGCACACACGCTTGTCCAGGCGAGTGGATGGAATGATAAAAGAATCTTCTTGCCAGCGAAATCATAGAGGTGCACCTCTTTTTGTTTCTGGTCTCTTAGCCTGAAATCCTGAATTTTGTCTCCGATTTTAATCTCGCTCATGATAATTTCCCCAATTTAATAAAATCCCCTATGTTTAATAAATTGTCTGTCTGCTGACCTGTTTAAACTGCTGGCAGTTTGACATTTTTGACAGCGAGAAGTAAAGATTGGAATGCAAAAAAGGTTCAAAGCGGGAGTAACATATAAAAATAACTTGAAGGGCAGTTCATATTAAAAAAATAATGGAAAACAAAAAAAAGTAGTAAAAATAAAAATGACGACGGAATGATTCAATTATAATATCAAAGTATTTATTGCCAAGAATCATTATTGGGATACTGAAATTAAGGGTCAGTTCCTGAACTGCAAATTTGAGGTTATATTTTTATCATTCCTGAATAATCAACAGTCTTTAATTGATTATAAAAACTTTGTTTTTCTTCTCTATATAAAGCGTATCTATATAAAGCGTATAGTGAACTTGAAATCATGGTAAAAGTAATTTTCAATTTTATTTACTTAATTCTCCGAATTTTTTCTCTTGAGAAGGTTCTTGCATTTTTCAATTATACCTTCATTAACTGATTCTGATTTGTTATTATTTACTCTATTGCGTTTCATTTGATCGTGTTCTCTACGAGACATCGGTTTAGAAGTTTTTTTAGACATTGTTAAACACCGTTTAAAAGTAATAAAATCAATCTTTCTTAGGTTATGTCCGTGAATTGTCAATCAATTATAAAAAATGAGTGGATTTGTTGTTTTTGAGTAAACATATGCAAATTTATATATATGTTGTTTTTCGATAACTGACAGACACTGTTATTCTTATTTATACTCGAGTTGGTGCAATAACCCGGTATAATGTTAGTGACTCTAACCTTTTCTTAAGATTGAAATTATACACCCATATTTACTGTAAAACTTAAATATAAGAGTAACGAAAGTCCCTGAGAGAATTCTTATTCCTTCACTGGTATTGCAAACTTTATAGTAAATTCAGTTCCGGAGTCTCTTTTTAGTTCAAGTTTACCTTCTAGCTGATCTACAAGGATAGCAATTAATTGAAAGCCAAGGGTATCAGAACCTTCTATATTAATGTTTTCTGGGATACCCACTCCATTGTCCGAAACGGTTAAGATAAAGTTAGCAACCTTATTTTCGTAATCACCTTTTATGCTTCCTGATACATCATTTAAAATACCTGTGTCTTCTTCCTTACAAAGCTCCTTACAAAGCTCCTTACAAAGCTCCTTACAAAGCCTGATTTGAATTATTCCGTTAGTTCTGCCTGAGAATGCATACTTTAGAGAGTTTGAAATAATTTCGTTGACAATCAGCCCTAGAGGAACTGCAATATCGATATCGAAGAAAATGTTATCTTCAAGATCCATATCTAAGCCAATGTTCATATCTTTAAAACTGTAAGCCTGGAAAAGGTTCTTAACAAGCTTCTCAAGATATGGAGAAAAGTTCAATTCATTATTTCCATTGCCTTCATGCAGTTCTTCATGAATCAGGGCAATTGAGATTATTCTGTCCTGACTTTCCCTGAAGGCCTCAAGAACTTCCAAATACTCAACGCGCCCTCTACTTTTGAATTTTTCAACCTCAAGATCCAGCAGGGATGAGATCACTTGAAGGTTGTTTTTAATACGATGATGGATTTCCCTTTTACGGGCATTTTCGATATTCGCAAGGAAAATTTCTGTCTTTTTTCTTTCTGTGATGTTTTTAGATGCCCCAATAATCCTATATGCATTCCCGTTCTCGTCTCTCTGACAGATGAAGTTGTCCTCAATAAAAATATATTCTTCATTCTTATTTCTAAAACGGTACTCGATTCTGTAAGTATCTTCGGGCATCTGAAATTTTTCGTGATTTTCAAGGAATAGATTTCGGTCTTCCGGATGAATACGGGACAGACAGAAATCACGACTCTTATTTCTTAAACCGATATTTTTAAACTCATCAGGAGTAAATCCTGTTATCTTCTCGACATCGCCTGCCCAGGCAAAAGTATCTTCCTTAATATTATACTCGTATATGATCTGTCCTGTCTGTTCGGCCACTATACGGTATCTTTCCTCGCTTAACCTGAGCGCTTTTTCAGTTTTCTTACGCTCGGTAATGTCCTGAAGTATACCCCTAATTCTAACAGGATTATTTTCCTCGTTAAAAGTGATTTCTGGCTGTACATGAACTATTTTTTCTCCTCCGCCGGGTAAAATAATCCGATGGTCAATGCTGAAAAGTTTCCCATTTGAAGCTTCTTTAATTGCATTAATCACAACGTCTCGATCTTCAGGATGTATATAACTTAAAAACTCATTATAAGTTGGAGTTGATCCCTGGGGTTTAAGTCCAAAAATTCTGTAATATTCATCAGACCACCATATTTCATTAGTTATAAGATTCCAGTACCAACTTCCAAGGTGTGCTATTTTTTGAGCTTCTGCAAGGTTTTTTTCGCTTTCCTTCAATGAATTGTAAGATTTCTCAAGCTCTGACGTACGCTCTTCAACCAGTTTTTCTAAATTATCATGCGCTCTTTTTAAAGCTTCTTCTGCCTTTTTAAGCTCTGTAATATCACGTGCGGCAGCAAAAACCCCAATAACCTTACCATTCTCGTCTTTATAAAATGAAGCATTATACAAAACAGGAGTTATATGCCCGTCCCTGTGATGAATTCCCAGAGAATAATCCCTAACTTCACCATCTAGAAACACCTGTTGGTATCCTGTAAGGGCTTTCTCAGGTTCAGTGAAATAATATGAAAAATCAGTTCCAATCAATTCGTTTCTGGAATATCCAGTAACCTGTTCTGTAGCGCCATTTACATCCGTAATTTTGCCGTCAGGCCCGATGGTTATTAATGGGTCCAGGCTAGCTTCAATCAGGCTACGATTATAAAGATTTGAGAATTTCAGAGCTTCTTCCGACTTTTTCCTTTGCAGAGCCTGCGTCACTGCCGGTGCGATAGCTTCAAGATCCTCCTGCTGCTCGTAACTATAGCCGTTTTTACGGTTTGCAACCGCAATCAATCCTATTGTTTTCCCGTCCTGAACAAGGGGCACTCCAAGAAACGATCTGATTGGGGGATGCCCTTCCGGCAAGCCTCTGCTGTCTGGGTGTGACTGCGGATCATTGGTAAAGAAAGCGTTCCCTTTGTTAATGACACTGCCGTAAAGACCATGAACAGCAAATGGACTACGATGCTCTGTCTTGTCGTACATAAGGCACTGTTCCCATGCAAGCTCGCTTTTTGCAACATCGTGCAGCAACCCGTCGGCATCCATTCCATTGATGAAACCAAACTGGCTGCCGGTCATTTTCAGGGCGACAGATAAACACGTATTTCCCAGTTCTTCTTCTGTTTTTGCCTGTACTACATTGCTGAAAATTTTATTTATTCCTTCAAGAATTCGGTTGTATCTGCAAATACGGTTCTCTTCTTGCTTGCGCCTGGTGATGTCAGTAAACATGCCTATAGAGCCTGCAAACTTGCCATCTTTGCCAAAGCAGGATCTAGTATTTACAAGAGTCCATAAGGGTGAGCCGTCTCTGCATATTAGTTTAAATTCATGGCTCTCACCAATATCTTGCTGTCTTTTTTCAATATTCAGTATGGAAACAACTTTATTTTCTTCATCTATGAAATTCCACCCAGATCTGCCAATCATTTCTTCCTGGCTAAATCCTAACATATCTGTCATTTTTTTATTTACATAGATAGTCTTGTTTTCAGCGTCAACTACCCATATACCCTCGTTTGCTGTCTCTACGATGTTGCGGTACTTATCCTCGCTCTCCCGCAGCGCATCCAGCAGAGTATCGCATTCGGCCAGCGATTGTGAAAGCTTGAAATTACTGTGGCTTAGTTGCGAGATCATGTTGGCAAGTTTCATGAAGAAGGACATGTTTTTGTTCACAGCCTGTCTGCTAAGCCGTGGAACTTTTTCAAGCGCTGCTATATACTCCTCTTCATTGAAGCCGTATTTTCTAGCCTGGAACCGGAAAAATTCATATTCAAGAGGTTCATCCTCAAAAAAGAAGTGCCCTGAGAAGATATTGCCTATATGCTGGCCGCCCACAATAAGAGGAGTCGCGACATCCCACATGTTATTTTTGCACCTGTACAGCTTAAGTTCTCCAGGAGCAACACCCAGGGACAGTTTTGTATCACTTTCTACGCAGTATTTGCAGGTTTCGGGATGAAACCTGTGGAATTTTGAGCAAATCTCTTGCCGCCCAGCAATTGCAGGAACATTACCTTTGAGGTCGACCAGTGCTGTAGTAATGTGAGTAAGTTCATATAAGTCATCCATGAGAGACTGAATCGCTGGAATATCAAGAATATCAGCCAGCTCAAGGTTTTCTGCCATCCTGGAAGGTGAGAGGTTATTATCTAACTTCAGCCCAACATATTGCTCATTCTGGCTCAGTGCTTCCTCTACTTGCTTCTTCTCAGTACAAGGTTTCCTCAATTTTTCTCCCATTCAGAACCTTCTCCGAAAATCAAGGGGTCACTTTGTTTGTTGCTTTAAGCAGACTAGATCAAAAATGTACTCACCATTGGGCCTAAGCGAATTCTATCTTGATAGCAATTAAATCATTTTAAAGTTATAAAAACAACTGCAAAATATCTTTATAATAATGATATTGCACAAATTATTTAAAGAAATTGTACTTTTTTTAAAAAAAGTTTGAATAGAAATAGCCTTTCAATATATAGAAAAGTGTTTTATCCCAAAATTGTTTTATCCCAAAATTGTTTTATCCCAAAATTATTTCGCTTTTTTAATTTCTGTTATTACATTTATGTATCGTATACAAGTGACCCATTACTTCACTCCAACTTCGATAATGTGTATCAACCTGCAGATAAATACCACAACGGAAGAATCACAAAGAGGGGATCAAAGGGAGCAAGATGGATTCTGACGCAAATTGCTCAAGCAGCGGCAAAAAAGAATAACAGTAAGTTAAAAGAGTTTTTTAACAGGAAAACTAGTTTTTATTTAGACCTTTACAGATAATTATTCAAATTTCTGTTCGCATGATTTTGCTTTGTTAATTGTATCTTGTCCTTCGATTAAACCGTTTTTCCCATTTCATATGCCTGTTCCATTGCTTTTGTTTCTTTGATGTCTCCAATGTTCCAGGCACCGGTTCCGTAGATAATACCCTTTTCCTTTGCTCCTTCAAGGCAGGAAGTAAATCCCCTGAATCCTTCAAATGTTCTCTCCATAGCCTGCTTACTATCGTCGGCTGCCGTCGCAATAAAATAAAAATCCTTATCGCCGATTTCCATGTAACGGGAGCAAGTGCGGTCAATTAGAGTCTTCATTTGACCGTTCATTGTGTAGAAGTACACCGGCGTTGCCATTACAATCGCATCTGCCGCAATCATTTTTTCCAGGATTTCTGCCATGTCGTCTTTTTGGGGACAGCCCTCTCCCATGTTAAAACAGGTTCCACATCCTGTGCAGTAATTGATTGTTTTATCTCTCAAAAAGATCTTTTCTGTCTGATTGCCTGCTTCTTTTGCTCCAAGCATAAACTGGTCGCACAACATGTCGGAATTTCCGCCTTTCCTCGGGCTGGCGGACAGTATCAATACTTTTTTACTCATTGAAATTATCTCCATATCTTGAGTTATCCTGATTTCTCAAAAGATTGTATCCAGCATCCTATTATGGATTACCACATGGATTTCTTTGTATCATTAGACCTAATCGGGTATTACTTCATTTAAACACGCAATCGCATTCAATGTCCTGGGATATCCGATATATGGCAATAGCTGCGTAACTGCGTTAAGCAATGTTTCTTTATCGTTTCCAACATTTAGATTGCCCTGTATATGCCCTTTTAACTGGGGCTCACATCCTCCCAGGGATAAAATCACAGAGAATGTCAAGAGTTCTCTTGTTTTTATATCCAGTCCTTTTCTGGTGTAGTAATCACCAAAACAGTTTCCAGACAGATATTTTTGAATATGGACCTGATCTGCTGGTGCTGCCTCATACATTTTATCGATTATGTCACCAAATATTTCCTTCTGAACTTCCAGCCCTTTTTCAAATCGTGTTTCCGGTGAAGTTGTAGACTGGCTTTCTAAGGGTAGTTTTATTCCCCTGCTTTCCAGTATTTCATTTGTGGCATGGATAAAATCAAATGCTTTTGCCATCCCGACATATGGTACGGATTGATATACAATCTCTTTAACCTCGATTGGAGTCACACCGACATTAAGTGCAGCACCAAGCATTACTTTATATTCGCTTAAAGTCTGGCTTGCGATTAGAGATGCCAAGATGACCATCAATCTGGTTTTTGTATCTAAATTTCCATAACTGATCACTTCATCAAAAGCAAAATTATCGAAAACTTCTATGTTCCGGATCTGTTATTTTTAGTGTTGATTTATGATTGGGAAATAATTTTTCATGGTTCTTGTTTGCTGTTTCACTGATACTCATAATTTACCTCTCTTTTTGCCCAGGCGGATATTCGGAATCCTTTTCACCGTTTCACCGTTTCCTCCTGACCGCCAGTTTGTTCTGAAAATTATTCGGTCAAATTCTCATTCATCTTTATTTTGTCGGTAATCCCGGTCCGGCCTCAAATTCCGCTGACACATCTTTTAAGTACTCTGTTATCTTCAGATGCTGAGGGCATGACTTTTCACATTGTTTGCAGTCTATGCAATCGCTAGCCTTGCCATGATTTGAAGTAAGGTTCAGATAATAAACAAACTGGCTTGAGATATTATCAGTTACAGCACGCTTTGCACTATTATACAATGCAAAGTAATCAGGTATTGCAATATTCTCAGGACACCCTGCTTCACAATATCTACAGGTTGTGCAGGGAATCGCAGTATCTTTATTTATAATATCAATTACCTGGCTGATGGTCCTGTATTCTTCCTCATTCAGAGGCTCGAAGTCTGCCATATATGAGGTATTATCAAGGATCTGTTCCATGGTATTCATACCGCTAAGGACCATCATGACGCCTTCCTGACTGGCAGCAAATCTGATCGCCCAGGAGGCAATGGATAATTCAGGATTATATGCTTTCATCAATTCTTCTGCTTTTTCTGGAACTGATGCAAGATTTCCACCCTTGCAGGGTTCCATTACAACAATTGGCTTGTTATGTTTTCTTGCCATTTCATAGCATCTTTTTGACTGAATGCCTGGATTCTCCCAGTCAATGTAATTGATCTGTAACTGAACAAAATCCAGTTCAGGATGAGCAGTTAGAATTTCATCCAGTAATTCCGGCGTGTCATGAAAAGAGATGCCCAGATTCTTTATTTTGCCTTCTTCTTTTTTCTTCAAAGCAAAACCAAATGTATCAAATTTGCATGCCTGCTCATAAGCACTCACACCAATATTGTGAAGCAGGTAATAATCAAAAAATTCAACACCACAATTTTCCAGTTGCTCATTAAAAATTCTATCCTGATCTTCCACTGCTTTTAACATTCTGGGAGGAAGTTTCGTCGCAAGAGTAAATTCATCTCTGTCATGTCTTTTTACTAAAGCTTCTCTAACAGCTTCCTCGCTCTTGAATCCATGGTATGTATATGCTGTATCAAAGTAAGTAAATCCTCTTTCCAAAAATGTATCTACCAATTTGTTTAATGCTTCTGTGTCAAATGATGTCTGATCATCTTTGTCCAGAAGTGGTAATCTCATACAGCCAAAACCTAATCGTTTTGCCATTTTATCTCCCCTTGCTAAATGATCCACAAATGTCCTGTGGACTCGACCAGCTCACAAGGTCATACTGATTTTATTCAACCAATCTGCGACATCTTTTTTCGCTGCACTTACACGAGAGCCCTGGATCGCGAGCCCCTTCAAAAGTGTTGCTTTCGGACAAAGTTTTGCAATGTCTTTTTCACTGCGGCCTAATCCGCTTCCTTCATGTGTACAAAATGGAACAATGGTCTTTCCGGAAAAATCATATTCTTCCAGGAATGTAAACACCGGCATTGGCATCGTTCCCCACCAGTTGGGATAACCCAGGAATATCACATTATAAGAGTCCATATTTTCTACATGGCTGGAAAGCTCAGGCCTGGCATTGTCATTCAATTCTTTTTTTGCCACGTTGGTTGTTGCAGTATAATCCCTGGGATAAGACTTCACTGTATCAATACGGAAAACATCGCCTCCTGTTATTTCCCGGATCATGTCGGCTACTACTTTTGTGTTGCCGACAGGCAAATTCACGATCTTTCCACTGACATAGTTATTCCCCTCACGTGAAAAACAGGCTATCAGGCATTTCTCTTCTTTTAAAGTCGCCATTCTTTGTCCCTCGCCTTCTTTTTGTTTATTCATATCCAAAAATTTTAACTAATGATTATTCCCGGATGAAATTTGTATAGATGCTTTTTTCTTTCATCGGCAACTGTACGCCAGCCTTCATGCCAGCCTCCTTGCATTTCAGGAACCATGCCATATTCCTTGCAAGCACACGCATGATCTGCAATCCTTCCAGGTCTGTTTTCACATCTTCGGGTTTTGCTCCATGAACCATATTCCAATAGCGGGAAGAAACAATAGGCATCTCCGAAATGGTGAAATACTTGTTAAGCTGGTCAAGTGTGGCTGTCGTCCCTGCTCTCCTTGCAGAAACAATTGCTGCCGCTGGTTTCAGATAAAAAGACTGTCTGCCTCCTAGCAGATCAGCATAGAAAACACAATCCATAAAAGACGTAATCGCTCCACCTGCAGCTGCATAATACACAGGGGAACCGAAAATAAATCCATCTGCATCTTTAGCAATGTTAAGAAAATCGTTGACGCGGTCATTAAATGCACAGAGCCCTGTTTTGGCACAGCTCTTGCAGGCAGTGCACCCGGTAAGAGGCTTTTTTCCGATCCAAAAAATTTCTGTGTCAATCTCTTCTTCATTCAAGGTCTTTGCTACTTCTGAAAGAGCCGTATAGGTACAGCCTTTCTCATGCGGACTTCCGTTTACTAATAATACTTTCACTCTTATGCCACCAATTGCATTTTTTATCTTTTTTAACTCTCTATTCTGTTTCCAGTGATTTTTATTTTTGATAGTGATGCTATCATAAATTGTTATATTCTTCATACGTTACTGGTTCCAGCCATTCTGCCGGGCCTGCATCAACATTTGTCTCAACGGAAATATGTACAAACCAACTGTCGGGTGCCGCTCCATGCCAGTGCTTTACATTTGGAGCGATTTTTACTACATCACCGGGATTAAGTTCTTGTGCAGGCTTTCCTTCCTCCTGATAGTAACCACGTCCGCCTGTTACTAACAGGATCTGTCCCCCCGGATGCTTATGCCAGTTATTCCGACAGCCGGGTTCAAATGTCACATTGCCTATGGGACAATTAAATTCATTATCCCTGTCTACCAGCATGCTAAGCCATGCTTTACCTGAAAAATACTTGCTGAACTGTTCCGGAAGTTCTTCTCCTTTCGGAAAGATCACGCTTTCACTTAAGTTTGATTTGTCCATATTTTGGTCCCCCTTTTCATTTTTCATGATGCTTAATTTCTTGAATGTCAAATATTCTTACTGAAAAGTCTACTAGCCGTAGCCTACCGTTAATACCGACAACTTTCATAATGTTCTCTCTTATTTTACTTTCATTATGATTGTCACAATTTTCTTTCTTAATCGTTTACTCGATCAACTACATGAGTGACTGATCAGTCATCGTATAAGATTTAATGGTATATAAAAGTAAGCCATACAGAGAAAGGTAAAATGTAAAAAATTGAAAAATAATTTTTCAACATGCCTAGATTCTTCTCCTTCGCTCAAACCGCTTTTCTCATTCATATCCCAACTCTATGCTTTGTTTCCTCTGATATCCCCCCATTCCAGGCATCATCTCCTTAGATAATGTTCTTTCAAAAATCCCACCAGGGAGTCGAAGGCATGTGTAGGTCTGAATCTAATAGAACGGTTTCACCAATTTCCGGGGCAATTATGTTTACTTCTCTTTTTTTTGCCTCCTTTTGTGCTCTTTCTATTGGTTCATTCCAACCATGATTAGCTAATGTAAATGCTCCCCAATGCATCAACATCATGGTCTCACCATTCGCATCCAGATTAGCCTGAACAGATTGTTCCGGTACCATATGAATATCCGACCAGCTCGGATCATATTGGGCACCTTCGATCAAGGTTATATCAAAAGGTCCGTATTTATTTCCGATCTCCTTGAAATGTGGACCGTATCCACCGTCTCCACTGGTATATATTCGAGTTTTATTTCCCAGGATGACCCATCCACCCCATAGAGTAGTATCGATATTAAACGGATCTCTTCCGGAGAAATGTCTGGCTGGTGTCAAAACAACGGTTAAGCCCTGATATTCCGTTTCTTCCCACCAATTGAGTTCCGTAATTTTTTCTTTTGGAATACCCCATCGAAACAGATGAGCACTAACTCCAAGAGGAACAAAGAAATGTGATACTTTGCTGTTTAGTTTAACAATAGATTGATAATCTAAGTGGTCATAATGATCATGTGTAATAAAAACTGCATCAATAGGCGGCATTTCATCAATAAGATGCAGCATAATATCTTCACTGTATTCATATCTTTTAATTCCCACAAATGAAACCGGCGAGGCAATAGGACTCAGCATAGGATCTATCAATAACTTTTTATTATCAATACTAAGCAGAAAAGCAGAGTGTCCAAACCAGGTCAGACTATCATTTTCACTTTTAATTTTGTTCCAGTCAATGGCAGAAACAGGAATTGGACCACTCGGGTTGCGGTCTTTAGCCTCTGAAGCAGAATCCTCATTCATTAATGAAGCGTCTGAGGAATTTATAACAAACTCTGTAGGATCCTCATTAATAAATTTCCCATCAACATAATTATTTAAATGTTGATACATTTCTGTTTGTTCTTTTGTTGGATTCCCACCGAAAGCCGGGTCTATGTTTATAAACAAGATAATAAAGACACCCAATAGAAGCAAAAAACTGAGTAAATATAACCCCATTTTTTTAATCCTTTTCATATTTTCACTTCTGTAATTCCAATTTTACGCAGCCAATTGGAGATCCCATTCTGCGCTTTTTTACGTTTCTACTCAGGACTGCAAAACCATCCAGAATAGGGCAGGACGACTCTTACTGTATACACTGAGGAGTTATTATGGTACGATGGAAAGGAGATGCCTTTGATTTCCTGTTTATTTTATAGATAGTGAATATCTTAATCGAGCATATGACTGACTAATCACTTTAATATTGAGTGAAAAAAAATTAGTTATTAGCCAGACCTTTCCAAATAATCTGGAATCCATCTTCTATAACCTTATTTTCATCCAGTGATAAATCTGAATCAATGATAAGGTTCACTACCGCCCTGCTACCCTGATAAAACATTGCAATGGTAAGCTCCGCAGAAAAATCTCTGATTTCTCCCGCTTTTATTCCTTCATCCACAAGCTTATGGAGGAATACATACTCTTTCATCACTTCATCACGTGTAAACTTTGTGATGTAAGGAGATGAACAGAACTGCCCGACAAAAAGGAATTCTTCCTGATTTGCTACTCCCCATTTGATTAGATTTGACCATATTTTTTTTAATTTGTCCTTGAAGGTATTCTGTGCCTCAATTTCTTTTCCCATACTGCGGCTTAAATCTCCCTTTACCTCAAAGTACAGGCTGTTGATAAGGTCTTCCTTTGTAGGAAAGTAATTGAAAAGTGTGCCTGTGGCTACACCTGCTTCTTTTGAGATTTGTGCAGTGGATGTACCGTGGAAGCCTCTTTCTGTGAAGAGCTTTAAGGCTGCTTCCAGAATGGCTGTTTTTTTGTCTTTGACCTGTTCTTTCATGTATTATCTCTATAATTGACTGATTAGTCATTTATGTTTTAATATTAAGTTATTATAAATACTTTATGGCATTTTATTCTTGGCTTTTAGCAGGTATTGCAGTACATAAGGGATTTTTGGCAACTTAAATAAAAAATATCCAGCGATACATTTAAAAATCCGAATTGTTAATGTGTAGAGATCATCATGCTCATAGTACTCTCATTAGGCGGTTCAATTCTCGCAAAAAATCTAGATCCCGATCGTTTTTTAAAATATGCGGATGTTCTCCGTAAGCTCTCGAAAAAGCATACCCTGCTTGTAGTAGCCGGAGGAGGAGAAGCGGCAAGGAATTACATCGAAACTGCAAGGGCAGTTGGTGCCGATGAAGTTACATGCGACTACATAGGTATCGAAATTACTCGCCTGAATGCACACTTGCTTGCTGCAGCTCTTGGGCCCGATGCCTCTCCGGAAATTCCTACAAATTATCTGGAAGCTGCAAAGGCTATACGTCCCGGAAAGGTAGTCGTCATGGGAGGAATTACCCCTGGTCAGACAACGGATGCCGTCGCTGCAATTCTTGCGGAGTTCCTGCGGGCAGACCTGCTGGCAATTGCAACCTCGATTGACGGAGTTTATTCCGCAGACCCTAACTGTGACCCTTCGGCAGTAAAATATGATAAAATCTCTCCTGAGAAGCTCATAAACATAGTTATGGCAATCGAGATGAAAGCAGGCTCCAAATCTCCTGTTGACCCGGTAGCCGCAAAAATTATAGAACGCTGCAAGCTCGATGCACTTGTCATGGATGCCCGGAATCCTGCCATGCTCGGAGAAGTTCTCGATGGGGAAGCCGTCAAAAAATCTCCAATATCCTGCGGGACCTGGATTACGACAAAGATGTGAGGCTCAAAACTCAAACCAATCAAGACTTAAAGTTCAAACCAATTAAGACTTAAAGTTCAAACCAATTAAGGCTCAGACCAGTATTAACAGCCAGACAAGATAGAGTTCGAAAAATAAAAGCTGGCTTCAAAATCTTTATTTTTACAGAAAATGAAAACTTAAACATAGAGGTTCCGACATATATCCCAATAACAGAAAACAGACGGAAGTGTCGGTTTAGAGTTTAGAACTCCTACAAAGCCAGTTTCCTGAAGTTTCTGTCCTGATATTTCTTAAAGGGAGGAGGAGTCGGGTTTGAGCTTGCCTGAAAGAAAGAGTTCTTTTAGACAGAGAGGGTTTATTTTCCACTTTTTTTTCATTCTTCTATTCCTGATAATCTTCTGCGCTGATCTCATTCCTGCTTTCGCTGCAGTAGATGGGACAGCCTTTGAAAAGGAAAGGCAGAGAGATGCCGTTATCATGGATTTTTTCTCGGACAATGTGCTCGCGGATACTACAGTACGGTTTGAGCTGCCTCTTGAAAATGCCTCTCTTGTTTTTACTTTGAATTCGGAGACGAAACTGCTGAAATCGGAAACTTTTCTTCTAGGGCCTGTTAAGAAAGGGCAGGAAGTTACAAAAGTACTTTTCTGGGGAATTGAGAATGATTTTGTAAAAGATACGGACTCTTATACAGCGCAGGTTTATGTTAAAAACGGGAATGAACGCCTTGCTTTCAGAAAACTTTCATTTTCCGACCGCAATCCTATCCTTTCAAAACTTAAACTTGTTGACTTCTCCGCAGATTCCGAGAAAGCTTCAGTTTTAATGAGTCTTACAAGCCCTGCTAACCTCAGGAGTATACAGGCGCCTGAACCCGGCGTTATCGACCTTGACCTGAAACTTCTCTCAGGAACGGAAATCGTGTATTCTGAAAAGCATAAGAATATCCCTGTTACAAGCACTTATTATAATGCAAGCTACTGGCCTTCCTGCTTGAAAAAGATAAAAACTACACTGCTCTTTTGAAGGTCCATTCCCACTCTCCTGATGTCACTGCAGCCTACAGATCGGATTTCAGAGCCGAAGAAAAAGTGGAAATTGTTGACCGGGATATCGATGTAGATGAATACGGAGCAAGTGTCACTATTATAGGAAGATCCCAGGTGCCCTTTGACGGATTTGTAAGGGTTGTGCTGACGCCTGAAGATGGAAAAGCGCATGTTTTTGAAGAGACCGCAGATATCCTTACATCAGAAAAAGAGGATACGGTAGGGATAATCTGGCAGGGAGTCCCGAAGGGAGATTATAATGTAAAGATCTATGTGCTGAATTCCGAAGGAGAAATTCTGGACAGCCATGAAACGGTTTTGAGGGTTTTTGAACCTGTTGCTGAAGCAACCCCCGTCGAAGAATCTCCGTCTATTTGCTTCTTCACAGTTCTGGGGATTTTTCTCTGCGCTGGAATCTTGTCTGGAAGGAAAAGGAAATAAAGAGTTCTGAAAAAGGAAAATAAAAAGTCCTGAAAGCTTTGAAAATCTTGAAAGATTTGGAAGCTTTGGAAGCTTTGGAAGCTTTGGAAGCTTTGAAAGCCTTGAAAGCCCAAAATAGTATAAAATTCGAATGCAGGATCATCATGTTTGACCTCATCATCCGAAATATAATGAACAGAAAGGTCAGGAGTGCACTGACAGTCTGTGGGATTGCCCTCGGGATCTTTGCAGTTATAGTTATGGGTGCGATGTCCGAAAATTTCCATCAGACTTTTGAGCGTTCCATGAGTGTGACCAGCGACAAAATTCGGGTTTTTGCCGAAAGTGGAGTCTTTGGAGGGGGGCTTACGGACGATAAGGTGAGTGACGTACTCCGGGTGGCAGGGGTGAAAGATGCATATGGGCTTTTAATGACTACTTTTGATGAGGACAAAATGGGAATGACCGGAAAGCAAATTCTGGGAGTCCCACCGGAGAAATCCAGCGTTGCCCTTTATCCCGTAGAGCTGAAAGCAGGCCGTTTTCTCAATCCAGGGGATTCTTATAATGTTGTTGTCGGAAGCAACATACAGAGGGAATATAAACTCCAGATCGGAAGTAAGTTTGAGATCCATGACAAGTATTTTACAGTTGTAGGAATTCTGGATTATACCGGCTCGATTTTCGATAACGCGGTAATCATACCTCTTGAAACTGCGCAGGACCTCTACGATGTTGGCAATTCGATTTCCTATATCTTTGCGGTGCCTGATGAGCGAGTGGATGCCGAAATACTCCCCAAACGCATAGAATTGAGTGTTAAAGGCACAAGTACCCTTTCTCCAGGGGAACTTGAGGTGCAGGCGAGACAGTCCTTTATGATTTTCAGCGTAATTACTATCAGTTCAGGGCTCCTTGCAGCAATCATAGGCGGCCTGTGCGTGATGAATACCATGCTCATGTCCGTTGCCGAGAGAACAAGGGAATTTGGAATTTTAAAAGCCATTGGAGCCGAAACAAAGGATATTTTGCTCCTGACACTCGGAGAAGCTTCATTTATGGGCCTTTTCGGCGGAATCCTCGGAATTCTGGTAGGTTCCGTGGCTGTCTATATTATGAATGCATGGCTCGCAAACACAAGGATAGTGCTTTTCCTGATAACGCCCAGGCTTCTTGTAATTGCCATGCTTTTTGCCTTGCTGATAGGTGCTCTTTCAGGGCTTTATCCTGCGTACAGGGCCTCGAAAATGAGCCCTATGGAGGCTTTGAAGCATGCATGAGATCGAAATCGATATTGAGGGGGAAGGGCTTGAGGTCTCGAATAAGCCGGAAAAAGAAGATAATAAGCTTAATTGGGGTAACGAAGACCAGAAAATCATACTTCAGGTTGAAAACCTTTCCAAAACCTATTTCCAGGGTAAAATCCCTGTCCATGCCCTCCGCTGCGCCTGCATAACTGTAAGAAAAGGGGAACTTCTTGCGATAATGGGGCCCTCAGGTTCCGGAAAATCTACTCTCCTCGCTCTTATAGGCACACTTGAAAAAGCAACTGACGGTAAAATAATTCTTGATGGGACAGACCTTACATCTGTGCCTGAAAAACTGCTTCCCCGCGTGAGAAGAGAAAAAATAGGCTTTATTTTCCAGCACTATAACCTTATCCCTACACTTTCTGCACTTGAAAACGTTGAGCTTTCCATGCGCTTTTCCAGAGTGCCCAAAAAAGAAAGAGGAGAAAGGGCCAGAAAGCTGCTAGAAGAACTTGGCCTTGGAGACCGACTTTCCCATAAGCCTTCGGAATTATCAGGAGGAGAACAGCAGAGAGTCTCTATTGCCAGGGCGCTTGTGAATAAGCCGGCGGTTATACTGGCGGATGAACCCACAGGTGAGGTGGACAGCAAAACCAGGGATTCAATTGTGCGAGTCTTCAAAGAGTTGAGCGAAAAAGGGCAGACGATTCTTGTTGTAACGCACGACCCTGAGGTTGCAAAGGAGTGTTCGAGGGTGCTCAGGATTACGGACGGGGTCATTAAAGATTAACCATCATACAAATCAGGTTTTAAAATACTGTTTTTTCTTCAGAATTATAAATCTATGTAGTGTGATGTTACACTTACTTTTATCACTATATTTTGGAACTGAATCCCCGTAGAGAGAAGTCTATAGAGAGTCTGTTTTCCTATTTTGATCAATGAGAAATTCTAAATTTGGCTGTTTTAGTGTTATGATTTCTATCTTTTTGAGCGCATTCTTTAACTCTTGGGTTAATTTTTTATAACAGTATAAATTTTTTATATATGCTGTTAGTTTCAAAATTTATACAGTTTCCTGCTGAAAAACGCTGTTCTTCTACGTTATAATTACAGCTAGCCTGTCAGGACAATAAACCGGATAAGAGTCAGAATAAAAAAGATTGTTTTGAGTATTTGATTTCTTTCGTCTTTTTTATTTGACCTCAAAGTCTGGAGTTATGGGGACTATGAGCAATTCCATACTATTCAGTCAAATTACCTGGCCGATAAACCAGTCAAAGCGGTTTAACCGATAAACCAGTCAAAACGGTTCAACCGATCTTACCGATCTAATTGATTTAATCTCAATTTCCTCGGTTATGAAACATCCTGTAATACCTCACATAAATTTTCCGTATCTAGCTATTAACTGCAATAGTTGCTGTAAAAGAGGAATCCCACAACTTATGAAATTTTAATATGGGGCGTATTATGATGTATGTAAAAGGAATCTTGAAAATTATCTGTTTAATAATTCTCGCACTTCACCTGATGACTGCAGGAAGTGCAGCAGCTAATGTGCTTTCTGTAAGTAACGACACTGGTCAGCCTGCAGATTTTACTACCATCCAGGCGGCTGTAGCTGCTGCAAATCCAGGAGATGAAATAGTTGTCAAACCCGGTATTTATGAGGAGAATATTGTAATTAATAAGAACATATCTATTGTTTCCGAATCTGGAAATTTCTCCGATACTGTAGTCCGGGCAGCCGACGTTTCTCAAGATGTCTTCAGTATCTGGGCAAACGACGTAAGCATTAAAGGTTTTGGCATAAGTGGGTCCAATTCCGCAGGTATTCATGTTTTTGAATTTATTGAATGCCACATTGAAAACAATGAATTGTTCAATAACAGCTGCGGTATCGATCTATATATACTGAGCTCAAGCAATACGCTTGAGAATAATGAAATTTCAAACTGTCTGACCGGGATTAGTATTGGCGGCGGCATGTACAATAATTTGAGCAATAATTCAATCTCAAATTGCAGTAATGGAATTTCACTTTTTGACTCCTCTATCAATGTCCTGGAGAATAATACAATTTCTAAAAACATAGAAGGTATTTATCTTACAGGCGAATCAAACGGCAACACTCTAGCAGGCAATACTGTAACCCTCAATAAGAAATCAGGACTGAATATTTACGGAACTTCAAACAATCTGATTTATAATAACTGTTTCAATAATACGGTAAACGTAGAGTTTGAAGAAGTTTCGGGAACAAATACCTGGAACACAACTAAAACCGAGGGTACCAACATAGCTGGCGGCCCTTACCTGGGAGGCAATTTCTGGGCAAAACCTGATGGGACTACATATCCTGAAAAAGCCAGGGACATTGACCTTGACGGAATATTTGATTCCCAGTATAATATCGAAGGCACCCAGTTCATAGATTATCTTCCCCTTAAAGGATTAGAGCCGGTAGTGATTACTGTAAATAATAGTACAGGGCCGGTTGCGGATTATACTTCTATCCAGGCGGCAATAGACAACGCACTCCCTGGTGACACAATCCTTATTTTCCCGGGCGTTTATGAAGAAAACGTCGACGTATACGTAACGAATTTGACCCTGACATCCCAATCTTCCAGTTATGGGGACACCAGTGGAGATACCATTGTCAAGGCAGCCAGCAGTCTGGATGATGTTTTCTATATTATTGCGGATGGAGTGACAATTCGCGGGCTGAATATAATCGGGCCTGTAGACTACCCCAGTTCAGGCATTCATCTTAATGGAGTTAAGTATTGTAATATCGAAAGCAACCAGCTCTCTAACAATTACATAGATCCTACTTCAAACCTTTTCAGTGGGAACAATTCCTCTATTAGCAATAACTCAGGGTCGGATACAGGGTCCGGGATCCGTCTTGATTCTGCCAGCAACAATCTCCTGAACAATAATACAGTCTCAGGGAGCGGAATTTCGGTTCTCCTGCGTAACTCCGCGGAAAATACGCTTCTCAATAATTCGGTATCCGGTAGTAACTACGGTATCTGGGTGGATTCTTCTAACAATAATACGCTGGAAGGAAATATTCTGTCAAACAATAAAATCGGGGCCTATCTGAAAGTTTCGAGCGGAAACGTACTTAACAACAGTAAGGTATCAGGCAGCATAAACTCTGGTATCAATCTGTGGGATTCTGTGGAAAATACATTAAGCAATTCCACAGCCTCGAATAACAGTGTTTCTATCGTTCTGAGGAATTCCAGCGCAAACCTGCTCAGTAATAACACGGTGTCGGATAGCAATTATGGTTTATGGCTGTACTCTTCGAGTAATGATAATAAGCTGAACGACAACAGGGCATTAAATAACCAGATCGGTATCTATGTAAAGACATCAAGTGGAAATGTTCTTACAGGCAATACTGCGTTAGACAGCACCGTGTCCGGAATCAGTGTCTGGGAAGCGACCGAAAACACGTTAATTAATAATGAAGCTTCGAACAATTATGTCTCCATTTATCTGCAGAATTCCAGCGAAAATGCGTTTTCCAACAACTCGGCCTCAGACAGCAATTACGGGATGTGGATTGCCTATTCCAGTAACAACAACCTGAGTGAGAATGACGTATCGAATAACAAATTCGGTTTCTATTTGAAAAATTCCAGCGATAACAGGCTGTCAGGTAACCAGGCAAATTCAAACTCCAGGCATGGGATCTATCTGGGTTCTTCCAGGAGTAATATCCTGGACAGTAACAGGGTTACTTCAAACTCGGAGTATGGGCTTTTCCTTCTTGATTCGGGAAGCAACTCGATTTATAATAACTATTTCAGCAACGTAAACAATATTTACCTGCAAGGTTCTAACACAGGTACGAGCCTGAATACAACCTTGACACCGGCAAAGAATATTGTTGGTGGAACTTACCTTGGTGGGAATTTCTGGGGTACTCCAAAAGGAGACGGCTTCAGCCAGATCCATGCAGATAAGAACGGAGATGGTATCTGTGATGCAGCTTATACCGTGAATACAGAGGGTATTGATTATCTGCCTCTTGCAGATTCTCGTGTCACAATCTAATCTGGAGTGCTGAAAAAGAAAATCTCCTGAAAAAATGTCCTGACTGTTATGCATATGGGCAGCAGGAGATTAGTGGCACACTGAAAACAAGGCTGTACAGTTTCTTAGGAAATAGGAGGCTGTACAGCTTCTCAGAAGGGTTAAAGCGGCTCTTAATCATTCCCTCTGGATAAGATGGTTTTCAATTAAGACCGCATTGGTTTTTATGAGAATATTATGAGGATATCCACACAAAACAAGAAGAGCCATATTATGAGGATATCCACACAAAACAACGAAAAGCCATAAAAATAAACCATATATTATATTGGATGAAACCTTTGTGACTCTGATGCTTCTCCAACTTTGTATTATTTAATAACATTTATATATTTCTAATAATAAAAAGAAAGATCTGAACTTCAATCAGTCTTCTCCCAGAAACTTCTGAAACCACACAATATCAAAATACTTCCCGAACTTCGTTCCTGCATCTTTAAATCTGCCGCATTCTACAAACCCATGTTTAAGGTGGAAGTTCAGGCTGGCCTGGTTTTTCGAGGAGACGTTTGCAAGGAGGTTTTTCATATTCTTCTTTTTAGCTTCCTGACACAGGAAATCCAGCAGCTTTGTTCCCTGGCCCTTTCTTGTGT
The DNA here is from genome assembly GCF_000969945.1 of Methanosarcina sp. Kolksee. Classification (NCBI taxonomy): domain Archaea; kingdom Methanobacteriati; phylum Methanobacteriota; class Methanomicrobia; order Methanosarcinales; family Methanosarcinaceae; genus Methanosarcina; species Methanosarcina sp. Kolksee. The sequence continues at coordinate 424,817 of NZ_CP009524.1, forward strand.
ATTCTGGCAGGATAAAATATGAGAGTACTCCGGTGTGCTGGAAGTTTGGGAAGGGGAGATAAGGCCTCAGGGCTCCGAGACCGATCACTCTGTTGTCTTCTTCCATTACATAAAAGGGGTAAGGTCCACTTTTATTCGGTTCTCCCTCATCGTGTGAAGTCTTGAAAAATTCCGGCCCAACAGGGGTTTCGAGGTAGGCTGCAAAACTATTATCTATATAGTAATTAAAGATTTCAAGCATTTCCTGAGTATCTTGCGGCGTAGCCTCTCTTATTACAAGGGATTTGAGCTGATCTCTTTCCTGCATATGCTATAATCGGAATGTAAATATTTAAGCTCTTTTAGTCAGTTGCAGTACGAATCCTGTTAAATCCTCTTTTATCTGGACTCCTTATTTGTCATGATTTATATTTATAATTTATTATCAGTACGATTATATTTATATACTTATGCTATTGTAGTATTCCATGCATTAGTACCCAAATCTACCCTATATTTCAGGTGGACTTTGATGTTAAAATAGGGGTCTAGAAGTCCAAAATTCTTGAGTCGTCATACAATTTGTATGATTCCTTCAGGAATTTCTTCCTGAAAATAAAAAGCACAAGAGAACACATTTCTCAATGTACTTTTACAGAAGTGAAAAATAGATGTTTGTTAAACAAAACAAAATTGTAGAACAGATCTGTGAAATCCCGGTAACACTTGGAGATATCTCCGAGAGCATCTTTGGGGGTATTAACACACAAAACGGTCTACTTCACAGGCTTGCCCTTCCTGAGGAAGGCGGTTCCGACTCATATTATCTTTGCGAAGGCCTCTGCAGTCCGGTATTCATAGAACCCGAAATTATTTACCCGTATGTATCAGGAGCCTTTTCCGAAAAATTTGCATTTCGCCCTTCACCTTATCGTTTCATGCTGCCTTATGAATTGTCCACAGCGGGAATAAAGAAAGAATACAATGTAATTCCTCCCGAAGAACTCAAGACAAAATTCCCTATGGCTTACGGGAGAATTCTGGAATTCAAAAGAAAGTTCCTCCACGATACCACTCCCCTTGTATCTGCAGACTATAGCATAAAAGGCAGAAAATTTCTGGAATACTTTAATACTCCTAAGATTATTGCTACTGAAGGCTATCATCTGCAGGCTGCATATGATGCTGAAGGAAACCATGTATTTGAGAACGGATGCGGCATTGTCCTCAAAGATCCAGGCAGGTATGCCTATATTACTGCAGTGCTTAACAGTCCGATTGCCAGACTCTTTCCTTCAATCTGTAAGTCTAAAATGGCATATTCGAGCTACACAGCTCCTGCAATGATAAAACGTTTTCCAATCGTGTTTCCTGATAACAGGCTAACCGAAGATCTCATAGATACTATATCCAGTTACCTTGCGTTCCTGAACAGGGAAAAGTATGCGAGAGATTACGGAGTTCCAGACTGGCTTCGGGAACTTACATCATTCTACGAGCAGATCTCGAGTCTTCTGGTTCTGGATACTTACTTCGTAAACGACCTTGATCCAGGGCTTCTGAATGCCCTTGAAGAAAATATCCATCCCTATGCCGGAGACATGAATTCTGAAGACAGCGATAGTATTCTGAATGCACTGTACTATATAAAGCAGCAGATTCTTGAGGCTTCAAGTTCTGAAAAATGTAAATTTAATCTGGGACTTCCTGAAATTCTCAATTTACCTTCGAGCAGTGAAGAATTCTAAGAATCCCTTTTTAAATTTTTTATCTTAGAAAATGACAAATTTACTTTTACTAAAATTCTGAAACTTTTTTATTTTTCATCATTTACATTTAATTTTTTTATCAATAAGTTTGTGCACTTTAACTCCCCCTGAACCATAGAGTAAAAGTGCTCCCAGAGCAAAAAGTTAGTTTTCCAGCAGAAGGTTGAGACAGTGAAAGACACCTTTGCTGCTTCAATGAGTGAATTCTAGCTCCATGCTACGGAGTCCTGGAAGCTAACCAAGCAGGTTATTCCCTCATTAATGCTCGAAAATTTTGAAATGATTTCCCCTGAGAGAATTTTAACCTTGATTGAGCGGAAATTAAGATGCTCTGAATTTATAACTGCATTTCGAATTTTCAGGATTTCTCTGTTTCAGGCAACGTTTATCGTTCTAATTTTTATTATTCTTTCTCGTCGTTCTGACTCGTTGTCTTTCATTTCCTTTAAAACGTAATGTTTTAGTAATATCAGTTTGTGGACTTTCTCACTTAATACATAAATTTATATATTTGGGCTTTGTGTAATTATTAGAACATTTAATTTTTTTTTAACTTCGTTCTCCCAATTCTCCGCCTGATATTGATTAATAAAGGAAGGTATTCTTATCAGTCTGCTAATCCCTGCCGCTGCGTTTCCCTATATGGGAGCATTAATTTTTTCAGGAGTTATGTCGACTTTGCTTGCAATCAAAGCCTACAACGCATTCAAGTACCGCAGGATGTATTTCTCAAAATATTTCATACTTATTATGCTAAGCATGTCTCTCTGGTCCATTAATTATGCCTTTGAGGTCGGATTCATGGACATTGAGCTAAAGTATCTCTTTGCTCGCCTCGAATATATTGGGATGGCCTTTGCTCCGGTAGCGTGGTTTTTATTTGCATCGGAATACTCAGGGGTATGTAAAGAATTCGTAAGGGAACATCAAAAAGCATTTTTCATAATGCCTTTGCTCATAATCCTTCTGATGCTTACAAATAGCTTTCATGGGATGTATTTTTTAGGTTATTACCTGGACGGCTCAAGGGGTTTTCCTCTTCTTGTGCTTATACACGGGCCTTTTTTCTGGGTGTTTTATATATATTCTTTTACTCTAATTTTTCTTGGAGTTTTCTTCTTCTTCAATCAGTTTGTCCATCTAACTGTACCCTACAGGGCTCAGGCAGCAATTGCTCTAACTGCAGCATGTATTCCAGTCCTGGGGAATATTCTCCATATCGCAGATGTAGGTCCTTTTGCATTCCTCGACCCGACTCCTTTTGCATTTACAATTACAGGTTTGATTCTCTTCTGGGGTATCATGCAGCATGAATTTCTTAACATTATTCCGATTGCAAGAGAAAATGTAATCGAATCCATGAATGACGGATATATCGTAATAAACCTTGCAGATTCCATAGTAGATATCAATAAGGCTGCTCTTGAACTGGCAGGGAAAACAAAAAAGGAGGTTCTCGGGAAAAACTTAAATGAGCTTTTTGGGAATGAAGTACAAATGCCTCAGAGTGAAGCTCATGAGGGCAATTTCAACAAAGAAATTTTCTTGAAGAGCGGACTTGAAACAAAACTTTTTACTCTTAGTGTCAGCTCCCTCCTAACAAAAGATAATGAAGAAGGCAGGCTACTGATGATGCATGACACTACTGAAACTTATAGGTATCAAGAGGCTCTAAAACAGGCTAACAAGAAGATAAACCTCATGAGCAACATTACCAGACATGATATTCTTAACCAGGTGAATGTACTTTCCGGGTACACCGAACTAATTTCTGAAACTCTTCCTGAAAATGTCAAGAATGATCCCCGAATAGTGAAGTATCTGAAAAATCTCAATAAAGGTATTGAAACAATCCACAGCCAGATTGTTTTCACCAAAGACTACCAGGAACTCGGAGTAGTTTCTCCGATCTGGCAATCCGTAAGTAATACAGCAAAAGAAGCAGCCTTTCCCTTCTCCGGTCAGAACTTGAAGTTTTCTATCGAGGAAAGTCGAGCTGAGATCTACGCTGATCCACTGCTGAAAAAAGCCTTTTACAATCTGTTTGACAATGCAAGGTCACATGGAGAACATGTAACTGAAATCAGTGTTAGTTCATGCAGGGTTGATGACAATCTTGTAATTGAAGTAAAAGATGATGGTATCGGAGTTTCTTCTGAAATGAAAGAGCTGATTTTTCAAAAATCCATCGGGAAAAATACAGGGCTTGGGCTTTTCCTTGTAAAAGGCATTCTTTCCATTACAGGCCTGGAGATTAAAGAAACCGGAAATGAAGGGACAGGTGCGAGATTTGAAATTATAGTACCACCCGGGAACTGGCGAGAAAAAGCTTCTCAATAAGCGTATCAATAAGCTTCTCAATAAGACTCTCAATAAACTAATTTTAAGTGTTTATATTAAGTCGAAACTCAATTTTTCGCATCATGTCAACATCAATCCAATTTTTTACATCATATTCGGCATCATTCAAACTTTTTGCATTATATCTAACATTACTCATATTTTCAGATTATATTCACATTATTACAATTTCCAGATCGCACCAACATTATTTAAATTCCAATACTGTTTTTCACTGGAACCGATCTTTACTTCCTACCATTTTTGACTCAATACATTATTTTTATTGTCTCGGTGAGTTCTTTTCATTCATATATTTTTATATCTTTGTTTCAATACATTGTTTCTCTGAATAGATTCTCTCAAAAGCATATTCTTTAGCCGATAATTACATTCTGGTGATAAAAATGAGCAAATTTACCCTGAGAGAGAGGTTTGAAAAGGCACTCAAAGGAGAAGCTGTAGACATTATCCCTGTCTGTTCCGTAACTCAGACAGGCACTGTAGAACTAATGGAAATGACTGGAGCATACTGGCCCCAGGCAAATTTCAATGCCGATAAGATGGCTGCGCTTGCACTTGCAGGGTATGAGATTGCAGGATTTGAGAATGTGCGCTGCCCTTTCGACATTACCGTACTTGCAGAGACCCTTGGCTGCACAGTAGACGAAGGAAGTATAGATATGCAGCCTTACATCACGGATTTCCCCTGCAAAAACAAGAAAGATGTGAAGGATATAACGGTTCCTGATTTGCTTCTTGAGAGCAAGAGGACCTCAGTAGTCCTGGAAGCAGTTGAAATTCTGAATGAAAAAGTAGGAGAGACGGTACCTGTTGTTGCAGGGGTTGTTGGCCCTGCCGGACTTGCCTTCATGCTTGCCGGAATACAAAATTATATTACATGGTTTGTGAAGGATACTGAAGTTGTTGAGGGACTAATGGGAGTTCTTAACGACGCCTGCATAGAATATGCCAATGGACTGCTTGAAAGAGGCGCACATGCCATAACCCTTATAGATTCCGAAGCCGGACCTGATATTATTTCCCCCAACATGTTCGAAGAATCGGTCTTTCCCCTTTACAAAAAATTTTGCAGGAAAGTAAAAGGCTTGAAAGTCCTTCACATGTGTGGCGACGCCACAGCCGTTCTCAATTCTCTTGGAGATGCAGGTTTTGACGGAATAAGTATTGAAGAAAAAGTAAGTGTAAGTTGCGCAAAAGCGACTATAGGCGGTCGGACAAGGCTTATAGGAAATGTTTCTCCTTCTGATACCCTGCTCGCAAAAGGGCCTGAAGCAATTCTCATTGAAGCTACTGCCTGCCTTGAAGATGGAATTGATATCCTTGCACCAGGCTGTGGGCTTGCCCCACATACTCCACTTGAGAATATAAAGGCGCTTGTCAGGGCAAGAGATGATTACTTCTCACAGTAAATCTTCGTCTTACAGTAAACTTTCGTTGTTTTCCTTTGAAGTTTAATCGCTAATCGGCTAATCTTAAACAAAAGTTACTGTAACCGGGCAAAATTATGACCGAAAATAATTCAAAAGCAGTTCGGGATCTTATACCTGAAATTCTCAGACTTTCAGGCAGGGAATACATGATCCGTGAACTTTCAGACTCCAGTTTTCTTCCTGAGCTTGAAAATAAGCTTGAAGAGGAACTACAGGAGTATCTCGAAAGCAAAGAGCTTGAAGAGCTTGCAGACCTGCTTGAGGTAATTTATAGAATAGCAGAACTGAGAGGCTCTTCAAAAGCGGAACTTGAGACAATAAGGCAGCGAAAAAAACACGAAAAAGGTGGATTTGAGAAAAATCTTCTCCTTGTTAGTCCTCTCGAAGAAAGCTCTCATCCGGAGTTATGCTCTGCTGGCCCTACCGAGTCCAGACGTGTGGTTTTCAAGCCTGAGGATGCGGCAGTAATTGAGAAAAAAGGAGTGAATATGAGAATCTACATCACTAAAGCCGAATCCGAAAATGCCGGCGTACTCTATCAGGAAACGCAGAAAGGGCACACAGAGGAGTTCCTGCATGAAAAAAGCGATTTTATATATTATATCCTTGAAGGCAACGGGGTCTGGATAGTTGAGGACAGAGAATTTGAGGCCCAGGCCGGAGATGTAGTTGTCGTGCCTGCGGGAAAACGGTTCTGGTTCCGTGGAAATCTCAAGCAGGTCTGCATAACTGCCCCAGCCTGGGAAGAACAGTACGAGCGCCACATAAGAGATCTTGAATTGTGAAGGTGTAAATTCGTTTCAGCGTTACAGTTACACCAGGATAATGCCGCAAGAAGGGTCGACGCCGCAGAAAAATATTAAAAGCTGACTTCTCTGTGGTTTTATATTATGGGCTGACTTCTCTGTGGTTTCAACTTTTTTCTTTTCGGCCTAAGGTTCTTTTATTCCTGAGTCATCTGTCAAGAGTGCAAAATTGATTGATGAAGTTAAAACCTTTCAAGTGCTAACTTATTTTTTGTCTGATCTATTATTTTTTTAATGAATTCATCTTCAAGATCCCCTCTTACAAGGAGGATGAGTTCCACGGCATCCGAGTACTTTTCTTCCTGGATTACTGAGTATTTCTCTATCAGGTTTCTTACTTTCTGACTTTCTGCATACCCCAGGCGTATTCTTAATCTGACCTGCTCGAAAACTTCAATAACTTCTGCTTCTTCAATAGCAGAGAGTGCCGTATCTCGGTATGCTCTTGAAAGTCCTCCAAAACCCAGTTTTATTCCCCCAAAGTACCGGGTCACGACTACAGCCGCGTTCTGGATTTCTTTTGATTCGAGTATTTTAAAAACAGGCTTTCCTGAGCTGCCTGCAGGCTCACCGTCGTCATCATATTTGAGAGCAAAAGAGCTTTTTTCTTTTATAAAATAAGCCGAAACATTATGGTTTGCATCGAGGTGCAATTCCTTTATACCTTTTATGAAAGCTTTTGCCTCAGCTTCACTTTCCACAGGTCTGGCATAACCTATGAACAGGGAATTTTTGAATTCCTTCTGAGCCTTACCACAGCGTTTAAGAGTTTTGTAATTTTTCAGATTTTATCCTCAGAATGCTTTCAGATCTTGTCCAAACCGGGTGTTAACGGGTTTGAGTTTTCTCAACTGAGGAATATTGCATCAAATTAAAATACTTTTCTCCCACCAGGCGGTTCTTTTATAATAACGTTCTGTTGATTTATTCTCTTTCTAGGGTTTATTTCAAAAAAAATTAATATCAATTATCTAAATAGTTTATACTAACTTAAAAAATTCTGAATTTGCTCATTTTGGTGTATATATCCTAACTAAAGAGCCCATTTTGCAGTATTATTCTTTTATCAAATCGAAAAGTTTTAATGTTATTGACTGGTCATGCATAAATATCTCATATGAAAAATCCCATAATTTTATATGAGCTGGGTGTAAAAAGGAAGAGAACTTTAGAGGTATTATTAATGAAAAAAATGTTAAAGATTATGGCAATGCTCCTTGTTATTAGTGCTGTTGTCTTTGCAGCTGGCTGCTCTGATAAGACGGCTGACACAACAGCAGAAAATGGATCTCAAGAAGAAGTGACTGACCAGACTCCAGTAGCAGACAATGGAACTCCATCCGACAATGTAGCTGCAGAAGTTCCACCAGCCGAGAACGGTACATTTGGAAACGACTCTGACAACATGTCTGTCGACAACATGTCTGTCGACAACATGTCTGATGACAACATGTCTGATGACAACATGTCTGATGACAACATGTCTGATGACAACATGTCTGATGACAATGACTCTATAATTGGCAATAATTCTAGTCTTTAATTTGACAGAATAAAAAAGGAATTATCCAAGTAGCCTTTCTAATAGGCTACAATTTTAGTTTTTTTAAAACGACTTGATATAAATTGACTCTGATTTTATATCTCTTCACATCGAAAATTTCCTAGAAAATTTTCTCAATACAGTAATCTGCAATTTTTTTACTGCTGCTATCAGAGACTACGTTAACATATATTTAACAATCTTATCTTATAACAATAGCTTCGAGCTCAATGAAGTTAATCTGAAGATCCTTTCGTTTCTTGTTTTATCCTGATTTATTTTATCCTGATTTGTTTTATCCTGATTTGTTTTATCCTGATTTGTTTTATCCTGATTTGTTTTATCCTGATTTGTTTTATCCTGATTTGTTTTATCCTGATTTGTTTTATCCTGATTTGTTTTATCCTGATTTGTTTTATCCTGATTTGTTTTATCCTGATTTGTTTTATCCTGATTTGTTTTATCCTGATTTGGTGTCCTCTTCAAATTGTATGGGTAAAAGTAAATTTCATGTATTTTCTGAAAATTTATGAATTCTATCAAGTATGATAAACAACATCAAGCGATGCATCCAACTTTCTAACTAGATGATAAAATTGTGGCATATTTATTGAGTTGGAAAATTCTCCATTGAATTAGAAGAGGACACATTAATTCTTAATTTTCCTTCTGCAAAGCCTCAGAGTATGGCAGCGCAGGCTCCCTCCTCCTGCAAGCAAGGCATCCGGGTGAAAAGAAATAATCTCAATACCTTCATTTTCAAGGTCTTTCCTGGTTTTCTGATCAAGTGCGGTATCGTAGTGAAAAATAGTTCCGCTCTCTAGAGGAACAAAAGAACAGGCCAGGCGGCTTTGCTCGGAATCCGAAACAGAAATGATTTCCATCCCCTTCTCACGCATGAAAGCTTTAAAATCGATTTTTTCTCCTGAATCTTCCGTAAACAGACAGCTTTCTTCAAATGCAGGTAGATAAGCAAGAGCAAGATCTTCCCTTATCCTGTTGAAGACAGTATCAGGGTGCATGTACCTCCTGGCTTTCGGAACCCGGACGTAAATAACTTCACTGAACTCTTTGAGAATGTTTGAAACAAATTCTCTTATAAATGGGTAAGTGTGCCTTTCAGTATCAGCTACAAAGACTGTTTCTTTTGAGAGCAGGAGGCAGCCTTCGAAAAACCCTTCATCTCCATTGAATTCGCTGAGAATGGGAATTCCCAGATTATTCAGGGCTTCCTTTACAACAACTTCTTCCTTCTCTCTTGCAGGTGGACGCATTCTTGAGAGAATAGCCCCTTTTCCGGAGATAACTGCGGTATCATGCAAGAAAGTTAAATTTGGCATCTTCTTAATTAGGCCAGTGTTTTCGTCCACATAATCTTCAAGTTCATAGACCCTGACCCCATTTGATTCCAGCAGCTCCTGATAATTTCTATGCTCTTTAATATACCCGGAAATTTCAGGAACCTTATCGTATAGCCAGTGTTTATAGTTCAATTTGTTGAGTAGAGAAAGTTCTTCCCCAGGAGTATGCATTAATACGCTTTTCAGCCTCCCAAGTTCCTCGCACCCATAATCGATACCTGATCTCGTTTTCCTGGCTCTACCCAGTCCATTTATCTCGCAACCCATACCCTGAACCTACCTTTTGATCCGTTTCATCCTCATATACATTTTTTTGCAAGGATTATGGCATTTGCCTGGTCTTCACTCCGGAAAGCCTTGAGGATTTCAAACCCGCAAATTTCCAGGAAAGCTGTAATCTGGTCATATGTATATTTATAAGTAAAACCCATACGGATGATGTCTCCTTCCCTTAAGCCTATGGTTTCTGTCCCGATTTTGAGTTCGGTATCCTTCAGGATATACAGACTCTTCCTGGTTCTGTATAATCCCCCTATCCTTGAGTTTACATGCGCAAGCAAGAGTTCAAAATCAAAATCCTCAGGAGCCATTCCGTACTCAAGCAGGGGATACATATTGAAGAGGGCATTCTCTCTTGAGGCATATGTGCCCAGTACGGACCTCCTTACAGATTGTCCCTCTGTGCCTTCAGTAGGTAGCAGGTTGGCATCAAAGAAAAAAAGGTCTCCCTGCTCAAGGTTTTCATGGACAAGCTGAAGAATGAACTCTGGCTCGTAATTGCAAAAAGTATTTCCTAAAACGCAGAACAGAATCGGAAGGCGCCAATTTTCTTTAAGAATGGCTATGTCCTCTATGAAACCAACTATTCCCTTCTTTTCAACAGGCAGGTTCTCGACCTTTTCAAGAGCGATATCTACAAATTCACTGTTTATATCGATGGGGTAATAGCGCATCGACACTTTTCCTGAGGAAGGGTTTTCAGCCAGATTCTTTCTCACTAGCGCCTCGAGAAAAATTCTTTCCTTCTCCCCGTTTCCCACTCCCACACTTACGAGACTCATACCTGTCGGAATAAATCTTACGATTGAGTCCAGATTTTTTTCCAGAAGGACTTTGAGTTGCCTGGCTACAGGAAATGTCTTTGCCTCATCAAGTTTCAGCCAGTTTTTTGCTCCTCCAGTGCCCATATATAGAAGGTAATCAGGCAGTTCATGGTTTTTCAGGCATTGACAGAGTCTTTTTTCGATGTCCTCCTTACTGGTCATTACTATCTTTTCATTATTTTCCGAAACCTGTCCAAACTCCACTCTTCCTGTACTGTTCAATTTCTCACCATCTCCTCAAATTATTCAACAGTACATTTCTTTATTTATTTCTTTTAACTTATTTATTGCCTGAGGTTTGTTTTTACCGTTCTTCTACCGTTCTTCTACCGTTCTTCTACCGTTCTTCTACCGTTCTTCTACCGTTCTTCTACCGTTCTTCTACTGTTCTTCTACCGTTCTTCTACCGTTCTTCTACCGTTCTCTTACCGTTCTTTTATCATTCTTTTACCATTCAATTACCAATCTGTCATTTATTTGAAACACTGCTGGCACTCCATCCTGAGGGCTTTAAGAGGGTCGATGCCATGTTTGATTCCTACGCTGTAAGCATATCCCCTGCAGCCTATGCACTCTTCATTATGTTCACAGTTCCTGCACCTTCCCTCGAGCATTTTATCGATGTTTCGGACGTATGTGAAAAGATCGGAATTATATATCTCCCGAAGGCTCATTTTATTTACATTATAGGGATATTCCCCACCAACTCTGAGCGCAGGATGTTCGTCCAGTTTTGTAGGTGCACAGGGCCGGACATTTCCTTCGATATTGATATACAGGCTGTATAAGTGTTGAAGGCAGCCGCTTGCGGTAATTGGTGTGTAGGGCAGCCAGTCATACCCGTAATATTTCTGGTCAATTTCCAGCAGTTTTAATTTATATTCCTTAATCTCGTCAGCCGTGAGTAGCTTATCCTCAAGTTCGTCATTTGCCCTGCCCGTAGGCGTTAGAATTTCCATATTGGGAAAAATATTGTTTTGCCTGCAGAAATGCCAGATCTCCTCAATTTCTTCCAGATTCATTTTGTTACTAACGAAAGAAACTCCCAGACGGAGTTTTCCAGGCCCTGCCGGTTTTGAAAATCCTGCTTTGAGGAGATTCCAAAGTCCCTTCCTGATATCTTCGTAGGCTCCTGCTCTTCCTGCCAGGTAGTCCTGTACTTCAGGCTTAAGGGAATCTAGCTTTCCCATTACTGAGGCATTGTGTTTGTACAGGAATTCTGCAAGTTCTTCTGTCATCAGAACCGTATTCGAAAAAATCACCGGGATTATTTCCAGGGAATCAATATAGGCTATTAAATCCCTGAAACTCGGGTACAGGGTCGGTTCTCCTCCCCCAATTACGACCACAGACCTGATCCCGAGTTCTTTTGCCTCCTGAATAATACGCTTGAGATTATTAAAATCGGCTATTTTTGCCGAGTCCTCACCACTCTGTGCATAGCAGTAGCGGCAGCGGAGATTGCAGGATTTGTTCGTTTCAAGACGTATGGCTAAAAGCTTGTTTGAGTTCCGTGCCTGATGGGCTTCCTGTGCTCCGTACATGTACCCTTTCAACATCGGAGGAGGTGAAAACAAGCTTAACGTATCCAGGTTCTTCGGTTTTTCCTCCCACATGTTAAAATATATATTTAACGTTCCTTATCAAATTACAAGAAACTAAGTGTTTTTTTGAGTCTAATCTTCTAATTTATAAAAAGTAATTTGTTGCCAGTAAAATAGTGTATTCCGGTTACTTCGGTTCTTTTTGTAGTTAATTCATACAGTGCGACAAATGCGTAACAAATTCATGATTATTCTTCTTGTTAAATTTAGCAAGGTTTAACTATCTCTCTCACATATTTGTTTTCAATCTTTAGGGGAGAATGACTGACAATGAACAGAAAAGTAACAATTTTTGGAGGGATTGTATTATTTATTCTTCTTTTGCTTGTGCTGGGTTCAATCTATCTGGAGACTCAAAACGAGGAAATGTATAATGATAGTCTTATGAGTAATTATGAATACAATATAATTATAGAAAGCAACAGCACGCTGCAAAATGTAACTTTATATTTGCCGGTTCCTGTTTTTGATAATGAATCCGAGGTAGGACTGGAAATGGTGAATGGTGATTATTACAATAAGCCTTCAAATTGGAATCTTAGCCTTACAGATACTGAGCATGGACCAATGTTCAAAATAGAAGCTGCCGAGATTAAACCGGTTTATCATTCCCTTCCTGTAGCCGTACCCGAGCCTGAACCTGGGTCCGAGAATATTGAAGATGAAGTTCAGGAAGAAGAACAGATAGTTGAGTCCAATGAATATTCAGAAGAAACCCCAGTTTTGACATCTTTTGATTTCGGGACTAACGTAAGGGCTGACCATATGATTAATACCAGATTCCCTGTTGGTAATGAGTCCGTGCTCCTGCCCAAAAATAATCTCCGAGAATCCGAAGAAGGTTCGGAAATTCCTCTACCTGAGCATATCAACCCCGAATATTTTGATTATGAGAGCCTGGTATATGCACACTATGATGCGTCTCCTGATACCGAGGTTCAGATTTTTCTTCAGATGGATGGCCGAAACGAATGGTGGATCTACGGCTGGCAATCTAATGGTTACAGTGATAGGATTTCTATCCGACTTTCAGGCCCTCAGGAAGGATGGGTAAAGGCTGAAGGAAAACTTATTACAGGAGATGGAGTTTACAAAGAATAATCCAGAGACTAATTCCAGAGACTAATTCCAGAGACTAATTCTAGGGAATAATTCCAGAGACTAATTCCAGAGAATAACTCTAGAGACTAATTCCAGAGACTAATTCCAGAGACTAATTCCAGAGAATAACTACTGAGAGTAATATTCTCTTTTTCTACTTTTTGGAAATTTCTTTCCTGCTACAAAGTTCTTTTAGGTTTTCTGTTCTTAAGTTTATTATAGTTCTCAACCCTATCTTATTTTGGGATGTTCGAAGAAATCAAGGTTAAAAAAGCTCTGAATCGGATAAATAAATCCAGCAGGATTAATCTACCATTTCATTGGGATTTGAATATTTACAGGGGCTGTGAACACGGTTGTAATTACTGTTATGCAATGTATTCTCATAGCTATCTGGAAGAAAAGAAGAAGTCTGCTTGTGCAGAGCCAGGATTCGGGAGAGAAAGCTGTTCTTCCGCAGTGGATAAAAAATGTGCTTTTTTTCAAAAAATTTACGTAAAAACGAATGTTGCAGAAGCTCTTGAAAAGCAGCTTGCAGCACGAAGCTGGAAAAAGGAAGTAATTAATATAGGCGGAGTCTGCGATAGTTATCAGCCTGTAGAAGCAAAGTACGGATTGATGCGCGAGGTTCTGGCGCTGATGATTAAATACCGAAATCCTGTCACTATATCTACAAAATCGGACCTTATCCTCAGAGACTATGACCTTCTTTCAGAACTTGCTGAACTAACATCTGTAAATATTGCAGTTACGGTTACAACGGTGGATAAAAAATTAAGTGCTCTACTGGAACCCCTGGCTTCGTCACCTGATAAACGGTTTTCAGTCCTGCGGGCTTTTAAAAACACATCTGCTGTTACTGGAATCCATATGATGCCAATTCTTCCTTTTCTTACTGACAACCCTCAGAATCTCGAACAAATTATGTCTCTTGCAACCGAATGTGGTGTGGATTACGCTCTGCCTGGAGTTCTGAACCTCAGGGGCGAAACCAGAAAGCATTTCTTCGGTTTTCTTGAACTTAACTTTTCCGAACTTGTGGATCCTTACCGCAAATTGTATGCAAAAGGAGGAGCTGATATGGCCTATAAGGCCAAACTTTATGAAATGCTCAGCTCTCTTATGGAAAGATATCATTTGTCTGGAGACTACATGAAACCCATGCAGGCAAAACTTTACCGTTCAAAGCAGCTCACGTTAACGGATTTCTCAGAAAATGATTCTTGATTTTAGTAAGCACTACAAGTGCAGGTACTACATTTCTGATTTTTTAGTAAGCACTACAAGTGCAGGTACTACATTTCTGATTTTTTAGTAAGTACTACAAGTGCAGGTACTACATTTCTGATTTTAGTAAGTACTACAAGTGCAAGTACGTATCAGTCATACCTTCCTATGTTTATCTTGTTTTCATTCTCATCTAGTTCTTTTGATGAATTTGATGGCACGTATCCCGCACCAATACAAGGGGAGTTTGATTTCAGATGATAATCATGCTTATTATGGTTTACAAAGAGAGGATTTACATATATGTCAGTGGTTGAACTTGCATTTTTATAATTTCCACCTGTATTATTGTACAGACAGTTGTTTTCCAGCACAAAGGAATGCGTTTCAGGCAGATAATTAATCACTGAGTATCCTGTCCCATCAGGGTCTTTTTTACGCTTCTGGGTATCAATGATTATGTTATTACGGACAATCGTTTTGTACCCTGTACCCTGAGGTGAAAGATCAACTGAATTGTCTGTGTCTTCGGAAGAAGGAGGATACATCTGGACAATGGCTGCATGATATACTCCGTCAAACACATTCCTCTCAATCAGGGTGTCATAAAACCCGCTGGTTACAACCCCTCCTACCCAGTCAATACTTGGATTAGTACCTGTGTTATAGAGGGTATTCTTATAAATGTGGACATTCTGCGCCTCTTCCTCGGGATAAGTTTCTCCATAACCTATCAGCCAGATTCCGGGACCATAGGTATTATTGATAGTATTATTATATACCTCAACATCGTTGACGATACCTGTTGTTTTCTCAATCTGAATTCCAGAGCCACCTGCACTCCAGTGGTAAAAGGAATCTATTACGTTATCATGGAATTTTACATGGTTTGAGTTCCAGACTCTAAGGCCGCTGTTGGTCCTGCAAGTGATTCTATTGTTCCAGGCTTCTACATTCAGGCAATCGATGGCAAAAAGACCATCATGTCCCAATTTATACACTCTATTATTATAATACGTGATATTAGCGCCTCTCTCTACTCTTAACCCGTCTCCATGCCCGTCGTGCATATACATATCATTAACGTCTACGTTTTTAGCGTCAAGGAACTTGATCATGTTGTAATATCCTTGTCCTCTTTGCCTATCTTCATTCTTGTCATGATTTCCATCTATTTCAAATCCTTTTATAGTGACTCCATAGACTCCATCGCTGCCCATCTGTGTTATCATGGGATTACCCACTGGCCAGTTTGCGTTATCCTGGAGTTTTACTACAGCCGTGTCGTCTCCTTCTAAGATTGTATTATTTCCAATTAGAATACTGTCAGAGATGACGTATGTATTTGGGCCTTTCAAATGAACGGTTGAGAACTGTGAATTTTTTGCAACATATTCAAGAGCTTGATTTATCTCTACCTGATCGTCAATTCCATCGCAGGTAAAGTTTCCACTTCCGTCGCCAGCTACGTACACAGTATTGTTTGACGACTTAGGAGGAATGTTGGACTCCATAGTAGAGAAAATGAATATTCCCAATGCGACCAGGAATATAAAAATTACAATGGAGAGTCCTATTTTTTTCCGGTTTTGCTTTAAGTACGTCAGATATTTTTCGTCCATTTTATTCCTTACTCTTAATTATAAACCTCAGTCTTGAAAAATTCTTAAAAGCGAATTCTTGGACCGGGTTTGAAAAATAAACTTGAAAAAGTTGTTATTGCAATCTTACTTCTCATCTCCTGCGCAACTGCAGGAAATATTACCTTTCAGGATTTCTTTCCAGTCCCCAAGTACATCATGGGTCCAGCAGTCATCGGCACCTGCGGCTTCTCGCATGACCAGGGCAAAGATATACGAAAGTTCCTTGACTGTAGCTCCTGCTTCGAGGGCGCCTTTAAAATGCTTCAGAACGCAGGGTTTTGACCTGGCTTTGATGGAGAGAGCAAAGCAAATGAACTGATAGGTCTTTTCGTCAATCATCCTTTTTTCGGCGTAAAGCTGATCAATTTCGTCCAGTTTCTGGGTAAACTCCGGGAAAAATTCTTCAAGCATTCTCATTTCTATGTCTCCTTTTTATCAATGTGGCTTTGATTTCAAGCTGCTAAGGTAATTTGTAATATGATAATTTTATATTTATGGATTGGTTCAAATCATTTTGAACTAATCGGCAAGGTGCCAATTATTCTGTAAAACCACAAATCTCCAAAAGTTACAAAGTAAAAAATTCCATAGCGGAAGATCAATTTTCTCCATCGTACGCAAAAACTTGACTTCAAATTTACAGCAAATTTGAGACACTGCATATGTCAGATACAAGTACATTGACAAAAACAAATTCTATGTAAACATGAGACAGTTAATCCCTGAAAGTAGTCAAAAAGGAATAGATAAACCAAATAACCATTAAACCAAGTAACTATTAAACAAAATAGCCATTAAACAAAATAGCCATTAAACAAAATAGCCATTAAACAAAATAGCCATTAAACAAAATAGCCATTAAACAAAATAGCCATTTAACCAAATAACCATTAAACAAGACTCAATTCCATTTCATAACATCTTTCGTTCTCACCACAAATATTTGTTGTTTCCCTTATTATTCGAAAGCCCACTTTTTCATATAATTTTATAGCAGAAGCATTATTTACACTTACATACAATAATACCGAAGCTATTTTGTTTAACCTCATTTCCTGGATACTCTCTTCTAATAATTTCTCGCCAAACCCCTGTTTTCTGAAGTTTCTGTCAATTGAAATCGAACAAACTACTGATTTTTTCTTGAAGCCTTTAAAGGTAGGTATTAGTAGTATGTAGTATACTGAGTAACCTACTACTTGGTTCTGACTCTTTATTACATAAAATATTTTCTTGAGTTTTGTTGAATATCTTATAAGCATATCCTGTCTTTGATTTTCAAACCCTTCTCCTTGAATTCTAAGGACTTCAGGAAGCATAACGCCCTCTATAGGCATAATGTTTTCCTTTTCCATCTGTTTCCAGTCCCTTATAAGAAGAGCTCCGATAGTATCACGTATGAGTCTCTTAAAACTCGTTAAATATGCAATGGGTTTAGTGTAGATTTTAGAGAGGCTCATGAAATCACTTATATTGTGAATAATGCTGTTGGTGAAATTCTCAAAGATAATTATAATTGTTTCGGAATTGTGATAAATCTATCTTAAATTATACTTCAATTTTTATCTAAATTTAGTTGAATTTCAATTTTTATCTAAATTTAGTTGAATTTCAATTTTTATCTAAATTTAGTTGAATTAGTTCTAATAAGAAATAATAAAAATATAACTTCAAATTTGCAGTTCAGGAATTGATCCTAATTTCATTATCACGATAATGATTCTTGGCAACAAATATCTTGATATCCTTGATATTATACTTGAATCATTTCTCAGCATTACAGATAAATAAAGTTTAGATCACAAAAATATCTGTGTAGAACACCATTCAATCACTGTTCATCGCTGTTCAAGTATACAATATAGTTATGGTTGTTTTCAACCCAGAAAGTAATTGAATTATCCTGTTTTATGTCATAATCAAGAAATTCTCCGGATGTGTTGTCGTAAACCTGAGTATCTCTTCCAGCGTTTATGTTTACATTTACAAGGGCAATGCCACCATTTGTGTGTACATTAAACACGACAGAGTTTTCAGTATATTGCAGATTATCAAATGTGGCATCATATGTATTTCGACTTATTTGGCTGTACTCGTGAAAAGACACTATAGACATATTGTTTGACTCATAATTCTCTACCCAGTTATGAAATTTTGAGCGGCTAATTGAGTATTTTATGGCTGGGTCCTTATCAAGTTCATGGGTAAAAACCGGGTGTACCATACCTGCTTTAGATGCTGTTTCCCACCATTCCCAGGTATCATCTTCCAGACTTCCAATATATTTTTCCGTATGGATCCCCGAGTCTCCATTTCTCCAGATCATCCCTAAGTTTTCGTATGCATAAAGAGCGTGCATAATATTATCTCTGTTTCTCATGGAGCACCAGCTTGTCGGTTTTCGCCCTATTTTTTCATACACATACAGATGTCCTTCATCCATTATCCTATACGCCTGTTCCAGTGGGAAGCTGTTTAATTCTTTTGAGTAATGTACACCTACATCCCATGAATTATTGATGACCAGCCCACGCAAGTATTCAATATCCTCTTCATTGTACTGCTCAAGGAGCTCTATATCAAACCATATTGTTCCTCTATTTTTTTTGCTGTTAAGGTAGCGTATTCCCTGCTCGGTTGTGTTTCTGACATGCGGGCCATCAATTCCGAAAGCCAGCATTCTGTTACTTCCAATCGCAGTTATGAGTTTTCTTTCTGAGGTCTGGCTTATACTGTATATATCTAAATCAAGGTGCGTTCCTTTTCCAAGTACAAAAGAAGTGAACTTAATGTACCCATTTGAAACATCCACATAAGGTAATCTCTGCCTATCGGTGTTATAAAATGGAGTCACGATACAGTTGCCATCTTTTACAAGAATAGTGTTTGTTTTGTTATATCCATCAAAAATAATCTCAAAATCAGATTTTTCTGCCGCATTCCCGATGGATATGGATTCACATCTGATATTCTCTGAAGAATCTTTAAAATAGCTTTCTAATATAATATTATTATTTACTTTTTGGAGAATCAACTTTGAACCCGGGGTATTAAGCTCAACAAAGCTTTGAGGGTCATCCATCTCTAAATCTATTGAGATCTGGTAAGTGCATTTAACCATCGGTATAAGCCTGCAGATGTAAAGTGATCCAATCTGCCTTGGTTGCTCCATATAGTGAATTAGTGGGATGGAAGCGACTTCACAGAACCGATAAGTTTCTGAAGATTTAACTAAATCTGCCGTATATCCATTTATTCCGGATTCTAAAACAGTGTCTGCAACTGGAAACAAACTGTACGGACATGAACAGGAGCCTCTTCTTACTTTATACTGCAATACTTTTGAGGTCTTGAAAGAAATCTCTGACTTAAGCATCCCGTAAATTGCAGAATATAATTTATCATAGATCTTATTACCCTGAAGTTTTGCAATAAAAACATTTTTCGGAACGCTGTTAGATTTGGAGTAGTTTTGCGAAAATAAGGTAAGAATGCCTTGATCAATATTCTCACGAATTTTTGTAGTCTCCTTACAGGGAAAAGCTTCAGCTCCTCCAATAAATAAACTACCCATTACAAACGGTATTAGAAAAAACATTTTTAGGCGATTACGGCTGTTCACTAAACCACCACATAAATTTTATATTCTATTTTTTATCCGACTTGCTTCTTCTAATTCAATAATCATCTGAACAGCCTTTCAAGTCCGAAACATTATTGTATGATATTTGTACTCGTAATACATTGAACGTACACAAATCATTTTAAAACCATGCTTATTTGCAATTTTTTCGATTGTGTAGGGGTTGTGGGCAAATCCAAGGATATCTTTTGGACTATTTTTCAGGCGTGCCGATACTGTAGTCCGAAACTCGAAGCCTGTTTTGCATAAAATTCTCAAGCCGTTCGTGTTTTGTGAGAATAGGCCTATCTTCCATAGTGGATATAGGCGGGAGTCCAGGATGTCAAAAAGTACTATTTTGCCATCTTTATTTAGATGCTTTGACGCATCAGAGATGAATTTATCAATTTCCTGAAATGTCAGGTACTGAATTACACCAGCTGCAGTTATTCTATCGAAGTTGAAATGCAGTTTATCCCAGAGTGTTTCATGGTCAGCAAGAAGCAGATCTATGTTTTGACACTTTTTTTTCTCAATCCTTTTACTTGCTTCTTTTAACATAGATTCGGAAAAATCCACCCCTAAAAGTTGTTCATACTCCGGAGCATAGTACGTCAAAAGTTCTGCGGCACCGCATCCAAAATCAAGAAGTGTTCTGCCTCCTTCAAGGTGGAACAGTTTTTCCCTGGCTTCCATAGAAAGAAACTCCTCAGATGAGTATCTGTGCCCTCCATGTTTCTTATCTTTGAAAAAATCTTTCCAGACATTTTTTGATTTTGACATGCTTTTCGGACTCCAATATCTTGCTCTTTTCGATATCTTTTTCCAGGCAATCTGTAACTTCCAGATTACCGTTTTTTAACTATTTATTGACTGATTCGAGCTATAAAAGAAATTAATAATTTTTCTGATTTTACACATATGCGCATAATTATATATACTTTTCTAATCAAATTTCAAGGTCTGTATCACGAGTTGTCAAGATAACTAAAGTATTATCTTTACCCATAATAAATTTGAAATTCGTCCCCTCTGCTCCTGAAGTGCATATTTATTAACATTAATTTAAAGGCTTTTAATATGCTATATAATTCAAGTTTAATATATATTTGAAATAAATATTAAAAAATTTCAGTTAATTTTAAATTTAAATATTATACATAATCTATTTGTCCATTTTATATTAAAGACTGCCTATTGCTAAAATCAGTTATTTGCTGAAAATCAGTTATTTGCTTATAATCAGTTATTTACCTAAAATAAGTTAGATATTCTCCCAAAACAACTAATTTGTATAAATTATAAATTTGACATTATGTCTTCATTACATCGGTGATGTTTTATGGGAATCCATAGAACATTATCACCTGCCGCAAAACCAAATACAAAAGACCTTATGCAGACTTATGAAAATTAATAAACGGAATCTTATATGCAGTTACACAAGGTTGTAAGTGGAAAGATATTTCTCCACACCTAAGAAAAGAAGATAGCCAATAAAAGTGGACTGGGTCAATTTCAAAAAGAAAATCACAATACAAAAGTTCTTTAGCTGGATAAGATTATTCAAAATCTCTTGCAAAGATATGAAATCAAAGAATCGCATACCTTATGTTCTAATCTTATCAGCAACAACGAAGGTAAATTTTGGTAGCCCACAATCTAATTAAGATTCTTTTACCACTACCCCTGTAAATGCAGAGTTTATAGGCTGTAAATACAAAGTTGATTGGCTGTAAAGCAAACTGCAAGGTTTCTTTGCCATTTCCAAGTCATTTAGCATGAAAGTTTTTTCAAGTACTTTCGTTTCTTTGTGCCTGTGATTAGAAGAATTTCATATGCGTTTTTTTGTAAAGTATTTTCTTCTCCAGTGGAGTGCAACATTGACAAGTCCGATCATTACGGGCACTTCAATTAGAGGGCCCACTACCGCTGCAAACGCCTGCCCGGAATTGATGCCAAAAACCGCTACTGCTACGGCAATTGCCAGTTCAAAGTTGTTACTTGCTGCCGTAAAGGCTAGAGAAGTTGTCTGTTCGTAACTAATCCCCATTTGTTTACATATAAGGAAAGATACCCCAAACATAGTTACAAAATATATTAAGAGGGGTATTGCAATCCTTACAACGTCCATTGGCAGTGCAACAATGTATTCGCCTTTTAACGAAAACATAACAATAATCGTGAACAATAGAGCATAAAGTGAAATCGGGCCTATTGTTGGAATGAGTTTGTTATCATACCATTCGGCTCCTTTTGAGGGGCGCAGGAAATAACGGGTTAAAAAACCAGCAATGAAAGGAATTCCCAGATAGATCGCAACACTTTGAGCAACCTCTCCCATGGATACATATATTTCCATACCACTAAGTCCCAGCCATTCAGGCAGTATGGTTATAAAGAAATAAGCAAAGACGGAGTAGAAGACCAGCTGAAAGACTGAATTGAAAGCAACAAGTGCAGCCGCATATTCATTATCCCCATCTGCCAGGCTGTTCCAAACAATCACCATGGCAATGCACCTGGCCAGACCTATTAGAATAACACCTACCATATATTCTGGATATTCTCTGAGAAATACAATTGCCAGGATAAACATCAAAATGGGGCCGATGATCCAGTTCTGGAGTAAGGATAAACCCAATACCTTATGATTTCTGAAGACCTTGCCTAGCTCTTCATATTTGACCCGCGCCAGTGGCGGATACATCATAACTATTAACCCGATAGCGATGGGAATGGATGTGGTGCCAATAGACAAACTCTGTAATAAGTCTGCAAAGCCCGGGAAGACAAAACCCAGAGCCACGCCGATAAACATAGCCAGAAAGATCCACAGGGTTAAATAACGATTTAAAAACGATAATTTTGATACAGCAGTTTCTTCCAGAACGAACACCCTCTATTTTTCAATAAATATTTTATAAAAATGTAACTATTCAGCCTATAAAAACATGTCTATTGATATTGATTCTAGTGAAAGTAATAAATCAAAGAAATAACCTATAGAAGAGGACGAAACGCAGTCAGTTGCCAACAGTTCCATAAAATCAATTTGCAGAAATTTGTCTATTTAATTTTAACAAAGATGGCTATTGATTCTGTTTTATATAGACTGAATAGTTACATAAAAATAACTATTTTTTGATCACTCGCAACATCTATCACTTGCTTTAAGCTTTTCTAATAAAACTAAATCGTCTTTACAAACGTTTATTTTCTCAACTTCATAACCAATAATAATTGAGAGGAAGGGAAATTTTTGAAAAGTAGAATCGTTGAGTTGATAATAGACCCACTGGGATTTTTTTACAGAAACAATAATTCCTGCCACTTTCAGTTTATTCAGATGTCTGGAAGTGTTAGATTGCTTAATGCCTAAAACTGCTTCAATATCACAGACACATAGTTCTCGTTTTTTTAAAAGATTTAGTATCCTTATCCTGTTTTCATCAGCCAACGCCTTAAGTATGTAAACAATATCCATGGGCACCACCAACTCTAAATGAGTATATGCAATTATACTCATATACTATTTAAAAGTACGGTCTTATTTTTAATTGTGAATTCTACTTAAAATTCTATCAGTAACATTATATAATCAACTGTTTAAGCCTCAATTATTTTGGTGAGGTTACTTCTGATTCTAAATAAATGTTTTTTTATTAAAGAAAGCTCGTGATCGTTGAAACCTCCCAACAGAAACATCACAGATAGATAAACAAGAACGCCTATTCCTGCAGCCACGAGAAGCTTATAGGTGGTCAATATCTCAAAACGGGAAACAAAGAAGTACATAGCCGTTGAGGATAAAATACATTTTATGATATCATAAAAATAAAAGTTATGTTTGAAATGTTTTAGAGACATGTGTGTGCAAAGAATAGCCATAAAAAAGTATGAGAATAAGGTTGATAGAGCAGCCCCGACAATGCCTACCCAGGGTATTAGAAGAAGGTTAAGTAACACGTTCAAAACCGCCACAGCAAAATTAATATAAGTTGGTACTTTCGTTTTTTTGACAATTAATAGTGTATTGATAAAAATTTGAGCGATTCCTGCTAGAAGGCCAGAAGAAGCTATAACTGGGATCACAAACCAACCTGAAACAAAGTTCTCTGTTGTAAATATTCCAAGCAAAGGTTTTGCAAAAGCTGAAAGCCCAAAGACTGCAGGAATAGAAATAATAAGGAAATATCGCAAGGAATAAGACATATAAACTGTTAATTCATCAATTTTATTTTCATCAAACAGTTTTGAGAGCTCTGGGAAAAGAATAAGCTGAAGAGGGTTTATAAGAAATTGTATAAGGTTCCCGAAGGAGCAGGCTGCCGAATATATGCCTACACTATTGAGACCGAGAAAATAAGTAACTAAATATCTGTCACTTGATTCTGTAATCCATCTTACAAGAGTATTTGGGGTTAAAGGTAAAGAGAATCGCAGGTACTCCCTTAAATAAGTAAATCGAGGGATAACAAGTCCTATCTGTTTAATAATGATCAGAATAGCGATTAAAGTAATGACGCCCTGTACCAGTAATGTGGCTACTATTACACCAAGTAGCCCATATCCAATTTTGAGAAGAAAGAGAATAAAAAGTAATTTTCCAAGTGCTTCAAAAAGAGTAAAGTAAGAAAATTCCTTAATCTGCCTGAACACTCTGAAATAATAAAGAGACACAGGCTCGATTACATTCACGAGAATCAAAAGGGAGCCTGCCTTGATGAAATAGGCCGCATCTGGATCCTTGAAACCGAACGTTGCTAGAGGTTCGGCAAGCATATACAGTGAAAGGGAGGCCAGAAGGCCAGAAATAGTCACGAAAAAAAGAATGGAATAGACAGCCTCCTTTATCACTTCCTTCTCTGTTTCAGAAGATAAAAATCTGACAAGACCCATTGAAAGGCCCATAAGTGCAAGAGGAGAGATTAAGGATACTGAAATGTTTATCTGCGCCCAGAGCCCGTAATCATACGTCCCAAGGCTTTTTGTGATTATTGGGATTAGAAGGAAGGTACTTAAGTTTGTAAGTACCTGAACCATTCCGATAAGGCCGACTTCTCTTGCAAATTTTTGATATGACACTATAACACCTAAAACTTAGTCTTGTTTAACTCTCGGACTGGAGACTAATAGAAGTAATTTTGAGATGAATTGCTCTAAAAATACAATCGCCAAAACGGTTTGTTGTCCTGCTACCTTCAGCCTAATTAAATATATAGAAGTGTTAGATTGCTTAATGCCTAAAACCGCCTTATATCGCAGACACACAATCCCTCATTTTTTAAAAAAATCCCATCTCCTTATCCTGTTCTCATCAGCCAGAGCCTTAAATATAGAAAACAATATCTGCGGGGATCATCACTTATATATGAGTATATGAACTTATACTCATATGTTACTTATATATGTTGATTTATATTCCGTTACTAATTATAATTCTTCTGGTTAATGCTGAGGTAATCTTATTTAGGATTCGTCAAATCATGCCGAGAATAATTGGAAAAATAAAGGTTGTGTATTGACCGTTATTGCAGTAAATTCTACTATTTGTGGCTTTGTTCACAAAGTCCATGGAAGCAGAAAAGGAAACAAAATTGTTGTTGACATCGAAACTCCATATGAAAAGATAAAGAAGTTTTCTCACATGGAAATCCCCATGAAATAAATTATGGACATCAAAGATAACTACGTGATTGATAAAGCACAGGAAGTTAAATGCTGCTCAAACTGCTTAGAGCCTATCCGAAAAGTGGTTGCCTGCTATAACTTTTACAATATGCAATATGCAAAATCAGAACGGACGCCCGGATATTTAGACCTATTGTAACTTTTCGATATGCATTACTGAATTTTCGGATAAGCTCTTAGTACCCTGTGCAGTACTCGACCTCTGTAGACTTGATAGTGGACTCATTGCAAAATATCTGGCAAAAAAGGCGAGCAGTATCAGTGTTGAATTTAAGGATGTTTAACTGTCTTCCCTGCTTCGTAGGTCTTAAAGTTTATCAAAATTAATAACTATAGTCACAAAAAGATAATTAATAGCCAACAGCTATCAAGAATTAGTCCAGAGAACTTCGATAAACCTCTGATCCCAACAAATTACTTAAATACCCTTTATAAGCAGGTAGCTAAAAAGTAGGGTTTATCGAAGTACTCTTCATATAAATTTTTTCTATTGAATCTAATAAGATAACGGTTGATCTTGCTTTGTCCAGGCTGAATATTCACGCATATCTTTATTTGCTTTTATCATAGTACTATAATACTTTTGTTTGCATTTAGCTGAGGCATCAAAGCAACTCAATACTATTCTGGAACGGGGGGAGGAAAATAAATCTTAAAGATACTTTTCGAAGAATACTGATTGCAACAGACGGGTCTAAATATAGTCAAACTGCCGTACTGCAAGGAATGGAACTTGCAAAAATTATGGGTGCGAAGGTCTATGCTCTCTATGTGCTTAATAAAGACGCATATGTACCGTCTGTACTGGAAACACCGATTCATCTGGGTTCTAGCTGGAACGTCATGGAGGAAATGTTGCGTCAAGAAGGAAATGATGCTATCCAGTATGCTAAGAAGGTTGCAAAGGATAAGGGAATAGACTATGAAGGTGTGGTTGTAGAAGGCGATCCTGCGAGTGCAATTCTGGAGTTTGCAGAGCAGAACAAAGCAGATATTATAATAATGGGAACCCTTGGTAAAGGAGGATTAGAAAGATTTTTGCTTGGAAGTGTAACATATAAGGTTGTAAGGCATTCAAAGGTTCCAGTTCTTGTTGTTAAGAAACAAAAACCGAATTAAGGTTATAAAAGGTCCATTATTGGAATACTTAATGTCACCTGTATATAGCTTACGCAGTTGCTTACTTTGCAGACAACTTTTGAGGTTCCATTATTTTCGTGCTAAGCCTGCTTTTGATAGGTTAACGTAAAAATTCATTTTATTACATGGGAAGAACAGAAGATTAAGAATCCTCTGTCTTTTAGGTTGTAGTGAAGTGAATCTTCGTCTCTTTTTTGTTTCATTCAAACCACATACATTTCTTCTTTGCAAAATGGGAGTTCTTGGTACTATAGGTCAGAAATGGTTTCGATAAACCATATAAAAGCCGACTCCCATAATTACAAAGCCTGCAACTTTTTTTAAAGGGAAACCATATTTTGAAACTTTCTTAAGCTTTGAGGAAGAAAAGCTTGCAGAATAAGCAACAAGAAGCATTGGAATGGAAAAGCCGAGGGAATATATGAAAAGCATCAACGCTCCATAACCAATCTTACCTGAAACCGCAACCATGGTGAGGATTGAACCAAGTACTGAGCCGACACACGGAAGCCAGACAATCCCGAGAGAGAAACCAAGTAAAAGCCCTCCTAAAAGGCCTTCTCGTTTGGAGTTCGCAAGGGATGAAAAGTTTCCAAAAACATTGAAAATATTGAGATCAAAAATCAGAGCAACGCCCATAGTTATAAGAAGAATTTCGGCGAAGATGTTAAGGTAACCGAGATAAGCCGTGAACGTAGCCCCTAAAATGGAAGTAATGATCCCCATGCAGGTGAAGGAAAGGGACAAACCTAACACAATCGCAAGCGGTCTGAACTTTCCTTTCTCAGTTGAGTAAGCAAAAACTGCCGGGATTACGGGCAAGATACACGGAGAAAGTACACTGACTACCCCTGCAAAAAAAGCTGCAATTGGAAAAAAATCGAAAAACATAGTTTATTCCTCTGTTTTCCTGGATTCAATAGCTTTCTCAAGAGTCTCTGAAAGGATTTCTTTGTCGGTAACACCTAGGAACCTTGCGCTTGTTCTTTCTTGGCTTTTGCTGCCGTCCTGCCGCATATACATGTATTTTCCGTTTTCGATATCCATAATAATACAGGTATCCGGAATAACTCTTACTCCAAATTCTGTTGCAAACTCGGGATTCTGCTTGATATCAATAAGCATGAATGAGGCAGAATCCTGATATTTTGGAAGTAGCTCTGAGAATATTTCTTCCTGTTCTCCACAGGGAATACAACCCTTTGAGCCAAGTTTCAGTACAACAGGACCTTTTTTGAGGGCTTCATCAATCTGGCTCAAGTTCGTAACTTCAATCAATTCCATTCCAGTGCCTGAGTCACTAACGTTCTCCGTAATTTCAGCAAGGTCTGTTTCATTATCGGAGCTGTCAGAATCTGTGCAACCAGAGCTGAAGATCAGGAAACAAAAAATCGCTAAAGTTGAGAGCGATTTTATTAAAGTAGGTAATGAAAAATGAATTCGTTTCTTACCTTGTATTCTATGCAATCGCTTCATTATAGTTCTCCAAAAATTTTCATATTCTATTTTATCGTCAAGAAGTAGAAACTTATTATAAAATATCAAGATATGTTGATATACTCAAATGTAACAAATATTATAAGTATTTTGTCAAATTACTTGTGAGTATCAAAAATATGAGGAAGATCCTTGTAGTGATTAACTCGATTGACAAGAGGAAATATTCTGTAATTGATCAGTCCAGTGAGAAATCAATCTATTTTCCCTTGTTTACCTCTTCTCTGCTTGTTTTTGATTCAGTGCTCGCCGAGAATATTCATCTACACAGAACTGGCACGTTATACGGGCAGAAGGTACAACAGCAACTACCTCTTTGATTTTAAGATCAAATGCCTTCTCCATAAAGATAGTGCGGCATATATTTACAAAGATTTCAGGAACTTTTGGTAATACTTTATTCAAAAAGGGCAGCTTAATCCTTCAAATTGATTTAGAAATCCTAAGTTATAAAAAACCGCGATGTATATATCAAAAAATGTTGATATATTGTAATTTAAGATTTTTAAAGTCCCAAAAAATATTGAGTATAAATAATAATATGTTAGATATCTAAAATAATTGATATGAAAACCCTTATTTAGAAGGCTTAACTTCTTTTATTTATGAGCTATTGTTGTCCTGCTGACCCTGAGAAAAAGAAGGAATGGGAAGGGAAAATGCTCCAGGAAATCGATTTTCTGGACAATGACATAAAAAAAGCCAGTGAGATCTTCAGTGCTCTCGGACATCCTATAAGACTGAAAATTGCTTATTTTCTCTCTCAACGAGATCACTGCGTTTGTGAATTGATATTTAAATTGAACGAAAGGCAGAACCTTGTTTCTCATCACCTTGCAATCATGAAAAACTGCGGGATCGTCGAAGCCTACAGCAGTTCAAAATGGCATTTTTACAGGTTGAATCCTGAATTTGAAGATATTTTTGATATTATTAAGCAGTTACAAAACAAAAAATCCGAATAAACCTGAAAGAAAATATGAATGAACCTGAATGAAAATCAGAACAGGGCTTAATTAAATCTGGAATGAAAAAGATTTAAAAATGAATATGACTGGGGTTTTCGTCCTTAAAGCAGCAACAACAGTCTTCTTCTCATCTATTTGTATTTTCTTCTGTCTATGTATCTTTTGTATTTTTTTTCTGTCTATGTATCTTTTGTATTTTTTCTGTCCATGTATCTTTTGTTTTTCCATTAGAATATGAAATCTACTTTATTTCGTTAGCCTGGAAACTATGTGAGTTAAAAATAGCCTTTACTCCAAATTTACAAACAATATGTCTAATTTCCAATTTCGAAAAATATATATAATTCTACATATTCAATAATTGTTGATATGATTAATGAAGAAAATATACAGCTTTTCAAGGCTCTAAGTGAAGACACCAGGTATAGAATTATTAAGGCTTTAATCGAATCTGAAAATAAATGCAGAGAAAATAAATACGGTAACAGAGGAGAGCTATGTGCCTGTGAGATCCCGGAAATAATCGGGAGGACTCAGTCCAATACCTCAATGCACCTTGCAAAATTACAGGACTGGGGGATAATTAAGGTAAGAAAAGAGGGGAAAAAGAGGTTATATTCTATCCAAAACGAAAAAATCAGGAAAATTCTGGAGGTACTTGAGGAATAAGATTTTGTACTATTATAAAAACTCAAAAGAAGTTGGTTCCTCGTTGTTTTGTGTGTATATCCTCAATATTCTCATAAAACCAATTCGGTCTTGAATTGAAAATCATCTTAAGTAAAAGTATATGGGGTTCAAAATGGATTAAATATTCTGAGCTTCAGGGAAATATTTAAATAATATTAAGTATCATCATATATTGATATATTTGTAAATTGAAATATCGTTCAAGAAGTAACATAATGGAGGATCCAAAATGGTTGATATATTCTATCCTCTTCAATGGATTGCTGATAAACTGACATATGAGGTGTTTAAAATTGCACCTGACACGCACCTTGCAGCCAGTGTTAACTTTATCATTTATGATGTGCTGAAAATTTTCTTGCTGCTTGCCGTGATGATTTTTGTTGTTTCCTACATCAGGACCTATGTAACTCCAGAAAAAACCCGAAAAATCCTTGGAGGCAGAACAGGATTGCAATATCATCTATTAGCCTCCCTGCTAGGAGCGGTCACGCCTTTCTGTTCCTGTTCATCAGTACCTCTTTTTATTGGTTTTGTTGAATCTGGAATCCCACTTGGAGTGACTTTCTCATTTCTTATTACCTCCCCCCTGGTAAATGAGGCTGCAGTTGCTGCACTGTGGGCCACCATTGGCCTTAAGGTAACCCTGATCTATATAGTATCAGGTGTTGTACTCGGAGTTTTTGGTGGGTACTTAATAGGCCTTCTGAAAATGGAAAAATATGTGGCGGATTTTGTTTACAATATAAAGGTAGGGGATCAAAATAGAGGTCAGGAATCTCTGAAAATAAATGAAAGAGCTGCTATTGCCTATGACAATGTTAAAGAAATCGTGGAAAAGGTCTGGATATACATAATTATTGGAGTTACTTTGGGAGGAATCTTCCATGGATATGCTCCCGAAGGTATCCTTGCACAATATGCAGGGAAAGACAATTTGCTTGCTGTTCCAATTGCAGTCGTTATAGGGGTTCCTCTATACTCAAATGTTATGGGTATGATCCCTATAGTGGAAAGCCTTATTGGAAAAGGGCTTCCTGTCGGCACTGCTCTAGCCTTCCTTATGGCAGTTACTGCACTTTCGCTCCCTGAAATGATTATCCTGAAGAAAGTACTTAAAAAAGAGTTGATTGGAGCTTTTGTTTTAATTGTTACGGTATCGATAATATTTACTGGATATCTATTTAACATTATTCTATGAGATTAATGCATTTACAACTCGAAAAGACAGTAAAATGTTCAAATAATGACAGTAAAATGTCCAAAATGATAAAACAAAACACGAGGTTAAAAAGATGAAGATCGAAATTCTCGGAACTGGTTGTCCAAAGTGCAAAAAAACAAAAGAAACGATTGAAAAAGTACTGAAGCAGACTGGCGTAGATGCTGAAGTAATTAAAGTTGAGGATATTGAAAAAATACTGAACTACGGCGTTATGGTCACTCCTGCAGTTGTTATTGATGGAGAAGTAAAAGTTGCAGGTAAGGTTCCAGACGAAAAAGATATTCGAAAATGGGTTACTCAATAAAAATGGAATCGTTTACTATTCAATTAATTAAAATAAGAAAAAACAAGCTTATGAGGAGGATAAAATTATGGCAGAAGAGACAAAATGCGCATGTGGTTCGTCAAACGTGGCAATTTTCCCATGTACTGGGGCTTCAAATGTGGGACAACTTTCAAATAAGACCGCAATAGAACTCGAAAGACAAAACTTTGGAAACCTGATGTGTACCGTAGGAATTGGGGCTAGAGCTCCCGGACTCATGAAATCCGCCGAGGCTTCAGAAAGGATAATTGCAATTGATGGCTGCCCGGTGAACTGTGCAAGCAAAACTCTCGAACTTGCAGGTTTTAAAGTGGATCAGCATATTGTAATTTCGGAGTTCGGAATTAAAAAGAATAAAGACAAGGATCTCAAAGACAGTGAAATCTCAGAAGCTCTAGAAAAAACCCTTGAAATACTGCAGTCTGAATGATTTCGGTTTCAATTAACATTATGCATTGCTAAGACCATATATCTTAATAATCAGAAACTTAAATGACCAAAATTAAAGGTGGCAAGTTGACTGAATTTACTGTAAATTCTACTATATGTGGTTTTGTTCACAAGATACGTGGAAGCAAAAAAGGAAATAAAATTATTGTTGACATTGAAACTCCATGTGAAAAAATAAAGAAGTTCTCTCACATGGAAGTTCCCATGATGGAAATTATGGATATCAAAAACAACTATGTGATTGATAGAGCACAGGAAGCACAGTGCTCCTCAAATTGTCTTGTGCCCTGTGCAGTGCTCAATCTCTGCAGACTGGAAAGTGGTTTCCTTGCAAAATCTCTAGTAAAAAAGGCAGGTAGCATTAGCATCGAGTTCAATGAAGTTTAAAAAAGGAAAAATTTACCTCCTTTTCAATTTCCAATTTAATACTCAAGAGGCAAATTCCTTTAAAGGAAAGAATTTCTTTATGGTTAAGTGAAAAACCTGTTAAAAAGAGCTTATCCTAAAACTTCGAATTATATTGCCAGATATTGAATAAGGAAATTAATTAATTTGTATCCTATTCAAATTGAGTGGAAATCTCTCAATTTCCACTCAATGAACTTTTTTCTCTGATTAGTTGCGCCAGAGATGGCATCTCAAATGTACCGCCGACTCTATCACATATGTAATGATATGCACTTACACCCAGTTTCTTTGCCGTCTGAACAATCGTCATAAATGTATCATTTGCCTTTGTTCCTTCATCTGTTATTGTTTGAAGGCTCACATCTCTTTTTCTGACCTTTGCCCTTGCTGCTAATTCCGCTGCATTGTTATGCAGCGGAACCTCTGGCAGAACCAGCACCTTTAACAACTGTTCCTTGTTCTCCTTCGTTTTAGCGATTCTTTCATCCAGCTGTTCATAGCCGGTTTTGGTAGAAAACAACTGATCAAACTTAATGGATAATTGCTCCGCTACCTCTGAATCTGGGTTTATTCGAAACTCACAAAGTTCACCATAAAAGTCCCAATAACTATCCAGAAAAGCTTCCAGCTTTTCTCTATGATAAGGAACTATTGGCCTCAATTTCTTGTAGTTTCTACCATCATGAATCCAGCAAAGAGCATGATGATATGCAATTTGCCTGAATTGACGCGCATCATCACTCAAAAGTGTGGTAACCACAGGTATGTTTGTCATCTGATGATATGCCGCAATTGCACCGGCTTCAAGAACCTTCTTCCTAGTAGTTTTTCTACCATGCAAAAAAATACAATTCAGCTTTCGATGCATTTCCTCGTCACTGAATATTTTGTTTTTTAAAGAAGAGAGTTTTTCCAGCCAGCTTTTAGAAACATTAAACGTTTTCATCAGATCAAATGCTTCAGCATTAAAGCAGTACGTTTTTTCTTTTCCACATAAAAGCACATCTAAAATGGTTTCCCGGTTCTTATTTGGAACTGTAAAATAAGCAGTATAATGAGGATTACAAAGAATCTGAGTATAATAATTGACACCATTGACTCTTGCACCTGTATCATCAATCTGCTGATAAGGCGTAGCCTTAAGACCTTCCAGAAAAATCTCGGCTTTCTCTTGATGAAAGAAATCAATATCTTTTGTCAAGATTCGAGAAATAGTGGCTTTAGATATATGAACACCAATATTTTCTAGAAATTCATGTATTTTGGGTTCTGAAACATTAGCAACATGATTAAGAATGATTATCAGGGATTTTATCCCGGGACCAAATTCACCCTTGATACCATGTGGTAATTTTCCTGCATATGTTTTGTGCTCAGAAGGAAAATAAAAAATCTCTATCCTGTAGTTGGTGTTTACAGGCTTTATTGATACATCCTGAATTATTACGTCTCTATAACCTTTAAGATACGCATCACTGGGTAAAATGGATCTATCAACGTTACATGTTTCAGTTTGATGAACCTCTATTTTGTCCAGTTTAGATTTAGACTCTTTATCCTATTGAAGTTTTATTTTTCTTCTCTCTTTTTCAGAAGAAATGTCTTCATTCTTTTTAGAGCCACGAATCTTAGGTTTGGCTTTTTCACCTTTGAGTAAGTTGATTTCATCTCGAAGCTTCTGGTTCTCTGCTTTAAGGAATTCAATCTCTTCATTCTGCTTTTCAATTATAGCAAACAAAATACGAAAAGCTTTGGCATACTTTTCATCTTTAATTTCATCAGGATTGATGTCCAGTGAAGCAAGCAAT
Source organism: Methanosarcina sp. Kolksee (assembly GCF_000969945.1). NCBI lineage: Archaea > Methanobacteriati > Methanobacteriota > Methanomicrobia > Methanosarcinales > Methanosarcinaceae > Methanosarcina > Methanosarcina sp. Kolksee. The sequence continues at coordinate 458,574 of NZ_CP009524.1, forward strand.
TGTTTTAAAGCTTCAAGTTCCATTTTTCTACTCCAAAATATGATAAGGGAAAAAGGAACAACTATTATATTTTTTATGCGGTTGAAAATCACTTAAATTTTAAGAGGATACCATGAAATTTACTTTTCTCCATTGAATTTGAAGAGGATACATTAATTTCCTTATTCTGAAACTTGTTTGGAACCATTATTGATCTCAAAACGAAATTGGTTTCGGGATAGGCTCATGAAATTATTTTTTAGATCTTTTTAATTAGAAGCTGAAAACTTTGAATCTTATCCTTTTTTAATTTTGGACATTACATTCTTCTTTACCTGAGATTCATATTTCTTCCAGCTATTTTCATCAATTTCGGGCATGATAAGCTCCGGAGCTTCGCTTCTTTCTTTTCTACTACAGGAATCTATTGCCTGCTGGATGACCAAAGGGTCGGTTATCCCTACGAGGTCAATGACTTCAATTTCCCTAAGAAAACGAGAGATTGCAGTCGCTGGAATTTCGTTAAGGTAAGGAATTACTCCTTCAGACCCGACAATCTTTTTTGACCCTCCAAAAGTCGAAACCCCATTTTCGGCAAGTGACAGCAGGGACTGCCCGGCAAAATGTTCACTTTCCTTCCCGCAGACGATCAGGCAACTGATGTGAGGATTTGAAAGTACATTAACTATTATCTTCTCAATTCCAAAATTTTCCGTAAAACAGGTCCCGCAGATGGCGTAGTTTTTTAAACTCAAGTCTCGATAGTCAGAAGCAAGGGTTACTACTGCCACAGGAGATTTTGGGTCTCCTACTACATAATCGCCAGAAGTTATAGGCCATGCCATGTAAAAGCTCCTTTTCTTAGTAAATTTTCATGTTAAATGGTTTTCTCCAAAGTTACAAGTTATAAAGTAAAAAAAGTAGAAATCTTTTTATTTCCAGGCTTTAAGTTTTAAGCTCTCTGCAGGCAACTCATTATATTGTCTTTTGCTTATATCCAGGTCTTCATTCAAAACTTCAACTACAAATCCGGCTCTCTTTAAAAGCCCAAGATACTCTTCCTTAAGCAAGGCACCTGCAAGGCAGCCTGTGAGCAGGTTTTTGTCATTCTTCAGGTTTTCAGGAAGCTCGGCCAGAAGAACCATGTCAGAAATATACATTGTGCCTTCTGGTTTCAAAACTCTAAAGGCTTCTTTAAAAACTTTTTCTTTATCTGGAGCAAGATTGATCACGCAATTACTGATAATAACATCCACTGACCCGCTCTCAACCGGAAGAGCTTCTATATCTCCAAGACGAAATTCGACATTGGTATAACCGTATTTTTGGGCGTTTGCCTGTGCCTTTTCGACCATAGCCTGAGTCATATCAACTCCAATAACCTTTCCTGATTTCCCTACCTTCTGTGCAGCAAGGAAACAGTCAAATCCTGCACCTGAACCGAGATCTAGTACAACATCACTTGGTTTTAATTCTGCAAAAGCGGTTGGGTTTCCACAACCAAGACCCAGATTTGCGTCTGGAACAGCATTGATATCATTGTCAGAATAGCCAATGGATTTTGACAGATCTATCGCACTCGAATCACCACAACATCCACTCGAACAACAGGACCCGCCTAACATTGCTATTTTCCCGTATTTCTCTTTAATTACTTGCTTTTTTTCACTTGCATCCACAGGTATCGCCTTCTCTCTTACTCGAGTTATTTATGCCCTTAATATAGTTCCAGGTCTCTCTTTGTGTATATAAAAAAGGATTCAATTATCAAAATATATTGATATATTCAAGTATAGTCTCTGATATAAATATTTTACTCGATCACGCAAATGAAGCAAAATAACGAAAGTATGAACCGGAATTAATGGATGGATCTGACTAAAAAATTGAGTTGTTATCAGGCAAATTCAAGTTTATTTCGTTCAATAAACACTTATTGAGCCTATTCCAAAAGCTATTTTTACAAAGTGAACCTCGAATTTATAAACAGTTTTAACATTATCTCGCAACTGCATAATAAAAAATCAAATAAAAAATCTAACAGATACCTGAATGAAAAGAAACCTGAAAGATAAGAAACCTGAAAGAAAAGAAACCTGAAAGAAAAGAAACCTGAAAGAAAAAAAACCTGAAAGAAAAAAAACAAAATGACTGGGTTTTTAGTCCTTACAGCAGCAACAACAGTCTTCTCCCTTATCTTTCCCTTCTTCTCCCTTATCCTTTTCAAAGATTTTGTCGTATATATTTTCCCTGTATATGTTTGTCCACCCTATCTGTGTACCTGCAGAAACAAACATAGCGACTGAAATCGTTTCGGCAATTTCCTCCTTTGTAGCTCCTGCAGCAATCGCTCTTTGTGAATGTGTATCAACACAAAACTGACAACGCATAAGGATAGAGGAGGCAATGGCTATAAGTTCCTTGGTTTTAAGATCCAGATAACCATCTTTGAATATGGAACTTCTCATCTGTCCAAAAGCTTCCGCAGTTTCAGGTAACATTTCATCCAAAAATGACATTAAAATCCTCTCCTACTTAAAAATTATATAAATTTGTAATCTGCAGTATAATTTAAAAATTTCAAATAAGGTATATTTTGATTAAATTACTTCAAACTGTAAAGATACAGGCAATTTACATTTACCGGCAATTTACCTTTACCGGCAATTTACCTTTACAGGCAATTTGCCTTTATAATCAGCTGTATTTTAAAATTAAGCAGTCTTCGTCTTCTTTTTTTCCCGGCAGTTCATGTCTCAGCCTTAATGGCCAGGTTTTCTGCAAAAAGCGTTATTCCAGTGCATAGTGTTGCCCCGGTCTTCAGCCTTATGTGTGTACAGCAGGTCTTCTTCATCATCTTCTGGATTATTTGTAGTTTCTTTTGGCAACGTATCTTTTTCTTTTGGCAACGTATCTTTTTCTTTTTTCAATTCCTTGTCTCCTTACTAATCAATTGTATTCTGTAAAAATGATATAATCGACATTAGAGATTCAGGTTTTAAAAACATGCATGATGAGTATCAAGAATAATTGATAGGTGTATAGTTGATAAATGTTAAAATGTCGGTTTAAGGAATCTCTCTGAAATCTCATATCAATCTTTTTTGATATTCAGCTCCCATGTTCTTATGAAGTAAGCTTCATATTGATTAGAAGATTCTATATTAATCCGAAGAACTGACTTCATTTTTGAGTAAAAATGTGGTCTTATAGTGGTAGCTCTCTGGAAAAATAATGGTTACATCTTAAGAAATTATATTCTATATAATAACAAGGGTGTGGAAATGCCTGGAAATCCGAATGAGATAAAACTTGTAAATAATGCTATGTCTAATGCCACCCGAAGGAAGATTATGAACTTTCTTGTAGATGGCGATAGAAGTACCGAAGAAGTCGCAGAAGCTGCAGGAAAGACAATGCTTGACTTCCATCTCAAGCTTCTTCAACAGGCAAGCCTGATTGAATTAACAGACGGAACAGTCAGATTAAGTGAATACGGCAGAAATTTTCTGAAGGGCAAGGAAGAAAAAGATACTCAAAAAAATGCCGATCTCTCTCAGGCAAAGCCTGTGGATATTGCAGAAATCCGGCAGCTTTTACCCTGTATAGCAGACTCCTCAAAATTCAGGGTAATTGCAAATATGACTCCCCCGCTTGGTGGAACCCTCAAAGTTCTTGAACCTCTCTTTCCCAGAGGCAGATACTCGGAAAAGATCAGCGCCCTGATATTGCAAAAAGGAGAAGTGCTTACAACGGTTTACGGTACTGGAAAAGTTACCATGACAATGATTAAAAACGAGGCAGAGGCCAGGGAAGCGCTTGAAAGTCTTAGAAGTACCATCAATGAGGCTATTGCAAAGGGTGTTGCTCCTGCTCCCCGGGAAAAGGTTAGGGTCGAACCCATGGAGCTTTACAAGTACCTGCCCCAGACCAATTGTGGTAAATGCGGCGAACAGAGCTGTTATACTTTTGCCATAAAACTCATGAGCGGAGAAGCTTCCCTTGATAAGTGTACATCGCTCAAGGAGCCGGAGTACGCAACTAACCAGGAACATTTGCAGGTTCTCAGTGCGTACATTTGAGCCTAATAATTTAAAGAATATTTCAGAGCCTATCGAAAAGTACGGTTCCCTGGTGTATCATTCCATGCTGAATGAAATACTAGCAAAGTAATTTCCAGGTTTCTGCAAAGTCTCTATCTACTAAATGGACAAAATTTCTTTGAGTAGGCAACTATAACAATTTTGTAGCTATCAACTTTGTAACTATACAGACTTTGTAATTCTAATGACTTTGTAGTTATATGACATTAGTTGTCAAAGACTTTACAGAATCCTCCTCTAACTCAGCAGGATCCAGGGTACAGGGGCCAGTGGTGCACTTTCCACAGCCATGTTGATTGAGTTCAGGGTAAGCTTTTATGTCTTCTTGAAGCTGCATAAAGCACTTCTCTTTATCAAACCCAGTTGAACTAAGAGCGCCGGATTGACATCTATCCACACATATAAGGCATTTTTCTCCTCTTTTGTGCCTGCAGAACTCTTCTTTTGGACGTGGAGTAGGGGGGATTTCGGCAGAAATCAGAAGAGATCCAATTCGACCTGCGCATCCGGCTTTTGTAATCAACATTTGGTTTACTCCGAAAGTTCCAATTCCGGCAGCATAAGCGGCGCTCTTGTGAGACCATGAAACATTAAAACCATTATTCTTATAATCGAAAATAATTTTAGGTACAATTGCTGTGATACCCTCTTTTGCCAGTTCAGTTTTAATTCTTTCATTGATTTCTCCGATAAGGTGAGAAGTATCTACACTAGCCTGAATAGATTCCTTTACCACGCCTGATTTCAAGTTCTGTTTCACAAGCTCTTTGTCAAATGGCAAGAAGAAAGAGACAACGGTCTTTGCTTCAGGAAAGATTTCTTTTGGATTTAAGTGATGAAAACCTACGATTTGTTTAATTTCCATAAAAATAGGATCGGTAGTAGAAGCAAAACCTATGATGGGTTCACGATATCTTGTTTTAGTATCTGAATTTGCTACAGTGTTCTTTATTATGGTCTCAATCTTGTTTTTTAGTTCCATATTAGGATCTCCTAAAATATATGAGAGACTTTTGCCTCAACTTAATAGTCGGGCAGATCTTCTTTAATTATAACCGTTTAAATGTTTACGTATCAATCTTTTTTGATATTTGGCTTTTGTGTTTTTATTGATATAACGTCATAACTAATTGTAGGAATAGCTTGAAAAAGTTAGGTTTTGCTTTTAGACATCTTTGCTGATACTGTTTAATTGATCTAAACGGAATTAAACTCCAATAGTACCTGAGAGGTGTAAAATGTCAGGAGGTTCGAGTGAAACAAAGTTGGTGAATTTTGCTATGGGCAATAAGACCCGAAGGAAAATAATAAACTTCCTTGCAAACGGCAATAGAAATGTTGAGGAAATTGAAGCTCTAGTCGGGAATAAAACGATTGATTTCCATCTGAAGATTTTACAAGATGCGGACCTTATTGAGTTAACAGAAAGAACTGCGAAAATCAGTGAACATGGCAAAAATTTCTTGAAAAGTGACAAAAAAAGCAACACTGAAGAACTTAAAGACCTTTCTCAGGCAAAGCCTGTGGAGATTGCGGAAGTTCGACAGCTTTTGCCCTGTATAGCGGATTCCACAAAGTTCAGAGTAATTGCAAATATGGCTCCTCCGCTGGGTGGGGTCTTAAAAATTCTTGAACCAATCTTTCCCAGAGGGAATTATTCAGATAAAAAAGATAGTCTCATAATTCAAAAAGGAGAAATCATTACAACTATTTATGGTAGCGGCAAAGTAGTCATGAGAATGGTTAAAAATGAGAATGAAGCTAAAGAAGAGCTCGAAAATCTAAAAAACACTATTAATGAAACTATCAAAAAAGGAATAGTTCCGCCTCCCAGAGAAAAAGTCAGGGTAGAACTTATGGACATATATAAACACCTGCCCCAGACAAACTGTCGAGACTGCGGTGAACAGGGCTGCTACAGCTTTGCCATAAGGCTAATGGCAGGACAGGTAAGTTTAGATCAGTGTACGCAACTTAAAGAGCCAGGTTATGAACCCAATCTCGAACGGCTACAGTTTCTGGCTGCGTATATTTAAGTCACAATCATTAACGTATCAATTAGTTGGAGGAAGCTTTGAAGACACTAACAATAGTTCTCACTGATGGTCCTTACATCTCTGAGTACGCTGACATTGCCTACAAACTCGCTGAGACTGCACTTGAAAATCATAAAGTAAACATGTTTCTGTACCTGGATGCGGTGCATATTCCAAAAAAAGGCCAGGAACCGTCCTTCTTTACCAATGCAGGACAACTGTTTTCCGGACTTGTGGAAAAAGGGGTCGTTATTCGAGCCTGTGCGCGATGTGCCGGTGCAAGAGGCTACATTCCAGAAGAAGAAATTATACAGGGAAGTAACTGCAGAGATTATCTCCCTGGAATAAGAATTACTAGCCTTTATGAACTGTCGGAAATGCTGGGTAAGAGTGATAGAGTAATTTCATTGTCAAGATAAGTTAGCAGAAACGAGGTCTAAACGATGAAATCAGTTTTCTATCTGCTGGATACAGCTCCATATGGCAGTGAAAAAGCATTTGGAGCGTTGAATGCAGCCGCAGTAAGCCTTAGCGAGATGGATGTGACTCTTGGCCTTTATGGTGATGGAGTTTATCTTGCAGTTGCAGGTCAAGATAGCCGAAAACTTGGATTACCAAACCTTGCAGATATTCTATATGCATACGGGGAGTTGAGAGTGCTTGTGCACGAGCCTTCGCTTGTAGAAAGAGGGCTTTTCGGGGAAACCTTCATCGAAACTCTGGAACTGACCGACGAAGAAGAATTTTTTGAAGCAATGGAAAGCTCGGACTGCGTTCTCTCATTTTAATACTGGTTGCTGATTAAGGATTTGGATGATAATATGAAAAAAGAACAATTGGATGTGTTTCTGCTGACAAAGCCTCCTTTCAGCCCGAGATCGGAGTTATGCCTCAAACTGGCTGCACGTTCCGGGAAGGTCAGAATCTACCTTGCAGGAGACGGAGTCTATCACCTGCTTACCAGGATAGAGGAACAGCCAGAGTTTAAAATTTATGCATGTAAAGAAGACCTCGAAGCCAGAGCCGTCAGGGCAGGAGACAAAGTGACAGTCCCGGATGACTTTTACCTGGATTTTATAGAGGATATAATGGAGCACTGCAGGCATGAGTATGCATTTTAAAATACTGGCCTTAAAAATGAGATTATACTTTTTGATTTACAGTTAAATGTTCCAGATTTTACTCTCTCATATTTTATTTTCCCAGATTTTGCTCTGCCGAATTTTACTTTTATACTTTCAATTGCTTCTTAAAATTACTGAAAATAAATGCTAACCGGGTTGAGTCCTATGGTCGAGAATATCCCGAGAGAAATAATAAAAGATCTGCAATCGGTATGCCAGTTGCATGAGGAGGCTGTCTGTAACCATGACAAATGTAGGGAGTTCAGCGAAAACTTGTCCGCACTTTTGATCCGGCTTGAAGATCTTAAGTTCTACCGGATGGCCGACAGACTGATGAGCATTCTCCTTAACTGCAAACCAAAAGAGGCTTCTCACTGTGAAAAAGCAAACCTTGTAGGAGAAATGATGAAAGAAATAACAAAAGAGGCAAAGAATGCAGGTGACAGCTCCCGCCAATGAATTGACGGGCACCTACGAAATTTCAACCGATGCCATACTGCCCCAGGGCAATTGTTATTCCGGTTCTCGCCATCAACGTTCAAACTTTTACTTACGGAACTACTCTGTAGAACCTTATAGTTTAAGTCCAGTAGCAAAGTTAAGCGGCTCTTGTAGCATTTCCAGCTTCCAAGACAAAACTTAATAAAATATATAAAACTTAATAAAATATATAAAACTTACCGATATATATAAAACTTAATAAAATATATAAAACTTAATAAAATATATAAAACTTAAGAATATTTATATATTATTAGAGTTAAAACCGTGATGTTGAGACAGATTATGCATTCATCCCACGTTTGAAAACGCGGGGATTCTACTTCGATGTTCTAAAGTGGCCTGCCCTATTTGCAGTACTAATTTACAGCTTCCGACCAGATCTCCCAGAGCAAGAGAAGCAATCCACAAAACTTTGAGGGTTCTGCTTCGGCTGTGGGATCAGATGAAGGGAAGCTCAAAATCTTCCGGCAGGTCAGAGATGAGATAAAAGACTGAATCTCTAGTGTTGAGTCAACAACAAAATGTCGTATTAAATCGATTGCAGTTATTCGGAATTATTGAATCCTTTATAATTGACTCGACACCAGGACATTTGGTAAAAATGCCAGGTTTTTGATTTGTCTGCACGGCATCATTCTGGTTCTTTCATTGATTGCTTTCACAATGCCAGCAGATTGGCAAGATATCCTGCAGTCACAGCTATGATAAAGATGGTCACTACGAAGGCTGACAATAATCTTTTCTTGAATATGGCTGAAAGAAGGGTCAGTTCTGGTATGCTAGCTCCTGCTCCGCCAATTATCAGTGCAAGTACTGCTCCCACGCTCATCCCTTTTCCAATTAGCGCCAGTCCTATAGGGATCATAGTCTCAGCCCGGATATAGAGAGGGATGCCAACAATTACAGCCACAGGAACTGCCAGAGGATTGCTCGGCCCTGCGAGGCGGGAGACAATGTCCGTTGGTACGAATCCGTGAATGAATGCACCAATGCCTGCTCCTAAGAGGAGATAGGGCATGAGCTGACGGAATAGGCTGAACGCGAATCCTGCAGATCTCTGTATCCTGGATTTTGCGTCCGTTGATTGCTGACAGTCACAGCTGTTTCGTACAACAGCGGCTGGCTTAACATATCTTGAGAAGCCCAGTCCATCAAGCAAAAGGCCGATGACAACTGCAGCTATGAAGACTACAACAAAGTAAAGAGCAGCCACCTTCCAGCCCAGTAAAATGACAAATAGAGATATTATCACCGGGTTTAGCAAAGGCGATGAGAACAGGAATGCCATTGCTGCAGCAAAAGGGGCACCAGCCTTGAGCATTCCAAGTAGAAGTGGTATGGTTGAACAGGAGCAGAAAGGAGTTAGAGCACCAAATCCTGCCCCAAGGATGCTTCCTATTATCTTGTTCCTCCCACCAAGTGCCTTTTTTATGGTCTCGTCTGGCACATACTCCTGAATCAGCCCCACGAGAAAGGTTATTCCTATAAATAAAACAGCAAGTTCGACTGCTATTTCAACGAAGTAATTAACCGCCACAGTTAAATTATTCCAGAACATTTCGATCTTCCTTCAAAATTTACTTTTTATTCAACCGTCGAAAGCTACAGCTATTGGAAATTTGAATACACAGTATTCTCTCCAGAACCCAACATTTTCGAAGCTTAAACCGTTTTTGAAGGGTCCAAATTTGTCCCTATATCCTACTTTCAAAAAGAGAACTTTACTGGAAGCTCACTTGTCATGAAGCAGCTTTGCCTGGTTAAGTATTTCAATAACCGCTCCATCCGAGAGACGAAAGTAAGACCATTTACCTTCTTTCCGTTCTTTGATAAGGCCCGCATTTTTCAATACTGAAAGATGATGAGAAACAGTCGATTGAGAATTGGAAAGGGCAATCGTTAGTTCGCAGGCACAGAGTTCTCCTTCCTTCAATAGTTTTAATATTTTCAGACGATTCGTATCGGCAAGAGCCTTAAAAACCCTTGTTTCCGAATTTAGTACTTCTTCGTCCAGCATATTTACCAGAGAACTGAGCTTTTGAGTTCTTACTTCTAACTGATCCCGATCAAAAATAAAACGCTTCAACCTTTCGATTTCCACTTCACTCTTTCTTTTATTCGTATCTGATTTCTTTTCGGTTCCCATGAATTACCTGCAGCAGCTACCTCCACCTTCTAAAGGGAGCAGCTTGTTTTTACTCTGTTCTTTTGACCAGCATTTCACACATAGTTTTATAGTTCCTAAGTCCACGTGATTGGCTCGGAGTAACGAATCTTCTTCTTTTCCGCAAATCGAGCACTTAAAATTCATTTCCAGGGCCTCATCACAAAATTCTCCTCATGATTGGCAATGTTTCATATTCATATGTATAAATATGATTATATTTTTTTCTTCTGCCAGTATGTTTCATATTCTTTCAACACTGCGACTTTGAATTTCTCCAGTTCTTCTTCAGAAATTTCATTTATCTTTGCAAGTTTTCGAGTAAGTTCTTCGCAGTCTATATTCTCTGGAGTCTTGCCTATATCATTCTGTTTTTCGAATTCTTCATCCAATCCGGCAATTTCCATTTCTTTATTGCCAACTTTTATCTTTCTGACACTTACAATAGAAGGCCCGCAACAGCAGCAACTTTTGTTATTTCCTGTGAGTTTCCCAAGTAAATTTTTTCCGAGTTTACTCATCTAAAAATGTCTCCTTTTATAATCCGCATATATATCAAAGAATATTGATATCTAGATTTGTCGATATGATATATAAGGGTGGCGACCATAATATACCGTGCCTCAAAATAACCATCGAAAGCGCCCGACAAAACGTGTACCCGAAAGATGTAACTGGCAGGTTTCAAGGTTGATCGCCAGATTGTAATTTCCAAATTAGGAATCAAAAAGAGCAAGAAAAGAAATGTCAAGGATTCAAAAGTGTAACTGAAATTTTTAGAAAGGCTATCAGATCATTCAATTCAAGTGTCTTCCTTTCTTCAGATCAGAAACAGTAGGTTCAACTTCTAGCCTTAGATAAATATATATAGTTTCACGGATTCAATGAATATTGATATGATTAATGAAGAAAATCTACAACTTTTCAAAGCCCTCAGTGAAGACACAAGGTATAGAATTATCAAGGCTCTAATCGAATCTGAGTGTAACTGCGGAGAACATAAGTACGGTAATAACGGAGAAATATGCGCCTGTGAAATTCCAGAAATCATTGGCAAAACGCAGTCCAATACCTCAATGCACCTTGCAAAATTACAGGATTGGGGGATAATAAAAGTAAGAAAAGAAGGGAAAAAGAGGCTATATTCTATACAAAACGAAAAAATTAGGAAAATTTTAGAAGTCCTTGAAGAATAATTTGTGCCATTACCTCAGTTAAAACTACAAACCTATCAAGTATGAATAACCATAATATTTACTCTTTAAGGCAGTTACTTATCTTTTTCAAGATTCGCTCTTTCTTGAAAGGTTAAAAAACCGTAGTGTTGATCTTTTAGAGCACAGATCAGGGTTTTAAGGTTGTTAAGGGCGTTTTCTCCAGTATTGAACTTGCAGTCCAGGCGTATAGATGTGTTTGACATATCCACAAATTCCCAGGGGTGGACAAAAATAACAGGAGATTCCCAGCGCTTGAGTAGCGGGATAAAAACTCCCGGAGGCAGCCTTATAAATGAAGAAGTAATCGTCGCAGGAATTCTTATTATTTTGCCTTCAACTCTGCTCCGGGGAAACGGAGGCTTATACGCTGCAATGGATGAATCATATCTGAAACCCTCATCTTCCAGAAGTCCAAGATAATTTTTCGGGAACTGCAGGTTTGGGGCCCTGAAAGAAACCAGTTTCCTTTCAAACTGCCTCAGAACTTTTCCAGCCTGTTTAAGAGCAGTTCTGGCTTCTTCTTTATCCATCCGGTCAAAACGCGTATGGGTATATCCATGGCATCCAAGTTCATGTCCTTCTTTCGGAATTCTGGATATAACGTCAGGATATTGCTCAGCCATCATCCCGGTAACAAAAAAGGTTGCTTTTATCCTTTCTTTTTTGAAAAGGTTCAGTAACTCAGGCAGTCCTTCTTCCATGCCTCTCGTACTTGTAAGCATAGGGGGACAGTCTTCTTCCACATCAACGGTTATTGTGATATTTTTCATAAATGACACTTGTATATACCTTGCTTGTCTGTTTACAGATCCGGTTCCAGTCATAATTTGAAAGACCTCTTAAAGCCTCCCTGGCAAAGGAAGTTCTCAGGGCCGGTTTTTCTATAAGGTCCTCGAGATAGTATGAAAATTCGGTAAGGCTGTCTGCAAGATAACCATTTACCCCGTTCCTGACAATATCCGAAACCCCACTATTATTCATTGCTACGACAGGAACTTCTTTTGACATTGCCTCCAGAATCGAAATTCCAAAAGCCTCATTACTCGAAGGAAGGGCAAAGATATCTGCCTGTTCCAGATATCCCAGCACTTTTTCTCTGGACACTTCCCCTGTAAAGTAGAAATTTCCGGATAAACCTGCCTCCTCCACTGTGTTTTCAAGCTTTTCCCTTAGCGGGCCGTCTCCTATCATTACAAACAGCAAATTTTCATGCTTTTCCAGAAGTGAAGGAGCTAGATCTACAATGTTTTGAACACCCTTTTTCTTTGTCATGCGTGCAACGGTGGCAATTATGAGTTTTCCTTCAGTATTTACAGGAAAAGGGACTGTGATGATTCTATCCTCAGAATCTACCCCATTGAAAATCCGGTAAATTGGTTTTTTTGTCATCAGCTTTGAGTCTTTTTCAACTGCCGAACTAACTGCAATTACAGCGTCGGCATTCTTTAAAAGCAATTTTCCTGCAAGATATAAAAGCGAACTATATGGCGTATCTCCTACCAGGGAGTGATTGGTGACTACTACGGGAATGCCGAGTTTTCTGGAAACAATAAGAGCAATCATACCTATGGGAGAATCCAGCCCATGGCAATTGACAATCTGATAATTCCCGTTTTTCAAAAGGCTGAATAGTTCTTTATATGCACCGGGCATGAGAAATCGACTCTGTCCGGGTAAAGGTTTACCTTTGACCCTTATTACTGATACTCCATCCCTTTTACTGTACTCGGGAACACCTGGGTAGCTCCTTGTAATAACGCTTACCTCATATCCATGCCTGCTCAGGGTTTTAGCAAGGGTGTGCATTGAATACTCGATTCCTCCTACCTTTGGAAAATACCAATCACTGATCATTGCAATTTTATATTTTTCCATATCTCAGATCCTCCGTAATAAAACAGGTATAGGAATCCTATCAGGCTGCTCAGTCCGAAAGAGATAAAACGTTCAAGAAAAACAAAACTTCCTGAAGAAGCAAGCGATAACCCAAAATATAGAAGCAGGGAGACCAGTCCTCCTTCAACTATTCCAAGACCTCCTGGAGTTATTGGCAGGAGTCCGAGCAGGAGATACAAGATTGAAACTGATGCGATAATGTACAGAGAAAGATTAAGATTTAGAGCCAGGGCGATCAGTTGAAGTCGCACTATGTCAAGAATCCAGACCCCGGAAGATAATAGGAGAGCAGGAATAAAAGATTTATGAAGTTTTTTCCAGTTTTGTTTTATATCTTTAAGAAGGACAGTAAATCTTTCCCGGAAAATCCATATGAGTATTCCGGTTGCAAGGGAGGCAAAGAGCAATAGATACGTTGAATTTAAGGTCAGGATATTTTTCTGAGGCAGGAATTTAATCTCTAGAGAAGGAACGAAATATAGCACATAGAATAAGAGCAGGATAATTGGAATCACTTCAACGAGCCTTTCAAAGAGGATCGTTATGAAAGCGTCGGTATAACTTATCCCGAAACGTTTGTTAACCCATAACATCCGCAGGGGTTCGCCTCCTGTCCTGTTCGCCGGAGTTAGATTATTCACAAAAATTGCTCCGAAAAGAATGGGAAGAAGGTCTGTGGCTTTAAGGTCGTGGCCAATGCTGGAAAGTACCTGTTGCCAGCGGACTGCAAATAAGTACACACTCAACAGGTAAACTAAGAACGCCAGAATGGCATATCGAATCCGTGTTTTGGTGAGCATTTTCAAGCTCTCTCCAAGAACAGATACAATCTCCGTCCAGTAGGCATGGACCAGAAATACTCCAACTGTAAGCAGTAAGAGGATCACAATGGCTTTCTTCAATATTCCCTGATTCAAAAATACACCTTCATAGGGATTCAGAGTGGAATTTCTGTGTATATTTTTTATAATTCAAATCTGTTCCGATCTGGATTTTCCATCCATTGAGATTGATCAAACTCTGGATTTTGTACTTTTCCAGATTGAAAAAGACATATTTAAAATATTCTTTTTTACGTATGTTTTATCCCAAAATTATTTTGCTTTTTAAATATCTTTTATTATATTTGTATATCGTGTACAGGTGACCATTATTTTACTCCAACTTTGAATTTGTTTCATATTACGTAATCATTCCACAATACCAGAATGGAATTGGAATTTATTCAACGTTTAACCTTTTGTGTCGCCTGCTGTTGTATTATGAATTAGACTTCCAAACGGGTTTGAGTCCGCTAAATCATTTCAGGATACAACATTTTTTACGTATCAAAGACCAAATCTCTACATGCCCGAAGCTATAACTCATTAAAAAGTATTTCTTATCTCCTACCCGGTCCCATTCTTATTTTTAGATTCTTTTTATATAATACCTGTCATCATCGTTTTTTCCAGATTCAACTCTATATTTTTAGTTTCAAATTGAAACCTAACATTTCTAATATAGTTTTCTATTACTATTTTTTTCTGAATTTATTCTTTTATCAAATTTCTTTTGCTGATTTATATTGTTCGTAGTCTCACAAAGTATCGTCTCCTACTCTGATGAAAAAGCAGTAAGAATTTCTTTCGGGGTGGATTTTCCTTTTAAAATAAAGGATAAATATATATGCTATATCGAAAACCTGGTCATAAAGGCAAACAGTGTCTCAGTATTTGGATTCGGCCCCATATTGCTTCCTACTCTTGGGTGACGACTCAAAAATTGATGAAGAAAAAGCTGTATATATGACTCGTTATACTATAGATCAGGGCGTCAGTTTTATCGATACTGCCTAGCGCGAAACAGAGATTATGAGCAAAGATTACTGAGCAGAGATTAATGAGCAAAGATTACCGAGCAGAGATTACCGAGCAGAGATTACTGAGCAGAGATTACTGAGCAGAGATTACTGAGCAGAGATTACTGAGCAGAGATTACTGAGCAGAGATTACTGAGCAGAGATTACTAAAAATTTTAAGCCCCGCAACAATGCTGAGATATTTGAGTAAGTAGAAGAAGAGAAGCTTTTATAAAGTGGCCTTAGAGGCATGGCTTCAAAATGTACGGAGTGCGGGCAATGTGAAAATAAATGCCCTCAGCAAACCCTATAAGGGATATGTTAAAAATATTGTAGATATTTTTGAGAAATAATTGTTACTTATCTCTCTAACTATCCCCTTGTTTACTTAATTCTTGCTTATACCGGCTGATTTCACTCATGAACTAAATTAATAAACCCTACTACCGTACATCTTTTTTAAATCTCTTTATATTTGCGTAGGTGACAAATTTTTCGGTGTTTAATTGGTTTTCCTGATGTGGATTTTTTATTTTGAATTTTTCCAACTTTTTTTGTTAAAATATATCGTTTTTACCTTACTACTACAGTAGTTTTTGCTTCTGGAACTCCTTCCAGGCTGAATGTGTAAGTCCCTGAATTTTCAAACGTATATGAAAAAGCTTTTCCGTAGTTAATAGTTTGTTTTTCCCACAAACCATCCTCACTTACAAGCACTGAGGATCCTTTTGGCTTTTTGTAGTTTACCCACGAAACCGTGCTTCCTTTTTCAATTTCCAGGAGACTTGGAGTAAGCGTCGTTGAATATATTGCTATCTTTTCTTCACGAGTGACGTTTTCTTTATTCGTGGTCTCTATAACTTTCACAGAGGACTCTGGTTTTGACTGAACCTGTGCTTTTTCTGCGGTGACTGTTGTTCCCACAGATTTTTCTGAATTTTCGTTTTGTGATTCACCAGCAAGTACGGTTACTGTTCCTTTTATGTCAGGATTATCTTTAAGAGTAAAAGAATAGGTTCCGGGGTTTTCAAAAGTAAAGGAAAAGGCTTTTCCATAGCCCAATGTTGTCTCTTTCCAAAGCTCGTCAGCGCTTGCAAGCACTACTGGGGCTTTTGGTTTCTTGAAGTTAATCCAGGTAACACTTTCACCGGAGTGGATCTCAATTTTCTCGGGTGAAAAGGCACTGAAAATGGCTACCCTGTTAGCAGTGGTATCAGCACTTTTTACAACTATTGTTGACTCTTTTGCCGCTGCAAAACCTGTCGACGTAATAAGAAGCGCTACTATTAGCAGGGCAAAGATTATAGATTTATTACGGTTTTCCATCTTAAAACCTCCAGTTTTCCAGCTTTGTATCTAACTCCTTTTTGGAATTGCCACTCTAAACTTTGATATGCATTTCATATAGCCAAAACGGTATGATTTTTATTCTTGTGGTGGGAATAATCCAGAAGCTTTTGCCAGACAAACCACTTTGGAATAAGCAAAAAGTCTTGGTTATTCTAACTGGCTATTCTAAACTGGCTATTCTAAACTGGCTATTCTAAACTGGCTATTCTAACTGGTTATTCAAAATGAACTGTAAATGTTGCCACCTTAACACTTTGATTATCTTTTTTATCTTAAAGATTATAAGTGAAAAAAGTTAGATTTCTGTTCCTTCTTCTTGAAAATAAGAATTTTTTTCATTGAATTTATATAGTCCCTTCATGTATTAATTAAGTAAGATGAAATCAAAAGCACATACCAGAGTAGAAACCAAATCTTCGCTTCTGGATACTATTTTCCTTTCTGAAAAGAGAAAGAATCTTCTTTTGCTCCTTAAAGAAGAAGGTTCAAAAAGTAGTGAGGATATCAAAGATGTGCTTGATTTTCCATGGAAATCAATCACCCCCCAAATTAAAAAATTAACTGATTGGGGCCTTGTTCTCGAAGATCATGGAATATACTCCCTCTCAGATATGGGTGTGGTGATTGCTTCAAATGCAGAGTTTTTCCTGAATACGCTTTCAGTCTATGAAGAAAATCTGGACTTCTGGTCTGACCATGATGTAAGCCCTATTCCTCCCCATATTCTTAATAAAATAGGAGAGCTTGGTCACGTTAAAATTATAGAACAGGATTTCTCAAACGTTTTCCGGCTTCCAGAAGAGATTATGACAAATTTAATGAGTTCCAGGAGTATAATGTCTTTTATTTCGATAGTTCATCCTTTTTCTCTTTTACTTCTTTTTGAGTATCTTCAAAAGGACATCGAAGCTACAACAATTGTTACAGGAAAAGTTCTAGAGGCTTTCCAGACTGAATATCATTCCGATATTCCACTTTTAAAAACAAGCAATCCCATCATTAACAAAGCTCTGATCGAATACAAAAAAGAAATAAAAAATGTCTTTCGCAGCAAAGTTTCTGATTTTCTTGTATACGAAGGTGACTTAAAACCCATATCATTGATTGTAACTGATAAGATCTTTTTCCTCTCTCTACTTGACAAAAAAGGGAGAGTGACTACACGATTTCTAATTGCCTTTGAGCCTCAGGCTTTAAAATGGGGAGAGGAACTTTTCATGTATTATAAGGAAAGGTCAAAGCCCGTACCTTCATCTTTGTCTACCTTATGAAATTTATCTATTTTTCAATTTATTCATGGGCCGTTTGGTTTTTGCACTTTCATTGTCATCTTCTTTCGTATCTCAACACAGAATTGACTATCCTGGACGAATTCTGAGAATACAAAGCAAGCATTGGAATCAGAAAATAAGAAACCTATTCCATGGACTTATTTGAACTAAAATCATTTGAGAGGAGAAAATACTCTCCTCCCTTCATATTGAATGGATCCCACCTGAGAGTCAGGCCGTAAACACTACATCAACTCTTTCGACATCCCATAAAGACCCCAGTTTTTCCATAACATCCTCTTTTATTGCTGGAGCAAACTGATGGTTTGCAGGCAGGTCTACAACCACTCTCACCACTCCATCTTCCACGCTCGTTTTCAGGATAAGGTTTGTACGAATTATGTCAAGGCCGGTCAGGGGGTTCATAACGTGCTTTAGCCTGCTCCTGACAATCTCTTCGGTGGTAGGCTCTTTCTCGGTTATAAGCCCGTGTTTTTCTTCATAGTCTTTGATTGCGGCCCGCAGGCCCTCAACTGCAAGTACTGAGCAGTGGGCTTTGATCGGAGGGAGCCCTCCAAGTTCTTCCGAAGCCTGTTTCCATGTTATTTTCTTTGCCTCATCAAGGGTCTTTCCTCTTGCGATATCTGTAATAACCGAGCCTGTAGCAATGTTTGAGGCGCAGCCATAAGATTCGAATTTTATATCTTCAATAATCTTGGTATCAGGATTGACCTTAATGTAAACCGCTACCATGTCTCCGCAAGCCGGGCTTCCTTCAAGACCTTTCCCATCAGGGTTCTCGATCTTTCCCACGTTGTGCGGGTTCTTGAAATGCTCCAGTACTTTTTGGCTGTAAGGAAACTTCATTATCTCACCTTATATTTTCTGACTATATTTTCTGACTATGTTTTCTGACTATGTTTTCTGACTATGTTTTCTGGCTGTGTTTTCTGGCTGTGTTTTCTGGTTGTGTTTTCTGGTTGTGTTTTCTGGTTGTGTTTTCTGACTGTATTCTCTGACTTGTATTCTCTGATTTACTTATGTGATCGCCTGGATTCTGCTTCACCTTGCTATTTTTTTACCTTTTTCCCATTCATTTCCTTGCAAGGGGGCTTATTTCCCGGAGCCTTGCCACTATCTCACTCATTGCTTCAATTGCTGCATCAGCATCCTCAATATGATTATAGCGCCCAAAGGTAAAACGCACTGAGCCATGCGCTCTCTCATGATCTCCTCCTATACCCCTGATTACATGGCTGGCTTCAAGGGAGCGGCTAAAACAGGCTGAACCCGTGCTTACTGCAAAACCCCTCATGTCCATATGCAGAGTTACGGATTCGCCTTCTACATAATGGAAAGTCAGGTTTGCATTCTGAGGCAGGCGTCTTTCCCGGCTGCCATTGAGTGTAACGTCCGGAATCTCGGAAAGTGCTTTATCAATTACGCGGTCTCTCATTGCTTTGAGCCTTCGGTTTTCCTCTTCAGTTACGAGCTCTACAGCTTTTGCAAAACCGACGGCTGATGGAATATTTTCTACTCCTGCCCTCAGGTTAAACTCCTGGAAACCTCCGTCCATGAGTTTGGTTATTGGGGTGTCTTTCCTGATGTAAAGCGCACCTATTCCTCTTGGGCCGTGGATGGTATGGGCGGACATTGTGATCAGGTCTACAGGCAGTTCCTTAACATTGAGAGGGAGCCGAGTAAAGCTATGAGTAGCATCCGTATGCAGGAGCACATCTTTTTCTTCACATATTTCCGAGATAGCTTTCAAATCCTGCACTGTTCCTATTTCCTGGTTCCCCTGTTGGATTGAGACAAGAAACGTTTCCTTTGTAATAGCGTTTTTAAGCCCTTCGAGATCTACAAACCCTTCAGCGTCAACATCCAGAAAAGTCGCATTAAACCCCTGTCTCTCGAGAGCTTTTGCTGTATTCAGCACAGGAAAATCTTCTATCTTCGAGACAACAAAATGTTTTCCTTTCTTTTCTTTAAGAGCCAGAGCAACGCCTTTAAGCGCTGTGTTGCTTGACTCAGTGGACCCTGAAGTAAAGATAACCTCCTCTGAATCTGCACCGAGCTTTGAAGCTATGCTTTCGCGGGACCTTTGGAGTGCTTCTTTTGCGTCAATACCCATGGAATAGCCAAATTCTGATGTTGCTACTGCATATATATCAAAAAAATATGGCTTCATTGCTTCAAGTACACGTTCATCCAATCGTGTGCATGCGGCATTGTCAAGGTATATTACATTCTCAAATATTTATTCTCCCCCCCATTTGAAATAATCAAATTTTAGATTTTACAGTTAAATTTTAGATTTTACAGTTAAATTTTAGATTTTACAGTTAAATTTTAGATTTTACAGTTAAATTTTAGATTTTACAGTTAAATTTTAGATTTTACAGTTAAATTTCAGATTCTCCAGTAAGTTCCTGGGCTTTTAATACGATAAATTCCTGGCAATAATCTCCTGGATACTAATAGTTGAATATCAAGCATCTAAATCAGGTAAGTATCTAAATCAGGTCAAATCCGGAAAATCCAAATTATTGTGACACTTTAAGCTCCAGTTCAAATTCTCAGATTTCTCCAGGCCTTAGATAAATAGGGTTACGTTTGCATTCCGTGCTTCTTGAATATATGAGCCTACAGCTCCCCATTCATCTATCCACTCCGTTCGGAGCTCCTCTTTACTCAAGCCCATAATTTCCATGGTCATCTCGCAGGCGATTATTTTTCCGCCAAGTTCCTTGAAATCATTCATCAGTCTTTCAAGTGAAGCAACATTGGCTTTGTTCATTCTTTGTTTAATCATCTGCCTGCCAAGCCCAAGCATATTCATCTTGGAGAGTGGCCCCTTATCAAGCTCTCCTTTCTTCAAGCGCATTAACCCCCAGAAGGTAAAGTATATGGATGCTTCCATACCCATTGCCAGAGCTCCGTTCGCAATTATAAGTGCACTGTATACCTTATCCATATCGCCACTATGCAGTATAATGACCGTCTTTTCCCCCATTTTCATTCCTCTTCCGGCTTATCTCTGGATTTTTATCTCCCACTCTTTTCCTCCTTCTTTATCTTCAATCTCCAGCACTTTGAGCCCCATTGCTTCACAGGCCATAGGAATTTCCTTTTTTGACGCTGGATGTGTCCCTTTCACAATAACAAGATCCCCTGGAGAGGCTTTCTTTAAGGCTTTTCTACACTCTACCAGCGGAACCGGACAAGTCTGCCCTCTAACATCGATTTCCATTTCTGCCATTATTCTTACCCCCCAAAGTAAGAGAAACGGAAGGATTTTGACAACAGTTCTGTTTGTTGTCTTTCCCCAAATCCATTAAATTTAAAAAAATATATTATCGAAAAATATATTATCGTTTCATATTGAAAACTCTATCTGGGAAATATTCTGTCTAGAAAATATTCTGTCTGGGAAATATTTTGTATGGGAATACTTCTGTCTAGAAAATATTCTGTCTGGGAAATATTTTGTATGGGAATACTTCTGTCTAGAAAATATTCTGTCTGGAAAATATTCTGTCTGGGAATACTTCTCTTGTTGTGAGAAGTCTTTCTTTTCAGAGCGCTCTCCTTATCTTTTCCGCAACTTCTTTTAAATTGGCAGTATCAGGCTCAGTCCATACTACGGATTTTATCCCTCTCCCGCCGTCTCCTTTTCTCCTGGGAATAACGTGTACATGTACATGGGGAACCTCCTGTCCGGCAACTTTTCCATCATTGATTCCTATGTTTGATCCTTCTGCCGAAAATGCCTTCTCAACTGCAGCCGTAATCTTCCTTGCAGCTTCAAAAAGCAAAGCGACACTTTCCGCATCCATATCCGTAAATCTGCTAAAATGTTTTTTTGGAGCTACTAGAGTATGCCCTTCGCTTGCCGGAAAAACATCCAAAAATGCAAAAACGGCAGCGTCTTCATATACCTTCTCCGAAGGAAGTTTTCCTTCTATTATTTTACAAAAAAGGCAATCTTCCATCATAACTATATCCCAGTAGAGTTTTAGGGAATACGCTTATATCAGGGTTATGTTTCTTCCGCAAATTTTATATGTGTATAAAAAAATTATTTAAGTAATCATTCCTTAATTGATTGATTGATTGATCCGAGAGTCTTAACCCTCTTAAGCTAAGCGAAAGGGCCCTGTTATCCCAATACGAAACTAGGGTTACAGAGCCCCAACTTTGACGAAAAGGGTATGGTTCTGTTGCTATTACATCGCAACTCCCAGAAAATTTCCTATTTTCTGTGATCCTTTAACGAAACTCTGGAAGTGAAACCCAATGATTGGTTATATCGCAGGTGCACTGACAACTGTAGCTTTTGCTCCACAGCTTCTAAGAGCTTTGACTACGAAGTCTACAAAAGATGTATCTCTTATGATGCTAATTTGCTCTACTTCAGGCATGCTTCTCTGGATGCTTCACGGTATCCTGGTAAATGATTCCGCCCTGATCGCTGCAAATAGTATTTCTTTCATACTTGCTTTCTTGCTGCTGGGGCTCAAGATTAAGAATGACTATTCGGGTTTTGTTCTTAATTTTTGTAGCAAGTATGGAGGATCTGGAAAGGACGTATTTTTATCTAAAAAACGCACATGAAATTCTCTAATCACAGGCACAAAGAAATGAAAGTACCTGAAAGAACTTTTATGCCACATAATAATGACTGTCCAGCTATATATTTATGAATAATTAAACCAATTTTGTTATAATAACCACAATTTGTACTTTCTTTACTGTGGAGGTGAGATAATAGCTAGAGTTTTGGGTGGAGCACTCATAGGCATGGTCTGTACTTTTGTCTTCTATTTTATTCCATTAGTAAATTCCATAGCTCCTTTTCTTGGAGGTTTTTTAGGTGGCTATTATGCAGATGGAGGTTCTAGAGGAGGACTTAAAGCCGGAGTTCTGATGACCGTTTTCATGATTATTCCGGGTTTTCTTCTTGGGGGATTTCTTGGATCGATACTCAGAGACATTCCTGTTCTTGGGGGACTTGTAGCTGCCTCTGCATTTATAATTACCATTGTCATCGTAGCTCATACTGCTGTGATAGGTATAATTGGCTCGGTAATTGGGGCTGTTCTAGCTGAAAAGGGAGAATTTTGATAGTAGGGTCTTGCTTGTGATATCTCCCGCCGGTAAAACGGCAGGCATCTATGGTATTTCAATCGGGGCTAACTTCCCCGGAGTTTGACAATAATATATAGCTGAAAGTAAAAAACCTAGATTCGGCAGGTCGATATTTCATATTCGATCATTTTTGTTGATATCGATTTTAAAATGATGATCCCTCATGTGTGCAGTTGTGAGGTTTGCATATGATCAAAACATAATTTCTCATACAGAACTTTACTGGAAAAATAATTCAGTGTTTATATGTGTCATGGGAGTTAAGCTACAAGTTAACCAGGTTTAAATTTAATGTAAACTTATCAAATGTTCAAAAACGATATCAATAAAAATATTCAAATTCCTTATGTCAACATGCCAAATATAGAAAAAAACATTATCAGTAAATCTATTCTGGTACATTCTAGACCCTGAGCCTCTGGCACATGCATAAAACATAAAGGACTTTCTGCTGGTGTTAATGTTTTTCATAAGAAAATGAGGTTTAATTGAAATAAAATTCTGAAGAAAAAGTTTTTCAAATCTTTTTCTTCATCACAAAGTACTCTACAAGAATTAAGAACAGAGGCAGAGAAATTGCCATAAGTATTTTGGCTTTTCCCATAGGATTTTTAATCATGCCATTTGTTTCTGCGCTTCCGTTGAAGGTACTTGTGTTTGTTTCACCGTTCCAGTCTCTCAACACTTCTTCTTCTGCTAGTCCACTGCCTCCCGCTATCTTTTCCGTATCTTTGGAATAACTGGTTATTGCAAAGCAGGAGAAGCCAGATGTTTTCGATTTAAAATAAACGTAATCCGTATCTTCTTTAACTTTTTCGGTTTCTAGCGGTTCCCAGCCTTCGTTATACCATTGAAGAATTATCTGGGACTGACTAATATTATTCTCTTCAAGCCATGACTTTTCAACTTTGAACTCTATAAACCCATTTTCAAAATAATTGGCGACTCCTGCTCCATAATTTCCTACCCAGATATTCACATATTTATATATCTTACCAGAAGGGGCTCCTGAGACAAAAGTAGATTTATCTTTGAGCATTTCTACAGTTGTAATTGTCTTCTTTAATGTCTTTAGTGGGTCAAATTCGATATATGTAATGCATGTGACACCTTCCAGAAAATCGAACTTGATATGATAACCACTTTGAACGTTCCCGGTGGCAAGCTCCTTTGCCTCTACATTGCTTACTGGTTCTTTAGAAAGACTGACGCCTCCTGAACTGCTACTGGAGGACCCTGAACTCTTACTTCCTGAGCTGCTGCTGGAGGACCCTGAACTTTCACTTCCTCCGTCATCGCTTGAAACTGTTTCTTTATATACGGTTGCTGTTTTTGTGAACTCATTATTGGTTTCATCGCTTTCAGATACAATGCTTCCTGAATCTGCGGTTGCTTTTATTTCAATTTGCCCTTCGTTTCCTGGAGTCCAGGAAAAAGTGCCTGTTCCGGTTTCACCTGCTGCAAGGGATGGTATCGATGCAACTCCAGTATAATTTTCATTGTTTCCCTTAATATCATACTTAATTTCACTGCTCTCAGCAGCGGCAGAACCATTATTCTTTACTGTTGCCGTAAAGGCTATATTCTCCCCAGGATGCGGTTCTTCAGGACTCAGAGAAATCGATTCTATTTTCAGGTCTGGAAGCTCACGTTTTACGTTTATGGTTTTTGACATTTCATTGTTGTCTTCATTACTTTCACTAATGATATTCCCAGAATCTGCGACCACTGTTACACTCAAGTTTTCTTCGTTTCCAGGGGTAAACGAAAATCCTGTAATTGTACTTTCTCCCGCTGAAAGTTCAGGGATAGAAATTTCTCCTTCTGAAGCTCCATTAAAACTATATTTTGCAGTACTACTATTGGCAGTTGCCTCTCCCTCGTTCTTTATTTTCAGGGTAAAGTTCAAAGTTTTTCCGGCTTCAGGCTGTGTTGATGATTCTGTGTCCAGGCTTTCAATTACCAGATCCGGAAGCGACCCTCCTTCTATTTTCACAGAAATTTCTTTCTCACTATTCTCTATATCTTCTAAAGCTGCCTTTATTGTTACAGTTCCTTCATTGTCAGGAGTTGTCCACGTGTGAGAAATCGGTTTATCTAATCCAGCCCCTATTGCAGGAACTTCTTCTTTTATTTCAGTTCCATCAATTGTATATATTATATTCGTTGGTTCTGAGGTTTTGGTTCCATCGTTCTTGACCAATGCTTTTATAGTGACTTCACTATTGGTTCCCGGGTTTTCAGGGTCAATGGAGAGACTTTCTATTTTGAGATCCGAAGATGTTTCTTTTGCCACTACTACTTTAATCGTTTTTTCGCGATCTTCCACTGCTGCCTTTACCGTCACTGTGCCTTCTTCTTCCGGAGTCCAGGTAAATGAGACTAACGAGCTATCTCCCGGATCTATTTCCGGTATTTTTACCGTTTTTGAGTCTGCATCCCCAATTTTGTACGTTAATTTTGTCTCCTCAGAGGATTCGGTTCCCGTGTTCTTGACTAATGCATTGACAGTTACCTCACTATCAGGTTCCGGATTTTCAGGGATTGCCGTGAGGCTTTCTATTACGAGATCTGCAGATTTTTCTTTTGCCACTGCGACTTCAATTGTTTTTGTACTATCTCCCAGCGTTGCCGTTATTTCCAATGTACCCTCTTCTTCCGGAGTCCAGGTAAATGAGACTATCAAGGTATTTCCCGGGGTTATTTCTATTATTGGTACATCTATCGGATCTTTATTTCCTATTTTGCACACTGCCTCTGTTTGCTCCGAGACTTCAGTTCCCCGGTTTAGTACTGCTATTCTAATGGTTGCAGCTCCTCCGAGTTCTGGATTCTCTGGACTACAAGAAATACTCTCAATTGTCAGATCACTGGTTGGATCTGTGGGGTTTGTGTTAGTTTCATCTGCAGCAGATGCCATGCCTGGGATCATCCCAGAAATTGTCATTATTATTAATAATACAGAAATTACAGAACTAAAAAAATCGGCTTTCATTTTCATAGGCCTCCACCCCTACATCTGTAAACCAAAATTTCCGGTACGTCAGTAGCTTATTGATTTGTAATCATACAATTCATAGAGACAAAATTCCTAATCTTTCATTTGGCATGAAAATTCTTTCAAGTACTTTCATTTTTTGTGTCTGCTATTTGGAAAATTTCATGTGCGTTTTCAGTGAGTGTTCCAATATAATGTTAGTAGGAATCAAGGACATTTTTGTTCCACATAAATTCTTTACGATGCCATTTTTTGATGATTTTATAAAAAGTTTAAGTTTTTTAATTTATGTTTTTCTCCAAAATTGCTATTAATAATTATAAATACCATTTAATCTAATTGTTCTCAAAATGCTTTTACCCAAAGTTTAAGATTTTTAATTTGTGTTTTCCCTAATATTACTATATAATTATATTCAAAATTTAATCTAATTGCTCTTTATATATTACAATTTATTCTTCAGACAAAAATCTCTATTTTTACCCCCTACGTCAGTTCCCTATAATTAGATTTCTATTTTTTTTCATGTATTCATTTTTATTTATAGTTACTTTATTCTTCATTTGTAGAATACTTACTATCTATTAACACGCGTAACTATCTAATTTGTTCTTAGATGTATTTGGGGAAACTATTATAAATGTTAATAATTGCAGTGAAGTCATCAAAACAGTAACAACTATTGAAATCTAAAACTTAAAAAAATTAGAAAATAATTAAAAAATATCTAAAAGCAATATCATGAATATTATAATATTAAACTTTCAAGAGTTTGCCTAACTTTAAAATAATATTTAAATCTCCAAAAATATAATACACGAAATGTTTAAACAATCAGGTATTTCTTGTCTTTGATTTGAGTTCTACTGTCAACACCAAGTATTCCGGCAATCTCAATACCTTCACTTCCGACCTCTGCCAGTAGGGTGTAGATTTCGGTCTTTGTTATGTATTTCTCAGTCCGTGTGCCATCAGCTTCTTCCATTTTGATGGTTATCTCTTCTTTATTGTGTCCTTTTGCCAGACATTCCTGAACGATTACTCCATACTGCTCTGCAATAACTTTCAGGCAATCGAAGATCTGATTAGTAGAAATAGCATCCTCTTCATCAAGGAGGACTTTTGAAAGGTTATAAGTGTGGATATTTGCCCTGAAATAATCCTTAACTTTTTCAGGAATTCTTGCCAGTTTTTCCATATCAATGAAATCCCCAAGCTCTTTATCCGAGGTGATTTCCTTATCATCTTCATATACAAAATACCTGTGCTCTCCGCCTTCAATCCTGAATTTCCGGTTTGCTTTTTTGTTTTCCAGGGCTATACGCACGTTTTTCTGAGTGTCATACTCCAGAAAAGTTACAAGAAATTCGGAAAGGTTCTGCATTTTTATTTTTTCTTCTTTTCTCAGGATGCCTGCCCGCGCCCATCCTGGCAGGCTTAAGTTTCCAAGTAGTTTTTCTACTGTCAGAGTCTCTTCTGTAAAAGTGAGTGTGTAATGATACTGCAAACCAGAGACCCAACCTTCCATTTCTCCTGAAATGCCATTTGTATTGCTGGAAAGTTCAAATCTCTTTTCAGCTCCGTAAACTCCTGTAATTAAAAACCTGCTAAGAACTTCAAGTATATTTTCTTCAATTTTTTTATATTCTTCGGGAGTCCCATTTTCTATTTTTGTATACTCGGCTTTGAGGATTTCTCTTCTTTTCCCGAGATTTTCACTGCAGGTTTGCAGGATTGCATTAGTACAGGGTATAATATCCTCTATATCAACTTCGTTTACTAATTTTCTGAGTAAAGTCTCAAGCTTCTCTTCAAAATAATTCATTCCTTCTATTTTACTCTTCAATTCATGAAGCGCTTCTTTCTGCTTGCACTTTATCTCTATTATGGAGTTTTCCAGAGGGATTACTCGGGAAGTTATATCTAAAAAAGTTCTCAGATCCTCAATGAAATCCCGCTGTACAGGCAGTTCCGTAGAGTCCTGGTAAATATATTTCATAAAAGCACCCTGAATAACTAGATGACCCTTTAAATATTCTATGATCTATAGCTATATAACGTTTTATCCAGAAGCTTCCTTAATTTCTAAAATAAGTCCCGTATTTTAAGCAACGAGTTTTACAGAACCTATATCTTATACTTTGGATATAGATTCTGTACTTATATTTTTCTATGAAGTGGCCGAGAAGAGCCCGGCCATACCATAATTTAAAGCAGAACTTTTCTGACAGTGTCAAGAATCTCATTTATATACTTTGCGGCTGAATTTTTCAGGTCCATTGGATGAACACTTTCTGCTACAAAAGCATTTTCCATTTCTTCGTAACTCATATATGTTATATTTCCACCGAATTTCTCAGGTCTCTCTATGACAACAGTTTCGTATCTCGGAAATATATGGTAGCGGAAAAGAGCGAGAATTGGGTTTTCTTCCGTGTCTCCTATCTTGCAGTAGGCTTTCTTAAGCTTTTTGTAGATCTCTTCTTCAGTGTCATCCACCGAAATAAAATTCTCCTTTGATGAAGCCATCTTGGTTCCATCTAATCCCAGAAGAATTGGGGTATGAATGCAGATCGGAGTTTCGAATCCGAGATTCTTTAGATTTTCACGGGCAAGCATATGGATTTTTCTCTGGTCAATACCTCCAACTGCGATGTCAACTCCGAGCATAGCGATATCAATAGCCTGCATCAGTGGATATACCATCTGAGAAACGGTTGGGTCATCCATAGCACGCCCGACTTCATCCATGCTCCTGCGAGCCCTGTTCAGAGTTACTGCCCTTGAAAGTTTGAGAACATTTAACATGTACTCTGCTCCAAGCTGATAGTCAGACCCATAAACAAAATTAGTTTTTTCTTTGTCAAGCCCGAGGGCAATAAAGCAGCGCTTGTTATAATCTGCAATCTTTCGGACTTCTTCAAGCGTGCCTTTCCGATTAAGATAAGCATGCACGTCCGCAAGCAGGACAGTAATTTCGAATCCGGCTTTTTGGAGATCAATTAGTTTATTTACTGTAAGAACGTGCCCCATGTGGATTTTTCCGCTAGGCTCGTATCCTACGTAGGCACGGGGAGCTTCTTTTTTGTTAAGAAGTTCTTCAAGTTCTCCTTCAGTTACGATTTCCTGAACATTTCTTTTTATAAGTTCGAGTCTGTCCATTGCCTCTACGTTCCTTTTATTTTCTTATTCTCAAAACCTTAATTCCTATTAATAAGTTTCTGTAAAAACGCCATACCTTCTTCGGATTTAAAATTCGGGGTTTCCCAGTTTTGAATGACCCTTCTACGCAAAGATTTTGTCTCCTTGTCAAGTACGGGATTAAAGCCCGAGATTTCGTATTCTTCTTTTGAAATAATGACTCCTCTCCTCTGCCATGGAGGAAGCGTTGCAAGATTGATTCCTCTCTCAAAAAGCATTTCATGGATTTCCCATTCTTTTTTTCCTCTGAGACATTTCGAAGCTTCAATCTTACTTATTCCTTCATTCCTCAACGTATAATATCCCCAGGCTGCCACAAAATTGCGCCAGGCTTCAAGTTGCCTCCAGTGAAAATACGCAGGAATCTCCTCTTTTTGAAGAACTACTATTCTAGAATCAAAAGCCACAGGTTTTTCAAGCTGCAAATTTATCGTAAGTGCACTTCCCAGAAAGCTTGCCGTGACAGAGTCAATTTTTTCTACTCTTCCCTCAAAGGGAAGTTCCATAAAGAGAAAACTAACTTCATCCGAAAAAGTGTAAGCAAAGAGAGGGCTTAAACCACTTTTCTTAATAAAAAGTTCAGCAGTATCCGCCATTGCCCTGGCGAAAGTTTGGTCATAGGGTTTTCCAAAGCCCAGGTCCGTAAGTGTATTTTTAAAATTCCTGCCGTCCGCGCGCACAACCACCGGAGGGATACAGCGCATCTCAGCATAAATTTCCCGGTCTTTCATGTACTTTTCAGATTAACTTAATCTTCTTTTCTCTTTTTGTATCTCTGGATAACATCTCTTACTATTATGATATCTGCTGCCGTTATAACCCATCGGTAAGGAATAATTACGCCCCTGGTAGTCAGGTCAAAAAGTTCCCTATTAATATCCGAAATAGCAAGTCCGGTAATTTTCTGATCTTCTATATCAATTACGAGATCCTGCAACTTCCCTACATAAACACCAGCGTTTGTGTATACGTTTAAACCAAAAAGTGATGTAAGTTCTGCGCGCATTATATCCCTGCTTTGTAAATTAATTTAAATCTTTATCCTAATCTTATATGAAAAACATACTTATATATCTTACAGTTTTGCCAACTTATATCATTGTCAGTTTTATCTCGCATTTTCAGGTAAAATGGAATCTAAGTCATTATTATAATAAATTCTCTTATTTAAACTAGCGAGAGATAAAAGTGGTCTCGTTAAATTCTTTGTCCAATGTTTGAACTAAGAAGAGGAAGTTCTAAAAGTGTTAAGCTGCTTTTACTCTTATAGACCCACAGCTTACTTACCTTTTTCCTGTAACTGTCCAGAATGAGAAGATACCTTTTTGAGAATTTTTCTGGTTCACAGGTAAATTTCTGAATTACCTGTGATCAGAACTCTTCAGTCTTTTATATAACCTTTCTTTTTATTCCGATTAATCATCTTTGAATCTCAGTTTATCTCTTATTCCAGATTTCTTTATACTTCTAGCTGTGAAATCACGTTTCGAATGGTTTCTGAGGATTTTCTGAGAATCTCGTACTGGCTTTCATCGAGCTTGAGTTCTAGGATTTCTTCTACTCCGGATGCCCCAAGCTTTACGGGTACACCGAAGTAAATACCTTCCTGTCCATACTGTCCTTCAAGGTAAGCCGAAGCAGGCAAAATTCGCTTTGTATTTTTAATCACGGCTTCCGCCATTGAGACAATAGCCGCGGAAGGTGCATAAAAAGCACTGCCCTGTTTAAGGAGCTCCACGATCTCGGCTCCTCCATTTACTGTCCTTTCTACCAGCCTGGCAATTCTATCTCCTGAAAGCAGGTCCGTTAGTGGAACTCCTGATACTGTTGTATATTGGGGAAGAGGAACCATCAGATCTCCATGCCCTCCTATAACCATTGCCTGCACATCTTTTTTAGAGCACTTCAGTTCTTCTGCAATAAAGCTTGCAAAGCGCCCTGAATCCAGAACTCCGCTCATTCCGAATACTTTCTTTGTCTCAAATCCTGTTGATTTCATAGCTATGTAAGTTATAATGTCAAGCGGATTTGTGACATTAATTACTATGGATTCTGGAGCATACTTTGCAATATTTCTGGAAACCTCTGCTATTATTTTAGAATTTGTTTTAATCAGATCTTCCCGGGTCATTCCGGGTTTTCTTGCAATCCCTGCTGTAATTATTACAAGATCGGAGTCCACGATATCTGCATAATCATTGGTCCCAATTATTGAAGTATCATAACCTGTTATTGCTCCTGCCTGCATAAGGTCAAGGGCTTTTCCTTGCGGTAGTCCTTCCACAATATCCGTCATGACAATTTCGCCAAGTTCAAGTTCAGCTAGTCGCTGGACTGTAGTTGCCCCTACGTTTCCTGCACCAATCACGGAAATTTTAGCCATTAACTGCACACCTGTATTAAGTAATTTATTTTGATAGTTTTGGAACTTCTATCTTTAAAAATTTATCTTGTAACGCGACTCTTTATTATCGGTCAGCTACTATTGTTATATTTATCTGTGTTCGCACTTTATACTATATCTAGTTCTTGAATTTGTTGTTTTTCTCTTTTGAACACTTTCAGCTTTCATGCAGTATTTTTATTAAATATTACCCCCAAATGGTTCAGGGGAAACATGCTGAATAATACATACATTCATATTCCAGGTGTAGGGAAGGGCCTTGAGCGAAAAATCTGGGCTCAAGGCATACATACATGGAAAGAATTTCTTGAAATGGAAGATCAAATCTCTATACCTTCATCACGAAAGGCCAGAATTTGCGAAGAGGTGAGAAAATCTTCTGAACATCTTGCAGCAAAAGATTATTGTTTTTTCTCACAATGTCTTCCGTCTGCCGAACACTGGAGGGCATATTCCTTATTTTCCGATTCTGCCGCATTTGTAGACATTGAAACAACGGGACTTTCTAAATCTCGGGATAAAATCACTATTGTGGGAATCTACAACGGAAAAGAATCAAAAACGTATATAAAAGATATTAACCTTGATGACATTGTAGAAGAGTTCTCAAAATACAGACTACTTGTATCCTTCAATGGTGCCCGTTTTGATTTACCGTTCATAAAATCAGAATTTCCAGAAATTGAATTCAATCAGCTTCATATCGATCTAATGTACCCCTTAAAGCGAATAGGGTACAATGGAGGTTTAAAGAGCATTGAAAAACTACTCGGGATCACCCGAAGCGACAGTACTGAGGGCATAACAGGTTTTGATGCTGTGAGACTCTGGTACAAATATGAAAAAGGAGATCGTGAAGCTCTGGATACACTTATTAAATACAACAGAGAAGATACAGTTAATCTGAAAACTATTATAGAGCTTACTTACCCTAAAATGGTTGAAAATGCTCTGAATGCCTGAGAGGTATATCTTTCAGGTTCCGAATGGTAAGATATAAAAAATCAGGCTGCAATAATATTTCCTTCAATTACTTTATTATACTTATATTGCTGTTTCTGATAGTCTACTCTGGTAATGTATTGGCACGTTTATAATAAATTCTTGTTTGTAATCTGAATATCATCTATATGCTCTGGTAGGAAAGGGGAACTCGATGGAAGTTACAATGAAGTTCGGGGATAAAGTCACTGTTGCAGATGTCCGAAAACTCCATGATATGGAAGATGTAGTGTTTGATAGGGAGTGGTTTGAAGAAACGGAGGTACGAAATCAGGATGTGTACTACATGTTCAGAGACCTTGCGAAAAGCGATTCTGAACTTGAAGCAATTAAAGCCCATCACCTGAGGTATGATATTACTGTAATTCCTCCAGCAATGCTTGGATCAGAATATATTAAAACCGTAGGTCACTATCACCCGCGTGTTCCAGGAACAAAAATCTACTATCCTGAAATTTATCAGGTACTCGAAGGTTCTGCTACCTATCTTCTACAAAAGGTAAAAAGTGGAGAGGAAGATTTTGTTATGGATGTCGTAGTCATAACAGCAGAAAAAGGAGATTTAGTACTTGTTCCTCCTGGATATGGGCATGTGACTATAAATGCTTCCGATAAAACTCTCGAAATGGCAAATTGGGTTTGCCGCGACTTTTCTTCGGTTTATGAGCCTATAAAAAGACTTTCCGGAGCTTCTTATTTCCTGCTTAAAGATGGTTATGTCAAAAATCCCCTTTACAGGAATATACCACCTATCCGCCACCTAAAACCCCTTACATACGATGATATAGGGCTCGGTTCCGGAGAATGTATGTATGAGCTTGTGCATAAAATTGAAAAACTGAGATTTTTAACAGCTCCACAGGATTTTACAGGATTCTTAACAGGAGTGCTCTGAGAAACAGGCTATTTTCCAGCTTAAACAGACTGGACTTTTATTTTTCCTTTTTAAGGTCGTTCTCTCAGAAAACTTCTACTCTTATTTCCTGCTCTATAGTAAGCTCGTTTCTATGGGCAGGTGAGAGCGCAAAAAATAAGTGATAAGGGTCAAAGCATATATTTATGGTTATTAGTACATAATTAGTACCTAGTACACATAACACATAACACATAACTTATAATAAGTATAAATACCTTCAACTACTGGAGGTTCGAAATGCAAAAAAATGGATACCGTGTTCAATTTACATCATCCAGAATAAAGGATCTTATGTACAGGACTACATTTGATCCTAAGAAAATGGATGGAGATATCATTCTTAATCTTTCACTTATTGATAAAAAAGATCTTGACGACGTGCTTGGGATCTTTAAAATGGTAATCTCAAGCGGGCTTTCTGTAACTCCATATGTTAAGATAATCTCCGAGGGAGAATCTATCGGAGATCTGACTATCGAAAAGGGAAAGGTAGGTATCGGGACAGTATGCAGCATTACGATTGACGGCGTACTTCTCAAGGCAGGAATTCCTGTAAACCCTAAACTTGGAGGAGTTGTTCAGATCCGAAATGGAGTTCCAGTTCGTTTCACTGATGTGCTGACCTATGTAAGTACGACTGTAGATCCGCTTGAAATCCTTATGTCACAGGGGATTACTTCTGTGTCGGAAATGCTCAGGACAGGCTCAGGTAAGGTTCTTGCAAATCTCAGGGAAGCTCCTATGGTTGCAAGAGATGAAATTGAAAGCTGCCTTTCTGACCTTCTGGATGCCGGCTTTAGTGGAATCTTGGAAGTTGGGGAACCAAACACACGGGTTCTGGATGTTCCAATAGAGAGAGACCATCTCGGAATAGTCGTCATAGGAGGGACAAACCCTATGGCTGTTGTACAGGAATATGGGATTGCTATAGATACCAGTGCAATGTCAAGACTAATTTCGTTCAAAGAGATGAGCAGGATTGAAGACCTGGTTTAAGGCTCAACAGTAAATCTTATTCTAAAATTTCTTATCCTAAAATTTCTTTGTTTTTATTTAGATTACTTACTACTCAGTTCAGTTTCTCAGAGTATGTTTCTCAGAGTATACTTCTGAAGGCTGGCTTCTTTACTTTGAATGTGCCTTTCTTTGTAGTTGTTCTCCTATAAACAGATCCAGTTTTCTTGCGAACTCTTCCTTTTTACCATTAGGAATAGTTGCTCCTGCTGCAATATCGTGCCCGCCGCCTGCACCTCCAACTTCCGACGAGATCATCGACATTGCTTCCGAAAGGTTAACTCCCCTGCGAATAAGGTCCTGTGTTCCCCTGGCTGAGACTTTAATCCCTCCTTCGGCTTTTGCAAAAGCAATAATGGGGAGATTTCTGTTTTCAACTAGTGTAGAACTCATGCCTGCAATAATCCCCACGATAGTTTCTTTTATCTCTGAGCCTGCATCGAAGTACTGGATATTTTCAAGTTGAATGACTCCATTTTCTTTAACATACATGAGCCCGTTAACAAGGTTCTGTCTATGTTCGGCAAGCAGTTTACGGGCATCTTCATACGCTTTCTCTCTATCTCCCATGCAAACTGCAAGTCCTATCTCAGCATGGTCATAACGTGCAGTGGCATTAAGAAGGGTGGAAAACTCTGAAGCATCTCTCATTTCCGTACCTTCTTTTTCTCCCAGAAGGACATAAACCTCACCTACCAGGCGCTCGATTTTATAAGAAGGTATGCCTGATTTCAGGCAATACTGAATGAGTCCTGAAACAATCTTCTGTTTTTCCGGGTTTTCAAGGTCAATCCAGCGCCTCCAGCGTTCTTCCTGGTTGAAGTGAATGTTGAGAGTATGAATAAACTCGATGCAAGCTTCTTCATTTCCTGTAAGTCCGGGAAGATAAGGGTCTGAGGAATATTGTATCAATTTATAAATCGGGCGGGTTTGCTTTCCAAATAGGGTCAGGTCCTTTTTGAACTGGAGAGTGCCTTCTTTAACTCCTTCTTCCAGAATTTCCCTGTTGATCCCAACAAGTTGCCCCATTTTCAGATGTTGCATGTCCCCAACTGCTCCTACTATGGCCAGCGAGGAAAGATCCTGATTTTTTCCAAGGGCTGAAGCCAGCAGGTAAGTACTTCCAGAGCCGCTCAGTTCATATGAGCCATTTGCTCCGAAAAGGTGAGGATTCAGGTGAAATTGATAGCTTCCCTGAGGCTGGTGGTGGTCTGAGATCACTGCATGAATGCCGTGGGATTTTATTTGTTCGCACATCCCGCTTCCTAGATCCGTAAAAATGACAATATTATGATTTTCATCTGCGATGGCATCAAGAGCCTTTTCATCAAGCTGCTTGACAAAACGTGTTGTATATTCAAAATTGCCACGTTCAAGGGCAGTACAGATAATCCCTGCAGAAGTCAGTCCATCAGCATCAATATGTGATACAACGTGGACTGATTTATGTTTTTTAATCTCTTCGGCACACTTTGTTGCCTCTTTATAAAGTATTTTCATTGTCTCAGACATTATTCTCTCCACGGTTTTCTACTTGCCTCAGTTTAAGCGTTTTTTCATACTTTATTTTCTTTCCCACTCCGTGGGGTCAACCCTATAATCTTTTCCTTGTCTTTTGATTTCTGGAAAATTCCGGATCTCCTGTAATGTAAGTTTGAGATCTTTATCAAAGTATTTTTTTGCGAGTTCATTCCAGGGAATCATGTATGCTTCTCTGCCGTGCCCGGGACCCAGGCGAAGCTCCACTGCAAGAAAGCCACGTCTTCCTGATTTGTTCAGGTAGTTCGAAATTCTTTCTATCTGATGAAGTCCATTTTTATCCACGGTAAAATGTTGAGAGAAGTAAAGTGCGTTTGCTCCCTTGTCCACTGAGATGCTCTTGCATTCAATTCCCAGGTATAGATCTGGATTAAGAGAGTCCACAAGTACATCAAGAAACTGCGGAGTAAATCTATGTTGCTTAAGCCTGTAAGAAATAGCTCTTATTCCGTTTTCTTCAATGTATGCATTAAATGAGTTTACAAGCATGTGTTCAAACTCGGTCATGAAATCCTGTTAAATCTTTTCGCTATTTTACTTAAGCTTTTTACTCAGGATGAAATTCTTTTTACTTGAGTGAACAGGAACAGATACGCCAGTCTGAATAAAATTTCAGAATCAGAGGACTGTATTCACGATCTTTGAAACTTCTATTGATCACCTAAAACTAAGCTCATTATCTTAAACTAATGTCCTGTCTCTGAAACTAACATTGATTCTTTATAACTACTGCTCAACTAACTGCTCAACTAACTGCTCAACTAACTGTTAAACTAACTGCTCAACTAACTGCTCAACTAACTGCTCAACTAACTGCTCAACTAACTGCTCAACTAACTGCTCAACTAACTGCTCAACTAACTGCTCAACTAACTGCTAAACTAACTGCCAAACTAACTGTAATGAGTCATACTCAGGTTTTTTGCTAGAGATCTGTAGAAGATAATGCTGGAGCCGATTATTTTGGAGTCCGGCAGGAAGGTACGAAAGTTATCTCTCAGAGAGGTTTCAGAGAAGTCCACTCAAAGGTCAAAAAAGTTTGAATAGAGTAATTGTTTTATCAGCGCGCTCAATTTGAGCAACGAATTCTATAAAAAACAGATGCCGATCAGAATCTGATCGGCTTATGTGGTTTTTTAGTTTGATATGATGAAACTTACAAAGTCGGGGCTGAGTCTTGTTTCCCTTACGAGTTTCTCAATAGTATCTTCGTCGGAAAGCCCTTCTTTCTTTAGTTCCTGTATGCGGTCGAAAACACGCTGGGAGATTTCGGAGTACTCATTAATATCTTTTCTGTGGCCCCACACATCGCCCTCAAGTAAAGCAATGTTCTGCATGGACAGATACATTTGCGCGGAACTGGAAATTGTTTTCTTGTATGAGCTCGGGATGTGGATCGCTTTCACTTCTGGACACTTCAGGATGAGTTTAAAAATATCCTTGTTAGATGGTCTGAATGCAAGATGGATAATTTCCTCATCAAGTTTTAAAGTGTCTATCTCTTCTTTTGAACTTACAACTCTAATTTTCATTTTTATCACCATTTATTTCAAGGCATTTTAAGGTGTTTTAGAGCCTTTTAGGGTTTCTTTAGGGTATTTAGGGTTTTTCCTTAGAGTCTCGCCAGAATTCTTCAAGATTGTTTAGAGTTCATTGAGCCTCTTCAGGGTTTCTTTAGGTTTCAGGGTTTCAGGAGTCCTTTCAGAACTTGTAGAATCTTCAGGTCTCCTTAATATTTTTACTTTTTATGGAACTTACTTTAAGTCTTTTGATTTTTATGTTTATCGAATTTACTCGATTATTTGTTTTTTAATTTTTGAATTCATCAGTTCTAAATTTCAGTTAGTTTTGTTTTAAAAACTCTTTGAAATTCTAGATTTTACAAATCGTTTTTCAAAACCTAACATTTAAACTTAAGGTTTTTCCTATGTTAGGAACATATAGTATTTAATTTTTTACTAACGTTTTTTATCTTCTTTCTAATTCCGAAATTTTATTTTAAAAAGTTGGTCTTGGAAAAAACTAACTTTTTTTCTTTCTGTTTTGTATAATCTGTTAACAAGTGCTTTTTTTCTTTAAACCTAATTTCTTCGGGAAATTTTGAAAAGCAGTTTAGTATGATAAGGCCTTTAATCTTACTAATTTTACATTATCATATTTTATATATATGAAAACAGATATATGATATTATACAATACTATTTAATATTTTTCTGTACTAAACTCTTTCAGTAATATCTTTTGTTTTATATAAATCTCTTTTAACCCTAAACTTGACCATTAAAATTTATTTTTCAGCTCAAGGTACCAGGTTATTAAATCTGAGACTTTCTCTTATACCACAGGTTTTGACAGTTTACTAAAGCTTTAAGTTGGTGACTCCAAGCATATTTTTAGTTGTATAATCTAATAATACACAACACTGGTTTCAGAATTTAAAGTTAAGTTAGTGACAAGATTCAGTTAGCGACAAAATTAAAATTAGTGACCTGCTTGGGGGCTGCAGGTCTTAATCTTTCAAAACCTTTGACATGTATACGTTATCAAGGACATACCCGAATTTTCTATAATACTCTCTGGCTCCTATCCCGCTGATAATGGCAAGTTTCCGGTATCCATTTTCACATGCTATCTTCTCTGCATATTCCAGAAGTTCCTTTCCATATCCTCTATGCTGCCACTCCTTTTGCTTTGCTTCTTTTCCTATGGGTACCATAGAACCGTAAACGTGCAGTTCTCTTATCAGGGCAGCATCCTGCAGTTCCGGGCGATGAGGTGCAGCAGGGAAGCGCAGACGGGTAAATCCTATTAAAACATCTGCGGCAAGGTCTTCAAATGCAATGAAATGCTCTGTGCCTCCACAAGCGTCATAACTCTCTACAGTCAGTTCGATGTCTTTTGGATTTATTTTTCTTCCTTTCAGGCTGGTATGTCCTACTTCCCTGCAGCGAATACAGTGGCACTTTCCTCCTCTTTTTCTCAGCTTTTCTTCTGCAAGCTGCCTCAGATTACTCTTTTTGACTCCGGCAATGATCTGGTAAGCTGGAATATCCCGCTGAATACGCTGGAGTCTTACCCATTTAGGCAGGATTTCTTTTATATCTGCAATTAGTTCAGCAGCTTCTTCGTCAGAAAGAGCATCGTAATCTCCTGATTCCCAAAGCCTGTAAAGAGGAGTTCCTTCAGTTACCAGGGTAGGATAAATTTTGAGGTAATCGGGCCTGAAGCGAGAATCTTCGAAGAGCTTTTTGAAACCTTTGAGATCCAGTTTTGAATCCGAGCCAGGCAGATGAGGCATCATATGGAACCCAACCTTGAATGCACTGTCCCTTAATACCTGATTAGCCCTGACAATTTCTGCAACTCCATGTCCTCTCTGCATGCGGGCAAGCACAAAATCATAAACGCTCTGAACCCCGAGCTCTACTTTAGTTCCTCCAAGTTTGAGGAATTCGTCCACATGTTTCTCTCCTGCCCAGTCAGGACGTGTTTCAAATGTGATTCCTACGTTTCGAATCTCAGCTTTTTCATTTGCTTTCTGCACTTCTTCAAGAGGAATATAAGGTAAAGTTTTTCCAATTCTCCAGGCGGTTTCTCTCCACTCTTTACCTGTGAAATCGTTCATTGCCTCAAGGCAGCGTTTAATAAACCATTCCTGGTAATCGAGACTACGTGCAGAAAACGTGCCTCCCATCACTATTAGTTCCACTTTCTCCACATCATGGCCGATCTCTTTAAGCTGGGAAAGCCTGGATTCAACCTGGGTATAAGGGTCAAATCCATGCTGGATCGCCCGCATAGCCGCAGGCTCCCTTCCCATATAACTCTGAGGTGATTTGAAAGTGGAGTTAGGTCCTCCAGGACAGGGAAGACAAACTCCGTGCGGGCATGGAGCTGGAGATGTCATTACAGCAATTACCGCAACTCCAGAAATCGTTCTTACAGGTTTCCGTCTCAAAAAATCTCTAATTATTGCCTGTTCTTCGGCCGATCCCCGGGTTATGACATCTCCGTTTCTGGGGAGGCTGTCCAGATGATAATGTTTACTGACATCTTTTTTTGCCTTATTTAACTGGTTTTCGTTTTCTATCTCGCCGACAAGTACTTTTTCAAGTATTTCCCTGCAGGCCTTATTATAATCATCTTCTTTCATCTCAAGTTCCGTCTTTCCGGTTTCTGGGTTTCAATTTTTTATTCTTATGGCAGTTCTAAATAAAAATCAGTTTTGAGAGCTTCAAAAAGATTTTATAATTCTAAAAAAGCTACTTAAATTTGGAGTTTATGGTAATATTGAGCTGATCTCAAAGCTCAAAATGATTTACTAAATCAAATTATGAATAATCAGTCGGAGCTTCGGATCACGAGGTAGGTTTGAAAACTCACATTAATGTACTCACACTGATGTATCCACATTGATGTACTCACATGATATAATAATTTTATTGGTTTCAGGATTAGCTATCTGCTTAATGCGGGCATGAAGGCAATCCAGTATTTGCTGTGGAGAGCCTGCTTCATTTTTAATCCATAAGTTTTTACGGCCAATTGCTTAACAAAGATCAAAGCCAATAATGAAGGTTCCGAGTCCTGCTGCCGGTTTGAGGCCCATTATAGACCTGATATACTCATCTGATGGAGTAGATGGAGAGGCAAGTACAACATTGGTCACACCTTCTACACATTCCAAATCCTGGCATTTCTGGGGTGGAAGTACTACAGTTATGGGTTCTTTCTTTGCATCTTTTGGCTTAGGCACGGAGCTCTTGTAAATTACAAAGTTTCCCATAACCAGCATATCGTTACATTTTTTACACTCTTCAAGTTTCTCGGGATCGTAAACATCCTCACCAACTTTTTCTCCATATTGCATAAGTACTACATTGGGTCCTTCAGGCCAGACATAGTTCATATTAGTTGTAAAGGCTATGATTACCTGGCGTTTGAAGACTTCTTTTATTCCCTGATTGTCTCCGACACCAAGCCCCATAAGGACAGCTCCTTCAGCCTTTTTCTCAAGCTCAAAAATACTTTCTTTGTCTTCTTCACTCAAGACATATGTATCTTCCACACCTTTCATGGCTTTTATCGTGCATATGACGTCCTGAATAACAGTTTTACATTCCACAGTGAATTCCCCTTCGTGTTTTTAGACCTATGTTATATTACTGGATTACAGGTATGATCTTATTGAATTTCTCAATTTTATTTAGTCTCTTCTTATATTAATAATGTGTCAGGCTTTTTTGCCTTCTTTTAAATTCGCCTATATCATATAATGTTTTTTATATTTTTCTATTTATATCGTCAATTTCTAATATGACTCTATTTTTTCTCTTGCAAGTAACTTATATAAGGGTTTTAAACATTTTTATATAAATCACAAAAAGCGCTTACTATAAATATTTAAAGTTATTTAAAAATTGCATTAGATCTTTTCCAAATTCTTAAGTGCATTCTTATATTGAATTCCTCAGGCTTAATCTTTAGTAATTTGTGCAGATTTGTATCCTCTTCAAATTGTATAGGTATAAGTAAATTTCATGTATTTGCTGAAAATTTAAGTATTTAATCAAGTCTAAAAACAATGTCAAGCAATGCGTTCAATTTTATAATTATATGATTAAATTGTTGCACATTTCTCAAGTTGGGATATTCTCCATTGAATTTGAAGAGGATACGATAATAAGGTTGATGGGAATAAATCGTGAAAAATACTACTTTTGAGTGGAGATCTGCGGAAAGACAGTAACTTTAAAAGTAGTGCAGGATAAGCTTGCCTGGTGGATTTTTGAAATTAGTTATGACTTACTCGGTTGAACTAATAAATCAACAGCATCAAACTGTTTACTGTCTAAAATACGACTTTAATCCACAGTCTTTGCCGTAATTGAGTTTGTTCCTCAGGTGCGTAGGGTCCTATTATTATAATATAAAATTGTTTAGCTTAAGAGTTTCTATGTATTAATTATCTTTTTTCCATAGTCTTTTATAAGTATTTCGAATTTATCTTTTAATTTAACTCCTGACGAATATACTACCTGAGTTCTTTCGACATTTACCGTCATTTGTATCGTTGTTTTGCGCTTTTCCTCTTTAATTTCCCTGAAATAGACCACAAAAGATTTAATAGGGCAATTATTTTATAGAACACTTGTAATCCAATTTAGAGGGATAAGGAGGGAATGAAATCCTCTTCGGCAATAGACGAAATTTAAAAGTCTGAGTTGGTGAAGAATGGTGAAACCCTTAAAGTGTTGATCCCGACACTTCTTCTTACATACGATGTATCTTAACAAACATGGAGGAACAATAAATGAAGAGATTCGCAGCAGTGACACTGGCTGCTCTCATGCTTCTGACTGTATTTGCATCCGCCGCAAGTGCAGCAGACTCAGTTGAGATCCGCGGTCCGGTGTTTAACGGCTCTAATATCGACGACATTGTCGGCGATGGTGTTACAATTGATGCTACTCAATTCGCAGCATTCTACTACGATATTGACGATAACGTCACAACTGAAACTCTTTCCATTAAAAATGTCAGTGGAAACAGTGGCAATGTAATTGGAGAGGGTGGAATTGTATACTCTACCACAATCCAGCAGGTTGACTACGAATATGAAAAGCCAAGCCTCGGCTGGGACAACTACAGCTTACTTGGTTTCTTTGCAGACAAGTATATCCCACTGAAATCCAACAGTGCTGACAAACTCGCCAAGCTTGTTCTTGACAGCGATGACAAGTACACCGTTAGAACCGGCGAAACCCTTGACCTCGGACAGGGCTACTCTCTCCAGGCTAAGCAGGTCGATGTTGACGGTGAGAAAGTCTGGCTCGAATTCGACAAGGACGGAGAATACGTAGATGACGAAATCATCGATGTTGGAACCGGTGACAGCACCTGGGACGTCGAACTTGATGACATCCAGGATGAAGATGATGTTGTTGTCCTGAAAGTCCATGTAAACCAGGTCTTCCAGGGTGCAGTCGACAGCATTGCTCAGATCGAAGGTATCTGGCTCATTGACTACGCAAACGCCATAAAGATCGAATCTGATGATGAGTTCGGCGACCTCAACGATGTTTCCATTAACGGTGACACCCTTAACATTACCAATGAAGATACTTTCACTCTGACCAGGGACTCCATAAATGAACTCGCTGAAGGCCTGTCTTTCAAAGTTGCTGACACTCCAAGCAATGTGCTCAGGTTCTATCTCGCAAAGGAAATCACTGAACCCGGAACCTATGAAGTAAGAGGTAGTGTTGCCTCCGGAGAAGCTAGCTGGGACGCAAGCAACTTTGCAGGTTTCTACTACGACCTTAATGACAATGTTGAAACAGAAAGCCTCAGTGTCTCTGACCTTGACGGCAATGTAATTGGAGATGGCGGCCTTGTCTACCAGACCTCCATTAAGGAAGTTGCCTACGAGTACGAAAACGACGACCTTGGCTGGGAACAGTATCCAGTTATTGGTTTCTTTGCAGAGGAATACATCCCATTGAAAGCCAACAGTGCTGACAAACTTGCCAAGCTTGTTCTTGACAGCGATGACAAGTACACCGTTAGAACCGGCGAAACCCTTGACCTCGGACAGGGCTACTCTCTCCAGGCTAAGCAGGTCGATGTTGACGGTGAGAAAGTCTGGCTCGAATTCGACAAGGACGGAGAATACGTAGATGACGAAATCATCGATGTTGGAACCGGTGACAGCACCTGGGACGTCGAACTTGATGACATCCAGGATGAAGATGATGTTGTTGTCCTGAAAGTCCATGTAAACCAGGTCTTCCAGGGTGCAGTCGACAGCATTGCCCAGATTGAAGGTATCTGGCTCATTGACTACGCAAACGCCATGAAGATTGAATCTGATGATGAGTTTGGCGAGCTTGACGATGTTTCCATTAGCGGTGACACCCTCAAGATCAGCAATTCAGACACCTTCACCCTGACCAGAGATTCCGATCAGGAAATTGCTGAGGGCATGTCCTTCAAGATCGCAGACACTTCAGCATCCGACCTCAGGTACTACCCATTCGTCGAGAGGACTGCCGGTAACGAAACCACCAATGTAACTGGACCAAGTGTAGGTGGCAACGTAACCGTTGGTGAGAATGTAACCACACCTACTGACAATGTAACAACCCCTGAAACTCCGGAAGATTTGAACGCAACCACTCCGGAAGCGACTACTCCAGAAGAACCAACCGAAGCTACTAACGCAACCGGTGAAGAAAAAGAAGACTCCCCAGGATTTGGAGTTGTTCTTGGACTTGTCGGACTCCTTGGAGTTGTCTACCTCGTCAGGAGAAACAACTAAAATTTCTGATTGAAGGGTTTTTCTAACCCTTCTCTCTTTTAATTCTTTTTTAAATTCCTTTTGCAGATAACTTTTTATCTACTTGTTTCTTAATTCAAGCGATCTTTCAACTTTGAAATCCCGGTTTAAACTTGTAGTTATTTCCAGGATTATACAG
Source organism: Methanosarcina sp. Kolksee (assembly GCF_000969945.1). Lineage (NCBI taxonomy): Archaea > Methanobacteriati > Methanobacteriota > Methanomicrobia > Methanosarcinales > Methanosarcinaceae > Methanosarcina > Methanosarcina sp. Kolksee. Next base: position 502,759 of record NZ_CP009524.1, read on the forward strand.
ATTTTAGGTGAAGCTTATGAAAAAAATGGTGGCTTTAATATCTGCACTTGTGGTTTTAATGGTCGCATTTTCAGGATGTGTTGGCGACAATAAATCCGCAGTTAATGGAACAGAGCCCAATAGTTCGGGAGAAAATGTCAATCCTGCCGAAAGTACGGCTAACGTTAGCGAGCTTAATGAGTCTGCAGTTAATGTAACAGAACCAAGTAACTCAGGAGCGAATGTAGGTTCTGCTGATAGTACAGCTAACACTAGCGAGGTTAACAAGCCTTCAGGTAGTGGAACAGATTCGAGTAACTCGGGATCAAGTACAAATACAAATTCCGCTGAAAATGCGGCTGACATTAGCAAACTTGAAACACTTCCCGAAGGTTTCACATATGTTGGGCATGTCTCTCTTAATGCAGCTGATATCAAAATCGATTACAACGCAGATAATGTTTCAGAAGTCGTTGGAGGGTCGGAAGGCATGTACAAATACAATGAGTCCGACTTCTACATAGATGTAATCGAGCTTGAGAATTCTGAGGCTACAACTAATCTAATAGATGCATACAAATCTTCTTTCAAGCCATTAACAGAAGGTTCCCGTTTTGTCGATGAGTCATTTAATGGGCATTCAGCTGTAAGAATTGCAGACTACGTCACAGCCGGAGGAACCGAGGTTCCCAGATATACCTATATCTGGAGCAATGAAAACCATGTATTTGTGGTTACCGGAAGTACTGCTGATGATTCTCTGGTCAAGCAGCTAGCAGAAGCCACAGGATACTGATATTTTTAAAAGAGTAAAACCTTTTTTATCTTTTCTTTTTTTTAATTCTTTTTTAATTTTTTAAGATTTATATCTACCCATTAAATTGATTTTGAGGATTTTAATGATATAACTACTCAGAGAGCAATTTTTATTTTGAAAGTACCCCTTTTCCGCCGATGTTAATATCGCCAATTAACTTTCGGCGGATAACTTTTTCAACTTATTCGGTTTCTTCTGATTTGTCGGATAGTAAATACTGAATACCTCACCTTTAATGATGACCGTATCACTCTTCTATATCCTTAAACTGGTGCTTCTGGTCGTCGCGGCGAGTTCGTAGAAATCCAGTTCCCTGTCGATTTCTGACAGTGCTATTCTTTCAGGATCTCTGACTTTCAGACAACTTTTTCGTCTATATCTTTACGAAAAAATCCGGTTTTTCGGTATTCCGATCGTTAGCCTTTAATATATCTTTGTACATTTGTGTGTTGCAAGCCCGGATAGCCTAGATGGTTGGGGCGCCAGACTCATAGGGACAATTATATGAGGCGTCTTTAATCTCCTGAGATATCTGGAGGTCGCGTGTTCGAGTCACGCTCCGGGCACCTAATTTTTTTGTTCATAGCATTCTTAACTCATTTTTTATGCATCTTCAGTTTTCGTGATAATGTTCTCGTTCTTTGAAACTGTGTTGCCTGAGGTTCATTATTTTTCAAGGTAGTAACGAAATAGTAAGAACCTATCCGAAAAATCAAAAATGGAACGTTTTAACGGTTAAAATTCAGATATAATAAAGTCTTAGCTTCCCTGTTTTTGATTCTAAATAATAGTGTCATGGCAATTTAATTATGATCCGTTAATTTATAGATAACACTTCTTAAGTAGTTCTTTTCTTAATTCTACTGATTCATAACTAAATTGCTTAGACGCTAGTATACTTGAGTGTTGTAATACAATTTCTTACTTGTGTATTACGTAAAAATAGAAAAGTGGTCTATTTTTAAGGGTTCTATTGTGGGCTATCTAGAAATAAGGCAGTGTCTCAAATTTGCTGTAAATTTGAAGTCAAATTTTTGCGTACTATGCCGATAATTGATCTGCCAATATGAAATTTCTACTCAATACCTTCTTGAGATTCATGATTTTACAGAAAAATTGACACACTGCCGAAAATAATGTATAACATAATATCCTTATTTAAAATACTTATCAATGTTCAAGTTATAAAGTTCTATGCAAATATACTTTGTTAATAATTCTGGATATATTAGTTATGAGTTAATAAAACTCAAAATTGAAGCTCACTATTCAAAAGATAAATCAGACTCTCGATAATGAAAAAAGTATGAAACTTTTATTGACGGAAAAGTAAAATTGGTTTTTATGAGCTTAAAATCTATAATTTACGCCAAAAGGGAAGTTTAATATGAATTCTGAGAAGATAAAGTCTGAAATATCATCGAAGATAAAAAAGATCGAATCTGAATTGCCATTGAATATAATTATTTATTTATCCGTTTTTTTGATTACATTGGCAGTAGTCATACAAAACAAAATAAACATAGGAAATTCTAATTTAGATCACTTGGTAGGTAACTTATATCCCTTAGGAGTATTTGCACTCATTTCTCTTGCTTCCTTATTATGTGGTTTATTGGTAGGTTTCGTCTTTGGGCTACCACGTGTCATATCAGAGAATACCTCAATTTATTCTAATATGTATGGGGATAATTCAAATCTTGATCAAATCTCCGACTGGTTATTAAAAATCCTAATTGGTGTTGGACTAGCCCAGTTAAGTAAATTACCAGGTATCTTAAGTAAATTCGAAGATTTTATTGAAGGCACATTAAATTTTCATGGTAGTGGTATAGTTGGAGTTTTACTACTAATTATTTTCTCAGTTAGTGGTTTTCTAGGTGGTTATCTTTACACAAGGCGCTATGTAGCGCTTATGTTTATGGAAGGATTATCAAAACAGCACAATATTGAAGAATCAATGGACAATGATAAAGAAGAAATTAAAAATAAAACTAAAGAAATGGTTTCTGAAAATAGAAAGATAATTGAAAGCATACAAAATAATCAAGAAAATTTTTGTAAATGGATGGAAAAAATCACAAAACAAATGAACTTATTTGAAGAAAACCAAAAAAAATTTAATACACTGAATGCGATGGACTCTTCATTGCAAGCAGTATTAGACTATACGTATCCTGTAGATGGAAAAGAGTGTTTAGAGCAAGTAAAAAAATTGAAAAGTGAAATTAAAAGCCCATTCAAAGAGGTATCAACAAAAGATCCTTTAATTCAAGATTCTTCAAATACCTGCCCAAATACAGAAGTTGAGTCCAAACTCCAAATGAAAATGAAAAATAACAAAAATGAAATTACAGAATACACAAATAAACTTTCTAATGAAAACAAAGAAATAATGAAAAACATAGAAAATAACCAGAAAAAATTTGCCATCTGGATGGGCACATTTGAAGACCGCCTAAAAGCGATCACAAATAACCAGGTATACCTAAATAATTTTTGTATGATAAATAAACAAAGGAATTCAAAATCTGGGGAAAATTAAGGCTGCTTCTCTTGAAAAGGATGGAATTCTTAGCGTGTTCAAATACAAAGTTGGGAAGTAAAAACCGGTTTTGCTCATAATCTCTGAAGATATGATCCAGGAATGGAAACCTCACAAAGTGGACACAAAAAGTTGAAAATTCAGACTTTCATTCCTGCTATAGGACAGGTGAGACGGCATGGCTGGAAAAGGGTGATATTTTTCCGGAATGTGAAGTGCTATCTGAATAGTATCTGAAGAGGTATAAAAAAATCCCTACTTTTGAATCATTTACTTTAAGCAATTTACTTTTAAAAACACTTAATATATATATATATACACTTTTAAAAAACACATATTTAAATTGTTTGCTTTTAACAATCTTATTAGCTTCTCTTTATTGACGTATTGTTTCTTTAGCTATATACATAACCTTACTATGTATACTCTATTTCTGTATAATCTACAACTGAGTTACTTAAAAAAGAAGCCTTTGGGGAAACCTTAGTTCTCATAAATCTGAATTTCTATCCAATCATGCTTTTATGGACTCAGTACCAAAACAAACATGAAATTCTTCGAATAACAGGCACAAAGAAATGAAAGTACCTTTACCTTACCTTTTTTGACTATTGATTTCATCATTACCTTGGGCAGGAAGGTTGTACTAGATTTGGTTTTAAAAACCTTTCCAAAACTAATCAGTGAATTGTCATCGAAGGCTTAAATGTGACTTTGATCACGGATGCAAAATTGCCTTTTAGGCAATTCCACTGCCCAAAAAATGGGGTGATTTAAGTTGATTGGAATTGTAAACAAATCTTGTGGTTTAGATATCCATAAACGTTTTTTAATTGCTACTATTCTTAGTAAGTCGGGTGAAAAACAGCAACAACGTTTTGATAGGAATGATGAAGGAATTTTAGCTCTTAAAAATTGGGTTGTATCAGAAGAATGTGATGTTGTTGCATGCGAATCAACCAGTGACTTTTGGGTACCTATTCATGATTCATTGATAAAGCATCTACCTGTTATAATTGGAAATGCTCGAGATATGAAGGCATTTACACACAAAAAAACAGATAAAATTGACTCAGAAGTTATTGCACAACTTGCACTTAATAATATGATTCAGCCATCAAGAGTTTTCCCAAAAGATCAGAGGGAATTTCGTTCATACATTCGACTTCGTTTAGCACTTGTTAGAAAAAGAACAGATATAAAAAATGAAGCTCATGCTATTCTTACATCTGAAATGTTTAATTTACATGATGTACTGGCAGATATTTTTGGTAAAAATGGCGTAGCAATTCTATCAGGAATCTCTTCAGGTAAAACTGTTGACCAAATTATAGAAAGCCTTTCTCCAAACGTTCGTAAAAAAAGTTCTCAGATAAGAGAGACTCTGGATAGAGAAATATCTCAAAGTGCAGCAATAAGGCTTCAAATATGTCTTAAATTAATAAAGCACCTTGACGATGAAATAGAAGTTTTGGAAAAAGAAATCTTCATTTAAATCTTCATTTATTCTTATGGAAAGCATAAGCGTGAAATGGATATTTTGATGTCAATTCCAGGTATTGGAGAAATAGGTGCAGCAACTCTAATTTCTGAAATTGGAAATTTAAGAGATTTTCCTTCAGGAGATAAACTTGCTTCATGGCTTGGAATAGTTCCAAATGTGTATCAATCTGCTGATAAATACTACAAAGGGAGAATCACAAAGAGAGGGTCGAAAGTAGCAAGGTGGATTCTAACACAGATAGCTCAGGCAGCAGCAAGAAAGAAAAATAGCAGATTAAAAGAGTTTTTTAACCGGAAAATGAAGTCTATTGGGTATGCTAAGGCAATTATTGCGTTGGCAAGAAAAATAGTTACGATAATTTGGCACCTTATCACAAACGATGAGATGTATCAAGATGAAACAGGGTATCAAAAAGGAGAAGTTCATAAGAGGAAAATTGTTGAGACTGAAATCTTTTCGGTTGATGAACGCATAAAAATTATTAGTGGGATAATCGCGATTATGGAAAAAAAGGAAGAAGAGAGTACTTGAGGAAGATGTCCTCATGTACTTTCATGCAAAATCTAGTGATGAATGTAAAATTCAAAATCACTAGATTTTGTAATTGGTCACAATCCTTGTAATACAACTTAGGGATTGACGTCTTTAGATACCGAATATTGATTTTAGTGAAAACCGAATTTTTCTTGCTAATTCAGATTTTCAATCAAAAAATGCAAAAATCACTGGATTTTGGACCAGAGTCCTTTTATGTATTCTTTTATTAATTACTTATTTATACTTTTGAATATATCTTCATACACTAAATACAGGGGGAAATTATGGAAACCATTTATGATATTCTTAAAGAAGAGCATGAGCAGATGTCTGACCTTCTCCGGCAAGCATTGCAGGATGGCTCAAAGGTAAGTTTTTTTAAAGTAAAGCTTAAAGCTGATCCTCATATGATGGGAGAAGAGAGAATCTTCTATCCTGTGCTTGAAGAAATAAATGAATTACGTGAGCTTATGAGTCAAGCTCATAAGGAACACGATGAGGCAAAAACCCTGATCTTTGAAATAGAAGGAATGGACGAGATTAATGAAAAATGGACCTCTAAAATCAATGAACTGAAACAAAGCATAGAGCATCACATTGAAGAAGAGGAAAGTAAGGTTTTTGAAAAAGCCCGAAATATCCTGAGCCAGGAGAAGGCAGAAGAGATGGCTCAACAATACATTGAGTTCAAAAGGAGTTACATGAACAGAATAGAGACTGGGGGACCCTTTGTATAACAAAATATCAGATATTGTACTTGAGGCCAATTTCTTGTTAATTTGTTCTCTTTTTTTATCTTTTTTGCTTGTCTGATATCTCTTTAACCTTTTTTCTTTATTTCTTATACTCCTTACTCCCCTGATCTCTTAATAATTATTTTTTATTTATCATGAAAGTTCTTTCAAGTACTTTCGTTTTTTGTGCCTGCTATTTGGAAAATTTCATGTGCGTTTATCATGAAAGTTCTTTCAAGTACTTTCATTTTTTTGTGCCTGTTATTCGAAGAATTTCATGTGTGTTTTTTATCCTACTTGCTTTTCTAATCTCTTATTAATTAGTTATTTTGTTCTTTACTCGAAGGTGATTAATATAGTATTTACCGAATTATCTTGTGACTGTTGCAAAAGAGTTTTGCGGAAAAAAATACCTTTCAGAAAACTAGTTTTATATACTTTTATATCGTATTTTCACTGTAACTCTATGTTTTTCTATAATTCGATAACTGATCCTATATACCATAATTAGACATAGCTATCATGTTTTGTTTCTATTTTTAGTGTTCTATTTCCAAGATACCTTTATATATTACTTTTCTCTATATAGTTCCTTTAATAATTATTAGAATGCCCTAGGGGGTTTATTTATCACCAAAGATAAAAGAAAAGTTCAGTTTACCGGAAATTCAACCTATATTGTGTCCCTCCCCATAAAATGGGTCCGGGATATAGGGCTTGAGGCCGGAGACACCCTTACACTCACACCCATGCCTAATAAAACTCTGCTTGTTTCTTCCAGTGCGGTTTCAAAGGAACACTCCTCCCTTAATGCAACTATCGATTATATTCACTCCGACAGTGCAGAAAATAATCTCAGGATTCTTATTTCTCATTATCTTGTGGGCTATGATGTTATCAGACTGACTACCAAAAAAGGTTTTAGTGCCTATGATCGCAAGTTCATCAAAGATTCCGTGCGTCAGAAGCTGATAGGGCTTGAACTTATAGAAGAGTCTAGAAACGAGCTGGTCTTCCAGTGCCTTCTGAACTACAATGACCTTCCACTTACCAGAGTAATTAGAAACATGTATGGACTTGTGCTTTCCATGCTTGAAGACTCCATGACTGCTCTCAGGGACCATAATGTGGAGATCGCTGAAGATGTCGTTCAGAGAGATGACGATGTGGATCGCTTTTATCTTCTTGCTGTCCGCCAGCTCAAGGCTTCAATTGAAGATATCGAGCTCTCTGAAAAGATTGGAATCAGGCATCCCAGAGAATGTTTGGGATACAGACTTATTACGAAAAGCATCGAGCGTGTAGGAGATCACGCTGTAAAGATAGCAAAAAGTGTCATGAAAATGGACTCCGGAGTCAATGCTGATGACCCTATCTTTAAGATGGCTGACCTCTCCTGCAAGGTTTTTGAAAGCTCAATAGGCTCAATGGCCGAGGAAGATCCGCAGGCTATTAATAAAATCGTCGTAGAAGCGAAGAAAGCTTCCCAGTTCGGGGTTTCTCTGGAACCACAGAACTGCGAAGGTCCAGGTAATATTGAACTTAGCATGATCCTGGAAAGCCTTAGAAGGGTCTCGGAATACAGTGCTGACATTGCAGAAGTTGCAATCAATATGAACATTAAGCGGGTCTGAACCTCAACGGTTTGGACTTTTATTTCTTTTTTCATATAACTTATATACTCTATTTTGTACTCAGCGGCATTTAATGGTGCAATTTTTAAGGCACTATATATAATTTTTTTGATCAAATAAGCAATTTTAGATTCTTTTTTACATTTAACGCATTTTTGTCAGTTTTGGCGAAACCTTAATTCTGATTATTATGCGCTTGTTAACTATTTTTCTAACTGGAAGATTCATCGGAAAATCAGAGTTCTGAACTTAGGAATCCGAGTCGACGTAAAAAATTCATTATGTCTAGCTGGACATATCGGTATTATATAATAAGTCGTTTGTTAAAATATAGCTAGGATATTAATTCATATAATAAACCAAAAATAAAAATGTAACTTCGTTCGATCACTGAAAAATTGACCACAAGAACGCGATTCTATGCTTTCATCTCAAGATAATGAAGGAATTCAGATTAATTATCAACTTAACTAAAAGTCTGAATTTGGAACTCAAATAACTGCTATATAGAAAACGATTTTGATATTTCACATAAGTGACCCCGCTTACTGAACTTGATTAATCCCAGATGAGGAATTCCCATGAAAATAAAAGTCAATCTCATATCCGGAAGAACTGCCAAACAGGGTGCAAATCTGGAAGCAAAGACATATAAAGCTTATTTTGAAGCCTGCAGTTACTGCGAGCTTAACGCAGTAGATCTTGAAAAATTGGGGGCATCCGAAGGAAACAGCCTGAAAGTCACATCCGAGTTTGGAGACGTTGTGGTATTTGCAAAAGCAAACGATGGAAACCCAAAAGGGCTTGCTTTTATTCCGATGGGCCCCTGGGCAAACGCAGTGCTAAATCCTGATACTCACGGTTGCGGAATGCCCGGTTTAAAAGGTGTGCCTGCAGAAATTGAAATTACGGATAAAATGCCCCTGGACATGAAGTCCCTGATGAAGAAGTATCTGGAAAACTAAAGTCCAGAAAACAAGTAGTTCACATTTTCACTCAAATCCGGAGAAACTTGAAAAATTCGGAGGAAAAATATGCCCATAATCAAAGACGCAGTATGTTCTCTTTGCGGATGTCTCTGCGATGATATATCAGTCACAGTTGAGGATAACAAAATAACGGGTGTAAGGAATGCCTGCATTCTCGGCCACAGTAAGACCGTTGGAGTACAGACTCATGATCGAATCAAAACACCCATGATTAGAAAAGACGGGGAACTCGTCGAAGTAACATACGAGGAGGCAATCGATACTGCTGCAAGGATCCTGGCAAACTCAAGAAGGACTCTTTCTTACGGTTGGTGCTCCACCTCCTGCGAAGCGATAAGCAAAGCGATCCAGTTAGCTGAGGAGACCGGGTCCGTGATTGACTCGACTGCTAACGTTTGCCATGGCCCTTCAGCCCTTGCTACTCAGGAAAAAGGAAATCCTGGAGCAACTCTTGGAGAGATCAAAAACAGATCAGACCTGATCATCTTCTGGGGCTGCAACCCCATACATGCCCACCCTCGCCACATGACTCGCTACTCAAGTTTTTCCAGGGGCTTTTTTACTCCAAATGGGCGAAAAGACCGGAAGATGGTGGTAATCGACGTGCGAAAAACCGATACTGCAAAACGTGCCGATAAATATATTGAAATAGAACAGGGTTCGGACCTCCTGCTGGTAACAGCACTTCGCTCAGCAATCAATGGGCATGAAACTGCTATTCCGAAAAACGTGGCCGGGGTTTCAAAAACCGAAATTTTAGAACTTGCCGAACTCATGAAAAACTCCAGTTTTGTCTCCATTTTATTCGGCATGGGCATAACACAATCCCGTTCCAAATACAAGAATGGGGATGCAGTATCCTCCCTTATCTCAGACCTGACCCAGCACACAAAAGCAATCATGATGGGAATGAGAGGTCATTATAATGTATCAGGTTTCGGGGAAGTCGCAACCTGGGAGACCGGTTATCCGATGGCAATTGACTTTTCAAAAGGTTATCCCTACTACAATCCTGGAGAGACGGGGGCAAACGACGTTCTTGTCAGGGAAGAGGTTGATGCAGCAATTGTCGGAGCTGCGGACCCAGGAGCACACTTCCCACAAAAGGCAGTCCGGCACCTTGCCAGAATTCCCCTGATTCAAATTGACCCTTATCCAAACCCAACAACTGAACTTGCCGATGTAGTGATCCCTGCAGCAGTCGTGGGTATTGAAGCCGAAGGCACAGCCTACCGTATGGATGCAATCCCAATTAGGATGAAGAAACTTATCGATACCAGGTTCAAAACCGATGAAGAGATCTTAAAGGACCTGATTGCAAAAGTAAGAGAACTGAAGCGAGGTGAAGGAACATGTCAGAGTTATTGATTGAAAATACAGTTGTCTGCGACCCGATTCAGGGAATAAACTGTGAAAAAATGGACCTGTGCATAAAAGACGGCAAGATCGTAGAAAGCGTTTCCTCAAATGCAAAGGTTATCGACGCTGAAGGCAGACTCACGATGGCAGGAGGCTTTGACGGGCATACTCACAGCGCTGGTAAAATCAATGTGGGACGATCGATGAACCCTAACGATGCCAGAAGAAATCTGGTCCCGGGCCTCTCAGGGTTTGAGCCCCACACTGAAAAGACTAGGGCTCAGGTAGGGTACAACACCCCGAACACTTATGCAATCGGGTACAGGTATGCAAAACTGGGTTACACCACTATATGCGAGGCTGCAATGCCTCCTCTTACAGCAAGGCATACCCACGAGGAATTTAAAGAAATCCCAATTCTGGACAAAATGGGGCTCACTCTCTTTGGGAGCAACTGGCAGGTTATGGAATATATCCGGGACAAAGAGCCCGAAAAACTTGCAGCTTACATTGCCTGGGGTCTGAAAGCCTCTAGAGGTTACGGCATAAAGATTGTAAATGCAGGTGGCGGAGAAGCATGGGGCTGGGGCAAGAATGTTAGCGGGCTCTATGACCCCGTGCCTAACTTTGATGTAACTCCTGCAGAAATTCTGCTGGGCCTGGGAGAGGCAAATGAAAAACTGGGTCTTCCTCATTCAGTTCATGTTCACTGTAACAATCTGGGGCACCCTGGAAATTATAAGACTACCATCGAGACTATGAAGCTTTTTGAGAAAGTGAAACCCAGGCGCAACAGGCAGAGTTTGCACGTAACTCATGTCCAGTTTAATGCCTATGCCGGCACTTCCTGGCGTGACTTTGAGACCGGAGCTCCAATGATTGCAGACTACGTGAACGGAGTTAATCACCTGACCTTTGATCTCGGGCAGCTCATTTTCGGGCCTGCCGTTACCATGACTGCCGACGGCCCGGTTGAATACGCAAACTCAAGGATGTTAAAGGAGAAATGGAGCAACCAGGATGTGGAGCTGGAAGACGCATCCGGAGTGGTGCCACTGGTATATTCCCCAAAGAGCTTTGTAAATGCAGTCCAGTGGGCAATAGGGATTGAACTGGCCCTGCTTGTAAAAGATCCGTGGAAGGTCATGTTCACAACGGATAGCCCTAACGGAGGATCTTTTGTTAACTATCCTGAAGCATACACCTACCTTATGAGTGAAAAGAAGAGGCAGGAGATCATTTCGGGCTTTCCGGAGATGGCCCTTGGCAGAATGGTTTTGCCTGGCCTCGATAGGGAACTAAGTTTTTATGAACTGGCAACCATGACCAGAAGCACTCAGTCCAGGATTTACAGCAGGCCTGAGAAAGGAAACCTTGCAGTAGGAGCTGATGCAGACATTGCCATATATGACATTTTACCGGATGCAATTGATCCCTCCGTAGAGCATGAAAAAGTAAAGAAAGCCTTCAGTGCTACGGCTTATACCATTAAGGGAGGAACAATCGTTGTTAAGGGCGGAAATATTGAAAACACACCCATGGGGAGGACTTACTGGGTAAATGCAAAGGTTCCGTCAGATATTGAAAGCGCAATGCATGAAGACCTTGACGTGAAGTTCCAGAAATATTATACTGTGAGCAAGTCCAACTACATGGTAGAGGATGCATACGTCCCAAAACCTGTTGAAATCGCAACGGAGGGATTCTTAAAATGCAGATAATTACTCTTTCCTTAAAAGCACAGAATAAAATCCCTATCGTAGCTGATACCGTAAACCCGGACAACTTTGCCGGAAAAACGGAGGACGAAATCAAAGCTGTCCAGGTCTGGTATGGAAATATGCAGTGCTCTCTTAGCGAGCTATTCAATGTAAAAGTTGAAGGCAAGGACAGCGCAGAAAACACAAAAATTGTGATCAACGGTGATGCCTCTAGAGTAAAGCGCATTGGACAGGGTATGAGCACCGGTGAAATCGAAATTAATGGGAATGTGGATATGCACTGTGGCTCGAACATGAAAGGCGGAAAGATCACGATCAACGGAGATGCAGATAGCTGGCTAGGCTGTGAAATGAAAGGGGGAGAAATCATCCTTAATGGAAACGGCGGCTATTATGTAGGCGGTGGCTACCGGGGAGAAGCCTGTGGCATGAAGGGAGGTAAAATCACAGTCAACGGAAATGTCAGGGACTTTCTGGGAGAACACATGTGCGGAGGAGAAATCCATGTACTGGGCAATGCTGGGCTCCTTCCAGCAATCCTGAACAACGGTGGGACGATCATCATCGAAGGCAGCACCGAAATGCCTGCAAGCGAAATGAAAAAAGGCACTGTCATCATAAGAGGCAAAGTTAAGGATTTGCTGCCCTCCTATGTAGAGGAAGGGACCGAAGAAGTGGATGGCGTTCTCTACCAGCGGTTCGCAGGAGATGTCAACGTCAGCGGCAAAGGCGTACTCCTTATGAAACAATGTGAAAGTCATTAAGTAGAATGAAATTTAGAGAAAGAAAGGCGCGTGAAGAACGCGCTTATTTTTATTTATCAGTTAGGTTATGAAGATTAGCTGGTTTAAATTTACCCAGCTTTTGATACAACGTTCACTCAGTTTTTATTCATTGGTATTAGGACTTACGCAGTTGAACTGAAGAATCAACAGCATTAGAGCGTCAACTGTCTAAAACATTACTTTAGTCCACAGTCTTTGTCGTAATTGATTTTGTTCCTCAAGTGCGTAAGTCCTAGGCATAAAAAGTGCTTTCAAGTACTTTCCATTATTTGTGCCTGTTATTCTATAAATCTCATGTTCTTTTTCTTAGCATGAAAGTCATGTTAATCTGCAAGTACTTTCATCTGTTTGTACCGCTTATTCAAAGAACATCATATCCATTTTTCACACAAATCCTTTTTTCACACAAATCCCTTTTTTACACAAATGCCTTCCTGAACTGATACGTCCCGAGAAGTACCATAACTCCGGCCCCGATGACCAGGCTTATAAGCCCGTGAACAGGTATTCCTCCTTCAAACAGAGTTCTTGTACTGTCTATTGCATAACTTACCGGATTGAGCCTGGCCAGAAACCTCAACCATTCAGGCATGACGTCATAGGGCATGAGTGCACTGCTGGTGAAAAATAAAGGCATACTGATCATGCTGTTAACAGCTGCATAGCTGTCATGGTCACTTAAGTACATTCCTATCATAGTTGAGAGAGCAGAAAAAAATACTGAAAACAAAAACAGTGTGAAATATATTAACATTAACTGCACAGGGTTCAATATCCTTATCCCAAGAAGAGTAGCTATTATGAGTATCACAGTTGCCTGCATCAAGCCTCTTACGCTGATAAATAAGATTTTTCCATAAAGCATGCTTTCTCGTGGCGAGGGCATGGCAAGGAACTTATTCAAAAAACCCAATATCTTGTCGAAAATCATAAGAGATCCTCCCTGCAGGGAAGAAAAAAGCATAGTCATGACAAGAATGCCAGGGGTTATATATTCAAGATAATTATCAGTGAACTTCGTAGGCAGGGCCAGCCCTACAAATACCAACCAGGCTGCAGGCATTACTAGGGAAGAAATAACGGTAACCCTTCCTCTTAGCCATTTTACAAGATCCCTCTCAAAATAGTAGTATACTGCTTTCATCATCTTCGCCTCAGAAGGTTTCTAAACTGGGTCGAATTAAATCCTACCTGCTCTTCAGGGGTTTTAACGTTTTCAAGGAAAACGTCATTAAGGGAGGCATGTTCCCCTATGGAGCTTGTAAGATTTTCAGGAGAGCCAATAACTGCGATTCGTCCTTTATCGATAATAGCAACCCTGTTGCAATATTTTTCTGCCTCTTCAAGGTAATGCGTAGTCATGAAGATGGTCATCCCTTCGGCCTTAAGCATCCTGATATGCTCCCATATCTTCTTTCTGCCGCTTACATCCAGTCCAAGGGTCGGCTCATCCAGAAACAGAACCTCAGGTTCGTGCACAAGCGCCTGGGCAAGTTCAAGGCGCCTTCTCATTCCTCCGGAGTATGTTGCTACAAGGTCGCCGGCACGATCTGAAAGCCCCATCATTTCAATCACTTCATCTACCTTTGAATTTCTATTAGGGATGCCATAGAGCTTTGCATAAAGCTGTACATTTTCCCTTCCTGTGAGTTTTCGGTCAACTGCCATATCCTGAGGGACATAACTTATCTTTGACCTTACTTTTTTTGACTCTTTTACTATATCGTATCCACAGACTTTTGCAGTACCGCTGCTGGGTTTTAGTAGAGTTGTAAGCATCATAACTGTCGTACTCTTGCCTGCTCCATTAGGGCCGAGAAGGCCAAAGATCTCGTTTTCAACTTCGAGATCTAGATTATCCACAGCAACCAGGTTTCCAAAGGATCTGGATAATTTTTTTATTTCTATCACAGGTATCCCCCTGCAATTGCATAAACAGGCCTTAAACCTGAAGTGTAATAAATCCCGCTTGTATACATATTGTAAATAATCTTCATGATCACAATACTTATGGCTGCAAAAACACAGACTGCAACCGCTATCTTATCAATGTCTGAACACTCTAGCTTTTTCAGAGATGTCCTGTCAAGGTTTGCCCGAAAAGCCCGACTCTGAATTGAAACTGCAAGGGTTCCGGTTCTCCGTACACAGTTTGCAAGAGTAGGGGTTAATATATTGAGTAATGTTTTTATGATTCCTGACCCGAACTTTTTCGGATTAAATCCCCTGAGCCGCTGGACTGTTATCACGGTGGCTACTTCAGTGATTATTATTGGTAAAAATCTTACTGCTGTGATCACCATAAAAGCTACGCTGTAAGGAACCCTGAGTCCGACCAAACCATTTAACATATCTCTTGAGTCCGTGGTCCAGCACATCAACAGTCCAAGAGAAAGGATTGAAGCCGATCTAAGGCCCTGAACTGCGCCGTGATGTAGCCCTTCTTCATACACGAACAGCCCGCCGCCTGTCAACCAGCCCAGAACCGGAAAATTAGGACTGATTATGGTAAAAATCACAGTTCTCGGTAGTTGAGAATAAAAGAGAGACTGTGAGTAAATAGTTCCCCAGATCAAAAGTACGAGCAATATAACAAGTGTCTTGATCTTTATTGCCGGCATTCTTGCAAGTGCGAATCCTGAGAGTACGAGCAGAAACAACAATAACATCGTTTTCTGGTTGTCCAGGGACACAGCGACAAAAACAGTGGAAATCAGGATAAGGATCTTAGCTCTTGGGTCCATCCTGTGAATAACTGTATCTTTAATTGTCGGTTCTGCAATTGATCTTGCACCTATCATGCTATCATCCCGTATCCCTTTAACATTTTATATCATCCAGCACACTTCAACGCCTTATATTATCAGCACACTTCAACGCCTTATATTATCAGCACACTTCAACGCCTTATATTATCCAGCACACTTCAACGCCTTATATTATCCGGCACACTTCAACACTTTATCCCTTCAACACTTCTGGAGGTCAGCGTTTTTACAAGTTCTTTAACTGAAAAGGCATTGACTCCCAGATAATTTGCAATCTCAACAACCGGGGGCTGGGTCAGCGAGGCTTTCCTGAGGCTTTCAGTGTCTTTTATAACTTCTTTTCCTTTCCCGTCTGCTATGATCTGCCCATCATTCATCACGAGGATTCTTGTAGCATAAGACATGGCTACCTCAATGTCGTGTGTGCAGAAAATCAGTGTCGAATTGTTATTTTTGAAAAAGTCCATCATCTGTTCTATATTCACTCTATCCTGCCCTGTTGTGGGTTCATCAAGAAGAATAAGTTCGGGAGTTATGGAAAGTACCGAGGCAACGGCTGTCCTGAGTCTTTGCCCCCGGCTCAGGGCCTGTGGGAGGTCGTGCCTGAGAGGCAGAATTGACATGGCTTCAAGAGAGTTTCTTACCCTTTCCTCAATATTACTGTATTTTAATTGAACAGGTCCAAACCTTGCTTCTTCCTCAGCTGAATCACAGAAGAGCATAAGGTCAGGGTTCTGGAACACAAATCCTACCTTGCCTGCAAAGGAGTATGGGTTTCTGGACTTTGTGTCCTCCCCAAAAACCTTCACATTTCCTTTATCTGGTTTGAGAATAGCTGCAAGGTGTAAAAGCAGGGTTGATTTTCCCGAGCCGTTTGTGCCCATAATCGCAACCCTCTCACCTTTACGGATTTCCAGATTTATTCCCTTCAATACCATCTTGTTTTTCTCATATCCTGACCATAGATCCTGAATGGAAATAATCGAAGCATTGTTTTCAGAAACATTGTTCTCAAAAGCATTATTTTCGTGAGCATTATTTCCATGAGTATTATTTTCGTGAGCATTATTTCCATGAGTATTATTTTCAACGGAATCTTTCCTTGAACTGTTCTTGATTACAGTATTTTCTTCTGGATTTGAGGGGAGTTGAGACCTCCTGATATTTTCTTTAAAATTTTCCCTATCCAGTACAGCAAGAGCTCCGCTGACACTCAAAGGGCTGGCTTTGATTCCAAGTCTATGGCAAAGTTCTACGGGTTCTGGAATTCTTAGCCCAAGCCTGTAAAAGACTTCAAGATGATCAAAAGCTTTTGAGGCGGGTTGATCAAAGACTATTTTTCCGTCGTCCATTATGACAATTCTGTCTACAAAGGGTGCAAGCTCGTGCAGTCTATGTTCAACCAGCAGAATAGTCGTTTTCAGTTTCCTGTTGAGTTCTCTGACTGTATTCAGGACTTCATGCGTACCCATGGGGTCCATCTGGCTTACAGGTTCATCCATAGCAAGGACTTCAGGCGCCATTGCAAGCATACTTGCAATGCAGATTCTCTGTTTCTGTCCTCCGGAAAGTGAGTTTGTGGAATCCAGCCTGTGGCCGGACATCCCTACGATTTGCAGGGCTTCTTTTACTTTTCTATCAATTTCTTCTCTCTCGAAGCAGAGGTTTTCAGGCCCAAAGGCTACTTCGTCTTCAACAGTTGTAGAAAAGATCTGGTCATCTGGGTTCTGAAACACAAGGCCTACTTCTTTCGAGATTTCCATCTGGTTTGATTCAGTGGTTTCCATCCCTTTGACTTTCACACTGCCTGAAAATATTCCTCCGGATTCATGAGGGATGATCCCATTTAAGGTTTTTAATAAAGTACTTTTTCCACATCCGGTAGGTCCTGTGAGGAGGACAAATTCTCCTTTTTCGACTCTAAGGTTAATTCCCTTTAAAGTCGGTTCCGATCTTCCTGGATAAGTGTACCATAAGTCTTTGATTTCTATCATTGTACCACGACCACAAACCTATTGTACCACGACCACAAACCTTTTCAAAAAAGGTTTACTTGCAAGCCTTTTGAGAAAAGGCTTGAGTGAAAACGCCAATTAATGGCGCAAACCTTTCCGAGGGAAAGCTTGACCAGAGGCCAGGAAAACTGGCCAAAGTTCGCGTCATTCTGCCACCTTTTTTAGTCTATTTCCAAGGCTTATTCCAAACCAGGTTCCTATGAAGGTGTAGAGGAACCCGTCGATCAGGATATTTGCAGCTATATACCAGTCACTGTAGAAAAGTCTGTAGAGGACCATCCAGACACTGAAGGATACATAGCTGCCGGCCATATCAGCAAACCCGCAAAGAATTCCCATCCTGAGCCTGTTATCTGGAGCTGGATTTTTACCGGTTATACCTGCAGTATACAGCAAAAGTTCCAGAAGTACCGCATTGACTGACAGTGTTATAAAAGTTATAGGGGTGAAACTCCCTGTTATGAAACCTCCAAGTAGAAACCTGACCATCATAAAAAGGCTTATAACTCCTGGTTTTGGGATAAGGACCACAAGAGAGGCAATGAGCATGTAAAGAAGAATCTCATTGAAGAGCCCTGTGAACAGGAAACTAAATGGCCCGAAGATTGCATGGGATAACTCCCACAGGATGGTCATAGGCAGGTTTATGGCTGCAAAAGAAACGGTTCCGAAAAGAGCAATTAATACAAGGTTCCGGGTTTTAAACCTGTCCATTATCTCCCTGGGCCTTGAGAGGAAAAAGCCCAGAGCAGTAATCCCGAGCAAAGAGGCGGTAAACGTAGTTATTATAGGCCCCCAGCGCCTTGAGATTGCAGCAATTTTTTGCTCTTTTGTTACTGCAATCCAGTCGCTGCCTGTGAGTTTTACCTTGACCCTTAAAAGGTAGTCTCCTCCCATGGCATCCGGAGATATATACATTGGAAGGCTTATCAGCGAACTTGAACCTGGAGAGAGGGTTACGGTGGCATAACACACGGTATCTGCTTTCATTCCCATAATCTCGGGCTTAAATGCTTTTACAGGTTCACCGGTTTTTGCGTCAAGAATATCATATGTGACTATGACAGGAATTGTACTATTTCCGGCATTTGTAAGCTCTATCCCCATGTAGGTTGAAGTGAGGTCGTCTTTCTCTACTTTCAGGTCTGTAACCGTTAGCAGCTTTTTGAGTGCAGGGGACGTTTCCTGGACAACCAGGGTGTTGGAGGGATGGCTGGGATCTCCATATCCGTCTTCATCTGAAGGTACGATTAGCTGGGACACCGAAACTTCATTTGCGACTTCTTCTTTTGAAGCAACTTTAAGCTGGGTTGTACGCACAATAGTATGTTTTGTTCCTTCCACATCAACAACTGCTTTTGCAGTTATGTTATAAACCCCGCAGGGCGTGTCCGCAGGTATATAAAAATCAATAAGCCTGTACCAGTCATCATACTCGGTCTGAAGTGAGAATGAATGAACTGGAGTCTCGCGAAGCACAAAACCCTTAGGTAAGTTAAGCTCCACTGTCACATTCATATTCCCGTCATAATAGCTTTCAAAGAAAAGATATGCAGAGAGTGTGCTGTTCCCAACTGCAAGGCCATTCCCTTCTACCCCATGGGGGACCTGAATTATGAATGTAGTCATATCTTCAGGTTTGAAGTCCTCCTGCTGAACCTGTGCAGCTACGGGCTGTACGATTAGCACAAGTACGAGGAGGAAAAAACCTA
Source organism: Methanosarcina sp. Kolksee (assembly GCF_000969945.1). Lineage (NCBI taxonomy): Archaea > Methanobacteriati > Methanobacteriota > Methanomicrobia > Methanosarcinales > Methanosarcinaceae > Methanosarcina > Methanosarcina sp. Kolksee. The sequence continues at coordinate 521,858 of NZ_CP009524.1, forward strand.
TATTTTTCATTCCGCTACCTTTTTTCTTATTTGAGGATTTTTCGGATTTCCTTCATTTTTGCGTCCCAGTCAGGGACATCTTCAGAACTAATTATATCAACAGCTCCACCCTGAAATTCTCCTTCTCCTGCCAGTTCTTCCATCCAGCTTTCGATCTCAAGATAGGATTTTTTTAACTCTTCAAGAAGCTCGGGGTCAGGGTCCCAGAGTCCTCTTGACTGCGCTTCAAGGAGCCGTCTGGACATTTCCTCGAGGGCATAGGGATTGTTCTCTTCAAAGAAGCGACGCATTTCTTCATCAAGCACGAAGGTTTTTGTGATATCATCAAAAATCCAGTCGTCCACTTCCTGGGTGGAGGCTTCCCAGCCATAGACTCTTCCCACTCTTTTTGAAATGTCCTGTGCGCCTTTATATCCATGCTGTTTCATGCCTTCGATCCATTTCGGATTTAAGAGCCTGGTTCTTACAACTCTTCGCATTTCGTCAGCCATGTCCCTGACTTCAACATGCTGCGGCTCTCTTGTATCTCCAAAGTAGACTTTTACATCCTTTCCGGAAGCCTGCCTGGCTGCAGCTGTAAGGCCCCCATGAACTCCATAGTAACAGCAGCATCCTAAAAGGTCGTACTCGTCACTTACCACTTTATTAAAGGTGGCATCCACAGTCTTAAGGCTTGATGCAAGCTGAGTGTGAGCTTCCTTGCCTTTTGCGTCTTTTCCGTAGGCGTACCCATTCCAGTAAAGGAAGATATCTGCCAGGTCCTTTTCGTCTTTCCAGGCACTCGCATAGATTGCAAGCTGGACCCCGGCTGAATAAGTTCCGGGTTTGCTCGAAAAGATCCTTAAAGTAGCATCCCTGGAATCCACTCCTTCTTCAACCATCTGAAGGCTGTGTTTTCTTGGATAATTCATCTCTTCAGGTTCATTAAGGGAAGCCACTGCCTGGATTGCTTCGTCTATAACCTCAAGACAGTTTGGAAAATTATCCCGCAGAATTCCGGAAACCCGGATCGTAATGTCTATCCTGGGCCTGCCCAGTTCTTCAAGGGGGATCACAGAGAACCCTTTCAGGTGCCCATTGCTGAGCCAGATTGGTTCAACCCCGAGCAAGCTCATAATCTGGGCCATTCCCTCTCCGTCAGCCCACATTACATCGTTTGCCATCCAGTAAAATCCCACATTCTCAGGATACCGGCCTTCGTCTTCTATGTGCTTATTAAGCAGAACCTCTGAGAGTTGCCGTCCCACTCTCCAGGCAGCTTTTGTCGGAATTTTTTTTGGGTCAAGTGAATAGAAATTTCTGCCTGTTGGCAGCACATCGTCTCTTCCGCGCATGATAAGGCCTGAAGGGCCGGCAGGGATGTATCCTCCATCAAAACCGTGTAAAAGGGCTTCAATTTCAAGAGAGTCGTCTATTCTGGATTCAAGGTCAAGAATCCTGCTGCAGACCGAAGCCGCATCCTGAAGAAGTGAGGAATTTATACCCGGATCTTTGCGATTCTGTTCTTCAGAGCTTTTTTCTTTGTTATTCTGTTCTTCAGAGCTTTTTTCTTTGTTATTCTGTTCTTCAAAGCTTTTTTCTTTGTTATTCTGTTCTTCAGAGCTTTTTCCTTTAAAAATCTCTTTGATTATCAGTGCTGGCTCTTTTTCCGGGTTATTTATAAATATTCTTATAAAGTCTTTAGAAAGAGAATCTATTTCTTCAAGTAACTGGCCATTTGATTTTCCGTTATCGGATATCCGGCTCTGGTCAGATATCAGTTCATCAAGGTCAAGTTCCAGAAGTTCTGCGATCAACCTTCTAATCGAGACTTTGTTTCCCACACTTCCCTTGTCATCGTACCTTAAAATCGAATTTATGAATTCAACTTTTTTCTCGCCTTCAGGGACCTGTCCAAAGATGTGCATTCCATCGTGGATCTGGCTGTTTCTTATTTTTCCAAGAGCTTCGTGAGCTTTTCTTATTATTTCTTCAAAAGGAGTCTGATGATCGGCTTTTATCTCGGAGTCCAGATTAGATTTTTTGATTTCGTCAAGGATCAGGTGCTTCAGGGCATGTTCGCGTCCTTTGTCGTGTTTCACCTGTTCGTATTCTCCAAGCAGCCTATCAAGTTCCGCCAGATCATCATAAAGCCCCCCCGAGGTCATGACAGTCTGCATATGGTCTATCAGGCAAGCGAGGCTTCTGCGTTTGGCAATTGTACCTTCCGGGGGATTGTCCGAATTATAAATATAAAGATGGGGGATAGTCCCGATACTTATGTCAGGATAACAATCTTCTGAAAGCCCAACTCCTTTTCCAGGCAGGAACTCAAGATTCCCATGGGTCCCCACATGTACGAGCACATCAGCTCCAAAGGTGTTTTCAAGATACCTGTAAGTTGCAAGGTACTGATGGGTTGGGGGGACATCTGGATCATGCAGGATCCTGCAGACTTTTCCATCACACCTGGAACCTGCACATCCTCGCTTTGGCTGCACGCAAACAACGGCATTTCCATACTGCACTCCTGTCACAACGATCTTATTATCATAGACCATGGCGGCAGGAATGCCGTCTACCTCTTCTCCGGGAGGTTTTCCCCAGCTATTAATTACCCTTTGCCTTACTTTTGGGCTCAGGGTGTTGAAAAATTTCTCATATTCTTCTTTTTCCACAAAAGCCAGAGCCCCGCCGTTCTTTACTATCTCATTAATGGGAGTCCACCTGAACTCGGAAATTGCTTTTCTCTCGAGAATGGTCTCAATAAGGTCTTTTCCGTCTCCAGGGGGATTGACGGCATAGCCTTCTTCCTGCATTCGGTTCAGTATTCTTGCCACGCTTTCGAGAGAATCAAGGTTTGCAGCGCCCCCTACAGAACCTTCAACACCTGAACAGGGGTAGTTGTGAAGGATAAAGGCAACTTTCCTCTGGTTGACCGGCTTTTTCCTGAGTTCGGCCCATTTAAAAATTCTGGATGAAAGTTTTGAGCAGCGGTCTTCGATAGGAAAACGTCCCATGTAATTTCCTTCTCTTTTGCCTGCTCCTATTATGATGGGTTCGATTCCGCCTTCAAATTCGGGAAGAGCCACATTCCATCCAATCTCAGTGCTTAACCCCATTGATTCCTGCCATTCTTCAACAGTCATATAATGTGAAATTACAGGCTGGAAAACAGGAACGTCAAGTTTTCTCAGCACTTCTATACCTTTTGCTGCACACGATGTATTCCTTTTTTCAGTTTTGCTGCTTGCAATAAAAAAAGGAGAAAGTTTTATAAGACAATCTATTATGGGTCTGCCGTTTTCTATGACATAGTCCTCTATGACCTCATCCATGCCCCTGCTTCCAAGTTCCTCGTCTTTCAAAGAATATGCAAAAATAGGGATAACTGATAGGTCGAGGTTTTCTAACTTTTTTATCAGGTTTTTCTCTATCTCAAGTTCATTATTTACCCAGGAAGTTCTGGAGATGAGCAGACCCACGGTTTTATCTTTCAAAGGCCCGTACCAGTTAAGATATTCTTCAATGTTTGAGAATGTTTTCTCTGCCTCTGGATGATATAACCCATCCCATGGTATCTTTTCAGGAGGTCTTGTTTCAATCTCACATCCTAATACTTCCTTTAAGATATAGCGCAGCATATTGGCAAAGTTTTCCAATCCTCCATATATTATGTAAGAAAAACATGTAGCTGCAATTTCAAGTTTCACCGAAGAGAGGGTAAATGAGGAGGGATCACTCCCTACACAGATTACAGGTACCCTCGTTTTTAACGGTTCAAGCTTTTCATAGAACTCTTCCCAGAAAGGGTTTGATATATAGTATAGAAAGATTGCATCCGCATGTTCGCATTCAAGAAGAACTTTCTCAGCTTCTTCCGGATTATCTTCCAGAATCTTTGAATAGTGGGCTTTAAGCTCTATGCCAAGGTCTCCTGCAGCTTTGAGGAGAGTAGGGATATAGGAATTCCACGTTATTGAAACAATTTTCATGTTTTTTCCTCTTACGTAAGAACATGCACTTTATACTCTCCCAGCACTGTGCCGTCATCAAGCCTTGCAGGGGCTTCCAGGGCTGCAATATATTTTCCATCAGGTGAGACATCAGCTGCTACTGTAATCCCTTTGGTGTTATAAACCTGGACAAGTTTAGAGTTTGAACCTCCACTTTTTGATATATCAAAGACGTACACTCCGTGGACATTTCTATCCTCGGTCACCAGGTTCTGGGCTATAGGAATAACTAGATACCTGTCATTCAGTGCACATTCCCCTGCATAGCCATCCAATCTCCATTTCCATAGCAGGTTTCCGCCAGTATCATAGGCAAAGAGGCTGTTTCCGTTGGGGTGTTCTATAGGAGCATCGTTGTTTTTGTCTTTAGAGAAAGTGCTGCCTATTGAGAAAATAAGGGTATTGTTGATAATATAGGCGTAATTCGAACTGCCGTAAATTGGGACTCCGCTTACTAAAATCGGGGTTGAAATGTTTGTCTCCCATTTTACTTCGGGTACACCGGTTTCCATGATTTTGGAATTGTCAAATAAAAAGGCTCGTCCATCACTGGTCATTGTTATTATGTTTGCTCCATCAGGAGTAATCTGGGTACTGTACCATATTGCAGAATAGTCAAAAAATGGCTCAAGGGGCGGGATTGAATAGTTCCAGTACTCTTTTCCGGTGGTCCCATCCAGAACATGCACAGTTCCATCTTTCCATTTGTCGGCTTTTGCAAAGCAGGTTGTCCCGAATACAGCATATTTTCCGTCAGGGGTGTTATCTATCCATGTAACTCCGGAGTCCATAGATTCGGATTCAGGGAATTTCCAGCGCAAATTGCCTTTGGAGTCAAAAGAATAAACCTTACCCAGGTACTTGTATTTCTCTCCTATGTAGCCGCAGGCTCTACTGGCAGCAACATAGATATTCCCCTCAGAATCCAGTTTTATTTTTTTCATGGCTGGCAGATGGTCAAGGTCTGAACCCAGGTCTTGTCCTGCTCCATATTTCCAGATTTCCGTGCCATTTAAATCAAAACAATAGATAAAAGCATCAGGGCTTTCTTCTCCCACAATCAGGCTTTTTCCGTCCTCGGAGAATTCTATATCCGCAATTCTTGCATCAGCTATGCCTTCAACAAGCTGTTTTTCCCATACTTTTTTACCTGTTGCAAGTTCTATAAGTTTTAGAGATCCTCCATTAGTTCCTATGGCAAGGTATTTGCTGTCAGGAGAAAACTTTGTCACACCCTCTACATTTGCTGAGGTTTTATCGATAGGTCCGGGAGTTACATCCTCAAGTGTTATAGCATACTCTTCTTTCAAAGCAGGTTTTTCAGGTGCATACACTTCCAGATCACTTTTTGCCCCGTCGCCTGTGATAACTTCAAACTTATATTGAGTGTCGGGTTCCCAGTCAAAAGCTGCAAAAACCTGTTTCTCCGTTTTTTCAATATCTATTGACTCGGTAGAGTTATTGGCAGAAGAAATTTTTACCTGTGAAATGTCTGCCTCTTCTTTTAGAGTAATCATAGCTCCGGTCCTGGAAAATACTATTGAATCTATAGGTGCCCCAGCCTCGGAATTGCCACTTTCATCCCCGCTCTGGACACCTTCGGAAACCTGAGCAATTTTACTGTTCTCGGACTCCTGGCTTTTTTCAGTGCATCCGGCAGTAATTACAGTTAGGATAAGCAGGACTATCAAAATTTTCCATTTCATTTTCTCACCTGACAATTATTAACCTGTGTTTTCCAATCACATCCCCATTTTCAAGCTTTAGAGGGGCTTCAACTGCAGCAACTGTGCAGTTGGAAGAAATCGCAGCATCTACAATAACGCCTTCTGTATTATATTTCCAGATTAACCTTGAATGTCCGTTTCCGGATTTTTGGCTGTCAAAAACATGAATTCCTTGAACCTGAGTATTGCCTGAGGACGAATCTTTCCCTACTGGCAGGACAAAGAATCTGGTATCCGGAGAAAAGAAAATCCCTGCACAGCGTCCTCCAAGGGAATAAGTCCAGGACGTGTTTCCTTTCTCAACCTCACTTGATACAAGAGTGTTCTCAAGGGGATGTGCCACCGATATGTTGTCGGGATAATATGCAGGAAGTGTGGCTCCTGTAAGGTAAAGCGTCTCATTTTTACTGGAAATTTTAGCTTCTTCCCCGTAGGCATAGATGTAGCTTCCCTCAACCTCTTCTGGAACTGTTACATTGGATTGCCAATCATAGGTGTCCCGTGAGTTCCTCCCGTCTCCCGGGGTTTTCATGTCCCATGCGGTTTTTCCGTTTCCGGGGTTCATCATCTCGGAATCATAAAACAGGTATTTTCTTCCATCCCCAGTATAGGCAGTTACCATGGACCCGTCATCTGAAATATCAAGTCCGTGCCAGATGGCTGCAGAAACAAAGTAAGGTTTGAGAGGCGTAATTTCGTATTTCCAACGGAGATTTCCGCTGTCATCTACTGAATAGACGACTGCATCAAGTCCAAGGGAATTTGTCCAGTCTCCGGTTGAAAAAACCACATTTTTCCCGTCCTGGCTTGAGTCGATCCAGTTTACGCTCTGGGCGTAGTTTTCTGTTGACGGTAATTTCCATGAAAGAGTTCCATCCGGGTTAAACCTGTACACTCTTGAAGCCAGACTATAACCAGATTCTTTCCAGTATCGGCCTGCTGCAATATACACATCATCGTCAGCAGCCGTTATTTTGTATATGCAGGGTTGATATTTTGGATTCGTACTGGTTCCCAGGTCATCGGCACTTCTATAGCTGTGGATTTCAGCTCCTGTACCAGCATCCAGAGAATAAATGTATCCGTCAGTACTCTTTTCCCCTGCGAGCAGATACTTTCCGTCTTTCGAGAACGAAATGTCTGAAACATTTCCTTTTAAGGCCTTTTCCCATAGCAGTTTTTTGTTTGGCACATCAATAACTGTCAGTTTTTTCCCGGTCCCAACAGCTACATATTTTCCGTCCTCGGAGTAAGCCACACAGTCCTGGACATTTGATCTTCCTTCACTGAGATTTTCTGGATTTATGTCTCCAAGTTCATACTCCCAGTAAAGGCAAGGAGAAGATTTTTCAGAATAAGTTAGATTTTTCTGACTCAGCTGGCTGCTTTCCTGAACACTGTCATTTTTCAATATCTCTTCACTACTGTTATTTCCCTGTTCATCGGAGGCTACAATATGTGAAGAGGTGCATCCTGAACAGATCAGAAATATAAATGAAAATATAAGTATCAGCACAACACTATTCTTTTTCATTTTCAGACTCCTTTGATTACCTTTTATTGTTATCCGTATATCTTCAGGTCTGAGATACTCAGAATATTCTGATGTTGCGTACTGTTGTCTCCAAAACCTGCACTCAATTTTTCAATCTTTATATTTTCAGCAGGCCCGCAGTATTGTTTATAATCTTCAACGAGATCTCTTTCAACTGTACTCCTTGGGATTCCTGAGATTATAATCGATGGTGAAAATCGCCTTCGGTTTTCCTGATCCCTATAATATTCACCTTCGGATTGCGGGTTCATGCTTCCTGCTGCAACATAGTAAATAGATTTATGATCACTGAATGTCACTTTTAACCAGAGACTGAATTTATCCAGATCCTGTCCTTCCCAGTTCCAGGAAATTTTTCCTGGAGATATGCTCACATTTTTACTCCAGACCCCTCCCCCTGTCTGTGCTGAATTTGTTGTCTTAAAATACAGTGCCCCATCTTCGCATTTTAGAAACTCGCCTTCAAAATTGCAGTTTTTGAAGTCTTCCTGATACACAGTTTTTTTTTCTGGCGCTATTTGAAAATAAATTATCAAGCCTGCAAGGCTCAGGACTATAAATCCGAATATTATAGTCTTTCTGGAGATCATAATTGACCCATATAATAAGTGATTAATAAACATTTCGAAAATATTCTATATTTCTCTCATATAGTAATAATAAAATAAAAATTATGGCTACTATATTTGAACAAATTTTTATCAAATACAAACTAACTACCCTTTAATTATTCAATTTTCTGTTTCTAATTAGTTAATTTTGATATATTTATCTCAGTTCAAAATACGATTTATACTAAAAGTATTACTTTTATCGCTATTTATGTATGCATATATGTGACTCTAGATGCGCAGTCAATTGAAGTAGTCATTTTAACGTAACCGATCACTTAGCCTACTATATGCGAATTTGATGTATTTTTATATTCCAATCTAGATAAGGCCAATTAATTATTTTATTTTGGCTTTGTATTCTAGGAAGGAAATCTCATTTACTTTATATTTCCTTTGATCTTGGGGATCTTTGTAATATATAATTTTTATACGCTTTAAAAAAACGAAATTGATATATATTGCTACAATATTTTTCACATTTATGATTAATGGTAACAAAAAAAACCGAATTTCTGTCAGTTTTTATATTATTTTGTTTATTTTAGCAATTTTAATTGCTATTACTCCTGTGAAAGGTGCTATTGAACAACGAGGCCCTATTATAAGTATTTCAGCCGGAGAACATACAATTCTTAATGGGGAAAATTGCCCTGGATTTTATTATTCAACTTCTACTGGCACATACTATGAGTCGTTGGAGCTTAATTTCTCTGAAGACGGGCTTATTGATACGGGAAATGCAACTTATACCTCAAAAATCAGTTATGGTTCAACGGCTTTCTTTGGGAAGAAATACAAGGTCTTTGAAGATGGTTTGATCACTGAAAACCTGGTTAGTTTTGGAAGCCGTGATCTTCAACGGGGGAATGATTATGACCTGGGAAATGGCTACAAACTGGTGCTTCAGGGGGTAAACAATGATTCTGCTCTCCTTGAACTTCAGCAAAACTCCGTTCCAGTTACTACGAAATCTCTTGAAGAAGGTTCAAAGTTCAACTTCAATGCTACAATAAACGGCACTAAATATACAGTTCTTGAAGGAACTCTTAGCCGGGTTCTTGACAGTGAGGACCCAATTGTGAGTCTCTCAAGTGTAAACCAGTATTCGACTGCACCTATTGAGATTAACGTTGGGGACCAGTATGGTAATTTCGAGGTCACTGAGGCTACAGATAAAAAGATCGAATTGAAAAACAGAGTGCCTATAAGGATGCAGCCTGGAGATTATGTTCCAATCCTTGAAGATTTGATCGATTTCAGAGTGGCTGATAATGTATACAGGGCATGTTCTTACAATATGACTAAAGACGTTATCAAGTCATATCAAATAAAAGGTACATCTTTAACTGTAAACCGCTCGGATTCTTCTCCGGACTCCTGTGTCTGGACAGCTGATTCTTTTGGTATGCTCTATTATGACCTTGAAAACAATTTCAGTACAGAAAGACTTGAACTTAATCTTAATGCTGAAGACAACTGGATTCCTGAAGGAGGTCTGGTTTATGAATCCTCGCCTGTCAAGGTTCCATACAAAAACCCGGAGATGAGGAATTATGGGGAAAGCGCCTTTGATGGCGGATATTCTGTACTTGGATGGGATGGTGAGAAATATGCATATCTTGGAAACGATCAGGGGCTCATAAATGTCCTTCTGGATGATGACAATAGCAGAAGCCTCTATTCCGGGGAAGAGTGGAACCTTGGAGAAGGGTACACCCTGAGAGTAGATGGCATAGACTCGGATAAAGTCCACCTGGCGGTTTTGAGAAATAATATTTCTGTTTACTCAAGTATAATATCTCCCGGGAAGTCCGCTGACCTGGGTACACATACTCTCCTGTACAATAAGACAATAAATGGTATTGAAGTCCCCCTCTTTTCCGTATATGTGGATAATGTCCTGGAAGGAAACGGAAGCTCTGGTGTAAGCCTAAAATATCCTCTACACTTTTCCGAAAGTCCTCTTGAAATAAAGGTCGGGGATATGTTCGGGGCACTTACTGTTGTTGAAACTTCCCCTAAAATCCGGCTTGAAAATGAAAATGCTCTCAATTTTGGTTCGGACCTTGAGGTTACAGAAGAAATCCACCTTGGATCTTTTGAAAAGAAGACAGAAACGAATCTCAATGTTACCTTTTTCCCCTTCATGAATAAGGTGGAAAAGGTGGATTCTGTTCTTCCCACAGTCACTCAGCGTGCTATCCCGACCATGAGTGTTGAAGAATACCTTCTCGGAAACTGAAAGATATAGTGAGGTTAAATCATGAAAAATCATAACATTACTATTTACCCTTTTACTGCAATAGTCGGACAGGAGAAAATGAAGAAAGCCCTGATCCTGAACGCTATAAATCCTAAAGTAGGAGGGGTTCTGGTCAGGGGTGAAAAAGGTACTGCCAAGTCAACGGCCGTCCGGGCACTGGCTAATCTCCTTCCTGAAATCGAGGTAGTTGAAGGCTGTAAATTCCGCTGTAATCCTCATGACATAAATGCAATGTGTGAAGAATGCCTGGAAAAGGTAAAAGCTGGGGCTCTTAAGAGCTCTTCTATAAAAATGAAAGTTGTGGATCTGCCTGTAAGTGCTACCGAAGACCGGGTTGTAGGGACTCTTGATATAGAGCATGCTATTAAAAAAGGGGAAAAGCGCTTTGAACCCGGGGTACTTGCCCATGCTCACAGGGGTATCCTGTATGTGGATGAGATTAATCTTCTGGATGACCATCTTGTAGATGTGCTCCTCGACTCTGCAGCAATGGGGGTAAACACTGTTGAAAGAGAAGGAATTTCCTTTTCTCACCCTGCAAATTTTGTGCTTGTAGGCACCATGAACCCTGAAGAAGGAGAACTGCGACCCCAGTTACTTGACCGTTTTGGTTTATGCGTAGATATAAAGGGTATAATGGATGTAGCCAGACGAGTGGAACTTATCAAATACAGGCTCAGTTATGAGACCGATCCCGAAGCTTTTGCAGCAAGCTGGCAGGCTGCAGAGTCCGAGCTTTGCGGGCAGATTCTTCTTGCTCAGAAATTACTTACTGAAGTAAAAATCTCAGATAACATGCTTGAGTTAATCAGCCAGATCTGCGTTGATATGGGAGTCGATGGGCACAGGGCAGACATCACAATGATGAAAACCTCAATCACGCTTGCAGCTTTCAATGGCAGGACTGAGGTTCTTGAAGAGGATGTAAAAGAAGCTGCAGAATTAGTCCTTCCCCACCGTATGCGCAGAAAACCGTTTGATAACCACTCTGATAAGCAGGATAAACTCAACGAGAGTATAGAAAAACAAAGGGAAAAAGAAAAGGAAAAAGAAAAAAATAAACACGAACAGCAAAAAAAAGAGCATAACGAGCAGTCAGGAAAAGAACAGGCCCATCCCGAAGAGCAGAAATCAGATAACCCAGAGGACAGCACCGGTGAACAACCGGATGCTTCCTCCGAAACTATTTTTGCAACAGGAGAGAGTTACCAGGTAAAGCAGTTTTCTCCCGATTTTCTCCGAAATAACCGAAATGGATCAGGTCGGCGCAGCAAAACCCTGACGAAGTCCAAACAGGGCAGGTATATAAAGAGTAAAATTCCCGAGGAAAAAATCACGGATCTTGCTTTTGATGCTACCCTGAGGGCAGCTGCACCTTACCAGCTTTTAAGGGAAAAACACGGAAACTCCATAGTAATTCATGACTCGGATTTCAGGCAAAAAGTCCGTGAGAAAAAGATAGGAAATCTTGTACTCTTTGTTGTGGATGCCAGTGGTTCTATGGGAGCTCAACAGCGGATGGTAGCTTCTAAAGGTGCAGTTCTTTCAATGTTGATGGACGCTTACCAGAAACGTGATAAGGTGGGGCTTATTGCTTTTAAGGGAGCAGGGGCAGAGTTGTTGCTGCCGCCAACATCCAGTGTGGAAATGGCACAAAAGTGTCTGGAGGAGCTGCCAACCGGAGGAAAGACTCCCCTCTCCCATGGGCTTATGAAAGGATATGAAACCATACAGGCAGAACTCCGACGCGATCCTGATACCTGTCCGTTTATGGTTCTGATCTCTGATGGAAGGGCAAATGTCAGTATGAATGGTGAACCTCCTCTCCAGGAGACAAAAACAATAGCTTCCATGTTCAGAAAAGAATGTATACAATCGGCAGTTATTGATACGGAAAGCAGCATTATTAAATTCGGGCTTGCTCAGGAAATTTCCAGTGCGCTTGGAGCCAGGTATCTTGCACTTGAGGACCTGAAGGCAGATTCAATAGTTGAAGCTGTTCGGTCTTCAGCTCCTTTTGAATTTTCGGTTCTTTCTGGAAGCTTTTCAAGTTGAAGGTCTTCTTTTCTTGAAACTTTTAGCTTGAAGATTTCATACTTTTCATATTAAATTTTACAGCTTTCTCAAAAATAGAATCCTGTTTTTCAAAAACACAACAAAAGATATATGTCTATCTAAAAACCTAAACCATGCCTATGGATTTCCAGATCTTGGATGCAGACTATGAAGTCGTTAATGACAGCAGCCCCGTAATCCGTCTCTTTGGCAGGGGAGCGGACGGGAAGAGCGTTTGCTGTTTTGTTCCCGATTTTGAACCTTATTTTTATCTCAAGGCGTCTGGAGACCTTAATACCGCAGCCAGGCTTATCGAAGATACTTTCACGCAAGTTAAAAAAGTAGAAATTGTAGAAAAATTCGAGCCTATTGGGTATCAGAAAACAAAAACAAAGATGCTCAGGGTTACTACCCACCTGCCCAGAGAGGTTCCCGAGATCAGGGACGATATTCTGAAGCTCCAGGAAGTGCTGAAGGCTGAAGGCAAATGGGAAGTCTATGAGACTGACATTCTCTTCAGAAATCGTTTTTTAATTGACAGAGATCTCGGAGGTATGGTCTGGGTATCCACAGAAGGAGAAGCCGTTGACCCTGCAAAATATATCCGTACAAATGGTTCAGGCAGTTCTCGTTGTGATAAGTTTACATGCGATGCTTCAATCCTTGCGTCCGGGTTCAATAAAGTTGAAAATCTTACTCTAGCCCCACTGAAGTATCTGGCTTTTGATATTGAATGTCTGCCTCTTGATGGAGGAATGCCTTCTCCTGAGGTTTCGCCTATAATCATGATCAGCTTTTCTTTCGAGCCTGAGTATAAAGGACATAAAACCCTTGTGCTTCTGGCAAAATCTGTGAAGGATCTGAATTCCGATGTTTGGTCTTACACGGACGAGACTGAAATGCTAAATCAGTTTTTCGAGATCTTCTGTGAGTACGACCCTGACATTGTAATTGGATATAATCACCAGGATTTCGATATTCCTTACATAACGGATAGAGTAAAAACTCTGGTTTCAGAAGGAAAATTAATAAACCCTGTTGTCGGCCGGGATGGCAGCAAAATAGGTTACAGAAAATTCGGGCTTATTACCCGCACCGAAATGAAAGGCCGGGTGGTTGTGGATGCACTTCCTCTGGTAAGAAGGGCTTTCAGTCTGAAGCAGTACACCCTGCGAGCGGTTTCAAAGGAACTTCTGAGCCGTGAAAAGCTGGATGTTCCCCCTCTTGAAATGGAAGAGTACTGGCTCGATACAGGGGAAAAATTCAAAAAATTCATTGACTACTCACGCAGGGACGCAGAGCTTGCCCTGGAACTTATCCTTAATTTGAAACTCCTTGACAAATATGTCGCCCTTGCCCAGGTAAGCGGAAGTCTGCTTCAGGAAGTTGTTGATGGAGGCCAGACTTCAATGGTTGAAACGCTTCTTCTCAAAGAATTCGGGCTCCGCGACAGAGTTCTCCTTCCAAAGCCTGATGACGGAGTTTCGGCTGAGAGATATGAAATGAGTTCCGATCTCAAGGGCGGTGAAGTCCTGGAGCCTAAGAAGGGCCTTCTGGAAAATGTGCTTATTCTTGACTACAAGTCTCTTTACCCAACTATAATGATGGCACATAACCTGTGCTATACTACAGTAGTTACGGGTGACAGGCCAGATGATGTGACCATTAGACCTCCGTCGGGAGGAGAGTTTGTGCCTTCCGAGGTTTACAAGGGAATCGTGCCTTCTATCCTTGAAGATTTGCTTAACAAGAGGACACAGACAAAGAAAAGGATGAGAGGGGCCTCTAATGAAAATGAGTATAGAGTACTCGATGCTACTCAACTCGCTTTGAAAATCCTGTTAAACAGCTTTTATGGTTATTCCGGGTATGCCCGGGCAAGGCTTTACAGCCTGACTCTTGCAAACGCCGTAACCAGCTTTGGAAGAAACAATATCATCAATACGCGGGAAATTATTAACAGCACTATAGGAAAAATAATTCTCAGAAATAAAACAGCTCTACTCCTTGATGAAGCAGGAGAACTCTCTCCCCAGGATAGGGTAGTTGAACTGTCGGTTGCCTACGGAGATACTGACAGTGTCTTTGTCCACTGTAAATCCAGAGGAGATCTTTCTCTTGAAGAGGTCAGCCTTATAGGTAACAGGCTTGCAAATATCGTTTCTGCATCCTTGCCCGACCCGATGGAACTTGAATTTGAGTCGATTGCGAAGCGTGCCCTTCTTATCGCAAAGAAACGCTATGCTCTCTGGTTTTTTGAGCCAAAAAATTCAGGTTGGGAAGACAAGATTAAGGTCAAAGGCATGGAAACCGTCCGAAGAGACTGGTGTGAATTAACCTCGATAACTCTCAACAGGGTGCTTGAGCTTGTGCTTATAAAAGGTGATGTTGACCAGGCTGTAGAGCATGTCCGCCAGATAGTCAGCAAGGTGAGGAATCTCGATCCGGCAAAGGACTCGGATATTATCGAAAGCCTTGTTCTCACACGCACCCTTACAAGGAAAATTGAGAGTTATAAAAACAAGCAGCCTCACCTTACGGTTGCTGAAAATCTGAAAAAAAGGACTGGGGTCGTACCTTCTATAGGAACAAGAATACCTTTTGTCATTACCGCAGGAAAAGGACTCTTTGTTGATCGGGCTGAAGATCCTGATTATGTAAGGGAGAAAAACATCCCGATAGATGTCGATTACTATATTAAGAAGCAGATACTCCCTCCGGTGGAACGTATTCTTGAGGTTTTCGGGGTTAAGATGTCTTCACTTGACTTTGATTCCAAACAAAAAGGACTATTTGATTTTGAAGTTAAGAAGCCTGAAGTAAAAACACAGGAAAAAGAAAAGGTTTCATCTCAACGGAAAAGCAAAGGAATAACACAGGAAGAGAAAGTCCAGTGCCCGGAGAACGGGCGTGCGGAGCAGCGTTCCTTATTCGATTGGACTTAAATTAAAACAGGAACTTCCTGTACTCGTTTTTGCATGATGGATTCCATTGCTTCGGGCTCTATACCTTTGCATTCTGTCGAGAAAACACAGCTTGCCTGATTATAACATTTTACCTGATTATAACATTATTTTTTGCCGGACCAATTCTGATGTATTTGACCTAAATCCCCTGAACTCTTAAATCCTTTTTATAACCATTTACATTCTGGGCAAGTCCTCAAAATTGTCTACTTAGGTAGTTGTGCATCCCCATCCAGGTAATGTTTCATATTCTGCTTCAACCTGATCCAATATTTTTGTTTCCGGAAAAACCGATAATGTCTGATCGTTGTAACGGTGGGAGCGTCGCAAAAGTCCAAAATTAACTAAAATTCAGAGTAATTCTCCAAAAAGGATAGCAAGAAAAATGTTATTTTATTCATAAAATCAAAAATCTTGACCATGCTTTTGTTAGCAGGCATTTTGACTTTTTTGCATAAGAAATTCTTGAATAACAATGGAAATATCAGGAAAGAAAGTCTATAAAACCTGAATCTCTAAATCAGAAACTTCTTAATCATAATAAAGTGGGCCCGCTGGAATTCGAATCCAGGACCTCTTCTTTGTGAAAATTTTAATTCAACAGTAAGGTGTTATACTCCCTCTAAAAGACACTTCCTCAAACAGTTGACTTGCGAATTAATGTCATACAAATGATATTTGCATGGTCTATGTGGAAGGATTATTGTCATTATCTAGGTGGCTTGTTCAACTTGAATAAGTGAGTTTTACAACATACAATAACATGAGTTTTCACGTATCGTTTAGTCAAATATTTATAATATGTTCGCTTTTTTTATGTAGTTGCTCTCAGTTCTTATTTAGAATTAACTCTGTTGGAGAGTTATGTTTGGTGTTACACCATGCAAATGTCATACTTGGCAAAAGGTAAACCTTTGAACTAAAAAATATATGGAATCCTTCACTTCGCTACGTATTCCATATTCAGAAAACGCTTGGCGTTTTGTGAGAGCAACTACACTAATATTTATCCTCCTCTGATAGTTTTAAGGTTTACTCGCTTCGAATTATATTTAATTTTTAAAAATTATATCACTAGTGGGCAGTATGACAAAGAAATTATCCAAAGATGAAAAATTAAAGGTTTTATTTGATGACTGTGTTGACGAAGGTATAATTCCAATACTAACCTTAACTCTGCTCATTTAGGGAATAACTTCAAGTTTAACTTTTTTTCCATTTCGCCAATCTTCTTAGGTACTTCTGTAAAAATCATTTTGCCATCTAAATCCATCATGTAAACTTTACGGAATTGCTCTATAAGGTCTCTCGGAGAATACTTACTCGTTAGATTAGCTTTTCTTATACAGTTTTGAATTTTTACGTAGCCATAAAGGGACAAAAATGAGATGAAAATATGACCGAAAAGTGACTCATTATCCTGTAGATAAAGTTTGTCTGCTTCGAGTATACTCTTATAAGTGTCATAATGTTTTTCTACTGTATCTCTTTTTTTGTACATAAGAAAAACATTTTCAGGTGCCAAATCTACATTTGATACCAGCAAGATTTTTCCCGCTTTTTCCAGACCCTTGTTGAACGTCTTACTGGTAATTTTATTTTCATCATGTTGCTTATAGAGGGTGTATTCCTCTTCTTTTTTCATTTCACTATCCTCAAAAAGATACAGGATATTCCCCCCATACTCTTTCTTCCCACATTTTATGAGTCTTTCATGATAGAAGAAATGTTCAGAGAGGTTAATTTGTTCATTGTACAGTGTACTGTTTCTTTTTGTGGGGATAACAAAAGATAATTTGTGTTCATTCAGGGTTTTAATAGAACCCTGAGAATAAAACCCTCTATCAAGTATCAGAGTCTTGTTTTCAACTCCAATCTCCTGGACTGAAAGTGCAAGTGACTTAACGTCTCTTACAGATCCGGGAAGAATTCTTACCATTGTTGGCAAATTATCATTAGCTGTACAGAAAAGTGCAAAGTTTACTTGTGGAATGTGGAAATGTTCTTTGT
Organism: Methanosarcina sp. Kolksee; assembly: GCF_000969945.1. Taxonomy (NCBI): domain Archaea; kingdom Methanobacteriati; phylum Methanobacteriota; class Methanomicrobia; order Methanosarcinales; family Methanosarcinaceae; genus Methanosarcina; species Methanosarcina sp. Kolksee. Next base: position 539,043 of record NZ_CP009524.1, read on the forward strand.
TGTACCCCTTTTCAGCGAAATTGATAGCTTCTGAACGGGTAAAGATAGCACTGAGATCATAAACAAGTTGCTTATCTTCACTGTTTAATCCACTGAATACATGGTTCTGCCCTTTACGATTAATTCCAACTTCCTTCAGCACTTTGGATAAGTTTTTTGGGTTCATTGATGGAGTAATCTCTTCTATCGGGTAGAGTTTCTCCCAGGCAAGATTTGCTCTTTTCAAGGGAACATAGCCAGCAATACGTATTAATGCAAGAGCATACACCTCTTCCCAGATTTCACCAAAAGCTGTTTGAAGAAGAGGTTTTAGGTCTTGAATTGCGTAATTAAGTAAGGCAGCATTTCCATATTCCCAGATAGAACGAACTCTTTTGCTTGAGATCACCGTTTTCTGACTTTCAATTAGCCCTTTATTTATGTCAAGTTTACCAATGTAAACTGATTTTTTTCTTCGCTTCTTTAGCTCTTTGTCCCAGTAAGTGGTGGATCGATATACATAGTGTCCATTACTGAATTTTTTGATTTCGAGACCCTTTTCACCAAGCTCACGTTGCTTAGCTAACCAGTTATTTACCCATTCTTCCATTATACCCTATAGGGTATAAGTTTTATATAAATTTTTTGGTTTGATGCGATTACAGCATTTCAATGGCAGAAGAGGGGAAAGATAAAAGTTTACATTGGATCAATAGAAAAAGTATAAATATATAATGAATTTTATTATAAAGTGGAGGGACTAAAAAGATAGTGGAAGACAGCTCAGTTGGAGCAGTTATCCCCTATTTGTGGCAGAGTTAAGGTACTAAACGAAGCAGATTACAATAACGAATTTCAATACTTTAAACAACTGAAATCAAAGAAGTTGCCTTATATTTATGATATTGATCATTTTTGCAAGCTTATACATTTGTCATCAAATCAAGTCAAGTTTTTTTTATCTCACAAAGAGAAAGCTTATGTCACATTCAGGGTCCCTAAAAAAAATGGAGATTTTAGGGAAATAAATGCTCCATCTAAGAAAATGAAATATATCCAACGATGGATTTTGGACGAAATTTTATATAAATTAAACCCAGGAGAGTATGCTCACGGGTTTATTCCTGGAAAAACAGTTTATACAAATGCGGAGTCTCATGTAAATAAGGACTTAGTTCTTGGAATTGACATAAAAGATTTTTTTCCTAGCATAAAATTTGTTTCCGTATATAATGTTTTTAAATCTGCTGGGTACACCGAGAAAGTTGCAAGACAGCTGGCTGATCTTTGTACCTATCATTGGAAACTACCTCAAGGTGCGCCCACAAGTCCAATGTTAGCGAATTTGGTTGCTTTAGACCTTGACAAAAAGATATCTCAATACTGCAAAAGAGCAAATTTCGGATACTCTAGATACGCAGATGACATCACTATTTCTGGATCTTACGATCTCGCAATACATAAGGAAACAATAGTCAGGATCATTAATGGGGCTGGTTTTGAAGTAAATAATCAAAAAGTTAGAATGGTCTCCAAGGGGTCGAGACAGAAGGTAACAGGATTAGTAGTCAACCATAAAGTTAGCATTGGTAGAACCAAGAAAAAGACTATAAGAGCAATAGTTCATAACATTTTAATGAATGGTCCTGTTTTAGAAAATAGATGTAATGATCCTTTCTTTAGAGAAAGGATATTTGGGCACTTAGGATGTGCTAGTGCTATTGATCCCGAATTTGCTTTACCTCTAATAGATTCGCTTAAGAAAATTGATTGGTCTGAATACTGCGAGCATATAAAAGAAGTAAAAGAGAGTGAAATAAATAAAAATCGTATCAAAAGAATCAATAAAGTACTTATTGTTAAATTTGATGAGCTGGGATTTTTTAGGAAAATTGGAGAGGTCCCTAGAGATGCATTTACAGAAGAATTTAAAATTAAATTGGGTACTTTACAGGAGATGTGTAGTAAAGAAATACATGGTGTGGTGGCTTGTAGCAACTGCTTAAATGTGAAAAATGAAATTTATAAAAGTTGCATGAAATACATTTTAGGTCAATATACTGGAACAACAGGTGGACATCATCATGGCCATGAAATATATGATATGAAAGCTGTAACGGACTATAATGGAGAAAACATAGTTGTTGCGTTCCTCATGAAATCAGGAACAAACTCACCTACTAAAGAAAATAGTGTTTTTACACAGGCTTTTGACTGTGCAGGGTATAATGAAAATATAGATTTAATTTCACTAGTATCAAATCATAACTTAAGTAATAAATTATGTGAGCGTCTGGAAATAATGATAAGGGATAAAAACAGGGGGAAAGAAAAAGAACAGCTATATTGTCTAATCATGAAAAGCGAAATGGAAAGGATACTATACGATTTCAATAAAAATAAAGATTGTTGAACTTGTGGAAATCCTTGATTAGAGTGATAATTAATTCAAAATTGATTTTATTAAAGTTCAACCGGCATTGTTTTTACGTTTTTGCGATAATAAATTTAGTGATACTATTTTATTTTAGGCTAGCGAAATTATTTGTTCCAAGATAGTTAAAAAATATGCAGTATTCTATGAGATTTTGAGGAGAGAAATAAGAAACAGAGAGTGGGCCCGCTGAGATTCGAACTCAGGACCTCCGCCGTGTGAAGGCGACGTCATAACCGTCTAGACCACGAGCCCATGTTGTTTTTGAAACCTAAAAAGGAATAAGCACCATAAAATAGAACTTCTTATGTATAAGCTTATCGCTTGTTAACGATGGTAGGGGCTGCCCCGCCGCGTTATGAAATTGTTATTCTATTTTGCTTGGTCTGGATTTCAGTTTTTTTCGATCTCTTTATCAAGCCCTTTTCAGCCTTTTGTCACTCTGCTGAATACTTTATATAGGGAGTGAAATCTTCAGTTTCTCTACAGGAAATTTTCGAACACATACCCAATAAATTAAATAAGTTACAGGTGTATATAACTCTATAAACTAATTTAATTGTAGGGTTGAAATGATAGAAATCCTCAAAATACTCTTCAGCATTCCCTTCTTACTGTACTCGTGTTATTCTGACCTTAATTCCCGCAGGGTCTCAAATAAGGTCTGGAAATATATGCTTGCATCGGGTTCAGGGTTCGTTTTTTATGAAATTTTCACAGACGGACTTTCCTACCTTATGCCTCTTCTTTTATCAGGAGTTCTTGTTTTTACAGCCGTCTATCTCCTTTTCCAGTTTGGGGCTTTCGGAGGCGGGGATGCAAAGGGGTTGATCGTGCTTTCCATCCTTTTTCCTTCTTATCCGGTGTTTAGCTATTCAGGAAATACATATCCCCTGCTCGGGGTTCCACCAATCGGGATTTTCGCCTTTACGGTACTGGGAAATGCTCTCCTGATGACAACGCTTGTCCCTCTCGGGATGTTCTGCCACAATCTCCTGCATTTCTCGCCTGAGATGATCAAAAATCCACTTTACATGTTTATAGGATACCGGACAGAAATTTCTTCCCTGAAGTACAAGAAACACCTTGGCCTGCTTGAAAAATTTGAGCTTGACGAAAGTGGAAGCCTCAAAAAAACATTTGCCCGTAGAGGCCTCAACTTCGATGCGGACCAGAAACCGGAACTTGAGGAGTATCTGAAAAAAGGTTTGATTGAAAAAAATATCTGGGTTACTCCCGGCCTGCCGTTCATGCTTTCAATTACAGCCGGGTTTATTACTGCTGTTTTTTTTGGAGATTTGATATTTTATACGGTCATGCGCCTCATTGTAAGTTAAACTTCGTGGTGTGTTTTGATAAAATTGAAAACCTTGATGTTTTGAAAACACATCTTATTGAGTAAGTGTTAATATGGTAGGCATTTCTATTCCTATTGGTTCTTTGTTTAATCGCGGTGGTAAAGAAAATAATTCCTTGAGAGAGGAATTATTTTTCACACCTGGATATCTAACTCTTTACAAAGCGTTTTATGATAAGGATGGTCAGGCTTTGGAATAAAACTAATCATCACCGCGCCCTTCTATGACATCAATGATACGCTGGCCGATCAGTGGAGCGGCGGTAGCGGCAAAAGTGGAATTAGGGTGAGAATTCGAAGTGGATACGGCATTTTCCGGCAAGAGGTATAGCTCGCCTCCGGTTTCCAGCTCGCGGAAATCCCAGATATAGATATTATCCCCGGGTTCATCCCAGGTCGTCTTGACCCAGTTTGCAAAGTTTCTTGCTCTTTTTGCTTCTTCGACATTGGTCTCACTTTCGACTAGAACTGGACCGGTCCAAACGATAAAGCGGTTATTCGGAAACTCATGCATCTTTGCTTTCAGGGCGTTGTATTGCAGCTTATAATTCTCTTCACTTTTGACACTGGAAGTTATATCCGGAGAACCGGTATCGGCAACAACGCTGCTGACCGGGAAGCAGTGCTTCCAGACGATGACATCATAAGTCTGAGTCAGCATCTCCAGGGTCGGTTCTTTCTTATAGGCAGAAGCACCGGCATGGTTTACCCAGATGTTCCAATAATCGTAAGGATAGTTATTCCATCCATAAGGGCGTGATTTCGGGAATTCCATTTGTGTTATACTGTAGTTTGTGCCGTGATTGGTGTTGTAATTCGCAATCTTAGTGTCTACCCCACCGTCCCAGATGACCCCGCCGGTGCTGTGATGGAGATAAATGACCTTTGCCGATTTCGACATCGGGTCGTCATTTTCAATTTTCGCGGCTATAATATTGTTGTTTGGGTCAGTTACATTTGATTTTGTAGTCGTATTATTTGCAAATACTACTAATTGTGAATTTTCACTGGCGTTTGAATTATCCGCATCCGAGTTTGAACTACACCCCGATGTCGAGATGAATAAAATAGTAGTTAACAATCCTATCAATTTAATTCCAGAAATTTTACTGGCAAGGCTCATGATACTCCCCCATGCATTACTTATTATTCTTTTGTACCTTATTTCCACATTTTTAAGCACATAACTATCGCCTGATATCGATGCATGTGCTTAAACTTAAGCACATCATATGCAAGGTAACATTTCTAAATAGCAATCATCTGACCTCACAGAGATATGGAAAAGCATATCTGCGCCTAAAAAGCCGGAAGTTAGGTTTGTAAGATGACGTTACTATCGGAAAAAGTGAATTTACTCAACACTTTATTAAATTATTAATTATGTCTATTACAATAAGAACATTGCCTTGCTATTTAATTATACAAAAATAGTAAAGGAATTTATTAGTAAAAAGTAATAATATTTTTTTAAGAAGTAATATTTTTAAGAGTTAATCTCGACATTGTTTATACCACGCCGCGATGCTCTTTGCTCTTCAAAGAATTACCTTTTTTGCACAACAAGCAGCCCGTAAAGAATCGTTTCCGGAAACGGCGGATTTTCAGGCGTGCCTTTTACAATTCTTTCTTCAGGATAGCCGAGGTTTTCGCAGGTATAAAGTTCAGCTTCAATACCCATTTCTTTAAGGATTTCTGCAACCTCAAGTGAGCCAAAGTTTTCTTCCGGCAGGAGGAAGATATTTCTTCCGTTCTTTAATTCCTGGATCAATTCGGCTTTTGCAGGCTCCGAGTCCCTGCCATGGGCTGTGATTGCGCAGAGGTTGGTCAGGTTCACTTTTGTACGCGCACAGGCCACCTGCATCGAGGAAATCCCGGGTATGACTGTGTCTTTCTCTCCTGCGAATTTTCCGAGCCCTGAAAACATAGGATCGCCTGTAGACAGGACGACTGCATCGGCTGGTAGTAGATGAAGCGACTTATAGTCCTTAATCGGTTTTGCTTCACATTCAATATACTCCCGGGCAATCTCAAGGGCTCTTTTCGCGCCATAAACCACAGAAGCTTTCCTTATAGCCTTTATTCCTTCTTCCGTAAGCATTCCGGGCCCTACTCCGACTCCTACGACAATCATTATTTTTCTTCCCCTTTTCCTGTCTTAATTAACTTTCATTCTTACTGTCCATCAGGACAGATCCATCCCTGTCGATTACCACGATTCTTGCGCCTTTTCCTTTCTCGATTGCCATCTCGAAGGCCTCTTTCAGGCGCATATGTTCAGGCGCTTTTTTAAGCATCTCGACAACGGTTGCATATCCGCTGCCTTCAAGCATCTCAGGGTTTCCCCATTTAAGGACAAGGCCTGGAAGCCCGCAGATAATTATATCACCAGAAGCGTAATCAAGCCCTTCCGAAATCCTGCTTCCGATCATAACGACTGTATAATCAGGAAAAAGCATATGAGAGTAACGCATTCCTATCCGGCCTGTCGTCAGGACCACTCTGTCCGTGCAGCGTATCAGGTCTCCTCTCATTTCTCCAAGGTGGTCATTCCAGGGCTCAACAAAACCTGTGCTTCCAAGTACGGAAATTCCGCCTTCAACCCCTATCCTGCTGTTCAGGGTTTCTTTTCCGGTCTTCTCTCCGTCCGGAATTGAGATTGTAACCTCGGCTCCTCTCAAGCCCAGTTCTTCTATGGCTTCCTGCACTGCGGCCTTTATCTGTTCCATTGGTTTTGGGTTAATAGCTGGCTGGCCTTTTGGAACCTGTAGCCCGTCCCTTCTGACAATTCCTATGCCTCTTCCTCCGAGAATTCGGATTCCTTCAGCTTCCCTGGCTTCTCCCACAAATTCAAGCCCCCGGGTAATATCGGATTCGTGGTCGTTTTGAATCTTTTTCACAACTGCACGCCCCTGCGAGGCTTCGCTGACCTCAAGCTGTGCTCTCAATCCCACAGGAGTCGGAACAGATACGCTATGAACCGTTTTCTTAAGGGAAAGGACCGCGGCTTTTGCAGCAGCACTTGCTGTGGTTCCTGTAGTGTATCCTCGTTTGAGGATAGACCCGTCACTCAGAACCACAATCATCCCGGATGCTACTTTTGTTTCAAGTTCTTCCCTGGCAAGCCCGGTACGGACAATCCATTCTTCAGGGATCTTGAAATTGTTAACAGGATCTATCATGGAAGAATACTCGGAGGTTTTTTATTATAAATGTATTGACATCAATTACCAACGGCTAAAGCACTTTGGCTTTCGCTTCTATGCCTTAGTTACCTATATCGGAAAAACCCGATTGGTTTTTTGTATAAGCCTTGCCATATTTTCTGGTTTTACTGCACATGATAAAAGTAACTGACATCAAAGGTATAGATAAAAGATAGAAAAGAGGTAGAAAAAAGATCGAAAAAAGATAGAAAAGAGGTGGCATCATTCCAGGAGTGGGGATTTGTTTTTTGGAAATGGGGTTTTTCCTGGATTCTGGAACGATTGGGGATTCGTTCTTCCTATGGGGTGTTGGGGTTGGTGTGTGAAAAATATTCTCGGGAATGATGCCTTTTCAGATGCCGGCACTTGCCTGGCACACTACTACATCTTAAGTTCTATTATATAAATATATAGGAAACTAAGGATGATCTTTCAATATAGAAATATATTGATTGATTACGAATATGCCAGTTATATATCTCTATAATATTTCCATAGAATCCTCATATTTTTGTCTCCCAACTGCATTTTCTAACTTCGCTGAAACAAATCTCTCTTTGGATTATATATTCACCACTCTAACACAATCAGGTTAAATGGAAAGGGCACTATCAGACTTAATTCTGAAAATCTAGGTAGAATTAAACTCCAATATATAAATAAAAACCGAAACACTGGTTTTTCAGGTTACAGCCCTTTTTACTGGATTCTTGCAAACATGCGGTCCAGTTCCCCTTTAGTAAATGTGATCACAGTGGGCCTGCCGTGTGGACAGGAGTAAGGATTTTCAGCTTTCTTAAGCTGTTCTATTAGCTCTTCCATCTGTCTGGTGCTGCAGGCAGCTCCACCTTTGATTGCAGCTCTGCATGCGAGGGTCTTGCAGATCTTTTCCGAAATTCCTGTATCTTTTTTAACTTTTCCTGAAGCTAAAAGGTCCGAAACTATGTCATGGATAACCTCAGGGTCTTCAAGCCGTCCGAAGACCTCAGGTACGAAGGTGACTACGTATGTATTGTCCCCGAATTCTGAAATCCCGAAGCCGTAATCTTCCAGATAAGGAATGTACTCTTCCATAAGCACTTTTTCTTTAGGTGTAAGGTCTATGGTTATAGGTGTGATCAACTCCTGCACCCTGGATTTTTTCATTTTCAAGACCTGTTCGTAAAGAATTCTCTCGTGAGCAGCATGCTGGTCGATAAGCACAAGGTCTTCTCCCCTTTCGGCAAGGATATATAGCTTAGATACCTGCCCTATAATCCTCAGGTTATCAAAAGAATCCGTGTTCGGTTTTTGTATCGGCTTTTGCATCTTTTCGGCATTTATACCCTCAAATTTCTTCTCTTCCGAACCTGTTTTTTCAATTTCATTTTCTTGAACATCTGTTACTTTTCTTTTAGTATCTCCTTCTTTCTCCCTTTCCTTCTCTATTTTATTATCCAGCTTTTTATCACCTGAGATTTCCTGTGTTCTTCCTTCTGCGGTAAAGTCCAGAAGGCGCTCGGAGCGTTTTAGCCTCCTCTCGGTATCTTTTACCGGATAAACATAGTTCTCAGCCTTATCTCTCATACTTTTGGCTCTTTCAGGAAGGTCAGTTTCCAGAATCCCGTTCTCCTGAATCCCTTTTTCCCGAATCCTGCTCTCCTGACTCCCTTTCTCCCGAATCCCGGTGGCCTTTCCAGCGTCCTTCCTTCCAAAAATTTCCGCAGCTTCGGAGACCTGCAATCTATCTGAAGAACCTGAAACATCGAATGTTTTCTGAAAAGCCCGGTCTTTTTTTTCCCGAATTTCAGGAGCCAGAGCATTTTCGGAGAGTACTTTTTCGATTGCAAATGTGACCGCATCCCCAAGCTCTTTCTCCCGGCTGAAACGCACCTCGGCTTTTCGGGGGTGTACATTAACGTCTACTTCCCCAGGATCAACAATAAGAGAGAGCACCGCCACAGGATAGCGCTCTTTTGGAATTTTGGTATAATATCCTTCTCGAATAGCTTTATTGACGGCTCTTGAGGTTACCGGGCGGGTATTTACAAACAGGAAAATCTGGTCGCTTTCTCTTCGAGTGTTTTCAGGCTTTGAAATGTACCCAAAGATTTCAAAATCTTCGGTCCTGTACTCCAGGGGGAGCATTGAACGAGCAGTATCCGGGCCCAGAAGATTTACAATACTTTTAAAAGACTCACTTGAGCCCGCATTTCTTATGACTGGCTTTTCTTCACTGAGCAGAGTAAAGGAAATATGCGGATTTGCCAGAGCAAGCTGCGTTACCGTCTCTGTAATATGGGCAAGCTCGGTACGGTCACTTTTGAGGTATTTCTGCCTTGCCGGAGTATTGTAAAACAGGTCTTTTACATGCACAGACGTACCTGGGGCCGTGCCTGCATCCGAAGTTTCCAGAACTTTTCCCCCATTGATTACTATTCTGGTACCTGTAATTTCTTCCGGAGGCCGGGTAAGTATCTCCACCTTTGCAACCGCTGTAATAGACGAAAGAGCCTCTCCCCTGAAGCCCATTGTAGAAATAGTATCGAGATCTTCAATCCGTGTGAGCTTGCTAGTTGCATGCTTTTTATATGCAAGCAAGGCATCTTCCCTGCCCATCCCGCACCCGTTGTCCCGGACAAGAATGGAGCGTTTTCCACCTTTTTCGACTTCGATGCGGATGTCCGTAGCTCCTGCATCGATTGAGTTGTCTATCAGCTCTTTTACTACGGATGCAGGTCGTTCAATTACCTCTCCGGCCGCGATTTTGTTTATCGTATCTTTATCAAGGAGCCGAATTTTATTTCCCTTATCTTTTTTCTTCCCTTCAATATGTTCTTCCATCATTCCTTTACTCCGTCCAGACCCGAAAAATATTCATTGGACATACTTTACTCGACCTTTAATCCAGCAATTAATTGATCCCTAATCGACCCTTAGCCCAGTCAATCCAGCAGCCTTTTGAGCTCATGAAGCTTGTTCAGGGCTTCTATTGGCGTCATTTCTTCCACATTCAGTTTTCTAAGAGCTGTTTCTACAGGGCTGGGCCTGTCTACCTTTGCTGCATTTCCGCCGCTGTCTCCAGGGTCAAAAAGCATCATCTGGGTATAACGCGCTGTAGCCTTGCTTTTTCTCTTTTTTCCGTTCTTGCCGTCTTCAACCTCTTCGAGCACGTTCTCTCTTTCGAGTTCTTTAAGAATTTCATTTGCCCTTTCTATTACCTTTTCCGGGACGCCTGCAAGTCTTGCAACCTGGATTCCATAACTCCTGTCTGTTGCACCCGGCACGATCTTTCGCAGGAAAACTAACTCATGACCTTCTTCTTTTACTGCAACATGATAATTTTTGACCCTTTTTAATTTCTCTTCAAGGGCTGTGAGCTGGTGGTAATGAGTTGCAAATAGAGCCCTTACTCCTACTTTTCCTCTGTTATGCAGGAATTCCACAACAGCTTTTGCAATGCTATACCCATCATAGGTACTCGTTCCCCTGCCGATCTCATCAAGAAGTACAAGGCTTCTTGGGCTTGCATTATTCAGGATATTTGCAAGCTCAACCATTTCTACCATAAAGGTGCTCTGTCCACTTGCGAGGTCGTCAAATGCCCCAATTCTTGTAAAGACCTGGTCAATAATCCCTATTGAAGCATAGAATGCAGGAACAAAAGAACCGACCTGAGCCATAATAGCTATAAGCGCAGTCTGGCGCATGTAAGTGGACTTGCCTGCCATATTCGGTCCTGTTACCAGCAAAAACTGGTTTTCCTTGCAGTCAATTTCTGTATCGTTCGGGACAAAGCCGCCATGTACGGTGTTTTCAACTACCGGATGCCTTCCATCCCGGATAAGAATCTTGCAGTCATCCGTAAGCTGGGGCCTGATATAATTGTTATTTTCTGCGATTTCAGCGAGATCTGCAAGGACATCAAGCGTGCCTATTCTTTCGGCTGTTTCCTGAAGTTCTCTTGAATGGGTTGAAAGTGTCCGCACAATTTCTGTAAAGATTTCATACTCGAGAGCTATAGCTTTTTCATTGGCTGTCAGGATAAGGCTCTCTTTTTCCTTGAGTTCAGGGGTAAAAAAGCGCTCGGCATTTGACATGGTTTGTTTTCTGATATAATCGTCAGGAACCTGGCTACTGTTGGCATTGGTTACCTCTATATAATACCCAAAAACCTTATTATATCCCACTTTCAGGGACTTTATGCCACTTCTTTCTCTTTCCTTCTGCTGAAAATTTGCAATCCACTGCTTGCTGTTGCTCGCAATATCCTTGAGTTCAGCGAGTTCTGCACTATATTCTGACTTTATCATGCCTCCTTCCCGAACTGAGATCGGCGGCTCGTCAACTATTGCTCTATCTATCATTTCAGCCAGGTTTTCAAGCTCGGAAAACGATGCAAGCCCTACTGCAATATCATTTAAAATTGTGGATTCAATGTTTTCTATAAGGGAATCCCGGACAGGAGGCAGAGCTTCAAGGGATTTTTTCAGGGCTACAAGGTCCCTTGCGTTTGAGTTCCCATATACTACCCTGCCTACGAGGCGTTCTATATCCCTGACATCTGAAAGCCAGTTCCGGAGATCGTAGCGGAGCAGAGGCTTTGCTGTCAGTTCTTCAACAGCATCTAGACGATGGTTGATTTTTTCTACGGAAAGTAGGGGTTTCAAAAGCCATTTTTTCAGGGTACGGCTTCCCATCGGCGTTTTCGTGCTATTCAGAATGCGGTATAGGGAATTTTCGTCTCCTTCATCTCGCACGTTTTTAACAATTTCGAGATTCCGCAGGGTTACGGAATCAAGGATCATAAATTCGGAATTTGAATAGGTTCTCAGAGTATTGATATGGGTAAGTTCCCGCAGCTGCGTAGTCTGTGCATATTCCAGGGCAGCCCACGCCGAGTACACTGCAAAATCCAGGTTCTCACAACCCATGCCTTCAAGAGTTGCAACTCTAAAATGGATTTTCAATTTTTCTCCGGCTTCCTTTGCTCCTGAAATATCGGGGGCAAATTCCTGCACAATAGTTTGGGCTCTCAGCCGTTCAGTAAGGTCTGGATTTCTATACAGGGATGAAGGCAGAATGCATTCGGACGGCCGCATGCGAGCAAGCTCGCTTAGAAGCTTTTCAAAATTTTCCGAGTCTCTGAACTGCGTTGTAAGGAATTCACCTGTGGAAATATCGAGAAACGACACTCCAATTTCAAATTCGGTTTCGGCATTCTTTCCGGAGTTTCCGATTTCTCGCCCAGCGACTGCCATGAGGTAATTGTTTGAGGCATCTGAAAACATGGACGAATCAATCGCTGTTCCGGGTGTGACTACCCTTACAACCCCTCGCTTTACAATTCCCTTCGCCTTTTTCGGGTCTTCAAGCTGTTCGCAAATTGCCACTTTATACCCTTTATTTATGAGCCTCGGCAGGTAAGTGTCAATTGCATGGTAGGGTATTCCTGCAAGCGGCATTCTCTCTCCTGATTTGTCTTTGCCACGGGCTGTAAGCGTGATCTCCAGTTCTTTTGCAATAGTTTTTGCGTCTTCCCCAAAGGATTCATAAAAGTCTCCCATACGGAAGAAGATAAGTGTGTCAGGATATGCCTGCTTGGCTTCGTAGTACTGGCGCATTGCAGGGGTCATCATTTCAGTCATTTTTTACTCACTGTAGGCCTTGAATTGTTCTGTTAATACAATTGAGAAAATAAAATTGAGATTTTTATTGGAAATTCCGGGTTTTTCAGGATTCCTCAGATACTGGGTAATGTCTATATCAGGATTCTCTAAATACTGGCTAATAACTTTAGATATTGATTAGTAGATACAACATCTTTATTAAAATCATCCTTCTTATATATATTTAACAATTCGATATTGAAAGCCATTTTAAAGGAGGAATTGGTCTGGGCCAGGAAAAACTTATAGAAGTTTGTCCTGTCTGCGGAAACGCAGATTTATATTATGAAGTTGGCGGGTATGCAGGTTCGGTTTACCACTGCAAGGAATGTGGGTATATAGGTGCTTTTGTTATTGAAGCTAATGAGGAAATGATCGAGAAAATACGGGAAAATTACAGACGTGAAAGAATGAGTCAAAGTAATAAGGTAAGCGATGGTGAATGAAAGTAAATGGGCCAATGAAAGTGAATGGGACAATGAATGCAAATGAGACAATGAAAGTAAATGAGACAATGAAATTCCAATGAAACTAATATATTTTTGCATATATCGTTTCGTGATTTCGTGACTCTTCAAAGATTTCTAGGACACGCCTGTCCAGATCTGGAAGAAAAAAGTAAAGGATTAACAAGAGGAAAATAACTCAAAGAGCGAAGCGTTGAAACATTTTCATCAAAGGCTTTTCCAGAAGTTGGGGGCCTATAATTACTGACATAAAATCATAGTAAAAATTCCGCGTTTTTAAGCGCATAAATATCGCTTGGTATCGATACATGCGCTTAAATTTAAGTATCAGACAACAGCAATATTATTAAATTGCAATCGTCTGATCTCACAGAGATACAGCATGGCATATATGTGCCTAAAAAGGTTGAAGTTTAAGATAGTAATCTAGGTGATTTTCCAGGTGCAAACTTTCACATATTAAACAAAATCGAATTTTATATAACTGTATATCACTTCCCTTTGTAATCTCTATAAACAATTTTGATTTATAACGATACCGAACCCGCTAGTAAAAATACCCCGACACCCAGCGAAAACTTTTACGTATCGTAATTTTTTTGACACAGTTTTTCCATCAACGACTCAGGACGACTTTACCAATTTTAACTCTGAGTATATAAGTCGTATAATTGTATATTGGAAGTATAAGCATATATAATTTTTTATCGACTAGATATCCAATATATACAAGCAGATTATTATTTTTTCTTTAACCTGATAATTTAATATTATATATAACAAGTAGAAACCAAACGTACAAAATACAATAGATTATTTCTGTTCTAATACAATGAAAAAACGACGAGAGAATCTAAATTGAACCAGAAAACAAAAACAAGTAAAGCCCTAGAGATAGATGCAACAACGTTTAAAGTCTATCAAAATTAGCATATAAATTAAATTTTGGTGGGGCCGCTGAGATTTGGACTCAGGTCGCAAGACCCCCAGTCTTGCAGGATGGACCAGGCTACCCTACGGCCCCGCAGAGCAGATTGTACTTTCTCAATGGCAAATCTCCTTTTTGTTTACCATCGTCAACTATTGTAATCAAATATGTAGTATAAATGAGTATCGGTAGAAGAGAGTAGGGCAATTCTTTATATTATATTTTATACAGTAGTTCATTAATCATAGACGTCATCCTTATCTGGATTTCTTAGCAGGATCGGAACTATTACGGTTTTTGGAGATCAGCTTCGGAAGGCGTACTCAATATGCTTTTTGCCCGAAGGACTCGCTGGATAATAGTGATGTGGGAAAACACAGCTACAAGTACCAGAGCCCAGCTTAGAAAACCTGAAATTCCGCCCAGGGCCAGGAGAACCATTCTTTCCGTACGTTCGGCAATTCCGACTGACAGTTTCCGGCAGCCTGCGGATTCCGCACGGGCGCGAGTGTAGCTTACCAGGAAGGAGCCTATCAGGGCAAAGCCTGCCCAGAGCCAGCCTTCGATTTGCACAATCGGGGAAAGGACAAGCTTGCCATTAACCGCGCCTGCGATTATTCCGAGAAACATTAGACCATCAGAGTACCGGTCGCAAACCGAATCGAGCACACCTCCAAAAGGCGTCATCCGGTCTTTTGCCCTTGCAACTCCTCCGTCAAGGATATCAAAGACCCCGCTAAAAAGAATAAGAAGACCGCCTGCAAAAGGTTTTCCCAGCGCAAATGCTGCCCCTGCAGCGATGCTTACGGCGAAACCCAGCAACGTGAGGGTATTCGGAGATAAGGGAATCAGGCGGGCAATGGGAATTATCAGCTTTCTTGCGCTGTTTTTGAGTTCGTCGAAGATATTTAACCCCTTCCATTTACTGGCTGCGTGTATAGCTACATATAGATGATAGTATGGTTGAACATTAGCTTATCTTTTTTGGAAAAAAACCTGCCCATACTTTTAATCTGTTATTAAGGGCTTCCTGAAGTTTTGGGATGTTTCTCCAGACAGAATGTAGGCAGGGACAATAAAAGAGTTTTTGTCAAAAAGGAAGTTTTTAAAGATTTTCTGGTGATTTTAAAGTATTTTTTAGTTAGTTACTAACTTGACAGTGACTTCTGAGTAGTTTTATGATATATCAGTAATTTATAAGTGATTTTCATGACTTTTATGGCTTCTGAGTGGCTTCTCATCAAGAACGAACTTATAAAAATTCACATCAAGGGGGAACTTTTAAGGATTTCCTGTCAAAAAGGAAGATTTATTGATCCCTATTAAAAATACCTGTTAAAAATACCTGTTAAAAATACCTGTTAAAAATACCTGTTAAAAATACCTGTTAAAAATACCTGTTAAAAATACCTGTTAAAAATACCTGTTAAAAATACCTGTTAAAAATACCTGTTAAAAATACCTGTTAAAAATACCTGTTAAAAATACCTGTTAAAAATACCTGTTAAAAATACCTGTTAAAAAACACCTGTTAAAAAACGAATAAGTCGCATGAATTTAAAATGATATGGAGTTAAAAAATGGAAATCGTAGAAAAGCACAGATCAGAGTGTAAAGAATGTGGACAATGCCTTAAGGTTTGCCCTCGCTACAATGACCTGGGTTTGTTTAACCGGTTGTACGGATATCTGGAAGGAAATTCGGAAATTGATGCCGGCTCTCTGCTGCGCTGCCTGACCTGTGGGCTCTGTACAAATGCATGTCCCGTGGGGCTGGGAATAAAAACACTTATTTCTCCTGCAAGGCAAAAGTGGGTCCGTGAACATGGCCTTACCGACAGGCAGACAATGGTAGACCCTGAAGCTGAGAATAATCTTTTTAAGAAGATTGCCGAGCTGGACGAAACTCCTGCGTACAAAGAAAGTTCAGGTTCAGTAGTTTATTTTCCTGGCTGCGCAGGAACATATATCAACAAAATCATGGCACAGTCTGCAATTGCACTGTTGGATAAAGCAGCAGTCGATTACACTGTCCTGAGTGGGGTCGAATACTGCTGCGGAGCCGTATCTGCGGGTGCTGGAGATCCAGGGCCTATCCACAGGAACGGACAGCGAAATATTGAAGAAATCCGAAAAAGGGGGGCTAAAACTCTTATTACAGCCTGTCCTGGCTGTTTTAAGGCATTTAAAGATATCTACCCTCGAATTTTTGGGAAACTTGATTTTCAGGTGTTGCACGTTTCCCAGTACCTTGAGCTTCTTATAAAGGAAGGAAAACTCACTCCTGAGGCTGTGCTCAAGCATAAAGTCTTTTATCATGACCCCTGTCATCTGACCAGGTCAATGGGAGTATATCAAGAAGCAAGAGACGTGCTTGAGCAAATTCCGGGCACCGAGCTTGCCAATGGAACTCCTAAAAACTCGGCTTGCTGTGGCTTTGGAGGTGGAGTAAGGGTCAATTACCCATCTGAGTCCCTGGATGTGGCCTCTGACCGCTACAGAGCTGCCGAAAAACTGGGCTGTGATATAATTATCACTAACTGCGGGGGCTGTATGCAGAATCTTATTGAAGCCGGGCAGGACGAAAAAATAAAAGTTTTTGACCTTGCCGAATACCTGTCCCTCGCCTGCGGAATAAAAATCGAGAGGGAAGATTCCAGAATGCTGGAACTCGTCAACAGGGCTTATAGGCTCTGCATTTCGGGATATGGAGAATCCGAGGGCTTGTAATCTTACCTTGTAATCCTCATATCCTTTTTGTTTTCATTACTTTTTTTGTCAAAAGAAACTTCGTTATTTGCAACATACAGGATAGATGTGTAACTAGCAGGATCTGTAACTCGCTACGATTACATGATAAAAGGTCTCGTGGCTCATGAAAGGCTCTTTCTGTAGTTTATTTCAGCTTTGCAATTAAGGGCCTATTTTACTAATCCGTTCCCTTTACGAATTTTTTCCCGAAGCTTTCAAATAAAGGTAACTATGGGTAACATACTTTTTTAAGTAGTAATAAGATATATATATTATTACATAGTACAACGGTTGCCGGTTTCATGGTTTGAAAGGACGCAAATAGAGAAAAAGGTAAAAAGCTGAGACATCTGGCAATCTATGGAAAAGGTGGTTGGAAAATCCACTACAATGCAAAATCTTATCCCGGCTTTTTCGACCATGGGCAACAAAATTTTGCTTTTGGGGCGCAACCTGAAGGCAGACTCCCCAGAATGCTACTGGAAGTCTTAACCAGAAAAAACTTTCTAAAAATCCATTTTGAATATTTAATATTTATATTTTTTGATATATGAATTTTATTTTCTTCCTCAATATACAAATAAAACTCAAAAAACCAAAAACTATAAATACTACCCCTGAATTCACTACAGAATTTTTAGAAAAATATATATATGCGAATAACCAACAAAGTATTGGAGACATCTGAGAGATGAGTTATCAGACGGGATTAAAATGGCACGAAAAACACCCCATCTGCTAAAACACTCATGAACCCCAATCAGCGTAATCATGAACTCTTCATGGTTTCATTGTCTCGCTTGAGGTGATCATGGCTTCCCACCCATGGTGATCGTGAGTTTCTTCCTGTACATTCATCGCTTCATCCAGAAGCATGAGCTTACAGCCTGGATGTTCACGAATAATCGTGATAATTGCAGGATAGAAGTCTCTATAGTTCTAAAACTAAAACGGAGGATGCAACATTAGCAAAGAAGAATTGCTTCAGGAACTTGCAGATGCTATAATTTCCTGCAAGAAGGATACAGTACTCGCTGTAGTTGAAAAAGCGAAAGGAGAACTGGAACCTTCTGAAATAATTGATAAAGGGCTTGCAGCAGGCATGAACGAGGTTGGTGTCCGTTTCGAGAGAGGAAAACTGTTTCTGCCACACGTAATGATGGCTGCCGATGCGATGACTGCAGGAGTTGCAGCGCTTAAGGATCTTATGCCTGAAGGAGCTTCCGGCTCAAAGCTCGGTGTTATTGTGAACGGTACCGTTGAAGGTGATGTTCATGATATCGGAAAGGCAATCGTGTCCACAATGCTTCAATCTGCCGGCTTTGAAGTCCATGACATCGGTCGTGATGTTCCAATCAGGAACTTTATTGAGAAGGCAAAGGAAGTCAATGCCAATATGATTGGAATTTCCGCCCTTATGACCACAACTCTCCAGGGACAGAAAGGTGTAATTGAGCTCCTCAAAGAAGAAGGGCTCAGAGACAAAGTAAAAGTCATGGTAGGCGGTGCGCCTGCAACCCAGGCCTGGGCTGACAAAATCGGTGCAGACTGCTATGCTGAAAACGCAACCGAGGCTGTTGCAAAAGCAAAAGAACTGCTGGCTTAAATCATTCTTATTCGGAGGTTATAAAAATGGCAAAAAATAATGCAGTTGCTGGATTTAATGCACTTAATGGCGTAGAATTAAACCTTTTTACTAATGATGAACTTAAGGCAATTCACTATGCAACCATGGAAGTTCTGATGGAACCAGGAATTCAGGTTTCTGATCCAGAGGCAAGGCAGATCTTCAAGGAAAATGGCTGCGAAGTTAACGAAAAGACCAACGTCGTAAAGATCCCTGAATATCTTGTAAGAAAAGCTCTTCAGCTAGCCCCATCCAGATTTGTACTCTGGGGCCGTGACAAAAAGTTTAATACCGTTCAGGAATGCGGTGGCAAAGTTCACTGGACCTGTTTCGGTACCGGTGTTAAGGTCTGCAGATACCAGGACGGCAAGTATGTAACAGTCGACTCCGTCGAAAAAGACATTGCAGACATTGCAAAACTCTGTGACTGGGCAGAAAACATTGACTATTTCTCTCTGCCAGTCTCTGCAAGGGACATTGCAGGTCAGGGCGCTCAGGATGTTCACGAAACACTTACCCCTCTTGCAAACACCGCAAAACACTACCACCACATTGACCCTGTTGGCGAAAATGTCGAGTACTACCGGGACATTGTAAAGGCCTACTACGGCGGCGACGAAGAAGAAGCAAGAAAGAAACCTATTTTCTCCATGCTGCTCTGCCCTACCAGTCCGCTTGAGCTCAGTGTAAACGCCTGTCAGGTCATCATCAAGGGCGCTCGCTTTGGAATTCCTGTAAATGTCCTGAGTATGGCAATGTCAGGTGGTTCTTCTCCTGTATATCTTGCAGGCACTCTTGTAACCCACAATGCCGAAGTTCTTTCAGGAATCGTCCTTGCTCAGTTGACAGTGCCTGGATCTAAGGTCTGGTATGGAAGTTCCACAACCACCTTCGACCTCAAGAAAGGTACAGCACCTGTAGGATCTCCTGAACTCGGTCTTATCAGTGCTGCAGTCGCAAAGCTTGCCCAGTTCTACGGCCTTCCCTCCTATGTGGCAGGTTCCTAGTCTGATTCCAAGGTTCCGGACAACCAGGCAGGCCACGAAAAAACCATGACCACCCTTCTGCCTGCCCTTGCTGGTGCCAACACCATCTACGGAGCCGGAATGCTTGAGCTCGGAATGACATTCTCAATGGAACAGCTTGTTATTGACAATGATATCTTCAGTATGGTTAAGAAAGCCATGCAGGGAATTCCTGTCTCGGAAGAAACTCTTGCAGTTGAATCTATCCAGAAAGTAGGCATCGGAAACAATTTCCTGGCCCTTAAACAGACCAGGCAGCTTGTGGATTACCCGTCGAACCCAATGCTCATTGACAGACACATGTTTGGAGATTGGGCTGCAGCAGGCTCAAAAGACCTTGCAACAGTTGCACACGAAAAGGTAGAGGACGTTCTTAAAAACCACCAGGTAACCCCAATCGATGCAGACATTCTCAAGGACATGCAGGCAATCGTGGACAAGGCTGACAAAGCCTTCAGAGGCATGTAATTAATATCCAGATATTCAGGAGATCTAAAAATGGCAAACAAAGAAGAAATCATTGCAAAAGCAAAAGAAGCAATCACTGACTTTGACGACGAACTTGCAGAAGAAGTGGCAAATGAAGCCCTTGCCGCAGGAGTAGACCCTGTAGAGCTTATTGAGAAAGGCTTTACCGCAGGCATGGAAGAAGTAGGAGAAAAATTCGGTCAGGGTGAACTTTTCCTGCCCCACGTACTTGCAGCTGCCGAGGCAATGAATGCCGGTATAAAAGTTATCACCCCTGAAATGGAAAGGCGCAAGTCTCAGACCAAGAGCCTCGGAACCGTTGCTATCGGGACCATTGAAGGCGACATCCATTCCATCGGAAAGGACATTGTAGCTTCCATGCTTAACATTGCAGGTTTCAAAGTAGTGGACCTCGGAAGAGATGTCCCAATTAAGACTTTTGTAGAAAAAGTGAAAGAACTCAAACCCCAGGTTGTTGCATCCTCCGCACTTATGACAACCACGATGGTCAACCAGATCCAGATTGAGGAACAGCTGAAAGAAGCAGGTGTCCGTGACCAGGTAAAGACTATGGTCGGTGGCGCTCCTGTTACCCAGGACTGGGCAGACAAGATCGGCGCAGATATCTACGGCGAAAGCGCTAATGACGCAGTTGCCAAAGTAAAAGCAGCCCTGAGCGTCTGATAAAGCAGCCTTATAAAACGGTTTAACTGCAGAAAATGTATTCAAGCGTACATTTTCTGCAACACTCTATTTTGTGCATTTTTGTGAGAATGTATCCCAGGATATAGCTGGAACAGTTCTTGCAAGTCATACCACTCAAGGGAATATTACAAAAATGGCTGAAATGATTGTAAAAACGGAAAACTTAGATGCAGTCTCAAAAACAGCTAAAAACAGCAGTTGAAAGCAGCTAAAAACAGCAGTTGAAAGCAGCTAAAAACAAGCAGCTAAAGCAGCTAAAAACAAGCAGCTAAAAACAGCAGTTGAAAAGAAGTTTGAATCTAAAAAGAACTTGAAACATATTCCCAGGGTGTGAAAGCCGCAAAAGGAGTTTTTGGGCTGCACTTTCAGGTTGTGGAGATGGACTGGAGATTACGTCCTGAGGGAACTCCACAGCGTTCTGAAAAATGGAGGGATTTTCCGTGGATTTAAAAGCTTTAAAAAAACAGGAAAGCAAAAGAAAAATCAGTAAAGGGTATATGTGGGCCCTTTTCTGTGCTGTGTTCTGGGGTATCTGGTATCTTCCAGGGACTGTTGTGTGGGTGCTGAACCCCTTTGATGAAATGTATAATACTGTTGCGAAAACCGGAGGTGACGGCACAGCTCTTGTTGTAACGGCTATTCTTATTACGGCCTTCAACGCTCTTACTGTCATGCTGGCGCTTATGCTCTGGAATGGAGTGCTTGGCAAATACGGGGAACTTGTCCGGACAATTAAGGAATTCCACCCATGTTCCAAGTGGTTCTTCCTTGCCTCTATCTTTGGAGGGCCGATGGCAATTCTCGGTTCTTTCATTGCTATGGGCTTTATTGGTGGAGCATTCGCAGCTGTTGCAGCTCTTCTTTACCCTGTGGTGGGCTCGATTCTTGCTTACTACTGGTATGGAGAAAAGATCTCTAAAAGAGCGGCAATGGGTATAGGAGTCATCATTTTAGGGGGCATTACGATCTTCGGTGGCGGGCTTCTGACCGAGCTTTCTTCAGGAAACGTCCAGTGGATCGGATATCTCGGTGGCTTGATGGCTGCTGCCGGCTGGGGTATTGAAGGTGCAATCGCAGGTAAGGGACTTGACATTTCAGAGCCGGACGTAGGGCTGACCCTCAGGTTCGTAGGTGAAAACCTGATCTGGTGGGTTATTATTGTTCCGATACTCGCAATTTTCGGCTACCCGATGTATTCCTTTGCACTTCAGGCCTTTGAACCCCTGACCCTGCTCGTCCTTATCTTTGCAGGGATTACGTTTGGTTTCTGTTATGTCTGCTGGTACAAGTCCTTCCCGCTGATCGGGGTTGGAAGAGGCCAGGGTATAGGAAACCTCTACGGGCTATTTGCTATCATTTTCATTTTCCTCTTCTTCGGGGATGTCCCACAGTGGACCATCCTTGTCGGAGGCACTCTCTGTGTTATTGGTAGTTTCGTTATGTTTACAGAAGACACAAGTGCACTTGAAACTCTGAGAGGTGAGTGAAATGAGCGGAAATCGTCCTATTAAATTCAGGATTCTGGAAATCTTGCTGGATGGAAAAGAACATTGGAATTATGAGATAGTTCCTCAGATCCAGGAAGAATATGGCATGAAGAGTGATTTCTATAGGGACAGCATCAACTTTGACATCCTGGAACTGGCTTCCGGAGGAATGCTGAAGGATGTGGAGCAGAAAATCGACGAAGAGGGAATCTATAAAAAAGGCTTCCTTCTGCACAGGTACGTGATCACAGACTTCGGCAGAGTTCGAGGTTCTGATGCCTGCCTCAGATATGTTTGATTCAATGGAGGATAGAAAATATGACGCAAACAGCAGTGGCTCTAGCAGCTTATAATGCATATTGGGCAGATTCCTTCATACCGGAAGCAAAGATACTGTGGATGGTTTTGGTCCTTATTCTGGCGATAATAGCTCTCTGGCAAGCCAGAAACTTTGTATCCCAATTTTGAACCCCAGAATATAGTTTTTCGAAATCTGAATTAAAGACAAATAGAACGGAGGATAAAAATGGCAACTGAATACGCTTTGCGTATGGGAGACGGTAAACGTGTCTACCTTACCAAAGAAAAGATAATTGCAGAGATCGAAGCCGGAACTGCAAATGCTGCCGATCTTGGTGAGATTTCTGCTCTGAATGGCAATGAAATGGACAAGCTTGCAGAGATCCTTATGATGCCAGGCAAGGCTGTTAGTGTCGAACAGGGCATGGAAATTCCTGTAACACACGACATCGGCACAATCAGACTTGACGGTGACCAGGGCAACAGTGGTGTCGGTATTCCTTCCAGTCGCCTTGTAGGCTGCATGACTCACGAGCGTGCTTTTGGTGCTGACACAATGGAACTCGGGCATATTGATTACAGTTTCAAGCCTGTCAAGCCTGTCGTATCAAATGAATGTCAGGCAATGGAAGTCTGTCAGCAGAACATGATTGTTCCACTGTTTTACGGCGCAATGCCAAACATGGGACTGTATTATACTCCTGATGGGCCTTTCGAGAATCCTGGTGACCTTATGAAGGCTTTTAAGATTCAGGAAGCCTGGGAATCAATGGAACATGCTGCCGAACACCTTACAAGAGACACGGTCTGGGTCATGCAGAAACTCTTTGCCTCCGGTGCCGATGGGGTCAACTTCGACACAACCGGTGCAGCAGGCGACGGTGACATGTATGGTACACTCCATGCAATCGAGGCTCTTAGGAAAGAGTTCCCTGATATGTATATTGAAGCAGGCATGGCAGGAGAATGTGTCCTTGGTATGCACGGAAACCTTCAGTATGATGGCGTTACCCTTGCAGGTCTCTGGCCTCACCAGCAGGCTCCTCTTATTGCAAAGGCAGGAGCAAATGTTTTCGGACCAGTATGCAACACTAATACCAGCAAGACCTCAGCCTGGAACCTTGCCCGTGCAGTTACTTTCATGAAAGCAGCTGTCGAAGCGTCTCCAATCCCCTGTCACGTTGACATGGGAATGGGTGTGGGCGGAATACCGATGCTTGAAACTCCTCCTATTGATGCCGTTACAAGGGCAAGCAAAGCAATGGTAGAAATTGCAGGCGTAGATGGCATATAGGTCGGGGTCGGCGACCCTCTGGGTATGCCGATCGCACACATAATGGCTTCAGGTATGACAGGAATGAGAGCTGCAGGAGACCTTGTTGCAAGGATGGAGTTCTCTAAGAATATGCGCATAGGAGAAGCAAAAGAATACGTTGCAAAGAAACTCGGGGTCGACAAGATGGACCTCGCAGACGAGCACGTTATGCGTGAGCTGCGTGAAGAACTCGACATCGGAGTTATAACGTCAGTACCAGGCGCTGCAAAAGGTATTGCTGCAAAAATGAACATTGAAAAGTTGCTCGATATTAAGATTAATTCCTGCAATCTCTTCAGAAAGCAGATAGCTTAAGGAAATAATTCAGGTAGAATCCTGAATGTTCCTCCACAGCAGGGATAAACAAGATCCAGACTGGACTGCTCCGGGCCTGCCAAAAAACAGCAGTAAAATAACTATAAATTCTTCAGCAGGTCTGAAAAGTTCTTCCTTGGAAAATAGCGACCACCTTCCCTGCTGTCTTTTTTATTTTTTTGAGAGCTTACTTCTATCCTGATACAATCATTGGATCCTCAACTATAACCTGCTTCCCTGTAGCCATTGCTATATCTAGCGAAGTATCTTCATCTTTTGAGGTCTTTCATCTGGTAAGATATCTTCATCTGGCGAGGTATTTGCGCCTGGAGAAAAAGTAGCATTTACAATGTTAATGGTCAGCCTATTGGCAATCAGCGTTGCTGGCTGTAAGTCTGCAGAGGATGCGCCACTCAGTAACACCAATGAAGCAGTATCCTTTTTTCCTGCAATTTCTGGAACCTCGTCGGTGAATAAAACTGCCACCAGAACGGGTAATATTACCACGGATAATGTTACTGCAGACCGAACAACAGAAATTGCTCTTGCCCATGCTGGACTTACAAAAATCGAGGTTACTTTGTTAAAGCAAAACTTGACACAGATGATAGTGGACAAGAATATTGTTAATCCGTACTATCTTGTTAATCCATACTATCTTGTTAATCCGTACTATCTTGTTAATCCATACTATCTTGTTAATCCGTACTATCTTGTTAATCCATACTATCTTGTTAATCCATACTATCTTGTTAATCCGTACTATCTTGTTAATCAGTAATATCTTATTAATCAGTACTATCCTATTTTTCAGAGTTTCGCATCTATTCCTTTCTTTCTTAATATTTTTCGTATGGGTTTATAAGTTTACATTGTTTTCACTCCACTTGTCTTGATATTCTTATTATTTATTCCCCAATTCGTCCCATTCCGAAATATTTATATATTTTTACGTGCTTTTATTTATTGGCAAATAAAGTTTACTTGATTTGTTTACTAGAGTGCCATATTAAATCTCCGTAAATCTGCAGACTCCTGAATTAATTTGCCTTTGAACCTCCATTAATTTTTCTCCTTTTTTATTTTTTACATCTGGGCTCTCTTTTCGGTTTCATTTCTATCTTTTATTGCCAAAAACGCAAAATAGAAACAGACTCTGGTTCCTTGCCTTCTAGCCCAAGGTTTATTAGTTGAAACGATAATTATGCAGGGAATTCAAAGTTTTTCGTTCAAACCTTTTTTGAAAAGGCTTGCAATAACTACTCAGGGATTCAATAGTTTTCCAGAGGTTTTCGATCAAACCTTTTTGAAAAGGGTTGTTACCATGCTTTTTAGAGGGGTTTTCGCTCAAGCCTTTACAAAAAAGGCTTGA
Source organism: Methanosarcina sp. Kolksee (assembly GCF_000969945.1). NCBI lineage: Archaea > Methanobacteriati > Methanobacteriota > Methanomicrobia > Methanosarcinales > Methanosarcinaceae > Methanosarcina > Methanosarcina sp. Kolksee. Next base: position 564,426 of record NZ_CP009524.1, read on the forward strand.
TTCTGGTGAGAAATATGGCTGACACAATTCAATGGGCAGACGTCATAGCTGAAGACGTGTTAAAAAAGAATGGCAAACATCTTGTTGCTACAGGCATCACTCCGTCGGGGAGCATCCATATAGGCAACATGAGAGAAGTCGTAACTGCCGATGCTGTTTACAGGGCTCTGGTTGATAAAAGAGCAAATGCTGACTTTATCTATATTGCTGACAATTATGATCCCCTGCGCAAGGTTTACCCATTCCTTCCCGAGAGTTACGTCGAACATGTGGGGAAGCCCATCTCCGAAATCCCCTGTCCCTGTGGAAACTGCGCAAACTATGCCGAGCATTTCTTGAAACCTTTCATGGAAGCCCTCAGGCGACTGGGCATTAATCCTCAGGTTTACAGGGCAGATGAGATGTATAAGACAGGCAAATACACCGAAGCAATAAAAACTGCCCTTGTTAAAAGAGATGCCATTGCAAAAATCCTGGAAGAAATCTCGGGGAAAACCGTAGCTCCGGATTGGAGCCCTTTCAATCCCAGATGCAATCAATGCGGAAGGATCACAACAACGAAGGTAACAGGTTTTGATCTGGAAGCCGAAACCGTGGACTATGTATGTGAATGCGGGCACTCCGGGACCGTACCCATGGCAGGGGGAGGAAAACTTACCTGGCGCGTTGACTGGCCTGCCCGCTGGTCAGTTTTAGGAGTGACTGTCGAACCTTTCGGGAAAGACCATGCTTCGAAAGGTGGTTCTTACGATACCGGAAAGAGAATAGTAAGAGAAATTTTCGGGCACGAACCTCCATATCCAATTGTCTATGAGTGGATAATGCTTGGTAAACAGGGAGCGATGTCTTCTTCTACAGGGGTCGTTGTCTCGATTTCGGACATGCTGGAAATCGTACCACCCGAAGTTCTTCGCTATCTGATCATCCGCACAAAACCTGAAAAACACATTCAATTCGATCCTGGACAGCCTCTCCTCTCCCTTGTGGACGAATACGAACGACTCCGGACGCAGTTCAGGGAAAATGATCCTTCACTTGTAGCTTTTCAGAAAAGAGTGTATGAACTTTCCAGGGCAACCGGTATTTGCCAGTCAGAAATTCCCTTCAAGCAGATGGTAACTATATATCAGGTAGCAAGAGGAGATTTTGACCAGATCCTGAAAATAGTAAAACGTTCAGGTTTTTCAACTGAAGATAAAAAGTGCATAAAAGAACTGGCAGACAACGTGTCTAAATGGCTAAAGCTCTATGCCCCACCCTTTGCCAGGTTTAAAGTGAAAGAAAAAGTGCCTGTACAGGCAGCAACCCTATCCGAGCTTCAAAGAGCCTTTCTTTCAGCCTTTGCAGCCCTTATTGAGTCCAGAGGCAAAATCAGTGGAGAAGAATACCATATGCTGGTCTATTCTGCAAAAGACGAGGGTTCCGAACTGAACCGAAAAATTGCAGAAAAGCTGAATACTCCTGTTCCTCAGATGGACCCCAGGGAGCTTTTCAAGGCAATCTATATTTCATTACTTGGGCAGAGTTCAGGCCCCAAAGCCGGTTGGTTCTTATCTTCGTTTGAGAAGGAATTTCTGGTAGAAAGATTTGAAGAAGCTTCAAACTACAGCCCTGAAAAACAGGCATAAACACTGTAAGTCACATAAGTGGATAAATTGCAAAAATGGATAAATCGCAAACGTGGATGACAGCAAACATGGATAAATTGCAAAAATGGATAAATCGGATACTTTTAAGCTTGCAAATTCACAGGCAAATCCCACGAAAAATCATTTCTTGGCCTGGGATAAAGAATACACCCACCTGAAATGGGGTGGGCCTGCCCCTGTCCGGGATATACAGGCTTATCTTCTGCCCGGGTCTTCGGTTCTTGATGCAGGTTCGGGAAATGGTAGATACCTTGGGGAACTTTCAAGGTATTACAATGCAGTAGGAATTGACATTTCTTTAACGGCTCTTAATGGTTCCAGAGCTCAGCTTGCAAGGAGCGGCAGGTTTGCCGAACACCTTGGTGCAAGTATCTCGGACCTGCCCTTCAAAGCCCAGGTTTTTGACGGAATTCTCTGTTACGGGGTACTTCAGCATCTCTTTATAAAAGAAAGGGAATCCGCTGTAAAAGAGTTCAGTTATATACTCAGGAAAGGTGGTTTTTTCTTTTTCGAGGCCTTCGGCTATAAGGATATGCGCTGTGGAGGGGAAGCTTCAATCCCTTTTGAAGAGAAGACTTTTGCCCGGCAAAACGGAATAATCTACCACTATTTTACTATAGAAGAGGTTAGAGCACTTTTCAAAGGATTTGAGGTTATAAAGCTGGAAGATGTAATAAAAGAAAAAGTTTTCAAAGGGAATGTTTACAGAAGGCATTTGATAAAAGGTGTCTTTCGAAAAATTTGAATTTCTTTTCTCAAACTTTTGAAAAAATATTATCAAAAAACAATTTAGGAAAAAGCTTTATCAAAGACTTTTAAAAAAAGTTTTATCAAAAACAATTTAGGGAAAACTTCATCCAACACTTTTTAAAAAAGTTTTATCAAAAGTTCTCCATGTAGCTTTCAATCTTCCGTATAGTTTTTTTGTCTATTTACTTTTATATGAAAGCTATTTTCAAATAATTCAGTACAATTATAACAAGCGCTCCAAAAATACCCCCTATTGCGCAGATAAGGACTGCTATCCAGGTAATTGCGATTTCAAGTCCGAACAAGAGTTTTGCCGCCATAAGGACTAAGACCCCAAGTACTGCATTTATTGCAAGGCTAGTTGCGGTCTTCAGGACTTTATACAGGAGAAAGGCCACTACGATTGCCAGAATCAGTACTAAAACTTCTATAATTCCAACTACCATGAATCATACATAGTTATTCAACTTATTTATAATTATCACCGAGTTTTATAATAAGATTATGAGCCATAATGATTACAATCCTGACTTGTCCAGGCTTACAATGACGTTTTTTTCAAAAATAAGGATTACACAAGGCTTTTATTTTCAGAAAGCCCGGATAAACTCAGTAATAATTTTTTTGAGCGAGGTTTTGTCCGTATACGCTCTTGCCTCAAGTAAATGGTCGGAATTTCCCAGTACCATTGCCGAGACTGCGGCATCAGGGCTGTAAAGACAGAGCACGGGAATTCCCTGTACAAGCGCCCTGCAGATTTCGTAACCCACACCTGTGGAAGGTACTGTTACTTCTGCAATCAAAGCATCACTTTTTACAAGCAAACCCATATCCCTGGCATAGATCTCTTCTTCTGTCATTTTCATTTCGGTTTTTTCCAGCTCAGGATCTGCAACATGCCAGCTCAACACTTCAGCCCCAGCTTCTTCGAGAGTATCAAACATAAACCTGTACGTCTCAAGCAGTTGCCTCCCTCCACGGATCGAACCCGACAAAAAGATTTTTGGGCTTTTTTTTTCCGAAATCTCCATTTTCTCCAGTTTTTCCATAGTTTTTTCCACCCTTTAGTCCATTTTTCCGTCAATTCCGTCTTTTACTGTACACTTTTTCCAGTAATTCCGTCTTTTACTGTACACTTTTTCCGGGAATTCCGTCTTTTACTGTACACCTCTGAAATAATGTCCTGTAGTAAAACCCTTTCCAAGTTTTTCGCAGTTTTCCGGCCCCTGTTTCCCGGTTTCAAGATAAGTATCAATTGCTTTTCTGTAGGCTCTGGTCACTTTTCGGATTTCGTCCGGATTATCCATTCCGAGGGTTTCTACCCTGAGGCTTGAAACTCCGTTTTCGAGAATTTCAGGAACGTATTCAAGCATGCAGAGTGATCTTGAGTTAAGGAGGTGCATTCTGCATTCATAGTCCATGAGCAAGGGAAACTCATAGTTTTTCTCATCTACCAGTGTAAACTTTCCTGACCTGCATGGAGCGCTACACTGCCCTTTGTTGTTCCCGAGAAGCCCGCCTGTAAGGCAATGTTCGGATTCCATCAGTTCAAGCCTGCCGTAAACAATACACTCTGCAGGCCCACGAGACGCAATGCTTTTTAATTCCTCAAGGGTTAGCTCCGGAGAAATCACAGCCATCTGAGCCCCTTCCTGCAATATAAAAGCGAAGGTACGGCTGTTAAATATGTTCAGAGGACTGTCCGCAATAAAAGGGATTTTCTCAGCTTTTGCGAGGCCAAGGGTTCCCAAGTTTGAAACAAGGACCCCGTCAGCCCCCAGTTCCCTTACACGAGAAAATATTTTTTCTACAGACTCCATTCTGGGATCTTTAACAAGCTTTGGAGTAATGAAATAGATATTCTTGCCTGCCTTTTGAGTCTCAGAGACAGCTTTTTCAAAAACTGCGTCAGATCCTTTTCCCTTTTCCGAGCCCTTTTCTTGCCCTGTAGTTACCGGTCTTCTGAAAAGCCCTTCGCCGAAATAAATCCTATCTGCTCCGCCTGCAAGTGCCCCTTCGAGCCCTTCAAGAGAATACACCGAAACCGAGAGCATCGGATGTATAGGAAGGCACTCTTGAACAGTTTTTTCGGCTTCTTGGCCTACCTTTTCTACTGATTCTCTTGTTGTTGATTCATTTTCGACTTGTGCTCTGTCTACTGGTACTCTATCTACTGATCCCTTTTCTCCAGATTCGTAGGACTGTAGAGTATCAAGAGGTTTTCGTTTCCACCTGGAAATCCGCAGATTTTCAAGCTGTTCTATTGCTTTTGTCCTCAGCTCGTTCAACTGCCCTACAGGAATGAAAATATCTTCTTCCACAGTGACATGGAGTTCAGCAGCCTCAAAAATCGTGTTTCCGAGTTTTGAAAGTTGTTTTTCGATGCGGGCTTTTGAAGTTGGTTGCTTTTTGGCGTTCTCAACCAGATATTCAGACTCAATTGTTACTGCATTTGAGTCTCTGTCTTTTACCTCAAGCCTGATAGTTTTCCCTGATGCAACGGCTGCCGTGATAGATACAGGAATTTTAGGCCTCAGGCTCCCGGATTCGCTTTCTTTTTTTAGGGAATCCATAAGCATTTTGTCATGTGTCCTGTATACTGTGCTTCCTGAGGGTGCCCTTGAATCAAAAGGAATTTCTACCGTATCTCCGACTCCTGCACTGTATACTGGGCCTTTTCCGGCATACATTGAGGATATGATTTTTCCTTTATCTTCGGGCCTGGTCTCTGCATTTTCAACCATTATCCCGTCTCCGAGACGAAGAAGTCGGGAAAGTTTTACCCGGATACGGTTTAAACGACTGTCATACCCTGTAACTGTACCCGCCGGAACTCCACGGTTGTGTGGGTTCTCACGGCTCATGAGCTCCTGACGTGGGTTTTCAAAAAAGTAACCCTGAGTAAAACCCCTGTTAAAGAGCTGGGTTAGTATTTCCTGCTCTTCTTCGGAAACGTAATACTCTGCAGGGTTTGCAATGTACCTGTCAATCAGGCGGCGGTAAATCCTGACGACCCCTGCAACATATTCCGGCCTTTTCATCCGGCCTTCGATTTTGAAAGATTCAATCCCGGCTTCTATAAGAGCTCCCAGGCCTGAGGTTGTGTTAAGGTCTTTTGGGCTTAAGAGGTAACTGCCTGTTGTTTTGATTTGTTTCCCTTCGCAATACAGCCTGTATTTTTTACGGCACGGCTGGGCACAGAAACCCCGGTTTCCGCTTCTTCCCCCTATAAGGCTGCTCAGGAGACACTGGCCGGAATAGGAAATACAGAGAGCCCCATGTATGAAAACCTCGATTTCAGTCCCAGTTTTCTCTTTAATCATTTTTATTTCTTCAAGCGAGCATTCCCTTGAGAGCACGACCCTCTCTATTCCCATTTTTTTTGCGAATTCAGCCCCTCCGCTATTATGTAAAGTCATTTGGGTGCTCGCATGCAGCGGAAGGTCAGGCAGATATTGCCTTGAAAGCGAGATAAGTCCAAGATCTTGAATTATGATTGCATCGGTCCCTATTTCTCTCAGCCAGGAAAGCAGCTTGAGGGCGTTTTCTACTTCTTCTTCCTTGAGTAGCGTATTTACGGTTACGTATACTTTCACGCCTCTCAGGTGAGCATAATCGATGGCTTCTTCAAGCTCTTTCTCTGAAAAGTTTGAGGCATACCCCCGAGCACTGAAAGCCCGAGCTCCGAGGTATACGGCATCCGCTCCATTTTCGACGGCTGCAATAAAAGCTTCCATGCTTCCTGCCGGGGCAAGCAGTTCCGGTTTTTCAGGCTTCATCAGATGGGATTAGAGATCCTGTCCTTAATTAAACTTTGGCATACTTTTCTTGCCTGCAGGACCAATAGTTAAAGGATTCAATAGTTAAAATTCATGAAAAAATAATATTAAAAAGGATAAAAATAGATAAGAATGAATGAGGTCCAGCCTGAGGGACACTTGCCGGACAGGCCGGTGATATACTCTGTATTATGCTTTCGGCCCTATTATAAAGCTCACAGTTCTCCCGGCTTTCTCATCTTTTGAAGCCTCGCAGAGCATCTTTCCATCGTGCATGTGACATTCACAGGAGTAATCGAGTTTATCTGTTTTTTCCACATATCTGAAGTGTATTTTGCAGTACCCTTCCGCACACCCCAGCCCATATTTAACCCAGCCTTCAATGTTCGCTCCACCTTCGCAGCTCCCTTCGCATGCAATGAGCTCAAAGCTCTTTTCCTCATAAGATTCAATTTTAGCTGGAGCCTGGTGACCTTTTTTGAATTTCCCTTTCTCAATTCTCTCAGCTTGGAGCACAAGATCCTCGCCAGTGTTGTTAAGAATCTTCAACTGCAAACCCTCAAGAAGTTCCATGGTTTCGGCTTCTGACATATATATCCCCCGATAAATGGAGAATCCAAATAAGAATTCCACATAAGAGATTGCCTCTAATAAATAAAAAAGTATCTCAAAATATATATGAAAGCAAATATGAAAAAAGTCTCCGAAAGGACGAAAACCAGATAATCAAGATCCAGAGAACAAATTCTGAAAATCAGCCTTTTGAAAATCAGTCTCTACAAACAAGATACTTAACATACTCAGTCCGTACAGATACAGGGCTTCCGTTTGCAGGTAGGGCACATACCAGAATACTTCTTAAGGAAGGCTTCCTCGAGATTCACACCGTAAAGATTGGCAAGCGCCCCTATCCAGGCGAAGCAATCTGCAAGTTCCTCTTCTATATTTTCTGGCTCTTCCCTGCGTATGGCTTCGGCAAGTTCTTCAATTTCCTCAACCAGCCAGAGCATGGTAGCCTTACCTCCCCTCTTCCTGTCATTATGTGCATACATTTCAGACATTAGCTTCTGGAATTCTGAGATCTCCATTGTTTTTCCCCACTCCCATTTGTTTCTGTTTTTTCCTGAATTTAAAGCCTTACAGGAATTTCCCTTTCCCTAAGGTATTCTTTGACTTCCTTGATTGAGTACTCTCTGAAGTGGAAGATACTTGCTGCAAGTGCGGCATCAGCTTTTCCAATTGAAAAACCTTCGTAGATGTGCTGAGGGTTTCCTACTCCTCCAGAAGCTATAATCGGAACATCGAGCTCTTCTGAGAGCTTTCTCGTAATTGGCAGGTCATAACCTGCACATGTGCCGTCCCGGTCCATGCTTGTGAGCAGGATTTCTCCGGAACCCAATTCTTCTGCTTTTCTTGCCCATTGCACAGCATCGATTCCTGTAGCTTCCCTGCCTCCGTAAATTACAACCTCATACCAGACAGGCGTTCCGTCTTCGAGCTCCAGAATAGTTTTATTGGGATTATTCTTTATGTCGGTATTTCGCCTGCAGTCGATAGCAGTGACGATACACTGGGCTCCAAATATATCTGAGGACTCTTTTATGAAGTCAGGATTCTTGACCGCAGAAGTGTTAACTGAGACTTTATCTGCCCCAGCTCTGAGGATCTGGCGAATTGCATCAATGGAGTTTATTCCTCCTCCAATCGTAAGAGGAATGAAAACCTCGTCTGCAGTTCTTTCGATCACATCGATCATAGTTTTCCTGCCGTGAGCCGAAGCTGTAATGTCCAGAAAAACAAGTTCGTCTGCGCCCTCTTCATTGTAGCGCTTGGCGAGTTCTACAGGATCTCCGGCCTCTTTCAGGTCCACAAACTCAACACCCTTAACAACACAGCCGCCTGCTCTGTCAAGGGTCACATCAAGGCATGGTATTATTCTTTTGGTGAGCATCTATGGGATAATAAATTTAACTTTTATTAAAAGCTTGTTGAAATTAAGCCAATGCCAATCTTAGTGCCAGTCCCGGATTAACGGCAGTCTTAGATCAATGGTAGTCTTAGACAGTAGTCTCCAGCAAAAATAGTCCTGTTTTATCGACCGAAAATTACAGATAATAATAACCCTGGATAGTATTCGCTAAAGAATATTTTTATTTAAGTTTTTTAAAGGAAAGAGAGATGCCGAAAAATCGTTAAAGATAAAATTCTAAACTCATTTTTTCGCAGACTTAAAAAGCAGGATTAAGAGAAGTAAGATCTGAACACGAAGTCTGCCTGTTCCAGTAGAATCTAGCCGAAAATATTTATCACTCGGGCACCTTCAAGCCTTGACATCTCGACTTCAGAATTTTCAAGCACATTTTTTCTGACTCTTATCGGGGCTCCAACGCGCAGGGCAAGGGCAATGCAGTCGCTTGGTCTTGCGTCAAACTGCATGATTGCGTTGTCTTTTTTTATCAGGAGCCGGGCATAATAGATTTTATCCACTTTTTCGTCAATCAAAACTCCCTCGATTTTTACGTCGAGCCTCTCAAAAATAGTGAGCATAAGGTCATGAGCCAGAGGCCTGGGAGGAGAAATATTTTTAATTACATTTCCTATTGAGAGAGCTTCGAGATGCCCTATGTATATAGGTAGCATATTCCCCTGCAGATCTTCAAGAAGCACTACAGGAGTTGGGTCTGTAAAAACATCGACTATATAAACATCCCTGACTCGAATTTCCTTAAAATCTTCATAAGTGTCGATGTCCATATTTAATGAATGATTTTAAACTTATTAATACCTAATTTAATTTTTATAAATATATTAAAAATGCTACCTAAAGATCGGATTCAACTTCTTTTGTCAGAACTTTCAGCCTGATTTTGTTTTCGAGGCAGCAATCAGGAATTCAATTTAGACCTAATTCAATTTAGACTTAATTCAATTTATACCTTATTCTTACAAGAACCTTTAACATTCCAGGCTTTTTCGGAAGCCATGTTTACCAATCAGGGGTACAAAAACGACTCCACCTTTTTTCTTTTTATGTATGTGCCCTTTCCCGTCTTTTTTAATTTTATAAAGTTCTTGAAAATAATCCCCCACAGGAATCAGCATTATGCCTCCAGGCTTCAACTGTTCCAACAAAGGCTCAGGGATATAGGGAGCTGCGCATGTCACGGCTATCCTGTCATAAGGAGCATACTAAGAACAACCCATTGAGCCGTCTTCAAGTAGCACTGTGACATTGTTATACCCTGTTTTTTTCAGGTTATCCCTTGCAAAATTCGCAAGGGATTCTATACGTTCAACAGTGTACACGTGCCCGCTTTTTCCGACGAGCTCCCCCATAACTGCAGCATTATACCCTGAACCTGACCCTATTTCCAGGACTTTATGCCCTTTCGAAAGTTCAAGGAGTTCACACATCATCGCAACCATGTGCGGGGCAGAGATTGTTTGCCCGTGGCCGATCTCAAGGGGTCTGTCGATATAAGCTGCTTTTTGCTCATATTCCGGAACAAACTTATGCCTTGGAACACGGAGCATAGCATCGCGGATGTTCTCTTTCAGCAGCAGGTAAGCCTCAAGGTTGTCTACTAGGTGCCTGCGCATTGCTTCGAGCTTTTCTTCCTCTTCTTTTTCTTTTTTATCTTTTTCTTTACCACGGCCCTCTTCGGAATTCACGCTGACCCGAACCTTCCCATTTCTTTCTCGCAAAAATCCGTTTTACGTATTTAGCAAGCACAACATCGCCTTTTCTGGATCGGAATGCTCCATCCCTCACCTTGATTTTATTGATGAAAAGGCTTTTATTTCCCACTCTTTCTTCGGCTCCTACGACAAATTCATACTCGCCAGGCACACGTTTTTCAAGGACTTCGGTTTTTTCAGTCCCTGCCTGTGCGGAAAATTTTACAGTTACCTCATCAATAGCTCTGCCCCAGATTGTCTCGGTATCTTCTGCCCGAGCAATATGAACTCGTTTTCCTCCTGCATCAAGAGCAGTAATCAGAATAGGCACTACCATCCCTGTTTCCTCGTCATCTACAACCAGCTCATCGTCCACCTGAAGGACAGTCTCGGAATCCAGTTCAGTTTTGTAAGTGTTTGAAATGTCCATCTTACTGACTATCACTTTCAATCTGGCGGATTTGGGGGTTTTAAGCTTCACTGCATGCACCTGACCGCACTCCAGACAGCGGACAAGCGGACTCTGCCCCTCTTTCAGAACCTCGTGCCCTACCTCTTCTTCAGGGGAGCATGAAGGGCATTTAACTTCAATTTCTCTTGTCATGGTATAATCACTAGATGGATTCAAGATACTAAATACTTAACTTCTCCGGCGACGTTTTCCCTGGAGGTAAGTCTTTTTAATATTTTTCAGGCTCATTTTGAAAGGTCACTAAAATACACAAACAAAAATTTGATACAAAATTATGACGCTTAACTATATTAATATATACTACAATCATTTTGGTTGTGATATTATGGTAAAATTAGATGAAAAGATGAAAACCGCCTTTTCAAAGGTGAAGATCTTTCCTGTAGCTACGGCCTCAAAGGATGGAGTTCCAAACGTAGTACCTATAGGATTCTGCCAGCTTGTGGATGATGAAACAATCTGGATTGCAGATAATTTCATGCTTAAGTCCCTGGCAAACCTGAAAGAGAATCCGAATGTTGCAGTTTACGTTTGGGGTCCTGATACAGGTGGCTGCTTCCAGATAAAAGGTAAAGCGGATATTATTGATTCTGGGGAAAAGTTTGAAAAAATGCAGTCAATTGTGCATGCAGCAAAACCCGGGCTTCCTGCAAAAACTCTCATAGAAGTCGAGATTACCGAGGTATTCCAGTGTGCTCTTGGCCCGGATGCAGGAAAGAAATTGCTCTGATCGAAACTCAAATTATGCTCTGTAGAAATCCTGATTTGAGATTACTATAAGGTTTTGTATAGTCTTCGGGAAATGAATATTTTATAGGCACTTCACTAACTAAAAATATTTTAAGTTCTCGAATACTTTACATTTTCCGAATGCTTTACAACTACCGAATACTTTGCATCTACCAAATACTTTACGTCTACCAAATACTTTACATCTACCAAATACTTTACATCTACCGATATATTGTCAGGCGATTCGAGTTACTGGTGATGGAAGAAAAACGGACAAAGAAACCCATGTGCTCGTCTCAAGTACATCGGCTGAAACTTATTACGGATAAGCTTACTAATGGCTATGAAATCATCAAGACAGTATCTTTTCACCCAAATGTGCATTCTTTTAAAAATTTGTTTCTGCAGAGAATTCGGAAATATGAAAAGAATGGCGTAAATTTTGAGCTGCTTTAACTCGATATGGTTGAAACTATATGATACGGGTAACCTCCAATTTTCAGACAAAAAGGACTTTAAGAGAGTAAAAAAGAATTTCTCTTTAAATTCTCCCTTTGGTTCTTTTTATATATTTCTGTATTGCGTTCCTGTAATTACTGAAAATATGAGGAGTTAAAAAGAATGGTAGATAACAAATTTGAACATTCTAGACCTCTAGATCCCAATACTCTCAACTATCTAAGAATAAAAATGTTAGAACGAATCAGGCATGCAGTTGATGAAGGACTCGCAAATACTTCTGATTCTGATTTAACCGAAGTTATGATTGATCTCAAAACTTTGCTCAAAGATGTAGAAACCGAAATGACTAATAGAGGCATGAAGTTAACAAAAATGAGTTCAAAACCTTCATCTGGGCCAGGCAAAATGCAGAAACCTATGCATCAATAAAAACGATAAATCTGGTTTTTGTGTTAAAAAGAATAAAAAGTCAATTTGAATTTGTGTAGTTTTCGGGACACACTATTTTCCAAGTTTTTGATTTATTGCTGTTAGTTGCCAGTGAAATTGATTGTAAACTTTGACAATTTCAGAAAATACTAAAAAGTTTCCTGGAAAGGCATCAGGTGGAATTTGCTATCAAAAGTTTTATTATAACGGAACGCATTGTATAACATCTCATAATTGAGATGCATCTCGATATTAGGGTAGGTGCCGACAGTGCCTGATATTGAATACCTTAAAAAACTCGCACTTATAGGAGCAATAAATAAAATCATCAAGGTCTCATCAAGCGAGTTTCAAAAGCATACTGGGGCAAGCTCCAAAACCGCAGCAAGAAAGCTAAAGCAGCTGGAAGAAGATGGGCTGATCGAAAGGAAGATTGTTCCCGGTGGCCAGTTGATAAAAATGACAGAAAAAGGAATTGAAGTTCTTAAAAACGAATACGTTGATTACAGCAGGATTTTTTCTCCAGAACTCGATGTTCTCGAACTTGAAGGAAACGTGCTCAAAGGCCTCGGTGAAGGTCAGTATTATGTAAATATACCCGGATACCGGAAGCAATTTGAAGAAAAGTTGCATTTTGTACCTTTTCCCGGGACTCTGAACGTGCAGCTTTCAGAAAGCAGTTCTCCTCTTCGAAACCTTTTACGTGAAACGCCGGCTATCCGGGTCGAAGGTTTCAATGACGGAGAACGTACATTCGGAGGCGGAAACTGCTATCCAGTTGTCATTGGCGGTATAGAAGCTGCTGTAGTCGTTCCTGAAAGAACACACTACCCCTCGAATTTGATTGAAATCATCGCGCCTGTAAAGTTAAGAGACGCCCTGGAATTGAACGATGGGGACAGAGTTGTGGTAAAGTTAAAAAAACAGGGTACGGAGAACCAGAAATGAACAGAAGTATGGTTTACGAATGTCTTACGTACAGAAATGAGAATATCAACCGGGCGCTGGAAGCCCTGAGAGCCGGAAAAATGATCCAGATTTACGATTCGGACTCAAGGGAAGGAGAAACTGATCTTGTAATTCCTGCAAAAGCGGTCACTTTCAAAGACGTAAAATGGATGCGAAAAGATGCAGGCGGCCTTATCTGTGTGGCTGTAGATCCTGTAGCATCAAAACAGCTCAGGTTGCCTTTTATGGCTGAACTCGTCAGGGAAGCCAGTAAAACCAGTGATGTGCTTGGGGAAGTTGTAGAGAAAGAAGGTGACCTTAAATACGATTCTCATTCTTCCTTTTCTCTCTGGGTCAATCACAGAGATACCAGAACCGGGATTCCTGATAATGAAAGAGCTCTTACTATCCGGAAAATCGGGGAGATTACGGAGAATAAGTTGTCCGGGGATGTAATTCATTTTGGAGAAGAATTTAGAACCCCTGGGCATGTTGCACTGCTGAGGGCTGCCGAAGGGCTTCTGGATGACCGCAAAGGCCAGACCGAACTTTCAGTTGCTCTTGCCCGTATGGCAGGCATTACTCCTGCAATGGTAGTCTGCGAGATGCTTGATGATAATAATGGTAAAGCTCTTTCCAAAGAAGACTCAAAAGAGTATGGTAAAGAACACGGATTGGTGTTTCTGGAAGGGCAGGAAATAGTCGAAGCCTATATGACATGGGCAGGCTCGGAATAAGAATTCTTGTATCCTTTTCAAATTAAATGGGTTTCCAACCTAACTTTTGCTTTTTTAGGTGCATATATGCTATTTCGTATATATGTAAGGTTAGATGATTGCGATTTACAAATTTCACCCTGAATCTGATTGCCTAAGCTTAAACTATGTATAGGTATCAAGCGACAGTTATATGCCTAAAAATGCGGAACTAAGGTTTAAATCACAGAAAAAATATAATATCATTTCCATCTTTTTCCTTGTCACCTCTTTGAGTAAAAATAGAACTCGAAGCTTTAAAACAATCGCAGTCTTCACTGTATATCAATCCTTATGAAATTAAAAATAAAAGATGTGCCAAAGCTTTTCGAATTTTGTATTCTATCATTGGCCACAATCTTTGTGATATACTCAGAGGTTGACGTCTTAAGATGTCGAATATTGATTTTAATGAATACCGGATTCTTCTTGTTAATTCAGATTTTCAATCAAGAAACGTAAAAATCACTGGATTTTGGAACAGAGTCGCCTGAATTTGGATTTATAGTATAAACTCGCATCACGCAACACATAAAAAAGAACTTGTAACTGAAAGCGAAGTTTTTGGACAAGAATTAGAAACGTTTTAATATAAAAAATCCAAATATAGAGCGAATCAATGATCATGGAATAAAAATAGCTGATTTCCCTCCTGAAGGATCTAACATATAATCGATACAACTGGTTCCTTTAATGGTTTTTATGAATAATGTGGAAATGATATAATTATCGACGGTGAACTAGGTCAAGATTAGATGGCGCTAATATTGAACGACATGGGTCAGGCATTTAATAAATTTTTATTATGCCTGCAGATTATTTATAATCTACATCCCGGTTTTCATGATTTTATAAACTCCGGTTCAATCTGTAATTAAAGAGCATGGTTATGTAGAAATCCTCTGAAATCAAGAATTTCTCATTGTTTAACCTGAATTACCTAATATACTTTTACATATTCATTTTCAGATCCAATGAAAGCTGATTTCGAGAGGTTGTCTACAAAGCCAAAAACGCAAAAACTACCTGGGTTTTGGAATTGAGTTTTAGAACAAGAAACCTGTATTCGGCAGATCAACATTAAATGTGGATATTTTTCAGGATAAGTATCTTCTTCAAACTGTATGGTAAAAGTAGGTCTCATATATGTACTGGAAGTTTAAAAATTTACTCAAGTTTAAAAATAAATTAAGACACTAATTCAACTTTCTAAACATGTAATAAAATTATTCTGGATTTTTTGGTTATACCATATTCCCTTAAAATGAAGAGGATGATCAGGATAGCGCTTTTCAAACGCCCTATTAATTTGCCCGGTATTTAACATGTGTTAACATATGGCCAGGCGTCATCATAAAAAACATCAGGCCATTTTTACAGCAATTTAGTATGGGATATAATGCAAGTCCCCACAAAAACGCCATAAGTGAAAATATTTGAAAAAACAATTTATCTGCCGAATGTAGGACGAAACATAAGGAGTAAGACAATGAAAATGAACAAAAAATTGTGTTCAGTAGCTTTAGCTTCAACGGCCATTGTTTTATTTTTAATTCTAATGTTATCTACTACATCGACCGCTACTGCACAAAATCCTTCAAGCACGGCTAAATACGCTTACATCACGAATAGCGGCAGCGCCACTGTCTCTGTAATTGACATCACAACAAACAAAGTTACATCCACAATAAATGTAGGACAATATCCCTACGGAGTTGCAGTTAACCCCGATGGAACAAAAGTGTATGTGTCGAAAGAAAAAAGTGGAACTATTTCCGTAATTGACACTGCAAAAAATAAGGTTACAGCCACAGTGAGGGTAGGAAAAAACCCCTGGGGAGTTGCAGTTAATCCGACGGGAACAAAGGTATATGTGGCAAACGAAGGTAGTAAGACAGTCTCTGTAATTGACACTGCGAGCAACAAGGTTACAGCTACAGTGTATGTAGGAAATTATCCTTGTGGAATTGCAGTTAACCCGGCAGGAACAAAGGTATATGTGGCGAATTCCCTTGATAACACTGTTTCTGTAATTGACACATCAACAAACAAGGCTATAGCCACAATAAAAGTAGGAAACCTCCCTACCGGAGTTGCAGTTAATCCGGCGGGAACAAGGGTATATGTGACGAATGAGTACGATGTTTCTGTAATTGACACATCAAAAAATAAGGTTGCAGCAAGAGTAAAAGTGGGAAAGTACCCATGGGGAGTTGCGGTAAACCCGGCTGGAACAAAGGTATATGTGACAAACTATGGAGATGGTACTTTTTCTGTGATTAATACGGCCACAAACAAGGTTACAGCCACAGTGACGGTGGGAAGTTATCCATTAGGGATTGCTTTCAGTCCGGACGGGACTAAGGCATATGTGGCAAAAGAAACAAGCGGAGCTGTCTCTGTAATTAACACAGCCACAAACAAGGTTACAGCTACAGTGAGGGTGGGAAAAGACCCTGCTGCATTCGGGCAGTTTATAGGTTCTGTTTCTGTGCAAAATCCAGTAGTTCCTGATGCAGATTTCATTGGTTCTCCAGTCTCAGGAAGTTCCCCATTAAACGTGCAGTTTACCGACAAGAGTACAGGTTCCCCGACTGATTGGAAATGGAACTTCGGAGATGGATCGGATCTGGTGACTGAATATAATCCAACACATACATACTCAAAACCCGGAACGTATACTGTGAAAGAGACCGTGAGTAATGCAGCAGGTAAGGATACGGAAATAAAAACGGATTATATAACCGTGACAGAAGCTTCACAAACTCCTGATGCAGATTTCATTGGCTCTCCAGTCTCAGGAAGTTCACCATTAAACGTGCAGTTTACTGACAAGAGTACAGGGTCACCGACTTATTGGAAATGGAACTTCGGAGATGGATCGGATCTGGTGACTGAATATAATCCAACACATACATACTCAAAACCCGGAACGTATACTGTGAAAGAGACCGTGAGTAATGCAGCAGGTAAGGATACGGAAATAAAAACAGATTATATAACCGTGACAGAAGCTTCACAAGCTCCTGTTGCAGATTTCTGGGGCTGGCCACTCTCAGGAAATGCTCCACTAAAGGTAACATTTACTGAGACCAGTACAGGCTCCCCAACCTCATGGAAATGGGATTTCGGAGATGGTAAATCTTCAACAGAAAAGAGTCCAACACATACATATTCATCTGCAGGAACTTACACGGTTAAACTCACAGCAACAAATGAAGCAGGAAGTAGTACAAAATCAAAATGGAAATATATAAAAGTGTCAGAGTGACTTCAACTTTGAAAACGGTTGTAAACCTTCTGGGATTCTTCAGTTTCAGGTAAAGATGCAAAAGGCAGTAATACAAAAGTTATTTGTGGATGTCATAGTACATAAAATATGAAATCGCAAAACCAGTTGCTGCATCTTCTGCATCTCCGACTTCAGGAAAAACTCCTGCAACTGTTGTATTTATCGATACGAGTTTGAAAACCCACACTAAATGAAAATGGAGTTTTGGAGACGAAATAATTTTGGGACAAAACAAATTCTGTCTCCTCTTATTCTGTTTTTAGAGTTAACATCAGTTACTCTGAGTTCCATGTACCTCGGTATATTTTTGAGTGATTAAACTTAACTTTCTGAATTAGGTTGAGATTAAAGGCTGACTAAGTCTAAATTTTTAGTTTGTTTTCTAAGTTTAAACTGGATTCTTTTGAACATTGTGGGATTCAAGTTAAAATCATTGATTTTGTTGAGCATGTGCCCACCTTTGATTCAATAAGTTTGTTCAGTTGTTACAAAAATCGCCTTATTTTTGAGAGGGGGGCGAAATGTAAAATAAAACAGAAATTGTAACCAAAAAGAAAGTTTATGGACAAGAATTAGAAACACTTTAATATAAAAAATCTAAATATAGAGCGAATCAGTAATCGTGGAAGAAAAATAGATAATCTACCGCCTGAAGTATCTAATATATAATCGATATAACAAGATCCCTATAATGGTTCGTATAGACAATGTGGAAACGATATAATTACCGACAGTGGATCAGTTCAAGATAAATGACGCTAAAATTGAACTACACGGATAAGGTGCTTAATAAATTTTGTTATTAAACCTGCAGATTATTTATAGCTACATCCCGATTTTCATGATTTTATAAACTCCGGTTCAATCTGTAATTAAAAAATCTGGTTATGTAGAAATCCTCATGGGCTTTTGGCAGATGCATAATTTATAAAAAATTTTATATCAACATTAAAGTTTTTCGTGAGAAATCATCGGAAAGAAAGAATTACCAATTGTTTAAACTGAACTACCTGATATACTTTTACACATTCATTTTCAGATCCAATTAAAGCTGATTTAGATAGGTTTTCTACAAATCCAAAAACGAAAAAAATACCTGGATTTTGGAACTGAGTTTTAGAAAAAAACCTGTATTCGGCAGATAGACATTAAAATTTGGATATTTTTCAGGATAAGTATCCTCTTCAAACTGTACGGGAAAAAGTAGGTTTCATATCTTTGTTGAGAGTTGAAAAGTTTTCTCATGTCTAAAAAAGTATTAAAAAATCAGTTTAACTTCCAAAATATGTGATAAAATTATTTTAAGTTTTTTCGTTAAAATATTTTCCCTTGAAATGAAGAGGATGCCAGGATAGCGCTGTTCAACACCTATTAATTTGCCCTCATTTAACACGTGTTAACATATGTCCAAGCATCATATAAACAGAAGCAGCAGACAGGTTACAAATAAGGAATATAGGACTCATCTAAGTTCCCACAAAAACGCTATCAGTAAAAATATTTGAAACAACAATTTACCTGCTGGATGTAGGACGAAATATAATGGAGTAAGACAATGAAAGTGAACAAAAAATTGTGTTCAGTAGCTTTAGTTTCAACAGCCATTGTTTTATTTTTAATTTTGATATTCTCTACTACATCGGCAGCTACTGCACAAAATACTTCAAGTACGGCTAAATACGCCTACATTACTAATAGCGGCAGCACCACTGTCTCTGTAATTGACATCACAACAAACAAAGTTACAGCCACAATAAATGTAGGAAAATCTCCCTACGGGGTTGCAGTCAACCCCGCTGGAACAAAAGTGTATGTGTCGAAAGAAAAAAGTGGAACTATTTCCGTAATTGACACTGCAAAAAATGAGGTTACAGCCACAGTGAAGGTAGGAAAAAACCCCTGGGGAGTTGCAGTTAATCCGACGGGAACAAAGGTATATGTGGCAAACGAAGGTAGTAAGACAGTCTCTGTAATTGACACATCAAAAAATAAGGTTACAGCTACAGTGTATGTAGGAAATTATCCTTGTGGAATTGCAGTTAACCCGGCAGGAACAAAGGTATATGTGGCGAATTCCCTTGATAACACTGTTTCTGTCATTGACACATCAACAAACAAGGCTATAGCCACAATAAAAGTAGGAAATCTCCCTACCGGAGTTGCAGTTAATCCGGCGGGAACAAGGGTATATGTGACGAATGAGTACGATGTTTCTGTAATTGACACATCAAAAAATAAGGTTACAGCAAGAGTAAAAGTAGGAAAGTACCCATGGGGAGTTGCGGTAAACCCGGCTGGAACAAAGGTATATGTGACAAACTATGGAGATGGTACTTTTTCTGTGATTAATACGGCCACAAACAAGGTTACAGCCACAGTGCATGTAGGAAGTTCCCCCTTAGGGATTGCTTTCAGTCCGGACGGGACTAAGGCATATGTGGCAAAAGAAACAAGTGGTGTCGTCTCCGTAATTAACACAGCCACAAACAGGGTTACAGCTACAGTGAGGGTCAAAAAAGATCCCGTTGCATTCGGGCAGTTTATAGGTTCTGTCGAAGCACAAAACCCAAAGACTCCAGTTGCTGTATTTTATGCATCTCCAAAATTAGGAAAAGCGCCTTTAAGCGTTAAATTTACTGACAAAAGTACCGGCTCCCCAACTAAATGGAAATGGAATTTTGGAGACGGAACGTCGTCAACAACCAGAAGTCCAACTCATGAGTATTCTAAAGCTGGAAAATATACTGTTAAACTTACAGTAACAAATGCTGCAGGCAGTAACACCGCAACAAAATCAAAATATATCATAGTGATAGTAAAACCGACTGCTGTATTTTATGCATCTCCAAAAGTAGGAAACGCACCTTTAAGCGTTAAATTTACTGACAAAAGTACCGGCTCCCCAACTAAATGGAAATGGGATTTTGGAGACGGAACGTCGTCAACAACCAGAAGTCCAACTCATGAGTATTCTAAAGCTGGAAAATATACTGTTAAACTTACAGTAACAAATATCGCAGGCAGTAACACCGCAACAAAATCAAAATATATCATAGTAAAAGCTACTTCGAAAGCTCCTGTTGCAGATTTCGTGGGGTTGCCACTCTCAGGAAAAGCTCCACTAAAGGTAACATTTACTGACAAAAGTACAGGTTCCCCAACTTCATGGAAATGGGATTTTGGAGATGGTAAATCTTCAACAGAAAAGAGTCCAACACACACATATTCATCTGCAGGAACTTATACTGTTAAACTTACAGCAACAAATGCAGCAGGAAGTAATACAAAAACAAAATCAAAATATATCACAGTAACAGCTACTTCACAGGCTCCTGTTGCAGATTTCTGGGGCTGGCCACTCTCAGGAAATGCTCCACTAAAGGTAACATTTACTGAGACCAGTACCGGCTCCCCAACTTCCTGGAAATGGGATTTTGGTGATGGTACATCTTCAACAGAACAGAGTCCAACACACACATATTCAGCCGCAGGAACTTATACTGTTAAACTTACAGCAACAAATGCAGCAGGAAGTAGTACAAAAACAAAATGGAATTATGTAAAAGTGTCTGGTGCTTCACAAGCTCCTGTTGCAGATTTCTGGGGCTGGCCACTCTCAGGAGAAGCTCCACTAAAGGTAACATTTACTGAGACCAGTGCGGGCTCCCCAACTTCCTGGAAATGGGATTTTGGTGATGGTACATCTTCAACAGAACAGAGTCCAACACACACATATTCAGCTGCAGGAACTTATACTGTTAAACTTACAGCAACAAATGCAGCAGGAAGTAGTACAAAATCAAAATGGAATTATGTAAAAGTGGCAAGGTGACAAAGGGCTAAACGTGCTATAAAACTCAATTTTACTGGTTTAATAGCAGGTTCATCCAGCTCTGAAAAGTTAGCCACTTAGAAAAACGAATGAAAAAGGAATATAGAGGACTTACGTAGTTGAACCAAAAATCAACAGCATCAGACCATTAACTGTATAAAACGTTACTTTAATCCACAGGCTTTGATGTAATTGATTTTGTTTCACAGGTGCGTAAGTCCTAAACTATTCAACCTGAATAAAACACATCAATAGCCATCTTTTATAGGATTACTAAAGATTTCGGCTCTTCATTATTTTGTGTGGCTACCCCATAATATCTTCATAAAAACCAATGCGGTCTTGATTGAAAACGCACATGATTAAAAACGCACATGATTGAAAATGCACATGATTGAAAACGCGCATGATATTCTTTGAATAACACGCGTAAACAATGAAAATGCTTGCAGATGGCAGTATTCTCATGCTAAATCATGATCCATAGGGGATGGCGAGCCCAAATCTCTCAGAATTAGCTTCCATTAGTCACTGGTTATTGATTGCTTTTTTATTTTTATTTTATCGGGTATTATACCGAAAACAGTTACTAAACATTTTATCTCTTTATATTTATTTTTATCTCCAGTTTCTTCTCTTTTATTTTTTCCTACTTCCAATTCCAGATGATACCTTGAAATTAATGCTTGTTTTTGAGATTAACTTACTATCCATCTTGTAAATTGATCTGCAATTTCCAGGAAAAAAGTGCATGAATTAAACTAAAATTGAATATTTAATTGTACTATACAGGCTGAAATAGTGTCTTAAATGTAAATTAAGGCTAATAAATTTTTTATCATAAGTAATTCATATAAAAAATAATATATAATGAGAATATTTATATTTATTTATATTCATTTTCTTCAAGCTAAGACTCTGGTCCAAAATCTAGTGATTTTTGTATTTTTCGATTGAAATCATGAACTTGCAGGAAGAATTCGTTCTTCAATCAAACTCAATATTTGATATCGAAAGACTTCCATCGAGAGGACGTATTTAATGGATTATAACCAATTATAAAATCTAGTGATTTTCAATTTCACGTTTATCACTGGATTTTGGTACTGAGTCTCAAGCTAAAGTGATTTTATCTAAAAAATTTTGCCCCCAGTAGATCAGTTCTTTGAATAAGAGTATACGCTACAATCATGTATTCAAATGAACACTTCTACTAAATATCTATAAAGTTATCCTAAAAATCTCGTTCAAAACTGTTTTAACGGACGGAGGAATTGGAATAAAAACATTAAACACTTTGTTAGTAACTTTTTTAATTTTATTATTTTTATCTGGTCTTGGAGCTGCGTCTGAGATTATAGTGCAGCCAGGAAGTTCTATTCAAAAAGCTGTGAATAATTCATCTTCGGGCGATATAATTACTGTAAAGCCCGGAACCTATATTGAAAATATCATAGTAACTAAAAACGATCTTACCATTCGGTCAGAATCAGGAAACCCTGATAACACAGTAATTAAAGCCAAAAGTTCAGGGGCTAATGTGTTTCTCCTGCAGGGAGACAACATAAAGATATCTGGACTTAAGGCTATAGGAGCAACTCGATCCGGCTATTCAGGAATCTGTCTTTCTTCGTGCAGTAACTGCGTAATCGAGAATAACAAACTTTTGAGCAATTGTTATGGAATCTATCTCCTGCGTTCCAAAGGGGACAAGCTGTCAAAGAACACGGCTACAAATAATCTGCAATATGGAATTGTACTTGGGACTGCTACAGACAATACCATTTCAGGAAATACGGCCCTTAATAATGGTCGCGGTATTCATATTGGCAACTCTGACGGCAACACCCTCTCAGGCAATACCATTCAAGACAATAGTGTTTATGGGCTTTATGTCTGTCCCAGAAGCGACACTAATCAGATTTACAACAATTACTTCAATAACACTAATATGACTATTAGAAATGGGATCGGAAATACCTATAATACCAAAAAAACCGCAGGCACTAATATTGTGGGTGGCCCTTACATAGGAGGCAACTTCTGGGGAAAACCTGATGGTACAGGATTTTCCAATACCGCAGTAGATAGCGATGGAGACGGAATTTCCGATTCTGCATATAAGAATATAACAGGCAGCATCTATTCTGACAACCTTCCTCTAGTAACTTCTAAATCCAATACGTTAAAGCCAATTGCTGCGTTTTCGGCATCCCCTACATCAGGAAACGCGCCTTTGAGTGTAATATTTACTGACAGCAGTACAGGTTCGCCCACTTCATGGAAGTGGAGTTTCGGGGACGGAGCCACTTCAACCGAACAGAACCCGGCACACACTTATTCTACTCAAGGGAACTATACGGTGGCACTTACAGTAAGCAACTCTGCAGGCAATAATACTGTAACAAAAACTGGGTATATAGCGGTAGGAACAACAGCGTCAAAGCCGGTTGTAAGTTTCTGGGGGTCTCCGAGAACAGGGAATGCGCCACTGAGCGTGACTTTTAAGGATAGTACTTCAGGCTCCCCTACTGCTTGGAACTGGAGTTTCGGAGATGGGACCTTTTCAACAGTACAGAACCCGAAGCATACGTATTCGATAGCAGGAAATTACATAGTAAAGCTGACAGCGACCAATACTGCAGGAAATTCCACATTATCAAAATGGAATTATATAATAGTAACAGGAACGTCTTCGCAGGCTCCAATTGCTGCGTTTTCGGCATCTCCAACTTCTGGAAGTACGCCCCTGAGTGTAACCTTTACTGACAGCAGTACAGGTTCGCCGACAGCATGGAACTGGAATTTTGGAGACGGAACCAGTTCAACAGTCCAGAACCCTGTACATACATATTCGACAGCAGGAAGTTACGGTGTAACGCTTACAGTAAGCAACTCTGCAGGCAGTAATACGACAACAAAATCCAGTTACATAAAAGTGACAGCAAACAGTACAACAAATGCAACAATACCTGTTGTAAGCTTCTGGGGATCACGAACTTCAGGAACAGCCCCTCTTACTGCCACATTTACCGACGCAAGTACAAACACCCCTACTGCCTGGAACTGGAATTTTGGAGATGGAAACTATTCAACATTACAAAAACCAAGGCACACTTATTCAAAAGCAGGAAACTATTCAGTAACACTTAAGGCAAGTAACGCAGCCGGTACTGGTACGAAGACCAGAGTCAATTATATAAAAGTAGCATAAGAAAAAGTAACATAAGAAAAAGTAACATAAGAAAAAATGTCGTAAGTAAAAGTAGCATAGATAAAAAGACCGTAAGTAAAAGTTTCATGAAAACAGGTTGCAAAAAACCTGTTAACTAAGTAATTTAGTGCCTGAAGTTTAAATATAAACTACAGGCAACTCTTTTTATTATATGGTATGGTTGGATTCCAAATAGGTTTGACATATTAAACAGTTCAAACAGTTATTTCAAACCGTTTAAATTTTATTAATTAACTCAAAGGATTTCAAAGCTTTTCAGCGAGGCTTCCAAAGCCCACACGATTTGAAGTCTGGGACTCCGACTCATTTTTTGTGAGATTATTTGGCGTGACGTGTGCAAAAAATTCTTCCACAATACTTCCCACATCCCTGGGCGCAATGTCGATAAACTCTCTTTTTTCTTCAGGTGGGAAATAATCAAAAACCGAAAATTTGCCGAGTTTACGTACCTGAGAGCCCTGGTAGCGGGAATCAAGGAGAATCCTTACTCCGTAGTCGTCTGGAGAACGTACCACTCTTCCCATTGCCTGTCTAACTTTCCTGATTGTAGGCACCTGGACTGCAAACTCCCAGCCTTCTCCACAGCCGAAAACCGCATCATAAGCAGACTCTACAGCCTTAATTCGGTCGTTTAGGGCCGGATATCCGATTCCCACTATAATCACGGTCCTGCCCCTGGAATCTCTGAAATCAACACCTTCACTCAATGTTCCCCATAGATAGGTTATAAGTAAGGCTTTTCCTCCCTGCTCTCCTATTTTGAAAAACTCCTTTCGGATTTCCTGGGCTGAAACCCCTGTTTCGTCAAGGAGAATAGGAATAGAAAGTTCAGGCTCAAGGAGTTTAGTATAGCGAAGTGCTTCAGCATAGCTCTGGAAGTAAATAATCACGTTCCCTGGCGATGCAACAGTAGCTGCAAGCAGGGCTTCTTTAATGTTTTCAAGCGTTTCCGGGCTGTCCCGATTCTTTGCAAAAAGCGGAGGGATGGAAACCGCAAGAGTAAGCCTCCTTTCTCTGGGAAATGTCGTGCCATAGGAAATTTCTTCCACTTCTCTTGAGATGCCAAGTGTGGATTTTATCATTTCGAAGGGCCGGAGTGTAGCCGACATGAGTACTGCCGCATAAATGGAATCAAACAGAGGCTGAGTCACATTTTTAGGGATGCATGTGAAAAGCTCAATCCTGCCGGCGATTCTATTGCTTTTGAAATCCCTGCGCACGTTCAGAATTGGATAATAGTTTTGCCTGTCAGAAAGCACGAGGTAAGAGGATAAAAAGTCTGCAACATACCTGATCTGGGAACGTTTTGGAACTGTAAGGAGCCCTTTTTTGTAATTTTCCGCATAGACCTCTTCCAGCCTTCCTCCAAACTCGCCAATCTCCCGCAGCCGGGTCAGGACTTTTTCTTCATCCGAAAAACCTTCCTTTATCGCTTCCCGTAAAAAGCGAGCTTTCAGGATGTCAAAGCGTTCATAAGGGTCGCTGATCTGAATGTCCTGCCAGTGTTTTCCAAGCCTGTTCCTTTCCCCAAACTTCAATTTCGCATCATATGTGTCCCTGAGAGCGGCAAGGAGGCAGGTAAACAGCTTTTTCGCATATAGTCGAGCTGCGTAGTCCTGGTCAAGGGGAATGCCGCCTCCCGAACCAGTTTCTTTACCTAACATAAAAGAATTATCAGATTCGGGAGTCTCGCCTACTTCCGAAAGGGCTTTTTCAATAGTCAATTCCGAGAGCATTGTTGAAGAATGGGAACGAGCAGATGCCTCAATATTATGCGCTTCATCAAAAATTAGGATGATATCTTCAGGGTCGCGTTCAAGCCATTTAAGCAGCATCATGAAAATCTCAGCACTGAGGACGTGATGAAAATTGCAGATTAGAAGTTCGGCTTTTTTGAGTTCTTTTTTCAGCAGTTCATACCCGCACATGTCCCGGTCTTCGGCATACTCCAGGATTTCTTCCGGGCTTCTTACATCGGAAAAAAGCCAGTTGGAAAATTCACTACCTTCAAATTTCAGTACTTCATAAAGTTCCGGGCAGGAATTGCTCCTTAAAGCCCGAGTTTTTTTCTTAGTTTCTTCAAGTTCTTTTTCAAGTTCAGTTCTCAGGGAATAAAGAGCAGGGTCTTTTGTCCTTTTGTATTTCTCATAGGCATCCTTTAGTTCTTTTTCTTTTGAAGAAACTTCTCTTTCAAGGTCAAGGAGGTCATAGGTATTTTCCCCTTTGAGCCTGCATTCTTCGTAATCGAGATTTTCAGGGCACATTGAAGTCTTGCCCTTGAAAACGATTGTTTTTATTTCGTTGCCCCGGGAAATCTCTCTTGCTTCATTTATAAATTGAACCATCTGCTGATGGACGTTGGTGACTATAATAACGACTTTATTGAGTTTTTTCCCCACACTCAATGCAGGGGCAAGTGCACTTAAAGTCTTGCCTGTCCCGCATGCCCCTTCAAAGAGTACGATTTTTTCGCTCAGGAGAGACGAGTGAATCTTTTCCATGGCTTCTGCCTGGTTAGGGTAGCAACTCTGTTTCGTAAAATACCGCATATATCCGTTCTTTTGCGTCATACGTTTAACCTGGGATCTCCCGATTTACAATGATTCAGTGACTTTCTGATCTGCCGATGATTAATAAATTAACTTTCATAAATTAACTTTCATAAATTAACTTTCATAAATTAACTTTCATAAATTAACTTTCATAAATTAACTTTCATAAATTAACTTTCATAAATTAACTTTCATAAATTAACTTTCAAAAGTTTCAATGTTTCTGAAAATATTGTTAAAGGAATATTATTTCCGATTTTAAATTAACTCAGTGCCAGCTATTCTAGTGCTTTAGGTCTTCCTAATGCTTTAGGTCTTCCCTAATGCTTTAGATTTCCCCTAATACTTTAAGGTCTTCCTGATGCTTTAGATTTTCCGGATAAAAGCAGAATTCAATACTAACATTTAAAATTCAATACTAACATTAAGATGCAGGAAGAGGATTTACTTTTATTTGTTGCGTGAGCGTTGTTTGTAGACCTTTATCTGAACTTATTCTCTATGTCACGATCTATCACTAAGCGATTGATCATCCAGTAAGCACTCTCTTCCAAGATACTCAATTCCCCATTTGCAGAGAGCGTCCAGGACCGGAAGCACAGTCTTTCCGAATTCGGTCAGTGAATACTCAACTCTAGGTGGGATTTCAGGATAAATTTCCCTGAGAATAAGCCCGTCTTCTTCGAGTTCCCTGAGCTGTTTCGTAAGCATCTTGGGTGAAATACCCTGCATACTTTGCTGGAGCCCTGAAAAACGCAGTTTTTCTGTCCTCAACTGCCAGAGGATAATAGGCTTCCATTTGCCTCCAATTACCTCCAGAGTTGCTTCCACAGGACACTGGCAATGTTTGTTATTCCGGATTTGACTTACCATATACTCACATAGTATACATTTTGTTAGTTAGTATCCGGATTGCATGTATAGTATATAAGTATAGTTATTGCAAATCAGATATCAATAAATACATTTTCTTAAAGAAAGAAAAATCTGGCATCAATTGAAAAATTAATCCAGTATAAATTCAAAGAAAATGAAACTCAGATTAGACCTAATTCGGGTTAGACCTCAATTCAGGTTAGACCTAATTTCAGGTCATATCTAAGTTAAGCTTAGTTTAAAAAACAAGAGGAGTGAATAGAATGAAAGTTATAGGTATTGTAGGAAGCCCCCGAAAGAACGGAAATACGAATATTCTTGTCCAGCAGGTCCTGGCAGGCGCAGCAGAAGCAGGTGCCGAGACCCGGACATTTATTCTCAACGAGATGAACTACAAAGGCTGCCAGGGCTGTGACTATTGTAAGGGCCATGACAAATGCAAACTTGAAGATGACCTTACGGAAGTATTCGAGGAGCTTGCATCAGCAGGTGGAGTCGTTTTTGGCTCTCCAATTTACTTTGGGCAGTTTACAGGCCAGATGAGGCTTTTCCTTGACCGCTGCTACTCCCTTATAAATGCAGACTTTTCTCCCCGTCTCCCTGCCGGGAAAAAAGCCGTGATTGTAGGAACTCAAGGTGCTCCTGACCCGGCAGCTTTTAAAGGCGTCTACGAGGAGTTCAAAGGACAAGTTTCTGGCTTCATGCAGGCAGAAGTAAAGGATGTCCTCGTAGGAGTTGGCTATCACGCTCCGGGAGAGGTTAAGGATAATATCGAGCTTATGGAAAAAGCGAAAAACGCAGGTCTTAACCTGTTCAAGTAAAAAGGTACAACGGAAAACAAAAACGAGAAATAAAGAAATAAGAAATAAAATTAAGCGGGAAGAAAAGTAAGATAAAGTGGGAAGAAAAATAAAATGGGGAGGGAGAACTCTGGAGTGAGATTTTCTCGCCCAGATCTTTCAGGAATGAATAGGAGGGGTCTCATATGGAAACTCTTGAAGCAATCCACACTCGTCAAAGCATTCGAAAATATACTGACAGGCCCGTTCCGAGGGAACTTGTTACCGAACTGCTAAGGGCCGCAATGAGTGCTCCATCTGCAGTCAATGCACAGCCCTGGATCTTTATTGTTATTGATGACCGGAAGCTCCTTGACGAAATTCCCACTTTCAGCCCCTTTGCAGGTATGTGCAGGGAAGCTCCTCTTGCAATTCTTGTCTGTGGGGATATAACGCTTGAAAAGGCTCCAGGATACTGGGTTCAGGACTGCTCGGCAGCTACCCAGAACCTCCTTCTTGCAGCTCACGACGCAGGGCTTGGAGCAGTCTGGACTGGAATCTATCCGATGAAGGATCGGATTGAAGGTTTCCGGAAAAATTTTGACCTGCCTGAAAATGTCATCCCTCTGGCTCTTGTGCCTGTAGGTTATCCTGACCAGAAACCAGGCTCTCAGGACAGGTTTGATAAAACAAAAATCTACCACAATAAGTACGGTCAGAGAAGAGAATGAAGCTGCGAGGAAAGCAGAATAAAATTAGACTTTATTAAAAGAATAATAGCAAGATAAAGCTATTCAAAGGTTTGAATCTTCGAAAAGACTTTTAAAGAAGCTAAATTTACCTGTTAATACCTTTTTGAGATATAAATTGCGTTTCAGGATCTATTGGGTGCGGAAAATATAAGATACTTTCCTAAACTAGGCCCCCAACAGAGAGATACTCAAGAAAGTACGAAATGTATGGGAAGTATGGGAAGTATGGGAAGTATGGGAAGTACGGAAAGTACGGAAAGTACGGAAAGTACGGAAAGTACGAAATGTATCGGAAGTATGGGAAGTATGGAAAGTACGAAATGTATGGGAAGTACGGAAAGTATGAGAAGTTGAAACTTCAGGAAAAATAATTTTTGCTAAGAAGCTGGTGATTTATTGACAATACGAGTGGTTGCAAAAAATTACGTCAAGCCTGAAAAGGTTCAGGAATTTCTGGGTTTGTGCAAAAGCCTTGTTGAAGCGTCATTAAAAGATGAGGCTGCATAGATTATGGCCTGTATCAGGAACTGGAGAGTTCAGGAGTCCTGACTTTCTTAGAGGAGTGGAAAGATGAAAAAAGCCTTGATCAACATTTAAATTCCAGTCATTTTAAAGAAATATTTCCACTGCTTTCAGAATACCTTGAAAAAGAAACTGAGGTTAATGTCTACAGAAAAACGTTGTAATATCCAGGTGTGTTTTTACCGATTTAATTCTTAAAACTCTGTTCCTGGACACGTTTTGGAAAATCAGTATTAAACCTGGTTCAATAGTGAATAAAATTGAAAGGGAGACATTTTTATGGCAGAGAAAACCAAGATCAATAATTTGGTCTTATATTCCATGCCAGTAA
Organism: Methanosarcina sp. Kolksee; assembly: GCF_000969945.1. Lineage (NCBI taxonomy): Archaea > Methanobacteriati > Methanobacteriota > Methanomicrobia > Methanosarcinales > Methanosarcinaceae > Methanosarcina > Methanosarcina sp. Kolksee. Next base: position 594,251 of record NZ_CP009524.1, read on the forward strand.
CTCCTTTTTGAGCAAACCTTGGGAGATATATCTTGAAAGTGATTTTACCCCCAAAAAATAGCAGATTCATAATATAAATCAATAAAAGATACGTTTGCTACTTTAAAGCAGAGTTTTCACTTCTCCCCTTTTCATTTCACAGCTCTTCAATTACTATCTCTTCTTCAAGGCTTGCGTTCGTAAGCAAATCCTCAAGGTCTTTTATCTCAGAATCAAGCTTCTGGATTTCGGCCTGTGTAGGCCCCATCTCAAGATCTTCAGCTGGTTCGCCATTCTGCACCTCAGCAACTTCTGGATTTGCTTTTGATTCTTTTACTTCAGATGTACTGTCCCCGACACAACCGGATCCTGCAAGACAGGCAATTAAAGTTGACAGTACGAGCAGGTGAACAAATTTAACCATTTTCTGCCTCCCAAGTTCTATAATTTTTTAGTAAAGGTTCCAGCGCCATTCCCTGAGCTATGACTTTTTCCATTTCCATAGGAAACATTCTTTCCGCTTTCAGGGCTGTCGGTAATAATACTCGAATTATTTGTACCAGTTATATTTTCGGTATTATTAAGTGCAGTTTTCTGGTTGTCGTCGACTCCAGTTTCTTTACTATTTTCAGTCTCGTATTCTTTAAGCTCGTTGAGAATTTGTCTAATTATATTGTTTGCCGAATTGATATCACTGAGAGATTGACGAAGATAACCGTTTGCCTTTTCCATATCTTTCCTGGTGACATTCTCACCACTATAGATAGCATCTGCAGCTTCTTTATTCTCTTTCGCAGACTTTATATAGAAATTGTAACTGGCGAGTTTAGTATCAAGGTCGGTTGTGTTAACACCGGTTTCATTCAGGTCATCTACTTCTGTTCTAAGTTGTTTAGACAGATTTTCGGATTTTTCGATAAACTCTCCGATTCTCTCACTGACAGTCTGACCTGCACTCTCAATGCTGGTTTTCTCGGCATTATTCCATACTCCACTAACAGACCTGATCACAACCAGAAGCTCTTCCTGGCTTGATGCATTTGCAATTTTAGCCTTCTCAGCTTCGAGCAATTTTATCTTTTCAGCGACAGCGATAGCTTTTTCGTCGGTCCCATTTCCATTTGAGTAAGCCACATTGCTCTTTACGTTTGAAAGGTGAGCTATCATATAGTTAATACTGGAGTTAAGGTAGAGTTTTGTGGCATTCAGAGTCTCTTTGGAATTAGGGTCCAGTTTTCCTGCACGAACAAGATTCCTGATTTTGAGAAACTCTCCTTTTGCTTCTTTGTATTCTTGCTTATTAACCTGGAGCTCTTCTCTTAATTGATTTTTTTCTTGTTTTTGTTCTGAGGTCCTGTTCCTATCTTTTATACTGAAATTGTTCTGAAGCCTTTCTTTATCCGCCGTAAAATTACCAGTGCCGCCTGTGTCACCAGTTTCATTATTAGATGAATTGCGGAGATCTTCGCGCATGTATTTATCTTGATTATCTTTTCCGTGTTTAGAAGAATCTTTTGCAGCGAAAGAGACTTCCGGAATTATGCTAAGTAATATTAACATAATTGTAAGATAAGCCAGAAACTGAAAATTTTTTGATGTTTTCATCTAACCACCCCCATTAAAAATTTATTATACTGTTTATGGAATAAGGTAAATATAAACATTGTTTTCAAAGAGTTTATCGATCATGAATCTCTGACGATGAGACCGATGTTTCCTAAAAAAGGAGTCAATTCTAGCGGATATTTATTAAAATATTTTTTAGGTGAAATATTTATTGCTGCAAGGAAGATAGGGAAAAGCCCGAAAGGGAATCAATTAGAAGAAGAGAGTAGAGAATAGAAAGTAGAGATTAGAAAGTAGAGATTAGAAAGTAGAGAGTAAAAAGTAGAGAGTAGAGACAGTTTACTGGAGGAATTAAGAAATGAAAGTTGTCGCTTTTAACGGAAGCCCGAGAAAGGAAGGAAATACGTCTGCTCTTATAAAGCATGTCCTTGCAGAACTTGAAAACGAAGGAATAGAAACTGAAATTGTGCAGATCGGGGGAAAGAGTATCCACGGCTGCATAGCCTGCGGGAAATGCTACGAAAAAATGGATCAAAAATGCATAAATGACAAGGATCTTGTCAACGAATGCATTGAAAAGATGCTCGAAGCCGATGGAATAATTCTAGCTTCGCCTACTTATTTTGCAGACCTTACTCCCGAACTTAAAGCCCTGATTGATAGGGCAGGTTTTGTTGCTAAAGCCAACAACGAAATGTTCAGATATAAAGTAGGAGCAGCAGTTGTTGCAGTGAGAAGAGCAGGCTCAATTCACGTTTTTGACTCAATCAACCATTTCTTCACAATTTCCCAGATGATAATCCCGGGATCAAGTTACTGGAATATGGGAATGGGGCTTGCTGAAGGGGATGTTGAAAAAGATGAAGAAGGCATTCAAACCATGCAGACTTTGGGCCAGAACATGGCATGGCTTTTGAAGAAGCTAAATGTGTAAATTATAGCCAGTTATCCAGGTCCTACAAGTCTTTTTTTGAAAAGGCTTGCAAGCAGCAGTTTTTAGACAATGATTAGAGTTTTACCCGCCATTCGCCGGCAAACACGAGCATGGATTCTTTTCTGAGCTGGCCTATGAGGCATACATTTGCTTTTTTTGCAGCTTCTACTCCTGAGTCGAAGGGCATTGATTTGGTGGCGATAAGAGGGATTCCTGCCCGAGCTGCTTTTGTGACCATATAGGCGGGCTGTCGGCCTGTCGAGAGCATGTAATGTTGTGAGAGGTCAAGGCCTTTGAGAAAGGCAGCTCCTACGGCTTTATCTACAGCGTTATGCCGGCCGACGTCTACGATTTGTACAGCAAGCTTGCCTCTTCGGTCTATAAGGGCTGCCAGATGGGTTCCCCGGGTAAGCTTGTATGTATCGGATTCCAGGTATTCTGTGCCTGCAAAGATGGCTTGCGGCTCAAAAACTGAGTCCGAATCTACAAAGATTTCTGTGCTGGTCTCTTCTTCTTTTTCAGTTTTTTCGGCTTTTCCGATTTTTCTGGTGGCTTCGGTACTGATTTCCTGATTTTCCTTTCGGATAAGGATGTGGACAGCCCCACCGTCCACTTCTACGTTTTCAATTTCCCTGAAACTGATAACGCCTTCTGTGATCAGGTGGCCTACCGCAAGCTCTTTGAGTTCGAGCGGGGAGGCAAAAAGTGTTGTAAAGAGTTTTCCGTTGAGAAATAGTTTAACAGGGCATTCCTTTGCGAGCAGCACTTTAACATCTTCGGTTCTGCCGTCGGAATGAATTCTTTTCGCAGGATAAGAAGTGGTGTATTTTTCGGGCATATGGATCGAGTTTCTCGCTATTTCAGTGTATGGTGAAGATATGTACCCATATGCCTTTTTCTTTTCCGTTAGCTCAGGTAGACTGCGAGATAGTCTATATAGAAAGTACCTTGTTGATTATTTTTCGTAATAGCTTTCAAGTTAAATATAAGGTCTGAAGGCGACGTTGGTGATACTGTAAACGTTTTAGTATCATAGAGGACTCTCCAGACCATCGGAAAGTCGTTTACTGATTCAAAATTTACTCCTGCAAGTGACATTTCCATTGTTGGGTCACTATATTTAGTAGGGTCGTCGTTCTCATACTTATATATTATAAGAACTGTTGCCTTAGAAGGAGTAGACTCAAACTTCGTATAATCATTGAATCCTAATGTTAAGTCAATATTTTCTTTTTTTCCAAGGTACTGTGAGAACTCATTTTTAGAGTTATAGGGACTTAGTTCTGTATTCGTAAAGCTTTCTGGAGGCAACGATGGGGTCACATAGTTACTGTCCGTAAGGTTTGCAGGATCAGGAGATGGGGATAACGTTGTACCACTATATGTTCCAGTAAATGTGTCAAAACAATACCATTGGTTTAGCTTCATCACATTTCCAATACAACTATAATTATTTCCTTCTCCAAGTTCGGCACCAATTGTCGCTTTACTTACATAGAGCCTTTCAAGACTCTTAGTGCTATTGGGCAGGAAAGAGAAACGCACATGACCGGAATCCTTCAAGCACCGAACGATATAATCTTCTTCGGGTTTGAGTCCTTTCTCTTGTGCAATTTCATTGAAGTATCCAATCCAGGCATCTGGGTACCTTGTGGCAATTGTCAGGTTAAATGCATTGATAGGTGTGCTTGTATTTTTGTAGTCATTACTATCGAATACAGGTTCTGTTTTATATCCTGTTAGTTGAAGTGGAACAACAGTATTTGAGGATGTAGAATCGCGCTTGCCTGAAAGTTGGACTGTCTGAATTATGACTGTGTAGTTGTCTTCGTTAGTTTCGTTTTCGATAGTTATTGCAGGTGGTTGTCTCATTGTGGAACTTCTACCGTTTGCGAGAATCAAGGCTCCATTTTCATATCTGAAGATCTGGTTAGGATACTGCTTATTTTCAGAATAGCAAGTGATTCCTCCACACTCAACAGTAAAATTATCGGGTGTTATTTTTTGGGAAAGACTGCGCAGTACTACTGTCATTGCATATCTTTCAGTATTCACTTCGAATTTTCCATCCGATTTAATAGGTTCTAAAAAAGGGATTTCTCCCCCCCCAAGATCAACTGGCGCAGTTACCGAAATGTTATTACTCGAAGAATTATTTGATTCCATGAGTTTGGAGAGTATATCGATATTGGTTTTTACTACCCCCATATCGTCCAATGTATCATACATATAGTTCTGTTCAGCATCGTTTTTCCATTCGGGGACGTGTTCAAGCCTGACTACAGAAACTATTGTAAATATTAGTCCCAATAATAATATTGCTATAACAGCTGTTGCAGCAGCAGACTCCGACTTTGAAATACAGGAAAGGCGACCCTCTTTCCTGCTTTTTGTCTCTCTCCTTGTTATAGTGGTTTTCGGGAGCATTTTCCAGACCCTTGAGTGTGAGTTTTATTTTTCTTATGTTTTTGTCTGATTTCACTTTCAATTCAGTTTAAGCCGATTCCGGGCTCGGCCTTGACCACAGTTTCACTTAAATATATTCTGTTCAGTGTAGAATCCGAGATCGTTTTGTCTGTTCCCTTGCTCGTATCTGATTCTAGGGGGAAGGTTAAACCGATTTTATATTCAGTCGAACTACTAAGGTTTTGAACGTAATTCCCCGAGTCTGGATCTATTCCTGCGTCTTGAATTACTTTCCTAAGATATATTCTCCAGGCTTCTGGATGGTTTGTGGTAATTGTCAGATAAAACCTACTTACGCTTTTCGAGGTATCTTTTTCACTATCATAAAGAGGAATATAATCTATTCCTATAAGGCGAAGAGAACATTCGGTATCTGATGAAATAACTTCGGGAGGAACATAGAGTTTCTGAAAGATCCTTATTGCGTTTATAGAAACATTATATTCATTTTTTGACGCTTTGGAAAAACGAATTGAAGGATAGAGCATCATGGTTGACTGTTCATTCTGTTTAAGGATAAGAGCTCCATTTTCATAACTGAAGACCTGATCCATATAGTAATTATTGTGAGAATTATAGGTAATGGTGCCGCAATTGATAGATTTAACATAAGGATCATCTTTATCATAGTTCACTTTTAGTTCCATTTTACACTTATCCTTGTTTACGGCAAGGGTTCCACTGGATTTCATTGAACTCACAAGTGGAGTACCTCCACTTCCCATATGAAAAGGCACACTCATAATTATATGAGAAGTTGAAGAACTAGGGTTTGAAGAATTAATATTGGAGGAATTAGGAGTTGAAGCCAGAATAATTGACATTATATCTATTTTCGACTTAATTTCTGCCATATCCTTCCTTACATCATCCATATGAGAATATTCGTCATCATTTTTCCACTCTGGAACATAATATATCCGTATCATGGAGAGTACTAAAAATATGATCCCCAAAAGTAGTACTGCCCCAATTGCAGTTGCTGTTGCTGATTCTGTGTGCAAAAAAAGCTTTTTTTCTGATTGATGCCTATTTTCATTTTGTTTTTTCATTTACTTCAAACCCCCTGGCTTTAGTTCCTGATTTAAGTTAGTGTTACTTCACCTGGATTCCCACAAAGTCGACCCAGGAATACTTATTACTGGCTGCATTCCCAATAGCTGAAAATTTAACTGAGAGCTTTTCAAGCTTGTCGGCAGTTTTCACATAGTCAGTTATATCATATGTCACATTAGCAGCCAAGCATGCATCAATACTGTTATATTCTTCCACCTTTGGGGGTGGAGCTATCTGTGTCCAGGTAGAGTCATCAGTGGAGATACTAAGTGTTAGATTCTGCAAACTGTGGTCTTTCGATTGGTAGGTTACATTCAAGAGAACCATGCTTAATTTGTATGGAAATCCCATTTCATCTGCATCTATTCCAAAAGTATATTGTTGAAATATCCACTGGTCTTTTTGAATATTAGAGGTCGTAAACTCACCGTCAATCCCGTCTAGTAACTCGGTAGACAACCATTCATCTGTGGAGTTGTCGTATATACTTCCATAAGGGTGAGGAGTAATCCATTCAGGAGGTTTCCAATTGCCTGTAGAGAGTATTACTTTCTGGATTACCTGCTGGGAAGGCGTATCTACAAAGAACATCTCTATTTCTTTTTCGTTCATCAGGTCGTCTGAGATTTCAATTTCGATATAGTCCCCAAGAGTGAAGAGTTTGTCACTGGATTCTAGCGGAGTACCTTCTGGATTTTTAATTGTTAAACCTACCCCGCTATACTCGCTCCTCTTATTCCCAGCGGTGAGTATTATTTTGATTGCCGACCTGTCAATGGCTTCTCCCCCGTTATGTGTAATATATAATGTATTTGCATGAATCTTTTCACGCAGGTCAGTATTCGGAATATGTTCCGGTTTTACAGCCCCCCCCTCAGAAAACACGGTCACGGCTATTGTAGAAAAGGCTATAACGACTATGCTTATCATGAGCAGTTGCCCATATACTTCTGAAACACCCCGACAGTCCTGGCAAAGTACCCTGTACTTTTTCCCCTCCACGATAAAAATCACCTTCTAAAAATCTAATTATCAATTTTCTAAACTGTTTTTAATAGTTTATTAATTTGACTGTATAAGAAAATTTATTAAACTAGAACTGCTAATAGATATCTTGCTGAACTAATTGGGTGGGTGGATCCAAATAACTCTTTATTACACTCAGCAAAAGTTTAAATATTTATGAAAAGTAAAACCATAAACAGATAAAATAAATATGCATTGTTAACTCTATATTTCAGGTGTTAAAGGTATCTGACGGGCTTTCCTGTCTGAATACGTTTAACCAGGAGGGAGAACATATGGATTTCAAGAAATTGTTTAGAAAAGATGATAAAGCAGTTTCCCCGGTTATCGGTGTCATTTTGATGGTTGCAATAACCGTCATCCTCGCCGCCGCAATCGGATCTTCTGTATTCAGTCATGGAGCTGCTCAAGCTGCACCGCAGGCGAACCTTAATATTAAACCATACGGTACCTATTCTTCTAGTGGTACCGATGTAGCAGTTGTAAAATTAGAGCATCTTGGTGGAGATACGATTAATCTGGATGAAACATCGACAAAAATTCTCATATCCCTCAATGATGGTCAATCCGAACAGTATACAGCTTATAATCTTGATAGTAGTAGCACTGATACCCTTAATATTGGTGATATTAAGAAATTCTCATTTAAGGATATCCCTGATAGTGGTACTCCTGCAAATATTACCGTTAAAGCTGGTGAAATAGCCCATATTAAATTCATTGATATAAATTCCGGCCAGATCTATTTTGACAAAGATATAACTTTCTAAACACAAACTTAAGCACCTTAAACAGGTGCTTTTTTCTCTTTCTTTTACTCAATTTTTGTATTGAATTGGTTTTTCGATTTTCGTCATGTTTTTCCGTAAATACTACGTATTTTTGGGAAAAGAAATACAGCAGGCAATGTACTTATCAAACCGAAAACAAACGATTTCAAGGGTGTACATGCTGTGAATGAGGCAGAGTATTTTTTAACCACAAAATAAAAAAAGCCGCCGGGGGGACTTGAACCCTCGACCTGCTGATTACGAATCAGCCGCTATACCGCTAAGCCACGACGGCAACTGCATAGAAAGAATAAGCAGACCTAATATATAGATCAAGAATTTAATTATTTCGCTCGGGCGGAGCTATTTGCTTTTGCAATGCTTTGCAACATCTGAATAATCCTGCCTGATATTATTTAAATAACGCGGACACCTTTTTAAGGTTTTAGATTACTTTAATAATTCTGCCATCCCTTAAAATAATCCTATCATCCTTTAAACAATCATGGCTTCTATACAGATATTATACTGGTGAGGGGCATACGATCTGACTACTCTTTTTTCCAGGACCTCTATTTTCCTACCTGCTTTTTCCGCAGCTTCCCTTATGAGTTCTATAGAGCTTTCGAATAGTTCGTCCTCAGGAGTTATTCCATAATAATGGAGAATTCCGCCGGGCTTTGCCAGTAGAACTGCGGAGTCCAGGAACTCAAAAGCACTATGAGGCAAATTCATAATCACATGGTCGGCAGTGCCTGCAAACTTTTTTGCTTCTTTCCGGGCGTCGCCTTCTATTGCTTCGATGTTTTTCGCGGAGTTAAGAATAATATTTTCCCTGAGATAACGCACAGCGTCCGGATTTTTGTCGATTGCCAGGACTTTTGAAGGTTTTTTGCTCTTTGCGATCAGGATGCTGTAAGGGCCGACGCCTGCAAACATATCAACAATGGTGTCCCCTTCCTTAACCCGGGAAAGAATTCTTGAGCGCTCGGTTGAAAGGCGGGGAGTAAAATAAGCCCGTGAAAGGTCGACTTTGTAGCGGCAGCCGTATTCCCTGTGAATAGTTTCGGTCCTCGGCTCGCCTGCAACTACCTCAAATTCCCTTACCCGAAATTCCCCGATAACAGGCGTAAGAGGCTTGAGCACTGTTTTTATATTTGAATGGGTTAAAAGGAGGGCATCGGCAATTCTTGAGGCTTTCTCCTTGTCAAGCTCAGGATCTTCCAGCAGGGCGATGTCTCCTATAACTTCATAAGCAGGGCTGAAACCAAGCAGGTCTTCTGGAACAGGTTTCTTTTCCTGGGGCTTGAACTCGAACTCCATAAGCTCAATTTCTTCGGGAAAACTCTCTAGCTCTCCAGGGGCAGGCACTCTGGTCAGGGGAAGATAAAGAAATACCTCATCTGCGCTTATTTTTACGGAATTATCCAGAATTTCAAGCTCAAGGAGCCTTCTTCTTACAGGTTCTCCTTTCTTTTTAGGAACTTTTATGCACTGCCGTTTCATAGAAAATCGCCTTTTGGAAGCCTAAGGTTATCCTTTTGTTATTAAGCTATCCATAGCCCGTGCTCAGGATATATGAATCGGGTGATCGTAATTAAGCATAAAGTACAACCCAAAAACTACCAGGAATACCCCGCAGGTATAAAGAATATGTCTATGCATTTTTTGGGAGAAAAGAGTTTTACCACGTCCGAATGAGCCGGATATGGCAGTAAACCATCCCATGTCTGCAGCCCAGTGCCCGAACATATAAGCCATTGCAATTATAATTCCCAGTTCATATTCCTTAAGTACGAGGGCACCGCCAGCGGTCAGCCACCAGATCCAGAAGTACGGGTTCGAAACTGAAGTAACCAGGCCTATCAAGATAGGGTTGGAAACCAGCTTCAAGCCCGAGGAGTCCTGAGAAATCAGAGCCGAAGAATCCGTAGCTTGTGCTTCCTTTAAGGTAAGAAGTCCAAATACCAGAAGTGAAAGCCCTCCTATAAGAAAAATTATGGAAATCATACCACTGTCGACAAACGAAGCAGCCCCCAAGAGGATCAGCACATAGAGCACAGCCTCCACGAGCATATGCCCGAATACTACCTGTGGGCCTGCAAGCCAGCCTTTCTTCAGCGAAATCTCTATAGTTGCAAAAAGCATCGGGCCCGGAACGAGCGCGCCTGTAAGCCCTACAGAGAAACCTAGAAGAAGAGCTTCAAAAAGTTTAATTGTTAACATTATGGATCAAAAATTTTAACGTTTAATAAGATTTCGTTTTGAAAATAAAACCTTCGCAAGCGGAAAGATCCGGATAAATGACTTGAGTAAACAAAACCAGTAAAAAATAGGGCGTTTCTCTAAATAAAAGAGAAAAATTGCTGGCAAAAGAAAAATAAGGAAAATTTTAGAGAATAATCTCTATATCCAGTTCTTCTGCAAGCTCTTTGTATCTGTTTCGGATAGTAACTTCTGTAACCCCGGCTACATCCGCAACTTCCCGCTGAGTTCTCCGCTCACCACAGAGAATGGACGCAATATAAATTGCAGCGGCAGCAACTCCTGTGGGACCCCTCCCGCTTGTGAGTTCCTTTTCGGAAGCCTGCCTCAGGATCTCAACGCTCTTGGACTGGACTTCTCCTTTAAGGTTAAGACCTGAACAGAACCTTGGGACGTAGTCGATAGGAGATGTGGGCATGAGCTTCAGTGCGAGTTCTCTGGAAATAAAGCGGTAGGTTCTTCCGATTTCTTTCCGGCTGACCCTGGACACCTCTTCGATTTCATCAAGAGTCCTTGGGACACTGCACTGGCGGCAAGCAGCATAAAGAGCGGCTGCAGCAACACCTTCAATGCTCCTTCCACGGATAAGGTTCTTGTCCACAGCTTTTCTGTAGACGACAGCTGCGGTTTCCCGCACAGTTCTCGGAAGACCGAGAGCAGAAGCCATTCTGTCCAGTTCAGATAGTGCAAATGCAAGGTTTCTTTCAGTTGCGTTACTTACACGGATTCTACGCTGCCATTTTCTTAAACGATAGAGCTGAGCACGATTTTTGGAAGAGATTGACTTTCCATAGGAGTCGCGGTTCCTCCAGTCAATCATTGTGGAGAGCCCTTTGTCGTGGATTGTGTATGTCATGGGCGCACCCACACGGGAACGCTTCATACGTTGATCATGATCGAAAGCTCGCCATTCTGGGCCTTCATCCACAAAATCGGCATCAATGACAAGTCCGCAGTCCCCACACACGAGTTCGGCTCGCTCATAGTCGTGGACGAGGTTTCTGCTGCCGCATTCTGGACACACGGCCTTTTCTTTCTCAAAACTTTGCTCCTTTTGCTTCTCTTTGCGAGCTTTGATCATGGCACGTATTTTTTCTCTTTCAAGAGTGTCCGAATAGCGAACTCTTTCGACTTCTACCATATCATATCACCTTACAAACTAAAACAATCATATGTGTGTATTTCCGGTATTTTTGGCTGCACCACTGAAATTACAGTAGATATCTAAAAGGCAGGATAAGAAAAATCACGGCTGTAACTAGCAAAAAATATATAATCTAGTTAATGTTTAACCATAATATAGAATTCAAGTGCATATTCATGTCAGAGCTTTCACCGAATATAGACTCTTTCATTAATAAGAGCTCGAAATTCTGAATCCGGAGTTCGTTTAAAACCCTTCACTAAAAAATATGGATGACCTACAGGTCCGAAAACACTTACGATCGTACCAATCCGATTCAGGGCCTTATCTACAACGACCGAATTCAATTTAGGAAAACCATCTGAGACATTCTCGGGTTTTACCTCATCCCCTCTAATTATCAGGTTTTTAACACCTGTTCTGTGCAGCACTTTACCGAGTCGTTTCATATCAGCCACGAATAGTTAATAGCTATTTTCTCCAGCTCAGGGCAAAAATCTCCTGGCTTTGAGCATGTTTTTCTGTCAGCCATAAATACAGCTACATATTGTAAACTGAAAAGCATATGTAGTCTATGTTCATTATATATAAAGATATCGCAAGAACTATATTATATGTTGGTTTCAACTAATTTAATATAGTAGAATATAATAACTAGGAGAAGGAAACCACAACCTTATATATTAAATGGACATTGTTGGCAGCAATCAGACCATAATTATGGTCATTATAGTCAACTAACTCCGATTAATGATCTCATTCTAAGGAGGAGACTCATTGTCCAAGTTCGTATATTTTTTTGGAAAGGATGTAACTGATGGCAAAGCTAGCATGAGAGACTTACTTGGAGGTAAGGGCGCAGGCCTGGCCGAAATGGCAAACCTCGGAATTCCCGTACCACCAGGTTTTACGATAACAACCGAAGTTTGTGTACTTTATCTGAAAGGTAAAAAATATTCTGAAGAAGTACTCAAGCAGGTTGAAGAAGCGATCGATAAGCTCGAGACCTTAAACAACAAAAAGCTGGGGGACCCAGAAGATCCACTGCTTGTTTCTGTAAGGTCCGGTGCCAGGGTGTCCATGCCGGGGATGATGGATACCGTTCTTAATCTTGGGCTCACGGACAAATCTGTTTTTGGACTCGCAAATAAGGTCAATGACGAAAGGTTCGCTTACGACTGTTACCGCAGATTTATCTCCATGTTTGGAGATGTAGTTCTGGGAATTGACTTCGACAAGTTCGAGTCTCTTATTGAGGACAAGAAAAAAGAACTTAAAGTCGAATCTGACACCGATCTCGATGCAAAAGCACTGAAAGATTTGGCTGAAAGGTTCAAGGGAGTAATTAAACTCGAAAAAGGATTTGATTTCCCCCAGGATCCAAAAGTCCAGCTCCAGATGGCAATTGATGCTGTTTTTGATTCCTGGAACAATCCAAGGGCTATCACTTACAGAAAGCTTAACGAAATCGATGACAGCTGGGGCACAGCGGTCAATGTACAGACCATGGTTTACGGGAACAGAGGCAATACCTCAGGCACAGGAGTTGCTTTTACAAGAAACCCGTCTACAGGAGAAAAGAAGTTCTTCGGAGAGTATCTTATCAACGCACAGGGCGAAGATGTTGTTGCAGGCATCCGAACTCCAGACTTTATTGATACTCTTGGGAATAAGATCCCTGAAGCCTACAATCAGCTTGTTGATATCTGTGGGAAGCTCGAAGACCACTTCAAAGACATGCAGGATATAGAGTTTACTATCCAGGAAGGAAAACTCTACATGCTGCAGACCAGGACTGGGAAACGTACAGCTGCCTCCGCCGTAAAGTTAGCAACTGACATGGTAGCAGAAGGGCTGATTGATAAGGAAACCGCAGTCACAAGGGTTAAAGCCGAACACATCGACCTGCTCCTTCACCCCAGAATTGACCCCAATGCAAAACTGGAAGTAATCGCAAAGGGACTTCCTGCATCACCCGGAGCTGCTGTCGGGAAAGTTGTATTTACTGCCGAAGCAGCCGAGGAAATGGCTGAGAAAGGAGAAAAGACAATTCTCGTCCGGACCGAAACTTCCCCTGAAGATATCGGAGGAATGGCAGCTGCCCAGGGTGTCCTTACAGTGCGCGGTGGAATGACCTCTCATGCAGCAGTCGTTGGAAGAGGCATGGGTAAGCCCTGTGTTGTAGGTTGCGGAGATATCTCCATTGATATAAAGAGCGGCCTCTTCATGGTAAATGGTCACACTATCAAGGAACATGACTATGTTACCATTGATGGAAGTACAGGCAGTGTAATCATCGGGAAAGTCGAGCTGATCGATGCTGAAATTAGTGATGATCTGAAGAAGATTCTTCTCTGGGCTGACGATATCAGGACTCTCGGAGTGAGAACAAACGCAGACAATCCGGCAGATGCAGGCCTTGCCCGTGAACTTGGGGCTGAGGGAATAGGACTTTGCAGAACTGAACATATGTTCTTCGGGGAAGACAGGATTCCTGCAGTAAGGGAAATGATCATGGCCGAAGACGAAAAGTCCAGGAAGAAAGCCCTCAAAAAATTACTTCCTATGCAGAAGGAAGACTTCCTTGGAATCTTCCGCAGCATGGAAGGCCTGCCTGTTACTATCAGGCTGCTTGATCCACCTCTCCATGAGTTCCTTCCTGACAAGGAAGAGCTCGATGCAAAGCTCAGGGAGCTCGAAGTTTCAGGAGACTGCGGAAAGATCGATGAGGTAAAGAAGGTCATCAAGCGTGTTGTTTCCCTCAAAGAACTCAACCCTATGCTTGGCCACAGGGGATGCAGGCTCGGAATAACCTATCCGGAAATCTATGATATGCAGGTCCGTGCAATCATGGAAGCAGCCTGTGAACTTACAAACGAGGGTATGCAGATCGTTCCTGAAATCATGATTCCGCTCGTGGGTCTTGTAAAAGAGCTTTCCATTACCAGGGAAGAAGTCTGCAAGATGGCAGAGACAGTCATGGCTGAGAAAGGCGTAAAGATCGATTACAAAGTAGGAACAATGATCGAACTGCCCAGAGCCGCAATTGTCGCAGACCAGATTGCCCAGGAAGCCGATTTCTTCTCCTTCGGGACAAATGACCTGACTCAGACAACCTTCGGGTTCAGCCGTGATGATGTGTCCAAATTCGTGCCTATCTACCAGAAAGCAGGAATTCTTGAGCACGATCCGTTTGCAGTCCTGGACCAGGAAGGCGTTGGCGAGATCATGAAAATCGGTATATCAAAAGGCCGCTCAGTCAAACCCGATCTCAAAATGGGTATCTGCGGAGAACATGGCGGAGAGCCAAGATCTATTCACTTCGCCCATGAAATAGGCCTTAACTATGTAAGCTGCTCTCCTTACAGAGTTCCGATTGCAAGGCTCGTAGCTGCACAGAGCACAATTGAGTCAAGAAAGTAAAAGTTTACTTCAATGTTAATTTAAAAAGAGGCAGGATTCGTCCTGTCCATATTACTCTTTTTTGTAAATCCTTTCTTGGAAATTTTAACTGCGTTTTCTATAATTTCTGAAAAATTCTTTACTGGCAATCCTTATTCTTAGAAATATTCCCTTAAAAAATATTATGCTGTAACCCTTGTTGAGGGTTAATGCTGTCATTTTACGTCGAGCTTCATGTAAATTCCTCATCCAAAAATCATTATTGAATCGAGTCTTGCAGTACCTACTTTTGTCCAATACTTGCAAATACTACAGTACTGGATCTCGCCGTCTGAGCGCAGTTTCAGTTTAGCGTGGCATTTTGGGCATATTTTTAAATGTTTCATGAATAAAACTCCTTATATTTTTATTTTAGTTTTGAGTTCATCACAAAACTCAAAATTGTTTTTCTGAGCCTTGAATTTTGAACGATTGTCAAGTTTTGTGACGAACTCACGCAAGTCTTTAGATATTTTTGCAGATTATTTGTTTGGATTGTTTTTATGGAGGTTTTTTATGGAGGTTTTCTATGAAGATTGTTTTTTGGAGGTTGTCTGATATGTTGGTAGACTATTGAGAGGTAGTTTACTCTTTCGAGTTTATTCTTCTCCCATTTCTTTTCTAAACATGATGTAATCTCTTTCTACTTCTTCGAGTTCGTATTCCATTTTATACCCCATTTTGTGGTTTCGCTATTTTCAGGTTGGCTTTTATCTATACGTAGATGATTTTCTGAAGGCTGTCTAAAGGTTACTCATCCACTAATTTTTAACATGTACCTCTTTTCCAATTTGTTGTTAAGTTTTGATGAGTATTGTATGAATGGCCCCAACATCTATTGTATATTTCTTCAGAGGTTAAAAGCATCCCATTCCCAAACAAAGATCCTTGTGAAATTTGCTTTGAAAGCTTCTTCTCTGTCATTTTATTCATTAACTGATTCTCCTTTATTCTAAGTTTTATTCCTTTTTCTTTACAGGAACACGGATTCCTATTTCCTCTTCATCCTATAAATAAC
Organism: Methanosarcina sp. Kolksee; assembly: GCF_000969945.1. Lineage (NCBI taxonomy): Archaea > Methanobacteriati > Methanobacteriota > Methanomicrobia > Methanosarcinales > Methanosarcinaceae > Methanosarcina > Methanosarcina sp. Kolksee. Next base: position 609,916 of record NZ_CP009524.1, read on the forward strand.
TTGCGTTTTGAGCAGATACAAATTGAATAAAAATTCCATATAGTATAAAGATTAGCTATCAAGATGCTATGAAGATTTTAAAAAAGACTATGTAATGGGTCCTGATCCACTAAGAGATAAATTTTTTGATAAACAAACTCTCCTTTACAACCTTTTTTTAAAGTGTCTTTTGAATATGTAATGCAAGAAGAAGCCCAGGGTGCTGTATCTACTGTATCCCCCAATACAGTCTCTCCGAATTTATGCTCCCCCAAGCACATTGATTCGAAGAAGAATCAACAACCCCCAGGAAATTCTTTTCTTTTCGATGATACCCCATCTCTATTCCCAAACTCCATCACATAGTAATAGCATAAATTATATTAAATAAATCATCTCAAAAATTGAATTCAACCGAAAAATTGTTTGACGTAAAAGATTTCAAGTCAATCATAGCTCTTTTCTAATCAGGAAATTTAATTTAAAGTTTCATGCCTATAATAAACTAAAACCGAAATTTAATACTGCTTTTCAAGATGCTGTATTTCGAATCACCAATCAAGTTTCAGATCACAGAAAATAATTCTGAAACTTTACGGGTTTTGAGAGTAAAATTGATTTCGGGATGAACTCGTCAATAAAAAAGTTATAAAAAATATAAGTTATTGCGGCCTCAATTAGCCGCAACCTTCTCTGAAGCCTTCTGCTGTTTGGGCGGCTTTCAGTAGTTCCTTGAGATCATATAATCAGCAATCTGAAGGAGAAGTTCCTTTTCCGGGCAGTCCCGCAGAGCGTCCAGTTTTGCTTTGCCTTCGTTGATATATGAAATTGCAAGGTCCTTTACATAATCAATTGATCCGCATTCGGTTAAAATCCGGACGGCTTCGTCAGTTTCTTCCTGAGTAGCTTCCCCTTTTCCGAAAATGTCCAGTTTCACACCTTTTTCGAAAGCGTCGATTACAATAAGGGTATGTTTCCCTTCCATAAGGTCGCTGCCTCTTACCTTACCGAGCACTTCTTCCGGGGTGACCATATCCAGAACATCGTCATACATCTGGAACCCGATCCCTATAAGGCGCCCATACTCGGATAAGGCTTCAGCAATCTCATCAGAAGCTCCTCCAAGAAGAGCCCCGATCTTGGCTGCAGCTGCATAAAGAACTGAGGTCTTTTTTTCCACCATCTCAATATATTCAGCTTTACTAACCTTTTCCCTCTCTTCGAAATCCATGTCAAGCCACTGGCCTTCACAGATTTCGGTACATGTTTTTGAAAGAACGTCCATACATATTAAAATTCTTGAAGGCTCATTTTGAACTTTTGACAGAATCGAAAAGGCTTTGGAATAAAGTGTATCACCTGCAAGAATTGCTCCAGCTTCACCCCATATCATATGGACTGCAGGTCTCCCTCTGCGAATATCATCCTTATCCATTATGTCATCATGGATCAGAGTGAAATTATGTACAAGTTCCACGGCCACCGCTGCAGGTAAGACAGACTTGAGGTCAGAGCCTGTAGCTTCAGCTGCCAGAATAAGAACTGCGGGGCGGAGGCGCTTTCCTCCTGAATCTACCAGGTAGCGGGAGGCTTTATATAGCTCCTCTGGATGGGCTACCGGAAGCAGTTCATCAATTGCGGCGTCAACATGGACACTTCTTTTTTTGATCTCATCAACTAACGTCATAAATATCACGAGGTACGGAATGATTTCCTATAGAGTTATTCTTCTATATATAACACTTCACCGTTTCTGAGAAGGTGTACTGTATCTCCAAGTACATACCCGGCATCTTCCGCCATCTCGATGTAGTGTCCGTGCATCTCCATATCCCCATGGGCAGGGATCACATGTTCAGGATTTACCATACGCAGGAGTTCCCAGTGGTCTTCCCGATATGCATGTCCTGACACATGCACGTTGTCATAAATCCTGGCGCCCCGCATCTTGAGCTTAGTCTCAAGGGCATAGCGGTTAGCCTGAGTCATTGGGCTCGGGATCACATTTGCAGAGAAAATAACCCTATCTCCTGGCTCAATTGTATACGGAGTTTCCCCATTTGCAATGCGCACAAGTATGGAACCTGGTTCACCCTGGTGCCCGGTGACGATTGGAAGGTACTTGTTCTTTCCGTCCTGGATAATGCGTTTAAGAGCTCTATCTACATCCTTTCTCTGGCCGTGCATCTCTACATTGGAAGGCAGTTCCAGATAGCCAAGGTCTCTAGCAGCTCCTACATAACGTTCCATTGAACGCCCCAGGAGGACAGGAATCCTGCCCATTTCCCCAGCAGCTTCAATAATTGCTTTTAGTCTGGGAATGTGGGAGGCAAAGGTGGTAATAACCATTCCTACTTCTGACTCTTCTGTTCCAAGCAGCACGTCCCTGACCATATCCTTTGCGATCTGTTCCGACGGAGTTTTCCCCGAACGTCCGGCATTCGTGCTCTCTACAATCATTGCAACAACTCCTTCCCTACCGAGGGTTTTAAGACGCTCAAAATCAGGAGCTTCACCCATTGTCGGAGTGCGGTCAAGCTTAAAGTCGCAGGCGTAAAGAACCGCTCCAATTGGGGTGTGAACTGCTGCAAGCACACAGTCAATTATACTATGCTGGACATTGATGAATTCGATGGAAATATCTTCGGTAACCTGGTAAGTTCCACCTGCATTCAACGGAATAACCCTGTTGCACACCTCAAACTTGCGTTCGGCCTCGATCTGCTGTTTGATAAGGGCCGTTGTATACGGTGTAGAAATGATTGGAGCATTATACCTGTGGGCAAGTTTCGGAATTGCACCTATATGGTCAAGGTGCCCGTGAGTACAGACAATTGCCCGGACAGTTCCATTGATTTCTTTCATAATAGTATCATCAGGAATTGCTCCCATCTCGATAAGTTCGAGAGAATGCATTTTATCAATTTCAACATCCTCATGGATCTGAACCCTATCGAGACGAAGCCCCATATCCAGAATGATGATATCTTCGCCTACAATAACTGCAGTCATGTTACGGCCCATCTCATTGTAACCGCCGACTGCAACAATTCCTATTTCAGTCATATTTTTACCTCTTATTTATTTTTTTATCCTTGTGAACCCCAATCCTCAGAAAATGGATCAGGTGATGACCTTAAAATGATAGCTGCGATGTGAATGGTACAGCATAGCATCGAATCTAACACAGAATTAGCCTTAGAGCAGCCATATCCAGCTCTGCTGCAGGAAGAACTCCACCCCCGATGAGACGAATCAGGCTACATCTCTTGCAGAAGAATTCTATTTTAATATATCTGGTTTATACCAGATACTCAAATGCCTGTTAAGCACGTTCCAGAATTGCCCCGGGAATGCCTTTTAAATTCCCTATTCTTTAGATACACATTTCTTTAAAGAATTCTACCCTTCCAGATCAAACAAAATCTGCTATTATTTCAATTAACAGGAGCCTTTACATGCTCTTCTCTTACTGATTAGTATTTCTTAAGAGCCTGATTTTCTCAATCCTGTAAAGTTAGATTTCCGCCTTTAAAGACTTTGAAAATATCCGCTTTTCTATTTTAGCAGATTCTTCTAGAGCTTATTCAGCAACCTGTTTTGTTATAACTGGGGCTTTTTTATTCCTGGTTTTATTATTGGGGCTTTTTATACCTGGTTTTTTGGTTTATTCATGGCTTTATTCTGGTTTATTCTAATTAATTCCTGGCTTGATTCAATCCACTCTAACCTATTCTGAGTTATTATAGCCTATTCTAATTAATTCCTGGCTTGATTCATCTGGCCTATTCTATGCTATTATGGCCTATTCTGAGTTATCATAACTTATTATGGTCTATTCTAAGTTATTAGAATCGATTTTGAGTTATTATGGTCGATTTTGAGTCATTACAACCTATTCTGAGTTATCATGACTTATTTTAACTTATTTTAATTTCTTCTAATTTATTCTGATATATTCTAATTTATTCTAATCTATTTTGATTCTATCCCATCTGCTTCTCAGCAATCCATTCTCATCTGGATAATTTCTATCATGATAATCTTATCAGGTGATTCTAACCTCATCAGAAAGTTCCTGATTCTACAATTATCATAATTTTTCTATTTTCTATAATGAAATCGCTTCATACTAAACAATTTCAGCCTGAATAACTGCGAAATAATTCCTTAATTTAATGAATTTTACAGTAATTCTATGAAACTAACTCCTGAATTTCATTGATTTTACAACAACTAATATATCTTGTAGTTTATGAACCTGAAGCAGATCCAGTGTAAAATTGCTCTAATTCCAGATCATTCAGGTGAATCCTATGTTTGTCCGTATGGTCCTGAGTCAGTTTTCCAGGATTCGGAATACGGACCACTTGTTTATATCAACACCGCTTGTTTATATCAACGATTTATTCCCGAACATTACCTTCATATTATGTATAAATATTGTTGTAGAACGACCCTTCTAATTAACATATCTGCTATTATATCTTACCGCTATTATCCGAATTTTAATAAAGATTAGAGCTTAATACAGATTACAGGTACAAGTAAACCGAATTCTGCGGCCGGATTCAGAACGAGTCTCCTGCTATGGCATAGTCTTTTACGTTAAAGCCACGTTGCCCTAAATACTCAATAGTCCAGCCAGTAACAACCACAGGTGCATTACGCAGGTCCTGTATGTTTGCACAGCCGCAGAGAAACATCGAAATCCTGAGTTCATCCAGCATGCGGGAAATAACTCTGACAACCGATTCTTTTCCTTCAAGGGCAGGGCCTACAAAAGGCAGGGCTGCACTTGCCGCACTGGCTCCGAGAGCAATGGATTTTGCGATCTCAACCCCTGTCCTGATCCCGCCGGTTGCGATAATTGGAAGGGAGACTCTGGACTCTATAATACTGGCAACAGTGGGAATTCCAAAGTCCCAGAAAAGTTCTCCAAGGTTTTCGGAGGCATAATCTCCACTTTTCCTGGCCCGGTAGACCTCGACGCCTGCCCAGCTTGTGCCTCCCGCGCCACCTACATCAATTGCAGACACGCCTGCTTTCTGGAGGAGAATGGCATCTTCCCTTGAGATCCCGGCTCCTGTTTCTTTAATGATTACTGGCTTGCCCAGTACGGAGCAGATTTCTTTTATCATCTCAAGACAGCCAGTTGCATCCCGATCTCCTTCTGGCTGGATGGCTTCCTGTAAGAAATTAAGGTGAATGGCAAGGGCGTCGGCATCGATCATTTCTATGAGTTTTTCAACTCCATCAATCCCATACTGGCGAATCTGAGCAGCGCCCACATTTCCGTATATAAAAGCAGTCGGAGCTTTTTCCCTGACAACCCTGAAAGACTCTTCCTGGGCAGGGTCATCAATTGCAGCTCTCTGGCTTCCAACGCCAATTCCTACCCCCAGCTCTTCAGCCGCAGCTGCAAGTGCAGCATTTACAGGAGTAGTGTCAGGGTGACCTCCAGTAATCGAAGCGATCAGAAAAGGAGCTTGCAGGCGTTTTCCAAGAAGGTCTATAGACAGGTTCAATTTATCCATATCGAGTTCCGGAAGCGCCCTGTGGATCAGGGTCACATCCTCAAAGCCCGCACTGACTTTTCGGGATTCAACCGGGCTTTCAGCACATAATTTCAGATGTTCGATCTTTCGCTTTGAGGTCGTGCTAATCATATTTCATACCCTTTTGTCCGGACTGATTGTGGTTCCCATAGATTCCCCATTTAAGAACCGATATATATTATCCTCTTTCTTGGCATTGAATATATATGATGTAATACAAGACGTTTTGCTAAGTTCCAGAAGTTCCTGCACCTTCCCTAGCATGCCGCCCGTAACATCGGTACTTCCCGACCCCTTTATGTAACGCTTGAAATTCTCAAAAGTTTTGGGGGTTATCTCAGGTACGGTTTTTCCTTCGTTGTCAAGTACTCCATCCTCTGCCGAGCCTAACCCAAGCCGGGTAATCTTGAGTTCTTTTGCAAGATAGGGGACTATCTGGTCTCCTGAGAGCACGCACGCTCTGAGTTCGAGATCCATAACAACATCTCCATGCAGCACCGGGACAAGCCCATTCTCAAGCATGAGCTTTATGTTGTCAAGGTACATACTCTCAATCCGCCCGTTTCTGCAAACCGTACAGCACATAGGATGTACAGCTATAGCCCTTACTCCGTACTCATTTAGAGCATCTACCACACTGGATGCAAGTTTCTTGACAGATTCATGTGTTACAATTGCTCCTTCAGGATCAAAAACCCTGCCAAGCTCATATTTTTTAGCGTAAGTGTGCCCAAAAGAACCTGCACCATGTACAATAATCATTTTTCCCCTGTATTCGGAAACTTCTTTTGCAATTCTCAGGAGGGCATCCTCTCTTACAACCCCTTGGTCTGCGGCTTTGTCAGTAATGACACTGCCTCCAAGTTTCAGGATAACAGGTTCGGTTGAGACATTCATGCAATATCACTTAATACCTTTTTAAAATTTCAAGCTTCCTTTATGAATAATGCGAAATTATGAAATAAAACTCCAAGAGCTCAAGGTTTGAGTTATTTATTCTAACCTTAAGCCCTGTTCCGTGGGTTTTGTTATGATTGCTTTGCCCCCTGCACCTGCAATGGCTTCAGCAACCTGTGTACATTTGTCAGGTGCTGTAAGGGCAACCATACATCCCCCACCTCCACCTCCTGTACTCTTTGCTCCGAAGGCTCCAGCTCCCCGAGAGGAGTATATTAATTTGGAAAGTTCATAAGTATTTACACCAAGTGCGTCCAGAAGGCCCTGGTTCACATTCATAAGTTTGCCAATTGAAGAGTAATCTCCTGTCTGGAAAAAGGGTTCTGCGGTTTTGGAAATTCTTCCAATGACAACCATTAGAGGCTCTATAAGATGTGGATAAGTTTCACGGAGTTTTCTCACATTTGTTACAAGCTCTTTTGTAGAAGCGAAAACTCCTGTATCCCCGATAACTATCCCGCAATCAGGCGTCTTCAGCTTTCTCCTATCTGGAATGGTCACAACCCCTCCGAATGTAGAAACATAAGTGTCAGTAGGACTTGCAGCTCCCTGCACCTGAACTTCGATTTCATGCCCCATTTTAGCGATTTCTTCGAGAGAGAGGCCACAGCCAAACAGTTTATTGAGTGCACCTATACTTGCAATCGTAACAGCGGCAGATGAACTGAGTCCCGAGCCCACCGGAATCTCAGAATCAACTTTCAGATAAACACCCTCGATTGGCACTATTTCTTTAATTTTCTCAATGGCTGCGGAGATATAAGGATGTTTTTCAAAATCAATCCCTGTTTGGCCAATTTCCGACTGAATTATTATAGAGTCACATAATTCCACCCGCACACGGGTCCTTAATTCAATTGCACATCCTATTGCGGTTTCTCCGTAGACAACCGCATGTTCTCCGAAAAGATAAATTTTCCCGGGGGCAGAACACGAAATCATATTACTCCTCTGAAATTCATAAATTCGATTTAAGATATAAAGTAATGAATTTACATTCGAAATGAAAGCATATTGTCTTCCAACTCAGTAATAAATTTATTTAATGTATTATTCAATTTATTTGTTATTGTTTTATTTTTTACAGACCTGGATCAGGTTAATAAAGTCTGAAATCCGTAAAAAATTTATTTGGAACAGGTAAGTGTTTCTGTATCTTGAATTAAAAACAGATGTACTCCGTTTTTCTGCGGAATTTCTTTTACTCCACAATAATTGCGGCATATCCTACAACTGCGTTCATATCTCCGGAAACCTCCCCACTGTTTGAATAGTTAAGCAGTTCGGCTCGGGTTGCACCAAGCTTCTTTGAGGCTGTTAGCATCGCAGAAATAGGGCCATATCCGCATACGGATGCATTTCTTCTATAAAGCCTTTCATAGATTCCTGGAACATCCAGATTAAGGATAGCTTCTATAATTTCGTTATCCGTTTCCCTTGCAAGGTTTGCAGGCTGATAATGAGTAAAATCGCTGGATGCGATGAAGGCCACTTTTTTCCCACTTTTTGAAACAAGGTTGGCAATAAGGGTTCCCACCTCAATTGCGGTCTCTTCATCCTGCATACCCAGGCAAATAGGAAGAATCCTGAAATCTTGATCAAAGCGGTATTGAAGGAAAGGAAGCTGAACTTCGATCGAATGCTCGTATCGGTGCCCAAGCTCATCTAAATCAATAATACTTCCTGATAGCCCTTCGGCAAGTTCCCGATCAACCTCGAGAGTTCCCAGAGGGGTTTTCCAGGTATCTGTGGATACTGATACCGGTGAACCATATCCCGTATGGTTGGGACCAAAAAGAACATATGTGTCGGCTTTGGGAAGAGCTGCATAAACGTGTGCAGCAACTTTCCCTGAATAGACATATCCTGCATGCGGGCAAACTGCTCCCAGGATATTTCTTTCCCGGATCTCCAGACCTTCAAAACATTGCTTAAGTTCTTTCTCCAGATTTTCAGGACGCAGGGGATAGAACTGCCCTGCAACTGCTGGCTGTCTCATTTATGATCACCCATATAAGATACGGGCTATTTTTTATATATCCTTGCAGTCTGCAGGGCTGCCTTTCGGAATCAGAGAGGTGTTTCGAAGTCAGTCAACTCGTAATTGAAAGGAGTACTGTTAAGCCGGGAAACTTCCCTTGCAAGCAGCCAGTAAACAAGGGAAAGAGCTTTTCTACCTTTGTTGTTTGTGGGAATTACAAGATCCACATTTGAAATCAGGTTATTAGTATCACAGAGTGCTACAACAGGCACCCCGATGCTTGAAGCTTCCTTTAGTACCTGGGCATCGCCTGCAGGGTCGGTTACTATCACAACATCAGGCTCAAAGAAACCATGGATCTGAGGGTTTGTAAGTAACCCTGGGATAAACCTTCCGAGCATTGCTCTTGTGCCTAATGATCTGGAAAACATCCTTGCAGGATGCTGCCCGTACTGCCTTGAAGAAACCACAAGGATCCTTGAAGGGTCATAGTGAGACAGCAATTTTGCTGCAACTCTTATTCTTTCATCTGTTGACTGGATGTCAAGCACATATAATCCATCAGTTCTGACCCTGTATACGAAACGCATCATGTCCTGGGTCTTTTGCTGGGTGCCTATGTGAACGCCTGCTGCCAGGTATTCGTCAATAGAAACAAGAGATGTAGAACCTTCTTTAGCAGAAGGCTCTTCTTCCTCTGCTTCTACAGGCACAGATCCGGTTTTTGCTGCGGCTTCCTTTTCAGGTGCAGGTTTTACTTCAGCCACGACATCTTCTTCAGGCAAAGGCTGTTCGTTATTTTCCTCCTGCCCTGTCTGCTCATTTTCCTCCATAAAGTCACCTCATAATATAGAATCAACAATAAAACACATTCAATTTCTGAAAATGTTATCCCACTGCGTTTTTAACTGGTTTTACGTTTGACCGTTATAGGAATAACTCCGGCCTTCAACTCTTCAATAGCAAGATTAAGAGGGTCCAGCCGCCCGTCATCTTCAACAAGGACAGGAGCTCCCATTGCAATTTGCAATGCTCTTGCACCTATGATCCGTGCACGCTCGAACCGGGTATACTTTTCCTTGACCAACTGATCACCCTGAAATTTAAAAACGCTCCGATGAATTCCGATAATTAATAATCATGATAAGTTTGATATTTTACAGTACATGCCTTAAAACCAGCACCCTGAAACTAGGGATATGGGACCGCTGAGATTCGAACTCAGGTTCCGGCGTCCCGAACGCCGAAGGATGGACCAAGCTACCCTACGGTCCCTTTACTGGTACGGCGAAAGCACATCAACGAGTTCAACATGGCTTAAAAACATTCTGCGGCAGCAGTAGCGGGTGATTCCAAGATCATCCAATACCACGGCAGCGTTTTCGCCATCATTGACACGTCTTTTGTACTCATCCCAATAGTTTGAGATTACTTTTCCACATGAGAAACATCGGACTGGGATCATAGTCTTACCTGTAAGATTTCTGGTATTTAGCCCTTGCTCCGGGTCCACCAAAGTTCTTTGATTCTTTCTGCCTGGAATCGCTTACAAGTAAATTGCGGTCATAGCTTGCGAAGTTATCTCTGATGATTGTGTCATTTGTCCATTCCACAATACCTCTGGCAACTGCGGTCCTTACCGCATTAGCCTGTCCGATAATTCCGCCGCCCCTGACATCTACATTAATGTCAAGTCCAGAGACCACTTCATCTCCTGCGATCAGCAGGGGTTCTGAGATCTTCATCATTACAAGCTCTGGAGTATATAGCTCGAGAGGAATTTTGTTGATCCTGACCTTTCCGGTTCCTTTTGTGACTGTTGCACGTGCAGTTGCAGTCTTGTGCTTTCCAGATGAATTAACTACTTTGACCATGAGGACTCACCCTTTAAAATTTTGAACCCATTTTCTGGCTCACTTCACCAAGTTCAATATATTTACTTGAACTTAGAAGCCTCATATCGGCATCTGCAATTGTGATTGCTTCAGTGTCCTTGAATTCAGAGGGAACACCTACATAGACCTTAAGCCTGGACATTGCGTCCCTGCCTCTTGCTCTCTTATGGGGCAGCATGCCACGGATAGTCCTCTTAAGGATGCGGTCCGGACGCTTCGGGAAGTAAGGTCCGAATTCCATACTACCTCTCTCCCGGGTTTGCCGGTATTCTTTGAGGGTGGTCGCCCTTGAGCCAGAAATTACAGCTTTTTCAGCGTTTACAATATATATCTCTTCGTCTCCTGAAAGCAACTGTTTTGCAACTGTACTTGCAAGACGTCCTAGAATAAGCCCATTTGCATCGATAACCGTCATCTTCGACACCTCAGCGGAAAATCCGGATACCGGACCCTTTTGGATTTTCATCCATTATCTCTTCGAGACTCAGGCACTTGCCACCGGCTTCAGTGATCTTTTCAACTGCGGAGCCACTGAAGGTTAAAGCCGCAACAGTTACAGGGTGGTCAAGGAGACCTGCGCCCAGCACTTTTCCCGGAATAAGCAGAACATCGTCCTCTGCCGTGTGTCTGTTTATCTTACTTATATTCACAGCCGCATAGTTTCTGGACGGCATCTCAAGACGTCCCGCGATATCCTTCCAGATGGGGGCGGTATTTGTATTTGCCCTCTCCTTCAGGGTAAGAATCAGGGAAACGATTCTTGGATTTGTTTTTCTTGTCAGTTTTACCAGTGATCTTTTACCCAATGTATGTTCCTCCGCAAGATTTGTATAAACCTCACTCACGCGGAAAAAAATTCCCTATCGCGTTCGAACATCGCTATAGCTGCCCCTTTGGAACTTGATCCAGAAGCAGCAAATTTAAAGAACAAGCGATTAGTCGGAATTGGTATGATGTGAATAACATTTCTAGTACATAAAGATTATGTGCATCATTAGTCCTATTTACAAGAATTCCAAATAATAATCTTCTTTTGTCTCTGATATTTTTTTGTTTCTGTTTGCTTATAGTCTCAATCTTCGATTTACTCATTAATTATAATACTTGCTTTTGGAACTAACCTGGAAACTAACATGTATAGATAGAATGTATTAGAAAGAAATTCTATTTTTATAATATTAAACAAATTATACTATCTAGGGAATAATCAGTGTTTAGGGAATCTAGGGAATATAGGGGATAATCAGTTTCAGGAAGGCGGGAAAATCTCGCATACAATTAGTATCCGATCTATAATCAGGCAATATCCGCTCTATAATCAGGCGGCAAATGAAGCTAGAATTCCTTATGAGTGTCACTAATATATTACTGCGCCTGGTACAAAATATGAAATAAGCGGGCAGAAAACCGCAGACAGGAATCCGCAGACAGAAATTCGCAGACAGAAATTCGCAGACAGAAATTCGCAGACAGGAAATGGGTGATATTAGCATGCTGACAGTTATTCAATACCTTCTGGATAGATTAAAGCAACTGGGGATAAGGGATATTTTCGGCGTACCAGGGGACTTTGCATTTCCGATCAACAACGCCATATGTGATGATAAAGAGCTTCGCTGGATAGGCTGCTGCAATGAACTGAACGCTGCTTATGCTGCTGACGGTTATGCTCGTATTAAAGGTATGTCAGCGCTATCTACTACTTTTGGTGTAGGTGAACTTTCCACACTATGCGGTATAGCAGGCTCTTATGCGGAGTACAATCTGGTATTCCATATTGTAGGAATGCCAAAAATGCAGGCACAGAAGAGACATGATATAGTGCATCACTCGCTGGGAGACGGAGAATCAAATATATTTATGGAGATGGCTACGCCAGTAGTATGTGCAAGTACAATGCTTACTCCGGAAAACTGCATTCAGGAAGTTGAGCGTGTGATCGAAACTGCCCTGGAGAACCACCGTCCCGTTTATATTGCAATACCTCACGACTATGTGAATGCAGATATTTCATCCTTTAATGCGCCTGCAAGAAAACCTGTAAAAAGCGACCCTGCAACTCTTGAAGAGGTGGTCTCGATTATTGCAGGTAAACTCTCGGATGCAAAGCAAGCCTGTATTATGCCGGGTTTTCTTGTTGACCGGTTTGGCCTCAAGGACTTATCTATGGCTGTAATTAATGCTTCGGGCTTGCCTTATGTTACTATGGCTCTGGATAAGTCAGTGCTTGACGAGACTAATCCCTCCTACCTGGGATTATATATGGGAAAACTTATCAATCCTGAAATCCGGGAATTTGTGGAATCCTGCGACTGTATCCTTACGATAGGCACTATCCTATCTGATGTTAACACAGGCAAGTTCACGGCTAAGCTGGATAAGTCCCGAATTATCAATATCATGCCTTCAAGTGTCCATATAGGGTATACTGATTATATCAATGTAAAAATGCTTGATGTACTGGAGGAACTCTCCAGAAGGCTTAACAAGCGTACCGATGTCAGTGGCCCTGTTGCCAGCCGTCCCGCCGTTCCCGAGGTAGATGCTGAAGATCCAATAACGGCTGACTATTTATACGCGAAGTATGCGGAGTTCGTTAAGCCTGATGACATAATCATAGCTGACTCAAGCTCATCCTTTTATGGGTTACTGCCCCTACTTTTGCCAGAAGGAACTAAGTTCGAGAACCAGATGCTCTGGGCAGCAATTGGCTGGGCTACTCCAGCTTCCTTTGGCACTGCACTGGCTGCACCTGACAGGCGAGTAATTCTTATTACTGGAGAAGGGTCACACCAGATGACTGCTCAGGAAATCAGCCAGTTTTATCGTCATGGTCTGAAGCCGATTATCTTCGTGCTGAATAATCACGGCTACCTGATAGAAAGAATGTTGTCTGAAAAATTAGATTACTGCTATAATGACCTTGCAGAATGGGAATATTATAAATTACCGGAGGTTCTCGGCTGCAATGATTGGATTACGAGAAAGGTTACTACCTGCGGGGACCTTGATAAGGTAATGAGAGAGCTGGATAATGCTAAAACAGGCGCATACATAGAAATAGTTACACCGATATTATCGGCTCCCTTGCTTATGGAAAAGATTCACAAAAACTTGTAAAAAGTATAATTTAAGTTTATTATAGAGTTAGGGGAAGTTGTTCCTTCAGACAACTTTTCTCCAATATGTTTGAATAAAATTTAACTGCCTGAGACAACTGCAACTTCTTTTCTTTTTAAGTCGTTTCAGATATCGGTTACCTTCTGTTGAGTAGTTTCAGATATCGGTTATCTTCTGTTGAGTAGCTTCAGATATTGGTTATCTTCTGTTGAGTGGTTTCAGATATCGGTTATCTTCTGTTGAGTGGTTTCAGATATCGGTTATCTTCTGTTGAGTGGTTTCAGAAATCTATTAATAAGATATGCCAAGTACCGACCTCGAAACCCTGTCATAAATTCCCGAAATGTCACATCCGACCTTTTTTGCTACAATAAGTGCCACGATCCGGATATCCACAAGATAGGAAAGCCGGTCCTGCATGAAATTAATCTCAGAAACCAATTTTTGCCGGCTTATCCCAATGTCTGCGGAGATAAATTCCAGAACTTGCTCAAAGGAAATTTCTTCTTTCATATGCGCTTTTTCTTCAGAACTGTCTGGATTTTCAAGAAAATTCTCCGACGGTTTGAAAGCATGTGGAACCCGGATACTTTCCACATCAAAACCGGGCACAAGAACCCCGGCTTTGAGTATGAGAACACCTGTTTCAAGGGCTTTTTCCTTTACTTTTGAGGCAGTTTTCGGGGAAAACCATTTCAGGTCAAAAGCCAGGGAATACTCAAAATCCTTTTCTGAAAGAGAAGTTGCAAGAGTTTTTTTAAAAGGAGCGGAGACTACGCGTTTAAGTTCTTCCATCAACTGCACCCATAAAAATTGATATGGCACGGAGAGTTTAATTTGATATTGAGAGTATAATATTTTAAGTGTATAATATTGTTGAGAGTCTAATATTGTTGAAAGCATAATATTTTAAGTGTGTAATATTGTTGAAAGCATAATATTGTTGAAAGCATAATATTTTAAGTGTATAATATTATTGGAAAAATGAATATTATTATGAATGTAATATAAACGTTTAAGATAAAGAAATCTAAAATCAAGAAATTTAATTAAAGACTCAAAAATTTAAAGTCTCCGGCTCAGGATTTTCTACCCTGAACTTCTGCCGGAGTAAAGTCTTCCTGAAAAGGAAAGTTTAGAGTGTCACAAGTTTGGCATCAAGGATTCCGTCTACTTTCCTGACTTCCTCAAGAATTGGGTCCGAAACTTCGGAGTCTACGTTAAGAACCATCATGGTCACGCCTCCAATTTCTGATCTGCCAACCTGCATGCCTGAAATATTGATATTGTTTTTACCGAGTACCATGCAGCACGGTCCGATAACGTTGGGCCTGTTGATGTGTTTGGCAAAAATCATATGGCCTGCAGGGAAGATATCTACTCTGTCATCATCGACTACGACGATCTTTGGATCGTCTCCGACAACAGTGCCTGCGACCAGCTTTGTCTTGCCGTTGCTGCTAAGTTTGATACTGATAGTTGAAGAGTATTCCTCAGAAGATTCTGATTTACTTTCCACGACTGCAATCATTCTGGACTTTGCAAGAGTGGGTGCATTGACATAGTTAACTCCGGAACCGAGAGCCATTTCAAGCAGCCCTTTGAGAGCCGAGACTGTAAGAGGTCTTGTATCTTTTCCGGAAATCTCTCCATTATATCCGATTTCGACTTTTTCGTAGTTTCCGTCTACGAGCTGCCCTGCAATCTTACCCATAATTTCCGAGAGCCTGATGTAAGGGGCAAGGACTGCCATAGCTTCCGGCTTTACTGAGGGGATATTGATTGCGTTCTTTGCAGATCCGCCTGTGAGGACAGACGCTACTTCCTTTGCAATATCTACTGCCACATTAACCTGAGCTTCCTGTGTAGAGGCACCAAGGTGAGGGGTTACTACAACGTTGTCAAAGTTAAGGAGAGGGCTGTCAAAAGGAGGCTCCTCAATGAAAACGTCTATTGCTGCACCGGCTATTTTTCCGCTTTCAAGAGCTTTTGCCAGAGCTTCTTCATTGATAATGCCGCCGCGGGCACAGTTGAGAACCCTGGTTGTAGGCTTCATAAGGGCAAACTGCTCTTCATCAAGAATGTTTCTGGTTTCTTTAATAAGAGGAGTGTGCACTGTAATGTAGTCGGCTTCTTTTGCGATTTCATTAACTGTAGCTAGTTTGACACCAAGCTCAATAGCCCTCTTTTCAGAAACAAAAGGATCATACCCCATCAGGTTCATCTCAAGCCCTGAAGCCCTTTTTGCGACTTCGGAACCGATTCTTCCGAGACCTATGACTCCCAGGGTCTTACCTTTGACCTCGACACCTGTGAATTTGCTACGTTTCCATTCTCTGGCTTTCAGGGAAGCATTTGCCTGGGGAATGTTCCTGGACATTGCCATCATCATAGCAATTGTGTGCTCTGCTGCCGAAATCATATTGCCTTCGGGAGAGTTAGCAACAATAATGCCTTTCTTTGTAGCTGCATCCACATCCACATTGTCAATTCCGACCCCGGCTCTCCCGATAATTTTCAGGTTGTCGGCAGCTTCGATTATCTTCTGAGTAACATGGGTACCACTGCGTATTACAAGAGCATCGTAATCCTTAATTTTTTTCACCAGCTCCTCTTCGGAAAGCCCGGTGGAAACATCAACCGTAAAGTGTTCTTTTAGAATCTCCAAACCTTCATTGGAGAGTGAGTCGCTGACCAATACTTTCATGTCAATTTCTCCAATTAATACAATAAATATGAGATATTAAATTTTAACAGAGAATACCAATTAACCTAATCACACTTAAGCATTATCACACATATATAAGACTAATCCCTTCTAATTTTATCTATAACGCAGGTTTTCTTTCCCTGCATGGATTCTCCCGCAGACCTTGTAAATCCTCTCTGGGTCCCCTACAGGCTTTGTCAATACCGGCTCTGGTTTACCCTACAAGCTTTATTATCCCAATCTTAGGTTCGTAACACTGCCCGCCTTCAAGCAGGAAACGGATAACCTCTTCTACAACCTGCTCAGAAATGCCCCGGGATGCTGCAGCATCTATAAAAGCTGCGTAATCAACTCCTTTGCTTCCATCCATTTCCTTAAGCAATTCAAGCACGAATTCCTTCTGGTCAGCTTTAGCATCTGTATTATTTTCAGAATCCAGATCCAGGGCTTTAAGGCCTTCCCTGATGGAAGCCCGAAGTAGTTTTACAAATTCAGCAGGAGAGCGCTCCCTTTCAAGCGCAATTACAATCCCTTCCGTATGCTCGGAAGAAATGCCTTTCTCCAGAAGGTATTCCCGAAGTTTTTCTCCACGATATCCGTTGGTCAGAACGTCCGAGAAGGCTTCAAGTCTCTCAACAGTCTGTTCTGCGGTATCCACGACCCATCTGTTGCGGATTTCTTCATCCACTACATTTACCTCTTCAGCCCGAATAGAAACAAAAACCGATCCGGGTTCGGGTTCATAGGTCCTGGCTTTTCCTGTAAGGGCAATAAAAGCAGGAACCTGTACTGTTGACAAAAAGATCGAAGCCTCAGGCTGGTATTGTCCTGCATATACCGTAAAAGCCCCTGTGGGGTCAACTATTCTCGCTTTCCACATCTCGCTCTGTGTTCCGATGTTGTCAAGTTCTGTGACCACTCCAACCACGAAAACACGATTGAGAATAAGCCCCAGAGGGCTAATAAGCAGGTTTGGAGTTTTTGAATCTGCAGCTTCCGAGTCAGTACGTTCGGATTTTTCAAGTTCTCTGCAGGCTTCGAATTCTCTTGCAAAAACTCTTTTTGCGACCTCTCGTTTAAGCAAGTTCGATTCCTCCCCTGGAAACCTGTGAATTTTTATCCTGTCCGTCCTCCTCATCCGGCCCGAGCCTGCGAAGGAGTTCAACTACTCTCACTGCAAGATCCTCTTCAGGTACCCAGGCATTTTCAGCTACGAAAGAAATCCCAAATTCATTTTTTGAAGAGTTTCCGCGTACTGCAAGATAGCGGCCCGTAAGAAAACGCCTTAAATCTTCATAGACTGCATCTTTTGAGACATCCGAGAACATTAGCTGTTCGGCTTCCTCAAGAGTTTTCCCATAGATGATTTCCGCAAGTTCCCTTGGAAACATAACTGACACGGAACCGGTTCCATCATCCATTATGGCTTTGATCCGCATGTCCCATACGCCTTCTACCTTCCCGTGCACTCTGCAATTTCCTTTCTGGATTACACGACTGCATTCAGGGCAGCGGGAGATAATGCCTGAACCGGGCCTGACTGAAACCAGATTGCCTGCTACGGACACGTCAAACATGCTGTCTCTTGAATTTATCTCCTGGATTTTGATAGGCGCAGGATCTTTTGATGCGGATTCGAATGTAAATGCAAGTTTTCCGATTTCGTCGGGACCAATAGAAGAAACTTTTGTGCTGTTCAGGATATTTACTGATGGCATTCCCCTGAACATCCGCACCTGAGCTCCTTCGATTCGGATAATACTCCCTATATCTATTCCAGGCAGTTCAATCCAGGCCGTAAAAGGCATCCTGCCTGTCTCGTCCGCAAGCACGCCCGAGACCACTCTGGCCTGGCGTCCCTTTACAAGGATTTCTCTGTATGAAAGCTGAAGCACGCAGGCTATTGTATCTACGGAAAAATCCACAGCTCCTATGTCAATTAACTTTTTTTTCTGGCTTGCTGAAAGTTCGGACAAAGGGGGGAGCAAGGAGTCCGAAATTTTCAACACAGGAGATTGTTCCCCTATAGAAAGCCTGATCCGGTTCTGCCAGATCCGGACATAGGCATTTTTGATGTTAATTACATCCCCAATTGAACCTGGCAGTTCCTTCCAGGAAGAAAACAGAACTGCCCCGGTTTCGTCCGCAAGAACTCCGGTATAAAGCCTCGAAGGTTTTTCCTGAGTTCCTTCCTGCGGGTGGATTGATTTTTCCCCGAGGTCCAGAATCCTGCCTGTAAGCTCAAAATTCTTAAGGTTGGCAGACAGATCTTTTACTTTCAAAACTTTCCTTTTTCCTCCGAACTTGCGGAGGATACTCTCTTTTGCGACATCAGGCGGGACACGAAAAGCAATGAGTTTCTCAAACTCTGCCCTGATGCCAGTCTTTTCAAGGTCTCCAAGCGCCCTGGTTAACTCTTGAAGGTGGGGCGCAATCTTCTCATCCATTTTTAGGCCTCCATTCGAGACAATAATAAAACAATAATTTCCGTGTAATATATAACAAATTTCCGTGTAATATATAACAATAATTTCAGTGTAATATATAACAATAATTTCCGTGTAATATCAGATTTTACAGTATTTAAGACTTTAATTGAAGATTAATTTCTTTTATCAGAGGATATTGAACTATTATTTAAGGATAGCTGTTTATATTTTTTTATTCCCAAAGGTATATTAATTCAGGGATAAAATTACTTCCTTGACAAAGTATTGAGAGAGCTTTTTCCTAAAAACAATAAAAAACCTGAAAAAGGCAGGCTTTCTTTTTTCTAAAGAGTTAAAGCCTGATTAAAGAAAACGGTAGCTTCAAAATGTAAAGGAAGGACTAGTATGAGAAGAATAAAAAGACAGAATTTCAGAGCTTTTAAGCTGACAGCACTTGCGATTACTCTGGCAGTTCTCTTCACTTGCTCTGCCTCCTCGGCCGCTAATTTAAGGGTAAGTTCGGCAACTGAAGGAGACTATATTTCCATACAAGCCGCAATCGATGAAGCAGAAACCGGAGACACGATTTTTGTAAGCCCTGGAACCTATGTTGAAAATCTCAAAATAAATAAGCAAGTCTATATCTGGTCGGAATCCAGAAAGCCAGAGGAAACTGTGATAAGGGCAGCCGATCCCACGAAAAGCGCTGTTGAAATCAGTGTGGATAGGGCATCTTTTAGCGGATTTGCCATTGAGGGTTCGGAAAAAGCAGGAATCTTGCTTACAGGAGTTAAAAGTTGTTACATTAACAACAATAGAGTTCAGGGAGCCGAATATGGCATTCTTCTCAAAGGTTCTGACAGCAATACCATAAGCAATAATCTCATTACCCTTGACGAAAAAGGAATAAGACTCGAAAGCTCAAACTCAAATGATATCATTGACAATACAATTGCCTATAATTACGGTCCTGGAATCTCACTTGAGGCAAGCAGCAAGAATTATATCTATAATAATTACTTCAAAAACGCCGAAAATGTGGAAGAAAAAGCTGCAAACGCAGAAAATCTCTGGCAAAGCCCACTCAAAGCAAAACTGAATATTGTCCGGGGCCCTTACATAGGAGGGAACTTCTGGGCTGACCTTGAAGGTAAAGGTTACAGCGAAACCGGTATGGACGAAAACAGCAATGGTATTTGCGATACCGCATATAACATCACAGGCGGAGGAACCGATAATTACCCGCTCTTCCCAAAAGTTCCAAATGCCGTTAAAGTCCTTGAAAGCAATCTGAATGCCAGTGCTCATGAGCAGGGCCTGGACGATATGGTAAAAGTAACCAGTTCCAAAACCACTGTAAACAAAACCGATGAAGCTGCAGAACCGGCAGCCAAAAACGCTACCAATGAAAACGCTACTGATGAAAATGCTACCAATGAAGAGAGTTCCGGAGAAAAAGAATCGCCTGGTCCTGGGCTTGGAATTTTGGGGCTGACCATGGGAGCGGCTTATTTCCTGAAGAGGAACCGGTGAAGAAAATAGAAAAACTAATCTAAATTGGAAAAGGCATAAACACACTAATGTAATATTCAAAGTTGGAACCAGGTTAAGAACAGGCAGAAGAATCCGAGAAAAAGTTGAGAGATAGTTAAGAAAAAGCTCAAGAAAAAGCCGAAAATAAATTAAGAAAACTTGAGAGAAAGTTGAGGGTATAATCGCGAAAAGGATAGCAGGTTTTATGGGGCAGCAACTATAAAATGTAAAAGAATAACCGTCCCAAATTCCTATGAATAAGGAACACAGGTTTATCTTTTCAAAATTTGATCCGTAAAGATTTGATCCGTAAAGATTTGATCCGTAAAGATTTGATCCGTAATCATATACCCTTTAGCTTTTCTCTTTTTCTCGCTCTCCCTTGTTCTTTATCTGGTGTTTTTGTCAGTAAACTGAACCTTCAGCAGTTTATGCGCTGGATTCTGTTTGTTAAGGAGGTTCAGTATCCAAAACTCCATTTCCATTTAGTCTTTTTTCCTGTGCTTTTGTCAGTAAAGACAACATTTAACGGGTTTTTTCCTGAGAGTAGCGAGCCTTTGAAGTTTGCAACAGAAATTAGATGTTAATTAGATGTTATGTTGTGGCAGAACTTATAAACTGCCCGAATGCAGCAGGTTCTTTTCCCACCCTCACTGTAGCTGTAACTTTGTTTGTGGCTGTATTAATTACAGAGACAGCTCCGCTTGTTTCTTTTGCCACATATGCCTTAGTCCCGTCCGGACTGAAAGCAATTCCTAATGGATAACTTCCTACTGTCGCTGTGGCTGTAACCTTGTTTGTAGCTGTGTTAATCACAGAAACAGTACCATCTCCATAGTTTGTCACATATACCTTTGTTCCGGCCGGGTTTACTGCAATTCCCCACGGATATTTTCCTACAGTCACCGTGGCAGTAACCTTATTTTTTGTTGTGTCAATTACAGAAACGTCGTACTCGTTCGTCACATATACCTTTGTTCCCGCCGGATTAACTGCAACTCCGGTAGGGAGATTTCCTACTTTTATTGTGGCTATAGCCTTGTTTGTTGATGTGTCAATTACAGAAACAGTGTTATCAAGGGAATTCGCCACATATACTTTTGTTCCTGCCGGGTTAACTGCAACTCCGCAAGGGTAATTTCCGACAGACACTGTAGCTGTAACTTTGTTGCTTGTAGTGTCAATTACAGAGACGGTCTTACTGCCTTCATTTGCTACATATACCTTTGTTCCCGCCGGGTTAATTGCAACTCCCCAGGGCTTTTTTCCTACACTCACTGTAGCTGCAACCTTGTTTGTTGCAGTGTTAATTACGGAGACAACACCACTTGCTTCTTTCGATACATATACCTTAGTTCCAGCGGGGTTTACTGCAACTCCATAAGGATATTTTCCTACGTTTATCGTGGCTGTAACTTTGTTTGTTGTGATGTCAATTACAGAGACAGTGGTGCTGCCGCTATTCGTAATGTAAGCATATTTAGCCGTGCTCGAAGTATTTTGTGCAGTAGCTATCGATATAGTAGATAATGTTAAAATTAAAAATAAAACAATGGTTGTTGAAGCTAAAGCTACTGAACAGAATTTTTTGTCCATTTTCATTGTCTTACTCCTTATGTTTCGTCCTGCATTCAGCAGGTAAATTCTTTTTCCAAACATTTTCATTGATAACGTTTTTTTGGGAACTTGCATTCTATCCCACACTATATTGCTGTAAAAATGACCTGATGTTTTTTTATGATGGCGCATGGGCCATATGTTAACACATGTTAAATACAGGGCAAATTAATAGGGTGTTTGAAAAGCGCTATTCTGATATCCTCTTCATTTCAAGGGAATATATTATAACCAAAAAACCCATAATAATTTTATTACATGTTTTGAAAGTTGAATTAGTGTCTTAATTTATTTTGTAAACTTGAGGGATTTTTTAAACTTCCAGTATCTATATGAAACCTATTTTTTCCCGTACAGTTTGAAGAGGATACCTATCCTAAAAAATATCCAAATTTAATGTCGATCTGCCGAATACAGGTTTTGTTGTTCTAAAACTCAGTTCCAAAATTTAGTCGTTTTTCTTTTTTGGTTTTGTAGAAAACATATCTAAATCAGTTTCAATAGGCTCTGAACTAAATATATAAAAGCGTATCAGGTAATTCAGTTTTAACAATTGAGAGTTCTTGACTTCAAAGGATTTCTACATAACCACGCTTTTTAATAAACAGATTGAACCGGAGTTTCTAAAATCATGAAAATCGGGATATAACTATAGATAATCTGCAGGCCTAATAAAAAATTTATTAAGTACCTGAACCATGTAGTTCAATTTTAGCATCATCCCATCTTGAAATGGTCCACAGTCTGTACTTATATCGTTTCCCCTTTTTCTTGAAGAATCATTATAGGGGTTCTCGTTATACCGATCATTATTAGATTCTTCATGGCGGTAGATTATCTTTTTTGTTCCACGATTACAGATTTATTCTATATTTAGATTTTTTATATTAAAAAGTTTCTAATTCTTGTCCAAAAACTTCGTTTCAAATTGCCATTTTTATTTAATGTGTTGTTTGATGCGGTTTTATGCTGAAAGTTGAAGTTTCATCACTCAGAGTTTTATCACTCAGAGTTTCATCACTCAGAGTTTCATCACTCAGAGTTTCATCACTCAGAGTTTCATCACTCAGAAAAAGATTAAGGTACAGGGAACAAAAAAACCTGGTATTAATTCTAAAACGGAATAAGAGAAAACAGAATTATGGTCTGTTTCGGTCACCCACTATGATTCTTCTGTTGTGACTGAAACAGACCTTTGTGTTCATTACGTTTAACCTTTACTTTCTTATTGTCTTTTAATTTAAGGTTTATTTACTTTCAGAGTATGTCCCAGGTCTGGTATTTGTTGTCACTGTTATGTAATTTGTCTTCGTTACAGTATTGCCGCCTGCCACATTGCTTACTGTAAGTGTAACCTTATATTTTCCTTCCTGTAGATACTGATGTTCTGGATTCTGTTCTCTTGAAGTTGTCCCGTCTCCAAAACTCCATTTCCATCTGGTCGGTATTCCTGTACTTTTGTCCGTAAATTCGACGGTTAATGGTGCTTTTCCTGAGGTCGGAGATGCAGAGAATGCAGCAACTGGTTTTGTTACCACTTTTACATAATCTGTTTTTGTTAACGTATTACTGCCTTTAGCATTTGTTGCTGTAAGTTTAACAGTATAACTCCCTACTTTGGAATATTTATGCGTTGGATTCTGTTTGGTTGAAGTTGTTCCATCTCCAAAATCCCATTTCCATTTCGTTGGTGTTCCGGTGCTTGTGTCAGTAAACTTAACGTTTAATGGTGCTTTTCCTTCAGTTGGTTTTGCAGAAAAATTTGCGAAAGGACCTGGTGAGAGAGTGGCTATAAACTGTCCGAAAGCAACCGGACTACTTCCTACATCTACCGTAGCTGTAACAGTATTTGTTGCTGTGTCAATTTCCGAGACAGTGTAGCTGCCAGAGTTCGCCACATATATCTTTGTTCCGTCTGGTATGAATGCAATTCCAATTGGAGAACTTCCTACAGGCACCGTGGCTGTAACAGTATTTGTAGCTGTGTCAATGACTGAGACAGTATCACTGCCAAAGTTCGTAACATATACCTTTGTTCCAGACGGGTTGACAGCAACTTCCCAGGGCAAGCTTTCTACAGTTACCGTATCTGTAACAGTATTTGTTGCTGTGTCAATTACAGAGACAGTGTCATAGTTCGTCACATATGCCTTTGTTCCATCCGGGGTTATTACAACCCCACTGGGGTCATCTCCTACAGACACAGTGGCTGTAACTGTATTTGTTGCAGTATCAATTACAGAAACAGTGCTGTCATATTCGTTTACCACATATGCTTTTGTTCCATCCGGGCTGACTGTAACTCCCAGGGGACCGGATCCTACAGACACTGTGGCTGTAATAGTATTTGTTGCTGCGTCAATTACGGAGACAGTGTTACTACCCAGGTTTGTCACATATACCTTTGTTCCTGCCGGATTGACTGCAACTCCTTCAGGGATGATTCCTACAGGCACTGTGGCTGTAACAGTATTTGTAGCTATGTCAATTACGGAGACAGTTCCTTCACCGGTAGCGATATGCTCTTCTGTTTTTGTACTTAATGTCGATTTTGTGGCAATTTGCTCTGAAATGGCACTATCATAATTCTCTTCATATAAGTTCGTCACATATGCTTTTGTTCTTGCCGAGTTGACTGCAACTCCAAATGGGTTGGACCCTACATCCACCGTTGCTTTTACAGTGTTTGTAGCTGTGTCAATTACAGAGACACTGTTGCTGTACCGGTTCGTAATATATGCACATGGAGCCGTTGTCGAAGCACTTTGCACAGTAGCTGCCGATACTGTAGAAGAAATGAGAATTAAAAATAAAATTAGAGCTGCTGATGCTAAAACTACTGAATGCAATTTTTTGTCAGTTTTCATTATTCTACTCCATCATCTCTCACTTATAGGACTTACGCACTTGAAGAACAAAATCAATTACATCAACGACTGTGGATTAAAATCACGTTTTAGACAGTTAGCCGCCTGACGCGCTTGATTTTTCAGTTCAACTGCGTAAGTCCAAACTTATTTTTCAATTATAAAATGTGAATTACTCCCATAGTCTACATTTTTAAACTTTTTCATTCGAATCTAAGCTTTATACAAATATTTGATTTTAGCTGATTTGTTTTTGGGAAGAAGTATAGGGTCTCAGTAAATTTGTGCAGAAATAGCCGAGGTTTTTCTGCATTAAATAGTAAAAGGAAAGCATTTAAGGAAAGCATTAAGCGTTTCAAATGAACTTGTAAAATTATATCGTAATATCCAGTTATTCTAATCACAACCAGGTGGGTGACTCTGAAATATGGTCAAATAAGGCTAAAGGGTTAATTTTGTCAGATTTGATTAATTATTCGCATTACCCCTTAGCCTTTACTTTTTGTTGTTTTTTAATTTAGGATTTATTCACTTTCAGAGTATATTCCCGGTCTTGTATTTGTTGTCACTGTTATGTAATTTGTTTTAGTTACAGTACTGCCGCCTGCTACATTGCTTACTGTAAGTGTAACCTTATATTTTCCTTCCTGTAAATACTCATGTTCTGGATTCTGTTCCCTTGAAATTGTCCCGTCTCCAAAACTCCATTTCCACTTGGTCGGTATTCCTGTACTTTTATCCGTAAAAGCGACAGTTACCGGAGCTTTTCCTGAGGTAGGTGTCGCAGAAAATGCAGCAACAGGTTTTGTTACCACATTTATATAGCCTGTTTTTGTTATTGTGTTACCGCCTTTAGCATTTGTTGCTGTAAGTTTAACAGTATAACTCCCTACTTTGGAATACTTATGCGTTGGATTCTGTTGGGTTGAAGTTGTTCCGTCTCCAAAGTCCCATTTCCATTTCGTTGGTGTTCCTGTGCTTGTGTCAGTAAACTTAACGTTTAGTGGTGCTTTTCCTTCGGTGGGTTTTGCAGAAAAATTTGCGAAAGGACCTGGTTTCTGCGGACATATAAACTGCCCGAAAGCAGCTGGAGCTTCTCCTACATCAACAGTAGCTATAATATTATTTGTTGCTGCGTCAATTACAGAGACAGTATTGCTTCCAGAGTTCGCCACATATACCTTTGTTCCATCCGGATTGGTTGCAACTCCGTAAGGGCCACTCCCTACAAACACGGTGGCTGTAACTATGTTTGTGGCAGTGTCAATTACAGAGAGAGTGCCGTCATTGTAGTTCGTCACATATGCTTTTGTTCCCGCCGGGTTGACCGCAACTCCCAAGGTCCAGCCTCCTACAGGCACAGTGGCTGTCACCGTGTTTGTTGCAGTATCAATTACAGAAACAGTGTTGCTGCCGGCGTTCGATACATATACCTTAGCTCCATCCGGTGTGATTGCAACTCCAAAAGGAGAGTCTCCTACAGGCACAGTGGCTGTAACAGTATTTGTGGCAGTGTCAATTATAGAGACGTCACTACCGTATAAATTTGTCACGTATGCCTTTTTTCCATCCGGTGTGACTACAACTCCTGTGGGCCCGCTTCCTACGTTCACCATGGCTGTAACAGTATTTGTGGCGGTGTCAATTACAGAGACAATATCACTGCCACGATTCGCTACATATGCCTTTTTTCCATCCGGGGTTATTGCAACTCCAACTGGAGAACTTTCAACAGGCACCGTGGCTATAAGAGTATTTGTAGCTGTGTCGATTACGGAGACAGTCCCTTCACCGGTCTTCACATGTTCGTCTGTTCCTTTTACTAATATTAATTTTGGATCAATTACGTTTGAGAGAGTATTTTCATAGTTATCCAGATAAAAGTTCGCCACATATACCCTTGTCCCCTCCGGGTTGACCGCAACTCCGGCAGGGTGGTTTCCTGCAGGTACGGTAGCTGTGACAGTGTTTGTGTCTGTGTCAATTATGGAAACACTACTACCTAATTCGTTTGTAATATACGCGTACGTCCCTGTAGACGAAGCACTTTGCTCACTATCGGCCGATGCTGCAGATGAAACGAGAACTAAAAACAAAATTAAAGCTAACGATATTAAGGTTATTGAATGTAATTTTTTGTTAGTTTTCATTTATCCTACTCCTTTATCTTTCGTCACCTTTACGTTTTTAATGTGCCGTTTGTCCTTACATGTATGGGGTCATTTTGCTAATGGCTGGTTGCAAAAATATGTTTGCTGAAAAGTAAAAAATTTGCCTAATTTACCCAAAATAGTAATATTTTGTCCTTATATAAAGCACTTTCCAAAATTATTATATTACTATTATTATTCATTATTTGATCTGTAAAAACTACTTCAATATCGATATTTCCTCAATGTTTCTCATTAAAACAGTTCATGTCTTAGTATTATTGGTTTTATTCCCACATCAGGAAGAGTTTCAAAATTATTTTTCAGGATCAAAAGTCCTATTGAGAATCCAGAATATGATATTCAGAGAATAAATATTGAGTTTTGGGATCAGCTCATTATGTAAGGAAGAGACTGGTTGAAGCCGATTAGCATAGAAATACCTGGTATTTCAGCACAAAAACGTGACACGAAAACATTGAGAATTTCAAATTAGCTAAAAAAGTTAAGAAATTATATCTTGGAACTCAGTTA
The DNA here is from genome assembly GCF_000969945.1 of Methanosarcina sp. Kolksee. Lineage (NCBI taxonomy): Archaea > Methanobacteriati > Methanobacteriota > Methanomicrobia > Methanosarcinales > Methanosarcinaceae > Methanosarcina > Methanosarcina sp. Kolksee. The sequence continues at coordinate 637,246 of NZ_CP009524.1, forward strand.
TTGAAAACTGCGAGTATGAGGATGGTTCTCAAATATTGTTAAACAAGGTCAAAGGGCGTGTTTATCATATATTATATGATCCCATCACTGCCCTTTCTCCTTGGTTTTTTTCTTTTTCCAATTCAGTTTTTATTTACTTTAAGAGTATAACTGGTTTCGTTACACTTTTATATAATTTTTATATAATTTTTATATATCTTGTTTTTGTTATCACGCTACGTCCTGCAGCATTCTTTACTGTTAAGCTAACAGTATAGACCCCTGCCTTCGAATACTTATGAACCGGATTCTGGAAGTATGACTTTGATCCATCTCCAAAGTCCCATATCCATCCAGCAGGTATTCCTGTGCTTGTGTCAGTAAATTTAACGTTTAATGGTGTTTTTCCTGAGGTGGGAGATCCAGAGAATGCAGCAATTGGTTTTGATATCACTTTTATATATCCTGTTTTTGTTACCGCGCCACGTCCTGCAGCATTCTTTACTATTAAGCTAACAGTATAAACTCCTGCCTTCGAATACTTATGAACCGGATTCTGAAGGTATGACTTTGATCCATCTCCAAAGTTCCAGTACCATGACGCAGGTATTCCTGTGCTTTTGTCAGTAAATTTAACGTTTAATGGTGTTTTTCCGGAAGTGGGAGATCCAGAGAATGCAGCAACTGGTTTTGTTACAACTTTTATATAATCTTTTTTTGTTACTGTGTTGCTGCCTGCAGCATTTGTTACTGTAAGTTTAACAGTATAAACTCCTACTTTTGAATACTTATGGATTGGATTCTGTTTGGTTGAAGTTGTTCCGTCTCCAAAATCCCATTTCCATTTCTTTGGTGTTCCTGTACTTTTGTCATTAAACTGCACTTTCATTGGTGCTTTTCCTGAGGTTGGAGATGCAGAGAAGGCAGCAGTTGGCAGGTTTGAACTGGTGAGAGTACCCATGTAGACATTGGTTTTCTCATTGTCCCAATCCGACCACACTATCTTATCACCATACAAATCAAATCCTCTAATTGACGTATTATTAGTGTGAGTTTCCTCTTGAGTTGAGAGATTATACATGTAAATATTATATTTATTATTGCCTCGGTCATCCAGCCAAACTATCCTGTCCTTGAAGATTTCAGGACTATAATATAATGTTGATCCGCTGTTGGTAATTTGAATTTCCTTCTTAGTGGAAAGATCATACATGTAGATCTCGGAGTAGTATTCTCCATTATCTCCCTGGCGCCAATCTGCCCACACTATAATGTTATTGTCGATATCAGGACTGAATGCTGAATGGCTGGTGGTAATCTGAGTTTTCTTGTTAGTGGAGAGATCGTACATTGTGAGATTACTCGGACGTGCATCAATATCAGATACCCCCACTATTATGTTACCAGAAAAAGCAGGATTGATTATTGGCACATGGTCGAGATGAGTTTCCTTCTTAGTGGAGATATCATATATGCAATAACGATATGCGCCACCCCACAGTATCCTGTTACCGGAGATAGCGATCCCGAGGTCATACCCGAATCCATCCTCAGGGATTGTGCTATTGGTTATCCGGGTCTCCTTGTGAGTGGAGAGATCGTACATGTATACATCATGTCCTCTCTCGGTATCATTCTGACTATTTCCATTGCGCCCATCCAGCCATATTATCCTATTACCATATATAGAAGGACCCCCTGCTGATCCACTGGTAGTTATTTGGGTTTCCTTGTGAGTGGAGATATTGTACATGTAAATATTGAAGGGCCCGTCATCCCGGTTTCCATTACGCCAGTCCAGCCATACTATCCTGTCACCATATATAGAAGGACCCCCTGCTGATCCACTGGTGGTTATCTGAGTTTTATTGATCGTGAGCGAAGCGGTTTGCTCAGTAGTTGCGGATGCAGTAGATGAAACGATAATCAAAAATAAAATCAGAACTGCTGATGCTAAGGCTACTGATTGCCATTTTTTGTTAGTTCCCATTTATCCTACTCCTTAATCTTTAATTTATTTTTCATATAAAAAATGTTAATAATCTAAAGATAAATAATTTAGATATATATACATTTTTAAACGTTGTCACTTATATAAAAAATTTAAAATGTGCGTAATTTTAGAAAATTTGTTTTGAGAAAAAGAATAAGTTTACAGTAAATCCATACATAAATAGCAAAATTTTTCGGTATAAAAAAGATAAAAGAAAAACTTTTGAGAATTTCAAATTAGCTAAAAAAAGTCAAGAAATTAGATAGGGAGCGCTACTGAAAATCACAAAATTAATATTTCTAAAAAATGACAAAAAGACGGGCAAACTCATTTTTAAATATCAAATCAACAACTTACAGACACCTTCAGATAAGAAATAAGGAACACAATGAATAAATGAATAAAAAAAGTGAGCAAAAGAAAAGAGAACAGTTTTCTGTTCATCTTCTTCTGGACATATAGAACAGTTTCCTGTCCACTTTCTTCCAGACAATTATTTGTGGGCAAAATAAGCCACAACTTCTTCTTCACTTACGGTATCTATCCTGCAGAAACCGAAGCGTTCGAACTGCACGATTTTGTCAAGTTCGGCTGCAATCCCCTGCTCGCCGATGCCGTTAAGATCACCTTCGGGGCCGCGTACTTTCACATTTATTCCGTCAAGTGGGACCCAGTGGATGATTTTTGCCTTTGCTTTTTTAAGGGCTTCAAGAGAAACATCAGAGAGCTTTGCCTGAAGTGGGGAAAGAGAAGTAATCTCTATATTGCAGAAATCTTTTAAGCGGATAATAGAACCCACTTCCAGCTTTTCGACATCCTCCGTGCAGACAAGTACTTTATTTCCTGCAGCAATTTCCCTGAATCCTCTTTTATGGTCAGTAGGGTGAAGAGGAAGTTTAGCAACTGTCGGTTCGGCATCTGTAATTTCCAGTTCTACAGGATTCCAGACAAAGAAATAACGGTTTGCAATAGGGTCCACGATTTTGCGGTTTTCGGCGTAGAGAGACTCCATGCTTATGCTTACGTCAGTCATTCCGACCCCCATCTCTATCATGAACTTCTTAAGAGCTTCAGCCTGGATTCCACGGCGCCTGATTGCCCTAATTGTTGGAAGCCTCGGGTCGTCCCAGCCGCTGTATTCTCCTGCTTCGATAGCTTTTCTCAGGGTGCTCGTACTGAACTTTCCAAATTCGTGGATCTTGACCCTGCCCCAGTTAGTTGTTCTCGGGTATTTCCAGCCGAAGTATTTGTAGATATATCCCTGCCGCTTTTCGCTGTCTATAAGGTCTTTGCCCCGGATGATATGGGTCATTCCCAGTTCGTGGTCTTCTATAGCCCCTGCAAAATCCAGAAGCGGCCAGACAATGTATTTGTTTCCGATCTCAGAGCGGGGATGAGACATCTTTCTTATCCTGAATGCTCCCCAGTCCCTTAGCGCAGGGTCTTTGTGCTTTATATCGGTCTTTATCCTCAGCACTGCCTGCTGGTCTTCGTATTCCCCGGCAAGCATCTTCTCCCAGTGCATAAGGTTTTCTTCGGGGCTGGTATCCCTGTGCGGGCAGGCTTGCTTTGCATCCTTAAACTGCTTGAAATCTCCTCCCTTACAGAAGCAGACATAAGCCTTACCCATCTCGATAAGTTTCCTTGCGTAATCGTAATACATAGGGAAATGGTCAGAAGCATAAACAACCTGGTCAGGCACAACTCCGAGCCATTTGAAGTCATCGAGATACCAGTCATAAGCCTCAAGCATAGGCCGCTTTATATCAGGATCGGTATCATCGAAACGCAGGACAAATTTTCCTCCGTACATTTTCACGTATTCGGAATTAACTACCATGCCTCTTGCACTGCCAAGTGTTGCTGGCCCGTTGGGATTCGGAGCAAAACGCATTACAACTTTGCCATTTTCTGCCCCCTCAAGAGGTTTTAAGCCCTTATCGGGTTCCTTTTTTACACTAAGGGCTTCGATAAGCTCAGGGGCAATTTCAGAAAGCTTTGCTTCCCAGGCTTCAGGATTTCCCTTTGCAATCTCGGGAATAATAACGTTAAGAGCCTCAGATACTGCATTTGGGTCGGACCTGAGTTGAGGGCACTCCCCCATTACTTTGCCCATTACAGCTTTAGGTTGGGGGGCTTTCCCGTATTTTACAGCGTTTTGATAGGCGTATTTTTCAATTGTCTTAAGGTCTTCAGGACTTAAGGTCATAGAATTTCTCCAAAAATAAACTGGATCCAATGATTTAGAGTGATTGTGATTGAGGAAAAAACATGTAAATAGGGTTATAAAAAGTCACCGAAGCGAAGGAATTCCTCACAAAAACTGAAAAAGACCTTTTAAAAAAGCTCCTTTTGCATGCAGGAGCCTTTACCTGGGAATTGAAGCTTCGATTTCCTGGATGCGGGATATTTTCTCGTTGATTTTCTTAAACTCGGACTCAAATTCCTCCAGGAATTTTGGAACCGCATCTCCAGGTACGGCACCCTGAGCCGAGGGCTTGATAAGGTTAGCCTGTTCAAGGACTCTGAGCGAATAGCGCACTTTATGGTTCTGCATTCCAGTGACTTCTGAAAGTTTCAGAATCCCAATAGGAGCTTCTTCAATCACTTTCTTAAGCACCAGAAGATGGCGCTCGGTAAGTTCAAGTTCATTTCCGATAGGCTCAAGCAGCATCAGACAACCTCGTTTCTAAGTGTTCCGATTCCCTGGATCTCAACTTCTACAATGTCTCCACGCTGAAGTTCTCCAACGCCAGGAGGAGTTCCTGTGGCAATGATATCTCCTACTTCCAGGGTCATGATCTCGGTGATAAATTCAATAAGATAAGGAATGTCAAAAAGAAAGTTTGAAGTGCTGGAAGCCTGCCTGGTTTTCCCATTTACCCTGCAGGCAATTTTCGTATCCATAATATCGAGTTCATCGGGAAGAGCAAGATAAGGCCCAAAAGCTGCAAAAGTATCAAAACTCTTTGCCCTTGTCCATTGCCCATCCTTTTGCTGGAGGTCCCGGGCGGTCACATCATTAAAGCAGGTATAACCTGCAATTACATCTATGGCCTTTGAGGCTGAGATGTTCTTACAGCGTTTGCCTATAACGATTGCGAGTTCTGCTTCATATTCTACTCTGGAGCTCGATGACGGATAAATTATCTTGTCCTCATGCCCTATAATGGCTGAAGGAGGCTTTAAAAAGAGTACAGGTTTTTCCGGGATTTTCATGTTCAGCTCTTCAGCATGATCCCGGTAGTTCAGGCCGACACATACAATTTTCGAGGGAGACGCAGGCGGAAGGACACGAAGTTCTGAAAGGTCAAAAATCCCGGGAGGAGTCCCTCCTTTTGGATACACGCGTCCATTTTCGATATCTCCGTAAAAAATTTCATCTCCTGATCTGAACCTTCCTATCATGTCTCGGTCTTCTCCTGCTTTTTGGGATGTTTTCGCCCGCTTTCCTTCATTTTTTTTAAAAGGATATATTCAAACTTAAATTTTAACTCTTCGCCCACTGGCATCCCGCGTATATTTTCCCAGTTCGGAATCCATGAGCTGCACACCTGAAAACACAGGCCCGTCCCTGCAAACCCTGAGTCCTGACTTGTCTATACAGCATGCCCCGCAGACTCCTATACCACATTTGAAATAGCGGTGAAGGCTGAATTCGGACTTATCAAGAACCTCTCTGTCCTCCAGGAGCCTGAAAACCGAAGCCATCATTATTTCCGGCCCGCAGACCGCAATTTTGTCATAAACCGAAAGGTTGAGGCTGTTGAGCACATCGGTCACAAAGCCCTTTGTCCCTTTTGAGCCGTCATCCGTAGAAATGTAGACTTCCCCTGCTTCTGCAAAGCGTTTCTCAAAAAGAAGGTCACCTGCACTCCGCGCTCCAAGCACTGTATGAACTTCCGAGCCTGCACTCCGCGCTGCTTCGGCATAAGGAACAAGGGGAGCAGCTCCAACCCCGCCTGCAATAACCAGAGTTTTTTCTCCCTCCGAAGGCAGGGAAAAGCCCTTTCCATAAGGACCTCTGAGCCCGAAAGAATCTCCTTCTTTCAGCTCAAAAAGCTTTGAAGTTGCCTCTCCCACTTTCTGGACAGTTATGGAATTCTTACTCGATAGGCCCATAGGAACCTCGTCCACGCCCCTGACCCAGACCATTACAAACTGGCCGGGATTCATGGTCTCAAACTGGAAATCAAAGAAGAAAGTCCTGATTGAAGGAGACTCTTCATCTATCTTTAATATTGTAGCATTAAGAGGAAGCATCAGACCATCTCATGAGCAAGCCCTATTAATTTTTTCACGTCCGAATAGCCTTTCCTTTGCAGGAAAGCTTCAATACCTGTACTGATTTCTGAGAAGATGTCAAGCCTGTCATATACAGCCGATCCTACCTGGACAGCCGCAGCCCCTGCCATCATCATTTCTACCGCATCCTGCCAGGAAGATACACCTCCTACCCCTATTACAGGGATCTCCAGGGCAGTATACAGGTCATAAACGCATTTGATAGCTACGGGTTTGACTGCTTTTCCTGAAAGCCCACCTGAACGGTTCCCCAGGACAGGATATCCGGACTCTATATCTATAGCCATCCCTTTTAAGGTATTAATTGCAACAACTGCATCTGCTCCCCCTGCTTCTGCTGCATTTCCTATGCACGTAATATCAGAAACATTAGGAGTAAGCTTAACCCACACAGGCACATTTACTATGTCTTTTACTGCGGCTGTAATTGCTTCCACAAGGCAGGGGTTAGAGCCAACTGCTGCTCCGTACCCTTCTGCATGGGGACAGCTCACATTTAGCTCGAAAGCATCGGGTTTCGCAGGGAGCAGGCCCTCGGCAACTTCCTTGAATTCGGCCGGGTTTCCGCCGAAGATGCTTGCGATTACTGGGACTCCTGCATCCTTTTTTGCAATTTCGAGTTCCTGGAAAAAGCTGGGATAGGAAGGATTCGGAAGTCCCATAGCATTCAAAAATCCGCAGTCAAGTTTGACCATGCTCGGGTTGGAATGCCCGGTTTTAGGCATAGGGCCTATGGATTTAGTCACAACGGCTCCAGCCCCTCCTTCATGTGCAACCCTGCACAGTGATGCTCCGGTTGTGCCAAGTATCCCGGCTGCAAGAATGGTTGGGTTCTTCAGTTTAAGTCCGGTAAGAGTATACATAGCTGTTTCCTTTCTGCCCTGTTAGAATATCATTTTCATTTGCATTTCATTTGCATTTCATTTGCATTTCATTTGCATTTCATTTGCATTTCATTTGCATTTCATTTGCATTTCATTTGCGTTATCAGTCGTGTTATCATTTAGTTATTATTCGTATAAATCATCCGAGTCGCACGAATCCCTCGAAAGCTGCAGGAGAGCCTCTTCAGCAAGTTTCTTTCCGCCCATATGTACAAGACTGCTTCCGAGTTCTCTGGCTTTTTCAATGCCTCCTGCCATAGGGATAAATTCATTTATACCGACAGTTTCCTCACCGCTAAGGGAAAGGACCTCAGCCCACACATGGATTTCTTTTCGGTCAGGCGTAATTTCTGCATAAGAACCTATAGGCGTGGTACAGCCTCCCCCAAGTTCGGAAATCAGGATGCGCTCAATTTCGGTGGCAATCCTGCTGTCAGTATGGTCGAGTCTGGAAACCGCAGCCTCCGCTTCAGTGTCTGCTCTTGTGACAACTGCAATCGTACCCTGATTGGGAGAGGGACAGAAGAAATCAGGAGAAAGAATTTCCCCTTCAAGCTCCCAGCCCATGCGTTCAAGCCCCGCTTTAGCGAGCAGGATCCCGTCATATTTTCCTTCTTTCAGCTTCCTCAGCCTTGTATCGATATTGCCCCTTAAATCCTGTGTAACAAGGTCAGGCCTATAGCGTTTGATCTGGGCGGCCCTCCTCAGGGAACTGGTACCTATAATAGACTGTTCGGGCAGCTCGTCCAGGGAGGTTCCGTCATAAGTCAGCAGGAGATCAAATGGGGTGTCCCGCTTCAGAACGGCTACTGTTGGAAGTGTTGATGGGCGAATCGTTGGCATATCCTTCATGGAATGGACAGCTATATCTATTTCTCCTTCAAGCATAACTTCGTCCAGTTCCCTTACAAAAGCTCCAACTCCGCTTGATACGGCGTGTAGAGGCCGGTCAGTAAACCGGTCTCCGCTGGTTTTTATAATTTTTAAGCTGGTTTCAACGCCCTGTGCTTTCAAAAGGCGTGCAACAGTCTCGGCCTGAGCAAGTGCAAGCTGGCTGCCCCGCGTACCTATAATCATATAGAATCCTCGTTTTCAAAGATGTAAATCCGTTCAAAATAAATCCGCTTAAAGATTTTCGGTGTATGCTTTAAGGGTTTTTTCGATGTCCTCTTCGCTATGGGCTGCGGAGACGAAGTTGGTTTCAAACTGCGAGGGAGGGAGGAAAATTCCGCTTGCAAGCATCCTGTGGAAGAAAGCAAGGTAACCCTCCTTATCGCACTTCAGAGCTTCCTGATAGTTGTGAGGTTCGGCTCCAAAGAAAATCTTGAACATTGAAGCAATTCCGCATACGCTGTAATCAAGCCCTTCGTCCTCAACAATTTCTGTAAGTACAGCCCGTATGTAATCGCCTTTCGAATTAACTTTTTCGTGGATCTTTTCCTGCTCCATATAGTCAAGCACTGCAATTCCCGCAGCCATGGAACACGGACTTCCGCTGAAAGTCCCTGCCTGGTATACCGGGCCGGATGGTGAGATCATTTCCATGATTTCACTCTTTCCTCCAAAAACACCTATAGGCAGCCCTCCACCCACGATCTTTCCAAGGGTGGTCATATCAGGCACGATCCCGAAGTATTCCTGTGCCCCTCCCATTGCGAGCCTGAATCCAGTGATAACCTCATCGAATATGAGAAGCACGTCGTTTTCCAGGGTAAGCTTCCTGAGTTCTTCCAGGTATCCGGGCAGGGGAGTTATCGGGCCTATGTTTCCGAGCACGGGCTCTATGATAACTGCGGCCAGCTCATCTCGGTTTTTCTCTACAAGCTCTGTCATTGCTTCTATATCATTATAGGGAGCTTGCAGGGTATATTTTGTGAAATCTGCAGGTATCCCCAGGGAATCGGGCTCTCCGAGAGTTGTCGCTCCTGAACCTGCTTTTACCAGCACCGCATCATGAGCCCCATGAAATCCGCCTTCAATTTTGATGAATTTGTTTCTGCCCGTAAAGCCGCGGGCGAGTCGAAGAGCACTCATTGTGGCTTCCGTGCCTGTGGATACGAAGCGGAGCATATCGATACTGGGATAATATCCTGCAACTTTCTCGGCAAGGTTTACTTCAAGCTCGGTAGGGGTCCCGTAGAGCCAACCTTTGTCGAGCTGGGCTTTAATAGCTTCTTTTATCACAGGGTGATTGTGCCCAAGGAGAGCAGGGCCGTAAGCCAGACAGTAATCAATGTATTCGTTCCCGTCAAGATCTCTTATCTTTGAGCCATTGGCTGACGCCGTATAGAATGGATATGGCTTTATTGCGCGTACAGGACTGCTTACTCCACCAGGAATAAGGGTCTTTGCTTTCTCATACATCTGCCTGGACTTCTCAAGTGTTACCTCAGATATCATGGAAATCTCACCGGATTGGACTGAAAATCTATAACAGTTATTCGTAAATTTAAGTTAAGTTCTGGATTTTAAGTTAAGTTCTGGATTTTAAGTTAAGTTCTGGATTTTAAGTTAAGTTCTGGATTTTAAGTTAAGTTCTGGATTTTAAGTTAAGTTCTGGATTTTAAGTTAAGTTCTGGATTTTAAGTTAAGTTCTGGATTTTAAGTTAAGTTCTGGATTTTAAGTTAAGTTCTGGATTTTAAGTTAAGTTCTGGATTTTAAGTTAAGCTCTGAATTGAACTTAACTTGCACATAGAATTGAATTTATACTGAACCGAATTATGTTTTACACTGAACCGAATCATGTTGAACTAAATTATGTTGAACTAAATTATGTTGAACTAAATTATGTTGAACTAAATTTATAAATATTATACTGATTTTATATATTAATCTGCACTTTAAAGTTAAGGCTTTTTACACCTTACTGTATTACTTTTCTATCTTATAACAGAGACTCTCTCTATTAAGCAGTTATTAATGAACTTGATGGGTGTGTAAACGGAATCAGCAATAGTTTTGAAGGCAGGAAAGGCGGGAAAGGGAGAAAAACGAAATAAATCTGAAAAGAAAAAGCACCTGAAAAAGAGGTGCTTACTTCAACATGCGGGCAGCATCTTTTGCAAAGTAGGTAATGATAATATCTGCTCCTGCCCTTTTGATGGAAATGAGGGATTCGTAAATTGCTTTCTTTTCGTCAAGCCAGCCATTAGCTGCGGCGGCTTTGATCATGGAATATTCTCCGCTTACGTTGTATGCAGCCGTTGGCATCCCATAGTCCGTCTTGACCCTGTAGACAATATCAAGGTAAGGAAGAGCTGGCTTTACAATTATTATATCTGCGCCTTCAGCTACATCAAGAGTTACTTCCCTGATAGCTTCATTGCCGTTTGCAGGGTCCATTTGATAGGTAGAACGGTCTCCGAAGGAATATCCTGACTCAGCGGCTTCTCTGAAAGGCCCATAGAAACACGAATGATATTTTGCGGCATAGGACATTATCGGAATATTCTCAAATCCGTTCATGTCAAGCGCGTGTCTGATAGCTTCTACCATCCCATCCATCATACACGACGGAGCCACCATATCAGCACCTGCCTTTGCATGGCTCACTGCAATCTTTCCGATGACCTCAAGGGTGGGATCATTCAGGATTTCTTTTGTTTCGAAATCAACGATTCCGCAGTGCCCATGGCTTGTGTATTCACACATACAGACGTCCGTGATCACAACAAGTTCGTCTCCAAGCTCGGCCTTAATTCTCCTGACAGCCTCCTGGACGACATCGATTTCCCCATATGCAGAACTGCCTTCCGCGTCTTTAAATGCAGGCACTCCAAAAATAATCACTGCCGGAATCCCGAGTTCTGCAATCTCTTTTGCCTCATTAACAACCTCAGAGAGAGGAATATTATATATTCCGGGCATGGATGGGATTTCAACAGCAGAATCAATAGTTTCATTCACAAAAATGGGCTGGACCAGGTCGTCTACGGATAAAGTAGTTTCACGCACAAGGTTCCTGATCTTTCCTCTTCTCAATCGTCTTAACCTGACATCTGGAAACATTTGATCACTTCTCTGCGAATTATCTATGAATTATCTATGAATTATCTATGAATTATCTGTGAATTATCTGCAAATTATCTGCAAATTATCTGTGAATTATCTGCAAATTATCTGCGAATTATCTTATCTACGAATTTTGTGTAGTTTCTGATTCTTTTTTATTAGTTACTTTTTTCAGAAACCCGATCTCTCGCACTCTCGCAATCGGGTTTCATATTTTCCACCTTTATCCCGCAATCTGGTTTCATTTTTTCCGCTTTTACCTTGACCTTGTCTTTTTCGAGGCAGAAGACCCTTGCAACTACGTCAAGGAACTCGTCGTTTCCGAGCTCTGCGGCCTGGCGGAGAACTTTGGTGGGCTCGGCAAGAATTTTGTTTGCGATGGAATGGGTAAGGTCATCAAGCACCTCGGTTTCGATTTTTCCTATAGTATGGTAAGCACAGAGCCTGTTAACTGCTTTTTCCCTTTCCCGCATTCTCACATCATACACTTGCTTATAAAGTTCAGATATAATCTTATCGGCTCTCTGGCGTTTATATTGGAGGTTTAAAAGCTTGATCTCTTCCTGAATTATATCTTCGGCTTTTTTAGCTTCCTCTTTCCTCATTTTAAGCGTTCTCTCACTGATCACCCTGAGATTGTCAATATTGCACAGTTCCACGTTATCGAGTTCAGCAGCCGATTCCTCGATATCCCTGGGATTTGCTATATCAATTAAGAGGAGTTTACGGTTTTTATCCCGGTCTTTTATGGCTTTTTCAACTATTTCACGGGTTAAAATGTAATGAGGAGCACCTGTACCACTAATTACAACATCAGCACTTTTAAGTTGAGACTGGACATCATTGAGCTTGACTGCGTATCCTCCCAGTTCATAGGCAAGTTCTTCAGCTTTCTTGAAGGTACGGTTAGCGATGTAGATTGCCTCGATATCCTTTTCAGCCAGGGCTTTTGCTACAAGAACTCCTATTTCCCCTGCCCCTATCACAAGCACGGATTTTCCTGTGAGCCCGTCCAGAATTTCCTCTGCAAGGTCCACAGCCGCAGAACCTATGGATACCGAACCTTTATTGATCCGGGTTTCGTTACGGATACGTTTTCCTACCTGAATAGCTTTATCAAAGGCAGTGTCAAGGATTTTTCCGGTAGTTCCCGCTTTTTTGGAATAAGCGTAGAGTTCCTTTATTTGCCCTAAAATCTGGTCTTCCCCAACAATCATAGATTCAAGCCCGCCGGCAAGCCTGAGCAGGTGTTCAAGAGATTCGTCATGCCCATAGAAATCAATAATATGGGTGGAAGCTCCCATTTCCTTTGCAAAAGAGAAAAGTATACTGCTGCTGGGGGAAACAACATAAATTTCAACACGGTTGCAGGTTTTCAGGACAACGCACTCATGAACATATTCATGATTATACAAATTATGGAGCAGACCGTCCAGATCTCCGTGCCAGGCGGACTCCATTTCCTCAATTTTTGCTTTCTTATGGGATATAACCATACTTGAGATTTCTGTCACAGAGAGCCTCCGGATAGAATGAATCAGGAATAGAGTAATAATATAAGGAGCTGTAAATTAAACTTTGTCATAACTCCTAAGCCTTTTTTCACAAACGAATTTTATTTACAGATTATTTTTATTTAAAGCTTCCATTTGCAGAATATTTTGATTCAGGTCGTCTTGAGATTCATGGAACATTAAAATTTTGAGATTACTGAGACTTTTAGATTACTGAGACTTTTAGATTACTGAGACTTTTAGATTACTGAGACTTTTAGATTACTGAGACTTTTAGATTACTGAGACTTTTAGATTACTGAGACTTTTAGATTACTGAGACTTTTAGATTACTGAGACTTTTAGATTACTGAGATTTTTAGATTACTGAGATTTTGAGAGTACTTAATTAAGGGTGTACTTTGAAGGTTCTTAACGTTTATAGTTTCCTTCCAGCATCTTCGATTTCTTTCAGGATTATCTGTCGGAATTTGCCAGGTAACTTGAAATTATCGCGTAAGCCCTTTCAGCTGCTTTTTCATAAGACTCGGAAAATCCATCCCAGACAGCCTCGCTTTCCAGGACTTTCCAGATAATTGCTTTTCTCTGCCTCTGTTCTGCCACATGCTTCTTGAGGTAACTCCTGAGCTCATCCTGAAGCCGGATCATATCGGAATATTCGGGAGTAACCAGGCCTTCGATCTGCCTGCGAGTATATTTTGAGACCGCAGGACTGTGCCCGAGAGTGGAAATCCCGATTACGAGGTCTCCTCTTTTAATCACTGACGGGATTACGACACTACCTAAAGTGTCTACCTGATTAATCAAAATATCGCTCTCCCGTGCGATAACAGTGATTTTCTGGTTAAGTTCAAAATTACTTGTTGCAGGGATGACAAGAAAAGCTCCTGAAATTAGTTCCCTGAGCTCAGAATCCGAAGCCTTAAGTAAGTCGAGCCGAACAAGCCTTACCTGGCCTGAAGCTCCGAGCTCCTGCAGGTCCTGGGAGAATTCAAGGCTGGCAACAAGTGTATCTGCACAGCCGGAAAAGAGTTTGGCTTTGCGTTCCCCAACCGAGCCTCCCCCAAAGATAACGATTTTCCTGCCAGACAGGTCAAGCATAAGCGGTAGAAAATTATTTGTTTCAGCCATAGCCAGGAACCTCGCAATAAAAATCTTAATATCGGGACTTATTAATATAGGAATTTTACAGTCTGACCCCGGTTTTTTTGAATTCTCTTTCACTGAAAAAGAGGGTATAATCATTAATTCCGGTAGCTTCCGATATCCTTACAGCTACTTTTTCACAGTCTTCTGGAGTGTAAGAGTGAACCATAGTAAACAGATTGTACGGCCAGTCAGGATAGCGGGGGCGTTCATAGCAGTGAGTCACTTCGGGAAATTCAGCCATGATATTCCCTACCGTTTCTATCTGCTCATCAGGAACATTCCAGACACACATTGCATTGGCTGTTATGCCTATGGCTCTGTGCCCTATTGAAGCCGCAAAGCGACGGATTTTCCCGGCTTTCTGGAGGTTTTTAAGCCTGTCAACAACTTCCTGTTCACTGATTCCAAGTTCAGAAGCAAATCCTTTGAAAGGAGAATGTGTGATTGGAATTCCGTCCTGCACAAGTTTTAGCAGTTTTACATCCGTTTTATCCATTTATTTCACCTGATATCAAATTTTACCTGAATCTTAAACAGGTGCTTTGTAGGAAGATCAAGAAGAGGACAGCCTGTATTCTCTCGGATTTCGCTGAGAATCCTCTCAAGCCTGTTTTTATTTGGAGCAGAAAGTGTAAACCAGAGATTATATTGTGAAGCACTTCTGAGATAATTATGGGAAACCTCGGAATACTCGTTAATAAAAATAGCAACTTCTTCTATGCGGGACTCAGGCACTTTCAGAGCTACAAGAGTACTTACGCCTCCCATATTTCTCATGCTAAGGACAGGACCTACCCTTCTTACCGCCCCTTTCTTGTTAAGTTCTCGCAGCCTTTCAATTACCTCGGTTTCGGAAAGCCCGAGAATCTCGCCTAACTTTGCAAAAGGTTCAACTTCGAGGGGGACTTCCTGCTGGATAAGGTTGAGGATTTTCTTGTCGGTCTCATCTAGTTCTATTACCGGAACTTCCCTGTCATTAGGGTCCATATCACAGGAAAAATCGGCAGCCTCTTTCTTGAGCTGATCTTTTAAATTATCAATGTCAATCATCCTGATCACTACTATTTTTTCGGGGTCTGTATATGCAGTAAGGCTCTTCTTCGAGATAGTCGCCTGTAGCAGCATAGGCTCTTGCCCTGCAGCCTGCACAGACTTTTTTGTATTCACATATCCCGCACTTTCCTTTAAGCTCTTCGGGGTCTCTCAGTTTCCTGAATACCTCAGAGTTCTCCCAGATATCCCTGAAAGGTTCTTCCCTTATGTTTCCGGCAAGAACTGGAAGGTAGCCGCAGGGATAGACCTGCCCGACACTTGATACAAAACAGAAGCCTGTACCTCCGAGGCAGCCCTTTGTCATTGCTTCATATCCGTGGGTTTTAACCGAAATTTCAATGCCTTCTTTTTTTGCCTGCTGGCGCATTATCCTGAAATAGTGGGGAGCGCAGGTTGCTTTCAACTGGATTTTCGATTCTTTTTGCATCTCATAAAACCAGTGTAGAATGCGCTCGTAATCTGCAGGGGATACCTCATCGGATTCTTCTCCCCTGCCTGTAGGTACAAGGAAAAAGACATGATATGCAACTGCACCAAGCTCTTTTGCAAGCTCAAAAGTCTTATGGATTTCTTCAAGGTTGCGTTTTGAAACCGTAGTATTGATCTGGAAAGGAAAATCGGCTTTCCTGAGAACTTCAATGCCTGCAAGCGTTCTTTCAAAAGCCCCGGGCATGCCCCTGAAATTGTCATGCATTTCTGCAGTTGCTCCGTCAATACTAATGCTGAGCCTCTGCACTCCGGCAGCTCTTAATTTCTCAACAATTTCAGGCGTAAGAAGAGTCCCGTTTGTTGCAAGTACGACTCGGAGCCCGGCATCAGTGCCGTAACGTGCAATTTCAAAAACGTCGGGCCTGGTCAGAGGCTCGCCTCCGCTCAGAATGAGAATGGGTTTTCCAAGCCCTACAACTTCATCTATGAAGTGTTTAGCCTCCTCAGTTGTAAGTTCACCCGTCGGAACCGAGGAAGTGGAAGATCCCCTGCAGTGTACGCAGTTCAGGTTGCACCCTGCAGTCAGTTCCCATGCGATAAGTCTTGGTGCATTTGTCATGGCGATCATAAATTAGCTGTTTTCATTAATAGCATTCAAAGTTTAATGAGATTTACAAATTAACGATAATTAGAAAGTTAAAATCCTGGTTTGAAGACCGAATAAAGTCCAGATTATTTTACCGGGAATTTCTCCGATTACCTGAATTTTCTCCGGTTAAGATTTGAAAGATCTGGATTTAAGATTTGAAAAGTCATATTAGTAAAGTAATATTAATATTCTGCCATCTCAAATAAAAAATTGCAAAAAGAAATTGATAAAATGTCAGGGATTTTTGTTATATCCAGGTTACTTGACAATTTATAATCAAATAAAATATTTAAAAATTAATATAATATAATTAATTAAGTAATAAATGAATGAATGACTGAATGAATGACTGAATGAATGACTGAATGAATGAAAATCCACATTATGGCGAGCTTATTGAAAAATAGGGAATTGT
This sequence comes from Methanosarcina sp. Kolksee, assembly GCF_000969945.1. NCBI lineage: Archaea > Methanobacteriati > Methanobacteriota > Methanomicrobia > Methanosarcinales > Methanosarcinaceae > Methanosarcina > Methanosarcina sp. Kolksee. Next base: position 653,628 of record NZ_CP009524.1, read on the forward strand.
CCTCTTCAAAATTGTCCTCTTAAACCATAACTTCCCTTATCATTATCGGAGTCTCGTTATCCCAATAAATATCCATAGTAGCTGTACTCCAGCGGTTCAGATATATTGAAGTTTTTTCCTCTGCAATTCCGTTATCTAATATAATCTTAAAAATATATTCTTTCGATTCAAAAGAGTTTTTGAGATTAAACGGCTTTGTCATTGAGACTGATTCGTCCGGACGGAGCTTATATGATTCCTTAAATACGGATTCATTATGAGAATTGAGTATTTCAACCGATACTTCATGGGTCCCGACATCGTGGTTTTTTAACTCAAAAAAATTATCCACTGCCGGACCACCGAGAAGAAGTATTAGCAAATAATAACCCACTATTGCAGCTAAGGGTATGATTAATAGAAATAGAAGCAATTTTCTATAATTCCGCATTTACAATCTTCTCCTTGTGAAAGAATATGAAAAGATCTAAGCTCTTATTATTTGAATTATGGCTCTTCGCTGTTTTTTATGGGTTGAAAATAATTGTTTAGTTAGAAAGCATTAAGGTCAAATCTGAAAAAATCAAGCTTGAATGTTATTTTCAACAATAACTGTTTTCATATCTGATATATGCTACTTTAACATTTAGAAGCTAAATGAAAGTTATCCACTCGAAGTAGTGAAGAGCCGTTCATATATGACGAAGCGTAAAATCCCTTAGTCTTTAGCTCAGGGATATAAGCGTCAACTTACTAACGTTCTCCTGTGATTGATTCTGTAAACTTACTTGTATTATTAACATTAATATGTTATTAACTATTTTCTAAAATTTTTTGAAAAAAATACAAAAATATTTTATAATATAACCTGTATAAACCTAGATGTCAACTCAGCAATTAAAGGACAGAAAGGGAAAACCTTTCAGAAGAGTTGACCTGGCTAGACATATTAGTAAAACAGGAATTATTGACCAGAAAGAATAACATCCTGTGGTCAGCAACAGGTTTTGAGTGATAGAAGCAAAAACTTCTAACATTCGGCCCCACCTCCGATGACTGATCCCTATTATGTGATTGGAGAGTGAGACTCTGTGTGCAACGTGTCCGCCCCACATAAATCGCAGAGAACTGAATGGATAGATTCAAAAATATTACGCAGACGTAATTAGAATCTTTGAATTACCGTATAGACCCGGCATAATTAGATACTTGATATGGACTCGGTCTAATTAGATAGTTCGGAAAAACATTACGAGTACGTAATATGGAATTTTGAGAAATATCTGGGAAAGAGTATGCGATTATCCTGGATTTTTGAGTTTACTCAAATTTAAAGTCCGACCCAGGCGATACAATGCTAAAAAGACAGATAGGAAACGTATTCCTAGTAACATGCCTTATTTTAACAATCGTATCAACTGTTGGAGAAATATAACTATCTTATAGTTTTTTGAGTTTACGCAAATTCCAAATCCAACCCAAAGGTGATACGATGCTAAAAAAGAAGCAGGAAACCCTATTCCTGAAAGCATGTCTTAGTTTAACGGCCGTATGTGCTTTGGGGAAAAATAGACTCTAACCCTATGGAACTTTTTGATTCCATTTTAATTCTAAACCCAACCCAAAGGTGATACGATGCTAAAAAGACAGATAGGAAACATATTCCTAGCAGCATGCCTTATTTTAACAACCGTACCCGCTGTGTTAGGCGCACAGAATACTATAACTGTAAATCCAACGTCTGGATCAGATGCCCAGACTGCAATTAATACCGCAATAAACTCCGTAGCACCAGGAGCGACATCAAGTAACCCTGGATATGTTTACCTTGGTGCTGGCACTTATAAGATAAGTGCACCTATAATTTTGAAATCTAATGTGGTACTGAAAGGTGCAGGCGACGATACAATAATCTTTGCTACCGGTTCAGTTTGTAATTCCGATGGATCACCTGCATATGTTTTCGGGTCAGGTGTTTCTAATGTTGAAGTATGTGACCTTCAGTTCAAAAGTACAGCAACCGGACCTGGTGATGGAGGTCACGGAGACTATCGAAATTGCATAAAATTAATGTCTTCGAGTGATAGCAAAGTACATGATATTTTATTCACCCGCTATCTGTATGGCGATGGTGTCAGAATCAGTAAAAGTTCTGGAATAGAAGTATACAATTGCAGAATGCATTCCGTAGGACACGATGGTGTATCATTCCTCTCCGGAACTAAGAATTCCAGAATGTATAACTGTGATGTTGAGGTTCAAACCAATACAGGTGTCAGGATAGACAATTGCGCAAATATTGAAGTGGACCACAATACCTTTTCAGGTAGTGCCGGCTCTGGCTGGTGCTGCGTTGAGCTGGAAAATTCACTGACAAATGCGAATGTACATCATAATATCATGCATGACTTCAAAGGATCAAGCAGCAGTGCAGGTATTGGAAACATTCATGCAAGCGGGTCTATTAGCGTTCATGATAATGTTATGTGGAATGTGTCACCTTACGTTGCGGTCGGATCAGGCTCAAACACATTAGGACCATCAGATCACAGCGTTGAAAATTGGGTAGCAAAAGGATATGGATACGGCTCCCTTGACAACTGATTTAACAAACACGATGAGACATGTTTCAAATTAAGATCCCTGCATATACATAAAGCATTATTGTATAGTCCAAGCTCTCGTATAGCTCGAAAGCTTCGGTTTTTGCAGGAACGATGCCGTAAGTGAAGAAGAAGTCGTGGCGTACTTTGCTTACAAATGATTGTCGGAAAGAAGGTTAACAGGAAACTGTTCCCTCTTTCTTTTATTGATTTTTAATGTTTTATTGATTTTTTATGTTTTTCATTCCTTATTTTTTATTATGTTTTATTCTTTTCATTTTTTACAATGCCTGTCCAGTTATTTCTAAAAGCTCTAAGTATATAAACTAAAGATTTTTTATTTATAAACCACTAAAACTTATTTTTATATATTTTTAAGTAAAAATAATAAAATTTAACTATAGTTTTTAGAATTTAAGTAATTGAATTAAATTTTTATAACTGGATATTATAGGTGAGTTTGATGGAGAAAAGAAAGACTATCCATAAAAAAATATTATTTTCAATATCCTTAATTTTGCTTTTATTTTCTTCTGCAGCATCAGCATCTTCAGCGGAAAGCAGTTTGCCCACGATCAATGAAACTCAAATTACTACCAGTGGGACAGCATGCGAACCTGATATCGATGGTGATAGGATAGTGTGGCAGGATTGGCGCGATGAAAATTATAATATCTACATGTACGATCTCTCTACTGAAAAAGAAACTCAGATAACCACAAATAAATCATATAAATGGGACCCTTCAATTTATGGTGACAGGATCGTATGGACAGACAGCCGCAACGAAAAATGGGGTATCTACATGTACGATCTCTCGACTAAAAAAGAAACTCAAATCCCCACCAATAATGGAGCGGATTATGAATGGCCGAGTGACCCGACAATCTATGATGACAAGATTGTGTGGGAATATATGTTCGAGGAATATTCGCAGATTTATATGTACGATCTTTCCACTTCCGAAGAAACTCAAATTTCCACCGGCGGAAGAGCATACTATCCGGTTATCTACGATAACAGGATAGTATGGGAAGATGATCGAGATGGGAATTATAAATATGATATTTACATGTATGATATTTCCACTAAAAAGGAAACTCAGATAACCACCAGCGGATCGGCAAAAAATCCTGCCATTTACGGTAACAGGATAGTATACGCCGAAGATCGCAGTGGAAACGACGATATCTATATGTATGATCTTTCTACCGGGAAGGAAACTCAGATAACCAGCAGTCCAGATAACCAGAGGTCTCCCTATATTTATGGCAACAGGATATTGTGGAAGGATGAAGGTGGAGAGGATGATGGCTGGAAATATCATGGTATCTACATGTGCGATCTTTCCACTAATCAGAAATTTAAAATTACCAGCCGTGGAAGTGTATATGAGCCTGCTATCTATGATAATAAAGTGGTATATGGCGATGAGAGTAATGATAAATCTGATATTTACATGAGCACTATTTCAAGCGACGGACCAGGACCAATATCACCCGTTGCTTCATTCTCTGCATCTCCAACCTCAGGAAAAGCACCATTAACCGTCGAATTTACTGACAAAAGTACAGGAACGCCGACAAAATGGAAATGGACTTTTGGAGACGGAGCTACTTCAACCAAGCAGAATCCAATCCATAAATATTCCAAAGCAGGAAAATACACGGTAACACTTACAGCTACAAATGCTGCAGGCAGCAACACCGCAACAAAAACAGATTATATAAAGGTAATAGCAAAACCAGTTGCTGCATTTTCTGCGAAACCTACCTCAGGAAAAGCTCCATTAAACGTTAAATTTACTGACACAAGCACAGGAATACCAGATAAATGGAAATGGAGTTTTGGAGACGGGACAACTTCAACCAAGCAGAATCCAGAGCATCAGTACTCACAGGAAGGAAAATATAAGGTTACACTTACAGTAAGTAATGCTGCAGGCGGCAGTACTGTAACGAAGACAAATTACATAACAGTGACAACAAATACAAGACCTGGTATATACGCTGAAAATGAATAAACTCTGAATAAACTCTAAATTAACTAAATTGAAACGATAAAAAAATCAAGGCTAAAGGGTAGTGGGGGAATTATTTATCTGTTTTTCAAAATTATCTGTTCTTCAAAATTATCTGTTCTTCAAAATTATCTGTTCTTCAAAATTATCTGTTCTTCAAAATTATCTGTTCTTCAAAATTATCTGTTTTTCAAAATTATCTGTTCTTCAAAATTAGCTGGTCTTCAAAGCTCCTGAGCCTGAAATTGAGCAAAAAGACTGTGTAGATTACCAGACCTGCAATCAGAAAAGAGGCTCCGGCAAGTGTTTCATATAAAAGGCCGCCAAGGATAAGTCCGGTGATACTGGCAAGGCCTCCGAAACTGCTGGCAACTCCCTGTACCGTACCCTGGTACTTTTTTCCTGCAACCTTTGATAAGAGGGAGAGAAAGGAAGGCCACATAAGTCCGTCTCCAAGTGCAAAAAAACCTGCTGCAAGGTAGGTAAGGAAAATATTTCCAGGAATGAGGAGTAGAAAATTTGTACCGAGCATCAGGCTTCCGAAGATTATAAGGGCTGCATCCGAATATTTTCTTGAAACCCTGGGAAGTACAGTACTCTGTACGATTATCAAAAGCCCGCTCAATACTGTAAAGTAAATGCCCATTTTCGCAATACTCCAGTTGAGAGTTGAAATTGCGTGCAGGGGAAAAGCTGTGTAGAATACATTGTAACCGAGGTCGATTAGAAAGTACAGTCCCAGCATATAAGGGATATTTTGAAGTCTAAGAATCTCCATGAATTCAGGTTTTTTCGCCCCAAACGTGGTTTTGCATTCCCTTATCTCATAACCGAAGATTTTCCATACTTTCTCGGCTTTTTCAGGCTCCCCGAGAGCGCACTCTTTACTTTCGGGAAGATAAAATATAATCAGCAATGTCCCGATAAGTGAGATTACTATTGCTCCAAGCACAGGGGCTACATCCCCATACATTGTTAAGCTCAATATTCCGGCAAGAGCAGGACCAACTATAAATCCCAGGTTTTCGGAAATCGACATCTTCCCGAAATTTCGACTCCTATCTCTTTCAGCAGTAATATCAGCCAGATAGGCATTGGCTACCGATACATTTCCTCCGGTCAGTCCGTCAAGAGCTCTGGCGAAAAAAAGAACTGCAAGGGGCAGAGTAACGGTAAAAACTCCCAGAACTCTGGAATCGATTTTAAACAGGCTTATTACCGGAAGAAATAGAGCCACAAGGAAGATAATCCATGAGAGCAGAGTTCCTAGCTGGCTTATAAACAGTATCTTTTTACGGCCGTAAGTGTCAGACCACCTGCCAAGAATTGGGGCTCCTATTAGCTGAAAAGCCGGATACATCGAACTTATCAACCCATAAATGAAAGCATTTCCTCCCAGTCGGTTAACCAGAAACACCAGAAACGGGAGTACAATACTAAACCCGAGTGTGCCTATGAAGTTTACAGCAAGAATTGGAAGGAGGGAAACGTTTTCTCCTGTACGAGAGTCTGGATTGTTTTTCTTGCCTTTGTTTTCCTTTTCCATCTTTCCTCAGGGTTCGTTTTCGGAAACCTATTCCCAGGGTTTCAGGTTCCCTTTTCCTTTTCACATAACCGGTATATTCAGCTTTCAGATAACAGCTGCTTTCAGATAACAACTATTTCTTATGGACAGTTTTCTCTTTAATTCTCAGAATATCGGCCCATGCCCTTTTCCCACACCTGGGGCACCTGAGGTACTTTTTATTCACACCATTAGGGCTGATGAAATCTTCAAGCGTTGAAACCTCGAACACTTCTCCGCATCCGGGACAGAGATAGGCAAAGTTTTTTGTGTGCCATACTACAAGCAAGAAAAGAACCCCGGCTATTATCATGATCCAGAGATACCAGTAGCTCGCAAGCAGGAAAACTGATGATATCATGATTACTGCTATGAACGCAAAAAGCACTTGAACAGTTCCGTACCAATCGCTTCGCGTAATTTCCCAATATCTATTTTTGTCCATAGTTCACCCCACAATCCCACTTCTTATAATCCTTTATCGGATAATTTATACCGGAAAATAGGATTTGTAGTTATTTAATCCAACTCTCATATAAAAAGTTTAGACCGACAGTCTTTCCAAAAAACTGCTTATCCGTATGCCTTTTAAAAAGACTTGAGCGAAAACTAGAGCAACGACATAGTTGGAGTGATCAACCGGAAAAGTCATTAAAAAATTTGTTATAAAATGATGAAAATTAGAAAAGAAAGATTTCATTTGAGTTTATTTGGATTCGGTTAAGGAATCTGTTTTAACCTCAAAATGGCTACTGCAATCATTTACTCATCAAGATTTACATTTCTAGTATATCGATTCTCAAATATGTACATAATAAGAAAAATAAACACAGTTTATGACGCAAATATTATTTTAAAGTCACATGGAATTTTGTAACACGGAAAACGCAGCCTGTCGCAGAGTGATTTGATCTGGATATTACAACCACGGAAAACACGGAAAGCACGGAAGAAACACGCCTTTACTACTGATTTCCGTGTCTTCCGTGCTTTCAGTGGTTTTCAAAAAATTCATTTTGAACATACTTTGGAATCGATGCACCAGGTTTACAAAAATAGCAACAAAATAACATATTTTTGATGGATCATATATTAACATAACCCAAATTCATTTGAGTTATGTTGTCTTTACTACAAGTCCTTTGATTACATCTTCAGAGTACCAGACCAGGACCTCCAGGCGTTCCGAACATCTGCAAAAGGCATCCTGCACAGAAACCTGAGTGCTAGGATCGGGGTCGTCCAGATGCTTCCAGTCATCATTAACAAAGAGCCATAAACTTCTTTCACTGCCTGCAGGATAGGGCATCAGTTCAAGCCAGTACCGGGTTGCTATGCCGGTTTTCACAGCTACTCTACTCGGTTCGACTGCCTTCTGACCTTCCGGGGCACCTTGCATTTCTTTAGGGGCAGTCACAGATTCTGCTGGATTCTCTTTTTCTGCTGGATTCTCTTTTTCTGCTGGATTCTCTTTTTCTGCTGGATTCTCTTTTTCTACTGGATTCTCTTTTTCTGCTGGGATATCTGTCATTACTGACCCCTTTTGTTTAACTGCTAACGCAATATACTCATCCCTGATTTCACCAATTAATATATAATGTAATTTATATATTTATTAGAGAAAATCTGTTTAGAAACTAGCGTTCCGTAAGGTATATGCCCCTCCCCCCAATTCTCGTGGCCTTGAAGGCCGCAGATTTTTATCTAAAATTAAATATGAAAAGTTTTAACCTGAGAGTTTCAGGTTATGAACCCTTAATTCAGATCTCAGGTCCTGCAAACTTCACTCTTTCTGAGCCAGTCAATATCGGACTGGTACAGAAGCCTGAGGTCTTTAAGCCCGAGTTTCAGCATGGCAAGTCTACTGACTCCGAGCCCCCAGGCAAGGACAGGGTCTTTAATCCCTAAAGGTTCGCTAACTTCTCTTCTGAAAACGCCTGCACCTCCAAGTTCAACCCAGCCCAGGCCGTCAACATAGACTTCAGGTTCCACACTTGGTTCTGTGTATGGGAAGTATCCGGGACGGAAGCGTACTTCTTCGAATCCCATCCTGTGGTAGAATTCTGCCAGCAAGCCTAGCAGGTCTGCAAAAGACATGTCCTTGTCCATTACAACCCCTTCAAGCTGCTCGAATTCCGGGGTATGTGTAGGGTCAATGGTTTCCCTGCGGTAAGCCCTGTCAATGCAGAAAGCTTTTACAGGTGATATTGGGTGGTCAGCCAGATACTTGACAGTGACGGATGTTGTATGGGTTCTCAGCACGTTGCGTCTTGAAAGTTCCTTATCCCATATTCCTCCCCAGCCGCAGGAATCGATTTCTCCTCCGTGCTCATGCATTGCAGCAACATTTTCAAAGTACTCAGTGGGGAGCTCGCAGGTGCTGTCCAGGTGGAAAGTATCCTGCATATCCCTTGCAGGGTGGTCCTGGGGTTGGAAAAGGGCATCGAAATTCCAGAAAGAACTCTGGATGATCCCGCCTTTAATCTCAGCAAAACCCATTTCCAGGAAGATCTGGCGCATCTGTTCTATAAGGCGCCTGTAAGGATGGATTTTGGCTCCATAAAGGGGTTTGGGAGTAATATCAAGACGGTAAGGCCTGAACTTTTTCTCTTTCCAGGCCCCGCTCTTCAATAAATCAGGAGTGAGCTGGGCGATTTCTTCTTCAAGGACAAGCCCCTGGGCAGCAAGCGCATTTCCTGCATCAGTTATGGAAACAGTTCTGAATTTTTCTTCATGTTTTATGATAAGTTTACGCTTGAGCAGGTCCTTTATTGTTCCCTGGTCGGACCCAAGCTCTTCAAGGGTTTTTGCTTTGCCTGTGAAAGCCGCAAGGGTTTCTTCATCTTTTCCTGCATATACATTTCCCGACGGCACCATTACCCCGTTTTCAATTTTCGCCCATCCTTTTTTTACGAGCCAGCCGGTTGCAATCCCTACCATCTGCGGAGAAAAATGGCTCCTCAGCTCTTCAAGCGAGGTAGGCTTCTTAAGGAAGTCAATAATCTGGCGCTCCGGAAGTCCGTTTTTTGTATACTCTTCTCCTTCTTTTGTAAGGGAATAACGTTCAAGTACCTTTTCGGAAACCGAAACCAGTTCTTTTTCCTCAAGCATGAAGGCTGCCTGCATTGCCGCATCCACCTGCAACCCTGATTTTTCCTCCAGCTTCTCGGGGGCAGCAGATCCTATTTCCTCAAGGGCAAGCAAGACCTTTTTCTCGTTGATTGTGAGATTGTCCTGAATACTCATACATGATCACATCCTGAAATTCCTGAAAATATTAAGAGTTTGATAAATTTATAACTAATTATTTTTATAAAAATTATTTTGTAAGGTTATTTATGGACTTGAGTTTTGTAAATTACTTTCTGTAAATTACTTTTTGTAAATTATTTTGTACTCATCAAGTTGTTCCCTTGCAAGTTCCCGTTTCTCCTGATGGTCCTTGAGGAACTCGTACATCTTCTCTGCCGCAAGCTGCTTGCATGAGCCGCACATCCTGGTTCCTGAGACGCATTCCTGCCTGATTTCCAGTAATTCCTCATCGTCCCCAAGAAGGTGAAAGAGCATCAGTTCGAAGACTGAACATTCATCAGGTTTTCCGCCAAGTTTTTTCTGTTCTTCCAGGGTTACACAGCCGCCGGTCTTTGCCCTCTTTACCTTTTTTGCGCCTTCTTTCGGATCGTCAGTCAGAGCAATATAACTGTCAGGGACGCTGCTTGACATCTTTCCTCCCTGCAGCCCACTCATAAAGCGGTGATAGGTAGATGCGGGAGGAATGAAAGCATAGCCTTCGAATTCAGCGGATACTTCTGCCACGACTTCTTCCAGGATTTTCCTTATGATTTTCCAGACTCTTCTGAAAACGAAGTACTTTTCATAATCCAAAAATTCAGGTGGTTTAGCCTCATTCGCAAATTTAGCGATTTCCTGGATCTGGGTCATGAAGTACTCCCTTTTCTCAGGCTGGCTTATCTGTAAACTGAACCTTTCAAGGAATGCATAGTCAGGAATCTGAAGTACATCAATGTGTTCTTCATAGAGTTTCACTTTTCCTGGAATGCGTTTTTTAAGCTCATGTAAAGCTTGCTTCGGTGCTCCTTTGCCGCGCACGCTCAGGTATTTCTCGCCATTTGCGTTTTCTCTCTCCTCTACCCTGAACATACTCATCTTGCCTGCAAGCCCTCGCGTCAGCCGAAGGTGAGGGTCCTGGTCAGGTCCCACAGGCACCACAACTGGCTTTGGTCCCCCAAATTCTTCAAGCTGGGGCTGGAGAATATCGGCAGCCTGGGTTGCTACACTGATCATGTGAGATAGGTTTGTCTCTCCTGAAAAACCATAGATTGCACTCAGTTCCGAGAAATTGACCTTGACCCCTAGTTCAAATGCCAGGTCTTTGACACTATCACAGCCTGACTGGAAGTAAATAAGACCATCGGGCTTAAAACCGAGAGCTATAAGGCTTAATATGTATTCTTCTACCCCAATTTCCCTGCACTTCTGCCAGGAAAAACCGCGTACTGAGAAAGCCTCCCTGTCCGCAATCCCGACAAAAGATGAAGCTCCCATTTGCTGGTGCCAGATTATCTGGTCCATAACCATCTTGTGCCCGAGGTGAACCTTCCCTGAAGGCATAAAACCGTCCATAACCGAAAAAGGGGCACCTGTCCTCATGGCCTCTGCAATCTGTTCGTAATCACGGTGCCCGAAGATAACTCGTCTCCGCATATACATATGTGGGGAGGGGATTTCAGGAAGTACATTATCAAATGGAGAAATCCCGAATTCTTCGAATAACTTGGAATAGTCATTAATCTCGCTTGAACTCCATGGGTCAAGTTTCTCAGTCATAAATTCCCTCGTTGGCTGCCGATTTTCTGGGAAAAGCCTCAGGCAGGCAGCTTTCTCTTACTGAATAATTTAAGATATGAACGCAGTTCCAGCTAAACTGCTCTTTAAAAATACGTGCTAATATGTAAATGTTTATCTTCGGGCAGGCAGTTCCAGACTCATACTGGCTTTCCAGAGGTACGAGACTTTTAATTCTGGTCTGCATATCCCGACTAAAAACAGGTTAAAAAATATAAATGTATCAGAGATATTCTATAGAAAAATACTGTAAAGGGACATCCTGCAACTTATTCCTTTTTACTTTTCGCAAACCTTTTCAAAAGGATAAGGCAGCTTTGCTCCTTTAGGAATCCTGTCAACAAACTCCATAAACTCCGGGTCGTGCATCGGGGCCAGGTTTTTCTGCTTCTGGAAATAAGAGTAACTCCTGATTTTCTGCCAGGCCTCTTTTAAAGATTCCTCTTTTATGTTCCCAAAACTGAAAGGCGGATAAGGGCCGGCTTTTGTATCTCCGTCTACCGTTATATGCATCCAGCGCCTGCCTTCCATTGCACCCATCATCTGACCTTCAAAATAAGTATTTGCAAACATCCGCGGGCCGTTGGGACTGGAATTTATCCTGTGGTACATCTCAAGGATGCTTTTTCGATCTTCGTCAGTGATTACAGGTTCATCCCTGGTTTTGGGCATTGCTTCCCATACTGAAAATTCATGGACTCCGAGTTCTGATGCAAGGTTATAGAGCGCGGGCAGTTCCTGTATATTTGAGGGAGACGCATGTGTTGTCATTACAACCATGAGCCCGGCTTCAAGTGCCAGTTTTATGGCAGAAACCGCCCTTTCGTATGCTCCACTGGAATTTCGGGCAGCGTCGTGTTTTTCAGGATCAGGTGAGTAAATCCCTACCATAAGGGAATGGAGCCCGGCGTCTTTCAGGCGGGAAGCTGTTTCTGCTGAAAAGTCCGTACCCCAGGTGGAACAGTTTACTATAGCCCGCTTTTTGTCCACATACTTTATCAGCTCAAAGACTTCTTCCCTCAGGAGAGGATCATTTTCAGTAAATGTGATAATGAAACTGCCGGATTCAAGGGCTTCATCAATTATTCTTTTTAATGTGCCGGTATCCAGCTCATCTGCAATCGTTCCTGATGGATATCTCGAACTGTTCTGGAGGGTAAGTTCAATGGATACGGTTTCAGGGATGTATTTCCCGAGAGCTATCTGTATTTCCGCAAAAATAAGACGTTTAAAAGCCGGGCTTGGGATCGGAGGGAGCCAGGCTGAAGCAATAACCCTGCCCTCCTCTACAAGGGCTAGCTTTTCCTCTCTCAGGCGGGAATTCATCTTTTTCAGGATAGGGGTGAAAGCTACTTTCAGGGTCCCGTTTGCCGTAAGCTCCAGAACGTCCCCGGCATTCCTGAGGTTTACTGACAGCCCGGGCATTGAGAAAATTTCTATATTTTTTTCCTCTGCCTGAACTTTTCTCAATGAAACTTCCGGTGTATCCTTTTTTTCAGAAGTCATTCTTTCTTCACAGGTTCCTGATTTGCTTGCTGGATATTTAAAATCAACCCTTTTTAAAACAATCCTTTTTAAAACAATCCTTTTTAAAACAACCTTTTTTAAAACAATCCCTTTTTAAAACAACCCTTTTTAAAACAACCTTTTTTAAAATAACCCCTTTTTAAAACAACCATTTTGAAAAAAGGCTTGACCGAAAAACAAGTCGTCCATGGATTTTCTGGAGGCTTAACTCTGGAGTGCAAGCTTAAATCTAAAAGAAAAATTTAGGCTACCCAGGCACGAAAATATAAGTAATCGACCTGAGCTGCTTTTTAAGATATTTAAAAAAGCTTAAACCTCAGGCTGCTCTCTCTGAGAAAGCGAGGTTTCCGCTGATTTTCTTTATTTTTACTTTGACCACGTCGCCTTTTGAGGCTCCGGGCACGAAAACCGTATACTTATCTATCTTTGCAATTCCGTCGCCTTTGGACCCGACTGCATCGATCCGGAGTTCGTAAGTTCCTCCTTCTTCGATGGCATCCCTGACAACCACATTGCTTACCTTTCTCTTTTTGACGGGTCTGTGAGCTCCGCAAGCAGAACATCTCAGGATAAGTACTCTGTCCACCCTGACAAGCTGGGTGTCCGGGCGTCCGCATTCCGAACACATAACGTATTCGTCCACATAAGCCTGAATGTTATCAGAGATCTGGGCTCTCGTAAACCTTCCCTGGAAGACTGCGCGTGTGCCTTCTATTTTCCCTGCAGTCCCAAGTTCCCTTGTGAGATATTTCATCAAGTGGTCAGGGTCCCGGTTAAGGATATCTGCAATATTTCCGAAGTTCTCAAGAATTGTAGTCTTTCCTTCGGAAAAAATTCTGGGCTCAGGGATTACGAATCGAGCATCCGTAGTCTCGGTGTCAGGCATTTTTGCCATTGCACGGTTCAAAAGCTCTTCGTAATCGTACATAATATTACTCCTTTTGATGTTAACGGTTTAACTGGTTACTGTACCAGTTCTGCCCCTTCATCGATAACGACTCTACAGGGGGTTGGCAGCTTCTGTCCTGCGTGCCAGAGAGCTTTCTTTGCGGCCGCAAAGTTCTGCTTTTCAACAGCCACTGTGAAGATCTTCTGGAATGGGTTTACTCTTGCTGCAGTACCTACGTTCTTTCCAAAAGCCCTGCGCATTCCACTGGATACACGGTCAGCACCCGCGCCGGTTGCCTGCTTGTTTTCCCTGAGGACTTCGTGGGGATAGACACGGAGCTTCATGTAATAGCCCATCTTCCCTGTATCTTCAGTCAGGTGCCTGTTTGCTGTAATACGGGCTGCTTCAAGAGCAACGTGCCTTATCTGACATTTTTCTTCTACAAGCAGGGAGACTTTAATCGGGAAGGAGGTGTTTGCTTTGTCTCCCATATCATAGTGAATAATCTGGCTGCCTGGAACACCGCCCATGTATTTTCTTCTGGTAAATGAGCGCTGCCTCACGTTTCTGTACATACTTCCTGGCTTTCGTACCATAAGCTTGATTCTCCTGAAAGATAATGAGTTTAATTTAGCTTGATTTAACTTAGTTAACTTAATTTAGCTTAGTTCAGCTTGCTTAATTTAACTTGATTTAGCCTGATTAGTTTAATTTAATTTCGCTAAAGCTTGTTGTTACGGATTCCTTTTCGGTTCCTTTCCGCATATAAATGTTTGCAGTAAGTTCGTGAAAAACCATCTAGCAAACGATTCAGTATGAGATATGTGCATATAGAGATACCTGCCTGTATTTACATTTATCTGTAAACCTGCCCTGGTGGACTTCAGCAAGCAGCTACTGTATTTTCCTGGCTCCCTGATAGGGATTCGGAATTAAATTTTCATAACCCCTGAAAATTTGTATATCCTGGGCTTAAGCGACTTACTCCCTAACTACTTAGTGGTTTATAAGGTTTATTGATGGTTCAGGGTACTTCTCCAGAAATCCTGCAAGTAGCCCAAAACAGCCTGAAAGCATCATACTCCCGAAAGGTGCGGCAAAATGCAGTTTGTTTGATATCTCCTTCCTGATTTCGGATTCAGAAAGCTTTTCAAGAATTTCTCTTTTTGGACCCGTAACTAATATAGATCTAACCTGCTCAAACCCAATTTGTTCAAAGCCTGAAATTTCCTTTCTATATGCTCCATGCCCTCCGTCTTCGAAAACCTTGTCAAAACCAAGTTTTCCGTCGGCAAGCTTTATGATGTATTCCTGGAGTTTCTCAGGGTCCATGAGGAAAGTGTGATGCTCAAAAACGGCCATGATCCTGTTTTCATTCACAAGCGCCCCCAGAGTATGACCGTTTCCAATGTTAACCACAACAGACGGCTGTACAGCCGCAGGATCAGTTAGTGCTCCAAATATGGCTGCTGGTCCGGTATCCATGAAAACGACTTTGGTTTTCCGGTTCCCCGCAGCTTTGAGAAGAGAATCTGCCTGGGCTTTCATACGGGTAAAAGCCTCAGGAATTTCCTCGGGCCTGTAGACGAAGTTCTCAAGTTCTCCTCCCTTATCAATGAGTTCTCGAAGCAGTTCAAAACGGTAGATCCTGTTGCTCTTCTCAGGAGCATTCCCATGATCCTGTACTGCCACGGCAAAATTTGCAGGCATCTGAACCTCAAAGGCAGAAAGCGCAGTCGAAGTCGATACCGGATCGAAATCCTGCATAACAATTTCCTGTGTATTCTCTTCAGATGCAAGTTTTTTTGCTTCCGCTTCGGAAATGATTTGAATCCCGAAAGCCTTCACTTTTTCAATATTATCATTGATAGTCAGAGCAGCCTGTTCAGTAGCATACACCGGAAAACCTGCCTTTAGATGAGCCCTGATAGCAAACGTAGAAGGGCCTCCTCCCATTATGTTTCCGGTAAATACTATTGTCTTTCCTTTTTTGGTCGCTTTCCGTACCTTTTTCGCAATAATCTGAGTGGGAGCGGGCATGACCATAAGCAGGCTGTTTTCCACTTCTTTTTCTGAATTGAAGAGTAGAATATCCTGCGTACCTGTTCCTACATCCGCTGCAAGTATAAGCATACCTGTGCATTAGCTGATAAATTATTAAAATATAAGCAAACAGGTGGGAAATATAAGCAAATAAGTGGGAGTAAGCAGGTTACTGGAGAGCAGAACCCTATACGAAATTGGCCAGAATGCTGAGTTAATCAGGATACTGAGTTAGCTCAGATGCCTAGTGCATCGATTCTCAAATAAGTACATAATAAGGAAATAATTACGGCTTACGACTCAAATATTATTTTCAAGTCACATGGAATTCTGTAACACGGAAAACGCAGCCTGTCGCATAGTGATTCAATCTGGATATTACAACCACGGAAAACACGGAAAGCACGGAAGAAACACGTCTTTACTACTGATTTCCGTGTCTTCCGTGCTTTCAGTGGTTTTCAAAAAATTCATTTCGGACATACTTTGGAATCGATGCACTAGTTGGTCAGAAGTAAACAGTCAAGTGACGAACCAAAATCATAATTTCCTGAATTATATAATTAGGAGCGCTTTTATGCAAGTTTTCACTGTTTTTTGACTATCAAAAGTAAAGGCTACACACAACCCCGTTTTCAAGGTTTAATCCCAAGTACATCTTCTACATATGCCCTTAAAATTTCCGCGACGCTCCATGCCTGGGCGATACAACCTCCGGGGGAGTGAGGATAGTCACCGTCAAATACTTCAGAAATGGAACCGATGCCTGCTGTTTCAAGCTGAATATCAAAGCCCTTGAGAAGAGTCCGCATATTCTCCACGCTATCTTCCGAATAATTATTGACTTTCCTGTAGGCTTTCACATAAGCTCCAAGAAGCCAGGGCCAGGCGGTCCCATTGTGGTAGGCTGTATCTCTGGTTAAGGCATCTCCATGATATTGTCCTTTATATAAGGGGTGGTCTTTCGAGAGAGTCCTGAGGCCAAAGGGGGTCAAAAGGTCTTTTTCAACTCTGTCCACAACCGCTTTTTCTTTATCAGGGGGGAGCATGGTATAAGGTAGAGATACGGCAAAGATCTGATTAGGTCGGATAGCAGGGTCTTTAACCTCGTTTCCTGTTTCATCCTTATATACGAGGTCAAAGAGACAGTTGGTTTCAGGGTTCCAGAAAGTGTTCTCAAAACTCGAGACAACACCGTTTGCAAGAGTTTCGTATGGAGAGACCTCTTCACCGAGAAGCGTGCCAAGGTAAGAAGCGGTTTTCAGGGCGTTATACCAGAGAGCATTTATCTCACAGGCTTTACCTGCTCTTGGAGTCACTGCCCATTCTCCGATTTTTGCATCCATCCAGGTTAGCTGGGGTCCATGCTGGATGAGATAATCTGAATCCATGCCGATTCCAAAATCTGTGCCTGTAAAGTAATGATCTATAATGTTAACTACTGTGTCCCATATATCTGAGAGGAAAAGGAAATCGTTTGTATATGCAAAATAGCGGCTAAGGGAATGAATAAACCAGAGAGGAGCATCCACTGTATTGTAAATTGGTTCCCCTCCGAAAGCCGGGAAAGTGTTAGGGATTAAGCCTCTCCGACAGTACCTGGCAAAATAATTGAGAATGGTTCTTGCTTCCTCAAAACGATAAGGAACTAAAAGCAAGCCAGGCAGAGAAATCATGGTATCCCTTCCCCAGTCAGAATACCAGTGATACCCTGCAATTACCGTATCCTCATCTGAAATATGGCTTCTCACTACGAAAGTATCAGTCGCCCTGGTAAGTTTAAGAGCAAAAGGATCAATAAGTTTCGAATCAAGGACAAGAAGGTTCTGCCGATTTGCTTCCCTGGTACGGAGTTTATCAACTTGCTTAAGATTAAGAGAAGAAATATCTCTTGTTGAAGCAGCAACAAAAAAACGGAAATTTCCCAATCCGATCTCGCTTTCAAAATAACCAGGACTGAAGTTATCTTCCTCCGAATTAAGCCCCCTTTCTTTCTCGGCGTCATACTCTAAGTTATAGTACCATGTGGGATCAGGATGATACTGGAGATCAGACGAAAGCGAGAAAGTAAAACCATTAGAGCTTGCCAGTTCCACTCCAGCAGGAGTAGCTTCCTGGGTAAAGGAAAGGTATCCGGCGCGGGCAGTGATATTAAAGTCTCTTGAACTTACTAGAGGAATAATTCTTAGTAAAGCTTCCTCTCTTCTGGATTCTATATCATAGAGAACACAGGTTGTGTTACTGTTGCGCACCATGAAGACGGTTTTCTTTACGGTTAAATCGCCGGGATGGTAAACCCAGGTAGGAAATGGGTTTTGAAAGAATTCTGAAAGATAATTAAAACCCGTAGGAGAAATAATGCCTGGATATTTATGGGTTGCAAGTTTATAGGTTTCTTCGCTGGTAGAAATTTCCTCATCAAGGGACGAAAGTAGCAAATATCTACCTGGATAATTCTGTGGAGCTGCGACAAGCAGTCCGTGATAAGTCCTTGTTCTTGCGTTAATTACTGTAGAGGAAGCAAATCCTCCAAGACCATTTCCTATAATCCATTCTTTTTTTATTCCTTCGTCATATGTAGAAAGAAAATCTGCCCCAAGCCTGATCCCACTCATGTATACTTAATTTGAGTCGAGTCATTAAATATCTGTGTGTTTGAAAAAAAGCAATGCGTTGCTGTAAACAATTAATTCATTTTTATGTACCTGTGAATTCTATACTTTTCGCGCGGTCTGCTGTTGTATCGTGTATTGAACTTCCAAATGGTTTTGGATCTGCGAAATTATTCTGTGAAATTATTCTGTGAAATTATTCTGTGAAATTATTCTGCGAAATTATTCTGCGAAATTATTCTGCGAAATTATTTCAGGATACAACGACTTGAAATCTTTTTCTTATTAAGATATTCTTAATATTCTGATTCTGGCTACCGTATGACAAATTACCTTGACCTATAACCTTGACCCATAACCTTGACCTCAAGCTCCTTTATATTTTTATGGAAAATATTATAAATTTTGAACTATATTATTAACACACAACAGGCAATGGAAAGCCTGAACTCTTTGATACTTATTTCCTTAATTTTTCAAAAATGAGTAGTGGGTCTATGAAAATGATTAGAATAGGGATGTTTTCCTGGGAAAGTTTGTACTCAATACGTATAGGAGGAATTTCTCCCCATGTATCCGAACTCTCTGAGGCTCTTGCAGCAGAGGGACATGAGGTCCATCTTTTTACGCGAGGCCGTGGAGACGATAATGAAATAATCAACGGCGTCCATTATCACAGAGTTGCCTGTGACCAAAATGGGGGAATTGTTGAACAGATGGACCGGATGTGTGATGCTATGTACTACCGGTTCCTGGACGTAAGAGAAAAAGCAGGTGAGTTTGACATCCTTCACGGGCATGACTGGCATCCGGTAAATGTTCTCTGCAGGATAAAAGCTCAGTTTGGGCTGCCCTTTGTATTGACCTTTCACAGTACTGAATGGGGACGTAATGGAAATTGTTACGGAGACTGGTGGGAGACAAAGGAAATATCTCACAGAGAGTGGCTCGGAGGGTACGAATCCTCTGACGTGATTGTGACCTCGCCAATATTGAAGGAAGAAATTAAGCAAATTTACAAAATTCCCGATTATAAAATCTGGAAAATTCCTAACGGCATAAACGTGGGAAAAATAAAAAGAAATATTGACCCCGGAGACGTGAAAAAGCACTATGGCATTAACCCTTTCCTTCCGGTTGTGCTTTTCACGGGAAGGATGGCATATCAGAAAGGCCCTGACCTCCTAGTCGAAGCTGCGGCAAGAGTCCTGAAAAAAAGGGATGCCCGATTTGTACTTATCGGAGATGGGGGAATGCGCTCTCATTGCGAATACCAGGCTCAGAAACTTGGCATCGGGAACTCGTGCAATTTCCTCGGATATGCCCCGGATAACACCGTAATAGACTGGTTTAACGCCTGTGACCTTGTATGCGTACCCAGCCGGAACGAGCCCTTCGGAATCGTTGTTCTTGAAGCCTGGGATGCAAAAAAACCGGTAGTTGCAAGCGATGCAGTTGCCCTTGTGGAGAATTTCAAGACAGGTGTTGTTGCTTATAAAGAGCCCTCTTCTATTGCCTGGGGACTCAACTACGTCCTTGAAGGGCTTGGCCGTAACAGAATGGGAAAAAAAGGGCATGATGTTCTCAAAAAGAAATATAACTGGAAAAGAATAGCTGAAAAGACTCTTGAAGTATATGAAAAAGTAATTGAAAAAAGTCCTTATCATAAAAGTATGTGAGAAAAGCAAAAGAAACTCGACCGAATAAAATTTCACCTAAAAGAATAAGAATAAACAACTTGTAGCTACTGAATAAACAGCTCCATAGAAATGCTATTCTGGTTCTGTAAAATCTTCGGGAAATTATAATTTACTCCAGCCAAATTGAACCTGTATAGCTGTTCAGCCTCCGAAGATTTTACAAGTCCCTGTTATAGTCATGCCTTTAATTGCTGCAACAAAAAATACTTTATATCTCCTTGATTAGTTGCATTGTTTAGACTCATGGCTATAGGTGGTTTTCATGAAAGAATCTACACCGGAAATTCACAAAAAAGAAGCAAAAAAGTTCTTTTCTTTTGCCTTAATCACAATTTCGACCTCAAGATATGAAAAATACGGAAATCCCGCCTCACCTGAAGATGCCGATGACATTTCAGGCAAAAATATGAAAGATCTTCTCGAAGCGGCCGGCCATAATATTTCTTTCTACAGGCTGGTTTCCGACAAAAAAACCTCAATTACAGATGCAGTTCTTGCTGCTCTTGACAGCCCCGCAGATATTATAATTACAAGCGGAGGCACAGGGCTTGCACCAAAAGACATTACAATTGAGTCTGTTACCCCACTTTTTGAAAAGGAAATCTCAGGTTTCGGGGAACTTTTCAGGTATAAAAGCATTGAAGACATAGGAACGTCGGTAATCCTTACCAGAGCTGTAGCAGGCGTGATTAAAGGAAAAGCGGTATTTTGCCTTCCGGGGTCACCTAATGCTGTGAAACTGGCAATTTCTGAGATTATAATTCCTGAAGCTGGGCACATTGTCAGGCATGTAAAGGAATAAACCGGATAAATTGAAGTAGATGGGCTTCTTATAAGAAAAATCTCGTGAGGAAGTAATAATCTAAACTGTATATTGTACTTTCAAAAATCATTTTTCTTCATCTCCTTCACTCATTTCTGAAATAAGAAAATTATAATTGTTTTTTATTGTAACTGTATTGGGATGCTTCGGTCCCAACTTCTTTTCTACTATTTCAAGTGCCCTTTGATAAAGTGGGAGTGCTTTTTCGTATTCTCCCATACTTTCATAGAGTCCTGCGAGATTGTTTAGTGTTGTTGCAACATCTGGGTGTTGCGGCCCGAGCACCTTTTCACGAATGTCCAGTGCCCTTTGATAAAGTGGGAGTGCTTTTTCGTATTCTCCCATCTGACGATAGAGTCCTGCGAGATTGTTTAGTGTTGTTGCAACATCTGGGTGTTGCGGCCCGAGCACCTTTTCACGAATGTCCAGTGCCCTTTGATAAAGTGGGAGTGCTTTTTCGTATTCTCCCATACTTTCATAGAGTCCTGCGAGATTGTTTAGTGTTGTTGCAACATCTGGGTGTTGCGGCCCGAGCACCTTTTCACTGATCTCTAGATCCCTTTGATAAAGTGGGAGTGCTTTTTCGTATTCTCCCATCTGACGATAGAGTCCTGCGAGATTGTTTAGTGTTGTTGCAACATCTGGGTGTTGCGGCCCGAGCACCTTTTCACGAATGTCCAGTGCCCTTTGATAAAGTGGGAGTGCTTTTTCGTATTCTCCCATACTTTCATAGAGTCCTGCGAGATTGTTTAGTGTTGTTGCAACAGATGGGTGTTGCGGCCCGAGCACCTTTTCACGAATGTCCAGTGCCCTTTGATAAAGTGGGAGTGCTTTTTCGTATTCTCCCATACTTTCATAGAGTCCTGCGAGATTGTTTAGTGTTGTTGCAACAGATGGGTGTTGCGGCCCGAGCACCTTTTCAATTATTTCCAGTGCCCTTTGATAAAGTGGGAGTGCTTTTTCGTATTCTCCCATATTTGTATAAAGTATACCGAGATAATTCAAAGTAACTCCAACGAGCAAATGCTCAGGGCTGACATTTACTTCGAGTATCTGAAGAATTTCCTCATAAAAGGGAGAAATCAATTGCCAGAATGCTGCTCTATAAAACGGATTAGATACAGAAATAAACCATTCGCATAATTCTTCTGCTTCCAATGACTCTTTTGCATGGTAAAAAGCTTCGGTAAGGGTGTTTTCGTGTTCTGGGATTATTTCTTTGATATCTATATTTTCTAGCTTTTTGCTGTAAAAATCAAGTAGATACTTATGGATATTCTTTCGATCTGTGGGATCATGGAATTCCTTAAGGCTTTTTCTCATCAACTGGTGAACAGAGCATTTTCCATCGGTATCTTTTTTGATAAAAGAAAACTTAATCAGTTCTGAAAATGCGCCAGCAGGATATCCTGAATCAAACTCTTTCATCAATATTTCGAAAAGGGCTCTGTCCCAGGAATTGGGTACTGAAAGCACTTTGAGGGCTCGAATTTCATTATCATTCAGGTATTTCACGAATGTATTGAATATCTCTTTCTGCGTCTTTCCGAAGTCCTCAGAGACTGGCTGCCTGTTCTTTCTAATCTTTTCATAGGTATCAACAGACAGGTTAAGGTAGTATGGAACTCCTTCACTGGCTTTAATAATTATATTCCGAATGTCCTTATTTTCAACACCACAATCTTCTAAAAATTCTTGACAATATCTCTCTGGAAGTTCATCTACCGAATGTTGTTCCAGATACATTTTCCAGTCTTCATCACATTCGGGAACCCATAACAATTCATCCCTTCCACAGATTACCCATGAAACTCCTTTCATGTTTGGGATCAGGTTTTCCCTTATCCACTCATCTTTTTCATGAAAACCGCCTTTCTCCCTCAGACCATCCCAGAGAGCTTCGTAAGTGTCAATAAATATGTAAGCTTTTGAATTCGTACCTAAATAACTTGTAAAATCTGCAGCAAAAAAGCCAGGCAATAATTTTTCTATTTCAGGGGCTTCCATAGAAACAAGTTTATTGATGTCTATGGCTTGTTCTTTATAATATCTCTTTATGTTGTCTGGTGCATTATTTATAATATCCCAGATCAATCTTGTAGGCCCAAATTCATTAAGGACATCTATTATTTTACTGAAAAATTTTCCTTCTTTAATCACAGGATAGTTCTCTTCTAGCAGGGGAATTTCAGGGTGTAGTTTTTTCCAGTATATGGCATGAGCAATGTTGAAAAGGTAAAACTTAGCTTTGTATTTCTCCTGAATCTTGTTTCTCAGGGCGATTAAAAAAGTTCCGACTTCTCTATAAGTTTTTGTGTTCAGATCAATAGCTGCCCAGAATATTTCGGGATACTCTTCATCCAGTATCTTTTGCAATTCTTTCTGCAGCTTGCTTTTCCCGATTCCGGCAATCCCATGATAAAATAGTACGTTGTATTCTAGATTTCCCGAATTCTGGATATTTTCTCTGAAAGTCTGAATGCAGGCTTCCCTATCAACAAATACTCTCTCTTTCCCAAAGTACGTTGTAGGACCGATGGGCATGTATATCTCCACAGGCCAGTTTTCCAATTAACTAAGTTTCCGACCTGTTGAACTATTATTCAACTCGTCCTATATTACAGTACTGAAATCTTTCAATTAATTTCAAAAATCCAATAAATGAAGCCCGTCAACATTCAAAAAAAAGATAGCAGAAATAATTATGGGAATTGAAAGGACATCTGCGGAAATCCAGGTGAAAACTTGAATTTATTCTTTAATATCCCTGAACTCGTAAAAAAGAAGATTTAGTCTGTAATTTTTAATATTGGCTCTTCGCCATTCTTTATGGATAAAATGATTTTCAATTCAAGACCGCATTGGTTTTTATCAGGACATTATGAGGATATCCACAAAAAACAACGAAGAGCCTTAATATTTATCTAGAGACTTCGTGATGAGCAACCGCTTTTTTGTAAAGCTCAGATGGTAGACTCGAGGATCCATGAAGTTCAGGTGGTTTATAGTTCTTTGGGACAAGGAATGCAGCGACTTTTGTTGCGTATACATCTCGTCCGCCCGTATCTATATCGCACTTCCATTTACCATTGCAGTTAATTGTTGTTAATGGTTGAGCCCAGGTGGGTTTATTCCACCATCCTAAATTTGGAACGTATATAAAGACAGCAACCCTATAGGCTGAAGTACTTACACCTTTAACTGTACCTGAAGCGTATCCTGAGGTTCCATAACGTGACACGGAAGTAATTTTTATGTTTGGATTCTCAGCTAATACTGTTATTTTTACTTTCTCAGAGTCTTTTAGACCTTTGGCTTTCGCGCTGAATGTTACAATATAGTTTCCCTTCTGACCAATTGCAGGTGTCCAGGTAAACTTGCCAGTGCTCGCAACCAACCTGGCTCCACGTGGTAGACCTGTAGCAGAGTATGTTACTTTATCGCCATCAGGGTCTTTTGCTGTGAGAGTAAAGCTTAACGTTTTCCCTTCATAAACTGTTTTACTGCCTATAGGATTAAGTACTGGAGGATGGTCAACAGAAGCTGAGGTAATTCCTGTTGTCATCAACATGAAACACATTAGTATTGCAAAGAAAAACGGTCTGTTCAACTTAGTCTTCATTTAACCACTCCTATACATTACTTATAACACAAATTATAACACAAATTATAACACAAATTTTCGGTCTATGATGTCCGCGCTCATAATTGAGGTTTCTAGCATTGCGATATTTCCTCAACGCTCGAATCTAAATCTTCATTATGGGGTTTCGATTCCAAAATTAGTTCCTTATTCTGGAAAAATCATTGATCTTCGGATATATTAAAAAGTTAAGTTTTGTGAACACATATTTCAGAATCGCTTCCGAATGCAGTACTAGAAGAATTTTTAGAAAATTAAGATTCGTGTCTGAAAATATTGTGGCTCTTTTTATTCAGTTGATAATATATTATCCGCCTACTATTTTGTTGATCTTTTACCAATAATGCTCTTAATAAAAAACAAAACAACAGTAACAAATATCATCTATATCGCTCAAATACTTATATTTATTCATTATATACAACGAAAAATGACGAAATATTTCATAAAAAGTAGGCTTTCGGCAAATCAAGTACTTGAATTATATTATTGAACAGGATCACAGATCAGTAAAGCGGATAATTTATCTAATGTAAGGCTTTCAGTCTTTTTACATATCCATTGTTCCGGACCTCAATGAAACTGGAACTGATTTGTATTCCTTGCACAAAAACGCAATCATTTGTCATACTGAATTTTTAATCATGGCAATGTCAACTATGTAAAAATGGACAACCAAAAGCCCTTTTATGGAGAAAAACTAATTTTTTATGGGTTATGGAGACCCTGATACAAAAATAACATATTCCTGCAACTACACTCTTTTTTTGGGGAGAAAGTACACTTTCTGAGGGGTTAAATTGGTTAAAGGCCTGGTTTATCTTTACACGGGGGAAGGAGAAGGAAAGACCACAAACGCCTTTGGACTGGCTCTCAGGGCTGTAGGTCACGGGTACAGTGTAATAATAATCCAGTTCATGAAAGGCAGGAAGTACATAGGGGAGTACAAAATAAAGGACAGGCTAGCTCCGGAATACGAGATCCACCAGTTTGGAAGGGAAGATTTCATAGACTTCAAGAATCCCGTGCCTCTGGATTATGAACTGGCGGAAAAGGGCCTCGAATTTGCAAAAAAAGCCCTGAAAAGGAAGCCCAGGCTCCTGATACTGGACGAGATAAATCTTGCAGCCCACTTTGGTATTGTGAAAACCGAAGACATCCTCAAACTGCTGGATGATATACCGGAAGAAACCACAGTTGTCCTGACAGGGAGGAGGGCTCCTGGAAAACTGATAGAAAGGGCAGACCTGGTAACGGAGATGAGGCTTATAAAGCACCCCTTCGAAAAAAACGTCCCGGCAAGGGAAGGGCTTGAATATTAATCAAAAACATGTCCAGCTCACAAAATATACGCTTCCTGTATGTGTATATTCAAGGATGTTGTAGGAGAATCACACGTTGTTATCAAACTTGCGAGTTAGGCAGTTAAAGGTTTAATGTTATTGATTTTCAGTTCAAGCGTGTAAGTTCTGAAGCGAGTAAGTTCTGAAGCGTGTATGTTCTGAAGCGTATAAGTTCTGAAGCTTATAAGTTCTGAAGCTTATAAGTCCTGCAATCGTGGAAAATAATTATGGAAATATTAACTATGTAACAGTGGAAGACTTTTTTATAATATATGCCGAAGAACAAATGGAGTTTTCACGCAGCTCATTCCGATTCCTTTTTATATTTCTTTGCTAATATACAATATCCATGATAATTCTTCATGCAGGCAGAATTGGAAAACAGTTCTTCTTATGGGGTGAAAGCCCGGCTGAAAACGAAATTCAGGGTGCCCGGCGGGGGAGAAAACCTAAAAATCCGACGGCAAAGCCTTATCCTTATGATTCGAGTTTTGAAAACCTGTTTTCTGCTCTTGAGCTATTGCTGGGTAGTCCTGGCCGAAAAGAGGCCGAAAAAATTAACGTCTGGATGCCGACTATAGGCGGGAACCCGGTTCCTTCCAGCTCTCTGGTTGCTGAGATCCCTGATTCTAAAGCCGAACTTTCACTGGCTCCCTGGACGGTTAATGCATACTCTCTGGAAGCTGAAGAAACTCTTGTTCTTCTCTGCGCCTGCATGGGAAAACGAGTTTTAGCCCCTGGCATCATTTCAGGAAGTGACCTACTCTGGTGGGCAGACGCCCTTAAATTTGCAGGTTCGCTGGTCGCAGGACAGAAATACCTGCCTGGAGTCAGGGAAGAAGAAGGAGAGTACAGGGCTTTCTGGGAACCCGTATTTTCCGGAGAAAATGCAGAAGAGCTGGCAAAGCTGGCAAAGCAAATGCCTCCTGCTTCCAGGGCTCTTGCTCCTGAATCCTCTGCCGTGCCGCCTGAAATGCCTGCAACTTTAGTGGCAAGGCAGTTTATTGAAGCCTCTCTTGACTGGATAGTCCGATCCGAAATAGGAGAAGGGTTTGTAAAAGAGACGCGCAAAAGAAAGTCCTTTGATAGTATCCATGATGCCTGGGTTTCTGCCCTGAAAAGCCCGGACGGGCTGATCTCTGGAGATGATACCGAACTTATTCAGCTTGAGGCTCGGGCCCGTGAATGGCAGCGTCCCCTCACAATACTTACTACTTCACCTTTCAGGTTCTGTTTTCGGCTGGAAGAACCAGTTGAGGACGAAGAAATCGAAGAAACCACAGAACTCGAAAAAATCACAGAAAACAAAAGAAGCAGGGAAGAGATAGCTGATATCGAAATTCCCAAAGGGCTGTGGTACGTCCGCTACCTGCTTCAGTCTTACGAGGACCCAAGCCTTCTGATCCCTGTAAAAGAAGCCTGGAAGCCAAAAAAGGGCAGCCCGTTGAAAAAATATGATGTGAAAAACATTCGTCAATTTCTGTTATCTTCCCTCGGGCAGGCTGCCGGTATTAATGCAGGAATCGCTTCCAGCCTTGAGGCTCCCAACCCAGCCGGATATTCCCTTGATACGAAAGAGGCTTACCGTTTCCTGACTGAAAATGCAGTGAACTTAAGCCAGGCCGGGTTTGGAATACTTCTTCCTGGCTGGTGGACTCGCAAGGGTACAAAAACTCACTTAAAAGCCCAGGCAAAGGTTAAGGGCAAGAAGTTACAGGCCGGAAACGGGCTTACCCTCGACAAAATCGTCAGCTTTGACTGGGAAATCGCCCTTGGGGACAGGGTGTTAACAGCCAAAGAGTTGCAGGCTCTTGCAAAACTCAAAGCTCCACTTGTGAAGGTTCGCGGGCAGTGGGTTGAGGTAAACGATGCTGAAATCAAGGCTGCTCTTGAGTTCTGGAAGAAGAACCCCCATGGAGAAGCAAACCTGCGCGAGGTTCTAAAGCTTGCTGTGGGCGTATCCGAAAACGCCGAAGGTCTGGATTTTGAAGGGATCAATGCAGAAGGCTGGATTGGAGAATTAATCAGTCGCTTAAAGGACAAAACCGGATTTGAAGAACTTCCGGCTCCCAATGGTTTTTCAGGAACTCTTCGGCCTTATCAATTCCGAGGTTACTCATGGCTCTCTTTTTTGAGGCAATTAGGCATAGGAGCCTGCCTTGCAGACGACATGGGGCTTGGAAAAACCATCCAGACGCTTGCTCTTATCCAGTATGACCTGGAACAGGTTGAAGAAGGGGCAGCCGGACGTGAAGATTCAAAACTCATTAGCGTCCCTAACGTTTCTACTGCTCCTACTGCTCCTAACGTTTCTAACGCTTCTACTGCTTCTAATGTTTCTACTGCTCCTAACGCCGCAAAACCTGTAGCCACAAAACCGGTCCTTCTGGTCTGTCCGACTTCGGTTATCAATAACTGGAAAAAAGAGGCTGCTCGCTTTACACCTGAACTTTCGGTAATGGTACACCACGGCACCAGCCGGAAAAAAGAAGAGGAATTCAAAAAAGAAGCTATGAAACATAGTATTGTTATCTCAAGCTATGGGCTTTTGCAGAGGGATGTTACGTTCTTAAAAGGTGTTCCCTGGGCTGGAGTGGTACTTGACGAAGCCCAGAATATCAAAAACCCTGAAACTAAACAGGCAAAAGCTGCCAGGGCTCTGGAAGCCGATTACCGCATAGCTCTTACAGGGACTCCGGTTGAAAATAATGTAGGCGACCTCTGGTCCATCATGGAGTTTTTAAATCCCGGCTTCCTCGGCAGTCAGGCCGGCTTCAAGCGGAACTTCTTTATCCCCATTCAGGCCGAAAGAGACCCGGAAGCTGCAAGAAGGTTAAAAGAAATTACAAGTCCCTTCATCCTGCGTCGCCTGAAGACTGACAGTTCGATCATCTCTGACCTGCCGGAAAAAATGGAGATGAAGACCTATTGTACACTGACAAAAGAACAGGCCTCACTCTATGCGGCAGTCCTCGAAGATATCGAAGAGGCAATTGAAGAAGCTGATGAAGAGGGAATCCAGAGAAAAGGAATAATTCTATCTGCCCTTTCCAGGCTCAAGCAGGTCTGCAACCATCCAGCACAGTTTTTGAAGGACAACTCCGGAATTCCAGGACGGTCAGGAAAACTCGAAAGGCTTACCGAAATGCTGGATGTGGTTCTGGAAAACGGAGAAAAAGCCCTTGTTTTCACCCAGTTTGCGGAAATGGGAAAAATACTAAAAGAGCACCTGCAGGCGAGCTTCGGCTGTGAAGTCCTTTTCCTGCACGGCGGGGTTCCCAGAAAGCAGCGGGACCGGATGCTTGAGCGTTTCCAGGAGGGAAAAGAATATCTCCCGATTTTTGTCCTCTCTCTTAAAGCCGGAGGCACGGGGCTTAACCTTACTGGGGCCAATCATGTATTCCATTTCGACCGCTGGTGGAACCCAGCTGTTGAAAATCAGGCAACTGACAGGGCATTCCGTATAGGTCAGACAAAAAACGTCGAGGTTCACAAGTTCATCTGTGCAGGCACGCTTGAAGAAAAAATCGATGAGATTATTGAGCATAAAGTGCAGGTCGCAGAAAATGTCGTCGGGACAGGCGAATCCTGGCTGACAGAACTTTCCAATGAGGAATTAAAGGATATTTTCACTCTTAGAGAAGAAGCGGTAGGTGAATAATATGGCAGCTTACTGGGATGGCTATGGTTATTATGAACCCTCAAAGCCAATTGAGGTCAAAGGTGGAATCAAAGCAAAATCCAAACGTGGGAGCTTTGTCCAGAGCTGGTGGGCAAAACGCTGGATCAAAACCCTTGAAAGCTTTAACCTTGGGGCGAGGTTAACCCGCGGAAAAACTTATGCTCGTAAAGGTCAGGTAACTTCCATAAAAATAGAAACAGGTCTTGTAAGAGCCAAAGTCCAGGGTTCAAGCCCCAAACCCTACTCGGTAACAATCAAAGTCCGTACACTGAACGGTTCCGAATGGGAACGTCTTGCAGAAAGGCTTACCTTAAAGCCTATATTTGCAGCCAAGCTCCTCGCAGGAGAAATGCCGGAAGATATCGACTCTGCATTCCAGGAAATAGGTCTCTCCCTTTTCCCTGAAAAGCTCGAAGACCTTGAAACCGACTGTTCCTGTCCTGACTGGTCAAACCCCTGCAAGCATATTGCAGCCGTCTACTATCTGCTCGGGGAAGAATTTGATAGGGACCCTTTCCTTATCTTTAAGCTAAGGGGAGTAGATATGGATGATTTTATGTCCATTCTCGGAAAGGGTTCGGGCCCGGAAAACCAGAACCTTGTTGCAGAAGCCAGAAGATTCCTGGAAGAGCCGGATGTTGAGATCGGAACCGAAACCGGAGCCAAAAATAAAGAAGGAATATCTCCTTTTTTTCCGGAGCCTCTGCCACTTGATCCTGAAACTTTCTGGGGTAAGCTTCCTGAAAATCCAGAAGAAGGAAAAAGCCTATCCCTTGAGGTTCATATCCCTCCGGCTGCAGCAGTTCTTCCAAAAAGGCTTGGAAAATTCCCCTTCTGGCGAGGCGAAGAGGATTTGCTTGAAGTACTGGAGGGTATTTACAAAGAAGTTTCACCTTCAGGGATGATGATCTTCCTTGGAGAACGTAAATGAATGTTGGAGGTCATAAATGGGTGCTCTTATGAGGACCTCTCCCTCACTCTCTTATATTTTTGATTGTGCGTTCGGACGGGTATCTTTCCGAGGCCATTTCCTGTACCTCTTCATTGGAGGCAAATCAATAGCTAACGTAAATATTATTCGCAATTTCCTTATCAACAGCATACCTGGTCTGGTCAACCTCAAAAAGATACGAAGGTGACCTTCTGAGTAGGGTAATAGGCATACCAGGCAGGATACCCATAGCTATTAACTTCTGTAGAATTCCCGGGTTCTTCGTTTCAAGGTGGTCAATTTTTCCGGTTTTTCTGGGTTCCATTGCGCAGAGAGTTATAGTTTTCAGATTAAAATGTGAGTTTTTAGTTACCATTTGAAAAACTTCCTTATGGATTGAATAATCTTTGCTTCCTGTACAAGTTCATATCCGCAGTTCGGGCAGCACTGTTTGTTACAGCTATGAAGTTTCCCGCAGCCGGTGCATTTCGTTTCATCAGCTTTCTCAAATTCTTTTCCGCAGAGTGGGCATTTCACAGGTTAACCCCCAGCAGTTTTAGCAGGTTATTTACAATGAAGCCTGTAAGGAAGGCAAACGGGAAAATGAAACCCGAAATTGTAAGGGCTGTTTTTAAACCTCTTTCTTTTATCGTCATCATGAACTGAGCTATACATGGCATGAAAAGGGTAAGAGTAATGGCTGCAACTACGAGCTGCACACCTGTTAGTAATCCTGAGTCATGCATTCCATAAAGTCCAGCTGCCCCAAAATCTCTCCTGAAGAAACCGAAAAGGAAGACATCAGCTGCATCAGGAGGCAGGCCTATCCAGACTGTTGGGTATTCTATGATTTTCAGGGCAAGGGCAAAAAGGCCTGTTAGCCTGCCTATCCAGATCAGAACACTCGCCAGTACAAATAGGGGCAGAACTTCCAGAAAATACCAGTGCATTCTGGAGTAAGTTTTAACCATTATGTTCGAAAGCTTCGGTTTCCTGAGAGGGGGCATTTCAAGTATGAAGGTAGGGGCTTCTCCTGGCAGGACTCTGGAAGCCAGGAAACCTATCAGGATAAATTCCAGTATTATTACTACAGCCCAGATAAGCAGGCTTTCAGGGTTTCCCGAGAGGACTGAAATAATAATGCCTAGTTGTGCCGAGCAGGGAATTGCAAGAGCCAGCAGGATATTTGCAATGAGCCTTTCCCTTTTTGTTTCAAGGGTGCGGGTGACCATTGTAGCCATTGTAGAACAGCCAAACCCGAGCACCATTGGAATTACTGCCCTTCCGCTGAGCCCTATTTTCTTGAACATGCCATCCAGGAGCAGGCCCAGCCTTGGAAGATAACCCGTGTCTTCTATGATGGAAAACACAAGGAAAAAGGCTCCCACTATCGGAAGGATAAGGGCAATTGCATATGTTACGGCCTGGGTAAAAATTCCGTATTCTCCCACAAAAAGGTCCTGCAGAGCTGGATAGGGTACCAGCGACGTGAACTTTGCAGTTACAAGGGGGTTTATGTATCCTCCAAAGACCGTATTTTCCAGAAAATCAACAACTGTTCCTGCTGCAAATACGCCTACAAATAGATAGAGCCCGAAGTACAGGATTAAAAACAACACAGGTATCCCAAGTACAGGATGGATGAGAATACTGTCAATTTTCTCGGAAAAACCGAGATTTCGAGTCTGTGTTTTACTTTTATTTATTCCAGTATCTTCTTCTGCTCTTCTTTTTTTGGCTTTCCCATTACTTTTTCTCTCGATTTTCTCAGGCGTTTTCATTACCTGTTCTGTGATTTCGTTTACATGTTCCTGGCGCTTCAGGGTGAACAGGTAGGAAAGAGGGACTTCAGATATCTTTGATGCAGCTTCTGCAAGTTTCTGGATTTCTTCGGAGCGTTTTCCGCGACTTTTTCCCTCGCTATCTGGGGTTTTTTCAGCCCTTTGCAGGTATTCAAGGGCTGTCCGATCTTCCTGCAGCAGCAGGAGTGAGATCGCTCTTTTTGAGATTCCGGTTGAGATTTCGGTTGAGATTTCGGCTTTTTTTGCGGGGTCAAGCAAACCTTCAACTTTTTCGATATATGGCTCAATTTCTGTACCGTAGTCAAGTTTTTGCCTAAATTTTTGAATGTTGTTTCCAGGGGTAAACTCCAAAATTGTAGCTTTAAGTTCCTCTACCCCTTTTCCTTCACTTGAAACCGTTCCAACAACCGGGATTCTCAGGTAATGGCTGAGTTCAGAGATATCGATTTCA
Organism: Methanosarcina sp. Kolksee; assembly: GCF_000969945.1. NCBI lineage: Archaea > Methanobacteriati > Methanobacteriota > Methanomicrobia > Methanosarcinales > Methanosarcinaceae > Methanosarcina > Methanosarcina sp. Kolksee. The sequence continues at coordinate 686,106 of NZ_CP009524.1, forward strand.
ATCCCTCTTTCTTCAGCTTCGTCCATCATGTTCAGGACAAGAATAAGAGGAAGCTCGGCTTCAAGTAGCTGCAGGGTGAAAGAAAGCATCCGCCTGAGGTTTCGGGCATCTATTACATGGAGGTAAACTGAAGCCTCTTCCTCAAAAAGCAGAAGTTGAGAGACCCTTTCTTCCTCACTTACAGGGAGCAGGGAGTACATCCCTGGCGTGTCTATGATTTCATATTCCCTATCTCCGATCCTTGCTTTTCCGTGGGTGATTTCAACTGAGGTCCCCGGATAATTGGAGACCAGTGTATAACTTCCGGAGAGGGCATTGAAAAGGCTGCTTTTTCCCACGTTAGGGTTTCCTATAAGTATGATTTTCGGAAGCCCTTTTCCTGGTGTGCATCTCGTTTTTCCGCAACAGCATTCTCTTTCAGGGCAGATAACTGGTAGTTTCATATTTTTGCTCTTATATTTAGGCAGGCCTAATTTTTTAATTTGTCCATATTTAGGCAAACCTAATATTTAAGGCTAATGCACAAGGCAAAATTACCTCAAGTCTATTGTCTAAAAGCAGGGTTTCAAGGAGTTTTGAATCAAAAAAGCCTTTTACCTGAATCTTTAATTCAAGTTTCAATTTGCAAGCTTATCCCAAAACCAATTTTCAGTTTCGCTCAGTAAGATTTTCTGGAACATATTTCAGGATCAGAAACTCGATTTTTCTCGGTTATCTAAATATGCATGAGTCCACGTTCCAAACTTGGCAAACCAATGACAAAGTTGTCCTTTGAAGAAGAAATACTGAAAAATATAGACATTGCGAATATTTTTGGGAAAGTTATATGTAAAAAATCAATTTGTAGTCGTTATTTTTATTCATATAATATTTATATTTCTGCTAATATTATATTCATTGAATATAATTATTCTATTGCGTGTGTTTGAAATCGCCTTTGCTGGCAAGTTCCATGATATAAAATGAGGATAGAATTTACTACTGTTAGTATCCTCATCAAAATACATTGGACAATTTATTAATGATGAATATATCTGCCAGCATGGGTGAATTGAATATCTAAAATCTGCAAAATTGATTAAGTTAAAACAGGTTGGGGGAGTCAACAAATGAGTCTTAAAAAGACACTGGGCATTTTGCTGGCAGTTTGTTTTCTACTATCAATTACCGTAGCGGCAGTAAGCGCTAAAGAACTTCCCAGTATGGCTGGAAAGGAGACATGCAAGACAGTAGAAAAGGCAAAAAATCAAATGAAAGGGTTTTCTACCAATATCGAAAAAGCCACTTTGGAGAATAACAATTTCCGCAAGGTACTCTATACTGCAAAGCATAACCAACTAGTGCTTATGAGCCTCAAGCCCGGGGAAGATATCGGAATAGAAGTGCATGAGAAAACCGACCAGTTTCTCCGCTTTGAGGAAGGACAGGGAAAGTGCATAATTAATGGTAACGAATATGAAGTCGGTAGCGGATCTGCAGTGGTTGTGCCGGCAGGTGCCCAGCACAATGTCATCAACACTTTGAAAACAGGTTCTTTAAATTTCTATACGATCTATTCACCGCCTGTTCACAAGGATGGCATTGTACGCGCCACGAAGGCCGAAGCCGAAGCTAATCCAGAGGAATTTGATGGCGTGACTACGGAATGTAACTAAGGGATAAGGTCATTAAGAAGTAGGAATAAACGCTTTATATTCATAAAGCACTTTTCTTTTTTATATTTTTAAATAAATGCCTGAATCTCTTCGAAAACGTTTGTTAGCAGCAATGATGGCTGTGATTGGTTTTGTATTCCAAGTTTTTGATCTTTTTTTAGGGAGCTTGTACGAGAGATTCAAAAGTCAAATTTTGATTTTTGAGATAGGCTCAGTATTCTGTGTCTCAGTATTCTGTGTCTCAGTATTCTGTGTCTCAGTATTCTGTGTCTCAGTATTCTGTATCTCAGTATTCTGTGTTTTAATATTCTACGTTTCAGCCTGAGTCTGACAGTTATATAAAAATAAGTGCGCGTTGTGTTTATTCATTCGATCAAATGAATAAAAATACAAAACAAAGAGCTTTTCCTGCACATTCCGAATCCCTGTCAATTTGGGATAATAATCGCCTGTGTTTTTTGTAATCATCTATCCGAATTTTGATCTTTTCTTTTGGTTCTTCGTCATTCTCTATGTAATACTATTTCCAATTAAAGAACGCGCTGGATTTTATGAGAATATTATGAGAATATTATGAGAATATTATGAGGATATCCACACAAGACAACGAAGAGCCTTTCTTTTTCCAACCATACTCATTAAAAATAGTTCATAAGTATATTAATGTGTTAATATGTTTGTCGCCTAAAGTAGGTATTAAATAATACAACTTATCTATATATCTAATAATTAAAGAATGATTATTACTAGTTGCCAATATAAATATGAAAATTATTCATCTATCTATATATATTTTTTAATTTAAGTTAATATTTTTATTTTAATTCATTTTCTAATATGTAAAATCCGCTTCCTATTTTTATATCTGGTAACTATAATTAAAAATAAAGATCATCGGATAGCCTCAAAAACTAAATTTGATTGTACAAGTGGGATGCAAAATTCGACTTAAAGGTAAATATACGCCGGAGTTTCAGAAAAATTTCCGATTCTAATTTAAACTAAACAATATCCAGTTATCCATTGTATAAATGAATTGAGTTTTTAGATAGCCTGTAATACAAATTATATAGAAAACTCAAAATTTCGAGGATTAAACATATTATTTATGGAGAGTGGAAAGCATGAACTCTAGATATACTACAAGTCAAGAATCCACAATGTATCAGGCACTATTGGATGAGAATAAATTACTGGCAGATGAAAACAATGCATTAAAGGAAGAGGTACAGAGTCTAAGAGCATGTCTGGCACAGGCTGAAGGACTTGAACAGACTACAGGTAAAATTGATCTGGATTACAAACAGGTAGAGACAACCTATAGTGAGCGCGAAAAACAATTGATTTTTGACCTCGATGCAATGACTAGACTGTATAAAATCAGCATTTTATTCGTTCGCGAAGGCAGTCTTGAACCTGTTCTTGTCGAAATAGTCGATGCTGCAATTGCAATTTCTGGCGCTGACTTTGGCAATATCCAATTATTGGACCCTGAATCATCTGAACTTAAGATTGTAGCTTCTCGTGGATTTCCTAAATGGTGGCTGGACTTCTGGAATAGTGTATCTGTGGGAAAAGGAACTTGTGGTACGGCGCTTGGACGCAAAGAGAGGGTGATTGTCGAGGATGTTGAACAAAGCCCAATTTTTGTAGGTACTCCTGCTCTGGAAATCCAGCTTAAAGCTGGAATACGAGCGGTACAATCTACACCAATTGTGAGCCGGTCAGGAAAACCACTTGGCATGTTTTCAACACAATATAAAAAACCACATAAGCCAGACAAAGATACACTTCAAATGTTGGATCTTCTAGCTCTTAGTGCAGCCGATATCATCGAAAGAGCAAGTATCTAAAAAAAGCATCAAGTACTGACAGTGTGAATAAAACCTCTGAAGAAATACAATTTTTGTTCGATTATCTCTATTTTCAAACGTTATATTCTCTTGATGTGTCCCGATGCAAGAGTATATAACGTTTGAAAAAAAACTTTCCTTATAAATCTACACCGCTATAAGCGTCTCAAGCATGGGAGCAGGCTATCAAAATAACTAATATTAGGATTTACGCACTTGAGGAACAAAATCAATTACAACAAAGACTGTGGATTAAAGTAATGTTTTAGACAGTTTGCTGTCTAATGCTGCTGATTCTTCAGTTCAACTGCGTAAGTCCTATAATATAATATCTGTCAAACTAATATAATATCTGTCAAGCGAAATATCTCAAAAAGCAGTGTCAAAAAAGCAGAAACTATCATCCTATCTACAAAATATTGGGGATGTTAATCAAATATTAAAGTAAAAAATGATTTCAGAGAACCTAATCAGCAAGATCGAATTAATCTTAAAAGGTCAGTATAAAAATATGACTACCAAACATACTGATGGCTGGGAGCCTATAACATGTCAAGCATTATTAGATGAGAATAAGCTACTGGTGGATGAAAACCGTGCCTTAAAAGACGAAATACAGAGCCTAAAAGCATATTTGAAGCAGAATGAAGAACCTGAGCATGATATTGATAAACTGGATCTGGAGATAAGGCAAGCACATCTTCTGGTAAAAGCCGACCTGGAAGCACTGACTCAAATACATGAGCTGAGTACAAAACTTTTGGGAGCTGAAGGGATTCAACCATTATTAAAAGAAATAATGGACGCAGCAATCTCTATTGTGGAAGCAAAAATGGGTACCTTGCAACTCCTTGAGGATGATTCGTTACATATTGTTGCCCATTATGGTCACGAACAGCCTTTCCTGGACTATTTTGCATCTGCTGAGAACATGGCTTCAGTTTGTGGAAAGGTGATGCAACATGGAGAGCGTATTGTTATTGAGGATGTTGAAACAAGTTCTATATTTGCCGGGACACCTTCCCTGACTGTGATGCGTGAGGCCGGAGTACGAGCGATTCAGTCCACACCGATGTTAAGCCGGACGGGTAAGCTTCTTGGTATCCTTACGACTCAATGGGATTTTCCTTATTCTCCAAACGAGTATGATCTCTGGAGTCTTGACTTGCTAGCGCGGCAGGCAGCTGACCTGATAGAGCAGGCCAGGTCAGAGAAAGCATTGAATAATCACAAAAAATATCTACTGTCCGACCTTAATGCCATGACCAGGCTGCATAAGATCGGTACACTGTTTGTTCGAGAAGGTAATCTTGAACCTGTTCTTGTCGAAATAGTCGATGCTGCAATTGCAATTTCTGATGCTGACTTTGGCAATATCCAATTACTGGACCTTGAATCCTCTGAACTTAAGATTGTAGCCTCTCGTGGATTTCCTAAATGGTGGCTGGACTTCTGGAACAGTGTATCTGTGGGAAGTGGAACTTGTGGTACGGCGCTTGGATCTAAAGGGCGGGTAATTGTCGAGGATGTTGAACAAAGCCCAATTTTTGTAGGTACTCCTGCTCTGGAAATCCAGCTTAAAGCTGGAATACGAGCGGTACAATCTACACCAATTGTGAGTCGATCAGGAAGATTACTCGGCATGTTCTCAACGCATTATAAAAAACCACATAAACCACAGGACCATGACCTTCAGCTAATTGACCTGCTAGCTCAGCAGGCGGCAGAGATTATAGAGAGAGCACAAATAGAAGAAATGTTACGTAAGTCCGAAGAGTGTTTCCGTATTGCTTTGCAGGGATCTTCTGTTGTTATTTCCAGTCAAGACCGTGATCTGAGATATACTTGGGCTTATAATCCTTCGCCTGGTTTTAAACTCGAAGATCTTCTGGGTAAGAGCGATTATGATGTATATCAATTAGATGACGCCGAGATATTTGTCTCCATCAAAAAGCAGGTTTTGGCTAGTGGTGTTAGCAGATGTGATGAAGTGGTTATCCATAGGCCTGTTTCCGCTGGCGGAGATTTATTCCATGAGATGACAACTGAGTCATTGCGCGATGCTACAGGAACCATCGTTGGAGTCATCTGTATTGCAGTTGACATTACCGAGCGCAAAAGAGCTGAAGAAGCATTAAAAAAAGTAAATGATACTTTAGAAGAAAAAATAAAAGAGCGTACAGTTGAACTTGAAGAAGCTTATAACTCATTACTTGAAAATAAAATAAGATTAAGTGAAGCTCAAAAAATAGCCCATCTAGGAAATTGGGACTGGAATCTGGTGACTGATGAATTCTACTGGTCAGATGAAATATACAATATTTTCGGACTTGACTCTCTAAAATTCGATGAGACTGATGATTCATATGAGACTTATAATGCATTTTTTAATCTTGTTTTTCCAGAGGATAGAGAATCTGTGAATAATGCTTTTAAAGAAGCTTTTTACGGGAAATCTTTTGAAATTGATTTTAGAGTTATCTCAGCTAATGGAGAAGAACGCATACTCTATGCACAAGGACAAGTAATTTTCAATGAAAAAAACACTCCTATTAGAGTTAGAGGAATAGTTCAGGATATAACTGAACGTAAAAAAACAGAAGAAGCTCTGGTAAAACTCGAAAAAGTCCGCATAAAAGAGATTCACCACAGAATCAAAAATAACTTGCAGGTAATCTCTTCTCTTTTGGATCTCCAGGCCGAAAAGTTTGAGGATAAGAAAGTCAAGCAAGCTTTCAGTGAAAGTCAGAACCGGGTACTTTCAATGTCTCTAATTCACGAAGAACTCTACAAAGGAGGGCAGGCAGAAAAACTGAACTTTTCAGCATATCTTAAAAAGTTAGCTGATAACCTGTTGATGACTTATGGACTTAGCAGCATAAATATCCGCTTGAATATGGATCTGGAAGAGAATACATTTCTTGATATGGATACTGCTGTTCCTTTAGGCATTATTGTCAATGAACTTATTTCTAATTCTCTCAAACATGCATTTACTGGAAAGAAAGAAGGAGAAATTGGAATTCAACTTCGCAGGCATGGAGAGACAATTAATGGAATTAACAAGTCCGAGTTCTGTCTGGTAGTTTCAGATAATGGAAACGGAATTCCTGAAGGTCTGAAGTTAGAAAATATCGAGTCACTTGGCATGCAATTAATAAACATTTTAGTAAATCAGTTAGACGGAGAGCTTAAATTAAAAAGGAACAAAGGTACTGAGTTTACTGTAAAGTTCAAGGTATTAGAAAAAAACACTTAAGTAGCGACAAACAAGTTTGCTCTTCGCCATTCCCTGTGGATAACTATGGATAAGATGGTTTCCAATTCAAGACCGCATATCAATAATATCACCTATCACCTAATTTATTTGATCACCTAATTTATTTGGGCAGCGGAATTGCCTAAAAGGCCAATTTAGTGTCCGTGATCAAAGTCACACTTGAGACTTCGATGGCAATTCACTGATTAGTTTTCTGACGGTTTTGAAAAACCAAAATTAGGACAACCTTACTACCCAAGTTAAAGAATTAAAGTCAAAAAAAATAAAGTGAACAGTATTTTCATTTAGTTGTGCATGTCATTCAAAGAATAATATCATGTACGTTTTCTTAATTGTTTATTATCCGCTGTCTGTTTTTCGGTTTTGAACATTCGATGTAGGGGGGCCAGATCAACGTTACAGAGATTCAAAAAAGTACAGCAAGTCCTTATCTATGTACTATTTCTGAACTTTGGGGTTGCGTTTGCTAAAATCATTTACGGGAAATTGACCAGCACATTGAGTATGACTGCGGACGGCTATCACTCCATTTTTGATGGTCTATCCAATATTGTAGGACTGGCTGGAAGTTTTATTGGAGACCGCCCGCCTGATGTCGAGCATCCTTAAGGACATCGAAAGTATGAAACTGTAGCCTCTATTTTTATCGCTTTACTTTTGATCTTTGTAGGCGTTGAGATTTTACAAAGCGCTCTCAACCGTTTCCTTGCACCGAGCGTGCCAGAGGTCACAGCTATAAGTTTTCTCATAATTCTCGGGACGATGTGTATTAACTATCTGGTAACACGATACGAATATAACGAGGGCGAATCTCTCAGAAGCCAGGTACTTATAGCAGACTCTGTGCACACAAAAAGTGACATTTATGTCTCCCTCTCGGTTGTAGTAAGTCTTGCTGCCGTAGTGCTCGGTTTCCCTCTCATGGACCCTTTAATAGCCATAGTAATTGCTTTTATTATTTTCAGGGCCGGGTACAGGATTATTAAAGAAGGTTCAAGAGTCCTTCTGGATATGTCCAGAATTGAAGAGAAAGAAATTTGCAACCTGGTTATGACAGTTGAAGGCGTAAAGGGATGCCATAAAATCCGGACTCGCGGGAGCATGGGGGATATCAAGATTGATATGCACCTGCTTGTCCAATCGGATATGCCACTTGAGGAAGCACACCTTATCGCTCATAAAGTCAGCAAAAAGCTGAAGAGTGAATACAAAGATGTCTCTGATGTGGTTGTACATCTTGAACCCTCCTCCCAGCGACCCCAAGGATCAAATAGCAAAAAAACCAGTTAAGATGCATGGCTGGAAACGTTTTCGGGCAGATGTTTCGAATTACTACATGGGGCGAATCCCACGGCAGGGCTGTAGGTGTTGTGGTAGACGGACTGCCTGCAGGGCTTCCTTTCTCTGAGGCTGATATTCAGAAAGAACTGGACAGGAGACGTCCGGGACAGAGTGAGGTTTCAACTCCGAGGCACGAGGCTGACAGGGTTGAAATCCTTTCGGGAATTTTTGAAGGGATGAGTACAGGCACGCCTGTTTCTATGCTTGTCTGGAACTCAGATGCCAGGTCTTCGGCTTATGATGCCATTAAAGACACTCCCAGGCCCGGACATGCCGATTTTACCTATATGGCACGCTACGGAATGAGGGACCACCGTGGTGGAGGCAGGTCTTCAGCCCGGGAAACAATAGGCAGAGTCGCAGGTGGAGCCCTTGCAAAACTCCTGCTTTCCAGGTTCGGAATACAAATTGCTGGACATGTGCTTGAACTTGGAGCTATCCGCGCAAAGCCTCTGTCTTTTGAAGAAATTCTTGAAAACGTAGAAAAGACCCCTGTGCGCTGTGCCGATCTTGAAGCTGCCGGAAAAATGCTTGAGAAAGTTGCGGCTCTTCGCCAGGAAGGAGATAGTATCGGAGGCATTGTCGAGCTTATTATAAGAGGTGTGCCTGCCGGCCTTGGAGAGCCTGTCTTTGACAGACTGGATGCGGACCTTGCAAAAGCTCTAATGAGTATTCCTGCCGTCAAGGGCTTTGAAATCGGAGCCGGATTTGAAGCTGCCCGCCTGCGCGGAAGTGAAATGAATGATCCTTTCCGAATAGAGGATGGAAAAATAACCACTTTGAGCAATAACGCAGGCGGGATTCTAGGAGGAATTTCAACCGGACTGGACATTGTCTGCAGGGCAGCAGTAAAGCCAACTCCGTCCATAGGAAAAGTTCAGCAGACAGTTGACCTCAAAACCCTGGAAAATACTGAAATTGCAATAAAGGGCCGGCATGATCCCACAATTCCTCCGCGAATGGTTCCGGTTGCTGAAGCCATGATCGCTCTTGTGCTTGCAGACCATATGCTCAGGAGCGGCTTTATTAATCCGAGAACTCTGCTGGAATAAAGAGGATGCAATGGAACTGTATCCAGATCCACTAAAATGTCCATTTTAGCTGATGCCATCCAACTGATGCCAAATTGTCAGAGATTATCAGAATAGTTTCCAACATAATAAGGTATCTTTACATTTCCCCATGTTTTTTGTGACTCTTCACTTTAAAGTTCACTCTGACAATGAGCATTCTCCTTCGAAAATCTTCTTTCAACTTTTTCCATCGCAAGTTCTTTTCAACTTTTTCCATCTCTAATTCTTTTCAACTTTCTATACCTCAAATTCTTTTGTTGAATTTTCCTGTCTTTTCCAAACCTGAGTCCTAAAAATATCTGAACTAAATTCCAACTTTTTCATATTGGTAGAACTGCCGTGTAAAAGACCATAAAATTGTGAGGCTGTAATTTCTATCACATAAAATAGCTACGGTCTGTATCGTCATATAAGCATTCTGTGTAAAGTCTCTAGTAATCAAAGATCAAGGAATGGTTATAATTTGAAGACGGTATGAAATAAATAAGTTTGAAGATTTGGTTAGAAAAACTTATAAAGTACGCGCTTAACTTAAATTATAGAGTTCAATTTATTCATTTTAAATTGTTAGTTATTGAATTTTTGTTTATTTTTGCAGTTTCGAGGGGATCTTAGTTGAAGATGAGGACATTGATAATTATTTGCTTGCTTATAGTATCACTGATATCTGGATCAGGTTGCATTGGCAGCAGCAGTGAGCCAGTTAATGAAACAAGTTCAGTTAATGAAACAAGTCCAGTTAATGAAACAAACTTTGAGGACGAAACAGACAATCAGACTAGTTCATTTAATTCCACCGAAGAAGACGTTTCTATAGAGAACTCTTCTGAAAAGACCAGTAATACACTTAAACTTGAATGGCAAAGCTCCTTTTCCAAATATTACAATAAAGAAAATCTGCAGTTCGAGGCTACAGTTCCCACTTATCCTTCATTCGGCAGCAAGCACATCCTAACATCTGAATATACTTAATTGTTATTTTTTGTAGTTTCACTCAAAAATTAATATCATACGGACTACATACCTAATATGATTTTGTCATTTATCTCTTTAGTACCCACCGCGAAATAACTTAAGCCCATTTTTACACTATACTTTGCCATTTTCATAAGCAACCCCCTTGATTTTGCTCTAACATAATAATGTGTTACTTAAGTTATTTCGTTACGAGTCCTTATTATAAATATATAGTAATTATGTTATGGTTAATATTTAGGTATCCTCTTCAAATTCAATGGAGAATTTTCCAACTCGAAAACTGTGCAGCAATTTTATCATACATTTATAAAGTTTAATGCATTGCCTGAAGTTGTTTCGTAGACTTGGTTAAATTTTTAAATTTTCAGAAAATGCATAAAATTTACTTTTACCCATACAATTTGAAGAGGATACATATTTAGTAATTTTTGATTTAAATTGAATTTCAAAAGTTCTGAAAAAATGATGTCTGTAGACCTATTGAGTGGATTTTAATGTCGACCTGCCGAAAGCAGGATGTAGTATTTATGAGAATAGACCTATGATTTGTAAACCGTATCCACTTCTATTAGATCGTGTTTTTGATGAAAATCTAGTGCCTGTACTCATCATTGTCACCTAATTTTGTAAATAGTTGACCAGAGATGTTTTCTCCGATAGCAAAATTTTAAGTTAAATCACCGGTTTGCCAATAAGGTTTATACCCATAGTAAGTATATACTGAAGACAACTGACTATAGCTAAGTGGCAATTGACTCTTATCAAAGCCTTGTGCCTTGGTTAAGATTTCTTTATCGACATTAAGAACTATCCTCATATCGTTCTCGAAAAGTTGCACATTGAATGCAGACCATGGAATAGCAAATAATTTCTCACCCATGCCGAGGAAACCGCCAAAAGACAGAACTGCATATGCTATTCTTCCATTTTCCAGATCAAGCATATAATCCTCGATCTTGCCTAAGTCTTCTGCGTTCTTGTTGACTACTTTATGCCCTTTTACGTCACTTGCTAACATGAAATGTTCTCTAACTGCTTGCATTGTTGCTGACATATTAATTACCTCGTTTGATTATATTTCGATATTTTCTTTTCGTTTTTATGTTTGGGCAGAAGCTTCATGAATTCCGAGGCTTCCATAACAGGTACGCTGTCAATCATGCAGATATCTGACCACGGAAGGTTAAAAGCTCCATATGCTTCATTATTTTCGGCTTCGTAATGAATGTAGATACGGTTTCCCGAAAGGTCAACTCACTGATTAATAATGTTAATTCCTTCTGAGACATGTAGCTTCTTAAAGTGTTCAAAAATTTTTTTCTATTTTTTTCTTTGTCTGAGGATTCCCATGTACTAAGAGAGCGTCGCAAAAGTCAAAACAATTCTACAATTGGATAATAGAAACGTTGACTTTAAATATGGTTGTAAAATTTTGGATTATAAACAATCATCAGTTATTTTCCTTGTTTAATCATTTCCTGAACCTGTTTAATATCAGCTATAGCTTTTTTCTTTAGCTCGATCATTTTCCCCATATCACTTATTTTCATTTCCATCATTTGTATTTTAATATCCATCTTCATTACAGCAACTTTCTTTTTCTGTTCTTCAGTCAGAAATCCCCAAATTTCAGTCATCGGTTCAGAGGGCATTGAAGAGTGTTCTGTTAATTGTCTGTGTTCCATGTTTAACTATCCCCTTATTATCAATAAAAAAATGTGCTGTATTTAAACAGCTTTTGAAGAGTCTTTCTTAACGCTTGGTTCAGCTTTCTTTTCTGCGTTAATGTCATCTACTTTAGGTGTTACTTTATTATCAGACCCTGTCATAAATATATATCTCCTCATATTTCTTTATAGTTAATGCAAGCTTGTTATAAAAATTGCTTGTACAATATAGATATGTCGCAACCTATAAGTACTAACGTATTTTATAATTTCTTTATAAAGTTTAAATGCCATATTTAAGAGGAAGCAAAGCAGAATCTGAAAGATTATAACCTAAGTTCCGCATTTTTAGGCGCATAAACGTCTCATGATATCGGAGTATGAGCTTAAGCACATAATTTAGCACATAATTTATAAGTTCCAATTTCAAAACCATAATCTACTAACTTTGTATGTTTGTAGAATTAAGTGTATGCGCTTAAAATTTGGGAACTCAGGTTATAAATAAAACGATTCAAAACTTTAGTCCAGAGAATTCGTTTTTAAAAATATCATACATTTTACATTTCGACCCCCCGTAAAAATAAGACATAATTTATTTTTTTATAATATTGATTCGGCCTCAAATGAACTTTTTTTAAGTCTTTCTTAAAATACTATCTTTCAAATAATATCTTACATGAAAAAAATAGATAAAAATGTAAAAAACAAAAACCTTTCTCCTTCTGCAGAAGGTACTAAGAATTTTAAAAAAATATCCCAACTTTTGAATGCCAAAAACTTCTCCCAAAAAACAGAGACACCTTTTGTTTTAATCGTTTTTGTCCGTTTTTTGTGGGTAAAAGCCTTCATGTCACGAGCATTTCCAACTATGACATCTAAATGGTTTATGACATTTAAATGGTTTATAAGTGAATCATAAATCGGAACCCAAAAATCGCTTGTTGATTCACATGCAACAACATCACATTTCTCGGTAAGACCCCACTTTTTAAGGTCTAATATGCCTTTTTCATTCCTCTCAAAACGCAGTTGTTTTTTCTCACCAAATATGCTGAGAATTGTAGCAATTAAAAATTGTTTATGGATGTCTAAACCACAAGCTTTGTTTATTACCCTAATTTGACAGAAGTATACATTTTATAATGTACAAATGGGCTTCAAGCTTCTGTTTTCTTCATACAATTCAAATTTATCTTTTGTGTTTATTAAATTGTGACATTCTTTATTTTACCACGATGTAATGTGTCAATGCAATGTGTTTTTTGTAAGAAAATACTGTATTAATTAATAGCATCTGTCAAATTCGGGTTATTATTCCTGCCAATTTACATTACCCCATATTTTGTATGGGCAGTGTGATTGTCTCGAAGGCAATTTGGCATCCGTGATCAAGGTCACATTTGAGCCTTCGATGGCAATTCACTGGTTAGTTTTTTGATGGTTTTCAAGAACCGAAATAGGTACAACCTTCCTGCCCAAGATAATGATGGAGTTGAGAAGTAAAAAAGGTAGGGTAGAGAGTACTTTCATTTCTTTGTGCATGTTATTCGAAGAATTTCATGTGCGTTTTTTTCGTTTTTAGTTTCAGTATCTATGAACATACGTACTTTCTGTGCAAGTTATCAAACAATTTGTATCCTCTTCAAATTCAATGGAGAATTTTCCAACTCAAAAAATGTACAACTATTTTATCATACAGTTATAAAGTTGAACGCATCGCTTGAGTTTGTTTCTTAAACTTAATTAAATTTTTAAATTATCAGCAAATACATGAAATTTACTTTTACCATCCAATTTGAAGAGGATACAACAATTTGCATGTTAGGTATTACTATTGAAAAACGCAATAATAACTTAAGCACGGATTGTTTAATGATCTGGTTAAAAACTTTACACTTTATATAACATGCCTTTGAAGATACTTAATGGAGTTCAAACAAACCTTCCAGAGTAGATTTGAACCCCATTGTGCCTAGAGGCACGGTTATGTTAGCTTTGCAATTATTTAAGGTTTGCATGATCCTGCTCCTGGAAAATAAATAGGAGTTAAATTTGGCTCAGAAGTTTATTGGAGTTCCTGTAGTTTTTAAAGAATAGAGTAAACTACAGGTTTAATGATTATTTAAATCTTTTATTTTTTAAGCCTACTTCCTAAAACTAAAATCAAAATGTAGGGGATTTTGCTTGAAAATAAGGGTATTGATAGTTATTTTTTTGCTAGGGATGACATTTATATCTGGATCCGGCTGTATTGACAGCAGTCGAGAACCAGTAAAAGAATCAAAACTGGATGAAGTAACAGGCAACCAGAACAGTTCATACAATGTTACAGTAGAAACTGTTCATAGGGAAAACCTCTCAGAAAAGACCAAGAATACTCTTGAAAAGCAAAGCTCCTTTTCCAAATATTACAATAAAGAAAATCTGCAGTTCGAGGCTACAGTTCCCACTTATTCTTTACCTCTACAGGATTCTGAAATTGCAAATTACTATCAGTTTACCCAAAAGATTCCCCTGACGGACGAAGACAGGGATTTACTATGCAAAAACGGTTTTATTGTAATCGAAAATGGAACTTCTGAAAACCCACTTACAGTAGGGCAGACTCTGGTAAATGAAACATACAAAGATCTGAAAGTGGCCGATATTCCTATTTTCATTACATCCGATTCTCTTCTTCACCTTTACCACATCCAGTTTGATGAGACGCTAAAAAGGGTAGAAACTGAGGAATTTTACGACGACCTGTGGAAACTTGACAAAGCTCTCCTTAAAGAATCCATAGAAGATTATGACAGCGCGTCAGGAGCAGAAAAAGAAGCTGCAAGAAGAAATGTTGCATACTTTGCCGTTGCTTTAAGCCTTCTTGAACCAAAATCTGAACAGACAACTGAAAATGCAAACGTTGCAGTGGAAACTACGCCCTTCAATTCTAGGGACGTAAATGACTACAGTGTAGAAGTTCCTTCTTTTGTAAAAGATGACGTTGAAGCCGAACTGAACCTGATAGAAGCTCACGAAGGATTTGCGTCTTCTCCGATCTTCAAGTATAGTGAAGATTACTCCCAGTACATGCCACGGGGACACTACACAAACTCAGAGAAACTGAAGAACTACTTTAAAGCCATGATGTGGCACGGTAGAATAAGTATGTTCCTTCAGTCAGACGCGATTGCTGCAGAAAGTTCTGAAAATGACGCGAAAATTCAGACCATACAGGCTCTTTTAATTTCGGACCATTTTGGCAGGGACAAAGACCTCCAAGCTAGATGGAACAGAATCTACAGTGTGACGGCGTTCTATGCCGGTTTTTCCGACGACCTCGGTCCCTATGAGTATGCAAAAGTTCTGGATACTGTTTTTGGGAATGATAGAAAAGGAGTAAGTTTCGACAACGAAAGTCTTACAGCACTGAAAACTGAACTTGAAAAATATGAAAGCCCAAAAATCTACGGTGGAACAGGGGGAATAATTCAGACAGGCTCTGAAACTGAAAATGAAACTCTTGAGACTACAAAAGGATTCAGATTCATGGGCCAGCGCTACACTCCAGATTCCTATGTCCTCCAGAAGCTCCATCCTCCTGCCCTGAACATTATGGATCTCCTCGGTTCCGAAAGGGCCGGAGAACACTTGAAAAGCTTGAATATTTCCGAAAATGAAGGATACGAGAAAGCTCACACTTCTCTTGAAAATGAATTTGGAGCGTTTGATGAAGAGGACTGGAATAAAAATCTTTACTGGGCTCAACTGTACGCTTTAAAGCCTCTTCTTGTAAGCTATCCTGAGGGTTATCCCACCTTCATGCAGACTGAAGCCTGGGAAGATAAACAGCTTAACACGGCCCTTTCTTCCTGGACCGAGCTCAGGCACGATACTATCCTCTATGCAAAGCAGGAGTACTTTCTAGGTCCTCCCCAGGTGACACCAGAAGAAAAACCTGTTCAGGGCTATGTGGAGCCAGTTCCCGAATTTTATGCCAGAATGCTTGCCCTTACAAAAATGGCACATACCGGGCTGTCTGAAATGGAAGTTCTTGATGAGCAGTCGGATAAAGACTTTACAACTCTAGAAAACACCCTTGAAAAGTTGCTGGAAATCTCGATTAAAGAGCTCGAAAATAAAGAGCTGACAGAAGAAGAGTATGAGTTCATCAGGAATTTCGATCAAAGCATATCTCCAATGCTTGAGAATGTAGATATAAAGTCCCAGAACTCCATTCTGGTTGCAGATGTCTATACTTCTCCTGCTGGAGTTCTGGAAGAAGGAACCGGTAAACTGAATCTGATAGTAGTAGCCTATAAACAGCCCGATGGCAGGATTGTGCTGGGAGCAGGCCCTGTAATGAGCTATTATGAGTTCTGGCAGCCCGCAGGACAGAGGTTGACAGATGAAGAATGGAGAGATATGGTAGCACATAATCCTCCAGAAAGGCCAGAATGGGTTAAGTCTTTTAAGGTGTAAAAGATGATATTCTGGATAGCTGATCTTTTTCATCTATTTTTTCTTTTTAATATCTGCGTTAATAATACAACCAAAAAGAAGAAGCTTCCCTCAAAAAAACGTAATAATAGATTAAACACGAATTGTTTAATGATCTGGTTAAAAACTTTACAATTTATATAACATATCTTTGAAGATACTTACTGGAGTTCAAACAAACCTTCCAGAGTAGATTTGAATCTCATTGTGCCTAGAAGCGCGGTTATATTAGTGTCATGGCAACTTAGTTATGATACGTTAATACATAGACAAAATTTCATCCTTAGTCCCGTTATTAATTATAATGATCCATAACTAAATTGTTTAGACATTAGCTTTGCAATTATTTACGGCTTGCATGATCCTGTCTCTTGAGAAGTGAACAAGAGTAAAATTTGAGATCAGAAGTTTATTGGAGTTTCTGTAGTTTTTAAAGAATAGAGTAAACTACAGGTTTAATGGTTATTTAAATCTTTTATTTTTTAAGTCTACTTCTTAAAACTAAAATCAAAATGTAGGGGATTTTGCTTGAAAATAAGGGTATTGATAGTTATTTTTTTGCTGGGGACGATATTTATATCTGGATCCGGCTGTATTGACAGCAGTCGAGAATCAGTAAAAGAATCAAAACTGGATGAAGCAACAAACAATCAGGACAGTTCATCCAATGCTACAGCAGAAACTGTTCATAGGGAAAACTTCTCAGAAAAGACCAAGAATACTCTTGAAAAGCAAAGCTCCTTTTCCAAATATTACAGTAAAGAAAATCTGCAGTTCGAGGCTGTAGTTCCCACCTATTCTCTACCTCTGCAGGCTTCCGAAATTACGAATTATAATAGTTTCATCCAAAAGATTCCCCTGACAAATGAAGACAGGGATTTACTATACAAAAACGGTTTTGTTGTAATCGAAAATGGAACTGCTGAAAATCCGCTTACATTAGGGCAGACTTTGGTAAATGAAACTTACAAAGATCTGAAAGTGGCTGATATTCCGATTTTCATCACATCTGATTCTCTTCTTCATCTTTATCACATCCAGTTTGATGAGACACTAAAAAGGGTAGAAGAAGAGGAGTTTTACGACGACCTGTGGAAACTTGACAGAGCTTTCCTTGAAGCCTCTGTAGAGGATTATAACAGCGCTTCAGGGGTAGAAAAAGAAGCTGCAAGAAGAAATGTTGCATACTTTGCCGTTGCTTTGAGCCTTCTCGAACCGAAACCTGAGCAGATACAGAAAGAAGAAGAATATGCTTATGGCGATGTGGATATGTCCCTTCTTCCTGAAGATACAGCAAAGCAGTATCAGTTCGAGATTCCGGAGTTTGTAAACGATGATGTCGAATCTGAATTAACTCTTATCGAATCTCACGAAGGCTTTGCGGTTTCTCCGATTTTCAAATATCAGGAAGATTATTCTCAGTATGTGCCCAGAGGACATTACATTAACTCGGAGGTCTCTCAGTATGGGCCCAAAGGGCACTACACTAATTCAGAAATACTGAAGAACTACTTCAAAGCCATGATGTGGCACGGTAGAATAAGTATGCTCCTTCAGTCTGACGCAATTGCTGCAGAAAACTCGGAAAATGAAGCGAAAATTCAGACCATACAAGCTCTTTTAATTTCTGATCACTTTGACAAAGATAAAAACCTCCAGACTATATGGAATAGAATTTATAGTGTGACGGCTTTCTATGTTGGTTTTTCCGACGACCTTGGACCCTATGAATATGCAAAAGCTATAAACACTGTTTTTGGGAATGATAGAACAGGAGTAAGCTTCGACAATGAAAGTCTCACAGCACTGAAAACTGAACTTGAAAAATATGAAAGCCCAAAAATCTACAGTGGAACAGGAGAAATAATTCAGACAGGTTCTGAAACTGAAAACGAAACTCTTGAGGCTACAAAAGGATTCAGGTTCATGGGTCAGCGTTACACTCCAGATTCCTATATCCTCCGGAAACTACATCCTCCTGCCTTGAACATTATGGATCTCCTCGGTTCCAAAAGATCCAGAGAGCACCTGAAAAACCAGGGTATTTCCGAAAACGAAGAATACAAAAAAGCTCACGCATCTCTGGAAAATGAATTTGGAGCTTTTGATGAAGAGGACTGGAATAAAAATCTTTACTGGGCTCAATTATATGCTTTAAAGCCTCTTCTTGTAAGCTATCCCGAGGGCTACCCTACATTTATGCAGACTGAAGCCTGGGAAGATAAACAGCTTAACACAGCCCTTGCTTCCTGGACCGAACTCAGGCACGATACTATTCTCTATTCAAAGCAGATGTACTTTACAGGTGCACCCTATAACCCAGAAGAAAAACCTGTTCAGGGCTATGTGGAGCCAGTTCCCGAATTTTATGCCAGAATGCTTGCCCTTACAAAAATGGCACATAATGGGCTGGCTGAAATGGAAGTACTTGATGAAAAATCAGACAAAGACTTTACAACTCTAGAAAACACCCTTGAAAAGTTGCTGGAAATCTCGATTAAAGAGCTCGAAAATAAAGAGCTGACAGATAAAGAGTATAAGTTCATCAGAAATTTCGATCAAAACATATCTCCAATGCTTGAGAATGTGGATATAAAATCTCAGGGATCCATTCTGGTTGCAGATGTCTATACTTCTCCTGCTGGAGTTCTGGAAGAAGGAACCGGTAAACTGAATCTGATAGTAGTGGCCTATAAACAGCCCGATGGCAGGATTGTGCTTGGAGCAGGACCTGTAATGAGCTATTATGAGTTTTGGCAGCCCTCAGGACAGAGGTTGACAGATGAAGAATGGAGAGATATGCTAGAAAATAATCCTCCCGAAAGGCCGAAGTGGGCAAAGTCTTTTAAGATGTAAAATATGCTGCGTGTAAAAGATGTTACGTGTAAAAGATGCCATTCTGGATAGCTTATCTTTTCCGTTTTTTGTTTTAAGGGCGCACCTGCGTAGTTCAGAAAAAATCGGTAATGTGCCAGATTTCTAAAACTCGAAAAGTAAGGTACAGAATGTTAAAGGCAAATGTCAAAGAGGAATAATCTTGGATGGAAATAAATGGTTTTCGCTGATAATTATCGGTTTATTCTCGGCAATTTTTCTTTTATCCCTCTATGAATCCGGCGATTTGTCCCTGGGTATGAATGATACTGGCAACAGTGGAGAAATGGACAGATTAGACCCCGCAGTAACAATGCAGAGAATATATGAAAATGATAGCGATTTTCAAAACTTAACAAAAGGAAACTATTCAGGCACAGGTTCCATCTTCAATGAAACAGGGGAATCTGTAGCATATATCCAGATTAACGGCTGGTATATTCACGAAGTAACTGTTGAGCTGCAAAACGGTACATTAAAAAACCTTGGACCGGATGTTTCCGAGGAAAAGCTCTGTAAAGAAGCTGATTTCCTAAACGGGACCGTAATATCCACTTATTCACAAATGACCGGTGGAGAATTTTATATGATAACTATTGACACGCCAAATGAGACCGTGAAATCGATTGAAAAGGTGGATGAATTGCCTGAATGGACTACAGAAACTACAATTACAGAAGTTTCGGAAGATGAACCTTAAGGTGTATTCTGAATCGTGGTTTTCAGGAAAAAACATCTATAAAGTCTCAAGGTACTTTTTTCTCCTTGAAAATACTGACAGCAATTAAACATAAATTGTTGTATCCTCTTCAAATTGAGTGGAAATCTCTCACCTTCCACTCAACGAGCTTTTTTCTCTGATTAGTTGAGATAAAGATGGAATCTCGAATATGTTGTCGACTCTATCACATATGTACCGATATGCGTTTACACCCAGTTTCTTTGCTGTCTGAACAATCGTCATAAATGTGTCATTTGCTTTTGTTTCTTCCTCTGTTATGGTTTGAAGGCTCACATCCCATTTTCTTCTCTTTGATCTCTCGCCGCCAGTTTCCCTGAATTGTTATGCAGCGGAACTTCTATACTTTGATGATATGCTGCAATTGCACAGATTTCAGGAACCTTCTTCCTAGTAGTTTTATATCCACTAAGTGAGAAAACACAATCCAGTTTTCGACGCATTTCGTCGTCACTGAATATTTTGTTTTTAAACATACATGAAATTCTTCGAATTACAGGCACAAAGAAATGAAAGTGCTTTTCACCTCACCCTTTTTTGACTATCGATTTCGTCATTACCTTAGTAGTAAGGTTGTCCTAACTATGGTTTTTCAAACCATTGCTAAACTAATCAGTAAATTGACATAGAAGGCTTAAATTTGAATAAGGAACCGAAAATTAAAAAGAGCATCGGAATCCAGTTTTGTTCCGTACTTTCATGCTAATAAGTGTTTCTCAATGACTTTTCCAGTTTTGTTGGGTAGTATATAGAGAAAACTGTAATTTTGAGCAGGGAAAAAGTGAAAAATCACTAGATTATGGAACTGAGTCTACTCAGCTCAATAAAAATAAAGGTTTAAGGCTCAAGAATAAAGAAGTAGAGATTTTAAGTTCAATAAAATAAAAATAGAACCTTTAATTTCCTCAAAGATATAGAGCTCTTAAACTTAATTATAGTCATAAGGTTTTTTATGTGTTTTCCAGGGGAAATGATTCGGTTATGAATTCTTTAAATATTTTTTTAGATTTTTCAAATCCGGTATACACTCCATCCAGGCGCTGCTCCGAGATATTCGGCTTTTTTGACAGGGTGATGCCGTCTAAGAGCTGGTTAAAGTTATTCTCCAGGCCTCTTATCTTTTCAGCCGGATTGTCGTCCAGGTCAGAAAGAGAAAGTTTTTCCAGATTATCCTCGAAAGTGTATTTAGCTATATCCAGGCCTTTATTAACTCCTTCTTTAAAGTCTGAATAAGCCTGATAGTCTTTATTCCTTTCAATGCAGACATTAAATTTCCTGATGAGATCCTTCATTTTTTGAGTATCCAAAATCTTCGCTTCTTTTTTTTAAGTGACTTTGATTTGTGAAATCTTTTTTAGATTGGATATGTAAGAGTTTCAAATTTGTAGAAACGCTAAATTATGAATTTAAACTATGATTTATGAATTCTAATAATATTCATCATTTATAATATTAATTATTCCATAATAATTGCATAAAGCGCTTTCATGCTTTATATAATAAATATATACAGTGTTAATATAATATTTAAGATATAATATACAAAAATAGCATTTACAAGTATATTAATCTTTTGATATAATTTATCAGACGGTAAATTGTTAAATTGGGCTAAATAATGGAAATATTTCATTGAGTTTTTAGATATTCCTTTTATTGTTCACAGAATTTCAAGCATCAGAAACCAGCTTATGACAAACCTGACCAATCCGTAGATATAATTTTTAAAATTTTGCAAAGTTAATTATGAGACACGCAAAAGAAGACATTCCACATAGGAAAAACACTATTAATGCGGTTCTTGCCTGAGATTTAGTTTTAAATTTTAACTCGAAAGGCCCATCAATACTTATATCTTTTTTTAATATTATCGTTTGTTTTTTGATATTATCGTTTGTTTTCTTGGTACACCAGCAAAAGGAGATGTGCTTTTGTTAAACTCTGAACTCTATTACTTTTTTAATATCGATTTTAAGGAATTTTATTCAGGAACATAAATAAGAAATTTAGGTTAAAGTTATGCAAATGATATTTTTAATCTCTTACAAGGTATATATTTAGTAAACCTTGCTCTCAAATACTCTTATATACAAATAACTATAAATGAAAATATATGAAAGGATTTTCTATAAATATCGAAGAAGCCACTCTGGAAAACAGTAATTTCCGCAAGGTACTCTATACCTCAAAACACAGCCAGCTGGTACTTATGAGCCTCAAGCCCGGGGAAGAAATCGGGATGGAAGTGCATGAGGAAAACGACCAGTTTTTCCGTTTTGAGCAGGGGAAGGGGAAGTGCATAATTGACGGTAACGAATACGAACTAAGTGACGGCGTTGCAGTAGTTGTGCCGGCCGGTGCTCAGCACAATGTCATCAATACTTCGGAAACAGAGGAGCTGAAACTCTATACAATCTATTCACCGGCGCACCACAAGGACGGAATCGTGCGTGCGACAAAAGAAGAAGCCGAAGCCAATGAAGCGGAATTCGCTGGAGTAACTACGGAATAACAGTTTATTCTGCAGTGGCCATTGATAATCGAATCTAAAATACTTTGTTTTTTATAAAAATTGTATTTTTTTCTCTTTTTTGTTAATCTCTTTTTTGAACATTCACTTACTTTATGTGAGGTTTAATGCTGGTTAACGTGTGGCTCAACTCTAACGACACATCTTGAAAATGAAATGTCGATCTGCCGAAAGTCGGCTCGAACATTACCTATTAACCGGGCGATATTCAGATTATAACCTCGGACACAGGTCTTCTCAGAGATCTGGGAAGAGACTCTGCATATCCCAGGCGTAGTAAAAGCTGGGGGTGCATGTTGCCTGCGGACAATAGCTTTTGTAACGTCTTTTTGAGTTCCGGCACTTCACACGGCTGATTTATGTGGGCGTTTTTGATACCAAGAGCTGTGGCACATAATGCCAGCCTTTCAAAACTTCGCCCTGTATTGATCCAGGAGTTGATATCATCGTTTTCCGACAGTAAGACCATCAACACAGACGAGCTTCTGATGTGTTTTTCATCCTTTTTCGATTGGCCCTTAGCATTCAAAAAGAATTTCATGAATAGTTTCCCTATGAAGCGAGGCGATGACGGGTTTCCCATGGCCTTTGAGCTAAGACCATCACGATATCGGTTTGCTTCGGCCTCGTTGAATCTTATCCATGAAATCAGTTCCTGCATAAAATCCCGGTCATTCATCTGTATGCTGTTGCCTTCCTTAACAAGCTCTATTATCCCTTCTATTTTTTCCGGTTCAGTCACAAAAAGCACCGACACTCCCTGCTCTAATGGCAGTGATGCAAGCCTTTCCATATCAGCTCCAGGAATAGGTCTTCCATCATATTGTCTTCGAGTACTCTGCTTTATAGGGATAGCATTGAAAAGCCAGTCATTATTGGCTTTACCTTCTGCAAGCTCTAGATTTACAGAAATAGCCCCGTCCTCAAAAGAGTATCCCACCAGTGCTCTGTACCCTTCATGCTCGGCAGCTATTACCAGATTCTCCAGTGCACATCCGAGGCTTATATATAGCTCCCTTTCCAGGGGGTCAACAACCGGGAGTCTCCTTGAGATATCTGGATAAATAAAAATTGTATTCTCTTTTATCCTGAACTTCCAGGGCTGTGTATTGTGCCCCGAAGGAGCCATAACTGCATGATGTAGAAGTGCTGTCATATCTGGCATCGGTTCACCTGCAATGGTGTATAAGATATTTATAAAGAGGGGTTTAACTATTTTTATATTTCTTCCAGCAATGATGAAAAGGAAAGATAAACGGAAAAGAAAAATGGGAAAAACCACCAGATGCCTAATTTACGGCTGGGGCAAAATCCCCTATTTGTAGGCGAATTTTTGTAATTATCCGGTGAGTGCGGCGTTAAGAGGCTTGGAATCAAACTGCTGCAATACTTTCATCTGACCATTCGAATGATTATGAAAATTATGAATGCTACTAATCCAGTCAGGTATATCCAGCGAATGTAAATTCGCCGGTTTGCGGTTCTTGAGTCTAACAATTTACCTGTTGAGTACAGAATTACTATATCTATTAGTAAAATGGGAAACAGATAAATCCGCTCTAGCCAGCCCAGAAAAAACGGCAAACTGCTTGCAAAAACCACCAGTAAGAAAACCG
This sequence comes from Methanosarcina sp. Kolksee, assembly GCF_000969945.1. NCBI lineage: Archaea > Methanobacteriati > Methanobacteriota > Methanomicrobia > Methanosarcinales > Methanosarcinaceae > Methanosarcina > Methanosarcina sp. Kolksee. The sequence continues at coordinate 710,197 of NZ_CP009524.1, forward strand.
CTCCGCTTATTTTCAATGCTTTTTCGCGGCCAAGTTCCAGGGCTAAGGAATGAGATCCTGCCTGACTATCGCCTTCAATATCCATAGCGTCTGCCGCGATCTCTTCTCCTAAATCTACAAGCATTACTATAACCGCAAAAAACCAGACTATTATTTCAAATGGTTTGTTTACTGCTATACCACCAAAAATAAAAGTCATGCCTACTGAAAAGCTGACCATCAGATTTCCAATAAGACCCGCTTTTTTGAACCGCCAGTTGTAAAGCAAACCAACTGCCCAGACCAGAATGGCTACTAATAAGGCCTCTAAGCTAATCAGGTAGCTTGTGATAAGTCCAAGTATTGCCACAACAATGGAGAGTAAAACGACTTCTTGCTCAGTAACAAGGCCTGCTGGAAGTGGTCTTTCTGGCGCATTTATTCTGTCAATTTCAAGATCAAAATAGTCATTAAGGATGAGAGCCGTAGCCGAAATGAAAAAAATGCTTAGAAACCCCAATACAATTTCAGTTGTGGTAGGAAGTGCACCTAATGCCAGTAACTCCCCCAGTATCACGCACACTCCAGCAGTAAATGGTAGTTCAAAACGGAATAAGCGGAATAGCCCCAGAATTTTTGGCCTAAGCATAAAGGTATTATAAGTAGTGTAATGTTTTAATTTTTTTGAGTGGATTTTTAATTTTTTTTGTTTACATGTACAAGATAATGTGAAGGCATTTGAAGAAAGGCTATTCACAAAAATCAAAAAATTTTTAATAATTAAGTGTTAAAGAATATGGGCCTTCTAATTATAGGCTCCTCTAATTATAGGCTCTATCCACCCGGTGCACTACAAGGCATTAGCTACTTTTTTCTCCTATACAGCACATCCAGTTTTTATTTTCTACCAGATGTATTTGTATATTTACGTATCCGGCCTTTTTTAATAACTCCTCCAGTTCTTGAGGTGTATGTAGTTTAAGATTGCCAGCCTTTACATACGGGTCATTTCTGTCCTTAAAGCTCTGGCTGGCATACATTTCGTTAATTATCATAATCCTGCCAGAAGGTTTTAAAACCCTTTTAATTTCAGATAAGTTTTGAAGAAGGTTCGGCCAGAAATAAACAGTTTCAACCGCCAGTGCCCAATCAAATTTGTTATCCTCAAAAGGAATTTTTTCTACACTTGCGTTATGTATCTCAACCTTACCGCTGTCTATTAATCCTTTGTTAAATTCGATAGACCAGTTTACACAGTCATTAGAATAATCAATTCCAAAAACTTTTCCTTCAGGTGCAAGTAAGGCCAACCTGTTTACTGTTCTACCCCCGCCGCACCCAATATCTAAAATTATACTATCCTGCTTAATATCTATTTTCCCCAAACCCCAGCTTGTCAGCTCATAATGGTTGATATTCATTTCATCCGCAACCAATTTACCTGCCTCTCCGGCAGGCTTTCTGCATTGATTCATCTTTCTAGAAAGTTCGCTCATAACTAACTCCTTATAAGTCCAAATAGATAAATTTTATACTAATCTCTATTAATTCAAAAAATCTGTGTATTGTTTCAATTTGATTTAGTGGATCTTGATTGCGAATTTTTGGCTGTTAAATGTAAACGGTCTTGATAGTCAATGGTTTTAATCCTTGTTTTAGTGTATCTTGCTTTCGAATGATTAAGTGCCGGCTGCTGGCAAAAAATCAACCAGCTTTCAATCCTTGTTTTAGTGTATCTTGCTTTCGAATAGCCCTTTCACTGCTTTTTTAAGCTCAGATCCAGCTTTTGATATAATATCTTTCAGGACTCAATTCTCCTTCCAATATAGAGCATGTGCTCACAACTGCCCCATGTCATCGGGTTTGTGGATAGTTTCATGGAAAGCTCGATAAATGCATTAAAGCAATCTTCCGGCAGGCTATTTATTGTTCTCTCGTTCGACGACAACATTCCTTCTATTGCAGTAATAACTAATTTCTCAAGTGGATACTTTTTCATAATATCTTCTATATTTGCTGGATTTTCAAACCACGCATCTGTGAATCCGGGATTTTCCTCAGAAACAATATTGGTCCCATCCTTCAGGTAATCTAATAATCTGTCTTTTGTATCCAGAATCATATGTGGGTTTCCTCTTATCATGTCAATTATAGGTGCAAATGCGGAAATGAATGATACAAAAAGGATACCTCCAGGTTTCAGAACATTTACGCACTTATCGATTACGATATGTCTTTGAACCTCATCAGTAAGGTGATAAAAAGGCCCCATACAAAGAACGGCATCAAACTGACCTTTTATGTGGTGATCAAGTTCAAGCGCATTACAGTGGATAAAACTCTCTAACTGTATGCCTTGCTCTTCAGCTTTTGTCTTTGCAAGTAAAATGTTCTTTGAAGAAAGGTCCAGAAGTGTAACATTATGCCCCTGTGAAGCCAGATATATAGAATATCTTCCGGGTCCTCCCCCTACATCGAGTATTCTTGATTCTTCGGGTATGTAAATATCCAGATATCTGCGTGTTATTTCATATTCGATCCGGTGTCTCTCTAGCCTCTGCCATTCATATTCCACATTATCATCATAAAATGCTTCCACTGTCCTGTATATCTCCATCCTTAAAACCTTCCTTTTAAATTTTAAAGAGACTAATCCCTCATCTCAGGCTGTGTCTCCTATCCTGAAACAAAAAACCCTGAGGAATCAGATATGTGACTCCACAAGGTAACATAACAGACCTCAGTTCTCCTTGTAGCAATTATCAATGTTGTTATCATATCCGGCCTTCACTCAATCATCTTCTATGCCGGCTTTCAACATCCCTTGATCACATACCCAACCTTTGTATACAAGTACTATGACCAATTTTTATATTGAATCAAATAAATGAGAAAAAACGTTTTACTTAGTCTTATTTCAGCTACAAAATGATAATCTTTTTTGTTAAAGATATGGCCTATTTTCAACAAGAAAACAAAATCTGTATAGCAGTTTCAATCCTTATTTTAGTGTATCTTGCTCTCGAATGGTTATTAGGAGGAAGAAATGAACAGATATTATCTTGATTTCAATTCTTATTTTAGTGGAAACTACCTATGGCTCAGGAAAAATTTCTTCGAAAAGGAGGAAATGCAAAGTTTCAATCCTTATTTTAGTGGAAGCTACCTCTTGACAGGTTCGTTTTTCCTTATTTTCAGCAAATTCTCAGTAACTTCAACTCTGAAAAACAGTATTATGCGGCTATATTAAGCGGATATTTTTTGCAAAGGAAACGTGTCAGGTGTCAAAATCAAGTCCTGTTATTTTAATGTTGGGAAGATATTGCTTTAACTTATGACAGAACACACCTCCGGCACATCCGACCTCAAGAATATTCTGGCCATCCTGTGCTCCGATTGCGTTCATTCAAAGATACTTATTTCTGTCAGTAAAACGCATTTCCCGGCTGCGATAAGGCTCCAGGGTTGTCTGCACACACCGCGACCATGTATTGTTCAAAACTGTTCACCCTGCATTTATTTTCTTCTCGTAACCAAAAAGATAAAACCCTGTATCGTCCAGTTTAGATTCCCCAATTTTTGTAAAGCTTAACTTCTCATAAAAATTATATTTCTATACTATCACAATTTTCAGGGCCATGTCCGTATAGCTTTATTTCATCCATCCATGCATCTGCTTTTGTTTCGTTGCTTCCGGGATAAGTCATTGTATTACGAATCATGTGAAAACAGCCGATGGTTTCATGTTTTGTTTCTAATTTCCGGCAGAGAGAAATTCATTTTTCAGCAGGCTATACACCTCAATATCGGTGAAGCGGTTCCCGGTTAGCAGTTCTCCGTCCCGTTCGATGCCTTCAAAACGGAATCCGAGGCGTTGAGGTACGCTTTTGCTGGGAAAGTTCCCCACCGCACATCTAATTTGAACCCGGTTGATGTTCATTTCTTCAAAGGCAAAACGCATCACGGCTGTAACCGAACTGGTGATGATACCTTTTTTTTGACACGGTTCCGAAAGCCAGTACCCGATTTCCGCTTTACGGTTCAGTTTATCGGTATTCTTGAAGCCGATCAACCCGGCAAAATCCCCCTTATACCGGATTACAAATACAAAATCCCCTTTTTCGGCAGGGACAGCAAGTACCGAACGGATATAATCCTCCGAATCCGATACATCTATGGTAAACGCAACAAACGGCAGCCATTTACCCAGGTAATCCCGCTGCCTGTCGATGGTAGTGAACATCTCGTTGGCATCCGAAAGTTCCAGTTGTTTAAGCCGTATATCTTCCGTTATGATGATGGTTTTTACAAGTTCTGTCATGATTCTTTTTTAGTATGTTGATCCGTAAGAAAAATGTTTTCCTGACAGGTTAATCGTTGTCTATGAAAAAGGCACTGGATACTGTGCTGTCTTCTCGCAGATGCTTGACAGCCCTGTATTCGGGAGAATTAAAACAATTTTCAGCCTGTGCAAGAGAGTCAAAGCCGATGACGATAGAACGTTCCGGCTTAATGGTGCCACAAAAAGCGGTGATTTTGTTACTGCGTGCTATATATTCGCCTCCGTGCTGCTCCACAATGTCCTTAACCGCTGCAATATATTCGGCATAGCGGACAGGGTCGTGCACAGATTCGATCAGAATAACCATTACTGTTTTTTTCATCGTCTCCTCCTTTTGTTAAAGCAGTAAAAGTTTCACTCCTTTTTTAGTGGATCTTACTCTCAAATCCACATGAGCTTCCTATATTCAAGATAGAAAGTATATAGTAATGGTGCTGCCGCAAACAAACCAAGTAATCTAATCAGGTCCCATGCAACCAAAATGTCCTCGATTTCCGGTACCAAATCCATTGCACCCATCAAAAGAAGTATGATTCCAGTCATCAACCAGAAGGTAGAGAGGATTCCGGCGTAGGCAATTCCAGGAACATAGTCACAATTTGAATTCAAGACTGACAGTGTCACAAACACCATCGCGATTGAAGCGAGTAACAGGATAGCTGGCAGCGCGTTTCCCAGAAAATGAAACGGAAGGATGACTGATAGTATTGCGCAGATGAGGTATTTTAGAGAGAAAGAGGTAGGTCTCAGCTTGTCCATTTCAGTCACTTGATTTAGTGGATTTTGTTTTCAAGTAAGAAAATTACACAGTACAGGATATATACTTTTCGAGTTTCAATCCTTTTTTTAGCGGATCTTGCTCGCGAATCACAGGCTTGAGTTCGACCACAATGTACCAAATCTCGGTTTCAATCCTTGTTTTCGTGGCTCTTGATCACGAATATTATTTTCATGCATGAAATGATACTGGTCAATTAAATAGATGATCTTTTGGATTATTTTTGATGGTATGATTAATAATCCATTCTTCAATTTCAGCTGGCTTCATCTCATTTTCAGCCGCTGCAATCTTGACTATAAATTCTATCGTTTCTTGTGGAGTAGATGTAAGTGTATACCCACTATTCTCAAGAACAAAATTCATTGCTTCGTATCCCGTTCTTTTATTTCCGTTAAAAAACGGATGTCTTGAGATAATGGCATAAACTACAATTGCAGCATTTTGAAAAACGGTATTAGATTCCTTTATCATATATTCAAACATTAACTCTAATGTAGCAAGAGATCTAATTGCAGGTGTATAATCGTCAGGATTCTCTTCTTTGTCATAGTCAATCACTCGTTGATGAATTTTTAAGACATCAATTAAGCTAATCAACATATCACTTTCTTCCGAGTGCGTCTAAGATCTCTTTGTCTTCTATGAGTTTCCTATCCAACCATGCATCGAAATCTTTGACATGTGATTCTCTTCGTTCAGTGTTCTCTTCTTTTGGGAACATTGGTTTATACTCTGCAGTTTCTTTAACTTTAACAATGAGCCGTTTGATAATGGAATTATAAGACTCGTTTTCTGTGATCTTAAATTCTTTAAGTGATTCCTTTACATCTGGGTCAATGGCTATGGTAGACATATATTATAATATGTTATAACAGCATATTAACATATCTAACTTAACATAGGATCGACTCTAATAGAATTTACTAAAAATAGTTTGCTAGTATTCTTTGTAAGTATGGTTCATTTGTTTCAATCCTTGTTTTAGTGGATCTTGCTCTCGAATTCTCATACCCTCTTGCAACAGCACAGGCTATCTTATCTTGTTTCAATCCTTGTTTTAGTGGATCTTGCTCTCGAATTTTTGTGCACAACCTCAAAAGACTCTGATAGGTCGTGGTTTCAATCCTTGTTTTAGTGGATCTTGCTCTCGAATTCTGGAATATGTTTTGATCAGTCTCAGTTCCAGAGTTTCAATCCTTGTTTTAGTGGATCTTGCTCACGAATAGAAACAGCAGGAGCACTAGGAATAATAACTATAAGTTTCAATCCTTGTTTTAGTGGATCTTGCTCACGAATTCATTACTGTGTTAATCCATGCAAATATATATATTAGTTTCAATCCTTGTTTTAGTGGATCTTGCTCACGAATAATATCGAAGTGCCTGCAGTCCCGCTTGATCTTGAAGTTTCAATCCTTGTTTTAGTGGATCTTGCTCTCGAATGGTTTGAAAGGTATGTTATCTTGTGTTCCAAATTTTTGAGTTTCAATCCTTGTTTTAGTGGATCTTGCTCTCGAATGATTATTATGAATAATAAAATGACAAATTATTTAAGTTTCAATCCTTGTTTTAGTGGATCTTGCTCTCGAATCCTATGGTTTGGCAAATGTTCCAAAATCAAATTGGGAGTTTCAATCCTTGTTTTAGTGGATCTTGCTCTCGAATACAATTGTCTACATCGGAGTTACAAGAAATAGCATAGTTTCAATCCTTGTTTTAGTGGATCTTGCTCTCGAATAAAAACGTTGGAGTATATTGAAAAACACTGGATGTTAGTTTCAATCCTTGTTTTAGTGGATCTTGCTCTCGAATCCCTCAAATGACATTGAGTTAGCGACTTCATCTTGTTTCAATCCTTGTTTTAGTGGATCTTGCTCTCGAATCAACCAGATTTTTTGATGTAATCAATCATACAAAAGTTTCAATCCTTGTTTTAGTGGATCTTGCTCTCGAATACATTTAGGAGGTGTTCAATCTAACACTGATATGAGTTTCAATCCTTGTTTTAGTGGATCTTGCTCTCGAATTTTTTGCTGAGGAGCATGAAAGAATTATGAGGGAGCTTAATTGTTTCAATCCTTGTTTTAGTGGATCTTGCTCTCGAATCGTTTTATAACGATAAATGGAAAGCCTGCGAAGGAAGGTTTCAATCCTTGTTTTAGTGGATCTTGCTCTCGAATAGTATTGTAGCAAGGAGGCAACTAGAATGATAAATGTGTTTCAATCCTTGTTTTAGTGGATCTTGCTCTCGAATATTATCAAGCTAAGTGTATCGATAAGTTACCATCGTTTCAATCCTTGTTTTAGTGGATCTTGCTCTCGAATGATAATTGTCAGTCTGAGGACCCCAGACAGCGAGAACGTTTCAATCCTTGTTTTAGTGGATCTTGCTCTCGAATCTCATACTACAATACTACTATACGCACTTATCATAGTTTCAATCCTTGTTTTAGTGGATCTTGCTCTCGAATTTGGTCAAATTGGTAATAATTGCAAGGAGGAAGTTTCAATCCTTGTTTTAGTGGATCTTGCTCTCGAATCTATCAGGAGATGTAGACATGAAAAAGAATCAATGTTTCAATCCTTGTTTTAGTGGATCTTGCTCTCGAATAAAAAAGAACAAATAGGGGTTTAAATCTCATATTATGTTTCAATCCTTGTTTTAGTGGATCTTGCTCTCGAATTTACCCCCGGTCAAAAGGTCTCACAGAGCACTAGGCTGTTTCAATCCTTGTTTTAGTGGATCTTGCTCTCGAATTAGGTATCATTATTCATCGGCGTTTTATAATTTAATTGAGTTTCAATCCTTGTTTTAGTGGATCTTGCTCTCGAATCGTAGATAATTGCACTGAGTGACCATCGATCAACAAGTTTCAATCCTTGTTTTAGTGGATCTTGCTCTCGAATAAATATATATGGGAGTCCAGATTCATCAGGTGATTTGTTTCAATCCTTGTTTTAGTGGATCTTGCTCTCGAATCCTCGGGGGAATCTTCTATAATTTCCCAATCCTCAGTGTTTCAATCCTTGTTTTAGTGGATCTTGCTCTCGAATCATCATACGATCCGTCTGGATCGTGGGACTATACTGGATACACATTTTGTTTCAATCCTTGTTTTAGTGGATCTTGCTCTCGAATGGACTTAGTAGAAGTTGAATTCCTGACTCTTGACTGTTTCAATCCTTGTTTTAGTGGATCTTGCTCTCGAATATCAAAGATTGGAGCCTCCGGAGCAATAGAACATAGTTTCAATCCTTGTTTTAGTGGATCTTGCTCTCGAATACGATGAGGTAATCTATGATACCACAGAACCACATCGTTTCAATCCTTGTTTTAGTGGATCTTGCTCTCGAATTGACTTTTAGTATCATACACTCTCCCTATTTAATCTAGTTTCAATCCTTGTTTTAGTGGATCTTGCTCTCGAATGTGAAGGACTAATTTTTTTAGTTTGAACGTTATCAGTGTTTCAATCCTTGTTTTAGTGGATCTTGCTCTCGAATAGTTTTGATGTTGGCTAACCCCGTTCTGGGAGCTGGTTTCAATCCTTGTTTTAGTGGATCTTGCTCTCGAATAAATTGAGTTTATAGTTGATCATATAGGATCGATTGAGTTTCAATCCTTGTTTTAGTGGATCTTGCTCTCGAATATCAGTAGGTGCAACATATGAGAAAGAGATAGAGAGTTTCAATCCTTGTTTTAGTGGATCTTGCTCTCGAATTTAGTTTTTCCGAGTGGGATAAGCACGAAAAAACTGTGTTTCAATCCTTGTTTTAGTGGATCTTGCTCTCGAATTCCCTCTCGAAACCGATTCCAGCCTCAATTCAGCCGGGGTTTCAATCCTTGTTTTAGTGGATCTTGCTCTCGAATAAGAGGAAGAGATGGGGGAGATCACACGGTATATTGTTTCAATCCTTGTTTTAGTGGATCTTGCTCTCGAATTCATATTCATCAGGGTTAGCAGCACAAGAAAATCGTTTCAATCCTTGTTTTAGTGGATCTTGCTCTCGAATTTCCTACACCTATGACAGTTGTAGGGGGTAAAGCATGTTTCAATCCTTGTTTTAGTGGATCTTGCTCTCGAATTTCGCGTGTGTTGCTCCGATTGTGTATTAAACCCATTGTTTCAATCCTTGTTTTAGTGGATCTTGCTCTCGAATAGGTTGAAACTGGATATCAAGCTCAGGGCATTGAAAGTTTCAATCCTTGTTTTAGTGGATCTTGCTCTCGAATGAATAACCGCATTTCGAAATGAGTCTTATATTATTGTGTTTCAATCCTTGTTTTAGTGGATCTTGCTCTCGAATATGTAAAGTTCCCCTGCGTCATACATACTGTCAAAGGGGTTTCAATCCTTGTTTTAGTGGATCTTGCTCTCGAATAACTTCATAAGAATATAAGAGAGGATGCGATGAAAGTAGTTTCAATCCTTGTTTTAGTGGATCTTGCTCTCGAATAATGTTTCTGAACAGCAGAATACCCTCACAATTGATTGTTTCAATCCTTGTTTTAGTGGATCTTGCTCTCGAATTATGAAAAGATTGTAGCACCTGCAAACTATAAGAGGCCGTTTCAATCCTTGTTTTAGTGGATCTTGCTCTCGAATAGCAACAACCAACCCATACAAGATCCATAAATCAGGTTTCAATCCTTGTTTTAGTGGATCTTGCTCTCGAATCCAACATAATAGTATATCGCATAATTCAACGTGATAGTTTCAATCCTTGTTTTAGTGGATCTTGCTCTCGAATTTACCCGCGTTTGTATTACGTGCCTTTCCATTAAGGTTTCAATCCTTGTTTTAGTGGATCTTGCTCTCGAATTTCCATGTTTCAACGGTAGGCAGCGACTTGAATGTGTTTCAATCCTTGTTTTAGTGGATCTTGCTCTCGAATTTTGGGGTTTTACTTCCGGAGACCGTCGATGGCTCAGTTTCAATCCTTGTTTTAGTGGATCTTGCTCTCGAATGTTTCTCCAAAGAAAATTTCTTTCATTTTCTTGGTGTTTCAATCCTTGTTTTAGTGGATCTTGCTCTCGAATACAATTATTTTAAGTCCTATCAATTCATTGCCGGAGTTTCAATCCTTGTTTTAGTGGATCTTGCTCTCGAATCTTTTTGTCTCATTTTTTTAGTATTTGCTCAAATTTAGTTTCAATCCTTGTTTTAGTGGATCTTGCTCTCGAATAATAAGAAAAATTTTAATCCCTGTTATATAATTCATGTTTCAATCCTTGTTTTAGTGGATCTTGCTCTCGAATAGATGGAGAGGTTCGTACATTATTTGGTCCAGGCTAGTTTCAATCCTTGTTTTAGTGGATCTTGCTCTCGAATTGAACGGGGAGAACGTTTTGAATGCTCATGACCTGTTTCAATCCTTGTTTTAGTGGATCTTGCTCTCGAATAAAAGGAGTCTTTCGGAAATGATTATTCGTATGAATGTTTCAATCCTTGTTTTAGTGGATCTTGCTCTCGAATCATTACCCGAAAACTGCCAGTCTGCCCTACTGCAAGTTTCAATCCTTGTTTTAGTGGATCTTGCTCTCGAATTTCCCCCCCCGCTTGTATTGGCTGTGAGTGTGATTTTAGTTTCAATCCTTGTTTTAGTGGATCTTGCTCTCGAATGACCGAACAAAAAAAGATATAGAGGGAAGTAAACAGAGTTTCAATCCTTGTTTTAGTGGATCTTGCTCTCGAATGGGGACAAGTTCTAGACCAAACTCCCCCAAAATATAGTTTCAATCCTTGTTTTAGTGGATCTTGCTCTCGAATCAAGTGCCTTTTCTTAGAAGCGGTTAGAGCCTTTATGTTTCAATCCTTGTTTTAGTGGATCTTGCTCTCGAATTCTTGGAAAGATTGTTTTTTTGGAGGTAATGAGCTGGTTTCAATCCTTGTTTTAGTGGATCTTGCTCTCGAATATGCAGACATTAAAGGAGTCCCGCGGCTCAACGGAGTGTTTCAATCCTTGTTTTAGTGGATCTTGCTCTCGAATATAAAAGTATATTGCGGCCAATGTTAAACCTGCTAGTTTCAATCCTTGTTTTAGTGGATCTTGCTCTCGAATTATCTGGAAAACTTTCTCCGAATCTAATTCTTTGGTAGTTTCAATCCTTGTTTTAGTGGATCTTGCTCTCGAATCCGCAAGATTTAACCCGGTTGGAAGCGGTCGTAAGCAGTTTCAATCCTTGTTTTAGTGGATCTTGCTCTCGAATAATAAAAAAGTAATACTAAAAACAACGGTTAATGTTTCAATCCTTGTTTTAGTGGATCTTGCTCTCGAATCCGTAATAGAGGAAGCTATTCAGGAATTAGAGTCTTGTTTCAATCCTTGTTTTAGTGGATCTTGCTCTCGAATAGATCTTTACTATTTTGTTGCTTTCAGGATCTCTAAAGTTTCAATCCTTGTTTTAGTGGATCTTGCTCTCGAATTTGAGATTTAATGCTGTGGAGTTAGGAAATGGAAAAGTTTCAATCCTTGTTTTAGTGGATCTTGCTCTCGAATTTTTCAGTAACCAACGCCGAAACATATGCTAATAAGTTTCAATCCTTGTTTTAGTGGATCTTGCTCTCGAATGCTATACATGCAAGTTATACAAATAAACCAACATGTTTCAATCCTTGTTTTAGTGGATCTTGCTCTCGAATAAAATCAACTATTTTTTTAGAAATCCTTAAACATAGTTTCAATCCTTGTTTTAGTGGATCTTGCTCTCGAATATATTTGCTAACCACCCACCGGATTTCGTCAACAAAGTTTCAATCCTTGTTTTAGTGGATCTTGCTCTCGAATAGTGTCTATTTTCTCGATTGAATTTGCTTCTAAGGTTTCAATCCTTGTTTTAGTGGATCTTGCTCTCGAATTCGGTAGCTTTTCGTATCATCCCATCTATCGAAAGTTTCAATCCTTGTTTTAGTGGATCTTGCTCTCGAATAATTTTTAGAAGAAAGGAGATTCAAAAAACACTCAAGTTTCAATCCTTGTTTTAGTGGATCTTGCTCTCGAATAGATATCACCGGAAGCCGCAGCATTAGTATAATCGGTTTCAATCCTTGTTTTAGTGGATCTTGCTCTCGAATTTCGAAGGCGTGTAATTGTAATCCTGGATTTGAATGGTTTCAATCCTTGTTTTAGTGGATCTTGCTCTCGAATAGAATGTGGGATGGCAATCCAGAAGGAATTTGTAAGTTTCAATCCTTGTTTTAGTGGATCTTGCTCTCGAATATAGCTCCTTTTTTATTTTCAGAGTTATATTATAATGTTTCAATCCTTGTTTTAGTGGATCTTGCTCTCGAATGATTGCCAAATGGGGTATGTAGAACATTCATTCGACGTTTCAATCCTTGTTTTAGTGGATCTTGCTCTCGAATTATAAGGTAATGTCTGTGAATGAGCTTGAAAAGGCGTTTCAATCCTTGTTTTAGTGGATCTTGCTCTCGAATATGAAAAACAAGTTCTATCCTTATTGTTTCTCGGAAGTTTCAATCCTTGTTTTAGTGGATCTTGCTCTCGAATATGTTATTGGAAACGCAACCCTAAAAAGCGGAGTTAGTTTCAATCCTTGTTTTAGTGGATCTTGCTCTCGAATTATCCCATGGAACTTACACCTTGAGTTCGTGGCATGACGTTTCAATCCTTGTTTTAGTGGATCTTGCTCTCGAATTCATTTTTCCTTTTTTATTGAGTTGTCCATATCTTGTTTCAATCCTTGTTTTAGTGGATCTTGCTCTCGAATCAACTCCTTCATATTGTGGATTATTTAACAAGGATAAGTTTCAATCCTTGTTTTAGTGGATCTTGCTCTCGAATTCAGTCAGTCCTGGGAAGTAGTAGAGAGCAAAGAGGTTGTTTCAATCCTTGTTTTAGTGGATCTTGCTCTCGAATTTTACAATATTTCTTTGAAGTACTTAAAAGCTTTGGGAGTTTCAATCCTTGTTTTAGTGGATCTTGCTCTCGAATGTATTACATGGGATAGTGTTGGAGGAAACTGGTATGAGTTTCAATCCTTGTTTTAGTGGATCTTGCTCTCGAATACTAACTTCGACAATTGACGAAAAGGAGATGAAACTATGTTTCAATCCTTGTTTTAGTGGATCTTGCTCTCGAATTTTCTATTATCTTTATTCTCATACAGTTAACCAAGTTTCAATCCTTGTTTTAGTGGATCTTGCTCTCGAATTAACATTTACACTTTTTAGATCATTTAAGTCAAAAGTTTCAATCCTTGTTTTAGTGGATCTTGCTCTCGAATAATAATAGTCAAAGTAAGATCTATGAATCATACTAAGTTTCAATCCTTGTTTTAGTGGATCTTGCTCTCGAATTGTCCACAAAACTCTAGAAAACTAACCCAAGTGTGAGTTTCAATCCTTGTTTTAGTGGATCTTGCTCTCGAATAATCCAATTATTATAATTTTTTTAGCATTTGATAATGAATGTTTCAATCCTTGTTTTAGTGGATCTTGCTCTCGAATAAAATTCAGAGGTAATGGTTGTGTTGATAAATGATAGTTTCAATCCTTGTTTTAGTGGATCTTGCTCTCGAATAAAAAAATAAACTGAGGTAATATTATGGTTGAAAAGAGTTTCAATCCTTGTTTTAGTGGATCTTGCTCTCGAATACCTCTAAAGTTTCTTCAGTTTCAAAAGTAACTGAGTTTCAATCCTTGTTTTAGTGGATCTTGCTCTCGAATGTTGGGGGAACGGATTACACTATTCTTGATTGTTTGTTTCAATCCTTGTTTTAGTGGATCTTGCTCTCGAATAATCTCCAATCCCCACTTTAGAAGGGATATCAAGTTTCAATCCTTGTTTTAGTGGATCTTGCTCTCGAATCCATTTCTTACATCTCCTTTATTTTTTCCTTGTTTAGGTTTCAATCCTTGTTTTAGTGGATCTTGCTCTCGAATGATATTGTTTACACACGAAGGATCAATCTGAATGTTTCAATCCTTGTTTTAGTGGATCTTGCTCTCGAATTATTGGACGGATTGTACTCGATGGAGGCACACCAGTTTCAATCCTTGTTTTAGTGGATCTTGCTCTCGAATTCGAAGTCATGGAATATTAACTGCGCCACGACTGACACGTTTCAATCCTTGTTTTAGTGGATCTTGCTCTCGAATTATCTTCCAACATTTTCATTCCTCTTTTATTTCGGGGTTTCAATCCTTGTTTTAGTGGATCTTGCTCTCGAATTTGGTTCTTATACCATTCCTGCCCAGGAAGAAAGTTTCAATCCTTGTTTTAGTGGATCTTGCTCTCGAATATAGGTATTGAAAGCGGGTTTGGTGGTGATCTGATGTGTTTCAATCCTTGTTTTAGTGGATCTTGCTCTCGAATTCAAATTTACGACTATTTGAAATTCCAATTATCCTTAGTTTCAATCCTTGTTTTAGTGGATCTTGCTCTCGAATATACTACCAACTGAAACAGAGCTTCCGTGGAAATCGTGTTTCAATCCTTGTTTTAGTGGATCTTGCTCTCGAATAAGAAAATGGAGAATTGTAAGATAAAGGGGGGATAAAGTTTCAATCCTTGTTTTAGTGGATCTTGCTCTCGAATTGTGAGGTGCTCCGCTGGGTCCGTTGACGCATTGGGTTTCAATCCTTGTTTTAGTGGATCTTGCTCTCGAATTTTTGTCGATGCCGGATTAAATGACAGAGATAGAGGTTTCAATCCTTGTTTTAGTGGATCTTGCTCTCGAATGTTTACCCTCAATTTCCCTTGAAGTTTAGTCCTTAGTTTCAATCCTTGTTTTAGTGGATCTTGCTCTCGAATCGCGGTGGATTCATCCAGTAATGTGTTTGTAACAAAGTTTCAATCCTTGTTTTAGTGGATCTTGCTCTCGAATATATCGGGATAACTTGGGGAAAAGGTAATACTCTTTTCGTTTCAATCCTTGTTTTAGTGGATCTTGCTCTCGAATAATAAGATCGAGATGGATAGGTTTATAGAAGTGATGTTTCAATCCTTGTTTTAGTGGATCTTGCTCTCGAATGATTTAGTGCAAGATCCTCACAAAGTAAGAGAAGAAGTTTCAATCCTTGTTTTAGTGGATCTTGCTCTCGAATATCATTACGGCATTGGGAACAATAGCCAGGCGTACTATGTTTCAATCCTTGTTTTAGTGGATCTTGCTCTCGAATAATTTCAGAGCAACCAAAGTGGGTTTTTACATTGGTGTTTCAATCCTTGTTTTAGTGGATCTTGCTCTCGAATGATTATGAAAACTGGATTAGATCACTACACCATGCATCGTTTCAATCCTTGTTTTAGTGGATCTTGCTCTCGAATGAGGTATTCCTGAGCATACGATGCAGTTGACCTAGTTTCAATCCTTGTTTTAGTGGATCTTGCTCTCGAATCGACATAACAGAAAGCGGAGACATCACTTGTCAAGGTTTCAATCCTTGTTTTAGTGGATCTTGCTCTCGAATAATCTAATTTAATTTCTCTTTTTGAACGCACATTGTTTCAATCCTTGTTTTAGTGGATCTTGCTCTCGAATAATTATTAACACTTTATACATGCTTTTACCTCAGGTTTCAATCCTTGTTTTAGTGGATCTTGCTCTCGAATTATTAGCGCTTTTTCTTTCTTCTTTAGCCTTATGTCGTTTCAATCCTTGTTTTAGTGGATCTTGCTCTCGAATCTGTTTTTTCTTTAATTTCAGGAACTTCTTTGCCTTGATGTTTCAATCCTTGTTTTAGTGGATCTTGCTCTCGAATAGACACCTGTATAATTCTTTTATATACATCATTTAGTTTCAATCCTTGTTTTAGTGGATCTTGCTCTCGAATAAGGATGACATTATTCATCCCCCTTCATCAAAATAGTTTCAATCCTTGTTTTAGTGGATCTTGCTCTCGAATCTGTTTCAAAATCTAATATTCGAAATTTATAATTTAGTTTCAATCCTTGTTTTAGTGGATCTTGCTCTCGAATGCATAGGGGCTATCTATTTGTATATTATAAGCTGGAGTTTCAATCCTTGTTTTAGTGGATCTTGCTCTCGAATAATCCAGTACCCATTTCCTGACGTAACGTGTGAAGTTTCAATCCTTGTTTTAGTGGATCTTGCTCTCGAATTTACAAATTTAGTGTTCATGGGTGCAAATAACCCGAGTTTCAATCCTTGTTTTAGTGGATCTTGCTCTCGAATAACCTTGCGCAGTTTTCAGAATTCATGAGGGTACTAGTTTCAATCCTTGTTTTAGTGGATCTTGCTCTCGAATCCGAACACACAAGCTGAACAGGTATTAGCAGCTTGTTTCAATCCTTGTTTTAGTGGATCTTGCTCTCGAATTTCATAATAAGAGCATCTACCGAAGCATCATGATAGGTTTCAATCCTTGTTTTAGTGGATCTTGCTCTCGAATTATGTCTCGTTTTTCTGGTTCAGTTCTGTCCGGATTGTTTCAATCCTTGTTTTAGTGGATCTTGCTCTCGAATTAATAGATCGTGTGCAAGAGTCACGAACAAATTACAGTTTCAATCCTTGTTTTAGTGGATCTTGCTCTCGAATTCTGTCCGGATGATGTGAGAGTAATTGAGGAGAAAGTTTCAATCCTTGTTTTAGTGGATCTTGCTCTCGAATCAACAAACGGACTAAACAAAAACGAAATTAAAGAAATGTTTCAATCCTTGTTTTAGTGGATCTTGCTCTCGAATACAGGTACGGGATGCTGTGCATTTGTTCATGCTTGGTTTCAATCCTTGTTTTAGTGGATCTTGCTCTCGAATGGTGCGAATGTGCCCCGTGATCCGGGTACTATTATTCTGTTTCAATCCTTGTTTTAGTGGATCTTGCTCTCGAATAGGGCAAAAATTTCCGTTATTTGGCTAGAAAAGCCCTGAAATGAGCCCTTTTTTGGGGCTAAAATTCTTGCTGGAAAATTATCAAACCCTTTATAAATACAAGAAAAATCTCTTCATACGCAGATATTCCTGTAACAGCAATCTACGCATTTTCTAGAAGAGATAGTGGTTTTGGGATATAAGCCTTTTTGAACGATATCGAGTATTTCCTCAATAATTTTCTCAGCTTTTTTGAAATCAGAAGTAGTAATTTCCATTTCTTTAACCAGGCTATTGCTTCGAGTAAAACAGATATAAGCACGGTTTACTTCAATACTGTAATTTTCTCGGATCAAAAGAGCCTGTAAAACCAATTGAAACTTATAGGTTTTAAAAATCTTGTCTTTATACTCGGCAAATTTGTACTCAAGAGGAGCAGCAGTCCCGTCTTCAAGAAAAAGCACCTCATCAACTATTCCCTTTATATGGTGCTGTTTTGAAGCAATGAATACGTCGCTATCTTTCCTCATGCAGTTAAGTTTCTTTCTCACGTAATCCCTGTTGGTTAGTTTCCTTGTTTCATGGACCTCGCGTCCTTTAATAACCTTGAACCTTTTCTCTTCATGCTGGGGAATGTCGAGACAGTACATATAGTAGATAAAACGGGAGCAAAAAAGGTATTCAAGAACGTCTGAAATTCGGATTATTGATCCTGAATCGTTTTCAGAATTAGGCTCAATGTATGTTCCTTCTTCATTATCAGGATCATTTTCAGGATCATTTTCAGGATCATTTTTAGGAGTTATATCTTTTTCACAACCGGTTTCAGCCCGCTGCTCAATTACCGCACACTCAGAAGAGCTACCTTCTTTGAGAGCAAAATTCGTCATACTTACCTCAAAACTCAGAAGAATTTGGTAATCACTTCATCACTGACAAGCTCCTTATCAAAAGCCTGGCCGAGAAGCTGGACTTTCTTGAATGACTGTTCATCCATCGGAAAAATATACACAGAATCACGTTCGGTGTCAATCAGTTCTTCGCATTCAAGTCCCAGAGAGTCTCTGTCATTCGTATTTAAGTCTCCCAGAAAAACACTTTTCTGAACCCTATAAAGCCCATAGCTCTTACAGCGGTCACTTACTTTCTGGCGAGTCCTGTTATCCGTAATGTCATATATTACCCAGACAAGCAAACCCAGTCCTCCATTCTTATTTTTATAAAATCTTTATTTTTCAAATCATTCTTTTATCGAATCGTTGCGTTACTGTTTCACAAACTTATCGTGTTAAAAGCTTTATTTCCCGATCAAGCTGTTTGCAATCCTGTGACAGTCAAACTGGATTGTATTTCCAATTTTTATGTTCCTTCCCTTGTAGCTTATTTCTTTATCAAAAGTTTCATTGACAGCCTGGATGAGTACAGCTTTACCCTCTTTGTTGAGAGTCATTCCATTA
The DNA here is from genome assembly GCF_000969945.1 of Methanosarcina sp. Kolksee. Taxonomy (NCBI): domain Archaea; kingdom Methanobacteriati; phylum Methanobacteriota; class Methanomicrobia; order Methanosarcinales; family Methanosarcinaceae; genus Methanosarcina; species Methanosarcina sp. Kolksee. Next base: position 728,551 of record NZ_CP009524.1, read on the forward strand.
GGGATTTCATCAAAAAAGCTGTCTGAAACCTGCTTTTTCGAAAAAAGATTGAAAACTGTCCTGTCAATGTGGATGCGGTACATTTCTATCAGATCAAACACAAACGACTTTTTGTTATAATCATCTGTGTGGTTAAAACCAACATAAGGGTCAAGCCCTGCTATAATACACGCTTTTTCCACCCTTGAATATAAAACTCCATATCCATAATTCAAAAGGCAGTTGAACTCGTCCTTTGCAGGGTTCCGGCTCCTGCCATTGAATTTCCACCTGTCAGGCAAAAGAAAACTCAGAGCTTGAAAATAGTACCTGGAAGCCATCCCCTCAAGGCCCATTATTTTTCCCCGCATCTCGTCAAGTTTCCCCTCAAGGGCTTCAAGCTGAGCTTTCATGTCTTCCATTCCGGAAATATAATCGTCAAGTTCGTCCTTCTGGTCAGGTCTGTTCTTTTTGAGGTCTTTCAAAAAAAGGATCTGGCTGTCAATTTTCTGCTCAATCCAGCCCTTTGCAAGCCTGAACCCTTCCGACTCGTCCGAAATTTCAAGCTGCCTTCTTCTTATGTAAGTTGTGCTTCCAAGTTTTGAGTGCCACACCCGCCCGTAAGGGTCTCCAAAATTATCCAGAAAAACGATATCGATATTGTTTTCTACTGCAAATTTGATGGCATCGGTTGTTATGGTTGCAGAAGTTGTAATCAAAATGCTGTCAACTTTCTTTTCAGAGACCTCGAAGGTTTTGTCGTCAACTTTTACAAAAAAGCAGTTGTTTTGCTTTTTCAGGAATGAACCGCGGGTGTTGATTACAAGCTGCATCTTTTCACCGTTCCAAAACCGCGAGATACGGATTTTCCAATACCGAAATAGTCGGGGATAAGGAAATTTGTGATAAAAGACCCTTTGAACGTAGCAATTTCCACTCCTTTCATTTTACTGCTACCGGGATGCAAATTTATCTCACATTTTATTTGCTCTGGAACAGTATACCCAAGGGACTTGGACATTGAAAGTATATTTCCGACTAGGGTCTTTTGAAGGAGTTCTTTTTGTTCGGCGGTTCCTATTTTCTTGTATCGATCTGTAAAATTTTCCTGATTGAGGGCAAACCAGGGAGTCTCAAATCTATAGGTGTGAAATTTGTCTGAAATGCCGAAATCCTGTTCTTTAAGAGATATCTTCTTTTCCAGGATTTCATATGTTGATTCGCCTAGCTCTATTTTTTCATATTTATTGAAAATTTCCTGAAGGACTTCTAAACCCTCGTTTATCCCGAAAACTAGAGGAATTCCTTTCAAAATTTTATATTGAACCAGGGGATACATATAGATAACTTTATCACAGTTATGTTGATGCAAAAGTGTATACTCATTAAACCGGGTAGCGAAAAAACCTCGAAGTTTTGAGGCGTTTGTTCCTACTTTTCGGTCAGGAACAAGGGTTAGAGTCAGCGTTTTGACTTTCATATCAATCACACATCATGGTGGACTTTAATTCAAAAACAAAACCGGTTTCAGGATCATAATAATGTTTTATTTGTTCAAAAGGAATATATCCTATATTGAGATCCTCTAGTTCTTCACAGGAAAAGTCTTTTTTAGGCACCGAAATGATGTATTCATTGAATTGTTTCCTGATGGACAGGAATTTCTCTTTTCTATCCAGTGGATTTTTAAGAGATTTCATTACAAGGTATTCTTTCCATATTTCAGTAGCGTCTTTATCATTTTCTACAAACACATCTATTTTTTCGTATCCTGTTTTGTCATCTATTAACCTGAAATCGGATGTAAGCGTTTTGAATTTAAGCTCATTTATGTATGAGAGTAGCTCTTTGGACTCATCTTCACTTGAAGTATCTTTAACTTTCCTGAAATAGTTGTTATTTAAAAAGAGCAGGTCTTTTTCATAAATTTCTGAGGGAAACTCTTTCAACACTTCTTTTGTTTTGTCAATGAGAAAACTCGAATATATATATCGATGAAACTCTTTCCTTTCATCTTTCAGAACCACAATATTTACTTGTCCTCGAGAACTCTTTGAAGAATTCCTGTTACATCTCCCTGAAACCTGATTTATTGAGTCAATTGTGGCAAAATCTCTGTAAACAATATCCACGTCTATATCTACTCCGGCTTCTATAAGCTGTGTGCTAACAATAATTTTTCTTTTTTCCGATTTTTCTTTTATCTCCTTTATTTTCTTAAGCCTCTCTTTTGGGATAATGTTAGTAGAAAGATAATAATAATCACTATATTCAAGTTCTAAATTATTTAAATGGTTAAATACCTCAAGCGAAGATTTAACAGTGTTTAATACAAACAAAAAGTCCTTCTCGGGATTATTTTTGACTTCTGACTCAATTATTTTCTTGAAATGATCCATATCCATTGGATTAAGATTTATATTTAACTTAACTCGATCAAATTCCCTGAAATACATATCTTTATTTTTTACCAGCTCAACAATTTCCCCTTTATCAGGATCAAAAATGAGAGGTTGAGTTGCTGTTACAAAAATAAAGTACGTATTAAAATATTCTGCAAAACCCGAAATGATCTGTTTTAACAGTAGCCAGTACTTATGAGGAATTGACTGGATTTCATCAAGTATTACAATCGAATTTGCAATTGTATGAAATTTCCTGAGGGAGCGATTTTTATTAGATACAATTGTGTGGAAAAACTGGACAAATGTGGTTACGATTATCTCAGCGTTCCACCCCTCGATTAAAAATAAACCTTTAAGCCCTTCAAATTCTTCATCGTCTTGCGTTCTATAAAAAATATCTGCAAGGTGATGATGTTTAAGTAGCACCTCCTCAGAAGGATTTGCGGTCTCAACTGTCTTAAAAACATCTTCAAAAACATCGTAATTCTGGTCTATGATACTCAAGAAAGGTAGAGAATAAATTATTTTTGCCTTGATTCTCTTTTCCTCTATTAATCTTGCTTTCAATTTTAATGCAAAAGAAAGTGATGTGAGAGTTTTTCCCGAACCTGTAGGGACACTTATTGAATATATTTTTTTATTGAGATCAAGTTTCTCAATACTTTCTGTAACTTCCTCATAAATCTCGTTACGCACTTTATTCATTATACCTTCATTATTTTGGAAACCCTTTTCTACCTTGTACTTATCTACAAGTTCAGGTGAAATTTCGATATCACTGGAAACATCGATAGAAGACGCATCTATCTTATCAGAGTTTATAAGAATTGAGTAAAGAGTTAATGTAATCAAATAATAACCTGTAAATTGCTCCTTCTTGAGCAATTTTATGAATTTCCTTCTATTTTTTAAAATTTCTTCAGTGATGGGACGGTGCTCATTGCAGAAAGTATCCATATCAAAAGAAATATTATACCCATCAAATAACGTTTCATATATTGTTTTCAATTCACCTGTATCTAATGACCTTATTTGAAGATCAATAATTTCAAGAGTATCTTCATCTAGTTCTAGTATTTCATCCTCAGCGTCTTTCAGGTTTCCATGATGCCTTTTTACAATAAGATATCCTATGATAGGAATATATTCCAGAATATTTTTATCATTAAGTGAATCTACATACTTTTTTAATATGTAATAGGTAAAAATAGCTGAGATCAAGCCATGATGATATTCTTTTTTATTTTTTAAGCTCCTCTGGATGGAAGGATTAGTCTCCAAAAGATACCTTTGAAAATACCCTGTGCCTTTCCCAAAATCGTGACAAACTCCTATAAGATATGTCATTTTTGAAAAAGTATTTTCATCAATTCCAAACTTTTCCAGTGATAAACTTTTCTCCTTACTGGTTGAGATTGATTTGTTTCCTACGTTGGATAAGTGTCTAAATAATAGTTTATCGGGATGGGAACGAAGATGGAAATCACATGAAGACAATTCCTTCTCCATTCTCAAGCCTCCAGAGATTACTTACATTAGCAAGAATGCATTTTGCATTTTTTTCAAACAAAATTTTGCCATATTCTGTAACTTCCCTATTTGGAAGCATTTCTATTGGAATAGTTTCTGAAAAATACTCTTTTCCTTCTTCAAAACTGATTTTTATTAGCTCTTTTTCAGGAATTACAGAATGGATTTCCCTTTCGGAATCTGAAAGTTCACTGACAGCTTCCATTTCTCCTATGAATTCATAATTAGCAATGTGTTCACTCAGACCGAGACACAGAGTATACTCCGATTTGTGTTCTTTCAACATAGAATAAAGTTTGTTATATACTTCCTCAGAAGAATGAGAAAAATAGATCCTGTATTTTACATCTTTCAATACTTCGAATCTGATCTGGGTTCTGGTCTTTATTCTGCTCATCATAGGAGCAATTTTAGTGTCGATTAAATTTTCTGAAATTCTGGTCTTTTTGATAGGATGACTTATTTTTACCGCAATATTTGCCTTTTCTTTAGAGAAATACTGCAGATACTCGTCTTTTCCAAACCCTTCTATAGCACCAATCATTCCTGCAATAGCCGTTCTAGGAGGAATAGAATATGTAAGGGGAGAAGTTGTAGTATAGTGTTTTCGGAAATGACCGAATTCTCCCCATACATCGAACACTAATACTTTCATGTTCTTAGCTCACATTGTTAGTATTTTAGTATTAATCCCGGCTTCCACAAGGCTTTTTTCAAAGTCAATCTCTTCTTCGTCATATGTAAACGTAATCGACTCATCCGAGCAAATCTGGGCATTTTCAATTTTATCTTTGTTTTTACCCAATACATCAATCAGCCTCTGGACCTCAATCTTTACCTGTGAAATATCCCGAATCTCTTCATCTATCAAATCAGACTTAAGACTGAAAAGGTTATTCAGATCTCCAATGTGATAATTTCCTTCTTTGTAATTTACTTTGAACAGGAGGCGGGGAACCTGGCCGACTTTTGACCTGGAAATAAGGTTCTTAGTTCCATTCCACATTCCATCAAGAAGCAGGTCTATATCTTCCTCTGAAAGTTTCGTATCCTTAGCCGCGTTTTCATTAATAATTCCGTAAAAACTTATCAAAGAATAAGGTAAGAAATCCTCTTCACGGAACGTTTTTTGACTGGCTCCTTCCTTCGAAGCAAAAGCTCCCGTTCCACGGAAATGTTTCATGAAGACCTTATGCATTGATCTGCCCATCTTAAACTGTACAGGACCAGTATGAGTTATTGAACCGGTTTCATTTTTATTTCCCTTTTTGACTTTAAGTTCAAGTGGGACAGTTCCTCCAAATAAACGAACGTCAATACAATCAGCCAGAAGTTTCTCATTAATGGCGTTTTTACCAGTTTCGAATGAATCAAGAGGCTCGTCAATTGCCAAAAAATCTTTTGCCCTCATTTTTGCATCCTGAATAGAACCGTTTTCAGCTGAGATTTCCCTAACAAAAATTTCCTTACCTCTAAACTTGTAGAGATGATCACGTATTGTTCTCTTAAGCCTGACATCTGTTACAAGGTTTATTCCTGTTTCTTCATCAATACGTGGTTTATTTTCATCAAGTGGATCTCCGTTTGGATTTCCATCTTTTATATCATACAAAAATACAATTTCAGATCTTCTGTTTACTTCAGTCATTTTTAATCTCCTTTTCAGGTTTAGGTGACTTTAAAAGGTTTGATAGATTCATACCAAGAACAAAATAAAAACTGATTTCATCGTTTGACATTTTCCAATTATTGCCAGACTGAATCATATATTTTGAGATCAGAGATTCAAGTTCTTTATAATAATTAGCATCATACTCTTCTAGTTTATTTATGATTTCAGGGAAGAGCCTTTTTATATAACGCTCATCAAGATTCAGGCCTCGAAGTTTAGTTCTGAAAGGAGCGCTTCCACGCTGAAATTTTTGAATATTTAGTAAATACTGAACAAGTGTGCCTTCTAAAAAAATAGCCTTCTTTGCATCGGTATTGAAAAAATGTTCAAATTCCGAAAAGACAACATTTGCTCGCTCCTCATAACCATTGTTTTCCTTTGGTGTCATGTCCCCTAATAAAGTAGATAAATTCGTAGAATTCACACAATTACCTCCTGTATAATTTCCAAGCAAACATAAATTACTTAAAAAGTCTAACATTTGGAATCCTAAAAATAGAGAATACCTTATTGGATTTTCATTTCTGAAATCTTTTCGAATACGCCGCATAATATACTTTAACAGAAAATCATAATCAATTGATGTTCCTGTAAATATCCCGTTTGTGATTTCTAAAAAGTATTTGTTTAAATCAGGGTCATCTAGAGTATTAGGGAAGAACCATCTTACATTACCTAATGTAAATTGGATGGATTTTACTTCGGTATCATTAGAATAATAATTACTGAATATTTTTCTTTTGTCAACGATTTCTTTGGATTTGAAAAGATCTCTTAACCTTGAAGGAAGAATGTCCTCTATATACAAAAGAATTCGATATGCAGAATTGGACTTTTCATAAAATTGGAAATTAAAATTAAGATAATCATCCTCTTCACTTAGAATTTCAAGGATATCGTTTTCATTAGCTGTCAAAAATCTTTTATACTCTTTATTAAATGTAAATTTTTTCTCATTGAATTTCTCAAAAGTATCGAAAAGGTCCTCGTTAGTGCTATTATTAAGTAGCTTGGGGATAATGAGGAAATTAAACCCATAAAAACCAAAAGACATGTATTTTTCGATATATTCTCTTCCCGCTGTAATTTTCAAGGCACATTCGAGGCAAACGGGGTTATTTCTCCATGCCTTACTTTGGTCAAATCCTCCACTAACAAATCCCCGCTTATCTACGGTATAGAATTCATAAGGTGTAACAAAACCATAAACTTCTCTATGTGTTTTGCAAATAGAACATATTTTATTATCGGCTTTGGAGATAATACCATATTTACTGTAAAACTTGGAAGCCCCATTGTTCTTAAGGATCTTACGAAATACTTCAAAATCTCCGACATATCTGATGAAGTCATTTTCTTCAATAATTAAGGTTAATATCGAGTTCTCCTTTGCATCGATAGAATTAAGTTTAGGTTCAAGATCTAAAAGTATTTTATCTTCATTCTCTTTTATACACTTTCCAAGAAGCTCCAAAAATTGGACTTCTTCATTGTCTAATATAGGCTTTGCTTCTTTCAAGGGCTTTGAAAACCAGCCTATAATCTTATTAGAAAACGTTTTTTTGAGTTCTGTGACTCGTGCAGTAGGAGTAATGTCTGGACCATTAGACGATCCTCTCTTATAGAGATATTTTACAATTTTTTCTTTTGAGTACTCTTGATGCTCGATTTCTTTAAACTCAAAAATGTTTTGGCAAGAGACCAACTTAATGCAAAATACATGTTTATAAGTTTCATTGCTTGCAGGATTTTCAACTAGAATTGACACAAAATCATTTAAATCCTTATTTTCTTTTTCGAGCGCATACTCACCAATTTCTTTCATCGCTTCGATCACAGAAATTACACCCTCTTAATATAGTATAATAGACCCAATGTTTAATTTATCACAATTATGCATCTTTGAAGTTTTCTCCATGATTTGTGAACCATTAGGGTTCATAGTTAACATATTATATATACATTTCTAAAAATTAATTATAAAAATATGTATATACTGTTAAATATCAACCGAAGCCTATATCGGAAAACATTTAACCAAACCCCACAATACTAAGCACTTAATGTCAAAGCTTACACTTATCTCCACAATCTATTCCCTTGAGCCTGTTATCATCTGCGTGACCAGGCTTTCCCCTTCAAAAATTATACTGCTGTCAGAGGAAGGGGCGCCCGATAAAAAGGTGCAGTCTGAAGAAATGATCGAAAAAACGTTTAAAAACGCGCTTGAGATTGAGAAAAAGTACACGTCTGTTTATGACACCGTGCGAGTAGCAAAAGACGTTGCTGAACTGATTGAACAGGAACATGACAGGGGTAACCAGGTAATTGTAAATGTGTCTGGTGGGCGGAAACCACAGGCTTTTGGAGCGCTTTTCGGGGCTTATGCAAGAAATGATATGGTGCAGAGAGTTGTATATGTGACCGAAGAAGACAGTTTCATGATTGATTTTCCGGTTTTGAGTTTTAACCTTTCGGAAACAAAGAAACTGATACTTGAAGAGATCCAGAAAGGAGTTTCTTCGGTTACCCAGATTGCGGTGACTGCCGGAATTTCTAAAGGAATGACTTACAACCATCTTCGAGAACTAAAAGCAATGGGATATATAACCGATGGGGAAAATGGATACATTATAACGGACGCGGGAAGAATCGCATCGATTTGATTTTAAGAACCAATTGTAAAAATCATTTCGATTAGACCAGTCAGAGAATACCTTTTTTGATCAGATAAAACTTTCAACAGCCTGTTTTCTTACTATTCTCCCTGATCGTTCACATTTTTTCTCAAAAAATGAAACTCAAGCCTCTTAAAAACCCCAAACAGTAAAAGGAATTTTTAAAAGAAATCGATTTGGGGAGACCTTTATTATTAAAACGGTTAAAAGTGTTAAATTCGTATCATGTCTGGGTAAATAGAACAAAATACTTGTGAAGAGATCCTTTTAACTGTAACGTAGACCAAAATTGTGTGAATGAGCTCCTGCAGAATTGAGTTGCAGGCAAAGATACAGGAATATAGGGGAACACCCGGGGAGTAAGGGGCAAGATGCAGTATGGGGGTATTGTATCGGGAAAGCTCTTTACTCCCTTCCACCTCTAACTTTTCTTCTATACACTTTTTATCCAATTTCTAATATTTTCTCATTTTTCTGGTTTCTATAAAATTTCTCGGACTTTTCCCTGCTTTTTTCCGGAATTAGCTCTATTTTTTCCAGTTTTTTTCCATAGCTCTGGCTCTCAAATCTGGTGGCATTTTCTCGATTGCATATCTGAGGGCGGTTCTGGGCATCTCTTTTTTGTTATTCATCACGTATTCAAATACTTCCTGCCTGTGGGGTTTGCTGGCTTCTTTTAGCATCCAGCCGTAGCCTTTCTGGACCAGATCGTCTCTGTCTTTGAGCAGCAGGTCGGATATTTCAAAAACGTCGTCAAGGAAATTGCCCTTTCGGGCAGGCAGGATCAGGGTTACTGCAGCCGCTCGCCTTACCCACCTGTTGTCCGACAGGGCCCAGGTCTTGAGTTTTTCCACATACGCTGGAAATTTTTCTATAAAAGAGCCCACTGCATGGTTGCATAGGGTATCACACTTTGCCCAGTTGTTAACGTAGTTTTCAACCCAACGCTCAAAGGTCAGGAAATCGTCCTCAGAGTAATTATTTCTTACCAGGTAGGCCCACTCGGCTGCAATAAAGGCTTCCTCGCAGTAATCGGATCTAAAGAGTTCCTCGCACAGGTTAAAGATCTCTGTTTTGTCTTTGGACTTTATTTCGTTAAAGTAATTTTTCGCAATTCTTCCCACAAGCGCAGACTTTACTCCGTAGCAGTGGACTTCTTCTTTGAAAAAGCGAGATGAGCTGGCTTTTGTTTTCTCATCCACATTAAGGGCTAGTTCCTCTCTTATCCTGGATATAATATTGTGTTCCACAGTTCTCTATTTAATAAGAGGTGTACTTATATTTTGTTTATATATACTTACATTTTATTTATCTTAATTTACATTCCACTTCCATATCACTTTTAAAAATTTTCAGAATAATTGCAAAGTATATATAAAAACAGAGTCTGAAAACATTTTTCATAAAGAAATTCAATTTCTATTTATGCCCAAAGTAAAAATTCGCCCTCAAGAACTCTTTGATGCCAAATGTTTCTTTGATATAATTACACATACAAATCTTGAGTTCATTGAGTTTCCTATAAAAACACTTGATGAAGAAAGGTATTTTCTGGGGCTAAATGAAACTAAAAGAAAGGCTAATTTTGAATACAACTTTTCCATTCTCTACTACGGAAGACTTGTGGGAGCATGCGGGATAAAGATCGACCAGCATAGGCCCTGGATAGGAGAAATCGGATACTTCATTGACAGGGACTATCAGGGAATGGGAATTGCAACCGAAGCTGTAAGACAGCTTGAAAAGGTCGGGTTTGAACAACTGGATTTACAGAGAATTGTCATCCTTATGGACACCCGGAACCTTGCAAGCGAACGCGTGGCCCAGAAATGCGGGTACAAAAAAGAAGGCACAATGAAAAAAGTTCATCGCATAGGTGAAGATTATTACGATTGTTTCCTTTATGCGAAAATCAGGTAATGAAAAAATTATGCAGAGCTAAAGAAATTATGATATGTCCGGATGGGTGTTCGAAAGGTAAAATCAAACAGTCTGGAATCGTCTGAAATCGTTTGGAATTGATTGGAATCAATGGAATCGTTTGGAATAAATGGAATTACTTGGAGTTATTTGGAATAAATTGGAATTATTTGTAATTAATTGAAATAAATTGGAATTGTTTTGAATTTATTAACTCAATTGAATTACTTGAAATAATAATTCAGTTCAACCTGTAAACCTGTAATAAGGGACGGAAAAAACAGGCCGTGAACTAAGAAAAACAAGCAGGTTGCACATGTTTGACTTAGTCAGACAAGCCCGATAGCCTGTATAAGGCTGTTTCCATACCAGACAACCATCAGATTATTTGCGGTTACAAAGACCCCAACGGATTCTATAATATGTTTTGTGAGATTCCATTTTTTCCCCGACGATTTTATCATAGGGGCTGTATAAAAAAGCAGGAAAATAAAACCTACTTTTACAAGCAAAAGGTGGTATATCCCGTAGTTTTCCAGAATCATTGCAGGAACCGGATTATATTCTGTACCTTGAGATAACGCACAAACAGTGGAGACCCAATCTCCAATTACATAGAAAAGAATAATGAAACGTATCTCGTAGAGGTAAGAACTGAACGAACCCCGAACGTTGTAGACTTCCAACAAAGAACCTCCCAGAAATCCCCATTTTCCGGTAAAGGCAAAACTATATTATAAGATTATATATACGTAAGAAACAAAAACAAGAAACTAAAATAGAGCCTAATAATTTTTAGAAACGTCATAATAAAAATTTTTAGACAACTTGGGGCAAGAAAACGCATTAAATGAATGAATATATTAGCGAGCTTGTTACATTTATTAGATGTTTGCACTTTGATATTTGCACTCAGATGGTTGTACTTAGATGTTTGCACTTAGATGGTTGTACTCATAGATTTATTCCGTTTTATTATTTCGGTTGCCATATTTTAAAAAAGCTAACTGTAAACTTTAAACAATTATATCTAAAAGTATATGTTAGTATATTCATAGAAAACAAACATTATATTCTTTGAATAACATTCACAATCAATGAAATTGCTTGCAGATGGCAGCATTTTCATGCTAATTGAATAAAATCTTAAACTTTTGGCATTCCCATTCATAGTGTTCATGAATCTTTTATCCACATTTTCAGATAGATGGTAAAAATGACTCAAAATATGGAATTTCCAGGGAAGACTAATTCTCCTTCTTTGCTTGAACTGAAAAATGTAACCGTTGTCAGGGGTGGTAGAAAAATCCTTGATTCGGTGTCCCTGTCAATTGGGCAGGGAGAACATGTTGCGATTATCGGGCCTAACGGTTCTGGGAAATCTTCTCTAATCAAGACATTTACAAAGGAATATCACCCTCTTGCAGCAGCCGATGGGCTTGTTCTCAATATTATGGGCAAAGGAACCTGGAACGTCTTTGAGCTAAGAAAACTGCTCGGGATAGTTTCAGGGGACCTTCAGCAGACATACTTCCGTCAGGTTAGTGTGCTGGATGTCGTACTCTCAGGGTTTTTCAGCAGCATAGGAATTTACTATAACCATAAAGTTACCCCTGAAATGGAAACTAGGGCAAGGGAAGTGCTTGAGTTTCTTGAGATTTCCCACCTTGAAGACAGGCTGATGTCCGAACTTTCCTCAGGAGAAGCCAGGAGGGTACTTATAGGGAGAGCCCTTGTGCATGACCCCGAGGCTCTGATTTTAGATGAGCCTGCAAACAGCCTTGACCTCAAAGCTCTTCACAGCTTCCGCGAAATTATTCGGAAAATTGCCGGCTCGGGAAAGAGTATCATTCTCGTTACTCACACCCTTGAAGATATTATTCCTGAAATTAACCGTGTGATCCTCATAAAAAACGGAAAAATCTTCAGGGACGGGAAAAAGCAGGAAATCCTGACCGACGCCAACCTATCTGAACTGTTTTCCATGCCGATTGAAGTCGTGAAGAAGAATGGTTACTACCAGGCCCTTATCTGAAGACCATGCATGGATTAGGCGACAAACTTGACAATATAAGAAAGTATTAACGTAGGCATCTCAAGAACCCAGGCATATCAACAATGCAAGAATATCTGTTGTATCCTGAAATGATTTCGCAGACTCCAAACTATTTGGAAGTCCAATACATAATACAATAACAGGCGATGCAAAAGTTAAACACTGAGTAAGTTCCAATTCCATTTTGGTATTTTGGAATGATTATGTAAAATGAAACAAATTCGAAGTTGGAGTGTTGTATCCTGAAATGATTTCGCAGACTCCAAACTATTTGGAAGTCCAATACATAATACAACCTGCTTTCGGCAGGTCGACATAAAAATCCATTCAATTTTTCTATTGATATCGTTTTTTTCAGAACTTTTGAATTTCCATTTAAATCAAAAATTACTAAATGTTAACCATGATATAATTAATATATATTTATAGTAATTGAGATAAAAGACAAACCCTGCTATATACATAGTCCGTATGATACTGGTTATTAACTGAACCTACAAAAAATAACAATTAAAGATATTTCAATGTTGGGATGTGCTTGCTGCCGAATGTAGGATACAATAACAGGCGATGCAAAAGTTAAACACTGAGTAAGTTCCAATTCCATTTTGGTATTTTGGAATGATTATGTAAAATGAAACAAATTCGAAGTTGGAGTGTTGTATCCTGAAATGATTTTGCAGATTCAAAACCAATTGAAAGTTTAATACACGATGCAACAGCAAGTGCTACAAATAGTTAAACACCGAGCAAATTCCAATTTTATATTGATACTTTGGAATGATCGTGTAAAAGAAACAAATTCGAAGTTGAGGTAGAACAGTGGGTCACATGTATACGATATATAACGCAATAAAATAAATTAAAAAAGCGAAATAATTTTGGGATAAAACAAAGTATTTTCTTGCAGAAAATGCATTCTATCGGCACAGAATCTTCCGGAAAAATGAAAAATGTCAAAAACCCAAAAAACACAAGACAGAACTTTGAATTGTATGAAGAAAACAGAAGCTTGAAGCTCATATATACATTATAATATGTGTGCTTCTGTCATCTAAGGGATAAAATCTAAAAAGAAATTACTCATCATTCGCTGCTGCTCTGTGAGAAATTTAGAATGTCAGGTAATCCCAGATTAAATCTATATTTCTCAAATCTTGAGGTTTCAATAATCTGCTGCTTTATGTAATATAACGCGCTCAGCAGGCTATCACTATTTTCAGATTCTATCTCTCCCGCATATGGGTGAATATTTTCTGCAAGGACATCCAGAAGTTTTGGATCAAGGTCATTTATAAAGTAAGTATTCAGAATCAGCAGGCTTGAGATCTGCTCATAGAAACTTACAAGCTCCTGAAGCCACTCCGGAACTCCGTAGTCTGTTGCGTATTTCTGCCTGTTGAGGAACATAAGGTAACTGAAAATAGTATTTATGAGATCCTCGGTTAGCTTGTCATCCGGAAATACAATTGGAAAACGGCTCAGGACTGTAGGATTTGTGTAACTCGAGAAGATCATTTCAGACTTACACACTGCGGGAAAGAGTCTGGCAATAGGACTGTTAAGAACGGCAGTAACATAAGGATATCTATCCGAGTCTTTGAGAACAATCCCACACCCTTTTCTAAACACATGATTTCCAGTTGCATCGTATGCAGCCTGTAAATGATAGCCTTCAGTTGCAATGATTTTAGGAGTGTTAAGATACTCCAGAAGTTTACTTCCATTTATACTATAATCTGCTACTTTAAGAGAGGAGGTATCGTGACGAAACTCATTTTTGAATTCCATAATTCTCTCGTAAGCCTGAGGGAATCTTGTCTTTATGTCTTCAGGAGGAATAGCTCTGTATTCTTTCTTTTTACTCCCATAGGACAGCTCATAAGGCAGCATAAAATGGTAAGGTGAAGGGCGAAACGCAAATTGATTGGAAAATGCTCCTGATACATATGGATAGACAATTTCAGGTTCTGAAAATACAGGTTTACACAGGCCTTCGCAAAGATAATATGAGTCCAAACCGCCTTCCTCAGGAGAGAGAAGCCTATGCATCATAATGTTTTCTGTACTTACACCTGAAAAGATGCTTTCGGAGACATCTTCAAGTGTAACCGGGATTTCACAAATTTTTTCTACGATTTTGTTTTCTTTGAGTAACATCTAGCTTCCACTTCTATAGAAGTACATCGAGGATGTATCTTCTTTTGTATTTTAGGACTTACGTAGTTGAACTGAGGAATCAATAACATCGAACTTTCAATTGTTTAAATGACGGCTTTAACCACAAAGTCTATTGTATTTGATTTTATGCATCGATTGCATAAGTTCTATTTTTATTTTCAGGACTTGATTCTCAGGATGGCACATATCAATCGATGGCCATTTAAGGATTGCGGACTTTTAGACCCCTAGTAAAAAACTATAAAGCCCTAGTTTAAAATATATAGAATTATATTGGTTACTATATGGAGTAATAAAACAATATAGTATATAAACCTATTCTCAGTGAAAAATATACTATAATTATACTTATAATTATAATTATAATTATTTTTATGATGAATAAGCATTTTCGAGCATGAAAAGTATTTTCGACATCTCAATCATCCCCTAGTGTCGAGTCAACTACAAAATGTCGTATAAAACTGAGTGCAATTATTCGGGATCATCGAATTCTTGATGATTGACTCGACACTAGTGTCATGGCAACTTAATTATTGAGCATAATTTTTAGTAGTTTCTTGTCAGTGCACAATGATTCTGAGTTTTAAATGACCAATAACTAAATTTTCTTGACACTAGCCTAAGAGCCTGTCTTAAAATTAAATTTGATCTAGAGCTCATCCCAAAACCAGTTCCTTCTTAAATCAATAAAAGTTTCAGAACCGTATTTCATAAAGAGAAACTCGATCTATCGTTCAAAATTCGCGACTCAGGAAACCAATTTTGAGTTTTGGGATGAGCTCCTACAATTGGGATATGACTTATGCATTTGAACTGAAAAACGGTAGGATTAAACAGTTAAATATTTAAAATGTAAGTTTAAATCATAATATACAATGTAATTGATTTTAGACCTCGTGTGCATAAGTTCTATGAAATAAAGTACTCTCTTTAAGGTCAATGTGTACCTGAATTTTGGAAAATTCACGATATGAATTTAAAGTTACGTTGACCATTATCCAATTGTAGAAATGGTTTGAATTTTAAGACAGCCTCTAAGTGAGGAATCATGAGAAATTACACTGATTTTCATAATAATTTAGAACCATTTATTTTAATTATGTTAGATATCCAGCTAAAAAACTAGTGTTGAGTCAATCATCAAGGATTCAATGATTTCGAATAATTGCACTCAGTTTTATACGACATTTTGTGTTTGACCTGACACTAGTGTCACGTCAATTCTCAAAGATAAAATAATTCTGAATCATTTTAACCAATTATATACGACATTTTAATGCTGCCGCAACACTAGTGTTATGGCAATTTAATTATTGAGCATAATATATAATAGCTTCTCATCAATATATAGCGATTTAGAGTTAACATGTGACCAATAACTAAATTTTCAAGACACTAGGAAACCAGCTAATTTCAATATTGACTTTCTTCGAGTTTATTTCCCTGTTTTGATCATTTCTTGAACCATTCGGATGTTAGCTATACCCTTTTTCTTAAACTCGATCATCTTTTCCATATCATTTATTTTTGTTTCCATCCATTGTATTTTCATATCAATCTTCATTACTGCAACTTTCTTTTTCTGTTCTTCAGTCAAAAATCCCCAAATATCAGACATCGGCTCATCATGCATCATTGGATGTGTTCCTGTTGAATGCTCTTTAAACATGTTTAATACCCCTTAATTTATATTAACAAATCGAATGTTATAGATCTTTTTAATTTTTAATCTCTTATGAAATAAAAACGTTCTCGTTTCTGTAAACCTATAAATGTAAATCGAGATGAATAGTTGATTGCAGTAGTCATTTTAACGTTAACAGATTTCTTAACCGAATGCAAATGAAAGGATACTATTAATTTTACTATTAATTTTACTAGCAATTGACTGCCAGTAAAACAGTAAATATTTTTTTATTTGTTTAATCATTTTATTCACCCATTTTCTTGCTCGTGAATTATTGTTATGTGAATTACTGATTTTAGATAATATGTATGAGATAGGCTTCTTGCGAAACTTATCCAAATAAACCGCTTACTTTATTTTTTTACGCTTCCTTCTGCGGCTTTTGTTGGCTCTACTTTTTCTTTTGCATCTTCCTTTGTAGGCTCTACTTTCTTATTGTCTATCATATATTACACTCCTTTGTTTGTTTACTTGAATTGTTTTTAAAATGTTGGCCAATTTCACTTTCAATCATATTACTATTCCATTAAACGGTAAGTCGAGTTATGATCGATCACCGAAATACTCGACTCGACAATCTATATTGTATTTCAGCAATCTATTCTATATACATTTAGGTCTATATATGTATATGTATTCACTAAATATCTTACTATTTGAATATATAGTATTGATATGTACTATAAACATTTGAACACGTATGTTGATTTTACATTTTGACCCCCTCCCTAAAAAGCTACTTGTTTTTTTTATATATACAGTTCAGTACTTATTTTGCCCTATTCTGAATTAATTATTCAACCCTCAATGAAATCTCACTGGAAAATATGTTAAACTTTACAATATTTTTTATTAGTTAGGTCCCGAATTTTTAAATAATTGTGGGATTCAGCCAAAATCATTGATTTTGTTGAGCTTGTACCCCCTACAAATTTAATAAATATGTAAAGTTGTTGCAAAAATCACCTTATTTTTGAAAGAGGGGTCGAAATGTAAATTGATGTATTTGTTCAAGGAAAATAAATTTGTGTCTAATGTTGACGTTATCAACATGGACATAGGAAAGAGAACATATAAGAAAATAGCAGAACGTTTTGGAGTATCAAAAAGATACATGTTGGCTCTTCGCTGTATAATATGGGTAAGTTATTATATTAGTAATATAATATAAATAAGTATTATATTATTTAGTACAAATAACTGCAGGAGTTTGATATCCCATTTGCGAAAATACATTTGAAATACCTTTGAATGTCAAAGAACCTTGGCAAATAACCAATATTAAATTTGATTCAATATCTGAAAAACTTAATATTTGGCTTGATTTTAAACGTGGTTCCAAATTTCCCTGTCCTAAGTGTGGCAAACTAAACTGCTCAGTTTATGATACTAAGGAAAAAGTGTTACGGCACATTAACTACTTTCAATATTCTACATATTTACACTGTAGAATTCCAAGAATAGAATGTGAAAAATGTGGAGTTCTCCAAATAAAAGTTCCATGGGCTCGCGAAAAAAGCAGTTTTACTCTTCGAATGGAAGCTCTTATCCTGGAACTATCAAAAAGAATGCCAGTGTTACAAATTGGGAAGTTGCTTGGAGAAAATGACACGAAACTTTGGAGAGTCATAAACTATTATACTGACAATGCAAGGTCTAAAGAGGATTTATCGGATGTATGTGTTGTTGGTATAGATGAAACTTCATGCAAGAAAGGACATGAATACATAACTCTTGTTGTTGATATAAAAGATTCAAAAGTAATATTTGCTTGTGAAGGAAAAGACTCTTCGACTATTACCAGTTTTAACAAAGATCTGCAAGATCATAATGGAAACAAAAGCAACATTAAATCGGTATGTTGCGACATGTCTCCTTCATATATCAGTGGAATTTCTAAAGAATTTCCAGATGCAAAAATTACATTCGATAGATTTCATGTTATGAAGGCAATGAATGAAGGATTAAATGAAGTAAGGATACAAGAACAAAAAAAACCAAGGAACTCAAAAATACCAAATTCATATGGACTACTAACAAGGAAAATCTAACTGATAAACAGAAAAAAAAGCTTTTAAACCTCCAAAATAAAAAACTGAATACATTCAGAGCATATAATATAAAAGAAAGTCTTAGAAAGTTCTGGGAATGCAAAAGCCGAGAGGAAGCTGAACAATATCTAAAAAAGTGGTATTTTTGGGCAACTCATAGCAGATTAGAGGCAATAATTGAGGTTGCTAAAACCATTAAAAGTCATTGGGATGGAATTCTAAACTACTTTGACTCCAGGATTACTAACGGAGTTGTGGAAGGTATTAACAGTATTGTACAGTTAATAAAAAGAAATGCGAGAGGGTATCGAAACACTAAGTATTTTATTACTATGATCTATCTAAAATTAGGAAAGTTAGATTTCAAACTACCCATATGAAATGACGAAGAGCCTAATTTATATAATCATCAACGATTACCGGGGAAGTTTCCATCCCCGCAGCAAGCTAGCGGGGTATTCGACTGAAATAAAAATTTAATAAGAATACCCCCGATAATACAGAGGGAAATGCAGGTATAAAACAGTCTTTAAATCCGTTTCCTGAGAGCCAGGACCTGAAATCCTGAACCTTCAAAAAATCAATCTTCCACTTCAAGAGACTGAATTATATCATGGACTGTAAGTTCTCCTTTATTCACACGCTGGACAAGCGGATAAATAAACGAACAATCATCGATTGCCGCCCAGCGTTTTTCTCCGACCTCTCTGATAACTTTATTCATAATGGCGCCACATGTTTTACAATATCTGCCTTCACATTCTGCTTCACAAGATTCGCATTTCATTGAAAATACCTCATAACTTAACAGCACTTGTCAGTTTTGTAGGATTACTACTCGGACTTTTATTAATGGCAATTATCAAAATTGAGTCGTTGGGGTGAGGTATTGAAAAACGTAAGCATCAGAACATCTAGAACATCTTATTGTATTTTTCCCCAATAAGGAAATGTGCTCGCTTTTCATATTTGATCAAAGACCCACCCTTACTATCAAATAGAAGCCTACTTGCTTCTTACTTACAGGTATCCAGAAGACCTTTCTTTTTACCTCCCCTCATTTCAGAGGGATGTATTTGCTCAACTTTAGCATCTTCTTTCTTTGGTTCTGCCTTCTTTTCTTCTGACATAGATTAACTCCTTAATCAGCTTATACCTTTGAAAAACAATATTTTTATCTTAGTTTTCAATTTCATGTTCAAGGACCTAGTGTTCAAGGATCCAGTTAACCTTTAGAGGATTTTCAGTTTTCTTTAGTTAATCCCCGGCGCCAAAAGCGGCTTTAAGTTTGAGTTCCTCTTCTTTGGAAAGGGATGTTCTGACGATTGTTGCATTGAATTTATTTAGTTTTTCAAGAGACTTGTCTTCAGTCCATTTTGAGATCAATAGGAAGAGAGCGGATCCACCTGGCTGAATGGTTTCGCCCACTTCTTTGATGAAGTCATCGTTGATTCCATAGTCGGACAGTTTACCAGTTATTGCACCAGTAACAGCACCGATGGCTAGTCCTAGCCAAGGCACCCAGAAAAGAAATCCTATCAGCATACCCCAAAATGCTCCACCCACTGCGCCTGCACCAACGAGGTTTGTTGCTTGTTTCACCTTTATTTTACCATCAGGTTTACGAACAACAGTGGCAGCATCAGCAAGAACCATCAGTTCTTCCTTTTTAAGCTGATGGATAGTTTCATCCATCTCAGATGCACCGGTCTCACTAGGAAATGCAAAAACAATTAAATCACTCATGTTCTAAATCTCCTTTTATTCTTGATTTATACAAAAGTATGATGTTGAATTTCAAAAAACACTACTTTTACACGCTGTGCTGTGCAGTTCCTTGCACTATAACCTCAAGTAACCCCTTATGCTCCGCCAGCACGACGTTTATGCCAGGAGGTTATAAATTTAAAGTTATTTCGTACCACACATGATATAACAGTACTTGAACATATAAATAGCCACGGATATTTTAAATTTATTTTAAATGAGAAAACAATCAAAATTTAGTGTCTAAGTTGTAATGCAAAATATGAAAGATGTAGCGAAAAATGTAGCTTCTAATCCGAATCTTTGGGAATCGCTACCGAGTCAATACAAAATAAACTATAAACCGTTATGATAGCAACATTTTAGGGTAAATGTCGCTACCCACAAAAATCAAATTGCGGGCGGCCACCTCACCCTAAACAGGCTGTCCGATAATTATTGATAGTAATAAAAAAGTGCTAAAAAGAAAGCAAATAAGACCTTTAAATCAAAAAAAAGAAGGAATTCTTTTATTACCGAAGGTAATTGTCGGACAGCCTGTAAAGAATGGGGTATTCGTGACCCTCTGCACTCCCGATGTAATAAATTTAGTTTTATTGAACAAATACATCAACATACATGTTCAAATGTTTATAGTATCCATCAATACTATATATTCAGATGGAAAGATATTTAGTGAATACATATGCATATATAGACCTAAAGATATATAGAATAGATTGCTGAGATACAATATAAATTGTCGAGTCATAGTACTTCGGTGACCGATCATAACTTGCTTACCGTTTAATGGAATAGTAATATGATCGGAAGTGAAATTGGCCAGCATTTTAAAAATAATGCAGGTAAACAAACAAAGGGGTGTAATATATGATAGACAATAATATGGTAAGTAGAGAGAATTCACACTTTTTGTCAGCAAGTACACTAAATTGTCAGCAAGTACACTAAAAGGAGATAAGGTTGTCAATAGAGCTGGAGAGGATTTAGGACAGATTGAAGACTTTATGATTGATTTGGAAAATGGAAGGATAGCATATGCAGTGCTTTCTTTTGGCGGATTCCTGGGTATGGGCGATAAACGGTTTGCTATCCCTTGGCAGGCTCTTAAACTGAGGCTGTATGAGCATGCTTTCATCCTTGATGTTAATAAAGAAGTACTGGAAAAGGCAGAAGGCTTTGATAAGGACAAATGGCCTTTAACTTGTGAAGAGCTATCCAGAGTGTATACTTACTACGGATATCAACCTTATTGGCAGAAAGGAGTGTTTGAGCAACCGATAATTCCAGGAGAGACATCAGCAGAGAGACTGGGGTCGGTTCAGTGAATTATTGAAAATCATAAACATGAGATTTTCTCTACATTTTCTCAAAAATGGGAGATATACTCGTTTCTGATAGGACCTACGTTGAGGTCCAAAATAAAGCACGAGGATATCTGTCATAAATATTATAATTTAGACCATTTGGAGCGTCATGCTACTTGTTTTCCAGTTCAACTGCATAAGTCTATATCTGCAATTTAATAGTTAACTTATCGATTAAAATAACCAGTGGGGGAGTGAAATATACCAGGGTTGGTAGGACTTGCAATATTCTTTCTGATATTAGCAATGATTGCATATATATTGGGCGCAAGAGGAATTGCCGGGTTCTCTATGGAGATTGCAAAATGGCTCATCATAATCTTTGTCATACTTGCGATTATCTCAATTTTTTATGGGCGCATGTGACATTATATCGGTGAATACACGATGAAATAACCCAATTTATACAAATCTAGACTTTCAATTCATTATAAAGAAGTTAAGGATAGAAAAGTAAAGGGAAGATTTCTGTACTTTTCTCAAACCGCTTTATTAAATAAATTGTGCTCTTCGTTGTTTTGTGTGGCTATCCTCATAATATTCTCATAAAATCCAGCGCGGTCTTGAATTGAAAATAGTATTATCCATAAAGAATGGCGAAGAGCCAAAATTGTATATTCAGCCGGGGAAAAACAACCTCAATAGCCATATTTCATAAAATTCAATGGACAAATTTTTCTGATCCGTTTCCGTTAATAAATCAATATCATTCAACTTATTTTGGGTAGGCTGAATAATTACAAATTTTATTTAATAGAATTTATGCAATAGATCCGAATTGTCTAATTCACATATGGAGGGTAAAGAATGAAAACTAGGTTAATAGTTTCTCTGATAGTGCTATGCTTAATTTTTTCTCTTGGCGCGGCGCAAGCATCAGAGCCTGCAGGAAACATGACTGGGAATATGAGCAACGTGACCGAAAATATTACTGGAACCATGATTTGTAACATGACTGGAAATATGACCCTGACCGGAATCATGACTGGGGCCATGGCTGGTATGGGTAATATGACCGGGAACATGATTGGAGTCATGACATGTAATATGACTGGAAACATGACCGGGAACATGGATAACATGACTGAAAACATGACTGGAAACATGGTCGATATGGGTAACATGACTGGGAATCTAACATGTAATATGACTGGAAACATGATCGGAAACATGAGTAACATGACAGGAAAAATGGGTAACATGACCGAGATGGGTAACATAACTGGAAATATGACATGTAATATGACTGGAACCATGATCGGAAACATGAGTAACATGACAGGAAAAATGGGTAACATGACCGAGATGGGTAACATGACATGTAATATGACTGGAACCATGATCGGAAACATGAGTAACATGACAGGAAAAATGGATAACATGACCGAGATGGGTAACATGACATGTAATACGACTGGAACCATGATCGGAAACATGAGTAATATGACAGGAAAAATGGGTAACATGACTGGGAATATGACATGTAACATGACTGGAGTTATGATCGGAAACATGACCGGAAACATGACCTGTATGGGTAATATGACCGGTAATATGACCGGAGTCATGATATGCCATATGACTGAAAACATGACCAAGATGGGTAACATGACTGGAAACATGACTGGAAACATGACTGGAAACATGAATGACATGATCAGAAACATGAATGACATGATCAGAAACATGAGTAACATGATCAAAAGATAATAACTATCGATGACAGTAAAGACGATACCGATGACTATGACAGCAGACAATAACGAAGTTACAGAAAGACAACAACAAGGATAAGATCTCTTAAGTTTCTTATTCTTATGCCACATTGAGTTATAGGATATTCGATGGAGACAAAATTGACTGGTAGCAAAAGCAAGATTTGTCCTCCGCAGGGCGATGAGCATAAAATCGCTCTTCCCGAGTTTCTTCAAAGATTAGGAGTTGACGAAAGCGGACTTCGCGAGCAGGAAGCTGCAAGGAGACTTCAGGAATGCGGACCTAACGTTCTCGAAGAAACAGGAAAGGAAAGCATATTAAGTAAGTATATGAGGCAATTTCGGAATTTTTTTTCAATTTTGCTGATTATAGGAGCTATTCTGTCTTTCCTTGGAGAATACCTTGATCCTGGAAAAGGGAATCTGTATATTGGAATTGCTCTTGGTGTGGTCGTAATCCTTAATGGAACCTTCACATTTGTCCAGGAATACCAGGCTGCAAAAACGATGGAAAGTTTTCGGCAGCTCCTTCCTCCCCGTGCAAAGGTTTTAAGGGAAGGTAAAGTCAGAGATGTTCTGGCTTCGGAACTTGTTGTAGGAGATATCATCCTTCTTGAGGAAGGAGATAAGGTCCCGGCTGACGGGCGCTTAATTGAGACAAACTCTCTGAAAGTTGATCATTCGACCATAACAGGAGAAGCAGAGCCTCAACTACGCTCTCTTGAATGCACTAACTCGAATATACTTGAGTGCAGAAATATGGTTTTTTCCGGGACGCTAGTACAAAGCGGGAATGGAAAGGCTGTCGTCTTCGGAACAGGACAGAACACCCAGATTGGAAAACTTGCAATACTCACAGAACAGATTTTGAGGGTAGACACTCCCATCCGGAGAGAGCTCAATCGCTTCATAAAAATCATCTCTACAATTGCGATTTTAATGGGAGTAACCTTCTTCATTCTTGCGTTTCTTATTCAGGATACCTTTCTTGCAAGCCTCATCTTTGCGATCGGAATCATAGTTGCAAATGTGCCTGAAGGGCTTTTGCCCACGGTAACTCTTGCTCTTAGCCTGGCTTCCAGGCGAATGGCTTCGAGGAATGCCCTTATAAAGAACCTCGAATCCGTAGAAACTCTGGGCTCGACTACTGTCATCTGCACTGACAAAACCGGAACTCTTACCCAGAACAGGATGGCAGTAAATTCTCTCATCGTCGGTTTTGAAAATTTAGTACCTAAAATAACTTCAGGTCTCGAAAAAAGGGTTGTAGAGCAGGAGACAGAAGAAAGTACAAAACAAGGCATTGCAGGAAAAGTTACGGGTTCAGGAGCAAAAAGGGTTTATGTTGTAGAAAGTCCCATATGGGATCCTAAAAAGGTACCTCCTACTTTAATAAGGGTTGCAGGGCTCTGCAATAACGCAAAACTTCGCGAATTACCAACTGGATACACTGGCGATCCTACCGAAGGAGCACTTCTTGTTTTTGCAAACAGTTTCCAGGACATAAAAACGCTTCAAAGTGATTATCAAAGGCTGAAAGAGTTTCCTTTTGATTCACTTACCAAAAGAATGGAAGTTATCTGCCGCACTCCTGAAGGTAACCTTGAAATCTATCTTAAGGGAGCCCCTGAGGTGGTTGTGAAGATGTGCGGTTCAGTTAGAGATTCAGGTGAGGTTAGAACACTTATCGAAAATGATAAAAAAGAACTTCTGGACAGGCACCTGGAACTGGCAAGAAAGGGAGAACGGATAATTGCCCTTGCGTACAGGCAAGCAGAAGAGCAGAAAGAGTATACTGAGGATTTTATTTTCCTGGGATTTATCGGGATTGTAGACCCTCCGCGGCCTGAAGTCAGAGAAGCTATTGCAAAGTGCCATGCAGCCGGGATCAAGGTTGTTATGATCACCGGTGATCACCCAGTCACTGCAGAAGCAATCGCGAAAAACGTGGGACTTGTGGATTTTGGAAACCTTGAAATTATTACTGGAGACGAGCTGGAGTCACTCTCACGTACAGATCTTTCTTCAAGATTGAAAAATCCGAGCATTGTATTTGCCCGTACTTCTCCTATTCAAAAACTGAAAATCGTACAGCTTTTCCAGGCTGAAGGGGAAATCGTGACCATGACAGGAGATGGGGTCAATGATGCTCCTGCAATTAAGAACGCAGATATGGGGGTTGCAATGGGCAGCGGCACGGACGTAGCTCGTGAAGCTGCGGATATGGTGCTTCTGGACGACAATTTCGCCACTATCGTGAATGCTGTAGAGGAAGGTAGAACTGTTTTTGATAATATAAAAAAGTTCATTGTATACATCCTTGCCAGTAATATCCCTGAGGTTCTGCCTTTCATAGCCTTCGTTCTCTTTGCTCTTCCCCTTCCTATGCAAGTACAGCTTATTCTGGCAATTGATCTGGGTACGGATATGTTACCTGCCATTGCTCTGGGAATGGAAAAAGCAGAAGGAGATATTATGAAAAGGCCTCCAAGGGCTAGGGACGAAAAGCTGCTAACGCCTCAAGTGCTTTTAACAGCTTATGGAATAAAGGGACCTATAGAAGCTGCAGCAGGCTTTTTCTGTTATTTTGCCGTACTTTTTGAAGGGGGCTGGAAATTCGGCGAGCAACTTGCAAACAGCAATCCCCTTTATATGCAGGCGATTACTGCTTTCTTTTCAGCGGTGATTATCTGCCAGATAGCTAATGTTTTTGCTTCCAGAACCCGGTTTCAGTCAGTGTTCACAATGGGCTTGTTCAGCAACCATACGATTCTGTTAGGGATTGCAAGTGAATTACTGATTCTAGTTTTTATTATCTGGAATCCATTTGCCAATCTTATTTTTAACACTTCGCCCCTTGACCTCAGATATTTATTATTTGCTGTTCCTTTTGCAATCTTCCTGCTTGGAATCGATGAGTTAAGGAAATATTTGCTTAGAAAAAACGTGAGCTGGGCGGCTAGATTCTTAAAGTGGTAACTTAAGCGATGACTAAGGATGAACTACAAGGCTTATAATGTGATATAGTTGTGGCTTTGTAGAAAACCTATCTTAATCAGCTGCAAGAAGCTGAAAATAAGTGAGTAAAAACACATCGGGCAATTCAATTCAAATTAATGGAGATTGGTTCTTTTAGAGGATTTCTACATACCCATTTTTTAAAAACTAAATCTTGAAGAGCAGAAGATATTTTCATGGCATAGTAATGCTTATTTTAGTTCAAGGCCGATAATTGTATATGGATATTCCAGAGAGAAAAGACCTTCTAGGAGCTAACCTTCAAGGAGCTGACCTTATAGAGGCTAATCTTGAAGGAGCTAATCTTGAAGGGGCTAATCTTGAAGGGGCTAACCTTGAAGGAGCTCAACATTTATCACTTGACCCGCTTTCTACAGTGAAAACACTTCATAATGCAAAATTAGACAACGAGCTCCTCATAACCCTAAAAAAGAAGTGCCCTGCCCTTTTTAAAGTATCTGATTGAGCTCCATCCCCAAACCAATTTTTTATCGCCTTTTGATTAATCAAGCTCTGGACCTACTGCTCTCAGCTGGGTCATTAGCATAAGTCCTAGTTTATTCCCTCAATACTTGTCCTAAACTCAAAAACCTAAAAGCTCACATTTCTTTGAGTCTCTTAATTCTTTCATCAATGGGCGGATGTGTTGCAAATAGAGAATTTGCATTCTTTGAAAGGAATGGGTTGGTAAAATAAAGATGTGAAACAGCCCCATTTACCTTCGTATTAACATTATTGGCCTTAATCTTCTCAAGTGCAGAAGCAAGCCCCATCGGATTGCGCGTAAGGTACGCCCCGCTTGAATCAGCAAGATACTCCCTCTGTCGTGAAACTGCAAGCTGAATCAACTGCGTGAAAATCGGTGCAAGTATAGCAAGTACAACGCCAATCACTATAAATATAACATTTCCATCTCTTCGGTCTCTGTTTCCACCTGAGAACCACAAGCTTCTAAGGAAAATCTGTGAAGCAATCACAATAATACCGACAAGCACAGCAATCATAGACGCGAGCCTGATATCATAATTATTGATATGCGACATCTCATGTGCGATCACGCCCTCAAGCTCCTCTCTGTTCATGGTCTTAAGAAGCGCAGAGGTCACAGCAAGAACAGCATGCTCAGGGTCTCTTCCCGTCGCAAAAGCATTCAGGTTAACCTCATCAGCAATAATCACAAAACGTGGGGCAGGAATTCCTGCTGCAATCGCAAGCCCTTCAACCACATTCGAAAGGTGTGCATTTTCAAGTGGTGTCGGCTCACGTGTCTTCGTCACAGCAAGCACAATCTTATCTGAATACCAGTAAGAAGCAATTGTGCCAAGAGTAGAAAGAATCACAGCGATAATCAGAAAGACAAAAACAAGCGAAGGGTCATAAATCTGCGCGAATACATAGCCCAAAGTTACAAGGACAATGCTTACAATTCCAATAAGGATAAACGAATCTCTCTTATTCGCAGCTATTTGCTCTTCCATAGTTCGCAAAGATATCACACCCACAAAATAAAGAAAATGGAAAACCTTAATATTAGAACTGAACCTTGACAGGCTCTCTTTCCTTAGACTCAATCTCAAGATAAGTCCTTGTCTTCTTACTAAGGATTCCAGCAAAAATCGAGCCCGGTAGAGTAGTCACAAGGTTGTTAAAAATAAGCACACTGTCATTATAGTGTTGCCTTGCATAAGCAACCTTGTTCTCAATTCCAGAAAGTTCTTCCTGAAGCATAAGGAAATTCTGGTTTGCCTTAAGTTCTGGATAATTCTCGGCTATTGCAAAAAGCGACTTAAGAGTCCCGGCAAGCACATTTCCAGCTTGATCCTTTTCTTCAATTGTCTTTGCGCCCATCATCCTTGCTCTTGCATCAGACACGGCCTCAAAAATTGATTTTTCATGCGCTGCATAACCCTTCACAGTTTCAACAAGGTTTGGCACAAGGTCAGCTCTCTTCTTCAGCTGAACATCAATCTGAGCCCATGAATTATCTATTATGTTGGAAAGCACATTAAGTCTGTTGAAATAATACACAAAGACTAGCACAAATACAAGCAAAATGCCTAAAATAATATACCCACTCATATAATTACCTCCCAATATAAATACAACCTACTATCTGCTACATCCCACTTTCGACAGGCAACTTGTTTTTTCATAACATTTTTAATGATAGTGTTTTTGCTGGAAAGCACATATCCCTGATACTAAACATTATTGCAAAAATGCTTCATTGCTTATATATGTCGTAAGATTCGGGTTATATATTTACCAGCTTCAAAACCAATACATATTTATATACTGTTTGAAAAGCGCAATCAGTAAAATATCTCAAAATCTAATGTCGACCTGCCAAATGTAGATAGAAAGTAAAGATAAGACGAAATAATAAATATTATGACGAAATAAATAATATTATGACGAAATAAAAAATATTATCAACGGGCATACGAAAAATTCGCCGACTTACCATTCAGGTAACGATTCAGCCTGGAAAAAACAATATCAATAGCTGTCTTTAGTAATCTTTAATGGGTAAATTTCACTTGGTTTATTTTTCTCTAATTGCTGGCTATTGATCATGTTTTTGCATTTCCCATAAGTTCCATCAGTTATCAGTTAGTACTCAAAAGTATCTATTAAGTGCCCGCAACGAAATAAACTATGCAACTTATAATTTATTGTAACTTTTACTGGCGACCTATATAGTGAAAATCAAAATGTCCAATCGGAAATCTGCAGAGGTTATTCTGTGACGGGGCCTAAGTCAAAATCGAGATCAACAATGATTTTTGGTAGGCTGAATAGTTACCATTTTAGAAAGCTGGTCAAATGTCAAATAATGAGCTTCTCTAAGGTTAACTCCATTAAGGTTAGCTCCGTCAAACTTAGCTCCTTTAATATTCGCCCATCTAAAGTTAGCTCCATCGAGGCTAGCCTTTATAAGATCAGCTCCTTCCAGATTAGCCCCTGTAAAGTTAGTCCCTTCAAGGTCAGCTTCTTCCAGGTTAGCTCCTCTAAGCATAGCCCAATTAAGATCAGCTCCTTCAAGGTTAACTTCTCTAAGGTTAGCCCTATGAAGATTAGCTCCTCTAAGATTGGCTCCTTCAAGATTAGCTCCTTCAAGGTTAGACCATTCAAGGTCAGTTCCTTCAAGGTCAGCTCCTTCAAGGTTAACTTCTCTAAGGTCAGCTCCTTTCAGGTTAACTTCTTTAAGGTTAGACCATTTAAGGTTAGCTTCGCTAAAGTTAGCTCCTTCAAGATTAGCTCCTTCAAGGTTAGCTTCTCTGAGGTTAGCTCCCTCAAAATGGGATTCTTTCAGATCAGCTACTCTAAGGTCAGCCCCTATAAAGTTAGCTCTTTTAAGGTTAGTCTCTATAAGGTTACCCTCATTAAAATTAACTTTTTTAATTTCATGCATATAATAACCACTCCCCTTTATCACAAAAATTTTGTTGTCTTGTATCAAGTTTGAATGTATATTTCGAACCCCTGCCATTATAGGCAAATAATGCCTGATTTCAGGTTATTTTGTAGACTTTATGTCAGCGAAATAATCCTTTTGTGCAGGATCTTAACACAAGAGTGCCAGGGTTCGAAATGTGCATTTGAATAGAAATAAACATAATTATTGGGGTTCTACATAAACACAAGACGCTTATATAGTTTTTGTATGTGTTCTATATTTTTTAAATGAATGATAAATAGAACAGACATATACTCTCTCCAATATGTTTGAGTTTTTCTTCTTTTGTCTAATTGATAATCTGTTAAATAATCGTAACTATTCAACCTATATAAAACAGAATCAATAGTCATCTTTGTTAAAACTCAATAGACAAATTTCTGCAAATTGATTTTATGGAACTGTTGGCGATTGACTGCATTTTGTCCTCTTATATAGGTTATTTCTTTGATTTCTTGCTTTCACTATAATCAATATCAATAGACATGTTTTGATATGCTGAATAGTTACAAATAATCAATCATTTGTATTCGGTCAAGATATGATTATAAGAAATGTGTTATTTTCGTCGTCATTTCTGTAAACTTATGTTATAAATCGAGATGAATAAATGATTGCAGTAGTCATTTTAACGTTAATAGATTTCTTAACCGAATGCAAATGAAAGGATACTATTAATTTTACTATTAATTTTACTAGCAATTGACTGCCAGTAAAACAGTAAATATTTTTTTATTTGTTTAATCATTTTATTCACCCATTTTCTTGCTCGTGAATTATTGTTATGTGAATTACTGATTTTAGATAATATGTATGAGATAGGCTTCTTGCGAAACTTCTCCAAATAAACCGCTTACTTTATTTTTTTACGCTTCCTTCTGCGGTTTTTGTTGGCTCGACTTTTTCTTTTGCATCTTCCTTTGTAGGCTCTACTTTCTTATTGTCTATCATATATTACACTCATTTGTTTGTTTACTTGAATCGTTTTTAAAATGCTGGTCAATTTCACTTTCAATCATATTACTATTCCATTAAACGGTAAGTCGAGTTATGATCGATCACCGAAATACTCGACTCGACAATCTATATTGTATTTCAGCAATCTATTCTATATACATTTAGGTCTATATATGTATATGTATTCACTAAATATCTTACTATTTGAATATATAGTATTGATATGTACTATAAACATTTGAACACGTATGTTGATTTTACATTTTGACCCCCTCCCTAAAAAGCTACTTGTTTTTTTTATATATACAGTTCAGTACTTATTTTGCCCTATTCTGAATTAATTATTCAACCCTCAATGAAATCTCACTGGGAAATATGTTAAACTTTACAATATTTTTTATTAGTTAGGTCCAGAATTTTTAAATAATTGTGGGATTCAGCCAAAATCATTGATTTTGTTGAGCTTGTGCCCCCTACAAATTTAATAAATATGTAAAGTTGTTGCAAAAATCACCTTATTTTTGAAAGATGGGTCGAAATGTAAATTGATGTATTTGTTCAAGGAAAATAAATTTGTGTCTAATGTTGACGTTATCAACATGGACATAGGAAAGAGAACATATAAGAAAATGGCAGAACGTTTTGGAGTATCAAAAAGATACATGTTTTTTATTTTTGTGGATAGCGATATTTGCCCGAAAATGTTGCTATCATAAAGGTTTATAGTTTATTTTGTATTGACCCCGTGATGGTTCCCAAAGATTCGAACCAGGAACTACATTTTTCGCTATATCTTTCAGATCTTGCATTATAAATTTCATATTTTTCGCTACATCTTTTATATTTTGCATTCAAAATTTCATATTTTTCGCTACATCTTTTATATTTTACATTCCAAATTTCATATTTTGCATTCCAAATTTCATATTTTTCGCTACATCTTTTATATTTTACATTCCAAATTTCATATTTTGCATTTCAAATTTCATATTTTGCATTCCAAATTTCACATTTTGCATTCCAAATTTCATATTTTACATTATAACTTCAGCACTAAATTTTGATCACGTGCTTCAGTTAAAATAAATTTAAAATATACATGGATATTTATAGGTTTAAATACTGTAATATCATGCAGGATATCCAGTGAATTAAAATTTATTACTTTCCTGCATAAAAGGCTCATATGGAATATTTGAGAAAGCTAAAATTGGATATTTTGGTAGCCAAATTCATAAATCACTTACATAAAAAATATGTAAAGGTAAAAACCATGAGTGAAACAGACAAAAATATTGCGCCGGAAGTTGTAGGCAAAACTGATGCAGCAATAAAAGACGAAAAAGTATCAAATCCAGATGTCAAAGTAGAGACATCTAAATGAAAGGTTCATATGGGATATTTGAGGAAGCTATGTTGGAATATTTGGGGAGCTAAATTCACAAATTACTTGAATAAAAAATGTGCAAATATGAAAACCATGAGTGAAACAGACAAAAATATTACGCTGGAAGCTTTAGGCAAAACTGATGCAGCAATAAAAGACGAGAAAGTATCAAATACAGATGTCAAAGTAGAGACATATAGATAATAGATCTTGTCCGTGAGTTATTGATTAAGACTTACGCAGTTAAGAAACCATAAACTTGAGGCCCTGGGTTGTTAAAGTACAATGCTTTTTCAAAAACTCAGGTGTATCCGTTTCTTTAAGTTGCATTGATTAAATCTGAAAAACCAAGCACAATTTTCATCACATAAACAAGCTCACATTTGGAAAAATGTAGAGATAGTATTGTGTTTTTGTTTTTCAATAACTCACCTAAGGGCTCGTAACGAAATAACCTAAGTAACACATTATTATTTTGGAGCAAAATAGATGGGACTGCTTATGAAAATGGCAAAGTACAGTGTAAAAATGGGCTTAGGTTATTTCGCGGTGGGTACTAATGATCTTAAATAATAAATGATGGGAAGGAAAATGGTTGATAGAATCAAAAAGATGTTGAGTGTTAAAAAGATACTGAGTGTTTTCGTGGTACCCTTTTTCGTAGTGTTAGTAACAGTTGTGGTAGTACTCTTATTGGCATATAACGGGGGGCTAAAATTTGCCAAGAATGTATTATTTCATAAAATGAATATGGCTGATTAATTGGTAAAATAATTCCTACATTTAAGTTTTTTATATACCATATGTTTAACTATTTAAGGACACAACGTTTATACCTAAAATGTTGCTATCATAACAGTTTATAGTCTCTTTTGTATTGACCCTGTAGCGATTCCCAAAGATTCGGACTAGAAGCTACATTTTTCGCTACATCTTTCCTATTTTGCATTAGAACTTAAGCACTAAATTGCGATTGTTTACCTCAGTTAAAATAAATTAAAAAATCAATGGTTATTTATATATTAAACTACTATTATATCTTAATAGTTATTTGGGAACTCTAGATTTATAACTTTTTTGCATACCAGGCTCATGTGGAATATTTGAGAAAGCTTAACTGGGATATTTGGAGCTCTAAATTCAAAGGGGTTATGTATAAAAAATATATTAAGGTGATGATTATGAGTGAAACAGACAAAATTATTGCGCTATAATCTGCAGGCAAAATTAATGCATCACTAAAAGACGAGAAAATATCAAATCAAGACGTCAAAAAAGAAACACCTAAATAATAGGTTTTGGCCGTGAGTATTGATTAAATCTGAAAAATCGGGCACAATTTACATGTTGGGGAAAAATGTAAAGGGGTTTGGGGTTTTTGTGTTTAAGTTTTTCAATAAATCCTCCACTAAAAGTTTGCACTAAAAGTTTGAGTAGTAATCCTATAAAATTGACAAGTGCCGTTATTTTAGTTTGGAGCTTATCCCAAAACTTGATTAATCGTTTAAAATTCAAGATTCAGGGAATCATTTAAAATTCAAGATTCAGGGAATCGTTTAAAATTCAAGATTCAGGGAATCGTTTAAAATTCAAGATTCAGGGAACCAATTTTGAGTTCTGGAATGAGCTCAAAATTAAAATAAAAATTCAAGGAGTTTTATTCATGAGAAATCTAAAAATGTGTCCAAAATGCCACGCTAACCTGAAATTGTGCTCAGATGGCGAGACTCAGTATTGTAGTATTTGCAAGTACTGGACAAAAGTAGGTACTGCAAGACTCGATTCGATAATGATTTACGGATGAGGAGTCTGCATGAAGAATACTGAGATTTTTAATATCTGGAACTATAAAATTTTATATTTTTTAAAAATCCATTGACTGAAATTTCTTATGTATGAGCTCATCCCAAAACCAATTTTCTTAAATCAATAAAAGTTTTAAAACTATATCCCATGACAAGAAACTCTATCGATCATTCAAAATTCGAGGTCCAGGGAATATATTTTGAGTTTTGGGATGAGCTCTTGATCTGGAATTTTATCTTAATCTAGATTTTGGTAGTATCCGTGAGTTATTGATCTATTTTGAAAACATAGTACTTCCCCTGCATTTGAGGAAAATGAAGAGAGATTATTATGCTCACTATTTGTAACTACTCATCCTGCAAGAATAAGTTAATTGATATCGATTTTAATGAAATTGATATGTTTGATTTTAGCCAAGGAGAATTGAAAAGACGCAATCAATAGCTAACAATCAAATATAATCAATTTCCCAAAATTTGCCTATTGAACCATAATAACGATGGCTATTGATGTTGTTTCACTCGAGATGAATAGTTTCCACTATTTTAAGTAACTCGTGGGCACGACCAGATATCAAAACGTCTATAAATGATGTAAGTTTGGAGGGATTATTTGAATAAACAATTGAAAGTATTATTTATAGGAACTTATGTTCCAAAAGAATGTGGGATTGCTACATTCACTTCTGATCTTTTAAATTCAGTTTTGGGAGAAAACAACGACGTTCATTGTGAAGTTATTGTTTTGAGTGATCCTTCTGAAACTTATAATTATCCAGAAGAAGTCGTTTTTCAAATTCAGAAGGACAGGATCGAGGATTATTACCTGGCTGCGGATTATATAAATCAATCTGGTGCTGATATCGTATGTCTTCAGCACGAATTCGGGCTTTTTGGTGGGGATGCAGGAGATTACATTTTTGCTCTTCTATCTGGAATAAATAAGCCTGTAATAACCACAATGCATACTGTAATCCGGGAACCTGACCCTGAGTACCGGGCGTCCACAGAAAAACTCATCAGGTATTCCGAAAAGCTGGTTGTAATGAGCCAGTCTGCAGTCAATATGTTAAAAGAAGTTTATAAAGCTCCTGAAGACAAGATAGAATTAATATTTCATGGAGTACCTGACTACCCATTTAACAGCTGCAGTAAGTACAAAAAGATGCTGAATCTGAAAGGGGCTCCTCTTATCCTTACTTTCGGCCTGCTGAGCCAGAATAAAGGTATTGAAAGTGTGTTCGAGGCTCTTCCTGGAGTTGTAAGCCAGTATCCTGACCTTATTTACCTTGTACTGGGTGCCACACACCCGATGGTCAAAAAGATTCAGGGAGAATCATACAGGCATTATCTTGAGAACAAGGTTTCCGAACTCGGGCTTGAAAACAATGTAGTATTCCACGACAAATTTGTCGAAAAAGAAGAACTCTGCAATTATATCCTTGCCAGTGATATTTACGCATCTCCTTACCTTTCCAGAGAACAGATAGTAAGTGGCGCTCTGACCTATGCAATGGGTATGGGAAAAGCAATAGTATCCACCCCTTACTGGTACGCCCAGGAAATGCTTTCCGAAAATCGTGGGTTGCTTGTAGATTTTGGAGACACTGATGGCTTTAAAAAATCCCTGCTATACTTAATTGAAAATCCAGACGAGTGTAATGATATGCGCAAAAAGGCATACGATTTTGGCAGAAAAATGACATGGAAAAATGTAGGTAAAGAATATAATACTGTTTTTGATAAGGCTTTAAAGAATTACAATACCCATCCTGGAATACAAAACAGATTTAATTTCCTTCCGATTCAGCTTCCTGAAATTAAACTTGATCATCTTAAGTTGTTGACCGATGATGTGGGCATTATCCAGCATACCAATTTTGGTATACCGGCTCGCCGTTATGGATACAGTACTGATGACGTAGGCCGAGCTCTTGTTGCACTGACACAGCTGATAGACAGCCAGAAAAAAACCGAAGAGTTTAGGGGGTTAATTACCACATACATGAGCTTTCTTGAACATGCCCAGACCGACACGGGTCACTTTCATAACTTCATGAGTTATAAAAGGGAATTTTTGGATGAAAAGGGCAGTGAAGACACTTTAGGGCGTGCAATTTACGGACTCGGACATGTGGTGAGCTGCCCTTACCTGTCAAAAAATATACGTACCCTTGCAAATACCCTGATCAGTAAATCCAGGCAGGAAATCAAAAATTTGGGTTCTCCGAGAGCAAAAGCCTATACGATGTGCGGTTTGTATGAGATGCTCAGGGCAGGCGTGGATGCAGATGAATTTGAATCTGTATTCAACTCACGCAGGGATACAGTCAAATCCATAGATTCTCTTGTAGACAAGGATAACTTTGAATCCATATTTATCACCCATGCGGATTCCCTGGTTGATTTATATGAGGCTAACCATAAAGAAGACTGGAACTGGTTTGAGCCCACAGTTACCTACAGTAATGCAAAACTAAGTGAATCCCTTTTACTGGCGTATAATTACACTAAAGACAGAACTTACAGAAAAATTGGCCTTGCTACCCTGGATTTTCTTACTGAGATTCAATGGAGAGGCGACTTTTTTGATCTAGTTGGAAATCACGGTTGGTATTCCTATAATGGAAAAATACCGCTTTTTGACCAGCAGCCTATAGAGGCAGGTTACCTGACTCAGGCTTATATTTCAGCCTATGAGATTGCGCATGAAAGGAAATATCTGGAACTCGCAAAATATTCTTTTGAATATTTTCTAGGCAGAAACCGCTTGCGAACTGTTATGTACGATTACTCAACAGGTGGGGTCTTTGACGGACTTGGCAGCGATGGCAGGAACTGTAACCAGGGGGCAGAATCCGTAATTTGCTTCCTTATGGCTTTGAGCTCTTTAAATAAACACACAAATGAACCCATCATTGTGGCGTTCCAGCCCAAAGTAAGTGATGGGGTTCTACAAAAGAAAAAGAGCCTGCTATCAATAAATCAGGAAGAATGAGGGAGATTATTATGTGGAAAGACCAAGGAGAACTATTCCAAAGGTATAAGAAAAATCCTATACTTAATGTTGAAGATTGGCCATATCAGGCCCATTCAGTGTTTAACCCTGCAGCGGCTATAGTTAATGGTATAACTCTATTAATGGTGCGTGTCGAAGACCATCGAGGCTTTTCTCACCTTACAGTAGCAAGGAGTAAGAATGGAATTGATGGCTGGGAAATTGACCGCGAACCAACTTTGTCTCCGGATCCTGTAAACTATCCTGAAGAAATATACGGCATTGAAGACCCGCGCATAACTTACATAGATGAGATAGGAAAATGGGCTGTAGCATATACTGCTTATTCAGATTCAGGCCCCTTACCATCTCTTGCCCTTACAGAAGATTTCCGAAATTTTGAACGAATGGGAGCTATCCTGCCGCCTGAAAATAAAGATGCTGCTATTTTTCCTGTAAGGTTTAAAGACAGATGGGCAATGCTACACAGACCAGTATCTGGTATGGCGGGTGCGAAGGCAAATATATGGATATCTTTTTCCCCGGATATGAAATACTGGGGAGAACACGAGGTTCTTCTGTATGCTCGGGAAGGTGGATGGTGGGATGCCAACAAGATAGGTCTATCCCCGCAGCCACTCCTCACATCTGATGGATGGTTAATAATGTACCATGGGGTACGCCAGACAACATCTAAAGCAAGTTATCGGCTTGGACTGGCTCTTCTTGATCTCGAAGACCCCAGAAAAGTGCTCCACAGGTCCGAAGGATGGGTTTTCGGACCTCGTGAAATGTATGAACGCAGTGGAGACGTTAATGATGTTGTTTTCCCTTGCGGATGGGTCTTAGTGAATGATGAAATCCGTATTTATTATGGAAGTGCGGATGTATCAGTATCAATGGCCAGTGCAAAATTATGTGATATACTGGAGTATATACATGGGTGCCCTGAGACACAATGCCCTGACGAATACTGCAGATGGTTTGAAGAAAACAGGGGAATTTCAAATGATCCAAAAAAAGGTGATTGTAAATTAAAAATAAATTTGGGGATCTGAGTATTTTGGGGGTATTATTATAAGAATTTCAATGTTATCTCCTCCCTTTTTATCCCGCCTGCACAAAGGCAAAGGTGCGAAAGAAGCAATAGAAGTTGCAAAAAGACAGGAATAAAACTTAGAATGGCCGGTTATATTGCGGATCAGGCCTGTTATGATGGAGCCTTCGGGCTTGATGTGGTTGAAGCCATGGAAAGCGGTACTCAGGTAATTGCAATGAATAGGGCTCAATGCCTGAGCTGATCTTGGATGGAGAAACTAAATTCTTGTCAACAGTGTTGATGAACTTCAGAGGCTGTGCAGAGGGTTGTTTTCATATTCCGCAAAAAATGTAGGTAATGTGTAGAAAAACGTTCCTCTGTTGACAGGATAATAGATGATTACATCAATGTGTACGAAACAATTCTGGAGAAATGCAAACGTGAGTCCAAAATGCAAAAATGAGTCAGAAAGGCCCTGGGGGCACTATGAGGTGCTTATGCAGAGGCCAGGATATAAAGTCAAAATCCTTACTGTTTTACCTCATAGTGAAATATCACTTCAACGTCATTCCCACAGAAGCGAGCACTGGCACATAGTCAGTGGAAAGGGGATTGTAACCAAAAATGAAAGTGAAATCAAGGTTCTTGCAGGAGATTCTGTTGATTTTCCGGTAAATGAGGTGCATCGTGTAAAAAATATAGACAATGAAAATCTCGTTTTAGTTGAGATCGCGCAGGGAAATTACCTTGGAGAGGATGACATCGTAAGACTTGAGGATAAATATGGGAGGATCTGAAAAAATTTGTATTTATGGGTTTGTATTTTGGAAAACCTATATCACAAACTCCATATACATTTCTCTAATTCTATGTTACATTTTCGTAACTGACTCTGGTCCAATATCTAATGATTTTTAGACTGAAACACTGAATTTGTAGGAGAAAAATGTTCTTCAATCAAATATATTATTCGTTATCTAAAGACTTCAATCAGGGAGATATGTTCAAAGGATTGTAACCAATTTTAAAAATCTAGTGATTTTAATTTTACGTTCATCACTAGATTTTGGAACTGAGTCAGGATTGTGGAAAGCTGCTATGCGAAAACAAAAACGGCTGTACTTGATTTCGGTATCTGAAAAATCTCCTTGAATAATTCTTTTTCCTGTGTATATCAAGCCGCTTTTATTCATTTTATCAATATCTTCAATAGGTCCAGCGGCTTCTATGTTTATTCCTTTTTTTCTTTAACCTCTACTATCTTAAGTTATTCTAACAGGCCACAGTTAACTTCAATCTTCTTGTCACGCGTC
Organism: Methanosarcina sp. Kolksee; assembly: GCF_000969945.1. Lineage (NCBI taxonomy): Archaea > Methanobacteriati > Methanobacteriota > Methanomicrobia > Methanosarcinales > Methanosarcinaceae > Methanosarcina > Methanosarcina sp. Kolksee. The sequence goes on from NZ_CP009524.1 coordinate 767,539, forward strand.
CTGCATCCCTTACAATTTTATCTTCCGATTGACTTTAATACTCATACGTGAATTTAAACATAAACTACAACTGAATGGCAAAAGGCCCTGGGGGATTAAAATTTGGGAAAACATTTTGTCATAATTGCCGGAGAAGAAGCAGGCCCTAAATCAAATAAAATGGGCGGGATCTGGAATGTTATTCATGAAGAAGCACAAACCCTTGCTTCTCTTTTCGATTCAGGACAATTGGATACAAAAGAAGATAAAGAGATACTCGTTGTGGGCCCTTATTATGCACACAGAGGCGCGGACTGGAATCGGGGACTAAACCGGATTACGGAGATGGAGGAATTTGACTCCCTCAACCCTGGCGAAGAACTCCGGAAAAGTCTTGAATCCCTTGAAAAATCAGGTATCAAGGTGTTTACAGGAAGTAAGTTCGTGGGGAGAACAAAGATAGGCTATTTGCAGTTTCAAACCTCGGATTTTGGGAAAATACGCTCAATGTATCTGGGAAAAGAGATGAACCTTGAAAGCAGGATCAAAGCTGAAGCCTACGAGCATCTTGGGCTTGATTCCCTTAGATATGAAAACATGCCAAACGGGCCTGAATATACCCATTACCTCTGCCTGTCCTATGCGGTTTCCGAGCTTGTCCGGCTCCTTATAAGCACGGCTCCGGAAAATTCCGAAACTCCTGGTGCAGCTTCAACTCATAGTTCTATTCCCTGTCCAGGCGTCTCTCTACACTGTCACGAATTTGGGGTATTTTATGCGCCAGCCAGGCTTAAGAAGCTCGGAATTCCAGTAAATACTGTTGCAACTCTGCACGCAACTCTTCCTGGAAGGACTGCAGGATACAACTCTATTCAGAAAAGAAGGAACAATGACAGCACATGGCCTTCAGGCGTGCCTGAAAACCTGGCTGCCCTTGAAGCGCTGGCTGCATATGCCGATACGGTTACTGCAGTAGGAGAATCGACCCGACAGGAAGCCAGGCTCTTTTACGGGATTAATGGAATTGTGATCCGAAACGGAATAACCATAGAATCCGACAAGATAAACTGGGACCTGAAAGAAAGCTCCCTTGAGCGGATCCGAAAATTCCTTTCCGAAAATCTGTATAAGTACCACGGAGGGGAAAGGATAGAACCCGAAAAGATAATTCCGATTTTCACAATATCTCGCTTGGAAGTGGAAAATAAAGGATATCCAGACCTTCTCGATTCCCTTGTTGCACTTGAGCACATAATAAAAAACAGCATTCTCGAAGGACATATGCAGGAGGAAATCAGGGTAATCTGTTTCCTTGTTACGGCTGAAGGGTCCAAAACAAACCTTCCGTCAGGATTTCCTGTGAACCTGCCAAAAGAAGTGCTTGTAGGAAACGAACTGAGAATCCAGCAGATGATTGAGAAAAGGGGGCTGGATTTTTCAAAAATGGTGCGGGGGAAACGCTCGGTTGCAGCACTTTTATATCCCCAGATTCTTTCAAGCTCGGATGGGGGGCTGGGTATGGAAGTTGGGGAATTTATGGCAGGCTGCTGTGCAGGTATCTTTCCCTCGCGTTATGATCCTTTCCTGCTCACGGGGCTTGAAGCCGGAAAAGAAGGAACTCCAAGTGTGGTCAGCCGGGTATGCGGCTTCAGTGACGCAATAAAGACAATTGAGTCCCTTAAAGAAGCACTTGGAGGAGTGATAGTAGTAGACAATATCGATCTTTCCTATTACGAAACAGTCCTTGACTACGCCCTGGCAGTCAGTTATTTTACACGGAATTTCCTAGAAGATAGGGTAAAGTATAAACTCCTCTGCAGGGAAGCCTTCCTCCTTGCAAAAGATATGGACTGGAAAGCTCCTACTGAACAGTACTATGAACTGATAAGCGGGGCTCGGTTCTGCAAACAGGAAAATGCTGCTGGCAGGAGATAAAAAGAAGTTAAAATATCAGGAAAAACGAATATCAGGAAAAACGAAAAGAAATATGGTGAGGTTTTCCTGAAATGTCAGAAATCAGAAAGCATTACTTTCTTTCAGAGTACTGTATAATTGCCGAAGAAAGAGCTAAAAGGCCTTCGGACTTTGCAGTTGCGGACAAAGACCGCGGGAAAAATGGATCTGAAAACTGCCTTTTTTGCGGAGGAGCCGAGGAAAATACTCCTCTTGCCACTGCTGTCTATAAAAATGGGAAAATCTATTCAGATACCCCTGAAAAAAGGGTACGCAACTGGGATTTCCGCTGCTTTCCGAACCTTTATCCTGCCCTTTCACCTGTGTCTGGGTCCCCAGAGCCGGAGAAAAGTGGGCTGCAGGCTGAACCTGGATATGGGTTTCATGAAATTATCGTAGAGTCACCTTTGCATGGGAGAAGGCTTGAGGACTTTTCTAAATCTGAAATTTCAGAACTCATGCAGGTCTATAGAGACCGTACATGCAATTATGCAACCCGTGAAAATATCCGCTACGTTTCCCTATTTAAAAATTCAGGGGAGAAAGCAGGGGCTTCGATTAACCATCTTCACAGCCAGCTTCTTGCCCTGCCGTTTTGTCCTTCTCCTCTGGCAAGGGAATTGAAGGTTATCAGGAAAATAAAGAAATGCCCTTACTGTGAAATCTTTGACCTGGAAAAAGCGTCTCCCCGTTTAATATCTGAAAATAGTGAATGGATAGCCTTTACTCCTTATTCCTCAATGGGACCATTTGAAGTGTGGTTCCTTCCCAGAAAGCATGTCAGTTCTCTTGGCGGTTGCAGTGACCAACTTCTTTTTGCTCTGGGAGATATTCTGAAAGCCATTCTCAAAAGTTATGGACGAATTCTTGGAAAACCGCCCTTTAATTACATGTTTTACCAGCTTTCCGAATCTCCTGAATATCACCTGAACATCCGTTTGCTCCCCAGGATTTCTATTCATGCGGGTTTTGAGCTCAATACAGGAACTTATATTAATACGGTTTCTCCGGAAAGGGCAGCTTCTTATTTGCGGGAAGACCTTATGCATGGAGAATGAGGCTTGTAAAACAAACTGATTAAGAGGATTCAAAAGAGTTATTTTTATTTATAGCTTAAATCATAACAAAAATTTACAGATATATTTATCTACCATTAAAAAGGAGTAAAGTTAGTAAAATATAAAAAATCCGATTCTTTATACAAAAATTATCTTCATGTCACGTAAATCAAAGTCATACTCCTTTTGATTTATACGACTCGTTGAAGGCTTAAGGGGTATAGAATTATAGACAGATTCTAGTAAGCTGGATTCAGTAAACTTAAGATAAGTATAACTGAACTAACTAATATACTTTTAATAAAGGATTAATCCAACTAATTAATATATACTTTTAATAAAGGATTAATCCAACTAATTAATATATACTGTTACCCTAAATTCTTAATGTAACTTATTGATAAATTAGTATAAACTATTACTATAAATTACTAATATCATAAATCAGTAATATGACCGAATTCAGCAAACTAAAGAATGTAATTATTAAAAAGGCAAGGGGGAGCCTGCATTCTTCGTTACTCCTTAACTCCCATTTTGATAAAAAGGGATAAGTGAGCTTATGAAAAAGATTCGAATAGGAATATTTACCTGGGAAAGTTTGTACTCGATACGTGTAGGGGGGATCTCACCCCATGTGTCCGAGCTCTCTGATGCTCTTGCGGCAGAGGGGCATGAGGTCCACCTGTTTACACGAGGCCATGAAAACAAAGATGAGGTGATAAATGGGGTTTATTATCACAAAATTGCCTGTGATCAAAATGGAGGAATCGTTGAGCAGATGAACCATATGTGTGATGGTATGTACTGCCGGTTCCTCGAAGTGAGAGAAAGTGCAGGGGAATTTGATGTTCTCCACGGTCACGACTGGCACCCTGTAAATGTGCTTTGCAGGATAAAAACCCAGTTCGGACTGCCCTTTGTGATGACATTCCACAGTACTGAATGGGGGCGTAATGGAAATCGCCATGGAGACTGGTGGGAGGCAAAGGAAATCTCACACAGAGAATGGCTTGGAGGCTATGAATCTTCGGAGATTATCATAACCTCGACCATATTGAGAGAAGAAATCAAGCATATCTACAAAATTCCCGATTACAAGCTCTGGGAAGTTCCCAATGGCATAAACGTGGGAAAAATAAAAAGACAAATCGACCCCGGAGATGTGAAAAGGCACTATGGTATCCATCCATGTCTTCCAGTGGTGCTTTTCACGGGAAGGATGTCCTATCAGAAAGGGCCTGACCTTCTGGTGGAAGCTGCTGCTAAAGTACTGAAGAAAAGGAATGCCCAATTTGTGCTTATCGGTGAAGGAGAAATGCGCTCTCAGTGTGAAAATCAGGCTAATAGGCTTGGCATTGGAAATTCATGCAATTTCCTTGGGTATGCTCCGGATAATACTGTAATAGACTGGTTCAATGCCTGCGACCTTGTGTGCGTGCCCAGCCGAAATGAGCCCTTCGGAATTGTGGTGCTTGAAGCCTGGGACGCAATGAAACCGGTAGTTGCAAGCGATGCAGTTGCCCTCGTAGAAAATTTCAGGACAGGCGTTATCGCACATAAAGAGCCCTCTTCTATTGCCTGGGGACTTAATTATGTACTTGAAGGGCTTGGCCACAATAGAATGGGAGAAAAAGGTTATGATCTTCTTAAAAAGCGGTATAACTGGAAAACCATAGCTGAAAAAACTCTCGAAGTATACAAAAAAGTAATCGAAAAACATGAGACTGAGGCCGAAAAAGTCATTTGAAGCTCAGGAATTCGAGATAGAAGTACCTTTAAATATTTAATTTTTTAACACATTTTTCAATAATATTTAATTTTTTAACCACTTTTTTCAATAATATTTAATTTTTTTAATTGATTTTTGAGCTAATATTTGGTTTTCGACAAAGTATTGAGTGCTTTAAGTCTATTTATCTCAAAATTTACTCATTTTACTTCAAGATTTGCTTCTCATAAATTTTCAAAGGACTTCCGTATTCCTAAAAACTGGAAACGGAATCCTTTGTTTGTAGGAGAGTTTAGGCTATATCCTCTTCATCCTCTTCATCAAATTCCTTGTAGCTATCGCTTCCTACCATTGCAGCCGAGATGGAGTCAATTCCATCAAGCCATTCTGCGACAATGCCGTAGGGAAGATCGGCCATAACCTCTTCAGGCAGGCTTTTTCCTTTCAGTACGAGTGCACCGCATTGTGCAGTATAGTCAAGAGCAATCTCAAGATTGTCAGAGGATTCTGCCTCAATGGCTGATTTTACAAGCTCTGCAATATTGGCTCCCTCATCATAGTCGCCCATAACGTAGCATTCGAAGGCGATAAGAGCCCCCATCAGAGAGGTCTGGACAGAGTCGATCATAAGGTTGATATCTTCTGAAATTGGCTCGACATCGGAAAGTACAATGTCCCGGATCTCAGCCAGGATTTCCAGAGCTGTTTCTCTGGAGAGCATACCCTTATCAAAGCGTGCAACTACTTTCAGGCAGGCCAGAATCACATCATCAACCATATTTACGAATATTGCACTTTCTTTTCCAGATTCATCTTCAGACTCTTTAATCTGGAAACCGCTCTCTCTTGCCCGTCCGAGCCAGTTTTCCCAGCGCTTTTGGGTATAAAATTCATAGGGGGGGACCTGGTTCATTCCTTGTTCAGGCACTTATAACACCGCTTCTTACCTTTTTTATTTATTGATAATCAATCTTACTATTACTAAAATGTGTTTGTTTACATTCACCAGGATAATTTCACTTTTTTCAGGGAATAGTTGGCTTCACACTTGGAATCAAGGTTTTCGAGGACCTCTACAATTTTGCATTTATCGCCTTTTACGAGTCCCTCGGGGTGGCAGGTCTCATAAATCTCGCATTCTCTCTTGCCACATTTTGGAGGCTCATACATGATTCTTGCCCCGTCTACTGCTTTTCTTGATTCCAACATAGTCAGGATAGGTGCCTTGCTCACATCGACGGCAAGCACGCCGCTATCATGCAGGAAACATTCATGGATATCTTTGTTCCTGATTCTTTCGACTCTGTACCTGCGCCCGGGTTCGAGGTTAAGACAGGTATTTTTCAGCCGGCATTTCTTACATTCAGGCATCTCACCTTTAAATATGAATTCCAGCCCTTCCCTTGCAAGCCGTGATCCGATAAGTGTTATTTTGGTATCGCTTTCTGTCATAATAACTCTTCCTTTTAATTGTTTTTGGGCCTGTGCCCCATTTATCGGGGTCACCTGGAGCTTATTCCAAGATAATTTGAAGTTCAATATCTGGTTTGATTTGAGATATTTCTTTAATTGGAAAGTTAAGTGATTACTTGATTGGAAAGTTAAGTGACTATTTGATTGGAAAGTTAAGTGATTACTTGATTAGAAGTTAAGTGATTACTTGATTAGAAGTTAAGTGATTACTTGATTGGAAAGTTAAGTGATTATTTGATTGGAAAGTTAAGTGATTGCCTGATTGGAAAGTTAAGTGATTATTTGATTGGAAAGTTAAGTGATTGCCTGATTGGAAAGTTAAGTTATTACTTGATTGGAAAGTTAAGTTATTACTTGATTGGAAAGTTAAGTTATTACTTGATTGGAAAGTTAAGTGATTAATTGATTAGAAGTTAAATGATTCCCTTATTGAAATTTAATGGACTCCAGATTAACCGAATTTTTTAACCGGTACAGGTTGTTGGATTTCTGAACTGAAACCCACCTTAAACTCTGGTATCTTGAGCAGGCATTCATTATTGGCTTTAGACTGAATAAGAATAACTTTTCAATTTATGACCTTTGTGATTCTTGCAACTTTCTCAGCCGCGGAGGGATTAAGGCCACTACCGAGAATTGTATAACGCTCAGGGCGAATGCTGTGTGCATGTAACAGGGCTTCAATTATATACTTATCTTCTATACCCAGTTCTTCGGCAGTTACAGGAGCACCTATCTTTTTTAAGGCTTCCCTTATTTCCTGCCAGTTTCCTCCGTGGAGGTACATCATCATAATCGTCCCTACTCCACATTGTTCTCCGTGGAGCGCGGGTTTTGGAGCTATCTTGTCAAGTGCATGGCTGAACATATGTTCCGAGCCCGAAGCAGGTCTTGAAGAGCCTGCGATACTCATCGCAACCCCGTTCGATACAAGAGCTTTTACCACAAGCCTTGCCGAGGTCTCGTGCTCAGGCTTAATCGAATCCGCACAATCAATAATAACTCGGGCAGCCATACGGGAAAGTGCTGCAGCATATGCCCCAAAATATTCATTCCTGAGTCTGCTTGCAAATTCCCAGTCCAGCACTGCTGTATAATTGGAAATTATGTCTCCACAGCCAGCCGCAAGAAAGCGAAAAGGGGCTGCTGAAATAATCTCAGTATCTGCAATAACGGCAATAGGAGCCTGGGCCTGTGCAGACGTACTTATCCCATTATCCACAATTGAGGCACGGGAAGATGCGATGCCATCGTGGGAAGCTGCCGTCGGCACGCTAATAAAAGGAAGTTCAAGTCGGGTCGAAGCAAGTTTTGCAAGGTCGATAGACCTGCCGCTCCCAACCCCAAGGAGAAAAGTAGCCTCTACTTCAAGGGCCTTTTCCATAACTTTTTCGACCTCTTCCTTAGTAGCTTTGCACGTCAGAACCGTTTCCGCACTACAACAACCCGCACTCTCAAGGAGGTTACCGACTCTCTTGCCTGCAATATTCTTTGTAGTACTTCCGGTTACGATCAGCGCATTTCCTTTCAGTTTCAGGTCCCTGCAGACATCTCCAATTTCCTCAAGCACGCCATGCCCGACAAGCACATCTCTTGGAAGCTGCATCCATTTTGCGCTGTTTTTGTTAATGGTCAATTTCATACCTGCATCAGTATTCAATTACGATAGATTGTAAATTGGCTCTTATAAACCCGAATATACGTACGAAGTCATAAGTTTAGAGTATCAATAAGTTTAGATTATCATAAGTTTAGATTATCATAAGTTTAGATTATCATAAGTTTAGATTATCATAAGTTTAGATTATCATAAGTTTAGATTATCATAAGTTTAGAGTATCAGCAGACTGCGGCATATCAGGTACATTCAATTTCGTTGACTCATTAACTTGATTCTTTATAATCCCAGTCTGGAATACGTCTCAAGTCAGAGATTTTATTAATATTTAAAAATGTTTTCAGGTCTGATATGTTGTTTAACATGTTTTTTGGGTCTGAAATCTTATTTAAAGTATTATTTGGGTCTGAGATCTTATTTAAAGTGTTTTTTGGGTCTGAGGTCTTATTTTAAGTGCATTTGAAGCATGAGATATCAAAACTCATAATTTATAATTCTTTACTCATAACTTATTTAAGACTATTTCCAGGTTTATATTAGAATAATCTTTATGTTTACATCATTATAAATTCTCTATTCTTATCATTTTGTTATGTTGACAATTTTACTACTAACATATCATCAATAATTATAAAAATACAGTAATACATCAAAGCTTATATAATATTGCTAACGCTTATTGGGTAGAACCCTTCGGAAAGAAATATCTTATATTAGAACGAAGATCGAGCACCGGAGAAGAACACTATCCTCTTGATTAAGGAAGTAAGTTCAGCATATACATTGTAAGTATTGATTGTATTAGGATATTGCCATTTTGAATGAGTGATAAGATGAGTTTTTCAATAGATAATATCTCACAGTTTATTAATACCTATTATCTTGACCCCATAAGAGGTGATGAAGGGTATAATACTGTAAATACCATTACCTGGGCAATAATATTGGGTATTTGTATATTTGGGGTTTTCAGGCTGCTCGAAAAGCTTGAGGTAAAAATAACCCCTCGCTTTATTGCATCTGTCCTGCCTTTCGTACTTGCAGGTTCTTCCTTGCGTGTAATTGAAGATTCTCCTGCAGGTATCTTCCACCCGCCATTTAGCTATCTTCTCATAACTCCCAATATTTATTTCCTGGTTTTTGCGATAACCATAAGCTGCCTCTGGATTTCAATCCGCATGCAGAAAGCAGGGCTTGTAAAAGATTTTCATCTCACTTTTGCAGGCTTCGGACTCGCATGGTTTTTCATAAATCTCGCTGTCCTCCTCCATTTCGATAATATAGTATACCCTTACGTTCCCGTATTCGTAATCGTGGCAGGAATAGGTCTAACCTTTATCTTTTATCTCATTGCCCATCATTTCAAGTCCTCAATATTCACCAATCCCCTGAACCTTTCTATCCTGATGGCTCACTTGATGGATGCTTCTTCGACATACATAGGAGTAGATCATCTTGGATACTTTGAAAAACATGTAGTGCCCACCTATCTTATTAACTTGACTGGCACCGCATTGGTTATGTATCCATTAAAGCTTATTATCTTTGTAGGGGTCCTTTATGTGCTTGACACTCAGTTTGAGGATGACGAGCGTTCCTTGAACTTGAAAATGCTGATAAAAATGGTCATTTTGATCCTTGGTCTCTCTCCTGCAACTCGGAACACTATCCGGATGATGATGGGAATTTGAGATAAAAAGATATTTAGCAGGCATCATATGTATTTGGAACAGAATTAAATGAGCTGAAAATTACTGGTGGGGATAGGTATGGAAAGAGAGGACGATTATAATTCAGATGAGAGAAAAACAGGAGTCCAGACTGCAGGAACTCCTGAAGGGGAGATGGAAAATCGGGGATATGCTGCAGAAGAGAAAGGTTTCTTTCCCGGAAGCAGCGCGGTAGAAGCCTGGCACGATAGCAGAAAAGACCCAAAAAAAGGGTTTAAAGGATATCTGCGATTTATCTGGCCTTATGCACTTCTTATGGCCTTTATATTTTTTGTATTTTTAGTTGTAGGCTATTATTCAGCTGCAAGTTTCCCTTCTATGGCTGAGACTCTCAGAGAAAGTTTTAGCTCTCGCTTTGCGTCAATCATGACACTGAACCCTCTTTTCATAATGTTTACAATTTTTCTTAATAATGCATTTTTAAGCCTGCTTTTTCTGGTGCTCGGGCTGGCTCTGGGAATTCTTCCGGTAATTTTTATAGCCTTTAATGGATATGTTGTGGGGGTTATCGTTTATCTTATAGCTCAGGAAAGAGGAATGTTCTTTATTTTGCTTGGTCTTCTTCCCCATGGGATACTGGAACTGCCTATGGTTTTCCTTTCTGCAGGAATAGGACTTCGGCTCGGATACCAGGTATTTTCTGCCCTTATAGGTAGACCTACCCAGATAAAAAGTGAATTTAAAGAGGGGCTTACGTTTTATTTCCACTGGATCTTGCCTCTTCTTCTGGTTGCAGCCATAATTGAGACTTTTATTACACCTGTTATCCTCAGGTCGATTTAAGAAAGTGTCAAAAACTGAAGGAAACTCCGAATCCAGAAACCAACTGAAAAGTGTCAAAAACTATGGAAACTCTGAATTCGGAAATCAACTGAAAAGTGTCAAAAACTGAAGGAAACTCTGAATTCGGAAACCAATGGGAAAGGTTCAGATATCTGTTCTGGTCTAACTTTTTCTGGCTTTAGAGCTTTCTTGCTTTCTTTCATTATATAAATGATTACTTATATTAGAAAGGGATTTTATAGGTAAAAGCCGTTAATGGGGAAAACCTCTCAGGATTTTTACTTCATAATCTCTGGTGAATAGTCGTGAGACCTGCATTTCGAGGAATCTCTATCGAGTGGCAGGTTTCAAAATCATATCTTAAAGTCATACCTATTACCATTTCATTGAAAGGATTTATTTCCAAAGCCAAGGAACATTAAATATGATTGACAGGAACGAAATTAAGGAAATCGTTGAAGGCTACTATACCCACGCTGATAAGATAAAAGTCGGAACTATAGGCTCTCACTCAGGACTCGACATCTGTGATGGGGCAGTTGAAGAGGAGTTCAGGACTCTTGCTGTATGTCAGGCTGGCAGGGAGAAAACATACAGTGAATACTTCAGGGCTCAGAGAGACCTTTCTGGAAAAGTAATGAGGGGGATTGTTGACGAGGCCGTTGTTTTCAAAAAATACAACGAAATTCTCCTGCCTGAAAACCAGCAGAAACTGGTTGACGAAAATGTGCTTTTTGTCCCGAACAGATCCTTTACTTCATACTGCAGTATAGATGAGATCGAAGAGAACTTCAGAGTGCCTCTTGTGGGAAGCAGAAACCTTCTCCGAAGCGAGGAACGCAGTGAGCAGCAGAGCTATTACTGGATTCTGGAAAAAGCAGGGCTTCCTTTTCCGGAAAAAATCGAGTCTCCAAAGGATATTAATGAGCTTGTAATGGTCAAGCTCCCGCATGCAGTAAAAAAACTCGAACGGGGATTCTTCACCGCTTCAAGTTACAGAGAATATACGGAGAAATCCGAGGCTCTAATTAAGCAGGGAGTTATCACACGTGAGGCCCTTGAGAATGCAAGGATAGAGCGTTATATCATAGGTCCTGTGTTCAACCTTGATATGTTTTATTCCCCAATCGAGCCGAAAATGAGCAAGCTGGAGCTCCTTGGGATTGACTGGCGCTTTGAGACCAGCCTTGACGGGCATGTAAGGCTTCCTGCCCCGCAGCAAATGTCCCTGGCAGAAAGCCAGTTAACTCCTGAATACACGGTGTGCGGGCATAACTCTGCAACTCTGCGCGAGTCTCTCCTTGAGAAAGTCTTTCAAATGGGAGAAAAATATGTAAAAGCTACACAGGAACATTATTCTCCTGGAATTATAGGGCCTTTCTGCCTGCAGACCTGCGTTGATAAGGATCTTAACTTCTATATTTATGATGTGGCCCCAAGAGTAGGCGGCGGGACCAACGTTCATATGTCATTAGGTCATTCTTACGGCAACTCGCTCTGGAGAAGACCAATGAGTACAGGAAGAAGACTGGCCTTTGAGATCAGGCGTGCCCTCGAACTGGAGAAGCTTGACGCTATCGTCACATAAATTTATTAAGGCTTTCCGGCATTAGTAGATATTAACTATGAAGGTACCGTAAACTTTAAAAGTATCACCTGAATCTGCAAGCTTTAAACCGTGATACGAAAACATAATTATAAAATTTACCCGAACTTACAATTCAGGAAATCCAGACTATGGGCCGGGGAATATTTCCGTTCCCCCAAACCCGCTTTAATTCAAAATTGCATTTTAAATTACAGACCAGATGAGTTAAGGGTTGGAATCTGCGGACCTACTGGAAAAATAATTCAAAATTTTATGGTTCAGGTTTAGAATGATAGACCTGCTTTATATCGGATCACTTCACTTTACTGGAGGAAATTACAACTTGAGTCAGCCTTGTGTTAATATCGGCATGGTAGGACATGTCGACCATGGAAAAACCACACTTGTTAAAGCCTTATCAGGCGTTTGGACAGATACACATAGTGAGGAAGTAAAAAGAGGGATTTCTATCAGACTGGGGTATGCAGACTCCCTGTTCATGAAATGTCCCAAATGCCCTTCTCCTCAATGTTATACTGTAGAAAAGACCTGCCCTAACTGTGGAGAAAAGACGGAAGAACACAGGACAGTGTCTTTTGTAGACGCTCCTGGACACGAAACCCTGATGGCTACCATGCTATCAGGTGCTGCTATTATGGATGGGGCAGTACTGGTAATTGCAGCAAACGAAGACTGCCCGCAGCCCCAGACAAAAGAACACCTTATGGCCCTGGATATTATAGGGATTAAGAATATTGTTATAGTGCAAAATAAGATTGACCTTGTATCCAGAGAACGCCTTCTTGAGAACTATCGTCAGATAAAGGAATTTGTTAAAGGCACGGTTGCAGAGAATGCACCTGTAATCCCGATCTCGGCTCAACAGAATATCAACATCGATATCCTTATTGATGCTCTGGAAACCGTGATCCCGACTCCTGTCCACAAAGTAGACAAGCCTGCCAGCATGTTGATTGCCCGTTCTTTTGATATTAACAAGCCAGGAGCTTCAATTGAAGAAATGCGTGGGGGAGTTATCGGAGGAACTCTGACTGAAGGAGTCCTTCACCCCGGAGACGAGCTGGAAATAAGGCCAGGAATCAAGGTTACAACCGAAGGCGCTACAAGATGGATTCCGATTTTGACAACGATTTCGTCTATCTTTGCAGGCGCAACAAAGGTAGAAGAAGCAACTCCCGGAGGCCTTCTGGCTGTCGGAACTTATCTTGACCCTACACTGACAAAAGGCGACTCTTTAACAGGACAGATTGCAGGCGCACCTGGTACTCTTCCTGAGACCAGACATCAGTTCGTCATGGAATTACACCTGCTAGAGAGAGTAGTGGGAGTTACAAGAGAAGAAAAAATCAATGAAATCAAAACCAGCGAACCCCTTATGCTCAATATAGGAACAGCAACCACAGTTGGTGTGGTTACAAGTGCCAGGAAAAATGAAGCGCAGGTGGCCCTTAAACGTCCGATTAGCGCAGCCATCGGGTCAAGGGTTGCTATCAGCAGGAGAATCGACTCTCGCTGGCGGCTTATTGGAGTAGGGGTAATTAAGAGTTGAAAGTTATAATTGATACTAATGGGTTCATGATCCCGGTCCAGTTCGGAGTGGATATTTTCGAAGAACTGAAAAGGCTGGGATTTGACGAATTTTTTGTTCCTGAGGCTGTAGTATTCGAGATAGAAAAACTCATAAAGCGGGAAAGAGGTTCGGACAGAACAGCTGCAAAGGTTGCCAGGTCCATGATGGACAGGTGCGAGCGTATAACTCCTGCTGTAGGTCCTGCAGATGATGTAATTCTAAGGCTGGCAAAGGAAATGGAGGCAGCGGTTCTGACAAATGATATCGGGTTAAAGCGCAGGCTTGCCGAAAAAGGAATCCAGACCATATCCCTTAGACAGAAAAATAAACTGGACTTTGTCTGAACTATGGTGTTTTACCGGGCAGCATTAAATTGATTGTTTTTACGGGTGATTAGCAGATGTATAAAATGATGAAGCTCGTTGATACGGTCCGTATCCCTCCGACCCTTTTAGGGGAAGAGGTGACGCAAACTGTTAAAAACGCGTTAAGAGAAAAACTCGAGGGGCAGGTTGACAAAAAACTTGGTTCTCTCGTTGCTATTTGCAAGATAGTCGAGATAGGGGAAGGGCATATCCTCGTAGGAGATGGGGCAGTATATTACGATGTTACATTCGAGGCAATAATGTTCGTGCCTGAGCTCCAGGAGATTATTGAGGGCGAAGTTGTTGAAGCCGTTGGTTTTGGAGTTTTCGTAGGGATGGGACCAATGGACGGCTTACTTCACGTCAGCCAGATTACGGACGATTTTATTTCATACGACGCCAAAAATGCAAGGCTTGTGACAAAGAACGGAGGCAAATCCATTGCTGAAGGTGACCATGTAAGGGCCAGGGTTGTCGCTGTAAGCATCAACGAGAGAGAGCCTAAAGAGAGTAAAATAGGCCTTACTATGCGTCAGACTGCTCTTGGAAAGTTGCAGTGGCTTGAGGAAGCCCGTATAAAGAAACAGTCCAATGAAGCTGTTCCTGAAGGAACTGTCTGAAAAGGAAAAGGATTTGTATGGCAGAAAAAGTGTGTCGACACTGCATGAGAGTTCTGGAAGGACAAAACTGCCCTATATGTGGGACTTCGGACCTTGCAGAGGAATGGAGTGGGCTTGTAATTATTCTGGACCCTGAACGCTCAGAAATAGCAAAAAAGCTTGGGGTTGACATTCCTGATAAATTTGCTTTGAAGGTGCGCTGATTTGAGTGTTCACATTGAGCTTCCAAGAGAGCTTCGTCCACTGATGAAGAAGCCCCTGGGTATACTTTACAGGGGCAAGGGCAGGGATACCATAGAGAAATTTGAAGGAGAGCTTGGAAGCCCCACAAAACTTATATCCGTAGGGGATGTTACTACCTTCCACCTGCTTGAGGTCGGGATTATTCCGGATATCTGTATTGTGGACAACCGTACCAAAAGAAAGCCGGTTTCCAGTGATGTCTCAGCCCGGAATATGGACAAGGTATATAGTGAAGTATCTGTGGACAACCCTGCAGGAATTATTACTGATGAGTTAATTAAAACTCTTTGTGAGGCGTTTGCTTTCGAAAAGCCTCTCAGGATCTTTGTAAGGGGAGAAGAGGATCTGGCAACTCTTCCTGTAATCCTTCTGGCTCCTCTGGACTCTGTAGTCCTGTACGGACAGCCCGATGAAGGCGTGGTCTTTGTAAAGGTCACTGAGGAGAAAAAAGGGGAGATAAGAACTCTCTTTGAGAAACTCATCAGCAAAAATCAGAATTATGAATTGGATAAGCTACGGAGAATTTTAGATGGACATAAGAATTCTTAAAGACAAGAATAATGCACTTTTAAACCGAAGGGAACTGGATTTCATTGTGAAATATGAAGGTTCGACTCCTTCCAGAAATGACGTCAGGAATAAACTCGCTGCAATGCTGAACGCCCCTCTTGAACTGTTGGTAGTCCAGAGAATCAAAACCGAGTACGGAATGCAGGAAGGCAAAGGATATGCCAAACTCTACGAAAATGCTGACCGCATGAAGGAAGTAGAACTGGAATACGTCCTGAAGAGAAACACTGCCCCAGGAACGGAAACTGAGGGAGAAGAGGCTTAAGCGAGGTGCATATACATGGCAGTAAAAGATTACTATAAAGTCCAGGGCGACTCCGTAACCAGAATCAAACAGTTCTGTCCCAGATGCGGACCGGGTACATTCCTTGCCGATCACAAGAACCGCCTCGCCTGCGGAAAGTGCGGCTATACCGAATTCAAGAAGTAATCTACTTCAATAATTGATCTTACTTTTTTTCAACCTGAACTGCAGGAATTTCCTGCGGTTCTTTTAATTTCCTAGTTCTTTCACCCGAGTCCCGTCTCGGGAGGACGGGACCGTTTCGCTCACTTCGTTCGCTCAAGCGGGGTAATTTATGAATACAAAAGTTTTGCTTCACGAGTCCCGCCTCGGGAGGACTGTGTCCTTTTCGCTCACTTCGTTCGTTCAAGAGGGCTGAATCATAATGAAGATGTTTAGCTGAGCCCAGAGATGAATGATTTTTTTATTGAATCTATTTTCATTATAATGTCCAGGCTTAAGTTTTAAGGAAATAGTGAGTTATTGAGTATCAAATCAGTAACTATCTTCTGCGCCCGTATTTATAATAGGTATCGTATATAATTTAATGAATTTTAAATTAGCTAAATTTTACTAAAAGATTCCGAGGGCTTATGAATTCTCTTTATGCCAGAGCCTGGTATAGTAAAGCTCTTGCTTTTTTGAACTTGAAAAATCAGATCGGCGCAGAGAAAAATTTTGAGAAGGCGCTTGAGGCTTTTGATGCCGTACTTGAGGTTAATCCTGAGGATAGCATTGCCTGGCAGTACAGGGGAAATATACTTCGCTATCTGGAACGTCCGGAAGAAGCATTGAAGGCTTTTGAAGTGGCGCTTGATTTTGATCCTGACAATATCCCTGCCCGATACCTCAAAGGGCTGACCTTCGGATACCTGAACCTGCCAGAACAGGCGCTTGAGGCTTTTAACGGTGTACTTGGGAGAGATGAAACGCACATCGGTGCCCTGTACTACAGCGGGCTTGCTTTAAAACAGCTCTCACGAGATGAAGAAGCACTTGAGGCTTTTACCAGAGCTGCCGAGTTAAATCCTGAAAACCTGAAAGCCTGGTACTATAGAGGGATAACCCTGTCCGTGCTTGGGAAAAATGAAGAAGCACTTGAGGCTTATGGAAAAACTCTGAAAATGGAACCTTCGCATTCGGGAGCATTGGAAGGTGAGGCAAAAGCATACCTTGCCCTGGGCAGAAGGAGAGAAGCTTTGAGAACCTGTGAAAAGGCTCTGGAACTCGAACCCGCGTCTGCCGTGGCCTGGGAAACCCAGGGAAGAATTCTCGAAGGCATGGGGAGAAAAGAGGAAGCCCTTTCAGCTTTCGAAAAAAGCCTTATCCTTGAGCCAGGAAACGCAAAAAACAGGCTAGAAAAGGGCAGGCTTCTCGGACAGCTTGGCAAGCCCCAGAAAGCTCTTGACGTGTTTGAAGGTGTGCTTGAACTGGACAACTCTAGCATAGAGGCAAAAGCCGGTAAAGGAAAAGCCCTGCTGGCACTTGGAAGATACCAGGAATCTCTTGATGCTTTCAGTAACGTTCTTGAGACCGAGCCTTTAAGTCCGGAAGGATGGAAAGGAACAGGCAACTGCTTTCTAGCAATGCGGATGCCTTATGAAGCTTTGCAGGCTTATGAAAAAGCCCTCTCTTCCGGAACTGAAAATTGTGGCATTTTGAGCGGTCTTGGAGAGGCATATTATACGCTTGGGGATTATTCAAGAGCTCTTGAAAGCTTTGAAGAGGCTCTCATACTTGATTCCGAAAACCTTTTTTCCTGGGACGGAAGGGGAAATGCACTCTATAAGCTTGGAAGATACGGTGAAGCTCTTGAAGCCTATGAAGCTCTTCTCGAACTTGACTATGAAAGTCTACCTGCACGATATAACCGGGGTGTCACTCTCTCCCGACTCAAACATTATAATTCTAATTTTGATTCTGTTCTCGTAAGTCAGCACCAGACAGCTTTTAAAAAATATCTGGAATTGTCTGGTGAGCTTTCTGAAGGAGAAATTGGAGATGAGAGCTGGAAGTACAGGGGTTTTGCTTTTGCCGAGTTGGGAGAGTATAGTGAAGCTCTTAAAGCCTTTGATAATGCTGCAAAAAAGGAATCTGAAAATTCTTTTTCCCTGATTTGTAAAGGAATTACTCTTTTCTGCCTAAAAAATTATGACGAAGCTCTGAAAACGTTTGAGGGTGCCGAAAAGGATCTTTACGCAGCTGTAGATACAAAGAAATCCATAAAAAGTGAGGAGCGCAAAGAATCTGGAATTTTGAGCTCTAATGAACTAAATTTCAGGCTGGAAATTCTCTTGAATGCTAAAGGGCTTGCTCTGGACGCCCTTGGTGGGTATCAGGATGCTTTAAAAGCTTTTGAAAGCGCCAGGAAACTTTCTGAAGCTGAAAATATTGCATGTTCCGGAAAAGGCCTGGTTTTTGCGCATTGTGGAGAGTGGGAAAAAGCCCTGAAAGTGTTTGATAGAATTCTTACCCTCGACCCTCAAAACACCCAGGCTTCAGTCATGAAAGCTTTTACCCTCATAAAGCTGCAGGAGTTTGAGAAAGCCATTTCAGTACTTGAGGAACTGACAACTAACGAGATTAACTCGGACTTGCCTTTCTGCCTTCTGGGCTTTGCCTGTTTCAAGTTGGAAGATTTCGAAGGTGCACTCAAGGCGTACAGGAAGGCAATCGATATAAATCCAAAAAATTTCCACGCAAGAAACGGACTTGCAGAGCTTTACTTCAGGCTTGGAAACAGCAGGGGCGCATTTAAAGAGCTTGAAGATTCAATTGCAGAAGCCCCTGAAAATGCATTCTCAAGAAACCTGAAAGGCCGGGTAGAACTTGAAGAGCAGGCCTGTGAGGAGGCACTTGAGTCTTTCAGGCGAGCTCTTGCCCTGGATACGGAAGACCTGAAACTGCTGCTCTGGGACGTGTATGCGAGGTATATGTATGCAGAAGCGTCTTTTGAGGAGAATAGTGCACGTTTCAGGTCTATGCTCCTTGCAGCTGCAGGAAAACTTGAAAAAGCAGCTATCCGGCAAAGGTCCGAAGATAATGAACTGAATGCTTATTCCCTTTATTTTCTGGGGCTTTTTTACTGCCGAGCACGTTACTTCCGAAAAGCTGCCTATCGGCTTGATGAATGCCTGAGATTGGATCCCCCAGACGAAGTAAAAAAGCCTGCAGACTTGCTCCTGAAAAATCTTCATACAGGCCCTCTAAAACCTGCCTGGTGGAAGTGGTGGCTTGATGCAAAGACAAACCGCCTGCTTAAAAAGCTTAGTTTCGGGTTAATTTTCCTCTTTATATTCGGTCTTCTGCTGTCCCATCCGGCAGCGCTATCCCTTCCAATTATCTCCTGGCCCGCGGCTTATATAAATCACCTTTTTTCTCTCACAGGGAATATTTCATGGCCGGTTTACGGCAGAGAATACATGGTCTTTATCCTGTTTTTAGTTCTCATCCTGCTCCTCCCCGGTTTCAGGCAAGTCAGGCCGAGTGAAGACGAACTTGAGCCTCTTACGCCTCCATACCCTGATCTCGATATTCCTGAATCCATACTTGAGGAGTTTGGTGAAAAGCTTGAGAGAAGCCTTTTCTTTCCCGAACCTATGGAAGAAAGCGTGAGAAAACTCGGAGATTTTTAAAGCTCTGGAAAAAATAAAAGTACTCTTGAGCGAGCGAAATGAAATCCTGTAAGTATTATGAATTATCCCTCTTGAGCCCAGCAAAAAGGGCTTCACCCTCCCGAGGTGGAACTCGTGAAGCGAAACTTTTGTGTTCATAAATTATCCCGCTTGAGCGAACGAAGTGAGCGAAACGGCCCCGTCCTCCCGAGACGGGACTCGGGTGACTGGACTCGGGAGATGCAAACGTATATAAGTTCTCTCCTGTATTATCGAAGGCAGTGACAGCAAAAAGGACTGGAAGGAGACCGTAAGCCTTGAAAAACACGTTCATCCTTGGAATCGAGGGCACTGCCTGGAACCTGAGTGCCGCAATCGTTACCGAAACCGAGATTATTGCCGAGGTCACAGAGACCTATAAACCCACAGCCGGAGGGATTCACCCCAGGGAAGCAGCCCAGCATCATGCAAAGTATGCAGCCAGCGTTATAAAGAGGCTTCTTGCAGAAGCAAAAGAAAAGGGAGTCAAGCCTTCAGAGATTGACGGAATAGCTTTCTCCCAGGGGCCTGGGCTTGGACCGTGCCTGAGAACGGTTGCAACGGCAGCCAGAATGCTTTCCATATCTCTTGGCGTTCCATTGATAGGGGTCAACCACTGTATCGCCCATATCGAAATTGGGATCTGGAGAACTCCTGCAACGGACCCTGTAGTGGTTTATGTAAGCGGTGCCAATTCTCAGGTTATTTCCTATATGGGAGGGCGGTATAGAGTCTTTGGGGAAACACTGGATATAGGGCTTGGAAATGCCCTTGATAAGTTTGCGCGAGGGGCTAACCTGCCGCATCCTGGAGGACCAAAGATCGAGGCATACGCAAAAGACGCAAAGAAATTTATCCATCTTCCCTATGTGGTAAAAGGCATGGACCTTTCCTTTTCCGGGCTTTCTACAGCAGCCAGCGAAGCCCTGAAAAAAGCGCCTATTGAGGATGTTTGTTATTCTTACCAGGAAACGGCTTTTGCAATGGTTGTTGAGGTTGCAGAGCGAGCCCTTGCTCACACCGGAAAAAAAGAAGTCTTGCTGGCAGGAGGAGTAGGGGCAAACACAAGGCTTCGGGAAATGTTAAACGATATGTGCGAAGCCAGAGGCGCGAAGTTCTATGTGCCCGAAAAACGCTTCATGGGAGATAACGGGACAATGATCGCATATACGGGGCTTCTAATGTATAAGTCCGGAAACATTCTTTCCCTTGAAGATTCTCGCGTAAACCCCAGTTACCGGACTGATGACGTGAAAGTGACCTGGATACAGGAAGAAAAGATGAAAAGGGTTCCTGAAATTTCCCCCGAAACTTCTCTCAAACATGGGGAAATGCTGGATAATGGGGCCGAAGCTATTGTTTACCTGGAAGAAGGGCCTGAAGGGAAGAAGGTACTTGTTAAGGAAAGAGTCCCGAAGGTTTACAGGCATAAAGAGATTGATGAAAGGATCAGGACTGAAAGAAACCGGACAGAAGCCCGCCTGATGTCTGAAGCCCGGCGACATGGGGTTTCTACGCCGATTATCTATGATGTGGAAGATTTCAAACTCAAGATGCAGTATATTGATGGTGTTCCCATAAAATACCTGGTTACCCCTGACCTTTCTGAAAAAGTAGGAGAACTTGTAGGAAAACTCCACAGTGGGGGTATAGTACACGGGGACCTTACGACCTCAAATCTCCTGCTTGCAGGCGAGAGGCTTTATCTCCTTGACTTCGGGCTTGCGTATTACGATAAAGGACTTGAAGCCAGAGGGGTAGATGTCCATGTACTTTTCCAGACTTTTGAGAGTACACACCGTAACCACGAGGCACTTATCGAGGCTTTCAAAAAAGGGTACCAGAGAACTTTTATAGATTCAGAGGATGTACTCAAGCGTGTTGATGAGATAAAAAAGAGGGCTCGTTATGCATAAAATCGTATTTGTTACGGGAAATAAAGGTAAATTTGCCGAGGTAAGGGATATCCTCAAGGCTTTCGAAATTGAGGTAATTCAGGACAAAAACGGCTACCCTGAACTTCAGGAGGACGACCTTGAGCCCATTGCATCTTATGGGGCGCAGTATGTTGCAAACAAACTGAACATGCCTGTAATGGTAGACGATTCCGGAATTTTCATAAAAGCCTTAAACGGCTTTCCAGGCCCTTATTCTCGTTTTGTTGAGGATAGACTCGGAAACCCTAAAGTGCTTAAGCTCATGGAAGGGGAAACCGACAGGACAGCGTATTTTAAGACCGTTATCGGATACTGTGAGCCCGGAAAAGAACCTCTGGTTTTCCCGGGGATAGTTGAAGGGAAAATCGCGTATGAAGAGAGAGGTACGGGCGGTTTTGGGTACGACCCTATTTTCGAGTACCAGGGCATAACCTTCGGGGAACTCGGAGATGCCGAGAAAAATAAAGTTTCCCATCGTCGCAGGGCTATCGACAGTTTTCTGGAATGGTATAAGGGTAGACTTGAAAAAACCTGACAGTAAGGCATTAAGATTTGACAAAACTTAACCTCAAGAATTAGTAAACTGCAACCACAGAAAAGCTTACTGGAAAGACCTGAAGGTAAGGTTTGACAGCAAGTTTAAAAGTAAGATTTGACAGCAAGTCTAAATGTAAGATTTGACAGCAAGTCTAAATGTAAGATTTGACCATAATTCTGACAGTATGAATAATTAATCTGCAACTGCAGAAAAACTGACTGGAAAGGATTGTTTGTATTAATCCTTCCCTTTTTCCCACGCTTACTCATTCTTTCAGTTTATCTTTAAGCAGGCTAAGGGCTACACTGAGCTGGTTTAGGCCCAGTTTCAGAGCAATAGTGATAATCCTGTTATTTGAAACATTGCCGAACTCTCGTTTGATTGTAAATAAATCCATAATACACTGCTGATCCAGAACGAGTGGTCCATTGAGCAGATCTTTTGAGGTTGGGCCCGTCTTTTGGCCTTTAAACTCAACTTTTCTTGGTTCGATTTTTAGTCCGATGTCCGGTTTTGCAGCGCCTTCTATGGCTTCAGGGGCTTCTGTTTTTTCCCCATAAAGACATTCCATTTGCTGGATACAGTGAGCCAGGCAAACACTTTTTATAAATTCTTCAACTTCCATGCCACTAATGCCTGCATATTTCTTTATCTCGGCAAGCTGTTCTTCTGAAAAACATATACAGAGCAAGTTTTCGTTAGACTCTTCTTCTATCCCAAACCCTCCATGTATTTTTCATTATCTCTTGATTTTCTTTATTTTTATCCTTTGATGATTTATTCTTTTCTTCTTTATTGTTTATGTTTTAATCTATTCTTTATCCTTCAAGTTTTCTCTTTATTTTTATTGTTCTCAAAGTTGTCTGTTACTCAAAGACGATGTATTAATCAAAGTTGTTTGTTAATCAAAGTTGTTTGTTAATCAAAGTTGTTTGTTAATCAAAGTTGTCTGTTACTCAAAGACGATGTATTAACCAAAGTTGTCTGTTAATCAAAGTTGTCTGTTACTCAAAGACAATGTATTAATCAAATTTTGTCCATTAGTCAAAAGTGATTTATTAACCAGGGATTATCTGTTTAAAACTCTACGTAAAATTTTTTATTGTGTACCGCATGTTAATTCTTATATGAAAAATCTTGCTTCAGACACTACGGCTGCAGATACTATCCCACTAAAACTTATTGTATATATTGGGCTGCTTGCAGTAGTGATGATTCTTGCCATTCAGGCCTGGCATACCGCGAGTCCTGTTCTGGAAGAGGCGCAAACTAAATCCCAGGTTGAGGCCGCTTCTCTGTCTATCCGTTCAATTCAGGAAGGATATGCTCGAGATTCTGTTGAGAGTCATAGTCCTGAAGGGACGATGTGTACCCTCAAATTTTCCTTTCCTGCTGCAGTCAGGTATATTAGCTTCGGAGTGGACCCTGATCCCGAATGCAATGGGCAACTGAACGATTCGGAATGGGTTACTGAAAACAACATCATTATCTACCAGTATAAAAACGGAGTTAAAAAGAGATTATTTCTTGAAGGAAAGCCGGTACACTTTATAAAAGGCGAGCAGGATTCAGAAGGAATATGGATGCCTTCAGGGAGCCAGGAAAATTCTCTGACGCCGTTATCTCTTGAAAAAACGGGAGTTGTAATCGAGTATCCTGTTTCAGGAGAATTTGTGTTTGAGCTGGTCATGCAGAACGGGACACGGTATACCATGTCTCATTTTTGAAGGATGCTATGTAGTTCAGAAATAAAAGATCAAAAGTGAAACCTCAAAAGTGAAACCTCAAAAGTGAAAATCAAAAATGAAAACTTAAAAGTGAAGAATCAAAGGCGGGGAATCAAAAGTCAGATCTCAAAAGTCAGATCTCAAAAGTCAGATCTCAAAAGTCAGATCTCAAAAGTGAAGAATCAAAGGTGAAAAATCAAAAGTAAGATCTCAAAAGTGAAAAATCAAGAGTAAGTAACCAACAAAGCTCTTGCCGGTGCGCCGTCACACCCTTCAATTTTAAGGGGTAGGCAGATGAAAAAATAGGTTCCGGCTTTTATGGAGCTGAGTTCAAGACATTCTACTATGTTCACATCACCTGAAAGAAGGATATGATGCGCAGGTAGAGTTTCGGAATAAAAATTATCCACAGAAAAACTATCAATTCCAACCGTCTTGAAGCCTTTTTCGACGATCCAGGCTGCTCCGCCTTCATCGAGATACGCAGAACCAGATTCTTCCTTCCCGAATTCCATGTTTTGAGAGTCTGACTCTTTACCAGGGGGACTAATCTTACCTGCACTGTTCGGTTTTCGGGAAAAAGCTTCTGTTTTCAGAAGTAGGATAGGGATATTTTCAGGAGCTCCCATGTTCCGGAAGGCCTTTTCAAGAATGTCAGCAGTCAGTTCGCCTGATTGTGATGAAAAATCGAGAATCAGGGCTGTGCCCATTAGGTGTTTGAGTTCCAGTTTGTCAATAGTCGGGCCATTTTTCAGGATATGAGAAGGAGCATCAACATGGGTGCCGGTATGACTTCCAAAACTTAACTTTGAGACAGCACAGCCTTCTTCTTCAAGAGTGCAGACCTTCTCAATTACAGGTATTGGGTCTCCCGGAAAAACCTGTGTAAAAGGAGAAATCGGGGTTGTAATATCTATAATTTTTCCGTTAATTGAAATCCTATTCACCTCAATTGGAATCTCTTCCACACTAACAGAAATTTCTCTATATCAATAGTAATCTTTTCTATGTTAACGCCTTATTCCATATAGATGATGGCTTTGTTCGTACATACGTCTATGCATTTCATACAACGTGTGCACTTATCTTGATCGATCTTTGAAATCTCGTTTTCCTCATAAATTGCGTCCACAGGGCAGACATCTTTGCATTTTCCACATCTTTTACAGCCAAAAACCACAACATATCCATTTTGTTCTGACATCAGTGTACCTTTAGAACCTTATGATTATATCAGTTTCTGAGAAAAGCTCCTTCTTTATAAAGGTGTCTCCATACTTTCAATCTGAAACCAAAAACAAGCCTTATATATAAAAAAAGAATATGCAAGTTCAGGTATGGAACAGTTCACTGAAGATGAAACCGGCTCTTTTTACAGTTATCTCTCTGAAGGGTGCAGACTCTGCCAGGAAGGTGCCAAAATGGTCCTTTTCGTAACAGGTCTTTGCCCCAGAAGCTGTTTTTACTGTCCGCTTTCCGATGAAAGGCAAGGAAAAGACCTTGTTTTTGCGAATGAAAGGCCAATAAATAGCGATGAAGATTTACTGAGAGAAGCTGAGCTTATGAATGCTCTTGGGACAGGAATTACAGGTGGAGAGCCCTTGCTGAAGCTCGAAAGAGTCCTGCATTACGTCCGAATGCTCAAAGCTTCTTTCGGAATAGAACACCACATCCATCTCTATACATCCCTGGCTCCTGGCAGGCAGATCCTTGAAAAGCTTGCAGATGCAGGACTTGATGAAATCCGTTTCCATCCACCGCAGGAATGTTGGGAAAATCTTAAAAACAGTCAATATGTAGGTGTTCTGCAAAACGCAAAGGAGCTCGGAATCAAAGCCGGAATAGAAATTCCTTCTCTAGAAGGAGCAGAAAAAGTTGCAGCTTTTGCCAAAGAAATGGGAGTTTTCCTTAACCTGAATGAACTCGAATTTTCGGATAATAACTCTGAAGCCCTCCTGAAAAATGGCTTTTGCCTTGAATCCGACACGTCCAGTGCGGCTGCCGGTTCCTGTAAATTTGCCAAAATTGCCTTTGCGAAATGTAAAAAGACCCATTTTTGTTCCTCAATTTATAAGGATGCAGTCCAGCTCCGCAAAAGATTTCAACGGATCGCAAAGAACACTGCAAGGGAGTTTGACGAAATCACCGACGATGGTACTCTTGTATACGGTGTAATTGAAGGGGGAGACCAGGAACTTGCAGAAAAAACTCTGCAGAACATGGAAATTCCATCCGAATTGTATGAAATAAAAGATGGAAAAATCGAGATCGCATGGTGGGTACTTGAAGAGTTAAAAGAAGACATTAAAGAAGAACTGGAACCTTCCGGGTCAAGGCTTATTATTATTGAAAGATACCCATTCGACGACGGAATGCTTGTTGAGCTGATTCCTCTTTAAGATTAGTCTCCGGGTAAATAAGTGGACAAGGAAAAATTCTTTCCTGAATTAATGAGGTGTCTTTAAAGTTAATTAGCTCCTGTAAAAATCTGTTTTAAGGAAAAATATCACCGGCGCACCAATTTTAAAAAATTTTAAATAGTCGGGGGCCAACTCTATGTAAATTTAAAAATCATTACTTTAAAAAAATCCTAAGTGTTTTCTTATGCCTTATCCGGTTGTACATGTACTATTCTTCGTATTCTGTATAAGTGCAATAGCAGTCTTTGCTGCTGGCAGATCGTTTTTTCGAGGGGAACTCTCTCTTAAGAGTGCAACGAATTTAATATTTCTGCTGTCCGTAGGCAGTATCTGTTCCTTATTCCCGGATATCGTGGTTATTCACAGCTTGCTTGTAAACGGTAATATGGAGCATTGCTGGGCTGGCCCGATTCCAACACATTCACTTTTATTCAGTCTTCTCGCAGTCCTGTTCGGGATCGTTTCAGGATACGCTAAATACAGGGAGACTGGCAGGGCGATGTATCTGGGACTTCTTGCAGAGGCTGCATTTGTTTCTCACCTGTTGCTCGATGACATCAGCGAAGGCGGCTGTGAGTACCTTTATCCATTATACGAGAAAAAGATCAGTGTATTTTCAATGATGGACATAGGTTTTCGGGGGGCCGGAATTTTTGATTACCTTATGGCATCCTTTGTATCGGTCTTTTTTGTTTGTTCTATAATAATGATGGCACTCTTTGCCCTGAGTAAGTACGGTTTTGAGCTAAACTACAAAGACGAAAAATAAAACAGTGAATGTATTAAAATCAGGTTTTAAGTTCACCTACGCCTTCAAGTTTTTTAACAACTCTTGCAGGATAGCCCAGGGCAAGACTATTTGGAGATATATCGCGGCTAACTACAGATCCGATACCTATTATTGAGTTATCCCCTATTTCAACACCCTGCGTGATTATACATCCTGGATTCACAGAGACTCCACTTCCGATTTTTATGGGAGCCATAGTTCTCGGGTATGCCTGTCTTGTAGTCAAACTTCCTCTAGTATGTGCAGATAATATGCACCTATCGCCGATTTCAGAGTAATCTCCTACCGTGATTAATTCAGGGTGTATCCTATCAAAAATCACGTCATAGCCGACATATACATTCTCCCCGAGATTTACACCCCGCATCCTGTGTAATTTAGCTCTCCATGAAGGAATGGGAGCGCTTGAAGCAAGCCGTTCCAGAATCCAGTTTTTAAAATATTTAATGCCAAAAAGAAGTTTATTACTGTGATAATGGTCCGCGATTTCGCAAAAGGTTACTTGATCTCGATTAGACACTAAAGTAGTCGTGCGAATACCCCCATTTCCCTCTAAAATTATTTTATGCTATTTTCCGATCTATATTATTTCTTTATCAAATTGTTTTATACCGTTTATTTCTCAAATTATTTATAATGTTTTTATCAGATTTTTTATGCGATTTTTTTCATTGGTGTTTTAGAGTCTATCTGAAAAGTGATTATCTGCTGTAACTTTAACAATAGGAAATTATGTAAAACCGGAACTGATACTTTGATATTATAGATCTATCATGATTTTTCAACATGCATTACTGACTTTTCGGATAGACTCTTAATAATATTAATAAATAAATCGATAAATAAATAAATAAATAAATAAATAAATAAATAAATAAATAAATAAATAAATAAATAAATAAATAAATAAATCGAGAAATAACAAATAAATATATAAATAAATCGATAAATAAATCTATAAATAAATTCATATAGTCAATAATTAATTTTGACGTTGGCAATCTGTTAAATACACTAATTTCCAGCCTGCTTAATTAACAGACTCCCAGACGACTCTTCTATTTACTGGAAATTTTTCATTAACTTTTGCTTCTGCTCACAAGCTTCATAAGCAGTGATTTTTTTAATTCTACCGCATCGTTAGGGCAAAGTTCGCGGCAGCAATAACAGTGAATGCATTTTTCCTCGTTAATTTTGAGTGTCCTGTTTATTTCCTCAATTGCATGCACTGAACAGTTTGAAACGCAGGCTTTGCAAAGTGCACAGTTTGAAGTGTTAATAATTGGCCTTACAGCTAACTGCTTTCGAAGGATTTTCTTAAGGAAAGCTGGTATATAAGCCGTAATTCCACCTTCAGGGCTTTTGAACCTGACCTTTACTTTTTCCAGAGGCGTCCCTACAATTTCAGGATGCTCGGTCCCGAATCCTCTTTCTAATGCAGCTTTATTTGTAGGGACTTTCAAGGGATCGATTCCTATAAGTTCGGAGGCTACAATATCCAGGGCTACGCAGTCATAACTTGCCATAATCACGCCTGAAAAGACAGGTGTACCATTGGAGGGACCATTTCCTTCCATTCCGACCACCCCGTCCATAACTGCAAGCTGGGGCTTGACAACAGAATATATATCAACAACTGCTTCCCCAAAACGGTGGCGGTCTTCCAGGAAATGAGCCTGTTTTCTGGTTTTTTGAGGTACGGCACCGAAGAAATTTTTGACTGCTCCTGTATACAATGTGAGTTCATGGGTCTTGAGCTTTGGAAGCGAGATTACTACATCTGCTTCGAGTACAGCTTTTGAGATGTACAGATGAGAAAACTGCCTTGCACCTGGAACATCAACCTCAACAAAACCTGAGGTCTCAAAATTGATAAGCTCAACTCCATGGTCGGAAGCAACACCCTCAATGCCGGACGCTTTAAGAGCCTGCGAAGTCGTAGTAAATCCGGGTTTTACAATGCCGGATCCATCTCCTATAACTGGAATGCCTCCGGCTTCTGAGACAAGTTCGCACATAGCGGACACTATCGCTGGATGGGTGGTAACGGCATCCTCCGGCGGCCGGATAGAAAGCACATTGGGTTTGAGGAGGACGCGGCTTCCAGGAGCTATAACTTTCTCAAGCCCACCTATCAGGTTTAATGCTTCCTTTACCGCTTCTTTCGCATTCGAGTATTCCTGGCATTCAACAATTGAGACCCTTGTATTCATATTCACACTTTTAAATTAGTGATAAAGTATAATTTCTCACGAAAGTCGAAGCAGGAAGTCCACTGCTTTAGCTGTTGGTAGTTGACAATGTTATGTGAAAGCAACCTGCCAGAAAGGTTTCCAGTAGTTTACAGGCAGATACTTGCTGCATACAAAGCCCTGTCTCGAATTTAGGCAAATCCCTGAAGTCCTGATTTTAGCCATATTTTAGCCGGTATAACTTTTTCTACAGGCTTTTTTTGCAATTTACCTGTTAATGTAGCAAACAGGCGGCGCGGCTCGTATATATTCTGTGTTATCTTTTATTCTACTGATATGCCTCTGGGCTTTTTCTATTGTCTCTCTGGACAACCCGGTGCTCTTTTCAATTGCCTGCAGAGGTAAATGGTGCTCCTGGGCATACAGTAGTTGATCCATGATCTGAATCGGCATGCGCCAGTAGAATTCCTCGTCAGTTGTGTAATGGCTCCAGGTATCAGCACTTGGAGGACGCTTTATGATCTCTTCATTAACATTGAGCAACTTCCCAAGAGCATAAACCTGGACTTTATAGCAGTCCGCCAGAGGCTCAAGATCTACGCCTCCATCCCCATATTTCACAAACTGGCCAAGGACCATTTCGGTCTTGTTGGTCGTACCGCAAACTGCGTAATTCATCGTTTCGGCATACATATATTGAACGAGCATTCTGGATCTCTGTTTAACACCCTGCAATCCTATTAATTCAAGATAATCAGTCGCTTTTAGCCGGTACTTCCCAACAGTTTCACCATTTTTCACAAGGCGGATATAAGGAACATTTAGCAGTCCAGTGTTGAGAAAATCAGGCAGCATCAACGACGTTTTATGTATTCTGGCATCATACTCCGGGCAGGCTTTCTTTATAATCTGTTCTTTCTTATCATAGATATTAAGCGATCTTAGAATAGGAGAGATCGGCACTTCTTCATACGACACACCCAGGCTTTCACAGATCTCTGCTCCCAGAGTCTTGCTGGAAGGGGCAGATTCTTCTTCAGGAAGGAGAAGTCCATACACGTTTTCTTTTCCGAGTTCCTGTACACATAGGGTAAGTATCACTGCGGAGTCAATACCTCCCGAAACCCCTATAACGACTCCTTTTTTCTTAAAACCCGTTACCTGATCTCTAATAAAACCTCTGAGCTTTAAAGCTATATTTTCAATATTCCCATTGAGTTCTTCCATTATATTCATGCTCATTTCTTCTGTAATCTGCATAACATTACCCCCTCAAATAATCAGATTTTTAAAATTAGACTGTTCAAGTTCGACTGTTTAGGTTAGACTGTTCAAGTTCGACTGTTTAGGTTAGACTGTTCAAGTTAGACTGTTCAAGTTAGACTGTTCAAATTAACTGGTATGGTTTAATCTTTATCTTATAATCAGATTTTAACAAGTATTTTTTGTGATTTTTTTACTTTCAGTTCAAGCTTTCTTGCAGCCTCTTCTATCAATGGCTGTGACAGTTCCTGGTTAATTTTTTCAAGCCCTTCTTCCCTTGACATTTCCCCGCTTCGAACAAGCCCTGCTACGTCAAAGGCATATGGATGAAACCCATACTTCTCCATGTGATTGTAGCAGGCAAAGGAGTTCAACGTACAGTTAGTTGAATTGCTGTCACTGATTCCCGGAAGTTCCCACCCGACTTCCAGAAGGGTTTCAAGCACTTTGTCTTCACTGTAATCCCACAGGCACAGAGGATGCAGAATACTCGGAACGTTTTCACCTGTGTTCTCAAGAACTTCTTTTTTCAGGAGGAATATTTCATCCTTATCATCAATACCTATTTTCTGAAGCTGTTTTTCAAATAAGCTTCTAGACCACTGGATAAAATTGACTGATAGGTTGATTATGGGATTAGGAGACTGTCCAGCTGTAAAGGCAAATACAACGAAGGGTGCTTTTTGAATAATAGCCTGCTCTATCAATTTCTGTTTAATAATAGTGATGCAAACGTTGCATATATCACTGGCTCGATATTTGGCAAACTTTGGAAATGCATCGTATGACTCTGCAGCTTTTCGGAATGTATCATAAAGAATTTCCTTTTCCATTGTCAACTGGAAATAATCGCATCCTGTGATCTTGCACATTTTTTTTGCATTTATTATTGCGTTTTCCGAAGTGAACCCGTTATCGAACTGCACAGCCAGTACCTTAAGGAAAGGATAGTCTTTTTTGAGCTTGTAGAGTGTGTAAGACGAATCTTTCCCACCTGAAAGTGCATAAATTATATCGTAGTTCCCCTTTCCCCCGTACTGCTCAAAAAGTTCTTCTATTCTGGCCAGGTATTCTTTTTTTTCCTGTGAACTAAGAGGAGTATATGTCTCACAGAAGTGGCAGAGGCCTGTTTCCTCATTAATTTGTATACCTGGAATCTCGGAATCCAGAACACACTTTTTACATACTAGCTTTGACATGTTTGTATTCCTCTATAATGGATCGATTGGATATCTTCCCATTCTCGCTCAAGGGAAGGTGATCAATGAATAGTATTTCTCTTGGGCACAGGTAGCCTGGCAGGCTATTTCGGCAGAACGCAAACAGCTTTTCAATTTCTGTCCCTGCTCCGGGTATGACCATGAGGCTAATTGCGGTCCCCATAAGCTCATGGTGCACAGGCACGACAAAAACTCTGGATCCTTCGTTATTTTCCTCTATATTTCTCTCAATTTCTCTTGGGTTAATGCGATGATCACCGATTTTTATAAGATCATCCTTGCGTCCCAGTAGTTTGATATATCCGTTGGGTAATTTCTGTGCGAGGTCGCCGGTATGCAGCCACCCGTTTATAATTCTCATTTCAGTGGCGATTTCATCATCCAGATAACCCAGCATAATGTTGTCTCCTGTAGCAACCAGTTCACCCGTAATATTAGGTTTTGCTGGTCTGTACTCGGAATCAAAGACATCCAGTGTAACCCCTGGAATTGCTTTTCCTATAGTGCCAACGAACTCATCTACATCTTCTGCTGGCAGGTAAGCAAGCCTTGCCGTAGCTTCAGTTTGCCCATACATAGGCAGAATCTCCAGATCTGGAGTTAATCCCCTTATATCTTTTACAATATCCTTATCCATCCCTCCACCTGCCGATGCAGCGGTTCTAACGCCTGCAAAGACCCTTTTGAATCTATCCGGATATCGAAGGAGTATACGGTAGGTACTGGGTACCCCATAGAATATTGATACACCTGACCCTATAAGGTTGAAAACAGAGTCTATAAAATTCATATTTCCAATCCTGATTGAACTGCCAGATACCAGATGGGAGTTAATTATGGAATTCCCAAAAGCGTGATGTGGGGATATCACCAGTGCTCCTTTCTCTCTGGAAGTTATCCTGAGTACCTTTATTATTGATTCTGCATTTGATGCCAGATTTCGGTCGCTTAACATTACCCCTTTTGGGGTGCCTGTCGTGCCTGAAGTGTAAAGAACCAGTTGTAGTTCCGGATTATTTTTTTCGACTTCAATCTTCTTGCGCAAAATCTCTCCAGAAGTATTGCCGGAAATAACTATTACAGTTCCAAAACGCTCAAAAAAATCCTCTCCAAATCTTGAATACTGTGTATCGGTTGCGATGATATTGTTGACATGGGCAGCATCAAGGATTTTCTCAAGACTGAATTTGGGAAATTCTGTTGGTAGAGGAATTGCGATATTAACAGATCGATATACTGCCATGAGTATTTTCACATATAGTATGCCTGATTCGGCCAGTATTGCAAATCGGCAGTGGTTAAAATCCATTAAAGGCGAAGCAATAGAGTTTATATCATTGTCAAGGCAGTCATAGGAAATTGAACTTTTTCCCTCTTCCAGGGCAATGCTTTGAGGAGTTTTTCTAGCGTACTCAGTGATATACGCATCAATTCGCATGACTTTTCACTTCGCCAGTTTAGTTATCATATTAGTGATTCCCTGCAGTGAATCAAAGTTTTCCGGTGTCAGCATATCTTCAGGAATCTCTATAGAATATTTTTCACAGATATAGTCCATAAGCTCAAGCAAGCCAATGGAATCTATAATACCGGTTTGAGTGAGAGAATCATTATCTTTCAAACTGCTGTTACTGTCCATAAAAGAATTAGCCTTTAAGTAACCGACTATATCATTCTTTATTTGTTCCATTTATTAATACCCCCAGCGTTTTGTTTAGCGGACCAGTGATCATAAATAACGCATTTCTGCCCATAATGACGTGAGTCCCAAGAGATAATTACGTAATACAACTATATAAATAATTTGAGTCACTTCATGGCTGATAAAAACGCTGGTGGAGACAAAATTCAAGTAAAGTCAATTGCTTGCATTCGGATTCATTGGATGATATCCTTTATTCACACAATAAAAATATATATTTAGTATATTCTCCATACAATCGGCTATTCATATGCGCACAGATAAACCCGAAAAACATAGAAAAATGTGCAGAATTTTAAACTACTTTTTTAAACTTTAAATTTCATAGAAAATCTTCAGTCCCAGTTACATTCGATTTTTTGAAGACGATTTATATCGATGATGTGCGATTCCGAACAGGTTACAATAGAGAATAAATATTTGTTGTCTATAATCCAAGTTAAATAATTAACACTGTTGAGGTCCAGTTCTCTATTAAAAATGAGATGCATCTTTTTGTTTGAAAACTTGGAATATGCTTCTTTTAAAGTCCATATTTTTAAAAAATCGGTTTCATCTACAGTTTCGTCCATGAGTGAAGTTTTCTTATACAGGTTTTTAATAATACTTTTAAGAGACAGCTTTCTCACAAGTTCAATATCAATACCAACATCAACCTTTGAGATTGCAAGGGCTGCAAGGCTCTCGGTATAAGATATACAAATGCATAGTTCATTGTGGTTAAGGACACAGACCTTCCCATTTTCGTTTTTGTATGTGGATATTTCGGAGGCGGATCGCTCATTAGCAACCTTGCATATGATATGTTTTAAAACCGTTCTGGAGACAATATATCTTTTCTTAAAGTGGTTTGTCTTCAACCTCTCGAGATATTCCAGTTCTATCTTGCTGAGGTAACTTGTATTGAATGTATCATAATTATCCAGGTCAACAAGAAAAACAAGAACATCACTTTGTTGCCACAG
Source organism: Methanosarcina sp. Kolksee (assembly GCF_000969945.1). NCBI lineage: Archaea > Methanobacteriati > Methanobacteriota > Methanomicrobia > Methanosarcinales > Methanosarcinaceae > Methanosarcina > Methanosarcina sp. Kolksee. Next base: position 801,532 of record NZ_CP009524.1, read on the forward strand.
GTAAGGGATATGTTCAAGAGAAACAGGGAAAGGCAACTTTAAATAATCGTTGTACATGTAGTCCACTTACATATGCTAGGTTTAGTATATAGTTTCCACGCTCTTCATGTATTGATATTTACTGAAGAAGGATTCAAAGGCCGGATCGAGAAAAACTCCTGCCCTACCTCAATCTTATCCGGAAAGTGCTTCTAGAGTTGCAGGTGCCGGGCCCAGCTTTGTAATTTCCACTTCTATGTGATGTATCTTTGTCGTTTATGCTTAGATTTATAGCTAAGTTTCGTATAAATTATTCCTAATTCTTTAACATACTTTACAGTTCTCAAACTTCCTTAAGCATCGAGATCGGAGAATTTTAATCTGAAAAAAACGTGGATTATTTACTGCCGCTGACAGTGTGCTAAAACTTATGTGTTAATATTAAATTTGTACTTTATATAAATAATTCAAAAAAGCAATCCTAAAATATATAAACGATAAGGATATAGGGTATTCGTTTCTTAGCGCCTCTACTCAGAGGTCGTATACTTTTTATAACTAAAAGAATAGTGAACAATATAATGCTAAATCAATATAATTCAATCATTAACTGAGGTGTCCGAAACTGCAAACTGCGGAAGAAAGGGTAAGAGCGAGATTGATCAAGTATCTCGGCAGGGATGAAAACGGGATACGCAAGGTTGTGCTCAATCTCTTCCTGACCGGAGACAAGTTCACCACCGGTGAAGTTTACGATTACCTGGATAAAGGAAATTTTGAGGTAAGCTACCGTGGAGTCTCGGCTATGGTCGGGCTTATGAATACAAGGCTCGGGATCTTGAGCATAAATGTCACCGGAGATCACAACGTCTATTCCCTGAAAGAAAGTTATAAAAACATTGTTGGCTCTGTGCTTGAAAACTACTGAGCCACTCTTCTCGCTATCTGTTTTTAGGTAACAATTTTGAAACTGCTTACTGATTCTGCTAAAGTAGCGAAAATAATGGAGTGACTGCAGGTTTTGAATCTTGCTTCGAGATACTATGATTTACTTCACGCAAAAACTGGGAAGATGGGAGAGCTGGAGGCTTCTAAAATTTAATTCAACAAAACGAGCTGTAGTGCATTCAATTTTTACGTCTGACATAGATTCTCAGTGTAAACAGCCGATTCCAACACTCAAAATCACTTTTCTGAATGCCATGTTCCGAGTAATCAATCGATTTTCTAATCACAAAAATAGTTTTTAAGTTTTACTAATTTGAGGACAAAATTGGTTTGGGGATGGACTCAACAAATAGAATTATTAAGCAAAAGAGATATTAATATCTTGGACAAGAGAATGCGTTAAGCTTTATTAAGCGAGAAATCTACGCGGATAGTCTTCAAATCTGGATATTTTCAGGAGGAAAACGCATAAAAAAATTAAATGTTATACCTGAGAGAAGGGGAATCTTTCGTGCAGGGCTCCGTCTTTTGAAAAACCGCATCTTCAGTGTATTTTATAATGAGTATGAGCGAAGGCTCCAGAGAAAGGTTCTGAATTCAGAAATCCCGCAACATATAGCTGTTATATGTGATGGAAACCGTAGGTATGCAGGGCAAATGGGAAAGGATTCAAATTTCGGACATGTAATGGGGGGAGAAGCTACAGAAAGAGTAATTGAGTGGTGTTATGAGATCGGGGTAAAGCAGCTTACTCTCTACGCTTTTTCTACAGAAAATTTTAAGCGCTCCGAAGAAGAAGTCGACAAGATCTTCAATGTTATTAACGAAAATTTACTGAAACTTTACTCTGACCCAAGGACACACGAAAAAGAGACACAGGTTCGCGTCATAGGAGACAGGTCAAAATTACCTGCTTTTCTGAATGAATCAATTGAAAATATAGAAGAAGCCACCAAAAACTACGGAAAGTTTTACCTGAACGTTGCCATTGCCTATGGAGGCAGGCAGGATATCATTCAGGCAGTCCGCGATATTGCAGTCTGTATTTCCAATGGGAAACTCTCTCTTGAGGAAGTGAATGAAAGCCTAATTTCAAAACATCTGTATCCGGCCCCAGGGGTCTCGGTTCCTAATGTGGATCTTGTCATCCGCACCGGAGGCGATGAAAGGGTTTCAAATTTCCTTCCATGGCAGGCTAACGGAAGTGAATGTGCAGCTTACTTCTGTGCTCCTTTCTGGCCAGAATTCAGAAAAATCGATCTTCTTCGCTCGGTTAGGGTATATCAAGCTAGAGAAGCCGAAAAAAAGCAGGAGCAATCATATAGAGTCTCAAAGGTTGTAAATTTCCTGAAAATGGGAACTCGTGAGGAAAAAAGCGAAGAGTTTGGGCAACCTCAGTCCATTTAAAAGCAAGCAATCTCATGAAATGTTCCGTAGTTGCAGCTATCTAAAAAAATAGCATAAAATAGTGCCATGTCAGTTAATTAACTTTTTTTCTAAACTATAAAGTGCAGGAACTTTAATATGAAACGAATCTCCATGTTTCGGAAGTTTCCTGCCTATATTGCTTCTAAAATAGCTGGTCTGACTTATTAATTTACTAGTAAATAACTTCTCTTCGAATACCGATATATTGATATTCAGGAGACGAGTATTTAAAGTGGGGAAATTTGGCTGTACCTAATTTTTCAGTTTAAAGACTTACAAGAAACTTGAATAAAATTATCATTGTATTAGGGACAGATTAATCCACTCCAGAGTTTGCCATTCATTAGCATGAAAATGCTGCCATCTGCAAGCATTTTCATTGGTTGTGCATGTTATTCAAAGAATATCATGTTCGTTCAGCATGAAATTTATGGAGATAGGTTTAGACCAGGGGAGTTAGAATGGATATTATTAACGAGTTTAATCTGCGTTCCGGCAGGACTTATTTTGAAAAAGCAGGGAAATCGAAACATGCCATATCTGTAAATTCGGGGCAAGTTCATCGTCAGTATCGTTTAAAACTATTGGAAACTGAGAAAATAACTGATAAAGAAACTGCTAAGGCATCTCTTTCAGGTTTGCAGGCAATAATGGCTCTCAGAATCTTTTTCAGGGAAAACGTAGGGATATCCAAAGTCCTTAAAGAAAGAATGCTTGTCTGGCAAGAAATAAAAGCCTGAAGAAAAGTTGGAGGGATTTTACTGGGAAAAGAAAACAAAAAACCTAACCGTCTGATAAATGAAAAGAGCCCATATCTCCTCCAGCATGCATATAATCCTGTGGACTGGTATCCCTGGGGAGAAGAAGCTTTTGAGAAAGCCAGAAAAGAAAATAAACCTATTTTTCTATCAATTGGATATTCCACCTGCCACTGGTGTCACGTAATGGCACATGAGTCATTTGAGGATGAAGAGGTAGCAAGACTCATGAACAGGGCTTTTGTTTGCATAAAAGTAGACCGCGAAGAACGGCCGGACATTGACAATGTTTATATGACAGTCTGCCAGATTATTCTTGGAAGAGGTGGCTGGCCTCTTAATATCATCATGACCCCAAACATGAAGCCTTTTTTTGCAGGAACCTATATCCCTAAAAATTCTCGTTTTAGCCAGACAGGAATGCTCGAGCTTGTGCCTCGAATAGAGGAAATCTGGGACAGGCAGCACGAAGAGGTCCTTGAGTCGGCTGATAAAATCACGTTTACGATCCAGAATATGATCTCAGAGTCAGCAGGAGAGGGCATAGGGGAGTCAATAATGGAGGAAGCTTATGAAGAGCTACTGACGTCCTTTGATAACGAATATGGTGGTTTCGAAAGAGCTCCCAAATTTCCTACTCCACACAAAATATTCTTTTTGCTCCGATACTGGAGACGTAGCGGGAACCCTGAAGCTCTTCATATGGTTGAATATACCCTGGAAAATATGTACAGGGGAGGAATCCATGACCACCTGGGTTCGGGTTTTCACCGTTACTCTACAGATAATACATGGATTGTCCCTCACTTTGAAAAGATGCTATACGACCAGGCTCTTATTGCAACTGCATACACAGAAATTTATCAGGTTACCGGAAAGAGACTGTATAAGGAAGCAGCAGAAGGGATTCTTGACTATGTGTTAAGAGATCTGATATCTCAGGAAGGCGGATTTTATTGTGGGGAAGATGCTGATGTAGAAGGGGAAGAAGGAAAGTACTATCTCTGGACTTTAGAAGAAGTCCGAAAGGTTCTCAGTCCCGAGGAGTCAGAACTGATTACAAAGGTGTTTAATCTCAGTGAAAGAGGTAACTTTGAAGAAGAAATAAGAGGTAAGAAAACCGGGACTAATATTTTTTATATGTCTCGTTCTCTCGAATCGCTTGCTGTCGAACTGAATATTCCTGCTGACGACGTTGAGAGCCGGGTAAAAATGGCTAAAGAAAAACTCCTGTTATCCCGAAATAAACGTAAAAGACCTGCAAAAGATGACAAGATTCTAACTGATTGGAATGGACTTATGATTGCAGCTCTTGCAAAAGGTTTCCAGGCCTTTGGCGAGGAGAGATACCTGAAAGCTGCCGAAAAAGCTGCGGATTTCATTCTCATGAAACTTTACAGTCCCGATGGGCGATTGCTTCATCGATATCGAGACGGAAAATCCGGTATTTCCGGAACGGCCGATGACTATGCATTTCTGGTCCATGGACTCCTGGAACTTTACGAGGCAGGATTTAAACTGGATTATCTTAAAGCAGCCCTTTGCCTTAACAGAGAATTTCTCAATCACTTCTGGGATCCCGTTCAGGGGGGATTTTTCTTTACTGCTGACGACAGCGAGTCACTTATTTTCAGGAAAAAAGAGTTTGCGGATGCAGCCATACCTTCAGGAAATTCTATTGAGATGCTGAATCTTCTGAGGCTTTCCAGAATAACTGCAGATTCCGAGCTGGAAGATAGAGCTCAAGGGCTTGAACGCGCTTTTTCAAAACTCATCAAAAAAATCCCCTCCGGGTATACGCAGTTCTTATCAGCTCTTGATTTTGGTCTGGGCCCAGCTTATCAAGTTGTAATTGCCGGAAAGCATGAATCCACGGACGCTGGACAGATGCTCGAAGAACTCTGGACGTACTTTATTCCTAATAAAGTGCTGATATTCAGACCTGAAGGAAAGGATCCCGAAATTACAAAGCTGGCAAAATATACGGAAGAACAGGTTCCTATAGATGGAAAAGCTACTGCGTATGTCTGCCAGAACTTTCAATGTCAACTTCCTACTACTGAGGTCAATGAGATGTTAAGAATGTTAAATGTGTGACTGCAATTGAAACTGAAAGCTTTAGTCAAATGAGTTATTAAAATTAAAATTAAAATTAAAATTAAAATTAAAATTAAAATTAAAATTAAAATTAAAATTAAAATTAAAATTAAAATGGAGAGATGGAAATTGAAAGAATACACACTTGAAGAACTTGCAGAGTATAATGGTAAAAATGGAAAGATTTATGTTGCCTATCAGGGCCAGGTCTATGATGTCTCAGACAGCTATTTATGGGAGGATGGTATACACCAGGGACTTCACGATGCCGGAAAAGACCTTACTGAAGAAATAGACGAGGCACCTCATGGGCCTGAAATGTTTAAGGACTTTCCTGTTATCGGGACTTTGAAAGAATAAAGTGGTTTGAACTACACATCTCTTGGTTAGAAATATGTTGTTGAGTGTTTGCTCGAAAGGTATAAAACTGGCATATCAGAAAAATATAAAACTGGCATATCAGAAAAATATAAAACTGGCATATCAGAAAAGTATAAAACTGGTGTATCATGAAGATTTAGACTGGTGTGTTATGTAAAAAATATTTTTCGAATAATTTTTAAGGGCTGCATTAAGTATAATTGATATAAATCCATTCTTTTTTCCATGTTAATAGGACTCACCGGTACGCCAGGGACTGGAAAAACTTCTGTAAGTAAGTTTCTTGAAAGAAAAAGGCACTGGAAAGTAATCCACCTTAACGAAATGATCAAAGAAGAGCATCTTTACACCGAGATCGATGAGGAAAGGGATGCGGTTATTGCGGATATGGAACTTGTCAGACAGCGTCTTAAAGAGATGATTAATGGAAAGGAAAATGAGCTAATAATTCTTGAGAGTCATCTTGCCCATTACATCGCAGATATCGTGATTGTACTTAGGCTGTATCCTGCTGAGTTAAAATTAAGGCTGGAAGAGCGTGGCTATTCGGAAGAGAAAATAAGGGAAAATATTGAGGCCGAAGCTCTCGATGTGATCCTGGTTGAAGCCTTTGAATGGTGTAAGAATGTTTTTGAGATAAATACAACAGGAAAGAGCATTGAAGAGACAGGACAACACATAGAAAAAATAGTAGATCATATTTTAAGTGGCAGTGAAGAAGAATTGTTGGACTATAAACCCGGATCAATTGATTGGATTGATCTTGTTCCTTAATTGTTTGGAACTTGATTATTTCTGAATTAAATAGAGGAGGAAATTGGTAAGGGATGTGGGGACTGGATCCCCGGAAGATTAACACTTCCTTTTCCCTTAAATTGCTCCGTTACAACAGGCAGGACAATCGCCTGATGAACATTTTTAGCATCTGACTTTAATCTTAACGATTGCACAATCGGTTTTTCCATCCTTACCTTTTACACAGTATTTGAAACTGTCAATACAAGATTTTTTGCAACTCGCTGGCTTTGTGTAGCAGAATTTACCGTTACTCTTCATACATACCTTGCCGCCCAGTTTGGTAGTAAAGCATCCTGTAGATGTAACTTTAAGGTTGCATCCTTTGTCATTACTCAGCACGTTATAGCAACAAGACTTGCATTTACAATTGAATGTATCGTTTATTGCATCTGTTTTACACTTGTTCTTATTGCATGAGGTGTTGAATGCGGCTGCTCCTGTCATTGACATGACAAAGAAGAGCAACGTAAAAATACATATTGTCTTGAATAAAGTTCTTCTCATTTTATACCCTCCATAGTATACACTCAACCATAAAATATTCAAAGATATCGATTTTTAAGTCCGATTTTCACTGGTGATGAAAATATACTCTTCCGGATTAAAACCCCCGATTTAGCAGGGAGATATATTTTCATATGATTGAGTGATCTTTCTATGCTATTTCTTAACAAACAGTTAAAAAATAAACAGTCTATTGTATGTTTTTATTTACCTCTTACTTCTTCGAAAATATAGGTACTCTTCAATGTGCTCAGTATTAGCATCAATTTCAGTAATTAACCTTATATGTCAAATTAAGGTTAAAAATTAAAACGCAGTATTACAAAACACATAGAAAATGATCCAACATCTTTGCGAAAAAGTTACAAGAGTTCACAATTAGAAATAGTCACTCCTTTTATTAAACATTTTCTCTTTAATTTACTTGCAACTGTTGACTGTGTGGACTTATTAAAAAAAGTCACAGAGTGTCAGCAATACCTGGATAGAGACAAATAGTTATGTGTAGACTATGCAGTTGTCACCGAATAATCTACACACAGATTTGAGATAATGAAATTATGTATCTATTCCTGAACTGCAAATTTGAAGTTATATTTTCATCATTCCTAAAGAGAACAGAAAAATGGAAAGAAGGTTGAAATAATAATGGAAGATGAAATATAAAGAACAAACAAAAATAAGAAAGACTAAAAGTAAGAAAAATAACAACTGAAGAGAAGCTATACTGAATCTAGAAAGATTTCAAAGTGATTATACAAACGTCATAAGAGTAACCACTTTTATAAGGAAGAATTGTTATCGCTGGCTGAAACGTTCCTGAGGCGGGTTACTCCGTCTATTTCCTTTATCACTTCGACGACTGACTTTGGAACAAGGTGTTCCCATTTTTCCCCTGCAACCATTCGTCTCCGAATCTCAGTTCCTGAATATCTTTCCCGGATATAAAGAGGAGATTGTTTTACGCAAACTCCAGCCTCTTGGAAGAGCTGAATAACCAGCGGATTATTCGAGTATACTACTTCAAAATGAGGCGTTCGGGACGCAACGTGATGGACCCAGATAGAGTTATACTTGATATCTTCAATAGGAAGAACATAGTGTCGGATTGGGAGATTTTCAAGCGCGTTGTACACCATCAAAACCCTTTCTCCTGCCGTAAATGGGTCAGTTGATTCGTGACTTTTCTGAGCACTTCCTATGCCTACAACCAGCTCATCAACTTCTTCCGCAATCTGCTTGATTATGGTATGGTGACCAAAATGATACGGTTGAAAACGTCCAATATAAAAAGCTCGCGTCATCCCGTATTTCAACCTCCAACGATACACTTGTTATTTATTCTCTATATATTCTGATTTCATACAGTTTCGTCACGGATTTCTGATTTCATACAGTTTCGTCACGGATTCCTGTCTCAAAGCTGAACTCTTTGCAGACCTCTTTGAAATGTTCAGCATTATTTTTGCGCTTCATATCAATAAGCTTTCTTACAAGCTCAAGGCCAGGCTTGGGATCTTCCATGATCTCCATTTCTTCGCGGACCATATCGAAGTATTCCTCTCCGATATCTGTCCTTATAAAGACCGAGTTCCATCCATCCGGAGCACCAACGGAGCCTACAGAAATGTCGGCAAAGACTGAAGTGTAATCACAGCAGTGATGGCAGGGGTTTCTGGCATATTTGGCTACATCCTTAATAGGCACGGAGTGAACCTCGCCGTCACTGGTGTAGACCCAGAATTTACCTTTAGTGAACTCCATCTTTCTGACGTCTTCGATCTTGACTTTCATAATCTCCGGGATTATTTTATCAAGCATTACGTCATGATAAAAACTTTCCATACATAGTAATCCGATGATAAGCACAATTTTCTCGCTTACATTTTCCCTGATCAGCCGCGCAGAATGGGCCTGGCAGGGCACCCCGACAACTGCAATCCGATCATATTTTTCAAAGGCTTCCCGGAGCGCTGCGACAACCGGGTCAGAAGTGTACTTGGTTCCTCTTACCTTCTCAACGTCTTCAGCACTTGTCAATAAAACGACTTCTGGTTCCCATTTTTCGTTTCGAGTAATTCCTACTGCGCAGTCGATTTTGTCCTGCTTGAAAAGAGACTTAAGGATACCACTGGTAACTCCTCCATCCTGGCTGCCAGCATTTTCCCTGGACTTTGCGGCAAAAAACGTGCGCACATTTGCAAGCTCATTCTCAATGAAGCCATCTACTACTGGACAGATTCTGCTGCAGGTTAAGCAACCTTCGCAGACCAGATACCCAGCTCCTTTTTCATACAGGCTCAGATCGTTTGGATCACGGATTTCTGCCGCCTTCTTTACAGTTACAGCTCCTATAGGACATACGGCCTCGCATGCTCCACAGGCTGCGCATACGTCATGTTCAATGACTTCTGCAATCTTTGGTGGCAATTAGTTACCTCCAACACCTTGATATTCTTGCCTTACCGGCAAGATGTTTTTTAAAAATATAATAAGAAAAAATTAAAAAAAATTATGCAAGATGTAATAAACTTACATCTTTGCAATGATTTCTTTACCTATAAGTTTTATTGCTTTCTCTTTGTCAGGACCTATTGGAGATCCGGCGACAATCTGGGTAACTCCGATTGTCTCAAGGTCCTTGATTCTCTTCATGCAGTCATCAGGAGTTCCGCAGATAGAGAAGGCCTCGATCATCTGAGGGGTAACAAGTCCACCCATAAGAGCCCCGAAGTCTCCCTTGGCGATAGCTGCACCGATCTGGCTCTTGGCTTCGACAGGAATTCCATGTCTCGCGAGAACAAGGTCAGGGGAGCCTGCTACAATGAAAGCAACCACTACTTTTGCGGCATTGACTGCTTTTACAGGATCCTTATCAATTGAGAAACAAGCGTATGCTGTAATATCAACTTCGTTTGGATCACGGCCGGCTTTTTCGGCTCCCTTCTTAATCTGTTCTACAGCTACTTCGAAATCTTTCGGGTGGGAAGCATTAATAAGGACTCCGTCTGCGATCTCACCGGCAAGTTCAAGCATCTTGGGGCCCTGAGCACCCATGTATATAGGGACATCTCCAGCTTTGAAAGCGAGCTTGGCACCTGCAAACTTAATCATTTCTCCTTCCATAGAGACCTTCTGGCCTGAAATAAAGCCTCTAATTGCCTGGATTGCTTCTTTGGTGGTTGCGAGAGGCTTTTCCCATGCAATGCCCATGGCATCGAAGGTCGCTTTGTCTCCAGGCCCAAGGCCGAGAACTGCCCTTCCGCCTGAGATCTCGGCAATTGAGGCAATGCTGGATGCAGTAATTGCGGGGTTTCTGGTGTAGGAGTTTGTAACACCGGAACCGATCTTGATACTGTTTGTGTTCAGGGCAAGAACGGTAAGAGTGGAGTACACATCACGGTTGTTGTAGTGGTCAGTGATCCAGACATGGTCGAATCCCTGCTGTTCTGAGAGCTTTGCGTAATATGCGATCTTTAAGGCGGGATCGCTCGGCACAAATTCGATTCCGAACTTCATCTCAAGTTACTCCTGATTACTGTCTATTAATTAAATGGGTCGTTTTTTGTCCCCAAAATATATTTTTTAAATAATAATTAATATCCATTATAATAGACATTAATTATAAACCTTATATGATTTCACATAACAGTATTTAAGAGTCTATATATAATTAACTGTATTAATCAAATTATATAAAAGCATCTTCATAAAAACGGTTTATTATTTGTTCTTCCTCAGTATTTTTCAAGCCTAAATCAATAAAGAAAGATAATCATACCTGGAACTTAAGCACTTATGCTGCAAATCAAGTGCAGTAAACGTCATAATTACTGTTTTATTTTTAAAAAGCTATGGGTTTTATGCTATTGTTTTGTGCTTCAAGTGCGTAAGTCCTAATACCTTAAAAACTTTTCCAGAAACTGGCACTTGAAACCACAGTTTCGAACTGTACTGACTTGAATCATGAACAGAAACTGGGCTTTTTCGAAGAAAACTATTCTTTCAAATTGGCCAAAAGGTTTATATTGGAAAATGCCATACAACGAAAATTCCGCAGCGATCAGGCGAATATTAACTGTATGAATTGTGCAAATGAACTCTTCGAGGGGTTCAACTTTGACATAAGAATAACTAATGTCTTGAAAATATAGTTATTGGTTACATGTTAACTCTGAATCGCTATCTTTTGATGAAAAGCTATCAACATTTATGCTCAATAATTAAGTTGCCATAACACTAGTGTCGAGTCAATCCTCAAGGATTCAATAATTCCGAATAATTGCAATCGATTTTATACGACATTTTGCGGTTGACCCGACACTAGAGGAAAGCGCTGAAAATGAGATCAATAATTCTCCTTTTACGCTGGCATTTTTTACTGTTGAAACAACATATCTTTCTAGCTGGCAAGGTCTGAGTTGCAATGAATGCATTTAGAGTTACGCATTTAGAGTTATGCATTTAGAGTTATTCATTTAGAGTTAATCTCATTTATGGGGTTCAGTTTCAAGCTATTTGCGTTTATGGCTGGTTCTTGTCAGTAATTAGTCTGTTAATAGTTTAACACATAAATAAAATCAACATCAAAATCTATAGGATAATATGGTCTTTGTTTCAGAGATTCTTCGGTATATTTTATAAAATCATTTTTATTATTTTTATTTAAACTACTTATTTAAATTCCCTTTGTAATATTTTACTTCTCTGTTCCTTAAACACCTGAAATATCCTTAAATAATTATGTACAATATAAATTTATTTAATATAATACCAAAAATATTTTATAATAGGATCACATAACCAGGAGTGTCAACTCAGAAATTCAATAATGATAAATCAAAACTTTCTAAAAAAGAGAGTTGATCTGGCTAAAGGCCGTATTAGATAAAATGATATTGACCAGAAGGCTACTATCCTGTGGTCAGTAGTGGTTTTAATTTGTAGAAGCCAAAACTTCTAGTTTCCGGCCACCTCCAGTGACTAATCCCTATACGTTATTGGAGAGTGGATACTCTGTGTGCAACGTGTCCGCCCCACTAAATCGCAGAGAACCGAATTGGATAGGTTCAAAAAATATTACGCAGACGTAATAGGAATCTGAATACCCGTATAGAGCCGGCCTGATCAGAGAGTTCTATTCAAGAATTCAAAATCCCTACCTGATTAGATTAGTTCGGAAAAGTAAGTATTACGAGTACGTAATATGAAATTTTGAGAATATTTGGGAAAAAAGTACCTTACTGTATGTTTTTTGATTTCACTTAATCCCTATAAAAATCCAACCCAAAGGTGATACGATGCAAAAAAGACAACTAGGAACCCTATTCCTGGTAACATGCCTTATTTTAACAACTGTACCGGCTGCGTTAGGCGCTCAGAGTACAAAGGTAGTAACTGTTGCTGGAGACGGAAGTGGAGACTACAATTGTGATGGAAAAGCCGATGATGTCCAGATTAACCAGGCCCTTGAATTTGCTGCACAAAACCCGGGCACAATTGTCCACCTTAAAGGCCCGTTCACATATGATATAAGCGATTCTCTCCGGATTGGCAGTAACACAGTCCTTGAAGGAGATTCCGGTACAAAGATTAAGCTTGCCAAAGGACTACCAGTCTGGGGTGGGCGTGAGAGCAGTATTTCAGAGAAGAAAGCCATGCTTATGGTTAGAGGCAGTTCTGCAAGCGGTGTTACAATAAAAGGCATAACTGTTGATGGCAGCCAGTCCGACTATTATTCTGGTGTCAGGCTCGGAACCTCCTGTTATAACATGGCAACTATAGTAAACTGCAACGGATTAACAATTCAGGATGTTACGTTCCAGAATGGATGTAATGATGCAATGCTCATTTCACAATCCAACAATGTAGTGATAGATTCCGTAACTGTAAACAAATGTGGACACGATGGTGTATATGCCTATCATGTAAACGGCATCACAGTTAAGAATTGTAACTTTATCAACCGGACTAATTCGTCCGTTAGATTCGATTCCGTTACCAACGGGGTCATGAAAAACAATGAATGTACTACTTCCGGTGGTGGATACGCAGGTCTGGAACTACAGGGAACTCTTAAAAACATAGAAGCTTCTGGCAACTATTTCCATGACTTACCTGCCCCTGCAGTGGTGCACTTAAATACAAAAGAAACTGGTGTAAATATCCACGACAACAGAATTGAAAACTGTGGATAAGATATTTTCTTATTGGGAAACTCTCAGTTCGTCAACTGAGAGTCAATCCAATTTATTTTCTTAATATAAGATCAGGATTAATTCAGGATTAATTCAGGATTAAATAAGATCATGAGTTAAAAATTGGCTGTTTTCCTGTGAACTTCTAGATTTCTATTATCTTGTACTAAAGATATCTGGCTTTTTTACATCTAGATTAACAGCTTTTTCTTGTAATATTCCTCTTTGTTCGAGATCATCTATTTTGTTCGAAATCACCTGTTTGTTCGAAATCACCTGTTTGTTTGGCGTTTGTTTTGTTTCAAATCACATAATACCTGTTTTTGTTTTCTTGAGTGCGTCACGTTTCCGGACGAATGCTTCATGACGTCTCATACTTACTCAGTTTTTGGAACTTAATAGGTCGGCTTCTCAATAATATCTAGATAAACTTTTCGGTGAAGAGACTTTCAATATATCCTTGATTTGCGTGGCAGTTAATCCTGAAAAAGGAAAATACAATCCTCGGAGACGGAACAATTTGCTTATTCCTCCCCCCGATAGCGCTATACAGAAGACTTAAGCTGTAAAGGGAAAAATTAAAAAAATTCAAGCATATAACTATTCAGGCATAAAATTATTTACCCGAAAGATATACCAACATATAGATATATTTGCTTATATACATAATTTTACTTATAATTCGGAGGGGGACATGCAAGAAACCGAAGCCAAACCTATACGAATTCTCGGAATATCCGGAAGTCCCAGAAATATGGCAACCGATTTTCTGGTCCGGGAAGCACTGAAAATTGCGGAAGAAAAATATGGTGCAGAAACCGATTACTTTTCCGCAAAAGGGAAAAAGCTGAACTTTTGCATCCACTGCGACTTCTGTTTAAAAACAAAGGAAGGCTGCATTCACAAGGATGATATTTCAGCCGAGCTATACGACAAAATGATCTGGGCAGACGCCTGGATTATCGGAACTCCTGTTTATCAGGGAACACTGAGCGCTCAGACCAAAACAATTATGGATAGATGCAGGGCTGTAGTTGCCAAAAACCCAAAGGTTTTTTTGAATAAAGTTGGAATGGGCATTGCAGACGGAGGAGATAGGATAGGGGGACAGGAACTGGCAATCCAAGCAATCCTGAACTTTTATGTAATCAACGAAATGATACCTGTGGGAGGAGGCTCTTTCGGAGCTAACCTGGGGGGGACATTCTGGTCGAAGGACAAAGGGGAAGAAGGAGTCTCAGAAGATTCCGAAGGCATGAGAAGCCTTAGAAGAACTCTGAAAAAACTTGTCCAGACAACCCTGCTTGTAAAAAATGCTTCTTCGGGAATGGAATCCAAACCCCAGTCGTCTGAAATGCAAAAAGAAGAAAGCAAATGATGTAAACTTTGGAAGATGGATTTTCAGGATTCAGGTTAATCAGGAAGATAAATAATTCTATGATTTGTCAGAACCAGTTAAGGAGGAGTTATTTTGGTAGAACCATTAAACAAGAACATCAAGCGAATAGCATGGGGAATAACAGGTTCGGGAGACCAGATGATTGAGACCTACAGCATTCTGGTGGACATTAAAAACCGAACAAATGTTGAAGCAATGGTTTTCCTCTCTAAAGAGGGCGAGACCGTAATGAAATGGTATCATCTCTGGGATAAAATCCAGAACGACTTTCCTAACTTCAAAGTGGATGCAGGCCCTAACTCCCCGTTCATTGCAGGCCCATTGCAGATGGGATACTACGATTTCTTATTGATCGCCCCGGCAACTGCCAATACCGTGGCAAAAATTGTGTATGGGATTGCAGATACTCTTGTTACAAACGCAGTTTCTCAGACTGGGAAAGGACAAACACCTATTTTTATCCTGCCTGTAGATCAGAAAAGAGGGAGTGTAAAAACCTCTGCGCCAAGTGGCAGAGCCTTTGAACTTAATATGCGCGAAGTAGATGTTCAAAACTCGGAAAAACTTGCACAAATGGAAAATATCACGGTGCTTGAGAGCCCTTACGAGATTTATGACATATTCGGGCTTGAGCGACCTACTGAAGATATAATCCTGAAAGTGAAAGAACGAAAAAAGAAGAAAACTAAGGAAGAAACCAAAATATAAAAACTTTAAAACTCGGGTAATCTGAAGAGATAAGTTATCAGAGGGGGTAAGAGGTATGAAAAGTACGTATCAAAATGTAGTAGAGGAAGTAAAAAATCTGAAAGGAATTGAAGAAGCCGTAGCTCTGGCAATTGAGAGGGAAACAGCGGCAAGAGACTTCTACTTTAGTAAAGCTGCTTTAATGGACAAACCGAAATTTAAGGAACTCTACGAGTATCTGGCAAATGAAGAGGTAAAACATCTTGGCTATCTTGAAAAATATCGGGATCAAAATGAGCTGCCTGTAACCAGTACGGAAATTCCGAGTAGCCAGTCTTTCACCCCTGAGTTTGATATGGGGCGCATAAAAGGTGGAGAGATTACGCTTGGAGATGCGGGAATCCTTGTTGCAGCTCTCAGGCACGAGAGAAAAAGTGAAGATTTCTATCTGGAAGTCGCAAAAATGGTCGATGACGAAAGCCTGAAAAATTTCTTCGAGATGCTGGCAGGTTACGAAAGAAGTCATTACGAGTTAATTGACCAGTTCCTGGAAGAGATTACCAGTTTCCGGATGCAGACCTGAAAAACCAGACGAGATGCGAATATGGATGCAGAAGAAGCAGGTGGAGTCGTTGAGCTCTCCAGTGGTGTATACTGGGTAGGGGCAATTGATTGGAACGGAAGAGATTTTCACGGATTTACAACTCCCGGAGGGACAACATACAACTCCTACCTGGTCGTTGGGGAAAAGACCGCACTTATAGATACGGTAAAATCTCCCTTTGCAGGGGAGATGCTCAGACGCATTAGTCAGGTTATAGACCCTTCAAAACTCGACTACATTATAGTAAACCATATGGAACTTGACCACTCAGGTTCTCTGGCAGAGCTTAAAAAACAAACCGATGCTAAAATACTCATTACAAAAAAGGGCGTTGATATCCTTAACGGTTACTTCAAGGGCTCAGGCAGTGAGAACTGGGACCTTAAGGTTGTGAAGACAGGCGACCAGCTGGATCTGGGTGGCAAAACCCTTCTGTTCCTGGAAGCTACAATGCTTCACTGGCCTGATAGTATGGAGACTTTCCTGAAAGAAGACAGGATCCTCTTTTCAAACGATGGTTTCGGGCAGCATATAGCAACTTCAAAAAGGTATGATTTCGAAGTGGGAGATGTCCTTCCTGAAGCAGCCGAGTACTACGCAAACATTCTCATGCCTTTCCATCTGCCGCTTCTTCGTTATCTTGAGTTATTAAACAAGTTGGAAATAGACCCCTTGCAGATAGCTCCTTCTCACGGAATTATATGGAAACGGGATCTGCCGAAGATCTTTGAGGCTTACAAATCGTGGGCTGACGGAGAGGTAAAAGAAAAAGTGCTTGTGATATATGATACCATGTGGGGCAGCACAGAAATAATGGCAAACGAAATTGTCGAAGCTGTCCGAGCCGCAGGTGTGGAGGTAAAACTGCTGAATCTTCGAAAAAGCTCGAGGAGTGATATCATGAAGGAGATGCTTGATGCAGCCGCCTTTGCAGTAGGTTCACCGACTCTTAATAATGGGCTCTTTCCAACGGTCGGTGACTTCCTGGTATATCTCAAAGGCCTGCGCCCCCAGAAGAAAAAAGCTGTGGCATTCGGGTCCTATGGCTGGGGAGGAGGAGCAGTAAAAACCATAGAACAGGAACTAAAAAGCGCAGGAATTGAAGTGATTGGTCCCGGGTTGCAGGTAAAGTACAGACCATATGAAAAAGAACTGTTGAACTGCAAAAAGCTTGGAGAGCAGCTTGCAGCTACCGCAAAAAAGTATTAAATTATTTTATCCCGGCTCTCCATTTAACATTTTTTTCTTAGCGTTTTTCATTTTTTGACTCCATTTTTTGAAAACCTTCCGGAAAGGTTTTCAGCCTCAATAGCCGTATAGCCTGGAATTTTTGCCGGACTTTCTGCAAGAAATACTTTCACTCTGCTAGGCTGAGGTTAATAAGTACTGAAGTAGTTTTTGTAAATAGAGGTGAATACAATGGAGGAAATATTCAAAGGATTGATCGAGCGTGCTCAGTATTATGAGCAGTTTGAAAGTTACAGAAACATAAATCCCTCAGTACAGTTTGAAGATATGTCTATACTTAAACAAAAGGCACCAGTAATGAGTATATAAAACAGGATTATTGACTACTAGCCTGGAAGCACTTGAGTTATATAATAAAAAACTGCGAATTGAAAAACTGCGAATTGAAAAGCTGCGAATCAAAATGATGTAAAACCTCTAAAGAACTAAAACCTCTAAAGAACTAAAACCTCTAAAGAACTAAAACCTCTAAAGAACTAAAACCTCTAAAGAACTAAAACCTCTAAAGAACTAAAACCTCTAAAGAACTAAAACCTCTAAAGAACTGGAATGTTGAGAAGTAAGTTTCAAAATAAGTCAATTGAAGTGAATCTCAAGAACAGATCATACAAGTAAATCTCAAGAACAGACCAACTGAGACGTAAACTTCAAGAAAAGTCAGAAAAAAATCGAAAACACGAAGAAATTCCGACGAAAATTAAAGGCGGAGAGAAACTTACTTTTCAACCGGTTCCATTTAGACCTGCGATTTCTATCCCAATTCCACAGGACAAATTTTGAATTCAATTTTTTATAACCATTGAAAACAATAGAAATCAGTCAAAATAGAAAACAAGATTGGACGACAAATTTAAACTGGAACGTTTTCTTGAAACCGGAATATTGCCCTTCTAACTTTTTGGTATCTGCTGTAATCACATGTTACTATTTTTTCCTGATCTTTGTCGTTAAGTGTATTATTCTTTAATGAGTATCACTCTCGCCGGAGCTCCGTCCGTATCTATACGGAGAGGCAGACCTACGAACGTATATTCCCCTTCAGGAATGCCGGCAAGGTTGAGCCCTAAAAACAAAGTCGTATTATTTATAAGCAGTTCACGGACCTCGTCGTCCCCATCGGGTTTCTTGATGCTAAGGTAATCAAATCCCAGTGTTTTGATTCCGGCATTGACGAGGTATTCAGCTGCATCCATTTTAAGGTGTACATAATTCTCAAGGAATTTCACATACCCAAGGGCCGAGTTTCTGGTCTTGAGAAGCACTATCTCTTCAGGCCCGATTTCAAACTCTTCAAGATCCTGACTGTGAATTTCACTTTCCACAAGCGTGAGATCAAAAACCCTGCATTTTCCATAAAAATGATCAAGAGGCAGGTCAGCAGTGCTTTCTCTACTATTTCGTAGATGCAGTTTGGATTCTACATGAGTGCCTGTATGGCTTCCCATAGTCAGGATAGACTCGTTTACCTTATCCCTTGGGACGGAGGCATACCTCTTAATAGAAGGTCTGGGCTTTCCCGGATATACAACCATTTCTTCCGTAATAGGCAGTGAGATATCGAAAAATTGACGCAGAATGAAACCCCCATTCATTCGTTAGCGATAAATCTGTATTTAAGTGCAGTCATTTTTGATAAAAATGTAACTGCGCTTTATTATAAAAAAGGGTTTAAAACATTAAAAACTCTCCTCTGGCAGGAGGCGGTCTCTCCTATCCGTTTGAACTATGTTACCAGGTTTAACTGGTTTTACCAGGTTTAGCTGATTTTACCAGGTTTAACTGGTTTTACCGGGTTGAGTTGCACTGATCTTGTATATTGTTCCTCACATATTCCGCAACCGCGTTTCCGACTTCCATTGTGCTGGCCGTCCCTCCGAGGTCAGGAGTGATGATTTTCTTTTGAAGTACATTGGTTATTGCCTCATCGATAATTTGAGATCGAGGTTCTCCCATCCATTCGATCAGCATCTTTACACAGAGGATTGCAGCAAGCGGGTTTGCAATGCCCTTTCCGGCAATGTCAGGTGCGCTTCCGTGCACAGGTTCGAAGAAGGCATATTTATTCCCTATATTGGCACTTGGGACAAGGCCGAGACTTCCTACAAGGGCTGCGCACATATCACTCAAAATATCTCCAAAGAGGTTCGTTGTGACCACAATGTCATACCTTTCAGGGTGCATAATAAGGTTGTAAGCTATCGAGTCAACCAGCATATCCTCATATTCCACGCCGTTAGCACTGGCGGTTTGCCTGCAAACATCGAGGAAAAGCTTGTCGGATTTCAGGACATTGGATTTATGGACAATAGTCAGCTTGTTCTTTCTTTTCTTTGCAAGCTTACAGGCATATTCTGCAATCCGCTCGGAACCTTTCCGGGTGACAACTCTTTTCGTCCAGGAGATTTCGGGCCCTATTTCTTCAATTCCCGAGTACAGCCCTTCAGTGTTTTCCCTGACAATAATAAAATCGAAATCGTTTCTCCCGGTAACTCCTGTTATACCGGGCAGAGGTTTTACAGGCCTGACATTAGCATATAGATCCAGTTCCTTTCGTATAGTCAGGAGCACGCTTTTGTAATTCGGGTCCGGTACAGTAGTAATTGCCCCAAAAAGGACAGCATCGCACCCTTTTATAGTTTCCAGATCATCATTTGATATTGCAGTTCCTGTCCTTTCCCACCGGGTATAGCCAAGCTCCAGGGGTACTTTTTCAAACTCAAGCCCGAAAGCATCAAGGACTTTAACAGCCGCAGGGATTACTTCCCTGCCTATACCATCACCTTCGATTACAGCCAGTCTCATATTAACTGCATCTTAGTTAGGGGTATATGAATCTGGCGTAACTTTTTGAGACTTCCAGGATTTGTCAGATCCAGAGCAGATGTTCGGCAAGGATTTTTCCACCAATCCCGATGAGAATAAGCCCTCCAATAATCTCGACTTCGTGCTCAAAAAAATGGCCTATTCTGTACCCCAGGACTGCTCCGCAAAAAGACATGAAAAAGGTCACACAGCCTATTATAATCACAGGTTCAAGGATAGGAGTATTGAGAAAAGCAAAGCTAATTCCCACGGCAAGGGCATCTATACTTGTAGCGATTGCGAGCATCAGAAGCACCGGATAATTGAGGGAATTTATCTTCCCATCCGGGTCTCCGTAAAGAGCCTCATAAATCATTTTGCCTCCGATAAAGGCCAGAAGCCCAAAAGCAATCCAGGGAGCATAGTCCGATACAAAGCCGCTTACCGCGCGTCCTCCAAGCCAGCCCAGTACAGGCATTAAAGCCTGAAATCCTCCAAAAAAGAAGGCAAGCTTCAGTGCATCCTTTAGTTGAAAAGGCCGTATAGTAGTGCTGCTGGACATGGAAACTGCAAATGCATCCATTGAAAGCCCGAGCCCTAAAAGGAAGTTAGTCAGGAAAGACATTAGGTGAACTCCAGTTTCGTTTTATAAATGAGATTTTTCTTCATTTTATAAATGAGATTTTTCGGGATAGTTAAATTTTTAGTATATAATTTAGGGAGAGTTAATGTTTTAACAGATGATTTATGGATAATTAGAGCTTTAAAATATAATTTATTGATAATTCGAGATTTAACACATGATTTAGGGGTAATTAGAGCTTCAGTACATGAGTACATTTGAGACTTGAAATCCTCAAAATACCTGTATGTCTGGTTATTACCCTTTTAATGATCCAATAAATATACAATCAGATTTAAAACTATGTCTTCTGTGCAGGCAACTGATGAAAAATACTTTTTGAGAGGATAAGGGATAATAGATCTCATCAAACTTCAGGCAGACTAAGCCCTAAAGGTCTGCGTAACATGATTAGAAGAGACAGTGTTTGAACTAAATTACTGTGTGGATATTTTCACTTTGCTCACACCTTAGTTCTGCTCATACATATTGGCAATCCCTGGCAGCACTTCGGTTAAATAAATCTGCTCACATCTTAGTTCTGCTCACACCTTAATTTTAGACTTTTCCTTAACCACTGTTTTTGTTTTATTGCCCGATATTTCTGCTCTCACTTTTCTGTAGACAGTATAGTTGCCGTTGCCTTCATAATAAATAGCATATTTATACTGATTCCCATCAAAAAACTTAAAGCCTTTTCTATAAAATGCCGGATATTTTACAACACGCAGCGGATCAAGCGAATAACGCTGGTATATGTTGCTGTCAGCGAGAGTTTTAACCAAATCTGGTATCACATTCACCTGTTGATACTTCCCTTGAATATTACGTCCAATGATTGTGTTATAAGCAAGTGAAGCCTGTACCGCAACCTTTACAAACACAAACTTCAGCAAGAAAACCCCCACAACGAATCCAACAATCCATACAATCGTGAGCAAAAGCATAGCATTACCCCCAGGCTTAATTTTGTTATGTAATAGGCTACCCGTTTCCGATTACATGAGTCACTTAAATCTTTGATGTTCCCCTCAAATCTCCTCAATTACGAGCGTCGCTAGTAAATGATCCTTTAAAAGGATGACCTTCATAGATTATAACTTTTTCTAAATTTAGTCAAGAATTTCTATTAATACTGAACTTATGTATATATAATAAAAAATCTTATGATTTAGACATAAGAATATAATTAATAAAAGTTGATCAGATTCTTACACAAAAGATTGTTACTGACAAAAAAATAACATGAGTCCTGCTCTTTCCCCTGACACGACAATTCATAAGTGCGTGTTACTTGCGTGTCTTATATCGGTTCTTCCTCATTCCCTGTGGATAAGATTATTTTCAATTCGAGACCACATTGGTTTTTATGAAGACATTAGGGCTCTTCTCTATTCAGTATGGATAAGATGATTTTCAACTCAAGACCGCATTGGTTTTTATGAGAATATTATGAGAATATTATGAGGATATCCACACAAAACAACGAAGAGCCCTTATACTTCTTGCAAGATCAGTTTCGGATTTATCAATAGTTGATGAAAATGGGAAGATAGGAGCAGGCAGCACTACTATTCAAAAAAAGGTATAAAATAAGTAAATTGAATTTCGCGCAGGCAGTTTTTTCAATTACCAGTTTCCAGTGTAAGTTTCCTCAAGTAAACTTAGCAGGCCTGCAGTTTAATTTGTGAACACTATTATACCTGGCTATTTAGATCCTCTGAACCCTGCCTGAGGCTGTTTACAAGTTTTCGGATAGCTTCAGCAACCTGGTACTCCGATGCACCCCAGTGAACTACAGCTCCATCAAAGCCCGAAATCTTTACAAGCCCTGAATTTTCAGACATGCAGCAGCGAGTAATAAAGGATTTTGAGGGCACAACTATTTCGGACTTGAAAGGACAGATGTTTATAAAAGAATACTCTAATTCAGGAAAACGCATCTCAAAAAGAGTCTTTGAAATCTCGCATCCTACGAGTAAATGTCCATTTTCTGTGAGCACATCCGAATCCAGGCACTTGCCTTCGAGTCCAGACGCGCTGCATGGAAAAACCGTATTTTTTCCTTCAAAACGCCTGAGGTCAATTACCTTTTCAGTAAACCTGACCTGGAGGTCCCCGAAAATTCCACTGGCTTCGAGTCTTCTCACAACAAGAGAAAGCCAGGACGGATAAGGGGGAGCAACGTCAAGGATTTCTAGCTCAAGAATGCTTGAAAGGTCAGGGGCATGAACAAAAGTAACATGCCTATCCATACCTGTAAAAATTACCGTGTTCACTTTGCCGGTACAGAGCTTTTCTGCAGTCTCGATCAGGAGTGTGCGGTTTTTTATGTTCAATTCCCTGTCATACTTTACCACCTCTTCTCCTGAGGCTATTGTTTCGAGAGCTTCAACTTTCCTGAGCAGTCCCTCTCCGCTTTTTTTTACGTGATAAACTGCATATTCGTAGTTGCCTGTCTGAGGATTTTCCTTTTCTGTAATCAGATAGTCAGTAAGAAAATAGATAGGCTCTTCAGTGCCCGGGCAGAAGGATTTTGTTACGCCCACATACTTATACTCATCAGGAAAAAGCATAGATATCGGTTGTTTTGGATGATTTTTTGGGTTGTTGATTCTATAGTCACAAGGCTAAATAATGCAGCTACTCAACTGAGATAAAATGAACTTTTTATTGCAACAATTACAGGTGTGACCATAGGTTACTGTTCTGGATTTCCGTTCTGGATTTCCGTTCTGGATTACTATTATTTTAGTAATTATCAAATTTAATTCATTTCCGATATGTTTCCGGTGTACATTTCGGTGTACTTTTCGGTGTACATTTCAGTGTACTTTTCATATTTTGATATTTACAGGACTAATTATTCTTTTTGCTCACCCTGGATTTTTTTTCTATGGGCTACAAGCCCGCCGTCAGCAAGTATCTGGAGAAGGAAATCCGGCAATTTATTTCCCCTGAATGTGCCTTTATCCGAAACTGTAACCTCGCCTTTTAGCAGATCAACTCTGACCTCATCGCCCTCCTGGCAATCTATATCGGCTTCAATAAGAGGTAACCCTACATTGATTGCATTTCGGAAAAAGATCCTCGCGAAAGATTTTGCGACAACGCAGGCTATACCTGCATGTTTTAAAGCAAGGGGAGCCTGTTCTCTTGAAGAGCCGCAGCCAAAATTGCTGCCTGCTACAATAATATCCCCTGGTTTTACTTTTTTTGCAAACTCGGGGTCAATGCCTTCCATTGCATGAGCTGCAAAGACCTGCATATCTTTGGTTCGCAAATATTTACCAGGAATAATTACGTCTGTATCGATATCGTTTCCGAATTTCCAGACTCGGCCTATGATAGGGTTTTTCATCGCACTTCACCTGCGAAGTAGGTTTTTTTAATAGTATATCTAGATAGCGGGAAAATAAAATAAAAGTCTGCAGACCTTGCCTAAAAATAAAGTTGAAAAGATGTAACCTAAAAATAAAAGCAAAGGAAAAAGAAGTAGAAATAAAGGTGAGTGGAGTGAGTAATAGTACACTCCGTAGCTTATACCTTTACTTCTTCTCCTTTTAATACGGCTTCTTCACTTACTTTCACTTCTTTTGTCGTATTGCCATAACTCACTACATAGGGTCCTGAAGGTGCGGTATCAAACTTTGTTTCGCCTGTACTCGGGCCATCGGTCGAATAAGGCACTGTAAATTCATACCGACCCTGTGAATCTGCAGTTGTTGACTGCGAGTATCCAAAGGTCCTTCCCTGATTTGTAAGAATTGTCGTGTTTATATTAACGTTTTCATTGGGGGAAGCCGTGCCTGTTATATTTGCACCTTTGACGTACTCGAAGATCTTGACATAGCCGGTATCTACTTCAGAGAGTTTACCTCCGTAGAAGTAATTGTATACCTGTTTATACCCGGCCTCGTCAGTTTGATAGGCCTCAGTCTCGTGGACCATACGGTACTGTTTCAAGCCATTTCCGTCAAAAATATGCAGTTTTGCTTCCATGGAATTAAAATATCGGGTAGAAGGTATGTTCTGATATTGGCTACCTGTCCAGTAAGCCTGATAATACCCATCAGTATCAAGAGTCCAGGCAGGCATTGCCCCGAATATTTCTGTAGCCATTCTGGCATCAGACATTATATATCGTGATCCTGCTTTGTCGGACCTTGGGTCTATGGCTTCAAGTATTGCACTTGCTTCTTTTTCAGATGGAGCTGTGAAGAAGGTTGCTGCACCTGGTTGGTTTGTCTCGTTAATACTTGCCCTGCGACCTCCTATTCCTGCCTGGAACGGGTTCGCATTTGGCATCCTGTGCCCTATTGTCTCTATATAGTGCCCGTAGTCCCACCAGGACATAACACCATATGCAGTATCAGGATAATTGAAAAGTTCTCCGTTTATCGGGGCTTCATAAGTGGCATTGTAGTCCATCCCAGGGTCCGGGGTGTTTGAGCGAAGCCAGGTACAAGCTTCCATCCAGGGCTCATTGGGCTCATTTGAGCCAACTGCATATAGCATTGCATATGCATATACCGGATAAATTAGAAATACCGCTATAAGCAGGACTGCTAGAATCTGCTGTACTTTGAAGAATTTCAATGCCTCTGGAATATCTGCGGGTGACTTTACAGTACTTTTGAACTTCTGGTCAAGTTCACCCCATTTTACTTTTTCAAGTAACAATCCTCCCAGATATGCACTCAGGATTGAAACGTTTATTGAATAGTAATATGCAAAACGGTTCTGGCCGTAAATTGCAAGGAGAATAAAGAAACTCCAGACAAGAAGCAGAAATTCCTGAGGCTTTGGTCTTCTAAACAGATTTGCAGCCAGAATAAGCATTCCTAGAATAGAAGCGAGAAATCCCGTAGTAGTGAAATTTGAGAAAGCTTTAGAAAGGGTAAAGACACCACTACTGTAAAATATAGAAGTAGCTTCACCAATTGTCGAAGGCCCTCCCTGTTGAATCCCAAAAACAGTGCTCGGAGCGTTTATAATCAGGGAATAAAGGGATGGAGATAAAACCTTGATACATATAAGCCCGAGAATACCAGCTCCGAGGATTAGCAGAGGGTAGTAATAAGCCGTCATTTGCTTTCTTTTGAATTCCCTTTCAATAAGGCTCAAAGCCGCAAAACCTGCCATTGTCCCAAGGGATGTGATAACATGGAACCAGGAGTAATAGTACAGAGAAAACCCCATGTCAGGGTGGACAAAGGGAAGGATAAGGATTGTACTTACTAAGCAGGTGACTATGCCTGTAAACCCAAGGTAGTCGCTGGATTCATTCCGGAAATTGTCCAAGATATACTGGAATATAGCGTAAACAAGTACAATTAATAAGAATAGCGAGCCTCCTGGCCAGCAAAGCTGGTAGGCTGAATACATTATTCCAGCCATAACCGAGTATATAAAAGGTTCTTTCAGGACATTGAATTTCTTATTGAACACATCTTCAAAATGAAGTTTTTTCTCCTTTGCTGAAATCAAGGCCAGCATGAAAAACATCATGAAGAAAGTACTGAATAGTGATTCAGCGACATGATGGTCTGTAAAACCAATCAGTGAACGGGTCAGAAACTGCCCTGGAGCAAATGCTATCAGAATCGCAGCCAGAATCCCGGTTTTATGCCCCCCAAGATATTTTCCAATGTAGTAAACCGGAATGACAGCAAGGGCTCCGAGCACGGCAGGAAAATAAGCTCCTACTGTATAAACCAGTTGAGAACTGGGATGTCCCATTCCAAGAATCAGGGAGGTTATGGCCATCATTTGGTCGAACAATGGGCCGAAATGTATGTAACTCCCGTTAGGATAGTTGGTCATGGGATTGAAAAACATCCTGTGTGGGTAATTTTCAAGCAGGACGAATAAGGTACGCATATGGTACCAGGCATCGTTGGTCGCAAACTTTACGGATCCATCGGATAAGAACACCGAATCTGAAGGAAGTGTTCTGACCCATAGAGATATAAAGCCAATTATCGCAACTGCCAAAGTATAAGGCCAGCTGGATTTGATTTTGTTTTGAAATGATGATACAGGATGATCCTGAGAACTCATAATAATCCCCTTTAAGAGGTAAGTTTTTTCAATTAAATATATAATTTGTGGAAGAAGAAAATCAAATAGATAATATTATCCTATGCAGGCAAATCAGTCTGATTAGTTATAATCCTGCTTATCCATTTTCGGAAACTTCATGCATTTTTCATATTGAGTCGTCAGAACAGTCTTCAAGAGGTTCAGTATTCCTGGAGGATGTTTACTTTTCTTTCCCGACTACAGTCTCTCTAAAACTGTCTACTTCGAAACATTAGTAAGTCTTCTAAGACGCTGCAATGTTATTGTTCCACTTTAAGAGGCCCTTTGACATATAAAATAACTTTATTAATAGTATATAAAAGTATATGTAACCGGTGAATATATAAAAAACAATCATTCTGGAAAGGTGGAGGCTACTTCAAAAATATCTATAGAATAATCATTTCCAAAAGAGATAAAAATAAAAATAAAGACATCAAATAGGGTAAAATGAATAAAACGAGGTAAAATGAATAAAACGAGGTAAAATGAATAAAACGAGGTAAAATAAATAAAATACAACACAATATATAAAATAAGACATAATATCTAAAATAAGACACAATAAATAAAATAAGGTAAAATAAATAAAATAAGGTAAAATAAATAAAAATGTGAAATTAACTAACTGTATTATTCTTATACTGTTCAAACCTTTATTTTTTCTCCTTTTAATACATCTTCTTCACTTACTTTCACTTCTTTTGTCGTATTCCCATAACTCAATACATATGGTCCTGAAGGTGCAGTATCAAATTGTGTTTCGCCTGCAATCGGACCTTCTGTTGAGTAAGGCACTGTGAGCTCGTACTTTCCCTGAGAGTCTGCAGTTGTTGACTGCGAGTATTCAAAGGTTCGCCCCTGATTTGTAAGAATTGTCGTGTTTATATTAACGGTCTCATTGGGGGAAGCCGTGCCTGTTACATTTGCACCTTTAACGTACTCGAAGGTCTTGACATAGCCTGTATCTACCTCCGAGAGTTTACCTCCATAAAAGTAATTGTATACCTGTTTGTACAATAGCTCATTGGTTTGGTAGGCCTCAGTCTCATGAATCATACGATACTGCTTCAAGCCATTTCCGTCAAAAATATGCAGCTTTGCCTCCATTGTATTAAAATATCGAGTGGTAGGCAGGGACCTATACTCTTTATCTATCAAGTATACCTGGGTGTACCCTTTATTATCAAGAGTCCAGGTAGCAATTGACCAGAATATATCTGTAGCCATTCTGGCATCAGACATTATGTATCTTGCACCTGCTTTGTCGGGCCTCGGGTCTATGGCTTCAAGTACTGCACTTGCTTCTTCTTCAGATGGGGCTGTAAGAAACGTTGTAGCACCTGGCCGATTTGTCTCGTTAATGCTTGATGTGCGGCCTCCTATTCCTGCCTGGAACGGGTTCGCGTTTGGCATTCTATGCCCTATTGTCTCTATATAGTGCCCGTAGTCCCACCAGGACATAACACCATAGGCAGTATCAGGATAATTGAAAAGTTCTCCGTTTTTCGGAGCTTCATAAATGGCATTGTAGTCCATCCCAGGGTCCGGGGTGTTTGAGCGAAGCCAGGTACAAGCATCTTCCCAGGGCTGGATAGGCTGCCCGTATACCATTTTTGTATATGGAATTGCAGATCCATATACTGGATAAATTAGAAATACCACTATAAGCAGGACTGCTAGAACCTGCTCTACTCTGACGAGTTTCAATGCCTCTGGAATATCTGCGGGTGACTTTACAGTACTTTTGAACTTCTGGTCAAGTTCACTCCATTTTACTTTTTCAAGTAACAGTCCTCCCAGATATGCACTCAGGACTGAAACGTTTATTGAATAGTAATATGCAAAACGGTTCTGGCCATAAATTGTAAGGAATATCAAGAAGCTCCAGACAAGAACCAGTAATTCCTCGGGTTTTGGTTTTCTGAATTGGTTTGCAGCCAGTATAAGCATCCCGAGAAGAGACGCAAAAAATCCCGTAGCACTAAAATTTAAATAGACTTTTTCCATAGTAAAAGTGCCATATGGTAAGAATATAGACGAAGCTTCTTCTATTGTGGAAGGTCCTCCCTGTTGAATTACGAAAACAGTGTTTGGTGCATGTATAATCAGGGAATACAGTGATGGAGATACGATTTTTGTAATTATAAGCCCGAGAATTCCTGCGACGAGGATTAGAAAAGGGTAGTAATAAGCTTTTATTTTCTTTCTTTTGAATTCCCTTTCAATGAAACTCAAAGCCACAAAACCCACCATCGCTCCAAGAGCAGTGACTACATGGAACCAGGAGTAATAGTACAGAGAAAACCCCATATCCGGATGGACAAAGGGGAGGATGAGTATTGTACTTACCAGGCAAGTGACTACACCTGTAAACCCAAGGTAGTCGCTGGACTCATTCCGGAAATTGTCAAGAATATATTGAAATATTGCGTAAACAAGAACGATAAATAAGAAAAGAGAGCCTCCTGGCCAGGAAAGCTGGTACGCTGAATACATTATTCCAGCCATAACTGAGTATATAAGAGGTTCTTTCAGGACATTGAATTTCTTATTGAACACATCTTCAAAATGAAGCTTTTTCTCCTTTGCTGAAATCAAGGCCAGCATGAAAAACATCATGAAGAAAGTACTGAATAGCGATTCGGCAACATGATGGTCTGCAAAGCCAATCATTGAACGGGATAGAAACTGCCCTGGAGCAAATGCAATCATGATCGCAGCCAGAATCCCAACTTTATGTCCACCAAGGTACTTTCCTATGTAGTAAACCGGAATAACAGTTAGGGCTCCAAGCACGGCAGGGAAATAGGCTCCTATAGTGTTAACCAGTTGAGAACTGGGATTTCCCATTCCAAGAATCAGGGACGTAATAGCCATCATTTGATCGAACAATGGACCAAAATGTATGTAACTCCCATTAGGATAGTTGGTCATGGGATTGAAAAACATCCTGTGGGGGTAATTTTCAAGCAGAACGAATAGGGTACGCATATGGTACCACGCATCATTGGTCGTGAACTTCACAATTCCGCCAGGAAAAATTACATTGTCTGATGGGATTATTCTAATCCATAGAGACACAAAACCGATTATCGCAACTGTCAGAGTATAAGGCCAGCTGGATTTGATTTTATCCTTTAATGACGATACAGGACGATCCTGAGAATTCATAGTATCCCCTTTATAAATTAAACATTATAAATTACGGTATAATTATGAAAAAGAAAATTAAATAGATTGTATTAATTCTATGTAACAGTTTATAATTCTATCCCATTTCTGATCAGGAGCTTCGTAGTGCTTTC
This sequence comes from Methanosarcina sp. Kolksee, assembly GCF_000969945.1. Classification (NCBI taxonomy): domain Archaea; kingdom Methanobacteriati; phylum Methanobacteriota; class Methanomicrobia; order Methanosarcinales; family Methanosarcinaceae; genus Methanosarcina; species Methanosarcina sp. Kolksee. The sequence goes on from NZ_CP009524.1 coordinate 831,376, forward strand.
TCTCTCCGAACTGGTTGAGAATAGCTTCTCTGATAGAATCGATATCCGCAGGGGGTACGAAAAAAGTGCCTTCATAGTTAGCCATTGATTCTTTTAAGCCACCTACTTCGGAAACAACAACAGGCTTTCCAAAAGACATGGCGATATGCGCAATTCCACTCTGAGAAGCTCTCAGGTAAGGCAGGACTACTACATCGGCAGCACTGAAATACAGGTTTACTTTCTCGTCAGGAACATATTCGTCTACAAGTGTAATCTTATCATGAAAAGGAGAAGCTTTAATCTGGTCAAGTAATTCCTTGCGGTCTTCCCAGATTTCCCCGACAATCAATAACCGGCTTTTTTCGAGAATTTTGGGGGGCAGTTGTTCAAAGGCCCTGATGAGGTAGGGAGTTCCTTTATATTTTCGAATTAAGCCGAAAGAAAGTATAACGAAATCGTCCTTTATCGAGAGATTTTTTCTTGCTTCTTTTATGTCAAGCAATTTCCCGTACTGGTCATAAAGTCCATGTGGGATCACATGAATTTTTTCAGGGGAAATAGAGTATCTTTTTGCAACAAGCTCTTTATCGGATTCGGAATGAGTAATATATGCATCAAGGTTTTTACGCAGCAGTTTTCCTGTTATTTTTGAGTATAACCTGATTGGAAGTATTGATTCTTCAAAAGGATCTACAACTTCATGAAATTCTATAATTATTTTAGGTTTATTCAGAAAACCTGCAAATATCTTTAGCAGAAGCTGCATATGCGCAATTGAGGAAGTCCACCACTGCAAAACTATAATATCCGGTTTTTGTGCCTTAAGAAAGCGGTATGCTTGAATCCAGGTCAGTGGATTGTTATAGTCCATGCCGTTAAAGACAGGTATCCCGGGTGAAAAATTCAGGTCAGAAATATTCTTTCCAACATGGGATTTTCCGGGAAACAGAAAAGTTGGAAGCAACTGCCGAAAGCAAACTACTGAGACTTCTTTTTCCACAGACATGGCATTTGCCAGACGGATAGTGTAATAACTGATACCGCTCAAAAAACGTTTCGAAGGTCCGACTATGCAAACGCTTTTATTAGATGTCATTTGCCTAAACTATCACAGTATCTTTATATTAAACTAATGCATTACTCCACATAGATTCCAGTATAAAAGAGGTTCAGCCTTGAAAATAGCCCAGATATGTCCCCGTTATTCTCCTGACATAGGTGGAGTGGAAACTCATGTCAAAGAAATTAGTGAAAGGCTGGTTAAAGCAGGGCACGATGTGGAGGTTATAACAACCGATCCCACGGGACAATTGAGAAAGCAAGAGATAATAAACGGAGTAAGGGTTATAAGGTTCAGATCTTTTGCTCCGGGAAATGCGTACTACTTCGCTCCTCAGATCTATACTTATCTCAAAAAGCACGACTACGATATAATTCATGCCCATAGTTATCATGCTTTTCCTGCATTTTTCGCATCATTAAGCAGGCACAGCGGAAAATTTGTGTTTACGCCGCATTATCACAAGCACGGCCATACCGCATTCCGCGATTTACTGCACAAGCCGTACAGGCTTTTCGGGAAGATTATCTTCTCCAGGGCAGATTCCGTAATATGTGTCTCAGAGTATGAAAAGAAACTTGTAGAATCAGATTTTGAGGTTGCCGCAAAAACCTTAAAGATCCCTAACGGAATAAACCTTAAAGAGTTTGAAGGTTTGAGGCAGCCGGAAAAAAGCTTAAACAGGAACGCTGAAAGAGAAAAGATTCTTCTCTATGTGGGCCGCCTGGAAGAATATAAAGGGGTACAGTATATTATTCAGAGTTTGCCTGAACTTCAGGATTTCTGGTTGAGAATCATTGGAAAGGGTCCTTACGAAGCTGAACTTCGCAATATGGCTAAAAGTTCAGGGGTGGAAGCAAGGGTTGAATGGTTAAAAGATCTGTCAAGAAAAGAACTTCTTGAACGCTATGCAGATGCGGATATATTTTTAATGCTTTCTTCTCATGAAGCATATGGAATAACGGTTGCTGAGGCACTGGCTGCAGAAATTCCCTGTATAGTGGCAAAAGGGAGTGCACTTGAGGAGTTTGTTGACGGAAGAAACTGTATTGGGATTGAGAATCCGGTTTCAAAGGAGAAGGTCGTAAGAGCATTGCAAGATTTAATGGAAAATAAAAGAAGACAAAGTAAGAACGAACAAGAAAAGGTAGACGAGAAAAATTATGGCTTGTATTCGATAATAGACTGGGATGAAGTAACTCAAAAAATAATAACGGTCTATGAGTCAACTTTTAATCAGTAATACCTAACGGAAAGTTTTCCATGAAAGAACAGCTTGTATCCATAATTTTACCGACTTATAACAGGTCTGAATTGATAAAAAGATGCATTAATTCAGTACTGAATCAGACATATACTAATTGGGAGTTAATTATTTCTGATGATGGTTCTAAAGATGAAACTCCCGTTGTTGTTAGAGAATGTACAAAACTCGACCCGCGTATTAAAGCCAAAATAAATGAAGTTAACCACGGAACTCCGAGCAACCGGAATATTGGTTTATCTTTAGCCAAAGGGAGCCTTATTTTCTTCATAGAAGATGACTTAATTCTTTTTCCTGACTGTGTTGAAACCCTGGTAAATACGTACAATTCGCTTGTTTCATCAGGAATTAAAGTCGGAGCAGTGGTTCCAAGGTTACTTGAAGATAACCCGATTTCACACATTAATGCCGACCTTCATAAAAAAGAAGCTACTGAAAAAAAATTGCCCTTTGTTTTTAATAAGTGGACAGGCGAAGTATATAATAATTATACTGAGGACTTTAACGAAGTTCAGGAAACTGTCACGGGTCACGCGTGTTGTTTGTATAATCGGAGCGCCCTGGAAGAAATAGGCGGCTACGAAGAAAAAGCATACAAAGGCACATACAGCAGGGAAGAAACCGACCTGAACTTCAGGCTGCGCAAAGCAGGTTATAAATTCTTTTTTCAACCAAAAGCCGCATCTGAACACCGAAAAATAAAAACAGGTGGGTCAAGGCAGTCAAATGAGTTTAAATTTTATTATTATCACATGCGAAACCATGTTGTATTTTTGATCAGGATTTTTGGGATTAAAGCAATGTATATGGTGCCTTGTTTTATAGCAAACGTTGGGTTCAGGTTGCTTAAAAATTTATACAAAAAACCGTGACTGTAGTATATTCTTACACTAATACAATCAGATCTTACACTAATACAATCAGATTAAACAGCACGACTAATTATAAATAAACAAAAATGGAATAGTGAAGGAAAAATATGAAAACATTATTTTTTCGATTCAATCTCTCACCCGATTCAATCTCCCACTCTGGTTGAGATTTTTTGGGTTGTAGTGCCATTAATATTTCCTTTTTGTGGCCAGAGGCTCAGTTAATATCTAAAAATCTTTAGGGTCAAAACCAGGATAGTTATTTTTGGGAGCTTTTTAAGGATATAAGGTAAGTTATTTGGTCTTATGTGATTTAAACAAAAACCCAAATATTGAATATATAGATTTTTAGGTTTAATCCCGTATTTGTCAATATAAAATTTAGAAATCGTTTCTGCCTCTTTTTCAAGAGTTGTTTTTGAACCTGTTCCAGATGACAGGGAAGACCCACGAACCATAAATTTTGTAAAACTTCTGTTTAGCCGTTTAACATTACATTGATTTCCGACTCTAATAAGATAATCATAATCTGATGCATACCTGTAGGTAAGGTCAAAGTATCCAACTCTCTCCACAACTGTCTTTTTTAAAAAAGTAGAAGGTTGATTGATACAACGACATCCACGGCTTAAGACGAGGAAATCCAGGTCAAATTGAGGTAAGTATGAGGTATATTGGAACTTTCCGTTTTCATCAACGTTATCAATATAACCATATATAACATCTACATCCTTGTTTTTTCTAAATTCCTCAACAATTACTGAGAATATTTCAGGGTTATATTCATCGTCAGTGTTTAAGCAAGCCCATATATCTCCAGACATTGCTTTTATGCCTTTATTTATGGCATCATACATGCTTTTGTCTTTACCGACAATTAACTTAATATCAGCTTTGTGAGATTCCCTGAAAGTGTTAATAATATCAATAGTCTTATCCTTACTCCCTCCATCGACAATGATCTGTTCTACTGAAAAATCACCTTTTTGATCCAGATGAACACTTTTCAGGTTATTCAGGATATATTCTTCAGAATTAAAAGACGGAGTTATTATTGAGATTTTCATTTTTTTCTTCACATCCACTATCAGATAAAGGGTCGTTCCTTCAAAGTTTTCCGGTACTCATTGAAAACACTTTTAGTTCCTTCCCTCAAAGATATTCTATCTTTCCAGCCCAGGCTGTGAAGCTTTATGACATCAAGAAGTTTTCGTGGAGTTCCATCAGGCTTTGATGCATTTTACACAATTTTACCTTTTTATGCTGTGCCAGTTCAGCTAATTACTTTATAATGAATTTTCCCATCCCAGTGTTGATAAACTCCTATATTTCATTAGAGTTATAATTTTCTATCAATATATATGTGCTTCAGCCATATCATTTGCATACATAACTTTTCTTAATTGGAAACCTGTTTCCTAGAAAACCTGTTTCCTAGAAAACCTGTTTCCTAGAAAACCTGTTTCCTAGAAAATAACTGGAAGACCCCATAATAATAACTTCTAATTTAAAATGTTAGGATATTATAGATTCATAAACGTTAAGTGTTTCATTTGTAGTTCTATCCCAACTGAATTTTTTTTCCTGTTCAAATCCCTTTGATATCCAGTGAGATCTTATATTTGGGTTCATTAATGAATCTATTGAACGAATTAAATCATCCTTTGAAAACGGATCGAATAATATTCCTCCTCCGCTAACCACCTCAGGAATTGAACTGGTCTTGCTTGCAATTACCGGGCACCCTAAAGACATAGCTTCAAGGGGAGGAATACCAAACCCTTCATATAAAGAAGGATAAATTAAACAAAATGCATATTTGTACAAAGATGCCAAGAATTCATCAGAACCATCTACTTGAATAACCTTACTCGAAAGCTTGAGTTTATTAAGTATACCCAGTTCTGTTTCATTAAATTTGCCTCCTCCAAAACAAACGAGATGAAAATCATCTGCAAAACGAGTGGCATAAACATCCAGCAGCATTAAGAAGTTTTTATATCCATCTCGCTTTCCTACGTATAAAAAGTAGGGTTTCTTCATAATATCTTCATTGACAATTTTTCCAGGATCAAGAAGCATAGATCTATTAAGAGAACTTCCATGATAGACTACCCAGATATTTTCTTCAGGAAAATCATAAAACTTGAGTAAGTCCTCTTTAGTATTCATAGAAACACAGATTATTGCGTCAGCAGAGTTAATTGATAATTTTTTGTACTTCATTTCAGGATCATTTTTACTATATTGGTCACTATATAACTCATGAATCATATCGTGTACTGTTAATACTACGGGTGATTTTTTGAACCTGCTTAAATCTCCCCTGTAATAAGTTGGATGAAAAATATTTAAATTTGAAAAATCATCATAAACGTGATTAAACCATATTCTGTTCAATGTGTCGAATAAATAACCGCTACCTGGAAAAGGAAACGTTTTATACCCGCGATACCGTCCAAAATTCTCTTTATTCTTCTGAAATTCATACTCATTAATGTGAAAACCTTCAAATAAATTGACATTGATTTCATTCTTCATAGAGAGACAACTTATCATCTCATAGAAATATCTGGAGATTCCTCCATAACGTTGAAGTTGAAATATTGAGTAATCATATAGTACATTCATGTTTTCACTTCATAATTTGATTTTGGAGTAAGTAGGTCATAGTCAAGAATGCTATGTTTACAACTAACAATTCGAAGACATCTCATGAAGACAAAGTTTTAATCTGGATATAGTTAAAGTTCAGTATTTGACAATATATGCATATCCTTCTAATGTCGTGCCAAGCATCAAAAATTGAGTAATTAGGAAATTGAAATCTGTTTTATTTGATATTATTTTTTTTGCATGAATCTAACTTTAATATACAGTCTATGGCCTTTTTTTATGAATGAGCCTATCTCAAAATTCTTAATTGCTGGAAGTTTTCAGAATTTTTTTTCATGATCATGAATTTAGTTGGTTACTCGAAATACAAAGTCTAAGAAGCAAATTCTGAGTTTTGGAATGGGTTGATAATAACTGCTCAGTTAGAAAATACCCACACCAAAAATAGAAAATGGCTCTTCGTTGTTTTGTGTGGCTATCCTCATAATATTCTCATAATATTCTCATAAAAACCAATGCGATCTTGAATTGAAAATCATTTTATCCATAGAGAACAGCGAAGAGCCAGAAATTAAGCTTGAATGTGCTTTTATAATCATTCATTAATTTTCTCTTCACAAAACTCTTTTCCTTTCTCAGCGGCTTCATTTCCAGGGCTGAGTTTCAGGGCCCGTATATAACACTTAAAAGCCTCACCGTACTCAGCAAATTCGCAGAGCAAATCCCCTCCGCTAAGAAGAGAGTTGAGGTGTTCGGGGTCGTTTTCAAGAGCGTTCCTGAAGGCATTAAGGGCTTTTTCCTTTTCTCCAAGCTCAAGAAGTGCGTTGCCTTTCCAGTACCAGGTCTCAGCATTGTTAGGCTTCATAATAGGTGCTTCATTCCGGGAAAAGAAACTGAACCTGGGAACCTTGCAGGCCCAGTCCGAAGCTTTCCCGGGTTCGATTGCCAGAGATTCGTCAAAAGTCTCAAGAGCTTTTTTTAGAAGCCCCATCCTGAAATATACTATGCCCTGGCTAGTCAGGATTTTGGGGGATTTCGGGTCAAATGCAAGCGCTTTTTCGAAAGCTTCAAGGGCTTCTTCGTTCCGGTCCAGAGCTGAGAGCACGAAACCCCGGTTGGACCACTCGGTAGGGTTTTCAGGCTTAAGTTCAAGGGCGGAATCAACAATCTCCAGAGCTTCTTCATATCTTTCAAGCTTGAAAAGAACCATCCCGTAACATGATATGGTCTCCAGGTTTTTATCAAGAAACTCTTTCCCTCGGGCCTCTTTTCCTTTTTCGAAAAGCATATCTGCCATTTCTTTCCAGGCATCAGCTGCTTCTCCATAGGCAGCAAGTGCGTCTTCGAACTTCCCTACCTTAAAGGAAATTCTGCCTTTTTTGCAGTTTTCTTCTGCCGACCTGTTAAGCTCCTTAAGGGTATTTGCCGTTTTTGTCGTTTTTGTCAGTTTATCAATTTTTGCCGTTATTGCCATTTTTACCATTTTTTGCCTCTTTTATGTCTATGTTCACAGCTACTTAAAATAAGTATGAGATTAATAATTTGCATGAAAATACTGCTATCTGCAAGCACTTTCATTGGTTGTGCATGTTATTCAAAGGAGATCATGTGCGTTTTTTAAAAATCATTTTTGGACAGGTTCCTTTAGTTAAGCAGAATTTAGAATACGGTAATTCAGATCAAGAATACGACCCTAATTTGATAGATTCTGCTAAAATACTGTATTTTATTGCAAAAAACACATTGTTTTGACGCATTAACCTGGGGTAAAATGAAATATGTCAGTAATCAATAAACACAAGAACTAAATTTGAATTGTATAAAGAAAACAGAAGCCTGAAGTCCATTTATATATTATAAAATTATATAATTGGTCATCGGTTAAGGAATTTTCTTGTCTGAAAGCTATTTATTTTACATTAGAAGCCGGCCAATATTATAGATTACTCGCAATAGAAAAGCACAGGATGAAGAAAAAGAGAGTACGACTTTTCAGTTTTTCTTTCTGTTTTTTCTTTCCATTTTTCTTTCCGTTTTTTCTTTCTGTTTTTTCTTTCCGTTTTTCTCTGATTGTGAAATTTGGAAAAGCTTTTCCCTTTCCAGGTATAATTCTCTTTTGATACTTCTGCCCTAAGGTTAAAGGTGAAATAATGGATTATATGCAGCATTCCTGATTTCTCAGTTTTTTTCTCTAAAATGAGCCTGCTAAATTCCATCCTGCTGTATGAGATACCCGGGGTAAAGGTCTTATTTTCAGTTGCGGCAAAGATTTCGAACATTTTCATTTTATATGGAGATTATCAGATTTCAAACAGTTTGAAATTTAGAAAGCTCTTGAGTTGAAAAATGGAACATTAAACAGGCTGGAAAAGTCTATTTATTGGGCATAGAGTTTCATTGAAATATTTATATATTAATAAACTCAAAAAATACCCGTAATTAAGAGAGTAGGGAAATTCATCGCAACACTTATACATGTCTTATGACATTTACTCGCAGGTTCAGATGATGAAAGCAGTACTAGGCTTAGAAGACGGAACAGTTATTAGGGGCACCGGTTTTGGTGCCGAAGGCACAGCTTGCGGCGAACTTGTTTTTACCACTCAATTCACTGGATATGAGGAGGCTCTAACAGATCCTTCTTACAAGGGTCAGATTTTAATGTTTACTTACCCCCTTATCGGAAACTACGGTGTCAGCGGGGAGCGCGTCCAGTCCGATAACATGCATGCGGAAGGGCTTGTTGTAAGGGAGGCCTGCAAAAAGCCCTATCATTATAAATCATCCCGTTCGATCCACAAATTTTTAGAGGATGAAGGAAAGCCGGGGATTGAAGGCGTGGACACCCGGATGCTCACTATCAGAGCAAGGGAGTGTGGGACCATGAGGGCAGCCCTTATCACAGGCAGCGACGACGGGGAAGAGGCTGTTGATGTAGCAAGGAACTCTCCACAGCTCACGGATGAGGAACTTATCTCCCTTGTAACCTGTAAAGAACCATATTTCATTCCCGGAGCAGAAGGTGCCTGGAAAGGAGGCAGCAAACGCAAACATGCGGTTATAGTTGACCTCGGGATAAAACGAAATATCATAAACAACCTTCACAGGCGGGGAATTGACCTCACTCTGGTCCCTGCAACTGCAAAACCCTCGGAAATTGCAGGTTACGAACCTGACCTCCTTTTTATCTCAAACGGGCCAGGAGATCCCGAAAAAGCAACGGATGCGATTAATGCCGTAAAGGCTTTTGCAGGCACGATTCCGGTTTGTGGGATCTGTTTCGGGCACCAGATTATCTCCCTTGCTATGGGAGCAAAAACCTACAAGTTGAAATTCGGGCACAGGGGAGGAAATCAGCCAGTAAAGGACCTGATTGAAAACAAGATTTTCATAACCTCCCAGAACCATGGGTATGCAGTTGATGCGGACTCTCTTGACGGCACAGGGCTCTATGTAAAATACCTGAATGCAAATGACAAAACCGTAGAAGGGGTTTCCCACAAAGACCTGGATATTTTCAGTGTACAGTTCCATCCCGAAGCCCAGGCAGGGCCTATGGATACCGAGGAAACGTTCTTCGGCAAGGTTGTAAATGTCCTCGGAGGTGAGATTTAATGCCTAAACGTGAGGACATAAAGAAGGTTTTGCTTATAGGCTCAGGGCCAATCACTATAGGACAGGCTGCGGAATTCGACTTCTCAGGCAGCCAGGCCTGCAGGTCCTTAAAAGAGGAAGGGATAAAGGTTGTCCTTGTAAACTCAAACCCTGCAACCATAATGACCGATCCTGAAATGGCTGATTCGGTCTATATCGAGCCCCTTGATGCCAAGATAGTAGAAAGGATTATTGAAAAAGAGCGCCCAGACGGGATTATTGCAGGCATTGGAGGACAGACCGGCCTTAATATTACCAGTGAACTTGCAGAAAAGGGCGTATTTGAAAAATATAATGTCGAAATCCTGGGGACCCCTGTTGAAGCTATTAAAAACACTGAAGACAGGGAACTCTTCAAAGAGACCATGCTCAGGATCGGAGAAAAGGTTCCTTTAAGCCGGGCAGTTAATTCTTTAAAAGAAGCCGAAGACGTTGTCGAGGAACTCGGGCTTCCCCTAATTGTCCGTCCGGCTTACACCCTCGGTGGTGCAGGAGGCGGAATTGCCCGCACAAAAGAAGAGCTGCTTGAAATCACGGAACGCGGGCTAAGGCGCAGCCGCATCAACCAGGTGCTCATTGAAGAAAGCGTGCTTGGCTGGGCAGAGGTCGAATATGAAGTCATGAGAGATGCAAACGATACCTGCATCGTGATCTGTAACATGGAAAATATTGACCCCATGGGCGTGCATACCGGAGAATCGGCAGTTGTTGCCCCTTCCCAGACTTTAAGTGATGCTGAGCACCAGATGCTCAGGAGTGCCTCAATCAAGATTATCCGAGCTCTCAAAATCGAAGGTGGGTGCAATATCCAGTACGCCTTAAAAGAAGGCGATTACCGCGTTGTCGAGGTAAATCCGAGGGTTTCAAGGTCATCAGCTCTTGCATCCAAAGCTACAGGTTACCCGATTGCCCGCGTAACTGCAAAAATCGCAATCGGAATGGCGCTTGATGAGATCATAAACAATGTTACTAAGAGCACCCCTGCTTCTTTTGAGCCTGCTCTGGACTATGTAATTACAAAGATTCCCAGGTGGCCTTTTGACAAGTTCACAACTGCAGACAAGACCCTGACTACAGCCATGAAAAGTACGGGAGAAGTCATGGCAATTGGCAGGACTATTGAAGAGTCTCTGCTAAAGGCTTTTAAGTCCCTGGATATCGACAACCAGTTAGGAAATAAGCACTGGGACGAGCCTGAAACTAAAACTCTCCTCAAAACCCCTACAAGTGAACGCCTTTTTGTTATCTTCGATGCACTTGAGAGGGGCATGTCGGTAAAAGAAATTGCCGAGCTTTCGAGCATCAACCCCTTCTTTATCTCAAAGATAAAAAGGATCGTGGATATGGAAAAGCGCATAAGGGCAGAAGAACTCACTCCTGACCTCCTGCGTGAAGCAAAAAGGATGGGTTTCCCGGACACCCGCCTTGCCGAGCTGACTGACAGGACCAGGCAGGAAATAAGTGACCTCAGGCATACAGCCGGAATCCTGGCTACCTTCAAGATGGTAGATACCTGTGCAGCCGAGTTTGAGGCAGCTACTCCTTATTACTATTCTACTTACGAAGACGACTGCGAGACAAACGCCACAGACAAGAAGAAGATTCTTATCCTTGGTGCAGGCCCTATAAGGATTGGACAGGGAATAGAGTTCGATTACTGTACTGTGCACGCAGTTACTGCGCTTCGGGAAGAAGGCATAGAGACCCACATTATTAATAACAACCCCGAAACCGTATCTACAGACTTTGATACCTCAGACAAGCTCTTTTTTGAACCTCTTACCCTTGAGTATGTGATGAACGTAATCGAACGTGAGAGACCTGACGGAGTCCTGGTGCAGTTTGGAGGGCAGACTTCGGTAAACCTTGCAATTCCCCTTAAGCAGGAATTGAAGCGCAGGACCGACCTTAATACCGTGATCCTGGGGACGGATCCTGATGACATGGACCTTGCCGAAGACAGGGAAAAGTTCTATATCCTTATGCAGGAGCTTGGTGTTCCACAGCCTGAAGGCGGATATGCAACTTCCCACAAGGAAGCAATTGAGGTTGCGAAGCGGATCGGCTTCCCTGTACTTGTGCGTCCTTCTTACGTGCTCGGCGGGCGGGCAATGGAAATCGTATACGATGAAATCGACCTTGAACGCTATATGAAAGAGGCAGTCAGGGTCTCTCACGAACACCCAATACTGATTGATGATTTCCTTGAGGCAGCCTCTGAAATTGATGTGGATGCAGTCTGCGACCAGAAAGATGTGCTTATTGGCGCAATAATGGAACACATTGAGGAAGCCGGTGTTCACTCCGGAGACTCGGCCTGTGTAATTCCACCCCAGAGTCTTTCGCCTGAGGTTCTTGACCAGGTAAGGGACTATACCCGCAAGATAGCTCTTGCCCTAAAGGTCAAAGGGCTGATTAACATACAGATGGCAGAGAAAGGCGGGAAGGTCTATGTGCTTGAAGCAAACCCGCGTTCAAGCAGGACAATTCCTTTTGTTTCAAAAGCCGTTGGAATCCCGCTTGCAAAGATTGCAGCCAAGGTAATTGCAGGGCACAGCTTAAAGAGCATTGGATACACGGACGAGCCAAAACCCAACCATGTCTCAATTAAAGAAGTCCTCCTGCCTTTCGATAAGTTACCAGGTGCAGACCCTGTACTCGGCCCGGAGATGAAGAGTACTGGCGAGGTCATGGGGATTGACTACGATTTCGGAAGGGCATATTATAAGGCAGAGCTTGCAGCCGACAATGTGCTGCCTCTTACAGGAAAAGTCTTCCTTTCCATAAGGAATGCTGACAAGACCGAACTCGTGGACGTTGCAAAGAAACTGCAGGCAGCAGGCCTTGAACTTATGGGAACACAGGGCACTGTAAACTATCTTGCACAGCACGGGGTCTTCATGGATGTCGTGAAAAAGGTCCATGACGGAAGCCCGAATGTCATAGATATGATGCGCAGGGATGAGGTTGACCTTATTATCAATACCCCAACAAGCAAACAGTCACGCAGGGACGGTTCAAGGATCAGGCGGGCTGCTGTTGATTTCAAGGTCCCGTACATTACCACAATGCAGGCAGCAATAGCCGCAGCCGATGCCATTGAAACTATGAAGAAGGGCGAGGAACTTACGATCAAGTCCATCAATGAGTACCACAAAGAGATGGAACAGTAAGATAAATCAAGGAAAAAGAGCTGTCAGCATGTAACTCTTTAAGGGTACCTGTTGAAGAGTACTGCTTAATTAAAAACATCGGCCAACAGAAAATTTACATATGAATCACAGCCGGCAGGGTGGCTTTCCATCCTCCGGCAAAACATAATCAGTTTTTGAATCTACCAGTCGCTGGCTGTTAAATATACAGGAATTAGATATCCTGTTGCCAAAATTATTAAACTTATTAACCTTATTAACCCTAGCGAACTTACTGAACTTACTGAACTTACTGAACTTACTGAACTTACTGAACTTACTGAACTTACTGAACTTACTGAACTTACTGAACTTACTGATCCGTTAACACGTAAATCTATTAACAAGTCAATCCACAATGTATCAATCCATTAGCGTGTCACTGGATTGACATGTCAATCTTTTGGTTCTTATCATATCATATATCCGTTATCCGTTAAACAAGGGGTAGTAAAAGCATGGCAAAGAAAGTTGCACTTGCATATTCAGGAGGGCTTGACACCTCGGTGTGCATCCCCATCCTCAAGGAAAAGTACGGTTACGACGAAGTAGTTACAATTTCAGTCGATGTCGGGCAGCCTGAAGAGGAAATCAAGCGGGCAGATGCAAAAGCAGAGAAGATCAGCAACAAGCATTATACGATTGATGCAAAGGAAGAGTTCGTTAACGATTACGTCTTCCCCCTGATCAAAGCCAACGGAAGCTACGAAGGCTATGTAATGGGAACCTCAATTGCCCGCCCTCTGATCGCAAAGAAAGTGGTCGAGGCTGCCCGGAAAGAAGGGGCAGTAGCCCTTGCCCACGGCTGCACAGGAAAAGGCAATGACCAGCTCCGTTTTGAAGCTGTTTTCCGCCAGACCGATATGGATGTTATCGCCCCGATGCGAGAAATGAACCTGACCCGCGAGTGGGAAATCGACTACGCAAAAGAGCACGGAATCCCGGTGGAAGTCACAAAGTCCAAGCCCTGGAGCGTTGACGAAAACATCTGGAGCCGCAGCATCGAAGGCGGCAGGCTTGAAGACCCTTCGTTTGTCCCGCCGGAAGAGATCTTCGAGTGGACAACCTCGCCTGAAAAAGCCCCTGACAAACCAAGGATTGTTGACATAGGTTTTGAAGCAGGAGTTCCGGTTTCCCTTGACGGCGAAAAAATGAGCGGCTACGCCCTTGTGAAGAAAATGAATGAAATCGCAGGCGAAAACGGCGTTGGCAGGACCGATATGATTGAAGACCGCGTGCTCGGCTTAAAAGCCCGCGAGAACTACGAGCACCCGGCTGCAACCGTTCTCCTGGCAGCCCACGCCGACCTCGAAAAACTCGTCCTGACCCGCAGCGAACTCAAGTTCAAGACGATCGTAGACGACCAGTGGTCCGAACTTGCCTATTACGGGCTTGTGGACGAGCCGCTTTATGCCGACCTGAATGCTTTTATCGATAAGTCCCAGGAAAGGGTTACAGGTACAGTGAAAGTCAGGCTCTACAAAGGCGCCCTTACGATCCTTGCCCGCAGCTCACCGAATGCGCTTTATTCCGAGGACCTGGTTTCGTTTGACAGCCAGACCATTGACCAGAAGGATGCAGAAGGATTTGCGAAGTATCACGGGTTCCAGGCGAGGATGTACAGGAAAGTGATGGATAAGCAGTGAATTTGAAATTTTATTTCTTTTCCTGCCTGTTTTTCAGTAGGCAGGACAATTATTCTCTTTTTTGACTTATTTCTGGCTATTTTTGGATTTTCAGTTATTTGCTTTTTCCATAGTTCCAGAGTAATTAATGGATTTAACTTTTCCAGAGTGCAATAATAGCTGTCTTAAACCGTTATTGTCACCGTGCGTAGCACGGGCCTGTCGTAAAAAAATTGGTTTTTAAAGTATAATTTGCTCAAATAGAATTTTATATAGAAACTTTTTTAAATTATAAGTTTTTAGAATTAGTGACAAGTGGCGGAGATTTTAAAAATTCATGGATGATGAAAATTGGAAACGTTCTTTAGAAATATTTGAAATCGCGTACCTTGAATATGCTCCTGGTGCAAGACGTAATGTTATTGAACTTTTTCCTCAAGTTTCTGACAAACAGAAGGCGTGGGAAGAATTAGTGGCATTAACGGCAAAACTGTTGATCAACGAAGATTATAGAGTAACATCGTGCATGCCATTAATATTTAGTTTGGCTTTTCCACTTGTCCCTGATAAGGAGAAAGCATGGTTAGATATAACTAAATTAGTTGATTTTAAGGAAAATAAAGCAGATGAAACAGTAAAAAACTCTATGATTTCTATTTTTTCAAATTCACCAGATAAAGAAAAAGCTTGGGCAGATTTATTACGATTTACAAGAACTACAAATAAGAATAGTTTGCGTGCTGCGACCAAAATTCTTTGTTTAAATATTGTCAGCCGCGAAGATAAATACAAAGCTTGGGAATATCTTATTCGACTCATAAAATATGAGGAGACTGAAGTAAAAACAATTTCTGCGAGCAATATTAATTCTATTTTTCCAAATGTTTGCGATAAGCATAAAGCTTGGGAAGATCTAATCGAATTAATCCACGATAAAAATATCCAAGTTAAAAAAGATGTTTTAAATGCAGTTGTTTCTAATTATACATTAGCTCCAGAGAAACAAAAGGTTTGGGAGTCTTTAGTTAAGTTCTCTTTTGATAAAGACAGTCAAATTAAAACGATTGCCGCGAATGGGCTTGTAAATAATTTTTCGTATGTTCCTGATAAACAAAAAGCGTGGAACGACCTAATTAAAGTTACTTCTGGAGATTATCAAGTAAGAAGAATTGTAGCAAATGTCTTAAAATCTGCTATCTTGATGGTAGACAATAAGGAAGCAGCTTGGGAAGATCTTCTCACTCTCTCAGCACATAAGGATATAGATGTGAGAAACCAGGTAGCTTATGCTTTAGTTTCTGCTTTTCATTTAATTCCGGATAAACAAAGGCTTAGTCAAGATTTACTTAACTGTATGAGGAATAAGGATAGAAATGTAAGAGCAACTGTCGCATCTATTCTTAGTTCTGTTTATTCTCAACTTCCAGATCAACGACAATTTTGGGAAGAGTTGATAGAACTCACAAGTGATGAAGATATTGGTGTGAGGAGAAACACTTATTACTGCCTAGGGAAAATTTCTATCTTTAAGGCTTCCCAAGCAGAGAATGAAATAGATTACAGGAGAGAGTTTGAGCACGCTATAAAATTTTTCGAAAAAACGTCACAGGAATCTACTATTTTTAATCCATCACAGTTTTGCCTGCCGTTCTATCGTTCATTCTATACAATAATTTCCGACGAAAATCAGCAGGCGAAAAATGAAGTTGCTAAATATCTTACTGAGGCTAAAAGCGCAGTTAAAAGGTCAAAAAACAAAGAATTACTTTTTGAAGCTGTAGATAATCTAGCAAAAGCATTAGAGGAAGTCCAAAGCCTTGAGAATAGAAGCCTAGAGAACAATAAAGAAGAACTCAGCCATTACATGGAATACTGTGAGCGGGCTGCAGATTTAATGTCTGAAACTGAACAAATCTCTCCTTATGCGACAGAAGTACTGAGAAGAGGGTTTCCTATTCTCAAGAGAAAATTAAACTCCCTTCTCGAAGAAATTCGGAAAAAAGCAAAGACTGCGTGTCGGGAATCTCAAGGTACTGATACAGAAGAAATTGCATGCGCCGTCAGTAGAGAGGTTCATAAATGGGAAATTGGTAGTCAGGAAGAAATGACCTGGAATGTAGAGAATCTTATTTTTGCTTTAGAATCAAGTATTCCTAGATTACCTGCAAATCAGCATATTTTCGATAGAACTCAACAAATTAGGGAACAAAAAGATATTCCAAAGCAGTATGGGATGATATCTGTTCTTATTCCGTTGATTCCCAAGTTATGTATGGAACAGAAAATAGATTCAATGGAGAAAAAGCTTGAAGATATCATCATCAATTTTTCTGAATCTCATACAGATCTTACAATATCTCTCGGAGTAGATTTTTATGGGAATGGCATGAAAGTTACAAAAACAATTCCTCTTCAGAAGTTTTCAGACAACGAGAAAGGAGAGATGGAAGAAAAAGTTAAGGGGAATAAGGGAATTAAACTTACAAGCTTATCTGCAACACTGGTAAATAAAATAAAAGGTCACCTTTTTTGAACTTCAGATTTTGACTCAAAAATAAAAATGTCTTCATTTATCGTCCAACTCTTCTTATATTAACCGCTATATAAGCCTCTTTATACTTTTTTCATGAACACAGAATTCAGCTAACAGGTTTTCATTAAACTATAATGCAGTAAAGTTAGGCTCTACAAAGGCGCCCTCACGATCCTTGCCCGCAGCTAGCCGAATGCCCTTTATTCCGAGGACCTGGTTTCGTTTGACAGCCAGACCATTGACCAGAAGGATGCAGAAGGGTTTGCGAAGTATCATGGGTTCCAGGCGAGGATGTATAGGAAAGTGATGGACAAGAAATAAGTTAGTGATTTTGTCTGTTCCTTTTAGAGGAGCAGGCTTCTTTTTTTAATTTTAGTTTCTTCAACTGTTTTTTCTGTTTTGATTATTGTTTGCTTGGAAGTAAGTCTCTTGGATTTTCTTATAAGCAGATAACATTTTTAAGATCACATTTTATACCCCAGACTCTCAACGGTCGACGAAGGAGAGCGGCTTTTTCTTAATGATTTATTGGAAATTGCAGTTAATAAACTCGTAAAGATTTTTTGTTAATTGATGAGAATACTTTGATTTAGAGATTATTTGGTCTTTATGAATATTAACATACCCCATTATCTTGGAATTTAAAAAGGAAAATAACAATAGTTTTTTTTCATAATAGTAACCTTAGTTTGACAGTTTGATTTTTATGTGGGAAAATTGTTTTCATATCCATTGAAACGATAAGTAATATTATTCCAACAAATTTTTGCCAATTTTTTACGATTCTATTTGACAGATGATCTCTTTCTCTTGATGGCTATTTTTATGATTTTTGACCAACTTTTTGGCATAGAATTTGACAGATAATATGAATCTCAGATAAAATATAGATACTATCTAAAAAGTCAGATGCCAAAAGTGATAAAATAGGACGAAAATCTCTACGAATTTACCTTCTAGTGATTGTGAAGCTGGAAAATCAGAGGCAATTTTACTAAATTTATGAATACTGTCAATTATTTTTGACAAAAAATTGAAGCCTCTCACTAAATTTAGTTTATACTGTCAAACTAAGGTAGTAAAACAATTGTTGGAAAGTACGTAATTTCAGGTTTCTTCACAATGACCTATATTAGTATGTCCATGTATTTTTACCAGTTCCGATTATTACGTTAGGATGACCAATTACGCTATATTGTGCCCACTCATACATTGGACACCCATGTCTATGTAGGGCGCAACGAACGTCGCGCATTGCTCTTGTTATTGTAGACCGTTCTCCAATAAACCGTTGGTAAAATTCAACTAGTGTATCTGCGCTTGCCTCATCAGCAGTAGGCCAGTTTGCTCCTATTACAGTACATGCGCCCTTAAGGAGAAGCACTCTGGATAAGCCCAAGCCACATTCTCCTTCGCCATCACCTGTTTGAGCCATCTCGCAAGCATTCAATATCCAAACAGAATCTTGCGCAATGTTAGATGAAGCAATTTCCTGTGCGGTAAGTAGGTGATCATATAAGTGAAGGTAGCTAACTCCTGGATAGCTATTAAGGTAGTTAGCATGACCAGCATAATGAATCCATTTGGAAGTTGGAGCAAGTGATAAGAATTCTTCATGCTTACATTTTGATATTTTGGTGGTCTTCAATTCATAGTCTTCTAGAAGTTTCATTATTTCTTGTGCTTCCTTTTCTGCAAAGGGTAGATCCTGAGTGGGATTGGCAATAATAGTAAACAGATCAGGCTTAATGACAACAGGGCTACAAGAATTAATTTGTTTAGCTGCTCGAATTAGAGAAGGTGTAATTGCTAGATCGTAATCTGTGCCAAGATAAGAACCGTCGGTACCAAGAGTTTCCCATGGCACACCTTCAAGTTTCGGGTCGGCAGAGATCAGTAGAATTGATGCTTCTGTTTCCCATAAAGCTTGCCTTAACGATGGTGGTAGTAACATTTCAGTAAGTCGATTTGCCATGAACTCTAATTCATCTGAAATTCCATTTCTACAAATATTCAACAGAGCGTTAATTGCTGCATAATTGATATCAAAATGAAATTTTCTGAGATTAGCGTCAGGTTCAACTAGATATGCATTGAGCACCAATTCCTGAGGGTCCAATCGATAAGCTAGCCCAATGCAGCCTGATGGCCACCAAGACGTGAGATCTTCTTTAACTCGTTGATCAAACTTGCTGTTAAACCGAATCAAATCTATATTTTCAGAGGTATGAAGGACGCTAAGCTGACGTACTAGCCCATCTATTGTATTATCAGTTAATTGGCCGACTTGGCATGGCATATATCCTCCCAATCCTGTTTCTAATTTTTTGCGATAAGATTGTTCTGTTTTAGATTCCATAGATACTAACTGGAGGATAATTGCATCTTCTCTTGTTTTCAATTTAGGAGGCAATACTCCTGCACGAATTGGTGCTGAGAAATTTAGATCTTTCATTGTCTCTGCAACAAATAAAGAACATGGCTGAAGATCAGGTTCATTATCATCTATTTCTATATAAATTTGGGCAAGCAGATCATAAAGTCGTGATAATTGCTGTCGCCTTTCGGGAATATCTAGAATCTCAAATTTTTTCTGTGGGTAATTGAGTTGAATTGCCTGCAGGCAATAGGCTTGTGAGAGATAATCATCACCAGCTGCTCGAAGATTCAAAGTAAGGGCTTCAAGCCATTCCATTTTAAGCTCTAGAGGAGAATCATTATATAATAGCTCTTTACCCTGTCCCAAAATAGTGATGGCTTCTTCGTATTGTTTCACATCATACATCATCTGAGCAGAATTAAGCATTAATCTTGGAAGTAACTCCTCTTCAACCCATATCCATCTGCTAGCCTTTAGAGCCAGCTCTCTCCATTTTCCCTGTTTATAAAGCATAATTAGTTGATTTTGTCGGACTGATATTAATTGCTTGTAATCTCTCTGTTCTAAAGCAATTTGAGCAGCCTCTTCCATTAATTCGGTTGCCTTTTCAAACTCCAACTTTCTGGCCGAAACGATACCCTCTCCTAATAAAGCTCTGCCACGAATTGTTGGCCATTTAATTATTCCTCCAGCCTTTTTGTAGATCTCCAAGGCAAGAACTAGTTCACCAGAACTTGATATCTTTGAAGCTAGATCTAAAATAGCATCCCATTCTTCTTTTTCCCAATCTTCTTGGAGCATCTCTCTTATCTTAGAAAGGCAAACTTTTTTCCCTTGGGCAAGCTGTGTATCTATATCGTTAATTAGTTCGAACATTTCTTAGAACCTTTTCTATCTGTTCTGGGATTTATTGTCTGCCCCAAAGACCAAGGAGGTCTTGGTAACCACTCAATTTCTCCATTTGTCAACTTAATGGGAAAACCTCTATCTGGTTTGGGGATCTCCATTCCGATGCTAATCCACTTAAACTCAGTTCCTGATGACGGCTGAAAAAATAAAACCTTCATTTCTTGCTCTTTCTCTCCAGACACAAATTGTTGATTTTGCTCTTCCAAAAATGAGGATATTTGCAGATAAGAATCAAGGTTCCACTCTATTGCATTGTTATCAAGATACTCCTTGGTTTGACAAATCAAAGTAGGCACTTCGGATAAAGATGCAAATTGGTATCTGAGAGTTACTGTCCTGCCCCTATCTTTCTGGTTAGTATTTAGCTCTTTAAGGGCAGCCGATAATACAGGAATATATTCTGGAGAAAACCAAGCAATCCGAGTTGGACAAGAATTAAGTAAACTCTTGATTACAGAGCGTAGTTTAAAATGCCAATGAGTACGATTAAAGATCATTGGGCCAAACGGATTTGGATCCATGCCAGAATTTTCAACGGCAGTACGAAGAAGTCGGTTTACTTTTCGACTAAAGAATTCAGTATATTCATCGACTTTCTTTTCGTCAGCCTTATAGCAAATAATGCCTTGTATACCGCTAGGCACTAAAGAGATTTCCGATTGTACTTCTATCTTTGGTGCAATCTGTTGCGCTAATTTAGTGATTCGAATCCATTCCTGTTTGTAGGCTTCTGTTAATGACCCCCTAGTGGTTATCCACCGCTTTCTATAAGATACGGTGGGTAGATCATCGCCGATGTCAGTTATATATTCCCCTTCGCATAGTTCAATTTCATCCAAACTATTCAACTCGTGGATTTCAGCAGTTCCAATATTATGATAAATAGGAAGCTGTGAAAATGAATCGTGGAAAAAAAGTTTATCTATCCGAATATTTCTCATAATCTTCTTACCCCAATGGATTTAGATAGATGAAGCAACGTCCTAACTCGAATAAGTCATCTGATAATTGGCAGGAATTACCTGTCTCATAGTGGCTGATAATTCTATGAGCAATATCTACTACATGTCGAGGATCTGGGTGACCACCCCTTGATAGATATCTTATTTTATCTTCATCCTTCTCTTGATTATTGGGATTAACTAAAATTTTTAGAATTGACTGATATGCGTTAAATATGTTTTTGTAAAGTGGAAAACATTCACCAAGTGCTTGATCGCTACTTATAATATGACGAATAAAATCTTGAGAACCAGTGGCTTTAGCCGCTCTAGCCAGTTCTGCTTGAGCCAAGAAAAAATGTGCAGTAGAATTGTAAAAATCGTGAATCTGAAGATTCTGAAACGTCAAAAATGCTGCTTCTGCCAATTGATCTGCAGCGTCATAAAACAAACCAACTACTGCTGGTCCCTTATTACTAAGACGCGCCGACGCGCCGTAGATAAATCCATTAGCCTCTAAACGCCTATAGGACATTTCTAAACGCCTATAGGACATAGTATCCATATCATCTGGATTTTCTTGGAGAATATATGGTTCTTTTGAGCGACAATATTCAGCCTTTTCAAAAAAGTAGATAGATAGGTTGTATAGGACTCTACTTCCCACGTATTCAGCAGCATTAAAGTACTTGTACCCTAAATTTGAATAAAAATTAGCAGCTTTATTCCATTCCTGTTTTTCATAGTACTTATCAGCATCTCTGTGCAGATGCGCACAGAATAAATCTAGTCGTTGTTCTACCTTTTTCTGATCTCCAGTCAAACGAGATAGACGATATAGGCGTTGCCTAAGATTAACAATTGTTTCCGATGGAGCTTTTGCCATCTGTAAGTCAAAATTCAGATCATCTCCTAACTTCAGTGCTTCATCTGCAAATTTTCGACCTAGCTCAATGTTTTGCAATTTAAAAGAATGAAGAAAACTTATTTTTTCTAGCATGGCTAATTGGCCGTATGGGACTTTGGCTACTTTCCAGAATATGGAACATCGCTCTAAGCACGCAGATTTTTGTAGATAAATATTTTTGGCTTGTACCGATGCATCTTCTATATATTTTAAGAACTCCCACTGTTTGAGAATTTTCTTATTCATCCATTCATAAAGAAAATAGGCTAAAAAGTAGTCTTTTTGTGCAATGAATTCGCCTTCACTTTTCATGGAAGGAAATACATGAATTATCCAAGATGCTATCTTCTGGCTTGAAATTGTCCACGAATCTATCTCTTGACTTGAAGTCATCCACGAATCTATCTCTTGGCTTGAAGCGATTTCAGATTCCGGTAAAAGAGTAGAGTCACATAAGCAATTAATAGCTGCATTAGCGAACTTTTCTGCTTCCTCTAGCTGTTCGTGCTCTTGATCAAGATTAAGATAGAAATTCATCTCTGTATGGATTGCCGCCATAGCAAAAAATTTAATCATTAGACTCTGTTTACGGTTCTCTGAAGCAATTTTTAGACATTTGCCATAGATCCCAGATATATAAGGTATAAGCTCTTGCATTACTTGGGACGGATAATCAAGGTTAAACAGGTTATTCGCTAACAAATCTCCAACAGATTCCAAAACTTTGGCATCGCCTTTGTTTAGAGAAGTCTGACAAACTGCAAGGAGAAAGCTCCTCTCAAGTGAATTTTCAAAGTCTCTTGCAGTAACTAACGTATTAGCAGCCCTCTTTACTAGGTAGCCTAATCCGGTAGGTAACTGGAGAGGTAGCCATAGATTGAGTGATTGAAGCATGTCCTTGGTTTCCTCGATTTCTTACCTGACAATTATTCGAGTTTCTTTCGCTGACTTCACAAGTTGGATCAGACGATCAAGTTTTTCCTCAGATACATTTGCTGGAACCTCTATACGCACGTCACCCACTTCAACAACGATTATCTCATTACGTTTTGCTGATACGTATTGAAATAGGCTGGTTATTAGTACGCCTAATATAGTTCCCGAAGTGCCAATCGCGGCGATTAGGACTTCCTGGGGTATGTTTCGCTCTTTAACTCTAGACTCACGAATTTCAAGGTGAATACCATTTTTAATATTTTCCTCAAGATGCTGTTTTAGGTCCTTAAGAGTAATCGTGCTCGATTCAATAATGATTTGATTGTTCACGAATAATCCTCCGCAGAGAATGATTTTGCTAATAAACTTTATTCGAGCAATTTATTATTTGAACTAAATACAGGGGATATTCAGATGATATCACATTGGAACAAGTTGTTAAGATACTACTCTATTATCTTTTTATGAAATAACTTTACTTAAGCATGTATATATATTTGTCTAAATAGTCACCATCTGTTTCTTTATTTCCAATATTTGATTTCTAGAAACTAAATTTATAACCTTAACTCTGCTACAAATAGTGAATAACTTTTTCAGAGAACAATGCTCTTGATCATGTTTCACTCCGAATTTTCAAAAATTAGTATGAAGTTTTTCAGACAATTCCCTCAGAAGCTAGAGATGACAAATTGATGTTTGAGACTACAGGCATCGAATTTAAACATAAGCAAAAACGTAAAAATTACTCAAACTTATACTATATAGGGAATAAATTTTCTCCAGATCTCTTAGTTTGTTTCAGACAAAATTTTCGGTATCTATAGGACAGATAATATTAGATGTAAAAAATTTTTGTTGAAATTAAAAGTAACGGGAGAAGAAAGATGCATAACTCTGTTAGAAAAACAGTATCAAAAGACAAATCATCGTATTGGTTTGTTCCCTAAGCGATGGAAAGTTAAGGTTAATATTATTGAAAACAATATTAGAATTTTTTCATATAATTGGAATTTTCAACTGAAGAAGGAAAAAGAGGTTATATCTTGTTTAAAAGGTTAAGAAAACAATTCGATCCATAATTCTTCTTAAAAAATGTCGTTTGAATCGTAAAACTCACCTACAGGAAAAGAATCGCTTAATCTAAAGAAGCCCTGAAAAGTGCCCCTTCTAATCTACAAAAATCACAGTTTTTTCAATTTCTCTTTTCTCTACAAACGTGTTCGGGTAAGATTCCAGTATCCTGCCGGCTAGAGAAATATATTAAAACTGAATTGAACGTGAAGAAGAGTTTACTTTAATCAGAAAATCTCCCCCAAAAGGAATAAGATCACTTTTATCAAAAAGGCCCTGCGAAGGGCTCCTTCTAAACTCCTTTAACTTCAGAAAATTCGCGGGTTTTCAGTTTTTTAATATTTACAACCGTATTCGGGGAAGATCCCAGTGTCCGCTGGCCTGAGAAATATATTTTAACTGAGTTGAACGTGAAGAAGGGTTCACTTCAATCACAAAATCCCCACAAAGGGAAAGATCACTTTTTTCAAAAAGGCCCTGCGAAGGGCTCCTTTTAAATTTGATACTTTTAACTCTGAAAAACTGCGGCTTTTCAGTCTCACTTTGATTTACAACCTTGTTAGGGGAAGATCCCAGTGTCCGCTGGCAGGAGAAATATATTTCAATTGAATTGAATGTGATGAGAAGTTCACTTTCAATCAGAAATTCTCCCCAAAAGGAAAAGATCACTTTTATTAAAAAGGCCCTGCGAAGGACTCCTGCAAAATCTGAAAAAAATCACAGTTTTTTCAATTTTTCTTTTTCTGAATTACAATTATTTATGTAAAGTAACTATATATTTTTAAATAATTTAACCGTGCGTGTCAAAAATTGCAATATCACACGATCCAGAACTACCTGGATTGACATGGACCTGATAAGTACCATTTTCTTTCACGGTAAACATCGGCTCATAAGGATAATAAACCTTATATGTATCTATAGGATCCGTCTTAAAGCTTTCATCAAAAGCAACGTAAGAACCTTTGCTTATTGTAACATCGAGATGCAAAGGGTCACCAAAAAGTCCACCGTCAATTAAAAACTTATATTTAACATCAGTGGTCAGGTTGACCTCGAAAACAGATTCATCTGATACGGAAGCTCCAAAAACATATTCATCATCAAGACTTAAATAAAAACCGTAGCCAAAAACTAGTATTGTTAAAATTATTAGAATTTTGGATTTCAGTTCTTCATCCAATACTCTGCCCCCTCACAGAAGATGGATTTATTGTGAATAGATAAGTTGCCTTACTTATTTTTGAGTTATAGAATATCTTAAATCTTCCGTATATAAACTATTTAAGGTACAATTAGATATATTTATTTAAATTTAGCAGAAGTTAAAATTATCCTCAAGATATCTATATACTACTAAGAACTATCCTGAAACTAATTTTTATTTCATATCACAGCCCACGCCGACCTCGAGAAACTCGTCCTGACCCGCAGCGAACTCAATTCCTCTCTCAAAATCGATACTAATGTATCGATTCCAAAATAAATCCTTTTTTAATGGGGGAATTCGCTAATCAATAGATAAATTCAAAAACATAGGATTATGGTAAGATATACGAGATAAAAAGTCGTAACTAATTTAATGAGTAGTATAAATTCGTTTTTAAATCCCTTTGATATTTTGTTTTTCGACCACCGCTTAATTTGCTTACTATGTGAAATAAAATAGAAAATTATAATATATACTGAGCTATTTTTACTCTTATGGGTCAGGATTCAATAAAATTAGAAAACGGCGTAAATGAAAAGTCATCTGATAAACAGGAATTTGTGGATAATGGAACTGCGAATTCAGGAAGTGATTTAAAAGCAAATAAAGGTGATGGATTTAAGTTTGCCGTGACGATAATTGTTGCTTTCTCGACTGCTGGATATAATATTTATGAATACATGCAAAATAATCCAATGAGTGAATTTTGGACTTATTTACTCTGGATTTTTTTATGCCCCTATCGTTTGTTTCTGTAGGCTTGATAATTTATATGATTATAAAGGGGGTGTCCTTAGAAACTAATAACTCCTTCAGTAAAGATAAATTAGATAAATCGTCTGGTTTAGTATATATTTGTACGTTTGAAGTGGGATTGTTTCTTTTTTGTATATATGGTCCAACGCGATTTTTACTCAATTTCTCTCGTTTAGCACCTTATACTTCAGTTGATGATATAGATTTGTTACTACTATCTTTGTATTCTATTTTCTTACTAGTTATTTGGATCGTTCTTTTTCCAAAATATTTACGTATTGTTTTAGTCAGTATAAAACTTTCTATGCACTTTACAACATTAATTAAGTTAAAAGAGGAGTTATATAAAATAGATGTGAATACTTCGAAGAAGTTCTTCACGCTAATTAAAATTATGTTTTTATACTCATTACCGTCGTTAGTTTTATTTATTGTACCTGTATCACTGCTGCTAGCTTTTATTGGAGAAAAACAAAGCCTTGATATCCCAAATACCTTTTTTTACTTTGTTTTATTAATTGAATTTATATATTTGACATTTCTAAGCTTTTATGCTTGGAGAAAATTGAGACTCAAATTATTTGAAAAATCGTTAAATACTGATATATTAGATAATTGGCACTTATATTTTGGAATAACTTTAATAATGGCTCTTAGTAGTTTTATATTTCCTTATTTTACTTTAGGGGACATTACAGTTACAATGGACGATGTAAGAGACTCCTCTATTACACATTTTCCAATTCAGGTGGTTACAGCAGGAAATTGTGGTAATATGACAATTAACCTAACTCAAATAAACGTTAACGGCAATTCATCTCTTCTAGATTCCATTGTAGTAAATCCTACATTTAGCTCAAATCATATTTTTGGCAAGTATTTGCAAAGTAATTCTTTAGACTATGGAAAATATAGGATATTTATAGAAACTACAAACTTAACGCAAGGATATTACGAATTATCGTTCTCTGAAGACATTCAAGGGGGGAGAAAATTGTTACCTTTTAAGAAAAAAACATTTAGTAGTTTTTATTTGACAAAATCAAGCTAATAAAACGATTTTTTTGCCGTTTTTAGAATAGTATTCTGGTTGTCTTTCTTAGTCCTTTAGTGAAGAACTCAAAAATTACGGCTCTTCGTCATTCCTTGTGGATAAGATAATTTTCACTTCAAGACCCATTGGTTTTTATGAGAATATTATGAGGATATCCACACAAAACAACGAAGAGCCACTTTAAAAACGTGTTTGGGGAAGATTGAGCAGTCCGCCGGCCGAAAAAATATATTTTAACTGAGTTGAACGTGAAGAAGGGCTCACCTAAATCAGAAATTTCTCCCACAACGGAAAAGATCACTTTTAGCAAAAAGGCCCTGCGAAGGGCTCCTTTTAAACTCCTTTAAATTCAGAAAACTCACGGGCTTTTGATTTCTCGATTCTACAAAAGTATTCGGGGAAGATTAAACAGTCCGCCGGCAGGAAAAATATATTAAAACTGAAATGAACGTGAAAAAAATTTACTTAAATTGGAAAGTTCTCCCCTAAAAGAAAAGATCATTTTGAACAAAAAGGCTTTGTGATGGGTTCCTTTTAAATCTGCAAAAATCGCGGTTTTTCAATTTCGCTTTTCTTAATACTTTTCTTTAATAAGTATATTCAAGGGAGATTTAAGAAATTATACATCTACAAAATTAATTACAAAAATTTTGATGTTTTGATCTTTAATCGAATCAAATGAAGACAAATATTTTAATTAATTTAAAAAACGGCGAAGCTTTTTATAAAGCAACTGTTAAATTATTATTTATATGTGGCGGGACTTTACAGAAATACGTTGATGGAGAGTAAATTATGGAAAAATATGAAAGGTTCAAGGCGTGGGCTCAGCAGAATCCAAATTATTTATTGCTCTTATCATTTGGTTCTGTAATGAGCTTTTCGTTGTTTGTAGGTATTCTCAGCGGAATTCTTGCAGGAGTTGGAATGATTGTAATGCCCAGTGATATTTCTCTAACAATATTTGAATTAACTATTTGGTGTTTAGCAATGATTCCAATTTCTGCTTGGGCACTGGAGATAAAAGGAAGAAGCAAATGGTGGTTGATCTTTTCAATTTCATGGTTGGGAGTCATAATATTAGTGCTACTGAAAAACAACAACAACGAAACCTCATACGCTTGATATAAATGCTTAACTTGTTGTTGCAGGTAATTCTCAAATTTATCGCGAAGATAGGATTTGGATAACGAAATCCTTTGACAACAGATCTTAAACTTGTCGCCTTTGTAAATCATTTGAATCTGATCTAACCTGCAAAGTACTCCTCTTAAAGCTGCAAAAATCACGGGTTCTTTGTTCTCTTTTCTTAACCCTTATCTCAACAAACGTACTCGAGGAAGATTTCAGCAGTCCGTCAGCCGGAAAAATATATTAAAACTGAATTGAACGTGAAGAAGGGTTCACTTTAATCAGAAATTCTCCCCGAAAGGAAAAGATCACTTTTGTCAAAAGGCCCTGCGACGGGCTCCTTCTAAATCTGCCAAAAGTCACGGGCTTTTCAATTTTATTTTTCTGAACCTTGTCTCAACAAAAATGTTCGGGGTCGATTTCAGCAGACAATTAGCAAGAAAAATATATTAAAACTGAGTTCAATATCAATGGACTTGAGTTCCTCACAAGTCCTCTTCTCCAAGCCACTCTTCTCTTGAAATACGAGCTTGTTTAAGAATTCTTGTCAGAAGATCAATCCCAATTGCACCTTTATGAGGGTTGGGAATCGTTAAAACAAGATCTCCTTTTCTCATAAAAGGATGCTTTCCGCCAGAATAGGGACCTTCAAATCCCAGTTCTTGCAATCTTTTAACAAAAGTTCGCCAATCTACAGGGACCAGCTTAGACAACTGCAATATCTCCCGGTTCTTTGATCACATAGTCTCCAATCCGGGGCAGAGGCAGTCCGCTTCTCAATTTGATAACTATCCATTCATCAATGACTTCTTCTAGGTTTCTGCGACATTCTTCAAGTGTCTTGCCTGTAGCCCATACACCCTCAAGTTCGGGAACTTCTCCATAATAAGGTTCTTCATCATCGATTATTTCGTATTTTGCTTTCTCAAGAGCTGCGTGGATGTACTGGATGAGCATAATTACACCTTTCCGAACTGGTATATCTAGTTTTATGCTGTTTAAATCTTATATAGGTTATGCGAATCCGGTTAGACCTGTAAGAATTACAGTCTTCAATTTATCTTTTCTTGACAAATATTAAGGAACGTACTCGGGGAAGATTTTAGCAGTCAGCCGGCCAGAGAAACATATTTTAACTGAATTGAACGTGAAGAAGAGTTCACTTGAATCCTAAATTCCTCCCCAAAAGGGAAAGATCAATTTTATCAAAAAGGCCCTGCGAAGGGCTCCTTCTAGACTTCGTTTGAATCTGCAAAAACTACGGATTTCTATTCTCCCTGATTTCTACAAATGTATTCGGGGAAGATTTTCAGCGTACAGCCGGTAGGAAAAATATATTAAAACTGAATTATGGATTTGAACTCAGCAATTTCTTTACTTCACGGAGAATGTCTTCTATAAATACTTCGGGAGATTCTCTGGGTTCTGCTTCATTTCCGTGATGGACATGATATGGGAATGTTTTTAGATCTTTCCAGTGTGGAGAATTATCCCAACGCTTAATCATTGCATCCTCTTTTTGCAATTGATAAGAATATCGTCTGAAATCGGGGCCCATACTCTCACTAATTTGCAATATGTAGCCATCTTTGAGAGCTGCTCTTGCTTTTAAAGCCTGGACAGGGGGTTCAACTATTGCTTTGAGAACTTTTAATTCAAGTACAATCTCACTGGATGAAAGAGCAGCAACAGTTTTGCTTATTGTCATAAAAACTGTTCCCAATATCGTGATGCTGTGACATAGCTTTCCCAGATTATGAAATCATCCCACTCTTCAAAGTCTTCTTCCCCTACTCTCGATTGGATTCTTTTTTCAAAAGCAGGAAAGTCCATACCGTACTTTTTCTCCATTTCAGCTACCTTTTTTCCATAGTAATCGATCTTTTGTTCAGCCTGGTCATGCACAAGTTGCTTTAATGCCTCCTGTTCGTCTTTATAAAGGCCTACTTTCACCATGTCACTGATAGGTTCAAAGATTTTACGAGGAATTTTTACGTACTCGATAGCTTCTCCCAATAGTATCACCTAACTAGCATTTTGTCTTTTCAATCTTAAATGTATTTGTATACTCATAGAATCTATCTTTTCCACCATATTTACAAAAATAGTTTTGAGAAATTAAGGCAGACCGCCGGCAGGAAAAATATATTTCAATTGAATTGAATGTAATGAGAAGTTCACTTTCAATCAGAAAGTTCTCCCAAAAAGGAAAAGATCACTTTGAAAAAAAAGACCCTGCGGCGGGCTCCTTTTAAATCTGCAATTTACCGAATTAATAGTCCCTTCAAATTTCAAGTTTATGATATTGTATAACGATGTTTTTATTCGAGGAAAAATAATTAAAAATATGGATTTCACAGGGACATGGCACATTTATGAGATGGAATTATGGGATGAGGATTATTTCAACATGGAAGTTCAGGCTTATATTACGATAAAGCCAGACAACATGGGGAATTTTCAATTTGGTTTAGTTTATGGCTTTATAGACGGAAAGATCGTTGATTATGTTGATGGTAAAAGGTTTGAATTCACCTGGGAAGGAAATGAAGAATGCGACCATGTCTTTGGTAGTGGTTGGGTCAGGATAAAAGAAAAAGACGTACTGGAAGGCGAGTTTAGGTTTCATCTCGGAGATAGTTCTACCTTTTTAGCACGGAGAGCGAAGTAATAAACTCAAGTTTTTCAGCTATACTTTCTTAACAAACGTATTCGGGGAAGAGTCAAGCAGTCCACCAACCGGAAAAATATATTTCAATTGAATTGAACGTGAAGGGGAATTACTTCCAATCAGAAACTTCTCCCAAAAGGGAAAGATCACTTTTTTCAAAAAGGCCCTGCGAAGGGCTCCTTCTAAACTCCTTTAGATTCAGAAAACTCGTGGGTTTTTAATTTATCTTTTCCTTAACAAACGTGTTGGGGGAAGATTCCAGCAGACCGCCGACCAGAGAAATATATTTTAATTGAAATGTACGTGATGAGAATTTCACTTAAATTGAAAGTCCTCTCTAAAAGGAAAAGACCACTTTTATCAAAAAGGCCCTGTGAAGGGCTCCTTCTAAACTTATTTAAATCTAGAAAACTCGCGGGTTTTTAATCTTACTTTGATTTTACAACCGTATTCAAGCAAGAAAAGAAACCCTGAAAAGTGCCCAATATAAAGCTGCAAATCCGCAGGTTTTTTACGTCTCATGCTTAACAAATGTGTTAAAGGGAGATTGAGGCCAGAAGTAGGCAGGAAAAAACTTTTGGATTGATAAGAATGGTTTTAGGTGAACTCTACATTAAATTATTGTTCGACTTAAAAACATTTTATGCAGCAATGATTTTTGTTCAGAAACAATATTTCTTACAATTAATTTAAAATAAGAATGGGATAATGTATACTATAACGAGAGCAATTAGGTCATAAGAGTGGAATAAGGTAGGTATGTGAAAAAAATTGCCTGGAAGATGTTGGTCCCATTCCGAACAATATACTTGGAAGTTATATTTTCGGAGCGACTGTATTGGGGAATACAGTAGAAGGATCAAAACTCTTCTGGGTTTTCCTCCAATCTTTTTTTAATGTGCTTTTCACTTCTGAAACTTCGATGCTTTACATAAAAACAGTTTTTGGGAAGCTCAACAATAAAAATAGAACGTGCTTGCAGACCGCCGTCAGAAAAAATATATTTAAAATAAATTGCTTTGAGGACAGATTTTCATTTTGTGTTCAGCGGTCCGTTTCTAACGGCTTTTCCTGACCCATAATTCCCTTGAGATGTTGTTTGAATCAGAAACCTTTTCCATAAGGTAAAGAATCGCTTAATCTAAAGAAGCCCTGCAAAGTGTCCCTTATAAAGATGAAAAATCGCGGGGTTTTCAATTCACTTTTCTTAACATTATCTTAACAAACGTACTCGGGGAAGATTCAGCAGACCGCCAGCCGGAAAAATATATTTTAACTGAGTTG
Source organism: Methanosarcina sp. Kolksee (assembly GCF_000969945.1). Taxonomy (NCBI): domain Archaea; kingdom Methanobacteriati; phylum Methanobacteriota; class Methanomicrobia; order Methanosarcinales; family Methanosarcinaceae; genus Methanosarcina; species Methanosarcina sp. Kolksee. The sequence goes on from NZ_CP009524.1 coordinate 863,426, forward strand.
AACGTGAAGAAGGGTCCACTTCAATCACAAAATCCCCAAAAAGGAAAAGATCACTTTTATTAAAAAGGCCCTGCGAAGGGCTTCTTATGTTTGTTAAGAAAAGATCTACAAAAATCACGGATTTTCAATTTCACTTTGGTTTCATAAATGTACTCGGGGTAGATTTAAGCAGACCGCCCGCGGGAAAAATATATTTCAATTGAATTGGAATAACTGAGAGGATTTCATTCCCTATTTGAGGATCCAGTTTCAGATGGCTCCTATGAAAACAAGATTCGGTTAACAGATCTTCAACTTAATCTGAAAACAGCCCAAGAAAGAAAAAAATCAATTTTAATGAATTGGTAAAAGGCAAGAAAGTCAATTATCCACCCAGTGTGATATCTTGATCTTGATAAAACTCTAGTGCATTGAATAAATGTTCTGGCTTAAAATCTGGCCACATTTCATCAACCACGTATATATCCGAATATACCGTTTGAACCGGAAGCATTCCACTGAGTCTATGTCTTCCTCCCCAACGGATAAGTAAATCTATTCTTGGAATCTCTGCTGATGCAATATTTTCTATCATTTTTTTACCATTTGAAGAGTTCTCAACTGCATATGTTAAATCCCAGTACCAACCATAATTTACTAAAAAATTTATCCTTACTTTACCTCTCCCAAATTTAGTCCTCTTTGTATATGCGAGTAACTCTTTTGGAAACATGTCCGAATTGGTATTCCCTACTACAAGAAGTTCAGCATCATGTTTGGAAAGTTCTTTAACTGACTTTATACAGGCATCTACAAACGCTTTTCTTTGAATTTGAGGCCTTTTTGTGTTATCTTGAGTGAATCCAAAAAAAGTAACTTCGCCTATTCCTATTTTTACGCATATATCATATAGCTCCAGGCCTGGAACTATTCCATGTTTATATCCTTCATGCTTTTCTAAGCCTCTGTCTAAAGCCCATCTCCTGTTTCCATCCGGTATTATAGCTATGTGTCCTGGTAGTCTTTTAAATTTAGGTATATCCAGAAAATAACCCCCTATTTCTTTGCTTAAAAATACTATAAATAATCTTCACTGAACTCAGCTAACGAATTTTATGCCTAGAATTTAGTTGGAAGTCTTAACTTTAATCAGAAAAATCTCCCCCAGAGAAAAAAAATCGTTAAATCTAAAAAAGCCCTGCAAAGTGCCCCTTATAAAGCTGCAAAAATCGCGGGTTTTTAATTTCACTTTTCCTAACAAACGTATTCGTGGGAGATTTTAAGCAGAGCACTGGCAGGAAAAATATATTTAAACTGAATTGAACATCGAAAAGAGTTCATTTAAAAAGGATATTCCGAAGCTATGTGAATTTTAAAAAAAGTAGAAAAGAAGTAAGTGTTGATTTAAACTTAATTACACAAATTACACTTAGTATCTTCGGTTTTCTCTGGGCGTCCTGTGGTTAGGAAGACACTCTCTGCAGTAAACCGGTCTTTCTGGGTCAGGTTTGAAAGGTACTTCTGTCTCAACATTGCAGTCTGAACAGATAGCTTTGTGCATTTCTCTTGGAGCGCCGAAATTAGAATTTCCTCTGAAGTTTCTGTCATTAAAAGCCATTTTTGTTTCACCTTGTTGTTTTTGTTAATTGTTTGAAAATAAGATTGTATAGAACTCTTTGATTAAAAACAAAAATTGGTTTTTAATAACAGATTATTATACGTCTCTTTATTTATCAACACACATACATATCACTTAAAATATATAAATCTATCTATAAAATAGAAACAGAATCTCTCAAATGAGAACAATTTCTAGGAATGGTTTGCAGGGAAAACAAAAGCCTATTTTCTTAGAACTCTTGAAACTCAGACCCAGTTGACATGTTTTCATTTTTAAAATAATCTTCCAAAAGAAGAGAATCACTTTGATCTAAAATACAGCCCTGCAAAGTTCCCCTTATAAAGCTGCAAAAATCACGGGCTTTTCAATTTTGCTTTTCTTAACAAACGTGTTCAGGGAAGATTCTAGTGTCCGCCGGCCGAAAATATATATTTTAACTGAGTTGAACGTGAAGAAGAGTTCACTTTAATCAGAAAAATCTCCCACAAAGGGGAAAGATCACTTTTATCAAAAAGGCCCTGTGGAGGGCTCCTTATAAACTTATTTTGAATCTGCAAAAACTACGTTTTTTCAATTTCACTTTGATTTTACAAACGTATTCGGGGAAGATTCCAGCAGACCGCCGGCCGGAGAAATATATTTTTAATTAAATTAAAAAGTAACGGTTATCGAAAACGCAGTTTACGCAACTTCAGAACCTCTAGAAGACTTTTCAGCAATAGCCACATATTCAGCAAAAGATTCTGATTCCGGAACGGGTAAATTGTCCTCCAGCAATCCCTGCACATGCATTTCAATTGCTTCATAAATATTCTTCTCTGCCTCTTTCCTGGTGGAGCCGGTAGCCACACAGCCTGGAAGGTCAGGAGAATACGCTGAATAGTTATTGTTTGCTTTTTCGATTACTACGAGAAAACGATACATGTTAGCTCTCCATTTTCAATTGCGCTTGCTTTAATATGCTGTTCAATGTACCTGGCGCGAGGTCATCTCCACTATGACCAGCAATTGTTACTCTGCCTGGTTTGGTAGGATGCTTATACTGCCTATGGCTGCCTTTTGTAGCAACCAAGTACCAGCCATCAACCTCAAGAAGCTTAATAACCTCACGCACTTTCATTTTAATCTATCTTCAGCGATATTTAAAGATAATTCGAAAACTTGCAGAATCCGGGCAGACACAGCCTATTTCTTAGCCTCACAATAATCCATTCATCAATGACTTCTTCCAGGTTTCTGCGGCATTCTTCAAGTGTCTTGCCTGTAGCTCATACACCCTCAAGTTCGGGAACTTCTCCATAATAAGGTTCTTCATCATCTATTATTTCGTGTTTTGCCCTTTTAAGAGCCGCGTGGATATATTGTATAAGCATGATATTTTCCTTTCTGAACTCTTAGGTATTTAGTTTTATGCTGTCTAGAGCTTATATAGATTCTGCGGACTGGAGGGTTAAGTTTTTGACTCTTGGTAAAACCGATGAAGAAATGAGTGAAATTATGCAAAAATTGCAGGTTTTCATAACTCGTTTCTTAACAAACGTGTTCGGGGAAGATTTCAGCAGTCCGCCGGCCGGAAAAAATATTAAAACTGAAATGAACGTGAAGAGAAGATTACTTAAATTGGAAAGTTCTCCCCAGAAGGAAAAGATAACTTCTAGCAAAAAGGCCCTGCGCAGGGCTCCTTATAAACTCTTTGGAATCTTCAAAGTTCACGAGCTTATAACTATTCAGGCAGCCTTCTAAGGCTCCAAACTTTTTCCACGAGAAAGTTTCTATATCTAATTGATGATGTCAATTACAGTTACAAACTTATGGATAAAATAAATCAAATTAGGAGTGGATAAAAATGGCAATTAAAGAAACTGATTTCAGTCGATTAAATGAAAAACTGGTTGATAATCCATCTGCAAAATTCTTCATTTGTATGCGGAATATTCCTGCGTATGTAAAGAATGACCAGATCATGGAATGCCCTGTACTCTCGCCCAGTAATAAGCTGGCAAATAATTATAGACTAGGTTTAATAGATCCCTGTCAATTTTATACGAACTATTATAATGAACTGAAAAGTCCAATTTGTCAAGAATTAATGAAATCTATACTGAGTATATCTAAAAACTACGATATTTATATTGTAAATATTAATAAAGACGCAAGGTTATTATTGTTGGACATATTAAAAAATCTAAAATAATTTTGCTTGTTGCTGAATAAGTGTAACCCCTTCCAAGTTATCTGAGTTGTTACTTATTTTCTTAATAAAGGTATTAGGGGAATATTCAAACAGATCCTCGGCAGAATAAATATATTTTAACTGAGTTGAACGTGAAGAAGGGTCCACTTCAATCACAAAATCCCCAAAAAGCAAAAGTAAAAGATCACTTTTATAAAAAAGGCCCTGCAAAGGGCTCCTTCAAAATCTGCAAAAAATCATGGGCTTTTCGAGTTTTATTTTTCTGAACCTTGTCTCAACAAACGTGTTCGGGATCGATTTCAGCAAATCAATGGCAGGAAAAATATATTAAAACTGAATTGAACGTGAAGAAGTTACTTAAATTGGAAAGTTCTCCCCAAAAAGGAAAATATCACTTTTTTCAAAAAGGCCCTGCGGTGGGCTCTTTCTAGACTTCGTTTGAATTTGCAAAAACTACGGGTTTCTAATTTCCTTGATTTCTATAAACGTACTCGGGGAAGATTTCAACAGACAGCCGGCTGGAAAAATATATTAAAACTGAATTGAATGTGAAGAGACGTTCACTTTCCCTCTTAGTAATTATAAATACTACAACTGCAAAATACTATGTTATCTCAAAAAGGAACCAAATAGAGCCTGAAAAAATGCCGGAAAACCGAAAAGAAGCTGACATTTATATTCGGAAACTCCATGAGATGCTGCCTGAGCTTAAAGAAAAGTACCACGTCAGTTACATGGGAATTTTTGGGTCTTACGTAAGGGGAGAGCAAAAATCAGAAAGTGATCTGGACATACTCGTTGAGTTCAGCAAGACCCCTACTATTTTTAAATTTGTCAATCTTGAAAACTACCTTTCAGATGCTCTGGGTATTAAGGTAGACCTTGTTATGAAAGATGCGCTGAAGCCGAATATAGGCAAACATATCCTGAGTGAAGTTGAAGCTGTTTGAAGAGGGATTAAAATTCGTGAAGTAAAAGACTATATCCAGGATATCTATGATGCAATGGAAGCAGCAGAAGAATTTGCCGAAGATCGTAAAACGCAGTTTGCAGTAGTTAGGGCTCTAGAGATCGTTGGCGAAGCAACAAAGAATGTCCCATTTGATATACGTGAAAAATATCCCTCCGTTCCCTGGAAAGATCTGGCAGGGATACGAGACAAATTGATTCATGCTTACTTCGGAGTGAACCTTAAAGTAGTCTGGTTATCCGTTAAAGAGGGTATTCCCGAAGCAAAGCCGGATATCAAACGTATATTGGATAAGATGTAAATGGTCATAAAAACTTTCCTCAAAAGGAAAAGATCACTTTTATCAAAAAGGCCCTGCTATGGGCTACTTCTAAACTTCTTTTGAATCCATAAAATTCGCGGGTTTTTGATTTCATTTTGATTTTACAAACGTATTCGGGGAAGATTCCAGTGTCTGCCTGCCGAATAAATATACTTTAACTGAAGGGATATAAACAAGAACTAGTTATATCGGATAACTCTAAAAATTGCCGATACCGATATATCTCAGAGAGTACATATCGGATACATCAAATTATGACACATACCGATACACCCCTGATTCAAGAAGAACTTCTTGCACGAATAAATGAAAAAATGAAGCAGTTTAACCTCATGCGGCCCATTCCTGTAGACGCTTTAGCAAGGCTACATGAAGAAATGAGGCTGGTTCATACCTATCACTCCAATGCAATAGAAGGAAATACACTAACACTTCAGGAGACAAAACTTGTTCTGGAAGAAGGGCTAACGATTGGCGGAAAATCGCTTAGAGAACATCTTGAAGCGAGCAACAATGCAAAAGCCTTTGATAGAATGGAAGAGCTAGCAAAGAAAAAACGATCAATAGACCATGTCACAATTCAGGAGATCCACGAAATTGTAACCCGAGGCATTCTTGAGGACGCCGGAAAATACCGCATAAGAAATGTGAGAATAGCAGGTGCAGTAAAGACCCCGCCTGATTGGTCGAAGATAGTTAAACTGATGGATGAACTTATTGAAAAGATAGCTGGAAGTAAGGAATATCCAATTGAAACAGCTTCCTTCCTGCATCACAGGTTTGTTGAAATTCATCCTTTCATTGATGGAAATGGCCGAGTGGCCCGGCTTCTTACAAATCTGTATTTGATGGCAAGAGATTATCCTCCTGTCATACTCAAAAAAGAGGATAGAGGAAAATATTACAAATCCCTTAGAGCCGCAGATTCTGGAAACCTGGAACAATTTGCCAATTTCATTGCAAAAGCCGTGGATGAAGACCTTACCCTATATCTCTCCATTTCAGGAGGAAACGATGAACTTCTACTTCTAAGAGAACTTGCTATAGAAACTCCTTATTCTCAGGAATATCTTAGCCTGCGAGCTAGACAGGGGCTCCTGGATGCAGTAAAAATAGGAAAAACATGGCATAGTTCAAAACGTGCAATTGAGCAATATCTATCGGAGCATGGGAAAAAGGATGTTTAATTTCACTTTTCCTACCAATTGTATTCGGGAGTAGATTTCAGCAAACCGCCGGCAGAAAAAATATATTAAAACTGAATTTAACGTGACGAAAAGGTTACTTTCAATCAGAAAGTCCCTCCCCAAAAAGGAAAGATCACGTTGAGCAAAAAAACTCTTCGAAGGGCTTCTTCTAAATTCATTTTAAATCTGCAAAAATAACGGATTTGAGAAAAACTTCCCACTGCCAACAACAGCTAAAAATTCTACAGTGTCAACGGTTTAAAATACCAGATTTACAATTCATAACGAATGTTGAGGACTGTGAATCATGCTGAAAAAGGAAGAATGGTTATTGATACAAGTGTTGCATTCACAAGGCTTCTGTATCAGTGAAATCGCCAGACAAATAGATCACGATAGGAAAACTGTAAGGAAATATCTCAACCTTAAGACGGCGCCCGAATATTGCAAACATCCAACAAGACCCAGTAAACTTGACCTATATAAACCTTACATACTCAAAAGGATTAATGAAGGTCCCTGTGCCTCTGCTTGTCTCTATTGTGAAATCCAGAATATGGGCTTTGATGGAGGAAAAACTATAGTTAAGGATTTTATAAGAAAAGCCAAACTAGATAAAATGCCTGGATTACTCCGCTAAGAGCTAAAATAAACCTTTTTGGACCTTTAAAGGGCTATTTTTAAACACCTTTATATCTCGAAAACTCAGATTCGAAAACTCAGATTTTTAATTTCCCAATGTCTACAAACGTACTCGGGGAAGATTTCAGTAGCTTACTAGCCCAGTAGCTTACCCGCCTGAAAAATATATTAAAACTGAATGAACGTGATAAGTAGTTAACTTAAAAAGCATATCCAGAATCTATGTGAATTTTAAAAAAGTGGAAAAGAAATAAGTGTTGATGCAAACTTAATTGCAGAAATAACACTTAGTATCTGCGGTTTTCTCTGGGTGTCCTGTGGTTAGGAAGACATTCTCTACAGTAAACCGGTCTTTCTGGATCAGGTTTGAAAGGCACTTCGGTTTCAGCACCGCAATCAGAACAGGTTGTCTTGTGCATTTCTCTGGGAGCGCCGAAATTGTTTCCTCTAAAGTTTCTGTCATTAAAAGCCATTTTTGTTTCACCTTTGTTTTAGTTTTTGTTAATTGTTTAAAATAAGATTGTATAGAACTCTTTGTTTAAAATCAAAAATTGGTTTTTAACAACAGATGGTTATACGGATCTTTATTTGTCAACATATGTACATCAAGCTTAAAATATATAAATCTATCTATGAAAAACTGAAACCATACTTTCTCAAATGAGAAAATACCTTCTGTCCAGGGCTTACGGAACAAATAAAAGTGACCAAGATATGGATTTCAGGCATCTTTTTTCAGATACCTTTATTTCAGTTACCTATCTTATGCTAGGCATCTTATTCGATAATTTCAAATCAGTACTTAATGTAGCCTTTACGTTCAAGCCATTCTACCTGGGGCCTTGTGTATTTCCAGGCTATTTCAGCTTTAGAGTCCTGTACTTCCCAGGGATTGGCTATGACAATATCGCCTTCATGAATCCACATTCTCTTCTTTTTAGAGCCAGGGATTCTGCCCATGCGGACAACTCCATCCATACACTGAAGCGTTACCCTTTTCGAGCCAAGTAAACTTGATACTGTTGCCAGGACTTCATTTCTGTCCTTGCGGGGAATTCTTACCCTAGATACTTCAGGGTTATCTCCTGAGTTTACGGGCTTTGTCGATCCTGATCTCCGTTTTCTAATAGTGCTTCTGTAATTAGCCAGGTTAATTCCTCCTCGATAATCTTTGATTGATTTCTATATAAGTTGAGTTAAAAACTGATAAGTTGAAAATTAAATAATTAGCACCAATTATTATTCTCGATGCTGTTTTGTTCCTTCTTTTTCCTGCTCCACTAGTGGAAATAAGTAAAGAAACAAAGAGAATAAACCAAAAAAACAAAAAGAAAAGATGAATCAGGTGTCAATGTAAAAGTTAATTACAAATTAATAACACCTGATGCAGATTATCCTTAGAATTTTCTGTGGTTAGGAAGACAGTCCCTGCAGTATACTGGCCTGCCTTCGGTGGGTTTGAAAGGTACTTCGGTCTCAACACCGCAATCAGAACAGGTCACTTTTGTCATTTCCCTTGGTCCGCTGTTACCACGGAAACCTCTGGAATTTCCCCTGAAATTTCTGTCATTAAAAGCCATTTTCGTTTCACCTCCGCTCTAGCGGATAGTCAATAGTTTAAAAACAAGATTGTATAGACCCTTAAATTAAAAAACAAAAATTGGTTTTTAATAACAGATTATACGTCTCTTTATTTTCAACACATATACTAGATAGTCAAATTATATAAATACACCTATAGAAAAGTAAATGCACTCTTTCAAGTGTGAGATAACTTTACAATCAAAGTTGTAAAATGTGTATAAATAACTGAAATTCTGATTCCGGCTATTATCGGTTAAGTAAAACTTATAGGCCCTACAACATGCTCCCTTTTAGATCCATATAATATCGAGTTTTCAGTTAATCACTTTTTCACCAAAGTTAGGGGAGATTTCAACAGAGACCACAGACAGCAAAAATATATCAAAACTAAGTTTATCGTGGAGAAGATTCCTTCTTTTGTATTAGGCGGTCCAGTTCGGATAGCTTTCCTTGATCCATAATTCACATTCATTGATCACCGGTTGAGGAATTCTCTTTCCCGGAAACTATCGATTTTTCATTAGAAGCCTGCCTTAAGTTTTTGCCTCTTTACATGAAATCGATACCCTGTTCCAGTTCACAATTTCTTAAAATATTTAATGCACAGTGAGGAAATTGACGCAATTTGTTCACAATTTCTCACTTAACCGAAGACGCATGAATTCAAATTTAGTAGAATATAATCGGTTATCAGGTTTTCACTTCAAGCAGAAAAATCTCCCCCAAAGGGAAAGATCACTTTTATCAAAAAGGCCCTCTGGGGTGCTACTTCTAAACTCTTTTTAATTTAAAAAACTCGCGAGTTCTCAATTTTACTAATTTCACAACCATATTGGGGGAGATCAAAGAAACTGCCGACGGAAAAAATATATTTCAAATTAATTGTGAATGCTCCGGAAAATTGGATTAAAAACATGGAAAATCTATTTTCAATCCACTAACTTCAAAAAATTTAAAATTTATGGAGGTGAACTGTGTTAGGGAAGTGAACTGTGTTAGGGAAGTGAACTGTGTTAATCACTTCTCTAGTTCGTCCAGGCACTGCTGGAAATACTGATTTACTATCTGGATATACATCTCTTTTGGAAGGAGGTCACGACTTACAATATCAAGGGTTTCCTGTGACATTTTTTGTTCCTTTGCGAGCTGGCGGCCTGCCTCTTTTGCTGCCTCAAAAATATCATCTATAGGTGCACCCATTTCTAGCATACCAGGAATTGCTTCACCATGAGGGCGCAAAAGTGCCCCTGCAAATTCGGCCGATGCGTTCTTGCAAAAGGCTTTCATAAACACAATCAAGGGGTCGAAATTCTCTTTTTCCCAGAAACCGCAGTTGGAAACAAGTACAAATTTGGGGACCTTAGTTTTCACACGCGCCGGATGGCGGCAATGTTCATCTCGCAGCTCAAAAAAAGGCTCTACTCTGGGGATCGTTCTATCAATCAAATTCTTCATTGGACCTGTGACTCCATCTACATAAAGTGGGGTAGCAAATACTATAACATCAGCGACATCGATCCTGGGATATAATATGTTCATATCGTCATTTTGGTAACATTTACCCGGAGTCTTCAGCCAACAGTTTAACTCACCTGTGCAGGGATTGATATTTAGTTTCCTTGTATAAAACAATTCTACCTCCGCCCCTGCCTCTTTCATTCCTTCAAGAAAGGGATTTAATATCAAAGCCGTATTGCCTTTATCCATCCTGGGACTGGAATTTATTGCCAGAACTTTCATATGTGATTTCCTCCAATTTACCTTAACCACATTTAACAAGAAATGAGCTGATGTTTTGGTACGTCAAAAAGTAGTCCTTTAAAGCTTCTATTTTTTACATCACATTTTTCGGGTCTTACTAAAATTAAAAAAGCTCCACTGATAAAATCTTACGTTAAACTATTAATTACATCCAAACATATAAATATATTTGAGAAACCACACTAACTGCATTAGTAATGAATTGAACGTGAAGAATTTTAAATACGAAAAAGATCACTTTTTCAAAAAGGCCCTGCGAAGGGCTCCTTCTAAACTCCTTTTATATTTACAAAAACTAAGGGCTTTCAATTTCGCTTTTCTAATCCTTTTCCTAACAAACGTATATGGGGGAGACTTAAGCAGACCGCCGGCAGGAAAAATATATTTTTTTAATATGGCTGCAATGAATAAACTTTGAAGGCATCAAAAAGAGAGTTCAAAAGTTTCGATTTTACGTTCATCTTCAGGAAAAAGAGGCAAAAACTAATAGAAAAATTGAAATTTACGGATATCTTTGCAAGTCAAGTCAGAGAAACCTTTGCAAGTCAAGTCAGAGAAACAATTCGCCCTTTGTCCAGAGTTCATCAAATTTTGTCTTGAATCGCTTAGCATATGATTCATCATATATTCGTGCCATACCGAGATTTCTACTCATATTGAACTGATCTTCAATATCTATCAGGGTTATCTTAGAATCAATGATTGTAAAATTGTATTCGTTTTCTAAAATTCTTATTTCCATCAGATCCTTAAAATAGCGTTTAAACGACAGGTCTTCTATCGAATCAATAAGCTCTTTTAATGATGGCAGTAATTGTGATCCCGGGTCTAAAATTTTAACTTTTATGCCACGTTCTATTAAACTCAAATAAGCTTTGCTAAAGGTGGATACTGAGGTATCATATAGCTCCGATCTTCCAGGCTTGTACTTCATATGGATTACAACGCATATTTCATGCTCGATTTTCTCAAAAGATGAATTTACCATTTCTTTTAGTTCATTATTACGAAATCTGTCAGGCCAGAAGACAGTTTCAGCATTTTGTGGTGAATTGTCGTTGCAGAGTTCCCTTTCGATTTCATCAAATGTTTCTTTGAACATTTTGAGCTCATTGAGTGTTTCTTCCTCTTTTCTTTTGTACATAAGTTTAAATGCGCTTTTAGGATCAACAGCTCGGTATCTCTGTGGTCTTGACGGTTGGATTTCAACAAGCTCATAGTTTTTGAGGGCTTTGAGAACCTCATAGATTTTTCCTATAGGGACTTTCGATGCATGTGATAATTTGCTTGCTTCAATAAAATCTTGTTTTAAAAGTGTTAGGTAAACTGAACTCTCATACCTGTTCAATCCAATTTTTGCAAGTAATTTTTCATTCATCTTTTCACTACTTTTCAGTTTATTGTAGAGTAAAACGGTTATCTTTCTGAACGATATTAAGACTACTGTTCAAGCATATGAAGGTAAAGTTGTTAAGTTAAAGGCTATACTGACTGAATACATCCGTTCAAATAAAAAAACAATATGTGATGAAGGTTGCCTCGAAATCTATAGAACAATTCTAAATAAAAAAACTCCATAAAATAATATGGGATGGATTAACTAAAAGTGGTCAAGATGATGTTTACAAAAAGTAACAAATATGATTTTGATTTTGCTAAAGAAAACATGATGGGACCAAACTCAATGAAGATTCTTGAAGAAGTATCAGAATCTTTGAAGCTTGAGAAAGACATGAGAATACTCGATCTTGGATGTGGGAGAGGGCTGACCTCGATATTCCTGGCAAAAGAATATGATGTTACAGTTTTTGCAACTGATCTCTGGATAAGTGCAACAGATAACTATGAGAGAATTAAGTCAATGGGACTGGAAGATAAAATAATACCAATACATTCAGAAGCCCACGATTTGCCGTTTGCACATGAATTTTTTGATCTTGCTATAAGCGTAGATGCCTATCATTATTTTGGAATCGAAGCAGATTATTTGACAAAGCATTTTGCTCCACTCGTAAAAAAAGGAGGGCAAATTGCAGTTGCAGTTCCGGGCTTGAAGCAGGAATTTACAAATGGAATTCCAGCAGAATTAGTGCCATACTGGTTTGATGATATGACTTTAACTCTACACTCATGTGATTGGTGGTATAATTTATGGAAAAACTCTGATTTGGTAAGTATTAAAGAATGCAAAGAATTAAATTGTTTTGAAGAAGCATGGAAAGACTGGCTTATGTGTGACAACGACTTTGCTCGTAGGGATATAGGAATGATGGAAGCAGAAGGTGGAAACTACTTTAATCTGGTTTCAATCATAGCTACAAAGTTATGATTCAAAATCTGTTGAGGAGCTCAAGACTTGGCCTACAAAGTTCCGTTCATTAACTTCCTTAGATCGGTATGAGATCTTCAGGGATGTGGTTTTGGGAGAAATAAGGTTATATGGATTCCATAGAACATCATCGATTTCATAGAAGGACATAAGTCTATATTTGTAATTTCATTTGTAATTTCAACACAATGTTAGTTTGGGATAGATTCTACTTAAAAATTTCAAGTAAAGCAGAAGAACATAGTGATATTTTTAAAAACCAAACATGAAATTATTCAAATTAGAGGCGAAAAGAAACGAAAGTACTTTTCAAGTCATATTGCTTTCATTCCAAACAGATAAAGGAAAAAAATGAGTGGTTGGAAACTGCTACTCTTCAACTGTATGTTGCAGTGTTTTCGGAACCTGAAGAGAGGTTCATTTAAATCTAAAAATTCCTCCCAAAGGAAAAGATCACTTTGGGCAAAAAGGCCTTGCAAAAGACCCCTTTTAAACTCCTTTTAAACTCCTTTTAAACTCCTTTTAAACTCCTTTTAAACTCCTTTTAAACTCCTTTTGAATCTTCGAAATTCACGAACTTTCGATTTCATTTTGATTTTACAACCGTATTAGGGAAAGATTCCAGTAGTCCGTCGGCTGGAAAAATATATTAAAACTGAACTAACAATGAGGAAAAGTTCACATTCAATCTGAAAAATCCTTCCCCAAAAGGAAAAGATCACTTTTATCAAAAAGGTCCTGCGACGGGCTCCTTTTAAACTTCGTTTGAATCCGTAAAATTCACGGGTTTTTAATTTCACTTTTCCTAACAACCGTATTTGGGGAAGATTAAGCAGACCGCTAGCAGGAAAAATATATTTTGTAAAGTATTAGGGATAAGATTTTCATTTTATACCTGGCGGTCAATTATCCTTATATTTTTTACTCACTGTGCAAAACTAATGGTAGAGATCTTTTTCTTAAAAAGGTGGCAAATAGACCGAAAGCGATAGCTGCACAGATTACTCCTGCAGGATAAGTGATACTGCTAGGTAAGCCGAACCCCTCAGGAGCCTGTAAGATATACGTTGTCACCACTGCTGTCATAAATGTGGCCGGAATCGTGGTGATCCAGTGAAATTTGTCGTTATTAGACAGATATACCGCAGATGTCCAGAGTACTATAGTAGCCAGTGCCTGATTCGAGAAAGCGAAGTAGCGCCAGACTATAGTAAAGTCGATCATTGTTAGACTGAATCCTATAGCAAATAGTGGAATAGCTATTATCAACCTGTTCTTTATAGGTTTCTGATCCAGGCGCATGGCATCGGCTATGGTCAGACGTGCACTTCTGAACGCTGTATCTCCAGATGTAACTGGACATGCAATAACGCCCAGGATAGCAAGAATCCCTCCTGCAGGTCCCAGCAAACCCAGTGATACATTTTTTACCACCAGGGCAGCACCTCCTGCATCGACAACTTCACTCAGGCCGGCTATTCCTTCTGGGAAAAAAGACATTGCAGCAGCAGCCCAGATGAGAGCGATAACCCCTTCTGCTATCATGGCTCCGTAAAAAACACGTCTGCCATATTTTTCATTAGGCAGACATCTGGCCATTATCGGGGACTGGGTTGAATGGAACCCACTAACAGCTCCGCAGGCTATGGTTATGAAAAGCATAGGCCACAGAGGAAGGCCGTCAGGATGAGAACTTCTTAAGGTTATTTCGGGTATATCATATCCTTTGATGAGAAGCGTGGAACAAATACCCAATGCCATTATCAATAGGACTGCTCCGAATAAGGGGTAGATACGGCTTATGATCTTGTCAATAGGAACAACAGTAGCCAGGAAGTAATAGAGAAGGATAATAGCTAGCCAGAAGTTTGGTTTTGCCAGTAGCCCTGTAAACCCCAGACTTGCCAGAAGTCCAGCAGGTCCGGACATAAATACCGTCCCTATAAGTATGAGTAATATGACGGAGAATGCAATCATGACAATCCTTGCCTGTTTGCCTAAATATATCCCCACAATCTCTGCAATGCTCTTTCCCTCGTGACGGATGCTTAGCATTCCGGAAAAGTAATCATGTACCCCTCCTGCAAAAATGCTGCCCAGGACAATCCACAGGAAAGCAGCCGGACCGTATAAGGCTCCTAAAATAGCGCCATATATAGGGCCCAGGCCAGCAATGTTGAGGAACTGGATGAGAAATATCCTGGGCCAGCTGAGAGGGACAAAATCAACACCGTCTTCATGGGTGTATGCAGGTGTCCTTCGTGATGGATCAGCTCCGAATACTTTTTCGACAAACGCACCATATAATAAATAACCCAGTATAAGAAAGATCAGAGAAATCAGGAAACTTATCATATTATTTAGCGATGAAATTTTTGTTATTTGTTGGTTTCTATTTAGCAATGAAATTTTTGATATTTGCTGACTTCCCTCAAATGTACTCAAAACCCGTTTGCTGTCAATAAGTTTGGGAGTAAAGCAAAATAGTACCAGTTACTATCGGTTATAGTTTTACGTGACGTATTCTGTGAATTATTTACCTGGCCATTTTGGTTGTATCAATTGACTCCAGTGACCAAACTAAAGTTGATGAAGACATTACAATTATATCTGGGGATAATTAAAGTTCACAAAACTCAGACCAAAACCAGAGAAATAATATCTTCCATGGGACTTACACAATCAGGAGTAAGCATTACAGGAGAAACGGTTCATATTTTCAAAACAGAATATAAAGGTAAACTTTTGGATGTAATTTCTCTTGAAAAAGAGCTTAAATGTGAACTTTAAGTACACAAAGATGCAAAAGCTAAACTAGAAACAAAAGTTGGAATATTATAAAATAAGAATTTATAACACATATTAAAAAAATGTGGTAAATAATGTGGGCCCGCTGAGATTCGAACTCAGGATCCCCGCCGTGTAAAGGCGATGTCATGACCGACTAGACCACGAGCCCATTTTGCCTGTATTTTCAGAATCGCTCTAAGAGCAAAACCAAAATGTCACTAGTTATATATATCTCTTTTGTTAGGGGAGAAAACCAGGACCTATCTGAAAGTTAGTTATGCCATTAAATAAAACCCATCTTCACTAAATAATATTATAATTACATCAAATTATACTGGTATTTCTTTATAAATTAAGATATTATACAAAACAAGGAAATACTATTACATATACTTCTTTTTTTCGTAAAAGGGGAATCATAAATTACTTATATGCCAGATTTTCACTATATAGGTTAAATTATATAATAAAAAAGACCTATTCAATGTTTTATTTCTAAATTTAAATATTTATTTACAAAGATAAAAGAAAATTAATGAATACTTTGTGTTATACAACCAAAATTATTCCATTTATATTCCATACTGAAAGAATTCAGAATGGATAAAAAAGCTAAGCAAAATATATTTATATGAGATTAGCATGAAATAACTTGTGAGCGGGTCTCTATTTTATATGATAACCCCAACACCCAACACCCCAATTCATACTCCCAACCCGCTCATCTTATTCTCACAAAAATAGAAATATATATTTAGGGAAACAATTCAAAGACTCAAAGTCATGAGTTTCTATAAACGTACTGGACACTAAATCGTAATCCCTAGCTGTGAATATGGTACCAGAGGCTCATTTAGAAGCCAACTTAGTTATTAAATGATTAAAAAAAGGGAATTTGGATAGGTTCAGTACTTAACTCTACCTGATAGTCATTTATAGACTTTTAATCCTGAAAGTAGAATTTCTAGCTAAAATAAAAAACCGTAAACTATAAACTGGTAATTATAAATCATCAACTATATAAATGAAAAGCTATTTATAAGATGAATAAGTATTCATCTCGAGTGAGCGGGTCTCTTTTCCATAGTATAACCCCAAAACAATATCCCCCAACTATTTCCCCCAACTATTCCCCAAACTCTCCAGCCCGCTCACAGATTTTACTTAATTTATATTGACTGTGTTCAGCAGTTCAGAAATTTTTCAGCCAATTTATACTAACTCGCCCAGTTTTGCATCTAAACTTCCTTCTTATTTATTCACATAATCTGGAAAATTGATATGCTACATATTAGCAGTAGTCAGAAAGATCAATCAGAAAAATCAATTCGTCTCTTACTTAACAAAAGGTAAGAAAACTAAAGGAAATTAAGAAAATAAACAAGGTCAGAAAATTAGAAGTCGAAAAGCGTTTTTTGTGTTTTCGACTCGACTTTTTTAGGAGTTTCGCTGGCTTTGACCTCAGGTTTTTCAGCCTTATCTGAAACTTTTTTGATAATGGGTTCACTGTTTATAGATTTCCCGACTCTGGATAATTCGGGAGAAATGCTGTTTTCTGTCGGTTCGGAGTCAGAAAAGGCTTCCTTCTCAAAGGTCTCGGGCAGGGATGAAGAATTCTTAGCCTTAAGATTATCGTGTTCAGGTAAACTGAATGTAAGGCTATCAGATTTGAGCCCAATCTCATCAATCCCTGCCTGATCCTGCTCCGGCATAAGAGTATCGGAAGTAAAATTATCAGGTTTTAGGTTATCCGATTTTAGGTTATCTAATGTTAGGTTTTCCGATTTTAGGTTATCTGATGTTAGGTTATCCGATTTTAGGTTCTCCGATTTTAGGTTATCTAATGTTAGGTTTTCCGATTTTAGGTTATCCGATTTTAGGTTATCCGGTTTGAAGGTATCAGAAGCATCATTTCCAGAATTCGTAGTTTCTGGAGAAATCTCAGATAAGACAACAAAACCAAAGTTAAGAGTCTTCTGCCCGACCTGGGAAGTCCTGGAGTCAGGAACTTCAAGCCCCTCAGAATGTTTCTCAGCTTTTTCTTTAGAGGTTTTAACCGAGAAACCAGAAGGGTCTTCTTTACTATTGCCTGAGGGAGCAGGAGCCCTGAAAAACTCAGTTCCATCAGCTTCTTCTTTTCCTTCAAGGAGAAGTTCCTGCGCCCTGTCATAGATTTTCTGCAGCTTTTTACTGGCTTTTGCGCTACCCGAGAGATATATCAATTCCTCAAGTTCAAGCTTGAGGTCTGCAGTAATTTCAACTGCGGATTCTTCATTCTTTAACATATGAGAGTAAAGATCCAGAAGGTTATTTCTTGAATAACGCATGGACTCGAAGTTGTGTTCTCCAACTTTAGAAGCTATATTATCCCTGAGGTCTCGTTTCGAACGTATCTGCCCCATTTTCTTCCAGAGAGAAGGAGGCTGGTACTTAATAAATCCGGGGTAGGGCCGTGTCTTTGAGACTGCAGTTCCGCAGACCATCAACATGCTCGCATACCTCCACATCCTATAGTTCTGGCGTTTTTTTACGCGCCCAAGATAAAGATCAGCCCTGGAGAGATAACCAAAGCCAGTTTTTATATCCTCAAGATTTCCATCTTTAGAGGCGTACTGGACAGGCAGGTTTTCATCTATCCAGTGTACAAGGTCTTCAGGGCTTTCATCAAGCCCGCGAGCTACTTCCAGCGCCTTTTTACAGTCCGTGCTCTTAAATATTCTCTGCATCGCCTTGAAGATGTTTTCCTTGACGTCTCTGCCTGAAGTGCTGATGTCCTCAACTTCCAGAGTTTTTCTCCCTGTAGCCGTAGCCTGAAGGTCGTTGATTGCACTTCTTAGATCGCCTCCCGCCCCTTCAGCGATTTGCTGGACTGCATCCATACTGCATGAAATTTCCTCGCTCTCGCATACCTTCTTCAAAGCAGGAACCATTGAGCGGCTCTGCACTGAGCCGAACTTTATTTCCAGACAAAGATTCCGGATAGTGGGAGTCAACCCATAAACATCGTTTGCAATCAGCACTATGGGTTGAAGCGTACTCTTTATAATTCCTGCAATAGCCCGCATTCCGCCCCTGTCTGCAGTCCCGTGAATATTATCCGCTTCGTCCAGGATAATCAGGCGTTTTCCTCCAAAGAGAGTATTCATTGAAGCGGCCGATCCAGCAATCTTTTCAATAACACCTGCAGTTCTCTGGTCACTTGCATTGAGTTCAATGACTTCCCAATCCAGATCACGGGCAAGAGCGTGGGCAGTAGAAGTCTTCCCTACTCCTGCAGGCCCATGAAGGATCACTGCCCTTCTCTCTGGAATGCCTGAAAGCCATTTCTCAGCCCAGGTCCGCAAATCCTGTACCGCCTTCCTGTTCCCTACAATCTCCTTCAGGGTCTGTGGACGGTATTTCTCAGCCCATTCAATTGCCAACGTCATCTTAAACCATACCAATAAAAAAAGAACTCATTCTTAACTCTATACATTTTAATTTCTTCATTATGTAATAATCTTTATCCCTACAATCCTCTGATACCGATTTTTAAATAACAATGCTAAATTTACACTTTGATATGTATTAAAGTCTTTTTGCTCCCATTAAAACAATATCTTCAATTGCCAGAACAAATTTAAAAAGAAAACCTGTTATTCCTCCCTCCCTCCGTCCCTATTACCAGCACTCTCCTTGGCTTTAGCCCGCCAATACTTATAATCAACCATTAAAACAAAAAAACTCAATTTGTATACTCTTTAGGGATTCGAAAATCAGTTCCTCTAGCCCATAATTCAGCCCTCTTGAGCGAACGAAGTGAGCGAAAAGGGCACCGTCCTCCCGAGACGGGACTCGGGTGACGGAACTTGGGAGGGATAAAATTAATTAATGATCGTGTTTGTACTTCTTTGAACTACTTAATATCTTACACAACAGTCAGGATGGATATGGAAAAGAATAGCATGGATGCCCTCCTTGAGGCTATCGAAATGAGGGCCAGGGCTAACAGGGCCAGAGTAGCTATGGGAATAAGGGATCCGAATCCCAAAATGCTAGAGAGTGCCTGGAAAGCCCAGGAACTGGGATATGCACAGGTCGTCCTGGTGGGAATTAAGAAGGAAATTGATAATATCGGCACAGAACTCGAGGTAGTGGACACAGACGAGCCCGAGAAGACTCTTGCGGAACTTATGATTTCAAGAAAAGTCGATGCAGCAATAAGAGGCACTGCAAAGGCATCGGGAGCTCTGGCTCACCTCAAAGAAGCTCTAGGAAAGAAAAGAATCTGCCGGCTTGCTCTGCTCCTCACGGTTGACGGGACACCTTTCTTTCTCGCCCCTGTAGGGATCGATGAGGGGAACACCATTTCAGACAAACTCAGGATGATAACGCTAGGTGCCGAACACATAAGGAGATTCGGGATAGAGCCTAAGGTTGGTGTGCTGTCGGGGGGCAGAATTGGAGACATCGGAAGGAATAAACGTGTGGACAGGACTCTTGCAGACGGAGAATTCGTGACAAGGCGGGCTGTTGAACTCGGGATCAATGCTAAGCATTACACAATTCTTATTGAAGACGCCATAAAAGAATCGAACTTTATTGTTGCCCCTGATGGAATTTCGGGGAACCTCATTTTCAGGACAATTGCTTTCCTGGGTGGGGGTGACGGGCTTGGAGCGCCTGTGCTTATGGACGATTATGTTTTTGTAGATACATCAAGAGTAGGTGGGCATTTTACGAAAGCCATAATGCTTGCAAGTGCACTGTCTCACCTTAATAAGGAAAGACAAAAAAGGTGATTTGTTGAAAAACATTGCAGATACATGGCCAATAGTAAAAGGTGACTACATGGTAGGAAATCCGAGATCCCGGATTGCAGTGGTAACTCTTGCGAGCCAGATAAATCCCTCACCTGAAGCGGCCCTATGGGGGAGCTCAAAAACCGAAAATCTGGGAGTCGAAAAAATAATCGTAAATACTATCTCAAATTCCAATATAAGGTACATCCTTATCTGCGGGACGGAATCAAGGGGGCACCTGGCAGGCCATTCCCTGCTCGCAATCCATGCAAATGGGATTGACGAAAAGGGAAGAATTATTGGTTCTGAGGGGGCCATCCCTTTCATAGAAAACATATCTAAAGAAGCAGTCAAACGCTTTCAGCAACAGGTAGTGCTTCTTGACAGAATAGGACTGACAAACCTCGAGGAAATAATAAAAATTGTGAGAAAATATAAGGATCGGGGGGAAGTTTATCCGGAGGAACCTCTTGTAGCTATTTCCCAGAAGAAAAGACAATCTACTTTCACGATTCCTCATTCAGGTGATATAATAGTCTCCGAAGAGTTTGTTATGGACTCAACTTCAGGAGTTGTTTGTCCTACAGAGGATTTTTAATTTCCAATTAAGAGATCTACTTCGAGTGTACATTATTCGAGTGCAAATTACCATATTTTGAAACAAAATACTAGCCTGTAGATTTTGAGGGTGTAAAAAATGTTTAAGTTTCAGAAAGAACAGGAAATCGTTAACATCGCAGGAGTGAAGATGGGTGGACAGCCAGGAGAGCTTCCTACCGTGCTTGCAGGTACTATCTTTTATGATAAGCATGATATCGTAAAAGACGTTGCAAGAGGCCTGTTTGACCGGGATGCTGCCGAAAAACTGATAAATCTGCAGGAATCAAGTGCGGAAGAAACAGGAAACCCGCATATAATCCACATTTTCGGTACTACCCCTGAAAGCATTACCCGTTACATTGATTTTGTGGCCGAAATATCAGAAGCTCCTTTTCTTATCGACTCCCCCGAAGGAACCGTGCGTTCCCATGCTGCAAAATATGTTAGCGAGATCGGGCTTGCAGACAAAGCAATCTATAACTCTATAAACATGAGCGTAAATGCATCTGAAATTGAAGCTCTTGCTCTATCTGATATTGACAGCTCGATAATCCTTGGCTTCAATGCAACAGACTCATCTCTGAAGGGCAGGATGGAAATGCTGGAAAATGGAGCAGGCCTTCTGGAAGAGGGATTACTTTCAATTGCAGACAGATGCGGGATAATTAACAAGCTTATAGACCCGAGCATCACTCCTATGGGAAATGGAGCAGGTGTAGCCCTGAAGATGACGATCACCGCAAAAGCAAAATGGGGGCACCCAACAGGCTCGGGAATCCACAATGCACCCTCGGCCTGGAACTGGCTGAATAAGAAGAAAGAGAAAGACCCTATTCTCTACAAAATCTGTGATGTAGGTTCAACCTGCTTGCAGCAAGCAGCAGCCGGAGATTTCATCCTCTATGGGCCCATCGAGTATGCCCCCTACATATTCCCGATGGCTGCCATGAGCGACATAATGATTTCTGAAGCTGTAGCTGACCTCGACATAGAGACTGCTTCCCGGCATCCTATAAACCTGCTTGTATAATTCCCGAGTCTCGCAAGCCTTTCCAAAAAACTGCTTGCCCGCAAGCCTTTTCAAAAAACTGCTTGCCCGCAAGCCTTTTCAAAAAAGGCTTGAGCGAAAACCTCAAGAAACATTTGAGTTTGAGACTCTTGTCCCCGGACCCTATTCGGCGTGATCAACCGGCGCAACGGTTGCAGCACAAGCCTTTTCATAAAATTGCTTGCCTGCAAGCCTTTTCAAAATAGACTTGAGCAAAAACCTCAAGAAACATTTGAGTTTGAGAACCTTATCCCCAAACCCCGCCACGAAATCGGTTTCGACTGGTATACCAAGGACGAGAAACATTTAAGTTTGAGGGCCTTATCCCCAAACCCTATCGGCGTGATCAACCGGCGCAACGGTTGGTTCAAGACAATGAATTATGGGCTAGAGAAACTGATATTCAACTCGCTCCGAGACTGATTTTCCCAAGGTTCGAAAGCGAGGTAAGTTAATACACTGAAGATGCTAAAAAACAGAGGTATAGTCTTTAGGTGTTTCCTGCATCTTCGGTGGTTTCTACAATTTAAGTTGGTTTTCCGTCCTGTATTTTCACGGTTACCGGACTTAGAGTAGGTTTAGATATCCTACCCTAAGTCCGTATGTTCGTTTGCTTTTAAAACTGAGGTTAACTCGGTGCTCTCTGTGGTTGTGGCGTTTTGCTGCTTTTATGCTTTAGCTTTTCGGCAATGTCAACTCCAAGCCTTTTGCACTCCTGTATGTCCTTGTCTGTGGGCTTGTGCAGTATCCTGAGCACAGGGTCTATGACAGTCATTCCCATGTCTCGCATTTTTTCGGCTATCAGTATAGGTGCTTCTCCGCTCCATCCATACGATCCGAAAGCAGCCCCTAATTTTCCTTTTGGATTTGTGGAAACTAGAGTTTCATCCATGAATTTTTCCATGGGCTGAAGCATCCGGTAGTAAAAAGTCGAGGAACCGACTGCAATTGCATCGGCTTCGTAAAGATCCTCTAGTTTTACGTCATAAAAACTAATAGCTTTTGCATCCACATGTTTTGACTCAATTCCGCTAGCTATTGCTTCTGCCATAGCTTTTGTATTCCCCGAGGTACTGAGATAAACTACTATCGCCTTCAATCTTATCCCCCACTATGTAAGATCTTATATTAATGCCAGTAACGGACAAAAAGTGATCAAAACAGGTTTGCGTATTTCCCAAAAGCTGGAAAACAGGGCGAAACCCAAGATATTCTCACTTTTCAACCCTGCATTAATTATAAAAATTAATTTAGATAAGGATTTCGTCCAGGGTCAGGTTGACTTTACGTATGAAAAAATATTATCCAAGGTCTGCCACAATACGGAGAGGAGCTATATAGTTCACTACCTGGAGGGCTACACTCTCAAGAAAATTGCGTATGTTCTGTGGAATCCTGTCTGTAGTATGAGAAGCAAAATTAAGGCTGCCTATAATTTCTCCTCTGTGCTTCATAGGAATCACGGCGATTGCAGTAAGTTTTTCTTTCCTGATTAAATCTGCCATTCGATCTGCAAAAAAATCCATTCTGTAGACCGGCTTCTCAGTCCATATCTGCCGAGCTTCAGGAGAATCTGCCCTATATATCGAAATACTTTTCACAAATTCGGGAGAAAGTCCACGGTGTGCAACCAGATTAATCTGGTCCAGAAGTTCGTCTTTCAAGTATATGCCTGCAGCATCTATCTCTTCTATTTTCAGGCAGGCGTCAAGGATCTGGTTAAGCATGGTCTGGAGATTCCAGGTAGTACTGAGGGATACTCCCAGCTCTCTCTGGATTTCGAGCATTTTCTCAGCTTCTTTTCTCTCAGTGACATCGACGACTATTCCCTGAAAATGAGTGACTTTGCCTTCACTGTCTCGCTGGATAAGTGTTCGGTCTTCGACCCAGCGTATACTTCCGCCTCTGGTAATAATTCTATATTCCATCTCAAAGGAATCATATCCTTCTCTTACCGAGCGTTCCAGACTTTCAACCACTGCCTGAATATCTTCTCTATGGATTATGTTCCCATAATGTACTTTTCCGGAAAGAAAATCTTCTACTGAGTACCCAAACTGCGTTACGTTTTCAGAAATATAATCCACAGGCCAGTATTCTAAATTTACAGGCAACTTTTCTAAATTTACAGGCAATTTTTCTATATTTTTCCTTAGAAAAGCTACTGCCGGACTTTTATTAATTATACTTTTCAGCATTTCCTGCGTTTTTAGTGATTTTCTCAGGGCTTTTTCAGTTTTCTTTCTATGAGTTATATCCAGCACTATTCCCTGAAAGCAGGCTACTTTTCCTTCTATATCTCTCTGGATAAAGGTTCTCTCGTTTACCCACAACATATCTCCGGCTTTTGTAAAAATCCTGTACTCAGAGTTGAAGCTTACCTCCCCTTTTTGAATGCTCCTTTCAAGCTCTTCTTCTACTCTTTTTAGGTCATCAGGGTGTATGATTTTTCCGTACTGAATTTTCTGTGATAGAAAGTCATCAACTGTGTATCCAAACTGTACTACATTATCGGATACAAAAATCGCAGGCCAGTATTTTTCATTCTTCCAGAGAAAAACCACTGCAGGACTATTATTAACTGCTATAGTCAATACTTTCTGCATTTTAAGAGTTTTTTTCAGTTCTTCTTCGCTTTCTTTCCGCCTGGTGATATCGAGCACTACGCCCTGGAAGTGTGTAGCCTCTCCGCCGGTATCTCTCTGGATAAATGTCCTTTCGTTTATCCATCGAATATCTCCTGTTTTTGTTACAATCCTGTACTCCAGGCTGAACGCAGAAGCCTTACTTTTTACTTTTTTCTCAAATACTTCTTCAACCTCTTTGAGATCATCGAAGTATATTATATCTTTATATCGCATCCTGCCAGAAGTGAAATCTTCTACCGAGTATCCGAATTTCGCCACATTTTCGGAGACAAACTCCACAGGCCATTTATCTTCGTTTTTCAAGAGAAAGAGCACTACGTGACTGTTATTGATCATCATTCTCAGAGTTTCTTCTTTTTCCAGAGCTGCGTGGAGAGCTTCTCCTCTTACGTTATTTTTACTGCCTGCAATATGGAAGTTCGCATTTAAAGCTCCATAGTCCTCTGAATCCTTATCCATCTCTACAATTACCCCTCACAAAGCATTTTTCTTGCAAACTTAGCAATCTTTGACTTCCGACCCTCATCCATCTATATAATTACCTTCACAGGGGTTCTTTAACATCCACTTCCTGTGTTCCTGTATTCTTGCTTCCTGTATTTTCGCTTTCTGTATTCTCGCTTTTTATCTATATTTTATTTATATAATACATGCCTATATAATATCCATTTTTTGATTACAATGTTTTATTTGTTTAGCATGAAAATGCTGCCATCTGCAAGCGCTTTCATTGGGTGTGCATATTATTCAAAGAGTGTCATGTTCGTTTTTGTTATTATTAATGCTAAAAATGCTAAAAGCGATAACTATAAATAACCAGTTTTTTTAGCTCCCCAATACTCGGCTTTATGTATCGAATTTTGATATAGCCCGCCGAGGGGAAAATATATATAGTAAATGTACGGTAATAAGAATCCGTACTCCTGATTTACAGGTATCAGTCTGCAGCTAGAGAAACTCTGGTGTTAAGCTTCCATCATTACACCACCATGAATATACTCTAAAATCTGAATGTCTATCATGAACCCCTTCATTGATCAGACGTGTAAAAGTTAAAAGATCTCAAAATGGGACTTTTATCTGCAAGCGTGAAGCCAAAGTGGATTTCTAGGGGACGATACAGTAATTGAGTAAACCAGTAAATCTGGAGTACAATAAAGAAATATGGCAAAAACTCAAAAATGGCGAAAGTCTAAAACAACGTAAAACCTCCATTAAAGAAAAATGGCAAAAACCTAAAAATGGCAAAAGTCTAAAACAACATAAAACCTCCATTAAAGAAAAATGGCAAAAAACCTAAAAATGGCAAAAAACCCAAAAATGGCAAAAAGTCTAAAACAACATAAAACCTCCATTAAAGATCTGCGGTAGGGTAAGAGGGAGACTCTACTTCAGTTTCTTTATGTACTACTTATATTGTTATCTGCTCTAATGGCTCATTTTTCAGAAGAAGCCTTAATTTCCAACCTCCCCGTAAGGACATGGAAAACTAAACTTCCGGACCCTCAACATAACATAAAAACAATTTGTTTTACTCAGATAATACTTAATTCGGTTTTGAAGAGAGATCTACAGTTCTAAAATTATAACTGGTAAGAGTTAGTGAATAAGTACTCAAACGAACTTCTTTTCAAAGAATTTAATAAAAAATAGAAGAAACTGTGAACGGGTATAATTTCCTCATGGTTAATTTTTGTAGTTTATTAGGGTGTGATCTTGTAGATGTGGTCCAGAGCATGCCCGTTCACTATGCAATTGATACAAAAACCTTCTTGGTTATATAAATATTTGGATATTATTATATTATCTTGCCTTTTTGTGAAAATACTGGAAACTTTTACGGCTCAAAAATAGACTTTTATCCAATTGTGATATCTAGTCACGCCTGTAATTGTTGCAACAAAAAACTTCATTGTACCTCATTGGGCAGTTGCATTATTTAGCTTCGTGGCTATAAGGTAATGACACGAGCGATAGTCAAAAAAGGGTAAGGGGAAAAGTACTTTCATTTCTTTGTGTCTGTTATTCGAAGAATATCATGTGTGTTCAGGAAATAAATGTCAGTAACCTGCTCGAAACAGCAGGATGCCATAACAAAAGCTGGTTAACGTTAAATGTAGTGGTTTTCATTCAAACAATCAATAAACATTTCCCAACTATTTATTTCCGGTGTTCCTGGTATTTTAACATGGTTGTTTAAATAATTATTATATGCTTCAAGATCGATTGAGCAAATGTCACTCATATCAATACTTGTTTCATCGTCAATGTTGATGGGTATTTTGTTGAAACATTTGGCCATATTCATTATTATATTATTATGGTCAGTTTTGATGATTTCATCTGTGGTCATAAATATAACCGGCTTTTTATATAATGCTACAAAATTAAGAGCTGTACTCGAATGAGCAACAACAAGTCTGGATTTCCTAACCAGCTCTAAGGTATTATTGTAAATAACTTTTCTGTCCCCAAACAAATTTTTCCGAGCGGATCTTGGGTGAGCAGCTATGACTACCTGCAACATTGTTTTTTGTTCAAGTTTATCAAAAAACCTAGATATACTTGTATAATAGTTCATTGGCGTCACAGGAGGCTTTGATTTCATCACTTGAAAATCAGGATGATATGGAAGATATTCATCTAAAAAAACAATTATATTTTCAGGAGATACTTTTTTGTCCAGATTTGCTAAATATTTATCATAGTCTGAGTGATGAGTGTAAAGTATTTTTGTGTTTTTACCAATCGTAGGATCCAGTATATTAGAAAAGTAATTTGGAATTAATGCAAAATCTGCTTTTTTGATCAGAAATTGATTGAAAGTATTGGAATTGACTAATCGAATTATTAAATTTCGAAAATTTAGTCTTTTTATTCGTTCTTGTAATGATTTTTGGGATGATTCGAAGGTTCTTGATGGATGGTACGATATATCAAAAACGATATAAGGAACATTAAATTTCTTGTATAACCTATAAAGCCAAAGAGTTTTATAAGTGTAATAAACTGCACTAACTATAATTAGGTTGTTTTGATTTAAAATATCATATAGTTCTCTAATTTTGTTAATTTTTATAACTATTTTGTCATTGACCACCGGAGGGTCATATTTTAGATTTGGGGTTAATATTTTAGATATATCTATAAAAAAAACATTAAAACCATTTTTTTCAAAAGTTTCTACCCCAAACAACTCGAACTCAGTTCGCATTGGAGGATAAAAAGTAACAATTCCAATATTTTTTATTATTTTGTGTGACATAGATCGACTCAATTCCGAAACTCAATTCTAAAAGTAAGTATAACACCATTAAATAATTTGTAGTTCCATTAACAGTTGTGTAATTATAATAGTTATTATGTAATAATTATAAAGGGTAGAATTTTACAAATTATAATACATATTTTCAGCATTTCAAATCAAATTACATATAATAAGAAGCATTACTAGCTTATTTTCAAGATAAAATAGAGACTTTTTATTATTTTCTCGTCTTTTGAACGATGTTGGTCAACTGCCATCGGAATCAATGTCAAATTTTGGTGATCATATAAAATATTAAAAAGTCTCATAAAATACGTCAGACTCTAACAAATTACAGACTTTTCCGGCCCTTATTGGCATCATGAGACAACATTATATACTAAAGTTAACCTTAATAACTTTGATGGCTGTCACCATGAAGATCTTATTAACTCTTAAAATCCATAATGCCATTTCATTTGTATTCGGTTAAGGAATCTGTTAGCGTTAAAATGACTGCTACAATCGTCTATACATTTCGATTTACATTTATAGGTTTACAGAAATGACAACAAAAATAACACATTTCTTATAGATCACATCTTAACTGAATACAAATGAATTTTATTTAACATCGTCTTTGGAACTATAGAAATTTGAGAAAATTTTATATCAAAATATGGTAGTCTAAACCATCTTGCCAATCCAAAAATTAGAACATATCATTTTATTTAAACCGATTAATATCAGGTTTGATCACAAAAGGATTCGAGAAAAAAATGGCTGAATATAAACTATTTTTACAGAGAATTGGGCTAATAGGTATTACTCAATTGCTAACAAGTTTTAGTGGAGTTATTTTACTTCCAATTCTTACCAAAAATCTCCCTATCGAAGAGTATGGAATCTGGGCACAGATGCTGGTTACGATAGGAATATTCCCCGGAATTGTGATGCTTGGACTGCCTTATACTATGGTTCGATTCTTAGCTGCTTTAAATAAAAAAGAGGAAATCCAGGAAATTTTTTATTCCATATTTGTCCTGGTCTTACTTACAAGTGGAATAGCCTCATTATTTTTGTATATTTCCTCAGGTGTAGTCGCTCCAAAGTTGTTTGATGACAATATAAGAGTGGTTAAATTACTGTCTATAATTGTTTTCTTTGAATGTTTAATTAACCTGTTTGTAAGTTATTTAAGAGCTCGACAGCAGATCAAAAAGTATTCTTTTATTGTGTTCTTTAATGCAGCGGCTCAGATTCTTACTGTAAGTACCCTGGTTCTACTTGGAAAAGGAATCATTGGTGCTTCCATTGGTCTATTGATCACGGACCTACTTACATTTGTAATTCTGGCTTTTATCATCATTTTGGATGTGGGAATTAGAATACCTAAGTTTAAGAATATTAAAGAGTACTTAAACTTTGGAATACCAACAGTTCTGGGCAATTTTTCAAACTGGATTGTAAATGCAAGTGACAGATATGTGATTGGACTTCTCATCGGGACTGCTTATGTAGGGTACTACTCTCCAGGCTATTCCCTTGGGAATTTAATAAATATATTTATAGGGCCGCTTGTTTTTTTACTTCCTTCTGTTTTATCAAAATATTATGATGAAAATAATGTATACGAAGTACAGACAGTTTTAAGTTACTCACTCAGGTACTTGATGGCTATCTCAATACCTGCAGCTTTTGGGCTTTCTTTTCTTTCAAAACCCATTTTAACGATTTTGTCAACTCCAGAAATCGCAGCTCAAGGATACCTAATAACACCTTTTGTTGCTTTAAGTACCCTATTATATGGAGCCTATGTGATAGTCGCTCAGGCAATAGCCTTAAAAAAGAAAACAGTAATCTCAGGTCGAATATGGGTTATTGCAGCCACGCTAAATCTTGTACTTAATTTTCTCATAATCCCTTATCTAGGAATTATTGGAGCTGCTATAACGACTCTATTTGCATTCCTGGTTAGTCTGGGTTTAACAATTCATTATTCCTCAAAATTCTTGAAGTTTGATACAAATTTAGCATTTATGCTAAAAAGTATCCTTGCATCAATTTTAATGTCTCTTATAATTGTCCTATATACACCAGAGAGTCTCTTTGAAATTATGCTCACAATATGTGTATGTGTGCCGGTTTACTTTATTGCTTTATTCCTCTTGAAAGGTTTTGGAAAACAAGAATTTAAACTTTTATATGATATAATAAAAACCGACACCTGATCATGGTGAAAATCAGGCATAGTTTTGAGACCGCCTGAATGGAGTATTCACGATTATGGGAAAAGAGAATGAAATGAGCACATGAAAATGATACCTTGTGCACTTTCATGCTGTGTGACAAAAGTTATGCCATGAGTTGCTTTAATGCTGCCCCTTCCATTGGGGTAACCCTATCAGAAATGCAAAATAACTGATGCCTGATACAGAAAGGGTTTGAAAACATTTGAGCCGTATGAAGGAAAACTTTTAAGTATGTTTCCCTGGGGAGAAAGGAGGAGTAATCCTCCCGACTACTCGAAAAACGGTTAATAAATTGAGAATCTGCAGTTGGCTTTAGGATCTGTACAGTTGGCTTTAGGATCTCTTTTTTATCACATATATATTAGTTTAATATGTGCAAAAGTTTCTTTAAATATTCATTGTTAATATTTCGACAACTTCACGAATGACTCCTTCTCCGCCTTTCCTGGACAAAATATAATCAGATACATTTTTTACCTCATCTACGGCGTCATTCGGACAAAATGAAACTCCAGCCTTTTCCAATACGGGAATATCGTTTATATCGTCGCCGATGTAAACTATTTCTGAATATTCAAGACTGTATTTTTCTCTGAGCTCTTCAAAAATACTTAGTTTATCTACTATTCCTTGATAAACTTCATCTACCTTTAATTTATTCGCTCTGGCTTCTACAATCTTTGTTTTTTCTTTCGTAACTATTGCAGTTTTAATACCTTTTTCTCTTAATAATTGGATGCCCATTCCGTCTCTCGTATTGAATTTCTTCAACTCATCACCGTTTTCGGAGTAGTACATTCCACAATCGGTCATTACACCATCAACGTCAGTAATGAACAATTTTACATTTTTTAATTTTGATTTAAGATCTTTATTTACCTTATTTCTGGACAAAAGTAATTTTTCTATTATCTCCCAATCCGCAAGTTCGTCTATCTCATAATAGGTCTCTTCTGGCATTTTGTAATAGGCTATATTTCCTGAAATCCTGCACTTAGTTTCTTGCAATAGTTTTTTTGAAGTAATATAGAATGCACCGTTCTCTACAAGATAACCTTTAAAATCCTGCCTTCTGGGTCTATTTAGCGGATCATAATTCAAAGGTTTTACAAAATGATCTGAAGATTTATTCCATATAAAGCGCTTCTGCTCAACTACTGATAGGAGAGAGTCAGCTTCATAGTTCTCAAATGTCATTATTGCTTCTTCCAAATCTTTTGATGTTAAAAGAGGTGACGTAGCCTGAATTAAAATTATGTTTTCAAAGTCATGGAAGTTGGCAAATTCTAGCATCACAGATTCTGTACTTGCTGTATCGGTAGCAGTTTCAGGGCTTCGGTTTACAATTACTATTTTTTCATTTTTGATATTTCTCGCTACATCAATTATTTTTTCTGAGTCAGTGGATAAGTATACTTTTTCAATTTTGCTACAATTAATTGCAGCTTCGATTGTCCAGTAAATTAATGGTTTACCGGCAATTTTTTTGATATTTTTTAGAGGTATGCTCTTGCTTCCTCCTCTTGCCGGAATTAGTGCAATGTACTTTTTCAAGTCAGAACCTCTTTAATTTCTGTCTCTGAGTATCTTCAATATCCAGAATTTCTTTTTGTTTGTATGTTAAGGCTTTCGATACATTCTTTAAATCTCTTGTTAGTCTTCTCATTCCATCAGGTTCCAGGCTTGCAGCATGATCCGTTCCTTTCCACGTCCTATCAAGTGTAAAATGCCTTTCGAAATACTTCGCACCATAAGCAAGAGCAGCTATGTCTGCAGCAATTCCAAGATGATGGCCTGAAAAACCAATGCTTTTTACTCTATTCTCAAATGTTTTCCTTATTCTTAATATCTCATTGAGACAAATATCCTCAAAAGGAACAGGATAACCGGAAGTGCAACTATATATTACAAGATCTTTTGCACGACCTCTATCTTCAAAAAATTTTACAACTTTTTCTTCTTCTTCTTGTGTAGTCATTCCAAAAGATAAATGGATTTCTCCATCGTATTCTTTGCAAAGGTAATCAAGCATATTAAATTTAAGATTACATGCTGAAGGGATTTTGATCAATTCAGGATTAATAGATGTAATTTCCTTCGCAGACGTCATATCCCAGACAGATGTGGAATAAACTACACCCCAATCTTCACACCATTTTTTTAGTTGCTTATGTTGGTCCAGGTCAAATTCTAGAAATTCTCTATGTTCACCATAAGTTTTTCCGTAGGAATTATGAGGTACTGGGTGAGGTGCATTATATTCTTCGATAGTTAACAGCTCTTTAGGGGTTCTTTTCTGGAATTTAACAATGTCTACTTTACAGAATTCAGCTGCAACTTTTATCATTTCATGGGCAACTTCCATCTCACCTTTATGATTACAACCAACTTCAGCAATTACTTTTATGTCCTTCATTTTCTCCCTGCCTTTTATCTCTTGTTTGAGAGTCAGAATTAGCATGAAAATGCTGCCATCTGCAAGCACTTTCATTGGTTGTGCATATTATTCAAAGAATATCATGTTCATTTAGGTTGTGATCTCAACAAAATATACCACTCATAAGTTTCCCGAATCCCTTCCTTCAATGAGATCTTAGCTTTCCATCCCAACTTATTCAGCCTTGAAACATCCATCAACTTCCTCGGAGTCCCATCAGGCTTTGAAGTATCATACTTAATTTTCCCTTCAAATCCCACAATTTCTCTTATCAATTCAACAAGTTCACTTATAGTAACATCTTCTCCAACTCCAATATTCACAAATTCCCCTATCTCAGAATAGTCATAATTCTCCATTAAATAAACACATGCGTCCGCCATATCGTTTACATGCATAAATTCCCTGAGAGGCTTTCCTGTACCCCATACAATAACCTCAGGCTCATTATTTATCTTAGCCTCATAGAACTTCCTGATCAATGCAGGCATTACATGTGAAGTTTCAAGGTCAAAATTATCATTCGGCCCGTAAAGATTGGTCGGCATTACCGAGATGAAGTTAGTCCCATATTGCTGATTATAATGCTTGCAAAGCCTGATCCCTGCGATCTTTGCAATTGCATAGGCTTCGTTCGTTTCTTCAAGAGGTCCGGTTAATAGATATTCTTCTTTTAAGGGCTGCGGAGCTAATTTAGGGTAGATACAGGAAGAGCCCAGGAAAAGTAATTTTTTTACGCCATATCTATACGAAGCATGAATAATATTTGCTTCAATCATAAGATTTTCATAAATAAATTCGGCAGGATAGGTGTTATTAGCAAGAATCCCACCCACTTTTGCAGCGGCTAGAAAAACATATTCCGGTTTTTCCCGTTCAAAAAATTCATTGACTTCCTGCTGGTTTGCCAGGTCAAGCTCTTTATGGGTGCGGAGGATAAGATTGGAATAACCTTTAGATTCAAGTCTTCTTTTCAGAGCTGAACCTACAAGACCCCTGTGACCAGCTACGTAAATTTTTGAGTTTTTATCCATAATCATCACCTTTGTTTTATTCAAAAGAGTGATTTTCCTTTGCAGCCTTTTCGTCGGCTTTTATCATAATCTTTACCAGCTCTTCCAATTTTACTTTAGGCTCCCAGCCAAGCTTTTCCTTTGCTTTTGAGGGATCTCCAATCAATATGTCTACTTCGGTAGGTCGGTAATATCTGGGATCTATTTCTACTATAATTTTACCTGTACGGGAGTCAATTCCAACTTCTTCACTACCTTTACCTTTCCACAAAATCTCAATGCCGACTTCCTTAAATGCCAGCTCTGTAAACTCCCGTACCGAATGAGTCTCTCCTGTAGCAATTACATAATCATCTGGTTTTTCCTGCTGGAGGATCAGCCACATTGCTTCCACGTAATCTTTTGCAAATCCCCAATCTCTTTTTGCATCAAGGTTTCCAAGGTAAAGTTTTTCCTGCAGTCCATGTTTTATTTTTGTGGCTGCCATCGTTATTTTTCTAGTAACAAACGTCTCTCCTCGAATTGGGGATTCGTGGTTGAATAAGATACCATTACATGCAAAAATCTCGTACGCTTCCCGATAGTTGACCGTAATCCAGTACGCATACAGTTTAGCCGCTGCGTACGGGCTTCTTGGATAAAAAGGAGTTGTTTCTTTCTGGGGAATTTCCTGTACCTTCCCGTAAAGCTCACTGGTTGAAGCCTGGTAGAATTTTGTTTTTTTCTCAAGACCCAGAATTCTAATTGCCTCCAGAAGGCGCAGAGTTCCCAACCCATCGGAATTTGCCGTATATTCTGGAGTTTCGAAGGATACCTGTACATGGCTTTGAGCAGCCAGGTTGTAAATTTCATCCGGTTGAGTTTCCTGTATTATACGGATAAGGTTGGTAGAATCCGTAAGGTCACCATAATGCATGAAAAAATTTACGTTTCTTTCATGGGGATCTCTGTAAAGATGATCGACCCTTCCGGTATTAAATGAAGAAGATCTCCGCTTTATACCATGCACAGTATATCCTTTATTAAGAAGAAATTCAGCTAAGTAAGCCCCATCCTGACCTGTAATTCCAGTAATTAGTGCAACTTTATCCATGCTATTTCCCTGATTTTAATGATTAGTGCAAGTTTCAAGAATAAAAATATTATCAAGTGATTCAAACCGAAAGCGTTGTCACAGAATAAACTATGTATATATTTTGATTTGTACTTTGATTTTCAATATCAACGTCACCAATTAAAAACCAATTTTATAAAAAATCTATACAATCTATTTTGTGACATTCACTAAGGTTCTGAATACTTTTTATTTCCTCCCATAAACATCGTCAAACCTGACAATGTCCGCTTCGTCTACAAGCTCCCCCAGCTGCACTTCAATAATTTCAAGCGGAATTTTTCCCGGATTTGACAGTCTGTGTTTCTCTCCTGCGCTGATAAAAGTGCTTTCTCCAGGTCTCAGGAAAAACTGCTGTCCGCCTACTTCCACACAGGCCATACCTTTAACAACCACCCAGTGCTCGCTGCGATGGTAATGCAGCTGGAGGCTTAACTTATGGTCAGGAAGTACTGTTATATTCTTAATCTTGTGCTCCGGAGATGTTTCAAGTAAGGTATACGAGCCCCAGGGCCTGTAAACAGTTTGTCCGATGTATGCCCTTTCATCATTTCTTTCTTTAAGGGCTGAGACAATATTCTTCACCTTCTGGCTGCTGGATTTAGGACAAACTAACAGAGCATCACTGGTATCAACAATAACCATGTCTTTAATATCAATGAGCGAAACAAGCTTCCCGCAACTTGAATATACGAGATTTCCATTGGAGTTCAGCATTAGAGGGTCACATTCATGGACAACATTTCCTACAGGGTCCTTTTCAAACTCGTCATAAATTGCTGCAAAATTTCCCAGATCGCTCCATTTCTGCTCAAGTTTTACAACTGCAACCCTATCGGATTTTTCCATTATTCCATAGTCAACGGAAATCTTGTCCACGCATGTATAAATCTCATTAATATCCTTTCCGTTTTCAAAACAGGCGAAAACAGAAGGTGCATATTTTTTAACTTCGTCAAAGAAAAGCTCTGTATCGAACAGGAACATTCCACTGTTCCAGAGGCAGCCTTCCTGAATATACTTCTCTGCAGTTCTCAGGTCCGGTTTTTCTCTGAATTCCGAAACCCTGTAACCTGGCCCACAGGCTTCTGAGGGTTTAATATAGCCATATCCCGTGTGAGGAAAATCAGGAACAACCCCGAAAGTAACCAGATAATCCGAAGCAAGCTCTTCAGCTGAAGCAATTGTCTGCATTGCAACTCTATCAAGGACATGATCCGATGAAAAAATCCCTACTACAGAGCGCCCATATTTTTTTTCAATTTCTTTCATTCCGAAGAAAATTGCAGGGAGAGTATTCTTGCCTTCAGGCTCGATTAATACATTCTCTGGAGGGATTGAGTACCCTATTTCCTCAATCTGCCCGATTACGAAAAATTTTTGATCTTCGTTCGTTACAACGAAAATTTCAGAAATTTCAGAAATTTCAAGGCACCTGAGGATGGTTTCCTGAAAAAGAGAATTATTTCCAAACTTTAAAAACTGCTTGGGATACATTTCCCGGCTGAGGGGCCAGAGCCGTGTTCCTGAACCGCCTGCAAGAATTATTGATTTTATACCTGTCATCTCCTGTAGATATTGGTTAAAATGGATGCTATCTTAATAATCTAACTGAAGGTATATAGATTGGTTTCTAGACAATAGTATACAGATACGCTGAAAACACGAGTTAGAGCAATATCATGAAAGTTGTTAAATAAGCTTTGCCCAGAAAAGAGTTGAGCCTACTTGAGACTTAAATAACATAGAGGATATTCTTTCTAAAAAATAGCTGATTGCTAATATCTACTCTTAACAAAGTGCATCTGTTGAAGCTGCCACTGTAAGCTATGAACCTTATCACAAACATTAATGAAGGCTTTGACTTATTGGCTGTAACTTCAGCAAGTATAAAGATAAGCTTCTGATCAAATCTTCCAAAAGAGGCTCTTCGTTGTTTTGTATGGATATCCTCATAATATTCTCATAAAAACCAATGCGGTCTTGAATTGAAAATCATCTTATCCATAGGAAATTATGAAGAGACAAATAAAATATTAAAAATGTTTATGAAACACTATCTAATATAATACTCAAAATTTAATGTTTTTCTGCCGAATATAAGTTACATTATATTTTAAGAGATTTATTAATATAGTAACATCATTACAATTTCACATATAAATATTTTTAAATACAAACATGATATAATTTCGATTGTTGAGTTCTGTTAAGATATAACGTATATTCTTCAAAATTCGACGGGAAATTTTCTAACAAGTTTACTTCACATTGTAAGTTGAAGTCGTTTTTGAGTAAGTTACACATACAATTAAGTAAACTCTATAAAATATATATGTATGTTATTTTTTGCTATGTATAAAAAGGAGATCTTAAAAGGTGAAATATCAAAAAGCCAATGTTTTTAAGATAACGTCATTATGTTTGGTTTTATTGTTTCTTGGACTGATGAGTGCGTCTGTTACGCATGCTGAAACTTATCACTTTGTTGCAAAGTGGGGTTCTGAGGGCAGCAGTGACGGACAATTTTCTAGTCCATGTGGTGTCGTTATCGGTCCTTCTGGCAATGTTTATGTTGCCGACACTTCCAATCACCGCATTCAGGAGTTTGACAGCAGTGGCTCATTCATTAACAAATGGGGTTCTTATGGCAGTAGCAGCAATGGGCCATTTTCTTCTCCACAAGGTGTTGCTGTAGATTCTTCTGGCAATGTTTATGTTGCCGATACGTACAATCATCGTATCGTGAAGTTTGACAGCAGTGGGAAATGCCTTACCAAGTGGGGTTCCGAGGGCAGCGGTGAAGGGCAATTTTATTATCCACAAGGTATTGCTGTAGATTCATCTGGCAATGTTTATGTTGCCGATACGTCCAATAATCGTATTCAGGAGTTTGATAGCAACGGTAAATACATTACCCAATTGGGTTCTGAGGGTACTGGTTACGGAGAATTAGATGATCCGCGTGGTGTAGCTGTAGATTCTTCGGGTAATATTTATGTTGCTGATACATATAATAATCGCATTCAAAAATTTGACAGCAACGGTGAATTTCTAGCTAGTTGGGGTTCTGGGGGCAGTGGTAACAAACAATTTAGTAGCCCATCCGGTGTTGCTGTAGATTCTTCTGGTAATATTTATATTGCCGATTTATATAATAATCGCATTCAGAAGCTTGACAGCAATGGCATATATCTTACCCAATGGGGTATTTATGGCAGCGATGATGGACAATTTTATAATCCAGTAGGAGTTTTTGTAGACTCCTCAGGCAATATATCTGTTGCCGATACGTACAATCATCGCATTCAGAAATTTGATAGTAGCGGAACATTCCTTACCAAATGGGGTTCTGAGGGCAGCGATGAAGGAGAATTTGAATCTCCCCAAAGTGTTGCTGTAGATTCTTCTGGAAACTTTTATGTTGCCGATACAAATAATAATCGCATTCAGAAGTTTGATAGTAGCGGAACATTCCTTCTCCAATGGAATACTTCTGGCAATGATGGAGATTTTTCTTCTCCACAAGGTGTTGCTGTAGATTCGTCTGGCAATGTTTATGTTGCCGATACGTCCAATCATCGTATTCAGAAATTTGATAGTAGCGGAACATTCCTTACCAAATGGGGTTCTGAGGGCAACGGTGAAGGAGAATTTGAATCTCCACAAGGAATTGCTGTAGATTCTTCGGGTAATGTTTATGTTGCCGATACATATAATTCTCGCATTCAAAAATTTGA
This sequence comes from Methanosarcina sp. Kolksee, assembly GCF_000969945.1. Classification (NCBI taxonomy): domain Archaea; kingdom Methanobacteriati; phylum Methanobacteriota; class Methanomicrobia; order Methanosarcinales; family Methanosarcinaceae; genus Methanosarcina; species Methanosarcina sp. Kolksee. Next base: position 901,685 of record NZ_CP009524.1, read on the forward strand.
TAGTAGCGGAACATTCATTACCAGTTGGGGGGAATGGGGCGGTGGCCACGGACAATTTTGTGAGCCAACAGGGGTTGCTGTAGATTCAGCTGGCAATGTTTATGTTGCCGATGGGTGGTACAGTTGTCGCGTTCAAAAATTTAACAGCATTGGCAAATACATTATCCAATTTGGTGGTTATGGCAGCGATGACGGACAATTTATTGATCCACATGGTATTGTTGTAGATTCTTCTGGCAATATTTATGTTGCCGATACAAATAATAATCGCATTCAGAAGTTTGATAGTAGTGGAGCATTCCTTACCAAATGGGGCTACTCTGGCAGTGACGAAGGGCAGTTTTCTAATCCACAAGATATTGCTGTAGATTCTTCAGGCAATGTTTATGTTTCCGATACGTCCAATAATCGCATTCAGAAGTTTGCTGCATCATTACTTCCTCTTGCAAACTTCGGCAGTAATGTGACCAGTGGTTATGCTCCTCTGTCAGTCCAGTTTACCGATAAATCTGAAAATGCAATTGGATGGGACTGGAACTTTGGAGACGGAACTAATTCAACCGAGCAGAATCCAGTGCATACTTTTTCGGTAGCAGAGAACTATACTGTTAACCTGACAGTGAGCAATGCATATGGTACAGACTCAAAGTTGGCCACAATAAGGGTTGATTCACCTTCTTACTATTCGGTAAATGGCCATTATTATAGTGCAATATATGCACCTGAAGGCATTACCTGGACAGATGCAAAAACGGCGGCTGAGTCTTCTACTTATCTTGGAATGAATGGACATCTGGCCACAATCACTTCTCAGGATGAGAACGATTTTATATACAATAATCTTGTCGTAACACCAAATTATTATTGGTTGGGGGCCTTTCATCCAGATGATAGTCCGGAACCTGATAGCGGTTGGCAATGGGTAACGGGCGAACCGTGGAATTATACTTACTGGGATTCAGGCCAGCCGGATGGCGATTATGAAGGTGCGCTTCAGTTCTTCTATAATGACAAATGGAATGACCTTTCTCGCTATTCTGGTGAAAGTGGCTATGTCATAGAATACGAACCACCTAATAAGACACCAGTACTTCCTGTCGCAAACTTCAGTGCCAATGTCAGTGAAGGTTATGCCCCTCTGTCAGTCCAGTTTATCGATCTGTCAGAAAATGCAACTTCATGGCTCTGGGACTTTGGGGACGGTACCAACGCTACCGAGCAGAATGTTTCTCATACATATACATCAGTTGGTAACTATACCGTCAACCTTACGGTTTCCAACGCAGACGGGAATGATTCAGAGGTAAAGACCGATTACATTGTCGTAAGTGAACCACTACCTGGAGCACCAGTTGCAAACTTTACAGCAACGCCTACTTCTGGCGATGCACCACTTAGTGTGAACTTCACTGATGCTTCAACCGGCACTGTCTCCTCATATGCATGGGACTTTGATAACGATGGAACTGTAGACAGTACTGATCAGAATCCAGTCTACACTTATGCTGTATCTGGTAACTACACTGTCAATCTTACTGTTTCCAATGCAGGTGGAAGTGATTCTGAAGTCAAGACTGATTACATTGTCGTAAGTGAACCACTACCTGGAGTACCAGTTGCAAACTTTACTGCAACGCCTACTTCTGGCGATGCACCACTTACTGTGAGCTTCACTGATGCTTCAACCGGCACTGTCTCCTCATATGCATGGGACTTTGATAATGATGGAACTGTAGACAGTACTGATCAGAATCCAGTCTACACTTATGCTGCATCTGGTAACTACACTGTCAATCTTACTGTTTCCAATGCAGGTGGAAGTGATTCTGAAGTCAAGACCGATTACATTGTCGTAAGTGAACCATTACCTGGAGCACCAGTTGCAAACTTTACTGCAACGCCTACTTCTGGCGATGCACCACTTAGTGTGAACTTCACTGATGCTTCAACCGGCACTGTCTCCTCATATGCATGGGACTTTGATAATGATGGAACTGTAGACAGTACTGATCAGAATCCAGTCTATACTTATGCTGCATCTGGTAACTACACTGTCAATCTCACTGTAACCGGACCGGGTGGAAGCGATTCTGAGGTGAAAACTGGTTACATCGATGTCTCCAGTCCATCTCCATCAAAGCCGGTAGCTAACTTTTCTGCTTCTCCAACTTCTGGAAAGGCACCATTAAACGTTAAATTTACTGACACAAGCACAGGAACACCTACTTCCTGGTACTGGACCTTTGGAGATGGATCAAAGTCATACCTCCAGAATCCGACTCACAAGTATTCAAAGGCAGGAATATATACTGTGAACTTGACAGTAAAGAATGCTGCAGGACGTAATACGGTAACAAAAACAGATTATATAAAAGTAGTAACAAAGCCGGTTGCCGAATTCTCTGCGTCTCCTACCTCAGGAAAAGCTCCATTAAAGGTTGCCTTTACTGACACAAGCACAGGCTTCCCAACGTCATGGAAATGGAATTTCGGAGACGGAAGTACTTCAACTCAGCAGAATCCAACGCATAAGTATTCCATAGCAGGAAACTATACGGTAGCACTTACGGTAAGAAATGCGGTGGGCAGTAATACGGTAACAAAAGATGGCTATATACAAGTGATAGAAAAACCGGTAGCTAACTTTTCTGCTTCTCCAACTTCTGGGAAAGTACCATTAAAGGTTGCCTTTACTGACACAAGCACAGGCTCCCCAACTTCATGGAAATGGGATTTTGGAGATGGAACAACTTCAACCCAGCAGAATCCAACTCATAAGTATTCCAAAGTAGGGAATTATACTGTTAAGCTTACAGCAACAAATGCTGCAGGCAGTAACATGGTAACAAAAACAGATTATATAAAAGTAGTAACAAAGCCAGTTGCCGAATTCTCTGCGTCTCCTACCTCAGGAAAAGCTCCATTAAAGGTTGCCTTTACTGACACAAGCACAGGCTCCCCAACTTCATGGAAATGGAATTTCGGAGACGGAAGTACTTCAACCCAGCAGAATCCAACGCATAAGTATTCCATAGCAGGAAACTATACGGTAGCACTTACGGTAAGAAATGCGGTGGGCAGTAATACAGTAACAAAAGATGGCTATATACAAGTGATAGAAAAACCGGTAGCTAACTTTTCTGCTTCTCCAACTTCTGGGAAAGCACCATTAAAGGTTGCCTTTACTGACACAAGCACAGGCTCCCCAACTTCATGGAAATGGGATTTTGGAGATGGAACAACTTCAACCCAGCAGAATCCAACTCATAAGTATTCCAAAGTAGGGAATTATACTGTTAAGCTTACAGCAACAAATGCTGCAGGCAGTAACATGGTAACAAAAACAGATTATATAAAAGTAGTAACAAAGCCGGTTGCCGAATTCTCTGCGTCTCCGACCTCAGGAAAAGCTCCATTAAAGGTTGCCTTTACTGATAAAAGTACAGGCTTGCCAGATAAGTGGAAATGGAGTTTTGGAGACGGGACAACTTCAAGGGAACAGAATCCAGAACATCAGTATTTACAGGAAGGAAAATATAAGGTTGTACTTACAGTAAGCAATGCGGCGGGCAGCAATACTGTAACAAAAACAAATTACATAACAGTGACAACAAATACCAGACCGGGAATATATTCTGAAAACAAATAAACCTTTAAACTGAAAAAAGAGAAAAAATCGAGACTAAAGGGTGAGAGATTATTGACAAATCTGGCAAAACAACCCTTTAGCCTCGTTGACCAGAGTTGAAAACCAACTTTGGTTTGCAATTTTTAATAACTGGTTCCCATGAATCAATCTTTGTTCCAGCAATAAATTGTAGAAAATCTGTTTTAAAACTTAAATTTGTTTTAGAAGTTAAATTTGTTTTAGAACTTAAATCTGTTTTAAAACTTCTAACTTATATTTAATATGTTTGCATTCTATTTTGAGTGTTTTATTCGAGAGCGTTTCTTAAATATTACGTGATTATTTATTTGATTGAAAATTGGTAAACATACTAAAAGTATCCAAAAGTAAAGAAGTGAGCAACAAGTGCTTAAAAATACAAGGAAAGAAAATAAAAAAAAGTCGAACAAATACTTTTATTCAAGGATTTTTCCTCTGCCCCTCCCTTTCCATACCTCATAAAATTCAGTACTCTATTTCTTCCCCATAAAGGGTCTTTCGTTCTTCTTCATCGTACTTATCACAGCTTACGAGAGGCTTTTGCCTTGCTTTGACCTCTTTTTCCCTCGGACCCAGAGATTCAGTATCAGTTTTCTGTACCATAAGAGTTTCCTCTTATATTCCTTCAATCTCTCAGCGTCTTAATTGTTCCGGCAAAAAAGTAAAAAATAAGTGAGATTATTTGCAGGTGTCAAGGAGCGATCTCTTCTTGCCACCCCTGGCTTCGGTAGGATGTATCGGATCGACGTCAGCTACTTCTTCCCCTTCCTTTTTCTCTAACTTCTCTCCCTTTGTACCTTCTCTTCTTTCTTCAGGCATTTGTTTAACCCCCATATCTATAAATTCGTCTCAGTTGTCTTTTCCTGAATCTGCCTGTCAGAACGAACTCACTCATCTTTTTATAGCCATTCAGCTTTTTATAGAGTGGACGAATTCCTCAAGCGAGTAAATTTCTCTTTCAGGCAAAGGTTTTAAATTTTCAAGCTCAAATACGGCCATAAAATTCGGTTATCTAACCGATATAGTTTGTACTGAGTTTGCTTTATCCCTCCTCTCCGCCAATCGACTATCTGATATAGTCTGTTCAGGGATTACCCCTTAATTTATTATACCCACTAGATTTATTAAATTATTGCAACAATGGTCAAAAAGTTGAAGAATACTCAGACTCTTTTAAAAAGAAGTATTGGCAGAAAGGTCGCTTATAATTCAGCAAAAAATAATCCAGACGGACAAAATAATCAAAATTATTTGGGAGAATATATATCCCATTAATCAGTATAAGGAGAACGTCCAGGCGGAAAAGCTCGGGAATATAATAAATCCGTGAGGAGATCCGCAATATCAAAATTTACCTATTCATTTGCTCTAAAAAAATTGCTTTTACTCAGGAAAATGTGATCTCATGGCATATAAAGTATTGAAAAAGGAAGAAATCGCTCCGTCGGTGCACAGGATGGTAATAGATGCTCCTGACGTGGCAAAGGCTGCAAAAGCCGGACAGTTCATAATCCTCAGAATTGATGAAAAGGGAGAAAGGGTACCCCTTACTATTGCCGACTTTGACAACGAGAAAGGCAGAGTAGCCATAATATTTCAGGAGATGGGCAAAACTACAAAACAGCTTGCAAAGCTTTCTGCAGGCGAGTTTCTTGAGGACGTCGTCGGACCTCTTGGTACTCCTTCCGATGTAAGGAAACTTGGCACTGTTATCCTTGTAGGTGGAGGGGTAGGAGTTGCCCCGGCTTATCCTCAGGCAAAGGCTTATAAAAAAGCTGGAAACAAGGTAATTTCCATTATAGGAGCCCGAAACAAGGACCTCCTCATCCTTGAAGAGGAAATGAAGGATGCCAGTTCCGAACTGTATATCGCAACCGATGACGGATCAAAAGGACACCATGGATTTGTTACCGATATAATGAAACAGATTCTGGATAGCGGAGAAGAGGTTGCAAGAGTTGTAATTATTGGGCCCCCAATAATGATGAAAGTAGGAGCAGGGGTAGCTTCTCCCTATGATGTTGAAATCCTGGTAAGCCTTAACTCCATTATGGTAGACGGGACAGGTATGTGCGGCGGCTGCAGGGTTACAGTTGACGGAAAAACCAGATTTACCTGCGTTGATGGGCCTGAATTTGATGCACGTAAAGTTGATTTTGTTCAACTCATGAACAGGCTTGCAATGTACCGCGGCGAAGAGACGAAAGCTGTGGAAAAATACGAAGAAGAATGCAGGTGTGGACTGCACTGAAAAGGAGGGGATGAAAAATGCAAGAACTAAACGGAGAAAAAACTGCAAAAGTAAAGAAAGAAAGGACCCCTATGCCAGAACAGCCTGCGGAAGAGCGCAGGAAGAACTTTAATGAGGTAGCTCTTGGCTACACAAAAGAAGACGCTCTTGCCGAAGCCTCCCGCTGTCTCTCCTGCAAGGAACCGAAATGTGTTGAAGGCTGCCCTGTGAATGTGGATATTCCAGGCTTTATCAAGCTTGTCTGCGAGGAAGACTTTGCAGGGGCAATAAAGAAGATTAAAGGCACAAATGCCCTTCCTGCCATCTGCGGCCGTGTCTGCCCCCAGGAAACTCAGTGCGAAGCTCTCTGCGTACTCGGAAAGAAGGGGCAGCCAGTTGCTATCGGAAGGCTCGAACGCTTCTGCGCTGATTATGAGCGGCAGCAGGGGGTAAAGGTCCCTGAAATTCCAGAGCCTACAGGAAAGAAAGTAGCTGTTGTAGGCTCAGGGCCGTCGGGTCTCACTGCCGCAGCAGACCTTGCAAAGCTGGGCCACAAAGTCACAGTCTTTGAATCCCTTCACAAAGCCGGCGGAGTTCTGAGTTACGGCATTCCAGAGTTCAGGCTGCCAAAGGAAATTGTTCGGCAGGAAGTCGAGTACATTGAGCAGCTTGGGGTAGAGTTCAAGCCCAACTATATCATCGGCAGGATCAAGACCTTAGACGAGCTCTGTGACGAATTTGATGCGGTTTTCCTGGGCACTGGTGCAGGTCTCCCAAGCTTTATGGGAATTCCAGGCGAAAACTTCAATGGCGTTTACTCTGCAAACGAGTTCCTGACCCGTGTGAACCTCATGAAAGCTTATGACCCTGAATACGATACCAGAGTCAGGCTGGGAAAGCACGTAGTGGTTGTCGGAGGCGGAAATGTGGCAATGGATGCCGCTCGTTCAGCCCTCCGCCTGGGCGCTGAAGAAGTTAGCATAGTCTATCGCCGTGGGGAAGAAGAGATGCCAGCCCGCAGGGAAGAAATCGAGCACGCTAAAGAAGAAGGCATAACCTTCAGGCTCCTTACAAACCCTGTCCGCATTCTCGGCGACGAGAAGTTCAATGCTACTGCAGTCGAATGCATTAAAATGGAACTAGGCGAACCTGACAAGTCCGGCAGAAGAAGCCCTGTCCCTGTAGAAGGTTCGGAATTCACTATTCCTGCCGAAGTTGTTGTTATCGCAATAGGCACATCTCCGAACCCCATGATTTTCAAAGGGTCGGAAGGCCTGGATCAGAGCAAAAGGGGCACTGTCGTTGCAGACGAAGAAACCGGTGCAACCTCAAAGTGCGGAGTCTTTGCAGGTGGAGATGTTGTCACAGGCGCAGCAACCGTTATCAGCGCAATGGGCGCTGGCAAGAAAGCCGCAAAGGCAATTGATGAGTATCTGAAAGAACAGTGAAACCAGATTAATCTGGTTTCTTTTTTAGTTTAAAGAGAGCGTCGCAAAAGTCAAAACAGTTCTACAAGTAGAGAATCGGAACGTTGACTTTAAATATAGCCTGACTTTGACAGTTAAATAAAAAATAAGTGCTCTTTGTTTTGGACTCTGGTCCAAAATCTAGTGATTTTTGTATTTTTCGATTGAAATCATGAACTTGCAGGAAGAATTCGTTCTTCAATCAAACTCAATATTTGATATCGAAAGACTTCCATCGAGAGGACGTATTTAATGGATTATAACCAATTATAAAATCTAGTGATTTTCAATTTCACGTTTATCACTGGATTTTGGTACTGAGTCTTGTTTTGTGTTGTTGGATACAATGTAAATCACAAAAAAAGGAGCCTTCCTGCAATTCCTAACAAGAATATATGTGTTCTTATCTGACCTATTCTTGTTGTCCACTATTTTTATGAAAAGCTTAATTTCTGTTATATTTTTGGCAAGTATAAAAGCAAGGGTCTTGATTTCAATAGTTTTACTAATCGGCTTTTTAAGCTACAAGCTTACCGAGAATTTTAGCATCAAAGAAGCTGGCAAATGGTTGAATCAGAAAGAAATTCTGGATATCGATGTTGTATCCTGAAAGAATCATTAAAGTTTAAAATTCCTGTTCAACAACTCAGGGAGATGACCCGATTTTTAGTGGATCAGCAATCACAGCACCGATTAACAGCCCCGTGGAGATCGCTACAAAGGTCAGAGCTACCTGGATCAGACTGGCAATGGATGAAGAATAGTTCTGTCCCACTAATGCGGCTAAGCTGATAAGCCCAAGTGCTCCTGGAACCAGGACCCAGAATGCAGGTATTATAGACACATAATACGGTGTTCTAAGTTTGGATCGCTCCAGAAAAGTTCCTAGCATTGTCATAATGATGGAACCTGTGAAAGCTCCAAAAAGTCCCCCCAAAAGATAATTTCCTGCTTGCTGCCCAAGAAAAGTGGCTAACAATACAATTAAAACTCCTAACATGTCCTTGTTTCTTATGCACATCAGAAGGTACATCCCAAGGGTGAATATAAGAACTCCAATATAGGGAGCCCACCAATACAAAGGAGTTGAAGTGTTGGCTATTATGTAATCTTCGGGCAAACCCACAACCTGGAGGCCTACTATCACTCCAAATAAGAGAAGTAGCAATATTACAACTCCCTGAACCAGACGAGATGCACCAGATACCAGATTGTTTGCTGCCAGTTCGAACATTCCCGTAGACAGAACTGCTCCGGGAATGAAGTAAGCAAGTGCAGGGACCATTATAGTTAGAGACCCGTTTATAATTCCCTGTTTAATACCTAGAAAAAAGATCGTGGAAACAAAAAAGGCCGTTAGAACAGGCAGAATCAGAGTAAGTCTTTTTTTATCCTCGGAATAAGCCAGTATAAGACCCGCTATGGCTCCTAATGCTCCACAAAAAAATAATCCATTAAAGGTTGGTAGAAAGAGCATTCCCAGGCCTGTGGAAAACAGTGCATAACCTAAAATATTTTTAATATAATTATGTTGACGTTTAACATTTATTATTTCTTTAATACGCCTTATCCCCTGTTCAGGCGTTATTTCAGCATTTTCTGCCTGGTTGATCAACTCATATAATCTTGAAACCTGGTCTAAGGGAAGTACTCCGGGTTTCTGCATGGTGACTTCCAGAGCCTTTGAATCGCCATTTGCAATCTTTATGATTAAAAAAGTAGGTAAACTAATAACCTCCTCAGCTTTGAAACCATAAGCCTGGCATATTTTTTTCAAAATTGACTCTATGGACATTACCGCAATTCCTGCAGTAGTCAGAGCTCTGGAAAGTTCGGTGAGGAATTTCAAAAGTTGATTAGGTGACTTTTCCTCATCTGAAATATTTAAAGAGCTTATATGAGATAAATCAGTACGTGGAACCATTTTATCAATTCATGAATTTATTCACTTTGAATTTTCGGTGCGTAGCGCATTCTTCGTTTCTTCGCTGAGCCATGAGACAGATCTGAATGGCCTCTTCTATACAGATGGTCTTGCTTGTATGCCAGTCGCCCCAGTATCACTTGAAGTACAAATTAAACATTGGGCGTTGTGACTGAGTTAGTATTTTAGACATTTAATGTTTTAATGCTACCGATTTTTAATCTAGCGTGAATATATTAGATTTTTATGCAGAAGGTAAAAGCAAATGTAGAAGTATTCAGAGACCAAAAACGACGTCATTCAATTTTAACCAAACGCCCTGGAGTAAAATTACTTGAATCTCTCCCAAAAACACTATCTGGCAAAATATTGATTTACAAAAAATATTGCAGAATGTGGAATTCACTGCCATCTCATATATTATATATTTTTAATTTGGAACTTGACTTTTCATATCCACACAACCCATTTATTTAAGAATTTTTTTAACCAGTAGTCTATATTTCGGGATTCAATCCTGAAAGGACTATAAAACTCCGACTGAATTGGAATGAAAACAACAGGTTTTAACAGGGTTTGTTGTGATTTGGGACGAAAAGTGTTCAGATTATTCAGAGAATCTGTAAGGCAACTATCTTGGCTCTTCGTTATTTTGTGTGGATCTTCTCATAATGTACTCATAAAAACCAATGCGGTCTTGAATTGAAAATCATCTTATCCACTGGAAATGACAAAGAGCCACTATCTTTTTCAGTTGTGGACTTTTGCTTAGTTTTGGAGGGTTCAGGTTGAATTATTGTGAAAAGTATATAAGAAAAGTTATATCCAAGTCTCGCGTTTACGAATCCTATGAAAAAAATGTTTTCCAATAAAGTCCTCATTATTGGCTATGGATCAGTTTCACAATGCACTCTACCCCTTTTAATGGATAAACTCGATGTCCCGCTAGAAAACATTACCTTGATTGATTTTGAAGACAAATCAAAAGCCCTAAAAAAATATACTAATCAGGGATTAAGATTTGTCTGTGAAAAAATTACCCCGAAAAATTTGAATCAGGTTTTGTCACAATATATGGAAAGTGACGGCCTGATCATTGATCTTTCATGGAATATCGATGCCAATGACATCATTAAGTGGTGCCATGATCACAATGTATTGTACGTTAACACGTCTGTTGAAGTATGGGATCCTGCTGAGAAATTTTTGACTCAAAGTCTATTGGAAAAATCTCTTTATTTAAGGCAAATGAGATTGCTTGAACTTTCCCGTGATTGGAAAGATGCGCCAACTGCTGTTGTTGACCATGGCGCAAATCCTGGTCTGATAACTCACTTCGTAAAGCAAGGCTTGCTGGATATTGCCGCCCGCACCTGTGCTGATAAGAAAGTCTCTCCCGAGGATGAACAGGAAATTGCCCTCCTTGCAAAGAACAGGGACTTTGCCCGCCTGGCTCAGAAACTGGGAATCAAAGTGATCCATTGTAGCGAGCGGGATACTCAAGTCGCAAACAGGGCAAAGGAAGTTAATGAATTTGTAGGAACGTGGAGCATTGAAGGATTGAGGGAAGAAGGAACTGCTCCGGTTGAAATAGCCTGGGGAACGCATGAGAGCAAATTGCCACCCATGGCGCATATACCTCCTTACGGACCAAAAAATGTTATTCTCTTACCCCAGATGGGCATTAATACCTGGGTCAGATCATGGATCCCGGATGAAGAAATTGTAGGTATGGCGATCCGTCATGGTGAATCATATGGCCTTTCAAAACTGTTAACTGTTTGGGAAGATGAAAAAGTGATCTATCGGCCTACCGTACATTATGCTTATATGCCCTGTCATGATACGCTTTCTTCTCTCTGCGAATTGAGAGGCCGGAATTATGAGCTTCAACCGAGACTTCGGATTATGACAAATGAAATCACATCTGGAGAGGATATCATGGGTGCACTCCTGATGGGCCATTCTTATAATTCCTGGTGGACTGGGAGCGCATTAAGCATTGAAGAGACCAGATCTCTTGCTCCCGGTCAGAATGCTACTACTCTTCAGGTAGCTGCAGGCATTGTTGCAGCTATACTCTGGATGCTTGAAAATCCGCGAGAAGGCATTAAAACACCTGAGGACTTGCCTCATGACTTTGTCCTGGATATTGCCAGACCGTACCTTGGAAATTTTATTTCCACATCATCGGATTGGACACCGCTTAAAAATCGCAAAATATTTTTCAAAGAAAGTCCAGCAGTAAAACCCAACCCCGATACATGGCAATTTGAAAATTTTCAATTTATAAGTTAATCATTCTTACTTCTTTATCGAAAATTATTGGTACATTTCGAAACTTGCTTTGGAAAAGTACAATTAATTTTTTAATTTTCTTTCTTTTTTATGGTTTGCATATTAATCAGATATTAAGTTACTTGTTTCCAGATATCTGTTTTACTTATTCTAAACTATAGGGTATGTCGATAAAAATTGTATATTTCTTCATGGGTCATAGGTTAAGGAGTTTTCTTACCTGAAAAACTATCGATTTTACATTCGAAGCCGTCTTTAAACTTTGGCCTTTTTGTATGAAATCGATACCCTGTTCCAGCTCACAACTCATTGGAATATATTACAAACGTCGAGATTTCAAGTTTGAACAGCGTTGAATTTCTTATTAAATTCGAAGAAATTATGTTTGTATTAGAAACTGAATCAAGGGAAGCATAAAATATTATCTGAGCATATTGAGGTTATTTAATATTAATTTATATACATATTAACTCAGAGCCTATCCGGAAAGTCATTAACGCGTGTTGAAAAGTCACAATAAGTCTATAATATCAGAGTATCCGTTCCGGTTTTGCATATTACGTATTGTAAAAGTTATAGCAGGTAACCACTTTTCGGATGGCTCTAAGTTCACATAATCCAAATCAAATTAACTGTAAGATAGCATGTTTATTTAAGTCTAGATCTGAGTGGTTGAAAATGGACAATATAGAAAAAAAAGATCTTCAAGGAGCTAATTTTATAAAGACTAAGCTTGAAGGAGCCGACTTTATAGAAGCTAATCTTGAAAAGGCAAATTTTATAGGTTCTAATCTACAAGGAGCTAACTTTAAAGGAGCTAATCTTAAAGAGGCTAATCTTCAGGCAACGGAACTTCAAGGAGTTAATTTTCAAGAGGCTAATCTTCATAGAGCTAAACTTCAAGTGGCTACACTTTATGGAGCTGACCTGCAAAGGGCTAACCTTCAAGAAGCCAATCTTCAAGGAGCTAACCTCCAAAGAGCTAACCTCCAGGATGTTAACCTTCAAGAAGCAAACCTCCAGAGAACAGACCTTGTAGAAGCAAATCTTGAAAGGGCTAAAGTTCAGGGGGCTATATTTTGTGAAGCTGATCTTCAAGAAGCTAATCTTCAGGGAGCTGACCTGCAAGGAACTGACCTTCAGGGGGCTGACCTTGAAAAAGCTAATCTTCAAGGAGCCAACCTTAAAGAAACTAATCTTATAAGAGCTGATCTTGAAAAAGCTAACCTCCAGGAAGCTGACCTGCAAAAAGCTGACCTTGAAGAGGCTAACCTTCAAAGAACTAACCTTCAAGAAGCTAATCTTCAAGAAGCTAATCTCCAAAGAACTGACCTCAGAAAAGCTAATCTTCAAAGGGCTCATCTTGGAAAGGCTAACTTTGAAAAAGCTAAACTTAAAGGGGCTAACCTTAAAAAGGCTGACTTTGAAGAAACAAACCTGGAAGACGCAAAACTTAAAGAAGCTATCCTTCAAGGGGCTAACTTTGTAAAAGCTAAACTTATAAGTGCTAAACTACAAAAAGCTAACCTTAAAGGGACTAACCTTCAGGGAGCTAATCTTATAAATGCTAAACTTGGGGGCGCTAACCTTCAAAGAGCTAACCTGAAAGGGGCTAATTTTACTGGAGCTGACCTCCAAAGAGTTAATTTCAGAAAAGCTAATCTTCAGGGGGCTAAATTTAAGGAGGCAAATCTAGAAGGGGCTCAGCATTTATTAGTTGACCAGCTTTCTAATGTAAAAACACTTTATAATGCAAAATTAGATGAAAAACTTTTCATACAATTAAAAGAGAAATATCCTGCCCTGTTTGAAAAATCTGATTAAGAGTTTGTCCAGAAAGTGTTATGGCATACTGCAATTCTTACAATATGAATATTAACAACTGGGAAGATACTTGATGCTATATATCTTTTGTACTTATCAAATATCATCTTGATTTTTTATACCATTTCTTATTTTTTTATGCAGTTTCTTATTTTTTTATACCGTTTGTTATTTTTTTATACAGTTTGTTATGCCTGACTTTCACTTTTTTACCTAACTTCTGCTTTTTTAACTAACTCCGCATTTTTAGGCGCATATATGCTTTTCTATATCTCTGACAGGGCAGATGATTTCGATTTATACATATTTGCCTTGCATATGATGTGCATAAGTTTAAGCATATGTATCGATGTCAAGCGACATTTATGTGCTTAAAAATGCGGAACTAAGGTGACAAGGACTTTAAACGGCAATCTTTATCAAAAATTTTACTTTTTTTAATGTTTCTCAAAATATAAACTATCACTGGATAGCTACATTGATCAAGATTCAGAGCAATTCAAGTTTAAAGGAGGGGGGTTTATAGCACATTTTGAATACATTATAACAGTGAAGCCCGGTGATACTTTTAGAGACTGGCTTATAGAGGTCCTTGGGGATAGAATTCATAATAAGGGTTGTGAAGTTCGAATATTTAAACTCAGTCATGCATCGCATAGGATCTGTAAATATGAATTCAAAGGGGAAAAACTCACTGTTATAGCCAAATTTTTTGCAATACCTACGGGAGTGATCAAAAAATACGATAGTTGCAGTTTAATGAAGAAAGAGTCTAAGGATCTTAAAAAAGCCCGAAAAATAATTGATGTCCCGGAACCTATTGCAATAAATAAAGATTTTAATTGCGTTCTGGTCAGTAAATATGTATCTGGAAAAACTTTATTCTGGTACTTCAAGCACAGGAGAGCGCTTAAGGAAAAGTTAGAACTTATAGCAGATATGCTTCGAAAGCTTCACGAAAATACGCAGACATATTATGATAAAGAAAATGAATTTTCAAAATTTCATTATGTTTTGAATCACCTCAAAATCAACCGGCGTATGAAAAAAGAATATAGACGCTTGCTTGGAAAATGGTGGCACAGTTCTTTCCTGGACATAAAAAACGGTTGTATGATTCATAATGATTCCACTCCTGTAAACTTCATATTCCGGGAGGGAAAGTCATTTTTACTGGACTTCGAGCTTTCATCCCGACACGGACATTTCGCATGTGATCTAGGGATACTTTGTGCTGAACTTAAGTATTATTTTGTGCAGAAGGGATCGAGTCAGAGAGCAGAGCCTTACATTCACCATTTTCTGAGACGTTACAGCAAAAATGAAAAGGAATTCTACAAAATAACTAAAGTTATTCCATTTTATATGGCTTATGGCTTGTTGAGAATTGCAATGTTTAAGTCTAATACGAGCTACAGAGATTATCCTCTGAGGGAAGCAAAGAACTGTCTGGAAGCAATAGAGAAAATTTGAGGGTATATCCAGGTTCTTTACCTTTAGTCCACTGTCTCTTGATGTCTGTCTTTGTTTGGATCAGAGACACATCTAAACGAGTTGCTAGAAATTCCATCGTTTTAACAAGAATGTAACCAGGCATTCAAACCAAAGAATACGGGCAGTCAATAAACTTATTTTGTGACACGCACTGATCAGTAAAAAAGAGATTAAATGCAAAAATGCATCTGCAAGTGAATGTATAATTACTTATTCAAAGTATACAATTAATTATTCAAACTATACAATTATTCAAAGTATACAATTACTTATTCAAAGTATACAATTACTTATTCAAACTACACAATTAATTATTCAAAGTATCTGATTACTTATTCAAAGTCGATATTACGGGATTTACTGACATTTAACTTTTTGAAATATTAATCATGAATGTGGATGGGGTTATGCATATCTCCAGGCATCCCGGATGTGCATTGCGTTCATCCCGAGACTTTGAGGTGGATAAATATCGTTTTCTGGAGTGTCGCCGATAGAGAGCACTTCCCATGGCTCAAGCCCGAGGCCGTCAAGAGCCATCTTAAAGAGCCTGGTATCAGGTTTCTTTATACGGTGGTCCGAAGACATAATTGTAAAATTAAAGCGATCATACAGACCCAGAAAACGCAGTTCTTGTTCTGTAAAAACTCTCTGGGCATTGGAAACAATGCACTTCGGGACATTTCTGTATTTTTCAAGCAGCCGCAGGCTCTGAGGGTAGGCTTCAAGTTTTTTTATAGACGCAGTTCTGAAGACCTTTGCTGTCTCAATTCCAAGCCAATAGGGATCGATTTCTTTAAAGGCGTTTTCGGCACAAATTTCCGCAAAAATCTCTTCTATACGGATGTCCGGGTGCTGCTGGCCTGAATTGCCTAGTCTGCCTATGATTTTCCATCGGTATTCTTCCCTGAGCCTCTCGGGCTCTATCCTCACTCCCTGGTAAAGTAGCCATCTGCTAACTCTTTCGTTTGTCTCTCGACTTCTTTCGTCAGTTTTGATGTCAATAAGAGTTTTGTAACAATCAAAGATTAAGCCTTTGATTTTTCCGTTTTGAAGCATGGGTTTCCTCCTTTTATTTTAGACTTTATTATAAATTTCTGTTTTCTATAGAATGTTTAATTAATCTTGATACTATCTTTTAAGTATATAGGTATTTTGAAAATACTATTATTATATGTAAATATCAATATATAGTTTTCCATTTCTCTATAGTATATTTTTATAATTCGAAACCTAAAGCAGAAATGGTAGGGATTTAAGTTGGCTTGTTGGTTTGAAGTTCCCGAACCCCTATTAACACCTGAGAGACAAGCTATGGTATATTATATTTCATGACTGAGCTTTTCGATTCCTCCGGTTTCAATATCATGTTCTGGGTTTTATGTGGATTTTTGAATCTCATCAATTTAGTTAGTCATCAATTTAGCCAGTCATCGATTTTGCTTTATGTAAGTTCCAAGTTTAGAAATATTTCTGGAAGTACAACTAATTAAGAATAAAATTACAAAAATTAATAAAATTAATAAAATTAAAAAGATTTAAAAATAGAATGTAGCATATTTTTAAAAGTGAAATTAAATTGGTTCTATCTACAAATTGAGATTAAGTTTAACAAGAGAAGTAAATTCACCTTTTTTGCCTGGATTTGAGGGCCATCTTTCTACTTAAGTTTTCAGTAACTGGCCCATGATCATTGAACTTTTAAATTCCCATTGGTTCATATGACTCTTAGATATAACCTGACGCTATCACATTTTCTTTCACATCTATCGCGAAGCATAATTTTCCAATATAAACCTGTGTTTAAGTTCGTTTTTTACATGCACTACAAAACATAGAAGAACTGGCTACCCCCGTACAGGTCCCTTATTCGTAAATCATGATTGAATCAAGCCTTGCAGTACCTACCTTTGTCCAGTATCTACATACAGGACAGTATTGAGTTTCGCTGTCTTGACTCATTTTCAGTATTGAATGGCATTCGGGACAAAATTTTAGACTTTTCATAAATAAACCTCCTTGGTAAATGGACATTTATCTGAATGAACCTTAAACAAAGGATTTTAGAGTTCTGTAGAAACCTTAATAATTCAGGCAATACTGCAAAGTCAAAGTATTCCTAAATGTGCTGCTGGGTTGGATCTCCTTCAGTTAACTGTTCTTATTAAAATTATGAGCTGCAGGGGAAGAGATGCCTGCAGCCCAATAGAGATCTGGTTGAAGGTACTGGAAACCTTTCAGGTTATACATAGAATGGGTTTATTATATATTTTTTGGATATATTCAATATAGTAGTAAACTATACTAATTAGTTTAAAAGTAAGTGTTCCTTATCATAAAGAATTTTCCTTAAAGTTAAGCTCAAGCACATTCGGCGTTATGAACGGCGTCTGTCTTTAAAACTTACTTTAAAAAGTTGAATGTTTAATGCTATTGATTTCTACGTTCAACCGTTTAAGTCTATCAAATACAAGCTACAGAAATTACCTCTTAAAAAAAAGGAGATGTTTTGGAGCAATAAATTGGAAAAAAGAACAGAATAATGAATTTGAAATGCTATATCCTTTCACATATCCCAGAATAACCACATTTTACCTTCTATTAATTGCTTTTAAGCACTCACGTGCTTCTTTGATTAGATAGTTCCTATGGCTTCCTCGATGAATGCGTGCTGAACGAAGTAAACCTATGCTCATGAAAAAAGGCAAAACTCTGGTGATGTAGATAAAGTCCTTTTCATCATTGCTATATTCCCAGAGGAAGTTTCCTATGTATGGTTCGGCTTTCCAGCTTCCTCCTTTATACCATTCGAACTCGTTCTTAAGTTCTGCAGTGAGAATTCCCAGGTCTCTTACAGGATGGGCATGCGACCAGGAGCTTTCAAAATCAATTGCATAAGGTTTCCCTTTACAAAAGATATAATTGGAGGGAGTGACATCCCTGTGAATCATACAGCCACATTCCCTGTCGAGCCACGAACTGTGCCACCATTCTCCAAGCAGTTTATTAAAAGTCTTTCTAGTATCAGGGTCCAGTTTCAGATGGCCCAGGACCTCATGATAATTTTTGAATTCGTTTTCTTTATTGTAAGAGGACTTTGTATTATCGTGAAGCTGGCGAAGCATATGTGCAACCGCAGTAAGCCGTTCATTGAGTTTTTCTTCATGTTTTATGTACCAGCCCAAAGATTTACCTGGTATGTACTCGGTCACAAGCGCACAGTTATATTTTTTGTTTACTGCAAGCGGTTTTGCAACATTTATTATTGAAGCGGCTTTCTCCAGGTTCCTATATTCCTTCATCATGCCTTTATAAGCATTATAATTTTTCAGTTGTCCTGTAGGTTCAGAAAAAAACTTTGCCACTACACTATAATGTTGGCCCTTGAAATGATACCTGCAGACAGTATGAGAAGAATTTGATTTAAAAACATCAACCAAACAATGCTTATTCTTAAGCCGATCTGTTACAACTTTCTCAACAAGCCAGTCTCTGAAAGGATTTCCAGGGCTTAAAGTATTTACATATTGATATGCCACCTTATACCCACCACTTTAAAAAGATATTTATCAATATAACTTTAGTCAACAGCTACATATTTCGTTTTAAAAATTATACTATTGATGAAAGAACAGATAGTGACTTTGATTCTATATACTTGTATTGGATACTATTAAATTGAATTTATTTATTACTACTGGTGACTATCTTTAAGAATCTAATATCCTCTCGAATGTAGGCTAACTGATTGGAGACTAAAACACTCGTAGCAGCTTCAAATACTACATGTAATGATTTCGAATCTGAATATTGGGGTATTACGAATTTTATAATAATGAGATTAAAGTAACTTAATATCTAAAAAATTGATATAGTTTCCAGAATTTTGTGATTTTTGGAATTACGTTCATCATTGGATTTGAGGATCAAATAGATTTCAATTCCAATCAATAATACATTCCTGAATATGTAAAAATAAGTGAATAATTAGTTATAAGGAGAATAGGTCTGAAGACTCATAAATTATGCAGCTATAGTAATAGCATCCATTATTCATGGTATCCAGGCAAAAAAGGAGGATGTAATTATGTATTTTTAAAACATCTTTACTTTTTTAAAACTATTCAGGAGAAGGGACGAGATACTTCTCAAGCACTGTATCTAATATTTTTCTAACTTTATTTTGCTTAATTATATTATACTATCAACAACTTTCTCTTTTTCTCCTCTAGTAAAAACTCTGTAAACTTGTAGATGCCAGCGCTTGCAATCGGATTCTGGTGCATCAATTTCAATCAAATTGTAGCACTGAGACATTTTTCCACGAACTTTGGAAGAGCAGACAGTTCCCGCGCTGATTACAAGCATGTCATTCAATCTCCAGACCCAGGGGATGTGCCAGTGCCCGCAGAGCACAAGGTTGACACCTGAGCGGTCCAGGAGTTCCAGAACGTCTCCTGCATCTACAAGTACATTATTTCCCCGACCAGTTCTGGGGATCGGAATAAGGTGGTGGTGAAGGGCAAAAACTTTGAAACCGTTTACTGAAAAAGTATTCTCTATCCAGTTGTAATTTTCTCTTCCAATATGTCCTTCGTCAAGTTCCGGCTGGGAAGAATCAAGCCCTACTATAGTGACCTCTCCAAAGTGCCCGGAAGTCGATCTGGTTTTGAAAAGATCCTCAAAAAAGAGGTAACCGGCGTTTCTGGAGTCATGGTTTCCTGGAACTATCACCTTGTTTTTGCATTCAATCCTGTCGATGAATTTCTTTGCCCCATTATACTCGGCTGCAAGCCCGTTTTCCGTCAGGTCTCCGGTGATTACTACAATATCTGGAGAACTCCTGTTTATGTTTTCAAGCATGGAATTTGCAATATCCGGCATATAATATGCCTCTGAAAAATGAATGTCTGAAATATGTACTATTCTTTTAATTTCTATTCCTCTGTCTTACTCATTCGCATTTCAACGTTGAGAATAATAATTAATGAAATTATATATAGTTATTCGATTTAGACAATATATAAAAAAGAAAAAAGGTAATTAATAAAATAAGTATATTTTCTATATATAATTAAATTTTCTAGTCGAGTGAATTTTTTTTGATATTCTATTTTTTTGGCTGACCTTTGTTCCGAAATAACTTGCGAGAAAACAGAAGTTCATATCCTGGGAATTGAGACGCAAAACGCAAGTGAAGGTCTGGAAGACATTAACTTATTGAATCATGGCCATAAAAAAGAAAATGAAGAGATTTGAGCACTGGCTCACTGTAAAATAAGTAACATGGGATTATTAATTAAATTCTTGTGAAGGCATATTTTTCTTGTCTGTTCGTATATTTTCTGGTCTGTTCAGTTCTGTTCATAGGTTCGGGTCTGTTCATAGGTTTTGTTCCCACGTTACTAATCAATGATACACATCTTTTGTATATATAGTTTTGTTTTTTCTATATTAAGATCTCACTAAATATTAGTTTCAATATCAAAAAACAATATTTTTTATTTTTCTATTTTCCTTCTGGAGTTCCTGGGAAACGTTATCATCCAATGATATCTTTTTGCAAAAATCACATAAAAATCCTGTGTTTCTAATCAGCTTGTTTTTTGTTCTCTTCATTAGTATGCAAAATAAATAGTCTGCTCCAGATCACTTTCTTTTTTTGCTGCTCTTCCATTAATTTATCTATATGTTCGTTCTTCCTTATTTCAGAGGATTTTCTATATAAAGCCCTAATTTTTCCACTTTCGATTTTAGGTCGTGGGTGTAGATTATTGAAAACCATAAGCATGAGGATCTCTCTGCATCTTTGTTAATCCCTGAGCATATACCCGGTTTTTCAGATTTGTCAATAAATCGTGGACATGACCCGATTTTCTATAGTATCAAAATGGAATTGGAATTAACTCAAATTTAATTTTTTGAGTCGCCTGCTGTTGTATCGTATATCAACTTTCAAATAGTTTTGAATCTACGAAAGCATTTCAGGATACAACGGTTAGGATTCCAACGGTTTAGGATTCCTGAAAACTGATTTTTCAAAGGGCAATATCTCTTATTGTGTAAGGTCTTACTTGCTGGGTCGTAAACCAAAATTATTTAATATTTATAAAGTAATTTACATCATAACCTTCGTATATTTAGAAAACAGAAGGTTTAAAAACGTTCAGTTGGGGCTGTTACTCGCCCCACTAAACGGATTTTACAATATTATACAGAAATAAAATCTAATTTTATATAAAAATAAAATGCACTTTTAAGGGAAAGCTAAATTCGGTGATATTTTAAGAAATAATACGTTACACAATGCGTCATTTCAAAGTATTTTTAAGGCCATGCGTTTTCCCTAAAGTTTAAAGAAGGTAAAAAAATTGTATTACTGGAGGAGTAGGATTGAATAAACAATATTTATCAAGTTTTGCTGCAATTCTCATTGCGCTTCTCATTATTGCTCCTGGCATTGCAGGAGCAGCCCCTAAGATTGGTTGTACTGCCCCGGGTTATGAGAATGTCACGGTCTGTCAAGCTAAAAACATACTCGAAAATAAACATGTATTCCTTCTGGACGTTCGTACTCCAGCAGAATTTAACTATTCTCACATTGAAGGAGCGACATTAATACCATTAAAAAATGTGCCGAAGCATGATTCTGTAAGTTTGCCAGACGACCAGTTACTGCCTGCTCGGCTGAAAGAACTGCCAGAAAACAAAAACACAAAGATAGTTGTCTATTGCCTTAGCGGGGGACGAAGTGCCACCGCAAGCCAAATGATAGCAGATGCCGGTTACAAAAATGTATATAACGTTCAAGGCGGTCTCAAAGCATGGGTAAATGCGGGATATCCAGTTGTAATTGATCCTGTAAAATGGTTCGCTAGTTATCCTCCTAATTAAGTTTAAGGAAATAATATAGGCATATTATCGGCTTTTGTAGAAATCCTGTGGTTTATGAATTTTCAAATACTTATAAACAGAAGTGCGAAAGTTAAATTTCAATGATTGAATAAAGGATTTCTACAGAACCTTATTTTTATACTTATGACTTAGCTGTTAAAGTAAGAACTCAATAATATTAAATCTCCATCTATCCAGATGCCAGCATAAAAAATAGTTTTAAACATATGTATATAATTTTAAAAGTCTGTTTTTGAGCATCCAGTTTGTTCATATCTTCAATTCATACCTTGATTTTTACTTTCAGCAAGTTTATATCTAGTAGATATAGCAATATCTTTAAATGAAAGTAAGTAATTGCTTACTTACATGGAAGATACAGAACAAAGAATCTTAAACGCAGCTTTGAGAGTATTCGCCAGTGAAGGATACACGGGTGCGACTACACGAAAAATCGCTGAAGAGGCAAACGTTGCCGAGGTAACTTTGTTCCGAAAATTCAAGTCAAAAGAAAACCTGCTGAAAGAGGTGTTAATCAATAACCGAACTGTTTTTTCATCGCTGGAGGAGTTATTCCATATATTCCAGAACGAAAAAGATGCAGACCTTGAGACAGAGCTTCGGATTTTAGGGAAAAATATTGCAAAAGCTATGAAAGATAAAAAGAAGGATAGCAAACGCCGGATGTTTATGTTTATGCTATTTGAAGAAGGAAGACGGAGGCCCGAAGTCTCTGAAGCTCTATTATCGTTTCTTCAAATGAATATCAAGCCTTTGAGCGAATACTTTGATTTGCAAATAAAAAACGGAAAAATGCGGACTATAAATTCCAGGTCTGCAGCAATAACTTTTGTCAGTTATTTTGTTTATACATCTTTACTAAGAGAAGTATTTGGTGACAGTTTGTTGGGTGATTATAATGAGGAAATTGAACGGTTTATTGACATATTCACTAAAGGTATCCTGAAGGATGAAGAAAACTGAAAAACAGGTGAGTAAATGGAACCGATTATTGAGGTCAAAAATCTTGTCAAAGTTTTTCATTCACGAGGGAGGAAAATAACCGCAGTGAACGATGTCAGCTTCGATGTATTCAAAGGAGAAATTTTCGGTATGATAGGACCAAATGGAGCTGGCAAATCAACTACGTTTTCCATGCTTACCACGTTAATAAAGCCCACAAGTGGCAGTATAAGAGTTGCTGGCTTTGATGTTGAAAAACAGGACTACAAAATAAGACCGCTTATAGGCATAGTTCCACAGAAGCTCAGCCTTTACCCACTCCTTACAGCCAGAGAAAACCTGGAACTCATGGGGAACCTTTACAATGTTCCTAAACAGGTCATGGAAGAAAAAATCGATTACTATCTGAAGCTTGTAGGGCTCGAAGCTAGTGCTGACCGCTTTACTGGAGGCTTTTCTGGTGGTATGAAACAGCGCTTATCAGTAATCGCCGCAGTGTTGCATGACCCTCAGATTCTATTCTGGGATGAACCTTCAACCGGTCTTGACCCCCAGACAAGAAATGTGATCTGGAAACTCGCCAGGAAATTCAACGAAGAAGGGAAAACTCTGGTTTTTACAACTCATTACATGGAAGAGGCGGACAATCTATGTGATAGGGTTGCTGTAATGGACTCCGGCAAAATGGTAGCTCTTGATAACCCCGAACGTTTAAAAGAAACTACAGGGAGTACAAATCTGGAAGAAGTGTTTGTACACTTTACAGGAGAAGAGGTACGTGATTAAATGACAATAAAAACTGAGCTAAGGGATTCATTAATAGTAGCGAAAAAAGAATTCAAAATACTTTCCCGAAAAAAGGCGCTCATAATTCCTCTGGTTTTATTCCCTATAATCATGATAGTCTTTTTTGGCTATGGTATGGGTGGAACAGTCAAAAATGCTCCCATCCTTATAGTCAATGATGATACAGGCAGAGTCTCAAATTCCCTTGTTCAGGAAATCGGAAGCTATACTGGCAAATACGATGGAAATCCAATGTTTTCGGTGACCTACACTAAGGATATGTCGCAATCAGAGGCTGAGAGTAAAATAGACGCTGGAATGTATAAAGGCGTTCTGCTTATTCCTCCTGATTATAGTGATAGCATAGTCAAAAATGAAAGTACAAACTTGACGCTTCTGACTGACACATCAGACACTACCACAAGTAGCACAATTATCAACTTTATGAAACAGTTGCTGGCGAAAACAGGGTCAGTCTCTTTAAACATTCCCAATGTTTACGGTAATCTGGAATATCTGGACTTCCTCATACCAGGTGTTATAGCTCTTACAGTGTTTATGGGTTCTGTAGCAACCACGGGTTCTGCAATTGCAGGAGAAAAAGAAGATGGTACACTTATTCGTATGCTGATGACGCCTATTAGTAAGAGATCTGTAATTCTCGGGAAGACGATATATCAGCTAATATTGCAATTAGGCAGAGCAGTTATCTTGATACTTGCAGCATATATTCTATTGGGATTCAATATGAATGGTAGCTGGCTTCTGATTTCACTGGTGCTTATTGTTTTCACTCTCGGTGGCGTAGGGATGGGGATAGTCATGTCTTCAAGAGTAGAAGATATGGAATCTTTCTTTCAATTAAACATGCTGGTTACTATGCCATCCATGTTTGTCACAGGTGTGTTTTTTCCCTTGAGTTCGGTTCCTGACTGGATGCGTTATATAGCTTATTGCTTGCCTCTGACTTATGCAATCGATGCTATGCGTACTATTATGATCAAGGGTCAGGGTTTGAACGCTATATCTAACGATTTGATGATACTCTCTTTGTTTGCAGTTGTTACTTTTACTTTAGGTGTCCATCTATTCAGGAGGGAAGCATAAAATGAAAGAAGTTATAATAATCTCTCTTCTATTGATTGCTATGATATCATGCGCAGAAGGCGCTTCTAATACTTCGAATAATTATAATATTCCCCAAAGCTTTGATCTTGGAAAAAATTACTATACTGTATATGGTAGCCCTGATCTTAACGCTAATATTATTGGGAGTAATGAGTTTGATAGAGACCAAACGGCTACTTTGAATATTAATGTGATGAACAAAGGTAAATTATTAGGATTCAAGAATGATAAAACTCCTTATGATTCCGATGAAATCTATGCTGCCCAGACCGAAATGAAACTTGAAAGCGGCATAGTGGACGCTACAAACGTAGTAGCCTCTCTTTCAACAGATCCAAACAGTCCTGTTGAGGTCAAGTCAGTTAGCCAGGAAATCGGCTCCATAAAAAGTGGAGAAAATTCACTGGCACCAGCAAAATTTGATATAAAAATCGATAAAAAAGCAAAGGCTGGGGAATACAACCTTTACCTGAATCTTTCCTACGATTACCAGAAAAACGTGCAAATAATGAATCCGGATGTAACCGCTCAGACCTATGACGCGAATCGCTGGTATGGAATGATGAATCAGAACCTGACGTTAAAGATTAAGGTGAATGATCAGGCTGATTTTGAGATTGTAAACACTACAGGCAGTCTTTCTCCAGGTGGGGAGAACATGATTGATATAACTATTAAAAACACAGGTGAAGAAGAGGCAAAAAACGTTAAAGCGATAATTAATCCAGCTGATCCTCTGAGCACAACCGATAGTGCGGCATTCCTATCCACTATAGCACCTGGCAGCACGGCTGTTGCAAAAATTAAAATTAAAGCAGATAGCGAAGCTGTGCCCAAGGAATATGGAATTGACACTGTATTAAAATACGAAACTCCAGAAGGTGACATTAAGTATACCGCCATCCTTCAGGCTCCGGTAGAAGTCAAGGAAGCTGGATTCTTCGAGAAACTTTTTGGATGGATTTAATATAAGATAGTCTTCAGGACCACTCTTGCAATTTGAGTGAATTGTTTTAAACTCCAGTTGAGGGTTTTTGCTTAGTTCTTCACTTGATTGAACACAAAAAAACTCCAACTTTCTTATTTTTTATTTTAATTCTGTATTGCAGAATATCAAAAACTGCCTAAATTGCCTGAACCAAAATTGCCTGAACCAAAATTGCCTGAAACTAGAGGAAACTGGCTCTTCGTCATTCTCTATGGATAAATATAATTTTCACTTCAAGACCCATTGGTTTTTATGAGAATATTATGAGAATATCCACACAAACCAACGAAAAGCCTAAAAACTTTTCAAGTAAAATCTAGCTATTTTTTAGATAAAAAGGAGGATTGGCAGGCCGATAAGGAGGATCTGGTGGAGTGTTTATTATTTACAGTTGGGGAAATTAAAGGAGGAAATAAAGGAGGAAAATTTCTTTGTGTAACAGTAGATCAGTCGACCCGCCAGATTTACATAGAACAAATAGTATAAAAAACTATTGATAATTATTATTCAGTAACTATCTTACTGATTACTTCATATCTAATGCTATGATTCTTGCCAATTATTGAGCTATTTTAATGTTGCAGGAATTAATTTTTGCAGTCTCAGAGGTTCCTATTTGTTAATCGTATACAGTATTTGTTAATCGTGTACAGTAATTGTTAATCACACACAGTAATAAATTTTTTATACTCTGCCCGACTAAGTTCATTATTCACATCATTCAAAGTTTTCCGTATTTTGGGTTAGGAGGATAATTTACGGTCAATCAAGATCCATTTTTGCCTCGTTCGATTGAAACTGACGAATCCGCAGTTGTTTCGCTTCCTTTCAGGCTGACAGTCTCAGGCATCCTTTTTGCTGTGATTTTACTCCTCTCCTTCGGCTATCTTTATGATTTTCTGGACGAAGCAAAGGAAAAAACAGCTCTGGATGAGATTTCAAGGCTTACGGCTGCTGCCGAACAGCTCTCCTTCCGTGGGGAAGGAAGTGAAGTTTCCCTGGAGCTCAGGCTGCCTGAAGGCGTAAGTGTGGATTTTGGGGCTCTTCCTGGCAGGCAGGACAAATGGCCTGCGGATGCTAACGATTACTGCGTCCACACAGGAGAGAAAAGCACTTTCTATTATTCGTGTGCCTCTTTCTCAAACCCTGACCTTAACGGGCCCGTATTCCTTGGTTCAGGTAGGCACAGGCTCTCGCTCTCAACAAAACTCGAACCAAAATTCGGAAGGCTATTCGTAATTATTTCTGAGAATATTACTCTTAATAAAATTTAATGCATAGGAGAAGATCTGCTGTGAGGGATTTTGCTCGCGATGACTCTGCATGGGCCGATTTCTTGATTTCAAAAGCGGCTCTAATTCTTGCAAGTGTTGTCTTTTTTGCGGCACTTTTTAATCTGATTGCCAGTTTCAAGGGGCTTGAAACCCGGGAAAAGCTTGATTTTCTTGCTCTGGACTTTAAAACTGCAGTAGATGAGGTCGGATCGAGCAATTCCCAGGTCGAAACTCAACAGGGGTTTCAGGAGAAATTTCAGAGCGGGTCTCAAGATGAATTTCGCGAATCTTCCTATTGTTTCAGTGAACAGGAAATTTTTAGGGATTTGCCTTTTGCGGGAGACATAAAGGTACGGGTTTCTGGAGAATATGTCTGTCTGGAAGCCGAGTCAGGAGAACGGAGTTTCAGGGCTGTAAAACCCTTCGCCTTCAGGGTTTTGCCTCTTGACGAATCTATCCTGCACGAAAAACTCAGTGAGGAATTTGGAGCTCCAGGCAACGAGGAAATTCCTCTTACAGCCGATTATTCTGAAATTAGGGCTTTTCTCCAGGCATTGGGGGCCGAAGAAGCAGTCCTGAACCCGAATGAAAATATTTCATTAAAGAAAGAATTCATTTATATGAAAGATGAGGAGGGGGTCTCTGCTTTTGGCTGTGTCCTTGTTTATCAATGACTCCCTGTTTAACGGTGATCTGCTTGAAGCTCTACTCAAAAAACGGCTCACAACTACAGCTCGGCTCAAAGACACAGCCCGGCTCAAAGATTTTTTAAAACCTGTGAAAAAAACGTGTGCGTTAATGTCCAGGGACGAACGTGGGGTGCTTGAACCTCATACCGATCTACTCTCCGTAGCCCTTGCAGTGATAGGTTTTATGGTTTTCGCAGCCCTGATGTCACAGACCTATCTTGGATACGAAGACCGTTCATTTGCTCTTGAAAATTACGAGACCGCATCTCTTATTGCTGAAAACCTGGCAGATGCCCCTGCTCTGGAAGCGGAAAGCACAGGCTTGCTTTCGGCAGCTTCACTTGACGCATTTTCGGGCCCTAATGGAGCTAACGAAAGAGAGAGGCTTTTTGCAGCTTTTTCCAGGAATTACCGATTTCTGGTTGAAGTCCGGACAGGAGACGGCCAGTGGCACTGGCAGATCAAACCAGATGATGCCGAACCTGATGCTTTTGCCGACGGCCTGGAAAAAGTTGCAGCCTCTGTGCCCGTTGTTATCAAACTCAATCCTGCCGAATCGGTCCCCGGAACCCTTACTGTGGTGATTTATAAGACAGAATGGAACTGAAAAAGAAGGTCAGCAAATGAGAAAAGCCGGAGAGAAGTTAGAAAAATTGCATCGAAATTAAAGAGCCGAGCGAAGTTAGAAAAATTGTATAAAAATTAAAAAGCCATATAAAAATTTGAAAAGGTACATGGAAATTGAAGAATCGCGTGGAAGGTCTAAAAAAAGCGTGAAAACTCAAAAAGCTGGATGGAAATTAGAGTGAACCTGAAAATGAGAAATCTGGCATGAAAGTGAGAGAAATTGCATGAAAGAGAAGATAACCGGAGATCCCATAAAGAGAAGCAGGGAATTAAGAATAAGAGAGCAGAATAAAGTAAGATATCCAATAGTTCCTGAAATCCCCTGGCAATTCACAAAGAAAAAAGGCAAGATGACTGCGGAATGTTCAGGTTATTTCACGGTTTTTGACGCTCTTTTTCTGCTTGTCCTGATTTCACTTGCAGGTATCTTGCTAATACCTTCCATGCAGGCAGAAAAGCAATATTATGCAGCCGGGTATGTCACTTCTTCGGAACTTGACGTTTATCTGCTTGAGTCACTGCTTTCCTGTAAACTTGAGAATTTCGAATACGAGATTTCCCCTCTTGAAGCTCTTAATATATCAATACCTGAAAACTCAGTTGTGGACAATTCTTCTCACGCCCTTTTCGGGAAAGAGCAGAAACACAGGACGTTTGCTGACCTGGTTGCGGAATATCTTTCCCTTTCCCTTGCGATCTCGAATAATGACTCTTTAGTTTTCCTGAATCCTCTTGCTGCAGACTATTCTTCCAGAAACAAGGAGTTCATTTCAGCATATATAGATCAGAAAGCCGCGGGAAGGTTTTCCTACAGGTTTGAGGCTTACTGGCATCCTGTGGAAGCTTTTCCTGTACAAAGCGAGCTTATTATTGGTGAAGAGCCTCCTGCAAATGCAATCCGACAAA
Source organism: Methanosarcina sp. Kolksee (assembly GCF_000969945.1). Classification (NCBI taxonomy): domain Archaea; kingdom Methanobacteriati; phylum Methanobacteriota; class Methanomicrobia; order Methanosarcinales; family Methanosarcinaceae; genus Methanosarcina; species Methanosarcina sp. Kolksee. Next base: position 930,843 of record NZ_CP009524.1, read on the forward strand.
GTACAAAGCTTTCCATGCCCCTTTATTCCAGCCCTCCTTCAAAAGCTGTTCTGCTTGCTTCTGTTAATGACTCAGTACTTGAAGCTTCTCTGAACTCTTCAGATGAAGAAGCCAGTAAGATACTCTTTCAGGCTTTTAATGCTTCACTTGACGCAGCAGCCCTCGAAGGTGCAGAGGTACTTACCGAGCTGCTCTTCCCATCGGATTATTTTGGGGCGGGATTTGGGGAGGAAAATGAGGAATCTTTCCAGACCCTTATCTATGGAGTTTCTGAAAATCCTGTAGAGAGAAAGTACGGAGGAGAAGCTTTTGCGGTATATTTTTTGGATTTACTTGAAGCCGGGTTCCCAATTAATTCCGGGGCTTTTTCTGAAAATACATCAACAGCCGAGTTATCTTTACTTGAAGACATGACGACAGAGTATATAAAAAGTGAAATCCGGAGCGAGCTTGAAGGTGAATTCTCAGATGAGGTCAACGAAACGGTTTATTCCGTTCTTGAAGCTGAAAATCTTTCAGAAGCCCGAGCCCTTCGCGATGCGCATGTCGAGTCTGTTTACAGGCAGATAAATCCTGGTGGGGCGCGAATAGTTTTGAGCTTCTGGAACTCTAATTCATGAACCTGGATATAGAACTTGGATATAGAACCTGGATATAGAACCTGATATAGAATCTGGATATATACTCAGATAAAATGTGCTTATGGAAAGCGTTTACCACTGAAGCTTTTCAATCTGAAAGGAGACAGACGCTTCCCAACACAAAATATATATGTTATGGTGCGTTCTCTAGTGATGTTTTTACCGAAAAACTTACGCTTTTCCAGGGATTCCTGAAAAGCCACGCAGCAGTTTGCTGTGGCGGATTAAATCTCCCGATCGATGTATTGGTCCGTTATAGTCGGTAAAGATATAACTTCAGCCCGAAGAGTCCTCTTCAGGGCATCGATCAATTGATATCAGGAGAATTATTATGGCAAAAATGCATACCAAAAGAAAAGGCAAGTCTGCTTCCACCAGACCAATCAGAACCGAGCCGCCTGAGTGGTGCAAGATCAGCGCAGAAGAAGTTACTACAATCACTCTTGACCTCTGGAAACAGGGTGTCTCTACTTCCGAAATCGGGATGACTTTAAGGGACCGTTACGGGGTTCCTGATGCCAAGCTTGTCACAGGTAAGAAGATCACAGCCATTCTTAAGGAGAACAATGCTCTTCCAAACGTTCCGGAAGACCTTACCAATCTGATTGTGAAGGCCCTGAGGCTCAGAAAGCACCTTTCTGTTAACAAGAAAGACGTCCACAACAAGCGTGCCCTTAACCTTACTGAATCCAAGATCAGAAGGCTTGTTAAGTACTACCAGCAGGAAAAGGTACTTCCGAGAGACTGGTTCTACAAACCTGAAACTGCAGAAATGATGATTACCAGGTAAAAACCTGGAAATCTTTCTCTGGTCGGTTTTGCCTCTCTGGCAAACCGAACCTCTATTTTAAAATCTACTTTTACTTTTTTCTCTGACCTTATTCTTTCGGACTACTTTTGAAATTGTTATATACTCATTCTTGAAAGAATTCCTTACTTGTTGCTGGTTTTTACAGGTTATGTACAAGTGCTACTTCAGGGCTTCCAGGAACCACACAGCGCATACCTGCAATCTCCCCGATAATTACAGGCAAGCCATACACTTCCTCGATCACCTTAGGTGTAATTACCTCGGCGCCCCCTTGCGCGTGGACTTTCCCTTCCTTCATGAAAATAAACCGGTCTGCGTACCTGAGGGCCTGGTTAAGGTCGTGCATTGTCATTATGGCTGCAATTCTGTGCTCAAGGACAATCTGCCTGATAATGGCCAGAATCTCAACCTGATTTTTCATATCAAGGCTGCTTGTAGGTTCGTCAAGGAGGAGGACTTTTGGCTCCTGTACGAGTGAACGTGCAATTGCGACCTTCTGGAGTTCTCCGCCGCTCATTTCATCGATATATGAAAGGCGGAGTTTTTCCATGGAAAGTAACTTGAAGACAGAATCGACTATTTGAAGGTCTTTTACGGTAACGTCCCACTTGATATGGGGCCGTCTTCCAAGCAGGACTGCATCAAAAGCTGTCAGCCTTCCTGTTTCCACCCGCTGGGGAACATACCCAACAAGGCGTGCGATCTCCATTGTTCCTAGGTCAAAAAGGTTATTTCCATCAAGATGAACTGTTCCCCCGTTTGGGCGGAGAATTTTGTTAAGACATTTTAAAAGTGTAGTCTTACCAACCCCATTGGGCCCAAGGATTGCTACAATTTCTCCTTCCTCGATGGAAAAAGCTATTTCATGGAGAATTTTACGGTTTCGATACAAAAATTCAAGTTCCTTTACTGAAAGTATCATCGTTTGTACCCCTTAAGAAGTAAGTATATGAAAACCGGTGCTCCCATGAAAGCAGTAAGAATAGATACGGGAAGCACATATGGTGATATTATAAGCCTTGCCGCAGTGTCTGATGCCAGAAGCAGGATTCCTCCAAACAGAGTAGAGCCAGGTATCAGGTAACGCTGGTCATCCCCTATGACCCTTCTGACCATATGAGGACAGACCAGCCCTATAAACCCTATAACCCCAAGAAATGCAACAATCACTGCCGAGACCAGGGCTGCGATTACCATGCCTACTAACCTTGTCCTTTCCACATTGACACCGAGACCCTTTGCGGTCTCATCGCCTGCATCTATGGCATTATAGTTCCAGCAATTGGCAACGAAGAATATAACTGCAAGCAACACAACGCCAGCCATTATCTCAAGTTCCGTCCAGGTTACTCTTCCGACATCGCCAAAAGTCCAGAAAACGACTGCTGCAAGCTGGGTATCGTCAGCAAAGTACTGGAGGAATGCCGTGCCTGCGGTAAAGAGGGAAGAAAGCGCAACTCCTGCAAGTACCATTACCTCGGGCGAAGCCCCCCGTATGCTCGAGATTAGCAGGATCACTCCTGTCGCAAGAAGGCAAAAGAAAAGAGCTACCGTTGTTGTCAGGTAAGGGTTGTTGATTGTCACAGCATTTGCAACTGTGGACTGCATTTTTCCGGTACCGAGGACCACAACAGACACTGCAGCTCCGAAAGCACCGGCATTTGAAATTCCAAGCGTGAAAGGAGATGCAATGGGATTACGCAGTATAGACTGCATTGCAACCCCTGCAACCGAGAGCCCGGCTCCTGCAACTATTGCAGCCAGAGCTTGAGGGAGCCGGATGTTCCAGATAATTAAATCCCATTTTGTAGAAACGCTGTGTCCCGTTATGGTTTGCAGCACTTCATTAGGTGGTATTGTCACTTCTCCTACCGAGATCGAGTAAATAAGCATAATGAAGAGGAACAGAAGCCCCCCCATTAGCCAGAAGTATTTTCTGCGTATGTACACAAGATAATCTTCTGGAACTGCCCCTTTGGCAAAATGCACCTTTTTATACCCTCCATCTTATTGCAGAATTTGTTTAAAGCCCATATTGCTGTAATTTCCGTTCAGATCTGAAAATACAGGTTTACCAACGAAGAAAGTGTATATTTCGTCAGCTTTTGCTTCCGGATCGATATCTTCAAACCTGTCCGGATAGAGCACTTTTCCGATAAAATAAGCGTCTGCAAGTACGGACTCATAGTTGGTGCTGTAGAAATTATAAGGGATTACTCCATAGACTTTTTTATTTTTCACAGCCGAGAGTCCTGCAAGGGATGTATCATTTTTCAGTTCTCCAATTGCACCTTCGTTACCAAGCTGGAGGGTACCAACATCGACAAATATATACTCGGGATCCCAGTCTATGAGTGCCTCCTTAGCAATATCCGCATGTTCTGTGCCCATTCCGGCTGCGACATTCTTTGCATTCACCCAGAGGAATGGTGCGTAAGCAGGTTCGGTAGCGATTATTCCATGAGCTCCAGCCATACCGACCCCACCAATATAGGCAGTTTTTCTTTCATATTCCGGAATGTCGGCAGTCCTGTTTTCAAGATCCTGCATCGTAGCATTGATATAATTGATTACTTCCTCTGCTCTTTCCTGTTTGCCTACTGCCTTGCCCATTATCCTCAGAGAGCTGTACACTTCGGCTTTCTGTGTCTCATTATTCAAAGACCCGTAAGGGAATGAGACCACAGGGATACCGGTTTTGTCCTGAAGGACTTCGGCTTCAGTGGCAGTAGGTGCTGCTGCCTGCCCAATCATACTGGCTTTCAGGATAACCTGAGGGTTAACTTCAATGATTTTCTCAGGGTCGTCTTTACCCCTGGCCTCTCCAATCAGAGGATAGTTTTTGAGCTGGGGATTCGCATATACATAGGGGCGACCCTCGTTTTTGTTTTCCTTTTTTTCCATGCTGTCAACCCCTACTACGTCATCCTGAGCCTGCAGGTATACTAGGTAACGCAGGCACCCGGCTCCTGAACAAACAACCTTGGTGACATTTTCAGGTATGGTGACTTCCCTGCCAAATCCATCCGTGAGTGTAAATGCTCCAGATTCTGCTGCCTTATCGGCGCCTGAAACTCCTGAAGCTTCTGCTGAAGCCGATCCGTTCTGATCCTTATCAGATGAGGACTTGTCTGCACATCCTGAAGCCACTACCAGGGCAGCAATGAGCAATCCTATAAAAATAATTTTATATATGTTATTACTATAATTAAACTTCATGTTACATCCCTTTATGATCAAAGAGTAAAAGTATTACATAAAATTAACGAAATTCTCTTAATTTAATATCCAATCTAACTAATTTTTTGAAAATAATGAGCTATTGTGATTTTTTAAGCCAGATAAGTATAAACTTATGGTGTAACTTTAACCAACTTGCTTTTAACTATTAAAAATGAAAAACTATGATGATGGCTGTTTTTTGGCAGACCAATTACTTTAAAATGTTAACTCCGTGAAAAATTAATTCAATGAAATCAGAACTAAAGAGTGGAATAAAATTAAAAAAATAAGATAAAAATACAACAAAATAAACTAAAAAATAATTTATTAATATTTAAAAATTGTATAAAGTAATTTTTGAGCAGACTCCGAAACTAAAAATTACTTCATTGTAATCTTTCTAAACTATCGATTGGTAAAACGAACTTTTTTATACCTCAATCATAGTGGAATCGATTTGAACCCAAGGTTGTCGTACTGTCCATTAAGTTCAGAGAATACAGGTTTACCAAGGAAGAAGGTATAAATTTCGTCAGCTTTTGCTTCCGGATCGATATCTTCAAACCTGTCCGGATAGAGCACTTTTCCTACAAAATAAGCGTTTGCAAGTACGGACTCATAATTGGTGCTGTAGTAGTTGTATGGAATCACTCCATAGACCTTTTTATTCTTTACAGCCGAGAGTCCTGAGAGAGACGTATCATTCTTAAGCTCTCCAATTGCTCCTTCGTTACCAACCTGGAGAGTCCCGATATCAATAAATATGTACTCTGGGTCCCAGTCTACAAGTGCTTCTTTGGCAATATCCGCATGCTCTGCACCCATTCCGGCTGCAACATTATTTGCATTCACCCAGAGGAATGGTGGATAAGCAGGTTCCGTTGAGATTATCCCATGGGCTCCAGCCATACTCACACCACCAATATAGGCAGTCTTTCTTTCGGATTCCGGAATGTCGGCAGTCCTGTTTTCCAGGTCTTGCATTGTAGCATTGATATAATTGATTACTTCCTCTGCTCTTTCCTGTTTGCCTACTACCTGACCCATTATACGGAGTGAATTGTACATTTCGGCTTTCTGTTCCTCGTTCTTTAAAGAGCCGTAAGGGAACATGACAACAGGAATGCCAGTTTTATTCTGAAGCGTATCGGCATCAGCACCGTTGGTTGCTGCCGACTGGCCGCTTGTCCCGGTTTTCAGAATGACCTGGGGGCTGATGGCAATTATCTTTTCAGGATCATCTTTGCCTCTGAACTCTCCAATAAGGGGATAATCTTTGAGCTGTGGGTTTGCAAGAGCATAGGGACGACCTTCAAACGCGCTTTCCTCTTTCTCTAAGCTATCAACCCCTACTACATCGTCCTGAGCCTGCAGGTATACAAGATATCGCAGGCATCCGGCTCCCGAGCAAACAACCCGCTCCACATTTTCAGATATGGTAACTTCCCTGCCAAATCCGTCCGTGAGTGTCATCGCTCCAGATTCTGCTGCCTTATCAGCGTCCGAAACTCCCGAAGTTTCTGATGGAGACGATCCATTATCACTAGATGTGGATTTGTTCGTGCACCCTGAAGTCACTATAAGGGCAGCAATGAGTATTCCAATTAAAATAACTTTAGATAATTTGTTACTATAATTAAATTTCATGTTACTTTCCTCTAAGTTCAGAAAGTAAAAGTATTACATAAAATTAACTAAATTTTCTTAATTGTTATTAAATTTCAACAAATCCACTAAAATGATGAGTTATTGTGACATTTAAAGCAGCGTGACATTTAAAGCAGCTGAAGATAAACTTACGATGTAACTTGAACCAGCTTTCTTTTAATGAATGAAAATAAGAACTGTGATAGTGGCTGTTTTCTGGGGAATTAACACCTGCAAAAGGTTAACTCCGTTAAAACTGATAAGGTAAAACGGAGCTAAAAATAGGATAAAACTAAAAATTAACACAAAAATTATTATTATTATTATTATTATTATTATTACTATTACTTGTTTATTATTTTACGATTTCCAGGCTCATATCTATCCATCTTGATTTATGGATAAGGGAGCCCATAGAGATGACATCTACTTCTGTTTTTGCATAACTTTCAAGGTTTTCCTGGGAAATTCCTCCGGATGCCTCCACAATAACTGAGTTTCGAAGCCCTTTTCTGTTAAGTGTTTGGAGAGTTTTTTGGATAGCTTCAGGCTTCATATTGTCCAACATTATAATATCAGCTCCAAGTTCTGCAGCGAGTACAGCGTGTTCTACAGACTCGACCTCGACTTCTATTTTCCGGGTGAAGCTGGTTTTTTTTGCGGCCTCAATTGCGGCTTCTATTCCCATTAGTTTGACATGGTTATCCTTAATCATAACCGAGTCAGAGAGGTTAAACCTGTGAGTGTCTCCTCCGCCTGCAGCTACAGCCAGCTTTTCGAACTTCCTTAAACCGGGAGTGGTTTTTCTGGTGCAGGCCACCCTTGTAGTCACGGAATACTTCCTTACCGTATCCACGCATACCCGGGTAAGAGTGGCAATCCCGCTAAGGTGCCCGAGGAAATTAAGGGCCAATCTCTCTGCCCTGAGAATGGATACTGCTCCTCCCTTTACCCTGAAAATGATCTCCCCTTCTTTTAGGCGATCACCGTCTTTAAGAGTGGTTTCAGCCTGAATTCCAAGATAGCAAAAAATTGATTCGGCTTCTTTAATCCCCGCAACAGTACAGTCTTCCTTTGTGAAAATAATAGCTTCTGCAGGTTTGTCAGGTACAATGGTGCACGAGACATCATCGTATCCCAGATCTTCTTCTATAAAGCTTTCAACCTCTTTGATAAGCATGATTTTTACCCTGCTATTTTATGTTGGACGGATTTATAAGAGGTACGGGCGTTTTGGTTTTTCCTCTCATTAAGAAAATAGTCTCAATAATCTCAATATTCTCACTAATCTCAACAGAAGGCTTTAAAAGAAGGAAAGAAATACAGTACCCCGGTCCTCAGGCTTTTAAAGCCGGGTACTAAAATCTAAAGATCAAGATTTATTGATCATTTACAGGAGCCTGAAATGCTGAAAATAGGAGTTATTGGTTGCGGATTTATTGGTGGACAGATTTGCAAGGCTATTGACAAAGGAGTTATTAACGCGGAGTTGTATGCTATCTCCGACTCTTCTAAGAGCAAAGTCCTGGAACTTACAGCCTCCCTGAAAAGGTACAGTCCTGCTTCAATGACGATTGAGGAACTACTGCAAAATGTAGACTTTGTTATAGAAAGTGCCTCTCAAAAAGCTGTCAGGTTAATAGTACCGCAGGCTCTTGAAGCTGGGCGCGATGTCATGGTTATGAGTGTAGGCGCTCTTGCGGACGAAGAACTCAGAGAAAGGCTCTTCAGACTTGCAGAGCAGAATAACTGCAAGCTCTATTTCCCTTCAGGCGCCGTTGCTGGTATCGATGGAATAAACTCTGCCTCAGCAGCGGGAATATCATCAGTTACCCTTACTACCAGAAAACCGCCTATGGGCCTTGTAGGGGCTCCCCATGTTGAAGCTCTGGGAATCAAGCTTGAAACAATCGAAAAAGAAACCCTGCTTTTTGAAGGGACTGCCTCGGAAGCAGTTAAAGCCTTTCCAGCAAATGTCAATGTTGCAGCCACAATAAGCCTGGCAGGCATAGGTTTTGAACGGACAAAAGTAAGAGTAATCGCTGACCCTACTCTGTCCAGAAATGTACATGAGATAACTGTAGAAGGCGAATTCGGGAAACTTTCCACAAGAGTCGAAAACCTTCCCTCCCCGGAAAATCCGAAAACCAGTTACCTTGCAGCCCTTTCTGCAATTTCCACCCTGAAAAAGATCCTGAGCCCAGTCCAGATCGGAACCTGAATTAATAACGAAACTCTTAAAGTTAATATACTGCACTATTTTACTCACACAGTAAATAATGCAATATCTTACTGGTTCATTAAGCGAAAGAGCAGAGATTTTTACTTCTAAATTAGTACACTTCTTCTAAATTCGTCCACCTGAGCGCAAGCGTGGCGCCACTTGGCGATACCAGCCAGGTCATCCGACCAGGTCGTTTTCGCTCAAGCCTTTTTTGAAAAGGCTTGTGAGCAAGCAGTTTTCTCAAAAGGGTCGCAGAACTTAGGTGGCAACTCGGAAGCTCACAAATATTATTCACAAATATTATATAGTGCGGGAGAGTTAAGCACGTAAGCTCTCAGGAGCAAATGGCATGTGTGCAAAAAGAGCGCGCGGGATGGAATTTTCGTCGTTGCACTTCTTTTTAAGTTCATTCGCCTGTTAAAACCTTATATTTAAACTGGTTATTTTAAGCTTGATCTTCAATCTCATATCCGGATCCCTATTTCCGGACTTTATTCCAAAAACTTATGGTGGTCCCATGCAGCAAGCAGAGCTAATAAAAAGGATCAAAGAACTCAAAATAAAACGAAATGCAGTTATTCTTGCTCATTACTATTCCCGTCCTGAGGTTCAGGATATTGCAGATTTTGTAGGAGACTCACTGGGCCTTAGCCAGGAAGCTGTCCGTCAGACTGCTGATGTCATTGTTTTTTGCGGCGTCCATTTTATGGGAGAAAGCGCTGCAATTCTCTGTCCTGATAAAACAGTCCTCCTCCCCGAAATTGATGCCACCTGCCCGATGGCAGACATGGTGGATATTGAAGGTCTCAGGAGAGAAAAAGAAAAACATCCTGATGCCGTGGTGGTCTGCTATGTCAACAGCTCGGCTGCCATTAAAGCTGAATCTTACATCTGCTGTACGTCTGCAAATGCCGTAGAGGTGGTAAACTCCCTGGAAGCTGATGAGGTTATTTTTGTGCCTGATAAAAACCTGGCTGCCTATGTAGAAGCCAGGACTGACAAAAAAATTATTCCCTGGGAGGGGCACTGTCCAACGCACCACCAGATCCTGAGAGAGGATGTCCTCAAAATGAAGGAAAAACATCCTGAAGCTAAGTTTATTGCACATCCCGAATGCCGCCCCGAGGTTCTGGATCTTGCAGACCATATAGCAAGCACGCGAGGGATGATAATGTATGCAAAAAACTCTCCTGCAAAAGAGTTCATTATAGGTACGGAATGCGGACTCCTTCATGGGCTACATAAGGCAGCTCCCGAAAAGAAACACTACTGCATATCGGAATTTGCCTGCTGTCCGAGCATGAAAATGGTTAATCTTGAAAAAGTCCTGGTCTCTCTTGAAAAAGTCCAGCACATAGTCACTGTCCCGTACGATGTGAGGATCAAAGCAAAAGAAGCACTTGATCGAATGCTCGCAGTAAAAATTCGATAAACATCAGGTGTTTTAAACTTGTATGTGAGATTCACTTAATTTCAATGATACGAAAAATAGTAAGAAGCAGGTGAGAAGAGAATCTCACATACTTCATTTCTCACATACTTCATTTCTCACATACTTCATTTCTCACATACTTCATTTCTCACATACTTCATCTAACGTACATTTTTCTCAGATCTTTTTCTTAAATATGCCATATCCAACAAGCAGCATGAAAAGCGGTAAGGAAATTGCCATAAGTATCCTGGCTGCTCCCATTGGATTCTTTATCATACTGCTCTCATTTCCTGCACTTCCGTAAAGAACTGCTCTTCCTTCGGTTCCCAGGTTTCTAAGGGTTTCCTGTATTTTTCCTGCCCCACTGATTTTCATTATATTTTGCCCGGTATATTCCGTAATTGCAAAGAAGGAATATCCAGGAGTTTCCGATTTAAAGTAAATATAATTCTCGTCTTCTCCAACTTTTTCCGTGTAAAGTGGCTGCCAGTTATTATCATATCTTTGAAGGACTACCTGAGCCTCACTTATATTATTATCTTTGATCCATGCCTTCTCAACCTTGAACTCCACAAACCCACTTTTAATGGAAGTAGGCAGCCCTGCTCCACGATCTCCTACCCAGATATTCACATATTTATATGCTGTGCCTTCAGGAGAGGTCGGGACAAGGGTAGATCTGTTTTTAAGTTCTTCTACAACTGTTGTTGTTTTTCTAAACGTCTTTTTCGGGTCAAATTCAATCTGTACGATGCATGTAGCATTTTTTGCAAAATTGAATTGGACAGGATATCCACTTATGATACTCTCGGTGGCAAGTTCCCTAACAGCAATATTGGTCGCGGGCTCACTGGAAACAAGAGTCATACCCGAATTGCTAGAAGAATTTGAGTCATCATTTCCTGTATCGGAACTCTCGTTATCTGCACTTATAGTATCCGAACTTTCGGTACCTGAACTTTCATTATCTGAACTTGTGTTATCCGAGGTTTGAGTATCCGAACTTGTATCTGAGCTTACGGTATCCGAGTTTTTGGTGTCTGAGTTCCCAGTATCCGAACTTGTATCTGAGCTTACGGTATCCGAGTTTTTGGTGCCTGAATTTCCACTATCTGAACTTTCGCCTGAGTTTGCGTCACCAGAGTCTGAATTTCCTGTATCTGAACTTTTATTATCTGAAACCGAATCTCCTGTATCCGAACTTTCATTATCTGATCCAGGGTCTGAACTTTCATTATCTGATCCAGGGTCTAAACTTCCATTATCTGATCCAGGGTCTAAACTTCCGTTATCAGATCCAGGGTCTAAACTTCCATTATCTGATCCGGGGTCTAAACTTCCGTTATCAGATCCAGGGTCTAAACTTCCATTATCAGATCCGGAGTCTGAACCTCCATCATTCGGATCAGTGCTTGAATTTCCGTTATCGGATCCAGAATCTGAACTTCCATTATCAGATCCAGAGTCTGAACTTCCATTATCAGATCCAGAGTCTGAACTTCCATTATCAGATCCAGAGTCTGAACTTCCATTATCAGATCCAGAATCTGAACTTCCATTATCGGATACAGAGTCTGAATCCCCTTTGTCTGTGTTTGAGTCTCCAGTATCCGTGTCTGAACTTCCACTGTCTGAGACTGAATCTCCTGAATCTGAACTTCCACTGTCTGAGACTGAATCTCCTGAATCTGAACTTCCACTGTCTGAGACTGAATCTCCTGTATCTGAACTTCCACTATCTGAGACTGAGCTTTCGTTGTCCCCCAGAGCATGTACCATGCCGGGAGCCATTCCGAGGATTATTAGCATTATCAACATTATATAAAATAGTGAATTACAAAAACCGGCTTTCATTTTTTATTTGCCTCCACCCACACGTCTGTAAGCAGAAATGTCTGGTATGCAAGTAAGTTATTGACAAGTAACCATGTAATTTATAGAAACAATATCCAAGGATTTATTTTACAGGTTGTCTCAAAACTCGACTCATTTCTACAATTGGATAATTAAATTGTTGACTTTAAATTCATATCGAAAATTATTCTGAAATTCATGTATGCGTTTGCCTTGAAATAGAGCACATTATTCTATTTGTAGAATCAAATGTAGTTTTGAGACAGCTTGTTTCGTAGATTTTTCCCATAAGTTGTTAGTTTAAAGTTGTTAGTTTAAAGTTGTTAGTTTAAAGTTGTTAGTCTAAAGTTGTTAGTTTAAAGTTGTTAGTTTAAAGTTGTTAGTCTAAAGTTGTTAGTTTAAAGTTGTTAGTTTAAAGTTGTTAGTCTCAGACATTCTTTGTTCAAAGCCAATGTTTTGAACTTAGTAATGGCAGAAGCAAAACATGATTTAAAGGTCAGGAATCACATTGATTACATCTGCCTGTTATTTTGAGGCTGACTAATACTTAATAGATATCAAAGGGAAGAACAGCAAGAAATAAACTTTGTTTTACTTAATATTATCCTTTCGATAAATATACTCCTAAAATTATGTTACATATCATATGGATTCCATCCCAAAATCAATTTTATTCCCAAATTAATAGGAAATTTGGAACTAATTTCCACGATAAAAAACTCGATTGTTTATTCTGAATACGGCTTAAGAGAAGTAATTTTGAGTTTTGGGACCAGTTCAGTACAATTTGAGTCCTCCTATTGAGAAGAGATCAATCAGATCAGACGTCTTGAACCGAAACCGTTGCGCCGATTTATCACAAACCGTTGCGCCGGTTTATCACGCCGGATAGGGTTTGGGGACAAGAGTCCCAAACTCAAATGTTACCAGATCATTTTTCTCCTCCCCTGGCCCAGACACTTTTAGGTTTGGGGACAAGAGTCCCAAACTCAAATGTTACCAGGGGTTTTTACTTAAGCCTTTTTTCAACAGGGTCGCAGTTAAGCCTTTTATTAAAAAAGTCATAACCACTCCCGCCGCGTAACCCAAAACAAAACTTGAATAAATCATTCCTCTGAGCGAACGAAGTGAGCAAAAAGGGCACCATCCTTCCGAGAAGGGACTCGGGTGACGGAACCCGGGCGAGAAAATCCGATACCTTTAATACTTTATAATACTGCTTTGTTGTGATGTCTGCAGGTGTACGCACATATCTGGAGATTATGAGATACGAAAACTGCTTCATGGCAAGTTTTGCAGCCGTAATCGGAACATTGATAGCTTTTAATATCCTGACCTCTAATGCTCCCAGTTCTTATAGCCCTGAAAAATTTCCGTTCTTTTTATCAGGCCTTATATTCCTGGTCGTATTTTTGATTTCAGGCGCAGGAAATACCATTAATGACTATTTTGATGTCAGGATAGACTCAATCAATCGCCCTGATAGGCCTATTCCATCAGGCAGGATGAATTTAAAAGAAGCCCTTTATTTCTCTTATGTCCTGTTTGCCCTCGGGACACTTCTGGCTTTCTCAATCAACCCAATTTGCGGGGTTATTGCCTTATTTAATTCGCTAATGTTAATCTTCTACGCAAAAACCCTCAAAGGTACTCCTCTTTTGGGAAACCTGAGCATAGGCTACCTTACCGGCTCTACTTTTTTATTTGGAGCCTCGGTTTTTGGACTTGAAGGACTCAAAGCCCTTTTTGTGCTATTCCTGCTTGCAGCCCTTACGATTACTGCCCGGGAAATTGTAAAGGACATTGAGGATATGGAAGGCGATAAAATGGAAGGGGCAGATACTTTACCTCTTCGGGTCGGAGCAAAAAAAGCAAGCTACCTTGCAGTGCTTATAGGGTTACTGGCCGTAGTTTTTAGCCCTCTTCCTTATCTTCTGTCGGTACTTGGCTTGCATTATCTTTACTTTGTCCTTCTTGCAGACCTTGGATTTCTTGCAGCGATCTATCAGCTTCTTGCTCGCAACAATCCTGCGAAATCTTCAAAAATGTTCAAGATCGCAATGTTCTTTGCGCTCATTGCTTTTATTGCCGGGGTATAAATTTTCCCGGATCAAACTTTTCCCGGATAATACTTTTCCCGGATCAAACTTTTCTCAGCATACAGGGCATTTTCCTGCAACAAGTTCCATGGAGAAGGCCTGTATATTCTCAAGCTCTTTTTCTATTACCTCAGCCACTTCTTTTTCTACCTCGCTCGCAGATCCCTTCTTCATAACGAGCTGGGCAGTTGCAATCTGAGGCTGGTCGATTGGAGTTCCAATTTCACTCAAAAGCCAGACATAAACTTCGGAGATATCAGGCACCTCACTGTAGATCCGCGCTGCAATCCTGTGGGAAAGAAGATTGTAAACCTTTCCTGTATGGCTTACAGGATTTTTACCTGCGGCAGCTTCACTGCTAACAGGACGATTTAGCGGGATTATTCCGTTTACGCGGTTTCCACGCCCTACCTGCCCACCATCTGCATCTTCCGCAGAAGTGCCGGTTACCGTAGTATAAATTCCCAGCAGCCCCCTACCCGGAATGTCCAGAGTATTAAGGGAAACGGTCGGTTTCAGACACATGCAGCCCTCAAATTCAGCCCTTGCTTTTTCTGCAAACCCGGCAGTAAATTCCTCAATCCGGTCGTGCAACTCAATTTTCTTCTTAAAGTACGCTTCTTCCGATTCAATAAACCTATCCACAAGCGGCATTGCAACAGTCAGGTGCATATCTTCCCTGTGTCTGAGCCCCATAACTTTTACGTCTTCTCCGGACTCCGGATATTCCTTTTTGAACTTTCTTGAGTTCAGGAATCTCTCGCATTCGAAAACAAGTTTCTCAGTGGGGCTTAGAGGAGCATATCCAACTGCTGCGGAAGTGTCATTTGCCCCGAGGATCTCTTTTCCCCTGCTAAAGATGTCCGTAAGTTCTGCAGAACCTCTTTTTAACTCGATCTGGTAAATGAGATTCTCAGGGTCTACAAAGCGGAGATTATCCTGGAGCCATTGCTGCGCCGTACTGACCGCAAGCTCAGGAACATCGATTTCTACCCCCTGCGCTTCAAAAGTAGCCCTATCCCCGATGATAAGTCTCATAGGGCTTACAACTCTGCCTCCTCCCAATTTTCCTTCCACTTCCCCTGCAACGAGCATGCCTTTGTCTATATTGTAGTGCAGGATACTCCCGAAAGTCTCAAGGTACTTCTGGCTCAGCTTTACCGAAATTTGTTCCATTATGGCATCACATATATAGTCCGGATGCCCCAGCCCTTTTCTTTCAACAACTTCAACTCTCTGGCGGTAAACTTCAGATGCTTTTAATTCGTCTATAACTATATTTCTCAAACTCTTTCCCCCCAAACGAATATGATATCCTTTGAACAAGATGCACAACCTATGAAAGTGCTTGCAGATGGCATCATTTTCATGCTGATTTTAAATAGGTACAGTTCCTTTAAATGCAGTTTCCCTGAATGCAGTTTCCTTAAAGGCATTTTCTTTAAAGGTACGATTTCTTTAAAGGTACAATTTCTTAAAAAGCACAATTTCTTAAAAAGTACGGTTTCCTTAAGGCATAATTCCTTTAAGGCTTGATAAAATTGGCATCTACTATTCCTCACTAAGGCTCATATCTCGATAATACAGGTCTGAAGTTAATTCCCCTGATTAAACCTCCAGACTGTTATCAGACTAAATTTCAAGCCTCTGATCTGAGTATATTTCAACCTTCTTATCTGACTGAGTACCCAGATTTTCATTATTATCCGGGCTTCGATTTCGATAATTATCAAGCGTTGAGTATCAAAGTTATTAGATAAATTCTATTTCTCCCGACGGTCCTTCTTTGTTTTTGTCCCTGTTTCCTGACTCCGGCTCATTTTCGTTTTCCGGAAGATGCTTCAGGTACTCCTGTATCATCATGGGAAAAACGTTTGCAGGTACAAAGCGGACTCCAAGCTGTTCGGCCCACTTTTCAATCCCGTAATCGCTTGCAATTACGGCGGCATCAAGCTCCTTGGCAAGGATAAGAACATCAATATCAGGAGCACTATCGAGAATTCCATATCTCAGAGCAGCTCGATATTTGTTCCGGAATTTGCCAATGATCCCTCCAATTACTTCCCTCTCAACCTCTTCCTTATACTCTTTTTTCTTGTTTTGCGGGTTTTCCATAAAGAGGCATTCAGTAGCTGCCTCCCATATCGCGTCCTCAGCTACTCCCATTCCCCGGTTAATTCTTTCCCGCATATAGGCAACATATTCATGAAAGATCTGAGAAGTTACGCTAACTCTATACCGGTCAGGAGATTTTTTTACAAGCCAGGTATCTATTTTAGCCACGACCTCCCTGTCACAGCCGTTGCGACTTGCAAATTCGTACATCTCTTTATATACTGACGGATAGGGCACGTAGCAACTTATCCCGAAATGCAGACGAGCATCGGCTATTAGGTCAAGAATCGCTTTCATTCCCTCGCAAAGGGACGCATAGCCCATAACCTCACGCGTCTGCAGGTCCGTTAATGCTGTAGTATCCAGCACAAATCTCTGCTTAAGCATTTTTTCGAACCCTTTTAAGTAATCTTCTTTATCGTTTTGTATTCTTTATCGTTTTGTATTCTTTATCGTCTTGTATTCTTTATCGTCTTATGTATTGATCAAAGATGAATAAAATTCTTTGTTTTATTCCCTTATTTTCTTCCGTTTTAGTTTATTAAATTAGTAACTTCCTTTTTGTTTTCTTGAGAATTCCCATTAATTCTAATTCTTATTCTTTTTGCTTAATAACCCCCACTCTGTTTGCTTGATTATTTTAATTCTGTTTGCTTAATAACCTCCACTCTGTTTGCTTGATTATTTTAATTCTGTTTGCTGATAATTTTAATTCTGTTTACTTCGCAACTTATTGCGATTTATAGCTACTTTCATTCAGATTAAGTACTATATTTTTATTTTTCTTCTGGTTTTATATTCCACTTTTTATTCTGGAAGCCACTTGTTTTTTGATCAAAATCAATAACTGTATATAGTTTCAAGCCCTATATTTATATAGGGAAGTTTAAAACCAGAGACTAGAAAGCGGTTTAAAACACATTTTTGTGAAGTGTCTTCTAATGTTGTTTCGATCCAAAGGCAGAAAATATTTCCGAGATGACATTGTACAAAACATGTTTCTGTTAATTTGTATTGTTTGCTTTCCCATCTCTGGACCGATCTTCTCGAGGTTGACATGCTAGCAAGCCAATGCCAGCAGGTAAAACACAGCTCAACGGTGTGAAAGACTGAGCCGGATTGGACACCTAAAGCCCGATTCGGTATGAGTATGGGTAATAAGCTGAAACTGGGGAATATGATTTGAGTGCAAACACGGAGACATTGAAACCTTGTGTAGGCTCAGCACAGGGTTTGGTGAGAAATCCTCTTGACACAGGAGGCGACACAATGAAGGAGCATTGCAATATTTGTGGTCGGGAACTGATGGAAGATGTACTGGTTGTGGACACCAGCCTGGATATGAAACCAATAAAATTCAAAGAGGTTCACGGAGAAAAGTCCGATCTGATATGCATTGAGTGTGCAATTGATTCGATTGAGAATCCACCTTTCGTATGTTCGAGATGCGGCCAGCCAATCGAATTTAATGAAAAGTTCTATGTATTTAGGGAGGCAACCACAAAACCGGGTGGCCCCAAAGTTGACTTTAAAGAAACATGTCTTGAGGACAAATATGTCTGCAGCACATGTTTTAGTGAGATAATGAACCCCGTGGGTGAAGAAAAAAAGATTTAAATGGAAAACCTTTCTATAAACTTCATTCACTCTTTTTAAATTTTGAATCCTTTGACAAGGATCGGGTTTCAGTTCCTGGAAAATCTCGCCAAGATAATACAGAACTGATTCTTCAGTTCTGTCACCCGCTTTTTCTAATTTTTCTTTGTTTCTATTGTCTTTCTTCTCAATTTGTTTAGAACTTCCTGCCTAGAACTTCTTGCTCAAAAAAGTGATCTGGACATTTTTTAAGAAACTTATCCATAAATGCGTGAACTTTAATTTTACAAAGCATAAATATTAATCTTATAAAAATAGATAATATTGACCTAATAAGCACAATCTGATATACAAAATTTGATTAACTGAATGACTGCTTTCGACAGGTCTAAAGCTCGATTAATTTGTTCAGTTGACCTGTTCATAACTTCGGGGGTAATTGATTGAACGGAAGCAATGTGGTCGAAATCCAAGACATGACATGGGGAGAAGTAGTAGAAAGCTCTAAAAAGCCGGTTATTGTAATGTTCTACAGCCCAACCTGCCCTTATTGCAAAGCTATGGAACCTTATTTTATGAACTATGCAAAGGAATTCCAGAATTCAGCTATTTTTGCCCGCATAAACATTGAAACAAGTCCCTGGACTGCGGAAAAGTATGGAGTTCAGGGCACGCCTACGTTTAAGTTCTTCTGTCACGGAAGGCCTGTATGGGAACAGGTAGGCCAGATTTATCCTTCCATACTGAAAACTGCAGTTGAAGATATGATTCATTACGGAGAAGAGTGCATAAGAAAAAGTACTCCAGTTGGTCAGGACATTACAGGATACGCTTGAATCAACCTAACTGAAGTATTCAACCTAACTGAAGTATTCAACCTAAACTTGAAGTATTAAGAGTAAGAGTATTTTTTCAATCTTTTGAGCCCTCAAGTAAGGCTCTCAAGCTTTTTCATTTTTCAGTCATAATTTCATAATTTATTTCAGAGATTTTTCTCGTATAATTTCGTATTTACAAGCCCATACTCATCAAAAGCTGTCCTGAAGCTTGTAAGAATGCTGAGGGTTGTGCCAAGCAGGGTTGAAACATATTGTGCTATCATGATGGTAATTTGATACTTAATGGCAACTAGAGGGCTCGCTCCCCCAAGAATCTGTCCTGTCATCATCCCTGGCAAAGTGACGATCCCCACGGACGCGATGTTTGCTAAAGTGGGTTTTACTGCAGCTCTTAAACTTTTTCGCAGGTATGGGAGAACAGCCTCATACATGCCCGCCCCAAGAGATAAGCTGTAAAGATAGCGGTTCTCATTTCGCTTGATATCGCTATAGAAGTCACCTATTCCTACCACATTTCCTCGAAGCGAATTTCCAAGAAACATACCCGCTATAGGGATCAGGTAGCGTGCTTCAAGAAGATTCTCCAGATTAATAACGAATTTATTGAAATATAATAGAACTGCCAGGCTTGAAAAGGCAATTGCTAAAATGATAGGCGCAAAGAGTTTTTTTACATTAAGATCCACACTTTTTATTGCCGTATAGGACGCAAAGAAGATCATTATCCCTACCCAGGCCAGGTTTAAAAGTCCATTATTCAGGTTAAAAATAAAGTTCAGAAAAATGCCTGCTAAAAAGAGCTGGATTGACATCCTGAAGACAGCTTCCAGGGTGCTTTTTTCGAGTTCAAGCCGGATTTTCCAGCTTATGAAAATCGGAATTGCAAGTAAGAAAAAACAGAAAATTAACGAGGTGTAGCTAATATCATAAATTGGCATTTTTTCAGTCTTCCGGGGTTTTGTTTTTATTTACTGTTTTATTTACTGCTTTGTTTACTGCTTTGTTTACTGCTTTGTTTACTGGTTCGTTTACTGTTTTGTTTACTGGTTTGTCTACTGTTTTGTTTGAATGTGATCCTGGAAGTTTCTCAGGACCTGGTTTCAAGATTTATTGTTTCCATCCAGTCGCGTTCCCATTCCCTATCATGGGAGACGATCAGAAGAGTCCAGTTTTCTCGGGCAAGGAAATAATCTGCAATCTTCTTTTTTAATTTCGCGTCAAGAGCGGAAGTGACTTCGTCAAGCAGGTATATGTTCCTGTTCAGGAGAAGAGCAATGAGGATTCCTATTCGCTGCTTTTCTCCACCCGAAAGCTCTTGGAAATCCTTCTCAAGGATATCGTCTTCCAGTTCTAGCTCCCGCATAAAAACCCTCAGTTTTTCATGGTCTAGTTTTTCTTTATTTGCCCTGTAAGAAAAGACATCGTCTAAGAGACTTTTGACCTTTCCTTCCCCAAGGTCAGTATCCTGTACTACATAAGCAATTTCCTTTCGAGCCTCCCAGCAGGTTTTTGAATCAATTACCCGGTTCCTGAAATAGATGGTGCCTTCCGAAGGCTTTGTAAAACCAAGCAGTATTTTTAAGAGGGTGGTTTTTCCTGTTCCGGACTTTCCCCGCAGGAGAATTTTTTGGTTTCTCTTTACGGTCAAATTAAAACCTGAGAGTATCTTTCTGTTCTCAAAAGAAACCCCGATGTTTTCGTATTTAATCAGTTCATTATTTAATGGTTCAGCAGACATGTTCTTAAGACCTTACCATGAAGGTATTAATATTACCTGATTATATTCTAGCCTGATTCTTTCAGTTATTAATCTGATATAAAATGTGTAATGATTCAGAGTTCTTAGATTTTCAGGTAAGATTGTATTCTAGATCGATGGTCTAGAGTATTGTACGTGAACTTTAAAACTGAATGAATAAAGAGAAAGTTTATCATATACTATGTGTTTTCAGGTAATTCAATATCAGCTCAAAAATAATCTAGAATTAATAATTATTAAAGAGATAATTCTCAAAGAGATAATTCTCAAAGAGATAATTCTCAAAGAGATAATTCTCAAAAAGATAATTTTCAAAGAGATAATTCTCAAAGATATGATCTATCATACCTTTTCATGAGGGAAATCGAATGGATTGTAATACTCCAAACAAAAAACTTTCGACCCCAATCAAAGCCGCAAAGATCAACCCCGACATGAGTGTTGATGATCTTGTCAGGGAATACAGAGGCTGTGCCTTTGGAGCAGGCAGGCTGGCTGAGGCCGTAGAAATCTATTATGAGATGCTTGCTTCCGAAAAAACTACGAAATTTTTCGGGCTTGCAGGTGCCATGACTCCTGCAGGCATGAGAAACATTGTTGCGGATTTAATACGAGACGGCTACATCGACGTGCTTGTCACGACCGGAGCTAATATGGTGCACGACACTGTAGAAGCTCTGGGACTTCACCATTATAAAGGCACAGACTGTGCAAATGATATCCAGTTAAAGAATGAATGCATTGACAGGATTTACGATGTTTATCTTCCTGACCAGCACTTTACCGATCTTGAGGACTTTTTACAGAGTGTTTATGCTGGACTTCCTCAGGAAAAACTCTCGATCCGGCAGGTGCTTACTGAGATCGGAAAAAACCTTGATGATGATTCCTCTATCCTGAAAACCGCAGCAGAGATGGGAGTGCCTGTATATTGCCCTGCTCTTCAGGACTCAGTCATAGGGCTTCAGGCCTGGCTATATAAGGAAGGAAACCCTCTACATGTTGATGCATTTGCTGATATGCACGAATTTATAGAGACCTGCTATGCGGCTGAGAATGCAGGTGCCCTGCTCATTGGCGGAGGGGTTCCCAAAAATTATATCCTGCAATCCATGCTTGTGACTCCAAAGTCCTTTGACTATGCTATCCAGTTAACAATGGACCACCCTGAGACTGGCGGTCTGAGCGGGGCAACCCTTGATGAAGCCCAGTCCTGGGGAAAAGTAGGGGAAAACGCAAAAGCCGTAACCGTGTATGCAGATGCAACTATTACTCTCCCGCTTATGGTTGCAGCTGTGCGTACACGCCTTTCAAAGAGGTGATTTTATGGAAAAGAAAAGCTGTATGATCCTTGCCCTTGATGTTTCCGACAGGGAAGAAGCTCTTAAAATTGCGGAAGATGTCTCGGAATTCGTGGACGCTATAAAGGTAGGCTATCCTCTAATACTTGCTACCGGGCTTGGAATCATCAGGGAGCTTGCAGAGTTTGCTCCGATAATAGCTGATTTCAAGGTTGCCGATATTCCAAATACAAACCGCCTTATCTGCGAACAGGTCTTTGAGGCAGGAGCAGAGGCAGTCATTGCCCAGGGCTTTACAGGCCGAGACAGCCTTGATGCCTGCATTGAAGTCGCTTCCGAGTACAGGAAAGACGTGTTCGTGGTAAGTGAAATGAGCCACCCGGGAGGAGCCGAATTTCTCCAGCCTGTCGGAGAAGCAATCACAAGAATGGCAGCCGAAGCAGGAGCTTTTGGCCTTGTTGCACCCGCGACCAGACCGGAAAGAGTAAAGGCGATCAGAAAAATTATCGGCGAGAAACTTACTATAATTTCCCCTGGAGTTGGCGCTCAGGGAGGAAAAGCATCTGATGTTATTGCCGCAGGCGCAGACTGGGTAATTGTAGGAAGAGCTATTTACAAAGCGGAATCTCCGAGAGAAGCTGCCCGCAAGATTGCTACCGAGATCGAGGCCGAACTCAAGGGAGAAAACTGAAAAACTTTTTTAAGATATATTTTGTATCTTCATATTTTGTATCTTCATATTTTTTTATTTTTTTCTGAAAGATATTTCTTATATTAACCCCATGTATTATCTGAACATCAATTGAGTGCCTGTGATGAAAAAGTTCACTGATTTCATGATGAGCCCTATGAGTTCTGAGGCACGAAAATTGAGTACCTCATGAATTAAATACTAAGAATGCCATTTACTTAGTATGTTCAAACTAGTGGATGCTGAAAACTTCCTAAGGTCTGAAGAGCTTTCAGAATGTAATCGGGAAATTTTGAGTAAGTATTTCAGATATTTGAGGCATGAAGGGAATAGTGAAAGAACAGCTTTAAACCATATGGAAAATATGATATGGATAGCGAAGGCTCTTCATGAATGTGATTTGGGGAAACTTACAGAGGATGACCTTTATCTCTTTTTTGATGCTTTAGAAAACTATACTTACAAAGATAGGGCAGGAAAGGTAAAGAAATATTCTGATCCGACAAAGGAGACTCGAAAAGTATCTTTCAAGAAGTTCTTAAAATGGAACAAAAATTACGAGCTTCACGAAAAAATAAAATGTAAGAGACTCAAAGGAAAGAAGCTTCCTGAAGACATCAAGTGTAAAGAAGATATTGTAAAAATGATTGAAGCAGGCAGCAATAGTCGGGACAGAGCCATTATAGCTTGTTTTTATGAGTCTGGCGCCAGAAGAGGGGAACAACTGTCTGTTAAGCTCAAAAACGTAGAGTTTGATGAGCATGGGGCTGTGATTACCTTCCCAGAAGGTAAGACCGGAGCTAGGAGGGTTAGACTGGTTTTCTCTGCTCCATACCTACGGGAATGGATAGATGATCACCCTAGAAAGGATGACAGAGATGCACCTTTATGGTGCACATTGGACAAAAAAGCTGGCCTTATGTCAGCTACCGGGCTTGTTAATGTATTCAATCGATGTGGGGAAAAAGCAGGAATAGAGAAAAAAGTCAATCCTCATTCCTTCCGCCACGATAGAGCAACTCACCTAGCTGCAAATTTTACAGAACAACAGCTCAAGATGTATTTAGGTTGGTCTCCTACATCGACCCAACCAGCTACATACGTTCATTTGAGTGGAAAAAATATGGACGACGCTGTTTTGAAAATGTATGGCATTAAAACAAATGAAGATGATACTGAATTCTTGAAGCCTGGAGTGTGTCCCAGATGCCATGAGCTAACTCCTGTAAATGCAAGGTTCTGTCTTAAATGTGGATTGCCTTTATCTAGAGAAGCTACAACAACGGTAGAATCCATAAAAGAAGATTATATGCAATTTGCGGACTTCGAAGAACTTAGAAAAATGAAGGCTGCATATGAACAGGGGCTTGAAGAAATCTCCAAGTTTAAGGAGGAGATGTTTAAAGCCAAAAAATGATTCATATAAAGTTCTGATGGGATTGTTATTTCATATAATTCCCATTTTTTTTCTGCATTTTTCGTAATAATCATCATAAAGGTGCTCTAACTTATCGAGTTCAATATCCAATTGTTTTATATTAAATATGTCAAATGAAGTAATCTCATTTATCTTAGATACAAATTCTCGTTCTTCGTAGATGTCACTACCGTCCATAACGTCTCGCCGATAAAAGTGGTCGAAAACTTTGTCGAAGCTTATACTTACGTTTTGATACTGATTGACTATTATAGTATGTATTTTAGTGGGCAAGTCTGCCGGAAATTCTTCCATTAGCTTTTCAAATATTTTATCAGGCATTTTGTTCAATCCTTCCTGATTCTGTAGGGAATCTTTAGGAAGTTTCTTCTCCCTTTCTGAGAGGATTTCATCCGACATCTTCATAGATAGCTCTTTTACAATTATTTGGATCTGCTTGTGGGAGTTTTTCTCTTCTAACGGGAAATTTATTTCTTCCAACATTTCTTGGAATTTTTCTTCTGATATTGTGCTATTCTGAAAGCTCTGTGGAGAATTTTGATAAATATCTAAATTCACTGAATCTTTTATGTACTCTTCATCAACAACCGACCAAATGCCAGGAATTTTCTGAATCCTTTTCATACATTCAGGATAAGCCTCGTGAATCAATTCCTCGATCTGTCTTTCGATCTTTCGTTTCATAAAGTCTCCGTCCGCCTGGTAAAATCTGGAAGCTCTGGCGTGTAATGTCTTAATTTCAGTATCCAGACATTTCGCGAAAAAAGAAGAAGATAATGATAATTGAACAAACGCTTTTTTTGCATGAATTGAACCTGCAGTAAAGTTAAACTTCTTGATGACTATATTAACAGATTTTTCATATTTGTTCAATCGTATCTCAGGGAAAAGAGACATGATATTCTTCAAATTTTCTATTTTTGTTATATCCCACTTGTTCTCAAAACCATCCCTTGGAGGTTTAATTTTTTCTATACAATTATCGTCTTCTAATCCATTCAAGTGGTTATCGATGTTCTTCTTATTTCTTATCCCATATTTTTCTCTTAAATGTGTTTTTAAATCTGTTGCTGATACAGCGTCATTTTTACTGAGAATATACGAAATAATTTCAGATTTTACTTCTCCTATGGGTAGACGATCTCCTGGACTTCTATCTTCTTTTTTTTCTACTTGTACCATCTGTAAATGCATATGCTTAGGTGTATAAGTTCTTTGCTTCTACCTCTTGATAACATGGTGTATGACTTGTTTTTCATACCCCTAGGTATTACCTCATCTAAGGATATTTTTTTACAATCTCAAAACATATGTGTAGAATAGAGGAAAGACAATGTTAATCTTTAGAAATAGAAAATTGCAGCAGGTCAGAGGTTCATTTTTTGTTCTTTTGCCCCCAGAATGGATCAGAAGCAACTTAATGAAAAAAAGTGATTCTGTGAAAATTGTACTGCTTGATGATGGAAACCTTAAGATTTGCCCGGTTCCTGCCACCCGCCAAGATGAAGGAACCGGAGTACCGACCACAACTTAAACGGAAGTGTCCAGCTATGAAAAATATGATCCTAAGTAATATATCATTTTTGGAATGGACAAAGCTGGTGAGTACTCAGCACCCTGACATATTGGAGCATATGAGGAAGAGTACTGATCCATTTGATCGAGCTATTGCAAAACGAATAATGCAAACTGCAGGAATGGAGAAGAATGATAAAAGCAACTAAGGAAAAGGCCAGAAGGAAAGCACGCAGTAAATAACACTCATAAAACAACCATAATAGAAAAGTGTAGTAAACAGACAAGCTTCAGAGTCTGGACAACTTTGAGAAGCCTGCCTGCAAGTGCCATGCTCTTTATTTGTAAGCACCATTAAAAATCTGAAGTTGTCATATCCATAAGCACAACTTCATGTATAAATAGTGCTTCTTTGTATAAAAAGCTTTTTTGGTCTACTGCATGCGTTTGTCTGTTTTCTCTTTTTCAAAACCATGATTTCCGAAAAGGTGATTGAAAAATGGATAACTTCCCAGTAATAATGACAACAGCACAGATGATAAGCGACTCAGAAAACAGACTCAGATTCATGCTTGATCATAATAAACTGCTTCCTAAAGAAGAGCAGCAGGACGAAGAAAGAATCAAAGATATATCAGAAGTAATGGGAGAGTATCTCGAAACTAGAGCTCCTGACTTCTCAGAAGAGGCTGCAACTGAACTTATGCACACAATACCTGTGCCTGGAAATAAAAGAGATAAATTCAGTGCAGCTCTCGACTTCGCAAAAACATATCTTTCAAGATTCACGTACAGTCAAATAGATGCATTCATAACTGTAGATATTTACGACTACTTCAAAATTTCAGCAGCAGAGGGTAAACTCATTTCAACAAAAATGAAGTCAATCTGCTCAGAAAATAGACAGGTAAAGAGCAAGTCAAACTTTAGCGCAACACCTAAAGACGAAAAAGAGTTTCCGCAAAACGTTAACAGCGAACCTGAAGACGATTGGGAATCATACGTGCTTCCAAATGCTGATAAGGGAGAGTACTCAATAAACTCAAACGGAATATTCAGAACAGAAACTGTAATGAGTCCAGATGGTGATGAGTCTGAGAAACTAATAACAGTTTGCAGAACACCTTTTGTACTCTGCGGAGTTAGCAAGTCTCTTACTGGTGACGAGTCTTACTATAAGATCAGGTATTCAGACAACTACGGTAACATTCAGGAATACTGGTCAAGCCCAAGTGTTCTTATGTCTAAACAGGATCTCAAGAAGGAATTCCTGCTTAAGAATATCAACTGCCCTGAGTCCGGAAACATCCTTAATGAAACTGTAGACTACGTGAGTAACTCAATCAGGGACATGGCCCAGTTCTTCAAGAAAGAGTTCTCTGCAAAACAGTGTGGATGGACTGAAGACAAGACCATGTTTGTTCTTGGAAACAGGGTTGTTACAAAGGACGGAACAGCACCAATGCTTAATATTGGAGACTCTACTGGATTTGAAGCCCTTGAGCAGAGAGGAACACTAGAAGGGTGGGTAAAAGGTACAAGAGGAATCTTTAACCACGAAATAATAAGGTTCAGAGCTTACGATACAATGTCAGCAATGACAAACTATGTCATTGGTCTCGAATCACACGTAACAGACATGTACGGTAACACTTCAGTAGGTAAAACCTTCTCAACACAAGTATGCCTAACAATGGCTGGAAGAATGGATAAGCTTACATTAAGTCCTAAGAGTACAAGGAATGGAATGTTCGTAACTGTAAGAGATTACTCAGACTTGCCTTTCCTAATTGACGAAACCACTGGTGAAGAAGACAAGATTAAAGATGTTGTCTACCAGATTACAGGTGGAATTGCCAAGATGAAAAGCACTCAGGATGGACACAGGGATGGCGGAGAAATATACCGCACCACCTGCATGACAACTGGTGAAAACATGCTCAGAGACAGTCTTGATAACGCTGGTCAGATGTACAGAGTAATTGAGCTTAAAGCTGACATCCCTGTAATGAAAACCAGAGAAGTAGAACTCATTAAGAAGGAAACTTCAGAGAACTGCGGGCATGTTGTTGACCTGTTCCTTGCAAAAGTGTTTGAAAAGAAGAACAACAAGACTCTCTGTGCAATGTACGAGACCTGTCTTGGAGAACTTCCAGAAGCAGTAGATAATGTACAGGGAAGATCAAAATCAATCTTTGCAGGAATCATGGTTGCAGGGAAGATCCTTGAAGAAGTGTTTGCAGAGATTGGAATTGACGCAATGGATGCCAAAGAGATAGTTAACAAGTACTTTGTGCTTTGTGTTAAGGAAAGACCTGTTGAAATGGAATGGGTTAGGGCACTCAGACTTGTAAACGATTGGGTAAACATTGAGTACAGGAACTTTGCAATCTGCCCTGCATCTGGCACAGTCACCAATGAAGGAAACAAGAGATGTGGATACATTGACGAGAAATACATAGACATTGTTGGGTCTGCACTTACTCTGAAACTCAAAGAAAACGGTATGAAGCCAACCAAGATAAAGGAAGATTGGATTGCAAACAATGTAATTGCCCCTAAAGACAAGAGAGGAAACCTGTCCTTCAAGAGGAATGGTTCTGCTGTCGGAGGAGTCAGGATATACATTAGCAAGATGAATGATGTTCTTGGCCTTGACTTCAAAGAAGGTGGAATTGAGGACACACCCCAGACAGAAAGTGTCAAAAAGGTTATGAAGACAGTTAGATTCCTTACAGAAATGCAGGGTTCAGCCAGTGTAGACCTGATAAAGCAGATAATCAATGATACAAGCGAAGAAATTGACAGTACTCTGTGTATGCTTGCAAAGAATGGAGATATCGAGAAGCTTAATAGCACAACATTCAAGATTGTCTAAAAACAATCTAACCTTCTTTTTTTTCGACTTTTACCTAATCAACATCATAGGAGTTGCGCCACTCCTGTTGTTGAAAAACCACTCCTTTTTTCAAGTTCATGACCTAAAACTGAAAAGGTCATGAAATCCAATTTCAAAATCATGACCTTAGTAATAGGTATCAGTAGGAAACATTGTAATACATTTTTAGCAAGTAGGTCATGTTTTTAAAATAACGAATTTTCGATATCTTAAAAGATTCTTTAGTGTTTGGGTCATGAAAGTCATGGAATTTTTGAAACATATAGAGAGATATTTGAGGGGGAGAAAAACAAAATTATTTGTGTATAGAATATTTTTTTTTCTGAGATTACGTAGCGTATATTATTTCTATATTTCATGACTTTCATGACCTTAGTGTATATAGATACTGTTTATGGCTAAAATAATTTCATGACCGTTTCATGACCCAGTGACAACTGATGCTGAATCAATTTCATGACCTATTCATGACCCAAACAAGAGTGCCTTATGGTGAAGGAGTTGCGTAATAAAAGCCAAAAGCTGTAATATAAGAGCTGAATAAAAGCTGGAACAGTGGTTGTATAGAGGCTAAATCACTAAGCACATAACCATTTTATTAAATTAAACTGATATTTATAAAATACTGTTAATGGATAAGTTTAGAGCACTATGGGAGATCATTCAACGGGCTTCGCCCTACTTGCGCTCCGGCTATGCACTGGCACAGGAGTTGCGGAATACCAATTTGCACAAGTTTGCATCCACGAATTCCAAGTTGACCGCGAAAGTTAACTTGACATTCCCAAGTCAGCATTACCTTCCCACCGCAGGAGTGGCGTTAAATTCCTGGGGGCGCGGGGGAGAATAACCAACATCTTTAGGGTGTGACTTAATTAGAAGCTCTGTATTGAGTTTAAATCGCTTGGTTGGGTTGACGAAATTAAAGAACTCTTCTTGTAGGGCTTTAGAATAAGCCTCATGCCATTTCGTAGGGACTCTTTCAGGAACTCATGTTCTGTGCAGAAGTTTCTAAGGATCTTATGGAGTAATTGTCAGGCCCTGTCAGATGCAGGTAAAGTTCTGTAATGGGCAGTCTCTGCTGAGTGAAAAATGCAGGAAACGTTCCACAGATGTTGTAATTGCAGTGTTTTGTGCCGAAACGTGCCGTATCAGTGCCAGGAGGTGCGTTACACATCTGATTCTGATGCATGAAACTTCATTCAAGATAAGGGAAGCATTGTGTTTTCATCATGGATTACTGTAATTTCATCGTTGGTTGCCGTGTTTTCATCATGGATTACTGTAATTTCTTCAGGAGTTATGGTTGTTTTCGTCAGTAATTATTACTGTTCTCACGCGCCGCCTATTGTGTATGTGGCACTGCTAAGATAGGGCTCTGGAAGAGATTAGATCGAATCTTAAAAAGAAGGGTTTTCTTCCCTTAGATGTGGCGGGAATAGATGCACAAAAATATTCTTAGTTTTATATTTATACCATTTTAAATGGGTTTTAACTCATATATTTTTCTATGGGTAATAACTGCCAGAAAGTGTGTGAACTCCTTACGGCGAGCCTAAGATTAAGCTGAAACAAGGCTCCTGAGTTTAGGTTTAATTCAGGAGCATAAAGTCTGGCAGAATTCTCTATTCGACCCCAAAAAAACCAAATAATCGAAAAACGAAAAAATGCAAAAAGGTAACAAGTAACATTAAAACTCTAGTTTATTTTTTATATCTTGATATATAATAATAAGTTTATTATGGCTCGAAAAACGAAACTTTCACCAGAAATGATAGAGCTTACGAAAGAAAACATAAAGCTCGGAATGTCCTACAGCTCTGCTGCAGCAGCTATAGGAATTACTTATGAGACCTGGAATAATTGGGTAAAACTCGGTAGAGAGGGAAAAAGTCCTTATGCTTCTTTCTATGCAGCGGTACAGGAATCAGAAGCAGACTTAATGAGGGATTGCCTGACTCAGTTAAGAAAGGCTGCTTCTATGGGTAATCTCGAATCCATTAAGTTTTTACTTGAAAGGAGATTCCCGCAGGATTGGAGCAAAAAGGATAATATAAACATTCAAGCACGCTCTGAAAATGTGAATGTCAACGTAAACCCGAAGCTGAAGCAGGAAGAAACCGAAAGGATCAGGCAGGAAATTCTTTCAAAACTTGCGAAACCTGTACACGATGCAGGAAATACCAATTGTTAACACTGCTGACTGCTGGCAAGATTGAGGACATCCAATGTAGGATAATTCTAACCTACATTTTTACGGTCAACTATTCAAAAAACCTATTTTTTTTTGTTTAAAAATTTCAGCCAAATATCGCAGCAAAGAAAATTTCAGAAATACCGGATTCGGTTTCAGTTTGCCTCATTATCTTGCATTCTGACTTCATCTTGCATTCTGACTTCATCTTGCATTCTGACTTCATCTTGCAACCGGAACTTCATCTTGCAACCGGAACTTCATCCTGCAACTCTATTTTCAGCTATATCCGTGACACATGGCTTTTGCTGCGTTTATATGCTCACACAGCAAACCGGCCAAAGCAGCGCTAAAATGCAGGAAATTTACCGATGACGATTATTTTCCTCAGCAAACTTGATAGATCTAGACTCTCTGATCTCTCAGAGATGAGACTGGGCTTATTATTAGCCTGTCTGCAAGGTGTTCAGTATGGCTAGACTGTGTTTCATTACCTTTATTAAAAAGCTTCTGTAAAGGCTTAGATAAGGTGTAAGTTCACAGATGAAATCGAGAGATTAGATCAAAAGAGAAAATGGAGAGGCAGTAAGAAAACAAGTTTATTCGGGGATGTGTATAATTACTGTGAGTTCCTGACCCTCTAATTCCTTTCCCACAGAAGACAGGCGCCCATTATTTCCAAAAACGCCAGTAAATACACGGTCATCAGGCGTAACCATAAGGTTATTTCGTTCCTTGTGTCCGACTATAATAGTTACTTCTTTGTTTGCGTATGCTGTTTTTTTAGGCATAGGGTATCCCTTAGAATCCACTTTGAAATATTCTACTTCATCATTTCTATTAGGGATCAGCACCATACTGCACATTATTTTCATGGGTACAGTATTAGACGGTCTATTAGGTTCTCCAGTCATATTCTTTATATAGTAGACTTAAACTTTATAAACTTTATGACGACAAACAGGGATTAATCAACTTCTCATCTCTTTTTCGCAGGTGCGTTCTCTTCCCCACGTCCAGAAAAAGGGGATCATTTAGATCACCCCATGCCTTGCAAGAATCTGCCTTCCTATCTGCCATTGTTGTGCTATCCTGCAAGCTTCCTCATTTGTCAGGTTGAAAGGCTCAAG
The DNA here is from genome assembly GCF_000969945.1 of Methanosarcina sp. Kolksee. Lineage (NCBI taxonomy): Archaea > Methanobacteriati > Methanobacteriota > Methanomicrobia > Methanosarcinales > Methanosarcinaceae > Methanosarcina > Methanosarcina sp. Kolksee. The sequence continues at coordinate 962,253 of NZ_CP009524.1, forward strand.
AATTAAGTAAGCCTCGGATATTGTTGTTGCTCTTTCGAGATTTTTCTGAATTTTCTGCCATTTTGTTGCTCTTCCTTTTCTCTGAATCATTTCTACTACTCCTTTTAGCTTATCCGGTTTTTTCTTGTACAATATCATTGTTGGGCTTAAAGTATATATACTTTATGACTAAAAATAGATTTTAGTGAATAAAATCCTATATTCAAAATGCTTCATTAATCTCATATTTTTGTTCTAGATATATGCTATACTCAAAGGAATAAAGTTTATATACTTTAAGCCTAATTACTTTATTGTAGTAACATAAAAGGAGCGCAACAAATGAGAATTGAAGACCTTAAAATTGGAATGGCTGTCAGATACGAAAACCAGAAGTGGAAAGGCATAGTAACAGGCATTAGAACTTCATACAATGAAGCAGTTGTAGTTTTTGAGGGAGACGGAGCTCTTTTATTCGTTTTTCTCAAAAAGGAACGCTACCTTCTGGACGAAATGCACCTAAACAAAATTATCCAATTGCTCGTCCGTTTCTTTGTGAGAAGGAACCTTACAGATACTCCTCCGACAAGAGATCTAACTCGCCTCTTCATGAATCTTATTAACAAAATAGATGGACTGAAAGGCGATGAAATTGTTAGGATAGTTGAACAGGAACTTGTAGCTGTTTCCGCTAATGATGAGGTATTTCGTAGACTTCTTGAAGGGCCGGTTTATTCAGAAAACTCCGACGCTGTTCGTTTCATCCTTTGTGCATTGGAAGAAAAAGCCAAGACACGAGAGAGCATGGTGGATCTTTGGGCAATGGAAGGAAAAAGATACGTTTGGACTATAGAACACATATTCCCCCAAGGTGAAAATATTCCTCAGCCGTGGATAGATATGATTGCTGAGGGGGATAAAATAAGAGCTATAGAGTTGCAGGCAAAATATGTCGATCGTCTCGGAAATCTGACCATTTCAGGGTATAATAGCAATCTAGGGAACAGAAGTTTTGAAGAAAAAAGAGACCGGAAAGATAAACAAGGGCGCTATATTGGATACCTAAACAACCTCTATCTGAATGAAGATCTCGTGAAAACTGACAAATGGAATATCGAAAGGATCGATTCAAGAACTTCCAGGCTCGTTGAAGAGACGCTAAACCTTTTTGCCCTGAAGGAGAAGGAATAAATGCGTGTCATAGAACATTTTATCAAAGAAATTCGTCAGGCTGCAGTCTACAATTCGGATGTGCAGGTAGCTCCTGCCTGCATTTTATGGCCGGACAGCGACAGGCAGTGGGAGGCTGTGATTCCTAACCTGCAGAATGAGCTACCTGAGCTCTTTGTCCTCGGTGACTACGATCCTGAAAAACGGACAGGGCCGGCGATCTGGCTGCGTTGTGTAGTTGCAGGTAAAGTTGATGATGTTGATCTGCCGAGTGACAGGACACCTATTTTCTACATTCCGGGCTTCAGCCGCCAGGACTTAAGGGCTGTGGAAAGCTGTCCTGACCAGCTAAAGCCTCTGGCTTCACTCCAGTACCTTGGTGTGATCTGGTCGCAGATCAATTCCAAGGACTGGACTATCCTCGCTTTCCTCAAATCTGACCAGGGAGGTTTGGGCCTGGATGTTGCTCTGGACAACGACGCCAAGAATGCCATGCAAATGGCTCTTTGCCCTTTGCTGGATGAAGAGGTAGAACTCCTCAAAGGTAAACGTCTAGACAAGGACTACTTTAATGCCTTACTTACTGGGGGTGACCCTGTCCGTGACTTGCTTCAATGGCTTGATCATGGGGATACCTTCCATGATGAACATGATGAAAATGAATGGAAAGCTTTCGTGGAACTTTGCAAGTCTCAGTTCGCTTTTGATCCGGAAAAAGATGGAGTTATTGTTGGAGCGACAAAACTGGCTTGCCACGAAGGATCCTGGAATCCTGTTTGGGATAGATACCGAGAAGCTCCTAAAAGATATCCTAATATCCCTGCTCAAATACGCAAGTGTAAACCACCTAATGGAACAATCCAGTGGCACCTAGGGGGAGGCAAATTTGATGGCTGGCCACAGTGGAATGAAACCCAAGAGAATAAGCTTCGCACAGATTTAAGTGCTCTGGAGAGCATGCCACCTCATGAAGCCCGTAAAAAGCTTGCAGAGTTTGAAACCCAGCATAAATCAAGGCGCAGTATGGTATGGGCAGAGTTGGGTGAATCTACTCTTGCACATGCTATGGAACACCTTTCTGTTCTTGCCTCTACCACGAATACCGCTCTGGCTGCAGGTTCCGTTGATGACCTCATGGCTGGTTATACGAACGCCGGTTGGAGAGCTGACGATGCCGTGATGAAGGCTCTTGCCTGTGTGGAAAATGAAGAAGACCTTGAGGCGATCAAAAAAGCAATTCAATCTATTTATATCACTTGGGCTGAAGAATCCGCCAGATACCTGCAGAAGATTGTGGAAAAATCAGGATATCCAGGTGGTAGTGCATCCAATTGCAAAATACTTCAATACAAAGATGGAGAATGCGTCCTGTTTGTAGACGGACTTCGATTTGACACCGCTAAAAGGCTTGTGGAAATGCTTGCTTCTCAAGAATATAAGGTAGAAGAAAAAACAGTATGGTCAGCTCTTCCCAGCATTACAGCGACGGGTAAGCCTGCAGTGACCCCTGTGAGAGATAAGATAAAAGGTGAAGATTCCAGCACTGACTTTGAGCCCGTTGTCGCTGAAACAGGTCAGTCCCTTAAAGGTGGTTACCATCTGAAAAAGTTGCTAATTGATGGAGGATGGGAGATTTTAGAACGCTCATCGAATGGCAACGTAAATGGTCGTGCCTGGTGTGAATTCGGCAACATTGACCATGACGGTCATGACAGGGGATGTAAACTCTCCAAGCATCTTGAGAGCACATTGAGCGAGATTCAGGACAGGGTAATTCGTCTTCTTAAAGCTGGGTGGAAGAGTGTCCATATAGTCACTGATCATGGATGGCTTCTATTGCCAGGTGGACTACCAAAAATCGATTTACCCAGTGTACTGGTAGAAAGCAAATGGGGACGCTGCGCCTCAATCAAACCTGGTGCCACAACAAATGAAAGGCTATATCCCTGGTACTGGAATAGCAATCAGTATTTTGCTCTTGCAGATGGCATTAGTTGTTTCCGTAATGGTATGGAATATGCTCATGGTGGTTTGAGCCTCCAAGAGTGCCTAACACTGGAACTAAACGTTTCGTCTGGAGTATCGAAGGTTTCAGCTGTTTCCGTGGAACTTACGGATATAGTTTGGAAAGGGCTGAGGTGCACCATTGCCGTTGATGGAGAATTCTCTGGGTTATCACTTGATATTCGCACTCAACCAGGAGATTCGTTTTCCAGTGTGGTTCTGAAAGTAAATCCGTTGAAAGACAACGGAACAGCTTCTGTAGTTGTTGAAAGTGAAGAATTGGAAGGGGTCAGTGCAACTATCGTTCTGCTTAATTCCAATGGTGAGCTTGTGGCCCAAACTGATACAGTCATCGGTGGAGGTAAAGAATGAGTGAATTGGATCAGATAGACAGGCTGGCTGCCTCGTCTCTTGATGGATATCTGGTCAGGAAAGATCTTGTTCGGACTTTCAGTCGTCAATTTCCAGTACCTACCTACGTTGTAGAGTTCCTTCTGGGACGTTACTGCGCAAGTATAGATAATGATGAGATAGAGGAAGGACTTGAAATCGTCCAGCGGCAGTTAAATTCTCGCACCGTAAAGGCAGGAGAAGAAGAACTTTTTAAATCCAGAGCAAGGGAAAACGGTGAAGTGAAGATTATAGATCTCATTACTGCCCGCCTTGATGCTAAAACAGACTCCTATGTAGCAACATTACCTAGCCTTCAGTTAACAGATGTTAGAATCAGCTCTGAACTGGTAAATGAGCACGAAAGAATGTTGACTGGAGGGTTCTACGCTGAAATTTCTCTCAATTATGATGCAGCCATTGCCCAGGAAAGCAAGGGACGACCTTTTGGAGTTGAAAGCCTTAGGGAGATCCAGCTATCTAAGAGAGATGTACTGAATGTTATGGCAGAGGCTAGGAAAAAATTTACTACCGAAGAATGGAAGGCTTTTCTACTTCGAAGCATAGGCATCGAACCAACAGCCCTTTCTGAAAGAGTCAAGAACGCATTCCTTCTAAGGATGGTGCCTTTCGTAGAACGCAACTATAACCTTGTGGAGTTAGGGCCTCGCGGTACCGGGAAAAGTCATCTCTTCCAGCAGATTTCACCTTATGCTCATCTGATCTCCGGCGGAAAAGCTACAGTAGCAAGGATGTTTGTAAATAACTCCACTGGTCAGCGTGGACTTGTCTGTCAGTATGATGTAGTCTGTTTTGATGAAATTTCTGGCATCAGCTTCGATCAGAAGGATGGTGTCAATATCATGAAAGGATACATGGAATCTGGGGAGTTCAGCCGGGGCAAAGAGAGTATCCGTGCCGATGGAAGCATGGTCTTGGTCGGTAATTTTGAGGTAGATGTTGAGCATCAACAACATGTTAGCCATCTCTTCGGCCCCATGCCTCCGGAAATCCGAGATGACACTGCTTTCATGGATCGTATTCATGCTTATCTGCCAGGCTGGGATGTTCCCAAGATCAATAAAGAATTACTCACTGATCACTTTGGCCTAGTCAGTGATTTCCTTTCGGAGTGCTGGAGTCAGCTTCGCAATCAGAGCCGAGTTTCTCTGCTGCAGAACCGTGTTTTTTACGGAGGTGCGCTCAGCGGCCGGGATACAAATGCGGTAAACAAGACTGTTAGCGGGCTTTTGAAACTGCTCTATCCCGGAGATACCACAGAAATTCCAGAGGAGGAACTTGAATGGGCTGTCCGGATTGCTATGGAAGCAAGACGCCGTGTTAAGGAACAACAAAAGAGAATCGGTGCAGCAGAGTTTCGGAATACCCATTTCAGCTATGTTATGGGAGAAGATGGAATAGAAAAGTTCGTCTCTACACCTGAGCTTCAGAGTGAAAACAGCATCGGAGGAGATCCTTTGGAACCCGGACAGGTTTGGGCCATTAGCCCTGGCAGTATAGACGAACATCCTGGACTATACCGTATCGAAGTAAATGAAGGCCCTGGATCAGGTGTGAAAATTCTAAATAAACCGGTTCCACAGGCTTTCCGTGAGAGTGTGAACTATGCTGAACAGAATCTCTATTCTAGGTTTATGCAACTTGTAGGAGACAAAGATCCTCGCCATCATGAATTTACAGTCCAGTTACGAGCTTTTGATGTCTCAAAGTCTGGAGCAAAGCTCGGAATGCCCTCTTTAGTTGCCCTCTGTACTTCATTATTAAGGAGGAGTGTTCGTGGTGGTTTGATCATAGTTGGCGAAATTGCTTTGGGTGGTTCCATTGAGCCTATTCATAATCCCGTGACTATTGCAGAAATTGCTGTTGAAAAAGGTGCAACTGCCCTTCTTATGCCCGTTTCTTGTCGCCGTCAGCTTTTCGACCTATCTGATGATATGGCAACTAAGATTGATATTCAGTTTTACTCGGACGTTCGAGATGCTTTAGTCAAAGCTATGGTTGACTGATTTGAGGTAAATTATATGTCTAAAGATAAAAGAAAAGATGGAGATTCCTCTGAACAATTCGTGCTCATTTGAACAATTCGTGCTCATTAATACCTAAGGGAAGAGATCTTAATTGCCGCAACTAAGGTTTTTGAGGAGATACGATCTAACTTTTCCCGTTGGATTTCTTCTTCTATAACTTGCCAACTAAGGATTAAATTTCAAGAAGTATGGCTGAAAATACAGCCATTATTTGGCTTTTTGGGTGTACTTTTAAACGTAAAGCACGGATTCTGATCTGCGCTCATCTATGTTTATCCTTGGTTTATTGATAATATAGGGGGATCGATACACATTTTTTGTACTATCCAATTTTTCGCGATCATGGTCTCTTTAATTTGGAGTTCAGATACTCCTTTAAAACTACGGCGTTATTAAAATCTTCATTTTTTGCGGCGTAGAGTAGGGTCAGGTCAGTTTCTTTCGCTTTATCTATGAGTTTCTGTACATACTCTTCTTTTAGCTCCAGTTCTTCAAGATAGCATTTCCTGAACTCTTCCCATTTCTCAGGATTATGTGAAAACAGTTTTCTAAGCTCGTCCCTAGGAGCTATCTCCTTTAACCACAGATCAATCCTGACTTCATCTTTTCGAAGCCCCCTAGGCCAAAGCCTATCGACAAGTACCCTGAATCCGTCCTGGTCTGATGGCTGTTCATAAATCCTTTTCAGTCGAATCAACTACTTCCCCCCCCTTTTAATTATTTAAACATTTTCTGAGTTCATTTAGTCATTTACTCATTTTTGACTTTCTGGATGGGCTCTAAGAGAAACATCAGCTTCTTGAGTTTCAAAAACTGGATTTGTGCTTTTCAACCAATTTCTCATATACTTCCAACGTTTTTTCCGCTATGGTTTTCCAGTTGTATTTCTGTTTAAGAAGATCGTTCCCTTTTTCTCCCATCCTGTTACGACCAAGCCCTTCAAGGATATAATTTAGACCCCAGGCAATAGAAGAGGGTTCTTTATAAGCAATAATACCTGTTTTGAAGTTTTCCACAAGGGCGACTGCATCACTTGCGACTATCGGTTTACTTGCATCCCAGGCTTCAAGTACGACAATTCCGAAAGGCTCGTTCCTACTAGGAATGCAGACAAGGTCACAGGCATTAAACCAGTCTATCACAGTATTATCCGGGGCATACCCAAGAAAGTTACAGGAATTACCGATCCCAAGTTTATGAGCTTGATACTCACAATGGGCGCGCATTTCTCCTTCTCCTATGAGTACAAACTGTGCATTCTTTTTCTTCAGAACCCTTGCCGCAGCTTCTATTAGCAGGTCAGGCCCTTTCTGATATGCCATCCTTCCAGTAAAAAGCACAACTGGAAGACACGGATGAATGCCATAATGCTTTTTTATATTCCCTGGATCGACTTCTCTTTTAATCTTTCCCACATTTATGCCGTTAGGAATTTTCCAGAGTTTGTAATCGGGAATTTTGTAAATTTGCTGAATTTCTTTTTTTAATATTGTCGAAGTAATGATCACATCGGAGCATTCGTACCCTCCGAGCCATTCCCTATGCGAGATTTCCTTTGCCTCCCACCAGTCTCCATAACGATTTCCATTACGTCCCCATTCAGTGCTGTGAAAAGTCAGAACAAAGGGCAGCCCGAACTCGGCTTTTATTCTGCAGAGAACATTTACAGGATGCCAGTCGTGCCCATGCAAGACGTCAAATTCACCTGCTTTCTCTCTTACATTCAGGAACCGATTGTACATATTTTCGCACATCAGGTTCATCTGTTCCACTATCCCCCCAATTTGATCACAGGTAACTCTGTGATAGTGGACGCCAGTAATTATCTCATCATTATTTTCGTGGCCCCGTGTAAAAAGGTGAACTTCGTGTCCCTCAGCTGCAAGAGCTTCTGAAAGTTCGGATACATGGGGGGCAATTCCCCCAACACGTATGGAATACAAACTTTCCCAGGAAAACATTCCTATTCTAATTTTTTTCATAGGTTCACTTATCCCTTTTTGTCAAGGTGAGGGTCAAGGAACTAAATCCCAAACAGAATACTGTGTGCCTGGCGGAGTTTAATCCTGGTTCCCAGGTGAAGACAAATTCCTTAACTGTTCCATCAGGCCGAGAAGGTTAGCCTCACCCCATAACTCGACAATCTTACCATCTTTAATACGGAAGATCTCTATACCAGTCATAGTTATTGGTTTTCCTGTGATCGGCAGACCCATAAAATCGCCTTTATGTATACCATGGGCTGTGAAGCGAGCAGCCACATTATCTCCTTCGGCAATCATATCTTCTATTGTAACATTAAGATGCTCGAAGGCTGCTCTGCATGAGGTGATTACTTCTTTTATTCCATTTATTCCTGAAGATACAGGAAGAGGAACATGAAGAGTGAAATCAGATGATAGCAGTTCATTGGCAATATTTAGATTTCCTTTAGAGGGCCCTTCCTCAAAGAATCGACGGACTATTGCTTTATTCTCTTCTGTAGACATATTTCTCCTCTATTGTTTTATTTATCCTGTTCGTGTGATTAAATCTTACAGCAAACGTGTGGATTCAGTTTGCCTCGGGACTTTAACAACAAGTACTCTAAAGACTCCATCTCCAGGATTCAAAAGGCGATGAGGAACTTTTGCAGGACTTTCAATTAACGTATCCCTGCTGACCTCCTGTTGTTCATCCCCAATCTCAACTACGCCTTTTCCCTCCAGAATATAGAAAAAGACATCTGTTGGAGTGATATGCTTTTTTAAAGCTTCTCCTGGCTTGAGTTCTATGTGTACTGCTTGGGCATGTTCTGTATCATAAAGAGTCCGAACGCTTACATTGTGAGGATTTGGTTTTTCAGGTGAAGACTTCATCTCAATAACTTTCATATTGTTCCCTCTTTTTAACCATAATTTTATGTTATCCTGTATATTTTTACAAATTATGCTAGTGTTGCATCAATGTTTGTTGACGCAACACCAGTTTCTTCCTGAAGCTCATGCTTGATTCAGAAGCACTTTCATATCCGCTTCAACGGTTGTGTTTGGCCTGATATTGAAATTATCAACCAGCACTTTAAGAACGTTTGGAGATACACAAGCCGGAAGTGTTGGGCCTAGGGTGATGTTCTTTACTCCAAGACTCAAAAGAGCAAGCAGAACAAGCACGGCTTTTTGCTCATACCATGCTATGTTGTAGGAAACAGGGAGATCATTTATGTCCTTGAGACCGAAAGCCTCTGCAAGTTTCTGAGCTATTACTACAAGCGAGTAACAGTCGTTGCACTGCCCGGCGTCGAGAACTCTCGGGATTCCTCCTATATCTCCAAGATCCAGTTTGTTATAGCGGTATTTGGCACAGCCAGCTGTCAGAATTACTGTGTCTTTTGGCAGGGCTTTTGCAAAATCTGTGTAGTAAGCTCTTTCCTTATGTCTGCCGTCACAGCCTGCCATAACTATGAACCTGCTGATTGCTCCACTTTTTACGGCATCTACGATCTTATCTGCAACAGAAAGGGCTGCATCATGTGCGAAACCTCCAACTATTGTTCCACTTTCCAGTTGCTCGGGAGGCTTGCTCATTTTTGCCTGTTCTATAAGGGGATTAAAGTCCTTTGTGCCATCTTCTTTTTCGTATATGTGGGTAAGCCCTTCAAAACCCACGACTCCTGTAGTGTAGATCCTGTTTCTGTATGATTCCCTTGGTGGGATTATGCAGTTTGTTGTTAGCAGGATGGGGCCGTTGAATTTTTCGAACTCTTCGTTCTGTCTCCACCAGGCATTTCCGTAATTGCCTACGAAATTGTCATATTTCTTAAAGGCAGGATAAGAGTTTGCAGGCAGCATCTCACCGTGGGTATAAACATCGATTCCTGTGCCTTTCGCTTGTTCAAGGAGCTGTTCGAGATCTCGAAGGTCGTGCCCACTGATAAGTATTCCAGGCCTATCTCTTACACCTATGTTAACTACTGTTGGTTCAGGGTTTCCATATGTTTCTGTATTTGCTTTGTCAAGCAGGGCGAGGACAGCTACACCTTTCTGTCCACACTCCAGGACAAGACCGATTAGAGCTTCCACTCCTAAGCTGTCGTCTGTTGTTGCAACCAGTCCTTTTTCTATAAACTCAAAGCTTGCTTCATCTTTATATCCCAGAATATAGGCATGGTGTGCATAAGCGGCCATTCCCTTCATCCCGTAGGTAAGAAGTTCTCTAAGGGATCGGATATCTTCATCTGCAGTTGAGTGAACAGCAACATCCAAATTTCCTATGTTTTCAGGGGTAACTGTAGCCACTGCAGGCAGGTCTTTTTCGGCATCTATTATTCCCGAAGGAAGCTTTGCCTTAATGTTGTCTCTGAGCTCAAATCCTTTCTTTATAAAGGATTCAATTTCCTCCTTGTCAAAATTAGTGTTAGTAAGAGTGGCAAAGAAGCCGTCGAGAATAAAACGATCTGTTGCTTCTTCATTCAGACCTGCAGCCCTTGCTTTAAGATTATAAAAAGAGATGCTTTTGAGAACATAGATTAATCTGTCCTGAAGATCTGCAACTTCTCCTTTCTTGCCACACACTCCATTTTTCGTACAACCTATTGACTTAAAAGTTTCTTGACATTGATTACAAAACATACTTTATCACCTTTAAAACTGTTATTCAGTTTACTCCCAGTTTTTTCATCCTATCATATATAACGATTCAGTTTCTTAATCATTGAGGTGTAGTGTAATATAGTTGTAGAATGTATCTGTAAAAAATACAATAGGGAACTATTTTCTATACGATAGTGGCTCATATATAGGAGACAGTTTCGATATGGGTACTTTAATAATAAAAATTCAATTTCACAAGCTAGAGCTTGGATTTTGTTTTCTAGGCTGCAAACAGTAGAGATTTTTCTTTTTGTTGACACTTCATTCCGTCTTCAACAGTTTCCCTTATGACATTCGATCTTGTGCAGGATAGTAGCCCCGGGTAAAGGATATTTCTCCGAGCAGTCGGTACAGGGATAGAAATTCCACGTTTCGGGTTCGGATTACAAATAGCAATCTATAAGGAAAATCGAATCATTAACAATTTTTATATACATCCATAATAATGCCTTTTCAACAAGTGACCTTATATGAGTGAGAAAAAAATAGATGAGTCTTTACTCAAAAGTAAAGGATTTCTGCCTCAGAGGCAGGAAAACATGGTTTCAATGCGGGTTAGAGCTACTAGTGGCAGGATTGACGCAGAAAAGCTGCGTGCAATTGCTGATGCTGCCGAGAAATACGGACATGGATATATCCACATAACTTCAAGGCAGGGAATTGAGATTCCTTTTGTCAAACTCGAAGAGGCTGAAGAAGCAAGTTCTGAACTTGAGAAGCAGGGAGTTTTGAGAGGCTCGTCTGGAAAGCGAGTAAGAGCAGTAGTTGCCTGCCAGGGAAATGAGGTTTGCAGGTTTGGGTTGATCGACTGCCAGCAAATAGCAAACAGGATAACTGAAAAATATGTAGGAGAAACTGTTCCCAAAAAACTCAAGATTGCAGTAACTGGCTGTCCATCGGCTTGCGTAAAACCCCAGGATACCGATTTTGGAGTAATGGGTACGACAAAACCACAACTTATCTCAGAAAACTGTGTTGGCTGCAAGCGCTGTGAAAAAGCATGTAAAATGGAAGCAATAAAGGTTCTCGATGATAAAGCCAGCATAGATAGGGAAAAGTGCATCCTTTGCGGGTTATGTATAGCAGCCTGCAGGAAAGATGCGCTGAGGGCGGAAAAAACCGGATGCACAATCTTTGTCGGAGGTAAGCTGGGAAGGAAGCCTGGGCACGGGACAAAGCTTCTTGAGCTTGCTGACGAGGGGCAGCTATTTTCGATTCTAGAAAAAACCTTTGAGTATTACAGGAGAGAAGGCCTTGACGGAGAAAGGTTAGGAGATCTCTTTGACAGGCTGGGATTTGAAAAATACAGGAAAGAAGTTCTTCCCTGAAATTTCTGAGGTTTTTCCGGTAGCACTGATGAACTCATAATACTCCACCAGAGTATTGACTTTGATTCTGTAAATATTAAATTATTTTCAATGTATGTCGAGAATTTCAGTCATTATTTGACTTTTTGGGTATACTCTGAACCATAAATTAACCTACATATGTATTAAAATAATTAGATGTTTGAGGCACTCAATTTCCGTTTCTTATGAGTTCTGAGGCACGAAAATTGTCCCATCTCTATCAGGATAAAAGCTAAATCATAAAGCTAAATCATGTGCAGAAGAGATGGCTCCTAAATCCCCGAATTATTAAAAAAGATCAAAACATGCGTAATTATATACTAAAACTTCATAGCTATTTATGGGGATTTGCTCACCCCGTTACATCCCACATGCCAGGTCCGGAGAAGGTCTTTCGAGATCGTTATTCTCCATGACCAGCTTTTAATCTCCATTTCAAAAACGGATACATTTTCTCACTACTGGCATCCACTTTTGAATTTTGGTATCATCTCTTTCTGATTATTATCAGGTTGCAATCATTATTCTAAATAATTTTTTGGATTTATTCATTCTTTCTTTTTCTCCGTGACCTTTGTTTTTTCACTTTCCTCCCTTTTCCTTTCATTTTCATTTTTCATCTGACTATTCAGGCAAGAAAGTGTTTAAAGGAAGCGTTTTTAATTCAGCAGGAGAAATTACTGGGATAGGTGAACTATATATGAAAATCGCAGTGTGCGGAAAAGGAGGAAGCGGAAAAAGTACGATTTCGGCGCTCCTGGCAAAGGAAATGGCAAAAACTAAAAACGTGCTTGTACTCGACATTGACGAGTCCAATTACGGGCTGCACAGCCAGTTAGGAATGGTTGCTCCCAAGGATCTTATGGGATACTTTGGAGGTAAAACGGGCTTTAAAGAAAAACAAAGGGCAGCTCCCAAAAAAACGCAGTTCCTGGGGCTTGCAGCCAGTGGGAGTACTTCAGGTCAGCCAGCGCAGCAGCAGTCCCGCTTTTTCGAAAAGAGATGGAATTTTTCCGACCTCCCACCGGAATTTGTGGAAGAAAAGGGCGGAGTTAAGCTGATGGCAGTTGGCAAAATTCACAATTTCGGAGAGGGCTGTGCCTGTCCAATGGGAGTTCTTACAAGGGAATTTCTTGAAAACCTTGACCTTGGAAAAGATGATCTTGTAATCGTGGATACCGAAGCCGGCACTGAGCACTTCGGGCGTGGGGTTGACAAGGACTTTGACCTGATCCTTGTTGTTGTTGATCCTTCTTACGAGTCTTTAAGGCTTTCAAAGAAATTTGATGAATTTGGCGCACAATGCGGCTGCAAGGTTTATTTCGTGCTTAATAAGGTTGAACCGGACATAAGGGAAGAGATGCTAGCGTCGGTAAATTGCACGAATGTAGTGGCCGAAATCCCGGAAAGAAGAGAAATATTTAAGACGTCACTTAAGGGCAAAGAACTTAATTTAGAGCTAGATGAGATCAAGAATCTTGCAGAGTTTCTGAGGAAAAGTTAAATTGTTTATTCATAAGCTGGACAGTGAGCAAACTGTTACCAGCATTTAAATCTATTTTTATGTTCTGTCAAAAACTGTAACTCTCATCATTTATTATTTTTTTCTGCAATTTGAGGTCGTACAAGAAGAGAACTTCAGGGCACTTATCCGAAAGTATATTATTGATCGTGTTATTTGAATAATGCAAAAGTTTTACCTGGTTTCGGACAGCAGGTATGGTTTGTTAAACTGTCCTTATGAAACTTCAGATTTGCTGTCACCAATCGAGTAAATCACTTAAATTTGCTGATATGAATCAATAAGAATATATTTAATCTGTTATCTGAACTATATTTTTTCCTGTTTAAATACTGGAGACAATAATTATGACAATGCGTGAGTACATGCTTGGAAACGTGGCAATTGCCCGCGGGCTTCTTGAAGGTGGCGTGCAGGTTATTGCAGGCTATCCCGGAACTCCGTCGTCGGAGATTATAGATACGCTTGCAGCCCGAAAAGACCGGGATTACCATATTGAATGGTCGGTTAACGAAAAGGTGGCAATGGAGGTTGCAGTTGGAGCTGCCTGGACAGGAGTTCGTTCTGTAGTGACAATGAAACATGTCGGGCTAAATGTTGCAGCCGATCCCTTTATGACTCTAGCGTACGCAGGGACAAAGGGCGGGCTGATTGCAATCGTTGCTGATGACCCATCGTGCCACTCATCCCAGAACGAGCAGGATACACGGCGCTATGCCCACTTTGCCCTTGTGCCCTGTTTTGATCCCTCAACCCCCCAGGAAGCAAAGGACATGCTGCCCTATGCCTTTGAATTTTCCGAAAAGTTTGAAGTTCCTGTGATCTTCAGGCCCACAACCCGGATTTCACACGGAAAGTCAGATATTGAGCTTGGAGAGATACCCGTCGAAAAACCGGCTCCTAATTTTGAAAAACTTCTGGACCGCTGGGTCATGCTTCCAAAGAACGCACGCCCACGCCATACACATCTCCTTTCTATCCAGCAGCCCATTGAGGATGCCCTTGCCGAATCCCCATGGAACTCCCTTGAGCTTAAACCAGATGCAAAATTCGGAGTAATAGGGGCAGGCATTGCCTCAGCGTATGCAAAAGAAGCACTTGTAGAGCTTGGACTTGAAGTTTCTTACCTTAAAATCGGAGCGTATCCAGTTCCGAGAAAACTAATTCTTGAGCTGCTTGAAACCGTAGACGCCGTACTGGTGTTTGAGGAACTTGAGCCTATCGTGGAAGAACAGGTAAAGATGATTGCACAGGAAGCCGGGATTGAGGTTTCAGTGCTTGGAAAAACTAATGGTTTTGTGCCAAGAGAAGGAGAACTGGATGTAAGTGCCTTCCTTGAGGCCCTTAAGAAAACCTTCGACCTTGAGACTGAAGCTGAAACATCAGGCACATCTCTTGAACTTGCTCCTCGCCCGCCTGCTCTCTGTGCAGGCTGTTCTCACAGGGCGACTTTTTACTCAATGAAAAAGGTCTTTGGAAAAGATGCAATTTACCCCAGCGATATCGGTTGTTACACCCTCGGAATTCAGAGCGGGACTGTTGAGACCACACTCTGCATGGGCTCAAGTATCAGCGTTGCTTCAGGGCTTTACCATGCAGGAGAAAAGCGGCCGATCTGCTGTTCCATAGGAGACTCGACCTTTTTCCATTCAGGCATGAACTCGCTCCTGAACGCAATTGTCAATAAAGCAAATATCACGGTTACTATTCTGGACAACCGTATTACAGCCATGACCGGACACCAGCCAAATCCAGGCGTCGGGTATACGGCAACAGGAGAGCAAACCGTACAGGTTTCACTTGAAGAGCTCTGCAAAGCAATGGGTGCAGAATTTGTATCGGTTGTCGATCCTTATAAGCTTGAAGAAATACAGGAAGCTTTTAAGGCAGCAAAGGAATTTGAAGGCGTAGCTGTGGTTATTGCCAGGCAACCCTGCGTGATTTCAGGAAAAAGGGCAGGTATACGTCGGGCCCCATATGTTATTGATCCTGAAAAATGCGAAGGCTGCAAGCAGTGTGTTAAGTTCGGATGCCCTGCAATTGAGTTTAACGAGCAAAACAAATGTGCTGTAATTACGGCTCTTTGCAGTGGGTGCGGGGTCTGTGCCCAGATCTGCAAGTTTGATGCGATTCAGGAGGTGAAGCGATGAGCCAGGCTGAACAAAAGAAATTAGATCTCCTTATTACAGGAGTAGGAGGACAGGGTGCAATCCTTGCCTCTGACATTATAGGAAAAGCCGCAGTTATTGCAGGAATGCCTATCCGGGCTGCGGAAACTCACGGCATGGCCCAGCGTGGAGGTTCGGTTGTAAACCATATTCGGGTTGGAAATGACTATGGGTCCATGATCCCGAAAAAAGGTGCAGACCTTCTGCTTGCCCTTGAGCCTATGGAAGCAGTCAGATACCTGGATTTCCTGAAGGACGGCGGAATTATTATAATGAATACCCAACCCATAATTCCTGTAACTGTTACCTCAGGCCTTACGAAATATCCGGAAGTCTCAGACATTCTTGATTTTCTTTCGGAAAAATACATAGTCAAAGCCTTTAATGCAGATGACCTGGCTTACGAAGCCGGGAACAGGCTTGCAATGAATGTCGTGATGGTGGGAGCAGTCTCAGGCTATCTGCCGATTCCTAAAGAAACTCTGCTTGATAGTGTTAAAGCCCTTGTGCCGCAGAAAACAATTGAAGTGAATTTAAGGGCTTTTGAAGCGGGAAGACAAAAAGTAGAGGAAAGTTAAATCTTTCCTTTTACTCCTTTGCAGTGAAGACTTTTTACTTTTTGCAGTGAAAACTTTTTACTTCTTGCAGTGAAGAAATTGCTTATCATCCTATTTTAATCACTAAGACAGGCGGGTTAATTGCACAGATACTCATTGTAAATCTTTTTAATTCTCTATAGATTCCAATAAGCTACTAATGCTAATAGCTCTGTACATTTCTATTCAGAGCTGAAGGATCACTCATTAAATTATATGCACAAAAAGAACATATCTATCTAGAATTTTCGAAATACTTGTTAATTAATCCGGAAGCCGGAGAAGTAATTTACACTATTTAAGAATTAAAGTTTAGGAGAAAACTTTTTTATACTATTACGTTATTTGTATCTTAAACTATAATATTCTTTTAAGGCACTTGCAATACCTAAGCAGGTATCTTATCATTTAGAAAGGAAATATCATTGGTGGAAGGTGTTACTATGTTACTAAGTAGTATCTCATCTAGTATTGTCTCAAGCGCCGCTGCATCAAGCGCGGTAACTATGATCACGACTCCAGGACTTCCTCAGTATGGGGCTGCAATAGTTGTTGGACTTATAGCTCTTCTCTCTCTAAAAGAGGTATTTTCAGCATCTGAGAAGTGGAACAAATATCTGAACAATTCCTTTAATATGGCAATTATTCCTTTGTTCTTCAGCTTTGTGGCAATTGTGGCTTTTAATGTTGCAGCGATTATTTTTGTCTGATTATAGCTATTAAATAATATTCTGAGCTCGTCCCAAAACCAATATTATTTCCACATCAGTAAGTGTTTCAGGATTATTTTTCAGAATCATAAGCTCTATTGATAATCCAGAATACAAATATTCAGAGAAGTAATTTTGAGTTTTGGGATCGGCTCTTATATTATTTTTTATCTTTTTTTAGATATCAGCAATTATATTTTTATTTTTTGCATATTTTTGATCAAAAAACCTGTTTTATCTCACATTTCTATTTTTGATACTTTTGTATAATTAAAGATCACAAAAGTATAATTATTATAGTCATTCATTAACAAAACGATCAAATACCAAGGGATTATTATCCCAAATTGGCAGGGGTTCGAAATGTGCATTTTATGTTTAATCCAAATAATTTCCATGCGTCTTCGGTTAAGTGAGGAATCGTGATAATTGCACCGATTTCCTCAACTGTTATCAAATAGTTGAATAAGTTATAAGCTGGACCAAGGTATCTATTTAACGTAAATAGGCCAAAATTTAAGACGGCTTCTAATGCAAAACCGATAGCTTTCAGGCAAGAAAATTTCTTAACCGATGACCAATGAAATAATTTCTGTGTCTATTCAACTATCCATTATCAATACCAGCTCTAATTTTCCAGTGCACCAATTTTCCTATAAAATTGAAATATTAAGAAGTTGGGGAGTAGAATCTTCAACGTCGGAAGATTAATTTCCACCATACACAAAAATTTGATTTCAAATATACAGCAAACTCGCGACACTGCCAACAACTGAATACTTATACTGATTTTAAGAACGTTTCAGAATACTGTCCAGCCACTCAGATAATGAGGCAAAATCCCAAAAAGGAAAACATTGACCAAGCCGTGCAGAACAACAACAAAGGGCAGACTTTTTGTCTTATAGAAAGCAAAGCCCATGAAAAGTCCTACAAAACCTGTATATAAAACTTCATGGAAGGTACCATATCCCGAGTGCATGAGACCGAATAGAAGCCCTGCAATTAACACTGCTTCTTTCACGCCGAGTGCATCTTCGAGCCTTGTCTGGAGGATTGCCCTGAAAATAACTTCCTCAACTAAGCCCACGAAGAACACCATTATAAAAGTAAGTATCAGCAGGTTTACGATAGAAAGTTCCTTAATAAGGTATTCTGGACGGATGGTCAGGTATTCCCCAAGCCCAAGCAGAAAGCCCAGTGGTATTGAAAGGATAATATAAGCCGGAAGATTCTTTGCAGTAATCCCTATACTCTCAAAAGAGGAACGTTGATTAATTACTATAATTGCCAGGGGAACTAAAAGAGGGCCATAAACGAAAACAAAGGTATAAAGGGTGGTATTAAAAAATATGGGCATAGAAAGATTTACCAATCTCAGGATAGGAAGAAGCATTAGAGCCTGATAAATTCTGTATACTTTGAGGTTCTTTATGATTATATCGGAAAGAGATAACGCAATTAAAACTCCGATATGTACCCAGATAGCGATTTGAATTTTATGTGCATAGATAAGGAGTTCGGCCAGGCCTATGAATACAATAGGTATTGCAGTAAAGAGCCTGATTCTTTCTGCCTCGAATTCTTCCAGATTTATGTCTTCAAGCCCTAATTTTTTCCAGGTTTTATGTGGATAGAGCTCTTCCGGAGGACTTTCGATCAGTTCTTGTTCTTTTGAAGCCATGTGTCGATATATTAAAATAATCAGAGCTGCTGCTCCAATTCCTGCAAAAGCGTAAATAATATCGACATATTGTCCCATTTTCTGGAAAGGCCCCGAATTCTCATCGGATAAGACAAATGTGGAAAAGCCTGGTTCTTCCGTATTGTTGGAAGGTACCAGTTTCAAAACAGGCCCTGTCTGTGAGGATGAGGAATTATTTAAGTCACTACAACATGCAGGAGAAACTGCCAGTAAAGCCAGACTCAGCACTGAAATAATTATTAGAAAATTCAGCTTTTTCTGATTCGTATGAATAATTCTTTTTTTCATTGAAACTCCTTCTTTCACTCAGGGCTAACTTACTCTATTTGTGCAAACCTGCCTGATATTCCACAACCTCTTATTGTGAATAATATATAAAGTTTTGTTTATAGTTTTTTATTTTTGATTAAAAGTTTTATTCCTTAAGCTCATATGGAAAAATCAAATTACATGTTCCATCCATCCTGGAGAAACTGTCCAATTATTACTGCCAATAAGAAACTAACCCCTTATTTTTTAATTTAAATGTGTAAAATGCTTCCTTTTCGTAATATTTGATCCTGAAATTGAATTGTCGAACATCCTTAAAGAATTCGGTATGATTCGGATGTTTCAAAGTTTGATTTTTTCAACAGCTTTTATATGGAATCGGCAGATAAGGTGCATTTCTTAAGTTAATTTTCCAGGAACATTTTTCATCCATTTCCATCAGTAAATACGGAGAGTGAGATAGGAGATAAGATAAACTTGAATTAGTCAAAACTGCTGAGAAAAACTAGGATTGGGCATGGATGCCTGCATGTTGATATAAAATCAATTAGTTCTAATGGTCTTGTTTCTATAGTTATTTTTTGTTTTCTGAGATTTATCATATTATGTCCAGCTGCAGGATCCTTTTACACCATACAATTCAATTATAATAATATTATATTAGGTCTGTTAACTGAGTACTTTTTATTTTCACTATATTTCTTTTTATTAACGTACAGTTATATTAACTCACTAACTTTATATATAATCAACTAATTTAGTATATTTATTAAATAAGATTATATGATTTATATAATCCTTCCCTATAGTTTCCAAGCAGAGTAATTAAATTTGTATTCCTCTGCCAATACAAACAAGATCCTATCGTATTGATAAGACATATTTGTTTCACATTATGTATTACTGGGCAAAATATAAAATTATTATGGGGTATATAATATATTTATATTATTATACTTTCATCGTTTTAAATTATATTTTAAATGGAATGTATTATTTGCATGGATCAAAATTCCATGATGCTTAAAACACATTTGCAAAATTTGTTGTGGGATGTTTATGAAAGTGGCTTTAAAAAAGGGGTAATAATAAATGAATAATGAGCTGCAGATGGGTAACAGCTCGCAGGATATAACTCAAAATGAAAATCTGCGCGCTAAAGACACGGCCCCCCCAAATATAACCGTGATTCTTCCAACTTATTATAATGAGGAGGTTTCAATAGGTAGCATGGTTTTACAGGAGCAGGAACTAGCTGATAAAGCAATTGTTGTGGATAATTCGTGGGAGGATTGTCGATCTAATTGCCGATTTCTCGAAAGAAACACATGTTTCCTAACCTTGCAGCATGGTTCGTTTAAAAACTCAGGACTAAAAATCACAAATTAACTTTTCGATCTGGTGCTTCCATGAAATTAGTAGTAATGATTCCTGCTTACAATGAAGAAAAATCAATTGCCTCGGTTATAAAAGAAATTCCCCGCAACTGTTGTGAAGAGGTTGAAGTTCTGGTTATTAACGATGGCTCTGTCGACAGAACTGCACAAGAAGCTAAAAAGGCAGGTGCAGATAAAATTATCAGTTTCAAGAGAAACAAAGGTCTTGCTCCTGCCTTCAAGGCAGGCCTTCAGCAAGCTATTGAAATGGGTGCCGATATAATCGTAAACACCGATGGAGATGGACAATACAATGGAGGAGAAATCCCTAAACTAATAGAGCCTATTCTTGCAGGTAGAGCCGATTTTGTCCTGGGTTCCCGTACAAATGGTCATATTGAGTATATGCCAATTCAGAAAAAAATTGGAAATAAAATTGCAACCTTCATCACCAGAATGGTCTCAGGTTTTCCTGTTTCGGATGCTCAGTCCGGTTTTAGGGCCTTTACAAGGGACTGTGCCTTGCACCTGAATGTCATGGCTGATTATACTTATGTTCAGGAAACTCTTATCCAGGCCTCACACTACAGGCTTGTGATTGAAGAAGTCCCCATAGAATTCAGAAGAAGGGATGGTCATTCCCGCCTTATTTCAAGTATATGGAAATATGCCAAGAGAGCAGGGGGTACAATTGCAAGGGGTTACAGTGATTTCCATCCTCTTGAGACCTTTTTTGGAATCGGTATTTTCTTTATTTTTGTAGGCCTTATTTTTGGGAGTAGAGTACTATTTGGATATTTTGAAACAGGAGTAGTGTCAGGGAATTTGCCTTCAGCTGTGCTAACAGTTTT
Organism: Methanosarcina sp. Kolksee; assembly: GCF_000969945.1. NCBI lineage: Archaea > Methanobacteriati > Methanobacteriota > Methanomicrobia > Methanosarcinales > Methanosarcinaceae > Methanosarcina > Methanosarcina sp. Kolksee. Next base: position 983,022 of record NZ_CP009524.1, read on the forward strand.
GTTAATGCTCATTGGAGTTTCCACAATGACTCTTGGAATTATAGCTGATACCCTGAGAACTCAGAGAAAAGTTCAGGACGAGATTCTGTATAGATTGAAGAAACTGGAATATGACTATCGGAACAATTAGCATTGTTAAACATCTTTTTAAACATTGTTTGCTTTCTTTTATCAGGTGTAATCTATGAAAATTCTTTATATTTCTGGAAGAGAGAGATCGTATACAAGAAATGCAGTTATACTCAAAGGCCTAAAAGATAATGATATAGAAATCATAGAATGCACCGATGAATCGAGATCTTACTCTAGTAGATACTTTAAGGTTATGTTGAAATTTTTGAAAAATTATGATAAAAAATTTGATCTAATTTTTGTAGGTTTTTTTGGTCAACCTTTAGTTCCCATTATTAAGAAATTTTCAAATAAACCAATAGTTTTTGACGCTTTTTTATCTGCATACGATACTATGTGTTTTGACAGAAAACAATTCAGCCCAAAGTCTGTTGCTGGAAAGTTTTTTTATTGGTTAGATCAACACTCTTGTGAACTTGCAAATAAAGTTCTTTTGGATTCGGATGCCCATATAAATTATTTCGTAAATATTTTTGGTTTAGATCGTAAAAAATTTGAACGATTATTTGTTGGTGCCGATGATTCAGTGTTTTACCCAGTGCTAGGCTCTGAATGTTTTACAGAAAAATGTAATATTTTCTATTATGGTTCTTATCTTCCTTTACAAGGCATTGAATATATTATAAAAGCTGCAAAAAAATTACAATCTTATGAAGAGATCAAATTTAAAATAGTAGGCAACGGAATGGAGAAAAAGAAAATCTTAAAACTTGCTCAAGAACTTAATATAATAAATGTAGAGTTTGTAAATTGGATTCCCTATGAAAAATTGCCAATGGAAATTGCAAAGGCGGATATCTGTTTAGGGGGACATTTCTCAGATATAGATAAGTCAAAAAAAGTCATAGCTGGTAAGACATTTCAATTCATTGCTATGAAAAAACCTGTAATTGTTGGAGATAATCCTGCGAATCGGGAATTATTTGAAAACAGGCAAAATGCTTTACTTGTGGAGCATGCTAATTCGGATGCTCTTGTTAATGCAATATTGGATTTAAAAAAGGATCTAGATCTTAGATCTAAGATTGCTGAAGAAGGGTACAGAACATTCTGTGAAAAATGCACTTCTACTATGATTGGAAAACAAATCGCTGATTCTGTCAAAAATCTGTTATGAGTTGAAATTATGAAAGTTGGAATAATCTCTGAAAGCTTAGGACGGCGTACTACTGGAGTAGGTACTTATACGTTTAATTTGATTAAAGAAGTTTCTCAGATTTGTCCTAAAGAGTCTATTTCTTTAATAGATTATGCAGATCACGAAGGATTTAATCATCTTAATAAATCAATTGTTGGTCCTTTTGTAAATAGCTTTCCAAAGAAATCGTATATTTGGAACCTATATTTACAATTAAAATTAAGAAGTAATGACCTCGATATAGATATAATTCATAGTCCTGAGAATGCTTCGTTGTTCACTAAACTTCAAGATCAAAAAAAAGTAATAACCGCTCATGATAATATGGCTTATTCTTTTCCTATTTACAGTATGACTGGGATTAGGTACAAGTACCTATTCCCAAAGGCTCTAAAAACTTCCGATAAAATTATTGCTGTTTCAAATAGTGTGAAAAAAAACTTGATTCAAGTATATAATCTTCCTGAAGATAAAATTAAAGTAGTATATGAAGCTGCAGACAAAAGTTTTAAACCTTTGAATAATAAACTGGTTGAAAATATTAAACAAAAATATAATATTTATTTTCCTTTTATCCTTTATGTTGGTAGCTTAGAAGTAAAAAAAAATATACCTTCATTAATAACTGCATTCTACATGATCAAAAAGAAAAACATTAGTCACAAATTAGTTATCACCGCACAAAAAAACACTCAAAACTTTAATAATATTTTCAAAAAAGTGGTTGAACTAAATCTTGTGAAAGAGGTTGTGTTTATCGGCAAAGTACCTAAGGAATATTTGCCTTATTTATATAATGCTGCCGACCTATTTGTTTTTCCTTCTTTATATGAAGGATTCGGATTGCCGCCATTAGAAGCAATGGCATGTGGAACTCCTGTAATTACTTCAAATACATACTCTCTACCGGAAGTTGTGGGAAATGCAGGTGTTATGGTAAACCCTTACGATATTCATACATTAGCAAATATGATGTATATTATATTAACTAATAATGAAGTAAGACAAGATTTATGTGAAAAGGGTATAAAAAGAGCAAAGATGTTTAGCTGGGAGAAATGTGCTAGAGAAACTTTGCAGGTATATGAAGAAGTTTATGACAGTTAATATAATTTCGGACTCTTCGTTGTTTTTTGTAGATATTCTCATAATATTCTCATAAAAACCAATGCGGTTTTAATTGATAATTATTTTATCCATAAAGAATGACGAAGAGCATCCAAGAATAAGTAGTAGTAATTGTGGAGTTCTCCAAATAAAAGTTTCATGGGCTCGCGAAAAAAGCAACTTCACTCTTCGAATGCAAGCTCTAATCCTAGAGCTATCAAAAAGAACGCCAGTGTTACAAATTTGGAAGTTGCTTGGAGAAAATCACACGAAACTTTGGAGAGTCATGAATCATTACCGATAATATACAAGAATGCTATCAACCATCTCAGTATAGTAATAAATTAAAAATTAGCCCATTATCTGCGAAATGTAGGATATATAATAGTTAATAGTAAATTATTTGTTTCTACTGATAATTATGTGATAATTATGTTTTGATACTTTTGCGATATGATGGATCTAAATATGGTAGAGTAACAGGAAAATTGATGTTAGGGATCTACTATCTGATAAACACACATGATATTCTTTCATGCGTCTTCGGTTAAGTAAGAAATCGTGATAAATTGAGTCTATTTCCTCAACATTTGGCAAATATTTAAATAAATTGTGATATGGGACAGGGTATTGATTTCATGTAAACAGGCCAAAATTGAAAGCTGGTTTCTAATGCAAAATCGATAGCTTTCTGGAAAGAAAATTCCTTAACCGAAGACGTATGGATATTCTTTGAATAACGTGCACAAACAATGAAAATGCTTGAAGAGAGCAGCATTTTCATGCTAAATTATCTTGTAAATTCAGTGTATATGAGGTGTAATTCATTGTATTCGGTTAAGGAATCTGTTAAACGTTAAAATAACTACTGCAATCATCTATCCATCTTGATTTACATTTTAACGTGAACAGAAAAAGCAACGAAAATAACACGTTTCTTGTAGATCGTATCTTCGCCGAATACAAACTAAGGAATGATAAAAATATAACTTCAAATTTGCAGTTCAGGAATTGGTCCATAATTTCATTATCTCAATAATGATTCTTGGCAACAAATACTTTGATATTATACTTGAATCATTCCTAAGTGTAATTTGATGAATCAGCTGGGTTATTTATGAAAATAAAAAATATTTTTCAGATGAATGACTGGGAAATATCAAGTTTTTTTTATTTGATATTTTCGCTTGAATTGGGTCTTATGGGTTCTATTGGATTAGATTTAATAAATTTACATGTCCCGTTCATAAGAGAAATCATTGGTGTAGTTTATCTAATATTTGTACCAGGTGTTCTTATCCTCAGGATATTAAGGTTACATAACCTCGGAAATATTACAACTTTTTTGTATACAGTTGGTTTAAGTATTGCTTCTCTAATGTTTGTTGGATTTTTTGTGAACATTATATTTCCATCTTTAGGTATACAAAATCCAATTTCAACGATGTACTTAACTTTTTCTTTAACTGTATTTATTTTATTCTTATGTATTTTATGTTTCATTAAAGATCGAGATTTTTCTGATACTAAAATTATTTCTTGTAAAATTTTACTTGATCCACAATTATTGCTTTTTCTTTTATTACCATTTTTTTCAATTTTTGGGACATATCTTGTAAATTATTACCATAGTAATATTATTTTAATGTTTACATTACTAATAATTTCTTTTTTACTTGTGCTAATTGGATTTGATAAAGGTATATCTGAGAATCTTTTCCCTATTTCGATATGGGCAATATCAATATCACTCTTTTACTTTTACTCGCTGATAACAAAGTATCCCAGTGTTCTTGATCAAGAGGTATATGTTGCTAAGTCAACGATTGAAAATGCATATTGGGCATGGGATGCAAATACTTTTACCGCTTCAACTACTGTATTAAGTATTAGTATATTGCCTCCAATATTCTATTTTATATGCAACATAGATTTAACATGGATTTATAAAGTAATATTTCCTTTCATTATGTCTTTGATTCCTATTGGAATTTATTTAATTTCTTCTGGATATTTGTCTAAAAAATGCTCTTTTTTGTCTGCAGTTCTTTTCGTAATTAATCCTTTTATTTTCAATGTTATTTTTATTTCAAAACAAATGCTAAGCATGTTATTTTTAGTTTTAGTTTTCATCCTGCTATTCAACACAAAAATAGATAAAGTAAATAAATCTATACTTCTAATAATATTTTCGACATTCGTTATCGTTTCTCACTATGGCACTTCATATCTTGTTATGTTTTCTTTTATTTTTGTTATCTTATTTTCTTACTTTGATAAAATAATTTGTAACTGTTTTTCACATTTTACCAAAAATTGTGATGACAGCCCGTCGACATACAAATATAACTTATTTGATATTAATTTTTCTCTTAATTATGTGTTCCTTTATATAGTTATCACACTTGCTTGGTACATGTATATCTCAGATTCATATTCCTTTCAAATCTTATTGAGAGCGGGTAGGCGCATTTGTGAGACCCTTTTTTCTGAATTTTTTAATCCAGCGGGTTCTAGAGGAGCATATATGCTAACTAAAGAGCATAGAACTTTGGGAACTATCAGAGCATATCTCAATTTGAGTGTCGCTATTTTTTTAGTTATTGGACTTGCTAAAGAGTTATATAATCATATGTGTAATAAATCCAAATTCAATGTCATTTATTTAGGTTTTGCTTCTTATTTCACTTTGATTTTAGTTGCCTCAGTTGCGATTTCACATTTTGCAGCTATGAGCCCTGAAAGACTGTTTATTCTATCTTTACCTCTAGTTGCTCCTTTCTGTATTATTGGAGGCTTAACATTTTTCCAAAAACTCTTTAAAAAATTTGAATTTCAGCGAGATAATAAAATTGTTAAATTATTATTTGTATATTTCACCATATTTATGTTATTCAACACCCAATTCGTAGATGCTTTACTAAATGACCATGTAGTTTCAATCGCAATTGGCCAAAATTATATTGAAAAATCCAGTGATCTAGAAGATATTTCAGATTTTTATTCAACTCAGATAGTTGAATATGATGTCACTTCCTTATATTGGTTATCAAATCATGGATATAAGAACAAAAAACTATTTTTTACAGGAGGATACTCTAGAGTAGGTTGTGTTCTTGAAAGTATGGGTTATTTTCCAATAGAGAATATTAATACAAATCTTAATCGAAATTCATTTATCCCTAATGATAATTATATACTTTTATTGTATGCTAATGTTGTAAAAAATATTGGGTTTGGTTTATTAGAAGGTGTTGACTGGTTTACTTATTTTAAAATGGATGATATTAATCCAATTTTCACTCAAAAAGATAAGATATATACAAATGGAGGGAGTGAAATTTTGCTAAGTTAAACGCACATGATATTCTTCGAATAACAGATACAAACAAATCAAAGTTGCGCTGGCGCACCCCGCTGCAAGAAGGCTGTCCGACGATTACTGTCAGTAATGAATATATCATCTGCTATAAATTGGAACTTCCTTATGACCTAGCTTCGGCAGGTGCGACAAGAAGCTATACTATGAATTGCGTCATACGCTACCTTTTCCATTTGAGGTAATCCTAGTGTGACATGCATAAATGGTAACGTTTGTGTGTGAAGCTCACATGACAATATCAAGAACTCAAGGAACCTGACTTTGATAATTGGTTAGGATAAGAATACCATGAAGAACGTAAAGTGAACCATCGTAAGAATCGTGATCTAGAATAAGCGAAAGCAGGTTGATGCGCTTAAACCAAAAGGTATAGAATCAGGCTGTAATGGGTCTGCCGACATTATAGCAAATGGACAAATGATTCTCGGTTTACAGATGGCTTCTAAGGTATTCACATTATTTGTAGTATGGAACTTGGTAAACCCTATATGCTCCTTCTTTTTTTTTTTTTTGAAAAAAAAAGAAAGGTAGAGACCCTGTGAAGGAAATTAATGGCATAGAGGTCAGAGGATTTAGGCAAAAAGCGAAAGCCATTCTGTAATGGAATGGATAAGGGTTCTAACTTTGCCCTACCCGAAAGGGTGCATACTTGCTTATCGGTATTCTATTGTATGAAAGGAGGCAAACTTCTGAATGTAAGTTGTTCAACGATATCCTCTCTGGATAAGAAGCTTACAAACGCTCAACTCTGCCAGAATTGGAAAACTATTAACTGGCATCAAGTCGAAAAGAGAGTTAATAAGTTGCAAACCCGGATTACAAAAGCAGTCCTACAAAACAAATGGAATCTTGCCAAGAGATTACAGTATTTACTGACTCATTCTTATTATGCCAAACTTCTGGCAGTAAGAAAAGTTACTCAAAATAAAGGAAAAAGGACATCTGGAATTGATGGTGAAAAATGGTTAAGTTCTGCCTCCAAAATGAAAGCTGTCCTTATTCTCACTGGTAAAAGATACAAATCCAAACCGCTTAAACGAGTCTTCATCAATAAACCTGGTAAGAAGAAGAAACGTCCCTTAGGTATCCCTACAATATATGACAGGGCTATGCAGTCTCTATACGCATTAGCTCTTGAACCAGTAGCTGAAATTAAGTCTGACCTACGGTCTTTTGGCTTCAGAAAACATCGAAGTACCAAGGATGCCTGTCAGCAAATCTTTCTATGTCTTAGTAAGAAGACTTCAGCTCAATGGATTTTGGAAGGTGATATTAAAGGATGTTTCGATAATATAAATCATCAGTGGTCGCTGACTAATATTCCAATGGAAAAAGCTATACTAACTCAATTTCTGAAAGCAGGTTTTATATATAAACGTCATTTGAATTCAACGAAAGCAGGCACTCCGCAAGGTGGGATTATCTCTCCAATTCTGGCAAATATGACATTGGATGGCATCGAGAAGTTGCTTTTTGCTAAGTACCCTAAAAGAGGGGAAAATTCCAAAAAGGTCAACTTCATAAGATACGCTGACGATTTCATAGTCACTGCTAATTCCGAAGAAACCGCGAAAGAAATCCAGGATGTAATTGTTGCTTTTCTTAAAGAACGAGGTCTTGAGCTCTCCGATGATAAAACCCTTATCACAAACATTAATGAAGGCTTTGACTTCCTCGGCTGGAATTTCCGCAAGTATAAAGGTAAGCTTCTGACTAAACCTTCCAAAAAGTCCATTAAAAGATTTACTGAAACAATCAGTCAAACCATAACTGAAGGAAGAGCATGGTCTCAGGAGGTTTTAATTGCCAAATTAAATCCCATAATAAGAGGCTGGTCCAACTACCATAATTCTGTGGTTTCTTCGGATACTTTCCAGAAACTTGACCACATAATATGGGAACTGTTATGGAAATGGGCTAAAAGAAGACATCCAGATAAATCCAAAGATTGGATTGTCAACAAGTACTGGAAAAGAAGCACTTCCAGAAGGTGGAATTTCAGAACAGGAATAAATGGTTTATTGCTTTTATCCAAAACCAGAATCTGTAGGCATATTCCTTTAAAGCTGAAAATGAATCCGTTTCTTGACACTAATTATTTCCGTGAACGTCAATACAAATTAAGTTTCCGGAAAGGACATTCCATTTGAAAAAAAACTGCTGCCTGATACAGAAAAGGTTATAGAATGCTTGAGCCGTATGAAGGGAAACTTTCACGTACGGTTCTTAGAAGAGGGAGAGCGAGTAATCGCTCTTTCTTATTCAACGTCGACATTTCATTTTTGATAATTTTTGTTGATGACGATTTTAAAATAATGATCCCTTATTGTGTGCAGTTGTAAGGTTTACATATAATCCAAACACAATCTCTCATACTAAACTTTAATGGCAAAATGATTCAGTGTTTATATGTGTCGTGGGAGTTGAGCCACAAGTTAACCAGCTTTAAATCTCATGTATATTTATCAAATGTTCAAAAACGATGTCAAGAAAAATATTCAAATTTCTTATGTCGACCTGCCGAATCTAGGATCTAGGCTTTATTACAACGGGAGTGCAGAGGGTCACGAATACCCCGTCCTTTACAGGCTGTCCGACAATTATCTCAGTTAATTGAGGTTTCTGCTTTGAATATGTCAATTATTATATAATATTTCACTAATTTTTTGATTTATGGCGTTTATCAAATCTTCAAAGAATCAAGTTTGGACTTTACCTCCAGATATCCGAGATCTTATTCCTTCAGATCATATCTGCTACTTGGTTGAGTCTTTTGTAGATGAGATGGATTTCAGTGAATTTGAAACAAGGTATGACGGTTCTGGACACCCAGCTTATCATCCGTGCATAATGTGTAAAATTTTGATTCAGTCGATGCTTGATAGAGTTCGATCATCGCGAGCAATAGCTCGCAATGTTCGAGAAAATGTAGTTTACATGTATTTGGCTGAAAACCTACAACCGGATTTTAGAACAATAAGTGACTTCAGAAAAGATAATGAAAAATTGATTACAGAACTGTTCAAAAACACAGTTAAAGCAGCTAAAGATCTAGGTGTAATAGGTCTTGAGCAGTTAAGCATTGACGGATCCATAGTAAAAGCTTCTGCGTCAAAAAAATAGGGCTCTTCGCTGTATAATATGGGTAAGTTATTATATTAGTAATATAATATAAATAAGTATTATATTATTTAGTACAAATAACTGCAGGAGTTTGATATCCCATTTGCGAAAATACATTTGAAATACCTTTGAATGTCAAAGACCCTTGGCAAATAACCAGTACTGAATTTGATTTAACATCTGAAAAACTTAATATTTGGATTGATTTTACACGTGGTTCCAAATTTCCCTGTCCTAAGTGTGGCAAACCAAACTGCTCAGCTTATGATACTAAGGAAAAAGTGTTACGGCACATTAATTACTTTCAATATTCTACATATTTACACTGTAGAATTCCAAGAATAGAATGTGAAAAATGTGGAGTTCTCCAAATAAAAGTTCCATGGGCTCGCGAAAAAAGCAACTTTACTCTTCGAATGGAAGCTCATATCCTGGAGCTCTCAAAAAGAATGCCAGTGTTACAAATTGGGAAGTTGCTTGGAGAAAATGACACGAAACTTTGGAGAGTCATAAACCATTACACTGACAATGCAAGGTCTAAAGAGGATTTATCGGATGTATGTGTTGTTGGTATAGATGAAACTTCATGCAAGAAAGGACATGAATACATAACTCTTGTTGTTGATATAAAAGATTCAAAAGTAATATTTGCTTGTGAAGGAAAAGACTCTTCGACTATTACCAGTTTTAGCAAAGATCTGCAAGATCATAATGGAAACAAAAGTAACATTAAATCGGTATGTTGCGACATGTCTCCTTCATATATCAGTGGAATTTCTAAAGAATTTCCAGATGCAAAAATTACATTCGATAGATTTCATGTGATGAAAGCGATGAATGAAGGATTAAATGAAGTAAGGATACAAGAACAAAAAAAACCAAGGAACTCAAAAATACCAAATTCATATGGATTACGAACAAGGAAAATCTAACTGATAAACAGAGAAAAAGGCTTTTAAAACTCCAAAATCAAAAACTGGATACATTCAGAGCATATAATATAAAAGAAAGTCTTAGAAAGTTCTGGGAATGCAAAAGCCGAGAAGAAGCTGAACAATATCTAAAAAAGTGGTATTTTTGGGCAACTCATAGCAGATTAGAGGCAATAATTGAGGTTGCTAAAACCATTAAAAGTCATTGGGATGGAATTCTAAACTACTTTGATTCCAGGATTACTAACGGAGTTGTGGAAGGCATTAACAGTATTGTACAGTTAATAAAAAGAAATGCGAGAGGGTATCGAAACACTAAGTATTTTATTACTATGATCTATCTAAAATTAGGAAAGTTAGATTTCAAACTACCCATATGAAATGACGAAGAGCCAAAAATAGTGTAGTTTTGGAAGAGGTCTTGAAAGTTATTGGAAAATACGTTAACAATGAATTAAAAAAAGGTATTGAAGTAGACAAACTTGAAGATGAGCATTTTGGTAATTGCCGTGGTTACGATCAATTGAATGAAAATGAAAAGTACAAAGTAAAAGCTGTAGTTGCAAGGTACATAAAGCAAGTAAATAAAGATAATTCTGATGACCGTAAAAATGAGATAAAAAACATAGTTGAAGAAGCACTTGAAGAATTTAAAAAAGACGGTATTGAGAAAGTAAGTTTGACCGATAAAGAATCTCGTTTTATGAAAAACAAAAAGAGAGTATTTGAACTGGCATACAATTCTCAAATAACTGTGGATCATAAACTGGGGATTATTGTTGCAAATGCTGTATCTCAAGATAGAACTGATATGTATCAATTGGAGCCACAGATTAAACTTGTGGAAGAAAATTGTGGTTTCTTAAAAGAAGGCACTAAAATATGTGCAGACAGTGGATACTATAGTGGAAATAATATTTATTATTTGAAGACTCAGTACCAAAATCCAGTGATAAACGTGAAATTGAAAATCACTAGATTTTATAATTGGTTATAATCCATTAAATACGTCCTCTCGATGGAAGTCTTTCGATATCAAATATTGAGTTTGATTGAAGAACGAATTCTTCCTGCAAGTTCATGATTTCAATCGAAAAATACAAAAATCACTAGATTTTGGACCAGAGTCTATTTGAATGATAAAAAATTGGATCCATACATTCCAGGGCAAAAGGAAATAGCTAAATCAAAAACAGAAAACGTTGAAGATACTATATTCGACACTAGCAATTTTCAATATGACGAAGAAAATGATGAGTTTATATGCCCTGAAAATCAAAGATTGAAGTTTTTATACGAGGGTCATGAGAAAGAAAGGAAGAAAAAGTATAGACTTTACAAGGGGACTAGATGTAAAAAATGTGAATTCAGCAAAAAGTGTACAAAAAGGATGGATGGAATTAGGCATTTAAAAATAGATGAATTTTCAAAAGAAAGAAAGCAATTAGCCAATAAAATGGGAACAAAAGAAGCTAAAAGAATATATGGACAAAGAAAGCAGGTAGTGGAACCTGTAATTGGAAACTATAAAGAGAATTTAGGGTTTAGAGAATTTTTAACCAGAGGACTGAAATCAGTCAGAAACGAATTTAATTTAGTGTGTACTGCAGCTAATTTAAGGAAAATATGGATTTACTCAAATAAAAACGAGATCATTGGAAAGAAAATTGGAAATAGATGGAATTTTTCATTTTAAAAATTGAGTCACCACAAGAAATAGATAACAAATTTGTATAAAGAAAAAATTCTAACCTACCAACATATTATTTTATTTCATTACTATCAGTAATTGTCGGACAGCCTGTTTAGGTTGGGGTGGCCGCACGCAATTTGATTTTTCAACATTTTAGAAACTCCGGTCTAACTTTTCTCAATAGGGTCCTCTTAAACTCACTATCAAACTAGAGGTTATTATTTTTTTGTTCCATTAATTAAGGCTATTAGTTTCCCTCAAAAAAGTACATTCAATTTTTCGTCTGAATTTTAATTAAGGTCATAAAAAATCGTAAATTTTATTGAGAAGGATTTTTAATCCTTCTCTGGTGATTATTACGAAATCTCCACTTATACCACTAAATAAAGATTTCAAATGGATATTGTTGTCCGAAATATTAAATGTTTTTGATTTGAGATTCTGTAAGCAAACTCTTACAAGGAGGGGCATTGTGCCCCTCCACAAATCAGTACCTACTATAAGTACCTACTATAAAAATTGTTCTTCTAAGCATGTTTTTTTCTTTTGAAATCTCGTATACCATCAAGGAATTAAAAGAAAAAGAAAGCTTGAGAAACTTTTTAAAAATCAGTTTAGTACCAACTGAAAATGAAGTTTATGGCATTCTTAGTAAGTATGAACCCCAAGAGTTTAATGCTTTTGTTTTTGAACTCTTGAATGATTTATGCCCTAAGAGAAAAAGTGTGTCAAGAGGCATTATTATTGACAGTACTGACATGAACCTTAACCTGAACTGGCACGCTAAAAAGATTACCCAAGAAAGCCTGAAAAACAAAGAATACAAGTGGGGACATTCAACCCACAGAGGTTTCTTCATTGGTATGAAATTGACTCTTGCACTTGATTCTCAAACATTGAAACCTTTAGCGTTTCTAATTAATGAAGCAAATGCGTCAGAACCTCAAATTTATCAGGAAATACTCAAAGAACTTAAAAGAAAGAGAATAATAAAAGCAGGAGACATTATCTATGCTGATAGAGGATACTACTCCTATGAAAACTACGTTATATCTGTAAGGGAGTTTAAGGTAGTACCTTTAATTTTTCCAAGGAAAAACTGTAATTTTAAGAAACTTTTCAATATGCTTAGATATCCTCTGAAAATATTTGATTCAAGAAGAAATACCGAAAAAGAAATAAAATTCTACAAAGAGATAATTGCAAAATTTAAAGAGCTAATAAGCAAATGGAAAGAACTCAGATCTGTAAGGTCAATCATAGAAGATGTGTTTAAATTGGAGAAGAGAACATACTCTATGGAGAATTACACAGATATACGAGGAGTTCTGTCCAAAAGTACTGTTCGTTAGCTGTACTTTTAGTGGGGATAACTGTAAATTACGGTATTAATGAAAGGAAGAAATTGCAAGCCTTCTCTGAATGAAGAAGTTAAGAGGGGACTATTTCTCAAGTTCTCAAGGATTGGGAATTGGGGAATTTCAAACCGCCGAAAATGAGACATTCTTAACCGCCGTTAATCTTTACTTTCAAAGAAGTGCGATTTTTGCTTGGATTTCTCCTCAAAACCACTATCAGATGCCTTTTCATTTCTCTTTTATTTGTTGATCCTAACTACTAAATTCACTTTAAAAGGTCTAGTACTAACGATTTAATTGGAAAAGTATTTATAAATGTTGATCCTAATTAAAGAGTATGGTATTTTTGAGAAAGAAACTTATCAAAGGCAAACCTTACTGGTACATTGTAGAAGCTGCCAGGGTTAACGGAAAGGTAAAGACTGTTTTTCAGATTTATCTGGGTAGTGCAGAAAAAATACTTGAAATGAAAAAACAATGTGAATCGATGCCTTATGATAAACTTAAGTCTTTTGAGTACGGCAAGCTTGCCGCACTCCTTCATGTAAATGAAGAACTTGGATTCATTGACATAGTAAACAAGCATACTGACAAAAAATTAATAGATGGATTGAGTGTTGGAGAATACCTTTTACTCGATGTAATCGGAAAAAGTCACGGCATTTTAAGTGAAAACGGGATTGAAGACTGGTTCAAAAAATCCCCAATATCTTTCATGTGGAAGTTTCCTCACAAACTAAATTGCCAGAATTTCCTGAACCAAATGAGTTACATTGATTCAGATACAATGAAAAAGATTGAAGACGACCTTTGTCGGATTCTTGTTGAGAAGGGGTTAACTCCATCAATAATGTTTGTTGATGAATCAAACTGGTTTACCTTTGCCACCAATTATGATGAAAAAAGTGAACTGCTTCATAAAGGATATAACAAAAAGCATCGTAAAGACAAAAATCAAATTTGTGTATCACTGGCTGTAAATGAAAACAATATACCCTTTATTCACGAAACTTATCCTGGAAATGTTCCTGATTCGGAAGAATTTTCGGGTATTATAGACAAAATCATAAATCGACTAACTGAATTAAATATCTGTTCTGAAGATCTTGTTCTTGTTTTCGATAAGGGTAACAACTCTAAGGATAACATTGAAAAGGTAATCTCAAAAATGAGTTTTGTAGGAGCCGCAAAAGCAAATCAAGCTGAGGATCTCCCTTGATGTTCCACTTTCAAGGTATGAATACCTGTATAAGAATACAAAAGGTAACGAGATTTTTGGGTGCCGGACAAAACATCAGTTCTACGGAACAGAATTCACAACCGTAATTACCTATAATGAAGGGACTTACAAACTCCAAAAAAGCACTTATGAAACAAACAAATCAAAAATAATTGATCAACTCCAAGACCTGCAGAGAAGATTAGAAAGCAGTAAAGGAAAAGAGAGAAACAGAAGCAGTGTCGAAAATGAAGTTTCAGAAATTATTCTGAAAAAATTCAGGACTGTCATAAAATACGAAATAATTGAAGCTCCTGAAGGTAAGAAAAAACCTCAGTTGAAGTTCTGGGTTGATGAGGAAAACGAAAAAAGGTGTGAAAAAACGTTTGGTAAGAATATTCTGTTTACGGATAAGCAGGAGTGGCATACTAAAAAGATAGTGAAAACATATAACAGTAAAAACCTTGTTGAAGACGATTTTAAGCTGTTGAACGATCATTTACTTGTCCCTGTAGGACCAGTTTATCACCACAAGGATGAAAATATAAGGGTTCATGTATTTTTGGCTATGATTGGCCTGCTTTTCTACAGATATTTGGCCTGGGAAGCAAAGATATATGGGTTTTCTATGAAACAACTGATTGAAAAACTGTCTGAAATTAAGATTGCAGTAGTTCAGGAAAAAGAATCCAAAAAAAGCAAAATTATTGTGGAAGAAATGGACACTAAACAAGCATCGTTATTTTCTTTTCTGAATATGGAGAAATATCTGCCATCGTAATGGAATCGTTGTTGGTAGGATTATTCTTTTGTTAGGCATACACAGATAAAGCCGCAGGATAACGTAAAATCAGTCATCTTTGAAAGCAAAGTTAATAGAAAACACTCGAGCCGTAAGAAGGGAAACTTTCACGTACGTTTCTTGGGAAAAAAGGAGTATTAATCCTCCTGATTTACCCAACAGACAAACATGATATTCTTTGAATAGCATGCACAAACAATGAAAATGCTTGCAGATGGCAGCATTTTCATGCTAGGTGCCCGCAACGAAATAACCTATGCAACATACAATTATGTTTGAAATAAATAATTGAGCTTGTTTACGAAAATACTTGAGTACAGTATAAAAACGTGCCTAAGTTATTTTGCTATGAGTACTAAATAGTTGACTATGTTTTTTATTTGGTTTATGCCCACTTTATCTATTTTTTAAATTCCATATTACGCCTTTAATCATTGCATTTATGACTTCATATTTTTTTTCATAAATTGCTTCCATTGAATGGAACAATATAAAACCTGTGATGGAAGGAATAAAAGTAACCATGTGATACTTGGACAAATTTTTTCTCACGAATAAAATTTTGTTTCTGGTTTTGTAGTAAGCTAAGAATGAATTAAATCCTCCTCCACTACTTGTTGCTATCTTGTGCCATATTTTTGCTTTTGGAACAAAGAGTACCTTAAAGCCTTCTTTTTTCATCCTAAAGCACCAGTCTTCCTCTTCACAGTACATAAAATAATCTGGATCGAAAGCCCCTACTTTTTCGATTACTTCTTTTTTAACTAATAAAGCAGTTCCATCTACACAACTGACAGCTTCTGCTTGACTATATTCATGTTTCAATTTTATTTTTTTATTTCTTTTTTTCTTTGGAATATTTATAATTTTATATTCCATATTTGAACCTGCTGAGCTGATTTTTTCAGGTTCGTCATAGTAGTATATTGTAGGTCCTGCAGCTGCAATTTTTTCATCAGTTTCTGTCCAAGTTATCATTTCTTTTAAAAATTGTTCCTCCACAACTGTATCATTATTTAGGAATAACATATAGTCAGGATGTAGATTTTCTAAAGAATACTTTATTCCAATATTATTTCCTTCAGCAAATCCATAGTTATCATCGTTTCTTAAGAGTACAAGTTCTAATTTGTTAATATAATTTTCAACATTTTCGTCCTGTTTCTTTTCGAATGCCTTGTCTGTTTTTGAAAACTCAATAATTTTAATAGGCTTGTTCATAGTATCAAAGTTAAAGAATTTTGATTTTATTTTGACATTTCCTTTTGCATACTCTTTTATTTTTTCAATAGAGTCATCTTTGGAATTATTATCAACAACTATAACATCATAACTTGGATAGTTTATCTTATATACTGATTCTAAACACTCAATGGTATCTCTCCAACCATTCCAGTTTAAGATAATAATTGAAACTCTCGGATATTTCATTTAATTCCCTCTTTATTGACTTAAGAACGTCACAAAAGTCAAACAATTCGATAATTGGATAATCGAAACGTTAACTTTAAATATGGGTATAATATTTTGCATGAAATTTAGGTAAACACCAACCTTATTGAACATTAATTTATCCCATTTGTAGAATCAAATGGACTTTTACGACGCTTTCGACTCCGTTCAAAATTTATTGATAAAAGTAAGTTTAACATTTTTCAATAAGAATACGAAATAATTTTGTCATATAGTTATGAAGTTGAAGTTATGAAGTTGAATGCACCTTCTGAGCATATATTTTCATACGTGACCAAATTTATAATTGTCAGCAAATATGTGAAATTTGCTTTTACCCCTACAATTTGGAGAAGATCTATGTATAAGTGTATTGCCCTTCATAAAACAACACTAAATTGTTAATGTATTCATCGTAATGATAGTATTTACACACTAAATCATACTGCTTCTTATGATAATCCAAATACATTACTTCATTATCAAGATTTTTTATATCATTGCAGATTTTTTCCATAAGAACAGTATAATCAGAATAAACCGTCCTGAGTTCTTGAAAGTCTTGTGTAAAATAATTAGGGTTGAACACACTAAAACTGATACCTCCACTAAAAATTGATTCCACAAAATAACCATCTAATCCTTCCCCAAAAGTTAAACTCCATTTAGCGTGAGAAATTGTTTTTTTATATTCTTCGTAAGTAAGGTTTTTAATAATCTGAATTTTAAGTTGAGGGAATTCTTTAGCAATTAAATCTAAAATTTTCGGTTTTGTAGGATGGTAATCAGGTGAAACTATCATCAAATTTTCTTTTTCAAAATAATTTTTTTTACGATATTGTTCGGGACTTACAAAAGTAGATAGCTTATGCAAAGGGAGTCCTAGTTCGTTTCTCATTTCATGAGTAGAATATTTTTCATGGGCAGTTGTACATGTTAATTTTCCAAAACGTCCTAATTTTTCAATAGAACTTTTATTTGGTGACAAATCTATATTTTGAAGCATAATATTAATATGCACATCGAATAATTTATTTATTTTTGAATACTCTTCTTTTGAACAATGTTTTATAAAATCATTACAGCTATATTCTGGTATGTGTATGATTAAGTTTTGTAAATTTTTAAAGTAAGGTAAAATTTGAGAGAATCTGTATATATAATTTTGATTGTCAAATTTGGTATATTTTAGAAGCAGGGGATCACCTGGTATTGTACACATAATAACTTCTGCTCCATGTATATGTTTAAGTTTTATCGTTTCTTCGTAAATAGATGAAATTGAATGAATTCCACCATTTATAATATCATACCCTGGAGTTAAAAATATAATTAATTTTTTAGTGTTAGTAGAATAATTCTTACTTAATAATTTATCTTGATATTTTTTGATCTTAAATATTTTGAAGGGATTCCTAATCTTTTTCACATTTTTCAAAAATATTCTTACAAAAGGTATTATTCGTATAAAGGGTCTAAGATTATCTACAAATCGAGTAAGTCCTGAATATCTTATAGATGTAAACCCTTTTTCCTTATTCTTCACTTAGTGCACATCTCCTGCCACAATTGTTTTAAATATATCAATATCGTCATTTTTAAACCCTCCAATAATCCATAAAACTGTGAAGTAGAATACTGTAGCTAATAAAATTAAAACCAGCAAATGTAAATCCATAAAGTAAACAATAAAAAAACTCATTAATATACTTGAAAATATTACTTTTAATATGTTTTTTTGATTATTTTTAGATATAGTATATCCCATTTTTGAACATATGATAATTCCAAAAGTCAAAGATGTAAGTTCTGTTAAAACAGTTGCGCAACTTGCTCCAATGTAGCTATAGTTAGGTATAAAAAGCAGATTTAAAATAATATTTTCTATCATACAAATTCCTGCGCATTTAGTTATAATCATTTGCTTGTTTGAAGTTTCTAACAAACGTGCAAAGGCCCCACCTATGTAGATAGCTACTGAAGACCAAACAAGTATTTGAAGGGCAATTATTGAATTTTGATATCCTTCACCAAAAAGTAACGATATAATTCTATTAGCTAATAAAGTCGTACCTATACCAATTGGAAATCCAATTATAAACATATATTTAAAATATTTTTCATACAAAAGAGCATAATATTTTCTTGAAGTTACATAATATATTGCCATTGAAGGGAAAATAGTAACGTTAATCACCGAAGGAATAAATAATAAGGCCATGATCAATTTGTACGCTACATTGTATAACCCAACTACTTCATTACCTTGCATCAACGAAAGCATTACAGAATCAATCCAGTAATAGATTGTTACAAAAACTCCTGTTAGTCCAAAGGGAAGAGCTTCTTTTATTGTATTTTTCCAGAATAACCCGTTAACTGCAGGTTTCAAGATGATGAACTTCACAAAACAGATAATTAAACTGTAGATAAGAACAATCACACTAACGACTAAATATATAATAGCAAAATAAACAATATCTAAATGCATCTTTATTGAAATTAAAACTCCTAATAGCATCAATAAACTATTTAGAATTTGCCCAAAAGCTTCATATTCCATTTTTTCATTTGCTCGAAATATTGAGTAAAACGTTTTCGAAAAACTACTTACTATAACAGAAAAAGTTACAATATAAACCACTTTGATAGTCTGCGCAGGATAACTTATTAGGTTAAAAATTAATGCTGTTAGACTAACAGTCAATATAGATAAAATAATTTTCATTGTGAACGTATTTCCCAGATATTTGCTTGCAAGCGATTTATCGCGAGCTACTTCTCTTACTGTTAATGTATCCAATCCCAAATCTGTAAAAATACCGAGTATTCCACTAAAAGAAAGAGCAAATGAAATAATACCAAATCCTTCTGCACCCAAATATCGAGCAGTGTACATTACATAAAACAATCCTAAAATATAACTAAAGACTTGGGAAAAAAATAAAACTCCACTATTTTTTGCAATTTTTTTTGCTGTTTCCACTTAATCTGCTCCTATCGTTACTAATTACATTGAGAGTGCAGAGGGTCACAGATGTCCCGCACTTTATGTTGGGATGAAGTAAACCCTCGTCTCTTTTTAGTTTAGTTTAAACCTCTATACCATTGCTTCTCTGTGGAATTAGGCTTCTTAGCGTCACGGTTACAGAAGTTGGCAATGCAACTTTATCTTATGAACATTTTATCTAAATATACAAAACTATTTCCCAGAAACTGGTTGGGGGAGCGAAGCAGATCCGCATCCTCTACAGGATGTTTGACAATTCCTTTCAGTAATAACCGAAATTCTCTTTCCCAATTTAAAGGTCTTAAATGCTTTTTTCGTCTTTTTACCCTAAAATTGAATTGTCGGACAGTCTATTTACGGTTGGGTGATCGCATGCGATTTGATTTTTGTGATCTTACCAATATTGCTTCATTCAATAACTTTAGAATTATTCAGCTTATCTCAAGTAATTCTTTAAAGTTGTTTATTTATCTTATCATTTAAACTTAAGACAAAAACTTCCTGATGATGAGCTGATCTCAAAATTTAACATCACTTTCCATAATCCAGATTCAAAGTAATCAATCGATTCTCTGATCATGGAAATATTTATAATATTTTATGGGTGAGGGGATAAAATTGGTTTTTGAATGAGCTCAATAAATAACTCTGTATAATTTAGTGATGCTTGAATCTCAACTCTAAAGATTTGCTCAAGGAAAGTCCAGATTATCCCTGTAACCATTTTATGGCGGGGAGTATCAGCAGACTTCATGTTATTCGCATTTTTAGAAGATATATTTTTTGAAATTTGAACATTTATTAACGATACCATTTGAAGAACAATTCTGTATAATTTACGGTTGATTCTTTTTAACGAACATTACATATTTTTGACCATTAAGAGACTATTGTTGCAATTTGACTCTATATTAAACCCATTTTTTCTATAAAGTTTCATTGCTTTTATGTTGTTTTTATTTACCTCAAGTTTTATGTATTTCATTGCTTTTTTTCTTGAATGTTCAATTGAAAAATTAATTAATTTCTGAGAAATGCCAGTACCTTGATACTCAGGAATAACGGAAATAGAGCTAATAAAAGCCACTCTTTTAGAATAATCATTCGTATAAATTGCTAAAAAACCGACATCCTCTCCATAATTTTGAATAAAAAAACAGTCGGCATTATAAGTAAGTTTATTCGCATACTTATTTATGTCGACCATTTCATTCAATGGTGGGATAAAGCAGTTACACATTTTTTCAAAATAATTTTTTATTTTTTTTGAACTTGATTCGCTTTTATCAAGTTCAATATAACTTAAAGACAATTCATTTGACATTTCTTAACTCCTAAGCAGTTTATATAAAACTTGTCCTAAAACCAAGTTTTATTTGCTAAATAAAGCTTCAGAATTATTTCACAATTAGAAGACCGAATTACCATTATAAATTCTGGACTCAGAGAGGTAACTTTGAGTTTTACCGTTCACTCATTATGAAACATGAATTTGAAACTTTACTGATTTGAGAATAAGGTTACTTTTGGGATGAGTTTAAAAATTAATGTGCCGAAGTGATATTTTTCCCGAGTTTAATTCAGTTTGCAGTGTCTATCAATTTATTTCATCTGAAAATTTCATAGTTGTCTAACATTTTATTTATTTCTTCGATGCTATTAAACATCATAACATCTATAATTGATAGCGCTTCTTCAAAGTTAGATCTTTTTTGTGTATATCTGGATAAATTAACCTTTAAAAATTGTAAATCAATTCCATTTTCTCTATATTTGTTTTTATCAAATATTTCTACACCGCCTGGTGGATTAATATATGTATCGGCACCCAAAGCTTGAGAAATTCTAAGTGCCCAATCTCCCGGGCCTGAGATATCTCCGAGTTCCAAATCCATTTCTGAAAAAATTGTATAATTCATATCTATTTCTAGGTAGTTACATGTATTTTCTACTAAACGGATGTTTAGTCTTGATAATTTGTTTGTTTTATAGCTAAAGCAATTTTCTAAAAAATCAATAATGTCACTATAATATGGCGCAGTCTTCTTATAATGCTCTAATTGAGCTAATATCGTCTCAGCCCACGGTTTTGACTCATCGATAAGTACGTCTTTTATTAGAGCACTTTTTGTGCCCCTATCAACGGGAATCACTATATATTGCCATCCTTCTTTAGGTTTAAGAATCCTATTGCGGTTAATCCATCCCTTTTTTATGTGTTGGACTGTATCAAAAAAAACCCATTTATCAGTATGTTTTATTAAACTAAAGTATCCTAAATACGGGAAAAAATATGGTTGCATTATTCCTATTTTCATGAAACAACCTCATTTTAATATAATATTAGTTTTTGGATAGCTCATTTAGGATTTTAATTATCTCTTTTATTTTTTTTAGTGGCAATTCTGGATAAATTGGCAAACACATAACTCTACTCGCAATGTCCCTTGATACTGTTTGGGGGTCATACGGTTGCAAATATCCTAGTGTATCCAACGATGGATAGAAGTACCGTCTTGGGTTAATACCAGTAGCATTCATGGTGGCTTTGACTTCCATAAGCCTTTTCTCGTTTTCTAACAGCACAGGAAAATA
Organism: Methanosarcina sp. Kolksee; assembly: GCF_000969945.1. Taxonomy (NCBI): domain Archaea; kingdom Methanobacteriati; phylum Methanobacteriota; class Methanomicrobia; order Methanosarcinales; family Methanosarcinaceae; genus Methanosarcina; species Methanosarcina sp. Kolksee. The sequence continues at coordinate 1,004,965 of NZ_CP009524.1, forward strand.
GCTATAATTATTGGTACATTGGAAATCGCGCTTTTGTATTTGCACATAATCCTTGAGAGCATTTTCGTAGTAGCTCCAAATTTTAGCTCTTTGTTCCAATATTGTATCTATTTCATCCAAAATACAAAGGCCCATGGCAGCTTGAAATTCATTCATTTTGGCGTTTATACCTAATTCTATGACTGAATCTGGACCATTAATGCCAAAGTTAATCATCAGTTTAGCTCTTTCAAGAGCTTCTTTGTTTCTGAAGATGATCGCTCCGCCTTCGATGGTATGAAAAAGCTTGGTAGCATGGAAGCTAAGTATTGTAGCATCGCCATAAGACAGTAAACTTTTACTATTATATTGTACTCCAAAAGCATGTGCTCCGTCATAGATCGTTTTCAAACCATACTTTTGTGCGATCTTTTCAATTTTTTCCACATCACAGGCATTACCAAATACATGTACTGGTACTATTGCTGTAGTTTTTGGTGTAATAGCTTCTTCAATTTTTGAGGGATCAATACAGAACGTTTCAGGATCTATATCTACGAAAATAGGTTCAATGCCTTCCCAAACGAGAGAACTAGTAGTGGCAACAAAACTAAAGGGAGTAGTTATTGCTTGTTCAGTTACTCCAAGAACCTTATATGCAATTTGTAAGGCAAGAGTTCCATTCGTTACAAGTAACAGATTTTTCACACCTAAATATTCTTCAAGTCTCGCAGTTAACTCCTTTACTAATTGTCCATTATTGGTTACCCATGCAGTACTGTAAATTTTGTCTATATACATGTCTAGCTTGGTACGATCAGGCAAATAAGTTTTAGTAACATTGATAACTTCATGTTTTTGTGGCTCAAAAGGATCTGACAAACACGTTTTAGTAATATTGGTCATCTCATACTCACCCTATTAATTAAAATTTATCAATCAAGTTTACATATTTGCACTCTCATCGATCTCGTTCTGTGAATTTATTATGTTTGTGTGCTGTTGTACTAGTGTCTAAGCAATTTAGTTATGGATCATTATAATTAAGAGCGGGACTACAGATGAAGTATTTTCTGTGTATTGATGTATCATAACTACGTTGCCATGACACTAGTGTCGCATCAATCTTTAAGGATTAAGTTATACTAAATGGTTATAACCGAATTTATACGACATTTCACTGCTGACGTGACACTAGTATGCTAGCTCTTAATAGACTCTCAAAAGTCCCAGCGTCGCTCCAGAATCCTTCAAGTACTCCGTACCCCATTTCACCTTTATTTATGTAATAATTATTTACATCTGTAATCTCAAGTTCTCCTCTTCCAGAGGGTTTAAGTGTTTTAATTGCATCAAAAACATCAGAATCATAAATATAAAGTCCCGTAACCGCAAAATTAGACTTCGGCTCTTTTGGTTTTTCCTCGATCCCTATTACTTTCTTACCTTTTAGTTCTGCTACTCCAAACCTATGAGCATCAGACACTTCTTTCAGAAAAATCTTAGCACCATTATTAAAATTTGTAACATTCTCTTTGATGTCGTCCTGGAAGATATTATCCCCAAGAATAACAGTTACACTGTCCCCCTCGACAAAATCTTCAGCTAAACTAAGTGCCTGGGCAATTCCTCCAGCCTTTTCCTGAATTTCATATGTAAAATGTACTCCATGATCTGCTCCGGAACCTAAAAGTTCTAAAAAATGCCCTGCATGCCCTCTGCCAGACACTATCATTATATCTTTTATTCCGGCGTTTATTAGAGTCTTGATTGGATAGTAAATCATTGGTTTATCATATACTGGCAAAAGGTGTTTGTTGGTCACTTTGGTTAGAGGATACAGTCTGCTGCCTGTTCCGCCTGCAAGTATAACGCCTTTCATATATTTCTCTCCTTCAAATAATCCGTAAGTGCTTCTCTCCAGTGTCTCATGGGTCTGGTTTTAGTATTCACAAGGGCTGAATATTTCGGCCTGTTTGCTTTTCTTGGGAATTCTTCGCTAGTACAGGGGACTACGTTGTCAATAATCGAAGAAGCAAATTCATACCAGGAACAAACTCCATCATTTGTAATATGGTAGATTCCGGGTTCGAGTTCCATAATTTCTTTTGTTTTATTAGCCAAGTCAATCGTATATGTTGGTTTTCCGAATTGGTCATTGACAACCTTTACATTACCCATTTCTTTGGATAATTTCAGCATGGTTTCAACAAAGTTTTTCCCATGAATTCCAAAAAGCCAGGAAATTCTTATAATTCTGTAGTCATCCATATTCTCGATGATCTTCCTTTCACCGAGAAGTTTCGAGTGACCGTATATATTAATCGGGTTTGTGATGTCAGATTCGATATATTCTTCCTTATATCCATCAAAAACGTAATCAGTACTGAAATGGACAAGCTTTGCGTCTACTTTGATGCAGGCTTCTGCAATATACCCCGGTCCGTGTCCATTGACCTGAAAAGCAAATTCCTGGTTGTCTTCGCAGCCGTCTACATTGGTATACGCTGCTGCATTTATTACAACAGCAGGTTTTATTTTTAAAATCGATTCAATAACCTGTTCTCTGTTTGTGATATCAATATCTTTATGTGTCAGTTTCACAGCATCCCGAAACACTTTGCAAAGATCGAATCCTAACATTCCGTCGGCACCGATTATCAGTGTTTTAATGGCTCCCACCACCATCTGCTTTCCACATACCATCTGACTGTATGTTCCAGGGCAGTATCAAATTCGTACTGAGGTTTCCAACCCATCTTTTCCAGTTTACTGCCATCAAGGGAGTAACGGAAATCGTGACCCTTTCGGTCTTCAACGTATTCGATTGAAGATTCATCTTTGCCAAGCATTTTAAGAATACGGTGAGTAATTTCGAGGTTTGTAAGTTCGTTCCCGCCATCTATATTGTAGATTTCTCCACTACTTCCGTTGTGGAGGACAAAGTCTATTGCAGAACAGTGATCTTCTACATAAATCCAATCCCGAATATTCAGGCCTGTCCCGTAGATAGGGACTTTTTCTCCTTCCATTAGTCTACTGATGAAAAAAGGAATTAGTTTTTCAGGATACTGGTAGGGACCGAAGTTGTTTGTGCAGCGGGTTATACATACCGGCAAGCCATATGTAGTATGATAGGACATTGCAAGGAGATCTGAGCCTGCTTTACTTGAGGAATAGGGACTTGAGGGATTTAGATTGTCTTTTTCGGAAAAAGAACCTTCCATAGTGCTTCCATAAACTTCATCAGTTGAAACATGAATGAATTTTTTGATTTTATTTGCAAGGGCACTCTGAAGAAGGGTGTTTGTTCCAAGTACGTTTGTCCTTACAAAGACCGATCCATCCTCAATTGAACGATCTACATGACTTTCTGCTGCAAAGTGAACAACCTGATCTACCTTTTTCATAACTTCATTGACAATAACAGGATCACAGATGTCACCTTTGACAAAAGAGTAGTTTGGATTGTCCTCAAGATCTTTGAGGTTTGCGGGGTTCCCAGCATAGGTTAGTTTATCAAGATTTACAATTTGAGAATATGGATATTTTTCCAAAATATAATGGATAAAGTTGCTGCCTATAAATCCGCAGCCGCCTGTTACAAGCAATTTCAATTCAATCACCTTTTTTGTAGATTTATATATATTTTTTGGGTAAACATTTTACTTAATCAAAAATTCATTTTGGCGTTTTTCAATTCTGGCAGAAGCTTATCCTTCTCTGAAAATTTTTCATCTTTTTCAGGTATTTTCCAGTCAATATTTAAGGAGGGGTCGTTGTAAATGATACCAGCTTCGGCTTCTGGGTGATAATATTCATCACATTTGTAAGCAAAAACAGCAGTTTCACTCAGGACCGAAAAACCGTGAGCAAAGCCTTTTGGAATTAAAAATTGCCTTTTGTTATCACCGGAGAGCTCTACACCCACCCATTCTCCAAAAGTTGGTGAGTTCTTTCTCAGATCTACGGCAACATCATATACTCTTCCTTCCAGAACTCTTACAAGTTTTGCTTGGCTATAAGGAGCTAGCTGGTAGTGAAGGCCCCGGATTACACCATATGAAGATTTAGATTCGTTGTCCTGGATGAAGTTGTATTCTTTTCCTGTTAAATTATCTAGAGGCTTTTTGCTGTAGCTCTCAAAAAAATACCCTCGGTCATCTGTAAAAACTCTAGGTTCCATTATTATGAGGTCTCTTATCTTTGTTTTTATAAGATTCATTGAATTTTGTCGCCCCTCATATTCTCAAAATTTTTTCGTAGGTGTGGATTTTTATCAAGCTCGAATCATGATTTCAACTGAAGATACCCCTTATAAGTATCTTTAATTCTATCTCTCAATGGAATTTTAGCTTTCAATCCAAATCCACTTAACCTTGAAACATTTATCAACTTTCTTGGAGTTCCATCAGGCTTTGAAGAATCATACCTTATCTCTCCTTCAACTTCTACAACCTATTTTTATCAATTTCACAAGTCACTGATTGTAACATATTCTCCTAACCCCTATATTCACAAACTCTTCAATCTTAGAATAATTATAATTCTCCATCAAATACAATATAATGCAACTTTGGACAAACTCTTTCCCTCTATTTTGTCAAAAAATTATAAGGGATAATTTATCAAATCTTTAGTTTCATGTCTAGAATAATTTCACTCTTCATTTTAACTGCAAAATAACTAAAATATTATTCTTTCTTTGACTTAAAGAGATCATTTGAAGTTCCAAACCCGACACAAATTCTCCCATTTGGTTTCTGGTCTATATCGAGATTAAGCAGATAAGCAATTACTACACCTAGCCATTATAGCAAATGCAATAAAATAATAGTAAATATCACGCAGATCCATTTTTGCTTAATTCCTTAAAAAGACCCTTGTTCGAGTTTCCTTTTTTATACCATTATTTTTGCTACTTATAGTTACGAGGCTAAATAATGCAACTACCTAATGAGGTACAATGAAGTTTTTTGTTGCATAATTACAGACGCGACTATAGATGGTGGTGCCCTGAACTTTATGCTCATAGTTATCTTATACAATTTATTAAATCGAAGAGGCATATAATTTTTAATCTTTTCTTGCAAATCTTTGTAGCAAATTTAAATATCTCAGTAACTTAATTATTATTTAACTTTATATATATGTCGATTCAGTTAGAATCCTCGCTTTAAAGAGACATATCTGTTGAAAGATTTCTCAGTAAAAGTGGCTAAACTTGTTAGAAATGACAGGAACTAACCAGTTTGGCTAACATTCCAGCAGAAGCTTTAATCCCGTATCTACCCTTTTGATGATCCTGCTTACTCTGGCCGAGACTTTCATCGCTATTAAAGGAATCTTATAACCTTTAATATCAGACTTGATTAAATATGCCGTAAAAAGCCGTAATTCCGACTGAAGCTGTCTGACTAATTCTCGTGTTTTTACTCCAACTTTTCCCCTTATATCCATATATTGCCGCAAGCGACCCTGTATCCGACATATTTTGGAAACACACTCTCCAATGCGAATTTTATCTGCAAAATATAGAAAAACGTGCCCTACAGTTTACAGGATAGCTTTTTTGGAGTCTTGATTTATGCTTTGCAAGATATCATTCACGGAAAATTTATATTTATGGAGCTATGTATACATGACTTTACCTAAATAACTTAATTTTATATTCATTTGTACAAAAAAGGATGACTAATAAGATTATTCTCCAATTATTTTCATTCATTAAATGAATTGCAGTAAATTTATATGATAGTTTTTCATATTAGTCTCCAAAAAGTTAATATCGCAGTATATATTAGACACTTATAATATTATCGGAATTAAATGGCCTTTCAGGCTCATAGGCAAATTCACTTTAAATTGCATAATATCCAGGGGTCATCCAAATTGAGCAAAGAAAAAATAGTGGATAAGAGTGCCCAGCGCATAGTCCAAAAACAAAGTGAGTGTGTAAAGAGCACAGCCCCGCAGAATGTCACAGTGATCCTTCCTGCCTATAATGAAGAAATTTCCATAGGAAGTGTAGTCCTGCTTGCCAGATACTATGCCGACAGCGTAATCGTGGTCGATGATGGCAGTTCGGACCGGACAGCCGAGATTGCAAAAAAAGCAGGAGCCGAGGTAATTGTTCATGAGGCAAACAAAGGGAAAGGCGCAGCCCTCAAGACCGGTTTTGCAGCCGCAGACGACCTGGGCGCAGATATTATAGTTACAATGGACTCAGATGGTCAGCACAATCCTGCCGAGATCCCGAAGCTTGTTGATCCTATTATTAAAGGTGAAGCCGACATGGTCAACGGCAGCAGATACCTAAACGGCCTGGATAAGAATACGCCTTCCTACCGTCGTGTTGGCCAGACTATTCTTGACGGGGCCACCAAGCTAAATTCAGGGCTTCAGATTACCGATTCCCAGAGCGGCTTTCGCGCCTTTTCAGCCTCAACGAAAAATGTTTTCCGCTTCAAAGCTCAGGGTATGGCTATTGAAAGCGAAATGCTTGCAGATGCAGGCAAATCTGGCCTTCGTATAGCCGAAGTTGAAATTGGCGTCCGATACGACGTAGACTGTTCAACTGTAAACCCGATAAAACACGGCTTTGGAGTTCTTTTTATGATTTTAAAAGATATTGAATTCAACAAACCTCTTTACTACCTTACAGTCCCGGGATTGATTCTTGGAATAAGTGGTTTTATTATGGGCGCTTATTTTGTACAGGATTTCACGATGGGAAAAAGTTTGTATTTTGGGCCTACAATGCTCATGATTCTGTTTATTATCGTAGGAAGTTTCATGGCTTTGACAGGTATCTTACTGCATTCCATATCTACAATTTTGAAGGACGTGAAGACAGCGTAAATTCTTTATGTAAGTGGCTGGCAGTTTATAAACTTCATTTTTCAGGCAGTATATAAATTGGAGCGTTATATTTGTTATGTAATTCTCTTGAGATGCCGATACTGTGCTGGATTTCAGTCTAATAATTTCAGTCTAATAATTTCAGTCTAATAATTTCAGTCTAATAATTTCAGTCTAATAATTTCAGTCTAATAATGTGTTAGTTCGATCCACAATATGGGAATACAAACGACATGATATTCTTCGAATAACATGCACAACCAATGAAAGTGCTTGCAGATGGCAGCATTTTCATGCTAAATATGGTGAATAATACTTGAGAATTTATGTTGAATTGGTTGCTAAAGTAATAAAAACTAAGATTATTAAAAAAGGTGTTAATAGCAATGATCGGTATTATTCTAGGTACACGACCGGAAATTATCAAAATGTCTCCTGTCATAACAGAATGCGAAAAACTAAACCTGAAATATTTCATACTTCACACTGGTCAGCATTATTCCTATGAAATGGATCGTATTTTTTTTGATATGCTAAATCTCCCTCAACCTGACTACAACTTAGATACAGGTTCTGGAACCCACGCTTCACAGACTGGTAAAATCATGCTGGGTATTGAAAATGTTCTCTCCATGGTACAACCTGACATTGTTCTTGTACAGGGAGATACTAATACCGTTCTTTCTGCAAGTCTTGTGGCAGCTAAATTAAATATTAAAGTTGGGCATGTTGAGGCTGGTCTCAGGAGCTTTGACCGAAATATGCCAGAAGAGATAAATCGCATTGTCTCAGACCATATTTCCGATTATCTTTTTGCTCCAACTGAAACTTCATATCAACAATTAGTAAAAGAGGGAATTGATCCTGAAAGGATCTTTGTCACGGGAAATACCGTTGTCGATGCAGTATATCAAAATATCAAAATTGCAAAAAATAAAGTAGATATACTGAAAAAACTGGGCTTATTTCCTAAAAAATATATCCTTGTTACCTTTCATCGAGCTGAGAATGTAGATATCAAAGAAAGGATGGAAGGAATTATTACAGGACTAAAATTGATTAAGGATTATTTTTCACTTCCAATCATTTTTCCGATTCATCCAAGAACTGAAAAAATGGTAAAACAGTTCGGCTTTTCTCTAGAAGGAATTAATATTATCCCTCCACAGGGATTTCTTGAGTTCCTTCAACTGGAAGCTAATGCCAAATTTGTATTAACAGATTCCGGAGGCTTACAGGAAGAAACCTGCATACTGGGAGTACCTTGCATTACTTTAAGGGATAATACTGAGCGTCCGGAAACTCTGGAAGTCGGGTCCAATGTTCTTGCAGGTGTGAATCCGCTTGTAATACTCAGCCATGCTAAGAATGCAGTTAGGGAAAAACATTGGAATAATCCCTATGGCAATGGGACTGCGGCAAAATTAATCGTAGACATATGCAAGAATGCAATCAAGGAGAAAAATTGGAGTAATCAATATAAAGATGAAGCTACGGAAAAAATTGCTTTAGATATCTGCGGAGAAGTTTCGAAATAATACCGTCAGTTAAATATTAATAAATTATTATTAAAGACCCGGAGAAAAAATATGGAAACCCAAAGAATACTTGTTACTGGTGGAGCAGGTTTCATCGGTACAAATCTTGTTAATGAATTGAAAAGTAGAGGTCACGAAGTAATCGCGGCTGATCTCTATAACACCAGGCGTGAAAATTACATTAGAGCTGATGTCAGAAACTATAGACAAGTTGAAAGAATTTTTGAACAATCAAAATTCGACTACGTCTATCATTTAGCAGCCGAATATGGCCGATGGAATGGAGAGGATTACTATGAAAATCTCTGGCAGACCAATGTGATAGGCACTAAGAATATGCTTCGGCTCCAGGAGAAACTCAAATTCCGCATGATTTTTTATTCTAGTGCAGAAGTGTATGGAGATTATAATGGGGTTATGACCGAAGATGTGATGGAAAATAACCCCATTAAAGATACTTATCAAATGAATGACTATGCCATCACTAAATGGGATGGGGAACTTATGTGTATGAACTCTGCGAAGATGTTTGGAACAGAGACTGTCAGGGTTCGTCCCGTAAATTGTTATGGTCCCTATGAACATTATACACCTTATCGAGGTTTTATTCCTAAATTTATCTATCTGGCCCTCCATAATAAACCGTACACGGTGCATGGCGGACATAAACGAATAATCGACTTCGTTGAAGATTCCTGTAATACCTGGGCAAATATTGTTGATAATTTCATTCCTGGAGAGGTCTACAATGTAGCTGGAAGGCCTGAATGGGAGAAAGATATTAAAGAATATTCAGATCTTGTGTTGAAAGCCGTAGGTATAGATGATTCCCTTGTTACTTATGAAGGGGCAGAAGAGTTTACAACAAAAGTAAAAACAATTGATTGTTCTAAAGCCATAAAAGACCTTAAACATAATCCAAAAGTTTCTCCAGAAAAAGGGATAAGCAGAACAGTAGAATGGATGAAAAAATATTATAGAATAGGTGAATAAAGTGAGAGACTATACAAGTGATTATGAAGGAAAAACTATACTTGTTACTGGAGGAGCTGGTGCTATTGGAGGAAACCTCTGCCGAAAACTCTCCGATATGAACGCACATAAGGTTATCATATTAGATGATCTCTCCTCTTCTTATGAGTGGAACATACCAGAAGCAGATAACATCTTTTTTGTTAAAGGGAGCATTTTGAATGATGAAATGCTCAAGCGGGTCTTCAAAGAAAAACCTGATTATGTATTCCATCTAGCTGCCCATTTTGCAAACCAGAATTCTGTTGACAACCCTGAGAAAGACCTCATGATCAATGGTATAGGGATTCTCAAAGTTCTTCAGTACGCTCAACTTGTTAGTGTAAAGCGGTTTGTTTATTCCTCATCCGGATGCGGAGTTTATGGGCTTGATTCCAAAATGCCATTCGAAGAACATGATATTTCAATCAGTCTTCACACACCTTATCAGGTAACGAAACTTCTTGGTGAACTGTACACCAATTACTTCCATAATCTTTACAATATGCCCATTGCAAACGCTCGCTTCTTCAACTCCTATGGGCCAGGGGAAGTTCCAGGAAAGTATAGAAATGTAATCCCCAACTTTTTCTACTGGGCGATGAAAGGACTGTCACTCCCAATTACTGGTAACGGCACAGAAACAAGAGACTGGACTTATGTAGGAGACATTGTCAATGGTCTGGTTGCCATGGGTATAGAAGAAGAAGCCATTGGTGAGGCTTTTAACCTTGGTTCAGGGATAGATCATCAGGTCATTGAAATGGCAACAATTGTCAATGGATTAACGAATAACGAAGCTGCAGTTACTTTTAAAGAACGCAGGGACTGGGATGTAAAGACAAAACTTCTTTCCTGCGTTGATAAAGCGAATAGGGTACTTGGTTATAAACCTCAGATGAAATTTGAGGACGGCCTGAAAAATGTACATGCCTGGTTTGAAGAAAATTGGGAAAATATTGAGAAGAGTGCAGAGTTCTGATGTGTGATGCTGAATGAATATCTTAGTGCTTCAGGAAACCGATTGGATAAAAAGAGGGCCTCATCAACAGCACCATTTAATGGATAGAATGGCGTTGAAAGGCCATAAGATAAGAGTAATTGATTACGACTACCTCTGGAAAGAAGACAAAGATAAAGAAATAATCACCGGTCGGAAAGAGATTAATGGAGCTTACAAAATATTTAAGGAAGCTGATATTACTCTTATCAGGCCAGGAATGATTAAAGTTCCTATCCTTGATGTAGCATCTATCTTTTACTTCCATAAAAAAGAAATTAAAAAACAGATTAAAGAGTTTAATCCAGATGTAATAATTGCATTTGGCATTCTTAATGCATATATTGGTATGCAGCAGGCTAAAAAGCACAATATTCCCTTTGTATATTATCTTATAGACCATTTACATACATTGCTTCCAGGTGAACTCAAACGAAAAACCGCAGAACAGTTTGAGAAATGGACAATCAAGGGCGCAGATAAGGTATTTGTTATTAACCAGGGTTTAAGAGACTATGCTATGGAGATGGGTGGAAATAGCAATAAAATATCTGTAGTACCTGCAGGCGTTGATCTTGAAAAATTTAATCCTCAGGTAGATGGTTCATTGATCAGAGAAAAATATGGGGTCAAAAAAGATGATATCTTATTGTTCTTTATGGGGTGGATATACGAGTTCTCGGGAATGAAAGAAGTTGCAGAAAGTATTTCTACCACTAAAAACGAACACTTTAAATTAATGGTAGTCGGAGAAGGAGATCTCTTCAAACCTTTACTCAAAATGAAAACTGAAAAAAAACTGGATGGAAAATTAATACTAACAGGAAAAATCCCGTTTGAAGAAGTCCCAGAACATATTGCTGCTGCCGATGTTTGCCTTTTGCCAGCTTATAAAAATGAAATTATGATGAACATAGTGCCAATCAAGGTCTACGAGTATATGGCTGTAGGAAAACCTGTAATAGCCACCAACCTTCCTGGTATACAAAAGGAGTTTGGATTGAATAATGGAATTAACTATATTGAAGACTCAGCTGATACGTTAGAAAAAGCAACATGGCTTTACAAATCACATAAAGTTGAAGATGAAGGTGAAAAAGCATACTCCTATGTTCATAATTTAAGTTGGGATAAAATTACTGTTCAGTTTGAAAATCTCTTGAGCAATTGTTAAAAAGAAGAGAAAGATGAATATGCCAGCTAACAGCCCTAAAGTCTATATTAACACAATTAATGAACAAAATCTTTTAGAAGAAATTCAAAAAGGATTAGAATTCATACAAGTAGATGAAATTATCAATAGGAATTCTGTAATTTTTATCAAACCGAATTTAACTGATTATATTCACAAACCTGGAATAACCACAACTCCACAAATGATTAAAGCAGTAATAGAAACGTTTTCTCCACGCGTAAAAAAAGTGTTTGTGGGAGAATCAGATGGAGGAAACTATTCTTACTCAGCGGATACTTCTTTGAAGAACCATGGTATTTTTGACGTTGCTAGTCATTTTTCCAATGTAGAGGTTGTCAATCTTTCAAAGTTGCCTAGAAAGAAAGTTATCGAAAATGTATGTGGAAAAGAAGTGTGGGTTGATCTTCCAGACTTATTACTTAACGAAATAGATTGTCTTGTTTCAGTACCTGTCCTGAAGACTCATGCAATGACTCATGGAACTTTTAGTATTAAAAATCTATGGGGATGTTATCCTGATCCAATGAGGCTACTTTACCATAAAAACCTTGACTATAAACTGGCTCTTATCAGCAAATTAACTAAAAATAAGATTCAAATAGTCGACGGCTTCTGGGCACTGGATGGTCATGGTCCTATGGAAGGAACTCCTGTAAAAACAAATAAGATTTTAATCTCGAATAACCCTGTTGCAGTTGATTCTTCAGCAGCATACTTAATGAATCTAGATAAAAGTAAAATAAAACATCTGGGTATAGCTGAACAATTTGGTCTGGGAATATCTGATATTAATAAAATTCAATATAATAGAGATGTGCATAGAGAGAAGTTACAAAGTTTCAAGCCTTATAAAGTAAGACTTGACTATCTTTCAGTTTTACTGTTTAAAAGTGAAATCCTTTCAAAAATTGTATTGTCTTCTCCAATTACGCCCCTTATTTATAAAATCGTGAATGTTTCAAGGCCAAAAAACAAAAGGACATACTGTGCAGAGCATAATAAAGCTAAAAATGAATTCCGCGGCAGGTAAAATACTTCCATATGTGGTACTATGAAAATACTACAGGTCATTCAATTTTTTTCTTCAAACCATGGGGGTTCAGCAGTAGTTCCCTATGAATTATCAAAAAATCTTCAAAAAAGAGGGCATGAAGTTACAGTCCTGACAACTGATTTTCAACTAAATAATGATTTTATTGATTCATTAGAGGGAGTAGAAGTTATTCCTTTTCATTGTCAATTGAGTATAGGAGGCTTATTAGTTTCTCCTTCTATAAACAAGTACTTAAATGAAAATATTGCTAAATTCGATATCATCCACATGCACAACTTTAGAACTTATCAAAATATTATTGTTTATAAATATGCAAAAAAATATAATATTCCTTGCATTCTCCAGGCGCATGGCTCGGTATCTCGAATTGTCGAAAAAAAAAGTTTAAAATACATTTATGATGTGTCTTGCGGAAATCGATTGCTAAAAAGCGTATCAAATGTTATTGCTGTATCTAATGTTGAAGTTAATCAATATTTACAAATGAATGTCCCTCTTGAAAAAGTAGTTGTTATCCCAAATGGTATAGATATTGGTTCATTTTCTAACTTACCTAAAAAAGGTAGTTTTAGAGCCAAGTACCATATTAACCAGAAGCATATGATATTGTATTTAGGCAGGCTGCACGAAAGAAAAGGTATTGATTTTTTAATCAGATCATTTGCAGAGCTATTAACTGAAATGGATAATGTTATTTTGGTACTGGCAGGTCCAGATGATGGACATCTAAACAAGGCAAAATCTATAGTTGAAGAATTAAGCCTAAATGATAAAGTCAAGTTTACTGGTTTTATAAGTAGTGCTGAAAAACTCGAGGCATATATGGATGCTGATGTCCTGGTTTATCCCTCGGTTCTTGAAATATTTGGTCTTGTTCCATTCGAATCTATTACATGTGGAACTCCAGTTATCGTAACTGATGATTGTGGTTGTGGTGAATTTATAAAAAAAGCTAATTGTGGATACTTGGTAACATACGGGGATATAATTGATTTGAAATACAAAATTAGGCAGATACTTGAGAATCCTGATATTGGAAGCAAATTTGTTGAGAATGGGAATAAATATATTACAAATAATTTAACCTGGCCACTGATTTGCAAAAAAATAGAGACGCTTTATGAGGATTGTATTCATAAAAAGTGAATGTGTTACAATCCATTTCGAGACCCTCGGAAGACCAGGAAATATATTTTTAAACATATTTTTAGACAATGCTAATATACGAAGGAGCATATATGGTTATCAAAAGAAAAAGTATTTGCGTAATCACTTTTCCACCCATGAAAGCAGGGCTTACTCCATTATCTAATCTTATTGATATTTTAACTTCTTCTTTTAAAGAAATACATCTTATTACTGGAAATGATGGTTATAATTATTTTACGAACAATAAATATATTCATTTGTATGGTATATTTCATTCCCAGGGTACTGGCAAAATTAATAGGATTAAAAATTATATATTTACTCAGTTGAAAATAGCTCATGCACTTCTCAAAATAATTGGCAAAATAGATGTATGCATATTTTTTTTGGGAGGGGAAACGCTGACTTTGTCATTAATACCCACAAAGATATTTAATAAAAAATCAGTTATTATACTTTCGGGCTATTCGATAAAATACGAAAAAGATACTCTTTCGAAAATGGTTGCGAAATTATGTACTATAAACTTAAATCTTGCCGATAAAATAATTTTATATTCCCCACGTCTTATTGAGGAATGGAACTTAAAAAAGTATTCTCATAAAATTTTGATAGCTCCTCGACACTTTTTGAATTTTTCCAATTTTAAATTAAATACTGAGTTTACTCAAAGAAATGATTTAATCGGGTATGTGGGTCGTTTGTCTGAAGAAAAAGGCATTCTAAATTTTGTAAAGTCAATTCCTCTTCTTTTAAAGCAAAAGCCATTTCTGAATATTTTGATAATAGGTGATGGAGATTTGAAAAATAATGTTAAAAATTATCTTTCCAATAATAGTCTTGAAAACAATGTAAAACTTGTCGGATGGAGTTCGAATGAAGACCTCCCTAAATATCTAAATTTATTAAAGTTATTAGTCATACCTTCGTACACAGAAGGTTTGCCTAATGTCATGTTAGAAGCAATGGCTTGTGGCACACCTGTACTTGCAACAAAAGTAGGGGCAATACCTGACATAATTAAAGACGAAGAAACCGGTTTTTTAATGGAAAATAATTCTCCAGAGTGTATCGCAGAAAATATTATTCGTGCTTTGGAGTTTCCAAATCTTGGAAACATTGCGACTAAATCCGAAAAGTTAGTAGAAAATAATTTTACTTATGAAAAAGCAGTCGAAAGATACTCAATAATATTCAATAAGATTTGAAAAAAAGATCAGAGCCTATCTCGAAACTCAAAATCTGATATTTTATATCATGGATTTGGAATTGTCAATCGAATACTTAATCATGGAAAATGATCCTGAAAACTCCTGATAATTGGAATAGAATAAGTTTGGAATTAGTTTTACATGTATATAAGTATAACTTTAGTTGACATTACCAACAGTTTTAAATCTCATCATAGCCGTAATAGCACGGAAATTTATATTGGTGACTTATATACTCTGATTCCTTATACATATATAAACTACTCAAATATTATATTTTATAATTAAATATTTTGCAGCATTAATTTTGCTATTAAAACAAAATGTCATTATGGCATAAAAGTCAACTGTAGTTAGTAGAAATCATTACATCTTCAGGGAGTGACTAGTATCTTGAAAATTTAGTTATTGGTCACATGTTAACTCTGAATCGCTATCTGTTGGTGAAAAGCTATCTAAGATTTGCTCAATAACTAAGTTGCCATGATACTAGTATCATGGCAACTTAGTTATGATACTTCAATACATAGACAATACTTCATCTGTAGTCCCGTTCTTAATTATAATGATCCATAACTAAATTGCTTAGATACTAGTGTCACGTCAACAGCAAAATGTTGTATAATATCGATTACAACTATGCAGAATCATTCAATCCTTATGAATTTACGCGACACTATATATTAGTTTAATATGTCCTGCTAATTGATATTATTATCTTACAAAAATTCATTGTTTCAGCATAGTATCTTCCAAAAAATAAAAAATTTTGAAAGTCAACAAATAAAGAAGATAAGAATTTGAACCGTATTGAGAAAGAATAAAGCACACGGACCACTACATTAAAATATGTGATTTTAACATATGTGATTTATCAAATCAGGCTATATAAAAAGAAATATTATAAATAAAGTTACTAAAAGGAACATAAACGAATGAACGAAAAATAAAATATTACGGATTTCAGTGTGGTTGTCAGATGTTTTCCAAAAATGATCATTTTAGTATTTCTAGATTTAATAAAATAATGTCAATATTTGGATTCATGTTAATACTTTCAACATTATCTATTATTATTCATAACTCTTCTGCAAATGTCTATAACTTTTCAATATATGAATCATATCCAGAATACTTTTGGGCACTTATTATTATAGCTCTCTTTATAGGTCAGATTATACTACTGAACAGTGCATTTTCTAAATCTAAAACTAATTCCTGGATAGCTGGATTTCTAATTATTATTATCTCAGACTTAATTTTGTTACTTATGCCAATTATAAAAGGTTATTTTGTAAATGGTAGGTATGATGCTTTAACTCATATTGGTTATATGGTTGATATCGGGAAATATCATAATATTGGTTCGAACCCCTATCCCATACTTCATATATGGGGTTTTGTACTAAATTATATGTCCGGTCTGAGTTATAATGATATATCTATGTTAATACCTGCTTTTCTTTCATTATTTTATATTTTTTCATGGTATTTATTAGGGAGATTAGTATTCAAAAAGAATAATATGATATTATTTATGTTATCCATGTCTTCAATATTATTATTTGGTAGTAAAAATAGCATGCTTAGTCCAAACGGAGAAACACTTCTTTTTGTTCCTTTTTTTCTTTACATTTTTTTCAAATCAAGAGTAGCCAAGAAACCTATACCCTACGAAATTTTATTAATATTAATTAGTTTTTTTGTTGTGTTTTCTCATCCATTAATATCAATTTTACTTATAATGACTCTTATAATCTCAGATTACCCAATTTTCACTACCGTTAAATGGAGGAAATCAAATTATATTGTTTTAATAATCTTATGTTGTTTTTTAATGTGGTCTTCTTATATTCCTATTTTGACTAACAATATAAAACTAATATTAGATAATATGATTTTATATGATGGAACTGGTTCCGAATTAGGAAGATATTCTAATTCTCTCAATTCTATTCATATTCCATTTTTATATATAGTTATAATAGGTTTGAGACTTTATGGTTTAGAGGTTTTGTTAGGTGTTCTTTCACTTATTTGCATATCCTTAGTATTTATCTTTTGGAAAAAATATCATGTAGAAATAGACTACTACCATAAATTTTCAATAGTAGGCTGGCTATTTTTTGTACTTCTTTCGTTGTTAATCTTAATTTTTGCTGATTCATTTGGTTTTATAAGAATTTACCAATATTCTATACTTTTTTCTATTATGCTTATTCCCTTATCAATAAATATGTTATTAGAAAGAGCTGAAGTAAAAGAAAAAAAGCATCATTTTAAATTGTTGCCACTATTGTCTCTTTTTTTACTACTAATTACATATTTTTCAACATATAATCTGTTTTTCGCTCCAATTAACTTAAATATAGACCAACAAACTCCAGAAAGCGAATTTTCTGGAATGGAGGTATTTTATCACGTAAAAAATAATTCACAACCTACCTTAGAACTTGGAATTACAAATTTTAGAGTTTATGACGCAGTTTATGGTGTGGCAGAAGGCAAAAAAGAAAAGATACGCTATACGAATCCCGTTATCGAGCACTTTGACTACACAAGTAACTCTTCGATAAACAGTTATTATAATGAAACATCATACCTTTTAATTAGCGATGTAGGTAGGTATCAAAAACAAAAACTGTTTCCAGATCTTAAAAGCGAATGGGATTTTACTCCTAAGGATTTTAATAAATTAAACAATGATGCAGGAGTTACTAAATTTTACTCCAATAAATTCTTGGAAATGTATGTAATTAACCATTAATAATATATTAATTTCAATATACTTTGTATATATCGTAATGTATTCAGGACTTACGCACTTGAAGAACAAAATCAATTACGTCAAAGACTGTGGATTAAAGTAAAGTTTTAAACAGTTGGCGGTCTAATGCTGTTGATTCTTCAGTTCAACTGCGTAAGTCCTAATATTGTTAAAAATGTTTTAATATCGTATATATATTAATGAGGGCTTTCCATTAAAATATTGTATCTAATCTCGGCAATGGCATATAATTCCGGAAAAGGTGGCCATTATTATAGTTTAAGAACAACTTCTGAAGCAATTAGTATGAAGTTTGACTGTACAATAGTTGTTATTGGAACTAAAGAATCCCCAGTGATAAATCAGTCTAAACTAAAAGTATATAACTTAGTATACAAAAACCTAGGTTTTTTTCAAGTAATGAAAGACCTGAAAAAAGTTGTTGATCTTGAGTGTCCTGATGTTATTCACAGTTTTGATGAGGATGCTTTCTTTTTTGGAAGTTTACTTAGTTTTGTTTACAAAAAACCATATATACATACGAAATGTGGGGGTGCCAATCCAAGAATAGCTCTCCCAAAAGTTAATAATTTAATACTATACTCCCAGGAAAATTTTAAATATTACCAGTCTTCAAGAAGATTTAAAAAAGCAAACATTCAGTACATTCCAAATAGAGTAGGGACAATTAATCAAAATTTTTATAAAATAAATAATCTCAAGTCTTCAATAGGCAGTGATAGCTCAAAAATCTTTTTGATAATCTCAAGGATCGATGAATCTAAAAAAAATGACATATTACAGACAATAAACCTTGTAAAAAAATTAAATATTGAGGGCGTAAAAGCTAAATTGATAATTGTCGGAGTTATTCAGGATGAAAAAACTGGTAAAGAAATTAAAACCACTGTCGATAGCAACATATATCTATTTACAGATGATGAATATGCAATCAATGCCAGTCAATTAATTGATGTTGCAGATTTTGTTGTGGGGGGAGGAAGAAGTTTTATGGAAGCTGCATCAAGAGGTAAGATAATGTTATGTCCCTTAAAGAATTCAAAGTATCCTTTACTAATTACCGAAAAAAATTTTGACAAAGCATTTAATCAGAATTTTTCAAGTAGGATAACTATTGATGACTTTGATCCAGATGAAAATTATCAACAAATATCTCAGGCATTAATAGATGAAAAGTATGCAAATGAAATTACAATATTTATAAAATCGGCTTCGAACAAGTACTTTGAGATTGACAGTCAACTCACGAAATACTACGAGATTTATAGTAAAATAAAATACAAGCCTTGTTTCAATATCTTTGATCTGACGGCCCAGTTTTTTAGACTGAAGGTATGTAATAAATTAACGTTTTAACATATATCGACCCGTGCTCTGTAGCTTTTAAACCATGAAAGCAGAGAAACTTTAGTTCGATTTTGATGATACATTTTTTCTCTTAATAATTTTCAAAATTACATTTAACAGAAAATCAAAATCATTTTTATTACAAATAAATAACTCTCTTAAACTCAACTGAGTAATTCGTAGATAATAATATAAAATTGATACCGATGCAAGCGTATAACTAACGGTTGAAGCAAAAGCAGCACCACAACCTCCAAAATCTGGTATTAAAATTATATTAAGCACTATATTGATCAAAACGGCTGGTAAAAACAATTTTATAGTAATATCAGGTTTCCCTCTACCAGCCAGATCCATGTTAATAATTTTAAAAAAACTCATCATAACTATTCCAGGTAATAGTATTTTTAGCATTTTGATACTTGGAATATATTCTTCTCCATACAAAAAAGGAATTATATACCCACTTGCAAAATACAAAAATACTGATCCGAAAAGGACAACAGGGAAAATAATCCTTACCATTTTTGCAATATCTTGAGAGAATTTATTTGAATCCTTTGCGTTTGCACTATACGCAAAAATAACTAGCCCAAATGCAGCTGGTAGCTGCCATAATAATTCAGCAAAACCAACTCCTATTGTATATTGACCTATTTCTGCAACATTACTCAAGTGTTCAAGTATGATTATGTCCACTCTATAATTTAGATTCAAGATAAACAATGACAGAGCATATACAGATCCTATAGAAACCATCTTTTTAATTATTTCAGATTTACAGCATATCTTCAAAGAATATTGACTCTTAATAGACAAGACTGCATATATAGCAAGCCCCATTTTGGCAATCAGTGTGGCTAAAACTGCGCCTAATATATATAATTTTATAACAAATACAAAAAAGATAATGAGTACAAAATTAATTATAGGTACTAAATACGTTATTTTATTGAATTTATTTATTTTTTGTTTGCCGATTAAAATTCCAGTAAAGTAATTTATAGTCAGATCTGCAGGAACTGTAAGCGAAGCAAGTAATATTAACATCAGGTTATAATCTGGATTTTTAGTGTACGCAATTATTGCAACTGAAGTTAAAACTCCAATTATGCTCGATGAAATAAGTAATAATAATGTTACACCTACAATGTCTGACTCTGAATACTTTTTCCTACCAAGATAATAAACAGTTGCCTGACGCATTCCCATACTTAAAAGGCTAATCAAAATTGTAGGATAAACTAAAAGAGCCGTGAAGGCTCCTCTTCCCGCAGGTCCAAGCCATCTCGCAAGTAGTACTCCTGATACGAAACCTATAATCAATGTTAACATCTGAGTGCCAAAAACAGATATACCATCTTTTGCCAAACTGTAGTTCTTTACCATTTTATACCCTACGTTATTCAATTTTTTTTGCAGGAATTCCTACGGCGGTTGTGTTTTTAGGTACATCAGTCAGTACAACTGAATTTGCACCAATTACAGCATTTTCATGAACAGTTATTCCACCTATAACTTTTGCCCCAGAATAAATTATTGCTCCTTGTTTTATTGTGGGGTAGGACTTTGGTTCGCCTTTATGCCCATGGCTTCCAAATGTAGTTTGTTGAAAAATTGTAACTTCATCTTCAATAATTACTCCCGCTCCAATTATTACGCCTGAAGGATGAGTAAATTTTATTCTATTACCTAACTTAGCTCTATAATCTATTTCATTGCCGCCAAGAATATATTGTCTATATTTAATAAGAGGAAGAGCTCTCCTGGCCATTTTTGATTTTAGATAACAATATCTAGAAATACGATACCAAAATATCAGTTTAAAAGAAATATTCAAAGAAAAGATCACAACCTTACCCAATAAATTTTTGCCACCGTAGAAAATTAAATCTTGATTTATATCTTTCAAGCAGGTCTTTAAACTGTATTCAGGTTCATCTTTTTTCAATTATTCCAACCTCATGCAACGATCTGAGACTTCCCAGCTCTCCTAAATACTTTACTTCGCTTTCTAAACAAATTCCATAACGTTGATATACAATTTTTCGAATATATTGGGCAATAGAAATCACATCTTTAGCTGTAGCATTCCCCAAGTTTACTATAAAATTGGCATGCTTTTCCGAAATTTGAGCACCACCTATTTGATAACCTTTTAAACCTGCTTCTTCAATTAACTTTCCAGGAGGTGCAACAGTGTCGTTCATAACAGGATTACTTAAAAAAACAGATCCACAATTTGGATAATTAAGTGGAAATTTGTTCTTACGTTTATTTAGTATATTTCTCATTTCGGACTTTATTCGTTCTTTTTCTCCAATTTCACATTCTAACTCAATTTTACAAATTATATAACCAGAATCCTGAAATACTGATTTTCTGTAAGAAAAATCACATTCTTTTTGAGAAAAAGATATCAAATTATAATTCCTGTCAATAACCCATATTTTTTTGACAATATCTCCTATGCATTTTCCACCGCTTCCCCCGTTCATAAAAATAAGTCCGCCAAGAGTGCCTGGAATTCCAATAGCATGTTCAAGACCTGATAAACCATTATCTGATAATATTTTTGCAAATTTTGGAGTCCAGATACCTGCTTCTGCGCAAACCTTTTCACCTTTAATAGTATACCTGGAAAAATTATTTCCCAACTTTACAATGATTCCACGAAAACCTTCATCAGAAAAAAGTAAATTTGTTCCATTTCCTATAATGGCTGTGGGAATTTTCATTAAATCAGCGTATTGTATAATTTCGATTATCTGTTCGATATTATATGGTTCAATTAAAACGTCTGCAGGACCGCCAATACGCCAGCTACTATGTTTTGAAAGAGGCTCTTTTAAATAAATATCTCCTACATTTTTATTAATCAAATCATTTATTTTATCCATATCTCACATTTCCCCCCAATGAAATTAATTTTTCCATAAAATTGTCGTATCCTCTTTCAATCTGCCAGGCATCTGAGATCCGGGTCTCGCCTTTTGCCACCAGGCCAGCTAACGTTAATGAGATACCAGCTCGGAGATCAAGAGCTCTTACTTGAGCACCATTAAGGGGATTCCCACCGATGATTTCCAGTATATTACCATTGATATTATATTGCAAGCCCATTTTGGCCAGTTCACTTGCATAACAATATCTACCAGGAAAACGCAGGTCAATAATTTTGGAACTACCTTTTGCACAGGCGCCATAAACGGCAAATAAAGGTTGCATATCTGAATTAATTCCCGGGTAAGGGCCGGTACTAATCTCTATTGGATAGGGGGTCCCTCCTCTGACGATCAGGCTATTTTCACCAATATAGTACTTTGCTCCACTTTCACGAAGATGTATTAATGGAACTTCAAGATCTCGGAAAGGAAAATTGATAATTTCAATATCTCCACCTGTAATTACTGTAGCAATTAACCAGGTAATCGCTTCCATATTATCAGGAATTACAGAATATTTAACCCCATATAATTTTTCTACCCCTGTAATTTCTATATGTTCCTGTCCAAATACCTGGATTTTTGCACCCATCTTATTAAGAAAATTAATTAAATCTAAAATTTCAGGACGAATATGAGGGTTCCAAACTCTAGTTATACCTTCAGCCAAACATCCACATATTATTGAATTTTCAGTAGCACCTGTCGAACGAATAGGTAAGAATATATCGGTGCCTTTTAGCCCATCTTCTGCTTTGGCACAAAGCATATCATTTTCAACCCAAACTTTTGCCCCCATGTTCCTGAGAATCATTTCGTGCAAATCAAATTTTCTCTCTCCGAGATCACACCCTCCGGGAAGGGGGACTTTCGCTTCGCCTATACGGCTAACTAAAGCACCTAATACAAGTAGGGTGTTACGAATTGAACGTTTTTTCCAGTTAAGAACTGATAAGGGAGTTTCTTTCTCAGAAATGATTATTTTGTCTTCACTTATATCACAGTTTTTCCCAAGAACTTCTAGCATACCAACGTGAATTTGAGCATCAAGTAACTTAGCAGGATAATTTGTAAGTTCTATTTTTTCCTTTGTTAGCAATGATGCTGCAAGGAGCCTTAAAGCGCTATTTTTTGCTCCACTTATTTTTACTTTCCCTTGAAGTTTAGATGGTTGAATAATATATTCACATGTTGGCACATTCATTTTCATCACTTTCTTATTTAATGACCTTTTAAATCTGTTGTAGATTATTTAAATCAATTCTCATTTATGAACCACTTTGAATACATCTCAAGCCCTTCATCTATTTTGATTTTTGGTTTCCATCCGATCTCGTTCCATGCTTTTTGATAACTTGCAAGGGTATGGTCTGCATCACCTTTTACAGGAGATGTGTAGACAACTTCCGATTTGCTATTATTTATTTTTATGATTTTTTGTGCAAGTTCATTAATGCTGATAGAATGCCCACCACCAATGTTATACACACCTTCTCCTTTTTTCATAAAGATCAAATTTGCCTCAATTATATCATCAATATAAGTGAAATCCCTTGTTTTTTCACCATTTCCAAATATAGTTATAGTTTCATTATTCAAAGCTGATCTTGTAAATATGCTGATTGCAAGATCTGGTCTCATTCGTGGTCCGTAAACAGTAAAATATCTTAAAGATACACTTTTTAAACCATAAAGCTCGTCGAAAACCCGGCAATAGTGTTCTGCTAACAGTTTCGAAACTCCATAGGGAGATAAAGGTTGATTTGGATGTTCTTCATCGAAAGGGAGATATTTTACCTTTCCATATACAGAAGAAGAAGAAGCATTTATGATCTTTTTTACATTAGAGTCCATGGCCGCTTTAAGGAGATTCAAGGTTCCAGTGGCATTTACGTCGTGAGATTTCATGGGATCAGTAACCGAGGTCCTAACTCCCGCTTGAGCAGCCTCATGAAAAACATAATCTACTTCATCTAATATGCTTTTCAACAAATGTTCATCTCTTATATCTCCTTCAACGAGTTCAAAATTCTTATTTTCCATGAAAAAATGTATGTTTTTTCTTTTTATTGAAGGATCATAGTAGCTATCAAAATTGTCCAGACAGATAACCTCATTCCCCAATTTTAATAAACGGTCAATAATATGAGAGCCTATAAATCCTGCTCCACCAGTTACCAATATTTTTTCCATTTATACTCTCCCTTGCACATTTCAAAATCCAACAATTTCCGTTTATGTTTTTATTTTTTTAAGTTTATTTACTGGACATTTTTAAACCACTCTACTGTTGCAATTAATTCTTTTTTAAATTCATTTTTCGGATTATACCCGAATTCTTCAGCTTTTGATATATCTGCCAGAGAATGTTTAATATCCCCTGCTCTTGGTTCTGCATGTATTGATTTTATTTCCTTTCCCAGTATTTCATTAATGTAATCGTCTAGTTGATTAATTGTAATTCTTCTACCACATGCTATATTGAAAATTCCAGTTTTCTTAGACTCACAGGAAAGAATATTCGCATCAACAACGTTTTTGACAAAAGTGAAATCTCTGCTTTGTTCTCCGTCTCCGTATATCACGGGACTCTCATCGTTTAAAATTGAAGTTATGAAGTTTGGGATTACAGCTGCATATTGAGAATTTGGGTCCTGACGTGGGCCAAAAACGTTGAAATATCTTAAGCTGACTGTTGGAAGGCCATAAAGGTCTTGAAAAACCCTGCAGTACATTTCTCCGGTTGCTTTTGTAATTGCATATGGAGACATCGGGTTTATTGGCATATCCTCTCTTTTTGGGAGAGTTGGAGTGTCACCATATACCGAAGAGGACGACGAAAATATTACTTTCTTAATTCCAGCGTCTTTTGCAGCTATCAGAACATTCAGTGTTCCTGTGACATTCGAGTTATTTGAACTAAAAGGATCTTTCACGCTTCTTGGAACACTGGGAATTGCTGCAAGATGGAAAACATAATCCTTGTCTTTGAAAATTTCTGTTAAGTTCAAGTCTACTATACTACCTTTTATTACAGTTAAATTTTTGTGGTCTAGTAGATGTTTTATATTTTCAATCTTACCTGTAGATTCATTATCAATAATTGTTACTTCATTATCCTCAAGTAGTTTCTCAGCAAGATGGGAACCAATGAACCCCATTCCACCTGTGACTACTACATTTTTAGTTTTCAAATAATCCCCTCTGTAAAATTGTAATTGTAAAGTTATGAAAGCTGTTGCAGTTTTCTTTTCTGGACTTCTTTTTTGATTTGCTGAATATGGCCTCTTCCAAGAGCTTTAACTTCACATCCAAGTTCGAAATATCTTTTGATATTCTCATCCGATAATATTCCAAAACAGTCAATAACTGCAATAGGTCCGCCTGCCATCTCTACAATGGTTTCCGGCTCAAAACTAAGATATTCCTTATGTGGAACTGCAAGGATCAGGGCCTCTATATCTTTAATTGCTGATGGAAAATCACTTTCTATTTTTAACTCTGCCAGACCTTCCTGGTTTCTAAAGAAATGTTTCCAGGAATGACCAGATGCTGGATATGTATCCTGGTTTTCCATCTCGTACCAGTGATCTACGTATGGATCATGAACACGCATCTCAGCACCCATTTCAGTCAGTTTTCTGACTACAATTTCACTTCCACTGTATCTTGTATCGCCAACATCCTGCCTGTAACTGGCCCCGCAGATAAGAACATCTGCTCCGGCTATATAGTGCCCCATATTCCGAAGTGCATCTCGAGTAAGTTCGGCTACGTGAAGAGCTCTTGTGTCGTTTACATCAATTGCTGTGGGGGTGATCTTGAAGACCTCATCTCCATCCTCAAAGCCCAGAATATGCTTATAAGCCCAGTAACCCAGACCTCCGTCTTTTGGAAGGCAATAGCCTCCAATCCCTGGGCCTGGGAAGATTATATTACTGTGAGTTGGGCGCATTTTGATTGCATTAATAACTTTTATGAGATCGACACCGTTTCTTTCTGAAAAAAGACTCCATTCATTAAGGAAAGCAAGTATTGTTGCACGGTAGGAGTTTTCAATGATTTTTGCGGTTTCAGACTCAATAGGTCTATCCATTATAGTCAGAGGGTAATCTTTAGTGTTTATTACTTCACTGAGAAACTTTTCAACCTTTTCTCTTGCTTCGTCAGTACAACCTGCACAGACTCTCCAGAAGTCACGTACACTTGCCACATAATCTCTTCCAGGCATTACACGTTCAAAACTGTGTGCAAGTAACGGGGTTGAATCAATTCCACGCTTCTGGAATGCTTTTTTCAGGAGAGGAAGTGCAACGAATTCGGTAGTCCCTGGAGCAACAGTTGTTTCTATTAGCACAAGGCAATCGGGGCAGATGTTTTCTCCAATTATTTTCATGGAAGCTTCAAGTGCTGCCATATCGGCTTCACCGGTCCTGACATTTCCAAGTTCACACTTTACATAATCGCACTGGATATCTACCACAACAACATCGGCAAGTTTTAGACATTCGTTTGTGTATGTAGCTACAAGCGTTTTTGTTTCAAGAACACAGCGTTTTATAATCTCATCTACTTCTTTATCTTCTGATTTAACAGGAGATTGTCCTCTGTTTAGCAGTGGTATTTTCCAGTAACTGCGAGTACTTGGTCTCTGACAACCGATTACAAATTTACTATAATTCCCGTTTTCGTCTTTCGTATCTGCAATAATCGCAGCCATTACAGCTCCAACAAACCCGACACCCATCACAACGACAATCTCTTTCCCTTCTTTACGAGCTTTGTCCACAAGACCTTTAATTCTTTTAAACTCTTCTTTGTATTCTTCAGGTTCAGGTATTGAAAATTTTTCTCCTTCCGGACTAACTGAATAATTTATAATGTTAGAAGTAAGGTCAACGGACCCACTCTTTTCACCCTGAAAGCTTTCCTGAACAGCCGAATAATTGTTTATTTGAGAAGACATCACTCATCTCTCCAAAAATTTTCAATAAAATTAATTATTTTCTAGCCAAGTTTCGTATTTTATCTGGCCTTGTGCCAAGAATAATTACAAGCTTCATATTTTTACCTTGTCTGTGCCGGAAAATCTCATTATCTCAACTAATTTTTATCGAAAAACACTTCATAGTTATTTAACTTCTTTGATTGACATTTATGCCATATCCCTTTGAGATATTTAGGATTTCTTTCTCTTGATTTATATTCTGCTTTGTTTTTATATAAATTATTTTTATGAACTCTTTTGCAATATAATTTTTAAATAAATCCTGTTATACATAAAAAAACTTTCCTAAATTGTACTAATATCAATGCTTTAAAGGTAAAATAAGAGTTATTAATGTAGAACTGTCTACCTTTGAACTTGAGTCTTCCCATAAACGGTTTAATATTTAGGAAATTTTTTATAATTATGGGAGACCTGAAATATATCCTATTGACCATAATAATTCTCTTGAAAAATTTGACTGGCCCATAGAGAGACTGAAAAATAAAACAAATCCAACAAAATTTATACTTTGTCCGAACTAGTCACAATTGCCAAAACAGTTCTTTTACCGATTATGAAGTATATTGAAAAGAGCCCCTTTGAACTGGCAGTCCGACCCTCTGCCAAATTGGAATAATAAGCACTTGATGCTGGCCATTTTGCTAATGGATTGCTACCATAATTATACTTTTGTGATTTGAAATTATACAAAAGTATCAAAGATCTAAATGTGAATTTGAAAAAACTATTAAAAATAATTTAGTGTAAAAGCACGGGATAAAACTGGTTCCCCATACTCTTTTTTGATTTTCTGCTCCTTATCACATCTAAGCCTTATATGGTAATTCATGGATTCGTTTAGCATGGTTTGAAAAACCAAAACTAGTATATTGAAAATTTAGTTATTGATCATATGTTAAATCTGAATCATTATCTATTGATGTAAAGCTATCAAAAATTATGCTCGATAATTAAGTTTCCATAACACTAGGACAACCTTACTACCTAATGTAATCATGCGATCGATAGTCAAAAAGGGTGAGGTGAAACGTACTTTCATTTCTTTGTGCCTGTAATTTGAAGAATTTCATGTGTGTTTAATGAAATAATTATATATTTTCAAACTATACTACCGAAGAGTACAGATAAATGCAAATGTTCGTATCATAAAAAGACAGTGTTTCAAATTTGCTGTAAATTTCAAGTAAAGTTTTTGCGTACGATGAAGAAAATTAATCTCTTGATATGTAATTTTCTACACAATAACTTCTTGATATTTGTGATTTTACAGAAAAATTGGCACACTGCCTAAAAACCTATTCTAATTTCATAACACTTAGTATATTTATGCAAAAAGATTTAATTCTCACAAAAAACACACATGAAATCCTTCTAATCACAGGCATTAAAAATGAAAGTACTTGAAAGAACTTTCATGCTAGTATAATGAAATAAATGATAGCTGCACAGAACTTATTACTAAAATTGGAGATTAGATTATGATCTCTCGGTCCTATTCAGAAATAAAAGACAAAATTACTTTAATTGATGGTATTAGTATTATTTTTATCGTACTCTTTCATGAGTTAGGCGGGATAAATCGGCCAGATTCTATATTTTTGTTAAAATATCTTGCCACATTTGGTCTAGTTTTGTTTACGTTTTCATCTGGACTTAAGATGGGGATAAATCATTCTGCAGAAATCAACGACAAATCATTTGTAAGTAAGTATTTTGTGAAGAGATTTACTCGGCTGTATAAAGCGTATATTGGGTATACACTACTGGCATTTGTTCCTCTATATTGCATTAGTTATATCTCAATTAATTATCTTAACCTAAATTTTGAAGGTATTGCAAATTTTTGGAATAATTTAAACATAGACGGTTTATTTAAAACTCTGATTGGAAATAATATCGTTTCTTATCAATTGTGGTATCTGATTGCACTAATTGTAATAACAACTATTTGTTTTACAATTATATACTATTTTCAGATTGATACTTTATTTTATTTAGGAATACCACTACTGGCATTTGACATTATGTATAAGGACACTTTAAAACTGTACCCTAGTATTTTGTTTAATATCATGATGTATATGCCAGCTTATATTTTTGGGATAGCCTATGGCTACAAGCAATTAGAACAAAATAAACTCTCTATTTCATATATTATTTCAATAGTTTTTGTCGCAATATTTACGGTCTCCATAATTTACCCACAATCGTTTGCATCTAAATATGCTATTTTATTATATGGAATAACATTTCCACCATTTATGATGTTATTTTCTAGACTACTACTAAATTGCAAATATTTAAAAAAATCATTATTACTGTGTGGAAAATATTCATTCCAAATTTATTTATTTCATTGGCCGATTATTTTACCTGTGTTGAACAGATTTATTATTAGTATTCTCAATATCAATTATTTTTTCACTCCATATGGGGTAGCAATCCTTACAATAATTGTCTGTGTCTATGTGTACAAAGTATGTAAAATATTAAAATTAAATCAGATATTTGAGTAATAGAACCCAGGCAGTGTCTCAAATTTGCTGTAAATTTGAAGTCAAGTTTTTGAGTACTATGAACAAAATTAATTCTTCCGATTTGGAATTTTCTACCCAATAACTTATTTAGATTTCTGATTTTTCAGAAAAATTGACACACTGCCTTTAATGGAAGAGATTCACTGGAAGATATTGAGTCTCATACTTTACTTTCAAAGAAGTGCGATTTTTGCTTGGATTTCTCCTCAAAACCACTATCAGATGCCTTTTCATTTCTCTTTTATTTGTTGATCCTAACTACTAAATTCACTTTAAAAGGTCTAGTACTAACGATTTAATTGGAAAAGTATTTATAAATGTTGATCCTAATTAAAGAGTATGGTATTTTTGAGAAAGAAACTTATCAAAGGCAAACCTTACTGGTACATTGTAGAAGCTGCCAGGGTTAACGGAAAGGTAAAGACTGTTTTTCAGATTTATCTGGGTAGTGCAGAAAAAATACTTGAAATGAAAAAACAATGTGAATCGATGCCTTATGATAAACTTAAGTCTTTTGAGTACGGCAAGCTTGCCGCACTCCTTCATGTAAATGAAGAACTTGGATTCATTGACATAGTAAACAAGCATACTGACAAAAAATTAATAGATGGATTGAGTGTTGGAGAATACCTTTTACTCGATGTAATCGGAAAAAGTCACGGCATTTTAAGTGAAAACGGGATTGAAGACTGGTTCAAAAAATCCCCAATATCTTTCATGTGGAAGTTTCCTCACAAACTAAATTGCCAGAATTTCCTGAACCAAATGAGTTACATTGATTCAGATACAATGAAAAAGATTGAAGACGACCTTTGTCGGATTCTTGTTGAGAAGGGGTTAACTCCATCAATAATGTTTGTTGATGAATCAAACTGGTTTACCTTTGCCACCAATTATGATGAAAAAAGTGAACTGCTTCATAAAGGATATAACAAAAAGCATCGTAAAGACAAAAATCAAATTTGTGTATCACTGGCTGTAAATGAAAACAATATACCCTTTATTCACGAAACTTATCCTGGAAATGTTCCTGATTCGGAAGAATTTTCGGGTATTATAGACAAAATCATAAATCGACTAACTGAATTAAATATCTGTTCTGAAGATCTTGTTCTTGTTTTCGATAAGGGTAACAACTCTAAGGATAACATTGAAAAGGTAATCTCAAAAATGAGTTTTGTAGGAGCCGCAAAAGCAAATCAAGCTGAGGATCTCCTTGATGTTCCACTTTCAAGGTATGAATACCTGTATAAGAATACAAAAGGTAACGAGATTTTTGGGTGCCGGACAAAACATCAGTTCTACGGAACAGAATTCACAACCGTAATTACCTATAATGAAGGGACTTACAAACTCCAAAAAAGCACTTATGAAACAAACAAATCAAAAATAATTGATCAACTCCAAGACCTGCAGAGAAGATTAGAAAGCAGTAAAGGAAAAGAGAGAAACAGAAGCAGTGTCGAAAATGAAGTTTCAGAAATTATTCTGAAAAAATTCAGGACTGTCATAAAATACGAAATAATTGAAGCTCCTGAAGGTAAGAAAAAACCTCAGTTGAAGTTCTGGGTTGATGAGGAAAACGAAAAAAGGTGTGAAAAAACGTTTGGTAAGAATATTCTGTTTACGGATAAGCAGGAGTGGCATACTAAAAAGATAGTGAAAACATATAACAGTAAAAACCTTGTTGAAGACGATTTTAAGCTGTTGAACGATCATTTACTTGTCCCTGTAGGACCAGTTTATCACCACAAGGATGAAAATATAAGGGTTCATGTATTTTTGGCTATGATTGGCCTGCTTTTCTACAGATATTTGGCCTGGGAAGCAAAGATATATGGGTTTTCTATGAAACAACTGATTGAAAAACTGTCTGAAATTAAGATTGCAGTAGTTCAGGAAAAAGAATCCAAAAAAAGCAAAATTATTGTGGAAGAAATGGACACTAAACAAGCATCGTTATTTTCTTTTCTGAATATGGAGAAATATCTGCCATCGTAATGGAATCGTTGTTGGTAGGATTATTCTTTTGTTAGGCATACACAGATAAAGCCGCAGGATAACGTAAAATCAGTCATCTTTGAAAGCAAAGTCATAGGGGAGAAAATATGAAAAAATCTATCTATAATTACGTTGACCTGCCGAATCCAGGTAAACTGCCGAAAATAGATTTAAAAAAAGAAAATAAAGAACTTTACAATCCATCTGCAAAAGAAGTGTCAACTGTAGACGTTCCTGAAATGAGTTTTCTAATGATAGACGGCGAAGGCGACCCCAATACATCACAGGAATATCAGAACTCCATAGAAGCATTGTTTTCAGTATCTTATAAAATTAAATTTATCTCCAAAAAAGATAGCTCGCAGGATTATGTAGTAATGCCTCTTGAAGGACTCTGGTGGGCTGAAAATCTGGCAGATTTCAACATTCAAGATAAAAGTGGCTGGAAATGGACTGCAATGATAAGGCAGCCCGACTTCATCACGAAAGACATGATGAAAGAGGCCATACAGGAAGTAGAAAAAAAGAAAAAACTACCTGCGCTTTCCAGAATAAAATTTCAAAGCCTGCATGAAGGCTTATCAGCCCAGATAATGCACATTGGTCCATATTCTCAGGAAGGCCAACCAGTAGAGAAATTACATAATTTTATTGAAGAAAAAGGATATGAGTTTAATGGAAGCCTGCCTGGTGAAAAACACCATGAGATATACATAAGTGATATGCGCAGAACAAAACCGGAAAAACTTAAAACTATCATAAGACAACCCATGAAAAGAAAAAAGTAAAATACTGAACAGATAACAAAATTATATACAGATAACAAAATAACGAATAGATAACAAAATAATGAACAGATAACAAGAAATTAATAGAGATCGAAACTCATTGAGAACTGCTTAAGATACTTTTTTGTTTGGATTGTTCAGATTTGTGTTTTTCCTTATTTTTCAATAATTATTAAATTTCAGGAAAATTTATTCTATTATATTTATTTAGTTTCCAACTGTGTAATAGATACACATAAAGGAGCAAAATTTGTTTTTATCATAATATAATATCTGTTGAAGTTAAGTTATATACAAAATCTCAATAAGTTTTGACAATTTGAAGGAACTGAAATGTTGACTGAGGATGAAATCTTTGCCAACGAAAATTATATTCTGGATCTCTTAAATGAAGTGAAGAGAGAAGGGATCAAAGATTACATCCAGTACATTGAAAATTCCGATTTCTTTTCGGCACCTG
This sequence comes from Methanosarcina sp. Kolksee, assembly GCF_000969945.1. NCBI lineage: Archaea > Methanobacteriati > Methanobacteriota > Methanomicrobia > Methanosarcinales > Methanosarcinaceae > Methanosarcina > Methanosarcina sp. Kolksee. The sequence continues at coordinate 1,037,840 of NZ_CP009524.1, forward strand.
CAAGTACAAAATATCATAGAGATTATCCTGGCGGACTTGCGGAACATAGCCTCAATTTATTAGAGCCACTGAAATTATCGAATTCCCGCCTTAAGAAAAAAGAGCAACTTCCTGAGGATTCTCTAACAATTATTGCTTTGTGTCACGACGTCTGTAAGGAAGGGTTATATGTTGGAGACTATGGAAATTATCGGGCGTTGCAAGGCCATCCTGCAAATAATAAACATTCAGTTCTTTCTATTGAAAAGATTAAGAAACACATAAAACTGACACGCATTGAGAGGGACATAATCCTGTATCATATGGGGCTGTTTTCATGCTATGAATATGGTATGGAATATACCCCAGAGGATTTGATGAGAGCTATAAAAAGACACCCTCTTATACAGATTTTTGCGGCCATTGATATGGAAGAAACCCATTGGCAAAGATAAAAATCAAGCTTTTTAAGACAAAAAACCAAGCTTTTTAAGACAAAAAATCAAGCTTTTTAAGACAAAAAATCAAGCTTTTTAAAACTAGCTTTTGAACTTTTTAATACAAGTCATATTTTAAGTTCAAAGCTCCTTTTCATAATAGAAAGGACGTACATTTAAATTCCTATCCGGCTCTTTTACGCTTTAACTCTCTTTTATACCGCATCAAGATCTACAGCCCTGATTTCAGGAAAACTTTCTACAAGCATCTGTACGGTTTCAGGATGGCAAGTGAAATAAAAAATCTGATTGTCTGATGCAAGGTCCTTTATGGCTTCACATGTGCTTTTGCAGCGTTCAGGGTCAAAATTCACCAGCACGTCGTCAAAAACAATCGGGAGAGATTCCGAATGCCTGCCGAATTCCCTGATGAAACCAAAGCGCAGGGAGAGATAAAGCTGTTCAGCCGTTCCCCTACTGAGTTCCTGAATGCTCTTCTGGCGTCCGTTCCGGTCTTCAACATAGATTTCGGTAGAGTTGAGTGGGGAATAAATCCTCGTGTACCTGCCTCTGGTAATCTTTGAGAAAAAAGCCTGGGCTTCCACGATAACTGCAGGCTGCCTTTCCTTTTCATAGACTTTGACTGCTTTAGCAAGGATCTCACGGGCTAAGACCAGAGAAGCCCATTCCCTTGACTTTTCGTGAAGTTCTTCCAGCAGGCTTTCCTGCATTACTCTTGCCAGGGAACCTTCACTTCCTTGTTCGAGCTGTTCAATCTGATTTCGTATCGCTCCACGCCTGTCTATAGTATCCGAGGTCTCCTGTTCCAGTGCTTTCAGGCATTCTTCCAGACTGTGGTTTTCTTCTTTCAGGCCTGAAAGATCAGAAGCTTGCAGTTCTTCTACGAAGACCCCGTAATCCTTTTCACCTACGGAAACCCTCTGGATCTGCTGTTCAGCTTCTCTTTTTCTGTTTTCCAGCTCGGTCCGCTGAGCCCAGAGCCGGGCGTTTTCATAGAATTCTTCTTCGGTCTCTGCAGAACCGGAGTCCAGAAGAACTGCAAGCTCTTCAGTAGCTTCTTTATATTTATCCAGGGCTGCCTCAAGTTCAATTTTAAGTTCTTCAGATCTGGTTTTCAGTTGCTGCAGGTTTCTTGTCTCATCGGATGCCTTTTCAAGGTCTGAACGAAGTTTTTCAACCTGGGAGTCAAAAGAGAGTCCGGAAAGTGAACGTCCACATACCTGCAGTACTCCGGCTACCTTTGCTTCATAGGCTTCTATCGATGTTCTGCTGGAAACTATCTGTTCTTCAAGTTTCCGGATTGCCCGCTGCCTGTCAAAGCACGTCCGGATTACCGAAAAGATTTCAAGTACACTTTCTACTGAAAGTGAAGGGTCAAGCCCGTAAGTCCCAAGCCATCCAGTCCACTTTTCTGCCAGTGCATCACGTGCCTTTGTCTCCTCAAGGAACCGGGTTTCCAGCTCTTCTTTTTTACGGTTAAGACCTTCGGACTCAGCCTCAAGTTTTCTCACTCTTTCGGCCTGGTTAAATGCGAAACTCACGTCCTCCCTGAGCTTTGCGATTTCACTTTCAAGTGCAATTCCTGAAATAGGCTTTCTGCAAGCCTCCAGAATACTACAGGCTTTTTCTTCGTACTTTTTAACAGTGGCTTCTTTGAGCGTTACCTGCTTTTCCAGTTCGTTTATATTCTTTTGTTTTTCCAGGCAAGCCCTGATTGCAGAAAGGATCTCAATCACATGCTCAGGAGAGAACTCCGGGCTGAGCCCTGAAGAAATAAGCCACCCTTTCCATTCCTGGAGAACTTCTTCCTGCTTTGCCTCTTGTGCCCGGATAGTATCTTTAAGTTCTATATAACTTGCATTTAACTTATCCAGCTTCTTCTGGAGCTTTTCCTCCCTCTGGCGCAGCTCCCAGGTAGTCTTCAACTCAACCATGACCCTCTGCAGCTCATCAGCTTTCTGTTCCCGTACTGAGGGGTCAGGAATGTCTTCAAAGCCACACTTTTTTGCACGGGTTTTCATGGATGCTTTCAGTGAATTAATCTCTCTGAACAGCTTTTCCTTTGAGTCCTTTACGTTCTGTTTTCGGGACTCAGCGTCTTCCAGATGCTCTTCCCCTGCAAGGTGGACTGAGGACTTATTAGTAGCTTTTAAGAAGTATACCGCAGAAGTCGCGAAAAGGAGTAAAAATATGACAAGCCCGGAAAACAGGGTGCCACTAATGCTTTCGTATACCAGGCCAATGCAGCCTGCAAGCAGAACCATTCCTGCAGGCCAGAGGGGTAGACCATCCTTATCTTCGGTTTTCTGAGGTCTTAAAGCTGCAAAAAGCATCTCTTCTTTTTCCAGGCTTTTGAGTTCGCCTTCTTTTTCCCTCAGGAGAGGGTGGGCCACCCTGAGATAACTTACAGCTTCAAGCTCCTGCTTCACCTCTTCAGGCCTGGGAAGAGTCGAGTATACCTCAAGTTTCTCTTTTAGGGCTTCGATTTCCTCACAGACGTCTTTAATTTCCCCAAGGGCAAGTTTGAGCCTGTCGCGGTATCTCTCAATTGTTTTTTCTGCTTCGTCCATTTCCCTTCGTTTTCTGAATACAGTTTCTTTTGAAGGGATTGAGTGCTCAAAAAGATCAAGGGCGGCTTCGTCCCATTCTTCCCCAAGCCCTGACAGAGTTTCCCTGAGTTCTGCCTTTCTATCCTGAAGTTCCTGAGTTCCGGAAAGGAGAAAGTCCTTATCAGACTGGTATTTTTCAATTCCGTTTCCAAGTTCGATAATCTGGTCTCTATGTACAAGGAGGATTTCTTCAAAAAGGTCATTTTCTTGAAGGACTCTTTCAATACTGTTAAGGATCTGCTGGAGTTCGTTTCTGGTCTCTTTTATTTTATCCTCAATTTCGTCTACTGACCTTCGCATCTGGATAACGGCTTCCTTTGCAGGAATTGAACGGTCAAAACGCTCCAGAGCTTTCTCATCCCAGGCCGGGCCAAGTTCCAGAAGAAGCTCAGAAAATCCGGCTTTTTCCTGCCTGAGGTTCATTTCCAGAGAAGGTAGAAGTTTTTCTTCAGACCTGTACTTCTCAATTCCGCTTCCCAGTTCCAGCACCGCATCTTTTTGCTTCAGAAGGCTTTCGTCCGGGGAAAGGCTTCGTTCTTTAACGGCATTTTTATCCAGGTCCTGCTGCAGCCTTGAAATGGTCTCCCTTATTTCTTCAATTCTTTCCTGGAGCCTCGTAAGCTTCTCTTCCCCTTTTTCGGGGAAACTCTCAAGCCCAGGTAAGCTTTCAAGTGCAGTTTTTGACTCACAGAGGATCTTCCAGTCTTCCCAGACGGAAAGCAGGTTTTGAATGTCGTTTAATTTTTTCCTTATATTCTGAGACTTTTCTTTTAGTTGGTCAATCTCCAGGGTTTTCTGTTCCAGTTCAAAATGAAGCGAATCGTATTTCTTCTGGGCTCCTTCAAGTTCGGTAATTTTTACTTCAGTTTTCCCTATTTCCCTGAACAGCTCATTTATAAGAGGTTTACTACCTCTAGGCCTATACAGGTTGGTTTCAATGCTGCTGATTGAGTTCATCAATCCTGAAATCGAAACTCCAACTCCAGTGCCTGCACTGTAGAGTTTACTGTTGATGCTCTGGTCGTTCAGAGTCTCAAAACTCTGCAGTTCTTCAAGGCCAAAAGCATAGATATTTTCAAAGACATTTCTGTCTGCGTGGCCCAGCAGTTTAATAAGTTCAACTTTACCCCCTGTATTTCCATCTGGAAGCACAACCTTTACATCTTCTTTTCTGCCCGGATTTCTTTCTATGACCCATCGGTCTCCAGTAGAATCGATGACTGCAAGCCTTCCCCCATGCTTTCCCCCTCCAAGTGGAGGATAGAGGTTGCAGAGCCTTGTGTTAGGGATACCGAAAAACATCCTCCGGATAAAAGTAAATAATGTCGATTTTCCTGCTTCGTTTGCTCCCGTAAAAATGACCAGGCCGGAGGGCAGGTCTTCCATCGACAAGCTGGAAAACTTGCCGAAACCATCAATATGGATGGCATTAATTTTCATTATCTTCCTCCGTGAGTAAAGCATTAAGCAGGATATTTTCAGCGCGCTGAAGCAGGTAGTTCATTTCTTCATCATCAATTCTGGCAATGTGTTTTCTCCCGTTTCTGGAATCAAAAAGAGGGGATAGGACTTCACGAAACTCATCCAGGGCTTTTTCATCGGTCTTCAAGCCCTCTACGATTTTTACCAGATCTCCCACAAAATCTTCCCTTTTCAGAAGAAGCTCTCTTTCTACGGGAAAGAGTGTATCATCCTCTATTCGGTCTACCCAGATGAACTGCCGGCCCCAGGTTTCGCCTTCCCTGAGCAAACGCAGGAGGTCTTCAAGAAATCCCTCCTGCCTGAGAATGTGATGCAGCGGCCCCCTCCCTTTAAGGGCAAAACTGCAAATCACAGACCTTCCTCCGGAATTTTCCCTTATGGCATCAAGCTGGCTTTGAAGGCTTTCTATTAGCTCCCCTTCTGTTTCCAGGCCCTCTATGGAAATTTCCCTGATATGCCAGCGGACAGAGTCGGTCTCTATGAACCTTGTAGAAATGTCTCCTCCTGATGAAACATCCACAACAAAGCACCCCCTGGCACCGTTTTCTCCGGGATGCCTGCCCTGCGGGTTTCCAGGATATATCACAACCGGATCCTCTTTACAAACTATAGAAGGAGTATGGATATGGCCAAGCGCCCAGTAGTCATAATTGAGCTCCCTGAGGTCCTGCAGAGTACAGGGTGCATAAGGTGCGTGCTCCGGGTTGCTTCCCACGCTGCAATGCAGCAACCCTATAGTAAACGGCCAGTTACATTCTTTTTTTGGAAAGTTTTTCACAAGATTTTTCACTATGTGCCGTGCTGGATAACTCATCCCCACTATAAAAGCGGCAGTTTCTCCTTCCTTTTTGAATTTCACAACTTCGGCCCTGTCCCCTCTCATGATATGTACATTTTCGGGCCATGTAAGGCTTGCAGACCAGCCGTCAAGAGGATCGTGGTTCCCGTGGCATATAAAAACCTGAATTCCGGCGGTTTCGAGCTTCCTGAGCCCCTCTATAAACCTGACCTGAGCATAAAGACTCTTGTCGGCACTGTTATACACATCCCCCGCAATAAGCAAAAAGTCGACTTCTTCTTCCATACAGAGCTCTATAATTGCCTCATAAGCCTGAAAGGTAGCTTTCGCAAGCCTTTCCCCAAGTTCAGGATCAATTCCTGAAATTCCTGTAAATGGACTGTCAAGGTGTAAATCCGCAGCATGGACAAAACTCAAAGTCCCGGCCCTGCCAGAATTTGCCGACATTTTTGTTTTTTTCATTGGAGATACCACTAACATATTTATAATATTTATACCTCCAACTGTATATAAACCCAATTAAATATTCTGGTTTGAGGAGTTCTGGTTTGAGGGCTTTAGAAACGAATTTTAAAAATTAGTAGTAATTTTATAAGTGTTTCTTAAAAGTTAAAATCTTCAACTAAGGAGCTTACTGGAACTTCAGATTTGTACAGGTACGGTAAGACTTTAAAAACTATTCAAATTAAGAGTACGGCTTGTTTTACAGTGATGGACTTTACGTTTATTTTTTGTATGTTTTATATATAGAGATGCCTTTTATTACCTGAATTACAATCTACCTCTATGTCCAAACAGATTATGGATGCAATATCTCGGATTCTCGATACCTCTTTAATGCAAATTAATACTGGAAAATCTAAAAAAGCGCTTGAAAACCTTGCAAAAGCCGAAAAACTTTCTGAAAAGACAAAGCGACCTGACTACATATGTTCGATCCTTATGTTAAAAGGGAGAGCTTTGCTTGCCGAGAAAAGGAAGGAGGAGGCCCTGGAAGAGTTCCAGAAACTAATAGAATTTATTGTGCCCCTCTTTCAGGCTGACCCCGGAGAACCTGTGCATCAGTACTATACCTACAATTCATTTGGTTTTACTATAAAGGCACTCTCTGAGTTTGACAGTGTTTCAAAAATGGAGGAGTATTTATACAGAAATAAAAAAGATATAAATCAAATTCTTGACACTTATGATAAGCTTATTGCCAGAGTTCCGGATAACCCGGAGTACATACATAATTACTTGAAATTTTTGGAAAATATCAGTACCTTTCACCTGAGGGCCCAGAAGACTGAAGCTGAGCCAGACCTGGTCGAAAGAATCGTGCAAAATTATGGGAAATTATTTGAACTGATATCTGGAAAACAAGAATTATTTGATAACCTGAAGATGATAACCGAACAGTTTAGAGATTATTGTCTTGTATTTGAGAACTTTGAGGAAGCAAACCGGGTCTTTGGGCAGATCGAAGAAATCTATAAAAAAATCCTCATAAAAGAACCCGGCAACAAAGTTGTTTCTTCTCAGCTTTTATCCTTATACGAAGTTTCCGGGGACCTGTACACAAAACTTGGAAATATAGAGAAAACTGAAGAAACATACCTCCGGGCCATCGACTTCCTGAACGAAAAACTCCAGAAACATCCTGGGAATAGTTCTTACATCAAGAAACAGCGCGAAATATACCTGACTCTCAGTAGGGCCTTTTATGAAGAAAATAAATATGAAAAAGCGACTCAATATGCTGAAAAATCCCTTGAAATACTCAAGGAATTAGCCGGGAAAAAACCGGAGAACCTGCGATATCAATACAAGATTTCCGACTATTTTACCGAACTTGGGGAGCTGTTTGGAGATATCGGGAACATAGAGCGTGCAAAAGAATGCCGCATGCAGGAAATCGAAATATACAGGAATATTCATGAAAGAGACCCTGAAGACGAAATAAGTGTAGCAAATATAGCCGCCACCATCGACCAGATCGGCCACCTCTACGCAGGAAAGGGAGATACGGAAAATGCAAAACAATACTATGAACAGGGCCTTGAAGCCTTTGAAAAACTGTTTGAATCCTATCCCGAAAATACTGACCACAAAGTAAGTATCTCAAATACCCTGGATTACATCGGGAGAATGTATGATGCGGATCTTGATCTCGAAAATGCTCTAAAATACTATGAAAAATCCCTCGGAATAATCGAAAACCTGGTGCAAATGTACCCGGAAAATTACATTTACAGGGAAAATCTCATCTGTACACTGAAGGACGTTGAAGCCTTTGCTGTCAGGCAAAAACAATATGAAAGTGCAATCAAGCACCGTGAGCGCATCACAGAACTGAGCTTCCAGATTGCCAGCGAGAATCCCAAAGACCGGGACTACAAAAAAGAACTGGCTCTTTCCCACGAAGAACTTGGGATGCTTTTTGAAAATGTAGGAAAACCGGAACTTGCAAAACAGCAGTACTCAAAATCAGCCAATGTTTACAGGAATATCCTGCAAGATAAAAACGAAGAAGATATCGTGAAAGACCTGCTGGCTATGGGATTCCAGAGGCAGGCAACTGTGTTCATGCATGACAAAAAGTATGGTCTCGCGAAAGAATACCTGGCACTTGTCCGCGATTACTATGAGGACTTATACGAAAAAGCTCCTGAAAAACCGGAAAACTGGAAAAGAGTCTGTGAAATTCGGATCCTTAACGGGATTTTACATGAAAACCTTGGGAATTACGATGTAGCTATCCCAATTTATGAATCGGTCTTCCCGATTCTGAATAAACATCTTGAGTCGGACCCCGATAACCTTGAATACCAGTCAATAATGAGTGTTTTAGAGACCCAGTTAGGCATTACATTTCATTCAACCGGCGAGTATGAGAAATCAAAAGAGGCCTTTGAAAAAAGTATTCTCCTAAACACACAAATACTTGAGGAAGACCCTGAAAATTTCTTAAATCTTGGTGCGGCAGCAATAACATTTACAGAATATTCAAAGTTACTCACAGATATGGGCAAAGAAGAAGCAGAAGAATACGCTGCAAAAGCTAACAAAATAAAGGAGAAACTTGATAAAATGTGCGGGTCTGATGGAGTTATGACGGAAGATCAGGAGCCTGGAAAAGAAGTTTGAAATCCAAAAGAACAGATTTTCATAAAAACAAATTGCATGACAGGGTGTGTAATAACACCCTTATGTTTTTCCTGGCAGCCCGTCAGTAATAAATTAATGTTTATTCAGGTTCTTCGTGTTTTTGTGTGGGTATCCCATAATATTCTCATAAAAACCAATGCGGTCTTGAATTGAAGATCATCTTATCACAGGGAATGACGAAGAGCCAAATTAAATAGAACATGAAATTTTGTTCCCTTTATGTTCTCATTGCCCTTTTTGGATTGATTTCTCCTTTTTACAAATGATTAATCAAATTAGATTAATAATCCCAAAGACATTTCTTCTTTGGCAAATGCTCAACTCGAAAAAATCAGGGAATAAGCTCTTCCAGTTCCCATACAAGGAATCCATCATCTTTCAGGTGTTTTCTGCCTTTGACTTTTCTGGCCACTATCCCTACTTTCAATTCCTGACCAGATATTCTTCTTACTAATTTTGCTTTATCGAGTGTTAACTCCAGGATCTCTCTGGCCTCGCTTTCACCCAGTTCTTTATTCTTTACTTCAATTGCCAGGACTTTTCCTCCCTGGCGATTTACTCCAAAAATATCAATCTCATCCCCCTTCCTGTTCCACCAGCTCCCTATATCCGGATAATCGCTGATCGTCTTTTCAACCAGCAGTTCACGGACAATATCCTCGAATATCTTGCCTGTGTAACTCTGCCATTCTTTCCGAACCTTTTCCAGCATGGGAGAATAATTGCCTGCCACATACTGGCTGTACATAGGATATACGAAGCGGCCATAGAACCTGAAGAAATTATCTTTTAGAAAATAACGTCCTCTTTTGCTTTTTTCAGGACTGTCCGTGACAGGTATCCGGTGTTCCACTACTCCCAGCAGGTCTATGAGGTCATAAAAATATGGTGACAATGAGTTGGAAGAGACATGCGTCAGATCCGAGATCTCGCTCATCGAGCATCTTCCCTGCGATATTGCTGAGATTATCTCATAATATGTGGAGTGCTCCTTCCCAAATTCTTCAATTAGAATGTCCCTCACTTCATTTTTAAGCGGTGCAAACTCGCTGAATATTAGCTTTTCAAGGGCATCGTCAAATCCTGTGCACTGATACTTTTCAAACAGGCGATAGTAATAGACAGTCCCTCCGAAAAGGAAGTACAGATTCAGTTTTTCTTCCGGATCTTTTATACCCATGTCACCGAGCATCTCAAATGTCTCAAGGACCGTAAAGGGTTTTATAGTCAGAATATTGTCAGCACGTTTGAAGAGTGGAGCCTGTTCTTCAATGAATATTTTTCTTATCATGCCAATAGAAGACCCGGAAACGATAAGAAAGACCTTGCAATTGTCTGGCTTCATGTCCCAGTACCGCTGAAGCTGAGTAATGAAGGACGGGTATACTTTCTGGAACCTCTGGAATTCATCAATCGCTATTATCAGGTCCCTGTCATAAGAGGTGATAAACTTGAGGAAATTCTCCGTTTCATCGACTTTTATGTAATCCGGCAGGTCCAGTTTCTCCTTTAAAAGCTGGTCGAATTCGTCCATCAGAATGTCGATGCTCTTGTTGCTGTCAACGAAAAGATAAAGTGCTTTCCTGTTCCCTGTGAACTGCTTGATCAACTCGGTTTTTCCTGCTCTTCTCTTCCCTGTTATGACGAGAAAAGATGGTTTCCCCTGATCGAGCAGTTCCATAAGTTTAAGTTCTTTCTGCCGGTTGTAGAATTGCATAATGATTATTTTTGTAATCATTATATTTAAAATCATTCTTGAGGGGATTTCGGATTCATTTTAAAGCACAAAGAATGTTATGCCTGCTGTATCCTTCTCGTTTATAAGCCATTAATTCAGTTTTTACAGGCATATGAAAGGACTGTCAACTATGCCTGAATAATAACTCCATTCAAAGCTTCCTCTGAAAGGTTCTATATGCCTAAACTACAAACCCTGAATATGGATAAAAAAATGTTTGTTGGTGTAGACGGTTGCAGAGCAGGTTGGTTTGCAGTTGCACTAACAGAAACTGATAGCTTTGGTGTGTTTCAGTTTTCTAAAATCCCGGATCTCTATAGCTATTTTTGTGATGGCAATACTCATGTGCGTATACTTGTGGACATCCCTATTGGTTTAGTAGATAGCAAATCTAATTTCAAGAGAAGGTTCTGTGATGTAGAAGCTAGAAGCTTATTAAGACCCTACAGGCAATCCAGCGTTTTTCCAACTCCCTGTAGAGAAGCCATCTATGCAAAAAGCTACGAAAGCGCTTGTGACATCAATGAAGAAGTTACAGGCAAACGACTTACAAAACAAACATGGGGAATCGTTCCAAAAATCAGAGAAATGAATGATTTTCTTATAGCCACAGATTCTGCTAAGGAAAAAATAATAGAAATCCATCCTGAGATTTGTTTCTGGGCTCTTGCCGGAAAGCCGATGGAGCATTCTAAAAAAGAAAATGAAGGCTTTAACGAAAGAAAAAAGCTGCTGCAAGAAATTTGCACTTTTACAGATGAAATTGTGCAGAATGCACTTTCCAAATATAGACGTAAAGACGTAGCAAGAGATGATATCCTTGATGCTCTGGTCGCCTCTGTAACAGCAAAATTATCTTTTCAGAGGGGACTAAAATCTATTCCCGAAATTCCTGAAAAAGATTCTCAAGGTCTTCCTATGCAGATAGTTTATACAACGGTTTGCTAATAGGATTCACAGCAGGTCGTGTCCACGATTTATTGACAAATCTGAAAAACCGGGTATATGCTCAGGGATTAACAAAGATGCAGAGAGATCCTCATGCTTATGGTTTTCAATAATCTACACCCACGACCTCACAGCATTGGGAATAGAAACTACAAAGATCAAGCACAGAGATTGCAAGATCAAAACGGAACTTCAAATCAGAGTAAAGAAGATAAAAAGTTTAGTGAAGGGATATAGGTAACTCGAATTTTTAGTAAGCTAGTGCAAAGTCTATGCAAAATTTGTAAATAATTGAGTACAAAAAATTTAAGTGTTTTATATTTCTTCTACTTAGTGTGATGTTCAGACAAGGATTATAACTAACAGGGTGGCGTGAAATGTGAGCAAAATATTTAGATATGCAATAATAACTTTGTTGATATTTTGCATAGGCTGTATCGAAAATGAACAAAGAGCGATCGTGACAAACATTGAAAATAATAATTCAACCAATGAAATTGAAATAAATCTTGTTGAGGGCTACTATAAAGAACTAGATAAAGCCGAAGAAATGGCTTCTTATATAAATAATATCCAGCTAATAAATTATTATAATCGCCCTAGAATGGATTATGTATTCGATGAAGAAGTATTTTACATGAATGAAAGTGAGCTAGAAAAAGTTGAATATGAAAGAGCAATGATAACACTTAATAGACAACCACTTCATTTTGTAAATCTCAATAAGATCGAAGAATTTGGGACATCGGATTATAATAATACTCACATAAATTCAATTGTGTATACAGCATTTACCCCAATGTATAATCTTGATGATGAACAAACAAATTGTATAATGTTTTCCAGAAATATCCTATTAAAACATTGTTCAACCGAAGCCGAAAAAAATACATTAAGTGAGTACTTTAAAACATTAGATACATGGAGCAAATTCAAGAATAGTCTTGTATATGCTAATGTACCAATGAATAATTCAGATGAAAATAGAACATTTGTAATTGATAATGTCGGAGATATGGATATAATAATTGGTTTAGAGTGGAAACAAGCTGATATGGAACAATATTTCGAATTTCTAGATAAATCTGGTTTTGATTCATCCGATAATATGTTAAATTTTGCTCGCCAATTTAGAATTGCGAAACAAAATATTAATAATGAATCATCCTCTAGAAAACAAGAACAGATATATGAAGCAAGAGAATTTGTAATTGCCAATTTCCCACAAAACAGTAATGATATTGATAAATCGGATATTCAAAAGTATTTCAAACGGTGTGATGCCAGAACATAAATGTATTCTCCAACATTTTTTAATGTAGGTCATTTATTATTTCAAGTTTTTAAATAATACTTCACGTTTTTTATCATTGAAATCACCCTCATTTTGAATTTATCTTCAAATTACCGACCCAGTTCCAAAACAAACATGAAATTCTTCGAATAACAGGCACAAAGAAATGAAAGTACCTTTACCTTACCTTTTTTGACTATTGATTTCATCATTACCTTGGGCAGGAAGGTTGTACTAGATTTGGTTTTAAAAACCTTTCCAAAACTAATCAGTGAATTGTCATCGAAGGCTTAAATGTGACTTTGATCACGGATGCAAAATTGCCTTTTAGGCAATTCCACTGCCCAAAAAATGGGGTGATTTAAGTTGATTGGAATTGTAAACAAATCTTGTGGTTTAGATATCCATAAACGTTTTTTAATTGCTACTATTCTTAGTAAGTCGGGTGAAAAACAGCAACAACGTTTTGATAGGAATGATGAAGGAATTTTAGCTCTTAAAAATTGGGTTGTATCAGAAGAATGTGATGTTGTTGCATGCGAATCAACCAGTGACTTTTGGGTACCTATTCATGATTCATTGATAAAGCATCTACCTGTTATAATTGGAAATGCTCGAGATATGAAGGCATTTACACACAAAAAAACAGATAAAATTGACTCAGAAGTTATTGCACAACTTGCACTTAATAATATGATTCAGCCATCAAAGAGTTTTCCCAAAAGATCAGAGGGAATTTCGTTCATACATTCGACTTCGTTTAGCACTTGTTAGAAAAAGAACAGATATAAAAAATGAAGCTCATGCTATTCTTACATCTGAAATGTTTAATTTACATGATGTACTGGCAGATATTTTTGGTAAAAATGGCGTAGCAATTCTATCAGGAATCTCTTCAGGTAAAACTGTTGACCAAATTATAGAAAGCCTTTCTCCAAACGTTCGTAAAAAAAGTTCTCAGATAAGAGAGACTCTGGATAGAGAAATATCTCAAAGTGCAGCAATAAGGCTTCAAATATGTCTTAAATTAATAAAGCACCTTGACGATGAAATAGAAGTTTTGGAAAAAGAAATCTTCATTTATTCTTATGGAAAGCATAAGCGTGAAATGGATATTTTGATGTCAATTCCAGGTATTGGAGAAATAGGTGCAGCAACTCTAATTTCTGAAATTGGAAATTTAAGAGATTTTCCTTCAGGAGATAAACTTGCTTCATGGCTTGGAATAGTTCCAAATGTGTATCAATCTGCTGATAAATACTACAAAGGGAGAATCACAAAGAGAGGGTCGAAAGTAGCAAGGTGGATTCTAACACAGATAGCTCAGGCAGCAGCAAGAAAGAAAAATAGCAGATTAAAAGAGTTTTTTAACCGGAAAATGAAGTCTATTGGGTATGCTAAGGCAATTATTGCGTTGGCAAGAAAAATAGTTACGATAATTTGGCACCTTATCACAAACGATGAGATGTATCAAGATGAAACAGGGTATCAAAAAGGAGAAGTTCATAAGAGGAAAATTGTTGAGACTGAAATCTTTTCGGTTGATGAACGCATAAAAATTATTAGTGGGATAATCGCGATTATGGAAAAAAAGGAAGAAGAGAGTACTTGAGGAAGATGTCCTCATGTACTTTCATGCAAAATCTAGTGATAAAAATAAGTGTAACATCGACTCTGTTCCAAAATCTAGTGATTTTTTAATTTCTTGATTGAAAATCTAAATTCTTAAAAAGAATTCAGTCTTCAATCAAAATTAATATTCGATATGTAAAGCCTTCAATCTATAAGCATAATCACAAGGATTATAATCAATTACAAAATTTAGTGATTTTTAGTTATATGTTCATCACTAGATTTTGGAACTGAGTCTTACCTGAAACAATTAATGAAAACAATACAACGAATAAAAAACCACAAAATGAACAAAAGGAAAGTGCGAGGGATGGGATTCGAACCCACGAATTCCTACGAAACTAGGCCCTCAACCTAGCGCCTTTGACCTGGCTGGGCAACCCTCGCATAACGATATCTTACAATAAAGAATTTGAAATTCTTTACAAAAATAACTTTTAGAAACGTATGAAAATTTGAAGTTTTTAAGTTAAATGTTTTAAATTGACAGACTAAGAAATTTGGTGCGAGGGATGGGATTCGAACCCACGAATTCCTACGAAACTAGGCCCTCAACCTAGCGCCTTTGACCTGGCTGGGCAACCCTCGCATTTCGTATTAATCTGTGTCTAATCTATGTTTAATACTGTTTCATTATGATAATCCGGCGCGCTTTACGCCTTGCACTCCCTCACAATATCATGGATAATATATAAACGTTTCGAGTCGTGAAGGTCACCGAGAATAAGTTTTGGAAGAGCGTAAATAAGACAGAATGTCTCCTGCAGTACTCAGATACAAAATAATAATATGTAAGGCGCAGAGAGTCCAGAGAAATATCTACTCATTGAAATATTCAGAGCTCTATCGGGCCTTAACCTCAAAAAATTGGATATGGGCCTGTACCCGAGCTGGAGCTCAGAACTGGTCCAGAATGCTCAAAAGTTCTTCAGCTCTGCCTTTGACCACATTTGACGCATTAAGGGCAAGATCTTTGGCTGTGTAAGAACCATCGGACTCCATTGTAAATACAAAAGCGTTCTCATCGAAGCTAATGTTTATTGCGTGGATGTCACAGACCTGCTCGCAGAGCTTGCAGAGTGAGCACTTCAGGATATCCTCGTCAGAAACTCTGGCACCTGATTCTTCAAACCGTATAATGCCTTTCGGACATTCGGTTGCACAGTGCCCGCATGCATCACAGTTTGTAATGGTTATAATAGGCACGTTCTTGTAGCCGCAAGCGACTCCTGCCTGCCATTTAACACTATCCCTGCCGTAGCCCATATGAGCGAGAGCCTCAAGCACAAGTTTCTGCCCTTTTTTCAGTTCAACAATCGGGATATTGAGATCAGCAGGCTGTATCTTCGGGTCAGAGGATATAAGATCCCGTGAATAAACCGTGCACGGACCTTCTGCACTCAGGGTTAAGGAAACCTCGCAGGCAGGACAGCCCTCTCCTCCGCAGACATCGCATTCTGCCTGTGGCACATACGTCTCTACATCCGTAACAAGCGGGATTAAGGACAGACGTAGAGCCAGTTGCTCATCATAGAGTACCGATGTATTGTCGTAAAGATTCACATATTCAATCGCAAGCGTTGGTACATCTGCGACCATAGCGCGCCGAATGCCGTTGGCAAAAGATGTGCTAACTTTTGAAAGCACGAATTTTGCAGATCTATCCGATAACTCCAGAATGTCTACTTCCATCGTCATATTCCTTAATTTCCCTTATATTTTAATGCATTCAAAAAGAGAATTTTAGAAGAATTTCCTGAAGAAATTCTCTGGAGAATTCTCTTAAACACGTCTTCCGCCTTTCGGGCGAGTGCCGTCGTGCGGGACAGGAGTAACATCTTCAATCCTGCCAATCCGGATTCCTGCTCTTGCAAAAGCCCTGATTGCAGCCTGAGCGCCCGGGCCCGGGCTTCTCTGCTTGTTCCCGCCAGGTGCTCTTACCCTGATATGGATACCGTGGATACCCTTATCCCTTAGCTGGTCAGCAAGCTGTCCTGCCATCTGCATGGCAGTATAAGGAGAGCTCTCATCTCTTGCAGCTTTTACAACCATACCACCGGAAGACTTTGCAATGGTCTCAGCCCCTGTGATGTCGGTTACAGTAATAATTGTGTTGTTAAACGAAGATTTGATGTGAGCTACGGCCCATTTCATGTCTGCCACGATTATCTCCTCCCTCTCTTTCTCTTTCCGCCGCCTCTTTCAGGAGGTTTCTCTCTAGCCTGTTTTGCTTCTGCAACAGCCCTTAAAGTAGTTGTGCTGTCTGCTAGGACAGATGCCACCTGCACAGGCCTTTCAGGGTGAGATTCGCTAACAAGCGGAGAGGTTCCATAGTACCCGATATGCATTTCATCTTCCTTGGAGACGAGCATTCCAGGAATTGTAGCCTTTCTACCGTTTATTGCGATATGTCCGTGAGTGATAAACTGGCGAGCCTGGATGACTGTCCTGGCGAGCCCGAGACGGAGAACCTGGGTCTGGAGTCTCCTTTCGAGAATATTTTCAGTTTTTAAGGAGAGAATGTCGTCAATGTCAGCGTCCGACTTGATGATACCATAGCGGATAAGCTTCGCAAGAATTTCCTCGGACTGGGTCTTTTGATGTCCTTCAAGTCCTCTTTCCTGAGAGTTTGCAGCGCTTGCAAGTAATGTTCTGGCTTCAGACCTGTACATCCTGAGCTTACTGGCTGCTTTCCAAACTTCTCTCTTGTTTCTGAGGCCGTATGCTTTTACAAGCTGGACTTCAGATGCCATCCTGGCTTCCTGCCAGGGGTGCTTAGGAGTCTCGAAACTTTTACTTTGTTTACCTGGATATGCCATTTAAAATCACCTGACCGGAAAATCACTTCTTCCTGCTGACACCGACAGTTGACCCGCGGCGGCCTGTAGATTTTGTTCTCTGACCTCTAACCTTAAGGCCTCTTTCATGCCTGAGTCCTCTGTAAGCGCGGACCTTCTTCAGGTTGTTAATATCTTCCCTGAAAGTCAGTAAGATATCTGTTCCAAGCAGGTGCTTGTCCTGTCCTGTTGCCAGGTCTTTTTGCCTGTTCAACATCCAGGATGGAACAATCTCCTCAAAATTCCCGATTGCGCGGTCTAGCTTTGCTACTTCTTCATCTGGCAGATATCCAAGTGTAGCAGTAGGGTCTACCCCTGCGCCCTTTGCGATAAGGATAGCTGTGCGCCTCCCTATTCCTGGGAGACCTGTAAGGGCGTACTCTACGGGTTTTGCCCCCTGCAGGTCGGTATTCATAATCCGAACAAGATGCCTTAATTCTTCATTATTCTTTTCTTCTACCATATATTCCCTCCAGGGGAATGTATACAGCATCCTGTAGCCCCTGATCGAATACCCTAAAAGAATACACGAAAAAGTCAGGAGCAGCTCTCTAAAGGAGCTTCTTTACAGCACATACTGATGAATTCATTTACATGCTGTTACCAGTATATAAGGATATCTGCGTTTATCCCTAACTGAAAGCGATGTTCGGAAGGACTAAAAGTCAATAGCAGTTATGTTGGCCGTGGCTTGATATCAGATATGCTGTAAAAATGTAGAAAAGCATATTCACCAGCAGCAACATAGTTTTTTCAAAGAAATAAAAATAGGTCGGTTCAAAGGCAGTCCTTCATAAAACAGTAATGCTGTGACCTTAACCACCCTTCGGGAAATATTTCCCGAAGAGAGTCTTCAAGAGTAAATGTGGGACGAAGAGACATGGAGATACAGCTATAAAGGTAATCTCAGATAAAAACACCCATAAGAGAAGGAATTTAGTGCTTAACCGATGACCAATGGAAGATAAGGAGTATGAACAATGGAAGAAATAACAATCCACGAATTTGATTTTGCCCTCATCAATGAATTTTTCACAGAGCTTGACCGGCAGGGACCCGGCAGCCCCGAAGAAACCATCAGAGCATTAGGTTTTATCGACAATCTTTCAAACAAAACAAAAATCGCCGATTTAGGTTGCGGTACAGGCGCTCAAACAATGGTTCTGGCACAAAATACAGAAGCAACCATCACCGCCCTCGACCTCTACGCCGGCTCGATTGAGAAACTTAACGTAACAGCCGGAAAATTTGGTTTACAGAACAGGGTAAAAGGTATTGTCGGTTCAATGGATAATTTGCCGTTTCAGAATGACGAATTTGACCTTATATGGTCTGAGGGGGCGATTGCCAACATAGGTTTTGAAAAAGGCTTGAATCACTGGAAGAGGTTCCTCAAAAAAGATGGTTATATTGCCGTAACATATGAGTCATGGTTTACTGATGAGCGCCCCGCTGAAATTGAGAAGTGGTGGTTAGACGCAGTTCCTGAAATTAGCACAATAGGGCATAATATTTCCATCATGCAAAAAACAGGTTATATCCCTGTTGCCGCATTTACGCTGCCTGAGACTTGTTGGATAGACAATTATTTTATTCCGCAAAAAGCAAGGCAAGAGGAATTTTTGAAAAAACATGCTGGAAATAAAATCGTTGAGGATCTGATTGCACTTATGAGGCGTGAGGCAGACTTATATTCAAAGTATAAACAGTATTATGGATATGTATTTTATATTGGGAAAAAAATATAATATGATAATGGTTTACGCCGCCACTTCTATTGGAATGTATTGAGGAAATGACACGGCTTATGGATGGTGGTGGAAACACGACACTTAGATAATTTATAGTTAGCTTTTTCTCCTATTCGCCATACCACTTCGGACCAACTTGGCCCGAAGTCCCGGAAAGGAGTTACCCTTATGAATAGAAAACGCAATAATATCTGACCTCTTTTTTAGTTTACATAAAGCCGCTATTACCGCAGCTTAAATGTCTTTGGTGCAAGCCTGTATGCAAGAATCAAGGCGACGGCGATATATACAATGCAAAATACTGAAATCAACGTGCCGAAAATTAGAGTCGGGACTTTCTTACCGATGGCAAAATAACAGACAAAATAAGTAAAGGAATTAACAATGGCAAAAGTGCCACTTTTTATTTCTAGATTGATATTATAGGGCTGCAAAAGATAATATAACACCATGTTGTGCACCGAAAAAAATACCGACATGGCGATAATGGAAACAAACAGCAGCACATAATTAAGTGCGTTATCCGTTCCGCCTGTAAACCATAACAGAATCGGGAGCCCGATTGCAATTACCGAAGCGGGCATCAAGTTTATCAATAGAATGGATTTCAGCCGTTCCGTAAAGAGAAACAGAATTGTACGCGGTTGCCTGTAAAACCGGTAGGCAAGCATACTGTGGTCACAGTTCATAAACATGGCCTGGGTAATAACCTTTCCGCGATTAATAAAATACATGATGAACAGAAAATAAGGCAAAAAGGTCAGCATCATCCCGTTTATTTTCGGTTTTGCTTCCGGGAAAAGAAAACAGGCCATGATGGAAAGCACAAGCACTGCAAGGGAAATCAAGGTGATATGTTTGGCCGATTTGGTCAGCAGACTGCTGTGCCGCTTAACAAAAAGGTCGTTGAAATACTGATAACCGCTTTTGCTACTTGTTGCCTTAAAGTCTATATTATTTTGCAAAGATTTTTGAGTAGCACGTACAGCCATATCTTTTCTGTTCATAGCAAAATTATCCGCTGTGAGAAGTTCCTTGCAAATCCTCCGGTATTCAGGGAATTTGAGCACATACAAAAAAGAAAACACAGCCATAACAGCAAAAATGATAAACAGAGCGAGAAAAACAGCTCCATTCATGGCATAGCCGAGAAACGGTGGGAGGTATGCCGCAGCCAATGATACAGCAATGCCAACCAGAGCAACCGAATCAAGCTTATTTTCATTTTTTGCATGGCCGGTTCTGACATAATCATGAAGCGCGAGGGCAGTAAAAATCAGTTTTACGGAAACAACAAAAAGCGGCATCAAAAGGCAGATAGCGGTAGGCACTCCGGAAAGCCGTCCGAGAAGCAGCGTGAAAGGCAAAAACCCGATAATGATTTTCAAAAGGAAATAGAAGTAATTCGAAAGCGTATACTCCCGCGCGTTCATTCGCATGAGAAAAATGGCATAATACTTGTCTCTGGTGGGATGAAATATATGCGTGTTAAGGAAACCGCCCGTAATGGTAAGAAAGAAAAACATATGCATGAAGCTGTTCGCAGGGCTGCTTTTCATATGATCTTTTAGAAGAAAGATAATAATAAACAGATAGAGCAGTTTGCCAAAAAACATCGAGATGATCTCCCACAGGATGCTGACAAAATTGGCAAATATTTTCAGCCCCGGGCTTCTATAGAGCGAGACCGGCAGCAGCCTGTTGATGACAGGGATGGATTTGAGCGAATAGATGAAGCCATTGGCTTTATACGTGTTTTTCAGCCTGAAGGACATAATGAAAGCTTCAATCATACTCATCCCTCCTGAGGGCCTGAATAATTTTATTCTTAAAGGCCTCGTTGTTGAGGTCATCCTTTTCCATTTTTTCCAGAACCCCGCCGCTCAGGATTACTATCTCGTCGCATAAATCCAGCGCAAGCTCCATAATATGAGTGGAAATAATAATAATGTGGTCTTTTTTAATCTGGCGAAGCAGAGTCTTCATCTCGTCGGCGACCACAACGTCAAATGAGGTCAGCGGCTCGTCTAAAAGCAGAATGGCTGGATTTGCGATGAAGCTTACAAGCATTTGCATCTTGTTTTTCATACCATGGGAATAATCTTTCAAAAGCCTGTCGCGGTCCTCGCGTCCGATCTTTACAAAATCAAAATATTCGTCAATAGGCTTAATGTCCGGAATTTTATTCACGTTGATGTCAAGAAAGAACTTTAAAAACTCCCTCCCTGTTAAGAACTCCGGAACGACTGGTGTCGACAGAACATATCCGATATCGTCTGGATAAACTTCTCTCTTTACTCCATTTTCTTCAAAGAGAATTGAGCCGCCGTCAATCCTCAAATCCTCATTGATGCAGTTAAACAGCGTGGTTTTGCCTGAGCCGTTTCTCCCGAGAAGTCCGTAAATTTCCCCTTTTTCAAAGGCAAAGCTCGCACCCCGCAAAACCTCTTTTTTGTCAAAACTTTTTACGATATCGTTCAGGATCAGTTTCATTTTCAATATTCCTTCTCTGTTTGTTTCCGATTGTTTTTTTCGTTCCCGCCTGAAATCAATCGATAATCTTTCAACGGTATTCTTACCCTGACATTGTCAGATCAACTTCTTTTTTCGATAATAATTCCTGTATTATTCCATCTCTCCCATGCTTTTAAAAGATTTTTATTCATAGTTTCATTCTGCAAATCCTATATCTTTTAATTGAGAACCTTTTCTTTTACAAACTTACAACCAGTTCCAGCAAAAATATAGGCATATTAGTCCCAGGAGCAAGAATTTATTCAACTTCAATCAAAACCTCAAGTATTTATGATCCTTTTAGCCTGCTTTTTATAGGAGAAGTACTCAACATTACAGGTACAGTGGAAATCTTCCTCTTGATCTTTTTTTTGAAGGGATTCCAACTATGGTTCTTCAAGATAAAACTGAGTATTAGAAACTACATTCGCAATAAAACCAGACATGTCTGCAGATTTAAACATAATGTAGAAAAGGCTATAACCTAATTTAAAAGAGGCTTATAGCATAATTTAATAGAGGCTTATAAACATAATTTAAAAGAGGCTTAAGAATATACGCCGAGGGGGAGATTCGAACTCCCGAGGGGCTAGGCCCCACAAGCTTTCCAGGCTTGCGCCCTACCACTAGACTACCTCGGCACATGCATTACAAAACTTATACCTAACCTTTGGTCAAGCTTTCTTTTAGAAAGGTTGTGGTCAAGCTTCCCATTGGAAAGATTGGCATAAAGCTTATGGCACGACTTATACCATAACGGAAATAGTGATATATAAACCTTATTCTAAAAGATGAGGGTTCCAAAAATATGTTATGTGTTATGGCTTACCGCCATACTCCTTTTACTCCTTCTACTCCTTTTTATTCCAACCTCTTGGATAAGTTCCCGTCTCCATCATAATCCGGACCGGGGTAGCTGCAAGTCCGGTCGAAGCTTTGAGGAGCTCTTCTGTACTCATTTCAGCCTTTGCAAGGGCAACAAGCTCACCTTTAAGAGTAAACAACGCTGTAAGCTCTCCTTTCTTAAGGTTTGCATCTAGGCTTGTTATGCCCGGAACTGCCAGAGTAGCTCCTGAACAGACTGCATCTACTGCACTGTCCCGCAGGATAATTTTGGGAAGGTGAGATACAGCCGTTTCCATTGGCATGATTACACGCCGGATTTCAGACTCATCCTCATCTTCCTTCCAGAGTACATATGCATCTTTGAGATCCTGGAGAGTGACAAGTGTTTCCTCGGTAAACGGGCCTGCTTTTGTCCTTCTGAGTTCCTGCATATGTCCGCCGCAACCAAGAGCAAGCCCAATATCATGGCAAAGTTTCCTGATGTAAGTACCGGCTTCGCATCCTACACGAAAGAGCACAAAACTCCCTTCAATTTCAAGCACTTCAAGGTAATAGATCGTCCTTACCCTGACAACGCGTTTGACAGCTGATTTGATAGGAGGCATCTGGTAGATAGGGCCAGTAAATTCCTCACAGACCTTCCTGACTAGTTTTTGAGGCATTTCCTTATGAAGCTTCAAGAGACAGACGTATTCCTTTCCAGAAAGACGCAGAGCAGGGACCGCCTTTGTAGCCTTTCCAAGTAAGGCGGGCAAAAGCCCTGTAACCTTGGGATCAAGTGAGCCTGCATGCCCTGCCGTACCTACGCCCAGAATAGCTTTTACCCAGGCTGCAACCTCGTGGCTTGTCGGCCCCTTTGGTTTATCAATATTTACAACCCCTTTCTCGATATATTCGAGAATAGGGCGCTTTTCAGGGTAAGAACCGTAAGAGGGGTTTGTCCAGGCGCCGGATTTCCGGACCAGAGTTCTTTCAGTTTCGGACGGCAATTTGCCAGCAGGTGACATAGTTTTTCAAAAACTCCTGAATTGAATTTATAGACGTAAATATGATAGATATACAGTAACTTGTAAATAGGCATAATGAAAGCGAACCATAGTGAAAATAAACCCGAGATTTATAAATTTGAGAGTCATAAACCTGAAATTTATAAATTTGAGAGTCATAACCCAGAGATCTATAAATTAAATAGTTATAAATTAAAGAGTTATAAATCTAAGATTTATAAAAAGATTTACGGAAATTCCCATATGCATATAAAAAGGAATTCCAGCATTATTAATTCAGCATTAATTAAGAGAGAGCATATGCCGAAGACCTGTGGTTGCTGTAATATCAGTATATCACGTTCCGGCAAATAAAACTCTACGCCTTGTATAAAAATCCAGCCTTTAACATATTAAGGGAAATTACTCCGGCCCCACGATGGAATCGATAGCGGCCCTCAGAATATCAAGAATCTGGTACTGGTTCCATTTTTCAGAATCAATAACAATGTCGTAAATAGAGAGGTCATCAATATTGATATTGTAATAGTTCATATAACGGAGGGCCTCAGATTTTTCCCTCTCAACTGTTTTTTCGAGCTCTTCGTCAAAAGAAACTGATTTTTCTCGCCTCAGGATTCTTTTTACCCGTACAGGCAAGGGAGCCTTTATCCAGATTTTAAGTACATTCGGTACATCTTTAGCCATATGGCCTGCAAGCCTGCTTTCAAGGATGAGCTGTTCATGACTGTGGATAACATCCCTCTGATTTTTATCAATAGCCAGGTCAATTGAAGGGTCTTTTTCGGCCATAGCTCCGAATTCTGCCAGGCTCATTCCCTTCTCCCTGGCTATCTTCCTGAAAATTTCACCAGAGGAGATCAGTTCAAGTTCATAGTATTCTGCAAGGAGCTTTGAAACTGTTGTTGTCCCACTTCCGGGAAGCCCGCTAACCGTTATTCGCATCAGACCCCACCGATATCCAGTGCCTTTCTGATAAACTGGCTAACTCCAAGAGAACAAATGAAGTACCAGTACAACCAGTTCTGGAAGTACCAAAAAGCATGGGTTGTCAGCAACTGTTTACCCCAGAAAGGAAAAACCATCGTGGCACTCCCGTGCCCGCTGATGTAATAATAAGCCCACATGAAGAGAGGAACGGAAATGATACTGATGTAAGCCATAGGCTTGAACTGCTGCTTGGACATCTTCATCTGGTCTTCCATCATTGCCTGGCGTTGTTCTTCCAGTTTTTTAAGCATATAAGTGTTCTGAGAAAGCTGTGCCTCTCGGAATTCCTTCTGGAAAACCTTCATGCGTTCCTGGGTATTCCTCATGAGGTCCCAGTCAATTGTGTATTTCTGGATAAGGGATGCGTAAATAGCAGTAATAGATGCCATTACCAAAAGGATTAGAAAGAAATTCTCCTGTCCGATCAGAGCAAGTATGGGATTCATTAAAGTCCCTACGCCTTCCCCGACAGCCTCCCTGAAACCCTGCCCAAGGACCATAATCCCAATCATAAGGGAAAAACCGAGAGCCAGCAGGAACCGGTCTATCTGATTTTTTAATGTCTCTGAAACCAAGTTGTCCTCACCATTCAGATTCAATAGTTATTCTGAGATCTTCAAATGTAAAAGAATTCCAATAATAGAAGCTTGGCAAGCTTAAAGTATTGTAAAGTCGTGATAAATCAGCTCAATTACGGAGCCAATTTTAAATGATTACGCAGGTTGTTCTGGTTAATAAGTGTCGATGTATATATAAGTTATACTATTCAATGAAATTACGGCAAAGTACTCCCCGGAATAACAATGAAATCATATGAGGGGATAAGCAAGCGAAACCTTGCAGAGTTTAAAAAATCCGTTGTTAGAGCAGACTTTGAGCTGGTAAAAATATGTCGTAATAAGATATGAAGACCCTCAATTTGAGGGCAAAACTCAGCGTTTAAGCAAATTATAGAAAAAGCGAAACCGAAGAGACTCAAAGCCTTGAAACCCCCTGAGTAAAAATTCTTTGTTTCAGGTTAATACTCTGATTATTTCAGGTCAATACTCTGATTATTTCAGGTTACTACTCTGATCCTTTCAGGCTAATACTCTGATCCTTTCAGGTTAGTACTCTGATTATTTCAGGTTAATATATCGGTATTTTCGGTTAATTTTTCGATCAGCGTTAAAATAGATTAAATCTGGCTCCAATAATCCCAATAATCAAAGGTATTTCCCATCCAGTTCTTCTAAAATTTTTTTTCCTTCTTCTGTCAGGATATACTTTCTCCACGTGGTTTTTTCAGGAGTCAAACACTGAATTAAGCCCTTACTCTCAAGTTCCTTTAAAGCATGGCTGATATTCTGTGTGGATCGGCTTGCCTCATGAGCAATATCCGAAGCCCTTACAAAGGGGTGCCTTTTCATGGAGTCCATCAGAATCAAACGGCGATCAACGCTGATAACCCAGTTCACCAGTTCATCGATCGAGTTTTCAGTCATATTAACTCAGCTTCTCCGTGTGTAGTTTTTGTTGATATAAATAGCCACATATTATTTAAATACAAATTATTTGAATCAAATGAATGCGAAAAAAGCAAGAACATTTCGATAAATACAATATCCGCTGATAAAATAGAAAGGTCAGAATATTAAATAAAATAGAAAAGTCAGAAGATTTAATTAAATAAAAAAGTCAGAAGATTTAATTAAATAAAAAGTCAGAAGATTTAATTAAATAAAAAGTCAGAAGATTTAATTAAATAAAAAAGAAATGAAGAATTCAGGCAAATTTTGTAAGAACTGCCTTTATTACTTCAAAGACCTCATCAATATCTTTTGTACCGTCTAGAGTTACCAGAAATCCCTGCTTTGTGTAATACTCAATAAGGGGTTCGGTCTGTTTTTTATAGACATTGAGACGGTTCTTGACGGCCTCTTCTTTGTCGTCATCGCGCTGAAAAACCTTACTCCCGCAAATATCACAGACATCATCTTTTTTCGGCGGGTTAAAAGTCCTGTGATAGCTAGCACCACAATTGCACATAAGGCGGCCGCTTATTCGTTCTACCAGTTCTTCATCAGGAACTTCGAGGTTGAGAACAACATCTATGGGCTTATTGATCTCATCAAGGATGCCTGCAAGAGCGTCAGCCTGAGGTATTGTTCTTGGATATCCGTCAAGGATAAAACCTTTTTCACAGTCCTGTTCTTTCAGACGGTTCTTAATAATCCCTATAAGTACCTCATCAGGAACAAGTTCTCCTTTGTCCATATATCCCTTGGCTGCAAGCCCAAGCTCTGTTCCTTCCCTGACATTTGCCCGCAGGATATCCCCTGTGGAGATCTGCGGGATTCCATAGTTGTCAACCATTTTTTTGGCCTGGGTGCCTTTTCCGGCACCGGGGGGCCCAAAGAGTATTATATTCATTTGAAGATCCCTGTGTTTATCCTTTAGTTTGTTTACATTACATCTCTCTTATTCGAGTCCTTATAACAGCTCAAAAAGAACCTCTTACTGTTCCCCAAAGAAGGAGCGGATCATTGGGTGCATTTCCATCATCTGCTCGGAAGCTATGTCCTCATAGAGACGATATACGATACTGACAGCCAGCAAAAGTCCGGTACCACTTGTACTTCCAAGAGTACCGAGCAAGCTTGCAATCAACGTAAGAATCCCTATGAAAGCTCCACCTATTACGGTAACTTTTGGGATATAGCGCTGGGTAACTTTTTCAATACTGCTAATATTCCTCCTGAAACCCGGAATCTGCATACCTGAATTGAAAATCTTCTGGGCAGTGGGTTTAGCTCCCATACCAGTTGTTTCTATCCAGAAAAGTGCAAAGATGATTCCACCTGCGATAAGCATAGTAGCATCTGTAAAGACGTGAAGTACAATCTGCCAGTTTGCAGGTGTAGCCGCCCCATAACTTGAAAAGGAATCTTTCACAAGAGATGGAATCCAATCGTAAGGACTGTTTATTGGAGCAAGGTAATACATAATCCCGTTTAGAGGCGTAGATCCATGGAACTCTCCAAGGAAAGTGATTCCACGACTGGCAAGAATAATTCCAATCATCTGGATATTAGCCTGAAGAGCTCTGACAAGAATCATCGGTAAGACTGATGCATATATTAACTTAACAGGAAAACGGCCCCTAGCTCCTCTAACCGCACTATGGGCGAGAGGGATTTCGATTCTTGTACTTTCCACGTATACCACAAGTAAGAAGATAACAACTGTGCTTAGCAGTGCAAGAATTCCTCCTCTGACCAGCATGAACACTACACCCTCACCTGAGAAGAGGTAATCTGCTCCGACGTTCTGGGCGATATAAATCCATTTTGGAATCAGCCCGACCGGGAGCCCGGAAGAATCATACTGCCAGTTAAAGATCCCTGTAACAATCTGCTGGGAGATTCCCGCAACAATGAAAAGTCCGACTCCTGACCCGATGCCCCACTTGGAAACCACTTCATCCATGAAAAGGATCAGCGCGCCTCCAATAAAGATCTGGATAAGAAGCAGGAAGGTGATTACTCCCAGGCCTACACCTAGAGCAGAAGCAAGTCCTGTATCCGGCTGGATATATCCACCAAGTAGCTGCGGCAGAGCTTCCAGTATGATCATGACAAACACAAGGAACTTCTGAGCTCCCTGAAAGAATGCCTGATCTTTGGGATCTGACAGGTCCAATTTAATGATATCTGCTCCAACAAGAAGTTGCAGGACAATCGAAGCCGTTACAATAGGCCCGATACCTAGGAGAATTAAAGATCCCGACGCGCCTGCAAAGAAGGCACGATAAGATTCAAAAAGGTCAACCGAGTCCTGGGACATCCCAAAAAGCGGTACATTTGCCAGAGCAAAGTACAGCAAAAGGACTCCCAGAGTCCACCAGAGCTTATCCTTAAAATGGACGTGTTTTTCCGGACTTGCTACTGCAGGTAACTTGTTAAAAAACGGTTCTAACGTATCCCTGAGAGTCATCGATTACACCATTCAAAATATAGTTTATTATAATATTTAAAATGTTAGATCACGTTTTACCGTAAGACATTGGTAAGTATAGTACATCTAATATGAAAAAGTTACCAAAAGAATTAAAATAAGTAATGCCAGGTGACATTACTTATTCGGCATCGATGCAACTTCCGCCAGCGGCTTCAATTTTTTCGCGGGCAGATGCGGAGAATCCTTCAGAAGTGACCACAAGGTTCTTCGTAACACGTCCGCTTCCGAGTACTTTTTCGATTTCGAGGTTTTCAAGGTTAATGTGGTACGCACCATCTTTGATTTCTGCAAGCCCTTCCTCAACAAGGTAAGGAGCAAGTTCGTCAAGTTCTCCCACATTTACTATGGAAACATCCCTGGAAATCTCAGCAGGGAGCTTGAAACCATGCTTTCCGTAGCTGTATCCCCTGAGCATAGCTCTTACAAAGTGGTGCTTACAGCCTCCGGCTTTTCCACGGCCTCCGCGGTTTCCGGCTCCACGCCTGTTTTTATGAGTCCCGCCTCCGCAGGTCCTGGATCCTCTGAACTTCTTTGTATCCATTCAAACCACCTTATCTCATTTTGTGCAGGAGTGCATTGATACCATCGCCGTGGTCTCCGAGTTCGCCGCCCTGCTTTACGGTTCTTTTAATCCCTGCATGTCCTTTTCTTGGAGGGTGAAGCCTGAAAACGGGCTTCAGTTTTGGAACGTCCTTAAGGGTAGCTTCTCCTTCAACAACAGCTTCGGCAAAAGCCTGAATTGAATCATAGGCTGTGTTTTCCCGGATGTATTCCTCAGTCAGGCGAGTATTGCCTTCGAGTCTTCCACGGTTTTCGAGGATCTCTGCAAAAGTCTTTGCATCAATTTCCCCAAAGGCAACGTAGTCCTTCACCTTCTGGACCATACCTTTGAAATGAGGATTCTCGGGCACAAACACACAATGGTTAACCTTGTGCAGACGAAGCATCTTCATTGTATCTTCAATCGTGTACCGGACATTAACCTGACCTCTCAACCTAACAATGGCATACATATCAGGCATCCTCCTTACAGTAGACTGGCAGCCTCATAACATTCACCTGGTTGAGGGCGTCAAAGGTTGCCTTTGCGAAGTTAAGAGTAGACCGGGTAGTACCGAAGGTCTTGGTCCATACGTCTTTAATTCCGGCTTTTTCCAGCACTTTAGTTGCAGTATTTCCTGCAGCGATTCCAAGGCCTCTTGGTGCCGGAATAAGAGTTACGCTTACACTGCCTGCCTTTCCGGTTACTTCATAAGGAACGGTGTGAGGCAGACCGCAGGCGCATTCCCATGAACCGCAACCTCTGCGGATATAGGAGATCTCGAGCTTTGCAGCATCAATCGCTTTACGGATAGCAGGCCCTACCTGCACATCCTTTGCCTGCCCGAGCCCTACATAGCCATTTCTGTTCCCTACGATTACGGTTGCTCTGAATTTCACACGGCGTCCGGAGTCAGTCATCCTCTGGACCATGTTAATATCGAGCACCTCGTCTTCCAGGTCAGGAAGCAGCATATCAATTATCTGAGGCTCCCTGATAGGCAGGCCTGATTTGATTGCTTCTTCCATGGAAGCAACCTGTCCTTCCATGACTAATTTTCCAAGCCTGGTTTTTGGAACCCAATCTTCATCGAATGCCATTTAATCACCTTAACTAAATTCAGCAAAGATTTTCTCTTTGGTTGCTTCAAACTGCTCTGGCAGGTCTGAGCTCTCTTCTCTATATTCAGCAATGTGCTCTCCCCGGATTCTCTCTTCCGAAGGGAAAACTTCAGGGCTGCAGGGGACTTCAAAACCCGAGTCTACTATGCCTTTAAGCGCAGCATAGACTCTGGAACCTGCAGAGGAAGCCTGAAGTCCTATATCCAGAATTCCTCCTTCATATCCCTTATTCAAGCTTTTAAGCCCGAAAAGGAGCCCTGTAAGGTATGCAGCCGTTGTGTTTCCGGTAGACCCTGTATAACCGTACTTAGCAAGCTCACTCGAAGCGGCTGAGGAATAAGTTATATCCCCCTCTGGGGTCGGAGCTATTAACTGGATTTGAACATTTCTTGCACTCTTCCTGACAACCACACGGTCCTGCCTTGAGAGCAGTAACTTGAGTCGCAGGTGGTAATTAGTGCGTCCTTCTCTTCTTCGTCTAAAAGGAACCTTATATCTTGGTCCTGTTGCCATATTTAGCTCCTCCAGGTTATTTCTTTAACAGTTTTTCAGACCCAAGGTGGGAGTTCAGGTGGGAAACGCTTCTGTATTCGCCGCCTTTTGCTTTTCTGTAAAGTCTGCAGTACACGGATTTATCAAGTGTTCCATCTGCACGCAGTTCCTTGAGCCTTCTTCTAAGAGCCCTGATCTTTTTGATCCACTGCTCCTTCTTAGGAGTGCGGGCTCCTTTCTTACCTTTTCTTGAACCTTGACCTTTGCAGTGCCCATACTTGCGCTTGGCAGCAAGAGCTCTGGCTCGGCCTCTGCTGACTCCTTTGATCGGCTTGGCTTTAATAGTGCCTTTCTCAATGAGCCCGCGAATATCTTCCCTGGTAATTGCCGATGCGATCTCTTCGGAGGCTTCCGGATTAAGCCATACCCTGTCAAGTCCGCATTCGAGAATCTTGGAGGCTAACCTTCTTTGATTGGCCAGATCTGACATTTTTATTCACTCCTTCCAGGGTTCAGTACTTTAATACCGAGTTCTCCAGCTTTTGTGATAATAACAGCTTTCTTTCTTGAGCCTACTGTCGATGCTATCCTGATAGCTTCATAAGAAGGATCAACGAGCTCAAGCTCAGCAACGCTGGAAACAAGCACATCAGAATAACCGGAAGGGTGCAATCCTTTTACTGCAGCAGGACTTCCGTACCCTACCTGGGCATGGGCACCTTTTGAGACATACTTTCGACGCTGTTTACCCTGAGAACCTCTCGGACGCCTCCAGTTGCTGTCAAGCCTCTTAAATTTATGACAGGCTGCTCTTTTAAACTGGGGCTTCTTTCCCTTCTGGACTTTTCTCACATTGAATAATCGCCTGGATTCAGAGTCCATATCAAGGGTGGAAACTGAAGTACTTTCTGATTTGAATTCTTCTGCCATCACAACCACCTCAGGGCTTCTGCACAATGTAGATTCCGTCCTGGAAAATCCTTGGGTCGAATCTCTTGATCTTGGTCTTCTGTTCAATATTTGCGGCAGTCTGCCCGACATCTTCCTTGTTGATTCCGGAAACAGTCACCTCATTTCCAGAAACCTTAACCTTTGTCTCACCAAGAATTTTTGCAACTCTTGGCTTTTTTTCTCCAAGGAAGTTTCCTATTATGAGGGTCTTACCATCAACTTTTACCTGCATAGGGAAGTGAGCGTACAGAATAGTCATCTTGCACTCAAAACCCTCATTTACGCCTTTTACAAGGTTTTTGATGTGGGAAGTAAAAGTGCCTACCATGGCTTTCTGTTCTTTCCTGGAAGATTCTGCATCTACCTCTACTTCGCCGTCCCTGACGTAGATCTTGATTCCAGGATACCATAGTTTTCTTTCTACAGTCCCCAGAGGGCCACTGGCTGTAAACACATCCTGAGAGATAGAAACGGAAATTCCTTCAGGAATCTCTATTTTTCTTGCAATTTCCTTAACCATTTCCTGTTTCCTCCATCAGTACACATAAGCAAGAAGTTGCCCACCAATCTTCTTCTCACGGGCTTCGTACTGGGACATAACTCCGCTTGAAGTAGTTATTATAAGGGCGCCAAAGTTCTTTGCCGGCAGGAACTGCTTTTCCCAGCGTTCAAAGCTGCCAGTTCCTACGGAATACCGCGGCTTGATTGCACCGCATTTGTTGACTCTTCCCACAAGGGTTACACTGTAGATTCCGGCTTTTCCATCATCGATAAACTCGAATTCTCCAATGTAGCCGAGATCTTGCATAACCTTCAACACGTTGCCAATGTTTTTTGAGGCAGGCCTGATAATACAGGAACTTTTCCCAATAACTTCGGCATTTTTAATTGTGGAAAGGGCGTTTGCAAGAGGATCAAGTAATACCATTTTAATCACCTTATGAATACTTCTCAAAACCCATATCGTGGGCAATTTCCCTGAAACAGTGCCTGCAGAGGTAAATATCATATTTGCGGACAAGTCCCTGCTTTCTTCCACACCGCTTGCACACGTTTACTCCTTTTCCGGACTTATTTATAGTCTCCGCCATTTACATGACCTCCACGCCATAGCTATCGTTAAGGAAAGCAATGGCATCCTCAACTGTGACTCTGTGGTTAGCCGGGATCTTCCTTGTTGCAATCCTTCTCTTGCAGATTCTTTCTCCAGGGCGCTTGATAACAACTGTTACGTCCATTCCGAAAACCCCGATATTCGGGTCATATCTCATGCCCGGAAAATCAGTGTGTTCTTCAATTCCGAAAGAGACGTTTCCAAGGGAGTCAAACTGGGACCTGACAAGAGTCTTATCAACGATACCAAGGGCGGTCTCGAGAAACTGCTGGGCTCTCTGGCCTCTCAGGGTTACTTTGCAGCCGATAGGCTCGTTCTTTTTGATCGAGAAAGCCGGAAGGGTCCTCTTGGCAAAGCACCTGACAACTCCCTGCCCTGTAACAGTCTTGAGGATTTCTTCGGCATTTACTAGATGCTGGCCACTTTCTCCAACACCCATGTGGACAATTACCTTCTCAACAACGGGAGTGCGCATAACATTATTCAATTACCTCACCACCGAGCCGGATCTCAGGCTTGTCCTCGCCAATAACAATAACGTAATCTTCAATTGTTTCGAAATCGGTTTCCCCTGAAATCGCGACAGTATTGTGTCTGGAACTCTTAACTTCCTTGATTTCAGTGATCTTTCCGATTTCTCCAGAGTGCTGGCCGCCTACTACCATTGCCAGATTGCCGACCTTGAACTGCAGGTGCTTTACTATCTGCTTGTCAGGCAATGAGAGAATCAGAGAGTCCTTTGTACCGTACTCGTTAGAACCCGGAATGTTGGTCCCGTCATTCAGGTTAAGCTGAACCTTTCCTCCTTTGAGAGTAGTTTTGTTGTTGATCCTGCACAATTTGTTAACGTTTGTTGCATCCAGCTTGTGAAGTACCAGACGTCCCTTTTCGTCCTGGAACATCCTGTACGTTTCATTTATGAGAGGGAGTGTAATTACGTCAAAAAGCCCAACCGGGAACCTGAGGTCTTTTCTGGGAATCCCATCTACAAGAACTTTGCCTTCCGAGAGAATCTTTTTGCCTTCCCTGCTATTATCTACAATCTTGAGAATATCACGAATTATAATTCCGAGCGGAAGACTGCGTGCCTGACTGTGAGGCCCCGGGCGAGTGGTGGAGACCCACTTATAACCTTTTTTTCCGGCCTTCCAGCTTCTTGGAATTGATAATCTTTTCTGGTGTGTCACAAAATCACCTGCCTCACTTCTTAATACTTGATGCTCTGCGCCCGTCCTTCAGTTCCAGTTTTGTGATCATAACATTGGAGGGGTATATCGGTCTTGAGACTTCGGTACCATCCACTTTGGTGGAAATAACTCCGTCCACAGAAATTGTGCCGTACTGAAGCGAAACGGCCTGGACCTTTCCTTCAGTGCCCTTATAATCTCCACGCATGACCTTCACGGTGTCTCCCGCTATAACTGCGGCGCTTCTTGTGCCGTACTCCTTTGAGAGTGCTTCACTAAGCCTTGCGCCCATGAATTTCTGTCTGACGTGCAGAGGCGCATTATATCTTGCCTTTCTCTGCTTTCTAGGCTGTTTGGATACCATTTTCGCCACCTCAGACAATGATAGATGCTGTGGTCCCGATCTTGGGGTACCTCTCAGCTACTTCTCTTGCTATAGGACCTTTTATGTCCGTGCCTTTTGGAATTCCTTCTTCATCCGTGATTACCATGGCATTGTCCTCAAAGGACACATGCAGCCCATCCGGACGGCGAAACTCCTGTTTCTGGCGAACCACTACTGCAAGGAGTACCTGCTTTCTCATTTCTGGTGTGCCTTTTTTTACTGAGACGACGCACATGTCCCCAATTCCTGCGCAGGGCATTCTGTTCTTTACCCCTCTGTATTTCTTGACAGAAATAATCTCAACGACCTTGGCTCCGGTGTTGTCCACACAGGGAACCTTGGCACCTGCATTGAGAGCCCTTGGGATGTTGGAGCGTATGCCTTTCATTTGGGCACCTCCGCTTTAACTACCACATAGGACTTTGTTTTGCTTATACGTCTGCATTCTGCAATCGTAACGATATCCCCGACTTTTGCTGAAATGCAGGGTGGGTTGTGTGCGTGAACCTTCGAGCGTCTCTTCTCGTATCTCTGGTATTTCGGCACCAATTTCATGTATTGCCTTTCAATAACTACCGTATTGTCCATCTTGCTGCTGACCACGGTGCCCACAAGGATTTGACCTCTTACTGGAAGTGTTCCGTGGAAGGGACAGTATGAATCATTACATTCTTCTGATGGCGCCGGTATGTTCAATCCAATATCTTTTGCCATGAGTTTAGCCCCATTTGCGTAACTTTTTAATGTTCTTGATCCGATTTTCGGGTTGTGAGAGCAGCAGGTTTCCCTGAATTTTAACGAATGTATCGGATCTGCGGCCTTTTTCTGAGAGCTCGGCAGGGATTCGGAAGAGAAATTCCGAATCCGCCTTTGGAATCTTCAGTTCCCGCGACCCTGAGTTTTCTATGATTAACATATTTTTCGTTTCGTCAATCACCAGGCCGCGGATTCCTATCAATGCTGGATTAGTGGAACGAATCACCTGAATTTCGAGCCCTATCAGTTCATGGTAGATAAGGGTCGAAGGTAGAATTTCCACTTTAGATTTCATTTAGCTCATGCTGAATTGTCTTTATCCGGGCAATCGTTCTTCTGATTTCTCCGATTCTTCCCGGGTTTTCAGGAGCTCCGCCTGCGGAAGTAAGGGCACGTTCCCTGACCAGTTCACTATTCAGGGTCTCGAGTTCGTCAGCTCTTTCGTCAAGTGACATATCCCGGATTTCTTTGGATCTGAGGATTGCCATTATTCCTTAGCCTCCTTGTGAACCCTTGCCATCGGATGCCAGTAATCATAACCCTCATGTTTATGCTGCCAGACTCCGTTGACCTGTCTTCTAAGTTCTTCCGAACCTTCAACCTGAATGATCTCAGCCTCTTCAAAGTCTTCTGCTGCTTCAGCCTGAGGTTCTTCCTCGGCTTCTTCAGGTTCTGCAACTTCAGCTACTTCTACTGGTTTCGCAGGTGCTGCTGCAGGAGTTTTGGGTTTTGCAACGCTTTCCTTTTTAGGGACTTCGGCAGGTTTTTCAACTGGTTTTGCAGCAGGTTTTTCTGCAGGCTTTTCAACCGGTTCAGTTACAGGCTCACTTGGTTCCCTAGTAGTATATGAGTCAGGAAGGACAACGTCCGGCTGAATGATCCTGACTTTACAACCAAGGGTCCCGAGCTTTTTGACTGCTACTGCAAACCCTTCGTCTACGACCTCTTCTACAGGATGTCCAGAATGCTTTACGTACCCGTCAATAAATTTTTCAACTCTTGACCTGGCACCTGTGAGTTTACCGGAAATGACAACTTCACAGCCGAGTGCGCCTGCATTCATGACTGCCCGAAGGGTGTTGTGTCCGGCTTTCCTGAAATACCAGCCTCTCTCAATTGAAGCTGCAAGCCTTGATGCCATCATCTGAGCGTTAAGTTCAGGTTTCTTAACTTCCTGAGCGTCAATCTGCGGATTTTCAAGATTGTACTTGGTTGCTACGTCCCTGGTAAGCTTTCTGATGACCTTCCCGGCTTTCCCTATTACCATTCCAGGCTTTTCAGAATAGATAACAATTTGGGTGCCCATTGGGGTCCTGTTAAGCTCCATACCGCCGTATCCAGCTCTGTTCAGCTGTTCTGCGAAATACTCGTCCATGGAGGCTTTGACAAACCCATCATTTACGAATTTTCTCTCTATTGCCATTTAGCGCACCTCGGAAAGAATCATCTCAATATTTACAGTGTCTGTGTCTTTGGGAGTGGCCCGTCCTCTGGCTCTCGGCATAAACCCGTGAATTACCCTGCCGCGTTGAATTGCAGCATGGATAATATACATGTTTGCGGGTTCAAGGCCTTTGTATTCGGCATTGCTTTCTGCATTCTTCAAAATCTTGAGGATTTCTTTTGAAGCGTTAACAGGGTACCTGCCTGCAGCCATTGGACCTTTTCGGTGTCCAGTTCCATCGTGGTGTCTTTTGAAGGGAACTGCCTGCTTTAAAGCAACTACATCTTCTAAAAACTTTCTTGCTTCAGCAACTTTCATGCCTTTAATTTTGCAGCAGACTTCACGGGACTTTTTAGGGGAAATATGGAGTTCAGAACCCATAGCCTTAGAGGTTGTCTCAGGGTCTCCTTTAACTGAATAATTAATTCTTGCCATTCCCTCTCACCTCATTTCAGTGGCACGAACTTGCTTGAACGGGTTGCTCCCACACCGGCACTGCCGTGTGAAACTTTTGATCTTGTGGGTGCGAATTCTCCAAAACGGTGCCCGATCATTTCAGGCTGGAGGTCCACACTCACGAAACCTTTCCCATTGTGGATTTCAATAGTCTGTCCGATCATTTCCGGAAGGATGATCAGGTCTCTGTGATGAGTCCTGACCTTCTTTCCTTCCTTAAACTCATGCAGGACTTTTTTCTGCCCTTCAGTAAACCCGCGTTTAATGCTCCTGCGTTCTCTCGAAGGCAGGAGTTCTGCAAACTCTTCAAGACTCAGTTCCTGAAGTTCTGAGACGGTTTTCCCGCGGTAGGTATACTCACCCTTTCTCTTTGGTAATCTTGATGATGATTTTTTAACCATAACGAACACCCCTCATCAGCGCTTCATTCCGGTCCTTCTAGCTGCAATCAGTCCGACCTTCCTTCCAGGCGGAGCGTTTCTGCTAACCGTTGTGGGCTTGCCCGGGTGCTTCCAGGCACCTCCACCGAATGGGTGGTCACGTGGGTTCATGGCAACTCCTGAAACCCTAGGATACTTAGCAGCTCTTGTTTTCATTTTGTGGTATTTTTTCCCGGCTTTGAGCCATGGTCTGTCCACACGGCCTCCGCCTGCAACGATACCGACAACTGCTCTGCACTTCGGATTAAGCCATTTAATGTTACCTGAAGGCATTGCTACTGCAGTTCTGTTAGGTTCATGGGTTACGACAGTTGCGTATACACCAGAGGAGCGCACGAATCTGCCGCCGTCATTTGGCTTTGACTCGATATTGCAGATAAAGAAACCTTCAGGCACCTTTCCTATAGGAACTATATTTCCTGGCCTGACATCGGCATCGTCTCCGCACTCGATTGTGCTCCCTACTGCAACTCCTTCTGAGGCAAGCAGGAGAAGTTCTTCCCCAGTTTCAAAGGCAACTTTTGCTATCGGAGCTGAGCGAGCAGGGTCGTGCTCGAGATTAATGACTTTCCCCTGAATCGACGTGTTCTCGTCAACACGGGGGTGCCTCAGTTCTGCCTTGTACTTGTGAGAAGGAGCTCTGTAGGTCGGAGTACCTCTACCCCTGTTTTGTGATATGATTCTTTTACCCATACATCACACCTCACATTAGTCCTATCCGGGTTGCAATCTCGTGTGCAGATTCAGGATCTTCGAATGTCAGGATTGCTTTTTTCGTGCCCTTCATGGTTGTCATGGTTCGCACGGCCTTTACCTTGAACCCGTACAGTTTTTCAACATCTTCTACGATCTGCTTTTTGTTTGACCTGGTATCCACGATAAACTGGAGCTTGTTTTCGTCAAGCAGCATCATCGCTTTTTCAGTAACAAAAGGATAATTAATGGAGCTCATTGGAATGCACCTTCCAGTTTCTCAACTGCGGATTCTGTCCAGATAGTAAGGCGCCCTGCGTGAGTACCAGGTGCGAGCAGTTCGGCATTCAGTGAATCCACTGTTGCAACGTCTACTCCTGAGAGGTTTCTTGCGGCCTTCAGGATAGGCGCACTTTCTCCTGCAACAATAAGGATACTCTTTTTGTGCTTGTATTTTCTACCTCTAAGCTTTCCGCGGCCTGCCCTGATGTGTCTTCCGTATTTTGCCCTGAGCACGTCTTCGTAGACTCCGATAGCCTGCAGGAATTCTATTACCTGCTTTGTCTTATCCAGGTCTTCAAGAGCGTTTTCCGTAACAATTGGAAGCTCGGCTTCAAAGATATGGCCCCTCAGGCTTACGAGGGTCGGATCCCTGGTTGCTGCGATTGCGGAGCGGATTGCATAGCGGCGTTCTTTGGTGTTGACTTTTTCGCTTCTGTCAGCTTCCGGTTTTGGTGGGTGGGCTCTTCTTCCGCCTCTTGCGTGCGGGACTCTTGCAGCTCTGCTGCTGTTTACGAGCCTTGGAATATGGGATGCGCCTCGCCCTGAACCCCAGCCTCTTGCGGAAGTTTCCATTCCTGCATAGAGACGGGGACCATAGGGTTGAAGCCTGTTTGCCTGTGCCGCAAGCACTGCCTTTTTAATCAGGTCAGGTCGGTAATCCACGTCAAACACGTCGGGAAGCTCAATCTCCCTGACAACCTTCCCTGTAAGGTCTATTGTTTTTGCTGTAGCCATTTCACTTCACCCCTGCTTGGATTCCCTGCTTATGTGAAGGATATTCGGTTCGCCAAGGTCGGCTTTCTTTGCCCTGATCGGATCTCTGAGTCTGATAAGTCTCTTGGAAGGCCCGGGAACACTGCCTTTGATCAGCACGTAATCCCCACGGACAAAGCCATAATTCATAAAGCCGCCTTCTGGAGTGACTTCTTCTCCATCGGATCCAATCTTAAGGATGCGCTTGTTGAACTCGGTTCTCTGGTGATATCCTGTTTGACCCATCTGCGGGACTCTCCAGGAGACGCGGCGAAGACCAAAGCCACCAAGAGTACCAATCTGCCTGAGACTGCCCTGCCTGGAGTGTTTGCCTTTCATAAGCTGGATGCCCCAGCGCTTGACAGGGCCCTGAGTACCTTTTCCGATAGTAATCGCAGCTGTGTCAACAAGTGTTCCGGTCTTGAAAACATCGGTTATGCTTACAAGGGTGCCGAGAATGGATTTTGCGTACTCGAACTTGGTGTTGAGATCTCTGGCGCTAATTCCGGATTCCATGATATCGGGCGTCTTTTTGGGGACCCCAGTAAGGCTCTTTGGCAGAGTATAGGTAACTGCTTTAATATCGCTTACCTTTCCTTCTTCTATCATTTTACCGATATTCCCAAGGGTTTCAGCCATGTTCTCCCCTTTTGGTATAGGGATCCTGCGTTTGAGTTCAGGATCAAGGTCTGTTGCCCATACCTCAGCGATTGCCTTTTCTCCGGTGGTGTCTTCTGCATAAGCCCGGATGGCTGCAACCCTTATTGCGGGAGTTTCGATGACAGTTACAGGTACGGAGATTTCCATACCCTGGGTAAGGCTGTTCTTTGTGTCATCAACCATGATCACGTGGGTCATGCCCACCTTGTACCCTGCAAAACCCTGTAGCCTTGGTTCACCTGTAGCCTCCGGCCAGGCTCTGAACCGTGGAATGTGGCTCTTTGCCCTTTTGCGTGGACTATATGCGAGGGAACCTCGTTTTGGTCGGTGTATGCTTGCCATATTTCTACTCCGTAAATTTCAATTAAAATGCCAGCCCCTCCGGTCGGCCCAACATGAGTGGAAAAAGAAAAAAATACACTGGATTCCCCGAACGCTACCAGGTGGGGAGGGACGTATTTAGACCTGCCTGGCACGTATGCCTCGAGCAGACCAGAGCTTTATGCTCCCGGTACCCTAATTCCTTCAGGCATCTGCAATATCCGATCCTCTTCCCAGCTTGTCTAGCAGGAGCATACTCTTAAAGGATCGATTTTACGATCCTGGCAGACCCTAATCCAGGCATCTGGCACTGATTTGAAACATTCAGTAGTCTGATTTGAAACTTCAGTATATGGTAACCTGATTTTAAATTCAGTTCCCTAATTGAAACTTCATTATTCAGTGACTGCAACCGCAACTCATCGAAAACTTGAACAGCTTCGTGCGATTTTAGGCGTCTCAGGACGCCAAAAGCGGGCGTTTCAAAGCATTGGCCCTTTAACACTCATGTTGATCCGACTTTTCTCACTGGATTTATCTTCAATGCAGGAAATCTTCCGTAAAGCACGGCAGAAAACCCTATCTCCCGGAAATTTCCAGGATATTAGCATTAAGCATCACATTGATCTGATTAGATAATTTCAAGCACTAAAGTGCGTGAAACTTCCATCTTGCATGTACTTTGCCTTTACATAGCATATCTAATATATAAAGCCTTTGCAGGGCGAGAAGAGAAGTCAGAAAGAAGAATCCATCACAGGAGAGAACAAAAATAAATAGACAAAAGCGTTCGAGCTTATACTTTCTAAATCAAAGAGTTGAAATATGGGATCACAGTTGACAGAATACCATCTCTACTTATCGGCCAGCAAAAACTTATAGACCGACCTGGATGTACGTTAACAGTCGGCCTGTAAGTAATATAATAACTATTATATGCTAGCTTGTTTAGTAGACAACTTTACAGAAATAAATTTAATGGAATCTGGTAATTGAAGTTTGTATCGAATTTCCCTATTTTTTAGTCTGAATTCGAATATTTGCTCATAAGACTATGATTTCAGTTCTGCTACTACAGTCCACCGGAATTATGTAGCTATTAAAGGAGAAACGCTATTACTCTGCTCATATTCAGATATTGAGAGGCAGTGAAGAGTGCAGTAAACAGCTTTCTTCTCCATGGTTTCTAAGACAATAAATTCATTTCCACAAACAGGACAAATCTTTTTTATATAAACATTTCTTATATAACTCATTGGACATCACCACTTTTTACACTTAGCTCTGGAACTAATTTTATGAATGAATTTTAAATCATATTTTATAAAGACTAAAAATAATGAGCTATTCAAGCTGCAACCGATAACCATGAGAATGAATCGTGTATTTTTTCCGCAAATTTCATTATTATTAGTCAATTATGTCGATATGATTTCACCCAGGATCATAAATATTAAGATAACCAGGTAAATAGTTTTAAGAATCATAATTTCTAATAAATAGTACTTTTTAATTTAAAACATAAAGTGCCTCTTTTAGATGTTTTTTGATGTTTTTACCTGAAATGAGTTGTTGGACAGCCTCTAAATGTTGAAGTGTTCATGGGTCTCCGCCTGCCAATACATTTAAACTAAAATATTTTTATCAGACGCCGGTTAAGGAACTTTCTTGCCAGAAGCTATCGATTTTGCATCAGAAACCAGCTTCAATTTTGGCCTGTTTACATGAAGTCGACACCCTATTTCAGCCTGCAACTTAACAAAATATTTAATAAATATTATGGAAATGGATGCAGTTGTCACGATTTCTCACGTAACCGAATACGCATGAAAAAATCTGTTCTGGTGACTAAAACTTTGGTATTTATTGCCTTTTTTGACACAGTTGCCTCAGTGCCTGTGAAATTATTACAGAAAATTTTGCTCTTTGTTGTTTTGCATGGACATCCTCATAATGTCCTCCATGAAAACTGTAGGACTTACGCACTTGAGGAACAAAACCAATTGCATCAAAGATTGTATATTAAAATCACGTTTTAGACAATTAACATTCCAATGCTGTTGATTTTTCAGTTCAACTGCTTTATAGTTCTAAACCAATGCGATCTTGAACTGAAAACCGTCTTATCCGTAGGAAATGACGAAGAGCCGAAAATTTGATTATTGAAGACATTACCCCGCGGTCAAGCAGAAATCTGCAGAAAGCCTGGCTCTGGAAGTAAAACTTCTTTTTGATCCAAGTCAAATCCAGAAGGAAAATATATTAAGGGAATTTGAACTAAGAAAGAAGAGTTTAAGTAATGAAAAGTCGAGATAAGTAGACTCAAGAGTCCTAATAATATTATTGTTACTACAGGTTATTCAAAGATAAAAAAATTTGAAAAATGAAAAGACTTTACA
The DNA here is from genome assembly GCF_000969945.1 of Methanosarcina sp. Kolksee. Taxonomy (NCBI): domain Archaea; kingdom Methanobacteriati; phylum Methanobacteriota; class Methanomicrobia; order Methanosarcinales; family Methanosarcinaceae; genus Methanosarcina; species Methanosarcina sp. Kolksee. Next base: position 1,079,868 of record NZ_CP009524.1, read on the forward strand.
GAATATAGTTCATTATAAAATATAAACATGTTATTAAAATTCCCTTAAAATCTTTGTAATAAAAGATATTTATCTTGATAAATTTGCAGAATAACAAATCATGCTAAAATAAAACTTCAAATCACATATAAAATGCATAAAGAAATGTAAAAACCTAAACTTACGCAGAAAAGAGGATAATTAAGGGGTGCACTTATTGAAGAAAAAAACAGGAATTTACAATGAAACATCTGGTAGAAAATGGAGATTAATCTGTATTACTTTAGTTCTAATTTTTTCAGTAATTTCAATATCAGCTACAGGTGCGGAAAGCAAAACCAATAGTCAGACAGGGGACAAAATAGTACATGAGTCAGATACTGGAGTAAGTAATGAGACAGAGGATAACTGTTTGTACTGCATAGTAGACGAAAATTATGCCGAAGTTGACTGCTTTGACTGCACAGAAAGTGGCGAAGATAATAATACCGGAGATAAGTGCTCCTACTGCATAGAAAGTGATGAAAAAAACGATACCGGGAGCAAATGTTCATCCTGCACGAAAAGTGAAGAAAAAGATGAAAACGAGGATGAATGTCTGTACTGCATAGAAGATGAAGAAAATCTTGAACAAAAATCAGGAGGAAACAGTACAGAAACCCCGGAAACAGTAGTATATAATAAGTCAAAAACCGGAACTGGAACAAGTACCAAAATCCCGGAAACAGTAATAGATAATAAGTCAAAAACCGGAACTGGAACAAGTACAGAAACCCAGAAAACAGTAGTATACAATAAGTCAAAAACTGGAAGCGGGACAAGTACAGAAACCCAGAAAACAGTAGTAGATAATAAGTCAAAAACTGGAAGCTGGACAAGTACCGAAACCCAGAAAACAGTAGTATATAATAAGTCAAAAACCGGAACTGGAACAAGTACAGAAACCCCGGAAACAGTAATAGATAATAAGTCAAAAACCGGAACCGGAACAAGTACCGAAACCCCGGAAACAGTAGTAGACAATAAGTCAAAGACTGGAACCGGAACAAGTACCGAAACCCCGGAAACAGTAATAGATAATAAGTCAAAAACCGGAAGCGGAATAAGTACCGAAACCCCGGAAACAGTAATAGATAATAAGTCAAAAACCGGAAGCGGAACAAGTACAGAAACTCAGGAAACAGTAATAGATAATAAGTCAAAAACCGGAAGCGGAACAAGTACAGAAACTCAGGAAACAGTAATAGATAATAAGTCAAAAACAGGGGCAGAAGGAAGTGCCGAAACCCCGGAAACAGTAGTAGACAATAAGTCAAAAGCCGGAAGTGGAACAAGTACAGAAACTCAGGAAACAGTAGAAGACACTGAGCAAGGGGCTGAATTAGCTAACTCTCTTTTACATTACAATGTGTATAAAATAGGAGAAAACAAAAGTACAGAAACTCAGGAAACTGTAGAAGATAATAAGTCAAAAACAGAAGCAGGAACAAGTACAGAAACCCAGGAAGACAGCGAAGAAAATGACTCAAAAAGTTCAGAAACTAATGTATCTAGCGGGTATAAACTAATAACAGTAAATAAAACAGTCGCTCAAGAAAATGAATCCGACAGTGAAGATACAGATAGCCAGGAAAACAGCAAAGAAAATGACTCAAAAAGTTCAGAAACTAATGTATCTAACGGGTATAAACTAATAACCGCAAATAAAACAGTCGCTCAAGAAAATGAATCCGACAGTGACGATACGGATAGCCAGGAATACAGCGAAGAAAATGACTCAAAAAGTTCAGAAACTAATGTATCTAACGGGTATAAACTAATAACCGCAAATAAAACAGTCGCTCAAGAAAATGAATCCGACAGTGACGATACGGATAGCCAGGAATACAGCGAAGAAAATGACTCAACGAGTTCAAAAAGCGATGGATCTAACTGTAAATGCAAAATAATAACAGCAAATAAAACAGTAGTTAATGAAAATAAAACAACCAGTTCAGAAAGCAATGTATCTGACTTAAAATATAAAATAATAACAGCAAATGGAACAGCCGTCCAAAACAATTCCAACGCGAAAAATGAAACCAAAACCAAAACAGTTACTGAACCGAAAAGCGTGAAAAGTTCAGAAGTGGAAACTGAAACCAAAACCTCCAACGAAACTTCCAAAGGCACAGAAACTTCCAATGGTACAGGAACTTCCAACGACACAGGAACTTCCAACGACACAGGAACTTCCAACGACACAGGAACTTCCAGCGGCACAAATAGTGTGGAAAGTGAAGTAGTGAAATCTGAAGAAAACTGGACGAATAGTCTGAGTCAGGAAGTAAATGAAATAAAAGTATATAACTGGACAGACAGTCAGGGAAATGAGTCGGAAACACCTAAGATAAAAACAGAGAAAAATAGCTGGAACAATATTAAATTAATACTGTCATATTCCTATCCCCTTCGTTCGTTTTATACTACAAATGATAATGTGAATATAAGCTATAATGGACCTGAAGCTTTAGGACATCAGAATGTGGACATATATCTTATCAAGAAATACAGTCCGAGTTCTCCAGAAAATGGAACTTCATATAATATAAATGAGAGCACAATTATTCTTGAGGATGTCTTAAACAATGATACAGAAGCTTATGTCAAGATACCTGCGACCCTGAACAAAGAGGGAGACCTTACTCCACTGAGGCTGGACCCTCTTCAGGCCGGTCACTACTGGATCCTTATAACTCCTGCAGAAAACGAAGAGGAAAATACAGGATCAGAAAATAAAGTTCTTTTAGCAAAATATTTTGAAGTTCTCCAATATCAACTGGAAGCCAGAGCTCCGTATGCCCTTCAAGAAGGCGAAAACCTAGAAGTCAGCCTGGATCTGAAGAATGCATCTAATGAAAATAATTATACTTACTGGGTTGTACTGATAAAAGATAGCGCCTATACAGCATTTGAAGGCACGAACCCAACATGGAGAATGACCACCGGAATCAGGCCTATCGTGAATGGAGTTGACCTTATCAAGAGTTTGGAAACAAATTTGAGTGGACATGAATCCGAAAACGAAAAAGATGAACTTAGGAACGAGATCCAGACCCTTATAGGGAAAGATAATGGTACGATAAGCATAGGTGAGAAAAACCAGAACAACCTTTCACTGAAAAGCCTGGACCTTCCCCCAGGAAACTACCTGCTCCTTACAGGAGCATATGAAAATAATGAGGGCCTGACAGGCATATCTCAGGGAAATCTGAGGATATCCGCCGAAAACTTATCAGGATTGGGTTTGAAACCCGGCTCAGAAAATACCTTCGGTGATGAATCTTCGACGAAATTCAAAGACTCTCCGCTTATGGGAATTAAGTCTATTCTCGAAAATCCAAAATCATTCATACTCGAAGATATCAAGCCATATATTCAGGCAAACTCATTAGCAGAAGTCTTAAGAAACCCTCCAAAACTTCCCTCCTTCCTGTTAGGATTTGCAGTAACCCTACTGATAGGATTTGCAGTACTGAGGAAAAAGAAATGAAACCTGTAAACTAAACTCAGTGAAACAGGTCGGAAAATTCCCATCCAGTTATAAAAAAATCAAAAATCTTGAAAAAAAGATCGAGAGAAAGGGTGTAGAAGGCTACAATCCTTTCTCTTTACAGCTAGATACAAAAACCTGTACACTGGATGGGTTTTACTGCAGCAATACAAGATACTAAAAAGAATAAATATATAAACCAGTTTTATTATTTGTCCTTATGTCTGTCTAGAATTTTTACAAATAAGTTAGGTGTAAGAAGTAAATCCATAATACATCGATTCATAATACATCGATTCATAATACATCGATTCATAATACATCGATTCATAATACATCGATTCATAATACATCGATTCATAATACATCGATTCATAATACATCGATTCATAATACATCGATTCATAATACATCGATTCATAATACATCGATTCATAATACATCGATTCATAATACATCGATTCATAATACATCGATTCATAATACATCGATTCATAATACGTCGATTCACAATGCATCGATTCATGATACATCGATTCATAATACATCGATTCATAATAGCTATTCAATGGACAATAGCCTTTCTAGTCAAGAAAACACAAAGAGGAGAGGTTTAAAAAATTGCTTCCTGAAAAAATTAAGTTAATAGAGCCCGTTTTTACATTCATTAAAAATCCAAAGAATAAGGAAAGTTTGAGACTCCTGTTTTTGCTTCCTGTTTTTCTGTTCCTGATTCTTCCTCACGGAGCAGCTGCCTCAAGCAACTGGGAACTTACTCCTCAAAATCCAGTTGTTGGGGATACAATGGAGATAAAAGGAACTGGTTTTGAGGGAGATACTGCGAAAGTACTGGTATCTTTCGAAAAAGATGTGGAAGTTCAGGATGGAGAATATGAGTATCTGCTTGAAGATGTAGTAATCCCCTCTGGTTTTGACAACAGTTTTACCGTGCAGGCTGTAGGAGCAGATGATTTGAATGTGAGAGCAAAGCTGCTCCTATGGTTAACTAAAGGTGCAGAAGCAAAAGATGGCATTGCTACCGTTTCCCATACAAATGTCCCTCCAGGAACATATGAAATAAGGATTGACGGAAAGGCAAATGGTTCCAGTGTCAAACTCAAGATAACAGCCATGCAAGAGATAGAGGTAGATTCTGATGGAAATCTCAGCTATGAATATAATACTAAGTCTATACCGGCAGGTAATTTTGAAGTAAATGTTGAGGGCATTACAAAGCAAATAGAATTACAGCCATCAGAAAGCCTTCCTTCAGAAACAAACTCCTCGGAACAGAACTTAAGTGAAGAACAAAATAACGAAAGTCTGCCTTCAGAAATGAACTACTCTGACCAGAATTCAACTGAAGGAAATGATGACGAAAGCCCTGGAGATACATCTGAAGTTAAAGCATATAACTGGACAGACAGCCAGGGAAACGAGTCGATAACACCTGAGATAAAAACAGAGAAAAATAGCTGGAACAATATGATATTCATATTGTCATATCCCTATTCCCTTCGTTCATTTTACACCGTAAATGAGAGCATAAAGTTAAGCTACTACGGACCTGAAGCTTTAGGACAACAGAATGTGGATATATACCTCATCAAGGAACACAGCCCGAGTTCTCCAGAAAATGAAATTTCAAGTCTGAATGAAAGCACAATTAGGCTTGAGGATGTCTTAAACAATGATACAGAAGCTTATGCCAGGATACCTGCGACCCTGAACAAGAACGGAGACCTTTCTCCTCTGACACTGGGCCCTCTTCAGGCCGGAAGTTACTGGACCCTTATAACCCTTGCCGGAAACGAAACGGAAAAAACAGGATCCGAAAAAGAGATCCTTTTAGCAAAATATTTTGAAGTTCTCAAATATCAAATGGAAGCCAGAGTCCCGTATACCATTCAAGAAGGCGAAAACGTAGAAGTCAACCTGGATCTGCAGAATGCACCTGATAAGGATAATTATACTTACTGGACTTTACTGATAAAGGATGGGGCCTATACAGCATCTAAAGGCACGAAATCAATCTGGATGACCACTAAAATAAGGCCTATTGTGAACGGAGTTGACCTTATCAGGAGTTTGGAAACAAATTTGAGTGGATATGAATCCGAAAATGAAAAAGATGAACTTAAGAACGAGATCCAGACCCTTATAGGAAAAGATAATGGTACGATAAGCATAGGTGAGAAAAACCAGAGTAACCTTTCCCTAAAAAGCCTGGAACTTCCCACAGGAGACTATCTCCTCCTCGCAGGAGCCTATGAAAATAATGAAGGTCTGGCAGGTATAACCCAGAAAAAGCTGAGAATATCCCCCGAAAATTCGTACGGGTTGGACTTGAAATCCATATCCGGAAAATACCTTCGGAAGTATATCTTAGATGAAATTAAGAACCTCTCAGCTTATGGGAATTAAGTCCATTCTCGGAACCCAAAATCACTCATATCCAGAGATGTCAAGCTAAGTATTCAGGCAAACTCATTAGCAGAAAATCGTGCGAAATCCTCCAAACCTTCCCTCTTCATGTTAGGATTTGCAGGAACCCTGTTGATAGGGTTTGCAGCACTGAGGAAAAAGAAGTGGAACCGATAAATTAAACCCAGAAGACCAGACTGGAAAATTTCTATTAAGTCTTGATAAAAACAGAAAAACTTGAAAAATATAAGGAGAAAGGATTGTAGCTATCTACATTCTTTCTCCTTAATACTTGATGTAAAACCTACAGCCTCAAATTTGCTGTATATTTGAAGTCAAGTTTTTGCGTACAATGGAGAAATTGATCCCCTTATATAGAATTTTCTACCCCGTAATTTATTAGATTTGTGATTTTACAGCAAAAATTGTGCACTGCCTAAAAACCTGTATATAGATACACATTTTTTATTGTAAGCAGTGTGGAATACTAAAAAGTAAAATATATAAACCAGTTTTATCATTCATTATTATATCTGTCTAGAATTTTTATAATTAGTCCAGATATAAGAAGTGGACCTTTAATACACTATTCAATGGACAATAGCCTTTCTAGTCAAGAAAATACCAAGAGGAGAGGTTCAAAAAATTGCTTCCTGAAGAAATTAATCCAATAAAACCAGTTTTTACATTTATCCATAATTTGAAAAATAACGAAAATTTGAGACTCCTTCTTTTGCTTTCGGTTTTCCTATTCCTTATTAGTTCTTCCGGAGCAGCTGCCTCAGGTAGCTGGGAAATTATCCCCCAAAATCCCGCTTCTGGAGATACAATTGAGATAACAGGGACCGGCTTTGAGGGAGATACTGCGAAAGCGCTGGTATCCTTCGAAAAAGATGTGGAGGTCCAGGATGGAGAATACGAGTATCTGCTTGAAGATGTAATAATCCCCTCCAGCTCCTACAACAGCTTTACTGTGCAGGCAGAAGGGGTTGAGGATCTGAATGTGAGAGCAAAATTGCTCCTATGGTTAACTAAAAGCTCAGAGGCAAAAGATGGCACTGCTACCGTTATCCAGACAAACGTTCCTCCAGGAACATATAAGATCAGGATCGATGGAAAGGCAAGTGGCTCTAGTGTTAAACTCAAGATAACCGCCGTGCAAGAAGTTGAGGTAGATTCTGATGGAAGCATCAGCTATGAATATAGTACTAAGTCTATACCGGCAGGTGATTTTGAAGTAAATGTTGGGGACGTTACAAAACAGATAGAATTACAATCTTCAGAAAACCTGACTTCGGAAATGAACTCTTCGGAACAGAATACAAGTGAAGAACAAGATAACGAAAGTTCTGGAGATACGGTCCAGGAAAATGTGGGAAAATCTAGTGGAAGTACACGCGGGTCGGTCTTGATATCTAGTTCTGAGAATTCTACCGGAGATAATGACTCTTCAATAATAAATAAAATTTCTTCGCTTATGAGAATTAAATCCATTCTCGAAACTCCAAAATCATTCATATTAGAAGATGTCAAACCATACATTCAGGCAAATTCATTAGCAGAAGTCTTAAAAAACCCTCCAAAACTTCCCTCTTTCCTTTTAGGATTTGCAGGAACCCTGCTGATAGGGCTTGCTGTGCTGAAGAAAATGAAAAAATAAGAAAGTAAAACCAGAAAACCAGACTGGAAAATTTCCATTCCGCCTTGATAATAACAGAAAAACTTGAAAAAATAGTGAGAGAAGGGATGTAGCAGGTTATAATCCTTTCTCTTTATAGCTGAATGCAAAAACCTGTATGCTGGATATGTTTTGCTGCAAACAACACTAAATACTAAAAAGAAAAATATATAAACTAGTTTTATTATTTGTCCTATATCTGTCTAGGATTTTTATACTAAGTCCATATATAAAGAAAAATAGACCTGTAATATAGCTATTCAATGGACAATAGCCTTTCTAATCAGAAAATATCAAGAGGAGAGGTTAAAGAAATTGCTTCCTGAAGAAATAGAGTTCGTAAAGCCCATTTTTACATTTATCAAAAATCCAAAGAATATGGAAAGTTTGAAGCTCCTGTTTTTACTTCCTGTTTTCCTGTTCCTGATCATTTCTCCTGGGGCAGTTGCTTCAAGTAACTGGGAACTTACTCCCCAAAATCCAGTTGTTGGGGATACAATGGAGATAAAAGGAACCGGTTTTGAGGGAGATACCGCGAAAGTGCTGGTATCCTTCGAAAAAGATGTGGAGGTTCAGGATGGAGAATATGAGTACCTGCTTGAAGATGTAGTAATCCCCTCTGGTTTTGACAACAGTTTTACCGTGAAGGCTGTAGGGGCAGATGACTTGAACGTGAGAGCAAAGCTGCTCCTATGGTTAACTAGAAGCGCAGAGGCAAAAGATGGCACTGCTACCGTTTCCCAGTCAAATGTCCCTCCAGGAACATATAAGATCAGGATCGACGGAAAGGCAAGTGGTTCTAGTGTCAAACTCAAGATAACAGCCATGCAAGAGATTGAAGTAGATTCTGATGGAAGTCTCAGCTATGAATATAATACTAAGTCTATACCAGCAGGTGGTTTTGAAGTAAACGTTGAGGGTATTACAAAGCAAATAGAGTTACAGCCATCAGAAAGCCTCTCTTCAGAAACAAACTCCTCGGAACAGAACTCAAGTGAGGGAGAAGTCGGGGAAATAACTGCGAAAATAAAAGAAGAAATAGACAATGGAAATATTTCCAGTGAAGAAAATATACTTGCCGAGAGTTTCCAGAACCTGAAATCTCAGAAGATATGGATAGCAGGAATCTTAGCCGTATTAATATTATTTGTGGTTTATTTAAAGAGGAAAAAGTCCTAATAATGTACTGAGGGATTTTAAATACGATTGTTTTTAGAATTCTTTGAAGACACTTTCGATAAACTATAAATACATATTAATAGTAGACATGTCTAATAGACAAAATATATGAATATGAATTAATTTAATTAAAAAAGAAATTCGCGGATGAAAGCTTAATAATTAATGAAGTAGATAATAGACAAAAGTAGGAATATATAGCAAAAGTCCGGGATAAAACAAATATTAATTTAGGGGTGTAACGATTGAAGAAAAAAATAGGAATAAATGGAATAGATCTCAGAAAATGTAAATTAACCGTTGCTGCTCTAATCTGCATTTTCGCACTTATTTCGGTATCAGCCGCTGTTTGCGAAAAAGGACTCTGGATTGCATCTATAGAGAAAAATGGAGATAGCGCCATTTTTGCAGATCATGATGACAGCCAAGATAATGGCGGATGGATTCAACTCACCGGAGGAAAAGAAATCCAGCTTCCACAGCCTCTTAGCTTTACTTACAGTGGGACTAATTGTGTGGAAAAAGAAGGAATTGTATTTAAAATAAATAAGGACAAAGACGAGGAACTGAAATACACATATCCATACTCCACACATCCGTTTTATACTGAAAAACAGACTGTGAAAATGGACTATAACGGTCCTGTAGCCTTTAAGAAACAAGCAGTGAATATTTATCTTGTCAAGGGGCTTGATGTGAGTTCCATGGAAAAAGCTCTTGTGGATGCAAAATGCAAGAGCCTGAATGAAATCTTAAAAGGCGTTGACTACACTAAAACATGCGCAACTCTGGACAAGTGCGGAGACCTGTCTAAACCCCTTACATTTAACTCTCTTGAGCCTGGGAGTTACGGCATCGTCATAACACTTGCGGGCGACAAAGAAGAAAACGTAACGAAAGTTCTTTCAGCCACTTGCTTTGAAGTAGTTGACTATGAACTGAAAACGACGGTCGCCAACAATATTAAGGAAGGCGACAACCTTGATGTTCAGATGAGCCTGAAAAATGCACCTGCCGGAGAGTTTACCTACGGTGCCCTGCTGATAAATGAAGAAGCCTATAAAGCTGAAATGAAAGTTGACAGCAATGGAACAATAGATGGAACCAATGTTTCCGTTAACGATGTCGACCTCAGGACCCTGGGCATAAGCTCCGTAAACAAGAGTGAACTTGCAAACGGATTCCAGACGCTTATTGGAGAAGGTAACGGTACGATAAGCATAGGCGAGAAGAACCAGAATACCCTTTCCTTGACAGCCTTTGATCTCACGCCAGGAAATTACCTCCTCTTTACAGGCGCCTATGAACCTGGCAAAGGTCTTGTAGGCATAGACCAGCAAAAACTGAAAATAAGCGCAGACGGAACCTCACCGATATAATCGGAGACTCCGAAGCTGACAGAGATCCCGGACTCCGAAAACATATTTAAGCCGGATCTGATCTATGTTGGAATTCAGAAAAGGTTAAAACAAAGCTAAAATTCTAAAAACAGCAAAAGACATAATAGAGTTAAAGGCTTAAAGGTGGTTTTCTTTATGAAACCGCCTTTTTTTTTGATTTTTTTACCATTGTATTTTGCTTTTCTCTATTTAATTGTAAAATCCTCATCAATAGTTCCAAATTGTTCTATATTTATTTTCAGTCAATTGTCTTTCTTATTCCTTTTGCGCAGAGATCAATATTGATATAGCTTATTAGCTATAGAGAAAAACACTATTAAGAAAGACTACTGGAAAACAGAAATCAATATTAAGAAAAAATATTGAGCTCATCCCAAAACTTAAAATTGTTTCTCTAAATCCCATGTTCCAATAATTAACTGAGTTTCTGGCCATGAAAGAGGTATGAAACTTTACTGATTTGAGAACAAAATTGGTTTTAGGTAAGCTAATTAAGTAAATCTTTTGGAGCTATCAGTTTATTCCCATAGATGCTGCAGTAAACCCAAGATATCAGTTTATTCTCTTATATGCTGCAGTAAACCTGAGATAGAGTGAAGCAAAATTCCGGTAAAAATCATGCCCGTCCCTATAACGGTAAGAATTACCATCAAAACCGTTGGCCCGAAGGTAAGACTTCCGCCAAGATAGAAAGTCTGTAATAAATCAAGACCTACGTATAACCCTACTGAACAGAGAACAAAACCTGGAAGGGTAAACCAGTATAGAGGACTAAACTCCATGTTTATAAAATTGTTAAGTAATACCGTCAGACTGTGCTTAAAAGGACTTCTAGTCAAACCATTTACATTATAGAACTGAATTATATTTTTAAACGTAAACTAACCTCCAGGTCAATAGATCCCACTACTATTTATATATCCTGACGAATTTTCTTGAATAAGGTAGTTTTAAAATATAAATACTTTTCTAAAAGCTCGGGTATGAATAAATTAGATATTTGTGAAAAAAAGATCACTTCAAGTACTATTTTACAGAAACGCAAAATCCACAAAAAAAGAGTCGGTGGGATTTCCAGGTCAAATTGGAGTTATTTTACCTGATAGCCCCACGATAAAGTTAGAATCCAGGACTTGATTATGCTCCAGGCCATCAGGGGTAATTTCATGTAAAAAGCAGGCCTGGAAAATCCATATTCTTTTTTTGGAATCCAGCAGCATTCCTGTGTCCTCCTCCGCCATATTGTTGAGCGATTTCGGCACAATCGGGCGAGTTGGGATTTCCTGAATCGGATCTCAAGCTGAATACCACCATATACTCTACAGCCTGCCACATGACAGCAATATCATATTCAGGCTTCTTGTAGATGAACTCTCCAAGCTCGGAGATGTTTCCGGTAGTGTTTACAAGCCTGGCTTTCCAGTTATGAAAAGTACAATCCACCCCACGGTCAAAGGCTTTTTGGAGCTTGTAGTTTTGAGCTTCGAGAAGCAATTTCCCTATAGATATCATATTGTTTACTGTATCCTCATATTCCGGACCAAGAAGCACATCCCATACGGCATCATAGGGGGTTTTCACCATCAGATTAAATCCTGCGTTGAAAGCCCTGGTTTCAGGGTATTCAAACTTCCACAGGTCTTTATCTCCAATATAGGCAACAGCCGCCGGAGGGGAAGTAAGTTCAGGATGCGTAAATTCCCATGTAAGTACACAGGCTGCCTTTTCAAGAGATCGAATACCCGGAATACTGCTTGAATTCCAAAGATCCGGAAATTTCTCTACAGCGGTCTTATGATGATCAATCCATATCAGTTTAGGCCCGCAAACCTTTACAAATTCATCCATTTTATCGCTGGTAAAGTCAACAATCCATACTTCTTCCGCTGCCTTTATTTCGCCCTCACTCCACGACTCTTTTCCATAATTTATAGCAACAAATTTTATGTCAAATTCATTTCGGTCATAGGAATTACCAGCAATAACGGCTGCACAGCATCCGTCATTATCGTCATGGTGATAAATTAAAATCATGCGTTTGTCATCTGTCATTTTCGATTCCCCATTGTTTTATTGGATTTCTCATATTTTCTGCTGTGAATTTAATTTCAGAATATATTTAAAGAAAACCCGATGTGGAAGATTCTCAATTAAGTGATAATGCATTTAAATAAAAATAGTTTTAAACATCTAAGTTGATATAATTATAATATAAGCCAAAAAGGGATAAAGTTGAGTGAAAAAAAGGAGACATTAAAACCCCTGCAGGCTTAGTGCATGATTTTGTGAAAAAAACTATTTTGAAGAACAGAGGTGACATAATGAAGGGAGGCGACAAGACTAAAGAATATTGCAATATCTGTGGTCGGGAATTGCTGGAAGACGTGCTGGTCGTTGATACCAGCCAGGACATGAAACCAATAAAATTCAAGGACGTTCACGGGGATAAGTCTGATCTGATATGCATTGAGTGTGCAACTGAATCGGTTGAGAATCCGCCCTTCTTATGTTCGAGATGCGGGCAACCCGTCGAATTCGGTGAACACTTCTATGTATTAAAGAAAGGAACTATAAAACCTGGTGGCCCCAAGGTGGACTCTGAAGACATAACCGCTGAAGATAAATGTATCTGTATTATGTGTTATGAAGAGTTTCTGAACCCTGAAGAGAACGAAGAAAAAGACTAAATGGATAGTTCTGTCTCTAAACTTTGCTCTATACTCTGCCCTTAATTTTTTAATTTATGGGCAAAAATCAGGATCAAGTGCTGAGATAATTCAACGCATATGAAATTGAGCAGAACTGACTTTTTAGTTTTTTATAATAGTTTTATCATTTAACTTTTTTTATTTATATTCTGAGCTTCTTCAAAGCTTTCATGCTTTGGGATATTTAGCGAAGGTTAGCATTTTTCACCTCTTTGTAGATAAAGTGAAAAAGAAGTAAAAATAAGTAAAAGAAAAGAGAAAGTAGATCAGTATTCAACCTGCTCTGTTTCTTTTATTTTCTCCTTGAACAAAGTATATGCCCAAAGCTGATAGATGATGACTATGGGCACGAATACCAATGCTCCTCCAAGCATGACGCTCAGAGTCATGTGGCTTGATGCTGCTTCAAAGATATTTATTCCGTATTCAGGAGAAATAGAGGACTTAAGCATGTAAGGATAGATACTTGCAATCCCACTTTCAACAACGAAAAGAAGCGTCAGAAGATTGCTGCAAAAGGCCGGGAATCCTCTGTCCTTTTTTGCAAAAAACACAGCAAGCACAGCTCCCACTACCGCAAGAACTGGCAATAAATACAGAGCTGGAGTAGCTGAATAGTTGATCGTAAAACCTTCGATACCCACAAAGGAATATGCCAGATAGACCAGGGCAAGTACAAGTACAATAAGAGTACTCTTCTTTGCCAGATTACCTGCTTTTGCAGCTATGGCACCTTCAGTTTTAACATTGATCCAGAGCGCACCTGAAGTAACACTCATAAGCACGAAAAGGACGCCACCTAGCAATGCATACGGACTGAAAAGTCCTAGAAGAGTACCTTCATAAACTCCTCTTGATGCGATTTCGAGCCCCTTGAAGAAGTTCGCAAATGCAACTCCCAGGACCAGAGAAATCAGCAGGCTTCCAGCGAACCATCCCAACATAAGGATCTTCTGTATCTGGGGATTCTCGTCCTTGTGGAGATATTCTATGGAAATTCCCCTTGCAATTAAGCCGATAAGCAGCAGCAGCATCGGAATATAAAGGAATGTAAACATCTTCGAGAATACCAGAGGGAACGCAGCAAATGTTCCGCCTGCAGCCAGGATGAGCCATACCTCATTACCGCCCCAGAAAGGGCCAACAGAGCTCTGGATTTGTGTCCTCTGCACCTTATCTGTGGCAATAAAGGGTGTTAGAAGACCTGCTCCAAGGGAAAAGGAATCGGCAATGAAGTAAACCCCCCATATTACACACCACAGGAAGAACCAGATAACTGCAAGCATATCATGAGTAAGGAAATCAAACATATTCACTCAACTCCTGTAGCATTAACTACGGTTTTCTTTATGAGGTATATCTCAAAGACCATCAGGATCAGATAGAATGCGCTTATAAGGGTAATACTTAACAACACATCCGATATGGGAACCGATGATATGCCATTTGCTGTCTTTAGCAGACCATATACTATCCATGGCTGCCTTCCAACCTCAGCTACAATCCAGCCGGCAGTTATGGCAATATATGGAAGAGGAATAGACCACATCATCAGCTTCAGATACTTATCTGATGTGTACAGCTTGCCTGATTTTTGAAGATATAAGCCTAAAAGAGCCTCGATAATGAATAGGGACCCCAGAATTGTCATCAGCCTGAAGCTCCAGAATATCATTTCTACGGGTGGCAATTCATCATGAGGTAGCTGGTTAAGTCCTGTTATTGTTCCACTGAAACTTCCTGTATACAGGAAACTTGCAAGACCTGGAATTCCCAGCAACTGAACACTATTTGAACCAGTGCTTGAATCAGGTACCTGTATCAGGTACATGGGTTCTCTTGAACCTGTTTCCCATATCGCATCCATTGCCGCTCCTTTAGCAGGCTGAAGCTCAGTAACATATTGTGCATAACCGTGGCCAAGAACCGGAAGCACGACTGCAGTCACAAGTGCTATGGCAACTGCTATGCTGAAAGACTTCTTGAACACTTCATTGTTGTTTCCTTTAAGGAAATGATATGCACAGATTCCCATCATCAAAAATGCGGTCAACAGGTAAGCTGCAAGCAGAGTGTGTACCATCATGTACCAAACATAGCCGTTCGTTATTAGAGCAAGGAAATCTGTCATAACAACCTTACTCCCATCAGCAGCCATATTATAGCCGACTGGATGCTGCATAAAACCGTTAGCAATGATAATCCATAATGAAGAAATGTTAGTGCCCAGAGCGACCATCCACATCGAAAATGCCTTTAGTTTCTGACGGTCGCGGTTCAGGAATATCCATGCGCCAAAGAAAGTACCTTCAAGGAAGAAAGCCAGTAATGCTTCCACAGCTAAAGGCGGTCCAAAGACATCTCCCATGAATTCTGCATAGGCACCCCAGTTAGTGCCGAATTGGAAAGTCAATGTAAGACCTGATACCAGACCTATTGCAAAATTTATCTTGAATATCCTACCCCAGAAGTCGGCCATCTTTCGCCAGTTTTCATCTTTGTTCTTATAGTACATTGTTTCCATACCTGCCACTAACAATGCAAGTCCCAATGTTAGTGGAACGAACAGGAAATGGAACGCAGCTGTTATGGCAAACTGAAGCCGACTTAATAAAAGCAATTCAATCATTCATTACCCCTCGTTTTCCCTCGTTTTGTTACTTACTTCACAGGATCATATTTGCAAGCATATTTGCGTTGAAGCAAGCCGATGTCTTCCGTCCATGATTTGCAGATCATCTTCATGCTCAATCTCATCAGTGAGAATCTGAAGTAAAATGCTGTATGTCACCGGATCTATATATTTGACCATCTGAAGAATATACCATTGTACATCCGGATAACATACTGTTTCCCTTTGATGTTCTGCTCAAGTTATGTTTCCTGAAACTTTTTAGATTCCTTAGATTCTTTTACATTCCTTAGACTTTTTAGATTTCTGAGACTCTTTAGATTTCTGAGACTCTTTACACTTCTTACATACACCATAAAAGTTAGTGCTCGTTGAAACAATAGTAAATCCTTCTATTTCCTCAGCTATCTTCATCGAGTAATCCAACAATTGTTCCGAATTGAAATCCTCCATCATTCCACATTCCCGGCAGATTAGATGGTGATGTGGAATGAAATTTGCTTCAAATCTTGAGACTCCTTTTACATTCACCTCCTCCAGTAAACCTTTCTCCGTAAGGAATTTAAGATTTTTATATACAGTAGCCTTGCTTATACGCGTCAGTTTTTTCCTAACCCCATCATAAACTTCGTCTACAGTGGGATGACCATCGTGTTCGCGCAGGAAAGCAAGTATTTCGACTCTCTGGTTTGTGTATTTCATATCAGCTTTCTCTGTGGGCTTCATTGATGTCCACCTAAATTACCTGTGAAAGCAGGTTTACTCAGATATACATGATATCTATTACTAAATGATATTTATTATTATTTAACAATTACTATCATCCTCTTTATTTCTTTACTTAGAGAAGCCTTGTAACTGCTTTCTTTTCCTAGTGCCGTAATTTGCAGTTTTCCCCACTAAAAGTACAGCTAAAGAACAGTAATTTTGAATAGAACTTGCCAGAGCAAGATTGTACGGCCTTTTCAATAAAATTTACAGTTTCTTACAACCTTATTTTGAATTTAATATAATTCGTTAACTAATAAACTTATGAACTAACCTACACTCCTGAACTAACCTACACCCCTGTGCTATATCTAAGGATTGCAGCAATTCCACCGAAAGCTATCATAAGTTGAGAACCTTCGTCGAAATCTGTTGATATAAAAGCAGTCCTTGCATTGCCTATATCAGCGAGTTCTGAGAATTCGCCAACGATATCAGTAGTATCCGTAACTTCAAGTGCAGAACCACATTCAGGGCAATTTCCAGCCGCAGGAACAGCTTCATTGGACTTCCATTTTCTTGTTCTTTTATTCTCATATCCGCAAACACTGCATTTGAGAGTTACTCTTTCAGATCGCAGGTCTTCAGAAAGTAAAAGCACATCAACTGCCTTTAGTTCCAGATTTGCCCTTACACTGTCTTCTCCATAAGATACTTTACCAGATTCAGTAGCGAGTTCTTTATAAAATAATTTCATATTTTTCTTTTGCTTAATCAAGTCAATACCCTGGAGTGTATCCTCTGCTGCATTTATTAACTCAGAAAAACCTGATTCATCCGTATACCCTGTATCGAAAAGTCCAAGAACCTTTTTCTGAAGCTCATAATGTAGAAATCCACCTTCATTGAACTCTTCTTTAGTCGGGGAATGCCCTCCTATAAGAATGCCTTTAAGTTCAGATGGCTCCACTTCAAGAAATGCCTCACTTGCAGCATTCCCTATTCTTTTGTAAAAATCATGAATCGAAATGCGTCTGAGCTGTTCAAAACGATGTGCACTCTGCCCTCCTTTTCTTTGTTTTCCAGGGACGGTGGAGTGGAGATGCTTAATAACCTCAGTTTGCCTGCCCACAAGCATACCGATAGTTGCTTCTCTTAGATCTAGAAGTATGAGCCCATAAGTACTGCACTCTCTGAGCATTTCCTCAAGGGGCTCAAGATAAAAAATGGAATCACAGTGATATATGTAATCTACAACAGGTTCCGGAGAAAAAAGAACTTCATTTACCATGCCTGTCCTGTTAGCTCCGGCACTGACAGTTCCTGCAAAATAAACTATCCCGTTTTCGGGTATTTTGTTAAGAGATCTTAACTTTGCCAACAAAAAATCAAGGGTTCCCTGTACGTTATTGCCGGTAAGTTTTGACTTAATGTTTGAAGCCTGCTCATGTTCTTCTCTCAAATGAGATATGACATCTGAAATCTGTTTCTCAGAAGGAATATAAAGGGAAATTAATTCTGTGTTATTTCCACTTTTATTTTTAAGAATCTCAAGCTTCTTTTTTAATACATATTTTTCATATGTACAGTATTCAGCCGTTTCGACTTCCTCCTATCTCATAAAAATGCAATTCAGTTGGTATGGCAAAATAAAACCGACTTAATAAAAGCAATTCAACAATCCGTTATCCCTTGTTTTTTATTTGTATCAGGAAGTCATCGAAACCCGTGGAAAAGACTCCGAGTTGTAAGTATCACCGATGACTACTATATATATACTTATATTTATATTTATAAGGGTGAATTTGCAAATACATAATGGCTTTGCACATAAAAATTATGGAAAGAACAGGGTTCATGGGCATTATATGTCCATGAACCGTTGCATGCGATCAATATTTGCACCGAAAAGAGTTGAGATCTTCCATCACAACCTTATTTTCTGGTGCCCGTTTTTGTTGATCCATCCGTTTTTTCTTGGTGGCATAAATCCATTCGCTTTGATCCGTTCGTTTTAATCTGTTCTCTTATTCGTGGGGTTACAACCTACAATTATTCCTAAACTTATTTAAAATAAATTATATGAAAAATTGGTTCTGAACAAATAATATTTCCATGTCAAATGTTTTGTTAGCAAACAACATTTAAATATTAATTATGATTTCAAATTTTCTTAGATACTCGATTGAAGATCTCATATTCCACAGTACTGATTTTCAAATTAAATATTGTCTGATAGCGTTTTTAATCAGATTCAAGTAATTTGGACTTTTAATGGCACTTAGAACCTATCCGAAAAGTATTGTGACTTACTTTGCGACTTACTTTGTTACTTACTTTATATTTACAACTAGCAGTTTCATACTCAGATTGGTATTGTATATTACAGACCGATAGTAACTTTACGATATGCATTGACTTTCGGATATGCTCATAATCTCTCCATTTTATACTCTATCGATTTACTCATGTCCTTTCGGTTGCTATTCCTTTTTAGCTGATACACTAAATTTATTGAACAACGGCGTAGACGAAAGACTTCAGGCTATCAACTATTCTGTTTTTATTTATTCCTTGAAAATAGGCTTTTTTACAATCTTCCATAGTTACATTGTATACCTGTGTAAATCCACGCTGTGTAAGGAATATATCAACTGTTCCTTCCTTGATACCGAACTTAAACGGTTCTCCCAGCTGTGATACTTGATTCCGAATGTTCCTCCCCGCCTCAAGTTTAGAACTTCCATCAACTGCAGACTGGGGAAAATAATCAAAGAGAATGCTACTGTTCTTTCCTGAGTTCTTTACAATAAAGGATAGGATTTCATCTACCACCTTTGGCTGAAGATACATTAAGAGCCCTTCCATCAGGAAAAGAGTCTTAACGTGCCGGCTATATCCCATGTCTATCAACCTTTGACCAAAGTCTTCGGTTTCTAAATCGCAAGGGACATAGACAACGTGATCTGGCAAACTGCCAAAGATAATTTTTATTTTTTCCATTTTTATATTTTGTGTAG
Organism: Methanosarcina sp. Kolksee; assembly: GCF_000969945.1. Lineage (NCBI taxonomy): Archaea > Methanobacteriati > Methanobacteriota > Methanomicrobia > Methanosarcinales > Methanosarcinaceae > Methanosarcina > Methanosarcina sp. Kolksee. The sequence continues at coordinate 1,099,128 of NZ_CP009524.1, forward strand.
CAGGATGGTCTACCTCAAAAGTTTTGATTTTCTCCAATCCTTCAATCCGATAGGCACGTGAATCATATCCTGCACCTAATATAACCAGTTGCTCGATACCTTCATCTATTGATTTTTTAACAAAGTCGTCAAAGAATCTGACTCTAGCAGCGATTGAGTTATTTCTTCCCGGAAAAAATTTGTCCAGCTGCTCATGCATTTTTCTTGCTTCATCTGGATGGTTAGCTCCCCACTCCAAAATCTCCGGGTTGATGAAATAGACTGCATACGGGTCATAACAGATTCGTTCGTCTTCGGGCTTCTGCGATTCAAAATGTCTGGCAAGTAAAACTCCCATGGCTGTCTTGCTGCCTGGTCCTGTTATTTCCTTAAACATTTTGTTCATATTGTTGAACTCTTTCTCTGCATTCTCAGACATTTCCATACATAATATTCTCCTTTATTCTCTGCTCATTTAAGGTCAACATTAATCAATTTTTCAAATTAAAAATCTATCTTTTGCAGAGGCAAAACTTAAAGAGACTACTGAAGATACAATTTAATCGTAAACGATTTTCAGGTCTACTTGATATAATTCCGTTTATAGTACCAGCTCAGATGCCATCACACAAGAAAGCCTATTGAGTAATTTATGGGGAAAAGTACTGGATTTCTCTGGACTGCTCTATGTTAGCTCCTAATCTGATTTTCTACAGGATTATTCTGCGTGCAGAGGTAATAGTTTATCAGCGAGGAAAAGTATGAAAAATAAAGTTCTTTTAGCATTTTTAATTTTCTTTCTTTTCGTTGCATTAGTAACAGTCGCATCGGCTGGAACAGAAACTCAGCTCACTCATGGTGAGCGATTAACATCAGGAATATCATTCTATGGAAACCATGTTTTTTGGACGGAAAGTGCTGGAAATGATGTACATGCTTATGACCTGACTACAGGAAAACGAATAGATATTGATGGTCATGCTGCAGCCGGCCGAACTTATGCACATGGAAATAAGGTCGTATGGACTGGTGATATGGGTGATGCCGTTTATATGTACGACGTTTCTACAGGTAACGAAACTATGATAGCATCTGAACGGCGTGCCCCTACTATGATAGCATCTTACCGGCATGTCCCTGATATTTATGGCAATTATATAGTCTATACTAATAGCAACTATTCTTATGGTCAAGATCACAAAAATGACGGAATTTATCTGTACGATCTCAATACTGGCAATGAGACTAAAATAGCCACTGTTCACGGATATCCTGCTATATATGATAAGACAGTTGTATGGTCTCAAGCTGACAACAGCGGTGGTTATGATATCTACATGTATGACAGATGTACTCACCAAACAAGCATAATAACAACTACAAATAGTTCAAGTTACGAGTCCCGCGGACTCGATATCTACGGAAATGTCATTGTATGGACAGAATCAGGCAATGTGTATATGTATGATATTACTACCCACAAAATAACTCCGGTTACCAAAAGTGGAAATGCAACTGATTCTGCAATCTATGGCAAACGGATAGTATATACATTAGCTATCTTTTCTGGTATTGGGGACATCTACATGTATGACATATCTACTACCAAAAAAACCCGCATAACTACCAGCACCAATGCATTTAAACCATCTATATATGAAGATAAAATCGTATATGTAGATGGCAAAAATTCGAAATATCCTGACGTAAGAGACATTTATCTATATGACCTCAAGCTCAAAGCTGAGAGCTAAAAGCAATATTTGCTGCATATCTGGCAAAATGCTACTAAGCCGTCTACATCGACTTTATTGAAAATAGACATGATATGATCACAATATAGAATAATGACCTTTATTACTTACTTTTTAATTACAGTTTTGAATTTATATCGCAGATATAACTATTATATTAATAAGACTAAACAATTCATAAGATATGCCTAACAATCTGGCTGCGCTTACATCAAACATGGAATTACTTTTATGTTTCAGAACAAATGATTCCATAGTCTCCAATTCTTTTTTGATAATATCTCAGTGTGTAAAAATGAATTTCAGAACTAAAGAAATTCAGAATTATTGGTATTCTAAAAGTGGTTAGATATGAGGGTAATTACAAAGATCTTACTGAAAATTTTAGGTTTTTTTGTTTTATTGCAAATTGCATTAAGAATTCTAAAAAGATTTTATGTATTTTCACCACCAGCATTCATGGGACCTTTTTTAGATAGTGGTTTTAGAAGAAAATTGCAACCTCCTGATAAAGTAATAAAGCGAAGCGGGATAACAGAAGGAATGCGTATTCTGGAAGTTGGATGCGGAAGCGGAGCGTTTACAACCTTCGCTGCAAAGGTCAGTGGAATTAAAGGAGAGGTATACGCTCTTGATATTCAACCAAAAATGTTACTGCAGCTAAAGAAGAAACTATCCAGACCAGAAAACAGAGATATCAAAAATATCAAGCTTGTAGAAGGAGATGTGCATAAACTACCCTTTGATGATAATTCATTCGATTTGGTGTATACGGTAACAGTTCTTCAGGAACTCCCAGACAAAAATAGGGCTTTAAAGGAGATGAAAAGAGTTATGAAACCTGGTGGAATTCTTGCAGTAACAGAATTTTTACTTGATCCAGATTACCCTTTAAAATCTACTACTATTAAGTTAGGAGAAGAAGCTGGTTTTATCCTGGATAAAGTTGCAGGAAATCTCTGGAATTATACTGTAAGATTTAAGGCACAGAAATCTATGTGAAAAAGTTTGTTTACCTGTCAAGACTCGTTTCGTTAATACAATTGGATAGTGGACAATGTAAACTTTAAAAGTTGTCAACAGCGGTTAATAATTCCCATTTTCAACGGTTTGAAATTCTCTAATTTTCAATTTTTGAGAAAAGTGTGAAGACTGCAGGTAATGCTGAAAATGGAAAAGTGGTTATTGATACGAGATAACTAATAACTTTTTCTATTATTGTATTTTACATGATTTTTGGTATTCCATCTTTACTTTAGTATATCTTGCTCTTGAGTCTCTAGCGAATAATCTGTCAATACGATCCCATACGACAACCCATAAAAATTTAGCATAAGAAAAAGGATAATTCACCCAAAAAACCAGCTTCTTGAAAAGCGATAGATTTCCATAGTCTTCTACCCACATAGATTCGCTTAGAAACCCTCGCCAGAAAACAGATTTTTGCATATGTTTCCATCGCTTGAACATATGACCTATTATGAATAAGAAGGTACAAGTGATTGCAAATAGTTTTTTAGTCATATTTTTCACCTCAACGACTCATAAACTTAACAATAATAGGTTAACGGGAAAATGCATTAAAAGCAACACATTTTATAAATCGTATCTTAACCGAATACAAAATAATATTTTTTCAAAATTATACTTTTTTTCTTCCCATTTTCTTTCGTACATATCGTAAAACCCCATAGGAACAACCCAATAGAAGCATAATTTTAAAGGGTTTCTCACCTGCTTTGAGGAGTTCTTCGATTTTTTCATGATCAAATTTTGGTTTCTGACCTCTCCTTTTTGGAGGAAATTGGTGACTCATTAAGATTTCACCTCTTCATATAATTTACTGTACTTTTAAGTTTATGATAACTGGTCGTTTTATAGGTTCAACTGTAGCTGAAAAAAAGTTCTTAGCTTCCATAGACTTGACAGAACATCAAGAAGGTTGAAAGAATCACTTACCAGCCTCATATTATCCTTCCCCACAATATAAGCATATATAATAAAAATATAAAAGCTTTTCATATCAATTATTAATTTAAACTATTAATAGTTCTTGTATCTTTCAAGCAGGTAGGAGCAAAATTCAACTTTGTGCTGACGCATCCTGCTGCAAGCAATGTGGTATGTTCGCGCCCCCGCTCCAAAAAAGATGAGAGGATCAACCTCTCATTTCACATCTAATTCTGGATTTTGCCTTTTTTACTTCCTTTTATACAGGAGCACTGCAAACAGGCTGGCTATTCCGTAATAAATCTCAAAACCTGGTGTGCTTGGAATTTCGTTTTGTTCAGTCTGTGGTTCTTTACTTGAGGTATTGTTAATTGTTTCAGGGTAATCAATCTCTATCTTCGTTACAATTTCTTCAGGTAATGGTTTCACTGTACCCGTTATTGCAAATGAAGAGAACCCTGAAGTTTTGGCTGTGAAATATAAGAATTCATTATCTTCTCCTGAAAGACTTACTGGAAATTGCTCCCATTTTTTATCGTTGTATCTATTAAGAGTAATAGAAGATTTATCGATATCTTTGTCCTTTACCCAGGATTTTTCAACCTTGAAACACACGATTGGATTTTCCATGTTCTTTGAGGTTGCAATTCCTCCATTTCCTACCCAGACATTAAAGGATCTGTAGACTTCACCGTCGGGCAGTATGGAAACCAGAGAAGATTTCTCTTTGAGCTGTTCAGTAATGGCTGTTGTCTTCCCGAAAGTTTTCTTCGAATCAAAATTCACATACACAACACAGGTTACATTTTTTGGGAAATCGAACGTTACAGATTTCCCATTTATAACAGCAGCTTGTGAAAGTTCCTTTACCTGGACATTACTTTGAAGCTCCGGAGACACGCCTCCACCTCCTCCAACACTAGAGCTGCTATGGCCACTTCCACTACTGTCACCGCTTGAGCTCCTATGACCACTTCCACTAGTGCCACCACTTGAGTTGTTTTCTTCAAACACAATTATTGTAGCAGTTTTTGAGGCAGTATTATTTCCATTGCCTACTGTCAGGTTAACAATATAGGTTCCTGCTGCAAAGTAAGTGTGCAATGGGTTCTGCTCAGTTGAAGTGTTTTCGTCTCCAAAGTTCCAATTCCTTAATATTGCGTGTTGCGACAAGTCGGTAAACTGTACTGAGAGAGGGGTATAACCACTCGTGACACTGGCGCTGAAGTCCGCTACAGGATCTAATTGAAACACTTTCCAGATGTTAGAATAATTTCTTTCGTATCCCAAAGCCCAAAAACCTACTCCACCTAGATTTTCGGATTTTGCATATTGATATTTTAATTTAAGTGATTCATCGTCATCGTACCATACTTGATGCCATGTATCACCAGCCTTATAAAAATACCAGGGAGTATTGGAATCGGAGTCCCAAATTCTGCCATGAACCTGAGAATTATTCACCGCAGTTCCTATAAATATGGCTTGTTCCCTGGTAATATTTGCTCCTGGTTGATTGGAGTCTGTCGAATAATCATAACCATAAAAAGGCAAGCCTAATATTATTTGACTTTTATTAAAGTATTTTGATGTTTCACTTATCGAGTCAATCGCATCATATCGAATTGAACTGTTATATGGTGAATTGGGAGCAGTGGTTTTACGATTACAATAATCATAACTCATGAGAAAAACGGAATCGGTATATTTTGTCAGATTTGCGTTTTTGAAGGTCGCAGCATATTTTATGCCCCAGGGAACATCGAGAGAAATATGATAAGCGGGATTCGCAGCTTTTAACGTTATATGAAGATTTGCCATTAAATTTTCGAATAAAGGAACATTTGAAGTTCCGGTGATACTGTTTATATCGGTCGGCGTTTCCAGGTCTAAATTTACTCCATCTGCACCATATATCTGCAACGAATTTGAGATATTGTTTATGAAATCTGTCTGGTGGTTTGCAATTACACTGTCCATTACATATGGGTCATTTGAATAGATACACAGTGTTACTTTTACTCCACGTTGATGTGCCAGATCCCTAATTACATAATAGTTACTCATATTTGTGGGATCCGTAAGTGTACCATCACTGTTTACAGTCCATTTAGAATATGAAACATGAGTTAAGGTATTCCAATCTGGTTGATAGGATTCAAGGTAAGACCAGCTGGGCCAAAAACCATATACTATAGTATTGTTAGGCGCAGCGAAATCTGCCACCTGTGCTTGTGGGGGAGTTACATTAATACTATTCGGTTTCGTCACCGTACTATTGCCAGCGTCATTTTCTCTTACATCTGGATTGGTAGCTGGATTGCGATTATCTGCATATACGATTTTATCGTTATAGATAGATGGACTAAATGCAGTAGTACTTGTTTTTATGCGGGTTTTTTCATGCGCATTAATTTGGCCGTCTGCAGCATGACCACTAATATCTGTTCGTTTTCCTGTAGTCAGGTCATAAGCATGTACGTCATTCCCAGCACTCTCTGTCCAAAAAGCGTAGTTGCCAGAGAAAGATATTTCTGATGTTAATCGCTCACCATGAATGAGCCGAGTTTCTGTTCCAGCCGATGCTATACATGAGCCAAAAATTAAAAAAAACAAGAGTGATGCGGTTAAAGGTATTGAATTCAATTTTTTCTTATTTGTCATTTATTTTCCTTCGCTCCCCAACATTTCAAAAATATATCTAAAGATTGCATTTCAATATTCTTTAAGCCTTTCCTTCTAATTTTAACCTGTATTGGCTGGATACTCAAAATATGACTATAATTCCTACTGGTTCATATGACCCCATGACTCAAATGTATCTTTGGCAGTTCATATGAACGACATATATGTTTTAAAAAGTGAGATGACGAAGGAACAAATTTTTCGTCTTCGCCTAATAAACGGGTTCAATTTTGCCCCTATAGTTGCAGATGCAATAGTTGACCTGAGTAAAAATTTCTTTAAGAATGAGAATTCTGGGATTTGTAATGGTCAAATTCTTTATCTTGCCATCGTAAATACAACGTGGCTTACGATACAGCAAGGAATGATATGCAATATCTTGTAAAGCTTGGTTACATTGAACTGATAAAAAGAGGCCGGAGTTATATGTACAGGTGTAAAGGAGTAAAAAATAATGGTTGATACTCTAATGTCAATTACTACCAAAAACTACCAATTCCTACCAAATTGGTAGTAACCTATTTAAAAACATAATATCTTCAGAAATAGCCAAACATAACCTACTCCGGCAGATTCCATCTTCCTGATCGAAAAATAATCTTTTATAAATGAGACAATATCAACCATTGACTCCGCATCCTGTTTTTTGTGGTGAAAGGGCTCTTCGTCGTTTCCTATGGATAAGATAATTTTCAATTCAAGACCGCATTGGTTTTTATGAGAGTATTATGAGAATATCCACACAAAACAACGAAGAGCCAAGAAATAGTCAATCATATTTTACAGAACTTTCTCTACACTGCCTACAGTACTATGCCTTAATGAAATTCCAAGTAAAAAATTAGGACAAAATAGAAAGAAAGTGCTTTAAACAAAAATAAAAAAAAAGCCTCGGGCGGGATTTGAACCCGCGACCTCGTCCTTACCAAGGACGCGCTATACCCCTAAGCCACCAAGGCACTGATGCTCAAAGAGCATCTCCAAAATATCACAGCAGAGATATAAAGGTTTCGAGTGAAAGCAGAAATCAGTGGAATTTTTCCCCTAACTGCTGGAAAATTTGCGAGTTTGTATTAAATAAATTGGAAAGAAATTGCTTGAAAAAAGCTGTTTTATTCCAATTTTATCGCTTAAGTTGTCATTTTCTGAGGTTTCCCGTTATAACTTCCAGCGCTCATCTATAGGGAAGCGCTCGTTAATCCACATGAGGACATGGTTATTGTGGACTATCTTATAGGAGCGAGAAAGGACAGGTATGCCGTCGAAAGTTGATTCCCCTTCCAGAATTTCAAGTTCAGCCATGTCGCGTCTGGTTTCAAGGTTATGGCTGCGCAGGATTCTGCCGATCGGGATGTCAGCCCGCATGAGCTGTTCCTTCATGGTATTAGGCATGCGATCCAGAGGGGAGAGGGACCTTGCATGGACAAAAGTTGTGTTCCCTGCAGAGAGCCTGACTATTCTATCGTTTACCTCACTGCCTTCTTCTACGCCGAGAAGCGCAGCAATCGTTTTATCAGCTTTAATGGTATACTGAGACTCAGTTGTTACATTTACCGGCTTTCGGGTCATTATTTCCAGCAGAAAGGTCACAGAGCCGTCGGTTCCGCAGCAGACCCGCAGGCAGGTGGGAATCTCAAAGCTCTTCAGTTTTTCCAGAAAATCGCCACTCAAAAAGATACCTCAAGGTAGGGGTGTCAGGTAGAAAAAATTTCAAAATAGGATTAAGTCGTCAGGAGTTTTACTCCTCACCGACTTCTTTCTTAGCATTTTTTACTCGCTCTTTTGCTGTGTAACCGGTAGCCTTATACAGGAAATCCCGGAAGGCCTTATTGGTCTGCAGGACAGTTCCATCATCAGTTACTGTTTTATCGGAAACTGTGTCCACATAGAGCATTTTTTTCTCAATCCAGACTTTAATCTCTGACATAGCTCCATAGGAGGTTTCAAGGACTCCTTCGCTTTTGGAGATCTCCCCGGAAAAACACTCCGCCATTACAGAATAAATCCTGTCAATATCAGGCTTAAAACCGCGCTTCAATTTATACTGCTGCATTGCTATCCTCTTATAAGAGAGTTTCATCTCAGATAAAGTTTGCTCAGAATCGGTCTGCTTAGAACCATTTTCCTCATATTCCCTTACATTTTCCTATATCCTTGAAATACAGTATGTTTACTTACGTTCCTGTACATCATAATAAGTAAAGGAGGCGTTACTATTTTTTTTAAGTTGTACCCTAATACTTTAACTCTGCTCATATTTAACATTGGTTATTATTTGACATAGAATTAAATAATTTTTCATATATTCCGAATATACTCACATTCAGATTTTTGATACTTTTGTATAATTAAAAATCACAAAAGTATAATTATTATAGTTATCCATTAACAAAACGACCAAATATCAAGGGATTATTTTCCCAAATTGGCAGGGATTCGAAATGTGCAATCTAGTGCATCGATTCCAAAGTATGTCCAAAATGAATTTTTTGAAAACCACTGAAAGCACGGAAGACACGGAAATCAGTAGTAAAGGCGTGTTTCTTCCGTGCTTTCCGTGTTTTCCGTGGTTGTAATATCCAGATAGAATCACTATGCGACAGGCTGCGTTTTCCGTGTTACAAAATTTCATGTGACTTTAAAATAATATTTGCGCCATAAACTATATTTATTTTCTTATTATGTATATATTTGAGAATCGATATACTAGGAGTACATAATACGTTTTTCACTACTTTCGCCCTCAAATTCGCATCTAATTACATCCAGAATTAGAACTTAGCTTCTTGAATTATAAAACAATTTTATAATTTAATAATTATATAGTTCGAATTAGGTATTCAGGTCTTAACAGATAATGCCAATGAGAATCAATCATAAATATGATTATACCTATCATAAGTTGATACAAAAAAAATATCTGAGTAACTACCTGAGATATCTCAAAGTTTAATATCGTAATGTTTAGTTTGATTTACCTTATTAATTAGTTTGATTTACCTTATATTACTTTAACAATGTCCATTACTTTAGCAATGTCTATTACTTTAGCAATGTCTATTACTTTAGCAATGTTCATTACTCTAACAATGCGCAAACAAAAAATCTTTCCGCTTGACTAAACCTGCTTCTTTTTATTGAAGCTGACCAAAACTGATAGAAGATGCAAACAGAAAAATAGAAGGAAAAATAGAAGGAAAAATAAGAAGGTGACCCAAGGATGCATAAGATACTTAATCTGGAAGACTTAATTGCCTCAAAGCAACTTGAAAAGGAAAAGGAAAAAGGGAACGGATGTGAAGATCTTAATATTGAAGAACTGTATGACCTTATAATCCCCCCAGGCACGGTTGTATCTATTATTTACGATATTGTTGAAGAGTTCGGGCTTGAACCTGTTACCCGGAAGGTGTTCGTGGGTATAGCAAACAGCGAAGAAAGAGAACTCCTGGTTCTCCGTGGCCCTCTGGAGAAGGTTCAGGCTGCTGAAAAATTCCTCTATGATGAAATGAAAGACTGGATAGAAAGCCAGTAACTAATTGAACTCTCAATTCGGCTAGATTTTACAAATAACCCCAGTAAGGTTTCTCAATCCGGTAAAATCTCTTTGGGTCAGTAGCTTGAAGAAAATGGAATTCCGGATTGAAAAACAACAATGAAAATTTAATCTTTTTTGACGAAAAGTGAATATCTGAACTTTAAAAGAGAAAATATGTTAAAAAGGAAAAAGGCAGAAAAGTTCCTATTATTCGGAACAGATGCCTGTAATGCTTTCCCTTGAAAAATCAAATACCGTAACTCTATCTGTTTTATTATACATATCGAGTTTTGAACCTTCTTCAATTTTTCCGATAATAGCAGCCGTAAGCCCAGCCTCTTCAAAGACCTTTCTGCATTCTTCGGCCTTTTCCAGATCAGCAGTAAACACATAGCCTGTTCCGGGATGCACTTTTAGCCACTGCTCAAAATCCACGTTTTCGGGTCTCGGGACTTTTTCAAGGTCTACGGCTGCGCCAACTCTGCTTGTTTCACAGAGCATTCCAAGCGTTCCTATGAGCCCGGGATTGCTTATGTCTTTTCCTGCAGTAGCAAGTTTTCTTTTTGCAATTTCCTGAGTTACAAGATAGCTCTTTCTGAGCACTGCCGGATCTTTAAAAGATGTTGTGTCCCAGCTATAAGGGGAATTTGGCCCTATTTTTCCGTCCATATCGTAAGCTGCAATAACCAGGTCTCCAGGCCGAGCAGTATCGCTCCGGATTACGCAGTCTTTCTTCACTATCCCGATAATAGCAACGGAAATGGAGTTATAATCAGTATCAGGATGGACGTGGCCGCCTACAACCGGGACCCCGAATTTCCTGACCCCTTCAGCCAGGCCTTCCATGAGTTCCTTACAGGCTGTTTCAGAGTTAGAGGAAGCAATATCTACCATAGCAAGAGGTTTTCCCCCCATTGCTGCAATATCATTTACATTAACGACTACGGCTCCATAGCCTGCCCACCAGGGACTGGCATCCAGTAACTTTCCCCAGATCCCATCTGCTGCAAAGAGGATAACATCATCTCCTCCTATATCGATAACTGCCGCATCGTCTCCGAAATCAACGATAGCGTTCTGATATTCCGGACGAACGGCTTTGAAAACTGAAACGATATCCTCAATCTGTTTTTTTCGGGTAACCCCTTCAAAGTTTTTTATCCTTTCTGCAAGCTCTTCCAGGTTCAATGTCAGGCTTCCTTTTTTGTTTTTGAATTTATACGAGTATTTCAGTAGCATATATACGAATATTAACAGTACAAGTGCGAGTAATCAGTAGAATAAATACGGGTATTTCAGTAGTATAAATACGAGTATTTCAGTAGCATAAATACGAGTATTTCAGTAGTATAAATACAAGTAATTAGTACAAATATGAGAGCATGTCGGTAATACAAATATGAGAACATGTCGGTAATACAAATATAAGTAGTACGATTAGTACGCTATCGATGGGCTTAGATAAATTACAAAACATCTCTTATGAAAGAATCCTGAGATATTTTCGTGAGTACCTATTCGTTTATCCTTTATCTTTTTTGTTCTTTGTTTCACAGAGAAGAAGCGACAGCTTTTTATTAGGTAATTCAATCTTATTAAGGCAATTTAATATATGTATAGATATATAAAAAACCCTTACTGTTAGAATAGGAGTGAAAAAAATGGTAGCAAAAGTTAATGCCGATTCCTGTACTGGCTGTGGAACCTGTGTAGACGAATGCCCAGCAGCTGCAATTTCTCTCAGCGACGATGATATTGCAGTCGTCGATGAAAATGAATGTCTTGACTGCGGTGCATGCGAAGATGCCTGCCCGAACAACGCAATCACAATCGAGTAATTATTATAAGTGTAATTTGAAGTGCATTTTTAAATAGGTCTGAGAAGCGGAGTAATCTTACTCCGACTTTTCAGGTATTGGTCCTGAATTCTTTTATCAGGTTTTCAAGCCAGAACTTTTATTTGACCTCATTCCTGAATTCTTATTAAAAAGCTTTTTTGATTCCAGAGCTAAAAATTACTCATGCTACTGGAGAAGTAAGGCCTTGAGTTCTTTCTCTTCTCAAGCTTCCTGCTCACCGTTTTCCTTAAGGATTTTTCTTGCTTTTTCGATATCCTCTTTTGTCTGGATTTTTATGAGCTTTCTGCGTTCTTCACTCATCTGCGACATATCCTGAGCAAGTAATCCATATGCATCAGCTCTACACTGCCTGCAATGGCGCATCTGCAAGACGTAGGGTTCACATGCCTGCTGTACAGCTTTTCTTTCCTCTGCGGTAGGCGGCTCAATGTCTGCAAAAGCTCCCTGGTTAATAAGGGGCATGATATTCATTATGTATACACCGAGTTCATTGAGTTTTCTGGCAATCTCAACCACATGTTTGTCATTAATTCCCGGGACAAGTACGGTGTTTACCTTGACAACAATACCTGCATCGACAGCCGCTTTAACGCCCTCAAGCTGGTTCTTTATCTGGATTTTTGCGCCTTCGATTCCCCTGTAGACCTTCCCGTGATAAACTACATGATCCACGATTTTTGCCTGAATTTCGGGATCAATCGCGTTTATTGTTACCGTTAATGTTGAAACTCCTACACGCAGAATGTCCTCCAGTTTTTCGGGAAGCAAGAGCCCGTTTGTACTCATGCAAAGCGTGAGTTCAGGAAATTCGTTTTTGATCAGTTCAAAGGTTTCAAAAGTCTCTTTATTGGCCAGAGGGTCACCCGGACCTGCAATTCCGACAACCTTGATAAAGGGATAATCTGTTATAATCTGCCTTGTCTTTTCAAGGGCTTCCTGTGGAGTAAGGACCTTACTCGTAACTCCTGGGCGGCTCTCGTTTACGCAGTCAAATTCCCTGACGCAGAAATTACACTGGATATTGCATGAAGGAGCCACAGCCAGGTGAATTCTCCCGTACTTATGCTGGGCTTTCTTGTCGTAGCAGGGATGTTCGGCAATTTTTCTCAGGAGCCCTTCGTCAAATTCAGGGCGGTTTGTGTTATCTATAGGATTGTCTTCTGGCAAATGTGTTCTCCTCCGTTCAGAGTTTAGAAGTACAGCAGGACCTCAGTGCAGGGGGATTTCAGAATATCTAACTCAGTTTATGATGAACCCCTTGATATACATTGTGAATTTATCTGGAATCATGAGAATTTTTAGATGCTTCCTCCGAGTTCCTACAGTTTTAAATTTAACTCAGATATAAAAATACCTTTAATTATATAAAAGTTCAGTATGATATGGCGGGCTTTAAGTGAATTTATATACATTCGGTAGATTTTTCTCAAAAATACTGGGTAAAATGGAACTAATAATTAAATGTTATCAGGATAAACATTGTCCAATCTGATCATTCCGAGAAATTATCCATTTCGCACCATTTTCCTTCCCCTTCCCATACCCTTACCTGAAGGGGAAAGCCAAATCTCTCCAGGAGCCGGGAGTGAATGTGCTGGCAGAGGTGTTCGGAACTTGGAAATTCGATGATTTCATTTAACAGGGTATGGTCATATTCTTCAAGGGTTTCCTTAATTCCCTTCTTCAGGTCGTAAAAGTCAATAACCATTCCATTTTCCCTGACTTCCCCTTCTACCAGGACCTCAATTTTATACGTGTGACCATGTACTCTTCCGCATTTTCCATGTCCAGGAAGGTAATGGGCACTATCAATATAGTCAATAACTCCCAATCTCATTTTTGTCATCTGGTACACTCCGTTTTCAATAAATGTTTTTTCAATAAATGTTTTTTCAATAAATGTTTTTTCAATAAATGTTTTTTCAATAAACGTTTTTTCAATAAACGTTTTCTCAAGAATTTATTCACATCTGGAGGTTATTCACATCTCAGTGCGTTCTTTGTTCTTTTTTAATTCTGGTTATAAACAACCCCACATCCTGTGAGTCTGGGGTATAACTCGTGTATCTATAATTTCAAGCAGGCTTTTCTGCAGTTCCATAATATTCTGGACGGAGGCCTGTATAGATTGCGAAGGCCGCGGATTTGTAACGTCACGTCCAATAGGGGTTTCAGGCTGGAGTATCACGCAGGATACGTAAGGAGCTATAGCTTCTACGGCCGGAGTTACAGTTTCTAATTCCGTGTTGCTATCTACAACAATCTTGCAAAAGCAATCTCTTGATTGGTTTTTTCTCAGAAGCCTGAAGCACTCTACTGTATTTTCTATATGTGTATCCCGAGCTTCAGATCCCATACCCCGGATTAATTCGGGAAGTTTGAAATCTCCTGACACATAAGCAACCTTTTCAGTCAGCTTTCTGGCCTGCTCAGGCAAGGTCATATTAGATTCGAGGTAAAGCGGCGAGTCCAGATTCAACTTTTCTATGAAATCCGCATGTAGGAGAGGTTCTCCTCCTGTCAGAGAGATTGAATGAAGCTTTTTGAAAGGCTTCAGCATAGATTCCAGCTGGTCTATACTCACAGGATTTTTAATTTTCTCAAAAATTCCGCTCCCTTCCACCTGCTCATAGTTACAGGTTCCGGGGTTTGAAAAATCCGTATCACAGTAATTGCAATTGAGATTGCAGCCAGAAAAGCGGACAAAAGCCTGCCTTGTCCCAACATACGGACCTTCTCCCTGCACAGAACAGAAGACCTCCCTTATAGGAGCAGAAGTAAAATCCGAAGCTGCCATTATATAGCCCCCAGAGGCCTGGACTTTCTCAGGTCCTTTTCTATATCCTCAAATTCGCGGACATAGGCTTCTCCTACTGCTTTCATGAAGCTTGCAACCTGTTTATCTTCTCCTATCCCTGCATCTTTCAGATTTCCGTATACCTCGTGAGAGACGTTGATGCCGAAGTGGATTTTCTGGGACACTGCCGAGGTACTGGCAATCGAAACTGTCAGTTTCTTTCCATCAAGGAAAAGGTCGTCTCCTTCCCGTGTTGTCTGCACTCCGAGATCTGCAAGGCATTCTCTTACAAGGGCTGTGAAAAAACGCTGCCGTGCATATATAAGTTTCAGGTCCGTAGAATCAAAATGTTCGATAATGAAACTTACCATATCTTCGGACCAGATAGATTCATTTGCCCGTCGGTCTTCCAGGTCGATCATGTGCTCGATTTTTACGTCGCAGGCACCTCTGAAAACTACAACCGAATCTTCCTGAACTCCAAAACTGTTGTAGGCCCAGAGAGAGGAAATCTGGCTCCCGTCATAATCAAATTTCTCAGGTAAAACAATGCATTTCATAGAATTCTCTCTGCAAGTTTTTGCAAGTTTTTCTGCAAGCTTCTTCTTAATTCTTTCTTAATGTACTTTGTTGGCCGACATCCTGTCCGGTTCTGTCTATTCAGATTCCAGGCATTTCTTTTCGGCTCAAATTCCAAGTCTTTCCAGAAGAGGGTCTTTTACACCTGCATTATTAAACGCACGTGCTCTGCGCACGCAGCTCTCGCATTCTCCGCAGGGAATTTCTTCTCCGTGATAGCAGCTCCAGCTGTACTCAAGAGGAGCTTTTACTTCCAGAGCCTTTCTGACGATTTCCGTTTTCCCAAGTTCAATAAGAGGAGCCAGTATTTTTACCCCGTTTTGAGTGGAGTAGGAAAAAGCCCTGTCCATTGTCTGCACATAAGCAAGGGAATTGTCAGGGAAAGTGCCTGCTTCTTCACCGTTAAAGCCCACTACAAGGTAATCACATTCCCTGCTTTCGGCAAAGCTTCCTGCGATATTGAGCATCACCCCATTTCTATTAGGGACCCAGACAGCTTTTGCTGAAGCATCTGTGATCTCTGCAGGGGCCGCTTCGCCAATATCTTCAAAAGATAAAGATGGGACTTCAACATCCCTGTTAACGAGAGAGGTGGATGTTATTTCCGAAAGCCAGTCCAGTTTTATAACCCTATGTTCAATTCCAAAGTATTCACATACCTTTCGCGAGTACTTAATTTCCCTCTCTCTGGCCCTCTGCCCATAATCAAAAGTAATAGCCATCTCTATGTCAAAATCTTCCGCTGCGATTGCGAGCGCTGCAACTGAATCAAGCCCGCTGCTCAGGAGGGTTATAGCTTTCATATTTACTCACTAATTTAATTAATTTTAACTCGAAATTTTAACTTTCTAATTAAACTCACTATTTAAACTCAACAGGAAATTTAACTGATTATTTAGACTTAACAGGAAATTTAAGTTATTATTTTAACTTCACAGGAAATTTAGCTGATTATTTAAACTTCACAGGAAATTTAACTGATTATTTAAACTTCACAGGAAATTTAACTGATTATTTTAAGCTCAATAGGGGACTAAAATTATCATTTAAACTCAATAGGGAATTTCGTGAATTTATGATTACAAGATTTTCCAGGTTCATTGACTCAGGATTATCTAGGTATATTCTTTCAGGATTCCTGTAATACTCTTCAGAGATTATCCCAATAATATCAGCACCTCATATTTAAAAGTAGCTGTATTCTTAATGGAGGTTAAAGGTCAGCCTGTGGATTTGCATTGCTTCAGATTGATTATAGGTACAAGTGAAAAAGCATTCCGAGCGCAGGTGTAGAAACATTTCCTGTTACGGTTTAATCCTAAAGTTCCTGCTATAAACTTCGATTAAAAAGGTCTGATTATAAACACTAATTTTAAAATTTCAATTCTTGAAGACGGCTCTATAAAATCTGTTTTACCAAATTCTTTTTAGCAAACCGCACTATATATTGAATAGGGAAAGCTAGTCGAAGAGGTGGGAATACTTGATTGGAATTATTTCGGACTCACACGATAACATGAATGCTATCCGGAAAGCGGTGGAATTTTTTAATGAAAAAAAGGTAAAAACCGTGCTGCACGCCGGAGATCTCATTTCTCCGTTTACCGCGAGAGCCTTTAAGGATTTGGAGTCAAAACTTTACTTTGTATTCGGAAACAATGATGGAGATAAAGTGACACTTACGAAGCGGTTTGAAGAAATCGGAGCGATTTCCTGCGGGAACTTTGGAGATCTGACAATTGACGGACTGCATATTGCCCTTCTGCACGGGACAAATGAAGCCCTGGTCAAAGCGCTTGCCATTTCAGGGGAATTTGATGTCGTAATTCGGGGCCATACTCATGATCCAGGTGTCAAAATCATTGAAGGAGTTCCTGTGATAAATCCCGGTGAAGCTTCAGGCGTGCTTTCCGGAAAGCAAACGGTTGCCATTCTTGAAATCGCAAACCTTAACGTTGAGATAATCCAGCTTGAGCTGGACTAATTTTACTCCTCTCTTATTTTTTAGCGTGATAATTTTTTTGGCTTTTTTGGCGTTTTTTAGGGTTTTTTGGCTTTATGGGGTTTTTTGGGCTTTTTTGGTGTTTTGGGACAGGCAAAGTGAGCCTGATTAGCTGGCAGTAATACCGGAAATTATATCAGCTTTCTCGCCATTTCCATTTCAATCGTTTTTGAAACAACTCATCATTAAAGGTTCTGAAACAATTTTCCATTAAAGTTCTGAAACATTTTTCATTAAAGGTTGTGAAACAATTTTTCATTAAAAGTTCTGAAACATTTCTCATTAAATGTTGTATTATTCATAACGATTGTATTTCCCACTAATGTTTAGCTTTCTCATTAAAGGTTGTAATATCCATGGAATCAGCAGGAACGGAATCTATAAACTCTTTACCCGGCAAGACAGATGAAACTAAAAAAACTTCCGGAAAAAGGAAAAGTACCCTCATTTTTGCCTGCTCTGGCCTTTCTAACACCGGAAAACTTACAATGCAGGCAGCGTCAGCTCTTGCTTTCAGAAGGCCTGACCTTTACAGGGCTGCGGCTGCTCACAAAGGAGTTGATGCGGTTGAAGATGCCATATCAGACGGCTTTAAGATTCTTGCCCTGGACGGCTGCTCGGACCGTTGTGCCACAAAAAAGCTCGATGAAGCCGGAATGAAAGCTGACACATATCTAATGGTTACGGAACTCGGGGTCGAGAAAACAAGACCTTCGGATGTGAAGCCTGAATATGTGGAAAAAATTGTCAGAGCTATAAAAGAAGCCTGAGCCCAACTTCCCATCATTATTTTTTAATTTCTTAAATACAGTATCAGTATCCTCGCCTGAGAATAGCTATCAATTCATCTGGATGAGGCATTCGTTCTTTGATTTTTGTGCAAACAGATTCAATGTCATAATCGAGGCGCAGGTGCTCTACTTTTCCGTTTTCGGTGTCAAAAATGGCGCAGCTTGCCCGGGGATCTCCATCCCTTGGCTGTCCGACTGAACCCGGATTTATTATTTTCAAGTTTCCGAGTTTTCTGTTCATGGGGATATGAGAGTGCCCGACAACAAGAAATTCTGCTTCCAAAGGCTCCATTGCTTCGTTAATCATATTCTGGATCTCTTCGTCAGTAGTTTCGGGCTTTATGTATTCAAACATAGAGCGAGGGCTGGCATGGGTCAGATAGAGTCTTTTTCCGTCGATTTCTTCTCTAATCAGGAGGGGGAGGTTCTGAAGGTATTCCATTCCGGATCTATCAAGGATTTCCCAGGTGTATTCCCTGGTCGCAATTGAGAGATGTTTATATTTGTATCCACACTGACAGTCTACCTTGAAAGCAACTGCATTGTCATGGTTTCCTCTTATTACAGGAATTTCTTTCATGCGCAGAAGGTCAATACATTTGTCTGGATCAGGCCCATAGTCAACAATATCTCCGAGACAGATGACTCTATCATGAGGAATTTCCAGAACAGTGTCTAAAGCTTCATAATTTGCATGGATGTCGGCAATCAGCAAGATTCTCATATCTTCCACTTCTCACTTCATTCACTCTATTTTGGTTTTTTTCTATTCATTCTTAAAATTTTGTTCTTTGTTTTCCCCTTTAGATTCCTTATTTTATCTCTCTATTTTATCTCTCTATTTTATCCCTCTATTTTATCCCTCTAAATGCAACCCACGTATTCCTATTCCCATTACCAGTAAATTGGTTTCCATAGGTGGATGGTTCCAGCCATCAGGGGAGATTGTCTTTTTCTCAACGGAAATTTCAATCTGGCTTCCGCTAAGGCCGCAGTCTTGCATGTAATCCATAGCAAGCTTTTTCCCAAGTTTGGTTGCAGTATCAAGGGCTTCTGAATACGTATCAAATTTCAGCCTGCTGCCCGGGGCAAAGACCAGGAAATCCTTATCTGGGGACATGAGGCTTGCTGGTCGTATCAGGATTTCAACTCTTTTAATACCTTTTCCCACCAGGGCTCCAACTGCGTTTCCTACCTCGGCATGTTGGGGAACGATGATTTCTGCATCAATGATTTCCTTTAGCTCTTCCCTATATGCCCGGACAGGTCCTCCAAGCAGTACAACCGGAATGTCCAGCTTGAATTTAGCAGGATAGTTTCCGTCCAGGATCTTTTCAATGGATTCGTATGGAACATCTGACAGGATATAAGACAGCAAATGAAGTGCCATGCTCCTTGCAACCCGCTTTTTTACTGCAGTACATAACTCTCCTGGGGTCATATGCATAAGTCTCGCAATCTTTTCTGCGCCTATTTGTGAGGCATCAACATCCCATTCAGTGTATTCCCCAAGTACATGCAGAGCGTCCGTAGGCGTGAAACCGATTGCCTGGACGAGGCGTTTTCTGATAAGGGAATCTAACGTCTGAGGATAGACGTCTTTTTGGAGAAGGACATTGATTTCAGGTACCGATACGGGTTCTTCCCCTATGACCTTCATTACCTCAGCTTCAGTCCTGCTTAATTCTCCGGCCTGATAACCGGATCTTACAAAAAATTTTGTGGGCTGGATGTTCTCTCCCAGATCTTCTCTGAAAGGCATGGGCGTTCTTTTGAGGTTATTCAAAAAGCTCGGGTATTTTACTGCAGCTACTGCCAGTGGGATGACTCGCCTGGGCCCAAGGAAGAGTTCCTTGTTAACGGTCCAGATATGGCTATCCCCTCCTGTAGCTGTTGTCTCCATTCTGATTGCCCGGACGCGGGTTTTCCAGCCTCCGACGACGGCTCCTTCATCGCTAAGGTCGGGAACGCCCATACAGATTGAGGAGATATCCGTGCTTGTGCCTCCTACGTCCACAACTTCACAGGTCTTTAGCCCTGAAAGGAAAGAAGCTCCTACAAGACTTGCTGCAGGGCCTGAAAAGATAGTTTCAATGGGTTTTTTCAGGGCATCTCTTATCCCCACTACCGAGCCATCGCATTTAAGCATAAGGAGCCGTGCGTTAATCCCGCGTTTCGTGATCTCTGAAATAACGGACTTCACGAACTGTCTTGTGATGGGGATGAGCTGGGCATTGAGAAAAGCCGTCACCGCCCTTTCGTAAGCTCCCAGTTCCTGGGAAAGTTCATGTCCGCAAACCGCAGGCAGACCCGTAAGTTCAAGAATCAGGTCTCTGGCCCTTATTTCGTGTTCAGGATTTCTTGTGCTGAAGTAAGAAGAGATTGCAAAAGCTGAAACCTTATCCTTGACTTGCAAAGCAAATTCCTCTATAGCCTTAAGATCAAGGGCAGCGACCTCTTCTCCATTATGGTTATGCCCACCGGCAGCAAAAAGCACATGTTCGGCCGGTAACTCTTTATCAACTGGATGGTCACCTATAAGGATAAGGGCTACCGGAAAACCTGTGCCTTCAAGGATGGTATTGGTGGAAAGGGTCGTTGAGACCGAAACCAGCTTTACGTTTTCTAAATATTCAGGATTGAGCCCATCAATTACGTTTTTAATGCCTTCAAAGGGGTCGGGATAGGTAGTAAGTGCTTTATTTGAGTCTATAATCTCTCCATCCGAATCCCTTACAAGCACCGCATCAGTATAAGTGCCTCCGGCATCAATCCCAAGACTGTAATGCATATTGAGAATGGCTCCTTTTTTCTTTTTCAGGAAGTGTCTTTTGACAAATCTTTCTTTTCCTGATTCACTTTCAGGAAAAACAAATAAGAATTAAAAACTGGTTTAATAAAACAATATAGTCTTAAAGTAATAATATCTAAAAATATAAATATTTACTTATTTCATAATAATTTGAAATAATTAGGAGTTATAATTCCATAGGAAATATAAAAAAGAATCTCCAGTATATCTTGTCAGAAGTTTCTTAATATTAGCTTTGCGAAACCTTCTACTTTTCTGGCTTTACTTCTTCTTTTTATTCTTTAAAGATGTCTGGATGAAAAATTCGTGATTTTTAAGGAAAACAATTAATTACCCTCATTTCCGAGAAAAGGTAATAACTTTTCAACTCGATAACAAATAAAAAGGACCCTGGTAATATGACTCCTACGACTCCTGTAAAACCTGCCCAAAACGCCACCCCTCACCTTCCTGAGGACTTTGATTCCCGGATTTCCGGAGTTCTTCCTTATTACTCCTGTTTTCATCAGGAAACTATCAATTTCGTCAAATCCATGCCATCAATCCCAAAAATCTGGCTGGATACCGGATGCGGAACTGGATCTCTGGTTAATAAGGCAATTGAGGAATTTCCGACTACAAAGTTTCTTTTGCTTGACCCCTCAGAAGGTATGCTAAATCAGGCAAGGAAAAAACTATCATCTTGCCCTATTAACCGGCTGGAATTCCTGAGAGCGTCTTCTACCCAGGAATTCTCTCAGGAGATAGAGGAAAAACCGGACATTATAACTGCGATACAGTGTCATCACTATCTTAACCGTGAAGGAAGAGCAAGAGCCACTGATATGTGTTACAATCTTCTAAAAGAAGGCGGAGTTTACATTACCTTCGAGAATATCAGACCGTTAACCGAAGAGGGAATTCTTGCAGGAAAAAGATACTGGCAAAATTTCCAGTTAACTCACGGCAGGACTGAGGATGAAACTAAGGAGCACCTGAAGCGTTTTGATACCGAATATTTTCCAATAACTGTTGAAGAACACCTGGAACTCCTAAGAGAAACAGGGTTCAGAACTGTGGAGTTATTCTGGTACTCTTACATGCAGGCTGGCTTTTATTGCATCAAATAACTGATTATCTAATTCTTATTCTCCTTATTCATTTCTGATTTTTCTATTACAGGATTTAAAATCACCCCAGTTAGCTGATGAACTCCACCTTATTGATAAACAAGATAATTTTTTTATTAATGAAATGATATTAATATTCATTCAGCGTCTGTTTTTGTGACGAAAAACAGAACACATCGAAGATTCATTGGAAACATATTTTGGCGGTAAAACTTTATGGAAGATTTAATAATTTATTTACTGATTGGTGCTGCAGCAGGTATTTTAAGTGGGCTATTCGGGATTGGTGGTGGGGTTATAATTATTCCTGCACTGGTTGTTTTACAGGGATTTTCTCAAATAAAAGCTCAGGGAACTTCTCTGGTCGCACTGCTTCCGCCTGTTGGCATACTTGCTTTTCTTGAATACTATAAAAGGGGAAATGTTGATTTATATGCGGGTATAATCATTTGTATTGCTATGGTTATTAGTGCAAAATTCGGAGCACAATTCGCAAATATGCTCCCGATGGATGTGTTGAGAAAGGCTTTTGGTATATTTGTTATTTTAATAGGAATAAAGACCTTTTTGGGAAAATAAGAATTCTACTCCTAAGAATATCAGTAGTTATTCAGCCTACGCAAGATTCGTCTATTAATTTTGATTTCAACGTAAACCTGAAAAATAAACTAAAAAGCCTGAGTAAAAAATTCGAAGTTTGAATAAAGGATTAGGGGTAAAATTATGATCTCAGAATTTCTCAGAATTTGTCGAAATTTCTGAAACTTTGTATCCCCTCAAACTCTTTAAAAAAATGTAATTAATACGAAGAATATTTTTTCTTCGCAGTTCGTGTATCTTTTGTATAACCTTTGCTGTTCGAATTGCGAGAGTCACTGCGAGAACCATTCCAGGAATCATTTCGAGAATAACTCCGAGAGCCGTTGCGAGTGTCACCGTGAGATTCACCAGCACTTTTTGAGCTTCTTCCCTTTGATTTCTGGGCAAGCTCTATAAAGGGTTTTCGACCTCTCTTTTTGTCTTTGAAGATTTCAAGCAGGGCTGAAGCCTGAGCAAAAGGTACAGTTACGAAGGAGAAGTGTGGGAAAATTTCCGCATCTCTTATTTTAAGATCGTTTTCTCCGGTTTCTTCCTGCATAAACTCACATAGCTTCTCAGGGGTCATGCCATCAGCTTTCCCCATTGCGATGAAAAGCCTGGTTTTACCTTTCCGGTCGACATATGAACTTCCGGAGATCTCTGTGTACATGCTTTCATCGAACATCTCTTTGAAAGAGTACTTCAGGAGGGCAGCCAGGATCTTTTCAGCCGGGTATTCTTCAAGAAGCTTCTCACTCATCTCAAGGCAGTCGCCGTACTCTTCGGTTTTTATAGTCTCTTCGAGTTCGGCTTTTACTCTTGCCCTTTTGGCTTTTATTACATCTTTTATCTCGGGAATTCGGCCTTTTTTCATTTCGGACTTTGAAGTCTTTTTTATGTAGGTGAGCCGCCTGTATTCCGTGGATGTAACGAAAGTGATCGCAGTTCCCTGCTTTCCTGCCCTACCGGTCCTCCCTATCCTGTGTACGTAGGATTCAGGGTCCTGCGGAAGGGAATAATTGATTACATGGGTCAGATCCAGAATATCGATACCTCGAGCTGCAACGTCGGTTGCCGCGAGGATGTTTATTTTTTGCTTTCTGAACCTGTTCAGTATCTTTTCCCTTTCATTCTGGGAAAGGTCGCCGTGCAGGGCATCGGCTGCATATCCTCGGTCTCCAAGCTTCTGAGCAAGTTGGGCGGTATCGGTTTTTGTTCTGCAGAACACAAGCCCGTAGAACTCGTCTTCAATATCGATAATCCTGCACAGGGCTTCAAATTTGTCGCTTTCCTTGACTTCGAAATAAATCTGCTCGGTCAGGTTTACATCAAGGTCTTCTTTCTCAATGGCAACATGCTCATAGGTCTTCATGTATTTCTTGATGATTCCAAGGATTGGCTTTGGCATTGTAGCTGAGAAGAAAAGCATTCGCTTATCAGGCCCAGTTGCCTTTAAGATTTCCTTAATATCGTCAATGAAGCCCATATTGAGCATTTCATCAGCTTCGTCCAGTACGAAGTACGCGATGTCCTCAAGGTTCAAGCTCTTCCGCTCAAGGTGATCGATTACTCTTCCTGGGGTTCCCACGACAATATCAACTCCGCTTTTCAGCACTCTGAGTTGCTGGGTCATGGACTGTCCCCCATAAATCGGGACGATATGCAGCTTTTTGTCCCCTTTAAGGGAATTGAGTTCTTCTGAGACCTGGATTGCCAGTTCTCGAGTCGGGGTCAGGACTATCGCCTGCACCTTTCCTGATTTCTCCGGAATTTTTTCTATAATGGGGGCTCCGAAAGCCGTTGTTTTTCCGGTTCCGGTCTGAGCCTGCCCTATGATATCACATTCTCCTTTCAAAAAAAGCGGGATAACTTTTTCCTGAATTGGGGTCGGTTCTTCAAACCCTTTCTTTTTAAGGGCTTTTAACATACTGTCTGAAAGCCCTAATGCCTTAAATTTTGCTAATTTTTCCATGTACTCACTCTAATATTGACATTTTTTTACAGATCGCTCAATTTGCAGGTCTGCTGCTTACATGCTCTGCCGCATACCCGGCAGTATCCTTTGCGGAAGAGGCCATTTATTGAAACCAGTACATGATACCAGCTAAAAACAGGTAAACACGTCGTATAAATGGTTGATATTCCCCGGGAATGCGAGAAGGTGCCTAAGGACCAGGGAAATTCACAACCGAGATACATTAAACTTATACAGCAAAAATTCGATTTTCTTGGATAAGTTCCGGACGCTTTTTTGAGTTCTTCCCTGTGATACAGGCAGACGAAATTATTAGATTAAATAAGATTAAGTTAGATAACCTTTGACTTAAGTAGTACCCTGTTACCCATTCCTGTATATAACCCTTTGCAACTCATCTAATGAGGTTTTCAATAATAAAGCTTTCTATCATCCAAAGCTTTCTATCACCAAAGAAGCCCCATAGTCAGATGCTATTGGTTTTCAGGAAAAACCGTTTGTAGGTATCAATTACAAGTATCCATTACAAGTCTCAATTACAAGTCTCAATTACAATACAGGTAAAGTAGTGGCTAATGCAGGTATAAAGCAGTAATCACAAGACGGAAAAATTTTCAGATACCGTCTGTTCAGTAATACCAGCCGTGAAAACAAAGCTCATCGGTTAACATTTCTTTAAGAAGGTTCAGCCTCTCGATAGAATTCCTTATCTGTTCGGGTTTGTCCAGTACTTCTTCACACCCGGTTTCTTCCTGTATTGTTGTGATCCTCAAAAGCTCGGCAAAGTTAACGCACTCATCCAGAAAGCTGTTGAACAGCTTGCGGGCTTTTACAAGTCCATGCGAAGTTCTGAAATCGGGCTGAACAGTTTTTTCATACTCTGCTCTCTGTTTCATTTCTGAGACCAGGAAACGGGATTCAACATAATCCCTTTCATCCAGAAGATCCCCGAGGTTCCTGAGATCAGTCCCTATATGCTGAGTAAAGTAAGCAATTTCAAAAGCCCATTGTTTATCAAAATTAGTTTCCGGCCCTTTATTGGAAAAAGGAACTCCATTCATCAGCCAGCTCATCTCCGATTAATATTTGCCTTTTTTCATTATTAACATCTAAGAGAAAAGAATAAAAGTTTAACGTTTAACTAATTTTTCTGGCTCTATAATGTGTTTTCTGGATTTTCTTTGGGAGTAACTCACGGAGGGCATATGTCTTTAGAGTTTGTCCTGATTAAACTCAGGACTCCTTTCTCAATCAGCTTCTTTACTGCTTTTTCATTCTCTACTTCTCCAGAAAAAGCTTTCTTTTTTGCTCTCTCATAACATCTTCCAACAAGTTTGGGACTGCCTGCCACCCTTGAAATTTAGGCCCTGGCACTTATAAGGATATGTTTTAATATTGTCATGTTGATTTTTTCTTAAAATGGGTGATGGGTAAAATGCAACTGGAATACAGTGTAAGAGGAGCCGAACTTTCGGATCTGCATAAAATTATGGTGCTTTATAAGACTGTTGCAGCCCGCTCGGGTGGAATTGCAAGACATGCCGATGAGGTCACTGAAGCTTATGTCCGAAATTTCATCGAGAGATGCCATGAGACAGGAATTATTCTGACAATTGAAGACCCTTCAAACCCTGAAGCCCTGATCGCGGAAGTTCATACCTGCAGCCCGGGTATAAGGGTTTTTTCACATCTTTTCAGCGACCTTACAATAGCCGTGCACCCCGATTATCAGGATAAAGGAATAGGATCATTACTCTTTCAAACCCTCTTGCAGGAAATTGAATTAAAACATCCCGAGATTCTCAGGATTGAACTCATTACAAAGGAAAGCAATCAAAAAGCTATAAGGTTTTACAAGAAATTTAGTTTCAGGGCTGAAGGCAGACTTGAAAAACGGATTTCAGGAAAAAGTGGAGAACTGGAAGCAGACATTCCTATGGCCTGGATCAGGCAGGAACGGGATCCACCGCTTTAAGGAAAGCAAAAAACTAAGCTTTCTAATTAAGAGTTTTTATGTCATTTTTGCTTATCAAAAACCTAACTCGAATATTATAGTTGAGAATGGCGTGTTGATTGCAAGAGCAAGAGATTGATTGTAGTCGCTTCTTTAGTCCTTATGCGCTGCGAGTTTTGTCTTGATGTCCACTCACAAAGGACTCTTATCCACGGATCCAGTAAACAGGAAATTGCCGAGTCCATTGACATGCTACATTTACAACAGCTGGCTATTAAAGCAAGAGAAAAACAGAAATCAAGAGAAAAACGCTTTTTCTGCCTGAATGGCTTTTGGGAAATCCCCCTAAAGGATTCCCGAACTGCCAAATTTAGACCGGAGAACATTCAGTATTGTTTTTCAGGCATAAAATTTGAAAAAAATAAAAAAGCAGTATCAAAAAAGAATTAATTTAAAAATTAAGTTCTCATTTTGAAGACGCTGCTTTTGGAGTTTCTGCTTTTGGAGCTTTTGGCTTGTCCACTATTGGAACCACTACCTTAATAAATTCCTTAGCACCAGTCTTTGCTCTTTCGTTAGAGATTGATATACAATCTTTTGGGCATCCATTAACGCATTCAGTGCACATAATGCATCTAAATACACTGAGTTCCCATGTTTTATCGGCCTTAGTAACTGTTATTGCATCAGGTGGGCATTTCTTTTGACATAGCCCGCAGAGAATACAGTTTTCAGGATTGAAAACAATTCTTCCTTTGAACTCCTTAAAAGGTTCCCTTATCTCGAAGGGGTAAAGTCTGGTAGGAGGTTTACGAGAAATATTTGTTAGAACAAGGTTTAACATACCCATTGTGATCACCCATTTTATCTCTCAGTACAACTAATGCATGGATCTATAGTAAGTACAACTATAGGTACATCAGCGAGTTTAACGCCGGGCAACATAAGTAGCAGTGAAGGTATGTTTGCAAAGGTAGGTGTCCTTATTTTAAGCCTTTCAAGATTTTTAGTACCATTACCTTTCACATAATATACAACTTCACCTCTGGGTTGCTCTGTTCTCATAATTGCTTCGCCGGTAGGGAAGCCCTTTATGGGTATCGCAACCTCACCATTAGGCAGCTTGGAGATCGCATTCCTTATCAATTTAATAGACTCGTATAGCTCAGTAATTCTTACTTTAGTCCGGGCGTAACAATCTCCGTCTTTTTCAACGACTGGCTTAAAACCGAGATCTTTATAGATATCCCAGTCTGCTGTCTCTCTGACGTCAACAGCATTTCCACTTCCTCTGAGTGTAGGACCAGCTGTTCCAGCCTCGTATGCGAGTTGTTTTGACATTGTAGCTAACCCTACAAGTCTCTGCTTAACGGTGTAATTATTTACGAACACTTTTTCAATGTCTTTGACCTGGGATTCCACTGCATCGAGCATTTTCAGAGTCATATCAATTTGTTCTTTAGTTAAGTCTCTGGAAACTCCTCCAACTTTGGATATTGAATGTATAACTCTGTTTCCAGTGATTCTCTCCAGTACATCTAATACTGCCTCTCTGTACTTCCAGCATTCATAAAAGAGACTTTCAAATCCAAAACCATCGGCAAACAAGCCCAGCCAAAGGAGGTGACTATGAACTCTGTTGAGTTCACCAACTATAACTCTTATATACTGTGCTCTTTCAGGGATTTCGACATCGAATAACTTTTCAACTGCTCTTGTATAAGTTATACCATGAAGGGCACTGCATATTCCACATATTCTCTCACAAATATAGGTAGTTTGGTTATAGTCCTTTGTATCTATGAATTTCTCAAGCCCTCTATGAACGTAGCCGAGTGAGGGAAGTACTCCAACAACAACATCGTTATCAATTTCAAGTTTTAACGATACTGGTTCGGGTAAAACGGGATGTTGAGGACCAAACGGTATTACGGTTGTCATGTGATTCTCCTCTCAAATTGCTTTAGGCCAATGGAGCTTTTGGACTGTTTGGTGTCAGGTAAAGATGGCCCTTGTAGTCTATTGCTAAACCTTCGAAAGTCAATCCGAAGAGATCCTGGTACTCATTTTCGATCAAAAGTGCACATAGATAGATTCCTGATACACTCTTGGGTTTCTCACCTGGTTTCACAAAGTATCTTAGATTTTTTAATTTATTATCTTTCTCAAAGATATATATCAAATCGTGACCTTCGTTAGCTTTCAGGCATATCATCGTAGAATATCGATAACCATCACTTTTTAAACCCTCAACAGCTTTTAGCAGCTCTCCACTGCTTTTAATTTCTGTGGCTTCTATGGTATTATCAAGCATTCGATGGCACCTCGCTTCCTTTCAGTTTGACTTCTTTTCCTTTGATATTCCCTTTCTTCTTCTCTTCGAGTATTGAAAGTGCTGCTACTACACCGTCAAGTATGGCTTCCGGCCTTGGGCAGCATCCGGGAACGTATGCATCTACAGGTATAACCTGATCCACTCCGCCTATTACATTATAGCAGTTATGGAAGATCCCACCTGTAGATGCACAGGCGCCTACAGCTAAGACAACTTTTGGATCTGGAATCTGGTTATAGAGATTTTTAAGTACATTTACATTTTTATAATTCACTGAGCCTGTAACCACCATTATATCAGCTTGCTTGGGAGTGCCGATGTTTAAAACACCAAATCTTTCAGCATCATATAGAGGAGTAAGACAGGCCACTACTTCAATATCACAGCCATTGCAACTGTTCACGTTTACATGTATGATCCATGGGGATTTTGCCAAACTCATAAGTGTCCCTCTTTTTAAGCTAATTTGACTCCGCTAACGTACAGGAATGCTATGTTCACAATCGAAATTATTAGCAGGACTGTCCAGCTCAGTTTGAGCATCCACTGCCAGTATACTCTTGCAGTAATGTTATCTATAACAATTATAAGCAAGTAAGCAATGATGCCTAAAAGCACACCTATTATTGGGTTTGATGCCCAGAATAAGAATATGAGTCCTGTTAAAAACACGTATTCATAGAAGTGTGCAATCTCGATGGTGGCAAACCCTGGCCCTCCATATTCGGTTGTCATACCTTTAACCAGCTCCTGGTGACCATGGTGAGAGGTTGAGTAGTCAAAGGGAGACTTTTTCAATTTTATATTTAGGACAACTATCATTGCTATGAATATAAGAGGCGTATACATTAGCAGAGGGGATGACGCATCTAACAGCGCAGATAGTTTGAAAGTGCCGGTAAGCAAGTAGATTGCAAGAGCATATAAAATTAAAACTGGTTCATAGGACAGTATGGCCATTATTTCTCTTGAACTTCCTACTCTAGCGTACGGAGAACCAGTGCTCATTCCTCCTACAATTAGAGCTACCGAAGCTACTGTGTAGACGAATATTATCATCAGAAAGTCTTGTTTGAAAACTAACATAAAAAGACTCAAAATGATAAAGACGAGGTACACGATTACGTAAAAGTTTTGAGATGAATTTACAACCATGTTGTCTTTGCTGAGGAGCTTCTTAACATCATAGTATGGCTGCAAAAGAGGAGGACCTACTCTACCCTGCAGTCTTGCAGTGATTTTCCTGTCTACTCCTGAGGCTAAACAGCCGATGATAGGAGCAACAATTAAGACAAGAATAATTGTTAGAATCTCATTCATAATCCTACTCCTCCTGCTAATGCAATTACAATCAGAATTATGGAAATTGCATATCCTAATGTTGTAAGTTTACTTTCTCCAAAAATATTCTGGAGATATATGTTGGAAACGCTGCTTTTTTCGTAGCTGCAAAGTCCATTTCTGAACATTAATCTGTCCCTTTCAAGGTTGTTTTCTCCACACATATAGTAGCTAGACATACGAGGAGTAAACATGTTTTTGGTAGCAAGATATATCAGAATAGCCAGAGCAAGCACTGCGAATATTGCTGCGTAAGTAAAGGCCCCTACTTCAGAGGCAAATTGCCCAGCCTGTCCTGTAACATTAGGAGCATTTCCGAGTAGAATTGCGACCTGGGGTTTAATGAAGTAATCATATATTGAAAATATAAAGATACTTGTACCTATTATGGATAATCCAAGAACTGATAGTGGGAAATATGTTTCCAGTTTTTTATGGGGAACTGCATTTTTATCCATGCTGGATGATAAGATTGTTCCAAGCCACTTAGAGTAATAAACTGTAGTGAGTGCACTTCCAAGTACTAGGAATACTATCACAACAGGGTTGTTTGAAGCAGCTTCCATTGATACCCATTTTGTGAGCAATACTCCGAAAGGAGGTAACAGCATGGACACCATTCCCAGAGCTGCAATGGATGTGAGAAGAGGAGCCTTATTTATTAATCCTGACATGTCCTCTATATCTCTGCTTCCTATGGTGTGCTCAATTTCACCAGTGCACAGGAATAAGAGACCTTTTGATATAGCGTGGAACAGAATAAGCATCATCGAAGCAGCTACAGCCAGAGGTGTGCCTATCCCGGCGCTTGCGATAATTAATCCTAAATTTGCAATAGTTGAATAAGCAAGCACTCTTTTAGCATTCCTTTGAGATAAGGCTAAAGCTGAGCAGATAACGAAGGTAAAGCTACCATAAACTGCAATAGCTGTTCCGAGGGAGGTATTAGCAAAAGCTGGTACAAGCTTGACAATTAAAAACACACCGGCATTTACCATCGTGCTTGAGTGCAGTAAAGCAGAAACAGGTGTGGGAGCTACCATTGCACCTAAGAGCCAGCTATGGAAGGGCATCTGAGCAGATTTCGCAAAGCCTCCAATACAGAGTAAAGCAACAGGAAGGGCTAAAGCGGCCAGCGCTACTGCATCAGTTCCAGCGTAAGTTGCAATTCCGGTAAGGGAACTTATATCATATTTAGTTGCAAGCAGAATTATGCCTACAGACATAGCAACTCCGCCAACCAGGTTTAAGGCCAGAGCCCTGAAACCGTTGTTTATTCCTTCTTCATCCATGTTATATGAGATCAACACAAATGAACACAGAGTTGTTAGTTCCCAGAAAAGATATAGCCAGCCTAATGTGTCAGACATTACCAGACCATTCATGGCTGCCAGGAAGAAGCTCATTGTAAAGTAAAATATCCTTTGCCTATTAAGATGTCTGTGCTCTTCATACTGATCCATGTATCCAGTTGCGAATAATATAATCGCTGTACCGACTATATTCACAATTAATATCATGAGCTGAGACAATTGATCAATATTAAAAGAAGCACTTTCAGCACCTGGAACATTGGCATAAGTGTAAGCAAATAAGGCTGCTGAAATTATTCCAAGTCCAAGTGTAGGCCAGTTTTTATATTTTGCTGATATAGCAAGAATAAATAGTATTACCACTACTTCGAGTACAAGGACAATGTTTTCAAACATTGCGAAATTTGGTTCTTCAACCGAAACTACTCCAGTACCGCCTAATACCAAACTAACTGATAAAACTACTCCAATTATGAAAAAAGCCCAAGCCAAGTACTTGTATAGCGATTTGGGAAGGGCTACAAATAATAACGAAAACAGTAGGGGTACTATAATTAATAGCATAACGGTGTTTTCTATCATACAGCGTATCCTCCGATCTATTAATCCTCCGATCTGTTATTCTCAACTTATAATGCTAGAATTTATGCAGCTGAAAAACAGAATCCAATATTTGGGACGTTTTTATAACCTATTTTCTATATACCCGAATGACTTAGTATATTGATTTCCCATTCAACTGCGCAATTCCTGAGTATATAAGAATATGGACTAATATTCCACAAATATTATAGTATTCTTATATCAAAATTACAAGAAATAATAATCTGTGAATAATGTCGATATAAATTCGACATGTTGCCAATTCTTAATATAACAAAGGCATATTTAAAGATAGTGATTTTCTTTTTACTTTTATATTACTAACGAGAATAATGGACAAAATAGCCCCCAAATATTGTTTTTTTTCTCGTTTACATTCTCGTTATGAAAATTATTGAGTGCCAATAGATACTACCAAAGAGTTCCAGTACTACTTAAGTAGTATAAATTAGCATGAACAAAGCTATATTTAAACATACTGATTTTAATTTACTTTTTTATTGCTCCTGAAACTCATTTATCGAATTACCTGTGAAAATCACAGTTTTAAATTAAAACATCAAAATAAACGACAAATAATAATATCAAATTATTACAATAATTAATATAACAAGGTGATATTTAAAGAAAGTGATTTTAACTTTCTATTTATATTAATCTTGATATTTCTAATATATTAATTTTCTTATATTTTTTATAATAATTTGAATATGTTTTTTAAATGAATTGCATTATGTACGGAAAGAGAAAATTGAACTGTAATAATTGGATAATTATACTGTAATAAATGGATAATTACAATGTAATACATGGATAGTTACAATGTAATACATGGATAGTTACAATGTAATACATGGATAATTACACTGTAATATAGAGAGGGATAATTACACTGTAATAATACATGTATCCTAGCTTCGGCAGGTAAACATATAATTTAATATAATTAATTTTCCTATCTCTTTTCTTGATCTTCCATGGCAGATAAAAACAACAGTAGAAGAGTTGAATCCTCAATAAAACGTACAAGCTTCTTAGGTCACCTTGGTCTCATTGCTGGAGTTTTCCGAGAGCTTGAAGTTGACAAATTGATCGATGAGAAACTTCCTAAAGAACGAGATCACAAAGTTCCTCACTCCGTTTGTATCCTTGCCATGGTACTCAATGGTCTTGGTTTCATAGGGCAACGTCTGTATCTTTTTCCTGATTATTTCAGGACTATTTCTATAGGAAGACTTTTTGGAGACAGCGTCACACGAGAAGACCTGAATCAATATGCTATTGGAGAAACTCTTGACAGAATCGTAAAGTATGGTCCTACAAAACTGTTTACTGAAATCACTCTTCACATTATGGCTCGTCTACCTATTCCTGTCCATTGTTTACACGCTGACACTACAAGTGTCAGCGTTTATGGCGATTATGAAGATGAAGAAACTGAGTCTATTGATATTACTTTCGGAATTCCCAAAAACGGAAGATGGGACCTCAAACAATTTGTTTTGAGTTTGATTGTTAATCAGCATGGGATACCACTTTTCATGAACACCCATTCAGGAAATGCTTCAGACAAAAGCACAATTCTGGAAGCAATCAAGTCTCTCAAATCAGCTTTAAACCCTGAACGCAAAGTGTACTATGTAGCTGATAGTTCTTTTTACACTGACAATAATATCAAGAACATAGGAAAGTCATTCTGGATCAGTCGTGTTCCTGCAACAATTAATGAGGCAAAGGAACTGCTAAATGCAAATCTAAACCTGAAAACGTTGAAAAGCGACGCGAGATACTTATTTTATCAAACCTTTGTGGAATATGGTGGAGTTAAACAAAAGTGGGTTTTGTTACTCTCCCATAAAATGAAAGAAAAAAAAGAGGTGACTCTCAGAAGAAAGCTTGAAAAAGAGCTTGAAAAAGCAGAAAAGTCGCTTAAAAAACTGGCAGGAGATGACTTTTTCTGTGAAGAAGATGCATTAAAAGCAGCAGAAAAATGGATTGCAGATTTCCCTTCTGTTCTTTTTGAAAAAGTAGATTTGAAAACCATTAAAAAACGGGAACCAGGTAAAAGAGGCAGAATTTCTAAAGATGAAAAATTGAAGACATGTTACAGGATTGATGGAATTATAAAGGTTAATGATGCTTTTGTTTTAAAAGAAATGGAAAAAATGGGACTTTTCATTCTTGCAAGTAATGATATCCGTCTTTCTCCTGAAGAGATGCTGAAGTATTACAAAGGACAGGATAAAGTAGAAAAAGGATTCAGATTTTTGAAAAGTGATACCTTTAGCATATCGAAGGTGTATCTCAAGAATAAATCAAGAATTGAAGCGTTGACAATGATAATGGTTCTCTGCTTAATGATTTATGCAATTGCAGAATGGAAATTAAGGACAAAGTTAGAAGAAGAAAATGAAACGGTTCCAGATCAAAAAGGGAAACCAACAAAAAAACCAACAATGAGATGGATATTTTTCAAGTTTCAGGGAATTACAGAACTTATAACGCAGAAAAAAGGGAAAGCAAAGTCAGAAATACTGAATATGGAAGAAATTCACTGGAAAATATTGAGGCTCATGGGGGAGGAATATGAAAATATATATCTCTAGTTGCGTTAACCTGCCGAAGCTAGGATGTATTATTATACTACGAATATAGAGAAGAATTTGATAGCTTATTTCAGAAATGCTTCTAAAACAAATAAAGTAAAAAGATAGGAAGAAAGGAGCCTAAGTGCTGATTACAACAGTATATTGAATAGATATCCTGTAAAGATTATCGAAATTGCTACGATTGAGACAAAGATTGCTATTAGCTCTTTTTTCAGCACCTTTTTAAGGATAATCATTTCAGGCAGGGAAACGGCTGTAACGGACATGAGGAACGCAAGAGAAGTTCCTATGGGAAGACCTTTTCCAATCAGGCTTTCTACGATAGGAATCATTGCCATAACATTTGAGTACAGTGGAACTCCGATCAGAACGGCAATCGGCACCGCAAGCAGGTTGTCCTTGCCTGCATATTTCTCTAAAATACCCTCAGGTGCATATCCGTGGAAAATACCTCCTATGCTAACGCCTATGATTACATAGATCCATACCCTTCCTACGATGTCTTTTACGTTTTCAAAGGCAATATTTACTCGTTCCTTTACCGTCAACTCTTCGGGTTTTGCATTCTGCTGTCCTACTTTTATCTTATAAACAAAGTCCTCTACGTACCTCTCCAGCTTAAGGAGGCCAATTAAAGTACCTCCAAGAACTCCCAGTATAACTCCTGATATTATATAGATCAATGTTGCTTTAAGGCCGAGCGTTGCCCAGAGAGCAGCAACTGCAGCTTCATTTACAAGAGGCGAGGTTATCAGAAAGGAAAAAGTAATTCCAAGAGGTACGCCTGCCTCTACAAACCCAATAAAAATCGGAACGGATGAACACGAGCAAAAAGGAGTTACTGTTCCGAGAAGAGACGCAAGAAAGTGATACTTAATCCCTTTTTTGTTTCCAAGTATTTTTCGGGTTCTTTCAGGAGTAATATAGGTCCTGAGATAAGAAATAAAAAAAATCATCACTGCAAGCAGCACGAAAATTTTCATTACATCATAAATAACGAAGTTAACACTCGCTGCAAGGCGTGTATCAGGTGCAATCCCAAAAACCTCGTATGTTACTTTGTCTGCAATCCATTGAAGAGGGTAAAATATATCGACCATTTTGGGTTCCTTCTTCCAGTTATTCACACTTTTTTTGTAATTTACACATCGGTATTATATCAATATATATTTATATAATTATTACAAGATATATATTTATCGCTTTAGTAAATATAATATATGAATTAGAGTGAAATTAGATTGAGACATTGTCACACCAACATTCAATACTGGCACGAAACAATAATTAAAAGCTCAAACGTTATCAAAGTTTAATTGTAAATGCACTAATCGAGGGTTTCAAGTATGGCTAAATGCTCTATTTGCGGGAAGGATGAATCCTCACTTCTTAGAGTAAAGCACAGGAAACTTGGCACAATAAAGCTCTGTTTTGAATGCTGGGAAGTGGAAAGCAGCAACAAGAATCTTCTTCCTTCGTGTAGCAGATGCGACTGCTGCAAATGAATCCATTTTCAGATACATTGCAATTTACTTTCACTTTTCTTCACTTTATAACTCCCTCCAACCCTGCTGGCTCTGTTTCCTGAATAATAAAGATAAACCGGTCATTAAAACCGGTTAAAATGGATAAATTAACACCTAAATTAGCATCTAAATTAACATCTAAATTAACATCTAAATTAACATCTAAATTAACACCAATAAGTTTTAGTGGTAGAAAACAGTCATAAAAAGGTTAAAAAACCTTTAAACAAGCTTAAATTTTTGTCCTCAATTTTGTGCAGAGCAGTTTTTTACAGAGTTATTGGGAAAGACTTCAAATTAAGACATAAAAGATTAAAATGGGAAATCACTCGGATTGAAGGATTTCCAGGACTTTTCCAAGAGTATCTGCCACTTCCTGGTCTTTGAGATCTTTTTCCTTGCTTTTCTTGATCCCAAGTTCTGAAATCACGATATGCCTATCAACGTTAAACCCTGCAAGTTCAAGGGTCTTGCTGGCGCAGTTTACAGGACAACCGTTAATTGCGATAATACGATCAGAAGCTTCGGCAGATTTCATAAGTCCCGGAGCTCTTGCACCGATTCCTGCAGTGCACATAAGATTTCCTATACCCTGCTTTTCAAGTTCGATTGCGATTCTGTTTGATAGTTGACCGACATTTGCTGCTCCCACACATGGGAAAATTGCCACATTTGCCGAGCCGCATGCACATTTTGTTTCTTCTGACATGTTTTTCACACTGACCTTGGATTTATCTTAAAGTACTTTAATACTGGAATTATCTGAAAGTAACTATAATACTGGAATTATCTGAAAATAACTTTAATACTGGATTTATCTGAAAGTAACTTTAGTACTGGATTTATCTGAAAGTAACTTTAATACTGGAATTATCTGAAAGTAATGTAATACTGGAATTATCTGAAAGTAATATAATACTGGAATTGTCTGAAAGTAACTTTAATGCTGGAATTATCTGAAAGTAACTATAATCCTGGATTTATCTAAAAGCAACTCTAATTTTTTAGTTCTGGGCTAATGCTTCAGTCCATTTCAACAGATTTATTTTTTAATCCATTTTTTGATATCATCGACGCTTGGAACTTTACCTGCGACTTTAACATCTCCGTCAATTACAAGAGCAGGAGTGACCATAACTCCATATCCTAGAATTTTATCGAAATCCTCTACCTTGACAATTTCAGCATCTACACCTGTTTCCTTTACAGCTTTCTCTGCTATTTCTTTTGTTTTGTTGCATTTTGAACATCCTGTACCGAGTATTTCGATTTTCATTGTGTTCACCTCAAAATTTATTTCAAATATGTTTGAAGTAACCTATATAAAATTACCTATTTCAAAATAATTTGAATTAGATTCCAACCTGATCAATATTTAAATTAAATCCGGAGCGATTCAAAATCAGTGTATTATATATATTTCTTTTAATGTTTGAAGAACATGGTTGGAATTGAATCCGAGGGTATGTCCAGAAAGAAGTGCTTTATGTATACTATTCTCCTGTTTATCCTTGCAGGTATTTTCGAGATAGGAGGAGGATACCTTATGTGGATGTGGCTGCGTGAAGGCAGAGGACTGATTTTCGCACTTTCAGGAGCAGTTATTTTATTTTTATATGGAGTCGTGCCTACTTTTCAGCGCTCTTATTTCCACAGAATATATGCAACCTATGGTGGCATTTTCGTTGTCATGTCCCTTTTATGGGGCTGGATCTTCGACAAAATTCCTCCAGAT
Organism: Methanosarcina sp. Kolksee; assembly: GCF_000969945.1. NCBI lineage: Archaea > Methanobacteriati > Methanobacteriota > Methanomicrobia > Methanosarcinales > Methanosarcinaceae > Methanosarcina > Methanosarcina sp. Kolksee. The sequence goes on from NZ_CP009524.1 coordinate 1,136,953, forward strand.
ACTTATGATCTTATAGGCTCCCTGGTTATTCTTATTGGAGTGTCAATCATTTACTACTGGCCAAGAGGGGATGATAAGAAGTGATTGACTCAGTAGAATCTCTTGTTCTGTTTTTTCTGGCTGCACTTTTTGAAATAGGAGGAGGGTATCTAGTCTGGCTTTGGTTGAGGGAGAATAAAAGGGCAGTATTTGGGCTGCTTGGAGGTCTGACATTAGCAATCTACGGGATAATTCCAACTTTTCAGCCTGCACACTTCGGAAGGGTTTATGCTGCCTACGGAGGAATCTTCATTGTTTCATCCCTTATCTGGGGAGCTCTGATAGACAAGAAAAACCCCGACAAATATGAAATAATAGGGGCATTGATCGCACTTGCAGGTGTGCTGATAATGTTCTACATCCCTCGTTGACAAGTAATATAGAGGATAGAAAAAGTTTAGTACAGTACTTAAACCTTCCATAAATATTTATTATGAAAATATATTTATAGATAAGAGTTCTGCTTGAAGCCCAGTAAATCTTATTCTCATTTTTGAGTGAATGTAACTTCTATACTGCCAACAGGGAGAGGAACATCCATGCTTAAGATATTTAAATCGACAGATTCCGGACTGACAACTCTTGACCAGGTTGAAGACGGTGCATGGATTAATCTTGTAAATCCAAACGAGCAGGAAATTCTTTCAATTTCAAAATACCTGAATATTCCTGCTGCACATCTTAAAGCTGCACTTGATGAAGAGGAACGCTCCAGAATTGAGGTTGACGAAGGTTGTACTGTTGTATTAATAGATATACCTGTACCGAATGCTAACCTGCAGGAGGGGGGAATTTTTTATACAATTCCCCTTGGAATTATAATTAACAACAAAAACATCGTAACGGTATCTCTTCAGGAGAACTACGTTATTAATAGTTTTATCGACCAGAGAATAAAATCCTTTTATACGTTCAAAAAAACACGTTTTCTTTTACAGATCCTGTATAGAAACTCAAAGTTATATCTTCAATATCTCAGGCATATCGATAAAGCAAGTGATAAGATTGAATCCAAATTGCATAAATCCCTGAAAAATAAAGAATTAATCCAGCTTCTTGAGCTTGAAAAAAGCCTTGTATATTTTTCTACATCTTTAAAAAGTAATGAAATAGTCCTTGAGAAAATCCTTAAATCCACTCCTGTTAAGATGTATCCTGACGATACGGATCTTCTCGAAGATGTTATTGTAGAAAATAAGCAGGCGATTGAAATGGCAAATATTTATAGCAATATCCTGACCGGAACAATGGATGCATATGCCTCGGTTATTTCCAACAACTTAAACATTGTCATGAAATTCCTGACTTCAGTAACAATCGTTCTGTCGGTCCCAACAATGGTTGCAAGTTTTTTTGGAATGAATGTTGATGTCCCTTTCGAGAATAACCCCCATGCGTTTGTGATCATTTTCATTATGACATTGTTTTTCTCGATGATTCTAGCTATAACAATGGTAAGGAAACAACTGTTCTGAGGAAAAATTGTGGGTCTTCGTTGTTTTGTGTGGATATCTTCCTAATGTCTGCATAAAAACCAATGCGTTCTTGAATTGAAAATCATCTTATCCATAGAAAATAGCGAAGAGCCAAAATTGTTTAAAGAAAGAAATATTCTGAGAAAAATACTGTTCTGAAAAATACTATTCCAGGAAAAAATACTCAAAGAAAACAATTATTCGAAGAAGATATTCAAACAAAACAATTATTCAAAGAAGCCATTCAAAGAAAATAATTCTTCGAAGAAGATATTTATAAAAAAACAATTATTCATAGAAAACAACCGATGAAAATCTCGATTTCAAAATAAGTTCTATCTGGGTATCTGGTTTTTAATATATATCCTCCTTTCAGAGCCTTTATTTGTTAATTTCCTACTTGAAAAATCCCTGATTAAGGATTTCTGTTAAAAGGGGATAATCCTGAACGGGTGAAAAGGAAAAGGAAAAGATAAAAGAGTCAGAGAGGACCCCTAACTTTTTCGTTAATTGAATAACCTGTTTTTCTCAGTGAATAGTGTCGTAGGCACATTCTCCGTGCATAGAAATATCCAGGCCTATAAGCTGTTCTTCATCCGTAACCTTGACCGGAGTTACTATGTTTATTAACATCAACATAATGTAGGTAAACACAAATGCATAGACTGAAGTAGCTGCAACAACCACAACTTCTTTAATAAAGAATGCTGTGCCGCCGTAAAGCAGTCCATTGGCTCCTACCGGGTTTATAGCCGCCGAGGCAAAGACTCCAAGTAGAATTGTGCCTGTAACTCCTCCAATTCCATGGACACCCCATACATCAAGAGCGTCATCCCATTCCATCTTGTTTTTAAGATGCACGGCAAAGTAACAGACAACTGATCCGAGGATTCCCATTAGTGCAGCCACAGGCAAAGAAACAAGACCTGCTGCAGGAGTAATTGTTGCAAGGCCTGCAACTGCTCCTGTCATAAGCCCCACGAATTTTGGTTTTCCTTCCTTATACCATTCCATTGTCATCCACGTGATTGCTGCAAAAGAGGCTGCAATGTCACTGTTCAGGAACGCAAGTGAGGTAATCCCATCTACATTGAGTTCGCTTCCAGCGTTAAAGCCGTACCATCCAAACCACAGAAGAGCAGTTCCGATAGCCATTAACGGAACATTGTTTGGTTTTGTTATTTTATTGTACTTTCTTGAGCCTACGTAAAAGACCGAAGCAAGAGCTGCAAAGCCAGCTGTAGCATGGACAACGATTCCGCCTGCGAAATCAAGAACTCCCATCTGTGCGAGCAGACCGCCTCCCCAGACCATGTGAACGAAAGGATAGTAGACAAAAAGCTGCCAGAGAACAAGGAAAATAAGATAAGCCTTAAAAGTAACCCGGTTTGCAAATGCTCCCGTAATCAGAGCCGGGGTTATAATTGCAAACATCATCTGGTAAGCTACGAATACAATTTCCGGGAACCCCATATCTTTTATTATTGTAGTTGGGGTAATCCCGTGTAAAAGCATTTTGTCCAGGTTTCCTATGATTGCACCTTCTCCCCCGCTGAAGCACAGGGAATAACCGATGAGAAACCATAAAACAGTCGTCAATCCCATCGAAACAAAGCTTTGCATCATAATTCCTAAAATATTCCGCTTACAGGAAAGTCCTCCGTAGAAGAATGCCAGACCAGGAGTCATTAGCATCACAAGACTTGTCGCAAGCAGCATAAAGCCTGTCGAACCAGTATTTAACATATTATCATCCCATCTATATTTATACAATAACTAGGAAATCTCAAAGATCTTACCTTTTTCCTAGTTTCTTATACATATAAATTTCCATTTCAGATTACACGAAATTGAATTTTCAGGTAATGATGAGAGAAATCACGATTAAAGACGGGATTTATCATTGAAGAAAAGCAAGAATACAAGATATTCCGAAAAAACGATCTTGGATGATAACAAAACGATCTTGGATGATAACAAAACGATTTGGGATGATAACAAAACGATTTGGGATGATAACAAAACGATTTGGGATGATAACAAAACGATTTGGGATGATAACAAAACGATTTGGGATGATAACAAAACGATTTGGGATGATAACAAAAGAAAACGGCAGTTTCATGGAAACATCTCTCTATCCATAAAACGGAGTTTTCTTCAAAAATTCACGTTTTTGAATTCAGGTCTTGTTCTTGCCACACTTTTACTTTAATTTTTAGAGATATCACGAATTCTGGAAGTTAATCAGATTTTGGTCTTGCTATTCCTTTATACTTTCATCTTTGGGATCTTACTCTTGATTGTATGCTTGTATCGATTTTTCCTAATGTTCAAGGGTCACAGAAAAATTAAAAAAGTACAGTAAAGTTTTGCTTGTACTCAAAATCTGTACTCAAAGTCTGTGCTCAAATGTTATATGCAACTTCACCATGCTGCGTTTTGTCAAGTCCGATGTTTTCTTCACTTTCGCTGACTTTAAGCCCTATAGTCTTGTTAAGTATGAATCCAATAAGGAGGGTACCTGCAGCTGCATAAACAATTGTGACGACAACTCCTTGAAGCTGGATTAACATTTGGCTGGAATTCCCAAGAAGGAGGCCAGTCCCTCCTACACTTGCAAATACACCTACCAGAAGTGCACCTACTATTCCACCCACGCCGTGTACTCCAAAAGCATCCAGCGAGTCATCATATCCAAGCCTTTCTTTGAGTCCTACAGCGTTGTAGCATACGAAACTTGTGATCACACCTATAGGAATTGCTGCCATTGGCGTAACAAAGCCTGCACTTGGAGTTATTGCAACAAGTCCTGCTAGAACCCCTGTTGCAAATCCCAGGGCCGTTGGATATCCTAAGTGGCGCCATTCAAGGGCCATCCAGACGAATCCCGCAGCTGCTGGAGCTACAAGCGTTGTAATGAATGCAAGGGATGCGATCTCGTTTGCAGCAAGTGAAGAACCTGCGTTAAACCCAAACCACCCGAACCAGAGAAGCCCGGTTCCAAGAAGCGTCAGAGTAACGTTGTGCGGCTTTAGTGGATCTACTCCAAAACCACGCCTCTTGCCAAGGTATGTAAGAATTGCAAGTGAGGAAATACCTGAAGTTATGTGCACAACAGTGCCGCCCGCAAAGTCGAGAGCTTTCCCTGTTAGGAATCCGCCGCCCCAGACCCAGTGGCAAACAGGTGCATATACGATAATTCCCCAGAGGGCAATAAATGCAATATAAGATTTAAACTTCACACGTCCTACAATTGCACCCGAAATCAGAGCAGGTGTAATTATTGCAAACATTCCCTGAAATGCAACATATGCATAAGTCGGAATTGTACCGGTTACTGAGTATACATCTATCCCTTTCAGGAATGCATGTCCAAGGCCACCCACAAACCAGTTGCCGTCTGCAAATGCAAGCGAGTAACCTATTAATACCCATTCCAGAGCCATGACGCCCATCGCAACAAATGAGTGCATCATGCTGCTCAGAACGTTTTTACGCTGGACAAGCCCTCCATAGAACAGCGCAAGTCCGGGAAGCATTAACAATACAAGTGCAGACGAGATTAGTACCCATACCGTGTCTGCTGCTTCAATAGCCATGTTCATCCCCTCATAGAGCGTCTGGTCCGGTTTCGCTTGTCCGAATCCGTATTACATTCTCTAAAGGAAGCACAAATATCTTGCCGCTTCCGATGTAACCGTCAGTGCCTTTTGCTCCGACAGTTATTGCTTCAATAACTGATTGCAGGAACTGATCTTCCACTGCAATTTCGATCTTCACTTTTTCAAGAAGATTTGCTTCGTGCTCAGTTGCCCTGTAAATCTCTAAATGCCCCTTTTGCGCACCATAACCGGCGACCGATGATACTGTCAGTCTATTTACCTCAAGTTTCTGAAGCTCTCTTTTGACTGCATCGAGTCTTTCCGGCCTTATCATTGCAATTATATATTTCATCACGACCACCAATAGGTGTCTTGTATCCGATTTCTTGGTATTTAAATTTACCTATCTAGGTATTGGATATTTAAGCAGTTATGTCCAGAAAACACTAAAGTGAAAGGGGCTTTTTTCTTTAATCAGAGGGTCTAGTATCAGTTTTTTGATTTCCGATCCTGTTGCTGTATGTTAAAACAGAAAGCCTGGGTATCTGGTATGAGTTCCTTTTTTCTGTTTTCAAACATTTCTGTCAGAGAGCTTTTATCTAGCGAAAGCAAATTTAGAGGTATGTTCGGAGAAATTGGAATTGTAAAAAGCGAGGCTGATGAGACTGCTCTGCAAATTCTTTCCCTTTTCAGAGACAGCATCAGTGAAATTTGCCTGAATGAACCTGAATCCATTTCAGATTATTTCAAGCCGGAGTATTCTCATTATATCATAGTCCATACTGCCCTGAATATCCGGTTCCCTGAGAAAAGAGAAGAATGGAATATGCGTTTTTGCAGGGATGCCGGAGTTTCGGTTGTTGAACGTATCGTAACCGATACTGACAGAATTTACGTAAGAGGACTTATGGCAGTCAACGGGTCAAAAGTCTATGCTATCCTTCCTTTTATGACAATAGATGCAGAAAAAGCAAAGAGAGCAACATTTCCTGAAGACCGCATGGCCCGTGTTCGGGCAAAAGTGCTTCCTTCTGTACTTCCTGACATAAAAGGAGAAACGATCCTCGATATTGGAAGCGGCTTTGGAAGCCTTACCATAGAGCTTGCAAGAAACAATCCCGATTCGAAAGTTTACGGAATTGATCTCCATGATTCTCTTACAGGCCAGTCGCAGATGAATGCCGATGTCCTTGGCGTGCCGAATGTAAAATTCAGGACTGGAAGCGCTTATGCCCTTCCTTTTGAAGCCGGCTTGATTGATGCAGCTACCTGCTTTTTAATGCTTCACCACCTCGAAGACATCAAATTTGCCCTGTTCGAGATCAAGAGAGTGCTTAAAAACGGCGGCCTGTTAATAGCAGTTGAGCCGCTTGCAGAACACCACCACCACGGACCTCAACTCTCGAAAACCGGATGGCAAGAGCTTTTCGAAGACGTTGGCTTCGCAGTAGAGGTTGAGAGCCAGGAAGGAGCAGCGATTATGAAAGCTGTGAAAAGAGACTAAATTCGGTAAAAGAAGAATAAGTTTGGTAAAAAGAGAATAAAACCTGCGAAAGGGGAAGAACTAAGAAAAGGCAATTCCAAAAACGGATCGGAATATTGTCCAGCATATGAATCTGGCTTTCATTATCTTTTGATCAATTTAATACATCCCAGACTCCTGTAAGATTTCCGCTGCCTCTCGATATATCAGCTAGGAAGGAATTTCGGTGAGAACCTCAGTACTTACCGTACTCCATTCCGACTTCAGACAGGAGCTTTACCATTGCTCCACCGTATAAGAAGCCGACAATGATAACAAAGTCCTACTGGCCCAAGTGTATAATAATTGGGAAGAATTTTACAGACAACTGCCCGGATTATCTTCTATCCCTTTGACTCCCTGCAGGTAAAGCCTTTCGCCTGGTCAATCGCTTTTTCTGTCAATTTCCAAGGATGATATGACCTAGATTCGGCAGGTTGACATTTCATTTTTGATTATTTTTGCTAATGGCGATTTTGAAATGATGATCCCTTATTGTGTGCAGTTGTGAGGTTTACATATGATCCAAACATAATCTCTCATACTAAACTTTAATGGAAAAATGATTCAGTGCTTATATATGTAGTGAGATTTGAGCCACACGTTAACCAGCTTTAAATCTCAGGTATATTTATCAAATGTTCAAAAACGATATCAAGAATAATATTCAAATTCCTTATGTCGACCTGCTGAATCTAGTGCATTGATTCCAAAGTATGTCAGGAATAAATTTTTTGAAAACCACTGAAAGCACAGAAAACACGGAAATCAGTAGTAAAGGCGTGTTTCTTCCGTGCTTTCCGTGTTTTCCGTGGTTGTAATATCCAGATAGAATCACTCTGCGACTGGTTGTGTTTTCCGTGTTACAGAATTCCATGTGACTTTAACATAATATTTGAGTCGTAAGCCGTAATTATTTAGCATGAAAATGCTGCCATCTGCAAGCATTTTCATTGTTTGTGCATGTTATTCAAAGAATATCATGTGCGTTTTCTTATTATGTACTTATTTGAGAATCGATACACTAGGATATAAATTGATATACAGAAACGTATAGTAGTTTAAGTATATAATTTAATGGATATTTTTTTAAGAAAAATCAGTGTTTGAGGGATATTGCACACTTCGTTCTCCATTGTATCTTCTCAAAGGAAGATCCTTTGCAAATTATGGAGACATTTCAGTATTATTTTTATATGTGGATTATAGACTCTTTTCATGTCGCTATCTCTACACTACATATATCTTATTCTTATTGCAATGTTGCTCGGAGCGTTGCTTCCAACAGCCGGATGTCTTCCGGAAAGTGAAGCTGTATCCGCAGACCAGAATAACATCACGATGTTAAACTTGACATACTACACAGAACAGCTACCGCCCTATAACTATATGGACAACGGTACGCTAAAAGGAATTTCCGTTGATCTCCTTGAAGCGGTCACCGAGAAGATGGGAAAAAAAGTGACACGGGAAGAGATAAAACTCGTTCCCTGGACTGAGGGATATAAGACTGTTCTCACACAGAACAATACCGTACTCTTTACTACCGTGAGAGTTCCTGAACGTGAGCAGTCTTTCAAATGGGTAGGACCCATCTATACGTATACCAATGTCCTTTTCGCCAGGCCGGATAGGGGAATAACAATAGAGAGACCTGAAGATCTGAACAGGTACAGGATTGGAGTAATCGTCGACGATATCGCTGTTCAGCAGCTGCTCGATGCCGGTGTGAATGAAAGCCAGCTAGTGCAGGAGACGAATGCATCCGTAATTGTCGAAAAACTCGATAACGGCGAGATCGATCTGTGGGCTTACCCGGAGGCTGCGGGCCGGTACATCACCGAACAGGTTACCGGAAATTCGTACTCGTTCAGAGTTGTTTATACATTACCGGACCGGGAGGGCTACTATGTATTCAACAAGAACACTTCGGATTCAACTGTTATGTCTTTCCAGCAGGCCCTCGATGCCGTTAAACAGGAGAAAGACGCCACAGGCATTAGCACTTATGAGCGGATCCTCGGGAAGTATATCCCATCGATCGGCCTTTCTCAGCTCAATTATCTGACCGAAGAGTGGGCACCTTTCAATTACCAGAAGGATGAAAATGTCACCGGGATCTCTGTCGAAATACTCGAGGCAGTTTTCAAAAACATAGGAGTTAACCTCTCACGGGCAGATGTCCGCATTGTTCCCCTGGAAGAAGGTTTCCAGACCGCGCAGAACAACACAAGTACCGTGCTTTTTTCAATTGCTCGCACACCCGAACGTGAGCCTCTATATAAGTGGGCAGGACCTTTTACCAAGGCAAGTTTTGTTCTTTATGCACCGGTAAGCAACAATATTACAATATCCTCTCCAGAAGATCTCAATCAGTACCGGATAGGGGTGGTACAGGGTTCAATCGAAAATAACCTACTCACCAGCCAGGGTGTAACTGCATCGCAGATTGTCAACGGCAAAACCCCAGAAGATCTCCTCCGTATGCTGGAAGAGAGCCAGATTGACCTGTGGGCAACGGGGGATCTCGCCGGGAGGAATCAGATGCTACAGACCGCAGCTGACCCCAATGCCTATGAGATCGTATATACTCTAAGCGAAAACGACCTATATTATATCTTCAGCAAGGATGTCCCGGATACACTGGTTAGTGCTTTCCAGCAGACCCTCGAAAACGTGCGAAACCAGAAGGATGCACAGGGAGTCAGTGATTATGAGCGGATCATCTACAGGAATTTAGGAGCCGGATGCGCCCAGCAGACATTTACGGATGATGCGGTAGTGAAACTCGTAAATATAACCTCTGCAGCAGTCGAGAAAAATGCCTCCGAGACTTTCCAGCGCATCAATGCAGGCGAAGCGCCGTACCGAGACGCAAAGGACCCGGCCCTTTATACTTTCGTGTATGATGAGAATCTGACCATCGTCGCTCATGCAGATAATGTTCAGGTTGTCGGTAAGAATTTCAAGGGTAAGACAGATGTTACCGGTAAACCGTTCCGTGATGAAATATTAGAAGGAGCACTAAAGAACGGGACTGGATGGGTAGATTATATCTATATGCATCCAGTCCAGATGAACCTGTACTATAAGACCACTTACTACCGGTTAACTCAGGGAAGCGACGGGAAATCCTACATTGTGTGCAGCGGCAATTACAAACGCTGCGAAAAACAGTCAGAAGGAATGCCAGTTAATAACTCCTCTGCATCTCCTGAGGAGCTCGTAGCATTTGTCGAGAAAGCTTTTGAATATGCGCATATACACGGAAAGGAAGCTGCCCTTCGTGAGTTCAACAACCAGACCGGCAAATTCGTTGACGGCGAACTCTATATCTTCGCATACGATACAAACGGCACTACGCTGGCTCTACCTTTCCAGCCCGAGATAATCGGAAATAACCGGTGGAACATTACTGACGCGAACGGCAACCTATATATCCAGAACCTGATCGACACTGCGCAATCAGGTGGAGGTTTTGTATGGTATCTCTATGCAGACCCTGCTGAGAACTTCACCGTTAAACAAAAACTCAGCTACGTGATGAAGGTAGACGATAACTGGATCATAGGGGCCGGAATTTACAATTCATCTGAGAATTCGTCAATCGTAACGGTGGGGACAGATCCCCAGATAAGAGAGAGACTGAAATCTTTCGTCGGGGAGGCTATAGACTATGCCAATGAAAGTGGAAAGGACGCCGCTATCGCAGAGTTCAATAACCAGAACGGGACGTTTATTCGCGATGGTCTCTACATCTATGCCTTCGATTATAACGGAACTACTCTGGCACTACCCTATCAGCCTGAGTTGATCGGAACAGATCTTTCCGGACTCCAGGACCCCTACGGGGTAAATTACACCAGGGTAGAGATCTTCCTGGCGCAGCAGGGAGGGGACTTCCTCTTCTACCACTACTACAACCCAGCCCGCAATATGACCCTTGAACCAAAAATGAGCTACGTCCAGAAAGTCGACGATACCTGGTGGCTTGGGGCTGGAACCTATATAGAGGACCTGAACCAGACCACCCAAACGAGATAACCAATAAAGCTATCGAAGGTATAAAAATAACAGAAGAAAATGATGCAAGAGGAGAACTCATCCAAACAGCCAACGGAATCTTTTGCATCATAATACCCCGGGCCCTTCAGTTGTCCGGGGAATTTATCTGCGTTCTGGATTTATAGGTTGAAGCGTAAAACCTGTTAAATCTCTAGATTTAATGGGATATAGATCTCCAGAGGTTCCCAAATTAAAAACTTTCCTTTTTGAAGAGAAAATGAGAAGATGCACGAACAGGCAGCTCATATTCAAAGCTTAATCCGGGAAAATAGCAGGTTAAACATTAAGCTGCTTCCTTAAGTTACAGAAATGGAAGAGGCAAAAAGGAAATGGTGGAAGTTTTAGGAATTTCATTATCCAATTTTTAAATAATAAATCCCACACTTCCAAGTTTGACCTTTTATTTTTTCAAATTAAGTGTTGGCTTACTTAACTGTAATATAACTGGTCTTTTTTACGGTGTTACTACCAGCAGCATTCTTTACCGTTAAGCTCACCGTGTATTTTCCTGCTTTAGTATACCTGTGCGTTGGATTATGGGTAGTTGAAGTGCTTTTGTCACCAAAGTTCCAGTACCAGGAAGTGGGTGATCCTGTGCTCTTATCAGTAAACTTCACATTCAAAGGATGTTTTCCAGTGGTTGGAGATGCAGAAAAAGCAGCAACAGGTTTTGTCACAGTTACAACATTTATGTACTTGGATTTTGTTGCGGTATTACTACCAGCAGCATTCTTTACTGTTAAACTCACCGTGTATTTTCCTGCTTTAGTATACTTGTGTGTTGGATTCTGGGCTGTCGAATACGTTCCATCTCCGAAACTCCATTTCCAGGAAATGGGACTATTTGCGCTCTTATCAGTAAATTTTACTGTTAATGGTGCTTTTCCTGAAGTTGGAGACGCAGAAAAAGCAGCAACAGGTTTTGTCACAGTTACAACATTTATGTACTTGGATTTTGTTGCGGTATTACTACCAGCAGCATTCTTTACTGTTAAACTCACCGTGTACTTTCCTGCCTTAGTATACTTGTGCGTTGGATTCTGGGCTGTCGAATACGTTCCATCTCCGAAACTCCATTTCCAGGAGGTGGGACTATTTGCGCTCTTATCAGCAAATTTTACTGTTAATGGTGCTTTTCCTGAGGTTGGGGATGCAGAGAAGGCAGCAACCGGGGTTTTGAATATTTTGTTTCCGCTAATTACAGCATTTTGAATATTTTTTATTATGATTCCAGAAGCGGACCTTGATGTATCCACATTTATTAAGGTGTTATTTTGTATTTTTACAGCACCATTTTTGAAAGAATTCCCATCTATATATATTCCTTCCATTCCCAGATTTGAGAAAGTATTTTTAGAAATATCTAAGTTTACCCCGTTTATCAGGAACTTCTGATACACTCCTAAGTATGAAAGATCTTTAAAAGTGTTATTGCTTATTATTATGTTCCTAAAACTCCCTTTGTTTGGAAAATCAATTCCATATGTCCCTTTATTTTGAATATTATTTCTAATTATAAGCTTGTTATCTATTCCATTTCCTCCCTTATACATGTCACCTGAAATACCATTAAACGTGTTATTTTCGTAAATGTGAACCCCATCATTTAAGCTGCCACGTTTAAATATTCCTCCATATCCACCATAAATCTCATTATCAGAAAAAGTGGACTGTTGCGTGCCATCTGCAAATGCATAATGTTTTAGAAGTTGCGGGTATATCTTATTTCCAGTTACGACAAAATTAATAGTAACAGCATGAGCATCAACTACGTTAGCACCAGTGACCTCCGCCCCTATCAGAGTGTTATCGGCGATAAAAACGTCTCTATCTAAAGATTTGCGTTCATCTGAATTGCCTGTTATAGTATGCCTGCAATTCTCTATGTGATTACTGGTTATATTTACAAAAGCCGAACCGCTAGCTACATTTATACCATATCCGCAGTTAGCATGAAGTGAATTGTAAATTTCGTTATTATTAACACTCACATTAAAACAGGAATATAGACAAAGATCACCAAATCCGCTATTATTGAGATAGGAATTTGTGACTGAACTATCCTTGCAATATTGCAGAACAAGGCCATGATGAATCGTTGAACTACCTGTATCCTCTATCCTTATATTTTTTATATTTATCTGAATAGGCCTGTATACTTCAACCTGTACGGTCTCGGACAATTTGTAATCCCTAAGAAGTGGTTGATTTAAAGTAACGACATTTCCATTTACACCTTTAACAGCATACATTTCACCGGTCATTTGATCGGGATAATCCAGAGGACACCACTGAACGTTTTTCCAAATCTTAACCAGGTCGTTCTTGCGAACCTGGGAAGCATCAGTTAATATAATTTTAGATGAACCTTTTTTAGCGTTAGCAGATAGAGTTGTATTTGCGACAATTGATCCATTGAAAAAAATCTCTCTATTCACTTCTTGAGCCATTCCTCTATCCGGAGTTTGAAGGTGGAGGGTTACTTTCCCCTTGCCTATTATGTTCAGACTTTTGCCTGTCTGATATATTTCTTCTGGGAGATAATAGTCCCCTTTCTGGATAGTTATTGTATCTCCACTTTTTGAGTAATTCAGTGCTGTCTGAATGCAAGCTGAATCGTTTGCGTAATTAGGTGTATGAAAATAACCTGGTCCATCTGATCCAGCCTGTTTGTCAATTACGATATTTGCCGCCAGAGCTGAAGAGCTACTTAACACAAGAAAAAAAAGAGTTAGGGTAAATATTGTCATAAGAGTTTTTAAATTTTTCATTCGAGCATTCTCCTAAACTTGTTTAACTTAGATTGTGCCTTAAAATCAAATTTGGTTCTATAATTAGGATAAGACTTGCATACTTGAACTGAAAAAACAGTAGCGTTAAACCGTTAAATATCTAAAGTGTAAATTTAAACCATTATGCCTAATGTCTTTGATTTTATACCTCGAGTACGTAAATCATATAAAATATATTAAGGTCAATATATGCCTGAATTTCGAAAAAGTTTACATCTTAATTTAAAGTTAATATTACCCATTATCCAGTGTAGAAATGATTTGAATTTTAATACAACCTCCAAGAGCGTGTTTTAAAAATAATTTGAGCATACAATCGAATAAAGGGCAATATTTGCCATAAATATATAAACTAAACTTTTCCGAAGTTAAGTTCACAACATTGACTTTAAAAATGTACTGGTCCTATAAACTTAGATGAATATATAAAATCAGATAGATTAAGATTCTGATCTACGATCCCTAGATTATGGATTGCTGGACTAAAATACTGAAATAGCAGGTGAAAAAAATGTCATCTAATCAAATTTAATATTCGAAGTCTAGAGACTTAGATCATGAAGATGTGTTCGAAGGATTGTAACCAATTTGAAAATCTGTTCTTATCTGCAGGTTATTGATAATCTGAAAAACGAGGTAAGAAGCCACTAAGTCTTTAGCTTAGTGGTAGTTCACGCTACAGGAAAACTGCGAGAAAGGCACATATTAAGGCAGAGAACCGCTGCAATAACTATAGCCCTTAACATAAATATTTGCATTTACTTTATAGTCACGGAAAGCACGGAAGAATTATACCCCTATTTTCTTTATTCTGTGTTTTCCACGCTTTCTGTGATTAACCTTTCACTTAAGATTGGTGAATAAATTTAAATTATGAAAAAGTTTAAATTGCGAAGAAATTTTGGTTCTTGACTATAAAAACACCGGCTTTTCCACTCATCGCACTCAGTCCGCACATTCTTCTTCGCTTCTCTTTTCGGCATATGCTGCCAATTCCGCCGGTACAGGTGCGGTGAAAGTATCGGTAGCTTCCATAATCGCATTGGTGATTCTGTCCAGCAATTCCATAGCCCCTCTGTACCCTACAGTAAGTATGCGCTGTGCACCGACTCTGTCATGTATTGGCAGGCCGACCCTTACAAGAGGGATATCCCGGGATTTTGCAATGTATCTCCCGTTGGAATTTCCGATCAGGATTTCCGGATTACATTGGCTGACTGCATCGTTAAGAGTGTCAAAATCAATTCCATTCAGAACCACAGGTTTGAGCTCAGGGTTTATTTTTTCAACTATTTGCCTGATTTTTGCTTCAAAATCTCTGCTTTTACTTCCTGTAGCTATCAGAACCGGGTTCATCCCGAGTTCCAGCATAAAAGTTGTTAGGCTAAATACAAAATCAGGATCTCCATAAACTGCGGCTTTTACCCCATACAGGTACTTGTGCACATCAACCATAGCATCGAGTAGCCTGCCCCTTTCTTTTAGATATTTTACAGGAATAGGACAGCCTAGAATTTTGACCATCTCGGTGAAGAAACTGTCAGTATTTGAAAGCCCAACTGGGATCGGAACACTATACCCAGGCACGTCGTGTGATTCTTCCAGATATTTAACTGCTAAGTTCCTACTAACTATACCCAGGCCCAGGCTTGCCTGACTGTTTGGCATATCAGCAATTTCGGAAAGTGGGGTACCACCCGGTGAAATTTTCGGCAGGTCTTCTCTTAGCGGAGCATCGAAAGTTTCGGAGATATCAGGCAGGAAAATATAATCGCCAGCCATAACCTCAAAGATCTCTTTAAGTTCGCGTACATCGGCAGGGGAGAGACTTTCAACAGGGATGACGTTAAGTTTTTCATTCTGGACTTTTACGGCGCTTTCTTCCCCAGGTCTTTCCGCAAATTTCCTGACAACTGCGTCCAGGGCTTTTATATACCCGCTTACATGGCTTTCCCCATAGCTAGGAGTGGAAACCGGAATAATTATAATATCTTTCTCAGGGTCGTCTCCTATTCCTTCCTCTTCTTTAAACTCACGGATAATTGCAGGTACATCGTCCCCAATTGTTTCGGCCAGACAGGTAGTAGCAACTCCAATTACTTTCGGGTTGTACCTGTTAATCACATTTCTCAATCCTTTTTTCAGGTTTTCCCGGCCTCCGTATACTGCTCCTTTTTCACTGAGCGAGCTTGATGCAATATCCACAGGTTCCCTGAAGTGGTGGGCAAGAAGCAGACGCATATAGGTGCTGCAGCCCTGAGAACCGTGGTAGAGAACCATAGTATTCTCAATTCCCTTAAAAGCAAGGGCACTTCCCATGGGCTGGCACATAACACAGGGGTTCACAGTTGCATAGTTTCTTTTCGTCATCTCAATGCCTCCTCATACCTGACTCTCAACTGCAGCCTCGGATTTCTGGTGCAAAAATTCAGGTTTCAGGAGCATGCCTTTACACTCTTTTGCGCAATTTTCTCTGGAAATCCTTTCTTCTACTGCCACTTTCTTTATTCTGCCTGATTTCTTCTCTGATTCCATTGCTTCGGGTATCAATTCCCGCTGCCTGACAGCCTTCCATACAGGGCTGCTGATGGAAGCATCCACTTCCCTCGCAAAGTTTACAAAGCCGTCAAAACCTTCGAACTCCACCACCCTGTCGTGATTGAAGTCACAGAAAGCGATGCCCAACTTGTATGCAATAAATCTCTCCTTTACGCCTGCAACCATCAGGTCCGCTTTCTGTCTAATGAGCAGTTCGGCAAGTTCAAGGGGGTTCGCATCGTCAACAATGACCGTTCCATCCCTTACCGAATAACTGATTTGCTCGTAATCCTCTTTTTTCCCGGTCTGAGTCCCGATAATAACGACTTCCATACCAAGTTCGTCAAAACCTTTGATAAGCGTGAGAGCTTTTGCAGGCCCTCCCATGTAAATGGCGGCCTTCTTTCCTTTGACCCTTTCCCGAACTCTGGAAATTTCAGGCATTATACGGTTTATTTCAGCTTCCAGGATTTGTTCTGCCCTTTCTTTCATCTTTTCGGAACCAAAATAATCCGCAGTTCTTCGCAGGGCTAAGGAAATATCTTCAATTCCGAAGAAACTTGCGTTTAAGTAGGGAATTCCATATTCCGCCTGCATCCATTTTGCAAGATAGGTCATGGACCCACTGCACTGGACAAGGTTAAGGTCAGCTTCAGCTGCTCTTGATATGGCTTTTGTGGTTGAGTCCCCTGTCAGTGAGACTATAACCTCAATTCCCATCTGCTCAAAGAGAGGCTTTACGAGCCAGACATCTCCGGCTACGTTAAAATCCCCTAAAATGTTAATCTTTGGCTTTATGGTTTCAGGAACTCTGGGGCCTTTCTTCTTAATATCCTCTTCTGAAGGCCTTTTGATCAACCTTTTTAAAGCGTCACAGGCAGCTTTGTATCCGTCAGACTTGTTGCCTTTGAAGCCTTCGGATTTTACGGGAATTACAGGAATGTTGTGCTTCTGGCTTGCGGTTTTGCATACGGACTCAAGGTCGTCCCCTATAATTCCGACTATGCACGTGGAATACACAAAAACAACAGGAGGGTGATAGAGCCCTACCAGTTCGTCTATTGCTCTGGAGAGTTTTTTCTCTCCTCCGAATACCACGTCGAGCTCTTTCATATCCGTGCTGAAGCTGGTGCGGTTCGTTTCAATCCCGCTGGATTTTGCACCTCTTATGTCCCATGTATAGCCTGCGCAGCCGATTGGGCCATGGACAAGATGGACAGCATCTGTTACAGGGTTTAAGACAACCCTGGCCCCGGAATAAACACAGGCTCGCTGACTGATAGCTCCAGCAAGAGAATTATTATCGCAGGCAAGAGGAATTCCCTGTCCTTCCTGCCCCTTTTCCTGTTTTCTGGTAATATATGGCTTCCTTTCTTCGAGAGTATCCACTATTCCAATTTTCTCTTTCATTTCCTTCACTCCCCTCTGCTATGGTTTTCAGGTTTGCAGCGGCAGTTATCCAATTAACCTTTTGAAAAAGGGTTTACTCGATGGTCTCAAGTAGCCAGTCTGGAGCATCCCTGTCTTTCCTGTCAAGGAGGGTATTTCCTATACGCTCTACCAGTCTTGCAGCTCCTGCGTATCCCATGATCGGGAAGTAGTGCAGGTTTGCCCTGTCCATAATCGGGAAGCCTACCCTGACCAGGGGAACATCCTCTGCCCTTGCTATGAATTTCCCGTAGGTATTGCCGATAAGGAGATCCACGGGCTTTCTCTTGATTATCTGGTGAAGGGTAAACAGGTCTCCTCCGGAAATTACATCAGCTTCAGGGTACTCCGGACCTATGAGTTCTTCTACCTCTTTTTCGAACTCCGAATTCTGGGTTCCTGTAAGTACTACAGCAGGTTCCATACCCATTTCCATCACAAGACTGGTCAGGCCTGTAAGGATATCCGGATCCCCGTAAATAGCTACCCTTTTTCCGTGGTAGTGTGGGTGAGCATCAGTCATCATATCCACAAGCCTTCCCCTCTCATCTTCAAGTTCGGGGGGAATTGCCACATTAGCAAGTTTTGCCGCATTCATTACAAAACGGTCGGTATTCCTGATCCCTATGGGAGTAGGCCCTATTTTTGCCGGAACTTTGTAGCGGCTTTCAAGAATCTTTGCAGCCGAGCCTCCTGCCATCCTGCAGAGAGCGATTGTCCCAACAGAGTTTGCAGAATCCTCGATGTCTCCTATCGGAGTCCCACCTTTTGGATACATCCCGGGTTCTCCGGTAAGGGGAGCGTCAAAGACGTCAGTCGTGTCGGGAAACACAATACTGGAAATTCCCATTATTGAGAGTATGCGTTTCATTTCCCGTATGTCCCCAGGTTCTACAAAGCCGGGGATGAGATTTAGTTTCCCGTTTGGTTTGCTTTTTTTGGCAAAGGTGGTTACAAAGGCCTTTACCATGT
Organism: Methanosarcina sp. Kolksee; assembly: GCF_000969945.1. Lineage (NCBI taxonomy): Archaea > Methanobacteriati > Methanobacteriota > Methanomicrobia > Methanosarcinales > Methanosarcinaceae > Methanosarcina > Methanosarcina sp. Kolksee. The sequence continues at coordinate 1,155,389 of NZ_CP009524.1, forward strand.
TGTCATAACCGGTAATATGGGTGCCCACATAACTCGGGGTAGAAGCTGCACAGACCTTAATAGAAGGGTCTATGAGTTCTTGATCCTTTACATCTTCTAAGATAACCCCTACGTCGTCACCTATTGTTTCGGCTACGCAGGTGGTGTGAATAGCAATTACTTCGGGGTTGTAGATTTCAGTCAGGTTTACGAGGGCTTCCTTAAGGTTTGAAGCTCCTCCGAATACTGCGGTACCTTCAGAAAAACTACTGGTAGTTGCCATTGCAGCTTCTCGGTAGTGTCTGCTTAAACACATACGCAGATAGGAGAGGCATCCCTGGGACCCGTGACTGTGCGGCATGCAGTTGTGTACACCAAGAGCTGCATAAACTGCACCTATTGGCTGGCAGATTTTTGCAGGGTTGATGGTTACTGCTTCTCTGGTTACTTCTTCACATGGGGTATAGTCAAGCATTTTTATCACCTCTTACTTTTTTGTGCCTCTCAGTCCACTTCTGCAGCTTTCCATGGAGGGCGTATGAACCTCCAGGTTGGACTGTGCAAAGCCATATCAATGTCCCTTGCGAAGTTCAAAACCCCGGAAAAGCCTGTATATCTTCCGCTGTAATCGTACGAATGGATCTGCCTTGAAGGGACTCCAAGCTTCTGAGCCCAGTACTTATCTTTGATCCCGGAGCAGAAGATATCGGGTTTAAGGGTCTTTACAAGGACTTCAGTCTCATGATGGTTAAGATCATCGATAACAATGGTGCCGTCTCTCGCTTCAGGGAAAAGGCCTTCATATTCCATAAGCCCAATTTTCTTTTTCAGCTCTTCAATCCTTTCCGGACTAACCGCAGGTTTAATATTTTCATCTCTCTCGTAATGCACATCTTCAAGAATTGAGCCAAGAGCTTTTTCTTTTATCTGAGGGATAATCTGTCTGCCTTCGTAGTCGTCTCTGTGGGCAAACTGGTAACCTGCAACAACTATTTTCATGCCAAGTTCCTCAAACAGATTTATGTAGTGATGGCTTCTGGAACCGCCGGCATAGATAAAGGCAGTTTTTCCCTGGAGTTTCTTCCTGTACCTCTCGATTTCATCCTTATACTTTGCTTTTTCTTCGGCAATGGTTTCTTCAGTTTTCCTTGTAAGGTCCGGATCGTCAAAGAACTCTGCCATTTTCCGAAGGGATTTTTCAGTACCTTTCGTGCCTATATAATTGACCTTCAGCCAGGGAAGTCCGTATTTTTCTTCCATCATACGGTTCGTGTAGTTGATAGATCGATGACACAGCAAGATACTGAGCTTTGCCCTGTGAGCCTGTGCAATTTTATGGAATGAGCCGTCTCCGGTGAAAGTTGAGACAATCCTGTATCCTATTTTTTCGAGGATTGGTTTGATTTCCCAGAAGTCTCCTCCTATATTGTATTCTCCAAATACGTTAATGTCAAAGGGTGTCGGATTTTCGAGTTCCTCTGTCCCGATCAGGTTTTCCATCAGGGCATTGCTTGCAATGTGGTGTCCGGCTGACTGGCTAACCCCCCTGTATCCTTCACAACGTGAGGGGATGACCTTGATCCCATGCTCTATTTCAGCCTGCTTGGCAACGGACTCTATATCGTCTCCAATAAGCCCTACTGGGCATGTCGCAGAGATGCTGATTGCTTTGGGATTAAAAATCTTTACAACTTCATCAATGGCTTTCTTTAATTTTTTCTCTCCACCAAAGACAATATCAGTTTCCTTCATGTCCGTACAGAAGGAATAGTTAAGGAAGTTGTCTTCACCTTCCTCTGCTTTTGCAAGGTTTCGCCTGGTTCCCCAGGTAAAATACGCACAGCCTATAGGGCCGTGAACGAGATGTACCATATCTTTGATAGGCCCGAAAACCACACCTTTTGAGCCTGCAAAAGCGCATCCGCGATTTGTAAGGATGCCTGGAATTACCTTGTCATCAGCTTCGATATGTTGTTCGGAGGAACAGTCCCTGACAACTATGTGTTTTCTTCTGTTCCTTGCAGCTTTTTCCGGGAGCACTTTTAACATTTCATCGACAAGCTTTTGTTCTTCTTCAATTCTGGATTCTATTTCTGCTCCCATTATACCAGCTCCTTATTTACTGTCGCCTCTCCGCTTTCTCCAGTCCGGATACGGATTGCTTCAGTAACGTTTGACACGAAAATCTTTCCATCTCCTGCATTTCCGGTCTGGTTAACTTCTATGATTTTTTGGACCACTTCACTTACATTTTCGTCATCCACAACGATTGTGAACATTCGTTTTGGGATGAAGCGAATACAGGTCTCAGCTTCCTTTTCCGGATCTGGCAGAGGGGGATTGAATTCATGGCAAAGCCCTCTTTGTTTTCCGCGGCCCATAACCCTTCTTACGGTAAAAGAAGGAAAGCCGCATTCAAGCAGGACATCTTTAGTTCTCTGGGCTTTGTTCATCCTGATTATCGCAGTTATCTCTTTCATAGGATTTTCCTCCGAAAATCCGGCTTTAAAGCCCTGGTTTTCCAGTCCTTATGGTATATGCTTCTTCCACAGGGGTTACGAAGATCCTACCGTCTCCGTATTTTCCAGTCCTGGCGGACTCCATTATAGTCTGTATAGCCCTGTCTTTATGTTCGTCTTCTACTACCATCAGAAGCATGGTCTTCTGCAGTTCGTCATAGTTGATGTCTGCTATATGGATCCCTTTCTGCTTCCCTCTTCCGAAGACTTCCATTTTTGTAAGAGAAATACAACCTTCTTTTTCAAGGCTCTCGATAACTTTGGTTTCCATTCCTGGTCTGATGATTGCACGTATCATCTGCATAATTTTTAACTCCTTTTCACTCAATAATTATATATTTACAGTTCCGAACTCAACCATCAGATCTCAACAATTCCGAATTCAACCATCATGGCCTCTAATTCTTCCATTGGAAGCGGAGTCGGGACAACAAGTTTGGTGTTGTTCTGGACGTTTTCGGCAAGGGTCAGGTACTCTTTTGCCTGGTCGGATTCAGGGTCAAAGTCAATTACAGTCTTTCTGTTAATTTCTGCTCTCTGGACAATGTTGTCCCTGGGCACGAAGTGAATTAGATGACTTCCAAGTTTCTTCGCGAAAGCTTCGAGGAGTTCACGTTCTCCATCTACCTTCCTGCTGTTGCAGATGATGCCTCCCAGACGGGCTCCACCCTTGGCAAACTTAGCAAGTCCTTTACAAATGTTATTTGCAGCATAGATAGCCATCAGTTCTCCACTGGCAACTATGTAAATCTCTTTTGCTTTTCCTTCGCGGATAGGCATTGCAAATCCACCGCATACGACATCACCAAGTACGTCGTAGAATACATAGTCAAGGTCCTCGGTATATGCTCCAAGGTTTTCGAGTAGCCCGATTGAAGTGATAATTCCCCTGCCTGCACATCCGACGCCCGGTTCAGGCCCTCCGGATTCCACACACTTTATGCCACCAAATCCCGGCTGTAAGACAGTCTCAAGGTCAACTCCCTCATCTCCTTCACTTCTAAGTGTATCAAGTACAGTTTTCTGGTTCAGGCCGCCAAGCAGCATTCTGGTGGAATCTGCTTTTGGGTCACATCCTACAAGCAAAATTTTATTGCCCATAGTCGAAAGGGCCGCAGTCAGATTTTGCGTGGTAGTGGACTTTCCTATTCCACCTTTTCCGTAGATTGCTATCTGTCTCATTTTTTCCTTGCTCCTTTATTCTTTCTTCGGCACAGGAAGCCGGTAACCGTTGTACTATGTAATTGTATTTATATCTTTCCCTTTGTGAGATCTCTATTATAACTAATTGACTTTATTTGTGAGTTTCAGGAAAGAATTAATAAACAATTCCCTGTAAATTGCAGAGCTAAAAAGAATAACAGGAAGACCCTTTGATGATCCCTGAAGCCTCTTATGATGTAATCGTTGTTGGCGCAGGCCCTGCAGGTTCTACAGCCGCAATGTATGCTGCAAAGAAAGGCGCCTCGGTGCTTCTTCTTGATAAAAAAAGAGAAATAGGGAGCCCTATTCAGTGTGCCGGCTTCCTCCCCGATGCTTCGGAAGTCCAGGCCCTGATCCGTGAAGCCAGGCTTCCAGACACACTGAAAAACTACCCTGATTCCTGTGTGCTGCAGCGTATTGATACTCAGCGTATTGTCACTCCAAACTGTAATATAAAAGAGTTCGCTGTCAGGGGGACAGTCCTCGACCGGCGCAGGTATGACCAGTTCCTTGCCGAACAGGCAGCAAAAACAGGAGCGGAACTGATGATTAAAACCCGCGTAACGAAAATTGAGGGAACAACTGTTGAAACTTCAGGAGTCTTTGGGAAACACAGAATTAAAGCAAAAGCGATTATTGGAGCTGATGGTCCCAATTCCCTTGTAGCAAAATCAAAAGGTCTTGCCCTTAAGCCCGAATCAAGGGAAACATCGGTTGCTCTCGAATACCAGGTCAGAAATGTGGATATTGATCCCTCTTCCCTGGAAATGTATTTCGGAAAGGATTTTGTGCCTGGTGGCTATGCATGGATTTTTCCCGAAGGTCAGGACCGGGCAAATGTTGGAATCGGTATCCGAAGCGGTATGGCTGAGAAAGGTGTTTCTGCAAAAGAGTACCTGCACCGTTTTATGAGGGACCATCCGCTTGCAGGACCAAAACTGAAAAACTGCATAATTATGAACGTTATTGCAGGAATTATCCCTGTAAATGGCGCTCCTGAAAGAACCGCAACTGAAAACACACTGATTGTAGGGGACGCAGCAGGCCATGTTTTTGCAACAAACGGAGGTGGAATTCCTCCTGCAATGATTGCGGGAAAAGTAGCGGGAGAAACTGCAGCTGAGTTTGCAGCCGGGATGTGCCGGCTTGAAGAATACGACCGCCGCTGGCGAGCTCAGTTCGGACCCGCACTGGAAACATCGGTAAAGGCAAGGAAGCTTATGGATGGGATTATGAAATCCGATACTCTGATGAATGCAGCTTTCAAACTCATTTCTCCTGAACATATGAAAGTCATGCAATGCGGTAAACTCCCAGGGCCCGTAAAAATTGGACTCCAGGCGCTGAACCGCGGAAAGAAATAATCTGGATGGAAATATGGAGAAAAGAATAAGTTGTGTGAAAAACCGGAGAAAGGAATAAGTTGTACGAAAAACCGGAGAAAGGAATAAGTTGTACGAAAAACCGGAGAAAAGAATAAGTTGTATGAAAAACCGGAGAAAAGAATAAGTTGTATGAAAAACGAAGAAAAGAAGAATAGGTGCGCAAAAGAGCGATTATTTAGTCGTGTCTCGCATACACCGTTCCAAGTTTTGCCTGTAGAATAATTTCTCTACAGAACCCCAGACTCAGAGTTCAATAGCAAAGTCAAGCGGCTCTTGTAGCATTTGCAGCTTCCAGAGCAAAACTTGACAATAGAATACAGATTTCTATTGTCAAGTTTATATGATTAAAAACGTCATCAGTAAATGTAATCTGTTGCAGTTGACGGATTTATCCCACCAATAAAGTAGTGGGGATTCTCCTTCGCTGTTTTAAAATTAAGTTACTTCCTTTACATTTCTTTCTCTTCTGTAATTGATTCTCCTCCTCTTTCTCCGGCTTTTGCTTCGGATACCCTCATCTTTCTTAATTCGGTTTCTGCATCTTCTTTATTGTACTTTGCTTCCGGGTAGACAGGCCGTATCTCAAGGGCTTTATCAAAAGAGGCAATAGCTTCTTCGTATCTTCCGAGAATTACATATTCAAGTCCTCTGAGGTTCCAGACTCCTGCAAAATCAGGTTTCAGCTTCAGAACCTTATCAAAATACTCAATCTTTTTTTCGGGATCGGTTTCGCTGGTCGCAAGCCTGTACCATTCCTCTGCGGTCTTGCCCTCAATTTTCTTTTTGAATAAGCTGTCTAGAAAGCCCAATAATATCACTCCCTATTTAGAAGATTGGTCTGGAGGTAGAAATAGATGATTCTTCTTTTAGCCGAAGTAGCAAAAAGAAAATTAAATAAAAAGCTGGAATAAAAATAGTATATATGAAATAAAAGAAGGATGTCAAACCGAAACATTAAGGATGAAATATCTAAACATAAACGGGGTCAGGCACCGGAAAATAGTATTGAAAATGCAAAATGTTAACAAATTAAGGACATTTAAAAATAAGGACATTTAAAAAAGAAAAAATTTAGGAGTTTACTGTGAAAGCATTTCTGTTTCATTAAGTAAGCTTCTAAAGTCGGAAGTAATCATCATTTTGGTAATGTTTCCTGAGGTAGTTACGTTATAGGTTACTCCGCGTTCGGTGGAGTTTGCTTGCAGAGCCTTAATCTCATCAGTGAAGTTGGATTCGGGATTAAGGTAAAGGAACGTCTGACTGTAACTGCCATCATCCAGTTTTTTGATATCCATGTAGCGTTGATCGGCCGGAAGAGTAGAATTATTCGTCTTTACGGTCAATTCCTGGTAGAGGCTTCCTTCAGTATTCGCCTGGCTCAGGAGGTTATTGTATTCGGTTGAAGCAGTTGCGTTTCCTTGCAGCACGTCAATCACATCTTGCACGCTCTGGCGGGAACCAAGGATCACAGGGCTTCCGGCTACATTCCAAATGTCATAGGTATTATTTGTCCTTGCAAGGAGACTGTAGTTATCGTACTGGACTGCTCCCCAGGGCATTATCATTTTACGCTCCGGAATCTGGTGGAGTTCGAACCCATTACCATCAGCATAACGTGCCCCATAGCGTTTGGTTACGTCTGCCCCATATAGAGAATACATAATTGTTTGATTCCCAAAGAACTGTTCAAATGGAGTTCCTGTCGTTCTCTGAAGGTCTACGTATGAAGCGCTTACTACCCCTTCAGGGGACATGTTTAACCCGTCGGCAATGGAGTTGAATTCATGGTGGACCTGTCTGCCAGGAATTTGAGAAAAAGCGATCGTATTATTTTCCTCCAGATTTCCGGAAGAAGAAGCATTATCACTCTTATCTTTATTTGAGTTACCTGAAAAGAAGATCGCACCGGCTGACAAAAGCATTGTTAATGCCAAAAAAACAGCCAGATATCTCTGGTTTTTTGTTACTGGGTCCTTTTGTTTCATCAATGAAACCTCATTACATAAAGTTAATTTTTCGGACAGTAGAAATCATGCATATGATATCTAAACATATTGTCTTAAACATTTGACCATAGAAATCATGCACCTGATATCTAAACATATTGTCTTAAACATTTGACCATAGAAATCATGCACCTGATATCTAAACATATCGGCTTGAACATTCTGACAGTAAAAATCACGTACTTGATATCTAAGCATATCGACTTAAACATACTGGTTTGAGATTTGTTAAGATAAGAACTTTTCCTGATATTTTTCTCATAAAACCGAGTACTGAATCTAAGATCTGGAATTGGGTTTAAACTGGGGTTGTTTGCCACGAATGGATAGACCGACTTTTTCACTCAAGGGTGAGGATTTTAAGCATATTTGTGCCTCCGGGTTTTCCTGAAGACGGGCCCTGGGTGAAAACAACAATGTCTCTGCTTTTAACAAATCCAAGTTCTTTGGCTTTCTCAGTAGTCTCTTTTTCCCAGCTTTCAATATTTTCTTTTACAGCAACAGGATAAACACCATAGGATAAAGAGAGGAAGCCGCAGGTTCTCGGGACGCGGCTGAAAGCAAGGATCCAGGTATCAGGCTTAAAACGCGAGATCCTGCGGGGTGTTGCTCCACTTCGGGTTGGGGTCAGTACGGCTGCAACCGGCAGTTTTTGCAGGGCTTCATGCACCTGGAGGGGTATTACCTCATCCACTGACATCTCTCTTGCTGTTATGCCCTTGAGAATAGTGTCAAGTCCCCATTTTGTCCTGGAACGCCAGTTTTCTGTGGTTTTTGCAATTTTTGCCATCATTTCAACAGCTTCCACAGGATAATTCCCAACTGCTGTCTCTTCCGAAAGCATGACCGCATCCGTGCCATCAAGGATTGCGTTGGCAACATCGGTTGCTTCTGCGCGGGTAGGCCTTATATTATCAGTCATTGAGGCCAGCATTTGAGTGGCTGTAATTACCGGAATTCCAAGAAGTTTTGCGCTATAGATAAGTTCCTTCTGGACTGAAGGAACTTCCTGGATAGGTATTTCGACCCCAAGATCTCCTCTGGCAATCATGAGAGCATCGGTTTCTTTTAGAATTTCCTGGATGTTCTCGACAGCCTGCCTGCGTTCGATTTTAGCAACAATATATACAGACTTTTCTTTAGCTGCAGCAAAATTCTGGACCTTACGAATATCTTCCGCACTTTCTATAAAAGAAATGCTGAAAGTGTCGATCCCCTCGCGAAGGGCAAAATCAAGAATTTCAAGATCCCTTCCCGTTATAGGATCAACTAAGATCTTTGCTCCTGGTAGATTTAGCCCTTTATGAGAATAGAGTGGACCCCCTATAAGGACCTCACAACGCACATCTTTTCCCGAAATTTCCAGGCAGCGAAGCTGGATAAACCCGTCGTTTAAGTAAATAAGGCTCCCTGGAACCACGCTTTCCGGAAGCTGCTTGTAGCTTACAGGAATGCGTGTATCATTTCCGGCAGTCTCGTCAACCGTAAGGGTCACAGAGTTTCCTTTATGGAGCACGATAGGTTCTTTTTCCAATTTGCCTATACGGATCTTAGGGCCTGGCAGGTCGGCGAGAATCGCAACTGTCCTGTCAAGTTCCTCTGCAACCTTGCGGACTCTCCGGATTACTTCGCCATGGCTTTCGAAACTCCCGTGGGAAAAATTGATCCTCGCCACGTTCATGCCAGCAAGCACAAGTTTCCTGATCATTTCCTCGGAAGAGGATGCAGGACCTATGGTGCAGACGATCTTTGTTTTATGGTCCGGAATTTGCATATTTTCACGACCTTTTGTGTTCAACCTATTATCAATGCAGCCTTAAGAATTCGTATTGATATTCTGCAGGCTTCTATATATATTATTATTTGCCCTTATAGATATTAAGGGCATCTGCGACGCTTGCATCTTCAACTGTTATTGCATAGACAGCATTACACATGCGGACAGCTTCATCAAGAGGCTTCTGGTGAATGTTTCTTCCGGTTGCATTTCCCTGTGCTCCGGAAACATGAATCTGGTCATAGAGCTTTTTCAGGAAAGCTTCAGCTTCGTCACTGGAACCGCCTGCGCAAACGACCTTAGTACGCCCTGCAGCTTTGATAGCTTCCTTAAAGACCTCGGCAGACTTTGCCCCTTCTTTTTTCGGGTAATTGACCTTTACAAAGTCCGTACCAAGGCAGGCTCCGACTCCTGTTGCTCCTGCAATAAGGTGTGGGTCTTTTTCATCTTTTACAGCTTCACCGCGTGGGTAGATCCAGAACACGGATAACAGTCCATGCTGGTGAGCATCGTAAATTACCTGAGCGGCCTGAACAAGCATGTCAGCTTCGAATTCGCTGCCAAGATAGATTGTATATCCTACGCCAAGGATATTGAGCCCACTGTTTTCCTTAAACTCAACGACCTGGTCAATGTCATACCAGAGGTTGCTAAAAGGATCAGCCTGTGCAGTCTCGACGAGATTGGTCTTGGAGTTTACCTTTACAAGATATGGCAAGTCCCTATAGTCCATGCCGTAGCGGGCAATAAGTCCGAGCTGGGTTGCAAAAACTCCGATTTTTGCCTGGGACGCTATCCTGAAAAGGTGTTCGGGATCAGCATCATCCACAGGGACCCCTTCTCCGTAAAAATCATCGTTCAGATGCTCTACTTTCTGGTCGCCTGCAAAAAGCATTAATCTACCGGTTCCCCGGGTCATCTCCATATAATTATTCACGTACGTTTCACGCATTGCTTTAGGGACATCCAGAGGTACGGTTACATCCTCTTTATTAATCGAAACCATTGTATAAACCTCAGTTTTATTGAATCGTAATTAGTTGGATGGTAGTAATACTGTTAAAGTGTATTTATGTATTATCTCTAATTCTTCTTACTACCTTATCCCTCTCAGGAAATTTATAATTTTTCCGCTCAGTATTGGCGCATGTCTATTCAGGAGTCGAATTTATTAATATTCTGCTGAAAATTCGGACTCCACAAAGTGATTTATAAAAAAGAATTTGACTATGAACTGGACTCAGAAAATCTAAAATTTAATTAATAGGCAGGCGAAGATAAGATAAAATCTAAAGCCGAGTTTAGAAAAAAATTTTCAACTTCAATTGACAAAAAGCAAAACAGCAAGAGAATAATAATTTGAATTTAATTAAAAACGTAAGAGTCTTACGCCGCTTGCAGGGCTCGAACCTACGACATTCTGGTTAACAGCCAGACACTCTACCAACTGAGTTAAAGCGGCTTTTAGATAGGAAAGTTATTATTTTACTCTCAAACCTTCTTATACAAGAGATTCTTTGGATATATAGTTTATGGGCCTGACCGGATTTGAACCGGTGACCGCTCGGTTATGAGCCGAGCGCTCTAACCTGACTGAGCTACAGGCCCTTATTGATTCTATGATGTTATTAGTAGCTTATAGTATGGCTTAAATAATAAAGTTTTTGCATATGTTATATCTATTCTGGGAAGAATCGTGTAAGAAACAAGAAATGCAAAAATTTACGCCGCTTGCAGGGCTCGAACCTACGACATTCTGGTTAACAGCCAGACACTCTACCAACTGAGTTAAAGCGGCTCATACAATCGGATGTGGTCGTTTTACCCACCTCATCGCGAACACTCCTAAAGCGATAATATTATTTATATATTTCGCTTTGAGAGGGTTCCACAACCATTTATGCGCCGAGAAATCTGATGAAGCAGGTGTTTGTTAACTCAGAATAGTACCATCTGGTTAGAAATATTGTATTCCAGTCCGTTTATTTGGATCATACAGTAGTTCCGATCAGACTGACTTCCGAATGATAAAAACAAATTGAACTTACATTTTATCCATTAATTTTCAAAGTAGACTATATTATTGATCAGATTTTAAAATTCTTAAGCTATAACTTTCACTTACATTTTTCAAAAAATCAGATCACATTGAGTAATTTTATAGCATACGCTATTAGGTTCTTAAATTTTAATTTGAGATGAGTTCATTGGTCATCGGTTAAGGATACATATCCGTTCTCTGTTACTCTTTTTTAACCCAATTCTTTCATTTTTTATTCAAACCATTCATCTCTAAATCTTTCTCTGTTTACATGCGGATCTAATGCTTGACTTTCAAATACACTCATTATCGTTTCAAAAATTCTTTGAATTCCACATATATGCAGAATTACTGTCAATAAATCTGATGCATTCTCTGTAAATATTGTACTCCAACGTAACTGCGTATATCTAGCCATTTTTTCAGGCTGAGTTATTGAGTTTCTGACAAGATAATAAATTCTTCTGCTAACGATTAGTGTCAATATTGCTGTCCAGATTAGAGCTTCAATTACCTGCACATTCTTTGTTTCAAGAACGTCCAGCGCATATTTACTTTTCAATTCCTTAAATAGTAGTTCTATTTCCCATCTTGCCCCATATAAGTTTGCAATGTCTCTTGCATTCAAAATATCTTTTTGAATATTTGTGATATAAATGTGGTACTTTTTATCTTCATCATTGTATACCGCTACAAGACGTACAATCATCTCATCCTGTTTTTGCCTACCTTTGTATGCTCTTCTTTTAAACTTTATTTTCACAACAGCATCAAGATCTTTTCCAGAAAGTTGCTTAATGCATTCACTAACAGTTTTTCCAGCGAACTCCTTACTTTTTGTCTTAGAAAGTCCCTCTTCAACAGAAACAAGAATAGGATCCATACTTTTCTTTATTCTTGAAACAAAATATCCTCCATTTTCCTCAACCCTTGCAAACATATGAGTTTTGTAGAAACCAAGATCAACAAGCAGAATACGATCTTTGATCCAGGGACCTATTTTTAATGTTTTTATCTCAGCTGTTTTTTCAGAATACAGAGCAACTGTTTTAGGTCCGTTAGCAACTGCACTTACCATAACTCCCACTTTTATGCCTGCAGCTACTGTTCTTGCTCTTGCTGCTGGAAACTTATCTGCTAAAGAAGAGTGAAGACGAACAATTGTACTGTCCTGAATGAGAACATCCTAGAAATTTTTGAGTTTTTTACTAAGTTTTCTTCCAGGATCTTTTGCAAGCTCCTCTATGCCGTGAATAACACACTGATGAAGAAACTCAACAAGTTCTGGAGTGAAACGATAGTACCAGCTGCTGTCGCTTAGGGTCTTATTTGCTTCTTTTTCATATTCTCTTTTCAAACTGGCAAGTGTACGCTGCAAGCGTACGCCAAAACTCAGAGTTAAAACCCAAAAGATGATGACAGGGTCAATTTTACGTTCACGTACTATGAGACCAGTTTCTTTGGCAGTTTGCCTTAACCACTCCTCGGAAAACATTTTACAAAGAGACTCTTCAAGAATAGATGGGAAACAAGGAGACATAGATACAGAGATAATAATATTATTATAAAAGCATGTGCAGGAGATGGAATTTAATGCTTAACCGATGACCAATGGAGATGAGTTATATTATAGTTAATCGAGTGCGTAGCACTCGATTTCTTTCTTCATTGACCCATCTCAAACAATCCAGTAACACACTAACAGGAATAAAATTCAGCGACCTTAGTCCATATCTTACAACTTTTTTTATGTCTTCATTTATTAATGATTTTAGCTCATAAGCTGTAATTTCTAGAACTGACTTTAGCATATTTAGCACATTGTACATGATGCATTGAATAATAAAGAACAATACTCTTGCTACTGGAGATTTTGTACATGATCGTATCTTGAACTCGTTTTTCACTCTATACCCAGTTTCTATATTCCATCGTTTTCTATATTCTTCAGGAATCATCTTTTCAAATTTCTCAATTGATTCTGCTTTTTTGTTTGTAGCAAACAGAAGATACTTTTTCTTTTTATCATTATATATTGCCACAACATTGAAAGAAGGTCCTCCTTTCTGGAATCGATATTCAAAAATAGTCGAAGTATTTCCATACTCTTTTTGATGATTTTTAAGTTCTCTATTGATAACCTGAGTCGATTTAGCTGCTATAACAAAATTGCCTTTAAGTTCATCCAACTTTGAAATTACATCTGTGTTAAAAAATTCTTTATCAAGGTATGTTGTTCCTGTTTTTACACCTATCGTTTTAAGTCTTTTGAATAAAGATTCGATTAAAAGAGAATAATTCTTGTTCAAACTATTGATGTCTATTACGTCAAGTGTTAAGTGAGAAGTTCCAATTATATCAAGAGTACAGAACGATTTACCCCATGAACTACCATTCTTTAGTTTTATTCCTCTAATACCAGGAGTATTTTTGTCTCCATAATACGAAATGTCATGAAAATCAATAGCTATATCATGAATATTGTTTTCAAGTTTCATCATCTTGAAAAGCTCAAGATTCATTTTTCTAAAAGAGGAAAGAATATCTTCAATTTTATTTTCTTTGATGTAATTGAAAATAGTATCTGCTGAAGGTATTCTTAAGTCAGGATTTTTTCTTTGCAAATCATTACTTGCAGATTCAAGAGAGTCTGTAGAGGATGTTGCGGCATGCAGCAATATGTTTAAAGTGTCCTGACATTCATAATTTGCAGATTCTGGCAAAGTTATTATATTATATTTGCTAATCAATTCAGAGGATACAGCCAGCAAGCTGGCTGTATCTGTGGTCATGGAATCGTTTTTTGTTGGCATTAAAAATAAATTCCATGATCTAATAAAACTTTTTTTCGGCTAATTCTAATTAGTTACTAATGTTCTAAATTCAGCATTCGGAACTTGGGTTATTCGGAACTACTGTCATATTCAATACATTAATATTCAATAATATTCAATATATTATTTTTTTTCATTTGTATACTTTTCATTTGTATATTTTTCTTTTTTGCTATTTGCAACCGTTAGGTCGTCCTTTATTATTTGGTTGATATTATTCCCAAGATGCTCGTAAAGTAGTTTTTAGGTCATTTTGTTCCGATCCTCAGTGCAACTGAAGCTGACTTGCGTTCCTTGCACAAAAACGCAAGTATTTGTCATTGAATACTTAACCATGGCAATATCAACCATATAACACTGGACGACCGAAATTGCCTATAACTTCTTTTTGTAGAGAATCAATTTTTATCGAATTAATATTATATATCTAAAAATTTATATGGGTCTTCGTCATTCCCTATGGATAAGATGATTTTCAATTCAAGACCGCATTGGTTTTTATGAGAATATTATGAGGATATCCACACAAAACAACGAAGAACCTTATATATTTATACTATTGGGAAACGAGGTCCAAAACCACGATTCATTAACGTTGCTTGTACGAACAAAAACTGCAAACTCTATGGTCTTACTAACCAAGGCAATGTTGTTGGAAATGGAACTTACATAAGTCGTGGAGAAAAAACAAGAAGATATCTTTGCCGCAATTGCAGTAAAGTATTCAACGACCATACAGATACTTTTTATCATAATCTTCGGAAAGCTGAGAAAACTATTGATTTAGCTTTAAAAATGTCTATGAAAGGTATGAGCATTGAAGACATTGCCGATGTTTTAGAGGTAGAATCTGCCAGTGTAAAACGATGGTTAGCTCGTGCAGCTAACCAATGCGATAAAGTAAATGACAGTATGTTGCGGATAAGTTAGTTGAGTCAGTTAAAAACATCTTTCTGATAAAATCCCTCTTTTAGGCAGGATAACAACAGAATTTCAAGAAAAACAATAGGGTTTTCAAAAACGAAAAAATGGTTAGAGTATCAAATGAGGTTATATTGCACGCATTTTACCTTCTGTAGAGGTCATGGAGGATTAAGGTACAAAGATGAAAGAGGGGTTGAATGAAAAAATACACCTGCAAGAGAGGCAGGAATTGTGGACTCAATATGGACTTTAAAGGAACTGCTGACATTCAGGTGTTTTAAAACGCCAATCAAATAAAAATAAACCATCAAAAAGTTCATTGAGTGTAAATTAAAGGATTTCCACTCAATTTGAGAGGATACAAATTTTCTGCCCAGTAACTTCTTGAGATTTGTGATTTTACTGAAAAATCGGCACTTTCTTCCTTACTTATGTAGAAATCGGTATTTTTTTAGCTAAATTCTCAAAATATATATAAAATTATTTTAAATTATTACATAATATTAATTTAAAAAAATTTATATACGGGTATACAAATGTTTACACTATGGCAGATGATAATTAACAGGATAAAAACGATAAAGCTGACATTCTAACTCCCTTCCAAATTGAGATAATAATCACTTGATATTGGTCATTTTGCTAATGGATAACCATCCTAACTATACTTTTGTGATTTAAAATTGTACAAAAGTATTATAAATCGGAATTTGGGATAGAGTTTCGATTTGTCTGCCTGCTTTCCTGCTGGATAAATTCACTTGCAAAACAGGAATATAGTCTATATTGATACCGATGGGAAAATATTATAATGAGACCAAAAATAACTTTTCAGCCTAAATAAAATAATATCAATAGCCTTCAGTAGAAGATTTAGCAAGAACTTCTTTTTGAAAGGATTTTCTTCAATTGTTGGTTATTGATTGCGTTTTTATCTTGATCAGTTATGACTCAAATTACATGTTTCACCAAAATCAGTATCGTTCAACTGATTTATTCAGGCTGAATAGTTACAACTGAAAAAGAAAAATGGAGTGTAAGGCGTTGAACAAAATTATAAAAATCATTCTTGGAATTTTTGTCTTAGTTTGTATAGTTGGTCTTTTAGTATCCGGTGGAAATAATAAGTCCGATGATAGTGCATCAAATCAGGTTCAAGAACCTGCTACAACTTCTGATTCCGCTGCTGCTACAACTTCTAATTCATCTGCTGCCACAACTTCTGAAGCCGCAACTGAACCAACACCTGAAACTTATAAAGTTGGTGACAGAGTTGTTGTCGGCGATAGGGCATATACAGTAACAGATATAAGAACTTCAAGTTCTGTAGGGGATGATTTTACAAAACAAACCGCAACCGGTATTTTTGTCATTGTAACCATGACTGTAGAAAACATTGGAAAAGAATCTGCAACGATGAGCTCTAGCGATGTAAAAATTATAGACTCTGAGGGGAGAACATTTGAAAGCGACACAGAAGCTTGGGCTGCTTTAAATGAAAATATTTTATTGAAACAGATTCAACCAGGACTTCCAGTTGTGGGGCAGACTATATTCGATGTACCAAAAGGAATTACTGCCAATCTGCAAGTATCTGAAGGGGGCTGGGGCACAGATAATAAGTTAATCTCTTTAGGTACAATTCAATAAAATTAAACTGTGAGGGTAAAATTTCCCCTCACTTTTTGGTTAGGGAATGATAAAAATATAATTTCAATTTTTAGTTCAGGAATTGGCCCATAGTTTCATTTTCCCAAATAATGATTCATGGCAACAAACTCCTTGATCCTACTTTCGGCAGCAAGCACATTCTAATATATTAATATATTTTAATTGCCATCTATTATAAGTTTAATTGAAAATCGTGGTCATGCGGATTGAATGTCTAATCCTATTTGTCATTTTTCCTTCTAGTCATAAATATATGATTCTTCGTCATTTCAAATGGGTAGTTTGAAATCTAACTTTCTTAATTTTAGATAGATCCTAATAATAAAATACAAAGTGTTTCGATACCCTCTAGCATTTCTTTTTATCAACTGTACAATACTGTTAATACCTTCCACAATTTCGTTAGTGACTCTGGAATCAAAGTAGTTTAGAATTCCATCCCAATGACTTTTAATGGCTTTAGCAACCTCAATTATTGCCTCTAATCTGCTATGAGAGTTGAATGCATCGCATGAATGTGTTTCTCAGATTTGGCTAAATTCTTAAATTTTCAGCAAATACATAAAATTTACTTTTACTCATACAATTTGAAGAGGATACGAAATCTGGGCCATGGAAAATTATTTTGAGTTTTGGGATCAGCTCAACCAAAAATTAAATATAGAGGAATTTTGTAGTCCCATTTCGATCAGGGAGGGAAAAACGACCTTGCTAAAACAATTTTCAATTATTCTTATCATTTATTTCCTTGGTGACCTGATGCAGAAAGCTTTAGGATTGCCAATTCCGGGCAATGTCCTGGGAATGCTCATTCTTTTCTTTAGCCTGTATACAGGTGTAATTAAACTCAATATGATAGACAAAATAAGTGATTTTTTACTGGAGAACATGGCTTTTTTCTTTCTTCCCGCAGGTGCCAGCTTAATAACCTGTTTTGCCTTGCTTGAAGGAAAAATGACTGATATTCTTGCAGTTTCCCTTATTTCTACCTTTATAATACTGGCTGTAACAGGGCTTACTGTGGAACTTGTTCAAAGGTTTTTCAGGAGAAAGCCGGTAAAAAGGGCCTGTCAAATAGAAAATATAGGCAATAAAGCTAATAATAACGAATCTGGAAGGAATACAAAAAGTGTGCATGCCCGTGAGAATAGAAGAGAGGAGGTGATCTGAAGTTGCAAACCGATTTTTTGAATGAGTTTGTCAATATGCCTCTGTTTGGGATCTTACTCTCTTTAGTAGCTTTCCAGATAGGCACACTATTATATAAAAAGACCCAGTTTTCTATTCTTAACCCTCTGCTTGTGGCTTCTGTACTTGTAATGGTTTTCCTGCTCTTCTTTGGAATCAATTATGAAACTTACAACCTTGGAGGAAATTATATTTCTTTCTTCCTGGGGCCTGCAACTGTGGTTCTTGCAGTACCTCTCTATAAAAAGATCCAGCTATTGAAAAGTAATGCACTTCCTATCCTTGCAGGAATAATTGCAGGCTGCATAGCCGGGATCTCAAGTATTCTTGCTCTTTCCAACCTGTTAGGGCTTGACGATACCATAAGCAGATCTCTTGCTCCCAAGTCCGTAACTACTCCTATAGGAATTGAAATCTCAAAACAGATAGGTGGCCTGCCTGCAATAACAGTAGCTGCAATCGTATTTACCGGAATTATAGGTGCTATTTTGGGCCCGTTTATCTGCCGCTGCTTCCGAATAAAAGATAAAGTTGCAGTTGGTGTCGCAATCGGCACCGCATCCCATGCGCTTGGAACAACAAGGGCAATAGAACTTGGAGAAACCGAAGGGGCAATGAGCGGACTTTCAATAGGAATCGCAGGCTTAATTACGGTTTTTCTGGTTCCCCTGCTGCTTTATGTCTTTGGGCTTATAACTTGAATGGCAAATGGCAGATTTCAAACAGATCAAAATTCATTTTCGGATGCAGATATTAAGTAAAAATTCTAAGTAAAAATTCCGGTTTCAGGGCAAAATATTACACTACAATCAATTTTTCCCGATATTTTAAATGACGTATCCGGGATCATCGGAAATCCGTGTACATTCTCATCTGCCACTGACCGTTCTGTATCTTTTTTCTTATAACCCCTTTTGCCATTTCCACATAGATTCCTCTTATCTGCGGTATGAGCATGGAGAGCCCTATTATATCGGTCAGAAAACCCGGAGTTATAAGGGCAAAGCTTCCAACTAACACAAAGAACCCATGCAGGAGCTCGTTTCCGGGCATATATCCCATGCTTGTTGCTTCCTGTATCTCGCGAAGCACGCGAAGACCCTGGGATTTTGCAAGGTAAGCGCCCAGACTTGCGGTTGTCAGAATAATAAGCACGGTGTTTAAGGCTCCGACCATTCCCCCGATCTTGATGAGCAGATAAAGCTCAATAACGGGGATGATTAGGAAAATCGAGAAGAGTTTAAAAAACATGCTAATCATTTTCAGAATTTTAAATTTATATCTTTATTGTTGATTAAGTACTTATTAACGTTTAATACATGTTAGTAATAGTTAAAATATGCTTTTAAATTTTGGCCTGCCTTATTGATGTTACATTTTCCTGCTTTTTTCGTTCTGAGATTCTATTTTCCTGATTTCTCAATTATTCTCCTCTAAAGTCGATTTACTTCCATTCCCTTTCAGTTTTTCTACTGGAACTTTCTTTTCAATTCCAAACAATAATTATTATATTTTTATAAATTTTCATTTATTTTTCATCTATTCCCTGCCTTAACAGGTCTATTTCTATCATGAAAAGTTCTCTTTGTCAGGAAAGCACTGTTGCTTTAAGAGAGCAACTATTTTATTTAGCGATAAAAAGGGATAGGCTGTTATACGATTGCTATAATATTATGTTCGTGATCTAACGCACTATTTAATGAAATAATATTATACTAAAGATTGTACGCAATACTAGCGCACTAATATATTCTATAAAACGTAAAATATACTCCGGATGTTACAAAGATAGTTTCGCCTATCCCCCTAAAAAGTGTTTGTTTTTCTGAGGTGCCGGATATATGGACTTCGATGCAATTGATGACTTTGTATATAAAGTAATTGGGACTATAGGATCCGATCAGAAGAATCTGTGTTCTGCGATTGATTTTGCCCTGGATCTTGCGGAAGAAAAATCGTTTTCCCCCTATGATTTGCTTGACCTTTCGAATGCCTGTAAGCAGCAGAAAATGGTTATGGAAGAATATGTTTTCGCAAAAGCCTGCTTCATAAGGGCTTCCGGAAAGCTTCGTGAAGAAGCCTGTTTTGCGCTGGGCACTGCAGCGCAAATTCTGGGATTTTCCCTTGAGGCTGAAGCAAGCTATCTGGAGGCTCTAAAAGAAAATCCAGAAAATGGAGATGTAAGGTGTGCCTATGCCGAACTTCTTTTAGAACTTGGAAGGACAGAAGCGGCTGAGACGGAATATAAAATTGTACTTGAAGCTTCTCCAGAACATGTAAAAGCAAATACAGGATATGCTTACCTCCTGACCGAGTACGGGTATGTAAGGGAAGCTGAAGAGTGCTACTCAAGAGCGCTTACGACAGATCCTGACTATGTCCCTGCCAGAGGAGGGTATGCAAACATGCTCTTTGAGCTGGGAAGGCTCAGGGGCGCGGAAAAGGAATACAGGCTTGCAATAGAACTGGACCCTGAAGACCCAAGCCTCCACCACAATTTCGGAGTTTTACTTTCTTTTCTGGGGCGCTCTTCAGAAGCCGAAGTTGAATACAGACAAGCTCTTTCTCTTAACCCGCGACACAGGAGAACTCTTTTTAACTACGGAAATCTCCTTGCAAGAGAAGGCAGGGTTTCAGAAGCCGAAGCACAATACATGGAAGCTCTTTCCCTTGACCAGAACGATGCAAAAGTCCATTCCAATTATGCAAATCTTCTGGCCCGCTTCGGAAGAAGATACGAAGCTGAAATGGAATACAAGAAAGCACTC
This sequence comes from Methanosarcina sp. Kolksee, assembly GCF_000969945.1. Taxonomy (NCBI): domain Archaea; kingdom Methanobacteriati; phylum Methanobacteriota; class Methanomicrobia; order Methanosarcinales; family Methanosarcinaceae; genus Methanosarcina; species Methanosarcina sp. Kolksee. The sequence continues at coordinate 1,175,684 of NZ_CP009524.1, forward strand.
AGTCTGGACCCCGAGAGTGCCGAAGGACATTACAGTTATGGAAACCTTCTTTCGGAGATCGGGCGCCTTGACGAAGCTAAGAACCAGTATGAACAGGCTCTTGTCCTGAATCCCTATTATCCCCCGATTCACTACAGTTATGGCCTTCTTATGAGAAAGATGGGGCGCTTTGACGAAGCCAAAAAGGAATATACGAAAGCCATGCAGCTCGATCCGGATATCGGAAGCAAAATGACCGAAACCTGGATTATTCTGGACTAAAAAAATGTCTGGAATTTTGTCTGATCTTTCCCTAACTTATTCTGATCAAAATAACATCCAACCCGGCATTTTCTTTTTTACTTTTTATTAATCCTTTGAATATGTGCTGACATATTCGAAACAAATTACAGTAGAGTTTTTTGGTAAGCTTTTTTTTGGTAAGCTTCCTTTCATTCATACTGCTTTCCAAAGACAAAAAGTTTAATCTCTTCTTTTTCAAATAGCGCAAAAGCCGCCGCATTCCCCAGTCCAACATAGTCAGGGCAGGAAAAAAGGGAGAGCAATTTCTCATCAAACCACCATTTGTACCCATTTTCAAGGGCTGTGTGGCCTCTTATAATCCTTTTCAGGTTATTTGTCTGTAAAAAACCATCTACAATATCTGGCCCGAATTCTTTTACAGTCGAACCCCGGGTCGAAGCGGTGATTCCGGGACGTTTTGAAGGATCGTTCCAGAGATAAGAAAAAGCGAAGGCTTCTTCCTTCCTGATGCTATCAATGCTGCCGGTTCCGTTAATTCCGCCGTGTACGCAAAATGTATGCCCCGAAAGTACAGCTGCTATCGGCATTTTATCATATGTCTGGCTGGCCCTTAAAAGAAAACCCTGATCGAAACCGATTTCCTCATAAAAGCCGTAGTAGAGGTTCATATCCACAGTTTCGTGATTTCCCCTGAGTAAGAATATATGCTCAGGCTCTTCAAGCTTCAGTCGAAAAACCCTTGTAAGTACTTCGACACCTTGAGGTCCTCTATCCACATAATCTCCAAGAAAAAGAATGTTCTTACAGTTCATTTCTTGCCTTTTTTCTATTATGAATTCAAGGGCCTGAAGGTCCCCGTGAATATCTCCAATAACCATTATAGGCTCGGCGCCAATTCGAAGCACGGCTGGTTCCGACTCCAAAACTCGGTCTATTTTCGGAAGAATAAGAAGTAGTTCTTCTTTTGCGGTAATTTTTCTGGAGACCTTTCCTGATACCATGGGTTCACCTCTGTTCAAGTTCTTCTTAGAGAGCCGATCTGAAATTTTCTATATGTGCTCTCTTAGGGAAGCTAATCTAAAAGCGTTCTTTAGATACAGGGAATTTTTATGCGATAAACATTTCCAGGCTTCAAGAAGAAGTCCTTCCAGGATTCTTATACCAGCAAATTCTCAATTTTTGTTCGTGAAGGCAGGCTTATAGTGTCAAAGTCTAAAATCAAGTATGTAAACTTAATAGCTTAAGCAGTAAAAGTTCAAGCAGTTAAAAGTTCAAGCAGTTAAAAGTTCAGGCAACTTAAATTTCAGGCAACTAGGTGGACAACAAAAAGTTCAGACAAAGAAGTTCAGACAAAGAAGTTCAGACAAAGAAGTTCAGACAAAGAAGTTCAGACAAAGAAGTTCAAACAAAGAAGTTCAGACGACAAGGCGTTTGGACAATTAAAAATCCATAAATTACATCTATTTATAAAATTCTTTATTCAGCATATACACGGAGGCAGATTTATGGAACTTGATATTAATGAGCAGGGTCCTGAAGATATGGATCTTACAGATGTTGTGCTTGAATACGATGATATTGTCTCTGCAATCTCAGTTCTGGAAAAGCGCAGAGAGGAATTGAGAACTCATATCCTCAACACCTTCAAGGAAAAAGAGATCGATGTATTGAGAGTTGGAGATGTGGAACTCAGGCGGCAGAAGGTTGACTGGAAACTCTGGCATATCAACAGGTTAAAACCCTATCTTACGAAGAAAGGTCTCTGGGACATAGTTGAATCAGTTGACAGGAAAAATCTCAGCAGATTGATAGAAAAAGGAATCCTGACTGAAGAAGAACTTCAGGGTACATATGATGTAGAAACGCGTTACAATTTACGTGTAAAAAGAGCCTGAACAGATCGGAAGAAGTAGTCTGAAGGAGCAGGAACGAATTTTTAGGTGAAGGATCGGGTACTATACAGTGTACACGTAGGCAGGTTCCGAATGAATGAAATTAAGTAAAATCTAAATGAATAGAGAAGCCTTCAGGTGAAAACTCGAGAAAAGTAATTTTTTTCATTTTCTCTTTTTCATTTTCTCTTTTTCATTTTCTCTTTTTCATTTTCTCTTTTTCATTTCTTCTTTTTCATCTCTTCTTTTTCATTTTCTCTTTTTCATTTCTTCTTTTTCATTTCTTCTTTTTCATTTCTTCTTTTTCATTTCTTCTTTTTCATTTTCTCTATTTCATTTTCTCTATTTCATTTTCTCTATTTCATTTTCTCTATTTCATTTTCTCTTTTTCATTTCTTTTTTTTCATTTTCTCTTTTTCATTTTCTCTTTTTCATTTTCTCTTTTCGATTCTCTATTTCTCTGAATTTCGAATATGGCAGCTTTTTTAATATATTATAAAATTGTTTTTTTAATATTTCATCTGTCGTTTTTTATTCAGATAGGGAGACGGCCAACTATATATATCCAGCCGAATAAAATCTCTTTAAAGGTAAATTTCAGGAGGTTTTTAGACATGGAGATTGATGCTGTAGACGAGCTGGTGTTTCATGTAATCGAACAGGTTGCAGCTGATAACTGTGACTTCGATAAGGTCGTTGAGTTTGTCGTTTCTTTCTCAGATGAGCATTCGCTTTCCCAGGAAATCCTGCTGAAACTTTCGTCTATTTTTGAAAAAGATTCAATGTGCAGGGAGAAATATGTAATTACCAGAGCCTGTGCTTTGTTATTCTCAGGAAAAGCCCAGGAAGACGCCCTTATGGAAGCAGGAAAAACAGCTTATTCACTGGGACTTGATGAACTTGCTATACGGGAATTCAAAGAACTCCTCCAGCAGAACCCAAAAAATGTAGAAGCACTTTGCGGGTATGGGACAGTTCTGGTGAGAGAAGGAAAAAACAATGCTGCACGAGTTCAATACGAAAAGGCTCTGGAAGTCAATCCTTCCCACGTAGATACGCTTTGCAATTACGGCTGCCTGCTTTACAGGCTCAAAAAACTGGATGAAGCTGAAGAAGTATATAACCGAGTTTTGATTCTTGACCGAGATAATGTGAGCGCCCACTGTGGATATGGGATTCTACGTTCCAAACGCGGGAAAATGACGGAAGCAAGTTACCACTATACTCGAGCTCTTGAACTTGAACCTGGTCATGTGGAATCCAATTTTCGCTATGCCCGTCTCCTTGAAGAAAAAGGAGAACCCCTTGATGCCGAGAAACATTACATAGTAGCCCTCAAAGCCAATCCTGATGACCCGCGCCCGCACCTTTTCTATGCCCGTTTGCTTGCAGAACACGGGTTTATTCACGGAGCAAGGGTGCACTTCAGGTGTGCTCTTAAACTGAACCCTGAGGATGTTGAAGCTCATTGTGAATATGCCAGCCTGCTTGCCAGATTTGGGCACAGGCACGAAGCTGAGGTGCAGTACAAAAAAGCTCTTGAGCTTGACCCCGGGCACTTCGGAACCCTGAGAGGGTATGCAGATTTGCTAAAAGAAAAAGGGCAGTATACAGCCGCCGAAGAAATTTACAGGCAGGCCGAGTTCTTTAAACGGAGCGCCTGAAAAAGGAATGCCTGACAACCGATTAATATAACTGATAACCGATTAATATAGCCTGATCGGTTCGATTCCCATTTTTTCCATAAGGCAAGCAGGGATGTCGAGTATCTCCAGGGCCGAATCTATAATAATCCCATCGGAAGTTGCCAAAACTATCTTTTTTTCAGAATTTCCTCCCTCATTTTTCAGCTCAAAGTCCGCGATTTTTGAGGTTTTTGCCTCGCCTAAAATTCCGTATTCTTTCATTTTGTGGCGAATGAAACCTGCAAGCTCTCCACTTCGGCTAATCTGGGCGTCAAGGAGAAAAACAACTGATTTTGGACCTGTTTCGGAAAAAAACTTTAGGACTGCATTGATGGCTTTTTCGATATCTTCGGCCTGTTTTGCTTTGCTAAAATAGTAGCGTGTATCTCTTATATACCCGTCATCACAGAACCACATGGGTTCTTTTTTTAGCAGGCTGTCCACACTTAGCAGGACATTGTACCCGTCAAGGAGAAGATCCCTATCTTTTATGTCTGTGCATGATACTTTTTTATTTATTCTGGAAACTATCCTGTCCGGGGGCATGATCACTCTTGTGAGAATGTATCGTTCTTCCAGACTGAGCTGGAAGTGGTCAGCCACAAAGCGGATGGTCGCAAACTTCGGATAGCTCCACCGGAGTATGCTCCGGATATCCCGTGCAGGTTTGAGTAATTTTTCTTTGAGTAATTCCTCTTTCAGACAGGAACCAGAAAGATCGGCTGAACTTACATGCGTATCTCTCATTAATGGTTTTCTCCTTTTGGGAAGGGAGTTCTTTAAATGAGTGAAGATATATGTTATATATACATATTTGCAGAAATAAAAATACTAATGTGATCTCAGGCCATCGGTTTGCCTCTTTGGTTTTTATTTCGGTTCTGTTCAATTTTGTCTTGATTTTCAGCTGTGGGCCAGCTCACGGTTCCAGCTGGAGGGTTTAGTATGGAAATATTATGGCTGGCTCAGGAAGAAGTAACAAGTGTTATAGATATGAGTTCTGATATGCAGGTCGTAGAAAGGGCTTTCAGGCAGCATGGGTTGGGCAGAGTTCAGATGCCTCCCAAGTCCTACCTTTACTATACGGCATATAACGGAGACCTGCGGACAATGCCTGCATATCTTGAGGAGGAGAATATTACTGGCGTGAAAATTGTAAATGTCCATCCCGGAAACCCAGATCGTGGGCTTCCCACGGTAATGGCGCTTATTGTCCTTATTTCTCCGGAAACAGGTGCTCCTATGGCAATTATGGACGGAACCTACCTGACTGATATCCGGACAGGAGCTGCAGGGGGAATTGCTGCAAAATACCTTGCAAGAAAGGATTCAAAGGTTATAGGCCTTGTTGGGGCCGGAAATCAGGCAAAGACCCAGTTAAAAGCTCTCTGCGAGGTTTTTGAGCCCGAACTGGTAAGGGTTACTTCCAGGACAAAGGAGAGCTCTGAACAATTTATCCGGGAAATGGCAAATATTACTCCCTGTGAAATCCGTTATGAAGAAAACATTAAGAAGGTCTGCGACTGCGATATCCTTGTTACGACCACTCCTTCCAGAAAACCTATCGTAAAGGCCCAGTGGATCAATGAAGGCACTCACATAAACGCAATAGGGGCTGATGCAGTAGGAAAAGAAGAACTTGATCCCGAACTTTTAATCAGGTCCAAGATAATTGTGGATGATATTGTCCAGGCCCTTCACTCCGGAGAAGTAAACGTTCCTCTCTCCAAGCACTATATCTCGGAAAACGATGTTCATGCCGAGCTAGGTGAGGTAATTGTCGGCCTGAAACCAGGCAGGACAAGTGATGAAGAAATTACAATCTTTGATTCAACAGGCCTTGCCATTCAGGACGTTGCAAGCGCACACCTGGTTTATGAGAGGGCTGTCAGTAAAGGGCTCGGGAAGCATGTTCTTATGTTCTAACCCCCCGAGTCCCGTCTCGGGAGGACGGGTCCGTTTCGCTCACTTCGTTCGCTCAAGCGGGGCAATTTCTAGAGATATACACGAATTTTGCTTAGGGAGAACTGTCCAAGTTGCACTTTGGGTCACATAATATAGCCTTTTGAAGAAACTGCTTGCCCGCAAGCTTTTTCAAAAAAGGCTTGAGCGAAAACCCGAGAAACGTTTGATTTTGAGGAAACTATTCTCTAACCCTATCGGCGTGATCACAAGCCTTTTGAAAAAAAGCTTGAGCGAAAAAAAACCAAGCAACGAAGTTATCGGCGTGGTCAACTGGCCCAAAGGTTGCAGCCAAACGGTTACGGGTCAACGGTTGCTCTGAAGAGACAATTTTAGTTGAACATTGCTTTCCACCCGGCAAGCGGACTAATTTTTAGAGTTAAGGCTATTCGCGTCTTCGATATATCTGGTCGCTATAGAGGTTGTAGCGGATTAAAACCAGAGCTGTTGCGGGTGAGAAATGGTGAATATAAGAAGGGCGGGATTATTTTTCCCACACTTTATTTCTTTTTCGTGGTTGTAAAGTCCGAATGGGGATTCCCTTACACGATGGTCTGTAGTGTAATTAGTTAGGACCATTGAAAGCTAAAAAAGAAAACAAATAGGTCACAGGTATTCCTTCCTGGTTAGAAGCGAGAGAAGTTTAACATGAATCTTTAAATTCGAAACTATAATAGAACAAATTCACAATGCATAAATAACTAGCAGTAAACCATATATTATTGAGTGGTTTCTGGAGACCGGTTATACCCCCCACGAATACTGTACTTTGTCCCCAAATATTCCAGGTTTTTAGTTCCGACTATTATTAATGTTCTCCTGAAACCACTCAATTCTTTTTTTACGGTCAATACTCTTTTTACGCACAATGCCTTTTCTAAAAAAGTTTAATCAGGTGCTCTACCTTGTACACCTGAATATTCTGGTGCCTGCAGTTTTCAGATCCTTATTTTTCAGATCCTTATTTTTCAGATCCTTGTTTTTCAGATACCTATTATTTCGTAGAGTTTTTCCATTTCAAGGTTCTGCTCAACTACATTTGCAAGTTCTTCGTAGGCATCGTTTTCGGTCATGGCGTTTTCAGGGCTGTACTCAAGTCCTTTTTTCTCGTAGAGGTATTGCATAAGAGCGTCTCTTATATTTTTATTGTCGAAGAGTCCATGCAGGTAAGTTCCGATTACCAGACCTGTCTCATCGATTGCTCCGTCATTTCCGAAGATGTTACGGGAAGAGTCGGTTATGCCCATATGGATTTCATATCCTTTTATTTCCTCTCCGTCTATTGGAGCTAGTATCGGGCCGTAAGCATTCACTTTTTTCGTGACCTGGATTGTCCTCTTTTTGTATTCTCCGAACTTTGTCCCTATGTTCAGAAGCCCCAGGCCTTCGAATTCGGCTTCGACTCCGTTTTCAACTCCGGAATCATAAATTGTCTTTCCGAGCATCTGGTAGCCGCCGCAGACCCCGAAAATTGGGATTTTTCCTTTATATGCCTGGATTTTCTCTGCCATGCCGCTTGCTTTAAGGTCGAGAAGGTCATTAACCGTGTTCTTTGTGCCCGGAATCATGATCGCATCCGGAGTTCCTAGGTCTTCGTCAAGTTCCACATAGCGGATTTTAGCAGATCCTTCCAGGGGTTCGAAGTCCGTAAAGTTCGATATTCTTGGCAGGCGGATGACTGCGATCTCGATTTCTTTTTCGTTTTTCTCGGCTTCTTTATCTTCAAGTGAGACCGAGTCTTCAGAAGGAATGTTAAGCTTAAAATAAGGAAGGACTCCAAGTACTGGAATGCCGGTCTTTTCTTCAAGTTGTTTCAGGCCTGGCTTCAGGATTTCCAGATCGCCTCTGAATTTGTTTATAATAAATCCTTTGACGTTTTTCCGTACATCTTCTGGAAGAAGTGCAATTGTACCGTAGAGGCTTGCAAAAACTCCTCCTCTCTCTATGTCTCCAACAAGGATTATGGGAGCCTGTGTAAGCCTTGCAGTGCCGATATTTACAATATCCCTTTCGTAGAGGTTAATCTCGGCGGCCCCTCCCGCTCCTTCCATGACAATGATATCATGTTCTTTGAAGAGCCTTTCAAGAGCTCCTTCAAGTACTTCATTCATTTCTGCGATGGAATCGTAGTATTGACCTGCGCTCCTGTCGGCGTAAGGTTCTCCCAGCAGGATTATCTGGGAAACGCAGTCTCCTTTGGGTTTTAGAAGAACGGGATTCATATCGGCAGTGGGCTCAGTGCCTGCGGCTTTTGCCTGAATTGCCTGGGCAATGCCTATTTCCTTTCCGTCTTTTGTAATCCAGGAATTCAGGCTCATGTTCTGAGCCTTGAAGGGGGCAACCCTGTATTCTCTTGAAAGGATTCTGCATATGGCAGTCACGACTGAACTTTTCCCAACATGGGAAGCAGTTCCCAGGATCAAGACGCTTTTCTTTTCCATTTTTACCACACCTTCTGCTCGAACGCTTCTTTTTTAAACTTACTTTTATAATTCTTATAAATTGGCTGTTATTTTTCTCCTGAGGATGAAAATCAAGTAAACTTGTTTATTTTAAATATTTCTTTTCTTATACTTCAACTAAAGAATAAATACTTTCGGATTAACTGAAGGTCTTGTTTATCTGCTTTAAAAAACTGACCGGATTTCAGGCTTTTACCTTTTTTGGAGCAAGTTAAGCACATGACAAAAAAACCACAATCTTGCAAAGCACATTCTTGATGCTACCTGGAGTAAACTTGTAACTTATACTTCCTACAAAACTGAAAACGCTGGTAGAAACGTAATACTTGTTAACCCAAAGAATACCTCTCAAATGTGCTCAGTCTGTGGTCAAATAGTCAAAAAAGGGTAGTGGGTTTGAATCATTGAAAACCGAAAGCGCAAGAATCTCTCAATATATTCATTAAATACGTGAGATGTACTCGCTTTTTCGGAATTGATCAATAACTCAGGGACACGACCCAAAAAAGAACTAAGAGAGAACTCATAATTGTCCTTTCTGTGGATTATCTATTGACCGTGATCTTAATGCTGCTATAAAGCTGCTATAAATGTTCTCAGATTGGGATTACAATCTGACCGTAAAATCGGAAGATGCCCGTCACTTCAATGAGAGGAGTAGGCACCTGATGTTTACATAATAAAGCATAGCGAACAAGAGCGAACAAAAACCTTGTGCCGGAATCCTCATTAACTGATCACTGTATTATCGTTCTCTGTTAACTTATTAATTCTACTTAATATCTGAAATAAGCTGCAGGAAAAGGCTCCCATAGGGTACATCTATAACATATTTTAATTCCTAATATTTTTTAATTGAATCCCAATACAAATATTTATATTGATTGGCAGATATTTATAATGTAATGGAAAACAGTAGAGAATATCAGCTTTACCTTGAAGCTCTGGACACTGAAAGATCGGCGTGGGGAAGACGAACGGCAGTAAAGCGGCTCTGTGACTGTAAAACCGAGGAGTCTCTATACTACCTGAATGAGCTCATAGTTGACAGATATTGCATTGTGCCTGATTGGCTCAAGAAGATCGCAAGAGAGTATTACGTATCTCTATGCCTCGAATTTCTCTGAGATTAATCTTTTACGAATTTGGTTTTTTCGGGGCGTTTTTCGGAAAAACACATATAGGAGAAGTAGTAACTTCAGTAATTCACTAAAAATCCTTTCTCTATGTGTTTCGTTTTTTAATAGGAAAGATATCAGTGCATAAAAGTACCTGATAATTGCGTTTTTAGATGAGGTCTCTGGTTTAACTACAATTCTCATCCTGTATGAAGATTCAATAGCAAAATCTTCTTCTGTAAACTGCACTAACCCCCTGGAGACCATTTGACTTCAAAAACGACAAAATTTATATCTGCACATTCTCGTTTTTTCTTTTGCATTTAAGATACTTAACGTCAATCTCACATTCGACCCACTCTCGAAAATGAAACTTATTCATACTGCAAAAAAATTTGAAAATAAGATTTTCTGCTTCGTGAAATCACTATTCAGGAGAAGCCTCACAACATCTAATGTTGTAAGGCTTGATCCCACGTTACTGGTTAGCAGCTAATGGTTTTTCCTTAATTACTCTTTTGTCGGGATTCTCATTCTATAGAATGAACGCCAGACAAAGAACAGACCAATCAACAGGAATATGCCACCTGCATAGGGAGCTATGTTCCGGAAGGACTCGGAAATAGCGATTTCCATGGCTAACAGGCCAAACAGGGTGGTGAACTTGATGATTGGATTGAGGGCAACTGATGAAGTATCTTTGAAAGGATCGCCTACAGTATCACCTACCACAGTGGCTTCATGTAAATCGGTACCTTTCTCCTGAAGGTCTACTTCCACTACTTTTTTTGCATTATCCCAGCATCCTCCGGCATTTGCCATAAACACGGCCTGGAACAGTCCGAATACTGCAATGGAAATCAGATAAGAGATAAAAAGCGCCACCGAATCATTTCTGGATATTGGAGCCGAGAGACAGGAAAATGCCAGAGTAAAGGAGAATATAACGATAAAAATATTGAACATGCCCTGCTGTGCATACTGGGTACAGATTTTTACCACTTCTTTTGACTTTTCCGTGGATGCCTTCTGGCTGGCGTTTTCATCAAGCTGAATATTTCTCTTGATATATTCGACTGCCCGGTAAGCTCCGGTAGTTACGGCCTGGATTGATGCTCCGGTAAACCAGTAAATTACACAGCCGCCTGCTAATAATCCGAGGATGGTATAGGGATTAAGCAGGGTCAGGATTTCTTCAGGTTGTACTCCAAGCACATTTTTAATAACAAGAATCAAGGAGAAGATCATCGTTGTAGCGCCAACCACAGCTGTACCTATTAAGACCGGTTTGGCTGTGGCTTTAAAGGTATTTCCTGCTCCGTCATTTGCTTCCAGATAATGTTTGGCTTTATCAAAATCCGGTTTGAAGTTGAATTCTTTCTGGATCTGTTCCTTTACTTTAGGAATGGTTTCTATAAGCGACAGCTCGTAAATGGATTGAGCATTATCGGTCACAGGTCCGTAACTGTCAACTGCTATGGTAACAGGGCCCATGCCCAGCATCCCGAAAGCCACCAGTCCGAATGCGAATATGGAGGGATAAATCATTATCTCGCTCAAGCCGTATCCACTGACATAATAGGCAACGAACATTAGCAAGAAGAAGACCATACCGATCCAGAATGAACTGAAGTTACCTGCAACCAGTCCGGAAAGAATGTTAAGAGACGGGCCACCTTCTCGGGAAGCTTTGACAACTTCGGCTACGTGCTTGGAATTTGGGCTGGTAAAGACTTTAGTAAATTCGGGAATTAAAGCCGCTCCCAGGGTACCGCAGCTTATTATTATTGAGAGTACAAGCCAGAGATTCTCCAACTCTGCAGGCACTCCGGACCCAGGTCCCAGAATATAATAGCTTACGGCAAAGGTTCCAATTATAGAAAAAATAGAGGTAATCCATATTAGGCTGGTCAGAGGTTGTTCAAAATCAAAATCTTCTTTGCTACTGAATCTTGCCTGGCTGAGTGCCCTGTTGATGTAGAAAGAGGCTACAGAAGTAATAATCATGAGTATACGCATGACAAAGATCCAGGTAAGCAGGATGCCGGTCAGGTCAGACTGTACAGCCAGAACTATGAAGGAAACAAGGGCAACTCCGGTCACACCATAAGTTTCGAATCCATCTGCTGTTGGCCCTACACTGTCACCTGCATTATCTCCAGTACAGTCGGCAATAACACCGGGATTACGCGGGTCATCCTCCTTTATTCCAAAAACTATTTTCATAAGGTCGGAGCCGATGTCGGCGATTTTGGTGAATATCCCGCCTGCAATACGTAAGGCGCTGGCTCCCAGAGATTCTCCGATTGCAAAGCCTATGAAGCTTGCGCCGGCCAATTCTCTGGGAACAAACAGCAGTATAATTAACATCATTATCAGCTCAACGCAGACCAGAAGCACACCTATGCTCATCCCAGCGTCGAGAGCGATGTTTAATAGTTTCAGGGGTTTTTTCTCCAGGGAGACAAATGCGGTTCTGCTGTTAGCCAGGGTATTCATACGAATTCCGTACCAGGCAACAGTGTAAGAACCCAGTATCCCTAAAATGGTCCAGGCCAGGATGAGCAATACTCCACTCAGAGGCATTTTCTGAAGGAAGCCAAAGTAAAAGGCTATACAAAGACCGATAAAAACAAATAATATACACAGCAGTTTACCCTGCTGGATAAGATAGGTTTTACAGGTCTCGTAAATTATGTCGGCCACGTCCAGCATTGACTGATGGGCCCTGATTTTTTTTACCTTCGTAAACTGGTAAAGACCAAACAGCATACCTAATATACAGACTACGATACCCCAGAGCAGCAAATTGTTTTGCTCCTGGCTTAAATTCGGAATTTTAAGATTCGCCTCACTGGCAGCTGCTATTGCCGGTGTTAGCGACATTATGGCCAGGCTAAAAAGGCTTTCTAGTGTTGCCTTGACCGCCTTATTTTTGGTTATAATCTCCATTTAGCCGATCACTTCTCTCATCACATTTTTGACAGATAAATTGGTTAAAGGTTAATCTCAATGAAAGTGTAAGCAATTATCTTTATGATTTTGTGCAGTTTGTGGGGAATTAAGGTCTTTTAAATGCGTTGAACCTATATAACTGCCATTCTCCGGTATACCTTAAAATCCAGAATATTATTTATATCCTGGAAGATGAATTAGGCTAAACTTTCCGGCTTTTTTTTGGTTTGTGTATTATAAGTCAGGGTGCGTATGTCTGCACTACTACGATGCACCTCATAACAAAGCCTTCAAAAATAAGCCTTAAGTCTATTATTTGATGTGCATTATTACTGATGCGCGTCATAATGGAATTACCCCAATCGAAAGGGCAGTACAAGGCGATTCATGACGTACTCCTTGTCGCAAAGAGTATGCTTATGCACATCACAGAAATTATAGTAGTGATAGGTAGTCATGATCAGCAAAGTTAGCTCTAAAACTAACTTATAAACGTTCATGAGTCCTGAATCTATCATTTAATCCGGCTCGCGGTTTTCTGATAATAAATTGTAAAGTAAATTGAATTTTGAATTGTTAAAGCCTGATTTTGACAAAAGCGTAATCAGTTGCTTTTATATAAGTATTTTTACCTTTGTCTGAGCGATAACCTTGAAATTATTTTTACAGTAAGTTGTTTCTTTATCAATAATATAATGTTTCCAATCTAAGAATCCAAACAAGACACAAATATATAGCATGTTGCCTGGACAATATAAAGAAGTGGAACTGTGGCAATAGGAGTTTGCTGGGAGATAAACTCTGAGTATTCTACAATTTAAAGGGTTCGTTCCACGTTTTTTCAGTTATGTCCCGATCTATGTTTTTTCAGTTAAGTTGCTACATATATAAAGATATCGACAAATCTCTGGTAAAAAAAAGCAGTTCTATTTGTAAATTGCATTTTTTAAATATTTATATACCTAGTCAACAAGGTAATAAGTTTCCGAGTTCCTATACAAAACTGCAAAATCAAAATTTTTTACCAGATCATTAGACTGATCGTATTTGAGCAACCCGACTGAAGTGAGCATTCCCCTGCCTGCACATCCGACACCTGGTTCAGGCCCTCAGGATTCCACACATTTTATGTTGCCAAAAACCGGCTGCATGACAGTCTCAAGGTGAACTCCTGCATCTCCTTCACTTTGCAGAGTCTCGCAAAGGTCTTATGGTTTAAGCCACCAGCAGCACTCTGGTGGAATCTGCTTTCGGATCACATCCTGCAAGTAATATTTTGTTGCTCATGGTTGCAAGGACCGCAGTCAGATTTTGCGTGGTAGTACATATTCCAATTTTACCTTTTCTATAGATTGCTATCTGTCTCATCTTTTTACCTTGTTTCGTATTTACCCTATCAGAGTACTCGGAGACCGGTATCCGTTGTACTATTTTATAATATATATAGATTTCCAATATTTGAAATTTATATTATTGGTTCGTTGTCATTCTCTATGGATAATACTATTTTCAATTCAAGACCGCGCTGGATTTTATGAGAATATTATGAGGATATCCACACAAGAAAACGAAGAGCCATATTATTTCATAACCACTTTCCATTTATATGCCTGAAGAAAGCCGTTGTACTATGTGCCCATTTCAAACAATATATTGATAGAAAATAAAATGCTACTTCTAAAGCTAGTTCCAAAACTCAACCTTGCTTCTTCAAACATAATATTCGGAATAATCAAACAAACTTTGGACCTTGAAAATTAAAAATAGGAAGCATGAAAGAGTTAAAAGGACAAAAACTGCTATCCATATTTTTCCGGCCAAACCAGAAAATAGACAGACCAAAGTTAAACAGGTCAGGAGAGGTCAGTTAACTCCCCTTACCTGCAGTAGCTGAAACTCGATCTCATCCGGGACTGTGGCTAAGAATATAAACGTATTGTACCCGAGTTTTTGAACTTCTTTTATTGCATTTGCCTGAGCTTCATTCAAGTCCCTTGTATCGCTTACTATGCAGAAAGACTTCCGGTTTCCTGTATTTACAAGGAAATTAAAGGCATTTCCATGAGTGTTCAGGAAAGCAACAAGATTTTTAAGTTCTTCCCAGGTGCTGCACATGTGAATATACTTGGAGCCCATATTTTCCACGTACCAGTCCCTGCTTACGTATGAGTAGGAGGCATACTGTTCATTCAGCTCATCAAAAGCTTTGAGGATTTTGTTAATATCCTTCCTCAAGTTAACCCATTTCCAGCTCTGTGTTGTGAAATAGCGGGCTGCCACTATCTCAAAAATTGCCTGTTTATCTTCATCTTCGAGTCTCATTCTTTCACTTCTTTGTTTTGTCTGTGTTTTTGCACTCAGAAAGCATCGTCCTGGGCATAACTTCTATTAAACTGCAGGGAAAGTTCGGCTTTCTCCAGTTCCCTTCCCAGATATGCGGCATGGTCCAGACGGGAGACAAGTTCCAGTTCAAGTAGCGTGTCCATAACTTCCCTGGCATTTTTTCCCACGACTGAAGCTTTCTCGTGTTCGGCTACAATCAATCCGCCGTTTCCACTCGTCCTGTCCGGTACTGTACGGATGCGGATAGGACCTGCGGGATCTACACGCCAGCCTTTCGAAAGCCTGGCTTGAATTGCATTTTCCGGAAGCGGAAAATCCGGGCGCCTGCGTTTTTCTTTAATGCAGAGTAGATCAAGCCCGAGGTCTTTTGGTGAGCTTTCTCTTATGCCGGAAAGCAGCATCATCTCGGAAGCCCTTTTCAATTCCATAATTGAACCCTGCGCCTTGTCACTGAACTCGGGGGTGAAAAGGATGCTTGCTCCTACCTCTAATCCAATTCCACATAGTGTGGCATTGACTCCTATGGTATCCACATCCATAAGCTCAGTGACATTACCAGCCCCAAAGAACACGGGGACCTCAGGGTATATCCTGTGAAATTCATGAAAGCGTACAATGGATTCGGTGATATTGTGACCCACAGGATCAAGCACAGGGTCGGCTATAATTTTTTCAATTCCAAGCCTGCAGGCAGCTTCGACATTCCTGATGAGGCTTTCCAGACTTCTGTCCTCGTCCGGAATTATAACAGCTGCAATCCCTGCCCTGGCAACGACCGGACCTGCAGTTTCAAGATTCGTGCTGTTGAGACTCAGGACAAGGTCTACCCCTGCTTCTACTCCTTCTCTTATCAGTTCAGGGTCGAGGGTATCTATGCTTACTGGAGTCTCTGTAATGGTTTTTGCAAGGGATACGGCTCTTTTAGCCTGCTCCGGCAGGGTGTTAAGGGTAGCCCCAAGGTCGATTATATCTGCTCCCCGGGCGATAAAAGCTTCGATTTTCGTCTGGAGGGTAGCAGCGTCCATTTCCAGAGCCCCTACAATTTCTCCCATAACCTTCATGCGAGCCTTTCCTCCGAGTTTTACATCTCTGAGTGTAAAGGGAGAGGAGGCTTCTGCTTCGTTTTTCTTTATTAACTCAAGAGCCATCTCTTTTCGAACATCAGCAAGGAGCTCACATGCAGGGACTTTTTCGGAAAACTCGATTTTTCCGGCAAAGGAAAGCACAAATCCAAGGTCATAGGCGTGCTTTGGCCCAAGCCGGATTTTACACCCCAGTTCTTCAGAAGCTTTTGAAAAATCTCCTGCCACAAGTCCTGGAAGCAGAATAAGGTCATAAACTTTCGAAAACCCAGCTTCCTGAAACGTGTTAATCAGTTTTCGAGGGGTGATGAAGGCAGCAATATCAATGTCGGCTACGAGGATATCTGCTTTTTCCCCGATTGCTTTCCTGACGGTATTTTCCGCAAGCCGCCCTGTTGCAATCAAAATATTCATGTTTTTTAGATAGAAGCGCTAATAAAAAAGAGTATCTGTTTGAAACGCATCGATAAAAAAGTATAAGGGAATGAAAAGCCCGAAGTATTCAGCTTTGATAATCCGGGCTTTTACCTGAGCTTGATTTAATTTATAAAATCAATGATTGACTCATCATGTTTCTTTCTAAAAGACCCTGCAGAATTCTTTAATCGGTCTGCTGTCATTCTTCCAAATCTTCTTTCCTGCATAGGATCAGCTTCGGCTCTGGACTCAAGAATTCCGCCTGCTGCCTGAGGGCCCAGGATCTGTGCAGACTGCACACCTGTCATGATGGCCATTACCCTGACCTTGCCTTCATAATCTTCTCTGATCCTTGCGCCCCATATAACATTTGCACTTGGAGATAGTTCATAGGTGAGCATGGATGCAATTTCCTCAGCTTCCTTGAGGCTCAGGTCAGGCCCGCCGGTTACATGGACAAGACTTCCGGTTGCGCCCTTGTAGTCAACATCAAGCAGGGGATGATTTAGGGCAGTCCGCACAACTTCAGTGCTCTTGTCCTGGTTTTTTGACTCCCCTACAAGCATAACTGCAACCCCGCCGCAGCTCATGATAGTCCTTATGTCGGCGTAGTCAAGGTTTATCAGAGAGGGCACTGTGATGGTCTCTGTAATTCCCTTTACGGTTTCGGCAATTAGCTGGTCCATTACGGAAAAAGCCTGATCTATAGGAAGGTTTGGCACGTAATTAAGCAGCCTGTTATTATCAAGGACAATTACGGTATCCGCTGCCCTGCGCAGATCTTCAAGGCCTTCTTCGGCTTTGTAAATCCGAGCTCTTTCAACTCTGAAGGGACTGGAGACCATTCCTACAACGATTGCTCCCTGCTCTTTTGCTACTTCGGCAACTACAGGTGCAACTCCTGTACCGGTACCTCCGCCTAACCCTGCAGTGATGAAAACCAGGTCAACGTCCTTTAACACTTCTTCAAGTGTGCCCCTTGCAAGTTCTGCAGCTTTCTTTCCTGTCTCGGGGTAACCACCTGCTCCCAGCCCCCGCGTGAGAGTTTTTCCCACCAGGATTTTCTTGTCAGCTCTTACATTGTCAAGGTGCTGCTTATCGGTATTTATACAGACCGTTTCCGCACCTTCGATTCCCATATTATAAAGACGGTTTACAGTGTTGTTTCCGGCACCCCCGCATCCGACAATCATGATTCGCGGTTGCCCGAATTCTTCAAAATCTTCATCAGAGGAAGAATTCTTTCGATATTCTTTCTCTTTTTCGCTGAATTTCATTGCTTCCTGTACTATTGACTGCAATTCTATCCCCTCGACCGGATTTGTGTCTTATTGTTACATTTGACTCCCCACCCTTTACATCGGGGGTCACATATCTTTTCAATACTCTGAGTGGAGTTATGCGATAACCTTCAGAACCTATCAAAGATTTTCATCCGTCATCTTTAATAAGTTGGCACTCTGCCGAACTTAAATGTTTCGGACTTATTTAAATAATACTTTTAAATTGTTTATTAAGTTTAAATATGTCACCCATAACTCTAATATACTCACTCTTTTACTTCCTTTAGTACTTAATTCTCAAAGATGAAGGGTGAGGAACTACCAAAATGTTTATATATATAAGCATAAAATTTTATTGAAAGTCTTATTTCTCTCAGCAAAGCTCTTCTGATTATCCAAGTCAGGGCAATTTTTATATTTTCTTTTATTTATTCTTTTGATGCCATGCTTGACTTCAGAGGCTGACACTGTAGTCCTGATATTCGTTTTGATAAAACTTTCTATCAGAGTCTTGCAATTAAATCAGACTGTTTATATTATTACTTTTAACTAGAATTCCCCTCTTAAAAACTGTTTCGGTATTGTTCTGGGATTTAGAGTCTCTTACTTAATTTTTTGAATTAATGTTTTTAAATTAATGTTTTTAAATTAATATAAATGTTTCCATATTTATAATTCACAGGAAATAAGCTCCAGATTCTCTCCTTAATTTTATTTGCTTAGAAAGCTTCGAATTAATTTCTTCAGTGTGCACGGTTTGGAAATTGCCGATAAGAAGGCACATTAAAAAGTAATAAAGTGACAACATCATAAAAAATATCAAATCAATAAGAAAAGTCAATAACATGTTAAAAGCACATGATATTCTTCGAATAACAGGCACAACGAAATGAAATTACTTTTCACCTTACCCTTCTTTGACTATTGATCTCGTCATTAGAACTTCTTTGAATTAAATTTATAAGATATTTAAATTCACGATAAACTTGTAAATTCATGGAAAAGGTGTTAGAAGATATAAAAAACACTTAAAATCTTTGATATATGGGTTGAAATCATGGTGAACCACCCCTACGCTAAAGACTCAGGAATTTTACGCTTCGTCACATAAACCTTCTAAATTTATAAAAAAATTATTTAATT
Organism: Methanosarcina sp. Kolksee; assembly: GCF_000969945.1. Classification (NCBI taxonomy): domain Archaea; kingdom Methanobacteriati; phylum Methanobacteriota; class Methanomicrobia; order Methanosarcinales; family Methanosarcinaceae; genus Methanosarcina; species Methanosarcina sp. Kolksee. Next base: position 1,194,269 of record NZ_CP009524.1, read on the forward strand.
CATGACACGGGTTTAGAAATATAAAAATGATTTAAAACTAAGGTTCTGCCGGAGATTTTCCGGGAAAACTTTAAAGCCTCAAAGCTATTTTTATCTTAATCCTCAAGGGTCTCAGTTACCTTGTATCTCAGTTACCTTGTATCTCAGTTACCTTGTATCTCAGTTACCTTGTATCTTAGTTACCTTATCCCAGGGATCCTGATTACCTTAATTCCCAGGAATCTTGGTTACTTAATTTCCCTAGAACCTTTATTTTAATCACTAATCTTTAATTCTGGAGTCAGAACTGTGTTAAAGGCATTAATTTTCGATATGGATGGCGTTCTTGTGAACTCTATGCCCTTCCATGCAGCAGCCTGGAAAAAAGCTTTCCTTGATATGGGTATGGAAATCCAGGACCAGGATATTTATGCAATCGAAGGTTCAAATCCCAAAAATGGTCTTCCTTTGCTTATCCGAAAAGCCAGAAAAGAACCAGAAGCATATGATTTCGAAACTATTACCTCAATCTACAGGAAAGAATTCAAAAGGGTATTTAAACTGAAAGCCTTCGACGGAATGAAAGAGTGCCTCGAAGTCCTTAAAACGCGTTTTCTGCTATCAGTAGTCTCGGGCTCTGACCATCTTATTGTTCACGAGATAGTTGACCAGCTTTTCCCCGACATATTTGATATTGTGGTTACAGGAGACGATATCACAAATTCAAAGCCTCATCCCGATCCTTTCCTTAAAGCTGTTGAACTCCTTAATGTGCAGCGGGAAGAATGCATAGTAATAGAAAATGCCATTCTGGGTGTAGAAGCTGCAAAAAAAGCCAAAATCTACTGTATAGGGATTCCCACATATCTGGAACCTTCACAGCTTGGCAGGGCAGACCTTGTGGTAGGAGATCACAAACAGCTAATGCAACATCTTCTAAGCCTTGAGCCAGCTCACGGGTTCGGGGTATGATAAAATTTAGTTACTTCCAAAAAAGAATTGGGCCCCATATGGGGTCACAGTAACCTTACGGTTTCAAGGTTTGTAAGCGCCCTGGTTTCAATTTTCAGTTTCTTATAAATCGAACTTGCCAGGTCAACACAGGCCTTTTCATCTCCATGCTCGGTAAATACCCTTTCCGGACGGGGCTGCATCCTCTTGATGTAATCCATAAGCTGTCTCCTATCGGAGTGACCTGAGAAACCGTCAACTACCTGGACTTCCATGTTTAACTTCAGGATTTCAGTGCTTCCGCCCTTTCCTGCCATAGGGATCTCTTTCCATCCTTTCTGGATTCTGCGCCCGATTGTTCCATCGGCCTGGTACCCTACAAACACCAGAGAATTGCGTGGTTCGTCGGCAAAGGCTTTGAAATAGTCCATAACCGGCCCTCCGTTCATCATGCCTGATGTCGAGATGATTACACAGGGGTGAGGGTTCTGAATTATCTTCTGGCGCATGTCATGGGAATCAACAGGCTTGAAGCATTCGGACAGGAAGGGGTTCTGGCCTTTCTGGAATATCAGTTTCCTCAGATCATTATTCAGGTACTCGGGATGTGTAGCATGAATTGCCGTCGCTTCCCAGATCATTCCGTCCAGATAGACCGGAACTTCAGGAATCAGCCCTTTTCTTATAGACTCTTCAAGTACTATCATAACTTCCTGGCTTCGACCTACTGCAAAGGCCGGGATGATGCAAATTCCTCCCCTTTCCACAGTGTTCTTAACTACCATCTGCAGGTGCCTTTCGGAGTCCTTAAGTGAGGGCTGGAAAGCATTGGAATTCCCATAAGTAGCTTCACTGATAACAGTTTCGACTCTCGGAAACTTATTGACAGCAGGGTCGAAAAGCCGCGTCTTCTCATATTTGTAGTCTCCCGTAAAGACGACATTATGAAGCCCGTCTCCAATATGGAAATGAGAAATAGCCGACCCCAGAATATGGCCTGCATTATGGAAAGTCAGTTTGATATCAGGAGCTATATCCGTTACTTCCTCATAGTCCAGAGGAATTGTGTGTTTGAGAGTCTTTGCTACCATGCCTGACTCATAGGGAATCTTTTTCCCTTCTTTTGCTGCCACGTCGATGTAGTCAAGCTGGAGCAGCACCATTAAATCCCGAGTCGGAGGCGTACAGTAGACCGGTCCTTCATACCCGTATTTAAAAAGCAAAGGAACAAGACCCTGATGATCCAGGTGAGCGTGAGTAACTATCACGGCATCGATCTGGTTTAAAGGAAAAACTTCCGGAACATATAGGTAAGGAGTCATGTTTTCGTCCGAACCTACATTGACTCCGCAATCGATCAGAATTCGAGATTCAGGAGTCGAGAGCAGGAAACAACTCCGCCCTACTTCTTTGCAGCCCCCAAGCGATGTAACCCTTACCCACTGATCTTTAGAAGTACACTCTTTGTGAATCTTCCTCCCCACCGATTTAAGGATCTCTTTTCTTTCCTTGAGGTTGTTTCTCATAAATTCCCTTACATTCTTTACTGTACGGGATTTGATAGGGGGAGTACGCACAACCTTTGGAATCCAGCCAATCTGCTTTGTGATTTCACGGAGAGTAGCGCCGTGCTTTCCGATCACAAGACCAGGCTTTTCAGCTTCAATAATTACTTCTCCGGAATCTGGGTCAAAATAATAGCTTGAGATTACGGATTCTTTTGGAACAACTTCTTCGATTATAGAAATAGAGTCTTCAGGAGTTGCAAGCACCCTGGGGTCAGGGCGCATTGCAATCCGCGTTCGGAGTTCTTTTGCGAGGTTGCGAATAATGTTCCCATCGTCTGCGAATTTGCGAGGCTCTTCGGTATATAGCACAAGCTGAGGCCCTTCAAATTCCACATCGGTAATTGTAACTCCCGCGGGTAGATTTTTCTCAATTTTATGTTTGAGGTCTAATAGTACATCTTCAATAGGCATCAAGAATCTTCCTTTTTGTCAAAAAATGGAAAAGTATATAGATATTGGAAAAACGATAGATTGAAAAAGATGTTAGTTTAGTGTTAGAATAAAAAACCAACAGTTTAAGTTATTTAGGTAATGAAGCTCTTATGGATTTTACTTCTTCAGGGTCCAGTCTCCTGAACGCCTCCTTAGTAATCACAACTACATCGATGTTCTCTCCAGACGCTGAATCCCTTTTAGTTGCATTGTGGATCGCTCGGATAGCAAGGTCAAGACCTTCTTTTATAGTCATGTCTTCCCTGTACTGGTCTTCAAGCACTCCATATGCCATGGGAGAACCGGAACCTGTAGCCGATATCCTTGTCTCTTCGATACTTCCTCCAAGAGCGTCAAGTGAGTAGATCCCAGGCCCATTTTTGTCAACTCCCCCTATAAGGAGCTGGACCATCATGGGATAGTAACGGTTGGCATTTAAGAAGTTTGACATTAAAGTTGCAATACCTTTTATTGTCATCGACTCGTTTCTACGCATCTTATAGAGCTGTGATTCTACATTTACGAGCCTCACAAGCTGCTGGGCATCCCCTACCGAACCGGCAGTGGTCATTGCTACAAGGTCGTCGATCTGGTAAACCTTCTTTGCAGTTTTACTTGCGATGAAATTCCCCATTGTGGCTCTCTGTTCACTTGCGAGCACGATACCATCGGTACAAACTACTCCTACGGTAGTTGTGCCCTTTAGATATTTGTCATTATCCATAAACATACCCTCATAATAAGTTAAAAATGAGAAAATGTCGCTAAAAAAAATGTTTTAGTGAGGTAAGTATTTTTAACTTAAATAGCAGGATTTAGCACTTCATTATCTCATTATTAATATCGCTATATATAAGTTTTCCTTCTCTTTTTTATTGAACGCGTCTAAATTTAAATTCGAAGGAAGATTTGGTAAAATAATTTTTCATTTACAGGAGATTCAAAACTCCTGATATCCCGAAAAATCCAAAATTTAAAGAAAAAGTCTCTCGACCTCTTCAGCAAGTTTATTTACTCTCTGAATCACATTTTCGGGTACCTCTTGCTTACGCATGAGCTCAATTCTCTCAGCTACAGTAATCCTGCTCGTTCCCTTAACAAGGTTATCGGCATGAGCAACTATTTTTTCCTCAAGGCTTCGTGGAAAATAATCGTCCTCCGGAAGCCCTAAAGCCCTTGCCTCTTCTTTTGAGATCCCTGCTCCGATATGTCTTTTTATTATTTCAGAAATCTCAGGCTTGAGTCCCTCGATCCTGGCTAGCCTGTACCCTTCTACTGCATGAGCGATTTTATGTGTTTTACATCTCCCAAGATCGTGAAGAAGAGCCCCGACTTCCACCAGTTCCGGGTTTACATCATGCCCTGCTGCTTTTGCCTTTTTTGCAATTTCAACTGCGAGTAATGCGACTTCCTTACAGTGTTCTATCACATTTGGAGCACATCCGTTTTCCTCAAGCAGGTTTATTGCTTCGGCTCGGGTAGTCAAGGTAGATCACTTACACTGAACTGAGAGCATCTACACGCTTTCTCAGGACATCAATAAAATATGAGTTATCGTAGAAGACCAGGTCTTCTCCACACATGGGGCAGAGAAACTCTGTTTCTGTAGCTTCGTCAAAAAGAAGGCGAACACAACCCTGAGGGCACATATAGAAAACATTGTTTTCTTCGAAATCAAGGCGAGTCTTCAGGTTGCGGAGCAATTTTTTCTTTTCTTTCATGAGCTGGTGCTCTATATCCGAAAAATCCAGGCGCCAGAGATATGTTAACCATCCACTGTTTGAATCTCTCTCCCTACGACATATTGCAAATTTGTTTTCGTTTAATATGAAGAGCGTTCTCCTCACGGTGTTCAACAGAACCTCGGTCTTTGCCGCAATTTCTTCATCCGTAACCTCGCCTTCAGGCATTTTTTCAATCATTTGTAGCCCTTCTTCCCCTACAAGGCTCAGGAGGTATCCTCTAATTACCTTGTCATTTATATCAACCAATATGTTCACCTCGCAAATGCCAGTATGAATTGGATATACCAGTATTAAAATTTACATTCCCCTTTTCCGGAAACATTTCTTAGCCAGAATAAATTGAACATTCTTAACATTCTTAACTTTTAATTTTCATATATTCTCGGCAAATCTCAGGTATCTTCTCTTTTCAGCTGGTTTTCAATAAAAGCCCTTATCCTGTTTGCCCCTTTTTCAAGCGATAGAACTGCCTCTTCTCTTGTAGAGGTACACGCGAAAAGGGAAGTAAGAGGCCCATCAGGCTCTATAACGGTTCCCTGGGAGGGAATGTCAGCGCCTTTTTCCCTCAGAATGAGCTCCATGAGCTTTTGATCTATAAAAAGTTCTCGATCCGAGTAAATAACTCCTCGTGCAGCAAAACCTTTAGCTTCGGGTTTCTCAGGAAGTTCTCCTCTAAAGCAGCCAGCATGAGCCTCAAAAAGGTTAATGTTCATTGCCCTCTCGACAGTATCAAGACTTCCCTGGAACCTTGGGTTTATTTCAAGTACTACAGGCCCTTTTTTTGAAGCCAGAAAATCCACTCCGTTTGAGCCGAGGAGCTTGAACTCAAGCACCAGTTCTTCAGCAAGGGCTTCCATTTCCTCAGCTTGATCGGTCATGAAAGGGGTTATATTTCCACAATAAGCAAAGGGCAGCCACGAAAGCCAGGGTATTCCTATAAGCTGTTCGTTAACAGCCACTGACAGGGCTTCGTTCTTTGTAGAAAGCAAGGAAACACTTGAAGGCGTTCCTTCCAGAAACTCCTGAATAACAATGGTATCTTCCGTAAGCTCTGGATTCAGCCCGTGTAATTTCTCAAGGATGGCTAAAAGCTCCTGTCTGCTCCTGGCAATTCGGTTGAAAATTCCTCCTCCGCCTGAAGCTGGCTTAATCATAACTGGATATTCTATTGCGTCCAGTTCTTCCGAGGAATAACAGCGTGGATGAGGGATTCCAATGGCTTCAAGCTTTTTCGAGAGATAAAGTTTGTCTGAGGCCTTCTGCATCGCATCCGGACTGCTGGCAAGTACAGGGCAGGGAAAATCATTGTGGTCAAGCATTTCCAGTCCCGAACCTGGGACAAGGGCATCAAACTCAAGTCCAAACTCAGCCATCTGAGCCTTAATCCTGGAAGCCTTAAGCTGGTGCAGTTCCTGTATAGTTCTGCACTCAAGAAATGCCGTGGCATGGGCACATTCCCGCAGGTCAAGGTCACAGAAAGCATCTATAGAGCAGACCGTATAGCCAGCCCGGCTTGCAGAACAGACAACATTCCGGGTATCAAATCCGATTACAAGGATATTCTGCATGTTTCCTCTTTCTGGACCATTCATTTCGCTTGCGGAATCTCAGAATGTGCCAGTGCAAAGATTCCATATGGGGTTTTCAGGACAGGAATTTCACTTCCTGCTTCTGCGTTGAATGACATAGGTTTCTTTATGGCAACAGTCTCATAAGTTTCAGGGTCAAGCACCAGAATTGCATTGTCTTCGATTGAGACCAGCACTGCTAAAACCGCATCCCCCATATTGCCTATTTTCTCTGCACCTTTTAATTCTTCAGGAGTTGAAAGAAATCTTGAGCCATCCTCAAGGGAGGTTCCGTTAACTTTTTTTCCTGAACTCTTGATCTGGATAATCTTTCCTCTGAATCGAATCACATCTCCTGGCCCGAATTCGGGAAGACGTACAGCAAAAGTAATCCTGTAAAGGTTCTTTCCATCTTTCATTCCGACAAGAGTAGGAGATTCTGAAAAGCTGCCTCCTAGTTCGGAGGTAATTAACCGGCAGACCTGCCTGCTGGCATTCATAGAACCCATGTAAAGGTCTATTCCTTCCTTTTGCTCCACTTCTTCACTTATAAACGCAAGCCGATCACCCTTTTTTCTCATGCTTGCCATGGCTTCTCTGGCAATGGACATCGAGCGCCTTTTCTCTTCTTCGGTAGGAAACCTGCCTGCTGCCCTGATCTGGATAATAGCTTCAAAGTACCCTCCAGACTCCCTGCTGCACATATCGCAAGCTGTCCGCTGAATCCGTACCTCGGTCTCAGCTTCTGCGTGCACTGGTTCTTCTCTGACCACTGCATCGACTTCAGCTCTTACCATATACATATAAGGCGTAATCTCTCTGGGTTCAAGGTAGACTTCCACATCTCCGGCTTCGTTGTGGATGAAAAGGGCATCTTCTACAGCCTTTAGCACCACATCTTCAATATTACCAACATCTTCCCACCGGCTTCTATGGAAGTGTGCTCCACAAGCTGAACATATCCTTACATGAAGAACATGGGGCAATTCAATCAGTTTGAAAGTCTCAAAAAAGCAGTCCTTGCAAACTGAATCAAAGAGCCTGTAGCATTCTCTGCCGCATCTAGGGCATGTAATAAAATTCATCTGTAATCCTTACTTCATAATGTTCTTATAATAGTAAAATTTTCTTGAACAATAGTCTTCCTGGAATATTAATTTTTGAAAATATCAGAAAGGAAAATTTCTGCGGTATATTTAAGCAATTGACCTGTTAAGCTTACTCATGCTATTTAAAAATAGCTGGATTTTCTAATTTCTTTTTAGCATTCAGACTCCCCAAAGTTATAGAGTGCAAAATTAGCAAAGAGCTCATATCTTTACAATGTAATAAAATTATAATTCAGGTATAAAACGATTTAAAATTATATTTTAGATGTTTAGTAATTAGTATTTGTCTTATATAAATATTTCTTAAATTTAAAAGGTATCAGAAAATACTAGAAATTAATTTTCACAGGTCTCGTTTTTCAGAAAGCTAAAAGCTATTTTATTACAAAACTGTCTCAAAAAATACTAAATATATAATTTCACAATTGTTTAAAAAAGAAATTTCCGTGTCCTTTTGACACGGAATATTAATATTCAAATTTATTTTCTGATTATTTTGGAGGCCAGTTCTTTTCCATAAATCCAGGGAGCCTTCCTGAGTCCATTGGTCCCACAAGAACCTTTGCACCGAGTTTGTCCTCAATGTCACCCTGTAGACGGGCAGCAAGACCCGGAGTAATTACCGTGTTGTGGGTAACATCTTTCTTGAGGTCAAAGCCTGACTTCTCAAAAGCTTCCTTCACTTTATCAGCGGTCAGCTGCCCACCGGCAACAGATGCTTCCACACCGATACCGTCTGTGTTAACTGCAAGCAGCCAGCAGTTGATGCCGTTTGAGGCAAGATCGCTCTCTACTGTGTAGTAGGTAAGAGCAAAGTTTGTTGTGAAGAGAACTGGGGAGTTCTCATCTGGAGTTCCTACCTTGTACATCTTCGAGTCCACAGCGACAGGAGACCTCGGGTCGGTGTAAATTGTCTCGGCCAGGTGCACTTCGGGCATGGTGGCGTATGGTTCCATGCTGTGGAGAAGCATAATGTCTCCGTACCTGATGGTAAAGACCGAGGAAAGAACTGTTTCCCAGTAGGAGGCACTGACAGGGTCCGAAATTCCAGACATCCAGGCAGTAAGCGGCATAGCCATGATTGGATATGCGATCTCGGTATCGCCCATAATGCCTGCTCTCCTAATCTTCAGGAAGTTGGTAAAGGTGTCTTTCAGGCCTTTGCCACTTGGGTAGGTTCCTGGGTCGAGAACAATGTCCTTGATACCTGCTTCTGCAAAGGTTTTTGCGAGGCTCTTAAGGGTATCAAGGTCATTGAAAGCTGAGACTACGACAGGCACCTTATATTCAAGGGCCAGTTCTCCTACTTCCTTCCAATTGTCTTTGTTTGCAGCATAAAGCAGAGGGTTCTTGTCCTTTGCAACCTCAAGTCCTGCCTTCAGGACTGCAGGGTTAAAGGAACAGAGAATCACTGGCAATTCTGTGTTTTCTATAACTTTCTTGACAGCTGCTGCAAACTTTGCAGGGTCATTGGATGCAGCTCTTATTGCTACACCGTCAAGGAGCAGGTTGCGTCCGACGTAGAACTTTTTGTAGTCAGTAATTTTCTTAACTCTTTCAACAAGGGCAGCTTCCTCCATTGTATCAGTAACATCGAAGAACATCTTTGTCTTGTTGAAGAAGGTCAGCTTGTGACGGTAAAGCACATCGTCGCCACCAATCTTGGCTACTCTGTCGCCTACACCTATTGCAACTTCACGAATTTCCGGGGCAAGGAGCTTGTCAAGCTCTGCGAGTTTCTTTGCAAACTTCTTCTCCTTTACGAGGGGTGGGCAGTCTGTTGTCTTCCCGGATCTGTCGATCAGCTTGGAGGCAAATGCCATACAGGTAGGCTCACCACATTCTCCACAGTTGGTCTGAGGAAGGTATTTGTAAGCTTCTAATGGGCTGTTTATTTTCATGTTTTACACCCCCGATCCAATCCAGTTAGCAAGGTCAATAGGCTCTGCCTCAATTGAACCAAATAAAGTCTGGGTAATGTGCTTCAGGACAGCAACCGAGGTTGGGTGCATCATCATGAAGAGGTCGTTTCCTGCAATAGCAAGAGAGAGACCTGTAACGATTTCCCAGATTGGTCCTCTGTATTCTCTGGGGCCCCAATCCGAGTCTTCCTTAAGTGGTGAGCTAACCATCCAGGACTCACGGGCACCCCATGCATTGGTGGTACCGGATGACATTGGGAAGGTCAGTTCTTCGTCACCCATAAGGGCTGCGAGGCGGATACGCTCCATGTTGGTGTAAGCGTAGTCGAGACCATAGCCGAGTGCTGCAGTGGTTGGGTCCATGATGATCCTGTCTCTTGGGACGTTGCACTGCTTCATGAGCTTCCTGTTAAGCTCCTTCTGGGAGTTCATATCCAGCTGAGTCCATGAAAGGACATCATGGTCGTACTTTAATGCAGCCTCTGCAATCTTTGCGTAGTCAAGGTTCAGGCTTGCAGATGCAATCAGGCAGCGCTCGCCTTCTGCAACTTCTGCAGCTCTTGCAAGTACTTCAGGGTCTTTCTGTGGGTTCCCGGAACCGCCTATTGCGATTGGGACATCAACAGCCTGAAGTACTTCTTCTACAGTCTTTGCTGCTTCCTTAGCAGGTGTGTCTTTAACCAGTGGGTCGGTTGAAATCAGGTGGATTGTGATCATGTCTGCGTTGAACTTTTCAACGTTCTTCTTTGCCCATTCTCCTGGGCTGTCCATGACCTCATCATAGTTCTCCTTGACAGCTTTTGCAAGACCGATTCTCATATCGAATACATCAATGGTAACCTGGTTCCTGTTGGGCATTACGGCGTCAGGGAAGAATGGAAGGGCTTTTTCGCCACCAACCAACACTCTCTTTCCACGGCTTCCACCATCTGCAGAGGTGTTACCTATTGGGACTTCCTGAATAGGGGTTGCCCATTCTGCAAAGTTTTCAAAACTGAATTTGGCAGGAATGAGATCCTTAAACTTAGGAGCTGCCAGAGCAGGGGAAATAGCAGGGGCAGCAGGGGCACCAGCCGCAGGGGCACCAATGCCTACAGGAACGCCGAATATGCCAGCAAGTCTTGCGAAGTGCTGTGCAAGTACTGCATTCTCCTGTCCGAGGATAGCAGCAAGCATCGGGTCAAAGCCGCCTCCAAGTCCATCGAGTTCAATCTCAATGTCCCCTTCTATAGTTACACCTTCAAGGGAGAGTATATCTACATCCTTGAACATGTCTGTCATTTCTGATAACTTAGCTTTCTTTGCCATGTAAACCTCACCTTTTCTGTAAGTTTTCCGTTTTGATGAGTGACTGTATAAATAAAGAAATAATACAGATTTTACTTCCAGATTCTTCCCTGATATGGAAAGAAAAATTGAGGCAGAAGTAAACTCTGCCACATATTTCACATGATTTTGAATATCATTTCAAGCCCTTACAAAGGACAAAGGGATCCATATCTCATTTCCGGCACGTTTTTCTGCAATATTACAAATTCAAAAGAAAACCGGGATTAGAATCCCAGTTTTTTCACAATACTTTCGATTTCTATTGCAGCAATTGAGTCGTCCGAAATTTCGAAGAGAGGTATGCCTTTTATATCCATTTCCTCGATTTTAGGGTCGAGTGGAATCATACCTATCATGTTAAGTTTCAGGTCCTCTGCCAGTTTGACAAGCTTGTCGCGGTTAGCATCTGTAACCTTGTTTGCAATAACGTGAATTCTACCAATGTTTGAGTCCAGTTCATCCACAAGTTCATGAATTCTCTCAGCAGTCCGAAAACCCCTTCGAGAAGCGTCTGTTACGACAATAAGGTCATCTATGTCCCGTATAATCTTCCTGCTGAAATGTTCAAGCCCGGCCTCTGCATCAATAATAACTACATCATAATTCATGATCAGCTTGTCCATGATGCCACGGAGAAGATTGTTTACATAACAGTAACATCCTGAACCTTCGGGCCGGCCCATGACCAGGAGGTCATAGCCAGGCATTTCTTCGATGATCTCATAAACCTTGCTTTTTAGTACTGACTCTTTATTCATATCGGGATTGTCAGGCCTTGGTTTTGTGATCTCAGCCTGTAAATACTCCTTTGCATCCCCGATTGTTTTTACGTCTTCACAGCCAAGAGTCTCAGGCAGGTTAGTGTCTGCATCTGCATCAACTGCCAGGAGAAACTGACCTTTTTTGGAAAGGGAGCGGATCAGAAGAGCCGCTACCGCTGTTTTACCAGTCCCACCTTTTCCCGTTATTGCAATTACTTTTGTCACAGAATACCCCATTGGATTGTTTTTCGTCTTAGGCGATTACTTAGTCACCCAACTACGTTTAGTCCTTCTTCTCGCTGATGACCATTCTTTCAATGGAGATCTTTGCCTTCTTGAAGGTGATCTTAATTCCACCAGCCTTACCAGCAGGCATCATTGGCATTGAAGCCATTGCAGGCATCTGGAATCCGGCTGCAGGCATCATCATTGGAGCGGCTGCAACAGCGACTTCCTCTTCTTCTTCCTCTTCCTCTTCTTCCTCTTCTTCCTCTTCTGCAGCTGCCCAGCTAGCAACTACCGGGTGGTTCTTCTCCTGCAGGAAAGCCTTCAAGGAATCAATGTCAGTTGCATCGTTCTCAGTTGCGATCTTATCTTTGATGTCTTCTGGAATAGTTTCGGCAATCTTTTCCTTGAGCATGGATGGGAGCCAGACAACTCTGTTCCAGCCACCATCAGCCTGGATAAACTTGGGGGAATAGAAGTAGGCGACACCGATACCGAGGAAACCTACGATCTGCTTTCCACCGCCTGTCTGACCTGCCATAGAGGAGAAACCAAGACCGTTAGGGGCCATTCCCTGGTATTCTCTGCTAACCCAGCCAATACCGTCAACCTCAGGGATGTAGAATCCGACAACTTCAAAGCAGCCACAGGAGGTGTGTGGGGAGTCGAAGAAGGAGTGGAGTTTAATCTTGCTAAATTCGCCACTTGAAAGCTTTACAGCAATGTCATTGACACCGGAGTATTCCCCGGTATTGGAATCGAGGAGTTCACCCTTCTCGATTGCAAACTGAGGTCCTTCTGGGTCTACCTTTGCTGCTGCACGGCCGTCGAACCAGTTGATTGCACCACAAAGAGAGACTCTGTCAGGGGAAACTACACAGACGTTGGTTGGAGCAAAAGCCTGACAGAGGGTACATCCATAGAAAACGTCAACATCTTCGTCATGGAGGTTCTTTGTCCTGGCATCTCTTATCTTGAAAATTTCCTTTGCTTCTACCAGCTTTTTCTCAACTTCAGCCTGGTCGGTGTAGAAGGTCACCTGCATCTTCTCAATAAAGGGAAGCTCGGTCTTGAAGAGCATCATGACAGCTTTTCCGAAAGAATCAAGGGAGTCCATCTTTGCAGCTGTATCCTTGGAGATTCTCATCCATACATCATATCTCTGGTTCAGGTGCATAATGCCCTGGCAGTAGTTGATGAAATCGTGGATACGCCTCTCGATGACAGATTCAAGGTCAGCCTCTATGAGTTCTCCACCGATGTTGAAGACCATTGCCCAGGGGTAGGTTTTACCCTCTTCCATTTCCTTGAGATCAGGGCCGATAATCGTAACTTTGTCATCTTCGATCTCGTCCATGGGTTTTGCACGGACAAGTTCCAGACCCAGGGACTTTGGGCCACCTAGTTCAACAAACATTCCTTCCTTTCTTACTCTTTCTCCTTCAAACATTGGGGAAATCTCAAATGGGAATTCTGCCATTATATTTCGCCTCCTAAATTAAACTTATAAAAGGTCAATTACCTCATCCAGTGCTGCGATGTGATCTGCTTTGCTAAGGTTTCCAAAGGACATCGTTGCATTCTGGATATAGCTCTTGTCTATCGAAATTGCTTTTACATCACTGAAGTTTTTAGTTGCTGACAATACCTGGTTGATGTAGTACTTCTTGTGGCCCAGGAGTATGATTGTGTCATAGTTACCATTGCCATCAAGTCCTGGCCAGTTAGGATCTGTCAGATAGAAGCCAAGCGCGTGCAGGTTGATGTACTTGGCATTGACACCCTTGTCCACAAAACCAATCATTGAGCTACCGGTTGCTGCAATCGGGATGTTCTTTGCTTTTGAGATCTTCACTGCACGGTCCAGAACCTCGGGGTCGAGAACTCCGGTTCCAACTACAAAAAGTGGCCTCTTAGCCTTTGAAATAAGCTTGGCGGCTATTTCTGTGCTTATAGCTTTTGAGGTCTTTACACCGTAGGTGGTAAACAGTTTTGTATTCTTGGTAGTGTCAACCATCTTCAGGCCTCCTTGCAAAGTCTCTTAAGGTTAGTTGGCTGTGAAGAGACATCGAACTTAATTGCCGGACCGGAAATGATCTTCTTCTTCTTCCAGTCGATTTCCCAACCGCGTTCGGATTCAAGCATCTTCAGGAGCATTTCACGCTTGGCGAGTGGGAGATCAGCTTCGTTCCTGACAAACTTCCACCAGTCATCGGGTAGCACACCAAGATACTTTTCACTGATTTCCAGCCAGTGGGTCAACTTGATGGATCTGCCCATGTTATTGTCAGATACACGGATACAGTTCTTTGCCAGCATTACACAGGCTTCCTGCCAGGTTTCTGCAGTGGTAATCAGGAACTCTGGAGATGGCGGGATTGCCATTTTGGAACCGTTTCTGCTGTCGTAAAGTTCCCATTTGCTGTCGTCGTAGGTCTTTGCGATCAGAGCTCTCCTGTATTTACCGCTGTGGGGACCAAGTACTGCAGGAATACCATACATGTTACACCCGGTACCGATAGCTGCTGCCTTCTGTGAGTAAGCACCCCATGCAAGCCCGACTGCACCGACACGGTTGATTGCGTAGTCAGCAATCTCGGCAAGGTTGCCTGAAAGGTTCCTGCTTGCAAAGATTGCAGCGACCTTGTGGACTGTACCCGATATGTGGGCATTCGAGACGCATGATCCGGTGTTAAGGATGTTACCTTTTTCGAATCTACCTGGGTATCTCTCGTACAGAGTCTTGCCGTCAGCATCCTTGTACATACCGATATCCATTGCAGAACATCCTGAAACTGCAACGATGTAGTTCCTGTTAAGGAATTCTTCTGCGATGCTGTATACGTCTTTGGAGCCTGCAGGATAGTTGGCACATCCGATAATTGCGATGACACCCGGGGTGGTACCCATAACCAGATTCAGGCCTTCTGCCCTGATTTCTGGATCGCTTACCTGACCTCTTCCTGCTCTTACAAAGCCTTTCTCTTCGGCAATGGCCTTCTGGGCAGCCTTCTCGATCAAGCTCAGAATGGGGATTTCCTTGTTACAAACCTGCTCGCACCTGCGACAGCCTACACAAAGGTCATGCAGCTCTTCCAGAGCAGAGTAGTCTTCTCCCTTAGCCACTGCAATTGCTGCAGGGATTCCAAGCTCTTCTGGACATGCCAGTGCACATTCTCCGCATTCCACACACTTGGAAACAAGGGCTTTCATTTCGTCGTCTGTAGGGATGGCTGAGAGCCCTTCGGCTTCGCGAATCGGGGCCATCTTCAGAGCGACCTTGGGCACAAGTTCTCCCAGTTTCTCGTAGTCCAGCATTACACAGCCAGGAATCTTGCCAGTTACCAGGTCTTCTACGATTGCATCCACATCATCATTGGTCCTGTCATCCAGGCCGTACATGATCTTTTCATTGGATGCGATGATCGGGATCTTAAGCTTCTGTCCTTCCATGACGAGGTCAGCTCTTACGCACTGTTCGTCAAGAACGATTACATCAGGAATTCCGGAGCGTACGATCTTCAGTTCCTTTGAAATGGTACCGACAATCTTTGCATAGGGGGCTTTCCGGTCTTCTCTCTTGTACCTGGTCATGTCGAATGCAGTACAGCAGAGACCTCCGATTTCCATCTTGTCAGTCAGACCATTGTCTTCCATGTAGTCCATGATGTAGGTGACACCGGCAACGTTGTGCCCAATGGCAATGATGACTGGCTTGGAAGCATCAATTGTTCCCATACCTACTTCAACAAGAGGAGCCTCAGGATCGGATTTCGGGAAACCGAGTGCAGTAACCTGAGCAATATCGGAAACTTCCATACCTACGTGGTCAAGAACTCCAGCAAACATTGCCTTGTTATCATAGTCAATTGCTGCTGCTTCCTGTCCTGCGTGTACAGTTGCAAGTAACTGGCCTACCTCTTCTTCAACATATTCCATTATTGGTTTGAGTTCGCCGAGGGTCTTCGGCTGCCGACCTGTGACAAGCTGAATATTGGGGGCAATAACATTCGAAGCGCCCATGTTAATCGGCATATCTCCCCCGAAGAGGTCAACAATGTGATTAAGCAGGTGGCGGCCGTGGGCACTGTGACATGCACAACCAGTTAGGCAGCGCAGGAAGAACTCTCTTGCAGCCTGACCTTTCATATCAATACCACAGGCACCTCTCTTGTTTCCTTCCAGGTTACACGGTCCAAAGGTACAGTAGCAACACTGGTCACACATGGGGGTGTAGACCGGCTCGTAGCGGTCAAACAGTGTAAAACTCCAGTCCCTTAATGTGGCGATTGTGGGGAAGGGGGTCGGACCCATCGGGCCAAGTTCTTCTTCTGCTCCTTTTACTTCTTTGGCAACCTCCTTTGCTGCCCCTACAATATTATTGATAGTGATCTGAACGGATTCCAGATCTTCTATAGAAAAACTCCCGGTAGTTAGTTTGCTCATTTGAGCTTTACCTCCTAAATTTGTATAAAGTCGACTTCACCAAGACGATTGCAATTTCTAATTTTTCGGCATATTTGTAATTATCAAACACTCCTTGCCGTCTGCTTAAAGTTACAACCGTGTAAGTAAATGCGCTTCTGGTAAAATGCTATTAGCTACTTTTTTTCAAATAGCAAATATTTCACCAGCGTTTTTTCAGCTAAAGTCGTTTTTAGAGGAAATATTTCCACATAAAAGTCGTTTTTAGGGCTTAACCGCTCTTCAAATCCATTTTTACGCCCTTTATCTCAAAAAAACCGTTTTTGCCAACGATTGAGACCTAAATGATAAGCAGAGGTCGCTACCGATGGATAATAAACACTAATTAAATGTCTTAACGTACCAAATCTATATAATATTTTCTAATTTGTAACACGCATTTCGAGATGGGTAAAGTGGGAATGTTCAAAATCAGTTGACTTTGTGAGTTTATTTTAACTATGTATTCAAAAAAGAAGTTAGTGTCTTTAGACATGGGTTTTTTAGAAAAAACCATTATAACCCTGGTGTTTTATCTCTTTGTGCTATTACTTGTTAACAATTATACTTTTTCCTCATATTTACAACAAGTGATTATGTAAATATTTGTTATCAAATGAGGTAATAATCCTTAGCCAAAACTTATCCTTACGGGAGATATAAATATGAATAAATGTTTTCAATTTTATAAATGTTTGTTGAATAATTAAATCGAAAAATATTTATAGGTTTAGCATTGCCATACTGCTTTACACAGTAAACGCCGTAAACTATTTTTGTATTTTCACAGGCAACATGTAAATATAATATCTATATTAAGATATTAATTTGTTTATTTTTTCATTAAAATATTATATAATCAGATAAAATATAACATAAATTCATTCTCTAATAAGCTACTCTTGAATAGGTTATTCTTGAACATAATGAGAACAACTTTTAAGAAATTGATTTTGAGTTTCCCACGAGCTTTAGCCTCCGATTTATTTCATCTAAAGTTTGGACGAGGAAAAATTGGCTTAGGAATGATTCAAATATAATATCAAAGGTTTTTGTTGCCGAAAATGATTATTTGGGAAAATAGAACTATAGGTCAACTCCCAGACTCAAAAGATGAAGTCAGATTTTTATCATTCCTTAGTTAATAGACCTCTGAAAAACGGAATTTTAAATAAGGTGAACGTCTAAGCCATAGTATTCGAAAATTTACTGGCTTACACATAAAGCAATTAAGCAGACACTCAATTAATTCATGAGCAGTTCTACGAATAAGGAGTCAGTTCTAAATTAAGAGTTTTAAAATGATATAAAATATGTATCCCTCTTCAAATTCAATGGAGAATTTTCCAACTTGAGAAATACACAGTAATTTTATCATCTAGTTGTAAAGTTAATACATCTCTTGGTATTGTTTTTCAGACCTGGTTAAATTCTTAAATTTTCAGCAAATACATGAAATTTACTTTTACCCATACGATTTGGAGAGGATACTAAAATATCAATTACCAGGTCAAAAACGATATTGCCGATATCATTCTAAGCTGAGATTCTTTATCTGAGATACAGGTGAAATACTCTAATAATACTCTAGATACTCTAAATACTCGATACTCTAAATACTCTAATGATACTCTAATCGCCTCAAATTCTATAATTGCTTCAAATTTAAGGTGTGATGAGATTAAATGAGAATAATTAGAATATAAACCGGAGATAATTAGAATACAAACCGGAGAATGATTAGGATATAAACCGGGGAATATAGAATATAAACCAGATAATTATTAGAATACAAACCGGAAATTGATTAGAATATAAACCGGAGATAATTAGAGTACAAACCGGAGAATGATTAGAATATAAACCTGAGATTGATTAGAATATAAACCTGAGATTGATTAGAATATAAACCTGAGATTGATTAGAATATAAACCTGAGATTGATTAGAATATAAACCTGAGATTGATTAGAATATAAACCGGGGAATATAGAATATAAACCGGAGAATAATTAGAATATAAACCGGAGAGTAATTGGAAATATGTTTGACCTTAATGCAGCTTACACCCCTGGAGGCGGAACAGGTGGCAAGTAAAGATTCTGTTTTCGCAAGCCCTTCAATGGTAATCATTGCCCTGTGCACGCTTTCATTCTTCCTGGAAATGATTCCGGGCATAGGTGATGTTTATTATAGCATTTTTTATTTTGACCCCATTTATCTTGTAACAAGGCCCTGGACGCTTGTTACATACATGTTTCTGCACAATGGTTTATTCCATCTTTTATTCAATATGCTCGTCCTGTACTTCTTCGGAACTGCACTTGAGCGGCGGATAGGGAACAGACAGCTTCTGGCAATTTTTTTCACCGCCGGAGTTCTATCGGCAATAGGGTATACGTTTTTAAGCCAGCCAATATTCAATATCTCGCCTGGTCCAATGGTTGGCGCAAGCGGAGCAATCTACGGGGTCTTTGCAGCCCTTACAATACTTGAGCCTGATATTCGTGTTTATGTCTACTTTGTCCCGATGAAGCTAAAACATGCCCTGGTGCTTTTTGCTCTGTTTGATTTTCTGATGGTAAACTCATCTGACATGATAGCCCATACAGCTCACCTTAGCGGTCTCTTTGTCGGTCTTTATATGGGCTTCCGAATAAAGAAAATCGAGGAAAATTTAAGACCGGGATATATCGGCAGGTGGTGACTCTGGAAGGAAATGACCTTCTGGAGGGCACATACTACTATCCAAAACCCGATCCAGGAGAGAAAATTCCTATCCTGATTTTAAATTTCAGGAGACTATTTGCAGCATGGTCTCCGGATTTTAAAAAGACCCTATACTTTGAAAAAAAACCCGAGAATGAAAACCTCAAAAGGGTGAGGGAAATTAATCTTCTCCATGTCTATGACTGGCTTGCGGGCAGAGAAGGAATGATAGAACTTACTGACCCGGAGTTTGAGCAGTTTATGGAAGTTTATGAGGCTTTTCTGGAAAGGCTTGGAGAAATCCAGTACCTCAGGCGTAAAAAAGGAAGAAGAGCGGAAAACATCTTTGAACTCAAAGAATCTCCATACGTTATTCGAGAAGTAAAAAAGGGACCCTTTTCCGACAATTTATAAATAAAATTACTACGTTTTATAGATCTACGATTTTATAGATCTACGATTTTATAGATCTACAATGTTACAGATCTACGATGTTACAGATCTACGATGTTATAGATTTACGATGTTATAGATCTACATATTATAGATCAGGATTTTTGTTTTGCCGGAGTTTCTTCCTTCCTGTTCGCAGGAAGATTCTCAGGGTTTTCAATCCAATCGTTCATAGAAGGATAGAGTTGCAAACGTTGATTGCCTTAATATGCAAATGTTTTACTACAGAAAAGCAGATATAAGGTATCATCGGATTGAATGCAAAATTGTAGTATCAAGATATAAATCTTAGAAATTCGGAACTTTAAACCTCAAATACTGATCGCGGAAGCATAAACTCTGTACCGGCAGATTGGAGGGCTGCTGGTAGTGTAGCTTCCCCCAGAGTTAGTGCTGTATTGCATATGGCGCAAACAAATAAGGTACAGGTTCCGTGAACTGTAAGATCACAGAGGACATTGATAATGAAACCTGTAAAAAGCGGAATCGACTCAATATCAAAATATCTCCGCTCGAAAAAAGAAGTTGGCAGGCGGAAAATAGGGCTTTTAGTGGATGGTCCAAATATTCTCAGGAAAGAATTTGATGTAAATCTTGAGGAGATAAGGGACGTCCTGAAAGATTATGGAAATATCAAAATTGGGCGCGTTTTCCTTAACCAGTACGCCTCTGACAAGCTTGTGGAAGCTATCGAAAATCATGGACTTGAACCTATAATTTGTTCGAGCGATGTTGATGTGCGCCTCGCGGTAGAGGGCATGGAGCTAGTATATAATCCTAACATTGATACTCTTGCAATCGTTACAAGGGATGCGGACTTCAAGCCGCTTTTGAACAAAGCAAATGAGCACGGCAAAGAAACTATTATTTTTGGAGTCGAGCCCGGTTTTTCCACAGCACTAAAGAATTCGGCGGACTATGTTATTCTTATGAAGAAAGACAGAATGAGCAGTTATGATGAGTCCGATGGAATAGGACCAGGTGAAGGAAAAATTGATACATCGGAATATCAGGACAGTATGTATGAAGAATCCATAGAAAAGACCTGATTTATGCCTGTCCTTTTTTGATATTCCTTTCTCACTTTTTTAAGAGTAGTTAACCTCTACGCCAAGGATTTCTTTCTCTCCTGCAAAAACATCCCGTGCGATCTCGGCACAGCCTATTGCAGCATGCCACTTTCCAAGGCACTGACATTCTTGCCCCAGATGTGCATGGATTTTTTTCTGCACATATTCGAATTCGCCTACGGACCCTGCAAGAAAAACCTCTCCGATTGTTCCATAGTCCTTAAGAAGAAGCTGCATTGACGCAATTTCCATGGCTGCAAACAGCGAAATAGTATCAAGGGCCAGGAGGGCAGGCCTTTCTTCTTTTTCGGCTGCAAGGAAGAGTTCTTCCCGATCTTTATATGGAGTCATTTTCAGAGCTCCGGCTTCCATAAAAGCCTGGTTGGCGGTAAAGTGCCCGTAATCCACGTCCCTGATAGCTTGCAGGTCAAGGGGCCCGTGATGAACACCCGGGGCAAATATGCAAGCATCGATTGCCCCAATTACCTTTCTATCGGCAACGGCAAGAGTAACAGTGTTTGAACTTATATCGGAAACCACGAAGTTATTATAACCAAGGCACAGGATATGGTAAGCAATTCCCAGTTTTTCGGGACTTGTAAGATGGGAAAACACCTTCATTCTGGAATCGACTTTGCTCTCCGTATGAAGGCCAGGGATTGCTATTGCCGGGATTCCGGAGTTCCGAATGGCATCAAAAACTCTTGTGCCCCCTCCTGTCTTTTTTCCCGCCCCTTCAATACTCTTGAGCCCTCTTCCTTCAAGGTTTCTAACATCCTTAATTGTGGAAAAACCGTCTCCCATCGAGTACGTCAGTGCAATAAGGTCGATTGTCTCACGCCGAATTCCAAAATGCTCCTCAAGTGAGGTCAAAATCTCATTTTCGGACATGGCTGCTGCCTCAGCCCTCTCAAGCTCAAAGGTAAGGGTATTTTCCCCTTCGATGAGAGCAAAACGCATTGCAGTGGTGCCATGATCAATCCCTATAAAAGCCAATTACCTGTCTCTCCTTTAACGCCTCAGAAGGCAGTTTTCAAGATTTCATTCAGTTCATTCATAATTCTATCTCCCTCTTCAGCGGTCCCAACTGTTGTTACCAGTCTTATTTCCTGAAAACTTCTGCCTTCAGAGAGCAATAGCCTCAAGTTCCCTCTCGCATCCGCACGCAGTACTTTTCCAGTGAGGCTGCCTCCAGCAATGCCTTTTACGGAAATTACGGTTGGGATTACCTTTTTTACTTCAGGGTGCTGGCTCACAAGCTTTACAAGTTTTTTACCAGCCCTTCCCCCAATAATTGTTGTATGAGCTCCACCAAGCTTATTTTTTGAGGAACTTTGTGCATTTTCCTGTAATTTAATTTTATTTTCAGTCATTGTAGTCAAATCGGTAACCTGTTTCTCTGGCACCTTTTTCCTTTTCTTATTTATCGTTTTTATATTTATCACGTATATCTATTTATCTGGTCAGAATCTCAAAGAAGTGGTTCAGACTATAAACCTTCTTATCAAGGTTTTGTCCTGAAGCCAGAAGCTGTAAAAAGAAGATCTCCAGAATTCCAGGAACACAAATACTCCAGATTCTGGATAATTTCGTTTTTCTCTAAAAACGCTTTTTTTGTGAAAGTCCGTTTTTTCGTTAAAATCAGATCTTTTCAAGTTCCTTCATGCTTATGAGCTTGATGCCTTCTTCTTCAAGTGTTTGAATTGCCTTTTCAATGTCGTTGACCCTGACTATTAAAAGGGCTTTCTGATCCCTGGTGACAAAGGCATATGCATAGTCAATGTTGATCTTGACTTTTCCGAACACTTCTGCAATACGGGACATGCTGCCAGGGACATCATCCATTTCGATTCCCAGAACATTGGTTTCGGAAACGGTAAATCCTGCATCATGGAGTATGCTGTGAGCATAGTCGGACCTGTCCACAACCATGCGAATTATTCCGAAATCTCCGGACTCGGCAATGGTAAATGCCCTGATATTTATGCCGGCGCTTTTCAGTTTATTTGCGACGTTTGCAAGTCTGCCAGGTTTATTTTCCGCAAAAAGGGAAATCTGCTTTATAATTTTGTCATCCATTCCAGCACCCATGTCCTTATATTGCTTGTTCTTTGTCCTTATACTGTTTATTCATATTCTCTCTTACTATTTTTTATAGTCTTCTTACCAGAGTATAATATAAGTCTCTATGTCAAGTAACATCTCCATATCAAATATAATATAGTCTCTATGTATACTTTAAGCTTACATACAGTTTTTAAGCTTATAACCAGTTATAATCAATTCAGCAGTAAATCGCCTTATTTAGAGTCCTATTTAGAGTGTTATTTACTGATATTGTTCTTGTATATAATCTAAATCTTTTCTGTACTGGCTATTTTATTCTTCACTGGCTATTTTATATTATATCTGATAACTTTACTTTATTCTGGCTCAGCATGGTAACAGAAACTCGAGAGATTGTCCCCAGAAAAGTGAAACCTGCAGAATAGTAATATTTGCAGGTTTTGTTTTCGCTCTTTGAAGCTTTCAAATCTTTCTCTTGTCGATAACTTTCTTTGATTTTCCTTCAGAACGGGGCAGAGAGCCGTGCTCCACCAGTTCCACCTCGACTGCAAGATTCAGTACGCTTTTAAGTGCGCTCGAAATCTTCTTTTTAAGTGCCATCATGTCTGACATTTTATCACTAAAGGCAGACTCATGCATTTCGATCTGGACTTTCATGGAGTCAAGGGGTCCAATCCTGTCTACAATGATCATGAAATGGTTCCCTACTTCAGGAATCTTCATAAGGACCGATTCTACCTGTCCTGGGAACACATTGATTCCGCGCACGATAATCATATCATCCGAACGCCCACTGATGCGTGTAATCCTTGGATGGGTTCTTCCGCACACACAGGGCTCCGAAAGCTTTCGGGTAAGGTCCCGCACTCTGTAACGGATTAAAGGAAGAGCTTCTTTATTAAGAGTAGTGATTACGAGTTCCCCAATCTCGCCATCAGGAACAGGCTCACCTGTTTCGGGATTAATAATCTCAACAAGGAACTTGTCTGCCCATATATGAATTCCGCACTGTTCCGAGCATTCGGTAAAGAGAGGACCGCTCATTTCTGACGTCCCGTAAATATCAATAGCTTTAATCCCTGATTCGTCTTCTATACGTTTTTTGAGTTCTTCGGACCAGGGCTCGGCCCCGAAAAATCCCATTTTTAATTTAGTATCGTCCCTGATACTAATACCTTCTTTCCTTGCAGTCTCAATCATATAAAGGAAGTAAGAAGGCGTGCAGGCTATAGCAGTGACGTCAAGGTCTCTCATAAGCTCAAGCTGGCGCTCGGTGTTTCCGGAGCTTGTAGGAAGTACGGTTGCGCCCAGTTTTTCGCTTCCGTAATGAGCACCAAGCCCACCTGTAAAAAGTCCGTACCCGTAACTTACCTGAAGGATATCATTTTTTCCCATTCCAACAGAAGTAAATCCTCGTGCAAGGGACTCTGCCCACTCATCAATGTCATTCTGGGTATATCCTACGACTATTGGTTTGCCTGTTGTACCTGAAGAAGCGTGGAAACGGGCGAGTTTTGAGTTCGGGACGCAAAACATACCAGTTGGATAGGTATCTCTGAGATCCTGTTTAACTGTAAAAGGTAACTTCCTGATATCTTCAAGAGTTTTGATGTCTTCCGGCTTAACCCCGTGTTCATCAAACTTTTTTCTATAAAAAGGAGAGTTTTCATACACATAATGTACAAGTTGCTTCAACTTTTCTTCCTGCAGCTTATTCAAATCCACTACAGGCATTGTCTCTATCTCAGGATCCCAGTATTCTGGCATTTTTTCACACTCTGTATATCTTATATTCTGGGCTCTCGATATCAGGCCCAATAGATTCTAGCTTTTTTCCTGCATATCTCATTTCATGCCGCTTTAAGGTCATGTTTCAGTTCTCTGTAATTGCTTTTTTACTCCGATTGCTTTCTTACTACGGAGTTTATTATTTTCGAGTTTATTATTTTCAAAGGAGATATACTTCCGGCAAATATAATATGAAGATTAGCTGGAGTAATATGAAGTTTAAGCTAGATTCTCATATAAATAAGCTGTTAGGACGAAAAAAGATTTTATAAGTAAAACTAAAAGTTTTACCAGATGCAATTCCCTGATGCAATTCCCCGATGCAATTCCCCGATGCAATTACTCTATGCAGTTCCCCTCTGCAATTCCCAGATGCAATTCCAGATATAATTTCCAGATCAGTTATCGAACTCTGGTCATATGAAACAAAATAAGATCTTAATTATACTACGAATTAAGGGATTTTTGAAGTATATTCTGAAAAATGAATCCATTTTGGTTATATTCTAAAAAATGAACCTATTTTGGTTATATTCTGAAAAATGAACCCATTTTGGTTATATTCTAAAAAATGAACCTATTTTGGTTATATTCTGAAAAATGAACCTATTTTGGTTATATTCTGAAAAAGAAAACTTTGTTTTACTTTAAGAAATCACTCATTTTCAAACTCTTCGATATCATCTTCAAAAGAGATCTCTTTTGATGTTCCTCCAAGAGAAGCTTCAAGAATCTTCTTTGTTCTTTCCCTGCATTTATCCAGCACTTCTTTCATATCACCGATCACATCGATTCCGGCAGCTCCGGAATGTCCGCCGCCTGTACCGTTGTACTCGTTACTTATATCTTCCATTAGCTGGCCAAGGTTGACCCCGGCACTTACGGCGTCACGCTTTGCTCTTGCACTTATCCTGACGCTTTCACCTTTGGATGTGCCAACAAAAGCGACATCTGCACCGATATTAATGAGCATGGAAGATGCAGAACCTCCGAAAGAGCTGACATGGGAAGATGCTATCAACATATCCTGTACTCTATCGAGCTCGAGGCGGCTTGCGGCTTTCAGGATAGCTATGCGCATTGAAATATCCTGTGGGGTAGCAGCCATAAGATCCAGCACTTCCCCATACTCAACGCCGCTATCCTCTATAATTTTGGATACTACCCGGAACGTATCTGCCGATGCATGTTTGAAATGCCCGGTATCCGTTACGATTCCTGTGAGCATCCCGATTCCCACGCGCCGGTTAATAGGTGCTCCCATTGCTTTTAAGATATTGTAAACTATTTCTACGGTAGAGGTACTGTTCCTGTGCAGGTAGAATTCGGCATTTTCTGTCAGAGCAGTAGTTGTATGATGATCGATAACGCAATACCTGGTAAGTTCCAGGTCATTTAATTGTGCTTTTGTGGAGGTATCAACCACAACGACAAAACCGTAATCAGCCGGATTGGGTATATCAACAACCTCAATGCCAAGTCTCTCTATAAGCACAGCAGCTACACGGTTGCAGCCGTCCACAAGTCCGACAGTGCCTCCAATAGCTTCGGAAAGAGCAAAAGCACTGCTAACCGCGTCCGGATCTGCATTCCGGTGACACAAATACAAAATATTTCGATAGTCAAGGAGCCGGTTGAAAAACTCCGCTTCATTAACTTCCATTGTCCACTCTGGCTATCGTTTTTATAGATATTGATCTCCCTGGATTCAAGAATTTCGAGATTTCGGCATGGCTTATTTTATGAGTTTTGGCAAAGCTATAATTTATTTAATATTCCTTTATGCTGGAATAAAAAATAAAATTATTGTGCTCTGGCGCCTAAAGCCTGCTGAATCTGCTCTTGAAGCTGTTTAAAGCGAGATGTGAGCCTTTCTTCCTGCCTGGAAATGGACTGAAGCCTGAGTGAGAGTGTTTCTTCCCTGTCTTTCAATTTTGTAATGGACTCTTCCTTGCTCGTTTTTATTACTAACTCCCCTACATTGCGGTAGACTACTGCATCGTCAGTAAGTCTATCTAATTCGTCCAGAGCCATCTTTGACTCTTTTTGCATAGCTTCAATCTGTGATTTTTGCATAGCCAGAGCCTGTATCTGCTGCTGTATCTGCTGAAGCTGTGCTATCTGATTCTGAACTTGAGGAGGTAATTCTGCGGTCATATGATTTTCACCTGAGTCCTCAATAAACCTAAAGGGATTTTAATGTTTCTGTTACAGCTTTCGAAAAGTTTCCCTTCGCCATTGAAATTAATCTGGAGCCCTCCTGCCAGAAACTCAAATAACAGATTAATCCTAAATACCAAACAGTATAATATTTATTGATCTGAAGGATATCTGAGTATAAATGATCTGAAGGATATCTGAAGTATAAAATGATCTGAAAGTTATCTGAAGTATAAAATGATCTGAAGGATATCTGAGTATAAATGATCTGAAGGATATCTGAAGTATAAAATGATCTGAAGGTTATCTGAAGGATATCTGAAGTATAAATGGCTGGTTAATCTCCAACTCGATGGTCTAAAGAGAAAATTGCTTGAGAAGGAATAATTATAAAAGAACCGTTTATCAAAAAGAGACCATAAAAAACCATTTATCAAAGAGTTGTTGTAAAAAAACCATATAATAAAGGGGAATAATAAGAGGATAATTATAATTAACCTTATTAAATTATGATTGTTCTCATTAAGATCAATTTGAACTTTAAATTTATTGATATTCAGGAGATATTCAAAGATGGAAAAAGGCGGAAACCTTAGAGAGATTAAATCTCTGCTTGAAAAATTCACCAATGCACACGGGATCTCAGGCTTTGAGGATGATATTCGAGAACTCCTTGAAAAGGAACTTGAACCCTACGTTGATACCATGCGCAGAGACTGCATGGGAAACCTTATAGCCCTCAAAAAAGGAGAAGGCCCTTCCATAATGCTGGCTGCCCATATGGACGAAATCGGGCTTATGGTCAGGTATATTGACGATAATGGCTTCCTCAGGTTTGTCGGGATCGGGGGATGGTTTGACCAGACCCTTCTTAACCAGAGAGTTGTACTTCACGGCAAAAAAGGTTCAATTCCCGGAGTCATCGGGTCCAAGCCTCCTCACGTAATGAAAGAGGAGGACAGGAAAAAACCCGTGAAGCTGGACGATATGTTCATCGATATCGGAGCAAAAGACAGGGGAGATGCTGAGAATCTTGGAATTGAGATAGGCACGGCAGTTTCTATTGACCGGGACTTTGTGCCTCTGGCAAACGGAAAGATAACCTCAAAGGCCCTTGACAACCGTGCAGGCATCGTTATCCTTATTGAGGTTATGAAGCGGCTTTCCAAACATAAAATCGGAGCAAATGTCTATGCCGTAGGTACTGTCCAGGAAGAGGTAGGGTTAAAAGGTGCAAGAACCTCTGCCTTTGGGGTTTATCCGAACCTTGCGCTTGCCCTTGATACAACTATTCCTGGAGACCACCCGGGCATTACTAAAACCGATTCTTGCCTGGAAATCGGGAAAGGCCCTGTAATTACATTAGCCGATGCGTCCGGAAGAGGCCTTATAGCTCACCCGCAGATTATTAAGTGGCTTAAGGAAACTGCCACTGAAAATGAGATCCCTTACCAGCTCGGCGTTGGTTCGGGAGGCACAACAGATGCGACCTCAATACACCTTACAAAAGAAGGTATTCCTACAGGTACAGTCAGCATAGCCACTCGATACATCCATTCACCTGTTGAGGTCCTGGATATGGCGGATATTGACGCGTGCGTTTCACTTATTGTAAAAGCAATAGAAAACGTAGGTAAATATTTCTGAAGCCCTTTTGAAATAACTGCAATAGGTAATTTTACGCAAGAGTCGCATACACTTTGCTCTGTGTGTTGCGGGAAAAACTCTTGCAGCTTTGTTTTTCTGACTTTTTTTCCGTTTTTTTTCTGCATATAATCTGTGTTTGTCGGTGGCTCAGTCACCGGTATGAATATTTATTGTTTCAGCTTTCAAGGGGTGACTCGCTTAAGAGTGGAGCCTTAAAATGAAACGAAAAAAGTTAAAACTGTAATTAAACATATTTCATTAAATAATTCTAAAACGGTGCTATTAAGGGCTAAATAAAATTCTTATTGTGAAACTCCAGGCAAGCTACAGAGAACAGACTTCATATATCATTTAGATACAGAGAACAGACTTCATGTATCATTTAGATACAGAGAACAGACTTCATACAGCATTTAGATGCAGAGAACAGACTTCTCATATAACATTTTATATGTTCATCAATACCGGCAAAAAGGGAAAAGCTCTTGATCCTCGATAACAACCATACATAATTAAGCTAGTACAATTCCTGCATGTTCACATTTAACGATCCAATCAAGCGAATACGATTCTAGGTAACAATTGAATAATTCAAGGTTTGCGTAACATGGCTCTTAAAAAATCCGAACTTTACTCTTCTCTCTGGTCCAGTTGTGACGAACTGCGTGGCGGAATGGATGCCAGCCAGTACAAGGACTATGTACTCGTTCTGTTATTTATCAAATATGTCAGTGATAAATACGCCGGTGTGCCTTTTGCCCCTATCACCATCCCTGAAGGTGCAAGTTTCAAGGACATGGTCGCACTCAAAGGCAAACCAGATATCGGCGATCAGATCAACAAGAAAATAATTGGTCCCCTTGTCAATGAAAACAAGCTGTCTGATATGCCGGACTTCAACGACGCTACCAAGCTCGGCAGTGGTAAGGAACAGGTGGACAGGCTTACCAATCTCATTTCCATTTTCGAGAATCCTGCCCTTGATTTTTCGAAGAACCGCGCAGACGGTGACGATATCTTAGGCGACGCTTATGAATATCTGATGCGTCACTTCGCAACGGAAAGCGGCAAAAGTAAAGGACAATTCTACACTCCGGCCGAAGTCAGCAGGGTTATAGCAAAGATACTCGGTATCCGCCAGGCCAATACGACAAGTTCGACCACGGCCTATGATCCTACATGTGGTTCAGGTTCGTTGCTTTTGAAGGTCGCAGATGAAGCAAAAACCAAGATAACCCTGTACGGGCAGGAAAAAGACGCAGCTACATCCGGTCTTGCTCGCATGAACATGATCCTGCATGAGAATCCTGAGGCACTTATTGTGCAGGGCAACACCCTGACAAATCCCAGGTTCAAGGACGGCGAAACACTCAAGACTTTTGATTATGTTGTCGCCAATCCGCCTTTTAGTGACAAACGCTGGAGCACTGGCCTTGATCCAATGAAAGATCCCCATGAGCGTTTCAAGCCTTTTGGGGTTCCGCCTTCCAAGCAGGGAGATTACGCTTATCTGTTACATATCGTTCGTTCGCTAAAGATCACAGGAAAAGGAGCCTGCATCCTGCCGCACGGCGTGTTATTCCGTGGTAATTCCGAGGCCGATATCCGCCGTGCCCTCATACGCAGGGGTTACATTAAGGGAATTATCGGTCTTCCAGCCAACCTTTTCTACGGCACCGGCATCCCGGCCTGTATCGTTGTTATCGACAAGGAGGACGCACAAAACCGCAAAGGTATCTTTATGATTGATGCCAGTGCGGGTTTCATGAAGGATGGTCCCAAGAACCGTCTCCAAGCTCAGGATATCCGCAAGATTGTGGATGTTTTCAATAAGAAAGCTGAGGTCCCGAAATATTCGCGGATGGTCAGTTTTGAAGAGGTCGAGAAGAATGAGTTTAACCTCAACCTTCCGCGCTATATCGACAGCCAGCAGGCTGAGGACTTGCAGGATATTGAGGGACATTTGCATGGAGGCATTCCTTCTGCTGATGTGGATGCTCTCCAGCGGTACTGGGATGTCTGTCCACAGCTTCGGCAAGCCCTGTTCAAAGAAAATCGACCTGGATATCTGGACCTTGCTGTGGACAAGGCAGATATCAAATCCACAATCTACGAGCATCCAGAGTTTGTTGCTTTCACAGCCGGTATGAATGCGCATTTCGCTTCCTGGCGCACTAAGAGTTCTGCTCTGCTACGGCAGTTGCAGGCAGGCTGTCATCCAAAGGAAATTATAGCTGCGCTGGCAGAAGACCTGCTTGCTCACTATGAAGATAAGCCTCTCATCGATAAGTACGATATTTATCAACACCTGATGGATTACTGGGAGGAAACGATGCAGGACGACTGCTATCTCATAGCTGATGAGGGATGGAAGACTGAGACTTCTCGCATTATTGAGAAAGATAAGAAGGGAAGAGAGAAAGACAAGGGTTGGACCTGCGACCTTGTGCCAA
Source organism: Methanosarcina sp. Kolksee (assembly GCF_000969945.1). NCBI lineage: Archaea > Methanobacteriati > Methanobacteriota > Methanomicrobia > Methanosarcinales > Methanosarcinaceae > Methanosarcina > Methanosarcina sp. Kolksee. The sequence continues at coordinate 1,224,668 of NZ_CP009524.1, forward strand.
AGCCGTTTATTGTGTCCCGTTACTTCGCCAGAGAGCAGGAAGCTATCGATAAACTCGCTTCTGAGCTGGAAAGCATCACTGCCAGCATGACAGAGCTGGAAGAGGAACAGGGCGGCGAAGAAGGCGCATTCTCCGAACTTGATAAGGTGAATAAGGCCAATGTCGCTGCACGCCTGAAGGATGTAAAAGGCGATACGGAAGCAAAGGACGAATCTGCTGTCCTCAATGACTGGCTGAAACTCGCCAATAAAGAAGCAGACCTGAAAAAACGTCTTAAGGAAGCCGAGTCCCTACTTGATTCAAAAGCCTGTTATTACTACCCCAGGCTGACCGAGGATGATGTCAAAACGCTGGTTGTGGAAGACAAATGGCTTTCTTCACTGGATACGGCTATCCACGGCGAGATGGACCGGATCAGCCAGTCTCTTACCCAGCGCGTGAAGGAGCTTGCCGAACGTTACGAAACCCCGATGCCGCAGATGAACGACCGCGTGGCTGAGCTGGAGGTAAAAGTGAACCGACATCTTGAGAGGATGGTGTTCAAATTATGAGCAGGAACAGGAGATTCCAGAAAGAAGGGGTCCAATCATGAAAAAGACCAGAAACACCAGCATTGACGTCAGGGGAACTGCGGTCTCTATCGTTTCCCAGGAAGATGCGGACTACATTTGCCTGACAGACATTGCCAGATATAAAAACCCGGATCATACCGATGACCTCATTCGCAACTGGCTCAGGAACCGAAACACTGTGGAATTTCTGGGGATATGGGAACAGCTCAATAACCCGGATTTTAAACCCGTCGAATTCGACGGGTTTAAAATGCAGGCAGATCTGTGGAATCCCAAACTCGAAAAGGAGGAACAGCAATGAGCGCGGAATGCAGCGCCGGGAATATTCCACCGGGATATAAACAGACAGAGGTGGGGGTGATTCCTGAGGATTGGGATACAGCAACACTCAGCCAGCATTGTTCTAAGCTAAACGTTGGGTTCGTCGGTGTGTGTGAACCTTACTATACTAGTGAAAGCAATGGAGTAATGCTGATAAGAACTGGCAATTTATATGGTCAAAAATTTAAATTTCAAGATTTGAAGTATGTTACTCACAGTTTTCATGAACTGAACAAAAAATCTCAAACGAGAAAGGGTGACATATTAATAGCCAGACATGGTAGTTCAGGAAGTGCTGTGCTTGTTCCCTCTAGTATAGAAGAAGCAAACACTCTCAATATTGTTATTATTCGTACAATTGCCAATGAACTCGATAATATCTTTGCACAATACGCAATAAATTCAGATGGGGTTAAGAAGCAAGTACTGGAGGTCACAGCTGGATCAACTCAAGGGGTCATAAACACTGGAGAAATAGCTAAACTAATAATTCCCAAACCCACAATCAATGAACAACATGCTATCGCTGAGGCTCTCTCCGATACGGATGCCCTTATCGAATCCCTTGAGCAGCTCATCGCTAAGAAACGACAGATCAAACAGGGCGCCATGCAGGAATTGCTGACTGGTAAGAGACGGCTGCCGGGGTTTAGTGGGGAGTGGAAAGTGAAGTTGCTTGATGACCTATTCGACTTCAGTGGTGGACTGTCAGCTTCTCGTGATCAGCTTTCCATGGAAGGATATTGCTATCTGCATTACGGAGACATTCACACATCGAAAAAAAACTTTATTGATGTTAGATCTGAACAACAGGACATACCAAAACTCAATATCTCTTTGAAAAAAGTGGCCTCTCCATCATTGCTTAATGATGGAGACGTTGTCTTTGTAGATGCTTCCGAAGACGACGAAGGCACGAGCAGACATATTGTAGTTTTCAATAAAGATAAAATCCCTTTCATTTCAGGCCTGCACACTATCGTTGCAAAGAGCAAGAAAAACGAATTGGATAAACAGTACCTACGGTACTGTTTTCAAACTGATGACGTAAAAAAACAGTTTTATTTCTTTGCTGTTGGAACCAAGGTTTCTGGGATTAGCAAGACGAACATCGTGAAAATCACGCTTCCGGTTCCTTCACTATCCGAACAAGCCGCCATCGCAGCTATCCTCTCTGACATGGACTCAGAAATTACCGCGCTGGAAGAAAAGCTTGCTAAGGCTCGCCAGATCAAGCAGGGTATGATGCAGGAACTGCTTACAGGGAGGATTAGATTAGTATGAACATTGGAAAACCCGAAAGAGCCACCCAGGACCGAATAATCTCTCTTTTTCATGATGAGCTTGGCTATCGCTACGTAGGCAACTGGATTGACCGGGACGGTAACAGCAACATCGAGGAAGGACTACTCAATGCCTACCTGACAAAAAGCGGCTACACCCCCACCCAGATAGGCGTTGCTCTCTACAAGCTGGACATTGAAGCGAACAACCACAACCGAAGCCTCTACGGCAACAATAAAGCTGTCTATAGTCTGTTGCGCTATGGCGTTCCTGTAAAGACTGAGGCTGGAAAGGTCACTGATAACGTCTACCTTATAAACTGGCAGGAGCCGGAGAAGAACGATTTTGCCATTGCCGAAGAAGTAACTCTCAGGGGTAACCGTGAACGTAGGCCTGACATTGTGCTCTATGTGAACGGCATCGCAATCGGTGTGCTTGAACTGAAAAACAGCCGCGTAACCATAGAAGACGGAATCTGCCAGAACCTGTCCAACCAGCGTCCAGAGTTCAACGAATGGTTCTTCAGCACCGTGCAGTTTATCTTTGCAGGCAACGATTCCGAAGGCTTAAAATATGGCGCTATCGGCACGCCTGAAAAGTACTTCCTTGAATGGAAAGAAGACGAAAAGGACAATAGCCGTTTCAAGCTCGATAAATACCTGCTCAAGATGTGTAATAAGGACCGACTTATAGAGCTGATGCATGACTTCGTGCTCTTTGACGGCGGCGTCAAGAAACTACCAAGGGTTCACCAGTATTTTGCTGTCAAGGCAGCACAGAAATATATTATGCAGCACAGGGGAGGTATTATCTGGCATACACAGGGCAGTGGCAAAAGTATTGTCATGGTGCTGCTTGCCAAGTGGATACTCGAAAACAATCCCAATGCCCGCGTGGTGGTAGTCACAGACCGCGACGAGCTGGACAAACAGATCAAAAGAATCTTCATTGATGCAGGAGAGGCTATCAAACGTACCACCAGCGGCCGCGAACTGATAAGCATGCTCGGCCAGGCCAAACCGCGTCTGCTCTGCTCTCTAGTTCACAAATTCGGCCGTAAAGGCGTTGACGATTTCGATGCGTTTATCAGAGATCTGGAATCCCAGCCAGGTAAAGCCGTAGGCGATATTTTTGTCTTCGTGGATGAGTGCCATCGCACTCAAAGCGGCAAATTGCACCGGGCTATGAAGGCGATCATGCCAAATGCTGTCTTTATCGGTTTCACAGGTACACCACTGCTCAAGAAGGATAAACAGACCAGCCTGGAAGTTTTCGGCGGCTACATCCATACCTACAAGTTTTGTGAGGCGGTAGAAGACAAAGTAGTGCTCGATCTAGTTTATGAATCACGCGACATCGATCAGCGCCTTGGCTCCGAGACAAAAATAGATGCATGGTTTGAGGCAAAAACCAGAGGACTTAACGACTGGCAGAAAGACGAACTCAAAAAGCATTGGGGCACCATGCAGAAAGTGCTCAGTTCACGCTCTCGCATGGATCAGGTGGTAACTGACATTATTTTTGATTTTGGCGTAAAAAAGCCTCGCCTGACCAGCGAACGCGGAAATGCTATTCTGGTAGCTTCAAGCATCTATGAAGCTTGCAAGTACTTCACCCTCTTCCAGAAGACACTTTTCAAAGGCAAATGTGCCGTGGTAACCTCCTACAATCCGCAGGCTCAGGACGTAACAAAAGAAGATACAGGCGCAAATACCGAAACAGAAAAAGAGTTCATCTACAACACCTACACCGAGCTGCTCAAAGATATAGAAACCAGGCCAGGAATGACAAAAACCGAGACCTATGAAGAGAAAGCAAAGGACCTGTTCACTAAAGAACCGGCGAACATGAAATTGCTTATCGTTGTGGATAAACTTCTCACAGGCTTTGATGCCCCTCCCTGTACATACCTCTACATAGACAAGTCAATGAAAGATCACGGCCTGTTTCAGGCAATCTGCCGCACTAACCGGCTGGACGGAGACGACAAAGAGTTCGGTTATATTGTGGACTACAAAGACCTTTTCAAGAATCTGGTCAATGATAAGGGGACCGGAGCGCTTCAGGTTTATTCCTCCGAGCTTGACTACAGCGCTGGCGGCGCTAGTCCGGAAGTGTTGATGCAGGACCGCCTGAAAAAAGGTAGGGAGCGCCTTGACAATGCTTTAGAGGCATTGGCTATACTCTGCGAGCCTGTTGAACCGCCGAAAGGAGAACTGGAGCACATTCACTACTTCTGTGGAAATACGGAAATCCCGACTGACCTCCAGGAACGCGAAACTCAACGTGCTGCTCTCTACAAAGCTACTGCTTCACTCGTTCGTTCCTATGCAAACATTTCCGACGAACTGGAAGCTGCAGGATATAGTAGCTCAGATATTTCTCGCATTAAACAGCTACTGGAATATTACCGGAATATCCGTGAGATCATCCGCAGGGCTAGCGGTGAAAGTCTTGATCTGAAAGCTTATGAAGCAGATATGCGCCATCTTATCGACACTTACATCGAGGCAGCCGAGCCCAGAAAGGTTTCATCCTTTGAAGATATGCCTCTTCTGGACTTGATCGTAAAAACGGGTATTGACAAAGCCATTGCAACTCAGCTTGATAGACTGAAGGGCAACAAAAACGCTGTTGCTGAGACTATCGAGAACAATGTCCGCAGCAAAATTATCAAGGAACAACTGAACGACCCGGCATATTACGAGAAGATGTCTGCCCTGCTGGAAGAAATTATAGCAGCCAGGAAGGCAAAAGCCATTGAATATGAGGAATACTTAAAACGGATTGCGGATCTGGTAAAGCAGGTGGAGGCAGGACATGAGGACGATATCGTCGATGTACTGAAGAAAAGCCCTGCTTTAAGAGCACTCTACAACAACCTGAAAGACTGCGGGAAAAAGTTAGAGGACCAGATAAAAGAAAACGACGAATACGGCGAATATATATTACCCAGCGATCCGACTCTTGACCTGGCACTGAGACTCGATGAAACAATAAAAAGGGTAAGGTCCGATGACTGGCGTGGTGTTGAACCACGTGAAAGGACTATAAAGCACGCCTTGTACGAGGTCCTGCATGACGAAGCAGAGGTTAACCGTATCTTCTTTATCATCAAGGCACAAAAGGAATACTGATGAATACCCAGATCGAACTTGGTGATATCACAGTAGACGTAGTTTTCAAGGATATCAAGAACATTCATCTGAGCGTGTATCCTCCAGCCGGTAGGGTAAAAATCTCTGCTCCTTTGCGAATGAATATTGATACAATTCGTGTTTTCGCCATTTCCAAATTAGGCTGGATCAAAAAGAAGCAGAAAAAATTCAGGAAACAGGAGCGTGAAACTCCCCGTGAGTACCTGGACCTTGAAAGCCATTATGTGTGGGGAAAACGCTATTTGCTTAAAGTTATCGAAGTTGATGAAGCACCTTCTGTCGAATTGAAACATAATAAGATGATATTGCGAGTGCGACCTGGAGCAGATGACAAAAAGAAGCAATCTGTTATTGATGCATGGTATCGTGAACAACTCAAAAAAGCTGTGCCACCGGTAATTGCCATGTGGGAACCACTATTGGGGGTGAAGGTAGAGCGGTTCTTTGTGCAAAGGATGAAAACAAAATGGGGAAGCTGCAACCACAAAGCACGTAATATTAGACTCAACACTGAACTTGCCAAGAAGCCAAAAGAATGTCTTGAATATACCATTGTACATGAAATGGCACATCTGCTGGAGCCAACACATAATTCTCGCTTTATAACGCTAATGGACCAGTTCATGCCAAAATGGCAGTTCTGCAAGGATAAACTGAACCAGTTACCGGTCAGCCATGAGGAATGGGCTTATTGATACAATTCCTTTGTACCCAATTACCAGTTTCTATGTATCCTTTTCAAATTTAATTCCTTATGACTTCTTTAAAGTCACATTCAAGTTGGTTCAATGACTTGCTTGCTTCATTTTTGTAAAATAAGGGCATTCTACAAGCCCTTCATTAATCAGTTATGTAAACTGTTCTGAGCCGTGAAAGGAATCTACCTCGTTTTTGTTAACTGTAAACTAAAAATACTATGGTATACCTATTGAGGAAAAGTTTCAGAGAGCCACAGCGTAAACCAGGAAATCTTCCTGAAAAAGCCGGGTTCCTGAGAAAAAATATATGTAACATTTGTATTAATACATTGGAGCTTACAAAATAGGACATAATATTATAAAATGACAAGTATTATATAGATATTATTTTCCTGTTTTGCCGAAAGAATCTATCTCAATAAAACAAAGACTGAGGGATTATATTATTCGAAAATGTCCGCTTTCTGGATACTACTTTGAGAGACGGTGAACAAACACCTGGCGTTGCCCTTACAAAGGACAAGAAGCTTTTAATCGCCCGAGCGCTTGATGAGATGGGAGTCTCGATAATTGAGGCCGGTTCTGCCATCACTTCCAAGGGTGAAAGAGAGTCTATCAAGGCTGTTGCAAATGCAGGGCTTAAAGCTGAAATTTGCAGCTACTGCAGGATTGTAAAGTCCGATGTTGACCATGCTCTGGAATGCGATGTTGACTCTATCCATCTTGTAGCACCTGTTTCGGACCTTCATATAAGGACGAAAATCAAAAAGGACCGGGATGCAGTACGGCAGATCGCAGTTGAAGTCACGGAATATGCCAAGGACCACGGCCTGATTGTGGAATTGAGCGGGGAAGATGCCTCGCGTGCAGACCCTGAGTTTCTAAAGGCCATCTATGCCGACGGAATAGCTGCAGGCGCTGACAGGTTATGCTTCTGCGATACTGTAGGTCTTCTGGTACCTGAAAGGACAACCAAAATTTTCCGGGACCTGACTTCCTCGCTGAAAGCACCTATCAGCATTCACTGCCACAACGATTTCGGTTTTGCAACTGCGAACACGGTTGCTGCCCTGGCTGCAGGGGCAAAACAGGCCCACGTAACTGTTAACGGGTTAGGAGAAAGAGCTGGAAACGCATCCCTTGAAGAAGTAGTAACGAGCCTGGAATGGCTCTACAAGTACAATACAGGTATCAAGCATGAGATGATCTACCGGACTTCAAGGCTTGTAAGCCGGCTTACAGGAATTCCCGTATCACCAAATAAGGCTCTTGTAGGTGGAAACGCATTCACTCACGAAGCAGGTATTCATGTCCACGGTCTTCTTGCCGATAAGGCGACCTATGAGCCGATGAGTCCGGGATATATCGGAAGGCAGCGTCAGATCGTACTTGGAAAACATGCAGGACGCAGCTCGATTACTCTTGCCTTAAAGGAAATGGGGCTTGTAGCTGATGAGGCCCAGACCGAAGAAATTTTCAACCGGGTCAAGCAGATGGGTGACCAGGGAAAACACGTAACTGATGCTGACCTGCACACTATTGCAGAAACCGTACTTGATATTTATAAGGAACCACTGGTAAAACTGGAAGAGTTTACCATTGTGTCCGGAAACCGTGTGACTCCAACGGCATCGATAAAACTTAACGTAAAAGATAAAGCTATAGTACAGGCAGGAATCGGAAACGGGCCTGTAGATGCTGTAATCAACGCAATCCGGAGAGCTGTAAGTTCCTGTGCGGAAGATATTATCCTTGAAGAGTATCATGTAGACTCGATCACTGGTGGAACCGACGCCCTTGTTGAAGTAAGGGTGAAACTTTCCAAAGATGGAAAGGAAGTTACTGCAAGCGGAGCCAGAACGGACATAATTATGGCCTCCGTAGAAGCTGTAATGAACGGCATGAACCGCCTTATCCGGGCCGAGTGATTTCAGAAAATGAATTATAAAAATTTTTCAGGAGGGCTGTTCTGTCCTCTCCTCTTTTTCCTGCTGGAAAAATTCTTGAAATCACGCACCGCTGATATTTCTGGATCAGGAAAAACCTTATCCATTATATAACATGATCGATTATGATATATTTACAAAATTAATAACTAGAAAATGTGAGTGTGAGAGATAAATATTTTTAATGAACACACCCTTACTGGAAATGTACTCATCTCTAGGTGAGTGCCCAGTAAAATCACCGTTAAGAAATAAAAAGGAGTTAAATAATGACAACCGGGTCAACAGAAAAAGTTAATGGCGCAAGGGCTCTGATCAAGTGCCTGGAAAAAGAAGGTGTTGACACCATCTTCGGATATCCAGGAGGGCAGATCATTCCCTTCTATAACGAAATTTATGATTCTAATCTGCGCCATATACTTGTGCGTCACGAACAGGCAGCAGTTCATGCTGCGGACGGGTACGCCCGTGCGACTGGAAAGACCGGGGTCTGTGTATCCACTTCAGGTCCCGGAGCAACCAACCTGGTAACAGGGATTGCTACTGCATATATGGACTCAGTACCTATTGTAGCCTTAACCGGCCAGGTTCCGACCTTTCTGATAGGTAACGATGCTTTCCAGGAAGCCGACATTAAGGGAATTACCCAGCCCATTACCAAGCACAACTACTTAGTACAGGATGTAAACGAACTCCCGAGAATCGTAAAAGAAGCCTTCCATATTGCTTCTACCGGAAGGCCTGGCCCGGTATTAATTGACCTTCCAAAAGATGTACAGAACGCGGAGATCGACTTTTACTATCCTGACAAAGTAGAGCTTAGAGGATATAAGCCAACTTACAAAGGCAACACCCAGCAGATCAAACGAGCCGCCGAGGAAATTGCAAATTCCTGCATGCCTATTATATACGCAGGTGGCGGTGTGATAAGTTCCAATGCTAGCGCCGAGCTTGTAGAGCTGGCTGAGACAATTAACGCTCCGGTTACGACTACTCTTTTGGGAATCGGTGCAATTCCTACCGAACACCCTCTGCATGTTGGGATGCTTGGAATGCACGGGACCAAATATGCGAATTATGCAATTCAGGAATCCGATCTCATTATTGCCGTGGGCGCAAGGTTCGATGACCGCGTGACCGGAAAACTTGAATCCTTTGCACCCAACGCAAGGGTTATCCACATCGATGTCGACCCTGCAGAGATCTCAAAGAATGTAAAGGTCCAGATCCCAATTGTCGGAGACGCAAAACAGGTACTTAAGTCCCTTAATAAATATATCAAGCGCTGCAACTCCGAAGCATGGATTGAAAAGATAAAACAGTGGAAGAAAGAATATCCACTTACCTATCAACAGATGTCACCTGATGTTGTAATGCCCCAGTTTGTCATCGAGCAAATCTCTGAGGCTTGCAAGGATGCAATTATAGTTACTGAGGTCGGACAGCACCAGATGTGGGCTGCTCAGTTCTTCAAGTATAAAAAACCCCGAACTTTTATTACATCAGGCGGTCTTGGCACGATGGGCTACGGTTTCCCTGCAGCCATAGGAGCAAAGGTCGGCAAGCCGGATAAAACAGTTATCAACATTGCAGGCGATGGTTCTTTCCAGATGAACTCTCAGGAGCTTGCAACTGTAGTCCAGAACGACATTCCTGTTGTTTCCGTGATCCTCAATAATGGTTATCTGGGCATGGTCAGGCAGTGGCAGGAGCTGTTCTATGACAAACGGTATTCTCACACATTTATTAAGGGCAGTGTCGATTTCGTCAAACTTGCCGAGGCCTATGGGGCTCTTGGACTGCGTGCGGAAAGGCCGTCCGAAGTAAGACCTGCAATCGAAGAAGCTGTTAACTCAGGTAGGCCTGCTGTTGTTGATGTGATTGTTGAGTGCGAGGCAAACGTTTATCCTATGGTGCCGGCAGGGGCTGCAATTAATGAAATCCTTGATGTGGAAGAACATGCAGACACTCCCTGCGCCATGCCAAATTTGCGTAAGGCAAAAACTGATAGAGTTCTCGACCTGGAGGAGCAGTAATGAAACATACACTGGCAGTCCTTGTGGAAAATAGGTCAGGAGTCCTCTCAAGGGTGGCTTCGCTCTTCTCAAGGCGCGGATACAATATCGAGAGCCTGGCTGTTGGAGTCACTGAAGACCCAAAAACCTCCAGAATGACTATAGTAGTTGATGGAGATGACCATGTTCTCGAACAGGTTACTAAACAGCTTAACAAGCTCGTTGATGTGATCAAAGTTTCTGATATCGGGGGAGACGAAGCCGTAGAAAGGGAACTAGCTCTTATTAAAGTTGCAGCTGACGTGAGTGCGAGAACCGAAATTATCCAGATTGCGGATATTTTCAGGGCAAGGATAGTGGACGTAGCTCCTAAATCCATAACTGTCGAAGTAACTGGAGACGAAGCCAAAATCCAGGCAATTGAAAAACTCCTCAGGCAGTTTGGGATTAAGGAAATGGCCAGGACAGGTAAGATTGCTCTGGTCCGCGGCCCAAAGAAGGTTTAAATAATAAGGGCAGGTAAAGAAAGGTAGCTGCTTAATTATTTTTACAGATTGGGGCAGCCGGGGGCGTTTTAACCCCCCAAAGCTTCACTAAGAGTAAGCCTGAGGTTTCAGGCCTCTGCTAAAACTTCAAAAGCTGCCCTATCCGAAAAAAGCAACTTTCCATGAATCAACTCAAGTCGACTTAATTCACAGGGAAGTGAACGGATTTAATAAGGATTTAATAATAATATGCTTCCCACAAAATATTAGGAGCTTTGCTCAAAAACTGAAAAATTCATCAGGAGAATCTAATATGGCAAATATAATTTATGATAATGAAACTACTTTTGATGCACTTAAGGACAAAACTATCGCAATAATGGGCTACGGAAGTCAGGGTCACGCTCACGCCCGCAACCTCCATGAGTCAGGGCTTAATGTTGTTGTTGGGCTCAGAAAAAGCAGTTCAAGCTGGGCAAGAGCCGAGAATGACGGCCTGAAGGTCATGACTGTGGCAGAAGCTGCAAAAGCTGCAGATGTTATCATGATCCTCCTTCCGGACGAAAATCAGGCATCTGTTTATTATTCTGAAATCGCACCAAATCTGGAAGCCGGTAACGCACTTGCTTTTGCACACGGTTTTAATATTCACTACAACCAGATTGTCCCCCCGAAAAACGTTGATGTTTTCATGGCTGCTCCCAAGGGCCCTGGTCACATTGTCAGAAGAACCTATACCGAGGGTATCGGGGTCCCGGCTCTGATTGCAGTCTACCAGGATGCAACCGGAAACGCCAGGGAAATTGCTCTGTCATATGTCAAAGGTATCGGTGCAACCAGAGCAGGAGTCTACGAAACTACCTTCCGTGAAGAAACCGAAACCGATCTTTTCGGAGAACAGGTTGACCTTTGCGGAGGACTTTCATCTCTTATCAAGACCGCTTTTGAAACACTTGTTGAGGCAGGATACCAGCCTGAGATGGCTTATTTCGAAACCTGCCATGAAGTTAAGCTCATTGTTGACCTTATCTATGAAGGCGGGCTTGAGAGAATGTGGCATTCCGTTTCCAACACCGCAGAATACGGCGGTATGACAGTCGGCCCCAGGATTATTAATGATGAGTCCCGCGAAGCCATGCGTGAAGCCCTGAGAAGAATCCAGAACGGCGAATTTGCCAAGGAATTCGTGCTCGAAGGCATGGTCAACCATCCCGTACTCAAAGCCATGGAACGCCAGGAAAAGGAACACCAGCTTGAAGTTGTCGGAAAGCAGATCCGTGCAAACATCCCCTGGCTCAACAAGAAGATTGATGATGACTGATTCTACAGTAATTAACAACCTGTAGACAGAAAATTCATAAATCTGGAAATCTAAAACTCAATCCGGAGGGAAAGTAATGCCAGTAAAAGGAGAAAGCAAAGTCATTAACACTATCCTTAACAGACGGAGCGTCCGGGAGTTTACGGACAAAACTGTTAGCAAGGAAGATATCAGCATAATCCTGAACTCAGGGCACTGGGCTCCTTCCGGATTGAATAACCAGCCCTGGCGTTTCATTGTTATTCGGGACCGTGAGACCATCCAGAAACTCTCGGAATGCACGCATTATTCAGGTATCGTGGCAGGAGCTCCTCTGCTTATTGCGACTTTCCTGGATAATGAAACTTCTTATAACAGGACAAAAGACCTCGAAGCAATAGGGGCTGCAGTCGAGAATATGCTCCTCACCTGCTGTGATCTCGGCCTTGGCGGGGTCTGGCTTGGAGAAATCCTTAACCAAAAAGAGAAGGTCAACTCCATTCTTGACTGTCCTTCCGATCTTGAGCTAATGGCAGTTCTTGCAATCGGAGAACCGGTTCCAAAAGAAAGGACTTCAACACGTAGAGCTCTCTCCGAAATAGTGTTTGATGAAAAGTACGGCCAGAAATGGGAAGAGTAAAACATCCTGAGATTCTCAGGTTAAGTTTCCTTTTAATGATTTTTAAATATTAAATACAAAAGGATATTTTAATATTATTAAGGATTAAGTTTATAAGCTATTTAGCACTATAACCAGCCAGTTAACTGATTATGGTTTTATCTGTTAACGAACTGATCTTAACTTTTTCATAGTGAAGGTCTGTAGTGTAGAGGATATCACTGGAGCCTCCGGAGCTCCGAACCTGGGTTCGATTCCCAGCAGACCTGTTTTTTAAAAAATCTGGTAAGGTCTGGTTTTATTTTTTATATTATTTGCCGGGCAGAAAGTATAATACTGAAATAAAACAGAATATAAGTTAGAAGGTGTAATTTATGGCTAGAGGATTTAATCGTCGCTTCCTGCGTGCTGGAAGAAAGATATCTTTAATTCAGTTAATTCTCATAGCGATAATACTGTATTTTTTGCTGCGTATACTTTTGCCGCTTTTGTGGACTCTGTTTTTGATTGTCGTTCTGATTATACTCTTGAAAGTAGTTCTGGAAAACTTCTAATTAATTGTTGACTCATTTCAGATATTTCTGAACTTCTGGATGTTGGAACGTTTTATCTAGTATATCGATTCTCAAATATATACATAATAATAAAATAAATACAGTTTATGACACAAATATTATTTTAAAGTCACATGGAGTAACACGGAAAACGCAGCCTGTCGCATAGTGATTCGCTCTGGATATTACAACCTGGATATTACAACCACGGAAAACACGGAAAGCACGGAAGAAGCACGCCTTTACTACTGATTTCCGTGTCTTCCGTGCTTTTTGCCAGCTTCTCAACAACTGGGTCATATGGACCTATATCAGACTTATCGTATGTCCTCTAATCCCGCAGTTCTCGTTCTAAATGATTTCTTGAGGCTCTTTTTCTATATTCTCAAAATCTAGAAAATGGTAACATACTTTTAGATTTTATCAAACATTCTTATCGGATTTAGGTGTTCATCTATACAACGATTTGTGCATCTCTAATAAATTTTATCATGACTACGTTCAGACGACCTCGATGTTGTAAAAGATGCAGGGAATCTTTTTATTGGAGAATTGCTTTATAATTTCCAATGTTTCTATAGCTTTATTCTTTATGCCCTTACGAGGAAACTCATGTAACTAAGAGGAATTGGCGTGAAAAACAGGAGATTTTTTCTAAATTCCATATATAGCATGTTTTTGGGTTCAACAATTCTTGATGTAAATAATCCTTTCAGAACTTTTTTTTATAACTATATAATTATAAATATAAAAATACAGTTTAAACTATTCCCAAATATGCCTGAAAAATGAATAATGTTTCATAGTGTTTAGTAAAAAGTCATAAATTTCAAGGAGATGTATACACGTTATTTGACCAATATCTGTCTATTAAGAATAATAATGAATTTTATTATGATCTCCTCCAGGTGACGCCATTGTTAACACGAGAATTAGGGATCTTTTTATTGGTAGGTTTTCTTCTTCTTGCAAGTGTTCCTACAGCTTTATGCGCAACTAGCTCATCAATAGTGTACGTTGCGGGGGATGGCACTGGAAAATATAACTGTGATGGAAAAGACGATCATATACAGATAAATCAGGCCCTTAAGTTTGTAGCTGGTAACTCTAAATACACCACTGTCCACCTCAAAGGTCCTTTTACATATGTTATTGACGATACTCTTTTAATCGGTAGTAATACTATTCTTGAAGGGGATTCAAGTGCTGTGATCAAACTTGCTAATAATGCAGGCTGGGTTGCAATGAAACCCTTGATCAAGCAGATGAGTAATTCCGGGAATAATAACATTGTAGTAAGAGGTTTCAAGGTTAATGGAAACCGTAAAGGCAATTCCAAAGTTTCGTTGGGTGGCGGGTACTATAATATAATGTACTTCACTAACTGCAACAATATAAAAGTATACAATATGTATATGTATGATGGTCTCGGCGATGGTCTGAGGGCAAATTCCTGTAAAAACATTCAGTTTTATAACAACAAGATAGACAAACTGGGGCACGATGGCCTGTTTGCTATTCGTAGTCAGTATGTACAGGCCTGGAAAAACAGGATAACCTGCAGGACTAACAGCGGTCTTAGAATCTGGAACTCAAACGGTGTAAGACTCTATGGTAATGTGATTGACTCTTTCTATGACTGGACTGCAGGCGGTCCGGGGATTCAGATAGAAAAAGGCGGGACTGGTACAGGTACTATGGATAATATTAGTATATACAATAATGTTATCCATAACACCTATGGCCCTGGGATCTGGATTTTCAATTATGATACTACTTCTTCTAGTAAAGATCTTGGAAAAAATATTCGTATTCACCATAATGTCTTTTACAGAACAGGCACCAATCCCAGCATTAAATGGGTTGGCGGTATTGTAATTAGTGGATTCCACAATACTTACATTGAAAATAATGTCTTTGATGGCATATATCATGTGGCTATTGCCAATTTGTATCCAGAAAATTATTCTCCAAATTACGCGTCTACATCTCCATACATAACAATTGCCCGCAACAATATAATTGTAAATACCCTGAAACGTAAAAAGAGTCCAAGTGGGACAGGGTATGGTGTGATGAATTATCTTATCAGTAACAACCATAAATTATATATGCAGTATAACTGCCTCTACAAAAACGCAGTAGGAAATTATAAAAATTGCACATCGAAAACTGACATCTATGTAAATCCACTATTTGCGAGCCAGACAAAACATGATTACCATCTGAAGTCAAAAACTGGAAGATGGAATGGAAAAACCTGGGTTAAAGACACAGTAATCTCTCCCTGTATTGATGCCGGACATCCATCGTGGGGTTATTCTCAGGAACCGAAACCCAACGGAAGCAGGATTAATATAGGCAGGTACGGAAATACAATATATGCATCAAAATCAAAGAGTTAACGCATTATATCTGCGTTACTCCTTTTTTTGAGTTGGAAAATTCTCCCTTGAATTTGAAGAGGATACTGAAAAAGAAATCCTGTAAATTCTTAAAATTTGAAAACAAAACATGAATTCTGAATAAATTGTACTCTTTTCCCGGAAAGGAAAAGAGTATTTCAAATCAGTAATTTCTAGAGCTCAGATTTCTAGAGCTCAGATTTCTAGAGCTCAGGAATAAAGCGATATTATTTATAAAACGTCTTTAAAGTTGAGAGCATCAGGTTTCGGAAAAGTCCTTCGGTTTCCACCTTTAAAGAGTCGTCATTCATACATTTTACGGCTTCTTTTAAGGGCTCTTCCGAATCAAGCACTTTTTGTATGGTTTTTTCATCGGTTTCCACTGTAATGGAAGGCCCAAACTTTGAATTTGGATCAGTAGGAGTTTCATAGCTGTAGAAATCTCTTATTTTTCCTCCTCCCATAAGTAAGGTCACGTAAAGCATCTCGCCGTTCTCAAGTTTGATTTTCCCGGCAATTTCCTCACTGGCCACAAGTCTTTGCAGAACTTCAGGAACTTTATCAAAATTATTGTTATAAAGCTCGGCTTTTGCACTCAATTCTGCAAAGAGAGCATTTTCGGTAGTAGTATTCTCTGGAGCATTATACAGGTCGGCTTCTTGGATATTGCCTGCATTCGAGACCGCTCCTGCTATCGGGACAAATAAAAGCATAACAAGAATGAAAAGACTTAAAACTCTGGTTTTGCTGCAAGGAGACATAGCTGAAAATAAGAGGCAGGTATATAAAAAAGTTATTGATACAAATATTACACTGAAGTAGGACAAAAAAACTAGAAAATAAGACTTACTCAGTTGAACTGAAAAATCAACAGCATCCGATCATTAACTGTCTAAAGCTTAACTTTAATACACAGTCTTTGACGTAATTGAGATTTTATTCCTCAAGTAAGTAAGTCCTGTGAAGTCATTAGATATTTATCCAAAGTAAAGTTAAATTGTGTATGAAACAAAAAATAAAGAGAAAACGAAAAAAATAAAAATGGAGGTTATTATTAGATATTGAGCCCGTTTTTGGAGGCCTGAAAGACAGGCAATAAAAATGAATTAAAGCAATAAACTCAATTAAATTTGCTTTAACAATTAAATATTGTACCAGGAATTATATAAAGATATCTTTTTTGCTCTTCGCCATTTCCTATGGATAAGATGATTTTCAATTCAAAGCCGCATTGGTTTTTATGAGAACATCATGAGGATAGTCACACAAAACAAGAAAGTGTCTCAAATTTGCTGTAAATTTGAAGTCAAGTTTTTGCGTACTATGGAGAAAATTAATTTTTCGATATGTAATTTTCTACCTAATAACTTCTTGAGATTTATGATTTTACAGAAAAATTGGCACACTGTCAAACAAGCAGAACTTTTTTCTTTGTAACTAAATTTTCGATCCTATATTATGATTTTTGGCTCTTTGCCTTCCTATGGATAAGATGATTTTCAATTCAAAGTCGCATTGGTTTTTATGAGGACATTATGAGGATAGCAACACAAAACAACGAAGAGCCTGATTGAGCAAAAATTAAAATCAATATCAATAGACATGTTTTGATAAACTGAATAATTACGTTAATAGTTAGACATTTTGGTAATATAAAATATATAGATGATTATCAGTTGTAATTTTTGGAATTCAATCGGTGTGAAATTAACGATTGGAATCAAAAATCCCGAAAACAGGAGTAAAAGATATGGTGAAAATTCGTATAGCCAACGGCTCAGAGTTGCACAATACGGAATTAAAACGAATAGCTGATGATATTGCCAATCAGGCTGGTCTTGCAATGGATAAAATTGCTTTAAATTATTCAGCACCAAATGAGTTTCTACTCCCACCTGATGGAGACTCCTTTGAGTCAATCTTGAAACCAGCTTTTTACAGACTTTCGAATGATAAAAAACAAGCTTCGTACACGCAAGCTAAATCTCGCTTGAATGCTGACCTTCCTTTGAGAACAGCACGTTTGCATGAACTGGCAGAAATTGATCTTCGAAAAGCAGAACCAGTTGAACATCTTGCTAAAACGTTAATTCGATCTGAATCTGTCCGAATTACACCAGAAGATATTTTGAAAGAACAAGAGGCAATCCTCAATACTGAAATACATACTCCTCAATATGCAGAAGGGTTCATAAAAAGCCTTGAAAACAGATTCCTGTCTGTAAATACTCTCCCGGAACTTTCAACATCTGTAGATTCTTTCTCGGAACTTCCAAAAGAAAATTTCCCTGATATAAAGACAAATAAGCAGCGTATTGATGAGAAATACAACTCAATGGGTGGTGAAAACGGGGTTCTTGGTAAGCAATTGGACTATCATGACAACATGGCTCACTATGAACATGGGGCCATTTATGCGAACGGAATGAATGTCGTTGAAGTGCATGGTAACATCTGGAGTAAATACTCTGCGCTTGGGGCAGAAAAAAGTGTTCTTGGTTACCCGATCACAGATGAAAACACGACACCTGATAAAATAGGAAGATACAACCATTTCCAGGGTGGTTCAATATATTGGACCCCAAAAACAGGTGCACATGAAGTTCACGGTAATATTCGAGAAAAATGGAAGTCATTGGGCTGGGAAAAAAGCGTTCTTGGTTATCCAATCACAGATGAAAGCACGACACCTGACAAAATAGGGAGATACAACCATTTCCAGAATGGTTCAATATATTGGACCCCTAAAACAGGTGCACATGAAGTTCACGGTGCTATTCGAGAAAAATGGGAGTCATTGGGCTGGGAAAAAAGCGTTCTTGGTTACCCGATCACAGATGAAAACATGACACCTGATAAAATAGGGAGATACAACCATTTCCAGGGTGGTTCAATTTATTGGACCCCTAAAACAGGTGCACATGAAGTTCACGGTGCTATTTGGGATAAATGGAAATCGTTGGGCTGGGAAAAAAGCGTTCTTGGTTACCCGATCACAGATGAAAGCACGACACCTGATAAAATAGGGAGATACAATCATTTCCAGAATGGTTCAATATATTGGACCCCAAAAACGGGTGCACATGAGATTCATGGAACAATCCGTGACCTTTGGAAAAGTCTTGGCTGGGAAAAAAGTAATTTGTGCTATCCGATTACAGATGAATTAAACCTCCCGGATGGTAAAGGAAAATACAGTCGGTTCCAAGGCGGTGAAATTCACTGGTATCCAGAAATTGGAGCCTACCAGGCATCACCTAAAGCAATTACTACGTTGACCTTGCGTTGCGTTTCACTACATTGCATCGATGAGACCAACCCAGAATATTTAGGAAGCGATGAAATGAGAATGGCAGGCTGTCTTTTCGATATCAGTTCAGCTGGTGAAAAAAGCTATAAGTTCGGAAAGATTGACCTTGAAGACGGCTGGGATGACAACGAGTGGAATAATTGGACAAGTCCACCCCATTTAATTTCTGTTCCGATTAATACCGATAATGTTTGGCCTAAAGGGTATCTAGCCACTTGCATTCTAATTGAGTCTGATGGCGGTGATTATTCAGAGGAATTAAATAAACTTGTAGATAAATTAACGCCTATTGTCAAAGAAAAGCTTGAGCAGGCTTTAGAGAGTGCAGGTGAAGCATATTTAGGAGGCATAGGTGCGGTCATTGGGCATGTGTTAGGGCAAATGGTCGGTTATATAATTGAGAAGATCTTTAGCTGGTTTAAAGGTTGGTGGAACGACGATCCATTCCCACCGGTGACTGTTTCCTTGCAAATACCAGGCCCTGATGCCTTGTTCCCCGGAGGATTGTATGATTCTCCAGATGTTTATGGGAACGTAGGGGGCTATGGTGGACAATACGAATTTTATCTGGACTGGAGAGTCTCTTAACGGTTCGGTTGCAAAAATTCATAATCAAAGTTGCGCTGGCACACCCCGTTGCAAGCAACGGGGTATGTTCACGCCACAGCTGCAAATTCCGTTGAAAAAAATAATAACCCTAAACAATTTAGTTTGAGCAGGAATTAATAACCGAAAATGGAATTGAGAAATCATATTTAGGACTTACGCAGTTGAAATGAAAAATCAACAGCATCAGACCATTAACTGTCTAAAACGTAACTTTAATTCACAGTCTTTGCTGTAATTGATTTTGTTCCTCAAGTGCGTAAGTCCTAATATTATCATCAACGGTTACCGGGGAAGTTTTTCATCCCCGCAGTAAGCTAGTGGGGTATTCGATTGAAATAAATTGGATATAATCGGAAACCGTAAATCAATTGCTGAAAAAAGCTGTCAGATAAGCAATAGCAAAATACCGTCCGAATTTCCCAAGGAAAACCAGGATAGAAAAGTATCGAAAAGGAAGCTGCATCAGCCCGGCAACCATGGTAATCGCGTCTCCGATACCTGGCACCCAGGTAAAAAGAAGAGTGTAAAGACCATATTTTTTAAAGAGCCTTTCACTTTTCTCAAGCTTCTCCGGAGAAGGAGAAAGGAACTTCTCAAGTATCGGACGCCCTTTAAGCCCGAGATAATAAGTTGTGCACGATCCGAGATAATTGCCTGAAGTCGCTACCAGAACGACAGCAAATGGGTTAAAGCCCTGATAAATGAGAGCGACTACCAGTGCTTCCGATCCTAACGGCAAAACCGTGGAAGCTAGGAAGCTAAGGACAAAGAGGTTCAGATAACCATAATTGGTAATAAAGGAACTCAAAGCTTCAAGCATTCAGTTCTACAATCGTAGTTCAGTATTTTAAGCTGTCGTCTAGACCATCAAATCAAACACTATTTTGTAGCATTTCTGCATCTAACTAAGAATTTTCAGTCAAAGCAAAAAGGAATTCCAATCAGGATTAAAACAGAAAAAAGAAGTGGAGAGCCAGAAATCCGAAATTTGATTTCCAGCTTCTACCGCAGCACAGGTATTAAAGTTATATTAAAGACGGGTTCATTTTTTGGAATGAACCCATAAAGCTATAATACAAGCTTTAATACGAAAGCCAGATGCGTTAATTAGTTTCTTCTCTTCCGCAGGATAACAAATGCTATGGCGAGTATTCCAAGTGTAGCCATCCCACTGAAGAAAGGAGATTTTTTTGTCACTTCATAACTTTTGTCCAGTCCTCCGACTTCAACAGTATACGTCCCTGGCTCACCCTCAGTGTGTGAGAATTCGATTGATTTGTTCTCACCCGGATTAAGGGTTATATTCTGGGAATCAACCGATTCGTTATTAACCAGCAACTCCACTGTGGAGTTTCCTGTGACGTCTCCATTGTTCACAGCATTCACCTTAATATTTACCGCGGTTCCGGCTTCAACTGAAGCAGGCTGTATCGTGAGATCTGAGAAAGCGAACTGTGCGACTTTTTCCGCCACCTCTACCTGGGTTTCTCCTTCTTCATAACCGGTCTTTGTGGCATTTATCACATACGTACCCGGAGAAGTAACCAGGTAAGATGTGATACCTTTTGCGTCTGTCTGTGCGTCAATTATCTGTCCGCCGAAAAAGACATCTGCCCCGGAAACTGGCTTGTTTTCCTCAGAGTCCGTGACCTTTATATCAATCTGGTCTCCTTCCCGGACAGTTTCGGGAGAGACTGAAACCAGAAGTTTCAGGACACCCTGTGCGAGGACATCCACATCCTTAGTTCCGGAAACATAACCTTCCCGGCTCGCAGTTACAGTGAAGCTGCCTTCATTGCTGGGGGTAAAGGTGAGATTTCCGCTGTCTCCGGTAGTGCCTATGCTTTTGTTTCCAACAGACACTTCAGCACCAACGACTGAAACATTTCTCGCAGTTACCAGGATTTCAGTCTGCTTACCAACTACAAGTGCGTCGGGCATTTCGATATCCAGTTGATCTCCTGCTGCAGTCTCGGTTTCGACAAAGGGATAAAAGCGCAGGACTGAAGAATCGGCAACCTTGAATTTGACATTGCCCATCAGGTCTACAACCTCATCCTTTGAAAGGGAGATTGAATCCTCGTTTTTCATTGTGATGCCTGAGTCGGAAATCGAAGTTATTTTCATTTCACCGAAAGAATCTCCCCCAGAGATTTCCAGGTAATCATCCGAAATCTGGAAAATTCCCTCCACAAACACGGCATCTGTTTCTGTGGAACGGAAGACCGTACTTACATGGACCGCAATCATCGGAACATTTTCAGCCCCTCCTATATCGGTTTCATAAATATAGTCCCCACCCTGGGAAACTATTCCAGAGTCAAGGAGTTTTCCATTTTTGTAAAGCTCGAAGAGTACGTTTTTCCCATTAACATCGACCTCGGTTGCCTTAAGGGAGTAGCCGTTCTCCAGGGCTAAAGAAGAACCAGTGAACAGGGATTTTTTGTCATTGTCATCAATCAAAACTTTTGCAAGGACACTGTCAGAAAGTACACTTATGCCCTTCGAATTTCCAAGAGTGTTTTCAGGATATCCTGCAAAATATTTCTCTGCCATAAATCCGACAACTTCATAACTTCCCCAGCCCTCATGTTCAAATTTGACATTTTCAGGCTTTGTAGAATAGACGAGGGCTTCATCATCAATTGTCCTGCCATCAAGCTTTTCAATGACAAGGCTTTCAGTGGAAATATTTTCGTCGATGTTATAATAGAAACCTTCGAAGTTAAAAGGCGTCCAGACCATGGTATCAAACTTATCATCGTGTACCGTTCCCCTTAATTCGTAGGTTCCGGGTTCGGATGTTTCAACTATTGGAGCAAAACGAAGTTCATTGGCATCAGCCACAACAAAACTCAGTTTACCCATGATGTCAATAGTGTCGCCCTTGCTAAGCGAGATAGCGTCGCTGTTGCTCATTTTTATGCCTGAACTTGAGGTGGAACTTACCTCCATTTCCCCAAAATCATCACCATTCTGAACTTTCACGTACTGGTCCGATATCTGGAAAATTCCGTTCACGAAAACCGCATTTGTCTCTCTGCCGCTAAATATCTGGGAAAAATGGACTGCAATTATGGGCACATCTTCGGTATCCCCGAGGTCGGCTTTGTATACATAGTCGCTATTAGAGGACAGGAAAGCTTCGTCAACTATATTGCCGTCCTTTTCAAGCTGTACCCAGACGCTATTTCCATTAATATCAACCTCAACCATATTCAGGGAGTATCCTTCGTCAAGAACAAGAGAAGAGCCCGTGTACAGGGATTTCCTATCATCGGAGTCTATCAGGACTTTTGAAAGCTGCCCGTCCGAGATGACGCTAATCTCTTTATCTGCAAAACTTGAGTTTGCGGTGTACCCTGCAAAGTAGCGCTCTGCCATAAACCCTATAACATCATAAGAACCCCAATTTCCATATTCAAAATCGGTCTTTATGGGTACTGTTTCATACTGCAGATTTTTCTTTCCAATTGTCCGGCTGCCCTTACTGAGTTGGACTGTCAGATTCTCGGAACCTTCTCCAGTATCCAGGTCATAATAAAAGCCCGAGTAAGTCTGAGGAGTCCATGTGTAGGTAAGGCTCTCATTTGCCTTTTCATCCCAGATACGGTTGCCTGTTGCATCTGAAGCCTGGGCAGCTGCACTTAGGCACAAAAGCCCAAATGCCAGAAATAAACATAAAATCTTGATGTAGCTTTTAATCCCCATATTAAACCTCCTCTATGCTGTATTAACCGGGAGCGTAACTTTCAGACATCCGAAATAATAAATCGGAAAAAGTTTCCTGAACATCCGGAATACACCCTGAACAGAATACCCCCACCTATCTGAGTTATATCAACTATATTTAACTATATGTATTTTCTAATATCACAGGCATCAAATAAAAAATTTTTGGGCATAATCTAAAGTATTTTTCAAAAATCGGAAATAAAAATATTGAATATAGCAAAATAAGGAATTGAATACCTTGAAATCCGTAAAGCTATTTTTTATTGATTTTACACCAGAATAAATGTCAGGCAGCGCCTTTCAGGAAGACAATTAGGTACATTCCGAAAATATCTTTTACAACTGGTTTTACTCAGAGCCAGTTTTTATTCCGAACCGTATTTATTCAGAACCAATTTTTATTCTGAACCATATTTATTCAGAACCATATTTATTCAGAAGTAACTTTGCATTAGAACCATATTTATTCAGAAGTGACTTTTCATTAGAACCAGATTTATTTAGAAGTGACTTTTCATTAGAACCAGATTTATCTAGAAGCGACTGGTTAATTACGTTTAAATAAAAATATGAAAGTATATCCAGAAACTCCTTTTCCTCGAGAGTCGACTTGCTATACGCAAATTATAAGTTTAAAGAAGCGATTTCTGACACTTATAAGCAGAAATCAGCGTAATAGGATTTATTAAGATCCATTATAAGATTCATTAAGACTCATTCTGCAAAGTAAGACCGAGTAAATATATGGAGCCGTCTCTGGCATGGAAATGTGTACAGGTATTCCCGAAGAATTAAAATTTGCAGTCCTTGAAAGAATAAAACCCACTGAACCTGAAAGAGAAAAACTTTTTACGATCCAGGAAGAGCTCGCCTTGAAGGTAAAAATGGCAGCAGAAAAACTTGGCATATCAGGCGTTCTTGTAAAAATGGTGGGCTCTGCTGCTCGAGGCACCTGGCTTTCAGGCACTCATGATATTGATGTTTTTATAAGCTTTCCTGAAGAAACTTCCAGAAAGGAACTGGAAACTCTGGGTATGGCAGTTGCAAGAGAGGTGGCAAGACACGCCGAGCATGCCGAAGATCGCCATGCTGAGCATCCCTACCTTAATATTACATACAAAGGCTTTGATGTAGACCTTGTCCCCTGCTTCAGGGTTGCCTCGGCTTCCCAAATCAAATCTGCAGTTGACAGAACGCCTTTTCATAATGATTTTGTCAAACCCCGCATAAAAGGACATGAAGACGAAGTCCTGCTGTTGAAGCAGTTTATGCGTGGGGGCGGAGTCTATGGCTCGGAACTCAAGACCCAGGGCTTTTCAGGCTATCTGACCGAACTTCTGGTAATCCATTACGGCTCTTTCAAAGACACCGTCTATGCAGCCTGTTACTGGAAGCCAGGCGAAAAAATTGATATAATGCAACATGGGGAAATCAAGTACGAAGAGCCTCTTGTAGTGGTCGACCCGACCGATCCCAGGAGGAACGTGGCAGCAGCCCTTTCTCTAGACAAATTCTGCATGTTTATAGACCATTGCAGAGAATTCCTGAAAAGCCCAGAGCTCAGTTTCTTTTTTTCACCCTATCTCCTACCCCTTGAGGATAGTGAAATCCTGGAAAAGCTTGAAAACCGAAAAAGCTCCCAGCTTGCAGTCGTTTTCAAAACTCCGGACGTTGTAGAGGATGTCCTCTTTCCGCAGCTCTATAAAATGGAGCAGGCAGTTAGCGCCCTTCTAAAAGAATATGATTTTACAGTGATAAAAACCGGCGTCTGGTCAGGCAAAACCGAAACCGCAGTTGTGCTGGAACTTATTTCAAGTACCCTCCCCAACGTGAAAAAGCACGTCGGTCCCCCTGTCTGGGTAAAAGTACACGCTGAGAAGTTCAAGGAAAAATATCAAGCAGCAGACGATGTTTTTGGAGGCTATATCGAAAACGGGAAATACGTCTTCGAAATCCGGCGCAAGTACCCGACGGCAAGAGAACTTCTCGAAGACCGGCTCATGAGCTGCTCCCTTGGAAAACAGGTGCATCAAAGCGTAAATGAGGGTTTTGAGATTATTGAGAATGCTGAGATTTGTAGATTAAAAGATCCAAACTTTAGAATTTTTTTGAGTGGTTGGATGTAAAAGAGATTATTATGTGAACAACGTCGTGGCCAATTAACTGATTCTACAAAAAGTGGAATTTTTCCGCAAAAATTCTTTTTTGATGGGTCTGTTCAATTGACCAATTATAAGTCTGCAGTTGTTTCACCCACAGTGTTGCCATAATTAAATAATCTATTCAGAAACATAACCATGTTTGGAGAAATAATTACAATTGATATAATGATTCTGGCATAGTATTCGAAGATTAGTAGAATATACGAATTATCTGAAAAATAGTCTCTACTATTAATAAAGAACTTCATTTGAAGTTTTTATTTTGTGTAAGCATTATTAGTAACATAGCATAGATTTCAAATACTTCGTTGTGATATGACAGACTATTTTGGCGAGATATAAAAACAAATTTGGCGAGATATAAAAAACGAATAAAATTCCCCCAACATTTACAAATATATTTTTTCTGGAGTGCATCTCAAAACTTGGCATTTTAGTGTCTGATTTAATATAATGCGTTGATGGAGGCAACTGAAGTCCATGCTGACTGAACCTGAACAAATAATCCAACTTATATCGAGTTTATTAGCGTTAATCCTCTTTGTTATTTCCCATCTTGCATATCGTAGAGAGCATAGAAAGAAACTTTTTATTTTATCTTTAGCATTTTTTTTCTATTCGGTAATGAATTTTCTGGATGCAGCAGATATTTTTTTCCCTCAAGCAGGTGAATACCCCGAAATTTGGGGAAGTTTACTAAATTTCGTAGTGCTTGCATTGTTTTTTCTTTCCATGATAACAAAAGAGTAAGGTAAAATGGAATTCGAGCTAGAGACTAGAAGAAGAATTTACGAACAAATTAAAAAATCTCCTGGTATTCACTTCCGGGAACTTGAGCGGAGGCTGCAGATGGTAGTTGGCAACCTGCAGTACCACCTTCAGTATATGGAAAAGAAAAATCTGATAAGGGCTTCGAATGATGGAGATTATGTACGTTATTTCATAAAAGACAGGAGCTTAAGCGAAACCGAGAGAAAAATAATGTCTTTCTTAAGAAGATCCGGTTGCAGACACATCCTTATTCAGCTTCTCAATAATCCAGGCCTGAATAACAAAGAACTCTCCCAAGCCGTTGGTCTCTCTCCTTCAACTATTTCCTGGAACCTGAACAAACTTGTAGAAGCCGGAATAATTGAAAGGGAAAAAACCGGCAGGATAAGTAAATTCACAGTCATTGACTCTCTCGCGATTGCAGAACTCCTTATATGCTACAAAGAAAGTTTTCTCGATACTCTGGTTGATGGTTTTATTGAAATGTGGGAATTCAAGAACTCTAAATAATTTGATTGTTCGTCGTTTGATTGATATTATTCCAGTATACTCGAAATACAGCTTCTAGCTATTCTTTCTGTTAAACGTGATACTTTTTTAAGAAACTTATAATCTGACATTTAAACTGAATCGTGAGCCATGTTGCAGGTAACGTAAGGAAAGCGTCAATAAGGTATTGCTGGGTGATCAAAGTTTTGAGTTAGTCTCGTTATTCTGAGCTCTACTTCACTGTTTTTAAACTCTATTGAGACCTCCTGATCAGTTAATGAGATATCGTGGTCAGTTAATGAGACCTCCTGATCAGTTAATGAGGCCTCCTGATCAGTTAATGAGACCTCCTGGTCAGTTAATGAGACCTCCTGGTCAGTTAATGAGACCTCCTGGTCAGTTAATGAGACATTCTGGTTAGCTAACGTGTATGGATCTATACACCAGATTCAAAATACGTTTCCAGAGAATATTGAATTACAAACTCAAATTTCATAAAGAAGTCAGCTGAAATTTAAGTTCTTAAAAATCAGCCGGATCAAAAAGGACAGAAACTCTTACGTTTACTGAATAAAAGTTGAAAATATTTATGGTGGCGGGAAACATGGAAGAAACTTGGAAAACCCGCCACATTCTCCTATGGAAGAAGGTTCCGCCACATTCTTCTAGGGAGGAAGGTTTGAAATATTTTGTAGTGTTGATCCCGATTATTCACCACAATAACCTTCAGTTTTCAGTCTTCATTAGACATAATAACGATTCTGGTACATTATTCGAAGATTAGTACAATTGTCGAACATTAGTACAATCTTCGAATAATCAAATTTTTATGTAGTCGACGAGTTTAATCTCAAAATTACGTAGGTGCATATCGAAAATATGCCATGTTTCCAGATACTGCATAAATTCCGGACCAAAAAAGATTTATAAGACTCGATTTTATAAAACGCTGTAAACCAATTTTCGGGATGAGGAGAAACGAAACAATCTTCGACAATAGACGTAATACCTAACTCTAATTGGTGAAGAGTAGTGAACCCCCTTAAATTATTGATCCCGATAATTCTTCTTACATATAGATCTTAACAAATATGGAGGAAACAACAAAATGAAGAGATTTGTGGCCAGTGCACTGGCAGCTCTCATGCTTCTGACTGTATTTGCATCCGCCGCAATGGCTGATGATAATACAACCTCAGCAGCGAGTACAGTTGAGATCCGCGGCCCTGTGTACAATGGCTCAAGTTTAACCGATATCCTTGCAAATAATGCATATGGTAACGGTACAGCTATTACAATGGATGCTAACAAATTTGCAGCATTCTATTACGACATTGACAACAACGTGACAACCGAGTCTCTTACCATTAAGAACGTTGCTGGCACTTCTGGCAGGACTATAGGAGATAACGGTTTAGTATACAAGACAACAATCGGAAACGCCGAATACCAATATGACGACTGGGGCAACTACAGTGTGATTGGCTTCTTTGCAGACAAATATATTCCACTGAAGTCCAACGCTGCTGACAAGCTTGCCAAACTCGTACTCGACAGTGACGACAAGTATACTCTCAAGACCGGAGACTCCCTTGACCTCGGTGACGGGTACTCTCTCCAGGCCAAGCAGGTCGATGTTGACGGAAATAAAGTCTGGCTTGAATTCGACAAAGACGGAGCATACGTCGATGACGAGATAGTCTCAACTGACTCTGGCGATCATACCTGGACTTGCAAAGTTGACGACGTTCAGGGCGAAGACGATGTTCCTGTCCTGAAGGTACATGTCAACCAGGTCTTCCAGGGCGCAGTCGACAGCATTGCACAGATTGATGCTATCTGGCTCATTGACTACGCAAACGCAATAAAGATCAACTCTGACGATGAATTCGGCAAACTCAACGATGTTTCCATCAACGGCCCAACTATTACCATCAGCAATGATGATACATTCAGCCTGACTAAAGACTCTGATCAGGAAATCGGGCAAGGGTTATACTTCAAGGTTGCTGACTCCAATGATCTCAGGTTCTATGCTTACAAGCAGCAAACAACTTCTGGAACCTATGATGTAAGAGGAACCGTTGTTTCCGGCACACAGTCTTACACCTGGACTTCAGACAACTTTGCTGGATTCTTCTACGACCTGAAGAAGAACGTTGGAACCGAAACCCTGAGTGTCTCTGGCGTTAACGGAAGAACTATTCCTAAAAACGGCCTCAACTACAGCACCACTGTAAGCAAGGTTGATTATAATGCCGATGATGCATTCAATGGAACGTACCCTGTTCTCGGCTTCTTTGCACAGAAGTATGTCCCGCTGAAATCCACCGACGCTAGCAAGCTTGCCAAACTCGTTCTTGACAGTGATGACAAGTACACTCTCAAGACCGGTGAAACACTCGACCTTGGTGAAGGATACTCTCTCCAGGCCAAACAGGTTGATGTTGACGGAAATAAGGTCTGGCTCGAACTCGACAAAGACGGAGAATACGTCGATGACGAGATTGTCTCAACTGACTCCGGTGATCATATCTGGACTTGCGAAGTTGACGACGTTCAGGGCGAAGACAATGTTCCTGTCTTGAAGGTACATGTCAACCAGGTATTCCAGGGCGCAGTCGACAGCATTGCACAGATTGATGCTATCTGGCTCATTGACTACGCAAACGCAATAAAGATCAACACTGACGATGAATTCGGCAAACTCAACGATGTTTCCATAAACGGTCCAACCATTACCATCAGCAATGATGATACATTCAGTCTGAATAAAGACTCTGACCAGGAAATCGGAGAGGGAATGTACTTCAAGGTCGCCGACTCCAATGTACTCAGATACTACCCATATGTTGAGGAGACCATTGGTAACGGAACGGCTACAACCACTCTGGGTAACACAACCAGCATCGATAACACAACAGTTACCGATAACATGAGTGTTACTTCAACTCCAGTTGTGAACAGCACTGAAGAAACTCAAGATGTAAACGCGAGCACTCCTACAAACATGGAGACCCCAACAACTCCAGATACATCAGCTGCTGCAAACAACACCACTGAAACACAGAACAAATCTCCTGGCTTTGGGGTTATCCCAGCAGTCTTCGGACTTCTGTTAGTCTTCTACATCGTCAGGAAGAACAGGTAAATTCTCTGAGTGAAGGATTTTCTTAATCCTTCTTTTTTTTAATTTTTTTACTAAAATCCCAATTAATTGTTGTGTATCTAAATTCCGCATTTTTAGGCGATAAATGTCTCCCGATATCAGTGTATGCGCTTAAATTTAAGCATATACCCATGCCGCAAAATTCTAAAATCGTGATCAATTAACCTCACAGAGTTTCATTACTCACATGTGCGCTTAATATTTGGGAACCAGGATTGTATCCTGAAATAATTTCGCAGATTTAAAACGTTTGAAAGTCCAATACACGATACAACAGTAGGCGCCGCAAAAGGTTAAACACTGGTAAATTCTATTCCATTCTGGTACTGTGGAATGATCGTGTAAAAGAAACAGGTTCGAAGTTGAAGTAAAATAGTGGGTCGCCTGCATACAATATACAACTGTAATAAAGAAACTAAAAAACAAAATCGTTTTGGGATAAAACGGGAATTGACAGAGAAGTGAATAAATTACTCATAAAAATAAATCGTACTGGCCAACATGACAGAGAAGTGAATAAATTACTCATAGAAATAAGCCGTACTGGCCAACAAATACAATCATATTAAAAAAGATGAAAGTGTAGCTTTTTTCTCCACAATTAATATATAGTTGTTTTATTCTATGTAAAAAACCTAATGAACCGAATAACAGTGAGAGATATTTCATAATTATCTGTTTTTAGATTAATGTATTCAAACATTGAGGCGCACATTAAATGACATTCTTAAATCACTTAGACTTTATGATAATGCTGTCTCTTATATTTTCAGTACCTGCAGGCTATTATATTTTTGTGCCGGAACCTCTTCGGCCCAAATATTATTATAGAAACCTTGGGTCGTCTGGAATTTCAGATATTCTACCTTATGTAGCTTCGGCGACACTCATCTTTATACTTATGGATTCACAAAGAGAAATTTCAAACTTCCTGGGTCTCAGTCCCTCTCTTAATTATGATAGATATATGTTGATGCTGGAAGGTACTAAAGTGAGTATTTTCCAGAGCCTGGCCAATCCAACACTGACATACTTTTGCGGAGCAGTTTATCTGGTCGGATTTCCGTTTCTTCTAATCTTTACATTTATATTATTCCTGTTTAGCCAGGATGATGAGACTCTTAAAGAATATGTAATTTCTTTCACGCTTATATATTTGATAGCTTACGTTTTTTACATATTTTTCCCAGTAGATGTGACAGGGCATGTGTTGCCAGGAATGGTTCCTTTGCTATATCAATTGAATCCGGCCATCCTGGGGATAGTAACTATCTGTAGTCCCGGTCTTAACAATTGCTTCCCAAGCCTGCATGCTGCACTCTCGGTAATGGCAACGATGTTTATACTTTTCAAGACCGATCTCAGGCGTTACAAGGTTTTTGCGGTAGTAACAACCATTTTCATCCTTTTTTCAATACTGTATCTTGGCATACACTGGATCACGGATATGATTGGCGGAATTCTACTCGCTTTTATTTCTTATTTCTTAGCTATTCGAGTTTTTAAAAAGAGGTTCAAGGATGAAAGTACTCATTTTTATATGCGGTGAAGGGTTAGGTCATACCAGTCGCTGTATCGCATTGGGCCGGGAGTTGTTAGCTGCAGGCCACGAAGTTTACTTAGGAGCATATGGTTATTCAAAGGAGTTTATCGAGAGAAAAGGATACAAGGCCGTTGAAATACCCCCGGAAATAAAGCTTGTAGGTGAGTCCGGTTCTCTGAACCTGAAAAGATCAATTATATCCACCCTGAAAAACGGGAGTGTTTTTGCCATTTTCAAGGTCCTGAGCTTATTAAAAGAAAAGAAACCTGATATTGTGGTTTCAGATAGTTATTTTACAGGAGTAGTTGCCTCTAAAGTCAGCGGAATTCCTGTTTACCTCATAGTTAATCAGTCAAACATGGAAACTTTCTTTAAAAATGGGGGCATTGCCCTAAGAACTCTGGGCGGAATAATTAAACAGTTTTATAGCTACATTTTCAGAAGAGTTGACAGGATAGTAATTCCGGATTTCCCAATGCCTTATACCGTATGCCGGCTAAATCTTGCTTTTGAAGAAAAGGTTTCCAAAAATCTGTTTTTCAGTGGCCCTCTGATCCTTGAAAAATTTAGCGATGTGAAAGCTGAAGTCTTGCAAAAACCCCATGTATTATCTTTAATCGGGGGATTTGGATATCGAGAGCCCATATTCAGAAAGGTTATCGAAGTTGCAAAACTTGACAAAAGCATAAATTACACTCTCCTTTCGGGACCGAGCCTGAATCCTGATGTTTTCTCAAACCTTCCAGAAAATGTTACAATTAAGCGTTTTATTAATGACCAGTTCCCTTATCTCAAGGCTTCTGATCTTGTGATTGCCCCGGGAGGACATAGCACTATAATGGAAGCTCTTACTTTCGGGGTTCCAGTACTTTCGTTTCCGGATATGAACCATAGTGAGCAGGAAAGTAATGCTGCTGTGATTGGCCTTGAAGGTTATGGCAAATGTTTGGATTACAGCGCATCTCCAGAAGAGATCCTTCGGTCGATAAAAGAGCTTTTAAAAGATGAAAAGATCCACCAGAAGGTTGAAATTATGAAACAACTATCTAAAGAACTCGATCCTACTGCAACGTTCAAAGAACTCCTTGAATCAAACAGTAAGATAAGTCAAAAAGTATAATTAGGGTGTTGTAGTGGACTATTGCAGTTGAATAATAGACTATTGCAGTTGAATAATGGACTGTTGCAGTTGAATAGTGGACTATTGCAGTTGAATAATTCTGAATAAGGTCTAATGGATTGTGTTTTCATGAAAAATCACACAAAGTGGATAACAAGCTCAATTTTGATCAGTATAATTTCAATAGTGTTTGTTCTCATCTTTACTCTTGATAAGACAACAATTGAAGTTGTCAGGGAGATCAAGCCCGGATATGTGATAGCTGCGCTTCTTATCCACCTGTTTTCTTTTTTTATCTGGGGACTGCGCATAAAATCAATGGCATCTGCACTGGGGCATGAAATAGATCTTAAAACTTCTATAGAAATGGTAATTTCCGGCACTTTTGTTGCAGCGCTTACGCCTTCTTCAATAGGTGGAGAACCTTTGAGAATTCATCTCCTGAGACAGAGAAATATGCCGGTTGGACAGGCTACTGCAGTTATTCTGGGAGAACGTGTACTGGACGCTCTATTGATCCTGTTAGCTGTGCCTTTTTCGCTGTATTTTCTCCGTGGTGTACTGTCAGATCCCAGAACGGATACTGTGATTATACTAGGAGAAGTCCTTTCAATAATTGTCTTTGCCCTCATGATATATGCAACCATGAAACCTCGCTTTATTAAGCTCGTAATAAATTGCCTTATGAAATGGATTGGACGTTTTAGTGGTAAGAAAATAGGAGACAAACTGCAGAAATTATCAGGATCGATTGACAGGGAAATTGACGAATTTCATTCAAGCATAAATGTCTTTCTAACAGAAGGGCGTAAAGGCCTGTATTATGGGCTGATATTCACAGTCATATACTGGATAGTGGAGTTTTCCTCGCTCCCGGTAACTCTTATGGGCCTTAATCAGGCTCCTTCAGTCCTCATTTCTTTCGCAGTACAGGTCCTGCTCATGATTATTATAGTCATGCCTTTGACCCCAGGTGCAAGTGGTGTGGCAGAACTTGCTGCAATTTCCCTCTTTTCAATCTTTGTGCCAGCAAGTATTCTCGGAATTACAGTGGCAGCATGGAGAGCTTTTACATTTTATACGAATATTATTGCCGGAGGATTTGTGAGCTTTAAGTTGCTTAAAGACACGGATCTGGTGAAAAAGTACTTAAACCAATCCCAAAGTGAAACTTAATGTTTTATCCCTAAATTGTTTCGCGGTTTTAATTTCTTTTATTGCAGTTATATATCGAGCCGATCCCAAAACTCAAAATTGCTTCTCTGAATATTGTATTCTGGATTATCAATAGAGCTTATGATTCTGAAAAATAATCCTGAAACACTTACTGATGTGGAAATAATATTGGTTTTGGGACGAGCTCATCTTGTACATATGACTCACCATTTTATTCAACTTCGAATTTGGTTCATTTTACATGATCATTTCATTCAATTTCGAATTTGGTTCATTTTACATGATCATTCTATAGTATCAAAATGGAATTGGAATTAACTCAAGTTTAATTTTTTGAGTCGCCTGCTGTTGTATTGTATATTAAATTTCAAGTAGTCTTGAATCTGCGAAATCATTTCAGGATACAACGAAGAATTTACAATACAATATACTATATATTATTGCCATTAGTCGTAACCTGATGGTTGTAGTAAGTGGAATAGAGCCTAATTCCATTGGTTTTACAGACTTGCATGTCCACGTTGAGCCCGTCCAGGTCCAGCCTGAAGAAGTCTGATGAGTTTCAGGATCTCTAAAATCGGCATCAGAAATACTTGTTTGATACACATCCCCGTT
The DNA here is from genome assembly GCF_000969945.1 of Methanosarcina sp. Kolksee. Taxonomy (NCBI): domain Archaea; kingdom Methanobacteriati; phylum Methanobacteriota; class Methanomicrobia; order Methanosarcinales; family Methanosarcinaceae; genus Methanosarcina; species Methanosarcina sp. Kolksee. The sequence goes on from NZ_CP009524.1 coordinate 1,258,724, forward strand.
TTCATTATTGTAAAAAGAATTGTTAGTTACAGAAAGGTTTGCTCCTGCAAGATCAGCAATCGCATATCCTGTTCCCGTCTGAGAAATTGCAGCATGTTGAATTGTACTTGTAAAAACATTATCTTTTATTACTGTACCTTGCCCTCCAGCTTGATTTCTAAAGGCGTTATTTTTCACCCCATCAAAAACATTGTTATAAATCTGAGTGCCCTTGAACCCATCATTGACTATGCCTCCTGTAGATGGAATATTATAACTCTGTCCTGTTTCATAGAATAAATTGTGATGGATCAGAACCTCCTGAGTGTTTGAGACTCCTGAATCATAGGCAACTAACCAGACACCTTTTCCCCATGTTCTATTAAGGACATTATTATAGATCTCCACGTTACCTACAGTGCCGTTGGAATCTTCTATCTGGATGCCAGGATCACCCCCGCCAGCATCCAATTGTGCATCTATAACATTATCATGGAATCTGACATTTGCAGAGTTCCAGATCCTGAGGCCGCTGTTTGTTCTTGTAGTTATTCGATTATTGAAGCATTCAATATACTGGCTCTCAATACCAAAGAAACCATCATGTCCGAGTCTGTAAACAAAATTATTATAAAATTCAATATTTTTACTTCTTTTAATTCTCAGGCCATCTCCCAGACCATCGTGAAAAGTGCAGTTATAAACCTGTACATTATCACAATCGATCATATAGATGCAGTTATAATACCCTGCACCATGCGGAGTTTCGGAATTTCCGTTACTGTTCGCATTAATTTCTAAATTTTGAATTGTGATATTTTGAACACCATTTCCTGAGATTAATGGTTTCCATGCAGGCCATCCGGCGTTGTCTGGAATTGTGATTACAGTTCCGGGTTCACCTTCTAAAATAGTGTTAGATTGAAGAATTATTGAGTCTGTCAAAACATAAGTTCCAGCAGGAAGGTGAATTATACCTCCCTGCTGAAGCTCCTGGTTAATATCATTTTGGTTTGCTGCTCCAGCTATTCCAGGTGACAGTAACATAAATAGGATGGTAAATGAAATGATAGATAGAATAATAGCGGAAAATATTTTCATTTTTTAGGTCCTTAAGATATGCTGTGAGATGAGTAGACAAACCAACGATGTAATCCAACAACGAATTATCAACGAATTATCAACGAATTATAGTAGTGTTTAATCAATTTAGTTATGGGTCATTATAATTAAGAACGGGACTACAGATGAAGTATTGGCTATGTATTGATGTATCATAACTAAGTTGCCATGATAGTAGCTGCAAATTCTTGTAAATTCTTTAAACGATTCCATTATGTTGATTGACAATTCCATTATGTTGATTGATAATTCCATTATGTTGATTGACAAATTCATTATGATATTGATTAACAAAAACCTTGTCCCTAAACTCAAAATAGCGTCTCTTAATTCTCAAATCCCAGATGATCAATCATTGGTTGTGCATGTTATTCGAAGAATATCATGTGCGTTTTGGGAAAGACTTGCTATAATATGGTCAACGCTCTTACCTGAAGAGATTCCTGATAATATCATTAACCATTCTTGCCAAATATATCTATCAGCATAAAGATTAAACATTTCAGGAGCGAGTATAGCATGAGCTTTATTACAACGGGAGCGCAGAGGGTCACGAATAGAAGATACAATAAAGACTTTTTTTGCTAATAGACTGTCTTGCAGCACTATAATGAAAGTAGCTATCAAGAGCCCTGAGTTTTACAAATTCCTTATTCTTCAGCTCCCATCCTATCTTCGGCAGGTAAACATATAAGTTAATATAATTAATTTTCGTATCTCTTTTCTTGATCTTCCATGGCAGCTAAAAACAACAGTAGAAGAGTTGAATCCTCAATAAAACGTACAGGCTTCTGAGGTCACCCTGGCCTCATTGCTGGAGTTTTCCGCGAGCTTGAAGTTGACAAATTGATCGATGAGAAACTTCCTAAAGAACGAGATCACAATGTTCCTCACTCCGTCTGTATCCTTGCCATGGTACTCAATGGTCTTGGTTTCATGGGGCAACGTCTGTACCTTTTTCCTGATTATTTCAGGACTATTTCCATAGGAAGACTTTTTGGAGACAGCGTCACACAAGAAGACCTGAATCAATATGCTATTGGAGAAACTCTTGACAGGATCGTAAAGTATGGTCCTACAAAACTGTTTACGGAAATCACTCTTCACATTATGAATCGTCTGCCTATTCCTGTCCATTGTTTACACGCTGACACTACAAGTGTCAGCGTTTATGGCGATTATGAAGACGAAGAAACTGAGTATATTGATATTACTTTTGGAATACCAAAAAACGGAAGATGGGATCTCAAACAATTTGTTTTGAGCTTGATTGTTAATCAGCATGGAATACCACTTTTCATGAACACCCATTCAGGGAATGCTTCAGACAAAAGCACAATTCTGGAAGCAATCAAGTCTCTCAAATCATCTTTAAGACCTGAAAGCAAAGCGTACTACATAGCTGATAGTTCTTTTTACACTGACAATAATATCAAGAACATAGGAAAGTCATTCTGTATAAGTCGTGTTCCTGCAACAATTACTGAAGCAAAGGAGCTGCTAAATGCAAACTTGAATCTGAAGCTACTGAAAAGTGACGAGAGATACTCATTTTATCAAACTTTTGTGGACTATGGTGAAGTCAAACAAAAGTGGGTTTTGTTACTCTCTCATAAAATGAAAGAAAAAAAGAGGTAACTCTCAGAAATAAGCTTGAAAAAGAGCTTGATAAAGCCGAAAAGTCGCTTAAAAAGTTGGCAGGAGATGACTTTTTCTGTGAAGAAGATGCATTAAAAGCAGCAGAAAAATGGATTGCAGATTTCCCTTCAGTTCTTTTTGAAAAAGTAGATTTGAAAACCATTAAAAAACGTGAAGTAGGTAAAAGAGGAAGCCCTCTGAAAAATGAAAAATTAAAGACATATTATAAGATTGATGGAATTATAAAGGTTAATGATGCTTTTGTTTTAAAAGAAATGGAAAAAATGGGACTTTTCATTCTTGCAAGTAATGATATCAGTCTTTCTCCTGAAGAGATGCTGAAGTATTACAAAGGACAGGATAAAGTAGAAAAAGGATTCCGATTTTTGAAAAGTGATGCCTTTAGCATATCGAAGGTGTATCTCAAGAATAAATCAAGAATTGAAGCGTTGACAATGATAATGGTTCTCTGCTTAATGATTTATGCAATTGCAGAATGGAAATTAAGGACAAAGTTAGAAGAAGAAAATGAAACGGTTCCAGATCAAAAAGGGAAACCAACAAAAAGACCAACAATGAGATGGATATTTTTCAAGTTTCAGGGAATTACAGAACTTATAACGCAGAAAAAAGGGAAAAAAAAGTCAGAAATACTGAATATGGAAGAAATTCACTGGAAAATATTGAGTCTAATGGGGGAGGAATATGAAAATATATATCTCTAGTTGCGTTAACCTGCCGAAGCTAGGTTTTATAGAAAGCAAGTTTCAATGAAAACAGGCGGAACTAAAAGAAGAGTTCCTCTGTTAAAAGAAAAATAAGAAAACAAATTTAATGTCCTAAAGGAAAGGAATTTTTGTCCCTTTCCTCCTATTTAGTTTATTTTTGCTTTCATCTTATCTATTATTATATAGTCTTTAATGGCACTTACGGAATCGAAAGGAATGAGGATAAAATTATCTGCTTTCCTGTACCTGGAAGGATCTAAATTAACATTTGGGGCAACCACCATGTCAATAATATTTCCCCCTTTAATCTCGACTACAACGTTACTCAACGTTCCTATTTCTGTTCCGTCGGTAGCCATTACCTGCTTGTTAAAGAGGTTCTTTGCAAATTCCTTAGACATTTTTATCGTATCTCCGTTGGCAGTATGTTATCGGTTTGGGTAAAATTGGCTTTCCACTTCGAATATTTTATTCCATTTGAAACCAGGATCTTTAAAACTTTTTCCTTTTAAAACTAATCTTCTAAAGAGTTACTGGATTAAATTCTTACCTTTAATTCTTACTTTTAATTCTTACCAGTAACCCTTACATGAAATTCTAGTCTGTAACTTTACCTGTAACCGACATAGCCAGCTGTTTCTGTGAGTCTCTGGCCTCCCTTGAACTGCGCCTCGATCTTTTCGTAGAACTGAGCAATATTCTCCGTAATTGTGGGTTTTACCTTCTTCAGAGCTTCTTTGAAGTGTCTCATTTCTACATATTCTGCATCGAAGTTCTCTCTCAGGGCAATCATTACGGCTTCCCTGCTAACTGATTCAATATCGGCGCCTACGTAACCCTCAGTTTCATCGGCAAGGGCTTCAAGGTTCACATTTTCATAAAGGGGTGTACCCTTTGTATGGATTCTGAATATCTTGAGCCTGCCTTTCCGGTCAGGAGAACCGATGTAAACCAGCCTGTCAAAGCGTCCTGGACGCAGGATTGCAGGGTCCAGAAGGTTAGGGCGGTTGGTTGCGGCAATCACTACCACATCTCTAAGGGACTCAAGCCCGTCCATCTCGGTCAGGAGCTGGTTAAGCACCCTCTCTGAAGTGTGGCTGTCCGTGGATTCCATTCCTGGCATAGAAGCAATCGAATCGATTTCATCAAAGAAAATCACACAGGGAGCGACCTGCCGGGCTTTCCTGAAGGTCTCCCTTATAGCTTTTTCCGATTCTCCAAGCCACTTTGAGAAAATCTCAGGCCCTTTGACGCTTATGAAGTTCGCATTTGACTCTTTGGCAACAGCCTTTGCTATCAGGGTCTTTCCGGTTCCTGGCGGGCCGTAAAGCAGGATTCCTCTTGGAGCTTTTATGCCCATACGAGCGAACTTTTCCGGATTTTTGATGGGCCATTCCACAGCCTCAGTAATGGACTGCTTTGCTTCATCGAGCCCTCCAACATCATTCCAGCTAACGTTGGGCATTTCCACATAAATTTCTCTAAGAGCCGAGGGTTCGGCCTCCATCAGGGCATCTTCAAAATTTTTCTTGGTTACAACGATTTTTTCCAGTCTCTCAGGCGGAATTGCTTCCTTTTCAAGATCAAGGTCAGGCAGATTTTCCCTGAGGCACCGCATGGCAGCTTCCTGTACAAGAGCCAGCAGATCTGCGCCTACAAACCCCTGGGTTCTTTCAGCCAGAGACATCAGATATTTATCTGCCTTTTCTTTCCTTTCCCTCTCCAGGGCAGCCTCATCAGCTTCGGTTTCGACTTTTTCGAGCTCCTCTGGTTCCTCATCCCTTTCTATGGGCATACCCCTGGTATGGATTTGAAGGATTTCATACCTGTCTTTAGTATCAGGCACACCGATATGGATTTCTCTGTCAAAGCGGCCTGGTCTCCTAAGTGCCGGGTCAATCGCATCCACACGGTTTGTAGCTCCTATAACCACGACCTGACCTCTCTCTACCATCCCGTCAAGCAGAGTCAGGAGCTGGGCGACCACACGCCTTTCAACTTCCCCTGTTACATTCTCTCTTTTTGGTGCAATGGAGTCAATTTCGTCAATAAAAATGACTGATGGAGCATCCTGAGTTGCTTCCTCGAAGATCTTCCTTAGCCTTTCTTCACTTTCTCCATAGAATTTCCCTACAATTTCAGGGCCGGCAATATAATGGAAACTTGCTCCAGATTCATTGGCTACGGCTTTCGCAATCAGGGTTTTTCCGGTTCCGGGCGGGCCATATAGAATAACTCCTTTCGGAGGCTCAATATTAAGGTGAGCGAAAAGTTCAGGATGCTTCATGGGCATCTCTATAATTTCCCGGACACGCATGATTTCAGCCCCGAGGCCTCCTATATCTTCATAAGTAGTCACGCCCCGGGTTGCTTTTTCGTACCCCTGTACCGGTTTTTTACGAAGTTCGATAAGTGTTTCTTCCGTAACAAGGACAATTGTGTTTGAAGGTTCAGTCTCAACAGCAACCAGAGGGATTACCTGGCTTGTAGTAAGGGATTCTGTCATTGGCTGAGACATCGAGTTTATTATAGGAATTATATCTCCTCTAAAAACCGGCCTTTTGAGGATATGCCGTTTTATGATTTCATTTGCATGTTCCCCGAACTGAAGTTCAGGTCCCCCCTGTGTCATGCTTTCCGGAAGTGCCAGAACAAGTTTTTTTGCTTCCGGGGCTTCAACCTTTTTGATAGTTACCTTCTCTCCTATGGAAACACCTGCATTTTGCCGGATGAAGTTATCAATTCTTACGAGTCCCTGGTCCCAGTCCTGCCTGTCAGCTCTCCATACCTTTGCCGTGGTCTTTTTTTTACCTCTTATTTCCACGATGTCGCCTGGCGAGAGCTGAAGCTTCAGCAAAGTTGTAGGGTCAAGTCGGATAATTCCTCTTCCAAGGTCGATAGGATATGCTTTTTCAACCTTCAACTGTATTTCTTCCATAGATCATCCCGAAAATAGTTGTCTTTTTGATTAGAACTTTTACTTTAATAATTGCATAAAATTGATGGACACCGGGTTTTTCCGATTTCTCCGGACTGCATATTATGGAGCTACCCGTTTTGTATATTAGATGTCTTTTTATTTCAATGCCTTTGGTCAGGTAGATTTTCACCCCGAAGGGTTTGTAATGGAATTTTTATGCCTTGAATTTTCTGTCAAGTCTTCCTATCCAGAGAAACCCCCTTTATAGCCTGTAACCTATCCGAATAATAATTTGTCGGTTAGAGACATATTTGATAATCAGTTATTGGTTAAAAGTGCGTTTGATGACTAATTATTGTTAAAGGCATAATTATTGTTAGAGATACATTTGATAATCAGTTATTGGTTAGAAGTGCGTTTGATAACTAATTATTGTTAGAGGCACATTTGATAATCAGTTATTTATATTATATTACCTGCATATATTATTCCCTATACCTTCCATTTATTAAATAAGTTTACCATAACTCTATTTTTTCCTCTGAGGTTTTATATATCTGGAACTTCTGTGTATAAAATTGTTTAATCCTCAAAATAGTCATTTAAATCTGAATAGTCATTTAAATCTCAATAGTGATTTAAATTTGATGTATTTCGAATCTCCGACCTCAGGATCTTGAATTCTTAGGATCTTAAGGTCATTTTGAATTATATGCCTGATGAGTACCAAGGAATTGACAGCATGAACCTTGAAATCGCGCAGAACAGAATTATTGATTTTATCCGGAATGAAACCCGTAAAGCAGGTGTAGACGGAGCTGTTGTAGGCATTAGTGGGGGAATAGACTCAGCCCTTGCCGCAACGCTTACCGTAAAAGCTCTGGGGAAAGATAAAGTGCTCGGAATCCATATGCCCGAATCCGGTCTTACCACTTCTGAAGACAGCAAAGACGCAAAAACTCTTGCAGACTGGCTGGGAATTGAGTTTCAGACTATTGGCATTTCAGGAATTATCTCAGCTTTCATGGCTGCAGTCCCTGAGAGTGAATCCGCAGACCGGCTCTCCAAGGGCAACCTGAAAGCAAGGATCAGGATGTCTCTTCTCTACTTCCACGCAAACCGTATGAACCGTATGGTTATAGGAACCGGCAATAAAACCGAGATCTTGCTCGGCTACTTCACGAAATACGGAGATGGAGGCGTTGATCTCGAACCCATTGGCGGACTTTACAAAACCGAGGTATGGGAGCTTTCTCGCAGGCTAGGGGTTCCCGACTCTCTTATCACCAAAAAACCCTCAGCAGGTCTCTGGGCAGGCCAGACCGATGAAGCCGAACTGGGAATCTCTTACTTAAAAGTAGATGAGGTACTCAAAAGGCTTGAGCAGAACGAAGACCCTGAGACTATTCTGAAGACTCCAGGGATTTCTGCAGAACAGCTGAATTCAGTCATGAACCGTATAGAGAGAAGTGAGCATAAAAGAAATGCTCCTCCGGTGCCACCCAACTAAGTTACTCCTAATCCCCATCTGGTTTCCATGACCTTTTAAAAACTGCTTTCGTGCAAGCCTTTTCAAAAAAGGCTTGAGCGAAAACCCTGAGCGACGGCGTGATCAAACGGTACGCGGGTGTGGTCAAGCGGATTGATTTAGAAATTGGCAGCTTTTCTGTGGTTATAATTTGTTGAAAGGGCTTTTTTAGCTCTGGCTTTTTTAGCTCTATTTTTTCTTAGCGGGCAGGGTGAATCTCGATATCAGATTTCTGCTCCCTTACCAGGGGTTTTGCAAGATGTCGGCGGGCGCAGGGTGGGACTTCATATAATCCTGCTGTAAGGTTTCTTTTTGTTTCACACCGGATTTTTGAGGTGGCTTGAGTTCCGCATTTTTTACAGCGGAAACCCTGGTTTTGGCCTGATGATTTCATATGTTTTCCGCAGGTCGGGCATACAGGGTTTTCTTCCCTGTAAAGGGGGGCGAGCTTTTTTATTTCTATTTTTTCGATGTTGAGAGTTCTGGAATTTACACTTCCAGATACCACAATTCTATCTCCGGGCCTGAGTTTCCTTATAAGCAGCCGGAAGTTCTTTGTGGGTTCGAAGGCTGCACAGTCAATTTCGTTTTCTTCCTTGTCCTGGATGGGAAAAATAACGTGTCCTCCGTGAATAGTTTTTGGAGCTGTTGAGACTGTACCTTCGAGCGTGTAAGAGTGCATATCCCTTATTTCTGCAATGCTTTCTGCGGAAATCAGGTGCATATCAGTACCCTGATTTGTTCTGTATATGGCAAAACGTTCAACAGGCTCAGCTCTTATCAGGGATGCAGCTTTTGTAACTATGGTCGGATTTTTCCCTCTGATCCCGAAGAGTACGGGATCTGCCGAGTGAGGTACACAGACAACAAGTCTATTTTTAAGGTCTACAGTGTCCCAGGTATCAGGATAAGTCTTCCTGTCAGCCTCAAAGAAACTTCCCTTTTCGATCTCGCGTGGGGTTCCCCATTTTCCCTTTTGCCTGTATGCCAGGTACTCGAAAGTATGATCCCATTCTTCGAGGTTAAGCATAGCCCCGCATGCCGCAAGGGCTCCTATCAGTCCTCTTCCGTTTTTGAAGCCCTTTGAAGGAACTCCGGATTCCGAGATAAGGCTTTTTGCCTCTTCTATTTCAATCACGTCCTTTACGGCTTTCTCCAGAAAATTCCTGAGGACGGGCTTGAGCTTTCCGTAAGCTTTTTCCGGGATAAAAACCGCGCCGGGATTAGTTTTTTCGCATTCCATACGTGCAAATTCTTCTATTCTGGACACAACATGAGCAATTACTTTTTCAGGGCAGTCGGTCTTAAGTTTCAGCGCTACTGCAGCATTTCCTCTTGTTTTATAGGGAATAGTCGGATTCAGGCGTATAAGGAGTGGACGGGTCTCTACAGTTCCGTAGGCCTGAAGTTCTTCCAGCAGCAGAGCCCCAAGATACGTTGTGCACATTCCTTCGTTTGAGTCGGTATCATCAATTCCGATAATCATTTTTTCGGGTCCAGTTTTTGCCTTTTAATTTTCCAGATGCGCTTGGGACAATAACAGTTTTCGTTACTCTCCGACGTATTTTTGCACTGTGAGGATTGTCAAAAGTAAAGAAAAGTATATATAGATGTTCAAACAGAGATTGATACTGGAATGACAAAAGAGGTTCTCATACATCAAATTATCGATGTATTTTCACATGCAGGTTTTGCACTTTCCGATCGCTGCAATATTCGTCCGAGGAGCTTTGACGTTGCCGCACGGAAAGATGAAACACTATTACTTTGCAAGGTTTTATTTAACATTGACGGCCTGAATGAAGAAACTGCCAGGGAGATGAAGTACCTTGCCGAATACCTTGGAGGCTCTGCTATTGTCGTGGGCGCAAAGACCAGAGACCAGATGCTTGAAGATAGCGTTGTGTACATGCGTTATGATATTCTTGCCCTGAACGTACAGACTCTTTATGACTACTTTATTGAAAATGTTCCTCCTCTCGTTTCAGCAGCTCCGGGTGGGCTGTATGTCTCCATAGAAGGAGATATCCTAAAAAAAGCCAGGATGGGTCAGTCAATGTCTCTTGGGACACTTGCTTCCATGGTAGGGGTTTCGAGGAGAACTATCAGCAAATATGAAGAAGAAGGCATGGATGCGTCAATAGATGTCGTACTCCAGCTAGAGGATATCTTTGGGGTTGAGCTTGCAAGGCCCATAAATATTCTGAAATCCTGCGGGAGCAGGAAGCCCCGGAAGAAAGCAGAATCCAGGACCGAAACCCAGGAAAAACCCTATACGCTTTTACCGGAAGATTTGATCCTTAACACAATTTCCATGCTTGGCTATGACGTCCTTCATACTGCCCAGGCTCCTTTCAAGGCCATTTCACGGGACGAATCCTCAGTTATCCTTACAGGAGTCAGTGAATTCAATACGACCGTGGTCAAAAGGGCTCATTTAATGAGCAGTATTTCCTGCGTCACTGAGACCCAATCCGTATTCATCATCAACGGGCACTCAAAAATAAAATCCGTAGAAAACACGGTTATGATCGAGAAAAAAGAACTTGACAAAATAAGTGATTCTCAGGAACTCCTTACCTTTATAGAGGAACGTAGAGAAACTCACGAAGAAAAGTAAAAGCCAAATTCTCGCCGCCCGCGTCCCATACTTTTTCAAAAAACTGTTTGCCCGCAACCCTTTTCAAAAAAGACTTGCCCGCAACCCTTTTCAAAAAAGGCTTGACCGAAAACCCCGAGCAACTTTTGAATTTGAGTACCTTATCCCCGAACCCTATCGGCGTGATCAACCGGCGCAACGGTTGTTCCAAAACCCTAATATAGCACTGTTTCAATCTAAAAGCTTCGATGACTGTAAAAATTGCAGTGCTGGTTTCTGGAAGGGGTTCGAATCTCCAGGCGGTTATGGACAGCATTGATAAGGGTTACATAAAGAATGCTACTATTAATGTGGTTATTTCCAATAAGGCAAATGCTTACGCGCTCGAACGTGCAAGAAATCACGGAATAAACGCGGTTTTCCTTGATCCGGGCGAGTATGGCCGGGATGAATATGATAAGGCTATCCTGAATGTCTTAAGCCAGTATGATACGGATCTTCTTTTGCTTGCAGGCTACTTCCGGATTTTAGGAAATGAGATAATTAAGGCCTACAGGAACAGGATTATGAACATCCATCCTTCTCTTCTTCCAGCCTTCAAAGGGCTTCACGCCCAGAAGCAGGCTTTCGAATACGGGGTAAAAGTTGCAGGTTGTACAGTGCATTTTGTTGACGAAGGGCTTGACTCAGGGCCAATAATCCTCCAGAAGTGCGTGCCTGTGCTTACCGGGGATACAGAAGAAACCCTTACTGCCAGAATTCTGGAGCAGGAACATGTTATTTACCCTGAAGCAGTCAGGCTTTTTACCGAGGGTAAACTTAAAATTGAGGGTAGAAACGTAGTAACCGGTACTTGAGCAAACGCTTAAGATCATATAAAACCGGAACAGATTTTACCGATTAATAACTTCTTTAATCCCTGATAGTTATAAATATTCCAACCTTATAGGTATTCCACGAAACCATATAGACCATAAGGGCTTTTCAGGTTTCGAAATCTCCTATCTTCAAGATATTCAGGAGCTTTTTGCCGAAAGTTTTGAAACTTCAGAACGAAAAACCCATCAGGAAGGTTATAGAGTCTGTTTAATTACACTCCCCATTATTCGGCGGTTTTATCGCTGAACGCCGGCCTCTTGAGTAAGTATCCAATCTGGAAGGTAGCTCCTGTATACACGCACATGTTAGCATTAATCAACCCATCAATCCAAGCCACAAAAACTCTTGATTTTGAAAGATTTTAAAGGAATAGGTTACAGGTGACAGTAATGTCTTATATTGAAAAAATTGATCCAGAATTGTTCGAGGCTATAAAGAAAGAAGCTGAGCGCCAGGAATATAAACTGAACCTTATCGCATCTGAAAATTATGCGAGCAAAGCCGTTATGGAAGCTCAGGGATCTATTCTGACCAATAAATATGCCGAAGGATATTCCGGCAAACGGTACTATGGCGGCTGCGATTTCGTGGACATTGCCGAAGACCTCGCAATTGCCAGGGCAAAGAAAATCTTTAACGCAAATTACGTAAACGTCCAGCCTCACTCAGGTTCTGGAGCTAATATGGCTGTCTATTTCTCGGTTTTGCATCCCGGAGACACCATCATGTCCATGGATCTCTCTCACGGCGGACATCTTTCTCACGGCAGTCCTGTGAGTTTTTCCGGAAAGCTCTTTAATATTGTGCCTTACGGAGTCAGTAAAAAGACTGAGATGCTGGACTATTCCGAACTTCTGAAAAAAGCAAAGGAAAACAAACCGCAAATGATTGTTTGCGGGGCTTCAGCCTATCCTCGTGAAATCGATTTCAAGCAATTCCGCGAAATTGCTGACGAGGTCGGAGCCTATCTGCTTGCAGATATCGCTCACATTGCAGGGCTTGTAGTTGCAGGTGTGCACCAGAGTCCTGTACCTTATGCGGACTTCGTTACCAGCACAACCCACAAAACCCTCCGGGGCCCAAGAGGCGGAATTATTATTTCCAGGACAGAAGAACTTTCGACCGGAATTAACAAAGCGGTTTTCCCCGGCCTTCAGGGTGGACCTCTCATGCACATCATAGCTGGAAAAGCAGTAGCCTTTAAAGAGGCAATGAGTGAGAAGTTCAAACAGGATCAGATTCAGACCGTAAAGAACGCAAAAACCCTCTGTAAATGCCTGAAAGAGAAGGGTTTTGATATGGTCTCTGGCGACACGGATAATCATCTTATGCTTGTCAATCTCAATAATATGAATATAACAGGTAAGGATGCAGAAGCCGCCCTGAGCAAATCCGGGATTATTGCAAACAAAAACACGGTGCCCTTTGAGACCCGCAGTCCTTTTATCACAAGCGGTGTAAGGCTTGGAACCCCTGCCTGTACCACAAGGGGTATGAAGGAAACGGAAATGGAATTAATTGCCGATTATATTGAGACCGCAATCACAAACTCAGAAAACGAGAAGATCCTGTCGGAAACAAGTGATAAGGTCAGAGAACTCTGTTCAAGGTTCCCGGTTTATTGTTAATCGAAGAAGTGGGATGTTTTACCAATGTTAGATGAAGGGTATGAATCACGAATCATAGATGGGAAAGTTCTTGCAAAGCAAATTGAAGCTGAAGTGGCATCTGGAGTTGAAGCTCTTGTAAGTGGCCGGGGAGTTACGCCTGGACTTGCTACCGTCCTTGTTGGCGACGACCCTGCTTCCAAAATGTATGTCCGCCTGAAGCACAGAGCCTGTGAACGTGTGGGCATTCGAGCAGAAGACCACTTTCTTCCGGCAGAAACCAGTCAGGAGGAACTTATCTCCTTGATCAATACCCTTAACAAAGATAAGAATGTTCACGGAATTCTGCTTCAACTTCCACTTCCGAGACACCTCTTCCCTCAGGAAGCAATGGAAGCCATAGCCCCTGAGAAAGATGCTGATGGCTTTCATCCCTACAACATGGGAAAGCTAATGATCGGTGATGAAGGGCTTGTTCCCTGTACTCCGCATGGAGTTATCCGGGCGCTTGAAGAGTATAATGTGCCTATCAAGGGTAAAAACGTGGTTATTGTCGGGCACAGCAATGTTGTCGGAAAACCATTGGCAGCAATGTTTCTTAACCGGAATGCAACAGTTTCGGTTTGCCATGTATTTACAGATGACCTTAACAAATACACTCTTGATGCAGATATTCTGGTGGTTGCGACTGGAGTCAAACACCTTATTAAAGCCGACATGGTAAAGGAAGGAGTAGTAATCTTTGACGTGGGTATTACCAAGGAAAAAGATGGCGTATATGGAGATGTAGACTTCGAAAATGTGGTCAAGAAGGCATCCCTCATTACTCCTGTCCCTGGAGGCGTAGGACCTCTTACAATTGCCATGCTTATGAAGCACGTACTTAGATGTGCAGAAACAAATTTTTGAAATTTCTTTAGTAAGGCCTTTTTATCGGGCCTTTTAATCTTTTATGAAATTTTTGTTTTTGTGAAATTTTTGTTTTCTGGTATGGTTTCTAGTGATATTTTTGTATTATTTTTGTATCCTTGTTCATGCGTTTTCGGTTAAGTGAAAAATCATGATAATTGTTTCAATTGAGTCAATTTCTATAACACTTATTAAATATATTAACAGACTGTGCGCTGGGACAAGGTATCGATTTCATGTAAACAGGCCAAAATTTAAGGCCGGTTTCTAATGTAAAATCGATAGTTTTCAGGCAAGAAAATTCCTTAACCGATGACAAATGAATAACTTTTAGAGTTCCTGCTCAATAACCTGGAGATACAACCGGAAATAGTATAAAAGAAAAAATTATATAAACAAATTACATGAAAACGCGCAGGGGAAATAAGTGATAACCGAAAACTTCGGGTTTTTAATTCACGTTTTCACAATTATCTTCGTTGTTGTCAATCCTATAAGCGGAGTGGTAACTTTCATCTCTTTGACCAGTAAGGTGATGGATGAGGAAAAAAACGAAATCGCAAAAAAGTCAGTCATACTTGCGTGCGTAATTGCCCTCTTTTTTGCAATTGCAGGAAATATCATACTTAACCTGTTCAGCATTAGCGTGGATTCGCTGCGGGTTGCAGGAGGAATCCTGCTTTTCAGCATTGCTTTTGATATGATGCATGCTAAAATCTCAAAGGGGAGGATTACTGAAGAAGAGATTTCTCGCTCTCAGGAAAGAGAAGATATCTGGATATTCCCGATAAGCCTTCCACTCCTGACAGGACCCGGTACGATCAGTACAGTGATTGTCCTGATGGGAGGAACAGAAGCAATTGTGCAAAAAGTAATAATTCTTGTATCAATCATACTGACGTTCATTATCTGCTATTACATCTTCCATTTCTCAAGGGGTATTCACAAGCTTATAGGATATAATGGGATGCTGGTCTTTACAAGGCTGATGGGACTTTTGCTTGCTGCTCTTGCAGTGGATTTAACTGTTAAAGGTATAATAAATATATACCAGTTAACAACTTGAGACAGTCGGTTTTTCGGACTGTCTTAATACTCAATCTATTTTCTAAACCTTTAATCTCCCATGATTGCCAGGTTTCCTAACTTTTACAATATTATTAAAACACATATCTCCGGGTAAGGTATTTATTGGGAATGAAAATCCAAATCATAGTTTTCCCAAATCATATTCTTCCCAAATCATAGTTTCTCCAAATCATATTCTCCCCAAATCATATTCTCCCCAAATCATATTCTCCCCAAATCATATTCTCCCCAAATCATAATCTCTGCTCGAGTACAACTTCGCCAATAAATTAATAGCCCTATTTTCCGATCTGTCGAAAAAACTTAATACACTTAAAGATAAATTAAGAAGTTGATAGGGAAACGGGGGTTTGATTTGAATATAAAGGCAAAACTTCAGGATGCTGTCAATGCCCTTAATTATGGCAGTCTTTCTGTACCGGATAAAAAGGACGAAGAAACCTGCTCTTACCGGATAAAGCAGACTAAAAACCGGAAAACCATCATTATCAATTGCAGGGAATGTGATTCGGGGTCTTCCCTTAACGATATACACTGCAGAAAAAATATTCTCAGCATCCTGCAAAAAGAGGTTAAAGCTGACTGTCTGGTACTCTCAAGGCTATATGAGCGAGACTACGAAGGAGAAGCCCTGTTTTTACTTTATACTCTTGCAGGTTTTGAGGAGATCGTAACAGCGTATGAAAGCGCGGAAAAAGTACCTGGAGACTGTACTTTGTCCGAAAAGAAAGCCTGCGAGCTGGAAAGAAAAGAGATAATTGCTTCTTTTGCTAAAACCGTAGAAAACGATCCCTTAAAAGCCAGGCTGGAAATGAAGCGATTTATTCAGGGAAAAATGCTGAATAAAACTTCAAACAGGGATACAAGGAAAGTTACAGGAAAAGTTACAGGAAAAGTTACAGGAAAAACCCTTAATAAAATTTCAGAAAAAATTCCAGTAAAGAGTTCGGAAACCCTTCCAATTTGCAAAGCTTGCTCCGAGCGTTTTTATCATATGCTTTATGAAATTGAAGAAAAACTATCCGGCTTTCCTGAAGTTCCTGTTATTAAAAAATCCGAAATTAGAGGGACGGTAGAAAATTCCGAAAAAGGAATTGGGAAGACGATTGAAAATACACTCGAAAAAATGGAAGGGAACCTTATAAAGGACACGTCGGGAGAAGTAACCCTGGCAGAAATCTCCAGACATTTTCCGTTTCTGGCAAGGGCAATCTGGAAGGAAAAAATGGAGAAAAGTGAATGCGCTGTAGGTGAACTTTTCGACTACGAAAGCAGCATTAAGCCCCATGTTCGACCCCCTTTTTCCAGCTCAAGAGTCTATGCAGACGCGCCTGAAAATACTGAATTCCTTGAGTGCTACGATATAGACGGCAGGGAAGGCAGGAGACTTGAAGTTTCGATTTATCGCTACATTGACAGGCCGGAAAAACTTTACATGATCAGGCCTCCGGAGTATAATCTCAGGGTAGAAGACCTCAGGCTACTTGAAAAAGTTCGAATGCGAATGATCCGGCACAGGCCAAAAGACCTTGCCTTTACAGATCCGGTCGTAGCAAGGGAATATTTCCGGCGCATGGCAAAAAAACTTCTGGAAGAAGAACTGCTAGCAAGCGGGAAAGTCTGCAGTCCTGATGAACTGGAAAGCTATGCCGATCTGCTTGCAAGGTATACTAACGGGTTAGGGATAGTTGAAGACCTTCTTTCTGATGCCAGGATTACAGACGTGTATATCAATGCCCCTGCCGACAAAAATCCTGTCCACGTTGTGCTGGAGGGAGAGGAGTGTGTAAGTAATGTTTTTCTTTCGCAAGACGACCTCGATTCCCTGGTCTCCAGGTTCAGGATCATCAGTGGCAGGCCATTTGGAGAAGCTATTCCTGTGCTGGAGCTTAACCTTGAGGATTTTGGGGTAAGAGTTTCGGTAATCGGAGATCCACTCAGTGCAAGCGGGCTTGCCTACGCCTTCCGAAAGCATTCCCTTTCACCCTGGACCCTGCCTAAACTGATCAATACAGGTTCGGTTTCTCCATATGCAGCCGGTCTTTTAAGTTTCCTTATGGACGGACAGGCTTCAGTCCTGGTCGCAGGAGAAGTCGGAGCCGGAAAAACCTCCCTGCTGTCTGCCATGCTGCTTGAGATTCCGCAGAAGTACAGGATTCTTACAATCGAAGATACCCATGAGCTCCCTATCGAGAAGCTTCAGGTCCTGGGCTGGAAGGTTCAGGGAATGAGTTCGCAGTCCTCGGTTTTGAAATCAGGTGCTGAGATGAGCCCTGAAACAGCACTTCGAGCAGCTCTGCGCCTTGGAAATTCCGCCCTGGTGCTTGGAGAAGTCCGGGGGGAGGAAGTAAAAGTGCTCTACGAAGCCATGCAGGTTGGAAAGGCAGGAAACTCGGTTATTGGAACCATTCACGGCTCGTCCACGGAAAACGTATACGAGAGAATCGTGCATACACTTGGGGTTCCTCCGTCCTCTTTTAAAGCAACAGATGCCGTAATTATCTGCTCAGGCATAAGGCTTGAGGGAAGCATGAAAAAGCTAAAGCGAGTGAGCCGTATTGCAGAAACCACCAGTGCAGTAATCGAAAATCCCCAGCCCTCGGATATCTTTACGGATATAATGAAGTATGATGCATCTCAGGACTGCTTGCTCGCAGGAAAAGCTCTGGAGCAGGGACAGTCCGAACTTATAGAAAAGATTGCCAGGAAATGGGGGATTTCCATAGACAGGGCCTTAAAAAGTATCGAGCTTCGGGCGAGGATAAAAGAAAAAATCGCAGTTGAAGGACTAAAGAAACCTTTCCTGCTGGAAGCCGAAGCCGTTAGCCAGGCAAACAACATGTTCTGGCTGCTTTCAAACTGTATGACGAAAAGTAGGCCGTTCGGGAATGAATACGCAAGTAATCCTGTAAATAATCCCGTGGGAAATTTTGCAAATAATTCTGCAGACAATTCTGCAGACAATTCTGCAGATAATCTTGTAAATTATTCTGTGAATAACTCTCTAAATAACAATACAAACAATCTTGCAGATAATCTGGAGTCCGATTGCAGGGATGATCTGGATATGCTTTACAGGCAGTGGGAGATCTGGTTTGAGAATTTTGCCAGAAAAGGTCAGGGTATAGGAAAATAATTGTCAGAGAGAAGTTGTTAGAGAGAAAAGTTGTCAGAGGGAGAAATATGGAAGAAGAGAGCAACTGGTATGTGCAAGCCTGTAAAATCACAGCAAGGCAATGGATATGGGTTGTCCCTGACCCTTCAGCCTTCCGAAGGCGCTGTGAAAAGAGTGTAAGCCGGGAGTACAGGGATGCCCTCAGGTTTACTGGTTATGACCTTGAAGCCTTCGAAACTGTGCTCTTTTCTTATGTGGGAACCTTTGCAACTTTAATCCTGCTGGCAATGGTAGACCTTTTCTTGATTATGTCAAGAAGTTTTGATGTCAGAGTGCTTACTATAATGGGAATTCTTACTTTTATCATTCCCCTGCTTGCACTCTTTTACCTTAGTGAGTATGTGAAGCTCAGGGCAGGGTTTATGAAAATCTCGTCTCTTGGAGACATTCCTGAGATCCTGAGTTATATAGTCATGTCTATGAAACTTGTTCCTAACCTGGAACACGCCGTGCTTTTTGCAGCCAGGAATTCCGAGAGGCCGCTTGCAAAGGACCTTAGAAAATTGGCCTGGGACCTGAACCTCAGGATTTACAGCAGCATGGATGACGCTCTTCTTTCTTTTGCCGACCTGTGGGGAAGGAATAGTGAATACTTCAAGCGTTCCCTTCACCTTATAAAGAGTTCAACTGCCGAACCTGACGAAGCTCAGAGGGTTATAACCCTGAACCGTTCCCTGGACATAAGTCTCGAAGGCACGGAAAGCCTTATGGACGCCTTTGCAGCAAAGCTGAAGACACCAAGTTATATTCTCTACTCGATTTTCATCCTGATCCCGCTTGCCCTTGTAGCTCTCCTGCCTGCGGTTACAGTTGTAGGGATGAAACCTGAAATAATGGACCTAATCTTTCTCTACGACCTGATTTTTCCGGCTCTTGCTGCCCTCTACTCCGAATATATTCTTATGCAGAGGCCGGTTGCTTTTACTCTCAGGCAAATTCCGGATTCCCACCCTGACCTTGTAGATATCAAGCAAAAGAAACGCTTTGCTTTTACGCTTTCAGTCCTGGTATTCTGCCTTATAGCGCCTTTAGGATATCTCCTGCTGAGGTTAGGAAACCCGGGAGGAATAGTAGCAACCGCGCCCCTTGAAGGATATTTTTCACCTACACTCCCGTTAATTCTGGGCGGAACAGTCGGGATTTCGGTTTACCTTTATTTCTCGGCTGTTCCTTATAAGAAAATAAGAGATCGGATAAAAAAGATGGAACAGGAATTTTCAGATTCCCTTTTTGTGCTCGGGAGGAGAATTTCGGAAGGAAAGGCCCCGGAAGAAGCTTTTGCTCACACTGCCAGGACTATGGAAGGCTCAAAAATTGGGGAAGCTTTTCAGGAAATTTCAATGAACCTGCTCAGTATGCGGACAAATCTCAAAGCCGCAATTTTTGATGAAGATTTCGGAGCCTTCAGGCACGTATATTCAGAAAGAATCCGGAACACAATGCTCCTTTTTACGGAAAGTGTCCACAAAAACCATGAAGCTGCAGGCGCCTCGATTATAAAGCTTGCAGACCATCTCAAAGAGCTCGGGACAGTCGAAGAACGAATCCGGCGCTCCCTTTACGACGTCACTTCAACCATGCGCTCTACAGCTGTGATTTTTGCTCCACTTATTGCAGGAATTACCCTTGCCCTGTCTGAGGTTATTACGAAAATCCTTAGCCAGGTAGCCGAAAGAGTAAACCGAATTCCTGCCGATATGTCAGGAATGCCAGTAGAAATCGGGCAGGCTGCTTTTTCCCAGTCAATTCCTCCTGACCATTTCCTGCTTGCAATAGGGGTTTACATTGTCCTGATCAGCTCTATCCTTACTCATTTTGCAGGTTCGGTGGAATATGGAGGAGACAGGACGCAGTTGAAATACGACCTGGCCTGTATGCTCCCAATTTCAATTGCAATATTTGCGGTGTCTACTGCAACTTCAAGGATTATATTCAGGGGATTGGTGTGAGTAAAGGAAAAGCCAGAAAATAATAAAAAGTCTCTTTTTTGAGACACAAAAAACAGTATTTGTATCTTCCAGAATTTGTATCGTTTAAGATTTGTATCTTCCAGGATTTGTATCGTTCAGGATTTGTATCTTTTAAGATTTGTATCTTCCAGGATTGGTATAATTAGGACTGGTATAATCTATTACACTAATTCAAGGTATTGCAAAATAAGCTGTATACCATTATCTACTCCTATTTTACTTGTATCTATTGAAAGATTATATTGCCTTGCATCAGTCCATTCCTTTCCTGTAAGCATATGGTGATAACGAGCCCTTTCGCTATCGCTTTTAGTAATCATTTTACTGGCCTCTTCTTGCGAGACATTGTATAACTTTTCAATACGCTTTTTACGGAAATCAATGTCCGCATGTAAAAATATGCTGGTATGATTAGGGTAGGCATGTAAGATATGAGAGCCACATCTTCCTATAATTACCGCTGAACGTTCATTAACGACGTTTTTCATGATTTCTGCTTCAGTTTTAAAAAGCTCTCGATCTGTTGGAGTAAAAATAGGTGGTGGTATATACACAGAAGAGCTAATATATCCGCCTGATTGTAAAAACGATTCCCAAAAAGACAGTTTTCTTTCATCAAGGGATTCCAATTCATCTTCTAATACTGAAAGTTTTTTAGCAGCCAGTCTAATGATTTCGCGATCCAAATAATAAATATCCAATTTTTTAGCGAGTTCCTGCCCGATGTACGCTCCCCCACTCCCTAGCTGGCGGCTAATTGTAATTACAATTTGTGAATTCTTTTTAATTTTTTATACCTCCTTGATGACTCAGTTCCAAAAATCTCTTTTCGATGCAAATTGGTACTTCCATATTAATTAGTTGATATTTTAAAGGATTTATAATTTAACAATTTTGTTAATGTCCATTTACCCTTAGTAATTAATGAATTCACCTTTACAAAAATTATCTAATAAAGTACCATTCGATCATTGAACACTCTACCAAATTCAATGCAGATATATTTGCTAACTCTCTTGTTCTTGATTTGATACGTACCGCTGACAACGATGTTTCCTTTTCCAGTGATATAATAACATTTACAATTTTGATCAGGACATGAAACATCTTTGAATTTTTTAGTCCTTGTTTTCCCATTGAATAATTATAGTAATTTCAATAGACAATACAAACTAAATTAAATTGCAGCAGCTATTTTTTACAAAGCCAGAAACTCAATCTCGAAGCCAATTCCAAAATATTTTCACCAAAAAAGGAAAGGGGCTTTAATTACCCCCAAAAAAATTAAAAGTTATATTCGACAAATTTGCATTCTTAAAATCAAACCAGTACTGTTCTATAGTGCCGATAATACCTTGATTATTCACAGTATTGGTAGATCCATTTACAATGTTTTGTGCTCCTGAGTCATTCTTCTCGACAGGCTGCGTACTTTCCGAATCTGGCGGTACAGGGTCGGTTGTCTGTTCAGATGTGTTCCCAAAGTAACTTTTCACAATGTTATAACTGGTAACCCCTGTAATTCCACAGTCAAACTTCCTGGTAGATCCCCAGTCTCTATACGACATGGTTTTATTCTTGTTATTAAAGGCTATTACTTCCTTCCTTTGGGGTCCGAACCAGCCATAATATGCCTCATATCCTTTTTTATTATTGGCTGCTGGATAGAAGACATTGATATAAATAGGAGCATGTTTTGTGAAATTAAGTTCTCTGATATCACAGTTCCAACTATATTCTTCTGAAACATATTGACCGATTTCGCAAGCTAGTTGGTAGGAATTATTTTGGTTGCTGAGGTTGTAATCGAACATGGTCTGGGTGACTTGCTCTTTTGTGGGAGTTACATAATTTCCCGTAGCCGAAGCCAATGGAATTGTGAGCATAGCAACAAAAAGAATACTTAGCAGTTTCAGTTTCATAATCAGTTCTCCCTAATTTCATAAAAGTTATGCAGTTGGCTCCTAGCATATCATTTTTTTCAATTTTTAACTATGTTCTTTAATTTGCAATGTTTATAAGATTCTTTAAATATGCTGTCACTGCCACTCTTCTAATTTTCATAGTATTTTCAAACCAGAATATTCCACTTTTGATTCTTTGTAATTCTATTATGAGGAAAGCTCTTAATGAGAACATTATATGTGCTCTTTGTAACTCTTCCTTTCATGCCTGGCATTTTTCCACACCACAAAACTGCTTTATCCCCCTATGATA
Organism: Methanosarcina sp. Kolksee; assembly: GCF_000969945.1. NCBI lineage: Archaea > Methanobacteriati > Methanobacteriota > Methanomicrobia > Methanosarcinales > Methanosarcinaceae > Methanosarcina > Methanosarcina sp. Kolksee. The sequence goes on from NZ_CP009524.1 coordinate 1,281,084, forward strand.
TTCCTAAATTTTCCATGACTTTTTTTGCCAGGTTTTCACGTTTTGATTCATCCATCTCCTGTACATATGTAACCCAGTGTTTCTTGTCTCCTTTTTTTTGGAACCATCCGAAACACTTTTACGAATCCATATGCTTTGAGGTGAACCACACGTCCTTTTGGTGGAATATCTACTGTTTCAAGTGGTACATTTCCTTCGTTTTCAGGGCTCTTATCAAAGGGTTACTTTTTAACCTTGCAAGGAAATGCCATTTTTCTTCTTTATATATTCAGTGCAGCTAAAAACGTTAGAAGCCGCAATGAAAATATTAATGTAGTCAATGCCATTAACATTTAGGTGGGTTTATGTCCATAACTCCGTACGTTTTTAGAGAATCACAAAAATAGAATAAGATTTTTAATAATATCAGGCTTTCGGTATTTCAACGGCATGAGCCCTATAAAGGATACAAAGGTTTCCAGATTTTTGTCCGGAATAAATATCATCTCTCGGTTTCCAATTGAATTTGCCACAGTTGTCGAGTTTGCCGATGTGCAGCAGATACCTTACTCGGCTTTTACGGACGCCGAACTGTTTTCCTTTTGGCTTTAAGCTTTTTTATTTCTTCAATGATTAACTGCTTTTCCAATCTCGTTTTGACAGATAGTCTCACTTTGATCTTATTTTGCTCAATCTCACTTTGCTCAATCTCATTTTGCTCAAACTTATTTTGCTCAAACTTATTTTGCTCAAACTTATTTTGCTCAAACTTATTTTGCTCAATCTCATTTTGCTCAATCTCATTTTGCTCAAACTTATTTTAACCAGATAGAATAAGGGTTTCCTAAATTCTCGGTCAGGTAGTGAAGCATCTCTTCGACAACTTCTCTTCTTACAGGTGTTGTAGCAGAGTTGTCCATGTAAATGGTCTTGTTTTCAATGGTCACACCCGCACCTTCTCAACTGTAAATATTTATAACAAGTGTGACGGTCTAAGTTTTATTGTAAAATCTTACAGAAAAACTTAGAGATACATGCAGGAGAAATCCCTGAATTTTTTTGGAAATTTTGTAAATTGTTATAAGTCAAGCCATTTTTTTGTAAGTTTTACTTCTTCAAGGACAGGCAGAGAATCTTATTATTATTTTTGTTACTGAAAATAATATATATGTACATAGAATATATTCTCTCTTAAGTGTAAAATCTCAAAAAGTGATGGTAATTATGGAAACTCCGTGTCAGAAGATTGTGTGGGATCTGGTCCCTGCAATAAGGGCCAGTCTCGCAATCGAACTTGCAAAAAAAGGACAGTCACAGGCAGCGTCGGCAAAGTTGCTGGGGATTGCCCCGTCGGCAGTTTCCCAGTACATTTCGGGAAAAAGAGGCTACAGGATTGAGTTTCAGGGCGAGACGAAAGAATTGATCGAAAAGCTTGCTCAGGACCTTATCGATAACAAAGTCAGCGACTTTGTAGCAAGAATCTGTGAGATCTGTGTAAGTGCCAGAGGAATTGAAAATAAGTGTAATAGTGGATGTGTCAAGGAAGAGCAAGCCATTTATATAACAGAAGACAAAGCGGGCGATAATGAAAAATCTGAAGCATAAAGCAGGATTTTATCAATATATCTACTGCTTTCAGAGCTCTATTATTGTTTTTAGTCCTTCTACTGTTTTTTCAGTTTCTTAATTTTTTCAGTTTCTTAATTTTTTCAGTTTCTTAATTTTTTCAGTTTCTTAATTTTTTCCAGTTTCTTCACTATTTTTTACATTCGGCTGCCGGATTCTTTTTTGTTCTTAAATACGGTTTTTAAGTATGGGGACTTCTCGATAACTATATTAAACATAAAATTAATTTCACAATTGTGAATTTACTATGAATTGTCTGTATGTTGACGTATCTTGCTGTATATTGCAGCAGGGCTGACCACTCAAAATACCATCTCAGGTTGATTGAAAAATCATCCGATAAAAACTGTAATGAGGCTGAAAAGGTTTGAGTGTAAAAACATACGTTATTGGCAGCTTACAAGATAGCCGAGTTAATATGATCTAATTAATATATTCTTATTAATATAATCTAATCAAATTAAAATACATGAAACCTGAAAAAAGTAAGTTGCAGGAGACGGTAAAAGTATGGGGCGAATATATTCCGACATAACCTGGACAATTGGTAATACTCCTCTTGTCAGGTTAAACCGCATAACAGAAGGTCTACATGCGGATGTTTTAGTTAAAGTTGAATCCTTTAATCCTATGGGAAGTGTGAAGGACAGAATAGGGCTGGCAATGATTGAAAAAGCCGAACTTGAAGGGAAAATCAAAAAAGGTACCACTGTTATTGAAGCAACCAGCGGCAACACCGGTATCGGACTCGCCTGCGTCTGCGCTGCTCGTGGCTATAAGCTCATACTGGTTATGCCTGAGACAATGACAGTAGAAAGAAGAAAACTGCTGAAAGCCCTGGGAGCAGAGCTGGTTCTAACCCCCGGAACGGAAGGAATGACAGGAGCAGTTAATAAAGCCGAACAGATGGCTGCTGACGATCCTTCACTTTACTTCATAGCCCAGCAATTCCAGAATCCTGCAAATCCAGAAATTCACAGACGGACAACAGCTGAAGAAATCTGGAAAGATACTGATGGTAAAGCGGATGTTGTTGTAGCAGGCGTGGGAACAGGTGGAACTATCACAGGCATTGCCAGCGTAATAAAAAAACGGAAACCGTCTTTTAAGGCGATTGCAGTCGAACCTGCCGAATCTCCTGTGCTCAGCGGGGGAAGCCCTGGACCACATAAAATCCAGGGTATCGGTGCAGGTTTCGTTCCTGATGTACTCCGGCTTGATCTTGTTGATGAAGTGATCAAGGTAACCGGAGACAACGCCGCTGCCACGTCCCGGCGTCTGGCAAAGGAAGAGGGCATCCTTGCAGGCATATCTTCAGGCGCTGCTACCTATGCTGCACTGCAGGTCGCAGCCAGGGACGACATGAGCGGGAAGACGATTGTTGTTATCTTGCCGGATACGGGAGAACGTTATTTGAGCACTGACCTCTTTGACTGATTGTCAGCAACTTTTGACCAATTTATCAGCAACAGTTTGACTGATTTCTCGGCAACAGTTTGACTGATTTGTCTGAGGCTGGCCGACCGATTGATTTGACAATTAATACCGGAAGATTTCGAATGGGAATCAGGGAAGATATCAGGACTGTTTTTAAGAAAGACCCTGCAGCAAGGTCTACGCTTGAGGTAATCTGCTGCTATCCGGGCCTGCACGCTGTCTGGATACATCGGGTATCTCATTTTTTCTGGGAGAGACATTTTTATTTTCTGGCCCGTCTGCTCTCTCACATTTCCAGGATGTTAACAGGTATTGAAATCCATCCCGGGGCAAAGCTTGGAAAGAGAGTTTTCATAGACCACGGATCTGGAGTGGTGATCGGAGAAACTGCTGAGGTAGGCGATGACGTTTTGATATATATGGGAGTTGTGTTAGGCGGGACAGCTCTGGAAAAAGTAAAGCGTCATCCTACTATTGAAAGTGATGTAGTTATTGGTTCAGGAGCATCTGTACTTGGCCCAATTACTGTTGGAAGGGGCGCTAAAATAGGCGCCGGCTCGGTTGTGATCCGGTCAGTCCCAGCCGGAGCTACTGTTGTGGGAGTCCCTGCAAGGATTGCAGAAACACATCCTTCGGTTTCTGCAGGTCAACTTGACCATGATAAGCTGCCTGATCCCGGACTTATTGTAATAAGCCAGATACTTGACCGGCTGAGCAGGCTAGAAGACGAGTTCCAGGCACATGAAGAGTTAGCTTCCGGACATGGAAAACCTCTAAAAGGAGCAGTGCTTAAGGATGAACAAATTTATTCCCTGCTAAAAGACGTGGTCGACCCTGGGGTGGGGATGGATATTGTCAAAATGGGCATGGTAAAGGAAGTAATAGTCGACGGACCAAATGTAGACGTAAACCTTGTATTGACAACAAGCGCCTGCCCTATGATCGATTACTTTAAGGAACAGATCCGGCGAAAGGTCCTGACTGCGGAAGGGGTAGAAAAGGTTAATGTCAATATCCTTGATGAGCCCTGGAGCTGGGACCGAACCCAAAAAAAGGTCGTTCATTAAAAGCAAAGGTCCGCTAAGAACTTTTTAACTCACCTCTGTATTTTTTTGTTTTCAAGGCCAGGACTTGGAGGAAAGCTCATCAGGTAATCCAGAGGATAGACCTGGACTCATGCCTGGATTGAAACAAAGTGATTTATGCTCTCTATTCTCGAAAACCAAAAAGGACTCTGTTCCTATATTTTAAAGAATTTTGAAGGGAAACCTATAAATTACATCTTTCTATACATAATAATACAGTTTGCCGGTAATTTTTAAATTTTATGGGATACGGTCATATGTTATCGATAAGTGTTAAAGACTCACCTGGAAAAGGTAGAGGTGTGTTTGCACAGCGGAATTTTAAAAAAGGAGAGGTAATAGAAACCTGTCCTGTCATAGTTTTACCTGCCGAAGAGATAGACTCACTTGAGCTTACCCAGCTCTATAATTATTATTTCGCCTGGGGTTCTGACTCAAAAGATGCAGCTATTGCGCTGGGCTATGGTTCCCTTTATAATCACTCATACAACCCGAATGCAAGGTATTACAAAGACTTCGATAACAGCCTTTTAAAATATGTTTGTATAAGAGATATTCAGGAAGACGAAGAAATAACAATAAACTATAACTGCGACCCTGAAGACAAAAACCCTGTCTGGTTTGATCTTGCAGGCCAGGAAGATCTTGGAATTTTATGAAAAGGATTATTGGATGTAGCCATTTACTGTTCCTGAAAAATAATGTATTTCACTCTTTCAAACTTCTTTCAGCTTTTTTTATTTTGTATGTGACTGGCGCGAAGTTTATATTTTCTTCAGCCACTTTATTATAAAAAGCTAACCTATAAGCTGACCTATAAGCTGACCTGTAAGCTAACTTGTAAGCTGCCTATAAGCTAACCTATAAGCTGACCTATAAGCTGACCTGTAAGCTAACTTGTAAGCTGCCTATAAGCTAACCTATAAGCTGACCTATAAGCTAACTGTGAAATTCGATCTCGGGTCAATTCAAAGCCAAAACTTCTCCTGAAGTTATAAAAAGGAGTCCAAAATGGAAAATACATTTTTTACTGTTTTTCGGGTAAGCCTGTTTGACACCTTCTATGTCACAGGCTCTCTGATTCTTGTCGGGATGATACTCGGCCTTCTTGAGAACCGGGCTAACTTTTACGTCCAGAGCGCTTTTGGCAGGAAAGGAATTCTGGTTACAGCCTGGATAGGCACTCCGATTCATGAACTTGGCCATCTGCTGATGTGCTACGTATTCAGGCACAATATAACTAAACTCAAGTTGTTTTCCCACAAGGAAAAGGACGGAACCCTTGGATACGTCAACCACAGCTGGAACCCTAAAAGCCTCTACCAGAACATAGGAAACTTTTTCATAGGCATGGGCCCGATTTTCAGCGGGACCGCGGCTCTTATCATCGGCATGAAACTGCTGCTGCCGGATTCCTTTGCCAGGGTTACCGACTATCTTACCCTTGAGCCCGCTCAGCCGGACCAGTATATTTTGACAAAAATCTTCGCCCTTACCGCAGGTCTCTTTCAAAGCATATTCTCATTAGAAAACCTGTTTTCTCTCAACTTCTGGATTTATTTTGCCCTGGCAATCGCAATCTCATCACATATGGCCCTGAGCAAAGAAGACCTTAAAGGAGCAGGCAGGGGTTTTGTAACCATACTCTTTTTCATTTTGCTGATAAATTTGGTTGCTCTCGTTTTCAATGCTGATTTTTCCGGCCTTTTTGCGGAGATACTGGCTCTAAACGTATATCTTGTGGCCTTTTCAATGATTTCAATTGTTTTTTCTTTAATCAGGCTGGTTTTAAGTGCTTTTGCGTATTATCTGGTATAAGATTTCCTGATTTGAAAAGTGAAAACTTGTTTAACGTAGCGGTAATTAGTTCTTATTTTGTAGAGTTAAATAGCATATTAAAATAAGAAAAAGAATCAAAGTTACTTAATATTGAAGAATGTCCACGAAAATTGAAAAAGATTCAGTAAATAAGTATCTTTGCTTCAGCTTGCTTAAAGAGATCAGGCTTTTCTGTGTGAACTGGAATAACATTTTCAGGTTTTATTTCATTTATCATTTCTATAATTTCTTGACCAGATGCGTGACCTGAAGCATGTGCCGAATATTTTACTATTTCAAATCGATCCAGCCAATTTTGCTTTCTTTCCTCATCCAGCTCCATTTCCTCACAAAAAGGTTCACACGAGGATTTTATCCAAATAGCATTTTGTGGTTGAATATCTATAAGGTGGTTTATTTCCCATAAGCTCATGGAAACCACATAATTTAGGGGATTCTGCTTTAGTTCTTTACAAGTTATTGAATTTGATCGATAAATGTAATCTCGTTCCCATGATTCATAATCGTTGTTAATTAAACTTTGTTCATAACCTTCTTTATAAATTAATCCCCAACTTTTCCTTGGCACTAAAATTTTTACATCTTCAATGCAAAAGGGGCATAAATTCCCAAGTGCTTCAATTAAGTAAGCAGCTTTTAGGGGTACTACAAAATCTCTGTGATTTTCTCTTGCTGATTCAAAGATGCTTTTCATTCGGTCAATATCTCTGATTGGGTGCTCAACAAAAACAAGCCCACTAGATTCAGAAATTAGTTTTGTTATTTCTCCTCTTACCCCTTCCTCACTGTCTACTTCACTGCTACCTATTCTTGTCCCTTCGCAGATTAATAATTTTGGATTTACAGATTTCGCTTTTTGCACAAATTTTCTGCTCAATTCCTGATTGGAGCCATGAAAGCGGATATCACCTGTATAAACCAAATTTCCTTCATCTGTATAGATTATGAAACCACAAGCTCCAGGGAGTGAATGGTCAACAGGAACCATTTCTACTTCTAAACTGCCGACTTTAACTTTTTTTTCTTGTTCCATTACTTGGAAATCTCTTTCGTGTATATACTCCTTTTTTTTTCTGTCAACTCTAGATAATTCCTTTTTTGAATTTCGATAAAATTTGAAGGACTCACATGCTGTTATATAGTCAGACAGTGTGTTTCTACTAGTTTCTTCCAAGCATTGCAATATTATCTTCGTCTCTGCCGTGCAGAAAATTGGAATATCAAATCTCAAAAAATGTATATATTGAGCATGATCAGCATGGGCATGGGTAAGAAAAACGGCATCTAAATCTTTTTCTTCTACTATTCTTCCCATATGTTCAAGATAATCAGTTCTATAAACTCCCTTTATATCAGGAAGAAGACCCATTTCAAAAAAGTCAGTTAAAGCGGAGCATCTACGAGGTTGTAAAAATTCAGAAAAGTATCTAGAGTTTTGACCAAAACTCATTCCAAAATCTAATAAAATTCTTGTTCCTTTATGTTCTACAAGAATTTTATTTCCACCGATCTCTTTTTTTCCTCCAAGTATGCTTATCTGGACCAAATTCTAAAACCCCTGCTAAGTTAAGTTTTAAAAACCTCCTTCAAAATTGACTTTTAAGTGTATAAATAATTTTTTATTTTTCCCTTTTCTGAAGATTTGATATCTTAATCCCTTTTAAATAAATCTCACCAAGAACACTTCTATTTACGATCAAATTTTTTTCTTTTTTCTCTGTCTCAACAAAATTCGATTCTTTTAATTTCTTAATATGATGACTTAATCTAGAGCGTTCGTTGTTGTATTTTGGATCCTCTTTTTTGAGATCTGGTTTCAATCGTGATATCAATGTATCCAGAGAATCTACACCTTCTTCTAACTTTTGTAGAATATATAACTGCTCTTGTGATATTTCCTTTATAGGAAATGTAGGGATCTCCAGAACTCCTTTTAGTACATAACTTTCATCATTTCCAGATTCTGGTATGTCAGTATATATGCTAACTTTTGATACAAGGGATGCTATATAGGAAGATATTCCTATGTTTCTTAAACCACCTGAAATATTTATCTTTACTTCTCTTCCATTCTCAATTTGGTCTTCTATTATCCCTAATATTTCTATAGTTGCCTGGAAGATATTTTCTCTTGCTACAATCCTTTCTTCAATTTTTATTCCTCTAAATGCCTCTTTAATATCATTCGATTTTTTTTGCACTTTTTCGATCTTTTCATCGCCTTCCACAGTTATAAGAATAATTCTATGAACAGGATATTGTCGGATGCTTGCGATTAGTTTGTCCGACTGAAAACCTATTGGCACTATATGAACAGTCTCTTTTGCTTTATCCATAATTGATAGACTAGATCAATTGAATAAATATTCTTTGATCCTATATTTTACTAATAGATAAACTTTAATTTCATACTTGAAAGAAAAGTTTAAGTATAATGATGCATTAATATTTATTGCACGTTAAAAAATTTAAGGTGACCGTGAATTGGGCTACAAAATAGGTTTTTTAAAATACTTAGTAAAAACTCCACATACATTTATTGGTTTAATGGCAATGTATGTATTTGGCGGCGCTGTTGTAACTCTCTTGAACATAATTTTAAAATTATTTTCTGGGAATTATGTAGAAGCTTTTCTTGAGCACTTTCTTTATAGTGCAGTTTCTCCAACTTCGATTTTAAAGGTACTTTTTCTGGTTACTACAGGAACAATTGTTGCGGGTTTGAAATGTATTGGTCAATATGAGCAACCTAGTTGGTTTTTAATTCAAGACTTGTGTCGGTGAGAACATGAAAACATACAATTTGTTTATAAGCCACTCATGGGCTTACAGTGATGCATACAATGGTTTGGTCACTCTCTTAAACAAAAGACCATATTTTGATTACAAAAACTATTCCGTGCCCAAAGAAAATCCTATTCATACAACTGGGACTGACAGAGAGCTTTATGAAGCAATTCAAAATAAAGTAGTTTTTTGTGATATAGTAATAATTCTTGCTGGTGTCTATTCTTCATACAGCAAATGGATTAACAAAGAGATTGAGATTGCAGAACACTTCGGGAAACCTATAATTGCTGTTGAACCTTGGGGATCTGAGAAAACATCGAAAATTGTAAAAGAGCATGCTGATAGGATTGTAAAATGGAACACTGAATCAATAGTCAGTGCCATAAGGGACTTAGCATAAGGTGAGCACATATGAGAAAGGCATTGGTTATAGGAATCAATAATTATCCAGGTGCTGTATTAAAGGGTTGTGTAAATGATGCTGTATCTGTAGCCAGTATACTGGAAAAAAATGGAGACGGATCTCCAAATTTTGATGTCAGACTAATTACGAATCCTTCAGACACAACGGATATTCCCGGAACAAGGCGGTTAATTGAAGAATTATTTGAAACACATAGTGATGTTGCATTATTTTACTATTCGGGTCATGGTTTGCTAAAATCTACAGGCGGGTATATTGTCACGTCAGATTTCAAAAGATATGATGAAGGGATAGCCATGAACGAAATTCTTGCGCTTGCAAATAATTCTAGAGCCAGAAGTAAAATCATTATATTAGACTGTTGTCACTCGGGGTCCTTTGCGGAATCAAATCTTGGCAACTCAAGTGTTTCTAATCTATGTGAAGAGTTAACAGTAATTACCGCTAGTCGTAATATAGAGTCTGCAATTGAATTAGATGGGCATGGAGTATTTACTTCATTGTTAGTAGATGCGCTTCAAGGGGGGGCTGCAGATATTCGTGGGCATATCACAGCTGGAAGCATATATGCTTACATAGATTCTGCACTTGGCGCTTGGGCACAGAGGCCAATTTTTAAAACAAACGTCTCCAGATTTGTGCCAATAAGGAGTATAAATCCAAAAATACCACTTGAAAAGCTGAGAAAAATTCCTAAATACTTCCCGCAGCCTGAAGATGAATTTAAACTAGATCCTTCTTATGAGCCTACATCCGAGAAAGCTGTTGCATTAAAATGTGCAATATTTAAAGATCTGCAAGATTTTGAATCTGAAGGGCTTGTAAAACCTGTGAATGAGAAGCATATGTATTATGCTGCAATGAATTCAAAATCCTGCAAGTTGACAGCCTTAGGATACCACTATTGGAGATTAGTTAAAGAGAACAAGCTTTAATTTCATTTGTTTGAAATCTTTCACTTCTTAAGTGTTAACAGCAGTTCATTGAAACCTACCTGTGAAAATAAAGGAGATATTAAAATAATGAATCTTGGACTTGACTTATCATTCTTGATACCAATTGATTTTTGGGATTACATGTTGTACGCTGTTTTTTTCGTTTTGATCGCTACAATCCCTGCAATATTGAGTTTAAGATATGATAATAAAAGATCTGTAATTCAGTTTTTACTTTCCGTGTTTGGACCAGCTGGAATTATTTACAGCTTGTTTAAAGCATGGTTCGCCGTCCCTTCTAATGTTTCTTTGCATTACCTTGTATTTACTGGCTTCTCGATTGCGCTCGCTATTCTCGCGGGTATCAATTTTTGGTTAAAATCCAGATACAGTGAAGGGATATCGTCTAATGAGTGCTTCGTTAGCTTATTTGGTTGTGCTATTTTCGTCATCGTGGCATTTATATCTTGGTTGAAAGCATGGTTTGTCATACCATCAGATGGTTTTATGGATTACTTACGGTTCGCTTGTATTTGGGGGATACTTGCTTTAATATGTGCTGGAATTTTACCAGTTTTAAGATTCACGCATAACAATTTCAAAGGAGATTGGCTAATTTTTGGAGGCACAGGTTTCTTTTTTTTAATGGAAATGATTTACAGCTTGCTTAAAACATGGGGTGCTATGCCAAACAGTGTAAAATTAGGAATTATAGCAACAGTAGCTGTAATTATGATCCTACTGACAGGCGGTGCAGCTGACACAGGTACGTCTGGATATCAATCAGAATGATCCGTCAAAGTAAAAGTCCAGAATTTGGCCGAGTTTATCATAGCAAATAAAATTGCTTGCGACCACCCCAATCTAAACAAGCTGTCCGACAATTTAATTTCAGGACAAAAGCATGTAGAAGATAAGGCATATAAGCCTTTAAATCGAAAAAAAAGATTTGGTTATTATCGGAAGTAATGTTGGACAGCTTATGAAGGACGAAGTATTTGTGACCCTCCACGCTCCCATAATAATAACAAAAATAAAACTTCTTTATTTATTAAATAAAACACTCTGTTTAATAAAGGAAAAATACAAGAAATTGTAAGAATACAATTGTTTGTAAAAAATTAATTTCAATATACTTTTTCAAAATCCATGCTGCTTTCCTGTCATCTCTTCAATCTCAATCTTAATTACGCACAATCTGTTAACTTTCCATTCTTCAAACTCAAAAGGCCCTTTTTTCTCGTAATGCTCGGACAGGACAGTAAGCCCCTCTACTTTTTCATCATAGTCTTCAACAAACCGTGCCTGTCCGTTCCCTACAACACTTCTGTAACGGACATTATATTTGCAGATGTCTTCATTGGTGATGATTTCAGCTTCAGCATCGGCTTCGAAAGCGACTCTGGGGTTTCTGTTAAGGATATCGATCTTCTTGCCTTTGCTGGAACAGTGTAGATAAATTTTGTTATCTTTGTATCCAAAAGCCATTGGGATAATGTAAGGTTTGTCTGAGTCCGAGAGGGCTATACGAAGGAATTTTGCCTTTGAGAGAATCTCTTCTATCTGCTGATGATCCTGTATCAGGTCTTTACTTCCCATTTTTTCACCTTAAAGAAATTCATTTGCTATAGAAAACCTGTAAATAAATATTTATTCTTGGGATAAAAGTTACTTCCCGTCTGAGTATATATACTAACACCAGTTATTTTGCATTTAATTTTAGTTTCATTCGGAACTATTATATACCTCACAAGCCTATAGAGGTCGGATCAGTTTCATTTGTAACGATTTTCACAATGGTGTATTAATAAACAAACCATCCAGCTCATAAAATGTGAAGGATAAAATTATGGAAGACCCAGGAGACAGAAACTTAAGAGAAACAGACCCAAGAGAAATATTAGGCCCTATTGCCTACATTTATCGGAGCCATCTGGCTTACATGGTAAAGGAACTCGAAGCTTACAGGGTCGGAAGCGGACAGTTTGAGTTTTTACTGTTTTTGTATCACAAAGATGGAGTATCCCAGGAAACTCTTGCAAAGGAACTGAAAGTTAGCAAAGCAACAAGTGCCAGAGCAGTCCAGAATCTGGAAAAAGAAGGTTACGTTTACAGGGAAAGAGACGAAAGTGACCTTCGAGCTTACAGGGTTTACCTGACTGAAAAAGGAAAAGAAATGAGAAATATAATTTTTAAAAAGTTGATGGCTTTTACAGAGATCCTCTTTTCGGATTTTACCTTTGAAGAAAAAGAAATCTTCAGGCTGCTCATTCATAAAGCTGCTATTAAACTTTTTGAGCCTGGATTCGAGCCTCCATCTGACAGGTCAGATGATTGAGGTGAAAAACGGTGGAGATAAAAAAAATATGGATGAAAAAAGTGAGTTTCTCGGCAAAGATAACATAAAGAAGCTCCTGTTTAAGCTCTCAGCCCCCATTGTCATCGGAATGCTGGTCCAGGCTATTTATAACGTAGTGGACACCTTTTTCGTGGGAATGGCCTATGGGGCAGATGACGTCCAGGCCATAGGCGGACTTTCGATAGCCTTTCCAATCCAGATGATGGTGATGGCTTTTGGAATTGTGCTTGGGACAGGAGGTTCTTCCATAATTTCACGTGCCCTTGGAGCCCGAGAAAATGAAAAAGCCGAAAGAGTACTTGGAAATGTTTTTTCCCTGAGTTTAATATTAAGTGTGCTTATAGCCATCCCAGGTCTTTATTATCTTGATCCGATCTTGAAGGTTTTCGGAGCAACTGCTGGTGTCATGCCCTATGCCAGAGAATATCTTAAATATATAATACTGGGAGGAACTGTCTTTGTCTTTGGAGTGGCTGTTCAGAATATTGTCCGGTCTGAAGGAAACGCCCGTTTTGCAATGAATGCTATGCTTGTAGGAGGCGGCCTCAATATCTTCCTTGACCCGCTTTTTATGCTTGGTTTTGGAATGGGTGTAAAAGGAGCTGCAATTGCAACTGTAATATCACAGGCAATAGCTTCGATCTGGCTTCTGCTGTACTACCTCAAAGGAAAAGGGGCAGTTCATTTCAGATCAGAAACCTTGAAACCCGATTTGGAAATTGATAAGGAAATTGGGGCTATTGGTATTGGGTCTTTTGTAATGCAATGCTCGAACAGTGTCATGATGATCTTTGTGTTCAATGCACTTGCAACTTATGGAGGAGATAGCGCAATTGCCGTTTTTGGTGTAATAATAAAGGTCAACTCCTTCATTTTCATGTCTCTTCTGGGTATGGGCTTTGGCCTGCAACCGGTTGTCGGGTTCAATTACGGAGCAAAAAAATATGAAAGGATAGCCGAAGCTGTGAAATTATCGCTCGCAGCGACAACAACTATTGGAATTTTTGGCCTTCTGATCATTTTACTCTTAAAAGAACAAATTCTCGGCTTATTCAGTGCAGACCCGCAATATCTGGAGATCGGAAAAAAAGCTATGACTATCATGCTTCTGGGGATGCCTCTGGTAGGCATGAATGTGATCACATCAATCCTGTTCCAGGCCCTGGGAAAAGCAAAACCTGCGTTCCTTCTTTCCATTAGTCGGCAGCTTCTCTTTCTGATCCCTCTTGTTACCCTCCTTCCCCGGTTCTATCAACTGAATGGAGTCTGGGCAGCTTTCCCGGCAGCGGACTTTCTGGCATTTCTGCTTTCCGGGTTCCTGCTTCTCAGGGTCTATAAAATTTTCAAAGAAAATAAAGAGTTTTCAAAAACAGCATCAGGATCAGAAATTACAGATAAAATGTCTAATCTATAACAGTTCACTAGGACTATACGCACTTGAGAAACAGAATCAATTACAGCAGAGACTGTGGATTAAGGTTCTGTTTTAAACAGTTAACGGTTTGCTGCGGTTGATTTTTCAGTTCAACTGCGTAAGCCCTAATCTATAACAGTTCAAAAAAGAGTTTTCGTTTCATATCAAAAAAGTCTTCATGCCTGGTCACAAAAGTCTTCATGTCTGGTAACAAAAGTCTTCATGTCCGGTAACAAAAGTCTTCATGTTCGGTAACAAAAGTCTTCATGTCCGGTAACAAAAAGAGTCTTCAGTTATGGTCATAAGAAAGGGTCTTCAGATCATCATAAAATAATTTATGGAATAACGTATATTATAAAAAAAGAAAATCCAATTCAGGTTCTTTGAAAAAATTCAGTTCAGAGGCAACTAACTTTTTAGGGGATATGTATGACGCTTACTGAAATAATAGATTCTTTCAAATCAAAACTGAATGTCTCAAAACTTGTTGATTCGCTAGAAAGAAAGGCAAGTTTCTATGAAGAATCCGAGAATGGTGCTGATGAGAATGGCTCAGTTGGGGATTTAAAATACAATCCATACTTTAATTCCGGAAACAGTGATGCTAATAATTCCAATGCGGGAAAGATCTCTCAAAACAAAGATGAGCCTCTTATCAAACTAATCAATGTGTGGAAAATTTATCAGATGGGGGAGGTTGAGTTTGCAGCCCTTAAAGGAATAAATCTTGAAATTTACGAAGGTGAATTTCTGATCATTCTTGGGCCCAGTGGAAGTGGAAAAAGTACGATGATGAATCTGCTGGGCTGTCTGGACATGCCATCAAAAGGCACAGTTTGCCTGAATTCTAAAGATATCTCAGAACTTGATGAATCCGAACTCGCCATTATCCGAGGAAAAATGATTGGCTTCATATTCCAGAGTTTCAATCTTCTTCCAACCCTCAATACTGAAGAAAACGTGCTTTTACCTATGGAATTTCAGGAAGAGGATAGAAAAATAGCCCGAGAAAAAGCCTCATATCTGCTTGACATTGTCGGACTCTCAAATAAGAAAGGAAACCTCCCTTCCCAGCTTTCAGGCGGACAGAGGCAGAGAGTTGCAATAGCTCGTTCCCTGGCTGTAAACCCGCCTATAATCCTGGCAGATGAGCCTACAGGAAACCTGGACAGCAAAACTGGTGATTATATTCTGGATTTTCTGGATGGGCTTCACCAAAGAGACGGTAAGACGATTATTATTGTTACTCATGACGTCGAACTTTTAAGATATGCAACAAGGGTTGTGTACATAAGAGACGGTGAGATTGAAAAAATCGAGACCCGTCCTAAAAACGAACCAGATATGAAAAACGAACGAGGTACGAAAAATGAAGAAAATCGGAGTTGAGGAATTAAAATGAAAAAGTTCTCTTTGCTAAAAATTATACTGTTGTTTTCAGTATTCATATGCCTCGGATCTGGAACAGCACTTGCTTCTAATGGTGATATAAAATCTGCATATTTGGAGGTAAACCTGACAAATCAAAACCCTGATGCTGCCCGTCCGGGAGAACCTGTTGAACTCACTGTTAGCGTGCAAAACGCAGGAAACGCTGACCTGAAAGATATTGCTGTCACGGTTAACCCTGAATATCCTTTCAGTAAGGTTTCCGGAGAAGACCTCACAAAAAAGGTCTCTTACCTGAATGCACGGCAGGATGATGACGATGCAGCAGTCCTTAAGTTCAAGCTTATGACAGATGCCAATGCTTCAGAAGGCACATATGATATCGATATTACTACTACTGCTAAAGAAAGTGGCTCTTCGTCAAACACGATTACCACTACAAAAACCATTCATCTCGAGGTAAGGGGCAAGGAATACGCTCAGATTGTTACCATAAATAAGGCAAGTATTGACATTGCAAAAGAAGAGCCTCTGGAATTCATAATAACAAATACCGGAAATTCACCTTTGAAAAACATGGTGGTTTCCTGGAAAGACCCAAAAGGGGTAATTTTGCCAGTATATTCGGATAACACAAAGTACATCAAATATCTGGCTGCAGGAGACTCTGTAACAGTTGCTTACTCGGTAATGGCAGATGTAAATGCAGACCCTGGACTCTATACTCTGGACGTAAACCTCAGTTTTGAAGACTATAATTCAAATGAAAAAAGTATACAGACTACAGCAGGGCTTTTCGTTGGTGGAGAAACCGACTTTGATGTTTCTTTTTCGGAAAGTGACCAGGGAGAAATTTCTCTTTCAGTTGCAAATGTAGGAAACAACATGGCGTATTCCGTTAAAGTCTCGATCCCTGACCAGGATGGGTACCGGATTTCAGGAAGTTCCTCAACAATTGTAGGAAACCTTGAGAAAGGAGACTATACAATTGCATCTTTTAACATTGCAAGTACACAGCAGGATGCTATGAATGCGGAATCCTCATCCGACAATATAAAGTCCAGCGATGAAGGCGAAAATGTAACTTCTACTTCCATGGATTCTAATCCTCTGAAAGTCCAGATTGAATATACGGATGCAAAAGGAGAACGAATAAAGGTTGATAAAGAAGTAAAGCTCGAAATGGATTCCGGGAACATGACTGCGCAGGGATCAGGAGGGTCAGGCAATAAGAGTAGTGGATTTGGGTCATACTTATCCTATATTGTGATAATAGCTCTTGCAGGAGGAGCATTCGTATACAGGAAGAAAATCAAGGAAAAACTGCAGGGCAGAAAAAATAAGTAATCCGGAAAAAAAGGCTCTTCGTTGTTTTGTGTGGATATCCTCATAATGTCCTAATAAAAACCAATGCGGTCTTGAATTGAAAATCATTTTATCCATAAAGAATGGCGAAGAGCCGAAAAAAACCCCTGAGACTCCTAAAGTCTGAATAAGCAGCATCACAGAAGATATCATCATTAACAAATACAGGACATGGGATTAGAAACACATGGGATTAGAAACACAAGCCTTCTCAAAAAGGGTTGATCGAAAACCCGAAAAACATTTGAATTTTATGAACTTATCCCCAAACCCTATCGGCGTTATCAACCGGCGCAACGGTTGTGGCACAATCATTTTCAAAAAAGGGTTGATCGAAAACCCCAAGAACCGTTTGAGTTTTATGAATATCCCCAAGCCCTATCGGCGTTATCAACCGGCGCAACGGTTGAGAGCCAAACAAAGGAAGAATGCAGAATGAGAAACTCAACCTACCTGAAAATGGGTCTGAACATGCTTGTGCATAGCAAGCTCCGAAGTTGGTTGACCATTATCGGGATAGTTATAGGAGTCGGATCTGTTGTTGGCATTGTCTCTTTAGGGGACGCCATGCAAGAGCAGGTTCAGAGCAGGCTTGCCGAGATGGATCTGACAAAAATTACAATAAGCCCGGGGTATACCAAGGCATCATCCAATGTAAATGGTGGTCCTCCTGGTATGAGAAGTGTTTCATCGATAGATTCCGAATTGACGGACGATGACATTGATGCACTCCAGGGTCTGGATAGTATACAGTATATATCCGGAGAAATTTCCGGCAGTGAGGAGGTTAAATATGCAGGAGAAACTGCAATCCTCCCGATTAAAGGTGTTGACCCTCAGGTCTGGAAGTATACGACTACTATGAAAACACAATCCGGAAGATTGCTTGAACCGGCTGATAAGTATGTTGCAGTCATAGGAAGCAGTGTTGCCAGTGAAACTTATGACCACGACATTGGAGTCAACCAGGTAATAACAGTGAACAACAAATCCGTTCGAGTTGTCGGAATCCTGGAAGAAGAAGGCATGGGAGATTACTCAAGGATCTACATGCCAATCGATGGAGCAGTAGATCTTATTGAGGATGCCGAAGACGATGTTTATGATAGCATCACGGTAAAAGCCAAGAATGAAGATCTTGTGGACGAACTAACGGATGATATTGAAAAAAAGCTCATGGTCTCAAGGCACATTATCCAGAAAGATGACCAGGACTTTTCCGTGACAGCTTCAAAGTCCATGGCTGAGTCTGTTACCGAAATGATGAGTTCAATGACGCTTTTCCTGGGAGCCATTGCAGCTGTTTCCCTGCTTGTGGGAGCCGTAGGCATTGCCAATACCATGTTTACCTCTGTCCTTGAAAAAACAAAGGAAATAGGGACTATGAAAGCCATTGGGGCAAAAAACCGGGATATCCTTATGATTTTCCTTTTTAATTCCGCAATGGTAGGCCTTGTTGGTGGTATCCTTGGAGTTGTTCTGGGATCCTTTGTTTCATCTGGGCTCCAGATGATGATGGGGGGCGATATGACTGGAGGGGGTAGCGGAGTAAGCTTTTCTTTGATGCTTGAAGGCCTGACTCTTGCAGTTTTGATAGGAGTCATCTCTGGAGTAGTACCAGCGTACAGGGCCTCGAAATTAAAGCCTGTGGATGCATTAAGGTACGAGTAAATGGAAACAGAAGGACTAAACAGAAAAGGAAGGACTAAACAGAAAAGGAAGGGCTGATTCCCTTTCTCATTATTTGCTTTACTGGAATCAGTGGATTTCTGCTAGCAAGGAAAAAAGGTTGTGGTATAGGTTGTTAAAAGTCATAACCTTTGGAAGTTCTTTTATATTTTTTTAAAAAACAGGCGAAAGTGCTCGTTTTTCAGAATTGACCCGTGACTCATGTATACGACCTCTTTATCCAGCAATTGAGACCTGACGCGACACTGGAATGAGTCCTGAGATTTTAATTTCAGGGACATTTCTCTTTGTTTTTGAGCAGCCATTCGGAATATTTGTCAGGGTCAAAAGAAATGTCTCTTATTTTAGGCCTTAAGCTCCTTTTGAAAAAAATTTTCCCACGAATAATACTTTATTGAGGATTTATTTAACGTCTAACGGAGAATTAAAGATTAAATTAACCAAATACCTCTTAGAAAAGCTTCATTAATAAATTAATTCTCTAGATTTCCCTGTTTTTAGCTAAGTATGCTTATATTATTAAACGCCAATGAGGGGATCGGTTGCCTCCAATCCTGTTGAGCGGCTGGAAAATAAAATGTCCTATATAAGACAGGTGTTTTGCCCATCTCAGACACCTATCTCGAATAGGTTTTCAACCCCATGTAAGAGTTGCTCAATTTAGTTAATTACAGTGAAAGTAAAAACTGAAATGGAACACCCAAAAACAGGACCTCGCCACAAGGGACATCAAGTCTATCACTTGAAAACCAGGTGTTCCTCATTGTAATAACGAAAGGAGGCAGCCAGCAAAAAGCCTACACTCCAGAAAATGAGGTACTATGCATTTCGGTGGTGCCTCAAAAACGAATCAAGCCACAGGTCTAATTGGATCATATAGGTGATCTGATTAGGCCCGATTATACCCACTAGGCAGATAGGCCGTAGCATAACTCATAAAAATAACTCCTAAAATGGACATTTAATATCAACCTGAAAATAGAATTTCAGTCTTTAAAATTTACCAAAAAACCTTTCGACTGCATCATAAAATCAGTCACGGGAACGATGGAAATCATGCATCAGAAAAATAAAAACTCAAGCTACTTTGAAAAGGTCAAGCTCAAATATGACTAACTTTTAGAGGTTTTGTATGACACTCACTGGAATAATAGATTCTCTTAAAACGATATTGAATCCCTCAAAAATTATAAACTCGCTTGAAGAAGCAGCGAGTTTTACTGGTTCATCTGAGAGTGATTCCGAAGAGGATCTAAAAATCAATCCTTACTTTGATTCCGAAAACGGTGCTACTAGCAGTTCCAAAGCGGCAAGGATCTCTCAAAACAAAGATGAGCCTCTTATCAAACTAATCAATGTGTGGAAAATTTATCAGATGGGGGAAGTTGAGTTTGCAGCCCTTAAAGGAATAAATCTTGAAATTTACGAAGGTGAATTTCTGATCATTCTTGGACCCAGTGGAAGTGGAAAAAGTACGATGATGAATCTGCTGGGCTGCCTGGATATACCATCAAAAGGCACTGTTTGCCTGAATTCTAAAGACATCTCAGAACTTGACGAATCCGAACTCGCCATTATCCGAGGACAGATGATTGGTTTCATATTCCAGAGCTTTAACCTCCTCTCCACACTCAGTACAGAAGAAAACGTGCTCTTACCGATGGAATTTCAGGAAGATGATCGACAAATGGCCCGACAAAAAGCCTCATATCTGCTTGACATTGTCGGACTCTCAAATAAGAAAGGAAACCTTCCTTCCCAGCTTTCAGGCGGACAGAAGCAGAGAGTTGCAATAGCCCGTTCCCTGGCTGTAAACCCGCCTATAATCCTGGCAGATGAGCCTACAGGAAACTTGGACAGCAAGACTGGTGATTATATTCTGGATTTTCTGGATGGGCTTCACCAAAGAGACGGTAAGACGATTATTATTGTTACTCATGACATCGAACTTGTAAGATATGCAACAAGGGTTGTGTACATAAGAGACGGTGAGATTGAAAAAATCGAGACCCGTTCTAAAAACGAACCAAGTATAAAAAATGAACCTGATACGAAAAACGAACCAAGTATAAAAAATGAACCTGATATGAAAAATAAACCTGATACGAAAAACGAACTTGATACGAAAAACGAACTTGATACGAAAAACGAACTTGATACGAAAAACGAACTTGATACGAAAAACGAACCTAATACGAAAAACGAACTTGATACGAAAAACGAACTTGATACGAAAAACGAACTAAATACAGAAAATGAACCAAGTATAAAAAAAGAACCAGATCTGGAGTGAGGAATAAAAATGAGAAAATTTTCTTTGCTAACATTTTTACTACTGCTTTCAACGTTCCTATGCCTGGGAGCAGGCACAGCGTTGGGAGCATCAAACGGTAACATAAACTCTGCCGCTGTGCAGGTAAATGTAACTAATCAAAACCCTGATACTGCCAGGCCTGGAGAGCCTGTTGAACTTACTCTCAGCGTGCAGAATATAGGAAACAATAACCTCAAAGACATTAAGGTTACACTCAATCCGGAATATCCTTTCAGTAAACTTTCCGGAGAAGACCTTGAAAAAAGTATCTCTTATCTAAATGCAAGACAGGAAGATGATGATGCTGGAGTTCTTAAATTCAAACTCATGACCGATTCCAACGCATCTGAAGGCACGTATGATCTTGATATAGTCACCACTTATACGAGTGGATCAGGGTCTGATGAAAAGACTTACACTACTACAAAAACAGTTCAGTTAGAGGTTCAGGGTAAAGAATATGCTCAGGTTGTGACCGTAAGCAAGGCTGATATTGATATAGCAAAGGAAGAACCTCTAGAGTTTATTGTTACGAACACAGGGACTTCCCCTTTGAAAAACCTGGTTTTCTCCTGGACTGATCCTAAAGGCGTGGTTTTGCCTGTATACTCTGATAACACAAAACACATCAAATATCTGGAAGCAGGTCAATCAGTAACCGTTTCTTACTCGGTAATGGCCGATGTGAATGCAGATCCGGGACTTTATACCTTGAATGTGAATCTTTCGTATGAAGATGCTGACTCTAATTCGAAGAATATTCAGACCACAGCAGGACTTTTTGTAGGAGGAACAACGGATTTCGATGTTTCATTCTCGGAAACTAGTGCAGGAGAGACTTCCTTTTCAGTTGCAAATGTAGGTAATAACATAGCATATGCTGTGAAAGTATCCATTCCAGATCAAGATGGGTACAAAGTTTCAGGAAGTTCGTCAACAATTGTAGGAAATCTGGAGAAAGGAGATTACACAATTGCTTCATTTGATGTTTCGAATTCACAGAGTGGTGCAGGAGGAAATACAACCGAAAATAGCCCAGGAACGCCTCCAGATTCTTCACAAGATAGTGCTAACGGTGCAAGCTCAACCTCTATGAGTTCCTCCGATCCACTGAAGGTCCAGATTGAGTATACGGATGCAAAAGGGGAAAGGGAAACTGTTACTAAAGAAGTTAATCTCGAGACTACAACATCAGGAAATATGACTGCAGCAGGAGGCCCAGGAGGTCCAGGTAGTAGCGCTGGAATTAGTTCTTACCTGCCATACATCGGCCTGCTTGTCCTTGCAGGTGGAGTATTCGTTTATCGCAGGAAGATACACGAAAAGATACAGGCAATGAAAGCAAAAACAGCCGGGTACAAAAAGCCTGAAGACCAGAAGATCTGAAAAACAGTATCACTAGCAAATGGAAGGATGCAAGATGAGACAATCAACCTACCTGAAAATGGGTCTGAACATGCTTGTACACAGTAAGCTCCGAAGCTGGCTGACCATTATCGGGATAGTTATAGGGATCGGATCTGTTGTTGGCATCCTCTCCCTCGGGGACGCTATGCAAGAGCAGGTTCAGAGCAGGCTTTCCGAGATGGATCTGACAAAAATTACAATAAGCCCTGGTTATACCAAAGCATCCTCGAATATGCCTGGGCCCGGAGGAATGGGAGGTACGACAACAGATGTTGAATTAACTGATACGGATATTGCGGCACTTCGAGGGTTGAATAATATATCATATATAGAAGGAGAGATTAGCGGCAGTGTGCCAGTGATATATGCAGCGCAAAATGCAACCCTTTCAATCACAGGTGTAGACCCACAGGTCTGGCAATATATGACCACTTTAACGACACAGTCTGGAAGATTGCTCGAGCCATCTGACAAGTATGTCGCAGTCATCGGAAGTGGCGTTGCAAGTGGAATTTATGATCAGGACATCGGAGTTAACCAGGTAATAACTATAAATGGTAAAGCAGTGCGTGTTGTTGGGATTCTGTCAGAAGAAGGTGAAGGTGACAGAAGTATCTACATGCCTATCGATGGAGCAGTAACCCTGATCGATGATGCAGAAAATGGTGTTTATGATTCCATTTCTATAAAAGCTAAGAGTGAAGATGCAGTAGACAGCCTGACCGAAGATATCGTGGATAAGCTCATGATCTCAAGGCACATTGTCAGTGATGATGATAGAGACTTTTCGGTTTCAGCTTCTAAATCTATGGCAGAGTCTGTCACTGAAATGACGAGTTCAATGACGCTTTTCCTTAGTGCCATTGCAGCTGTGTCCCTGCTTGTGGGAGCTGTCGGGATTGCCAATACCATGTTTACCTCTGTCCTGGAAAAGACAAAGGAAATAGGGACTATGAAAGCCATTGGGGCAAAAAACAGGGATATTCTCATGATTTTCATCTTTAATTCCGCAATGGTGGGTCTTGTTGGCGGTATCCTTGGAGATGTTCTTGGAGCTTGTGTCTCAACTCTCTTCCCTATGCTGGGTTTGCAGATGATGGGAGGAGGAGGGAGTTCAAGCATATACTTTGCTCCTGACCTAATGGCTATGGGGCTTGGCCTGGCAGTTTTAATTGGTGTGATCTCAGGAGTAGTCCCTGCATACAGGGCTTCAAAGTTAAAACCAGTAGATGCACTGAGATATGAATAAACGGAAAAGAAATTAAAATGGAATAGAAAGGAAATGGAAACGAAAGGACAATGGAAAAGAGGGTCAGTTTCCTTTCTTAATTCCCTATTTTTTTGTATCGAGATTTTGTGAAAACTAATTTTATTGCCTTGATCCTATTTGAAAACTGGCTTATTTTAAAGATGGATAACTGGAGAGAAAGCAGTTGAGTAAAAGGACCCAAATTTTGCTGTTATTGGGAGTTATATTAGTGATCATAGGTGCACTCCTGAAAATTGCCATAAATCCGTTTTTTTGGGGTACCTGGGCTGTAACTGCATTATTCGTGATTTTGCTTTTCATAATAGATCCTCTAAATCCAGGAGGTAAAGATTAAATGAAATCTTGAATAACCCTGGACATATAGTTAATTTTTACGGGCAAAGCAGGCTTTGTGTGTTTTTAGTATCGTGTGTTTTTTAGTATCGTGTGTTTTTTACTATAATTTCATCATTTAGTATTTTTACTAATTCCGGAAGATTGCTTTAACCGGTTGATAAATTTGTAAATTGATATCTTTAATTTGGTTTCTTAAGCAACTGATATATGTTTTTGTAATCTATGAAAATTGGATTAATTTCTATATTATGCTATATGCACAAATGTAAAATTTTATTGATTTTATTCATTGTTTTTTTGTGAGGTACTATCACTTAAACCACCATTATATGAGGCTAAAGATGTTGTTTTTACTGTTCTTTCCCTCTAGTTTACAATTAGTCTCAATTAATGTAAACTCTTCAAAAATACTAACTTTATTGTTTATTCTTGTTTAGATATTTTATCTAAAAAGTAATTATTTATCGTTTTAATTTCGTCTCATACGAAACTATTATATACTCATAAATCTATTAAGCCTCTGATAGTGTCATATGGAACGATTTAACGCATATATATCATATCCGTACAAAATGTCCAGACTCATAAAAAGTGAAGTACGGGCTATACAAGATCAAAAAATAAACTCTTCCAGGCAATAAATCTGTTTTATATGCAACTATCACTTCAATACCTTCAATTTAGACACCAATCACTCAGTTCCTAAAATGTGAAGGATAAATTTATGGAAAATTTTAGAGAAATTAACTTAAAGGAAATAGACCCTAGAGACATATTAGGTCCAATTGCCCACACCTACCGGAGCAATCTGGCATACATGGCAAAGGAACTCGAAGCTTACGGGGTCGGAAGCGGACAGTTTGAGTTTTTACTGTTTTTGTACCACAAAGATGGAGTCTCACAGGAAACCATTGCAAAAACCCTGAAAGTGAGCAAAGCAACAATTGCCAGAGCGATCCATAATCTGGAAAAAGAAGGTTACGTTTACAGAGAAAGGGACGAAAAAGACCTTCGAGCTTACAAGGTTTACCTGACTGAGAAAGGCAAGGAAATGAGATCTATAATTTTCAAAAAGCAGGCTTCTTTCATGGATCTTCTCTTTTCGGATTTTACCTTTGAAGAAAAAAAAATTTTCAGGCTACTCATTCATAAAGCTGTGATTAAACTTTTTGAGCCTGGGGTCGAGACTCCATCGGACAGACCTGATGGCATGAAGTAAAAGCGGTTGAGATGAAAAATAAGGATAAAAAACGGTTGAGATGAAAAATAAGGATAAAAAACGGTTGAGATGAAAAATATGGATGAAAAACGGTTGAGATGAAAAACGGTAGAGATGAAAAATATGGATGAAAAAAGCGAGTTTCTTGGCAAAGATAACATAAGAAAGCTTCTGTTTAAGCTTTCAATTCCTATTGTCATCGGATTGCTGGTCCAGGCTATTTATAACGTAGTGGACACTTTTTTCGTGGGAATCGCCTATGGAGCAGACAGTGTCCAGGCTATAGGCGGGCTTTCTATAGCTTTTCCAATTCAGATGATAATCATGGCTTTTGGGATTGTGCTTGGGACAGGTGGTTCTTCCATAATCTCGCGTGCCCTTGGAGCCCAGGAAAATGAAAAAGCCGAAAGAGTTCTTGGAAATGTTTTTTCCCTGAGTTTAATATTAAGTGTGCTTATAGCCGTTCCCTGCCTTTATTATCTTGATCCTATTTTGAAGGTTTTTGGAGCAACTCCTGGAGTTCTGCCCTATGCCAGAGAATATCTTAAATATATAATACTGGGAGGAACTGTCTTTGTCTTTGGAGTGGCTACTCAGAATATTGTCCGGTCTGAAGGAAATGCCCGTCTTGCAATGAATGCTATGCTTGTAGGAGGCGGCCTCAATATTTTCCTTGACCCAGTTTTCATGTTTGGTTTCGGGATGGGTGTTGAAGGCGCTGCAATTGCAACCGTAATATCACAGACCGTAGCTTCGATCTGGCTCATGCTATACTATATTAAAGGAAAAGGGGCTGTTCATTTCAGGTCAGAAACCTTGAAACCCGATTTGGAAATTATTAAGGAAATTGGAGCCATTGGTACCGGGTCTTTTGTGATGGAAAGCGCGAACAGCATCATGATGATTTTCGTGTATAATGCACTTGCAACTTACGGAGGAGACGTTGCAATTGCCGTTTATGGTGTGGTAATGAAGATTAATTCTTTCATTTTCATGACCCTTCTGGGTATGGCTTTTGGGCTGCAACCGGTTGTTGGGTTCAATTACGGAGCAAAAAAATATGAAAGAATAGTCGAAGCTGTGAAATTATCGCTCGCAGCGACAACGACCATTGGGCTTCTTGGATTAGTTATTATTTACTTCTTAAAAGAACAACTTCTCGGGTTATTCAGTACAGATCCGGAATATCTGGAGCTTGGGAAAAACGCTATAATGGTTATGTTGCTCGGAACGCCTTTGATAGGTATGAATGTAATTACTTCAACCCTTTATCAGGCCCTGGGAAAAGCAAAACCCGCTTTCCTTCTTTCCATTAGCCGACAGCTCCTCTTTCTAATCCCTGCTGTTGTTCTCCTCCCCCGTTTATATCAGCTGGAGGGAGTCTGGGCGGCTTTTCCGGTGTCGGACTTTCTGGCATTTATGCTGTCCGGGTTTCTGCTTTTAAAGGGATACAGGATCTTCAAAGAAAGTAAATATTCTTCAAAAAAAGGTGCAGGGTCAGAAACTGCAGATAAAATGTCACCTATCTGATATTTCATTGCGGAACTAAGGTTGGAAATTAAATCGAAAAGAAAGAAAGATTTCTCAACTCTTTCTTAATTAACCTTTTCTTCTTGACCTTTTCTTCGTAACCTTTTCTTCGTAATTATTTCTTCGTAACCTTTTCTTCGTAATTATTTCTTAGTAATCTTTTCTTAACTTCATGCTTTATTGGAATCTGTAGCTTTCGTGTTTTTCTCTTCTGTAAATTTGATTAGTCTCACAAACTCACTGCTGCCCTCAGAATCCATTTCCATTTCTACAAAATAAATATAATCCGAGATTTCAGATAGCCCTCCTGCTCCGCTGCTGCCTACAATCAGCGAATAGACCTTTGCGTTATACTTCTTTTTTGCTTCTTCCCAGCTGGCCAGGATCAGTTCGTCAGAAACTTCGGACTTGCCATCGGTTATAAAGAGCAGGTCTGCACCCTGAAAATCCTTTTCTCTCAGGGACTTAAGGCCTGAAGCAAGGGCGGTATTGAAGTCAGTTCCTCCGCCGAAGGTATAAAGAAGGAAATTCAGGAACTTTTCGGACATTTTTTTCCTGCTGCTGAGTTCGATTTCCAGGTGCTGGCTTGTCGAGGCAAAAAGGATAACTTTCATGTCCCTCTGCTGAGAAAGCATCCTTTTTGCCATAGCCAGCACAGCAGACTTAGCTAAAGTTTGGGGAGCTCCGTGCATCGACCCGGAGGTATCCACAAGCACGATCATCGGGCCTCTGGGTTTTATACGGGGAGGGCCTGTGTAGTGCTTTCCGAGGAGCTGGTAGCTCAGGAGTTTTCCTTCAAGCATGTCCGCATAGAACTTCTTTTTCAGAGAGGGATTCAGGAGTTTTGCGGCTTCCATGGGCAGCAGGTTATTGATAGAGTCCGAAAAGCGCACGGTCTGAATCCGATTTTTTCCAAAAGGTGAAAGGCGTATGCGGTCCGATGGCGGGTCAAACTCCCGCCTGCCTATGAAATCTACGATTTTTTTCAGGGCAGGGCTTTTTTCGAAGAAGGCCGAATAGTTTTTAAGCATTTTAAGCTGCACATAGAATGGCTCTTTTTTAAGCTCTTTTACGGAATAACTCCAGTTACGCTGGGGAAAAAGCAGGGCAAGGGTATCAAATAGCTCCAGGTTTTCTTCCATTTCCGTAACGAATTCGTTCATTCTCCGGTATAGCCCCTCCATAATTCTTTCCAGAAACTCCTGGTACCCGCCTTTCTGCATGAATGCTAAAACAGCATTGACAAGGACAAATTCTCCGGAATTTCTAATTGCCCAGTCTTTCCTGCCTGAAAACTCCGTAAATCCCGAATTCCCCCACATGAGGAGGGTTTCTTTAAGGATTTCTTCAAATTGCCTCAGGATCTCAGCCATTCCGGCATCAAGTTCCTTAAGATATCCTGAACCTGAAATGCTGTTTGATTCTGAAAAGCGTTCCAGGATTTCATAAATCAGAGGCAGGAGGATTTTCAAGCCTGCAATTCCGGCTCCTCTGCTTTTTTTTGCAATTTTTCGGAGTTTAGGCCAGGGTTTTGAGTTTCTCAGAGTAAGAAGGATTGGGTAAAAAGCTCCGAAAGTCTCAATAAACCTTTCAGGATCCTTTATCTCATAAGGCTGGCTAAAGAGGACCTCAAGGGTTATGATTTCAGCTATTTTTTCTCGCATTGGGCGGGGGATAGTTCGAGGAAAGGCTATTGTGCTCCTGAGATCACGTTCCAGCACGGTCGCAGTCTGATTCTGGAGCAGAAGCAAATCCCGCAAGCCTTTGTTTCCTGAGGCTTTATTTTCTGAAAATGAGTAAGTTTCATATGAGGCTGCACCTGGATTATTTGGGAAATCCTTAGAGCCTTCCATATCAAAACCTCATTTAAATTGTCTGATTTTAGGTTTTCTTGTTTAAAGATATCTGGTTTTAAGCTATCTGGTCCGGGTTTTTTATCTGAATTTGAACCGGGAGCCAATCCCTTTCATTAAACTATTGACACCGCTGCCCGAATCGGATACGGAAATTTTTTCCATCTCTCTTTTTCCTGTCTCTTTTGCAGGCTGAAGTTCAGACTGGGGTTCAGGTTGTGCTTGCCTGCTATGAATTCCGAGCATTAACCGGCTTTTTGATATAAGATCATTGAGCTCGAATAGTTCGGTACTTCGGGTATCGTGAAGTAGCAGAGCTTCGTTTCTATCAAGCGTCGAGAGCCAGATATTTGCATCCATCAAGTTTTTGAGAAGTTCTCGCTCTGCTTCAAGCCTGTGTTTTACACGTTCCACACGATCGGACAGGGCTTTCAATTCAGTTTCAAAAACTTCTTTCTGGGCCTGGGGCAGTGTGTTCGTTTTTCCAGCGGCTTCCTGGAGCGAATCAATTTCTTTCACAAGGTTGTCATAGGGATAGATCCTTGAAGGCCCTTCCATTTTAAGAGTATAGCTGTGATTCGGGTGGGAAATATGGTGGGTTTCGATTTCCTGTCTCAGCCGGAATTCTTCTCCGCAACTGTCGCAGATGATTTTTATAGGAAGTTCGTTTTTCAGGGCGATGCTTACCGCAGCCTGAAGGTCTTCGGCTTCCTGGCGAAGTTTTTCCGTGCTAATTCCACCTGAAATTGCGAACTCAAAGACGATTTTTCTTATGGTTTCCCGCTCTTCGGGCAAATTCCAGAGCATATGCTGAAGCAGGAGCACCATTGTCCTGTCCACTGTCGGGCATCCGCTGCTGCAGGCTGCAACCTTCAAGACCTGAATAACTTTTTTCCAGCGCCGGTCCGAAATTTCAATTTCCTGGAGCTGAAGGCTCTTTCTAAGTTCAGTTATAATGACCTCAACGTCAGGGTCAACAGGCATATCCTTTGCACGTGCTCGGAGTTCGTATATTGCGGAAACCCTGAGGCTTGCAGCAGGTTCGAATTCGTCAGGGCTCCTGAAAAGGAGGTCCCGGAAATTTTCATCATCCTGAATGTAGGAGAGCCTGTACCTGAATAAAAAGCGGTCATAAAGGGCTTCAAGGCTTTCGTTTTCGTCAGGAAGCTCATTAGATGCCCCGAAAACCGAAAGCAGAGGCACGTCTACAAGTTCTCTGCCGTTATGGTATTTGTGCTCATTGAGGATTGTCAGGAGGCTGTTCAGGATCGCACTGCTTGCTTTGAAAATCTCGTCCAGCAAAGCAATATGCGCAGTTGGGAGACAGCCATCGATTTTCCGGCGGAACTCGTCTTCTTCCAGGGCTTTTAAGGAGAGTGGGCCAAATAGCTCTTCAGGGGTGGAAAAACTCGTCAGGAGATAATTGAAGAAATTTCCGCTTTCGATTGACTGGCAGATATTTTTTGCAAGCTGGGTTTTTGCCGTTCCAGGCGGCCCGAGAAAAAGGAGGTTTTCCCCGGACAGCACAGCAAGAAGAGAGCCATTGATCTCGGTTTCTCGCTCTTTAAAATAGGCCATAAATGCGGATTTGATCTCAAGAAGCTTTTCTTTCAGGGCCAGACCTCCAGTTAAAGGGTGATAGTGGGGCAGATCAGGATAAAATCAATTTGCAGCCAGGTTTTAAGTCTTTAGTCTGATTATATTTTAAACCTTTTAATTGTATTTGGCCTTCTGAAAAATTAGTTTCTAGTGCATCGATTCCAAATTATGTCAGAAACGAATTTTTTGAAAACCACTGAAAGCACGGAAGACACGGAAATCAGTAGTAAAGGCGTGTTTCTTCCGTGCTTTCCGTGTTTTCCATGGTTGTAATATCCAGATCGAATCACTCTGCGACCGGCTGCGTTTTCCGTGTTACAAAATTCCATGTGACTTTAAAATAATATTTGCGTCATAAACTGTATTTATTTTCTTATTGTGTGTATATTTGAGAATCGATATACTAGTGTCGAGTCAATCCTCAAGGATTCAATAATTCCGAATAATTGCAATCGATTTTATACGACATTTTGCGGTTGACCCGACACTAGAAATATAACTTCTTATTTTGTGTTTTAAAAGATTTCTGTAACTTTTTCTTCCAATTGACTCTTTGTTAATGAGTTTTTTGAGTTCAAAGGAACATAAAATTAGATTTTTCACAAAACAAAGAATCAGTTTTGTACCTTATACATTTTTTGTGTGTATGTAAACCGTGAAGCTTAAATATGTTCATGATATTGTTGATTTATCAACTATTGATTTTTCAATTATTTAATTTCGTATAATTGAAAAATCAATATTATTATAATTCATTATATTCGGAAATTACTCCCTGAGAATATGCTTTTGATTGCAAAATCAGGTGTAAAAAGGAACAGTGAATAAAATGGATGAAGCAACCCTGAAGAAAATAATTCTTCTGATGATGGAAAGAGATGCTCTTGACAATTTTATTTTTGAACAAACTTTTCAGAAGAAAATCATTAGCAAATTCAAAAATTTAAGCAAGAATCAGCCCGTGGTAATCAAGATCATAGGTATGGAAGGTGAAATCATGCCCTCAACCATAGGGAGGTATACAGGTATGGATAAAAGCAGCCTCACTCGAATGGTTGATGATCTGGAGAAAAAAGGGTTGGTATTTCGAAAAACTGACCCTGAAGACCGAAGGAAAGTGCTTGTTTCTCTGACTGAAAAGGGATTAGAGTGTTATAATTATTCTAACCAGATCGTCGATGAGCTGCTTAAGCTTGTAGATGAAAAGGATATAGAGGACTATGTTCTGAGTCTCGAGACAATGGTGAGGATTTTAAGAAAGGCGGTTAGTCAACAAATTAAATAAATCTAATTATAAGGTCGATGAAAGGAGGAGGAGGAAGTGACTCGTAAAATTATAGAAAATCTTCAAAAGCTGGGTTTTACCAGAAATGAAGCTAAAATCTACGCAGTACTTGTCTGCCTTAAACAAGCGCGAGCCAGTGAAATTGCAGAAAGTTCCGGAGTCCCCAGATCTAAAGTTTATGGAACGCTCAGAGGAATGGAGAAGAAGGGGTATGTCCGGATAATCGAGGGTGAACCAACACTTTTTTGCTGCGTAGAGCCTGAAGAGCTCATTTTCAGGATAAGGACTGACTTTATGCTTTCTCTAAGCGAGACTGCAAATGAACTTAACGCCTTGAGTCCTGCAACAAATGGATTTTCAGTGGGAAGTTTTCGCAAATTAAAAGTACGGGTCTAAGAAATATAAGCAAGAAAATGTATGAGACTTTAAAAAAGATTTAATGTAACCTGAGGTATTATTTAATTTAACCTGTTTTTAATTATTATAAAATTGACACTATATTCCAGAATTACAGGTACTGGTTTAATTCTAAGTTCTCCAATCTCGTGAACTACCTCTCCCTTAATTCTTCGCCTTTTGGGTCAGTTTTAAGGGAGCAGCTTTCCTGGTTCTCTAATCGCCTTGCAGTGACAGTATAGTATATATAATAGTGGTTGAATGACATGGTGAGATGAGATAACTAAGTTTACAGATAACGAAAATTGGTACAGATAATGCTGAGATAATGCTGTATCCACCATTAAAACATGTGGAATTTTATATTTAACTCTCATAAAATTTGTAATTTTACAGAACTCGGCACATTGCCTGAAAGTTTACTTTAAACATTTGAGAACGGGCAGGTAACCCGAAGCAGTCCTGAATTTTTCTGAATCACTTTGAGGCTTTTGCGAGTTTTCTTTCACATCCTTTTCCTCTAACCTGCACCGCGAAAGAACGATATCAATGCTTTTTTCCAGATCTTTTTCATCAAAAGGTTTCACAATACATCCAGACCCCACATTCCAGATCTGTTCGAGAAGCTGGCGGTCCGAACAGGCAGTAAGGTAAACAACTGGAATACCGAACCTGGTAATTATCTCCTTTGATGCTTCTATGCCATTCAGGTTACCTTTTAACATAATATCCATAAGCACAAGATCAGGTCGGGTGCTTTCAGCTTTGCTAATAGCTTCCTCTCCGGATGAAACTACACCCGTAACAGTATGTCCCAGATTCTTCAGCATTATCCGTATTCCCATTGCAACGATATGATCGTCCTCAACAACCAGAATTCTTCCTTCTACCATATTACTGTTACACCTTTATTCAGCTTCAGAGAACTGAGTTTGAAACAGGTCTCCTAACTATTTAAGGCTTAAATCCTCCAATCTGTCAATGAAATTATAGGCCGGAACAGAAGCATTCGAACACATTCGATCTCTAAGTTATGAAAGCAATTCAAAAATTTCAATAATTACGATTTCAATAATTACGATTTCAATACTTATAATTTTAGTAATTGTGATTTTACTAATTACGATTTCAATAATTACGATTTCAATATTTATAATTTCAATAATTACGATTTTAATAATTGTAATTTCAATAATTATGATTTCAATAATTACGATTTCAGTAAGTATGATTTCAGTAATTACGATTTCAATAATTATTTACAAACCTGGGAAAGAAGGCAAACTTCTCTATTACTTCCTGCATTGAACCCTATATAAATTAAGGTATATAACCCACCCCGTATGGTACTTACAAAAGAATAGGAACTTTAAGCTGGCCCTGTCCATGTCGAAGGGGAAGAACTTTGTCCGGGGGCAAGGGATATTTTGATCCAATTAAAAATTTCAATAGTACTGTCTGGCAAAATTAAAAGAGATCTCGGGAAAAAGGTGCCGGAAGAATAGGAGGGCGCCTTTGCCTGTAAAGAAAAAGAAGTAAACTTTGGCGGTCCGGAAGATTTCAGGATTTCTTAAATAACCCGGGAAAACAGTTTTCTGCCAGATACGAGTTTTTTCCTGGGCATCTGACTTTCTTATTTCTTTGCTGTTGGCCATTCAAGCTGTTTTTTCATTCTGTATTTCTCTTTCCCGGAATATCTTTCGTTCTGCTCTATCTCGTCCTGAATCATTCCGTTTTTTCTTTTTCCTTCCTGTGCCTGTGCAGGGCTATCTCAATGCTGCTGTGCAGATCTTTCTCATCAAAAGGTTTTACTATATAACCAAAAGGTTCAGTTTTCTTAGCCCTTTCAAGAATCTTATTATCAGAATAAGCAGTCAGGTAAACAACCGGTACATCAAATCTTTCCCTGATTTCACCTGCAGCTTCTACGCCGTCCATATTACCTTTTAACATGATATCCATGAGCACGACATCAGGGAAAGTACTCTCAGCCTTGCTAATGGCATCTTCTCCGGACGAGGCTACACCGGTAACCGTGTATCCCAAACTCTTTACCATTTTTTTTATTCCCATTGCAACGATATGCTCGTCCTCAACGATCAGAATTCTTCCTTCCGCCTTTTTTCTTTCTTCTGCCATTTTTCTTCCTTCCGACAATCACACTATTTAGAATTCATCTCCTGAAAAAACTAATCTCGAAACCTGTTCCCCTGCTCCGGTCGAGTCTAATATCCCCTTCAATCTGATCTACAAGCGTTGTTACCAGTTGTAGTCCCAGGGAAGTTGTATTCCGGAAGTCCAGTTTCTCAGGGAATCCCCTGCCGTTATCTCTAACTATAAGGGTTAACTTCTCCTCCCTGTCCTCAGTTACGCCGTTAAGGCCAGTCTGTTCATTATTCTGCGGCATGGCTTTTGTATTTCCGGAGTTATCATAATTCTTTTCCTGCAAGGTAGAGTTTTCTCTATTTCTGTGTAACTCAATATATATCTCTCCTTCTTTCTCTCCGGCAAAAGCATGTTTCAGGGAATTCGAGACCAGCTCATTGACAATTATTCCCAGGGGAACAGCCGTATCCATTCCCAGAAAAACCTTTTCGACATCCAGCTTCAAACTCACTTTCCTGCTGTCCAGGGAGTATGACTGGAACAGGTAATCTACAAGATTCTTAATATAATCCGCAAAGTCCACACTTACCATATCCTCGGACTGGTACAGTTTTTCGTGGACAAGAGCCATTGATTTGACCCTGTTCTGGCTGTCCCTGAAAGCCTCGATCACATCCCTGTCCGTAAAATTTCCGGACTCAAGATATAAAAGCATAGAAATCACCTGCAAATTATTCTTGATGCGGTGATGGATTTCTTTTTTGCGAATTTCCTCCATCTGGAGAAGTGCATCCTCGGCTTTCTTATGCTCGGTTATGTCCAGAATAATGCCCTGAAGATGGACTTCGCCGTCCTTGCTGCGCTGGATAACTGTCCTTTCGTCAACCCAGCGGACCTCCCCGGATTTTGTGAGAATCCGATATTCTGAGGTATAGTCCGTGCAGCCGGCTTCAACGTTCATCTCAAGTTCGACAGCCATCTTTTCCAGGTCTTCGGGATGCACAATATCTCCATAAAGAAGCCTGTTCGAGGTAAAATCCTCCACCTCATAACCCAGCCGAGTAATATTTTCCGAAACAAACTCTGCAGGCCACATGGGTTCATACTTCCATAGAAACACGATTACAGGACTTGTATTAACAACCCTTTCCAGATCCTCTTTAAGCTTGTTGGAACGCTCAAGTTCTTTCGCATAGTCCAGAAGGGCTTTTTCCGCTTCTATGCGTTGGGTTGTAATCATATCAAGAGCCTGGCGGGTTTCTTCGATCCCGTCAGTAAGTAGCTTGAAATCTCCCTTCCCGTGGATACTGATGGGTCGCTTAAAATCATTCTGCTGGAATGCAGTAAGGACTGCATTTGAATCATCGATAATACTGTTCAATGTTTCGGAGAATTTATCAAGTGTATTTCCGAGTTCTCTGAACTCTCCCTGCACATCTAAATTGACCCTTTCTTTTAATTCTCCTTCTGCAAGAGCATTGGTCACTCTTATACTCTCTCTGACTGGAACAATTACAGCTTTAAGAATTTCATTCAGGCCCATAGGGATTTCCCTGAAGTCTCTCTCCACATCCGTATCTGCCCTGACATCAAGCTTTCCTTTAACTGCGTCCTGTGCGATACTCTTGAAATCCTGAACAATTTCATCTATCGGCTTTGTGATAGAAAGGGCAATCATATAAGAAAGGGCAGCCATGAAGAGAATTGAAATCGCAGAAATAACCAGAAGCCTGTTCCGAAGATCAACAACACCTGCAAGCATTTCTTCTTTTGGAATTACAAGCACAAAGGCGAGATCACCGGTTCGCACAGGCTCGTAGAACATTACAACAGGTTTGCCTGTAGTAGAGTCCACGGTCTCAATATATCCGCCAGTTCCATTTTTTATGTCATCTGCGGCTCTGGCTATTTCTTTCGAATTAAAATCATAAAGACTCTTTTTCCCGATCCATTCCTTGTGTGTAGGGTAAGAGAGCAGGACACCTGTGTTACTTACCATGAAGGCATATCCCGTATCAAATGCCTTGACCTTACTCACCACCTCGTCCATATATTTCAGAGGGACATCCGCCCCCGCTATCCCCACGAACTTTCCATCCTTGAAAATCGGGGAAACATGGCTGACCATGAATATGCCTTCATAAAAGTACGGTTCTGTAAGGACATCCTCTCCTCTGGCTTTGGGAAGCTGGTAATAATCAGAAGAATCATAATTAACAAGAGGCGCTACCGTAAGATTGCCTTTAATCTTATTACAATAGGGGACAAACCTGCCTGTTGCATCGTGTCCTGGGGCGTTAATATATTCTGCATCTTTGCCATCAAAAGCGTTTGGCTCATATCCCACATAAACCCCAATCAAATTCGGATTTTTTTCAAGGATATTCTTAAGGATGCCAATTACCTCAGTCCTGTTGGAAGCCTTGTAATTTTCCATTGTAAGGGCAACCGTATTTGCAACCGCGCTGTTAGCTTTCATGTCGGCGTCGAACTGGTTTGCATAACTGCTTGCCATTTCGATTGATTTCTGATAAGCCAGCTTTTCTTCCTGGGAAGTGACCGTACTGATGATCACAGCCGTAGAGACTGCAAGAACAAGAAAAACCCCGACAACAATATAGATAACTAGCTTTGATTTCAGGGGGAAATTATTAAATCTCATAGTCAAAACTCCAGCCAGTTATGAAAGAAAGGTGAAAGGCCTGTTTCTGTCTTGCCTGTAAAGACCAGGCATGCTTCAGATTTCGATTACTTTTTGAGACAATTCATTATAATGTATGAAAAGCTCCCTTCC
The DNA here is from genome assembly GCF_000969945.1 of Methanosarcina sp. Kolksee. Classification (NCBI taxonomy): domain Archaea; kingdom Methanobacteriati; phylum Methanobacteriota; class Methanomicrobia; order Methanosarcinales; family Methanosarcinaceae; genus Methanosarcina; species Methanosarcina sp. Kolksee. The sequence continues at coordinate 1,317,524 of NZ_CP009524.1, forward strand.
CCAGCGAAGAGCGCTTGCATCGAAACTCATCACTTTTCTGTGGTCGTATTTTCCCTGCTTGTCGAAGAGGCAGATATACATGAATTTTTCAGTAACAGCAATTGTCGGAAGCTTCAGGTTTTCCTCGCAGACTTTAACAACCGTATTCTCGGAGTCGAGCAGGGTTTCCAGCTCGTCTCTGCAGTCATTTTTTAGCCTTTCAAGTACGGCTTTTGTAAGCACTATTTCCATTTCAGCTCCGCTTTTTGCAAGCCTGGAATAAAGCGACGAATAAAGAGGATGATAATAAGAAAGCGAACTCATGATGCATCTGGATTTTATAAGATTTTCAGTAAATTCCCTTGGAAGGTCAAAAAGATGGTTAAGATCAGGTTCGATTACCATGCACTCCCCCAGTTCTCCAAGCCGCATAAATTGCTCCTGGGGTATGACACTTGTATCCCGGCTTGTCCAGTATTCCTTGTTTTCCTCGAGGACCTCAAGTGTATTAAGGAGAGGGAGCATGTTTCCTACGACAAGTTTTCCAATCTCCGAGAGCATATAAGTGTTCTCTTTCTGAAGGACCAGGCCCTGTTTTTTAAGGATCTTAATCTGGGGCATCATCGCCTTTGAGGTCACGTTGAGAGAGGTTTTTATTTGCTCAATGTCCCTGGGACCTTCCATAAGCAGTAAAAGGAGATTTTTTCTTTTTTCAGAAAGCCAGATAGTATCACACAAAGATGAGCTCATTGTTAACTCATATTTATAGAAAGTACTTTTATTAAAAGATTATGTTATATCCAATTTATATTTAAAAATTTTTGAGTTTGAACACATTCTGAAATAGATTTTGAAAGAGGTTCTAAAAGGATTCATGAGTCTTGGTAAATTCGATTGAAAATTTTAATGCCATTAAAAAATCACTCTACCTTAGGACCTGCATGTAGCTCTTTCTTTTTCCCGAAACTTTTGCAAGAGCAACGCGGATCGGGCTATATATTATTGAAACCATAGATAAGTCACTTGCCAGTTAACAAGAACAAATCCAACAAAAAAGAATTGCCTGAAAGAACAATGAATACTTCCGAAAGGGCAAGTAATAAATTAAAAATGGCGTTAAAAACGGGATAAGTGATCACGTAATAACCAAATATGGCAAGAAAAATCGGATAAAGTGACCACTAAAATAATTAAAAAATTATACGAAAAAACGGGATAAAATTACCACCAATAATAAAAACGGTGAAATAAAAAACGACATAAAAATGAACTAAAAATGGCACATTAAAAACGGATTAAAATACAAACATTAAAAAACGCTAGAAATTGTTTCATCCTTTTGAGATGAAATTACAGAGTACTGCTGGATTCATGCAGAATCTATGTGAATATCTGGCTGAAACTCACGGTACTTCTGGAAAACTAAAAAAGAAAATTTCAGGCTTAACCGAAATATTCTTTACTCCAAACTCCAGCAAATGCATTAAAAATGTACCAGAACTGTGGTATGTGGGAATGCCATAGCTTCTGGGTACCTCCGTATTGAATTTTTTCTCATTGGTCATGGATTAAAGAATTTTCTTGCCCGATAGCTGTCGATTTTGCGCCTGATAACTGTCGATTTTGCATTAGAAGCCGGCCTTAAATTTTTGCCTCTTTACATGAAATCACTATTTTGTTCCAGCTCATAATTTAGTAACATATTTAAAAAATGTTGAGAAAATTGATGCAATTTGTCACGATTCTTCACTTAATTGAAGACGCATGAAGCAAAGTTATAATCTCAGGAAAACTTCCTTTAGCTAAATTATTCACTAATCGCTTCAGTATTTTGAAGGGTATGAGTGCATCTTTTTACGCAACTTCTTATTTTGTTTTATACGATTTTAGTGTCTAATATGTACTCTTTGTTAATTCTAATTTTATTTGAAAAGATCAACTGAGGGCTGTTTCCAATTTATTTCTGGCAATTTCTTTTTTTTTCGAGCCGTAATAGAGAACTTGTCCGTTTAAATCTTTTTTCTTTATAACTTGACATTATATATAGAACTGAAATTGTTATATAGAAAGGAGAACGATAAAGATTTAGAATCTTTGTTACCTACAAAAAGATATGCTTTAATATTTTTAAAGTGTAACTACTTGCAAAGATTATTTATAAACTACCGTGGGGGAGTCAGTATTAAGAGAAGGAGCAGGACTGATATCGCAGTAGATATTTTAAGAGTCGCAATGAACGGGGCCAAGAAAACTCATATTGTATATGAGGTAAATCTGAACTTCAATATCGCCCAGAAATACCTTGAAATGTTAAAAGAAAAAGAGCTTATCAGACATGAAAATGGGCTTTTCATCACTACTGACAAAGGAAAAGTCTTTCAGGAAATGGCTAAGGAACTCAAGCTCTAAAAGATTTTTATCTTTTTACTTTCTATTAAATTTTCCCATCTTTTTTATTTTCAATTTTTCATTTTTACTATCTTAAAATTACACTTGAAATCGACTTTTTCCGTGTCCATCTTTTTTCTTGAGTTACTCTTATGTAACTCAGCCCAAAGATCAGGTGAGGATAAGCGCCTGGTGAGTAATTCGAAATAGCATTTCTAAATTATAATGCGCCCTCATATAAATAAAAGCAGTTTGGAAACATATATACTATGGTGATTAAGGCACTTTTTTTAAACTGCACTCTGAAAAAATCGCCTCGGGTATCAAATACTCGCGCTCTTGTTGACAAGGCAGTAGCTATCTTCGATGAACTTGGTGTTGAAAGTGAAGTGATAAGGGTTGTGGATCATAACGTGGCTTTTGGGATTTCCTCAGATGAAGGAGGAGGCGATGAATGGCCCTTGATCCTTGAGAAGATAAAAGCCTGTAATATTCTTGTTATAGCAACTCCCATCTGGTTTGGAGTTCTCTCATCTGTGGCAAAGATGGTAATTGAGAGGCTGGATGGAACTTATATGGAAGGGGATCCCAAAACCGGTCAGTATCCTCTTTATGGAAAGGCTGCAGGAGTCATAGTTACAGGAAACGAGGATGGGGCACACGATGTCTGTTCAACTATACTCTTTAGCCTTACTCATCTGGGCTGCACTGTCCCTCCAAATGCAGACTGTTATTGGGTTGGTGATGCCGGTCCGGGTCCAAGTTACATAGAAGCTGGAGGAGATAAGCATCTCTATACAAATCGGACAGCCAGATATATGGTACACAATCTGGCATATTTTGCAAAGCTGCTCAAAGAAAACCCTATCCCTACCAATTTAAAGAAACTTGATGAGGAGGCAAAAAAGGTAAGCGACTGATGCTGACCTATCCGAGGGCTGTTGATCTTTTCACAAAGTCCTGACACTTTTACTGCTAGATGGGGGTATTATTTGGTCGATAGCGATAAAAAGACGATAAAATTGAAAGTTGCAGAAGCCGATCAAAGGGATGTTGGAAAAGGCATTAACCGAATAGGCGATAGTTGAGGTCTTTTACACGGGCAAGGCAGGGCGCTCTTTAAATAATTTTTTGGAGGAACTTGACTCACTTGCGCCCACTCGCAGGGTTTCTATAATTGAGCTTCAGGTTACGGCAAGAATCCTTAATCAGCTTCTCTCAGAAATAGATGGGTTTGAAGAACTCAGGGCTGAGTAGTAATTGGTGCAGCCAATCGCCCTGACGTCATTGATCCTGCACTTATCCTGCCAGGACATTTTGATGAACTGATCTTTTTTCCGACCTCTTATGAGGGAGCTTGCAGGGAGATCTTCAAAGTCCATACCGAAAAATGGAGCCTGTAGAGGATATTGATATCGAAAAGCTCGTTTCTATGAACAATCAGTATACAGGTGCAGACATTGCAGCCGTATGTAAAAAGGTGAGAAGGTTTGTTCTGAAGGCTTGTTCTGGTGAGGATCTTCATACAAAAAATGTTAAGCAGAAACACTTCCTTAAAGCAATAAAAGAAACTGGATCTTCAGTCACAACTTATTTAATTTTTTAAATACAGTGTTTGCATTATCTGTTTTTAAACTGAATATTTTTAACTTCCATTTTTACCCAGTTATGTCATAGAGTTTTTTCGAGAAAAATCCTCTTAATTTAATATCACCTGTTATGTTGTGGAGTTTTTCCGAGAATAATTCTCTGAATTTAATATCAACTATTTTTTAACTTCACAAATTATGTTAACCAATGATATTAAATATAATAATTACTATCGGTAATATACATGCAGCTTCCAACACCCGAAGATCTTAAAAAAAGAAGAAATGAACTCGGGCTTACCCAGAGCGATCTGGCTAAAAGGGCAGGAGTAAGTCAGCCCCTTATAGCTCGTATAGAATCGGGAGACGTAGATCCCAGGCTTTCGACTGTCAGGAAAATCCTTGACGCTTTTGAGGAAGTTGAAAAGGAACAGCAGATTATTATAATAGATCTTATGCATTCCCCTGTAATTCATGTTTCTCCAGGCGATTCTGTGGAAGAAGTAGTAAACTTGATGCAGAAGCATGGTTTTTCACAGGTCCCTGTACTTGATGGTGGCATTCCGGTTGGAAGTGTTTCCGAAGACATGATAGTGAAATTGATGGCCGAAAGTAAGAAAAAATCAATTTCCCAGATGAAAGTCTCTGAGATAATGGGAGAGGCCTTCCCAACAGTGTCTCCAGGTATCTCTATCTCAGTCGTGTCGCACATGCTGGAAGGAAATCCTGCCGTACTGGTCGTAGAAAAAGGGGCAGTTATCGGCGTTGTGACAAAACATGATGTAATGACGCTTCTCCAGGGCTGATTGGCAAAATCCGTTCTCCTTATAGAGCGGTATTCGGGATCAGGGTTTGAAAAGCACATAATTATATACTAGAATCCAATTAAACCTGATCTCTAACTCGGAATAATGCTTAACCATGCAAAATAACTTAACTGATATAGTCCTGTGACAAACTACTTGAATAAGATACTGCAGGGCCTTTTAAGTATACCGTATCACAACGATATTACTCTGAATTATTTCAAATTTGCAGTATTTTACTACTGTAAGTGTAATACAAACTCTTTAAACAGATATAAACGGAAATATTAAAACACTTTATAACTACAATCTAATATTATATTAACTCAAAAATAATTTGAATTAGATTTAAGGACAAATATTAAATTCTATTAAAAAATAAACTCGGATTAATTTAATCAAAAAATAAACTTGGATTAAATCAAAAAATAAACTCGGATTAATTAAATCAAATATTAAAATTTAATTATATACTAAATTAAATTTTTAAAAAATGTGGAGCATGATATATGGATCTGGAAGATACCCTTCTCATGATGCCTGGCCCCGTAACTGTTACACCCAGAGTCCTTAGAGCTGTGTCAAAACCGATGAGCAACCATCGAAGTGCGGAGTTTGCCGGAATCTATACAGATTGCGGGGAAATTCTTTCCAGCGTTTTCCAGACAAAGAATGATATTTTCGTGCTAAGCGATTCGGGAACGGCGGGAATGAAAGCTGCTGTAGGTTCTCTGGATGGGAGCGGAGACAAAGTTATTCCCATAGAAAACGGAAAGTTCGGAGAGCGGTTTAAAGATATTGCAGCTATTTATGCGGACGTTGTCCCAGTTGTATTCTATGAAGGCTCCCACAAGTGTTAACGGTGAGGATATAAAGAGTCATATGAAGGTAAGAGGAGTAATTATTGCAGGCGTGAAGGAACGTCTTAAAAACAATATTTTCAGAATAGGCTGCATGGGTAATGCAACCGGAAGAGATGTGCTTTCGACTGCCCAGCAGCTGGAGATCGTGCTGAATAAGCGTGGTTACGTTGATCTCCTGGGAGCAGGTACAGAAGCTGCAACCAGGGTTCTTGACAGAGCCTGAAAAGGATAATTATGGATTTGATACAGGTAGAACAATATCTACCAGCTCTTTTCAGGAAAACCCTTATAAGATTTTAACCGAAATTCCGATCGGATTTACATGCCCACAATAGGAATTGCAGATACCACATTCGCACGCTATAATATGGGACGTGCGGCAATTGATGAGATACAAAAAAATGTGTCTGTAAAAATCAAAAGAGTTACTGTGCCAGGGATAAAGGACCTTCCGGTCGCAGCCAAAAAACTTATTGAAGAAGAAGGGTGCGATATCGTTATGGCTCTTGGTATGCCTGGAGCTAAGGAACAGGACAAAATCTGTGCTCATGAAGCTTCTCAGGGCATTATTATGGCCCAGCTCATGACCAATACCCATATTATCGAGGTCTTTGTCCATGAAAATGAAGGAAAGGATGAAAAGGAACTTGCTTTCCTTATGGACAGAAGGACCCGAGAGCACGCTTTAAATGTAATCAAACTGCTCTTCAAGCCTGAAAAGCTAATTCGAGAAGCCGGTACCGGCCAAAGGCAAGGCTTTGAGGACGCAGGCCCATTATGAACGTGAATCAATTTATGTAAAAACAAGACTGGAGACCTTATCAGATGACTATCAGCCTAGGATTTGTTGTAGCTGAATTTAACAGGGATCTGACCTATCAGATGGAACTGCTTGGAAGAGAACATGCGGAGTTCCTGGGGGCAACAGTTAAAGAGACTATTCTTGTCCCAGGAGTCTTTGACATGCCCCTTGCGATCAAGAAGCTTTGCCAGAGGGAAGACATCGATGCCGTGGTTACTATAGGATCTGTAATCGAAGGTGATACCGACCATGACCAGGTGGTTATGCAGCACGCTGCAAGGAAGATCATGGATCTTTCTCTTGAGTTCAATAAGCCTGTAACTCTTGGAATTCCTGGCCCAGGTATGACCCGCATGGCGGCTCATGAACGTGTGGACTATGCAAAGAGGGCCGTTGAAGCTGCAGTAAAGCTGGTGCGGCGGCTGTGAATGTTATATTATCTAAATAAACTAGCAAATGTAATAAACCAGGACCATCCCTATGTCATCCGCAAGGCTCAAGCGTGTAGAAGAATCCGCAACGATAAGGATCTCCAATATTGCAACCAGAATGATTAAAGAGGGTACAGACGTAATCAATTTCAGCCTTGGTGAACCTGATTTCAATACCCCTAAGAATATCTGCGATGCTGCGGCAAAGGCTATGTATGAGGGAAAAACCCACTATGCCCCTTCTGGAGGTATTCCTGAATTAAGGGCCGCCATTGCCGAAAAATTGAGAACGGAAAATAACCTCGATGTAACCGAAGCAGGTGTACTTGTCACCCCCGGAGCAAAACAGGGAATTTTTGAGGTAATGATGGGCGTTCTCGATGATGGGGACCAGGCTCTATTGTTTAATCCTTCATGGGTAACTTATGACGCATGCATACGTTTTGCAGGGGCGGAAACAGTCTGGGTTCCGACAGTCCCTGAAAAAGGTTTCATCCCTGACAATTTTGAAGAATACATCACTGATAAAACCAAGCTCATTGTTGTAAATAGTCCGGGAAATCCAACAGGTGGAGTTTTCGGGAAAAAGACTTTGCACTGTATCGCGGATCTTGCAATTGACCATGATCTCATAGTAGTTTCAGATGAGATTTATGAGAAAATTATCTATGACAGGGAGCATATCAGCATTGGTAGCCTTGATGGAATGCAGGAAAGAACTATCACCGTAAATGGTTTTTCCAAGGCATATGCCATGACAGGCTGGAGACTCGGCTATCTGACTGCTCCTCCTGAAATTCTCAAACTTCTACTTAAAATTCAGTCTCATTCGGTAAGTAGTGCGACTACGTTTGTTCAGTACGGTGGACTTGAAGCCCTTCAGGGCCCTCAGGACAGCGTTAAAGCAATGGTTGACCGTTTTAAGGTACGCCGCGATGTCCTTATCGACGGCCTGAATAAGATGGGGTTTGAATGTAAAAAGCCCGATGGAGCTTTCTATGCTTTTGCTAATGTCAGCGAGTATGGAAACGGGACTCAGGTTGCAGAACGTCTCCTGAAAGAAGCTCAGGTGGCAGTTACTCCTGGAATTGCTTTTGGTTCGTCTGGTGAGGATTTCGTCAGGATTTCCTATGCAACATCGATTGACCGAATCAGGGAAGCTCTTGAAAGACTTGAAAAGGTATTTTCCTGAATTAAATCCAGTAAATTATCTTTCTGAAAAAAGGTATGAGTAAAGGATAACAGGTGCAATCAAATCGAGAAACGGTAGGGGGCAAATTTATCCATACCGTTTAAGCACCTCTTTTATGATTGCACCTGTACTGCAAAGTGGGCATTCTTTTGAAAGTGGAATTCTTACCACATTTGCAGGAAGCCCTCTTTTAGCAAGTTCTTTTTCCAGAAGTTCGGCGTCAAAACGCTGGTCGTAACCCAGGGCAATTATATCCGGTCTGATCTGCTTCAGGGGTTCAAACATATCTTTTTCGCTTCCAAGAAGCGCTTTATCTACTATTCCTAATGCACTTACCATCTCCAGCCGCTGCTCCTCGGGCACAATTGGTTTTGGCTTGTGAGTTACATTTGAGTCTCTCGCAACAATAACGAAAAGCTCATCTCCAAGAGCTCGGGCCTGGGTCAGAAAATAAATATGTCCGGGATGGAGAAGGTCAAAAGTCCCGGTAGCAAGTATACGTGTCAACAGATCACCTGGCCTCGGGTATATCCTTTAAGCATAAGAAACTTACTGAAATTAACCTTCATGGAGTATGAGAAGAACTACTGATTGTTCAAACTGTTTGCCACATGAACTGTTATATCATTTATAGTTTGACTTTATAGTAAGAGAATTTCCAAATTATCGCAAGTAATATATATGGCTCATAATTATGAATATTATTTATTGAGCTCAGGATATAAACTTGAAAACCTGATAATAAATCAAATTCAGGCACAGCTTTTTACGTCTTCCGACAGGGCTGTTACCTTTACATTATCACAAGTAATATATAATTATAATAAATATTACAATTCATATAAATCTGCAAAAAGAGGAGACCCCCAATGGTTAAAAAATCGGTTCATGAGATTAATAGAAAAATTGAAGATGGAAGCGTCAATGTAGTGACAGCTGAGGAAATGGTCACAATTGTTGAGGAGCTTGGCGCTGAAGGGGCTGCAAAAGAAGTAGATGTGGTTACTACAGGCACATTCGGAGCTATGTGTTCATCCGGCTTAATGCTTAACCTGGGTCATTCCGAGCCTCCCATAAAAATCCAGAAGATCTGGTTCAACAATGTGGAAGCATACAGCGGACTGGCAGCTGTAGACGCTTACCTGGGGGCTGCCCAGATATCAGATACACGAGGAATTCAGTATGGTGGAGCTCATGTTATTGAAGACCTCCTCAGGGGCAAAGAGATAGATGTTCATGCGACTTCATATGGGACGGACTGTTATCCAAGGAAAGTGCTTGATACGATAGTCTCTCTTGAAGACCTTAATGAAGCCATTCTTCTTAACCCCAGGAACGCTTATCAGAAATATGCAGCAGCAACCAACAGTTCCAAAAGGATTCTAAATACTTATATGGGTGAGCTTCTGCCTAATTTTGGAAATGTAACTTATTCGGGGGCAGGCGTACTCTCTCCTCTCTCAAATGACCCGAGCTATGAAACTATAGGCATGGGAACAAGGATTTTCATGGGAGGAGCCCAGGGCTATGTTATAGGGAATGGAACTCAGCATTCTCCTTCTTCAGGTTTTGGAACTCTTATGCTTAAAGGTAACCTGAAAGAGATGAACCCTGACTATTTGAGGGCTGCTTCCTTTACCGGATACGGTGCCACTCTTTACATGGGAATCGGGATTCCCATCCCTATCCTTAACGAAAAAATTGCTGCTGCTACTGCAGTTCGTGATGAAGATATTGTTACCACCATCCAGGACTATGCTGTGGGAAGCCGGGACAAACCGATTGTCAGAGAGGTAAATTATGCTGAGCTCAGGTCAGGCTCGGTGCAGATTGACGGAAAAGACGTGCCCACATCTTCCCTTTCCAGTTTCAAGAATGCGAGAAAGATTGCAAATGAGTTAAAGCAGTGGGTTAAGCACGGGAAATTCTTTGTCAGTATGCCCGTGGAAAGACTATGTGCTGAAGGGTCTGCTAAACCCATGAAAGAAACTCAGGCAGTACCTCTCGTAAAAGATGTAATGTCCAGTTTTTTTGTGACCATCAAAAGAGATCAAACTGTCCAGGACGCTGCAAAGAAAATCTGGGAGAATTCTTTCAATCATCTGACTGTGATTTCAGATGCCGGGGAACTGGTTGGGATCCTGACTGCTTGGGATATCTCAAAAGCCGTTGCAGAGAATTGCTTTGATTCGGTAGAGAGCGTTATGACGAAAAAGGTGCTTACCTGTGCTCCGAACGAGCCTGTAGATCTTGCAGCCAGGCGGCTGGACCGTTACGGGGTATCTGCAATGCCGGTGATCGATGCGCAGAGACGGGTTCTTGGAATAATAACAAGTGACAATATCAGCAAACTTCTTGCCAGGAGGTACTGAACATGAAAATCAAGATCACCATTCCTACCGAAAGAATCCATAACCCCATTATTTCCGAGTCCATAGTCGAAACCGGAATCCTGATTAATATAATGGTTGCAAATATCGACTCAACCTATGGGGAATTGATAGCCGACGTAAACGATCTCAAGTTCGATAGAATCAAAAATGCCCTGGAATCGAGAGGAGCTATCGTTTCCATCCTGGACAGGCCTATTCACAGGGACGAGGAAGAATGTATCGAGTGCGGAGCATGTATTTCGGTCTGCCCTATGAATGTGTATTCTTTTGACAATTCCTGGAGTGTCCTGGTAGATGAAAAGAAATGCATCCAGTGCGGTGTGTGCATCAAGATGTGCCCTCATGGGGCTTTGAAACTGGGAGAATGAAGAAAGGAAAGACCGAATGACTATCCTTTCCTTGGCAATCTGTTTATTTCTCTTTCTTCTTTCCCTTTTCCTTTCCTTTTTTCTTTCCTTTTTTCTTTCCTTTTTTCCCTTTTTCTTTCCTTTTTCTTTCCTTTTTCTCTCTCTTTTTCTTTCCTTTTTTCTTTCCCTTTTTCTTTCCCTTTTTCTTTCCCTGTAACTGTATATCGAGATTTAGATATGGATACTGATTTCTATTTCGAAACTCCTGCTATTTATACATTGAAACAAATAATAATATATCATACAAAAATTACATAGAAAATCGGATAGACATTAAAGGAGAAGGTACCAGAACTGAACATTAACAGCTTCTCAACCAATTTTCCAAAAGTCTATTCGCTGATTTCGTTTCCCTATTATTTCTTTTCCAGGGGGAAAAGTAATTCGGATTTCTATCTACAATGAAATGAAAAGACGCAAACATAATTCTTACAGTCTTTAAAAATAGGGGTAAATTATGAAGATCCTCGTACTATACTCAGGCGAACTTGGTAAAAAAGTTATCCAGAACCTCATCAATCCTGGAAATTTCTGCGTGTCCTGCGGAGAACTCTGCAACCACTGCAGGCAGGCCAGGAAGTCGTATGCTAACCTGATTGTAGGAATTCATGAATTTCCTCAAGACCTGCCCACGTTTATAGAAGATCCCGAGCAGTATATGCCTCAAAAACTTCCGGAATGCGATCTGATACTTGCTATTGGCATCCACCCAGACCTTCTTATAGCCCTTCCGGACGTTGTGAAGAAAACAAAAGCAAAAGCCGTAATCGCGCCTTCCGAAGACTCAAAGAAAACTCCTGCAGGAGTTCTTGAACAGCTTAAAAAAGAGCTTGAAGCTATTGGAGTTGAGTTTGAAGGTCCAAAGCCTTTCTGCGCCCTTGAAAAAACCGGAAAACCTGTAATAGATGCTTTTGTTGACCTTGGTTTCGGGAAGCCTGTGCTCAGAATTGAAATGAGCCCTGATGGGAAGATGTTTATCGGAGCAGGCGTTCTCAGGGATGCCCCCTGTGGTTCCACCTGGTTTGTGGCAAAAAAGCTCGGCTGGACTGATACGGTTGAATATAAGGAGACCATCTCAGGTGCTCATCATTCCTATCCCTGTACCGCCAGCATGGACAAAGATCCTCAGCTTGGGGATACTATCCTTCACAAGGCCGGGTATATCATCAGGGAAGCTGTTGAAGACGCAATGGAATGTGCAAAAAAGGAAAAAGCCCGATTGTCCGCAGTTTGTGGGGACGAAATCTCAAGTTCGAGCTTCTGAAAAGTGCTATCTGAAAAGCTTCCTAAAAATATTCTTATTAAAAACCAAAATTTAAAAAACCAAAATTCATTAATCTGAGCCCAACAAAAAAAAATAAGCATAAACTTCGCGTTTTGGCAAAATTAAGGCCGAAACAGGATACTGACAAGCATTAAGGGATTTGGGATTAAATCCCTGGAAGTTAAAACTTCCTTATCCCTTTATGCGTTTAGTTCAAATAAATGCACCTACTGGAGCAAGTACCTAATAAGTACTTTAGCAGGTGGGGCATTTGAGTTTCAGGGTAACCTTTGCACAATCGGTTTTTCCATCCTTACCTTTTATCTTGTATGTGAAGGTGTCAGTGCAAGTACAACATTTTTTGGAGCAACATGCTGCTGATGCTTTATAGCAGAATTTACCATCACTATAAACTGTCACTTTTCCGCCCAGTGTGGTCTTGTAAGTTCCGGTAGTCGTAACTTTAAGGTTGCATCCTTTATCATTATTAAGTAAAGTAGTATATTTAAAGCAATAAACAGTATTTGGACATGATTTAAGGCTAATACTATAAGAATCATTTATTGCATCTGTTTTACAATTGTTATTGCATGCTGCTGCTCCTGTCATTGACAGGACAAAAAAGACTAATGTGAAAATACAGATTGTTTTAAGCATAATTTTTCGCATTACTTTTCCTCCGTATTATCCTATTATATTTTATTTTCTCGGAGGCGGTCTCTTTTGATCCGAGAACACCTATTATCGAAACCCACTGGGAAATATTATCATATAAACATACTTATTTTTTTATCTGTGAATAAAAATAGAAAAATGAATTTAAAACTTGATAATACTTTATCTTAAAGATCAGAAGATCATCATACTATTAATGTCTGTAACTGCACTTATTAAAGATTAGAATAAAAATATAAAGCTCTTGATGAGTTTGTGTCATATAATTTCTATTGTTAAGTCTTCATGTGGAAAAATACTAATGAATACAATTTTTTTTCTTTAAAAACAGGATATTGGAGTCTTTTATGCTTCTAAAATAGCGGATTTATTCTATTTATTTAAAATCAGGCCTGTTATTCGTAATTAAGATATGTTATTTGTTCACATTGTCACACTTTTCTATCCGGGGATTTTTTGAATTCCAAAATTCCGCACTTATTCGTCCTTGCAAAATGATGCATATAGGGTTACATTTTTGTTATCTGATAACTCGTCTACCTGCTTACCATTGAACTTAAAAGTTGGCAGGATAATCTTTAACTGCTTATGGCAGATTTTGATCATAGTGCCTAATGTACCTGATTTCATTCTTCAAATATGTAGAGCCCTTCTCAAGTATATTATTTTATCAGATTGCCCTGTAAGAGTCAGAAGTATATGAATGGTTATATTCAGACATGCTTATGGCTTGAAAATTTAATATTCAGGGCATATCTGTTAATTATATGAAGCATGTACAACTATTATAAAATAGAAAATCTTGTTTTCAGTTTCAATTTAAGAGGTGAACCATGAAGCCAAAGATTGATTCCACGAGTTTTGGTTCTATTACTGTAAACGGAGAGACCTTTAAATATGACATACTTATTCGCCTTAATGGACAGGTCGAAAAAAGAGAAAAAGGATTGTCAAAGGAGCTCTACGGGACTTCCCATAAAATCTCGCTTGAGGAAGCAAAGCACATTTATGAGGAAGGGACTGAAAAAATCCTTATCGGAACCGGGCAGACAGGTTTCGTTAAACTGTCTGAGGAAGCTGAAAATTTTTTTGCAGAAAAAAAGTGTGGAGTAGAACTTTTTCCAACACCGTGGGCAATTGAACGCTGGAACGAGCTTGAAGGAAATATCACTGCCATGTTCCATATAACATGTTAAGTCCATAAACTAAGTCCATGTCTATGTTAAGTCCATAAACTAAGTCCATGTACTATGTTAAGTCCATAAACTAAGTCCATGTACTATGTTAAGTCCATAAACTAAGTCCATGTACTATGTTAAGTCCATATAACTTGTCAAGTGTAAAAAACGCGCATGAAATTCTTCTAATTACAGGCACAAAGAAATGAAAGTACTTGAAAGAATTTTCATGCCAAGAGATATGATGGCCAGGGAAGTATAGACCGGTTTTCAAAAGAAAGACTGGTTTTGCTTAATATAGTCCTTCCACGTTGTGTCCCTCTTCAAGTACAATTCTTTCTTCCTGTACCGTTATATTCTGTCCTGTGGTGTGTTTTCCACCTTCTTTTGGTTCCATTTTTTTTATATTTATATCCATCTGGGGGAACGGAATCTCAATTCCTTCTTTCGTATAAGCGTCAAATATTCCTGCAACAAGGTCATTCTTTACGATTCCCATTTCTCCGGTTTTTGCCCAGGCCCGTAGCTGCAAATTTATTGAGGAATTGGCAAGCTCAGTGGTTACTACTGCGGGTTCGGGTTCTTTAAGGACAAGAGGGTGTGTTTTCATTAGATTGAGTGCTATCTCTGTAGCTTTTTCGAGGTTTGAGGAGTAACTTATTCCTACATCAACCGATACTCTTCTTGTAGGCATCCGTGTCATATTAACAATAGAGCTTCCCCAGACAAGCTTATTCGGGATTGTTATGAGCTGGTTGTCAAGAGTTAGGAGTTCGGTTGACATAATCCCTACAGATTTCACTTTTCCGGTCTGTCCGTTCACGGTTACAATTTCTCCCGTGTCAATAGGCCTGATTGCGGCAACACATACTCCGGCAGTCAGGTTTGTAAAGGTATCCTGCAGGCCAAGTCCAAGAACAATGCCTATTGCTGCAGAAACTCCTACTATATAACTGTCCACGTCAAAATTGAGACTCTTCAAGAAAATAAGAATAATAATTACATAAAGGAGGATACTTAAAAAACGAGTGAGAAATTGAACGGTAAGGTCCGGAATCTTTGTTTTCTGTATTCCTCTTCTGAAAACACGAATAATATACTTTGATAAAACGAACCCCATAACCAGCACCATTGCTGCAAAAATCAGCCTGGATATCGTGATGTCCGTATATGGAATTACCTGCTTCATTACTGTCTCAAAGCTCATTTTTACCTGCCTTCTTTCTTCTCTTCGTGGAGAAGCAAAAGATTCTCATGTAGCTTATCCGGTATAACTTATTAACAGTACAACTTATTAAAAATATTCGCTATTAAAAGTAGAACTTACGAAAAATAGGACTTATGAAAAGTAGAACTTATAAAGAATAGAACTTATGAAGAGTAGGACTTATGAAAAGTAGGACTTATGAAAAGTAGGACTTATGAAAAGTAGAACTTATGAAAAGTAGAACTTATGAAAAGTAGAACTTATGAAAAGTAGGATCTATGAAAAGTAGAACTTATGAAAAGTAATTTATGAAAAGTAGGACTTATAAAGAGTAAACTTCTGAAGTAAAGTGCAGGATTATACTAATCCTCTGGCTATCAGTTTAAAAAGCATTTAATCTCTATATGTCATAGATTCTATCTTTCTTTTATTCTGTCTTTTTAGTCCAAAAACGTCTTTTACAGAATAATTATTTCACATAACAAGTTTCAAAAATATACAGAACTAAAGAAATAAGTTAAATAATTTTATCAAACTCAGGGAATGTCAAGGTTGAAGTGGATTAAAAAGCTCTTTGGAAAAAAAGAAGGTTCCAGTGTGGAGACTGATCTCAAGGAGATTAATTTTGAAGACCTTCCAGCATGGCTGGATACAAGATCTCAAAAAATCTCTTCCAGGGTGGAAAAGGATGTATCCAACCTTTTGAGAGAACTTGAAGCTTCGCTTCTGGCACTCAAGGAAAGTAACTCAATGCTTGCGGAGGCTAAAGTCGAAGGAGACTTTGATATTAGGGCTGTAAAGCGAGCGAAGAGCAACAGAGAAAATGTGACAAAGCAGGTCACAATGTTGATAGATAAAATCAGAGTGAAGGAAAATAAGGATTTCAGGGCTCTTGAAAGTTTCTATGGGGCAGCTACGCAGAGCATCAATACCTGTCTGGAGCATATGAATCAGAGTTTCAGGTATACAAGAGGCGTTTTTCCTGAAGAATCTAAAGAAGTTAGTGACAACCTTGCCAGTCTGGGTAAGATTTTTAACGAGCTCGGAGAGGTAATTCAGGTAAATAAGAAGGAAATGGACACTATAGAAGCAGCTCACTCGGACATCAATAAAATACAGGAACTTTTTGCTTCAATATCTGCCGAAGAGCTGGAATTTGAATCCAGAAACCAAAAAATTCAGGCTTTAAAGGCTGAAACTTCCGAAGCCAGCCAGGCTCTCGAAGACTTCAGAAATGGCTCCGTCTGGCAGAGTTTACAGAACCTTCAGGCAGAATCCATTGCCGCCAGGGAAAAACTCAGGAAAGCCGAAACAGGCTTGAGTTCTCTTGTTCTCCCGCTTTCAGGACATTTCTCAAGGATTAAGAAACTTCATGAAAGTGGCAGGTATACCTTAAAGCCAGAAGTAAAGAAACAGCTCGATATTTGCCTTGAAGCTCCTGTACACGTAAATCCTTCTTTTTTCCCGGAACTCCAAAAAATATTCGAGGATAATGCACTGGATATGCAGGCCCAGAAAAAAGAAAAAGCTCTTTTACAGGTCAAAGCTGCAATCTCAAACTTTCCAGAGCGGAAAAAAGAGTATCTTGAAGCCCTGAAAGAGTTTGAGGCAAAGAAAGCTGAACTCGAAAGCTCGGATACCGGAAAGCTGGTTGAACTCGAACATAAGGAAGCTGAACTCCTGAGCAGGACTCGCTCGCTTGAAGAGGACATTGTGGATTCTGAAAAGAAGCTGGCTGCTTTAAAGGAAGAGCTGGAACACCAAAAGAAAAATCTTCTTTCCAGTCTCAGTTTAATCAATAGCGATTTGCATGTGACCTTCCCGAGTCCTGTTTCGGGATAACGGCATGAACTCAGTTAAGGCAAGGTTGCAACTCCCGAGTCCCGTCTCGGGAGGACGGTGCCCTTTTCGCTCACTTCGCTCGCTCAAGAGGACTGAATTAGGGGTAGAAAAGGCCATATTTTCAACTCACTCAGGCGGCTGATTTCCTTATTTCAGTTTGGGTTATCAAATGGGAATGATCACAACCCTTTTCAAAAAAGGCTTGACCGCAACCCTTTTCAAAAAAGGCTTGACCGAAAACCCAGCAAACGTTTGAATTTGATGAACTTAGCCCCAAACCCTATAGGCGTGATCACAACTCTTTTCAAAAAAGGCTTGACCGAAAACCCGATAAAAGTTTGAGTTTGAGAATCTTATCCCCAAACCCTATCGGCGTGATAAACCGGCGCAACGGTTTGTGATCAGCCGGCGCAACGGTTTCGGGTCAACGGTTGCGCTCAAGAAGGCTGAATTATAATGATAATCGTGAGCGTATAGGAGGAATTAGAGTGAAGTTCATTTGGCATCGGTTAAGGAATTTTCTTGCCTGAAAGCTATCTTTTTCACTAGAAACCGGCCTTAAATTTGGACTATTTATATGAAATCGATGCCTGTTTCCAGCTTTTAATTTATTAAAATATTTGAGGGGGGTTGAGGAAATTAACGCAATTTGTCACGATTTCTCACTTAACCGAAGACGCATGGAGTGAAATTACTGAATCCACCAATCGTCGTTCATCCCGTAGTCACCATCGGGAAATATAACCGAAGGCGCATGGGGTGAAGTTACTTAGCCAACAGGGACAATTTTATGAACTACAACTTTCTCATGGCTGTTGTTCTGTCCTGGATTGTCGGATAGTAATTGGGTAAATGCAGACATTTACATCCAAAACTGCGTTTTCAGGTCTGCGTCTGGAAATAAACTTCCTCGTAAGGCTGAACCACTACAAATCCCTCTCCTTTGAAAGCCATCTGGAATGACTCCCCACTGCTTCTTCCAACCAGGGTTTTCAGGGAAATGTCAGTTTTTATTTCAGGTTCCAGGTTTCCTGACCAGGCAACTGTAGCATTGGGGTCGGTAAAGACCGGGTGACCTGGGCTTACCTGGAGAGTCAGGGGGTCCTGGTGAGTTGTAATGGCAGCCATACCGGTTCCTTCCAGTTTTATGTTGAAAAGCCCTCCTGCCATCATTCCTGAAACACTTTTCATCATTTTTATGTTCCAGTTTAGCGAGGTCTCAAAGGCAAGTAGATCGTTTCCATTTACAAAAATGGAATCGTTATCAAGTTTCAGGACTGATACCTTTTTTCCTTCATCTGCGAGGTAGAGCTTTCCTTTGCCTTCGGCTTTTGTGAGGCTGACTCCCTCACCTGTAAGCGCCTTCTTCACAAAGGTGCCGATTCCGTGTTCGAAAACTCCTTCCCTCGTAAAAACGATATCTCCTGTGTACGCGACCATTGAACCTCTTTTTGTCCAGACAATTCCTTCAAGGTTAACTTCAAGAAGTCGGTCTCGTTCCAATTCAAAAATTCCCTGATTAAGGTCTTTTTCTTCTGTACTTTGAATGAAATCCTCTATTGAATAGCGTCCCAAACTCTCATCTCTTTTTATGTTCTATTTTCTTAATTGTTTAATAATTCAATTATCTATACAGTTATAAAGTATTTATCTCAAACTGTATTATCACGTTGACAAGCCCGAGTTCCGTATCGGAAGGACGAGTCCGTTTCGCTTGAGTTGAATTTTCAATAATTATAAGTGGTTGAAATAGGTTTTTCCATTGTTACTTATGCACTCCTGGAGAATCAGATTGGTAAGGCTGGATTTTTACTCAAAACTGCATAGTTTATGTACTCTGACAGTTTTTATCTCCTTTAATTAAGTTTAAGAAAAGAGGTTTGGCAATGACAGAGGCGCTTTACTTCCTTGATTGTTATCTGAAAGAATTCGAAGCAACTGTCGAAAAAGTTACAGATAATCGATTTGTGGTTCTTGACCGTACCGCCTTTTATCCCGAAAGCGGGGGACAGCCCAGCGATGCCGGAAAGTTGGTTCGTGAATCCGATGGGGCTGAGTTTAATGGCCTTTATGTGGGTAAGTTCAATGGAGATATCAGTCACGAGATAGATGGTGAAAATGTTTCTAACGGATTAAAAGCAGGGGACAAAGTAAAAGGATTCATAGACTGGGATCGACGTTACAGGCATATGCGTATGCATACGGCGACTCACGTAATAGCAAACGTAATTGAAAAGGAGGCCGGGGCTCAGATAACCGGAAACCAGCTTGGTCTTGACCAGAGTAGGGTGGATTTCAGTCTTGAGGTCTTTGACAGGGATAAGTTTGCTGAATATGAGAAAATTGCCAATGACATAATAGCCCGGAAAAATCCTGTTAATTTCTACCTTGTAAGCCGCAAAGAAGCCGAAGAAAAGCTCTCAAGGTTAACCACGCTGGCAAAAGGCTTTTCCGACGAAATAAAAGAAGTGCGCATCGTTGAAATCGAAGGAGTCACGATTGAAGCCTGTGGAGGGACCCATGTTAAAAATACTGACGAAATAAAAGGCATAAAAATCATAAAACTTCAGAATAAAGGGAAGAGCAACAGGAGAATGTACTTTACACTTGTGAATTAATCTCAAGAACAAACCTGAGCTTTTTCTTCATTTTTATTTTCTTTTTATGACCTTAAAAAGTTTGGAATTTTTTGTAAAAAAAGCAGAAATTTAAGCCTGAATCTTTTTTTCGGGAGATTTCAGTTTTCGACTTTTCCTATACTTTTCCTATACTTTTCCTATACTTTTCCTATACTTTTCCTATACTTTTCCATACTTATTTAGCCCATCCTGAGCAGTACTATTAAAAAAGATGCATAAAAGGCTACTAAAGTCATTCCTTCCCACCTTTTTATTTCCCAGTCTGTGCTGATAAACACAAGGAGTATTATACTTATCAAAATCATAGCCGGAGTCGTAAATAATAGACTTATCTGTTCAATGGCTACCGGATAGATCAACCCGGAAAATCCTAATATTAAAAATATGTTTGCGATATTTGAGCCTATAACATTACCAAGGGCTATGTCCCCTAAACCCTGCTTTGCTGCAGATAGTGTCACTACAAGCTCCGGAAGGGATGTGCCAACTGCTACTAGAGTGGTACCTATTATAGTTTCAGGAACTCCAAGGAGTTCTGCAAAGAAGATTGATTTGCCTACAAAGTACTTTGCCCCGATTATAACTGCTCCACAACTTAATACCAGGGTCAGTATATCTTTTGTGAAACCTTCTCTGGACTGGCAGTTTTCGCCGTTAGCGTTTCCATTTTTTATACAATTGATCTTTTCCCTTGCACTGCTTATATACTTACACTTAAAAAAGTATATCAAAAACTCTTTAAAATGCAGTTTCCCTTCGTATTTCTCGGCTTCTTCAAACAGGAAAAACACATACGCGATGAAGACAAGTATGAAAAAGGCTGCCTCCAGTATTGAGAGTTCCCTGTTTAGGATAAAAACAAAGAAGAGCACAGATGCAAAGAGCATGACATAGCCATCTCTCCTGAGCATCTCTATTTCGGTTTTCACTGGAGAGATAACTGCAGCCAGCCCGACAACAAGCCCTATATTTGCGATGTTTGATCCAACGACATTCCCTATTACGATACCGCTTGCATGCTGGAGAGAAGCAGCTATTGATGAAGCAAGTTCAGGGATTGACGTTCCAACTGCAACAAGTGTCAAGCCTATAACAAATTCGGAAACACCGAGTTTCTCTGCAATTGCTGAAGCTGATTTTACAAAGTAATCTGAACCTTTGACCAAAAGAACAAGGCCAAGTAGAAAGATTAAAAGATTTTCTGCGATCATAATTACGTCCGGTCTGTTTGTTCTGGATTTACTGATATTGATCTGGTCTCTTATCTGGAAACTCCTATATTAAAGGTTTTCAATTAGAAGATGAAAAAAATCTCGGCTCTTCTTTTTTTGTGTAGACATCCTAATAATGTTCCCATAAAAACCAATGCGGCCTTGAATTGAAAATCCTCTTATCCATAGGGAATGGCGAAGAGCCAGAATCTCTTCCATATTCAGGCAATTGAGTATTTTTCCGTAGCAGGCAAATTATTTATCTGGTGCTTTTATAACTTGCATTTCAACATCTTCCAAAAAATGCAACTTCATTTCATTAGTTTTATATTATAAAATTACTTTTCAAAACTATAAACTGAAATCATATTGATTTCTTTCATATTGATTTATTTTCATATGATCAATCTGAGCTTCGGTAGCTTTCAAGAAAGTTTTTCTATATATGTTGCGAACTTATTTCCTCATGGAGTAGTTTTTCGGTATTGACTTACTCTATTGAAGGGGATCTTTTCTTCAATTCACCTGTTTTAAATCAAGCTATTATGGGGGTCTACTTTTCAATAGGTGCTAACCAAAAACCCTGGTTTGCAGACACATCCATTCTTCAATTCTAAAATTAATATCTAAGTTGCTAGATCTAAATAGTCATCTTCTATCAAACGTTTGAGTTGAATTCTTTTTTATATTATATTTTACATAATACTCAATGGTGGGTGGGTTACTAATTGGGAAAGGCGATAGCTACCTGAATTCAGGGAAGTGAACTTGAAATAAGTAATCCACGTCAGGCTGAAGAATCTATAACCGGCGGGGAGTAGATTATCCTGCAAGCAGAGACTGCCTTGTAAAGTTTGCCAAGGGTGAACAGGCAAGTAATAATGTTCTGGATCTTCTGAATGGATAATAAAGCATAACAGCTTTGAGTGGTTACCAGATAAATCAAGCGTCTGAAAAGCGAACGCATCAAATCGCCAAACCCAAAAGAGTACTGATTCACTAAATGGGTGTTTTAGAACAGTACCTCTAGTTCCAGATGGTATCGAAATAGTGGCTTACCCTCTGCAAGAGGCAGGTTATTGAACATCATATAGTCAATATAACCGAGAAAACTAGATAAAATCTACAGAAAGTGGAGGGGAATTTATGCAAACCAGTCCAATTGAAGTTCAGAAGGCTTTAAAGGATATAGATTATCCCGTAAATAAGAAGCAGCTTATTGCGCACGCTAAAAAGCACAATGCTAGCGATAAGGTAATTGAGGTTCTAGAAGACCTTCCTGAGAAGAAGTACACAAATGCTGCAGCTGTCAGCAAGGAATTCCAAGGAAAATAAACATAAAGGGGGGAATTTATGCAAACCAGTCCAATTGAAGTTCAGAAGGCTTTAAAGGATATAGATTATCCCGTAAATAAAAAGCAACTTATTGCGCACGCTAAAAAACATGACGCCAGCAATGAAGTAATTGAAGTTCTCGAAGATCTTCCAGACAAGGAGTATACCAATGCTGCAGCTGTCAGCAAGGAATTCCAAGGAAAATAATCTTACTTTAAGGCACTAAGGCACTAAATGGGGGGCGAGTAGAAAAGGCTCTCCCTTTATCCATAAAAAAGGAGGCTAGTAAACCTCCTTTCTTTCTCTGGAATGCAGTATTTGATCAGTATTTCTGTGATGATTTCCCGGAATGCAGTATTTGATCAGTATTTCTGTGATGATTTCCCCGGAATGCAGTATTTGACTATGATTTCTGTGATGGCTCCAGCGCTAAAATTTGAAGGATAAAAAGTACTGTTATTTGTATTTGGTTCAGATACGATCTATAATAAATGTGTTATTTTTGTTGCTTTTTCTGTATTGAATAAATTACGAAACACTCGGTTAAAAATGAAAAAATTTGTTGAAGCTTAATAAAGTTTAATGCAGTAAGAATAAATATCATTATACTAGATATTAATAATTCAATTAGTTCATCGAGATCCCCAGATAATAACATGTTCATAAATGAGGTTCTTTTTGAATTATTTGATACTTCTCTTTGTGTGAGCTTTAACGAGATATCAAATAGGGGAAATGATAATGGAAAGAAAAAGTTCCCAGAGTAGGGATCGGGGTTCCAGCAGAGAACGCAGCTATGGTAAAGGGCCACAGACGATGTACAAAGCCAAGTGCTCAGATTGTGGCGAAGAAACAGAGGTGCCTTTCAAGCCGGACCCTGATAGGCCGGTCTACTGCAGGGAGTGTTACGCAAAGCGCAAACCAAAAAGGTATTAATTTATTCGCATCAAGCCTTATGTTTTCATTTTGATTGATGATCATTAACTTGCTGAGGTTACACTTGCTGAGGTTACGATTCTTACTTCAGTTTTTATCTTTTTACTCTGCTTTATTTTTCTCTTTTCTCCTGTTTTCTTGTTTTCTTTGTTATGTCACTCTGAAAACACTATAAGCTTGTTTATATATTAAAATATAAATAAAATCTAAAAGTGACACAGCTCTATATTCTAAGAGTGTTATTTCAGTTCCTGTGTTTCGAGTTCTCTTTCTAACTGTGTTATATCAAGAGACACCCGAAAGAGAGCATCCCTTCCTACATCCCTTACATCAATTTCTACTGGTTGAGCTAATGTAGCTTTGATGGTTCTCCAATTTTCCCTGAAGACATCAACAATTTCCCATGGGCCGGCAGAACTATCTTTAACCTTATCTCGGGAAAGTTGTAAAAGCAGGTGTTTCTTTTCTGTCGGGGTGAGATTTTCGATTCCTTTTACCTCTAATTCACTTACAACCGCTTCACCCATTTTGGATCGAGCTGTCATTGGTTCTCTAGGCTCATCTTTTATCTCATTTGTTGCTTTTCTTCCCATAATTTGCCCCTTTCTTCCCGTCAATTTACCCTCTTCTCTGTTCCTAACCTGGTTGCTAAATCAATATTCCCAACCTGGTTGCTAAATCAATATTCCCAACCTGGTTGCTAATCAATAATTAAAATATAATTAGAGTATAATTAGAGTATAATTAGAGTATAATTAGAGTATAGGTCTGAAAGTTCTGGGGTCCAGGTAAATATTTTTCTGGCAGTAACTGCATCTTGTCTCAAGGTGCGTCCCCGCGAGAAGAGCTTTCTCTACCTCTTCCTGAGGTGAGATGTACTGCGTCATCTCCTCTCCGCAATAGGGGCACTTTATCTTTAGCCAGTCAAGCCTTGTCAGTTCTCTCAGGTTCTGTATTATTTTTCCCAGAGCATCCTCATAAGTTTCAGGAAAAAAGACAATGGGCTGGAGATGGTGTATCAGGATAGGTAATTCGACTCCCGACTCTACCAGTGGAATTATAAGTGGTTCGGCTCCGACTGCAAACCCAATTTCCTGATTTACTTCTGGAGACCCTGCACCTTTCTGTGTGAGAATCGGGATAAAACAATCTGATTGGCGAATACCAAAACGTATCCTTTCACCCCGGGAAAGAATTCTAGCTTTCCTGTACAGGGATGAAAAACTTTCCATCTCCACGGCCCATAAAGCTCTGGCAAGTTCCTGAGCAAGTGGTTCGTCCTGCTCGCAGTGAGCTACATAAATTTTCGAGATCATAGCTGCCGCACTTTACAGGAATTACTCTATTTTCTTTGGTTTCTTATCGTGTTCAATTTCCGGTTCCGGATGAGGTATCGGCTCAGGTGGAGGAACAGGTTCAGGCTCAGGTTCAGGTATCGGTTCAGGCTGGAAAGATGGTTCTTTGTCTTTTTCTGGCAAAATAAATCCCCCTTTATAATAATAACTTCTCCTCTATAAGTACTATAACTTTCAAGGAATTTACTTTCTAATTACTTTCTAAATAATTTGTTTAATATGAAAATGCTGCCATCTGCAAACACTTTTATTGGTCGTGCATATTATTCAAAGAATATCATGTTCGTTTTCTTAGGATGTTTCTTTGTTATTAATTCGCGCTGCCAACTTTTAAATTTGAAAGGTTTCAAATGAAAACTTAACTGGATTTCAATAGGATTTTTATGGTAGCCCTAACTATCAGATATAATCATTTTTAGCTTGGGTGTGATAATTGATATATTGCTGATGAGAAAAGTAGGAGCCCGATAGTGACAGAAAACAGCATACAACCTGAAAAATTCTCATTATATGCACGCCTGAGGGATTTAAATACCTCAGACTTTTACGACCTGGTAAGCACACTGCTGATTAAAAAACCAGAATTACATCAACTGGTCCTGGAATGGTTCAAAGAAAAACAGGAATCAATGCCGGAAACCATAACAGATGAAGACATAGTCTCCATAAATGATGGGCTATTGTTTGAATACTGGGAAGATGCCAGGAGCATCATCTCAGAATTTAACGAGCTTGGAGGCGGCCCAGAAGATGATGAAGAGGAGGCATTCGGTTATCTGGAGAATATTTCGGAATTGATTAAAGAAGGTGGCCTGTCAACTGCTGCAAAGCTTGAATTTTTAGACGAAGCCTTTGAGGAATACAATCTCAAAAATTCAGGTTTTGAAGATGGCTTGCTGGATATTTTTTTTGAGATCTGCCAGACAAAAGAAGAATGGGAATATCTAGTGAAAAAACTTGATGAACATCCTTCTGACTGGAGAAAAAAACAGATTATGAAAATCCAGAGAGAATACCTTCATGATGACTCAGCTTATCTGCAGGAGCGCATGCAAATCCTAAATTCTGGAATGGATTACTGGGACCTGGTTGAATATTATGTAGAAAAAGGGGATCAGGTTAAAGCCCTGGAAACTGCAGAAATGGGTATCCTGAAAGGGGAAGGCTGGGTTACTAAGTTATTTGAATTTCTGTGGGAATATTATTCCAAAAAAGGAGACACAGCTAACCTTGAACGACTTGTGCAGGCAGCATTATCCCGCAATACTGAACAGAAGAACATGCTGGACAGGTTATTTGAATATTACAGGTCAAAAGGAGCCTACGAGCAGGCAAAATCTGCACTGTTAAAGTCTTTTGAGTTTACCAGAAAGAAATACTATGAAGAGTACAAAAAGCAGAAAGAATTTCTGAAAGTACCTGATTGGAAATCTATTGAGCCTAAAATATTCAATAGGATCAAAGAAAAAGACTTTCACGATTATTTGCGAATATGTCTGGATAAGGGTATGAAAGAAACAGTTCTCAAATCAATTTTCAATCCTCCTAAAAACAGGTTCGGTTATTCATTTGAAGACAATTTTGATGAGTTTGCAGATAAATTGGCAAATGATTTTCCGGATAAAATCATCGAATATTACTGGCAAAAAGCCTATCAAAACATACCGAACGGGAATAGAAAAACATACAGTGTTGCAGCTAAATATCTTGGAAAGGCCAGAGATATCTATATCAATATCTTAAATAATGAAACCGGTTGGATAAAACGTTTTTCCGACCTGAAATCTGAATTTAAGAAGCGGCCCGCTTTTCTTGAAACCGTGAGCGGGTTATAAACCTTCTTTTTTTATTTCAGTTGAATACCCTGAGAGCTTGCTGCGGGGTTCCACAGCTCAACTCTGTTTTTTTCGGGGAAAGTTCAGTTGCTTAATAACTGTAGTTTTATCTCGACTGGTGTTTTCTCCCTGAAATCTTCGCATAACGCTCAGTTTTTAGGAAACTTTCTTCGAGTACATTCATCATCTATTTTTCCTTTCTACTCCACCGATTCCAACAACTTTAAAAGCAATGCCTATAATCAAAATGTGAATTTTCATGATGACAAATTGGGGTTTACAATTCCCGGTTTGTTCCTTATAAAAAGCCGGGATATTCTTCCGGCTTTTAATTTAGAAGCTTTACGAGAGATTAAAATGGAACTCGACGAAGTCATAATCACACGAGCAATTTTTGATGAGTACTCTAAAACTTTCCTCGACTACACGGAAGTTGATGTGGCACTTATTGGAGGAGGGCCTGCAAACCTGGTGGCTGCAAAGTATCTTGCAGAGGCCGGAGCAAAGGTTGCCATTTACGAACAAAAGTTATCGCTCGGAGGTGGCATGTGGGCTGGAGGCATGATGTTCCCACGTATCGTTTTACAGGAAGAAGCCTGCCGCATCCTTGACGACTTCGGGATCAGGTATAAAGAGTACCAGCCCGGGTACTATGTGGCGAATTCCGTAGAGTCCGTTGGGAAGCTGATTGCAGGTGCGACTTCAGCCGGGGCTGAGGTTTTCAACCTTGTAAGTTTTGAAGATGTCATGATCCGGGAAAACGATAGGGTTACCGGAATTGTCATCAACTGGGGACCTGTCACGGCACAGCGCCTGCATGTCGATCCTCTCATGATCCGAACAAAACTCGTAATTGACGGTACAGGGCATGAAGCGGTTGTATGTAATACAATTCTCAGGAAAATTCCCAATGCAAAAATCGGAAACCTCGGAAAGCTAGGAGAAAAACCTATGTGGTCAGAGGTTGGCGAGCGCCTGGCTGTTGACGCAACCAAGGAAATTTATCCGGGCCTAATCGTTGCGGGCATGGCTGCAAATGCCGCAACCTGCTCTCCAAGAATGGGCCCAGTTTTCGGAGGCATGCTTCTTTCGGGAGAAAAGGCTGCAAAACTTGCCCTTGAAAAGCTTAAGGAACTCTGATACTAATCCAGAAAGAACTTTTAGCTAAATTTTGTGCGTTTTGAGAGCCGGAAAACAGAAGATGTTCTTTTCCTGAGAAGGGTCTCCTGCCTTTTCCGGCAAAAACTTTATATAAAAAAACTCCTTCTATAGCTTGCTTCAATCTGAAGTACCAGACCCCTGTGGCCGGGGTAGGGTAGAGGTCCATCCTGTGGCCCTGTGGAGGCTACGACCCGAGTTCGATTCTCGGTCCCGGCCCTAATTATTTTTTAAATTTTCATTCTCTTATCTTTTAACAGATTATTTTGTTTCTGTGAAAGTGTTTTTTACTTTTTTATTCTCTTGAATAGATATCTTTCAACTGTTTTAACATCTGTAATTCACCTGTAACTTATATCTGACTGGACTGTATACTTTCGACTATCAAGCAAATGGAAACAAGAATTTACATGAAAACACTTATTATAGACGGTTATGTGGATGAACCTGCCTGTCTTGGGGTTCCTCCTTACCTTTCTCCTTATCCGCGTTATATAGCAGGCGCTCTCAGAGAACGCGGGATTGCCGAAAAGGACATTCATTACATTACCATTGACACCCTGCGAGAAAACCCACCTGGAGCAGGGGAACTTACAGGGAAAGCAGACCTTGTTATTATTATAGCAGGCACGACGGTGCCAGGCAAATATCTTCGGGCTTCCCCAATTACACTCGGGGAAATCGAGACAATTTTCCGGACAGCGCATGGGGTAAAAGTTATAGGCGGGCCTATCAGGCTCGGCTTCAGCGGCGAAGGCGGGAGGGCCGCAAAAGGTACTGAAAGCAGGATAAACTTTTCAGGTGCAGTGCTTGCCAGAATGGACCTTGAAGCTTTTGTCTATGATCTTTTTAAGGACGGCTTTACCGGAAGTTCTGCTGTGAAGCTCAGAAACCCTGAGGCTGTAGAGCAACGCTTCAGGACAACAGATGAAATCGGACGTTGGGGGCTCAGTGGTGCCTTTTTGATTCAGCAGCACCCTGATTATCCTTACTGCATGTGTGAGCTTGAGACCTACAGAGGTTGTGGCAGGCAAGTTCACTGTTCTTTCTGTACAGAGCCCTTTTATGGGGCTTCCGATTACCGGCCCATAGACGATGTAATTTCCGAAGCATCCGCTCTCTACTCCCACGGAGCCCGCTACTTCAGGATAGGTAGGCAGCCGGATCTTTTTTCCTATCATGGCAAGGACGTTGGGGGGCCTGTTCCAAAGCCTGATCCAGTCGCTATTGAAAGGCTCTATAGAGGAATCCGAAACTCGGCTCCAGAGCTGTCTGTGCTTCATATGGACAATGCAAACCCGATTACGCTTGCAACTTATCCTGAAGAATCTGAACAGATCCTGAAGACGATAATTAAATATCATACAGCAGGGGACGTGGCAGCTTTTGGGATGGAGAGTGCCGACAGGGCAGTAATTGAAGCCAATTCCCTTAAGGCAACCTCTGAAGAGGTCTTTGAGGCGATCAAACTTGTGAACAGGCTTGGGGCCGTTCGAGGAGTTAACGGGCTTCCCGAAATCCTTCCGGGCATCAATTTCGTGCATGGGCTGATGGGCGAGTCCAGGAAAACTTTCCAGCTCAATTACGATTTCCTGAAAGAAGTACTCGACTCGGGCCTGCTTCTGCGCAGGATCAATATCCGCCAGGTTATGGCTTTTCCAGGAACCCCAATGTACGGAAGAGACGAAGCTGCGAGGAAGCACAAGAAGCTCTTTCTGGACTACAAGGAACGGGTAAGGAAGAATATTGACCTCCCAATGTTGCGGCGTGTTGTGCCTGAAGGTACTGTGCTCAGGGATGTAATGTGTGAGGTTCGGGAAAAAGGAATTACTTTTGGGAGGCAGCTTGGCTCATACCCATTGCTGATTGGAATTCCTGCTTCTCTGCCTTTGAGGAAATTTACTGACGTTACGGTCACAGGACATGGAATGCGCTCGATTACTGGCATACCTTATCCTCTGCCTATTAACGCCGCTTCTCCCAATCTTATCCGGGAACTTCCCGGGCTTGGAAAGAAAGCTGCGGATTCAATAATTGCTGGAGTTCCCTATATTGACAGAGACGACTTTCTCAGGCGTGTGAGTGAAGGAGATAAATTGCTCCGGTTTATTGATATTTAATACTCCGTTGGATTCGAGTTATTAAATTTCAATACTTATAGGATCAGCCTACGTTTCTGGAGTTATCATTCATGCTACCTGATATCCATGCTACCTGATGTTGGATATAAAGATTCATTATGCTGGATACTGAAGATTCGCAGCATGTAGCATTATCGGGCTCAGGATTACCGGGATATCAGGTAGCTCTTTAAAGGGAGATGTTTTACATTCCGATTTTTTGAGATGTCTTTTGATCGTTCTTTTTGACAACACTTATTTATCCAATCGGGAATCATTTTTACTTGGGATTTCGAAGGGATTCTTTAAGGGGGATTTTGTTGAGCGAAAGCGCGGAAAATTTATATAGAGTAAAAATTGCTCTTCAGCTCAGTTTCATTGTCTGGGTCATGCTTGTGGTTTTCATATTCTATGCTACGTTTGAGACAACGATCAAAATGTACGGCACTTTTTTGTTGCTGTTTACGGTAGTTATCTTCACTCCTTTTCTGCCGGATGGGACAGGTTATGATGACGGCAAGCCTGAGTAACTTCAAGGTAAACCAGGTTTTCTCCTGTCAGCATAGCTGTCAGTACAGGTAGCTCTTAAAATTTTACTTTTTTATAAAAAATTCTCTTTATCGCCTCAGCCGTAATGATATAAAGTCCTATTATGGCTCCAAGAATTAAAATGACCTGTAAAGGTAGGGGTTTGAACCCAAAGGGGGCTGCAAAAGGCGTGAGTGGAAAGCAAAGAGTAAGGACTACAATGAGAATCGTGGCCACCAGTAGATATTTTCCTGGCCTGCTCTTGAAGAAAGGCTTTCTGCTTCGGATTACCAGCACTATCATTGATGCCGAAACAACGGATTCTATGAACCAGCCTGTTCTGAATTGTTCTATAATACCCGGTAGCAGGAGAAGCAGAGTACCGAAGGTCAGGTAATCGAAGACCGAACTGGTAAAGCCAAATACCATCATAAACCTGCGGATGAAATTTATGTCCCAGCGGTGTGGTTCTTCAATCAGTTCTTTATCAACGGTATCCGTGGCTATAGTCATTTCCGGAAAATCAGTCAATAAATTGGTTAGCAGGATCTGTGTGGGCAGCAAGGGAAGAAAGGGAAGGAAAAGGGATGCTCCTGCCATGCTGAACATATTCCCAAAGTTGGCGCTGGTAGCCATGAAAACATACTTCAGGGTGTTGGCAAAGGTTTTTCTTCCGCCTTTGACGCCTTCTACAAGTGCATCCAGGTTTTTTTCCATCAGCACAATTTGTGCAGCTTCTTTAGCGACATCTGCGGCGCTGTCAACTGAAATTCCTACATCGGCTGCATGAAGAGCAGACGCGTCATTAATACCGTCTCCCAGATATCCGACAACGTTCCCTCTCTTCTTGAGTGCAAGGATAATACGTTCTTTCTGGTTTGGCTCTACTTCAGCAAAGATATCAATGTCATTTACTTTTCCTATAAGGGCCTCGCTTGTCATCTGGTAAATTTCGCTTCCGGTTAGAATTCTTGAGGCTTTAAACCCTACCTCCTTGCCAATACTGGCAGCCACAAGCCTGTTATCCCCGGTAATTATTTTCAGAGAAATTCCAAGTTGCTCCATGTTTTCTATCGTTTTTGCAATGTCTGGTTTCAATGGGTCAAAAAACAAGAGAAATCCGATAAAGGTCATTCCTTTTTCCTGGTCTTTTTCGATTTTAGTCTGCTTGTCCATATCCCTGTATGCAACACCAAGTGTTCGAAACTCTTTTTCGCTGAACTCCTTATATTGTTGCTCTATTTTTTCCTTGACCTCTGATATTTCTACAATTTTTCCAGGCTCTACTTCTGCTAAGGTGCAGATCTCAAGAATATTTGAGAGCGCACCTTTTGTGATCATCAGGCTATTCCCGTTTTTTGAGACAAGGACGCTTAATCGCTTGCGTATGAAATCATAGGGGGCTTCATCCAGACTCTTATATTCTCCCACATCTAGTTTGTTATGTGCCAGGATTGCTCGGTCTATAGGGTTTTTAAAACCTTTCTGGTAATAGGCATTGAGACTGGCGTAAAAAAGGATTTTTTCACTCTGGTCTCCTTTCACATCCCGAATAGAATGAAGCTGAAGTTCTCCTTCGGTCAGAGTTCCGGTTTTGTCGGAACATAGTAGATTCATGCTGCCAAGATTTTCAATAGAGGCTAATCTCTTGACAATTACCTTATTTTCCGCCATCTCTCTTGCGCCGTGAGAAAGGTTAACGCTTATAATTGCAGGTAGAAGTTGAGGTGTAAGCCCGACTGCAAGCGCAAGGGAGAACAGAAAAGAATCCAGAATCGGGCGCTGAAGATAAACATTGATTGCAAAGATTGCAATGACCATCAACATGGTAACCTCCATCAGAAAATGGCCAAACTTTGCAACACCTCTTTCAAATTCCGTTTCAGGAGCACTGGTTCTTAACTCTTCTGATATTTTCCCAAACTCTGTTTTTTTCCCTGTAGCAACTGCCAGTGCTTTCCCACCTCCGCTTTCCACACTGGTTCCCATCCAGAGGGAGTTTTCACGCTTTGCAAGAGGAGTTTCTGCTTTCAGGGTTTTTGTTGATTTTTCCACCGGGTAAGTTTCTCCGGTGAGAGTAGCTTCATTGACAAAAAGCCCCTTTGATTCCAGAATCAGGCAATCTGCAGGAACGATATCGCCTGCACCGAAGATTATTACGTCTCCAGGTACTATTTGTTCGACAGGAATTTCCTTTCCTTCTCCATCTCTTAATACTGTTGACTTCACCTCGACTGAACTGAGCAGTTTTTCAAAGGCATCTGCAGCTCCTTTCTCCTGCCAGAAACCAAGCAAACTGCTGATCAGGATAATGGTTATAATAATTACAGTATCCGTAGCATCTCCAAGAAAGAAAGATAATCCTGCTGCAAAAAGCAAAATAAGAATAATTGGACTCTTAAACTGGGAAAGTAATATTTTAAGGGTATTTGAACTTTTTTTTGGTTTAAGGAGATTGGCACCATATTTTTTAAGGCGTTCACTACTTTCAGAGCTATTCAAGCCTTCGCAGGTTGTTTGGAGCCTCTGGAGCATTTCTGGCACAGGAACGCTCCAGAACTCAACGTTACGGCCTTGCGTCAACAGGATCTCTCCATCTCGCCTGTCTATCTTTTCTTAACCCTCCTTAACCCTCAGGAGTGTAGCCAGATCTTCTCCTTCCCTTCCGATAGTTGACAGGTCTTTCGAAATTTCCGATTTTTCAAGATATTTTTCTGTCCTCGTCCCACCTGGCTCTTCAATTTTGATAGTTATTTCCCCTTCAGTATATCCTTTTTCAAGGCATTCCGTTACCAGTCTTCCGTATATGGAAGCAATCAGTTTCAGACATTCAAAAACTCTGTTTTCTTCCATCACGTTTTTCCCGTCAAATGTGATATTAATGAGCTTCTTCGATCCCACAAATTCGGTGAAGAACCCTTTTAGCTTTGTTATGAACGAATCAACCGATTCCCTGTTTAAGGCGGCAGCCAGTTCCTGGTCCCGTGTTATCTCGTAGTCCCTGTATATAATCAGAAAAGCTTTCTCGTCCGAGGAGATTGTGAACTTATTTTCCGCATCCTTATCTTCAAGTACGGTTTTCAGGTTATTTTTCTCATACTTAATGTTCTTTATATAAAAGTCGGATACATCGATTTTTTTTACTTTTTCCTCTCTGGATAGGATTCCGCCCTTTGACCATATCGGCAAGGTCAGGTTTTGCAGGTCTTTTACCTTCAAGGTGTCCTGTGTAAAAAGAAGTTCAAACTCATACTGCAGGTTGTCAACAAAACCAACTTGCTTTCCATTCAGTGTTTTATCTTCTATGAAGGCATAATATTCATTTTGGGCTCCATATATGCTGTCTTCAAAAAAGGGGCTAAGAGCTGCGAGTATCCTTGTATCAAGCTGCTGTATTTCCATGAGGTCCAGTTTATTCTCGCTGTCAATCTCGGCAAGTTTTTCATTTTTCTTTGCCAGCGCCACGCTTGAGGAAGTCTCAAGAGTTTTCTCTTTTACCTCAAGAATCTCAGGTGAATCTACTCCGGCTGCGAGGGTCTCAATACATTCCCTCATTTCCTTCTCAAACAGATCTATTTCTTGAATCATTTTTTCGAAGACTGCACGCCTTTCTTGGTTTTCATTTTTTATCGTTATAGCTGATTTTTCCAGAGGTATGACTTCCTTTGAAATCGCTATAAAGTCCTGCATATCCTGAACAAAGTCTCTCTGAACTGAAAGTTCGGTAGAATTCTGGAAAGTATATCGAATTTTACAACCCCCGCTTTTTTCGCATAAAAAAATGTTTTTATTTAAATATGCGCTTTCCACATTTTAAGGTTATCAGCTTTGATTTCAATAAAGATAACGTGGTTTCTTTCTCTCAGGAGTTTCTTTGCTTCCCGCCTTGAAAAATCTCTAAAATGTCTTTTAAAACAAAAATTTTTAGTTTCTGAATCTTCTACCCCTTGTATTTTTATATTTTTCATACATTACTTTTTTAAGAACCAATATTTAATAATTTTGGAATGTGCTTCGAAAAATCGCAATCTTTTCACCATACATTCTAAAGAATTTTTATTAATATACATTAAATTCTTTTTTAACACTAATTAAATTTAATTATTCTATTCTGTCAGAAAGATTTATATTAGTTATCGTGTAATCTTAGCTATATTATCATCCTAAGATAATATACAAAGATGTGTGCCATACATTAAGATCAAAATATTGCAGTCGGTGGAAATTTAGCTCACAACAAATTTTCACCTTTCGCTAGCGGGCACATATATGATGTTCAGGGCTGTACAGTCAGCACTGATGCAAAAACAGGATTATCACTTCCCTGAGCAGCAAGAACAGAGAGGCTAATACTTGCCGCATCAGGACCAAATGTTACCCCACTTCTACCAAAAACGATTTCGGAGAAGCGTTGGGTTTCTTGTCAACCGAACAGATAATAATATCAATTTAATTATATAGAGGGGGTTGGGTTGAAAAATAGGGGTAAAATATAATTTATAGTTATCAAACAGTACTAATTTATTGACCTATTGAGCGTTCAACTATCTCAATATTAATATACTGTTTGTCGAGATCATTTAAATAGCTGGGATCTGCTATATCTTTCAACTCAAAAAGATTATTTATAAAGATCTATTCAATGTTTAAACTGGAAGAAAATTGGATATTTGCGGAATCTAGGTGTAAAATATGAAACAAAGATTAATACTATTTAGTGCGATGTTCATTATATTCCTTTTATCAGGAATAGGATGCGCATTTGCAGAACCAATACATTTTGATATAGGAAATGTGAGCGCTAATGTCACCTATAGCAAAACCAATGTTATACCGAGTGACGTTGTAAATATCACGGTCGATTTCAATAAATCCGTTGATCACGCCAATATATCGATCACTAATAATACTGGTTCATTTTTAAAGAATGACGACTCAATGACAAAACTGGGTGAGGAAGGTAAAACCTTCTGGTACAAATATACGATTCCAGCGGATGCGAGTATTATAATAAGTGATCCTTGGGGTGTAAATATATCTGCATATGATGAGGGTGACACGCTGTTGGGTGGTAAACCTTTGTCAGATCCTGATGCATTTGTGTTTGATCCTCAAGGAGATTATTTGAACATCAGTATTGGATATAACAAAACTGGTCCTTTTAGACCCGGAGATGTTGTAAACATCATCGCAAACTTCAGCAAGCCTGTTGATAATGCCACTATATCGATTAGTGACGGTTTATCCGGAGTTAGTAATGTAAACTTAGTAGGCACTGATTTTGTGACTGATGATCCGATGGATCAAATAGATGGTGACACCTTTGATTATGACTATCAGATTCCAGATGATGTAAGCGTTCCTCTGGATATAGACATATCTGCCTTTGACGAGTTAGGTAATCAGTTGGGAGATGAATCTTTTGATGATGGGTTTGACGTTAGTGACCCATACATAACGATAGTTAGCCCTACCTCCGAGTTTGCTGCCAAAAAGTGTGTCGCCTTTAACTTCACTGCATACGATTCATACGGTCAGTCTGGGAGTCAACTTACCTACGCTTTCTCTCTCGACGGCGCCCAAAAGAGTAGTGGGGTTATAACCTCTGGTGCATATAAAAAACTTGAGTTTGAACTCGCTGACGGTTATCACACCTGGGAAATTAGTACCAGAGACAGTTACGGAAACACACACACAACCGGGTCTCGTGCTCTGTATGTGGACACTAAATGTCCCAGTGTGACACTTATTTCTCCTCAGGATTGCTACAAAGAGGTAATAGGTGCTACTAAGTTCAACTTTACCTGTAAGGATGATTTAGCTGCTCAATATAATCTTGATCTGTCATACCAGCTGTATGTAGATGGACAACTTGCTGAGAATTTTTCTGCCTATTCCTGGGATGAATTTTCTGGGACTGCAAAGGCTGGCGAATCCATATCTAAGGAACTTGAACTTCCTGATGGCGTCCACAACTGGTCGGTTTCTGTTGAAGACGGAGCTGGAAACAAAGCTACAAGTGAAGTTCGGGACTTTTATGTGAGCCTTAACGGGCTTAGTGTCTCTCTCGTTTCTCCGGATGGAGGATACGTTTCCTCAAACCCGACATTTACCTTCACTGTTGCAGGACAGAATGGGGAGGGGGCAGGACTGCCTTTCAACTACAAGCTTCTCATTGATGGTAAGGAAGTAGATGCAAGTTGCGACCAGGAAGATGAGGACTTAAAATGCAGCACTGATGAAAATTGCAACTGTGGTGACTTCATTGTCGGTGAAGACAACTATTCAATAACAGCTTCAATAAAAGATGGAGTGAACAAAAACTGGACAGTAGTTATCACCGACTCTACAAGCAGCAGGACTTACCAGCCTGATGTGAAGTCTTTCTCAGTTGACAGTGTTGCTCCGGCTTGTGTTGCAAACCTGAATGTTGTAGATGCACTTGGTTTAACTTACTGGCAGTATGTGAATGATTATCCAGGGCTGATGGTTAGCTGGAATGCAAGCACTGATGCAGATCTTGCCGATATGCCATATGAGGTTTATATCAGCACATCTAAGCCAGGCTGTATTGAGGATATGCAGAAGGTAAACACAACCGGG
This sequence comes from Methanosarcina sp. Kolksee, assembly GCF_000969945.1. NCBI lineage: Archaea > Methanobacteriati > Methanobacteriota > Methanomicrobia > Methanosarcinales > Methanosarcinaceae > Methanosarcina > Methanosarcina sp. Kolksee. The sequence continues at coordinate 1,354,260 of NZ_CP009524.1, forward strand.
TTAGAAACTCATACAGATGGGTCACAGACTCCAAACCAGAAATTAGAAAACTCAAGTGTTACGGATCTGTGCATTGAAGCAATCGACGGGAAAGACCTTATTTACGGCAAGGACTACTGGGTGGCTGTAATTGCTCGGGACAACGCAAGCAACTACAACTCTAATTTCTCAATGTGTGGGCCTATAAGGACATATGAAGATATGACTATCACGCTTGAGGAAGGCTGGAACCTGAAATCCGTGCCGAAGGCACTTGTTTCTTCGAAAGCCTGTACTGAAGATGTCTTTGGCAATGGCAGCACAGTCCTCTACTGGGACGGTTCATGCTGGCAGTTCCCTGAGACTATTGAGCCGTGCAAGGGTTACTGGGTCTACACTGAAAAGTCTCGCGTGACCAATGTCCAGTTCAAGGGAATGTCATCTAGTACTGACCCTGGTGTGCCTGCTTCTCTTGAGCTCACTCCTGGATGGCACATGATAGGGCATACCTCTTCGTATTATGCACCCTGGTCCACAACTTTGTCTTCGCTCAATGACTTTGAGCTTCTTGGAGACTACAGGTTCTCCAACCTAATGACTTATGGTTCCAGTGAGGGTTGGGGCGGCATAATTCCTAGCATGACAGATAGCCTACTTGGAAATGGATCTACGTCTATTCAATACCTGAGTAGCACTGATCCAAGACCAGTTGGAGCACTTCAAACCGATGGCTGTATGGTACCCGGACAGGGTTACTGGATCTTCATGAAGGATGCAGGTACCTACGCATCCATCGAAAACTCGTACAAACCGGAGATGTCCGACTATTCGAGTATGGAGTAAGTGCAATTACTGAAACAGTTGACTGTTCAGCCTGTTCAGGCTGAATAGCTCTTTTTCTTTTTGTTGTTCACATATAACTGGAGGTCTACAATGAATCAAAAATTAAAAAATGGACTTTTAGGAACATCCATGCTACTGTTTTTTTTCCTGGCTTTCTCCCAGGGTTGTATGGCAGCTGAGGACGTCCCTCCATCCCCCCCGATACTTCCGATGACAGTAATAGGAGTTGCTCTCATTGACGGTACGCCTGCTCCCGACGGGACTATTGTTGCAGCTTATCTTAATGAAAAGGAGTATCTAGCAGATACTTCCTCCGGAAATTACTCCCTATTTATTCCTGGTACTGCTGAAGATGAAGGAAAAACGATTACTTTTAAGGTGAACGGAAAGGATGCTGCAAGCAGTGTTGCCTGGAAATCTGGAGTTATAGTTACCCTTGAGCTGCCTGATGGTAAGGCAGTATATTCCGAGACTACTACTGTAAGTAACTCAGGTAGTAATTCAGATAGCAATTCAGATGGCAATTCAAATAGCAATTCAAATAGTAACTCAAATAGCAATTCAAATAGCAATTCAAATTTAAAAACAGATTCAGAACCTTTGACAGATAATGAAGAACAGATAATTTCCACAGAGGATTCCAAAGCTGATGCCGTTGAAAGTTCAGTCCTTGAGCGGGACATGACGGCTTCGGAAGGTTCAAGCGAAAATTCCGAGGCTAAAGAGGCAGCAGGATCTTCCAAAAGTTCTCTTAAATCCGAAAGTGCTCCAGGTTTCTTTATTGTCTATGCGGTTGTAGGCATACTTCTGCTTGTTTTCGGGTCCGATTTCGGGAGGGGATCTAGAAGGAATCGCTGAAGGACTTTTTCAAAAAAAAGTCTACATGATTAACGGTAAAATTTCAAGGTGACATGATGACGATCAAGGACAAACATTTAAGAGTTTTATTATGCCTGGTTATTCTGATACTGGGCATGTCCCTTGTTCCGGCCGCATCTGCCAGTTCTTCTTCTACTATTCCTTCTCTCCCCAACGCGTTTGAAGGAAGTTTGAAAGGAGATGCTGCACAAGCGGGTCCCGGACTCGTAATCTCTGCATATATAGATTCAAAGCTTGTTGGCTCGTACACTCTTACAAAGGTTGGACAGTACAAGGTGTCAGCTAATGGTACCGAGCAAGATAACGGAAAAGCGATAACCTTCAAGCTGGGAGGTATTGCATCCGAGCCTGTTTCCGTAACTTATGAACACGGAGCTAATCCAGTTAAACTTGACCTTGCATTTTATGGAGACTTTATACCTCCTGAAATACAGGCTTTATCTGCATCCCCAAAATACATCCTGAATGACGGAGAAGATTTCTCTACTGTCACGGCAAAGGTTGTAGACTACTCTGGAATCAAATCAGTGACGATCGACCTCACCAGTATAGAACAGGGCGTGGTTTCATTAAACTCAGAGGGTGGAGATCAGTATACCTGTAATGTAGTCAGTACTGTACCAGGCGAGTTCAAATTCAAATTCACGGCTTCGAATCCATCAGGAAACAGTGTTGTAGATACAGACAGCATTTCCATAATTGTGCTGAATGAAAGTCAACTCACAACAACGTTTGGAGGTTCTGATGGGGTTTTCTCTCCTGAGGAAATTGAGGCTCTTGTAAACAATAACGACGTATCTAGCGGGATCAAATATGCAGTTCTGGGTGCGTATTTTGCTGATGGGTGGGATCGGATATGAAACGGCCTGAGTTAAAATTTGTTGTTATACTGCTCCTGGCCCTGACTTTGTTTACTGTCCCGGCTTCTGCAGGCAGTGCAGAAAGGACTTTCCCTTCCTCGGTTAGTCCCAATCAGGAATTCAAGGTAACAGTCAATGTATCGGACTACGGTGCTGCCGGACAGGTACTTGAAAAGCTTCCTGCTGATTTCACATTTGTTAGTTCTACCCTGCCGGAAAGAGCTGTAACTAAAAATGGCAGCGAAGTTTCCTTCCTGCTCATGACTGAAAAGAGTTTCAGCTACACTCTGAAAGCTCCAGCAACAACCGGTACGTACAAAATTGTGGGAATTTTAAGAGATATCAACAAAGCTGAGTTTTCTGTCCTTCCTGCCGACTGTTCCATCACTGTCAGTGGTAGCAGCTCAGGTGGCGGTTCAAGTGGCGGTTCAAGTGGCAGCTCAGGTGGCGGAGGCGGTGGAGGCGGTTCTGCTGAGCCTCAGAGTAATGTTGCGGCCAAAGAACTATCTAAAAAATCTGTCAACGCTGGGGAACGTGTTAGGTTCGAGTTCACACAGGGTGTAACCTGTATAAGGTATGTGGAGTTTGATGCCAAAAAGAGTTTGGGAAAAGTAACTACTATAGTCGAAATGTTGAAAGGCCAGTCCAAGTTGGTTTCGGGCCTGCCAGAAGGTACGATCTATAAGAACGTGAACATCTGGGTAGGTTCTGGAGGAATTGCAAACTCCAATAACATTGCAAACGCAGTTGTCGGCTTCAGAGTTGAAAAGTCCTGGCTCGAGAAATGCGGAGCTGACGAAACTTCTGTAGCTCTCTGGAACTACAACAAAGCCTGGAGCAAACTTGAAACCGCAAAAGTTGGTGAAGACAGTACCTATGTCTTCTTCGAGTCCAAAACTCCGGGTTTCGGACCCTTCACAATTGTAGTACCCGATAAGAGCATAGAACTGGAACCTGATGACCAAGTAAATGCAACCACTCCCACCACAGAAAATGTTGATACGAACCCTGCAGCTAACGAGAAAAAACCTTCCGGCTGGAGATCTATCCCGGGCTTTGAGTCTGCAGTATCTGTGGGAGTCCTTGGTGCTGTGTACTATATCATAAGAAGAAAGTAAAGATAGAGTACTGAATCTCAAAATATATTTCAATTTAAAGCAGCCTTCAAAGCTGCTTATATTTCTTTTTTAAAACAACCGTTGCGCCGGTTGATCACGCCGATAGGGTTCGGGGAGAAGATTCTTCAAATTCAAACGTGAATCGTTTTCAATCAAACTTTTTCTAACAAAGTTTGCAGGCAAGCTTTTTTGGAAGGCTTGTGATCACGCCCGCTGGTAATCCTCTACGAAATTTGGATAAATAGTCCCATGAAGGAGTTAAAAATCAGTTTATCTTTGCCATAATTCAGCCCTCTTGAGCGAACAAAGTGAGCGAAAAGGGCACCGTCCTCCCGAGACGGAACTCGGGTGACGGAACTCGGGTGACGGAACTCGGGTGACGGAACTCGGGTGACGGAACTCGGGTGACGGAACTCGGGCAATACATCAGCCGGGATTCGAACCCGGGTTCGAGCGTTGGCAACGCCCGGTGATGACCGCTACACTACTGATGTTCTAAGTTTACAGGATACCCTGCCGGCTTTATACTATATTTTTTCTAACTAATTAAGTTGATCCTTAGGAGATTTTCGGGGGATGTGTTTTATATCACCTATATCCGAGGGACAGAGTATATATTTTCGTTTTTCTCTTTAAAGAGATCTTTTTAGTTTATTTTCTTTTGCAGTGATAATGAAATGGAACTAATCTGACGGGTTTCCATATAGAACCCTCGATTAAAATATGTGGAGTTTCTAAATTAGATTATTCCCGAAAACCAAATAGCAGTTTGTCTCAAGACTCGACCCGTTTCTACAATTGGATAATTGGAATTGTTGACTTTAAATTCAGATCGAAAATTATTCTGAATTTCACGTATGTATTTGCCTTGAAGTATAGCACATTATCCTATTTGTAGAATCAAATGTAGTTTTTAGACAGCTTGATAGTAATATTTTTAAACGTTAACTTTTATTAAATTTATGGTGTTTGACAGTTGGTCGATCAGGAGAAAATTCACAATAGATGTCTAAGCAATGATCCAGAGGCGCGTATATATGCGTTTGAGGAATTGAATAATTTCTTTTCTTTCATGCCAGATAAGCAACAGGCATGGAATGATTTACTTAGACTAACCGGCGATAAAGATCATGATGTTAGATCTAGTGCTTTTAGAGCTCTTTATTCTGCATTTTTTGATATACCAGATAAGCAACAGGCATGGAATGATTTACTTAGACTAATCAATGATAAAGATCATGATGTTAGATCTAGTGCTTCCAGAGTTCTTGATTATGTATTTATTCAAGTGCCAGATAAGCAGCAGGCGTGGAATGATTTATTTAGACTAGCTAAAGATAAAGACTGGCTAGTGAGGTCTAATGCTGCCGAAGTTCTTGGTTCTGCGTTTTCTCAAGTGCCAGATAAACAACAGGCATGGAATGATTTACATAGACTGATCAATGATGAAAACATTTTTGTGAGGATAAGTGCTACCTTAGCTCTTGAATCTGCATTTTCTCAAATGCCAGATAAACAACAGGCGTTGAATAATTTACTTAGATTGATCAATGATAAAGACCATGAAGTTAGGTCTAGTGCTGCCTATGCTCTTGGTTCTGCGTTTTCCCATTTTTCAGATAAGCGACAGGCATGGAATGATTTACTTAAACTGACCAATGATCAAAACAGTTATGTGAGATCTTCCTCAAATCATTCTCTTGGAAGAGTTTCAATATTCATGGCTTCCCAGGCAGAAACAGAGGAAAATTACAAAAAAGAATTAGAAGAGGCAATAAAATTTTTCGAAATTGCAACAAAGGAAGTATCTTATAATAACCCTGCTAAATTTTGTCTCCTTTTTTATCGTTCATTCTATACGATAATTTCCAAAAGACAGGAAGCTAAAGAAGAAGTGAACAAATATCTGGAAGAAGCTAAAGCTGCAATTGAAGATTCTGAGGGCAAAAAACAGCTTTTTGAAGCTGTTCAATACCTCGCAGAAGCATTAAAAGAAGTCCAGAATATGGGAGATCTAGACTTGTCTGAAATGAAAGATGAGCTTAGTTTCTACAGCAAATATTGTGATTACGCCGCAGAACTGATGAGTCGCACTGACGAAAAAGCACCGTTTGCGACAGAAGTTTTGAGAAAGGCTGCTAATTCCAGTACATATATTCTCAAATAAACACATAATAAGAAAATAATTGCAGCTTATGGCGTAAATATTATTTTAAAGTCACATGGAATTCTGTAATACGGAAAACGCAGCCGGTCGCAGAGTGATTTTATCTGGATATTTACAACCACGGAATACGCGGAAAGCACGGAAGAACCACGCCTTAACTACTTATTTCCGTATCTTCCGTGCTTTCAGTAGTTTTCAAAAAATTCATTTCTGACATACTTTGGAATTATTTCTGACATACTTTGGAATGATACAGTAGTTGGCATTTTTTGTTGAAATCTCATTTTGATTACAAACCACGGAGATTGGCACAGATAAATGTAGATGGATTATCTACGTGCATATGTTTTTATTGCAGTTTCAGTTGAAATGTAAGTTTTCTACAGAGCCATAATACTATAAGTTTTTATGTCATGAATGCAAGTTTAAATAGTGATATGAAAAACAGCTTCAAACAGAAATCATCGATTCCTAATAAATATTTAATTTTGATTGCAGGCATCGTTTGGATGTTTGCTGGAACAATGGTAATAGAGACTGGATTACCATATTTTATAAATCAAGGGAGATATATTTTTAGTGTTTTTTTAGCTGCTTCGGTATTTTCAGTATTTTATTTTTTCATTTTCTCTAAATTAGTTGAGAAGCACACGACTCGAATAAGTAAAGATAATCGAAAGAAAATGTTTGTTCTGGAATTTTTTGATAAAAAGTCATACCTGATTATGGTAGTAATGATATTAGGTGGAATTATTATTCGGAAATTTAGTCTTTTGCCAGCTTTTGACATAGGATTCTTTTATGTTGGGATTGGTTTGGCACTGTTCTCATGTGGCATGAAGTTTGTGTATAAATTTACGACTTCGTCTTTTTGATTGAATAACCTGGAAGAACTATCTACCCTATCTTCCGACTTTTTAGGCGCATATATTCTTTTCCGTATCTCTGTGAGGTCAGATGATTGCTATTTATAAATTCCTTGCATATGATGTGCTTAAGTCTAAGCACATGTATCGATATCATGCGACATTTATGTGCTTAAAAATGCGCAACTTTGATTTTAACTCCATTATATTTCGCAAAAATTTCATTGGCACTTAATACCATTGATACAATATCCCTGAACTCAGGTTCTGGAATGAAGAAATCGGGCACATGGCAAGCCCCATAGCCCTATTAACATCCTGAATATAATATAAAGAATTAAAAAAGGTTACAGCGGGAAGAATAAAATTCTAAATTGAAAATTGAATTCCCAGTCTGGCTTTAAACTTCCAGCCCTTCTTCTTTAAGGAAATGGTCAATCAGCTTCCTTGCAATGCTTATTTTCCCAGGCAACCCAGGCAGGTTTTCAACCGAAAACCATCCGGCATCTTCGATCTCAAATCCATCGGGCTGGATATCCCCTGAATCGTACTCCGCAGTAAACCCGATCATAAGAGAATTCGGAAACGGCCAGGCCTGTGTTCCAAAATAATTGATATTTTTGACCTCAATTCCCACTTCTTCCCTTGTTTCCCTGACTACCGCAGCTTCGGCTGATTCTCCTGGTTCAACAAAACCGGCTATCAAACCGTACAGGCCTGGCATAAAATTCGGTGACCTTGCCATTAAAACCTCATGACCTTTTCGGATAAGTACAATAACGGCAGGCGAGATTCTCGGGTAGAAAAGCTCCCCGCAGTCAGGGCATTCCTTTCCTCTTTCGCCGGGTTTTTGCGCGGTCTTTGCCCCGCATCGGCTGCAATACTGATTTGTTCTATCCCACTCCATAATCTGGACGGCTTTATTCACAAGTGCAAAGCACTTTTCACTCATTTCCGTATACGCCTGTCTGAGGTCTGCGAATTTCATTCCCTCAGGTGCCTGTGCATCTTCAGGCAATTCCACGGAATAGCAGTGAGTTCCCTCAAGTGTTCCAAGATACTGTTCCCGGGTTCCTGGAAGCCCGAGCTCTCCAAAGTCCAGCATTTTTGGAATTGCTCCTGGATTTTTATTAAGCTTGAGGAGAACCTCGCGGCCCCGGAAAATAAACCAGAGCGCTTTTTCCGTCCTGTCAACTGGCGGCTCGATGCCTATGATAAATTCCGGGAAGAATTCCGGGCAAATGGGATTTTCCCTGTCTACTGGGGTCATAATGTACATACTTATTGTTTTTGTTCTATATATGGTTACAGGAATATTTTATTTCAGGAGCAATTTGATTTCAGGACATCTAATTTAAAACCACTTATTATTTCCGTTTTTTTCGGCTACAAGTGTTTCGTTTACTCCAGTTTGTAAAAAAGAACCAGAAGAATAAATCCATGCACAAAATCCAGACAAAGCGGTGGATCAAACGAGTGAGCGTTTGTGATCGAGCGAACGAGAGTTTGTGATCAAGCAAACGAGCATCTGTGGTCAAGTGAGTGAGCGTTTGAATATTAAAGTAAGTCAAAAAAGCCTTCAATGTCTGGTAATCTAAAGAAAAAGAAAAAGAAAAAGAAAAAGAAAAAGAAAAAGAAAAAGAAAAAGAAAAAGAAAAAGAAAATGAAAAAGAAAATGAAAATGAAAATGAAAAAGAAAAAGAAAAAGAAAATGAAAAAGAAAAAGAAAAAGAAAAAGAAAAAGAAAATGAAAATGAAAAAGAAAAAGGATATGCTTGAAAACAAACTCTATTTATTGGTTTTACTGTTTTGTTCTTTTGATTTTACCTGTGAGTTCTCCATTCCAGATACTTCATAAACTCCATGGCTATAAGTGTGGTCGAAGCCAGTGGAATTATCATTGCCCAGTCGGAAAGCGAGAGGGGAACAGTCCTGAAAGCCGTCTGCATAATAGGCACGTAAACCGCTGCAAGCTGCAGGAGTACAGTGCTCAGTACGGCATAGATAAGGGACCTGTTAGTAAAGATTCCCAGAGAGAAGACCGAATACCTCTCAGAACGCCAGTTAAAGGCGTTGAACATCAGGGAAATAACCACCAGGGTAAAGATCAGAGTCTGGATTTTTGGGAGGGAAACTCCATTATTGAGAGACTCATAAAGGACCCAGATAGACTGGATTGCAATCAAAGCTCCTAATCCAAGGCTTGCTGTAAGCATTTTCCTGGAAACGAGCCCTTCTTTTGCCTTAGTTGGTTTTTGCTTCATAAGCCCTCTGTCAGGAGCTTCCATGGAAAGCGCCATTGGAGGCAGGCCATCTGTTATAAGGTTGATCCACAGGATCTGGACCGCAATGACAGGCAGAGTATGCCAGGCAAGCACTCCTACAAGGACAATGATAACAAGGCCTATGTGACAGGTAAGACCGTAGGCAATAAAGTTTTTAATGTTTTTCAGGATATTCCGGCCCTCTTCGACTGCTGACACGATAGATGCAAAGTTGTCATCAGTCAGGATCATACTCGAAGCTTCCTTGCTGACGTCCGTGCCTGTAATGCCCATTGCAATGCCCATATCTGCGGCTTTCAGGGCAGGAGCATCATTTACCCCGTCTCCGGTCATTGCAACTATATATCCTTTTTTCTTTAGAGCCTCAACCACTCTCAGCTTATGCTCTGGATAAACCCTTGCATAGACCGAAACTTTCTCCACGATCTCCTCAAATTCCCTATCGCCAAGTGCCTCCAGTTCGGTACCTGTAAGGACAAGGTCTCCTTCCCGGAAAATCCCAAGTTCCCTTGCAATCGCAAAAGCCGTGGTCTTGTGGTCGCCTGTAATCATTATGGTTCGGATTCCTGCACTGGTACAGGTGGCAATTCCAACCTTTACTTCTTCTCTTGGTGGGTCACGCATACCCGTGAGCCCTGAGAAAACCATCTCTTTTTCAGCTTCCTCAGGAAGGATGTCTTCTGGGACCTTGCGGTAGGCAAATCCCATAACCCTGAGAGTCTGATTTGCCAGGTCGTTTACAACATTCAGGATTTCCTGCTTTCTTTCAGGGGTTAGCTTTTCCTCATGTTCTCCAAGGAAAATTTTCGTACAGGAAGCAAGAATGACCTCAGGAGCTCCTTTGGAATATGCATACAGTCCATCTTCGGAACTGTTCAGGGTAGTCATCATCTTCCTCTCGGAAGAAAAAGGAACTTCCCCTTTACGCTCGTGTTTCTCCTCAAGGGCTTTTTTCCAGATGCCTTCTTTAGCTGCTGCGACTACAAGAGCACCTTCGGTAGGGTCACCTGTGATATCCCAGACACCTTCGTTCTCAAACAGTCCTGCATCGTTACAGAGGGTTCCTGTAGCCAGTAGCCTGTGAAGGTGAATATCTTCAGAAACAGGTTTGTCTCCATTGAAAAAATTTCCTGTGGGTTTGTACCCTTCGCCTGTAACTTTTAAGAGGGTTCCGTTTACGTACACCTTTTCAACAGTCATCTTGTTCTGGGTAAGCGTCCCGGTCTTGTCGGTACAGATTATGTTAGTTGAGCCAAGTGTTTCTACCGATGGTAGTTTTCTTACAAGGGCATGCCTTTTTACCATTCTTCGGACACCAAGGGCAAGCCCGACTGTCACAACTGCAGGAAGAGCTTCCGGAATTGCCGCAACGGCAAGGGCAACTCCCCAGAGGAACATCTCAAAAGGATCAAAACCCTCTATGATTCCGAGTATAGCCACAAAAGCCACAACTATAAGGGTTGCAATCCCGAGCCAGCGCCCGAACTGGTCAAGTTTTTCCTGAAGGGGAGTTCTTTCCCTTTCAATTTCTTCAAGAAGCCCGGCCAGCTTTCCGAAAGCCGTGCTCATGCCCGTTGCCGTAATAACGGCTTTTCCCCTGCCGTAAGTGACCGAGGTTCCGGTATAAGCTATATTTTTCCTGTCAGGCTGCGGAGTTTCAGGAGGGAAAATCGCGGTGCTTTTTTCTACAGGAACGGATTCTCCGGTAAGGGAGGATTCGTCTATCTGCAAGGAGAGCGCTTCAAGCAATCTCGCATCAGCAGGAATCCTGTCTCCTGCTTGCAAAAGCAAAATATCGCCCGGGACAAGCAGGGAAGAAAGGACTTTTACCTCTTTCCCGTCCCTCAAAATCAGGGCTTCAGGACTGGTCAACGATTTCAAAAGTTTGATTGACTCTTCGGCCCTGTACTCCTGAACAAAACCGAGCACGCCTGCAAGGATTACAGTAAACAGGATAACAAAAGCGTCAACAAACTCCCCTAGAAAAGCGGAAACCAGTGCTGCAGCAATTAAAATAATAATCAGAAAACTCTTGAACTGGGAAAGAAAAAGTTTTACAACTGACGTCTTTTCTTCTTCTTTAAGTTCGTTTTTTCCGTATTTTTCAAGCCGTTTTTCCGCCTCTTCCGAACTCAGCCCTGTTTCTTCGGATGTGTTCAGAGTTTTTAGAACCGCATCTGCGGCTTCATCATAATACATCTAGTCTTTATCTCCAGTCAATCAGACAATCGCTTTAATTTTAAAGCGTCCATAACTTGCCAGTTCTAAATATAATATTCAAGGTAGTAATAATATTAATAGAATATAGAACTTGGGATGTAAAAAATTAATAATGATATTCATTTTCTGAGAACGTCCTTAAAGGTATCCTCTTCAAATTGTATGGGTAAAAGTAAATTTCATTTATTTATTTATTTATTTATTTATTTATTTATTAAAATTTTAAAAATCTGAGTAAGTCTGAATCACAATACCAAACAACGCATTAAACTTCATAACTGTATGATAAAATTGTTGCACATTTTTTTGAGTTGGAAAATTCTCCATTGAATTTGAAGAGGATACATTCTTTCAAAAAACAAACATTGGTTGCAAATATTGCTTTTCCCTCCAGCTACTCCATATAGAAGCACAACAGAATATTACTGAAAAATGACAAGAGAAGACTTAACGTCAATAAAATCATTCAAGAATGGTAAAGTATTGAAGGAAGATAAACCCGCTAGATGGAGACTACATATTTATAAAATAAGTAAAGAAAATCACTTTCCTGAATGTACTACTTCTCAGAATGTTGGAAGATGAGCAAAAAATAAGAAATGGGGCAAGTTTTAATTCATAATAAATTGGCAATTCCAATTAATATCATGATCGTTATTATTAACGCACCCATTATATCCCAGAAGTTTTCCCATAAATTAGTACGTGACATATTTCACCCCCTCAGAGTATAATGCGAAAATAATTAATAAAGTTAGTTGTTCCCGCCTGTTTTTTGAAAAGAGTTTTGAACCTGTATTTCCGCACAAATTAACCGCATTAGAGGAAATCGTTTATCGAGGTCCGTATACATTGTGTCTTCGGTTAAGTGAGGAATCATGACAAATTGCGTCAATTTTCTAAACATTTATTAAATATTGTAATAGATTCCAAAATGGAACATGGGGGATATGGTATCGATTTCATGTAAAAGGCAAAAGTTTAAAGACGGCTTCTAATGCAAAATCGATAGCTTTCAGGCAAGAAAAAAACCATGGTTAGGAAAACCTTACTACTCAAGGTATGACGAGATCAATAGTCAAAAAAGGATGGGTGAAAAGTACTTTCATTTCTTTGTGCCTGTTATTAAGAATATCATGTGTGTTTTGGTATTAATAATATTAAGGCATTAACACATTCCCAGAGCCATAAAGAGCTTCTTTAAATCCGCTTTTGACTTATCAACAAAAACCCCTCTCGTTCCCGAGATCATAACGGTCCAGTCTCCGCCGCTGTACATCCAGTTTTGCTGAGGTACCCAGTTCATCTTGTAGAGTTGCGTGTAAGCGCTGGCCAGAGCATCGAACATCAGGTTCACGGCTCCGCAGAATTTTGCAGTCATCTCGGCCATTTCTTTTGGCATTTCATCTCTTGACTTATACTCCACAAGCTTTCCTTCGGGACTGAAAATCCCGGCTGCCATTACCCCGTCAAACTTCAGAAGTTCATCTAACGATAAATTGCATTCCTGTACAATCATATACTAACCCCCAACTAAATTCAGTATATGCCAATCAGCTGTCTATGCCTGTGAACTTATACCGTGAATTGTTTGCTAAATCTCAGGATTTTCCTAAATTCCTGTTTTATCCTTTAAATTGCTTTTATATATATGCAGGCTTTTCCTCATGCCTCTGTGCATGACTCACTCAGTTCAGTGAATAATGTTCAGTTCAGCAAGATAGTAATTCCTTCAGGCCTGTTTTTTGCGTAAAGGAATAAGAAGGGATTGGCATGATATTATATAAAAATATCAAATTAAAAAAAGAAAATTGAAAATTTAATTTAAACCGACCCCCCTCAGATATCTTCAAAAAATAACATTTTTCTTGTTATAACTTTTGGAGAATAAATAGAAAATCTGCATATATTATCTCAAATTAAGCTTATCTCAAATTAAGCTTATCTCAAATCAAGCTTATCTCAAATTAAGCTTATCTCAAATTAAGCTTCGGGAAGAAAGGTAACGGAAGATTTCAACGGGGGCAAAAGGTCGAAATGCACGTTTGTTATTGTAATGTTATTGTAATTCCAATTAGAATTTGTTCATTTTGTTTTTGAGCTCATCCAAAACCAGATTTTCCCCAGGTTTGAACTCTTTCTGAAATCTGGCTGTTAAGAGTGAGAAGCTTATCATTTTTGCATTTTGTTTCATGTAATGTAAAGTTGTCTTCGAGAACCATAGTTTCTCTAATTAGCATATTGGAATATGAAACATTCAACACTTTTTTGTTGATTTTCTTGAGAACTCATCCTCTGCACTCCAAACTAAGAGCGAACAAAACTAAATTTTCCAGTATTCTCTAGCAGGAGGCAACAAGCAAATGCTCATCCAAATATATAACACTAAATATAATTAAATCACTATTTAATGTAAAAACGGAAATAACATAAACATCCCCAGGGAAAATCTGCAGGTTGACGGAGCTTATGATAAAAGCAGGTAGTTCTTTTTTTCACAATGGAAAGCGCTGTACTACTGGTGCGGTTATCTTACTCAAAGGATTACCTTACATGGTTACGGTTTCTCATATATTTCGGGGTGAAGGAGACAATCTGACAGTTGACGGAATGAAACTCGTTGTTACAAGAATTTTAAAAGGCTACGATATAGCCTTGATAAAGCTTCCCTCTGACACTGCGGTTGAGATCACGGAATTTGGCAGTCCGGCCGAGCTGGAGCTAGCTGTTCTTGTTAACGATACTCGCACTATTAATTACTGCAGGGTGGCTAATTCTGGAGCTTCCTTGCTTTTTCTGGGCTTCCAGTGCCATGATATGCCTGATCCTGAGGATAGCGGCACTCCTGTCCTGCAGGGAGAAAAGGTAATAGGAATGATGACCTCAACAACCCTGGATACATGCATGGGAATCGCGGTTTCATCGAAGATTCTACGCAGCCTGCAAAAAATAAAAAATTATTACTAGTAACAACTATAAAACTCCTTATTTTTTGATTTAAAGGCTTTAGATACTTTATTTTTCCGTGCTTTCTCTCTGAAACTGAATTGGCGGACAGCATGTTTAGGGTGAGGTGTTCGCCCGCAATTTGATTTTTTACTTTCTCATCAAGTACCCCAGGGCTTTTGAAGCTTCAAAAGTTGCTGCAAAAGTTGCTTTTTATCATATTTTTTAAATATCGACAAATTTGGAAAACTATTTATCAAGTAACTGTATCATAAGTTCAACAAGGAGATTTAGTAACTATGTTTGAGTTAAAAGTTGTTACCCATTTTGCAGCAGCCCATCAGCTTAAAATGGTGGCCAAAAAGTGTGAAAACCTGCACGGACACAACTGGAAGGTCGAAGTTTGTGTGGCTGGCGAAAAACTCAATGAAGCCGGAGTACTTGTGGACTTTGGAGAATTAAAACAGAATGTATCCGAAATCATGACAAGACTGGATCACAACTTTTTAAATGAGCTTGAATACTTTAATGACAGCAATCCACCATCTTCGGAAAACATTGCCCAGTACATAGCAACCTCCCTTCAAACCATGATACAGAATCCAGAAATCAGGGTTACCAGTGTCACAGCATGGGAATCGGAGAATGCCTGTGCAACATATTTAACGTAATTCTTTTAAAGGTCAGTCATCTAGTCATTATCTCTTTGGGCAGACGTATATTGAACTCTCAAATGGTTCTGAATCTGCGAACTCATTTCAGGATACAACAATAATATCTGCTATACAATATAACTTTGAATCGGCGCTACTGGTTGTATTCATGTTCTCTGCAGATAAAACGCTATTGGAAACCCTATTATTGTTGGGATCCAAAAAGAAAATACCCTGTAGCTGAGTACAACAACAACTGCAATTGAACCAGGCACTCCCAGGCCTGTATAGAGAGCAGCCATAGAACTCTCCACAACGCCTATTCCTCCTGGCAGGAGAAAAGCTATTTTTCCTAAGAGAATAGGGAGCCCATACCCAACGACCAGGATCTCAAACCCTACAGGAAACCCTGCGGCTATAAAGAAGAAATAAAGGGTCAGCATATCAAAACTCGTAAAAATCACAGCCCCAAGAAGCGGGCGCTCCCAGCCTCCATTGCTTAAAGTTTCAAGGGCTGCAAAAATTCGGCTTACTGAAGCCTGAGTTGGAGCAGGCGTGTAGGATTTATGCAAGAGCCGAGCAAAGTAAGCTGCTATTCTGACAACAATAAGTGTGAAAGCTGTCCTGTTTTTTAATCCCCAGTGTACTGCTGCAAAGCCCAGGCCAAGTAAGGTGAGGATTAGAATAAAGGCAAAAAACTGCACTGAAGAAAGGCTATGGGCTATCAGAAGATGGAGAATTCCAGATATAGCCAGTACTGTCAAGATCGTATTGTTGAAGATAGTGGGCAGGGTACCAGCAAGCCCAGCTCCTTCGGCACTAATACCATATTTCCGTGCCCATCGATAAGTCGCTGCAGCATTTCCGAAAGGACCCCCTGCCAGCATGCCTATACTTGAAGCTGCAAGCGTTATTATAGATCCTTTTAATATCGGGATTGTCTGTTTTACTCTTGCTACAATGGAATTCATAAGAAAACCCGCTCCCAGGTAACTGACAACCTGGCCAAGGGCAGCCAGTAGCACAGCCCACGGAATCATTGTTTTGATAACATGCGCAGACGTTTCAACCGAAGCAAGCTGCGGAAGAATAAGGTTAACAGCAAGCCCTATAAGGATAAGCGTTGGAAAGTAGCGGCCTACTTTTAAGACCAGGGGTGGGGGAGATAGCAGACTTCTGTGGACATTGTTCTCGCTTTTATTCCCTGATTTACCTTCGATCCAGCCTGTACTCATTTAAAATCCTCAATACTATACGTTCTCATTCGAAAATTTTATCCCACAAACTATCAGACACATTTTATACGGCTATACATCTGGGCAGTCACTTATTTATAATTTATTTAATACTGTAATTATATTTATCTTTTTCAAATAAGTATAATCAAGTAAAATTTCACAGCCTTTAATTATTATTAGGGAGAATTATTTCCCATGACAGAGACTGTATATCTTCTTTTTCCCATTATTTATGCTCTTATTAATGCAGCTTCGTATGCCCTGTATGGAATTGATAAATTTAAAGCAAGAAGGGATAAATGGAGAATTTCAGAACAGAGCCTGTTGATAGTTTCTTTCTTTGGACCAATCGGTGCACTCCTTGGAATGCAGCAATTCAGGCACAAAACCCAGAAGCCGATTTTCAGATTCCTGGTGCCTGCATTTGCAGGAATTCACATCCTGTTAGTGCTCTGGATCAATCTCTAAAATTGAAGAGATCTCTCTATGTTGTTAGTAATTTCTTTGTCCCCTTGATTAAAGGAAAATAAAGAAAAGTCCGAAAAAGTAAAACTGGCTCTTCTTTGTTTTGTGTGGATATCCTCATAATGTCTTCATAAAAACCAATGCGGTCTCGAATTGAAAATCGTCTTATCCACAGGGAATGACGAAGAGCCGAAAAACTGAAGTGAGGCTCTGCCAAAATTGATAAAAATGCTCTAAAATCTAAAAAATATATTAAAATCAAGTATTTTGGCATAAAATTACTTTTTAAGCCTTTAAAATAATACTTCAAAATATCTTTGAATACGCGTTAAGTTCAAAAATTGATATAATATTACATTTACTTTCAAAATTAGAATTTATTGCAATTTATTTTTATAACTTGCATAAAAACATAAATATTTATTATGTTTTGAAAGCTCAAATAAAGTTTATTTCCTAATTAATAAGCTATTTATTACTCCAACTCCAACTTTAGATAAAAACAAAGAATTAAACGGATTTTAAGTAATTATTATATAAATTTTTAAAGAAATAAGCTATTTTATTAAATATTAGCGGAAATAAAGGGATTATGTGAAAAATGGCAAAACCTCAAGTAAAAAGAAAACTGAAGTAAAAGAAAACTGAAGTAAAAGAAAACTGAAGTAAAAAAAAACTGAAGTAAAAGAAAACTTAAGTATATGACAGGAAGACTTATGGAACAATCTTTCTGGCTTCGATATAATACCTCTTCTCGTTTTCTTTTCCAAGGGAAAATGATTTTCTTGGAAGAACCCCCTTCTTTCTAATTAGAGAAAAGAAATCGCTCTTTTTTAATGGGGGCAGGAAGAAGCCGATATTGCCCTGTTTTTTTCCAAGTTTTTCCACGACTTCAGGATCATGTTCATATTCGATTGAATAATTACCAATTATCTCGTCAAGGGTTTCGACCTCAAGATCGTAAACGGGATTATCAAAAATCAGCACATCAGACCTATCTTTTGTAATAAACCCTATTGAATGTCCTGCAGACGGGAAATCGGCATTTGAGGGAGAGGTACTGGTTTCTTCGATCCTTGCATTGAATTTTTTGAGCAGTTCTTCAGGCTCAATTCCGCTTACGACCCTGTGAATAGGTTCAAAGGAAAGCCCTGGGTCGTGAACATTTACAAGCTCGACCATTGCATACCTTGCAGGATGATCGTCCGGTGCGGTCCCTTTAATTTGTTCCCAAAAGCTCTTTGCAGCAGCAAGGCTGTGGTTTCCATCGCCGACAAGAAGGGTTCCCAGGTTAAGGATTTTTTCCGAAATTTCTTTAATTATCTTTTCATTACTGATCCTGTAACCCTTGATGTGGCCGCCGTTTTCCATCAGATCAAAATCATAAACCTTGTTATCTTCACAAACAAAGTCATCAGGGTTTCCGGGGATAACCGAGAAATAAGGATCATCATATAACACTAAGATATGCGATAGTTCCAGTTCTGCGTTTTCCCTTATCCTGACTCTTGCAGGAAGCCTTTCTTTAATAGTGCCTTCCGTTGGTTTGATAAACGAATCGGATCCGTTAAACTGGTATTCTTCCAGGTCTATTGCAGCAACAAGTCCTGTTCTTTCCTTACCTGAGACCAAACGCCTTACGAGAATAAAACAGGGGCCCTGGTCAACGAGAAGTTTTTTGTAGTTACTTATGGTTTTATGAATCTTATTTACTCGATTTTCATCTAGCGGAAGATATATTTCCGGATAAATTAAATTTAAAGTAGAAGGGATATCTCCAATAAATTCTTCAACTCTTTTCCAGTATTCCGGATCCTGAGTGTGCTGATCACAGGCAATCACTGCCCACTTTTCCCAATTATCTTTAGGAAGAAGAATGCGTGGAACATGTAAAACCATGGTATGTTAAAAAAAGAGAGAGAATATAAAGATTTCTAAATTCCTTTTTTGAGTAGATTTCCAAATTTCCTTTTTGAGTGCACAGCTCTAAGAAAAAATAAGTTTATAAAAGTGAATTCATAAAAGTGAATTCATAAAAGTGAGCTTACAAAAAAGTTTATTTTACTGTGTCGTATCCGGCATTTTTCCATGCAGTCATGCTGCCAAGCACATTATATACATTATTATAACCATGCTTTTTCAAGATCGAAGCTGCTATATTGGAACGCCTGGAACTGTCACAATAAACAATTACCTGAGAGTCCTTTGAGACCTTATCCAGATTTTCTTCAAGCTCTCCAACGTATATATTTTTGGCTCCCTGGATGTGCCCTTCATCCCATTCCTTCTTCTTCCTCACATCCAGTAGTGTCATCTCCTCTTGCTTCTCCAGTTTATTCTTCAGATCGTGGACCGATATAAAACTAAGTCCGTCTGCAGGTAAGGCTTTCATATACCAGGCTGAAATTCCGCCATTCAAAAAACCCGCTATATTATCATAACCCAGACGGACCAGATACCTTACAGCGGTTTCAAGCTGCTCTTTTTCCTCCAGCACGAGGATTATGGGTTTATTATAAGGAAGAAACCAGCCAGCAAATGAAGGTACTCCTCCGAGCCAGATGCTATAGGAGTTTCTTATATGCGCTCCTCCAAAAGAGTGAGGCATGCGCGTATCAACGACCACTGCCCCTTTTTCCATTTCCTTCCTGAAATCCACGGGTGAAAGCGGCTTCGGAACTGGCAGGTCCTGCAGCAGAGGAGGTCCTTGCAGGTTGTACTGCTCCATTTTCTTGAAGTAAGGAGGAAAATCAAGCTGCTCTTCAAGTTTGAACTTGATAAATTCTTCCCTGTTTGTTTTTTGCAGAGCATGATTCTGTACACGCTCAAGTCCAAGCGTACTGTAGTCACGTTTGGCGATAGCTCCCCCACAAACCGAGCCTGCACCATGCGCAGGACATAGTATTACTCCATCTCCCAGGGGAAGGATTTTATTAAATATGCTTTCATAGAGGTTTGCTGCCAGCCCTGGAGCTTTCTCTGGGCCATAGAGATCGGTCCTCCCGGTATCGCCTACAAACAGGGCATCTCCTGTAAAAACCATTACTGGCTCTTTTCCTGTATCAAGGTCGGTCAGGACGTAGGACATACTCTCATCGGTATGGCCCGGAGTGTGTAAAGCCGTCAATCTCATTGAGCCGAAATCGACCTTCTGACCTTCATTCACGTAGTTCCCGTATTTGAAATCTACTCCATGACCATGATAAATCTCTGCATTTGTAAGTTTCTTCAGTTCCAGGGAACCAATTACATAGTCTTCATTTCTGTGGGTTTCAAAAATATATTTTATATTCATACCCTCTCTTCTGGCAAGCTCGGCATAGACATGACAGTCTCTTCGAGGGTCGATAACTATGGCTTCATTTTCCGAACCAATGAAATAGGAAAGATGAGCCAGACCTTCAGATTTAATGCGTTCAAATTTCAAGCTAAGCCCCCTCAGCTCTATATTATGTTTTATGAAATAAATTTCTGCCTGTTGCAGATTTCTCTTTATCTAATTATATAACCGTATATTTCTATTTTGGCTCTTCGTTGTTTTGTGTGGATATCCTCATAATATTCTCATAAAAACCAATGCGATCTTAATTGAAAATCATCTTATCCGTAGGAATGACGAAGAGCTCATATTTATGAAAAAAACATACTCATATCTTTATGAAAAATATAACCTTTCATATAGGTATACAGAAAGTAAAATTCCAATGTAATATACAAATATAATGGCAAAAGGAAATCTAAATCTAAATCTAAATATAAATACAAATATAAAAAGTAAGTAAAAATCTATTTGTAAAAATATAAAATGTGAAAAATTAAAGAGCAGCAGCAGAACCTGAAATAACTAAAAACCAGTCCTGTCAGCTTCTCTTAACTTTTTCCATTTCAAACCTCATTTTCTGTTTTTTTGTTTGGGTTTTTACTCTGACTCCCCGACAGTTATTGAATAGTCAAAATTGTTTGTGTTTTTCGGGAGAATTGTAAGTTCCCATGTTCCAATTGCTCCGGCTGCTCTATACGTTTCGGTATATTTCCTGCTGCCACTCTGATAGCTTGAACTAGTTTCCGTTGCCCATATTGGGAAGATGTATCCTTGAGAGTATACGGCACTACTATCAACGGTTTTTACAAGGGATAGATTAACAGGGTTGGAATTGCATGTCAGGTTTATTTCAAAACCTGGTTCCTCCTTTTCAGGGGAGATACGTACAGATGCACCCTGGTCAGAAGTTTCAGCCGAAACTTCAATTGTTATCGGGTCGGCCGTTGTGGTATTAAAGGTTTTTACATAAGGGACTTTAGGCTGTTTATCAACCGTAAAGCTCAGGCTAATTTGTGGGACGGATCCGTCATTCTCTTTCCCATCAGCATTCATTTCGATGTAAGCATCATAACTCCCGCTCGCACTCTCTGGGACTGGTACCCTGATGGTCATATTAGCAATTTCACCGGCTTTTATGGTTGAAGGTGCGGAGATCTCTATTATATCATCACTAAAAGCGGATTCGTCAAATGAATAGTCATATATTTCGTATCTCATTACCTTCGGATCGATAGTAACATCTTTCCCTGCTACATTTTTAATTTTTATGGCGTATATATATTCCTGTCCAGGCTCAACGGTGTCAGAAACATAACTTGTCTGAAGTTCAAGTTTCGGATTGACAGGGACTGAGACCCAAAGGTGCATTGCATTGACATACCTAGGGTATATATATTCTTCATCTGATGTAGAATCACTATATCCTTCAGCAGAGATAGAATCACTATACCCTTCAGTAGAAACAGAATCACTATACCCTTCATCTGATGTAGAATCACTATATCCTTCAGCAGTTTCCTGGATATATACAGGAGCATCGTATTCTTCTGGATAAGTATCATTTGTGAAGGCTATCTGGGCTTCATACTCTCCACCTTCCGCATCCTCGGGAACACTTACATCAATGGTAAAGTTCTGCTCTACGCCAGGGCTTAAAGTTACGTTTTCAGGTGAAATCGTAATCCAGCTTTCGTTTACAACATCATAGTAATCGTTAGATGGAGCTACAACTTTCGGGGTTATGTCAAGTGTTTCATTACCTTCGTTCCTGAAGCTGACATTGAAAGTTTCACTTTTTCCCTGCATGAGATATATCGAATAATAGTTTGGTTTTATATCATGTACGGTGTAATTGCCGTAAGCCTCTTCCAGTCCGGGAACTATATTACTTTCGTAAGTTCCGTTCTCGTAGGTAACTGTTCCGTTAAGCTCTTCTGTCTGAGCAAACGCAACTGGTAATAATATCAGGCAAAGCAATAAACTAAAAAACTTGGATGCTGCCTTCAATGCTGTACTTTTACTCATGTTTCTGGCTCCTTTCTTCTGGTGAGGAATTATACATTTCTAATCGATACACTCAGGTTCTCCAATCTCCTGCAAACCAGCAGTATAAGACTCCTGTGCCGTAAATCTATAATTTTTAATTTATCAGAGGGGATGAACATTTTTTATAATGTATATAATTTCATTATATGTCCCCCTATAAAGTATTTATGGAACTTGCAAATATTTATGAAAATTACAATGGAGCTCGCAAATCTGCACTGAGTTTGTTTCTCAAAAACTTTGAATTTTAACTCAGAAGAGACTTTTTATTATTTTCTGGTCTCTTCAGATTTACTTTAAATCGTGCAAAACAATAAAATTTTAATTTTATTAAAATAAATTCTTTTTTATGACAAAAGGAAACAAATCAATCAATAAGTCAATGGTAAAAACGGTATTTGAAGGCAACATAACTTCAATAAACTGTATTTTTGCACTGGAAAATGGGTAGGATTTTCACCATTGATGAGGTGAGATTTCAGTATGGATAAATAAAGTGCGAATAGAAAATTCAATTTAAATTTGAATGAAATTCTATTGTTCGTTTGAAATTGGAGAGGAACCAGAATAAATTAAAAAGACTCTACTCCCGAGACGAAACTCGGGTAATTCAGCCATCTTGAGCAAGAGAAATTAGAAAAAAGGAACCGTACTCTGAGACGGAACTTGGATAATTCAACCATCTTGAGCAAGCGAAATCAGAAAAAAGGGCCCCTCCTCCCGAGACGGGAGGACTAGAGCACCGGGACTTGAATAATGAATTGGCTGGATCAGATTGCTGGTTCGGTATCCAGCTCTTCGGAAGAAGTGGAAAGGCGTTTTTCTTCGATCATTTGCATGAGCCTGTTCATTACGTCTTCAATTCCTTCTCCGGTAACTGTGGAAATATTAAATTCCACTTCATCCAGTTTCTTAAACTCGGACCTGTCAGCCTTGTTTGAGACCACAAGCAGGGGAAGTTTGAAGTTCTCTCGAATTTCTGCAAGCAGGTGTTTCTGAGCTTCGATTTCGTATCCACAGCTTTCACTGGGATCAATCATAAACATCACAACCGCGTCGAGGTAATGAATCGCGGTAATTGCCTGCTTTTCGATATCGTTTCTCTCGGACATCGGGCGGTCAAGAAGTCCTGGAGTATCCATAACCTGATAACGCACACCGTCCTGCATGAAATGCCCGATTGTTACGCCTTTTGTCGTAAATGGATATGGAGCGATTTCAGGGCTTGCACCTGTAATTTTTGAGACGAAACTCGACTTTCCTACATTCGGGTAGCCAGCAATTACAATTGTGGGCTCATCCTGCACATCAGGAAGTTTCCGCAAGATGTTTCGGGCTTCGTTCAGGAAGAGAAGATCCTTGTTAATTGACTTGATAATCGAAGCAAGCCTTCCAAATGCTTCTTTCCGGATAGGCTCCGGGAGATCTGAATTTCTAATTTTTCCAACATAGCTTCTTGAAATCTCATGAATTTTCCTGCTGGCCCAGTCCGCGGATGCAAGGGACATCTTGAGTTTTTCTACGCCTACAAGGATGTCTGTGAGTTCATAATAAAATCTAGGTAATTGTTCGAAACTTGGGAATCGCCTTACTATGTTTGCAAGATTATCCGTCAGAATGTTTGCAGCTGTCAGCAGCATGGATTCATTGGCCCTTAATCGGCTTTCCCTGCTATCTATGGTTTTCCCGGACATAGCTCGCGCTGACCGTTTAAAGGCTTTATTGATTAATTCCTCGGAAGTAGGGACGGTATGAATTTTCTCAAAGATCATTATGTTCTAACCCTCTGGGGACTCTGCTAAGTTATATAAACGTTATTATAGACGAAGTATTTTTAGCAAAATAAATTCGCAAGCGAGAGTCTCACAGAGATTCCTGAAGGCGATTCCCTGAGAGAAAATTTATTGCTCGGCTTTGAATTTATAATCATAAAATCTGGTGATAAACTGATCTAAAATGAAAAACCAGGTAAATATTTAAAGCAGAACCGGACTGTATTTATATTTGTAACATTAATTTGTAATAAGATTTATAATCATTAATTATGGTAAATATATGCGTCAGCTTACATT
The DNA here is from genome assembly GCF_000969945.1 of Methanosarcina sp. Kolksee. Classification (NCBI taxonomy): domain Archaea; kingdom Methanobacteriati; phylum Methanobacteriota; class Methanomicrobia; order Methanosarcinales; family Methanosarcinaceae; genus Methanosarcina; species Methanosarcina sp. Kolksee. The sequence continues at coordinate 1,378,219 of NZ_CP009524.1, forward strand.
ATCTATTTATCGATTTTGTACATCATTCTTATAAAGGTATATGAAACTAATGGTGGTAATATGGAACTTACTCCGATTCAAAAAGATATTATTATTGCATTAATCAACCTTCAGCGGCAAAAGGACCGGGCAATAAAGGGAGAAGAAATAGCCGAGGTAATCAAGCGTAATCCTGGAACTATCCGCAATCAGATGCAATTGTTAAAGGCCCTTGGTCTTGTAGAGGGAGTACCAGGGCCAAAAGGAGGCTATAAGCCCACAGGGGCAGCATATGACGCATTAAGAATCCAACAACTGAAAAATGAGTCCGTAGTTCCCCTTTACAGGAACAATGCGTTAGTTAGTGGAGCTACAGCTGCCGATATTAGTTTTACTACGGTTAGGAGTCCGGATGCCTGTAGTGGAGTCGTCCGCGTAATTGGAAACACAAAAGATTTCATAATGGACGATAAGCTCCAGGTAGGCCCCACGCCTGTAAACCGTCTGATAATCCGTGGAGAAGTTACAGGAAGAGATGACACTAACAATTCAATTCTGTTCAACATTACGGAAATGATCTCACTTCCTAAAAAACATGTCAAACACTATATGAAGTATCCCCCTTTGCTTGTAAATCTCAATGCAAGTATCCAGGAAGCAACGAGGCTTTTTATCCGGAATAACGTTCATGGAGCTCCTGTAGAAGATAAAGGAAAAATCATAGGAATCGTTACCTACACCGATATTGCCCATGCTATTGCTCAGGGAAAACCCAATGTAAAAGTCAAAGATATCATGACAAAAGAACTTATCACGGTTGATGGTGATATGCAGCTCTACGACGTTGTAAAACTCTTTCATAAGTATAACGTAGGCAGGCTCATCGTAACCATTAATGGAGTGCCCAAAGGCACACTGTCAAAAACCGATGTTTTGAATGAACTGGCAGTATATTGAAAAATTAAGGTTTTTTGTGGCCCTTTAAATGAAAAGAAATGCACATGAAATTCTTATAATCACAGGCACAAAGAAATGAAAGTGCTTGAAAGAACTTTCATGCCAAATAAGTTAGTAAAGGTTATTACAGGTTAGTAAAAGTTAGTAAAAGTTCGTAAAAGTTAATGAAATTCATTAGAAGATAGTAGAAGGTAGTAGAATAGTGTAGTAGAAGGTAGTAGAATAGCTGGAAAACTCGATGTATATAAAATATCGAATTATCCGGGTTCTCAAACCAGGAGGTAAAAACCTCCAGGTCTTCAATCCCTTTTCATGCTTTCATGTCGGGCACTGAGCTCGGCTGCGATTTCATCAAGGGTAACATTATTTGCCGCAAGCATTACCAGAAGATGAAAAATAAGGTCTGAACTTTCAGAAACGATCTCTGCATGATTTTCATTCCTGACTGCGAGGATTGTTTCAATTGATTCCTCGCCTACTTTTTCAAGAATCTTGTTCATACCTTTACGATGGTTCAAAAGCTTGCAGACATATGAGCGCTCGTCATAGTTCTGTTTTCGGTCCAGTATGATTTCATATACCCTGTTTAAGATTGATAGGTCAGCATCCGGCATTTTAACACCTGTTTAATTAACACGGACAAACATTTTTAAAAATTCAAACAGAGAAAAAATATCCAAAAAAGTAAATACAGGAAATTTTCAAACTTTCCTTGGATCAGTGATTTCTCCGGTAAGGGCTGATGCTCCTGCAGTCGCAGGGGAAGACAGATATACAAAAGATTCGGGACTTCCTTCTCTGCCCTTAAAGTTACGATTCGAGGTTGCAAGGCCCACTTCTCTTGCGCCAAGCAAGCCGAAAGAGCCACCCATACAGGGTCCGCAGCACGGTGATTCTACGATTGCACCTGCATTCATGAGCTTTTCTATATACCCGGCTTTCAAGAGTTTCAGGTACTCAGTTCTTGAAGCAGGAACTACAAGCAGACGAACACCCCTGGCTACTGGCTCATCGCCCATGATATCAGCCATGATTTTAATGTCTTCGAATCTGCCGTTCGTGCAGGAACCCACAAATATCTGGTCAAGTTTCGTACCCTCTACCTCGGTTACGGGTTTTACATTATCCACATGGTGAGGGCAGGCTACCTGGGGTTCCAGGTCAGATACGTCGTAGTGCTTAACTCCCACATATTTTGCATCTTCATCGGATTTCCAATATGGATCGAACTCATAATACATAATCCGCTCTTTGAGGTAGTTTGCAGTTATTTCATCAGCTTCGATGATTCCTGCCTTCCCACCCATCTCGATTGCCATATTGGACATAGTCATACGTTCGGGAATCGAGAGAGAGTGAATTGTTGAACCTCCAAACTCGGCTGCCATATACCTGGCCCCTTCTACTCCTACGTCGCCTATCAGGTGGAGGATAAGATCTTTGGAGTAAACACGATCTGGCAGGTTGCCTTCCACCTCAAAGCGGAAAGTCTCAGGTACCCTGAACCAGAGTTTGCCAGTAGCAAAAACGGCTGCCATATCCGTAGACCCTATACCTGTAGAAAACGCACCGAGTGCACCATAAGCACATGTATGCGAATCCGAGCCAACGATAAGGTCTCCTGGCAGGACATGCCCTTTCTCGGGAAGAACCTGATGGCAAACTCCTTCGTATACATCATAATTTAAAATGCCCTGTTCTTCAGCAAATTCTCGGAGCATAATATGATTTGCGGTGGCGTTGATGGAGTCCGCAGGAACCTGATGATCAAATATGATCACTATTTTCTTTGGATCCCATACGTTCTTCTCTTCTTTGCCCTTCATAATCTCATAGAAGCCTTTGACTGCTAGCGGACCTGTAATGTCGTGAGTCATTGCGAGGTCTATATTTGCCAGTACGAAATCCCCGGCTTTTACGGGACTTCCGGAGGCTTTCGAAAAGATCTTTTCCGAAACGGTCATCGGACAACTTTCATTACCAGACATCCCGGTCATGGGGAATAACTGGCTCTTTCTAATAAATAAATTTAATTGATGATACAGGTCGAGAAAAACTAAAAAATCTTTCAAGCTTATGTAAAAACGGAGTTTTCTAACACAAGAGCATTTTAACTGGTAAAATTTGAAGGTCTGCCAATTTTTGCTCTTAACCACTAATTTCGGTGCTTCCTTTGCTGTCGTGAACTATAAAGGTAAATGTGCCATTTTCCAGGCTCTTTTTTGCAAGCTTGAGGCCCTGTTCACCTCTTCTGAAATCCACAAAATTCTCATACAGGTCAAGCGTATCCCCAAGTTCCGAAATATATCTGAAAAGAAGATTCTCTGCCATTTTTCGGCTATCTTCTATAGAAATAGGGGATCCAAGACCTTCACATTCGCAGGTCTGTAATTTCAGCTCTTCGATATAAAAAGGATAAGTGCTGCAGAGCATAGGGCGCACGGGATAGATCCGGCATTTGTACGTGTCTCTTTCAAGAAAAATACAATCTCCGTTCCTCTTCCGCCTGAGAATCCATCCAAAGGCATGTACCTTGCCCTCACAATCGATATAATCTTCAAAATATTCAAGACGGTCAGGAGAAAAAGACTCTTCGTTTTCTTCCAATGCCTCGAATGAAGTTTCCGGACGTTCTTCTTCAGATTCCTCTTCCCCATCCGGGATAGAGTCCTCAGTCACAAACGGTCCTGCAACTTCCAGTTTTGAGAGGTCGGTATATTCCCGGATTCTTTCAATTTCGGAAGGAATCACCGCTACTCTGTTGTCCCCGAAAGCCCGCCTGCAGCATTTTCCACAATGCTGGCAGGAGAATCCGATTTTCTGGATTTCGGATGCAAGCTTTTCGGAGTCAAGTTTGCGAGCCATTTCTATTTCTTTCTTGAGATCGACAATAAGAAGTTGCTGATAACTTGTTTTTTCGAACTCCGGCTTATTGTCTGTGCTGGAAGCTTCCATGCAAATACTCGTGCCCTGCTGGTACATCAAATTAACGCAAACTGCAATTGACGCCAGGAATATTTGGAAATCTCATCCTGAAGAACCTTTACCTTACTGACAACGGACCATAATAAGAAACTATATATCAGGGAACCCAGTTTAAACTTAAGTTTATATGTGGCAGACATTACTCAAAAAGTTTGAAAAATATCCTGCACAGGCAAAAGTGCTTAAGTTGCTCTTTGAACGCGGGTTTCAGGTAAATGAAGAAGGGAAGGTCACCTCCGGGAGTATTGAGATCGCGCATACCCAGCTTGCAAAAGAAGCAGGCGTTGACCGGAGAGTAGTCGACGCAACTACAAAGACCATTATTTCAGACGAGCTTCTGAGCAGAATTTTTAAAAATGTTCATTCCATCCCCTTCCTCAGAGACGTAGCTCCTTCTCTTGGCCTGGGAGTAATCATTATTATCCCGGAAGATGCCGCTGACGTGGGCATCCTTGCGGAGGTTGCAGGCCTGATTTCAGGAAGCAAGGTAAGCATCCGCCAGGCTGTCTCGGATGACCCATATCTAACTGATAACCCAAGACTTACAATCATTACCGACAAGAAAGTTCCTGGAGAACTCGTGGACAAAATCCTGGAACTGCCCTCAGTCAAAGGAGTAAGCATTTACTGAACCTTCTACCAGAAAGTAGGATACCATAACAAAATGGAAGCGAGATTGGAAACTCCACTTAAGAGACTGTTTTTTCAATTGAAATTGAGAAAAGTTCTTTCCTTGAGTTTACTGTGAATATCAATTGTGGATATCGATTGTGAATATCGATTGTGAATATCGATTGTGAATATCAACTGTGAATATCAATTGTGAATATCAACTGTGAATATCAACTGTGAACATTAACTTATTTTTTTCCCCTTCTAAATACGGAAAGTCCCAGAGCTATTCCAAGGAATCCAAGAAACATAGCATGCGTAGAAATATTTCTTACTTTACTTATGGATGCTGAGTCTTCTATAAAATTTTTAACAGAATCCGCAAGTCTGAGGATTTTGTACTCTACCGATGGTTCCACATCTGCAAGCGTCCGGGTTCCAGTAAAGTACATAACAAAGTTCTCAACAGGCTCAAGACTTTTCCGGTTCAGAAATTCCTCGGCACTCATACTCTCGTTTCTGCGGCTTGAGCCTGAATCTCCAGTATCTTTTGGATTAACAATGTATGCGGCATCTTCCGGAATAACAGTATTTTCGGCAGATGACTTGTTTGTCTGGTTCAGTACCTGAATAACAACGCAGGCTGAAGAACTGCCATTATCATTTCTTGCCGTAAGGGAAACGGTGTAATTTCCCGGGCAGCAGAAAGTATGTTTTGGTCCCGGGCAACAAGACTTCTTCCCATCCCCAAAGTTCCAGGAAAGCGAATCAGCATTTCCAGAAAAATCATAAAACTGAATGGTAAGCGGAACGTACCCGGTTGTCACATTGGCACCGAATTTAGCCTCAGGAAGTATTGGAACTGAGGGGTCAAGAGCTTTTAAAACATTTATGGTCACATTAGTAGAGTCGCTGCCATTCTCGTTCGTGACATTCAGGATAACCTTATTATTACCCTCAGTGACAAAAGTATGTAAAAAATTAGACGAGTTCGAAACCTCCTGGTCTCCAAGTCTCCACAACAGCGAGCTGGCGTTTTCTGAGATATCTGTAAACTCGACCGTAAGAGGCGCGTATCCTACTGTCACGTTGGAAGTAAAAATTGCTTCTGGCATCACGGGAAGTTCAGGAGTGAAATTCATCAACGGCCTGTAGTCCATATTCTTTGTGAGGCGATTTACGGCATATTCAGTATCGCCAATACCGTCTGAGTCCACATCCTGACCTGTATAATCACTCCAGCAGTTGCCCGAGGTCCGGTTCCAGGTATTGAGTTTATCGTCCCTGGCATTATTCGTATTATTAAAGAAATTATTGTATATCGTGTTGCCTGAAGAGGTAAGCAACTTGATGCCACAATCGGCGTTTGAAGTTACTGAGTTATTGCTCAGGGTGTTATTTTCTGACTTAGACAGACAGATCCCGATTTTGTTCTCCGATATAATGTTGTTATTTATGATACAGTTTTGAGCACCATTCAGGTAAATTCCACATTTACTGTTGGTTACTGAGAAACCGCTGATTGTCACATTGCTGGCAACTACTTTGAATACGTCACTCTCTTTATCCATTCCGGTAATAACTGTATTGTAAGGAGTTTTTGAGTCCGAGATTATTGTTAGGTTATCCTGATTGATTTGAACGCTTTCATTATATTCTCCGGGCATCACAAAGATAGTATCGCCTGGCAAGGCATTATCTACTGCTTCCTGAATTGATTCTCTTGGGGAAACATAAATATTTTCTGCTGCGCAGGTTTCTGAAATAGGAACCAAAACCAGAAATATTGTAAATAAGCAGACTCGCCTGAGAGTTCGAATTTTTGTCATATTAACCCACACTTCAATCCAGGAATTTACAGAATTATTTTTTAAAAGGATACATATAAAATTGTTGATTAAAAAAAATATTGAAAAATAGAAATTTTAATTAAAAGCTTTTAAAAAAACTTATTTGGAAAAATGAGGCTTTCCAGATTTTTGTGTTCAAACAACCACGTAACTAAAATTCTATAGTTAGATGTAAAATTAAAATCTTGTATAAACTTTCTCTAATTTATGAATTTAGATTACAGGGTCAGGTGTGAACTACCCCTTCCTAAACTCTTCGCAAAGCTCAGAGTTTTGAGGAAGGGGTTTCTTGGTTCATTCATGTCAATGGTTTTTGTTCTAACAAATTTGATGAGATTTGTAGAAGGCCAGGGGGAATTTGAGATGAAATGGCTTAAAAACTGGTCATTGGAACGCTTACAACAGTAGATTGCTATTTTACTCGTATCTTGTAATGTAGAATGATTCTATAAAGAAACAATATAAAGAAACAAATTCGAAGTTTTCGGCTCTTCGTTTTTTTGTGTGGCTATCCTCATAATGTCTTCATAAAAACCAATGCGATCTCGAATTGAAAATCATCATATCCACAGGGAATAACTAAGAGCCTCATTCTGTCCATGTAAGGATATTCTAATTTTATCATTTCCTCACCTGCTGACAGTAGAATATTCGAAGATTAATAAAATGTATAAATTTTTATATTATTAAGTCAGAATAAGGAAATGGGTTTCCGGATATACAAATACCTGATGCCATCTGTGCTTACTGAAAATTTAATTTAGCCTTCAGACTACCAGAACCTACAACTGTCTTTACATAAAATTCAGTGAATGAATTAACATACTGATAAAATAGGGAGTAAAAAGACATGGTAGCAAAAATTAATCCCGAATCCTGCGCTAGTTGTGGAAGCTGTATAGGCGAATGTCCTGCATGTGCAATTTCCCTCAATGACGATGATGTTTCATTTGTGATTGAAGATAAATGCAATGACTGCGGCGTATGTTTAGATGTATGCGTACATGGGGCAATTACCATCATATAAAACTCTAAAAACTTATATGAATGCGTGGGCTACTCTAAAAACAAGCCAAGATCAAGTTGTCGAAGTTAATATATTAACCAACCTGAATGAGAAAATCCTGAAAATTTTCGAGCTTTTTGCTGTGTTTTCTTCCAGGATCTTTTGCAAGCTCCTCTATGCCGTGAATAACACACTGATGAAGAAACTCAACAAGTTCAGGAATGAACCGATAGTACCAGTTGCTGTCGCTTAGGGTTTTATTTGCTTCTTTTTCATATCTCTTTTCAAACCGGTAAGTGTACGCTGCAAGGTCCAGAGGGTTCATTGCCTGCAACGCTAAAAACAAAAACTATCTTTCGTCGGGAAAGTACCCGGATTTTTGCCCTTTTGAAATGATGAGGTAAATAAATAATCCAAGAGACAAGAAAGTTATTGTGTAATATATTGATTTATCTGCATATTTACTTATAAAGTGTTTTGTGGTCAGTATTATCATGTCATGCCAGAGATATATAGACAGGCTATGCACTCCGATAGGTTGTAACAATCTTATTTTTTTAACTTTTAGTTTAACAACATAATTTAATAAGTATTGGGCTAGCGAGATGTTTAATACGATAAAAGATCCTGCCACAACTATCGCAGGCAGTTTGTCAAAAAAATTGAATATATAAATGCAACCGGTAAAAGCCGCAACGGGTAGTATGTGCATTCCACCGAGTTTATTTTGATATTTATTTCCAATATGGCCCAGATAAAAGAATAGGAAATATGCGTAAGTCCTCATATCTCCCAGGTAGTATAAAGGATTAGGTTGATTAGGGCCGGAAATTGGATATTTCCCCAAAAAGAAAAAATAGAGCCACCATAGGGATATGAGGGAACTACCAAGCAGAATGAACCAGTTGGGGGTATGTAGCTTATATGTTATCCACAATATAATTATCATTATAAATAAGGATAAGACATACCATAAATGGAAATACGGCCGAAAAAAAATGTCAATAAGTGTGTTGAATGAAACTGTTCCTGTAATAACAATGTATGTAATTGAAGCAAATAGCCAAGGAGTGAGCATCCTATACTGATATTTTTTATATAGTTTTTTGATAGATACTTGTTTGATCCATTCTTTACGGATTAGAAACCCTGAGACCGATAAAAATAATGGAATGTGACAACCATAGATTATATACCTTACAATGTTGTTGTTCAGGCTGCCGGTGAGAACATGACCGATAATAACAATAATTACAAGAATTCCTTTGAGGATATCTATCCCAGAATAATGCTCTTTAACTGTTATTGTAGGCTCGGCAACCATTTATATATTATCTCCATGTGATCTTATGTATCCTCTTCAAATTGAGCGGAAAGATAGGCCGCAATTCTACCGGCTTCAAGAACCTTCTTCCTGGTAGTTTTTCTACCATGCAAAAAAATACAATCAAGTTTTTGACGCATTTCCTCGTCACTGAATATTTTGTTTTTAAAGAAGAGAGCTTTTCCAGTCAGCTTTTAGAAACATTAAATGTTTTCATCATATCAAATGCTTCAGCATTAAAGCAGTACGTTTTTTCTTTTCCACACAAAAGCACATCTAAAATGGTTTTCCGGTCCTTATCTGGAACTGTAAAATAAGCAGTATAATGAGGATTACAAAGAATCTGAGTATAATAATTGATACCATTGACTCTTGCACCTGTATCATCAATCTGCTGATAAGGCGTAGTTTTAAGACCTTCCAGAAAAATCTCGGTTTTCTCCTGATAAAAGAGATCAATATCTTTTGTCAAGATTCGAGAAATAGTGGCTTTATATATATGAACACCAATATTTTCCAGGAATTCATGTATTTTTGGCTCTGAAACATTAGCAACATGATTAAGAGTTATTATAAGAGACTTGATCCTGGGACCAAATTCACCCTTGATACCTTGTGGTAATTTTCCTGCATATGTTTTGTGCTCAGAAGGAGAATTAAAAATCTCTATCCTGCAGTTGGTGTTTACAGGCTTTATTGATACATCCTGAATTGTTATGTCTCTATAACCTTCAAGATACGCATCACTTGGTAAAATGGATCTATCAACGTTACATGTTTCAGTTTGATGAACCTCTATTTTGTCCAGTTTAGATTTAGACTCTTTATCCTATGTAAGTTTTATATTTTCTCTCTCTTTTTCAGAAGAAATGTCTTCATTCTTTTTGAGCCACGAATCTTAGGTTTGGCTTTTTCACCTTTGAGTAAGTTGATTTCATCTCGAAGCTTCTGGACCTCTGTCTTGAAGAACTCAATTTCTTCATTCTGGGTTTCAATGATAGCAAACAAAATGCGAAAAGCTTTGGCATATCTTTCATCTTTAATTTCATCAAGGTTGATATCCAGTGAAGCAAGCAATTGTTTTAAAGCTTCGAGTTCCATTTTTGTACTCCATAAGATGATAAGGGAAAATAGAACAACTATTATATTTTTGATGCGGTTGAAAACATGTTATTGCTTTTATCCTTACACGTACAATTTGAAGAGGATACCAAAATTTTGCTTATTCACTCACAAAAAGTTCGACAAATTCGAATTTTGTCACATCAAATAGGCCTTTATCTCCCAATTTAAGTTCAGGAATTACCAGAAGCGACATAAATGAAAGTGTCATAAAAGGTGACATAAGCGAGGTTCCCAATTTTTTGGCTTCTTCATTTAACTGCTCGTACCTTGCAGCTACTTCTTTTCCGTCCAGAGTGCTCATGAGGCCTGAAACCTCCAGCGGAAGATCAATAAGATTTTCTTTGGTCCCGACAACGATTCCCCCCTGGTTTTCCACCAGCCTGTTGACAGCTTCAACTATATCTTCGTCCGTTGCTCCGACTGCAATTATATTATGACTATCATGGGCAATGCTGCTTGCAATAGCTCCTTTTTTCAGGCCTATATTTTTAATGAAACCAATCTGAACAGGGTCATCAGCATACCTGCTCAGGACAACCATTTTCAAAATATCCCTTGCCGGGTCTGAAACTAGATTTCCGTTTTCCAGTTTTGGAATAGCCAGTTCCTGGCCTGTGACCAGTTCTCCATCCTGGGCAACTATTACCCGGATTTTTTTCATTTGTCCGCCGTTATTCTCAGAAGCAGGCAAAGCCAGTTTTACATCATCAATTGAGATTTTGCTTCTGTTGAATACGTTTTTTGCAGGAGCTTTGTCAACTGAAAAAAGGACCTTTCCATCATCGTAAACGCAATTTCCGTCTATAAAGGTCTTCAGCACATTGAATGATTTGAGTTCATCTACGATAATAAAATCGGCAGGGCCTCCCTCGCGCAGCAGTCCAACATTAAGACCATAGTGTTCCACAGGATTTATCACTGCTGTCTTTATGAGATTATAGATATCAAGCCCTTTTTCTTGCCCGCGCCTGAGAAGCTTATCGATATGTCCCTCATATATCAGAGTATCAGGATGTGAATCATCGGTGCAGAGCATAACCGATTCGGTATATTCGTCTATCAATTTGTACAGAGTCTCGAAATTCCTGGCTGAACTTCCTTCCCGGATCAGTATTTTCATCCCGAGCTTTATTTTTTCAACCGCTTCTTCATAAGCAAAAGATTCGTGGTCTGTGGAAATTCCTGCGCTAACGTATTTCTGGAGATCGGCTCCCCTCAAACCGGGAGCATGCCCGTCTATATTTTTGCCGTACTTTTTAGCGGATTCCAGTTTGGCTATTACATCAGGGAATTCCAGAACCACCCCAGGGAAGTTCATCATCTCAGAAAGGTAATGAAGATCTTTCCTTGCCAGCAGCCGGTCAACAGCCTCCGCGTCCAGCACCGCTCCTGCGGATTCAAAAGGCGTAGCCGGCACACACGACGGCACTCCAAAAAAGACCTTCAAAGGTACTTTTCTGGCATCCTCAAGCATGTAATCAATGCCTTCTTCTCCCATGACGTTTGCAATCTCATGAGGGTCGCTAACAACTGCAACCGTACCTCTTGCAACCGCCATCCGGGCAAAAACCGAAGGCACGGTCATCGAACTTTCAATATGCACATGGGCATCTACAAGCCCTGGAAGGATATACTGTTCAATATCGTGCTCTTTCTCCTCAATACTGATGATCTTCCCGTTTTCAACGGCAATTTCACCTTTGAACTTCCGCCTGGAAATAGCATCAACAATAATTCCCTGGTATGTTTGCATGGTGATTCATTGCAGCCACAAATTTATAAATTTTTTCAAATAAGCTGATGCTGGACTGTGTCGATGTTTTGAAAATTCTGTAAGAAGACATATAAGGATAAAGCAATGTACCTATTGTAAAAATAAAGATATGTCCAACATCTTTGAGTTTCATCGAATCACATATGAGCAGGAAATTTTAGATAATTATCATACGTGTGAGGATTACTATATGACAAATCTTTTTCTAAGTAACTCCATGAGCATTTATGAAATAGATTCCCTGGCACGTAAATATTGCTCGGAAAAGCAATGGGGAATGGGTACATTTATAGCAGTCTTTGACCCCTCCTTAGGCAACGCTTTGATGGTTAAAACAGGGAAATATGCCATGGATGCCGCTGGAGGTACCCCGTGGAATCTTCCTGGAGGAGAGGTTGAACCAGGTGAATTGCCCAGTCATGCCGCTATACGAGAACTAAAAGAAGAAACTGGTTTATCTTCTCCTTCGGATTTACGTTTTGCTGCCTGGCTAGAAAGACCATATTTTCTATCGCGACATGGAACTACTGGAGAGTTGATAATCTTATTTTGTGGAGTAGATAGAACCAATGGATCTGGACTTCGTCCAGCACCGCCAGAAATAGTGCAGTGTGGATTTTATCACTTCAATTTACGTGAATGGCTTAATGTACCTTCAAAAGGAAGTGGTAACCATCCTCTATCGCCACTTCCTCGACATTGGGTCTATTGGACTTTGATAGCTCAAATGATGCTCAAATATCCGAAAATGTTTCCAATTATCCACGAGTACTCTTCATCTGAGGATATGGCACTTCCTCCAGAGGGATTGGACTATGCAGAGGGATTGAACTATAAATTTTAAAACAACAAATGAGATTATCATCGCCAATGTTCGTAGCGATTTTCTCTCCTTGAGATCCCAAGTTTATAATTCTATTTAGGCTCTCCTGATCATTAATTTCATATGCTTTATCATACGCATCAATGAGCATATCCATTATGTTTTCAAGACGAAGTCGATCGTTTTTGTATTTATCTTGTTCGTCCTCAGACTGGAAAAGTGATTCTATAATATTAAGCAAATTGGACAAACAATTTTGAATTTCCTCTTGATTCTCGGCCAAAGAAAGAAGCTCCTGCCAAACACGAGCCTGTTGATGCGAGTCCTTTTTCTTTGCCCAGTAACCTAAGACTTTTTTGAATTCCTTATTAGCTTTATATGTCTCTCCTTTAAACCCCAGTAGTTGAGCTCTGCGGAAACGAAGTTCAATTTTGTCCCTTGTAGGTTCACCACTGCCAGCTTTTACTTGTTTGAGATAATCTCGAGTTCTACTTGATTCTTCCCATGCTACATCCAACCAGTGATCCCTGACTTTTGATTTGCTGTGGAGTAAACGCAAACGATGAACCAGAAGTAAATTACGTGACGGTTGAAAACAACTGCGTGGGTCTCCAATTCTAGCATGGAGGGCTAAAGCTTCATTCAACGATTTTTCTGCTTCTTGAAACATACTGTCAGTCCTCTCTGCAAGTTGAGAAATTATCAAACCCTGTGCATTGAGAATGGATGCTTTTCTAGCTACATCTCCAGCACGAGATGCGAAATCAGAAGCTTTATAGCAACATTCAATTCCCTTAATTTTATCTTCGAATGTTCCTTTTCGTCCCAATCCATAGACTAACCCTCGGAGGAAAAGTAGATAAGCCATTAATCGAGGATAATCGTAAGCCCTCTTTTGCTTCTGTAATTCAGGCTTTATCGTCACTAATTCTTGTTCAATTTTATCAAGTTCGTCCAGGGCAATGTCAAAATCCCGCTTTATTCGGAGAATGTTTGCCAGTTCAAGATGTGCTTCAACCATTGCCACAAGATCTCCCTGACTCCTAAATTTTCCCATAGCCTTCAGAAGATCTTCTTTGCTAGGTTTTTCCTCATCACTTCTACGAGTGATCGAGTAAGTTGTAGCACGCAATTTTTCTACTTCCGCCTTCTCTTTATCATCTTTAGCGCACTCATCAGCGTATTTTAATTCTAGATCAGCATTTGTTAAGTTACGTACTCTAATCCATAACATTGCTGCACATAGATGACGCTTGAAATCGGTAATATTTTTAACCCAGGAAAGAGAAGACTTTCTTTCACGTTTAAGGTTATTAAAATCTGCTTGAAAACTCTCTAATTTGCTATTCAACTTTAGGTACTCTGGGAACTCATCAGAACTAACTAATTCTTTGAGGATTTTTTTTATGAAGGAACTGCTGTTACCTTCGATAAGAAAAGAGCGTGGCTCTCGTTTTATGAGAACTTCTCTCAATGAAATATCTTCCCATTTTGCAGCCGATAAGTTTTTTGATGCTTCTTTTAACAGATTATTCCTCTGACTCTGATAATCACTGGAACTAGAGGTGTACTTTAACGTAGTCTCAGGTAGAAACTTGAACCAATATACTTTTTGGTCTGAATCTGTCCTTAGCAATTCAGGATGTACACTGAAATGGTCATTTCCGCTGTAACCAAGGAAGATGAAATCTCTTTCTTGCAAGCAAGTAGACAACACTTTTGCTGTGTTTTCACCAAGTCCAAGTCCAACTCTATTAAGAGTAAAACGGATCGATTTATATTTTGACAACCCTGCTTTATTCGGCTCGATAGAACCATGAAGCTTAAATAAGTGTGAGCTAAAGTCTACTGGCTGATTTTTTAAAAAGTTTTGATAGTGTTTCTCATAAAATATTGGCTGACATGCAATTCCTATGTTTTCGCAAGCCTTCTCAATCAATGTGTCAACGTTTGTCGTGAATACACAATGTCCCTTGAGCAAAGCCAAAGCCAAAAAGTAGTGATTAGAGTTAGGTATTCCAGAATCTAATGAGTTATAAAATTTGAGAGAGTTATTGCCGTGTATCTGCTGAATCACCTGAAGCAATACTTCAGGCCTTAATCTGTCGATTATCAAACCAACATCTTCATTGTCCTTATCAGCCCAGGTGGATGGGCCAATACTGCCGAGAAATTGCTTACTGAAGCCTTTAAAATCTTCCAGTCCAGAATTGACAGATATACCCGCACCGACAAAAAACGCTAACTTCTTCTTCGGTGCGGTTATTGCCTCATAAAGTAAATTACTCGGGTCGTTCTCAGAACTCATATCTCATTCCTTCTATCTTACGAAGAGTCACTTAATTTGTGGCAACTGACATAACCTGTTACGCATGTTGAGTCTTAAATTTCAAATATTCCAAACAGAAGCAGGTAATGTTAATGTTTATTGATAAGTTACCTGAAATTAATTTTACATGATGATATAGTTGACTAATTTTCTCAGTTGCGACACAAAATATTTTTTGAGACGACAGCTTTAATTCTATTTTTCCAGTTGAGTACTTAATTGCTTAAAACGAGGTAAACCTCCTTTTCTGTTGAAATTAAAACATAAACTTATTTATTCTTTAAAAACTACGATCAAATATATAAAATAAAGACAGATCAAAAGGAAAAACTTCCGATGACAAAAAAGGAATCTAAAATTGTGGTAGCTGGAGACGTAACTGTTGATTGGTTTATGTATCCTGTCAAAGCCCGTGATAAAGGTGATAACTGGTGTTTACATGACGCATCCCATGCAGATGTACTCCCTGGAGGAGCAGCGTTATTGACCAGTTTTATTAAACAGTTAATTGAAGAAGAGGGAATATTAGCCACCGTGACGGGACCAGAGTTACCAGAAAAAAAGCTACGTAATTTTTCACCGGAAAAAATAATCCATTCAAATGCTATATTGGGTAATTTCAAAACTTCAGGTGATAAAAAGACTGAAGTTTTACGTATAAAAGAGTTATCAGGATATATTGGACCTCAAGAAAACAAACTACCATCGTGGACACCAAGTGTTTCAAATGACGCCAATATAGAGATAGTTATACTTGACGACGCGGGAAATGGATTTCGAGAGATGGAAAAGTTATGGCCTGAAGCCTTAGAGTCTGTCGAGAATCCAATTATTATATATAAAATGAGCCTTCCTCTTCTTAAAGGCAAACTTTGGGAAAAAATATCTGAAAAATATCATGAGAATCTCATTGTAATTATAAATGCGAATGATCTTCGAAAAACGGCTGGAATCCATTTAAGCAAGTCTTTATCATGGGATCGCACTGCTAAAGATTTAGTGTTTGAGCTGCAAAGATCAGATGCACTTAATTCATTGCGTCAATGTCCTTATCTTGTTGTGTCGTTTGGAACTGATGGAGCTATCCTTTATCATAGAAGGAAAAAAGGAGAAGATGAAGCCTTCATTGTATTTGATCCATGCCTCCTTGAGGACTCTTTTGCATCAAATATTGATGGAACCATGATGGGTCTCACGTCGATCTTCACTGCAACATTGGCTAAACAACTGATAAAAGAAGGCATCTGTGGGCTCACAGACGGAATCAAGCAGGGACTTGCTAATTCACGCGCACTCCTTGAAATAGGATACAAAATAAATAATAATTCTAAAAAAATTATAATAAATCCCAAAAACCCTTCTCCCGTATACAAATTTCTTATAGCAAGCTTCTTAAAATTAGATATTTATGAAAATAATCTTAGATATCCATCGTTAAATGAGATTTTGAAAGAGAGTACAAAACATAATTACGCCAGTAGTTCTATCGAACTGCCTACTGATCTTAAAAATGCAGATCCAAAGTTCTGGCGAATTCTTGATAATGAGACTCTCCATATACGACAGCTTGTAGCTAGGGAAATCGTCCTGAAGGGAAATGCTAAAGGATTGGAAAATGTACCTATTTGCAGATTTGGTGAGATTGAAACCATTGACCGCGCCGAAATTGAGAGTTACAGCGCAATTAAGGAACTAATAACTGAATTCCTCTCAAACCCAAACCCCAAAAATCCTCTCTGTTTTGCTGTTTTTGGCCCTCCTGGTTCTGGTAAATCTTTAGGTGTCAAACAAATACTCAAAAGCATTGATCCGAAAGAAAACAGACTCAAAATTATATCATTTAATATCTCCCAATTTGATGATTATCAAGATTTAATCAGTGCATTTCACAAGGTACGAGACATAGCTCTTTCAGACAAGATACCATTTGTGTTTTTCGACGAATTTGATTCTGATAAGGACCGACAATCTCTAGGCTGGCTAAAATACTTTCTGGCTCCTATGCAGGACGGTGAATTCAAAGACGGAGATACAGTACATCCCATTGGAAATGCGATTTTTGTGTTTGCTGGTGGGACGAGATATACTTTTGAGAACTTCGTCCAAAATACTCATGACAACGGCCAGACTACCAATCTTCCACCATCTGATGATGTGAAGGCTGATAAAAACTGTGACCAAAGCGTTGAAAACGAATCTGTGGATAAAGTGTTTAAAGATGCGAAGGGACCCGATTTCGTTAGTAGACTCCGAGGTTTTATAAATGTCATGGGACCTAATCGTCAGCGCACAAAGTATGATGACGATGATACTTTCATTATTCGAAGGGCGAAAGTGTTGAGAGTATTATTGGAGAAAGATCAAACAGCTTCCGGTCTTTTTAACTCAAAAAAGGAAATAAGTATTGATGCAGGCGTCCTGAGAGCAATGCTAAACGTGACTAAGTATAAGCATGGTACTCGTTCCATGACTGCTCTTATTGAAATGAGTCGTCTGGCGGGTAAAAACAGATTCGATCTCTCTGCGCTTCCAGTAAAGAAACAGCTTGACATGCACGTAGACGCTGATGAATTCTTATTTTTGGCGGAAAAAGAACGATATCAATCTATGCTCATATCTCAGGATCTTCCTAATCCCAAAGAGACTTCCTACCTCAAAAGGGAAAGTGAAATTGTCGAATCTGTGGCTTCATCTATGGCAACATTTATTCACGGGAGTTTTGAAGAACTCAAAACTGCTGCTGAAGATATTCCCAATAAACTTTGGGCCATCAATAACGGTATCCGAAAAGTAAGAGGTACGAGTCTGTCTATACCAGATATAACCGGAGAAGAGATTGAAACATTTGCTCGTCTTGAATATGAGCGGTTACGTCGAATTCGAAGATTTGAAGAATTATCGAACGGTAAAGCAAACATGTCTCAGAATAATTCTATTCTGTGGCTGAATGATTTTAATCAACTCGATGACGATGAAAAAGATGAGTATAGACAGCGAGTCTATAAAATTCCTCCTATACTCAAAAAAGCTGGATATGAGATATATCGTTTGAAAAAGGTTGAAGAAATCACCGATCCTAAAGTTGTCGAGCGTCTTGCTCTATTTCATCATACCAAATATGTTGAATATAGAAAGAGTAAAGGGGAAACTTCTGACACGAATCCGTCACTGGTTGAGTTTGATAAATTACCACCAGATATCCGAGAAGCAAATTTTGATAATATAAGAAAGATTCCTGAAAAATTGAGCTGGATTGACTATAAAATACGATACTTTGAATTGGCTAATGAACAAAAAGAGATGACTCTGACGCCAGAAGAAATCAAAAAATTGGCAATAAGGGAACACGATCGCTGGGTCTGGCAAAAGATCATGCAGGGCTGGGTTTATAAAGAAGGCAAAAAGGATTTTGTCAATAAAACCAGCCCATTTATTGTTCCGTGGAACAAGCTTCCAACTGATATCCGAGAAAACGATTTTAATTCTGTTCGCCTTATTCCAGAACTGCTCAAAGAGGCTGGATACGAAGCCTACAAGCCTGATTCCGAGAAAAGCGACTGAAAAATGTTTATCTCCCTGGACCTAATATGAGAATGCAAAAGTATAATGAACTATATTTATAATACAAAAATATAATTAACGCTTGATATAATGTAAAAATATAATTATATTTATATACAATGCAAAAATATAATAACTATGAATATGATACGAAAATATAATAAGATTTAAACATAATACAAATATATAATAAAACATATATACAATACAAAAGTACAATGAGATATATATACAATACAAAAGTACAATAATACATGGAAAAAAGTCATATAGAGATAGAAGGGCTAAAAATCCGGAAAATGAGGCGGGATGAAGCCGAATTCGTGATCCAGATGGAAGCCGGCGAAGGGTGGATCCCTGGTATCCATGACGGGGAAATTTTTTATGAAACAGATCCTGATGGTTTTTTTATTGCAGAGGTTGAAGGAGAACCTGTAGGTTGTGTCTCTGCTGTTGCATATGACGATTACTATGGTTTTCTTGGACTTTATGTGGTTAAACCCGAATTCAGGAATAAAGGAGTAGGTGTTAAATTAACTGAAAAATGTCTGGAGCGTATGGGCAACAGAAATATTGGGCTTGATGCGGTAGTGGAAAACGAAAAGAAGTACCAGAATTTTATGAATTTCAAGTCCTTTTATAGCAACCTTCGCTTTGAGGGAAGAGGTGGAGGCGAAGTTCCGGATGGGCTTGTAAACGTCTCAGACGTGCCATTTGAAAGCCTGCTTGAGTACGACAGGGAAATGTTTCCGGCTCCAAGAGCTACTTTTCTGGAAAACTGGATTAAACAACCTGATTCTTATGCCTTTGCAGCCGTTGAAACAGGAAAGCTGAAAGGATACGGCGTTATAAGGAAATGCCAGATCGGATACAAAATAGGCCCTCTTTTTGCCGATGACCCGATAACAGCGGAGAAAATCTTTCTGGCTCTCAAGGCCTCTATTCCATATGAAGCTGTGTATGTTATAGATGTTCCGGAACCAAATAAAAAAGCACTGGAAATTACCAGAAAATACGGAATGGATGTAGTATTCACAACTATCCGGATGTACAGCCAGGGAGAACCTGGTATAAACCTTGAAAAAGTTTACGGGAGCACGACTCTGGAACTAGGGTGAATGTTTCTAATGTCAACCTGTGAAAAAAATCAAAATTATTTTCCAGGAAACGCACATGAAATTCTTCTAATCACAGGCACAAAGAAATGAAAGTACCTGAAAGAACTTTCATGCCAAATATCCTTATACCTGAGGATATTATGAAAAGGAATTAAAGTCCATGAGATTTACAAGTTTCTAAAAAAAAGTACTAAGCATAGCAACTATTTATTGCTATTACCTGGGATTCTGTTCCAAAATCTAGTGATTTTTGCATTTTTGGATTGAAAATCTGAATTCGCAAGAAGAATCCAGTTATCATCAAAACCAATATTCGATATCTAAAGACTTCAATTCTTAAGTCGTATCACAAGGATTGTGACTAATTACAAGGTCCAATGATTTTGAACTTTACATTCATCACTAGATTTTGGTACTGAGTCTTACCTGGGTAGAAAAAATCAAAACAAAGTCTGATGTATATTCTGTCTGAATATAGAGCGCCTAGTTTTGCCCTACGCATTGAATTCTACGCATCGAATTATTAGATAGGAGGGCTACATTCACAGAAGCCCATTTTTTATCTAATACTTTCCGTTCTACTCGTCAGCCGGGTTAAACCAGCATCCTTACTCGGCTTTAATGCGTTTAATGGTTGTAGGACGCTCTTTTACCAGGATTCTGTGTCCGCAGTACGGACACCTTATACCTGTGTACTCGTAGTCGATTTCCACTTTCTGTTTACATCGAGTGCACTTATAACCCATACAACCACAACCCTAAGATATTACTTTGCCTCAGCAACATTCTTCATCGTCCGCAGCAGAGTCTGGCCAACACTGGTATAGGGAATATAAGTTCCGCCAGCGAAGGTATGTCCGCATTTGCTGCATTTCCAGATGCCGGTCCCAATTCTCTTTACGGTAGGCCTGGCACATTTTGCACATACATGCGGGGCTCGCATGCGTTCTTCCAGGTCTGCAACAAGTTTTCTGTCCTTTCTTCCATATCTGGCACCGAATCTGCCTGCTGACCTGGAAATCCTTCCTTTCTTAGTAAACTTTTTTGCCATCGTTAAAACTCCCTAAAATGAAAACGTTTATAAGTGATTGAATTCAGAACCTGCTGGCCCGCGGGGCAAGTCCCTGAGACCAGATTGCCAGGTTATATAATCACCTCTTGCACGTATACTTAGACCGTAATACTGCATTTAATATTTATATTTAATTAATCCTTGCCTGGTCATTCCTTCTTTACCAGTTCTTCCAGATAAAGTTCCCTGATTTCGGCTGCCTTTTCGCATGCCATATCTATTGCTTCCAGCACCTCAGCCTCTGTGAACGGAACAGGGCCCATTTTTTGCATGCCTGCGATAGACCCATCCAAACTTGAGACCACCGTTAATTTCGTCTCACAAACAGCTTCCTCATCCAGTGACGGATCCACCATAAGCTTTGAGCCTATCTTGGCAAGAGTCACGCCCACAGGCACCTCTTTCATTGCAAGGGGTACATCCGCACCGATTCCCTGCTGCTCGTTAGGGACAATTGTAGTCATAAGGGCTGCAATAGCAGCGAGACAGGCCGCATCAATGACATTTCCGTCATCATTGAGTACATGGACATCTATATAGATGATCCAGACGGATTCTCCAATGCTTATGCAAAGCTTCTTTATATCAATTGCGCCTGATTCCCTGATTCCCCTGTCTACAACCCTTGCCATTTCAATTGCTTCTTCTCTGGGTGGGCCTGGCTCAAACTCTGGGGAAGCAATAGGGTTGAGTTCCAGATTAGTAATAATTACGCCTTCATCGTGAGAGTCCTGAAACGGAGTTCCTGGCTGAAGCTTAACTCCTACAAGAATCTGGGTATCTCCCAGGGTTACCTTTGCCGAGCCCTCGGCTTTCGAGATAACATTCGTTTCGAGCTTGATATCTCTGAAATCTTTAAATCCGCGCCCATCCTGGCGCTTTCCCTTAATCATAAGGTTGTAAATATAATCCTTCTTAAGCGTAGCAATAATTTCACTCATCGGTTTCACCTCTGCTTCCGGATTCAGATGGGTCTTTTACTACCTTCCAGGGCCCTTTGCATTCTTCTTCAGGCTCTTCTTCTACGGGCTGTTCGACAGGAGCCCCTTTCCTGGACTTAGCTTTGGACTCAATCTCTGGTTCGGATTCAAAAGTTTCTTCTGAAGCAGCTTCTTCAATCCCGGTTTCTTCTTCAAGCTGCACTTCTTCTTCAACCTCTGCCTCCTCTTCAAGCTGAGTTTCGGCTTCCTCTTCAGCAAATTCCTCTATCTCGGGCTCGGCTTCGACTTTTTCTCCGGAAACAGTTTCTTCAAACTCAGCTTCCTCTTCTTCACCTTCCTCTTCTTCACCTTCCTCTTCTTCACCTTCCTCTTCTTCACCTTCCTCTTCTTCAACTTCCTCTTCTTCAGCTTCCTCTTCTTCAACTTCCTCTTCTTCAACTTCCTCTTCTTCAACTTCCTCTTCTTCAGCTTCCTCTTCTTCAACTTCCTCTTCTTCAACTTCCTCTTCAGCTTCTTCTTCAGCTTCTTCTTCAGCTTCAATTACTTCTTCTATAGCTTCTCCTTCTATTACTTCAGCCTCGGCATCTTTAATGATCTCTTCAAGCTTCTCGCACTCGGGAGCTTCTTCATTAACAGCACAGGCTTCAACGGTTTCTTCGGAGAGCCCCTCTTCAGGTTCCTCAGCTTCCTCAACAATCTCTTCTACAAATGCTGCTTCGGAAGCATATTCAAGAGAAGGTTCAGTTTCTACAACTTCGAGCTCAGCCTCTTTAGCCTCTTCAGCGGTTTCGACTTCAGGTTCTTCAACAGGAGTCTCAAACTTTTTCCTCAGCACTGACTGCTGAATTTCAAGGATTTCTTTGCAGCCTTTCTTAACAAGCTCGAAGCCTTTTCGAATTTCATCAGGAGTTAGATTACCGTCCATCTGAAGCAGGGTAATTTCTCCATCCTGGGTCATTGCAACAGGAAAATCAGCCTCGCCATAATTGTCCTCTTCTTTATTGAGGTCAAGCACTATCTGCCCGTTGACTTTTCCAAAAGCACAGGAAGTAATCAGGCCTTTCATAGGAATGCCTGCATCTGCAAGCGCTATGCTTGAGGCATTAATTGCTGCTGTCCTTGTCCCTGCATCAGCCTGAAGTACTTCCACAAAAATATCGATTGCAGTTTTCGGGAAAAGCTCTGCCATAATCACCGGTTCAAAAGCTTCCCTGGAAACTTTTGAAATTTCAATGCTCCGTCTGCTGGGTCCGGGTCTGGCGCGGTCTTCAGTGGAAAAAGAAGCCATATTATATTTATAACGGATAACTGCAGTATCTGCGCGCTGTGAACGACGGGGATGAACTTCTCTTGGACCAAACACGCCTACGAGAACTTTGTTCCTTCCCCATTCAAGATAACATGAACCGTCGGCTCGCGAAAGAACGCCGATCTCAATTTTCATGGGCCTGATCTCATCCGCATGCCTCCCGTCAAGGCGCAGCCCATCGTCAGTGATTAATTTTACAGATTTACCACTCATACTTTAATCTCCAAAAAACTCCTAACAACTACTTTACAGAAGCTTCCCTAAAATCTCTCATGCCTATCCAGAACTCAGTTATTTGGATCCAGCAACACATCGATCTTCCTGTAAATCTCTTCGGAATGATCTTCTTTTGGCAACTTTATCTCTTTCTTACCGCTTTTAAAAAACTTGGCGGGCTTTGATTCTTTCTGCTTGCTCCGCTCATTTTTCAAAAAGTTATAGATCCTATCCGTCAATCCGGAACGTTGGGCTTCGGCTTCGATCTTCCGGAGAGCCTTACTTAAAAGCTCTACATCGTCATCCTTTCCATCAATCCATATTCTGCCGTTCTGGCCAACGAAAATGCTGCAGTTTGTTTCTTTCTTCAGCATTGAGATCATGGAACCACCGTGCCCTATCACACGTGGGACTTTCACAGGCTCAACTTCGACGATCTGGCCTGATTTTAGTTTATGGAAGCTTGAATCTCTAAGGGCAAGCTCAACTTTCATGGAATTGTCTACATCTTTTACTCTAAGGATTATAGAGTCACCTACATCCAGAACTTCATGCATCTCCCGGGATTCTATTCTTCTGGGATACTCGGACACATGGAACAGACCGTCATAAGGAGAAGCAATGTCCATTATCCAGTTGGATGGCGTAACCACAATAACGATCCCGATCACCACATCATTTGCGGAAGGGATATAAACTCCCGCAAGAGGGATCACTCCAACTTTATCTTCTTTGAGATTTTCAATACCACAAAATAAAGAATAGATTTTGTCGTTCTTGACATAAGTCCCGTATCCGGCTTTTTTCGAATTCTCGGATATCAGGTCACCAGGGATCACTATTTTTTTATCCATCCAACATCCTCTTATAAAAGTTTAGTTTGAGCCTCTCCCTTCGTAAGATGATTTATAAGAGCGTAAAAATCAGTTTGGACTCCTGCCGGAATTCTTACCACTGCAATCCAGGAGCCGTCACGCTGCCATTCTTCTTTCGTAATGTTTCCTATCTTAGAAATATCTCCGTATGCTTTGGGAGCATATTCGGGAGGGATTTTCACAGCAACATTGACCTCTTCAAAGCGTATAGGTATAAGCGGGCGAATGGCTTTCATTGTGATGTTGACCAGCTGATCCACGCTTTTTAAGGGGTCTATATGCACCTTTGCCTCCTCCATCGCTTTTTCGATCCGTGCGGGAGGATGAGGTGCTTTTGTCTGGGGGTTTATTGCATTCCTGGAAATGGTATAAATAACTTTTTTCTTTTTTTCCTCAAGCATGCGTTTTCTCTGTTCAGCAGTGAGCTGAAGCTCCCCGCTTTTCAGGATCACGGCAGCAATCTGGAAGGGATCCGTTGTCTCAAAAGCATTGAGAATATCGGACTCTGCTGCTCGGTCCCCTCGGTTTGCGTCTTCGAAGATAGTTTCAACCGCCAGAATGTCTTCAAGGCTTACGTCTTCTCCTCGCTTATAGGCCAGAGCTCCTTCGGGCTCGACCAGGACTTCGAAGTGTTTGCTGCCTCTTTTAAGCCGCGCAGTCACTGCCTCGTCCAGGGACACCATTTTCAAATACCTTCTCCAAAATATAATTTTGAGAATCCGAAGATTCTCTGAGTACTCAATCTCAACTATATATAGATTTTATTCTTTGTTCTCAGTTTCCTTGTGTTTTGCAAGGATCTGCTGAACATAATTCTCAACTTCTTCAGGAACTAATTTCCTGAATTTCTTGTCCTGAAGCGACACAATACCTACCTCAAGGGTAGATGCATCGAACTTGCCTTCGGCAGCTCTATAGAGTGCATCCATACCTAGAAGGATGGCCGCATCAATATTCATGTCTTGCCTGTACTCTGCTTCAAAGACCTCAACGACTGCATTTCTGCCTGCGCCTATAGCTGTCGCCTTGTATTCCAGAAGAGCACCGCTCGGGTCAGTCTCAAAGAGCCTTGGCAGGTTGTCATCCACACCTGCAATCAGAAGTGCAGTCCCATATGGGCGAACTCCACCGTATTGGGTGTAGGTTTGCTTGTGGTCGCAGATTTTCTTGGAGATAACCTCCACACCTATGGGTTCATCATAAGAAACCCTGTTAACCTGCGCTTCTACACGAGCTCTGTCAACAAGGGAGCGGGCGTCTGCCACAAGCCCTGAGGTCGCAGCTCCTATGTGGTCGTCAATCTGAAAAATCTTTTCGATTGATTCGGCTTCTACAAGCCTGCTGGTTATTCGCTTGTCAACGAGCAGCACTACCCCGTCAGCTGCCTTGATCCCCACGGCTGTTGTTCCCCTCTTGACCGCTTCGCGGGCATATTCTACCTGAAAAAGTCTTCCATCAGGGCTGAAAACCGTAATTGCCCTGTCATAGCCCATCTGTGGTGCCATCTGCATATTCCGTATCTCCCTTAATTTTTATTGTATATTGTTATTATCTTCCCGGCAAGAAACCGGTCTTTTTTCCTTTAAGGATCTCTGTCCGCAGGCTCGTAGCTAAATCACCGCCCTCCCCAAAAAGGCTTTGGTCAGTGATTGTGAACTGCTGCGAGGATATCCGAAAATTCAGGAGCTTTAAGTCCCCGACCCAGCATTCAGGTAAGGAAACCGACTTTTGATTTCCTATAACGTATTTCTTCCTTATTAGAGTTTTTTACCTTTTATTCGGAACTTCCAATCCTGAAATACTTTTTTCGGACGAAAACTGCGGGAAATTCCCCAGTTACAGGGAATTCAAAGGCACTTCTACCCTGCAAAACTTCTACCATACAAAGTACGTTTTCCAGAATCTGGGTTCGCGCACTTCAGGAGCCTTTTTAATGGTTTTTAAGGTCCAGTTTCAATGTTAACTAAGTCTGCTAATAAAGTGTATTTACTCAGTTATAATGCTTGTGAGACCCGAAATTTTCTGTTGCTTAGAGTCGTATTTTGAGCCCTCTATAAAAGGGTTTTTGCTTCCACCGCTTCATTCTATACAGGGTTTCAATCTACGTTCCAATCAGACTCGTAATTGTATGAATTTTCTTCGGACCAGTTATTTTTTTGTCATATCAATGAACGTTATATTTGTTACGCTAATATACTCATTAATATACTCATTCATCATAGTATATATCAGACAGCGTCCTGATAGTTTATTATAATAGTTTCCTTAAAGCCTCAAAGCCGAAGATTTTCAACCCTGGCACAAAGCCATTAATCGGAAAAGCTGCTTGATTTACTTTCCCTAATCCTGAAAATTTGAAGCTCTCAAATCACCGGGCGTTAACATTCTCCAATTCTAAGTTCAGTTTTTCTGAGCCCTGCAGTTTAGCTTTCCAGAATCTTGCCCAGGTCATTATTCTTCAGATGTTTTGGATTTTCCTGATTTCTGGCTCAAAGGTCGTATTCTGAAGAAATTTCTCGGTTGCCCTTTTAATCGTGCCTGAAGTTCCAAGTATATGCACAGTTGCCCTTTTTCCATTGACCCGTGTGAGAGTTGCCAGGGATGCTCTCGTTTCTTTTACTTTCGTATGAGAGCACTGGATAATACCTTTAGATTCTTCAAAACCGAGCACTTTGATATCACATTCACTTGCAGTAACGTCTCCAAGCAAGGAAGACGCCGAGGACATGACCTCTTTGACCAGGTCACTTCTGCTGACTGGCACTTCGGAAATCAGCTCAAAGGCCAGATAGCGTTTTTTCGTACGAAGCGAAGGAAGAAGGCGTTTCAACAGTAATCTCCCTCCTCAAGCACCTCAATACCTTCTCTAATATAGCCGGGACCAGGGCGGTTCCTTGAGATTATTCTTTCAGGCACAACAGTAATGGCTTCAAGGGCTTCTTCTTCTTCAAGCCCGCAGACTTCAGCCAGAGCAAGGGTCTCCATGGGAGAGCGAAGGTCAAAACAGGACATAGCACCACTTGAAAGAACAAGGGAAACATCGTACTTTCTGGCAAGGTCAAGGTTTGCTCTTAAATCCGATAACAAACGAACGCGCCTTGGCCCTCTTGAATGAAGGAGGGGCCTTATTGTCAGGCCGATTGCGACATCGTTTTCAGCTGCGGCCTTTGCAAGCACCTGGTTTAACCCACTGCTTTTAGCAAAAGCCGGGTGGTTCAGGATATCTACTCTCGGGTTTTCCAGAGCAGCCCTGTTGACGTTTTCTGAACCTCCGTGCACTATCAGGACATCCACGGACTTCCTGAATTTTCCAATAAGCCCGTGAAGTTTCGAGGGATTTTCCTCCACAAGCTCTATTCCCTTGAAAACCTCAAATCCGTTAGTAAAGGGCAATACAGGTTGTGATTGAGGAAGTTTATCAGAATGGTTTGCAAGCGCAATCCCGCTGTACCCTAAATGCCGGGCAAAAGCAGAAAGTTGCTCAACAGTATTTTCTCCATCAGGCACTGCATGAACGCAAAAGTCATAGAATTTAGGTTTACCCAAACAACTCCTCCACAATAGCTCCGGCTTTTTCCCGGTTTTTCGGATAAGTCTCGATCTTGACTTTTGCAGTGATCGCATCCGAGGAATCAGTCAGCCTCACCTGCTGTAAGTATGCAGCCTGCTTGTCAAAGCGGAGATGGAAGACCTGATCGTCGTCCAGCCTCTCGGGCATTTCTTCCCTCAGCTTTGCTACGTCTTCTTCGGAAAAGTTCTCTCGTACGAAGCGGGCAAAACTAAGACAGTCTGCCTTTCTTTTGAGCTGTACGCTCAGGATAGTAATGGGATTTCCATGATGCCCTTCGGCCTGGAGCTCTTCAATCAGTTTGCTTCCTTCCCGGACGCCGGCACCGGATAAAAAAAAGTCCAGAGCCGCACGGACTCTGGATACGTCTTCGGTTGCGTGGGCGATCACACGCAGTATTATGTGATGAATCACTTGCCTCGACTCTGGTTTGCACGGATACTCGGTCTGGTCTTTTCAGTACCTTTTCCGCGTGTAGACATGCCTCTGCCCTTCCGGCCGGCACTGGTCTTACCCCTTGCGGCCCTGTCTCTGACGGAAGGATCGCATACCCAGTTAAGGCTCTTATCGCTCTTTATTACTGGGTGGAAGGGGTCTACAAGAATAACTTCAAACCACTTGTTCTTTCCGTCCTCCCCTACCCAGTAGGAGTTCAGGACTTCAAGGTTCGGGTATTTGCGGTCTGCACGGGCTTCGGCAATTCTCTGAATGCTCATGCCGCCTGTGATCTTGTTTACTCCCATTCTCTGAGTTCTTCTACCTCGGTTGAACCTAGTTTTACCAAGCCCTCCGCGGCGTACTTTTACTCTAGCGACGACAATGCCTTGCTTGGCTTTGTATCCAAGGGAGCGTGCCCTGTCGATTCGAGTTGGTCTTTCTATTCTGGTCACAGATCCCTGCTTTCTCCATACCTGCATGCGCTCCCAGCGGAGGTCATTCACGTAAGTTTCATCAGGGTTTTTCCATGCATCACGTACATATGTATAAAATGATTTTACCAATTTAAACACCAGGTTTCACTTTTGTTTCACGGTTCAGCCCTGCCTGCAGGACCACATTCCAACGGGACCGAATCCCGAAAATGAAACATGCGATAAACTGAACCATTTGATTTAAAGCTTTGCCCGTACAAAGCTCGATTAAGTGAAAAATCCACAAAAAAGAGAAAAATCCACAAAAAAGAGAAAAATCCACAAAAAAGAACGAAATCCACAAAAAAGAACGAAATCCACAAAATAGAGGAAAGAGGGGACATATAGGATCCTCTTCAAATTGTATGGATAAAAGTAAATTTCATGTATTTGCTGGAAATATAGAAATTTAAAAACATAATCAAGTCTGAAAACAACATCAAGCGATGCATCAAACTTTATAACTGTATGATAAAATGGTTATATATTTTTCGGGTTGGAAAATTATCCATTGAATTTGAAGAGGATACAAAAACATAAATTATGGTGAATATAATATAATTACTAAAGTTCCTGGGGAAGTAGGAAAGTAAGAGAATTCGATAAAACTCTCCAATTCATATATTCCTTACAAAATTGGGAGTTAAGGTTGAAAATTCTCTATTGAATTTGAAGAGATACGATTCTTGTAGAAATGAGAGAAATATCGAGACAGGAAATTACCCAATTGTAGAAATAAAAATGGTTTTGATACAATCTGTCATCAAAGTCGAGTTAAATCTATTATATTCAAATAATATTATATATTTATATAGTTGCAGTAGAAACACTTTAACGTTAATGAATCATCGACAGTAGGCATATTGCCTTCCTAGAGAGGAGCCTGAAGGGGCATATGAAACCAAAAACTGAAAAACTTCTAGCAAATAATCCGAATCCTGTGCTTAGTGTCGATAAGGATGGTACTATTCTTTACTCAAATGAAGCTAGTGAACCCTTATTGCAGGAGTGGGGCACGAAAATAGGAGAAAAACTGCCGTCTTCTATCGAAGATTTAGTGCTAAAAACAGTTTTCAGGAATAGTCCGGAAACAAAGGAAGTTAGAGTGGGAAAAAGAGTATACCTGATCAATTTTTACCCTTTCCCGGAAGAAGGGTGTGTCAACGTTTATGGATTTGATATAAGTAACCGTGCGGGCCTTGAAGAAAAACTGTGGGAATGTGAGGAAAAGTACCGCAGCATCGTAGAGACAGCAAACGAGGGTGTCTGGATTACCGACACTGAAGCAGTTACTACTTTTGTGAATCAAAAAATGGCAGAAATGCTCGGGTACACAACGGAAGAAATGATCGGGAAATCAGCCTTTGACTTTATCTATAAAGATGACATGGAAAATTTGCTTATCAGGATAAAATCCTTACAGACAGGCAGCAAAGAAAAAGGGTACGAAATGAAGTTCTGCCGCAAGGATGGCGGTATTGTCTGGTCGTTTGTGAGCTCTACGCCTCTTCTTGACGCAGAGGAAAAACATATCGGTAATATGAATATGCATTCTGATATTACCCAGCGCAAGAAAGCTGAAGAAGAGCTTAAAAGAACAAATGAGAAACTGGAGAAGTGGAACCAGGAAACAATAAACGAACGCCAACGTCTTTATAACGTGCTGGATACGCTGCCGGCAATGATAATCCTATTAACGTCTGACTATCATATCGCCTTTGCCAACCGCAGGTTCCGTAAAAGGTTCGGGGACCCAGGTGGCCGGCATTGCTATGAATATTATTTTGGATTCACCCAGCCGTGTGAATTCTGCGAATCACATAAAGTACTTGAAACCGGTCAACCTCATCATTGGGAGGTAAGCGGGCCGGATGGAAGCTTTTATGATGCCTATAATTTGCCGTTCACTGACGTTGACGGTTCTCCCATGATCCTTGAGATGGACATTGATGTCACCGAGCAAAAAAAAGCAGAAGAAAGACTTCAAGAAAGTGAGGAGAGATACCGCAACATTGTAGAGACAGCAAACGAAGGCATAAGCATAATTGATGCTGAAGAGAGAATTACTTTCGTCAATAAGCAGATTGAAGATATGTTTGGTTACAGTTCAGAAGAACTCGTTGGCAGGCCTATGTGGGACTTTCTCAGTGATGAAAGTAAGGTTACTATCAAACATACTTTAAAAAAAGGATGGGAAAACGTCAATGAGAGTCTTGAAATTCAATTTATGCGTAAAGATGGCTCAGTTATATGGACTCATACAAATTCCAAATCTATTTTTGATAAAGATGGCAAGTTTTTAGGAACTCTGAACCTTCATACTGACATCACCAAGCGAAAGGAAGTTGAAGAAGCTCTCAAAAACTTTGAGATTGCTCGTAAGAAGGAAATCCATCATAGAATCAAGAATAACCTTCAGGTAATCTCATCATTACTGGACCTTCAAGCTGAAAAGTTCAGAAATCGAAAGAATATCAATGAATCGGAAGTCCTGGAAGCCTTCAGGGAGAGCCAGGACCGAGTGATATCAATGGCCCTTATCCATGAAGAACTGTATAGAGGTGAAGAGCTCGATAAACTTAACTTTTCGCTATACATTAAGGAACTCGCTGACGCTCTTTTCTCGACTTACAGACTTGGTAATTTTGATGTCAGCTTAAGTATGGACCTGGAAGAAAATATATTACTTGACATGGACACAGCAGTTCCGTTAGGAATAATTGTCAATGAGCTTGTTTCCAATTCTCTTAAATACGCATTTCTCAACAGGGACAAAGGAGAAATCCAAATCAAGTTTCATAAAGATAATAACAGAGAAAATAGAAGCAACATAGAAGAAAGCAAAAGCGAAGAATATAAGACTACAAGTTTTATATTAACAATTTCCGATAACGGTGTGGGCATTTCTGAAGACCTTGATATCAAAGAACTTGATAGCCTGGGGCTTCAGCTTGTAATTTTCCTTGTCGACCAGCTAGATGGAAAACTTGAACTGAAAAAAGGAAATGGGACAGAGTTCATTATCAGGTTCACTGTAGTAGAAAAAAATAATCATCAGCATCAGCGCCACACTTAAATGAGTAAAGAGTAATTTATTTTGGCTTGTAGAAAACCTATCTAAACCAGCTTCAAGAGGCTGAAAAGATTTAATTTATATTTGTAATATTCGGATTCTATTCTTAATGTTAGATATTTACAGTTATTTCTTTATAGTGGTTCAGGAATCTGAATTTTTCATACTTCATTATCATTTGATTATCAAAAAGGAGACTTACTTTTGGGAACAATTAGTGAAAAAATTTTTTCCCGGGCAGCGGGAGCAGAGGCAAAAGCAAATGATTTTGTCCTTGCAGATATTGATTACGCAATGGCGCATGACGGCACCTCAGTACTTGCAGTTAATGCTTTTAAGGAAATGGAAATGGAGAAGGTCTGGGACCCCTCAAGGATTGTAATTCCTTTCGACCACATCGCGCCTGCAAATAATGAAACATCAGCTACTTTGCAAAAAGAAATAAGGGAATGGGTAAAGGAACAGGGGATTCCGAATTTTTATGAGCTTGGAGAAGGAATCTGTCATCAGGTACTCCCCGAAAATGGATTTGCACTGCCTGGAAAACTGGTTGTGGGCGCTGATTCGCATTCCTGCACCTATGGGGCTTTCGGGGCTTTTGCCACAGGCGTGGGAGCTACCGATATGGCTGAAATTTTTGCTACAGGTAAGCTCTGGTTTAAGGTGCCTGAGAGTTTCAGGTTCACGGTTGAAGGAAGGCTTGGAAAAGGGGTTTATGCAAAAGACCTGACCCTTTACCTTATAGGGAAGACTGGTATCGATGGTGCCACCTATAAGGCTGTAGAGTTTTACGGACAGGCTATCTCCGAATTATCGGTTTCCGGAAGAATGACCCTCTGCAATATGGCAATCGAAATGGGAGCAAAAACAGGGATTGTTCCACCTGACGAGAAAACCTTCGATTTCCTGAAAAATAGGGCAGTTGCTCCCTATGAGCCGGTTTATGCCGACAAGGACGCGGTCTATGTAAAAGAATCTGTCTTCTCTGCCGAGGATATTGAACCTCAGGTAGCCTGCCCGCATCAGGTTGACAATGTAAAACCTGTAGGAGATGTTGCAGGTACCCACGTAGACCAGGTTTTCATAGGGACGTGCACAAATGGCAGACTTGAAGACCTTGAGGTCGCAGCAGCAATTCTTAAAGGAAAAAAGGTTACAGTCAGGACTATTGTAATTCCTGCATCTCGCACGACTCTCCTTGCAGCAATTGAGAACGGAACAATGGAAACTCTGCTCAAAGCAGGCATCACGCTTGCAACCCCTGGATGTGGGCCCTGTCTTGGCGCCCACCAGGGAGTGCTCGGAGAGGGAGAAGTCTGCCTTTCAACCGCAAACCGAAACTTTAAGGGCAGGATGGGAAAAGGTGGTTTTATCTACCTTGCATCCCCTGCAACCGCAGCAGCCTCGGCACTGGCAGGAGAAATTACTGATCCAAGGACAGTTTGAATCTGAGTATTGAATGCCAAAGAATTCGATGTGAGCAGCCGGGCAGAATCGTTTGAAACCTGATACATAGTTCTCAGGATTTTAAACTATCCTGCTTATCAGATTATTTTCTACCTATTCCGGATTTTCTATCTATTCCTGATCTTCTATCTATTCCTGATCTTCTATCTATTATCTCTTAATATCTATTTTCTGTCTTTCCGAGGTATCTGTACAAAAATTCTAATTATATCCAGCGGGCATTTATACCATGAATCGTATATATTTTGGACAGGAGGGAAAACTATTACTGAAGAACTTAGTCACGATAACCTTTCACATTTGATTGAGCACTGGATCGAGCACAACGAAAGCCACATTGAAAGTTTCAAAGAATGGGCTCAGAGAGCCAAAAAAGATGGTTTTCTTGAAGCTTCCGAGGATATCCTTGAAGCTGCCAGTAAAATGGAGGAAGCAAATAAACATCTTAATAAAGCAAAAGAAGGACTTTTCCATAAGTGAAAAAAGCAAGAGCAAACTCTTAAGAACTTCCTTCTAAAGCTGTATCTTAAGAACTATTTCCTTCTAAAGCTGTATCTTAAGAACTGTTTCCTTCTAAAGCTGTATCTTAAGAACTATTCTTTAAGAGCTCTGTGGCAGGATTTTCGCGTGGCGGGATTTCTGTCACTATTTTTGAGTTTCCTGGCATAAAGGTGCTTTCAGGTGCCTTTATTTGTTTATTCCTTTGATTTGAAGAGTTACATGCTTATTTTTATATTTAATCAAACTTTCAGGGCCATGCTTCGGTAAGGATGCCTTTTACTTCCTTTAAATCTGCAATAAGTTCTGAAACACTTGATTCCCCAATATACTTCATGAAATTTTGCTCTTCCTCAGGGCACAGGTCTTCGCTTTCCAGCAACTCTTGAATCAGGTTATTTCCAAAAATGCCAGGAGCAGGGTTTTCACTTTCAGTTTTTCTCTTTTCAGGAATTTTATCTTCTTTATCATTATCTTCTAAAGCAAGTCTTTTATTTTCTCCGTTTTCATAATTTTCTAAATCAGCCTCGACAGTTTCTGGTTTGTCTGTATTTTCCAGAAAAGCAATTTCTTCAGCTTTTTTTCTCATATCATCGAAATCAGCTCTTTCATCGCCTTTCACATCATTTTTTTCGCTGGCAGAATCTGCTTCTTCTTTAACCCCTATCTCTGTTATATTGGCCTCTTCGATTTCAACGGTTTCTTTTGATTCAAGAGATTTATCGGAGCCTTCAACTTTTTTACCTGTTTGGCTATTTATCCTCTCTGAAATTCCGGCATATTCTTTTTGCAAAGAATCAGTTTCAACTTCAAGAGATCTGGATACTTCTTGATGCATATTTCTGCGAAGCGGCGGAAAGATTTCCTCTCTCCAGATAAACTCAGATATTTCTTCTCTTTTTTCGTCTTCGGTTTCTTGACGCTGATCAGTCCGGGACTCAAATTCTTTCTTTTCAATCCGGGATTCAAGTTCTTTCTTTTCAATTCGGGATTCCAATTCTTTCTTTTCAACCCAGGATTCAAGTTCTTTCTTTTCAATCTGGGATTCCAATTCTTTCTTTTCCCTAAACAGTTTCCTGATTTTGATTTCAACCTCCTTTTTACTTTTTATCAAATCCCCAAGTTCCATATCATCTTGGCTCCCAGGCTTAGATATCAAATGCTTCAATTCGTTAACTTTTAGAAATTTGAATCCATTGATTTTTAGATTTTTTAGCCCTTTAATTCTCAAGTTATTTAATGCATCCATTCTGTTACCTCCCACCAACCCTGAATTTTTCTTTTAGCTCTTTTAGTTCAAATTTACATTTAGTTCAAATTTATATTTAGTTCAAATTTATATTTAGTTCAAATTTATATTTAGTTCAAATTTATATTTAGTTCAAATTTACATTTAGTTCAAATTTATATTTAGTTCAAATTTATATTTAGTTCAAATCTACATTTTTCAATTTATCACATCTGAAATGTAAATACCCCTGATACAACTGGCGGGACAATGATCATGCATAGCCCGGAAATTCCTGACATCAAGCCTCCATAGAAAAAGAGCTTACAGTTTCCTCCACCCTCGACAATTTTTACTACAAGAGTATTTGAAATTGTTAGAATAAGCACCACGGAAAGGGTAAATGTGTAAAGCAACGGTATGCTTTCAGTAACATTGAACATGCTCATCCCCATTCCGGAAGCGCCTCCCTGAATCGAAGAATAAGACTCATTCATTCCAGAAACAAGCCCGCTAAATTTGGAAATTATCTCGATTATAAAGATTAGAAGCCCGATCATAACAACATGGAGAGTTATGGCAAGGCCGCGAAAACCGGAACTAACAAGCTGTCTTTTCATCCTGAGAAGTACAATAGAAAGACTTGAGGATGAGACTATTTCTCCTATTTCGGCAGGGTCTCCTCCAAGCTCAACTGCGTCCGTGAAGATCCTTGAGCATCGGTTGATCAGTTCGGAACCTGTTTCTCCTATGAATTTATCCCAGCAGAGCTTCGATTTAAGTCCCAGGGAAAGCCCTGCATGTAATTCTTCAACCCCAGGCCTGAGGCCGCCTATAGTTTCTTTATCAAGGTCCTCCATTGCACTTCTGATAGTAATTCCTGTTGTTCCTGCAAGGGTGCCCAGAGTCTTCACAAATGCAGGAAAACTACTATCCCTTTCATTGACATTTCGGTCGTCTATCATTGCAAAGAAACCTATCGGGAGCGTAAAGAAAGTTATTGCAAGCAAAATATACTGGAGATCTGTACCGATTAGAATGAGAACAACGACCGAAATTGCTCCCAGCGGAAGCAAAATCCGACTCAAAAACCTGATAATTTCCTGTTCCTTTGACCGCCTGCTCAGGGTATGAAGCTTTTTTTCAGCAGGAGCGGCTTTATATATGATAAAAAGCGCAATCCCACAGATAAAAACAGTTAGTAATACAACAAGAAAAGCAATCGTTCCTATATTTGTTATATTATAGATCATGACTGAAACAAGAATTATAGTAACAACAAGGGTTACGGACACCATCAGGGCAGTATATCCATCGGTCCATTTTTTCAGAGATTCGATACTTCTTTCATATTCATTGGAAAATATTTCTTCTCTTGTTAGTTTTTCTTGCTTCAGAAAGTTTTTTTCCGGTTCTCCAGACGAAAGAATATTTGACATTCGTCCAAAAAGTTTTGAAAGGTACTCGTCCTGCAATCGCTGAGAGATATATTTGCAGGCTTTTGCATATGCATAGCCCCATTTTGAGGCAAGGTTATGAATCTGCCTGAAATATTTTGAAGCTTCATACTCTTTCTGAGAGCCTGCATAATCGAAAATCCTGTCTCTTTCAATATCGGCCGTTGAAATCGCTGCCATATAAGTGAGAAGGAAGAGCATATCATCATTGACTCTTTCAACAACCTTTGTGTCCTTCAGTTGCCGTGCAAGATTAAAGTAGCCCTCAAACCCGTGCTGGTCAGCTTCTGCTTTCAGGTAAGCAAGTTTCTCCTCAGGTCTCATGATATTTCTCATGATATTAAACCAGCCTCCTCAATCTGGATCAAAGTATTGAAGAGATCGTAGAAGTTGGTAATTTTCGCCTGATGGATCTTCTTGAGAATTTTTCCTTTCTTTTCAAGTTCGGAATATATTTTTCGGACCTGGTTTTCCGGAATTCCCATACGTGGAGCAATTTTTTGCTCCAGCAAATATGAATTATTTTTTCCCGTAAATTTGAAAGTATCTGTTGCAGGGTCCCACTTAAATATGTCCATGAAATTGAAAGCCTGATTAAAGGAATCATAGCCTACGATTTCGTTTATGCTCAGGACTCTTCTTCCCATCCCTTTTCCAGGGATATTTACCGCGCTCTGGATGATAACCACATTCAGGTTATCTACATAGTTCTTGGGAACATTGATCGGGTCTCCTGTTAGCCTCTGAATGAGTTTTTCGACGGACGCGGCATGGAAAGTAGACATTACAGGGTGCCCTGTTTGCATAGCCTGAAAAGCAATGCTGCCTTCTACTCCACGGATTTCTCCGATTATAATCTCATTCGGGCGCTGGCGAAGGGCAGCTTTTAACAGGTCAAACATCGAGACATCAGACCCGCTATCCTCTCTTGTAGTCCTTGTAACCTCTCTGGTCCAGTTCTTGTGGGGAACCTGCAGTTCCGGCGTGTCTTCAATAGAAACTATTTTTGACTCCGGGGGGAGAAAAGTAGTTATTGCATTCATCATAGTGGTCTTTCCGGAAGCCGTTTCCCCCGAAATAAAGCAGTTCATCCCTGCCCTCAGCATCATCCACATATATGCAGCCATAATGTAGTCAATTGTCCCAAAGTCAATAAGCTCAAGAATAGAAATCGGAGTTCCCATAAATTTCCTTATGGTAAAATTGCTCCCCCTTCTGGATACATCTTCTCCGAACACAATGTTAATCCTTGACCCGTCCGGAAGAGCGGTATCAACTATAGGATCTCGATATGTGATTGGCTTTCCTACCTTCTCGGACATCTGTATTATAAAAGAGTTAAGTTCCTCAGTCTCCTGAAACGTAATTGCTGTTTTAAGGGACGAAAATACCTTATGCTCGACGAAAACCCTCCCAAGCCCACTGCAACTTATATCTTCTATATTTGAGTCCAGCAACAGAGGTTCGAGCATTCCCATTCCGATCTTGTCCCTTATCATAAGATATTTGATAGCTTGAAATTCTTCAGGAGTTACCCGGATGTTTTCCCATTTTTTCATTTTGAAGACTTTACCGGCTTCTTTTAAATTTCCAATCAATCCGAGCCTCAATTTGTCATTTTTCTCTCTCGTGACTGTTTTATTTCCCTCAAGACCTTTACTTTTTTTTTCTGCACTTTCGTTTACGTGTTCTTCTATAATGCAAACCTTTTCAAGGGCCCTTTCCAGAAGTTTTTTCTTTTCTTCCAGGTCCTTAGTATCAACATCCTCATCATGTATAACGTCGATAAGCAGCTTTTCTACAGCCTCAAGTGTGCTGTTCATATCCTGAAAAAGACAGGGTTCTATCGGGATATAGTAATTTCTTATGTCTTCTTTATCAGGATAAATGTGAACAGCAAGTCCCTTTCCAATAGGATAAATTAGGTTTGGGTGTCTGATACCTTTCATAGCTCTTGAGATCTTTAAATGGAACTCCGGGATTTCGACTTGTTCCAGAGGAAGTCGGCATATATAATCAAGAATGTGACTATTTTCTTCCCTGCCCACAAATTCCCGCAATTCTGAAGTAAGTCTCAAACGTACATCCTCTCTGGAGCGCTTTCCATTTACCGGTGCAGGCAACGGGTTAAAAGGTAGAGCGTCCATTTTAAGTCCTCATTCGAGCCTTCTTTCTTAAGAGCATTTTTTCCGGATGTTTTTTCCTCTTTCAGGCTTTGACTTTCGAAACTGGAATTATTTTAAGCCCACACTCACTGTTCACATCAAAACTTAACATGTTTCCAGTAGTTTTTCTGGCACCCCTCAACTTCTGAATTTCCATAGTCTTTATCAGTTTATCTCCGACCTGTTCAATTCTCAGTTCCAGGCATGAATCGCAAACGGATCTTAGTCTGTAAAGCACTTCCTGGGAGAATGCATACCCATGAACACTTATTAAAATAGTCTTTCCTTTATCACAAAGTTTTACACATTCCCTAAAAAAATTCAATAAGGTATTTTCAGAAGTGTTAACCGCTAAAATCGTTAAAGAATCGATCAGGATAAGTTCTTCGTCACAGTCGTTTACGCATTTGAGCATCTTCTCTAGCAGATTATTACTTAGATCGGGATTTTCTTCAACATAGCTTGCATTTATTTCAAAAATCTTTGACCTGCCGATTATGAAATAATCTGATATGTCCTGATTCAGGCTTTCCATATTATTCAACAGGTTTCGGGAGGTTTTTTCTGTCGTCAAAGCTAAAACTTTTTTATCCTGGTTGAGAGCTCCCAACATAATCTGCTGCATGAAAATTGATTTTCCACTACCTTTTGCTCCTTCGAGAAGGCATAAAGAACCTGCGGGTATGCCTCCTTCCAGTTTCTTATCAATTTCCAGATTTCCTGAGGATATGAATTCTAAGGGTTTCTTCTCAGTTTCCGATTTATCTGATACCTCTTCACAAAATGCTTCATTTTCAAGAAATAAAGCCTCTTCCGAACTTACTCCCATACTTTTCCTCTCTCCCTTTTTTCAAAGATCAACTAATTTTTTATCTCCTTAGTTATCTAATTCAACTCATTGACTTAGCCTGAATAATTCTGGCCTATCAAACCAGTTATCTAATTCTGGCATATCAAATTAGTACTCTAAATCTGGCCTATCAAACCAATTCTCTAATTCATGCGTTAAAATATCCTGAAGCCTTTACTCCATTTGGGGCAGCCACCAGCAGCCAGTTTACACTCTTGTTTTCCAGGGAATCTTCGAGCAAAATCTGCAGTTCCATCTCCTCACCCGGATCGAGAATTCCGGGATTTACCAGATCTGGACTTATATTTCCCACAGTCCATTTGTTTTCTAATGCGTCTGAATCTCCCTGGTAAGGAACCCACATGGTTTTTGCAATGCCGGATGTGTTGGAGTACTTCACGATCACGTCCATATAATCATAGTCTCCTACCTTTGTGGAGCCCGTATTATTAAGGGACACGAAAATACCGGCCTCATTTGCAGAGATATTTGTAATTTCGATGTCGGTTTTCATTATCTCATTCTCATTTTCCTGCATTTCCATTACTGAATTTGCAAGAACGTCTGCCATGTAAAACCCCCCGCTTGAGCAGACATAAGATGCCAGGAGGAGAATTGCAACCGAAAGCATTGATGCAATAACCGTTCCGAACCCCATCATGACACCGTAAAATAGGCCTCTTCAGAAACCCCATTGTATGAACTAAATTTAATGAAATACTTCACTCTGCTGACAGGCACATCAACCGGCTTTAATCTGATCTGCAGTGTTTCCCCTTTGTCCCAGTTATCGTCATTGTTTTGCTCTATTGAGTAGTTCCAACAAGGAGCCAGACTTCCATTCTCATCATATGGTATTCTTTCAAATTTCCCGACCTCCCCAAAAAAAAGGTCCGATCTCGGTATCAAACCGGAAGATATCCCCTTAGGTCCCACGTTTTTAACCCATATGTGAACCTCTGAACCATCATCGGCAGTTGTCTCATGTAATATTTCAAAATCGGTCTGGATCTGGTCTCCCATTGCATTAGTACGGCTGATTATAGGGTCTCCTGCAGAAATTACAGACGGGTATACAACTGAAACAAATGAAAATGCACAGATAATGGATGCTATTGTTAGAATCGCAGAGCTTATCGCTTCCCCACTCATTCTTCGACCCCGCCTTACTTTCTGGTTTCCCTTATCAGTTTGAATAAACTCAGGTAAGTTTGAAAAAACATAAACCAATTTGAATGAGCATATAGCAGTTAGATAATAGTGATATCTCAACCTGTTTATGTCAGAAATATCGATTATGCCAGTATCATTGATTCTGTCTGACAATAACGGTTAAATTATACAGTATTTACCTAAGTTTACTGACACTAATTAAATTATACAGTATTTGCCTTAGTTTACTGACACTAATAATGATTAACTAGTATTAATTTGAACATTTGATCTGCTTTTCAGTCAATTTGATGGTTCGTACATCTAGTCGGTTTCTTAGTTCGTACATTTAATTATAGAAAAATCCTGTCTTCCTTTTTTGTCTTCTCTCCAGCCGGAATCTTCGTAAAGAGGCTTTATTCCATTTTTGAATTCTCTTGGGTCGAGAATTGCACTCAATTGCGAAAGCACTGTAATATTATCTTTCATGCTAACCTTATCTTCACATGCAGGCTCTTCAATGGAAAGGTTTGCAATATTTTTGATAACATATCTGGTCTCTTCATAAAGCGGTCCTGTAAGTGAATACAGGTCAAGCAGGACTTCCAAATTGCTGTGCCCAACTGTCCGGATGGCATAATCCACCCAGCGCATGAGCTCGACAAGGGTAAACGTATCGATTTTTCGAGCTGAAATTTCAGGTTCAATAGCCTGCATTTCCTTTGTAGGAGTTTTCTGTTGTGGAATATTTCCTTCGGGAACTTCATCTGGAGAAAGGGTTCTGACCGGTTCCTGGGCACTTTCCTTATTTTTATCATTTTTTTCTTCATCAGCAGGCGGTTGAGTCTCCACTTCTGCCCCTTTTCCTTTTGTTTCAAGCCTTGGAACTCCATTTTTCTTGCCATTGAAAAAGGGATTTTCATTTCTGTTTACAAGGTCCCTTATATCCACGAGTAATTCCTTTATCTCCCCTTTTACGATTTTAAGTTCAGTTTCCATATCTGCTACTCTTTTCTCCAGTTCCATATTAACCACCAAAAGAAAAAATTAATTCTTCAATTTTTGGATAAAAGAAGGGGGAAAGTGCCCCCTAATCCCTTAGGGGTTACTTCAGAACCATAACTGGATCGATCTGTGCCGGAGTTACTCTTGTGATTGGAACAATTGCTCCAACCTTTGGTTTTATCTCCAGACTGAATTCTCTGTTTACTGCCTGATCTTTATTACCCTGCAGCATTGAATCTTCAGGAACTGTGATTACTAATTGAACTTTCTCATGTTGTTCTAGCAACGTGTCGCCATCTCCGCTCCCTATAAATTCCTGACTCCACTCCACATCTGGGTCATATGTACTATTGTCAGCATAACTTACCACTAGCATTCCGACTTTACTGTCA
The DNA here is from genome assembly GCF_000969945.1 of Methanosarcina sp. Kolksee. Classification (NCBI taxonomy): domain Archaea; kingdom Methanobacteriati; phylum Methanobacteriota; class Methanomicrobia; order Methanosarcinales; family Methanosarcinaceae; genus Methanosarcina; species Methanosarcina sp. Kolksee. The sequence goes on from NZ_CP009524.1 coordinate 1,419,841, forward strand.
TTTCCTATATCCACAGGAGCCTGCCCTGCTGTAAGCTGAAGGGTGACAGTAATATTATCTACTTTTGAATTATCACCACTTCTTGCAATCACATCACCTGCAAGTTCAACTGAAGAAGTAGTCTGTTTCACACCCTCATCGATAGTCTTCTTGGCGGTATCGGAGGTGGTAAATCCTGCCCCGAGCACTACATAAGAAAACACTGCTGCCACAACTACAAAAGCAGTCAGCACAATTGCTGATTCGAGCCCTGTGAAGGCTTTATCATCTTTTCTAAAAATGCTAAAAATTCCTTTCATTCTAGTTCACTCCAAATGTTATTTTTGAATGAAAGTATATAGAGAAATTAAAGGGTCATGTTCTCAGCATATCTATTTCTCAAGTTTACAAATTTTTGATGGGAAACGAGACATTCAGGAGCTGATCCACATGGTTCCCTATTAATTACCCCCATACACATACCCATAAATTTCCAATAGATACTAACATCTTCTGATTTATTAACTTTTCTTAAAAATTGGAAAAGATGGTAAATGAAGATATATTAATAAAGAATTATAGAAAAGCTGTCTACAAATTTGATAATTGTTCTTAAATTTGAAGTTACTCCCAAATTTGAAACTGTTCTGAGAAATATCAAAATCTCCGTAAATCAGTGGAAGTGTACCGAAAACAAGAGAAAAATTTGAGTTTGAGGATTTTATCCCCAAACTCTATCCAACGTTATCATAAGCCTTTTTAAAAAAGGCTTGACCGAAAACCCTGTCGCCATTTGAGTTTGAGAACCTTATCCCCGACCCCTATCCGGCGTGATCAACCGGCGCAACGGTTGCGTTAGAACTTTCCACGACCTAGCTGAGCATGGGCACGGGCAAGATGTCCTGCAGCCTGAGCTCCTATAAGGTTAATTTCTCCTGCAAGCACGGCAGAAGCTACGATTTCCGCAAATTTCTTAGAGTTTACTCCGGGAACGTCACCTGCGCCTGCAACGTCAAGAATGTTCAGGCAATCTCTCTGGGTCCCAAGACCAGTGCCTCCACCAACGGTTCCCACAGGCAGAGCAGGTAGAGTAACAGAGCAGTGAATTTCGTCATATTTCGTAAGCTCCATGCTCGTAATTGCAGTGCTCCCTTCAACAACATGGGCCGCATCCTGTCCGCAGGCCAGATAAATCGCAGCAATAATATTTGCAGCATGGGCATTGAAGCCAAGCGCACCTGCTCTTGCCGAACCAAGCAGGTTTTTGCTGTAGTTTACTTCAAACATGGATTCAGGTGTACATTTCAGGGTCTCCTTGACAATTTCCTTTGGAATCGTAACCTCAGCTACAACGGTTTTTCCTCTTCCGAGAATTGTGCTTATGGAAGCAGGTTTTTTGTCCGTACACATATTTCCTGAAATGGTAATGGAATGTGCACCGAATTCGTCTTCGATAAGGTGCATCACCGCGTCGGTAGCTATAGTCACCATGTTCATGCCCATAGCGTCTTTTGTATCATACGAGAACCTGAGGTGTACATATGTGCCGACTATGAAGGGTTTTACAGAAAGCAATTTTCCAAAACGTGTCGTTTTCTCGGCAGTGGCTTTCATCTTCTCGAAAATCTCAGGACATTTTACCCACTCATAAAATTCTTTAGCTCTGATAACACTCTCAAACTTAAAAACAGGCGCTCTCGTCATTTCGTCTTCAAAGACCCTGACATTGGCTCCTCCTGATTTTGTGATAACCGAACAGCCGCGATTTACGCTGGCAACTAGAGCTCCTTCAGTTGTAGCAAGAGGGATGTAGTACTCGGAATTCGCATATTCGCCATTTACCTTCAAAAGTCCAGCAACTCCGAGAGGAATCTGAACTGCGCCTATCATATTCTCAATATTCTTTTTCGATGCTGCTTCAACATCAATGGAAAAATTCTGGATATGTTCAAACTCAAGTTTTGCAAACTCCTGTATTGCGAGTCGTCTGATTTTTACTGAAGTCACAGAGTCTGCAAACTCCTCAATCTTACGAAGAGCCACATCTCCATCCAGAACCTTTTGTAAAAGAACTTTTTCTTCTTCACTTAATTCATAATCCTGTAAAAACATGAAATCACCTGCTGAAATTTTTTTCTTTTTATTCCTAAAAAATTAATTGACTGAAGGGCTAAAATCTTCAATATTAAATAACCACTTTAAAGTCGTATACTTAGGCTGAAATCTTCAATATTAAATAACCACTTTAAAGTCGTATACTTAGGCTGAAATCTTCAATATTAAATAACCATTTTGAAGTATTATACTTAAGTTGTATACTTTATATTAAAATCCATTTTTACCCTTATTATGTGCACAAACGCTCTCTTGTTTGATTTGCGTTTTTATATTTTTATTCTAATATGTGCATATTGACATATAATTCATTCCTCAATGTGATATTTTCTGTTAGCCCTGAACAGTATAAAAAATAAAGTACATATAAAAAGCTCTATCGGTCTAAACTATATCGAAAAAGATCATGGCATTTTAGAAAATTTAAGATTTACAGAAAAATTCTCAGACCCGGTTACAGCTCCATTAAACCGGAAAAGACGAAAAATTGCAGATTAGCTCTCTCAGAAAATCCCTTGGTTTTCTATGACCTCTAAGTGATTTAAGACAGAAAAACTGCAATTTTAAATCCACCCATTTGTGTAAAGATTAACGCTGTTTACCCCTAACTTAGCCCTCTTGAGAGAACGAAGCGAGCGAAAAGGGCACTGTCCTCCCGAGACAGGACTCGGGTGATGGAACTTGGGTGATGGAACTTGGGTAACAGAACTTGGACCGCAAGAAGAGCACTTTCATCCCGAGATGAAACTGGTGTGGGTAAGTAAAGAGCAAAAGGGATTCTAAAACGGTTAAAATTGAATGAAGTGGAAATTACATATTCTATAAGCCGGTTTCAGGTTTATATTTCGTAGAAGGACAGGTTGGGGGCAGGCTAGAATTATTAGGTTGAAGAAAACCTGACTTAGAAAAAGCTGCAATAAAACACATGTAATTGCTTAAGGCTGTTATTGCTTAAACATCTCATTTAATTTTAGAATTTGTAAGGCTCAGAAAGTAATGATTAACTGGTTTTCTTCAGTGTATCTCAGAAAGAGTTCCGCTACCTCTTTTGAGCAGATAAAGTCGATTCCAGGGATCAATTCTTCTTTTTTAAGCCCGATCATATCCGAGGCAAGCTGACAGCACCGAAACTGCACTCCCATATCTATACATTCCTGTACAGTGTCATCGTACTTGGGCGATCCTCTTATTTTATCTTTCTTTGCAAGTAGCACCCCCATAGGCCCCCACAGAATAACCAGCACGTCGAGCCCTTTACTCCTGTAGTACTTCGCAAACTTGAGAGTTTCCTTAGGGCTGGTGCTTTCGTACACCATATTTTTTAGCAGCAATAATACTTTTTTGACTTTTGTCATAAAAACTCCAGGTTTGAATAATACATTTCTGAAACAGATTACCTGGATGTATATAAAGTTTCACATTGAAAACTTGCATAAAATAATTCTATTTCTCTTTATATTAACTGGCAAAATTTAGATACTTATACATGATTAACTAACTCGATTGCAACATAAAATAATATATCCACTTCAACACTTTTAATCTAACCTGAACTTTTGTTGTAACAAAAATTTTTAAAGTTTATGGCTAATTGTGAATGCCCATATTTGAGAGTTCGGCTTGGTAGAAATCCTCAATTTAAGCTGGACATCTTTGGATTTGTTCGTAATATTATACACTGTGAGTCTATTTTTCATCTTTGAAAATGATATTTTAGAATGAGAAAAAATCTGAGAAAATCAGTTGAACAGCCGGCGTGCAGAATTAAGGCCGAAATTTGAATTAAGTAATTGTCACATAAAGATGAAATTAGTAGGCAGAGTTTTCATAAACTCAATCTTTAATTGGTGACGTTGATCTTAAAAATCAAGGAGCCAAATCAAAACCTGCGCATAGAAAACCTGCGCATAGAAAACCTGTGTATAGAAAACCTGTGCAGAGTCTATTCTATGATAACTCATAAAGAAGGAGTTTGAGTTAAGGGAATCGAACCGGAGGATATCCTGTCTTCAGTTTTTCATACCCCCGGCTTTTCGTACCCCCAGCTTTTCATGCCCCAGATTATCATACCTCAGCTATTAGTAAAAAGCTGGAAATAATAAGCATCGTCCGAATACCGAAGTTTTCATAAAAAGGTAAGCAAAAGCTTACCTTACGATTACAACAACCGCACCTCTGACTTCGATCACATCAACTTCCCTGCCGCCGGAAATCACTTCTTTCTTTATCTCTACGGCTTCGGGCTCGAGCTCGATCGGTTTGTCGTCTACATTAACGGTTATTTTTCCTGAGGCTGCCTGGGATTCAATTGCAGCAGGACTTTCAGCCTTGAGAGCTTTCACGATAGCACCTGCATCTTTTCTGAATCTGGGGCCCAGGATACCCATATTGGGCTTAACTTCTACTGGTACGTATTCAAAGGAAGGAGCCCCTTTCATCAACTCAACTTTCGAGTTTGTGGCACCTGCGAGATCTCCTGTGTCAATATTTGTATTGTATATCTCAAGCTTTTTCAGGGGAGCGTTAAGTGCCATTCCCAGTTCGGACTTGTATCTGCGGACCTCACCTGTGATCTCTTTAATCAATTCACCTGCAGCTTCAGCTTCTTCATTTATGAAGCTTTCATCAACTGCTGGCCAGGCCTGTTCATGGACGCTTTCGTCACTAAACCTGGAGTACAGCTCTTCTGCAAAGAAGGGTATAAAAGGCGCAAGCAGAAGCGAGAGCGTTTTTATTGTCCTGTAGAGCACATACTGAGCTGCTCTTCTGCCTTCGGGCTCATCGCCATAAAGCCTGCCTTTTACGAGCTCCAGATAGTTGTCAGCAAGAACTTCCCAGGCAAAACCTCTTATGGCCTTGAAAGTAGAATCAAACTGGTAATCATCAAGCTCCTTTGTTGCGGTATCTACAAGCCTGTTGAGTTTACTCAGCAGCCACCTGTCAATTATAAGGAGGGAGTCAGTCGGGAATTTGTCAGCATCATCCTGTCCGAAGTCTTTCAAGTGAGACATTGAGAATCGGTAGATACTCCACAGTTTCTGAAGGAAACGAGAAGCTGAAACCACATCTTTCCAGCGGAACATTACATCCGAACCTGTGGAGCCACCAACTGCGCCCCACTGCCTGAAAGCATCGGCGCTGTACTGTGTGGTTACTTCTTCAGGAGAGATAACGTTTCCAAGGGACTTGCTCATCTTATGTCCGTCAGGCCCGAGCACCATACCATTAATCACTATAGAGTCCCAGGGTCTCTTGCCTTCAAGAGCCAGGCTCCGCAGGATTGTGTAAAAGGCCCAGGTCCTGATGATATCGTGACCCTGTGGACGGATCTGCGCAGGCAGGCGGAGTTCGTGCTCGCTTTCCCAGCCCGTGACGTGTAATGCAGTGATAGAGGAGTCCATCCAGGTGTCGAGGACATCGGTTTCAGGCTCAAACTCGGTTGATCCGCAGGCGCAGGCTTTCTTTGGGACAGCCTCATTCGGGTCAATAGGAAGCCAGCTTTCTTCTGCAACCATTACTTCCCCGCACTTCTTGCAGTACCAGATTGGTATTGGGGTTGCAAAGATCCTCTGTCTGGAGATGCACCAGTCCCATTCCATTGTGCCTGTCCAGTTCTGAAGCCTGACTTTCATGTATTCAGGATACCATTTGATCTCATCTGCAGCTTTCAGGATGCCGTCGTTGTCGATCTTTACGAACCACTGGGGCTCCGAAAGAATTTCAATCGGGGTGTCACAGCGCCAGCAGAGCCCGACATTCTGCTCAAGAGATTTCTGGTCATAGAGGAAACCTGCAGCTTTCAGGTCTGCAATGACAGCTTCCCTGCACTCGGCAATGTTCAGGCCTTCATACTTGCCTGCCGCTTTTGTCATCTTGCCCTGTTTGTCGATGGCCTTTATGAGGGGAAGTTCGTATTTCACCCACCAGCGTACGTCCTGCTTATCCCCAAAAGTACAGATCATTACGGCGCCTGTACCGAATTCAGGCTCAACATCCTCATCGGCAATTAGAGTCACTTTCTGGCCAAAGAGCGGGACTGTAATTTCCTGACCTACATACTGGCTGTAACGCTTGTCTTCAGGGTTTACTGCAACTGCAACACAGGCTGCCATAAGTTCCGGCCTGGTGGTTGCAATATCTACCTTGTCGAAATGGACGAAGTTAAGCTTTGTTTGCCTTGTTTCATACTCGACTTCTGCAAAAGCAATGGCAGTTTCGCAGCGGGGGCACCAGTTGACAGGATGTTCTTCATGATAGATATAATCATGATTATACATCCTGACAAAGGATTTCTGCGTTTTTACGAAGTATGAAGGGTCCATAGTAATAAATTCGTTACTCCAATCTACGGAAAAGCCCAGGCGCAGCATTGTTTTGCGCATCTTATCGATATTTCCTGTAGTCAGTTCCCTGCACATCTTGCGGAACTCGGCCCGTGGGACCTGGTTTTTCGTTATTTTATGAATTTCTTCAACCTTGACTTCGGTTGGCAGGCCGTGACAGTCCCAGCCCTGTGGGAACATTACATTGTACCCGCGCATACGTTTGTATCGGGCAACAAAGTCGATATAGCACCAGTTAAGCGCGTTTCCGATATGGAAATTACCTGTAGGATAAGGAGGTGGGGTGTCGATAATATATTGGGGACGGGGGTCTTCTCCCCAGTTGAAATGGTACATGGAGAGGTCCCACTTCTCCATCCACTTTTCCTCAACCTCACTTGCATTATACTCTTTTGGGATTTCTGATTCTGTCATAAAGACACTCCATGATTGGGAAATAGTGTAAGAATTCTTGGGGTTTAGAGTGCTTGCGATTATTTAAATATATCTGGTTTTGGATAGAGTGGAGATTTCTTACTTTTTAATGCCTATCCAGTATTTTACAGGAATATACTTTTTGATTTTGCTGATTGCATTTTTATCCGAAAAAACAAATTTGTCAGAGTACAATAAGATATCAATGTATAAAGGTGGCTAATTATTCAAAGTGGCTAATTACTCTGAAACTTTTTGCAAGTACTGGATACTGCAAAAGAACCGGATACTGCAAATATTTTTTCCTATTTTGTTTTTATACATTAATTGGAAAAGCCATAATCATCATAATTTTGGGCAAAAAATAATTTTTAGAGGTTGAAATGCTGTCGCTAGGATAAAAACGAATTTTTAGAGGTTGAACTTTTCGTTTTTATTTCCTTTGCCTTCCAGTTAAAATTCTATCGTATCAGACCGGGGATCTGTAATAGATCTCAGTTCGGAACCGATGAGATTTACTGCAAGAACAAACAGCATGATCATGCTTCCTGAAGATAAAGCCATCATAGGTGCAGTCTGAAGGTATACAAGTCCATCTTTCAGTATTGTTCCCAGTTCCGGGGTAGGAGGCTGAATCCCAAGCCCTAAAAATCCAAGCCCGGAAATTGAAATAATCTTGGACCCCAATCCAAGCGTTGCGATCTCAATAATAGGTCCATAACTGTTGGGAAGAATGTGGCGGAAAAGAATGTATTTATCAGATGCTCCAATTGCCCTGGCTGCCTCAACGAACCCGCTATTTTTCAGCGACAGAGTGGATCCCCTGATTAATCGTGCATACTTTGCCCAGCCAGGAATGGAAAGTGATAGAATAATTCCTGCAGGACTTGGGCCTACAACTCCCACAATCGCAATTGAAAGAACTATACTGGGGAAAGCAAGAAAGATATCTGCCAATCGCATCAAGAAAGCATCGCACCTGCTGAAATAACCTGCATACATTCCTATGACAATTCCTGCAGGCACGATAATTAGAGTTGAAATAACGGCAATGAAGAATGAAGTCTGTGCACCATATAATATACGGCTTAAAATACACCTTCCAAACTGGTCCGTCCCAAGGGGAAAAGATGCTGATGGAGGAGATAACTTTTCTTCAAGATGCATCTCTGCAGGGTCATGCGGGGAAATCACCGGAGCCATTAAAGCCATCACGGAGATAAGAATAAACAGCAGGGCTCCTATTGTAAGCGTTATATTGCTCCGCAAAACTCCCCATACTCTTTTCATTTCGGAAACTGCCAGTTTTTCATCAAAGTATGAGTGTTCCATATATATTCTCCTCATTATTCTCCCTGAGCCCGGACTGATGGGTCAAGATAAAACTGAACAAGGTCGACAAAGAGATTAATAAGCACTACAATCACCGCGAAGGTGAGCATACATCCCTGCATCACCATGATGTCCATCGAAGAAACAGAGTTAACAAGAAGTCTCCCAAGTCCTGGCAGTGCAAAAATACTTTCAATGGTAACTGCCCCTCCGAAAATCCATCCGAACTGGGTTCCCATGTATATAATGACCGGGAGAAGTGCATTCCTTAGGGCGTGTCGTTGAATAATTTTTCTGCGGTTGAGCCCCTTTGCACGTGCTGTCCTTATATAATCCTGCTCAAGCGTTTCAATCATACTTGTCCTCATGATACGCGCTGTAATTGCAATAAGGCCAACCGAAAGGGTAAGGGACGGTAGGATGAAATATTCTATTCCTCCTGTTCCTGCAACCGGAAAGATGCCAAGATGGATACCTCCGATGAGCATAAAGACTATAGCAATAAAATACTCAGGACTCGAGAGGCAGACTATTGAAGTAAGCCTGCAGAGATGATCTACAGGACCGTTCTGTCTCAGAGCTGCTGCAATTCCAAGCGGGATAGCTATGATAGCCGAGAATAACATTGAGAGAGAGGCTAGATAGAAGGTCGTTGGCAGAGCATATCTGATCTCTTCAAGAGTGCTCCTTTTTGTCTGATAGGAATATCCCAGGTCTCCATGCACAACCCTTGAAATCCATTTTAGATAGCTAACATACCAGGGGTCGTCAAGCCCCATCTCTTTATGAAGTATGGCTACTGCCTCTTTAGGTGGACTTTCGGTACCAAGAGTAGCTCTGAGCGTAATTTCAGCTGGGTCCCCTGGTGAAAGAGAAATTACTGTAAAAGTGATGAGAGATATCCCTACCATGACCTGTATCATTTGAAACAGACGGTTCAGTATAATTCTACGTATCATTCTTACTCAAACTCTTTTAAATGAAAAAGTGGTGGGTAGAATACCCACATCAGGAAATTGAAACATTCTGAAGGTCGAAAGAGCACTCTGTAGGATGGAGACGATATCCCTTTATGTTCGAAGTTGTGACGTCGATATTAACGTAGTAGTTAAGATACGCAACCGGCGCTTCTTCGACAACAATTGCCTGAACTTCATCATAGAGTTTTTTTCTGGCAGCTTCATCGGAAGTGGTTCTGGCCTGCTCAATCAACTGATCTACAGTATCGTTGTGCCAGCGATATGCTCCCCAACCGTCGATTGATGTGCCACTTGAATGATAGTCCGTCATCATTATCTCATCAGGATCAGGTACGAAAAATAGTCCCCTTCCTACGAGGTAAATATCAAAATCTCCTTTATTCCTCTGGGTATTTGCGGCATCGGTATTGAGGACCTTAAGTTCTGTCTCTATGCCTACTTTCTTAAGCTGCTGCTGGATCACCTCAGCGATCGACGGCAGTTCTGCTCTTTCAGAATAAGTAACTAATGTAATCTTCATAGGCTTGCCGTTTTTATCACGGGTCCCATCACCATCCGAGTCGGTCCATCCTGCTTCATCAAGGAGTGTTTTTGCTTTATCCACGTCGTAAGTATAAGGGGCAATATCCTTGTTTGCCCAGTAAAACTGAGGAGGGAAAAGTCCTGATGCTGTGGTTCCGTATCCGTAAAGGACAGAATTCACTATTGCTTCCCGATCTATAGCATAATTAACAGCCTGACGTACCTTTTTATCGTTGAAGGGTTCCTTTTCTGTATTGAACGTTATCATCCTTACACGAGCAATCGGCTCTTCAAGGACCGTATAATCAGCCTTTTCTGTATATTTGTCAGCAACATCAGGAGAAAGAATCATTGCTATCTGAATGTCCTTACTGTCAAGGAGCATCTTTCTTGTAAGTACTTCAGGAATTATCCGGTATACCACCTTATCAACTGAAGCAACGTGTCCCCAGTAATTGGGATTCTTAACAATGACAATTTCTTCTTCCGGTTTCCAGGATTCAAAGATGAAAGGCCCTGTGCCGATAGGCTTTGTGACATTTCCGCTTGCATCATAAGATCCGGGGGCAAGAGCAGCACTTTCTCCTTTGGAAAGATAAGCAGGAAGTGCAGGGAAAGTTGAATTAAGGTTGATTACTAATGTCAGGTCATCAGGAACCTCAATTGATGTTACAGGAATTTTTCCGAATGTTGATGCCGACTGGATAAAGGACCTTTCAAGAGATTTTTTCATTATTTCGGCTGTGAAAGGTGTCCCATCATGGAATAGAACGCCCTCTCTCAATTTGAATGTCCATTTTTTTCCATCATTGGAGACTTCCCATGATTTTGCAAGATTTGGGATAATCTTTCCTTCATAATCAACTCCTACGAGAGTTTCTACGTACCCGAGCCTTTGAGGAACAGTCCCCGATATGTGAGGATCAATAGAGGTGGGACTCCATTGGCCTGAGATGGACAATGTTTGATTATCTCCTTTTTGTTCTTTGTCTGTACAGCCGGCTCCCAGGACAACGAGAACCAGTAAAATAAAGAGAATTCCCTCTTTTCTTTTCATATTTACCAATCACACCTGATACTGTTATGTATCAACATCAAACTCCACAAAAATTTACATATATAGAAAACTCTGGAGTTATCATCTTAATTTTGGGTAACCTGGTGGGACAATCCAGGATGATTTGTTGGACAATCCAGGATGATTTGTTGAACAATCCAGGATAATTTGTTGAACAATCCAGGATGATTTGTTGGACAATCCAGGATAATTTATTGGGGGAAGCACCCTGGAATTGTGGTTGTACCGCTAAAACCTATTAGGGGATATCGAGAGTGTACGATTAATCAAGTAGGCGAAAAATTATGGCAACGCACCCGTCTATCTTCGTATTCCATCATTTCAGGGCTGTGAAGGCATTTTTCTGTCTTTTTCGGGCAGAATTGATAATATACGCATGAACCTGGAACCTTTGTCCCTTGAGGTTCAGATGGTGGCAAGGAATCGGAATCAGAGATTGATGTGATTCTGCGGGTAAATGGGTGGTATGGCCTGTCCAGAATATCCTTCCCCTCTTCTACTATCTGCCCGGCAAACATTACAGCAGTCCTGTCACCAATAGCGTGTGCAAGCCCCTGGTCGTGAGTAATGAAGAGAAGGGCACATCCGAGGTCTTGCTGGAGTGTTTTCAGGAGGTGTATAATAGATGCCTGGGTAGACACGTCGAGCATTGAAGTCGGTTCGTCACATATGAGAAGTGAAGGCTCAAGTGCGATAGCACGAGCAATAACAGCACGTTGCAGTTCTCCACCGCTGAGCTGGTGAGGATATCTGGCTGCCTGCTCAGGTTCGAGCCCAACGAGCCTAAGAAGCCTTTTTAGATCTTCTTCCATCGGCCTTCCGCGCAACGACTCAGGATGTATGCGGAAAGGTTCGCAGATTGAGTAAGCTATCGTCCACCTGGGGTCCAGGGAGCTTTCAGGCTGTTGAGGTACAATTTGAATTTTTTTCCGGATAGAACGGAGCTCTTTCTCTTTCATCCCCGTAAGAGCCTGGCCCTCAAAGAATATCTCTCCCCGTGTTGGAGGAATAAGCAAGAGAAGCAGTCTTGAGAGAGTAGACTTTCCACATCCGCTTTCTCCTACAAGAGTAAGGGTTTCTCCTGCTTCTATCCTGATATTTACATTGTCAACAGCGATGATCCTGTTTTTTCCTGGGGAATTGGGAGCGAATATCTTGGTCAGGCCTCTTCCTTCAATCATGCGACTTTCTCCCTTCAATCATGCGCTTTCTTCCCTTCAATCATACAGCCAGCACCTGACAGCCGACCCTTCCAGAAGATGAATTAGAGGAGGTTCGACCCTGCACTTTTCTATTGCAGATGTGCATCGAAACCGGAATTTGCAGCCTCCATCGTTTTCTTCTGAATCTCCTGTTCCGGATGGTATAGGGTGAAGACCGTTTTCAGGGAGCGAACGAAGTAGCCCTCTGGAATAAGGATGCAGTGGCCCGTCAAAAAACTCCCGCCTCCCTCTGATTTCCACTATCCTCCCGGAATACATAACTGCAATCCTGTCCGCGAGGTTTTTGGCAAATGGGAGATCGTGTGTGATGATAATCAGAGTAATTCCTTCATCACGTAAAATCCGAAGAAGGTAGGTGATAGCCTGCTTATTCATTATGTCTATACCCTTTGTAGGTTCGTCTGCAATAAGCACTTCCGGGTGGCCTGAAATTCCCATAGCTACAAGTGAGCGTTGAAGCATTCCACCACTGAATGAATAAGGATAGGAGTCTATTCTTTCCTCTGGGGGAGCTATTCTGATAAATTGGAGAAGTTCAAGGACCTTCTTTCTAATTTTATTTTTATCCTTTTCTATATGGAGAGAGATCGGTTCTCCAATCTGTTTCCCCACAGTCATAGAAGGATTCATTGCTCCTGTAGGGTTCTGAGGAACCCATGCAATCTTTCTGCCGCGGATCATTTCAAGTTCAGTTTCAGAAAGGGTTAGAAGATCCTCTCCATGATATCGTATAACTCCGTTTACAGTGCAATTTGCAGGCAACAGCCCTAGTAGCGCCAGACCCAGTACCGATTTTCCGCTACCGCTCTCTCCTATAACTGCAAGTGTCTCGGACTGTTCGATGTTAATGTCAACCCCATCAACTGCCCGGATGACGGTGCTTGAAACGGGAAAATGTACATACAGCTGTTGAACATCAAGAATCATGGTCATCTTGCTACATCTGCGTATCTTTTGTTATGACAATTACAGGGTGTATGTTGTTACTATTTATATTTCTTTTCATATATTTCACTATAATAAACAAATAAGTTATTATATCTTAATACTAATTTTTAGTTAATTAACATTTTTGAAGGAATAATATGGTTATGCAGATCGATTGGGAGACAGCCTGGGCTGCAGGCATCGATGAGATGAATAGGCTTTCTACCACAAACTACTGGAATCAAAGGGCAGAGGATTATTCTGATATGGTACTGGCAAGTGACTGTAATCATGGACGGAATATTCTCAACCTGTTTGAAAAGGAAGGGCTGCTGCAGAAGGATTGGCATATTTTAGATATCGCATCAGGCCCAGGAGCAATAACGATACCATTTGCAGAGAGGGTATGCCGGGTGACCGCTGTCGAGCCTGCGGAGAAGATGGCAGCAGCATTGATATCATATGCGCAGAACAGAGGGATTTCCAATGTTGAGGTAATCCTTAAGACCTGGCAGGAAGTGGATGAGGCAGCTTATCCGAAAAACTATGATCTGGTTATCTGCTGTCATGCGCTCTGGCAATTTTCGGACATCCTTTCGCAGATCCGACGGATGGAAGCAGTATCCAGAGGGTATTGTTGTCTTGCTCATGGATTTGAAGCTCCTTCAGAGACCCTCAAACTAATGGAAGCTCTTGGGATCAATGAGGGTGAATTTGATCAGTTTATCACAGTTTTCAATATTCTCAATGATTCTGGAGTGTACCCGAACGTTGATGTGATCGATTACACACTTAATCGGTCGGTTACCTCGGCAGTTACTTCGGTTGAGAAACTTGTTGAGAAACATCGGCCTCTGGACTCTAGGGACAGAGAGATTATTCAGGAATACGTGCACAATCACGCTAATGAGGGCATGTATCAGGTTAGAGGCAGGATGGGTTTACTATGGTGGAAGGTAGCATGACTTCCGGCTCACTTACAGCTCCTGTAGACTGGGTCAGATGCTGGGAAGACAGTTATGATACCCGGTCTAAAATTATGTTCAGGGACTATGAACTAAATGACTGGAATGAAAGGGCAGAGGATTATTCAGAATCCAGGCGGACAAATAATTACGAGTTCGGAGAGTCAGTATACTCTACACTTGCCCTACATGGAGTTGTTTCTCCTCGTTCAAGGGTCCTTGAAGTTGGTGCAGGTCCGGGAACGTTTGTAATACCCTTTGCAAAGAAAGTTGATCATATAACTGCTATTGAGCCTGCAGAGGGAATGATCCATATGATCTCTCAAAATGCTGTGGAAGCCGGAGTGGATAACTATGATATTATCCCAAAAATCTGGCAGGATGTGAACATCGAAGATATCAGGGGACGGTATGACCTTACTATCACTTCAACAGTCATATGGATGTTTCGTGACATTATGACCCAGATAAGCCGGATGGAAGAGGTTACACAGGGGCACTGCTGTGTGGTTTGTGGGGTAGGCACAGGGCAGACATTTGAAGCCGAACTCTGGAAGAAAATCATGGGTAATACACCTCATCCTCAGTACCCGGAATACCCTTTGATCTATAATCTCCTTTACACGTGTGGAAGAGTCCCTCATGTTAGGTTTATCAATTATACAAGTCTGAGGTCACCTGAGAACATGCTCAGAATGTACAGGGTTTTCTACTCAATCTACACAGAGGTCACACCTGAAGTTGAGGAGACTATTCGAGAGGCACTGTATCGTGACTCCGGAGAAGGTCCATGTGTCAGGAAATACCGCTCCGCTGTGGTCTGGTGGAATCCGTCTGTTCGAAGAAAAGAGTTTACAGGTATTGCCTGAGGATTTCTGGCAGTTTACATAAAAAGTGTGAAGGATAAAAAATGTGCAGGAAGAAAAATAAGAGAACAGTAAATATGAATGATTGGGAGAATCACTGAGCGAATCTTCTTCCCAATATTACTTTTTTAAAGACAGAAAATTTTATGGAATCAATCTGTCAATCCGAATTGCTCCCAGGCTTCTTTAATATTCATGGTGCGCATTCCCAGTTTTTTTGCAGGCGCTAGCTCGTTTTCGTCAGAGTCTCCTATTGACATGACACATTTTGGTTCGAGTTCAAGGCCCATCCTTTTGAGCGCAGTCATAAAAAGCCTGAGGTCAGGTTTTTTATACCCTACATCCGATGAGAATATAACAAAGTCAAAATAATCGTGGAGCCCGAGAAACCTGAGTTCCAGTTCAGAAAAAACTCTTTGCCCATTGGAGATTACACATTTGGGAATGTTTATGCAATGTTCAATCAGTTTGATGCTCTGAGGGAAAGCCCGGAGTTTCCTTATAGAAGCTGCCCGAAAGACCCTTGAAGCTTCTACTCCCAGGCTGTTTTCGTCAATATTCCAGACCGAATTTTCCCGGCAGATCTCTGCAAAGATTTCCTCTACCTTGATCTCTGGGTACACTTCCCTGGAAATCTCCATTTTCTGTCTGACCTTAAACATGTACGTATCCCAAAGCTTTTCGGGCTCGATTTTCACTCCCTGATAGGCAAGCCATGCGCTCAGTACTTTATATGTCTCCAGGCTATGCTCGTCAGTATGAATGTCAATAAGGGTCTCATAGCAGTCAAAGATAACCCCTTTTATATGGCAGCTCTCAAATGCCTCCTCTCCCTTTGCAAGAGAATGACTAAGAAATGTAACTTCATCCTTGCTTACCTCAGGTCCGTAATTCTCCGATATGTTCTTTCCTCCCATATCCCTTTTGCTTAAGTTTCTACTTCATGTTTTATCTGTAATTAATTGCCTTTAAACATTCACATGCTTCTCTAATGAGATAATTTCTATAGTCGCTCTGGTGGAGTCTTGCCGAGCGAAGGAGCCCTATACTCATGAAAAAAGGCAAAGTTCTGGTAATATAGTAAAAATCTTTTTCATTGCTGCTGTATTCCCAGAGGAAATTTCCGATATACGGTTCAGCTTTCTCTCCTCCCCCCATATGCAGCTCGAACTCGTTTTTAAGTTCTGCAGCTAGAATTCCGAGATCTCTTACAGGATGTGCCTCAAACCAGGAGCTTTCAAAATCAAGGGCATAAGGTTTGTCTTTGCAGAAAATATAATTGGAAAGGTTTACATCCCTGTGAACCATGCATCCGTATTCCCTGTCTAGCAGGGGGCTATACCACCATTCTCCAAGTAATTTATTGAAAGTTTCTCTAGTGTCATGGTCCAGTTTCAGATGGCCCAGGACATCATGATAATTTCTGAATTCATTTTCCTTATTATAGGAAGATTTTGTGTTATCATGTAGCTGTCGGAGCATATGCGCAACTGCAGCAAGCCTCTCATATCGCTTTTCTTCGTGCCTGATACACCAGCCCAGAGATTTTCCAGGTATATGTTCCGTTACAAGGACGCAATTGAACTTCTTATTGATTGCAAGAGGTCTTGCAACATTTATTACCGACGCAGCCTTTCTAAGGTTCCGGTACTCATTCATCATGCCTTTATATGGATTATAATCTTTCAACTGACCAGTAGGTTCGGCAAAAAACTTTGCCATAACGCTGAAGTGTTCACTCTTGAACTGGTACCTGCAGACCGTATGGGAAGAGTTGTATTTAAAAACATTAACAGAGCAATTTTTATTCCGTAGCCTATCCCCAACAACTTCTTCAACAAGCCAGTCCCTAAAAGGATCACCAGGGTTTAAAGTATTAACATGGCGGGATGCCAATTCAAATTACCCCCACTTATCCATAAATACTTCACAATTGTATCTTTTCTTCGCGATGTGCTCTTATATCCAGGTATATTTTTGTTAGAGAGCAGATGCCAGCTTTATTTTTGATATTCTGTAATAATGACAATAGTATACTATATTTGGATAAACAATATACTGATATATATTATATTGTTGTTGGTGTTTAAATATAAGGATCTTATCCGCTCTCAAGTTCGGGCTCGCCTACATCAAACCATTTGTTGTATTCTCTTTCCTCTCAGTAGCTCCTGTAGAGCGAGTCACTCAGGAATACTCAAAAAATGCACATGAAATTCTTCGAATAACATGCACAAAAAATAAAAGAACTCTCTCCCTACCTTTTTTACCCTTCAACTTCGTCATTATCTTGGGCAGGAAGGTTGTACTTATTTTGGTTCTTGAAGCCGTCAAAAAACTGGCCAGTGAATTGCCATCAAAGGCTCAAACGTGACTTTGATCACGGATGCCAAATCGCCTTCGAGACAATCACACTGCCTATACAAAATATGGGGTAATGTAAATTGGTGGGAATAATTAACAAACCTATATTCGGCATGTTGACATTTCATTTTTGATCATTTTTACTAATGGCGATTTTGAAATGATGACCCTTTATTCAGTCGAATAACCCGCTAGCTTGCTGGGGGGCGCACCAGCGCAACTTTGCTTTTGTCATTTATCACTCAATATCATCAAGTTTAGCGTACACTTACATCGTATTTTTATTTTTAATTTGTGTTGAACTAAACCCAGCATATTTATATTACTTTATACATTATTCCCCCTGTTCTGGCAATTTGGATGAAATATTCTATAAAGATAAAGCAAATTGTATGCATAAACGCATGTGGGTTTCTGTATATTTTTTAATAAGGATCGAGTAAAGCAATCTTATACGCTATTGTAAAAGGACTTACTTTAGATAACAACAGAATTCACTTTAGATAACAACAGAATTCACTTTAGATAACAACAGAATTCACTTTAGATAACAACATAACCCACTTTAGATAACAACATAACTCACTTTAGATAACAAAAAACTCACTTTAGATAACAAAAAACTCACTTTATATAAATAAGAGCATTTACACGGATAATTATCCGTGACTTAGACAGCCACTTAAGCAAATTTGATTAGAAAATTTCATCTTTTTTTGAGTGGATGGAGGGATTAGAATAAGTAAATTAATTACCTTGTTGTTAGTTTTTTTTATCCTGATATTAAGCTCTGGTATTGGAACTGCAAATGAAATCTTTGTCAAGTCAGGAGAGTCCATACAGGCTGCTGTAAACAGTGCGGTTTCAGGTGATGTGATAATTGTAAAGCCTGGAACCTATACCGAGAACATAAATGTAACCGTACATAACCTGGTAATAAAATCAGAGTCCGGAAATCCTGTAAATACAATAATAATGGCTAAAAACCCGGCCTTAGATGTGTTCAATGTAGAGTCAGACAAGGTTACGATTAGCGGGTTTAAAATAATGGAGGCACATAAAGACCATGCAGGGGTCTATATGTATAAGTGCAAAAACTGCACCATTGAGAACAGTAGATTGCTGAATAATACTGTTGGAGTGTACCTGGAGAATTCGGATTATAATCTAATTCTCAATAACCTGATTGGAAAAGGAGATAAGGGAGTTGTCGCTCAGCAGTCTAACTATAACACAATCTCCGGAAACCGAGCTTCAAAAAACAGGTACGGATTCTATGTTCCAAATTCTGAGGGGAATGTAATCTCAAATAATACGCTCTCTGAAAACAAAGATTATGGGCTCGTGCTTTCAACTGGAGTAGGCAATACCCTCTCAGAAAATAATGCTTCAGATAACGGTAGAGGCATTTACCTGGGCAATTCGGATAACAATAAGATCTCAGGAAATACTATCACTTCAAATGAGGTTTTTGGGCTTTTTATCTGTCCTAAAAGTGACAAGAATAGTGTTCTTAATAACTACTTCAATAATACTGTCAATGCCGTACCTAATAACGGAACCGACAACATATACTATATAGAAAAAACCCCGGGAACTAACATTGTTGGTGGATCTTATCTTGCAGGAAACTACTGGTCACAACCCAATGGACTGGGCCCCTCGGAAATCACGCCTGATACAGATGGGGATGGCATTGCTGATAAGGTCTACAAGATTGAAAACAGTGATTACGTCGATCGCATGCCTCTTGTAGCCGCTAAAGTAAAGAATCCGATTCTTCCTGTTGCAAATTTCAGTACCAATGTAACTAGTGGTCACCCTCCTCTTTCAGTCCAGTTTACCGATCTTTCGACAAATGAAAGCGAAAGAAAATGGGATTTTGAAAGTGATGAAAATATTGATTCGACGGACGAAAACCCGGTTCATACATTTACAGAGCCTGGGGCCTATACCGTTAATCTTACCGCAAGCAACGAAAACGGAACTGCTTCAAAAAGTTACATAATAGTTGTTCTTGAGGGAAGCGATACTCAAGATACCGAGCTGAATAAAATTACGAGTTTACCTGGTTTTGAATTGATTTATGGAATTTTCGGTTTTCTTGCGGTCTTCCTGTATAGAAAAAGAGGATAAATTCTGAAGATGAAAAAGGCTAAGGAAACTTAAGGAATCAAGAAAAAACATGAGTCATTGAAGGGAGTGGGGATTTAATGGGGTTATGGGGATTTAATGGGGTTATGGGAGAGCTTTGACAGGTATGCAGAAGAATATGATGTCTGGTATGAGAAATATAAGCCTGCATATGAATCCGAACTTCTTGCCCTGAGAACTTTTCTAGCCGAAAATCCCGAGAAATTAAAAGCTCTTGAAATTGGAGCTGGTACAGGTAGGTTCGCTTCGGCTCTTGGGGTTGGACTCGGGCTTGAACCGGCAAGAGCTATGGCAATACTTGCAAAGCAACGCAGGCTGGAAGTCATGCTTGGAGTTTCTGAGTTTCTGCCCTTTAAAAGAGAGAAACTTGATCTTGTTTTAATCGTTACCACACTTGCTTTTTTTAAAAATCCGAACCAGGCACTCAGGGGAGCTCTGAGGGTATTGAAACCAGGCGGGCAAATACTAGCCGGAATCCTTGATAGGGATAGCCCACAGGGCCGCTGTCTCGAATCCGGAACTAAAAAAGGCAGTTTTTCTTCGAAAGCGCATTTTTTTTCGACAGCAGAGTTATCGACATACTTACTGGAAGTCGGTTTTGAAACTCTTGAAGTTTGCCAGACCCTTTTCAGGCAGCCTGAAAAAATTGAAAGTATTGAGTTTCCGGAAGAAGAACATGGGAAGGGAAGATTTGTAGTGCTTTCTGCCAAAAAACCTGTTCAAGTACAGAAAACCTGTTCAAGTACAAAAAACCTGTTCAAGTACAGAAAACCTGTTCAAGAACATGAAAATCAAAAACTAATTCATCAGTCATTCAAAAACTAATTCATTGGGCATCGGTTAAGAAATAATTTCGGCTCTTCGTTGTTTTGTGTGGCTATCCTCATAATGTTTTCATAAAAACCAATGCGATCTCGAATTGAAAATCATCTTACCCACAGGGAATGACGAAGAACCAAAAATAGATTGTATTCCTCCATCTGAGCTTAAGAATCGGCTGTACTTCTTCAGTTACAGGTAGCTTTTTTATATTAGGGAAAATTCGAATCAGAAAAAGTATATCTCATTGAAAACAAAAAATGCAAAATACCAGTTTTAGCTCTGGTTCCATGCGTGAAATGTAAAAACAACCAGGTGTGGTAAAAACCCGAAAGGGGTCCGGAATGAGCTTTCACTGGAAAAGCGAGGATTCCTATATGACAGAAGAAAATGTGAGTGAAAAGATGGATAAAGCAAAGCAAAAGGAGTCGCAAGCGGCAGAAAAAACCGAAGAACCAGAGGATCTCAGGCAGCTCCTTGTCAAAGCTGGTGAGATTGGCAGTTACGAAGACAAACTCAGGCTGTACGATAAAGCCTTAACTCTGGACCCTTTGTTTCTCGATGCCTGGATCCAGAAAGGTTTCGCCCTGGACAGGATGGGGAAATCAAAGGAAGCTCTTGACTGCTATGACAGGGCTCTTGAAATCGATCCTGAAAATCTGGGGATCAGGTGCCTCAAGGGTTTTGCCTTTAACAATCTGAACGAATTTGAGAAATCTATTGAATCTTATGATGAGGTTCTGAAAGTAAATCCTGAAGATGTATTTTCTTTATGTCAGAAAGGTTCAGCTCTGGAAAGCCTTGGAAGATATGGGGAAGCTATGAAGTGTTATGACAACGCGCTTGATATCGATCCGACTGATGTTCTTATCAGAGAAAAGAAATTGAGGCTTCTGGAAGTTATTTATAAAAAAGGAACTTTAACTGACTCTCCGGACAGCAGCTTCAATTGAATTAAGAACTTTTGAAATATGAGAAGAAAATGAGGGCCGGCAAGCAGCCTTTACTTTTTGCTCTTGCTAGCTTCCTCTTCTTTCCTGATCTCTTCAACAACTTCCATCAGTTTTTCCTTAATTTTTGCTATAGCGTCAACAGCTTCGCCGCCTACCTCAATAGGAGCCCGTTTCTCCAGGTCGGCCTGCATTAACATGGTGTCAAAGGGAATTTCTCCAAGTACCTGGATGCCCATCTCTTCAAGTTTATCGTTAACTTTTCCCGAGCCTCCTTTATTAATTACGGCAGCAAGGTGTTTTATCCCTATTTCGGAAGACAGCTTTTTTATTCTCTCAGCCGTTTCAAGCGATCTTGCTCCAGGCTCAACTACAACGATCATGAGGTCCATTCCTCTTGTAGTGCCCCTTCCGAGATGTTCAATTCCGGCTTCCATATCAAGGATTACTGCACTCTTTTCCTTGAGCATAAGGTGCCTGAGAAGAGCCCTCAGGAAAGCCGAGGCAGGACACATGCATCCGCTTCCTCCGCGGTCTACGGTTCCCATGACAAGCATTCTAACTCCATCGGGCCCTATAACTCCGTACTTACTCGCAATATCATCGACTT
This sequence comes from Methanosarcina sp. Kolksee, assembly GCF_000969945.1. Taxonomy (NCBI): domain Archaea; kingdom Methanobacteriati; phylum Methanobacteriota; class Methanomicrobia; order Methanosarcinales; family Methanosarcinaceae; genus Methanosarcina; species Methanosarcina sp. Kolksee. Next base: position 1,441,482 of record NZ_CP009524.1, read on the forward strand.
TAGGGTTGTAGATGAAAGCTCCACCTTCGGCGCCTGCCCTTTCCTGAATCAGGTCTTTGAATTCTGTCAGGGGCTTTGGGGGATTTTCGACCCCAAGCGAAGATGCCAGGTTCATATCCGGGTCTGCATCTATTGCCAGTACCTCGTATCCGTCCCTTGCAAGCAGTCTGGCCAGAGTGCCTGAAAGAGTTGTTTTTCCAACGCCGCCTTTTCCGGTAATTGCTATTTTTATGAAGATTCCCCCTGAACATTAATTTAGATTTAAATGTTTTAGATTAATTGTTAATTCAGGTTAATTGTTAATTCAGGTTAATTGTTAATTCAGGTTAATTGTTGATTCAGGTTAATTGTTGATTCAGGTTAATTGTTGATTCAGGTTAATTGTTGATTCAGGTTAATTGTTGATTCAGGTTAATTGTTGATTCAGGTTAATTGTTGATTCAGGTTAATTGTTGATTCAGATTAACTATAGTGGTTTTCTAAGCAGGGATATAGTCATCAAGCTGTTTATACTTGTTTATTTATCTCTGGCTTCATCCCGTTATTCCTTAGAGAGTATTATTTAAAGTCTTTTCGTTTTATATGAATCAAAAAGATATTTAAAAATAGTTAAAAGTTATTTTGATAAATTATAAAGACCACATTTATCAGGTAAAAAATTAATTATCCTATTCAGTGGGCCTATTCAGTAGGCCTATTCAGCAGGGAACTCCTTTACCTGAATATGAAATCGAATCCCTCGTCTTCAGCAACCTGTTTCAGGTACTTTTCGATATGGTTTCCTTCCTTTTTTGAAAATCCTGCCTCGCGGGCAAGCCTGTCAAGTATTTTTTGAACTCCTGTCCCATACTGGATTGCTTTCTTTTCTTTCCAGAGAAGTTCCGATGGTAGCAAACTGTCTGCTGCTTTTCTCAGGATATATTTTCTTATATACAGGCTATCTCTTTTAAGGACTTTAAGTTCAGGGCTGATTGCAAGTCCTGTTTTTATTACCTCTTTATCCAGAAAAGGCACCCTGAGCTCCACAGAGTTGGCCATGGTAACCATATCGTCCCTCTCAAGGTTTATAGTTGAAATGTTTTTAAGGTCTGAGTAGATCGCTCTGTCAAGTACCTCGGGACCCTGCTCAAGGAAACCTTCGTGCCTGCTGTAACCTCCAAAAAGTTCGTCTGCGCCCTGACCCGTGAGAAGGACTCGTTTACCATCTTCTTTTGCAGTTTTCGCTACAAAATAGAGTGGAAGCCCGATTGCAATTTTCATAGGGTCAGTCGATTCCGTCGAATAGATCACATCCGGGATTGCAGCTTTTATTTCTTCAGGAGAAAGGAGATGGGTCTTGAGGGAATCACTCATGCCAGCAATTTCAGCCGCAAGCTGAGCCTGGGCAAGGTCATGGGAATTTGGAAGCCCAACGGCATAAAGAGAAATTGAGGGATCAATGTTTTTTGCAAGGGCAGCTAAAAAGGTACTGTCAATACCACCTGAAAACGCAATTCCTGCGGTTTTTGTAAGCCTTATCTCTACAGCTTTTTCAAGGGCCGTCCTCAGGCGGGAAGCAGCTTCGTGCTCTTCTGAGATTCTTTCTTGCGGAGGCTCAATTGTAAGGGATTTTTCTTCAAGCCCCCCATTTCTTATATTGAAAGCCATGACTCTGCCAGGCGGGAAGAGTTTTATCTGGTTTCCCTGGAAAAAAGCTTTTTTTTCGGAAGCAAAAGCAATTTTAGGCTTTTCTGCTCCTTTTTCTAGAGAATAAAAAAGAGGTTTGACTCCTACAGGGTCTCTGGCGAGTACAAGTTCGTTATCCAGGGCATAAGCCAGAGCGTAATCTCCATTTACTCTGGAAAGTACGGAAAAGATCGCATTTGTAGGCGTTTCTCCTTCCTTTATCTTTGTTTCTATGAGGGCAAAAAGTAATTCAGTGTCTGAATCAGTTTTTATGCCCTGTTCAGCTGCAAGTTCCCTGAAATTGAAAATTTCTCCATTGAGTACCAGAGCCCCTTTTCCAACCAGAGGCTGGGGCATGTCGCCTGTTATTTTAAGCAAGGTATTTCCTATACTCAGTCCTTTAGCCTCATAGGTTCCACAAGCATCAGGCCCTCTATGCTCCAGGGCTGCAAGCATTCTTTTTGTTTCTTCATTTGTATCAGGAGTTCCTGCTGCTCCTGCTATTCCGCACATGTTTACTCCTTTTTTCGTTATCTTCGGTGTATACACGCGCTCTATCTCTATTTATCATTTTTCCATATTAAAAAGGACATACTAATCCGAAGCGGTAAAAACTGTGAATTTAGGAATGACAAAAAATTTACAAATTATTTAGCATGAAAATGCTGCTATCTGCAAGCATTTTCATTGGTTGTGCATGTTATTCGAAGAGTATCATGTACGTTTTCTAAAAAAGCTTTTTAGGATACTTCACACAAAAAAACATGCCGTATCATATTTTATATACAAAGATTGTGTCTGAGTTCCATTCACAATATAAATATAGCTAAAATATAAATTGGTTACTTAACAAAGGTTATTGGGAAAGTTTTCCATCCCCGCAGCAAGTTGCAGGATATTTAACTGAAATATAAGTATTGATTCAAAAAGTAAGGAAGAAATAAGATCCCTAACTGATGACCAATGAATTGAAATTCACTTTTTTCAATTCGTCTCTTCAAATTCATAGTCTCTTCAAATTCATAGTCTCTTCAAATTCATAGTCTCTTAAATTCATAGTCTCTTCAAATTCATAGTCTCTTCAAATTCATAGTCTCTTCAAATTCATAGTCTCTTCAAATTCATATTATTTACTTGAAATTTTACTTCAAAGGATTCAAGCCGTTTGCTAACGGTTAGCTGGTGTTTATGACATGAAAGTTGCCTGTATACAGATGGACGTGCTGCAATGCAGAAAACAGGAAAACCTTGAGAAAGCTCTGCATATGGCCCTTAAAGCTGTAAGAAAAGGAGCCGAACTTATTGTTTTACCCGAGGTCTTCTCAACAGGGTTTTGCTACGAGTATCTTGACCATGCAGCAGAGACCTTGCCTTCTCCTCTCCTTGAAAACCTGGCCTGTTTTTCCGAGGCCAATGACTGTATTATCATGGGCTCAGTAATTGAAAAAGTCGCTTCGGAAGAGACTTCTAACAGTGGAACACCTGCGGATTTTGAAAATTCTACTCTTTCGGATTCCAGTAATTCCCCATTTTACTACAATCTCGGCTTTTGCTTTGAGTCAGGAACCCTTGCAGGTAGTTACCGGAAAACTCATCCTTTCAAAAACGAAAACAACTATTTCTCAAAAGGCGACTCTATAGAGCCCATTTCTCTTAAAAAGCAAAACCTGAAAATCGGTTTTGAGATCTGCTATGAACTCCGCTTTCCCGAGGTTGCAAGAAAACTTTCCCTTGCCGGTTCTGACCTGCTTGTGACCACAGCCGCATTCCCCAATCCAAGGTCTGAACACTGGAATATTCTCGCAAAGGCCAGGGCGATTGAAAACCAGATCCCACATATTGCCTGTAACAGGATAGGTTCTGCTCCTGACTGCAGTTATTTCGGCAACTCCATGATAATCGATGCCTGGGGTGAGGTAAAAGCTGATGCCGGCAATAAAGAATGCGTAATAGTGCATGACCTTGACCTGTCCAGGAAGAATGAAGTTCGTAAAATGATTCCCGTTTTTGAGAATCGGAGAATTGAGCTTTATTCTGAAGATCTAAAGATTATTTAATTTTCTTTCGATAATAATTTCTGTAACTGTATTACTTACTCATCTTAACGGAAATTGGTTCATCCTAATTGGTTGAATCTTATTTTTCAATTTTGGTAGAGTCTTAGTTGTTAATTTCTCTTATTGACAGCTAAAGTTTTTAACTTCACTGATCTGTTAATTTTCACTTTCCTTTGTAAACTATCAATCAGATAACATCATGTCCAACCAGGGGTTTCTTTCATTATGTCCAATTCAATGGAAATTTCATCACCATTTTTAAACTCTTCAGAATACTTCTTGTTTAAGAAAACAGGTAGTTCCAAACGTTATTAAGAGTAAGATTTATAGTTATCATTGTTATGCCGTAACATTATTACATAATTACAGAATTATAAATTTATGTAGTGATTGTTACACTTATTATCACTAGATTTTGTAACTGAGTCTTTTTTACAATTAACTAATGGAACACAGGAATAAATTTGATAGTATAAGGGCGGCTGATGCTTAAATATACAATAATTGCAAAATCATAAAATATAAATAAACCCAGTTCCTTTTTAGTTTGAAATCTAACAGTAAGATACCAAATAGTAAGATTAAAAACAGCCATTCGGATGATAGAGATATTAAAATCCAGTCAAACTCAAGAAAATAAGTAAAGACCATTAGAACCAGCAGATTCAACTAAGAAACACCTCGCAAACAAATCTACTGGATAAAAAAATGTCTCGTAAAAGACCTCTAATGGTTACTATCCTGCCTTTATCATCCGAATTATGACTGCAAAATTCCTTACTGTGATAACAATGAAGGAAGAAAAGATAAAAGAAACAGTAAAACTCCAGTTTGAGATAATTAATCTGTTTCAAAAAAATTTTGCTAAAATATTTCACAAAGCAGGGGACATTCCGTATAGCCTCAATAAAAATCAGAATCGAGCAATTATGATTATTGGGTCAACAGACAATATTATGCCTACAACCCTGGGAAAATGCCTTGATCTTCAGAAGGGAAGCTTGACAAGTATGATCGATGCTCTGGAAAGAGAAGGGCTTGTCTACAGGAAAAAAGACCCCCAGGACCGGAGAAAAAACCTTATTTCTCTCACCGAAAAGGGAAATGCTTACAGGGAATGGTTCATAGGAAAACTTGAAGAAAATGTCTCCGATATTCTCAGAAGGCTGGATGAAGAAGACATCCTTGCATATAAGGAGAGCCTGCAAATAATGTTTACAACGCTGAAGAAGCTTGATGATACTGCCTGAACAAAAATACTGCTGAAGGGGGGCAATGGAAATCAAATTCTCAAACTCAAGAAGCTGGGGTTTACAGAAAATACAGCAAAAATTTATGCCGGATTCCTGAGTTTGAATGAAACTACTGCCAAGGAAATCCATGAATTTACCAGTGCCAAGACTAAAAATCTATCCTTAAGGTTTTACAAGACTGTGCTGGGGGCAATAAGGCCGAAAAAATATGTGAAAGTTAAAAAACTCCTGCTTTTTTTTAGAAGCATAGGCCCGAAGCAGTTGGCCGAAAGGCTCAAAGCTGAACTCTTTCTGTCTCTTAACGACTCTTTATGAAAACTTAACGGACCTCAATTCTACAAAGACTCAAAAACTTCCTTATATAGGCCAGGGACCTGTTTTTAAATCTCCAAAGGTGTGGAAGCTTTATAATAAAGAGAAGTGAAACTGTTGGATATATACAGTACGCGCCAGAGGAACTACATTTGTAACTATATTTTAATAAGGTAAAAGTTACTTACACTTTTATTAAGAAAGCCAGTTCTATAAAGGAAAATATAGATATTTGATGAATAGGATACTGGATAAATCCGACTGGATGACTATAAATGCAAAGTCAATATATTTAATTTTATATCTATAACTGGGTACTGGTACTCCGTTTTCATTCAAATTGAGTTATGCCTTTAAAAGTTCAGTTGAGTCGTTGCGTTACTCTAATAATAAAATGCAGATAGTACAACTAAGTTAGTAAAGTACGGGCACTGAGCAAAAATGAAGATAAATAAACATCAATTTATAGCCATACTCCTTGTAGCTATCTTAATAGCATTTATACCCCTTGCATCAGCAGCTCCTGCAGGAACATCTGAGTCCACAGTAGTAGCAGCCGCAAAAAGCTGGATTGGAGTTAAATCCGTACATGGCGGCAACAGCCGATCGGGCATTGATTGTTCTCACTTAGTGTATCAAGTATACAAGCAAGCCGGAGCCAAAGACATTGTATTTCAAACTGTTCCTAATATGAAAAAAAATGCATATTATGTTACTACAGATTCTCCGACGCCTGGTGATGTAATTTTTTGGAAAAAAGACATTACTGAAAACAACAGGAATTACTGGCTTATCAGCCATGTAGGAATATACATAGGGAATGGGCAATTCATCGATACATCTTTTGATACAAAAACCGTTACCACAGAAAGTATTAGTGGCGTGTATCAAGAAGGATTGCCGTACTATGCTAGATGGGACCCCGGTGGAAGCGATGATACAGATAACGATGAAACTCCTGATGATAACGATGTAAATCCGCCGGTTGCTGCATTTTCTATGTCCACTACATCGGGACAAGCTCCATTGAATGTAGTATTTACTGACAAAAGTACAGACGCAACTTCCTGGTCCTGGAGTTTTGGAGACGGAAGTACTTCAGCAGAGAAAAACCCAAATCATACATACTCTGAAGCTGGAGACTATAGTGTTGTCCTGACTGTAAACAATGAAAAGGGCTCAAGTTCAGATACTCAAAAAGTAGTTGTTCAGAGTGAACCAACTCCAGAAATAATTCTTCCTGTAGCGGACTTTGATGCAGATAACACAAGTGGCTCTGCTCCTCTTTCTGTTCAATTTACAGATTTATCGCAAAATGCAAATGGGTGGGACTGGAATTTTGGAGACGGAGATACCTCAACTGAGCAAAATCCAGCTTATACCTATGGTTCAGCCGGAAACTATACTGTTGTCCTGACCGCAAATAATGAAAATGGTTCGAGCTCGAAATCTCTAAATATAACTGTTGAGGAAGAACCGGGTCAAGAAGAAATCCTTCCTGTAGCGGACTTTGATGCAGATACCACGAGCGGCTCTGCACGTCTCTCTGTTCAATTTACAGATCTGTCGCAAAATGCAAACGAATGGTACTGGAACTTTGGAGACGGAACTAATTCAACCGAGCAAAATCCAATGCACACTTATTCCTCTCCCGGAAACTATGATGTCAACCTGACAGTAGTTAATGAAAACAAAACGGCCTCAGAAATCAATACAATAAATGTACTGGAAGAAAGCAATTCCAGCGACAGTAACAGCGATAGTGATAGCAACAGTGAAAGCGATAGTGACAGTGATAGTGACAGTGACAGTAGCAGTGGTAGCAGTAGTGGAGGACACAGCCACAAGAGCGGAAGTAGCAGTGGTGGCGTTGGCGGGTCTCCTGAACCAGCGAAGAACGTCCAGGTAAAAGAGGTTTTACAGACTTTTATTGCCAGTGGAAGGGATGTGGATTTTAATTTTACAAATAATGCAACCTGTGTTGAATCGATAACATTCAGGTCAACAAAAACCGTTGGAAAGACCACTACAATAGTAGAGGAACTGAAAAATAAGTCAAGCCTGGTTTCCAAGCTTCCTGAAGGTATCGTCTACAAGTCATTCAATATATGGGTTGGAAACGGTGGTTATGGCACCTCAAAGAATATTGAGAGTCCATCTGTCAATTTTAAAGTTAATACCTCATGGGTAGACGAGAACAACATAAACAGGTCCTCGATTATACTTGATTGGTACGATGACGAGAAAAAAGAATGGACGGAACTGCCAGTAAGTCTAACAGGTGAAGATGATCAGTTCTTGCATTTCACAGCAAACGTACCTGGCTACTCGTCCTTCGCAATAACAGGCACAAAAAACGAAGGCAACACAATAGCTGCAGAACCTGCTCAAAAAGCCACAAATAATACTACAGGCAGCAATGCAGGTATTAATGCAATTAGTAGTACAAGCAATAATGTAAGCAGCAATGTAAGTAACAATGCAAGCATAAATGCAAGCATCAATGCAATTAGTAGTACAATCAGTAATACAATCAGTAATGCAATTAGTAGTACAATCAGCAATGCAATTAATAGTACAATCAGTAATGCAATTAATAGTACAATCAGTCATGTAATTAGCAGTACAGGCAGCAATGCAAGTACTATTGAAAATAAGGTAGCTGAAGTAAGTAAAAGCATTCCTGGATTTAGTATGATCAGTGGCATTGTATGTCTATTATGTGTTTTCCTGTATAGAAATAAGGGAAAATAAAGCAGTGTGAACTGTAGTAAGGCGGTGAGGGTTATTAATCCAACCAGGCAATCAAGTATATCTGCCTTTTATGGTCAAATTTGAAAAATTACCCTCCTGATTACTTTTTTAGATTCCCATCTTTTTTGAGTTTTATTTTCCGGAGTACTTATTGAGTATTATTTTTCAGGATACTATTTTTTCCGTATCATATCCAGCTTTCTGAATATATTGCGTTGAATCAATGCATTTTTAGTAAGAAAAGACTGAAATATAATCTGGAAAGCTTTAGAGGTAAAGACTTTGCAACTCAAAATTGAGACGTCCAAACGTATTGAACTGGTTGATATCACTTCGCAAGTTCAGGAAGAAGTAATGAAATGCGAAATAACTGAAGGCATATGCCTTATCAGTACACGACATACTACCGCAGGCATCATAATAAACGAGAACGAAAGCGGGCTGAAAGAGGATATTCTGGATCTTTTAAATAAGCTTGTTCCTGCCGGCGCAGGTTACAGGCATGACCGTATAGATAACAATGCAGATTCCCATCTCAAAGCAGTACTGCTTGGAGCAAGCGAAGCCCTGCCTGTTTCGGCAGGAAAGCTTGAGCTTGGGACGTGGCAGAGAATCTTTTTTGCCGAAATGGATGGGCCGAGAAGCAGGACAGTTAATGTTACGCTTTTAAAGGCTTAACACAATGACGAATAAACTTAGAATCGGTAAAAAACTGAAAACGGATCAAAAATAAAGTGAGGATTCAAAAATCAAGTAACTTCGTCAACTATTTTTCTTCACCTTTCTACAAGGAAGACCCCGAATCACATGAACTGCAATTAATAACAATGGTTTTCCTGCTTTTCGTCTGCTTTATATTTTCTGCTCAGCGTATCGATCTTTAGCTTCCTGAAGTACAGTAATTGCTGTTTCGAGGCTTTTCCAACCTATAACTTTCACTTGTTTTTTATCTAAATTCTTATAAGTTTGGAAAAAGTGAGTGATTTCTTTAAATAAATGAGGCGGAACCTGGTCAACCGACTCAATATAATTCCACATTGGATCATTTTTTGGAACGCATAGGATTTTCTGATCTCTTCCTTTATAATCTTCCATGTCAAATAATGCTACAAGATATACATCGATTACACAGCCCGGAAATGTGGGTTCCCAGGTTAAAACCATAGCATCTAAAGGGTCGCCATCAAGGGACAGAGTATCGGGGAAAAAACCATAATCCGAAGGATATACCATTGAAGAAGAAAGCATTCTGTCGAATTTAATCAGTCTCTTTTCTTTATCATATTCGAATTTGTTCCGGTTCCCTTTTGGAATTTCAACGATTACACTTTCGACCTGTCTTTCAGTCATATCAACACTTCCAACTATTTATTGCTTCCAGATACTCCCCTAAAAAAACTTCCAATTGTGTTTATGAATTAATGTACCTGCTGGAAAATTGACAAAGCTATTTTGAATCCATCCACCTAAAAACATATCTCAAGGTAGCACTTATGAAACCACCTCTACCTATAGTAACGTCTGTAATTGTTGCAACAAAAAACTTCATTATACCTCATTGGGTAGTTGCATTATTTAGCCTCGTGACTATACCAGAATAGTATACACATTAAAACCTCAATACTCGATGTAGAAGCCATCAACATAAATGGTTTAGACTATAAAGTACAGGCGGATCTCATCACCAATCGGTTACCTCTTTCCTTACATTAAATAAATAGTTTACTCAAGAGCCTCATCTAGCGAAGTATAATTATTATCATCTTTGATTTCTGTCTGTTTCATCCTTTGATTTCTGTCTGTTTCATCCCTTGCAATCAACCCATAAAATCCGGCATTTTACCGGCTGATAGAGAAAGGCGATTGCCGGAATTAGCTTCTGTTCTGAGGGTTTGAATGTGGTTGAGAGTAAGTGTACCCCATGAATAGATTGTTCTGAAACGCCATGCTTACAGGGTTAATTGCCTGTTTTAGCCGGGATTCTGCGCCCTTTTGGTGTAAATTTAAATAGATCTATTATGGAGAATTTCGATAAATCCTTCAAAGAATACCCATGAAAGGTTTATCGAAATTCTCAGAAACCAATTATTTTATAGATTGTAATCAGGCTCAGAGATAGAGATATAATAAAATTAATTGCTCCACTAAATGAAAATTTTCTAAAGCCCGTTCTGATACTCCTGAATAAAATGCCAGCAAACATGACTATAAGAGATATTATCAGTAAGGGCCGGTAGGAAGGTTGTTCGGATGGAGTTATCATTCCTGAGACTATTTTGACATCTGTTTGAAAATCAGCGTTACTTATTTTGATATGATATATCCCTGATGCTTTCGGCATAAATGAAAAGAAATCGATGGTTTGTTGTGTCGTAGCTTCTTTTTGTGTTCCAGTCTCATCAGATGGAGCAGGAGTAAAGCTTTTTTCCCAGAAAAGCTCTTTTTTTTGCGGATCAACTAAAGATATATTCAGCAATTCGGAATTTAAATCCCTTTCTTCTGTTTTGAATACAACAGTTACTTTTTCATTTTCAGTTAATAATATATTGGCTTCAAGGTCTTTTGATGGCCCTATTGACTCGTTTAAAATATTATCGCCCGAGATATATTCTGCCACAAAAGGAAGGGTAATTAACAAAAAAAAATTTATTAAGGCAACTAGCCAAATAATCCTGATAATGTAAGTAAATATGTTATCTGACATTTTACCCGCCTGTTTACCTTTAATAGAGCTTAAAGATTCATACAGAAATAATTCATTATGTCTGTTTCAGGTTGATTTTTTTGCAGACAATACAGCCATTACGAAAATCTATCCACACAATCCTATTACCATAAATAATAGAATAGTATTGGTGGTGATCTGAGTTTCAGCATTAAAATAGTGTAATAGTATAAGATACTTTGTAACATTATAATACGATTTTATAATTATTTTCAAAGGGTATTTTGGAGAGCCACAACTATTAGATCTTTACAGGCTGTCTGACAATTTAGGAACGATAATCAAAGTTGCGCTGGCGCACCCCGCTGCAAGCAATGGGGTATGTTCGCGCCACTGCTCGGAATTTCGTTAAAGGAAATAATAAGCCTAAACGGTTTAGTTTGAGCAGAAGTTAACAACTGAAAAATGGAATTGATATATAATATAATTATCAACGGTTGCCGGGGAAGTTTACATTCACGCAGCAAGCTAGTATCTAAGCAATTTAGTTATGGATCATTATAATTAAGAACGGGACTACAGATGAAGTATTGTCTATGTATTGAAGTATCATAACTAAGTTGCCATGATACTAGCGGGGTATTCGACTTAAATAAAACCTGTAGAAAAAACAAAGAGAATCATGAAACTAAGGTTTCTGGTTACTACCCCAGTCTCATGCGGACAAGACATATTCTCGTCTTAAATCCAGGTTGAAAGCCCGGAATGTACATGTCCATTTTTAATTCGTTTTTAATCCATTTTTAATCTGTTTTTAATCCGTTTTTACATTTCGAACCTTGTCATAACTCCATGTAGTTCATCAGTAGGGAGCTTGTAAAACTGGACAAATGATGGAGATATCTTTTTAATTATGGAAAAGACTCTCCAAATTATATTGTTAGTAAAGATATCTTCTACTCCGTAGAAAATAGTTTTTTCACCAACGCCCTGATCTTTAAGAATCTGTTCAACATCAACAATCTCCATATATCCCGCTCGTATTTCCAAAATTTTTAACCCTTTTGCCGGTTCTTTTGTGAACGAGCTTTCTATTCCGAAAGGACTGTCAGACTTAATAATGGAGATAAAAATGTTATTTTCGTAAATGATGTTGTTTCTAAACATTACATGGGAAATATACTGGGGAATTCTTTCGATGTCGCGTGTAAAGAAAAGGGCAGTACCCATGATTTTGTTTTGAGTAGCATATACCTGATTGTATTTTTCAAGAAAGTCCTTGGACTTCATGAGCTTCATCAACTTATACAGCTTCTTTTGTCCCGACGTATATATAAGTATGAGGGAGAGGATGAACATTGCTATGATGACTGACCAGTAGCCTCCGTGAGGGATTTTATAGCTATTTGAGAGAAGGAACACTATATCAATAAACGTTATAAATAGCGAAAGAAGAGCTTTGGTTCTGTTTTTTCTGTGATAAAATATCGAAGTCATCATTATGCCTGTAATAGACATAGTCCCTGTAACCGCCAGGCCGTATGCAGCTGCAAGTCTGCTCGATTCTCTGAATATAAGCATCATAAATAATACAGAAACGAGGAGTAACCAGTTTACGGTACTTATGTAAATTTGGGACTTCAACAAACCGGAGGTATAATCAATCTTTAACATTGGAATTATCCGGGTTGTTATTCCCTGATATACTATAGAGAACATTCCACTGATCATAGCCTGAGAAGCGATAATTGTAGCTACGACACTGAGGAGAAGGAATGGGATATAAAGTATGTTTGCCTGCTGATTTATCATCTCATACAAAAAATTTGTCGAACCCGGGTTTCGGATAAGAAATGCACCCTGCCCGAGATAATTCAAAACCAGTGCTACAAATACGAATCTCCAGGCTTTTAAGATTGGTTCTCTTCCCAGGTGTCCCATATCGGCATATAATGCTTCACCTCCTGTAGCACACAGGATGACTTCGGAGAGTACAAAAAATCCTATAATTCCATTGTCCATAAGGAACCTGATGGCATAATAAGGGTTGATGGCTTTAAGTACTTCCGGGGTGTAAAAAATAGAGGCAATACCTGAGAACCCAATGGCTGCAAACCATAAAATCATTACAGGCCCAAAAACCCATGTAATTTTTTCTATTCCTTTGCTCTGAACTGAAAAAAGTCCTATTGCAATTACAGCAGAAATAAGTATGATAGTGCCCTGACCTATATTTTCAAACTGAGGAATGATTCGCAAGCCTTCGACCGCGCTCAGAATACTTATTGCAGGGGTAATTACTCCATCTCCCATAAGGAAAGACGTTCCTATATAAGCTAACAATGTGACCAGAGCTACATTCCTACTTGACTTGAGCAGAGGGACGAGTATTTCTTTTAAGACTATTGTACCTCCTTCCCCTTTTTTACCCAAGCTCATTGCAAGCCAGGCATATTCCATAGTCACAAGTACTATAAGTGTCCAGATAATTAACGACAAAACTCCTATTATGTGAGTGTGCGTAGGTCTTGTTAGAAGGAAAATAACGGTTAAAGTATAAATTGGACTTGTCCCAATATCTCCAAAAACAAGCCCCATAGACTTTACTACTTCTTTGAACTCTGACTTGGAAAACATAATATTCACCTTTTTTGTTCCAGAAATTTGCACAAAGATACAATTTGAAATAAAAGTTCCATGCGTTAAGCCCTAAGACTATTAATCGTGATTTCTTCTATCCTGTAAGAAAAAGGAAACTGATTAATTTTAAAACTTTGACTTCCAAATATTACTGTTTTCATATTGTTTTCATCTCTATATGTAGTCAATAAGCCTAACAGTAAATAGAGGTTCAATAAAAGATGGTTCTGAGTATTACTTTTTTATATATAAAGCTCATGACCCTCTCCATATAAATGAAGATTTCACATCTCAGGCCTTGTTATAACTCAGGGAAGTTCTTCAGTATGGAGTCTATATAACTGAACAAAAGAAAGTGACAGTTTTTTTAATCCATCATGATCTAAGAAAAAATTTGTTCCATTATATCCCACCTGGATAATAAGTAAAAAGGGTCCGGCACGTAAGGAAGCATTAAAGGCAGAAGAGAGCAGAAAAGAACCAGCAAAGTACACTTGATTTTAAAGGCAAGGGGAAAAACGGCGGGAGAGAATGAGCAGTGGATCAGTAATCAGAAGCGAGGATGCCGACGAACAATCATGGGACAGGCGGGGAGAAAAAGAAGGAGTTCTTCAAAAAAGTACAGAAGGAGTGAATATTCTCCTCGGTGACCCCCGAAAAGCCGTTGTCAAGCTCTCAATTCCCATAATAGTTGCCATGTCTGTCCAGACCATATACAGCTTTACTGATACCTTCTGGGTTTCCGGGCTTGGAGCTGATGCCCTGGCTGCTGTTGGATTTGCTTTTCCGTTTTATGTAATCCAGATGGCGCTTACTGGCGGGTTAGGGGTTGGAGGAGGAGCTGCAATTTCTCGGCGCATAGGAGCCAGGGACAAAACAGGCGCAGATAATGTTGCAGTTCATGCTTTCGTGATAATGCTTATTCTCACAGTTGTTCTTACTGTTCTTGGACTTGCGCTTATAAAGGATCTTTTCATGTACAGCGGAGCCGGAAAAACAACCGAGCTCGGAGTTCAGTATGCCAGGGTGATTTTTGCAGGCAGTTTTGTTTTTTTCTTTACAAATATTGCGAATTCTATCCTGAGGAGTGAAGGAGATTCAAAAAGAGCTATGAGATCCATGGTTCTTGGTTCAGTCCTTAATGTAGTGCTTGACCCTATTTTTATATACACTCTGGGTCTTGGGGTTGCAGGGGCAGCCTTAGCTACAGTTATTTCTTTTGCCAGTTCGGGACTGCTGATGCTCTACTGGTTTTTTATTAAAAAAGATACCTATGTTTCTTTCAGATTTCGTTCTTTTAAATTCGACAAATCAATCATCATGGATATTTTCCGAGTAGGAATTCCCTCGTCTATAGAACAGTTTGCTCTGGCACTGACCGCCCTTATAATGAACTTTGTTATAGCAACCGTTGGCAGTACGGATGGAGTGGCAGTTTACTCCACAGCCTGGAGAGTGACAAGTATTGCAGTTGCTCCCCTCATAGGAATTTCAATTGCTTTAGTCTCGATCAGTGGGGCTGCCTTTGGGGAGAAAAACTTTAAAAAAGCACAGAATACCCTTATCTATGCAATTGAAGTTGGTTTTCTCGTAGAAACGATAATTGCCGTTGTAGTATATCTTTTTGCTTCAGATATTACTGCTGTCTTTACACATACCGAAAACGCAGCCCGTATAGCTCCTGAACTGACAAGTCTCCTTAAAATTATGACTTTTTTCTATCCAGTCGTCACCTTTGGAATGCTCTCAGGTTCTCTTTTCCAGGGTGCAGGAAAAGGCACAAGCGCCCTTGCTGCTACCCTTCTGCGGAGCCTTGTTATGACTCTTTTCTTTTCCTTACTTTTTGCTTTCGGATTTGGCTGGGGCCTGCCTGGGGTATGGTGGGGATTGGTTGTGGGTACAGTGATTGGGTCAATGATTGCTTTTGTTTGGGTGTGGATGTACTTGAAATGTATGATCAAAGAGGGGGCAATGGGAGGAAAGTGCTGAATGGAAAATTATGCATATTCCTGCGTGAAGTTATGCTCGTAAGCAAATATTCCCAAAATGCGACTTTTCTATGTAAAGTTTCATGATGATAAATGGGGAGTTAGCTCAATATATCTCGATATGTTGATCTATTAACGAGTTTTTCTTTTCCCATGAAAGGTATTTGTAGGGATCTATCTATATAAAGAATTTAACCCGTTTATGGTTCTTATAAATGGTCGTTTATGGGAACCTGCAGGAGATTTAACGCCGTGAAGTTTCTGAGGAAATACACAAATTTTGTTTGATCTTGTGTATTTTCAGGAGTTCTGCCGCAGATATTGTAAAAAACTTGACTAATTATTGAGAAATGAACAGGTTTTAGGCTAAAACTCGTGCATCTTTTGGATCGAAATCTTTTGGAATAAGACAACTTTACAAAATATAACAAATGATTTAAATAAAACCAGTTAATACTTAATTACATATGCCCTCTGTAAATAGTGATCTTTCAAAAAGAATTAATGAAAACGATTTTTTAGATTACAAATTACATGATGAATATGAAAAAAGAATATTTGAATTTGAACTTTTAAACTACAAACTTGACTTATTTCTATATACATTTGTTGTTGCTCTATCCATTGTTTTTGTTTTTTTAAGTATTTTCTCATTTTTTTGGTTAAAAGAGAATTTAATTCCAATAATCGCGACAACCATTATTTTCGGATATATTGCTGTTTATACAACTTTACTAATAAGAAAGAAAAAAAGAAAGTTCAAATTTTTCTTGGTGAAAGAGCAGTAATGGGTATTGCAACAGTTAATTCTTTTTGGCAAATACATAGGTTTTAATGTAAAACCTGTGTATGCAGGAAATTGAATAATAGAGATTTTTAATCTAGATTCCTGCAAAAAAAGGAAAATTTTTAAGCACCAACTTGATTGCAAAAGGTGGCAGTGTCTCAAATTTGCTGTAAATTTGAAGTCAAGTTTTTGCGTACTATGCCGATAATTGATCTGTCAACATAGAATTTTCTACTCAATAACTTCTTAAAATTCATGATTTTACCGAAAAATTGAGGCTCTTCGTTGTTTTGTGTGGATATCCTTGTAATGTCTTCATAAAAACCAATGCGATCTCGAATTGAAAATCGTCTTATCCACAGGGAATGACGAAGAGCCAAAATTGAAACACTGCCTTTTACTTAACGTCTTTTTAAGATAAATGCCACTAATAATGCAAGTACCAGGCTCGTCAGTCTAAATCCAGGTAGAGATTCTTCTTCTATAGGAGACGATTTTTTTTCGACCTTTATAGGTAGATTAAGCGTATAATCTTCGGCGTTTTCAGTATCTTCCCCGAAATAATAAACAACCCTTCCCTCAACATTAAAGTCTCCGGGCTGGTTGGTTTCAATCCTTACTTCAATGTCCCTTCCCTGTCCGGGTTCAAGCTCGTAGGTTGTCGTATACTGTCCTGCGCCAGATTGGACAAACTCCGAGGAAGAAACACTCATTCCTGAGGGTGGAATTATTATGACCTGGACGTGCATAACAGGTTTTGTGATAAGATTAACGGCTGAAAGCTTAAGCAGAATGTCTTCTCCAGAAACAACCCTGGTCTTTTCACCGTGAAGATTGACACTTGCAGAGGGCTGTGCAGCAGATTTTGAATTTTCAGTTGATTCTGAACTTTCCAAAGCCTCTTTTTTTACAGATTCAGATTGTACATATGTGTTATTCTCTATTATAGTGTACTCTGAATGTTCTATATGATACGAATTTCCTGTACGATGTGAAGAATCGTTCTCTGTATCCTCTGCGACTTCTATCTCTCCTGAAGTTTGGTTTTCCGTACCTTCGGTTCCTACTTCCTCATCACCTGAAGACTGATTTTCCTGGTTCTCGGAAGATATCGTTTCGTTATTTTCCGAAGAATTTGTTTCGGTTTCATTATCAGGTTCTATTATTGTATTTCCCGAGGAATTTGTTTCGGTTTCATTATCAGGTTCTATTTTTGTATTTTCCGAGGAATTTGCTTCGGTCTCATTTTCAGGTTCTATTTTTGTATTTTCCGATGAAGTTGCTTCGGTTTCATTATCAGATTCTATTTTTGTATTTTCCGATGAATTTGTTTCGGTTTCATTATCAGATTCTATTTTTGTATTTTCAGGGGGCTGAGTTCCTTCACTTTCAGTCTCATCATTTCCTGAACTTTGCATGTCTGCATATTCTGAGGACTGTGACTGCTCTTCGGAATTTTGTGCCTCCTCTGAAGGCTGTTCTTCTTCATAAACCTCTATTTTGTTCTCGTAAGAATCTGCCGAAGCCTCAGATGAAGCATATACACACGAAACGCTACTTACCAGGAAACAACCAATTAAAAGATAAACTATTAGAGTTTTTAAAATAGCCCTCTCAGACATTTTACCACCTTTTTTTGGGCTGCCATCTGTAGTAACCATGAGAAGCTTAAGTAAAAAGCTTCTCTTGGTTACGGATGCCTTTCTTAATTATAAAATTTAAAAAAGGAAAAATGTATATATTTTTCCCGCAATTGCATTTAAATGCTTTTTAACCTGATTTACTTCCTCTTAACAGCATAAACCCCTAACAGGCCTATAGCTGCAATTAATATTCCAAATCCTGGGGCGCTAATTGAGCCCTCTCCTTCAGCTTTTACTCCTTCGGTATTTCCAGCTTCGGATCCTTCACTCTCACTGGAGCTGGTAGCCTCTTCGGTATTTTCGGAAGCTTCCTTGACTTCAAAGGGATGGCTGAGCGAAAGCGGGTTGAAATTGTCCTTATTGTCTCCAGGCCAGTAGAGGCCGCTGAAATGTACCGTATAGGTGCCTACTTTGTCTCCCTTGAGATTTATAGAGATTGTCCGGGACTTTCCTGGGGGTACGGAAAATGTTCCATAAGCCGTACCTGCTGCACCACTCTGAGCAAACTCCTGTCCATATACATGGATTCCAGAAGGTACGCTAACCCTTGCATCTACATTAAGAGTTATATCATTGAGAGATGGGTTATCAATATAGAGTTCAACAAGGCCATCTTCGTCTTTGGTTATTACATCATTAACTGGCCTCAGTACAACAGTTGGGCCCACCCTGAACTTCTGTTCTGCCACAGGAGTTTTTGTTACAGGTTCGGTCTGGTTTGTGGACTCATTCTGGTTTGCAGACTCGTTCTGGTTTATGTTACATGTCTTATTCTGTGATGTGGATTGATTAGCAGATTTATTGACGGATTCGTTGGTCTGTATAATCTTTGATGTTGTTTCACTTACTACTGGGTTATCGGCTGCACCAGCAACAGCAATTGATAATACAGCCCCGGAAATAAAGATCAACATCAGTATCATAGGCAAATATTTTTTCAATTTTGATACCTCCTTCCAGAGGGTATTAAATTACCTGTACAATAGCTTTTTGAAATAATTTTTTCTAAAATTCTCAGTATTGATCTTCACAGAGCAAAGTTTACTTCAAATCAATATTTTCCGGCATGTAATGAGCACCTTTGTTTAATTTACTTTCGGCTTTTTTGATAATATCCTGAGTATTCTATTAAACTTTTAAAATAAGTTTAGATTATAAAATATGATTTAATATGGCAATATTACTTTTCGTGCCAATTAATGGGGTCATTGGTGTTTATTTATATTTTACTTGGGTATTTTAGTATGTGCCTTTTCCGGAGATACTTGTACATGTCTCTTTTTCTGCAGTATTTGTGCGCTTGTCTCTCCTGTGTTTCTGCAAATATTACTTACTTATGCACAAATGTAAACATTCAACTAAAATTTAGCTAAAATCTCAAACCACAAATCTTATCTGTGTAAAATTATATAACTAATTAAGTAATATTTTATAACTGATGTGTGTAATTTGAAAAAAGAATGGCTGTGTTCTGGCTTTATATGCCGTACCTGGCGATAAACGATCCCTACGTTATTGTATCTCCAGGTTTTGGTTTTAGCCTTATGGGCTTTCTTCTTGCTGTTTTACGCTACCGCAATTTGAAGTCAAAAATGAAAATTAGTCCGCTGCGTTTCACAAAAATATGGATTCTCGAGTCTAGAGCCTAACTCGAGAGTTTCACAAAGGTGAAAAGATGAAGACCCAAGTAGCATCATTAACTATCAACCCTGAGAATAAAACCGAGACCCTGTTTGCTCAATCTGATAAGCTGGGGATTTTTTTCCATAATCCTGTTTCGTTCCAAGTACCAGATATGTACTCTCCACTGGTGAAAAGCAATAGAGTTGGCCTTGTCCGCGGTGACGTGGCAGAGTATAAGCTTAAGATAAAGGTCGGATTTGGAAAGTATGATTACATTGTACTCACCAACTATGTAAAAGAAAAGATCGCCTGGAGCACAGTTCAAAATAAAAATTTAATAATCTTTCCAGGGCAGGCTTTGACTGAAAGTTTCTATTCCGATATGGCGATATACTATGCTCAGCAAGGATACAGTACATACATTCTGGATCGAAGAGAGACAAATGTTCCGATAAATGAGACCGATTTCAGTTACATGGAAAACTGGACCATTGACAGTTACTTGAATGATACATACAACGGCATCGCTGTGTCAAGAATTCATACAGCTTTCCTGAGTGATAAAGCAGTAGAGGACATCGAGGTTACGGCAATTGGCCACAGTCATGGGGCTTTGATCCTTACTGCTTACGGTGCTAGCAAATACAATGACCTTGTTTTAGGTTCGGTTAACAGAATGGTGCCTGTTGATATCGTTATTAAGTACGAGCCTAAACATTCTGAGTTAATAAGATCTCAGGTACAGGAATTTGACACAATCTCCAGATGTTTGGAAAAAAGGGCATATAACAGCAACAATATGGCTTTCATGATGCAGATAGCCAATCTGGCTTTAACCGATCCTGACCAAGAATCTGTTTTTCAACCTGACCTTACAAACAGACAATTTTTCCGGCTTATGGCTACCCAGACTCATGCATTCAATGCATATCCCTATACTCCGAATTATCACTACTGGAGCGGAGATCTGGACGGCCTTTATTACGTTGACGAAAACAGGCTACTTAACTTGACCTTAACCGGAGGGGCTGTTCCTTACGCACCTAAGCACCTGGATCTTTATATGGCCGGATTGATGGGGAATGTGGAAGGCTATGAAATTGACTTTTCAAGAATAAGCTCCCCTGTTCTTTATATTGGGCTTGGGGGAGGTTTCAGTGACTATGGTTCCTGGTGGTACAAAAACGAAGTCGGAAAAATTAATGATAAGGTTACTTCCATGAGCTGGAAGAACCAGGGCCACGGTAGCATAGCCCTTGATTATAACTCTCGCGAGTTATGGACACTTATACACGACTGGATAATGAGCAATTAGTTCTGGGAATTAGGGACACAATCTCATAATCCTGGTGCATCGGTTCTCAAATAAGTACATAATAAGAAAATAATTACGGCTTACGACTCAAATATTATTTTAGAGTCATATTCTAAAAATTCATTCTGACCTGGAAACTAATGTCCTCAGGCTGTTTTTTAGCATTACAGCAGTTGCAAAAATACCTCCAAATTTGGGAAAAATTCATAGACGTTCTCCCATTCTCCATAGGATTTATTCGATGTTAAGATCGTTGAACTCTTTTCATAACGTATTGAAATTAGCTGAAATAAACAGTGAGCTCCTACTTTGTCAAATGGGAGATATTTGAAAAACGTATGCTTTGAAATTAGTGACAGATATGGAACACCTTATAAGAAAACCGTTTGCAGGAAAGACAGAAAAAATTGTGCTGGAAGAAAAACAAGTCACTTTTGACTTAATCATTATTACAAGGTTTGCACCCAGTTCTAAATTTATACAACAATCTGTATCTTAATCTGCCTTTTTTGGTTCGGCTACAAAATCATAAAGAAACGCTGCGACCAGTGCTCCCGCTATGGGACCTATGATATAAATCGGGAACTGAGCCCATAGATTAGCTCCACCCAGCAAGGATTCAGCAAGATAAGGGCCGAAGGTGCGGGCTGGGTTCAGAGAAGAACCTGTAATGTTGCCTACAACAATCACATCCGCCGCTACCACAAGCCCTATTGCAAGCCCCGCAAATCCAGGGGTAGCCCTTCGGTCCACGGCTGTACCCATAATGGTAAGCATAAGGAAAAAGGTACACACAGCTTCGCAGAAGATTGCCTGCCCATAACCTACTCCGTAGAACATGGACGTGGCCCCTAGACCTGTATCAACAGCCCTCATCCCCAGGATCGCTACAAGAGAAAAGGACGCAAGGCTTGCACCTATAAGCTGAGCGATAATATACGCAGGGAGGTCTTTTGTGGGAAAGCGGCCTGTGGCCCAGAGAGCAAGACTTACCGCAGGGTTGATGTGGGTACCTGAAATGTGGCCGAAAGCATAGACCATGGAGGTGATTGCAATTGCAAAAGACATTCCTATGGCAAACCAGGCCGCAATGTCAATTCCTATGTTAAACTGGTTTCCGGGAAAAGCCTCCCAACCCTCCATAAGAAGCACGGTCGTTACCACCGAACCAGTACCCAGGAACACCAGGACATAAGTCCCTATTAATTCCGCAAGCGCACGTTTCATGAGGTTTGTTACTGCCATATCAAGCTCCTCAATAATAGGTTTGGGACAAAGGGAACTGTAAGGAGGGCTGTACTATATTCATTTACGTAAAAAATTACACTTGAAATTGAGATGAAATTGAGATTACTCATTTCCTGATCCGAAGCATTGTGTTTCCAGTTTTTTATGAGAACCCAGGTGTAAATAGTTGTGTTCAAGACTATAGAAAGGGTCTGCGTGGAAGACTTCTTCTCGGTTACCCTTTACCCCAGCCTTTACTCCACTTCCCTTTACTCCAGCTACCTTTTACTCCAGCTATCCTTTACCCCAGCTATCCTTTACATTCTCTTTGCTTTACCCCAGCTACCCTTTACATTCCCTTTGTCGTTATGGTCAAACTCCGTTAAACTGCCTCTGACCAGTTGCAGTAGTTGCACTTGTAGTCAAAATAGTTCGCCGAACAGAACTTGCAGACCCTTGCCGGAGAATGTGCCTTCTGCTTGTGCAGTGCGATGATATTTGTCATAAGCGTTGCAGTCACAGGCTCACTTGTCAGGAGGCAGGGGAAATCAGCCAGGCGCATGAGAGCCGAGAAACGGACAGTGATTGCACAGGCCGGATAGGTGTAACGCTGAGGGTTTTGCAGGACCTCGTTCCTTTCAATGGGACTCAGGTCGATAGGCACACCCTGTACAATGCACCCGGCCCCCCTTGGAATATGGTCAATGATTCGTTCACCCTTTTCAATCATGTCAATGAAATCCACGTTATGCAGCTCAGCTGCCGCCCCACGTCTCGGGTTGGTCAGCACAAGGTTGTGGAAGCGTTTGACCAGCAGGTCAAGCACCATCATGGTGGTAAACCCGTCCATCCAGAGGATTCTGGTGACTGCAGCGGCTGTTGCGTCCGTACCGATGGTCAAGGGTGAGTATTCGTCCCTGAACTTGCCTTTTGCCCTGTTCATGGTACTTTCAAGCACGTCTGTTACAGCATTGATAACTGCCAGCACGACGTCGTCTTTTGTCATATTGTACATAGACTGGGAAATGTGGTGGGCTACGTCACCTACGCCATAAGCAGGTACTGTCACAATATTCCCGTAGAAAACATCGGCATTCATGGCATCCTTTACGGTTTTTCGTATCCTCTGCTTATATGTCTCCATATATTTTCTGGTGTCAAAGGACGTATGCCCTGCTTCTTCCATGAGTTTTACCTGAGCATCCACCGGGGACTCGTAGACCATCTTGAGCATGTCAATTTCTTCTTTTATGGCTTCCGAAGGAGTTTTTCCGTCTTCAACCGCTGTCTGGAACTTCGCCCCAACACCATAGGACGTGTTCATACCCCAGGACTTTGAAGACAGGATCGTCCGCTTGTGCTCCACAGGGATGTCCATTTTCTGGAGGATCCTGTTTACGACATTACTCGTGCTTCCGGGCACAAAGGCAAAGTCTACTACACAGGTCGGACCGTAAAAGCCTCCGTACCGGCGAATTGATTCTTTTCCTATCAGGGCTTCGGATTTTCCGATTTCCTCAACGAACTTCATGACCGATTCATGGAAAGCCGGGTCTTCCTCATAGAGAATTTCGAGGATAGGAGGGGTCTGGTAATGCTCTACAAAAGGATCATCTTCAGGCCTGACCGTGTCCGTAAGGCTCGTAAGAGTTTCATAGTGGGTGTTTACAGAATTGATGTGCAGGTCGAAGACCTCCTTACACTGCTCTCCAACCGGCTTCATTTTGTTTACTGCGTCTACGTAGGGTTTTGCATCTTTTATCTTGAACTCAGTGCCCCGCTTTTTATTAATCACTCCCACTACGGCTTTCTGGGCACTTACAGCCTCGTCTGCCATCTTATTATACATTTCCTGAACGTCAACTCTAACTTCCGTTATCATATTCACTCCCCAAAATCACTTTAAAGCTGCCAGGAAATCCGCGAGGGATTCTTAAAACCCTTAAATCCAGGAATTCAGACCTTAAAAACCTGATAACTTAAATCCAATATCGAGATTCAATAGAAATAAGTCCCCCATAATCGAGATTCAATAGAAATAAGTCCCCCATAATAAAAACCAGAGATACCCAATCCAGATAATTTCTGTTATTAATCTTCTGGATTCTGCAGCTACTTATATATTCTCATTTTTATACTATGATTCTTTTTTATTCTATAAATAGTTTGATTTAAAGAGTAAAGCCTGGTTTAAAGATTCAGAAACTGATTCAAAAGTCTAAATTTGAGAACTATTGTTAAAGGGTTAGAGTTGAAATACTCAGATATTGGCTTTTAATGCTCAGGGATTGGCTTTTAATGCTCAGGGATTGGCTTTTGGAGAAAAAAGAAACAGAAAAACCATCAGGGGAGCAGAGTAGTTTGTTTACTCTTTGCTACCAGGCCGTCAAGGTCAAGCCTCTGTTTTATCAGCCCTGCAAGGACTTCATTAGCAAGCCTGATTACTTCGTCCTTGTTTTCCCGCATTTCGTATGCAGGGTCATCGGAAGGGATCTCAATTTTCGTTATATCGGCTCTGGCTTTTTTCAAATGTGCTTCCTGAGCTTCACAGACTATGCTGGGTTTTTCCAGGTACTGCTCAAGATGTTTTTGAGTAATTCCTATAAGCTTCAATTCCCTGCGGAAACAGGGCCTTTCAAACAGTCTGGAGACCACATATACTCCCACAGGAATTCTGAAATCCAGGTTGATTTTAAGAAGCTGGGACCTGAGAATAGAATAAATTTCTTCCGGATCTGAAAGTTCAGGAGATCTGGGTTCTTTTCTTTTTTCGGATAAAGGCTCTGTGGCTTTTTCAGGCAGGGCATAAATCTTCGAAGGGGGAACTTCAGTTTCTTCCAGAATATCAAGGTCTCTGAGCGCCCTGAGATAGCCTGTAAGGACCAGGCGGTGCTCATCCATACCTATGGTTTTCAGTTCTCTGGAAAGCCCGCTGATTGAGAGCTTCTTGCCTTCAAGTAGTTCCAGGAGTTTGGGGTGAAGTTTTTCATCCATCTGTACCGACATCATGTTTTATTGTTGTTAATTGATTCTTCAGGACTCCAGCCGGAAAAACATTGTTTTTCAGATCCGCCGGGCAAAAGAGCCCGTATTTTCCCGAATATTTGAAAAGACCTGACCTTTTTCTATCTATGAGAGGAGTAAGCAAGAAAATTGCAGGGAGTAATACACGATGTAACTATCCTGCATAATATAAAGCTTATGAGAGAGCCTGTAGGGAAGAAGTATAGAAAATATAGGGAAGAAATTGGCAAATTTATGTAAAAAGATCTGTTAAACTCTCAAACGAATATTTAAGAAAATTTAATTTGAGAAAAATATTGAGAAAATAAGAATTGAGCTTTTCCCGGCAGAATTGAAGGGCAACGCTTAAAAATAATAATTGCCATCTGGATTAGGCTTAAATTGATTATTTCACAAGGCTGCAAAGATGATTACGAAATTAATTCCCAAAAAAGTATTTTTTACAAGTGGAGTTGGTACACACCCCGAAAATCTTGAATCATTTGAAGTTGCACTCAGGGATGCAGGTATTGAGAAATTTAATCTTGTAACTGTAAGTTCTATCCTGCCCCCTAACTGTGAGATCGTATCCAGAGAGGAGGGACTCAAAGAGTTAAGTCCCGGAGAGATCGTATTTTGCGTAATGTCCAGGATTTCTTCCAATGAGCCAAGAAGGACACTCAGTACATCGGTTGGTTGTGCACTCCCACAAAGCATAAACAAGCACGGTTACATCTCAGAATATCACGCCTATGGAGAAACCGCTCAGGACGTTGGGGAACGTTCCGAGAAACTTGCAAGAAGCATGTACAGCACCTGGACAAACGAATATCCTCTCAAAACTCTCAGTTTTCCCAGGTCATCTTCTGTAGATGAACATGGAGACTGGATGACCGTGATATCCGCAGCAGTCTTTACTATCTGAACATTTGACAGTATGCCTGTAATAATTTCTTAGATTGTTTACGAACTCCGCTCTGAAAATTAAAATATACTCCCCACGATGTCAATTTCACATTCTTTGATCCTGATTCAAACCCTGCAAATTAGTTTTCCTGAAAAAGATTCATCTCTCATGATATCGTCATGGGAAGAAGCCGCATATATTGATATTTAATAAAATAATATAATTATATAGCGTTATTTGTATATCTTGCCGCCTGTCGCCAAATGTCTTCAGGTATTATAGTCACGCCTGTAATTGTTGCAACAAAAAATTTCATTGTACCTCATTGGACAGTTGCATTATTTAGGTATGATAAAAATATAACTTCAAATTTGCAGTTCAGAAATTTATCCGTAATTTCAGTATCTCAATAATGATTCTTGGCAATAAATGCCTTGATATTATACTTGAATCATTCCTTAGCTTCGTGACTATAGAACTCACATGCAAAACTATCTTTATCTGTTTATTAGGAGACTGGTATGCATCTTAATGTGTTCACAGATAACCCAACCGTTCCGATAGATGTAAAGGACAGGTCTGTAAGCGAATTAATGGAAGGAATGCTTAAGACAGGCTTCCAGGGAAGAAAGCTAGCTGAATCTGTCCAGGCCTGGCATAACATGCTAAAAGAAAAGAATATGACTGTGCTGATGGGACTGTCTGGGGCTATGGTCCCTGCTGGCATGCGTAGGGTTATTTCTTATATGATCCGGGAGAGGATGATAGACTGTCTTGTAAGCACAGGAGCAAACCTTTTCCATGATTCACACGAAGCGCTCGGCAAGAAACATTATGTGGGTTCACATCTGGCTGACGATGAAGACCTCTTTGAGCACGGTGTTGACAGGATCTATGATGTTTTTGCGGTTGAAGAAGAGTTCAGAACCGCAGATAACCTTATTGCGGATTTTGCAGAAGAAATTGGGGAAATTTCCTGTTCCTCAAGGGAGTTCATGTACCTGCTCGGAAAGGAACTGACAAGGCGCGGAGCGGCCGAGGATTCTATAGTCGTAAGTGCATACAGGCACAATATTCCTATCTTCGTTCCTGCACTTTCGGATAGTTCAATAGGAATCGGGTTAACCATTGCAAGAAGAAGAGGATTGAAACTTGAGATTGACCAGATAAAAGACGTTGATGAGGTCACTCAGATTATAGAAAAATCAGGTAAAACAGGAGTTGTATACGTTGGAGGTGGAGTCCCTAAAAATTTTATCCAGCAAACCGAAGTAATAGCTTCTATTCTTGGAACGCAAGTCGGAGGGCATGATTATGCAATTCAGTACACTACTGATGCTCCTCACTGGGGAGGACTTTCAGGCTGCACTTTCGATGAAGCCGTTTCCTGGGGAAAAATTGCAGTTCAGGCAAAAAAAGTGCAGGTCTTCGTGGATGCTACTATTGCTCTCCCTATTGTAGCCCATGCACTTCATGAAAAATGCCGCGAACTGAAAAGAAATGCCCCGACATTTAACTGGGAAAGGCCTGAAGGGCTTGATATTGATTACAGAGAGTAATCAAATTACGAATCTTTATTATATTTGAAAGCTTATAATGTAAGACGAGAAGGAGAGGAGTAAATGGGTAAAAGAACTCGAATAATTAACGATCCTTCCTATTTAGTACCATTGCTCAGGACTTTTGGGTCAAGAACTCACAAAAAGATATTTGATGCACTTTCAAACAAATGGATGACAAGAGCAGAGATAGATGAATTCATGGGCGCAGACTCATCAAAAAGCCTCCATATCCTGAAAAAAGCCGGGCTACTGGAGAGCCAATGGAGAGTTCCAGAGGCAGGGCAAAAACCTTCCAAAGAATACCATAGTTCCTATTCCAAGGTTCAGGTTAATTTCCAGTGTTCTTTTGAGGATTTGAGTGATATCATCATGCTGACCTTCAAGCCATACGAGGAGGTCAAAGATGCAATGGAAGAACTGGAAAAGCTGGTAGAAGAAGGAAATACCTCCATGAGCAGCCTCACACGGACGCTTAATAGAAATCCGTTTTATATTTGCGCTGTCGCCCGTAGATCTGAAAGGCTTTCTGTGATGGGGCAACGGTTAAAAGTAATTGAAGATGTAGAGGAGAACTACGATTGATGATTAAAATCCTCCAGACTAAAAGCGGAGTAACCAAGTTTCAGGTCCTTATCGAAATTGCAGCCCATCAGCCGAATGTAAGACAAAAAGAAATTGCCGCAAAGATAGGAATAACTCCTCAGGCCGTTTCCGAATATATCAAAGAACTTGTAAATGACGGGCTGATAGTTACTGAGGGCCGGGTTCGCTATAGGATTACAAAAGAAGGTGTAGAATGGGTCCTTGATAATGCCACGGAAATGAAGCAGTACGCCCGCTTTGTCATGGAGGACATAATCAACCATATCTCAACCTGGACAGCGATTGCAAAAGAGGATGTAAAGGAAGACCAGCAGGTATACCTGAAAATGGAAGGTGGACTCCTTTACGTCAGCAGCATGGAAAAAACAGGAGCATCAGGCAATGTAATTTCCGACGCATCTGCCGGGGAAGATGTAGGAGTAACGAGCCTGCGAGGCCTGATCGACCTGGAAAATGCTACAATTACAATCTGCAAGGTCCCGAGGATCGAGCGTGGAGGCTCAAGAAAGGTAGATATTGAACGCCTGAGGGCCCTGACAAGTTCAAAATCCTATATAGCAGCTATAGGCGTGGAAGCACTTATCGCTCTGCGCAAGCTCAACATAGCCCCTAATGTTATGTTCGGAAGTAACGAATCAGTTATTGAGGCTGCATATCACGGCTTATCATCCCTTGTAGTCTCAGTAGATGAGCAGGTTCCTTCCCTTCTTAACAGGCTGGAAACTGAAAATCTTGAGTACGAACTCGTAGACCTGACTCTCGAGTAATTTCTAATTTTTAAGTCAAAATTGCGCTGGCGCACCCCGCTGCAAACCTAGCGGGGTATTTGACTGAAATAAATGCACTGCTTTCCTTATTTCTCATTTTTTTTCGTTAACTTATCTAACAGTTCAGAGCCTGGTGCCTCTCCAGTTAAAAGAATAATTGCAATAAGGATAATTGCCATTGTTATAAGAATAGCATATCTAGTTAGGCTCTCTTCAGAATAATACATACCGACAAGCGGAGCAATAATTATGAATGCAATAGTTACCAACCAGCCTTCTAAGCTAGCCGGGCTAACGCCCCAACCAATATGCCTTTTATGAAACCATGCTTTTTTGGTAAGTCTTTTCATGCTTTGCCTCCATTTGTTTTTGTTTCAATCCTTGTTTTCATGTATCTTGCCCGCGAATAACTTTCAATATATTATAGGAATAATTCAAATATAATATCAAGGGTTTTCGTTGCCAAAGATGATTATTTGGGGAAATAGAATTATAGATTAACTCGCAAACTGATAATTTGGAGTTCTATTTTTATATTCCTAAACATGAATGAAATGCCTGAACAGGAAAAAATGATTTTTACCCCTGATCTTTTGTGTCAAAGATATTTTTATGAATTGACTTTATAAGATTTAAAAATATTTAGGTTTACTTGAGTGGAATATGCAAAAGTAAGAAATTAATATATACTGGAAGAATTACCAGAGTAAATGATAAACAGCTTTCAAGTTTTTAAAAATCTGGATGGTCCATATTTATTCAACTATATTTTAAAACACCACTCAAATAAAGAGACCATCAATATTATAAAACTCCTCAAAAATGAGGAACATATATACTCGCTTTATCTTGAAGTATCAGGTTTCGATCAAATTTTTTTTGAAAATGTTTGCGTTGCAACCCTTGACCACGCCGCTGTCAGGGCCTTTTCGGTCAAGCCTTTTTTCAAAAGGGTTGCGGTCAAGCCTTTTTTCAAAAGGGTTGCGGTCAAACCGTTTTTCAAAAGGGTTGCGGTCAAACTGTTTTTCAAAAGGCTTACCATAGATTTATCTCAAAATAATATATTTCATATAATCAGGAGATTTTCCATGAAGCTGATTGTACTTTCCGATACTCATCTGAAAACTGGAGTAATTCCCCAGCAACTTCAACCACTCCTGGACGAATGCGACCTAATAGTCCATGCAGGGGATTTCAGTACTGTAAAAGCCTATAATGCCTTCAACGCCAGCGGCAAATTAAAGGCCGTTTTTGGAAATGATGACACTTCCGAACTCAAAAAGCTCCTTCCAGAAAGGCTGAAATTCGAGGTTGAAGGTGTAAAAATCGGAGTTGTACACGAAGGAGGGCTTTCGGTTAACGATACAACTGCACAGGGTTACCTGGCAAAAGAAATGGATGTAGACATTCTGATTTTCGGTCACCTGCACAGACCTTTGATAGAGAAAAGAGATGTTGTGCTTGTTTGTCCAGGCTCTCCTACCAAACCCAGGATGTCAAACCCAAGTGTTGTAGAACTTATAATAGAAAAAGGAAGCATTAATGGCAGGATAATTACTCTTGAAGGAGGTACCTGCGATTACATAAAGTTCCGGGATTCCCTGGAGAAAAGCAAGCAGGAAAAAAACCGAAACAAGAAAAAGGCTTGAACATCTCTGAAACTGGCAGGGATAGAACGAAGGTAATCACAATATGGACTACCCTGTAGGACAACCCTGAGCAGGGGCTTATTTACTGCTTGAAATCAGGCATATGCCCTGCTAACCAGGGTTAGGATATTTAATTTTAGCAAGCGCGGTTTACAGTGTTTCCAGTTTGAACATGGCACCTGTGCCCTGAAGACTCAGATACACCTTGTCCCCAAATTCGAGAATTTTCTCGACATTGACACTGCTATTCCAGTTATATACAAAATCGTAGCTGCCCTTCACGGGCTCGAATCCCAGAGACATTAGCCGTTGGTTTACTTCTGACGGACGGGTCCCTTCACTGCTGAACCAGACCAGAAGATAGGTTTTCACAGGATCATCTCACTTATCAGTTTAGTTATTTACTCCTAAGTTTCATTTAAACACAAGTTACTCATTTTATACCATGTCTCGTTTATTTATGTATATTTTGCCTCTTCTGGCTCTGAGACCATTGACAATATCAATATTTGCATAATATAACAGAAGTTAAAAATTAAATAGAAAAGTTGCAAAATGACTCTTCGCTATTCTATATGGATAAGACGATTTTCAATTCAAGACCACATTGGTTATTATAAGGAAATTATGAAGATATCCACACAAAACAACGAAGAGCCACATTTAGAAGCTAAATGCAAGTTACCCACTCGAAATAGTGAAGAGCCAGTGGCTCTTCGTTTCAGAACTCATTATTCTATGATATTTATTGACTCACGAACTTAAGCGTTTTCCGGAAAAGGGAAAAGGTGGAAATTTTCGGAATTTATCTTTGTACCTTTATATTATGGACTCGCTTGATAGGGAATTGTCCTTCTCCAAAGTTGTCCTGTTCTGATTCTGAGAATAGTACCAGAGCGGGAGATAAAGAGCAAGCACCACGAAGCCAACTATCGTTGAAGTCCAGCCTAACTCAAGGCTGTTCAGGTATATTATCCCAATAAGACACAGAGGCAGGTTAAAA
The DNA here is from genome assembly GCF_000969945.1 of Methanosarcina sp. Kolksee. Taxonomy (NCBI): domain Archaea; kingdom Methanobacteriati; phylum Methanobacteriota; class Methanomicrobia; order Methanosarcinales; family Methanosarcinaceae; genus Methanosarcina; species Methanosarcina sp. Kolksee. Next base: position 1,472,905 of record NZ_CP009524.1, read on the forward strand.
AGCCCAAAGAAAAGGGCTACATGTCTCCAGCCGTTTGGAGCTTTGAACGGTCTTTCAAGCTTCGAGAACCTCGGATCAGTTTTTGCCTTAACATATGCGAGCAGACTTATCCCATTGGCACAGACATAACCTATTGCCGAAGCTGCAACTATAGCTGCAGGAGTTCCCAGGCAGATGAAACCCATATTCAAGAGGGCAATGACAATCATTGCATTGACTGGAGTTCCATGTGCATTCATTTTTCCAAAGAACCCTGGCAGATTTCCTTCTTCAGCCATGGAATACATAGCTCTCGAAGCTCCGAGGAAGGCAGTCTGGATAATTAGAACCATTGCCGCAATCAACATGAAGATAGTCAGAGACCCGCCTATGGGACCAAGAGTCATCTGGGCTATAGGCAGCATCGGAGAAACCGGTTCGGACAGAATTCCTTCAATTCCCAGAGCTCCTGTACAGGCTGCCTGGACGAGAATGAAGGTCACAAGGCAGATCGCACCGCAGATAAAGAGGGCTTTTGGGACATCCGATTTTGGCTGTTTATATTCGGGCCCGTAGATCGCTGCGGTTTCCCAGGCGCAGGCACTCCACTGGGCCATCGCAAAAAGCCCGAGCAGGATCAGGATATGCTGGATGTCCCAGCTCCAATCTGTGGGAAGCCAGGCACCGGTAATATTACTGAACTCAAAGTGCCCGGTTACGAAAGGTGCAAGGGCAATAATGATAAGTGGGGCAAGCGAAAGCACGGCAAGAATGTACCCGAGCGTTGCTCCGCCGGCAAGCCCACGATAGTTGACCAGGATCAGAAGCACGAATACGACTGCGCCGGATGCAAGGTAAACAACAAGGTCAGGCACGCCTGCAAGTGCAGGGACCAGGCCTTTAAGATAGCTCCCTATCAGGATTGAGTAAATTGCAAGGACCGGATTCCAGGCAAACCAGTAACTCCAGGCGCTGAAACCTCCAAGCAGTTTGCTAAGGTCATACCGGTTGTTTGCATTCCCCGTAAAAACACTCTGGGCGTACCCTGGAAGCCCGGATGCTTTCGGGAACATCGTAGCAAGTTCTCCGTAAGCAAAATTTTGCATGAAACCCTGAAAGACAGATAACGCCCAGATAATGATTGCAAAGGCCCAGACATAATTTGCAAAATAGCCTATTGAAGGCAGGATCAGCACAGGAACCCCCAGGGCAATTGCAAGACCCTGCTTCCAATCAATTGTTCGCTGGAGCCCTTCGTTTTCACTTTTTTCGTCACTCATCTTCAAGCACACTCCTATAATTACTATAGATGGAAATTGACGATTCGCACAGCTCTTGCAGCACAAATCGACTCATAAAAGCCTGCAAATGGAAAAAGTGGAAAATCCGAAAAATTAAGCTTTTCTCAAGATATTTTCAAGCGATATCTTCCAGAAATATCGCCAAGAAGCATTATCAGGAAATATCCTGAGAAAGATCTACAGGAGATCTGTATCAGCTTCTTCATATCTTTTTGGTTATTTCGGAGTTTTTCTTTACGCTATCTCTTTACGCTATCTGCTTTCTGAAGAGGTTACAGGAATTAATCTTAATATCGAGCAACTTTTCGATGTTCATTTTTGCAGCAATACCTTTTGCAGCGCCTGGCACTGACGTTATAACTCCAATGTCGAGTTCTTCACGCAGCTCACGCATAACGTGCTCGTCTACAAGATCCATCTTGTCGACCCCGAGTTTCTTTGCAACGTATTCTTTTGCCTCTCCTATGCGCATATTCTTTGAGAACTCCATCCTTGCAACAAGGTCTCCTGAAGCCCTAATTCCAGTCATACCTGAAGCCATTATGTGGGAAATCGGCATACCCATTGGGTCACCGACTCCGATCTATATGCCGTCGACGCCTGCAATTTCGACCATCGCCTTGCTTGCTCTGGTAACTGCATCAATAGGGGGAGTTTCAAGCATCGGAATTCCGCCAACTCCCATACCCATATTTACATGACAGGGAATTGGAGAAGCTCCTACTGCAGCCTTGATGAAAGTAACTGCACGAGCAAGGTTCCAGGCTGAGGTCTTGCTGGTGTTGGTATTTACCACAGGCCCGAAAACGTTTGCTCCAGCTTTTGCAACAAGCGGAGCCTGCTGATGAGGCCAGAGGCCTGCAAGGGTAACGCCATCATACTGAAGGTTTCCGTGCATACCAAGTACGCATTCGCCGGCCATGCCTGCTTCAATATACATATCAGGGAACTCTTTTCTAAGAGCCTCGATTGCATGGAGTGTACCATACATGTCACCGTCGCCTGCTGCACCGGTTGTGTCGAAGTTGACCCCATCGGCACCGGAGGCAAAGAGTTTCTGCATGACCCAGACCGTGTCTCTTGTCAGGTGTTCGGCAGCATGTTCCATTGATTCCCAGGCTTCCTGGATTTTGAAAGCCTTCATAAGGTCGCCAGGGTTCTCAAAAGGTCCATCAGGTGTATAATAAAGTCCCATATTGGGCATTGCACCATAAAACAGCGGGATGACCATGTTCTGCTGGCAGACTTCCATTGCCTGGCATTCATTTGCTACGACAGGTTTTACCGGCTTGAAACTGTAATCAATGTGCCCGAGTTCCATTGTGTCAGCACCAAAAGCACGCTCGTGCATCATGCAGCCTACAAGGCGACTGGAAGGAATACCGACACCACTGTTGCCCTGGTCACCGTCAAGCCTGATTGTGCCGATATCGTGCGTTACTGGGACTTCCATTCCCTGTTCGACACTTACAGCCTTGCCGGGCATTATAAGGATCTCTGCAAGCTTGTCCATTTCATTGGCGCTCAGAGTAGGGATTTCACCAAGATCGGCAGCATTTGCAGTTCCGGCTTCAATCTCTGCAATTATCTTTTCTTTGGTAAGGTAGACACGTTTACCGTCTCCCATACGCAAAGCGTGTTCAGTTGCCATTTTTATCCTCCATAAATTCAACTTAATTTAGACCAACAGATATTCTTGATAATTGGGATTCAGAGTATTGGGATTCAGAGTATTGGGGTTCAGAGTAGCATTATTTCCTTTGCTTTTGCGACAGCTTCGCTTGCGTTTTCAGCATAGCAATCTGCGCCGATTTTGTCAGCCCAGGCCTGGGTTGCAGGGGCTCCGCCTACCATAACTTTTACTTTGTCCCTGAGTCCTTCTTCTTTGAGGAGTTCAATTACAGACTTCTGCCCCTGAAGGGTTGTGGTCATAAGGGCGGAAATTCCAATCATATTGGCATTGACTTCCTTTGCTTTTTCGATGAAGTTCCTGACCGGAACATCACGGCCAATGTCGTATACTTCAAAACCAGAAGACTGGAGCATCGTGGACACTATGGACTTTCCGATATCGTGAACGTCGCCTTCGACCGTACCGTTTACGATAACCCCGAGTTTCTTGCTCTCTGTCCCTGCCGGAAGCTCAGCTTCAAGCACTTTGACCCCTGCTGTCATTGCATCAGCAGCTATCATTACATGGGGCAGGAAAAGTTTCCCTCTCTCAAAAAGAATTCCTACCTGGTTCATGCCTGCTGAAAGACCTTTGTCAATGATCTCAGCAGGTTCCATGACCTTTTTTGCTTTTTCGACAGCTGCAAGAACTGCATCTTTTTTACAGGAGATAACTGCATCAGAAAGCTCCTGAATAAGTTCTTCTTTAGTTGCCATTTTTTGTACCTCCATGACTGCCAGAAATTCCCTTAGTATTTGAAGAGAAAACTGAATCTGGCACTCTAATTGGATATTAATATATAAGTCCTGAATTATTTAGCCCAACCTGTAGAGTTTTTTCAAAAAAGGCGGGAACTTGAGTACTGCATGTGCATTTGAAAAGCCAGTATGCTATGACACCCCCGATGGACATAGCTCAAGTCATGAGATTTTTCAATGGTATTGAAAATTTCAACGGGATTTTGTAGAACTAAATTTCAAGTGCAGTTAATGACTGAAGTAAAAAGACATTTAGAACTTAAAACCTGTAAATTCGATATCTATGTAAAGCTTGGAAAGATAGATCAGTAAAATATGTGTCATTTTTGGTATCATATTTCCGTTGATCTGGAATTCATATGCTACCTTCTCTTCCATTTTTTAAATGTTCTTGGTGCTCTTTAAATGCTCTTGATGCAAGCCGAAAAATTCCAGCAGGCTATTAATGGTTGAAAGACTGGAAGGCCAAATATGGAGGATTCAAATTTACTCCAGAATGTACAGAGTAATTTTTCCCCTAAAAACACTCGATAGACAGTCTCATATCTGCGTTTCTTATATTTTTTGCGTTCGATGGAGAAGCAATTTTTAGATGACAATTTTTAGATTAATGTTACTTCAGGTATGACCTTACCGCAATTGAGAATATCTCCTGGGAAGGGGTGTATCCTTTTTCTTTATGTTCAAATTTTTTGTCGTATTCTTCTGCATCGATTTCATTAATTTCCAATACCGGACTGTATTTATACTTCCAGTTATGCCCTTTCAAAGATCCTTCTTTTAATTCTAAAGCGAGCATTCCATAAGGGTATTCGCCATTCAGATCACTAATATTGAAGTCTTTGCTGCTTTTAAAACCGTGCTTGCAATAGTTATGGGGGTCGCCGAATATAACAATTACATTTATTCCATCGTTTTTAGCAATATCAATTGTGTGGTGAATTAATGCACCTCCTACGCCTTTCCGCTGATATTTCGGTAATACACTTATGGGGCCAAAACTTGCAATTTCCATCTGACCGCCATCTTCCGAATACAACCAGGCTCTGGTGTACATAATGTTACCAATTATTTCACCATTACATTCTGCAACAAAATCAAGTTTCTTAATAAAATCAGGGTGATCTCTCATGATATGTACCAAATAATGTTCATTACAGCCAGGTACATAGAGGTTCCAAAATGCTTCTCTCGTTACGTTTTCGACTTGATTGAAGTCCTCTACTTTTTCATTGCGAATTGTAATATCCATGATAAATTCCTTTCTATTGTTTTATTCGGTATATCTGGTTAGTATTAATTACGGCAATTCAATGATATTAAATATTAGCATATTGGGCTTTATATCGTTTTAAAGCAATGGTTTTTACCTGAAATTACTGTATTTTTTCCTTTTATCTCAATAAATAGTCCTCAATTACAACTCTACTTAAGCAAAAATCATGTGGGTTTACAAAAAACAGCTTTATACGATGTAATATAGACACTTTGCAGCTGTACAAGATGAGCAGATTACGTAACTTAATGAAATTACACAGAAACAGGCTGTTCATATTCAGAGCTTAATTCACGAAAACAGGATGTTGAATGCTAAGCTTTTACCTGATGTCACAGAGAATCAGAAACCCTGGTAGAAAATTTAGTGATAATTATAAGTTCAATACCATACAAGTTTTGAATAAAAACAAAATAGTCATTTATTTCTTTTTATCAAATACTTCCAGATAATACACCCTACATTCGGCAGCAAGCACATCCCAGCATTTAAATATCTTTAATTGTTATTTTTTGTAGGTTCAGTTAAAACCAGTATCATACGGACTATGTATATGGCAGGGTTTGTCTTTTGTCTCAATTACTATAAATATATATTAATTGTGTTATGGTTAACATTTAGTAATTTTTGATTTAAATTGAATTTCAAAAGTTCTGAAAAAAACGATATCAATAGAAAAATTGAATGGATTTTTATGTCGACCTGCCGAAAGCAGGATACACTTAAAAGCGAAAGGAGAAAAATGAATTATTTTTTGTTATCATTATATATTTTTATTTCCTCTGCAAGATTTTTAACTTCTATTACTAGATCATTCAAATCAAATTTCTTAGTATAGTTTAACTGCTTAATTGCATACAAATCAATTATTTGAGAAGTTTTAATTTCGCGTTTAGTTGTACTGTTCACATATGAAATCTCAACTTCATATTTTAATGGAAGTCCTTTTTTAAAATATTCAACCGAGTTGCCAAGTACCGTTTTTATTACATATTCAGGATGCATTGATTTAATACCCTCTTTTATGAAAGTTGCATCATTGATGTTAAAATCATTTGTATACTCCACAGAACTAGATAAATCTGGAGTAAATTTAATTTTCACATCCTCGGCTATTGATTTTCCGATATTTTTCACAATCAGATATATCATTGTATCATAAGGTATGGGAACTTCACAGTAAACTATAATGTAAGGGGCATTTTCTTGTTCTCTTGCTTCTTTCATCTCTTTTAATGTATCTTCAGAAGTCTTTGCAGTGTCTCGAGTTGCAGACGTCATTTCCCATGTTTTTATTACATACACAACTAAACAAATTAAGGTAAGAATCTGAACAAGGAATAGAATAATCTGAACATCAAATAGGATAATATCCCGGGTTTGAGAATATTCTGTAGAATTATTAGTAAGTGCTGCATAATAGTATAATATCCTTGAATTAATATTGTCCATTTAAGCGTAAAATGAAACGAAGATATATAAATTTCTCTAAAATTGGTTCTGTCAAGTTGAAGAGGACTGAATCAACAATGCTTGTTTAAGTAGGCAGCTAATACCAATGTCCTAATTTTTTTTATATGTTATATACACCATTTATGTGATTTTTTCCAAGTTAACTTCTACATTTTTCTGATCTCTCCGCAGTATACTTTTATGAACAGATCTATTCTCAAACTATAGGAACATGCAAGTTTTGACCGATCACCACTCGGTTAAATGTCTAAAACATAGGAAAATAAGCCCAAAAGCGAAGCGTTTTTGAACTGGGTAAGGATTATGGAGAGCTTCTTATAATCAAATACAGGAGCTTAGAATAAGCCGTCCTTTACTCTCAAGTTAAGCCAGGGTTTACTCACAGATATTTTGAAATCTTAGACGGCTTTTTCCTTTTTTACATGCATGTCTTTTCGAGTTCAGCACCCATTTTTTTTAGCAGAGTGTCTCTTACATATTTTACTGTAAGCAGCAACACAATTAAGGATATTTCAAACCTAGCTTCGGCAGGTTAACGCAACTAGAGATATATATTTTCATATTCCTCCCCCATGAGCCTCAATATTTTCCAGTGAATTTCTTCCATATTCAGTATTTCTGACTTTGCTTTCCCTTTTTTCTGCGTTATAAGTTCTGTAATTCCCTGAAACTTGAAAAATATCCATCTCATTGTTGGTTTTTTTGTTGGTTTCCCTTTTTGATCTGGAACCGTTTCATTTTCTTCTTCTAACTTTGTCCTTAATTTCCATTCTGCAATTGCATAAATCATTAAGCAGAGAACCATTATCATTGTCAACGCTTCAATTCTTGATTTATTCTTGAGATACACCTTCGATATGCTAAAGGTATCACTTTTCAAAAATCTGAATCCTTTTTCTACTTTATCCTGTCCTTTGTAATACTTCAGCATCTCTTCAGGAGAAAGACGGATATCATTACTTGCAAGAATGAAAAGTCCCATTTTTTCCATTTCTTTTAAAACAAAAGCATCATTAACCTTTATAATTCCATCAATCCTGTAACATGTCTTCAATTTTTCATCTTTAGAAATTCTGCCTCTTTTACCTGGTTCCCGTTTTTTAATGGTTTTCAAATCTACTTTTTCAAAAAGAACAGAAGGGAAATCTGCAATCCATTTTTCTGCTGCTTTTAATGCATCTTCTTCACAGAAAAAGTCATCTCCTGCCAGTTTTTTAAGCGACTTTTCTGCTTTTTCAAGCTCTTTTTCAAGCTTTCTTCTGAGAGTCACCTCTTTTTTTTCTTTCATTTTATGGGAGAGTAACAAAACCCACTTTTGTTTAACTCCACCATATTCCACAAAGGTTTGATAAAATAAGTATCTCGCGTCGCTTTTCAACGTTTTCAGGTTTAGATTTGCATTTAGCAGTTCCTTTGCCTCATTAATTGTTGCAGGAACACGACTGATCCAGAATGACTTTCCTATGTTCTTGATATTATTGTCAGTGTAAAAAGAACTATCAGCTACATAGTACACTTTGCTTTCAGGGTTTAAAGCTGATTTGAGAGACTTGATTGCTTCCAGAATTGTGCTTTTGTCTGAAGCATTTCCTGAATGGGTGTTCATGAAAAGTGGTATCCCATGCTGATTAACAATCAAACTCAAAACAAATTGTTTGAGGTCCCATCTTCCGTTTTTGGGAATTCCGAAAGTAATATCAATAGACTCAGTTTCTTCATCTTCATAATCGCCATAAACGCTGACACTTGTAGTGTCAGCGTGTAAACAATGGACAGGAATAGGTAGACGAGCCATAATGTGAAGAGTGATTTCAGTAAACAGTTTTGTAGGACCATACTTTACGATTCTGTCAAGAGTTTCTCCAATAGCATATTGATTCAGGTCTTCTCGTGTGACGCTGTCTCCAAAAAGTCTTCCTATAGAAATAGTCCTGAAATAATCAGGAAAAAGATACAGACGTTGCCCTATGAAACCAAGACCATTGAGTACCATGGCAAGGATACAAACGGAGTGAGGAACTTTGTGATCTCGTTCTTTAGGAAGTTTCTCATCGATCAATTTGTCAACTTCAAGCTCTCGGAAAACTCCAGCAATGAGACCAAGGTGACCTAAGAAGCTTGTACGTTTTATTGAGGATTCAACTCTTCTACTGTTGTTTTTATCTGCCATGGAAGATCAAGAAAAGAGATAGGAAAATTAATTATATTAAATTATATGTTTACCTGCCGAAGCTAGGTTTCAAAGATTGTGTTGGATTCTGGGAAGAATATAAGTGAAATTGACATCATGAGAACAAGTAATCCTAATGTAAACCATTTAACTAATCTAATTGGCCACTTTGACTGATTATTGGAATCTATATTTTTTGTTTTATTGTGCATCCACATTCCTACAATAATAGACAATGTAAAGGAAATACTGGCTAGAAATAATAGTACTTTTATTAATAAATCTATACCAAGTGATGAACCGTCTGAATATTCGTTAAAATTGATTGTTTTGATTATGTATACTGCAACAAACAGTAGTAATAAAGATAACCAGATAATTTGTATTATAATACCTTTTATAGAGCATGATGATGGTTCAATTTTATTATAATTCTGAAGACTTTCAGTATCCAATTAATCACCTATCTCAAAACTTAACGATTAACCTTAAACATGTCTTCCTAAATTTATCTTTTGATTTTAACCAATTTTTCCTGAAGATTTACTGAACTCGATTATTCCATATACAATAGGAATGTAATCGTTTTCATTGATTGCCATCAGGTTAAATATCTAAAACTTAATAAAATAAGCACAAACGGGAAGCGTTTATGAACTGAAACAGATTGTGTGAAGCTTCTTATAATCAAATACAGAAGCTTAAATAAGCCGTTCTTTACTCTCAAGTTATCTCAAGTTAAACCAGTATTTACTCCAGATTTTTTGAAATCTTTCCTATTAATTGTTTTCCTGCATATGTCAATGCAATTAAGTATACATCAAAGAGGCGGTCAAGTTCTGGGAAAAACATACGTGGAATTAATATCATGAGAATAAAAAGTCCTAATATAATCCACTTAACTGTATTCATCATCTCCTTTGAATAATTATATGGATAAGCACTTTTTATTTTATAACACGTCCATATGCCTTGAAGAATTGAAACTATAAAGAAAAATGAAGCTAAAAATAATGCCGCTTTTATTAATGAACCTTCATCGTATTCATTAAAGTCGATTATTTCGATCTCATATACTGCAAACCATAGTAATAATACAGAGAGTGCGAGAATTTGGATTATTCTATCTTTTATAGAATATGAAGACGGTTCAATTTTATTATAAGTCCGAAGACTTTCAGTACTCATTCAATCACCGATCTCAAAACTTAACGATTAACCTTAAACACGTCTTCCTAAATTTATCTTTTGATTTTAACCAATTTTTATTGAAGATTAACTGAACTCGATCATTCCATCTCCAATAGGAATTAAGAGTTATCACCGATTAAGAAAATTAGTTAGAGCAAAAAAAGCATAGAATGCAGAAGCAAAACTAAAAGCATAAGGAAGACACGATTTTGCCATAAACAATTTTCAGATCTACTTTGTTTAGTTCTGTATACAGTACCCGCTAAGATACAATTAGTTTACACAATTTTGATTCCCAGAATCCGCGCAAGTTCTATTGCTTGCTCTGCATTGACTATAGCCCCTCTGAGTTCCTTGCATGTATCGGATACTGCAATCCCGTCAATGATACAATCCGTTAAATCAATGTCTTTGAGTAAGGCTTTAAAGAAATCTGCTCCTGTGAAATTAACCGCTTTCAGCCTGGGCTTCTTTAGCCGAATCTCGGATAAGAAGGCTTCCGTGAAATTGCAGTCACGAATGGTGCAGTTTTCCAGTACAGAACTTGAAAAATCCGCATATCGAAAGGAATCGTCCGTTAAAAAGGTTTCTTTCATGCAGCTCTTGCTGAAGTTACCGCCATCGCCCTTGCACTTTAACATTTTGGAGCCTTTCCAGTAGCTGTCCATAAATCTGCAATTCGCAAAATTGCAGTTATCAAACACCGAATTGTAAAAGAGGGTTTTTGAAAAATCACAATTTTTGAACTGGCATTGTATAAACTGTACCGACTCGAATTCTATCTTTGCGATATCGACGTCCGAAAGCGTCTCGCCTTCAAAGTGTGTGTTTTCTATATAATTGTCATCGGATTTTGCGGCTATAATTCTGCTTTCCAACATGCTTCCGTCTCCATATATTGATGTTTCCAGATGGTTATACTATAAGAGTTAGGAATAAAAGACTCAGAGTTAGGAATAAAAGACCCTAAATAATATTAACAAATTCAACTGGTAAAATAGTATTTTCTGACTTCACATTTATTATTTATATAACACACAGATAAATGGAAATTTTGTGATTTCTCGATCGAAGTTACAATCTCAAAACTCAGTATTTGAAGGATGGAGGAAACTCTCAGATGAGAGAAGAAGAAAAGATATTTTCGGGCAAAATGTTTGATTCGCGCAATAAAGAACTGAGAGACATCAAGCATAAGGCGCACACTGCATGTCAAAGATACAATGCAATGGACGAATATGATCCCGAACGTTTGCCAATTATCAGGGAATTTATTGGCGGCATCGGCAAGAAATATTATTTTCAGGGACCTATTCAGTTCAATTACGGCTGTCACACCTTTATTGGAGAAAACTTTGTTGCGAATTTCAATCTGATGGTGATGGATGACGCACGTATTTATATTGGCGACAATGTATGCTTCGGGCCGAATGTTTCGTTAATGGCCACTTCTCATCCCCTGATTGCCCGGGAACGTATGGGAACAGACGAAAACGGGAACACGATAATGGCCGAATACGCCGAAGAAATCCATATCGGCAACAACGTGTGGATCGCATGTAATGTTGTTGTACTGGGCGGCGTACATATAGGAAACAATGTGGTAATCGGTGCCGGTAGCGTCGTAACAAAAGATATTCCGGATAACCATCTTGCTTTTGGCAACCCTTGCCGTCCGGTTCGTCTAATCACCGAAGACGACAGTAAAAAGCATTTGATTTTAGAAGAAGATCTCAAGCATTTCGGATATAACGTTAAATAATTGAGGTCAAATTAAGGTCAAATTAAGATCAAATCAAGGTCAAATAGGTCAAAGTATACCTGAATTTCATAAAAGCGGAAATGAAAAGAGCATCATTAGACATTAAACTAGGCAAGTCCGGTATTAAGAAACATGCCTTGGTTTTTATAATGCTGCCATTATTATCGAAATACTCAAATATTTAAATTCACATTTTTCTTTATGCTGTTAATAAAAACAAAAATCGGGCCAAGTAAGATAAACGGTATTGGTCTTTTCGCTAATCAATTTATTCCAAAAGGAACTGTAATATGGAAATTTCACTCTGGATATGATATCAAAATTGATAAAAATGAACTTGCTAAACTGTCGGAGATAACGAAAGACTGTTTTTTGAAATACGCATATCTTAATCCGGATACAGATAAATACATTCTATGTCTTGATGATGCTCGTTATTTTAATCACTCCGATGACCCTAACTGCATAGATGAATCTCCCATAGAAGAGAACGAAGGAATAACTTTCGCTGCAAGAGATATACAATCAGGCGAAGAGCTTACTTCTGACTACAGAAAATATGATGCAGATTATGACTACAAAATGAGTATCCCTTGATTTTGAATTTGATGACTAAATAGCGTGCCAATCTTTCAATAAATTCAAAGTCAAATTTTTGAGTACTGTAATATAAAAGAAAAGAGCATCAAAAGAAAGCTCTCTTCTTTCAATATTCTTCAAATACTCTTTCAATATTCTTCAAATACTCTTTCAACATTCTTCAAATACTCTTTCAATATTCTTCCTATATATTTTTACATTTTCTTTTTATAGAACCCGAAATAGATTCCACCAATGGCTGCTACCACGAAGAGCATTCCAAAAATATCAGAACCCGAGAATGAGAAACCATTATCCTCTGGCTCGTCTGCGGAATCTTTCTGCATCTCATAGCCTTCAACATAATCCGGGTCAGCAGTTGATTTCGAGACCTCGGGTGCAGGTTCGGGAGAATCGATTCCATATCCTGCATCGCTCTCTACAACAGTCTGATTGTTGCTCTCCGTACTCCGAATTACAGGCGTTGAACTTCCTTTATTGCCACTACTACTGTGTTTTTCACCACTGCTGCTTTGTTTTTCAGTTTCTTCCTGTTCAAGGGATTCCTGCGTAGCATTTTCTATTGCTTCGCTAAAACCTGGGACCGAGACCATGCCTGATACATAGCTGTTGAGAAGGGGATTTCCGCATGTATGATGGCAGCAGGTAACTCCATCTTCGACTACGGAGTCTTCATATTCCGTAGCAAGGCTTTCGAGTACCTCATCAGAGGCATCCCAGTTGCCTTTGCGGGCGGTCTCCAGCATCCGGGCTGTCATGGACTGGTAAGCATAAGGATTATTCTGCTTAATCCAGTCGCTTAGTTCCTGGTCCGCCACGTATGTCTTATACACCTGGTTCCACATGTCATCACTGATCAAATCCGGGTTCGTAGCTTCCCAGCCCCATAAGTTCTCAACGAAATCCGACATTTCCCTGGCTCCTGCATAACCGCTTCCCTGCATACCTTCAATCCACTTTGAATTGAAATATCTGGAGTAGGTTTCCCTCGTAAGAAACTTTTCCAGGGTTTCGGTTTTCTCGTCCCCGTTTGTCAGCATGTTCGTGATATATGAATCAGGGTACTCTCCCCCCGAAACGGAACTGATCGCAAGATTCAGTCCTCCCAGGTACTGGAAGAAATCATCATTGTCCAGAGTCCCGTAGAGGTTTGTGCTCCGGCTGTGCACTGTAGCTTCAACCCCTTCAAGGTTCTTTTCGAAAAGCTCCTTCAGGTCTTCGCCCCATACGTCTTCTCCATAGGCGTTGCACATCTTGTTGATGTAAAGCTCTGCAAGCGCGTCGTTGCTTTCCCAGGTATCACTTGAAGAGATCGCATTGGGAAGGCCTGTGCCGTAGGCGCCGTCCGAAGACCCGAAAATCCTGAGCAGGGCAAGGTCCAGAGCTTCACTTTCATTAAGAGAACCGTCACTCGTCAAAGAAGATTTCAGTGCATCAGCATTTTCCCTGACATAATTGGGAGAGTCTTCCTGGGCATAAGCCAGTTTTACGGCCTTGTCCAGCAGGCGGACCTTGTCAGGGTACATGTCCCTGTAGAGTCCGGAGATCTGCACTACCACATCAATTCTTGGCCTGCCCAGAGTCTCCATGGGAATAGCCTCCACATCAACTACTCTGCCGCTGTTCCATACAGGCTTGACCCCGAGCAGGTAGAGGATCTCAGATTCCATAACTCCCTCATGCCTTGTTGTTTCCCCTGCCCAGAGGACATACGCCACCTTTTTCGGATAAGTTCCGTGCTCGGCAACATAAGCTTCAAGCATCTGGTCAGCCATCTCCTGCCCTAAAGTCCAGGCAGCTTCTGTCGGCACTATCCTCTGGTCAAAAGCATAGAAGTTTCTTCCAGAAGGCAGAGTTTCAGGATTTCGAACAGGGTCGCCTCCGAGGTTTCCGGGGATAAACTTGCCGTCCAAGGCATTGAGGACCTGATCGATTTCCTCTTCCCCGAGAGACAGGTTTGCAGCATATTCTTTTGCACTGGAAAGGAAAGTACCGACAGTTTCATTGTTTTTCCCGAGTACCTTCTTCTGAGCGGCTGTGGAATTTACTCCGTGATTAAGGACAAGGTCAAGCAGATAAAGCTGGGACCCTTCGGTTTTATTGAATTCATTAACCGAATCAGCAAAGTCAGCTCCAAGCATTGAATTTACCATACCTGCAAGCTGCTCTCCTTTCGGGCTTGTACCAAGGACATGCAGCCCGTAAGGCATGGACTGACTCTTATACTCGTCCAGAAGATCTTCAAGCCCCTCCAGGAAAGTTGTATTAAAGTAAGTCTCGTTGTTTTCTGCCTCTGTCATATTGAATTCTTCATCCAGGGAAAGAGACTGAGTCAGGTTTAAAATTTCAGACCTGTGAGCCGCTTTAAGGGATGCGTCTGCCTCGGCCTGTTCATAGTTCTGGATAGCTTCGCTCAGATTTGAATAATTTCCATAGCTCCCTGCTGAAATAATCGGGGGTACAAGATGATCAACAATGACTGCTCCTCCTCTGCGCTTTGCCTCATTTCCTTCCCCAAGCCCGTCCATGACATAAGGATAAATCACGGGCTTATCACCTATCATCAGGGAAGGCCAGTCATACCGAGAGAGCCCGAACTCTTTTCCAGGTAGCCATTCCTGAGTCCCATGCCTGCCGAAGTGAACAAGGGCATCACTGCTGAACCCTCCTTCCTCCTCGGAATGCTGGAGCCAGAGGTAGAAAGCAATGTACTGGTGGTGAGGAGGTAAATCATTGTCGTGATAGAGAGCCTCGTTATCATCAAGCCAGCCTCTTGAAGGCTGTGGAGCCAGAATCACATTCTTCCCGACCTCGATCCTGGGAATCACAAGGTATTTTCCAGTCTCGTTTTCCCATACCATAATCTTTCCAGGTGCAGGGCCCCACTGGTCAATGACCTCCTGCTGCCTCTCTTCAGGGAGTTCCGAGAACCATTTCTCATAGGTACTTTCTGGGAGGAGAACGACTTTGCCGGTATCAACCATTTTCTGGAGTTCCCCAGGCGCCCAGGTCCCTATGTTTATACCCTGGGTAAGCATCAAATTCAGGAGTTCAGTTTCGTTTAAGGTCTGGTTTTCATTCAGGGCATATCCGTCTTTAGCCATAGCGCCAAGAAGGTTGGACAAACTTGGAATGACATCGAGATAAGAAGCCCCTATGTTATCCTTCCCTCCTCCGTGATTATAATAGATTATAGCAACTTTTTTGTCCGACTCCGGAATTTCACTGAGGTTCACCCAGCTCTCCACACGGTCAACGAGCCAGTCTACCTGGTAATCTATGGAAACCGAAGTTTCAGTCTCAGTTTCGGAATCTACTTCCGTTGCAGCCATTATTACCGGGTCAATAGCTCCCCAGAGTTCCTGCAAATCGAGCTTCATCATCTTATCCGAAGGAAGCGGCCTGCTGCTGGCTTCGTACTCGGTCCTGTTCATGTAATTATCAACAATGCCGTTGATTACAGGCACATCGAGCTCTTCGGCATCAAACTTGTTGCCAAAGTACGTAAACGAAATAATTGCATCCACAAGGACCTCATCCCCCTGCTTGAAAAAGTCGCCGGAGGAAAGATTATCAGATCCGTATGTGGCAATGACATTGTAGCCTTTTGCTTCCAGTTTTGAGATCAGGGCATCAATTGGCTCAATCTGGAAGGGGAAATAGCTCTGGTACATGGTAATTGCAATTGTAGGCTTTGCAGGGTCGTATACATGCCCTCCGTCGCTTCTGTTTGAATACCAGGCAAGATAGGTATCCAGAGAATCGGTAAAGTAACCTGTCATGTTCGTGTGGTATATCGCCCTTTCTGGAAGCGTATGCGGATCCTCATATATCAGGTCAGACCTGCCACAGCAGTCACTGGCGATGCAGAATATAAGATTTTTCAGGTTTTCCTGGTCGTAAGCCCCATTAAGCCAGTAGTTGTTCAGTTTTTCCCTGTAGCTTTCAATCTGGTCTTCAGGAAGAGGGATGCTCTCATTCAGAAGGGTATCGTCATCAATAACCACACACCCGTTGGCAATTGCACTGTCCACAGTCGGTGTGAGCTTCTGGGCCGTCGAAGGACTGAGCATGTTGATGTATATTATGTCCATTGTACTCAGGTCAACGTCATTTTCCATCACGTAGTCAGCCATAAAACAGCTAAGAGTAAGGTTCAGGCTGTTGTTACTGTTTATCTCTCCCGCCAGGTTTTTGAGTGGGAGCTCATGGCTCCTGTATCCGGTCACAATGGCAATGTTCAGGTGCTGGCTGCTGCCGGAATTACTCTGAGTTTCGCTGGAATTATCCTGAATCTGGCTGGAATTACTCTGAGTTTCGCTGGAATTATCCTGAATCTGGCTGGAATTACTCTGAGTTTCACTGGAATTATCCTGAGTTTCTGTTCCAGCTTCCTTTAACAAAAGAACGTTTGTGGAACCCAGAGGGATAGGGTCGTCATTCATCTGTTTCTGGCGGGTGAGTCCACTGATTCTGGCACTGCCAGACAGACCAGCCTCACTGACAGGCAGGTCAAGAAGGGCCTGAGACTCATTTTCATCGATATTCCTGCTTGAGGTATCAAGATTCACTATAAGGTCCGTTCCGTTTTGAACCTGAATTTGTTCATCGGCACGGCGCCATTTGTCCTCGTTGTAAAGAGCTACAAGCGTATAGTTTCCGTCGGGAATGTCGGAAAGCAGGTAATTGCCTTCAGCATCGCTGGTTGTGCTGGCAACGAGTTCATACTGAAGATCTCCGCTTCCAGCCGCCGGAGAAATCGAAAACAACGTTAAAAGCATAAAAAATGCCAGTATTGAAACCTTAGTTTTTTTGTTCAAAAGGTTCGTTTCTTTATTCAATTGTTCATTCATAATTCCTGCTCCAGAAATAATCGATTTTTCCTCACTCCAAAAAATAATTGATTTTTCGCGCTGCGAGGATATTATTAAATAATCTTGAGACTGCGCGCTACTTGCAAGAAATCCCTTATTCTTTCACTTTTAAATTCTTCATTAACAGACATGAAAAATCAGATCAATAAGAACGAGAAATCGCATAGTGCACAGATAAATAAAGTAAACTTTACTTATCACTCCAAAGAAAAACATCATCAAATATCCTTAATCAAAAGGTATTTTAAAGAAAAATAATCTCACAAATTTTAAGTTACTCACCTCAGTAACGTAAATTATTACGTAATTTCAGCTCAATTTTAGTTTACTTGTATAAAAGACTAAGATTTTAGGTAATAGTTGTTATCCAGAAAGGTAACTTATAAAGGAAAAGTGCAAATTACGGCATAAAATGCTATTAATTGAACCTGTTCATTGGACCTATTAACCGAAATGTGAATTGACTTGCTAATCAACTTGCTAATTGACTTGCTAGTTGACTTGCTAATCGACTTGCTAATCAACTTGATACTCGACTTGCTACTCTACTTGCGAATCAACTTGCTAGTTGACTTGCTAATCAACTTGATAATCGACTTGCTACTCGACTTAATACTCGACTTGATACTCGACTTGATAACCGAACCTGTTAACAGAACACGAATAAATTTAGTAGATTTACATATTTTCTGAATTCAAACTTTTCTTTTGGAAATTGTGATAAATATTACCACTATGATTTTGCAATAACATGGACACGACTAACAGATCCTGGTTGCATAAATTGAAAAAAGCAAAAATATTTTTTAAGTGTATATGACTATTAATTCAAGTTATCTTGTTTTGCTCTAATTTTCTATCATCTTGAAACCATTCTTACATTTTAATTAATCTTAGGGGCGTTCACGCTCTTGTTTTTCCATTACCGTAACTTATATATATAAAACAACGCAATTTAACTTGTCTTAACTTCAATAATATTTACTTGTGTGACTTTTCATGTTTAAATGACTATTATTATATTTACTGTTTAATGGTGATCCAATGCATATAATGGAAGGATTTTTACCTGCTATTTGGTGTATAGTTTGGTTTGCAATATCAATACCAGTTGTTGCATTAGGTGTTTACAAACTAAATAAGTTAGTGAAAGAAAAACGTGAAATTTTACCTTTGCTTGCCGTCGCAGGTGCATTTGTTTTCGTACTTTCTTCACTGAAAATGCCTTCGGTTACCGGAAGCTGTTCTCACCCTACAGGAACAGGCATAGGTGCGATCATGTTTGGGCCTGCTATTACTGCAGTTCTCTCAACAATTGTGCTTATCTATCAAGCTCTCTTCCTGGCACATGGCGGTCTGACCACCCTTGGAGCCAATGTATTCTCTATGGGCATTGTGGGTCCTGTTGTGGCTTATTGTGTGTATAAAGCAGGCATGAAAGCCAATCTTAATTTATATCTTGTCGTATTTCTCGCTGCAGCCTTTGGGGACTGGGCTACTTATGTAACTACCTCTGTAGAACTTGCCCTGGCTTTTCCGGCAGCTTCCGGCGGATTCCTTGCTTCATTTACTAAGTTTGCGACTATTTTTGCAGTAACTCAGGTGCCCCTTGCAATCATGGAAGGTGCCGTAAGTGCCTTGCTCTTCAAGTATGTTGTTAATGTCAAAAGTGACATCCTTGTGGAAATGAAAATTATTGAAGATAAAGTTGTGAAAAAGTTGAGGGGGACTTCTGCATGAGCAGAAAGCTGGAAATTATAGTACTTGCCATTTTCCTGATCTTTGCGGCGCAGTTCATTTATATGTCTTCAACTACGGATGCTGAGTACGGAGGAGCTGACGGGCAAGCCGAAAACGCAATTAATGATATTACTGGCGGGACCTATAAACCAATTGCAGAACCTATTTGGGAGCCTCCAAGCGGGGAAATCGAAAGCCTCCTTTTCGGTCTTCAAGCAGCCATAGGTGCAGGAATTCTCGGATACTTCTTTGGTTATTACAGGGCTAAGAACAACTATGAAAAAAAAATCGGGTTCAAAACCGGAAGTGAACCTGAAAAGCAATCTCTATAAAAACATCTTCTGTACATTTTAAAAACATCTTCTGTACATTTTTCTTTGCCATATTCTTTTTCCTTCCTTCTAAGAAGGAAAGTTTTTCTCTTCCAGTTTTTAATATTCAGTTAATGGGCTTGAGTTATTGAAAACCGCAAGCAAAAGAAGTTCTATTTTTCTCAAATTAGGGAGATTTACTATTTTTTCGGAATTGATCAATAATTTCCGGACACAAACCAAACATTTTTAATCTATTTTAATTTTTAACGTATTTTGTCAACTTTGGCAAAACCTCGTATGTAATAATTGCCTCAAGCGGATTGTGATTATACGCAACTCCACAGCTCAATAAGTCTTTTGTTTCCAAATAGATACAGCTTCATCCATCTTCAGTTACGTGAAGAATCGTGATAAATTGCGTCCGTTTCACAGCATTTATCTAATGTTTTAACAAATTGTTAGATAGAACAAGGTATCGATTTCATGCAAACAGGCTAAAATTTAAGTCTGACTTCTAATGTAAAGTCGATAGCTTTCAGGCAAGAAAGTTTCTTAACCGATGGTCAATGGATACATCTTTGCCTTTGTAATTTTGAGTTTTCCTGCGGAGTATTTGCATATAGTTTTCCAAACAGATTTCTGAAACTCTTTTTCCCCAGTCCTGATTTCTGCAAAAATTGATTATATATAAAAGTTTTTGTTTAGGGGAGTCGGAATGGAAATTTTATGAAAATTTGGCAGGAAAACACAAATTTAATTGTATTCTCTGTTCTTCCGTTTAGTTATTATTTTGCATGTATATGTTTTTCAGATATCATCATACTACTTAATAATTCATTATTACTTGTTTTCATTAGATAATTAATTGTCTGAATTCCTCATAAATTTGTATTATATTGTGAGAATTTGTAATAATGAGATTTTGATATTTATTGAAAATTCGAATTTTTCGTTGCACTAAAAGATTGAA
The DNA here is from genome assembly GCF_000969945.1 of Methanosarcina sp. Kolksee. Classification (NCBI taxonomy): domain Archaea; kingdom Methanobacteriati; phylum Methanobacteriota; class Methanomicrobia; order Methanosarcinales; family Methanosarcinaceae; genus Methanosarcina; species Methanosarcina sp. Kolksee. The sequence continues at coordinate 1,492,985 of NZ_CP009524.1, forward strand.
GCATTATATGAGTTCGTCAGTCCATACGAAAAATCAGTATCAATGACTATTGTCAATACACGGGAATATCCCATCTCTAATTTTCAGTAATAAATATCTAATTTTTTGCTTCTTTCGGGAAGGTTAGCTACAAACTGATCGTGATGGAAAGCTCCTTTATATAACATTTCTCCAAAAAAACGTATGAATCCCAGCATAAAAAAATATTTTCTAAAGATAAATACCTATTTATAAAACGGCCTCCAAGTGTTCTTATTGAGCTCATACCGTTGATCAAAATTTGCTCTTTGAATTTCGTCCTTTCGGTAACCAATTGAGTCTCTTGTCATGAAAGAGCAATTCTGGAAATTTCTGATTATCAGGAATGAAATGGGCTTCAAGATATACTCTATAATAAAAATACTTATGAGGTCAGTTATGTCTGAAAAGCATTCTAATCCTTATCCCAATAGAGAGGAGGACGGTTCCGAACAGTTCCATGAGAATATCCGCAAAAAAGGATTTTTCAATTTTCTCTCCAGTTTTCACGTTAATTCTCATGACCACTCCAGTACTCACGCCCATACGCACTCCCACAAGCACAGCCATACACATGGAACTGTTGACCCTTCCGTAATTGCTACCAGTAAAGGGCTCTGGGTTGTCAAATGGTCATTTATAGGATTGATGATCACAGCTGTCCTGCAGATTATCATCGTTTATATGTCAGGCAGTGTTGCCCTTCTTGCCGACACCATCCATAACTTCGGGGATGCATCGACTGCAATTCCTCTTGCAATAGCTTTTTCCCTGGCTGGAAGAAAACCAAGCAAACGCTTCTCCTACGGGTATGGTAGAGTAGAGGATCTTGCAGGCGTGATCATCGTTTTCCTTATCCTTTTCAGTGCGATTGTAGCAGGATATGAATCTGTAAATCGCTTATTTAACCCGCAGCCTATAGATCATTTGCAGGCTGTGGTTGCTGCTGGAATTATAGGCTGTATCGGAAACGAGGTTGTGGCCCAGTTCCGGATGAAGATCGGGAAAGAAATAGGTAGTGCAGCTCTTATTGCTGACGGCTACCACGCCAGGGTAGATGGATTTACCAGCCTTGCAGTCCTTATCGGAGCTGCAGGAGTCTGGCTAGGATACCCGATAATTGATCCTCTTATTGGTATGCTAATCACAGTAACAATCCTGAAAATAGTCCTTGACACAAGCAAACTCGTGTTTACTCGCCTTCTTGACGGTGTTGAACCTGAAATCATTGATAAGGTAAAGAATATTGCTGAGAGTGTTGAAGGCGTTTATGAAGTTACTGACCTTAGAGTCCGCTGGATCGGGCACCGACTCCATGCAGAGATCAATGCTTCGGTTTCCCCGTCTCTTTCTATAGAAGAGGGGCATGAAATTGCTAACGCGATAAGAGAAAAGCTTCTGGAGAACTTTTCCAATCTTTCCGGAACAACTATTCATGTAGATCCACTTACAGCCTCAGGGGAAAGCTGTCATTGCGGACATGAAAATTCGGAAAAAATACATGGGAAACAAAAGAATATTTTAGTTGCTTATCCCCAATAAGATCCCCTGAGATGCAGGTTTAAATAATCAGGTTTCTTGATCACCATAACCATTATATAATAACCATCATATAGAACAAAACTCAACTCAACTTGATTTACTTTTATTTGAGAGGATCCCCTAATGACCAATATCCTTGACGATTATGCCCTAATGAGCCCCCTCAGGCACCGAAACAACTGGTTAAAATTGGCGATAGTATTATTCGGCCTACTCGCGGGAGTTTCAGCCACGTCCCCTATTCCTCCTATTTTTATAGCATTGTGTATGAGTTTTGCAACAGTGGCTTTTGGCAAGGCGCCTCTTAAAACTTATTTCAAGCTCTTGCTGGCTCCTCTGGGCTTTGCTATTGCAGGTATTATTATTATTGTCTTCTTTTCCGGGTCGGGGCCTGAATTGTTGTCATTCAAATTTCTCGGTTATCCTCTCTCTGTAAGAACAGATGGACTTGAGCTTGCCATGCTGGTACTTGCAAGATCAATAAGTGGGATGTGCTGTCTTTATTTCCTCGCGCTGACAACCCCCATGATCGAACTTTTTGCCGTGCTCAAAGCTGCCAGGCTTCCGGAATCTCTTATAGAACTTTCAATGCTTATATACAGGTACATCTTTGTTTTCCTTGACATGGCTCTTTGCATAAGGTATGCTCAGACTGTAAGACTCGGGTACTCAAACTTCAAGCGTTCTATAAATTCTCTTGGAATGCTTGCAAGCACTCTCTTCATCCGTTCCTGGGAACAGGGAGACAAGCTCTTTCTGGCAATGAATTCCAGGTGCTATGACGGAAAAATGACTCTTTTTGAGGTTAAGAGGCCGGTAAAGGCAACAGAATTACTTTTAACCTCTGCTTACTTTATTTCAACTCTTGCACTGTTTTATTTTACAAAAAACATATCCATTTTTTGAGGTAATAGATCATGATCATTCTTGAGACCAGGGACCTTAAATATACATACCCTGACGGAACTGTAGCTATTCAGGACCTGAACATTGAAATCAAAAAAGGAAAAAAGGTAGCTTTCGTAGGGCAAAACGGCTCCGGAAAGTCCACGCTTTTTCTTTTACTTAACGGGACCTTAAAACCAGCTGAAGGTGATGTCTTTTTTCATGGAGTTCCTTTTAAGTACGATTCAAAATCCCTCAGGGAAATCCGAAAATCCATAGGAATTGTTTTTCAGAATTCCGATGACCAGATCTTTGCCCCTACAGTGTACCAGGATGTAGCTTTCGGGCCGGCAAACCTGGGTTATTCAAAAGAAAGAGTTGATACCTGTGTACAGCAAGCCCTTGAACAGGTGGGACTCTCCCGTTTAAAAGATAAGCCGCCTCATCACCTCAGTGGAGGACAGAAAAAAAGGGTTGCAATTGCCGGGATTATGGCAATGGAGCCTGAAGTGATTATCCTTGACGAACCGCTCTCGAATCTTGACCCTGTAGGAGCGGATGAAATCATGGATTTGCTTAACGAATTTAACCAGTTCGGGAGCACCATTATTATCTCTACTCATGATGTGGATTTAGCATACCGCTGGTCTGATTACGTGTTCCTGCTGTCAAACAGCAAAATTATAGGACAGGGCACTCCGGCAGAAGTTTTCAAAGATTTTGACCTCCTCAAAAAAACCGGGCTCAGACAGCCTACTACTCTTGAGATCTATCATGAAATCGAAAGACGAGGGCTTGCATCTGGAGGAAATTCCCCAAAAACCATCCCTGACCTTGTCAATACCCTAAAACCTATTGACCTTATATGGGTTGATGTTCCTCCGGGAATCAAAGAAGGAGATAGCCTGAACTTAGGGATCATGTACGGACAGTATGCGACTCAGTCCCCTTACGAAGCTGTTAACGCTACCGTGCTGCATATCCATCCAGACGGAAGGGCTATTGTTGAGTTAAAGCGTAAAGGGATCAAAGCCGGCGGAGTCCTGATTTATGACACTGATAATTATTCTCTGCCAGAAGTAAAACAAATACTTAAGGAAGGAGAAATTGTCTTTGTCGGAGCAATGGGTAAAAAAAGTAAAATTCTTGCTGAGCATGATGGAATCAGGTTGGATGTTTCCTCAGGCGTTATAGACAAAACTATCCTGACGGCCCTTTGTGGAAAACGTTGCCTTATCCTTACGGCTGGAGGGATGGTTGACCATGCCCTTAAGAGAATAAAGGAGTATGTGGAGACAAGCGGGATAGAGTTTACTGTTGGAGTTGTTAACAGGGAAGAAGATTATCAGTGGATCGGAGAGACTAAGGACAGCCCTGAAACGTTTGAGGTATGATTACAAAATAGAACTTGTAGTTAGAACCCAAATAAAGTAGAATAAACGTTCCTATTAATTTACCGGTAGTTCTCTATTATCTGGTTTATATTATTCCCAGGCTCATAAAGTAGTTTCCAGGACCTTTTTGTCTGAACCTCGGTGCAACTGGAGCTGACTTTCGCTCCTTGCATAAAAACGCAAGTATTTGTTATACTGAATATTTAATCATGGCAATATCAACCATATAACACTGGATGACCAATAAAAAAGAAGGACATAAAAATAAAAAGTCTTTATATTTCTTTATATGTTTACTGAGGCCACAGGGCGATTATTTTATCTATAGCTACATGGGTATACTTTCCGTCGTTTTTGAGGGTGAGAACATTATCGGCACAGGCTTCTATGGTTCCCTTGAAAATATCTGGTCCACCGCAGTAAACGTCTACAGCCTTGTTAAGGTAATGTTCCACTATAAAGCATTGATACATTTTGTTTCCTCCATTTTCTTATTATTATCTGCTGTAATTTCGACAATACATTGGCTAATCTGCATTGTCTGTTTACTAATTGTGCATCTATGCGTAATAAATGTATTTAAAAATTAAATTTGATTTTTAAAGGTGCAAGTCTGTTGATATTTGAAATAAAGTTAGTTTTTTCGTCCATTGAATATTCATTCTAAGATTCCCGCTTTACCAGGATAATTTATGACATTTTTCATCAAATTTTCTTGTTTTAGAAGAGCGCAAAAGATGGGTTTATCTGGAACGTTATTATCCTCATTGTAGAAAACCAATCTAAAATTATACTTTTCAATTAGCTAGGACCTATTATTGAGATCTCTATATTGCTTTTGTGTCTACTTGCATTGACGGTGTCTACTTGCATTGACTGTATCTACTTGCATTGACTGTATCTACTTGCATTGACATATACCGTGTATGATGAGCTCTTGTTTAATGATTTAACATGAAAATGCTGCCATCTGCAAGCATTTTCATTGGTTGTGCATGTTATTCAAAGAATATCATGTTCGTTTAGCTTTTGTTTTGTGAGTTTGATCAAGTATCTGTTACCTTTAAAGCTCAAACTTGTTATCAGTTTTGTTAAATTTATATAAAGAGACTAAGATAATAAGGGATTGGAAGTAAATGTATTGGCCAGTTTAATTACTTGTGACTACTGAGAAACGAAGGAAACAAAAATTAAGCTTAAACTTCCCGAATACCTCCTGAATAAATACCTCCTGAATAGATACATGTTAATCCCAACTGAAAAAATAGAGTACAACTACCGCTTCAAAAACTTATCTGGAAGGTACTGAGAAATCAGCATCAACGGCATAAACCAGAAGTATTACCAGGAGAAAAACGTTCCAGAACTTTTTCTCAAGCATCGAAAAAACATTGAAACAGAAAAGAACAAAAGTTGGAGCCTCTATACGAGGTTCAAAATCTCTTCATATTCCTCCATTTTTTTCCTGAAGATGGTTAGCCGTCGTTTCAAGGACGTTTGAATTTCCTTCCTGAAAACACAGGTTTAATCCAATGATGGAAAAGAAAAATTTTTGTTTTCGTTTAATATAACTATCCGGTATCAATTTAGACCTGGAGTTCTATGGCAAAAGTCGAAAAGGTATTATTACTACTTAAAAATATGGTGTATGAAAGCACCAGCCCGCAGGAAACTCTCAAATTTGCAAAGTATTACCGGAGTAAGGGATTCAAAGTACTGGTGATTCTCTGGGGACCTATGGGAGTGCTGCTTGCAAAAAAAGATAAAAACCGAGGGTCACCAAAATATGATTCTACTGTTCAGGAATGCATCGACATGGGAGTAGAGTTTAAATGCTGCCAGCTTGCCTCTGATATGATTGGGCTTAAGAAAGAAGAAGTGATCCCTGGAATCGAATTTATCTGTTCAAAAGAAGTGGCTGAACTCTTTTTGAGATACACAGAAGAAAACCAGCTAATTATTACCTTATAAGCCTTAGATTCCCCAAAAAGCTGCGGGATGTCTTAAAGTCGCTTCATGAATCAGATAATAAATTCTTGGCCAGTGGTTTTAATTATAAATGTATTGTCAATTTTTTCTACCTATCTATTTTTTGTCAGTTCGTCAGGATTTCGGGTATGCATTATTACCACTTTGTTGAGGGATATAATAGTGTGCGAGATCTGAGACATATTGCGTTTTTTATAAAAATGAACGACCTGAAAGCAGTTCGCATATTATTAGTTAGTTGATGTTGTTTCCAAAACACTTTTAGTGGTGCATCATGCTTTTTGTGCAATTAAATAAGGTTAATAGCAAGCTTGATGCACGAAACATAAGAAGTTTTTTTAATTATGTTTAATCAGAGGTTTTTTTCATTATGTTTAATCAGAAGCTGCTTTTATTACGTCCAATCAGAGCCTGCTTTTTTACATTTCATCCTCACGTTTCATAAAATAATATACTCACCAGATAAAAAAATGTATATATTATGAACAATGCAATAAATTAACAAAATTTGCTATATTTTTTGTCGAAGATAACAAAATTAAGAATAGTTTGTTACTTTTGGCTGTCGAGACTGCGTTGAGTTGAAAAATAAAAACTATGCCATGAAATTTAAAATTTGGAGGAATAGATAGATGGTCCTTAACTACAGATACAAGCCCCAGGTCTATTTTGCTGCGACCTTTATCGTAACTTATGCTTTCTGGTTTGCAGGAGCATATCTAAGTTTTCAGGATGAAAAAAATGGACTTTATATGTTATTTATGCTTATTGGATTGATAGTGCCTTTTATAATCTCGTTTTTTATGATTTTTACGTCAAAAAATTCGGATTTAAAAAAGGATTTTATTAACAGGCTTATCAACCTCAGGCTAATAAGGCCAGGAATGCTTCCACTATTTTTCTTGATAATGCCTCTAGCTGTTCTCGTATCTATCTTCATTTCGCTTTCGTTTGGAGGATCAGTTTCGCAGTTTCAACTTGCTGATGGTTTCTCTTTCTCGACAGGGTCTGTACCTACGTTGGTTTTTCTTATGCTTGCCGCATGTTTTGAAGAGCTCGGATGGAGGGGATATGCATTTGACAGTTTGCAGAGCCGGCACACCTACTTCATGGCATCAATAATTTTCAGTATACTATGGTCTCTCTGGCACTTTCCTCTGATATTTGTCAATAACTTCTATCAGTATGAAATTTATCATGAAAACATATGGTATGCAGTGAACTTTTTTGTCGGCATTATCCCTATGGGAGTATTTGTCAGCTGGATATGCATTAAAAATGGAAAAAGTATTCCTGCAGCAATTCTCTTTCACTTTATCATAAATATCTGCCAGGAAGCACTGAATATGACTCAGACGACCAAGTGCATTGAGACTCTGGTTATTACTGTAATTATTGCTATTATTATTGTATTAGACAAAGAGATGTTTTTTTCAAAAGTAAGCCCTATTCCTGAGACTCAAAATCTCGCTCCTGGAACTCAAAATCCGGTTTCTGAGGCTCACTAAATGACAGACGAATCCGAAAAAATGACGGTTGAACAAAAAAATCTTTATTCCAGATTCCTGTTTATCTGGTTTGGACAATTTATATCAGTAATAGGCACCGGGCTTACTGTTTTCTCCTTAGGGGTATACGTATATCAGCAAACAAATACTGCTTCTAGCTATGTTTTTATACTAATGTGTGTCTTTTTACCGCCCTTTCTGCTAAAGCCCTATGGGGGTATACTGGCAGACCGTTACGACAGACGTTTAATGATGATTTTAGGAGACTTAGGAGCAACTCTTGGGCTTCTTTTCATATTCTTTATGATGCTAAAAGGAAACATTCAACTCTGGCAAATTTACTTTGGAATTGCAACAAGTTCTGTTTTTTCGGCTTTTCAGGAACCAGCCTATAAAGCTTTAATTACTGACCTCTTACCTGAAGCTCAATATGCCAGAGCAAGTGGGCTGGTGCAGCTAGCAAGTTCTGCTCAATATTTAATTTCTCCTTTTTTAGCCGGAGTTTTGTTAACAATAATTGATATTAAATTTATATTCTTAATCGATACCACCACTCTCTTAATTTCCAGTTCTATTGTCATCTGGATAAGAAATATTTCAGGCAAGGTAAAAATAGACCAGCATAAACAAAATATCATAGCAGACCTTAAAGAGGGAATGAAAGAGTTCTCTAATAATAGAGGCGTAGTTAATCTGGTTATTATTACCATGATCACACTTTTTTTTGTCGGATTGCTTCAGTCTCTTTTTATTCCACTGCTGCTGAGCTTAACAACAGTAAAAACAGTGGGGATCTCTCAATCAATATGTGCTTCAGGCATACTAATCGGAAGCCTGTTTATTGGAGTATTTGGCAGCAAGAACAGGTATGTAAAAACATTATCGATTTCTTTGTTCCTGTCAGGTATATTTTTTGCAAACTTAGGACTTTCAAAGAATATCATATTTGTTACTCTAGCAGGATTCATGTTTTTTGCCACTTTGCCTTTTATTAACACCTCTATTGAGGTCTTAATTCGAAAAAATATTGACAATAGAAAACAAGGGCGCGTATGGTCTCTCATTTCCATGATTACTTATCTTGGTTCCATAATGGCTTTTGCAGTTGCAGGTTTTTTAGCCGATAAAATTTTCAACCCTCTTTTAGAGGTGGATGGTCTACTGGTTGAAACGGCAGGTCTTATTGCTGGAACCGGAGAAAACAGGGGGATTGCCCTTATGTTTATAATCTCCGGATTAATGATATCCATGATTGCTTTATTGATCTGGCAAAACGAGAAAATAAAAAAATTAGAATATATTGAAAGTCAGGATCAAGGCATGAACCTATCCTTTCAGCCAGGCTGATAAATTAATGGGCATTCACACTTGTTTATCAAGAAAAATATTCATGAGAAATGCTTCCGGACTCTATGAAAATTTTCCGGCCCATAGGAACCATTTCACTCAAACTTCAATAATGACCTCCTGCCTGTTTATGCTGCGGACTTGCAAGAACGATCCAGTATAGCAGATAATGTTATAATGACCCAAAAAAACCTGTAATTTTCTTCTTTTAGGGGGATCAATGACGGAAATCCTCACAAATGGTAGAAATTTTATTAAAAGTACCCGCATGATTTTTTAATAAATACAAAATCTGTAAATTTTACTGCGGAAAATGCGTTACAAGTCTCAGTTACCAAACTATCAAATTATCTTGTCCAGCATTCCAGTAATAAGCTGTAAGTCAATTCCTGTTCCACTGATTAGTAAGCGTTCTTTTTTATTGCCAAGTAACTTCTGTGTCCAGTCAACGAAGCCACCGTCTACAAGTTCTATACCTTCAACAGTAATCTTGAAATTAATACCTTGATAGTAACTGTTTTCAGTTTCTTCTACATTCATTATAAAATCAGTATATGGATATATCTCGCGAAGATGGCAATGAATTCTATCAATAAATCCAATTTTATCAGTATAGCCATTTCTTACGTTCAGAGTTACTGTGAGTTTATGCCCTAATTTCTCTTCGAAATAGTTTATATAAAACTGCATATGTCTGGCTATTGCATCCTTTTCAAAACCATAAGACCCTGTGTTTTTGCCAGAACTAACAATAGTAAACAAGCTAAAATGAGGAACAAATTCGTCAGTCTTATACATTTGTCCGCGAGTAACTCTGCAGGTTGCGGATAAATGGACAGGACTTTTTGTGTTATCAATGGTTTTATTCTTTATTCCATTTGCAAGGTATATGGGAGCATATTGGTGCTGTCTGCAATTAGCTCCAATCCTCTTGTTGCGGAGATAACATTGTTTTGATCAACTTTAGCTATAACAGAACAGCTCCCCAAAAGGCTTGCAGGAGAAAGTAAAACTGATATAAACCCTGAGGCTTCTGCCATTTCGAGCATCATAATTTCTACTTTCTTGACTTTAATGGGATTAAGTTCAGAAGGCTTTACAAATCTGTTGGATTCATACTTGCTTAATATATCACTCGGAGTATTTTTATTCGTCATTTCTTTTGAAAGGACAAGCAAAAATGTGGTGATTTCAGACTGTGACAGCCTGGTTGTAAGTTCATTAATTAAGTTTTTGTTGCCTGCTTTTTCAAGTACATTTTCAATTATATTTTGCTGTTTCATTATCACTCCACTCTAATTTCTTTTTTGTTTATTGAGAGGCATTGTCGGGTCAGTTGAAGAACACTTTCGAATATCTGGATTTTATCGACTTTAGGGATCAGTGGAACTGTTTATCCAACCATCCAGCATTTTTTCCATCCACACGTTTCTATCCACTTGTTTCTATCCACTTGTTTCTATCCACTTGTTTTCTATCCACTCGTTTTCCCTATTTTTTACAGGCAGTCTAAACCTAATTACCGCTTACTACCAACAGTAATAGAAATTTTTGTTGACTTATCAGAAGCCCATAACCTATAATTGGAACTGAAAATCCTTATAGAGAATAACCGTCTCTAAGAGAGTGTCTTAAAGTGAATAGTGCCATATGAAACGGCGTTCCATGACCTGGGTAGACGATATTTATCTTCATGCTTTCCATTTTTTAATACTGAGAGCTCATCCCATAACCAATTTTATTTTCACATAAAAAGAGTTTCAGAACCATTTCCATGATCCAAACCTCGATTGTTCATTAAACATTTGAAATTCAGAGAAGCAATTTTAAGTTTTGGGATGAGCTCTGATACTAAAATACGTAGAACACCGATAATGGAGCATCTCTAACTGCCTTTTTTATACTCTTATGGATTTAAGTAAGGTTATCGTAAAACAAAAGTTTTTGTGGTTGCAAAATCGGAGGATGGATAGATGAGTGCTGAGATCTATGAAGTTGTATTAAGTGATTTTGATGAGATTATCGAGCTTCTTAAGCAACTTTGGCCCGACAAAACATTGAACTGCAATGCATTAATGAAAATAATTTCCAATGGCATTGAATCTAAAGATAGTATCTATCTATGTGCTAAAGTTAATGATAAGGTAGTCGGGTTCTGTTCTTTGATAATTAGAGAGAGTCTCTGGCAGGAAGATCTAGTAGGACATATAAATGAATTGATAATCGACAAATCATTTAGACGCATGAATCTTGGCACTGAGTTATTAGACACTGCTATTGCTGCCGCAAAGAAAAAAGGATGCAAACTAATCGAACTCGATTCGGCATTTCACCGTGAAGATGCACATAAATTCTATGAAAATATCGGCTTCACAAAGAGGGCATATCTTTTTTCAAAAGAAATATAACCCAAAGTCTCCTGGTATGACACTAAAGAGCACAAAGATAAACGTGCAAAAACTACTAAAAAAAGAAAAAAGGAAAGTAGATGCGGTGCACATTTTCTCAGTGCTTTTCGCATCTTTTATGGTTGTAAAGGTTTTTTGGTTTTAGATAAAGCAGTTTGATCAAATTCTCCTATTTATCGACTTTTACTCTTTCTTTTTTCCTTCAATGTAAATTGCTGGCCTGAGAGGTTCAGCAAACCTTGACTTCTTTTCAGGGTCAAAGGCAGGAGAATCCGCACTGTGGACTTCAACAGGACAGCCAATCTCTTTTTCCAGGAAGGAAACCGACTCTTTCAAGAGAGCCTGTTCATCAATATCAGGGCCTGTAAGGATTTCATACCTGTCTGAGCTTCCGCTTTTGAACTCCGGAACGATTTTCTGTACGAACTTCGGGATCTCCTTGCCGAAGCGTTTGAAGTCGGGGTTTGCCATCAGCTTTTTAATAAGGGTACCTACTTCGAGAGAGCATTCAAGCTGCATCTCGCAGGCGCACCTTATCGCTTCGGCTTTCCAGGCAGGAGCCGTGTAGAGGTGGACCTTCTGCGGGGTCATCTTTGTTACCCTTATAATCTCCTCAATGTCTTCCAGAGTTCCCTTTATCGTTTCTTCTGCAAGCTCCGCACCGTCATCTATCAGATCTTCATTATATAGCGGGTACTGGGCAAGAGAGACCGGGTCCTTATGCCCCATTGCTTCCCATATTTCCTCACATAGATGCGGGGTAAAAGGAGACATAAGCCTGACCCAGTTATCCAGCACATAGTAGAGCAGGGTCTCCCCTCCCCTTCTCTGGTACCACTTAATATCGTTTTGCAGCAGGAAGAAAGAGTTCTGGATTGCTTCCCTTGTCTGGATAGAGTAAAGGGCTGCATTTGTATCCCGGATATAGTTCTGTATCCTCGAGAGTATCCAGCGGTCGATCTGCTTTAGCTCGGTGCTCAGATCTGCACGTTTTCCACTTTCTATGACATTCTTTGCAAAAGAATAAAATCTGTCCACCTGCCTTCTGGCAGACTCGATACCTGTTTTCTGCCAGTCTGCATCCTGTGTCTGTTCGGCTGTTGAAAGGATATACATTCTTGTTATATCCGCTCCGTAAGTGCTTACTGCGCTTTCCATTGTCAGGATCGGGCCTTTGGACTTGCTCATTTTCTGTCCCTCAAGAGAGACAAAGCCGTTTACTGCAAGAGCTTTAGGCCACTTTTCCTCTTCAAAGAGGGCTACATGGTGGAATAGGAAAAAGAGCAGGTGGTTCGGGACAAGGTCTTTGCCTGAAGAACGCAGGTCAACAGGATACCAGTAATTGAAATGCCTGCGGATCTCTTCAAGAAGCTCAGGACTGAGGCCAGTATCCGCACTGGCTGCTGCCAGATCACCCTTTCCAAGCAGGACGTAGTCGAAGAATGACAGGGTAAGGTTTTCTATCTTCAGTTCTCCACTTTCGATAAACCTGACAATAATATAATAGCTCATGTAAATTGTCGAATCCCCAAGGGATTCAATCAGCCATTCCTTATCAAAGGGAAGGTGAGTTCCAAGGCCTTTTCTACGGGCGCAGGCTTTATCCTTAAGCCAGTCAATCTTGTTTTCAAACTCGACCCTGTACTCTTCGGGAATAACTCGCATCTGGTCCAGGCAATTATAGACCTTTGCTTTCCATTCGGGATTTGAATAATTAAGGAACCACTGGCCTTTGACCATGTTTACTACACAGGAAGTGCCGCAGCGGCAGACAACAGGTTCACTGAATTCGTAAAAGATCTCCCCGGCGTTTGAACTGATGAAGTCTTTTGTAAGGATATCCTTGATTTTGGAGACAGCCTGTCCTTCGTATTTTCCTGTAAGCTCTTTAAGTACTCCACCGTGGAACTCCCTTCTGTATACAATCTTTGTAGCTTCCTCGGCTTTCGGGTCTTTCTGGCTTGTAATTCCCATGCTTTCAACGATTTCCTTTGCAGGGAATTCTCCAAATTCAGGCACCTTGATAAGGGAAATCAGTTTGATTTTCCTGAGGTCTTCGGTTATCCCGTACTCGCTCAGGTCAACATCATAAAGGTCGCGAAGGGCCAGGTAGTCAAAAGGCGCGTGGGCAGGCACGCTCATGACTATTCCACTTCCGTTTTCAGGCCTGACAAAGGATGCAGGAAGGGAAATTACTTCGTCATCTGTAACCGGGTTTGTGAGTTTTATTCCTATTATGGATTTTGCAGGCATGTCTTCAATATACTCGACTGTCCGGTCCGTAAAAGTCAGTTTTCTGAAAGCTTCTTTGCTGACAACCCAGAACTCCTCATTTCCGTCCAGTGTGACCTTTGCTTTTACATAAGTCACATCAGGGTTGACCCACAGGTTAGTTACACCGTACGTTGTTTCCGGCCTGAGAGTTGCACAGGGCAGGACCATGTCTTTATACCGGAACTTGATCAGCGTATATTCTACAATGGTAGCTTCTTCCCCATGCAGAATATCGTGGTCCTCTACAGGGTTATTGTCGTTCGGGCACCATTTTACCGGATGGGAGCCTTTTACGATCAGACCTTTCTCCTCAAGCCGGATATACTGCCATTCTATGAATTTCTTATATGTCGGGTCAGTCGTTGTAAACTTACGTCTCCAGTCAATGGAGTACCCGATATTACGCATAGCTTTTTCTGATTCGAGCTTGAAATAATCAACAATTTTTTCAGGTGTATCAAGCGTAGGCAGGATGTCTCCGGGAATCCCATGAAGGCGTTCATAAACATCCATGGTCTGAGGGTCCCGATTTGCAATCAGTTCGGCAAGACCCACAATGGGTGTACCTGTCACATGAAAGCCCATAGGGTAAAGCACGTTATACCCGAGCATCCGCTTATGCCTTGCAACAACATCCCCTATGGTAAAAGTCCGGGTATGCCCTGCATGCAGGTTCCCGTTCAGGTAGGGGTAAGGGATGGTTATAAAAAATTTTTCTCGCTTATCGGGCTCGGCCTGGAAAATCTGGCTCTCATTCCACTTTTTTTGCCATTTCTTTTCGATCTCGTGAGGCTTATAATCCTGCTCCATTCATGTTCACGCCCATTGATTATTCTTATATTGAAAAAATTTGATAAACCGTCTAAATTTGATATTACCAAAAGAATTTGATCCGATTAAATTTGATATTACCAAAAGAATTTGATAAACCGTCTAAATTTGATATTACCAAAAGAATTTGATAAACCGTCTGAATCTGAATAACAGTAAGAGGTTTCTGGAAGTTATAACCTCTCCCAGTAAACCATGAAGGATTGAAGGAGCCGGATTCCGGTCAAGTCAATCTTTCTACTATCATCTTCTACGATTATTTTTCCACTATTATTCCTAATGTTAGCGGTTTTCAGATCTTATTCTGCCTTTCCAAAGATAGCTTTCCGGATGGCTTCTATATTTGCATCCACAACAGTAGGCTTTTCGCAGACGTCAATTACAGTCTGCGGGTCTTTAAGCAGGTGTCCCGTAGTAATACAGACAACGGTCTCGTCTCTGCTTATAACACCCATATCAACAAGTTTCTTAAGCCCTGCAACCGAAGCTGCACTTGCAGGTTCGACACCTATTCCTTCAAGCCTTGCAAGGTCTTTCTGGGCTGCAAGGATTTCTTCATCAGTTACGGATTCTGCAGTCCCACCGGATTCCCTGATGGCAGCAAGGGCCTTTTTCGCGTTAACAGGGTTTCCTATCCTGATTGCTGTTGCAACGGTTTCGGGGTTTTCCTCTGGAGTTATTTCAGGAGCCCCACTCTTTATGGCATTTACAATCGGGCAGGAGCCTGCGGCCTGAATCCCGGTCATCTTCGGGAGCGAATCCGTTATGCCAAGCTTCTTAAACTCCCTGAAACCTTTCCAGATAGCTGTAATATTTCCTGCATTTCCTACGGGCAGGACAACTCTGTCAGGTACTTTGAAACCGAGCTGGTCTGCAATCTCAAAACCGATAGTTTTCTGACCTTCCAGCCTGTAGGGGTTGATCGAGTTTAAGAGATAGATTTTTTCCTGGGAGCAAAGAGTACGTACAAGGGCAAGCGCATCGTCAAAATTTCCGCGAATGCTGAGGACCTTTGCTCCGTGCATAAGGGCCTGGGCTACTTTTCCAAGAGCGACTTTTCCTGCAGGCAAAAGTACTATTACCGGAATCCCGGCTTTTGCCCCATAGATTGCAAGGGCTGCCGAAGTGTTTCCTGTAGATGCGCAGGCAACGGTATTCATGCCAAGTTCAAGTGCTTTTGTAACTCCTACAGTCATACCCCTGTCCTTAAAAGAGCCCGTCGGGTTCATACCTTCATGCTTTACGTAAAGCTCTTTAATTCCAATTTTTTCAGCCAGACGGTCGCATTTGTAGAGGGGAGTTCCGCCTTCCCTGATAGTTACAGGCTCTCTTTCAATAGGAAGAAGTTTTGCGTACTTCCAGACCGAAGGGCATTCGGTCTTAAGTTTTTCCATGTCAATTTTTATTGAGGAATAGTCATAAATTACATCAAGCAGCCCATCACATTTGCTGCATGTATAGATTACTTCGTCTTTGGAATACTCTGCACCGCATTCGATACATTTAAGATGATACATTAAATTACTCCTGTTTATGATAATTTTTCCTGTGTATGGTATTTTGAATAATTCGGATGCCTGCTTTATGCTTCGTCCGTTTCAGGTTAGTACAACCTGGAATTTATTTCAGTATAATCTGGATTTCGGATTTGTGTAATATTTGTGTAATATTATAGTTCAATTAGTATAATATTATAGTTTAATAATATTTTGTATCCTTTATACTCTACTTGCTTTTAAATTATACTGTTTTTTGAAATTGTACGGTTTTCAGGCTTTATACTTTATAATAGTTCCGTAACAGCAGCCATATAAAGCATACTCAATCCCACGGGAATTCAGCAACTCTGGAAAGTACTTGGGTTTTTTATCTACTTTATATATATTTATATAACTAAACTGGGCCTGAAAGATAAAAAAAGGTATCCTCTTCAAATACAATGGAGTTTTTTCAACTCGAAAAATGTGCAGCAATTTTATCATACAGTTATAAAGTTTAATCCATTGCTTGAAGTCGTTTTTGAAACTTAAATCTATTTTTAAATTTTCAGCAAATACATGAAATTTACTTTTACTCATGAAATTCCGAAAATAATTAAAATCACTTCATTGGTCATCGGTTAAGGAATTTTCTTGCCAAAAAACTATCAAGTTTTCATTAGAAACCGGCTTTAAATTTTCGCTTCTTTGCATAAAATATATAACCTGTTACAGCCCGCTACTATTAAACTATTTAACAAACGTCATGGGAAGGGACGTAGTTTTCACAATCCCTTACTTAACCAAAAACGCATGAAAATCACTTCAATTCCGATCCTTAAAGCCTGAAGATTGCTTCTTATCTTTCCTGATTTCAATCTAAAGGTCAGGTTCTTTTTACATTTCGGGTTATATCTTCTATAATGCCCTGGAAATGAGTAACTTCTCCTTCCTCATTGCGCTGGATAAAGGTTTTCTCGTCAATCCAGCGGACGTCAGCAGTCTGAGTAAGAATCCGGTACTGGCGGTTGAATTCCTTTCCCCCTTCTTCACAATTTTCCTCAAGTTCAAGTTCCACAAGGAGCAGGTCTTCGGGATGGATTATCTTCCCGTAAAGGATTTTTCCGGAAAGAAAGTCATCTGGAGCGTACCCAAACTGCCTGACATTCTCAGACACATATAACGTAGGCCAGTATTTTTCAGCTTTCCAGAGAAACACTACCATCGGGCTATTGTTAATTACGGTTTCAAGGACCTTTTGCCGCTCAAGGAGAGCTTTTTGTTTTTCCATGAGGGCTTTCTGGCTTTGAAGAGCATCCTTCAGAGCCTTTTCATTTTTAATCTCCTGAGTAACGTCCCTGACTATTCCCTGAAAATTCACTACATTTCCATTTTCATCACGCTGGATAAAGGTCTTTTCTTCTACCCATCGGACTTCCCCCTTTCCGGTAAGAATCCTGTACCGCTGTACAAAGCTTTCATTTCCGGCCTCACAGCATCGGGTAAGTTCCTTTCTAACCTTATCTATATCTTCGGAGTGGACTATGTCTGCATACACCATCCTTCCTGTAAGGAAATCTTCTGCGCTGTATTCAAGCTGGGTTACGTTTTCCGAAACGTACCTGGCAGGCCATTTTTTATCCGGAGCCCAGAGAAAAGCCATAACAGGACTGTTATTAATTACGGTTTCCAGAACTTGCTGTCTTTCCAGTGCTTCACCAAGAATCAGTTCGTCGCTTTCAGCTAGTTGATTGAATCCCATAGCTACTACCTCTCCACCAACCCTTCTGGATACAAAATCTTTTTACCGCCTCAGGTAATATACACTTTTCAAATCCTTAAGCAATATATAATATATTTTGACATCTTATAAATCATGTCTTTCTGCACACAGGAGGAATGTTCTGAGTTCCAGACTCGCAGCAGGAAATAAAGAAGATACCTGGAAAAAGGAAAAATCCGGGGAGAAAACATCTGACATTGTACAGCAGACCAGGGAAGAATTTGGAAGATACTTCGGGATCTGCGGCTCATACCATAACCTTAAAGCCTGCACCTGCAAAAACTGTCCTTCTTATTCAGGCGGTGCAGGGATGTTTTGCTCCAGGGGCAAACATCTGGAACAGGGAAAAAAACTGGGCTGCCTCTGTGAAACCTGCGAACTTTTCAGGAAATTCCGATTTGAAGGGGAATACTTCTGCCTGAATGCCGAAAAACTTGAACTATCCGAAGAAAAACCTGAATTTCTCCTGAATAACTGCGGAAAATCTCCTGAATCCAGTGGAAAGACCAGGTTCTGTGTACTGGGAGAATTAATAAGTAAATAATGGACTCAAAGTTAAATAACCTCAAAGTTAAACGAATTCAAAGTCACCGAAACCTGGATAACCCTGGTTTTTTCCTGAAATTTAAATTAAAGTCACTGATGCTCTCTTATTATAACGATTACAGATTTAAGATTTTTTATTCACAGGATTTGGGGTTTTTATTCGGAAAATTGTATTTGTTTTTCTAACTTGGAACCTATCACAAAGATTTCGATAAACAGACTTTGTATTTTCATGTGGTTTCCAGTTCTATGCAGCTTTCCATTCCCGATTGCAATATCCTTTGGCGGAGTTAATCTGTTCCGGCTTTAATCTGTTCCGGCTTTAATCTGTTCTGGCTTTAATCTGTTCTGGCTTTAATCTGTTCTGGCTTTAATCTGTTCTGGCTTTAATCTGTTCTAGCTTTAATCTGTTCTTGTTTTCTTTGTTTATAGTCAATGTTTTTCTTTCCGGAAATCTCACAGTTCATTATTTCTCTAAAACAGATAGTCGGCGCGTTCCGATAAAATATGAAAGGATCATTGTTCGCCTGATAAAATGGACTGAAAGCGCGTCCACAAACGATATATCACAGGTTGCTAAATGAGTCCAGCAGAGCTTATATAAATCGAGTAATAATCAAATGGTAAGCAATTGTTTTAATCACATTCCGAATCTCATAAATTTCAACACGATAGGAGGACGCGCCTTGAAAATAGCAGTTGTGGAAAACGAGAACCAGAAAGCGAGTTCAATATTCGAACCAGGATTCATTGCAATATATGAGGAAGACGGCGGGGAATGGAAAGTTCTGACCCGGTTTGAAAATCAAGTTTGCAACGCGAAAGGCATGGCTGCGGTACGCACGGCTGTAGCGGATACAATAAAACAGCTTGGCGACGTAAAAGCAATTGTTGCAAGTGAAATCCCAGGGATAGCGTCCGGGACTTTTCAAGCAGCGAGATTTGACATATTCATTGTGGAAGGTAATGTGCCGGATCTTCTTGATTCAATCAAAAAAGAAATGCTTGAAACAATTGAAGAACGCCAGAAAGAACCGCCAAAATTTGACATCATGCAATTTCTGGAACCCGGTGTGAATAAAGGTGATTTTTCGATTAATATAGAAGACGTCATGTTTAAAAATCCAGACTTGACTTCAAAGAAAATTCTGATTCCCTATCTGGAAAATGGAGAATTTAACAGACTGGACGTCATTTGTGGTCATATTCCGAAGTGGTTTATCACAAATTTAGGCGCCATGGGGTTTGAATATGAAATCGTGACCGATTTGCCGAATAGAAAAACTGTTAGAGTAATGCGCATGCAAACTCCATAAAAGACAAGACTGTCTTATAGTGAGTAATAGCGGGAATTGGTTTTCGTCTTTCAAGAACCAAAATCCTAAAACCCTATAATTCCAAGAGATCTAAAAGTAACCAATGAACAGCCTCTAACAACAATAGTCTCTAACAACTAAAGATTAAATGGCTTTAGGATGATCTCATTTAGAAAATAGATCGTAAAAAAAGAAATAAAAAAATGTCTCTTAATTAAAGAATTAATCCCTTTGGAATCATACCCTTTACCATTACCTAATATTCGTAGGACTTACGCAGTTGAACTGAAAAATTAACAGCGTTGAACCGTTAAATGTCTAAAACGTGACTATAATCAACAGTCTTTGCCTTAATTGATTTTGTTCCTCAAGTGCGTAAGTCCTAATTCGGAGTATCGTATCCCATTTGATTTCTTATCATAGCATTTTCATGTTTGATTCATTGATCTTTTTTGACTGGTGTCAGTTTTGTCTCCAAAAGTCTCTTCTTCAGCTTCTTCTTTGATTTCTGCTTCTATTATTTTGTCTATAACTTTCCCCTCTTCTACTTCGGTCCCGGCTTCTTTAATTAGATCTTCAAGCTCCTAGCACTCGGGAATTACTTCATTAATAGCACGGGCTTCAGCAGTTTCCTCGGAGACCTTTACTTAAAGCTCCTCACTTTCTCAATAATCTCTATTGGAAGGTTCTTTATTGGAAGGTTCTTTATTGGAAGGTTCTTTATTGGAAGGTTCTTTATTGGAAGGGATTTAGATCCTCTTTCATCTATTGGGGAGGTAATCTGATCTTTTTTTGAGACGATCTCATTGTCCGTGTCTGATGGTAAGCCTTCAGTTTTATATGTTATATCAAAAAGCAGATTCTGGAAGTCGTCGAACTCCGGGTTTTTAAAAGCAAAGACACCTCCAGCGGGCAGTACAAACCGGTTCCCCAGTGGTGCAAACAAATTTAACAAATCATTGACTTCTTTTTCATATTGAGATTTAATCCAGGTTGCGTTGTTTTCCAGACCTTTAACATTTCTTTCTAACAAAGCCTGGTCAATATCTCCCCAAAAATTACCATCATGATTGATAACTGTTTCTTTGAAACTTATGGACGGCTTCAGTTCGATAACACCCTGTGTCCCGCATGTGACATCGATAGTTCCTTCCCATCCCACTTTGGCGCTTAATGACATCCTTTCATTAGTGAAACCCAGCGGGTGGCATAGGAATTCATGATGGACATAAAATTCACCATTGAGTTTGATTGGTAACGTGTTACTACTGGTTGATTCTCCGAGCTCTACGGTAAACCAGAATTTATTAGTAATCCAGTGGTCGACCTCGATTGGGACGTTTTTAACTACCGCCCATACTTCAACATCTTTTGCGTTCCAATTAAAAGTTTTGTCATATGTATATTTCCATCTGGAGCTACCTTTTTCGGGGGACTCGGTCAAAGTCCACTCGAGTCCTGATTTCTTAATCAATATTGAGTCGTCTCCTTTTCGCTCGCCAGTGATATAATGGCCAAGTGCTTCCTGCAATTTAGGCAGGATGAATTCTCCAAAGAAAAGACTCTTAGCAAGGACAAATCTACCGTCGTACTCGTTACTGCTCACCCAATTGTTATTGAAATTAGGCTTTGTAGGATATGGAAGAGGTTTCTTAACAGTATCAGTAGTCAAAAGAAAGTTCAATGTGCTTTGTGACCGTTTAGATTCATCCTCTTCAAAAAATATCCAGTAGGTTCCCCCAGTGGGTGTAAATGTCGGTGGAATAGATGGATCCGAATCAGGTGTTTTCTCTTCAATCGAGTAACCCAATACAAAAGGATGGTCTGTTTCCGCCAGATCCCTGAAGTATTTGGTTAGACCTGTCTGGAATGAAATCAAATCATCTTCTGTAAAATCCTCTGAGAGAGTTATTTTGCTCTCCACTTCATCATAGTTGGCAATGTTTGCGTTCTGAAAGTCCATTAACAGGTGACGGATAGTGAAACATTCATCATTGAATTTGTGTAACATGTTTTTGACCACATCCGGCACTGCAATACTGTTCTGAATGTGGTCTTGTTCGATCTGGGCAAAGTTGACGTCAACGTCAAATACGTACTTCCAGTCACTGATTGTGACAGAGTCTTTGTCTTCACCTACTCCATAAGTAAGGGTACCCTCTGGAATGTTAAGAGCCAGCTTAACCTGGAAGTTCGGCGCCTTACTGGTTCCCAGGATCACCTCAGGTGCATCCATCTCTCCCTCGAACGAATAGTTAAGTGTAAACCTTCCATGTTTTAATGTGTATTCCCATTTCATTTTTCTACATTCTTCATCTAAAAGGTCCCAGAGCAACAAAAGCTGCAGATTGATAGTATCCTGAGTAATGGCTGCGACCATGTCGTAGCCAGTGATACAGTTTCCAGGACTCTTGCTTGAAGAAACCGCCTGCATCGAATATATTTTATTGTTAGTAATTGATTGTTTACTTATTGTTTTACTGGAAAGGCCAGAAACACCCATTACATCTAATCTTTGTTCACTCATTTCTTTTTACCTCCTTAGATAAATATTTTTCAACAAATTAGCACAAATGTGTCTACTATTGCGTCAACAGTAAAATGTAGTATCAAATCAATTGTAATTATTCGCAAGCGTTGAATCTTTGAAGATTGACGCAACACTACAATCTTACGTGTTAACTCATTCTGATATGCAAATAGCTACAGTTCTGCCACCGCGTATCGTCGTCGCTAATAAACCTTCTATGATTGAGACAACTGCGAAAATCGCACCAGATTCTTTGTCCGGATCGAGAGTCGCCACTGCATTTAACATGCCACCATGAGAGCGCACAAAAGTTTCAGCAAAAGTTGCTACGTTAAGTAAAATTTCCCCAGCATTTGGACCTTCAGTAACTTGGTCTATCAATTTGTTTATCAATATCATTAATCCCAGAATACCACTGATTGGCAAACAAATAAAATTCCATACCTCAACTCCTTTCTTCACTCCTTCATTATCTCCAGGTGTAGTTACTTTGATGAAACTGCCAAGGAAAATCGCAATAGAAGTACCCCAGCTAAGATTGTAAAGATCGTCTTCCAAACTCCTTTTTAGTTTAAATGGGAAAGTAACAGCTATTTTAACAAGCGAAAGTAAAAAATTAATATATTCCAAAGGTTTGGGGAGTTTCTCCATTGAATATTTGATGGAGCGTAAAAATAAGGCATAGGCATCAGCAAAAAAGTAAGCTGCATAACCTACATATTTGTATATTTTTACTCCCGTTCTATCATTAATCTCAGTTAAAGCAATATCAATCGCCTGCGACTTTCTCTCAACTGGTGATTCTGTCATGTTAATAATTTTTTCCTCATCTAAGGCAATATTAACTGCCTTCAACCTTGTAGAAACTGGTAAGTCTGTAACTTCAGTAACTTCGTCCCCAGATAAAGTAATATCAACTGCCTTCGACCTTGTCGCGATTGTTGTCGTTGTTAGCTGTGTTGAATCATCGCTAAGAGCATCGAATAACTCCTGATATCCCATTTTTTCCAGGTTGCCAGACCCTCTTTGATAAGGGCTGCGTCCAGTTAGCACCTTGTAGAGCATGGTAACCGGAATGGAAAGCATAAGGGAAACCACATCCAGCAATGAGAAGTCATCACCACCACTTATGAATTTGTAGAATGCAGAAAGGACAGGAATATGTAATGTAGAGTTAACGATTTCTTTAATTAGCGAAAATGCGCTTTCAAGAACTTTCAAGAGACCGCTTATGGTCGTACGAGCCAAGCCTATAACTTGTTTGAGCATATCTTTACTCAGTTTGGTGAAACATTCACCTATTGTCAGGTTATTAGTGGTGAACAGATCATAGATATCTCTGGTGAAGGTACAAACTATATTTGCTATGTCTTCACCTAATGGATAGACCACCTGAGTAAAGAAAACTGTTAGTGGATCCGTGTTACTGCTGACAGAAAAATCTGAATTAGACGATGCCTCCATGCTCTGCATAATATGGTAGTTTGCAAAATTACCAGGAGCGGAATCCAAAAAGTCTTGGGCACCCGAGTAGGAATCACAGAACTTCTTTCCTTCACTAAGCAAATTCAGAGAGCTTACTTCACTTGGAATTGGTCCAATCTTGTCGATTTCTTTTTCGATTTCGTCAAAAAAATTGTTGACAATAGTCTCAGCATCACCTATTTTGTGTTTGGCAAGTTCGAGTGTTTGATTGGTCACATTAACGATAATTTTCTTAGTCAGAATGATGTCATCCCAATCAAACATGAAACCGAGCCACTTGACGAGATCCTCAAAGAAAACCTTAATTTTCTGAAACACCCAGCTGATAATGTTCATCGCAATTTCTACTGTTTCGATGGCAAATTTAAGGAGTTTACCACCAACTTCAACAACAAACTCGAATACGCCCTCAGCCACCTGAACAATAAATCCTCCCACTTTTTCTATGCCGCTCTCAAGTGCTTTGAGCACATCACCGGCAACGCTCTGAATGGCATTTCCTATATCACCGATATCCAAAGCCAGGGCCTGAGCTGGTGAACTACCAAGCAGTTCAGGACTAACTGAGTCAAGCTTGAAGCTACTATTAACGATGGTTTTGCGTGCATCCCTACCTTCGTAATAGGTCACATTATCATCATCAAAACGCATACCCCAGAAGTAATCACCCTTAGTATTCGAGGCAGAGAGCAGATTTCGACTACTTCCTGTCGGATCGCGTAAGAGTGCCGCAAAGGTAGTAGGTTTTGAAGGGTCACCTGTTCCGCCGCTTACAGATCTGCTGGCGCTATCCTGAGGTAACGTGTTGGCAATATCTGTGAGTTTTTTGATTGCACTAGCTGCACTATCAACTGATTCTTTGCTTACGGAATCTGAAACCAGCTTATTCCCATCAGCTAGAACCACAGCCCGCAACTCGTCACCAGACTGTATCCTGGATAACGTATTGCGCACCTTGGTAGCTGGGTCAATATCAACCACACTTTTCAACCATTCAGCACTCAACTCGAAAACTGGAGTTGAGATGGTTGAAACTCTATTAATGATGGTGATGTTTCCTGCCAGATCTGGCTTGAGGGTGATTTGATTTTTGGCATTACCCAATAAAGTGTGAGCCTTCCCGTTCACTTTGAGGTATGTCCAGGCTGACGACTTTAGATTCAGCTCGATATCAGTCACGGGAACTCCAGAAGCTTGATCGCGGAAAGACATATGTGTTGTATAACAGTCGAAGCTGAGCGTATTTTCAGTGTCGTAAAGTGGAATATTAGTCTCGTACCACTGAGTATTTTCTGGGTCCTGCCACAGGTAAATTAGGTGATTAGTGTTGCTGACCATGAACAGCTGATTAGCTTTGTAATAACGGTTACGTAACGCTGCAGTCTGGGAAACATCTCTACAAATTTGCAGAACTGGCTGCCATGTAGTCTGAGAAGAGAAAGGTGACACTGTCATCCCTAACATCCCATCACTGTTGACCATCCAGAGTGTTACAGACTTATCATCCTGACGAGCGAGCAATGTTTGAACCGTAGGAGTTATGTCCTTCTCTGCAATCGTGATGGGTTTGGTGGCACCTTTACGAAAGAGATAAACTCCCTCGCCTGCTGCGTAGACATTATCATTACTGCTGCCACTTGGCAGGACGGCAAAGCTGTTGATCTTGCTGCCGAAGGGCTGTTGAAAAAAAATCGAGAATGTCTTACCATTAAATCGTTTAATTGGAAAGGATGTAAATTGCAACGATTGCCCATATATAGTGTCATAAAGAGAGTAGACACCTGGATATCCACGTTGTTTGCCAAGCGCTAGAGAATGAATTTTGATCGCGTTTTCTGGGATTGTGAGATGTTCCCATATCTCACTTTCCTCAAGATTGGTATTGAGTCGATAATATTCAGCTTGGTTATCTTTCTCAATTGCTACCACAGCAAGTACAGAGGACGTGGTTGAAGAGGAATCTTCTCCCATGTAGATCTTTGTCATTCTTGATCCAGATACCTGGAAAGGTCGAACGTGCCAGTACTGAGCAAAATTGTCCCACTGAATAGTTGTGTCAGATTTCAACAATTGTGAGGAGACATACATTGTTGTCTTGCTCGCGTTCGATGAAGATGAAACTGAGCAGGCTAATACGATTGGTCCAGAACTCATCTGAACCATCTCAAATGCAACTACATTCCCGGGCTTTTCGTCTTCCACCTTTGGCGTAATATCGTTCTGCTTCCAGCCAGTTTTGCTTCCTGAATCACGAGTGATTGCATAAAGCCGCTTATCGGATCCAACCGACACAATGATTGGTTCACCTTCACTATCCTGGGCTACACAAAAAGAGTTTTCAATGCTTACTGGCGAACCAGCTTCGTAATTTTTCATCAAATCTGAAGAGACAGTGAGCATAATTGGTTGTTTATCTGATCCTGATTCGGGCATTAACAGGATCTTTGAGTTTTCGATTTTTTGGCTTACAGTCATATAATACCTTCCAAGCTACATTACTATCCATTTACAAATTATCTTGAAACTGAAAAGCGATCACATTTTCTAAAATATGTATATAAGTCTCTAGAAAATGCAGTACACAGACAACTGCAATTTCACAAACGACTGAATTCCAAACTTTACAATTTATAAGCATCAATATAATTTGTACTACCAAAGCCTCTAACAATTAACACTTTAATTGACTTAATAAAAAATTGATTACTAAGCACACTAATTTCAATTTGCTGCGTTTCTTAATATCTACTCTAATTTGTCCCCATTTTTTCCCAATATTACTGGAAAATCAACTATATGTCCGTAAAAAACACTATATTCCTTCGATTGTAGAACTAATCCCACAGGGTTTATGCGAGTATAGTAGATTTTTCCAACGGCAAGCAATTGTTCTAGTCACATTTGACATATTATAAATTTTAACAAATTAGAAGGAAGTACCTTAAAAATCAAAGTTGTAGAAAACGAGAATCAGAAAGCGAGAATCAGAAAGCGAGTTCAATATTCGAATCAGGATTCATTGCAATATATGAGGAAGACGGCGGGGAAGTTACAGATTTAGGCACCATGGGGTTTGAATATGAAATCGTGAACGATTTGCCGAATAGAAAAACTGTTAGAGTAGTGAGCATGCAAACTACATCCTCGAAATAAGGCCACAGCTTTTTGGAAAAATCAGAATATAGGTAAACCTTATTACCGTTTAAGGAAAGTAATGGTATAATGGACGGAAGGGGAGCAGAAAGAGGACCTCTGCAACTGGACATTGGCATAGTTGTATCAGGGCTTGGAGGAAACTCCAATCAGGAAAGGGACCAATTCAATGGGCTTGTTTCCTTTTTTGGCGTTGATTTTGGACTATATATCGGGCCATCATATAATCCGTTTCGGACTATAGGACCAAGTATCGGCATCGGTGTGGTTATAGGGTCTAATGGTTTTCTGGCTGCAAAATTAGGCATCCATTTCAGAAGAGCATTCGGTTTAGCTATGTTGTTTCCTATAGTTCCTATTTATGGTGTTACTGGATCAAGCTTGTTAGCTGCGCTGCCTATTTCAGAAGGAGCTAAAGTTGCAGCAACTATTCCATTACTGTTAGTGCCGGCAGCAGTCGTATACCAGGGAAACCTCAAAGAATTACGTAGGCGCGGAATAGAAACTTTAACGGAATTAAGAACACATCTGCCAGGAAAAAAATATTAATTCATAAAATTAAACCTGTATCTATTAAACCTGAATCTGTTAAACCTTAGTCTGTTAAATCTGAATCTGTTAAACCTGAATCTATTAAACCTTAGTCTGTTAAACTTAAATCTGTTAAACCTGAATCTGTTAAACCTGAGTCTGCTAAACCTGTATCTATTAAACCTGGGTCCGGAAATAATGCCTGTGAAACTTTCTCAAGCCATATCTTTAGAAATCTTCTTACTTTCCCAGGGACTGACTCTTTAGCAAGTTTCTGGAAATCACAGGTTCGGGTGGTTAAAGATTATCCTGACAGAGCAAAGATCTCTATTGTTGCCATTAAACCAGTTATCTTTCAAGGATCTGGCTATACTTTAC
Source organism: Methanosarcina sp. Kolksee (assembly GCF_000969945.1). Taxonomy (NCBI): domain Archaea; kingdom Methanobacteriati; phylum Methanobacteriota; class Methanomicrobia; order Methanosarcinales; family Methanosarcinaceae; genus Methanosarcina; species Methanosarcina sp. Kolksee. Next base: position 1,520,381 of record NZ_CP009524.1, read on the forward strand.
TGCACTGGGTCACTCCTCTTCACGATTTTAATAAAATTTGCTGGGTACCGCTATCGGAGGGTTAACATTAAAAGCTACATCTTAATGGTATTTTATCACATGGGGAAAAGATGTTTTGGAGAACAGGCTATAAAGGGCAGACAGAAAACGGGCTGCTTAGTCACGAAAGCAATTTGAATTCGCAGCGGCACTTTGAATGTGGTTACTGAAAATTTCAGGAGCCCAATTAGCCTTTGATAACAGACCTTGAAAACAGCAGGATCTGGATGTCGCAGAATAAGATTAACAAATTAAACAGGAGGACATTATGGACAGTACGACGGAAGTTCAGCCGCCTGTGCCAGTGGTCCGACGAAATGAATGGTTAAAAGTTTTAATCACAGCAGTAGTCTTCTACATTCTCTTACTGGTGACCTTGCTGCTGACGAAGAACTCAAACCTTTTTCCAACCCTGGCAATGGTCGGCAGCTTTATGGTCCCTGTCGCTTATGTAGCTTTCATATACGAGCGAAGGCACCTCAGCCGCCTGACAATGCCAACGGTCTCCCTGGCTTTTATATATGGCGGGCTGCTGGGCATCATTGCTGCTGCTCTTTTAGAGCCATTTTTTATCAGTCAGCTAGATCTCAGGGCAATTTTAAGAGTAGGATTCATCGAAGAGTTTGCTAAAATCCTGGGAGTGCTGGTGATTGCACGCCGCAGACGGCATGACTCGGAAATGGATGGATTGATTCTGGGTGCGGCAGCGGGAATGGGGTTTGCAGCCCTGGAAAGTAATGGTTACGCCTTTACGGCCCTCCTGGAAAGTCATGGGAGCATTTCGGCAACAGTGGAGGTGACCTTAATCCGGGGTCTGCTTTCTCCATTGGGACACGGAACCTGGACAGCTATTTTAGCCAGTGTACTGTTCAGGGAAAGCAAGAGCTGCAACTTCCGCATTAACTGGAAGGTAATTAATGCTTATCTGCTCGTTTCCATTCTACATTCAATGTGGGACGGGCTGCCTCTTGTCGTTTCTTCTATCTTTGGCCAGGGGTTAGGCGTGTTAATTGCGTGGGGTGCGATTGGTGCTGCTGGATTGTTTATCCTCTGGAGACGCTGGCAAGAAGCGATCAGGTTACAAATGGTTTTGCCGTCAGAAATCGAGGAAATGTGTACCTAAAAAGAATAGAAATGTGTACCTAAAAAGAATACTACGTGTAACCTCAAGCCCGGACTGATGTAAGTTCGGATGAACTTCGGGACACCGAAAAGCGGTAGGAGGAGCATGAGATAATCAATTGACAACTTCAGATATTGACAAAAAAGCAGTTATTGGTGTGATAGGCTCCGGGGTCATGTGAAGCTTTTTTTCTACCCAATAACTTCTTGAGATTTGTGATTTTGCAAAAAAGTGTCGCACTGCCGCCACTTGTCGAAAAAGGCTCTATTTTCAACCTACACCACTGGAGGTAGCTGGGATCAGGATGTTAATAAAAAAGTAGAGAAGAGAAAGGAAAACAGGAAAAAGGAAAAAAGAAGGCCAAACTTCCTGTCTCGCACTCAGATATAAAATGGAGTCTCTATTTCTTTTGACTGCCGTTTTCTCAGACCACTCTGTACAGCCTGGTAATATTTCATGGTATCAGGAGTGACCGAAGGCCCGGTTTCAGCAATCGCTTGAAGGAAATGTTTCTGCTTTACTTCTTTAGCGTGAAGGTCTTCGCGAAGTGCGTCTCTTCCTGCCTTTTTACATACGGCTGCAATATCAGCACCTGTATACTGGTCGGTCATGGATACGAGTTTGTCAATATCAACATCCTCTGAAAGCGACATTTTCGCGGTATGAACCTTAAATATTTCCTTACGAGCTCCCGCGTCCGGAACGGGAACTAAAATTAACTCATCAAAACGTCCAGGCCTTAGAAGAGCCGGATCTATAATATCAGGACGGTTAGTTGCACCTATTACCACTACAGCTCTGAGTTCTTCAAGCCCATCCATCTCGGAAAGGAGCTGATTAAGGATTCTAGCTGTAACCTGTGGCTCACTTACGGAAGCCCCGCGAACAGGTGCAAGAGAGTCAAGTTCGTCCAGGAAGATAATAGATGGAGCGACCTGCCTTGCCCGTGTAAAAACCTCAGCAATCCTTTTTTCGGACTCTCCGTACCACTTGGAAAGCAGATCGCTTCCTTTTGCGGTAATGAAGTTAGCTTCGGACTCATGGGCAATGGCTTTTGCAAGGAGAGTCTTTCCAGTACCCGGAGGACCATATAAAAGCACTCCTTTGGGAGCTTCAACTCCTATATCCCTGTACGATTCCGGACTTTTGAGGGGCCACTCTACGGCCTCCTTCAGAAGTTGTTTTACTCCTTCCAGGCCGCCAACATCTTCCCAGCTCACGTTAGGAATTTCGATAAGGATTTCTCTTATAGCAGACGGCTGGACATCTTTAAGGGCATTTTCAAAATCTTCCCTTGTGACCCGAAGTGTGTCAAGGATTTCGCTTGGAATTTCAGGTTCATTGAGGTTAATCTTCGGGAGAATCCGCCTCAAGGAACTCATTGCAGCTTCCCGGCAAAGCGCAGCAATGTCAGCTCCCACAAACCCATATGTTATCTGAGCGAAGTCCATGAGATTTACGTTTTCGGCAAGAGGCATACCTCTCGTATGAATCTGGAAAATCTCAAGCCTTCCTTCGGTGTCCGGAACCCTTAATTCAATCTCTCTGTCAAATCGACCAGGACGGCGGAGTGCCATATCAATTGCTTCAGGGCGGTTGGTTGACCCTATCACAATCACGTTCTTTCGCTCTTTAAGCCCGTCCATCAGGGAGAGGAGTTGAGCTACAACTCTCCTTTCGACTTCTCCAGTCACCTCAGCCCTCTTAGGTGCGATGGAGTCTATTTCATCAAGGAAAATGATTGCAGGAGCGTTTTTCTCTGCTTCTTCAAAGACGTCTCTGATCCCTTTTTCTGATTCCCCATAATACTTGGACATAATTTCCGGACCATTGACTGAGATAAAGTAAGCATCAGTTTCGTTTGCAACTGCTTTTGCGAGCATTGTCTTGCCTGTTCCAGGCGGCCCGTAAAGCAGTACTCCTTTTGGAGCGTCAATTCCTAGCCTATCAAAAAGTTCAGGATGCTTCAAAGGCAGCTCTATCATTTCCCTTATTTTAGTGATAGCCTCTTTAACCCCACCCAGGTCCTCATACATAACAGTAGGAACATTCTGTTCCGGAGTTATCTCTGCAGCTTCGTGTAAAAGCTCAACTTCTGTCATATCTGTAATCTTTACTATCCCGGACGGGGAAGTGGAGACCACCTGTAACTTTATTTCTCCCAGCCCAAATGACTGCTCCATACCTGGACCAAAAAAGTCCTGAAAGAAATCCTCGAACATGATTCCTTTACCGAAAGTCTCTCTTTCCCGGGACCGCCTCAAGCTTGTGGTGGAAATAAAATCTCCCCTGGAAACCGTACGGTTCATGAATACGGCTTTAAGAGTTTCACTTGGGGCATAGATCTGCATGCCCTTAGCCACAGGCGCGAGGGTTACACTCCTTGCTTCTTTCCAGTCGGCTTTGCGAATATCCACATACTCCCCTATGCTGGTTTTTGCATTTGTGCGGATAAGTCCGTCCATGCGGATAATATCCAGGCCCGAATCGCTGGGATATGGACGTCCCACCAGGGCTGAAGTCGATTTTCCTCCTCTTATTTCCACGACGTCAAAGGGCTTGAGGTCCAGCTTTTCCCTGAAACTATCATCTATCCGGACAATTCCTTTTCCGACATCTCTTTGATCAGCTTCTGCGACTTTTAGTTTTGCAGTTATCTTTTCTCTGTCAGCCAAATAATAACCCCCATTTCCATATTAGAACTTACACTTATTTAAAAAGACAACGTAGTAATTTTCAAGATAATGTAGAACTCTTAATTTCTTCTTTTTTTCAAAAACTCATCTAAGCAGCCACAGCCTTATCAATGAAGGAACCTCTCTCTGTTTCCTAAATTTTATAATGTAGTTTTTACGAAAATTTCTTTTAGAAGATCGAGACAGTAACCTTCTGCCTGCTTTCCTTCAACAAACCCGATAAAGTCTTTTTATTTGCAAGATAACCGATACCTGTCATTTCTGGTTTCCCATCCTCTATTTTATACTATATTAATAGTTATATAAAAAAGAATTTAATTAAAATATTAGACATGGCTTCATGCGTCTTCGGTTAAGTGAGGAATCATGACAAATTGCAGCAATGTCTCAACATTTGTAATATATTTCAATGAGTTGTTAGCTGAAAAGGGTCTCGATTTCATGTAAAAAAGCCAAAATTTAAGGACGGCTTCTAATGCAAAATCGATAGCTTTCAGGTAAGAAAATTCCTTAACCGACGACCAATGAAAATGATTCTTTTGAGGCTGAAATTAGATTGCACCAACTTTAATCAAAATAGATTTGAATTTTCGTGAGTTTTATGTGAGCCTTGATACCTTTAAAGCTGTACTTCTGTTTTTTAATTCATATTTTTAAGTCTTAAATATTATTTTTATTGATATATACACTTTAAATTTATTAATTATGAAATCCAAATAACAATCGGTGATTTTTTTGGAATACTCTTCTCTTGATTTTCAGATTACCCGATCCCCTGAAGCTTCTCCCTATACATATCGTGCCTCGATTCTGAATGATGGAAATGTTGTAGCGAGCAACGATTTTGAACTCAGGCCAGACCTGAAACTCTTTCAGATGCTTAAAAGTATAGAGAAAAAAGTTACAGAAAGCCCTGAAGAGCCAAAGAAGCATAAAGAAAAGGCAGAGACACAGGAAGAAAAGGATAGAGAAGAGCCGCATGTTGAATTTGGGAAAATGCTTTACAGTATGGTATTTTCCGGTCAACTAGGCGAGTATTTCAACAAATCCATCCAGGAAGTCCAGGAGAATGGCAGTGGACTCAGGATTTCACTCAGGTTTGGAGAAGATGTTCCGGAAATTTCAGCGCTGCCCTGGGAATACCTGCACGACGACGAAGATTTTCTGATTCGAAGAAGAAACATCCTTATTTCAAGGCTGCCAGCAGGCGTGAAGAAGAAAAAGCTTGAACCTCTTGATTCCGTACTCAGGATGCTGGTAATAATTTCCGGTCCTGATGACCCCAGGATTTCGCCTTTGAACACGGAAAAAGAACAGGAAATTATCCTTGAAGCCGTGGACAAACTTCAAAGAGATCAGAAAATAAAAGTGGACTTTACTGAAGATGCAACCTTTGAAAATGTCGAAGGTTACCTTAACGAACAAGATTATCATATTATCCATTTCACAGGCCACGGGATCAGCATAGATGGCAAAGGTAATCTTGTTTTTGAAAACGAAGACCAGAAAGCAAGGCTTATTGACAACAAAACCCTTTCAGACCTTTTTTCCGAACGAGGCATCCGGCTTGTTGTGCTCAGTTCCTGCGAATCAGCTAAAGGCTCGAATAAAGAAGCTTTTGGGGATCTGGCCAGTATGCTTTCCAAAAGAGGGATTCCTGCTGTTGTGGCAATGCAATATTCTGTACTTGATGATGTAGCCACAAAGTTTGCGTACAATTTTTATAGAGCAATTGCAAGTGGAAAACCTGTTGACCTTGCTTTAAAAGAAGCAAGACTCGTGATGAAGAACTTAGAAAATGGTAATGGACTCGACTTTGCAACTCCGGTACTTTATCTTTCAGACTGCAACTGCGTTAATGTAGGGAATTTAAAACCGGAACCTTCTGAATTCGTTTTCAAACCTATGATGCTGCCGGATTTGCAGGTCATGGAAAAAGGTTTTGTTGCCAGGAGAAAAGAACTCAGGCTTCTTGAAAAAGGCTTCAAATCCGACGTAAAACGAGCTGCAATTATCCACGGCTTTGGAGGGATTGGAAAAACAGTACTTGCAACTCGATTTGCGCTGAAAATGGGCTATTACTTCGAAGGCACTCTGGGAATAAAATTTACTCCTACAACCAGACCGGAAGATATCCTGAACAAATTCAACAGTTTTTTGCTGATGAAAGGAAGACCTGAACTGAACCAAATCCTTAACCAGCAGTTTCCTCTTGAAGTCAAAACTACTTTACTGGTCGAAATCTTGAAGCAGATAAGGTTACTGGTCATTTTCGATAACTTTGAAGATTGCCTGAACGAAGAAAGGAACGACATAGAAAACCCCGAACTTAAAGCGTTCATCCAGCAACTCCTTAACAACACAACCAGAAACACAAAATTCCTCATAACAACTCGCTACGACTTTGATCCCTTAGATGGCAGGCTTGCTGCCGGAATCGAACACATTTCTCTTCCAGAACTCCATTTCCCCCAGACAAACTGGCTTATGAACAATTTTACGGAGCTGGCATATCTGGGAATTCAAAAGAAAAAGAAAATCTACGATGTCATAGGTGGCCACCCCTGGACGATAGGCCAGTTTGCTGTACTTGCTTCCAGTCAGGGAGTAGATGATCTTTTATTAGAGCTTGAACCTCTCCAAAAAAAGCTTATTGAGTTTACCTTGCTGGAAAAGTCTTTTTCAAAACTGAATCAAGAAGCAAAAAAACTGCTCCTCAGTGCTTCAATCTTCGAAGAAGCAGTTCCTGTTGAAGCATTATCATGGATTATAGGAAATGAGAAAGATCAAAGTCTTTCTGTTGGAGAATCTTTAAATAAACTCTTCCAATGGGGTCTCATTTCAAAAGAACAGGAGTACGATAAGGGTGTTTACTCGGAACACACAATTGTAAAAGATTTTGCACTCAAAAAACTGGAAAAAAACGGACTGGATAAAAAAGAGCTTCTTATCAGGGCTGCTAGATACTATGAGAATCTGGTCGCTCAGAATAGAAATCTCTGGGATCATCTGAGAGCAAGAGATTACTACTACCAGGCGGAAGATTGGGAAAGTGCAAACGAAGTTGTAGAAAGTACAATAGAATATCTGATCCGATGGGGGCATATTGAACTTGCAATGAACCTGTTAAATGAATCTATTAACACAACATCAGGAGATACAAAAACAAATGCTGAGTTCAACCTTGCAAGGATTTACTGCTTTCTAGGAGATTTAAACACAACATTAAAAATATGTAACAATGTGAAATATAGATATGAGCAAAAGATGGATAATAAAGGAGTTGCGGTTGCACTTCACGCAATTGGAATCATTCATCAGCATCAGGGCGACTACGAAGAAGCAATGAAAAATTATAGACAATCTATGGAAATTGAAAAAGAACTAGGGGACAAAAGTGGAATTGCAAAAACACTGCACCAGCTTGGAAATATTCATCAGCTTCAGGGAAAATACGACGAAGCAGTGAAAGATTATAACCAGTCTCTGAAAATTGGAGAAGAATTGGGGGATAAAAGTGTAATTGCATACTCACTGCACTCACTTGGAATGATCCATCATCGTCAGGGAAATTACGGAAAAGCAGTGAGAAATTACAACCAGTCCCTGAAGATAAAAGAAGATTTAGGAGACGAAGGTGGAATTGCATATACACTACATCAACTTGGAATGATTAATCAGGATCAGGGAAATTACGAAGAAGCCGTGAATAATTATAATCAGTCCCTGAAAATTGAAGAAGAACTAGGGGACAAAAGCGGAGTTGCAAAAACACTTCACCAGCTTGGAACAGTTCACTATCAACAGGGGAACTGCGAAGAAGCCGTGAAAAGCTATAATCAGTCCCTGAAAATGAAAGAAGAGCTGGGGGACAAAGATGGAATTGCAGTAACACTACATGAACTTGGAATAATAAACGAAGACGAAAAAGAATATCTTATTGCTCTCAGAAATTATTTAATCTCTGTCTCACTCTTTGAGCAATTGAATTCTCCTAATAAGGAGATTGTAGCAAGATCCCTTGCAAGATTGCGAAATAAAATGGGGGAAGAAGAATTTGATGCTGAACTTGAAAAGCTGGTGAATGAATGACTTCTGAACTCATCAAATGTCCTCACTGCGGGTATAAATATTACACCGATGTAGAAAAAATTGTGGAAGACGGGAACACTGTTGCAGTACGCTTTGGTTCATCTGATGTTAAAAAATTATTCAGCCGAAGGACTCCAAAAAGCATGTTTATAGATCTTACCTGTCCCAATTCTAATTGTAAAAAAGCATTCGAGTGGGAAGTAAAGGTATGACGACTGAAGGAGAAGTTGAAAGCGGGGCTGGTGAGAGAAATATTCCTTTAGTTCCCGTTGAGCCCAATCCTTTCTGGAAGAAGAACGCTGAAAAGCTTGTTGGGGAATCTATTTCAGTTGTGGAAGATACGGCAAAACAGTTTGTTGTCGTTACAGGACTGCTTCAAGGGATCTATTTTCACGCTATTGCATTTTCAGATATGAAGGGAGCAGAAGGATATTCGATTTTGGTCTATCTGGCTCCGCTTGTGCTGTGGTTACTGAGTTTGATTTTTGCGGTTATGGTGCTCTTCAGGAAAAGGTATGAGATTAATATAAATTCGACCAGGGACTCAAAGGAAAAATTTGAGGATATGGTGAAAATTAAGTACCGGTACATACGGATTTCGGGGTTTTTGCTGATTCTTAGTTTCGTGGCGCTTGCAATTGCTTTTTTGCATTACCTGAGTATATTTTAATTATTTTTCGATGTTTTAGTCTTTTTCTTCTACTGAGAGATTTAGGACAAATATATTTAGCATGTGTTTTAATTATCTGAAAGCCTGTTTGCGAACAAATAAATATACAAAACCTTTTACAGGTAGCCTAAGAGATAAAAATGACTGAACTTAAGAAAACGATTTCCTTCACTCGGGGCATGGGGCTTGCAATCTGCATGCTTATAGGCACAGGCATTCTTGCACTGCCAGGCTTAGCACTTGATGCAGGCACTGTCTATGAAGCAATCCTCGGCTGGTTCCTTATAGCAATTGTCGCAGTCCCTCTCATCGAAGTCTGCTCCAGCCTTGGCCTCAAATTTCCTTCAACAGCCGGACTTGCAGGTTATGCTGAAAAGGCTGTCGGGCCCTGGGGAGGATATGCGGTTTCCTACCTTGTGGGAGGCTCTTTCTTTTTCGGGCTTCCTGCAGTTGCTCTTATAGGCAGCGAATATATGAAGCATCTTTTTCAGTTGTCAGACACAGGAGCAGCCCTTTTTGCGGTTTTGCTTGTAACCATGATGTTTCTTTCGAACATGGCAGGGATGAGGGTTATCTCTCTAATCAATTACGCATCTCTGGCTGTCCTTTTTCTGCTAATAGGCATGCTTATTGCCTTTAACCTTGATTTTCTGGATTCGGGCCTCGGGATTGCCAGCGGAGCAATTAGTGGTAACGTGCATATAGACCTGCATAACATCTGGAAAGTTGCAGCCCTCCTTTTCTGGGCTTTTATCGGCTGGGAAAACCTTTCTTTTTCCCTGGGGGAAATAAAAGACCCTGAAAAAAATGTACCTCGCCTTTACTGGCTCAGTTTTGCCCTTGTAACCTTAATTTACCTTTTGCTTGCCTTAATCAGCGCGGGAGCCAGTGTTTCAGGTGCTTCTCTTCAGGGAGCATCCGGGCTTTCCGGCCTCGTGCTTTTTACGCCCGGAGGAAAACTGCTTATCTGGCTCATGATAGTGGTTATTTCAGCAAATGCCTGTTCCTGGAACTTCACTGCAAGCCGCTTGCTGTACGCCGGGGGCAGGAAAGGAATTTTTCCTGAGGTCTTCGGAAGGCTTTCAAAAAGGAATATCCCTGTATCCAGCCTGGTTGGGCTGTATGCACTTTCAATTTTCCTGGTTTTCGGAAGTTATCTCTTCAAAATTCCGGTATCAACCATGATGCTGTTCGTAAGCCAGAACTACGTTTTCCTCTACGCTTTCATTATAATTGCATACTGGAAAACCGAAAACGGCTGGAAGAGATGGATTTTTTCGGCTCTTTCACTCGTGTCCCTGAGTTTTTTGGTCTCAGGGTTTACCTGGAAAGTTGCTTATCCGATCTTTTTGATAGGTTTTGGATATTACAGGTTTCTCAGGAGTACGGATAAAATTTCTACATCCAGACTGCCTGCATCCAAACTGTCTGCATCCAGAAATGAAATTGCGCACTGTGAAGACGTTCAGGAAATCTCTAGTTTGGTCAAGCACTGAATGATAGGTACTGACGTTAGGTACTGACGTTAAGTACTGAACATTAAGTACTGAACATTAAGTACTGAATAATTTGGGGACCTTAAAAATTGTTTGAGATAACCAGTTGTTTAATAACCAGTTGTTTAAACGCTTTATTCTTGGAAAAATAATTAATTTTAATTTTCCCATCAAAAATACACCCTATTTTTGCCTAAAAATGGATTTTACTCAATTTAAACTCCATTTTGCTAAATTACTATCCTTCTTCCTATCCAGCTTTTCTGTGATGTTGTTCAATCAATTCGGCTCATTATCCAACTCTAATATTTCACCTGTAAAATGCAGAATTCTGGTATAGCTATATAAATCAATCTTGGCTCTTCATTATTTTGTGTGAATATCCTCATAAATTATAGACTGCTCGTCATCTTTGGTAAACTCATTTTTTCCGACAAACCAGCTCACCATTTTTAAGTGGGATAAGTACTGCATCGACTCGGTGGTCATTATACACACAGTCAAGAAACGGCTTGAGCGTATCAGCGTGGCTTATCACATTGTCAGCTATCAATATGCCACCTCTAACCATTTTAGGTATGATTTCCTCATAACAGTTAAGATAATACTCTTTCTCGCAATCTAAGAAACAAAAGGATATTCCAGAATATTGGCTTATTAAGTATCCAGCATCTCCATGTACGAGTTCTACGATGTCCTCCAGTCCAGCTTTTGAGAAGGTTTCACGTGCCAATTTCACTTTCTCTTCCAGTATTTCGAAAGTGATTAATTTACGATTTGTTTCTATACAAGCGAGTGCAAGCCACATGGATGAATAACCTGCACTTGTACCTATCTCCATAGCTATCCCGTCAGGGGAAACGGCTAGCATGAGTGCAATAAACTCGCCGGTTTCAGGTGGGATCTGTCTTAGCCTTTGTGATTTCGGTGTTCCATCAGTTCTATCTTCTTTATCGATAAGCTCAAGGTAATTCATTCGTTCCTTCATAAGGTCAGGTATTTCATGGAACATAGTCGTCATCTTACTATCAGTTTTTAATTTTTTATAAATCGTTGTCTATATAAAGCTTTTCAAAAAGATAGTAATGCCATAATTAGAAAGTTACAAGAATCCAGGTTCAGTTATTTAAGGCGTTATTTTTTCAAAAGTTAAAATTCTTTAAAATTAAGGTTATTGAACTTGTTTTTCACCATATTATATTCGGTGTTTAAAAGGAAAAACGATAAAACCCTAAATATCGAATTAGAGACAATTGATTCTTTAGTCGTCCAGTATTGCATGGTTGAAATTATCCTGATTAAATATTCAGTATGACAAATGGTTGCGTTTTTGTGCAAGGAATGCAAATAAGCTCCATTTGCACTGAGTTTCAAAACAAAAAGGACCTGAAAACTACTTTACGAGCATTTGAAAATAATATCAACCAGATAACAGGGAACAACCGGTTTCCGGGGTCAAATTAAGTATTTATCCGGCTGGCGAGCCGATTCTGTCCTGCAAGGCGAAGAAGAGAAAAACAAAAGATTCCTGCTTCTTGATGGTCTCTTGATGATCTCTTGATGTTCTCTTGGTGCTTTGAATAATCTCAATCACCGGGTCAGAAAACATCAGTGTGGAAGCCATCAGTTGTCAGGAAACCTCATGTTATTTTTGCCGGATAATATTTTTGACCCGCCTGTCCCATTCCGTAGACTCAAAAAGCTCCTTCAGTTCAGGAGAATCATCTATAAAACAGAAACCCCAGTAAACCGCAGGCAGGAACTCCCTTTTCCAGCGCTCTTTTTTCTTCTTGTCGAGGAACTGGTAGGTTTCCGAAGACGAGAGGCGGCTTACGAACCCCAGCACTTTTACAAGTTCAGGGATAGTCTTCTGAGCCGAACCGAGCTTCAGGCATTTAAGCCTGAGGTTATCTATCTTTCGGAAATCGGGATCGAAGTTCAGAGCTTTTAAAATCTGGTTTTTCTCAGGCATCGAGAGGTGCCCACCGTTATACTTGAGGGAGTTCAGGGCCTGAAGTTTCAGCAGCCATTCTACTTCCCCGAAAACCTTGGGTTTATGCTGCCTTGAAACATCCCCTAGCCTGCGGTCTTCATAAGCTTCTCTCTTGAGCCTATTTATATTGCCTGCAAGCTCTGCAAGCTCTTCTGCATCCCTGAATTCTCTGACCCGAAATCTCAGGGTAGCTCGCATAAGTTCCCGCTTTTCCCGCTCAAAAGCTCCTATGTCCTTTTCCTCGGTCAGTGCGAGCAGACGCGAAAAATACTTTGCCCTTATGGACGTCGGAGGAAGCCTTACCGGGATTTCACGAAACTGAGCCACTTTTCTGTTTCCTTTCCCTTTTCCCTTTCCTTGAAAGCCAAGTTCTACTTTCTTAATCTCTATCTTTCCTTCCTCGATTGCTCTTGCTGCATCGCCCTCTGAGAAAAGTTCTTCAAGGCGGATCTCGGGCTGGAGCATTTGCACCTGGTCAACCTTTTCCCCGGAAAAAACGCCTTCTCCAAAGCGCTGGTAGAGAGAGTCAATGCTATCCGAAATCTCAAAAATATTGCCCTGTTGCTTTCCTGAGACTGAAGAAAGCCTTGTCACCCTTCCGACCTGCTGTTCAAAGAGCCGCATACTCAGGGTAGGACGCAGCAAAACAAGGGCTTCAAGTCCCGGGAAATCAAAACCTTCAATCAGCATGCCTACGGTGCACAGCACATAAGGAGGCTTTCCCATTTCTCTGAAAGCTGCAAGAATGTCACTTTGTTCATTTTTAGACAGCTCCGAGCTTATAAAAACCGTATCCCGAAACTCGCCTTCAGGAGTATAATTCTCAAAATTTAAGGGCAGGATAGGCTCAGGATCCTTTTCGGATTCCGGAACTGAAATTTCCCCATTGAAAACCGAGGAGGTAAGCTTTGCATGGAAAGCATTAATTTCCTCACCTTCAGCCCCTACGCCATAGACACGCTTCCTCACAGGGGCGCAAAAGACGAGTGTTTTTGCATGCTTGTGTTTTATCAGAGAATCGTACACATTTTTTGCAAGCTGAGTTCTTCGAATTACCTTTTTCAACTTGTCAGGAGTACTGCAGTCAAGGAAAAGGTCCTGCTTATCAAGTTCATCAAGCCCTCTTTCAAAATCAAAGATTTCAAAGATATCCTCAGAACTCTCGGCAATCGTGTACTTAAGTGGGGCAAGTTCGTTGTCCAGGATGCATTCAGGAAGGGTTTTTGCGTATACCTCCCTCATATCCCCTGCAATTTCATCCACGAACTTGACATTCCCGACAACTCCCTGGAATGGAGTTGCAGTCATTCCCAGGATTTTTGTCCTGTCCCCCAATTCATTGAGAAAATCGTTTCCTCGATTGTTAATGAAATTGTGGATCTCATCCACTATTGCAAGGTCGGCAAGTTCAAGAATCAGGTTCTTGATCTCAGAGCTCTGTTTTCCAAGTACGGTCTGAAGCGAGGCAAAAAGAACAAAACCTTTATCCTTTTCCTTCCCAAAAAACCTCAAAGTTTCAGCAAGTTCTTTTCGGTCCACCTTATGTTCGGACGAGAGAAGTGCGCTGTTGGGAAAAAGGGGACGTTTTTTCTTCCTGTCATAATAGGTCTGGCTAAGAAGAGGATTATTTCTCGAGACAAGGAAAAGCACAACTTTTCCTTCGTCGTAGTACTTCTTCATTATATGTTTCGAAAGAAAGGTTTTACCCCAGCCTGTAGGAACCTTGATGTAGCCTCTCTGATTGTTTTGGAGATATTTTAGAATATCCTCAAAAATTTTCTTTTTATCTTTTCTCAAGGGCTCAAGCTCGACGGTTTCCATACTGACTGCGGTCTCATTTGAAATTGTCATCAGTTACGCTGTCCTTAAACTTGTCAATGTAAAAATTTGATATCAAAACCAGAAAGTTCCTTACAAAGGGTTTCTGGGAAACTGGTATAACCTATAAAAGGAAATTCTGCATGTAATTATAAACTCAATAAGAAGTAACTCCCCATAAATTACAAATAATTAGTAAAAATTCCATTTAGTAAAAATTTCATTCCAAAATGCTTAGATCGGGATCTTTTCGTCCAGAAACGGAGAAAAACAAACCTATAACTACTTTTATTTAAAAGGAATCCTCTTTCAATAATAAGAATTACGTCAATATATATGTTATGCTAAAAAGCCAGAAGAAACAGGCAAACAGGTAATTTTTGTTTCCTCTGGCAGTTTCCGAAAACTTATTTGGAAGGGTTCAGAACATTTTAACATATTTATTTTTTTAACATATTTATTTTTTTAGAACATATTTATTTTTTTAGAAGAGTCTATACAATATTAAGTTCATAAAATCTTAATACGTTTAAACGAACTTTGGCCTTTCAGAAAGATATTTTGATAGGGGCAGTTTTCTGTATGGTTTTCCTGCAATTTCACCTTTAATCCGGGCATTAAGTTCTTCCGTAGTAATTTGAACTTTTTTAGGTTTGTTCTGTTCGGATTCAGCCCGAATGGTTACATTAATGGTGTTATCCTCGACTTCTTTATCTCCAATAACAACCACGTAAGGGATCCATTCCCTGCCTGCTTCCCTCACTTTCTTTCCTATTGACAGGTCGCGGTCGTCAATGTCAACCCTGCAGTCCAGCTTCTGTGCAATCTCTTCGGCAAAAGCGACGTGTTTTTCTGAGATTGGCACAATCCTGACCTGGGTAGGAGAAAGCCACACTGGCAGCATAGGAACCTTTCCTTCTTCGGTTTCCATTGCAGCTTTTTCGAGAAGGGCGTAAATGCAGCGTTCGATTGCCCCGCTTGGAGAGCAGTGAAGTACGGTAGGCCTTTCCAGTTTGCCGTCAGCGTTTACATAAGAAATGTCATACCTTTCGGCGTTTTCGACATCAATCTGAACCGTGGAAAGTGCACTTGCCTTCGCAAGAGCGTCTACGAAGTTAAACTCGAATTTGAGCACGAAATAGAAGAAGCGGGTGTCCCACATTTCAACAAGCACAGGTTTGTCGACGGTCCTTGCCATATTGACTACAAGCTCTTTATTCGACTCGTAAAAGTCCCTGGTAAAGCGGATGGCTACTTCATAATCCTTAATATGGATTCCTACATTTTCAAGCACATCAATGCAGAGGTCATACTGTTTTTTGAACTGGTCTACAGCCTGGTCCATGTCCTCGCAAAGGCTGTGCATATCAGGCATGGTAAAAGCCCTGAGCCTTCTCAAGCCCACAAGTTCTCCCCGCTGTTCCTTTCTGAAACTGTAGCGGGTCATTTCGATCATCCGAAGAGGCAGGTTCCTGTAGGAAATCGTCATGTCATGGTTCATAAGGAACTGCCCGAAACAGGCTGCAAAACGCAGGAACATCTGCCTCTTGTCTGACTCAATGGAGTACTGCCTTGCAGGGAACCTGTCCAGATATTTCTTAAGAGTCGGATGGTTCATGTCATACATGATAGGAGTTTCAACTTCCATTGCCCCAAAGTCGGTTGCGATATCAAGCACATAATTCTCAAGAAGGGATTTTATAAGCCTCCCTTTCGGATAATAACGCATGTTTCCTGAATCAGACCCTGGTTCATAGTCTGCAAGCTCAAGCCTCCGCATAAGCTCCACATGAGGAGGAGCACGCTCAACAGCTCTGCTCTTGGAAATTTCGTAGTTTACAAACTGCTGGAGTTTGGGATAAGGCGTAAGGTCGAAATTCTCAACTTCGTGAAGTTCTCCATCAGGAGTAAGGATGCGCCAGTAAGACTTTGCCGTACCTTCGGCTTTAAGGGCTTCGGAAACAACCTCTTCTTTTGCCCCGGTTGCTTCTACTTTGCCTGCTGATTTTTGAGTTCCTTCAGGGCGTATGCTCCTTGAGAGTTCGGAAAGCGGGTGCCCTTTACAGCTGATACTAAAAGCTTTATACCACCCGAAAGGAGCACGTTTGACCTCGTATTTTCCTGAGAGCGCAGTCTCTATGCCTTTGAGTACCTTTACTGCAACTTTCGGAGAAGAAAGGTCAGAACTTAGATGAGCATAAGGATAGAGCATTATACGGTCGGTTTTGACCTGGGTAGCTACCTTTTCAAGTTCGGAAACCGCCTTTTCTATAGTTTCCTCAGGATTTGCCTCATCTACACTTTCAACAGCCATAAAAGCGGTAAGTGCTTCCTCAAGCCTGCCGGACTTTAAGGACTCTTCAATTTTTTCAGCAACTGGAGTTTGTTTTTTGGTTTCGTATTCAATATAATCAGAGTGAATGAGCAATAACTGCATTCTATCACCTATGTTCGATTTATTCGGTGTGGAAGTTTGTTCCGAATTTATTTCGGTTTGAGTTTTGTCCCGAATTTGTTTCGGTTTGAGTTTTGTCCCGAATTTATTTCGGTTTTTAATTTTTCCCTAACTAGCTTCAGTTTTCAATTTATCCCGAACTAGCCTCGGTTTGGAATTTATCCCGAACTGTTTTCTTTTGAATCAAATAGTTGATTTATATAAGACTAACTGAGGTCTGTACCGTCAGTAGATCTTGATTAAAGGGGTAAAGAAGAATATATGACAGTCCTAATATCCTTCAACGATATAAAATAATCCCTTTCGACTGATACTTTTGAGCATATAATGGAAAACTTCAGGATTTCAGATGTTTTTCGGTACATTTTCTGAATTTTACTCAGGAATTACTTTTCCGAGTCAGCCTTACTTGGGTGTCCCACTTTCTTGAGGTCTGTGCAGGTCTCGACAATTTCGGGATGGGTGTGGTCCTGATAAACCCTGTAAGCCGCAACCAGAGCCCCGAGAAGAATAGGGGCTGCAAAAAATCCTGCAATTCCTCCGACAAAAGCCCCGCCAAGGAAGGCAAGCATAAGCAGCATCGGGTGAATCTTGGATTGCAGGCTGGTCAGATAGGGCCTGAGAATCAGCTCTGGGGGACCGTAGATAATAAGAGAGGATACTGTAAAGAAAACGGCTGCACTTTTAAACCCCAACTCAAAATATCGCATTAAAGCCAGAGGCACCAGCACCATGTACCCAGCAAAAAGAGGAACTATTGAAGCTATGAAGATAAGGGTCGCCAGGGCGAGCACATGGGAAAAACCAAAAGAGTAGAAAACAATAACCGAGGTTACGCTGACTATTAGAGCAGAATAGGCATTGCCTATGAAAATTCCTTTAAGGATCATGTCAAGATGATGCGCGTAACGGTTTACAACTTCTTTGTACTCTTTTGGTATCACGCCAAGAAATGCGCAGTAAAGCCGATCCCCATCAGCGAGTATAAAATAGCAGAAAATGATTGAGATTAAAAAATTAATGACAAATAGACCGATACTCTGGGCATATGAAAGAAGCCCTATACTGCCTACTGCAGGGAGTAACGAGGTAAAGAGGTCCCAGATGGCAGAATTAATACTTTCTATGATTCTATCCGGAACGTTCAGAGAGTTTATGAAATCCAGAATCACTGCCGCAACTGCCGTCTTATGTCCAATAATCCAGGAAACCTGGTTAAGGATCTCAACAATACCTGCCCCTACAATAAACACTATAGGGATGAATATGCACAGACTGGCAATAAGAGCTCCTATTTTTCTGTGCTTTTTGAATTTTACCCGGATAGGCCTGGCAATGTAAGCAAAGACTATGCCCAGTACGATTCCATCTGCGAGGGGCAGCAGAATTAGAAACGCAAAGTACAGAAGCAACGCTACCGCCAGTGCTGCTCCTATTTTCCATCGGCTGGCTATGATCTGACTTACTCCGTCAGGGTTTTGGCTCAATTTCATTTTTTAGTTTCCGTTTGAGTAAATGAATTATACACAGGTTTAAATCAAGTTTGTGGGAATATGATAAAAATGTGAGATCTAAACTTAATTAAAAAGTGTAATATCTAAATATATTTAGAAACTATTTAAAAATATCACAGAGATGTGAAATTCGGATTTCTGATGAATCACACCTTTAACTTTTGATTCAGATCAGGTACAAGTTTATCAAAATATCTGGTTACCACACAGGACTCTGTACATTTTCCACATCTGATACAGGCTTCGTTTACATGCGGCGTTTTTTCTTCGAGAGAAGCCGCCCCGACCGGACAGGCTTTTACACAAATCCCGCATCCGGTACAGCGGGAAAGCCTTGTAAACTGCTTTGCAGCTTCTTTAAAAAGTGAAATCGCTTTTTCCTTTGTTTCCGAACTTGCAAGCAGATTCCCGTTCGAAAAAAACTTTACAGTTCCGGTCCCGGTTTTGACCAGCAACATCCCGAGGTCTTCCGCATAAACCGTGTTTCCGAGGACATTGATAAAACCTGCAGCTTCGTTTTCCCTGATACCTTTCACAGCTGCTTCTATTGAATAGCCGCCTGCCCGGCAGGGAGAAATTCCTGACACGACTTCAATTTCAAAGTCTTCAGTTTTTTCTCTGGCAAGCACGGAGATCCCTAACTCTTCGGCCAGTTTTAGCATCTTGGGAGGCAGTTCTTTCCAGCGCCAGAACCCATGCTCTACGAATTTTTCGGAAAGCCCTCTGGACTTTGCCCATTTCATCAGAAAAGCGTTCCACTTCGCATACATTTCAGGGTGCAGGTCTTTCACCCTGGCGTACTCGGCAGCGAGGGCGGATGGGCAAAGCCAGCAGCCTACCCTTTCAAAGCCAAGGTCATAGAGAGGATTGTAGGAAAGTTGTCTCCAGTGTATGTAAAGCCACACCTCAATTGCCTTCCAATCCCTTATGGGAAAGATGTTGAGCTGGGCAGGGACAAAAGGATTCGTCTCACTTGCTGCAATCCTTGCCCTTGAGAAAGATTCGTGCTTGCGCTTGCCATCAATTGTGAGATAAGCCACGCCGCCAATAGTCCCTTCTTGAGAAGATGCTTCTTTTCCTGTCTCGAAATCCCCTGCTGATGCCAGCTTGCAGACCTTACAGCACCAGCGGAAATCCTTTGCAGGAGGCCCGAATTTTCCGACCTGCTCTCGAAAAGCGGAACCTGCATTTGCTTCGAGGAGTGGAATTTCCTTTTCCCGGCAAAAGTTTCGTACAAACTCGATAG
This sequence comes from Methanosarcina sp. Kolksee, assembly GCF_000969945.1. Classification (NCBI taxonomy): domain Archaea; kingdom Methanobacteriati; phylum Methanobacteriota; class Methanomicrobia; order Methanosarcinales; family Methanosarcinaceae; genus Methanosarcina; species Methanosarcina sp. Kolksee. Next base: position 1,539,523 of record NZ_CP009524.1, read on the forward strand.
TTTCCGGAAACTCAATCCCGGTGTTCAGGAAGAAAGCTTTTAGCTCCCTTTGCTTAAGGGAAGACCGCGCCAGGTCAAGCACCACAAGACTGTCTTTACCGCCGCTGAAAGAGACATAGACAGGTAGCTTTCGGTATTCTTTCCTGGAAATAATTCCGCGAATAGTATTGATTGCGTTCTTCCCAAGCGCCTGGAGATGCTTTTTGTTTGCTTCTATGCATGCCGCAAGATCAGGAGTCTCAGGGCGAAGCGACGCTTCACTGCTGTCAACCTTCCTGATCCTGAGAACTTTTGTTTCGGCTCCGGTGGAAAGTTTCAATTCAGTCCGGTTCTCGGGCTCAGGCAGGTTTTTCAGGTCCGAAAAGTCCGCGCCGTCAATATAAGAAACCCCATAACCTGTCAGGCTGCCTGCAGTAACAAGGACAAAGTCTCCTGTTTTTATATTGCTGTCAAATGCTTCAATAGATTCTACTGTGACACTTTTTCCGTTAAGGTGCCGATTTGTTTTCTTAAGCTTGACTTTCCTGTCTCTGGCATGTTTAAGGAGAATTTTTGCACCCTGGAGGGAAGGTTCAAAACTGTAATCCATTTTTGAAAGCTCAAACCGGAGAATTCCGAAAATAAAACCATCTACGAGTACCTCATCAGTTTTGTCTTCTCCTGGAATTTTGTTTAGAAGAATGAGCTTATCTCCAAGGGGATTGCAACCAAAAGCTGAGTGAAGCTGCCTGTCTATGACTTCTCGCTCGTAAGGAGAACAAAAACGGACGTCAGCAGGTTGGGAGAGCTGAAGGACTTCTCCTTTGCTGCCGCATATTCCACATTCTTCCCCTATCAGAGGAAGGTTACATTTTCCGCACCAGAAAATTTTATCGTCTTCATACTCGAAACGTGGAGAGGACTTTTTCTTTGTAAAAGTTATCACTTCTGACGGCTTTTCAAATCCAGAGCTCTTCCTTGCAGAGGTTTTTTCTTTAAAGTTCATAGACTTATTTTTTGTCCCTTTTCCAAGGGTTTGCGAACCTTTTCTGTCTTGGCTGCTTCTATCTGGACTGTTTCTTATATGTTTTTGCGAGCTGGAAGGCTGGTGTTTTTCTTTTTTCTGATGCATGGGTGCCCTGACCGATAGTTCGAAGAAATGATTAAGACCTTATTGTTCAATTTTCTGCAAGGATGAGTTTATCGATATATCAATATTTTGAAAGAAAGGAATATCCAATGAAAGAAAACTTGATAATACTGTTTGTGCTCCTTTAATATTAAGTTGGTTATATAATTAACCTAATACATTAGTGTCTCAAATTAGCTTTTAAAATCTCTAATCTAATTTGATACCCACTTCTTTAAAAGTATCTCCCAGACGAATTCTTGCTTTCAACTTTATTTTATATTTCTGTCAACGCCAGGTTAAGACGCTTCGCTTTTTATCTTTATATTTCACCAGGTTAATGTCCAGTGAAGCCAGCTATTGTATTAAAGCTTCAAGTTTCATTTCCTACTCCAAAATATGATGAGGAAAGCTCAAAAATGGAACAACTATTGTATTTTTTTGTGGTTGAAACTCCATTAAATTTGAAGAGGATACAAATGGCATTAAAAAACAACAACATCAGACATAATCCTTGAATTGGTTTATTCCCCACACGAGGGAGAAGTTAAGGTTATAAGACTTAAGCGGTTGAATCATTTTTTATAAAGTATTTTAAAATAATATTCGCTATATAATAAGTGTTAGTTAAAAATAAATGATTCAACTAATATAAATTACATAAGTTTGGGGTGGGGAGTAAAATGACTGGAAGGTGTCTCAGGTATATACGGCAGAACTGGACAGAAACAAGATTTTACATTACAATTTTCATTCTCTTGATTATACTGGATTTAATAATTGTTTACATATTAATACAGTCCAGATCTCCGCCTACACCATCAAATACCTCTTCACTTACACCATCAAATACCTCTTCACTTACGCCATCAAATGTGACTGTATGGGTAACTGGCGATAGGAGTGGGAACTTCACCTGCGATGGGAGCAATGATCAGGTGGAAATAAATCAAGCTTTTGCATATGTTGCAGAAAACCCGCAGTTCACAACCGTTCATTTGAAAGGGCCGAACACATACCTTATATCAGATACTATTTTCATCGGAAATAATACTACCCTGGAAGGAGACCCTACAGCCGTAATTAAACTTATAGACAGGGCAGACTGGCCAGTATTTAAGCCCCTTATAACGCAGATTAACAGTACCGAAATACATGGGGTTACTATAAAAGGATTTGAAATCGACGGAAATCACGACAACAATCTGGATAAGCCGAAAGGGTATGGATATTACAACATGATTCATTTCCGCAACTCCAGAGACCTTCAAATTCATAATATGTATATGCACGATGGGCATGGAGAGGCGTTGAAAGTAGACAATAGTTCCAATATCAAGTTTTACAATAACAGTGTATATAAAATGGGGCATAACGGGCTTTTTGCCGAAAACTGCCAGAATGTAGAGGGCTGGAATAATAACATAACAGTCAGGACTGACTGCGGTCTTAGATCAAGGAATTCTAACCACGTAAAATTCCATGATAACCTTATAGATTCCTTTTACCACTGGAGTGCGGGCGGACCTGGAATTCTGATTGAGAAAACAACAGCTGTCGTTAACGACGTAGAAGTATACAATAATACTATTCAGAATACTTATGGACCTGGAATCTGGTTGATAGGCTGTTGTAGGTCTTATCCAAGAGATGAGGCTAAAAATGTATACATTCATCACAATATTTTATACAAAACCGGCACTAATCCTAATATTGACTGGGTAGGGGGTATAGTGACAAGCGGATTTTACGATACCCTCATTGAAAACAATACCTTTGATGGGGTATATCATGGTGCAATTATTCAGATGTACCCTACAGGTACTCACATTTATCCCACATATAATAACTCAGGCCACATTGACCTTTCACCTAAAGGTACAGGATATACAACAACTGCTCGCAATAATATTATCGCAAATACCAAACAACGCAAAAAAGATCCAGATGGAACCGGGTATGGAGTAACTAATTATTTGCCTGAAACACATACCATTACGCTTGAAAATAACTGTCTGTACAATAACTATGCAGGTAACTATATGAACTGCACGTCAACCACTGATATCTATGTAGATCCTGTACATTTAAACCAGAACATTGGAGCCGGATATTTTTCAGAAGAGTTTCAAGAATCAATTAACCAGACCATGATAAATTCCATTTTAATAAAACGATGCTCATAATGCGCCTGCAGTTATATTGGCTTTTGCAGTTATATTGGCTTCTGCAGTTATATTGATCAGTGGGAGCTTGCTTAATGCAAAGTTCACTTAGAAAAACCTGACCTCTTACAAAAAGTAAGAAATATATATAACTTTTGCCGCGGTTAATATGAATAAGTTCATTCAATTTCATACTCCTGCTTAAAAAAAAAAGTTTTGTAGTTTTTCCTGTAGAGTAGTGGGCTAACTCCTTTACCTTTAAGAACAAGAGAAACTTTAAGTCGTACTGATAGTGATTTTTTTCTCCTAGATTTCTGAGAAGAATAGATTAAACAGCTTTGAAATAAGCTTAACCGTTGAAACGAAACTGTTGAAACGAAACCGTTGAAACGAAACCGTTGAAACGAAACCGTTGAAACGAAACTGTAAACTTAAAAACTAACGCCAAAGATGACTTTTCACAGACAAATGAGTTTGCATAAGGGGAAATCTCAATAATGAAACCTCAACGACATTTTGAATATATACAAATTTCAGCAAAAAAACAGGTTTCAGAAGGTGAATGAAAATGAGTGAAATTGACTGGGAGTCCCAGGAGGGTGCCGAAAGGTATGACCGGAATTGCGATCATCAGTTCCAGAAAGGCAAAGCACTGATAGAAATGATGGGAATAAAAAAAGGGGATTCAGTGCTTGATGTCGGCTGCGGGACAGGGCAGCAGGCTGTGAATGTTCTGGGAATCATAGGGTCGGCTGGTCAGCTCACGGGTATTGATCCTTCATCTTATCGTATTGAACTTGCACGGAAGAAATTTAGCAGAGACTCCACCAGCAACATCCGTTTTTTTGTAGGACAGGCTGAGGACCTCAGTTTCGTGCCTGACAATTCAATCGATCATGCATATTTCTGTTCCTCATTCCACTGGGTTGACGACAAGAAAACTGCCCTATGTGAGATATACCGGGTCCTCCGGCCGGGAGGCAGGGTGGGAATGACCACACTTGACAGAAACAGCTCCAGCACCATGAAGACACTTGCAGATCCTATTCTTGCAAAATATCACATTGAAAGGAATCAGGAATTGCATAGAAGGATGAAAAAGGTTACTGCAACAGAACTCCGGGATCTCCTGTCGGACGCAGGTTTTGACAGTATATCAATCGAGCCAAGGGATATCCCCTGGAAGTATGGTTCTCCTGAAGAGTTTCTGAAGCACCTGGAAGAAAAAGACAGCCCTGAGTGCCTGCTGAAGGACATCCCTTCCGAGATAAGAGAGAAGATCAGACAGGAGATCACTGAAGAATTCAGGAAAGCAAAAGTTTCGGAAATTGCCGGTTATGGGAATGTTACACTGTTTGCAACTGCAACAAAAACGAAAGAGGGGCTGTAAAACCAAAGAATGAGGAGGATGTGAAATCAAAGGATATGAATAATTTTAAGATTCCGATATGCTGGCAAATATTTTTGATAGGGGTCGAAATGTAAAAGTAAATACGGTACTGTTTAAATAAAAATATTAAATTGAAGAACCAGCTACATCAAACCCTTTTTCAAATCCTTCTCCGTCCCCCAAACGAAAAATAAGCCTGTTTACCAGCAGGGGGAAAGAAGAGGAAAAAGATTCCCTTGTTTCAAGTTTCTCCTCAAAGCCGATAAAGAGCAGCTCAAGCAGTATTTCATTTTTGACTTCTTTTTTGTCAGATTTCAGTGATACAGTTACGGCTCAAACAAACTCCTTATATAAATCACATCTCATGCAGTCAGCACAATGGTTACCTTCTCTATCTTTACTTCTACGGAGCTCGGCTGCAGCTTGCACCATTTCTGCGCGGGTCTTGTCGTGAAGGTCTTCCAGTACTTTAAATCTTCTCGATTTAAGCTCATAGCAGTTCGGATTTTTAGCAATTTCAAGATCAAGATTTCTCAGTTTCAAAGCGACATCAACAATATACTTACTCTGGTCAACAATGTGCTCATCTATAACGCTCATATAGTTTCTCCACTCTATGAAATAACTCTTTGAAAATAAAGACTCAACGGTCTGCCATTTCTAGCTATTTTCTGTCAGTGCTCCCATATGGGTATTCAAGTTCGTTCTATCTTTTCGCCGCGTTATTTATCTCATAGGTTATTAATTATTCTATAAATAAAATATATAAGAGTTTCTGATCAAAGTGACAGGAATTATAACAACTTTTGATTAAGAGAAAGAATACAAAACAAAAAAATTAATTAATTAATCCTTATACAGAGCATACCCTGAACGAACATGAGACTCTTTGAATAACATGCACAACCAATGAAAGTGCTTGCAGATGGCAGCATTTTCATGCTAATGAAGTGAAAAACAGAACATAAGTAAAGTACGGCAAACCGGGACAGTATGAAAAATATAGGAAAAAAGAGCTTATCTAACACTCGGGTCCGACTGCATTATCCCGAATATGTTCCTCTCGGTGTCGAGGCAATACGCGTACCAGCCGACTCCACGTATTGGTCTTTTTTCCATAGTGATTTTTCCACCGTGCTTTTGTATCCTGTTCAGGTATTCATCAATATCCGGGACGTCTATTGTGCAGATATAGGTACTTATCGGCGTATTCGCCTTTGGTTCCATTCCTTGCCTTTTCATAAGGCCGCCGTCGATTCCTGGCTCATTTTCCTTGCCGGTGATTACATTCCAGTATTCCATTGAACTTTCCGATCTCTCGATTTTCCAGCCGAATACATCCTGATAGAATTTCTTAGCCCTCGCAATGTCTCCTGCATATATCTCAAAATGAATTACTCCTGGCATGAGAATTACCTCCTGTTTTAATTAGATAATTTGGACGATATTCATATATTAATTTCATTGGTCATCGGTTAAGGAATTTTTACTCTTATGCAATCAATTTTGGAACACTATAACTATTTCATTAATATATTTGATTTCTTGATTTGTAAACCTTTTTCGATTAACATGTGGACCCAACGCCTGACTTTTATATCTAGTGCATCGATTCCAAAGTATGTCAGAAATGAATTTTTTGAAAACCACGGAAAGCGCGGAAGACACAGAAATCAGTAGTAAAGGCGTGTTTCTTCCGTGCTTTCCGTGTTTTCCGTGGTTGTAATATCCAGATCGAATCACTATGCGACAGGCTGCGTTTTCCGTGTTACAAAATTCCATGTGACTTTAAAATAATATTTGCGTTATAAACTGTATCTGTTTTCTTATTATGTGTGTATTTGAGAATCGATATACTAGACATTAGAGTCTCAAAAGTTAAATTCACTCGCAGTTTTTTCTTAAGAGTTACGTAGTTGACTCCTAGCATATTGTTTTTTCCAAACATTCAAATATCTAAATTAATTTAACGTGTATTTGGGATTCCTTAAGTATTCTGTCACTGCCACTCTTATTAAATGGAGCATTAGCTACGTTTGGGTAATATCTAGCAGCTTCAGTGCAGCTAAAAACGTTGGAAGCTGCGATGAAGAAATCAATGTAGTCAATAGCATTACACTTATGTGGGTTTATATCCATAACTCTGCAAGTTTTTAAAGAAACACAAATTTATAAGTATATTTATAAAAATATCAAGTTTTCGGCATTTTAACTGCATAAGTCCTAAATTTAATAGTTTGCACAGAAAGTTTATAAAAAGTGCCTTGAAAGTAATGTGCAGAGTTTAAATGCGTCTGTCAAACTAAACTTGAAACCCACAATGCCCAGAGGCAAGAAATGATAGCTTTGAGAGTACTTGAGGTTTGTTTATTCCTGCCTCTTGAATAAAAGAAAAGAGGTAAAGAGTAGATGATAATAAATAAAAAATTTGGAATAAGTGCAATATTTGCAACAATATTACTAGCAGTCATCCTGCCAGCGTCGATAGCAAGTGCACAAGAAAATGAGACCACACAAGAAAATATGACTATGGAGCTTACCTTTGGCCCGGAAACTTTTGATAAACTGAAAAATGATCCGTATTGCGTTGCTGCATATGGAAGCATACCTGATTTTACGACTTCGGAGGAGAGATATCAATGGATTGACACTCTCAGTAACATACTGGACAATTTATATAATGCAAGTTTTATGCAAGACCAGGAAAATTTGAAGTATTTTGATCCATTTGGCCCTGTTAAAACTTCTGGTGTAACCTTTGATGGTGTTATAGAGATAAGTGTTAACAATAGTTCAGAAGTTGATGAGCCTTTGTTGGACGAATTCTATCAGCTTATTGACACAAAAGCAAACAGTATGGGGGTTAAAGAAGTTCCTGTCGTGTTCATGCGCGAAGATAACCTACCTCTAGATAATCTTGAACCTCCAAGCTCGACGGAGAATTATGAAAACTCTGTTAATGATAGTATTTCTAACACAAGCGACTCGAATGAGACTAAATCGAATAAGGTTAGCTCAACTCCAGGTTTCGAATTATTGGGGAGCCTGGTTTGCCTATACGGTGGCTGGAAGCTCAGAAAAAAGTAAAGTAAAGTAAAAAGTGAAGTAAAGTGAAGTATCGAGTGTTAACAGATTACTATCTCTGTTAACTCTCTTTTGCTAACGCCGATATAACAAGTACGGAGTTTACTGTTGATCAAAAACTTTCAAAAATAAAAAATGAATTTCCCTGCGTATTGAGTTCAAGACTTCTTTTTTGTTTATAATCAAAATGAAAAAATAAAATAATACTTCAGATAATTATCCAGAAAAACTATACCGAACACCGGCAAACCTTCCTTCAGTAACAGAGAAGATTTAAGCCAGAACAGCAGGGAAACTCATGGATTTAATAAAAATTGCCTGTATTATGCTTGCAGTTGCGTTCTTTCTGGGAATCCTTACCAGTGGAGATAAGGATGAAACACCAGCAATCTCAACTGAACTTGAAAATGAAACCGTAAATTCGAATGCCAGCGGAGTAGCTGGAATGGCACAGGCTGAAGAAAAAACTGCAATTTCCGAACCTGCAATTTCCGAACCTGCAATTTCCGAACCTACTGTTTCCGAACCTGCAATTTCCGAACCTGCTGTTTCGGTTCCCGCACCAGATCCCGTTATTCTGGAAAAAGGAGAGAGTCAGCTGGCAGGAGAAAGGAAAAATATCGAAAGCAAGGTAAGAGCTACAGTCCGACTCATTGAAGCCCAGGGAGAACAACTGTTTCCCTCAATGCGTAAAGAAGGCTCTCCCTGGTTCCAGGACAATTTCTGCATTTTTGTCTGGACCGAAAATGGGACCCAGGTCGTTTGCCCTTCGAATCAAAGCCTTGAAGGCAAAGATATGAAAGGGCTTGTAGATGCCGACGGCAAGCCCATTGGAGAATTCTTCATCGAAACAGCCAAGAGCAAAAAAGGTGAGGGCTGGATAGAGTACAACTGGAAGGAAAACAATTCCGAGCCTTTCCGCAAGTGTACTTTCGTCAAAAAGGCTTCTTATGGAGAAAAAACCTACCTTGTAGGCGCTGATCTCTACCTGGAGAATTATATCGTTTGCAGGAATCTTGAAGGGTGCAAGTATACTGAAGAACCCGGAAAGCTTCAAACTTCTGAACTCTTTAATCCCCTAAATCTCAACAGAAACCTCGACATTAACTGCAGCATTGCCCATTCCATTGTAGAACCCGGAAAAAATGTTGCACCCCATATGGTAAAAAATCCGGAAATCCATTATATCCTTGAAGGACAGGGCCTGCTTTATATTGATGGAATCCCGATTGAGATACATCCAGACCAGCTTATATACATCCCAGCAGGTTCGGTACAGGATACATATAATACCGGAAATACAACGCTAAGATTTCTGATCATAGACCAGCCTGCGAAGTCAGAGAATAGTACAGAGATGCTCGAATTAAATAGATAAAATGGACTAAAAAATAGATAGAAACAGGGAAAAGAAAGGAACCGAAAAAATTAAAAGATCATACACTTTCAAATATTCTTGACTCTCTAATAGTCTTGACTCTGCGAAATCATTTCAGGATACAACAGTGTTGTATCAATTACATAAACTGTATTACTACCTCGGGCGCTAACATTATGCACAACGAACTGTTATTGTGGCAGATGTTGAATTCGTACCGTTTTTATTGGTCACGGTCAGGTTAACGGTATGATTTCCTGCTTTAAAGTAAATATTCACTGGATTTTTCTCGGTTGAAATTGTTTCGTCTCCAAAGTCCCATTTCCATTCCTCAGGGGTTCCTGTGCTATTGTCAGTAAACTGTACTTTCAATGGAATACTTCCTGAAGTTGGGGATGCCGAAAAAATAGCAACCGGTACAACCAGTTTCTCAGGAACTGGTTCTACTTTGATATAGTTTTCTTTTGTTGTCTTATTACTACCTGCCGCATTTATCACTGTAAGTGCCACTGTATAATTCCCAGGTGTTGAATACTCGTGGATTGGATTATCTACTATTGAGTGTGTTCTATCTCCGAAGTTCCAGTTCCATTCAGTTGCATTTTGCGAGAGAGCGATAAACTGAACTGTAAGAGGGGCAGGACCCTCAATTAAATTACTGGTAAAGTTTGCAACAGGAAGAATTTTTGGATTGTGGTCGTGATCTTTTTTTCCCAGAGCCACTATTGTGGCAAACTTTGAATCGGTTTCGTTTTCATTTGTTACGGTTAGATTAACATTATATGTTCCTGCTGGGAAGTAAACATGCACTGGGCTCTGATCGCTTGAACTGGTCCCGTCTCCAAAGTCCCAATTCCATCCAGTCGCATTTTGCGAGAAATCGGTAAACTGAACTGTAAGAGGAACATGGCCTCTGGTAACATTACTGGTGAAGTTTGCAACCGTTTTTCCGGTTACTTTCATATAATTTTCTTTTGTTGTCGTATTACTGCCTGCTGCATTGCTTGCTGTAAATGTCACAGTATACATTCCAGCTTTTGAATACTGATGTTCTGGATTTTGCTGCGTTGAAGCTTTTCCGTCTCCAAAGCTCCAGTTCCATTTAGTGGGGATTTCTGTGCTTTTGTCAGTAAATTTAACGCTTAATGGAGCTTTTCCTGATGTGACATTGCTGCTGAAATTTGCTACAGGAGTCTGCAAAGTTTTATTTACGGATATATTTTCTTTTGTTGTCGTATTACTACCTGCTACATTGCTCGCTGTAAGTGTCACCGTATAATTTCCAGCTTTTGAATACTTATGGGTTAGATTCTGCTCGGTGGAAGTATTGTTGTCTCCAAAGTCCCATTCCCAGGAAGTAGGATGATAGCTTGAGATGTCATTAAACTGGATTGTTAAAGGGGCATTAGGAACAGAGGTAGTGAAGTTTGCAACAGGTGGTTTTAGAAAAAGTATAGCCAGTAGCGCAACACTTGCTACAGCCAGAATGATGCTTATAACAACCTGCGGGCTCAGGGTTGTTGCCAGGTTTTCAGAAGTACATTTAGAAACCAATTCTGTTCTTTTCTTCCAGAAGCCTGGGCTCTTTTTCGGCGGAATATCACTTACCGATTTTATAGTATTTTCCAGAGCATCCTTGAAATAGGGATCATCAGCAAAATATTGTTCAAGCTGATCATCCGACATATTTACAATTCTGTCCTCGAGGAGTTTTTTCTGTTTTTCTGGCAGGTTTTTAATCAATTTCTTAGTTGATTCCTTTACTACCTTGCTGACAGAACCCTGGGTGAAGTCTTTTACACTGGACTTTACATCCCTTTTAATGTCACTCATGATCAGCCTTCTTGTCTCCGGTTTTATCGTCAATCGTTTTGCAGATCCTTTTCTCGCAAGCTTTCAGTTTTTCATTCAGATCTTTATTGAACTCATCCTGCAGGCAGTCGAAAAAGTTTGTGAAGATTACATCCGCAGGGAGAGTTTTCTTAATTCCACTACAGGCATTGCCAATGCAATCTTTGAACTTTTCTATAGATTCATCAACACGATTTTTGTTGTCGGTCTTACTGTCAATCGCTTTGCAGGCCCTGCCCTCGCAAGCTTCCAGACTTTTATCCAGACCTTTCTTAAACTCATCCTGTATACAGTCAAAAAAACGATAGAATGCCATATTTGTCGAGAATTGTTTTTTCATACTCCCACAGGCACTCCCAATGCACTCCCTGATCTTTTCAATAGATATATCCACACGATACATTAATTTGAGTGCAGACGCTTCCTCCAGTTCACAATCCGAGTTTTTTATTCTTTCTACTGCCTTATCACATGCCTCCTCCATTTTTTTCTTAAAAGAAGGGCCGATCTTTTCTCGGTACTCATTGCCAACCGCCTGCCTGTACGTGATCTGTATAGTTTTCTCTGAGGCGGTTTCGAAGGAGTTTTCCAGGATCTCTACCATGCCTTTAATATCAATGTTATCAAAGCCCGAAGTCCTGCATTCCTTAATGCCAGCTATGAAGCCCTGCTTAATGCCACCTATAAGCCCTTCGTTGAAACCTTCGGCTATGCCTTCTTGAATTTCTTCAACCATGGCTTCGTAACTGCTGCAGTAATCGTTAAGAGGAGTCTCGATTTCAGTCAAACTGTAATCCCACATTAGAAAATTATGATTATAAAGTAGACATGTAAGGAGGATGCGACAATTTCTCAAAATCAAAATTCTGATACATATTTAAAAATTACCATTTATAATAAATTTTTCGAAAAATGTTGGGATATTCAAGAACCCTGGTACATTAAAAATATCGATTTAATGCAGCGAGCTCATTCCAAAACCAATTTTATTCCCACATCAATAAGAGTTTCAGAATTATTTTTCAGGATCAGAAGCTCTTATTGATAATCCAGAATACGATATTCAGAGAAGCAATTTTGCTTTTTGGGACCAGCTCCTTAATAATTTTCCACACTCACATATGAACACGGAACCTCCTCCTTCCAACATATATCTTAAAAACAACCTGTGGTTCCGAAGTATCTCAACACTTATACATAAACTGGTCATAGGAGTTTTCATCGCCCTATTGCTCGCTCCAGAGAGTCAAAAAGGATAATGTCCTCTAACCTGATACTTCACAGGTTAAGATATATCGATATTTTGAGACTGCTTATACTTTTTTATTAATTTAATTTTTGAATATGTAGTGTATGCTTGAAGTCAATTGCTATTGATCAAACAACCTGCCTATATAAAGTTCAGACAAAAAAACATTAATTCTATGTATGCTATCCTTCAATTCCAATGTACAGAATGATAAGGACTGCCCCGGAAAAAGGAGAAGAGTTAAGGAAAAAAGCAATTCAAGGGGGATTTCTGGATACTTCAAGAAAGATTCGAAAAGTCAGGACTGAAGAAGGTAATTTTCTGGAAATCCCGGTTACGGAGTCTGCATACGACAGTGTGGACAGTTTTCTGGTTCTTGAACAGGAAAATCCGGAATTCCTTGAAAAGCCCAACTCTCTCAAGGATTCCCTTAAAGGTTTTCTTTCCGAAACTGAACTTGCATCTGTCCCGTCAGGCTGGCAGGTCCTGGGAGACATAATAATAGTTTTCATCCCTGAAATCCTGGAAGATAAAAAAACGAGAATAGCTGAGTCTTTACTTTCTATGTACCCAAAGTGCAGGACCGTTGTAAGGGATTTTGGAATTGAAGGGCAGTTCCGCCAGCCAAAAAGAGAACTCCTTCTCGGCAGCGAAACCGAAACCATCCACAAGGAACATGGCTGCTTTTTTAAGCAGGACGTAACAAAGGTAATGTACTCCAAAGGCAACCTTGAAGAGAGAAAGAGGATGAGCCAGCTCGGAGAAGGAGAAGTTATAGTGGATATGTTTGCGGGAATAGGGTACTTCTCAATTCCTATGGCTGTGCATTCCAGGCCAAAAAAAATTGTTGGGATAGAAATTAATCCTGAGTCTTTTGCCTATCTTAAGGAAAACATCAGATTAAATAAGGTAGAGGATATCTTTATCCCAATCTGTGGGGACTGCTCAAAGTTTGCTCCTGAAGGAACAGCCGACCGCGTGCTTATGGGATATGTGGGAACAACACACCACTATCTTGAACCGGCTATAAAGGCTCTGAAAAAAAGCGGGGGAATTCTGCACTATCACGAAACAGTCCCGGAAAGTCTTGCTAGAACCAGACCCCAGGAAAGGATAGAAAAAGCTGCCTGTGCCCTTGGAAAGAAGGTTGAGATTCTGGAAACCCACAGGATAAAAAAGTACTCTCCTGGTGTCCTGCATGTGGTTGTGGACGCACGGATATTCGAATAAAAATTTGAAATTTCGCTTTTAATTCTGTACCAAAAGGAAATATCAAAGCGGTAATTATTAAAGCAGCAACTTGCAAAGCAGTACTCACAGACAGAAGTTCTCAAAGCGGGAATTCTCAATATTGTGCTGTAGCCTGCTTGATTGCGCTACAGAGTTCTTCAGGTTTCCTGGAGCTCAGAAGCATTCTTTCCCCTGAAATAAGTTTGAGGATTACAACTGGGCTAACTTTTTTAGAAGATTGTGACACATCAGATTCTTTTTCAGTGAGGGGGTCATAAACCTTAATTTTGCAGTCCTCCACTACATGTAAAGGAATCTTTTTGGAGGACAGATTCAGGGGGACCAGGCGAACGTATATTCCATCACTTCTCACTTCAGTTATATGCTTTGTACAGTACAACATAAAAGGGAAATAACCCGAAGACGATCCAGAGAGCAAACAGGTATGTTCCAGGGATGTTATCGATTCCGGCAGGTCTTCCAAAAATAAGGCTATGGATTTCAATATACCAGAGCAGAAGCGCAGGATAAAGGACCGAAATCAGGAAAAAATTGTTCCGCAAATCCTGTACTTCCCTAAAAATTACGTCTGCTTTTGGCTGTTCCACAAACTTCCTTCCTTGATACGTGCCTAATTTATTTGTGTTTTAATTGGAGACTCACTTTAAATTGCCTTGCTGACAGGCATCTCAATAGTGCTGAAATTTATCTTACGGTTACTAATTGAACTGCATATAGTGTTCGTACACACAACCAAATTCTTTTCCATGCGTCTTCGGTTAAGTGAAGAATCGTAATAAATTGCGTCAATTTCCTCAACATCTGTTAAATATTTTAATAAATTATGAGCTGGAACAGGGTATCGATTTCATGTAAAGAGGCAAAGATTTAAAGCAGGCTTCCAGTGCTAAATCGATAGCTTTCAGGTAAGAAAATTCCTTAACCGATGACCAATGAATTCTTTTCCATTTTTATAGTATTATTTAGATACCAGTATACCAATTCAGTATTGGAGCAGGGGTATGTAGTAGAAAATGTTCCTGATTTTCTCTATAAAAACTGAGTAATAAACCTTCCAAAAAAAATGGAAAATTGTACATATTTTTTAATTTAAAAATTTGAAAATAATATGAGTGTGAAAAAACGACAAATATTGTTAAAAATCAAAAAAAATGAAGAAAAGTAGTCCGTGAGATGATAAAGAACAGATCAGATTAATAAAAGTTGGGCTGGCGGGTTCTGTCAAGTTGACGGATGCTGGGCGCTTTATAGGCTCAACTGTATCTGGACAAACTCCTTAACACCTGTAGACTTGACAGTACCTAAATTACATTACGCGTTATCTTTTATATTAATTTTTGAATATGAGTCGCGACATATACTTAAATAAATAATTTATGACCAAATCATCAAACAGTAAAAATATTAAAAAGTAATTTCAGGCACAAAATTTGTTTAAGAATCACACAGTTAGAGAAATTGGCCGGAAAAGTTATAAAGAGTTAAGTAAGAGAAGTTTATGGAGTTCAGGTGACCTGGAAAGTACTTTTGAATTCCATAAACACGCCTTAAGAAGCATTATCAAGTTAGCTTAGCTTATATTTAAGCTTGATTGATTCTGCCTCCTGAGTTAAAAGATACAGGAGTAGTATGAATGACAATGAAAAGAAAATTTGTAGTAGGAATTCTACTTTTTGTTATGTGTATGATTCTTCTGCCCTCTGTAAGTGCACAAGAATCATCAAAAATAAGTGAGAAGCCTTCTGAATCTGACTTTCCGCAGATGTCCATTCAATTTTCATAATTTTTCTTGCTATCGTTTTTTCTGAAAATTACCCTGCTTATTCAAGCTTCATTGAAAGATTCTAACCTCTATTTCCGGAAGTTTCAGTTGAGATAATAATTGTAAATTATTGAACAGATGCACAAAAACGATAGCCGAAAAAATGTTCTTTTTTTCAAGACATCTGCGGAAGGTCGGCTGAATTTGAACAAGGTCTAATAAATACACTAAATTCTAACACCGAACTATCTACAGATAATGTGATTGCGAACTATTGTAAAGCAAATAAAGACAAAATTCCAAAAAACAGTTTATTAAGTAACGATTCAAGTAGTTATCAACTAAAAGATGGATCAAATATAACTTTCACAAAGGATGGCTATATTGTAATTGATAGCTTGAAAGAAGAAGCAAACAAATATAACACTCAATCGAGTAATAAAAACAATGTAATGAATCCACAATGGGTAGTTCCTCCAGCTTATACTGATCCGATAAAATATAGCGTGAGCTGGTATAATTATCTAGGCTGGAAATTATTTACAGTCTACACAAAAGGGTATTTTGGGTATGATTATAATACTGTTGAGGCTTATCACATAGACTCCTGGTACTCAAAATATATAGTTTTCAATCCATGGGAGGTTTCGAACTGGCATGAGGGTGCAAGACAAACTTCTTCTACTACTGCAGAGGTTTATTGTGATGGGCGTTTCAGTTGGGGATATACAATTTCTGGGAACACTATAAAAGTACAAGATAAATATATAGAGCTAGATATGTCTTGTAACAAATATGGACAAGTTACTAAAAGTTACATTGATAATTAATTGAGCGTTATTAAAAATCTAGAAAGAATTGGTTAGTAAAACAGTTACTAAAAGATTTTAATGCAATATCCTTAATATTTTTTTGAATATTGAGACTCTGGTCCAAAATCCAGTGATTTTTGCATTTTTTGATTGAAAATCTGAATTAGCAAGAAAAATTCGGTTTTCACTAAAATCAATATTCGGTATCTAAAGACGTCAATCCCTAAGTTGTATTACAAGGATTGTGACCAATTACAAAATCTAGTGATTTTGAATTTTACATTCATCACTAGATTTTGGTACTGAGTCAATATTGAGGATATTTTATTTTTTAGAATATAAATGGTATTGAAGCTTTTAGTCAAATAGATTCATGTGCGTTTATAAAGTAAATATATAACGTTCACTCAAATATTATCTGTAATACAGTACTTAATGAGTCTATTTCGAAAAATAAGTTTGTTTGGTGTCACTAGAGTAGGGGACTACAAGCAAACCAATATATGAGGAGCCTATCCCAAAAGTTACTTTACTCTTAATCATTGGGAATTCTCAGAATTATTTTCATGATCATAAGCTTGATTGATTATTCAAAATACAAGGTCTATGAAGCAAATTTCAAGTTTTGGGATGAACTCGATTTCATGCATCTTCGGTTAAGTAAAGAACTGTGGCAAATTGCTTCAGTTCCCTCAACATTCGTTAAATATTTTAATTTATTATGAACTGGAACAGGATATTGATTTTCAAAAAAATACTGCGGAATGTGGGATTAATGTATATGATTTAAATTACAGGGTATTTTTATAGCTCTAAAAAGATGTGTAGAGACCAAGACATATCTTCTTAAAAGTAAACTAATCCTTATTATAGGGGTGTATTTTTTTCATGACACAAAAATTAATATATAAGATATTATTTACCTTTGCTTTTATTATTATTTTGATTTTCGGAATAAAATTATTATTTACACCAACGTTTGTTGCTACGGATACACCAGGTCATGAATCATATGTGTCTAGCTTAATTATTCAATTCAAAGATGGCATTACTGAACAGGAATCAAGAGAAATTCTTGAAAATTACAATTTGACTATGTATAAACTAGATTACAATGTTCATGATATGGACAAATATTACATAACAGTCAATAAAGATGAAGCGACACAAATAAAATATGAGTTGAGAAAAGAAAAAAATTGGATAGGAGTTACTCCTGATGTCGAAAAAGGAAATTATTGCATGATTTCAATATCTGAACAAGCTATTCAAGATAAAAATTTTATTGAAATGCTAAACAAACGTAATCTTCAGGTGAAAAAGTTCTTCTGGTGCCGTGTTATTTTCACAGATCACACTAAAAATGGGATTTCTCAGGAAAATGCAAATGAATTAAGAAGCAGGCTTGAAAAAGACGAGAATATTTTCACTGTATTCGTTGAACATGTTGAATCATAAATATTTAAAAATCGATGCAATTCGGGCTCTATAATAGTCGTCTTAATCATTATACGGACTATAGTAGCTTATATTAATGTTTAACTTGACTCTGTCAAATTCTGTAGTCCTTACTAAACGTCGATAACTTTCCAGCCATCCAAGTACATTCTACTATCCATCTGTAAGGAAGTACTTAAAAGCCTTTGACATCATTAATATGCTTAACTCTGGACAACAGGAATTCTCAAAGCGGAAATTATTAAAGCAGAAATTCTCAAAGCAGTAATCGCAAAGACAGAAACTCGCAAAGCAGGAATTCTCAGTATTCTGCTGTAGCCTGCTTGATTGCGCTACAGAGTTCTTCAGGTTTCCTGGAGCTAAGAAGCATTCGTTCTCCTGAAATTAGTTTGAGGATTACAACCGGGCTAACTTTTTTGGAAGACTGTGACACATCAGATTCTTTTCCAGTGAGAGGGTCATAAACCTTAATTTTGCAGTCCTCCACTACATATAAAGGGATCTTCTTGGAGGATAGATTAAGGGGTACCAGGCGAACGTATATTCCATCACTTCGTACTTCAGTTATGTGCTTTGTACAGTAAAACATAAGAGGGAAAAATAACCCGAAGACAACCCAGAGCGCAAACAGATATGTTCCAGGGATATTCTTAATTCCGACAGGTCTTCCAAAAATCAGGCTATGGATTTCGATATACCAGAGAAGGAGTGCAGGATAAAGGACCGAAACCAGGAAGAAATTGTTCCGCAGATCCTGTACTTCCCTAAAAATCACATCTGCTTTTGGCTTTTCCACAAAATCCCTTCTTTGAAACCTGTCTGATTCATTTTTGTTTTAACTGGAGACTTAATTTTTAGATTGCCTGGCTGACAGAAATCCCGATATTGCTGAAATTTATATTACAGCTACTAATTGGCTACTAATTGAACTGCATATGGTGTTTATACACCCGACCGAATTCTCTTCCGTTTAATAAGTATCATTTAGATACCAGCATACCGACTCAGTATTGGAGTAGGGGTATGTAGTAGAAAATATTCCTGATTTTCTCTATAAAAACTGAGTAATAAACCTTCCGAAAAAAATTAAAAATTGTATACATTTTTTAATTTAAAAATTTGAGAATAATAAAAGTGTAAAAAAACGACGGTATCTTTTAAAAATCAAAAATTATACAGAAAAATAGTCCAAAAGACGATAACGAAAAAAGTGAATTAATAAAAGATTACTTTCTAACGCTCTTTTTCAGGAATTTTTTAGTACTCTTTATAGCGCTACATTTAACTTTTTGATGCTCTGTGCCATATCTATTACTTTTCAATAGACCTTCTAATAGCTTCTGAGAGTTTTTCCGGGGTCTGGGACCCAATCATTAGCTTTTTCACTTTTTTCCCATCTGCAAATTCGAAAAGTACACCCCTGTTACCGGCCATATTATAGGCATTTCCCTTTATTCCGTAGCGAATACCCCAGCCTCCATAATCTCTGACAGGGTTATAGGTTAGGACTTTGTAATTTTGAATACTCTCAAATGGAAATCTTTTGAATGATAGATGAAAAGGGTAAACGCGAACATATAGCCCGTCCTTTCTGACCTCAGTAACCAGCTTCATGGAATAAAATAAAATAGGAAAAAGAATCCCGAATAATAGAAGTAAAAGAAACATCATCCAGTCAGGAGCCGGGTTATTTCCAAAAGGCTTTCCAAGTAAGAGCTGCTTATAAGCCCCATACCATGAAAGAACAACGGGGATCGCAATAATGAGCCAGATCCAGATCTGGTTCATTTTTTGAACTTCTCTAAAAAGAACTTGAGAATTCACTTGCTTTGGATTATTCATTTGCTTTTGACCAATTTGCTTTTGACCATTCAATTTTCTATCTACATCTACAAAATCCATTTTTTACTAGGTCTCTAAATTATGTAAAATGCATTGTTGGTCTCATAAAACTTGTATGAGATAGGAGTTTCTTAGGTTTGAGATCAGGCTATTCTAATATATAACATCACAAAAGTAAAATCTGCAGAAAAATTAAAGAAAAAAATAATTAAATAAGTGCGTTTTTATGAAATTAATAATCTAATCTATCCATCTCTTTAATTATTGCTTCACTGAAATCCGTAAAGTGCTGGATTCCCCCTGTCCAGGCAGCAAGCATCATGGCATCATTGATCTCGGTTCTTATGGCTCCGAATTTATGAAGTCTTTCGAGGATTTTGACCGCGCTCTGGGTGTTGTTGGTTGAGCAGGCTATAGCAAAGACTATTAAATGCTTATTTTTCATAGAAAGCCCGCCTTCCCTTTCACTCCAGATAGCTTTATAAAAGCCTGCTATCCCTTCAGCGAAATCTTCGTTTATCTGTCCGGCATATTCAATAGACCTGGGCATAAACCCTTTTAATTCCCTTACTTCTTTAGCCGCTTTTTCCATAATTATCATATGTCATAAGTCAGGATCGGATATAATTCTATCTTACTAGAAAATTTACAGAATTGGGTAAATAAAAAGGTAAAGAAGAATCAAAAAGAGTAAGGAAATGTAAAAAAAGTAAAATAATATAAAAATAACATAAAGAAATAATTACAGTAAAGAAATGCAAAAAGAAGTAAAAAGGGTATTTTTTTGCCTGGAAGTCTCAAGAATTCCTGAAAATAGACTTCAGAATCTTTCAGACTTGCAGTACCTCAACTGCCAGGTCGGCATTGATGATATACTCAAAATTTATTATTTCGTCCCATTTCTGCTGCATGAATGCGGACTGGAAGCAAACTCCAATAATTTTTCCATTCTCAGAGCCTTCAAGGATTTTACTGGCAATTTCTTTTGCTTTTTCAGGGCTAATCCCTATCTTTGGCATCGAAAGCCCTCCAAGCAGGACAACAACATCAGCGTGTTTATCCGTAAGATCTCCAAGTTGCATGCCTTCATGATCCATGTAGATAGACCTGGCTTTCTCAAAATCATTGCTGGAAACAAAAGCAAGTTCCCGGTCCCGGACTACAAAACCGATAAGTTCGGCAAAAGGTGTGCAGAACCCCGGAGTTCCCACAAAAGTAATCTTTTTTGCGCCTTCGACAAGGCCCCTGAAGCTGTTCAGGATGCCTCCTACTCCCTTTGAAGTGTTTATTATTGGCACTGAATTCTCTCCTTAAGGTTTCAGTAAAATTTTACTTCTGAACAATTCTTCATAATATCTCGTCATGACATTTCTTTGTAGCATTATATTTTTACAGTAGGATTGGAGACATTTACTTAAATAGGTGATGTTAACAGCGTTTATAAGGGAGGAATCGGGAAAAAAATCACAATTTTCACCAGGAACAATAAATATAAAATTAAAAAAGTTGAATAAAATAAAAAAGAATTAAAATGACTTTTACCCTTTAAACCTGCCTGACCCCGAAGGACTGAAGCAGGATTTCCGGATAGAGCCCGCCGCTGGAAATTGTTTTTGTACTCTTAAGGTCATTTACCGTAAGCCTGGCAGGGGCGAACATGCCTGCGTCAACCTTAAAGAAGTCAAAGTTTGCTTCTTTGAAGGTCTGGTAGAAAGGCTTTCCAAAGTCTCGGGAGGTTGTGGAAGGCACTTTCTTTACGAATTCCTCAAGTTCGGCCAGTTCCCCGTCGAAGCGGACTGTATAGTTGGTTTCGCCACAGTAGATCACACAATCATTGGTCGAGCCCATGCACTGTACATCATTTCCGACAACAGGAGCAATTGGGGCAACTCCGTATCCGCTTTTAATGCAGTTGATGTCAAAACCAACGGACTCAAATTTATGGATTCCGGTTTCTACAACGCGGGCAGAGATCTGGACAGAACCAGCAATAGAGGCAGTAGGAGCAACAGCAATCATTACGTTTTCAGGGTCTACGCTGCAATGTTTTGCAATATATTCCACAACTTTCTCATCAGGGAGTTTATCGGATTCCAGGACCAGGACTGCGGCTTCGAAGTCGTCCTCATACCCGATTTCCTCGTAGAGCTCTTTCGGCTTTAAGCCAAGGGCACGTGCAGGACCCGAACCCATTCCGAAATAATTGCCTACAGAAATTCTCCAGCCTGCATACTGGGAAGCCATACAGGCAATTACTGGATTGTCTGTTGCTACCTGAATGGCAGGCCATTTGAGGCCTTTCAGGTCAAAAGTAGTATATTTAAGATCAGCGAGATCGGCCAGACAGAGCCTTGCCAGGTACATTCCAGCTTCATATCCGCCCTCTGCGTTAACTCCACAGTCAATAACCGTAGCCCCGTTATTTAGTTTGAGTACTTCAGTTTTCAGGTCTTCGCTCCAGTCGAGCATCTCTTCGATAACGTTTGATCCCAATTCGTTGACGCTTATCAAGGTATCACCTTTACTACTGGCTCCGGGATAAACAGAAAATATTTTCTCACATAGCGAGGAAGTAAGTTCTTATCTGCATTTATTGCGGAGCAGAACACTGTTTATCAGTCAGAGAAGTGCTTATAAAGAACATTGTTTGTAAAGAATAATTTCAATCAGGGTTACTATCTATCAGAGGATCGGAAATTAATCAGGGGAGTTTACCCGGATGAAGGTCCAGCCCATTGATCAGAGTTAACAGACAAGATTATTTATCGATAAAAGGTATCCAGCTGATTGAGAATATTACCGGAATAAGATAGAGTAATTTTTTCTTGCAATTGCCTTTTTCCTGTAATTGCCTTTTCCTGCAATTGCCTTTTCCTGCAGTTTCCTTTTTCCTGTAATTTTTTTCTTTCCTGTAATTCTTTTCTTTCCTGTGATTTGCTACCCGTATAGGAAGAATCCAATATATAGATACTGTTTTATTATTTTAACTGAGAAATTTATACCCTTAAACACATATCTTTAAACACAATACATTAACTCATTTATTTCAATTGTATCATGAAAACACGGTCGTTTTTCCTGACTTGTCCTTCAACCGCAAGGCCAATCGTATCTCCTTTTTCAGCTCTTTCAACAGGTTCGCCATTTTTCTTAATGGAATGGACTTGCTGCCTCAAATAAGTCGTATTTCCCTCTATTACGATCTCGTCTCCAACCGAAATCCCTTCTTCGAGAAGCCTGACTGCTGCAGCTTGCTGTTTTGTATAATAATTCTCAATTATTCCCACAGCCCTGCGTTGCTTTTCCGAGGCATTCATATCTTTTTCGGGAGAAAAGCCCTCAAGACCAGGAGCCCCAAAGTAAAAGCCAGTTGAAAATCCTCTGTTATAGACCGAAGCAAGTTTACGTCTCCAGGTCTCTATTTTCTCAGGAGTGTAGTTTCCTTCTATGCAGGCATCGATAGCCTCTCTGTAGCAGCGGGAAACCATTTCAAGGTATCCAGGGTCCCGCAGTCTCCCTTCCACCTTAAAGGCAGATATCCCCGCTTCGAGAAGTTCTGGGATATGCCCTATCATACAGAGGTCTTTTGCACTTAGAAGGTACTTTCCAAGGCTTGCAGCAACAATCCCGTTTTCTCCATGAAGTTCCCATTCCCAGCGGCAGGGCTGAGTGCATTCTCCGCAATTTCCGGATTTCCCAAGTACGTAAGCTGACAGATGGCATCGGCCTGAGACTGCCATACACATGGCACCATGGACGAAAGTCTCGATTTCTACCTCAGTCTGCTGGCATATCTTCCTTATTTCTTCAAGGGAAAGCTCTCTTGAAAGTACAATCCTTTCGGCCCCAAGGTTTCGGTAGAAATTTGCAGTTTCATGGTTGGTAATGTTTGCCTGCGTGGAGATGTGAATTCTAAGCCCGGCTTTTCGTGCCCTGAGAATTACAGCAGGGTCCCAGGCAATAACTGCGTCTACTCCTGCATTCGAAGCTGCAGCTATTACATCTGATGCATCTCCGAGCCTTTCTTCATTTACTGTTGAATTTACAGCCAGATAGGCCTTGAGCCCTCTGGTTTTTACCTCATGGACAAAATCGTCAAGAGTCTCCAGGGTGATTTCTTTTGCTTTTGCTCTCAGGCTAAGCCTGTCGGTTGAAAAGTAAACAGCATCGGCATATCCTGAGCAGGCCTTAAGCCCTGAAATATTCCTGACTCCTACAAGGAGTTCAGGTTTTGAACTTTTACGCATGAGAACAAAAAACACATATCTTTCATTTAAAATATTTTATCGCTCCGCAATATTTTATCTCTCCGTTCAGTTAAAAAAATATTATAATACAATGTTAACTTATGATAGTTAATTGTAAGATTTGCCGGTTGACAGATAACTTTATATAAGTGAAGAGCGTTTTTCAAAATGGGGATTAAGTAAATTTGAAGAAGTAGTTTTTGCTAATAAACAAAAGCAAGAATAAATTACTGTTACTATAATTGAATACGGGGGATAAAATGGAACACGAACTCGAAGAAGTTGAGAGAGATTACATAGAATTCAGAAAAGAAATGGGAGAAGAATAAGCTTAAAGGAAGAATAAGCTTAAGGGAAGAATAAGCTTAAGGGAAGAATAATAAGTTTTGAAATTTGGTGAAAACAGGACGGATAAAAAATTAAGTATCCTCTTCAAATTGAGTGGAAATTGAGGGATTTCCACTCAATGAGCTTTTTTTTCTAATGGGTTGAGCCAGAGATGGCATCTCGAATTTGTTGGGGACTCTATCACATATGTACTGATATGCACTTATCCCCAGTTTCTTTGCTGTCTGAACAATCGTCATAAATATGTCATTTGCCTTTGTTCTTTTCTTTGTTCTGGTTTGAAGGCTCACATCTCTTAGCATGAAAATGCTGCCATCTGCAAGCACTTTCATTGGTTGTGCGTGTTATTCAAAGAATATCATGTTCTTTTTTTCTGACCCTTAGGATATGCATCACTGGATAAAATGGATCTATTAATTTTACATGTTTCAATTCGATGAACCTCTATTTGTTCAGTTTAGATTTCGGCTCTTTCTCCTATGAAAACTGAATTTTTCTTCTCTCTTCAGAAGAAATGTCTTCGTTCTTATTAGAGCCACGGATCTCAGGTTTGGTGTGTCACCTTTGAAGAGGATACCTTGTACAATTTGAAGAGGATACCTTTCATTTGTTTGTGCATGTTATTCGAAGAATTTTATGTGTGTTTTTAAAGCTGCATGTTTGAATCTGCCAGGATTCGGTTCTTCTAGAGGTTTCTTACAAAAATAAGACTGTAGGAACTGAATGATAACGTATATTAATTATAATTTTCAATGGATCTGGAAGAAAAAAACTGTAAAGCAGGTATAAAAGTTGCAAAGCCAAAGGTTTTTAAGCAGATATTAGTTAATTCTTGAAAAATTCAGCTGGAGGATACGTAATTATGCAGGAAAAAATAAAAGAAATTGCAGATAGAGTACGTGAACTGCGTGAACTTTCGGATTTCACGGTCAAAGACATGGCAGAATATCTGCAGGTATCCGATGAGATTTATGGAAAATACGAAGATGGAACTGAGGATATTCCGGCAAGTATACTTTTTGAAATTGCACACAAGCTGCGTGTAGACATGGCCACTCTCCTTACAGGGGAAGAGCCGCGCATGAATATCTTTACAGTTACACGGGATGGAAAAGGAGTCAACGTTGAGAGGAGGAAGCAGTATAAGTACCAGAACCTGGCTGAAAAATTCATTCATAAAAAGGCTGAATTTTTTGTAGTTACAGTTGAACCCAAAACACATGGGGAAAAACCTGATACAAATTCCCACCCAGGCCAGGAATTTAACTATGTGCTGGAAGGAAGCCTGAAGGTCTATATTCACAATAATGAAATTATTCTGAATGAAGGGGACTCAATTTATTTTGACTCCACTTATGAACACGCTATGGAAGCCCTGGAAGGAAAGTCGGCCAGGTTCCTGGCAGTTATACTGTAATAGTCCAATTCGTTAATGCATCTCGGTTTGATGTTATTCGATTAAATTGAACTCAGTGAATTCGATTAGAACAAATACATGATTTAAATTAACATGACTTGGTTTCAAACCTGATAAGAAATCCAAGATCCAGGCTAAAACCTTGAAATTCAAATGAGATGTGTAGCCTTCATAAATTTATATGATATATAAATAAATTAAGAAAACGGGTGTTCAGAATGACTTCTTTGCTCAGCCAATTTGTTTCCAAAACCGACTTTGAATCCTATGATGACTTTGAGAAAAATTTCAAAATCCTTGTTCCTGAAAACTTCAACTTTGCCTATGATGTAGTCGATGCCTATGCAAGAGATTCCCCTGAGAAGATCGCAATGATCTGGTGTGACGATAATGGGGAAGAGAAAATCTTTACTTTCAAAGACTTGAAGTACTACAGCGACAAAACTGCAAATTTCTTTGCAAAGCACGGGATAGGTAAAGGCGACTATGTAATGCTCACCTTAAAGAGCCGGTATGAGTTCTGGTACTGTATTATTGCACTGCATAAACTGGGAGCCATTGCTGTACCTGCAACACATATGCTCAAGACACGAGACATTGTATACCGGATTAAAAAAGCCGGATTGAAGATGATCGTCTGCATATCGGAAAACGAAGTTCCCGAACAGATAGACGAAGCCCACTCCGAATGCGGAAATATCCCGCTCAAAAAAGCAGTCGTTGGAGAATATACAGGGGAGGGCTGGATTGATTTCAGGAAAGAACTCGAAGAAGCCTCCCCTGATTTTGAACGGCCTTCGGGCGAGGCTGCTACGAAAAATAGCGATATTTCTCTCGTTTATTTCTCCTCAGGAACAGCGAGCTTCCCTAAAATGGTGGAACACGATTTCACCTATCCTCTCGGGCATATTCTCACCGCAAAGTACTGGCAGAACGTGAAAGATGACGGGCTGCATTATACGGTTGCAGACAGCGGATGGGGAAAATGCGTATGGGGAAAACTCTATGGGCAGTGGATAGCCGGTTGTGCGGTCTTTGTCTATGACTATGATCGGTTTGAAGCCAAAAATATGCTTGAAAAAGCCACGAAATACGGGGTTACAACCTTCTGCGCTCCGCCAACCATCTACCGTTTCCTGATCAAGGAAGATCTCTCAAAGTATAATTTCAGTACCGTGAAATATGCGGTCGTTGCAGGCGAACCTCTTAACCCTGAGGTATATAACAGGTTCCTCGAATTTACAGGAATAAAGCTTATGGAAGGTTTCGGGCAGACCGAAACCGTTGTAACTATCGCAACGTACCCCTGGATGGAACCAAAACCCGGATCCATCGGGAAGCCGTCTCCGGGCTTTAAAATTGAACTGATGGACAGGGACGGCAGACTTTGTGAGGTCGGAGAAGAAGGAGAACTCGTAATCAACACAAAGGAAAACAAGCCTGTCGGACTCTTCGTCCACTATGGGAAAGATCCTGAGAAAACTAAGGAAGCATGGCACGATGGCTACTACCATACAGGAGATATGGCCTGGATGGATGAAGATGGCTACCTTTGGTTTGTGGGAAGAGCTGATGATATCATAAAGACCTCAGGATATAAAGTCGGACCTTTTGAAGTGGAAAGCGCCCTTATCCAGCACCCTGCAGTACTTGAATGCGCAATTACAGGTGCTCCTGATCCTATAAGGGGCCAGATTATCAAGGCAACCGTTGTGCTCACAAAAGGATACGCACCTGGAGAAGAGCTTAAAAAAGAGCTTCAGAATCACGTAAAAAGTGTCACAGCTCCCTACAAGTATCCGCGCATAATAGAGTTTGTGGACGAGCTTCCAAAGACCATTAGCGGAAAAATTCGCAGGGTCGAGATCCGGGATAAGGACCAGAATGAACTAAACTAAATATATTATTTGAAAAATCGGATACTATAAAATGCAAATAATAGAAAAGCAAATAAAACCTGATAAAGTAGACAAAACCTGATAAAGTAGACAAAACCTGATAAAGTAGACAAAATCTGATAAAGTAGACAAAATCTGATAAAGTAGACAAAATCTGATAAAGTAGACAAAATCTGATAAAGTAGACAAAGCCTGTTTTGATCCGGAAGCCGATAAGCTTCGGGTCAAAACAAAGAAGGAAAAAAGGAAAGAAATAAGTACCTTAAACTTTCTGGAAAGTTTGCTCTAAAAAGATTTGGTTCTGAATCCACTTTATAGTTTTATCTTAATTTTCTACTTACTCACTGTCTAATAAATTATGCAATTTACAACGTAAGAAAACTATGGAAATCTAAGGCTCTTCTTTCTGTCAAAAACAGGTTAAATTAAACAGGGACTGGATAAGTCCGGGAAGAATCAAAAATTCCGGATTCCCTAAATCCAGGAATGGGCTTGAAACCTGAGAAGAGTCCAAAGAGAACTGAAAAGTGAACAAAAAGAGGATTTCATATGTCAAAGGATGATAAAAAAGAACCATACCCTGTAATTAATACTCTGGAGTGTAAGGCCTGCGGACGTTGCCTTCTAGCCTGCCCTAAAGGCGTACTTTCCATGAGTGAAAACCTGAATGCCCGGGGATACCATTATGTGGAATACAAAGGGGAGGGCTG
The DNA here is from genome assembly GCF_000969945.1 of Methanosarcina sp. Kolksee. Classification (NCBI taxonomy): domain Archaea; kingdom Methanobacteriati; phylum Methanobacteriota; class Methanomicrobia; order Methanosarcinales; family Methanosarcinaceae; genus Methanosarcina; species Methanosarcina sp. Kolksee. The sequence goes on from NZ_CP009524.1 coordinate 1,567,493, forward strand.
CTCAGGCTGTGCAAGCTGCTATTATACATGCCCTGAACCGCTTGCAATCGAGATTCATATTCCCCTTAAAGAAGAGGAAGACAGGTAAGGCAGGAAAGGAGGAAAAATATGGCAACACAACTAATAAAAGGTAACTCTGCAATAATTGTCGGTGCACTATATGCCGGATGTGACTGTTTCTTTGGATATCCTATAACTCCGGCAAGTGAGATTCTACATGATGCATCCAAATATTTGCCAAAAATAGGCCGGAAATTCGTCCAGGCCGAATCCGAAGAGGCGGCGATCAACATGGTCTACGGAGGAGCATCGGCAGGGCACAGGGTCATGACATCATCTTCAGGCCCTGGAATTAGTCTGATGCAAGAAGGAATTTCCTACCTTGCTGGCTCTGAACTTCCCTGCGTGATTGTAGACATTATGCGGGCAGGACCAGGCCTTGGAAATATAGGGCCGGAACAGGGAGATTATAACCAGGTAGTAAAAGGCGGAGGGCACGGGAACTACAAAAATATCGTGCTTGCCCCGAACTCAGTGCAGGAAATGTGCGACTTTACTATGAAAGCTTTTGAGCTTTCTTTTAAGTACAGGAACCCAGCTGTAGTGCTTGCAGACGGGGTACTAGGGCAGATGATCGAGTCACTCGAATTCCCGAAGCAAGCTATTGTTCCTGAGATTGATACAACCTGGGCGGTCAACGGTACAGCTGAAACCAGGCCTAACCTGATAACCTCTATTTTCCTGGATTTCGATCAACTTGGAAAGTTCAATGAAAAACTGCAGGTAAAGTACGAGCTCATAAGGCAGAATGAAATCGATTACGAAGAGTACCTTACAGATGATGCTTCAATTGTCCTTGTTTCTTATGGGATCAGCAGCCGGATTTGCAGGTCAGCCGTGGATCTTGCAAGGCAGGAAGGCATTAAAGTCGGGCTTTTCAGGCCTAAAACTCTCTTCCCGTTCCCCGAGGCGCAGTTGAAAGCTCTGGCAGATAAGGGCTGCTCCTTTATTTCCGTGGAAATGAGCAATGGGCAGATGATATATGATGTCAGGCTTGCAATCAACTGTTCACAGCCTGTAGAGCTTGTAAATCGTATGGGAGGAAACCTGATGACCCTTGACCAGATTATGGACAAAATCAGGAAAATGGCAGGGGAGGCGTGAAAATGGCAGCAGAAATCATTAACGGAGAAAAAGTAATAGGAAGGCCAAAAGCACTGTACGCGGACTATCCTCGCAAAGGATCAGTAGCCTCGACAGCCACTCACTACTGCCCCGGCTGCGGACATGGGGTTCTGCATAAGCTTATTGCCGAAGCAATTGACGATCTCGGGATTCAGGACAGAACTGTTATGATAAGTCCTGTGGGCTGTGCTGTCTTTGCTTACTATTATTTTGATGCAGGTAACATCCAGGTCGCTCACGGACGTGCGCCTGCGGTTGGGACAGGAGTTTCCAGAGCTGAAGAAAATGCTGTAGTTATTTCCTATCAGGGAGATGGAGACCTTGCATCCATTGGTCTGAACGAGACTCTCCAGGCTGCAAACAGAGGTGAAAAACTTGCAGTCTTTTTCGTAAACAACACTGTTTACGGGATGACAGGCGGACAGATGGCACCTACAACCCTTGTGGGCGAAAAGACTACAACATGCCCGGAAGGCCGTGACCCTCGTTTTGCAGGTTATCCCCTCCACATCTGCGAACTTCTTAACAACCTTAAAGCTCCGGTTTTTATTGAAAGGGTTTCAGTTTCGGATATCTCCCACATAAGGAAAGCCAGAAAAGCCGTGCATAAGGCGCTTGAAATCCAGCGCGACGGAAAAGGATATGCTTTTGTTGAAGTCCTTGCCGCCTGCCCGACTAACCTCAAGATGAATGCGGAGCAGGCTATCAATTTCATAAATGAGGAGATGGAAAAGGAGTTCCCAGTCCAGAACTTCAGGGATAACTCCAAAGAAGTCGAACCTCTGCACCGTGGAGTCAGTGACTTTACAACCGAAGCTCTTGAGAAGCTTTACGGAATTGAAGCTGGTGCCGAAGAAAAACCTGCCAGAAAGGATTTTGCCCCGATCCAGACCAAGATTGCTGGTTTTGGAGGGCAGGGTGTCCTCAGCATGGGACTAATCCTTGCGCAGGCCGGAGTTAAGGCAAATCTCAATGCCTCCTGGTTCCCGTCCTATGGCCCTGAACAGAGAGGTGGGACCTCTAATTGCTCGGTCGTGATTTCAGGCCAGCCTATAGGCTCTCCTACGGTCTACACTCCGGACATCCTGATAGCTATGAATCGTCCTTCCCTTGAAAAGTTTGAAAGGGTAGTACGAGAAGGAGGATTTATCCTTTACGATTCGTCCATTGGCGAAGTCGAAACGCCTGCACATGTAAAAGCCGTTGCTGTTCCTGCAACTGAAAAAGCCAAGGAAGCAGGTTCTGAGAAAGCTGCCAATTCCTTCATGCTTGGAGTCCTTATGGGCCTTAATGCAACCGGCCTGAGTGAAGAAGTCTTCAAGGAGGCTCTTGCCGAAAACTTCGCGGGGAAAACCAAAATTATTGAGTTTAACCAGATGGTTCTCGAAGCTGGAGCACAATGGGCAAGAGAAAATGTTAAGTTCTAAGGACTTTACGATTTGAAAAAAAACAAGTTTCGAGGACATTCAAATTGCATAAAAGCAGGTGGAGAAGATCTTTCTCTACCTGCTGGTATGTTATAGCGATTTTCAATTGTAATTTTCAATTGTAATTTTGGTTCTCAAGTGTAAGTCCTATAATCTTCAAGTAATTATTAAGTAACTTTCTAAGTAACTTTCTAGTGATTTATCGGTAGTCTTTAAACGATTTCGTCCTCTTTAACTGTCAAGCATCCCATGTTATTCTTTTCGGGGCTATTTTTCAGGTTGTCCTGCACAGAAAAAGTTACTCTGGCGAAGCATACACTTCTAAGAAACTCGACAGAGAAGCCTAATTGATCTCAAAACAGATATTCAGCATATGCATCATCTTAAAAACAATCATAAACTTTATTAAAGCTGAGTACATTGTAAGAATAAGGGAGTATTTTATAAATTGGTTTTAAATGTATTTGCTAAAAGTTAATAAAAACTTAAAAGCAGTATATTGGAAAAACATTTAATTAGAAAATATTTTATTGGAAAAGCATTTCATTGATCTAAAACTAGTTGGCAGGGATTGAGCCCCTATTCTCTAATCCCTACCTGCGATCCAACCCGAGATTAAGAGGAAACCCTTACTCTTAATCTCACATCGAAGTAGATGGTAGGTCGAGTCCCTATTCTCGGATCCCTACCTGCGATCCAACCCAGAGATTGAGAGGAAACCCTATTACTCTCAACCATCTCATTTTATAATGACATGAGTGATATATATCATAACCGACCCAAAAAACAATTTGTGATTTTAATTTTGCTTGGGCTAATTATTTTTTATATCCACGAAATTTTCAATGACATTAAAAATTTTGCAGGTATTAATTCAGTTGAACCTTTGCAAATATCATCATATTAAGTAATAAATAAGTGTAAGTATTGTCTTATTAAAACATACTGACTAAGTTTTTCATATTACTGACTAAGATCAAAATGATCTGAAAAAAGACTATAAGTATTAATAACCTATCCAAAAAGTAGTTGCCTGCTATACTTTTTATAATACGCAATATGCAAAATCGGAACGGATGCCCGGATATTTAAACCTATTGTAACTTTTTGATGTGCATAAAAGAAGGAATTCTTTTATTATCAGAGGTAATTGTCGGACAGCTTATAAAGACTTTGGGATTTAACTTCGTTCTTTAAAAACCTGCTTTTCTCGTATAGGAGTCTGGTGCATCTAACTTCATGCATAACCTGCCCAAAAGTAGAAGAAATTTATAAACATAATGTTGAGGTAGAGCTGAACGAAAACAAAAAGAGGATTTACTCTTCACGGCAATTAATGGAGATAGTGCTTACATAATAAATAAATAAATAAATAAATAAATAAATAAATAAATAAATAAATAAATAAATAAATAAATATACTTAGGAACGGTCATAAGGTTTATTAGAAATAAGGACATTATGAAAAATAACAAATAGCTTTATAAATTAATTCAAAAGTAGATGGTAGGGTTACCGAGTCCCTATTCCCGGATCCCTACCTGCGATCCAACCCAAAGATTAAGAGGAAACCCTATTACTCTTAATCTATAATCTTATAGTAGCGTGGAAATATATATCATAACCGACCAAAAAAACAGTTCGGATTCTGAATTTTCAAACAGCTCTTGTATTTGTTTGGCTGTGTAATTTTTAATGATCTTCAAATATTTGATCAAAACATAAAATTTGATGCATTAAATTGGCAGTAAGGCAGTAAATGCCATAAAAATTTCTTTTTTGAAAATTCTCGAGCCCCTTCATGCAATTCAATCCGGGAATTAAGAGTCCTCTATATTCTTAATCTGCATTTACTTTTATAAGCACATGGACATTAGAGTCATAACCGACTTGAACAAAGACAACATAACTATAGAGAATATCTAAGTCCAGAAAAAGTAGCTTTAGTCCTTAGTAGCTTTAGTCCTTAGTACTTTAGTCCTTAGTAGCTTTAGTCCTTAGTAGCTTTAGTCCTTAGTAGCTTTAGTCCTTAGTAGCTTTAGTCCTTCGTTTTCTGTTAGTTATAGGCAAATAGCACTAATTTAGGAACCATACCTCTTGACCTGCAACCTTTATGGTTGATCACGCCGCAGAGTTAGCCATCTTGAGCGGAGAAAAAGGGAACTCGAAAGAGCCGTATGTTGACTGCATAAAAGGGTGGAGACCTGGGTCATTCAAGCCCTTCAGTGCTCCACTCTTTTAAATTATACTTTTAGTAGGTTTTCAAAGAAGATAAGCCTTGAGTGGGGGGAAACCGTTAAAACACACAGAACTGTAGCTCTGGGTATAGGCGCCTGTCGTAAAGATGTATACGCGGTTTCCTTCGCGCATTGTATGAGGGAACGTATACTTGTGATGCTCATACAGGATATCCATGCTATCACAGGTCGGACCTGCAAGAATTACTTCTTCAGCACAACCTTTTTTGTCGCAGAAAATGGGGTATTTGATGCACTCATCAAGAGTTTCTATAAGGCCCCCGAATTTGCCAATGTCAAGATAAACCCATTTATACTGGTTGAACCTGGCTTTTTTGGAGATCATTACAACTTCGCTTACTATTATACCGGCATTGGCAACCAGGGAGCGCCCCGGTTCTATGATAATTTCAGGCAGCTCTTCTCCAAAGTCCTCATGTAAAAAGCGGCGGATTTCTCCAGCATAGGTCTCAAGCTCATGAGCCTGAGCCTGGTATTTTGCAGGAAAACCTCCCCCAAGGTTTATCATTTTCAGATTTATGCCTTTTTCAGCTACTGCCTCAAAAAGATACTTACATTTGGAAATGGCATTATCCCACTGGCCAATGTCCCTCTGCTGGGAACCAACATGAAAAGAAAGACCATAAGGCTCAAGCCCTAACTTTTCAGCCTTCAGAATGAGCTTATATATCAGGTCAGGGTGCGAACCGAACTTCTTAGAGAGAGGCCAGTCAGCCCCGTCGCTTTCAGTAAGAATACGGAAAAATACTCTGGAACCTGGGGCTTTTCTAGCTAACTTTTTCAGATCGCTATCTGAGTCGGTAACGTAAAGCCTCACTCCTTTTTCATATGCGTATTCTATATCTTTCTCTTTTTTGATTGTATTGCCGTAACTGATCCTTTCAGGTTCTACCCCAAGCCTGAGAAGCTGATCAAGTTCATAAACCGTTGCTACATCAAAATTTGAGCCTTTACTCTTCAGGGCAAGCACAACCTCATCCATAGGGTTAGCCTTTACAGCATAGTGAATTTTTGCAAAGGGCATGTGCTCTACAAGCTCGTCGTAGCTTTGCTCTATCTTCTGCAGGTCAACAGTTAAAAATGGGGTTTCTTTATCCCGGGAGAACTTTTTGATTCGGTTAAACTCGTCTCTTGAAACGAAATCCTCCAACGGGAACACATAGTGCTCTTTTCTCATATCTACTCCCTTTTAAAATTAAAACTGATATATGCTCAGACTATGTACTTACTAGTTAATAATTTTTAGTATCTTGATAATTTATAATGATTATTCAGTTTATAATCAATTATTTTGATAACGAACGAAATAAAGCGATTCAAATAGGATTTTATGTATATAAAACTAATTCTCGGTGAATATTAAGACATGAAAATAACTGAAATCAATAAATATTTAATAAAAATTGTCATATCATAATAAAATATCCAATTAAACCCTATTTTTTCATTAAAGGCACCAGAAATCCGTTTATCTCTGAAGGAGATACGAGAAATCTTCGATATTCTCAGAATCTTCAAGAACGATTTTTGTCCAAAAAAGAAACATTATGGATTTAAAAGAAAATAGGAGTTTAATTAAACGATTTAACGGTTATAAAACCTTTTTTTATCTATATTATCTGGAAGTAACTCATTTTAATCCATTTTACAAAAGTTCATATTCGAAAAGTTTATAAATAAATTCAAAGTGTTCCAGACAGGTTTTATCTGGTTCTGAACAGCACTACCAGTATCCCGATTCCTGCAAACATAAGACCGTAAGTTATAACTTCCAAACTTAGCTGAAAAAAAAGAAATACGGTAGAAAGAGCTCCAAGAAAAGGCAGCAAGGGAAAACGGCCAATATTCAGGGGAACCTTAAAAGGGCGATTTCTTCCGGGGTCTGTATAACGGAGCTTTATCAGAGAGAGGTTGACCATAAAAAAGACAATAAAAATCATAAAATTAGAAATATTTGCTACGATCGCAACATCTTTGAATAGCACAAACAGGGCTGAGAACAAGGTAACTCCTAAAATTGCAACCCACGGAGTCTGGTAACTGGGGTGTATTCGGGAGAATATTTCCGGAAGTGACCCTGAATCTGCCATACCATATACAATCCTTGACCCTCCAAGCATTACCACAAGTACAGTGTTCATAGTAGAAAAAAGGGCTATCCAGGACATAAGGACAAAAGCTTCATTCCCCAGAGAAACAGCCACAACATCTGCAAGGGGAACCCCTGAAAGTCCGAGAACCCGAAAGTCAAGCACACTTACGGCAGTTATCGCCACGCACATGTACAGGAAAACCGTGAAAAATATCGCAATAAGCATGGCTTTTGGAGTTGTCTTTTCGGCTTCTTTTGTTTCCTGGGATAATCTTACGATATCCTCAAAACCTAGAAATGCAAAAAAAATCAGAGTTGAAGCCTCAAATATTCCTGCCAGGCCCGGAGTATCTAGGTAATTTACCGTTCCAAGGTAAGGAAGGCCTGTATAGATTACAATTAGAAGCCCTGACACTTCTATAAGAGTTATTAGAATAGATAGCCGGGCAGATTCCTTGACCCCATAAACCATGATAAGACTGAGAACGATAAAAAGGCCCAGGGTCCCTGTTAAATATCCATTCCCGGAAAGGCTGCTGAAATACCTGCCAAACCCGAGGGCAACTGCAGAACTTGTTATTACTACAAAATATATGACAAGCAGTCCCACAAACAGGCCAATGCGTTCTCCAAAAGCTCTTCTCACGAATCCATACTCTGCTCCAGCCTTTGGGAACATAGAACTGAGTTCCATATAGCTGAAGGCAGAAAGTGTGGCCGTTGCTCCGGAAAACAGAAAAGAAAACCAGACCATATTTCCTGCAAGCCCTGCAGCTTTTCCCATAAGTACGTAGATTCCGGCCCCGAGGATATTGCCAATTCCTACCAGAGTGATCTCCAGCAGATTCAGTTCTCTTTTCAGTCCCGACTCCCCTTTCATAATAAAATCCCGCATCAAAACTTGAAAAATTCAAAAACAAAATCATAAAAGTATTAGTGATAAAAATGGAACCTCAATCTGTCAGAAAGACTATCTTATGAGAAGCTGTGATTACTTTCCATTAATCGGCTCCTTTCCACTCACTGGCTCTCAAAAATTCTCTTTTCGAGAATGTGGAAGTTTTACCATTAAATAGCTCCACGGAAAGTTGCTGAAAAAAGCTAAATAAGGCCCCAGGATAGACTAGCCGGATTTTACCGGTCTGAGAGATACCTTACACGCACGCTTAAAATAAAAATTTTCAGGTTTGAATTTACACATTTTCAGGTTTGTGTGCACATTTTCAACTTTACGTACATATTTTCAGGTTACGCTTTCATTTTTTTGGCGAGCTCTCGGCCGATTTCCTCAACCTTTTTCAAATCTTCTTCACTGGGTTTGCCCTTCACCTGAAGCGTTCCTATAATTTCCATCTTTGAGGGAACCAGAATATCTCCTGCTTGCTTCAGAGCGCCTCCACCCCAGCCGAAAGACCCAAGTATAACCCCATATTTTGCAGGCGGCTTGAGAGCTTTTACCAGGTAAGTGCCGTAAAGGGCAAGAGGATGCATGCCTGCAAGGACAGTTGGAGCTCCAATGATAACAGCGCGGGAATCAACCAGTTCTCTTGCAATATCTCCTGTATCCGCAACTTCAAGGTCATAGATTCTGACATCTACACCTTCTTTCAGTAAGGTTTCTGCGATTGTCCTGACCATCAGTTTTGTGGAGCCCCACATACTAACATAGACAATCAGGGCTTTATTATCGGTCTTCCCTGCAGTCCACTTTGCGTAGGGCTCAAGTATACGCTGAGGGTTTTTATAGATAGGCCCGTGGCTCGGCGCAATAATTGCGATATCAAGATCCTTAATTTTTTCAAGAGCCTTTGCCCCCATATTTCCAAAAGGCATCATGATTTCCCCATAATAGCGTTTTGCAAGAGGAATAAGGTCTTCCAGATCTTCGTCGTAAACGCCCTGTGCTGTGTGAGCTCCGAAGAAATCACATGGGAAAAGTACTTTGTCTTCAGGCAGATATGTGAACATAGTTTCAGGCCAGTGGAGCCAGGGAGCTTCAATAAAGCGCAGATTTTTTCCTCCCAAATCAATAACATCTCCATCGGCAACAACTTTAATCCGGGCGTCTGGCAGGTCATGGTAAAGGCGTGCCATTTTCACACCTCTCTCAGTCGTAACAAGCACTGAGCCTGGAGCCCTATCCATAATATAACGAATTGCACTGGAATGGTCGGGTTCGGCATGGTTCATAATCAGGTAGTCCAGTTTTTCCAGGCTGGAAACCAGGTTTATCTTATCTTCGAACTCCCCTTCAAAACCAGGATTTACGGTATCAATAAGCGCTGTTTTTTCTTCTCCTTTCACAAGATAAGCGTTGTAACTTGTCCCCTGAGGCAGCGGGACCAGAGCATCAAACATTCTACGGTTCCAATCTTTTGCCCCAACCCAGAATACATCTCTGGCAATTTCAGGAACACTGTAAATCTCCATATTTTTTACCTCCACTTCCCCAATGCAGTAAAGCGACTCAAAATAAGATTCAGACAAAGCCGTCTGCATCTATCATTCCGACAACTGGACTCATTTAGTGATTAATTTAATGACTATATTGTATTTGTCCGATATATTTATTAGGCAAAACCCTTAACTAATAAAACCCTGGATTTCAACTGACTTTTAACTTGGTAAGGGAAAGCTAACTTTAAAAAAATTAAACTGAGGCCGCGCAGCCTTCTCTTTTTTATAGTATTTTTTCAAAAAAATAAAAAAATGAAAAACTTTATATAGACAGCAGTAAGTTATCTTCTTCCTAGCAGGCAAGAGTTAACCAAATTATGGCCGATGTGGCAATCCGTGAGCCTGAAAAATATTTGGTATTGAAATGAGGCTTTAATACCTAGAATATTACAGTTATCTAGAATATTGCAGTTAAAAAAGAAGGGATAATTATGAAAGCATCATCCGTAGAATTGAATCCTAATAAACTGGTACAGTACCTCAACAAACCAGCAAGCGAATTCACCAAAGAAGATATTATAAAGTTCATAAAGGAAAACGGCATTAAGATGCTGACTTTCCGTTATATTGGTGGAGATGGAAGACTCAAATCTCTCGCCTTTGTGATCAGAGACGAAGAACATCTTGACAACTTGCTTTCCGCTGGTGAGAGAGTCGATGGATCAAGCCTTTTTACATACATCGAAGCAGACTCAAGCGATCTCTATATCCTTCCTAAATACAGGACTGCCTTCGTGAATCCTTTTGAAGAAATCCCAACCCTGGATATCCTCTGTTCCTACTTCGACAAGGATGGAAGCCCTCTTGCAAGCTCTTCCGAAACCGTCATGAAGAAGGCTGGCCAGGTCTTGATCGAGAAGACAGGCTATGAACTTCAGTCAATGGGTGAACTCGAATACTACATCATTGCCAACAAAGAAGATGTCAATATGGCTTTCCCAGCCGTTGACCAGAGAGGATACCACGAGTCCAATCCCTTCACCAAATTCGACCAGCTCAGAAAGGAAGCAATGCTGTACATCTCCGAAGCTGGCGGAAAAATCAAGTACGGCCACTCTGAAGTCGGAAACTTTACTGACGACAAATACTACTACGAGCAGAACGAAATCGAATTTGAGACTGACTCACTTGAGAACACTGTCGACCGTCTGCTTATCGCAAAGTGGATGCTCAGGATGCTTGCCGACCAGTACGGTGTAATTGTAAGCTTTGCTCCGAAGATTACTGTCGGAAAAGCCGGGAGCGGTCTGCACGTCCATATGAAGCTCCTGAAGGACGGAAAGAGCGTTATGGTCGAGAATGGCGGAGTTAGTGACACTGCAAAAACTGCAATAGCTGGTCTTCTTGACATTGCAGCAGGAATTACTGCTTTTGGAAACAGAATTCCTACATCCTACCTGCGTCTTGTACCTCACCAGGAAGCTCCTACCAACATCTGCTGGGGAGACAGGAACCGCTCTGCTCTGATCCGTGTGCCTCTTGGCTGGTTCGCTGAAGAATCCAGCAAGATGGTAGCTATCGCCAACCCGAACTATAATGAAGAGTTCAAGAGCCACAGCTACAAGTCTACCTTTGAATTCCGTGCAGCAGACCCCTCAGCTGACCTTTACCTCTTGATGGCAGCCTTTGCTGTAGGTATCCGCCACGGCTTTGAAATGAACAACGCTCTTGATGTTGCAAAGAAGCTCTACATCGATGTCAACATTTTCAAGGACGAACACAAGGACAGACTTGCCCAGCTTGAGCACCTGCCTGCTTCCTGCTACGAGTCCGCTCAGGCCCTGAAAGGACTGAAAGATATCTTCATGGAATACGATGTCTTCTCCGAAGGTATGATCAACGACACCGTAAACTACCTTGAAGGCCTTGACGACAACAATCTCAGTGAGAGACTCTACGGCAAGAACGAAGAAATCAGGAAACTTGTGGACTCTTACATCCACGTTGGATAATCCTGTTTCAGCACTTCAAACGACTTTTTATATAGAAAAACGCAGACTCCTGCTTCTTAGGGAGCAGGGTTCTGCCAATAATATTTTTCTGAAATATTTCTGAAAGTACTCTTCTGTAAGGTTTTCTAAAAGAAGTATGCTTTTTGCTGCTTTTACCTTAGTTACCTTTCGCTTGCGGTTCATGCTGTTTTTTACTTCAGATATCTTTTTACTCTTCACTGGAGGTTTTTTACTTTAGATCTCTTTTTACTCTTAACTTAGGTTTTTTACCTCAGATCTTACCCCGGTTCTTAATATAGGGACTTTCTTTTCCGTTTTTTTCATATGATTTTCTCTATTTTTTTCATATGATTTTCTCGATTTTTTTCATATGATTTTCTCGATTTTTTTCTCGGTTTTTTTTCTCGGTTTTCTTTCGGGCTTTATCGATTCTAATTTTTCAAGGTAACACTTCATAGCCTATTCAGGTCTACACCCAGACTGCGATACGGGGTTGGCTTTATCTATCTTAACGAAATCTATAGGAGACGTAAAGTAATAAGGACTTGAATTGATCAGAAATGAAAGAAAACAGCAATCCAGAAAATTCCGGGAGCCAGGAAAAAAACCTCCTTGAAGACCCGATCCCAAAAATAACAATCATTTGTTCTGCCTCCGATCTTGCCAGCCAGAACATTAAGACCCACCTTTTAAACCTCATGGAATGGAACCTCCTTGAGCTTCCTGAAAACTCCGGATTCTCTGCGGCCAGGGAGTCTCAGGACGGAAAATTCAGGCTTATTGATATCGAGGAAATGCATGTCTTCCAGGACGGACTCGACAGGAAACTCGAAAATGCAGGGTTGCCAGCTTCCCTTATAATTTTCGCATCCAAACACCGGAGCAAAGAGGAGATTTCTTCCCTTACCGTACACTGTACAGGGAACCCCTCAGACGATGCAAGGCTTGGAGGCTGCCCGAAGTCTCTTGCAGTCTCTTCTCCGGCTGCCATGAAGTCCATCCTTATGGAAATGAAGCGCCTGGCTGAGCAAAAAGACCTGAAGTACGATGTTACCCTTGAAGTGACCCACCACGGGCCGACTGAGCTTTTAGTTCCCTCGCTTTATGCTGAAATAGGAAGCACCGAAGTGCAGTGGAAAGATCCTGAAGCAGGAGAGGTTGCTGCAAAAGCCATCCTTTCAGTCTCCCTTGAAAAAGTGCCAGTTGCCATCGGTTTTGGAGGTGGGCATTATGCCATGCGCCAGACCGGACTTTTGTTTGAAACCGGGATATCTTTTGGACACAATTTTCCCAAGTACAAGCTTGAATTTGTGGATGAAGCCCTGATCAAACAAGCAATTGAAAAATCAAAGGCTGATTTTGCTTATTTTGACCGGAAATCCATGAAAAGCGGAGAAAGGAAAAAGATTTCCGAAATCCTTGAGAAGCTGGGGCTCAGTGTCCTTAAAGAATCCGAGATCAGGGAAAAATATGGAAATTAACGTTAAAGCAAAGTTTAAAACAAGTATAATTCTTCAGAAAAGTTGTATTACGACATAAAAAGCTGTATTACTGCATAAAAAGCTGTATTACTGCATAAAAAGCTGTATTACTGCATAAAAAGCTGTATTACTGCATAAAAAGCTGTATTACTGCATAAAAAGCTGTATTACTGCATAAAAAGCTGTATTATTACATAAAAAGTTTTATTACTGCATATATAGAGCGTTCCAGTACACAGAAAGGGATACAATGCTGAACATAGAGCTACTTCCGGTTCTTCTCCGCTTTCTTTTTGGAGGAAGCGCTGTTGCGATTTCCGCAATTGTTGCAAAGAAATTCGGAGGCAGATTGGGGGGAGTTTTTGCAGCTTTCCCGGCAGTATATCTGGCAGCAATTCTGGGCCTGAGTATAGATTATAAAGGAAGCGAACTGCTCCTGATCTCAGAACAGCTTTCTAAAGGTGCACTTGTGGGAATGCTGGCAGATATTTGCTGTGCTCTTGCTGCAAGTTATTTGATTCTCAGGTCTGGGTGGAAAAAAGGGCTGGTTTACTCGCTTCTCCTCTGGGCCGTGCTTGCTCCTGCAATCTACTTATTGTGGTTCAGATTCTGAAAAAATCTTTGGTCAAGCTTTCTTTTAGAAAGGTTGTGGGCAAGCTTTTCTTCCTTTTTACAGACAATTAAATGAGCCATCCAGACGAACCTGTTGTGACTTCCTGTATCTTTACAACAGTTATATCTTTGTAACATTCATTATTGACTTTCAGACAGGTTCTTCGAATTCTCTGACAATTTAGCGAAGATAGTGTAATGATAAGTATCACTTACCTCTAGCTTATATTTGTTGAGCAGGTAATCTTTACATATTCATTTTATTCATCTATCACCTGCATTGTTTTGGGCATACTCTTGCGACATAAAGACACAGAAAATATCTGCGATCTCCTGCTATTGAGTTTATCTATATTTCACAATTAAAATTGGCAACAATGTCCGATGATGATCAAGTATATTTCTGAACAACGTTTTAAAAGAACATGCATAACTTAGGAGATTCTGGTAAGGAAAAATACCCTGTGATTTAAGAGGGATGTGATAACACGGACAAGGAGAAGGAGCCCACAGGCAAAGAGGAAATACAAAGGTCAAAAAAAGAAAAGCCGCAAGCTATAGAAAAAATCTCAACTGGGGAAAATTCTGTTCTGGATATATCTCTGGATAAGTCTCCAAAAAAGGACTTTCCAATTGTAGGCATTGGGGCATCGGCTGGTGGGCTAGCTGCATTCGAAGCCTTCTTTTCAGCCATGCCCTCAGACACCTATCCCGGAGTGGCTTTTGTCCTGATACAGCACCTGGATCCTAATTATAAAAGCATTCTTTCCGACCTGATCAGGAGCTTTACCAGGATGCCTGTATACGAAGTTACAAATTGGATAAATATTGAGCCGAACTGTGTTTATATCATCCCGCCTAACCGCGATATGGTTCTTCGGGATGGCGTGCTCCAGTTGATAGAGCCATCCCAGCCGCGTGGTCGTCGCCTGCCGATTGATATATTTTTCAGCTCTCTGGCCCAGGACAAAAAAGAAAAGGCTATTGGTATTGTCCTCTCGGGTACCGGTAGCGACGGCACAAAAGGGGTGCAGGCTATCAAGGCTGAGGGAGGAATGGTAATGGCACAGGCCCCCGAGTCCAGCGAATACAACAATATGCCTCTTAGTGCTATTGCTACAGGTCAGGTGGATTACGTCCTGAAGCCTGAAGAGATGCCTGCACAGCTCATTAATTATATTGCCTATGTATTCGGTAAAACACGCCAGGTAACCTCAAAATTTGAATGCCTAATGAAAAATATATTCAATTTTCTTCACATCAAGACTGGTCATGACTTTTCTCACTACAAATACGGTACCATCAATCGGCGCGTTGAACGGCGCATGGCTATCCGAAATATTGAAAATGTAGATGAGTATGTGCGTTATTTAGAGCAAAAGCCTGCTGAGGTGGAAGCTCTCTTTCATGACCTTTTAATCGGCGTCACCAGTTTCTTCCGTAATCCTGAAGCTTATGAAGCACTCCAGGAACAGGTTATCCCGTGTCTCTTTGTCGGCAAGTACCCCGAGTCATCAATACGTATCTGGGTGCCCGGATGTTCCACAGGTGAAGAGGCATATTCCATAGCCATTTTACTCCAGGAACAGATGGATAACTTTGACCAAAATTTCAAGGTGCAAATTTTCGCCACTGATATTGACAGTAAGGCTATTGAAAAGGCCCGTAGCGGTCTCTATCCAGCCAATATTGCCGCTGATATGTCCTCTGAAAGGCTTAAGCGTTTCTTCACTCTGGATTCAGACGGCTACTACCATATTCATCATAATATCCGTGAAATGGTTATTTTTTCCGAACAGGATATCATTAAGGATCCTCCATTTTCTAAGCTTGACCTCATCAGTTGTCGCAACTTGCTGATCTATATGGACAAAGAACTGCAGAAGAAACTAATTCCCCTCTTCCACTACGCTTTGAACCCTGGTGGATTTCTCTTTCTTGGTCCTTCCGAAAATGTGGGCGAGTTCATAAATCTTTTTGACACACTGGACCGCAAGTCAAAACTCTATATTAAAAAAGGAGGTCATAGCAGTGAGTATTTCCTTTCCATAGGGACTTTTATTTCACCATCGATGAAAAGCGAAGCCAGAAAACCTTCAGGCAACGTTCCTGTCGAAATCAGACCTAAACTGCGAGAGCTGACCGAGCACGCAATGCTGCAATATTATGCCCCTGCCAGTGTTTTGATCGACGAACACGGTAATATCCTGTATATTTATGGCCGTACTGGCATGTACCTTGAACCAGCTTCGGGTGAAATCGGCATGAACATCTTGAGTATGGCTCGAGAGGGATTAAGATCAGAACTGACTACGGCCCTGCACAGAGCCGTCATAAATAAAGCGCCAGTGTTTCATCCCAGAGTGCGAGTTAAAACCAACGGCAATTTCACTACAATTAATCTGGCGGTAAGACCTGTAGAGCGAAACCATGATACAACCACCTGGCTAAACTTATTCCTGGTCACTTTTGAGGAAACGCTGGAGTTGGAGCAGATCGAAACCGAAGAGGCTATCTCTACAGATGCTGGCGAAAAAGCCTGTGAAACGGATGTGGATGTGCGAATCTTAAAGCTAAAAAAGGAGTTACAAGCCAAGGAAGAAAGCCTCAAAGCTTCCAATGAGGAACTGACAACTTCCAATGAAGAACTTAAATCTGCCAACGAAGAGATGCAGTCAGTCAATGAGGAACTACAGTCCACAAACGAGGAACTGGAGACCTCAAGGGAGGAACTGCAATCCGTAAATGAAGAACTGGGCACGGTTAATATCGAACTGCAAAACAGGGTAGCTGAACTGTCTCAAGCCAATAACGACATGAACAACCTGCTGGCTGGAACAGGCATCGGCACTATCTTTGTGGACCATCAACTACGTATCATGCGCTTCACTCCTCCAGTTACACGTTTGATAAATCTGATCCCATCAGACATTGGAAGGCCGGTTGGACATATTGTCTCAAATCTTCTGGGCTATGACCGCCTGGTAGAGGACATAAAAGAGGTGCTGGACAGCCTGATACCCAAAGATATTGAGGTCCAGACTAAGGAGAATACCTGGTATTTGCTGGGCATCCGGCCTTATCGCACTCTTGAAAACACTATTGAAGGAGCGGTAATTACTTTTACGGATATTACCGAGATGAAACGGGTGAGGCTTAAGGAGTCTGAAACTATGTGCCGCCTGGTTGCAGTAGCGCACGATGCAAGCGATGCTATAACGTTGCAGGACATGGAAGGCAACATCTTGGCCTGGAACCCAAAGGCAGAGAGTATTTATGGCTGGAGTGAAGCCGAAGCACTCTCAATGAATGTTAGCAGCATGATCCCGGAAGGTCGGAAAACAGAAGAGCTACTTATAGTGAAAAAGCTTAGCCGGGCTGAGGTCCTTGAACCTTACCGCACCCAAAGAATTACCAAGGATGGCAGGATAGTGGATGTATGGCTGACCGCCACTTCACTGGTAAACGAAGCAGGTGAAGTATATGCTATTGCAACCACGGAGCGGGAAATCAAATTAGAAGATAATGAGAAGAAGAGCCCGAAATAAAAGGACTTTCCAGATCATGAGGTCTCAAAACTCGACCTATTTCTACAATTGATAATTTGTATTGTTGATTTTGGATTTAGATCATAATTTATTCTGAAATTAAGGAATACATTTACCTTGAAGTCGAATATATATCCAACTGTAGAGTCAACTGTAGTTTTGAGACTGCTTGAGATGATACATTTGTATAGGCTCAAGGAAGATCCCTTGATAAAAATCACTCGATCCTTGATAAAAATCACTCGATCCTTGATAAAAATCACTCGATCCTTGATAAAAATCACTCGATATCAGAAAATTTTGAGTCGCTGCCTCTTCAAAGAAAGTATTAATATAGAATAATATTAAAGTAAATTAATGAATTAAGTTATTTTATAAGACCAGATAAGAATCATCTTGCTCAGTAGATACGCGTTAATTTTTATTATTCAATTTATATATAAAACACGATTGTTGGAGTCAGTCTCGATTAAATCTGAAAAAAATTAACAGAACATATGTTTACGAGAACTAAATCTGTTCTTGTGCTTAACATTTTTCAGTAATTAACTTCAGGGTTTAAATACTATAGCTGAAATTGTGAAAAATAAGAAGATTGGGGCGCGTATAGTCATGCCTGTAATTGTTGCAACAACAAACTTCATTGCGCCTCATTGGGCAATTGCATTATTTAGCCTCGTGACTAGATTGAGATAAGAAACATTTGCCTTTACATTCTTCTATTTGGAGGAAAGTTGGAGTGAAAGAAAGCCTGAGGAAATCTGGCATTGATATTATTGGAGATGTACCCTGGGGTACACATATTTGTCAATTCTATCAAACAAAAGAAGATTTAATAGATACACTGGTTCCTTACTTCAAGACAGGACTGAATAATAACGAGTTTTGCTTGTGGATTCTGTCAGAGCCCCTGAAAGTAAAAGATGCAAAAGAATTCCTGAGAATGGCTGTTCCTTATATTGATAGTTATTTGGATAAAGGACAGATACAAATTATTCCTTACAGTCGGTTTTATGCAGAAAAGGGCGTTTTTGATTCGGAGAGAGTCTTAAGCAGTCTTGTTGAAAAACTCAACCAGGCCCTGGCAAGTGGATACGATGGATTGAGGTTGAGTGGAAATGCTTTGTGGCTGGATAAAGAGAATTGGAGTGATTTTGTTAACTATGAGATAAAACTGGACAGTGCCACAGGCAATTATCAGATGATCGCGCTCTGTACCTATTTTCTTGACAAGTTCGATGCAACCAAAATCATCGAGGTGGCTATTAACCACCAGTTTGTGTTAATCAAGAGGGACGGAAAATTGGAACAGATAAAAAATTCCAGGCGTGAAAAAGAAGAAGAAAAAATCAGGAGTTTAGCAGATATTGTGGAGTCCTCAAATGATGCTATTTTAACTATCTCGCTTGATGGTACTATTACCAGCTGGAACAAAGGTGCAGAGCAAACTTATGGTTATTCAGCTAAAGAAATTATTGGGAAACCCATATCTATCCTTGAACCGCCCATCTTAGTTGAGGAGACAGAAGAATTAATTGAACTGTTTAAACAGGGAGACAAAATCCACAATTATGAGACTTTGCGGTTAAGAGAAGACGGCAGGATAATAAACGTTTCAGTAACTTTTTCTCCGATTTTTGACGCCTTTAAAAAGCTGGTTTCTATCTCAGTTATCTCCAGAGATATGACCAGAAGTAAAAGAGTCGAAGAAAAACTCCGGAAAAGTGAAGAAAGATACAGAATCGCTACAGAGCAGACAGGGCAAGTGGTATATGAATATGATTTAAGAACAGATAAGAGTAGCTGGGCAGGTGCTATAGAAGAAGTTACAGGGTATAGCCTTGAAGAGTTTCAGAGTTTTGGAAAGAAAGTATGGCTTAAAAATATCCATCTGACAGATATGAGTAGTGGGGATGAAAAGTTTCAGAGTGCAAGAAAGACCGGAGGTAGATTTAAGGAAGAATTAAGATTGAGAAAAAAAGATGGAAGTTGCATTTATATAGAAAATAACGGAGTCTGGCTTACAGGTTATGATAGCCAGCCTTGTGAAGCTATAGGAGTATTGAAAGACATTACTGAAAGAAAAAAGACAGAAAATTTCCTTAAAAGTATAGAAACTGCCCGTAAGAAGGAAATCCATCACAGGATAAAGAATAACCTTCAGGTAATTTCTTCTCTTCTCGATCTTCAGGCTGATAAGTTCAATGATACGAAAGTTGTTGAAGCTTTCAGGGAAAGCCAGAATAGAGTATTATCTATGGCTCTCATCCACGAAGAGCTGCACGAAGGCATGGGAAGCGATGTACTGAACTCTTCTAAATATCTAGAGAGGCTTGTTGAGAACATTTTCCAGACGTACAGATCTAAAAATGCCGATATTATATTGAACATGGATCTGGAAGAAAATATTTTCTTTGATATGGATACTGTAGTTCCGTTAGGGCTAATCGTCAATGAACTCGTTTCAAATTCTCTTAAACATGCATTTGTCGACAGAGATAACGGGCAGATTCAAATTGAACTTTGTAAAGGAGAATCAATCGGATGTAAAGACAATACAGCAGGAAGCAAACAAGAGGAATTTCACGGTACCAGTTTTATCCTGATAGTCTCAGACAATGGAGTAGGTATACCTGGAGATTTTGATCTGGAGAATCCTGCTAGCCTTGGCATGCAACTGGTAAACACTCTCATAGACCAGTTAGAAGGCAAACTTGAACTAAAAAAAGGCAATGGGACGGAATTTACTATAAAATTTAGAGTGATGTAAAAAAGTATAAATGTAACAAAAAATTGTATGCAGGTTACTGGTTTTAGTTTTTTATAAGAAATAGTTATGTGTGTAGGTTACTGGTTTTAGTTTTTAATGAAAAATAGTCATGTGTGCAGGTTACTGGTTTTAGTTTTTAATGAAAAATAGTCATGTGTGCAGGTTACTGGTTTTAGTTTTTAATGAAAAATAGTCATGTGTGCAGGTTACTGGTTTTAGTTTTTAATGAAAAATAGTCATGTGTGCAGGTTACTGGTTTTAGTTTTTAATAAGAAATAGTTATGTGTGCAGGTTACTGGTTTTAGTTTTTAATAAAAAATAGCTATCACCAATTATTATCTCCCGCATGTACCCGACAGGGACTTTCTCCTCCATATGCAGTGACGCCTTGCTAGATGGTATGTTTAGGACTTACGCAGTTGAACTGAAAAATCAACAGCATCAGATCGTTAACTGTCTAAACCGTAACTTTAATCCGCAGTCTTTGGCGTAATTGATTTTGTTCCTTAACTTCATAAGTCCTAAAAACTGATTCAGTCGACAGCAACCACCGGATGCAACAAAAGTAAAGTAGATGAAACAAAAGGGAAATGTAAGCATGAAAATATTACTAATTAACGTTTAAATTAAAGTTTAACGAAAAGAGGTTACCAAAAGAATAGTCAGAAGAGTTATCAAAAGAATTGTCAAAAATCATATAATAAAAAGCCTTTTAAACTTATAAAGTGATCCATAAGGCCTGGTCCAATTTTAATGTAGTTTAGTTCTGTACTCAGTTAAGTTAGTACTTATTTAAGTTACCTTATTTAAGTTACCTTAGTTAAGTTATCTTAGTCAAGTTACCTTAGTTAAGTTACCTTAGTTAAGTTACCTTATTCAAGTTACCTTATTCAAGTTACATACTTTCTTTGTACGTCTTCTTTATACATCGGGACTTGACCCTATGGACCAATTATTACTATGTAAGTAATGGTATATAAGTAATGGTATAATAAAAGACAATATACTTTTTTTAGCTGTGTTGCAAGAAAGGTATAACCTAATTTAGAGGCTTGAATTAAGGCTTTGGGCAAAATACAGGCAAACTATTTAAAAGGGTTACAGATACAGTCGACAAACTGCCCATAATGCAGGCAGATCTGCCTGATTAATGAAATAATTACCTGATCCCATTGCCTAATCCTATTGCCTAACCATATTACCTGACTCGGGCTGGCCAGCCAGGTTTTGTTCAAGCGTTAACATATTCCCAGGGCTGTAAAGAGCTTCTTTAAATCTGCCTTTGACTTCTCAACAAAAATTCCTCTCGTTCCCGAGATCATAACGGTCCAGTCGCCGCCGCTGTACATCCAGTTCTGCTGAGGTACCCAGTTCATCTTGTAGAGTTGCGTGTAAGCACTGGCCAGAGCATCAAATATCAGGTTCACGGTTCCACAGAACTTGGCAGTTATCTCGCCATCTCTTTTGGCATCGCATCCCTTGACTTATTAGATAAAAATGTGATGGACCAGAAAATAATAAAAAGTCTCAAAAATATATAAATATGCACAAATACTTTAAAAAATAGAAATGGAAGTAGAAAATACATTTATAAGTACGGACTATCCTAAAAAAGAATAATAAGATTTGAAATTCCCTTAAGAACAAACTGTAACAATAAAAACACTGAGTCCTCAAAAGGTCAATAAAGGTTAAATTAAGATTAAACAAAAACCAACATAGGTGTTAATAAGGGTCAATAAAATCTAAATGGTTAAGCTTTAAATTGAATATCAGCTTAAAATTACATAGATTTTGATTTGATCTGTTGATTTCCTAAATTTCACAATCGTAAGATGTGAGGAATAAGATGAAAACAAAAATACTTGTGCTGCTTCTTATATTCGGCGCCGTTTTACTTTCAGGATGCACAGGGAATGAACAACCCTCAACAGAGGAAAATGCAACCCCGGAGGGAACCGTAACTCCTGTGGAAAATACAACTGTTGTAGATACACCGGAAGAAAATGTAACCACTGAAGAAAACGCAACCCCTGAAGAAAACCTAACCCCTGAAGAAAACCTAACCTCGGAAGAAAACCTAACCTCGGAAGAAAGCGTAACTTCGGGAGACAATGGAAGACTTAATATCTCATCTTCTGAAATTAAAGACACTCCATATGTGTTAAGACTGATCAATAACAGAATAAGTTCCTCAAGTCTTGAAATAAAAAAGGGAGAATCAGTTTCCTGGGTAAATATGGAAGACAGCCCAAAAAGGGTCCTTACCCTCGTGAGTGAAGAAAAGATTTTCAATGATACAAGACTTTCGTACAAACGTACTTTTACATATACCTTCAACGAGACAGGGGACTACAAATTCAGTGTTGTCGGCCAGTCCAGAATGAATGTCACCGTTAGTGTTGATGAACCCTGATAAATAGTTTCTAAAAATTAAAGAGTTGAAAGTTCAGGGAATATCAAGCTTGATGAATGTTCTAACTATTTGCAGGAAAGGCCAATAAAATTTTGGCCAATAAAATTTCCTGGCAATCTATTTTTGAAGCTTTTTAAATCAGGACATCTCTGGGCAAACATACATCTTAATTTGCTTCTCCTTAAGTATGCATGTTCTTTTCTAAGGCTTTCTGAGGCCTTTAGAACTACGTTCCTAAACAACATATAAAGTAACATTAAAATTCGTTCCTGATTACTAAAATTCGCCACTTATTACTGAAATTATCTGATTATTACTAAAATTAGTTCCTTATTATATGATCCAGATCAGCGCTTATCATCCGAAATTCACGCCTTCGCTTCAAAAATAACTCCGGCTGAAAGAACTGTTCTAAGAAAGCATTATTATTTATAAATGGCTTATATTAAACTGGGAATACAAAAGGTAGATTAGTAATAAGGGGAAGGGGATTGGAAACAAAAAAAATAATTTTACTCCTGATAGCCCTATCAGTAATAATATCAGGCTGCCTGAGCTCGGAAGACGAAAAGGATAATGGGAAAAAAGACCGAGAGGCAAGCGGCAGTTCAGGAGGTTCGCAAAGACAAAGAGAAGTGAGAACGCCCGTAGGAATGCAGGAAGAAACGTGGACGCCGGAAAAAACGGAAACTGAAGGGGAAATGTGGACACCGGAAAAAACGGAAACACAGGAAGAACTGGGAACTCAGGAAGAAACGGGAACACAGGTAGATTTAGGCACGCCAGAAGAAGCGGAAATTTCCGGAACGATTAATGAACCTGAGATGGAGCAAACAGAAGCCTGGACCGGGGAAAGGGGGCAAGCTGGATCCATCCAGCCCGGTGAAACCGTACCGACATCACACCTTGTAAGGCTTAAGAATTATCTTATGATTCCTTCAAGCCTGAAAATCAATATCGGAGATACAGTTGTTTGGAGAAATTACCAGGAGTCCAGTGTGCTTACCCTGACCAGCAAGGAGCGCCTTTTCGAGGACCAAAGGCTTGTATATGGAAATACTCTGGAGTATACGTTCAATGAGTCAGGAAGCTACAATTTCAGTGTAAAAGGATATCCTAAAATGCAGACGACCATCACTGTAAAATAAGATCCCAAAGTATAGCAGTTTCAAATGACATATAAAACTATAGTCGAAGGCACAACAAAGGTTTCAGTTCCGGTACCGCCTCCGGATGCAACCTTCCCTCCCTCGGCAGCTCCGGTTTTTTACAATCCGGAGATGGAGCTTAACCGCGATATTAATGTTGCAGCTACGGCTGCATTTGTGAAAAGGCTTCTTTCGAGAAAAGAGCTTCTCAGGGAAGAAGTCCGCTATGTGGACGCTTTTTCAGCGTCAGGGATAAGGGGGCTTCGGATTGCAGGCGAAGTAGGGATCCACGCGACTATGAATGACTGGAGTCCCGAAGCGTTTGAACTTATAAAGGAAAATATCAAAATTAACGGGCTTGAGGAAAAAACCCTGGCTACCCGCAAGAGTGCAAATGTGCTGCTTCACGAGCAAAAATACCATATCGTGGACATTGACCCTTTTGGTACTCCTTCACCCTTCCTGGACGCAGCATCAGCCTCGGTCAGGAGTATGCTGTCGGTTACAGCAACAGATACTGCTCCCTTATGCGGGGCCCACCTGAAAGCCGGGATACGGAAATATGCGGCTGTACCCCTTAATACGGAATATCACAGTGAAATGGGGCTTCGAGTCCTCCTGGGGGCGTGTGCCAGAGAGCTTGCAAAGCATGAAAAAGGAATGTCACCTCTGCTTTCCCATGTGACGCGCCATTATGTTCGCGCATACCTCGACGTTCTCCCTGGAACAAAACAAACTGACCGAACTCTAAAGTCAATAGGCTTCAGTATTCATTGTCCGAAATGCGGGTTTAGAGGGCCTGTATACGGACTTGCAGTACATATCGAGAAAGAATGCCCTGTTTGTGGGGCTTCCACACAAATTGCAGGCCCTCTATGGCTTGGGCCATTCAGGGAGCAGGCATTCTGTGATGAGGTCATTTCCGAACTTGAAGTGCATCCTCTAAACACAAAAGATAAAGCAAAAAAAATAATTACTTTCTGCAGGGACGAACTCGATACCCCGATGTTCTATGACCAGCATGTTATCTGTAAAGAACTTGGAGCTTCTGCAACCGGGATAGAAATCCTGATAGTAGCCCTTAAAGCCCACGGATTTGAAGCATCAAGGACTCATTTCAGCGGTACTTCATTCCGAACCGATGCGCATATTACAGAAATTAAGGAAATAATCAGGGCGCTTTCAGAGTGAGTTCCTCAGATAAAAATGCAGAGGTAAAAGTAAAGGTTAGGAATTGTCTCAGTATTATCCACTGAAGGATCCCAGTATTATATAAACCACTGAAGAATCCCTGTATTATATAAACCACTGAAGAATCCCTGTATTATATAAACCACTGAAGAATCCCAGTGTTATATAAACCACTGAAGAATCCCAGTATTATATAAACCATTGAAGAATACTTAAAGTGCTTTGACTCAGACCTAGAAGTAACCCGCTAGAGAAATTCCAATGTGATATTATGTCCGACGAAAATCCAGAAAAGTTATTTTTGCAGGAAAAACCCACTCGTGCGCTGCTGTTTATAGGCTCAATGGGTAAGACCTATGCGTCTGTCATTTCTAAAGAGATAGACTCCACCTTTGCCCATACAACAAGGATCCTCGCGAAAATGGAACAGTGCGGACTTATAAGATTCACATTCGAGGGGCGGATAAAGTTTGTCGAACTTACAGAATACGGAAGAGAGGTCGAAGCTGCTCTTAAAGAGTTCAGGGATTTAATTGAAGAGGAGCCTTTGAAGGATAATAAAGAGGAGTCCCTGAATACTGGTCCTGAAGGGGAAGAAGCTGCAGAAAAGGAAGGCGGTAAAGAGCCTGAACAGGCAGAAGAGCTTGATCCTCTGAATGCCGAAATTTTTGAGAAAATCCAAAAACTCAGGAACAAAATCGAAAGTATCCATAGGGACGCAATCAAGCAGGGAGATAGTAAGGATACAATTTCCCGGAAACTTGGCCCTTATAGCAGGGACATTAAAAAACTCCAGAATCAGATTGAAAGGGCAGAAAGCCCCATTAATGAGACTGTAATCTCAGCTCTGGAAGAAAGTGAAAAGCTTCTGGAAGCTTACCTCAGGAGCTGAGGAATTATTCAGTTCCCGGTAAAAACAAAGCAGAAGAGAAAATTGGTAGGAAAAATATGATAAAAGTTGTAACCCTCCAGCATATTTACGGAAAGAACCGGGAAAGAATGGCTGGGCTTTTGAAAACTCTGGTCGAGAATGAATTGAAAGACCTTGAAGTAAAAATTGCGATTTCTATTACCCCTGAAAACTGGGTTGAGTTCACCCTTGAAGGCGAGGATGAGGAAGTGTCTGCGAATCTGCTGGCCACCAGATATGGGACGCCTGCAAAAAAAGCTGAACCCGGAAAGGTGTATCTGGGTTTTCTCCAGGCTTTCGGAGAGGACGCTTTTCTGGTCAATATCGGGGTACCTGTAAAAGTTGAAACTGAAGAACTGAAAGCTCTGGGCAGCGGGAAGTCAAAACAGCTTGCCTCGAGATTCGGCCTTATCCCCCATTTGCCGGTTGAGATTGAGGTTATTAAGGCTAATAAGAATTTAAAAGCTCGTCTCACCAAAAAGCAGCTTGATATCTGGTGGGGCTGGAAAAAAGCAGCTACTGATAGGGTAACTGTTAACGGGGCAACCCGCTCGGAAATCAAAAGCGCGATTAAAAAGACAGGGCATGGAAGGGACATTTATGAAATCGAGCGCCTTGGGTTGCTGGAACATGCAATCGTCTGCCGGGAAAACACCGACGGGCCTGGTATAGTTGCAGCAATAGGGCCTCGCCTGAAATCCGAGATGGGAGTCGTAATCGGTGACGCTCGCTGAAAGCTGCACCCTGATAGGGAACATATAACGGGGGAAATAGGCTGAAGCCCGAAAAAAAGAGATGCCCTGAGTAAAATTTTATAAGCCAGTTAGTTTTGAGAATAGAAGGACACTTGAAATCCAGAGTTATTAATAATAATTCATATGTAATACGGTCTGTGCGGTAAAGGAATTTATACTGTTATCTTAAAAAGGCAGTGTTTATGTCCTGATCCGTAACACTCGGTCTCGGTAACTCTGTAGTCCTTCTCGAGTTTTCCTTTGAGAATTCCCTCAATAATACCTTCCGTTAAGGTGCAAAAAGGTTTTCCTATTATCGGTGTTGATCTGGCTTTGAAATTGTCTTCAATCTGAAGAGCAGGAGGGTCCACAAGTACTGTAACCCTGCACTTCCCCTGGAATTCCAGAAAATCCCCTATTTCCCTCAGGAGTTCTTCAGGAGTCTCGGATTCAAAAATGTGGGAAACAGATCTTCCGAGATCGGTTCCTATTATTTTTACAACAGGGGTATTATCAATCCCATATGCTTCAAAGCCAAAGTAAAGCGCGTGGAGCAGGATTTCTGTGAAGCAGGACCTATTGTTTCCGCATGCAGGAACCTTTTCCAGTAAACTTCTGTAATGCTCTGTGAAAGGCTCCTGAGAACAGCCCATGTAGCGGGAAGTGAGAGAAAAAATTTTTCGGCGGCGATCTACCGGGTCAAAGTTTTCTTCCACAAGCTCGCATGACCTTAGATTGTTGAGGTGTACGGAAATAGTTGATTTGGCTTTTGCTGTAAATTTTACGATTTCATCAAACGACCTGGGTTCTTCCCTGAGCAAGTTAAGGATCTGGAGTTTAACAGGACTGCCTATTGCTACCAGTCCGTTATCATTATAAAAAAACTCGGTTTTACTCTCAGGTTTTGCCATAATATCTTTAGATAAGTTGCATTTAGAATATATAAATCGTTCGCACGCTCACGAATAATTTCACATTATAAATATATTTATTAATTTATAATAAATTTGGTTTGTATAAACTAACAGAAGGTAAGGTTAGTTTTCTTAATCACGTCCTCGATAATTAAAAGACCTTTCTCTAATTCTTCCTTCTTGATATTTAGTGCGGGAAATATCCTGATTCCATTACCCTGAGTTTGAGTGACAAATAAACCTCTTACCAAACACTCATTTTTGACATTTGAAGCGATGTCTTCGCTCTGGAATTCGACCATAATAAGAAGCCCTTTTCCCCGTATGTCGGCAATTACATTCTCATAAATTTTTGGCCATAAATTCATTTTTTCCAGGGCAAAAGCGCCCATTTCTTTCACATTTTGGGAAATGTTGTTATCTATAAGGTATTTTATCACTGCGTAGGAAACGGCACAACCAAGAGGGTTACCACAGTATGTACCTCCGTGGTCTCCGATCTCGAGTTTCTTTGCAACGGCTTCAGACAAAGCAAAAGCACCAAATGGGAAACCACCTGCAATTCCTTTTGCCATTGTCATAAAGTCTGCTTTTGCACCACAGGAACTTGTAACAAAAGTTGGCCCTGTTCTGAAAAATCCGGTTTGGATCTCATCCACGATCAACAAGCTGCCATTCTTATTACACAGGTTGCTTACCTCTTTCAGGTATCCTTCAGAAGGTATGTGAACCCCACCTTCTCCCTGAATAGGTTCAAGAATTACTGCAGCAACATTCTCGTCCAGAGAACGTTTCATAGCCTCCAGGTCATCATAGGGAACGAACCGATAATTAGGCATCAGAGGACTATACCTATCCCTATGCTTGGCCTGACCTGTGGCCGATGTTGTACTTATCGTACGTCCGTGGAAACTTTGATCTGTAGAAATTATGTCGGGCCTGCCTGTTACTTTTCGAGCAAGTTTAATGGCAGCGTCATTTGCTTCGGCTCCGCTATTTGTGAAGAATACTCTTGTAAGATTAGAAGGTAGAATTTCTGTAAGTAAGGACAGTAGGCGTGCACGTGCAGGAGAATATGTAAGTCCCGAATTGGGGTTTTGAATTATCTTTTTTCCCTGATCAATCAGGGCTTCAGTGATAACCGGGTTTGCATGACCAATACATGTTACACCCCAACCTGCTGTGAAATCAATATACATCTTTCCTTCTTCATCCCATACATAAACTCCATCTCCTTTTTCAATTGAGATTTTCTGCTTCACGAAGAAAGGCGGAAGACACTTATCTTCTATTTCGAATGTTGTCTTGCTTGACATTATAAATCATTTCCTCTATAGCTAACCGGAAGAAATTTGAGGGTAGCACCTGGGCACTGCTTATCTTAGACCAGCTGTCCGGTATCGCTGAATTCAATTGAAGCTATTCTACTTTATCTCACGAAGGCGAGAAGACTCCCTCCTCGGTAGATCCGGTTTTACCGGATCGGACAGGTGGGAGATGAGAGCCGTCAACTTCGCCAAAATAAGTTAAGCGATTTGTTAGTATTATATACCTATAAAAAATTGTGTATACATAATGCTTTGTATTACAAATAACCTGAGATTAAATAAGAAACAATATGAAGCTCTGAAAACACTTAGTAGAGCCTCCAAAAACATGTATAATTTAGGGTTGTATAATACGAGACAGTATTTTTTTCAGAATAACAAATTTTTGAAATATCCTGATAACTATCATCTTTGTAAAGAAGATGAAAATTACAAATTAATGCAGGCTGCTACAGCTCAACAGTCGCTTAAATTTGTGGAAAGAGGAATGAGAAGTTGGTTTGGACTTCTTAAACTGTATAAAAATGGACAATTGGAAGATAAACCTAACCTCCCTCACTATCTTGACAAAGAAGGATATTTCCCTATAGCATATCCAAAAAACGCTTTTTCTTTTAAGAATGGAAAAGTTAGACTAGGAATTTCTCTTGAATTTTCAAGAAGATTTCCTAATGCGAAAAAACTATTAACTTTTTCATTACCAAAAATCTTGAAAAATAAACTATCGTATATTCAGGAAATACATGTACTTCCTATGTATGATGGAAAATATTTCAAGATTAAATATTGTTATGAGGAAAAACCTGAACCTGCTAATCTTGATTACTCTCAGTATCTTGGCATTGATCTTGGAGTTTCTAATTTTGCAACATTTGTAGATACGATTGGGACTGCCGAAATCATTGATGGCAAGTATATTAAATCTCTTAACCAATGGCATAATAAAGAAAATGCTAGGCTACAAAGTATTAAAGATAAACAGGCAATTGATAAAATAACTAACAAGCAAATTCGTTTACTTACTAAAACCGGAGTTTCTAAAATGTTAAAAAATAAAGGCTCTTGGCTACGATAATTTAAAGTCTAACAAAAAATTAATTAAGTTGCAGACCTCGCCTTATTCAAGTCTTGTTGTCGCCTAATATTGAATTGGTTTTCTGAGACCGTAATCGTTATTTATGTGATTTGTTATCTTCTTATAAGGAAGGTACCCGTTTTACTGCGTTTTATTTTAATTATTATTTTTTAGACTCTACAATTGGAGAAGTCTTCAATTTTCACTATACTGACTATAACTAAATCAGTTCAATATATATCTATTTTGTATTAAACATTTTGGAACTGCTTGCCAACATAATTACTTTTTTATTAGACCCTACAAAAAAAGTGCCTCTTGATATGGTTTCATGTATGAAAGTATAAACTCCGGTAAAAGAGCAAACAAAATTAATGAACTTATGAATAGAACTGTTAACTATCTGGTTAAACATTGTCTTAAAAACAATATAGGTAATATTCTGATTGGAGAATTAAAGGAAATAAAACAGAATATTAATCATGGCAGAAAAAATAACCAGAACTTTGTTCAGATTCCTTTTGATAAGTTCAAAGCTAAATTAGAAAGTAAATGTAATTTCTATGGAATAAAATACCAACTTGTTAATGAAGCATATACCAGTAAAACAGATGCTCTTGCTCTTGATGAAATCATAAAACAACCTTATGGTGATTCAAGAAGAATCAAGAGAGGATTGTATAAAAGTATTACTGGTCAACTAATTAATGCAGATATTAATGGAGCAATTAATATACTCCGAAAAGTAGCTGGTGATTCTGTTCTTGAACAGATAATCAGTAGTGGTCTTGTCAACAGACCTGGAAGAATCAAATTAGCGTTTGAAACTTTTAAATTAAATTGTTAACCTTGTGAGGGAAGCAAGCCCCTTCCTCAGGAGTTTTGGCGAAGCCGGAACGAACAGGGAGGGGTAGTTGACCAATCTGTTGATCTTTGAAAGTCGAACTTATTAATAATGTCTTCAGGTTCTTCTTTGTTTTGTGTGGATATCCTCATAATATTCTCATAAAAACCAATGCTTTCTTGAATTGAAAATCATCTTATCAACACGGAATAGCGAAGAGCCAGTTTATAGTTTACTTCATGCGTCTTCGGTTAAGTGAGAAATAGTGATAAATTGTCTTCAATTCCACAACATTTGTCAAATGTTATACTATTGTCAAATGTTATAATAGATAGTGAGATGGAACATGGTATTGATTTCATGTAAATATGCCGAAATTTAAGGCAGACTTTTAATGTAAAATCGATAACTTTCAGGTCAGAAAATTCCTTAGCCGATGACCTATGATATAAGTTCTGGTAATATAAACCTCTATTTTTATCTAATATTATACATCATATATATGTATAAATCTGTAAAGTATAAAACCAGAGTTATTTCTTTTTAAATGCTGTTTTTCAAATATTGCCCGGAAATTTCAGTTAAGGTGCTCAAAGCCTGAATAAGAGGTGAACCATGAATTTTAAAGGACATCACAAATTTTTAATTTGTCTTGCAGCAATTTTCGTATTTTTGCCAGGATGTATAGACTCTACTGAGCAAATGAATGCCGACTCTGCAGAAAATTCGGACTCAGGATCTTTATCAGGAGTTTCAGATGCAGCGAAAAATCCATCCCAGTCATCTGAGGGTTCAAGCAGGGGTACCAATGCCGAAGCTGAGGGTTCAAGCGAGGTTGCCTCGTATGCCGACGAAACCGTTACAGAAAACCAATCAGGGTTGGTTGAGGTAAATGGAACTTCGTTATCACCTAATGCTCATGGTTCCCAGGAAGAAAAACTCAGGGTTGGGGCTTTCAATATTCAGGTCTTTGGGGTCAAAAAAGCTTCAAATTCCAGGATAACGAATACGCTTGCAGAAATTCTCCGCACTTACGATATTGTTGCAGTACAGGAAATCAGGGACAGTTCCCAGACTGCTCTTCCTGCGCTGATAAAGGTTGTGAACAGTGAAGGGGATAATTATTCTTATGTCATTAGCGAGAGGCTTGGAAGGACTTCTAGCAAAGAGCAGTATGCATATATTTATGACTGTGACAGGGTAAAGCTGGAAGGTGATCCCTATACTTATTCCGAACCCGAAGGAACTGATCCTTTCCACAGGCAGCCTTATATAGCAACCTTTGAGGATAAGAACGAAACCTTCAGTCTTGTCCTGATAACTGTTCACACCGACCCGGACGAAGCCACCGAAGAAATCAATTCTCTTTCAACTGTTCTTGATAGTACCAGACAAACCTTCCCTGAAGAAGATAATTTCGTTATTATGGGTGACCTGAATGCGGACGGCTCTTATTTTGACGAGGATAAAGCAAATGCCCTGATCTGTGACGAGTATTGCTGGCTGATAGACAACAGTATGGACACTACAACCGGAGACACGAACTGCACCTATGACAGAATAATAATTACCGAAGATATGGAACCTCATTTTACAGGGAACAGCGGCGTGTTCAGATATGACCTTGAATATAACCTGACTTCAGAAGAAACGGATGCTGTTTCGGATCACTATCCAGTTTATGCGGAATTTGTTTTCGATTCTACGGAGGCCTGACAGGATCTATCGGATCGGATTCTAAGAATTACTTTCATCTGAGAATTACTTTTTATCTCTACGGCTCTCTGCCGCCTTAAGCTAAAAAACGGCATGTTCCTCTCAGCACAGTATCAACTCCCTGGTGCAGTTTCAACTCACAGAACTCATGCTTGAAATCGGAGTATTCGAAAAAGATACGTCAAACTGTACTGAAAATCAAAAGCCGAGATATCCGGAAACTAAGAAAGTCAAAAGTCCGGAAAATAAAAAGTTAAAGTATCTGGAAAGGAAAATAACGCAGGACTGACTGAGTTTTTTCTTTTACCAGACAGTGTTGTTTTTCAGAGTTGCGAGAATGTTTGTGAACTCGTTGCTGAACCTGCAATTGCCAAAGTCCGGAGAATTCAGAATGTTCTTTTTTATTTCCTGCAGTCCGATCAGGAGATTTATATCGTCGCTGTATTCAAATCCTCCATCGGATGCCGTGATGTTATCAGCAAGGACGTCAAGAAGCCTTGGGTCAAGATCATTTGTAATATATGTGTCCAGAATCAGAAGATCCGAAATTCTCTTGTAGAAGTCAATGAGCTCCTGGTAACCGGGTATCGCGTAGGCTTTTGCCATCTTTTTTTGCCTGTTCAGGTAAATCAGGTAACGGGAGATTGTGCTTATAACATTCTCGATACCCTCTTTTTTAGGGAACGCGATTGGGAACCTTTTCAGCATTTGTGAATTAAGTTTGCCTCTGCTCTGCACCTCTTTGCGTCTCCAGACCTCAGGAAAAGCCTTTGCTATTGAAGAGTTGAGTACAGCCGTAACATAATGGTAGAGTGTGGGGTCTCCGAGAACAACACCTACACCGTTTGCAAAAACATGCTTTCCGGTAGGATCATATGAGGCCTGAATGCGGGAGTTGCTGGTAATGATGATTTTAGGTGTGTTTATATACCGCAGGAAACTTTCATTTTCGAAACGGTAATCAGCCGAAATGAGTTCCTGTGTTTTGGCCTCAGACTGCTGTTTGATTTCCATTGACTGCTGTTTGATTTCCATTAGCTGTTTATAAGCTGCAGGAAATTTTGCTTTCAGTTCCTCGGGCTGGAATATCCTGTATTCTTTCCTTATGTTATTGTCAAGGATTTCATAAGGCACCATAAACTGGTACTGAGTTGACTGAACCGCAAATTCATTCGAAACGGAATCATCTACATAAGGGTATATGAGTTCTTTTTCCATACCCGCCTGTTCTATACTCACATTTATCTGAGAGTCTTTGCAGACGCAGGATGCATCTGTACAGTTCTCGCTTGAAAGGCCAGCTTTTTGTAAAAAATCGTTTGTGGGGAGTACACCTTCAAAAACTTCTATTGAAATGTCTTCCAGGGTTCTAGGGATTTTGCTCAGCCTTTCTACAATATAGTCCTTACTCCAGAACATATATTTCACTTCTTTTTTATATATACAGGGAATTCTGGGTAAATGGTTTCTTTGTTGTGGGTTGGGTTCTCAAAAATTCGTTTTTGATTTTGAAGCACCTGATTGTTAACTCCTCAGAATCTCCATACTAAACTTTGAATATACCTCTTAATATAATAATTTATTCATAATAAAGGTTAACAAATGAAACCTAACTTTTTAAGTTGACATATAAAAGTGAGAACTAAAGCCATTGAGTAAGATCAGTACATTCAGGAAAAGACAGGTTTTTTAAAATAAAGGAAATAATTACAGGTTTACAAACTTGAAAAAACTCTCAATGCCTTTCTTGCATTATCCAGCATATTATGGTCGTTATTGAAATAAATGTAGGTCTTCTCAGGCCCGAATTCACGGATTTCCCTGATAGTTTCGCTAATTTCCGCCTGAGAATAATCATAACTGTACCAGCCTTCTCTTCCGTGCATTCTCATATACACGGTTTTTCCGGGGAAGATGCGGTTTTTGTAGTCAGGTGAGTCAACGGACACAAGGGTCACTTTTCTCATAAGCTCTTCACACGCCTCATCATTTCCCAGCAGGGCTTTATTCCTGATCTCCAGGGCAAACCGTTTTCCAAGTTTTGCGGTTTCTGCAAACCTGAGTGCCCTTTCGACATCATCAAACTTTGGAGGCACCTGAAATAAGTAAAAATCAATGAGATGGTCCATGGGTCGGAAAAGCTCAAGAAAATTTCCCAGAGTTTCCAGGGAACTTTCACTGAGTTGTCGCCAGTGGGTTATAGACCTGTGCACTTTTATGCTCCATCGGAGTTCAGTCCCCTTCCTGTTCCAGCCTTCAACCTGCTCAGGCGAGGGAAACCTGTAATAACTGGCATTAAGTTCAACACTGTTCAGCCCGGAGTTCTGGATAAACCAATCAAGGTTCTTCTTTTTGTTCCAATCATAATACCAGCCGCTTGTACCCACAAATACCTCCATAAAGTCCCCTTTTATACATCGGTCTGATAGCAGATCTATTTTTGGTTTATTCCTGCTTATAAGCGAAAAAGCTGGTGAGCGAAAAACTGCTGCCGGATTGCAGAAACTTAAGAGAAAAAATTGGTGCAAGATTGCATAAACTTAAGAGAAAAAATTGGTACAAGATTGCAGGCACTTGAACACGAATTTGCCTATGATACCATTTTTACTGAGTCATCATTAAAGCAAGTTTTTATCAGATAACATAGAACATATTCAATAC
Source organism: Methanosarcina sp. Kolksee (assembly GCF_000969945.1). Taxonomy (NCBI): domain Archaea; kingdom Methanobacteriati; phylum Methanobacteriota; class Methanomicrobia; order Methanosarcinales; family Methanosarcinaceae; genus Methanosarcina; species Methanosarcina sp. Kolksee. Next base: position 1,602,212 of record NZ_CP009524.1, read on the forward strand.
ACCATGGCATGTGCAGGTAGTAGCAACGAAAAAAGTCCTGTCCTCAAGTTTTTCAAACCTCTTCTCGCTTCTGTTTTCTTCAATGGATCTTAAAAACTCAAGGATCTCCAGCAGGTTCTGCTTGAACTCCTTTCCTTTAAGCCCTCCTATTCCCGGTTTCATCTGATAGCTCTCAAAGACCCAGCCTGGAAGATGCTGAAGAAGTTTTCGTGCATATTCAGTAATGGTTTCTGGCTTTTTACGTCCAAAGGTGGGGCAGCGGTCTTTTGGGCCCGGACAGCCGTCAGGGCAGATTTCTCCTTCCCTGGCATAAGAGAGAAACAACATGCCATATTCAGGGTAACGTCCTGCGATTACATCATCAGGAAAGGAAGTTGCAAGCTTTTCAAAAAAAGACATGAGCCTTTCGTCTTCAGGTCGGATAAATAGCTCGGTTACAGGGCTATCTTCCATCTGGCTTTTTTCCAGAATCTCTTCAGTATTTTCTTCTTTCTCGGGCTTCAGAGGAAGTTTTAGAAGATCGGAGAGCAGATATGCAGCCGCATGGCAGGGAACAGCAGGGATAATGTATTCAGGGATGCCGAGACTTAGAAGAAAAGGAATGTTGTCAAGATCCATTTTATAAAAGTAGGCTTCTATCTCATTGTTTTCCAACTTGTTTTCTACCTTGTTTTCTTTATCTTTCCTTTCGTTTTCTTCTCTTTCTTTATCTTCTCTTTCGTTTTCTCCTGCTGCGCTGAAGGATTTGAATGCTTCATCCTGAAATGACTCTGAAGCTTTGTTTTTCAAGAGATTTACCAGCTCGTCTTTAGTTTTAGTGATGTTTGACTTCCTGGAAGCAGGCGCATTTTCATCCTTATCGATAACGAGCACGAAGGGGAACCTGTTTTTCCGGGCGTAATCAAGGAAATCAGTGCCGATTTTTCCTCCTCCGAGGACGAGGTAATAGTTTTTGATTACGTGAATTTTCTCAAGGTGATTTATTTTTTCGTCAACTTGAGACGCTTTATATTCCATACTTTCCATAAGACACCAACCAGATAAGTTAAGGCGGCAGTAAGCTGTGAGGTTTTCTTATTTTTCGTGCGTGAAGATTACTCCTGGTTACAGATACACAAGTAAAATTACAGTACAATTACAGAATAATTAGTATAATTACAGAGATTATAAATATTACAGATATCACAGATATTACAGATCTAATTGTTCAAGGTATCCGGTAGGATCAATCAGGTTTTCAGGCATTTCTTCTGCAAACCAGTTACCTCCAAGATAATTTTTGTGAATGGTAATGGGTTCACTCCTCCAGACTTCAAAATGTAGCATACTTGGATTTTTGTTTTTCAGATTCTGGATGTAAAGCGGGCAGAAACCATCGATTTTTTCGGAGTTAAGAACCATTCCAACATGTCCTATCAAGTTTCCTGCTTCTATTTTGTCTCCTTTTCTTACGGTAAAGTCTGCAAGTTCTCCGTATTTGCAGAACAGTCCGTTGCTATGTTCGATAATCACGTAATAAGTCGGGTTCCAGTAAGGCAATATTTCAGGCGAAGTCATCAGACCGGTTTCTTTGACAATTCCTCCTTCAATCGAAACTACCTCCGTATTTTCAGGGGCATACAGATCAACCCCACAGTGATGTCGGTCACCTCTGTTTTCCCAGAAGGAGCCGTTTTCTCCTTTTTGCGGAACATGTACCTTTTTGAGGTTTGTGTTCTCAATGTCTACTTTTTCCGGCGCTGTATTTTCTTGAACCTTTATGTTTAGAGGCCAGATTCTCATGGAGTTTCAGTGTACATGAAAAGTATAAAAGCTTTTTTTGCTTTGAGATTGGCGTTTATGCGAGTGAAAAATTAAGAAAAATAGTAAAAATAGAATGAAGGATCAAGCCCTCATCCTATAGTTTTAGCCTGCTGCTTTTATCCTTAGGGCTCTGTAAGGTTCCTTCAATCAAGTTACTCGGCGTCTTCCGTTGTTTCATCGATACTGGTTTCTATTTCACCATCATCGGCTGATTCTGTATTATTTGTTTCTATTTCACCATCATCGGCTGATTCTGTATTATTTGTTTCTGACTCGTTTACTTCCGTCTGATTTTCTGACTCATTTACTTCCGTCTGACTTTCTGACTCATTTGCTTCCGTCTGATTTTCTGACTCATTTACTTCCGTCTGACTTTCTGACTCATTTACTTCCGTCTGACTTTCTGTTCCGGTATTGCTGGTATTGAAAGCTGTCGGAGGCATCACAGATTGTTCTGGCTCAAAGCCGCCTACGAGAGGCAGGAAATCCGAATAGTTATTGCCCTGTAGCTCATACGCAGTATCAGCAATTCCGTCCCCGTCTGCATCGGTTGCGGTCTGCGAGAAACCGGTGCCGTCAGGTTTTGCCCAGAAATTGCCCCCTATATAAGGTCCGCCAACGATGTTGGTACCGGCAGTTTTTGTAATGTTCAAGCTATTTCCTTCACTGCCGTCCTTAATATTTGAGTTAAAGACATTGTTCAGGTAATTATCAAAAATGATATTGCCGTTACTTGTAGAGCTCATGAAAATACCTGAAATACTGTTCAAAGTAATTATATTTCTTGAGACAACATTATTCTGGCAGGTGCTCAGGTGAATCCCACGGCCGCTGTTGGAAGCCTCATTTCCGGAAATGTTGTTGCCTGTACTGTATGACAACAGGATTGCATATTCCCTGTTACCCAGAACCGTATTGTTCAGGATATTGTTTCTGCCGGAGGATATCAGGTAAATACCTCTGCTGTTGCCTGAAGCTGTATTGTTATCTAAGGTATTGGTGCTTGAGTTGCTAAGATAAACCCCGTGAACTCCGTTCGAGTTCAGGATATTGTTCATAAAGTTGTTATTCGTGGAATTAACAAGTACGATACCGTGGTTAACACTTGTACTTGCTGTATTGTTTAATAGTGTATTCCACTGCGAGCGTATGACATAAAATCCATACCTGTTGTTTAAAGCCGTGTTATTTGATACCAGGTTGTAACCTGAATTCCGCAGGCTAATTGCCCTTCCGCCTTCCCGAACACTATTATTAAGAATAACGGTATTATTGGATAATTCCAGGTCTATTCCCAGGCTGTTATTTAACAACAGATTTTTATCGACGGTACAGTTAACAGAGTTCAGTAAAGAAATCCCTGAAGCATTATTGTTCGATACCTCATTTCCTGAGATATTGCTATTCATTCCTGATGAAATCCGTATCCCTTCCCGGTTGTTTAAAGCCAGATTATTCAAAACCGTGCTCTCGCCGGATCTTAACAGGAAAATGCCACGGATACTGTTTACCGCTTTGTTGTTTGCAATGCTGCTGTTACCTGAGTCTGAGAAATAGACACCGTAAATTAAGTTTGAATCTGCGGTGTTTCCGGTAAGGTTATTACTACCTGAACTCGCTATGTAGATACCGTAACCGTTGTTTGCATTTGCGGTGTTGTTTTCCAGCCTATTATTGTTGCAGCTTTCCAGAACAATACCGTGGTTAGAGTTCATGTTTGCCGAGTTTTCAGAAAGTTCATTTCCTTCGGAAGCAGTCAGGTAAATTCCAAACCTCTCGCCTGAAACATCGTTATTTATTATTTTGTTATAGTGTGACCTCTCAACATTAATTGCTCGCTTACCCTGTGCCACCGTATTGTTGAGGACACTATTGTACATTGAATTCTTTAGATATACTCCAAGGGCGTTATCAGTGATTTTATTATTATAAACTGTACAGTTAAGAGCCCCCGATAGGATGATTCCTGCCTTGTCAATTCCGGCTCCTTTAATACTTACTCCCATGATTCTTATGTTATCGGCGTCTACAAAGAATACATCTGAAGCGTTATTACTTGCTGTAATTATGGTGTCTTCAGGATTCCCAGACTCTGACCTTATTACGAGATTGTCCTTTGTTATCACGATATTTTCGTTATAATTTCCGGGGCTGATGACTATTTCATCTCCAGAAGTCGCATTATTTACTGCGGACTGTATTGATTCTCCTGGCTGAACCATGACCTCAATCGCAGTACCGATACTCGAGCTAAATACAAAAAGAAGAATAGCTACTGCTAAAGTTGCAAATTTGTTTATTTAAATCCCCCACTTTTTATTTATATTATTATTTAATTTTGTATTAATAAATCTGATTTTAAACATTAATTGATATAAGTTTATTGGATCAGAATAATATCAAAATAAAGAGATAAAAATAGAGAGTAAAAGACGATCAATAGGCATCTCAGAGAATTAAATCAAAGATTTTTTTCTTTTCTTGTGTGGCAGAGCAATTTTCTGGAAAATCCGAGAGGTTCTCCGCTTCACGTAAAAAATAAACCTAATACACGAAAAGGACTGCTCAAACTCGATGAACCAAGAAAGGCAAATAAAAAACAAGTAGAAAGGAAAATTGAGCAATAAAAAGAGTAAAAAAGAAAATATGAAAAAAAGGAAGAATAAATAGAAAATAGGGAAAAAAAGAAGAGTAAAAAAAATAAAAAATGAACGAATTTTTAATAAGAAAATAGGGAAATAAGGAAGAGTAAAAAAGAAAATGGAGAAATAAGAAAGAGCAAAAAGAAGAATTTTGATCCTTATTTCTCTTTATTTAGTCGTTCTTTTATTTTCTTCTATGCAGGAATACCATAACAAGGCAAGCCACTACATAGAGCGCTTCAAATCCAGGTATGCTTGTGGTTTTATTCTTTCCTTCTTCCTGTTCGGTTTTTTGCTCAGTTTCCGTTTCCGATGCTGTACTATTTTGATCAAGTTTCGAAGTATCAGTTGAAGGCTTTGCTTCAGCTACTTTTTCTACCGCTTTTCCTGTTATTGCAAAGAACGAGAAGCCCGGTGTTTCTGCCGTGAAGTACAGGTATTTACTATCTTCCTTTAATAATTTCACGGGTAGCTGTGACCATTTCTTGTCGTTGTACCTGTTTAGAGTAATTGAGCTCTGGTCGATCTTCTTATCCTGCAGCCAGGACTTTTCAACCTTGAAGCACACTACAGGGTTTTCAATGTTCTTTTCTGTTGCAAACCCGCTGTTTCCAACCCAGAGGTTGAAATACTTATAGACTTCTCCCGAATCCAGGACTGAAACCAGAGTCGATTTTGCTTTGAGCTGCTCGGCAATGGTTGTTATCTTGCCTGCGGTCTTCTTTGCATCAAAGCTCACATACGCAACACAGGTTGCGTTCTTTGTGAAATCAAACAATACAGGCTTTCCGTTTGTAACTCGTGCCTGGGAAAGTTCTTTTACCTGGACATTAGTTTGAGGTTCAGGGGAACCGCCTGCTCCACCGCCTCCACCGCTGCTGTGATGGCTGCTTCCACCACTTGAGCTACTTTCTTCTGTAGTAACAGTTATTGTGGCAGTTTTTGCGGGGGAAGTACCATTTTCATTTATCGCAGTTAAGCTAACAGGATAGGTACCAGGATTAGTGAACACATAAACAAAGCTTGCATTTGTAGATTCCACAGTTCCGTCATTGCCTATATCCCAGTTCCTTGAGGTTGCATTTTGTGATTTGTCAGTGAACAGGACTGAAAGGGGAGAATATCCGCTCGTTACATTGGTACTGAAGTCTGCAACAGGATAAATTATAAACTTAGTGACAATTATATCCCGAGTTTTTGAGTCTGTGCCGTTCTCGTTGCTTACTGTAAGTTTAGCAGTATAATTTCCTGGCTCCTGATATACATAGACAAAGCTTTTACTGGTGTTGTCTACGGTTCCATCATTGTTAATGTCCCAGCTTCTTGAGACTGCATTTTCTGAAAGGTCCGTAAACTGAACCGTAAGAGGCGCATAACCGCTGGTTACACTGGTGCTGAAATTTGCAACCGGCAAGACTGGCTGCTGTGGGTTGGAAACAGGTACCAGAGGCAGGTAATCTATAACGTAATTTTTGCTGTCAATATATGAGGAATCGGCAATTCCGTCTCCATTGGCATCGGTTGCAGTCTGCGAAAATCCAGTACCGTCAGGCTTTGCCCAGAAATTACCTCCGATGTACTTTCCGCCGACAATATTTCTGCCAGAAGTCATTTCTATGTTCCACGTAGTGTCTCTGGTGTTGATATCTGCATTAAGGACGTTATTCACATAATTGTTGAAAACAAGATTTCTGTGGCAGGCCGGACACTCATAAAAGCCAGATACGTTATTAAAAGCAACAATGTTTCCAGAAACTGTGTTATCACCGGAAGAATCCAGAAAGATACCCCTGCTGGTTTCATTAGCTGTGTTCCCGGAAATTTCGTTATCGTTAGAATATGAAATCCACATTCCAAATTCGACATTATTCGATACATTATTACCTGAAATTGTGCTTTTGTTCGAGTTTATATGATTAATCCCTCTTTCATTCAAATTTACATTGTTGTTTAAGAGCTTATTTCCTTCAGAATTCACGAGCTGAATCCCATACATTTTATTTGAGTTTACTTGATTTTCCGAGATATTGTTGTTGTTCGAACTACTGAGAGATATCCCATGCTTATTGTCCGAAAGCTCATTATTAATAATTGTGCAGCCACTGCATCTAACCAGATAGATTCCTGTTTCTCCAGATTCAATCCTGAACCCGCTAATTGTCGTATTAATTGCTGCAACGTTGAATACACTTGTATTTGGGACGGCTTTAATTATTGTATTTTCAGGCTTCCCGGATTCCGATCTTATTACCAGACTTTGTGTGGTTACTTTGATGTTCTCATTATATGTTCCGGGTTTGACGATTATCACATCGCCCGAAGCCGCATTATTCACTGCGGTCTGTATTGAATCCGTTGAATTAACGGAGATCTCCTTAGCCGCCGCAATTCCCGAGACTAACACAAAAATTAGCATGACCATTAGCAGGATGATTAATTTTCTCATTTTCATTCCCCAATATAAATGTCAAAGTCTAATGAAATTTTTTAATAAGTTAAAAAATAGGCACAATCAATATAAATATATTGATTCAGTAAACAATATTTGTAAGTAAACTGGAGAAAAAAAGGAAAATAAAAAACAAAAAGAAAATGGAGAAATAAGAAAGAGCAAAAAGAAAAATTTTGATCCTTATTTCTCTTTATTTAGTCGTTCTTTTATTTTCTTCTATGCAGGAATGCCATAACAAGGCAAGCCACTACATAGAGCGCTTCAAATCCAGGTATGCTTGTGGTTTTATTCTTTCCTTCTTCCTGTTCGGTTTTTTGCTCAGGTTCCGTTTCCGATGCTGTACTATTTTGATCAAGTTTCGAAGTATTGGTTGAAGGCTTTGCTTCAGCTACTTTTTCTACCGCTTTTCCTGTTATTGCAAAGAACGAGAAGCCCGGTGTTTCTGCCGTGAAGTACAGGTATTTACTATCTTCCTTTAATAATTTCACGGGTAGCTGTGACCATTTCTTGTCGTTGTACCTGTTTAGAGTAATTGAGCTCTGGTCGATCTTCTTATCCTGCAGCCAGGACTTTTCAACCTTGAAGCACACTACAGGGTTTTCAATGTTCTTTTCTGTTGCAAACCCGCTGTTTCCAACCCAGAGGTTGAAATACTTATAGACTTCTCCCGAATCCAGGACTGAAACCAGAGTTGATTTTGCTTTGAGCTGCTCGGCAATGGTTGTTATCTTGCCTGCGGTCTTCTTTGCATCAAAGCTCACATACGCAACACAGGTTGCGTTCTTTGTGAAATCAAACAATACAGGCTTTCCGTTTGTAACTCGTGCCTGGGAAAGTTCCTTGACTTGAACATTAGTTTGAGGTTCAGGGGAACCGCCTGCTCCACCGCCTCCACCGTTGCTGTGATGGCTGCCTCCACCGCTTGAGCTACTTTCTTCTGTAGTAACAGTTATTGTGGCAGTTTTTGAGGGGGAAGTACCATTTTCATTTATCGCAGTTAAGCTAACAGGATAGGTACCAGGATTAGTGAACACATAAACAAAGCTTGCATTTGTAGATTCCACAGTTCCGTCATTGCCAATGTCCCAATTCCTTGAGGTTGCATTTTGTGATTTGTCAGTGAACAGGACTGAAAGGGGAGCATATCCGCTTGTTACATTGGCACTGAAGTCCGCAACAGGATAAATTATAAACTTAGTGACAATTATATCCCGAGTTTTTGAGTCTGTGCCGTTCTCGTTGCTTACTGTAAGTTTAGCAGTATAATTTCCTGGCTCCTGATATACATAGATAAAGCTTTTATTGGTGTTGTCTACGGTTCCATCATTGTTAATGTCCCAGCTTCTAGAGACTGCGTTTTGTGATAGATCAGTAAACTGAACCGTAAGAGGCGCATAACCGCTGGTTACACTGGTGCTGAAATCAGCAGTTGGAACAACAGGGTCAGGGACATCTATGAGGGGTAAATTATCAGTAACGTTATCTGTGGTAAATGGCAAATCTGCAAACCCGTCATTGTCTGCATCAGGTGTGATCTGGGAATGTCCTGTACCATCAGGTTTTGCCCAGAAATTGCCTCCTAGATATGAACCACCCATAATGTTTCTGCCCTTAGTTTCTGCTAAATTCCAGATACATCTTGCATTTCTAACGTTGGTATTTACAGCATTATTGAAGTTATTATTATAAATGAGGTTATTGTAGCTCCTGGCACACAGGAAAATACCATAATTAATATTCCAGGTAACAGTATTGCCTGAAACGTTATTGCTTTCAGAAGAGTTGAGAGAAATTCCTCTGCTGCTGTTAAAGGCTGTGTTCGCGGAGATAATATTATTGTTGCAGAGTGAGACGAAGATCCCATACTCACGGTTATCCACGACTGAATTGTTAAAAATCGTGCTCAAATTTGAGGTCAACAGGTTAATTCCCAACTCATTACGCTGCACTGTATTGCTGCTCACGTTGCTGTTACCGGAGTTAACAAGGTATATACCGTTCTTATTTGAACCTACAATATTACCTATAACATTATTATCGCTTGAATTTTCCAGAAGAATTCCATAGCCTTTATTTGAATTCACAGTATTGCCTGAAAGTATATTATTTCTTGATAAAGCGTCAAGGGAAATTCCATCGTCGTTTTGGGAAACTTTGTTATTGGACACATCGTTTTTAAATGAAGACCCCAGCGCGATACCATAATTATTGTTTAAGTTTGCTTCATTGTTGTCGATAATATTATTATTGGCATTATACGCAAGAACAATACCATTGGTATTCGAATTTGCTTTATTGGCTGAAAGCTTGTTTTCGCTTGATGTCAAGGTTAAGTAAAAGCCCCTGGTATTATTGTAAGCGTTATTGTTGACCAAGTTATTGTTGTCAGAATATCTCAGAGCTATCCCGTAAGGACTGTCTGAAACTGTATTGCTTTGCAGGTTATTATTGCTAGAGTTATCAAAAAAGATAGCATGGTCACTGGTCAAAGCTACTTTGTTACCAGAGAGTGTACATCCAGAGGACCATTCAAGGTCGATTCCGTTAGTGCCGCTTGATATGGTGTTATTTTTCAGTTCAGTGTTGCTTGAATATCTGAGATAAATCCCTAATTTCCCATTTGAACTTGCAGCGTTATTTTTCAGGGTATTGTCTTTTGAAGTTTGAATAACTATACCGTGGTCTGCACACTGGCTTACAGTGTTTCCTGAGATATTATGCCCTTCAGAGATAGTAGTATAAATTCCATATCTCTGCTTTGAAACCAGGTTGCCCGAAACAGTGGTATAGTTAGAGCCTTCAATATTTATTCCCCTCCCAGCTCCAGCAATAGTATCTTTTGTAAATATATTATTGCGAATTGTATTATAGTTGGAGGCAGCCTTAAGTTGTACTCCAAGGGCATCGTTAAGAAATACGTTATTTTCAATAGTACAGTGATGACTTCCAACCATATTGATACCAGCCGTATCGTTTGCTACGGCTCCTCTGATCGTAAATCCTTTGATTGTGATATTTTCTCCATAAGTCACAGAGATTACATTTTTGTCTGTAGAATTGGAGGCTATTATTGTGTCTGTAGTATTCCCTGATGCTGACATGAGCACCAGATTCTTTAGTCCTATTTTGTATATGTTAATATTCTCATAATAGGTTCCTGGGTATACTATAATCGTATCGCCTGAATTTGCACTGCTTACTGCGGCCTGAATCGAATCTCCCGGGTGAACCTCAGCCGCTGCCCCGATACCGGAACTTAGCGTTAATATTAAAAATGTTAGTAATAAAAGCTTTATTCTGTTTATTTCAAATCCCTCCATACAGATAAAATAAGTTAAAAATATTACTTTCTTAAATTAATTAGAAACTAATTGTAAGTATAATATAAACATATCGGTTTTGATTACTATATTCATAAAATATATTATACTTGAAAGCCACAAAGTAATGTCATAGCTTACCGGAATTGTCTCTTAATTTCTACCCTTTGCCCTTTTATTCTCCGATATCTGCTTCCAATTATATTAAGCTGAGAATAAGTTAACACTGACTACATATTACATTTCTTGCCCTTGCTTAAATATTAAAATTCACGATAAGACATAAATTTTCAGCTACTTTCCAGCCAGACGATCCAGGTTTTTACTATCTGATGAAAGCCTGCTAAGAACCTGGTTATTTTGATAACTAAGAGTAAAATTAATATATTTAATAAGTGCCTCTAAAAAACAATGATATCTCTAGAAAAAATATTATAAAAAATATGTATGAATTCCAACAAACTACTTCAAAAAATATATGAAGCTATATACAAGTAACAAAAATAAATAAGCAGAAATAACAACAAAAAAGGAAACTGAAAAAGGAAAAAGAAACTGAAAAAGGAAAAGGAAAAGGGAAACGGAAACGGAAGAAAGAAAAGAGAAAAAAGAAAAAAAGCCTTTATAACTTTTAATACCTCATTTTCTAGCTAAAAAGCAATTTTCCTACCTTAATAAACCGTTTCCTTCTTTGTACTTGTGTTATATGTCCTGTATTCATCCTGTTTTTTATCCTGCAGGTAGATGTATCCATATTCCGGATGAATTAGCCTTTTCCTGTACTCTTCCCTGGCTTCAGCCTGGCAGTTCTCACAGGCGTAGATCGGAATCGAAATCCCGAATATCCTGGGATTGCCTATGCCTCCATGAGCGTTGGAGTCAATGGTTTTATAGCCCTGACAGTCAGGGCACATCCGGATGGATTCTTCCTGGAATTCCTGAATCATATCCGTGTCGTAAAAGATCTGTTTTTTTCGACGGTAGAAGTCTCCGTGTTTTGCCACCTCAGCCTCTACAAGCCTGTCCCTGTTTTTCCAGTTTTCAAGCTGGGTTGCAACTATTTCTTCCAGAGTTTTTCTATCCCTTGAAGCCTGGACAAACATGCCTGGCTTGAAGTCGGGTTCCCTTACGCAGGAATAATCAAGCCCTGCCATTGCAAGGATTATACCTGTATTCACATAAGGCAGTGCACTCTGGATTGCGTAACCTCCTTCAAGCACGGCCATATCAGGGGCAAGTTTTTCATTCAATTTTGCGTAGCCCTGTGCGGAAAAGCGCATATTTGCTAGAGGGTCGGTGTAGTGGTTATCCTGCCCCGCAGAGTTCAGGACAAGCTCAGGTTTGAAGTCCTTAAGAATAGGAAGCACAAGGGAATCGAGCACGTAAAGTATGCCTTCATCAGGTGTCCCTGGCGGCAGGGGAATATTGATCGTCCTCCCAAGAGCTTTTGGGCCCCCCAGTTCACTCATAAAGCCAGAACCAGGGTAAAGAGTCCTTCCGTCCTGGTGGAAGGAAATAAAAAGCACATCAGGATCATTATAGAAAATATCCTGAGTCCCATCCCCATGATGCACATCGGTATCCACAATCGCAATCTTGCGGATCCCGTATGTTTTTCTCAGATACTCGACAAGGATAGCTTCATTATTGATATTACAAAATCCCCGGTTTCCATGTGCAACTGTCATTGCATGGTGGCCAGGCGGGCGGATAAGCGCAAAAGCATTTTTGACCTCTGCCTTCATCAGGGCGTCCCCGAGCACCAGGCAACTACCTGCTGCGATCAGGTGAGGAGTTGTAGCCTGTGCTTTTACATCAGGCACACAGAAATGAACTCTGGCAATATCCCTGTATTCTGCAAGGCGAGGTTTATATTCGGCTATTTCTGGCAGGTCCATCAGGCCTTCTTCAAAGATCTGGTCTCTGGTATAAAGAAGGCGCTCTTCTCTTTCGGGATGGGTTGGTGAAATAGCCCAGTCAAAGGCAGGGAAGAAGATAAGGCCTGTCTTCTTGGCCTTAGTGCGGTCTGCCGGGGATAATGGTCCTTTTTTCGCTTCCAGCCCGGTCTTTTTCAGTTCCATTGTATTTCCCTCCTTTCCCTCGGATATTTCAAGCTCGTTTTCTTTATTTTCTATCGTCTGCATCTCTTCTTTCTCTGCCTTATCTTTATTCTCTGCCTGCTCTTTTTCCTCTTCTGCTGGAGTTGTTCCTGAGCCAGTCTTCAGTACATCCTTGAGTCTTCCAAACCCCAGTTTCATGCTTATTCCCTCCTTTTCCATTCCGGTATCAGGCCTGCAGGAATCTGCATGTTTACGTCAAAAAGCCGCCCTGTAGTATACCAGCCATTGACGACATTGAAGACTTCACTATTAACGATCTCAGCTTCATTGGCATACTCGGAAATTCCGAAATCTTTCGCACGTTCCCTCAAGAGATCTGCTGCAAGGGTTTCAGCTTCGTCGAGGCTGATTTTATTCAAGTTCTTGAACTTTGTTGTGTTTAGACTGACAATCTCCCCTTCCTCGGCAACAGAGTACACTTTCTGTTCAGTATCAATGTGCAGGTTCAGAGTAAGCGTGGGCCTTGCAACGGCTGCTCCAATAGCATTTCCCACCTCGGCATGTGCGGGAATAACAGGGTTTGCATTAAGTTTTTTTGCAATCTCTGCAATAAGCCCTTTTGCACCCCCTCCGATTCCAACCACGTTTTCAGGCCTTGTATTTTTCTCCTGCAGTACCTCCCATACTCTGTAAGCAGGCTCCTGTTCCCATTCAAAAAACATCTCATTGACCGCGTCAGCAATCATCTGTGAAACTCTGTCCACAATCAGGGATGCAGTTTCAGTTTCGGATTTTCCAAGTTCAGAAGCTGTGACTTTAATCGCTTCACTTGCACGTTCGGGATTTCCTACTTCAATAAGCCCGAGGAACTTCAGGGCATCCGTGGGGGTAGTTTCTTTTCCTCCCATGCAGTAAGCTGGGCCTGCCCTATCAGGGCCGATTGTTATCTGTTTTGTGCCTGGGTCCAGGTCCTTAACCCTTACAACACTGTCTCCTCCTATAGCTATCGAGCGGACCGCAAAAGCCCGGACATGTGTAAGGAAACCTCCGAGTTTTACGCCTTTAGAAGCCAGAAGGGGCTTGCCTGAAAGAATTAATGCAAGGTCTGTGGTAGTCCCTCCTATATCCACTACCACTGAGGTCTCTCCTTCAGAGGTAAGGGCAAGAGCTCCAATTGTGCTGGCAGCAGGGCCCGAAAATATAGTTTCCACAGGAAATTCTATTGATTTCTCAACCGGAAGAGTTCCCCCATCGGCTTTCAGGATATACACAGGAGCCCGGATATTTCTCTCCTCAAGGGCTTTATTGATTTTGTCAACAAACTCCTGATAGCGTTCCCTGGTGGCAGAGGCAAGCATGGCAGTTGCTATCCGTCTTGGAAAATTCAGTTTTCCAGAAACCTTATGCCCGAGTTCCAGTTTGCAGCCAGGATATGCCTCCCTGAAAATCTCCTCTACCCTGAGTTCGTGAGAAGGGTTCCTCTGCCCAAACTTACTTATTATGGCTGCTCTCGAAAATCCGGATTTTTGGATCAAACCCACAGTTTTCCTGATCTCGGCCTCATCGAGGGGATCAATTTCCCTTCCCCTGTAATCCATAGCCCCTTTTAGATAAAAACTGTCAGGAAAAGTATAACTTGCCGGGTTAACCCCGGGTCCTGGGATTAATACCAGGGCTACACGGTCAGTTTTGCCTTCGGCAATGAGATTTGTTATCACGGTTGTACTGAACACTACTCTTTCCAGCTGCTCAGGAGGAATATCTTTGCTGACAGCATCAAGGGCCTCAAGCAGGGAATTTAACAGATTTCCGTGTTCAGTGGAAACCTTGGCAGTACTATACACTTCTCCATTCTGGATAAGCACTGCATCCGTGGTAGTGCCTCCGACATCAATTCCTATTAGCATTCACAATTCGCCTATCCTCGCTGTATATATTTTTTAATTCTTTTATCCTTATGTCATATAAAATATAAGTTATATCAATTTCAAAACATAAGGTGCCAGAAACATCAAACTTCAAATAATATCAAGTTCCAGATGAGTTCTCAGTAGAAGCTTATATTATCTGGTTCAACTCACATAGCGCTGTTTCTGAGAGTGTTTTTGATCAAACTTTTTTTGAAAACGTTTGGTGTTGTCTGGTAACTCAAATATTCCAGTTTCTGAGAGAGTTTTTGATCAAACATTTTTTGAAAACGTTTGATTCACAGGAATACTATTTCTAAGCTTATATGACAAAAACATTCTGAATTGAAAAAAGAATTGTAATCCACAAAAAAGTTTGCTTCTGAATAAGTGAAAAGAAAAAACCTGTAAGAAAGCCCGATTAATAAGAGTGAAAACAATGAATCTCAGTTTTAACAGTAAAATTGATAGAATTGTAAGACGCGGGGAAGTAGTTCTATTTTTTGAAGCTCATCTTTTATCTTCAAACCTGATAGTGTATTTTGTTTTATTCCCTTTCTCAAGCTCGATTGTTCCGTTAATCTGTTCAACGAGAGCATTTACAAGTTGTAAGCCCAGGGTTTTCGAATTTTTGAAATCCACTTCTTCTGGAAAACGGGCCCCATTGTCCGAGTAGACAAGAGTAAAACCGGAAGGCAATTCTGGGAATTTCTTTTCGGTTGCTTCGCCTGTTTTTTCACATTCAACTTCATTTCGGGAGAGGGAAATCCTGATTTTTCCTTCCATACCTTTTGGAAACGCGTACTTAAGGGAGTTAGAGAAAAGTTCATTAATTATAATTCCCAGTGGAATTGCAGTATCAACTCCAAGAAGTGTACTGTCCACCTCAAGGACAAGCTTGATCTCCTCATTTCCAACTCTGTAAGAGTGCAGAATTTCCGCAGTCAATTTCTTTAGATATGCTGCAAAATCAACGCTTGCCGCATCCTTTGACTTATAAAGTTCTTCATGAATAATGGACATCGAAACTACGCGTTTTTCGCTTTCCCTGAAAGCTTCAATAACCTTTTTGTCTTTGAACTTGTCAGCCTGAAGGCTAAGCAGAGAGGAGACTATCTGAAGATTATTCTTGATCCGGTGGTGAATCTCTCTCATTCCAATTTTTTCGGCTTTCTTAAGGGTTTCCTCAGCGATTTTCCTTGGGGTAATGTCATAGGCATACCCCTGAATAAATGCAGTTTCTCCTGAAGTGCTGCATACGTTATGAATTAACTCATGGACCCACCTTATGCTTCCATCCTTTCTCCTGAGTCTGTAGTCGTACTCCATAATGGAATTAGGGGAGGGTGAGAGGGCCGGGGAATAAATCAGTTTACTCTGAATCATATATAACAATGGTCTGTCTTCCGGGACAATAAGGTTAAAGAACTTTATTCTACCAGAAATAAATTCTTCTTCGGTATATCCAGTTATTTCATCAAGGGCTCCCTCAAGCAAGAGGAGGTCAAAATTCCTGTTAAGTTTAAACGAAATTCCTTTGAAATTCTGTAAAAATGACCTGTATAACTCTTCGCTTTCCCTCAATTTTATGGAAGATTGTTTAATTGCGGTAACGTCTACCATTACCCCGAGAGCCCTGCATATGCAGTCTTCCTCATCTCTCAGGCATACTCCTTTATTTTTTACGCAAAAATAGCCTCCATCCTTTCGCTTTAATCTGAATTCCTCAT
Source organism: Methanosarcina sp. Kolksee (assembly GCF_000969945.1). NCBI lineage: Archaea > Methanobacteriati > Methanobacteriota > Methanomicrobia > Methanosarcinales > Methanosarcinaceae > Methanosarcina > Methanosarcina sp. Kolksee. The sequence continues at coordinate 1,618,126 of NZ_CP009524.1, forward strand.
TGAATTTATCTCCTGTATTCCAGCAGTTTTTCAATGACTGTTGCACATTTTCATAATCTTCTGGATGAATGTGTTCAATCCAATCGTAAAAATCAAGATTCTCAATTTCTTTACTGCTGTAACCCGTGAGCTCAGTGACTGCTCCTGCCCACTCAACCCTACCGTTTTTCAGATCAATATCATATATCATCTGCCCTGTTTGTTCCGCAATAAGGCGGTATCTCTCCTCACTTTTTTGCAATTTCTCTTCTGTTTTTTTACGTCCTGTAATATCAAGCATTACTCCTAGAAGCCCTTCTATATTCCCACAAAAACTTTTGTACGCGACCTTATTGAAAATGAAGTCTCTTTTGATCCCGTCAGAGCACAGTACTTTAGTCTCGTAAACCTGGCTTCTTCCTTTCTGGAATAGCTGCCTGTCCATACTGGTGTAAAATTCACTAAGCTCTGAGGGAATTGCTTCGGAAAGCTCATCCATAGTATGACCGGTTACTTTTTCTTTTGAACTTCCGAGGATCATCCTTGCAAAGAGCTCGTTGCAGCCCTGATAATAGCCTTTTCGGTCCTTATAATATACAGGAGTTGGAATTGTATCCAGTAGAGTTTCCAGAAAATACACCTTTTCTCGGAGTGTGTCTTCCACTTTATTTCTTTGAATTGTAAATGAAAGGATTATTGCAACAGCATTCAGGAAACGAGTATCTTCCTCGGTAAATTTTTCCTTTCTCGTGCTGTGAGCTGTCAGCATTCCATAAGGCTTTTCAATACTTCCTAGCAGCAAACTTATTCCACTAATTATACTCAGGGATTCCTCAAGGCCCATTGCTCTGAAGGAATTCTTCTTATCAAGTTTTTCTAACAGGATAGGGCAATCTGAAAGTACAGTGTAGCCAGCTCTTGAAGCTAAATCTTTTTTAATGATCCTGCCTGTGTTTTCTGGCTTCCAGCCGGTCCCGGTTTCAAATATAAAATTTCCATCAGGCAGGAGTTTTAAGACGCAGCAGTACTCTATGCCAAGAGTTGCTGCAACAAGAGGCAAGGCTTGATCAAGCAGAGACTGAAAATCCGGGACTTTGAGAGAGATACCGGAAATTTGGGAAAGCACTTCATGCTCTCTTTTTCTTAAGAGTAGTTTCTCTTCGGTCTGTTTGAAGGAAGTGATTTCAAATGCAGACATAATTACACTTTTGCAGGCAAGTAAAGGAGTAAAAACGATTGAATAAGTTTTCTCGCCTGCTTTCAGTTCAGTTTGTTCGAATATATTTCTGACTGCTACTCGCCGAGCAGTCTTCAGGATTTCAGCAGGCGCTTTTTCTCCAACCTGGCTTTTAAGAGCTTCAAGTAAGGATTCTCCTGCTTTATTTGCGTAAAGAACTGTTCCTTCTGACCCTATTCGCAGGACAGGGCCAGGGCTATTTAATAAAAATTCGGCCATCCAGTTTTCTTCGTTTTCCGCACCCTTAATGTCGTTGCGATTTATGTTAGGGCCACCGTATCCAGATTCTCTGCTCATTCCTTCGTAAACTTCCTGTTAACTATACAGAATATGTATGCCAGAGTTCAAGCTTCAGGTATATTTTGTAAGCATCATCCTGGGATTATCATTAAATTTTCTAACATATTAATATTCTGATAATGTGCACTAAATTTATTATATGTGCTAAATAAAATGTATCAGATCCAGACAATTAACAATAGATATTTATAAAAAATATGATATTTACAAACCTGCAAGTACCAGGAAGGTCCATGGTAATGTCCAATAGATTTTTTGTTTTCTGAAAACATTAAAAAAATGTTCAGATATACGTGTTCTGACAACGTTTTTGGACTAATACTTGAATGAATTCTGGAGAGAAAATTTGGAGAAAACTTCAGGTTAAAACTTTGGATTTAAAATATTTTGAAAGAATATTTGAATAATATAAAATCCAGTAACTAAATCTAGACTAAAGCTTAAACTTATAAGGGAGGTATTTCTATGGAGGATCTCAATCTACTGAAAAGAAAACTTGACGATATGAATGTATATGATCTTTTTGAATATGTAAAGGAGAATTACCCTGAAAATGAGGAGCTCTGGATCGGGTCTAAAAAAATAATCATCAGAAAAATTCTTAACTTTGAAAGAAACAGGATGAACGAAGAGGATTTCTAATATGCATCTGTAGGATTTCTAACATGCATCTGTTTATGCACTGTTCTTTTTGAAGGTCTTAAGTTAAATTTTTTTGAACTTTTCTTTGGGGGCTCCGCATCTCGGGCATGTCCATGATTTTGGGAGACTTTGAAAAGACGTATCCGGAACTATGGATTGTGAGGAATCACCACGATCAGGGTTGTAAAGGTATCCGCAATTGCCGCATCTGTACATTTGAGTCATCCCTGTTTTCATATCCAGCCCCGGAGCTGCATGGCTTCAACCACTCTGCCGACAGCAAGAGTATATGCAGCCTGTCGCATCTCGACATTGTTTTTTGAGGCAAAATCATATACCGAACAATATGCTTCTTTCATCTTCCTCTCCAGACGATTCCGAACTTCCTCTTCTTCCCATTGCGTACTTGACTGGTTCTGTACCATCTCAAAGTATGAGACAATAACTCCGCCCCCGTTGCAGAGGATATCTGGGATGATATGAATTCCTTTTGAATTGAGGATTGCTTCTCCTTCGAATGTAGTTGGACCGTTAGCCATCTCGGCAAGAATCCTGGCTTTAATGTTTCCCGCGTTCTCTTCAGTGATTATGTTTTCAAGAGAAGCCGGGATCAGGATTTCAACATCCAGTTCCAGCAACTCTTTATTAGTTAGGTTCTCTGCTCCCGGATAGTTCAGCACCGAACCAGTTGAGTGCTTATGGCCTGAAACGTCTTCGGGGTCAAGTCCATAGGGTGAGAAGATTGCGCCTTTGCTGTCGCTTACAGCCACAACCTTGCAGCCGTATAGTTTCTTTGCAAGATAAGCGGCATGATATCCTACGTTTCCAAAGCCATGAACTGCAACTCTTGAATCTTTCAGGTTTATTCCAAGTCTTTCTGCTGCTTCCCTTATAGTGTATAAACCGCCTCTTGCAGTGGCATCATACCTGCCTGCCGAGCCTCCAAGGCTTGTCGGCTTGCCTGTAATGGAGCCAAATACATTTCTGCCTGCGAGTTTCGAGTATTCGTCCATCATCCAGGCCATAACCTGTGGATTTGTATAAACGTCAGGGGCAGGGATATCCCTGTCCGGGCCTATTATCTGGTAAATACCACGGATGTAAGCCCTGCTCAGGCGCTCGATTTCCCTATGTGAAAGTTCTTTTGGGTTGCAAATAACCCCACCTTTCGCTCCTCCGAGGGGCAGCTTATGAAGGGCACATTTCCAGGTCATGAGGGCCGCAAGGGCTCTCGTTGTTTCCATAGTACCGTCGGGATGAAAACGAACACCTCCTTTCGTGGGGCCCAAAGCTTCGTTGTACTGAACCCGAAAGCCTTTAAAAACCTTAATAGAACCATCATCCATGTGGACAGGGAGGGAAACATAGAGTTCTCTCATAGGCACTTCCAGGAACACTTCCATATCAGGCGTGAGTTTAAGGCCTGCAGCACAGGTGCACAGGTGCTGCTTAACGTCTTCAAGGAGCTTGGAGTGAGAACTCAAAGTTATCCCCCCTTTAAAATAATGGGCTCCCGAAAGTTAAATACCTGCTGGAAATTGGCCCTCTGAACACCGTGCTCATTAAAAAGTAGCATGGGCCTCAAACCCGTTCTATCCTTTCAACTGAAGCAGTAAAAATAAAAAAGCCTCAATTTTAAGAGGCTGCGAGATATCAAAAGAGTGTCTTTATGAATGTTCCAAAAGCTTTCATAAGTCTGAAGGAATTTCCTGAAAGCATGAGCTTCCTTATAAGGATAGAAGGATTGTCCATGTCTCCGTATTCGGTAATTGTGTCGAGAATAGAAGGGGTGTTTAGCGAACCTATAAGTTCATTGAACTGCCTGTCTTCCAGCTTTCCGATGTAGTCATGAATTTTCATGCCTATTTCAAGCTCTCTTCCAAGACCCTTCCGCCAGAGCTGGTCGTATTCGGAAAGCCGCTTTGCCGAGGTATCTCCTTCAAGGGCAGCCTGTGCAGCAACCTTTCCAGCGATCTTTGCCGCAAAGGCTCCTGTGTAAATACCACCTCCAGAGGTCGGTTTTGTCTGCCCTGCCGCATCGCCGACCAGCAGAATCCCATCCGCTACTGTTTTTTCCGGAGGGCCTATGGGGATTCCCCCTACTACAAAATCAAGCATGCCTCCTGAGTATCTTGCTTTTACATGAGGGTTGAAGTGCAGGAATTTCTCAAGATAAGAAAGAGGAGAACAGTCTTTCTGACCACTTTTCCAGGTAAGTCCGGGTTCAAGAGCGAGCGCAATTCTTGAAATTTTTTCATTAACGGGTACAGTCCAGGCAAAAAAGCCGGGAGCAGAAGAGCCAGGAAAAAGTTCAACAAAGTCGCTGTCATCCGAGGCATAAGGAGCTTCGATCTGGATACCCGGAAGTACGCGGGCAGGTTTTTCCATCCCTGCATAGCTGGCTATCCGGCTTTTTACGCCGTCAGCTCCTATCACGACGGATGCAAATACTGTTTCAGGTTTGCCGTTTTTCAGTACCCTGAGTTTTACCTGAGAATCTTGCTGTTCCCCCGTCTCGTTTTCCGGGTTCGGTTTTTCGAGTCCCACAGCCCTTGTCCTGAGAGATAGTTCAACACCTTCTTCCACAGCCCTTACTGCAAGGGCGCGGTCAAAGTTTTTCCGTGAGACCACATACGCTTTGGTCTGCTTTCCATCGATTGGCAGGCACTGCCCATCCGGAGCATATACGAAGGCTCCACGCACGGAATTGAAGACAAACTCGTCCGAAGGCTTGAGCTCGCACTCTGCAACCGCTCTGGTACTCAAAAGTCCGGTACAGCTTACAGGAGACCCTATGAAAGCATGCTCTTCAATCATGAGGACCTTTGCCCCATTCAGGGCTGCATAGCGAGCTGCAGTAGATCCCACAGGCCCGGCTCCAACCACAACGACATCATATTTCATACTGTGTTAACCTCGAGAATAAGCCCTTACAGTAGCAGGGAGCTGAATATACTCATAATTCATAACTACATTAAAATTATAATAGTTTTATATAAATTGTATAATTTTGAATACCGCGACGCTGAATACAGTGATACTGAATATAGTGATACTGAATACAGTGATACTGAATACAGTGATACTGAATACAGTGATACTGAATACAGTGATACTGAATACAATGACATTATTCTATATATGTGAGCTCTATATTATGAGGACGATTTATTATCTAATAGTGCATCGATTATTAATTAATTCCTGATAAAAATTTGAATTCTATGGAGAAAACAGAAGCCTAAAACCCATTTCTACATTGTAATATATATGCTTCTGTCAAATTAAGGATATAATATTGATCTCGTCAAGCTGTCTCAAAACTACATTTGATTCTACAAATAGGTAATGTGCTATAATAACTGGCGATGAAAAAGCAATCATCCAGTAATGCTTTATGCTTCGGCATGCCTCTGGAAGCCGCAGGCACCAGTTTTCAGTTTCTCTGGCGAAAATTATCTGTTTGAAGGGTTCACGTTTGATGGGCTGGCTGATAAGCAGAATGTGCTTCATGGGAAAGGTTACCATAATCTATTTGGAGGAAACAGGGCTTCAAAAGTCAGAATCCGGAACGTGAAAATTCAAAATTCAAATGGTGATGCCGGACTTACAATTAAAGGAAATACCATAACAAACGGTGGGCAGATGCCTGTAATTGCAAACAAAGAAACTGCTGATAGACTTTCAGCCGTTGCTGGAATATGCCTGGATGGGTGGACAGTGGTAGACATTCGGGGAAATGTTCTGGATGGTAACTGTAAAGGTATCCGAATAGGGACTTACATAACTACTTCTGCAAGGTCTGGGTATGTTGTGCGTCTTACAGGCAATGAAATAAAGAATACTATGGCTCCTTTCAACAGGGATGCGTATGCAGGAGATGCAATCGTTGTTACTGTACCTTGTAAGTTCAATGTTATAAGTGAAGGAAACACGTTCAGAGGAAACTTAAAAGACGTTTTTGGAATTTGATAATAAATAGATTTTCAATGAGCTATTGAAATCCCTGAGATTACAAAACCAATTAAGGAAATAACTGCTGAGTATCTTTGTAATAACGTATCTAATTTTGATTGTTTTAGCTCATCCAATCTCCGAGAATATTCCTCATATATCTCATTATTGTCTTTGGAAAGCTCATGTATTAAAATTTTTATTTCATCCAAGTGGCCTAGAATATTATTGTTAAAACCATTTATCTTCTCAATCTGGATGGAATCTAATTTTTGGATAGAGAACGTATTTAGGCCCTCTATCTTACTTAGTTTTTCCAGTTCCTTTTTCATGGTCTTGAGATCAGATATAACATCAGCCGAGTTCAGTTTGATTTTGGAAATATCAAAGCTTATGCAATTCAACTTATCTTTAACGCAAATAATTTCATAGAAGATGTGATCAAATTTTTGAAGTTTTTGATCCAATTCTTGCTCCGAGATTACTTTCATCGTGGGAATTTGCCCAATTACAAAAAGCAAGGCATCATATTGTTTCACCAGATTTCTTTCGTGTATCATTGCCTCAATCTTGTTTAGAAGATATCTATTTTCAGGAAGGTCTGCTACTTTCATTTTTAATAAATAAGCAATATCCTCTACTTTTTGTGTCATTTCTTCCTGATTACCTATTTCCCATTTTTGGACTTCCTTACAGACAGCACGTGCAGTTTCTTCTACTTCGGTTCCTATCGATTCCTTGTAAGTAACTCTTGCTTTTTCCTGAATCTCTTCAATAAGCTCTTTTAGATTTCTATCTAAAATGGGTAGTCCTTTTCTCAGAACTGCTGTCGCAATCGGTGCTTTTTCGTTAGTACATTTCATTATTTCTGCTGCGTGATCACAGTACTTTCTGTAGAAATTAAGCTCATCTTTCTTTACTGCTAAATCCATATTTTCAAGATGTTGGACTTCTTTTAATGCTTCTGCGAGGTTTTGAACAGCTTCAAAAAGCAGTTCTTTGCTCTCTGAGCCTTGAATTGCAGATTTAGCTTCTTCCAGATATTTGTTCAATTCTTCTTTAGCTTCCTGTTTTTTAAAAATTATTGAATGGAATGAGCGATAAAAAGGAAGACAAAATTGAGCTGGATTATTTTTACATCCTTCCTTTGCTGCAATTTTGAAAAATTCTATTGCCTTTTCTAATTCTTTTTTGTAATCTTCATCTGTTTCTGCTTGGGAAGCCATAAATATTAAAGCTCTACCAAGAGAATTATTAGAGAAAGTTCTCACAAAACTGTCTTCATCATTAGTCAGTCTATGTAAATCATTCCATGCCTGTTGTTTATCTGGCACATAAGAAAAAGCAGAACCAAGAGCAGAGGCAGCCTCAGACCTCATATCACTATTTTCATCATTAGTCAGTCTAAGTAAATCATTCCATGCCTGTTGTTTATCTGGCACATAAGAAAAAGCAGAACCAAGAGCAGAGGCAGCCTCAGACATCACAAAACTGTCTTCATTATTAGTCAGTCTAAGTAAATCATTCCATGCCTGTTGTTTATCTGGTACATAAGAAAAAGCAGAACCAAGAGCAGAGGCAGCCCTATATCTCACAGAACTGTCTTCATCATTAGTCAGTCTATGTAAATCATTCCATGCCTGTTGTTTATCTGGTACATAAGAAAAAGCAGAACCAAGAGCAGAGGCAGCCTCAGACATCACAAAACTGTCTTCATCATTAGTCAGTCTATGTAAATCATTCCATGCCTGTTGTTTATCTGGTACATAAGAAAAAGCAGAACCAAGAGCAGAGGCAGCCCTATATCTCACAGAACTGTCTTCATCATTAGTCAGTCTATGTAAATCATTCCATGCCTGTTGTTTATCTGGCACATAAGAAAAAGCAGAACCAAGAGCAGAGGCAGCCTCAGACCTCACAGACCTGTCTTCATCATTAGTCAGTCTATGTAAATCGTTCCATGCCTGTTGTTTATCTGGCACTTGAGGAAACGCAGAGCCAAGAACAGAACCAGCCGCCCACCTCACAGACCTGTCTTTATCATTAGTCAGTCTATGTAAATCATTCCATGCCTGTTGTTTATCTGGCACTTGAGAAAACACAGAACCAATAGCATAGCCAGCCCTATATCTCACAGAACTGTCTTCATCATTAGTCAGTCTATGTAAATCGTTCCATGCCTGTTGTTTATCTGATATTAATGAGAATAAATTCTTCAATTCCACTAACGCATGTCTACGCTCTTTTGGATCCTTGCTTAGACATTGATTGTGAATTTTCTCTTGGTCGACCAACTGCCAAACACCAGAAATATAATAAAAGGTAATGGTTAAAAATTTTCCTTTTTGGTTTTAGAGAATAAAGAATACAGATAATTTTGTGAACATTTATCAACGTCAGCCAGTTCATTTTCGAAAAATTTATATTCAGCTGGTATTTATATATCCTGGTGTAATAGTGAGACCAGCGGAATATGTTTAAAATATCTGCTATTAAATTGCTTTATTTTGCAAACAAAAGCATAATATGGCTTTTTGAAACCCTATTGCAAAACACCTTCCAGCAAAATAAGAATTGAAACAATAAAAAACGAAGGAGGAAAATATATAAAAAGAGATGAAGATGACTGGGATAAGGAACTTAAGCCAGACATGAAACACTATCGAGGCTGGCATTTGATATTTCTGGTCGTTCTTATGCTTGTCAACGTATATATAGAAATTAAATGGCTTTTCTTTAGCTAAAAATTGAAAAACAGCTTCCAACAGAGTTTTTCGGTAATCTCAGGAAAAAGTTTCATGTTCAATTTACTGTTTTCCTGTATTAGGCTCTGGATATGAACAGCCTGTTTCTGTGTAACTTCATTAAGCTGGCCTATCTGCTTGTTCTTTGTAAACATTTGCTTATAAAGTGCCTGGTTTTTTGACCTGAGACCAGAGCCTCCCATTTATTTCCCCTTTCCAGAACATGGCTGTTAAGAGTAAACGGTTTATCAGCCTGCGTGTTCTGCTTATTTAATGTAAAGTACCTTTAGAAAATCCTAATTTCTTCCAGTCAATTAAGAAATATTGAGAATCTTTTGCCTTACGTCATAGGAATCAATTATTTCAATTTCATACTCAGTTTTAACAAAATCCAGTTTTTCGTTTTTGCTTGCTAATGTTCTTGAATATGTGTGTATTCAAGAACTTTTAAAGCTTTCAGGAGTGAAATTCAAAAAGTTCCATATGCACAGCTTTATACTATAAAACCGACGTATTCTGAAGACATAACTTTAAAAAAAATAGAAATTGGTGAACTATTGATCCCAATCATGCTATTATTTACACTTCATCCAGGTATCTCTGCAGCTTATCCGCAAGTTTGCCAATATGAATACCATCAACAAATGCGTGATGAACTTGGACTGCAAATGGCATCATAAATTTGCCTTCTCTTTCCTGATATTTTCCCCAATCAAATATGGGTTGCGCTTTTTCTCTGTTTCCAAAATCCGTGTGCGAAATATGCGTAAACGTTATCCACGGCAAGGCTGAGAATTGATATACATCGTTTTCTACAGGTCCTGTAAAACTTTCTTTTTGATTTTCTGCCGTTACGGTTGCCAATTGCACAAACTCCTCAATCGTATCCTGCATGGGAACATTTACTACCTTAAATAATTCTGTTTCTTTATCCAGATATGTAAATGAGGTATCAATGGACTCATATAACACAACTTCACCGTCAAGAAAACGATACCGAAACTCTTCTATTTTATTTGCGCATTTCGTAACGGCAAATATAAACGCCATCGTAAATGACCAGTTATTTTCTTTAACGCGCTTTTTAAAGTTCGTCACATCAAGTTCAAAACTCACACAATATTGAGGCTGTACCGCATTCCTGTAGATTTGACAATAATCTTTTCTTTTCCATGTTTCGAAATCTATTGTTTGGTATCTGTTTCCCATATTTACGCCTTTGTTCAATCAACGTTCAATACAATCTACATTACGATATATTTCCTTTTATCAAAAATTTTTATATATTACAATTACATTTTTTTATTATGTGTGCAGAGTTCGGGCAAACTGGAAGATAAGACTGAACTCCTCATGCCCAAAGGGCATGGTTCTTTGCTTTAATGATTTACAAAGTTTAGGTCGCCTTGCCTAAGAATTAAGAAATCTGCCAGGTACAATATAGGCCTTGTTAAATACATGAGAAGGTGAATCTTTTCATTTTCTCACTTTTCAGTTAAGGATGATGAAACAGTGAAAAAGATAATCACTTATTTTTTAATACTCTTATTGATAGTATTAAGTGGACTATACGTTGTAGAGATGAATCTAAGAGACTGGAGGGCTGACGAGTTAAGGCCACATTACGAATATACGGTTAAAATAAGTGGTCTTTCAGGAACTGAAGTATTGGGAACAACGAAAATTTTAGTTCCAATTCCTGCAACAAAAGAAGGAGTTTTTGCAATCACACCTTCTCAGGAAGAACCGTCTTTTTTCAAAAGTCTCCTACAAGAGCATGTTTTCCACACGCCAGAGAAGTACATAAGAGGAATATATTTTGAAAATACTACTGAGTCACTCGACAATAAATCACTCAAAGGAAACTGGACGACTTCTATTGTAAGTACCAAACACGGTCCAATGCTAGAGTTTAGGACAAATGAATCTGTTCTTGCAGATATTTCCTTTTCAAAGATTGTAGTACTGGAACAGATGAACAATGAAAACCCTATCAATGAAAGCAGTCCTATTTTATATCCGATTGCAAGTGAAGTATCATTAGTAGGAGAAGATTATCAACACTTTCGATTAATGTCCCGAGTAATCACATATGAAACTTATATTGAAATGAGTGATAATATCAACAGTAAGGACATGAAATTTGATATTAGACTTGAAGTCTATCCAGATGTTACTGGACGCGATGGAGATAAAGGCACTTATAAAAATAAATTGGATGCGGTTGTTGCCGAATCTGGCGAATTAAAAAAGAATGCTACAATTGAAACATATTTCTAACTTATTTTTATTCAATGGATTTGGAGAGATAGGTTTCTATATCCTTATCCGGGGTCAGACTTCCCGGTGTGGATAATGATTTCATTTTTATCTACTGTACGCAGGCGGGTTCAAGCGGAGCGCGGCGCGTGGAAAGAAAGAATGTGAGCTGCAATTTACGGTCATTCAGGAATAATAACAACTAATTAACCAGTACTTATGACATGTTCAGGTTGGGGTGGCCGCACGCAATTTGATTTTAGCATAAATCTCCCACCCCGCAGTCAACGACCTCTGCCCATTGGTCCGAAGGCATCGGAAGGGTGCATTTTGACATCGTAGTGGCACGAACTGGCCGTCGTTCTTATTCTCGTGCCTGGGTTTTACAGGAGCAGTCCATTGCTCCTGCCGATGCCAATCGATCAATGGTTAGTTATAATGCAATGCACAGACGAACGGTGTCTAACAGTTTTTGTGCCTGGGTTTATGACCTTTTCTGGAGGGGTTGTTCATCCTATTTACCGGCTTTTGCAACCTTATTTCCGGTCTTTCAATTACAATCTTCTTCAGAGCAGGTAGTGCCTGTTCCTTAATATCCACATCATTGTCTTTCAGCACACTCATGAAATTAGCATGGTCATTTTTGGAAAGGATATTTATCGCTTTTCCTTCTGCTCCTGCTCGTGCAGTTCTTCCAATCCTGTGAATATACTGTTTACTCTCCCTGGGAATATCATAATTGTAAACATGGGAAACACCCCGTATATCAAGCCCTCTTCCGGCTACATCTGTGCATACAAGGACACATATGTTCCCGGAATGGAATTTTTCCATTATGCGAGTTCGTTCGTTCTGTGTCAAACCGCCATGAATTGCTACGGCATTGATACTTGATTTTCTCAGGTTTTTTGCGACTTTTTCAGTGTTTCTTTTTGTGTTGCAGAAAACCATCCCGAGGTTTGACTTCTCATTTTGCAGAAGGTACACGAGCAGAGATAATTTCATGTCATCTTGTACTTTATAAACGACCTGATTCAATTTTTGCGGGTCGATATAAGACTCTACTGAAACTCGAACCGGGTTTTCCATGTACTTGCGGGAAAGCCGGACAATATCTTTTGTAATGGTCGCAGAGAACAAAAGGGTCTGCCTATTTTGAGGACATTCCTTGATAATTTTTTCTACATCCACTTTGAATCCCATATCAAACATATGGTCTGCCTCATCAAGGACAAGGGTTTTCATATTATTGAGTTTGATGGTATTTCTGCTGATATGATCGAGTAGCCTACCGGGTGTTCCCACAACAACCTCGGCATTCTTTAATTCTTTAATTTGTGGATTGATCCCTACACCGCCATAGATAGATGCGATATTTAACGGGTCGTATTTTGAGAATTTCCTGAAAGAATTTGCCACCTGCTCCGCCAGTTCTCTTGTAGGGGTCAGGATCAAAGCCTGAATTCCTTTTCCTTTTTCGGAATTTTGTAATATGCCGGAAGCAAATGCGAGTGTTTTTCCGGAACCTGTTGCGGCTCCGGCTATAACATCTTCCCCAGCAAGTATTAGGGGAATTGATTTTTCCTGTACTGCTGTAGGGCTTTCAAAGCCATGTTCATCTATTGATTTCAAAACAGCGTTATTGAGACCTAGTTTTTTAAAATTATTCATAGTTAGACTTTCCGTGATTTTTCTGAAAAAGCTACTTAATTGCTTTTTCATATTCGTATATTTAAGACATATTAAAAACAATTAAGAGCTATAAGCACAACTTTAGAAAAGTTAAGATTAATTTACTGCTTAAAAGTTAGTAATCGCTTATAACGGTGAACTCTCCCTTTATACTTTTGCCTATTTTGATGATGTGATTACCCAGCATTCATTGTTCTTCCAAAGGTTCCTTTTGTAATAGTGTGCCGCTTCATGCAAGAGCCGTTTCCGGTTTGTTTGCGCGCCACCACATCCAATATACCGCATAACACTGCAAGGCTCACTCATCTATCATTAGATAATGAGCTGATCCCAAAACCCAAAAACTACTTTTTTGAATCTTGTTCTGAAAGGAACAATCGAACTACTGATTAGGAAAATAGTTTTGGGTACCTCCCAATATGGGAGTAAAAATGGCTTTTGGGATAGAATCGTTGATAAAAAATTACCAAATTCAACATTAATAAATAATGATAAACAGTATTCATATGGTGATAATATGAAAGTTAAATACGCTACCATCATAGTTGAGGATATGGATGAGTCAATTAAATTTTACACAGAAGTTATGGGACTTGAAATAGATAGCCAACACAATCCCCAACCTGGAGCAACAATCACATTATTGAAAGGGGAAGGGGATGCTATGATAGAGCTCATAAAAAATACAGAGAATGAAACTGGCCTGTTTTCGGTGGGAATGGATGTTGAAGACATAAACACCACAGTGAAAGAACTCAAATCTAAAGGTGCCAGAATCACCATGGAACCCATACCAATAACAGTTGGAACCCTTGCCTTCTTAGAAGACCCAAATGGAGTCAAAATAGCGCTAATTCAACACCACTAATCTTTTTTCAATTCATTGCGGTTCTTATTTGCTTCCTGGATAAACCGAGAGTATCACCTATAAGCTTTGCATCTTCTTCTGGAGTCCAGCCTGCAGCCTGTTTGCAGGAACTTTCCTGCGCACTCAAGAAATCAGACTCTAAGCTGGAGGGCAAGCAGAAAAAAAGAAAACCTCTCAACGAGCCTTAATTTCTTATTCATCCCATAAAAAGTTTTATTCTTCGTCAGGCATCTGATATTTCCCCTTGGAAATATTTTTAAACTAACTAACAGTTATTTACTAACCAATAGTTATTTAATCACCAATAGTAATAATATAACTTAGAGTTACTTAACTACTGGAGGAAATGAAATGGAAATTGGATCAGCGAAATTAGTTTATTTCTCACCTACCGGAACAACAAAAGCGGTTGTCCAGGGCATTGCTCATGGTATTAATCCAGGCACAGTGGAATTAATTGATATTACCAGACCGGATGCAAGAAAACAACCACTACTGGCCTCGGAAAATGAATTGCTTGTAGTTGGAGTTCCAGTCTATATGGGGAGAGTGCCGGCATTATTAAATGAATGGCTGAATACAATTCAGGCTCATAATACACCGACGGTTTGTGTTGTAGTTTATGGCAATCGAGCATATGATGATGCATTACTCGAACTAAAAAATATTGTAATGAAATGTGGGTGTATTCCAATTGCCTGTGCAGCATATCTCGGGGAACACTCATTCTCAAATTCCGAGACACCAATAGCACAGGGACGTCCTGATAAAGATGATTTACATCATGCAGAGGTATTCGGACAGAAAATACGTGAAAAACTGCAATCAGTTTCATCAATTTCTCAGGTTTCTGATGTGAATGTGCCTGGCAATTATCCTTATGGAGGAGTTACAAAATTATGGATTGTTGATTTTATCGCGGTCAGTGACGAGTGTTCACAGTGCGGAATCTGTGCAGAGGTATGTCCTGTTGGTGCTGTTGATGCAGAAAATTCCCGTTTGATTGATATAGAAAAATGCATTACCTGCTGTGCGTGTATCAAAAGCTGCCCGCAAAATGCCAGATCAATGAAACCTGGGCTTGTGAAAGATGCATCAGTGCGCCTCCATACACTCTATAGCCAGCGAAAGGAGCCTGAATGTTTTATCTAATGAACATATCCCAATTGGTAGAAGCACAAAACTAGAATAATTACATTTATTCCTTAAATCATATAATTAAATCATATGATGAACAGTTATAATATATATAAATCTATATATATATATAAATCTATAAATTTGGATCAGGTGGAGTGGAACTATGGGAATCGCCGATAGAAGGCAACGAGAAAAGGAACAGCGAAAAACAGAGATTATCGATGCAGCCGAGCGTCTCTTTTTTTCTCGAAGTTATGAAGATGTTTCTATGGAAGACATCGCCCGCGAGGTTGAACTGAATAAGGCTACTATTTATCTATATTTTAAAAATAAGGAGACACTTTTCGCAACCATTGTACTCTGTGGTATCCAGCTCCTTAAAGAAAAATACACGGAATGCATGGAAAAACAGGTGCCGGGCATTGTCAAGGTAGCCCTGATGGGCCAGGCCTATTACCAATATTCACAGGAATACCCCGATTACCTTCGAATGATCCATTTTTACGGTTCTGAGCGTTTTTCCAAAGAGAACCCGTGTACCGCAGAGATTGGAAAGGGATACGGTACCTGCCGTCTGATCCTTCGGGATGCGATCCAGGAGGGTATCGATGACGGTACAATCCGGGCCGATCTCGATCCATTCCTGACCTCGATGTACCTTATGATCTCTTTCATGGGTATCCTGTCAATGGAAAATAAATGGAAACTGGTGATCGAGGCAGAGGGTTTCAGCTATGAGCAGTTTGCCAGTGAGTTTTTCCGGTTTATCGCTCCTGCCATCTCTTCCGGTGAAAAATCTCACAAAACGGATGTCAAAGATTTCGCATCATTTGGATTCTTTTTAACCGAGCCTGTGGCACCTGAAAAGAAAAAGAGAAATGAATCTTAAATCCTGGATTCGGCAGGTCGACATTTCATTTTTGGTAATTTTTGTTGATGGCGATTTTAAAATGAGGAACCCTTATTGTGTGCAGTTGTGGTTTACATATGATCCAAACATAATCTCTCATACTAAACTTTGAAAAATGATTCAGTGTTTATATGTGTTGTGGGAGTTTAGCCACACGTTAACCGGTTTTAAATCTAATGTGTATTATAAGAAAAAGAAGTAGGTAAAAGCCCTCTTCTACCTTTTCCAGAACCTCTCCCAAAAACCTTAGTAGAGATCTTCACCGGAATCCTCTTTGTTTTCAATGCATTTTAAGGCTTCAATTTTCCTTTTCGCATCTGCCATTTCGGGATAGAGACGAAGGATTTCACTGAAGGTGTTTATGGCTTCGGTATACCTTCCCAGTTTTCCAAGGATAACTCCCCTGTAATTCATAGCCTGCACATCGTGAGGTTTTATCCTGAGCAGCCTGTCAAAGGTTCTAAGGGCATCTTCGTACTCTTCCATTTTTGCAAGAGAAATCCCTAGATATTTCAGGGACTGCTCGTGCCAGGGATTAATGGCAAGAGCTTCACCAAAGGCCCGGCAGGCAGTTTCATACAGTTTCTGTTTGAAACAGACGACTCCTACACTATAAATTACCTTAATATTTTCAGGGTCTTTTTCCAGAGCAAGGTCAAAGGCTTTCAGGGCTTCTCTGTACATTTCAAGCTTACAGAAAGCGATTCCTTTGTAGTTCAGGACGTCGATATTTTCAGGGGAAATGTCAAGGATGCGGTCAAAATATCCAATTGATTCCTGGGGCCGGTTAAGCTTGATAAGAGTTGTGGCTGCGTTATACAGAGCTTCTTCATTCTTCGGATTGAAAAGAGCGGCTTTTTCAAAGGCTTTCAGGGCTGCTTCCGGACTTTCGAGTTCCATCAGGCAGAGCCCGAGGTAGTTCAGGCTTTCAGGGTCTTCGGGCGAGGATTCCAGCAGAATTCCAAAGGCTTCGGAGGCAGCTTCGTACTCACCCAGGTTGAAAAGTACAAGCCCGCTATAATAGAGTGCTTCCCTATGCGCCGGGTCATGCTGCAGAATTATGTCAAAAGCTTCAAGGGCTTTTTCATACTCCTGAAGCTCCATTCTAGCAATTCCGAGCCTGTAACAGGCTTCAACAGAGTCCGGGAAATCAGGGGCAGACAGGAGCACCTTTTCGAGGTCCTGAGCTGCTTCCTCAAAGTGCTGTAGTTTGAAACTGGCCACTGATCGGCTGTAAAGAGCATTTACGTTGTCAGGTTTCAGGGTTAGAGCAGAACTGAAAGCCTGATCCGCTTCCTCATACATATTCAATCTTAGAAGGGAAAGCCCAAGCTGCTCCCAGGCAGCTTCCAGGGTTGGATCGATTTCCACGGCTTTTTCAAAAGCTTCAACGGCTTGTCCATCCTGATCAAGCCCCCTTAGAGCAAGCCCTGCTACATACCAGAGGTCGGCAGCATCAGGTTTTACCTCGAGGATTTTTTCAAAAATGTCAAGAGCAGCTTCATAGTCTCCCAGTTTGATCTGTGAGAGCCCCATTTTCGTCCAGGCATCTTCGGTTTCAGTGTCATTTAGTTTATCTTCTAATCTGAATTTCTCATTTAACCCGGGGCTTTCGGTCTGATTTTCTCTCTGAGTTTCATCCAGACTTAATTCGTCAATTTCTTCAGGAATTTCCGTCTGATCTTCCAGAATTGCCTGTTCGAAGGACTCCAGGGCTTCAGCATAGTACTCATGAGAAAATAGAATGAGCCCTCTTCTGTACCAGGCTTTTTCAAAGCCAGGATAAAAGGATAAAAGTTCTGAAAATATCTCAAGGGCTTCCTCAGGCCTGCCGAGCTCCTGAAACACAACTCCCTTGCCGTAAAGGGCTTCTTTTGAAGCCGATTCGCCTGCTGTAAGTTTTCTAAGCGGCAGGAGGGCTTCTTCATACCTTCCAAGCTCTATAAGGGAGAAGGCAAACTTTTCAAGGAGTTCGTCAAAAGCCTCTGTGTTCTCAAAAGCCGGGAATTCTCCTGCGTTTTCCTCTCCTGCGCTTTCCTCATAGTTTTCTTCTTCAAACTCTCCAGTGCCTTTAGTATTAAAGTTCTCAGTTACAAGTTCGAGAAGAGCATAAACTGTAGAAACCACTTCTTCTGTTTTTCCAAGTTCAAAAAGGGCCAGGGCTTTTCTGTACAGAATTTCGAGATCCTGTGCCCCGGAATTAAGGATAGCATTAAAGACTTCCACGGCTTTTTCATATTCTCTGTTTTCGAAGTAGGCGATTCCTGCGTAATAAGAAATTTCGGGTTGCTGGCAGCCGAGGGCAAGAGCGTTTTCAAAGGAGCTGACAGCTTCTTCAAAGTTTCCCAGCCTGAAAAAGGCAATACCCCTGTAGTAATGCAGATCTTCTTTTTTCTGGCAATATTCCAGCGCTGTCTTAAACGCTTCAACGGCCTCCGGATATTCTTCAAGCTCGAAGTGAGTATAGGCTTTTTGCTCAAGGGCATAAGTACAGTCAGGCTTCAATTTAAGGACAGAGTCAAACATAGTCGAAGCCCTCTTTACTTCTCCAAGGGCTTTTAAAGCAACTCCTTTTCTGAAAAGGACAGTTTTTCGCTCTGGATTAATCTCCAGAACCTGATCAAAGAGTCCAATGGCTTCTTCATAAAACCCCTGCTTGAAGCAGGCCGTGCTCAGGTGTGCAAGAGCTTCAGTATTGAATGGATTTCTTTTGAAGACTTCCCTGAAACCTGAAGCCGATTCTTCATATCTCCCCGACCGCAGTAAAGCGAGGCTTCTCATGTAAAGGGTCTCAAGGTTTTCAGGATCTATTTTCAGGGAGGCTTCAAAAACCCTCACAGCTTCCTCAAAGTCTCCAAGCTCGAAACAGGAAAGCCCCAACTGGTAACAGGTATCCTGATAAGCAGGGTCAAGCTCAAGGACTTTTTCAAAGTCTTTTGCCGCTTCCTCATGCTGCTTCAGTTTTGAATGGGATATTCCTTTCAAATACCAGGCCTCTACAAACAGGGGGTTATTTTTGGTAAGCCTTGAAAAAACCTCAAGCGCTTTTTCGTAAGCTTCCAGCTTGATAAGCACAAGCCCTTTCCAGTAGAACGAAGAGTACTTTTCTTTATAATTATTTTGTTTAGAGTTATTTTGTTCAGAGTTATTTCGTTCAGATGAGTTTTTTTCAGGGCAGTATACAAAAGAGCCTTTATCTGAGCCCTCACTTATTTCTTCAAATAGAGAAAGGGCTTTAGCGTACTCCCCGGATTCGAAACTGGCTAATCCTAACTCAAACTTTACTTCTTTGTTGCCAGGGTCAAGTTCCAGTATTCTGGAAAGGGTTTTAACTCCGGATTCGTACTTCCTTAACTGCAGGAAACAAATAGCTTTTTTATGGAGTGCGGAAAGGTTCTCCGGATTTCTTTCAAGTACAGCTTCAAGAGCCCCCAGGGCAGCTTTGTATTGTTCGGTTTCAAACAGACAGAGAGCTCTATACTCAAGGGCTTCTTTCATTTCAGGATTAAGGCGAATTGCAGACTCAAAGGCACATGCTGCTTCCTCTAACATGTTTATCCTATACAGGCTAAGGCCTCTGTAGTACCAGAGAATATCAGAATCCGGCTTTTCTTCGAGAGCGCTCTCAAAGGTTTCCAGGGCAGGGATGTACCTTTCAAGCTGCATTTGCGCAAGTCCTTTGTAAGTGCGTGCGTTCTCATAATCCGGATTCTTGTCTTTGTAATCCGGATTCTTGTCTTTGTAATCCGGATTCTTGTCTTTGTAATCCGGATTCTTGTCTTTGTAATCAGGACTCTTTATCTCGTCACATGCCGGTTTATCTATATCATTACTATCGAGATTTTTTAGCTCCTCATAATCAGAGTTATCTATCTCTTTATAACTTAGATTTTTTACAATTACTTCATCAAAAGCTCTTATAGCCTCTTCAAAGCGTTCAAGTTTTAGCAGGGCAATTCCTTTTCTATACCAGGCTTCCCTTGAGTCCGGATTTTCACTAAGCATCTGATCAAAAGCCTGAAGCGCAGTCTCATAATTTCCGATTTCCATTGCAAATTTTCCTTTCCTACACTGGATTTCCGGGTCTTTGGGATCTTTAGCAGCGAGTTTTTCAAAGGTTTCCAGGGCTTCTTCCTGCTTTCCGAGCTCCGCCTGGGCAGTCGCAAGGCTGTATAAAAGTTCGGGATAATCGGGATTAAGGGACAGGATTTTTTCAAAGCATTCCAGAGCAGTTTCTGTTTTTCCGAGTTTTAGCAGGGCTGTTCCCCTATTGTAAATTGAATCCAGGTCTTCAGGACTTGTTTTAAGAACTTCGGCAAATGCTTCGCTAGCTTTTTCATATTCATCGGCAGCCAGCAAAATCAGTCCTCTATTTCTCCAGGCATCTTCAAAATCAGGCCTGAGACTCACGGATTTTTCAAAAGCTTCAAGAGCTTCTTCTGTTCTTCCAAGCTTTCCGAGCACTATTCCTTTATTATTCCAGCCTTTCTCAAGATACGGGTTTAACCGCAGACCCTCTTCAAAGGCTTGAAGGGCTTCTTCATAGCGGTCCATGGAATAAAGAGCAAAACCTTTATTCATCCAGCATGCGTCGTTATCGGGTTTGAGTTCCGCAACTTTCTCAAGAGCTTTCAGGGCAGGCTCGAATTTTCCGTTGTCAAGGAGAATTAATCCTTGCTGCAGCCAGAGCCCATAGTTTTCGGGTTCTTTTTCAAGGCTCTGTGCAAGAGAGTCAAGAGCCTCTTCGATACGGCCTAACTTGATCAGCATAGTACCCCTGAGCTTTTGGGCCTTAATAAATTCTTGATTTTGTTTAAGCATGGAATCGAAGGCTTTGAGAGCTTCTTCATACTTTCCTTCTCTGGCGAGCAAACGTCCCTGCTGGTACAGGGCATCACCATATGCAGGGTCCAGTTCGGCAGTTCTGGAAAAAGATTTTGCAGCCTCTCCAAAGCGCTGCAGTTTCACGAGAGCAAGAGCCCTGTTGTACCAGATTTCTTTAGTTTCCGGATAAATTTCAAGCACAGAGTCAAAGGCCTCAAGGGCTTCTTCATAGACCTCAAGCTTCATTAGAGCAAGGCATTTGTAATTCCAGGCTTCGAAATAAGTAGGGTCCAGCCTGATGGCTTCTTCAAAAGCTTTTATGGCATCATTGAGCCTTAGCAGCTGGATAAGAGCAATACCTTTCTTGAGCCAGATTTCTTTATTTCCCGGGTTTATTTTTAAAATTTTCGAAAAAGTTTTCTCGGCATCCTCATAGCTGGAAAGTTCGTTTAAAAGTATGCCCTTCTGATAGAGGGCCGTCTCGCTGACAGGAAATTTCCTTAAAAATGAGTCAACACATTCCAGAGCTTCTTTGTTCTTCCCCAGCTTTATCAACGAAAAATATTTTTGTTTCCAGGAATCTTTATGCCTGGGGTTTTCTCGAATTAGGGAATCAAAGCATTCCAGCGCTTTTTCGTACTTCTCAAGCTGTGCAAGAACCAGGCCTTTTGAGTAGCAAGCGTCTGCGTTTTTTGGGTTGATCTTAAGTGCGTGCTCAAAGCACTCCAGAGCTTCTTCGTAGTTTCCGGCTTTTCCAGTTACGGTGCCCTGGGCATACCAGGCGCTTTTGCATTCCGGCTCAAGCTCAAGTGCTTTCTCAAAACAAAGAATCGAAGCCTCATTTTTTTCCATTTCGGCAAACGCCAGTCCTTTATGGTACCAGATTTTTGGATTTTCAGGATTTATTTCAAGTGCGTTGTCATAGGTTTCGAGAGCTGCTTCAAACTTTCCAAGGGTGGCCAGTGCGATTCCTTTTTTGTATCGGGCATCGAAATTTTCAGGCTCGAAGTGCAGTACCTGGTCAAAGGAGTCGAGGGCTTCTTCTGGTTTTTTGATTTTCAGTAGTGCGAGTCCTCTGTTAAATAGAGCTCCTGTGTGACCTGGATCTTTGTCTACAATCTTGTTGAAAACATTAATCGATTTTTCGTATTTTTTCTGTTTAATCAGGCCAAGTCCTCTTTGAAAAGCTTCATCGTGATTGATAACCAACTCCTCCGATCCTTTTTTCTAATTCTGTCCCTACACTTCCTACTTTTATTCATGCACTCTTCGAATTCTGTTCCTGCACTTTTCTGATTATGTTCCTGGAAGCTCAAATATCTGAAACTTGAATACTAGTCTTTTTTATCAGACCTTTATAATATTTTGCTCTGTTTTCTCCGACTTATCAGTTTTTGCGAGCTTTTGCCTCTCACTTGCCAATTTAAAATCTTTTTCAAAATGTTAACGATTTACCAGCGTTAACCGTTAAATTTAGGAGAAGCGAATGGTCAATCCCCGCAACTTTTGTTGTGGGATACAGCCTTCATCTGTACCAACTTTTGCGATCTTACAAGCTATTTGTTCTTACACGTTCTGTACTCACTTGTCAAGTTTTGTCTTGGAAGCTGCAAATGCTACAAGAGCCGCTTGTAGCGTCGGTTGAAATTCCATAGATGCCTGCGACTGAAGCCGCGGGAGCTGTCACCACTACATCCAGCCCGAAGTCTGTTGTCATTAAATTTTTGTTTAGAATTTAATTTCCTAACATTGTATATAAACGATCCTCAATAATTGAGCGTGGGAGACTAATTTTCAGCCTATTTTTTAAGTGTCTTTTTAAAGATATCCTTCTGATTTTGCAGGCAACCGTATTATAAATATACTGTTAATAAACATACTTATAATATCTAAAATAATACCTAAAGTTAATTTGCCTAAAATTTAAATTAAACTTCAAAGACTCCTGAAAATGCTTCCTGAAGATTTCTGCATGTTTCTTTATTGAAACAAACAAGAAAAACCTTTTCAGGCAATCCATTTCCCTGAAGGAATTTAGCTATTTCGGAAACTGCAATTCCTGCAGCTCTCTCTGAAGGAAAGTTATACGCTCCTGTACTTATAGCTGGAAAGGCAATGGTTTTTATAGTATACTCTCTTGCAAGTTCAAGGCTTTTTCTGTAGCAGGAAGCCAGCAAGCTATCCTCTCCTTTCTGTCCCCCCTGCCATACCGGCCCGACAGTGTGTATTATCCATTTTGCAGGCAGAAAATATCCCTTTGTAATTTTTGCTTCTCCTGTAGCACAACCTTTTAATCCCTTACATTCTTCCAGCAGTCCTGGCCCTGCAGCTCTATGGATAGCGCCATCGACTCCTCCACCCCCAAGAAGAGTTGAATTTGCGGCATTTACGACTGCATCTACTTCCAGTTTTACGATATCTCCCTGAATTACTGTTATCCTGTCTGAAATGCGTACCATAATCTGCCCTTCTGCTTCTGTTTATATATTGTCCGATATTTTCCTCTAGCGTCAAGTCAATCATCAAGGATTCAATGGGTCTGAATTATTGCAATTGATTTTATAGGCTATTTGTCATTCCATATGGATAAGCTGATTTTCAATTCGAAACCGCATTGGTTTTTATGAAGACATTACGAGAATATCCACAAAAAACAACGAAGAGCCATTTTATAAAACATTTTGCGGTTGACCAGACACTGGATTATTTGTATTGTCTACAGCTTTCTGTTTCAACTATCTTTGGGCAATTTCTGGCTTTACTTTGAGAGCATCGTAAAAGTCAAGAACTACCAAATTTATATTATTAAGTCATACAATTTATTTCTTTTTTCTGTCACAAATCAAATATTTAGGCTCTTCGCTATTCCGTATGAATAAGATGCTTTTCAACTCAAGACCGCATTGGTTTTTATGAAGACATTACGAAGATATCCACAAAAAACAACGAGGATCCATAATAACAGGCTGTCTCAAAACTCGAATCATTTCTACAATTGGGTGATTTATATTATTGACTTTAAATGTAAGTCGGAAATTATTCTGGAATTCAGGTACATACTTGCTTTAAAATCTAATTTTTTAACCTTTTTGTAGAATCAAATGTTATTTTGAGACCGCCTGCTATAGAAATAGTCCTGAAATAAATAGTCCTGAAATAAATAGTCCTGAAATAAATAGTCCTGAAATAAATAGTCCTGAAATAAATAGTCCTGAAATAAATAGTCCTGAAATAAATAGTCCTGAAATAAATAGTCCTGAAATAAATAGTCCTGAAATAAATAGTCCTGAAATAAATAGTCCTTAAATAATCAGGAAAAAGGTACAGACGTTGCCCTATTAAACCAGGGTCATTGAGTACCATGGCAGGGATGCAGATGAAGTGAGGAACCTTGTGATCTCGTTCTTCACGAAGTTTTTCATCGATCAATTTGTCAACTTCGAGCTCCTGGAAAACTCCGGCAATGAGACCAGGGTGACCTCAAAAGCTTGTACGTTTTATTGAGGATTCACTCTTCTACTGTTGTTTTTATCTGCCATGGAAGGTCAAGAAAACAGATATGAAAATTAATTGTATTGACTTATATGTTTACCTGCCGAATCTAGGTTCAAGTATTCAAACCTGCTTTATAGCCTCTTGGGAAGCAGTCACTATAACCTCTTTCATAGCCTCTGGCATAATCGCTTTTCCTGGCTTCTTTCTTTATAAATGCACTGTAGGGCTTCCTGCTGTCGGCTTTACCTTCTCTAAATCCGTCTTTATAGCCGTCTCTGCAGCCTTCTTTGTAGCCTCTATCATATTCTTTTTGATTTCCACCTGCCGATCCAGCTCTCAGGCCTGCTTTATAGCCTTTTGGGAAGCAGTCGCTATAACCTCTTTCGTAACCTTTATCATAGTCGCTTTTCCTGGCTTCTTTCTTTATAAATGCACTGTAGGGCCTCTTGCTATCGGTTTTGCCTTCTTTAAAACCGTCTTTATAGCCGTCTCTGCAGCCGTCTTTGTAGCCTCTGTTATATTCTTGCTGGTTTGCGCTTACCGCCGCAACTGTCACTGATACTATAAAACAGACTACCAGCAAAATAGCCACTGTCTTTTTTATACCCATTTATTCACTCCTCAAATCTGTTTCAACTTTACCAATTGCCAACAAAGTCAATAGGACTTCAACAAAGTCAATAGGACTATTACGCACTTGAGGAACAAAATCAATTACAGCAAAGACTGCGAATTAAAGTTATGTTTTAGGTAGTTGACTGTCTGATGCTGTTGGTTCTTCAGTCAGTTGCATAAGTCCTAGTCAATTTCAAACATATGCAACATAACAGTCATTATTCATAGAATATAATATTAATAGAAATATAAATAAGAAATAAATATAAATCATCGCATCGAAAGAACAAGGTTGTACATAGGCACAAAAACTTAACTTTAAACAGTATGTCCGAATCACCGCTTATGATTTCCGGCAATGTCTCGAATTTGCTGTAAATTTGAAATCAAATTTTTGTGTAGATGATGGTAACCTTCTGATATGGAGTTTTCTACAATATAACTTTTTTGAGATTGTAATTCTACAGAAAAAGAACATGACACTTTTTGAATAACATGCACAACCAATGAAAGTGCTTGCAGATGGCAGTATTTTCATGCTAAGAAGGAGGTTTGAAACAGGCTTTTCAGGAGCACAGAGTGTATGTTCTGACGGCGTTTTGCAGGTTCATAACTGAAAAATTAAGAAACTTAAAATAAATTACGGTTCTAAGGTTATAAAAACTTTAAAATTAAAGTTAAAAATATGGATGTGTTAAAATATGGATGTTAAAGAAGTAAATCGCCATGGACAGGAACTGATCAAACATCTGAAAATCAGAACGTCTCCTGTAGCAGTAAAGCTGATTTCGAAAGGGTCAGAAATCCCGGAAAGTATCAAGAAAGCAGAAGAGTGTATGACTCACTGCCAATTTGTGGATAAAGTTAGAAGAACCCGAGAAGAGTTCTACACTTTAAATGAAAACCAAATGTGTAAAGTTGGAGCTGGTGCAATGGGACTTGGCTCAGTTCCTGAAGATCTGGTCACTGGGGAGCTTTATTACAAAGAATTCGAGCTATTCAGCACACTGGGGGCCTCAAGACGTACTATTGATATGATCCCAATCCTTCCGCCTAATTCAACAGAAGCTATTCTGTATTCTCCCCTGGAAGAGACCTCATTTATTCCGGATGTCATTATGGTTGTCGGTAATCCTAAACAGATGATGTTACTTACACAGGCAGCAATGTACGGAATAGGGGGAAGGCTTGAAACGAGCTTTTCAGGAGCACAGAGTGTATGTTCTGACGGTGTTGTGCAGGTTTATAAAGAAGGAACAGTAGGCGTTACACTTGGTTGCACTGGAAGCAGGGCTTACGCCACGCTTACAGATGATGAAATGATTATGGGAATCCCTATTGAGCTTCTTGATGATGTGGTTTCGGGCCTCAAGCAAGTATGCCCTTAACTGAAACCTGATCTGAAATTACCAGTTTTACTGGTAGTCCTGGTCATGCATGTAGTGTTTTTAATACAGCAGATGTATCCTCTTCAAATTGTATGGGTAAAGGCGGCGGACCGTATAATGAAGACTATATTGTTAATATTGCCGAGGGTGGTATATGTAAACCCCAGTACCTGTTTAATAGCGGGGGGTGGTATAACTTATCAGTAAAGGTTGTTGAGTCTTATAAAGTGTATTGAGACTAAAATTCAGGTTTGAGACTAAAATTCAGGTTTTGAGACTAAAATTCAGGTTTGAGACTAAAATTCAGGTCACATTCTCACAGTAAATTCACAAATCGTCTACTGACTAATTATCTTCAAGTTTTAGGGGTTATGAATGAGTATATATCCCAGACCGCCACATGTTCAAATTTATTTATATTTATTTACATTTATTCAAACCGTTTCTATAATTATATAATCAATGTTGTCTATTCATACGACCTGATGAAACGAACAACAAATTTCTTTATATTAGTATTATTGGTTTTGACGTTATGTACTGCTACTGCAGGCGCTTCAGCTAATGCTGCTTGTAATGTAAAAATTGTCAAGTTCACAGTAAACAATCCAACTGGAATAGCACCAGCTAAAGTAGGGTTTACAACTTATACGTCAGGCACTGTTAAAAGTGTTCAATACCAGGTATTGGATAAAAATGGAAAAGTAGTTGCATCCTGCAGATCTTACTGTACACACTGCACGGTAAAGCATATCTGCAATTGTTCACTTATTATAAAAAAGCCTGGTACCTATGACGCAAAAGTAACTGTATATGGTGCTGGAAATTGTCACGTACAGCAGATTAAAAAGTCAGCCATTAAAATAAAAGCTGCATGAAAATAACTGTAAAGCAATAAAGGTAAAGTAATAAAGGTAAATTAATAAAAGGGATAACTCCCTTTTTACTTTTTATTTTAACACTGGCAGATCTGCCCTCTTGCATACTTTTGTTTCCAGTAGCAAGAACAGGTTTAATGCCTTTCTTACTCTAACTTCTCCTGCCTAATTTTCGGTGTTTTCAGTCTTTTCTATTCTTCCCTTCCCCGGCAGCCTCTTTAGTTTGTCTTTCTTTCACTTTCTTTCTCTTCAATCCCTTTTATAACACGGTCCGTTCTTCTTGTTTTACTTTTTCGTATCCCGTTTTTAATGTCACATTCTTTTCCGTCTGTGAACAGAACAATCATATAATATTTAGTGAGCTCAAACCCATTTTAATAAAAGTCAATCCGAAGATAATCTGTGCAATCCCCAGAGCACGGATAATAGAAAAGTAGTGTTTACTGTTTATAAAGGACTTTGACTTTTCTACAATTAATGTGATGGCTACCTTTGACCCGACAAGAAAGATATAAAACCCTAATATAAACAGAATCGTGGCTGAAACCTGAGTGTTCAGGCTCTTATAAATTATCGGCCCACCTATGGAAAACCAGAAGACATATGGATGTGGGTTTCCAAAATTCACAATAACTCCTTTTTTAAGGGCATCCTCTTTTTCTACATTTAATTCAAAGCTGTCTTTTTTGATTTTCAGTAATTCGATTCCTGAATATATTAGATATGAAGCCCCAAAAAACGCAATGATTCCGATAATAAAATCATAACTTTTCAGATGCGACAGCACATACAATACGGATAAAACGATTGGCAGGTCCGTAATCAGAGGCGACACTGCAACCTTTATTCCTTCCCACTTGCCATACTGTAGAGTTTCAGAAATGGTTACAGCAAGCAGTGGGCCTGGAGATGTTCCTGCAGCAAGGCCGAGAAATGACCCCAGGGCTAAAAATTCAATAAGATCTAGCACCTTTATGCCTCATTTTTTAATATGTCAATCCAGGGAACCTGCCTTAAATCTTGAGTAACCGTGAATTCCTAACTCAGTTAGTCAGATTCCTGATTTAAAGCTATAATAATTTTAAAGTATATAATAGTACAACACTGATGTAGAATAACCATCAGCGACCTATATAATACCTCAATTAATATTGAACTTTGAACCTTGAATTTGTAGATTTTTAAAAAAAGGAGGCATTTATGCCTCTATTTTTGAAAACAAGAATGCTCCAACCATGCAGACAAGAACCGAGAGCAAACCTATTACTGCCAGGTCATTATAGATTCCAAACACGTTCATTCCGGCAATTGCTCCTCTTAAGCCATCTACCCCATAGGTAAGGGGATCGATCCTACTTATAAAATAGATCGACGGCGGCAGGTTTTCTAGGGGAAAAAGGGCGCCGGATAGGAAGAAGATAGGCATGATCAGGAAGTTCATAATCAGCTGGAAACCCTGCATATCTTTCATCTTTGAGGCTATGGCAAGGCCCAGGCCTGTAAAGAAGATAGCTATTAGGGACATGAAGACCAGCCCGACGGCAAGGTTTGCAAGGCCTGGAATTCTGAACCCGAGTAGATAGGTCAGGCTCAACACGATTAGACCCTGGATCATGGCTATAGTTGCGCCTCCAAGAGTTTTTCCGATCATAATTTCTGTCCTTGAGATAGGAGCTACCATAGTCTCTTTCAGAAAGCCGAATTGCCTGTCCCAGATAACCTCAAGCCCCGAAAATACAGCAGTGAACAGGATGGACATTGAGACGATTCCTGGTGCAAGAAAATCCAGGTAGTTTGCCCCTCCGCTTGCTCTCGTATACATCGGGCCGAACCCGAATCCAAATGTTATCAGAAAGAGCAGAGGCTGCCCGAGAGAACCAAGCAACCTCGCTTTTGAGCGCCAGTAGTGTTTTAGCTGCCTGAGCCAGAGGATATAGATTACCTCGATCAATGCCTGACCCTCCTTCTCATACCCCTTATAGCCCGTACTCTGTGTCCAGATTCGTTATCGTCCCTGATATCCCGGCCTGTTAATTTCAGAAAAGCCTCTTCTAAGGAGTCGGTTTCCGTCTGTTTCTTTATTTCTTCAACAGTGCCGGACTCTATAATTTTTCCGTGGTCAATGATTGCAATCTGGTCTGCAATTGCTTCGGCTTCTTCCATGTAATGCGTGGTCAGAAAAATTGTCATTCCTTTTTCTTTGTTCAGGCTCTTGATATGGCTCCAGATAGAATTTCGGGTCTGGGGATCAAGGCCTACTGTAGGCTCGTCAAGGAAAAGGATTTTCGGGTAGTGGACAAGCGCCCGCGCAATCTCAAGCCTGCGCTTCATGCCGCCGGAATAGCTTTTAACATAGTCTTCCCGCCTGTTCCAGAGCCCGACAATTTCCAGGGCTTTTTGGATTCTTTCATCTCTTTCCTTTTTAGGTACCTTATAGATGACTGCATGGTAAACAATATTCTCGTAAGCAGTCAGTTCTTCATCAAGGCTGGAGTCCTGAAAGACTATTCCGAAAGATGCACGGGCGTTATCCTGCTCTTTAAGCGCATTGAAACCGTTAATGCTTATTTTTCCTGATGTGGGCTTCAAAACAGTTGTGAGCATTTTGATAGTTGTGGACTTGCCTGCCCCGTTTGGGCCAAGAAAAGCAAAGATCGAGCCGGTTTCAACGTTGAAACTGATATCTTTTACAGCTGTAAAATCATCAAATTTCTTCGTGAGTGACTGAACTGAGAGTATATTTTGCATGGGTGAACCTGAAATGTTTTTTTAAATAAGGAAAGGCTAATAATAGAATTTCTTCTGTAATATTTCTTCTGTTAAATTTCTTCTGTTAAATTTCTTCTGTTAAATTCCTTTTGTTGAATTCCTTCTGTTAAATTCCTTCTGTTGAATTCCTTCTGTTTTCTTTATGGATAAAATGATTTTCAATTAAGGTTAGTGTTAGTTTTACTGGCTTCAAAGAACATATTTCCAGCCGTCTTTTTTCAGGCTATTTCTGTGTTTTTCATAATCAGGCATGAGTTCTCGAACAAATTTCCAGAACCGTGCCGAATGATTTTTCTCTTTTACGTGGCAGAGTTCGTGCACTACTACATACTCAAGCTGCTTCGGTGGTGCCATTATAAGCTGGAAATTTATCCTCAATACATTCTCTGCAGAACAACTTCCCCAGCGCTTTTTCTGGTACTTTACCTTAAATATTGGAGTATCTACCCCGAGCTTTTTCGAATAAATCTTCAGAAGCTTCTCAACTTCCTCTTCGGCACGTTTGCTATAAAAATTCCAGACGGCTTCTTTCACCAGAAAAGGAAGCTGATCTTCAGAAGTATTCTCGGAAATCTCAATCTTAAGTTCGGAATCCTGGAAAAAAGCCAGAGGTTTTTTAATGTTATTCATGGATGTGATTCTCAGAGGACATTCTCTGCCCAGATAAAGATAAACTTCCCCGTCGCAATACTGCTTTTTTTGATCAGGCAGTCTGTTTTCCTCGAACCATTCAAGCTTTTTAAATATCCACCAGGCTTTTCTTTCAACCATTCCTTGAATAGTGTCTGCACTCAGACCCTGAGGTGCCCGAAACTCGACTTTCATGTCCGGGCGGACTAAAATAGCCGCACTCTTTCGCTTTTTACTGTATACGATCTCATAATTTATAGTCCTGCCACATACATTGATTCTATTGTTTTTTCTCATTCCGGTTTCCTCAGAATAAAAAGAATTTTCAATTCAATTGTTCTTTTACTGGTATCCTCTTCAAATTCAATGGAGTTTTTCAACTCGAAAAATGTGCAACAATTTTACCATACAGTTATAAAGTTGAATCCATCGCTTGAGGTTGTTTTTTGAACTTATATATATTCTTAAATATTCAGCAAATACATGAAATTTACTTTTACCCATGAAATTCAGAAAATAATTAAAATCACTTCATTGGTCATCGGTTAAGGAATTTTCTTGCCAAAAAACTATCGATTTTGCATTAGAAACCGGCTTTAAATTTTCGCCTCTTCGTATAAAATAGATACCCTGTTCCAGCCCACGACTATTAAACTATTTAACAAATATTGTGGAAATGGATGTAGTTTTCACAATCCCTTACTTAACCGAAGAAGCATGAAAATCACTTCAATTCCAACTCTTAAAGCCTGAAGAGCACTTCTGATCTTTCCTGATTTCAATCTACAGGTCAGGCTCTTTTTGCATTTCGTTATATCTTCTATAATGCCCTGGAAATGAGTAACTTCTCCTTCCTCATTGCGCTGGATAAATGTTTTCTAGTCAATCCAGCGGACGTCAGCAGTCTGAGTAAGAATCCTGTACTGGCGGTTGAATTCCTGTCCTTCTTCTTCTCAATTTTCCTCAAGTTCAAGTTCCACAAGGAGCAAGTCCTCGGGATGGATTGATTACGGTTTCAAGAACATCGGCTGCAATGAAAAACTCAAGTCCGAAGGCAATTCTTTTTGTAAGCTCTTTTTTATTCGAAGAGTTTCATGTGTGTTTTGTGAGAAAGCAACAAAACACACTTTTGTTTGACTCCACCTAATCCACAAAAATTTGATAAATGAATCCTTATTAATTTAAACTGGATGTCATTATATCTCCTTATCTATAATTATCCTCTTGAAGCTGGTATAGATGGGTTTCTACAAAGCCATTTTTTGAGTAAGATTTTTACTTACTAACTATGATATATCTGGATCTGGTTTCAGTACTGCTGCTTTCGGAGTTATCTACGGTTAAGCTAACAGTATATCCTCCTGTTTTGTTGTATGTGTGTACAGGATTCTTTTCTGTTGAAGTATTTCCATCTCCAAACGCCCATTTCCATGAAGCTGGTGATCCAGTGCTGTTGTCAGTAAAACTGACATTAAACGGTACAGGTCCTGAAGTTGGCGATGCAGAAAAAGCAGCGACAAGAGAGTTTGAAACTGCAATATATCCGGTTTTTACCAATGTATTATCGCCGTTTGCATTACTCGCTGTCAATGTAACAGAATATAGTCCTGATTTATTGTATGTGTGCACAGGATTCTTTTCTGTAGAATTGTTCCCATCTCCAAAAACCCATTTCCATGATGTTGGCGATCCAGTGCTCTGGTCAGTAAAACTAACCTTAAAAGGCACTTTTCCTGAAGCAGGGGACGCAGAAAAATTAGCAACAGGAGCAGTTAAAACACCTGAAACAGCAATATAGTCGGTTTTTGTCAGGGCACTGCTGCCATTTGCATTAACTGCTGTCAATTTAACAGGGTATAGCCCTGATTTATTATATGTATGTACAGGATTCTTTTCTGTTGAATTGTCCCCGTCTCCGAAAACCCATTTCCATTTAGTTGGTGATCCTGTGCTCTGATCAGTAAAACCAACAGTAAGTGGAGCTTTTCCTGAAATCGGAGATGCAGAGAAGCTGGCAACAGGAGGAGCTAAAATGCTTGATACAACAACATGGCTGGATTTTGTCAAGGCATTACTGCCATTTGCATTACTTGCTGTTAATGTAACAGTATATCGTCCTGATTTACTATACGTGTGTACCGGATTTTTCATTTCTGAAGTGTTTCCATCTCCAAACGCCCATCTCCATGCAGTTGGTGACCCGGTGCTCTGGTCGGTAAATATAACCTTAAGAGGCATACTTCCTGAAGCAGGAGATACAAAATAACCGGCAACAGGAGGAGCTAAAACGTTTGAGACATAAATATAGCTGGATTTTGTCAAAGTATTACTGCCGTTCGCGTTACTTGCTGTCAATGTAACTGCATATCTACCGGACTTAGTGTATGTGTGTACCGGATTTTTCTCTTTTGAAGTGTTCTTATCCCCAAAATTCCATGTCCATGCAGTTGGTGACCCTTTACTCTGGTCAGTAAAACTAACAGTAAGAGGCATACTTCCTACAGTTGGAGTTGCCGAAAAAGCTGAGACAGGAACAATATATCCTGGACTCGATACCACACTACCGTTCACAGAAACTACATTTATATATTTTGATTTTTGCAACTTATTACTGCCTTCCTCATTAGTCGTTGTTAAATCAACGGTATAATTTCCGGATTTATTGTATGTGTGTACCGGATTTCTTTCTGTTGAATTACTTCCATCTCCAAAATTCCATTTCCATGAGGCTGGTGACCCTGTGCTCTGGTCAGTAAAACTAACAGTAAGATGTGTTTTTCCTGAAACAGGGGAGGCAGAAAATTTGGAAACAGGAGTGTTGTTTAAAACGTTTGAGACGACAGCAATATAACCTGTTTTTGTCAGAGCATTATTGCCGTTTGCATTACTCACTGTCAATTTAACAGAGTATAGCCCTGCCTCATTGTATGTGTGTACCGGGTTCTTTTCTGTTGAATTACCTCCATCTCCAAAAGTCCATTTCCACGAGGCTGGCGACCCGGTGCTCTGGTCAGTAAAACTAACCGTAAAAGGCACTTTTCCTGAAGTAGGGGATGCAGAGAATTTGGAAACAGGAATATTTAAAGTGCTTGAGACAGCAATATAGCCGGTTTTTGTCAGGGCATTACTGCCTTTTTCATTACTTGCTGTTAATGTTACAGAATAAAGTCCTGATTTGTTGAATATGTGCACAGGATTCTTTTCTGTTGAAGTATTCCCGTCTCCGAAAACCCATTTCCATTTAGTTGGCGACCCTGTACCCTTACCAGAAAAATCAACCGCCAGAGGTGCTTTTCCTGAAATAAGGGACGCAGAGAAACTGATAACAGGCGGATTAAAAATGTTTGAAACAACAATATAGTCAGTTTTTGTTAATGTATTACTGCCATATGCATTATTTACTGCTAATGTAACAGAATACAATCCTGCTTTGCTGTATGTATGTGTAGGGTTCTTTCCGGTTGAGTACGTGCCGTCTCCAAAAGTCCATTTCCATGATGTTGGCGACCCTTTACTCTGGTCAGTAAAACTAACAGTAAGAGGTGATTTCCCTGAGGCTGAAGATGCAGAGAAAGCAGCAATAGGGGTTTCATACCCGTTTGAAACAGTTATATAGCTGGATTTTGTTACTGCAGTCTTGGTTCCCGTTTCGTTCAATGTCAGTGTAACAGAATATTTTCCTGATTTTTTATATACATGCACAGGGTTCTTTTCCGTTGAATAAGTTTTATCTCCAAAAGTCCAGTTCCATGAGGCTGGCGATCCGGTGCTCTGGTCAGTAAAACTAACTCTAAGTGGCGTTCTGCCTGAAGTTGGGGACGCAGAAAATCCTGGATGTGCTAAAACAGTTACTGTGGCAGATTTCGAATCAGTACCGTTTTTATTGTTTACTTTAAACGTTACATTGTAATTCCCTGCTCTGGAATAAGTGTGTACTGGATTCTTCTGTGTCGAAGTGGATTTGTCTCCAAAATCCCAGTTCCACCCATCCGCATTCTTCGAGAAATCCGTAAACTGGACTGAAAGAGGAGCGTAACCGAATGTGAAATTGCTGCTAAAGTTTGCAACAGGATAAACTGGTTGTGCTGGAAGAGGACTAATAAATTGACCGAAAGCAATAGGCCTGAAGCCTGTGTTTACTGTGGCTGTAACCTTATCTGTAGCAGTGTCAATTACAGAGGCAGTGTTTCCGAGATGATCGCTATCGCCGGAGTTCGCTACATATACCTTTGTTCCGTCCGGAGTGGCTGCAATTCCGTAAGGGCTTTTTTTGACTTTTACAGTTGCTATAACAGTTTTTGTTGCGGTGTTAATTACCGATACATTGTTGCTGCCTTCATTTGCCACATACACCTTTTTTCCATCAGGAGTTACTGCAACTCCCATAGGCCATTGTCCCACAGGCACTGTGGCTGTAACAGTGTTTGAACTTAGTTCAATTATAGAAATAGTATTGCTTTCACAATTCATCACATATAGTTCTGTTCCCGCCTGGTTAATTGTAACTCCACAAGGGCCAGATCCAACTTTCACAGTCGCTATAACAGTGTTTGTGCTGGTATCAATTACAGAAACAGTGTTGCTGTAACGGTTCGTTACGTATACTTTTTTTCCATCCGGTGTGATTGCAACTCCTAAAGGATTAACTCCTACAGGCACGGTGGCTGTAACAGTGTTTGTAGATGTATCAATTACAGAGACAGCTTTTATGTCACGGTCTGCCACATATAGTTTTTTTCCGTCCGGGGTGACTGCAATTCCACAGGGACTATATTTATAGCCTACATCCACGATAGCTGTAACCTTGTTTGTTGCTGTATCAATTACAGAAACCGTACCCCTTTCGCCGTATTTGGTATTTGTTACATATACTTTTGTTCCATCCGGGCTAACTGCAGCTCCAAAAGGCTCGGTCCCTACAGACACCGTGGCTGTAAGGGTGTTGTTTCCTGTGTTAATCACAGAAACAGTGTTGCTGTCAAGATTTGTAATGAATGCATATGAAGGTGCAGGAGAACCTTTTGGTACAACATTTACTGTCGCAAGCTTTGAATCTGTACCTTTTGAATTGCTTACAGTCAGTCTAACAGTATAGATTCCTGTTGCAGAATATGTATGTGTGGGGTTCTGCTTTGTCGAACCAGACCCGTCTCCAAAGTCCCAGGCCCATTTAGTTGCATTTATTGAGAGATCTGTAAACTGCACGGGTACAGAAAGGAAAACATAATCTGATGTGATATTGCTGCTGAAGTTTGCTAAAGGATAAACTGGTTGTAATGGAATAGAACCTATAAACTGGCCTGAAGCGTAAGGGCTTTTTCCTGCAAGCATCGTGGCTGTAACAGCGTTGGTTGCTGTGTCAATCACAGAGACAGTGTTATAAAAGTTAATTGCTACATAGATTTTCTTTCCATCCGGAGTGACTGCAATTCCCTTAGGATCGGGGCCTACGGGTATCGTGGCTGTAATTTTGTTTGTTGCCGTGTCAATTACAGAAACAGTGCTGAAATATTCAGCGTTATTAGTCACATACACCTTTTTTCCATCTGGAGTAACTGCAACTCCAAAGGGAGTTCCTTCTGCCTTCATCGTGTTTGTAACGCTGTTTGTTGCCGTGTCAATTATGGAGATGCTCCCGCCATCAGAGTTCACCACGTACACCCTGTTTCCGTCTGGTGTGACCGCAATTTCTTTGGGACCTCTTCCTACAGATACCGTGGTTATAACAGCTTTTGTGGCAGTATCAATTATAGAGACAGTATTGTCCCCATAATTTGTTACATATATCTTTTTTCCATCAGGACTTACCGCTACTCCCTCAGGATACTTTCCCGTATTCACTGTACTTACAACAGTATTTGCGGTGGTATCAATCACATAAACATTGTTGCTGTAACGGTTTGTTACATATACGTTTTTTCCGTTAGGGCTGACTGCAACTCCCTGGGGAGAATTTCCTACACGCACTGCGGCTATAACATTATTTGTTGCAGTGTCGATTATAGATACATCATTGCTAAGAGCATTTCCGACGTAAACCTTTGTCCCATTTGGATTAATTGCAACTCCCAGAGGGTTGGACCCTACAGGTATTGTAGCTGTAACTTTATTTGTGGCTGTGTCAATTACAGAGACACTGTTACTCTGTGCATTTGTAATGTATGCGAATTGTGAGGCACCCGCGATGCTCACTAACATTAAAAAAGCAAGTACCGTTATTCCCAAAACTTTGGTTAAGGTCTGCCTCCTAAACATTCTATTAAAATTCTTTCCTTTCATTTTAGACCGCCAGTATATAGATCATTTTGAATTTATTGAGGTTTTAAATTATATTGAAACTTAACCGACTTTATGGAAGGATAGTATAGCAATTCACTGAATCCGGAGTTTTTGGGTTAAGTTGATTATTGCAACTAAGTGCAACTATACAGATGACAAGATAAAGAAGACTTTATAGAATTATATGGAATACTTGTAAATTAAAAGATAATAAGTTTTCTTTTATTAACTGATGGGATTGGTAAAAACTAAATTCATTCATTACTGTTTATATTTGAATTTTTATACTACTTTGAGTTTTTATATGCTCTGAAAATTTAAAAAACAGGGATCTTAAAAATTAGAATTCATTATTGGAATAAAAAACTATAGGATCTGAAAAAATTTCTATTAATAAACAAATTTTTCTATTTATAAATAAAATTTTCTATTCATAAACAAAAATGAACTTAGTAAAATTTAATATAAAATTAGTGACGAATAGAAGGTTTTATTACAAAAATTTAAAAAACAGATAAAGCAATTAATCCCCTTCCGTGCCTGAGTTTTCTCCTACAGAAAGCATAAGCTCTCCGTAGAGCAGTTTTTCCAGGGTTTCGGCTACGTACTTCCTTTGCTGGTATTTCTGGATATCCTCATGCATCCTGAGGTCAGAGTCTACCTGGACTCGCACGAGAGCAAAATGAAAGGCTTTTTCATTCTTTATCGGTGCGGTATAGAAAGCTTCCAGCATGTAAGGGAGTTTGAGGGGATCTTCTATAACTTCACTTAAAAGCAGCATCTCTTCAGGAATATCCTGGTAATGCGAAGATATATCTTTTTTTCCGGTAATAAGTTGCAGGTTTTTTTCTGAATATTTTTTCTCAAAGATAATAATTTCACCAATTATACTTCCCACCTCTTACTCAAACTAAATTTAGGGACCCTTTTATCAATTTCCGGGATTTACTTTCTATATTTTTTAACTCTGTACGCCTTTTAATTTTCTACATTTTTTAACTCTGTACATCTTTTAGCTTTCTACATTTCCTTACTGACACACTTAATTGATGCCCTGTAAAAGGGAATAAGAGGCTTCAAGCCAGCATTCCCTTTACGATAGTGTCAATAGCATCGTCTTCTTCGAGGCCGCGGGCCATAAGAGTTTCGACTTCTTTTTTGTCCACACACCCGATTGCTGCTTCGTGAGTTACCTTGGCCAGAGGATTATCAACGCGTATAATCGGGACAGCTTCGGCTTTTGCATTGCCCTGAAGAACCTCCAAACAGTCCACATGTCCTCTGGACCTTGGTGCATGACCTTCAGTAATTCCCTTAAACTCCGACTCCGCATCTTCTGTAATGGCCAGTCGGCTTTTGATCACACTTCTGGCGTTTTCCCCATTAAGGGATACTTTTTCCATGATCCTGATTTTGTCGTCCTTTTTTCCGTAGACCTTGGTAACCATTTCACAGATAGAATCTTTTTCGGCATCCACGTCATAGTCGAATTCGAGAACTCCTACTCTTCCCGAGATCAGGGAGAAATTATTGAAATAACTGCCGCCTTCCTCTACCTTTACATGGGCCTTTGGAATTACCTGAGCTCCCCCATGTGGTCCGTGGAAGTGAGTTTCTGTGTACTTTAATGAAGCATTCTTCCCTATATGCATTTGAGCCTCCATTCTATGAATAATCTTTACAGCATTAGGGAATGTACAGTGAGCGATGAGTTCAACAGCCGAGTCTTCTTCGGCTACAAAATTCATATTTATTTCCTGGAGCCCATCTTCAGGAATAAGCCCGAAGCAAAGGTGGATAGGAAATGGAATTTTGTACCCTTTCTTAATAGTCAGTTTAACGTCCACTCCATGTTCGGTCTCCTGGGGTTCGAGCACAATTCCTTCTATCCCATTCGCATTAAGAACCTTATTTCCGCTTATCACAAGGCTTGCAAGCTCATGGTTATGCAGGGCTTCAGCATCTCCACCGGATGCCGAATAGGCTGCGTCCATATCTTTGATTTCGCTGGAAAGCGTATTAAGAGTTATCTGAGTCATTTTTCAGGCCGCCTTTGGTGGGGATACCCTGCTGTCACATGGTATACACCTGTTTTTGAAAAATTCACTGATTTCCAGGGGGTCTCCGCTCCTGAGGATAACCCCTTCGCACATCAGGGATGCTTTATCGGAAGCGGCTGCAATTTCCTTCCTGTGTGTGATTACAAGTACCGAGGAACCGTTTTCTTTGAAAGTTTGGATCAGGTTTACGATTTCCTTTAAGGAAACAACATCAATTCCGGAGTCAGGCTCGTCGAGAATAGCAAGCTTCGGTTTCATTGTAATTATGGACGCAAGTTCTATGCGTTTTCTTTCACCTCCACTGAGCGCCTCTCCAACTTCCCTATCCAGGTATTTTTCAGGTTTAAGGTCAACCTTCCTCAGGGCCTCTTTCAGCTCTTCTTCAGTAGCGCCTCCATTGCCTTTTGCCCCGATTGCCAGATAATCCCTTACTTTCAGCCCTTCAAAGCGGGCAGGTTCCTGCCAGGCAAGGGTAATGCCTTTTTTTGCACGTTCGGTTATTGAAAGTTTTGAAATATCTTCCCCATTAAAGATGAGGCTGCCTTCCTCATGTTCATAACCCTGGAGTCCCATCAGGGTATAGGCAAGGGTACTTTTTCCTGCACCATTTGCGCCGATAATGCTGTGAATTTCCCGGTCGCCTACCTCAAGATTGACCCCTCGCAGGATTTTCTTTCCATCACGGCTTAGCACCAGGTTTTTTACAGATAGAATCTCTGACACCTCTATAAGTTTTTTATTCTTGGCCCTGCAGCAGATCCTTGCAGTGCTGCAAATCCTTAACGGTATTTACGTTTATTGCTAGTTTGGGATTATCAAGTATCAGATTAAAGTCTTCCTGTTCGTTTCGGATTTGAGAACTGTCCAGAATATTAATTCCGGAAGGTACTATCAGCTTCCCATCCTTGTTAAAGACCGTATCCGGCCTGATTCCGGCTCCTTTGCAGACATTTATAGGAACATATACCGAGAGCGCTGGCTTTCCTTCTTCCCTATATTTCTTGATTACGGAATCGATAAGTTCAGGGTTTATCAGGGGAAGGTCCGACATAATAATCATTACAGGCCCCACCGTTTCTGCGGTTTCTACCGCGTGGACCATATCCCCTACATAGTTTCCGCCAAAAGTCCTGATTACGCGAACTTCTCCTTTGTAGCGTTCCTGGATCATAATTTCTGTCCTTGGGGTAACAGGGGAGACCGCTACAAAAACCCTGTCTATATTCTCTGAGGCCCTCAGGGTATCTATCACATAGGCTATAAGTGGTTTTCCAAGCAATTCAACACAAGGCTTTTCTCCCATTCCAAGCCTCTGTCCGAACCCCCCTGCCATTACAATAGCGTCCATTTTAAACCTCCCATGTATCCATTCAATGAAAAATTCAGGAGAACTGCGATAATAATGAGTGCAGTTACCCGACCAATTTCGTTAGCAGTGCCAATTCCATCACCGTTTAATCCCCCAAAATGGGCATAGCTTCGGTTAAGAATCACCAGAGCCGAGATACAGGCTCCCAGATAAGGCAACAGCCCTATCCATCCAAAAGGCAGAAAGCAAACTATAGCTCCGAATATGAATCCAATCAGAAAATTCTTTCTGGTCGCTCCGCTTATAGTCATGGCTCCCAGGCCAGGGTAAGCCTGTTTTTCCTGCGGAGGTATGGGCTTTCCAAAGGCAGCAATAGTTAGCATGGACTGTTTTGCACTGACCTCTGCAATAAACATTGATGCAAGCATTAAAGCCGGAAGGTTAGCTCCAAAAACAACGGAACCTCCTTGCTGTATTGCCCTTATCGAACTGTACAGAGTAAGTAATACGAGAATGCAAAAGGATACTCCTCCTGTCCCGATGGTCGTGTCTTTCAGGGCCTTGATTTTCTTCTCATGTGACCCATGGGCCATAAAACCGTCCCCTATGTCCGTGACTCCATCGAGGTGATTAAAGCCTGTAATATAATATATGAATCCCATGATAAGGGCTGCAAGCACAGGCCCGGGAAATATTACCTGCCCTATGAATGCAACTGCACCTATGAGAAGCCCGAGTACGGCTCCCACAACGGGATAAAAGTAGATTTTCTTCATGAGTTCGTCGATTCCTTCCATGCTGATCCCTACAGGAATAGTGGACAGGAAACCAAACCCAGATTTAAAAGCAAGCAAATATGAATTCATCGCGCACCGCCTGTTTTTCAATCATTTCCTTATTTCAGTCCGTCCCTACAAATTCTGCCATACCTCTTGAATACATATTGGAAGACACGCCTCCTATAAGGCCCCCGATAACGTCATCCATAAAAGGCCCGAGCTTTGCAAGGATTCCAGGTTTCTGTTTGTCAAACCTGACAAACTCAAAAGCGCCCTTGGAACCGCTGATATAGGTTGCAATACTTGTGCCGAGCACTTCATCTGCAATTATAAAAGTAAGGTCTTTTTCATAAGAACTTTTGCTAAGGTTCGGAAGGGTTCCTGCCCTGCCTTCCCGCTCCAGCAAGACCCCGGAATAGATTAGAAGGCAGAGGTTTGGATCCGAAAGTGCGTACTTAAGTTCCCTCTTAAATAAAGCGTCGGCTTTCTCTCTGGTCTCAAGCCCTGGATGGGGAACGTACATTTCCAGAGCCGTATCAGCAAGGTCCTGAACACTGATGCCTTCTTCAGCAAGGACATCGAGGATGTTGACTGTAGCTTTTTCTTCTACTTTCTCAGGCTGCCCTTTTTTCAGGTCTTTTTCCTCAATATCGGATAACTTCATATGATCACTTCGGGGTTGTTAAAAAATGGTTTTATTAGCTTTTGAAAATCTTTAACGCTATTACACTGGCTTTTCTCATAACCCGTATTTCCATGAAGGATTCAGATTATCTCAGAAGCCGTCTTAAAATTCAAATAATTTATACAATTGGATAATAGGCAACGTTCCTTTTAAATTCATATTACACACTCAATGCATAAAATCAAACACAACAAACATCATGGTTTAAATTTTCGTTTTGGACATTAACAGTTTGACACTCCGTTTATCATTTAAATGCATAAGTCCTATCCCAATTATAGAACCAAATTTAATTTTAAGACACGCTCTCAGGAATCAGGTTCTGGCAGCGAAGGAAGGGTCACGGATACAGGTATATCCCTGCTAAATGAATTACTGCTGCACAGGCAACAAGCGAGAAGCCTGAAGCAATTGCTATTAATTGGGATACCCTTTTTATATCCTTTACTTCGGTCGGGGGATATAAGGCCCCAAGTATATAAGTATCGGGTTTTTCAAGTTTGACCCCGAGCGCTCCTGCAGTAGCTGCCATGGGATAACCGGAATTGGGGGACGGAGTTTTCATTCCGTCTTCAAAAGCACTCTTTATACTGTTAAAGGGAGAAAATTTTCCCTGTTTTTTCGGGAGCAGACTGGCTATAAAGGCTGCTGCAAGAATGAATATAACGGAGATGCGGGCAGGGATCCAGTTCAATACGTCATCGGATTTCGCTGAGAAGTACCCAAGTTCCATGTAGGGCTCGGTTTTATACCCAACCATTGAGTCCAGAGTACTTATGGCTTTAAATGCATATGCTGCAACAAGCCCGTATTTTCCGAAAAGGGTATAGTAAAAAATGGGGCTCAGGATGCCGTCAACATAGTTTTCGGATACGGATTCGATAACTGCGGAAGACATCTGGTTTCTGGTAAGTTTTGAAGTGTTCCGGCTTACATATATTGGGAGCAGTTCCCGGACTTTATCAAGCCTGTTTGCTTCGAGGTGCCCATAAATCTCCTTTGCAGGGCCGAGCAGGCAGTTAACAGCAAAGGTGGCTTTCAGGAAATATGCCTCTATAAGAAGGGAAAGCACCCTGGGAATTCCCGGAAGGGCTGCTATGTAAAGCACGGTGTAACCCAGCAAGGCTGCAGAAAATACACAGCAGAGAGCCATTGCAACTCCGTAGGCTTTCCTGTGAGTCTGAGGAGCCGCATTTATAAAAAAATTGATTAGTTTTCCTATCCACACAACAGGGTGTACGGCAGCAGGCGGCTCCCCGAAAAATATGTCTATGGCGGCTGCAAGCAAAAGTACTAGGGCAAGATGCCCGCTGTCTGGTACAATCATAGGATAGGCTCCATCACTTTCTTCCAGGCAACTTTCACGAGTTCGTCAGTATCTCCTTCCTGCATAAGACAGTCAAGGATTTTCTGCGCAGTTTCCGTCTTGTGAACCAGATGACAGTCAACACAGCTCCAGACTTTTCCGCCTCTTGAGCTCTGGATCCATTTTCCTCCTGTGCGCTCGTCTTCACAGGGATAGAACGGACAGAAGCAGAAGGTACAGTTCTGGCCTTCAAAGTGGCAGGGATAGTATTCGCAGGTTTTCCTGCCTCCAATGCCTTCTTCAGAAGCCTTTTCGATCACATTCTGCAGTTCTTGTTTTGCCTGTTCTCTACCCCACTCGGTAATTATATCCCCGATTGCAGCAATTATCCTGTCGTTTTCTTCGAAAGTCCGGACTGCAAGCCTTATGTAATCTTTTCCAAGGCCGTGGAGGGAAGAACAGTCCCTTATGAGGACTCCACGAGCTGCCAGACGTGCAGTTAATTCCGTTGAA
Source organism: Methanosarcina sp. Kolksee (assembly GCF_000969945.1). Taxonomy (NCBI): domain Archaea; kingdom Methanobacteriati; phylum Methanobacteriota; class Methanomicrobia; order Methanosarcinales; family Methanosarcinaceae; genus Methanosarcina; species Methanosarcina sp. Kolksee. The sequence continues at coordinate 1,661,381 of NZ_CP009524.1, forward strand.
TCAAGCATGAATTTACTGATATCAACCAGGATAAAGTTTACATTCACCTCTCCGGCTTTAAAACCCCTTATCCTATCGAGTTTCGCCTTAAAAACCTCTCCTTCTTCCCTGATCATATCCCTCGCTTTTTTCAGGTACGGGTTTTCAATCCCGCCTTCAATATTAAGAAGAGAAGTCGCTACAGCGTCTGCCAGGGTTCCAAGGTTCCAGGAAAGTCTGGCAGTATCCAGAATTTCAGCTACCTCAGGGGAAGCTATTCCGAAGCCCATCCGGATTCCCGGGATTGCAAAGTCCTTTGTAAGGGAACGCATGACAAAAACGTAATTGTTGTTTACTGCAAGATCTGCAACACTCTGTGAAGGATCTGAAAGCTCAATAAAAGCTTCGTCCACGAAAAGAAGTGTTTTGTGCTGTGTACAACGTTCCGCAAGAGCTTTGATTTCTTCTCGAGTACGGAGTTTCCCAGTAGGGTTATTGGGGTTACAGATGAACAGGATTTTTGCTTTTTCCAGAAGCTCGTCAGGAAGTTTTTCGACTTCGTCCTGGCTTGGGTACTGCAGTTCTGCTCCCATAATCCGGCACTGCATTTCGTATTCTCCGAAAGTGGGCCAGGGTAGAAGGACAGTATCTCCTTTTTCAACCACGCATTCCACTACAAGCCTTATAATTTCCGTTGAACCGTTACCCGGAATAATATTCTTTGGGCTTACGCCATGCCCTACGAACTTTGCAGCAGCTTCTCGAAACTCAGGATACCTGTTGTCAGGATATTCGGTAAGTTTCTTAAAACCAGCATTAAGAATCTCATCAAAGTTCAATCCGCTTTCCGGATGCTCAAAAGGGTTTCCCAGAGGATTAAAGTTTGCACTGAAGTCAAGAATTTCACTTTCAGGAATCCCGTAAGTTTCAGATGTTTCCTGAACTAACCCTCCATGCCTGCAGGGCTTCAGGTCCAGTAGATGTTTCCTTAAAGGTACACTTCTTTGCTCGGACACGGTAATCGCAAATATTTAGTGTGAATCATGTATATTAATCTGCTTATTATATTATTCAACGTAAACTTGCCTTTATTTGCTTTACAATTGTTTGATTGCGAAAACTTCTGCTTCTGGAATCCATTCTACTTTATTTTACAGAACAAATATATTATTTCTGTATTTAAGCTGTCGTTTTTTGGCGGCTTCAGATAGGTATCGAAAAAGTAAAATAGCTTGCTTTTAACTAGTACAGTCCAGAAACGCTAAAAAGCTCCAAATTATATCTTAAAGTAAAAACCCTAAATGAAGCAAAACTCTAAATTAAGCTTTAAAGTAATTGTTTTAATTTGATTATCAGGTGCATTTAAAAATGACAGTTAATAGACCAAGAGGGACCCGGGACTTTTTACCTGCCGATACTGCCCGGAGAAGATACGTGGAAAGTGTTATGCGAGACGTTGCCCGCAAATGGGGCTACAGTGAAATCATTACGCCCACGTTTGAACATCTTGATCTTTTCACCCTGAAGTCAGGAGAAGGGATCATAGGGGAGCTCTACAACTTTACGGACAAAGGCGGCAGGGAAATGACCCTCAGGCCTGAGCTTACTGCTCCTGTCATGCGTATGTATATAAATGAACTTCAGCCTTTTCCGAAGCCTTTAAAATTATTTTACTTTGAAAACTGTTTCCGCTATGAGCGCCCCCAGAAAGGCCGTTTCAGGGAATTCTGGCAGTTCGGGGTTGAACTTATAGGAAGCGGAAAACCCGATTCCGATGCCGAGGTTATTGCCCTTGCCGATGCCATGTTAAAATCCGCCGGAGTGAAGGGCGACATGAAGCTCGGAAACCTTGCGGTCATACGTACGCTCTTGAGTGGGCTTGAACCGGAAATTGTGAGCAAGGTTATGCGGCTTGTGGATAAAAAAGAGTATGCCGGCCTTGAAGCACTGCTTGAAGAAATAGGAGCCGAAGAACAGCTCAAGTCCGACCTTTTCCACCTGATAAAACTGGAAGGCAAGCATATACTCCCTGAAGTAATAAAAATAGTTGGAAATATCCCTGAACTTGTAAGCTTTGAAAAGACCCTCAAGCTTCTCGACGCATACGGAGTCGATTACTCCCTTGACTTCGGGATTGCACGCGGGCTTGATTACTATACAGGCATGGTTTTTGAGGTCTATGCCGAGGGCCTCGGTGCCCAGAAACAGGTCTGCGGTGGAGGTTCTTACCAGCTTATCCAGCTTTTCGGAGGCGGAGACGTGCCTTCAACCGGCTTCGGGATAGGTTTTGATAGGATTATGGAAATCTGCCCTCTTACCCCGCCTGCTCCTAAAACCCTTATGCTGGTCTCAAAACCTGATCTTCATCTAAAAGCGATAAGTTTTGCAAATGAACTAAGGAAGTACGTGCCGGTCCATGTAGACCTCATGCAGCGTAATTTCAAAGCCCAACTTTCTTATGCAAATACCATCAACGCTGATTACGTGGTTATAGTTGGTGAAAAAGAATTAGAAGCAGGAAAGCTTACGCTGAGAGATATGGTTTCAGGAGAACAGGAACTTCTGACGCTTGATGAGATTATTGAGAAAGTTTCACCTAGCTAAAGTTGAAAGATTTTTTCTTTCATTCTTTTTACTCTCATTAAATTGTTGGAGAGCCTATTTAGGTTCAGGCAGCAGTACGCAATTTTGTTTACTTGTATATTGGACCTTATTCCTCTTTTTGGTTACATTTTCCTATATTACCAATATCGATTTTCAGAGAGTTCAGGTGTACAGGGAAGTGTGCAGGATTAGATTCTGACTTATAGCTGCAAGTATGGTCTTACGAAAACTTTCTCTTACAAGACCCAGGCAGAATTTGCAAAAGTACTCTGTGTAAAATTACTCTGTGTAAAATTACTCTGTGTAAAAGTACTCTGGCTTTCAGTTGCAAATTCAGCATAATTTCTGTGGCAGGCGTGGTTCGCATCTGAGGATTACCCATAAGAGGCGCACTGACCAAAATTAGCATACTTATTTGTTTCAATCACTGATTTTCATAAAGTTGACTAAAATGTTAATTGTTAGATACTTTGGTAATACAGATTATATAGGTGTTTAAAAATTATAATGTTTGGAATTCAATCAGAGGTGGCTCAACGATTGGAATCCAGAGACCAAAAGCTCAAACAGTAACTTACAAAGCAACCCACTTTCCGTATATACACACAAAAACGCAATCAACTTTCCCAATAAGGCAGTAAAGTAAAATTTGCCTGTCTTTAAAGTAAATATTTTAGACAATTCGGCAAATTAATTCTACATTTGTGTTCAAATGCGGAAAGTGGGTAACAAGGTCTAGGAAATTAATTTGGGCTGATCTCACAACTCTTAAAAATTAAAGTTGCGCTGGCGCACCGCGCAGCAAGCTAGAGAGGTATTCGACTGAAATAAATCATATCTGAAAAACGAGAATCCATATTTGGAAAGAATGTGTTTATTCTATCGGGATCGCAAAGAGTTATGAATACCCTGACCTCCGCAGGCTGTCTCACAACCGTAGTTAGCGATAAAATTCCTCCTTTTTTGTTTTAAGGCTTTAAAAGCCTTATTTTTTTTACAAATTTCTGCCCTGAATTTGAATTGTCGGATAGCTTCCTTTTGGTCCTCATTCATATAATTCAACAGGATATGAGAGCTTTGATACTTTGGGATATTTTCTAGTATATCGATCTCAAATATGCACATAATACAAAAATAGATACAGTCTATGACGCAAATATTATTTTCAAGTCACATGGAATTTTGTAACACGGAAAACGCAGCCTGTCGCATAGTGATTCTATCTGGATATTACAACCACGGAAAACACGGAAAGCACGGAAGAAACACGCCTTTACTACTGATTTCCGTGTCTTCCGTGCTTTCAGTGGTTTTCAAAAAATTCATTTCTGACATACTTTGGAATCGATGCACTGGTGTACGACCTTTTCTTAATGGGACAGAAGATTATTGGCTCTTCGCCATTTCCTATAGATAAGATTATTTTCAATTCAATAACGCATTGGTTTTTATGAGGACATTATGAGGATATCCACATAAAACGAAGAAGAGCCTAAATCTCAAAGCCTCCGTAGATATACGAAAATGTTATACATTAAAACTACTATTGAAAAAGCATGCAGAAGGAAGACCTGGACTTTTTCAAAAAATGGTTTCTGGATTATGTAGACCAATTTTCCTCTCCTGAGGTCTTTATCCAGGAAAACGTTAAGCTAAAAATCGAACATACGGCAAGAGTCTGTGAAAATATCCTTTTACTTGCCAAAGCGGAAAATGTGGAAGAAAAAGACTACAGGCTCGCTGAAGCAATAGCTTTATTTCATGACCTGGGCCGCTTTGAACAGTTTACTAAATACAGGACGTTCAAAGACTCAGAATCTGAAGATCATGCCCTGCTTGGCGTAAAAATTCTGGAAAATACCGGGATTCTTTCCATTCTATCTCCGAAAGAGAAAGATATAATTCTGAAAGCTGTGGAATATCATAATCGCATGGAAATTCCCGAATGCACAGAAACTACAACAGAATTCCTTTTTTATTTGAAATTGATCCGGGATGCCGATAAACTGGATATTCTGAAGCTTGTGAGTGAAGATTGTGAAAAAGAAGAAGAGCTCAGGAATCCAGTTCTCGAATTCAATATTCCCGATACGCCCGGATGTTCGGAAAACATAGTTGAGGATATCCTGAATAACAGGATGTCAAAGCTTGCAGATGCAAAAAACCGGAATGATATTAAACTTCTCCGCCTTAGCTGGATTTTTGACATTAGTTTTCCTGCAGCTTTTTCTCTTCTCAGAGAACGCGGTTATCTTGAGATAATTCTGTACTCAATGCCAGAAACTGAAGAAATGCAAATGGTACGCGAACATATTGAGAGCTATTTGAACGCAGTTGAAACCAGAGCAGAAATAAAGCTGTGAAAACGGATGTTAGCTAAGCCAATAAGCCTTAAAGAGCATAGATCAGGATAAAACTGAAACGTTAGTGAAGTGTAGATAAACTGAAGCAAAAGAGATAAGAAAACAATCTGTAAAAATTTTAAACTTGGGCTGTTAGAAAAGAGAAATCCACTACGAATTCATTCCATGCAAATTCATTCCATGCAAATTCATTCCATGCAAATTCATTCCATGCAAATTCATTCCATGCAAATTCATTCCATGCAAATTCATTCCATGCAAATTCATTCCATGCAAATTCATTCCATGCAAATTCATTCCATGCAAATTCATTCCATGCAAATTCATTCCATGCAAATTCATTCCATGCAAATTCATTCCATGCAAATTCATTCCATGCAAATTCATTCCATACAAATTCATTCCATGCAAATTCATTCCATACAAATTCATTCCATACAAATTCATTCCATACAAATTCATTCCATACAAATTCATTCCATGTAAATTCATTCCATGTATCTTCTACGATTTTCATTGCCCAGACTTCGCCGGTAATCCGAACGAATCTGACTTCTTGACTGTTCTACAAGCATTGATTCCAGAGAATCTTCTTTAAGTTCTTCCCCTATATTTTTATCTTTTTCCTTTGTTTCCGGTCTGTCTTGATCCTTTTTTCCTATATCCGGTCTACTTTGTTCCTTTTCCTCTGTCATATTAAAATTACTCCTACGTTTAACTGAGTTAAGGAATGATTCAAGTATCATATCAAAGTATTGTTGTCAAGAATCATTATTGAGATAATGAAATTATGTACAGATCAATTCCTGAACTGCAAATTTGAAGTTATATTTTTATCATTCCTAAAACATATTTTGTTGTAATCGACATTTTCACGTAAACTTATTTTCAATTATTTTAACAGGATCTTTTTAGTTAGAATATTATTTTAATTTAATATATTATTTAGGACTTACGAACTTGAGGAACAAAATCAATTACAGCAAAGACTGTGGATTAAAGTCACGTTTTAGACAGTTAATAGTCTGATGCTGTTGATTTTTCAGTTCTACTGCGTAAGTCCTACTATTTTTATCAAGATTTAATTATTATTAAGATTTAATTATTATTAAGACTTCATTTTTATTAAGATTTAATTATTATTTAACTTTTATTTTTATTAAGATTTTATTTTAGTTACCGTCTTATTTTAGTTTGAATTTTTCAGGATATTCCTCTGGGCCAGAATCCGGAAAGATGTTCAGGATTTATCAATTGCCTTGAGTCCGGATGGCTGTTCGATAAATTCCACCTCAAGACCGGAAATTTCACGCAGTCTGGAGCATAAAGCCTCCATGCCCGGATTTTCCGTGGCATAGTGAGTAGCGTCAATAAGGCAGAGATCCTCATACTCGCGGAGAATATTATGCTTAAGTTCGGAAGATATGAAGGCATCAACTCTATTTGCCCTTGCAATTTCAAGGAACTCAGTCGCAAAGCCACTGCCACCGACGACCATTACCCGACTTATCCCCTCTTTTTCTCCTGCATATATGACAGGAGTTTGCAGGGTCTCCGATACATTGGACGCCAGTTCAGCCGAAGCACAGGTTTCTATCTCTCCTATTCTGCCGACTTCCACATTTTTGAGATTCTTTAACCCGAGCCTTGCAGCAAGCACGTCATTAATGCCTCCTTCGGCTCTATCATAATTCGTATGCATGCTGTAAAGGGAAATCCCGTTATCGAGGGCAAGCCTGAGAGATTCAGCCAGGGATTTTGAGATTTTGTTAATCGGATGGAAGATAAGGGTATGGTGGGTAATTAGAAGATTTGCTCTCATTTCTGCAGCTTTCTCAAGCGTATAAGAACTGGCATCGAGGGCAACTGCAATTTTTTCTATGTTATTTTCCAGGTTGAGAATTAGCCCGATCCTGCCTTCGTCAAAGTCTTCAGCAAGTTCAGGTGGCGCGATTTCTTCGAGAATTTCTACAACTTTCATAAGTTCCATGAAAAAGACCTCTGATGTCCGGAAGGGACGAATACTTATTTATTAAATTTAGAAACTTCCAAGATTTCCTTTCCTGATTCTGTTAAATATACACGACCTTATAAAGAAAACGACTCTATATAAGAAGTTTATTCAAAATTGAAACAGTACAAAAAATTAAAATATCTTATGTTAAGATAACTTATAGAGTTTAGACAAATTTCTGATTAAAACGACCTTAATACTACCATATAGATCTAACCAATTTAGACAATAAATTACAAATTTTAAATGATCCTGGATTTTAATGAAGAAACCATGAAATTGGAGTTAATAAAGTAACATCGAGTTAGAAAATTGTAAATCATAGGGGAGTGCTGGGGCAAAATCAATGCATCGAATTGTAAAATACGGATGGTATCATATGAATGGTATCATTCGTGAATAAGAAGTTAGTAATTATATATAATTTAAAAAATACAAAAAAATGAAGAGCCGTAGCCATTACAGCAGCTCAAAATGCATGCTTCCAGTGCGAAAATCCAGTATAAAGAGATCAAATTCAAGGAAGGTAACTATGGCTAAGAAGCTTGCACTGATTGCATTACTTGCCGTTTTCTTCACTTCGGCTTTCTCAATAATCGCTCTTGCGGAAGAAGACATCGAGTGGGTAGAGAAAAAGGATGGAACACCACTGTACTGGGGGGATACAGTAACAGTTAACGGCTATGTTATAAAGGCAGAAGATTTTAACGATAACAAACAGGTGTTTGTTTCAATCTCGAAGGATGGGGAAAAACTGAAGACGTCTCCACTTTCCGCAGGCCTGGAAGTCGTATATGACGACAAGATAAAGGTTTATGCCCAGGAAGTGAACCCGAATTATGAGATTATCAAAAAGGATGGAAAGGAGTTCAAGACAGGAAACTGGAACCCTTATGCTAAACTGGATATCCTTATAAAAGGAGAGCCAGAATTTGACATAGACGTTGAAACAAAAAAGGACACATATGATTCGAAATCTACCGGAGACGGTGCAATTGATGTCTCGATAGAAATTAAAAACGATGGAGACGCAAAAGCTAAAAATGCCGTTCTAACTATCGACACAGCCGGGATGGAAGTCCTTAAAGGAAAAAAGAAATACACACTTGGAGAGGTTCTTAAAGAGGAAACTCTTGAACCTGTGAATATTACATTGAAAGCTCCCAAGCCGTGGGAAGACACTGATCTTAATATAAGTGCAAAAATTACATGTGAGGATGTAAGGAACAAGAAGTACGAAGACATAGGCTTCAAAGTCATAAAAATAGAAAAAAAATGGGGCCTTGTTATTTCAAAGTTTATTACAAGAGATAATCACATGGGAAAGCCTATATACGTCTCGGTCAATGTCCGGAACGTAGGGCTTTGCGACATAGATGACATCGTACTTACTGATTCGATAGCTTCCGAAACGCACCTTAAGAAAGATGCGGTGCTCGAGAAGACCCTTTCTCTTAAATCCGGGGAATTAGCTGAAAAAGTTTTTGAATACACTCTAATTCCTGAAAAACCGGGAGAATTCACCTTCCCAAAAACAACGGCTAACTTTACCCTGCCTAATGGGCAGAATGGGGACGCGGGTTCCAATAACTCGGAAAAGGTAAAAATTTATGGGCCTGAAATCTCAGTTACAAAAACCATAAACAAACAGCAACTGAATTCCGGAGATGAACTGACCGTAACGATCACTGTAAAAAATACAGGAAACATTGATTCAAGTGTGACAGTAACCGACACCGTGCCTCCTGAAGCTAAACTAATAAGCGGGGAAACCAGTTTCAAGCAGATTCTCGGAAGCAGCGGCGGTTCAAAAACAGTAACCTATATCCTTCAAATGCATAAAGAAGGAGAAATCCATCTGCCTGCATGTAAGGCAAGTTTCCTCGACCTTGATGAATATTCAGGAGAGGTCGTTTCGGATACTCCTGTTGTTTATGTAGGAGTGCCGATTTCTCTTGAAGGAAGCAGCAAGCAGCCTGAGGGAAAAACTGACTCCAATCAGGAAAAAAATAAATCATCGGGTCTGGCACAAAATGAAGATCCTGAAGATACTTCCGGATTCGGCCCTGTCCTTGCTATAGCAGGACTTCTCGCAGTTACATTCATCCTGGGAAGAAGACGTACCTGAAAAAACTTAAATTGAGAGTTTCGAACGCTCTGGACTTTCCAGGGCATTCATTTCTTGCATTTAATAGAATCTACTGAGAAAAAAGCCTCATCCCATTACGATTCACTGTTTTCATTACTTATTACAATTTTCATTACTTTTCACTTTTTCATAACCATTTATACCACTTATGAATTATTTTATCTTGCTATTTTTACTGGTCTTCAAAAGTAATAGGTTGATAAGAGCTCTTTTTACCTTGAAACTCATTTGAATAAAAATAAAAATTGAACGACTCTGGTCCAAAATCTAGTGATTTTTGTATTTTTCGATTGAAATCATGAACTTGCAGGAAGAATTCGTTCTTCAATCAAACTCAATATTTGATATCGAAAGACTTCCATCGAGAGGACGTATTTAATGGATTATAACCAATTATAAAATCTAGTGATTTTCAATTTCACGTTTATCACTGGATTTTGCATGAAAGTACATGAGGACATCTTCCTCAAGTACTCTCTTCTTCCTTTTTTTCCATAATCGCGATTATCCCACTAATAATTTTTATGCGTTCATCAACCGAAAAGATTTCAGTCTCAACAATTTTCCTCTTATGAACTTCTCCTTTTTGATACCCTGTTTCATCTTGATACATCTCATCGTTTGTGATAAGGTGCCAAATTATCGTAACTATTTTTCTTGCCAACGCAATAATTGCCTTAGCATACCCAATAGACTTCATTTTCCGGTTAAAAAACTCTTTTAATCTGCTATTTTTCTTTCTTGCTGCTGCCTGAGCTATCTGTGTTAGAATCCACCTTGCTACTTTCGACCCTCTCTTTGTGATTCTCCCTTTGTAGTATTTATCAGCAGATTGATACACATTTGGAACTATTCCAAGCCATGAAGCAAGTTTATCTCCTGAAGGAAAATCTCTTAAATTTCCAATTTCAGAAATTAGAGTTGCTGCACCTATTTCTCCAATACCTGGAATTGACATCAAAATATCCATTTCACGCTTATGCTTTCCATAAGAATAAATGAAGATTTCTTTTTCCAAAACTTCTATTTCATCGTCAAGGTGCTTTATTAATTTAAGACATATTTGAAGCCTTATTGCTGCACTTTGAGATATTTCTCTATCCAGAGTCTCTCTTATCTGAGAACTTTTTTTACGAACGTTTGGAGAAAGGCTTTCTATAATTTGGTCAACAGTTTTACCTGAAGAGATTCCTGATAGAATTGCTACGCCATTTTTACCAAAAATATCTGCCAGTACATCATGTAAATTAAACATTTCAGATGTAAGAATAGCATGAGCTTCATTTTTTATATCTGTTCTTTTTCTAACAAGTGCTAAACGAAGTCGAATGTATGAACGAAATTCCCTCTGATCTTTTGGGAAAACTCTTGATGGCTGAATCATATTATTAAGTGCAAGTTGTGCAATAACTTCTGAGTCAATTTTATCTGTTTTTTTGTGTGTAAATGCCTTCATATCTCGAGCATTTCCAATTATAACAGGTAGATGCTTTATCAATGAATCATGAATAGGTACCCAAAAGTCACTGGTTGATTCGCATGCAACAACATCACATTCTTCTGATACAACCCAATTTTTAAGAGCTAAAATTCCTTCATCATTCCTATCAAAACGTTGTTGCTGTTTTTCACCCGACTTACTAAGAATAGTAGCAATTAAAAAACGTTTATGGATATCTAAACCACAAGATTTGTTTACAATTCCAATCAACTTAAATCACCCCATTTTTTGGGCAGTGGAATTGCCTAAAAGGCAATTTTGCATCCGTGATCAAAGTCACATTTAAGCCTTCGATGACAATTCACTGATTAGTTTTGGAAAGGTTTTTAAAACCAAATCTAGTACAACCTTCCTGCCCAAGGTAATGATGAAATCAATAGTCAAAAAAGGTAAGGTAAAGGTACTTTCATTTCTTTGTGCCTGTTATTCGAAGAATTTCATGTTTGTTTTGGTACTGAGTCAATTGAACAAAAGAAAAAATAAATATCTTTATTAATTTCCAAAATAAAAAAAAGCATGTGAAGCAAAAAAAGAATTGAAAGTGAGAAAAACTCAACACTGCTGTTAGAAGAGGTATCGATATTAGAAAAAATAAATATTTTTTCGAGAAAAAGGAAGCAAAACATGAAAGAACTCGAGAACCGGATCAAAGCGAAAACTCTAGTCCTTACTCACGGAGATTCGGATGGGATATGCTCAGGTGCGATTGCAAAAACCGCTTATCCGGATGCGTATGTATATTTTACAAACCCGGCCAACCTTCTTGAAAAATTAAGGCTTATACAAGATGTGAAAACCCTTATTATTTGCGATATTGCAATCGATGAAAGGAACTGTTCTGAACTTCACACAGCACTCCGAGAATTTGCGGAGACGTCCGACCTTTACTATATTGACCACCATCCTCTCCCTAAAAGCTGTGAAAAAGAGAGCTGGTTCTACCATGATATCGAAGCCTGTTCCTCAGAGTTGACCTACAGGGTCTTTGAGGACCGCCTGGACAGGGATATGCGGAGGGTAGCAATCTACGGAGCGATTGGGGATTTCTGCGACAACACTCCATGTTTAAAGAACTGGGTCAAAGATTGGGATAAAAGGAATCTTTATTTCCAGGCTGGAACCCTGACCCAGGCCATCCTATATAAAGGAAGGGATTACGAATTCAAGAGAAAACTTCTTGAGCCCCTCTCAAAGGACATAATCCCTTCAAATATTCCAGAACTGCTTAAGCTTGCCAGAGAAGCAGCAATTAACGAGGAGAAATTAAGGCTTTTTGTTAAATATAATGTGGAAGTCCTGAGAAACAGCGCGTATATTGTAAATACAAATAACTCCATTTCAAAGGCAGCGATATACGCAGCCTCTTACGGCAGGCGGGAAGTCGGGATTGCAGCCGAATACCGTGAAAGAAAGGTAGCTTATGACCTTAGTATCCGATCCAGGGGAGAGGTAGACGTAAACAATATTCTCCGTTCAGTCGCACCAAGATTCGGAGGAAGCGGCGGTGGACATCCACTTGCGGCAGGCGCTCAAATTCCCGAAGATTCCCTTAACGCATTCCTCAGGGCTTTTGATAAGGAACTAGGGGAAGCACATAGGTAAAGAATCGGAACATGGATAAAAACCGGAACATGGATAAAAACCGGTCATCGGTTGACCAAAACAATTGATTCGCAATCGTCTAACCGGTTTATCACGCCGCGGCATGGGATTTTCGATCAACCCTATTTTGAAAAGGGTTGTGTCACAACCGTTGCGCCGGTTGATCACGCCGAGAACGACATTTTTGTTCAGGTCTTTTTTGAAAAAGGCTTGGAGGTAAAAAACAATGGAAACCAGTAAGACTGCAGCTGAAAGCGGAGTAAGCTTTGAGATAATCTTTGTAGGCCGTTCAAACGTGGGTAAATCCTCGTTGCTAAGGGAACTCTTCGGAGCGAAAGTAAGGGTTGGAAAACGCCCCGGGGTTACCTTACGCCCTGCACATGTCCATGTCTCGGACCTGCTTATCACGGATATGCCTGGCTTCGGCTTCATGAGTGGAGTAAAAGACCGAAAGCAAGACATCGTTAAAGACAAAACCGTGCACTATATCGAAGAAAATGCCGAAAGGATCAAGCTCGGAGTGCTTGTAATAGACAGCCCGTCTTTCCCGCAGATAGTAGACCGCTGGGACTCAAAGGACCAGATTCCGATAGACATTGAAATGTTTGATTTCCTCAGGGAAGTCGGGATTGACACCATTATTGCTGCAAACAAGATGGATAAGGTAAAAGAAAGCGATTATGATTCTCTTCTTGACGAGATTGCAATTCGACTCGGGCTTGAACCTCCCTGGCAGAACTGGAGGCATATAATAGCTCCTATCAGCGCCAAAAAAGGAGACCTGAAAGCTTTAAAAGGTCTGCTTCGGGAAAGGCTGCACGAAATGAAAAGGGATGACCTGTTCAAGTATGTTTGATTTGAAAAAACTCATTATTTTATCCCAAAATTATTTCGCTGTTTAAATTTCTCTGTTTAAATTTCTTTTATTACAGTTATATCTCGCGTATAAATGACTCACCATTTTAATTCAACTTCGAATTTGGTTCATTTTACGTGATTATTCTATAGTATCAAAATGGAATTGTAATTTAATCAAGTTTAATTTTTTGAGTCGCTTGCTGTTGTATCGTATATTAACTTCCAAATAGTTTTGAATCTGCGAAATCATTTCAGGATACAACAAATTGTGGGATTCAAGCCAAAATCATTGATTTTGTTGAGCATGTGCCCACAGCTGATTCAAGTAGTTTATTCAGTTGTTGCAAAAATCACCGTATTTTTGAGAAGGGGGTCGAAATGTGAGGTAAAAGAGAAAAAGGTGTGTAGAAAAGGAAAGAGAATAAAGGAAAGAGAATAAAGGAAAAGAAAGAAAAGGAAAGAAAAGAAAAGAAAAGAAAAGAAACAAAATTTGTAAGTAAATTAGCTTTCCTGGACTTTATCCCCTTTTTTCATAGTTTCTTCGATTCCTTCTCCAATTTTAACATTCATGAGAAAATCATCAACCGTTGCAAGAAGAGAGCCTATTTTTTCAGAGTGAAAATGGACAGCAACTTTATCATTACTGATTTCACTTTCCATGCTTCTAAGGTTATCCGGAGAAAGAGCTTGCAGAATTCTCGCAGCGGATTTTCTTGATTCAGGATCCGGAAATTCAATTGTACCTGTAATTTTCATAAGCACTCCCATCGCTTTTCCATCTTATTATCTTTATCTTTTTTGATTTTTTGCTACGGTCTTCTGGAGCTGGTCACCTATTATTCGGTCTGCAATGCTAAGGAACTCCTCTACACTTCCAAGAGGGATTGAAGCCCCGGAAGCTACACTGTGCCCGCCTCCTCTTCCACCAACTGCACCTGCAGCTTCTCTAAGGGCAAAAGCAAGGTCAAGGCCCTTTGAGACAAGTTCACGGGTTCCTCTTGCCGAGACTTTCAGGATTCCTTCGGATTCATTTATGCAAATAAAAGGAAGTTCGGGGTGAAGGTAACGGACGACCGTGCTTGCAAGGTTCCCGGTAGAAATGGCATCAGCAGTAACAACATACCAGAGATTCTCCCCTTTGCTAATTTTTTCTACGTTTTCTCTGGCGTTCAGTGTAAGTTTCTTCTTATGCTCTTTATTTAAAGAGATGGCTTCATTAATACTCTCCTGGTCTTTCAGGCAAAGAGAAATAGCCAGCCCGTAGATTTTCTGCTTTCCGCATGTGTCAAGGATGGAGATAAAATCGTAAACGTTTCTTACAAGCTCCCGATTCAGAAGCAAAACTTCTCCTATAACAGCCTCAATAGCTTCCGGGCTTGCCTGCCTGACAAGTTTCAGGGCGACAGCATTGGCAAGCCTTGAGATTTCCTCTTCAGACAGGTTTTCAATCTTTCCTGAAAGCCCGAGCTGGTTCAAAAATTCTGTAACTTTCTCAGGGTAACCGGTTATATCCAGAAAAGGTTCAGTACTGTATGCGAGCACGTCTACAAGGTCTCCATCTCCTACTTTGAGTCCCTTCCGAATAGAAACGACCCCTGCTTTTAAGGCTTCCTCCAGGATGAAGGCATTGGCCGTGTGAAAAAGTTGCTTATCTCCAATTGCACCTGCAAGGGCCAGCCCTGCAAGGTCAACGTTATCGGCTGCCAGTTCTCTGGCTACAAGATAGCAGGTGCCAGAAGCTGAGATATCAGTTGCTCCGTCGATTCCAACCAGATGGGCATTTACAACGGCTTTTGCTGGAGATTGCCCTACAGGCTGGTGGTGGTCAAGCACTATAACATCAGCTTCCACCTTCTCAATAAGTTCAGGTTGCCCGCTGCCCATATCGCAAAAAATGACAAGGTCATTCCTGGAGATGCTCTTGTTCACGTCTTCAATAACAGCTTCATCCAGCCTTCCAGCTATCGAAAGCTGGAAACAAATGCCTGCCCGCAGCAGAGCCTGTGCCATTATCCCGGCTGAGGTCAGCCCATCAGCATCATTATGTGAGACTACGCGCACAAATCTGTATTTCCGGATTTTTTCGGCTGCATTTTTTGCAAGATTTATCAGATTCTCAAGCTCGCTCAAAATCCATCACTCAAAAATTCAGTAATAAAGTCAAATGATTATTAGAAAATTAATTAAGATATGTTACTAGTTCATAAAGGATACCAGTCTATACAGGCTTGATAGTATAAAACTTTGTACATTCAATAACTGAAGAGTTTTCGGACAACATATCCAAATTTTAGTTAAATTTGTGCATAATCTTTGTTTTCAGAGTTCTTTGTAAGGACATAGGTTCGTTTTGAAAAAATTGCACACTACTGTAAAACTTGTAGAAACCAGAGAGCCAATTTGGCTCTTCGCTGTTTCTAGTGAGTAACTTACACCTATCTCTTAAATGCCATCTCTTAAATGCTAAAGTAACATATATAAAATTTAGAAACATTTACGGTTGGAAATCACATTCCAGCTTGATGTT
This sequence comes from Methanosarcina sp. Kolksee, assembly GCF_000969945.1. Classification (NCBI taxonomy): domain Archaea; kingdom Methanobacteriati; phylum Methanobacteriota; class Methanomicrobia; order Methanosarcinales; family Methanosarcinaceae; genus Methanosarcina; species Methanosarcina sp. Kolksee. Next base: position 1,676,978 of record NZ_CP009524.1, read on the forward strand.
TCTCTTTTTGACCTATTACTTTGTAACTGTATGATTATTTTCAACCCCCCACAAAACAACGAAGAGCCAATTTTGCGCTGAAATTTTTTCGATAGATAACCATCAGTTACTTTTACGACTCTATCATTTTCTTTCATCAATTTACTGTCTTTCATCAAGGATCACTACTGCATCAGTACCGGCCAAAAAATCGGCGATTTCTATCCAGAAATCTACATCGAAGCAGACATTATTCAGATTGAATGCCGTTCCTGGATCTCCTATAAATGCAGCGTTGATCAATATTACAGTATTATTATTAGTCAGTTTAAGTTTCTTCTGAATTGAGCCCAGTTATCTTTTTAATATTTTTAAAGATAAGCTTCTGTGACATAATACCTCATCATCCTATGACTGTTAAAATAAGATGCTATCATACCTATTGAATTATTGATTAGCTTGAACCATTCGTCTTGTTGTTCGTAGTACATAGGGACGACGATGTAGTAGAGTTTGTAATAGAGATCTTTGAGCTCAGCAAGTCTTGTTTCTTCTATAGAAATTTTTTCATCTGGTTTGGGCCCAATAGACCAACCTGTTACATCTTCAATCCATCCCTCAATCCACCAGCCATCAAGCACGCTAAGATTCACTACTCCGTTATGGGCAGCTTTCATGCCACTTGTACCTGATGCTTCGTAGGGACAGTTAGGAGTATTAAGCCAGACATCAACTCCAGAAACCATTTTTGCAGCAAGATCCATATTGTAATTTTCCAGAAATGCAATTTTTATTTCGTCACGAAGTGTTTTCATCACTTTATAAATATCCCTTATAATTTGTTTTCCGGCTTCATCATTAGGATGAGCTTTACCTGCAAAAATAAGCTGAATTTTGCCTCTTTTATTTATATTCCTGAGCATCTCAAGATCAGAAAGAATTAAAGTTGGACGCTTATATGATGTCATACGCCGTGAAAAGCCTATTGTAAGAGTATCATAATCCATACCTATACCTGTTTTTTTGTTCACCTCGTCGATCAGATTTCTTTTTGCATTCCAATGTGCTTCCCAGAGTTCAGTGTCTGGAATTTCTCCGACTCTTATCAGAAGTTCGGGTTCATTCTCCCAATCCGGAAGATAGCGATCATAAAGCTTCCTGAAATAAGGGGAAGTCCATGTATAGGAATGAACACCATTTGTAATGGCATGAATTTTGTAGCCAGGGTAAAGTGCACTTGAGATCTGGCTGTGTCTTTTTGTAACGCCATTGATATAGTTCGACAAGTTCATAGCAAAAATGCTTGTATCAAAGTAGTTTTGCCCTCCATACTTGCGAAGAATCTCAACATCGTTTTTATCCTGGATTAGATCTCCTACAAGCCCATAATTAAATTTATCATGCCCTGCTTCCACTGGAGTATGGGTAGTAAAGATACAAAGTTCCTTTACTTTAGTCGGGTCTAAGCTGTTTTGCTTCAAAAGTTCTAGAGCAAGTAAGCTTGAATGCCCTTCATTCATATGGTACTTTCTGACTTTGAACCCAAGAGCATTAAGCATTCGTACTCCCCCGATTCCGAGTACTATCTCCTGCTTGAGTCTATAGCGTTGATCGCCTCCATATAGAAAATCCGTAATCTTGCGGTCTTCCGATTCATTTCCTTCAACATTTGTATCTAGAAAAATTATCGGCACGCAGCCTTCTATATGGCTCTTGTAAGTATAAGTCCAGGCTCTGAGTTTAACGTCTCTATTCTGAATTTTTACTTTTACCTCTTCTTCGCAAAGAGTCATAAAACGCGAAGGATCCCACTCATCAGCATGTTCTGTTTGATTTCCTTCAGGATCAAGAATCTGTCTAAAATAGCCTTTATTGCTTACCAGTGTTACTGCTACCAGTGGGATATTCAGATCCGCGGCTGAGCGGATAACATCACCTGCAAGACCCCCTAATCCCCCTGCATAGGTCGAAATTTCACTACGAAGACCTATCTCCATTGAAAAATAAGCAATATTTTGTCTCTCCAGTACTCCGTGAAGATTCTCCATATCATCAAGTCCTTTATTTTTTTTTAAATTATAACTTGTTTTTTATATTAAAAATCATCACATTTTAAAACATTAAATATACATTTTTGAAAATAAACACAATTTTCTTTGAATAATGTCAACAAATAAATGAAAACGCTTTTAACACTTAACAATATATCAAAATTTTTGTAAAATTTGTTTTATATTATTTAAACATAACTATTAAGCCTATCATCAAAGTTAATTGATATCGATTTTGATGAAAACAAAGAGTTTAATAACTGACTGGTAGACAACGAAAAAGTGCAATCAATTGCCAATAATCAATGAAAATTCATTTAAAAAAATCTGTAAGTTGAATTTTAATGGCGATGGCTAACGATCTTGTTTTATCCGGATTTCTATATTTGTAACTAAATATTGTAACTATATATTGTAACTAAATATTGTAACTAAATATGAAACAAATCCAACTTTCAAATAATATTTGATAAGCAAAATTATTTCATAACCAAACACGTTTTTCCTACGGATAGTGGGACAAAAACCTGCGGACTTCTTCTCTCAGGAGAAAAGAATGAAACAGGAAGAGGCAATCCGGGAAACCGGCTCAGATCATACCAGCTAATCTGGGAATCAGCTAATCTGGGCATGGGGATTTAAGTTTCCGAAGGTGATTACTTGCCTTTGACGGAAACTCTAAGAATTTTGATATGCCTCAAAGGGTTAGATGACTATAAGTTATATCTGAAAGATCAGTAGCATACGAGAATGTCGTAGAAAATTCAAAAGATTAAAAGCTTACAAATTGAAACTTAACATGGGGAGATAATTATGAGTGAGATGACACTTAAGGAGAGACTTTTAAACGCGCTTGAAGGAAAAGAAGTTGACAAAGTACCGGTCTGTTCTGTAACCCAGACAGGAATCGTTGAATTAATGGATGAAGTTGGGGCTCCCTGGCCGGAGGCTCATTCTGATCCTGAAAAAATGGCGAAGCTTGCGATTGCAAACTATGAATTAAGCGGGCTTGAAGCTGTAAGAGTTCCATATTGCCTGACTGTGCTTGCCGAAGCTATGGGCTGTGAGGTTAATATGGGAACCAAAAACAGGCAGCCTTCAGTTACGGCACATCCTTATACCAAAGACCTTGAAGGCATGGAAATGCCTGAGAACCTGCTTGATATGGGAAGAATCAGGGCTGTACTTGATTCAATCAAACTTATAAGGGAAAAAGTAGGGCCAGATGTACCTATTATAGGAGGAATGGAAGGACCTATTACTCTTGCTTCCGATCTGGCGAGTGTAAAGTCCTTTATGAAATGGTCTATTAAAAAGCCTGATCTGTTACATCAGGTACTGGATTTCGCAACTGATGCCACAATAGCGTATGCAAATTCAATGGTTGTTGCAGGAGCAGACATCATCTCCGTCGCCGATCCTGTAGCATCTCCTGACCTGCTGAGTCCAGAATCTTTTAAAAATGATCTCCAGTCAAGGTTGCAGAAGTTTTCCTCAAACGTAAATTCTGTTACGGTACTGCATATATGTGGAAGTGTGTCCCCTATCCTTAACTATATGGCAGATTGCGGTTTCGAAGGTTTGAGCGTTGAAGAAAAAGTTGGCAGTATTAAGAAGGCTAAGGAAGTGCTTGGGGATAGAGCAAGGCTCGTAGGAAATATCTCAAGTCCTTTTGTTCTGCTTCCTGGTCCTGTCGATAAGATAAAAGAAGAATCGAAAAAAGCGATTTCCGAAGGTGTAGATGTACTGGCGCCTGGCTGCGGAATTGCACCTATGACTCCGCTTTCCCACATTAAAGCGATGGTCGAGGCAAGAGACGAATACTACGCTTGAATACTCACAGAAAAACGAATTTAACTAATTTTTCTATTATTTTTTTACGAATTTTTCACTAATTTTTATTAACATTTTTTATTGTCATTTTCAATTTTTTAATATGTTATATGTGCTGCTCGTATCCCATCCAGGGAGGACGGGATCTCGTTCACTTCTTTCTCTCAAGCAGTCTTTTTCTTGATTATATATTCTTATTGTAATTGTTTTGACCGGTTTTTTCGTGTCCTTCATAATTGTAGATCTTGAGTAAATTAAGTGTTAATTTGTACAATCACAACTATATAGTGTTCACTCAACTGTTGCTGCTTAACAGAAAAACCTTCAGTGCTAAATGAGTCGGCCAGTACTAAATATTTCTATATAAATATATCAGGAAACCAAAAAACTACACTCTAAATTTATCAAGAAAACCAGAAAACTACACTCGGGATTTTAAAAAAGGAAAAAGGAGAATTGCCTTATTAGAGGTCGTAGTTCTCCGGCTTGAATACTTTGACTTCCTGTTTATACTTTGTAAGGCAGTCACTCATGAACTTTTCTTTGTCGTCGGTAAGGGCCTCGAAAGCGGCCTTTGCGTCTGCAAGGGCTTTAGCTTCGAATCTGGAGAGCTCGAGTTTACCCCTTGCTCCTTCTTCGACAATATTAATGCATTCGATAGCGGCGTTCTTGGCACGGAGGTAAATATCATTTCCGTCTTTTGCAATTGCCTGTCCTACTCTGTAGGCGTTCGGGTATGCGAGTACATAGCCCTGTGCGTCTCTGTATATATCCGAAGCTACGAACATGTCCCTGAGTATTTTTTCATTACCTGAATCAAGAGCAACATTCATTAGGGCACAGTCATAAGCTAAGGTTTCTCCCCAACACTGAACTGTGGTACCGCCGAATTCGCCGTGATACTCAACAGATTCATTGGACCAGAGGTCGCAGCACTGCATGACAATGTTACCCATCAGGTCGGAGTGAGCACAGGTTGAAGTCTTACCTTCCTGAGCTATCGGGACACCTGCAATGGCTTTTACAATGGTATTCTCGTAACCACAGTCCTTTCCAGGGCCGACTGCGCCGGCTTCATAAGCAACGAGAGATCTTGCGGCAGAAATAGTCCTTGCAATGATTGCAAGTGTGTGGGCGAGGTTCTTGTCCAGCAGCCCGCCTGCAATGAACATCGCAGTGTTTGCCTGGGCACAGTCTGTGTCACCTGATGCTATTACATTATTCTTTTTTGCAACTGATGCAATGTCTTGCCAGATCATTTCCATATCTATGCTGCCGAGAACACCTATGCCGTAAAGTACTCCGGCCATGTCGTTCCTGAGGATTGCATAGTCAAATACTTCTTTTCCACCCATTGACTCTACTGCAAGCATATCAGCACCGTTCTGGGCACACTGTTCGAATGCCTCCATAAAGACGCTGTACTTGTCTCCTCTGAGAGCGAGGAAGTCTCTGGTCTCGCGGATGTCACCAATGGTGTGGCGGAGTGCGCACTTTATGCCGTATTCATCATGGTAATCTTCCATGATAGTTTTCTGGGCGTGTGCAACGGCTGCTCCCCAATCAGGGTGATTGGACATCTGCTGAACATGTTCGGTTTCAAGCACGACAGCTGGAGCTCCGATTTGAACCATCCTTGCCATAATGTCGGTAGTGATCCTTTCGTATTCCTTTATGAGCTTTTCTTTGGATGCTCCTGCTTCAGGTCTTGGGGCATAGTTTACTTCGGGAGTTGTGTAACCGGCACCGATTTCAAGTCCCAGCCCTGTTTTAACTGGCGTGACAGCTTTTCCGAAAACCATGTCATCTGCGCTTGCATAAGCCATTTTAGTACATCTTGTTACTGCCATTACTCCATCTCCTCAGTGTCTATGGAATTTCTCCCTCAGTTTCACAATGTTGTCTCCATTTGCCTTGATGAAATCGGCTATTTTCGCGGCATCGGCTGCTTCCTCACCGTACACGCCAAGCTCATACTCTGACACGAAGTCCTGGTTGACAGCACCACCGCCGCATGCGAATGGAATCCTGTAGCCTTTCTCCAGAAGTTTGTCATTAACTTCCTTGAATGCATACATAGTCGTTGTCATGAGGGCTGTACCTGTAAGCATGAGGGGCTTTTCTTTCTCCACGGCAGCTATTACTTCGTCCACAGGGACATCTCTTCCAAGATCCACTACATCATAGCCGGCTGCTCTCAGTAGTGCGGCCACAATGTTCTTTCCGATATCGTGCACGTCACCTTCTGCAACGTGACAAACGATTTTTCCTTTGGTTTCAGGTGATTTTCCTGCTTTCTGCTTAACGTATTCGATACCTTCCAACATGGCATCAGCAGACATCATGACGTTTGGCAGGAAAATAACTCCCTCATCATAAAGCCTAGAGACTACTCCCATTCCAACCATCAATGCGTCATTAATAAGGGAGATCGGGTCTTTTCCGGAACTGATAGCCTTTTCCAACCCCTCAACAACATCATCCTCTTCGCCTTCAAAGATGGCCTTTGCAATCGGATAAATCATTGAATCCTTTGGGTAAAGTTCTTCTGCAGCCTCTTCTGGTGTCATTTCCTTTTCCATTTTTACGTTGTAACGAACCAGAATGCCACTGGGATCTATATCTATCAAATGTCTAACCTCCATTTTGGCATTTGAGGAGCAAATAATCCCTGAGTATTTACAGGGGTAAAAATCGGGTTAAAAACCAAACTTCTCCTGAGATTGATCTTGATCTTATATCTTGATCTTATTTTGGTATTTAACATTCTCCTTTTTTTCACAGATACAACTACGCGAGATCCAAACAGGTATAAAATCCCAAATTCTTCCCAATTTCTTAAAGGGACTCCTAACTCCTCTTAATTTAATTGGAATCCTATATATATAAAACTCACTGAGCAAGTTTAAGGTTCTAATACTGAACTTCAGGCTGTAATTTTCTTTATTGAGGGGCCTTGTTACTCTTAATGTCCAGTTTTTATGAATTTTCTTTTAAATCAGATATAGTTTGAAAATCTGTACAATTGTTAATACTAAAAGAGTTTTTATAACAGTATGTGGCTCTTAATTTTTTGGCAGGTTAAGTTAATTTTCAGAAAATAATTTGTAATGAAAAGCAGTCAATAACTTTCAAAATAAAATCCTGCACTTTAATAATAACTATATTTTATCTTATCTTTTCTTTCTTAACTTAATCTCTTTTGGAAAAAATATATCTTTCAGCCTTTAGTTTAGTTTGTCTGAAAGCATTTTCTCGAAAGATATATATATCAGTAATGCATTTAGAGGATCCCTGATCTAAGAAGGTCAGTAATCCTTAAATCTATAGATTTTTGCAAAAATCATTTTTTGCGGAAAAATCTATGGTCAAAAATTATTCAAACAAAACCTTTATATAGGAAAAATTCCTTCTATATATCCCTCACAAAAGGCAAAATTGTGAGCATTCGACTCTCTTACTATAATGTAAGGTTATAATGGCAGTATCTCTATAGATTCAAGCAAATTTTTCATTTTGCTACGGATCTCAGAGTAAAAAATTGCCTGAGAGTAAAGCTTTATATACAAGAAATGTCTTGTATACATCCCTCACACAAGCGATTGTGTCGAGGTGAATAACACAAAGCTTTATATACAAGAAATACCTTGTATATGACCCTGCGCAAACTGATTGCGTAGATACAAATCACAAATCTCTTTCATCTTTTAATGGAGTCAGGAGTTGTTTCCTGACTGACGAGGATTTTGTCGGTTCGGTTAATTCTGGGCGGTGAGAGTTTTCATAACATATCATCGCGAAACTGAAATAACTGAATTGATAGTTGTTAGTGCAAGTTTCTGCGACCAAGACCTTTATTTTGAAGTGTGCGATACATTAACAATTCTGGTTGATCCTGCCAGAGGTTACTGCTATCGGTGTTCGCCTAAGCCATGCGAGTCATATGTTCTTCGTGAACATGGCGTACTGCTCAGTAACACGTGGATAACCTGCCCTTGGGTCCGGCATAACCCCGGGAAACTGGGGATAATTCCGGATAACGCACATATGCTGGAATGCTTTATGCGTAAAATGGATTCGTCTGCCCAAGGATGGGTCTGCGGCCTATCAGGTAGTAGTGGGTGTAATGTACCTACTAGCCTACAACGGGTACGGGTTGTGAGAGCAAGAGCCCGGAGATGGATTCTGAGACATGAATCCAGGCCCTACGGGGCGCAGCAGGCGCGAAAACTTTACAATGCGGGAAACCGTGATAAGGGGACACCGAGTGCTAGCATCATATGCTGGCTGTCCAGGTGTGTAAAATACACCTGTTAGCAAGGGCCGGGCAAGACCGGTGCCAGCCGCCGCGGTAACACCGGCGGCCCGAGTGGTGATCGTGATTATTGGGTCTAAAGGGTCCGTAGCCGGTTTGGTCAGTCCTCCGGGAAATCTGACAGCTCAACTGTTAGGCTTTCGGGGGATACTGCCAGACTTGGAACCGGGAGAGGTAAGAGGTACTACAGGGGTAGGAGTGAAATCTTGTAATCCCTGTGGGACCACCTGTGGCGAAGGCGTCTTACCAGAACGGGTTCGACGGTGAGGGACGAAAGCTGGGGGCACGAACCGGATTAGATACCCGGGTAGTCCCAGCCGTAAACGATGCTCGCTAGGTGTCAGGCATGGCGCGACCGTGTCTGGTGCCGCAGGGAAGCCGTGAAGCGAGCCACCTGGGAAGTACGGCCGCAAGGCTGAAACTTAAAGGAATTGGCGGGGGAGCACAACAACGGGTGGAGCCTGCGGTTTAATTGGACTCAACGCCGGACAACTCACCGGGGACGACAGCAATATGTAGGCCAGGCTGAAGACCTTGCCTGAATCGCTGAGAGGAGGTGCATGGCCGTCGCCAGTTCGTACTGTGAAGCATCCTGTTAAGTCAGGCAACGAGCGAGACCCGTGCCCACTGTTACCAGCATGTCCTCCGGGATGATGGGTACTCTGTGGGGACCGCCGGTGTTAAATCGGAGGAAGGTGCGGGCTACGGTAGGTCAGTATGCCCCGAATTTCCCGGGCTACACGCGGGCTACAATGAATGGGACAATGGGCCCCTCCCCTGAAAAGGGCTGGTAATCTCACAAACCCATCCTTAGTTCGGATCGAGGGCTGTAACTCGCCCTCGTGAAGCTGGAATCCGTAGTAATCGCGTTTCAATATAGCGCGGTGAATACGTCCCTGCTCCTTGCACACACCGCCCGTCAAACCACCCGAGTGAGGTATGGGTGAGGGCACGAACTCTGTGTCGTGTTCGAACCTGTGCTTTGCAAGGGGGGTTAAGTCGTAACAAGGTAGCCGTAGGGGAATCTGCGGCTGGATCACCTCCTAAGCAAAAAAACCCACTGCCCAGATGCCGATAAACCGAACAAAATCCTCACCCCTGAGATCCGCTGTGGATCTCTAGTCTCTCTAGGGCTTGTAGATCAGATGGAAGATCGCTGCCTTTGCAAGGCAGAGGCCCTGGGTTCGAATCCCAGCAAGTCCATTTTTGTGCACCCGGAAAGTAAATTTTCGGGGAAGGACGGATTGCCTGCGTTGACACGCAGGTACATGAAGTCATGTATAGGTGCTGTATACTGGACGCTTTCTGGACCTGGTTAGGATACACAGGAATTATGCTATCAGGTGGATGGCTCGGCTCAAGAGCTGATGAAGGACGTGCCAAGCTGCGATAAGCCCGGGGTAGGTGCAAGGAGCCAATGAACCCGGGATTTCCGAATGGGACCTCTCCATAGTGATCAGTAATGATCGGGAACGCTCCGAATTGAAACATCTTAGTAGGAGCAGGAAAAGAAATCAACCGAGATACCGTGAGTAACGGCGAGTGAAAACGGCACAGTTCAAACCGAATCCCTTCACAGGGAAATGTGGTGTTGTAGGGCTGTTCAAACGTCCGGCGGCTAAACAGAACTTGCCTGAAACGGCAGACCGTAGAGTGTGACAGTCACGTATGTGTAAACCAAAAGACCGGAACATGTCCCTGAGTACCGTGCGTTGGATATCGTGCGGGAATCTGGGGGGCACCAACCTCCAAAACTAAATACTACTTGAGACCGATAGCGAAATAGTAGGGTGACCGAACGCTGAAAAGTACCCCGAGAAGGGAGGTGCAAAGTGCCTGAAACCTGATAGTGATAGAACGATACGGCATGAAAGGAACTCTGATATGAAGGAAACATTCGCGAGAATGTTGTACGAATATCACTGCCAGTGTCGTATCTTACGTTTTGAAGAACGGGCCAGGGAGTTTATCTCAGTGGCAATGGCTAACCTTATATTTGGGCAGCCGAAGCGAAAGCAACATGTGCGCAGCCCTTCGGGCGAGGCACGACGTATACAAGTGCGTGGAGTCACTGGGGTAAGACCCGAAGCCGGGTGATCTAGGCGTGGGCAGGTTGAAGCGTGGCGAAAGCTACGTGGAGGACCGCAAGCGGTATTGATCTGCAAATCATTCGTGTGACCTGCGTCTCGTAGTGAAATGCTAATCTAACCCGGCATCCGCTGGTTCCTTCCAAAACATGTCGCAGCATGACCTGACTGGAGATCGTCGGTGGAGTAGAGCACTGATTAGCGGTTCCGGGGGGGAAACCCCTCGCCCGCCTGTCAAACTCCAAACCCACCGTCATTGTAGAAAGTCGGAGTCCGGACTGCTGGGGTAAGCTTGTAGTCCGTAAGGGAGACAACCCAGCCCGTGGTTAAGGTCCCCAAGTGTCGACTAAGTGTTAATACTAAAGGGCGTCCCAAGCCCAAGACAGCTGGAAGGTTAGCTTAGAAGCAGCTACCCTTCAAAGAGTGCGTAACAGCTCACCAGTCGAGGTTTGGGGCCCCGAAAATTGACGGGGCTCAAGTCGACCACCGATACCACGGAGTACCGCAAGGTAATCTCGTAGGAAGGCGTTGCGTTCGGGCTGAAGCAGGGTTGTAAAGTCCTGTGGACCGTTCGCAAACGAAAATCCTGGTAATAGTAGCAGCAAAGCAGGGTGAGAATCCCTGCCGCCGAAGGGGCCAGGTTTCCTCGGCAATGATCGTCAGCCGAGGGTTAGTCGGTCCTAAGACGTACCGTAATTCGAGTACGCCGAAAGGGAAACAGGTTAATATTCCTGTACCATTTAGCAATCCGTCTGACGTCTCAGGGCAGGCCGAGCGGCGTCGTCGCGCCGTCTAAGCAGCGAACCCCGTGGAGAGCCGTAATGGCGAGAAGCGGGCGAATCTGTAATGGCTAAAGTCGGCTGCACCCAGGGACCCGTGAAAAGGCCGCTAAATGTCCGTACCAAGATCTGACACTGGTGCCCCTAGCTGAAAAGGCTAAGGCGTGTCGGAGTACTTCAGTTAAGGGAATTCGGCAAATTAGCTCCGTAACTTCGGGATAAGGAGTGCCTGCTGTGAAGACAGCAGGTCGCAGTGACCAGGGGGCTCTAACTGTCTAATACCAACATAGGAGATTGCAAACCCGTAAGGGCTAGTACAATCTCTGAATCCTGCTCAGTGCAGGTACCTGAAACCCCGTTTCAACGGGAAGAAGGGCCTGTAAACAGCGGGGGTAACTATGACCCTCTTAAGGTAGCGTAGTACCTTGTCGCTTAATTGGCGACTTGCATGAATGGATCAATGAGAGCCCTACTGTCCCTAACTGGAATCCGGTGAAGCTTACATTCTAGTGCACAGTCTAGAGACCTCTAGGGGGAAGTGAAGACCCCGTGGAGCTTTACTGCAGCCTGTCGTTGGGTTGTGGTTCTGGATGTACAGTGTAGGTAGGAGGCATCGAAGCGGGTGCGCCAGCATCCGTGGAGCCGCAATTGGGACACTACCCTTCTGGGACTACGACCCTAACTCTGCGAAGAGGACCCCGATAGGTGGGCAGTTTGCCTGGGGCGGGACGCCCTTGAAAAGATATCAAGGGCGCGCAATGGTTGACTCAAGTGGGTCGGAAACTCACTGAAGAGTGCAAGAGCATAAGTCAGCCTGACGTTATTCAGCATAGCAGTGGATGACGAGACGAAAGTCGGCTCTAGCGAACTTTTGAGCCTCCTTGGTGGGGGCCAAAAATGACAGAAAAGTTACCCCGGGGATAATTGAGTCGTTGCCGGCAAGAGTACATATCGACCCGGCAGCTTGCTACCTCGATGTCGGTTCTTTCCATCCTGGCCGTGCAGCAGCGGCCAAGGGTGAGGTTGTTCGCCTATTAAAGGAGATCGTGAGCTGGGTTTAGACCGTCGTGAGACAGGTCGGTTACTATCTACTAGAGGTGTTCGAGGTCTGCGGGTAAGCTGCTTTTAGTACGAGAGGAACCAAGCAGCGGCGCCACTGGTGTACCGTTTGTCTGACAAGGCATCGCCGGGCAGCTACGCGCTTCGGAATAAGAGCTGAATGCATCTAAGCTCGAAATCTAACCTAAAAAGAGACCTCATTAAGGATTCCGGTAAAAGACCGGTTTGATAGAAACGGGATGTAAGCACCAAGGCAACGAGGTGTTCAGTCCGCGTTAACTAACCATCCGTTCCTTTCCTAATCCGGTCCAGGCGAAATTCAGTATGCAGCACTATACATGACTTCATTTCACAATCCCACTTATAGGTTGAGTCTGGCGGCCATAGCGGCAGTGTAACTCCTGTACCCATCCCGAACACAGTAGATAAGCCTGCCCGCGTTCCTTACTGTACTGAAGTGTGCGAGCCTTCGGGAACTCTGGATCGCTGCCATACTCACCTTATAATACTTTACTTTTCATGATCTGTTTTTAAAATTAGTTTTTAATATGTCATTTTAGTATTGTTTTTTTACTTTCAGTTTTCTGCACCTTTCTTTATATGTTAATTCTACGATATTTTTATCCTTTTGTTCTTATGCATGCTTGTTTTTCATAGTTAACTTCATTTTTTGGAAAGTTCTCATAGCCTCTCAGTCTAAGAAAGAAGTATTAATTAACAACTTTTTCAATTTGAAAACTTATTATTTTATTTAATATAGTATAAGTACAATGAACTATATTTTAACTAACTACTGTAAATTCTACAATCTGTTTATGTTTTCTCGGTGGTTATATTGAAGTGTTCAAGGTACTTTACATTCGTAAGTTTACTTCTTTTAATTCCCAGTCCAGTATATTCAATGGGTATTGCTGAAGACTCTGTTACTACCATCTCATCCGATCTTCAGGAACCTTACTCAATATCAGGAAATCTCCTTTCCGGTATTCAAAGTGAAATTATGAATCTCTCTAATACATACATCGTAATCCAAGGTAATGGTATAAAAGGACTTGGAAAAAGTGATGAGTATGGAAATTATAAGTTTGGGAACATAAGCTCTGACATTTGGCTAGAACATGGTAGTTATTCTTTAACTGCTTTTAAGTATGTTTCTTCTGAAGGAAAGTATTTGTTTGGAACAGCAAATATATCCCTTAATAAAAATCAACAAGTACCTAATGTTGATATTACATTAGATTGGGCAAGTGAAGATGAAGAAAAGATAATTGAAAGTTTCTTTCCTTTGCTTAGATATTCTCTGTCAGGAAGCGTTTTTTCTAATGTTCAGAATCAAATTGTAAATGTTTCTAATACACAAATAGTAATCCAGAGAAATGCTATAAGGGGACATACAAAGAGTGATATCTTTGGAAATTATTATTACGGGGAGTTATATAATCCAGACGAATTATATGAGGGTTCTGACTTAAGATATGGAAATTATTCCATAACTGCTTTTAAGTATATCCCTTCTGAGGAAAAATTCTTGTTTGGTACAACGAATGTGACCTTTAATTATAATGAAAAGGAATCGGATGTTAATATTTCTCTAGACTGGGCAAGTAAAGATGAGGAAAGAATAATTGAAAGTTTCTTTTATTTGTATGAATATTCAATTTCAGGAAAACTTTTTTCTGATTTTCAAAATGAATCTGTTAACGTCTCTAATGCAAATATTGCAGTCCCGAAAAATAACGGCTGTGCGGTTAGAAAATCGGATGACTATGGAAACTATAAGCTCGATGAGTACTCTATTGCTGATTGGTTAGAATGTGGTGACTATTCTTTAACTGCTTTTAAATATATTTCTTCTGAGGGAAAGTACTTGTTTGGAACGAAAAGTGTATCCCTTCACAATAATGAAGAAGTATCTGATGTTAATATCACATTAGACTGGGCAAGTGAAGATGAAGAAAAAATAATTGAAAATTTTCTTTTAAATCTTATATATTCTTTCTCGGGAAGCATTTCTTCTAATATTCAAAGTGGAACCCTGGATGTTTCCAATGCAAATATCATAATCCAAGCCAATGGTACGTTAAAAGGACTTACAAAAGGTGATATCTTTGGAAATTATAATTATGGTGATTTAGATTATGGATTAAATTACGGGGACTATTCTCTAATTGCCTTTAAGTATGTTCCTTCTGAGGGAAAGTATTTGTTTGGAACAACAAACGTATCTTTAAAAAATGTTCAAAACTTATCTAATGTTAACATCACATTAGACTGGGCAAGTGAAGATGAAGAAAATCTCATTAAAGATTTTCTTCTAAATTATGAATTCCGCTATCTGTATGGAAACATTTCTTCTAATATTCAAAATGAAACTATAAATTTCTCTAATACATGTATTGTAGCCAAAAAAAATGACAGTCTAAAATTCGGAAAATATAATGAGTACGGGAATTTTGGAAAATGTAATGAGTACGGGAATTATAGGTTTGATGATGACAATTGGTTAGAGCACGGAAATTATTCTCTAACTGCTTTTAAGTATGTTCCTTTTGAGGAAAAGTTCCTTTATGGAACAACAAACGTCTCTCTTGAGAGGGATATAAGTACATATAACGCTAACATCTCACTAGACTGGGCAAGTGAAGATGAAGAAACGATAATTGAGAGTTTCTTTCCTTTACTTAGATATTCACTGTCAGGAAGCGTTTTTTCTAACATACAGGATAAAAACATAGACATTTCTAACACGAACATTATAATTGAAGAAAGCTATATTCGAGGGTTTGGAAGCACTGATGAGTGTGGAAATTATAATTGTAGTGATTTATATGATTTTTATATGCTAAATTACGGAAATTGTTCTGTAACTGCCTTTAAGTATATCTCTTCTGAAGGAAAGTTCCTTTACGGGACAACAAATGTATTTCTTAATAAGAATCAATATTTATCTAATGTAAACATTGCATTACATTGGGCAAGTGAAGACGAAGAAAAGATAATTGAAGATTTTCTCCCTCGGCTTAAATATTCGATTTCAGGAAAAATTCGTATAAATTCAGATGAGAACGAGAACATTGGTAATAAAAAGAGAACCAGTTCCAGTTCTGGCTCGTTACTCTTAAAGTATAATAATTCACTTGCGAATATAACATCCAATAATTCTTCTAACTCAATCTCTGAAGCCGGAGATATATATGATGAAGAAAATCTCTCTATGTCAGAAAAGAATAAGACTACAGCAAAAGGAGAAACTCAAAACAAAACAGCAGTTACGGATAGCATGGATAAAGCTAAAGCTATGCCAGAACTTGCCTCAATAAACTTGATTTTCACTCTGTTTTTGGTGTTCTGTCTTTTCAAGCGAGAGCTGACAAAGTAAGATAGTTTGTCTATGTAAGATAGTTTGCCTATCTTACATCTTCTCGGTTTATGGTCAACAAAAACATTTTTTATTTTTTATTCTCCCCGTAGCTCAAGCCCTACTTTTACTCCTTTTATAACGGCTTCAGTAATCTTTTTTCCCAAATCCGTGCTTGAACCTGCGTAAGGAATTTCCTGTCTTTCCTCATTTTCCAGGCCAGGTTTTGAGGTAATTTCATAAGCAACAATCACTGCATCCGTATTGGTACCCAGGAAAGTGTAGCCTTTCTCAAGCAAAGCAAGCCCTTTTGCTTCTGTGGCTGTGATTATCGCTCCGAGAAGAGCTGTCTCGGATAGCCTTACTTTTGAGATCAGAATTATATTTATGGTTCCTACTTTTGCCCTGAATTCTGAGCCGTTGCTCACGCCAGCAGTTATGAAAGCAGTCAGATAGTCATTTTCTATTACCTGAAGGTACTCCATTTTTACAGCTGTAAGAAGTCCGAAGTAAGCCCCTTCAAAACTCAATTTCAGGGCTTCTTCTTTTACGAATTCTCTTGGGTCTGGTGGATTAAAGGTTCTTGGAACCTGTTTGTTGAAAAGATACTTTACCCGTGCACGGCCACCGTTTAAGCCCGTGCTCACGGCTTCGAAATCTCCTTTGATTATAAGGTTGCTGTCCTTCAGATAGTATTCCATACACATGAGCTCCGTTTTTTGTTATAGAAGTATTATATAAGTATAATAGTTGGTCGAACTTATGAGATAATGCTTTCAAAATGAGGATAGTAGTTTAGGGAGCAATCAAAACCGATCAGTTAAATTCCCATGCAGAAATTCTCAAACTTTTCATGGCCGAGTAATTCTTCGGATTTTCCTTCGAAAACGATCCTTCCATTCATAAACATGTACGCATTATCGCTTATCTCCAGTGCTTTTTTGACATTCTGTTCAACTATAAGCACCGTAAGTCCGAACGTTTCTTTTAGCTCCAGAATTTTCTGAAATGTATCGTTTGCAAATCTCGGTGAAAGCATGGCTGTAGGTTCATCGAGTATGAGAAGTTCTGCCTTCTTTATAAGGGCTGAAGCTATTGCAAGAAACTGTCTTTCACCGCCGTTCAATGTACCTCCTTTCTGTTTTAGCTTCGTTGTAAGTTCAGGAAATACTTCAAGGGCTAAATCCAGCTGATCCCTGTATTCTCCATTTTCAAGAATATAATCAGCGATTTTAAGGTTTTCCTCAACTGTTAAATTAGTAAAGATATTCTCTATCTGTGGAAGGTAAGCTATACCCATTTCTGTCTTTTAGCTTTTCTCATAGACGCGGCTGTTGGTGTTTAAAAATTCCAGGATTTAAGTCACTTAGAATATGTTCTCTGATCAATTATTCGAAAGTTTAAGCCTTGTAAGCTCCGGAATTTCTCCCTTCAATTAATAAGGGTGGGTTCAGGCAGTAGAACAATGTGTTTCAGGTCTGACTCAGGAAAAAGTAGCAGAGATTAAAATAAGTGTTTTAAAAGGCTTTATTAAATTGAAAAAGAAGTCTCGAAGCGATGGTGTTTTGCTCTAAACGGCTCTTGATACGTTCTTTTTTGATACGTTCTTTCTCCCCTCCTCAACATAATAAACTATTTAACACTGTGTATATATATAACTAATAATGGATCACAGGTATTACTCATACTGGTTAGCTCTTATTATTCTTTCTGGAATATTTTATGTTATTTTTGGAACATTCTATACTGTTTTCGGTTTTAGTGGATTTCTAATCATTGCAGGTGTCTTTTTTGTTATAAGTGTTCTGTATGGTCTATGGTATTCTATTTCTCATAAATCTCACAGTTGAATAAAACGTTTAATTGTGAGTAAATGTTCAATATTTTTGAAAAATTTTAGTATTGTGAAAAAATAATAGAAGTATTTTTGGATATGTAACAAAAATTAGTTTTCTGCTTATTACTAATCGTAATTATGCATTTATATATAGTAAGTAAAGCAAAACTAAGATCTAAGTTTACACTTTAGATGATTAATGGCTTATATTACCGTTTTTTAGTTCAAACGTATAAGTCCTAATGTATAAAGTCCTAGCCCTAATATACAAGTCCTGTAAGTTTTCACATGAACTTTCTAACGTTTAACACAAAACCTCCTGATCTAATGAAGCCAGAACTGTTAAATATCTAGAGAAAATACAAATAGTTTTTATGTATTCCTGGGATCCAAAACTTTACTCTTCGAATTCCTCAGCTCAGAAAAACTGGGGTTTTGAACTTCTTGCAAAGCTGAATTTGAAAGGAAATGAAAGGTTTCTGGATGTTGGCTGCGGGGATGGAAAACTTAGTGCTGATGTAGCAAAAAGCTTACCTGAAGGCTCTGTTCTAGGAATCGATATTTCTGAAGAGATGATTACTTTTGCCAGGAATCATTATCCTCAAGAGAAGTTTCCAAACCTTGCTTTTATGCAAGCAAATGCAAGTGAACTTACTTTTGATTCTGAGTTTGATATTGTTTTCTCCAATGCTGTTCTTCACTGGATCACGGCTCCTGAAGCTGCTCTGAAGGGTTTTTGGAAAAGCCTCAAACCCGGCGGAGTATTTCTGGCCCAGCTTGGAGGGAGAGGAAACGCTGCAGAAATCCTCAAAATTCTTGACTATATGCTTGAAAACGAAAAATGGAGTTCTTATTTCAGGGATTTTGTATTTCCATACGGTTTTTACGGACCTGAAGAATACGGTAAATGGCTCAAAGAAGCAGGTTTTTCAATTAGGCGTTTGGAATTGATCTCAAAAGATATGGCTCTTCAAGGAGAAAGTGCACTTTTTGCCTGGATTGCTTCAACCTGGCACCCCTATATACAGCAGGTACCTCAAGAATTGAAAGAGGATTTTATAAGTGAACTTGTAACTCTTTTTGTAAAGAGTTATCCGCCTGATAGCAAAGGATACGTCCATGTCCAGATGAAAAGGCTGGAAATTAAGGCTTATCTTGAGAAGTGAGGCTTATCTTGAGAAGTGAGGCTTATCTTGAGAAGTGAGACTTATCTTGAGAAATGAGGCTTATCTTGAGAAATGAGGCTTATCTTGAGAAATGAGGCTTATCTTGAGAAATGAGGCTTATCTTGAGAAATGAGGCTTATCAGGAGAAATGAGGCTTATCTTGAGAAATGAGGCTTATCAGGAGAAATAAATTTGTAAGACAAAAGAGTATAAAAATATATTAAGTTCAGATTTGATTAAAGCTTCAAACATGGTGGTTTATACATGAGCGAATTACTGATTTATATTAATGGAGACTGTGTCCCCAGGTCCGAAGCCAGGGTTTCGGTCTATGACCACGGTTTTCTCTATGGCGACGGAGTGTTTGAAAGTATAAAGGCGTATAACGGACGTGTCTTTAAGTTAAAGGAACATGTTGACAGGCTTTATGACTCAGCAAAGGCAATTGCAATGGATATTTATCTTACAAAGGATGAGATGACTGAGGTAATTCTTGAAACCCTGAGGAAAAACAACCTCAAAGATGCTTATGTCCGTCTTGTAGTCTCAAGGGGAATTGGAGACCTTGGGCTTGACCCTCGCAAGTGTGAAAAACCAAATATAATTGTCATAGCTCAGGGCTGGGGAGCTATGTATGGCAACCGCTACGAAGCAGGAATTATAGGAGTTAGCGTCTGTGTCCGGCGAAATGCACCTGACGTTCTATCCCCGAATATCAAATCTCTGAACTACTTGAACAACATACTGGCAAAGATTGAAGCCAATGAAAAAGGAGGAGACGAAGCCATTTTCCTGGACCAGAATGGCTTTGTGTGCGAAGGTTCGGCAGACAACATCTTTGTTGTCAAGAATGGTAAGGTCTATACTCCTCTGACAATCAGTAATCTAAAAGGAATAACCAGAGCTACAGTCATTGAAGTTCTTGACCAGATGGGATACGAAACTATCGAAGCAAACCTGGGCTTATTTGACCTTTACACGGCAGATGAAATATTTGTCACCGGCACCCTGGCTGAAATGGCTCCGCTTATCAAGGTAGATGGAAGACTGATTGGAGATGGAAAGCCAGGTCCGATTGCCAAAAAGCTGGCCAGAGGTCTCAAAGAAGTAACTGCAAACAGTGGGACTCCGATCTACTCTTAAAAGCTTAAAATAGAAGATGAAAGCGGATCTTTGTTTCGTATTCCATCTTTTGTTTTATTTCTAAATTTTTTTTGTTTATAAACACTTCATCTCGATAATTTTGACTCCTGTGTAGAATAAAGGCTCTTCACTATCCCGTATGGATAAGATGATTTTCAACTCAAGACTGCATTGGTTTTTATGAGAATATTATGAGGATATCCACACATAACAACAAGGGACATAAATTTAACTTGCCTTTCAAAGGTGTGTGATTTTACGGTATCTAGAGACTTTGTTTGTGTATGCCTAATAAAAGAATATTCCTTCCGATAACGATTTTGTTAGGATGAAAGGTATTTCTTTAACAAAATTTTTGAAAGATTTTAGTTTTCGTACCTGTAGCTTTATTTTTTCTAGAATAACAAATGATCAAATACATATTTTGCATGGCCACAAAAAAATCCGTATTCAAAATATCGTATACGAGTGGCCTTCTAAACAAATTAATGTATTGGTCAGTTGTGGGTTTTTTACATTGTTGCGTTGTAACTTTAATTGTGAACTAAAATTAGGTTCTACGTTTATATACATTTTGCGAATAAAAACGAAATGAATATATTTTTTAAAGTGAATTTACTAGTTAGGATCAACAATTCAAGCGAAAATGAGAAGTCGCTTGATGCTGATTTTAAGGAAAATTTTTGGCAAAAACGCATTTCTTTGAAAGTAAAGTTTAAATGTATTATATTTAGGTCATAACTTATTACAATTATATTTAGGTCATAACTTATTACAATTTCACAAAATAGAAGGTCAAACTAAACACTCTAACCAATACACACCGGCACTATAGTAGATATCTTAAAGTTAACAAATAAGACTAAATGGAAATAGTATTTCATTGTACAACAAATCGTACAACAAATAATAACTGTATAAAAATCAAAATATAAATTTATTACAACGGGAGCGCAGAGGGTCACGAATACCCCATTCTTTAGATTGGGGATGAAGTGAACCCTCGCCTCTTCGTATTTCTCTTTGAATATCTAAACCATAGCTTCCTTTTATAGATACATCAAATCTGATAGGAAACCGAGGGTCAAAATTTCAATCACTTATGTTAAGGAAACCTTGTTAAAGGATACTTAATCATCTGTCTCCAAGTAACCGGGCGGGCGGCCCGAAGCATACCCCATCCTTTAGGGTGGGGTGGCCGCCCGCAATTTGATTTGAAAAAACCTCAAAGAATTGAAACTTTATCAATGGTAATGGTTTTAACTCTGATGGTTTACTCGATGGTGGAATGGAAGCTAAGAAAAAGGCTAAAAGAAACAGGGGAAACAATACCTAATCAGGTTAAAAAGCAAACTCAAAAGCCCACTTTGAAGTGGGCTTTTGTGCTGATGAGGAAAATTACAGAAGTAAAAGTGGAAGTTGATTCAAGGGTGATAACCAAAATTGTCAACATGGATGAAGTTAAGGGCAAGATAATAAGGTTGATGGGGAAATATTGTGAAAAATACTACTTTTGAGTGGAGATCTGCGGAAAGACGGATAGAGGGGGGTAAAAATGAACATCCATTATAAAATATTTATGATAAACCAGAAAAAAATATTTAAAATTACAATTGATTTAGTCACTATTATCATCCTTTATATACTGCTACTGGCGCTACTTGTGGGAGTAATAAATCTCCTCCTGAATGTCAAATCAATTCTAATCGGGACTCTTGGAGGCGGTTTAGATCAGATAGTATCTGGTGTCCTCACAATTTTTATTCTCATTGATCTTTTCAAGACTTTTGCTGATTTTCGCGAACATGAAGAAATCAGAATTACATATGTAACCGATGCTACGATTTTAATAGTCATGCGTGAAATCGCAGCAGGGGTATATGGCCAAAGATTTGATTATCAATTTATTTTAGGCCTATCTACATTGTTGTTAATACTAGGGATAATAAAAGCGCTAGCTGTCAAATATCCATCCAAACAATAATTTATTCACTATCATTTATAGTAGTAAATAATGTATAGGCTCTGTAAAAATTTTATTACTTATTTGATTTTTAATAATTTCTATCATAAAGAGAACAATGGCGCAAAAATACCCAGTTGCTTGCAGCGATATTCACTACCGCAACTTTATTTTCATTAAAAATTATTAAATTCTGTACATTGGTCATCGGTTAAGGAATTTTCTTGCCTGAAAGCTATCGATTTTGCATTAGAAGCCGGCTTTATATTTTGGCCTATTTAAGTGAAATCGATACCCTGTTCCAGCTCATAAATTATAAAATATTTGACAAACGTTGTGGAAAATTGACGCGATTTGTCATGATTCCTCCCTTAACTGACGACGCATGAAATACTGTACAACTTAAGTAACCAAATTTGATGGAAAAAATTATGAAAAATATTATTTTAGAGGAGAGATCTCTAGAAAGTCGGATCAACTGTACTCCATCTTTTTAGGGATATGCTCCACACAGATTTCCTTGATCATTGTCACTTTCATTGTATTTGTTTCTTTATCAGGTTCACCAGTAACTTCAACGAATTTACGGCAGAAAAACTCAAGGTAATAGTCTAGTTCCCATGGACCTCTATCCCCATAATTCAGTAGAAATTCCCTGTCCCAGGTCTGAAGATAATAATCTGGACCTTCACCTTTGCTTCCAATCCGTCCATATTTTACATAAACGAGTCCTTCAAAAATTTCCACACAGTGTTCCCCCTTTTGATATACAATTCCAACTTAAAAAACAAATTATTTCAAAAGGTAATATTACCATATTATAACAATTGCTTTTCAGTATAATAAGGATGCGAGTATTACCACATGACACTTTTTAAGAGACTTTTTATTATTTTCTGGTTTTTTGAATGATGGCTGTCAACTGTCAGCAGAATCACTATCAAATTTTGATGGTCCCAGAATATATTAAAAAGTCTCTTTTTTTCCTTCTGTTTGGATTATTTATAGTTTCATTGCAATATATAAATTACGAAATTTGTCTTTATCTTTAATAGGAGGGATATTAAATGATACATTTATGGGAGTATGATTCTCGCAGGATTGATGGTTTTAACACGCCACAACAAATGAGCGAACTTGAAAGAATCGGAAATGAAGGCTGGGAACTGGTTTTGATCAAGGATGATATTGATGAAGAAGGAAGGGTAACTGCTATTTTCAAACGGGCAAAGCTCGAGACGATATCTTAATAACTTTATTTTTTATTACTTTTTGTGCAACCCACATTGAATTAAGCATTTTGTCCTTTTTTTAAAAACTAAATCCTGAAGAGCAGAAAATACTTTCATGGTGCATGATAATGCTTATTTTAGTTCAAAGCCGATAATTGTATATGTAGGACTTACGCGGTTGAAATGAAAAATCGATAGCATTAAACCTCCAAATGTCTAATAAATAACCAAGCACAACTCCGAATGTGCTTGATTTTATACCTCAAGTGCGTAAGTCCTAGTCTTTTCTCAGTAGAGATTGCAGTCTTTGAGAAATTTGGATGTATTTTTTGTTAATTCAAGGTTTGAAATATTTTTCCTTTTCTCGCATTTTTAGTTCCCTTTGTTTCTTCAAGAGTTCTTTTAACGTTGGTGGAAATGGGCACATATTCGCAAGTTTTTTGTTATCCATAATATATAAAGGCTTTTTTTCTATTTTTACTCTTGTGTTAGAGCTGCTGATTTTCTTTGATAGTCTTCTTTCCTTCTGAGTGAGGGCAATGTACCTCATATTCTGCAAAATATAGATGCCATAAATTACTGAAAAAAATACCACACTGAAAGAACCGTGCAGGATAGCAACGTCATAGGATAAAACGTAGCTGTCATTCTTGCAGTTCTTATAGACCCATATTATAAATAGACACAGTTTTTTAAACTAAATCCTGAAGAGCAGAAGATATTTTCATGGCATAGTAATGCTTATTTTAGTTCAAAGCCGATAATTGTATATGGATATTCCAGAGCGAAAAGACCTTCGAGGAGCTAACCTTCAAGGAGCTGACCTTATAGAGGCTAACCTTCAAGGAGCTAACCTTGAAGGGGCTAATCTTCAAGAGGCTAACCTTCGAGGAGCTAACCTTCAAGAAGCTAACCTTCGAGGAGCTGATCTTTTTTACGCTGATCTTACAGAGGCTAACCTCGAAGGGGCTAACCTTCAAGAGGCTAACATTGAAAAGGCTACCCTTCAATTGGCTAACCTTCATCTGGCTAACTTTAAAGAGGCAAACCTTCAAGGAGCTAACCTTCAAGGGGCTGATTTTTATGGAGCTAACCTTGAAGGGGCTAATCTTCAGGGAGCTAACCTTTATGGAGCTGATCTTCAAGAGGCTAAACTTGAAGGGGCTAACCTTGAGGGAGCTAAACTTGGAGGAGTTAAACTTGAAAGGGCTTACCTTATAGAGGCTAACCTCGAAGGGGCTAACCTTGAAGGGGCTAAACTTGGAGGAGCTAAACTTGAAAAGGCTAAACTTGAAAGGGCCTACCTTATGGAGGCTAACCTTGAAGGGGCTAATCTTGAAGGAGCTAAACTTAGAGGAGCTAAACTTGAAAGGGCTTACCTTGTAGAGGCTAACCTTGAAGGGGCTTACCTTATAGAGGCTAACCTTGAAGGGGCTAATCTTCAAGGGACTAACCTTACATGGGCTTACCTTATAGGGGCTAACTTTAAAGAGGCTAAACTTGGAGGAGCTAACCTTGAAGGGGCTCACCTTAAAGAGGCTAACCTTGAAAGGGCTGACCTTAAAGGAGCTTCCCTTGAAAGAGCTAACCTTAAAATGGCTAAACTTGAAGGGGCTAACCTTCAAGGAGCTAACCTTAAGATGGCTAATTTTGAAAGGGCTGACCTTAAAGGAGCTCAGCATTTATCACTTGACCAGCTTTCAAAAGTGAAAACACTTTATGATACAAAATTAGACGAAGAGTTCCACATACCATTAAAAAAGAAGTATCCTGCCCTTTTTGAAAAACCTGATGAATAACCGGATGATTGATGAAATAGAAAAGAAGTCAAACTTGAACTTATTCCCTAAATGAGCAGAGTTAAAGTTAAAATAGTTAGTAGTCTTTTTAGAAAAGTTGCAATAAGGAGGTATATTATGAAATTAGATTTCAAAGACCTTGCTCTCAGGTTCGTCTTCGGGGGAACTGCTGTTGCTGCCTGTTATATCATGCTGCAGATAATCCCTTCAAAATCTTTTGCTGGAGTTTTTGCAGCTTTTCCAGCTGTTATGGTAGCGGCCGTGATAATGGCAGGACATTTCGGAAGTTCTGAGCAAGCTTCTGACATTGCCCTTGGAGCTAGCGCAGGGATGATAGGCTGCACTATATGCGTGCTCACTGCTGCCTTCTGCATGGAGCACCTTAACAGTTGGAGCCTTTCAATTATCATTGCTCTGCTGGTTTGGTTTTTCAGCTCATATTTATCGACCAGGCTGATCCAGGGTTTCCTGGGAAAAATGAAGGAAAAAAGACAGCAAAAAATACGCTATTGAACTTTAAGATTCCAGAAAAGCCCTGAACAAAGAAATTCTTCCGGGCTCATCTTTACCATCCTTTTGCGGACTTTCCTTAACTTTCCCGGGATTTGTACTACTTCAAAATATTTTGGAATCTTCACTCCTGTTTTTGTTATTTTATTTACCGGACTTATTATTTTAATTTCATTGGTTCTCCACAGCATGTTACATTGCCGGTACAGCATGCATCGGTAGAGCAGGATACATCCCCGCACTCTTTTACTACCTGAAGTTCAAAACCACATGCTTCGCAACGAAGGACCTGACCCATTTTCAAATCTCCACAGTTCATTTTCGTGTCACCTCAATAGTCTTAATATGGAAAGTATGTAATTTAGGTTCAAACTGCTTTTGAAACAATGATTCTGAAAATTAGTCTATAAAATAGCTCCGAGCTCTCTGAAAAGCAGCAGCCTTGAAAGCAGGAACAATAGATAGCCCAGGTAGGAAAATCCGCTCAGACCCCTACAATATCATAAAAATGAGAAAGAACATCCTTAATATATTTTCTCTTCAGTCATTTTTCTAGATTTTTCTAGATTTTTCTAGATTTTTCTAGATTTTTCTAGATTTTTCTAGATTTTTCTATGCTTCAGTTTCAGTTACATTTTTAAATATCTACTCTATCAGATGAATAAATTCTTATCATATTTGCCGCAAATATCTATAGCAATCTGGCAAAACCTATTTTCGAATCAAAAAACAGGAAATGTTTCTATGAAGATGAACCCACGCTGTACCTATTGCCTGCTTTCAAGAGTACATTTTCAGTCTAAACTTTCTACGGATGATGAAGACCTCATAAGCAAGACCATCAAGGAATGCCTTGAAGTTGTGACCAAAAACTACAGTCCCGATGTGGTATCTGCTTCCGTAGCCACCAAAGTTCACAGAAAATGCTACGAGGTTCTGGGAGACAATGACCCTTATTCGGTAACAAAGAAACTTATCGACCAGGCTGCGCTGAAAGTCCTGCCTGTAGCAAAAGAAAAGATTTACGAAAATTCTCCAGAAAACGGGGAACTTTTCAGGCGAGCAGTGCTGGCATCCGTGGTTGCGAATTACTTTGATTTCGGAATTATGGGTTTTGATGCCAGTGAAGACAAATTTGAGGCTGCTTTTCGGAAATACTTCGAGCACGGGCTTGATGTGGATGACACTCCCAAAATGCTCGGGCTCATGCAGGACGTTGTTTACATTGCCGACAATTGCGGAGAAATTCTCTTTGATACGCTTGTTTTTGAGATCATCAAGAAACTCGGTGGAAAGATCACACTCGTAGTCCGGGGTGGACCCATTCTAACTGACGTGACTTTAGAAGAGATCAAAGAGTTCGAAATTGATAATAAAGTCGATAGAGTCCTGACAACCGGTTCAAATGCCGTAGGTGTCCTGATTGAGGAAGCTCCACCCGAACTTCTTCAGGCAATGAAAGATGCGACTCTTATTATCAGCAAGGGCATGGCCAATTACGAAACTTTATCCGAGCACAATTTTGGGCCAATTGCGTACATGCTTCTTACTAAATGTGAGTGTGTTGCCGAAGACCTGGGACTTGAAAAGGACTTATCCATTGCAAAACTGATGAACTATCCCTGAGTTTTCCTCTGAGAAGTTTTCGGAAACTTCTTATCTATCAGGCTCACTAATAGCTATAGCTATGGATGGCCTAAAAACAATTTAATGCATGCAGTAGCGCATGTAGTAAAGTGCTAATACCACGGCATAGAATATATTATTATACTGAATTTATACAAACAAAATTGAAAAATATAAAATGAAATTATAAGGAGAAAGAAAAAAATGTGTGAACTTAATGTGTTCTTGCTTCGTGGAGATGAGCGTGAGAGAATTATGGATTCCGTAGCAAGGATCTTTGTTGAAGGCAACTCAATCCAGCTTACTGGAATTTTAGGAGATCAAATGACTGTTGAAGGCTCAATTAGAGAAGTTAACTTCTCACGAGGAGAAGCCCTTATCCTTGCAAATTAAACTTTTTATTTTTCGTTTTACCTCTTTTTTAGATCTGACGTTTTTTTCCCTTTATTATCTCCTTATTCCCCTGTTTATCTCCTTTTTCCTATCTGTATTCTACATTTCAACCCCCTTTTAATTTTTCCACCGAATTTGTGTCAATGCCGGTTTACTTTTCCCGATTTTGGCCCGAACTTGTTGAGTTTCTTCATCAGTGTGTTATTCACGGCATAGAGGAGTTTGCAAAAGATCCTGGAAGAAAACTTAGTAAAAAACTCGAAAACTTCCAGGATGTTCTAAAATGGCTAGATATACGCAGTTACGTTGGAGTGCAATATTTGCAGAGAATGCATCAGATTTATTGACAGTAATTCTGCATATATGTGGAATTCAAAGAATTGTTGAAACGATAATGAGTGTATGAAAGTCAAGCATTAGATCCGCATGTAAACAGGGAAAGATTTAGAGATGAATGGTTTGAATAAAAAATGAAAGAACAGGGTTCAAAAAGAATAACAGGAGACGGAAATGAATTTTTACCGATGACCAATGAATAAGGTTTAAACTTTGCTTTCAAAGATGAGTGATTTTACGTTATCCTGCGGCTTTATCTGTGTATGCCTAACAAAAGAATAATCCTACCAACAACGATTCCATTACGATGGCAGATATTTCTCCATATTCAGAAAAGAAAATAACGATGCTTGTTTAGTGTCCATTTCTTCCACAATAATTTTGCTTTTTTTGGATTCTTTTTCCTGAACTACTGCAATCTTAATTTCAGACAGTTTTTCAATCAGTTGTTTCATAGAAAACCCATATCTCTTTGCTTCCCAGGCCAAATATCTGTAGAAAAGCAGGCCAATCATAGCCAAAAATACATGAACCCTTATATTTTCATCCTTGTGGTGATAAACTGGTCCTACAGGGACAAGTAAATGGTCGTTCAACAGCTTAAAATCGTCTTCAACAAGGTTTTTACTGTTATATGTTTTCACTATCTTTTTAGTATGCCACTCCTGCTTATCCGTAAACAGAATATTCTTACCAAACGTTTTTTCACACCTTTTTTCGTTTTCCTCATCAACCCAGAACTTCAACTGAGGTTTTTTCCTACCTTCAGGAGCTTCAATTATTTCGTATTTAATGACAGTCCTGAATTTTTTCAGAATAATATCTGAAACTTCATTTTCTACACTGCTTCTGTTTCTCTCTTTTCCTTTACTGCTTTCTAATCTTCTCTGCAGGTCTTGGAGTTGATCAATTATTTTTGATTTGTTTGTTTCATAAGTGCTTTTTTGAAGTTTGTAAGTCCCTTCATTATAGGTAATTACGGTTATGAATTCTGTTCCGTAGAACTGATGTTTTGTCCGGCACCCAAAAATCTCGTTACCTTTTGTATTCTTATACAGGTATTCATACCTTGAAAGTGGAACATCAAGGAGTTCCTCAGCCTGATTTGCTTTTGCGGCTCCTACAAAACTCATTTTTGAGATTACCTTTTCAATGTTATCCTTAGAGTTGTTACCTTTATCGAAAACAAGAACAAGATCTTCAGAACAGATATTTAATTCAGTCAGTCGATTTATGATTTTGTCTACAATGCCCGAAAATTCTTCCGAATCAGGAACATTTCCAGGATAAGTTTCGTGAATAAAGGGTATATTGTTTTCATTTACAGCCAGTGATACACAAATTTGATTTTTGTCTTTACGATGCTTTTTGTTATATCCTTTATGAAGCAGTTCACTTTTTTCGTCATAATTGGTTGCATGGGTAAACCAGTTTGATTCATCAACAAACATTATTGATGGAGTTAACCCCTTCTCAACAAGAATCCGACAAAGGTCGTCTTCAATCTTTTTCATCGTATCTGAATCAATGTAACTCATTTGGTTCAGGAAATTCTGGCAATTTAGTTTGTGAGGAAACTTCCACATGAAAGATATTGGGGATTTTTTGAACCAGTCTTCGATCCCGTTTTCACTTAAAATGCTGTGACTTTTCCCAATTATATCGAGTAAAAGGTATTCTCCAACACTCAATCCATCTATTAATTTTTTGTCAGTATGCTTGTTTACTATGTCAATGAATCCAAGTTCTTCATTTACATGAAGGAGTGCGGCAAGCTTGCCGTACTCAAAAGACTTAAGTTTATCATAAGGCATCGATTCACATTGTTTTTTCATTTCAAGTATTTTTTCTGCACTACCCAGATAAATCTGAAAAACAGTCTTTACCTTTCCGTTAACCCTGGCAGCTTCTACAATGTACCAGTAAGGTTTGCCTTTGATAAGTTTCTTTCTCAAAAATACCATACTCTTTAATTAGGATCAACCTTTATATATACTTTCCCAAGTAAATCATTATCAATAGACTTTTTAAAGTGAATTTAGTAGTTAGGATCAACAAATCAAAGAGAAATGAAAAGGCATTTGATAGTGGTTTTGAGGAGAAATCCAGGCAAAAATCGCACTTCTTTGAAAGTAAAGTTTGAATGAATGAGTAAACGGAAAGATACAATTCGAAATAATAAAAAGAGGTTTTGGAGAAAACGATATCGAGAAAAACAGTGAAATTTATCAGACATCTGCAGAAAGTGTATTGTACCTGAATTTCAGAGAAAATACCTATTAGAGTTTAAAGTTAATTATACCTAATATCAATTGTAGAAATAGTTTGAGTTTTGAAACAGTCTACCAAAACCAATTTTATTCCGAAATTGAAAAGAAATTCAGAACACTCTTTACGATAAGAGACTCGATTGGTTATTTATAACATAGAATTGAGAAAAGTAATTTTAGTTTTGGGATAAGCTCAAAGATAAGTATGTCAGTTTATTTTTTGCCTTTTTCATTCCATTCCATTAAAGCTTTTTCAATAGATATCAAAGTAAACATAGTAGTATTGAATATCTCATCTGGGTGTTGAGGCATCCATCTGATTTCATCAAGAACATCTTTTGGGAGCCTAACAATATCATTCATTTCTTCTCCTATCTTCATGAAATATTCAGTATATTGTGAACCGTACCTACTGTTTGCACTCGCAGTGATAGAAATATATTGAGTAAATGACCCGTCATTCATTATATCTCTCGAATATCTGTACTGAATTTCTTCAATACAATCCGAATAATCATTATGCAGTCTTCTGACTGTCTCTGGAATTGATTCACCGTCTTTTTGCAAAGCTTTCAGGTCTGAAAATACACTTTTTGAGAGTCGAATAGTTTTGTACTGTTTCACGCTACTACATATGTAGTTAAAGTATATAAATAAATTACATTGGTCATCGGCTAATGAATTTTCTTGCCAGAAAGTATCGATTTTGCATTAGAAACCAGCTTTCAATTTTGGTCTGTTTACATGAAATCGACACTCTTTTCCAGCCCATAACTTAATAAAATATTTAGCAAGAATTGTGGAAATGGACGCAGTTTGTCACGATTTCTTACTTAACAGAAATAAACAGTAATAAGATAATAAAATGTGCAGTAATAAGATAATAAAATATGTAGTAATAAGATACTAAAATATGCAGTAATAAGATAATAAAATGTGCAGTAATAAGATAATAAAATGTGCAGTTTTATGGTTGATAATTTATGGTTGATAATAACCCTGATAGTCCACACAATAATCCCGAAAAAAGAAAAAATCCTTTTAAGAAAATGTTAGATAACATGAAAAATCTTATAAAAAAAGATGATGAAGATAATAAGCCGTCTTCTTTTGAAGCATCTAAAACCGAAAAAAGTAAAGGCTCAAATACTCCGAAACTTGAAGCATCTGAAACAAAAAAAGATAAGAGGTCAACGCGTGAAAGAAAAGCTAATAGTAAGGAGCAGAAGCTTCCAAAGAAGTTTAAAAAAGGTTGGTAATAGACACTATAAACCTGATTGAATATGAAACCGTAATTTGTAGAAATAGTTTGATAATTGTGATCAAAGGCAGTGTGCCGTTTATTCTGTAAAATCACAAATCTCAAGAAGTTGCCGGGTCGAAAAGTCTATATCAGAAGATCAATTTTTTCTATTGTACGCAAAAAATTGACTTCAAATTTACAGCAAATTAGAGACACTGACTCAAATTTTCATTCATTACGAAAAACATCTACTGATTAGTGACAATTAGTAACGGGTCTGAAGAAGCAGAAATTCGTGAAGGAAAAACTAAAACAGAGCTAAAAAAGCTACAGATAAAAGAAATAAATGATTAAAGGAGAAGCAAGAAACAAAAACTGTTTCCTGTTTACTTCAGTAGCTTAATCATTTCTCTTCCAAAAGCATGAAGATCATCAGGGCTTCTTGAGGATACAAAATTCCCGTCAATTACAACTTCTTTATCTTCATAAAGTGCGCCTGCGGCTATGATATCATCTCTTATCCCTGGCCAGCAGGTTGCTTTCCTGCCTTTTATGACGCCTGCAGAGACGAGAACCTGTGGGCCATGGCAAATTGCAGCAACCGGCTTGTTTTCTTTGAAAAAGTGTCTTGTAATCTCAAGTGCATTCTCGTCAAGCCTCATTTTTTCGGGGCCTTTTCCTCCGGATATTACAAGAACACCATAATCTGCAGGGTTTATGTCTTTAAAAGCAATGTCTACATTGACCTCATACCCATGCTTTCCTTTTATTGGTTTCTTCTTCATTGAAGCTACATGTGTTGTAATCCTCTCTTCTTTCAAGCGGTGGTAAGGGTAGAAAAGTTCAAGATCTTCAAAACCATCGGCTCCGAATATGAGTGCCTTCATGTGAAACTCCCCCTGGGTTTTAGTTTTACGGCTTTAGCCTTGCTTTTAAATTTTCCAGGCTTAATTTTCCAGGCTTAATTTTCCAGACTTAATTTTCCAGACTTAATTTTCCAGACTTAATTTTCCAGACCTCATTTTCCGGATTTAACTTTTCAGACATTTCAAAATTGATTTTACGGGTACAATTTTGAGTACCTAATTTCACAAATTTGAGTACCTAATTTCACAAATAATACTTCATTCACAAATGAATGATTATTTCTAAAGCACATATACCTTGTCTGATTTCGAAAATAAAATAGGTAACAACGGTTAGGTCATGAAATAAGTAACAGCAGCTTGGCCATTGAACAGGTAACAGCATTCATGCCTGAAAGGCTTAAATTGCTTCAAGGGCCTGTTTGAGGTCTTCAATTATGTCTTCGTAATCTTCAATCCCTACCGAGAGCCTGACAAGCCCGTCAGTTATGCCCACACTCTTTCTTACTTCATGAGGGACACATGCATGAGTCATAGATGCAGGGTGCTGGATAAGAGTATCCGTAGCTCCGAGGCTCACAGCAAGAGAACAGAGCTTTACATTGTCCATGAGCTTCCTCCCGGCTTCAATTCCGCCTTTTACCTCAAAAGAGAGCATCCCGCTGAATCCGCTCATTTGCTTGCGTGCAAGTTCATGCTGAGGATGACCTGGAAGCCCTGGATACCTGACCCACTCTACCTCAGGTCGTGATTCAAGAAATTCCGCAACCTTCATTGCGTTTTCAGCGTGCCTTTCCATCCTGATATGCAGGGTTTTAAGTCCTCTTATGCAGAGCCAGGCTTCATGCGGCCCCATAATGCCTCCTGTATACCCAACAACCTCAGACATTCTATTAATAAAATCCTTATTTCCTGCAACGATTCCGCCAAGCAAATCTGCATGACCGCCTATATATTTTGTACAGCTACTCATAGAAAGGTCTGCACCAAGCTCAAGAGGCCTCTGGAAATAAGGTGTTGCAAAAGTGTTGTCCACAACGCAGAGGGCCCCGTTTTCCCTGGCTATCCTGGCTATTTCAGGAATATCGCATACAGTAAGCGTAGGATTTGCAGGACTCTCAAGAAAGACCATTTTTGTCTCGGGCTTAAAGGCTCTCCTTACATTTTCGGTTTTAGAGGTATCGATGAAACTGACCTCTATTCCAAGTCCTGGCAAAACCTGAGAAAAGAGGCTGTATGTGCATCCGTATACTACATCCGTTGAAATAAGGTGGTCTCCTTGCTTCAGGGCAGTTAACGCAATTGCGGTGATCGCTGCCATTCCCGAGGCAAAGGTCTGCCCTGCTTCCCCACCTTCAAGCGCAGCAAATTTTTCAGCGAGAACAGCATGTGTGGGAGTGTTTGGAGGAATTCTGGCATATACGTATCCTGATTCCTTTCCTGCAAACCTTGCTGCTCCCTGCCTGGCATTCTCAAAAATGAAAGTCGAAGTCTGGAATATCGGAGTTGTATGCGCCCCAAAAACTGGATCCGGCTTTTCTGCGGCATGTACACATTTTGTTGCAAACTTCACTTCTCTTTCCATCTCCCCAAATCCCTATCAAAATTAGTCTCCGGAATATGTATTGCTTTTCCGGTAATTATTTGTTTGGCGTGAAGCCCAAAAAAGCCTTCTCTCAAAAAATCTTCTCTATTTTCTGAAAGCTAATAAAGAAAACCTTACTTTGTTTTCAGGAGTTATACATGTGTGTCAGAAATTTTAAAAATAAAACTGCTATATATCTGGAGCAAAAGGTGTGATTAAATAAACAATATTTGCTTTAGAAGCATTTAAAACGCTACAGGAAGACCTTCTGTGATACAATCCATACTTGATAACGACCTTTATAAATTCACCATGCAACTTGCCGTGCTTGAACTTTTTCCTAAAGCTGATGCTGAATACCGGTTTACCAACCGGGGTTCTCAGCGCTTTACTACGGAGTTTGTAGAAGAACTGGAAAGGACTATACGCGAAGAGATCTCGAAATTAGCACTAACAGAAGAAGAATACAACTGGCTTTCAGAGAACTGCCCTTACCTGAAACCTATGTACCTTGAATATCTTAAGAATTTCCGCTTCAAGCCAGATGAGGTAAAAGTCTGCCTTACCGAAGAAAAAGATCTGGACATACGGATAAAAGGGCCCTGGCACAGCACGATTCTCTGGGAAATTGTCCTTATGGCTACGGTTTCGGAACTCTACTTCACAACCATTGAAAAAGAGTGGAATGGAGAATCCCAGAAAGGCTGTACTTCCGAATCCGTACTGGCTGCCTATGAAAATAAGATTCTTGAGATGGGAAAAGCCCTTGAGGAAAACAACTGCCTTTTTTCGGAGTTTGGAACCCGCAGGCGAAGAAGTTCCGAACTCCACGACCATGTAATGAAAGCCCTGGCCGGGATAAAAACCCTGACAGGAACAAGCAATGTGTATTTTGCAAAAAAATACGGCATGAAACCGATCGGGACAGTCGGGCACGAATGGATTATGGGTACCTCGGCACTTGTGGGGTTAAGGTATGCAAACCGTTTTGCTTTTGAAAACTGGATAGATGTTTATAATGGAGACCTGGGAATTGCCCTTACGGACACTTTCGGCTCAAAAGCCTTTTTCAAGGATATGGACCTGAGGTTATCAAAAATTTACGACGGGTTCAGGCACGACAGCGGAGACCCTTACGACTTTGTGGATGCTGTGATAGAGCACTATCGGAAAATGGGTATAGATCCCATGAAAAAATTACTCGTTTTCAGTGATGCCCTCAACGCAGATACTGCAATCCAGCTCAAAAAATACTGCGAAGGAAAAATCAACTGCAGTTTCGGCATAGGCACAAGCCTTACCAATAACTCCGATTTCTTCCGAGAAAGCCCTCCTCTTAATATGGTCATAAAGCTGCACAGCATTGACGGTATTCCTGTTGTAAAACTGAGCGACTCTCCGGAAAAGGAAACCGGAGAAAGAGATGCTATAAGGGTTGCAAATTACATTTTTGGAAGAAAAGGGCTGGATGAATGATCTAAGCTGAATGAATGATCTAAGCTGAATGAATGATCTAAGCTGAATGAATGATTTAAGAGTCAAAGGCTAAAATCCCACGCTCTTTAAACGTGGGACACAGCCGTCAACTAGATTCGTTTTCGTTATCTGGGAATTTTTTTCTGCATTCATACCCATATTATTAATTTTCCTAATCTTACAGTGGAGAGGCTGAAGATGTAGATCCAGGATCTATAACTGCGGTATCTTAGCCACTAATTGTAGAATTATTTAAACCATTTCCTGATGTAGAGTCTAAAATGTTTAATGCAGGTTCAAGTTCTATAACAGCAATATCTGAGCCACTAATTGTAGAATTATTAAAACTGTTTTTGGACATAGAATCTGAAATGTTTATCATGGAATTATTAACTGTTACATAATTATTTATTACTGAGTTATCCATTGTTGTAGAATTACCTTCTGATGTAGAATTATCTTCTGATGTAGAATTATTTGTCATTGTAGAGTTATTTGTAGTCATAGAACTGTTATAACTATTCAGTAAAACAGAACTCGAACCATTTACTGTAGAGTTTTCCAAAGTATTCTGCATCTTATGCACCGTAAAAACTATTTTTGAGCCGTCAGGGCTCCATCTGGGGTTCGAGTCGATTACTCCGATATTGTCTGTAAGCCTTATCTTATAGCTTCCGTTGGTATCACGAAGCCAGATTTCAGGCTTTCCTCCTTCATCGGATATATATACTATTCTTTTTCCATCAGGACTGTAAGAGGGGTCCCATTCCCCGTATGAAGTATTGGTAAGCTGAGTCTGGTTTGTACCATGCCATTCTATTGTCCATAGGTCGGGTTCCTCTTTAGAATCATTAGCACTGTATATTATTTTTAGGCCAAGAGGGCACCAGTCTTTCCCCATTCCGACATTTTCTGAAGTACCGAGCCTGGTCTTATCGCTTCCATCCCGATTAACTATCCAGAGCTGGGACGGATTATCTCCTAACTTCTGGGTGTATACGATTTTTTTTCCGAGGCGGCACCATGCGCCCCAGCCTTCGGATTTGTCAGGGTCATCTGCAACAGGAGTTACGGTTTCATTTTTCAGGTTCACAAGGTAGAGGCCTGTTTGGGAACCATTTGATTTTGTTAAAATCAGTTCTGTTCCGTTGGGATTTATATCACTAAAGCAAGTAAGATTTCCCTCTCCAATGCCTGTTCGCTCTATTTCACTTCCGTTTGCTTTCATTTTATACGATTCCAAATTATCGGATCCGTCTCTGTGAACCGTATACAGGATATAATTTGCATCGACAGTCCATACCGGAAACAATTCTGATTCGGGGCTGTCAGTAAGAAAAGTAATATTTTCTACAGGGCTGTCAGCATAAGTTTCTTCTTCATAACCTTCGACTTCTCCGGTTGGGACATAAGTTAGGTTCGAATCTGAATAAAAATCGTTCTGTGAATCATTCTGGGCTATACTCCATCCAGATTCTTCCGTAAAATTACCATAGTCGGATATGGAACTCGGTTCTGCTACTGCAGGTAACGTAAGAAGTACGAATGTTAAGAATAAAGAAAAGTACCTGTATGCGATTCTCATAAATTATCACCGTTAACTCAAAAAAGTTAGTGTTATGAATATAAATAATTAATTACTAATTTATTGAAATATTCGTTTATTTGTATTTATTAATGCTAACTTATAAATTATAAATATATATTAAAAAAGAAGATATTTGGATAATTAGAAAATCAATTCTATTTTTACCGTATAGGGAAGAAATCTGAAAGCAAAATAGAAGTTTTACCTGGGGAAGATAAATATTAAAATCCCAGGCAGAACTTAAAATTAAATAAACTTTTTGATTTTAATCAATTGACTTATTTTTATTTAAATTAATTATTTACTGTGAAAGCCGTTCCTGGTTATGAGGCTTTATTGTATCCCTCAGCCAGATTGACATTTACATACACTACGGCTTCATTAGTATGTTTGTATGCATAATCATCAGTAATTTCCGGCAGCTTGTCCGCTTC
This sequence comes from Methanosarcina sp. Kolksee, assembly GCF_000969945.1. Taxonomy (NCBI): domain Archaea; kingdom Methanobacteriati; phylum Methanobacteriota; class Methanomicrobia; order Methanosarcinales; family Methanosarcinaceae; genus Methanosarcina; species Methanosarcina sp. Kolksee. The sequence goes on from NZ_CP009524.1 coordinate 1,713,906, forward strand.
GTCCTGCGAAGTAACAACTGTGCCTGCTGGAATATACCTTCCGTCAGGAACAGTTACACCAATTGCTGCTGCTGTAGGCTCAAGTACGCAGTTGTTTCCTATTTTTGACTTAAAAACGAAAGCCTGCATACCGATGAAAGTATCGTTGCCTACAGAAGCCGGGCCATGAACCTGAGATTGGTGGGCAAGTGAAACATTTTCTCCTATATAGACTGAGTATTTCTTACCATCAACCTCAACAAGGTTCTTTTCTACAGGCTCGCCTTCTTCATTGATTGTCTCAAGGCCATGAAGTACAACTCCATCCTGGACATTGCTTCCGTTTCCTACGAAAATCGGCATTCCTTCGTCACTTCGAATAGATGCCATTGGGGAAACCATAACACTGGCACCTATTTCCACGGCTCCGATGACTGAAGCCTGAGGATCAATACAGGCTGTGGGATCAATAACAGGTGATGTAGGTACAGAATTCCATGGTGTTACCGGATTTTCCCTGATATTAGAAAACCCGCTATCGGTTATTTCCTGTGTGACATTGCTCTCTGCTCCTTCACCTTCAGAGACACATCCGCTCCCTAAAAGGGCCAGTGAAAGAGATAGAATAAGTATTGTAAAGATCTGCTTGTTAAATCTCATATAGGTCCTCCATTGACAGGTAGGTAGATTATAAAATATATAGACATTTCTATTTTTATTTAAAAAAAGTTAGAAAAATAAAAATGGGAAAATTTTATTTTTAGAAAGGCTTCTGTAACCAGGTTTTATAATTAAAGATATTTTACTAAAAATTTTCTTCAACAGAAACCGAAATAAATTCAAAAAAGTCTTATATTTAAGAGATGTGGAATGTCTCATGGAGGCTGTGTTTCAAATTTCACTGGAATCTATAATGGCAGACCTGCCCGCCTTTACGGTAATTGCAGTCTGGAATTTGTTTGTGATCCTGTTTCTCTCAAAAAAGGTATATCAAACTTCTCTGAAAAAGGGAAGGTCGATTAACTCTTCAATGTATTTTTCAAGAAAAGTAATTCACTTCCTGGCTGGCGGACTGACAGCAATGCTGCTCCCCTTTGTCGCTCATGAGCCTATTTTACCGGCGGCTACTGCTTTTGGGCTTGCTCTTATAACCTACCTGCCACATAAACTCAACAGGAGAATGTACTGGTTCCAGGACCCCGAAAATCTCTATGATGTGGATTTTACTTTAAGCTGGGGATTAATAGTGTTTTTTACCTGGTACATTGACAGGAGCTTCTGGCTTGGAGTGGTTCCGGTACTTTTCATGGCATATGGAGACGGGATTACGGGCATAATAAGGAACCTCAAGTATAATAAAAGGACAAAAGCCTGGGAAGGCTCTGCGGGGATGCTAGTGCTTTGCATAATTATTGGCGCAAAAATGGGATTTGCAGGGATCTTTGCAGGAATAGTGTGCACACTTATAGAAAGAGTCGAGAATATAGATGATAATATCACAGTACCAGCAGCTGGCCTGTTTATCCTGCTCTCAGCTCACTACTATTTCCCCTCTCTTACAGCTCCCTTTTACTGATTTTCGCCCTTAATGAGAGCAAAATTCCTTTATGGTTCTGGATGAAGTAAAAGAAATTTCCAATCAAAAACTAAAAAAGCGCCCAAAATTAACCAAACCTTCCTATAAGCGCGCTTATGCTTTCACTCGTAACCATGCCTATAACTCTGTTTTCAGAATCGATCACAGGAAGCGCGGAAATTGAGTAATCTTCCATTATCGAGGATGCAGTCTCAATTTTATCGCCTGAGAATACGTATTTCACGTCGCGGGTAATTATTTCATCCAGTTCGGTGATTTTGCAGGCTACGGCTTTTGTAATGTCCCAGGAAGTGACTATACCTTCAAGCTTTCCGTCTTCGGATACTACAGGCAGATGGTTTACTTTTTTCTTTACCATAAGGGTTGAAGCGTTCTCTATTGTTTCGTTTCTGGAAACCGAATAGAAGTTCTGGTACATGATATCGCTTACAAGAACCTGTGAAAGAAAGCTCCTTATAATGTAATTGAGCTGTCCTTCTTCAAGCAAAAAGGCATCATGGCCGTACTGGGACCTGATTTCCTCGTATTTGGCATCAATCCCGTTTGCAGTAAGCGCAGATACGATTTCCTGAGATTGGTAAGGGGGATAGAGCCAGTCTGAAGTTATGGAAATCACAAGGTATTTTGCAGTAATCCCGGAAAGACCCTCGATAAGAGAGCCGTTCTTTGAAAGGTCAAAAAAATCCACGGCTTTTGTGATATAAAGATAGGAATTAGCATCAAAACGCTTCGTAAAGGTACTTCCCTGGTGATTCAGGTAGCTTTCGACCTGAAAATACGAAGAGCTATCAGGAAAGATTTCTGAAGATGTTTCTGAGACGGTTTTAGATGTGGTCAGACCTGTTTCAGTCTGCGGGTCTCTTCCGAACTTCTTTTGCATTGAAGCATCGCTTAAGTATGTGATATGGCCTATCATGCGGGCAAGTGACAGGCCCTGTGCGGGGATTTCCTTCCCATAGTAGTTTCCCTTATTCCATTTCGGGTCATCAGTTATTGCTTTTCTTCCAATTGCTCCAAATGCAATTTGCTGTGGGGTTGAAGATGCGGTTGTTGCGATTGCAATTGCTTTTTTAATCATTTCAGGATAACTAACCGTCCATTGAAGAACCTGCATTCCACCCATTGAGCCGCCTGCAACTGCAAAAAGCTGTTTTATTCCCAGGTACTCGACAAGCTTCTTCTGGGCATTTACCATATCCGCAATAGTAATTACAGGAAATGAAATACCATAGGGTTTTCCGGTTTCAGGGTTGATAGAAGAAGGACCTGTAGAACCTTTACAGCCTCCTATTATGTTTGAACAGACAATGCAGTATTTTTCCGTGTCAAAAGCCTTATTCGGGCCAATTACAATGTTCCACCAGCCTGGCTTTTTGTCGTCTGCGTGAAATCCGGCAGCATGGGCATCGCCTGTAAGGGCATGACAGACCAGGATAACGTTACTCTTATCCGTGTTCATCTTCCCATACATCTCATACTCTATCCTGACATGGGATAGAGTCTTTCCGCTTTCGAGCCTGAAAATTCCAGGAATTTCATAGTTCATTGAACGGACTATCCCAAGATTCTGGCCTTTTCTTCCCGAAAAAAGGTTTTTAAAGGAAGAACCCTGGGTTGAGATTTCCATACTCATACCTCGGAAAGTGCCTGCTCGATATCAGAAATCAGGTCCTTTGCATCTTCAATTCCTATAGACAGCCTGATAAAGTCCTCAGTTACTCCACAGTCTGCCTGCTCTTCCTTTGATAGCTGTTCATGGGTGGTTGAAGCCGGATGGATTACAAGGCTTTTTGCATCCCCGATATTTGCAAGGTGGGAAAAGATCTCAAGCCCTTCAATAAACTTTTTGCATTCCCTCTCTCCGCCTTTGATTCCGAATCCTATTAGTGCACCGTACCCTGATTTAAGATATTTCTTCGCAAGCTCATAGCTGCAGTGGGATTCAAGCCCAGGATACGAAACCCAGGAAACCTTTGGATGATTTTCCAGAAATCTTGCAATCTCCAGGGCGTTGTCACAGTGTTTTTTCATTCTAAGGGGGAGAGTTTCAAGTCCAAGTGTGAACAGGAAAGAGTTAAAAGGAGAAATGCACGCTCCGGTATCCCTTATAAACTGCACTCTGGCTTTTGCAATGAAAGCGGCCTTTCCAAAGGCTTCCTTATACTTTAAGCCGTGGTATCCGGGATCAGGCTCGCAGATTTCAGGGAACTTTTCAGGGTTCCAGTCAAAGTTTCCGGAGTCAACAATTACTCCTCCTATGGAAGTCCCGTGGCCGCCAATGAATTTGGTCGCCGAGTACACAACAATATCAACTCCATGTTCAATTGGCCTTAAGATCAGAGGAGAAACCGTATTATCCAAAACAAGGGGAATTCCTGCGGCATGAGCAATCTCTGCGAGTTTTTCTAAATCAGGAATGTTAAGCCCGGGGTTTCCTATCGATTCCACATAAAAGGCTTTTGTTTTTTCTGAGATTGCATTTTTGAATTCTTCAGGCTTATCCACGTCTACAAATTTTACAGTCCTTCCTAGCCTGGGGAAAGTATAATTAAAAAGCTCATAGGTCCCTCCGTAAAGCTTATCTCCTGAAACGATCTCGTCTCCCGGTTTTGTAAAAGTGAGAAGCGCAGTTGTGATTGCAGCCATTCCTGAGGCTACTGCAAGGGCACCTATGCCTCCTTCAAGAGCAGCGATTCTTTTTTCAAAGACATCGGTTGTGGGGTTCATAAGGCGGGTATAAATATTACCTTCTTTCCTGAGCCCGAAAAGATCGGCAGCTTCATCAGCGTCCTTAAATACATATGCTGCAGTCTGATAAATCGGAACTGACCTTGCTCCTGTAGCCGGATCAGGTTTTGCACCTGCATGCACAGCAAGGGTAGAAACTCCAAGGCTTTCAACCTTCTTTTTTTCCAGATTTGCTGTTGTCTGACTTTCCCGATTTTCCTTGCCTTCTTTTTCGTTCCGATTTCTGTTTTCATCCGTCATTCTATTTCATCTCCAGCCCAAATTTCTTTGCTACCCCGCCAGGCTATTTCTCAGCATCTTTTTAGTCGTCTTTATTCGACTTTAACCAACTTTATTAAACTTCTTTTTACCTTTTGGACAAATCAGGAGTGGGAATCGAACTCACATAATTCCGGGTTGCAGCCGGAAGCATCACCACTCTGCCATCCTGACGCTTATCTCTTTTTGTATGTATTCACAATCTTCTTACATTTGTTCACAATTGTGATGGTTTGTTCACAATCGTGAACCTACTATAAATAACTACCTATTAAGTAATAGATGTTAATACAGACAATTACTTATAATAATAAATTAAAGTATAAATAATTATTTGTAATAATAAAACATGTGGGAATTTGAAAGTCCCGGAAAATTTTTTGTTAAAAAATTTCCGTGAAAAGTTAAGGAAAAAAGTATGGAGCCCTTGATTTTTCCCTTGCCATTTAAATTTCAGGATCTGTTAATCTCAAGCATCCTGTCCAGGGTTCTTTTGGCTTTGACCCTTATATTTTCCGGGACATGGATTTCATATTCCATATTCTGCAAGCTGTTTAGAATAGCCTCAAGGGTTATTTTCTTCATATTGTAGCAAAAAGCCTTCTCTGAAGCGGGATAGAACTTCTTACCCGGGTATTTCCTTTTCAGGTTTCTAACAATTTCCCTTTCGGTTCCGATTATGAATTCCGTGGAACCTGAACTTTCAACTTCATTTACAATTCCTGATGTACTGAGAACCCGATCTGCAAATTTCAGGACTTCAGGCCTGCATTCTGGATGTGCAAGAAACTCAGCATCAGGATGAAGTTTTTTCAACTCTTCTAGATTTTCTTCACTGATATTGTCATGAACATGACAGAATCCTGGCCAGACATGTATCTTTTTATCAGTATGAAGGGATACGAAAGCTCCCAGGTTTTTGTCCGGAATAAATATAATCTCCCGTTCCTCAATTGAATTTACCACATTTATTGCATTTGCAGACGTACAGCATATATCGGATTCAGCTTTTACGGCTGCCGAACTGTTTACATAGCATACGACTGCAGCCTCGGGATGTTTTTCTTTTGCAGCCCTCAGAGACTCAGCAGTAACCATATCAGCCATAGGGCAACCTGCATCGGGTACGGGTAAGAGGACTGTCTTCTGAGGAGAAATTATTGCTGCAGATTCTGCCATAAAGTGAACGCCTGCAAAAACTATAACATCAGCTTTTGAACTAACTGCAGCTTTGCAAAGGGAAAGCGAATCCCCTATAAAGTCCGCAACTTCCTGAACTTCGCCGCGAGTGTAAAAGTGGGAAAGGATAACTGCATTCCTTTCGACTTTAAGTTTTTTTATCTCTTCTATAATTAACTCGTTTTCCATAACGATCTATTCCTTATATTGCAGGGAGTGTTCCTTAAACTCTAGGAGTAATTAATGCAAGGATAATGTAAAATTTAAGCACTGAATAAAGGGACAATGATGAATTTAAAAAGTTAATAAAGGATAAATGATGAATTAAGGAGTAAATGAAGAAGATAAATGATGAATTAAGGAGTAAATGAAGAAGATAAATGATGACTTAAGGAAGTGAAGAAAGATGAAAGATTAATTCAGGAATAATTTCATTTTCTTTTATTAACTCCACAGACCGGGCAATTTTCTGATTTATTAATCTTCAGTTCACTGAAAGAGCATGAAAGCCCGTCCCATAACAAAAGGCGATTTTCCAGCAGCTCTCCCTGCCCTGTCAGATACTTAATCGCTTCATTAGCCTGAATAGTTCCTATTACTCCCGGAGTAGTTCCAAGTACAGGAAATACTTCTTTTTTAAAGGAGGTTGGAAAGATACAGCAAAGGCATGGTGTCTTTCCCGGAATTACCGTTGTTGCCTGACCTCTGTAGCCTGAGACTGCTCCATGAACCAGGGGTATATTCCGTTCCACTGCAAGCCTGTTCAGCACATGCCTTGTATCAAAATTATCAAGAGCGTCTATTATAATATCACATGGAGGAACTATTGAGCCTGCATTCTCAGCCGTGATTTTTTCCTTGATAGTCTCGACTTTTATTTCCGGATTCAGGGAAAGGAGCTTTTCCTCTGCGGATGTGGTCTTTTCTCTTCCGACATCCTTTTCATGATGGAGAAATTGCCTGTTAAGGTTGCTGAGTTCTACCGAATCAAAGTCTGCAAGTATTATTTTTCCAACACCTGCAACTGCAAGGTAAGTGGAAACCGGAGATCCAAGCCCTCCTGCTCCGATAACAAACACTGTTGCTTTCCTTAACTTTTCCTGACCTTCTTCCCCAAAAAGCATTATCTGCCTGGTATATTTTTCTGCTGTATATTTCTCCATTTATGTGCTCCGGGATTTCAATGTACTATAGTTTCCAGGATCGGCCATAAGAGCCGGGATTATTCATCCCATGGCTCAAGCCCTTTTTTCTTTAGATAATCATTAATTGCCTCATGGATCGCTTCTTCTGCAAGCATTGAACAGTGCATTTTAATCGGAGGAAGGCCATCAAGGGCTTCTGCGACGGCTTTATTTGACAGTTTCCAGGCTTCTTCCAGGGTTTTTCCCTTAATCATTTCAGTTGCCATACTGCTCGATGCAATTGCAGCTCCGCACCCGAAGGTCTGGAATTTTACATCCGCAATCCGATCATTCTCGACCTTGAGGTAGATTTTCATTATGTCTCCACACTTCGCGTTTCCGACCTCTCCTACGCCGTCACTGTTCTCAATGCTTCCCATGTTTCTCGGGTTTGAAAAATGATCCATTACTTTAAGGCTGTAGTCCATGAGTTGTCCTCCAGTGTTACTTTTCAATTACAGGCTCTTAGTTTTCGGTTACTCTAAAATATTCAAAACTTTTAAAAACGACTTCAGTTTATTCAATATCGTAAACGGTTGCCCCTCAAATAGTCCTGTACTCTTTAGGGGTCAGAGGAGACATATTTCTCAGTTTCTGTACGATATCAGGCACAGCCTCAAGTACCCTGTCCACATCTTTTTCGGAATTCATCCTTCCGAGGCTAAGTCTGAGTGAACCGTGAACGATTTCATGCGGGACTCCGCAAGCTGTAAGCACGTGTGAAGGCTCAAGAGAAGAAGAATTACATGCGCTTCCGGTAGATGCGAAAATTCCTTTTGCGTTCAGTAGCAGCAGAAGCGATTCGCCCTCTATGTATTCAAATGTGACATTTACATTATTTGCAAGCCTCTGTGTAGGATGCCCATTGAGATGGGTTTTCGGGATTTTCAAAAGTCCTTTTATGAGGCGCTCTCTCAGCTCCAATAGAGTTTTATTGGATTCCTCAATTTCGGCTGTTGCAAGCTCTATAGCTTTTCCAAGCCCCACAATGGAAGGGACATTCTCGGTTCCGGCCCTGCGCTTTCTTTCTTGAGCCCCACCGTGCAGAAGGATATCTATTTTTGTCCCTTTTCGAATGTAAAGAGCTCCACAGCCCTTTGGGCCTTCAAACTTATGTCCTGAAAGTGAGAGAAGGTCGATATTCATTTTTTTAACATCGATAGGAACATGGCCTATTGCCTGCACAGCATCCGTATGGAAATAGATCCGGTTCTCTTTCGCAATTTTTCCGATTTCCTCTACAGGCTGGATTGTACCTATTTCGTTGTTTGCAAGCATTATGGAAATAAGGATAGTATCGTCTCGAATTGCCTTTTTCAACTCCTCCGGGGATACCATTCCATATTTGTCAACAGGCAAGTATGTTACCTCAAAGCCCTGTCCTTCTAGCCAGGCACAGGTATGCAGAACTGCGTGGTGTTCGATAGAAGAAGTGATTATGTGTTTTCCTTTATTCCGGTTTGCAAAGGCTATACCCTTAATTGCCCAGTTATCGGATTCCGTGCCTCCGGATGTGAAATATATCTCGTTTTCTTCGGCCCCGAGAGCATTGGCAACCTTTGTTCTTGCTTTGTCTATTGCATGTTTTGAGATTTTTCCGATCTCATAGATAGAAGAAGGGTTTCCAAAATTCTCGGTCAGGTAGGGAAGCATCTCTTCGACAACTTCTCTCCTTACAGGAGTTGTAGCAGAGTTGTCCATGTAAATGGTCTTGTTTTCAATGGTCACACTCACACCTTCACAATTGTGAATATCCATAGCATCAAGACTATTTAAGTTTTATCGTAGAATTCTGCGGGAAAACTTAGAGATATGCAGGAGAAAACCCCAATAATTTACATAGAGTTAGGAAAATTGTTAAAAATCAAGCAGGTTCCTCAAAATTTTTCTTTCTCCTGTTGCCCATGCGGTACTCATTACTATTTTTCTGAATGACCATAATTTATATGCATATACGATATATTCATTTTCAATTGTAAAATCTCAAAAAGTGATGATAACTGTGGAAACTCCATGTCAGAAAATTGTGTGGGATCTGGTTCCCGCAATAAGGGCCAGTCTTGCAATCGAACTTGTAAAAAAAGGACAGTCACAGGCAGCGTCTGCAAAGTTGCTGGGGATTGCCCCGTCGGCAGTTTCCCAGTACATTTCGGGAAAAAGAGGCTACAGGATTGAGTTCCAGGGCGAGACGAAAGAATTGATTGAAAAACTTGCGCAGGATTTGATCGATAACAACGTCTCTGACTTTGTAATAAGGGTTTGTGATATCTGTGTAAGTGCCAGAGGAATTGAAAATAAGTGCAGTAGTGGTTGCGGTTCGGAAAAACAAGCTGGTGATAATAAGGAAGATGAAGCGAAAAATCAAGAAAAAGCTGAAACATAAAACCGTCTTTTATCGAGTCTTCTACTGTTTTTCTATACCATATCGTAAGATCTTATTCAGTTTTCAAGCATGTTTTTTCAATAACGAAATTTCTCGAGATTCAATAACGAAATTTCTCGAGATTTAATAACGGAATTTCTCGATAACTATATTTAACATAAGGTTAATTCACAATTGTGAATTTCCTGCAAATTACCTGTATGTTGCAGCAGTACTTGTAGCTCAAAAATTCAGAGTTTCAGGTGGATTAAAGCGTAATTTGAGAAACTATGACGAGGTCTGAAAAAGGCTCGAGTGAAAAAAATTGCATGGCTGACAGCTTCTAACATAATAAACGAATTAAAACCCATACTGAATCTGAACGAAACAAGCACGCGGCAGACGCAGGTAAGGAGACAATAGATAATATGGGACGAATATATTCCGATATAACCTGGACAATTGGTAATACGCCTCTTGTCAGGTTAAACCGCATAACAGAAGGTTTGCATGCGGATGTGTTAGCTAAAGTCGAGTCCTTTAATCCTATGGGAAGTGTGAAGGACAGAATAGGGTTGTCAATGGTTGAAGAAGCCGAACTTGCAGGTAAAATCAAAAAGGGTACCACTATTGTTGAAGCAACCAGCGGCAATACCGGCATAGGACTTGCATGCGTCTGTGCTGCCCGTGGCTATAATCTCATACTGGTTATGCCTGAAACAATGACAGTAGAAAGAAGAAAACTGCTGACAGCCCTGGGAGCAGAGCTGGTTCTAACCCCCGGAATGGAAGGAATGAAAGGAGCAGTCAATAAAGCCGAGCAGATGGCTGCCGACGACCCTGAACTTTACTTTATAGCTCAGCAATTTCAGAACCCTGCAAACCCTGAAATCCACCAGCTGACAACAGCTCAGGAGATCTGGAGAGATACGGACGGCAAAGCAGATGCTATTGTAGCAGGCGTTGGAACAGGCGGAACTATCACAGGCATTGCCAGCATAATTAAAAAACGGAAATCTGCTTTTAAGGCAATTGCAGTCGAGCCTGCCGAATCTCCCGTGCTCAGCGGCGGAAGCCCTGGACCACATAAAATCCAGGGTATAGGTGCAGGTTTTGTTCCTGATGTACTTCAGCTTGACCTTGTTGATGAAGTAATCAAAGTAACCGGAGACAACGCCGCTGCAACATCCCGGCGCCTGGCAAAGGAAGAAGGCATCCTTGCAGGCATATCCTCAGGCGCTGCTACCTATGCTGCACTTCAGGTGGCAGCCAGGGAAGAAATGAGCGGGAAAACCATTATTGTAATTTTACCGGATACGGGAGAGCGTTATCTGAGCACCGACCTCTTTGACTGATTGTCAGCAACTTTTGACCAATTTATCAGCAACAGTTTGACTGATTCGTCTGATACTGGCTGACCGTTTGATTTGACAATTAATACCGGAAGATTTCGAATGGTAATCAGGGAAGATATCAGGACCGTTTTTAAAAAAGACCCCGCAGCAAGGTCTACACTTGAGGTAATCTGCTGCTATCCTGGCCTGCATGCTGTCTGGATACATCGGATATCTCATTTGCTCTGGGAGAGACATTTTTACTTTCTGGCCCGTCTGCTCTCTCACATTTCCAGGATGTTAACAGGTATTGAAATCCACCCAGGAGCAAAGCTTGGAAGGAGAGTTTTCATAGACCACGGGTCCGGAGTGGTGATCGGAGAAACTGCTGAGGTAGGCGATGACGTTTTGATATATATGGGAGTTGTATTAGGCGGGACAGCTCTGGAAAAGACAAAACGTCATCCTACTATTGAAAATGACGTGGTTATTGGTTCAGGAGCATCAGTACTTGGGCCAATCACTGTTGGAAAAGGTGCTAAAATTGGCTCCGGCTCAGTTGTGATCCGGGCAGTTCCACCAGGAGCTACTGCAGTTGGTGTCCCTGCGCGGATTACAGGGCCAGAAACATCCGTATATACAGGACCACTAGATCATAATAAGCTACCAGATCCAGCACTTCTAGTGATAAGCCAGATGCTTGACCGGTTGAGCAGGTTGGAAGAGCAATTTAAGGCGCATGAAGAGTTAGTTTCCGGACACGGGAAAACTCCACAAGGAACAGTACTTAAAGATGAGCAAATTTATTCCCTCCTAAAAGAAATAGTCGACCCTGAAGTAGGGATGGATATTGTCAAACTGGGCCTGGTAAAGGAAGTAATAATCGAAGGATCAAATGTAGATATAAACCTTGTATTGACAACAAGCGCCTGCCCTATGATTGAGTACCTCAAGGACCAGATCCGGCGAAAAGTCTTGAATGCTGGCGGGATAGAAAAGGTTAATGTCAATATTCTTGATGAACCCTGGAAAGGGGATCTATTCAAAAAACAGATAGTCTATTAAAATGCGTGTTTGGCATGAAAGTTCTTCCAAGTACTTTCATTTCTTTGTGCCTGTGATTAGAAGAATTTCATATGCGTTTGGCATGAAAGTTCTTCCAAGTACTTTCATTTCTTTGTGCCTGTGATTAGAAGAATTTCATATGCGTTTTTTAGAAAGCTTGACATGAGATAGAGATGAGTGGAGGATAAATCTTTCTCATTCCTTCTCATTCCTTCTCATGCTTTTTGATTCGCTGAATCATATCAATGAAGTACTTAGTTTCTCTTTTTACATCGTCACTGCACACAACTGCAGAAATTGCTACCAGGCTATCAGCTCCGTTCTGAATAACACTTTCGCAGTTTTCCTTGTTTATTCCGCCAATAGCAACTACAGGAAGCTTTATTGCATCTTTAACTTCTCGGATTTTAAGTGAACCTATTCCTTTCCCTGCATCTTTTTTTGTAGCAGTATCGAATATTGGGCCAAGGCCCACATAGTCAGTCCCTGATTTTTCCGCCAGGACTGCTTCCTCTCTGTCATTTACACTAAGGCCGATTATTTTATCCTCACCAAGGAGCTTTCTTGCCGTTTCAACAGGCATATCGTCCTGGCCAATATGGACTCCATCCGCATCAACGGCTAAAGCAACATCGATCCTGTCATTTACCAGAAATATTGCCCTGCCACTGCAGATTCTCTTAATTTCTGAAGCCTCTTCGACCATTTCTTTCGTACTTTTATCCTTTTCCCGGTACTGAACAATCCTGCAGCCTGACTCGACTGCGTCCTTGACATCGGATAAAGTCCCTTTTTTAGAAAGTCCGGAATCTGTCACAAGGTAGAAGTCGATTTCTTTCAAAAGGGAACTTTTCCAGCTGAAGTCTTTCTGGTTCATGATGATTAATCCATCCGATACGCACGTTTTTTAAAAACGTTCTTTATAATCTCATTTTTCTGAACTTATGGTTCTTTTTACTTAATTTACCTTTTTCTCTTTCAAACTCACGATTCTTCTCTTTCTCTTCCGAACTTACGATTCTTCTCTTTTTCTTCCGAACTTACGATTCTTCTCTTTCTCTTCCGAACTTACTGTTTTCCATTTTTCTTCCGAACTTACTGTTCTTCAAAATTCATCATACTTTTTACTTTCTCATCCGACAGGTTGAACACTTCATCATAGAGGTTAACCTTGAAACTTCCTGGCCCGTTTGATTTACTTGCTGCAAGTTCTCCTGCAACTCCAAAGTAACATAATGCTTCTCTGGACGCCTCGCAGTAATTCGGGTTAACTGCGGCAAACAAACCTATTACAGAGGCAGCCATGCATCCTGTTCCGACAATCGACCCCATGAGTTCATGCCCGTTCTTAACAACAAAAACTCTTTCTCCGTCACTTATAATATCTTCTTTTCCTGTCATCACGATAACGGAAGAGCTTAATTTTGCAAATTGCTTTGCAATTTTTACAGGGTCTGCATTAATTGATGTTGCCTCAACTCCTTTAGTCTCAGCGCTTTCGCCCGCCAGTTTTGCAATTTCCGAGTAATTGCCTTTTATAATATCGATACGGGCAGAACCAAGGATTTTAGCAGCCATTTCGTCTCTGAATTTCGTAGCTCCGACCCCGACGGCATCAAGCACAATAGGAATTTTCTTTTCGTTTGCAGCGGCAGCAGAGAGAAGCATGGAGTCGATTATTTCAGAGGTCAGGGTTCCGATGTTAAGCACAAGAGCCGATGAAATCCCTGTCATTTCAGCGCATTCTTCAGGGGCATGCGCCATTACAGGCAGCGCACCGAAAGCTCTTGTCATATTTGCGCAGTCGTAGATAGTTACCCAGTTCGTTATATGATGTATGAGTGGTTTTGTTTCTCTTATTGTTTTTAATGGTTTGTTCATAGAATTCCTCAAAAACGTTTTAAAAAGTGATTTATCTGCATACTGGCACTTGTGCCAGAGATTTATATCAAATTATCGTAACCGGAAATCATCTGCAATATAGGTTACTCATTTCTTACCCTTTCCACGCCTGTGTAAATATTCATTTTCTGGCTCCGGACAAAGCCGATAACAGTAAGGTCGGCTTTCTCTGCCATGCTTATGGCAAGCGTAGTGGTTGCACCTCTGGATGCGATAATAGGAATATTAGCCATAAGGCATTTTCTTACCATCTCAGAAGAAATCCTTCCTGAGCAGGTCACAATTGTCCTGGAGAAGTCCACACCATGTTTCAGTCCGTAACCTATTGCCCTGTCAAGGGCATTGTGCCTGCCGATATCTTCTATTATGCAAATCTTTCCTTCCGGCCCGAAGAGCCCTATAATATGTATGCCGCCTGTTCTGGTATGCAGATCTGATACCAGCGTTTCTTTCATTGTAGTTTTAATTGTTGAGACATTAGTGACCATATCCGACTGGATTTTCGGGAGCCTACCCGCGTCCAAATATGAAGTATCGCCTCCACATCCCGAAAGGACAGTTTTGCCTGAAAGCATGATTGAAAAAGGGTCTTTTGTCAGTACACTGGCACTGAGAGTGATGGGATCATCTGTTTTTTCTTTATTCTCTCTGTTTTTCTCTCTGTTTTTCTCTCTGTTTTTCTCTCTGTTTTTCTCTCTGTTTTTTTCTCTGTTTTCATCTCTGTTTTTTTCTCTGTTTTCATCTCTGTTTTTCTCCCTGTTTTCATCTCTGTTTTTCTCTCTGTTTCTTTCTCTATTTTCTTCTATGTGCAACGATTCTATATCCTCGAGTTTGCGAATAATTCTTTCTGTATATAATAGTCCTGTTACAAACTCTTCAAGCAATGTCGGGCTTACCATAGCGGTTAAAGCATGGCGGCCGTTGACAAAGACTGCAAGAGGCACTTCAATTACGACTTCGTGAGACGATGGGACCATTGATCCGGGATCATATTTTATACAGGAGACCATACTGTACATCATTATACCATACTCCTTACACGATACGTGCGATTTCTTCAATTGTTTCAAGAAGCAGGTCAACCTCCTCCTGAGTATTGTACATGTAAAAGCTTGCTCTCACAGTGCCGTTTTGGAGCCCCAGAGACTTCATTAACGGGATACAGCAGTGATCTCCCGAACGGACAAGAATTGCGGCTCTTTCGTCAAGCAAATAAGCTATTTCGTGGGGGTGAATTCTATCTATAGTAAAAGAGACAATCCCGATCCTGTTTTTCATATCCTGCGGCCCATATATAGTAATATTTTCAATATCGGGAAGCCCTTTGAGCAGGCGTTCAGTCAGTTCCTGTTCATGCCTGAAGATAGCATCCATCCCCAGGTTTTCAAGATATTTTACCGCCTGTCCAAGCCCTATTGCACCTGAGATGTTCGGGGTGCCTCCCTCAAATCGCTGATAACCGCCAGTCAGAGAATAAAACTCAGTAGTTACGTCCTCGACTGTGCCTCCACCAAGTATGAGAGGAGAAATAAGCGAGTCTCTCATCCACAGAACGCCAGTGCCCGTTGGCCCGAGCATCTTGTGGCCCGAAAAGCATAAAAAATCGCATCCAATACGCCGGGCATCTACAGGAAAATGAGGGACGGACTGTGCCCCATCAACCAGAAAATAGGCTCCCTGCGTTTTGCAGATGTCAGCAATCTCCCGGATAGGCTGTACGGTACCAAGTACGTTTGAGGCATGGCTAACTGCAACAAGTTTTGTATTAGCTGTAATCGCTTCTTCAAATTCCTCTATATCAAAAATCCCGGCTTCGTCTGGTCGGATAACAACCAGTTCAACGCCTTTCTGACGCAGTCGAAGCCAGGGGAGCAGGTTGGAGTGATGCTCTAAAATCGTTGTGACTATTCGGTCTCCTGACTGCCAGTCAAGGCCTGCTGCAACCATATTGATAGCCTCGGTTGTATTCTTGGTAAAGACTGTAGTGCCTTCTTTCCCACCAATGAAATTGCTGACCAGATCATGTGCGTCCTGATACTTTTGGGTTGCAACCCTTGTAAGCCTGTGCATTCCTCTTCCAACATTGGCGCGGTATTGCCGGTCATATTCGTTCATCGCAGCTATTACAGGCTCGGGAACAAGGCTCGTTGCCGCATTATCCATATAATGAAGGTATCTGGGGATTTGGAAGTCAGCTATGCAGTCTTTGAGCTTCATAACACTTCATCCATACTCCCGCTTCTGTATCCTTTAATATCGAGGGTAATGTACGAAAAGCCACAATCCCGCAATACCTCCAGTATTCGAGCTCGCATGTTTATTGCTTTTTCAAGCTCTTCAGGCACTAACTCGATTCTTGCAATCTTGCCATGAAGCCTTACCCGCAGATTTGAAAACCCCAGATCGTGCAGCGAATTTTCTGCGTTTTCTATAGTTTGCAGCTTTTCAACTGTGATTTCTTCCCCATATGGAATTCGTGACGCAAGGCATGAAGATGACGGTTTATTCCAGAAATCACAGTCACAGTCCTGAGCCAGTTGCCTTATCTGTTTCTTTTGAATCCCAAGCGAGAGAAAAGGATGCAGGATTCCTTCTTCATTGCTTGCCTGAAGTCCGGGGCGGTACTCATTGAGATCGGAAGCATTAATTCCATCAGCTATTTTTGAGATTCCCAGTTTTTCAGCCTGATCTTTTAATATCCTGGCAGATTGTTTTTTACAGATATAACAGCGATTGGGGCTGTTTTTTCTGAATTTTTCATTTTCCAGAATCGGAAAGGGAATTATAGAGCAGGATATACCGAACTTTTGTGCGTTTTCCTCCGCTTCCTTAACAGCTCTTCTGGGGACAAGAGGCGCGTCAAAAAGTATACATTTTACCTTATCCTGAAGTACTTTTTGCGCAAGTAATGCAAGCAAAGTACTATCTATTCCTCCTGAATATGAAATAAGTAAACACTCTAATCCTGCAAGTTCTTTGAGCAATGCATCCTGCACATTTTCTTTTTCCATGGATGAATACCGACCTTTTATGTTCATTTTTTTGACTGTACCGGAAACATTAAATTTTCCAAGAACATTCACAATTGTGAATATGCTGAAATGGGCATAATTGGTAATAATACTTTTTGTCCAGAAAACGAGAGTGAATATAGAATTACAGATTGAAAAAGTGATACAAAAATGTGAGTACTGACGGTGGAAACATGAAAATTCGAGTAAAAACTTTTGCTCAGATAAAGGACATTCTAGGAGCAGACAGCTTTCTTGAATGCCAGAACGACATTTCAATGCGGGAACTTCTTAAAGCCCTTCGCGAAAGAGCCGGAAAGTCTGAAGACCAGCTTTTTTCCAGGAACGGATATCTGCACAGTAATTTGGTTTTAATGCTGAACGGTGCACGAATTTATGAAGAGGAAATTGATTCTCTTACACTTTCAGAAGGAGACGAAATCACACTGCTTTCTCCAGTTTCAGGAGGATGATCCTTAGCGAAAATTATTAGAAAAATAATATTAAGAAAATATCAGTTTCCAAAGAAATCTTAATTGAAAAATCTCAATTTGAGGATTGATGTGTAATCCATTTTTACAGATAAAGTGTGTAAGAGATGAATTTTTATGACCGGTGCAAAAATGCTTCTCATGATGGGGTGTCCCGAGGTCCCAATTCAAACCAGTATTGCCCTGTACTTATCCCATAAGCTGACTAAATTAGGATTCGATGTAACCGTTGCCGGGACAACAGCTGCAAGCAAACTTTTGAAAGTGTCTGATTCCGACGGCTATTATGTAAAAAAGCTGGTAGATCTCGACAAAACTATAGTAGATGTCATTGAAAAAAGAACGGATTTCGATATGTGCTTCGCCTTTATGCATAACGATGCAGGAATGACTTATGCAACGACCATGAGCTCCATTTCTCAGGCCAGGATGTACTCCATAGTCTTTGGCAGGAATGCCGATGCTCTGGCTGAAACCATAGAGTTCGACTGTGAAAAGGTCGTCGCACAGGACGTTCACAATCCTGTTCGCCTTAAAAACAAGCTGGATAAGGTAATGGAGGAGATCGTCAAATGAGCTGTATTGAGCAAATGAAGTATACAATCCACCTGCAAAAGACGAGCTTCAAGGAGGCAAGGGAGTATATTGAGAAAAACTCTGACGAAGTTTACTATGTATCTCCCGGATACAAAATCTTCAAAGATTATTATATAATCGGAATACCGCCCATTGCGATGGGTGTAAAAGGCAATGCTCTGGTCTTCCCCTATACAAAGCCCTGCCATGGAAGCTTTGTCCTGAGCATAGACAATGAAGACAGCATAAAAGAGATTAATCGGCTCAGGGAGGCGGGCAAAGGAAAGGCAACAGCTTCAGTGAAGAAAGGCAACTCTCCTGAAATTTCCAAGGTATCTTTAACCAGCTATGAGGATATGTGGAAAAAACAAGATCTTGAAAACTGACCATAATAAAGATAACAGAAATAGATAACAGAAAAAGTTTTCAATATAGAGAAAGAAGAAGATTCGATATAGAAAGAAGGCAAGTTTAATAGGATCCGATCAAACTGATTTATTCTTTTAGCCATGTTTTTAGGTGTGGGCTGGGCTTTGTTTTTTCTTTTTTTTCAGACTTTCATAGTTTTGAAATCAATTAATGCTGCAGACATGGTATTGACAACGAGGATCTCAAATTAATTTGGGGAATGTCCCATTTAAATTAAGATCCTCCAGGATGCCAATATTTTTGAATAATTATAGAGAGGAAGCAGAATTCTCCCCTTCTCCATATGTTGGGTGCCAGCGCAAAAAGTGCCTCTGGATACGGTCAAAGATATTCATGACCCCTATAACAATCACTATCATGAGAATCATGCCTGCAATCACCTTGTCATAGTTTGCAAACTGATGATAGTACTCGATATACCAGCCAAGCCCTGATGTCGCCGCAATCATTTCAGCCACCGTCAGGGTGATAAATGAAAGTATCAATCCTATCATTGCACCGGAAAATATAGACGGCAGTGCAGCTGGCAGAAGAATTTTCCTTATCATCTGGTAGTCTGAAAGACCAAGTGTGCGGGCAGAATTGATGAGGTGGGGATCTATTGAGAACACTCCATTAACAGAACCGACAAGGATAGGCCAGAGTGCTGCTATGAAAATTAAGAAGATTGAAGATCCTCTGAAGGTTGGCAAAAGCACGATGGAATAAGGTAGATATACAGTCGCCGGGATAGGAGACACTGTTTTTGAAATAGGATAGACCACATCAAACAACCTTTTTTTCCAGCCGGCATAAAGCCCTATAGGAATTGCAAGGACAAGAGCAAGAAAATATCCTGAAAAAAGTATGCTCAAGGAACTGGCGATTCCCTCTGTCATCTGTTGGGTATCGGTCTGGAAGACCATGAAAACCTTCGCAGGACCGGGAAAGATGAAAGAATCGAGTAACGCGAGTTTTCCAAGAAGCAGTTCCCAGAGAAATAACCCCAGGGAAATGATTAGAAATATATCAGTAGTCGAAACAATTTTTTCATAGTTAAAATACAGCTTTGCTCCATATATAAGTGTAATTAGAAGAAGAAAGACAACAAATGCCCTGTTGTCACTTGCCGCCTGCTCAGGTGAATCTGGAAATCCCACCGTCATAATAACAGTAGCAAACAAAATGACAAAAACAGCCACTGACCTTAAGATATTGTTAGATATTATGTTGCCTATTCCAGTCATAGTGCCTAAGCTGAAGCTATTTTCTGACATTATACAAACCTCTTTAATTCATTTTCCTGCTTTTTGGTTTCTTCTACCGTCTCCCCATATAATATCGAAAGCAAGTGTGATTTTAGAGTAAGATAATTGGGATCAATACTGAGGTCCTTACGGAGCCTTGGCCGGGGGAACGGGACTTTGATTATTTCTTTTATACGCCCGGGAGAAGGTGTCATGATAGCAACTCTGTCTGAAAGCAAAAGTGCCTCGTCTATATCATGCGTGACGAAAAGGACTGTTTTACGCTGTTCTCCTTCGGACCAGAGGTGCAAAAGAAGGTCCTGCATATATATCCTGTTGAGGGAATCAAGAGCTCCGAAGGGTTCATCCATAAGGAAGACCTTTGGGTCCATAGAGAACATCCTGGCAATTGAAGCTCTCTGTTTCATCCCACCTGAAAGGGTGCCGGGATATGCATCCTTGAATTTTCCAAGCCCTACAAGCTCAAGAAACTTCTGTGCCGTTTTTTCTATTTCTTTTCGTTCCCCAGCATTTTTTGCATGTTCAATCGCAAAGCAGATATTTTCAAATGTAGTCATCCAGGGAAAGAGAGAGTAATCTTGAAATACGGTACCTCGGTCGGTTCCCGGTCCCTTTACACGGGCCCCATCTATGAAGACAGAACCTTCGGATGGTAAACGCAGTCCTGAGACCACATCAATAATCGTACTTTTTCCACAGCCTGAAGGGCCAATTAGAGAAGTGAACTCTCCATTTCCTATGCTCAGGTTAACATCAGAGAGGGCTTTATGGCCCTCGCCGTTATTTCCATAGGTAAGTGAGATATTCTTCAAATCAATTGTCGCCGTTTTTATCCCTCCATAAAAATTTAAAGTAGGAAGGGGAGGAAATCTTATGTGAACCTTTTTCCAGATATTGGTTTGATTTATAATTCATATGTCACACCATATATTGCCTCAGGTCGTAGATTAAGAGATAATCTTGACTGAAAGCTGTCGCTTTTGCATCTGAGTTTGCCTCTTACTTTTTGCTTATTTTATTCTCATAACCCGAGATTGTATACGATTCCAGCTCAGTGACCGGAGAAATTTCATGAATGTCCTGATGAATAATCTGTGAAATTTCAGGAAACTATTCTGGATGTGAAACAAGGGTTATGACTCTTCATTAACCGAAGATAATATGATATAGCACGAAAACAAGGGATTTATATACTCAGAATCAAGCCATTATTGACAGAAAAATCTCGATTTTGAGCTTTTTGCGGCAAAAGTAGCTTTATAGTAGGAAAAAACTGACGAAATGAGACAATTTTACCTGAATTAAATTGTTTATGTACAATTAGAGGTCATTTTTACTCAAAAATAGATTTATAAATCCCTTATCACTGTTATTAAGCCTCCAATGGTAGTTTTTGGTACTAGCTAAAAAATCATCAATGGAGGAATTATGGATAAAAAATATTTATTTGGGATATTTCTTGCTTTTATTGTGTTTGCAAGCGGTTGTGTAACTCTGCAGAACCATGGAGGCTCTTCGGACTCGGACGATTCACAAAATGTGAACACCTCAGCTCCTACAGAACAGAGTGTTAATGCCTCAACTTCCGGGCCCAAGACAGTAAGGCACGGATATCTGCCTTCAAACGGGGGCGCGCTTATCTTTATAGCAAAGGAAGAAGGTTTCTGGACTGACGAAGGCTTAAATGTGGAACTTTACCAGTTCGCAAAAGGCCCAGATGCCTATAATTCATTGTTTGCTGACAAAATCGATACAGTGGGAGCTGGCACGGGTGCTCCTGCTACTTTTATTGCAAAGGGAGCAGCTATTACGATAATCGGCGGCCTGATGAGCGAGGGTCAGCTTGTAGTGGCAAAGCCTGAGAATGCAAAAACTCTTGCAGATCTTAAGAACTGGAAAGGTAAAAAAATTGCGACAATTGCGATGTCCAGTGGAGACACTGTCTACCGGGCTGCATTGTCAAGGGCAGGTGTAGACTGGAAAAAGGATGTAACTTTTCAAGAATTAAGTTCACCTGCAGCAATACTTGAGGCAGTTGAAAGTGGAAAAACGGATGGCGGAATAGTGTGGATCCCATATGAAATACTCGCACAAAAACAGGGACTTGCTATAGCTTCATATTCATATCAATACTATGATAACCACCCATGCTGTCGGATTGTACTGAAGACCGGGACCTTGAATGAAGACAGAGATACTTATGTGAAGTTTGAAAAGGGTCTTATCAAAGCATATAAGTTTTTCAGCGAAAATCAAAATGAGTCAGTCGATGATATTCAGAAATATGTCAATGTCGACAAAGAAACAATCCGCCAGTCAACTTGGAATAACTATTTCTATGCATCCCCTGACCCCAATGAAAAAGGTGTGGTGGAGTATTATCAGCAAATGAAGGACAGCGGGTACATTGATACGGATGTCAAGGTGGAAGACCATATAGATAGTACGGTGTACAAGCAGGCACTTGATGAGTTGATCAAGGAAAATCCGGATGATCAGTTTTATCAGAATCTTCTACCGGAATATAAGAAAATGAATGAGTGATCGTAATAATCAGGTAAAGTCAAACAAAGCATTGTTTATAAGAGAAATCTAAATAGGTGAATCCATAGTCGTAATCTTGAGAAGTATTAATATTCTCAGATTACTGACACTGATTTTTCGTATCAAGCTTAAAATAATTATTGGTTTTGTTTTGATTTTTGATTATACTACCCGAGAATATTGCTGAGGAACTTATGGACAAAAAATATCTGCTTATCGGGTGTCTGTGTGCTATTTTTGTGCTTGCAGTCATCTTTTCAGTGCTACTAAAACCCGATAGCTTATCGGATTCGAAGAAATTACAGGACTCCTATACTCTGCCTTTTGATGATTGCTGCAGTGGTTTTGATAATACTTCCATGAACATTTCGGATAATACAAGTTATTCTACATATGATAGAAACTCTCAGGAATGTTACGAGCTCTCAAAAGGTGACTCGATGACCGGGATTGAGTTTTGACCTTTGAATAAATATTCACTGGTAATATCGAGACTCTTTTGTGTTCCAATTTATGAGCAAAGTTTAGCTTTCTAATAACTTTCTGAGAAAATTGGTACCGAGTTTAATAGTTTGCTTGAAGGTAGTATAGGCACTTTTTGCCGTAAAAAATGGGTTTTAATATTAACAATGAGTATTGTAAATTGGAAATTCACAATTGTGAATTAGTGCTTGTAGAGTGATAAAAGGCTATAGAATTGCAGACCAATTTCACTCTACAACCTGAACATTCGGAGATTGAAGAAAGATCAGAGAGGTGATATTTACCTTTGAAAAGAGGTTCAAATCTAGTGTTGAGTCAACAACAAAATGTCGTATAAAATCAATTGCAATTATTCGTAATTATTGAATCTTTGATGATTGACTCGACACTAAGTAGATGCACAACAAATTGTTAACTTGAAAGCTGTAAGGACAGTTTGGCAATTTAGAATATGCATTGGCTAGATACAAAAACCTCAATTGTAAAAATCAACACGCAACTGTTTGTATAACCCAGAATGCATTAATATAAAATTCCAGTACATATCGAACAGAATACTATAACTTATACAATCCCCATCCACAGAAATTCGTAAAAATATCAATTTCCAACATTATTTTATACTAACGAAAAAATCACACTACTCTTTAACAGAAAAATACCAGATAACTCTAACAGAAAAATACCAGACAACTCTAACAGAAAAATACCAGATAAATTGGAAAAGAAACTTAATTGCGAATTTTTGCAGGATGCGGGGTATAAATTGAAATTAAAGACTCAAAAATCAAAGAACTTGAAAAGAAATGCTGAGATGGCAGAAAGGCTACGCAGTGGATTGCAGATCCATTTATCCCGGTTCGAGTCCGGGTCTTAGCTTAGAGATTCTTCTGCAGAAATAAGAGATTGAATTGGCATTTAAATCCGAACCAAAATAGAAAGACTGCTATATGCCGGTTCTTTGCTTTTTTAAGGTTTTCTTAATAGCTGAGCAGTATATACACCTTGTATTTTTTCTCTTTTTAGTCCATTTTCGAAGCCCACGCTAAAAGTCTAAGCTTCAGTGCTCGAAATTTCCCTCCTGTTAATATATCCCTTTCCTAATGCGGTTTGGATCTTCTTCAATTTATTTTTGGGAAAAATGCGCAAAAATGAGTCAAAACAGCGCAAGTAGGAAAGCTTATGAGAACTCACTATTAAGTCTTTGCGCTTTTCCGGATTTTATATCCTGCATGCACGTCGGTAACACCGTTAACAATATAACTTTGTAAATTGAATTACCTATTAAAAAAGTACCTAAGTTAAACTAAAAAGGAAACTTCGTTTAAAGCATGGATATGGATGAGATGGCAGTAAATGCAGCAGAGAAACGATTTGATAATAGCAAGAATAAAAGCTTTGCTTTTGATGTACTGACACTTACAGGCGGGACAACCTTTGCTCAAATTATTACTATTCTATCAGTTCCTGTTTTAACCCGCTTATACCAGCCTGAAAATTTTGGGGTATGGGCTCTGTATAGTTCTATTGTCAGCGTTATCAGCGTTATAATATGCATGCGATATGAGCACTCCATAATGTTGCCTGAATTGGATGAGGATGCCGTAAACCTCCTAGGAGTAAGTTTTCTTGCAATAGGAGTTATGACTGTCTTAACCATGGGAGTAATGTGGTTCTTTAAAGAGCCTATAATAAGTATCTCGAATTCTCCTCAAATAGGAGATTACCTCTGGCTTGTACCCCCATTTGTTCTTGTAAACGGAATATTTTTTGCCTTGAATGGCTGGAATTCAAGGACTAGACTCTTCAGAAGATTGTCCTTTTCAAGAATCTCTAGTTCTATTTCGACTACTGCAACACAGATAATTATAGGATTAATTGAAAAAAAGAGCCCAACTGGCCTAATAACCGGCAGTCTTACTGGACAATCTGTCGCAACATTTATACTTGCAGGGCAGATTTGGAGAGATGATCGAAACCTGATCAGAAAAAGCCTTGACTGGAAGAAAATGTGTGAAGTACTTAAAAAGTATAGAAAATTTCCACTTGTAGATTCATTTTCCGCCCTTATGAATTCGATTTCCTGGCAACTTCCAGCTTTCCTTCTTGCAGCCTTTTTTTCTCCTTCAATCGTTGGTTTTTATTCCCTTGGATTTCGGCTTCTTCAGATGCCAATGAGTTTAATTGGCAATTCTATTTCTCAGGTATTTTTCCAGAGGGCATCAAGAGCCTCATCCAGGGGAACTCTCCCGGGACTTGTAGAAAACGTATTTAAAGTTCTTGTAATAATAGGTATGTTTCCGATATTAGTCCTGACAATTGTAGGAGGCGATGTTTTTACTGTGATTTTCGGAAAAGCCTGGGCAGAAGCAGGGGTTTATACCCAGATCCTTGGGTTTTGGGCCTTTGTCTGGTTTATCTCATCTCCACTAACCGGAATATATCTTGTAGTCGAAGAGTATGATTTTGGTTTCCGTTACAATTTTTTTAACCTGGCTACACGTTTTCTTTCACTTATTATAGGTGGTCTGCTCGGAAGTGCACGTACAGCACTTATTCTTTTTTCAATATCAGGAATTGTGGTATACGGTTACCTTTGCCTGAAGATGATGTCTTATTCCGGAGTAGAGATTTCAAGAGCCCTAAAAATCGTGTTCTCAAATTTTATTCTTTTTGTCCCTGCAGGAATTATCCTTATTGCCCTGAAAATAAGAGAAACAAACCCTATTCTGCTTGTTGCCTTTTCCGGCGTGATTATCGGTATATATTACCTGTATATTTTGAAAACCGATACAAATGTGAAAAAAATACTGAAAGAACTTCGAACCTGATGAGCTGGCTCAAAACAATCAAAGTTGCGCTGGCTGTATCCCCGTGCTAAAGTAACGGGGTTTTAGCCCTCCAGATACTATAGTTGGATTTTTATCAACTTTGACCAAGATCTAATTTACATACTTTCATAAGTGTGCTTTTATACCCTCAAAACCTTTGCATGAGCCTTTTTTCCCCAGTATAAAGGGAAAATAATTGTTGATAACATAGATAACAGGCGCTAAGATGGTCAGGCTCATGAAAGTTAATCCCAGCGCATACCCAGCATTGTAATGGATATATTCAGCCTCAACACCTAAAATGATAATTACAAGCTTTGTCAGTACATCTTTCAAAGGAAAATGAAGTGCGAGTACTATCAGACTATTTCTTCCATAATATTCAATCACCTTTGAGTTCCCCACTCTCTTGGACAGGTAGACAAAGGTAAATATTCCTGTGAAAGCAAACAGGTAAAACGAAAAGAAGTCTTCATATTTCAAAACGTTCATGTTAACTTTGTCATCTGTTGGAAACTTCAGAAGGTATCCCAGATATAGCAAGCTCAAAAAAACAGCAATAATAGGTAGATATTTCTCGACTCTGGAAAACTTCTCTATAAATTCTGAATCTAATTTCAAGCTGAAACTTGCTTTTGATTCTGGTTCTGTAAGTCTTCTGAATAGGTTTCCAGCTCCATAAAAGACTATTGCAGCCAGCGCTACATCTACATTCCAGGGTATCCTGAAAGGCACATAAACCGAATAAAGGTATCCGATTACTCCGGCTAGAATAAGCCAGAGTACAAGTTTTTTTGGCTCTCCATAGTAATTCTTTGCCAGTCCATAAAAAAGAAGTTCAGTTACGAAAAGACAGGTTAAGAACCATAGGGGTGGATTATAAGAAATAGCAGGACCGAATGCAACAAGAATGTGAGAAATTCCATGAATTATGTTGTTTTCAAAAAACTCAATACTTGGGATTCCTGGTGTGTACAGTTCATCCAGCAAAAAATAAAAAATACAGGTTATTACTGCAAAACAGAAATAAGGCACAATAAGTGACTTGAATCTTCCTTTCACAAAATATGAAGCTGATTCTGTGTATTTACTAAAGTCAAATAGAAATCCTGAAATAAAAAAGAAGAGCGGCATATGGAATGAAAATATGTAAGTGTCAAGTGCTATCGGTAGACTATAGTGTGCAAGCACCACAAGTATAATTCCAATTCCTTTTAAAGTGTCAATCCAATAAAGTCTCATATTAATCTACAAAGTTAACAGCGTTAAATAATAAAAAGTTTAGCCCAAATTTTTAATAATGTGGTCTTTGAGGAAAGCTAACTCCTACGTATGATATTTTTTGATTTTAAATATCAGGGCATTTAAATAAAAAGAGAGCGAATGTGCAACTGAGCTTTAGAAAGCTTACAATTTTTGAAGGAGACTGAAATAATAATGCTCCAGGCATTCCATATATAATAAATTTATATAAACAAAAAATGGCTTTGTAAAAATCAAAAATTGTTCAATTATTATAAAAAAGATATTAAATGAAGTGTTTCTTCCGCTTTCCACTACAAAAACGTAGGAGCACATAAACAACTCAGGTTAGTATATCTAAACAAAGAAACCTTAAGTATCGAGTGGTACTGACTGCCTGGATGTAGAGATACTCTTGCTTTCTGCTTTATAAAGCCCACCGATAATCAGGATACTTCCGAGAAGCGTATACACTGTAAAAGATTCTCCAAGTAATATAGCCCCAAGAAAAACCCCTGAAAGTGGAGTAATATAAATTGTCATGGCCGCTGTTGAAGCCGATAATTTATCCAGGCTGAGATTATACACCAAAAAGGCGATCATGGAACAGCATATTGTCAGGAATCCCAGAGATACCCAGGTAATCGGTGTAAATTCAAGTAGGGAAGTATGCGGAGACATCAGGTAGAAAGGCATGAACTCTAGAGATGCAAACAGAAAAACATAGCTCAATACTGTAAGAGCGGAATATTTTTCGCTTATTTTCTTATCCATGACAGTATATAATGCCCAAAAAAAAGCCGATGTCAGAGCAATAATATCACCTTTAAATTGCGCTGACAGCTCAAATCTGCCATTTGTAGTTATTAATGCAAGTCCTATAAATGCAATGACAGCTCCTATCACTTTATCCTTTGAAGGCTTTTCTCCCAGAATCACAAGAGATAGTAACTTACCGCAAAAGTTGATAAGCTGGAGATTATAGTAAAATTGGTAACTGTTGTATGTTCCAGCGACCACGCTTGAAAGAAAAGTGCTGCTGAGATACCTATCGTAGCAAGGAATGCCATATATGGTATATCCTTTAAATCAATTGAAAGCCCTTTTTTACCCTTCAATAATAAAGTTGCTGCGATTATCATTGGCGTTGACAGGAAGAACCTGAGCGTAACAATATCCAGAGTATCAAGCTGGGCATATGCTTCCTTAACAGCAACACCGGAGGCTCCCCAGAATACATTAATAATTATCAGGCTGGCAATGAGCCATGAAAGGCTCTTGCCTTTTAAAAAAATCATCTGTTTTTCAAAAATAGGCTCCTCGTCATTTCCTATGGATAAGATGATTTTCAATTCAAGACCGCATTGGTTTTTATGAGAATATTATGAGGATATCCACACAAAACCACGAAGAGCCTATAAATATCGAGCTCATCCCAAAACTCAACATCAATTCCCATAATCCAGATTCAAAAATAATCAGTAGATTTCTCGATAACGAAAATAATTTTGAAACTTTACGGATTAGGGGATAAAATTGGTTTTGGGATGAGCTCATCAAGAAATGATTCGATGGTCACAAGAGAAAGAGCCATCATTTGAAACTACTTATACCAAGCGTTCTGAATTCTTTATTTATAGGTCGCATCGGGCTCGTATAGTATTTACGCGATCTCTATGATTACAAATTCATTCCCGCAGATCGACAACTTTTTCTTATATAATTCATTAAATTCATCTCTTCTCTTTAACTCTCAGTTAGTATGTAACCACACAGTTTAAGTTACTTTATCAAAAAGTATACAATTGAGTACACCGATTTGATAAACATTAATCGAATTTTCAAGTTTATATTATAAGCGTTTTGTAAAGACATAGAAAAACCTCTAAGCGATGGCCTAGAATCGAAATTAACTAAACGGACATGAATCGCTGCATAGCCATATGCTGTCTCAGCAGTGTTTTGTCCAAATTGTGAATTTAACACTTGAGCGAACATCGCAGATTATGAGCTCATGATCCGCTGGTATCAGTGGATTCACAATAGTGAACTTATGATATATAATAACATTTATTAATATTTAAACATCATTTTTTGGGCAAAATGCGCCTGAAAAATCTTCACTGTTCATCAGGTAAAAAATCACTTTGCCAGCAGTGAATAATAGAAAAATAATATATGAAAATAGAAAATAATAAAAAAGCCACGCAAGAAAAAAGTAACAGATAAATTCATGTTAATATTGAGCTTGTTTCAAAACTACCTTCCATCCTTCTGAATCAATACTTTGGAGTAGAGAATCAAAAGCAATAGGACTAAATGAAATACCTATTTGTGGTCAAAAACATGAATTGTCGGGATTTTGAAACCAGCTCATTAATAGAAAGCGGAAAGATAAAGCGGATACTATAGTAAACACCCTCTGGCCCGAAATGCTTTTCTTTGTCTAGAAAACAGTACAAGAGAGCAAATAACACTGTACGAGTCAGAAGAATTAGAGTGTTTCTCAGAGCTTAAACGTTTTTGCTCCTTTCATAGCATTGGAAACCATAGTCTCGATATCCATTTTTCTTTCCTCAAGTACGATAAGGTCGTATTTTGCCCCTATTTCAGGACGCTCGGGGACAGCAGTACAGCTACCTGCTGATCTATTGGAGATATCGTAGGTCCCAATCTTGCGGGTAATATCCATGATTTCAGTTTTGTCTAACGCAATCAAAGGGTGATAAATCGGGATAGCAAGCTGATAGATTTCAGCATACATATTTGCAGCAGTCTGGGAAGCTACCTGTCCCAGGGAAGAACCGGTGATAATTCCGTTTGCACCTTCTTTTATCATAACCTCATAGGCTTCCCTGTACATCATGCGTTTGCAGAGAAGACAGGTATTTTTTCGGTTGCAAATGTCTATAAAAGCCTTGAGATTGGGACCGTGAGGAATTTCATAAGTCGTAAACTGATGTCCTGGAGCCCATTTTTGGAGCTGCCGGATGCAGTCAAAAGCACGCTCTCTTGCCGCGTCTTCTGCATAAGGAGAGTTACTGCAATAAACAGGTGTAATCATTACGCCACGCTTCATCATAAGCCATGCTGCAACAGGAGAGTCAAGCCCGCCAGACATTAAAACTACCATACTACCCTGCGTGCCGAGAGGAAGACCCCCTACTCCTTTAAATGTTTTTAGATAGACGTAAGCCAGGTTCTGCCTCATTTCAACAAAAATTTCCTTATCAGGAGAACTCAGGTTAACTCTGGGATGTTTTCCTTCTTTTTCCAGTTCATTCCAAACAGCATCCCCACAGTTTTTCCCTATGTCTGCCGAAGAAAAAGTATGGTTTCCACTTCTTCGGGCTCTGATAGCAAAAGACTCTCCTTCTAAAACAAGATCCCTGGCGAGGGCAGCACATACACTGGCTGCACTCTCAAGAGTAGGCTCTGCTGTCAATGCAGGAGACGTTGAGACAATCCCAAAAACATCAGATGCGGCTTCGGCTGCACATGGATCCGCACTCTCGATAAAGATCCTGCCCCATTCCCGCCGGATCTGAGAATAGGGAATGTTTCTTGAGTCAAGCATTGCGGCAATGTTCCTCATAAGGATTTTCTCGTACCAATTTCGGACTCCGGTACTTTTAAGAGCGAGTTCACCATACCGGACTATAACTACTTCTGTCTTAATTCCATACTCGGAACAAGAGAATTCTGAATCCGAAAAATCCAGTTTTCTTGTATCATTATCTGGAGTGTGTTTATTTTCCTGATGAGTACGAATGCGAGATTCAATTTTTTCTTTAACCATGAAAATTACCAGCCGTTAAATAAATAGCCCAAAAATCCAGAATTTCAAAATATAAAACAATTATTCAGTTGTGGTAACTGATATCACGCTGATCCAGGAATTTCTAACATAAGTCTCTAATGAAGTTTTCCAGTAATTTTTGAACTGCTTTTGTAACCTGTTTTCTGTAACATTATTGACTGACATGAGATCAGCATTGACTGACGTGAGATCAGCACTGTAATTCCAGAGTAAGTTCATATCTCCATACTGCAGAGTAAGTTCATAACTCTACAACTGATTACAGAGGTTCCAGCATCTTTGTAGGTACGAACTTCTGCTCCAGGATACGGTTCTTAAGCATTGTACAGAGCCTTTCTGCCCGTGCCCTGTCTGACTGCCTCAGAGATATAGGGACAGTTCCTTCAGCCAGTTCTATAGACCCCAGTCTTGCAAGGAATACTCCTTCAGAACACTGGAGCGTACAGGTTCCGCAGTTGATGCAGAGATCTCTGTTGATAGCGCAATCATTTGAAATCGCTTCTGTGGGACAGGTGCGCATTGCGGCACAGTCTGGATGGTGCAGACACCTATCTTTTTCGGCGCGAATAACTTTATCAGTGCCTCCCCATACATTCCCGTAATTCACTTTTGCATGTGCAGTGCGCCCGTTTACGTCTGCTACTGGTAGCGGGACATTCTGGTCCAGAATTTTTAATCCTGAAAGAATCTCTTCATCAAGGA
The DNA here is from genome assembly GCF_000969945.1 of Methanosarcina sp. Kolksee. Taxonomy (NCBI): domain Archaea; kingdom Methanobacteriati; phylum Methanobacteriota; class Methanomicrobia; order Methanosarcinales; family Methanosarcinaceae; genus Methanosarcina; species Methanosarcina sp. Kolksee. The sequence goes on from NZ_CP009524.1 coordinate 1,744,890, forward strand.
CAGGGATAGGGACTGCGAGTGAGGTCAGGCATTCAGGGCCGTGTGCTGTTTTCATCCCTCCCATCATGGTCGGGTCCATATCTTTTATGTCTGCATATGCTGAGACGTTTGGCTTATCAGGACTGGCCCTGGTCCCTTTTCCCATGATATAACCTGGTGCACCATTTAAGAGAACTCTTGTACCCACGCCTATTGACCTGTGAGAAGGATCATTCTGCAGAGGATTTATTTCACCGCATCCTGAGACCGTTGTTTCCGTAAATGGACCTGTCAGGCCTGTCACAGAGAAGATAGTGTTAATCGTTGGAGAAGCGGGATTTATCAGTGCATTGTAATTTTTAAACGCGAGCCTTGTGGTAATGATCCTGGCAAATTCGATCTCATCAAGCGTAACCTGGTTTTCATATTGTTTTCCGTGTGCTTCTACCGTCACGTCAATAGTTTTCCCTTTTACAAGGTCCCGGAAAAGATGACCTCCGCCGTATTGGTCATTTGCATGTGCTGTCCCGTTTATCACAAGGTCTACAACCCCGAGCCTTTCGTTCGGACAGGGGCCTGGTTGAGCAGGCACACCATTTAGCCAGATTGCATCCGCTCTCTCGAAACTGTTTTTTTCAGCTACCGGCACCATCATAACTGCCATAGTTCCTGACATCACGCCAAACGTTCCTGTTGTTACTACATCCACGTCATCAACAGTCACCTCTTTCCCATCACGAACCATCGACTTGAGCTCGGCAGCTGTAAGGATTATAGCTTCTTTGTTTGCAATCTTCTGATTTATTTCTTCAATCGTTTTCATAGTCTTCCAACCTTTTCTATAGTCTCAACATTTTCAATAGTCTTCATAATATCCTGATGTCCTCAAGCCTAACGTGAAGTCCAGAAGGTTTTTGAAAACACATATTCACAAGAGCCGTATGTGCAAGTCCTATCATGCAGTTGCCAGGCAGAAAATATTGACGGGTTCCGAACACAGGAGGTCTCTTTATAGTACTGGCAATTCCTTCAAAAGCGTGCACATGGTATGCCTGAATATCATGGGCATCTTCTTTTCTGGCAACCATGGGACCTACGGTATGGCATTCAATTACGCCTGTGACCGGATTTGCGCTCAGAACTCTTAAAGCATGATATACCGGACATCCTGGACCTGCCGGACGGCCAGTTACGAGGTCTCCTTTTTTGATATCCCATTTTTCTACAAGGTCTGCCCTGAAGGGCACTATAAACTTCCGGGCTGACGGTTCATCCGGAAATGGAAGGAGAACAAAGTCGTATTCTTTTCCAGCCACATCCACACCGGAGTAAGTGTTTCTTGCCTGAATAGCGAGGTTTTTCAGGCTTACGATTTTTTCCGGACGCACTGTCTTTTCTACGGTGTTTTCTATACTATAGAATGGACACATATCCAGCTCTGTTAATCCCGCTTCAAGTCTGGAAACAAAGTCCGAACAGGTCTGAGAACCGCAAGCTCCGCAGTTTTTCCCCGGAGGATTCCAGTTATTCATCATCAGTCGCCTCTGTATAAGGGTTCTGGCATATCCAGTGGCCTGATGACTCCAAAGTGGTTTTTCCATCCGATTTCTTTTTTCCCTATACATACAGTACATACACCAAGCGGAGGAGCACCTCTTAGCTTGATCTGATCAGGTCCTATATCCGGGTGATCGGCAATCCGCCTCATAAGGTATCGTAAACCGGTTCCCTGAACTGCGTTTGTCTCTACAATGTCAATTTCCGGGACAACTTTTCGGATACTTTCTCTGAAAACTTCCTTTTCTGCCTGAGACACAAGATCAGTCTTGGTAACGACTGCTACATCTGCAAGCGCAAGCAAAGGAGCCATTTTGAGAGGGGAGTTTGTTCCTGAGATCGCACTGACGACTGCAATTCCAAGTGAGTACGTTGTGTAAGGAGTACACCTGAGACAGAGGCCTGCGCTTTCAATTATCAGGATGTTTCTGGACAGACTTTCAGCCCAGCGTAATGCATCTTCAAGCACCAGAATTCCCATATGGTCAGGACACACGTCTCCGGAATAGATCTTTTTGACAGGAATCTCGAACTCTTCTGCAAGCTCCTGGTCTTCTGTCGCATGTACAACGTCAATCTTCAGGAAGGCAGGAAGCGACCCCTCCGGGAGATTCTTTATAACCTGGCGAATGACAGCGGTTTTTCCTCCGCTTGGAGGACCGGCGACGATTAAAAGTTTCATTTTGACTCACACCCTGTTAAACTGGAGGCTTTGTTTGGCTGGGGTCATAAAAACCTTTGAAGAAACGGACGAAAAATCAGCTCCCTGTCTGAGTTTTTCTCTTATTTGATGGAGCTTGTCTTCGATTAAAGCAAGATCTGCAATAAGAGGCTGCTCCTCTCCTGTGGATTCGATTACAGACGCAACTCCGCCATGTTTCATCACTATACGCCTATCTGCCGTAAGAGCAAGATAAGGATCGTGTGTTACAAGGATTACTGCCTTGTTTCCCCCCTGGAGAGACTGGATGACGCGGTCTTTAAAAATACCTGCGTTTTCAATCTCATCAAGCAAAAGTATAGGTGTATCGCCGATTACAAGGGCATCTGCGATCATTAGAGAGCGAGTCTGTCCTCCGGATAACCCGCTCATCCTGCTTTTCAGGCTAATCGATTCACCTGTAAATGTATTTGCAAGCTTTATTGTTTCTTCAAGCAAGTCTTCTCTGCCTGGTTTCCGTGCTCTGATGTGCATTAACAGAAATTCTTCGACTGAAAGATCTGCCAGGCAACGCGTGTTCTGGGTTATCAGGGCGATGGGTTTGAAGGCTGGCTCTCGTACGAAGGATTCAGGAGGCTCCTGGCCATTGATAAGGATTCGCCTGCCTGTAATACTATCTCCTTGCGCAAGAGTTTCAATATCATTGATTAAAGCTGACTTTCCTGAGCCAGTTGGGCCTACAATTGCAAGAGTATCCCCTGGCCTTATTTCCAGGGTTTCAAATCCTTCCTTTTCTCCAAATCGGTTTTTCCCAGATTGAACCATAAGAGTGAATTGCTTCGTCATATACACAATTGTGAAGATTTGTGCTTTATAACTCTTTCCGCAAAATAGCTAAGATTATCCTTAAAAGCTAAGAACTAATTAAATTATATCCTCTATAGGAAATAGTATCAAAAATAGTGGAAAGAATAGATTAATTCAAACCTGCAATTTTCCCTCTATAAAAATCTCAGGAAATTATTGCAAGATTTATATGAAAAACAGTAATCTGCTCCTCAAAATTGTGCTGAATTGATTCTATGTGCTCAAATATCTTTATTAGGTGTCAGGTCACAGCCAGTACATAGAAGACACATTGTTCGCGATTTATCGACACAGAGCGACTCACGGTCAAGCATATCTTTCAGCATACCTCCCAGTTTTAAAAGCCGTGCAGTGTCTGGCCTTGTGATCTTCACATTTTTTCTTAGTGGGCTGGGAGAAATAGGTCTTAGAATTGGAATTATGCATCGGCTTGTAAGGAGCTTGATGCCCTTTTGGACAGTTTCGTCACTTTCCCCAAGGCCAATTATAAAATTCGAAGAAACCCTATTTTTTCCGAAAACATTCACTGCACTGTCGAGAGCATCAAGAACATTGTAGAGCGAGAGGTCAGGACAGAAGCGCCTGAAAAGCTCAGGGTCCATAGTTTCAACATTGTATTTTATCTCACATGCGCCTGCAGAATAAAGTTCTTCTGACGAACCTGTCGTGGGATAGACCGAGACACCTACTGGAAGATCGTACTCACGCGTAAGTTGCTTTATGATACTTGCCGCCCTCTGGATTTCTGTCTTTGGCGAAACAGCTACACCGCTGGTAAGGGAAATTGCCTTCAGTTCGCCTGTTGCATAAGCTTCCTCAACCATCTTCAGAACCTTTGTACTATCCTTAATTCCGCCCTGGATTTTCGGTACCGGACAAAACTGGCAATCATACACACATTTTTCAGATAACGTAATGTATGCCTGTTCTGGACAGTGACAAAGCGGACGTTCAAGTGCTCCCCTGGCAACTACATCATTGCCTTTAACAATTACCACATGCTCATCTTCCGGTACTAAACGCAAAGGAGATGCATCATTAATTGTAAGCCTCACCCTTCGGTTTCCAGACTTCAAAAAGATTGAAGTGCCACCTGCTCCGGGTCCGGCTGTAGCCTTGCTCTCAAGCTTGTCAGGAAAAAGAGAATCATCTACCTGAACACTTCCTATGCTTAACAGAGCTGCCTTAATATTTGTATTCAGTTCGTTGTCCATAATTATGCACTTCAGAAAGCAAAATGCTCAGTGAATTTGCTCAGTACAGTTACCGTATACTAATAGTAGTGTTTACAATCGTAAGCTAAATTGATTAACAATTGTGAATACAATCGTAAGCTAAATTGATTAACAATTGTGAATACAATAGTAAGCTAAATTGATTAACAATTGTGAACTGTGCAATATTAACAATTGTGAATAAAAAGCTTATGATCGATTCCAATTAATTATAAAATGTGAATATTAAAATAGAAAGGTCTATTTTATTTCGGTTCGGTTTCAATATCTGTCTAGGAAGTTCCCTTGCAAATATAATAACAATATCTGTCTTGGAAGTTCTCTTACAAATATAATAACAATATCTGTCTTGGAAGTTCCCTTGCAAACATAATAAACCAAACTTCAAAATTAAAATTTCAAATCCTCTTTTCCGCAAAGTTCCTTAAAAGGCATATTTTGCCTCAAAGAGCAGGTTTAAATATTAGGAATAAGTATGATGATTTGCTCATTCACAATTGTGAATGCCGGTGCCAGGGTGGCGGAAAGGCTACGCAATGGACTGCAGATCCATTTATCCCGGTTCGATTCCAGGCTCTGGCTTAAAAGTGTTCTCATAAACTCTATCAGAAAACTTTTAGTAAGAAAGTTTAGGATTTTTACTCCGGGAGATTTAAACAAAAGTACACTAATAGTAAAATCAGGTACTCCCAACCTTATTTAGTATGTTGATATTTAAGCAACCGAAATCTGATACTAGCAACTTAAATCTGGTACTATTGATTTTTCGTATTTCAACTGTGTAAGTTTGAATCTACTATGAGAAAAACGAACTTTTATTCAACGGGATTCAAAATGACTGAAATTGAAGTTAGAGAATTGGTACCATCCGAATACAGAGAATGGGATTTGCTTGTGCAAGAAACTCAACCGGGTACACTTTTTCATACAAGTGACTGGCTGGAAACTTACAGAAATGTTCTTTCAAAGGACCTTAGATTCTACGGTTGTTTCAGAAACGATGATGAGCTTGTAGGTGGATGCCCTCTATTTGTCAGGAACTTCAAAGGAATCCTCAAGATGGCATCTTCGACCAGTAATATGATTGACTACTGCGGACCTCTTATCAAAGAAAGTTCCAGCACCAGAGCAAATAAAAAAGCGCAGGAAACTCACGAAATCTTTGATGCACTCAGGAAGTTTCTGTGCAGACAGGGTTTTGATAGTATTCACCTGAGATTCTCTCCGGGAATTGAGGATATCAGACCGTTTACCTGGAATGGCTGGGACTCAAAGGTCCATTACACCCATCACCTGAATCTGAAGGAGAATGTTGATAATAAGATCTCAAGGACAATAAGGAAGGACCTCAAGTCTGTATTAAAGGCAGGGCTTGAGACAAAGATATGGAATGACCTTGAAACTTATTATAGTCTGCTTTCCAAAACATATGAGAGGCAGAATCTCAAACCACCACTACCCAAAAGGTTTTTCGAAAAGGTTTTTGACCTTATTCAAAAAAAAGATATCGGTTACATGCTTATATCCGAAACTCCAGAAGGAGAAGCCGTTGCAGCGCATTTGACTCTTTACGGAAAAGAAAGTACGATTGGCTGGTCTTCTGCCCGGAATCCGGCTTTTAACCTGAGAGGATCAAATGCTCTCCTTTACTATAATGAGTTCCTCGACTTGCAGTCCAGAAATTTCGAATACATGAATGTCATGGCAGGAAATGTTCCAAGGTTTGCGGATTATATTATGGGTTTTTCTCCTAAACTCGTTCCTTACTACAGTGTAACCTTAGAGAACAAGAAATATTCAATTCTCAAGGCCTTATATAAAGTAGCGACTTAATATAAAAATTGGGGTTATTACAACGGGAGCGCAGAGGGTCACGAATACCCCATTCTTTAGATTGGGGATGAAGTGAACCCTCGCCTCTTCGTATTTCTCTTTGAATATCTAAACCATAGCTTCCTTTTATAGATACATCAAATCTGATAGGAAACCGAGGGTCAAAATTTCAATCACTTATGTTAAGGAAACCTTGTTAAAGGATACTTAATCATCTGTCTCCAAGTAACCGGGCGGGCGGCCCGAAGCATACCCCATCCTTTAGGGTGGGGTGGCCGCCCGCAATTTGATTTTTTGAGTTGTTGTTGAAAATCAGAAAATCCAGAAGATCCCAAAAAATAATCATACACGAAAAAATCAAAAACCAGGAACACTTTGCGGAGATTATAATTAATGTTTTTCTCCTTTCTTCAGGTGTATCACTAATGCATATAACTGTATACAATTAATAAAAACAAATTTTGTTTAAAATATAAACAGATAAAATTTATATTTTTACTTTTAAACAAGAAAGATGGGGATGAAAAAATGAAGGTCGCTATCGTTTCAACTGATGGTAAAGTTATCAACCAGCATTTTGGAAAAGCATCCAGGTTTTTTATATTTGAGATTGATGATTGTGGTAAAATACAATTCTTAGAAGTTAGAGAGACTATGCCTTTATGTGGCTCAGCGGATGAAGGGCATGCCGATGATGTTTTAATCAGAACAATTTCTTTGATATCTGACTGTGAAGCTTTGCTTTGCTCCAGAATTGGCAGCAGGCCGCGAGAAGAATTAAGGAAAAAAGGAATTAAACCAGTTGAAGCTCCCTACTTTATTGACGAAGCTTTAAAAAGTATATCTGAAGCTGAATAATCAGGGTTAAACAGATCCAAGTCACCTTATTTCCGAATTATGATTCACTAATGTTTGGCAAATATAATGACTTTCCATATCTGAAAAATTACAGATACCAAAACATTATAAACTTATTTTTGAGCCACAGTAATTCCTTTTTAATCTCTTGAACCTGCAAGAGTAATCTGGAGAATAATCTGGAAAATAATCTGGAAGATAATCTGGAAAATAATCTGGAAAATAATCTGGAAAATAATCTGGAAAATAATCTGGAAAATAATCTGGAAAATAATCTGGAAAATAATCTGGAAAATAATCTGGAAAATAATCTGGAAAATAATCTGGAAAATAATCTGGAAAATAATCTGAAAAATAATCTGGAGAATAATCTGGAGAATAATCTGGAGAATAATCTGGAGAATAATCTGGAGAATGATCTCTATTCTTGTTGAAATCGGAGAGGTTGCACAACTGCTTTTTTCTATCAAACAGGCAATTTACATCCTCAATCTGCGGATATTGATAATTTGCAGGCACTTTTTGCCTTAAAAACGAAATTTAAATATTAATAATGAATAGGATGTTTTGTCAGTTCACGAGTGTGATGACAATCGAAAAAAGAGCTGAAAAGATAGGTAAAATGGAAAAAAACAGAACAGATAGACTAATTTGAAGAAGGTAAAAGCATGAATTCAATAAGGTTAAAGTATGAAAGGAGAGATCGTTGACGGAACAGGAAATTCTGCCCTCGATCTAAATGAAAATATTGCTGAAGAAGTATGGCGAGAGTTTGAAGATGAGCTTACGGTTGAAATATTCTGGGAAGCTCTTGATCTAACTGGGTTCCACATTCTCCTGCATATGGTATATCATATACTTCTTGCAGTAGAGTATGTATCTCCTGAAGTTATAACCAGCCCTCTTGATGTGATTGAACAGAAGATTTCTCAAAATGAGAACGATCTCCTTGAAGAAGGAAAATCCAGAGTGTGGCGGATATTCAATAGATATCACATTTCAGGCACAGGGATAAAAATGCGCGGACAGCTAAGAGCAGAAAATAGAAAAGATCCAGGGTTATATGGGAACTTTGTCACAGAGTCCAATAATACATTAACTCACCCTGTGTTTCCAAATATAACCGAAACATTAACTTCCTCATACTGTTGTTGATTGAGATTATAAAATCCCTAACCTCCTATTTTCTTTTTTGTTTGAAAATTTGCTGCAACAAAATATTTTCGAAAAAAACCCTCATTTTAACTAATCAACCATTAAAAATAAACAGCATTTCGAATCACGATTTCTGAATATTTATACGAAAAAAGACCAAACTATAGGAGCTCCATATATTATTGTACCAGCTCTTTTGACACATGTTGTTAATAATTTTTTTTCACCTTTTCCGCATCATATCATTAACCAATAGTAATCGGGTTTCAAATAAATTTCTTGTAACTGCTCTTGTCCATTATTCATTTCTCCTTCTTTTTTGAACACTATAGCTTGCTGTAACCTTTTAAAAAATATTTCTGCTAGCATTGTATAGATACCGTGCAGTAATTTACTGTGCTTATAGGTTCTCTATCAATACGAGCAGAAAACTTATGAAGAAAAATTACAGGTTCTCTTTGAAGTAAAAGGTATTTTTTGCCTCAAAAAGCAGGTTTAAATATTAAAAACGAGTATGATGTGTTGCCAATTCACAATTGTGAATAGTGGTGCCAGAGTGGCGGAAAGGCTACGCAATGGACTGCAGATCCATTTATCCCGGTTCGATTCCAGGCTCTGGCTTAAAAGTTTTCTTGTGAATATAGACAGGGAAGCTTTTAACAAAAAAATTTTAAGGCGCATTTAGCCTGAAGGAGGAACAAATAAAGGTTATAATGAATTGCAAACGCTGACTTCACAATTGTGAAGTACGCATAACAATCAAAATGTGGTTGAATTCCCTTTATGAATCATGTATAGACGAACAGATAAAAACGACTCATATAACTCACAACTTAGTCAACAGCGTACTTTCCGCAGAAGTCCACAAAAGAATACCCGTTTATCAAATGGGTATAGCCCCCATAAATCGGTATCAGTTAAACAGGATACTGGGCAGATAACCCCTCAATTTGTGTACATCTGCGGAATAAGAGTGCAAAGTAGCAAAGTAACAAAGTAACAAAAGATGCTGAGATGGCGGAAAGGCTACGCGATGGACTGCAACTCCATTATATCCCGGTTCGATTCCGGGTCTCAGCTTAGGGGTAGTATATGGATATAAGAACACAGAAAACATTTGAGGCACTTTTTGCCCTTGAAGATATTAGGGAGATCCTTAGACAAAGGCTTCCAAATACCAAAAGCCCAGAAGAAGAAAACACCATTAAAGAAAGTGTAAATAAGGTCAGAAAATTTCTGGATGATATCGAAAATGATACCGGAACCCCGGAAGTAAGAAAAATAGCTGATAATATTGATATCCGGTCCAGAGAAGAAACAAACATCAATATACAGCCAATCCAGGCAGCAGGAAGGCTTACACCCGAAGCACGAAAAGCTCTCATAGCATATGGCGACGGCTATTCCACCTGTGATGCCTGCCGCAAACCTTTCAGGCTTGATAAAATAAGCAGTCCACCTATTGCTCCCTTTCATGAACAACTTGCAAGCTTCGTTAACATGGATGTGGCTCGAGTAGTGCCAGGTGCAAGGAGAGGGTTCCAGGCAGTGACATCATCTCTGGTCAATAAAGGTGATTCCGTAATAGTCTCGGCTCTTGCTCATTATACAGAATTCCTTGCAGTAGAAGGAGCAGGAGGAATAGTTCGAGAAGTTCCCTTAAACGAACACAATATTGTGACTGCAGATGCTACTGCTGAGAAAATTGAAGCGGTTAAGCAGGAAACAGGTAAATTACCTGTACTGGTAATGATCGACCACTTTGATTACCAGTATGCAAACGAGCACGATGTAAAAGGCATTGCAAAAGTTGCCCACCAGTATGACATTCCTTTCCTGTATAACGGGGCATATACTGTTGGCGTCAGGCCGGTTGATGGAAAAGATATCGGTGCGGATTTTGTTGTAGGTTCAGGCCACAAAAGCATGGCATCCCCTGCACCGTCTGGAGTACTGGCAACAACTGAAGAATGGGCTCCCAGGATATTCCGCACAACTCAGATGACTGGCGATCTAACCAAACGCAAATTTGGAGTAAAAGAAGTCGAGATGCTTGGCTGCACACTGATGGGTTCAACTTTGCTAGGCATGATGGCTTCATTCCCTACAGTTAAGGAGAGAGTAAAGAATTGGGAAGACGAATTGAAAAAATCGAATTATCTGATCGATGGCTTGCTCGCTATTGAAGGCAGTAAAGTCGTCTCAGAGTATCCACGCAAACATACTCTTTCCAAAGTTGACACCATAAATAGCTTCGATCTTGTAGCGCAGAAAAATAAACGCAGAGGTTTCTTCCTTTCAGACGAACTTTCAAAAAAGGGTATTGTCGGAGAATTTGCAGGAGCCACAAGAGTCTGGAAACTTAATACATACGGGCTTTCGTGGGAGAAAGTTCGCTATGTCGTAGACACATTCCAGGAAATCGCTGAAAAATATGACCTTCAGGTAAACAAGGAGAAGAATTCCAATGACTAATAACTATAAATTAGGAACACTTGCCCTTCACGCCGGACAGAACCCGGATCCAGCTACAGGAGCACTTGTAGTACCTATATATCAGACTACCTCGTATGCATTCAAAGATGCAGATCAGGCAGCCAATCGTTTTGGGCTCAAAGAGCTTGGCAACATCTACACCCGTATAATGAACCCCACTACTGATGTGTTTGAAAAGCGCATCGCTGCCATTGAAGGCGGAACTGGAGCCCTTGGAGTTGCATCAGGTTCAGCAGCAATAACCTATGCTCTGTTAACTATTACTAGAGTCGGGGACGAAATAGTATCCGGAAACAATCTTTACGGCGGAACCTACGAACTTTTTAGATACACTTTCCCCAAACTGGGAAGAAAAGTAATATTTGTAGATTCAACTGATGTAGAAGCGTACCGAAAAGCCATTAATGAGAAAACCAGGGCTGTTTATATTGAGTCACTGGGTAACCCGAAGCTTGATGTCCCAGATTTTGAGGCAATTGCAGACATTGCTCATAAAGCCGGAATTCCGGTTGTCGTAGACAACACAAGTGCTGTAGGGCTTGTCCGGCCTATTAAACATGGAGTTGATATCGTTGTGCATTCAGCAACCAAATACATTGGCGGGCATGGAAACTCAATTGCCGGTTCTATAGTCGATTCCGGAAAGTTCCCATGGAATAACGGTAAGTTCCCGGAATTCACAGATCCTGATCCAGAGTATCACGGCCTGAAATACTGGGACACATTTTCAGACTTCCCTGGGCTTGGGAACGTAGCATTTGTCTACAAAGCAAGGCTGCAATTCCTTCGAGATACAGGTGCTGCGATTTCACCTTTTAATTCATTCCTGCTGCTTCAGGGACTTGAAACACTGCATCTGAGGATACAGAGGCACTCGGAAAATGCACTTAAAGTGGCAGAATACCTCTCAAAACATCCGAAAGTCTCGTGGGTCAATTATCCAGGTTTGCCGGATCACCCAAGCCATGAACTTGCATCCAGATATCTCAAAGGTGGTTATGGTGGATTAATAGGGTTTGGTGTAAAGGGTGGCGTGGAAGAAGGTAAAAAGTTTATTAACTCTGTTAAGCTGCTTTCACACGTTGCGAATATAGGAGATTCCAAAAGTCTTGTTATCCACCCAGCAAGTACCACACACCAGCAATTAACCCCGGCAGAGCAGGAAGCAAATGGGGTTAAGCCAGATTACATACGCCTTTCCATAGGTACTGAGGATATAGAAGATATAATCTCAGATCTGGGACAGGCTCTTGAGAAAGTGTAACTTTAATTTGTGTTCTCTGGTACCAAGGCTATTAGATCTTAAGGCTACAAAAGGCATTAAAAACGCTGTAAATTGATGAGGTAAAACTCATCTGTTTATTTTCAGTAATTTTGCTTTGTCAATTAACTTTGTCATATCAACTTTTATCAACTTCTATCAACTTCTATCAACTTTTATCAACTTCTGTCCACTTCTTTTAAAATATTTAACTGAGTTACAAGGATGACATTCATGGACTTTGAAAAATTACGACATGGGACCGAACTTATCAAAAGGGGCTTTGCAAGAATGCAGAAAGGGGGTGTAATCATGGATGTTACAAACCCGGAACAGGCCAGGATCGCAGAAGAAGCTGGAGCAGTTGCTGTTATGGCCCTCCAGGCTGTTCCAGCAGATATAAGAAAAGCGGGTGGGGTTGCCCGGATGGCCGACCCTGAAATTGTCCAGCAGATTATTGATACGGTTACAATTCCTGTAATGGCAAAAGCCAGGATCGGGCACTTTGTCGAAGCCGAAATTTTAGAAGCTCTCGGTGTTGACATGGTGGACGAGTCTGAAGTCCTGACCCCCGCTGACCCCTACTTCCACATAGACAAAACGCAATTCACCGTGCCTTTTGTCTGCGGTGCCAGAAACCTAGGAGAAGCCCTCAGGAGAATTAACGAAGGAGCAGCCATGATCCGAACTAAAGGAGAGGCTGGAACCGGAGATGTAAGCCAGGCAGTTAAGCACATGAAGCAGATTCAGGGCGAAATCCGTGCATTTGCCGGGAAGACTAAAGAAGAGCTGATTATGGTTTCAAGGGAAATCGAAGCTCCGATAGAACTTGTAGTCGAAACATCAAAAATGCAGCGACTGCCTGTGGTAAACTTTGCAGCCGGTGGAGTTGCAACCCCTGCGGATGCAGCACTTATGATGCGCCTTGGTGCAGACGGGGTCTTTGTAGGTTCAGGCATTTTCAAAGCCGAAAACCCTGAGAAAATGGCAAAAGCCGTTGTTGAAGCCGTAAACAACTTTGACAACCCTGCAAAACTCGCAGAAATCTCAAAAGGCGTGGGCGCAGGCATGAAAGGTATCAGCGCAGACACGATCCCTGAACAGGAAGCCCTTCAGGAACGCGGCTGGTAAAAATCCCGGTAAAAATCCACTTAGGACTCCTCAGTTACATCATCCGGATTTCACTTCTCGAATGAATTTAAATCCCACGTCAGAAGCCCATTTAATGCGCTGTTCGGGTCTGGGCCGTATAGCCATTGGCGGACCCCGTGGAGTTTCTGGATCATAGTTCCAGTGTATAACGCCTAATTTACCTCCTGAAATTAAGATACGTTAGGCTTCATTTAGAAGCCTTTCTGGTTTTTCTGCATGAAGGATGTTACAAAGCATTCCATAATCCACACTCTGATTTTCCAGTCCGGAATCTTCAAGAGTGAAGTCACAGAGAATTATTTTTACGTTTTTTAGATTCTCATTGTTTGCCCTTTAGGTGACTCTTTTTATCATTTTTTCTTCAATATCAATGGCATACATTGTCCCTTTTATCAACTTTAACGCAGGTATGACAACAGTTCCATAACCACATCCAAAATCAACTGCATTTGCTACGCTATGATCAAGTCCCATAGTCACCAGGAAAGCGTCCGCTGGCTTATTGCTTCAACTCCTGTCCTTCCCAGCTTTAAAAAAGTCAAGGATAAAGGAAAAAACGGAGGATAAAATTCCCAAATTTAAAATTGAGTGGAAAAAGGAGTAGATCCACTCATCGAGATTATGCTCACAGAGGAGTATTCTCAGAAGCAATAATCAAAGAGGCCCTGCGTATGTACTCATAACGTCTTCCACTAAAGTGAGCCCTCCACTGAACCCTGCGTAATTGTGTTCAAGTATCACGCGGTTATATGAAGGGAATGAAACCGTCAAATGTAGGGCATTAAACTCCGGACCGGATATAGGAGTTTCAAGAGAACTTGCCAGCAGGAACAGGAAATTTCTGTCTTTTAAATTTTCCCGAATCCTGTATGCGTCCACTTCATATATTATTTCAGGCCAGGCAGGGGTTTCAAGGTCGGTTGTCAATTCCTCGTTTATCAGTTTACGGGCTTCTTCAGGTGGATTATCTGTTATCTGAACAATATCAGGTAGATAACCCATCTCGTTTGCAAGGTATTTTGTAATGCTTACAGCCGAATTACTGTCAGCGACAACCGCAAAATAAGGATGCGGCCTGGTGATCAGGAGTATATCGCCAACAAATTCTGCAAATCTGTAGGCTCGCTTTTCCTCTCTGGCAATCAGGTCTTCAATGACATCGGCTGAAACATCTAACCTTTCTCCTATGACCCTCAGGAATTCCGAGGTTTGTTTTGGTCCTATTGGTACCCCTGGGAAGGAGATATAAGGAGTATCGAACTTTTCTTCGAGTTTCTCTGCCGTTTTATGCCCTATCCAGCTTGAGAGGACAATATTATATTCAGCAGCCGGAATTTTTTTCAGGTTCTCAAGTGCTTCAAATTCTCCTACAATCAGATTTGCCTTCAAGCCTATTTTTTCAAGCAGGGTTTTTATCTCCCTTGCTTCGCCCTTCCAGAATATGTGCTGTGAAGGCACTATACCGAAAACGTTTACCAATCCTTTTTCTTTCGGAGCCTTTTCAAGGAGCTGGTCGATCACAGCGTCGAAAAAGTACTCGTAGCCGTCGTATGATGTCCCTGCAAAGCCTGAAGTATTTACATGTATGATTGGAACCTCAGGATTCTTTTCTTTATATCTTCTGATAACGGCTCCCACATCATCTCCTATAAGTGAAGGGACACAGCCAGAGATGACTGCAAATACTTCTCCATTTACAAGTTCTACCGTTGATTCAATAAGCGCTTCAAGTTTTTTCTCGCCGCCGAAAATTACATGTTCCTCAACTAAAGAGGAACACGGGGTGCTTGTTCCACCGTAAGGGCCTCCAGCGTTCTGGCCACCACCGTAAAATTGACCAAAAAGCTGCCCTATTCCACATCCTGCCCCGGAATGGAGTATGGGAACAACTCCAAATATCCCTACTGCAGTTGAATAAGCCCCTGCGAGTGCGCAGGAGTAACGTGGTGCTTCAATAGCACCTGATATAACATTATTTGTCTCTAAAGGTTCACTTATTCCCATAATTACACCTATTTACTCCTCTGCTTTAAGATAATACAGCGAATTTGGCTGTTTGTACCACCAGTCTTTATATGTACTCAGCGTCTTTTCTTTCATAGTCCGCTGATATGAATGGCTTTTTAGTGACTGCAAAAGGAAGTTTCCAAATGCAATCGCTCCCGTATAGCCGCTCTGGGTACTCCAGGGATGTGCATCGGACCTCAAGGCATGCACCCTTGTTACACCCTTGTCGCGCTTGAATGCCCCTCCCTGGAACGGGCAGGTCATTGCGATATCGGGATTTCTATGGTTTGTTATATGTGTCTGTTCTGCGGCCTGGAAGGTATTTACCAGAATGTCAAAGTCCCCCATCTGGGCGAGCAATTTTTCAAGGTCCTTAAGGATGAGGTTGTCAAAGTCCTGGCACATTGCAGCTGAGGATTTAAGTCCAATTTCATCAAAGTACGGGACCTGAGCCAGAAGTCTTCCCTGCCCAAGTGCACCCAGAACTTCTACTTTCTCTCCATTGCCTTTGAAATTTTCAAATTCCTGCCTGATTGCCTTGAGTTTTGGAAGCCATTTTTCGTGTTCTTCTTTGATCAGGGCTTCTATTTCCCTTTCTTTTCCAGTGTGCCTCCCGATTTCCCTCAGCCACTCATCGGTGTGAGCAACTCCCATTGGTGAGGGATAGAGGAAATAAGGAACTCCATATTCTTGCTTAAGTCCACGTGCAAGATAATCAGTGTAAGTCGGGCACAGGGGTGCAGTAACTGCAGCTTCGGAAAGTTGTTCAAACTGCTCCACAGAGGCGAATTCAGGGATGAAGTTAACTCTAAGACCGACTTTTCCCAGCAGGCGCTTTATTTCCAGTCTGTCCTGCCAGGTGTAGGAGAGCATACTGGCTACATTTATCAGATCTTTCTGTTTCTTTTCCGGTTTTTTGACGAGGTATTTTAAGACTGCATGCCAGAAGGCATCATAACCTGTCTGGACAAGTTTTGATCGTGAGCCCTCACAGTGAATAGGGACTATTGTTGCTTTTATCTCGGGCTGGACCTGTGAGACAACCCCTTCTATGTCCTCTCCGATTATTCCTGAAGTACAGGACGTAAGTATAAAGATCGCTTTAGGATTGTACCGTCTCTCGGCTTCCTTTATTGCTTCCCTGAGCTTTTCACCGGCACCGTAGACCACATCTCTTTCGCCGAGATTTGTTGTCATCCAGTGGAGGTCGTAATTTGCAGGACGGCCAAGTTCAACAGGCACGTGTCTGTAGAGTTCACGGTAGCCGAGTGCTGCAGACGAGCAGCCGACAGGTGCATGATATATAGCTACGGCGTCACGGATTGTTCCGATCCTTACTGAAAGGTAGAAGTTCAGAACACAACCACTTGACTGCTGAAAATTCCGTTCTCTTTGCCTCAGGCAGCCTGAACGGGCTTCTTTTGCAAGATCGCTTGCTTTTCCATACCAGACGTTAATACCGTTTGCCCTCTGTTCCCTGTTGGGACATGTAGCCCGTGATAGGTCGATTCTATCCTCGATAAGTTCATTTTCAGTAAGTTCTGTTCCTGACATTAGTATTACTCCGTAAGAGACCTGTTTTTCGTAGTTAGTTTGTCTCCAGTGTGTTTTGCTCTTGACATCACCTCCTCCATTCGCATTAATGAATATATAAATCGGGAAATCAGCAAAAATGTGATCTAGTTTCTCATTATCCTAATTTTTGCGGCAAAAAAGAAAGTTTGGAAATAATTTGGTATTTTGAACCGGATACGGATGAATAAGATTTCTCTGAATGATATCCGGCTTCAGTATCCTGAATGTTGACAAGATTTGTTCCGGTTCCGGATTAACTTGTTTATCCAGACCCGAGCCGGATAGGAATTTTTAAGTTTTTCCTCACTACGCCGCACGGCCTAGAGGCCTGCCTGCCGTTTAAGAAAATAGTGACCTGAAAACCGATATCGCAGGTAGAAATATAAGATTCTGAAGGAAAACGTCTCGATTCGAAGGTTAGAGGAGTTGTTTTACTTAACTCCAGAAACCGATTTTTAATTCACAGCTGATATAGAACGCCTCCGCCAGCTAGTCTGGCTGCCCTGTAAAAAAAGGAGAAAGAGATCGCAATAGAGATAAGAAAAAAGAGACTTGAAACAATAAAATAAAGATCATGAAGATATTCTTAAGAATCTCTTTTAGGAAAAAGGAGAGTTTTTGTTGATGTAACATTGATACCGTTAATGTAGTTTAAGTTCAAGATTTGTTCTTTAGAAAAGCCTGAAGCGTTAAATTCAACTTGCCCTTTGACAGAAATTGTAGAATTGGGACTTATGGTTTTGTTACCAATTATCTCATGATTCTCAGTTAGTACTCTTGCTAAAATATCTTTTGTAAAAATCGGTTCAACAGAATCCAGATGAATTTCCCCATTTTTCTCGTTATATAAGACAAAATCGTAATTAAAGGCCTGTATGCTTGTATTATTTGCACTATCAATAGGACCTAAAACTTCTGTGGCTGACACTATTTTTAACCCGTCTTCTGCTTGGGAAGAGTTGCTGTTTTCCTTAATCTCAACAAACAATATAGCTAAAACTAAAAGAAATATTAAGATATTGCGTATTAAGTTTTTATTCACCATATCCTTCCTGAAACCAAACTAAAATGGTATTTCTGATAGTAGATTGCTGTTTACTAATGTCTGTTCAAAAAATGAATCAATTATTCAATAGCTAACTCATTGATCATTGCACAAATTTAAAAGTTCATGTTTGTAAATATAGTTTAAGTTTTTCAAATAAAATATAAAAAGCAGTAGTATATATAAAAAATTGAATATAAAGAGTCCCTGATACAGAATAGACAGTGAAATAACCTGAAAACAGAATTGCAGGTAACAAGATGAGATAAAACACTTCTTGACTTGAGAAATTGTTTTATTTAACCCGAAAACCTACTTTAATTCATGGCTAATATAGAACGTCTCCGCCAGCTAGCCTGGCGGCCCTGTGAAAAAGGAGAAAAAGAAGAAAGAAGCAGTTAGTAATAGAGAGGAGAAAAAGTACAGTTCTTTGTCACTTTTACTTTTTGTTTTGTCTACTTTTTTTGAAAATGCCGCTCTCCTTTGTCGAGCGGGACAAATCACAGTATAGTGGGATGATTAAAAGTAATTTCGAGATCGAAATACAAGGATTAAAAGACAGATATACTAGTATCTAAGCAATTTAGTTATGGATTATTATAATTAAGAACGGGACTAAAGATGAAGTATTGTCTATGTATTGAAGTATCATAACTAAGTTGCCATGACACTAGGTTAGTTAATTAAAATTTCACAGTTGTATACTTTTAAAGGAATTTTGCTAAAATTATTTTTTACGATACAACTACCTTTTTTAAGACTGTAATTTTCAGTTTAGAAAAACTTACGGAATATACTTTCTAAAATCCTGAGGATCTATTTTTCAGGATACCTATAATCCATAAGTTTAATTTGAGAGAGGGGATTCGAACTCATGGACACCTTGGGAAGTGTATCTTAAGTCCATTGCCTTTGACTTGGCTGGACAACCCGTATGGAAGGACACTTTAGTCTGCTCTTTGAAAACTAAGCACATCGCAAGACAAACTGTAATTCGAACAATTTCCTCTAAAAACGCGCCTGGAAAAATGTTAAAAACATATTAAGACGCTTCACAAGAAACAATAAAAGAAACAAAAATAGAAAAACTGTCAGGTTAAGGACTATAGGAACCTAAATCTTTTTATTACCCCATCAAACGTGAACGGTACATAAATCTCGGACAATTTTCGTACATTAGGAAATAGCCAAAGAAAAAAATGAGAAATATTGCAACTGCAACTTATCTAGGACCTTCTAGTTTTTATACCCCGCCCTAAAAAGAAAGGAGCCTTTCGCCTTAGAGTTTCAAGCTGAAAGATTATACAAATAGATATCTCTGTTTTCCCGGTGTTCTGGGTCAGTTCGTGAGTCTATATATACGATTTTATCTTCGTAAATTGCAGGCTCTCTTGCATAAGTGCTGTCAGTAATACGAGTTGTCTCGTTAGTTGAGATATTGTACATGTAAATGTCACTCGACCATTTTTCTCCTCCTCTGTATTTTTTTTCCAACACTATTCTATCACCATATACATCTGGATTGGTCGAATTGCCATCAAAAGTGACTTGGCGTGTTTCATGCTTAGCAATATCTCGCATATAGACATCCATTACATTCATTAATTCATTTTTATATTCTATCCACACGACAATGTTTCCGTAAATTTTACCGCCACCTGCTCTACCGGTTCTGCTGATGTCACTTATTCTCTTTGTAGGTATGTCGTATATGGAAATATTTGCACTATATTCGCCTGGATTTACCCGATTCATCCGTCCATACACAATTTTATTTCCGTAAGTAGAAAAACCCCACCGAGGATGCGTACCAAATAGATCATGTGTATATGGAATTAGTTGAACTTCTTCACTTGTGCTAAGGTTGTATAAATATAAACTGTTATACTCAGCGTTTTGATAATATGCAGGCTGACCATCAACATATTTTGACCTTACGTACACAACATTATCACCATAGATCGCTGGTGTACTCGTATTATCGATTTTAGTTTCTTTACCAGTGGAAATGTTATACACGATCACGCTTCCACCATCCCACCATGTAATTTTATCTCCCTGAATAGATGGGCTATTTTGTGCATATCCCAATCCGGTTATGTTTCCAGTAGTCAAGTCATACATGCCAACCATGTTACCAAAAGTATCAGACCATGTGACAATGTTGCCATAGATTGATGGACTCGATGTTAGCCTCGAACTTATAATCATAGTCTCTTTGCCAGCATTTGCTATTGATGTAAAGCTTATAAGAAAAATCAAAGCAAGCCCTATATGTATAATTTTATTCCCCACATTAATCCCCATAAAGGATATAATACTGGAAAACTACATCAACATTGCTGCTCATTAGCAATATGGGGGAAAAGAAAGAAGAATGAGGGTTATTTATTGTTTTAAAACAAAATTATAGTCTCCAAGCATGCTATCCCTATATCTTTTATGACACTTTTTCAGATTTAATTTTGATCTGAAGTTTACCTTAGTCCTTTTAAGACGGAAACCCTACCTTGAATTGATTTTTGATGTTCCTCTTCACTCAAGGAAGGATCCTTTAAAGAAATCCAAAGTTCGCAGGGGATTTGCGAACAACCGCCGCAATTTTGATAATCTTTTTCCTTAACGCATTTATAAACAGGGCAGATATCAGCACCGATATACTGGGCCCAATAAACCTTGCCTTCAACTGCATCACAACCGACACAGTCGTTATTCAGATGAGTACATCCTTCACAATTTGCTCCACATACACAGATCATCTTTATACCTTCCGTAAACAATTTCAGTAGTTATAAGCAAATTTTGTTGTTTAAGGTGAGTAACTGTTCTAAATTATTCAAAACGTTGAGTAGATTTATCAGTCATTTGAATCTCAATACTATTGCATTCACCTTTACTTACAAAAGCTATCTCAAATTCATTATTCTTTGCCAAGTAAGCTGAAAGTATTCTTATATTTCAAAAGTTACTTTCTTTTTCATACTCAGATCTTCAAAATCTTACTAAGAATGAGATAGGAAGTCAATTCTTACCGTCAAAATTATGCAAAACCCTTTTTGTCAGCTGTGAAACCGCAGCCAATGAAATAACAAAATCGTAAAAGAATACTATGGATCGTGAGGAAAAGCTTAGGTTAAGAGTAAATAAATGCTTATTTATTTCTCTTCTATTCTTGTTTTTTCTGCACTCTAAATTTCTTATTTTCTCCAAATACAACTCATCTACATCCGGCCTTGTCCTTTAAATTGACGATTGCTCCACGTTTATCAAAAGAGATATGTCTAATATGTAAAGTACCACATCACCAATTTAATTACAACTCGCAAGATTTTTGCCGGGAATTAAAAGAAAAAAATGAGAAATATTTGCAACTACAACTTAGCTGAGAACCTTCTAGTTTTATATTCCGTCCTAAAAAGAAAAGAGCTTTCGCCTTAGAATTTCAAGCTGAAAGATTATACAAATAGATATCTCTGTATTCCTGGGATTCTGGATCATCGCGTGTATCTACATATATAATTTTGTCGTTATAAATTGCAGGATCACCAGCACAAGTGCTGTTTGTAATACGAGTTGTCTCATTGGTTGAGATATTGTACATATAAATGTCACTTGAAAAGTTGTTTCCTATCCAGTATTCTCTTTCCCACACTATCCTATCACCATATATATCCGCACTGGTAGAATTGTTATCGAAAGTGACTTGACGTGTTTCATGCTTGGCAATATCTCGCATGTAGATATCCCTTGACTCATTTTTTTGTTCTACCCACACAACAATATTTCCGTAAATTTCACCTCCTGCTGCTGTACCAGTTCTACTGATGTCACTTACTCTTTTTGTGGGTATGTCGTATATGGAAATGTTTGAACTCCATTCACCTGAATTTACCTGATTTGCCCGTCCCCATACAATCTTATTCCCGTAAATAGAAGGATAAAATCGAGCATGTTCATACGGAGTTAGCTGAGTTTCTTCATTGGTGCTGAGATTGTATAAGTACAAACTGTTAGATTCATCATTTTGATGAGAGGCAGGCTGACCGTCCTCATATTTTGACCTTACGTACACAACATTATCACCATAGATCGAGGGCGTATTCGCACCAACAATTTTAATCTCTTTGCCAGTGGAAATGTTGTACACAATTATATTTTTATCATAATCCCACCATGTAATTTTATCTCCCTGGATAACTGGGCTATTTCCTGCATGTCCTAGTCTGGTTATGTTTCCGGTAGTCAGGTTATACATCCACGCTGTGTCAGTAGTAGTCTCAGCCCATGTAACAATGTTGCCGTAGATTGATAAATCCAATGTTAGCCTCGAAGCTACGACCCTAGTCTCTTTGCCAGCATTTGCTATTGATGTAAAACTTATGAGGAAAATCAAAGCAAGTGATAGATATATTGTTTTGTTTCCCACATTAATCCCCATAAGAGATGTAATACTGGAAAACTACATCAATATTGCTGCTAATTAGCAGTGTGAAGGAAAAAAGAAAAACGGATAAAAAAATATTTACTTTTTCAGCATCCCGTTATCGTTTTTTGGATAGTCTCTATATTAGACAAGCGCTATTTGCAATTATTTCATTTCAACTATCAGTTACTGGTTGTGTTTTTCATTTTCATTTGAATTAGTAGTTGTGTTTTTGACAACTCTAAATGAATGGCCTGACTTAAATTAAGTATAATTGAGAGATAAGGGGAATTTTTGCCGCAAAATTAAGAAAAACAGAATTTCCATGTCAATTATTGCTGAAGTATGAGCTTATAAATCGGATCTGTTTGTTTCCCTGTATGGTGATGAAATGACAAAAGCAAGAAACATCGCAATATATGGAAAAGGCGGTATCGGGAAATCAACTACCTCATCAAATCTTTCAGCGGCTCTTTCTGACCTGGGCCTTACAGTAATGCAAATAGGCTGTGATCCTAAGAGCGACTCCACAAATAACCTGAGAGGAGGCAAATCGATCCCTTCCGTTCTTGATGCTATGAGAAGTGGAAAAAGAATTGAAATCAGCGACATCGTCTATGAAGGGTTCAATGGAATTCTCTGTGTGGAAGCAGGCGGTCCTGAGCCTGGAGTAGGCTGCGCTGGCAGAGGTATTATTACTGCAATCGAACTTCTGAGGCAAAAAAACGTCTTTGAAGAGTTTAACCCTGATGTTGTAATTTATGACGTGCTTGGAGACGTTGTCTGTGGAGGATTCTCAATCCCTATCCGTGAAGGCGTAGCAGAACAGGTATACACTGTTGCATCCTCGGATTTCATGGCAATCTATGCAGCGAATAATCTCTTCAAGGGTATAAGGAAATACGCAAACAATGGCGGTGCGCTTTTCAGCGGAATAATTGCGAATTCAATGAACCAGCCGATTCAAAAAGAGATAATAAATGATTTTGCACGTCAGACAAAAACAACGATTGCCGGATATGTTCCCCGTTCACTTGATGTTACAAGAAGTGAACTCAGAGGACAGACTGTAGTTGAACATGCGCCTGATTCTGAGCAGGCTGAGGTATATAGAGAACTTGCAAGAGGCATTTTGAATAACAATAAGAAATATGTTCCTGCACCTCTTGAGTCTGAAGAACTCAAAACCTGGGCCGAAAGCTGGTCAGATATACTCCTCAGGGAGCGTGAACAGGTACATGGACATGAAGGAAAAATGAAAAGCAGTAGCATTGAAGAAGGAACACCAATAAGTTCCGAAGCATGAGATACTCAAAATTCGGCTCTGTAGAAATCTCTTCAAATCGACAGAAACGGATCAGATCCAATTATTGAAATCCAGTTCGCGTCTTGAGTCACAGGTATTTGAGGTTCCTCCAACCACCGGATTTCTACAAAGTCTAAAATTTGTATCTCAAACTCTTTTATAAATTTAAAACTAAATGAATCTAAAGCTCCTGTTGTGAATTACTCATATAGCAGGAGTTTTCGAACTTACAGTTTTTAACTCGATGAACTTAATCCTTATCTGGGCATTGGGGCATTCCATCTCTTTCTTTCATCTCTTTCTTTCATCTCTTTCTTTCATCTCTTTCTTTCATCTCTTTCTTTCATCTCTTTCTTCTATCTTTTTCTTCTATCTTTTTCTTCTATCACTTTCTTCCATCTCTTTTTCCCATCGGTTTTTTACTAGCGACAATTGCTTTTTTCAAATTGTTTCATGAAATTTCCAGTGATTTGTTCGTTATGTGGACAAAACACTTTTATATCTTAAAAAATAATTATCTTCACGATTGTGAACAATACGAATTTAACTTCACAATTGTGAAGTCAAGACTTCAATTAAAAATCATACATGCGGTAGAAATAATGGGATTAAGTGAGCGAAATCTAAAGCAAAACAAAAATTACCGAATTATGATTGATTCGGAGGGGATAGGCCATATTAGAATAATCAGACGCATTAACCTGAAAACTCTGATTGAAATTTTCAAGGAGCTTTACCTTGAGCTTAAAAAATATCCTGACAAAAAACCGCATATGAAAATATATATTTCCCACTCAATTTACGAAGAGATGTCAGATAACATGAAACATTTCCATGACTTTGCAGTCTCATGTATGGATGGGACATTTGAACTGATTGTTATTAGCTAATTACTCGTCTTAGCTAATTATTTATTTCAAGTTAGTCAAATATTTGAAATAATAATATGCTCTATTTTAGGGCATATTACATATGGGTTACTGAAAGTCACAATTGTACAAAAAATGGCTATTGAAAAAGCCATTTTTGGATTATTGGGTAAACAAATATCCTTTTTGTATTCATTTTGGAAATTTCGGCCAAAAGGTTTAAAAACAAAGAATCCTTCTATGGAAATGGTGATTCACTATGAGGGATCGTTTTTGTTGAAAATGAATCTATAAACAACAATGTGAATGAAATTAACTACGAAAAACTTGAGAAACTGCCCCCGTCGGCAAAGCTGGTATTTAAAACACTTGAAGCTAAAGGGCAGATGACACAGAAAGACATAATTCGTGAAACAATACTTCCTTCACGCACAGTAAGATATGCAATAAACAGGCTAAAGGAAGAAAAAATTTTAATGGAACGTTTTTATTTCATTGACTCACGTCAGAGTCTTTATGAAATAAGAAAGCCTTCAAATCAGGTTCTGGCAGTATGAATTAAAAAATGCTTTTCTGTGTAACTGGATCAAACTTCATTGTATATCCGAATATTTGATTTTTGAGGCATATAAACCTCAATTATTTTTTAGAGAACTACTGTTAATAACTAATTTTAAGAGTTAATCTCAAATCCAAATCTTCTCTCCTATATTTCATACTCTGACTAATTATTCAAAATTCAAGATAGTGAGAGTCTTTTTAATTTTTTCTGGTTTATCTCCAATTTCAAACATCAGTTAGATCATTATCAGTTTTGAATGATCTTGCTTTGTCTACAATGTCTCCTATCAAAGAAAATAGGCTCTTCGTCATCCCCTATGGATAAGATGATTTTCAATTCAAGGCTGTATTGTTTTTTGGCTGTATTGTTTTTCATGAGAATATTATGAGGATATCCACACAAAACAACGAAGAGCCTTTTAGTTTTTCACGATTTAAAGTGGAAATCTAAAGAGACCAGAAAATAATAAAAAGTCTCTTCTTTCTAGCACTTCTCTATTACTGCCAATAATTGCTGGGCAGCCTGTTTAGCTTAGGGGTGGTCCACATTCTTGTACCGTAGCTTAATGCTATAAGGTTAAACCAGTAAAGAAAAATTAGATCTCTATATTAGCAAAATAGGGTTAAAATAATATTATTTGTTAAAAATATTATATAGAGTGAGAGCATAGTATAAATTGCGTTCTCATCTATTACAAGACCACATAGCAAGACCTATTCCACAAGAAATACTTCAACGCCTACTCCGAAAAATATAATATAAAAGTGAAGAGATAAGAAGCTCGCAACCCGTGAGTCCAATACCAAACCTCTTCCTGAACAAGACTTAATAAGTGCCGTTCGGAACTTCCAGAATTTCTCAGGTGGGAACGCATCTCTTTTCCTAAATAAAACGTTACAACTCAATATTATCCTAAAATATAGTTCTTTTACTTTTCGGATAGGTTCTAAGTCAATTCACATTCATTGCTCCCCTTTCACAGGCAAATATCAGGATTTCTCAAACCTCCCAACTCAAAACCCTCCTCCTCAACAACGTTTATATGTAGTAAGGATTACAGTACACCTGATTTTTCCGAACGTTTTATATTATTCATTAGATTACTTAATATATCATGACATGTAGAAACATGGCATTCATGTATTAAAATTTACAACCTGATAATGGTTTCATAAATAAAAAAGAAGGTTCTGTTAATGAAATACTGGCAGCCGAAATACGAAACAATGAATCCCGAAGAATTGAAGAAATTACAGCTAAAACGCCTTCAACACAGCGTAAAGCTGGTCTATGACAATGTTCCTTTTTACAGGCAAAATTACAAAGCAGCCGGAGTCACTCCATATGACATCAAGACCCTCGATGATGTCCGTAAATTGCCTTTTACACGGAAAACCGACCTTCGGGACAACTATCCTTTCGGGCTTTTCGCTGCCAAAAAAGAAGATATAGTACGTATCCATGCCTCGTCCGGAACCAGCGGGAAACCGACAGTTGTCGGGTACACGGCAAAGGATATTGAAACCTGGTCTGACCTGGTCGCCCGTGACCTCACGATGATTGGGCTTTCAAAAAGCGACACTATTCAGAACTCAATGAATTACGGGCTCTTTACCGGAGGCATAGGTTTCCACTACGGTGTAGAAAGAATGGGCGCAATGGTCGTGCCGGCTGCAACCGGAAACACCGCCCGGCAGCTTGAAATGATGATCGACTTCGGCGTAACTGCAATCCACTGTACCCCTTCTTATGCCTTTTACCTTGCCGAAACCGCTGAAGAAATGGACCTTATAGACAAACTCTCCTTAAAAGCCGCTATATTCGGAGGGGAACCCTGGTCCGAAAACACGCGGAAGCAGCTCGAAAAGCGGCTCAACCTTAAAGCCTATGACTGTTACGGCCTGTCCGAGATGTTCGGTCCAGGAATCGGTTTTGAGTGTCAGGAGCAGGACGGCCTGCATATCTGGAGCGATAATTTCCTTGTAGAAGTCCTTGATGAAAACGGAGAACAGGTCTCAGAAGGTGAAAAAGGTGAACTTGTCCTCACTTCCATCAACAAGGAAGGCTTCTGCAACGTCCGATACCGCACAGGCGACATGACAAGGCTTCTTGAATCAGAATGTGAGTGCGGCCGGACAACCACAAGAATTTCCCGCCTCATGGGCAGAGCCGACGACATGCTGATCGTAAGAGGAATCAACGTTTTCCCCTCCCAGATCCAGGACGTGATCTCTCGCATCCCGCAGGTAGGCGAACACTTCCAGCTCATCCTTGACCGTAATAAACACATGCTAGACGAACTTACAATCGAGGTCGAACTCGAAGATAATGCCTTTACCGGCGATCTCAAAGACCTTAAAGCCGTCCAGAATTATGTCCAGCACGAACTCAAAGCTGTCCTGAATATCCGCACAAATGTCGAGCTCCTTGAGAAAGGTAGCATCGAAAGAACCGCAGGAAAGGCAAAGAGAATCATCGACAGGCGGCCGCAGCTCTAACCGGAAGGGCAGCCTCAATTAACAATAAATCAGGGAAAAATTATTCCCTGGTCTTTTTTTTAACCTTTTTTAAGACCTGTTTTTTAGCAGTCCTTTTTAGATTACTCCAGTTTTTATTATCCAGCTCTCAGAGCAGAGAAAATAGCGTTTCAGAACCTTCAGAACTCCGGACAACCCTACGCTCGGTAAAATAGAGTGATTTTTGCGTAAAATCTGAAAATAAGCTGAAATTTTTTGATTTTGTTTTAATGAAGCCTACAATAAGCCAAAATTGTAAAATAATCTGTTTTGGCGATCTGAAGCAATAAAAAAGTATTATAAAATACAGCTCTAGCTTGTAAATACAAAAAATGAAGAATACGAAAAATGAAGAATACGAAAAATGAAGAATACGAAAAATGAAGAATACGAAAAATGAAGATATGTGTTATAGGTAACACATATCAGCCAGAGTTTGAATTTGCCTTAATATCCCGGTTGCTTTCCCCTTAACTCTTTGGATCAAATTTTATAGCCCGGTCGTATACTATCTCTGAGTAGGCTGGCCCGGTTTTTGTTGTGTTCTCCATGTAGGCTCTCCAGGCAACAAAAAGCGGCTGATCAGGCTCTATACCGTGAACTCCCACGCCGGAGGGAACCTCATAGCAGTATTGATCATCTTCGCTGCAGTTCCTGGCAAGCTTGTAGACATACAGGTATTTCGCATTTGGATTGTCAGGGAGGTATTCCTCGGCAGATCCATTGAAATCTGCGTCTGTAATTGCTCTAACACCATTCCATACATCTGCTCCGTATATTGCGAAGTTCGAGTACGTCGCCTTTCCTGTGGCTACATGGTTAACCCCATAGACAATTATGAATTCATTGGAATCGTTGCCCAGGGTAATTGCCGGTTCTCGCAAGAAAGGATAGTACAGCGAGGTGTTAACGAAAGGAGGTGTAGGCGAAGAGATAGTCTGGTTTGCTGTCCATAAATAGCACGCATCGTTGTTAGGACCGACACCGTTAATTCCTCTCTGGATAGCATCACTCCCTACAGGAACTGCCTGACTGGTCGGAAGTTCTGTGGCACTTGACTCATTATATTTGTTGAGAATTGCAACCCTTAACTCTTCGAGATCATCCATAAGCTCAAACTCTGTTTGCCCGGTTCCGCGGACCCTCAGTTCCGGATAATCATACGGGTCCAGCTCCGTAGTGTTGTTGGGAGTAATTCTGAACACAGTTGCAGGCGTATTATTTATGTAATCATCACCAGCCTGTGTGTCATTGAATAAAGCTGGGCGGACAAACGCGGCAAACGTATCGGAATCATTCTCCAGTCCCATTTTTAATATGGCTGATGGCAACACCTGGGTGTTAATTATATCGTCTGAGTATCCTGCAGATTGGGCAGCAGCCCGGATGCGCTGATCAATGCCTCTGTCAGCTGTAATTATTATTACCGTGGTTTGATTGAAAGGATTTCCAGACGACCCGTTTGGAGTCCCTTCGGTTTTAATAACCAGGTCGTTCACCGTATCTGCTATGTTGGAAAAGAGCCATCTCCTTTCATTACCAATCGTCCTGTGCATTATGTAATGATCGTAGCTGAAGTACCTGCATTCCGGAGGTGTTCTTCCCACGAAAACAACAGCTTCATCAGGACCAAGGTTCCAGAATGGAGTTGTATTTCCGCTCATCCCAAGTGTACTGGTTAATTTAGAAATCCGTTCATCTACTCCCTGACCAGTTGCTGCTGGAACAAAATATGCAACATATTTTGTGGTGGGATTGTTTCCATATGCAGAAGGTAATATTCCTTTCTCTAATAGCCCAATTAAATCAAAGTAACCCAGTTCACCTTCCTGTACGGTGAACCCCTCCTGTTCTAAAGCCTGTCGAAAAGCCTCTGCGTCATACGTTTCCATATTTGTTTCTACATTCTCTGCGAGGGCAGTTCCTGTTAACGATGTGAATAAAACGCCAATTATTATAACCATTATATAATTTTTCATATATAACCCCCAAGTTAATTTATTATTTAATATATTAGAAATCTTGTCAGGACATTGACTAAATTTTGACAGTCAATCAGTTAACATTTAGTATCATTCCTTTCTCCAACACCCGGTTCGGACTTATACTTACTTTGTAAAAATAATTTTATATGAATTTTCAACAAATCTTACAAAACTTTAAAGCCCATTTTTCATTTTATACTCAATTTTCATTTTAACCCAATTTTCATTTTATACTCAATTTTCATTTTATACCCAAATAACCGGTTGTAAATACTGCTTTCTAATATCCCGGACACTCAACGCTCGACGCAGGAGAGCGGCCTTTCCCATGATGTCTGCAAAAAAAGTGAAGTTTTAGAATTTTATCAAATGAACTCCTAAACAAGTTAAAATCTATGAAATTTTTATTCTAACAGTTCTAAATAACAAAATTTATTTTACATGCCTCCAATATCAAAAAAGAATTGGAGGAGTTTATGGATCCAGCCGCTCTCGCCCAGCTCGCTCAGCAAGCAACAAATATTCTCATTCCTGCCTTGTCTGCCCTGTGCATTGCAGGAAAACCCGCAGTTGACAAAGGCAAAGAAGTTCTTGTGGATTTGATTTATGAAAAAGCCTTTGAAAAACTCGGTTCTGAAAGTGGAAAAAGAGCACAGGCTCTGCTGGATAAAATAAGCCCTATAATGAGTTCATCCCTCAAAAAAGCACTTACAAAAGTTCTCAGAAACTCCGATGATCCAAAAGCAAATGAAGAGCTTCAGCAAGAAATCCTTAAGTTGCTGGTGGAAAATCCAGGTCTAGTAAGGGAAATTGAACCTATTGTAATAAATTTTAATGTTGAAAACATTGACCAGCTTGCATTAGGAAACTACAATAATTTCTTCAATTTTAAAACGCCTTCTGGAGACGAACTAATCAAAATCATTGAGTATCTGGATCAAAGAAGGAAAGAAGCCGCAAATCAGGAAATACTGAACCGTTACAACCCTTCAACCCTTCCATATTATCCCGAAAAACTAAAGCTATTTGTTACCGAAAACCGTTCAGAAGAGTTAAGAAAAGCACTTACATATCTCGAAAATCACCGAATTTTACTTATCAGCGGCGTTGGTGGAGTTGGGAAATCCACCCTTGCAAGGGCTCTTGTAGACCTCAGACCTGTAAACGTACCTGAACCTTTCTGGTTTGACTTTAATCAAAATCAGAGCGCAAAACTGGGAGATATCCTTGAAAAACTTGCCTCCTATCTGAAAGCACCAGAAATCGCATCTTTTAAAGACGAAAGGAGAGAGCCCGGAAAATTTGACATTGATAAACTCACAGGCGAATTTCAAAGAAGAAGTGAAGTCTGGCTTATTTTTGATGACCTGAGCACTATTCTTGAAGATCAACATTTTGCAGACAACGGCATCGAACTTCTCTTTTCTTCCCTGCGACACAACACCCACAATGCAAAAGTTATCGTAACAAGCAGAACTCTTCCTATCCTCGAAAACGGGGAAAAACTGATTGATGTAGTAGAAAATGAGGATAAACAGGACCTCAAAGGTTTGAATAAGGATTTTGCAGTTGACTACCTTATTAGTAATGGACTTGACGAAGTGGAACCTGAAAAGCTGGAAGAACTGGCTATAGGCGTGGATGGTCATCCCCTTGCCCTGAAGTTACTTGTGGAGTTGGTAACAGAATTCGGTGTGAAGGATACGCTTGAAGACCTGAGTATGTATCAAGAAAGTAAAGATGATACTATCAAAAAGGCAAGAAAGCTATTCGATAAACTGGCAGGTGAAGAAAAAGAACTCCTTGAACGTATTTCGGTTTACCGTGGACACGTGGGTCTAGAAGGACTAAAAGAGATGTTTACAGAAAATACTCCAAAAAACGCTGTTAAAAAGCTTATTGATAAATCTCTTCTGGAAACCGACCATAATGGAAACTATTGGCTCCATCCTCTAGTTCAGGAATTTTCCTATGAAGATCTGAAGAACAAAAAAGAATCTCATATGCTTGCAGTAAAATATTACCTTCCTCTCCCACTACCGGAAAATCCAACTAAAAAAGAAGACCTTCAGCCGGCAATCGAAGCCCATTATCACTCTTGCGAAGCCGGAGAATATGATCTAGCTGCACATATTATCCTTCACTCAAAACTACATATTTATCTTGATATTTGGGGTGACTACACTATACTCATAACATTGTACAGACAATTACTACCACCAGATCCTCTTAATGATGAAATTCTTTTAAGCAAAGAAATGAGGAGTTTTGTTTTTGGTGACCTTGGACTCACATATATGCAGCTTGGATATGTAAAAAGGGCAATTGAATATTATGAACAGGCACTAAAAATTTCAAGAGAAATTGGCGACAGGCGCGGAGAAGGAAATCACCTTGGAAATCTGGGGAACGCATACAGTGATCTGGGCGAACCAAGAAAAGCAATTGAATATTATGAACAAGCACTAAAAATTTCAAAAGAAATTGGCGACAGGCGAAATGAAGGTAATTGGCTTGGAAATCTGGGGAACGCATACAGTCATCTGGGCGAACCAAGAAAAGTAATTGAATATTATGAACAAGCACTAAAAATTTCAAGAGAAATTGGCGACAGGCGTGGAGAAGGAAATCACCTTGGAAATCTGGGGTTAGCATACAGTGATCTGGGCGAACCAAGAAAAGCAATTGAATATTATGAACAAGCACTAAAAATTTCAAGAGAAATTGGCGACAGGCGCGGAGAAGGTGCAGACCTTGGAAATCTGGGGTTAGCATACAGTGATCTGGGCGAACCAAGAAAAGCAATTGAATATTATGAACAAGCACTAAAAATTTCAAGAGAAATTGGCGACAGGCGTGGAGAAGGAAATCACCTTGGAAATCTGGGGTTAGCATACAGTGATCTGGGCGAACCAAGAAAAGCAATTGAATATTATGAACAAGCACTAAAAATTTCAAGAGAAATTGGCGACAGGCGCGGAGAAGGTGCAGACCTTGGAAATCTGGGGTTAGCATACAGTGATCTGGGCGAACCAAGAAAAGCAATTGAATATTATGAACAAGCACTAAAAATTTCAAGAGAAATTAGCGACAGGCGCGGAGAAGGAAATCGCCTTGGAAATCTGGGGTTAGCATACAGTTATCTGGGCGAACCAAGAAAAGCAATTGAGTTTTTGAAGCAATCCCTTGCGATAGGAAAAGCTATTGAAGACCCGAGGATAATTAGCTTTTGCGAGCAAAAGTTGAAAGAACTTGACGGGATTGAAGGCAATGAAAACGCAAACTATTATCCAGCCCCTAATAATTCTCCAGATTCAAGATGTCCTCCAACTTCAAAAAATATACTTCAGACTATTATCAGCAAGCTGAAGTCCAAAAAGTAATCTTTCAAAAAAACAGATTTTACTCTTTAAATAGACTCATTTCTTATAGACTCATTTCTTATGGACTCATTTCTTATAGACTCATTTATTACAAATTTTTTGTAATCTCTTCTCATGAGCTTGATACAAATATCCCAAAATCAGCATTAAAAGATCCTAACTATTTCTTTTGCCTTTAAGGAATTTATACATCCTGGTGACTCTAAAAGTCGTAGCAAAAACTTTAAAAACAAGGCAGGAAGATCTAAAAGCATGAAAAGCGGAAGTGAGAATGGTTCTCCTGAGGCCCTGACAATATCCGATGACCTGGAGCTGGGGGAAGTAAAAGCTATTAGAGAAAAGCTTTCTGAAATGCACAATGACATTAAAAAAGTGATGGAATTTACCAGCAGGCTGCGTTTAGAAGCTGCTATTGAAAGGTCCAGGCAAGAGTATTCAAATGCTCTTCTCAATCACCTCTTCGAAGACATCGATTCCGGTCTTGAACGGAACATGGTAAAAAAATGCCCTGAAAAGCAAAAATGTACTTCTGCGTTTACGGCTCTTCTGCAGCAAAATGCCGGGCTTATAACGAAAAATAGAGTAGATGACAAATCAATATCGGACAACAGAAAAAAACTGGAGGAACTTAGATGCGAAGCTCCTTACAACAAATGTGAGAAATGCTTTTCCGAAGTATCGAGCCTTCTGGTAAAACAGGTGAACCTTATGCGCTCTATGAGGATTTATACTAACAACCAGGAACAGAAACCGAATATTTCTGCTCTTAAAACCTCTGTAGTTATGAGTGAGATCCTTGAGCCGGTCTCAAACCCCCAGCGTCTGGAAATTCTCAGAGCAGTAGCATTCGAAATGAAAAGTTTTTCTGCTTTTTCCGAACTTACGGGCCTCAGAGGAGGAAATCTGCTCTTCCATCTCCAGAAACTTATGGAAAGCGGGCTGATTCTACAACAGCACGAGAGGGGAGATTATATGATTACTGAGAAAGGTTTCAAAATACTTCAGGGTCTAAACGAAATTTATTCTTCACTTCAAAATTATCCACTTCAAAATTCCTCAAAGCAGAAACCTGAAAAGAACGATCTCATGGAAAGAAAAGAAAAAACAGAGATGACTATTTAAACTCAGGTATTTTTGATCCTCAGTTTTGCAGCGTTCAACCTCGCAACTTTCTATTTTTTTAGTACCATCTGGTTAAAATTAGTAACTCAGGTGTAGTAATACAGTTGAATGCATTAACTATATTTCAGTGCCGATTAAGTATATATCAATAACCTGCCAATAACAGAGTGTAGAATGAATTCTCCGGGGAAATCAAACTGCAAAGAACCAGAATGTCAGACAAAAAATAAATAAAAAACACGGAAAAAATTTGAGAAAAAAGCAAAATATGAGGAGTAAAAATGACTGTAAAAGATGATATTCACGGGCAGATCGTTGCAGGCCTTAAAGATGCAAAGTTTCCTATAAATACCCCTGAAGAACTGCTTGCTGCATTTCCTGCAGGTGCAGATACTACATGCAGATCGGGCAACCTTGAAGTTACTGCAGGAGAAGCAGGAAAATTGCTTACTCCAGCAGATTTTCCATTCAAAGACGCAAAAAAAGTAGCAGACACAATAGTTGAAAGAGCAGGACTTTAAAACCTGCTCTTTTATTACAAAGGGAGCGTAGAGGGTCACGAATAACCCATTCTTTATAGCCTGTCCTACAAATACCCTTGGTAATAAAATAATTCCTTTTTTTTTGATTTAAAGGTTTTATTTGCTTTTTTTCAGAACTTTTT
Organism: Methanosarcina sp. Kolksee; assembly: GCF_000969945.1. NCBI lineage: Archaea > Methanobacteriati > Methanobacteriota > Methanomicrobia > Methanosarcinales > Methanosarcinaceae > Methanosarcina > Methanosarcina sp. Kolksee. The sequence goes on from NZ_CP009524.1 coordinate 1,779,401, forward strand.
TATTACTGTCAATAATTGCCGGACAGCCTGTTTAGGGCTGGATGGCCGCCCGCAATATGATTTTGTGACAGTTCCTTTGTATAGATATTACAAACTCCAGTACCAATAGTATGACTCTCCGTAACGATCTTATCAATGTTACTGTCCCAGAAATAGCTAAAACTCCTGCACCTTCAAAAAGCAGCTCAAACGAGGACAATACCACGGAAAAAGTCAATAACCAGTGGCAAATTTTGATAAGAAGTGAAGTCGACGGCCAGCAGCATCGAAAGGCGATATAAATAAAGAAAAAAATAAAAAAAAGAACGAAAAAAAGAAAGAATCAATCGATCGGAGCCATAATTACTTAACCGAGGGCCTTTCTTATTTTTCCCATTTTGGTGAGGGTCGAGCATACAAGCTGGGAAACTTCCTCGTCCATACAATTTCCTTTACTTCCGGCCTGCAGGAGGTCAGGCTGCATCATTTCTACCAGGATGCGGTATGAAGGTTCGGGGCTGATTTCAAGATCAAAGACCTCATGCAGGATATCTATATCTTTGCGGACCTCCTTCAGGCATTCCCTGGATAGGAAGCGAGAAGCCACATTGAGATCCAGATATCCTGATGCAAACTTCAGGTCACCTGCAAGGGAGGGGAAGTATTTTGTAAGCAAGTTTTCACAGGCAGCTTCTCCGAGTTTTTCCCGAGCTTCTTCAAGAGCACGGCCTGTCCCTATGAATTCCGGAGGCAGACCTATGGAATAAAGAGCGCCTGTAAACTTGATTGCCCTTGGAAGCTGAAGGTCCTCAGCAGGCATACTGGCTTCAAGCTCTTTTCCGATATCGGTACGGCAGAGTTTAACCATGCCTGAGATATCAGGAGCGCTTCTTGAATAGCCGCCTGTACCTTTGTGCATAAGACGATCCCGCTGCTGTGGGAGAAGGTCAGCTATCCTGTTTATCACAGGAGCCAGTTGCCTGAGAATTCTGCTGTAGCTTGCTCCAAATATCCCAATGAGGTTTATTATTTCTTCTTTTTCTTCGACGGCAAAGAGTTCAGGCGTTTCAGGTAGCCTGGCCTTTGCAAGTTTTACCAGAGATTCAGCGTCCCCTTTTTTATGGCTGTACCTGAGCGCGGACTGGAGTGTAATGGTTCCAACCCCCCGGTATTCCCGGAAAAAGTTCTCTGCATTCTTCAGGTCCAGGTGTCCTCTGAAAGGCAGTGTTCCTGCTCCGAATATAATGCCAGTTTGGGTGTCTATTTCGGAATTTAGTTCGCAGATTCCGTTTATTGCGTATTTGCATGAAAGCGTGCTCGCAATATGCCCAAAAGAAAGAGCAGAGTCGGATTTACCCAGAAACACCCGGAATTTCTCAGGGACTGTCCCGAAGTGTTCTTTCCAGGAAAGAATCGTATTTTCTGCAAGTTCTTTTGCATTCAGCAGCGCAGGAGCATCTTCTATGAGAGGAATTATGCGAGGGACTTCCATTGAGAAACCAAATTCCTTTTTTGCAAGCTCACTTACGTCTACCATGTGCTGTTGAGCTCCAATAATTTCCCTGACGCTGTCTGTCATGGGATGCACGAATTCGCTGATCGCCTGGACATCCGAGTATTCAAGGGCATTGTAATTAGCCTCAGCAATTGACATCATAACCATGAGCTGCCTGAACCGGTTTTCCTGAACCGCACTCGGAGCTCGAGGAGTAATAAAAATATCTTTTCCTGGGGTCAGGTCTGTTTCTTCTATGAATTTTGATACAATCTGGACATTCTGATGGTAGGGAGTTGCCTTCCCTTCATAATCCGGCATATACTCATCACAGCCGAATATCTGTGCAGCCTCTATAGCTTCTCCTGGCTCTTCCTGCGTCGCAATATATTTTGACGCCGAGTCCGGATGCTGGGTGCACATTACTTTTGGAAAAACGGTTTTTTTACTCATGAAATGAATCCTCACTGTGTACAGCTCAGACCTTAGTTTACCGCTGAACTGAGTGTTGAACTTACTATGAAATACGCTGCTGAATTTCTTACTGAATACGTTAGTGGATTTATTACTATACTTGCAATTTTTTTAGTGAATAGCAGGTAAATTCCTTTATTGTTAACCATTAGTTTGATACAAATCAGCATCGAAGCATATTGTTTACTTTATGATAAATGTTTCCGTTTACAATAAGTTGACATTTAAAACCTGAGATAACAAAACTACTGAAACTATAACATAACGACTGAAACTATAACATAACGACTGAAACTATAACATAACGACTGAAACTATAACATAACGACTGAAAATACAAAATCACGACTGAAACTATAACCTAACGGCTGAAACTATAACATAACGACTGAGGATTGTACCCTGAAGTCTCAAATAGAAAAGATTATTCTATAAACAAATATGCAAAATTACTAAGATAGTTACGACTACAAACTTTTAAAAAGAGTTTGATCAAAAACGGAAAACTGCTTGCCTGCAAATCTTTTTAAAAAAGACTTGAGCGAAAACTCCAGTAACGACATAGGAATGATAAAAATGTAACTTCAAATTTGCAGTTCAGGAATTGATCTATAATTTCATTATCACAATAATGATTCTTGGCAACAAATGCCTTGATATTATACTTGAATCATTCCTAAATATCTCTCCTCATTCTCAATATGACTATTCGATATAAAGATGGTCTAATTCTTTTCATAACGTCTTAAAATCAACTAAAACAAACAGTAAGCTCCTTCTTCATCAAATGGGAGATATCCTATTTCGTCGCTTATCAGCAGTTTGTAATACTCCTTTTTGTATTCCACAATTTTCTTCATGAGTGCCAGAACTCCCTTGTAAAGATTACAAGCACGGTATAAACCTCAAGTCTGCCTACCCACATATTACTGATAAGAATGATTTTTCCCAGTGATGGGATTGATTCAAAGTTTGCCATAGGCCCGACAATGTTAAAACCCGGACCTATGTTTCCGAGAGTCGTTATCGAAGCCGTAGCCGAGCTTACCATGTCAACTCCCAGTAGTGTTAGAAGCACTGTACCTACGACAAAAACACCTATATAAAGCACAACAAAAGAGAGTATTGACTGCAAAATGTCATCCGGCACTGCTTTATTATTAAAGCGGATAGGCTTAACAACTCGGGGATGAACAAATTTAAAGAGTTCTCTCCTTGCGTATTTTAACATCAGCAGAAAGCGTACAACTTTCATGCCTCCACCTGTAGAACCTGCACAGCCCCCGATAAACATGACTGAAAGAACCAGAATTTTTGCCGAATCTTTCCACATATTAAAATCAGTTGAAGCAAAACCAGTGGCTGTCATAATAGAGGTTATTTGAAATATGGCATAACGGAAAGAATTGAACGGAGAAAATCCCATATCTTTGAATAGAACCAATGTCAGTAAACCTGTGAAACCAAGGATATAAAAAGAATAGGCCTTGAATTCCTCGTCTCGAAAGAGAACAAGCTTATTAACACGAATAACCCGGTAATAAAGGGCAAAGTTTGCCCCCGCAACAAACATGAAAAATGTAAGAATAAATTCAATAACAGGGCTGTGAAAAGCTTCTATTCCTGCATTGTAGGTAGAAAATCCTCCGCAAGCCATACAGGCAAAGGTATGATTGAGAGCATCATAAAGGGACATTCCTCCCAGTACCAGAGCCACAACTTCAAGAGCAGAAATGAGAACGTAGAGCGTCCACAGAATTCTTGCAGTTTCCCGGATTCTTGGCTTCAGCTTATCTTCAGTCGGACCAGGTGCCTCGGCCCTGAATAGCTGGCGGCCGGCAACTCCAAGCTTTGGTAGAACTGCTATGAAAAGTACAATAATCCCCATTCCTCCAAGCCAGGCGGTGAAAGAACGCCAGAAAAGAAGCCCTCTTGAATAGCTCTCAATATTTACAAGAATCGAAGAACCCGTTGAAGTAAAACCCGACATTGTTTCAAAAACCGCATCAATAAAAGAGACCCCTTCAAAAAGAAAAGGAATAGCTCCGAAAACCGCTGCTGCAAGCCAGCTCAAGGCTACAATGGAAAGCGCTTCCTTTTGCTGCCAATCCTCACGGCCTTTAAACCGCATGAGAAGCAAGCCCGAAATAAGGGTTATGAAAAAAGAGACAATGAAGGGTACAAGAGGTTCCCGGTAGTAAAAAGCTACTAAAAGAGGAACAAGCATTGTAAAAGACAGAAGAAATAGAATTTTCCCTAATGCATTAAAGACTGCCTTGTTATCTATAAGAAACCACCTGCCTTTTAAAGTTCATCTGAAAAACTTTTCTATCTCCGACATTGCAGAAGCCATGGAAAAGATGACCACTCTATCCTGGTTTTCAATGACGAAGTCCCCTCTCGGGACTATAGTATCTTTTCCCCGAACCACTATATTGACGAGAGCTCCCCTTGGGAACTTGACTTTGTTTAGAGGTTTCCCGACAATTTTCGAGTTCTCGGAAGCCGTATACTCTATGATCTCTGCCTTTTCGCCTTCAAAGGTCGTCAGGGTTTGTATTCCTCTGCCCATTGTAAGCTTGAGTACCTCGTTTACAGTTGCTTCCCTGGGACTGACTGCCAGATCTATGCCGACCATTTCAAAGAGGGGCAGGTAGTCCGAGCGGTCAGCCCTGGCAATCACTTTCTTTGCACCCAGTTGCTTTCCAAGAAGGGAACACAGGAGATTTTTCTCATCGCTGTCCGTAACCGAGATAACAACATCCATGTTCTCAATGCCTTCCTCCCTGAGTAGACTGATATCGGTGCCGTCTCCATTTAAAATAAGAGCATTTTCCAGCATTTCTGCCACTTCTATGCAGCGGCTTTTACTGTACTCGATAATTTTAAGGTCGGCATTCTCTTCTTTGTCTATCAGTTTGGCGAGATAAAATCCTACAATGCCGCAGCCTATAAGAAGAATTCTATTTTTGTGGGGTACCTTGCTACCTAAAGTACTGCCTAGCCCTTCCATAGTCTCAGGTTTACCCACAACTACCATATGGTCGTTTGCCTTAATTGTGTCGCTTCCATGAGGAATAATTATTTCATGCTCTCGAAAAATTGCACTGACAATGCAGCAGTCGGCAAGCCTTAGGTCCTTAATCTGTTTTCCTATAAGTTTGTTTTCAGGACTTATTGCAAACTCAGTCATCCGGACTTTTCCATCGGCAAACATTTCGGCACTTATCGCGGATGGACTTGACAGGATCTCAGCAACTTCGGATGCAAGTGAAAGTTCAGGGCAGATCATGAGATCGACTCCAACCTGAGACCTTGAGGTTACAGGCGAATCAATATAATCCGGATTGCTGACTCTGGCAATAGTTTTAGTTTCCTTCCATCCGGGCTTTCCCCGGGTAATCAGCTTTGCTGTCATGCAGGCTACGATATTAACCTCATCTATACCGGTTACAGCTACAAGCAAATCAGTACCCTGAAGGATATCTGATAGGATCTCAGCATTTGCTCCATTTCCTTCGATAACAAGCACATCAAGTTCATCTGCCCGTTTTGACGCTTCTTCAGCATTTTCAATAATTATTACATCGTTTTTGGGGGAAAGAGCCTTTGCGATGTGATAACCTACTTCCCCTGCGCCGATAATTATAACCTTCATAGCACACCTTCAAAAAAACTGTTTTTAACTAACCTTATACTGTGGGGCCTGGCGGATAAAAAGAACAGGCACGAGATAAATAGATACGAATATTATATAACTAGAGAAAGTTGAGAGCACACCGATAAAATGAAACTGTAAAACGCAGCTCAATAAACTGTTTTTGATAATATTAATCGGCGTGTTGACCATCTCTCGAAGTTAAATGTTTTGCATACAGAATTTTGTACGATCCAGGCTTTTATGAATACAACTGGGATATAACCACAAGTTAAAATTCTAAAATTAAACAGTTATATAAATGTTTTCAAATATTTACAGCAAGAAACAAAATACAAAAGTAAACGAATCTTGAGAAAATAAGATAAAGTAAAGAAAAAAGTAGTATAGAAGAACGACAATTAAAAAGAAAAAGATGCCTCTAAAATGATAAAAAAGGGGCTAAAAGCCGCTTTTAATTTTCAAAGGCATCCTTTACTTTTTCGAAAAATCCTTTGTTTTTCTTGTTTTTCTCCGTAGATCTCTCGGTCCTGCCGTTTTGATTTCCTTCAGGATTTTTACTGCTGCTCAGGTCTTCGAACTGACGGAGTAGCTCTTTTTGCTCGTGAGTAAGCTTTGTCGGAGTCTTGACTACAACCCTGATGAGCTGGTCGCCTTTTTTACCCCCATGAAGGTGCTGAATCCCTTTATCTTTAAGCCTGAATACGGAGTGGGTCTGGGTGCCTGCAGGGATATTCATCTTGACCTTTCCATGTAGGGTATCGACCATTACATCCATCCCGAGCGCAGCCTGGGCAAAGGAGATAGGAAGCTCGGAAATTACGTCATAATCAACTCTCTTAAAGTAGGGGTGTTCCATCACATGAAGCACAACATAAAGATCTCCGGCTGGAGCCCCGGTTTCTCCCGAATCTCCTTCTCCACTGAGCCTCAGGTTCATGCCTGAATCGGCTCCAGCAGGCACGTTTACTGTTATCTTCCTTGTGTTTCTGACTCTGCCTGTACCGCTGCATACCGGACAGGGAGATTCAATAACCTGGCCCCTGCCGTGACAGGTGCTACAGGTGGTGGTGCTTACAAACTGCATACCCAATCCGGAGCGAGTAGTACGGATTTGCCCTGTGCCTCCGCATGTGGGACAGCGCTTCGGACTTGTTCCGGGTTTGGATCCGGTTCCGGAACATTTAGAACATCTTTCTGTTCTAGGGATGTCGATATCTTTACGGACTCCAAAAGCTGCCTCCTCAAAGGTGATGTAAAGATCATACTGGAGATCGGAACCTCTTCTCGGTCCCATAGGACCTCTTCTGCTTCCCCCGCCGCCAAAAAACATTTCAAATATATCCCCGAAGCCGCCGAAGTCTGCACCTCGGAAGATATCTTCTGCGCTGTATTGCCCGTTTATTCCGGCATGTCCGAAGCGGTCGTACTGAGCCCTTTTCTCATCATCTGAAAGAACGGCATAAGCCTCGGAGATCTCCTTGAACTTATCCTCAGCCCCGACTTCCTTATTCCTGTCAGGATGATACTTTAGCGCAAGTTTTCGGTACGTTTTCTTTATATCCTCAGGTGAGGCATCTTTGGATAATCCAAGAATTTCGTAATAATCACGTGTTGTGGCCATCAGGATTCCCTGTTATTTTAAAAAAGATAAAGCTCCGGAGCCTGTAGCAGCAGGTTTCCGGCAAGGCCTGAGAATCTCCAGGCCTGTTTTATTACTTGGTTTTTCCTTATTTACGCTTTTCGTCGTTAACTACCTCATAATCAGCGTCAACGACTGTGTCATCAGGACCTTTTGCATCAGGATTTCCTGCTCCGCCTGCAGCCTGTTGAGCCTGCTGGGCTTTCTGGTACATTGCAGTGGAGATTGGATATACCGCTTCCTGAAGAGCTTCGGTTTTTGACTTTATGGCCTCGCTATCCTTACCTTCAAGAGCTTTCTTAAGGTCGTCGATTGCGGCAGTTACCTTTGACTTCTGGTCTTCGGTTGCCACATCTCCGGCATCCTTCAAAGTCTTTTCCGCAGCATTGATCAGGGCTTCGGCATTGTTCCTGGTCTCGACATCTTCTTTGCGCTTTTTGTCTTCTTCGGCATGCAATTCCGCATCTTTGACCATGCGCTCGATTTCGTCATCCGAGAGCCCACCCGGCTTCTGGATGGAAATGGACTGTTCCTTACCGGTCCCAAGGTCTTTTGCACCTACATGCAGTATCCCATTTGCGTCGATATCAAAGGTAACTTCAATCTGTGGGATGCCTCTTGGAGCTGGTGGGATACCGTCAAGAGTAAAGCGGCCGAGAGTCTTGTTTTCGGAGGCAACTCCCCTTTCTCCCTGAAGGACATGAATCTCTACTGAAGGCTGGTTATCAGCAGCAGTTGAGAAGACCTGACTTTTCTTGGTCGGAATTGTCGTGTTTCTCGGGATAAGTGGGGTTGCTATACCTCCGAGCGTTTCTATTCCTAGTGTCAGAGGAGTGACATCAAGCAACAGGACGTCTTTGACTTCGCCCCCGAGCACACCGGCCTGGATAGCTGCCCCGATTGCAACGGCTTCATCAGGGTTGATGTTCTTGTAGGGTTTCTTGCCTGTAAAGTTTTCCACAAGCTCGACAACTGCAGGCATCCTTGTGGCGCCTCCGACGAGGATCACTTTATCAAGATCACCTGGAGTGAGCTTTGCATCACTGAGGGCCTGGCGCATAGATACGAGGGTCTTTTCAAGGAGGTCCTCAGTCATCTTCTGGAACTGGGCCCTTGTAAGGTCGGTATCAAGGTGCTTTGGTTCGCCATCAGGACCAACTGTTAGGAATGGAAGGTTGATATTTGTACTTGCAACTCCGGACAGCTCGATCTTGGCTTTTTCCGCAGCATCGGTTAAGCGCTGGAGTACAGCTTTGTCTTTGGAGAGGTCAATTCCCTCGTTTTTCCTGAACTCAGTAAGTAAGTAGTTAACTATACGCTGGTCAAAGTCGTCTCCTCCAAGGTGAGTGTCCCCGCTTGTGGATTTCACCTCAAAGACTCCGCCTCCAAGTTCGAGAATAGATACATCAAAGGTTCCGCCTCCCAGGTCGTAGACAAGAATTGTTTGTTCTATATCCCCCTTATCGAGACCATAAGCCAGGGATGCGGAAGTTGGCTCATTGATAATTCTCATGACTTCAAGGCCTGCAATTGCCCCTGCGTCCTTTGTAGCCTGTCTCTGGGCATCATTGAAATAAGCAGGAACAGTAATAACAGCCTGTTTGATAGTTTCTCCAAGATAAGCTTCTGCGTCGGTTTTGAGCTTCTGCAGAATCATTGCGGAAATTTCCTGCGGCTTATACTGCGTTCCCTGAAGAGTCACCTTGTAATTGGCGTCTCCCATATGCCTTTTAATGGAATAAACAGTATTTTCAGGATTCGAAATGGCCTGCCTCTTTGCAACCTGGCCTACAAGTTTCTCTCCTTTTTTGGAAAATCCGACTACTGACGGAGTTGTCCTGGCGCCTTCGGCATTTGGGATCACGACAGCTTCCCCGCCTTCCATTACTGCCATGCATGAGTTCGTAGTACCAAGGTCAATACCCAGTATTTTTGCCATGTTTTATCCTCACTAGATTACCTGATTAAATTATTCAATTAAAGTTTTCATTCAATTATAAAGTTACAAAATATTTAGATAAATCATTAAGTTAAATTATTAATTAAGTTATCTGGTAAAGTTATAGTAAAGCTGTTCAGCTTAATTATGTTCAGCTTAATTATGTTCAGCTTAATTATGTTCAGTTCAGTTTAATTATGTTCAGTTTAATTAGAGAGTAAGTATGCCTGAATTAAGGAGTAAGATTTTTCTCCTTTATTTCTCGGCCTCATCAGGGTTTCTGGCCACTGAGACCATAGCAGGCCTGATAATTTTAGAGTTAAGAACATATCCGGTTTTGTAAACCTCTACTATAGTATTGTCCGGGACTTCAGAGGTCTCGATATGTTGAATTGCCTCATGCCTGTGAGGGTCAAATTCACTGGCTTTTTCACTTTCGATCTTCTCAAGTCCGTATTTTTCGAGGATTGAGAAATACTGCCTTGAAAGCTGTTCTATTCCACTGATGATTGAGCTCATATCATCTGCAGTCTTTGCAGAGTTAAGGGCGCGATCAAAATTATCCGTTACTTCAAGAAAGTCAAGAAGTACCTGCTCAAGCACAGCTTTCCGGTTTTCCTCCATCTGGCGGGCGGTCCGTTTTCTGAAATTGTCAAAGTCGGCTGCAAGCCGGTAATACTTATCCATGAGAACCTGTTTCTCCTCCTGGCACCTGACTTCAGGACTTTTCTCAGCTTCCGAACTGGCAGAAGCCTCTTCGGGGTTTTCCCGTGCTTCATTAATCTCTTCCGCCGAAGAACCAGAGTTTTGGGCTTCAGAATTTTCAGCCCCAGCTTGGGCATCTTCGTTAGAATCCTTATTCTTTTCTTTATTGAATATTTTCATTCGTCGAACCCCATCAAGTAAGTACAACGGTTTCGCTCGTCCTGATCTGTGATTGTTTGTAATTCTATAAATAGTTTTCGAACGGTTACGGATACATATTACTCCAGAAAGAGAAGAAAAAGAAAAATCAGTAAAAGTGGTTTTGAAGTTTATAAAAGAGTGCTTTGAGCATTACGACGCTTGCAATCATGGAAGCCGCAACTGCTGAAATCACCTGATCCCACCCGATGGCTGAGATTCCTCCTCCAAGTGCAAACTGTACGCCGCCTACAAGCGACACAAACACAAAGGAAAAGCCAAAGCCTGCAAGAGCTCCTCCTACAAGGGAACTCAGGGTGTCAAGTCCATGCTTTTCATAAAAAACCATTCCTGCAATAAACATTACTGCAAAAATCAAAAGTACAACTGCGGAGGGCAATGGACTTTCTTTTGTGGAAAAAACCTCAAAGAGCCCAAGCCCCATATCAACCAGGAATATACCCATGAAAACCGCAATGGTAAGGGTTTTGACAAACGGGTTTTCAAAGATCGACTGAGTATTTGGGTTTATGCTGTTAATAGTACCAGGCACCTTTATGTTTTTCAATGTTTAACTTTATGGTATAAACTGTATAATTTATATAAACTTTTACATACTCAACTTCATTTTTAGCAAGCCTTTTCAAAAAATTGCTTTCCCGAAACCGTTGACCCGAAACCGTTGCGCCTGTTCATCACAAACCGTTGCGCCGGTTTATCACGCCGATAGGGTTCGGGGATAAGGTTATCAGACTCAAACGCAACCGTTGACCCGAAACCGTTGCGCTGGTTTATCACGCCGATAGGGGTTGGGGACAAGGTTATCAGACTCAAATGGTTCTTGGGGTTTTCGCTCAAGCCTTTTTTGAAAAGGCTTGGAACAAAAAGTAATAAATAAGTTCCCGAGTTTTTCCTTTCCGATGAAAATCCTGATTGCAGAATTTGCTGTCGGCACGGACATTGAAAAGTCCCTTATCCCGGAGGGAGCTGCCATGCTAAAAACCCTCTCGGAAAGCTTTGTTCGTCTTGGGCATGAGGTATACTATCCTTCAGCAGGTACGAAAATCTGCGCAGGCACGTGCATTGAATCTACAGCTGAAAATTTCATGCAGGTAATCGAGAGAAAAGCAAAAGACTGTGATGCAGGGCTGATTATTGCACCTGATTCTATGCTTCCCGAATTGAATAAAGTCCTTGAAGAAAATACCGTAAACCTGGGCTGTTCACCTCAGTCGGCAGCCTGTTGCGCTGATAAGTTGATGTGCACGGAAATCCTGACGAAAGCCGGAATTAAAGCCCCTGAGATTGCAAAAAAGGCTGAAGAAGGTAAAAAGTATGTTACAAAGCCAAGGTTCGGCTGCGGCGCAGAAGCAACATACCTTGTCACGGAGTTTGAGAACAACGAAGAATTTATTGCAAGCGAGTATGTTGAGGGAAAAACTCTGAGCGTAAGCCTTATCGCAGGAAAAAAACCGCTTCCTCTTACTGTAAACTGCCAGTTTATAGAGTTTGGCAAAAAAGAAGCCGAAACCATAGAAAATGAGAAAATAGGAGTTTCCGGCATAAAATATAACGGAAGCCTTACTCCTTACCAGACTCCAAGGCAAGATGAACTCTATGAAACCGCGATCTCCACAGTCAAATGCCTTGACTGTTTTGGATATGTGGGTGTAGACATCATACTTGCGGACTTTCCGTATGTAGTGGATGTAAACCCCAGGCCCACAGCCTCGCTTTTCGGAATTAACCGTGTTATGCGGGAGGAAATTGGAGACCTGCTTTTGAAAAATAAGTTTGGAGAACTTCCGGACTCTATACATATTGAGGGCGAATACCGCTTTTCAAAAGATGCGTTGGGCGAGCTTTTCGGAAGAGCTTGAAAGGTAGAATACAGATTGAAAAGCCGAAGCTTGAAAGATAGGGAACAGATTGGAAAGCCAGAGGCTTGAAAGATAGAGAACAGATTGAAAAAACATGATAAAGGGCTCAAAAATGAATTCTAAAGTTATCGGGCTTGATATTGGAGGAGCGAATACTAAACTTGCCTCCTCGGACGGAACTATTGTAGAACTGCACTATTTGCCCCTCTGGAAGAATACACGGCTTCCGGACGTTTTAAAGGAAATCGCACAGCGGCTGCAGCCCGAAAAGGTTGCTATTGTTATGACCGGTGAACTTGCGGACTGCTTTGAGGACAAGGAACAGGGCATCCGCTTTATAATGTCATGTGTCAACTCTGCCTTTGGGATCTCAAATGTGTCTTATATAAACAGTCTGGGAAGGTTCCAGAGCGAAGCTGACGATCTAAGGGAACTTGCTGCTGCCAACTGGGCGGCTTCAGCCAGGTTGATAGGAGAAGAGATAGGAGACTGTATTTTTGTGGATGTGGGAAGTACCACAAGCGATATTATCCCTATCCTGTCAGGAGAACATAAAGCCGGGCTTACTGACTTTGAGCGGCTGGTCAGAAGTGAGCTCGTGTATGCAGGCATCCTCCGGACAAACCTTGCCGCGCTTTTAGAAAAAGTAAAACTTGAAAAGGGCTGGTGCAGGACAGCTTCCGAACTCTTTGCTACAACTGCGGACACCTATCTCCTGCTTGGAAAAATTGATGAAAATATGTACACATGCGAGACCGCTGATGGAGCAGGCAGGAGCAAAACCGATGCTATGCGAAGGCTTGCAAGGCTCGTCTGTGCAGACCTTTCCGAAATCCGGGAAGAAGACATCTACGAAATTGCATCCCAGGTAAAGGAAAAACAAATCTCTGTCCTGGCTGAGGCCATTTCCAAAGTTGCAGAAAGAAACGGGCTTAAAAGAATCGCAGCTGCAGGTCTTGGTGAGTTCCTTATAAAGGAAGCTGCAGAGAGACTTGGTTTCGAATGCATCTCAGTATCCGGACGCTGGGGAGAAGAAATCTCAAAAGTCTTTCCGGCGTATGCGGCTGCCAGGCTGCTTTCCTGCAAGCCTTTTTAAAAACAACCCTTTTCAAAAAACTGCTTGCCCGCAACCCTTTTGAAAAAAGGCTTGACCGAAAACCCCAAGAACCGTTTGAATTTGATGACCTTAGCCCCAAACCCTATGCGTGATCACAACCCTTTTCAAAAAAGGTTTGACCGCAACCCTTTTGAAAAAAGGCTTGACCGAAAACCCCAAGAACCATTTGAATTTGATAACCTTATCCCCAAACCCTATCGGCGTGATAAACCGGCGCAACGGTTTGTGATGAACAGGCGCAACGGTTTCGGGTCAACGGTTGCCTGAAAGGAAGAACTATGAGAGTGGTAATTAAAATCGGGGGAAGCCTTATCAAAGAGGCTCCCGAGCTTGTAGACAGGCTGGTAAAGGAATTTGGCTCAGGAATCCCGAAACTTCCAGAGGAAGCGTGTGCATCCGAAGGACTTTCTTATTCCATTCTAATAGTGCCCGGAGGAGGCATTTTTGCTGATGCTGTAAGGAAAACTGATGAAAGCTTTTCGCTGAGTGCGGATGCAGCTCACTGGATGGCTATACTGGGTATGGAGCAGTATGCTTGTTATCTTAAGGATAAAAGCCGCGCACTGGGCATAGATTCGATAGCCAGTCTGCCTCAGGGTGTATCTGTTCTTTTCCCATACAGGCTCTTGAGAACAGAGGATCCTCTGCCTCATAGCTGGGATGTGACCTCGGATACTATCGCGGCCTGGGTTGCAAAGCAGATTGGGGCAACTTTAATAAAGGCCACGGATGTGGACGGTATATTCAGAAATGGGAAATTAGTCAGGGAAGTTTCTGTTGCCAGCTATGGAGGAAGTCGTGAAAGCTGTATTGATTCTGCCCTGCCGGAATTTCTTCTGAAAAACCGAATGGAGTGCCTGATTGTAAATGGTAAATCTTCGGATAGGGTAATTCAGGCCGTGTATGGGAAGTCTGTGCTCGGTACTGTGGTAAAGGGGAATATTTAAATCGTATATCGTATATGACTAGGGCAGAAGAAGCACAGCGTGTCCAAAAGCATTAATTAAATTCAGTTCATTAAATCTGCTAATGTTAACAAAGGTGCCCGGAAAAGCAGAAGCTCGATGCTTAAGGAAGGCGCCTGATTCACCGGCAACTCGTTACAAAATTTACTATTTGAAGTAACTATTAATTTAAAGTAACCATTAAGGAGAAAAAAAATGTCAGCACAAAAAGTTGAATACTGTACTTCATGCGGAATTCGCCTCGTGGAAAAGGGTTATGTAAAGTTTCCCTGCCCGCAGTGCGGATCAGAAATCGGAAGATGTGGAAGCTGCAGGCAGCAGGGTAACGTATACACCTGCCCCAAATGCGGATACAAGGCACCCTGATTCTGCAATAATCTCGAACCAGATTAATGCCGAAAATGTGAATGGAATAAAACTCGGTCAAAAAGATCAGATAAAAGTATAAGAGGAATCATAATGGGTGACGTTGCAGCAAAGATTAAAATTATGCCAGAAAGCGTTGATACTGACCTTGTAGAGCTGAAAGAGAAGATAAAGGGCGTAATTCCAGCAGGGGCCGATCTTCACGGAGATATTGTTGAAGAGCCTATAGCTTTTGGTTTGAAGGCTCTGATTGTAACATTAATCGTTGATGATGAAGAAGGCGGAACTGAGCCTGCAGAAGAAGCCTTTGCAAAAGTTTCCGGCGTTGAAAACGTCCAGGTTGTGGATGTCTATCGTATTTAAGAGGAGAAGAGACCCGGACAATGTGTCCGGAAAACAGTCTTTTCATATTCTCCTTTCTTGGGCTCGTAGATCAGGGGAAGATCGTTACGTTCGCAACGTAAAGGCCGCGGGTTCGAATCCCGCCGAGTCCATTTAATAACCTAATAGTCCTAAGCAATACTATTTCTTTAAGTTTATTTTTTACAATAATTATTACTTTCAATATCTGTATGTAATTCTATATGTAATCCAGCAACTTTTAGTTTTCCTTCAGAGTATCTCTTTCTCAAAGATATAATATATTTTCATGCGTCTTCGGTTAAGTGAGGAATCGTGACAAATTACGTCAATTTCCACAATATTTGTCAAATATTTTATAATATGGGCTGGAACAGGTATCGATTTCATGTAAATAGGCCAACATTTAAGGCTGGCTTCTAATGCAAAATCGATAACTTTCAGGCAAGAAAATTCCTTACCAGATGACCAATGTAGAGTAATTATAGTTTCTTCAACTGAATCAATGCCCAAAAATATAAACAATATTCATTGCCCATATCAGTATAAAAAGACAAAAAATAATGAAAGTTTTTCATTCTTCATGCATGTGTTAATAACTTATGAAAATTCCTAAAAAAGGTTTTCAACAAATCTTATCGCCTGTATGAGCTGAAGACGAAACGGTGATTCGTATTTTGTCTATCTAATTTCTTTCATTTACGTATCTCTCTTTTTGCCCTGTGATTCTTGCGCGGTTTACTGTACAACCTTTTAATCGCTCTCCTTTTCTTTCAAGCTTCCCATAATTGCAAACATTGTTATGTTTTCACCTGTCTTTTAGTCCAAAAGAGATTTCACCCACTCTGGCTTCTTTGAGAGTGCACATCCCCCATTTGATTCCATGAGCTTATCACGATTCTCCCTCAGTGCTTTGAACAACCTGGAATTGAGAGCCTCTTTCAGCGGCATGTCCAGAATGCTGCATTCAGAGTACGGGGCGAAAGGACAAGGCTCGACATCTCCAGAGGCGCTTATGTGGAGGAAGCCTCTTCCTGAAGAAAGGCAGCCTCCAAAGGCCTTTTCATCACCTGGGAACCCGATGTAAACGCCCGGCTGGCTTGCTCTGAAGGCAGCCATCTTAGTCAGGATCTCGCCTCGTTGCGAATCTGTAACAACCCAGTCCTCCGTACCTTTCATGACAGGGTTATACTCTACGTAGATAAACGCTTTGCAGCCGTACTCCCGCATGAGCTTAACAAAGCTCTTGTCCGTGACGGTCTCGTAATTTGACTGGGTGACAGTGAGTGATATGCCAAAGAAGATGTCTCTTTCGTGAAGCTTCACCATGTCTTTCATCAACCGGCCGTAAACACCGTCACCCCTGTGCAGGTCCGTTATGTTCTCGTGGCCTTCCATGCTGAGTATCGGGATAACATGCCTTTGTTCCTTGAATTGTTCAAGCACAGCGTCATCGATGAGGGTACCATTCGTGAATAAGGTGAAGATCATATCCGGAAAGTTTTTAGTAACATCGAATATGTCCGGCCTGGTCAGTGGCTCTCCGCCTACAATTAACACAATGGAAACGCCCATCTCACTCGCTTGCCGTAGTACGCTCGTCAGACTATCTGTGCTCATTTCAGGTTTTTGTTCGCGGGGGACGAGCCGTGAGTAGCAACCCACACAGTGCAAGTTACATTTGTTGGTAACGCTGAGTATCATCACTGGAGGCACATGGAGCCCTTTCTCCTCGTTTTTCTGCCTGATTGAGGCCGCCTTTTTCTGTGCCATCGTGGCCCTGACGAAAAAAGCAGCCATGGCAGGTTTCTTCAAGGAGACATTCAGAGCATCGCTGAATATATTTTTGATGAGATCGTTGACCATTCGATTGAGATCGTTATTGTTTTCCATAAGAAATCACCATTAAACGTCGGCATTCTCTTTACAGGTAGAATATTCATTCCTGGACATCAGCCGGTACCTGTCCTGGCTGGTGGTTGTTTCTTTACACTCATAAACAAAAATATGGCTTGCTATTTAAATTCCTTAAGAAACGTCTATCGATATAGTACATCTAATTCGCGGGTAAACCTGTTGCTAAAGGGTTATTTCATTCTGCGGCTTTTGTTCCGGATATGTGGCTGCAGGTTTTCGTCTTCTGCTGCACTGCCGGTCATGACCACTTTTATCTGGTCATTCAGGTTATCTTCGGAATGTCATTCCGGATGAAGGGCTGTGAATCACAATTTTTGGCTCTCCGTTATTTTGTGTGGATATCCTCATAATATCCTCATAAAATCAATGGTCTTGAATTGAAAATTATCTTTATCCATAGGGAATGGCGAAGAGCCAAAGGGTACCTCTTCAAATTAAATGGGTTTCCAACTACATAAAAAACGCACATGAAATTCTTATAACCACAGGCACAAAGAAATGAAAGTAAGCGAAAGAACTTTTATGTCAAATATCACTGCAACTCCAGGTAATTCCGATTTTTGATGAAAATACTCCCAAAAATTGAAGAGTTTTTTGGAAGGGAATAAATTTTGCGCTGAAATTCTTTCGATGGCTAACTATTAGCTACTTTTACGACTCTATCTAATTATTTAATGATTTCATCTCAAAACAAATTTATTTCCACATAAGTAAGAGTTTCAAAATTATTTAACATGAAAGTACTGCCATCTGCAAGCACTTTCGTTGATTGTGCATGTTATTCGAAGAATATCATGTGCGTTTTTCAGGATAAGAAGTTCTATTGATAATCCATAATGCAATATTCAGAGAAGTAATTTTGCGTTTTGGGATCCGCTCAATAATAGTTATTTATAATATATTCTACATTATCAGTTATTGTAGAAAGACTATATTTTTTCCCATACTCCTGGAACCTCAAACAAAATGCTTGAGCAATAAGTAAAGGGTGTGGTAAATGTTTGGAATAACATGTAGATATAAACTTATTCAGATCACCATAAACGCATTCAGGCAATGTCGTCTTCTGCATATTTATAACACCTCAGTGCCTGGACATTATAGACTTATCATAACTTTTGCGATATGACATTGTTGACTTTTCAGATAGGTTTTCAGTCACTGGGCCTGGAACTCCCCACCTGCTTGTTATTACAGGCGAGGAATTTACAGTCTCAAGTTCAATTAATATATTTAGGAGTTTTTTCTTTGCCTTTTGAACAAAGATATATATGGTGAACTCCTATTTAACACTATTCTTCAAATTAATAATACCTAATGTTATTATACTTTTTAATTGTATTACTAATTTGGAGAGGGTTAGTATAAAAACTACCACAATTTTCAGGCAATAGGACTGGTCAACTAACTTATTCTTATTGAGCTGGTCCCAAAACGCAAAATTGCTTATTTGACTTTTCTTTCAAAGAAACGTAATTTTGACCATAATTTACAATAAATAAAAATAGCTAGTTTTGAGAAAATTAAGTTAGAATCAACGAACCTGATATTACTATTTACTGCCAAAATGAATTAATAATAACTTTATATTGCCATTCTGCTAATGGATTACTGCCATAATTATGCTTTTGTGATTTGAAATTATACAAAAGTATCAAAAATCGAAATGTGAGTTACCATAAAACTCTTAATTACATTATTTACTCGAAAAATAAACACCATTGGGGCTTGTAAGATAACTACCAGCTATATTAAAAAATGCGTGGAGAGAGTTAATTAAACTCACTACAGATCAAGGTCACTAGCTCAAAAATCACTATATAAAGCCAACCAAAACGGTTATATGAAGCGGAGGGCCTCAAAAACCCTATTTTTTGTATCTATAGAAATATTCGGGTCAGATATCAAAGTTAACTTTTAATATCCCACACTCTGGAAGATTTTCAATATGTACGCCTTCCAGTGTTCCCGTTACCTCAAGACTGTCAAACTCATTTGAACCGCAAAGTACGTCCTGATTCGGGTGAGTGCCAGGGGTGATATTGCAGCTCAAGACAGTTTTTTGCCCGGCCGACACTACAATTGGAAGCCTTGGAGATGCAGGGTGGTTCTTTGGAAGAACGATCAAGGGGGACCTGATTTCCCGGATCATAAAAAGAACGCATTTAAGCCCTTTTTCAGTTTTCTCATCCACAGATAGTGCAGAAGCAACAATCAGGTCATGAGATTCAAGTCCGAGTACAATTTCTTCGTTCTCGGTTTCCAGAAAGAACTGCCCACGCGGACCCGCTTTCACAATAGCCACTGTTCCTGCTGTGCCGCGCAGGAGGAGCATTTCACTGTCCTTCAGTGAAATGTCTTTAGAAGAGTTCGATTCTTTCATGTTAAAATAAGTATTTAAAAAATTCAGTCAATTATCAGGATTCCGCTACATTTTTAGACTGGCAGGAAGGGCATGTCACATTTTTGCCAATCCCTTTGAATCTGTTCCCACAGTCTTTACATACATAGTCTTTAACCGGCAAATTTCCTTCCATATCCAGATCAAACGAGTCTCCAACACTACACATCATTGTCACCTCACGGTTTTATAAGGGGCTCAGTAATAATTATACTACCCACATATTACTACTCATACTTCTCCAATTAATACCTTTCCATACCAGCCCCAGGGGACGATTTATGCTCACGACTATCCCATCAAGGTAGCCGTTTCCTCAAATTTGTGTTTAAAAGATACATGAATTTAAAAGAGACATACATTTTAAAAGATACATGAATTTAAAAGAGACATACATTTAAAAGAGACATGCATAGAGCACTTCATGCGCCTTCGGTTAAGTGATAAGTAGTGATAAATTGTCTTTAGTTCCACAACGTTTGTCAAATGTTGTAATAGATTGTGAGATGGAACATGGTATTGATTTCATGTAAATAAATATGCCAAAATTTAAGGCCGGTTTCTAATGCAAAATCGATAGCTTTCAGGCAAGAAAATTCCTTAACCGATGACTAATGTAGAGCACTTAATTTTGCAAACCACTGGAAAACATCGTTTGCAATCAACGTATTTTTTCTTCTTTTTCTTCTTTTAATTTGTTCCAGATCTTAAATCCTCCATAATAGGATAAGTAAATAAATCCTATTACGCTGCTGAGACCATAAGAAATAAAACGCTCTAAAAATACGAAACTGCTTGCAGATGCGAGGGACAAGCCAAAGTACAGAAGTAAAGAGATCAGGCCCCCTTCAATTATCCCGAGGCCTCCTGGGGTCAATGGTAGGGCTCCTAGAATGAAAGTCAAGACTGAAATTGTTACAATCAAGCTTAAAGAGAGTTCAACATTCAGGGCTAAAGCAACCAGTTTGAGGCGTATTACGTCAAGGGTCCAGACCCCACAGGATAAAAGGAGAACAGGAATAAAAGCTTGTTTAAATTGGTTCCAATTTTTCTGTATGTTCCGAAAGAGAGAAGCTAATTTTGCTCGAAAGAACCACATTGCTATTCCTGCTGCCAGAAAGACTAAGAAAAACAGATGGATTGATTTTAATGTTAAATTGTCAATTGAAGGCAGGAGTCTAATCTCTAAAGAAGGGAATGCATATAGAATATAAATTGATAAGAGAAAAACAGGAATTACTTCAACTAATCTTTCAAAGAAAACTGTTTTAAAAGCGTTGACATAGCTTATCCCAAAAAGTTTGTTGGCCCAAAGAATTCTGAAGGATTCTCCCGTTGCCATGTTCCCTCCAGGAGTAACGTTATTTACGAATACTGCTCCGAAATAAATAGGAACAAGACTTGTGACTTTTAGATTGTAACCAATACAGTAGAGAACCTGCTGCCAGCGGACTGAAAATAAGTATACACTCAGCAAGTATATCGAGATCGCCAGAAAAACATAACGTAGCTTTGTTTCTCTGAGTGTTCCCAACATTTCTTCCAGAACAGGTATGATCTCTATCCAGTAACTGCGGACGAGATATACACCTGCTGCGAGCAGTAAAAGGGTCACAATGATTTTTATCAAAGTTCCCATCTTCAAGGACATACCTCACAAGAGTTCAGAGCCACTTTTCTAGAAACAGTTTTTCCATTTAGCTCTCCAAACTTTAAATTTACTTATGGGAGTCTGCCAGATATTATTTTTTATTTTGCTTGTCAAATATTATTGCTTATTTTGCTCGTTAGATATTTTTTTTTATTTTGCTCGTTAGATATTATTGCTTCTTTTGCTGCCAGATATTCTTTTTTATTTTGCTTGTCAGATATTATTGCTTCTTTTGCTGTCAGATATTATTGCTTATTTGGTTTGTCAGATATTATTGTTTATTTGGCTTTTGAGTAATCTGAGCCACACAATACTTAGTATCCCTACAACAAATACGATCAGCAAGTCATCACCGTGCAGCAGTGAGAAACGGAATATACTTCTTAAAGCCGGCACATACAAAACCAGAAGTAAACCTGAAAGCGCTCCTGCTAGCACGTATCTCAAGGCTTTGTTCTCGGAAGACAACGTTTTGATAAGGCTCTGCGACCAGGAAAGGTTTGCCACGATTAAAGTAAGGTTTGCGATTACGAGCGTCGCAAAGGTAAGTGTGCGTGCATCCACTTCGCCCTTGCCCATATATAGGGCATACAGGAAAACAGCAATCACTCCTACAAGCATGCTTATTCCCTGTACCAGACTGAGAACCAGGTTTTTTCTTCCGAACAGTCTTTCCTGCAAATTTCGAGGCGATCTGTTCATTATATTTTTCTCTTCAGGTTCAGCCTCAAAGACTGTTGAACAGGCAGGGTCAATTATCAGTTCAAGAAATGCTATGTGTGCAGGCAAAAGTACAAGGGGCAAATTAAATAATATCGGAAACAGGGCTAGTCCTGCAATGGGCATGTGGACTGAAAATATGTAACCTATTGCCTTCTTGAGATTATCGAAAATACGCCTTCCAAGCCTGACAGCTGCAACTATGGAGAAGAAATCGTCGTTCAGAAGGACGATTGATGCAGACTCACGAGCTACATCCGTGCCTCTTTCTCCCATCGCAATTCCAATATGGGCAGATTTCAGGGCAGGAGCATCGTTAACCCCATCTCCTGTCATTGCAACAACTTCCCCGTTTTGTTTTAAAGCATTTACAATTGTCAGTTTTTGTTCTGGTACAACCCTGGCGAAAATGTTTGTTACTTTTATCTTCTCTGCAAGCTCCTGTTGATCCATATTTGCCAGTTCAGGGCCAGTAATATATTTATCTGGGTTTTCGAGGCCTATCTGCCTGGCAATATGCTGAGCTGTACCTGGATAGTCTCCGGTAATCATAATGACTCTGATTCCGGCTTTATAACACTCCTTTATTGATTGGGCAACGGATTGCCGGACAGGATCGACAAACCCAAGCAGTCCTATAAACTCGAATTCAAAATCGTGCTGTTTTTCAGGCAAAGAGTCATCCTGAAAACTGGCTTTAGCTACACCAAGAAGCCTCAAACCCCTGTTTGCCATCTCCTGAACATGAGCCGATAACTCTTCTTTCTCGGATTCACTCAGATGGCACAGGTCAAAAATTGCTTCTGGTGCACCTTTTGTAGCAATAACGTATTGTCCGGAGCCTGGGGATTTCCATACGTTTGAAAGCGCAAGCAGGTTTTTTGAGAGAGGATACTCCCTAACAGTTTTCCACTCTTCATGGATATGTTCGGTATTAATAAGGAATTTTTCAGTGTTTCTTTTTATCTCTTTCTCAAGAGGATCAAAAGGATCTCGCTGGCTTGCCAGGTATCCAAACTCAAGCAATTCATGGAACTTCTCAAACAGGCATTTATTTTTCTCGAGTTCACAATATTCACCCTTCGAAAATAAGGAGTTCAGAATCATCCGGTTTAAGGTTAAAGTCCCTGTTTTATCCACGCAAAGTACGGTTGAAGCCCCAAGCGTCTCAATTGCAGGCATCCGTCGTACTAACACATTTCTTTTTGACAGTCTCCAGGCTCCCATACTCAGGAATATCAGTAAAACTACTGAGAACTCTTCGGGAAGAAGGGCCATGCTCAAACTCAGTCCTGCAAGCAAACCGTGAAGCCAATCTCCTCTGGTCAAACCGTAGACGACAACTACAACTGCGCAGAGTATTCCTCCAAAAACCGCAAAAGTCTTAATAATTTGGGCAGTTTCTTTTTTGAGTAGAGAGTCTTCTTCGGCTATCGTCCCCAGAGCTTTTCCGATTTTTCCCATTTCAGTATGTATTCCGGTTTCTCTTACCTGGGATACTCCATGACCCTGAATTACCAGTGTTCCTGAATATACAAATGGAAGATCGTCTCCTCCTGGCTGTTCAGGTTTTAAGGAGTGAGTTAAGCCAGCAAATTCGCATTTTCGAACAGCCAGTGACTCGCCTGTGAGTAAGGATTCGTCCACCAGAAGATTTGTACTGGAAAGCACAACTCCATCTGCCGGTATACGATCTCCTTCTCTTAAAATTATAATGTCTCCTTTAACGACTTCTCTCCCTGGAATTCTTTTCTGTTCCCCGTTTCTTATCACAAGAGCTCTTGGGCTTGAAAGATTTTTTAAAGCTTCCAATGCTCTTTCGGTCTTTATTTCCTGGTTAAATGTTATACCCACGACCACAAAAACGAAAACTAGCAGTATAAGAGCATCTCTAACTTCCCCAAGGAATAGATAAATCGTACCTGCAATTAAAAGGAGAAGCAACATCGGTTCTTTAAGAACATTTAGAAAGATAGAAAAAGGGCTCTGTTTCTTCTGGGACGGCAGCTCGTTATAGCCTTCGTTCTTAAGTATCGCAGCAGCCTCTTCGTCTGAAAGCCCAGTTATATTCTCCGGATCGAATGTTGTTTCCATATTTTTTCATACCTGTTGTAATATCCCTTCTGTTTTTGGTTCTTTAAGTTTCGGAATGTTTATCAGAAAACGTTGACTTTTTTTAAATAATTTTAAAATTCCAAAAGTAAAGATATTTCAATTTTACTATATAAGGCTATCCAGAAACAATTTTGGGATAAAACACAATTTCATTTTGATACTATAGAATGATCATGTAAAATGAACCAATTTCGAAGTTGAATAAAATGGTGAGTCATTTGTACACGATATATAACTGAAATAAAAGAAATTAAAACAGCGAAACCATTTTAGGTAAAACAGGGCTGCCCTGGCTGAAAATAGGCTTATACTTGTTCTTCCTGTGAGACAATCTGAACTCGTTTAAGGACTAAAAATACGCCCTTCAAAAATATCGGTTTTTAGAGCTTCGATTGACTTGCCTTCTCCTGATCTTTCTGAAAGTAAACCGGAACAGATATAAATTGATCAGAAATGGTTTTTTGCGTACACGGATATTAGGCCACTAGAAAAAAGTAGGGGTTGTACCCTAAGAGAAAAATTATAAGTGAGGTTGCTTTCCATGTGGACCATATGGAGCACAATAAGGAAATGTTATTCAAGTTAAAGCCCTTATTCGAAAAAGATTTTTTTTCCATTTCTGCTAATTGTTCATTCTCCCAATATTCTGACACTTTATATACCCCTATTATTATAATATTGGGATAAATTTATATTAAATTATCTATGAAAAATCGCAAAGAGCCAGCATTTCTTTTTTTGCTGTTTCTATGTTGGGTCAGGTCTGCTTTCCAGTTTAAAATCCCCTTGAAGATTTCAAATTGGCTCTGGTAATCTAAGAGTTCAAGAAGCTTGCAGGCTTGAAAAAGGCATTCAGCTTTTCAGGTTTTACAGCTTTTTCCTGCAGCATTCCAAAAATCTAATTTAGGAAATCCACGTATTTTAATACGGTTCTATATGGAAGCTATTAATTTTAAGAAAATAATGGTTGCAACCGACGGCTCACCCTGCTCATGGCTGGTTGCTGAAAAAGGAATTGAGCTTGCTCGGTTGAGTGGAGGAAAGGTTTATGCAGTCTATGTAGTGTCAACAGCCTACCTGGCTCCTATCAATGGGGATACCTTTCCTACGAGTGTTGACCCTTACTGGGAATCGGTACATGAAGCATGGGAAAAACAGGGGCAACAAGCTGTAAATTCTGTAAAAAGCCTGGGAGAGAAGAAAGGAGTCAATGTGGAGCCCGTCCTTCTTGACGGCAATCCTTCAGAAGAGCTTATCCAGTATGCCGAAGAGGAAGAAATGGATATTGTTGTTATGGGCACACTTGGAAAGACAGGACTGAACAGGCTGCTTCTTGGCAGTGTCGCAGAAAATCTGGTCCGTCACTCAAAGGTTCCGGTTATGGTTGTAAGGGATAAGTGTGATTTATGAAATGAATTTTTAAAACAAAAAAAGAAAGCTAAAACTATTTTAAAATGAAAAATTAAAAGGGTTAGAGCTGCACGTAATGTGCAACTTCACCCAGGTCTTCCTCGATCCTGAGAAGCTGGTTATATTTAGCAGTCCTTTCTCCACGGGCCGGGGCTCCTGTCTTGATCATTTCTGCTCCGATAGCTACCGAGATGTCCGCAATTGTTGTGTCTTCGGTTTCGGCAGAGCGGTGGCTTACTATTACTGTATAGCCGTTTCTGGAAGCCATATTTGCGGCATCAAAAGCTTCGGAAATAGTCCCGATCTGGTTGACCTTTAAGAGAAGTGCATTTGCTGCTCCCATGTCAACGCCTTTTGAAAGCCTCTCAATGTTTGTGACAAAGAGGTCATCACCAACAATAATTGTGTCCCAGAGCTCATTGGTCAGGGCTTCGAAGTCCTCAAAGGCTTCCTCATAGAAGGGGTCTTCAATGGAAAGGATAGGATAGGAGTTCACAAGTTCGACGTAGTAGTCCATCAGTTCGGGAGCAGAGAGTTTCTTGCCATCGATTGCATAGGCCTCATCTTCGTAAAACTCGGAGGCTGCAGCATCAAGCCCAATTGTAACCTCGGTGTCAGTGTAGCCTGCTTCCTCAATAGCCTGGGCAAGGGCGTCAAGGGCTTCGGTTGACTCACTCATCTTGGGAGCATATCCTCCTTCATAGCCCACATTAGTAGAAGACCGACCATATTTCTTTTCCAGTAATTTTCCAAGAACATGATAGATTTCGGCTCCTATCTGGAGAGCTTCATAAAAGGTTTCTGCGCCTTTGGGCTGAATCATGAACTCCTGGATTGCAAGATCATTGCCTGCATGCTTGCCCCCGTTAAGGACATTCATTGTGGGCACCGGAAGAGTAAATGCATTTGAGCCTCCCAAATAGCGGTAGAGAGGAACATTGAGGGAATCTGCAGCAGCTCTTGCAACAGCCATGGATACCCCAAGAATTGCATTCGCCCCAAGGTTTGATTTGTTATCGGTCTCATCGAGCTCGATCATTAACTCATCGATTTCTCGCTGGTTTCGCACATCAAGCCCCAGCAATTCCTTCTGGATGATGGTGTTCACATTCTTTACTGCAGTGAGAACTCCTTTTCCTCCATATCTATTAGGGTCTGCATCCCGCAGTTCAAGGGCCTCGTTCGTACCAGTAGAAGCCCCTGAAGGAACACCGGCTCTGCCAAATCCTTTTGGCGTAAACACATCAACTTCAACAGTGGGATTTCCCCTTGAATCCAGGATCTCCCGAGCATGTATCTTTTGGATTTTATATTCTCCAGAATCCTGCTGTAGACCGATATACGACATTATTTCACCCTTTTTAATCTCTGATCTATCTATAGATATATTCTGTTATTTGAAGCTTAACCTTAATTCAAAGCTTATCCTTAATTTTGAAGCTTAACTAATTCAAAGCTTATCCTTAATTCAAAGCTAGTCTTAATTCAAAGCTTAGTCTTAATTCAAAGCTTAGTCTTAATTCAAAGCTTAGTCTTAATTCAAAGCTTAGTCTTAATTCAAAGCTAGTCTTAATTCAAAGCTTAGTCTTAATTCAAAGCTTATCTTTAATTTTGAAGCTTGTCTTAATTTTGAAGCTTAATCTTAATTCAAAGCTTATCCTTAATTTTGAAGCTTAATCTTAATTCGAAACTTAATCTTAATTCGAAACTTAATCTTAATTCAAAGCTTAATCTTAATTCGAAGCTTAACCTTAATTTAAAGCTTAATCTTAATTCAAAGCTTAATCTTAACCTAACCGTTAGATGTCCGAATTGTATTTAATTCTTTATCCGGTTAACGGAAATAATTTTAATTAAGTTTTACGCTATTGTCTCATAGGAAACCCTATTAACAAATGAAGGCTATATGTTGAATTTCCGAATTCAGAAATACTTTTGCCTCGAGTATCTGCATCCTTAGCTGTGTTAGTTCCGGAATATTATCCTTGGAGCATTTGCAAGAGATTTTCTTATTTTGTAACCCTTAACTCAGGCTTCCTGAGTATCAAGGAATGTCCATTTTCCTGTAGGCACTAGCTTTAAAGGTTTTGGTCAGGATCACAAAGCCAGTTTTTACAAAACCGTTTTTTTTCCAGAGATTTGCTAATATTAGTATTTATACTAAAACTTTCCAAAAAAAGGTATTAACACGGTTTGATAGCCAATTAACTCCTTAACAATACTCAATTTATTTAAAAAAACAATTTTATCTACATAAAATATATAAACCTGAAAGTATTATTCACATTCGATGACCGACGATTCTCCAGTTAATTTAACCGAAAAAGAGTATTCAATCATTGACATGCTCCAGAGCCTGGGACTCCCGAGGACAGAGGCCACCGCAATCGTGTGTCTAAAAGATTGCAGTGAACTCAGGTCTCTTCATATTGAACTTGTATCAGGGCTTAGACAACCGGAAGTAAGTGTAGCCATGCGCCCCCTACGGGATAGAGGCTGGGTGGAAGAAAGGTCTGAAAAAAAGAATAAAGGAAAAGGCAGACCTGTGAAGTACTACCAGTTAACTTTGCCCTTTTCACAAATTGTAACGGTCCTTGAAGAAGAGTTTTTAAAAGATAATAAAGAAAAAATAATTGCACTCAAAAGGCTTCGGGAACTGGAGAATACATTGCAAAATTGAATTTGAAGAAGACTGCCAGACAATTTTGCAGGACTATATTCTTACTTCTTACCTTCCTACTCAAACTTTTGAGTCTTTATTAACTCTTGTTCTACCAGAACGTCATTTCATATCTAAAACTTGCTCAAAAACTACTGGGGCAAAACTCTGTTCCTGATCTGTAATTCTTCTGGCAGAAAATCCCTCTAGTTCGAAGACAAAAGCCTCAATTACCATAAAAACTTCGCTTTCTCCTCTCAAGCACCCAAGTTTTACATTGTCTCCCCTGCCTGCACCTGCATGCAGATGGATCTTAGGCTTTCCTTCCATTAAAAAAATATCTCCAATTCCCAGAATCTCGTGTGCATTGTCAAAGCCGGACCATACAGGTTCTGGAGGGATTATACTTTCTTTAGGGCCTGTGACAAGTTTTGCTTCTTTTAATGCGCCTATCAACACAAAAACAGCAGATTCGATGCGCTCCAGTTCAGCAAGTTTAATCAGTTCCAGAATCAGGTCGTCTCCAGAATCGATCCTTACGGTAAATACTCTACCTATTCTTCCTGTTGCATATTCCATCTTTTTATCCTCACTGATCTGTGATTTTTCCGTCCACAAGCCTGATAACCCTATCAGCTTTTGATGCCAGGTTCTCATTATGAGTAACCACAATAAAAGTCTGATTATACTCCCTGTTCAGTCGTCTGAGCAGGTCATAGATAAGATCACCCGTTTTTGTATCAAGGTTGCCTGTGGGCTCGTCACCAAGCACGATTGCAGGAGAACAGCTAAGTGCCCTTGCTACTGCAACTCTCTGGTTCTGCCCTCCTGAAAGTTCACCGGGCTTGTGATCCATCCGGTCTTCAAGTCCTACCTCTTTAAGGAGGTTTTCAGCAATTTCCTGTGCTTCTTTCCTGCTTTTTCCCGCAATCAAGAGCGGCATTATTACATTTTCCATAGCCGTAAAATCCGGGAGCAGGTGATGGTACTGGAAGACAAAACCAAGCATTCTGTTTCGCATCTCAGAACGTTCCTTATCCGACATATTTGTTACGTCTTTACCATCGATTAAGAGCGTCCCAGAACTTGGGGTGTCCAGCAGGCCTATCATGTGCATAAGTGTGCTTTTTCCCGAACCCGATGGTCCTACAATTGCCACGAATTCTCCTTTCTTAATTTTCAAGTTTGCATTGTCGAGGGCGCGAAATTCCATTCCGTTTTTATATATTTTTGTCAGGTTTTTAAGCTCGATAATTGGGCGTTCTTCAGTCATGCTTTTCCTGCATTTTCAAAATTATAATAAAAAGAGGGGCTTTTAACTAAAGAGCTTTTGGGAAGAACACAGAATCCCAAGGAAAAACTCTATTTCGAGGGAACTTTCCTTTTGTTTGGCATGAAAATGTGCCATCTGCAGGCATTTTCATTTCTTTGTGCATGTTATTCAAAGAATATCATGTTCGTTTTGAGAAGAAAATTCTACAAAAGTTGGAACTCTCTATTGAATTTGAAGAGGATACCCAGGAATCATTATTCAAAGACAAAGAAAGATCGGCTTCCTAATTATTCATTTGTTTATAAAAATAGATAGATACTAAATTTAGAAAAATTTTTTACATCATAGCGGAAAAATAGATTTACTTATTTAGTGAGTATAGCCCGGCACGGATTCGAACCGAGGTTGCAGGATCCAGAGTCCCGCATGATTGACCACTACACTACCGGGCTTCGATGATTTTTCGCTGTGGGACGCATTTCTTTCGCCCTGAAGCGTATCTTCTAAAGGAAGATTTTATATAAATACCTTTCGGCTGAAGTGCTTGTAAATATTAAAATGAAATGTTAAGATGAAATGTTGAGATGAAATGTTGAGATGAAATGTTGAGATGAAATGTTGAGATGAAATGTTGAGATGAAATGTTGAGATGAAATGTTGAGATGAAATGTTGAGATGAAGTGTTAAAATGAGATGTTAAAATGAGATGTTAAAATGAGATGTTAAAATGAGATGTTAAAATGAGATTTTTTAAAGTCAAATGAAAAAGAGGAATTATTCCTTTAAAGGCTCTCTTCAGACTGGTTGAGAACTGCGGTCCACCACCAGCGAGCCATATCTAAAAGATCCTTTGAGAACTGGCCTGAAAGCCTGTACTCCTTATCTTTTATCGAAATCAACCCGGCTCCAAGCAACTTGTTACGCATCGCATAAAATGAGGCACGCCCTATCTGAAGTTCTTCAAGAAGGTTTTTCCATTCATCAGTCCGGATAGCACTTCCAGCAGCCTGACGCTCTTCTACTAGAGTTAGGAACTTTTGACCTCTTACTGCAGTGGCATCTTCTTGAAAAATGCGTCGCATAAGGGTGTAGTATGGGTCCCTTGAATGGCTTATTCGAGAATTGGAATCCGATCTTACGACAATAGTAGTTGCTGTTCTGGGTGCGTTTTTAACGAGTGACATCGTCCATCAGACATTTTAGGGTGTAATAGTAAATTTATCAAGCCGTGAATTCAGCAGATTCTTTAGGTGAAGTTACAATCTTCATCAGCAGATCTACATATTCTTCTCTCAAAAGGTAAACCATAGGGGTTTTATAGGATTCTTTATGCGCTCTTAGAATTCCAAGCTTCGAATGGATATATCCTACCATGGATGCAACCGTATTTCGAGATACATTATACTTACTTGTAAGCATTTCATGCAGCTCGTCAATAGTCGCTTTTTTTACCTTGATAAAAATGCACAGGATTGCCCTTCGATATCCACTGGAATCAACTTCTAGAAATTTCTCTAACCTGGATTTAATTTTAGCTCGGATGGATACCATTAATTACCACCTTTACTGATGTAGTAAACTATGTAAGTTATAGATCTATATATAGATTTTTAAATTTATTCGTTGTGAGGGGGATGGACACGAAAAAATTGATATCCATAAACAATATTATATTAATTCAAATCCAGTTTTTTGCGTATATAATATTGTTCTTTCTCTGATATATCGGTTTTTGTGCCCCACCTGCGCTGGACATAATTTGAATATTTTTTGAAACTTTTTTATTGTAAATATCATAGTTTTACACATTATTATTAAATGTTTTATTAAAAATTAAATAATAAATATCTAAAAAGCATATCCTCTTCCATGCGTCTTTGGTTAAGTGAGGAAACATGACAAATTGCAGCAATATCTCAACGTTTGTAATATATTTCAATGAGTTGTGAGATGGAACAGAGTATCGATTTCATGTAAAGAGGCCACAGTTACCTGACCCTGTACACCTGTTTTTGTCGTAGCAAAGTACTGCAGTTACTCCTTTTTTGGCTGGACTTTTTTATGAAGTCCTTACCGATGTTTTTCCCTCCATCAAAACCCATTTCTTTGATTTCCCTATAAAAGAGCTTTATAATGACTTTCTCTGAGTTTATCAATAATATAGGATTTGTGAGGGTCAAGCTTGCTCTTTCTTCTAGGACCTTTCTGGGGTTCAGGCAGGGTTTTCAGCCGAAGATATTTCCTCACAGTTTTCCTGTCAAAACCTGTTTGTCTGGAGATTTCACTGATGCAAAAGCCTTGTGGATACTTCACCGGCCTTGACAGAAGATATATACTCTTGTTAGGAATTGTGGGAAGGCTCTCTGTTTTGTGATGTGCATTGTATCGAGTAACACAAGATAAAGAGCACTTATTTTTATTTACTGTCAAAGTCAAGAGGTAACATTGCGAACTATAGTGCCGTGACTTGACAAAATAAAACGAGTGCAGTGAGAGTTTACATGTAATTTACTGCCACAGTCATCACAATGATTAGGATATGATATGGAGAATAGGATATGATATGGAGAACATAGAGTATTATTGATTTCCAACCAAAACCCTTGACAAAGGAATTATTATTTTGCTGTCAACAACCGTTTTTACCATTGACTTATCTATTGCGATTTTTCCTTTTGCCATACGATTTTTCCTTTTCCCCTAAATAAAAAAATTATCTCAATATAATTAAAATTTTGTTGTATCCTGAAATAATTTCGCAGATCCAAAATC
Organism: Methanosarcina sp. Kolksee; assembly: GCF_000969945.1. Classification (NCBI taxonomy): domain Archaea; kingdom Methanobacteriati; phylum Methanobacteriota; class Methanomicrobia; order Methanosarcinales; family Methanosarcinaceae; genus Methanosarcina; species Methanosarcina sp. Kolksee. The sequence continues at coordinate 1,811,097 of NZ_CP009524.1, forward strand.
CTTTAAACGTTTTATGCCCAATACAACATCAGGCGACGCAAAGAGTTAAACGTTGAGTAAGTAAAATTCCATTTTGGTATTGTGGACTAATCATGTAAAATGAAACAAGTTCGAAATTGGAGTAAAATAGTGGGTCAACTGTATATGATGTATGATTAAAATAAAAAATATTAAAAAAGCGAAATTATTTTGGGATAAAACAATATAATTAAAATTTTATTGTTTTGTACTATTTAGAGAGAAAATCTAACGACCAGAAAATAATAAAAAGTCTCAAGAAAACTGATTATATGGAAATTGGGCATCTGGATATTGGGGAGTGGGGGGTGTTGGGGGTTATTAAAAAAGTTAAAAGGTCTTATCTGACCTTTCCAGATGCCCACATCCTAGTCTACCTCATGATATATATAATTTAAGTCTACTTGTTTCTCCCGGAAGTACCTCATGACAATTGTAAGTTTTTGTTGTTAGAGTTCTAAGTTAACTACAAAATGGGTTTTCTAAGCCCTGTTTAGTAGAGCAGAAAAGACCGGAAAGAATATTGTGATTTTGTGGTTGCGAAGTAAATCCTAGAAGGACTCCAGTTTTCTCTGAGCCTGAGAAAAACTCGGAATATAAAGCCTGTTTTGAGTGAATTTCAAAAACTTTCACATCTGATAACCTGATGACAAGATCTTTAAAACCGGTCCGGTTGAGTAAAAGTAATACTACTTTATAATAAGTCAGCCCTTCTTGAATGTAGCTCAGTATTTTAACTGTAACTCAGCCCTCCTGAGCAAAGCGTAGCGTAGTTAAAACTTTGCTCCTCCTGGATGGAATTCGGACAGCAAAAAGTGCCTCATCCTCCCCAGACGGAACTCAGGCTGCAGAGCCACAGCTCTGCTGGAAAAACATTTATTATGCCTTGTGATATAAAATTACTTACGAATAATAGCTAACCTAAACAGAAACGAGCCGCTGATCTATTGACAAAAGACAAACGGATAAGGTTTCCATCAGGCTCATATCAGGCTTTTTATGAAGGCGTCCTGTACAAAATAGACCCTGAGAATGACACCGTGGAAATGACCCAGAAATTGAATCCAAGATATAGCCCTGAGAGCAGTGAAGAAGCTTTCAATCTGGCAAATAAGCTTGGAGTAGAAGGAATTCAAAAAAGAGCCAGGTTATTCTCAAAACTCCTTCTTATTTCAATACTGTTATTCCTGTTTTTGATGTTTTTCCCTGCTCAGCCATCTACAAAATCCGAAAGCTTTCTGTTATCAGCCGGAAGATTCCTAACAATTGTGTCAGAAATCGTTTTCCTTTATATGTTTGGTTATTACAGGGCAATAACGAACTATTGTATGGATTCATACTGCGAGAAATGCAGGAAGCATTTAGTTTTTGAGGAATTTCAGGTTCCACTCGTGAAAGAAGAAAGCAAAATCGATGCCTATACAAAAACCCTTACACAATACTGGCGCTGCATAAATTGTGGGCGTGAAAATATAAAAGTCGAACCTCAATACATAGATCACCATCACGAGAAAAGGCAAGATAATTTAAAAGAAGACACCTGTGAGGAATGCGGGGAAGAACATGCACTAGAAGAATATAGAAACATTGATGTATTAAATTACATTTTCAAAAAGAAAATCAGGTATTTTAAATGCAGAAACTGCGGCTATCATGAAATCAGAATAAGTAAAAGGTTCAGAATTATTTGATAGAGTTCTTCTTTGTTTTGTGTGGAGATCCTCATAATATTCTCATAAAAACCAATCCGTTCTTGAATTAAAAATCATCTTATCCATAGGGAATAACGAAGAGCCAAAATTCTACAAGGCGTACAGGAAATCTATTCTTCAATCCAGAATTCACCGATGCAGAATCATACAGAAAATATTCTTTAAGAAAAAAATCCAGATTTGATTCTTTGATTTCGGCCTACACGCTTTCCAGAACCATGGAGAGAAAGTAATATATACTTCTAACTTATCAGGGGAAGTATGCTGGTTACTTCTTCTCGAAAACCTTCTGCAAGAACCAGGGCACTTTGCAAGTTGCTTTCGCGGTTTATGGCTGGCAGATGTATAACGCGCGGAAAAATGGGCATGCAGGAGCTTCTGGAGTTTGCGGAGGGCGGCCCTCTCATAGTTGTAGGAGAGTACCATGGAAATCCCGGGGAACTCAGCTTTTACGATGAAGTCGGAAAGCTCCTTTTTTCACTCAGGTTTACGGACTGGTACTCCAAGGAACTTGATTCCTACTGGTTTCCCGATATCGAGCCCAGGCTTACAGGCCAGGGAGAGATTGCGGACGCCTTTGAGGCTTTTTTCCATTTTCAAAGGGTTGAGAGCGATAAAATCGATCAACTTCTTCCCAGTTCCATCTTAATATCGATTGGGGAAAAAGATATTGATTTTATGGGCAGTGGAAAGTCCCTTTTTAAGCTTAATCTCAAAGGTTTTAAAAAGTACTGACCTCCAAACTTTTTCCAAACCCTTATATTTAAAGCCGATTTTTATAAATTGATTTTTTATGATAAGAATCTTTATGATATGAATTTTTATGATAAGAAATTTTATGATAAGAATTTTTATGATAAGAATTTTTATGATAAGAATCTTGAGACAATTCTCATAGGAAATTGGAAACCGATTTTCCCTTACTTACTTCAAACAAATTTAAAAATTATTAGAGGTAATCCCTTGAAACTTTTCGCAGAATTTACTTTTGAAACTGAAGCTGCAGAAACGATTTACAGGTCTCTCCTGCCCGAACTCGATGACAATTTTTCACAAAGGTCTGCAATAGGCCTGTCTCTTGAAGATGCAAATAAGCTGGTACTCAGCGTAAAAGCTGAAGATGTGGTTTCCCTGCGTTCAGCTCTGAATACCTGGTTCAGGCTTATCCAGATTGCCCAGGAAGTCCTTGAAACCACGTATGAAGTCAGTTGTTAGTTCCAGCCTTTTGAATAAATTGCTTCCCCGCAAGCTTTTTCAAAAAAACCTTAAGCAAAAAACACTACTTAGTCGAAAACTGCGAAATGTTTGAATAAATATTTGAATTTAAGTGCCTTGTCCACATCCTCCCCTCAGGCGTGATAAACCAGCGCAACGGTTGCAAATTAATGCTTGTAACCAAAAGGGCTGTTTTATAAATACTCCCATTACGAGTATGATTCTCGTTAGGGATGACGATGGCGTTGAGGGCAGAGGATTCAGTAAAAAGCGAAATCCATTCTGTAACGGAATGAATAAGGGTTCTAATTTTATCCTATCCGAAAGGATGCTGACTGCGCGCCACGAAAGCACGTCCATGAGGCAGTTTTGTCTCATGAAGTGTAGCTATGCTGCAGAGAAGATGAAGGAAGATTCCTCGAATTCGCTTTACAGGAAGTGATTTCAAACTGCCATAAGCTGTTTAGCATGAAAATGCTGCCATCTGCAAGCATTTTCATTGTTTACGCATGTTATTCAAAGAATATCATGTGTGTTTTGGTCAAAAGCCACGGTATTGAACGTTATGGAAAAGGCAATGATAGACTTCGTCAGGTACGTGCTCTGGAGACGAATGCAAATGGATCAATGTTGACGTGTCGAAACCTTGATGATGTCATCAAAAAAGGTGAAGAATTTCTTTCAAAGCCAATTGAGCATGAAATTCCTTCCTTGTTTGTTGACGCTACTTGCCTCAAAGTAAGAAACGGACTTCATTACAAAAATACAAACAATATATGACTTCTTTTTAGCTTATAAGTTCTTAATTAACCTTAATAAGTATCAAATGGATTATAATTACTTTTTTTAGAGATTAAATCTCAACTAAAGTATGTTAAAAAAGAAGACTGCCATAAAGCTTCAATTATACAAGTATGATTATATTTTATTTAGCTAATTTAGGAATTGTTGACACAGAATCAAGGACTAAGAGCCAAGGACTAAGAGCCTGTCCAAAAATGGCATGCTGTAACTTTCACAATATCTAAAACCTGAATGGTTACTCCAAAAATATAGACCTTCTGTGATTTTTCAACATTCATTGCTGACTTTTCGGATAAACTCTAAGTTAATCAAAATAGGTGACTAAGTTAATCAAAAATATGGTTTATGCAATTGAACTAACAAAAATCACTGGTAACTGCACTTTCTTTTTCAACTGCATAGTTCTAAACTTAGTCTTAAACTGATCAACAAAAGTCGGTCGTGTACGTGAATTGTTGATCAATTCCGAAAAAGCAAGTACATTTGTCTTATTTGAGATAAATGTGAAAAGAGCCTTATGCATATGTTTTTAATAATACACGCGGACTGACAAAAAAATCTTTATAGAATAGTATTGTTACAATAAAAAAATAAAAAATGTATTAGAAATTCTACTCACAGTCTGCTTTATTGCTAGAGTGACAACTGGAGCAGTAAGTTCACATGCAAGCAACAATGGAAAATAGACAGTTATAAAATAATATGCAATTCTCGAAAAATCATACAAAAGTTTTATTATTTTGGTCTTGATAATTATTTTAACCCTTAAAGTATCCAATCTGGAGTTAAAATGGACGCTCAGTATGAAATAACAGTAATTATACCTACTTTTAACGAAGAGGCCAATATTGCTGACATCATCGAGGCTGTGAATTCAACTCTTTTAGCAAATAATATTCGTGGTGGGATTCTGGTTGTTGATGACGAATCTCGGGATAAGACTATCGAAATTGTTCAGAATCTCACATTGAAATACAATAATCTGAAGATTATTGTCAGGCATGAAGACCATGGACTCTCGCAATCCGTAATAGAAGGTTTCAAACAGGCGAATTCGGATATTTTTATAGTAATAGACGCCGATTTTTCCCATCCCCCGATGTTAATTCCCCTTTTTTACGGAGAAATAAAAAAAGGAGCCGATGTTGTCATAGGAAGTCGATATATCCATGGGGGAAAAATTCAGCAGTGGCCCCTTAAGCGTCGGGTTCTCTCTCTTGGGGCAACAGGCCTGGGAAGGATACTATTTCCTGAAATTACAGACCCTGTAAGCGGATTTTTTGCTCTTAGAAAAGAAGTGATTTCTGGAGTTCAACTTCATCCCCGAGGGTATAAGATCCTTATGGAAGTTCTTGGCAAAGGGCAATGGAAATCAATCGTCGAGATCCCGTTTACATTTACGGACAGACAGAATGGAGAGAGTAAGCTTACTTTCTGCATAATAAGCGATTATGCAAAACAGATTTTAAGTCTCGCTGAATATTCTCTGACTTCCCGCAATAACCAGATCTGGAACGAATGGAAAAAAATGGCAAAATTCGGCTTTGTTGGATTTTCTGGAGTTTTGGTCAACGTAGGTTTTCTGTATTTATTTACCGAATATCTGGGTCTTTATTATATCACAGCCAGTGTAGTAGCAATCGAAATAGCTATTTTAAATAATTTTTTTCTGAATGATTACTGGACATTTGATCTAAAGGATGAAGTAAATTCGTTTACACAGAATCGTCTTAAGCGGTTTTTTTCTTTCCAGTGTGTTTCAATTATAGGGCTTATAACTAATATAGGAATATTATACACTTTAACAGACTTTTTTGGAATTTATTATCTTGTTTCGAACCTCATAGGAATATTAATTGTTTTTTTCTGGAATTACCTGGTGAACAGGCATACTACATGGAAACTAAAAACTTATAGTAATTATTCATTAAGTAAAAGCATGTTTGTTGATACTGATTCTAAGCAAGGCACGTTTGTTGATACTGATTCTAAGCAAGGCATGTTTGTTGATATTGATTCTAAGCAAGGTATGTTTGCTGATATTGATTCTAAGCAAGGCATGTTTTTTGATATTGATTCTAAGCAAGGCATGTTTGCTGATATTGATTTTAATGAAAACGACAAATTCAATAAATAACTAAGGATAATAAAAAAGCAATCAGTAACTAAAAATCAAAGAAGTCAATTGTTTTAGATGCAGGCTAATTAAAAAATTGGGATGTTATTGTGGACAGAGAAGATCTATTAATGAAGAAGCTGCCAGTTGTCGCTTTACTCGTGCTAATCACCGAGGGATTAGTCTGCAAGCTACTTGTTACACTACATCTTCGTCTGAATAGCGACAATACTAATGCTGGCCTCATAGCGATGGAGTTCTGGAAACATCATAACTATTTGCTCTCAGGCATTTATCTGCCTTCTCTAGATCCATACTATTTTACTGAATTGATACCTTTTCACCTGGTCCTGCAGAGAATTACCAACTATGACCCAATGGTGTTGCGGCTGACGGTTTTTATAATTTTTATTGGTGTTCTGGCAATATTCTCTGTTCTTGTTTATAAAATCACAAATAAAGGACTTATCCCATCCCTTGTTTTTGCTGCTATGCTAGCTAATGTAAATATGACAGCTTACGAAAATGTTTACGCCCAAGCTTTGACTCACACTGGTACTCTATTCTTTACAGGCATCCTATTACTTTTCGTGTTATACCTAAAAAAGGCCAGTACATTACAGCTTAGTTTAATCACAGTTTTAATAGCGCTGGTGGTTCTATCTGATACCATCGTGGTCGCATGGTTCGTTTTGCCATTTCTTGCTGCTTATTTTCTAGTTAATCAGGACAGATCCAGGAATCTAAATATGTGGGTTATATCATGGACGCTTCTCGCTGGGCTTGTCTCTGTCATTAAATCCCTGTTTATTGACTACCTTGTACCTAATCCGTTCGCTGTTCAGAACCAGGCTAGCATATTCTCCAACGCTTTCGAAATTTTCCGTCAATTGTCACTGTATTTGAACACAGGCTTATATCATGTACTAACTGGAGGACAGACCCCTTCGTCGATAGACATACTATTTACGCTGATTTTTTTAACAGCTCTTTGCATTGCTATTTGGAATCTGGGGCATGCTACCAACCATATTATGAAAAGCTTCGCTGTCATAATGGCGATATCAGCCGCGCTTATGTTCACCGGCCTTACTTTCACTAGTTTAAGCGAAGGAACTTACAGATACCTCGGATTCACAGCCATTTCGGTCTTCATGATCTTATCTTTCTTCACAAACTCAAAAAACCAGTTGTATATTTTCCTCATTGCCATTCTCTTAATATCATCTGCCACTGCTAACATTTCTTCTATCACAAATTTAGATTCTCAACCGAATGCCAGAGTAAATGAACTTGTTGATTACATGGAATCCAACAATATTACCTATGCATATGCTTACTATTGGGATGCCGGCATAACTACATATCTTGCAAACGAAAAGGTGATTGTCCGTCCAGTCATTTTTACGGATAGTGGCTTTATCCCTTATAAGTGGAATTCTTGTGTAAGGTGGTATGACGAAAGACCCACTGAGTACTTCGTTATTCGTAATAATGACTCACAATCGAATACGCCTGATGCCTTTGTTACTGCATATAAGCCGGATAGGGTGTTGTACTGCGGTAATTATACGCTCTACCACTATAGCGGCCTTAATGCGACATCTGTGTACGATACATGGACTCTAGACGAGGAAAATAGTTGGCTGCGTTTCAAGCAAAGGTACCTGGAAGGGTAAAGCACTCTTTTAAAAAGTAGTGTGTGAAAAATGAGAAATTATAAACAGGGATTAAGATTTTAAAGAAAGAAATAACCTTTTTGGAAAAAATATGATTTTCTGAAAATTTCTTTTCTTCAACAAAATACTTCTTTTCTTCAACAAACTACTTCTTTCATTTAACAAAATAAATCATTTCATTTGGCGTGAGAGTTAATTCCTCATTCTCTATTCCTGCCTTTACAAGCTTTTCGATTCGTTCCTTTGCGTTTTTGCGTGTGGTTTTTATTCCGAGCACTCTCGAAGTCTGGACAATAAGATCTTCAAGAGGAGTTGAATACTGGTTGTACAGGACAAAACGGATAGCTTCTTTTATTTCCTCGTCACAGATCCACTCGATTTTTGCGGATTCATCTCCCTCACGCCTGCGCAGGAGACATGCAGGTTTCGAAATTGGCCAGTAGAACTCGCCTTTGGCCCTGATTTCTCCGGAACTTTCGGCAAGATCTGCAACATCAGATATTCGCTGCTTGATTTTCCCGAGCATTCGGAAAATTCCTGTATGCGATTTTATTCGCTGCTGCAGGAGTTGTGCGTGAATGGGCCCTTCACACGCTACAATTCTTAGAATCGCCTCCTCAAGCTGCTTATCCGAAACCTCCGAAAGATCGCCGGTTTGCGGAAGGCCTGAGGAAAGGCAGACCTGGTAAAGGGGTACGACATCTTCGAGTGAACTGGATTTTCCGGATAGATTTTCAGGCTCTTTTTTTGAATTACCCAGTTCAGGTTTTTTTCCTGGAATTTCCCGGATTTCGGCAGTTCTCGATCCGGTATTACCGGCCCTGAATTTTAAGGAGCTTCCAGTATCGGGTTTCTCAAAAAACGTTCCTGTTTTTTCAGCCGGGGCTGAAGAGAAGGGTTCCTTTGGGTTTCTGGTTTCTGACTTATACGTATGTTTTAGAGCAGGCTCACTTAACCGGGTTTCAGTTCTTCTTTTTATATCATGCTCAATTACAGGCTCGTCTTCGTGCTTAACTTGAGTTTCTGAGTCCCATGTCCATGCATAACTGTCGTCTCCAGCTTCATAATTTTCTTCCTCTAAGTCTGGCTCGGGTTCGAAATAGCCTTCTGAGCCGTAAATATATGCAAACTCATTAATTCGCTTGCGTTTCTTTTTTTCAGGGCTTGCACTGAAGTCAATCTCAGGGTAAGCCTGGTAAAAACTCACTTTCTCAGGCTCTGGCTCAGGTATCAAATCGGCTTTGATTCCCTTGGAGTGGGGATCTACACTGAATTTAAGGAGTTTTGATTTTTTTGACCTTCCTACAGGCTTCTTACGGGAGTTTTCATCGGCTACCAGAGCCATCGACCTGGCTCTTACATCTATTTCGGGCAAGAAATCTGTATCTGACGGGGCTGTAAGTCCTTCTTCCAGTTTAAAAAACGAGTCTGGATAGGGCTTTTCAGCTTCAGTTCCAAAGGAGGGCTCCAGAAGAAGTTTTGCCTCAAAAGTTTCCGAAAGGCAGGCTCTATTATAAGATCGACTTTCAAGTTCGTCCTCATTCCCACCTTCACTCTTCACACTCACTGCAGGCGAGACCGGAACCCGGGATAAGCCCGGATTTGCAGGAGAACTGGAATACCTTCCTGCAGGACTTCGATTCACAGGTCCAGGCCGGGCAGACGGCTCATTAACCCTCGAAACCTCAGGTCCGATTTCGGATATTGCCTGTATTTTTGCCTGTTTTATAGCCCCATTCACAGCTTCAAGCAGTTTTTCCCTGCTCTCTTTCGGATGTAAGTACCAGTCCGTTGACCAGACCCGGTAGATCCTCCAGCCCAGCCCTTCAAGCACCTGCTGGCGCAGACGGTCGCGGTCCCGTGCAACGTGCAGGGAATAATAGCTTTCTCCGTCGCACTCGATCCCAAGCACATACCGCCCTGGGTGGGCGGGGTCAGGGATTGCAAGGTCAAGCCTGTATCCTGCACAACCGATTTGCCTGTGGATTTCACAGCCGTTTTCTGCCAGGAAATTGTAAACTGCTTCTTCAAAAGGCAGATCGAGTTTTTCCCTGCGGTATGCAGGTAAGGGAAGCTTGCCGCTCTCTGCAAATTCAAGGAATACTTTAAGGGCCCGAAGCCCGAAAGGTGAGTTTTCATCCAGCTTCAGGTCCCTTGATGTGAAATTTGCAAAAACAACGCATTTTTCCCTGGCCCGCGTAATAAGTACATTCAGGCGTCTTTCCCCTCCCTCGCGATTAAGCGGGCCGAAGTTAAGGGAAAGCTTTCTGTTGCTGTCAAAGCCAAAACCCACGCTCAGCAGTATAACGTCCCTTTCATCGCCCTGGATGGTCTCAAGATTTTTAACAAAGAAATGCTCACCTTTTCCATTTTCAGAGTTAAGGTCAAGTCCGGGATTTGTTTTAAGTAAAGCCTCGATTTCTTCCTGGATAGCTTCCTGCTGTTTTATATTGAAAGTCCCGACTCCCAGGCTTTTATCAGGGTACCTGCTGAAGTGTTCGAAAACAGATCTTGCAACGGCTCTTGCTTCTATCCGATTGGCTCCGCTTTTACCCCTTTCATAAATTGAGTCTGGAAGATGCACAAACTTCAGCCCAAGTTTTTCGTCTTTTTGCATGGGGGAGGGATAAACATAGAGACGGTTATCGTAAAACTCCTGATTTGAAATTGCAATGAGGGACTCGTGCCTGCTCCTGTAGTGCCAGCGCAGGGTCTTTACCGGAAAACTGCGTTTGCACACATTCAGGATACTTTCCATATCTACGGCTGTAATGCAGTCATCAGGCTCGCTTTCCGGAAAATCGAGCACAGTATCAAAAAAGTCAGTCGGCGGAAGTTGTTTTGAATCTCCCATTACTACGACCTGCTTTCCGCGCAGGAGAGCTCCAACTGCATCTTCGGGTTTGACCTGGCTGGCTTCGTCAAAGATAATCACATCAAAACGCGTGCTTCTGGGATCAAGGTACTGGGCGATGGAAAGCGGGCTCATAAGGAAACAGGGCTTGATTTTTTGGATCAGGCCGCCTGCCTTTTTCATAAGAGTGCGGATAGGCATATGCCCTCTTTTCCTGTTGAACTCATTGAGCAGAATGCCCGCCTCTGAAGATCTTGAGGCTCCTGAAACTAATTTTGGGGTTTCCTCATAAGCCGAGCATACAATTCTTTTTCGGTTTTCCATAAGGACCTTTTTGTCAAGTTTCCTGAACTTGCCAAGTTTACCTTCGTGGAGTTCCCGGATAAAAGTCGAAAGTATAGGCCTTTTCCTGAAAGTGCGATTCAGGAGGATTTCGGCGTAGTTTCCTTCAAAAGCAGGAATTGCGTCACACACTGCGAGTTTTCCGGATTCAAGGTCTTCCATTATCGTGGCTGCCTTTGTTTCAAGACAGACCTGCCTGTAACAAAGATACTGGCTCCAGAGCACCAGGGACGAAGTCTCGTTTTTCCAGCAGGTTACGAGGGTTTTTAATGAACTTAGCTTTGCGGCTTCCAGGCCTTCTGGGCACATTTTCCCAAAATCTGCGCCTATACGAATCCCAACTCTCTTAAATGACTCCAGAAACTCCTGCGTTGCGGCCAGTACATGGCTGGACGCAGATTCGATTGCTTCGCTGTCAATTCCAAGTCCTATAAGCCTTAAACTCCTGTCTGTGAAAGTGCCTTCTTTCAGATACTGCTGGAAAAGAATTATCCATTGGCTGTATTCCTCAAGCTGTTCAGGATCGCTTTCAAAGCCTTTCCAGTAATCTCCAAAGTATTTTTCTCCTTCTGCACCCGAATTTTCAAGTTCCAGCCTGAGGGCTTTGTATTCGGAAATGCCGGTTAGGTCAAGCAGGATTTTACTGTTTCTGAAAGGCACTCGTGAGAGATAGCAAGCTGAAATTTCTTTTTTGAGCCTCCTGTATTTCGGGCTTAAAAACTTGAGGAGACTGCCGGAAAGCTCCTCGAATTCAGAGGTATCAAGGCTAAAAATCTCAGGGCGAAAAGTTTTGTCCGCAAAAGTTTTGAGCTCAAGGTATTTCCTGAATTTTGAAACCAGAGTTTCTGCCTCTGTTATTGAGTTTTCGGATTCATATCCCAAATTCTGAAGCATTTTTTCAGGGATGGTTTTTGAGTTTCCAAGGAATTTTGCGGCATTGATTACGGTTGCAATTCCCTCGAGAGTGTCAGGTTTTAAGGTTGCAGAAAGGTCATTAAGGGTTTTTATGGCGGTTTCAAGGGTCTCAAAAGCCTCAGCGCATTCGTCTGTAAAGGCTCCGATTTCTCCCAGATCCGAAGGCAGTACAAGCCCTGGATCGCAGCCGTACCAGGGATTTTTCCAGACCGGCCCGAGAAAAGGAAGTACCTGACTCAGTTTTTCTATAACAGCTTCTGCATCGGCCCAGGCTTCAGGATCCCAGGTTTCGGGTTCTTGAAACTTATATAAGGGCATTTTCAGGCCTTTTGATTCAAAATAAGCCCTTGTTTTTTCCCGAATGCCATAGAGGGTATAGAGGCTTGGGTAGATTTTTCCCGCAGGTTCCCCAAGTGATAGGGCATACTGGTTGAGTTCATGTTTTAGCTTTTCGAGCTCGTTTATATCTCTGTCGGGGCGTATGGGGGAAGGAGCTTCGCGGTTCAGGGTCTTTTCCAGCTCTTCGAGCACGGCTTTTTTGCGGGTCTGGTTGCTGTGGATCTCCAGGCAGAGTTCTCCAAGGCCGGCAGAGTCCAGCCTGCTTTTTACAACCTGAAGGGCAGCCATTTTTTCACTCACGAATAGTACGCTTTTTCCCTGGGCTATAAGTTCTGCAATCGTATTTGCAATCGTCTGAGACTTGCCGGTCCCGGGAGGTCCCTCAACAACAAGGTTTCTTCCGGCTTTCACATCTTCAATGACTGCAATCTGGGAAGAATCTGCGTCCATTATCTGATAAGTGTCCTTTGCCGGAAGTTTAAGGTCAACCTCTTCTTCGAGAAAACCGGAAACCTCACATTCGGGGTCTTCAGGGTTAAAGACTTCCTGGATCAATGGGTGGTCAGCAGGAGACATGTCTTCAGGCCAGGTTGCAGGGTCCAGATCCTTATACATGACAAATTTCTTGAAGTTAAAAAGGTCAAGGCAGATTTCAGGCAGAAGTTTCCAGTCTCTATTTTCATGAATTTCTCTAGATACAGCCCTGAAATATTTCTCAATCCCCGAAGCTTCCTCAGGCATTTCAAATTCAGGAATCGTGATTCCGAATTCTTTCATTTTTGCCTGTAGGGTAATTGAAGTGAAGATTTCGTCTCCTGTCCACTGGATGCTGAAAATTCGGCCTTTGCTTATGCGTTTGAGTTCAACGGGAATAAGAAGTAGAGGAGCTTTCGGATTTTTTATGGCCGACCGGCTTTCACTCCACTGCAGAAAGCCCAGTGCAAGGTAGAGAACAGGATATCCCTGTTCTTCAAATATGGAGTTTGCCTGGTTAAAGACATAAAAAAGCTTTTTATCTAGGGTTTCGCTGTCATCAGGGGTTTCCAGAAAAGTTTCGGAGCGAGAAGTATGGGTTTTATCTTCGGATACCAGAATATTTCCTATTGTTTTCAAAAGCCGTTTTTCCTTTTCAGAAGCCTCGTATTTCTCCCCATTTTCACTTTTCCTGCCTTTTCTTAACTGAGCTGTTGCTCTGAACCTCATCGATTTTTCCTGGAGGACAAAGAGTTCGTAAATTTCCTCCGGGCTCCTACCTGTAATCGAGATGGTCCTTTTCTGAGAAGGGCGGTAATTGAGAAGATTATTTCGAAGGGACAGATCAAGCAAATTCTGCCTCAGGGCTTCCAATTCCTTAACTACGTCTACCATAAGAATACCAGGCTCTTTTGAAATAATCTGTGAAATATGCTTAAGATTAATAGAATAAAGATCACATACTAATAAATTTTATTAGTTCCAACCGGAAACAGAGCTATGAATAAATAAAAAAATACAACCCGGATGGCAGAGAACTCATTTAAGAATGAAATTCTTAAGAATAACACATTTAAGAATATTTTTTTTGTTATATCTGAAAACTATTTCCTTATTATTAGAGTTTTTCTAAAAATTGCGGTTATTCGTATTTTCGTTATATTTCAGCCTTCTTGAGTGTTTTCAAAAAGCTTGCTGGACTCGAGATTTTCACATTACTTTTCCCGCTTCTGGTAAGCTAAGGGACTGCAGGCAGTTTTTCCTTGAAAACAGGTTCTTCTTCGGTTTTGCTTTCCTCCTCCAGACTTGCCAGGAAAGAACTGGAAAGGATAAGGGCACATCCAAATAGGGTTTCAGCGGATATGGGGTCTTTTAAGAGCAGGTAAGCGAAAAAAATCGCACTTACAGGTTCAATCAGGGAAAGTATGCTTGCATTCTGGGCTTTGACATGTAAAAGCCCTGTAAAGTAAAGAATCGAACCTACTGAAGTGATTGTTATCCCTAGAAAGAGGAGAACAGGTAGGTTTTCAACAAGAGCTATTACTGACGCCTGTTTTACAAAAGGAAGCAATAATACAAGCATTACGATGGTTGAGATAAAAAGTTGTTCTAAACCTGAATACTCATTCCTGAGATATCGGGAGGTAATAGTAACGCAGGCGTAAAAAAAGCCTGAAAAAAGTCCCATAAGCACTCCATAAAGATATGCTGGCTCAATTCCCGATCCAGAAACAAGGTTTTCAGGGCCTATTACCATTACTACACCCGTAAGAGAAAGAATAAGGGCAACAAGGCTCTTTTTGTTATGTTTCTCCTTCAGGAAAAGAGGGGCGAGCAGCAAAACGTAAAACGGAGCCGTATAAAGTAAAAGTACGGATATTGATACATTAGTAAAGCTCACAGCCATATAATAAGAGACCATTGCGCCTGCATTGAAAGCTCCAAGTAGTATCAAGTTTTTTCTTTTTCCCCGGAGCCTGATTCCTGACAGTTTTCCAGTAACTGCCAGATAACCTGTAAGTGCGAGAAGCCCGAAAAGAAGCTGGTAAAACACAACAGCTCCTGCGGCCATATTCTTTACATACATGAAAAAAATTCCTGAAAATCCGTAGATGACAGATGCGGCAATTACCTGGATATTTGCTTTTATGTGCTGCGGCTCCATGACCTCTTCAAATATGTATTTCTGTTAAATAAGATTATCCTGAGTATGTTGAAAGTAATATCCAGGCAGCAGACTATTAGCAATATCCAGACAGTTAGACTATTAGCAATATCCAGACATTCAGACTATTAGCAGTCAGCATTTTGTAAACAGTAGTCTAAAAACAACCAAAAAACTGTTTTATAAAAGAAATCTAGATAATCTTAAAGCTCTCAAAACAGGATAATAAGCGGATAGGCGAGTGCGGAAAAGAATGATTAGTATCGAATATGCAGGTCCTATAATAGCTCTGGTTTTAAAAATTATATAAAAATAGTATTTTTAAAGGTCCAGATGTGTATCTGGATTACTGAATAATTTATGGTCTTAATTGAAGTTAACTTGCACTTTTGAAGTTAACTTGCGCATTTGAGGTTAACTTGCACATTATCAAACTTTTACTGGCTCTTTTTCATTCCCTATGGATAAGATGATTTTCAATTCAAGACCGCATTGGTTTTTATGAGAATATTATGAGGATATCCACACAAAATAACGAAGAGCCATTTTACTTTTAGATCCCTAAACTGTATTTTGTCACATTTCTTCTTTTAGTTTCTTCTTGTAATCCCTGATGCAGTTGCTGAAGGATCAGAATTTCCGAGCCTGTTCTTTACTCCAATTAACCGCACAACTACCATACTGATCTCAAAAAAGAACGCCATGGGCACGGCAACCATCATCTGACTGAAGACATCTGCCCCAGGAGTAACTACGGCTGCAATAAACACGACAAGGACATAAATATGCTTGCGGTACGTCACAAGAGTACTGTATTTTACAAATCCATTTCGGGTAAGGAAAGTAAGTACTATAGGGAGTTCAAAGACCAGACCAAAGATTGCTGTAGTTGTTGCTATAAATGAGATAAACTTGAAAACCGAATAAGTCGCAGTCACCCCTGAGTCTGCTGCGTCAATGTAGAGGAACTTAAGAAAGAGAGGCAGCATGAGGAAATAAGAATATGAAGCTCCAATGACGAACATGACAATGACCGCTAGACTCAGGAAAACAAACTGGCCTTTTCCAATAGATATCGGAACTTTAATTGAGTACCGCTTCGAGATTGCCCTATAAGCATAGAATGCAATTAGAGGCAGGGTGATGAGAATTCCTATTATAATAGAGAGCTTTAGCTCCAGCATCATTACCTCAAGGGGAGATACATACACCAGCTTTGCGCCCTCTGGAAGAAGATCAACCTTCATTCTCTCGATTAGAGGGCCTGTAAACTGGAAAGAGAGAATAATGCCTGTGATAAGGACCCCAGCAATCACAAGTAACTTATTTCGCAGGGTCAGCAGAATTGCACTGAGATTTTCAATCGCTTCAGACATAATGAGTACCTATCCGGGAAAGCAAAAGAAAGTTTTTTGTCCTATTTAAAGAAACTCTTATATTCACCGCAGTGAGATCTATTCATTGCAGAGATTTTCATATCAACTTTCTTTTTACCTATTTTGTTTTTTCGATTTTAGGTTTTTTCGGTTCTTTTCACGGAATCCTTCAAATTTTCCTGAGACTGCAAGCCATTCAGAAGATTCAATTGATGAAAGTCACGAAATCTGAGTATGGAAACAACGGGTTCAAGTATAGAGAACCGGGAAATAGCAGTTGTTTTAATAGGTGATAGTATTTATTACGAGTATATTATATTAATTATCTTAATTCGTTTACACAATCATCAATTAATTATCTGAATCCGATTATATTATTTGTTATAACTAAATTTATATTAATTGAATAATTATAATACATAAATTATTTTAAGTAAATTATAGTAATCGTCAGCATATATTAATCAAACTCTCTTAATCGTATTATATTAATAATTTTAAGTAATTATATATCATTTCAAGTGATAATGTCAACCATTTTAAGTAATTATGTTAATCGTTTTAAGTGATTATGTTAATCGTTTTAAGTGATTACGTTAAGCATTTTAAGTAATTATGTTAATCGCTTCAAGTAATTATGTTAATCGTTTTAAGTGATTATGTTAATCATTTTAAGTGATTGCATTATTAATGGCTCAGTACTATAAATGCTCAGGTATGCAGCTTTCAAGTATGCAAATATATAGTAGAAAGATATTCTGAAGAGGGATCGTAAAATGGATTGTGAAGATCTCTTTCACCGGGAAATTGGAATACCTCCGAAGAGTTGCAGATTTACATTCTATATTATGTTCCGACATTAATATATTTACCTAGATAGATGTAAGAGCGGAAAAAATGAACTCACAGAACACAGGCAACAGACCAACAGCTTCTACCGAAAAAAACTCGGGGATGAACTCTTATCCTTCCGGTGTCCCGGGAGATAATGAGGAACCTCTCATGGTTCACCTGTTAGAGCTCAGAAACCGTCTAGCAATCGTTTTGATCTGGCTCTGTCTGGGAATACTTATTGCTTTCCCATTTTCAGCAAAAGGGATGCTGATTGTCTGGAAGGAATTTATAAATACTGACTTTTACATGACGGCTTACTCACCTCTTGAATGGACCTTTGCGCGCCTCAAGCTCTGCCTCGTTTTTGCTCTGGCCACTTCAATCCCTCTGCTCTTCTACGAGCTTTACAGGTTTGCAGGCAAAGGACTTTATCCACATGAGAAGCGCTTTTTCCTCAAGGTCATTCCTCTATCCTTCCTGCTTTTCATCTTTGGGACCTCTATAGGGTACTTTATCGTCCTGCCTGTCATGTTCAAATACATTCTATTTTACTCGGGAGACATGGCTACAGCGCAGCTTTCCGTTCAGGATACTCTCTCAGCAGTAACTACAATTCTGTCAGGTTTCGGAATTGTATTCCAGCTTCCCTTGCTTGTGATTTTTGCCGTGAAAATGGGGCTTATAGAATACGAGACTCTTAAAAAGCAAAGGATACTGGTCTACAGTGTGATTATGGCAATTTCACTTTTCCTTTCGCCTGATCCTACATTCATTGCCCAGATCCTTGTGGCGTTTTTATTGGGAATTCTCTTTGAGTTCAGCCTGCTACTTATCCGGCTATTTTGATAGCTAGTTTGCCTATTTATAGGACCCTTTATTTTTAAAAACAGGTGTTTTTAAAAGGATCTCCGAACAAGCCAGTCCTACCGATCTTATTACAAGAACTTTTATATTTGATTGTTGATAATAACCAACAATGATAGGCACACAGGAATTAATAGTAATTCTTATTGTAGCTCTCTTCCTCTTTGGGCCGCAGAAGCTTCCTGAGCTTGCACGATCGTTAGGAAGTGCAATGGGAGAATTTAAAAAAGCACAGCGCGCTTCTGAGCTTGAGCTCAATCAATTTGATGCCTACACCAGAAAAGCTGCGAATACAGCTGCTTCTGAGGAAAAAGAGAAAGGGACGGAACAAAAAGATACTCCCAGCAGCAGTAAAAAAACAAACACCGATACAAAGCTGGAAACCGGTACAGAATTGAAAACCGATACAGAGCTGAAAACCGATACAGAGCTGAAAACCGGTACAGAATTGAAAACCGATACAGAGCTGAAAACCGGTACAGACACGAAAATCGATACAGATCTGGAAAACAAGCCGGAAGCCGGAAAATCTGTTTCTGAACAGGAAGAGCTCCGGAAAATCTGAAATCCAGGATTAAATCGGGATAAAAGTAGATAAACCTGAGTCGAAAACCAAAATGGGATAAATTTAATAAATATAAGAAGCAAAATAAAAACTATTAAATATATAAAATCTGCAAAATAGTAAATAAAAATAGAAACTTTATATAACATAAAAAATCTTAGCTTAACTTATAGATATTTACAATTTTTAGATCATTATCACCTGCTGAATTATATTTATTTAAGAAAACGAAAAGCTTGAGGTTAAGCCATGATAGGCACACAAGAACTCATAATGATTTTTGCAGTAGTTGTACTCCTTTTCGGAGCTACTAAACTTCCGGAGCTAGCCAGGTCCATGGGAAGTTCAGTGGGCGAATTTAAGAAAGCTCAGAAGGAATCCGAGCTAAACCTTAAAGAATTTGAAAAATCCATAACAGAACCCACAGCTCCAAAGAGCAAGGTACAGGAAACTGCCCAGAAACTTGGGATTGACATAAAAGGTAAGACCGATGATCAGCTTCTGGATGAGATCCAGAAAGCCGCAGAAAAACCAAAAGAGGTCTCAGAACCCTGAAAAATCCTGAAAAGTGAATTTCTTTTTTCTTTTCATGGCATTATTCCAGGTTTAACCTTTTTTAATGAAGCCTGTCATTTTTATTTTAACCGATATTTTTATTTTTTTCCCCGCCTGAATAAAGGTAGTGAAACAACTTAATAGGAGTGCTTTTGTGGCAGAACTAATCACTGAAGTAGACAAAAACGATAACGTTCTCGGGCTGCGCGAACGAGAGGAATTTTATTCGGGAAAGCATATCCACAGAGCTGCCCAACTTATCCTTCTCAACCCTGAAAATAAAATGCTTATCCAGAAAAGGGCACCTCAAAAACGGTGGTTTCCGGGCCGTTATACATATTCGGTAAGCGGTACTGTAGCAAATGAGTCTTATGAAGCCTGCATGGCACGGGAAATGCTTGAAGAAATAGGAATCTCGGTTCCCTTCCAAAAATTATTTAAAATTCCCTGTATCATCGAAAACAAAGGAGCCTTCCATATGGTATTTTCAGGCCTATGCTCGGAAAAAACTGCAAGCTTAATTCGGCCTGACCCGGAAGAAGCCGTATCTGTAGAATGGGTTGAACTTGAAGAACTGCACAGGGCTGTCAAAACTGAACCTGAGAAATATACGCCTTCCCTGCGAGAAGGAATTATAAAAATTTTCCACGAAGGGTGCGAAAAATATATTTTTTGAGATATAATTTTTTCTGGTATTTTATTCTTGGTATTTTATTCTTGGTATTTTATTCTTGGTATTTTATTCTTGGTATTTTATTCTTGGTATTTTATTCTTGGTATTTTATTCTCATCTATCGTTTGCTGAATAATCCGCTTAATAGTCGTATTCACCCGGTGCATGTTTTGAACCGGCATATTCACCTACAATGGGAATGTGTTCCCCACATTTCGGGCAGGTTTTCTCAGGTGTGATCTCATACTTTTCAATGTCGAAATAGCCACGCTTGATCAACATTTTTCCGCAGTTCGGGCAGAAAGTATTGTTGCGGTCACTGCCAGGAACGTTGCCCATGTAAACATACTTCATTCCTTCTTCAGTTGCAATTTTACAGGCTTCCTGCATGGTTTTTACAGGCGTCGGGTAGAGGTCCTGCATCTTGTACTGGGGATGGAAACGAGTAAAATGCAGTGGAGTCTCAGGTCCGAGATTTTTATACACCCATTTTGAAAGTTCCCTTATTTCATCAAGGGAATCGTTTACACTTGGAATAATGAGGTTTGTAATCTCAACATGTATTCCAAGTTGTTTTGCAAGGGCAGAAGCTTCGAGCACAGGGGCGAGTTTTGCGCTGGCGACATCGTGGTAGAATTTTTCAGTGAATGCTTTGATATCGATATTCGCGGCATCCAGATAGGGTGCTATATTCCTGAGAGCATCAGGCGTCATATACCCATTTGTCACATAGATTGTTCCAAGCCCTGCCTCTTTTGCCATTTTCGCACACTCATAGGTATACTCGTGCCAGATTGTTGGCTCATTATAGGTCCAGGCAATGGAGCTTGAACGTGAGAGAAGCGCCCTTTCAACAAGTTCTTCAGGTGGAATATCCATTGTGTAAGCATCTTCCAGGCAGACCTGAGAAATTGACCAGTTCTGGCAGTGCTTACATCGGAAATTGCACCCTATTGACCCGACAGAATGAACATAAGACCCTGGATAAAAGTGATAAAGAGGTTTTTTTTCGACAGGGTCAACAGCCTCGCTTGAGACCGTCCCATAAATAAGAGTATATAGTTTTCCGTCCCTGTTTTCCCGGACTCCGCAAAAGCCCCTTTTTCCCTGGGAAATTTTGCAACTATGGGCACAGAGCTTGCAGTGTACTTTATTATCTCCGATTTTCTCGTAGAGCATGGCTTCTTTTATCACGGCAATCCCCATTTAGAAATTGCTTTACAGCATAATAATGTTGCTGTTTCATATTTTTCCAGTTTTTCAGGAAAAAATGGTCAACTTACGGGTAAGTTTCTGCACCTGATAATACCATCGGAACAATTGGGTTTAAAACAATGCAATCTGAAACAAAGCGGTCTGTAACAAAGAGATATGAAACAATTGGGTTTAAAACGATGCGTTCTGAAACAATAGAGTTTAAAACAATGCTTTCTAAAACAATTGGGTTTAAAACAAAGCTATCCGAAAAAAGTGATCTGTAACAAAGCGTTCTAGAACAAAGCGACCTGAAACACAACGGTCTGGAACAAAGCGATCTGAAACAATCTCATGCTTTGATGCCATTGCCTGTGCAGAAAAAACAGTTTAAAATTTGTTTTCCACTTTGAACCTCATGCTGAACTCGGTTCCGTTTTCTTTCTTCAGTTCGATTTCGCCTTCCAGCTGATTAACCAGAATGCTTACCAGTTGCAGGCCAAGGGTTTCAGGATTTTCGAAGTTTATGGTTTCCGGGATACCTTTTCCGTTATCCGAGACCGTAAGGTTAAATTCTGTACTTTTGCCTTCCGGACCTTTCTCTTCTTTGAGGCATCCGGACTCGTTGTTTCTGGAAAGTCTGATCCGAATTTCTCCGTTTTTCCCGTATGGAAACGCATGCTTCAGGGAATTTGAGACAAGTTCATTGACAATTAGCCCTAAAGGCACAGTAATATCCATGTCAAAGAAAATATCCTCCTCCAGCTCCGTTTTGAGACTAATAGCTGCATCTCCAAGCCTGTAAGTCTGGAAAAGGTTGTCGATGAGTTTCTTAAGATACGGTGAAAAGTTAAGCTTCTCAGTTCCTTCTCCTTCATGCAATTCCTCATGGATTAGAGCAATGGAGATTACCCGGTCCTGGCTTTCCCTGAAGGCTTCAAGGACCTCAAAATTCTTAACGCATTCCATGCTGTTGAACTTTTCAGCCTGGAGGTCCAGCAGGGAGGAAATTACCTGGAGATTGTTCTTGATGCGGTGGTGAATTTCTCTCTGGCGGGCAATTTTAATGTTCGCAAGAAATTCCTCGGTTTCCTTCCTTTCGGTTATGTCGTAAATCGTGCCCTGATAGTATTTCGGTTTCCCATCTTTTCCCAGGACTTTCTGGTAAATTTCGTGTAACCATCGGATTTTTCCGTCCCTGTGTATTATGCGAAAATCAACTTTAGTGTGTTTTATAAAAGGTGAATTCCGAATCCTTTCCTCTTCTTTGAGGAGTAAAGGCAGATCCTCAGGAAGGATTATCTCTTTCCACTTAGCCCTGGACATAAGTTCTTCTTCGGTATGTCCTGTGATCTCTTCAACAGCTCCGTTCATGAATATGGGAATGAAATTCTTGTCTGTCTGGAAAGCAATCCCCTGAAAATTCTGTATGAGAGAACGATATTTCATTTCACTCGCTTCAACTTTTTCCAGCGTGCATTTCCATTCTGTGATGTCTTTCATCACACCAATAGCCCTGTAAACTTTCCCCTCGTCATCTTTTAGCCAGACGCCCCGGGCTTCAACGTATATATATTTTCCATCTTTCTTCCTGAACCTGAACTCTGCATGAATTCTCGCTTTTTTCTTGAAGAAGTTCTCCATACTTTCAATCGTCTCGGTCCTGTCTTCAGGGTGAAGATGCTCTATCCAGAACGATTCATTAAAGTTTTTAAACTCTTCAGGAGAGTATCCTGTTACTTCCCGGATGGCTCCTGCCCATTCTACTTCGTGTGTATCGGGCCTGAAATCAAACACTAATTGCCCTGTCTGCTCGGTTGCGGTGCGGTATCTTTCCTCGCTTTCTTGCAGGCTTTTGCTGGCAAGTTTCTGTTCTGTTATATCTTTTACTACTCCAGTGACCCTGCTGATACTTCCGCTTGAGCCCAGTATATCGGTTCCGCTTTCCTCAAGATAAGCATAGTCGCCGTTCTTTTTTCGGAACCGGTATTCCAGATGGAAGTTTACCCCGTTTTTCATATGGTTTTCATTGTTTATCCAGAGCTTATACCTGTCCTCAGGGTGAACGTATTCCATCCATGAGTTCACACCTGCATCTTTTAATTCTTCAGGCGTGTATCCCGTAACTTCTTCAACCGAGCCGAGCAAGTCTACTTTATCAGCCATCATGTCGCAATTGTATACCATGTGCCCTGTTTTTTCCAGAATGGTCTTGTACATTTTCTCATTTTTCTTAATTTGTTCATTCAATTTATTTTTGGAACTAAGGCTCTCTTTCAGAATGTTTTCAGTCTTTTTGAGCTCGGTTATATCCTGCATTACAGTAATAATCCCAATAGTCTCCCCATTCTCGTCGCATAAGGCTGATTTATTTAAAATAAAAGTTTTTGTTGTCCCGTCCGCAACTATGAGTTCCTGTTCTAAGGTTCTCGTTCCACCATGATTCAGGATTTCATTTTCGATTTGGGCCCATTCGTTACATCTTTCCAGGAGGTCCCTCTTTTTTACAATATATTTTCTGGGACTCTCTATAAATTTCCGGACGAGTTCGCGGAGTGTTCTCCCGATAATCTTTTCTTTTGGAAGGCCAAGCATCTTCCTTGAATGCGCTTCATTTACTAGAAGGAAAACACCATTTTTATCCTTGTATGAAATAGGATTGACCATAGTGTCAAGTATATTTTCTATAATATGAGGACTATCCAGAAAAATAAGACCTGAGATCTTGCTTTTTTCACCAGATACTTGAACCTGGCTACAAGCCACATTATTTGAGGCTTTTAGCTTGTTTGTCTTTTTATCTTCGTTTACCAGTGCTGTCGTTCCTTCCTGACATTCTGGTTCTTCATCATAGTCCTTCATTTTTCTTCCCCAGAGTTTCTCGAAAATCAAGTTTTTTGGCACTCAAATTAACAGATAGGCTCTATGTTTTTAATGGACGGAATATCTGGTTAAATAAATATTGATAAAGTTAAAACAAGTTTCCTGATGTTTTCTATGTTCAATTTACAATAAATCAATAAATTAAATTACATTTCATGATAATTAATAGTTATCTCTTCAGGAAAGAAAGGAAAAAGTAATTTTTGAAATTCGGAAATAATAAAAAAGTAACTGAGAAAAAAGTAATCTTCTTCAGGTTGTCTCAAAACTCGACCCGTTTCTACAATTGGGTAATTGGAATTGTTGACTTTAAATTCAGATCGAAGATTATTCTGAAATTCAGGTATTTATTTGCCTTGAAGTATAGTACATTATCCTATTTGTAGAATCAAATGTAGTTTTGAGACAACTTGTTCCTGCAAATTTCAGGTTGCTTTCCGTGCAAACACAATCCTTGAACCGTCCGTCATGTCAAGAGCACGGAAGACTTCAAGCCCATAATTGTCAAGCAGCTCTATATACTCATTAAAGGGGACGCTATTTTCGAAACTGTAACCTGATCCTCCTTTTTTCACACCTTCAAAAGTCCAGAGGTTCCAGTCAAGGCTGAGAAGTGGGCTTGATTTTATTTTTTCGTCAGGCATCTGCCTGGTTACGAAAATGCCTCCAGGGTTTAAGGCTTCCGAAAGCTTGGGGACAAGGGAAGGCACTTTTCCGCCGGGGTTAAAGGAAGAAAAGATAAGGTCATAGCCACTTCCGATTTCATCTTTAAAAAAATCTCCCGGAATTGTACTCACTCTTGAAGCCCCATATTTCTCGATGAAATATCCTGTTTCGCCAGTAACGGGTGGAAGGTCGAAAACAAAAGCCTGAAGGTCTTCATTCAGCTTTGAAAAAGCGATTGCATAAAGCCCATGCCCCCCTCCTATGTCAAGCAGCCTTTTGACATTTGTAAAATCAACATTTTCCATGACAACAGTTACAGTTTCCTGAAGCAGACCACAGCGTGCGTTTTCAGCCATACAGTGGACAATTTCCCCAAAAAAAGGCCCTTTCTCGACAATATCGGGCCCCTGCTTCATAATCTGAGGAATGCGAGCCCAGCGTTCAACATTTCGAATCCTTTCGGCAAGGTAATGCTGCTGAGAAAACGGAGAACTTTCCATGAGATAAGTTGCACTGAGTTCAGAGACAAGGTACACTGCCTCGCCACTCTTTGTTCCATTGTCATGGTCCTCAGATCCGGTTTCGGATTTACCGTTATCTTGACTGGCGACTGCATCTATTTTTCCAATCTGCGCCTTCTCTTCTTCCTTACCCATTCCCTCCTCAAATCTGTCAAGGAACCCGAGACTATGGAGGGCTTCACAGAAATGAGGCATGAGCAGAGGATCACAGCCAAGTTTTTCAGCCAGGTCCTCTGCTGACAAAGGAGATTTAAGTGCTTCAAACACTCCGAGCTCAAGAGCCGAAACAATCAGCCTGTATTCTTTTAAACCCTGAATTGAAGAATCCATAAACTTAAAAAAGCGATCGAAATCGATCTCAGGCTTTTGCATTAAATCCAGAATTTTTCCAGCCTCTTCTTCATTTTTAAGCTTTACACTGGGGTCAAATTCATTTTCTAATCTGTTTTTATCTGTATCCTGTGCATTAACTTCAGTATCAGGTTCTGCTTTATCATCAATTTTACTTTCCATGCCCTATCTCCTTTTTATTAATTCTTCCAGACTTTTCACAGATCAATTTTAAAAAGTTACTATTCTCATATATTTACCCACTGTAAATATTAATCTAATAAAATATTGTAATAATTAATAAGATAAGAAATTTGCTTTATATTAATATCAGTAAACATTGTTAACTAAAGGTACTACTCTAAGAAAATAAAGCTTAAGGTGAAGATTGAAACAATCGAAAAATGTTATTATAACGAACTGGTACACACGGCAATCTGTATAGAAACTTTCTTTCTCGCCTTAAACATTGTTAAGATAATTTGGATCAGTTAGAGTTAGGATCAGTTAGAGTTAGGACCAGTTAGAGTCAGGATCAGTTAGAGTTAGGATCAGTTAGAGTTAGGATCAGTTAGAGTCAGGATCAGTTAGAGTCAGGATCAGTTAGAGTCAGGATCAGTTAGAGTTAAAGTGAGAATTAGAATTAATAGGGAATTAGTTTTGAAATATAGTTCGGATTTCTACAGATATATACAGAAACCCTTAAAATTAGAACTTGAGCAGGTTTACCTAGCAATGGATACAGCTGTTCCTCTAGAAATCGTAGTAACCGAACTTGTTTCAAATGCCCTGAACTCTAAACTGAATTTTTCACACCGAAAAAAAGGTTAAAAAACAATAAATTTAAAAAAAACTTTAGATTGATGCGTCAACGTAATCGACCGGTCTTTTAAAAACAGCTGCTATCATACCATTTTCGTCGATATCATCCGCAAATTTGATGAGCTCCCAGCCTTCAGTCCCGAGGCTGTTAAGATCTTCTTTTGCCTTTGACCACTCACTGAACCTTATCTCTTTAACATCGTATTCCCAGATGGTCACTCTAATTCATCTCCAGTAAAGTTGGGTAATATTAACTCATATATTAAGTTGTGGCATCTGCTATATTTATCTTTTTAAAAAATAGATTTGCGATTAAATCAACTAAAGTTGATTTGTAAATTATTTATAAATTATTTGTAAATTATTTGTAAATTATTTGTAAATTGATTAAGAATCGACCTATAAATCTACCTTACTTAAACCTTATAATTAAGCCTGTATATTCAGGTTTTTTAAGGAACAAATAAAAAGGAAAAATTGTTGAGAATTGTTTTTCTGAAGTTAATTTCTTTAGCCGAGGTTGAATTTCAGCCAATCTTTAAAATAACTCAAATCTCAATCCGTCTTTAAATTCGCTCAAATCTCAACAAGTTCATACCCACGGCTTCCAAACTCGATTTCTTCTCCATACGTGAGCTGGTGGGTTCCATCGATCATTGGCCATGCTCCCTTGAACTTATCAGCTCCTGCTTCGTGGTTGCATTGAAGAGAGGAGTTGACAAGCCCTTTCTGCCGATTTACGAGGTCATAGCTTGCCTGGTCAAGGGCAACAGGGTCTTTTGAGGCAAGAATTCCGATATCCGGTACTATCGGAGCATCACTCCAGGGTACGCAGTCGCAGTCAGGTGTAATTTTAAGCAGGAAATTTATGTAACCTACTTTTCCTTCTTTTCCTTTTACTGCCCCATAAGCGTACTCAGTAAGACATTCCAGGAAGTTCGGGATATCATGTTCCCAATCTATAGTTATAGCTCCGGCAGGGCAAACTTCCATGCACTGTCCGCAGCTTATGCAGATATTGGGATCAATCATTGAGACTTCTCCCAGAAGAGAAGAAGCTCCTACAGGACAGATTTTAACACATTTCTGGCAGCCTATACACTTATCCTGAATAACATGCGGGCTTGTACTGAAATGCTGTTCCTTCTTGCCGGCTGCAGGTGCACAACCCATAGCGAGGTTCTTGATAGCTCCTCCAAAACCAGCTACTATATGCCCCTTGAAGTGGGACATCACAATCATAGAATCCGCAGCAGCAATATCCGCACCTATTTTTACGGACTTAAAATGTTTCTTCCCGATCTCCACATCTGCAACGTTCTGGCTTCTCAAACCGTCTGATATGATAAGCGGAGCCCTGACAACGGAATAATCAAAACCGTGTTCAATTGCAGTCGTCAGGTGGTCAACTGCATTATGCCGGCTGCCTGAATAAAGAGTATTTGTGTCCGTAACAAACGGTTTTGCTCCGGCTGCCCGGATTTTTTCTACGACCTGCCGCACAAAGACCGGATTTATATATCCGTCACTTCCGTACTCTCCAAAATGAATTTTGATTGCAGTCAGATCACCTTCTCCAAGGAGTTCAGCAAAACCTGCTTCGTCAAAAAGCTTCTGGATCTTGCTGATCGTATTCTCCTCTGGATTTCTTGCTCTGAGATCTGCAAAATAAACTTTACTTGCCATATCAGTGCCTCCTAAATCTGAATTAATGTTTTTATAAAACTGTGAAGTTAAAAAAGTGTTGTTCATTTTTAGGTATTGCGCTGTTTGTGCTCTGTTTAGAAAAAAATAGAGAGAACGAAAAACGCTGCTTCAGTAGATCAGCTTCAGTCGATTAAGAGCCTATCCGAAAAGTGGTTGCCTGTTATAACTTTTACAATATGCAATATGCAAAATCAGAACGGACGCCCGGATATTTAGACCTATTGTAACTTTTCGATATGCATTACTGAATTTTCGGATAGGCTCTAAAAATACACTTCATCTCACAGTTTTCCCGTAGATTTCTTATATTTCTTAATATCCAACGCTATATTCTTCCATTTTTCCTTTTCAAGCCGTTTCAGCCCAATTTCTGCTTTTTTTGACTGGAATATGAGTTCTTCAGTTAATCTGTGATAGCTGGCAAGCCGTTCCTCAGGAATAAGCCCGTCCTCAACCGCCTTCAGTACAGCACAGCCCGGCTCGTCGTGGTGAGTGCAGTCTTTAAACTTGCAATTGCGGGCTGCGTCAACGATCTCGGAAAAAGCTTTCTCAAGCCCTTCTGCAGAGTCTCCGAGCTGTATTTCCCTGATCCCGGGGTTGTCTATAAGGACTGCTCCGTTTGGAAGCAGAAAGAGCTGGCGGACTGTTGTTGTATGCCTGCCTTTTTCATCGTCTTTCCGGATATCTCCGGTTTTCTGGACAGTTTCACCAAGAAAAGCGTTGATAAGCGTGGATTTTCCGACGCCTGAGGAACCGATTAATGCAACTGTTTCCCCAGGGTTGAGGTAAGGGCTAAGTTCGTCAAGCCCGGTTTTTGAAAGGGCGCTTAATGGAATTACCGGCACGTCACCTGCAATGGATTGGATTTTCTCTACCAGCCGGGTTGGGTTATCTTCAAGGTCGATTTTGTTAAGTAAAATCACAGGGCTTGCCCCGGAAGAATACACAATGGCAAGATACCTCTCAAGCCTTCGAAGGTTGAGGTCCTTACCAACCGACGTCACGATAAAAATGGTATCAAGGTTTGCAGCAATTACCTGCTCTCCGCTCCCGTCTCCTGCTGCTCCTCTTGAAAGGCAGGTCCTCCTGGGCAGGATATTCACAACCATGCGTGAGCCCAGTTCAGGCTGGTCAAGCAAAACGACGAAATCCCCTACAACCGGCTGCTTTCCAATTTTCAGAAGTGCACCTGAGATTCCCGCCTGTACGACAACTCCAGAGACAAGGACCTCGCAGACCGTTTTATGCCTTGATGCAACTCTTCCGGGAGTGTAGGAGCCTTTGTAGGCAGAAAATGCCAGTTCAAGATCTTCGTTCCAGCCTGGAATTTTATTAGAGTCAGAGTGAGCTAGATTATGACCTGAATTTTCCATTTCGCTATGATTGTTCATAAGATGGAAGTATCTGGTTAAATGGATAAATATTTTGATATCTTGTCCTGTAAAAATTCAATTGTGCCTGAAAATTCTTTCTTATTCAGGCTGAAAAATTTCCCGGTCGGAGAACTGACTTCATTTTAAACTCTTTTTCTCTTTTCAAACTCTTTTTCTCTT
Organism: Methanosarcina sp. Kolksee; assembly: GCF_000969945.1. Taxonomy (NCBI): domain Archaea; kingdom Methanobacteriati; phylum Methanobacteriota; class Methanomicrobia; order Methanosarcinales; family Methanosarcinaceae; genus Methanosarcina; species Methanosarcina sp. Kolksee. Next base: position 1,840,272 of record NZ_CP009524.1, read on the forward strand.
TTCAAACTCTTTTTATAGTAAAGTGGCAAATTCAAAATAATGATCGATTCTGCATCTTTACGAATAATTGTAATTTTTATTGTCATTGTTATAGCCGTTTTACTTATATTCTCACGTTTAGGGAAAAGGCTCGATAAGGCTGAAAAATACATTAAAAGCTGTGCTAAAGAGGAAGAAAATGAGAGCGAAAATGAAAAAGAAGATGCAATGGCGATTGGACTTTCCCTTGGCATGTCATTTGGTTTGATACTTGGCCTTATGATGGACAATCTAACCCTGGGGATTGCTCTCGGACCTGCCTTTGGAATGGCTTTTGGAGCTTTGTATGGGAAAAAAGAGAAGAAATAGTACGTGAAAAATAAATAATAACATACTTTCATGCCAAGTAAATAAGATAAATATTGAAAACTTCTTAAAAGACCTCTTGCTTATTCCAATTTATTCTGATAACTTCAACAGAACAGCAGATTTCACTTTCATTTAGTTATTTTCTGTATAAACTGGGGAAGCCAGTTAATATTCTTGAAAAAACAAAAAATTATTAGTTATTAGAAGCAGAAGGTTTTTTAGATGCATCAATTAAAATTGATTCTATCTTAAATTCTTCTTTGTTATTGATTTCTTTTATCGCTTCTTCTATCATATTAAGCATCTGTGATTTATTTTGACTAATTGGCTTGCTAAAGTACTTCCCTTTATCATCTTTGAACCACATAACCAAAAATATTCCCGACTTAGAAGGGCTTGCTTTCAAGTATAAAGGCAATTGTTTAGTTAGACCATGTTCCAATTCTTCATTATGAGCTAATTTAAACTCAGCACAAACATTTAATGGAATATTTCCTTTTAGCGTAACTAGGAATTTAAAGTCAAGCTTTCCAACTCCTTCGTCTGTTTCCCTTAAAACTTGTACGCCTAAAGGAAGCAAATTTCGGTTAAAAAAAACATGTAATGTAGGTTGAATTTTTGTTTCTTTTTTAGGGCTTGCTGGTATCTTATGCTTTTCACCATTTATCTCAATTACACGAGCATCATCCCAAAATGGTTCAATCCATCTTCGATCTTCTATATAGTGCTTCAATTCTGCAATAGTAGAAGAAATAGCCTTTAAAAAATCGCTCTCAGATTCAATAATTTGAGTCGCATCAACAGGTTTATGATAACTTTTTTTCTCAAGTGATCTCATCAAAAGTTCACTTTCTCTTGAATCGATTGTCTGTTCATCGTAACTTGCCCAGTTAGCACATTTAAGCTTCTCTATAAGAGGATTAGCAAAGTCAGGTTCCACCATTCTAGCAAATGCTAGTTCACCAAAAATTTTCTCCTTAAAAAAAGGATCTTTTTCTCGATTCTCTATTTCATATCCATTTTTTAAGATATTATGTACAATTGCTCTTAGAGTCTTTTTCCGACTTCTACCAATACTTACTTTATCATTAACAACCAACCCGGTTACTTTTTGCCTAGAGCCTCTTGAATGTAATCTAGTTTTTTCCTCGTTGACAGTAAACCCATTCCCTTCGATAATTTCTATTATTTTTTGTTTGTGCATTGGAAGATTATGAGACCCCGAAATCGTAATATCATCTGCATATCTTGAATATTTAAAATTTCTTCTCCTACAATACTTGTCGATTATAATATCAAGACTTGCAATAGCTAAGTTAGCTAACATTGGACTAGTTGGTGCTCCTTGAGGTAACTTACTTTTATATGTACATAAAGCCGCGAGAAAATGAGCAGCTTTTTGAGTATATCCAACAGATGTAAAAATTCTAAAAACCGAATTGAAATCTATACTTGGAAAAAAATCCTTTATATCTATTCCTAAAACTAAATTTTGACTTACATGAATTGAAGCATTTGTCAAAATTGATCTTTTTGGAACAAATCCATGAACATAATCTCCAAGACTCATTTTGTATAAAATATGGTCCAATATCCATCTTTGAATATGCTTCATGCTTTTTGATGGAGCGTTTATTTCCCTAAAGCCTCCAGCTTTTTTAGGTAAGTTAAACGTAACGTAAGCTTTCTCTTTTTTTAACAGAAGATAATTGACTTGTTTTGATGAAGAATTCGATAAGAAACAAAAATGATTGACATCATATACATAAGGTAATTTCTGAGACTTCAATTTTTTGAAAGATTTAAAATTGTCATTATATTCTACATCTCTTAGTGGGGAAATAATTCCTTCTTCAAAATAATTATCGAATAAAACTTTCATTCTTTCATTTTTTGTTAATCTATTTGCCAATTATCCCACCAATATATTTAGGATTCAATAAACCTCATGTAGTTGCCCTCACTAAAGCGCTGGGCGCTTTAATGAAACGAGATTCTAGCGAAGCGGATCTCGTTCCTAGTTTTGATGACGAGGTTCACCTTTGCCATAGTATGTCATTTGCATGGCGTAACACCACACATATCTCCCCGGCGAGAGATAATTCCAAAGCTGAGAGCAACTTAATTACAAAACATCAATTCATTATATATAGTATATGATATGAAACAATTCTTTAACATATATGGAAATAAATTTTTTTAATTAATCCAATAAGAGTATATAAAGTGATGTATGAGGATAAGTAAAATTAACTTTTTTCCTTCGTTTTATTCTGCATTCTGCCCGCTCACCTATCTGGCTTGTGCGAAAGGGGGGAAAGTGACAATTCTCAATGTTACTTTCCTTGAGTCCGTTGCTTGGCTTTCCTTTGTGGTTTTTCAAAAATGATTTTATTTTCAAATCTAAATTAACTTTTTATGTTTTTTTAGCCAATGTATCTATGGCCCTATGCTAGAATTTTAGGAGCTATCGATGGTGACACGTAAACAAAATAACAGATACTATAACCAGAGATCCTACAGATCTTATAAAAAAGGAATCTCGAATAGAGATAAGCTTGTAATCGTACTTATATGCTTATACTTTATTTTAAAGATTTTGAAAGAAATTATGCAGATAATTGTTACATATTATTATGTATTCATAGCACTTGCTTTGATATCTTTAATCATTTGTTATATAAGGTATAATCATAGATTTACGAATATTGGATCTACTGATTCAGAAAAAAATGCCGAAAATTGTTATCATTCAGAAGAGCAGCTATCACCAGATGCTTATCAAAATGAGCTTGATGTCGAATCTGAGAATGTAGAAAAAGGAAATAAATTTGAAAGATACGTTGTTGATAAATTTGATGACAAACTTTTTTCTATAGTAGAGTGGACTACGGATATGTGTAGAAAGCACAACCGTTACGTAGAGTCAGATTGCAATCCAGACTTGGTGGTCAGGGATAGAACGACAAATGAAACCTTTTGTGTTGAATGCAAATATCGGTCTCGTCTGATAAATGGATTTTTTAATTGGTCGTATCCAGACCAGATAGACAGATACTTTTCTTATTCTCGCGATAGGAAAATTCCGTTTTATGTAGTTTTGGGTTTGGGGGGAAATCCAGATTCTCCAATAGAAGTATTTTGTGTACCCCTCCAAGAAGCTAAAAATCCACAAATTCACATAGATATGCTCAGGAAATATTATCACGATCAAAAGAGGGATTTCATCTGGATAAATGGGGTTTTAAAGTAAAATATTATCTCAATTATTATTGAAATCTTGAAATTTTACCGAGTCTTCTATTGGATATCCACTGATGGTTTTATCGGTTTTTTTAGTATGTATTTATCCATTTTTAGTTTCGTGACCTGATAAACATTATGCTCTGTCGCCTTAGCATGTACTATTTTAATAACTGGAATCTATATGGCTGTTATACATGTATAAGATACAAAATCAGGGTTCTAGAGTTTGAGAAACGGGTTGTGCTCTTTCCCTGTTTCCGAAATCCGTGTGTGAAATATGCGTAAACGCTATCCACGGCAAAGCAGAGAATTGATATACATCGTTTTCTACAGGTCCTGTAAAATGTTCTTTTTGATTTTCTGCCGTTACAATTGCCAATTCTACAAAATTCTCGCTCGTGTCTTTGTTACAGCAAATATAAAAGTCTTAAAATTAAAACACCTCAATAAGAATCCAATTTTCGTTTTCAACCTCATGGAACCTGCATAACATATGACAAATGTACTGACTCTAACACCAGGAACATTTCTTCAGAGTAGTTTTGATAAAGTCGGCGATGGCCGGAAATACGAAGAAATAGAGCTCAAAACAACAGGAACGAAGACAACATTTACGGCCAAAACTCCTATTCAGCTACATCCTGGCACGACCATAAGTGGAGATGAAAAAGCAATCATCCAGCTAATACCACATGCTTCGACGTGCCTCTGGAAGCCACAGGTACCAGTTTTCAGTTTCTCTGGCGAAAATTATCTGTTTGAAGGGTTCACGTTTGATGGGCTGGCTGATAAACAGAATGTGCTTCATGGGAAAGGTTACCATAATCTATTTGGAGGAAACAGGGCTTCAAAAGTCAAAATCCGGAACGTGAAAATTCAAAATTCAAAGGGTGATGGTGTAAGGATTCTGGACTCAAGAGATGTAACCGTATCTGGAAACAAAATATACGGCGTCGGACATGATGGTTTCTATTGCGAAAGGTGTGTTGACGTAGAAGCTTCAGGAAATGAGATCTATACAAGGATCAATTCAGGCCTTCGCTCTAAAGGTTCCAGGAATGTAATTTTCCGAGACAACACAATAAAGAGCATTAAGAAGTATAAACCTCGTACAGGTCCAGGCATTCAGGTTGAAAACTCCAGGGCAAACGAAACTACATCGAATGTCCGGATACTCAACAATATTATTGATGGGTGCCAGGGTCCAGGGATCTGGGCGGCTGGTCATACTGCACCTGCCTTAGATGCAGCAACCGGACTTACAATTAAGGGAAATACCATAAAAAACTGCGGGCAAATGCCTGTATTTGAAGACAAAGAAATTGCTGATAGACTTTCATCTGTCGCTGGAATATGCCTGGATGGGTGGACAGAAGTAGATATTCAGAAAAATATCCTGGACGGTAACTGTAACGGTATCCGAATAGGGACCTACATAACTACTTCTGCGGGGTCCGGGTATGTTGTGCGTCTTACAAGCAATGAAATAAAGAATACTGTGGCTCCTTTTAATAGAGATGTTTACGCAGGGTATGCAATAGCTGTTACTGTGCCTTGTAAATTCAATGTTATAAGTGAAGGAAACAAGTTCAGCGGAAACTTAAAAGATGTCTTTAGAACTTAATTAGAAATGGGGTACTGTGAAGTTGATAGTACTCTCTATTGGATCATCGGTCATGCGTCTTCGGTTAAGTAAGGGATTGTGACAAACTGCGTCATAATCTACAGAACTTTCCCTACACTGCCTTGTGTCTCATTTTTTGTACTTAAACTCACACAAATTCAAGACAATACAAAATATTTAATAATCTAGCCATCTTATTAAATAACCATGCAACTCGGAAATGCTGCTTCAGTTGAGTGGACTCAACGAGTTGAATCTAGCTCTTTGTTGCGAGACCCACTTGGGATTGAAGATCAACATTTATACCTTCAGAAAGAGTTCACGGTGGGAATTACATCCGTTACCCCAAGAGCTCGATATTATACAATCTGGGCATATTACTACGAATATCTTTATAGAACTGGAGTTGTTGATCCAAATAAATTTGAAAAAATTTTTATCCTATCAAGTTTAGCCCATCATAAAGGAAATTATCAATCTCCCGATCTTATTCATATGTACAACAATCAGAAATTTGCCAACGATTGGAATCAAAAAACTGCCTTCACTTTAGATTTTATAATTAACGGCTATGGAAGAGTCTATTATAATCGCCAAATGGAAGTTTTTCGATGTGCATGGATGAGAAATGGACAAGAATATATTTCAAAAATTAATGCCAAACTCGCCAATACATTGTCTTTTCTTGATCCTAATGATTTTGAAAGAGAATCGTTTACAATAGATGAACTAAATAATTTATTCAATGGTTTTTGTATATGTCAAACCTCTCAAAATTCAGAAGAAAATAAAATCCTTTCCAAATTGATGTTTGGTTTTTTTTCTGAGAAAAACGGAAACGCTGATATCGACGATTTAGCTTTTAATGAATATATGAAGGGGGCAGTCAAGCTCGATTTTATAAATAGACCATTGCCTTGGACTTCTTTTCATGATTACTACTCATTGCAGGAACAAAATTCTAGGAGGAGGAATACACTACTTTTGTTTTTAAAAATTATTTATGAAACCTCCCCTCCATCAAAAAGTGAATTTAGACGATACATCTGGGATGCGATTTATTTTAACCAAAATAGAAAAACTAAAGAAGATCTTTACTTCGGAGAACTCGAAAATACGCGTAAATATTGGGAATTTTTCCAACTAAATCTTTATTATGTGTATTTAGTGGAAAAGACTCTCGAAGGAATTCAAAAAATTGTAATGGAAAATATTGGCATTCATAAGAAGAACTTAATAAACTCACTGAATATCGAAAATATTTTTTTGAGGTTATCAGAAGAGTTAAGTTGCGATGTAAATGAAAATACTTCTATGAAGGAAATTTTTCTCCGAATTGCACAAATTAATGAAAATACAAAATCCTCCCTTAATTCAGATCTAAATGAGTCCGATATTTTTAATGATCTCAACGTTGAGAATTTAGAGATTTTTCTTGCAAAGTCTATTACCTTCCTTGGATTACTTTATCACCGGTACAATCAAAATCTTCAGTTTATTGAAAAACCTCTTAAAGTAAATGATATTTCCTCTCTACAAATTGAAGATTTGTTTAGTTATCTTGAGAATAATGGGGAAGATGAAAATATTACTTCATTTTTTACTGAACTTTTCAGAGTACTCATAAATCGTCATTTCTTTATTTCTGCTCAGAGATTCGCTGAAAATAATACAAAAAATTGGCTTTTTACTGAAGAAGATGGAAGATTATACTCAGCACGAATACCAATTAAAATTTCACCTTTGGATAACCGATGGTCAAGCATACGAACAATTATGACTGATTTAGGGTTCATTTATCGAGATTCATATTCTGAGTTGAAACTAACAGATAAGGGATTATTATGGTTGCAACAGATCAAATAAATTTAATAGAGGAGTTCACTCTTAATCAAAAAAATAACAACTATATCATATTGACTTCATTCTGTTTTGATCCTATTTTCTTCGATAATTTTCTCCTTCCTAAAATTCGAACTAACAATCCCTTTGCGGAAATTATAATTCTTATTGACGCTGGTCAATATGCAAATTCTTTAGAACATTTTACAGATCAAACAGGTAGAATATATCAGTTAATTCCTATTTATCTTAATAATGGTGGAGTATTTCATCCAAAATTATTTACTTTTATTTCAACGACAGAACAGAAAATTACTATTTATGTGGCTAGTTCAAATATTACCCTTTCTGGGTTCACAAAGAACGCCGAATTAGTATTCAAGTATGATGCTATTAAAGAAAATTTTGACGTTAATATAGGCGTGATTAAACAATTTTATGAAAAATTAATTTCTAATGAATTCATTCGCGATGAGAAAGCGAAACGAACACTTTCTCAAGTAATAGATTTCCTTTCCACAGGAAACATAGAAACTAAAAATGTGAGATTGTTGCATAATATTGATTTTTCTATCCTAAGTCAAATCCTTCAAGAAATTAGCCCAGAATCAATTTATGAGTGCTTTTTGTTTGCTCCTTTTTTTTCACCTAATACCAAGTTACTTGAATCAATCTGCGAAAAAATAAACCTAAAAAAGATACGAATTGGAATTCAAAAAAATAATCACAATCTTACAGATCCAGATCTCTATCTTTCCTTTTGCAAAAAGAATGGCCTCGAATGTGAAATACTTGAGACACAATATGCAGACGATGACTCAAGAATTTTTCATTCAAAAGTATTACATTTCAAAGGTAAAACAAATTATTTGTTAATTGGATCTCCTAATCTAACTCAACGTGCTCTGATGAATAAGGCTGATCAAGGTAATATTGAATTCGCTGTTTTCTTAAACAAAAAAAATGTAGAATCGATAATTGACCAATTTTCACTAACCAAACTTGGAGATCCCTCACGCTTGCCCTCTTTTATTGACTCTTTTGAACCAAACGATTTTTCACTCCAGCTACGAATTTTTTCTGTATGCTATGAACATTTATCCAAAAAAATACATGTTATTACAGAATCATTACAAGAGACTGCAATTGTAAAAATTTTCTTTGACGACAAAAGAGACTGTTTTACTCAACACATAGCACTTCATACTGGTAAATTTTCTGTTTCAATAACTAATATGGGCATTCCGGTAGAGGTCAAAATAATTTGTAATGAAAAATTTGGAGTGCGACGGATTTACTACGATAGAGGATATTTTTTCAGGAATGTTTCTCAATCCAATTTTTCGGTACATGAGATTTCAAATCTGCTATTCCAAGATAATAATATTGATAATTCCGAAATGCAGGTGATTATTCTTATCCTCATTAAAAATCAAATTAATTCAGACGCTATTTCAGAGGATATGGCGCATCAAGAATTTCAAACGAATTTCGAGAAAAAACAGCCTTTGACTCCTTTAAGACCTAGTAGAATACCAACATCAAATGATTTTCAAGATTTTTTTTATGATGTTGACAAAATAAGTTTGATGTTAAAATCGAAAAAGGAGCAGGAAAAAAATTATGATAATATCAATACAGCAGAAAATGAAGATTTTTTTGGGAGCTGCATAGATAATCAAAAGAACCCCAATAGTAAAGTTGCCCATAAAAAGTTGAATGCAGCCATTAAAAAACTCCATAAGAAGTTGGATTATTTATTTCACAGTGCAGAATGCCGATACTCAAAAGATGAAATCGTTCATCTTCAAGCAATTTTTTTATTATTTTTATTACGTAATAGTATTGATGAGATAAATCAATCGCAAATTGAAAATATTGAAACAATGTTAAATCATAATTTAGATAAAATAAATAGGAATGAAATTACTCAAGAATCTTCAATCCATCTTTTTAAAAACCTACTTCTCATAAATTATTATCATGACTGTCATTATCATTCAAAAATATTACGTTCAACAATATCATACGTTGATTTTCTTGTTCCAAAAGTTTATTTTGAAATCAAAAATTTTATTATTAATCTCCACAAACAACATTTAATAAATAATTCCGAATTTGATCTTAACAAATTTCGTTACCAATTTTGTAGCCTCGTAACCTTCTGTTTCAATCCATCAACGATTTCAAAAGGTCCATTGGAAGTTATTCAAGCAATGACGAATACAGATAATTCAGAATTAGTTGATTTTTATGGTAACATCCTTCTTAAACTTAAATCAGGCCCGTGGAATAATCCTTATTCTACTTTTTCGCTTAATACTCCTCGCAAAAATATTAGAGAATTGTATAATGACTTAGATATTCAAAATGATACGGCTAAAAAGTATATTTTAGAATTTATTAATTGATTGTGTAACTGAAATGTTAAAAAATGTTAAAAAATATTTTATACATGAGTTAATAGGTAGAATTAATCTTTTTTAGAGCAATTTTTAAAACTGTTGTGCATTACTTTTTCACTAGCGTACAAAAAATTTGAGATATACATTCAAAGAGATATATAAAAGTAACTTGTTTTTTAAATTATGGCTACTTCCTAAGAATCGATTGTGCATTAGTTACACAACATACATACAAAAATTTCGGCTTTTTAATCAAGTAGTCTTTATAAAAAAATGGTAAATTTTGGTTAGGGCAACTTCAAAAAATTAACGGTTGTGCATTAACTTTGCATTAGCGTACAAAAAATTGACGTTACCTATTACCCACATTAGATATGCGAGGGGTGGGATTTGAACCCACGAAATCCTTCGATACCGGATCTTAAGTCCGGCGCCTTTGACCGGGCTGGGCAACCCTCGCTCTTTGAAGAAAAGCAAGTTTATTTGAGCCGCAGAAATTCGTCATGCGGACATGCTTTAAATAAAGTTAAATTATTTAAAGTTTATTCTTTAGCTCATGGAAATTACATTTCTTGGCACTGGAGTTGCGATCCCTCAAAAAAATAGGGTACAGTCCGGAATACTTGTAAGGTTAGACGAAAAGCCATTGCTTATCGATTGCGGAAGCGGCGTATTGAACAGGTTTCCTGAGGCTGGGGTTTCCCACACTGATGTGGATACAGTGTTGCTTTCTCACCTCCACCTTGACCACGTAGCTGACCTGCACCCTCTCATAAAGGCAAACTGGCTCCGCGGAAACACGAGTATGAAGGTCTACGGGCCTGAAGGAACCGAAGAATGGTTTTCAAAAGTGATTGACGCTTATGAATATCTCCAGGAAGAAGTGGACGTAGACGTTATTGAGCTCGCCCCCGGAAAAGAATTTACTCCCGAAGGATTCGATTGTGAGATCAGTTGCACGGCAGCCGCGCACAGCGTTCCGACTCTGGCTTACCGCGTGACTGGAGAAGACGGGGAATTCGTTTACTCCGCAGACACCGAGCCCTCAAGAGATGTAATGGACCTTGCATCCGAGGCCGATCTCCTGATCCACGAGTGCTCGTTTCCATCGGACATGAAAGTCACAAACCATACAACTCCCAGCTCACTTGCCGACATCCTGGAAGAATATAATAACGAAATCGGAAGCATCTGCCTTACACATTTCTATCCGGAAATGCGGGGACACGAAAGAGAAGCAGTGCACCGCCTGAAAGGGTATTTTGAAGGAAATGTGATTCTTGCCGAAGACCTCATGAAACTTGAATTATGATAAGCACGAAGAGAGATGTGAAGTATAGAATAATCCATGAGGTACAAAGTGAAATCTCATCTGTAAACAAAGGCTATACTGTTAAAATGAGAGGCAATCCGAACAATAACAAATCCTTCGGCAATCCTCGAATTTTACTCTTCATATCTCTTAAAAAAGCTAAACTCAGAATTGTTATTCTTGACTTATACATTTCTGGATTTACTTATCAAATCATCCGGCTGCATCCTGTCAGGTGAGTCTGCAGCTCTATGATTAAATATCAGAAAAACAGAATCACCTTCATACGGAAAAAAGCTCTGAAACATCGCATGTATGCGTTTAGTCTGTATATATTTATCATATATGAAGTCCCAGTTGCACACATCTATTGTATCTGAAATATTATTCTCATGCATCTATTATCTCCTAAACATCTCCAAAACATCTCCAAAACATCTCCAAAACATCTCCAAAACACAAATCTATACTTTTATCACTGGTGATTATCATGGCAAGAATACTCTCAGAAACGGACATTGGCATTCTGAAAACCGTTGCTCCAGAGTGCGAGGGGTATCTCTGTTCAGGCTCGGGAATGGCTTATCGTTCCATACTCCCTCCGCTGGCAAACCACTATGCAAAAGATGCTCAGGATTTCCTGCGGCGAATAAAACTACTATCTCGATATGACCTTGAATATCTTGTCAGGCTAATCTTATCAGGAGAAGAAAGCCTTGGCTGCGTACCGCTCGAGTATATCGAGCTTTTCATAGAAAATGTCTCAGAAAGGCTGGGTGAGGAAATGGCGACTCAGGTGAGGGATTCCTATAACCGTTCAGAATGCCCGGATTAAATTTTTATTAGTTAAGGTAAAAATGTAAAAAATTAAGATATTGTAAAAAGTAACAGTCTCAACTCTACACAACCCTGCTCAAACTCTCCCATATTTATCTTCAAGTCTTTCGATATCGTCTTCTCCTATATAGTCTCCCTGTGCGATCTCAATGAAAACAAGGTTTTGACTGCCTATATTCTTAATTCGATGAACCTTATTCACCGGAAGATCGACTGAATCTCCGGGAAGAACCCGAATTTCACTTCCGTTTTTGGTTACAAGTCCCTCTCCACTGATTACGTACCAGTGCTCGCTTCTATGAGAATGGCGCTGGAGTGAAATTTCACCCTGGGGAAAAACAGTAAGGCTTTTGACTTTATATCCAGGCTTATGCATAAACACCTCATAAAAACCCCAGGGCCTTTCTTCTTTACGTTTACACTTTTCCAGAATAGTTTCATACACCTTAATGTAATCATCTACCATTCTATCAACCGAAAAGCGTTTTTCCACATTTTCTCTGCATTTTTTACGGGATATGGATCCAAGTTTTTGCACAGCCTCGGCTGCCTCATCAACACTATTGACAAGAAATCCAGTCTCTCCATCCCGGATAAGTTCAGGCATTGCCCCCCTGTTTATCGCAATTACCGGTGTCCCGCTGGCCATAGCTTCAACTATGCCAATTCCGAAAGCCTCTTCATAATTAATCATATGCAGTAAAGCATAGGCATTTGACAGAAGTTCCTTCTTAAACTCAGGGTCAACATGCCCTTCATAAATAATCTGTTCATTATCCAGATAAGGCTGGACTTCTTTTTCAAAATAAGCCTGATCTGCAATGAAACCGGCTATTCTGAGTCTTCTGCCAGTTTTTTTTGCGACCTCTATTGCTTCCCTTACGCCTTTATCTTTATGCAAGCGCGATAAAAAAAGTAGATAATCCTGGGGTTTTTCATTGAAGTAAAAGCTTTCTATGTCAATTCCGTGACGAACCGTTGCTATATAGTCCAGATCATTGCATCGGTAGGCATCACTTATGGATACGTAAAAAGTTCTATTATTGTACTTTTTATATACAGGCAAAATTTTCCGTGAAGAAATGCCGTGGATTGTTGTTACAACAGGCGTGTCCACAAGTGCACTGTAGGTCAGAGGAAGATAATCGAAGTGATTATGGATTATATCGAATTCCTTTGCTCTCTCGAAAACTTCTGATATATGCAGGCCTTCATACACTTTTCGGATCATATCCTTGTCTTCTTCATAAGGTCTCGGGCATACAGCATGAAGCTTCGCTGCAGTGTGAGAATCTGCTGTGGCAAATAATGTAACGTCAATACCTCTTTTTACAAGTCCTTCAGTTAATAAGGATACAATAGATTCCCAGGGACCGTATTTTTTAGGCGGCGTGCTCCAGGCAATCGGAGACAACATTGCAATTCTTATATTAATACCCCCAAAACCACTCCATATTCCCCTAATTTAATTCTTGTTTTTACTTTTACTGTTTAATTTTTGATTTTTGATTTTTGATTTTTGATTTTTGATTTTTGATTTTTGATTTTTGATTTTTGATTTTTGATTTTTGATTTTTGATTTTTGATTTTTGATTTTTGATTTTTAATTTTTGATTTTTGATTTTTGATTTTTAATTTTTGATTTTTGATTTTTGATTTTTGATTTTCATACCCTATTTTTTATTTATCTCATTTCAATTTTGAATAGCCTCTTTTCGGGTCAGTGGAACTTTCTATATCTTCTTCAAACCACCGGCAATATTCATCAGGGCACTGTTTCTCAGGACACTGATGAATATATCTAAGGACATCTTGCACTTTTGCGATAGCTAACGATACGGAAGTATCCGCACTCCCGTAATAAATACGAATTTCATCGCCCGCAAGTACCCATCCACAGGGGAAAACAACGTCATTGACGTCTCCGCTGCGTTCGTACATTTCACGAGGCCCGAAAACCCAGCCTTCAGATCTGTGGAGCACTTTCCTGGGGTCATCAGGGTCAAGAAGGGCAAGTCCAAGCCGGTAACTTGCCTTAGCTGTTGTCTGGCGTACTCCGTGGTACATAATTAACCATCCGTCAGATACACGGATTGGCTGTGGGGACAGGCCTATTTTGTTTGCGTCCCACCACCCACCTTCTCTGGCATATAGAAGAACCTCATGTTCTCCCCAGTATTTCATATCAGGCGAAAAGGAAATCCAGATATTTGCTTTTGCACCCGCAATGTTGGATACAGGTCTGTGTAACATTGCCCATCTGCCATTAAACCTTACAGGAAAAACCGCAGCGTCCTTGTTTTCAGGAGGCAGGGTAGCTCCTATTCTATCAAAATTTCGGAAGTCTTCAGTAAAGGCAAGTGCAGTTAAAGGGCCTGAATCCGAAAAAGCCGTATATGCCACAGCCCACTTTTCCATCTCATCTATATAAGTTATGCGTGGGTCTTCGATACCATATATCTCTTCAGGGTATTTTACAGGATCAGGAGCAAAGGTTGGTTCTGGATCAATTTCCCAACCATAAATTCCATTCTTACTCCTTGCTATTGTAAAGTGAGAAAAGCCCCTGTGATCTTCGACCCTGACCAGTAACAGGGTAGTGCCATCAACTATAGCAGCTGCAGGATTAAAAACTGAATGGGCCCTATAAGGCCAATCGTCAACGGTTAATATAGGATTTCTATCGTATCTTACAAATAACTCCCCATGGTCTTTCCAGATCATATTATTCTCTCATCCCCCAGATCATTTTATTCTTGCTCCCCAGATTATATTTCACATTTCTCAGATCATTTTATTCTTGCTCCCCAGATCATGTTATTCTCTCATTCTCAGATCATGTTATTCTCTCATTCTCAGATCATGTTATTCTCTCATTCTCAGATCATGTTATTCTCTCATTCCCATACCATGTTATTCTCTCATTCCCATACCATGTTATTCTCATTCCCAGATCATATTCTCTGACTCTCGGGATCGTATACCCTTTTACTTTCTTCTTTCACTCAACCTGATTTGCTGACAAAAAACTCTTTCTTTTCTGCAGAGTTCTATCATCTACCTCGTCGCTTACCCTGGACTGCAATATATTACTGAAAGCTTTATCCATATGCTTATTTAAAGAGCTTAAAGCCATAAGAAAGCAAATTACGGATTCTGCGCCCTGGTTACAATTCATACCATCGCGGTTGAGCCCATCACAGACCGCGCCTGTGGAATAATCATACATAACAGTTTGCAAACGATTTCTTCCAAGGAAGTATTCAAAAGAATATCTTGCAAGTTCCAGATACTGCCTGTCATGTACAATTTCATAAGCTGAAACATAGGCTTGAGTCAGATAACCTGCTTCGATGGGTTGCTGGTCAAAAATAGGCTTTTCCCCATTGTAAGAGTACCAGCCCTGGTTTCCAACCATGTCAAAAAAGTCACCTTTCCACTGGATCTCAGTAAGAAAATCCAGAGTGTCAAGGCCGACCTTACGATAAGTTCGGTCTTTGGTGTAATTGTATGCCAGTAAAAGGGATTCACTAATTTTTGCATTACTATAGGTTACCGTAGGTTCGAACCAGTTCCAATCTTCTTTGTGGTTAGCCTCATATAAGTCGACCAGAGAATTCGCGTATCTGACAAATATGGATTCAAAGGTATCTTTACTTAAAAGGGAGTCTACAGACTTGACGGCATCCCTGCGCGAATTAAAGACCGATTCAAATTCATCGGTATCCACACCTGCCCTGAGCATTTCAGATAGGCCGCACATGGTATAGGCTTTTGCCCTTGGATAATTAAGTTTCTCCATCTCAGGCCTGGCTCTGCTCATAAGGGTATGGGCAAGCGTGCGTATATTTTTTGACAGATAAGGGCAGCTTACCACATGCCCAAGACCGTAGATAGCACGTCCGAGAGTATCTTCACTTCCTTTTTCATCCAGAAATTCCCGTTTATAGCTCATGAAGTTGTGGAAGTGACCCGTATCGGTCTGGGCGTGTTCAAGAAAACTCATATATGTGGTAATTAACTTCCAGAACTCTTCGGCTTTCTTCTGATTATCTATTAACTGTGTCAGTGCAACAAGAGCTCGGCCCACGTCATCAGTACTGTATCCGTAATGACGAGCCGGTACACCTAGATTGGTATGCTGAATAATTCCCACGTCATCGGTTAACAATTTCAGGTAATCAAGTTTTACTTCAGGCAACTGGTTCGGAAGGAAATTAAACTTTTTCGAGGTGGAGTAGGCTCTGTAATTCTTTAAAGCCCTGGTGAAAACCTTATTATATTGTTTACCTACGTTTTTCCATGTCATTTTTCGACCAAAATCATATGCCTTTTTGCGCATCTTATCACACTCTTCTGGATTTTCGATTAAATGCAAAAGAGATTTTCTTAAACCGCCCGTGTCTCCGAAATCTACAAGCAAACCGCGATTGTCAGAAAGCATTTCCTGAGCATACCAGTATGGAGTGGAAACTATTGCCTTTCCCATACCAATTGCATAGGTCAGAGCGCCGCTTACTATCTGCTCTCTGGAAAGGTAAGGAGATACGTAGATATCACTGGCGAGGATATAATTACAGAGTTCTTCTGTCTCGACAAATTTGTCATGGAATACTACATTTTTTTCAAGTCCGAGTTCTGAGACCTTGTTCTGGAGGTATTGCCTGTATGTTTCTCCAAAGTTCTTTTTAATTACAGGATGCGTAGCACCCAGTATGAGGTAAACGAGGTCAGGGTACTGGCTTATGACTTCAGGAAGAGCATCAAGCATACTTTCGATACCTTTATTCTGGCTCAACAGGCCGAAAGTTAAGACAAGTGGAGATCCCTTCAGGTTCAATCTATTTTTATATTTACTGCAGTTGTTAAAAGGGTAGTCAGGTACTCCGTGAAAGATTAATTCTATTTTATCCTCAGGAACTTTATAAACGTCTTTTAACATTTTGACTGCAGTCTGGCTCATTACAATCAGCTTTTCGGAATACCTGATGAGTTTTTCCGTGGATGCTCGATACTCAGGTTCAGGTTCTCGGATTACAGTATGCATTGTGCTTATCACAGGTTTGTTGATTCCTGAAAGAAGAGTAAAAATATAGTCTCCCGCATTTCCCCAGAAAAGTCCAAATTCGTGCTGCAGACATACGATATCAATATCAGATTGGTTTATATAATCCGCAGCCCGGTAATAATCCTCGATCCTGTCCCTCTGTATTTGAAAAACGACTTCTTCAGGATAAATATGGGTCTCAGAGGGATCGTTCAAAGCAATTACTTCACAGTGAACGTCATTATCTTCCCCATACACTGAATTTAAAAGATCAGATGTGAATGTGGCAATTCCACACTCTTTTGGAACATAGGTTCCTATAAATAATACTTTCAATTGCTTATTCAATTAATACCCCCACACTTAAAGTGACTCAGTTGCATTCTCTGATTCTTACTAGCTGTATAGTTTTCCAGTTACATGCTTCATGTTCTCCGTGAAACCATATTATCTGCATACTAATCCTCATACTATGCATCACAAAATTCATTCGAGCTTGAATAAAGCTATATATATTTCTTAAATACATGACTACCGTGAAAATATATAGCCAAATATCCATAAAATATAGCTCTATACCAGGCACAGGTAATCACTAGTATCTTGAAAATTTAGTTATTGGTCACATGTTAACTCTGAATCGCTATCTGCTGATGAAAAGCTATCAAAGGTTTGCTCAATAATTAAATTTTCATGACACTGGTAACTCAGATGATTACTAAATAGCGATAGATTTATGGTCCCCACCCAATCACTCACTTCGCTAAATTTCAACAAAGTAGGTAATAAAATACTGATTAGACACTGATTAGACCTAATAATTGTATTCGATGCTATTTAATATTATTTATAAATATAATTGCTTGTGTTAACAGAATAAGTTCAACAGAAAATTGTGGAAAGATAGTGCCTGAGAAGCTATGAAATGGTTTTTTCTATCACTGGTCTTTTTCCTAATCAGCACCAATTCAATACTGAATTTTAGCTTTTGTTCATTGTCTTTTCTGTTAGAATTTTTTTCCAGCGATCTGTTTGAAATTCTTTAACATGTGTTGATTTTTTATCCACACTGGCTTTATCCAAATCTGAATATATTTATGCATTAATAGTAAAATATAAAACAAAGATATGGAATTGTTCCAATTTTTTGAGTAAAAAACCTGAGTTTTAGACTGAAGAATACTGAAAGTTAAAAGAGGAAAAATTTCTTAGAGTATAATTTCTTAGAGTATAATTTTTAAGAGTATAATTTTTTAGAGTATAATTTTTTAGAGTATAATTTTTTAGAGTCTACTCACTGATGCATTATAGGTTTTAACCGCAGCAAATAGGTCTATGTTATACAAAAATTTTAGAGAATGAGAATATTATTCTAGGTGCTGTTCCTTCCAAAAAAGAAACTTGCTGTTCAGCCAGCGTTTTTATAAATATGACCATTTAATTCACTTAAGAAATTATGACGAAATTATGCTGAGAAAGCTAAAATGTCTTTTTTAAATACGCAGACTTTTATATTTAATGTATAATACTTTTTAGTGTAGTGTATATATGAATCAAGGTATAGAAGTCAATTATGAGAGAATCAAAGCATTAAAGCCTGAAAAATAGGAATAAAGCAGGTGATTGTTTGAAAACCGTCTTTGAAAACCATCGAAATCCTGATCTTGCAGGGAGCCGAAGGTTTTTAAAACTGATACAATATGAGCTGTTATCCCTCGCTATATGTGTCGGCCGTGCTGTCTCAAAAGTTCTCGATATTTGTGCCTTCCCTGAGCTTATGGATCATTTATGGCAAATTGTCAAAACTAATGCCCGGGACCTTACCACAATAGAAGAAAAGGAAGCTCGAAGCATATTTGGAGATAAAATTGATTACCAGAAGGTACATATCGACGAAGCTTCGTTTCTCGCTTGGTTAGGGACAAAGCTAAAGAGATGCTCAGGTATGGGGATTACAACTTTTCATACAATTAACTTCAATAGAAAGCTTAACACGGCAGCAGGCAGCTCCGATATGAAATGGCTTATACATGAATTAACTCATGTGGCGCAGATGGAACACACAGGTTCGCAATATCTGGTTGAAGCATTTCATGCTCAGGCAAGTGAAGGATATGCATATAGAGCTGGGGAAAAAAAGCATTTCCGTGAGTATAATCGCGAGCAGCAAGCTTGTATTGTTGCAGATTATTACATTTCACGCTTTTCGGGCGGCTCAACTGCAGATTATGATTCATATATTGCAGAACTGAGAGCTGGGGCTTTATAAACTTTAATAGAAAACATAATAGAACCCTTAGCTACTCTTGAGTTTTCCAATTAGTTTTCAAGCTGAATACATAATGGTATACATTTATTATTTAGTATCACTTGGACTCAAAACCGATTATTTCCTATGCTTCAAATGCCGTAATAAATCAAGAAGGTGAAGAGGAAAGAATCAATCACTGGGTAAATAAAAAGTGGAAAAAGAGTGGAAAATCGGTGGAGATATTTATATACCAATGAAAAAAACTCAAATTTCTATACGAGATTGGAAGGAAAAACAGGTAGGAATATATCTGAGAAACCGGAACATCAAAGATGAGACTTTTGATTATCAGTATAAAAAAAGAGCTGAATGTGAAAAGATACATTGACATATTAAGGGTACAGTAAAATTCGATATCAGAAAGGTAAGAAATCAGAGTAGAAAACAAAACTCTACTCTCTATTGAGTTTCATAGCATATCAATTACTGGTGTTGACAGAAATGCAAAATAAGGTTGGAGATAAGCATTTATTTGGGAAGTACTTTTAAAGAAATGGATATCAAATTAGATTAGAGGTTTTAAAAGCTAATTTGAGATCTTATTATGACAAATCTATTTGTTTGCGTATCTTCATAAACGATAAAGTACAATAATATTTTGGGGTGAATAACTATGCATAAATTAGTGAAAATAGTGGGCTGTATCTTAGCAGCAATAGGACTTGCCTGCGTTATAAAATATATAATGCATTGCAAAGAATGTTGCTGTTTGTCTGGTTGGCATAAAACAAAAGCAGAAGACGAAAAATCAACTGGTTCAACTGTATCGCATGGAATAAAAGTAGAGGATGAAAAACCAACTGGTTCAACTGTACAGCCTGAAACAAAAGTAGAGGATAAAAAATCAACTGGTTCAAGATACGGTTCTAATCCGATACATTATTGAATTCTACAGAATAATAATTGTACCAGTAACTTTTTTGCAAAAAAGCTTGACCAAAAATTTGACAGCTATATGTAGTATAGTTTACCGCAAGCTTTTTGCAAAAAAGATTGACCAAAACCAGTAGACATATGGAGAGTAATTAATAGCAAGCACGGTGATTCTCCTAATTTTTAAGAAGATCTGCATTCAGTAAGCTTGCCAAGAGTCACATGACTTTATGACTTTTATATTTTAACTCCCTCTCTAATTTCCCATTTAATTTTCATTGACTTGATAGTTTGTACCCTTTTGGGTGATCCTTTTCTCTTGACATTATTAAATTATCTATTGTTTGGAGCTGTTACTACATATTTCTTCCAATTGATTCCCTTTTTTGAATATTTTTGACTTGAAATTTTTGACTTGAAATTTTTGACTTGAAATTTTTGTTTTCTCATTATCCACTTTGATCAATGTGTAATTATTGAGACTGTCCTGCATTTTTACTTTCAAAATTGAATACTTGCCGGTAACCATGAAGAAAATTCAGTAAAATCCTACTCATATTTTTGTCAGGAACCCTCAATCTGCTTGCTCTTGCTCTTGCTCTCATATCATTATCCTGGTTCAATATTTTTGCAACCTATCCACCCCGCATTCAATATATTCAATGGATTATGAAACTTCATGATCAAAATGGCACCATGAAGTGAAATCTTATGAAATTTCATAAATGTTATCTTGTACGACAACAGAATAAGCATCGTAAGCATAATCAATGCCATCTGGTGATGCCATGCATTTCAGCTTCTCACTATGTATTCAGATAGTTCACAATATCCTTTTACAGTCAGAAAAAGGGATGTAAACCTTCAAACCATTCACGAAGCTAAATAATGCAACTGCCCAATAAGGTACAATGAAGTTTTTTTCTGCAATAATTACAGCGTGACTATATGTGATAGAGTCGCCAACAAATCTAGATGCCATCTCTGGCTCAATTCATCAGAGAAAAAAGTTCATTGAGTGGAAATTGAGGGACTTCCACTCAATTTGAAGAGGATACATTAATACTTTTAAATTACTTTTTTTCCACTTTTTCTTCTTTTAACACCATTTTTGCAATCATGAAGACCACGAATGCAATAATTACAAAATTTATCAGTTCTCCCAGAAAAGCCCCCCATCCCAGTACTATTGGCCCAATTTCTAGAGTTGCAGTTTTCCAGGCTCCTCCCGGCACAAAAAGTGTGATAATCGGCATTACGATATTATCCACAAGAGACTTTATAAGAGCCGTGGATGCGATACCCATAATGAAAGCAATTGCAAGTGGAATTACCTTGTATTCATAAAGAAAATCCTTAAACTCACTTAGAAGCCCCATATTACCCCTCTCAAACAGCGAAATGACATATGAAATAAAAATAATTATAAAATTATCACTGTTCAATCCATTTATTCTTTGCATCCTTTATTAATAAATTGTCCAGGAATGAATTTCATATTGAAGTTATGACTGAAAATCAGTTTAAGGAATTATTCGATTGCAAGTAACTGGTAAAAATCCAGGGTTTTGAAAGTTGGGAAAAATCGTCATCATTTGAGAGGACAAAAACAAACATAAAATGAGAGTTAACAGAATTAAAATTTACACTTATAGAGGGAAGTGCGCCAATTTTCTGGAAAATCACAAATGTTATGAAGTTATTGGGTAGAAAATTCCATGCCTGGCTCAACTCATTAGAGAAAAAAGTGTATAGAGGGGAAGGTGAGAGATTTCCACTCAATTTGAAGAGGACACGAATTTTTCCATTTTTTCAAATTTTTCAAATTTATTTTGGGAAAAGCCGGTCGTTTCCGCACGACCGGTGAGAGCCCGGGGTTCTGAGATCGATTTATTTCCAGCAGGGGTCACTGAAAAGATATTTCTGGTTTTACTCCTTTTTTTCCAGGCAGATAAGCTCTTCGGCGTATGGAAGCGTCTCTTTTATCCAGTCGCAGAACTCTCTCCACTCATCAAGCTTGTGGTAGCGGCGCTGGAAGTAAATGTTTCTGAGCTCAGCATAATTGGTTATAACGGTCCTTTTCTGCAGAAACGCACTCGGCAGGTCCTGGACGAGTTCCCTGAAAATCGCTTTCCTGTATGCGTTGTCCTCTTCACTATCTCCCTCACGGGATTTGTAGGCTTTGATAAGGTCGTTAAGGTGCCGGATCTGGTCGTTCCTGTAATCTGTCAGGGTGTCAAACGAAAAATCGTGAGGTGCGAGCTCCTTGCTGGTCAGCTTGTGCATTGTTGAGGTGGAGTTCTTTTCTACGAACTTGTAGGTGTCAAACTCTTTCCACCAGTAGAGAGGGGCAGTCAGGTCAAAACAGACCGTAATGAACCTTAAAAATTTACCGTGCTCGTTCCCTGCAAGAGTCAGGCGCTGGGCCAGGTTCAGGTCCTTTTCTCCGAGCTTGCAATTTCCTGCCTCATCAGGCTTACTGCTGTCCATAAGGTGCCAGGAGTTCATAGGGTTCCGCATGCCGAGAATGGCATAATAGATATTGTATGTACCGTGTAATTTCATCTTAATCATAAAAGCGCCTCTTAAACCCATTACGATAAGCAATTTATAAATTTGTTTGTTGTAAATTATTGTAAACGATTCATCAATCGAGGTGATAAGCAATTTATAAATCTATCCATGACAGATAAACTAACTCGTGTATACGGACTGATTTTTAACAAATGAAATGGTTTAAACGAATCGATTTATCTTGAAAAGCTAACTATTTTTAAAAAACTAACTATTTTTAAAAACTAACTATTTTTAAAAAGCTAACCATTTTTAAAAAGTTAACTATTTTTAAAAAACTAACCGACTTTAAAAACTGAAAAACTGAAAAACTGAAAAACTGAATTCAGTAGTTTAAGAAATAGCCATCGTTTTCCGGGGGGAAATTATTTAAGAAAAATAGGCGCCTTCTTAATCCATGCTTTATCCTTTCAAGTATAACCTTTCTGCAACATCTGGATATTTCTATTTGACAATGAGTAGTGACATTGTATATTATCAGTACGAGCCTGTTAACCTGGAAAAACTGGTAATCCCCTATAATAAGAAGGAAGAAACCTCGTAAATATGAAATCTCTTGATTTTGAGTCAATGTTTTTGAGACAAAACTTCGGGCTATTTTTTTCAAGCTCGTTATGGTCAGTTATTATCGAATCCGTATGGTTCACATATTTTAATTAGACCCAATGAATAAAAATAAATCAGGTATGCTCTTTTTCCACTTTAACCTCTATTTTTTCCAGGCTATTTCGTGACACTGCCTCTTGCGTGGAATCTCCGGATAAAGGAAAGTGGCTTTTTTCTCCGATCTTACATCCATAATTCTCATACCCGTACACGACTTTAAAAATTATTTAAATAGTTTGTTATATATTCCGAAAATCGTGCTTGAGATATGTTTTTGCTTTGTGTTCCCGGAGATGCTGGATATGAAAGGATCGACCACCCGGTTATAAAAGGTCTTTGATAGTTCTACGCCTGTCGTGTCGACGTACTTGTAAAACAGATAACTCAAGGGTATTATTAATAGCACAGACAAGAAACACGAAATAAAAGCAGCCATCCAGTATGGTAATATAGGGTGCAGTGCGAGGAATAGCGCGCAGGTGAAACTGCTTATTATCAGGAAATGTATCAGGTACAGCGAGTAGGATATTTTACCGAGAAACACTGGCACTGGAGAAGAAAAGACTTGTTGCAGCCGTCGGCTGTTCAATAGAACATACATTATCATTCCGGCACCCAGGATATGATACGTCAACTTTGGAATTTCAAAGAGGCCGTTATTGAGAAAACCGTACAATGAATCATTTGTCACGGTGCCTACAGGATACGAACCGAGAAACAGTCCTGAAAACAGTATAATATATAATATTATTTTGTTATCGGTTTTAAACACTGACTTTTTACTGTTAAATGTGTCTGCAAGCCCCATTCCTATTATAAAAGCAAAATAGTAGGAATTGAAGAAAAACACAGATGCAGCAAGGTAGAATGTCCATCGGTTACGTTTCATCCCGAACAGTATGGTCATTGCGAAAACAAGCATAGACCCATAAAATTCTGTTGTCATTGTCCATAAAACCGGGTTATAGGTGTCATCACCTGTAAAAAACGATCCCCACACCGCCTGCTTAACTGCATCGACAATGTCTGGCGTAAAAGTCCAGTAGTTGTCGTAGTTATTATTTCCGGAAACCGTTACGGTTTCAATATAGTAATGGAATACTCCAGTTGATGCCAGTAAAAAAGATAATATTGTTACTGCTAGCACCGGAACAAACAACCGGATATATCGGCGAACTGCGCCACTTACAATTATTTTTTTGTCTTTAGTTCTAAAGTATTTTTGAGTTAATACGTAGCCACTGAGAACAAAGAAGATACAGACCGAAAAATTCCCGGCACCAATTAATCCCAGTGGTGTACTCGAGAAAATCTGTTCAAGATTCCCCAGATGTGAAGGCATTCGATCACTATAAATCATCGCCGGGACTAATATGATGAAGAAATGCATTATCATCACATTAATCGCAGCTATACCGCGCAGCCCATCAAGATAGTTTATCTTCTCGTTCATACTTATTGCTCAAAGAGAATTTTATTCAAACAGAACCCATGAATTTCCATAACAAAACCGTATTTAATGACCGCATTTAATAAATGAAACTCAGCTCCAGCTTAATCGCGTAAGACCCTTAATTATTTTTTGATAAATCTCTCTCAAATAACGAGAACTGCAGATAAAATAAGTCTTTCCATTTGTTCCAGTTCCTTTTTTAATGGGTCTGTCTTTTGAATCTGAAGGGATTTTGGAAATAAGTATTGATGCTTAATATTGATGTTCAACACTAAATTCCAGATCAAGGCTTAAGGATTGGAAAAATCCTTTTATTTGCTTTATGTTTTCGGCTCTTCGCTATTACGTATGGATAAGATGATTTTCAACTCAAGACCGCATCGGTTTTCATAAGAATATTATGAGAATATCCACACAAAACAACGAAGAGCCATTTTCTAGCGTAAAAAGAATCTACTGAACATACAAGGTAAAGAGGATAATACTGGGAATCACTTATCATAGGAAATGTTTTCCCATATTGAATAAAAAATTTCGAAAACAGAATAAAAATTCAAAAATTTAAATAAAAATTCCGAAATGGATTCCTTCGAATCCAAACACTCTTTGTCTATTTTATTAAATATCGTAAACTTCAATCTTTCAGGATGGTACTTGTATCATCACAGTTAGCTATGAACACTCCATTGTCTAGGATGCCGCCTGGAACATTAATTATTCTGTCCTCTATCCAGATTCTGTAATTCTCAGAAATTAAACATCCTACCTCTTTTTGGAATATTGAAGAGTGTTTGAAGTAGTTCAATTTTACAGTATCTGGGGTTTCCTCATATAGTCCACATTCTTTAAACTTTTTATTTATATAGACGTCGAATGTACCATCATCGTGGAGAATAAAATGGGTTGTCTTATTGGTGTATTTTCTGGGCATAGGGATCACATTTTTAATACGTTAAGTTACATGAATTCATTTTTCAACTTCATTAAATGGGTTTTCTTTGAGTTTTTTTCTATTTCATATATATAATATTTTTGCATTGGCCATCGGTTAAGGATTCATATCGTCTCCTATCACTCTTTTTGAACCCAATTCTTTCATTTTTTATTCAAACCATTCATCTCTAAATCTTTCTCTGTATACATGCGGATCCAATGCTTGACTTTCATATACACCCATTATCATTTCAAAAATTCTTAGAATTCAACATATATGCAGAATTACTGTCAATAAATCTGATGTATTCTCTGCAAATATGGATCCGTATTTTTCCTTATTCTTGAAACAAAATATCCTCCATTTTCCTCAACCCTTGCAAACATTTGAGTTTTGTAAAAACCAGGATCAACAAGCAGAACACGATCTTTGATCCAGGGACTTATTTTTAATGTTTTGATCTCAGCTGTTTTTTCAGAATACAGGGCAACTGTTTTAGGTATGTTAGCAACTGCGCTTACCATAACTCTCACTTTTATGCCTGCAGCTATTGTTCTTGCTCTTGCTGCTGGAAACTTATCTGCTAAAGAAGAGTGGAGACGAACAATTGTACTGTCCTGAATGAGAACATCCTGGAAGGTTTCGAGTTTTTTACTAAGTTTTCTTCCAGGATCTTTTGCAAGCTTCTCTATGCCGTGAATAACACACTGACGAAGAAACTCAACAAGTTATGGAGTGATACGCCAAAACTCAGAGTTAAAACCCAAAAGGTGATGATAGGGTCAATTTTACGTTCACGTACATGAGAACAGCTTCTTTGGCAGTTTGCCTTAACCACTCTTCGGGAAACATTTTCCGAAGAGAGTTCAAGGGGATGGGAAACGAGGAGACATAGATCCAGAGATGATAATATTATTATAAAAGCATGTACAAGAGAGGGAATTTAGTGCTTAACCGATGACGCATGGATGTTTATCAGGTAACCCCTAAAATCAGATTTTTTGAAGAAGTCTTGGATGATAGGCAGGGCAACCTTCTTCAGAGTAATTGGATTCAATTGCGTTAATATCAACAACATCAAAAAGATCATTTATTACTCTGGAAATGTGGCCTTCAGGGATAAAATCTTCCAGATTAAGTGGAGTAAAAATTGCTGCTTTTGATCGTACTTTTTGAACACAGGAAACACTAAAACTAATTTTTCTTAAAAAGTATATTTTTTATTTGATATATATATTTAAGGAAGATATATATTGTGATTTTTATTACCCAAATGTACAACTAAGAGTGGCTTTGGGACAGCCTGTAGTAATCATTTTTAAAAATTGATTCTGTTTTATAAAAAGGTTTAAATATTACTATGAGTAAGGCTCATTACTATTTAATAGGGTTCTTTGAATTCGAATGATAAAGATGTTAACATTGAAATACGAAAGAAAAGAAAGAAAAATAAGTTTATGTAATTTCACTTCTGAGTCGGTGGAGCTTGGGATACTTCTTGCAATTGTAGGGGGATTTCTTGATGCTTATACATTCGTTGGAAGAGGCGGGGTTTTCGCCAATGCCCAGACTGGAAACGTCGTGCTTATGGGCATAGAAGCTGCAACAGGAGAATGGGGGCAGGCAGTGCTTCATGCTGTACCTATTCTGGCATTCATGGTCGGAGTAGTAGTTGCCGAGATGATTAAAAAGCCTTCAATGCGCCTGTTTATAACAGATTCCGAAAAAGCAGTTTTAATTCTTGAAACTGTAGTCCTTTTTATCGTAGGCTTTATACCTTACACAAGCCCAAATATCATTGTAACAGTTGCTGTTTCGTTTGTTTCTTCGGTTCAGATATCTTCATTTCGCAAACTCATTGGTTCTACATATAGTACAACAATGGTTACAGGAAATTTACGTTCAGCTACACAGGAAGCGTATATTGCTTTCACGAAAAAAGACAATGAATCGGCTCGTAGAACCGTTCGATATTCTACAATTAACCTTTCGTTTCTAGCAGGAGCTATTTTAGGAGGGTTGCTTACATCATTTATTGGTGTTAAAGCCATATGGATACCTGTTATTGTGCTGATATGCTCTGTACTTTTATTCAGTAACGAGCGTAAGGATCAGAAGGCTAACATTGAAATCTAAGACTCAGTGAATTAGTAATAGTAGATTGGTGAACCACTGAAAACAAATCCTGAAATTCATGACAGTGAGAGCAGTAAAGGCTATAGCAGTAACAGATAGAGTAATGAGTCACTTACAATATATGTAGTGGTTCTTGACAAAGATTAGTGAATTCGTGACAAAAATCAGTAATTGACAAAGATTAGTGAATTCGTGATAAAAATCAGTAAATTACTTACAAAAAAGCTTTTGCGTAATCTATATCAGCTTTCAGTGCAGGGAAGGTAGCAATGGCAAGAGATAGAAGAGATTATTATTATCACCAGGCAAAAGAGGAAGGATACCGGTCCAGGGCTTCCTTCAAGCTCAAGCAGATTAACGAAAGACACCATATTATCAATCGGGGAGACTCGGTTGTTGATCTGGGTGCAGCCCCAGGCGGATGGCTCCAGGTTGCAAAGGAACTGTCTGGAGGGAAGGTCCTTGGTGTGGATCTTCAGAGAATTGTGCCTATTGAAGGCGTCGAGACCATTCAGGGCAATATAAATGCAGAATCAACCATACAGAAGATTATTAAGACTGTAGGGGCAAAAGGAGCTGATGTGGTACTTTGTGACGCAGCCCCTAACCTGTCCGGAAACTGGTCTTATGACCATGCAAGGTCAATCGAGCTTGCAACTTCAGCCCTGGAATGCGCAAAAAAAATTCTCAAGCCCAAAGGGAATTTCGTTGTGAAGGTTTTCCAGGGAGATATGTTTAACGATTACATGCAGAAGGTAAGGGATAATTTTGTCCGGACAATGGCTTATTCTCCGAAAGCCTCGCGGTCCCAGAGTGCTGAAATCTACGTTATCGGAAAGAAATTCCTTACAGCTCCACTCCGCAAAGGAAACAAATTCGTTGTGGATATCGAAAAGCTGGGCTCAAGTGGAGACGGGGCTGTGCTCATTGAAGGGTTTGTTGTCTTCGTAAAGGAAGTTGAAGTCGGAGAAAAAGTCAGGATCAAAATAACGGATGTAAAGCCCAACTTCGCTTTTGCCGATGTCGCAGAGAGGCTTGGAAAAACCGAAACACCTGAGTAATTTTATTAGACATATCAGTTAACACAAGCTATATAATTTAGCAAGAACCTATATATTTAAGTAGTTAAATACCCCGCTTAACTATTAAATATATTGGTTAATTGAATTAGCAGTTAGTAAAATTAATAAGAGTCTACCCCGATTTTAAAAAACACTTTCAAACACGGTGATCCGGTTGATTGATCTTCACACTCACACAATTTTCAGTGACGGGGAACTGATCCCCAGCGAACTTGTCAGACGGGCGGTTATTCACGGCTATGAGGCTATTGCACTTACCGACCATGCTGATTACACTAATCTTGAACAGCTTATCGAAGCGGGACAGAAAGCAAAATACCTTGAAAGTGAATGGGATATCCGCGTTCTAACCGGGGTTGAACTGACACATGTGCCGCCACGGAAAATTGCCCCTCTTGCAAAGAAATCAAAAGAGCTGGGTGCAGAAATTGTGGTCGTGCACGGGGAGACCACCTCCGAGCCAGTTGCTCCCGGAACAAACGCAGCATCTGTTGCCTGTGAATATGTGGACATCCTGGCCCACCCGGGCCTGATCTCCGAGGAAGATGTCGAGACCGCTAAAGAGAACAATGTCTGCCTTGAGATTACAGCCAGGAACGGGCACAATCGGACAAACGGCCATGTCGCCAGGCTTGCTCTTGAGATTGGTGCAACGCTTCTTGTAAATACCGACACACATGCCCCTGAAGACCTTATCACCGATGAAACTGCCATGAAAATCGCAATGGGGGCCGGGCTTACCGAGGCAAGAGCAAGAGAAGCGCTAAAAGCGTCAGCAAAAAAGGTAGCAGAAATGGTCTAATTTTTTCGATTAGAATCTCAAGATAAATATTTATCTTGTATGATGACTACTATAATGCCTCCAATCACGGTAGCAATAATACTACTAACTAGTGGATTTTGAGATATTGTGGCAAGTATGCCTTTAAATGGAGAATTATTCATAGGACTAGACTGCTGTTCTAAGCCAGGCTCTAGAACTGTTAGAATGAGGGGAGGGGATGTGCTTGATTTGAAGCTATTATCACCGCTATATTCTGCTGTAATGGAATGTAGGCCAGTTGAAAGTGATGAAGTCATTAAAGTTGCCTGTCCGGAAGTTACATTTCCGTTTCCTATCTGTGTGGTTCCATCCATAAATGTAACTATGCCTGATGGCTTTCTTGTTCCTTGTAAAGGTGCATCAACTATAGAAATAAGCTTTATTTGCTGCCCAAATTTATATTGATCGATTGAAGAACTTAAAGTAGTAGTGGTATCTAACACCGTTAGTGGACGAATATGTGTAAGCCCTAAGGCAACTGGAATGCTTTCCACATTCACTGTGTCTACAACCTTGTTTGTGGCTGTGTCAATTACAGAGACAGTGTTGCTGCCGGCATTCCCCACATATACCTTTGTTCCATCCGGAGTGACTGCAACTCCATTAGGAGCGTCCCCTACAGCCACAATGGCTGTAACCTTGTTTGTGGCTGTATCAATTACAGAAATAGTATTGCTGCCGGCATTTCCCACATAAACTTTTGCTTCATCCAGACTGACTGAAACTCCGTAAGGACCGTCTCCTACGTCCACAGTAGCTGTAACAGTGCTGGTAGCCGTATCAATTACAGAGACAGTGTTGCTGCCGAAGTTTGTCACATATATCTTTGTACCTTTAGGGTTTATTTCTATTCCACAAGGGCGATTTCCTACGATCACCGTAGCTGTAACAGTGTTTGTGGCCGTATCAATTACAGAAACAGTATTGTCACCGGTGTTTTCCACATAAACCTTTGTTCCATCTGGACTGATTATAACTCCATTAGGAGCAATTCCTACAGGCACAGTGGCTTTAATAGTGTTCGTGATTGCATCAATAACAGAGACGGTATTGTCACCCGCATTAGCCACATATACTTTTGTTCCTGCAGGGTTGACTGCAACTCCTTCAGGATTGTTTCCTACATCCACCGTGGCTGTAACCATATCTGTGGCAATGTCAATTATAGAAACATTTTTGCTGCCTTGGTTAGTCACATACACTTTTGTTTCGGCCGGATTGACAGCAATTCCAATAGGAGAAGTTCCTACTTTCACTGTGGCTGTAACAATGTTTGTAGCTATGTCAATTACAGAGACAGTGTTGCTACCGAAATTCGTGACATATACACATGTATTCGACGTTGGAGAGATATTTTGTTCAGTGGCTATTGAGTTAGTAGATGAGACGATAACTACAAATAAAAGAAGGACAGTTGGGGCTAAAAAAATTGAATGTAATTTTTCCTTCTTTTTCATTTATCTTTCATCCATACTTTACAGTATTTTTGTTTACTGAAGGAGCTGATCCCAAAACGCAAAATTGCTTCTCTGAATATCGTATTCTGGATTATCAATAAGAACTTCTGATCCTGAAAAATAATTCTGAAACTCTTATTGATGTGGGAATAAAATTGTTTTTGGGATGAGCTCAAGATATAGTATAATACCTGATTATGCAAAGAATTATTAAATTCTTCCTTTTTAATCAGGAACTCGCAAAAAATTGTTGTATGCTGAAATGATTTCGCAGACTCAAAACCATTTGGAAGTCTAATTTATAATACAACAGCAGGCAACACAAAAGGTTAAACGTTGAATAAATTCCAATTCCATTTTGGTATTGTGGAATGATTAAGTAAAAGAAACAAATTCAAAGTTGGAGTAAAAATAATGGGTTACTTGTACACGATATACAACTATAATAATATATATTTAAAAAGTGAACTAATTTTGGGATAATAAAGCAAAACTTGATTTAATTTGCGGTATTGCTGCTGATATTACAACTCCAGAGCATGATTTTTCCAGTACACAGCTTGACCTTAGTAATCAATTTGTAATTAAGTCAATTAAAGTGTTAATTGTTAGAGACTTTGGTAATACAGCTTATATTGATGTTTAGAGATTGTTATATTGATGTTTAGGGGTTGTAAAGTTTGGAATTCAGTCGTATGTAAAATTTAACGATTGGAGTCCAAAATCCAGAGCTCAATTAGTTGCTTACAAGAGATCTAAAAAAGTAATTTCGAGTTTTGGGATCAGCTTATTAAATAAGAAAAATAATTGTTAAATCCGCGCTAGATATTTTAAACAAGAAATAAATTGAACAGAAAAATATTAAAGAAAGAAATGAATATTGGCAAATATAAAAAGGTTTTTTATTGTTTGTGGCATTTTCTTTTCGAAAAGTAAATGCTATATGAAATATGTAGCGTACTTTATAGTAAAACTCTCGGTCTTCTATTTAGCTGAATTTTCAATATTTTAGGAGGAGGTTTCACCTCAAAGGATCTAACTGTTTATATTATGTAAAATGTTAGATCTGGATTTGCAGTAAACTTCCAAACCCCCAGAATTGGATTACTGGTATTGAAAATTCAGGACTTACAGATACAACCCCTTGAGATTGAGAGTTAAAGTTCGAGAATATCTGAGGTACTATAATGAAAAAAATGAGTTTTTTAGTGATCGGCTTGCTACTTATGTCAATAGTAGCCATGTCAGGATGTGCTGATAACAAGACATCTGACAATACTGCCCCTGCAGAAGAGAATGCAGACAATATGTCAGCTAATACTACTATGCCTCCAGGAGAAGACGCAGGCCAGATGCCAGCTGACAACGCTACCATGCCCCCTGAAGGTGCTCCAGGTAACATGTCCGGCAATGGATCCATGCCTCAAGGTGCTCCAGGTAACATGTCCGGTAACGGTTCCATGCCTCAAGGCGCCCCAGGTAACATGTCAATGCCTCCTCAGGCAGGAAATGCAAGCAATATGTCATAATTTAACCAGTTGGAACATGGCTTTCAAACTGGTCAAACAAGGCTGAGGGTAATTGGTTAGATAACAACTTTACTACCTTTGCCTTAACCTTTTTTATTACTTTTAAACTCATACCTTCAATTCATCCTGCTCGACTTCAACTCAGCAAGGATATTTTCCTACAACCGTATTGATGTAATCTGTTTCTTGCGGTATATTGATTTGATCTCTTTTGCGGTGTCAACGTTACATCTTTTGACGCAAAATGGAGTAGTGGGAGAATACTCATTTTGCAGGATTGAGCAATAACTCAAGGATAAGACCCGCATAGTCCTATATTATAAAAGCGTATAATATAAAAATCAAGATTTCATTTTTCGAGGTGTATTAGCATTAACGTTTATGTAATGCACTTTAATGAAGTCGACAGGACAAATTTGCCTGAAATCGGGGGAAAAGGTGCTAATCTGGGAGAAATGGTCAAAGCAGGATTTCCTGTTCCGCCGGGTTTTTGCATTACAACGTCGGCTTACTGTGATTTTATTGCAGCAAGCAATGAGATGGACAAATTTTTTGATTTGCTTGACCAGTTGAAACTGGATCAACCGGACGAAATTAGCAGGCTGGGAAAACTGATCAGGGACCATTTACTAACCATCCCCATATCCCAAACAATCAAATTCTCTATCCTTGATGCATGGAAAATAGTGGGTGAAGAAAAGGCTTATGCCGTTCGGTCCAGCGCCACAGCCGAAGATTTGCCGACTGCCTCTTTTGCCGGCCAGCAGGAAACCTATTTGAACGTAAAAGGGATGAATCAACTCCTTCAGGCTGTGCGGGAATGCTGGAGTTCTCTATTTGCCGACAGGGCAATTATCTACCGAATTAAACATGGATTTGGCCACCGTTCTGTCTATTTATCCATAGTGGTGCAGCAAATGATATTTCCGGAGGTTTCCGGGCTTATGTTTACCGTGGACCCTGTCACCGGGCACAGGAATACTATTTCCATTGATGCCAGCTTCGGGCTGGGTGAAGCTCTTGTCTCAGGAATTGTTTCAGCCGACTCTTATCAGGTCCGCGAGAACCAGATTGTCAAAAAGCAAATCGCAGAAAAGAAGAAAGCTGTTTATCCGGTCACAGAAGGAGGAACAGTAACCAGAGAACTTGCTCCTGAACTCCAGAACAAGCAGGCTCTATCCGATGATAAAATTCTGGAACTGGCCCAACTTGGTCAAAGGATAGAAAAACACTACTGCTCAGAGCAGGACATCGAGTGGTGTCTGGCAGGGAACAAGTTCTATATCTTACAGAGCCGTCCTATCACTACTCTTTATCCGATTCCTAAAGTACATGACAATAAACTTCACGTATTTTTGTCTATTGCTCACCTGCAAATGATGACAGATGCCATGAAACCTATGGGGATTTCTGTTTTTTGGGAGATATTTCCCTTTGGAAAAAACTCCGTACCCTTTCCCAATTCAGTGATCGTGGAAGCGGGAGGAAGGCTTTTTTATGACGTTACCCCTCTTTTGTACAGTAAAGCTCTTCGGCGGTATTTTATCTGGAGAATTGCTATTGTAGACGAACTAATGAGAGATGCCCTGGAAAAAATAGTATCAAGCGAGATATTTCAACAAGAAGCAAAAGCAAACAAAGATACAACGAAACAGGTTTTTAAATTATTCAAACCGCTTCTTCCGCTCTATTTAAAGGGTATCCCGATTATTGTTAACAATTTATTTTTCCTCGATCCCTCCGGCATCATTGAGCGAGCTACAGCTCCACCGGAAGAGATAATCAATAAGCATAGGCACAGCATTATGCAGGCCTCAGGGATAGAGCGAATTAAAAGAGTTCAGGAAAGTATGGGCAAGTTGCTACAGGAACTGATTGGCAGCATGATGTACGTACCGTTACCATTCATTGTCCTGCCCATTGCCAGCCGGTTGACCAGACTATGGCTGGATGAGAACCTTGATGTTGATACGCTGAATAAATCCCTGCCTGGTAACGTGACAGGTGAGATGGGGTTAATGATTGGGGATCTGGCCGATACCGCACGAAAATATCCTGAAGTGGTAGATTTTCTGGAAAAATCGGAAGACAGCACTTTCTATCAGGACACTTTCTATCAGGGACTTAGTAAAGTAAAGGGCGGAGATATATTCGGGACCGAACTGGAAAGGTTCATGGAACTGTATGGCATGCGCTGCCCGGGTGAAATCGATATTTCAAACGTTCGATGGTGGGAAGCCCCTACCCTTCTTGTTCCGTCCATTATAAACCATATTAAAAGCAATGCTCCGGGTGAGCACCGAAACCGGTTCAGACAGGGCAGAAAAGAAGCGCAGGAAGTCGTACAAAAACTTATGGAAAGTATTAGCAACACCCCTGCCGGAAGCCTCAAAGCAAGACTAATGTCCAGGCTTCTTTCCATTTACCGAAATTCCACAGGCTTGCGTGAGTTTCCCAAGTATGTTATTGTTCGATTTTTTGATATCTATCGCCAGGCTATCCTGGCAGAGGCCCTGGCTTTACATCAGAGAGGAATTTTGGAAAAAGAAGAGGATGTATTTTATTTATATCTCGATGAACTGGTTGCATTGCTAGAAAATCATTTTAGTGAGGACCTGACGCGGTTTATAGACTCCCGTAAAAAAGCCTGCGAGCAGTACCAGAAAATGACCCCTCCCAGGGTTATGACCAGCGAAGGAGAAGTTATTACAGGTGTTAGGATCGATATTGAGGCTCCAATAGGGGCTTTAATCGGGACTCCTGTTTCCGCCGGGGTTGCGGAAGGGTACGTAAAGGTTATCCTCAGACCCGAAGCCGCAAAGCTGAAAAAAGGGGATATTTTAGTAGCGCCTTTTACCGATCCTGGCTGGACTCCACTGTTTTATTCCGTTGAAGCCCTGGTGGTCGAGGTTGGGGGTATGATGACACATGGTTCAGTAATTGCGCGAGAGTATGGTATTCCTGCGGTTGTCGGTATCGAAAATGCAACCAAAATCTTAAAAGACGGCCAGTACGTCCGCGTTGATGGTACCAGGGGTTTTGTACAGATCCTTAAGTGAAATAAATCTTAATCAGGCACTTCAAAAAGGGCAGGATAATTACCTTCAAAAAGGGCAGGATAATTACCTTCAAAAAGGGCAGGATAATTCTATTTTTTAAGGCAGGAAGTTCTTCATCTCATTTTATACCATAAGGTGTTTTCACCTTAGAAGGTAGAAAGCTTGTCGATTGATAAAACATAAACTTCTATAAGGTTAGCTCTTTCAAGGTTAGCTCTCAAGGTTAACTCCTTCAAAGTGTTTCCACCAGATGGGTGGAACAGGTCATGACTGTTTTAGAGTAGAGGGAGTCTCAGACTCTTCTGTTTTCAGAATTACTAACGAGCTGGACGAAAATTACTAAAAAGCTGGAAGAAAATTACAAAAGAGCTGGAAGAAAATTACAAAAGAGCTGGACGAAAATCAGTATTAAGACCGGCAATTTCAATACTCATTGATATATATGAAGACTGGATTACTGGAAAAATGTATATACTAATGGAGCCAGTAATGGATCAATAATCAAAAAAATACTAAGGGGTACAGAGCAAATTATACAGAAAAAATAAGCATATTGCTGAAAAATATCTTCTACTGCTCAGGATTTAACTTTAGTGTTACTCTCAGGAGTTATCATATTTTTTTTGGACCTGAACTCTGGCTGATCACAGGTACGAGATCTTAGGTACGATATCTTAAGATGTATGCCTTGAACTTTTCATAATTCAACAATTCAATTCACATTAAATATTTTAATTAAATATTTTAATCAAAAAGTTCATTTATTAGTAGGGAAGCCCTAAATGATCGAACCTATATTTTTGATGGAAATAATTGTTGCCTTGCTCGTTCTATCCATGCTGGCACAGGTCCTTACTCACTATTTTCAGATACCTTTTATAATCTTTCTTTTTATTGAAGGAATAATAGTAGGACCTGAAGTTCTAAACCTCTTAAACCCGGCTCTTTACTCCGATGTGCTAAGTGCTATCGTTTCGATCTGCGTGTCTGTGATAGTCTTTGACGGAGGATTCCAGATCGACTGGAAGCACATGAGAGGAGTTAAAAAAAGTGTTATTAAATTAAGTACATTAGGAGTTTTTATCACTTTTATCGGGATAACCATACTGACACATCTTCTTATAAATATCCCTATTCCAATTGCTGCTCTTTTTGGAGCTCTTGTTACTGCAACTGGTCCCAGTGTTGTCGGTCCAATAATCAGGAACATAGGGATTTGCCATAGGGTTGCCAAAATCCTGGAATTTGAGAGTGTCTTAAATGATGCTGTAAGTGTAATCCTAACTGCACTGGTTTTTGAAGGGATCACAGCTGAGATTTCCGGAACTGGTGCAGTAATTTTTATGCTGCAAAGGGTTGGGATGGGGTTAATTATAGGGGGCTTATGTGGGTTTATTCTACGCTGGTTTTTTACCAGAGGCATATCCATTGGCAAACAGCCTGCAAGGTTGTTCACTCTCACTTTTATCTTTGCTTGCTATGTATTGTCAGAAACTATAGGCAATGAGTCGGGGATTCTTGCAGTGGCTGTCTTTGGGATTATTATGGGATCTACCGAATTTCCCCAGAAGAAGATGATAGAAGAATTCAATAATAATCTAGCGGTTTTAATGATCTCTCTGATTTTCATCTTGCTTGCAGCAATGCTCAAGTTCTGGTACATCATGGAGATCGGGCTAAAAGGGATTGCCCTGGTCTTGCTTATAGCATTATTTGTCCGTCCTGTAGCTGTATTTATCTCGATGCGGAGTTCAAAAATAAGTACTAAAGAAAAAATGTTCATATCTTTTGTGGGGCCAAGGGGAGTAGTTCCTACCTCGATTGCAACTTATTTTGCAATTAAACTGGATGAAATGGGGATTGCAGGAGGCCAAACTATTGTAGGACTGGTCTTCTTGACCGTTATTATTACTGTTTTCCTGACAGGTAGTATGTCAAAAAAAGTAGCTCAGATACTGGAGATAATTCCTATGGAAATTTTGATTATTGGAGGAGGAAAAATAGGCCGTATCCTTGCCGAAAGGTTTGATAACAGAGGAGAAAATGTGTCAGTTATAGACATCTCGGAAGAGGAATGTAACAAATGCAGGGAATTAGGAATCAGGACTGTTCAGGGTAATGCAGCAGATATAGCTATTCTGAAAAAAGCCGGGATTGAAAATGCCAAATATGTAGTTGTAACTACAAAAAAGGATGATGCAAATCTTCTTTTTTGTCAGATTGCAAAGGCAAAGTTTGGGTTTAAGGGAGAACAATTAATTGTTAGGGTAAATTACGTAGAAAATCTCCAGGCATTCTGGGATCTCGGAATTCGAGCGATGAGCACTACAATGACAACTGCTGCGGTCATGGAAAATATGATTGGCGGTAATGACCTATTTTCGATGTGTGAAATCGGAAATAGGGGCAATATTATGGAAGTTAAGGTTACCAATCCAAAAGTCGTGGGAAAAACTATAAAGGAAATAAATTTTCCAGAAAAAAGCCTCATGGTTATGATACAACGGGGAAGCGAATCGATTATCGCATATAGCAGCTTGAAACTTGAATATAACGATATTGCAACGATTATTGCTGATAAGAGTTCAGGTAAGTATGTTTCTGATATTCTGTTTAAATAAGTTCACGCAAGGTTTTTGATATTCTGTTTAAATAAGTTTAAGCAAGGTTTCAAAATATGGCATTGGTAATCGGTTAAGGAATTTTCTTGCCTGAAAACATCGATTTTACATTAGAAGCCGGCCTTAAATTTTGGCCTATTTACATAAAATCGATACCCGACTCCAGCTCGTGATTTCTTTAAATATTTGGTAAATGTTGAGGAAATTGACGCAATTTGTCATGATTCCTCACTTTACCAGAGATGCATGGAAAGTTTTTAAAGAGTAATCAATCTTACCCTTCCTCTGCTAACATCGAGTTTGAACTTTCGGTTAATGTAATCTTTTGCAGGTCCTTTTCCATGTATGAGGAGTTCTACCAGATCTTCAGGTTCATCAATATCCGTACCTGCAAAGAAAGAGTCATATATTTCAAAATTCTGTCCGGAATCGGCTGCAATTGAACAATGAGTCAGAAAACTCGAACCATAGTACCTTACCCTGTAGTTAGAGGGGTTCTTTATATAAAGGGCATTAGTACCTCCACCTTTTCCAGGAACGATGCAAACATCCTTTTTAGTCGAAACAATCTCTATTATGTGCTTAGAAGAAAGAAGCGGAAGATCAGCCATAACAATAATAACCGGCTCCTCAGCCTGTTCAAGGTACCCGTTAAGGGCTTCATTCAGGTCATTTTTGTCCAGAAGCACGTTGGCTTTCGTCATATTCTCAAGCCCGTACATAGAAGGACTGAGAATATCGATTGTTCCCACTCCGGCTTCCTTAAGGGTGTCTATCACCTGATTCAGCATCAGTTCCACAAACTCTTCTCTCTCTTCCCGAGTCAGGACAGGGGACAATCTGGATTTTGCACTGCATTTTTTATAAGGGATTACGGCTTTCATCTTGACTCCTGAAAATCTAAGTTCAGAAATAAATATAAATAAATATTAACTCAATTCACTGAAATTTATATGAAGAAGCGTAAAACCCCCGCGTCCCGGAAAGATAAACTCGTTTTTCTTATGGTTCCGGCTTGCAGCAATTTCAACCGCTCTGACTTATATTAAATCATAACCACACTGAGAAAGGCGCACAGGAAGAAGTAATTTCACAAAATTCACCCTCTCAGGCAAAACTTAATTTTTCTATATTCTAAATTTACATTCTACACTCTACACTCTAAATTAGTCCGCTTGAGCGAACGAAGTGAGCGAAAAGGACAGCTCCCGAGTCTAAACTCGGGAACTGCAACCTTTCACAAAATAGGAAGAGGATTGACTTTATTAGAAAAATCTCGTTCTATTTTCCGGTATAGAGTATCCCTCTGCATAGGGATTTTTCCTGCTCCTTTTATCATCCATTCGAACTCGGCAGGAGATACATATTCTCCATTACTGCCTCCAGAGGCTGTGGAGATCTGGTCTTCCATAAGCGTGCCTCCGAGGTCGTTTGCTCCGCACTGTAAGGCTACCTGAGCGAGTTTCTTTCCTAACTTTACCCACGTGGCCTGAATATTGTTAACGTAAGTATGTAAAATTACGCGGGAAATAGCTATGAGCTGAAGGTCTTCAAGCCCTGTGGTAGAGAATTTTCCGGATGCAATCATCTTTTCCCCTACAGGGTTATTGTAAGGCAAAAACGCCATTGGGATAAGTTCCGTAAACCCGCCGGTCTCTTTCTGGATTTCCCGGATGATAAAGACATGGTCCAGGCGTTCTTCAAGGGTTTCAACATGTCCGTACATGATAGTGGAATTAGTGGAAATCCCTGCTTTATGTGCTGCAGTTATGGTATCAATCCACTGCTGGGTATTGATTTTTCCAGGGCAGATAATCTTTCTTACCCTGTCGGAAAGGATCTCAGCCGAAGTCCCGGTAAGGGAATCAAGCCCACTTTTTTTAAGTCTGCGCAGGGCTTCTTCAACCGACATGCCTGAGATTCCTGCTGCGTAATTTACTTCCATAGGGGACAGGGCATGAATACACAGGTCAGGGAATTCGGCTTTTACTGATTCTATAATCTCAAGATAGAACTCTACATCAGCTTCCGGGATATATCCACCCTGGATGCATACCTCCACAGCTCCTGCTTTTCTCGCTTCTCCTGCTTTTTCCAGGATTTCTTCAACGCTCAGGATATACCCTTTCTCTGTCCTGTAGGCACAGAACCCGCAGTTTCCAACACATTTATTTGTGATATAGATATTCCTGTTCACTACATAACTAACAGTGTCGCCTACCGTACTGGCACGCAGATTATTGGCGAGCTCAAACAGCTCAAAAGGGTTTCCTTCAAGCAGAAGGAGGGCATCCTCTTTAGTACATTTTCCCTGGTATGCCCTTTCAATTACATCTTCTGGAGTTGTCGGTTTTTTCGTGTACATCCGATCATCCTTTTTAAAATTCCTCATTTCCCTGAGTGTTATTCAACTATCTACTGCTTTTATCCGTACAATTTGAAGAGGATACCAGCTTATTCTGAGGCTCTACACCCTGTAATTCTGTTAGAGTTCCCGGAAGTCAATTCATGTACCCCTTTATAAAGGGTTGTCCTCTCTTTTGGAACTCTTCCGGCTCCGTAGATCATCCATTCCAGTTCTTCAACAGAGATACTTTCTCCATTAGGAGCTCCTGCCAATCTGGAAATACTCTCTTCCATGAGTGTACCTCCCAGGTCATTTGCGCCGCAGTGAAGAGCAAACTGGGAAAGCTTCTTCCCCAGTTTTACCCAGCTTGCCTGAATATTATCTACATGCCCGTGAAGAAGGATACGTGAAACAGCATAGATTTTCAGGTCATCGAGGCCAGGAGTAGCATACCTGCCCTCTCTGATCATTTTTTCTCCAATCGGATTATTATAAGGCATAAATGGCAGAGGCACAAACTCGGTAATTCCGCCAGTCTCTTTCTGAATATCCCTGATAGTCAGGATGTGCTCAATTCTCTCTTCAGGAATTTCGACATGCCCGTACATCATGGTTGCCGTGGTAGGGATTCCTGTAGCATGTGCCTGTGTGACCACTTCAATCCACTCCGCAGTCTTGAGTTTTGAAGGGCAAATAATTTTCCTGACACGGTCAGAGAGAATTTCGGCTGCAGTTCCGGGCATTGTATCAAGCCCGCTTCGTTTCAGCTTTGAAAGGGCTTCACTTACTTTTATGCCACTGACACGAGAAGCATGGTAAACCTCCATCGGGGAAAAAGCGTGAATATGCATTTCCGGAAATTCGGCTTTTATAGTTTCTGCAATTTCCTGGTAAAAGTCAAGGCCCACATCCGGAAGCAGACCTCCCTGGATACAAACTTCGGTAGCTTTTGCCTTCTCAGCTTCTCTAACCTTTTCCATAATTTCTTCTATGCTGAGGACTTTTCCATCGTTTGTCCTGAATGCACAGAACCCGCAGGTGCCAACACAGCGGCTTGTGAAGTTTATGTTTCGGTTTACTACGTAAGTAACCGTATCTCCTGCCGTAAGAGAGCGAAGTTCGTCCGCAAACCTGAAGAGTTCAAAAGGAGGTACCTCCAGAAACAGGAGACCATCTTCTTTTGTGCTCTTCCCTTGGTATGCTCGTTCTATGAGATCTTCGGGAATCCTGTTGTTCATTTTTCAATTCCTCCGCATGCCCTCTGTCCAGGGCTTTTTCCTGTAACCGTCAGCATCAGAGAGTTGTTCTATAAGCCCGCCTATCCTGTCCGAATACCATTCATTTCTTACATACTGAGGGTAAATTGGCAGGCGTTCCCTGAGCAAAATCGGACTTAGTTTCCTTTGCAGGTCCTTTACATCCGGCCATTCA
The DNA here is from genome assembly GCF_000969945.1 of Methanosarcina sp. Kolksee. Taxonomy (NCBI): domain Archaea; kingdom Methanobacteriati; phylum Methanobacteriota; class Methanomicrobia; order Methanosarcinales; family Methanosarcinaceae; genus Methanosarcina; species Methanosarcina sp. Kolksee. The sequence continues at coordinate 1,882,169 of NZ_CP009524.1, forward strand.
GCTTCAGGATTAATCCAGTCAATTGTCAGTGGGGATATGCCTCCCAGATCAGTCACCCCTTTTGCGATAAGGGCTTTTGGGTCTATAAGGTTTGGGGCAACCTGTACTGCTATGTCAGAAGGAAGGATCTGTCTGGCCAGGCATATAGTGTCAATCATTTCTTCTATTGAAGGAGCAGGAAAGTTTTCCATAGTTGTTCCGGGTTTTGGGGCAAAGTTCTGGATAATAACTTCCTGGATGTGCCCGTATTCCCTATGTAGAGACGCAATAGCTTCAAGGGACTCAATTCTATCTTCCCTTTTTTCCCCAATTCCTATAAGAAGGCCGGTAGTATAGGGGATCTGGAGTTTTCCTGCTTCTCGAATGGTATTAAGCCTGAGTTCGGGAAGTTTGCCGGGGCAGTCCTTATGGGCGTCCAGGGTTGCCGTGCTCTCAAGCATAAGCCCCATGCTTGCATTCAAAGGCTTTAAAGCCTTCAGCTCCGAGCGCGTCATAATCCCTGCATTCGTATGAGGAAGGATTCCAATATCGATTGCAGCCTCACAGAGAATGAGAAGGTATTCAAGCGTGGAAGAATAACCTAGCTCTTTAAGCCATTTCCTGTACTCCGAAACCTCCTCTGCATATTCCCCAAAGGTGAAAAGGGCTTCGGTACACCCTGCATTTGCCCCGTTTTCAAGTACAGGAAGAATTTCTCCGGGTCTCATGAGCCTGGCGCCTGGTTGTCCGGGCTCCCGCCGAAAACCGCAGTAACCACAGCGGTTCCTGCAAATATTGGTCACAGGAACGAAAACGTTTTTCGAGTAGGTCACAAAATTGGGATTTTTTGGTGGAATGATAAAACACCTGATGAGTTTGTTTTCTGAAATTTTAGTCCAGGATTTTCTTCATGGTAGCAACTACACCAAGAGCTACACCTTCAACTTCAATGCCGCCTTTTCCTTTGGCTCCATCCCCGACAACGTAAAGTCCGGGAATAGGAGTCTCGTTACCAGGGTCCGTGCCTGAGGCAGCCCTGTTTACCGGCCAGTTGTCGTGGTATGACTGGATAAGCAGGACTTCGTATTTTTTATTGGGAAAGATTTCTTTAAGGTCCTGAAGCCCCAGTTCAATTTCAGCTTCGAGATTTTTCACGTTCTCAGGGGCTACGTGTTGATGGGACATTGTAAGATGCTTGCCAGGTGGAGCGAGTCTCGGATCGACCTGCGTAACTTCATTTATCCCATTTACTCTTTTTGCATATGGGGTTAGAAGGACACCCGAATGTCCTACAAGAGGCTCGTCTGCAGCAAGACATATCTTTATCCCGGCAGAAGGCTTCAGGGTTTCAAGTCTTCTGAGGTATTCTGAAGCTTTTTCGCCTGACAGGGCCTCCGCACAGAGACATGCAGTTGCAGCATGCCCTAAATTGCTGATGACCAGGTCTGCTTTATGAGCCTCCTCGCCAACAAGAACACCCACGGCTTTTCCGTTTTCCACAAGGATTTTTGAAACCTCGGTCTCGGTATGAATCTTTCCGTCATGTGCGGCAATCACACTTTCCAGAGCATCGATTACTCCTTTGCATCCTCCAATAGGAACTCCTGGGCCGCCGAATCTGTACATGTTTTCAATTATTTCGAAAACTTCTTCCACAGAAACTTCGTCACTTCTAAGGCTCAATGCCCAGCCACAGAAAGCGTCGGCAAATTTCTCAAGCCAGTCATCTTTAAACTGTGACCTGAGCCATGCCTGCAAAGTGCTTCCTGTTGGGCGGTTCTTTCGCGTACTCACTATAAGAAGGGCGATCTTCAGGCGGTCTTTATGCGAGAGAAGTGTGGAAAAATCGTTAAACAAAATATCTTTGAAGCCTTTTTCATAATCCTTGCTGCCTTTTTTCAGGGGCACACGTACAGTTGTATTATCTGTCCTCACGATCTTTACATCGGCTCCGACTTCGTTGAGGAACTTGGCAAGAGGGCCTGCAGGTCCATGGGGCAGGACATGGAAAGCTCCGCTTGAAAGCTGGAATCCCTTGTAACTGAGGTTTGTAAACCTTCCTCCTGTTATGGGAAGCCTTTCAAAAACATCTACCTGGTACCCTGCCTTTGAGAGCCTGGCCGCACTTAAGAGCCCGCCTAGTCCTGCACCAATCACAATCGCTTTCATGCCAACACCTCTATAGCCTTAACAGGGCAGTAGAGAGCGCATATTCCGCAGTCTATGCAGGCGTCAGTAGCTTGTGCCTTTCCTTTTACCTCTATTGCTCCTTTTTTGCAAAAAGAAGCACACTGGCCGCACCCTACACAATTATCATTAATCTTCATGCAATTCCACCAGTTTTTCTATCATGAAAAGACTTATTATAATGTATTGGTACAGTGTGTTCTCGGGACTATACTAAAAAGTATATCTCTTTATCGTGAATATTCTCTTTGTCGTGAATGCGGCAATTTGTTGTACTCGATAATGTGTAATTTATTTATTTTCTGCCAACTATTTTTATACTGCTTCACTGACGATTCTGCTATTGGTTTTATTCATATCTCGCAAAATATACAAGTGGACTTCCATCTAAAATTCTGCAGCAGGATGGCTTAATTTTTATTAATTCTGTATTATTTTTATTTTCTGGGAGGTATGAAAAACCTTTTATTCTAGGAATTTCTCATGATTATTTATGTTATTATATATGAATGTTTTATTCAATCTAAAATAATTAAAGTATATATATACTTATTGTGTTTATATAACGCTTACTTATATATATTATAAATAATATTATTTGTGTTGGGGAAACTGGAGAAGAGTAATATATACATAACTTATATAATTCCGCAAACGGCCCAGTACTTTACTCCAATTTTTAAAACATATCCTTATTCGAAAAACAGATTTTAATTATTTAAACTTAATATTTATATATTATTAATTATCTAGCAAATAGCGATAAATAACTTCACATTCGTTTGCAGCAATTAGTATGGGGTTCTGTAATTTTAAACAATTTTAAACAATTATAATTATTGATTATATTAATCTCACTCAATTGGACCTGTGCTGCCTGAAGCAGGAATTCCCCTGAACTTCTGGCAATTATCATACAATTCCGGGCAGAGGAATCTAAATTTCCAAGGCCCGGAAGCAAATGCCTGTATACAGAGATCTTTTTATTAAAATTAAGGATCTGTGGACTCAGGCATCTATAAAAGGACCTGTGTCTGGACCGAAAACAATTTCTCTAAAACCCGGTTGCTTGGACGCAGTTTTGTTGTCCAAAAACCCAAAATTCGTGTCATGTAATGCTGCAATTCAGGTTGCTGCACTTTAATTCAGGTTGCTGCACTTTAATAGGTGATATTAATGTCTGAAATAATTGATAGCTATATACCAGTTGCAATATTCCTTGTCGTGGCACTTGTTATGCCTCCAATGACAATGTTTATGGTAAAGCAACTGAGCCCGAGGAGCAAGGCAGCCGGCAAATACACGACATATGAGTCGGGTTCGGTTCCCACAGGAACTGCAAGGATCCAGTTCAATGTTGAGTATTATCTTTATGCAATTGCATTTGTGCTCTTTGATATAGAGGTGCTTTTTCTTTACCCATGGGTTACGGTCTATAAGGGGCATGGGATCACCTCTCTTGCAGTGGTTGAGATGTTTGCCTTTATTTTTATACTGCTCTTCGGATACATTTATCTCTGGAAAAAGGGGGCCCTTACATGGGTGAAGTGAAGGAGAAAAAAACGAGTAAACCCTATGAGACCTCGGAAGAAGAAATTCCTGGAGTTCTTACAACAACAGGCAATGCGATCAGTGATTTTCTCAAGAAAACTAAGGTTCAGGACTTTATTAACTGGGGTAGGAAAAATTCGCTATGGTTTATGACCCAGCCAATGGGCTGTTGCGGAGTCGAGATGATTGCAATGGGCTGTGCCCACTATGATACGGACCGCTTTGGAATTATTCCGAGAAACTCTCCAAGGCAGGCTGATGTTATGCTCATAAGCGGCTACGTGACAAAGAAATACCTGCCTGCTTTAAAAAGACTCTGGGAACAGATGCCTTCTCCTAAATGGGTCATCGCTTTTGGAGACTGTTCAATTAGTGGCGGCCCATTCTATGAGTCATATAGTACTGTCCAGAATATTGATGAGATATTTCCAATCGATGTCTTTGTCCCAGGGTGTCCTCCAAGGCCAGAAGCAATGCTTCAGGGATTTGTGGAACTACAGGAAAAAATCAAAGCCAAAAAAGACCTGGGCTCGGAGTATTAAGGTTACTGAGGTTCTTCTGAAATTTCAGAGTTATTTGAGGGAAAATTATGGATGTCACAGAAATTCTCAAGTTATTAACAGGCACATTTCCTGAGGCAATCTCCGAAGCCGCAGCCGAGTCCGAAATCCGTGCCAGGGCATATGTGGACAGGGAGAAGGTAAAAGAAGTCTGCCAGTACCTTAAGGATTCCCTTCAATTTGACCATCTCTGCTCAGTCTGCGGAGTGGACTACATAAAAAGGAATGAGTTTGAGGTAGTCTATCATATAGCATCATATGATCATCCTGTGGTTCTGACGCTTAAGGCCAGGCTTCCGAGGGAAAGTCCGGAAATCGAATCCGTTGTATCGGTGTACTGGAATGCAAACTGGTATGAAAGGGAAACTTACGAGCTTTTCGGGATTCTATTTAAAAACCACCCGAACCTGAAGCCACTTGTACTTCCTGAAGATATGCTTGGAGAATGGCCACTCAGGAGAGATTACGAGGGCTTTCCGAATAATACGGCCAGAAATCTGGTGTGAGGGTGAAAAATGGAAGAACGGCTTGAACCAGATGAGATGATCGTACACCTGGGCCCTCAGCATCCTATGCAGCCCGGCCCCTTCAGGCTAAACCTGAGGTTAAAAGGGGAAACAGTCGTGGATGCTGACATAGAACTGGGTTTCATTCATAAAGGTATTGAAAAGATTCTGGAGAATAAGACTTACCTCCAGGGAATAACAATCGTGGACAGGATCTGCTATCTTGTGGCTCTTGTAAACGAAGAATGTTTTGTAGGCTGTACCGAGAAATTACTTGGCATCGAACCGCCTGAAAGGTCTCAATATATCCGGGTTATTCTTGACGAGCTTACAAGAATTCAGAGCCATCTGCTGGGTATGGGCGAGTTTGGAGAATTCATTGGTTTTGTTTCCATGTTCATGTACACGGTAAGGGAACGAGAAGAAGTCCTGAGCCTGATTGATATGATCACGGGAGCCAGAATTACTCACAGCTATCTCAAGTTCGGAGGAGTACGCGACGACCTTCCGGAAGGGTTTAAAGAAAAAGCAATTCCTGTCCTCAACAACCTTAAAAAATCAGTTGACGATTTTGAAGAAATGTTCCATACGGACAGGATTTACAGGGAAAGGACTGTCGGAGTTGGTGTCCTGACTGCTGATGTCGCAAAGAACCTTGGGGTCTCAGGGCCTCCTTTGCGTGCTACCGGTGTGCCTTTCGACATCCGGAAAAACGAACCTTATCTGGTCTATAAAGACCTTGACTTCAAAGTCTGCACTGAAACCGCAGGAGACTGTTTTGCAAGAATACAGGTTAGGCTTAACGAGATCAGGGAAAGTATCTATATCCTGGAACAGTGTTTCGACCAGATTCCCAGCGGCCCTCTCTTCCCCGAAGGTTCCCTGTACGGCAGGAGAACCCCTGTAATGAGAGTTCCTGCCGGTGAGGTGTTCTACAGGGTGGAAGACCCAAGAGGGGAAATGGGAATGTACATGATTTCCGACGGTTCGGACAAGCCATACAGAGTAAAGATTAGAGGCCCCTACTATCCTACCCTGCAAGCTCTGCCTCCCCTGATAATAGGCACGACTGTTGCAGATGTGGCAGCAATATCAGGCAGCATGGACGGGTGTACCAGTGAAGCGGACAGGTGATTCTGATGACAGTAGTAATTCCTGAATATATAACCCCTTTAATTCCCTGGATCAGAGGAATATTTGGCCTTGTTCTGATTGGAATTATTTTCGTCGGAGCAATGGGAGCTGTCTGGCTTGAACGGAAACTTTCTGCTGACATCCAGACAAGGATGGGGCCCTGCCGCGTAGGAAAATATGGGCTCTTGCAGCTTGTAGCCGATGCAATCAAACTTTTTACGAAAGAAGACCTGAAACCGCTGAATGCTGACAGTTTACTTTTTAATAATGCTAATATTTTCATGCTTGGTTCAGTTTTTCTTATGCTTGTCGCCCTTCCTGTGGGCGCGGTCTTTATTAATGGGGTCGAATACACGCTTGCGGTTACCCAGATGGACATCAGCGTGCTTTACATTGAAGCGGTGTCCGCATTATCCATTTTCGGAATTTTCATGGTGGCTTACGGCTCGAATAACAAATACTCCCTGCTCGGGGCTTTTCGAAACTTTGCCCGAATGGTAGGATATGAAGTACCTCTTGGAATAACTGTCATAAGTGTGGCTGCTATGACAGGTTCGCTTAATATCGTAGACATTTCGACTGCACAGGGCCTGCGCTGGAATATTTTCCTGCAGCCCCTGGGATGTTTTGTGTTCTTTGTAGCACTTATGGCTGATATGGGAAGACTCCCCTTTGACCAGAACGAGTCCGAAGAAGAACTGATAGCAGGATGGATTACGGAATACTGTGGAATGCGTTTCGGGCTGGGTTTCTTTGCCGAATACATCCACATGATCCTTGGTTCTTTCCTTGTAGCCCTTCTCTTCCTCGGCGGCTGGAACGTACCAGGCTTTATTGCAAACAACTCTTTCTTTGGCATTATTGCTCCAACAGGCTTCCTCATTGTAAAAGTTGTCTTTGTACTTATGGTAATTATAGGGCTCAGATGGGCTGTCCCGAGGTTCAGGATTGACCAGGTTGTTGACCTGAGCTGGAAAAAATTGCTTCCTCTTGCCCTTTTAAACCTTGTCTGGGCTGTAGGGCTCGGACTCTACCTGGGGGCGTGAAATTATGGTCCTTAAAAACATTAAATACGCAATTAGAAACATCACAAGGCCTCCCGTAACCAGGATGTACCCGGAAAAACAAAGCGAGCTTTCCGACCGGTTCAGGGGGCTTCAGATACTCGATAAAAGTAAATGCATAGGCTGTGGCATCTGTGCCAATACATGCCCCAATGCCGCAATCAAGATCGTAAAAGCTCCGATTGCACCAGGCAGCACAAAACAACGCTGGTTCCCTCAGATTGACATTGGACACTGCCTTTTCTGCGGGCTATGTATCGACCAGTGCCCGAAAGAAGCGCTTTCAAGCGGCAAGGAATACGCTAAAGGTCTCGTTAAATGGAAGCACAAAGACCTGCTCATGACCCCTGAAAAACTTGCAAGGGAAGTCGATATTGAGGAAGGTGACGAGAAATGATCGGACTCGAAACAATTGGAGAAGCCCTGAAAATGGCTGTCTTCTGGGTTCTTGCCATCTCTACAGTATTCTTTGCAGTCTTCGTAGTAACTGCAAAAGATATTGTCCGGGCCGGGCTTGCCCTGATCATGTGCATGTTTGGAATTGCAGCTCTCTACATCCTTTTGAATGCCCAGTTCCTGGGAATCATTCAGGTACTGGTTTACATCGGAGCAATCGGAGTTCTCATTCTCTTTGCGGTTATGCTGACAAAGCACGAGATAGGAGGTGGACCCGGTGAGGATTAACCGGCCTTTAGCCTTTCTCGTAGTTTTGCTCTTTACAGCTATTGTGGTAATCGGGGCTTTTGGAACTTCCTGGAACACGGTTTCCGAACTCCCCCAAAACCAGGCTGACCAGAGTAATATAGAGGGCATTGGAATGCTGATCTTTACTCATTATGTAGCGCCTTTTGAAGTCCTTTCAATCGTCCTGCTTGCCTCCCTCATAGGAGCGATTTACCTGGCAAAAGGGGAGGGCAACCGATGACTCTAAACTTTTACCTGGCAAAAGGGGAGAGAAACCAATGATTCCTTTAATCTTTTACCTCGGGCTTGCAGCCCTGCTGTTTTCAATAGGACTCTATGGCGTAATGACACATAAAAACGGCATCAGGATGATTATGTGCATTGAGCTCATGCTCAACTCCGCAAACCTTAACCTGGTAGCTTTCTCCAGCTACACGGATACCCTGAACGGGCAGGTTTTCGCCATATTCTCAATTGCCCTTGCAGCTGCCGAAGCAGCGGTCGGGTTTGCAATCCTCATGGCAATCTATAGAATGCACGATAAGATCAACCTTAACGAGCTCAAGATCCTGAGGTGGTAAAAACGGCTCTGGAAGAATTCGCATTTTTAATTCCTCTGCTTCCGGCACTGGCTTTTGTAATCACCTTCTTCTTCGGCAGGAAAATGCCAGCAGGTGGTGCCATTGTCCCTATACTGGCAATTGCCGCCTCCTTCGTAATCTCTTTAATGATTACTCTCAGGCTGCTGGCAAACCCAGACGAGGTTATAAGCCAGTCTTATCCCTGGTTTGCAATGCTCAATATAGGAGTGTTGATTGATCCCCTGGCCGCAGTAATGCTGTCAATGGTCTCTTTTGTGAGCCTGCTGATCCATATCTATGCAGTTAGCTATATGTCAGGTGACCCGGGAGAATCCAGGTATTTTGCAGAAACCGCACTCTTTACCGCAGCAATGCTTTCCCTGGTGCTTTCGGACAACATCCTTCAGCTCTTTGTTTCCTGGGAACTTGTAGGGCTGTGTTCCTATCTCTTAATTGGCTTCTGGTTCGAAAGGCCCTCGGCTGCAGCGGCTGCCAAGAAGGCTTTCCTGACAACCAGGATAGGAGATGTGATGTTCCTTACCGGGATAATTGTACTGACCTCCGACCTCCTGAAACTTGCAGGCGGATTCCAGGAAGGGACATACCTGCTCCGTTTTGACGAAATCTTCAGTTATATCCCGCAGCTTTCTGCCTTTCATTCGAACATTTTTGGTTTTGAAGTAAGCCACCTTACCATCATCACCCTGCTCCTCTTTGGAGGAGCCGTAGGAAAGTCCGGCCAGTTCCCTCTGCATGTATGGCTTCCTGACGCAATGGAAGGCCCAACAACCGTTTCTGCCCTTATCCATGCCGCAACAATGGTTACTGCCGGTGTCTATCTGGTCGCAAGAACCTTCCCCATGTTTATTGCAGCCCCTGATACCCTCATGGTAGTTGCTTACCTTGGAGGTTTTACCGCGCTCTTTGCAGGCACGATGGGAATCGTAATGAACGACCTCAAGCGCGTGCTTGCTTACTCGACCATAAGCCAGCTCGGTTACATGATGCTTGGCCTTGGCCTCGGTTCGGCAATCGGGCTTGAAGCAGTAGGCATTTCTCTCTTCCACCTGATCAACCATGCTTTCTTTAAGGCCCTTCTTTTCCTCTGTGCAGGCAGTGTAATCCACGCAGTGGGCACCCAGGACATGAGGGAACTCGGAGGCGTAAGAAAGGTAATGCCAGTTACGGCTGCCACTATGGCAATTGCAGCCCTGGCTCTGGCAGGTTTCGGAATACCCGGGACCTCAATAGGGACAAGCGGTTTCTTCTCAAAGGATGCGATTATTGAGGCTGCCTATCTCTTTGGCGAGCACAGCAACAACTGGATTCCCTATGCATTCTCAATTGCGGCTGCACTCCTAACTTCGATTTACATCTTCAGGCTGATCTTCATGACCTTCACAGGGAAGCCGAGAAGTGACTACCATGGACATGAGTCCCCCGCTATTATGACAATACCACTTTCAATTCTGGCAATCTTTTCCCTAGTGTTTGGGGGGCTGACAAAAACAGGGTTCATGGATTTCCTTGAAGAAACATTTGCAAACAGCTTCGTGAATCTTGACATAGGAAGCCTTGCAGCCTTAGGTCGAAATGAGCTTGTAGGGGCAGCAGGGAGCGAATCTCTCTTTGTCCAGTGGCTTCCGATGATAGTTGCCGTTGCAGGTCTTGCAGTTGCTTTTGTGATCTATTATCTGAGGATAATTAAATTCGGGCCGCTTGCTTCCATGAAGAACCCGGTTTACAGGCTGCTCTACAAGCGCTATTACCAGCATGAAATCTATACTGAATTCTTCTCGCTTGGAATCGTATACGGAGTCATTGCTTTCCTTTCTCAAGTGCTTGATATTATCATTGACAGTATCGTGGAAGGAATCGGAATTCTTACAGTCGGTGTAAGTGAGGAGCTCCAGAGAGTCCAGACCGGAGTTGTCCAGACTTATGCAATTGCAGTAGTTGTGGGTGTCAGCCTGCTAATAATACTTGTTAAATTAATAATGGAGGTACTCTGATGCTGCCGGTCGCATCACTGTTGATTCTGGTGCCGCTGATTTTTGCAGCAGTTACCTTTTTCACAAAAACGAAAGATCAGGCTGCAGGCCTGGCTTTTTTAGGGTCCATTGCAACTCTTGGCCTTACCCTGTATGCCTACCTGAACTTTGACAGCAGTACGGCTGCCATGCAGTTCTTTGAATCGATAGACTGGATCCCCTTGCTGGGAGTTAAATATTCAGTTGGAATTGATGGCGTTTCCCTGCCCCTTATCCTCCTGAATGCAATAGTTATCCCGTTCCTGATCCTTTATAGCTGGAAGGAAGACAGGGAATCCCCTAACAGATTTTACGGTTTGATTCTTACCATGCAGGCTGCAGTTATAGGAGTCTTCGTATCCCTTGATTTCATGGTCTTCTATATATTCTGGGAACTTACCCTGATCCCTCTTTTCTTCATGGTAAACATCTGGGGAGGAGAAAAGAGGGCCCATGCGTCTTATAAGTTCTTTATCTACACGCATGTTGCCTCTCTGGTAATGCTTCTTGGGATCTTCGGGCTCTTCTATGCTTCCTGGCAGCAGACCGGAGTGCCCACCTTTGATATAAGGACACTTGTTGCACAGTTCCAGTTCTTAGGTTCCGGCCTGTTAAGGAATGCAATCTTTCTCTCCATCATTTTCGGGTTCCTGGCAAAGCTGCCGATTTTCCCCTTCCACTCCTGGCTTCCGGATGCTTATACCGAAGCCCCGACCGCAGGCAGTGTACTCTTTATTCTGCTCAAAATAGGAGGATACGGGCTTTTCAGGATCTCACTTCCAATGCTCCCGAATACTGGCAACCCTGAGCTTATGATTACCATGCTGGGTTTCCTTGGAGCTTTCAGCATTCTTTATGGAGCTCTTGTAGCTCTGAGGCAGAAAGACCTCAAGCGCATGATTGCTTATTCCAGTTTAAGCCACATGGGATATGTTTTACTGGGTTCGGCAGGCCTTGTTACCCTTTCGGTTTCAGGAGCTATGTTCCAGCAGTTTTCCCACGGGCTTATAATGAGTATCATGTTCATGTCCGCAGGAGCGATCCAGACAAGCACGGGGACAAGGATAATCAACAATCTTGGCGGGCTTGCAAAGAAGATGCCAATGCTGGCTGTACTTATGATGCTCGGTTTTATGGCATCCCTTGGCCTGCCAGGACTTACCGGCTTTATTGCCGAGTTCCTGGTGCTGGCCTTCAGCTACGTCAACCTGCCTGGATTTGTCTTGCTTGCCCTTCTGTCAATAGTGATTACTGCAGGTTACAATCTATGGGCAATGCAGAGGGCAATGTTCGGAGTTTATAGCGAGAAGTTCGGGGATGTCAGGGACATCGATTCTCTTCAGGTCTTTTCGATGGGAATAATTGCCCTTCTTGTGCTTTATTTCGGCCTGAACCCGAATCCTGTGCTTAATATGATGATTACGAATTCGAAAGCAATAGTAAGCCTCGCGGCTGCCCTGGGGGTGTAAAAAATGGAAAATTTAATGCTTCTCGCGGCTGCCCTGGGGGTGTAAAAAATGGAAAATTTAATGCTTCTCGCACCTGAAATTGTAGTCGCTGCAACCGGTCTGATTATACTGTTTATAGGGGTCTTCATGTCCCCCAGGACCAAGAATATTCTTGGTTACCTGGCAACTCTGGGAGTCCTTGCAGCTCTGGTTCTGACAATCCAGAGTTTCGGGATTGAAGCTACGATGTTCTCTGGCACTGTCAGCATTGATGCCCTTTCCCAGTTCTTCAAACTGGTCTTCCTGGCAGTTGCACTGATTGTTTCGGTTGCTTCAATTAAGTATAATGAAAACAGTGACCATACCGAAGAGTTTTATTCCCTGGTGCTTTTTGCAACCCTCGGGATGATGGTTGTTGCCTCCTCAAATGACTTTATCCTGCTCTTCTGTGCCTTTGAGCTGGCAAGCTTTGCTACCTATGCCCTTGCAGGTTTTGAGAAACAGAACCCAGTGTCCCTCGAAGGAGCCATGAAGTACTTTATGATGGGTGCAGTTTCTTCAGCGCTTATGCTTTTTGGGATATCTTTTGTGTATGGGGCAACGGGCACTACCAGCATTCCAATGATTGCTGAAAATGCCTCACTCCTGGCAGAAAACCCTATCGGGCTTGTTGCAGTTGTGCTGCTCATTGCAGGTTTCGGCTTCAAGATGGCTCTTGTACCTTTTCATATGTGGGCTCCAGATACATATCAGGGTTCTCCTTCAGTTGTTTCCTCCCTTCTTGCAGCCGGGTCGAAGAAAATGGGTTTTGTGGCGGCTTTCAGGGTTTTCATCCTGGCGCTTGCTGCACTCCAGCCTGACTGGCAGTTAGCTTTCACAATTCTGGCAGTCGTAACCATGACCTTCGGAAACGTGGTTGCAGTCTCTCAGACCAGCGTAAAACGCATGCTTGCTTACTCTTCTCTGGCCCAGGCAGGATACATTGCGATGGCTTTTGTGGTAATGACCCCAATGTCTCTTACAGGAGGGATTTTCTATACCCTTGCCCATGCCTTTATGAAAGGAGGAGCATTTATCGCAGCCGGCGCAGTTGTCTGGATGATAACTACTCAAAGGACAGGGGACCTTCAGGTTCCAGACCACCTGGACAACTTCCGGGGCCTTGGGAAGAGAATGCCACTGGTAGCTCTTTGCATGACGGTTTTCGTCTTTGCCCTTGCAGGTATCCCCCTGACTTCCGGTTTCATGGCCAAGTTCGTGCTCTTCTCTTCAGCCATTCAGGCAGGCATGACCTGGCTTGCGGTAATTGCAGTCCTGAACAGTGCCCTTTCATTGTTCTATTATGCACGGCTTGTAAGGTACATGTACTTCCTTCCCCCTGAAGGCAAAAAGATCGGCTTGCCTTTCCCATATGCAGCAGCTCTCCTGCTTGCAACAGCCGGCGTGTTTGCAATGGGCCTCTGGCCTGAACCCTTCTTGCAGTGGGCAATGGAAGCAGCAAAGGTACTGATCTAAGGAGATATGAGAAATGACAGATTGTGATCTTTGCGGACGTGCACTCCCGAGCGTTATTCCTGTCCGGGTTTTCCGTTCCCGCCTCAAATTCGCCTATCCTGAGGGTGTCTGGAAAGGGCTATGTGATACCTGCCTGGATTCCTCCCAGGAGACCTATTTAAGCATCGACAAAAACGAAATCTCCTGCAGGAGAAACAAATGCGTTTTGTGCGGTAAAAAAGGCAGGGTTTACCCTGTGGAAATCCAGATTCCTGATTTTTCAACAGGAGTTATAAAAAGAAAGGTAAATGTCTGCACAAAATGCCTGGATTCTATCAATGAGACTTATATAAGGTTTAAAGGGGAACAGATTGAGGGTTCGGCTTGTGAACACGGGCATGGGCATTTGTAAGTTCATGAATATTGAGTTTTGAGTAAAGCTGTAGTTTGCGGCTTTATTTCTTTTCTTATTAGCATGAAAGTTCTTTCAAGTACTTTCATTTCTTTGTGCCTGTGATTAGAAGAATTTCATGTGCGTTTTTGTTATTAAGCAAATATTCATTCGGAATATATTTGGCTCATGTTTTTTATATAGATATTATCCCAAATAGTATACTATATTTTGATATATCCAGTAGTCAATTGATATTTTAGCCGGTTTTATTTTTATTAACAGTCTTGTTAAGTTATTTCAGTGTAAATCGAATTGCTCATTTACCTGAAAGTAAAAAATAATTAGAATTGAATCTTTAAACTCAAAATGAAATTTCTGTAAGTGAGCCAGATGAAAAATAGTTACATGCTACTAATAGTATCTTTACTACTGCTTACATCAGCAGGTGTTGCTTCTGCTGCACTACCATATTACATTGACCCACAGCAGAATTTGTGGCTTAATATCAGCATGGACGGTAGTACACAATATTTCAATGTATATAATACACCTGGATATTCTCCAAATGGGGATGCAGTCATGTGGGCGTATGATAATTTCAGCTCAAACAACTTAGATACATCAAAGTGGACCAGTTATAAAAAAGGGAGTAGTAAATCAACAGTAGCTATAAAGAATGGACAGCTTATATTGTCAGGTTCAGGCGTGACCTCCTCTGCAAATGTTGTGCTGAATAAACCGTTCACTAACGGAATTGAACTGGCAGTTAATGAAACGATTTCGAAGGGTACCGGTGATGTAGGTACATATACTGATGCTTCTTTTGGTTCTGGCCCACTTGCAGGTGTGACTAATGAAGTCGATTTAGATTTGTGTCATATAGTTCTCTATTCGCTCCACAGATTGATCTCTATCTTAAGACTTGACAATCTGGTTGATATTGGCAGTAATTCAGGAACAGGTTGGTGGCACACCGTTTTCTCCACCGTTGATGGATCATTCCAAAGTCAGGGAATATCAAGATCAATAATTTGGACAAATTCAAGCACTTCGGATGCTATTATGCCTAATCCTGGCATCACGCTAAGTGAGTACACCGGAGAAAATCTTCCACATACAGTTGCATATAGTTACGATACTTACGGCAATGCAAATATGAGTATGCTCAATGTAAACCAAAATCGTCTCCCATTATCTATACCTGACCCATACGGTTGTAACCAGTTTAATCACATTGCCGTATATTACAATTCATCTGGAGTATTTGGCCACAACTGGTGGATGCTTGTTACAACAATATGTACATATTCAGATAGTAAGTATGAAAATGCATGTTTATATTATTCTGATGATGGCCTGCTCTGGTATGTACCACCAGGAGTAACAAATCCAATAGGAAAGCAGATTGTATCTAAATATGACTCAAACGTTTATGGGTCTGATCCTGATGTTGTATACAATCCTGCGACTGGAAAACTTATGTGCTACTATGTAATTGGAGACGATACCGGTAATGTAAATGTAGAAGATTTAAAAGTTAGGACATATGATGGTAATACTGTTTCGCCTGAAATGAAAGTTATCGCTCATGGAGTAGCAACAACTGTTTTGTACGATAACACCGCAGGAACGTTTTACATATGGACTGTTGATAATGATTCCAATCCAAATGTAATATACAGGTATACTTCAACTGACGGTATAAATTTCACTAATAAGCAAGTAGTTGGTCAGTCAAGCGAGTGCGACCCCTATCATGTAAAAGTAATTAATCGTCCTGGAGACTCAAAGCTCTATGCGCTTTTTACATTCAAAGGCAACAACGATCTATATATTGCAACTGCAAACAAATACACGGATAATTTTACAATTCAAAATTCACCTCTTCTACAGGTTGATGACTCTTCATCTATCACACATAAAAATATTGAATTCTCTTTCAGTGCAGGTAAATTTAGCGATGACGGAAACATTCTGAAACTATGGATAACTGCTAAAGATACCAATGGGGTTTGGGATGCTTTTTACACACAAGCAACTCAGGCAAATGGTATCTGGAAAGTTGGAAATTTCACAACTCTACATGCTCCTGTCATGACAGTCAAAAATGAAAAGTGTCTCAATACCCCAAAACAGTGGATGCTCTCACAGGGCGACTACGTAAACAACAAAGGAGTCATAAGGAAAATCAACGAAATTTGGGGATACAAAATAGGTCACACACCAAAAGTAAAAGTAACGAATATGGGAACATATATGCAAATTGAAGTTGTGCCAACTGATTCCCAGAAAGTGACTGATTACCAGGTGATGATCCCTGCTAGTTTTCTTAACTTATCATCTCAGATTGACTCTCTGGATATTGAACCTGTGCCAGATGACTCCGAGAACACGACTAATTCTCAAGTGATGGCTTCTGCGAGTCTTCTTAACTCATCATCCCAAAATGATTCTCCGGATATTGAACGTGTCCAGGCAGGAAAGGACACGTCCACTTCAAAAGGAGTAATTAATTGGAAAGGGCAAAACTGGTATTTGACAGGTGACAAAGCAAACCCTGGCAATAATTACTGGAATACTTCGGGTGCATGGATAGATAACCAGGACAGAATGCACTTAACAGTTGTAAATAATAACAGTAAATGGGAATGCACAATGTTAAACAGCCAGTATACATACTGTTATGGTACTTTTACGTGGACTGTAGCTTCACCTGTTTACACATTTGATAAAAACAGTGTAGTAGGACTCTGTACTTATTTAGATGACAATAATGCATTAAATCTGGGAATTTCAAGATGGGGTGACCATAATGGAAATCAACTATGGTACTTTATAGAACCTTCAATAATTAAAGGAAACAGTAAGGCGTATGGGGTTCAACCGAGCATCGAAGGCACAAACACGACTTATAGAATTGAGTGGAAACCAAATTACATAAGATTCACATCCACAAAGGCAGACGGAACAGTTATAGCAGACTATACTAATACAAATATTTCTACAATTCCGAAGGAGCCCGAAAATGTCATAATGAATTTGTGGTTAGTGGATCCTCCATCCGATGGAAAAAACATTGAACTTATACTAAGTAATTTCACAGTTACAGATGAGTGAATTATAAAGCGGCTTTGAAAAATAAGACCGTAAGTCTCTTTCCTCTATAATTTGCTGTGAGAACAGGAAGGTAGCAGGTAGAGAATGAACCTGTGGACTCTTATCTATATTTAGGGAATAATTACAGGACTCAGAGATACTTTGTTTGCGTCTAGCTGAGTGAGTTATAGTTGTCGTATTACATACTTCAGAGATACTTTGTTTGCGTCTAGCTGAGTGAGTTATAGCTGTCGTATATCAGATGCCTATAGTATACAGGCACACTGTATACATTAAATTGTGTATTGCCATGAGATAAAACATTGCATGTTGCCATTATTTGATATTTAGCCACAGGTACTGCAGATCAACATTATGGAGTTATACAAAAATGCGGCTGATGCCAAAGATGAGCATTAGTAAACCTACTAGGAATGTTGTAGTTTTCTGGACTCTGCCGCTATCTATTAACAGCGAGGCGTATTTGTTGAATTCTGGATATGCTTTTTCACGAACCCATTTGGAGATTGTCCAGTTTAATACTAACAACCCTTTTCGATTCTTCTGCAAAATTCTTGTTTTGTAGATGTCTTTTGATAATTTTATAGTAACATCCGCCGAAACCAGTAATGAGACGAACGTCTGCAGGTACCGCGTCAACAACATATGCCAGTTATTAAATTGATAATACACGCAGTACGTACAAATAATATGTAAATATTGCTTTAATAATACATGCCAGATATTAATTTGATCCGGTACGCGATACATGCCAATCGTATTCAGGTAGTAGGTCAATGACATTATTACCAATCCTGATTCGGTTTAAAGAGGAAGAGGTAGTATGCATAGACCAGCTGAGCAATAGTAAACCATGCATAAAAAATCTGAGGAATAAATGTTATTCTTACAAGATAGTCCCAATTACTGGGATTCTGTACATATCGAAGTGTGTAAACACTGTCCACGTACATTAAAATCATTACCAGTAAGAATATCCAATTGGGATGATAAACACCCGTCACTATGTCATAAAAAGCATAGTGTAGCAAAAGAATCTGGAAAGCCAACATAATCCAGAAAAATCCAGCATTCAGGATGTCTTTTCTGGTGCTTTTATTCCATCCGTGCTCCCACAATGTGTCAAGTCCCCCACGAAGCCAGCGAACCCGTTGTTTCCATAACTCATTTAGTTTTAATGGGACATCTGTCCAGGCAAGCATCCCAAAGCCTGAAGCTGTGTGGTAACCAAGTTCTTTTAGAGTCATCGTTAACTCGTAGTCTTCGGTGATATTATGCACATCGTACACGGTGCAGTCAACTTTTCCGGTATCGATGCGCTTTTGCATAACTGCTTTTATTGCTTTCACTTTATATACCGTGCACATCCCGTGTGCGACTTTAATTCCCCTATCCTGACTCACTCGGCTTCTGTCGAACTCTGCATATTCGACATACTGCCAGTGATATACTAACTTTTCAAAAAATCCATTAGTTTCCTGTTTGACTACACCGGCGCGAGAGCACACTGCCCCAAGCAGGGGGTCCAGTTGAAATTCGATTAATGCCTGCTCAACAAGATCTGGAGCTATGACTGTATCACCATCGACTGATAACACGTAATCATATGAATTCAGATCAACATTTTCATAGGCAGCATTAAGTGCTCCAGATTTTTTAAATTTATTTCCAACAGTTTCTATCAAACTTACGCGGTTATCAGTCGCAGCTATACTTCTTACTATGCTCACTGTATTATCCGTACTGTTATCACTTATTACAAGAACATCGACCTTGACTGTTTGAGTAAGAATGGATTCAATGGTAGAGCGGATTATATCTTCTTCATTATGAGCTGGCACAAACGCGATGACGTTGTTCCTTGAGGGCAGAACGGTTGTCATTTTTCAATTTCTCCTGATATATACTGCAATAATTTATTGGTTCTGTTCTCTAATACTATACTTTTTAAAGTAATACCCATAAATTGTAATTATCTATATATATACAGTCCTATTTTTACCCTCTAACTACTTACCGGGTAGTAATATACATAGATTTTTAGTATATAGAAGTATTTGTAATAAAAAATCATATATTTCATAAAAAATAATAAAACTTGCTATTAAATAGAGTGCTATTTTATTAATATGAAAATATACAAGTTGATCCCAAAAATCAAAGATTTTTTTCAAAATATAGAACTTTGGAGAATCAATCAAGCTTCTAATCAGAAAAGTAATTCTAAAACTCTCTCTTTTTGAGAACAAAGTTAGTTTGGATAATCTCATTAGATATTTACTAAAAATTAAATCTATAGCATTCTCAGTAACTCGCTTTCCGCAGAAAAATTTTATATTTAATAATCTTTACAGATATCGATTTTCAATCAAACATGGATTTATTAAACTCTTATACAGAAGGTAAAAGCAACTCTTTTGGAGTCGGTTAAGATACGATTCTTCAAAAATATGTTATTTTTGTTGCTGATTTTGTAATCTTATTTTGACAGCACCCACTAATTAATACTGAATATTTCTCTTATTTTTACCCAAGTTGGCTTAACAAGTCCTATAAATTTCTAAAAATTTGTTATATATTCTACATAATTCCATTAATTTTTGCTACAATCAAGTTATTGATCTGATAAAAATTCGCAAAAATATATATTTTTATCAAGGCCGGTTTACTTTTCCCCATTTTGGTCGGATTACTTTTCCCCATTTTGGTCGGATTACTTTTCCCCATTTTGGCCTGATTACTTTTCCCCATTTTGGCCGGATTACTTTTCTCCATATTTTGATATAAATTTTACCCAATTTTTGTATCCTCAAATTTTATGGATAAAAGTAAATTTCATGTATTTGCTGAAAATTTAAAAATTTGACTAAGTCTAGAAAACAACCTCATGCGATGTATTAAACTGTATAACTGTATTCTAAAATTGTTGCATATTTTTCGAGTTAGAAAATTTTCAATTGAATTTGAAGAGGATACCTTATTTTTTATTTAACTGTAAAAGTTAGGTTGTAAACCTAAAAATATAAATTTGGATGAGTAGATGGTTGCAGTAGTCATTTCGAGGTTAACAGATTCCTCAACCGAATCTAAATGATAAGTAACTATATAGTATATTTAGAAATCAATATATCATCCTTTATTCACCAAATGTGATTAAAAGATTAAACTATTGGTATCTGTTTTAAAAATGCTATCCGAAGAAAATATTTATTTTCAAAAAAATACTGCGCATCCTGGGCAGTAAGTAGAAACAGAAAAATTTGCTCAGTAAGTAGAAACAGAAAAATTTGCTAATTTTGTCTCATTTCGTTTTCGAAATTGAATGAGTTGTGCCCTGAGAACGTGTCTAAAAACTAAAAAAGGAAAGAGTCTTTCGCCTCAGTTAAGATGGCACATAACTAAAGTCAGATAAAACCATCTCTGCATTCTGTCCATTTATTGGCGCTAAATGATTCATAAGCCACATCTGCATCGCAACTCCACCTTCTACATGCGGAATGCTTGTCTGGTCTGTACAGTTCCAGTCAGATATGACAGTTCCATTAGAAAGCTTTGCAGTAAAGTGGACATACGTTGGCTCCCAATCAAAACTGTATGTTACGTCTGTAGCGTTCTGGTAAGGAGAGTCATAAGTTATTGCACTCTGGTATGCATTTGGCTGGGCACTATAACTAAGTCTGTCACTGCATATCCAGCCCCACTGAGTAGCTTCAATATCTATCTCATTGGTATCGTTATGGCGGAAAAACATAGCAGCTACAATATTCGGATCGAGATTCAGTATTGGTGATGAAACCGTCCACTTGTATACACCATAGCTATAGTCAGTAGATGTTGTGTCAACTTCTGTTGAATACCAGATATCTCCGACTTTCTGGATTGTAAGGTGTAGTTTCTGGTTTTCATCAATCCAAACATTATTGCTGGAACTGCTCCAGTAGTTACCACCAGGATTACCAGTTCCACTTCTTACCCACCACTCTTCACCACACCAGTTTAGATAAGTTTCTGCATCAGCAACATTTGTAATCATAAGCAAGCCTAACATACTTGACATTATGATTTGAGTATATTTATTCCCCATATTTATTAATTGGAGTAATTAGATAAAAATTAGTATTACTTTGATAAAATAGAAACTGTTAAGTAGTGTTATATGTACAAACACTTTCCTGAGGAAAACTTCATATTTAAGAATTTAGGCTCTTCGTCATTTCATATGGGTAGTTTGAAATCTAACTTTCCTAATTTTAGATAGATCATAGTAATAAAATACTTAGTGTTTCGATATCCTCTTGCATTTCTTTTTATTAACCTTAACTCTCCCTCGCATAGAAAGTAAACCAATTAAAGAATTGTGTCTTTTAATGTTGTTTTTCAACGGATTTTTGCATTTTTCCCTTCTCTATTGCTTTTAACTTACTTTCCGCAGATTAACTTACTTTCCGCAGATGCCCGTTCAATTTTCACAATTTTTCCTGTTATCGTTTTTTCTGAAAACCGTCCTGTCTACTCAAACATGTGTTTTTGAAACATCCCACAATTTTCTGCCTTTTGCCTTCATTGAAAACTTCCAGCACCTATTTCCCGAAGCTTCAGTTGAGATAATAACTGCAGATTTCCAAATAATTTTCCAAAAACGATAGCAGAAAAACATGTTATCATTTTGAAGACACCTGCGGAAGGTCAGATGGAAAATAAAACAGTAATAATAAAAAAACAATCATCAATAATTGAAAATGAAAGGAAAATAAATAAAATTAGCAGAAGGTAAATTAAATTGAAAGAAATCCCAAAAAAGCCAGAAGTAAAGCCGAAAGCCCTTCTGAATTTAACAATTAAACACTTTATCCAGGAAGTACTGATGAATCCGTAAATCCTCGGTTAATTCCGGATGGAAAGCGAGAGCCAGCACATTTCCCTGCTCTGCAGCAATAATCAGGTCATCGAGCCTGGAAAGCACGTGAACCCCAGGCCCACAGCTCATGATTCCGGGAGCCCTTATAAACACGCCGGTAAAAGGAGAATCAAGTATCTCGACCTCAAGTTCGGCTTCAAAAGAATCTCTCTGCCTTCCGAAAGCGTTTCTGTTGACCTTTGTATCCATAATTCCGAGCAATTCTTGGCTGGTTTTCTCAACCTGCTCGTCGCCTCCCTTTGCAAGCACAATCAAACCTGCACAGGTCCCAAGGATCGGAACTCCTCTTGCAGCCGCATCCTTTATTTCCTCTGCAATCCCCTCGCGGGCAAGCAACCTGCAAAGTGTAGTACTCTCTCCGCCAGGAATCACAATTCCGCTGCACTCCGGGATAGCACCCTTATGCTTTACCGCAACTACCTCTGCATCTATCCCTCTTTCCTTGAGGGCTTTCTTCAAAGCATCAATATGCTCAGAAACCGCTCCTTGAATAGCGATTACACCTATCTTCATGAAAAACACCATTTTCCAGAATTAATTCATTACCTGTTAATCCGAAAATAAAAAATTTTAATTGATTTATTCTTACAGCCCGTAAGAAAGAATCCATTTTTAAAAATTGAATTTCAACCGTTGCACCGGTTTATCACACCGTTTCAAGGGATTTTCGATCAAGCCTCTTAAAAAAGCTTGCGAGCAAGCAGTTTTTCCAAAAGGCTTGCAGGCAATCACATATTAAAAAGACCTGTGATTGCGCCCTCTGCTGACCCAAAACAAAATTCGGGTAAATCAGCCGTCCTCAGAGAGTTGGAAATATAGCCTTTCTTGCCCATAGTTCAGTCCTCCTAGCTCAGTTCAGTATCTTCATTATAATTCAGCCCTCTTGAGCGAACGAAGTGAGCGAAAAGGGCACCGTCCTCCCGAGACGGGACTCGGGTGGCGGAACTCAGGGGGTTACCAACCGCGTTCCTGAAGGGCTTCTTTTTCAGGGATCGTATCTGCGCTGATGCCTTTCATGCCTGCACCCACGCCTTTTGATATTTCTGCGAGTTTTGCAGGGTTGTCAAAATTGTTTACGGCTTCAACAACGGCTTTTGCCATTTTCTCCGGGTTTTCGGCTTTGAAAATGCCTGAACCTACAAATACCCCGTCTGCACCAAGGCGCATCATGAGAGCGGCATCCGCAGGGGTCGCAACTCCGCCGGCTGCAAAGTTTACCACAGGCAGACGCTGCATTTTTGATGTTTCGACTACAAGTTCTATCGGAGCTTCGATTTCCCTTGAAACCATAATCAGCTCTTCTTTAGTCTTCCCTGCAAGTGCACGGATTTCGCCCTGAATCTGCTTCATGTGCTTAACTGCCTGGCTTACATCTCCGGTTCCAGCCTCTCCTTTAGTTCGGATCATGGCTGCTCCTTCGTTAATTCTCCTGAGGGCTTCTCCGAGGTTTCTGGCACCGCAGACAAAAGGCACGGTGAACTGCGTTTTGTCTATGTGGAAGTAGGGGTCAGCGGGGGTCAGGACTTCAGACTCGTCCACCATGTCAACACCGAGAGCTTCTAAAATTTCGGCTTCGACAAAGTGCCCGATCCTGGCTTTTGCCATTACAGGAATTGTAACCGTATCAATAATCTGCTGGACAATCTCAGGGTCGGCCATCCGGGCAACCCCACCCGCTTTTCTTATATCTGCTGGAACAGCCTGGAGGGCCATAACAGCAACTGCTCCAGCTTCTTCTGCGATCCTGGCCTGTTCCGGGTTTGTAACATCCATGATTACACCCCCTTTCTGCATTCTTGCAAAGCCCCTTTTGATAAGTTCGGTCCCATGTCGTAATTTTTCAAAGTCCATGAATGTCATCCTCTCTGTCTTGATATGATTATAAGATTCTATGCCGTGGGAAACCCTTTACATGATGAAATAACTCTTGGGTCTTTTCCACTGATTGCAACCGATAGGTTGCGGTTTTCAGTTAGTTATTTCTCCAGTGAATTGTGAATACGCTCAATAGTCAAAGGCATTATTTAAGTTATTCCTTATTAATAAATACAAAGTAAATCATATATAATAACTTAATATTTTTTCCATTAACTAAAAGTATTTCTTACACCTGTAATGTTTATTCTGCTCTTTTAAATAATGCGTTACAGAGCCTTAATGCTATTTATTATTCTACCTCTAATATGCTTGCCTGAGGTTAATTAGCACTATTTCTGTTTTCATATAATATATATGATCTCCTTCAGGTTCTTAAATATATAGTTTTCTAAGAATACAGTAGTTCCGATTTATCCAGGTTCCGAATGCCAATTACAAAATAGATTCAATATTCTCGACCTAAAATTAATTATGCAGGATCAATGAATCCGAATGCGTGCAAAAAAACGACTCCTTGACCCCTACACTGGAAATTACAGCACATGAAATGAGATCCGTAGCCAATGAAGACATTGGCAAATCTGTAAAGTGGGGAATAAAATCACTAAGGGAATGCCAATTAAGTCGTTTCTGCGTCGATTAAAAGAGTACATTCAGTAAAGAGATAAGCAACTACGCAGACAGTTAAGTGGAACATAGTAGCCAAACAGTATCATGAAATAGAGAATTATTGGATAGCAGAAGTTAACGAAGTTTTTTGAAACAAATGGTATTTTTGATTTCTGGTGTACGAGGAATAGTTTAAAAATAAATATTTTTGATGGAAAACTCGTAATATGTAATATTTCAGTTATTAATGAAGAAAAAGTAATTGGCTATTTCAGCCATTAGGAACTATACCTGATAGGAACTACTGAGTTTAGCGATGGTTTGAAAAACCAAAATTAGGACAACTACCCAAGGTAATGACGAGGTCGATAGTCAAAGAAGGGTAAAGTGGAGTACTTTCTGTCCTTTGTGCCTGTTATTCAAAGAATATCAGTGCGTTTAAAGACCCAGTGGTTTGCATTTCTCCACAGTCGTTGACGTAATTGATTTTGTTCCTCAAGTGCGTAAGTCCTAAGCCATTATCAAGGCTAACTTGATAATGAATTCATCTTTACGAAGATTATCAAATAAAATATCTGTTCGATCATTGAATACACTACCGCATTTGAGGCAGGTCTATTTGCAAACTCTTTTGTTCTTGATTTGATACTTGCCATTGTCTATGATATTTCATTTCCCAGTGATATGATGAAATTTGCAATTTTAATCAGGACAGAAAATATCAGTGAATTTTGGTTTTGTTCCTTGTTTTCCCATTAAAACACAATTATATATTTTTTATATAAAATTAATCAAATAAAAACAGCACAGAAAAATTACTTATTTATCTCTTTTTATGTTATTTGTATGATAATTGACGGTTTTTCTAATCTAATATTCTTTAATAGATTATAATAAAATCTTTTGAAAAATAAATATGTAAACTATATAAATAAAGTAATACACATTATGAAACAGATTTTTGAAGATATTTAAGGTCCTATGTAGTCTTCGGTTAATAGATTTTAAAAAGACTGGGGTGTAAACTATAAGCGGGTTTCTTGAAAATTTAGTTATTGATCACATATTAACTCTGAATCGCTATCTATTAATGAAAAACTACCAAAGATTATGCTCAATAATTAAATTGCTGTGATGCCAGGAATTCGGAGTTTTTTGAGTGTATATTTGTTTGGAGCAATTATTAAATAGACTACATGAATATCTGATTTCTTTTGACAAGAGGGTTAATGCAGAAATAGTACGAAATCGAGTAAATGCAAAAATAGTACGAAATAGATAGTAATATTAATTTAACATTGGATGATTACGATTTCAACCAAGACTTTAATAAAAATGTTATTACTGAGCCCATTCCAAAACATATTAATTTAAATATAACTTAAAGTTGTTTTCGTGAGTTATTTTTCATGACCTGATATTTTGTAAATAACTAAAAATACAGGATCCGATAAGTAATTTTGAGTTTTGGTATCAGCCCAATATAAAAACACTTTTTATAAAAGCTGGAAATGGTAAGTAAGTTCCAACTTTTCCAATTTATGAAATAACAATATTTTTATGAACCCACAGTTTTCCATTATAACCCTTACACTTTATGGTCATACAACTTATGTAAAAACCAGTCTTTGAATACTTGTGCACTGGATATTTTAGTGATGAAGTAATTTTTGTTCCTGATTTTGAGGTTCCATCCCCAAAGTCCCATCTGATATATGTCTCTGTACCTTTTGATAGGTCCTTAAATCGTACTATTCGAGGATCAGTATTCGAAGCGGCTACCGCAGTATAATCAATACGATTATTTCCACCTGTTAGACGTTCTGTTGCTGGTGGAGTTCCTGCACCTAGAGGAGTCTTGGTTACAACACATTTTGCACAGACTCCTTGAGACAATAAAGCTAGTATCATTAATACGGTAAAAACAGATACTGTTATTTTCCATATGGACTTTCTATTATTTTTCATATTTTCCTCCTGTTTTTTTTTATATTTATCTGGTAGTACACGTAGTAAAAAATTACAGGAGAAATTACCTTATAAGCATACTTATTTTCAAAAAATTTAATAAAAAACGCGATGAAAATTTAAAGCTTGATAAAGCTTTATCTTCTTACCTAAAAGATGATAACACTGTAAATTCATTGATAATTGTTCTCATTTTTTGTAAGCTTAAAAATAATGACTAGGAGACGATTATATAGGCCTAGATCTTAAGACAGTTCTTTATTTCCAGTAATAACCGCTGAAACCTCTACAATTTACTAGAAACCATCTATTTCAGGTATATGGTTATGACCAACCATACAGTGCCTATAGCCAGCCTTCTCAACAGACCTCACAGTCGCCTCATCAGTCCTCCTGGCCTGTTCTGTATACACATCTTCCAGTATACTCAAACGGGGTTTTAAAAGAGGATTGATAAACCCAAGAGAATTTTACTATATCCTGAAATAATTTCGCAGATCCAGAACTGTATGAAAGTTCAATAGATGATACAAAAGCATTTCAGATATAAGCTAAACGTTGGGTAATTCTAACTCGCTTTAGTAAAGGAAAATGACTATGTAATATGAAAAAATTTAAAAAATGAAATGAAATAGTGTGTTTCCTGGATATGTAATATAACTACAATAAAAAAATTAAAACGAAAACGAATTTTGGAACTGAGTCCATAATAAGAGAAACTTATTTACAAAATATCCACAAACTTTGTGGCATGAATTTCGGATTTTTGATTTTCCCGGGGCTGGAAGAACTGGACCTTGTCGGCCCCTGGGAAATAATATCACTCTGGAGCAAATTTGCCCAGGGACCTGAGAAATGCTTCATGGTTGCCGAAAATCCCGCTCCCGTAATCTGCAGCAAAGGAATGTCCATAAATCCTCATGTCACCTTTACAGATTGCCCTCCACTTGATTTTCTCCTTGTGCCTGGAGGAGAAGGTACACAGAGAGAAGTTGATAACCCGTGCCTGATCCAATTCGTTGCCGAGCAGGCTGAACATTGCCAAGCTGTGCTGTCGGTCTGTACTGGCACATTCATACTTCACAGTGCCGGCCTGCTCTCAAACAGACGAGCCACTACCCACTGGGCTTCACTCCAGAAACTGCGAGACATGGGTGACGTGGAGGTAGTGGAGGATCGAATCGTAAGGGATGGGAATATCTGGACCTCGGCAGGCATTTCTGCTGGAATTGATATGGCGCTTGCATTTGTTGAATACATGACAGATGAAAAAACGGCGGGTAAAATCCAGCTCGGTGCCGAGTACTACCCGTCTGGCAGGTCTTATGGTATGATGCACAAAATTCCGCAGGCTCCTGAATATTTAAGGAAAAGGACTGACTATGAGTGAAATTATTCGCTATATTCAAAAACATGAATTGAGAGAACTGCTGGACCTCTATAAATACCTGAACAAGGATGACCCAGATCTTGTAGAGGATGCTGAACTCAAAAAGCTATGGCAAGAAATATTGGAAGACCCGAGTCAGCACTACCTTGTGGTCGAAGTAGATGGAAAACTGGTATCCACCTGCGTAATGATTATTATTAAGAACCTGACAAGGAGCGCAAGTCCTTATGCCATTATCGAGAGTGTTGTGACGCATCCAGATTATAGAAAAAGGGGGATTGGAACAAGACTTTTAAAAAGGGCGCAGGAGATAGCTAGAGAAAAAGGCTGTTATAAAATTATGCTCCTTACGGGAAGAAAAGAAGCTATACCGTTTTACGAAAATGCTGGATTTGAGTGTAAATCTAAGACAGGATTTATTATCAGGTTTGACGGGCGCTGATAAAACAGGTGTTTAATAAAGACTCGTGAACTATTCTTGATGCCTTCAATGATCAGCTTTAAAACTGGTAGTAGTCACTCAGTCACTCGGCAGCAGTTATTATATGTATGATAATTTTTCATATGTGTAAATTAATACAGTGAGGATAAATAGGCTCTTTTGATTCAAGAGACTCCTTTAATTCCGGTACTTCTGGCCTCAGGTCCATGTCAGTATATGGGAAAAGTTAGTCGAGCCAGGCTTTGGTCTGGGCCTTGATCCAAGCAAAATAGTAGTGTCGCCGTTCATTCAAGAGCTTCCCAGGAGAACGGCAATTTTTATCATAGTATTTGGCGCTTCCTCAAAATATTTCAACCTTACTTCCACATAACCTCAAGAGGCTTCCTGCGGGGGATTCCATAAACCCTGTACTCAGGATTGCCAAACATCATTGCGTAGGCACATTTCCGTCCTACGGGAAAGCCCAGTTCCTTCTGAAGAGGTTCATAGGACATGGCAGCAGCCGCAACAAAGCCAGCCCAGCATGTCCCTATCCCGAATGCCGGTGCAGCGATATCGAAATGTGTGAGGGCGATGATAGCATCAGTAGGCGCAATAGGGTTGTCTTCCGGGATGTGGGCGAAAAGCAGGTGTGGAGCACCACGGCAGATGACATCGATTCCCTGTTCCCATGCTGAAATAAGCATCGGCACAAACCCGCTCATAGGATGGTCGGTGTTAAGCAGGTTTTCCATCCATTCGATTGTGAGTCCGGCAATCTTCTTTACTTCTTCTGGATCATGGATTATCAGCCACTGTACCGGCTGACCGTTACCTCCGGACGCGGCGTAGCGGGCAATATCGAGGACTTCAAGGATTTTCTCCTTTGGCACGGGTTCCCGGGTAAAGTGCCGGATAGACCTGCGTTTTTTGAGGTAGAAAGCCACATCCTCAGGAGAGATGTTGCCTGCATCTGAAGGAAGAAGAACTTTTTCATCATGTAGGAAATTCAGGGTGAGTGCCTGAGATGGGCAGAAAACCTCACAGTGCCCGCAGTAGAGGCAGTGTGAAACGTTTGCTTCCTGTACCTGGGGGAGATTAGACTCATCATCCAGACCGATAATACCTGAAGAGCACATCTTTACACAAAGGCCGCATCCTGTGCAGCGATCCTGATCGACAATAATGTGAGTCATCGTATCAAATCCTATTAAAAGTAGATATATCGACCAGCCGGCATTTATTACTTTTCTTTTTTTATCGGTCTGTGAAGTTTCATTTATTCGATAACTGGATGGGCAAAGAATAAGAGACTGGGTACTTTTCTATTTACGTTATGCCATTAAGTTTTACAGCAGCTTTTCATCTGCCCATCTATCAAATATCTTCAATTTCTCTTCCGTATGGAAGTAATGCTCCCCGTGGTCCAGGACTTTAATTGTTTAGTGATACCTCGCTGTAAATGCTGAAATCTCGCCCCATTCAGACAGATTATCGTTAGAACCATACAAAATGGCAGTAGGTACTTTCCATTCAAAACACACGTGAAATTCTTCGAATAACAGACACAAAGAAATAACAGATCACAAATGGAGTTTAAAGGAATTACTAACGTTTAGAGTTCCTGTTCAATAACTTAGGGACACGACCACAAATCAAAGTATAAACGAGTATATAATCTAAATATTTTAATAAATAGCTGGTACCGTAAAATAGTCTTACATAGAGACCTTTCTCAAATATTGAGTATGAATCTGCATATGTTCTATATGTGAAAGATTCAAATACAGATGGCTTCTTTTTTAAAAATGGGATTTGTATTTTTTATATTGTGTTAGACCCGAAACTTAAAAAATTATTCTAAAAGTTGAGGTAATTCTATGGAGACTAAGGAAACAGATACTTTATTTATTATTTCAATACTGGGACTTTTGCTGCTGGGAAACGTTGGTTCTGCAGCAGCTGTACAATTTGATTCGAATTATAGCGTTAATTTCACGAACTCTACTAACTGCGAATTTCCTATTACGCCGGAAGCTAAAATAAAGAACGTGATTGTCCTGATTCCTGATGGTTGTTCTCAAAGTGTGGAGACTTTAGCTCGCTGGTATAGCGGAAAGCCTCTTGAGCTTGACAATATGGTGACTGGGACAGTCTCTACTTATAGCACTGACTCAGTCATTACTGACTCATCTTCAGCTGCAACCGCATTTGCTGCAGGATATAAAACTACTAACGGTTTTGTAAGCGTCGGACCGAGCAATAGCTCTGTGTTAAGTACACTGGAAATTCCACCTGAAGAACTGCAGTACAGACCACTTGCAACAGTGCTTGAAGGTTCAAAGCTCGAAGGCAAGGCTACAGGACTTGTAGCAACCTCTCGTATTACCCATGCCACACCTGCGGCTTTTGCTGCTCACGTAGATAACAGAGATAATGAAACCGAAATCATGAAACAGATGGTTTATGAGAATATTGATGTGGTCTTTGGCGGCGGTTCCAGTTATCTCACACCTGTAACTGGGGGAGGAAAAAGGGCTGACGGAGAAAACCTGACAAAAGTACTTCTTGAAAGAGGCTACCAGTATGTTGACAGCAGAGATCAAATGATGAACCTGACCACTGGAAAGGTTTGGGGTCTTTTTGCCAGTAGCCACATGATGCCGGATATCGATCGTTCTTCACTTGCACCTGAACAGCCTTCTCTCTCAGAAATGACAGATAAGTCCATCGAACTGCTATCTCAGGATAAAAATGGCTTCTTCCTGATGGTAGAAGGCAGCCAGGTTGACTGGGCAGACCACGCCAATGACCCTAACTATG
Source organism: Methanosarcina sp. Kolksee (assembly GCF_000969945.1). Lineage (NCBI taxonomy): Archaea > Methanobacteriati > Methanobacteriota > Methanomicrobia > Methanosarcinales > Methanosarcinaceae > Methanosarcina > Methanosarcina sp. Kolksee. The sequence continues at coordinate 1,912,905 of NZ_CP009524.1, forward strand.
CTGTAACCGATTTTCTGGCTTTTGACAAAGCTGTTAAGGTTGCAGTTGACTTTGCTAAAAAGGACGGGCATACTCTAGTCTTGGTTTTCCCGGATCATAATACAGGCGGCATGACTATTGGCAGCGACTCTGATCCCAATTATACATCCACAACCGTAGAAGATGTTATTGCACCTCTCAAAGGTATGAAACTCAGTTCCACTGGCCTTGAGACAAAAATAGGGACTGATCTGTCATCTGAAAATATCAAAAAACAGCTAAAGACCTGGTGGGGCATTGATGCTACTGATGAGGATATAGCTGAAATTCTTAAGCTCTACAACGATGGAAAAGGCCTATCACTTGACTATGCCATCAGCGAGGTAATAAGCCGCAATCACACAGTAATTGGCTGGACTACTCACGGGCATTCTGGAGACGATGTTCCTCTATGGGCTTATGGTCCTGACCATCCGACAGGCCATATGGATAATACCGAAATTGCAGGATATATAGCTAAAGACCTCGGATTTGACCTTAACAAGACCAATTCGAATCTCTTTATTGAAGTGGGGGAAGTTTTCTCCAAAGACAACGGAGATGGGAAACTGGATAAAGATGAATATTTGATGAACATGACAGATTCCTCAAACCCTGTGCTGGAAATTGGAGATGCCAGACTGCCAGTGGACACGAATATTCTTATCAAGAATGGCGTAGCTCATGAGCTAGAAGGAATAGTCGTCTACGCTCCAGCAACTGGTAAAGTCTATATTCCCTGTGAAGCACTTTCACTTGTAAATGGAACAAAAATTAATGGAGCTCAAAAAGCAGTCGAAGCTGCCTGAAAATGTGAGTTAATTGACAGGGATTATTTCCCTTTTCTTGTTTTTTGCTCTGTCTATGGATTGTGAAATGTGAAATATCTTCACCAGACCCACATTTGAGAAGTCCGGAACAGGTCTTAATTTACAAATTGGAATACTTCCCACGCAAGCTGTGGAGAAGTTTTTTTTCTGGTTGTATTTTCTGGTTGTATTCCGTTATTGACTTCATCGACATCATGTTTGTTTCATGGCGGTTATAAGCAGTTCTGACAGCTTCAACCTATTCATTAAAGTATTATGAACCGTGTTCCGAAAACTTAGACTTCCAGGCTCTTCGCTATTCCCCATGTATAAGACCATTTTCAATTCAAGACCAAATTAATTTTATGAGGACATTATGAGGATAGCCACACAAAACAGCTAAGAGCCAAAAGTCATATCAGACAATTTAACAAGATGCGAAGAACTGGTATTTTTATATCGAAGCTTAAACTGCATTCAACAACGTAATAATTTTTTTAAAAATTTCATCTGGTGCCCGACATTATTGTTGACACTGTAAGATAACGTTGCGATACTGATATTTAGGTACCTAAATATATTAGGTGCTTAAATAACAGTGTGGACGTAGTCAAATGCAGAATAAGAATGTGATACAGCTGTATAATACGTTGAACCGTCTGAGCAAGCAAATGCACCGTTTTTCTCATAAGGCGGACCACAAACACGGTCTATTCCACATGCAGTCAAAATTGCTGCAGCTAATCGCGAAAAATGAAGGAATTATCCAGCGGGACCTTGCGAAAAAAATGGATATGCGCCCTTCGTCTATGACAGAGGCACTCGGAAGGCTGGAGCAACTTAACCTTATTTTGCGTAAACGGGATGAAAAGGATCAGAGGTCAATGCACATCTACCTGACAGATAAAGGCAGGGAAATTGTTGAAGACACTGTCAGGTCCGAAGAAGAATTCATGAAAAAATTTACAGACATCGTGTTCAGAGAAATCTCGGAAGAAGAAATCGAAGAGATGCTTGCAATTACCTCAAAGCTGTGTAAAAGTCTTGATACGCTGGACTTGAAAGAACCGAAAGATTGTAGCGAGGAATGTTGCCAATAATCACTGCCTTTGTAGAAAATAGGGATAACGTTATCATTTTGAATAATTACAAAACAGCAAAAGGATACATTTATGTTTCAACTTATTAAAAAAAATCTTAAGGGCATAGCTCTGATTTGTTCTTTACTTGCTCCTCTTTTGATGTTGATAGAAGTCTTCATGGACCTTCAACAACCAAGGCTTATGTCAAATATTGTGGATATAGGAGTTCAAAACAGAGACCTGGGATATATATTATCGACAGGCTTCGAAATGGTGCTTTGTGCGCTGACTGGATTAATTGGCGGTGCAGGATGCGGTGTGCTCGCCTCATTTGCATCTGTGATGTTAGCTGGCAGTTTGAGAGAAGAGCTTTTTCATAAAATACAATCGCTTTCCTATACGGAAATTGACCATTTCAAAACATCGTCGCTTATTACAAGGCTGACCAACGATGTAATGCAAATTCAGAATATGTTTCTCATGTTGCTGCGTGGCATGGTGCGTTCACCATTGTTGTGCATTGGCGGAATAATTATGTCCTTTTTGCTGAGTCCCCGTCTTGCCGTTGTTTTCTGCATCATTCTGCCTATTCTCATCACTTGTGTCGTATTTGTGATGATGAAATCGGTGCCGCTTTACACGCAGATGCAGCTCTGGCTTGACAAAGTTAATACCGTCATGCGTGAAAATCTGCTGGGTGTACGTGTTATAAAAGCCTTTAATTTAGAAGACAAACAGAATGCACTTTTCGGCAAAGTAAATACGGAATTTACAGAAAAAAGCATACGGGCACAGAACCTGACCTTTACGCTGATGCCGATAGCTACTCTGGTTATGAATCTGAGCATTGTTGCCATCCTGTGGTTCGGAGGCAATATGGTCGTTTCCGGAAATATTGAAACAGGCAAGATAATGGCGTTTGTCAATTACCTTGTGCAGATAACAAACTCTCTTATAATGCTTGTCAATATGATTATAAACGTTTCACGCGCACAGGCATCATCAGGTCGTATAAAAGAGGTTTTGGACTGCGAAACGAGTATTAAGGAGTGCAATTCTCCCGTATTGCCAGAGAATTATGACATTGAGTTCAAAAACGTCAGTTTCAGATACGGCGAAAGTGGAGAATATGTTCTGAAAAACCTGTCGTTCCTGTTTAAGGAAGGGCAGACAATAGGTATTATAGGAGCTACCGGCTCAGGAAAGAGCTCAGTTGTAAGCCTGATTCCGCGGCTGTATGAGGTAACCTGTGGACAGGTCCTGATAGGAGGGTGTGATGTTAAGGATATACCAGTACAGAACCTGCGCAGCAGTATCGGGATCGTGCTGCAGGAAAACGTCCTTTTTCAGGGGACGGTTAAAGAAAATATGAATTTTGGCGATGAAGAAGCAGACGAGGAAGAAATATGGGATAGCCTTCAAGCTGCTCAGGCAGAAGATTTTATTCAGGCTCTCCCGGACAAATTACAAAGTCAAGTTGAACAAAGAGGAAAAAACTTATCAGGTGGGCAGAAACAGCGCCTTTCCATCGCAAGAACTCTTCTGAAAAAGCCAAAAATTTTGATTTTTGATGATTCCACAAGCGCAGTTGACCTCTCGACCGAGGCTCGCCTGCAATTTGAAATTGCAAAAAAGATGAAAGAAAACACGATAATCGTCATTGCGCAGCGTATATCCGGTGTTATGGATGCGGACACAATATTGATGCTTGATCATGGCAGTGTTATTGCAAAAGGTACCCATAAAGAATTACTGCAAAGCAACGAAGTATATCGCAATATAGCCGTTTCACAGCTTGGCAAGGAGGTGCTACCGAATGCCGCAGAATAACGTGATGCCTCATGATATACCTCATAATATTACAGGCCGCCCGGCAGGAGGACCAGGCGCTTTTCTTCACAGGGAAAAAACAGAAATCAAGGACGTTAAGGGAACACTCATACGCATTATTATGTACCTTGGAAAATGGCGGCGCACATTGCTCCTCGTTTTTTTCTGTGCTCTTGTTACAACAGTGATCACCATTATCGGCATTCAACTAAATGGGTACACGGTTGACGAGTTTATATCTAAAAAAGATATTGCAGGACTTGCTCGCATCTGTATTGTCATGATTCTCATTTACCTTGTTGCGGTTTTTTCTACTTACATGCAGAATTCTCTGATGATCCGTGTTGCTCAGAAAACTTCGGCCAATATCCGGAGCGATCTTTTCAGCAGCCTGCAAAAACTGCCCCTCAAGTATTTTGATACCCATTCAAGCGGTGACCTCATGAGCCGCCTGACAAACGATGTTGACAATATCAACCTTACACTTTCACAGAGTGTCGTGCAGCTTTTTTCAGGTGTCGTCAGTGTTGTCGGTATGCTGGTAGCAATGCTGCTGCTCAGCCCGTTGCTTACACTGATCGGGCTGCTGACAATGCCACTGATGTTCTTTACATCAAAAGCCCTCGCCGTAAAATCCCAAAAGTTTTTTAAAGAGCAGCAATCTGAGCTTGGACGGCTTAACGGATACATCGAGGAAATGGTTTCCGGCCAAAAAGTTATTAAGGTCTTTTCCCGAGAAAAGGAAGTGGAGGGTCACTTCAAAGAAATCAACGAAAAGCTTGTCTCCAGTTCTATGAAAGCACAGACGATAAGCAGTGTTATGGGACCGGTGAATAACACTATTAATAATCTGACCTATTTGGTTATCACGGTCTGCGGCGGTATTTTAATAATAAAGGGGTTTGCGGGAATCACTGTCGGCGTAATATTTTCTTTCCTGCTCTATATGCGCAATTTTACCCAGCCGATCAACAATATCCTCAACCTTTTCAGCACTATCCAGTCAGCCCTTGCAGGTGCAGAGCGAGTGTTTGAGGTAATGGACGAAGAAAAAGAAAAGGACGCGGATAATGCCAGAGACATTCAAAACATTGAAGGCAACGTGGAAATAGAATCCGTTAATTTTTCATACATACCGGGTAAGCCTGTACTTAAAGAAGCAACAATTTCTGCGGAAAAAGGTCAGGCGATTGCCATTGTGGGACCGACGGGTGCAGGCAAAACAACCATTATCAATCTTCTCACCAGGTTTTATGGCATTGATGACGGAGCAATCTATATTGATGGACAGAATATAAATGCCATTACTCGAAAGAGTCTGCGGCAGTCTATTTCAATGGTACTCCAGGATACTTTTCTCTTCTCAGACACCATACGCGAGAATATCCGCTATGGCAAGCTGACAGCAACGGACGAAGAAGTTGAACAGGCAGCAAAGCTGGCACATGCCCATGACTTTATTATGCAACTGCCACAGGGTTATGATACGATCCTTACCGACAATGGCGGTAACCTTTCACAGGGACAGCGGCAATTGCTCAGTATTGCGAGAGCGATGATCGCACAATCTTCTGTGTTGATACTTGATGAAGCGACTTCTTCAATTGATACACGGACAGAGCTGATTATTCAGAGTGCGCTGCTCAAACTGATGCACGGAAAAACAAGTTTTGTCATCGCACACCGCCTTTCTACCATCAAAAACGCAGATAAAATTATAGTCTTAGACGGTGGACGAGTAGTAGAAACAGGCACGCATAACGAACTACTTCTTTCGGGTGGTTTTTATGCCAACCTTTACAACAGCCAGTTCAAAAAAGGCATGGCAATATAAGTAGTCGGGTGGTTCAACAATGACAGGCATTTGCTCTGCCTTGTGGAATCAAAGTTGCGATGGCGCACCCCGCAGCAAGCTAGCGGGGTATTCGACTAAAATAAACGATTCAAAAAATACGCTATTTAGCGTGTAAGAATTTCGACAATTTCTCCGATATAAAGGTCGTGATAATCCTTATCCGCATACCATTGTTCATCAATTTGCTCCATCACAAAGCTTTCAGGTTTGATTGGCTGGCAGCACATTTTTTTGCATACCAAAACCTTGGAAGCCTCATTATAATAAGGAATTCCTTCATAATGATTTATTGTCAAACCAGATTTTTTCACTTTGTCTTCATCTCTTCCTGATGCCGTACCCATATAAGTCAACATTTTTCCATATTTTTCACGGTCAAAGAAAGAAATTGAGAAATTATCTGAACCATCAATAAATTCTTTTGTATAACGACTCTTGCGTACTACAATAAATGCAGCGTTTTTATTCCACATCACACCAAGCCCGCCCCATGAGGCAGTCATGCTGTTAACCTTTCCTTCTTTCTCTGCTGTAATTAGCATCCATTCTTTTCCTATCATCCGAAATGGACTAAAATCAAATGCATCTGCTTTCAATGGTTGAAATGTGCTCATATGTTGTCTCCTTTTAAGCTGCATTATTTACATTTGAATTGGTGATATCTTTTATATAGAGCTGATATATAGAGCTGATCCCAAAACGCAAAATTGCTTCTTTGAATATCATATTCTGGATTACAAATAAGAGATTATGATCCTGAAAAATAATTCTGAAACTCTTATTGATGTGGGAATAAAATTGGTTTTGGGATTAATTCTTTACAAAACAGCGTGGCATTTTTTGAAGATACCTATTCCCCGCACTAATTTTTCATCTATTTTATTGTGATTTCAGACCAGCTTAAGCCAGATTATCTTTTTCTGTCACTGTAAATCTCATAATGAATTCTGTGCCATTATTCCTTTTCAATTCAAATTCCCCATCTAATTGGTCTACAAGGGAAGTTATAAGCTGAAATCCCAGACTATCAAGCTCTTCAATTTCAAGATTTTCAGGAATGCCTATTCCGTCATCTAAAACGGTGAGAATGAAGTTAGTGCGCTTCCAGTCTTCGTTTATGTTTTTTATACACTCTTTTTCCTCTCTACTAAGTTTAATTTGGATTTCTCCTTTCTCTCTGTCAGGGAATGCATGTTTTAGGGAATTGGAAACAAGTTCATTGACAATTATTCCTAATGGGACTGCAGTATCCATATCAAAAGAAACGTTTTCTTCCAGATTCATGCTTAAGGTGATATTGGAATTTCCAAGCATGTATGTTAATAAAAGATTCTCAGCAAGTTCCTGAATGTACGGGGAAAAGTTTAGTGTTTCGAATCCGCCGCCTCTATACAGTTCTTCGTGTATCAAAGCCATAGATATTACTCTATCCTGGCTTTCTCTGAAGGCTTCCAGAACTTCTGAATCCTTAATATCCTCTCTATCTCTAAACTGTTCAGCCTGAAGGTCCAGCAGAGAGGAAATTACCTGAAGGTTATTCTTTATTCTATGATGGATTTCCTTTTTCCGAGCAGTCTCAATATTTGCAAGAGCTTCTTCAGCTTCCTTTCGTTTGGTGATGTCGATATCCATCTCAAGGATCATGGGAGAACCATCAACGTCTGTAAACGGAAGGTCATAAGCATCAAACGTACTACCGTCCGGCATGGTGACCTCCCAATGATAGGGCTGGCCGGTTTCAAGTACCTTATATGCTTGACAGAACTCACAGGGTTCGGTAAGCCCAAAACAATACTCAAAACAATGTTGATTGCCTAACTCGCCAAACTTCTCACGGAAACAACGGTTTGCAAAGGCAATGTGATGGTCAGGTGTTAATAGAGCAACCATTATCGGCAGTGCCTCCAGTACATCAAAGAACCGCTTCCGTTCAGTATCGACAGCTTCGGTAACCTTACGGCGTGATTCACTCTCGCACAGCACCTCTTCAGCCTGCTTTAGCTTGGTGATGTCAGTCAGTACACCGTCCCAGATTGTTCGGCCGTCGGGAAGCCTGCGCGGACGAGAGTGCAACCTTATCCAGTAAGCTTGGCCGTTGGGCAACTGCACAGGTAATTCCAGATCAATATCAGACAATTCGAGGGCACCGCGTGCCTCGGCTTCGACGAGTCGTTCTAAATACGTCCGCGGAACGTGCCTGTACAATGTGTTGGGATCACGCAGCAAATCGGATATGCTGATGCCGAACAACCACTCGATACCTGCGCTGAAGTATATGAAATTGGTACTGCCATTGGGCTCAAGGACATACTGATATACCGCACTGTTTGGCAGATTGTTGCTCAGGAGACGCAGCCGCTTCTCGCTTTCTTGCAATGCATCCACCACAGCATCTCGCTCCGCCAGCGATTGAGACAGCTTGATATTGCTGTAGCCTACCTGCGAAACCATATTGGTAAATGTCGTAAGAAAAGACATGCATATATCCACAGCTATCGGGCTCAATCTCGGAACTTTCTCAAGCGCTGCTATGTACTCCTGCTCATTGAAGCCATATTTCCTGGCCTGGGCTCGGAATAATTCATAGTCTACAGGCTCATCCTCAAAAAAGAACTGCCCTGAAAAGGCATAGCCAACATGCTGGTCGTCCACAATAATGGGAGTCGCTATATCCCACATATTGTTTTTGCATTTATTCAGCTTAAATTCTCTTGGGAGAACGCCTGAGGATAGCTTGATGTAATTTTCCATGCAGTGTTTGCAGGCTTCGGGATGAACCCTGTGGAATTTCGTACAGATGTCCTGCCATCCGGCACCTGCCAGAACATTGCCTTTGAGGTCAACCAGGGCTATTGGAATGTTAGCAAGCTTATAGAAATCCTCAATTATGGACTGGATAGCCTGGACATCAATAATATTGGCAAGTTCCAGATTTATCATCTCCAGAGCTTCACTTTCCTGGAGTTCTCCCTCATGCCTTTTACTCTCACTTATATCAAATCCGTAAATGTTTACGCATTCTTGCTCAGGCAAGGGATGAAAAACAGTAAAGTATACTCTTTCCCCCACTTTAATTTTTATTTTTTCACTAACTTCCTGGCAAATTGCCCTCTGAACAAAAATTTCGATATGTGGAGGCAATTTTTCTCTTACTCTCACGTCCCACTCATGCAATAAAGGCTTTCCTGCCTCATTAGAGTAAAGAACTGTACCATCCTTTGCCACACTGATCACAGGATTCGGGTTTATTGCTTGAGACTGCTCCATTTTAGCTGTCATTATTCCCCTTGTCTCCCTCTTTTATGCAACAAAATGCCTGATTTTAATGATAATTGAATAAATCAATATTTTTAGCTTTTATATTAATCTAATTTTAATAATAATGTAATGAAGCATCATTTGCATTTACTGTATTTGTCAACATTAAGGTATCTATTACAGTCAGTTCACATCGATATATTATCTAATTTGACCTTATTATCTAATTTAACCTTCTTTTTTTTGACCTTCTTTCTTTTGCATAGCTGAGATAAACTATGGACTTAACAAATATTGTAAATTTATAAAATATGCCATTGATATTGTTAAAGAATTTGTTGTTGATAAAATAATAGTTAAATTTGGAAATATAAAGGCAGAAAATCTCTTATAACTATATAAAAGCCTTTAGATAAAGAACTTTTGTCAGAATTAGAAAGCTGTCACTTATATATTTCACTATTTATTAATTATCCTAGTGCATCGATTATACTGAATATGGAAGAAATTCACTGGAAAATATGGAGTCTCATGGGGGAAAAATATGAAAATATATATTTCTAGTTGCGTTAACCTGCCGAATCCAGGCTAAAATATCCAGGTTCCAAATTTCGGCCTGCCATCTTTAACTATATAGCCATGGCGTATAATCTAAAGATTCTCTATCTATATAGTATATTAGGATAATCTCTATATATTTGATGTGCAAATATAGTGGTTGAGGAGAAGAGAAATCGAACCGAAATGAAGAGAAAACTAAAAACAATAAAAAGAGGTGATAAAAAATGGAAAGACTAAGGAATTTGATCCTCGAAAACGTAGCAATGTTCAATAATGCGTTTCCGAACAGATTCTGCCATAGTCCGGATGTCATCTCCGCAATCTCATACGACTATAAGTTCACTTACGGACAGGTTGAAAACGAGATCGAGAAGATGGTCCATGAAGGGGTTCTTGATGCAGAACTCTCGGACTGGTATGAGATAAAGCTCGTATAAAGAGCTTGCTGCCTTTCGAGCAGGAATTTAAGGAATAGAAATCACAAAACACTGCACGACGACAAAAAGGACTAACTGAGAAATAGTAAATCGGACTGAGTATCTAAGAACTTAACTGGATATTTGGCCGCTTAGTTAAGTATTTGCACACCAGATCAGGTGTCCAAATCGGATAAAGAAGTAACATACAGCGAAAACTTCCATACAAATATAAATTGATTCGAAGTTTCGCGGGTAGCTAGATTCTTTTTCCCAAAACCTTTTTTAATCTTGGATAATTTTAAGAAACGGGCGTTTGAATAGCTGTTTTTTCTGATAATGCTTTTTAAGTAAATGATTTGCTAATTTTTAAATGTTTATAAATTGAAGGGTTTTTTTTACAGTTTGATCATGATTTTTTTCTATCTGCTGGGCCTAGTGTCATATATTGTGATATGACTTCCATCATGGCGGCCAAGATGATTGCTCAGGGGATATTGGTGGGATTCGCAATTGTCAGGCTCCATATAACGAAAGCAGCTGTCGCGATTTTTGGCACCAAGTGAAAATATCTTGGATTGCCAGCGGTATTAAGAAAAAAGATTGATCGCGAGTTATAGCATGTAATATGTTTTGGCTCAAATATAAGGAGCAATGGTTGCGCCAAATATCCTCTGAATATCCCGAGATGATTTGAACTTAGCGAATTAACACGAAATATTTTTATATATCAATTTCATTAATTTATACGGTTCGTGGTAGTTTTGGCAAATTTTAGCATTGAATAGCCTGTAAATTATACTTTTTAATGGAGAAGAGACCATGAACGAGGCTGTTTTAGCTATTTTTCATAGCTTAAAAGTCATAATCATATGCTTGACGTTCATCATTGCTCTTTTGAAGTAATGTTACTTTTCAACTATTTTATTTTTTAATTTTTAATTGTCTGATTTAAGATGTTAAGTTGAGGTTGTTTTTGGGACATATCCTGTTTACATAAAGTGTATATAGTCTTCCAGATTATGCTCAAATATCCCTGAAACTAGCCAAGCAATGTATGTGATTCCCTCATCCGGAGGTAATAAAAATACTCATTTATCCATTACAGGTCTCAAGATTGACAAATCTACAGCTTACTTTCCCACGGAACCTTTTCGACCACTCCTATCGATTTTTCAGTTAAACGATTATGATAGGTTTCTGAGTATCTACACAAATTAAGCAAAGAAAGCTCAAGGTACCAGAGACCTAAGTTCCAAGTATCATACATAACATCCTCAAACTTTCCATGATTTTTCCTATCTGGATGTATTAACGAATTACGTACTCTAACAATAGAATATGAAGCATCCTTCCACATAGAGTCCTTAAGTTTAAACTCTTCCGCTAGCTTCATCAATTTAGGCGTATTACCGGTTATGTAGTTAGGAATATCTAGACAATCAAAAAGAAATTTAATTTTATCAAAAGCATAAAGACGCACAAAGGTTTCTGCATTCTTCTTACACTCGTTCACAGCATAATCCAAAGACAAATTTTCAAGTACAGTTTGAGTTAAAATAATACCAACATCGATGTTTGAATTATTGGCATTGATATACCAATAGATTGCCTGCTGAAAAGTGCCATTCCAGTATTCATCATTCCAACAACGCATGAAATCAGGAAAGAGATTCTCAAGTTGTTCAGAATGATGCTCATCAAACCACGATAATGGCTGGGAGAAGCTAGGTTCTTTCGGCGATGACCATGATTCCCACACTCGATATGAGGAGTTAAAACCCATTGCACATACAGGATTGCACCAGGCTCCTTTTGCAAAAGAGAAGAAGTAATATAGCATATCAAGTTTGTCCGTAGCTTCTTCACCCGAAATAGGAGCACCATCTTTTTTTCTCAAACAACCTACATGTGTTAGACCATAACCGCCTTCATTTTTTAATTTTTTGAAGGTACTATCTGAATCTGTGAAAGATTTCAGTTCTACTACCCAGTTGCCTGCTTCTAAGTTGACATTTTTAGAATATCTACGTTTATTTGCAATTATTTTTTTAAAGTTGAATAAATAAAAAATAACATACTGCATCTGAGTATCTTTATTTCCGACTCCGATTATTGTCTCAGAAGATGGAGAAAAGATTAGTGAACTTTCTTTTGGATTCGACACGTGACAAGTTGTTAAATATCCTTCAATGCACTTCTTATGTTTTTTCAATTCTAAATAAAATAACTTACCTGACGCAAGCATCCAAGCTAATTCTACTCTCTCAGCTATATTTAATTCTTCTACATTGGTAACATGCACATTAATACGAGGTCGTGGAACTAGATCTAGGCGAATATCTGCGTTTACAGTAGATAAAACAGTCTCATTACTGTCTTTTATCAAAATTTGATCTTTTGCAATGATCATCGATTGATTCGGCACACCGAAAGGAAACAACGGAACAGTTTGGTCTTTGTCGTTCATGGTTAGTACCTAGTTGTAATATAGTAGTTTCTTTAATAATTTTAATAGTATATCAAATATATACATTGAAGTTATTGTATAAATTCTTTTTATTGTTGTAATATAAAATAGTATTTTACCATTTTACTTTTAACATACGACAATTTTAACATATTTTAGAAAAAGTGAGAGTAATCACATAATATAACTGCATCTTAACGCAATTATCAACATAGTTAAAATGAACTAAAAGGATGAAGATATTAGTCAAGGATGTAAATTAGATCCTTAAATGCTATCATCATAAATACTGGCTACTGTACATTACATGCAGATTGGCGCTGCTGGGCTTTCTGGGATATGGCTACAAAAATGTCCCAGCAACTGGGCCCCGAAACTCAGTCATATCCAGAAAAAACAAATAATAAATTCAAAAAGCCTTCAAATACCTTCTTCTTGATAAAGCTTGAAGTTGGGCCTTTAGCACATAGTCTAACCTTTAGCCAGCCCAACAAACATATCCCAGGATCCAGGCAAAATCCACTAACCTCTGACTAAATATTATACAGATCTACCTAATTCTGAGTAAAATCGGTCCTCATTAGATGCGCTGCCATAAATATAGAAAGCAATCAGGGGAAACCAGATATCACCTGTATAAATTCCATAAATCGCCATGAGAATAGCAATAAACTTTCCGATGGAAGCTGCACTATGAGTAGCCTTTACATAAGACATTTTCCTGGCAAAAAGTGAACGGAGTATCCTGCCGCCATCCATAGGAAAAGCAGGCAGTAAATTAAAGATCCCAAGCACTAAGTTCATTGATCCAAGGACCCAGATAATAAGATATATAGGGTTTTGAGAAAGCGCAGAGCTAGAGGATATTACGTAATTGTATGTGAACAGGCAGATAAAACCTATAATGAGGCTCGTTAAAGGCCCTGCAAAAGCTATCTTTGCTTCCTGTCCGGGTTTCTGTGGGATCTCCATAGAGGCTACACCTCCGAAGAGGAGGAGAGTAATGCTAGAAATATTTGCCCCATAACGTTTTGCAAGATAAGAGTGTGCAAGTTCATGTAAAAGTACTGAGACAAAAAGGAAGATGGCAGAAAGAGTAGAAAGAGTATATCTAACTACAGTTGGCTCAACTCCCACAAAACCATATGGCTGTGAATTGATCGCAAAAAAATATGCAGATATCGGAAGTGCCAGAAGGAAAGATGTGTCCAGTTTGATAGGTATGTCCATTATGTTTCCGATTTTAAAAGATGACTGCATTATGAAACAACTCCGTTTTATTTCTATAAAATTAAACAATTAATATTTTAAACTTGAGTTCTGAATCTCTAAAATTCAGATCTTTACTCAACATGTACAAAAATGTAAAATTCATTTTCTATTCGTTCACCATTAGGACCTGGAGGCATTAAGGGTTTTTAGAAACAACATCGAATAATTAATAGATAAGCCTATCCTGAAACTCAAAATTTGATTTTTGATTTTTGAATTTTTGAATTTTGAATTTTTGAATTTTGAATTTTTGATTTTTGAATTTTTGATTTTTGATTTTTGGATTTCTTATCTGGAACAGTCAGTTGAAGACCTAATCACTAAAATGATCCTGAAAACTCATGATGATTTAGAATAAAATAGGTTTTGGGATAGGCTCCGAATGTAAGTCCATCGTTGTGTCCGATTGTGCAGGCTCTTTTTCGGCAGCTGGTTTGCATTCGCGGCAAATATATTTCAGCTCATATTGTTTATCGATGTCAATACGGTCCAGGTATTTATAAAACGTTTTGCACATCCGATATTTGCAGTCGCTGAACGCAGTCTGTATTTGCTCCTCTATCGGTTGTGCAGACTCAAGAAAATACTCCTTCCCACACTTCTTACATTCCGTTTTCGTGATGCATAGCATATGTACAGTTTCAATGCCAGTTGATAACGATTTTTCAGATGCCCGAGCGACTGCTTTAAGCACAACTCTGGCAGTGTCATCGTTTAGCTCGGAGCCACAATCGCAAAGTTTACTGTTCTCGAAAATTTTACTATAATCAATTTCAATACATTTGTCGTTCAGCGCTTTCTTATGATCTGCACAGACATACACGTCCATCGCATCTGTCTCGTCCATATTATCACAGTGAAATATTATGCACTGTTTACAGTATAAACTTTTTCATAAACTTGCAAACCGCTCAATATTGAATATCCTGAGGTCAAACCCATAAAGTAGCCAGCTTAGCCAGTTAAATAAGATTTGTTCTTACCCTGGAGGGACTTAAATCGCCAAAGCCATAAAAACGATAACAGAAAAAATGTTATTTTACTTTTTCAAATTACTTTTGTTTTTTTAGCAATTGCCACTTTTAAAAATTTTTCAACTCGTGTATGAGATCTAAAAGTCAGGCCCTGTTACATGAAGTTCCACAAAATTAAAGAAAGGATCCCAAAAACTGTAATTATCCCGAAAGTCTTCTTTGTAAGGGCGAAAAGGTTGGGGGAACCGGAAATTTTCGAAAGCAGGATCTTGTTAATCGTGCTAATCAGGCTTGCAAGCACTGCAGTGTTCGCTGCGGTTGCATAGGAAATATTTCCACTTACTGCAAGTAAGGTTACCGAAACAATCACTCCCGAACTGCTAACAAGAGCACCCAGGGCGGTAACGTAAATTCCGGCAGTCCCTGCAACTTTATAAGCAAAACTTCCTACTACCAGGATGACGGTAAAAGCAAAGCCGAATTTAAACGCCTGTCCAAGTGAGAAAGGAGATTCAATTTTAAGTTCTCCTCCACTTATAGGGCAGAATTTTTTGTCATACCTGAGAACTATTGCTACAGAAGCAAGGATGATCACTGCCTGGGGAGGAAGCATATGCAAAGTTGTCTGGCCAGTCGGATCAACAATCAGGGCTAATACAAGGTTCCGAATGAGCATGGAGATATTGCAGAGCAGTATTCCGGTAAGCACGGGATCGGCCATTTCCTCCACTAGTTTTGAGAGACCTGCAAGCGCGGCTGTTGTTGCCTCACTGTTCACAAAGCCTCCTACAAAACCTGAATAACAGATTCCACGCTTTGTGCCGAACTTTCTCAGGAGCACATAACTTAAAAAACTGATAAGAGAAACAAGAATTACAATAAGTATTGCAGTCCTGAAATTTATAATTCCGTAAAACTCCCTATCCGGCACTACCGGATAAAGTATAAAAGTCACGGCCAGAAACTGTATGGCATTGTAGAGTTCTTCTTTTGTCAGGTTTCCTGCGAACTGGTGAAGAGGCTGTTTCTGGATCAGAAGAAAAGCCACAACTATTGAAGAAATAATAGCAAACAGGCCATAATCATAGCCAACAAGCACTCCCATAACGAAAATGAAAAAGAGACTGATAGGGCTGGTAACTCCTATCCGTTTAAAGAGAAATATCTTGGAATAAGTGATTATGCAGCAAATTGCTCCGAAAAAGAGCGCAGCTACGTAAACAAAACCCGGCCCTTTTGCCTCGCTTACGAAAGCAGCTAACATACCTGTTATACAGGTTATGCTGTAAGTTCTCACCCCTGCAAAAATTTCATGTTCGATTCCTCTGTGCTCCCTTTCAATACCTACCATTATCCCTATAAGAAAAGAGATGGCAAGTTTTGTCATGAAATCCAGAAAAACCGGATCGAAACCAAAATCCTCTATGATGTCCGTGGCTCAACCTCTATAATTTTTCAAGTTATAAAATTCAGAGTCAAGTTCCAAGAAACTTCTATTTAATGTTTCTATTAAATCTCTATTAATATTTCCAGAACTTATTTAAGTATTCTATCTGCCAATTTACTCCGACATCTACCATTTAACGCTTTTATTCCCGTCTCTCAAAGCGCTTTTAATCAAACGCTATTTGCTTTTTATGCAAGTAAATAAAGAAAGTAAGTCGACGGAGGTAAGTGAATAATTGTGATAGCAAAATGGATTTTTCCTTAAGGTAAAGTAAACAGAGTGAGCTAAAATAAAATATAATTATATAGTACAGATTTTCCAGGTAATGAATTTAGTCCCTGAAAAGAGAAAAGGTTCAGAGTGTATTGAGGGCCTGTCTAATACTTTTTCAGGCAATTGCTACACCTGATATACCTGAGCTAAACCTGGTTGTCCCTGGGTAAATTTTCCAAGCCTGACTGAAGCTGATTAGAACTTGAGGCTTGGATGTTATTGAATCTTGTTATTTTACTCTTGGGTGTTATTGAATCTTGTTATTTTACGCTTAGATGTTATTGAATCTTGTTATTTTACACCTCTATAAATTTAACCTCAATAGGTTTGTTTTCCTCCTTTTCTCCGAGAGTTATAAGGGTGCAGGAGCCTTTGCAGGCTTCGCCAGGGTTTACCACTACAGTCTTTCCAACCTGTTCTAGGCCTTTTGCCTCATGGATGTGTCCGCAGATGATCAGGTCAACCCGGTCAAGGAATTTCTGGATAGCCGTGCTGCCCACGTGTCCGAAAGGAAGTTCATCTCTTGCACCGTAAGGTGGGGCATGCGTCAGAAGCACTATGGTGCCGCAATCTTTGTCGTTTTCGGCAGAACAGACCATTCCTTCAAGGGCTTTTTCAATTTCGTCTTCGGATAACTCAAAGGGAGAATTGAAAGGGGTGGGATTTGAGCCGCCCAGTCCTATAAACCTGATATTTCCTATCTGTTCGGCTTTTCCGTGCAGGTTAGTAGCTTTAGAAGCGTCAAGGGCTTTTAAAATGCTCCTATAGTCGCAATTACCCGGGATCGCAAGTACAGGTCTGTCAAACATTTCCATCAGTTCTTCAACCTTCTCATCGGGCCCAAAATTGGTAATGTCCCCAACAATAACTACAAGATCAAAATCTCCTGCCTTTTCAATCATTTCCTTTATTTTCGAATAATCTCCATGGGGGTCAGTAATAGCCAGTATCTTCATTTTTATCAGGTCCTGTTATTAGTAGCTATTATCAATAAGGTTTCTGTTATTCATGTTTGTTCGTAGAAATCGTATCATTCATAACTATTCGAAAAGATCCTATCGCGTCGAATTTTTTGATTAACCTTTTTTCTAAAAAAATTTGAAAAACATTGAGGGAATTGACGCAACTTGTCGCGATTACTCACTTAAACAAAGATGCATGAATGCGGATTTATTGAACTTTTATGCAGAAGGTAAAAGCAACTGTAGTCACGCCTGTAATTGTTGCAACAAAAAACTTCATTGTACCTCATTGGGCAGTTTCATTATTTAGCCTCGTGACTATATATCGCGTATTTAGAAACCGTGACTATATGTCGTGTATTTAGAAACCAATATCATCCTTTATTCACCAAGTGTGATTAAAAGATTAAATTATTGGGATCTGTTTTAAAAATGCTAGCTGGAAAAAGTATTTATTTTCAAAAAATACTGCGCATCCTGGGCAGTAAGTAGAAACAGAAAAATTTGCTAATTTTGTCTCATTTTGTTTTTGAAATTGGAAGAGTTATGCCCTGAGAGCCGTATCTAAAAATTAAAAAAGGAAAGAGGCTTTCGCCTCAGTTAAGATGGCACATAACTAAAGTTAGATAAAACCATCTCTGCATTCTGTCCATTTATTGGCGCTAAATGACTCATAAGCCACATCTGCATCGCAACTCCGCCTTCTACATGCGGAATGCTTGTCTGATCTGTACAGTTCCAGTCAGATATGACAGCTCCGTTAGAAAGCTTTGCAGTAAAGTGGACATACGTTGGCTCCCAATCAAAACTGTATGTTACGTCTGTAGCGTTCTGGTAAGGAGAATCATAAGTTATTGCACTCTGGTATGCATTTGGCTGGACACTATAACTAAGTCTGTCACTGTATATCCAGCCCCACTGAGTAGCTTCAATATCTATCTCATTGGTATCGTTATGGCGGAAAAACATAGCAGCTACAATATTCGGATCGAGATTCAGTATTGGTGATGAAACCGTCCACTTGTATACACCATAGCTATAGTCAGTGGATGTTGTGTCAACTTCTGTTGAATACCAGATATCTCCGACTTTCTGGATTGTAAGGTGTAGTTTCTGGTTTTCATCAATCCAAACATTATTGCTGGAACTGCTCCAGTAGTTACCACCAGGATTACCAGTTCCACTTCTTACCCACCACTCCTTACCACACCAATTTAAATAGGTGTCTGCAGCAGCGGTGTTTGCAATCAAAAGCAAGCCTAATGTACTTAACATTACTAGCTTTAGATATTTTTTGTTCATATTACTCATAATATGAATGGTATAACTTGATGAAAAATTAGCATGTTTTTCTTTTAATAGAAAAGTTCAAATATCTCAGAATTAATATAGAAGTTTACAAAATTTAAGCATTAATGATAATTAATTAGAAAATAAAGATTACTTAATCTTAAGACAGCATTTAAGAGGAAAAACACCCTCAATGGCCAGACCCAATGAAATTTTTGGCGTAGTATAAATTAACTATTTATTTGTAAACATAACTATTTATATATATCTTGTCTCTAAAAGTCGTACTTCCTTTTCTATAAACTTCCTTTTTTATAATATAGAGCCGTAAAAGTATTTTTTTGCTCTATTTAGTAATTCAGAATGTTCACTGATGGTAATTGTCCTTCTTTCTCGAACAGTAGATTTTTGCTTCAATTTGCAGTTTCCAAAATCTTTTTTATTAAAATAGAAAGTGATCTTCATTGGTCATCGGTTAAGGAATTTTTTTGCCTGAAAGCTATTGATATTGCATTAGAAGCCAGCCTTAAATTTTGGCCTATTAACATGAAATTGATACCCGGGCCCAGTTAATAATATACAAAATATTCGATAAATGTTAAGGGCATTGACGCAATTTGTCACGTTTCCTTACTTAAACGAAGACGCATGAAAAACTACCTGCCTGAATACTGCGGCAACACTTTTAATACTATATATATTATAAGATAATCACTTTGAAAAAACAGTGTTAATTTTTCAAAAAATATAAATATAAAAAACTGTAATAAGAGAAAATAGAATTGATCATAAAATGTTCCATCTTGTTAAATTAAACATAATATTTTTATTTATTAACTTCTATGTTCCTATTCACACATACTAACTAAAATTTATACTAATATTTCATTAAAAACAGAAAGTTAGATTAAATAAACTTTAGATTTTACAATTATACCTTGAACTCAAAAAATTAACAGGTTGTAACAGACTCTGACAACATATATAGTATATTTTTATTTATAATCTTACACGTTTTATCGTTTCCACTTAAAGCAAAAGATCACTTGAAAAAGCAAAAGATCACTTGAATTCTGAAGATTTGTGAATGCAAAATTCAGGATATAAAGCTTATATTACTGAGCTAAAATGTTTGCGTTTTAAAATAAATGCAAAAATAAAACATGGATTGAACAGGAAATAGTATCTTATGAACTCAATTTCATTTTCCAAACACAGACCTCATGTCCCTGAAATAAAATATATCCTATTGATGTTCTTCAGTACGCGAATAATTTTGAGTATAATCGGGGTAATATCCCGTAAAATTTTGTCAGTATACGGAGAGTCTCAATTCGCCTGTCAACCTGACTGGATAGGTCATGTCTGGCTGGATATATGGGGTGTTTGGGATACAGGCTGGTATATGAAGATTTCTCAGTCTGGTTACACTCCAGTTTCTCTGGGTCAGGTTATTTCACAGGAGACTAATATCGCATTTTTTCCCTTATACCCCTTACTTATGAGACTTTTAAGCCTGGTTACAGGAAATGAGTATCTTGCCGGCTTAATAATATCAAACTTTTGTTTGATAATTTCTTGTGTTTATCTTTACCGGCTTGTAAGGCTTGATTATGATGAAGACACCTCCATTAAATCAATAAAATATCTACTTCTTTTTCCGGTCTCTTTCATCCTTTCGGGAGTTTTCACCGAGTCCCTGTATCTCACTCTTACTTTGGTGTGTTTCTATTATGCCAGAACAAGTAAATGGTACATAGTTGGAATCACAGGGTTCTTTTTATCCCTAACAAGGTCTACTGGTGTTCTTATTATTTTACCTTTACTTTACGAGGGTCTTATGCCCTTGATAAGAGATAAGGAAAACTTAAAAAACCTTAAAAACTCCATGCATAAGATACTGCCTCTGTTTTATCTCTCCCTAATTCCCCTGGGCACAATTTCTTTCATGATTTTTAATTATCACCTAACTGGAGATTTCATGGCTTTTGCACATGCTCAGGTAATGTGGCAAAGGCATTTTGGAAATCCTCTGGAGATTCTACTTAACGGTTATCACGGGAATACTGGCACAGCCTTCGAGGCAGTTTTTGCCGTTATTACTATCTTTATAGTTATATTGTTTTACAGAAAGATCCGGTTTTCTTACTGGTTGTTTTGTATGTATTCTCTTTTCGTCCCACTTTGTACAGGAATTCAGTCCATGCCTCGTTTTATTCTTGTAATTTTTCCGATTTACATCCTCTTTGCGGACATTACTAAAAACCACATTTCAGAAGACCTTGTTACGCTATCTTTTGCTCTTCTCCAGGGTTTTTTAATGGTTTTCTGGACTAATAGTTTCAATTTGGTGGTATAAAATGAGATTTTTTATAAATTTCATACAAGTACATGATTATTATTTTGCTTATTATATTTAAGTCACAAGTTGGAGTTAAAATGTATTCTAATTATGAACTAACAGTAATTATTCCCACCTTTAATGAAGAGGTCAATATTGCCAGGATGATCGAAGCTGTGAATTCAACCCTTTCATTAAATAAAATTCATGGTGAGATTCTTATTGTTGATGACGAATCTCGCGACAAAACTATTAAAATTGTCGAGGAGCTTATGCTGAAATACAATAATCTGAGAATTATTGTAAGGCACACAGACCATGGTCTTTCACAATCTGTAGTTGAGGGCTTCAGGCAGGCAAATTCGAACGCTTTTATGGTAATTGATGCCGATTTTTCTCATCCTCCGGAATTAATTCCTCTTTTTTATGAAGAAATAAAAAAAGGAACAGATATCGTCATAGGAAGTCGATATACTCGAGGAGGAGGCATTAAACAATGGCCTCTTAAACGTCGGATTTTATCTCTTGGAGCAACTGGCCTCGGAAGAATACTATTTCCTGAAATTACAGACCCTGTAAGCGGATTTTTTGCCCTAAAAAAGAAAGTGGTCTCCGGAGCTCAACTCCACCCAAGAGGGTACAAAATTCTGATGGAAGTCCTTGGGAAAGGAAAATGGAATTCAGTTGTAGAGATTCCGTTTACATTTACAGATCGGGAGAATGGAGAGAGTAAGCTCACTTTTTGCATCATAACTGACTATGTAAAACAAATTTCAAATATCGCTAAGTATTCTCTTGTTTTTCGTAATAACCATGTCTGGAATGAATGGGAAAAATTGGGAAAATTCTGTTTTGTCGGATTGTCCGGGGTACTGGTCAACGTAGGTTCTTTATATTTATTTACTGAATACATAGGCCTTTATTATATTATATCCAGTTTAGTAGCAATCGAAATATCTATCCTGAGTAATTTTTTCCTGAATGACTACTGGACATTTAAACTGAAGGATAAGGCCAACAAATATACACAGAATAGATTTAAGAGATTCTTTTCTTTCCAGTGTATCTCAATTGTGGGACTTATTATTAATATAGGAGTACTGTATTTCCTGACAGATTTCTTTGGTATCTATTATCTGGTTTCAAACCTCATAGGAATAGTAATTGTCTTTTTTTGGAACTATCTTATGAACAGACATGTTACATGGAAACTGAAAACTTACTAATAAAAAATAAGAAGAATACATAACATAGAAGTGCCGCTAAACACAGTACGAAAATTCAGTACGAAGTATTGCCGAATCCCTCTTTTAATCATGGCTTTGTCAGCATTCTGTATTTCAGCGAAGATAACCATGGTTAAACTTTATTTCAAAGAAGTGCGATTTTTGCTTGGATTTCTCCTCAAAACCACTATCAGATTTACATTTCGACCCTAAATTCCGCCTTTTTAGGCGCATATATTCTTTTCTTTATCTCTGTGAGGTCAGAAGATTACGATTTAAAAATTTTACCTTGCATATGATGTGCCTAAGTCTGAGCACATGTATCGATTTCCAACGACATTTATGTGCCTAAAAATGCGGAACTAAGTTTGAAAGATATTATTGAAAAAAACTTTGACAAAAAATCCATTTGATGTCGTAATCAATATTATAAAAAATAAATTCTGTTTAATTTTTAAGGGGGGTCGAAATGTAAAATATAGTACATATTTTACTTTTGGATATAACTTTATATCCAAAATACCAGATAGTTTATCATATTAAGTGTTATCAATGAAAAACGAAATCAGAGATTAAACATCTGATTTGATAGTTTAATGATATAGCTAAAAACTTTGTGTTTTATATAGAATGCATTAGTATTAAATTATGGAGTTCAAAGATCTCTGAAAAACCAATTGAATCCAAATGCTCAGAGACTTAATTAAGTTAGCTTTAAACGTTTAAAGTTTTACTTAATCCTGTCTCTGGAGTCAAATCACGGGGTGAGAGGAAATGACAACAAGAGTACACCTATAAACGGTGTACTTTTGTTGCTTTCCTGCTGGAAAATATTGAGGCTACTATGGCTTCTTGAGAGAATCGCTATAGTATTGTTCTACAATTACTGCTCCCTAAATAATTTATAACTATTTTGGGGAGTACACAAAAAGCTCTGTGATTGGAAACTGGTGAAGTTGTATGGAGAAGTAACTGAAGATGTGTACGGCGATCAGATAACCCTTTTTATGTAGAATAATCTTCAACGACTCAGTACCAAAATCTAGTGCATTGATTCCAAGTATGTCCAAAACGGATTTTTTGAAAGCAGCGGAAAGTACTGAAGACACGGAAATCAGTAGTAAAGGCGTGTTTCTTCCGTGTTTTCTGTGTTTTCCGTGTTTTCTATGTTTTCCGTGTTTTCCGTGTTTTCCATGTTTGTAATATCCAGACCGAATCACTCTATGACCGGCTACGTTTTCCGTGTTTTCCATGTTTGTAATATCCAGACCGAATCACTCTGTGACCGGCTGCGTTTTCTGTGTTACAAAATTCCTGTGACTTTAAAATCAAATTGCGGGAGGCCACCCCACCCTAAACAGGCTGTCCGACAATTATTGGTAGTAATAAAAAGTGATATAAATAAAGCAAATAAGACCTTTAAATCAAAAAAGAAGGAATCATTTTATTACCAAAAGTAATTGTTGGACAGCCTGTAAAGGACGGGGTATTCGTGACCCTCTGCGCTCCCACAGTAATAAACAGTGATGATTTACTAATTTTAAAAAAGATCATGATGCTTAATGAGTATGACAACACAGTCCTATTCTTGACCCCACAAGCCTTTTTGTATACTCATCAGAAGGTGAGAGCATTACATCATGGGAATTCCCCATCTCTACAATCTTTCCGGAATTCATAACGGCTATTCTGTCAGCAATCTTTAGTGTCAGGGAGAGATCGTGTGAAATATATATCATTGCAAACCCTCTCCTGTTCTGAAGGCCCTTTAAAAGACGCAATATATTTGCAGAGGTTGAAACATCCAGAGCCGAAGTTATTTCATCGGCAATAAGAAGTTTTGGCTCCATAACCATTGCTCTTGCAAGTGCAACCCTCTGCCTCTGCCCGCCGCTGAGTTCCCCGCAATATTTACTGAGGAAATTGTCAGTACTGGGAAGACGAACAAGTTCAAGGGTACTTTTAACCATTTTCAGTCTATCTCCATTGGATCCGATCTTATTGATATAAAGAGGCTCTTTGATTGCATCAAGCACAGTAAACCTGTTGCTGGTTGAACTGAATGGGTCCTGGAATACTATCTGAATACCGTTGAACCTGCTTCCATAGTTTCCCCCGACAACATTCCCATCCATAAACAATACCTCTCCGCACTCGGGCCTTATCACATTTGCAAGAATATGTGCGAGGGTCGACTTCCCCGAACCGGTCTGGCCGACAATTGCAAGAACCTCTCCTTCCCTCACTTCCAGATTAACGTTGTCAACTGCCTGAAGATCTTTTCCATCTGGCAGACGGTAGCTGAAACTCAGGTTTTTAGCCACCAGAAGGTCTGCTATGCCCCCTCTATGGCATGCAATTTCCCTCCCATCTCCTATCGGCTTCAGAACCGGAGAAACTTTACTGCAGATATCGATTTTTTGTGTACATCTCGGGCTGAAAGGACAGCCTTTAAACTCATCTCCTGTCGGAACATCCCCGGGAATTCCCCATAAATCTTTATAAACGAAAATATCCGGGGTAGAGTGGACAAGGCCCCTTGTATAAGGATGACGGGGAGATACGAGAATATCCCTTACAGGTCCTGTTTCAACAACTCTTCCTGAATACATAACAGCAATCCTGGACGCAACAGAAGATACAAAAGTGATATCATGAGAGATCATTAACATCGTATACCTGTTCTTCTTTTGAAGGTCGACCAGAAGGTCCCTGATTTCCTTTCGGGTAAATGCGTCAAGGGCAGAAGTAACTTCATCGAGAATCAGTAATTTCGGGTCGCATGAAAGAGCCATTGCCAGAAGAACCCTCTGCCTCATGCCACCGGATAATTGATGCGGATATGAATCCATCCATTCAGGATCAAGGCCAACTTTCCTGAACAGATCAGCACATTTACTCTGTGCTTTCTCAGGGCTTATATCAAGGTGCTTTATCATCGGTTCTCTTACCTGAACGCCCACTTTCATAACAGGGTTCAGCACCTCAAGACTGTTCTGAAAAACTATTGCAATGTCCTTCCATCTGAATTTGTCCATTTCAGGTTCAGGCAAAGAGGAGATTAGCTCATCCCTGTAAAGAATTTCCCCTGAAATAGCTGTATTTTCCGGTAATAGCCCCATAATCCCAAGAGCAACAGTGGTCTTGCCACTTCCGGATTCTCCTACAATGCCCAGAATTTCTCCTTTTTCAATCTCAAAAGAAATGCCGTCAACAGCCTTAACGGTATCAATGTCAGTCAGATAGTGGCATTTAAAATCATTGATTTCGAGCAGACTCATGATCAGAACCCTTTTTTTATCTTTAATTTCGGATCCAGTATCCTTTCCATATCCCTGCTTATGAACGCAAGACATAGCAGGAGGAAAATGAGCATAAACAACGGAGGCAATAACCACCATTTCCAGTAAGGTGTAAAATATATCGAACGGAAACTGGTTGCATGATTAAGCATCATTCCCCAGCTCTTGGAAGTAGGATCTCCGAGGCCCAGGAAGGCAAGTCCTGCTTCGGCTATGATTGCGTGTGAGGATATGCCGATAACAAGCACAAAAAGGACAGGCAGAACTTCAGGAAATATATGCCTCCAGAGCAGGTAAAATGGTTTTGCGCCGTAGTTCCGGGCGGCAATAATATAGCTGTTCTTCTTTAGCGACAGTGTCTGGGAACGCGCAATACGTGCGGGTTTGGCCCAGCTGAAAAGAACAAGTATAAGAATCACGTTAAGAATACTTGGCCCAAGAAAAGCAGATATTACAATAAGGAGAGGAAAGCTTGGAAGAGCCATTGTCACATCAATTACTCTCATAAGGCTCTGATCAATGTACCCTCCAATATATCCTGCCAGTATTCCAATGGCTCCTCCCCCAAAACCTGCTATAAAGGCTACTGCAAGCCCTATTGTAAGGCTCATTCTGGCACCGTAACATATCTGTGACCAGATATCCATACCGAGTTCATCGGTTCCAAGTATGTGTCCTGGGCCGGGAGGTTCAAGTGAATCCCCTGTGATCTTCTGAGGAGGATAAATTGTTATCACAGGAGCAAAAACTGCCATTAAAATGATGCAGAGAATTCCAAAGATACCAATTTTACCTTCAGTACTGAACCTGGAGAATGGCTTAGCTACGCTGCTAACAATTCTGTTTATACTGCTAACAATTCTGTTAATTCTGTCAATATTCAAAGCCTGAACAAACGAAAGTATTCCGGCATTTCCAGAGGCAGCAGTATCCTTCATCATGTCACAACCCTCGGATCAAGTTTCCCGTATATTTTGTCAACCAGAAGGTTGCAGATAAGTATGGAGACTGCAATTACCAGGAGAATACCCTGAATAAGAGGATAATCCCGGCCGACTACAGCACTTCTGAGTGTCATCCCTATGCCTGGATAGGAAAAAACATTCTCAACCAGGACAACACCTCCCATCATTATGCCGATCGTAAAACCTGTTCTTGTCACTACAGGGAGCAGTGCATTTCGGAGTGCATGCCGGATCCAAACGTTTTTTTCACCCAGACCTTTGGCTCTGGCAGTCCTGATATAATCCTTTGTGGTTACAGTAATCAGTGTGTTTCTGGTGAGCAGGTATACGCCGGTCAGTTGTGAAAGTGATAGAGTCAAAACAGGCAGAAAGGCATGGTACGATATATCCAGTATCTGCTCTGCCAGACCATTATAGTTTGCAAAAGGAGTAACAGCACCTGCAAGTGGAAATAGCCTGAGATACACACTAAAAATCAGAAGAAGGATCAGCCCAAGCAGAAAGGAAGGAATTTCTGCAAAGGCAATCATACCAGTCATCATAATTCGATCACTCCCCTTCTTCCGGTTCTTTGCAGAAATTGTTCCAAGAACCACACCGGAGATTGTACTGATTACTGTCGCACTCACGACAATCAATATAGTCCAGGGGAGATGGAGCACTATTACGTCACTGACCGGCATTTTGTAATAAATACTCCTCCCAAGATTGCCAGTCATTAGTTTTTTCAGATATGCTAAAAACTGTTCAGGCAACGGCCTGTCAAGTCCGTAATAGTTTATGTAATAAAGATGCTGCTCCTCTGTCATTACAATAATATCTTCCCCGACTTCATCTGCGGAAGTGGTTGAGAATGGATCTCCGGGCATCATCCTTGGTAAAAAAAAATTAATGACAAGAATTACAAAAAGTGTCGATAACAACCTGAAAATAAACGAATTCCTGTCATTTACCATCCAATCATCTTACCCTTTTACTACCTAAACATCTTGCCTTCTTACTATCCAATCATCTGCCGTTAACGTTCCAAACCATCATACCGGTATATACGTCAGACTCAGAACGGTAAGTTCCATCTGGAGAGGCATTTTGATAATAATCCATTATTTTTTGTTTTGTTTCATCATCAAAATCCCGGCTCCGTCCAATGAAATCTATTGCCTGTTCTGCCGTTTCTTTCCAGTTTTGTTCATCCTTCCATTCGGAATGGTTGATCCGAAGCGATGGCTTGTAGCCTGAGAGGTAAAGATACATGAATGGATAAATTATGCCGTTCATGTTATTCTCGGATTTTTCACCGAGTATCGAACTCCTGATGTCACGATATGCCCTGTCCTCTTCTCTTCTCAAAAAGTTACTGTAATAACAGAGATTTTTTGAGCAAGCCATCATCTTGTCAAAACTTTCGATATCCTTTACTCCAGGAGTCATGGATGCAATTACCAGGTCAAATTCATTCCGGAATCCAAGCTCGTCTATGTCTGCGGTCCACCAGGAGCATTCAATGATATCTACCGGAAGAGACTCTTTTTTTACAGAATCTTTCAGTCTGTCAAGCATTCCGGATGAGATATCAAGTGCTGTCACCTCTGCTCCAAGCTTTGAAAGAGGGAGAGTGAGGGTACCGGGTCCGCACCCGATATCCAGGACTCTGGAACTTTCCGGATTAAAGCCGACCTCTTCAAGTAATCCGAGAATCTCATCGGTTCTCTTCTTTCTGTTATCTTTTTCAATGTTATTGGCATAGTTCCCAGACCGTTTGTTCCAGAACTCTGCCATCCTGCCCTCATCCTGGATCATCCCATTACCTGTAGCTTTTTTCCAGCATTCGATCAGGTTATCCATATTATCTTTTTGCTGCAATTCCATCCCTCTCTAAATACGAAAGAATACACTGTGTTCTTGCATGATGATCGTACCTGGTCATCCAGCCGTCATATTTTGAAATACGCCATACATCATACGACGTAGTATAATAGAGCGGTATTGTGGGTACATCATTAGCAAGCAAGGTCTGCATATTGTATACTATTTCTTTCCGTTTACTATCGTTCAATTCCTGCAATTCCTGGGTGCCAAGATCATTCAGGGTATCATTGTGGTAACCAAATATTGCTGCGCCAGATGATACACTTCCTGACTGTGAACCTGTATCACAGTACCTTGTACGGAGATAATCTGCGTCTGCTCCCCAGCCGCCAAAGCCGCTGATCGCAAGTTCAAAGTCTCCATTCTTTAGATTGGCATCACGTGATTTGCTCTCAAGGGCTTTTACCTGAACATCAATTCCCACTTCACTTAATCTCTCTTTTATAAGTTCACCAATACGGACTTCGCCACTAGCAAGAGATAATACATATGACAGTTTTTCCCCATTGTTGTCACGTATTCCATCTCCATCTGTGTCAGTCCATCCGGCTTCTTCAAGCAATGTTCGAGCTTTATCCGGGTTGTAGTCATATTTCGGCTGGTCAGGATTATACCAGATATGGTCTTCAGGGAGTATGCCCATTTTACCGGCTTTCCCTGCACCTCTTGCGATCTTTTCCACCAGTTCATCGCGATCAATGGCGTAAGCAAAGGCCCGCCTTATTCTACTGTCATTTAGCTCAGGACAGTTTTTCATATTGAAATAAAACTGGTAACCCCAGAAAGCCGGCTGCTGGACTATTCTTATATCAGAGTCTGATTTGAACCGGTCAAGAGTATCAGGCGATATACTTGTGAAATCTATTTGTCCCTGTTCAAAAGCTATTAGTGAGTCGCTGACCGGAATAAACTCGACGGCTTTAACGACAGGCTCTGGTCCCCAGAAATTCTCATTTGCTACAAACCGGTATGTTCCATGCTCTTTATTGTATTCATCAAGAATGTACGGACCAGTACCGATGACTGCCTTTGGATCAAGGAAACTGGTGGGATCGGAGACATCTTTGTATATATGTTCAGGTATGATTTCAAAACTCGTGAGCTTGTAAATGAATGTCGAAACAGGCTGAGCAAGTACGAACTTTACTGTACTGGAATTCACGACCTGAACATTATCTATAATATCGGACTCAATTCCGCCTGAAACGGGTACATTTTTCTGCTCATAATCAAAAGTAAATTTAACATCATTTGCTGTAAAAGGTACTCCATCGCTCCAGTTGACACCGTCACGGAGATAAACTGTATATTCTGTTCCATTTGAATTGACATCCCAGCTTTCAGCCAGCCAGGGAATTATACCTTTTTCATCCCTTTCGAACAGACTGTCAAAGATCATTCCAACTTTTGATGACCCAGGACCCCTCGGATATATCGTAAATGGCTGTGGATAGCCACAATCTCCTCCACTTAGATTAACAACATTCACATACTTTGATCCGTTGGAAGGGTTCTCAACCAATGCCCCGGTCTGATCAGAACTGTTTTCAGCCGATGACCCTGCCTGAGCACTGTCCTTATTAGTACAGCCCGCTGTCATTAAAATCAGGGCTATCAGGAAAATAGAAAATAATAACTTTTTTTTCTCCATCAAAGAACACCTATTTTGTGAATTAACCTGCCTAATCACCTGCAATAGGAATAAAGATACTAATAACGCCTACGTGTTATTACTTAAAACTATAAGAGTGTTACTAAATGTATTTGAAATAAAAAAACTTTATTAAATAAACTCCCAAAAAAATATATTAATTTGACAAGAATTTCCCAAAACAAAGTCAACCCGTTCAAAATATAGTTCTTGCCAAAAAAGAATTACTTTTCACTGAACTTTCATCCAGAATTATAATTCCATCTGCATAACCCAAAGAATACTCTCATTCATGGCTCTACAGAAATCTCGGAAAAAATGCAAAACGTAATCAAAATCATAGAGGTTTATAAATGTAAAAAAACGGACAAAATAGATTCAGAAGTAATTGCACAACTTGCATTGAATAAGATGGTTCAACCATCAAGAGTTTTTCCGAAAAGGCATAGAGAATTCAGGTCATACGTTAGGTTCAGACTAACTATTGTAAGGAAAAGAACCGATATTAAAAATGAAGCTCATGCTATCCTTTCTTCCGAAATGTTACATCTGGGTGATGTACTTACTGATATTTTTGGAAAAAATGGGAGAGCAATTCTAGCTGGAATCTCTTCAGGTAAGAATGTTGATCAGATTATAGAATCACTTTCTCCAAATGTAAAGAAAAAAGGTATTCAGATAAGAGAAATTCTGGACAGAGAAATCTCCCAGAGTGCTGCAATCAGACTTCAGATATGCCTGAACCTTATAAAACATTTAGATGATGAAATTGAAGTTCTGGAAAGGGAAATTTTCAATTATGCTTATCAAAAGCATAAAAGAGAAATGGAAATTTTGATGTCAGTTCCAGGTATTGGAGAGCTTGGTGTGGCAACTCTTATTGCTGAAATAGGTGATTTCAGGGATTTTTTATCGGGAGATAAACTTGCTTCATGGCTTGGTCTGGTTCCAAATGTGTATCAATCTGCAGATAAATACTATAACGGCAGAATCACAAAGAGAGGATCGAAAACAGCAAGATGGATTCTGATACAGATTGCTCAGGCAGCAGCAAGAACGAAAAATAGCAATTTAAAAGAGTTTTTTAACAGGAAAAAGAAGTCGATTGGACATTCTAAGGCAATCGTTGCTCTGGCAAGGAAAATTGCAACAATAATATGGCATCTTATCACAAAGGATGAGATGTACGAAGATGAAAAAGGATATAAAAAGGGAGAAATTCAAAAGAGAAAGATTGTTGAGACTGAGATATTCTCGGTTGATGAACGGATTAAAATAATTAGTGGAATATTCGCAATTATGGGAAAAGAGGGACGAGAGAGTACATGAGGAAGATATCTTCATGTACTTTCATGCTAAATAAATTAAATAAATGTTTTAAGTGTTTTATTTCAATAATTTCAGAGCTTCTCGGCAAGCAGCAACAGCCGGAGCTCCTGAGGTGATAAAGATAACTTCCATGGCTTCCATGATTTCTTCTTTAGTGACTCCATGATTAAGAGCACTTTTCATCTGCGCCACTGTACAGGCCTCACACTGCTTAGATGCCACAACTGCAAGAGCCATAAGGATTTTTGTTTTTGCAGGCAGAGCCCCGTCAGATAATAATTTTCCATCACAACGTCTGTACTTTGTAAGAAACTCAGGATCAAGTTCTTCAAGTGTTTCTAAGATCTGGGGCTTAAATCCCATTTTCTTTTCTATACTCTCTACTGTTTTATGGTCTGCCAAATTATGTCACCTACCTATAGAATAATATGTAGAAATATCAGACATTTCTTTTTATATTAAGACTTGACTGGTAAATAAAGAACTGCACAACTATAAATTTATAGATGAATCTTTGATTAAGCCCGTTCTGACCGATTTTCAACCCTTCTAGATTAGTACTTAGGGGCAAAGAAATTAGGGGCAAAGAAATAATGCCAATAAATTAAATTGGAACTAATCCTTCGGTCTAATGACGAACTGTAAAAATTTCGAAACCAGCTTTTTAGACGCAGCCGATGTCCCCAATAGTGGCGTCAATGCACTCACGACACATCATTCTGGGAAGATCTTTCTTTAGTGTCAAATGGGGAAGTGGATATCCTCCTTTCATAGGTAACTCTACTTCTTTGATATGATCCATGCAGAGACCTTTTCCACAGACAATGCAAACTCCTACTGCCTCACTTACTTTATTTTCTTCAGAGCAATCATAACATTTCAGCATTTTTTATCACCTCAACAAACTCCATTATCAACAAACTTCATTAAATAGACAGTTTTCCTTCAGGGCTTCATGGCAAGAATAGCACATAATTCTTTTAATGTGTTCAATGTCAGGCTTCAGTTCAATTGGATAACTTCCTTCCCATACAGGAGTTTCCTCGCGGATAAGATGCTCTTTGCAAACCCCTCTACCACACGCAATACAAATCCCAACGGCGTCCGTGTCTTTACCTTCTTTAGCGCATTCATAGCATTTCATAAGCTTTCCTCCAGGTAAGAAAAAGTTGTTTATTTATCCGAAAATTTGGTTAAGGAATGGTAAAAATATAACTTCAAATTTTCAGCTTGGGAATTGATCTGCAGTTCCGTTTCCCTAAATAATCATTTTTGGCAACAAAAACCTTTGATATTATATTTGAATCATTCCTAAATGCATGAAAGTATAATTAATTAAGTTATGCGGATGATTTTATTCCTCAACAAGAGTCATTTCCTGGCCACAACAAACAAGAGTTCCTCCACCTACTTCTTCTACTACAACTTCGTTACCGCATATCTCACAAAGATATCTTTCCCCTTTAGCAGATACACCCATAAACCTTTCACTCCTGTTCCGTTAAGTTATTATCTCAAAGCAATTTAATTAAACTTTCCTGTTGCTAGACTTATTCAGTTTTTAGAGAACAATCCAAAAATTCAAAGCCAATTCTCTGAAAACTTTAATGACAAAAAATTAAGTTTGCTATGGGTGAGATCTTAAAAGACATATGTCTTATGTACCGTAAAAGGATTATCAAAGAAAAAAACACTGATCTCTTTTCATGTTTTTTCATAAACATGGAATGTGCTTGTTTTCTGATTTTATTAAAGACTCACCCACTAGCGAGAACCTGCTTACTTGCAGGTGTCAAGAAGCCCTTTCTTTTTACCTCCCCTTTGTTCAGAGGGGTGTATCGGCTCAACTTTTGCTTCTTCTTCCTTTGTTTCTGCCTTCTTTTCTTTTTCATGATGGGTCATAGATTCAACTCCTTAATCAGTTATATTTTTAACAATTTTTATAGATTATACAGTTTGATCAAATTTATCAACTTTCAAATGATTCCCAATTTTTATGATTCCCAATTTCATGTTATGTTCAGATTGCTCCTGCCAACTTTATTCAGATACATTGACAGTTTTTTCCCATCCCTCCTTATGACCAATAAGACATCAACTGAATCAAATTTGAGAATATATACACAACTTAGATATTTCATTATCCTGGGATCACAAAATTTGAGATTGATTCTGCTAGTAATTAACTGAAATCAATCAAATTCTTTTATGTTACAATAAATAATTCTCCCAGTAGTTACTCAATTATCCTCGTAATTATTTTAAATTATTTATATGAAAAATTGTTTCTTAACAAAAGACAGTTTAGCATAAAATATTTTAAAGCCGGAAAATAATTTTATATTAATAAAGTATGCTGATTATCTGTATAAAATCATTTTTTTCCTTATGCACAGACATTACAACAAAACCTACGCATTGAGATTTTTTAAAACAAATTTTATGTAAAGTGGGTAAATCAAAGTTGCGCTGGCGCATCCCGCAGCAAGCTAGTGAGGTATTCGACTGAAATAAAAAAAGGAACAGGAGAGAAAATATTTTCGATTATATAACTAACAGAGTCTTATATCTTACAGATTGTTTTAACTAAAAATAATCAAAAAACATACATGATATTCTTCGAAGAACATGCCCCAAAAATGAAAGTACTTGAGAGCACTTTCATGCCAAACGTACATGATACTCTTCGAATAACATGCACAAACAATGAAAATGCTTGCAGATGGCAGCATTTTCATGCCAAATATAAAGAAATGAGTAAAGAAGAACAGACCTTTTCGATGAAAATGCCTCCAAAAATTAGAGAGTTTTTTTTGAAGGGAAAATTTTTGCGCTGAAATTTTTTTGATGGCTAACCAGTAGCTACTTTTACGACTCTATCTCCTTCTGAAGTTACATGAATTTTCTCACTAACAAGTAAAATAGAACAATAAAGCAAAGGATAAGGAATAAGTGCATCAATGCTCCAAGCATCACTTCAGAACTTACGTCGTGGTCTTTAAAATAAGGAATATTTTGTTTCAAAGTGGAGAGGAGATTGCCAATCGAGTCTGTCATGGTTGTAAAATAATTTTTCCTATATATAGAATTATAGTTTTGAGTTTCTTGTAACTTTCCTGATAATACCCGATTCTGCGCCGTTTCATTGAGAAAATGATCAGGGTTCAAGTCTGATTTTTTGAGACCCTGAATTTTACAGTTCAATATAGAAAATTTAAAAAACTACAATACAATAAATATTGATAGTATATTTGTCGGGCATCTTCCAGGCAAATAAAAAGTTAACAAAGGGAAAGAGATGGCCAGTTATAAACATCCGTGTAACTACTGCGGTAAATTAATCGCTCGTGATTCTAATTTCTGTCCGTTCTGTACGCATGAGAACCCTCTTGGGCCTATGAGATGCCCTGTATGCAGGTACCCTCTTGAGGACGGGGCAAAAGTCTGCGGGCACTGCGGCGTTTTGCTGTGGATCACATGTCAAAGTTGCGGAAAAGAAATATTTCTCGGGGATAAATGCAGCAATTGCAGTGCTCCAATTCTAATTGTCTGCCCTAATCCGAAATGCAGGACCGAACAGTCCCCTGCAAGCAAGAATTGTATCAAATGCGGTAAACCGTTGAGGTGATAATATGGGATTCAAGACATCACAACTCCAACCTTTTACAAGGAACTATGAAGACAACAGTTCAGAAGCAGGTTTCCAGTTTACTTTCTACTGTGACATCTGTGAAGACGGCTATAAAACAAGATTCATCGAATCCAAAACATATAAGAAGACAGGCCTGTTTGGCATGGTTGGAAGAGCCCTTTCTGCAGGCTCCGACCTTGTAGGCCAGTACGGTGTTGGAAATGCACTGGAAAGAGGCGTGGATATACTCAACGACCGAAAGCAGGGAATGTCTCCTGAATGGCGCAAGGAGTGGGAAGATGCCTTTGAAATAGCCCAGAATGAGGCAAAAGAACATTTCTTCAGGTGCCCAAGATGCAAGCACTATGTCTGTGAAGCCGACTGGAATGAGCAGGATAATCTCTGTGTAGAATGTGCACCAAGGGAAAATGTTGAGCTGACTGCAATAAGAGCAGAACGCATGGTAGATGAAATGAGGGACAAAGCTGAAAATGCAAACGTATTTAAAGGAAATATAGAGAGAAGGCAAACTTTATGTCCGGAATGCGGCAAACCCTCAGGTGAAGGAAAATTCTGTAATAACTGCGGAGCATCCCTTACCCTCACAAAATGTCCAAACTGTGGCAACAAGGTCTCCATTGGTACCAGGTTCTGCGGAGAATGTGGTACAAAGTTAAATTAATCTCTCTGAGTGAACTACTCCTCCCTGAATCCTTTGCCTGACAGCTCAGGTTCGAGGTAGGAGCTTTTTTGGTTCATTATTTTTTCTATTGAAGGATAAGTCACACAAACCCTTCTCCGCTTTCCGCGGGTGTCGGATAACTAAATAATTAGTGGAATATTCGCAAATTTGTTTGATTTTAAAAAATTACCTCTCATGTCCTTATTGGAGCATGGACAAACATACGTTAACCTTCCAATCCCTGACCGGAGGTTGCCCAGCCAAAAACTATATAATTAGTCAATACCTAACTAACTATCCAGATTCAGCATGACAGAGAAAAAAGAGCATTTGTTATTAGTCTTTGAAAATCTGATCAAAATCAAAAGCGAATGCTCCTGTGAGATCCTCTCTCAATGCGGGTTATCGGATATCACTATAAAACAGATCGGATATCTGAAGATTATCGATGAACATGGGGACGTGACTTTTAGCAGGCTTGCTAAGATCACCCGAAACTCAAAGCCGACCATCACAGAGATGGTAAACAAATTCGTAAAAATGGACTGCGTGTACAAAGAAAAGTCCTCGGAAGACGGGAGAATATTTTACATTCGCCTGACTGAAAAAGGACGGAGAATAGCTCGTGCCGAAGAAAACGCATTGTTGAAGGTCATTGAAAAAATGGCAGGATCTCTGGACGAGAAAGAAATTGACACGCTTATCGACCTCCTTGAAAAGGTGTGGTAATTTTTTTTGTCCAGCGAAAAAGTTAGGTTAATTCAAACTAAATAATTGGACTGACCTGGTAGACAGAAGAACAAATTCAAAAAAATGAGACGATTGACAATGTATCCAGAACAACCCGATGAAAACAGAGAAAGCATCGTAATGCCGCTCTTTGAGGTAGTTGTCTACCCGAAAAGCCGGGCCAAATTCCTTGCTGACAAAGTCACAGGAGAAACCCTCCTGAATGACATGAAAAACGCTGAATCTGTATATGCCATCGGGCTGACAGTACAAAGCGGCACAAAACCTTCCGACCTGACAGAGGATAAACTGTATAGAACTGGAAATCTCCTTTACATTAAATATGTCCAGCCTGCCGATAATGGATATCTCGTTGTTGCAAGGGCTCTAGAAAGGGTAGAGGCTATTTCTCTGTATAGGAAAAATGGGCTGTTCTACACAACTTACAGGCCTGTCCATGATCTGCCGGATTTCAATGAGGATGCTGAGACCGAGGCAATGGCAAATATAAAAAAGACAATTCACGAGATCAGCAACAGGTTCCAGGGCTCCGAACAGTTTACCCGGTCAATAGATAAGATGGACTCCATTGACCAGATAATAGGCTTTGTCATGCCGTATATACCCGTAAAACTTGCCGAAAAGCAGAACCTCCTGGAGCTTGCCTCGGTTCGTGAGAGGCATCTTGTGTTCCTTCATATCCTAACAAAGCATAAAGAAAATATCAATCTCCAGATCGAAATGGCAAGAAAAGTCACTGACAAAATAAGCAAGTCAAATCGAGAGGCAATGCTCCGCGAGCAACTGAAAGTGATTCAGGAAGAGCTCAACGAAGGGAATGACTCGCTTTCAGGCGATGCTGCATACAGGGAGAAAATTGAAAACTCAACCATGCCTGATGATGTAAAAAAGAAGGCATTTTCCGAATTAAAGAAACTAGAAACCGGAGGCAGTCACAATCCTGAAGCCCCTGTTATAAGGAATTATCTTGACCTCCTGATCGACCTTCCCTGGGTAACCGAGGAGAAAAAGAGCATCGATATTGCCGAAGCCCGTCGGGTGCTTGAGAGCAACCACAACGGACTGGAGAAGGTCAAAGAGAGAATAATCCAGCACCTGGCAGTCATGAAATTAA
The DNA here is from genome assembly GCF_000969945.1 of Methanosarcina sp. Kolksee. Lineage (NCBI taxonomy): Archaea > Methanobacteriati > Methanobacteriota > Methanomicrobia > Methanosarcinales > Methanosarcinaceae > Methanosarcina > Methanosarcina sp. Kolksee. Next base: position 1,950,282 of record NZ_CP009524.1, read on the forward strand.
AACATGAGAAGCAGGGCTCAATTCTTCTTCTGATAGGGCCGCCCGGAACCGGAAAAACAAGCCTTGGGAAAAGCATTGCTGATGCTCTGGGCAGAAAATATATCAGGGCCAGCCTCGGAGGCGTCAAGGACGAAGCCGAAATCCGGGGACACAGGCGGACATATATCGGCGCCCTGCCCGGAAGAATTATTCAGGGCATGAGAAAAGCAGGCACGAAAAATCCTGTGTTTATTCTTGATGAGGTCGATAAGCTTTCAACTTCCTACTCGGGAGACCCGGCAAGTGCTCTCCTGGAAGTCCTTGACCCTGAACAAAACAGCACGTTCTCAGACCACTATCTGGAAATCCCATATGACCTGTCCGATGTCCTGTTCATAGCTACAGCTAACTCCCTGACAAGTATCCCCTGGCCTCTTCTTGACAGAATGGAGACCATTGAGATCTCAGGTTACACAAAGAATGAGAAACTTGCAATTGCAAAAGACCACCTGGTGCCCTGCATACTGGAAGACCACGGCCTTGATGCGGAGAAACTTAAAATTGAAGATGAAGCCCTGCAAGTAATCATCGAGAAGTATACCCGCGAAGCTGGTGTCCGTGGGCTTAAAAAGCAGCTTGCTAAGATTGCAAGGTTTGTGTCCGAAAAGATCGTGTCAGGCAAGGCCGACCTTCCTTACGTGGTCAGGGCTGATATGCTCAAAGAAATTCTCGGAAAAGAGATAATCCGGCAGGAAGAAGCCAGAAAAGAGAATGTCCCAGGCGTTGTTACAGGGCTTGCATGGACGCCAGTGGGAGGAGATATCCTCTTCATAGAAGGTACGTTTATGCCAGGCAGTGGAAAACTCACGCTTACAGGCCAGCTTGGGGATGTGATGAAAGAATCTGCAAAGATATCTTTGAGTCTTGTCAGGTCAAGGCTTGCAAACACTGCAAACAGCTTTGACTTTACTTCAAGCGATATCCACATCCATGTGCCTTCAGGTGCAACCCCGAAAGACGGCCCGTCAGCAGGCGTAACCCTCTTTACCGCCCTCACATCCCTCATAACCGGCAAAGCGGTTGACCCCAAGCTTGCCATGACAGGGGAAATAACATTGAGCGGTGCAGTACTGCCCGTTGGAGGCATAAAAGAAAAAGTTCTGGCAGCTCACAGGGCAGGCATAAAGAAGATAATCCTGCCAAAAGAGAACGAGAGGGACCTTGAGGATGTACCTGAAGATGCCAGAAACGAACTTCAGTTCGTGCCTGTAGAGACCATCGAAGAGGTCTTGAGAGAAGCTCTGGATATTGATCTGCCCAGGCCGGTAGTACCCTCATATTCGGGAAACAGCTTTGCAATTACGCATAGTGTATAAACGTTAAGAAATGCAGGATTGGGCTTATGGTTTTCAGACCATAATACCCATCCAATTTTTCCTCCTAATTTTTCTTTTTGATTTCCTCTTGATTTTTCTTCCTGATTTTTCTTCCTGATTTTTCTTCCTGATTTTTCTTCCTGATTTTTCTTCCTGATTTTTCTTCCTGATTTTCTCTAATTTTCCTTCCTGATTTCCTCCTGACTCAGTACCAAAATCCAGTGATAAACGTGAAATTGAAAATCACTAGATTTTATAATTGGTTATAATCCATTAAATACGTCCTCTCGATGGAAGTCTTTCGATATCAAATATTGAGTTTGATTGAAGAACGAATTCTTCCTGCAAGTTCATGATTTCAATCGAAAAATACAAAAATCACTAGATTTTGGACCAGAGTCCTTTTTAGGGTATGTCAAAAAGTATTATACTTATTGTAACTTTTATAGTTAGAAGCGTGCACAAATTAACTGATATTTAATATTATAAACTATTGTAACTGATACAACATGCCACCATTGACTTTTTGGATAGGCTCTACGTAACAATTTAGCCTACTCAAATAAGTTTATTGATATTCGTTTTGACTTCGCATATAAGTATGATAATTAATGGAAAATGTAAAAAAGCAATCAATACAACCATTAAAAAAATCAACTCACAGAAGTTAGTTCATTGAATATCAATAAATATGGCTGTTTGTTGTTTTACTCAGACATTTGCTTTCAGTTTTACTGCGGAAATCCTATAGAAAATAAAACATTAATCATGTAGTAGCAGACGATCAACATGAAGCAATTAGTTATATTATCAATTCTGATTATAGCTGTGCTTTTTACAGCTGGTTGTACTGAGCCAAACCCTACTCAAGAATCTCATGATAATGGTTATGTTGTCAATACAACCGAACTTCATTATAATGGTTCCATTGTCAATACGACCGAACTTGAGCAGATAAATACATCACTTGAGAAAGGCCCGGTCTTTTTGAAAGTCGGCGCCGAATGGTGTGGGCCATGCCAGAAAATGGAGCCTATCCTTCAGGAACTGGCAAATAAATATGAAGGAAAAGCAACGATCATGTCTGTAGATCTAGAACAAAGCCCTGAATTTATTGAGTATTTCGGAATAAGCTCTATTCCTGACTCATCTGTGATCATAGGTATTGAAAACGGAGAATACGTATATATGCAAGAGGATGGAAACGTCAGCAAGGACAGGTTCACGGCCAGAATTCTTGGACTCAGGGATCAGCAAGAATTCGAAAAAGTTCTGGATCTAGCGCTGCAGAAAGAAAATATCAAATCCAAATAAAATCCCCAAATAAAATCCACTTTTTGCAGTAAAATTTCAAATTCATAATTTTTCGTGCTATCTATTTTTCTGCAAAGTATACATTTGGAAAGTCACATCCTGCCTGTCTTGAATATATTATATATAAGCCACAGTCCAAAGATGCTGGCAACAACGAAACTGAATGTGCCAAGAAAAGGAACACCCCAAACAAGAGGTCTCATATGTGTCTGAATGACCAGAGAGGAAGCGACAATCATAGCAGAGATAATCAGACTGATAGATAACCGATTACTTGCAACGTCAATCTCGGACACCAGCCGGTTGCCTTCCTCAGATTCAAATTTTATTTTCAAATAGCCATTTTCAGCATGATCAAGTATATGTGAGATTTTATTCGGTGCTTTTCGAAAGAGACGCGTCCAGCTTGAAATATTGTTATAGGCCTTGTGAGCCAGGTTTTGTGGATAAAAACGCTTTTTCAATTCGTTTTTTGCATAAGGTTCGAGAAGTTCGCTAAAATTTAAATCCGGGTCCATTATAAGTCCAAAGCTTTCAACAGCCACTATACCTCTGACCAGTAAGACTATATTATGAGGCATCGCAACCTGGTGGTCTCTTAAAATGCTTATCAATTCTTCAATTATCATGGAGGCATCAAGGTTTTTAAGAGACTTACCATAGTATTTGGATCGAAAAGATTCAACATCCTCTTTCAATAACCTTGTGTCTGCATAAGAGTCTATACAACCCATATCTCGGAGTAACTCGATGAACAACGAACTATCTCCATTAACTAAAGCTACCATGCCATCCAGAAACATATCGCATATTTCCGAGGAAAGGTGGCCTGTCATTCCAAAATCAAGAAAAGCTACGATCCCGTTTTCCATTATAAGGATGTTTCCGGGATGCAGGTCTGCATGGAAAAAGCCATCTTCAAATACCTGCTGCATGAAAGCTTCTATGACTACAGAAGCTATAGTGCTCCTATCAAAGCCCTGCCTGTCCAGTAAATCCACACGGCTACTTTTTATACCTCTGATATATTCCAGTGTCAACACACATGTGTTTGTATAGTCCCAGTAAACCCGTGGAATATGGACCTGACTATTTTCCCTGAAATTGTCTGCAAAACGATCTGCATTCCAGCCCTCCTGAGTATAATCTATTTCTGCAAGAATACTGCGAGATAACTCGTCAACAATCTCAATCGGCCTGTATAATCTCGCTTCTGGCATATGTTCATCAACAAGCCTGGCTATACTGTACATAATGTCCAGATCAGATTCGATTACCTCCTTTATGCCAGGACGCTGGACTTTAACAACAACCTCATCGCCATCTTTTATCTTTGCCCTATGCACCTGCCCAATGGATGCACAGGCAAGTGGTTTTTTTTCAAAACACTCAAATAATTCTTCAATTGGATGGCCGAGTTCTTCTCTTATAATTAGCTCGACTTCTTCAAATTCAAAAGAAGGCGCCTCGTCCTGAAGTTTTGCAAACTCGGCAGCATATTCCAGAGGAATAAGGTCGTGCCTCATGCTCAGTAATTGACCTAACTTAATGTAGGTCGGACCCAGTTCCTCAAGTATCTTACGTACTCTAACCGGGCCTGAAGTGTTGAGCCTGTCCATCTTATCTTTATTGTTAAACTTATAGGTCAAATCCCTGATACTGCTCAAACCTATCTTTTCAACAACATATCCAAACCCATACTTCTGGAGAACCTCGATTATCTGGCCATATCGTTTCAACATGGCATAGCGATGAAGCTTTTTACGTATCATAATGTCATTAGCCTGGAATTTTTATGGGGGTTGTTAATTTATTTTTATAATAAGTTAACAGGATATATTATATATTTTTAGTTATCCTTATATTAGAGTTCCTGTTTCTTATCCCGTTTTCATATTGTTCAAATTATTTACAAACTCCAGATCCCAGGAGATAAAGAAATTCCTTAAGCTTCAGATAGGGAAAGAAAAAAATTGCTTAAGCTTTGGATAGGGAGATAAAAAATTCCTTAAGCTTCGGGTAGGGAGATAAAGAAATTCCTTAAGCTTCAGGCAGGGAGATAAAGAAATTCCTTAAGCTTCAAGCAGTTTCATTACATCATTAAAGAGGTGTGTGAAAATTCAAAGTTGCCCACCGCTTCAGGAGGAAGTCCTATTTCTTCAAACATCTCCCTGAAAAATGCGCGATATTTCTTTTCAGGTATCGACTCTCCGACGCTTCCGACATGCATTATGATTTCAAGCCTGACCTTTCCTGAAGAATCGAGTTCAACTATATACCTGTTCCCTGTGTACCTGTTACCCTTATCAAAAGTCACGACCCCTGCTTTTGGGACAAAATAACTTACTGAACCTACCTGGTTCCCGTCCTTTAAAAAAACTTCTTTCGTATCCGAGCCTATATCGGGGCCTCTATAAAAACCCAAAACGTAATTGTCGTAACTGGAATCATCACTGTTTTCCTTAAGATAGGCATGTACAGCCGGAAAATCCGGAGACTCGTTTACCTGTATTTCGGCGTCCCATGTCTGATTTTGTGCAGCTTTTTTCAGAGCCTCAAGATACTTTTCCGAAGCTTTTTCATCCGAGCCGAAGAGGAGCCCTAATTTTTCAAGCATCCAGGAGTCATCAGGAAATTCCGATAGCTGTAACGGAGACTTGGGGTCGGAATGGCTAAAATTCGAGACTGCAATACAGGTTTTAATCCCGGTTTCAGTTCCGTTTTCACATACAAAGACCATAAGCTCGGAGTCATCTTTATAGTTAAGCCTTATATTCTGCACAAGAACAGCACTTCCGAAGTTTTCCCGGACTTCAGAGACATCTCCTGGTTCAAAGCCCGAAAAGTTTCCGGGCCAGGGCCATGAACCTTCTATCTCATAACCAGCTTTCTCCGCTTTCGTAAGTACGGAATTGTAGTCAAAAGACCCAATATCAACTTCTTCGGAGTAGTACCAGGAACTGTCAAGTAAATCCATTAATAAGAAAGGGCCGTAGAGAAACAGCATAAATAGAATGAGCGGGAGCAATAATAATATCAGTATGGCTTTTTGCTTATTCATGAGACTCTCAACTCTGGAAAAGCTTCAGTGGACTGGGAGGCCGTTTTTGTTCCTTTGTTCCTTATATGTAGAATCTTAAAAATACTGGAATTATAATTGGAGTTTTTCACATTATTATATGAAACAGATCCACTTACTAAATAATTTATATATTTCCACTACTTATTTAAAAAATTATCTATAATCAGAGAAAAAAGCGCAGGTAGACCAAAGAATCTGGCTCGGAAACTTTCCCAGGGTTCAACAGCTTGGATAGTATACTGGGCTTTTCGTCATTCTCTATGGATAAGATGATTTTCAATTCAATACCTCATTGGTTTTTATGAGGACATTATGAGAATATTCACACAAAACAACGAAGAGCCGTATACTGAAAGTTCTGTAAATTCTAATTTGTGATACATAGGCTTTGTTGCAAAATCTATGTAAAAATATCCATTAATTCTACCTATGCGTTTCTTACTATTTTTTTATGTTTGATAGTGTTACGGCGATAGGTCATAACTGCTATATTCCCATATGTTATAGAATAAATAAAGTTCAGAAACGATTTTCATAAAAATATGTTGAATAAATGTCAAATTGTCAACATGCGTTCAGGCTTATGCAGGCCTTGAGAATAGACAAGTTTCTGAGAACTTCAAGACCAAGCTGTGAGCATCTCCTAGATTAGTGCCCGCAACGAAATAACCTATGCAACTTTTAATTTATTGTAACTTTGATTGGCGATCTTGATAGTGAAAATCAAAATGCCCAATCGGGAACATTTATAGGTTATTCTAGCCTTATTGCCTTTCAGCAATGCAGAGGTTTTACTAAAAATAAATTTCTGCAGGAGAAACAACATTAATCTCAATTATTAGTGAAAACTTATTCGGTTAAAATGCTTAGTACTTGTTCATAAGAACCGCAAATAAACTCAAGAGACTCGTGGCTTATGTCGAATTGGTCTCCACCAAATGTAAATTTATTATTCCATAAATTACACATGTCGCCGGTGTATTTTGGATCAAGTCTAGTGTCTATATGCTCTAGATGATTACGCGCTTTATTATACGGTTCAAATTTTGGCTTTAGATTTCTCCATAAAGCCGACAGTTCCTCATTACTTTCTTTTTCGGCTAATTTTTCAATAAGATTTTGTACCTTGTCGCAACATATAAAATAGAAGTGTATGTCCAAAAACAACGTGCGAGTATTTTCTTTACCTTGCCCGTTCTTTTCTTCGAGTTTGTTACGATTTTCTTCATAAATTGCTCTTATTTTTTCATGAATTCCATCTAATTTTTGAGAACATTGTGGGAAGTTTTCAGTTTTCAATATATCTTCTATTTCCTTCAGATATTGGTCTGTTTCTTTCCATACACGTTTTGATTCTTCTTCAAACTCTTTTATTAACCTAAAATCATCCATCCTTGTAGATTGGATTCTATTCCATTGGATAATTGCTCCATTAACATAATCTTCCATTAGGCCTAACAAAACATAGCTTTCATGGCTTTCTCTTCTAAACCTAAGTGGAATATTTAAAAAATTGATACTATCATATAATTCCACAGAAATACTAGCTCCTCGCATAAAGTTGATTATCTACAGTTATCTCTGTTTTTATTTTATATAACTTTTCATTTATTTTAGATAAATGATAATTTATTTAGATTTATTATGACTGGATCTTTCACATTTACAATGCATAGGTTTTGCGATAAAACTATATTTTTCCAGAGAATTTTAGGGTAATTAGGGTAAGTATAATCAGTCAAGGGTCAAAATGTAGAGCTTTTGGGAAAAATTATGCTTATGGAATCCAGTATTTTTCCCTATAAATAACTGTATTTCTTTGGATTTCAATCCTTTAGCCACTAAAATAAAACATATCAACGGCAACCTACCCATTGTAATGGTATTTGTGGTGTTATTTGTGACGTTATTTTTCCCTCTGTTCTTGTCGGTCGAAATTCACTACTCGACTTCGGAGAAAAACTTTCTAAAAAACTGTTCTTTTTTCCAAGTTTTTCTGTTTCTAGCTATTGAGAGAATACTGTAGTAATCTGTAAAGTAGTGAAACCTATAACTTTTCAAAGTTTTCAGATAAAACTCGCCCATGATCCCAATAATCTGTAACGTAGTGAAACTTATAACCATAGTGATTACATAAAGAAAACTAAGGACCTGTATTGCCTAACGTACCTATATTGCGAATATAAATGTAAAGAAAGTTAAAAACCCGAGGTAAAAGTCATGAAAGTGATAGCAATAAACGGAAGTCCTCGAAAGAACTGGAACACAGCCACCCTGCTGGAAAAAACCCTTGAAGGTGCAGCTTCAGAAGGTGCAGAAACCGAATTAATCCACCTCTATGACCTTGACTTTAAAGGCTGTATAAGTTGTTTTGCCTGCAAATTAAAAGGTGGAAAAAGCTTTGGAAAGTGCGCAGTAAAGGATGAACTGACACCTGTACTTGAAAGGCTGGAGGAAGCCGATGCTGTAATACTCGGATCGCCAATTTACCTTGGAAATTCCACAGGAGAAATGCGGTCCTTTATGGAACGTTATATATTCCCGTATATAACCTACTCTACTGACATACAAACATTTTATCCCAAAAATATTTCTGTTGGTTTTATCTACACTATGAACATCACTGAGGACCTTTTTGAGCTGGTTGGGACTAATAAGCTTATTGAGGCAAACGAATGGGTTGCAACAAAGATATTTGGGTATTCCGAATCATTATGCAGCACAGATACATACCAGTTTGATGATTATTCAAAATACGCTTCGTCTGTTTTCAATCCTCAGGAAAAGGCAAATAGGCGAAAAGAAGTATTCCCTCAGGACTGCCAGAAAGCCTTTGAGATGGGAGCCAGATTCGTTAAACGGCAAAAAGCTCTGAAAGAACAGAACAAAAGCAGTAAAACTTGAGTTATTTTACTTCCTGAAACCGATTTTTAACTCCTGTGATATCGAAAACATCCGCCAGTTTGTCTGGCGGCCCTGCACAAAAAGGAGAAATACGTGGAAGAAGAAGGCTTAAAAAGGCAAAAAACAGGAAAAAGAAGATTAAAAAACAAAAAAAATCTTCACCATCCCCTATGGATAAAATGATTTCCAATTCAAGGCTGCATTGGTTTTTATGAGGACATTATGAGGATAATCGCATAGTAAAATATTTTGTCACAATTATAGGATCAAATCTTCCTGTCGTTGTCGTCAAACCTATTACTGTTATCTCGTTTTGTTCCTGTTATTGTCGCAGGGTGCTATATTTAACTTAATGATAAAATTGTTACTTACAGTGCAAGACAGTACAAAACAGAATGCCAGGAAAACTCCCAGCATCTGTTTTATTTTCAATACATGACCCACTCCAAACTTTAATTGAACTCATTTCTTTATCCCGATTGTTGTTTATTTAATAGAGGGGTGTATGACGAGATAACTACCTTCTTATACAGCCAATTTTTTATACAGCCAATCCTCATCTTTTTTTTATAGTGGCTTTTACGTAGTGGCTTTTATCTGCTGTAGAATACATAGGAGTACTCGTAGTAGTAGCTATAGAATTTGTTGTAAGAACTGCAGAACGTATTGTAGCTGACGAACCAGCTCATATACATTTTGTACCATTTGTTGTACTCTTTGCCATGTTTCTTATTGTTCCACTTTTTCCTGTCGTTATCCCACTTTTTCCTGTCGTTATCCCACTTTCTCTTATCGTTATCCCACTTTCTCTTATCGTTATCAAATTTTCTCTTGTCGTTATCCCACTTCTTTCCGTTGTAGTTGTCAAACTTAAATTTATTTCCATCCTTTTTGTTCTTATTATTGTCCCAAGGAGCTGCACTGACTGATGCAACTGTCACTGACAGTACAAAACAGACTGCCAGGAAAATTCCCAATGTCTTTTTCATTTCTAACACATACCTCACTCCAGAAATTTATTCTCCAGAAATTTATTTAAACTCTTTTTATTTATAAAACGTTATTTATTTCTTTGGTTTTTATTTTACTTTGATTATATTACGTGATTTTGTTTTATACCTTAAATTACCTGTTAAATTTACTCTGTTAAATTTGCTTATTCTAGGTGTCCTGCCGACTACACGCAGCTTGACAATTTTAAAATTCGTTATATAAAATATAAATATACTTATACCAAAAAATAGCTTAAAAAGGTTTAATTAATGAAATAATAGTTTTAAATGATTTAATTTGTAAAATAAATGTTTTTAAAACTTAAAACTTATTTTTATCGACATATAACGTGTTTACTGCTTATAAACCGCCTTAACATTGGTTTTTCAAGGCGAACTGCCAGGATCTAAGGTATATAAGCCTTTTAACAGATTAAAAAAAATCTGGTTGTATTTGCTCTTTATATACGATCAACAATTTTCTTTATGGTTGTGTCTTTGAATTACGGCTTCTGTTATCGATTAAGCATTTTTTGCCTGAATATAGGTTTTTTCAAGCAAAATGGGATTTAATGGAAGTTTTTAGGGAAAATAAGTTTTTTTAAACTTTAAAATCCATATATCTGAATAAATAATAGAAATAACATGGAAAAAACCTCTTTAAATCATTAGATCTTACAAAAAAGTGAAAAATTTGCTTATTTTATTTTCCAGGCACATGCATAAGAAGCTACTTTACGATTAATGACAGCACAAGAGCTATGCAGTACGTAGCTTAACTAAAAAACCAGTATCATGAGCTTAAAACGCTTTATCATTCCTGCTGATTCGGTGGACGTGGTAAGGTCCAGGAATCTTAGCCCGCTGGTGTCAAGCACTTCTATGGTCAGGTGCGTGTATTTTCGGTTTGGTATTCGTGGAAAAGTCTAATAAAATAAAATAAAATACATAAAATCTGAAAGATTTGGTTAAAAATAGTCCGGATGACATCTTTTAAGGTAAGATGGAAATTCATTTTTCAGGAACTCGATATCCGCTTCATGTAACGAAAAAGTGCATAAACGAATTGCAAAAACAAGCTCTAAAAACAATTTCAATATCAGTTGTAACCCAATATAAGTTATAATCCAATATAAGTTGTAACCCAATATCAGTTTGACTCCATTCGGATCGAACCTGAAATCTATATGAAATCATATGGCAGACAAAGCTAAAGATGTTCTAGCAATGTGAAAAAGAAGGTGACATTCTGGATAAATAATATTGAAGATAAAAATATTGAACATAGCATTAATGGGGATTGGGCATCCGGTTATTGGGGAGTTGGGGGGTATGGGGGGTTATTAAAAAGAGTTAAAAGGTCTCTTATGACCTTCCCAGATGCCCAATACGCTAAGAGTACTTCATTGTATATAAACTTAAAGATTTAATCGTAGATTGGCTAAGGATAGTCAAATTATGTAAAAAATAAACCTTTGCAAAGTGGCTCTGGTGTTACGATGGAAACTTTCAATAAAATCTCAAATTTACGGCATTTGTGATGCCAGATTCATATCTATAAGTCCGAGGCCAAATAATGCAACTTCACAATGAGATACAATGAGGTTTTTCCGGATCATAGTCTTCTTCAAAGACTGAGAACGTCATACATTCTTTTCCTACATTCTGCGCCTATATTTTGGATGCACCACTTTCTCTTCGACCAGGGCTTATTTTTGCTTTTTTTAAAACAAGCCTGATGCTCTCTTTGTTTATTGTCTCAAAACCTTCTTTTTTCTTCAATTCTTCAGTAAGCAGTGCAAGTGTCCACTTTTTTCTTCCATCAGGAGGTGTAGTACATGCTTGAGCTATGATTTCTGCAATGTGTTTCTCTGTATATTTTATGGGTTGACCAGTTCTTGGATTATCTTGAAGAGCTCTTTGGAGACCTTCCTCCAAATATCTCTTCTTGGTTCTCCCAACGGTATTCCTGCCGACATTCAGTATTTCAGCGATCTCCAGATTCTTTTTATTCTTATTTGCAAGTAATAGAATTCGTGCTCTGATCAATTCTCTTGCATTTTTCTGTCCTTTTTTAACAAAGTCCTGGAGGTATTGCTCCTCGTTATCTTTAAGTTTGATTTTCACCATAAAGAGCTCTATAACATTTTAAGTATATAAAAACGCACTAAATTTAAATTGTCATGACCTCGTTTCTAAAACATAGTTTCTTAAAGTTTTTAATTTGTCTTTCTCAACTCATTTATTCTGTGACTTATATTGTGACGAAAACCATTGCAGCTACAACCGTGGTCCATTTTCCATCCTTGTCGCCGTTTGCGGTCTGGCACATATGGAATGTGTCAAAGATATGCCCGCTCGCCTTGTAGACCTGCTCTCTCTCATGCCAGGCCATTTCTGCGTTAAACTCTATTCCAAGGGTGGTCGCAAGCATTGTTGCCGCCAGGTCTTCAGCATATTCTCCTGCAATAATTTCTTCTTCTCCAAAAGAATGATGTTCGGAAATGTACCCGTAGTTGTCTTCATTTACAGGAACTGCAGTCCCTATGGCTGCAGCCATTAAACGATGAGGCTCATTAGTATCATTCCTTGCAAGTACACAATGGACAATGGCACCAGGTTTTAACTCTGCAAGTCCTTCTTCTCTGGGTACGACTTTGCAATTCGGGGGCAGAATACTTGAAACACTTACAAGATTGAATTTCTCAATTTTTGCAGCCCTTAGCGCAAGTTCAAAAGATGCTAATCGGTCTTTGTGTACCCCTGTACCCTTTGTCAAAAATGATTTTTTTGGGATCATGTTAACTCCTTCAGGACTTACGCAGTTGAAATGAAGAATCAATAGCTTCAGACCGTTAACTGCCTAAAAACCGACTTTAATCCACAGTTTTTGCCTTAATTGATTTTGCTTCTCAAGTGCGTAAGTCCTATCCTTAAGAGATTTATGCATTTACTGTGCGGTTTCCATTGTATGAGCAACCGGCACATATTATAAAAGTTCCAAATTCGTTTGAAAATTTTTTAATTGTTATAAGTTAAACTACTGAGCTCATAGTTATATCTTTAATTTCTGAAACGTAAGCCACAGTTATGAACTTTACCCTTTTTACTCATAATTTTCAGAGATAGAGAATTCTCCACAGGAATTACAACCCAGCGAATGGACCTGCCTGTTTAGGTCTGTAAAGCCATCATCTTTTTTCCTCTGACCAGAAAGAGCTTTTTCATAGACATTAGAATTTGCAACCCCTTCAAAGATAAATCTTGTCTCTATCGGAATTTCACCTGCATGGACTTTTATATCTTTTTTTTGTACATTAACTGTAACCTGGTCAGGGAGAAGCCCGGATTCGGCCATATAATCAAGAATCAGCTTTCTTCCAAACTCCTCAGCAAACTCCACGGCTTCACTCCGGATTATGAAATGCCTCCTTCCTACAGGTGTGTACACAAAGATCCCTTTTGTTTTAAGGTCATACTTGGACTCACTGTAAAGCGTGCGCACTGTTATCTCAATGCGTTTTGTCCCTTTTCCTGCAAGAGCTCCGACAGCATTTCCAACCTCTGAGTGTTCAGGAGCAAAGACTTCGGCATCTATAAGCTTCTTCAGTTCGTCCACATATGCCCTTACAGGCCCTCCAAGCAGGACAACAGGGATATCCACTTTAAAACGAGCGAAGAAATTGCCATCAAGCATTTTTTCAATTTCTTTCCTGTTCACTCCTTCCATCAGAAAAGCAATAAGGTCTCGGGCCATGTTTCTGGCAAAGAGCCGCTTAACATTTAGACAGAACTCATCCCTGTCAATCCCTATGAAGTTTGCAAGCAGAGTAGCTCCGATTTCCGAAGCTTCAACATTCCATTCAGTATATTCACCAAGCACATGAAGCGCATCTGTTGGGGTAAAACCGATTACCTGAACAAGCCGCTTCTGGATTAGAGAATCCATTACTCTCTTTGGAGGGAGGATACTTTTGTCCCAGTAGACATCTTTGAGGGAACGCGGTTCATCCCGTATAAGGGCAAGGAGCTCTTTTTCTTCCCGGTTCAAATTGACAGGTTTCTGCTCTGTCCGGACAAAGAACTTTGTTGCCTGGATATGTTCGTCCAGCTTGAGCCTGTCCGGAATCCAGCGCTTTTTCAAAGTGTTCATAAAATCAGGGTACAGGACTGCTGCCCTGCAGAGAGGGATAACCCGTCTGGGGCCTATGTGTATATTGCCGCTCTGGACCCAGATATGACTGTCTCCGCCCATAGCCGAAGTTTCCATACGCAGAGCTCTGACTTTTGTTTGCCAGCCTCCCACAACTGCTCCTGCCTCACTGAGGTCTGGCAGTCCTTTGTGGACCAGGGAGACGTCCGTGCTTGTTCCTCCGACGTCAATTACAGTGCAGGTCTCATGCCCGGACAGATAGGAAGCTCCAAGGAGACTTGCTGCAGGGCCTGAAAAGACCGATTCTATGGGTTTTTTCATAGCCTCCTGCATGCTTACTACAGAACCGTCGCAGCGGAGCATGGCAATTCTCGGGTTAAGACCTCTTCTTTCGATCTCAGTTACTATCGTTTTTAAGAAGCCCTCTGCTACAGGCAGGAGCTGGGCATTGAGGTAGGCAGTAACTCCCCTTTCATAAGCCCCGAGCGATTGGGCCAGTTCATGCCCGCAGACAACGGGCAGCCCTGTCAATTCCTGGATCAGGGTTTTTACACGCAGCTCATGCTCCGGATTTCTCACACTGAAGTAAGAAGAGACTGCAAAAGCCGATACCCTGTCTTTTATTTCAAGTACGAATTTTTCGACTGCTGGCAGGTCAAGGACTGCGACTTCTTCGCCATTACTGTCATGCCCTCCCTTTACCATAATCCAGTTCTCAATTCCCGAATCTTCAGGAACATCATAATTTCCGATAAGGATGAGCCCAACAGGATATCCTGTTCCTTCAAGAATAGTATTGGTGGCAAGAGTAGTTGAAACCGAAACTACAGTCACGAGTTTTATCTTTTCCGGGTCAAGTCCGTCAATTGACTTCTTTATTCCTTCTATAGGATCAGGATAAGTTGTGAGGGCCTTGTTTGAGCATACAACTTTTCCATCCGATTTCCTGATTAAAACCGAATCAGTATAAGTTCCACCTGCATCAATGCCCAGATCATATGCCATTTTTGAACTGCATTCCATTTTTATATCTCCACATTTACTTTCTGGCGTTTTTGCATTACTCTTTCCTTGCCATTTGTAATGCTGTTCCTTTTATGCCATTTTTAATTACTTGCTGATGTTCTGACCGCAAAATCAGGACATTACGTCCAGGAAATTACGTCCAATTCTGTTAGGTCCTCAGGAGCTGGTGAGAGGCTCAAGACCAAACACTGAATTAATTATTGCATTATTGCACTATTGAGGGTAAATATAAATATTCCGGGAGATTTCCGGAACTCAAACTTTTGGCATTCCAACTCCAACGAAAACAAGCTTTGTCTCTAAGGGTACTGCCCCTGCTTCACTAAGAGATATATCTTTTCTACTGACCTCGATCTGGATCTGCCCTTTGTCGAGCCCGGCTTCGGTCATGTATTCCATGATGAGTTTTCTTCCCAGAACATCAGCATATTCCAGAGCGTCTGGGTAGCTTCCAAAGGTTTCCCTGCCCTGAGGCGAAAACAGAAGAACGAGCCTTTTCTTATCTTTTGAGTAGGCGCTTTTGATAAGGATTTCAATTCTTTTTATGCCCTTGCCTACAACGGCTCCGACCGCGTTTCCTACTTCGGCATGCTCCGGGATTATGATATCGGCATCGAGAATTTGTTTCAACTCCCTGGTGTATGCAACTACAGGGCCTCCTATCAGCACCACAGGGATTTTCATTTTGAACTGTGTAAACCTGTCAGAAAGCAGGATTTTCTCGATTTCGGAGGAAGGCACATCAGTCTGGATAAAAGATACTAGGTTTAAGGCCATATTCCTTGCAACGTCCTGTTTTATCTGTTTGCAGATCTCGATATGGTCGGTCTCGGTATATCGTTCCAGAAGTTTTGCTCCTACCCTTGAGGCTTCTTGGTCCCAGGCTGTATATTCTCCGAGCACATGAAGCGCATCGGTTGGAGTGAAACCGATTGCCTGGATCAGGCGTTTTCTTATGAGCGAATCAAGCAGACCCGGAGAAAGCGTTTTCCTGGTCTCCCAGAAAATATCATTAAGCGATGCCGGAAAATCTCCTATCCTGTCAAAGAGTTCTGCTTCAAATTTTCCGAGGTCTGAGGGTTCAATGCCTGTCCTTACAAAAAACTTAGTAGGTTGCACATTTTCGTCAAGGTGCATAGCTCCAGGAATTCTTCCTTTTCTCAGGACTTCAAGAAAACCGGGGTATTTAACCGCTGCAACGCAGAGTGGGATAACTCGCCTTGGGCCGATATTTATTTTCATGTTCCTGATCCAGACATGGCTGTCCCCTCCCATTGCTGAGGTTTCCATCCGGATAGCTTTTACCTTTGTCTGCCAGCCTCCGACTACAGCGCCCTCCTCACAGAGTTCAGGAAGCCCGTTTTCAAGCATGGAAACATCCGTACTTGTCCCGCCTACGTCAATAACTGCACAGGTCTCAAGCCCTGAAAGATGGGACGCTCCTACAAGGCTTGCTGCAGGGCCCGAAAAGATAGACTCGATTGGTTTTTCCAGGGCTTCGTTAATGCCCACTACCGAACCGTCGCATTTGAGCATCAACAGCCTTGAGTCCATTCCCCGCCTGGAGATTTCTTCCCTGATTGAGCGGATAAACTGGTTTGCAATAGGAATCAACTGGGCATTCAGGTAGGCTGTAACCCCTCTCTCGTAGGCTCCAAGGTCAAGTGAAAGTTCGTGTCCGCAGACCACAGGCATCCCGGTAAGTTCCTGGATGCGGGATTTGACTGCCAGTTCATGAGCAGGGTTTCGGATACTGAAATAGGACGAGACTGCAAAGGCTGAAACCTTATCCCTAACCTTACTGACAAAAGCTTCCACAGCTTCCATATCAAGAGAAACCAGTTCAGCTCCGTGATGGTCGTGCCCTCCTTTTACGATAGTATAAAACTCAATATCCTTCCTTTCCGGAATTTCATAATCTCCTACGAGGATCAACCCTACAGGATAGCCATTTTTTTCAAGGATTGTGTTTGTAGCAAGCGTTGTTGAGACCGAAACCATTTTTACGTCTTTTAAATATTTCTCATCCAGCCCGTCTATGGAATTTTTAATTCCTGTGAGCAGGTCAGGATAAGTGGTAAGCGCCTTGTTCGAATCCATCACTTTGCCATCGGAATCCCGAATGATGATCGAATCGGTGTAGGTACCTCCTGCGTCAATGCCCATGCTGTATTGTATCTAAATGCCTCCTGTTCATTTTTTAGAATTGGGGTTCATGAATTGGGGTTCATGAGAGAGTTTATATGGTTAAAATTGCCGGGCATATATTATATTTAAAAGTATTTTATTCATGTGCATAATATGCTATTGGGAAAGTTAGTGGTTTTTGACAAATAAAAAAGGAAAAAATCTAAGACGGTTTTATGTAATCAATATGATTGATTGTTAAGTACTAAGATTCGAAAAAAATTGTGATATTAACGCCAATTTTAATAAAAATATTTTAATGAAACATTTATGAATTTGGAAATAAAAGTTGGTTTTGGAATGAGCTTATACTTTCGATAGAATCCTGAATTAAAAAAGTACTTTACTATTTGACACCCAATTAGTAATAGAAAAATAGAATCAAACAGAAATCTTAATTTTAGGAGTTGGTAAACTTTATGGGAGATCAAAATGAAGAAATATATCTTGCAGAGTTGCAAGCTTGCAAACTGGATTTTTTAGAATGGACACCTGAGAAGGGAGTGAATGTTAGTGAAACGTCAAAACAATTTGCAAGGGAGTTTCTGAATTTATCAGGTACAGAAGACGATGGCGAGAATAAAAAATTTAACGGGGCTAAAAAGACATTCAATGAAATAGCTTCATTATTAGTCCAGCGTAAAGCAGAGAGTGACGGACTGATTCCTAAAGCAGCCATAGATGAAATAGCAGAACAAAGCGGAACTACAGATCGTAGAGTTTATACAGTACTGGAAGCTTTAGAAGCTGAGGGATGGAAACCATAAAAGGGCTATGAAGAAAGAACGAGTGCATCGATTCTGAAATAAATACATACTAATTAAATAATTACAGCTTATGACGCAAACATTATTTTAAAGTCACATGGAATTTTGTAACACGAAAAATGCAGTCGTCCGAAGAGTGATTCGAAAGAGTGATTCGAAAGAGTGATTTTATCTGGATATTACAACCACGGAAAACGCGGAAAGCACGGAAGAACCACACATTTACTACTTATTTTTACGTATCATCCGTGTCTTCTGTATCATCCGTGTCTTCTGTATCATCCGTGTCTTCTGTATCATCCGTGTCTTCTGTATCATCCGTGTCTTCTGTATCATCCGTGTCTTCTGTATCATCCGTGTCTTCTGTATCATCCGTGTCTTCTGTATCATCCGTGCCTTCCGTATCTTCCGTGCCTTCCGTATCTTCCATGCCTTCCGTATTTTCCATGCTTTCCGTGGTTTTTAAAAAGCTCATTTTTGACATACTCCGGAATCAACGCACCAGCTGGTGTTGTATAGTTTGTTATATTATTGACAATGCAATCTATTGAAAAAAGTTTAACTGCAAAATAAACGTCTCTATCAACTTGCTCTCACTGACATGTTTTTACTTCTTTTCCGCTACTGTGATTTTTATAGTGAACTCAGTTCCAGAGTCCCTGTTCAAGTCAAGTTCTCCGTCTAACTGGTCTACCAGGATGGTTACCAGTTGTATTCCAAGGGTATAGGAGTCTTCCAGACTGATGCTCTCAGGTATGCCTGCTCCGTTATCTGAAACGATCAGGATATAACTGGTACTTTTACATGCTTCGTTACTATCTTCAATTCCGTTATCTTCAGATTTTTCACTTATTTCCCGTGAGAGTTTTATTTTAATTTCTCCTGTTTTCCCACCTGGAAATGCATGTTTGAGGGAATTTGAGACCAGCTCATTAACAATCATTCCTAACGGAACTGCAGTATCCATATCAAAGAAAATATTTTCCTCTATTTCCAGAACCATTTTGACTTCCGAAGCTCCAACGTTGTAACACCTGAAGAGCTCCTCAATCAGTTTTTGAAGGTAAGTCGCAAAATTAAGAGTACTGACTTCTTTTGACCCATACAGTTCTTCGTGGATCAAAGCCATAGAAATAACCCTGTTCTGGCTGTCCCTGAAAGCTGCAAGCACCTTTGGAGTGTCATAAACCTCATTGACAGCGAATTTTTCAGCCTGCAGGTCTAGCAGAGACGAGATTACCTGCAGATTATTTTTAATTCTATGATGAATTTCCTTTTTACGGGCTTCTTCAATTTTTTTAAGGAAATTTTCAGCTTCCTTTTTCTCAGTAATATCCATTGCGACGCAGATGACCCCAATAATGTTTCCTGTGGCGTCGTGCAGCGGTTCCGTGGTCATATCATGGACCAGATTACCACCAGCGGAAGCTGACCTATGGGTGACTACCTCGTCACGTCTACCTGTGCCACTGGCTAATACCTGACGCTTGATAGCGGTAAATATCTCAGCATCCTCTGGCTGATATATCTCATAGTCACGCTTACCCAGGACATCCTCGACTTTGAAGCCCGGCGCAGGGTTGTACACCCATGTGTACCTCAGCTCGAGGTCCTGACTGAACATAACAATGCTTGAGCCTCTCAGGGCGAGACGAAAGCGTTCCTCGGACTTTCGCAGTTCTTCTTCTATCCGCTTACGCTCTGTGATATCCTTCATTATTCCGAGGACTTTGTTTGTAAGATAATTTCCCTTTTGAAGACAGACCCCATGATCTTCAACATGGATATATTCTCCATCCTTCCTTCTAAAACGATACTCAAGGTGGAAATTCCTCTTATTTTCAGTGTTCCTTAAGTCATGGCTGCAGCCGTTTATCTTTTGATTCCAGACTTTCTTCTGGTCTTCAGGGTGGACATTGTTTATCCATAGTTCAATACCGGTGTCCAGCAGTTCTTCCTGAGTATATCCTGTAATCTCTTCTATGGTGCCTGCCCAGTAGATTTTATTTTCCTCGACATCGTGCTCATATATTAACTGACCTGTCTGTTCCGTAACAATCCGATATCTTTCCTCACTATTGTGAAGCCTTTCTTCGGCTTTTTTACTCTCGGTTATGTCTCTGGCGATAACCGAGATTGCCATAAGCTCTCCGAAAATATCAAAAACCGGAGAAAGAGTCATTGAGACATCTATAACCGTACCGTCTTTTCTTAACCGTGAAGTCTCATACTGGTGAATTTTTTCTCCCTGTTTTATCATTTCAGTCAGTTTTTGTGATTCATTTACCAGGATGGAAGGCATTAAGACTGTTGCAGGCTTTCCCAAAATTTCTTCAGCTGGATACCCATAGATTTGCTCTGCTCCAAGGTTCCAGCTGGTAATGAAACCATCAAGAGACCGGGTTACAATGGCATCATTTGAAAATTCCACTATATTCGCTAAGTTTTGAACTCTTTCCTCTGCTTTTTTACGCTCAATGGAATACTGGATAGAACGTTTCAATAATCTGCCATCTACCTGCCCTTTGACCAGATAGTCCTGAGCACCTGTCTTTACAGCCTCAATTCCGATATTTTCATCATTCATTCCTGTCAGAATTATAATGGGAATTCGTGAATTCCTTGCATGAATTTCAAGAAAAGTATCAATACCGTCGCTGTCTGGCAATCCCAGGTCAGATAATATTATATCAAACCGATTCTCTTTAAGAAGGCTTAAACCTTCATTAAGGGTCTGAACGGTTTTAAATTCGTACTGAAAGTCGGTGAATCCTTCGAGCATCTCTTCAATTAAACCTGCATCCCCGAGATTATCCTCAAAAAGCAAGATTTCTACCTTTTTATACATAGTCAAACCGTCCTATCCGGGTGATTCTGGTTTTACTTTGATGGCAACTTTACAATCTCAAGCCAGAAATTTTCTATGGACTTAACTACTTCTAGAAACTGATCAAAGTCAACAGGTTTAGTAATATATGCATTGGCGTGCAGATTATAAGATCTCAGGATGTCCTCCTCAGCTTTGGAAGTAGTTAAAACCACAATAGGTATGTTTTTAAGTTCATCGTCGCTTTTCACTTCCTCAAGAACCTCGCGCCCGTCTTTTTTTGGTAAATTTAAGTCCAGAAGTATTATATCCGGGCGTGGGGAACCTGAAAACTGTCCTTCACCATGTAAAAAAGCGATTGCTTCTTCTCCGTCCTCTACAATATGAAGAATGTTCCCGATTTTTGCATCTTCGAAACCTTCTTCTATTAGTCCAATATCGCCTTTGCTGTCTTCTACTACAAGAATCTCTATCGGTTTAAATGCTATTCGAGTTCTCATTTATATGACCATCCTGGTTATATGTCAAAAATTTTGAGCTTTCCCGAAACTGGTTATCTAATTTGAGCCGAATATATAAAATTTAAATTTTTTATAGGGATTAATTTTTTTATATAAATTAAATTTTTTTATAAAAATTAAATTTTTACTGTATAGTCATAATCACGAATTCACGGTATAGTCTTTATCACAAACTTTTATAGGAATTACTGGTAAAGTGAAGTAGAAAGTAGAGCCCTTCCCTGGTTCAGATTCTACCCAAATCTGTCCTCCATGCCTTTCGATAATTTTTTTACAGATCGAAAGCCCTATACCTGTACCGGGGTACTCTTCTCTTTTATTAAGTCTTTTAAAAACCTCAAAAATCCGTTCAGAGTATTTAGGGTTAATTCCAATCCCATTATCTTTTACTAAAAATAACCATTGACCAGCTTTTTTTTCGGCAGAAATTTCAATTTTCGGGGCATTTTCACTGCGGAATTTTATAGCGTTGCTTATAAGATTCTGGAATAGTTGAATGAACTGGACAGGGTCCGCCATTACTACAGGTAAAGAACCAGAAGATATACTGGCTTCATTTTCTTTTATTGATACCTCTAAATTAAATAAGACTTTATCCAGAACAGATTTGCAATCTGTAGGTTCGAATTCTCTGGTTTTTGTGGTTACCCGAGAAAATTCCAGAAGGTCGTTAATCAGGTTTTGCATACGGGAAGCCCCGTCCACAGCAAAATAGATGTATTTGTCAGCCTTCTCGTCAAGCTTTCCCTGATATTTTCTTTGTAAAAGCTGTAAATAACTTGCTATCATTCTCAAGGGTTCCTGCAAGTCGTGGGACGAGACGTAGGCAAATTGTTCCAGCTCCGCGTTTGAGCGAGCAAGCTCCTCTAATTTCAGTTTTAACAGTTCTTCTGCCTTTTTCCGTTCGGTGATATCACGGGCGGCTGCAAAAGCTCCAATAACCGCACCATTTTCGTCTTTATAAATTGAAGCGTTATATAATACAGGAGTTACACGACCGTTTTTGTGCTGAATTTCAAGTTCGTAGTCCAGTACCAAACCTTCCCTGAAGAAATGTTGATATCCTTCTCTAGCTTTCTCAGGATCGGTGAAATAGTCTGAAAAATCAGTCCCGATTAACTCATTTCTTGAATAACCGGTAGCCAGTTCTGTGGCTTTATTTACATCGGTTATCCTCCCATCAGGGCCGATAGTAACCATAGGGTCAAGGCTGACTTCTATCAGACTACGATTATAAATGCTTGACAACCTCAGAGTTTCTTCTGCTTTTTTTCGCTCAGTAATGTCTCTTGCAATAACGGAGAAAGCTATAAGTTGGTCAGAAACATCCAAAACCGGAGAAAGAGTTACTGAAATATCTATTAATGTACGATCCTTTCTTAACCGTACTGTTTCATAGTGCTGGATTCTCTCTTCCTCTTGAATTTTCTTAGCTAACTGCTTTATCTCTCCTTTACGATTATCTGGCTCAAGTATTGAGATATTTTGTCCAATAATTTCTTCGGCGAGATAGCCATAAATCTGCTCTGCTCCTTTATTCCAGCTTGTAATAATGCCATCAATAGACTTTGTCATAATGGCATCATCCGATGACTCTACAGCACTCGCCAGTACCTGTATCTTTTCTTCCGCCTTTTTCTGCTCACAAATATCACGTGCAGCTGCAAAAACCCCAATAACTTCTCCAGTTTCATCCCTATAAACCGATGAGTTATACAAAACAGGCGTTATCTGCCCGTTTTTATGTTGAATTTTCAGAGAATAATTTCGCACCAGCCCTTTCTGGAATGCATTCTGATATCCTTCTCTGGCTTTCTCAGGCTCGGTGAAATAATCCGAAAAATCAGTCCCAATTAACTCCTTGCGGGAGTAACCCGTAACAAATTCGGTTGAATTATTTACATCAGTAATTTTACCATCCGGACCGATAGCTACAAAGGGATCTATACTGGCCTCAATGAGACTGCGATTATACGTGTTAGCCAGCTCTAAGGCTTTTTCAGCCTTTTTTTGCTCAGTAATATCCTGAACTGTTCCTCTCATATGGACAGGAATATTTTCCTCATTAAAAATAACCTCAGCCTGTTCATGTACTATACGCTCTTCTCCACTGGCTAAGGTAATCCGGTGATTAATATTGTATTTTTTGCCGTTTAAAGCTTCTTTAACGGCATTATTTACATAATCTCGATCATCCGGATGTACATAACTCAGAAACGCATCGAAAGTTGCCCCGAACTCTTGAGGGCTGCGTCCGAAGATACGATATATCTCATCAGACCAGTATAACTCATTAGTTACAATATTCCAGTCCCAGTTTCCAAGGTGTGCCATCCTCTGAGCTTCATAAAGACTCCTTTCGCTTTCCTTCAAAGAATTATAAGCGTTCTCAAGCTGCTCCCTATGCTTCTTTAGCTCCGTTTCAGCGCGTTTTTGCTCGGTGACGTCAATGTCCATCTTGAGGATCATGGGCGAACCGTCAATGTCTGTGAACGGAAAGTCGTAGGAATCAATTATGCTTCCGTCCGGGGTGGTGCCTTCCCAATGATGGGGCTGACCGGTTTCAAGCACTTTATATGTTTCGTAGAATTCACAGGGTCTGGTGCACTCATAACAATATTCATAACAGTGCCGGCCGCCTGATTCGCCAAACTTTTCACGGAAGCCACGGTTGGCAAAGGCGATGTGATAGTCAGGTGTCAGCAGGGATATCATTGCCGGCAGCGTCTCAAGAACGTCAAAGAGCCGCTGCCGTTCTGCCTGAACAGCCGCTTGTGCCTGTTTGATCTCGGTGATATCAATGCCCACTTCCAGGATGAGTGTGGAACCATCGGAGTCCTTGAATGGGTAGTCATATACATCGTAATTGCGGCCATCTGGACCTAGCCACTCCCAACGATGAGGTGCACCTGTTTTGAGCACCTTGTAGGTTTCACAGTTCTCACAGGGCTCGGTGCGCTGGAAGAGATATTCGTAGCAACGCCTGCCCTCAGATTTGCCGAAACGCTCCTCGAAGAAACGGTTTGCAAACGGCACGCTGTGATCCGCTGAGAGCAGTATCACATAAGCCGGCAGCATGTCCAGCACGCTGTTCAATCGCTCCCGTTCAGCTTGCACAGCCTCAGTAACCTTGCGACGTGCTTCGCTCTCGCGAAGCGCCTCCTCGGCTTGCTTGCGCTCTGTGATATCTCTTAAGATTACTGCGAACTTCCCTTTTTCAGGGCTGAATACATAACTGTCAAGATACCTATCTAGCCCCTGGCTAAAAATCTCAACATGCGTTGACTTACCTGAGAGTGCTACTTCACCATACTTCTCGATAAGCAAGTGACTCGGGTTATGCAGTACTTCCTGTATAGTCTTGTCTGATATCTCTTTCCTCTTTAAACCTGTTTGACACTCAAAAGCAGGATTTATCTCAAGGAAGCGATAGTCGCGTGGCGTACCATCCTTATCATAAATAGGCTCTCCAAGGAAGAAGCCGTCAGTCATGCTTGTGAAAAGCATTCGATATTGCTTTTCGCTTTCACTCAAAGCTTCATAAGCTTCCTGGAGTTCTTCCGCCTGAGCCTGCAATTCCTCGGATTGTACCTGAAGATTGTCGTATGCTTCACGCAAGTCATCTTCTGCCTGTTTGTATTTTGTCGTCTCACGTAACGACAAGACAAGGCCAGTTACGTTTCCGTTCGGATTCTTGACCGGTACAAGACTCCAGTCCCAGTAAGTGACTCCGAGTTCGGGCTGATCAGGATAGAAAAACGGCTTGTCCCTATAGAACACTCCTTCGCCGGTGTCCCGAACCTTCCTAAAAATCGCTTCGTTTTCTTCATGGGGATATAATGCGAAATGGTTCTTGCCGATAATATCTTCCAGCTTCATATGGCACGACTCGGCATAGGCGGCGTTAGCCCACAAAAAGTTGAACTGTGGATCGAAAAAAGCCAGCATAAAGTCGGTGGTTCGCATTACGCTTTCTAGCAAGCTTCTTTCTCGTTGCAGCGCCTCTACTGCCCGTTTGCGTTCGATAGCCACCGACACCTGGTCAGCCACGGTGCTCATGAGAGCAAGCTCGTCCCTCGTAAAGCTCTTTCTGCTCTTCGTGCCAAAGGAGAGTGTGCCTATTGTTTTCTCTCCGACATGGAGAGGCTGACAGGCGTACGCCTGAATTCCCATTGACCGCACAAGGTCAGCCCGCTTGTCTCCGTTATGCTGTACGTCTTCGGAAACGATAAGGCAACCGTTACTGGCTACACAGCCACATATAGCAATTCCTTCATCAAGCCATTCGATCTCTTTAGCCGACTCTGCGCTTGTCCCACCGTAAGCTTTGAGATGTAGCCTGCTTTGTACCTCGTCAAAAACGTAGTTAAAGAATACATCACAATTCAGGTGTCGCATTACCTTCTCGGCGATAGTCTGAATCGTGGTTTCGGGCTCTTTGCTTGAAAGGAGGAGGGCATTCGCCTCGCTTAGGAGCTCGAAGCGTTTTTTGCTTTCGCTTAATGCTTCATAAGATTCCTGAAGATCATCGGTCTGAGCCTCCAACTCTTCCGCTTGCACCTGAATATTCTCATAAGCCTCACGCAAAGCATCTTCTGCACGAGTTTTGGCAATGGCAATGGCAAGATATTCAGCCAAACGTTCCCACAATGAAATTGTTTCAGGAGAAAACTGCCCTTTACGTCTATCGTTCAACTGGAGAAGACCTAAACATTCGCCGCCCACTCGTAGAGCAATCAGAGCTACAGATTCGTATCCTTCACCATTACACCTGTTACGCGTGTTTGCTTGACGGTCAGCATCAGTTGTGGTAGCGAGAAGTTCAGTAGTGGAATTTGTGCAGAAACTTCCCTTCTTTGTGAAGAACAACTTCGATGGATCAAACCTTCCGTGAATAATGTTTCCGCACATGCATTCATGGATTGGATAGCCATTACTATCGCGAATAGGCTGTCCGATGGGATCTCTTGTACAGAGGCTATTCTCAAACCTTACAAATTCCTCAGGGAAACCAGAAGTTTCGAAGTAAGGATAATCTTCGCCTTCCCTGAGCCTAATGCCGACAGCCTCAAAGCCGGAGCGTCCCTTAAAGAATTTCACGGAAGAATGAACTAGTTCTGATGTACTTCTACTTTCATTTACGAGACGTAAGAATTCCACAATAATCTCACGTTCTAGTTCGGCACGTTTGCGTTCGGTGATATTACGGGCAACATGAATAGATCCAGCAATTTTTCCTTCATAGTCATGAATAGGAGATACACTTACTATGAAATCGCCACCCAGGCTGTCTTCGTGAACCTCTGTTATATGTTCAAGTCCGTCTGCAAGCAACTGACGGTGAGGACAAAAGGAGGGCGGTTTGTTCGTCCCATGAATAGCACGATAACATTTTAACCCTACGCATTCTTCTGGTGTCACTCCAAGCCTTTCAGCTATGGCTTTGTTTGCACGAACAACTCGATATTCCTCGTCGATTATAGCTATTAGGTCTGGTACAGAGTCAAATGTATGTTCCCAATTTTTTGTGGCTTGAATAGCTGTTTTTTCGGCTTCTTTGCGCCTGGAACTCTCGATTTGTGTCCATTTATCTTCTTTTTTAACCAGGGCAAATTGGTGGTTGATAACGACATCAATAATTTCGGTTGCACTGCACCTCTCGAGGCAATATGTGCACAGGGCTATCATGGAGTAATTGCCAATGATGCTGTCGATCTCTTCTTCATAATCGACAAAATTGTTCCAGTCTTTTTTTTCCAGCCAGAAGGTGTTTCCGCTCAACCTTAAACCGTCGTAGCCGTTAGCCAGGGCTCGGTTGAGTTTTTCTATCCAGCCGTTAAGCACTTTTTGAGAATCGAAAATTCCCTCTTTGACATACCAGTAAGTGTAAGGAATAATCTCAATTTGTCCTTTTTCCAGATAAACATCAATCTCAGGAATAGATTTTCTAAGAGCTCCTTTTGCCTCTTCCACATCAAGGGGCTCTGATGTAACCCACATGCAGAATTCGTTATTTTCCAGGCCGGCTTTAAAATAAGGAACAAGTATGTCAATTAAATCCTGTTTTGTCTGGTAGAATTGGCAGAAGTGCGTTCCCCAGGGTACCTCTCCAATAATCTCAATCCCAGATTTTCTCAAACTTTTTTCCATTTCAACCCTTTCCGAATTCAAAGGTAATTTAAAGCTAGTATTTAACCAGGTGCGAGAAATTCGTAACCTTCAAGTTATTTGTCACCTATAAGATCAGGCAACTTTTATAAAATTCTGCCATATCAATCAGTTTATTCATTATCCCTTTGTCAGGACTTTCAAAACCCAGAACCTGACAGTAAACATTTAGATGCAATCGCTCAATCTAATCGTTTGATGTTCAACGCTAAATTTTTAACCCACTTTCTGTAACGTTTAAGACTCTGGATGTTTTCTCATACGCCAGATGTCCATTATTTTCTAATTTATGTTAATCAATAGTTTGTAGTCAGGATCTCAAGATTGCTTTACAGTTATCATTGCTATCGATTTCACGTAAACGTTCCTTATTAAAAGCGAGTTTAAATATTTTTATAAAAAGTAATAAATACTTTATTTTTCCAAAGGCAGTTGTAAATAAATTATACATTCATTATGTCCTTTACGAGTTATTAGTTATAAAACTGCCTATAATAAATGTCAAAATATTTAGTCGTAATCAAAAATTATTAAAAAAGAGGCGCAACGATTATTATCACATATAAAGAATGGATATAATGTATGGCAATACTTATGAAGTAAAGTAATTTTTATAAGGCAACATTTATTTTATAATTATGTTAAGTTTTTAAAGCACATTTTAGTTTTTTATAGAGTATCGTAGTTTTTATAAATGCCGTAAAGATTCTGAGATGCAGTAAATATTATCACTTCGTGAAGATTGAACGCCATCAAAAATTAAAAGCAATAATATTCACCGCATTTCTAAAATATCATAGTTTCTTGATTGCGGAAATTATTATCTACTGCTTCTTTTCTAAATTACGTTCCGCACTCCCAGCCGCTCATGTAGCATTCCTGTGTCGGCGTGAGTTCGTCGATGGTTATGCCCATTGACTGAAGTTTCATCTTTGCCACAAAAGTATCAAGTTCCAGAGGTACTTTATGGACTCCGTTCGGAAGCTTGTTTTCGGCAATATAACGCACACAAAGGGCCTGGTTTGCAAAACTCATATCCATGACTTCGGCAGGGTGGCCGTCACCGGCAGCGAGGTTAACCAGCCTGCCTTCAGCTATGACATTGATGCGCCTGCCGCCGATATCGTATTCCTTTATATTGTGTCTTACGGTTCGGGTGGACTTGGCAAGGGAGGCAAGGGCTTCCATATCGATTTCCACATTGAAGTGGCCGGAATTTGCAAGGATTGCCCCATCAGGCATGGATTTGAAATGTTCTGCTGTGAGGATGTCGCGGTTTCCGGTGGTGGTCACAAAGATTTCTCCTAATTTTGCAGCATCTGCCATCTTCATGACCCTGTACCCATCCATCCTGGCTTCAAGGGCTCTTACAGGATCGACTTCGGTAACGATTACGTTTGCCCCAAGGCCTGAAGCACGCATCGCAACTCCGCGCCCGCACCAGCCGTAGCCTGCAACAACGACGTTTTTGCCTGCTACCAGGAGGTTTGTGGTCCTGTTAATCCCGTCCCAGGCAGACTGGCCTGTCCCATAGCGGTTATCAAAGAGGTATTTGGTCATGGCATCGTTTACTGCGATTACCGCCATTTTCAGGGCTCCTTCTTTTTCCATCGCATGAAGCCTGTGGACACCAGTTGTTGTTTCTTCGCAGCCTCCAAGGATATTCGGAAGCAGGTCTGTCCTTTCTTTGTGCAATTTAAATATAAGGTCTGCCCCATCATCTATTGTGATATCGGGTTTAATGTCCAGGACCCGGTCGATTGCTTCGTAATATTCCTGGCTCTCGACACCGTATCTTGCAAAACAGCATATGTTCTTGCGGGTGCCGAGGGCAAGGGACACGTCGTCCTGCGTGCTGAGAGGATTGCAGCCGGTAATTGCTACCTCTGCACCGCCTGCAGCGAGAGTCTCTACAAGGACTGCAGTTTTTGCTTCCACATGCAGAGCCATCCCTACCTTCATCCCCTTAAGGGGTTTTTCCTCCTCGAATTTTTTCCTTACGATGGCAAGTACGGGCATATGGTTTCTTGCCCAGTCCATCTTCATGTTTCCGGATTCTATGAGTTCTTTTTCGGTCATGTTGATCCCATGATATCAAGTATGCAGTTGAGTTCGATCTTTATTCTAGCTTCAAACATAAGTGTTTATCTTTTACTCACTCAGATTACTAATTCAGGTCCCACAGTGGAACATTATAGGCATCAATTATTCTTGACATAAATTATCTTGACATGAATTATTATTGGCATCAATTATTCTTGACATGACTTATTCTTGACATAAATTATTCTTGACATAAATTATTCTCGACATAAATTATCTTGACATGACTTATTCTTGACATAAATTATTATTGGCATCAATTATTCTTGACATAAATTATTATTGGCATCAATTATTCTTGACATAAATTATTCTTGACATATATTTTTTTGTCATAAATAGAGTTTTCAGGCGTTTACCCTTGCAACAAGCTCTTCTGCGGTTTTTTGAGCCTCTTCCATTACCTTCTGCTCGTCCAGGGTCAGCACTTTGTAATCATCCATAAGGACTTTTCCATTTACAATTGTTGTCCTGACATCGCTTCCTTTTGCAGAGTACACCAGGTGAGAGGGAACGTCAAAGCAGGGGGTAAGATGCGGTTTTTTCATATCTACCACGATAAGGTCCGCCTTCATTCCGACTTTCAACATGCCGGTTTCCGTGCCAAGGGCTTTTGCACCGTTTATCGTACCCATTTGGAGCACTTGCTGCGCAGGAAGGGCAATTGGATTGAAAGTATTGACTTTATGCAGAAGAGCAGCCGTTTTCATTTCCTCAAAAAGGTCAAGGTTATTGTTTGAGGCACAGCCGTCAGTGCCAAGGCTCACGTTGACTCCTTTTTCGAGCATCTTGTGAACAGGTGCAATCCCTGAAGCCAGTTTCATATTACTTATGACATTATGGGAAACATTCACTCCTCTTTTCCCCAGGATTTCTATGTCGCCGTCCGAAAGCCAGACGCAGTGAGCAGCAAGCACATCCGGCCCTAAAAACCCTATGTCTTCCAGTAGATGTACCGAACATTTTCCGTACTTTTCTTTCATAGCCAGGAGTTCGGCTTCCGTTTCAAGGAGATGGATATGGATTCCTGCACCGTCTCTGTTGGCTTCTTCCCTAACCTTTGCAAGAAATTCATCAGAGCAGGTATTCGGAGCATGGGGCCCATACATTGTTTTTATCCTGCCGTCAGCCGCTCCCTGCCAGGCCCGGACAAAGCGCTTCCCTTCCTTAAGGTCTGTTGCCCCTTTTTCTTCGTTCCAGAGTTCTATGAGCCCATGGCAAAGCGAGGCCCGAAGCCCTGATGCCTCAACAGCTTTTGCAGTCTCGTCCATATAAAAGTACATGTCTGCAAAAGATGTGGTGCCTGACCTGATCATCTCCATGCATGCAAGCAGACTGCCTTTATATACATCGTCTGCAGTCAGCTTTGCCTCGGCAGGCCAGATATGCCCTTCAAGCCAGTCTGCAAGCTGTAAATCGTCGGCATAACCCCGAAAAAGAGTCATTGCGGCATGAGTATGCGTGTTCACAAGCCCTGGCATTACTACCGAGTGTTTTGCATCAATCACGGTATCGGCACTTTCGCTGGTCTTTTCCCCGATCTCCGTAATCTTTCCATCTTCGATGACAACAGTCCCGTTTTTGAGGTCTCCCGCATCAGGGTCCATTGTCATAACGTAAGCATTTTTTACAATTATGTCAGCCATACAATCAGATCCGTAAGGTAATGAACTGAAACTGTTAAATTATTCTCTAAATTTAATAATTCTATCCAAATTAAAGAAGTACTGGACTTAACAGACAAATGAAATTAAAAGGTATTGGAATTAAGAGGTTATCCTAAAAAAAGTTGTCCTGAAAATTACGCTAAAAACATGTGAAAAATTCATAAATTTATGAGAAAATAAGAATTCCTGAGAAAATAGGAATGAATCAGTTCCAAAACCTAGTGATTTTTTATTTTTACTTTCATCACAGATTTTGGCATTGTGTCCACAGAAGCCTAAAATTATATAGGCGGCGTTTTGTTGGAATTTACCAAATCTATTGTAGGGTTCTTTAAACTCATATTTCAAATTTTAGCATACTTGTACAAACTCATGGTACAAATATGCCACTTTTTTGAGGTTCTATTAACCAAATGGCTACTATACAGGAATTATTTGTCCCTATTGGGGCAGGGGGTGGAAATGTGGATTTAAAGAACCGCTGACATTTAGGTTTTTAAAAGCACTAATCGGATAGAGATATACCATCGTTTTATTCGCTTTCAGAGTATATACCCGGTCTTGTATTCGTTGTCACTGTTATGTAATTTGTTTTTGTTGTAGTATTGCTGCCTGCCACATTGCTTACTGTAAGTGTAACCTTATATTTTCCTTCCTGTAAATACTTGTGTTTTGGATTCTGGACTGTTGAAGTCTTTCCATCTCCAAAACTCCATTTCCATTTAGTTGGCACCCCTGTACTTTTGTCAGTAAAAGCAACAGTCAATGGAGCTTTTCCTGAGGTCGGTTTCGCAGAGAATGAAGCAACCGGCTTCGTTACCACTTTAATATAATCTGTTTTTGTTGCAGTGTTACTACCTTCAGCGTTTGTTGCTGTAAGTTTAACAGTATATCTACCTACTTTGGAATACTTATGCGTTGGATTCTGCTGGGTCGAAGTTTTTCCGTCTCCAAAATTCCATTTCCATTTAGTTGGTACCCCTGTACTTTTGTCAGTAAAGGCGACAGTTAATGGGGCTTTTCCTGAGGTTGGATATGCAGAGAAAGAAGCAACTGGTTGAGTAGATGCTACTTTAGCAAACTTCTGAATTCGATTATTTAAAGTATCGGCAACATAAACATTGCCCAAGGAGTCGAGAGCAATCCCTTCTGGTTCATTAAATTGGCCGTCGCTGTTGCCATCAGAACCCCATTTGGTAATAAATTTCCCACTGCTATCAAATTTTTGAATTCGATTATTGCCTGAATCGGCAACATAAACATTGGCAGAGGAATCTACAGCGACACCAACGGGACCATTAAATTGTCCGTCGCCGCTGCCCTCTGAACCCCATTTGGTAATGAATTTACCGTTGCTGTCAAACTTCTGAATGCGGCTATTGCCCGTATCGGCAACATAAACATTGCCTGAAGAATCTACAGCAACACCCTGAGGCCAATAAAATTGCCCGTTACCGCTGCCCTCTGAACCCCATTTGGTAATGAATTTACCGTTGCTGTCAAACTTCTGAATGAGACTATTATCATCGGTAACATAAACTTTGCCAGATGAATCGACAGCGATACAATTTGGTTTAACCTCACCATCCATAGGGTCCATATACCATGAATCTGAACCCCATTTGGTTATGAATGTGCCGCTACTGTCAAACTTCTGAATGCGAAAATTCCATGAATCGACAACATATACATTGCCAGATGAATCAACGGCAACATCAGGTGGAGAATCAAATTGTCCGTCGCCACTGCCCTCAGAACCCCATTTGGTTATGAACTTACCGCTGCTGTCAAACTTCTGAATGCGATTATTTAAAGTATCGACAACATAAACGTTGCCAGATGAATTGACAGCAACACTCTCAGGATACTCAAATTGACCGTCTGCGGTGCCGCTTTTAGAACCCCATTTGGTAATAAACTTCCCATTGCTGTCAAACTTCTGAATACGATAATTCTCTACATCGGCAGCATAAACATTGCCTGAAGAATCTACAGCAACACCCTTAGGCCACTCAAATTGTCCGTCGCCGCTGCCCTCTGAACCCCAGTTGTTAATGAATTTACCGTTGCTGTCAAACTTCTGAATGCGATTATTTAAAGTATCGACAACATAAACATTGCCAGAGGAATCGATAGTAACACCCTCAGGATCAATAAATTGACCTTCATCGCTTCCTTCAGAGCCCCATTTGGTAATAAATTTTCCACTGCTGTCAAATTTTTGAATTTGATCATTGCCTGAATCGCCAACATAAACATTGCCAGAGGAGTCTACAGCAATACCAGACGAGCCATCAAATTGACCGTTGCCGCTGCCCTCTGAACCCCATTTGGTAATGAATTTACCGTTGCTGTCAAACTTCTGAATGCGATGATTATATTTATCGGCAACATAAACATTGCCAGAGGAATCGATAGTAACACCCTCAGGACCATGAAATTGTCCGTCGCCGCTGCCCTCTGAACCCCATTTGGCAATAAATTTTCCACTGCTGTCAAACTCCTGAATGCGATTATTGCCTATATCAGCAATATAAATATTGCTAGAAGAATCAACAGCCATACAGCCTGGACCATTTAATTGTCCGTCGCCGCTGCCCTCTGAACCCCATTTGGTAATGAATTTACCGTTGCTGTCAAACTTCTGAATGCGGTTATTGCCCGTATCGGCAACATAAACATTGCCAGAAGAATCGACTGCAACACCCATTGGATTGTAAAATTGTCCGTTGAGGCTGTCATCAGAGCCCCACTTTGTAACAAAAGTATAAGTTTCAGCATGCGTAACAGAAGCGCTCATCAATCCAAAAAATAATACAATAAAACATAAAAACACTTTATTTCGAATAGTAAATTGTTGAAATCTAATTTTTAAACCCTCCTCATCTATTGGAA
The DNA here is from genome assembly GCF_000969945.1 of Methanosarcina sp. Kolksee. Lineage (NCBI taxonomy): Archaea > Methanobacteriati > Methanobacteriota > Methanomicrobia > Methanosarcinales > Methanosarcinaceae > Methanosarcina > Methanosarcina sp. Kolksee. The sequence continues at coordinate 1,984,243 of NZ_CP009524.1, forward strand.
TTCATTTAGAAAGTTAACTCCCCTGAAGTAATTTTTTTTAGAAGATTGCCGATGCGAAACTTAAAATTGATGAAAATAGCTTACTGTAACTGTTGTTTTTAAGCTATTACTCGCAAATTTACCCTTTTAAATAAAACAGTATATAAATTCAAAGTATATAATAATGTGCATATGTTAGGATGTTGATATATTTCAGTAAGCAATGAGAGAGACTTATCCTCTTTAAGTGATAACGTTTTTCAAAATTCCATAAAATTAAAAGGCAATTGAAGCTCCTGGAGCTAAAAAGCCATGTGGCGATCCTGGTAATAAAATTTACGAATATTTTCTCAAAGCAGATTTAAAGTCAAAAACAAAGAGGAGTAAATAAAATCCTCGTTTCACTTGCTCTCAATGTGGTCGTGTCCTCAAGTTACTGAAAACCGTGAGCATAAGAACTTTCTGTATTTTCCTTAATCTAGGGGTAGTACTCGCTTTTTCAGAATTGATCAACAACTCATGGACACTACCCTCAATAATTATTACAGTTTATTTGGGTAGTGCGCAGAGAAAAACGAAGTTTAAGGAAGGAAGAAAATGAAAAATCACTAGGTTTTGGAACTGAGTCAATAAGAACTCTTGAGAAATAGGCTTTTTGCATTGTTTGCGCTTTACTGCCGGACTTTGTACTTATCAAAATCTCAAAGCCTACCAGGATCTACTCAAACCTGATTCTTACTTAGAGTACCTGTCCATCAATTCCAGCTTCCAGGTTCAGTGCTTTAAGATAAATATGCATGATTTTCAGCCTTTCTTCTGCAATCTTTTTTGCAGCATCGGTATTCAATTTTTCAGGAATTGTGAAAGGTTTGTACTTCATATATTCGTTAAAGCCTTCAATAGGGTCTTCAATGTACACGGTTCTTTTTGAACTTCCCTTATCCATCCCTGTTTTGTGCTTTAACATCCTGAGAGCTCCCATGGAAAGAACAGCCCTGAAGATCCCCACTGCTCCAAGGGCGTCAAGCCGGTCGGCGTCCTGCAAAATTCGGGCTTCGAGACTATCCGGCTTTTCCCCTGCGCTGAAGCGATGCGTCCGGATACAACTGGTAACAGCTTCAATAACCTCTTTTCCAAGCCCTGTTCTCGAAAGAAATTCAGAGGCGATATCGGCACTGTATACGGCATGGTCCCCGCCTTCTTCATGTTCCTTAATTATGCCGACATCATGGAGGAGAGCTGCAAGCTGAAGTACGAGAGGGTCTCCCCCTTCTTCCTTCTGGATTTCCAGGCAAAGGGCTTCTACCCGGTTTATATGGGACATATCGTGGGAACTGGGCTCACCTTCAAGAAAAGTAGCTACAAATTCCCTCGTTTTTTCTATCAGGTCCATATTCAGTGTTCCAATTCTACAGCCATAGCTTTAAGGTATTCCTGGATTTCAGAAATCGCCTCTATGAGGGTTTTTTTATTATCATAAGTCGTGATTAATTTCACAAGTTCTTCATTTCTTTCTTTTTTCAGTTCCACTCCGAACTTGATCATGTTTTCTAGTGCACGGGTAAGGTTGTCAACTATCGAGATTGTAGACATCTTTGAAGTCCGTGAGAGAGGGTTCAGGTCAATAGCTATGACCGTTTTTCCCATTTCTACAAGTTTCTCACACCGGTCTCCGTCTTCCAGCGGGACAAGCACTACGTCTGCAGAATATATCCCCCGGCTTTCTACCAGCCGCCTGGCATGAGATAGTTCAAGGCTTGCATCCGGATTTTTCCCGAGCACCTCGGAAGCCCCGTTGGCTTTGAGTTGTTCTATTATAAGGTGGACCCTTGTTTCGGTCCTGTGAAAAAGATTGACCTCGAGCTTTGCTCCTGTTACATCTGCAAGGGAAACAATTTTATCAGGAGCGAGAGCTGCAGCATTGCCGTTTACGGAAATTACAGGATTTTTTGCCAGTAGCAGAGCAGCAACTGCCGCTCTTTCAGCATACAGGGCAGACTTGGTGCTTCGCTCGCCTATAAGGTAATCAAAGCTTTCGCCTCTTCCCTGAGAAATCAAACCCTGAATGCTTGTCATTCCCATTTTTACCCCGGCTGCAACCTTTTCACGGGCTAGCAGGGACTCATACCTCGGGTGGTCTTTGGGTATCTCGGTCATATCGGTCGCTTACCTTTTTTTAATTGACTTTCCAGCATCTTTTTTTATTTATGAACTTAATCCGTAAATGAGTTTCATCAGTTTTAACATACCTGCTTGAGTATCAGTTTTAGCATAAACTGCTTGAAGTATCAGTTTTAACATAACCTGCTTTAGTATCAGTTTTAGCATAAACCGCTTGATTAGTTCAGACACTCAAATAAAAAACTAAAATGAGTAATCTGAATTATATATTACTATTTGATCCCAACTTTCGACCTTTACTTCATTTTAACTCTCTTTAAGTTATAAGGAAATTAATTACGCAGCAATTTTCTGCAAGTATTTTTTATTTTCCTGGCCCATTAAAAATATGTTCTGACTCATTCGTTCATCAGCTTCGGCACACAGGTGCTTATGCCGTATTCCAGCACCACCCCGAATTCCTGGAGGGCTTCGTAGAGACGGAACTGTTCGGAGTAAGGGGCAATTGCGAAAACCGTATCCCCAAGCATTGCCTGGGAAGCTAACCCACCATTTGCGTTTGCAGCTTCGATCACATCTTTTGCCTTGCTGCTCATAAGGTCTGCTTTACTGGCAAATGCTTTTGACTGCTGCATGAAGTTCTCAAGAGTGGGCTTTTTAAGCAGCTCGGACATAGCTTCTTTTCCCGCGCTGTTAATTCTTGAGGCTGCAGCTTCATCTCTCAGGACCGAACCGGTAGAGATCTCGCCAAGTACAATACAAAAAACCCTGGCTTCGGAAGTCGGAATTCTGTCTACAAGCCCAAATTCGGGTCCACCCGGCTGCAGTCTGATCACGACTCCACCGCTTGACTGGGCAGCAATATCACCAAGTCCGCTGCAATTGATGACCTCAGCCACATGGGCATATTCAGTCAGACTTTTTACGGTCTGATCAAGGGAAAGTGCATTATTCAGGGCATAGGCTGTCCCGAGAGCTCCTGCACCTGAAGCTCCAAATCCGCATCCGGTTGGGATTTCTGACCAGCTCCTTATTCTTACAGGCAGTTCCGTCATCATCTCTGCGACAGTCCGAGTAGTTCTGCCTTCAACTCTCTTTCCATTAAGGAAAATTTCGGTTTTTTCCACAGATCTCCCGATCTTTACTTCGGTGGTTACGCCTCCATTCAGGACGATTCCGCAGCCTGTAGAACCCTTACGATGAGGGTTTTCATGCTCGTGGATCTGGAAAAAACCTGTGATGTGTCCCGGAGCATAGGCTTTTGCCTGAATGTCTGCTCCTTCACTCTCATATGTATACATAGAAAACGCCTTTTTGCCACTTAAATCATTTTTTCAAAGTTCGTTCGTGTTTTGCAGGATACTTTGCAAAATGCTTTCGGATTTTTGTGAAATACTCTGGGATACTTTGCAGCAGATTTTTTACTTTAACAGATCGACTACCTCTTCAAGGATAAAGGCTGCAAGTTTGCGTTTGTTCCCACTTACGTGCCCTGGTTCGTTTTTTTCCCGTCCAAGCAGGTACAGTTCATTCTCTTCAGTACCCATTCCGCCTTTTGCGACGTCGTTTGCTGCAATCAGGTCCAGTTTTGAAGTTTTAAGGGCTGAAGCTGCCCTTCTAAGGAGTTCGTCTTTTTCAATTCCGGTCTCAGCTTTGAAACCTATAATCACGAGGTCAGGATACCTTTGACGGCATTCTTTAATCAATTTGCGGGTGGGATTCAGTTTCAAGGTAAGTTCTCCTCCCGATTTTATCTTTTCGGGAGAAGGATTAACTGTATAATCTGCAATTGCTGCTGAACTGATAAGGACATCGTACCCTTTTTCAAGTTCCGAGAGGACAGCATCAGTCATGTCGGCGGCGCTTTCTGCAAAAATTTCCCTGATCCCTGCAAACCCAAGTTTGTCCCTATGGACCAGGGTGACATCGGCTCCATTGCGATAAGCTTCAAGAGCAAGTTCCCTGCCAGTTTTACCCGAAGCCCGGTTTGTGAGAATTCTGATGGGGTCCAGGCTTTCGGCAGTAGAACCGCTTGTGATAATTATCTTTCGGTTTTCGAGGGTTTTATTTCCGAGAGCTCTTTCTACCTCGAGCACGATTTCCTCATTTGCCGCAATTTTTGCGATTCCTTCTTCAAGTCTGGGGCCTACAATAGAGATTCCCCAGCTTTTCAATTTTACCAGATTCTCAGCTACAGCAGGGTGCCTGAACATTGATTCGTGCATTGCAGGAACAACCATCACAGGCACACCCGAGCCAAGGGCAGTTGTTGCAAACGAGGTAACAGGGGTATCATCTATCCCGTATGCGATTTTCCCTATGGTGTTTGCGGTTGCAGGAGCTATAAGGAGAAGGTCGGCCCTGCCTTTAAGCCCGCAGAACTCCACATGCTCAACCCTGCCTCCAAGTTCGGTAATTGCTGGATTTCCGGTAGCATAGTGCAGGGCGTCAGGGTGCAGGATATGTGTAGCAGCCTCTGTCATAACAGCATGGACCTCAGCCCCGTTTCTGATTAGCTCTCTTGCAAGTTCAACTACCCTGACTGCTCCAATGCTTCCCGTAACGCCAAGAACTATGGTTTTTCCGGCAAGGAAAGAGCTCTTTTGCCCCTGGATCCAGAGTGTGGGATGGAACTTTTCGGCTCTGGACCTGGTGGCCTTTTGCTTATCTTCTTTATCCATTTCATCTACTCTATCCGGTCCCTTTGACCGGGGCTTTCCTGTTTAGGGTCCTTCTGCCTGTCCGGGTTTAAAAGTCTTTTAATAATGTTTCATTCAGGCAGTGGAGTGATCTATAAGGTTAATATCTGGGAAACAATTTTTTAAATCAGCCTGCTTTTCAGAAAATGATCCTGAAAACAAAGTGACATTCAATACGATATTATTAAAACTTTCGAAATAATAAGGATTAAAATTAATTAATAAATAAACTTTATAGAGAGTTATTATTTTATTAATCCGATATCCAAGTCAAAAATAACAGAATGTGAGGGAGACAAATCAGCGACAAAAACACAAAAAAAGAAGCCTCTGAAGTTCCAAAAAAAGGTTTAAGCACATTTTTAGGGAAGATTTCAGGGAAGGAGCAGCTCGAACTTGAGATAGAGAGTCTCAACTCACAGATTGTTAAACTGGAACTTGATTTGCAGAGTGCAAAAAACCAGCTTGAAAAGAAAGATATTCTTGCAAGGCAGGCAGTTTCGGACAGGCAGGAAGCTGAGGCTCTTTTAAACCAGGAACGTATTCGCACCCGGACTATTTCTCACGAACTCGAAACAATCAGAGCTGAGTCCCAGAGTAAACTGAAATTTCGCGGAATTGAAACCCTGAGCCTGCAAGCTATTCAGGCTTACCTCTCCAAGCTCAAGTCCTTCCACGCCCCTGCAGACGACCTGCTGACCGCTTACCTGCCCTCAGGTACCCGACTCTCAGGTGTGATAAGTGAAAAAGTTCTTGAACGCGTGGAAGAGGAAAACCTTACCCTTCTTGACAGGCTTGAGACTGAGACCGGCCTTGTACTTTTTTATGATATTCACCGAATGATCTGCGAAGCTATAGCTCCTCCTTTTCCAGTTACTTCTTCCTCCTGGCAGCTTGGGGACAGTTTTGAGGTTTCTTTGCTTGAAGAGATCTTAAATAAGGACTACCGGATGCTTGTTCTTGTCCTGCACGCCGGCGAATCCTTCATAGGTTTTGCTCCCGATGCTCGGGTTTTCGATACCGAGGAGCTTATCCGCAGCAGCGTAAAAGAGAAGCACAGTAAAGGAGGCTTTAGCCAGCGCCGTTTCGAACGCCTCAGGGAAGAGGATATCGCACACCACATGGATAAGGTTATCGAGGCTCTTGATAGGGTTCTTGAAGAAAACAAGCTTATAGACTGCGTTATTCTAAGCGGAGATTTTCAGCTAATTGGGGAAATTCGAAAACGCCTTCCTTTCAATCTTGAGATAATTGAAAAGCCGTCTGACATCAGGGTCGAGAAATCAGACGGTGAAGAGATTCTCAGGACGGTCTTGAGCTCCAGAAGATATCTGCTTTGAATGTGAGGATATTTGCTATAGGATTTCAAGATAGATATGTTGTAAAGTTTCGATAAAACGCTAGAAAAAAGGAGAAGAAACTTCATCTTTAAGAAATTCTCTGTAATCAGGTTGTATCAAAACCATTTTGATTTCAGTAGAATACCCCGCCATGCGTCTTCGGTTAAGTGAAAATCATGATAAATTGCGTCAATTTCCATAACATTTGTCAAATATTTTAATAAAAAAGGTGGGTAAAAACTACTTTCATTTCTTTGTGCCTGTTATTCGAAGAATTTCATGTGTGGTTTGGTCAGATGTACACAGTTTTCTAAGAAAACTGTATACATAGTCTCAGCACTGATCATGCTCATGTCTGAGTCCTGACCATGCTCGTGTATCAGTCCTGACCGCGCATATGTCTCGATCCTTTATCGTGTTCACATACAAACTCCCAGGAAAAGAAGCGATTCTCTGAGTATTTGACTTTCCTTTATCGCCATTCTTTTCCTGGACTATTCCTGACTGGAACCGACATGAAGATATCCTTTTTCTAAACATGTCCCAAACAGGAAGCCGATTAATTAATAAAATTTTTCAATTTCGTGCTTTACGTCCTCAATAGAGAATTTTTGTCTGACAAGAGGCTCTTCCTGAATCGTCGGTATTCCTTCTTCAAGCGTCTCTCTTTCATTTTTATAGAAAATGCCGTTAGGAATCCTATCTCCCCATTCCAGAGACCTTTCGAACGCTTTTAAGCGGTTATGTGGGTCATATTCTTCTTCGAGTTTATACACCCTGTCCCGATACCACTTAAAAGTGTTTATCTTATTAAAGGTAACACAGGGCTGAAGGATATCAAGAAGAGCAAAACCTTTGTGTGATATAGCAGCCTTCATGAGCTCTTTCAGATAAGCCTTATCTCCTGCAAAACCTCTGGCTACGAAACTGCAGTCCTGAGATATTGCCAGAGCAAGTGGGTTCAACGGCTCTTCAAGGACACCATAAGGCTGGATTTTGGTGCGAGTTCCCTGAGCCGTGGTAGGAGAAGCCTGCCCTTTTGTCAGTCCGTAAATCTGGTTGTCGTGCACTAGCAGGGTAATATTCGGGTTGCGGCGAATTGTGTGAAGGAAATGGTTTCCGCCTTCTCCATAACAGTCCCCATCCCCTGCAACTGCTATTACGTGCAAAGAGTGATTGGCAAGTTTTGCAGCCGTAGCTACGGGCAGGGTCCTTCCATGCAGCCCATTAAATGTGTGGCACTTAGTATAATGGGGCAGTTTTCCAGACTGTCCTATCCCTGAAACCATAAGCACTTCCCAGGGCTCAATGCCAAGTTCTACAAGTGCCTCTTCGACAGTCGAAAGGATATTGAAATTTCCGCACCCTGGACACCAGGCAGGAACCTGGCCCTTATAATCTTCAGATGTAGGCATGCAATTCCTCCTTCAGATTTTCGATTGTAAAAGGCCTCCCATCATACCTGAGAATCTGGTGGGAAAATTCAAAACCTGTTTCTGCTCTCATTAGTTTTGCAAACTGTCCGGTAGCACTGTTTTCTATACAGATGGTAAGATCAGCATTCTCAAGAAGTTCAATATAATCAAACTTATCCCGCTCCGGAAGAGGATAGACCTGGCTAAAGTGCATCATCGCAACCTTGTGATCCTTAGAAATAGTATCTACCACCTCTTTTATAACACCATAAGTAGAACCACGCCCCACAAGCACGATTTTTGGAGAAGAGTCGCCATAAAGAAGTGGTGGGTCAATTTCTTTCTTTATAAGAGGCAGTTTCTTCAACAACCTTTTCTGGACCATTTTGATCCGGGTCTCGGAATCTTCTATGATATGTCCTTCCTCGTCATGTTCATCGCTATCCGCTACAACGAGGTGTTTTCCGGCTTCTCCGGGAACTGCAAGAAGAGAAATTCCTGTACTGGAATATTTAAAACGTTTATAAACCTCAACACCTTCAAGGTCTTTTTCTCTCAGCCGATAATCATTGTAAATTATATTCTCAAGGTCGAATTTTTCATAAGTCCATTCGGTATCCACAAGATACTGGTCTGACTGGATGAACACAGGGATCTGGTACTTTTCCGCAAGCTCGAAGGCCCTGTTAGTGAGGTAAAAAGCCTGTTTTGGGTCTCCAGGCTCAAAAATCACCCTTGGAAACTCTCCATGCGCTGCATAAAGGACAAAAAGCAAGTCTGCCTGTTCCGTGCGTGTAGGTAAACCTGTTGCAGGCCCTGGACGCTGCATTTCTGCAATAACGATAGGAGTTTCGGTCATTCCTGCAAGAGAAAGGCCTTCTACCATCAGGGCAAATCCTCCACCCGACGTTCCGGTCATTGCCCTTACGCCTGCAAAAGAAGCTCCTATCGCCATATTAATAGCTGAAATCTCGTCTTCAACCTGTTCAACGACCAGGTTGTACTCTTCTGCTCTGGAAGCCATATAGTTTAGAATCCCTGTTGAAGGCGTCATAGGGTAACCGGAATAAAACTTACAGCCCGACATAAGGGCGCCCATTCCGATTGCATTAACCCCGTCAATAAGCATGAGTTTTCTGTTTTCAGGTTCACGGATTTCGGGAGCTTCGCAACGGAGACAATTTTTACGAGCATAATTATACCCAGCTTCTGCGCAGGCTATATTTCCCTGGATTACTTCCTCCCCTTTTTTCTCGAAAGCTTTTCTTAGAACATTCCTGAGGGTTTCAAGCCCAATATCAAGAATCCCAAGCGCTGCTCCGGTAGCTACAGTATTTGCCATCACGCTTTTTTTTCCTACATCAAGGGCTATTTTTTTGAAAGGGATATCTATGAACTCGGGTTCTTCAAATTTCTTTTTGGTAATTTCGGAATCATAAAGAATAAATCCTTCATCCCGTACGCTTTTTCTATGAATTTCTATAGTGTCCAGGTCAAGAGCCAGGAGGATATCAACCATATCTCTTGAGGCAGAGATCTCCTTTTCAGAAAAGCGAATTTGATAAAAATTGTGCCCACCACGTACCCTGGACATATAGTCCTGGTGAGTAAATACGTGAAATCCTGTTTTGGAAAAGACCTGTGCAAGAGCTCCACCTATGGTCTGCAGCCCCTGTCCGGCCTCTCCTCCTACTCGAAGTGTGTACTCCAAATATTTTACCCCCAAATATTTTTTTATTTTTTAATTTTGGTTCGATTGTTCGAATAAGTTCAAGTCACTAATACGAACTCTAATACAAAACTTGTTTGAGCAGTTTCGTAATGATTGCAGCAAAACAGAGATTCTTTATCAACTTCCTTTTTTATGTTGTTATTAACCCTGTTTAACCGCCTTCTCTTTTCAGCTCCCTGAATAATAGTTATTATTCAGTATTAAATATTCTTGTAACTTGACTATTTTCGAAAAGAATACGCCTTTAAGGTAGTGTCAAAATTGACAGAAGGCTGTAGATATAATCAAGGTGAACGGTTGATTCCCTGGACAGTAGGTGAACGAGAGTTCCCTTACCAGCAGGAAAATATGAAGCCTATGTTCTTACAAAATCTGTCTGGATACTATGATATTATAGACCTATTGTAAATTTTCAACATGCATTACTGACTTTTCGGATAGGCTCTTTGATTGAAAATTGGGGGGACTTAAACCTATTAGGACTTAGACCTATTAGATCTCTCATAGAGGACGAGTTTTAATTAGACAAAAAAACGTGTAATACGGAGAATTTACACCAGTATACAATGATCTCTGTAAAAATATACTGCTCTCTGGCTGTATTTTTGATAGGGGCAGTTATAGTTTTCTTTATTAATGATAAAAAGGGATTAAAACGCTTGGCTGAGAGTTAAGAAAAAAAGCACCATATTCTGTGCTTTTATGTTCTTTTCTTTGCCACTAAATTTTAATTCCATATTTATGATTTTTTGCACCAGAACCCACAAAACAGCAAAGAGCCAATAACTTTGATATGGTTATCTCCATATAATATCCGCTTTTTTTCTACCGGGTATTTTTCTATGTTTATATTTTGGGTATCCAAAAAGCATTGGAAATTGCAAAACAAATCCTGCAGGAATACCAAGAGCTTCTTTTAATGGCTGATATTCTACTGCTGCCCTATGCAGTAGTCCTACCCAACAAGTTCCAAGACCAAAAGAAGGAGCAATAAGATCAAAGGTTGTCAGGGCTATAATGCTGTCAGTGTATCCAGAGGCATTTTCTGAATAAGCATAGACAAGTCCCGGAGAATTTCTACAAATGGGATCAAAGCCTGCATCAGCGAGAGCAACAAGAATAGGAAAATAACGCTTAAGAGGATGGTCTGCGTCTTTTTCTGCTATCATTCTCATCCAATCAATAGTAAGATCTGCAAACTTTTTAATCTCCGATGCATCAGTTACAACAAGCCACTTAACAGGTTGTCCATTCATGCCAGATGGAGCAAAGCGGACGGCTTCAAAAAGATCTCTGATTTTCTCTTTTTCAACGGGCTTATTTTTGAAAATCCTTATCGAACGTCTGCTTTGAATATATTTTTTAAGTTGTTCAGGGTTAATCTGCTCAATGCTAGCATTATCATCTTCAGGAGGGAATGACTGATAATTTACCATAATTGCATTCGTAGGGCAAACAGCTTCACAGTGCCCACAACGAGTGCAAAATGCCTCATATTCGGTGGGTAAGGACGGAGTCCCTTTTTCTCCAGGCATGATTATATTTACAGGACAAACCATAGAACAAATTCCACAAGCTGTACACTTTTCCACGTCAAACGAAATAAGGCTCATTTGCTAACCTCTTTTTACAAAAATACTCTTTATTTAGTTCTTTTTTCTGTTCGGTTGCGATCTCGGCACGTTTAAATATCAACTGCAATAGATCGCGACAAAGGAAACTTATCAAGTCCTGACAACGCAACAGAAACTCCTGCACTGTCAGCAAAACTGCCACACAAAGCGGCCTCCCTTACGGGTTACGCGCCCCGCTGAGGTCTCTGCAAAATGTGAACTGAAAAACAGGGCATGCCAGTCTGCAAGATAATCCAGCGCCCACCGCCGTGAAGCACAGGCTTGCGGTGCATCTTCACAGTACACCGAGTTCCATTCAGGGCGGTATACCTGGATGGGATGATGCATGACATCCCCACCAAAAAGAGCTTCTTTTCCGCCGGAAGTAAGGCAGACTGTCATCTGGCCAATGCTGTGCCCAGGTACCGGATATAAGGAGATTCCCTCAAGAAACTCCGTCCCATCCGGTTCAATGATTTCGGCCTGCCCTGCCTGGATCACCGGTAGGACGCTGTCTTCGTATACTATGAATTTGACGCGGTTATTCACCGGGTAGTTTTCCGGGTCGGAATAATGCATCTGCTCGGCCTTTGAGAAGACATACGTTGCATTGGGGAATGTCGGTTCCCATACACCATCAACAAGCTGCGTATTCCATCCAACGTGATCCACGTGAAGGTGTGTTAAGATAACATAATCCACCATTGCCGGAGTCACACCTGCGGCTTTGAGCCGTTCCAGGTAGGGGGATTTCAACCTGTTTAACCGGGGCATCCAGATACGTTCCTTGTCGTTTCCCGTCCCTGTGTCAATAAGAATCGTATGTTGCTTTGTCCGCAGCACCCACGTATGGATACTCTGGAAGACATGCATACGGGTCCTGTCCATGTTTCCGGGAACCAGCCATTTTTCATGCTCCTGAATGAATGAAGGCTCCCACTGGGGATACAGATATTCTGGAGTGTTTGAATCGAGAATAAGTTCAGGTACGCGGATAACTGTAGCCTCGCCCACGCGATATACGTGATTCGTGTCCATGATGCTTCTACCTTTTTGCCCGTCTTTTCCTGTCCGGGCCGCTTCAATGCAGGTAAAAGACCGTAAGTGCTGTAGTATTAAAAAATGAGCAGTTTGCAAAATCGTATATACTATTATAAATGATACTATTGCTTATGCAAAAATCTCCTCCTGTAGGAAAATGTCCGATCCAGATTTCGCTCTCCGTCATTGGCGGAAAGTGGAAGCCAATAATTCTCTGGTTTCTCAAAGACGGACCGGTCCGGTTCTCTGGGATCCAGAAGAAAATCCCCGGGATCACCCAGATGATGCTGACAAAACAGCTCCGCGAGCTGGTTGCCGATGGGATGATCGAAAGGACAGTCTATCCCGAGGTCCCGCCACGAGTCGAATATAGTATCACTGATGACGGCCGCTCGGTCTTTCCCGTTCTTATAGCGTTAAACGAGTGGGGAAACGAATACCAGAAGAGGAAATATGGAAGCTGGAACCAGAAGTGTGCAGAAACTTTTCGCGATGATATTAAAGAGTAAGATTAGGTCATGTCAAGTTGTCGGGAGTTAGATCAGGTCTATGTCGAAGATATCTCCTTTATCTCCGAAGACTTGACAGAACCGTTTTTGGTATTCTAATAAAAAGCCGAAAAAGGCCGCTCGGTGACAATAAAAATCAGAAGCATTTCACCGCGTAAGTAACCCTGGCCTGAAAGAGACCACCTTATGAATAGGATAAAATCGACATACTTATAATATTTTTGTAATGATGAAAGTTTAATAAGTGTAATTCTTATTTTATCTTTTAATTTATATAAAGAAAATGTTCTTTTCAAGCAGAATTTTCCACAAATGCCTGTATGTTTGTTTTCTCGATTGTTCTATGGTATATAAGAATAAACTGGTTTCCTCTGATGAACTCCATGGTAAATGCAAAAAGCTTAAGAAACAAAGAAGCAAGACTGAATGTACTATCTTAAGAAACGATTTAGCCATAGCTGATTTTTAGGTATACTTAGTTTAGTTTCATATGTAGTACCGACTCAAATTGCATTAGACGATTACTTCATACCAGAAATACTTATTATAAAAGAGACAAAATACTGAAAATCTCTGCATAGAATGATACCCGTAGAATGATAACATATGATAGAAGACAATGTAAAAGAACTTTTAAAAATGATACCATCTGATGTAACACTTGTCGCCGCAGTAAAATACGCGTCAAAAATACAAATAGACGAGGCCATAAAAGTAGGTGTTACAGACATCGGCTTCAATCATTATCAACAGATGAAAGATCTGGCCCCATCTCTTCCACCTGAGATCAAAACCCACTTCATTGGCACACTTCAGTTAAACAAGGCAAAAAAAGTAGTAAACCTGAATCCCTACGTGATAGAAAGTGTTGATTCGTACGAACTTGCAGAAAAGATAAACAACGCCGCAAAAGAAAAAAAAAGGGTCCAGAAAATCCTCATACAGGTGAAGACAGACGAAAAAAAACACACTGGATTAGATCCCGGTGACCTCTTAAAGCTTATAGACCAAATCTCAACCCTCGAATACTTAAGTTTTGAAGGCCTGATGACAATCCCGCCAAAAAACGAAGACCCCGAAGATTCAAGAAAATATTTCAAAGAATTAAAAGACCTGAAAGACAAAGCAGAGAAGCACTTAAAAAAACATCTTCAGTATCTCTCAATGGGAATGACAGACGATTATCAAATAGCAATAGAAGAAGGTGCAAGCATCGTCCGCGTCGGTAGAAAAATTTTCGATGTATTATGACAACGTAGAATCATTCTCATTTTCGAAAGTTTTGATAATAAAATAATCCTTTCCGGGCAGAGTTTTACACAAATGCCTATGTCTTTGTTTTCTCGAGTATTTCATGGTCTAAAAATATGCTTGTTTCCTTCTGTCAAGAGAATATCAAATGCAAAAATAATGCAAGAAACATATAGGTACTTTTCTCAGTGCCTATTCTTGATGATAAAAAAGATAGTTTTTAGGTGTAAGAGTCCTGCAGCGTCTTGTTGACTCTGATGGTATTGTCAAATTTCTTTTTTAAATTCATCTTAAAACTTCCCTCCACGCCCGCATGCTCAAGAGGTGAGCATATATCGGGTGAACAATGGGGAAAAAGCCACTGGCAAAAAAGAGGGGCAGAACCCAAAAACACAACCATGAAATAATACACAGATTTTATGGTAAAACCTACGCACAAAAACAAATTGAGTTTCAATCTCTCTAAAACTCAATGGTATAAAGCAAATTTTGAAAATTAAGCATATTACTCGATCAGACAGTTTTCTACGCTAATATAAATAGAATCGCAACAAATATTTTGAAGAAAAACATGTAAAAACTAGGCTTGGAGTGACCATGAGACAATTTCTCGTAGCTATAACAAAAGAAGATGACTTCTTTATTGCAAGATGTCCTGAACTCAATGTGACTTCTCAGGGTAAGACCCTTGAAGAAGCCGAAAAAAATATTAAAGAAGCTATAGAACTGTACATTGAGAGTTTCGGGACTGAAGATCTTCCGCAACAAGTTTCCAAACCTTATCTGACTCTTGTGGAAGTCGCCCATGTCTAAATTGCCAGTTGTATCCGGAAAAGAACTTGTAAATGCATTAGAGAAGGTTGGGTTTGTTGTTGTAAGGCAAAAAGGAAGCCATGTATCACTTCAAAAGATAACCAGTGAAGGAACTTACAGAACAGTTGTTCCTTTACATACAAAACTTGCTAAGGGGACACTTCTTGATATTCTTCATCAAACTGGATTAAGCAAAGAAGAATTGATAGATTTACTCTAAACGTCATAAATGGAGCAAAAGACAGTGCACTGGTTCCATAGTGCATCTAAAAAGATTGATTTTTTAAACTATTTTTCTTATTGGTTGATGGGTACTGTATGGTTTCAAATGATTGAAAATTTACTTGCTCAACCGTAGATGGAGAAATTCTTATCCCCCATAACTACACAAAATCTATTTTTCTGATAGGCTTTGAGTTGCCAAATTTCTTTTTTAAATTCATCTTAAAACTTCCCTCCACGCCCGCATGCTCAAGAAGTGAGCAAATATTAGAAGGTTGCTGGCAAGAAGCAAAGGCTGCCATAAAAAGTGTTTTATTAAGGGCTCTTCGCCGTTCTCTATGGATAAAAATGAAGAGAAATTGAATGCAAAAATACACCTGTAAGAGAGGCAGGAATTGTGGACTCAATATGGACTTTCAGAGGACTGTTGACATTCATGTGTTTTAAACATCAATCGAATAAAGATAGACCATTAATAATATAGTCCACTTCGAAAATCGGTAGATGAAAAGCAAGATAAATGTGTTTTTATCATTTGGAAGTCAGTCTGATAGAAACTATTGAATATAGAGACGTTCCAGAATATTAGAGTCGATGTACTAGATTTCCAGAAAGATGTTTATATTTTCAGATAAAGATATAATTATACTACTTTTTGTTCAGGAGGGGTAAAATATGACTGATTTTAAGAAAAACTTGGGAAAAGAAGAGATTTCTGACGAAAATACCTATATCAAAGCTAAAGACAAAGATCCAGAGGAAGAAATTAAAAAGGGAACAGGAAAAGAAATAGAAATCGAAACAAAAAATCACAGAACTCTATTTGAAAGGTACGAACAGCGCCTGAAAGATCTGGATCCGGAGCTTATCACCCCTGAAGATGAGATTGCTTTAAAGGAAGCTTTTATACATGCAAAGGAGATTTTTGAGCCAGAGGAGCTGGTAAGCTGGTTCACAGTTAAAGCCGAGCCTTTTTACAGGTCCGTATCCTGGAAAGTGCTCCTTCCCCTCTATGAAGAACTGCTTGGTATTGTGGAAAAAAATACTGGACCCGAAAGTCCGGAAACTGCTTCTGTACTGAATGGGCTTGCAGGAATCTACCGATATATGGAGAATTATGAAGAATCCCTCAAGTTTTTTTTAAGGGCCTTAAAAATTCGTGAAAATCTCCCAGACCAGCCCAGACCTGAAACCGGAAATACACTCAGTGAGCTTGGAATTCTTTATACTCTCATGAATCGGCGTGAAGAAGCTCTTTCGTTCTATACCCGGGCACTGGAGATCCAGAAAAAATTCCTTAACCCTAGAAATCTCGGTGCTGTCAGGACCCTGAACAGGACGGCTTTTTTTTATAAGGGGCTGGAAAAACCCGAGAAAGCTGAAGAATGCTTCATGCAGGCTCTCAAACTTCTTGAAAAGCTTCAGGAACAGGAACCGGACAACCGTGTGGTTATGGGATACAGAGCCGGGACCCTGAATAACATGGGTGTTCTGCTCTCGGAAATGGGCAAACTTGACGAAGCTGAAGACAGGTATGGGCAGGCTTTAAAGCTTCAGGAAAAGGTTTACGGTCCTGAACACCCGCAAGTGGCCCAGACTTTGAACAACCTTGCCCTGCTTTATTTCCAGACCACAAGGTATGAGAAAGCCTTGATCCTCTATACACAGTCCCTCGAAATTATGGAAAAACTCGGAAAAACCGAGCATACTGGCTTTGCTACAACCCTGAACAACCTGGCAGGTGTATACGTCCAGAAAGGCCGCAACGAAAAAGCCTTGGAACTCTATACAAGAGCTCTCGAAATCCGGGAACGTGTCCTTGGCCCTGACGACCCTGACGTTGCCAAGACTCTAAACAACATGGGCGAACTCTACAGGATTCTCGGACAGCACAAAAAAGCCCTTCCTCTATACACCCGCGCCCTCAAGATCTACGAAACGACCCTGGGCCCGACACATCCAGATGTCGGCACAACCCTGAACAATCTCGCAGGCCTCCACGAAAGCATGGGTGAATACGAAACCGCAATCAATATCTACGAAAAAGCCCTCGATATAATCGAAAAAGAGTACGGACCTGAACATCCTTATTTCAAAATCACACGGAATAATTTAATTGGCCTGTATGAGAAAATGGAGAGAAGCTGGCGGAAATAAAAAAACTTAATCATTTTATCTCGATTTGTAAGCTTCAATTTTTTAGACACGGAATTTCTTAAGGCTTCGTAAGTAACCGTCATAAAATTAATTAGGTAAATTATTCCTAAAGTTAATTTTTAATTGGCGACATTAATCTTGAAAATCAAGGTGTGCAATCAAAGTTTATGTATCGTTTATTCTGTGACAACTCCTGAAAAGGAGGAAATCGCCTGTTTTTGATAGTTGTTAATATGCAAATAACAGTCAATGAAATCATATACTAAATAATTTTATTAAGCTGAGCTACCAGGCTGTCCGACAATTACTGATAGTAATGCAAAATTTCTTCTTTTTTAATTTAAACTTTGCTTTCAAAGATGAGTGATTTTCCATTATCTTGTGGCTGTTGTATCCTGAAATAATTCCGCAGATCCAAAATCCGTTAATAGTTTAATGCCCAATACAACAGCAGGCGACGCAAAGAGTTAAACGTTGAGTAAGTACAATTCCATTTTGGTATTGTGGAATAATCATGTAAAATGAAACAAGTTCGAAATTGGAGTAAAATAGTGGGTCAACTGTATATGATATATGATTAAAATAAAAAATATTAAAAAAGCGAAATTATTTTGGGATGAAATAGTAAAACAGAATTATCTTTAGGCAATGAAAATCTTTGAATTTATATTTTTGTCATTCCTTAGCATTACAGCAGTTGCAAAAACACCTTCAAATTTGGGAGTAATTCATAGACGTTCTTTTGATCACCGGTTTAGTTACTGGAGGAAATGACCTCAAGTGCGTAAAGAATGTATATTATTAATGAACTATTAATATTAATGGGAAAACTCATGGGGGTAATCGAGAAAGGAAACTTACATACTTAAGTCTGGAATGGAGAACTGACAGGCGAAAAGAATGTAATGCTTCTCAGTACGTTTGAAATTAATAAAATACAATAAGTGAATAATACATTAGGAGCTGAAGTATATGGGAATAAATGAAGAACTGTACGTTGCAAAAAAAATGAATTTTGTACCGGCAACTAGAATAAAAGGATCTAAGGTCTTAACTATTAACGATGAAGAACTTGGAAAGATTGAAGAAGTCATGATTGATTCTGAAAGGGGAAGAATAGCATACGTAGTACTTGCTTGTGATTGTTTTATTGGTATGTCCTGTAAATTATTTGCCATTCCTTGGGAAGCTCTTAAAGCAAGTCGAGGTGATTATATCCTTGGAGTTGAGAAAGGAGCATTTAAAACGGCAGAAGATCTGGGTGACAACGTGTGGTCTTTAACTCATAATGATTTGACTAGCATATATGAAAAGTATAATGTTCCTCCTTACTGGAAAGTTTAAAAGCTCATTTTCGAGTAATGAGATGAAAATTGTTGTTTCCAATCCGATTTTCTTACAGAAGAATACAGGAAAGACTAGAGGTTCTCGAAAACCTTACTATTTTTGAGAATATGCCCTCTTTTATTGAATAATTTATTTCAGATAAATACCCCGTTGCCTTGCTGCGGGGTATTCGAACGAAAAAAATGAAAAACAAGTTACTTTTTTTAGGTGCAGATTCACACAGAAATCCTGAAAAGAGGGTCCTGAAGAACATCTTCTTTTATGTTACATCGAACCATCTTTGCCGTAAATTAGGAAAGATACCTGCGAGAATTGCGTATTATCAACAATACTATCACAATAAATCCGGTTGTAAGCACAACGGCTACAATACGATGCTGCGAAAAATGGTTAAAGAGGGATGTGAGTGCAAGTCCAATAAGAGTAACTGCAATTACATAGTAATTTTTTTGCCTTGAGATATCGAGATATAATCTCAAATTATTATTTACCAATTCATTATATTCCCTATATACTATCATGTTACCTCTTCTTACTAGCTTTCTGTGATGAAATATTGCCAGCACATTAATAATTGAGATTAAAAAAGACATAAATAAGCACAAGAAAGAAAAAAAGACATGATAAGAATGAAGAGCTTCACCGATATTAATGGTTAATCTGCTGATAAAAAAAGTAAGAGCCGTAATAGTGAAACCAAATGTTGTAATTGTCAGGGTTATCAGCGAATAAAATCTATCCAGAACTTTGCTTTGTTCATCGAATAGATCTTTTTCGATGTTTCTTTGCATGGTTTGAATTTCATTCTCTACTTTTTTATCCCCTAAGGTTTCACCGTCTACCATATCATGTCCCCACTCTCAATTTTTTGTCTCCTTTAGCTTGATTCGGTTAATACATCCTGAAAAGAGAATTCTGAAAGAGCATTTATCAAACAATGCGTCCTTCAATGCTGTTCATTTTCTGTTCGGTAAATCCTTTTGAAATCATATTTATAAATATTTATATATTTGTATTAATAAAAGAGGAGTTCCATGTAAGATTCTAATTCATAGAGACGAATTTTTGAAGTAATTATTGATAGGTAAATAAGAAGATGCATACTGAAAACAATAATATTCATGATTACCGCAAAAACGACGTCATAGACTATGATCATAAGCTAATTGTTTACAAATGCCTTGAATTAAAAGAAGGTACCGACGACAAAATCAGCTTAATTACAGCTAAATTACAGCTTAATTAAGAAGTTTTATGAGTTTGTTTGGGATGAAATTCATCATTCCAGAGACATAAGGGAAATGAGAGTCACTTGTAAGGCATCAGAGCTTCTGGAATCCGGTCATGGAATATGTTCTAAAGCTCATCTATTTGAAACCATGCATGTTCTAAAGCTCATATATTTGGAACCATGCATGTTCTAAAGCTCATATATTTGGAGCCATGCTGAGACATTTTGTGATGCCAGCTGGATATGGATGGGAATTACCTATTTAAAACTCTACTATCACAAGCTGACACCGAAGCTCGCTTGATTATCAGGAATCCAGGATTTCAGAGAAGCTTTAATCAGGGTTTAGAGCTTTTGAACTGAGATTCCAAATAATATTGTATACATCACTCAGAATTGGAAAAAGAAAACAGCACAACTGGCTAATGTAAACATTTAAACATCAGCCAGTTAGGATTTTTTTATTTAGATTCAACTTTCACTATGATTATACGTTTTTACTTCCAGTACCAGTAGCCAGGAATCCAGTATTTTTCAGAGGTATACCAGAGAGATTTGTGTTTGCTATCCTTGTTGTGCTTTACTTTTTTATATCCCCAATGACCTTTCATAAAGTATTTTTTCTTGCCATAATGGTTATCGTACTTGTTCTTACTATCGTACTTGTCCTTACTATCGTACTTGTCCTTACTATCGTACTTGTCCTTACTATCGTATTTGTCCTTACTATCGTACTTTTGCTTACCATCGTAATTGTTCTTAACATTATTCTGAGCCGCACTTACTGCTGCAACTGTCACTGACAGCACAAAACAGAGTGCCAGCAAAATACCCAGTATTTTTCTCATTTTCATCATTTACCTACCCCAAAATATTTGCTGTCCTTGTAGCCTTAGTTTGTAGCCTTAGTTTATTATCCAAATTATCTCGCTGACTATTCGCAGCTTGACAATTCCGATATACCCCGGTTAAAATATAAACATACTTATATATAAAAAAATATAAAAGTAAGCTAATTTATAAAATGAGTGTTTTAAAAGGATTAATTGAAAAAAGACAAGTTATAAAAAGTATTTATAAGAAGATAATGAGTTAAATCAGTTATTTACTAAAATAAAGGTTTTAAAAAGTTTATTTTACCTATGCCCACAAATAAGACATTAAGTCACGATACTACTCTTTTAAAGTTGTATATTTTAAAAAGAAAACTCATTCTAAGCCAATTCTATTTCTAAGTCCATAATATTTCAGAATTGTTCTTATGAGCAGAAACTCGATTGAGGATTCAAAATATGAAATCCAGAAGAGCAATTGGAGTTTCGGAATCAGTTCACAGGCAATTTTAGAAAAGTCGGTTTCTATGTCATACTTAAATTTCATATAGAAGGGCCTTTTAGTACTTATTGACAGGCGAGTAAAAATGTATACTGAAAGCGATAATCTTCAGGATTACCTTAAAAAGAGTGAAGTCATAGACTTTGATAACAGGCTGATCGTTGATAAGTGCCTCGAACTACAGAAAGGCACCGGCGACGAAATCAGCCTGATCAAGAAGGTTTATGAATTTGTTCGGGATGAGATTCATCACACCGGCGATATCGGAGAAATGAGCATTACCTGCAAGGCATCAGAAGTTCTGGAAGCCGGCCACGGGATATGTTGTGCCAAAGCCCATCTGTTTGCAGCCATGTTGAGATATTTCGGGGTTCCGGCCGGGTTCTGTTATCAGAAACTATCTTCAAGTCGTGACATAAACATAAAATTCCTGCATGGCTTAAACGCGGTATATTTAAAAGATCTGGATAAATGGATAAGATTGGATGCAAGAGGCAACAAGCCAGGCCGTGATGCTCAGTTTTCCATATACGAAGAAAAGATTTCAAAGAAGGTAAATAAAGAACTTGGGGAAGAAGACAGTCCGGTAATCTTCACAGAGCCCAATCCTACTGTTATTGAAATATTAAAGACAAGTAAAGATATGAAAGAATTATGGGATCAATGGGATCTTGGGCTGAAAGACCTGTTTAAAACTTAAAAATTGATCAAGCGAGCCTGAGAGGAGCTTTGAGGAGCCTTAAGGAGCCTTAAGGAGCCTTAAGATATATAGGAAAGCTTTAGGGGAGCTTCAGAGGAGCTTCAGAGGAGCTTCAAAATAATCTCAGAGAGATTCAAGGAAAACTCATAGGGTTCAGGGAAGGCAGTGAAGATAGAGTTTTTTAAATCCAACCCTTTGATTCAAGAAACTCAAGGGCTTCTACGGCTCCGTCCCCATATGAGGCTTCTGTCACATAATCCGCGGCTTCCTTTATTATTTCATCCCCGTTTCCGACAGCAATCCCGAAACCTGAGACTTCAAACATTTCTAAGTCGTTTTCTGAATCTCCTATAGCTACGAAATCTTTGGATTTCAGGCCCATCATGCCTGCAAGCTTCTGAAGGCCGACCCCTTTATTGATTTTCGTGCTCTTGAGATGGATGGCATATTTAGTATCAACCATCTCGATGTCCAGATCCAGGGTCTTGAGAAGGTATCGGGCTTTTTCGAGATTAAAGTCTCTCCTGAGAGCGATCTCGGTTTTTCGGTATAAAGGGTCAAGTTTGGTGAGCTTGAAATAGTTGGAAAGAACAGAATAGGCTTTCTCGCATTCCTCAAGGCTTTCCTCAAAAGTGCCCTGCAAATCGAAGCGGGAAGTAATAGCCCCTCCGTTTTCTGCGATTACCGCTCCATTCAGGCCGATAAGCCTTGAAGCTGTCCTTGCATAACACAGAGTATTTCCTGTGGCAAGCACGACAGGAATTTTAAGAGAACGGATCTTTTTCATGGCCCCCAGATGAAGTTCTCTTTTCTCGCAGGTGATTGTACCGTCTATATCGGCTACAATAGCTTTGAATTTCATAAAAAAGATTGGGTATGGGTAGATAAAATGTTTCCCTACCCGGCTTTGAATATGTTTATCGGTAATGTATTTACCATTAAACATTTACCGTTAAATTTACAGTTAAAATTGTTTGTATCGTATGATTCACACGTTCACTGGTCTGTGAGTCCTGCTGTAGTAACTGCGATAACAGCTTCTCCTTCGGGCAGGTTGGGAGAGTCAACCAGACGTATGATCCTTTTGTCTCCTTTGGATTTCCGCAGGTAGAGCCTGAAAGTTGCCGTGTGCCCTACTACATGGCCTCCGACAGGTCTTGTGGGGTCACCGAAGAAAGCATCGGGTTTTGCCATAACCTGATTTGTTACAACCACGCAGGCGTTGAATAAATCCCCGAAGCGGAGCAAGCCGTGCATGTGCTTGTTGAGTTTTTGCTGCCGGTCGGCCAGGGTTCCCCTTCCCACATATTCAGCCCTGAAGTGAGCCATAAGCGAGTCAACAATCAGCAGGCGAACGGGTTTTCCCATATCCCGAAGCTCATTTGCCAGGTCTGTTGCAGATTCAACAAGGAGGATCTGGTGATTGGAATTGTATGCTCTTGCGACATGGATATTCTGGAGGAACTCTTCTGGGTCAAGCTCCATGCCGTATTTCTCGGAAAGCCCTTTTACCATCTGGGCGACCCTTTCAGGTCTGAAAGTGTTTTCAGTGTCTATGATGATAACCGAACCGTTAAGCCCTCCATGTTCCCTGTCCATCTGGACATTGACTGCAAGCTGGTGGGCCAGCTGGGTCTTTCCTGAACCGAATTCTCCGTACAGTTCGGTAATTGCCTGGGTTTCTATGCCCCCACCCATCATTTCGTCAAATTCAGTACAACCGGTAGTCAACTTGCCTACCATTTTCCGCCTTTCAAGCACGATGTCTCCGGTCTCAAAACCTCCGATATCAGCAGCTTGCCTTGCGGCATTGATGATTTTTGCAGCCGTTGATTCCCCTATTTCGGCTGTAGTTGCAAGTTCAGAAGGAGAGGCAACAGCCACTGCTTCAATGGTATTAAATCCAGCTTCTTTGAGTTTTTCTGCGGTTGCAGGGCCAACTCCGGGCAACTCTTCGAGTGCTATTTGGCTCATTTACAAATTCTCCTAAGATGCACATGTTTGTATAAGGTGCATAACAGTTGCTCCACAATGGTTTTGCAGGTATAAATAACTAGAGGAAGCGAGGTGAAAGTGTTCTACAATGCCTCTAAAACGCGGTTATATTACCGGGAAACCAGGTAAATGGAGGAAAAAAGAAGGTTTTTTCTGGCAGTCATATTTAAGAAAGTAGAAGAAAACAGAGGAAATGAAAATGAAAGAGAAAGAAGGAAAGGAGAAAAATGAGTGAAAATTTCCAAAAAGCCGAAAAAAAACCAAAAATTCTTTTTACTTGGTAGATTATCACCCATCATGCCAAAGGTCGCAGTCGGCGGTACGTTTCAGTATTTTCATGACGGTCACGCCAAACTGATTGAAAAAGCATTTGAGATAGCAAAGGATGGAAAAGTCCACATAGGGCTTACCTCGGACGAGATGCTAAGTAAAAGTCACAGCGTCGATAACTATGAGAAAAGGAGAACCTGGCTGCTGCAATACATAAAAGAAATGGGAATCCCAGATGATAGATACGAAATTACAAAGCTGAATAACCCCTACGGCCCTGCTCTAGAAGAGGATTTCGATTATATAATTGTCTCTCCTGAGACTTATCCGGTCGCCCTCAAAATGAATCGTATCAGGGAAGAAAAAGGAAAGAAGCTCCTTAAAATCGAATACGTTGAGTATGTAATGGCTGAAGATGGAATCCCTATTTCCTCGACAAGGATTGCAAAAGGGGAGATTGACAGGCACGGCAGATTGAAACAGAACACTAAGAATTGAACACTAAGAATTGAACACTAAGAATCGAACACTAAGAATCGAACACTAAGAATTGAACACTAAGAATTGAACACTAAGAATTGAACATTAAGTAGTTTCACTAACACTATACAATTAGACTTTATTATAATTAGATTAAAGTAGCTATAAATCAGGATAGAGCCATAAAGTGATAATATGCCCAGAGAATTTACACAGAAGGACATTGAGATTTTTAACAAGCTTGCGCCTGAAGCCAAAGGAAACTTAACTTCCAGGGAAGCAGGGCACCAGTTTCCCTTTATCCTGCGCCCGGTATCACACAAGTTTGCCGAGTCTTCTGAAGATTTCAGGAAAAGGCTGGAGAGGCTGAACCCTGAGGAACTTGATTACCTTGTAGGGCTTGCCCTTGAAGGAAAGGAGGATGTTCAATCCCTGGACGAAGATCTTGAAGAGCTGGTTGCGGTAGTTTCCGAAAAGCTGTCTCCTGAGAGGGCAAAGCAGCTAAAAGACTTTGTGGGTATTTTCTAAAAGGATAGTTGAAAATGCCCTCAAAAGATCTACTTTTCGGGACCGCAGGAATCCCGAGAAGCGCAAAAGGAACAGGCAGTGTCTCAGGAATCAAACGGATCCGGGAACTTGGCCTTGACTGTATGGAGCTTGAATTTGTTCAGGGAGTGCGCATGAGCGAAAAAGGGGCAAAAAACGTCCTGGAAGCTGCAAATAACGAAGAAGTGGCCCTGAGCGTCCATGCCCCATATTACATCAACCTGAATTCTTGTGAAGAGGAAAAATTAAAAGCCAGCCTGGAAAGGATTTACAATGCCGCAAAAATAGGCAACCTCTGCGGAGCTGAATCAATCGTACTGCATGCCGGATTTTATCAGAAAAGTACCAAAAAACACACCTTTGAGAGCATATCAAAAGCTCTAAAAGAACTTACCGGACAATTCCGGAATGAAGGAATCCCTGCAGTCCTGCGGCCTGAAACGATGGGCAAGCGTACGCAATTTGGAACGCTTGAAGAAGTGCTTGCGCTAAGTGCAGAGATCGAAGGGGTCATGCCCTGCCTTGATTTTTGCCATCTGCATGCAAGGGAAGGTAAAGAAAATTCTTACTCCGAGTTTATGGAAATTCTATCAAAAGTAGAGGAACGCCTTGGAAAGGAAGGGCTTTCGAACATGCATATGCATGTCTCAGGAGTTGAGTACGGCACGAGCGGAGAAAAAAGGCATCTGACTCTGAAAGAATCCGACTTAAATTATCCCGAGCTTCTGAAGGCCTTAAAAGAATTCAAAGCCAGAGGAAGGGTCATACTTGAGAGTCCTATTCTTGAAGAAGACGCACTTATGTTGAGGATGCTTTATAACGAAATATAATTTTGATTTTATAGTTTTTTTTAAATTTACCTGGGCGCCCATAGCCCAAAAAATGTATCTGAGATTTCAGATAAGACTATCTAATATAGTTCTTATTTTTTTGCTTAAGCTTTTTAGAAAAATAGCTGCAGGTAAAAGGGATTAATATGTGCCTGGCATTGCAAGCACATATTATTCAAGATACTATTAAGGACGCATTCTAAGCAAATCCGATTAAGCAAATCCGATTAAGCAAATCCGATTGATAAAGCAATTCCTGTATTTTATTGAATGCCGCTCCAACTGTATTGCTTACCGCTATATTGGCGCTTACCCTTTTTAGCCTCGAGCTTTGCTAAATACGTTGCCTTGTATTTTATCACTATGTAAACTCCAGCCAGGCCCACAAGAATGTAGACCAACCGCGAGAGAATGGATTTTTTTCCAAATATAGCCGCTACCAGATTAAAGTTCAGGAGCCCTACAAGACCCCAGTTAAGAGCCCCGATTATCGTTAGCAGCTTAGCCGGAATGTATAGAGTATTATCCATAAGCATTCTATGCATTTTACACATCTTTATCAAACCTCCCCGCTGAAATAGAGCACTTACAAAGGACAGATCATCTTTTTCTGACTTTTTCTGACCTGGAAATAACTCCAGGCTTTTGGATGATCAATCACTTGCTCTCGTAAACAATGTTGGAGATAAGATATTATGAATCTATTCCTTAACCTGGATATCGAGTGTAAAAAATGAGTTTCTATATACTCCTCGATTGAAGCGTAATCAAAAAGGGATAGTAAAACTGTAGGATTAACCTCAAATAACGTGAATACATTAGAAACCATCTTAAACCGATAATCATTTGTCCATTTGTCACATAATGTCACAAACACATTACAGCCTGATTCTGTTCCTTTTGGTTAAAGTGTATCAACCTGCTTTCGCTTATTTCACTTCACGATTCTTACGATGGTTCACTTTACGTTCCTCATGGTATCTTGACCCTAACAATTATCAAAGCCAGGTTCCTTGAGTTCTTGATATTGTCATATGAGCTTCACACACAAACATTACCAGTTTTGAATGTCACAGTATGATTGCCTCAAATGGAAAAGGTAGCGCGTATGACGCAATTCGCAGTATATCTTCTTGCCGCACTTGCGGAAAGTTAAACAAAATAAAAAAGTTCATTGAGTGAAAATTGAGGGGTTACCGCTCAATTTGAATAGGATACCCTTTTTTAGAGAACCTACTATCAAAACATGAAACTTTCTGTCTATTTGAACCTGAGGGATTATAATTTCCTAAGATTTATATGCAATTACCCCAATTCTCTGATACATTTCAGGAACCATTATGCTTAGCTACAGGCTTACCTTATCCATGAGCTCCCACCTATGGTTTCTGTTACGAAAAAAGTTTACTAAAATAGCTTGCCTTTATAAAAAAGTTATTAACTTAATTATTTAATACGGTGTTTTACAAGCCTTAAATCTTAATTTAATGATAATTATTTCAGGATGGATCGGAAAATGGGCAGGGATACTGGAAAAGCTTTAGGAGGCCCGGCAATAGCCTTGGTGGGCATTGGAGCAATAATAGATATCATTTTATTTTACTTCATGTTCAAGTTTGCTGATGAGGAAAACTTGTTTATGGTTCTCTTAACCGCAGCGTTAATAGGAATTATCGCATTGGGGATTGCAAAAGGTCTTGTTTCCCTTTCCAGGCGCAACTATGAAAAATAACTGAATGAATGAGTAACTTTGAAGGGTTAGATAAAATACGACTAAGAGCCTATCCGAAAAGTCATTAATACATATCGAAAAGTTACAATAGGTCTAAATATCCGGGCATCCGTTTCGGTTTTGCATATTGTATATTGTAAAAGTTATAGCAGGTAACCACTTTTTGGATAGGCTCTAAATGGTAACTGAGTAATTTTAGATAACGTCTAAGCACTAACTAAACACTAACATAAACACTAACATAAACACTAACATAAACACTAACATAAACACTAACATAAACACTAACATAAACACTAACTAATGAGAACAACCGATATCCTGGAAGTAAAAAATTACTATTCCAGTTTAATTTGTTCCCATTAATCTCTATTCTTTCTTTACTCAAGATCAATTTAAACTATAAAAAAATCTTTTTTTTTCAAAATTTTTTGAATTTACTGAAGATACCCGGCAGAAGTTGAGAAGTATATTCCAGTCATAATTACAAACTTTTTTTTAATAGTACTCATTTTAATCTCTTTATTCTTGTTTCTTAAGTTTTTTGCGGAATTATTTTAAAATAATATGAAGGTCAATATGTCACCTCGGTTTAGCATTTACAATTTACTCTACTACTCATATTTACTACTCATACTATTGATCTACCTGGTTTTTTCAGGCTGAACTGTTAGTTTTTCAAATAGAGAAACAAACAGAAAGTCTGGATTCCAGGGAAACAAATTTCAGTCACAGATTTACACTTATAACAAGAACGAAACGGGAGGAGTTTACTCATGCAATTGAAGTTAGAACATTTTAGCATAAAAATAGGGCAGCACAAGGTATTACTAAATATTGTCGATGCCAAGGAACTGGGGGTTAATCCGGGGGACAGGGTCCGTATTCGCGGGCGTGAAAGCCTTTCCGCAATTGCGGATACAACAGATGATATGGTTCCTCCAGGCACGCTGGGTGTTTTTTCCGAGGTATATGAACACTTTGTGACCTGGGACAAGCCGGTCGAAGTTGTTCCGGCATTCCGTTCAAAATCTGCGTCCGTGATCAAGAAAATGATGGATAAAAGACCTGTTGCGCAGGATGAAATTAAAACACTCGTAAACGATATCGTAGAAGAAAATCTCAGTGAGATCGAACTCTCGGCTTTTATAACATCTTCGTATATTCACGGAATGACCGATGACGAGGTTGAATGGCTTACCAGGGCTATGATTGAGAGTGGAGACACAATTGAATTTGACACTCACCCTATAATGGACAAACATTCTATAGGAGGAGTGCCTGGAAACAAGATTTCTCTCCTTGTTGTGCCTATTATCGCTGCAAACGGCCTTCTTATTCCAAAGACAAGTTCCAGGGCGATTACAGGAGCAGGCGGAACTGCTGACCTTATGGAAGTGCTCTGTCCGGTAGAGTTCAGTTCTCAAGAAGTAAAAGAGATAACCGAAAAAGTCGGGGGTGCACTTGTCTGGGGTGGAGCCACAAACATAGCACCTGCCGATGACAAGCTCATAAGGGTTGAATACCCCCTCTCCATTGACCCTTACTACCAGATGCTTGCCTCGATTATGGCAAAAAAAGGAGCTATCGGAGCAGACAATGTGGTAATGGACATTCCAGTCGGGCCAAGCACAAAAGTTCCAACTATTCAGGAAGGGCAAAAACTTGCGAGAGACCTTATTAACCTCGGGCACAGGCTTGGAATGAACGTTGAATGTGCAATTACCTATGGTTCATCTCCAATTGGAAGAAAAGTAGGTCCCTCGCTGGAAGTCAGGGAAGCCCTGAAAGTGCTGGAAAGTATGGAAGGCCCTAACAGCCTTATTGAAAAGAGTGCCGCTCTTGCGGGTATCCTGCTTGAGATGGGAGGTGCGGCTCCAAGGGACCGTGGAAAGGAAGTTGCACTGGAAACACTCAGGAGCGGGAAGGCCCTTGAGAAGATGAAACAGATTATTGAGGCCCAGGGCGGAGATCCAAAGATTACCTCGGCTGACATCCAGGTAGGGCAATATACTGCCGACATTCTCGCTTCTGCGGACGGATATGTAATCGAGTTTGACAATAAGTGGATAATTGAAATTGCCAGGCTTGCAGGAGCTCCTAATGATAAAGGAGCCGGGGTCGCTATTCACAAGAAAATGGGAGAATCCGTTAAGAAGGGAGACCCTATCCTTACAATTTATGCTGAAAAAGAGTTCAAACTAGATACCGCATTGACAACAGCCCAGAGGACAAACCCGATAGTTGTTGAGGGCATGCTTCTTAAGAGAATTCCCGGAATCTACGGGTTCCAGTAATCTTC
This sequence comes from Methanosarcina sp. Kolksee, assembly GCF_000969945.1. Classification (NCBI taxonomy): domain Archaea; kingdom Methanobacteriati; phylum Methanobacteriota; class Methanomicrobia; order Methanosarcinales; family Methanosarcinaceae; genus Methanosarcina; species Methanosarcina sp. Kolksee. Next base: position 2,013,903 of record NZ_CP009524.1, read on the forward strand.
TCTTCTTTTTTTCAGTGAAACCCTTTAATACCTTGCAGGGTTTTAGCACGAGCATGAAAAGAATTGTTTTGCTGCGTCTGGGGCACCGCCCTGAAAGGGATAAAAGAATCACAACTCACGTAGGCTTAACTGCCCGGTTGCTTGGTGCAGAAGGTATGCTCCTTGCCTCGAATGACCCCGGAATAGTAAAAACTCTTGAAGACGTTGTCAGCCGCTGGGGCGGAAATTTCTATATTAAAAATAATGTCAATTACAAGCAGGAAATCAAGGAATGGAAAACTGCCGGTGGAAAAGTCTGCCATCTTTCAATGTATGGGGTCAATCTGCCTGATATTACAGACGAGCTTAAAAGCTGTGAGAATCTTATGATCGTGGTAGGTGCAGAGAAGGTGCCTCCTGAAATTTATCAGCTTGCGGACTGGAATGTTGCAGTTGGAAGCCAGCCCCATTCCGAGGTTGCAGCAGTCGCAATTACTCTGGACAGGATTGCAGACGGCGAGCCACTTGAAAGAGAGTTTCCCAATGCTGAGCTGACAATTGTGCCAGCAGAAAGGGGTAAACAGGTTATAGAAAATTACAAGGATTAAGTTTATTCCCCTTTAACTTTTCTTCGCAGTCTGTGTCTTCTATTTTTCAGGATCTTTTATTTTTTTCATGACCTTACTTTTGGCCTGGGTTTTTAATTTCCAGATTTTTATCTTTTTATATTTTAATGAAGATTCCCATCCTCATTAAGAATCTTCAGGAGCTCAATGGTCGAATACGAAGCTCGGGTAATTCCCATGCTGCGCTTGTCAGTATCGGTACCAGCTACATAGAGGTTCTGAACCGGGGTTCGAATATTTGCGAACTTTCCATTAATTGCGACTGCAGCCTTTTCTGGAATCATTGTTTGTTCGTGCTGCATATCGATATATTTCTCGATTTCTGGATGGGCACGGAAAATTGTATCATAGGCTTTTTTAATCTCCTGCTCTTCACTTTTATTTTCGTCGATTACGAAGGAAAAGCCTATAAGCTGCTTATCCTTTGGGGCTAGCGAAGGATCATAGTTACTTATAGGAGTTGCCCAGTAGGCGAAATCCTTGAACCAGATCTCTGAGCCTGTATAATTAAAATTGGGAAACTCTTTTTCCAGTCCAAGCCAGATGGTCAGGCTTTTACTGTGGACAATTTCCTTGAGGTCTTTAACATACTCTGTGGGAAGATCCTTTATCATCATGGGAATCTCGGTTGCAAAACCTGTGTAGATGACAAGGCCAGACAAATAAATTTCATCGGCTTCCACGCCTGAAACCTTTCCGTCCTGTACAAGAATGGCTTTAACTTCACATTCTGTTTTGATCTCAACAGTTTCGGGAAGGGAATAAATGATGGCGTTGAGAATGGCTTTTAACCCCTTTCTGGGATAGCCCTGAGAGTTGTTTACGTCATTTGTTGCAAGCCTTTCCAGGGATGTAAACGGCTGAGTAACCCTGGTCATTCTTGCATGAAGAGATGCATGGAGATGATACGGAAGGATTGAGGCAAGGATAGATTCTGTGGACTGGGATTTTTTCGATTCCAGTTTCCCTATCATGGCATCAAATTGTTCCTGGGTAATGCTGTCTCTGACAAAATTGCTGCCATACAGGATACGTTTAGCTGAGGTCTCTTTCATAGATTTCCCAGAAAGGGAAATTGACATTGTGTCCACAAAATCATAGGTATCCTTTGAAAGGCTCTTTGGCAGAAAATCATAAACTGCTCGGTCTGAGAGGTCTATGCCAAATGAGGAAAGGGTAAAGGCTTTGGTGAGAGTCTGAGAGAGTATAAGCCTGTCTTTTCTCGGAAGTATGTCAAAAGTCACGAAATCTTTCAGGTTTGAAGGAACTTTGACAAAAGCATTTTCAGTCCGAATGTAGTAATGCCCATAGTCCTCAAATACAGGCAAAAAATCAAAGTAATTATCCATTAACCTCTTCAGAGGTCCTTTACTCAAGTGGGTGATCGCGTGTACCCCTGTATCTACCTGATAGCCATCTACCATGTAGCTATTGCAATTTCCTCCAATATGCTGATTTTTCTCAAGAACAAGGACTTTTTTCCCGTGTTTGGAAAGCGTTAGAGCTGCTAAAAGCCCGCTTATGCCTGCCCCGACAACAACTGCGTCATACTTTTTCATTTCCAAAACGACCTCTCTTTTTACGACCTATATTTTTTCCGTGAGGCAAGTTTCTAGCCAATGTAACTGTTTTAATTGTTACGACTCAAAACTTGATCATAATTTTAGACTTTCTCCTTTGAATTTTAACTTTGTGGAGCTCTTTAATTAACAAAAATTTGTACAGGGGCACAGATATATCTCTAAATAAATCTCTGATAACCAGATAATATTTTTATTTATTATTACTATTTGTGAGAAAAGTATTAAATATAAGTTATAGATTGGGTAAAATGTCTACAAACAGACCAGTTCCTTCTGCTGTATTCAGCTTAGCCCTCATATATTCCATTAAATACTCTCCAGGATCTCTTGTTATTATCATATTTTTACTCTGAACCTATCCCAAAAGCTCATTTACTCTGAACTTGTCCCAAAAAGGCTCACATTCAATTATGCGGAATCAATTATATCCAGCATCAATATCCAGCATCAATATCCAGCATCACAAAACCTGTGTTCTATCTTTCTATTATCTATCTTTCTATTATCTATCTTTCTATTATCTATCTTTCTGTTATTGAAAAGCCGCTTGTAGTTATTCTCAGTAGTTCTACCGAAGCTGTGCCAGGATCATTAGGGTCAGGGAGACTGTTGAGCCTCTGGTAACAGAAGAGGAAATTAAAATTATGTCTGAGGAAGGAGCTTTATACCTGAAAGTGCCTAAGTCCTGAAGCTTCTCGAGTAGTTTAAGGAAACCGGAGGCATATTGCTTTTATAATGCACATTCCGAACAACTGCCAATTTGGGATAATCATTAATGGCTCTTCTCGGTTCTGTGCGAATATCCTCATGATGTCATCATAAAAATCAATGCGATTTTGGATTAAAAATTATCTTAATCCATGGGGAATGACGAAGAGCCATAAAATGGACTTAAATAATAATAACATAAACATCAAAAAACGAAAGGCTAAAACATCATGTAAATTAAAAAAGGAACTAAACAAGCTGTCTCAAAACGATATTTGATTCTACAAATAGGATAATATGCTGTACTTTAAGGTAAATACATAACTGAATTTCAGAGTAACTTTCGATCTGAATTGAAAGTCAACAATTCCAATTATCCAATTGTAGAAATGGGTCGATTTTTGAAACAACATGAAAGAGAATTTCGATAAATCATAAGTGATATTGGGAAATATATAATTACCAAGATAAAGTACTCGAAATTCTCCTCTTGTTTTTATCAAACTTGAATCATGACAGGGTTTTTAAAAGGTTTATTTTTGCATGTGTTCTTTTAATTTCATGCGCAATCTTGGTCGCAGATGACTATGCAGTCGGCAGAGAAGTCGTTTGCGAAATCGTCATCGTCACAGTTTTCACATTCAGAACAGTTTTCACATTCGGAACAGTTTTTACAGCACTCAGCACAGTTTTCACATTCGGAACAGTTTTTACAGCACTCAGCACAGTTTTCACATTCGGAACAGTTTTTACAGCACTCAGCACAGTTTTCACATTCAGAACAGTTTTTACAGCACTCAGCACAGTTTTCACATTCGGAACAGTTTTTACAGCACTCACCATTGCAACTCTGGCCACAGACATCTGCACATTCGTCACAGCAGTTTCCTTCACACTCTGCGCTGTTACAGTTGCCATTGGATGAGATATATTGATAATTATAATCAGTAGAGTCAGCAGTGGATTTCGTAGCTGGACATGCCGAAGCTGCAGAAATTCCTAATATCAACAACATTAATACAACAGAAACAGATGCCGTAATTTTCCATATTGACTTTCTATTATGATTCATTTTTTTCCTCCTTATTCCATTGTAAATAACCACAACAATAATAACTGGATAAATTAATATATAAACATACTTTCTTATTTATACTTTTATAAAACTCAAAAATGGAATTTAAAGCTTTATAACTCTTCATTTTAGTACATGAAAGAGTATAATGTTGTAGATTGTGCGTATCTATACTTTTTATTAGTTAAAAACAAAATAGAGGTCTTTCTGGAGAGTCTTATCTCCTAAAAAGTTAATATAGTTCACCATATTCAAAAAAACCGGTAGGATACTATTTTTTTTACACATGCATGTGTTATTAAGACCACATACCCTTTTTAAAGCTATAATTGTCTTTTTTTAATTAAAAGGTGGCATAATAGCTGCAATATGTGTCTCTTTATTATATTGCCCGTTTATTTTACTTGGAGTCCGTGTAAAGTCAAGCCTTACTCACGCCATGTTGAAATAAATTTAAATATTTAGTTGTATGGTCAGATATTTTAACAGGTCACATCAAAACAGTTTTGATTTCTACAATTGGGTGATTTTCTATCTCAATATTCCTCTCGTATACAGAATTCATTAATTTTCATTAATCAAAATATCTTATTTGCTATATTCTCGCTATAATTCCTCTTTCGTTACAGCTCTGATTTCCTCCTCTAGTGTTGAGTCAAGAAATGCAAAAATACACCTGCAAGAGAGGCAGGAATTGCAGAGTCAATATGGACTTTAAAGGAACTGCTGACATCAGGTGTTTTAAAACATCAATCAAATACAAATTGGCCATAGGTACATTTATACGTACATTATTTATTTAATGATATAGTTGTAAGTTTTGAGAATTTGACTCCTTTCAAGGCTATTATGGATTCAGCAAGTTCTGCAATATCTTCACCTTTTCCATTGATAAAAATTAGCTCAAAACAATTTTCATGATCAAGGTAAACATGAACTGAAGATCTTATCAGGTGAGAATAATTGTGCTGAATATTTGTTAAAATATTTGAAAGCCCTTTTTTTGTGTTGTCATAGATAACCGCAATTGTTCCTATACGATCGCCTTTAACATCATTTATCCATTCATAATGGGAAATATAACTCTTGATAGCATCTCTCATGCCTTCCGAGCGGGAAGAATAACCCCTTTTCTCAACAATTTCATCAAATTTACTCAGAAGGGTGTCTGGAAGAGAGACCCCTATCCTCATAAGTTCAGTTTCTATCATATCACCCACCAGACAGTTTAACTTTAATCGCAAATATTACAGTATTTATTGTATGTATTACCATATATGCTTTTTTCACATATATATTAATATAAAATAGTTATATTAATTAAAAAATTATGGTTGAAGAACGCTTTAGTAATGGGATAAAACAGGAAAAGGACACTTTAGTAATAGAAAACAGCAGAAAAAAGACACTTTAGTAATAGAAAACAGCAGGAAAACGCTTTAGTGGAAAACGCTTTAGTGGAAAACGCTTTAGTGGAAAACGCTTTAGTGGAAAACGCTTTAGTAATAGAAAACAAGCATAAACTAGCATAGCCATTTTTGCATAACAAAGTGATCTTTTTGTAAAGCAAATTGACACAAAAGTACCGATATCTATTTTGGGAGTTAGAAAAGTTGGGACTAAACAAAATTATTTACTTTGATCACACTAATATGGCATTCAATCTTCAATTACAAAAATTTGGTTTTCATTCATTAAAAGCCTCTTAAAAATGTTGGTGAACAAAATAACTTATTTAGGACTTACGCAGTTGAAATGAAAAATCAACAGCATCAGACCGCCAACTGTTTAAAACGTGACTTTAATTCACAGTCTTTGCTGTAATTGATTTTGTTCCTCAAGTGCGTAAGTCTTATTATTCTCCAAATAACACGCATCCACATTTTTTCAATTTTTTCATTTTCACTCATATTTATAATTTTCAAAACTTCAAATTCCCAGGACTCGATGGTCATATACCTTCTTTCCTGCTACCCAGGTTTCAGAAACAACAGGAGGGTTTTTAGGATCAAGATTACCTTCAAGGACTACAAGATCCGCAACCATACCTTTTTTCAACATACCACGCTCTTTTTCCTGTCCACCGGCGTAAGCGCCCCCTGCGGTATACATCCAGAGCCACTGCTCAAAAGGAAGCACTTGATCCGGAAAGATGACATTGCCTGCTCCATCGCTCATAGTTGATCCCATCACAGAACCCTCAATCGGGTCGCGAGCATCCATAAATCCTCCGGGGTTGTCACTACCTGAGGCCACAGTCACTCCTCCCTTCACAAGATCACCATATGCATACCACTTTCCATCATCTAACACAACCTGTTTTGTATTTTGCGCCCTGGACAGAAATTGAGGTTGGATACACGCACATCCGCCCATGGCGGCAAGGCGTTTGATCTGAGATGTACTTATGAGGGTTACATGTTCAAGGCGTGGGCGCATTTCAAATCCAGCCGGTGCTCGAGTAACAGCATTTTCAAATGCCGTAAGCACCGCATCGGTTGTTGCATTCCCAAAAGAATGGACACATACTCGGAATCCCTTTTCTGTCGCTGCAAAGAGCATTTCCTCAAAGTCATCCCGGTAGTTACCGCTGTTTATAGTCTGCCCTCCGATTTTAAGAGAAAAGGCTACTGTTTCTGCGGTTGCACCGTCAGCGAATAATTTGACAGGACCTACACGCAGCTTTTCATCACCCACCCCGGTGACCGGTCCATGAAGCCTATAACCCAGCTGATTGTCCAGAACGGTCTCTCCATGTGGCATCATAAGTACCGATACCGGAAGCCGTTCTTCATCGTGAAGCTTTTGATATGCCGCCTCAGCAGCCGGTGTGACGCCGGGGTCGTGGACCGCAGTGATACCGAATTTGAGAAGCTCTTTAGCACGCGCCTCTATGAGGTTCGCAAGTGTTTCCGTGTCCGCTTCCATTACCAGTCGGAACACCGGAACCTGTGCATATTCCACAAGCACGCCTGTTGGCATTCCGTTACTTTCCCGGAGAATAATTCCGCAACGAGGCTCCGGAGTTGAGCGGGTGATGCCCACAAGTTCCAGCGCCTGGCTGTTTACTACACTCTGATGGAAGGTAGCCTGGATAAGAAGAACCGGCCTGTCGGAAATAATCTCATCCAGATCGTTTTTCGTCAGGTCGAACCCTCCAATCTTGGCATCGAACCAACCGAAGCCGACAATCCATCCTTTTCCCGGTTTTTTTCGGGCATGCAGTTGAATTTCCTCCAGTACGGATTCCTTTTCAGTCAAGCCTATCAGGTTCGCCCAGGTAGGAAAAAAACAACCGAATGAAGATAGGTGGTTATGTGAATCAATGAAAGCAGGAAGTAGAACCCGACCTTTCAGGTCATGAATTTCCGCATCAGGATAAGCTTTAAGGAGACTCCGATCACCAACGTCTACAATATGACTTTTCTTGATAACTACGGTTTCCACGTATTTTTGCTCGGAGTCCATAGTAAGTATCTGCCCACCCGTGAATGCAATCATCGAATCGTTCTTTGCGTCAATATTATTTTTCATAATAAAGCTCCGAAAAGTCTCATTTTCTACTGTCTACGATTGTTTGGCAGTAGCTGATAAGATTTTATTCCACTATTGCATAGGCGAAGTGTGACAGGTAACATACTGGTCGTTTTTCATTAATTCCCTGAAAATAGATCTTTTTATAATCCTCAGTGGTCACATTGCAAACTTGAGAAAAACCGCTCTGAACAATGAATGTTTCTAACATCCCGTCCTTGACGCCGAACTTATAAGGTTCCCCCTGTTGTGCCATGCCTTTTTTAGCATCCATTATTGCAATCTGGTCGCATGCCGTACACTGCACGCCGCATATTCCATTTGTTCTATCAATACTGGACTTATAGACATAATCGAAGATAATGGCACTCCCGACGCCCGAATTCTTTGCAATAAAGCACAACATCTCATCCACGGTTTTTGGCGGAAGGTAGTAGATGAGTCCTTCCATGATAAAGACGGTCTTCTGCGACCTTTCATATCCATGTTCTAACAGCCGATGACTGAAATCTTCGCTCTCAAAATCAACCGAAACATACTCGACGTGATCCGGGAGTGAGCCGAAGATATCTTTGATTTTTTCGATTTTCATGCTTTGAGTTTCAGGGTGGTCAACCTCAAAAATTCTAATCTTACCCCCGAGTCCTTCGATTCTGTATGCCCGGGTATCGTACCCTGCACCCAGAATGACAAGCTGTTCAAGCCCTTCATCAATAAACTTTTTTACGAAATCATCAAAATATCTGACTCTTGCTGAAAGTGAGTTGTGTATTCCGGGGAATGGGGTTTTAGAGGAATCACGAGCTGCCATTTCCAAAAACGTCAAATATTGCTGACTAAGAAAGCGGACGGCGAATGGGTCATAACAGATGCGTTCGCCCTCTGGCTTGAGCGATTCAAGGGCTCTGACGAATGCTACATTCTCAGCTGTAATACTTGATCCTTTTCTCTTTCCGCTAGCCTCAAGAATTCTGTTTTCGGTATTTTCCGGTTTTTCCATGAAAATCCAGCCTCTTACATATGTTTATGCTTTTCTTGATCCTAATCTTGGTTATCCCGATTTTATCCAGGTTTTAATCTTTTCCTTCATGGCTGACAAGGATTTACAATACCAATAATACGTTATAGTAATTAAAGTTACTTATTAGTAACTTTAGTGTTTTATTGGTAAGTTATATATAAATTGACACCAAAACATGAAAGGGTGATTGTTTGTCAAAGATGCTTCCGGAGTACAGAGAAGAAGCAAAAAAAAGAATTGTTGAAGCAGGGCTGGAGGTAATGTATGAGAAAGGATACTGTAACACTACAATGGAAGATATCGCTCGCCGCCTTGATGTCAGCAAACCAGCCCTCTATCGATACTTTAAAAATAAGGATGAATTAATCATAGAAAGTGCAAATTATCTGCAGGCACAATACCGTGATATAAAAACAGGCTGTAATTCTGACATCTGCCCGGTTGATGCGTGGATAGGAATCTTCGATCAGATAATGTCACCTGATATTAAAATACATGCATTATATTTTGAAATTCTGGGAATGACAGTACACAAACCTGAGGTCCAGAAAAGATCAATCGAAGGCATGAAGCATGGTCTTGACCAGCCAACTCATGAAATTGAAGAACAGCAGCAGAAAGGCCTTATTCCATCCGAAACCGATCCGCGTACCCTTGCAATCGCTCTTGTATCATTGTTTAATGGAATGCGGGTTCTGATCCTTCTTGGCGTTGATTGGAAAGAAGTCCGCTCTCGATGGATCGAAACACTACAAAATTTATTTGGAATTATAAAAAAAGGAAAGCAGGCAGAGTGCCCCAGGGATTGTAAAAGATTTGAAGCTTGCAACATTGCACCAAAAGCATGAATGTAATCTTCTCAGGAAAAGTTCCTACTTAAGTATAGTAGTCCCATTGAAAAACTCCCCTGAAGATATCGCAAATGTAATGTCTTATTTGGGTAGAGAGGCTTTCTGATGTACTTCCATATCCAACACTTTCTCCATTTGCAGATTCAATATTCTTGCCACTCTCATAGTCAGTATCCTTCCCGTCATCAGACTCAGTGTTTTTTCCACCTTCATACTCAGTGCCTTCTCTATTATTCGCCAACTTAACTAACCATGCGTTCCCGTTTTTAACGCCCGCAGCTACATATCCACCATCTGAAGTCTGTTGAACGGAATATAGCGTGCAATTAGAAAATATTTTCATCCACTCCTGATTACCTTCACTGTCTGTCTTAAGTATGAAAGCAGCACCTTCAGTACCATAGGAACAGAATTCGGTGTACCTACCAGTCAATAAATAGCCATCATCAGAAGTCACCGAAAGAGAAAACGCAGAATCATCCAGTGGTCCACCAAAGGTCTTGTTCCATTGCTCTTGACCATATTCATCAGTCTTGATAAGCCATATGTCATAATTACTGTTTGTTTCATTTAGATTGACTTCACTGGCAACTACATATCCGCCATTTGGAGCCTGTTTGGCAGAACTTAACAACGGATCTAACGTTTCGGAACTATTCTTTTTACCAAAAGTATTATTCCACTGCTGGATACCATTTATGTCATATTTAGTTAATCTGATATCAGCATCAATTATAAGCAAATCGAATTCACTTCCAACTTCATACTCAACCATATCCCCAACTATGTATCCTCCATCAAAGGTACGTTCAGCTCTATACTGAAGGTAATCTTCGTGAGTAATATTATCAGAAATTTTATCCCACATTTTATTTCCATTCTTGTCGGTCTTAATCAGCCAGGGTTCACCATAACCAGAAGGAAATGTGTAACCTGAGAGCACGTAACCACCATCTGAAGTTTGTCGGGTGAAATATCCTCCATCAAAATAAGTTCCCCCGTAAGTTTTATTCCACTGCATATTCCCACTTTTATCAACCTTGATAAGCCAGGCGTCCGGACAACCTTCTGTACCTTTGCCGTATGAAGCCGTTGTGCCTGCCACTATATACCCTCCCTCTGAAGTCTGTTGAATGCACCAGGCACTATCTTCACCATTTCCACCAAAAGATCTGTTCCATTGTTCTGCAGGTTCTTCTACAGCTGCCACATTTGATACCTGTAAAAACAGAACTAAAAAAAGAAAAATTTGAAAGATTATATATTCAACATTTTTAATCACTGTGCTTCCCTCAAAAAACAACTGTAACAGATAAGTCATGACTTTTGATTAAATATTTAAAGAGTTTTCTCTAAATATGAATGTTGCGGATTATTAATATATTAATATTAAGGGAAAACTTAGGTTTAGAGACCTGTTCCAGACCTATGGATCGGGTAATTTTCAGAGTGTTGTCAAAACTGGACTTTGAGACATAAAACTTAAGCTCCACAACCAAAAACCTGCCATCAAGTTTAAGGTGGAAAGCAATTTAGAACCTTAACTCTGCTCATTTAGGGAATAACTTCAAGTTTAACTTTTTTTCCATTTCGCCAATCTTCTTAGGTACTTCTGTAAAAATCATTTTGCCATCTAAATCCATCATGTAAACTTTACGGAATTGCTCTATAAGGTCTCTCGGAGAATACTTACTCGTTAGATTAGCTTTTCTTATACAGTTTTGAATTTTTACGTAGCCATAAAGGGACAAAAATGAGATGAAAATATGACCGAAAAGTGACTCATTATCCTGTAGATAAAGTTTGTCTGCTTCGAGTATACTCTTATAAGTGTCATAATGTTTTTCTACTGTATCTCTTTTTTTGTACATAAGAAAAACATTTTCAGGTGCCAAATCTACATTTGATACCAGCAAGATTTTTCCCGCTTTTTCCAGACCCTTGTTGAACGTCTTACTGGTAATTTTATTTTCATCATGTTGCTTATAGAGGGTGTATTCCTCTTCTTTTTTCATTTCACTATCCTCAAAAAGATACAGGATATTCCCCCCATACTCTTTCTTCCCACATTTTATGAGTCTTTCATGATAGAAGAAATGTTCAGAGAGGTTAATTTGTTCATTGTACAGTGTACTGTTTCTTTTTGTGGGGATAACAAAAGATAATTTGTGTTCATTCAGGGTTTTAATAGAACCCTGAGAATAAAACCCTCTATCAAGTATCAGAGTCTTGTTTTCAACTCCAATCTCCTGGACTGAAAGTGCAAGTGACTTAACGTCTCTTACAGATCCGGGAAGAATTCTTACCATTGTTGGCAAATTATCATTAGCTGTACAGAAAAGTGCAAAGTTTACTTGTGGAATGTGGAAATGTTCTTTGTTGTACCCCTTTTCAGCGAAATTGATAGCTTCTGAACGGTAAAGATAGCACTGAGATCATAAACAAGTTGCTTATCTTCACTGTTTAATCCACTGAATACATGGTTCTGCCCTTTACGATTAATTCCAACTTCCTTCAGCACTTTGGATAAGTTTTTTGGGTTCATTGATGGAGTAATCTCTTCTATCGGGTAGAGTTTCTCCCAGGCAAGATTTGCTCTTTTCAAGGGAACATAGCCAGCAATACGTATTAATGCAAGAGCATACACCTCTTCCCAGATTTCACCAAAAGCTGTTTGAAGAAGAGGTTTTAGGTCTTGAATTGCGTAATTAAGTAAGGCAGCATTTCCATATTCCCAGATAGAACGAACTCTTTTGCTTGAGATCACCGTTTTCTGACTTTCAATTAGCCCTTTATTTATGTCAAGTTTACCAATGTAAACTGATTTTTTTCTTCGCTTCTTTAGCTCTTTGTCCCAGTAAGTGGTGGATCGATATACATAGTGTCCATTACTGAATTTTTTGATTTCGAGACCCTTTTCACCAAGCTCACGTTGCTTAGCTAACCAGTTATTTACCCATTCTTCCATTATACCCTATAGGGTATAAGTTTTATATAAATTTTTTGGTTTGATGCGATTACAGCATTTCAATGGCAGAAGAGGGGAAAGATAAAAGTTTACATTGGATCAATAGAAAAAGTATAAATATATAATGAATTTTATTATAAAGTGGAGGGACTAAAAAGATAGTGGAAGACAGCTCAGTTGGAGCAGTTATCCCCTATTTGTGGCAGAGTTAAGGTTAGAAGAGAAAGAATGCAAACCAATGTTATACATTTTTAAATTTGAGCATATTATTCTAATACATAGTCATATTTGTTTAAAATATAATATATTTAGATAAACAGAGCATTTATAAAAATACTTATTTAGCACTAAATTCCTGTACACATAAGTACATCAAAGGACAGATTAATAACAGAAAAGCAATTATTGTGGAATTCGGTAGATAAGATGGATTACGTACACGGATATTCTAATAGAGAGAATTCTAGACTTTGTGATCAGGCAAATGCACTCACTGAGCTATTACATCATGATACTATATACCCTCCAGGAAGTAAAGTGCTTGAAGCTGGCTGCGGTGTGGGCGCACAAACAGTCATACTTAGCAGAAATAGCCCCGAAGCCAGCATTACATCAATTGATATTTCAGATGAATCAGTTGAAAAAGCAAGACAATTGGCTGAAAAAGAGGGGGTGAAGAATGTTGATTTTCAGGTAGCTAGTATCTTCGATCTACCCTATGAAGACGAGACTTTCGACCATATTTTCATATGCTTTGTACTTGAACACCTTAAAAATCCTCTTGATGCCTTATTGTCAGTTAAGAGGGTACTTAAAAAAGAGGGTACGATAACTGTCATAGAGGGTGATCACGGTTCAAGCTATTTCTACCCCAGGAGCGATGAAGCTATGCAAGCAATAAAGTGTCTGATTGATTTTCAGGAACTTTTGGGGGGCAATTCTCTTATAGGCAGAGAAATTTATCCGCTATTAAATCGGACTGGTTTTAAAAACGTAATTGTCTCCCCCAGAATGGTATATGTTGATTCGAGTAAACCCGATCTGGTAGAGGGATTTACGAAAAATACTTTCACTGCGATGGTCGAGGGTGTCAGGAAGCAGGCGCTGGAACTAAAGATGATCGACGAAAAAACGTGGAATAAAGGCATTAACGACCTCTACCGGACAGCCGGGCAAGAAGGCACGTTTTGTTATACCTTTTTTAAAGGCACAGCTATTAAATAATCTCGCCATAGGTCTGTGCTTTCTTGACTCTTTTTGCCAGTATGAAGTCGATCAACTAAGAGATTGTGCAAGGTTTTTAACCAGGCAAACTTATAATTGTTTATTTAAAATTTCCTAATGTATTTACAATGTATTGGTGAATTCTGTCTTTGTTGGTAAACTCTGTCTTAACTCCACACGCCGAGGCTAAACCATGAGAAATATTGTAAAACATGCAATTTTTTTAGTTGGAGCTCTTTTTTTGCTGACATTAAACGCTTTAGCACTGCCCGATCCTTCAAATGACAATTTCAAACCCGAAAACAATAGTGAAGAACCCATTGGTATTGACATATGTATAGATTTCGTACCATACAACCATGAGGAGTTGAGAAATTATTCCGACATGATTGTAATAGGCACCGTTAAAGAAATACTTCCGTCCAAATGGAATACCATAGATGGGAAACAACCTGATAAACCAATTTCTGAACTCTACTTTGAAAATATTATTTACACTGACATCATTATAAGTGTTGATGAGTACCTGAAAAACCCGCTATCATCCAGAGATGTTATTGTGAGAGTTACTGGTGGGACAGTTGGAAATGTCAAAATGACTACAGATGCTGATCCAAGCTTCAAAACGGGTGAGAAAGTTTTGATTTACCTGAACAAGGACAATAATTCAAATACAAAGGATTTTGGCCCTGAACATTTTACAGTTACAAATTTTTATCGGGGAAAATATACATTAACTGACGATGGAAAAGCTATAACACTATATGAAAATACTACTCTTAATGAGTTGCTTCGTACGATTAATAAAACCAAAAATAAGGCAAATGATGCTGGAATATCAAATGATGCTGGAATATCAAATGATGCTGGAATATCAAATGATGCTGGAATATCAAATGATGCTGGAATATCAAATGATGCTGGAATATTAGATGATGTTGGAATATTAAATGATATCGGAATATTAAATACCGGAATATTAAATGATACGGAAACGGCGAGCAAGCAGGAACAAAATTCTAGTTCTACTCAGGAACCAAAAAGTGCTCCTTTCCTGAGCTCTTTCTGGGCGTTTGCAGCAGTGATCGGAGTAATCATATATCAAAGAAAGAAAAAACAATAACTGTGTATGTTCTTTCTTCGATTTATTGATTTTTGATTCAGATTTGGGAAGAAAATAGAAAAGTGAGTGTTCATATTAATGGCATTCTTTTATTCAGGTTCAGGAATGAGAGACTTGAAGTAATGCTAGTTCACTCGGGTGGACCAATCTGATCAAAAAAACTATGGAGTGGGGTCAAACCCAAAGGGCTATCCGGTGTAAGAAAATCGGGAAGTAATACAGAATACCCGGCAGAAAGTTTATCCTGAAAAGATAAATTCTTTATAGCTTGAAACTAAACTAATTTACAATGTTTGTGACCGTCCGAAAACCCCGCTCCTTTTCAGTTCTATTTATTCTTTTAACGCTTATTGTCTTTTTCATTTTTCCAGTTCCTGCCTCCGGACTGACCGAAGTGGAGGTAAATCCTGTTAACACACCTCAGGGCGCAGTCGTGCTGATTGTAGACGGGCTAAGTGCACCTTTTATCTATCCTGAACTTACACCGCATGCGCTTGACGGGGCATCCCTTGAAAAAGCCGAACTTGAAAATCTACCCGAAATAAGTAAAGAAAGTATCAGAGTTCTGGAATTCCGAGCACCTCAGACCTTTACCGAAGGAGGGCATTCAGTACTTGTCACGGGAAACCCGGGTGCAGACAGTGAACTTGTAAGCTTCAAAGATGCCACTATTTTCGATATTCTAAACAGGGAAGGCTATCTCTGTATTGCAGTTATGGAAAGAGGGGATTCCTGGTCAATCCGTGCCGAGCAGGATGTCATTCTCAGGGATGAAAATAACTCTATAAATAAAATAAAAATTGTTCTCGAGCAACCCGAACCTTCCTCTGACAGGTTGGAGGTGCCTGAAGGGCTTTTACAGGTTATGGGAGAAGCAGTTGACAAAGCTCCCGGATATGTCACATCAAAAGAGACACGGGAAAAGTATAGCGGATATAACCGATGGGGAGTCGAGACTGCGTGCAATATTGTTAAGTATATGGCTAGAAACAGGCCGGAACAAAAATACATGCTCACTATCAACGTAGGCGCTGTAGATTCAAGCGGGCACCACCGGGATAATTATGGGTATGTAGACTGCATTGAATGTCTTGATACTGATATTTACCCTCTTTATGAGCTCTGCAAGAAAAATGACCTTGCCTTTGTACTAACAGCAGACCATGGAATGGGTTTTTCCAAAGACGATTCCAAGGGCGGTCATCAGTCAGAGAAATTTACGGAGACTGATGAAGCACAACTCATTCCCCTTATAGTGCATGCCCAGGATGTTGAAAGCGGAATTATCAAGGGAAAGCATGGTCAGGAAGACTTTGCTCCAACGCTGCTTGGAATTCTGGATATCCCAGACAGGCCAAGATTTGCAGAAGGAAAGCAGATTCTTCTGACAGGCCATGTAAACCTGAAAGTGGAACTTCCGGAAAAGGGCTCTGTAGAACTAAGAAAGAATGGGGATGGAAAAGACGGAAACGTGCAGGACGGAAATATTGTAGCTTCCCTGCAACATGATGACGAGTTTCTCTTCCTGGGGCTTGATCCAGAAAGCACCTATACGGTCAGTGCTGTTCTTGATTCCGGAAACAGCCTTGAAAGGCAGGAAAAAGAGCTCACTCTTGAAACCGACTCGGTACTGGAATTCACTGAAAAAGGGCAGAAAATCGAAGAAAATAATGAAGAAAACCCAGAATCAGTATCAAGTTCAGGAAAAAACTCTACTGCTAGTTTCTTGAAAAAGGAATCTGGAAAATCTAATTCGAGCTTAACGCACCTGATAGGATACCTTGTGATAGGATTGGTCAATCTTGTAGGAATTGTGATTATTGCAAAGATCCTGAAAAAAAGCTGAAGAGATATTTACCACGCCTTTTTCCTGCTTTTTCGTTCAAGCCTTTTTTCAAAAAGGTTGAAAAAAAGCTGAATAGACATTGATCGCGTCTGTTTCCTGCTTTTTCGCTCAAGCCTTTTTTCAAAAGGCTTGGTAAACATTTCCAAGGGCTTCTTTAAAAGTGACATCGACATCTTCCACATGAGCAAACATGGGTCCTTTCCTGAGTTCAGCAATATAAAGTTCCACAGATTCAGGTCTTCCTTCGGCAATGACAAAAACCCTGCCATCTCTTAAATTTTTGGGGTTAGATTCTACGCCCAGACGCTCGGCAGCATTTCTAGCAAATCTTCGAAAACCCACACCCTGCACCCTTCCGGATACAAGGATTTCTGCCCGTACAGTTTCTCCAGAGGTCACAAGTGGCTATTTTGAATAACCCTGATTTATAGTTATGGTTATTTCTGATGGGGAAGTTCGAAGGGAGGTGGTTTTTGAGATCTAACAAGAGGCGAAATATAAGGGAAATAAAGAAAGTTTTCTTAACGCAAATTTGTAATTCAGCATAGTGTCAAGGCCGATTTTTCTTCATTTTAGCCGGATTACTTTTCCCCATCTTTTGATATGAATTTTACTCAATTTTTCATAAACTTGCTATAAATTATTGACAAATATATTTCCTGTTTTAATTCCCTGCATCTTCTTTTCTTTCAGCCTGTAACTTTCTCCTTTGATGTTAATCGTCGCACTATGCTGAAGGTCAGCTAAGTCGGGGAGATTACTCTCCCTTTCTCGCCTAAGAACTGTACGTGAGACTTTCACCTCATACAGCTCAAGCATCTCCTAACCCTTGTGTTGGGCAGCAGTTATTTGATTTGGAGTTAGTTGCGTGGTATTGTCTATGACAGTGTGCATGCAAATAGATTAAGTTGGATGTTCTGTTATCTTCGTGGCTTCCATTCTTGTGATGTAGAGGTCTTTCTACTGCATCAGTATTAATGTCAATTGGAAAATTGCAGATAGGACATATGCCTTCTTGGTTATCCCACACTTTCTTGAATTTTCCTGAAAGCTTTCTTAAGCCTTGATTGTATTTGCGTTCAGAATAGTATCCTTTGTCGAGGTAAGGATTTATACCTAATGTTAGTTTGATGTGTCTAACTATCTTTTTATTTGATAAAAGCTTCAGTTGGTTTGTTTCAGTTGAAAATACCCAATGTCTTGCTCCCTTGGTATGCCAGTATTTCCGACTTATCCAGTGATGGGATCTACCTGGGTGTCTTCTCTTGGCCCACTTCCATGTCATACTCCAGATTCTTTTATCCATTTCAGAGAATATTTCTTTGGATACCACGCCTTGATGGTAATTAGACCATCCAGTTATGATTGGGTTAAGAGTTTGGATTAATTTTTCTTGTGTCCAAGGTTTGCCATTCTTAATGACATCACTGATTTTCTCAGTGACTTTCTGAATGGATTTTTTGGATGGTTTGATAAGAAGCTTTCCTTTGTATTTTCTGAAATTCCAGCCTAAAAAGTCAAAACCATCGTTAATATGGGTAATTAGTGTTTTTTCTTCCGATAATTCCAGACCTTTATCCTTTAGGAATATTTTAATCAGTTCTTTGGCTTCTTCCGCTATTTCCTCAGTTTTTGCAGTAACAATGAAGTCATCTGCATACCTTACACAATTTACGTTATGTTTATCACGTTGAAATTTTGTTATTCTTCCACTTTTTCCGCGATGATATTTATTTGCCAATATACCTTCAATCCCATCTAAGGTCATGTTGGCAAGAATTGGGGATATGATACCACCTTGCGATGTACCTTTTTTGGTCGGAAAGAGGTTTTGTTTAAAAACGAAGCCTGCTTTAAGGAATTGTTTAAGAACTGATTTGTCCATTGGAATATTGTCAAGTAACCATTGGTGACTAATGTTATCGAAGCAACCTTTTATATCTCCTTCCAGTATCCAGGATGCAGAGAACTTTTGACATGTGCATCCAAATATTTGTTCGCATGCGTCATGTGTACTTCTGAATTTTCTAAATCCAAAAGAGTGTTTGTCTGCCGTAGCTTCTGAAATCGGGTTAAGTGCTAATGCATATAATGATTGCATAGCTCTGTCGTACATGGTTGGGATACCTAAAGGTCGTTTCTTTGACTTCCCATATTTTTCAATATGAACTCTTTTTAATGGTTTGGCTTTATATCTTCTGTTAGTTAGACTAAGGGAGGCTTTCATCTTGGCGTCGGGAGTTTTCCACAATTCACCATCGATTCCTGCCGTTTTCTTACCTTTGTTCTGAATTACCTTTCTGACAGCTAACAATTTGGCGTAGAAAGAGTGGGTTAACAAATAGCTTAATCTTTTAACTAAGTTCCATTTGCCTTTAAAAACCGCTTTCGTAATCCTGACTTGTAGCCTATTAACATGTGTTTCAACTGCTTTCCAATTGATATTGTTCCATCGAAATTTCAGTTGTTTGTTAGTGAGCTTCTCGTTGATTGGTTCAGCTTGTTCACTATAACAGCCAGTCTCTCTGTTTGTTTTATTCCATAAGAGATTGACAGCAAGTGTTTCTGCTTTCTGAATCAGCGTATTTGAATGACTCCCTTTCATAGGACATACTTTCATTCTTACGTTTTGATACCATAGAGTAAGTCAGCATCCTTTCGGATTAGGGCAAATTTGGAACCCTTATACAATTGATTACAAATTGTCATTCGCTTGCTACTCCCTTCCTCTACCCTCTATGTCATTGTTATCCTTTGCAGGATTCCTACCCTAGGGAACATATAGGGCTTACCAAGTTCTATAACATGAATAATTATGAATACCTTAGAAGCCATCTCTAAGCCGAGAGTTCTTTGTCCATTTCCCATTACGTCGAATAAGCCATAATGGTCTGACTCTTCACCTTTTGGTTCAAGTGTATCAGTCTAATTTCACTTGTCACTTGTTACGACTCTTACAATGGTTCACATTACGTTCTTCATAGTATTCTTATCCTAACAGATGATTTAGATTAGACTTCCAAATTTCTCCATATTGTCCTATGAGCTTCACACCTTGACGTTATCATCAACGCATGTCATAGTAGGATTATCCCAAATGGAAGGGATAGCATTTCTGCAATTCATGCTTTAGCTTTCTTGTCGCACAGTCCTATCAAGTACAGCGACCGCTATCACATGGTCCTTAAATATCTCCCCACATTCTCCCAATGACTTATTCGATGTTAAGGTCGTTTGCTTCTTTTCATAACGTCTTGAGATCAGCTGAAATAGGCAGTGATCTCCTTCTTCGTCAAATGGGAGATATTTAGGTATTCAATTCTTACTTGCCACAGAAAAATTGAGTTCAGTATTGGAAACGGCTTTTCAAACGACAGTATATTTATATTAAGTTATTCTTTTAATTGGCAAGTTGCTCTTGGGTTTGAATTGCCTTTCGCTAGAGAGGTATTTCTGTATCGCACAATGCAAATGTCATAATAAACAAAGGCAAATCTCCACCGAAATTTAAAATAAGTATGAGACTTCTACAAAAACCTAAAATTGTCCCGTTATTTAGAGTCTATTCGAAAAGTGGTTATCTACTGCAACTTTTACAGTAATAAGATGAACAATAAGGATGAACAATAACAGGATGAAAAACCAACGCAGCTACTCTGATTATAGACTTATTGTGATTTTTCAACATATATCATAGATTTTCGGCAGACTTTTAAAAACAGAAGGAAGTACATTGATGAAAATCGGAAAGAGAGAAAAAAGAAGAAAACAACATCACCTTATTACTGAAATATTTAAAATTGTGCTATATCTTTTTCTAAAATTAATAAAGCTACTGTTTAGTTTCCCAATTTACTTACTGAAAGCAATGAGGTTATTGTTTAGTTTCTCAATTAATTTACTGAAAGCAATGTGGCGACTATTCAGCCTCTCAATGCATTTACTGAAATCTTTATGGCTGCTCTTCAGTTTCTTAATTCACTTACCGCATAGGCTTGTAAAACAATTCCTTAAAAAACCATCAAAACCAGTACTACCCACATTAGCCGAAATTGATGAAATGAACGGATACAAATTTGAAGAGTTTATGAAATGCGTTTATGAACAGTTAGGGTATTCAGTCTATCACACTCCATTTTCAGGTGATCAGGGTGCAGATCTGATTCTGACGTCAAAAGAAAAAAAGAGAATCGCTGTTCAGGTAAAACGATACTCGGGTAAGGTATCAAACAGTGCAGTACAGGAAGTTGTAGCTGCAAAAGGCTTTTACAAATGTACCGAAGGCATAGTAGTTACGAATAGTTATTTCACTGATTCTGCCAGAAAATTAGCTGAAGCAAATCTTATTGATTTAGTTGATAGAAATGAACTTGAAAAACTGATTAATACTATCCTGAATTAAGCTTTGAAAATGGATCAAGCTTGAATGTGAACTGCTTGCTTTTGTGTGACCTTTTGTCTGACCTTTTGTGTGACTTCGTTAAGTAACTATCTGCTCATTCTTCCGGTTTAACTAACCTCTAATTAAACCTTAGTTTGACAGATTCTGTTACTTAATACATTATTTTTTACAAAAAACGCCTCGCGTTGATACATCATTTTGTGGAACAGTAAAATATGTTAAAACTCTTTAAACACAAAGAATAAATTTGAATTGTGTAAACAAAACCGAAGTCTGAAGTCAATTTATACATTATGAAATATATGTTTTTGTCAATTTTGGGATATTAAATAATATATATATTTTTCGATGTCTTCTATTCTACTCAGTAAAGAATAATTAGATTTAGAAAGGATAGATGGAAAAAATACCCAAAAATAAGAGAACTTTCCAATGGATATATTGTCAGAATTCCATCACAATTTATTATTTTTAGATAGTAACATTGAGTAATATCATCTCAAATGGTATGATATTTATATTAAATTGCTCATTTAATTAGTAAGTCGCCCTCAGATTTGAGTTCCTTTTCACTAGAAAGGTATGTGTGTTGTTAGACTAGGCAGATATTATACTAAACCGATGCGTGCCATACTAAACAGAGGTCTGTCGTACTAAAAACGAACATGAGATTCTTTGAATAACATGCACAAACAATGAAAATGCTTGCAGATGGCAGTATTTTCATGCTAAATAGAGGTAAATCTCATAGAAATTTAAACAAAATCCGAGAATTTCATGAAAACCTAAAATTGCCCTGTGACATAGAGCCTGTACGAAAAGTGATTATCCACTGTTGCTTTGAAAATATGCAAGATGTAAAACCGAAGCTGATAAAAGAATATTTAGATCGATTGTAATTTTTACAACATTCAATTACTGACTTTTCGGATAGCTCTATTACCTAATAAATCAAAATCAATATCTGTTACCCCTGACAATGGTACCAATATTCAATACTAATTAGGCATATGATTACATAGTAGGCATATGGTTACATAGCCAAAAATTTCGTGGAGTTGAACTACGTGAACCCACTACGGCTAAGAAAGAAAGTAGATGTGCTCAAAAAAGCAATAAACCCATTTACCGTTATATTTTGGATATTTGCATCTGTGACTGTAGCCTTTACGTTGCTGGTTTTGAGACGAAAGAAGTCACCTTGATGAAAAATAATTTTATTTTTTTCTTTTTATCCTGAATTGGCAAAAATCCTGATCTCAATTGTTCCTGGATGAAGACTCCAACTTTGAATTTGTTTCTTTTACTTAATCATTCCACAATACCAAAATGGAATTGGAATTTATTCAACGTTTAACCTTTTGTATCGCAGGCTGTTGTATTATGAATTAGACTTCCAAATGATTTTGAGTCTGCGAAATCATTTCAGGATACAACAAAATCTAAAATATATCAGTTTATTATATAAGATCAGTTAAATAATAATATGACACCATCCGTTATAAAATGATGTTCTGTTTTCTATAGTGACGTTCTTTTTCCCTTTATCTAATTGTGAACTCTTGCAAAAAATTCATGTGGAATAAACTCCTAAACTATACATTACTATGAGACAGTTAGCGGGAATATGGTTATTTATAGTACTGGGTCTGCTCTTCGGCCTGTTTGTGGATTTGGGAGCTGCAGATCCTGCTGCCTCGGGCGGGGACGTAAATATTTCAGAACTCAGAGCTTTTGACCTGCTCTGCAGATGTGAAACAGGATGTATAGTTAATACGGTTTCTCTTTCTTCTGACGGAAATTATCTTGCAGTTGGGGATTTTAATCATAATGTTTCTCTTTTTAATTTCGAGGGGAAGAAACTCTGGAATTATACTACTGGAGATATTGTTTACACTGTATCGATCTCTCCCGATGGAACTGGTGTAGCTGCAGGAAGCAATGATAAGAAGATATACTTTTTTAACAGGGAAGGGAAAGTGCTATGGAGTTACAAAACCGGGGGCAACGTGAATTGTGTTGTGATCTCTTCCGATGGTTCATATGTAGCAGCAGGCAGTGACGACGGCAAGATTTACTTCTTTAATAAAGAAGGCAAGCTGTTATGGAATTTTGATTCCGGGGCTTCCGTCCGCAGTATAGCCCTCTCCAGAGAAGGCCCTTACGTTACAGCCGGAGGTTCTAATTATTGCATTTATCTCTTTGACAAAGAAGGGAATAAAATCTGGGAACGAAGGACAGGTAGTGTAATCAATTGTGTGTGCATTACTCCACAGGCCCATTATGTGGCTGCCGGAGGTTCCAATTATAATGTATATTTCCTTAACCAGAAAGGAGATTTTTCCTGGATACACAACCCTGCTTATTGGATCAGCAGTGTTTCCCTGACAAACAATGGCTCATATCTGGCAGCAGGAAGTTTTGATGATAAAGTATACATGTTTAACAGCACAGGCACAAAACTCTGGGATTATAAGGTAAAAGATGATGTCTACAGTGTTGCAATTTCGCCGGATTCATCATTCATTGCAGCCGGAAGCTGGGACGATACGCTTTATGTGCTCGATCTCGATGGGAAGGAATTCTGGAACTACAGTTGCGGAGGAAATATTAATGACGTGTCCATTTCTCGCGATAGCTCGGCCCTTGCTGCAGCGAGTGATAACGGAGCAACATATCTTTTTGAGCGAAATTCCACGGTTTTTGCACGGCTCTTTAAAGATTCGCGTTTCCTTTCAGGAGACGGGCTCGGACTGCCTTTAAAAGAAGGTACGGCAGTAACGGGAGGCATTGAAAATGTAGTTGAGATTGCTTCAGCCTCTTCAGGTAAAGTGCCAGGTGATACAAAAAGTGAAAATGATCATGCTACGGAGAGTTCAGCTTCTACAGAAAGTTCATCAAGGCTTCAGGGACTACTTAATTTCTTTAAATATCCAATATTCCTTTTACTGGCAGTTTTAATAGTGGCGATCTACCTGAAAAACCGAGCCTTTAAAAAACGGGCAAGAGAAGAAACTACGGAAGACTTTGAGAACCTTGATGATGAAAAACACAGGCCTGAAAACTAATAAGAAAATTCGGAAATCTGAAATTTCAGCTCTGGAGGCTTAAACTTCCAGTTCTGCAGATTTAAGTTATGGAATTTGAATTCATTTGGGCTCGGTTAGGGAACAAAAACTAAGAATAGTTTTGAGACAGCCTGTTGACATCTCTTCATTTTCATCCATTTTCTCAATCTTTCTCAATCTCCGCATGGCTCCCATCGCAGAACGGTTTATTTCTGGATTTCCCGCACCTGCAGAGAGTGACCCTGTTTCTGATCTCGTACTGTTTGCCGTCGGCAGATTTTATCGGGATGCCCCCACGTACCCATAGAGGACCGTGCTCGCCCTGGTGAAGCCCTTCCACAACAACAATCGATTTTTCAAGCTCAGGCTCAATCGTTTTTCCTGTGGCATTGTCAATAATTACCAACCTGCCTGAAGGGCAGTTACTTGCTTCTTCTATAGCAATGTCTCGAGCTTCCGAGTTTTCGGGTTGCTGGACAAGGTTCCATATTTTCCCTGCCTGTGTGCAAAATCCTGCATGGACACATAGATGCTTATTGTCAATAAGAGTCAGCAAAGAGCCAGTGATAACATTAGTACCTTCACTAAAGGGCGCAAAGTCTCCTGACTCGGTTCCGTCAAAGTGGATCTTTGAATGTGTCCCATCACAGAAAGGCTTATTCCCTGACTGGCCACATCGGCACAGAGCATACCGGTTCCTTATAGGGTATTTCTTGACTTCACGCCATATTAGACGTTCAGTGTCTTCATCTTTACAAATTTCCCAGGTCATAAGAGGAACTCTACCGGTCACCATATATGGACCGTTCTTAAACACAGTGATCTTCATGGAGTCATTGAGTAAATTTGATTTTTTTTCCATTTCTTCGACCATCTTGCAGCCTCCTATGTGTCTCAGTTTCTCACAATTTTCTATGGCAGAATCACCAATCATTTTCAATATTTTCAAAAAAAGATTGTGAAGATTTATCATCTTCATGACAAGAAAATCATAAACTTATGGATTGGCTAAATTATGGATTGGCTAAATTATGGATTGGCTAAATTATGGATTGACTAAATTATGGATTAAGCTTTAAGCGGGATCAAAGCAGTTTCTGTCCTGGCTCTGCCCCAGCCCCGGGTTTGCACTCATAAACATCAGTAATTTTCATAACTGCAAGGGCTTTTGCAGGGAACCTGTCTCCTTTGCTCTTGACCATTTTATACATTTTCTCGTAATCTTCCCCTTCAGTCTTAATCTCAATATCTCCTTTTATCTGGTAGCAGCTTTTGATTTCCGGGCCCCATACATAGATCGCTCCCCTGGGGTTTTCATCAAGATTGTTGCGAGTTTTATTAAAATAGTTGTCTGCGATCCAGATTGTTTCTCCATCTTCCTGTAGGTCACACATGCCTATTGGTATGACATTTGGTTCTCCACCTTTAGATGCAGTTGCAAATGGAAAAATTTTCATCTTTGCAAAGTCTTCCTTCATTTCATCAGTTAACTTCACCATTTATTTCACCCCTTATTGAATTGGTTTTTATTAATATGGTTACAATCCTTATATAACTTTGAAGGTCTCAAATATATAAAAAGTCCCGGTGATTTTTGTTCCTTTTTTGTGGCTATAAGAAAGCGTACTGGAAGGCATAGAAATATCTGCCGGACTCGACAATCTGAGGTCACCTAATCTCAGCTATTGTCATATTTGATAAACAATCCCCACACCCCTTTAACCTCAATCTTTTTTATCGTTTTTAATCTTGAGGATTATTGTATCCTCTTCAAATTGAGTGGAAGTCCCTCAATTTCCGCTCAATGAACTTTTTTCACTGATGAGTTGAGCCAGAGGGGCCATAGATGGTATCTCGAATTTGTTGGCGACTCTATCACATATGTACTGATATGCATTTACACCCAGTTTCTTTGCTGTCTGAACAATCGTCATAAATGTGTCATTTGTCTTTGTTCCTTCCTCTGTTATGGTCTGAAGGCTCACATCCTTTTTTCTGACCTTTGCTCTCGACGCCAGTTTCGCTGCATTGTTATGCAGTGGACTCTCTGGAAAAATCAGCACCTTTAACAGCTATTCCTTGTTTTCCTTCGTCTTGGTGATTCTTTCATCCATCTGTTCATATATTGTTTAGGTATATTCAAAAAATAACTTCATGTTTTTACATTGGAAATTGCTTTATAACTTCACTTCCACAAATAATCATCAAATACAATTTTCATTTTTTCCTTGAAGGTCTCACTTTTTAGCCGCAATCTTGTGCCGGGCAAAGAAGGTACTGAGGTGATGTCAGTCTGTCCCTGGATAATGTCAGCCAGTAGCAGCAGTGTCACCCTGTGAATACGAATTCAACGAACAAAAATAAAGAGGATGAGTAAAGTGAAAATAAAGAAAATATTCAAGTCAATGCTCCTGTTAATTTTCATAACTCTGGCTCTTTTTACTTCAGGCTGCACGGAAAAAAACCTGAGTGCCGAAGATATTGCAACCCAGATGCTGGAGAAACAGGACAGCATTCAAGATTATTCGTATACAATGCATTCTACTTACTACACCGGGGAAAAGGCCATAGAAACCGAATTTAAAACCATATACAAGAAACCTCATATGATTAAGAACTTTATGCAGGAACCAGGAAAAGAGGAAGAAACACTTGTACTTTCAGATGGAGAATTCCGGTGGACCTATATCCCCGGCACAAATACAGTAATGAAAACAAAGCTTCCAAAAACTTCTGAAATAACTAAAAGTGACTATCTGACCCTAATAGGAATTACCCTTAATGATACGAATGTCTCTTTACTGGGAGTTGAGAAACTTGACAATAGGGAAACGTATCTGCTGAAAACAAGTCCTAAAGATACCGGAGAAAGTGCTGCACAATACTATACGAAAGTCTGGGTAGATAAAGAAACATGGATGCCTCTTAAGTACGAGATGTACGACAGTAGTGGAAACCTGACAGCAAAAGTCGAAATATGGGATCTTAAGGTTAATTCAGGAATTCCAGATTCTGAATTTGTGTTCAATATTCCTGATGGCGCTGAAATAAAAACAACAGGTTAATACTTTCACTCGACTTCCTCAAACCTTTTTTATATTTTTTTCTATCTAAGAGTAATGCCTATTTCCATTTTGAAAATAAATCCCCCTGAAAGGCGAATTACCTTCCACGCAGATATGGACAGTTTCTTTGCGTCTGTTGAGGTAAGAGAGAGGCCAGAACTAAAAGGTCTGCCTGTAGTTGTGGGATCTGACCCAAAAGGAGGCTCGGGAAGAGGAGTTGTAAGCACCTGCTCGTACGAGGCCCGGAAATACGGAATTCACTCCGCAATGCCCATTTCACAGGCTTACAGGCTCTGTCCGAATGCGTTTTTTTTGCCTGTGAACATGAAACTCTACGCAGGCGTTTCGGAAAAAATAATGGAACTTTTGAAGGGATTTGCAGACAGGTTCCAGCAGGTCAGCGTGGATGAAGCCTATCTTATACCAGGGTCCGAGATCACGAGTTTTGAAGAGGCTGCCCTTTACGCTCTCAGGATCAAGGATGAAGTACAGAAACAGGAAGGAATTACCTGTTCAGTTGGAGTCGGGCCGAATAAGTTAATCGCAAAAATCGCGTCTGGTTTCCAGAAGCCTGATGGGCTTACCGTTGTCAGGCCCGAAGATGTGAGGAAATTTCTTTTTCCGCTGCCGGTTTCAAAAATTCCCGGAATAGGGGAAAAAACGGCTGATACACTGAAATCGATGGGCTTAAACAGGGTAGAAGAACTTGCAATCTGTGATGTACAGCTTCTTTCTGAAAAGTTCGGAAAAATGGGACTTCGCATGAAGCAACTGGCAAACGGGCTTGATTTTGGGGAGGTTCGGGAAAAGGAAAGTGTAAAATCAATCAGCAGGCACGGAACTTTTGCTGAAGACACCAGCGACCCTGTAAAAATCGCCTGTTCTCTTGACCTGCTTGCTGAAAGTGTGCATAAATCCCTTCTCAAAAACAGGTTCCTTTTCAAAACCGTAACCCTTACCGTGCGGTTTGAGGATTTCTCTACCTATACACGCTCAAAAACCATCCCTATCTGGACTTCGGACATCTTTGTGATCAAAAGGACATCCATGCAGCTTCTTTCCGAATTTATAGGGAATCAAAAACTCAGGCTAGTAGGCATAGGAGTCACCAAACTCCGCGAAAGGGACGAAAAGCAAACCCTGATAACAGACTTTGGCTCTTCGCTGTATAATATGGGTAAGTTATTATATTAGTAATATAATATAAATAAGTATTATATTATTTAGTACAAATAACTGCAGGAGTTTGATATCCCATTTGCGAAAATACATTTGAAATACCTTTGAATGTCAAAGAACCTTGGCAAATAACCAGTACTGAATTTGATTTAACATCTGAAAAACTTAATATTTGGATTGATTTCACACGTGGTTCCAAATTTCCCTGTCCTAAGTGTGGCAAACTAAACTGCTCAGTTTATGATACTAAGGAAAAAGTGTTACGGCACATTAACTACTTTCAATATTCTACATATTTACACTGTAGAATTCCAAGAATAGAATGTGAAAAATGTGGAGTTCTCCAAATAAAAGTTCCATGGGCTCGCGAAAAAAGCAACTTTACTCTTCGAATGGAAGCTCATATCCTGGAGCTCTCAAAAAGAATGCCAGTGTTACAAATTGGGAAGTTGCTTGGAGAAAATGACACGAAACTTTGGAGAGTCATAAACCATTACACTGACAATGCAAGGTCTAAAGAGGATTTATCGGATGTATGTGTTGTTGGTATAGATGAAACTTCATGCAAGAAAGGACATGAATACATAACTCTTGTTGTTGATATAAAAGATTCAAAAAGTAATATTTGCTTTGTGAAGGAAAAGACTCTTCGACTATTTACCAGTTTTAACAAAGATCTGCAAGATCATAATGGAAAACAAAAGCAACATTAAATCGGTATGTTGCGACATGTCTCCTTCATATATCAGTGGAATTTCTAAAGAATTTCCAGATGCAAAAATTACATTCGATAGATTTCATGTTATGAAGGCAATGAATGAAGGATTAAATGAAGTAAGGATACAAGAACAAAAAAAACCAAGGAACTCAAAAATACCAAATTCATATGGACTACTAACAAGGAAAATCTAACTGATAAACAGAAAAAAAAGCTTTTAAACCTCCAAAATAAAAAACTGAATACATTCAGAGCATATAATATAAAAGAAAGTCTTAGAAAGTTCTGGGAATGCAAAAGCCGAGAGGAAGCTGAACAATATCTAAAAAAGTGGTATTTTTGGGCAACTCATAGCAGATTAGAGGCAATAATTGAGGTTTCTAAAACCATTAAAAGTCATTGGGATGGAATTCTAAACTACTTTGATTCCAGGATTACTAACGGAGTTGTGGAAGGCATTAACAGTATTGTACAGTTAATAAAAAGAAATGCGAGAGGGTATCGAAACACTCAGTATTTTATTACTATGATCTATCTAAAATTAGGAAAGTTAGATTTTAAACCACCCATATGAAATGACGAAGAGCCCAGACTTTTAACATAAGCCTTTTCAAAAAACGTCTTTCCTGCAAGCCTTTTAAAAAAAGGCTTGAGCGAAAACCACAGCAACGACAGGTCGGCGTGATCAACCGGCGCAACGGTTGATCGAAAACTCCTGGCAACGTTTGAATTTGAGTTCCTTATCCCCGCACCCTATCGGCGTGATCAACCGGCGCAACGGTTGCGGGTCAACGGTTGCGGGCCAACGGTTTATTTGGAACAGTCGTAATTATATTTTAATAATAGAAAGCCAATTAAGTTTGATGAAAAAAGCTGTAAAGATGACTTTGGCCCTTCTCATAATTGTTGTTCTGACTGTGCTTATTGCTTATGCTACACTTCCTTTTTTAAATTATATTTTTGGGGCCCTGATCCTTTTCGTTATATTTCGTCCTTTATATCATTTTCTCGTAAGAAAACTAAGGCTCCAGAAACAATTAGCAGCCATACTTGTAATAATAATTTCTATCTTTGTTGTACTGGTCCCTCTTTACTTTCTTTTGAATACAGTCATCGACGAAATTGAACAGCTTTTAGTTAATCAGGCATCTATTCTCACGTCTATTGAGGCTGGAGGCCACTTTTTAACTGATTCTCTCTCAAGGTTGAATATTCCTGTAGATATATTCCAGAAAAAAATTGAAGAAAAAGCAATGGAACTTGCTTCGCGGGCCGTTAATTACACAAGCCTGTTCATTGTGGGGTCAATCCAGAGTATAAGCCAGCAGTCCATCGGGCTATTGATAATGTACTTCATGCTCTATTACCTCTTTACTGGAGAAGACTCGGATTTTATGCGTCAAGTCTCTGTTGCAGTTCCTTTCAATGAAGAAAATACAGCCACTCTTCTGGATGAATTCCGGAGAATGGTTCGGACGACTCTTATCGCCAGCGGGGCAGTTGCTCTTGTCCAGGGTGGAATTCTGACTATAGTATTTGTTATCTTTAATATCCAGGGAGCTTTCCTCTGGGGCTTCATTGCAGCAATTCTATCCTTCTTGCCTGTTGTCGGAGCGCCCGTTGTCTGGGTTCCTGCAACTATTGTCCAGTTTTTCCAGGAAGACTATCCTGCAGCGCTTGCTATACTTGCAGCCGGGATTTTTATAAGTGTTATTGACAACTTCCTCAGGCCCATTATCCAGAAAAGAGTTGGAGAAATCCATCCATTTCTGTCCCTGCTTGGGGTTGTTATAGGAGTATCCCTTTTCGGACTGTTAGGAATCGTTATAGGCCCCCTCTTGCTCTCCTACTTTGTTCTGACCGTACAGATGTTTTCCAGAGAATACCTTTCTGGAAAGGAGTGAAAATGTGCAGATCGAAATACTCGGGTGTGAGTCTTTTGGAGCAAGATCTCTTGCCTGCGTTGTAAAGACGGAAGATAGGAAAATCCTGATCGATCCCGGAGTTGCGCTTGCACGCTTACGTTCAGGCCTGCTTCCCCACCCAATAGAAGTTGCTGCTGCTTTCAGGATAAGGGAAAAAGTTCTTTCTGCATTTGGGCAGGCGACAGATGTTGTTATCAGCCATTTTCACGGTGACCATATGCCAATGAGGGCTGAAGATCCGTATCAGCTCCCGATGGAAGCCCTCCCTTCGCTTGACGGGATAACCTTCTGGTGCAAAGGCCCGGAAAAAATCTCAGGCCTGTCTTCAAAGCGGAGGCGTGAACTTTCGGATTTTCTGGGTTTTCCTCTCCCGGCTTCGGAAGGCGTGAAGTCTGGCAATATGGAATTTTCTTCTCCTGTTCCTCATGGTGCCAGAGAAAAAGGCTTCGGGACTGTAATGATGACCCGGATCTGCGAGGGAGATGATGTTTTTGTCCATAGTTCTGACATCCAGCTTCTGGACAGGGAAACCGTCCTTAAGGTGCTTGCCTGGGAACCTACAATTGTTTTTGCCTCAGGCCCTCCTCTTTATCTTTCACACCGCGTTCCTGAGGCAGGAAAACAGGCCTTGGAAAATGCTCTCCTTCTAGCCAGGCGTGTTGATACTCTGATTCTGGACCACCATTTGCTCAGGTCTTTTGAAGGGTACAACTGGTTAAAAGAACTGGATGGAATGGTTGAAACCCGCGTCCTCTGTGCTGCAGAGTTTATGGGAAAGACCCCGAATCTTCTTGAGGCTCAGAGGAAAAACCTTTATGAAAAAATGCCCGTACCTCCGGGCTGGCACGAAGAATATTCAAAAGGTAAAGCAGGTTTTGAAGAATATCTCTGAAATGCGGCTGGAAGAAATAGAAACACCCCTGTTTCCCTGGAGCATATAGGCTCACAGGTTGGTTTTTAAAATTCCAATTTTATTCGGTCAGGGGACGCCGGTATAATTATTGATATTCTGCATTGGATGCGATTGTCTATATTACACGTGGGTGTAATTGTCTATATTTACGCTTGGGTGTAATTGTCTATATTCTTAATTTGTTCAGAGTGCTGTTCATAGTAGTCATAGAGTTCTTTTCCCCAGGCCAGAGCTCCTGGCTCAAAGCAGATCACATATTTTCGGTCAAAGACCGTGCTTTTCGGGAAAAGGGCCAATGCCATAAAATTATCCGCGGCTACAACCGCAGATATCCTTTCGCAGTCCGTGCAGACAAAAAGTTTAGCATTTTCCTTTTTCAGGTATTGTTCGGTCTGTTCCCTGTAATCTTCGATCCATCTTTTCAGGATGGACTCGGGGAGTAACAGCGATATAGGGATTCCTTTTTCGGCAATTTCCAGGTAAAAAGAAGGGAAAAGCGGGTGGAAATATGAAATTGCAACCCTTAGCTCTTTTGCCATCCGGACATTTCTGACGTATTCCGGGATCATCTCAAACATATAGTCTACCTGAGGTTCGATTATAGTGCAGTGCCCAAGCTCGCAAATTCTTTGCAGGAGAAAAGGTGGAATCTCATTCACTTCCCTTTCTGCCCAGTAATTCGCGTTCTCTTCTAGAACAGCAAGCGTGTCCACAAGAGGCTTCATCTTCTCAACCACAACTCTGCCTATCTCGCTAAGCTTATAGAGGTTTTTTTCCTGGACTATCAGGTGCTGCTCTTTGAGCTTTTTTACCTGGGGCTGAACTGCGGTTGCACTGGCACTGAGAGCTTTTTTTATTGTTTCAATATCCTTTGGTCCTTCAAGCAGAAGAAGCAGTACATTCTTTCTTTTTTCAGAGAGGAGGATCAGATCGAGTAGATTGTTTTCCATATTATGCACCTTGACCGACTGCCTGCAGGCTTGTAAATGTATAGATGTTTCGTAAATTAGAAGAAGATTCGCAATAAGGAATCTTCACACTAAAAACTGGATTATACTAATGTTAGCATGAAAATGCTGCCATCTGCAAACATTTTCATTGTTTGTGCATGTTATTCAAAGAGTATCATGTTCGTTTAGCATGAAAATACTGCCATCTGCAAGCATTTTCATTGTTTGTGCATGTTATTCAAAGAGTATCATGTTCGTTTTCTATAAAGTTCGTTTTCTATAAAGTTCGTTTTCTATAAAGTTCGTTTTTCTATAAAGTTCGTTTTTCTATAAAGTTCGTTTTTCTATAAAGTTCGTTTTCTATAAAATTTGAAAATTTATAGTTAATATATTTTTCTCTTTAATTTATGAACGTAGTGCATTTTTATCCATTTTTTTCCAAGTAAGTGCTTTTTTCCTGAGAAAAACTCAACTCATAAACTCAATTTCAAAATGCATATTTGTTCAACGAATTATGTTTATTGAGGTGAAACTCCCAAATCGAGCTACCCAAATTTCACTCTGGAACTTAGGGATCAGGTTAATGGATTCCAGAAACCATTGATAATAATCCCATAAAATTTGGAAACCAAATAATTAGCATGAAAATGCTGCCATCTGCAAGCATTTTCATTGGCTGTGCATGTTATTCAAAGAATATCATGTTTGTTTTTTAAGGAATTAGTTTGCTGCGAAGAATAGATATTTGTCATTAAGAGATACTGTTAATATGAATTAATATGAATTACTTTTTAAACTTTCAGAACAGTTTCGCTGAGCCGTCATTATAGGCTTTATAGTACTTACTATAGTACACATTATCCAGCCAATATGATTTACTTCCGGTTCCAAAAAATTTAGCAACTTTGGTTTCTGCGTTTTCATATCCATCTACTTGATGTCCAGGAATAATGAGAACACTGTCATCGTGGTGGGCATTTGAAACGACGTTTCCATTTGGTAGTTTCCAGAGCCGTAAATGATAGCCACCGAGAAGTCTGTATTTATTGTCTGCCATTCCGTCTCCAGCAACCCAATTTCCATTAGGATATGATATATAATGAGTGTATTCTACGGGATTGTCAATCCATTTTTTCTTAAGGATCGTATTTTTAACTGTCTTCAGACTTTTCTGTTTCCATATTAAATTTATGGGGTCTGCCACTACATAATAAGTATTCTGTCCCGAGGTAATCTTTGAGAAAGTCCATTGGGGGTAGGAAATAGAGGCTAAAGAAGAACTGTTCCACCACTCAAAAGGATCATTGCTAGTTGTAATCACTACAGATTTTTGGGTTACAAATTCTTTCTTATCTCCTGGTTTCAGTTTCAAACTATCGCTTTTTGTACTAAGAGCGATCTCTTTTCCGTCAGAGACTGGAAAAGTCTGAGATCTTGTTAGTTCATTTTCCTTAAATTTAGACTTAAGTCCTATTCCCGAATAAGTTTCAGTGATTTTGAGTGTACCATCTGTTTTGTAATCATAAACCGTTGTCACTTCAACTTCCATAGTATGAGACTGTTGCCATTCACTCCATTGTAAATCATCAACAGATTTCTGTTCACTCTCTTCTTTCTCTGTGACTGGTTCTTCCGAAGTGGCATTTGCCACCGGGCCAAGCACTATCCCAAAAAACAGGGTCACTAAAAGCATAACTATAAGCTTTAATCTTTTGTTCTTGTTCATTTGCTCTACTCCGGGTAATTTCATAGAGTGATATGAATAAAGAGCTAGTCTTTTATAGAAACTTGGACACGTATATAACTTTACTAATTTCTCATTTCGTATATATTTATATACTATCAATTGCAGCATTTCGAGAACTTGCAGTCCTTTTCATTGCCTGAGTCCTGTCTCGGGAAAACGGTGTCCTTTTCGCTACGCTGCACTTCGCTCAAAAGGACTGTTTTCGGGAAAGTTTCAAAATTGTATTGTCACGCACGCAGTGTGGCCTTTCAGAAAAAATTAAAAAACATTATAAGTGTTTTTGTTTTTTAAAAAACGCACATGATATTCTTCGAAAAATGAAGTAACTATTCAACATAGGAAAAACACTCTCAATAAACATCTTCTTAAATTTAAAATGGGCAAAATTCTATTGTCCAATTTTTCATAACTGTTGTTAATGATCGCGCTTTTTGGTTTTATACAGTTGGTAATTCTATGCTTATGAAACATTAAAATCAATAGCAATAAACCTATTTTTTGTACGCTGAATAGATGCCAATAAATTACCATTTTTCTTGTATTTTTCCTATATTGGAGAAGAGAATCAAACCATTAAAGTAATCAATACAGGTTAAAACAACACAAAGAGTCATTGTTTAAAAACCGGATTCAAGATGTATATCTAAAATATTTTTTTATAGAAATATTATTTGACTTGATGAAGTTAGTTGTTATTTGTTTCATGAAACTATATTTATAACGGAAAAATTATACTTCATGGTTGGACGTGGAAAGGAAATGTGACAAAGTCAAGATAGAAAGCCCGTTTAAATAAGCTGGAATTGATCTCGATAAAAAACTACCCCTGAAAATAATCTGATTCCAAAAAAAATAATTTGATTCCGATTACTTATTTTTCC
Organism: Methanosarcina sp. Kolksee; assembly: GCF_000969945.1. Lineage (NCBI taxonomy): Archaea > Methanobacteriati > Methanobacteriota > Methanomicrobia > Methanosarcinales > Methanosarcinaceae > Methanosarcina > Methanosarcina sp. Kolksee. The sequence continues at coordinate 2,049,289 of NZ_CP009524.1, forward strand.
AATAATGATAAACGTAATCGGAATAGGCGTGAAATCTTTAAAAAGCAACTTTCAAATTATTTCTGGACTTTTGCGAAGTATTTATCGATTTCTTCCCAGTCGATTATATTCCAGAATCCTTCAATGAACTTACCTCTATTGTTTTTGTAATCGACATAGTAAGCATGCTCCCACACATCGAGCGCCATGAGGATAGGGTAATCCGGAGCTATATTTACATTGTGCTTTTCGATCTGCATTATCATAAGTCTATTTGTATCATTACAGAAGGTTAAGGCTGCCCATCCGGAACCCTCAACGCTTGATGCAACCTGGGTAAACTCCTTTTTAAACCTTTCAAAACTTCCAAAGTTATCTTTGATCACCTCGGCCAGTTCACCCACGGCCTCTTTGCTCGCATTACTCTCAGGGGTCATCTCCCACCAGAAGTAATTGTGAAGGATATGTCCACCCAGGTTGAAAGACAGGGCTTTTGCAGTTGCCTTGTAATCAAAGTCAGTTCCTTCTTTCCTTGCCTTGTCCATCATTTCTATAGCTGCATTTGCGTTAGTAACATAAGCCTGGTGGTGCTTGTCATGATGTAACTTGAGTTGTTCTTCGGAAATATAAGGTGCCAGGTCGTCATATCCATATTTCAAATCCGGTAATTTGTATAATCCTTTATCCATGTTGTTTTACCCTCTTACTGATCGCCGGTTTTGCAAAATTTGTTTGAAACTTAATCCGAAATTTAATTTGTTTGAAGCTCATGTATCGAACTCAAGCTTTAAGCCTCGGTTCAATAAAACTCCATTACAAATTCTGCTAACCAGTTCTCCCCTTAACGATATTAACAGAAATCTGTCACTTAAACGATTCTGCTTAAGGCAATTCTAAGGTGAATCTAAAGTGACTCAAAGGTCACTATGCCTTTTTATCTCGTCAATTACATACTAAATTGCCGCATGACAATTCCAGATGTAAAATATAGTTATACGCCACATCTATTTAAAGGTAAAAGATGAAAACTAATAAAATATTTTTGTAATTATTCATCTGGGATTAATATTAAAATTTTGAATATTAAAATAACGATGATTATTTTCTTATGTTTCCAGTACTTAGCAAATTTATATATACCAGAACATTTCGCTACAAAATACAGAATTAAAAATTAATAAATGAAATTTTTGTTAACATTTATAGTTTCCAGTACTGGAGTACCATAAATTTTGTAAGAGAGGCAAAACTCAATTGAATTAATACAAAGCTGCAAGAATATATCTGTATTGAATTATATAATTAACAGCGGCTCAAAAACGTATTTTAAAATTAGGCTCAAAAACGTATTTTAAAATTAATAAGTACATCCATTAGCTTCCTGTTGGGATTTTTTGGGATAATTGGTACCTAATTATGGGTTTCATTAATTGTTCTGAATCTGTAGTTTAAATTAAATTTATTGATAATCGTTTTTTGGGATCAAGAATAAATAGGGGATGGTGGGAGTGACAGTAGAAGAAAACCTGCAACTGATGGTGACTCTGGATGATGCATGGAATTCACAGGACTGGGATACCTTCAAGAAACGTCATGCTAAAGAAGTTGCTGTGTACTGGCCGGGTCAACCGGAACCTACAAGAGGAAAAAAGGCACATCATGAAGAAGCCATGCAATTTTTTCAGACATTTCCGGACAGCCATGTCGAGAACAGGCCGTATAAGGTGCTTTTTGGCCAGGGCGACTGGACATGTTCAGTAGCCACATTCACAGGTACCATGAAAGGACCTATGAAAGGGTCCAATGGAAAAGAAATCCAGCCTACAAATAAGAAATTCAAAGTGGAATTCTGTACAGTTGCTCACTGGAAAGATGGTGAGATCATCGAAGAGAAGCTTTTCTATGACCTTGTAGGATTGATGAAGCAGATTGGCCTGATGTGAGGAAAAAATAATCATTTTTTCAAATCCACCCTGGAGTTTCTGGTATTTTCTGTTTTTGATATTTCTTCATTTTTTATTTCTCCTATTCTGGCAGATTTTTGCAAGTCCATTCAATTAAACATATATATTTTAACAGTTTTCTTCTTTAATTAAGGGAGAAAGCAAATGGTAAATACACTTTCCCACCTAGGGATCGGTCTTCTGATTGCCCTAGCCTTTGGCTTCAAAGGAAAAAAACGAAATGCTCTCGGGTTTTTGGCAATCCTTCCTGACCTGGATTTTATCCCATACATCCTGTTTGCTCTCATCAGCGGCAGTGTAAGCCACGAGACACGAAACCAGCTCTTCTACCTGCTTGGCCACAGGGAATTCCTGCACTCAATCCTCTTCATCCTGCTTGTCACACTTTTCATCTGGTTTAAAACAAAAGACCGCCTGTTCACAGCAGCCGGCTTTGCAGCCATATTTTCCCACATCTACCTTGATTATGCGACAAGCTGGAAAATGCGTCCCTTCTACCCTTTCAGTACCGAGACGTCTACTCTCGGAGCTATTTATTTCTTCGATCCTCTAGCAAATATTCTTCCCCTGCTGCCCGTTTTCGTTTTAGTTATAGCATACATGAAAAGCCGCGGAAAATGGAAAGGAAAATTCAATGATTTCTGTGCCTTTGTCACGAAAAAACGGAGTAAACTCTATCCCGCGCTTTTAATTGTGCTTTTGGTATGGCTTGCAGTCCTGCCGGTGGTAAAATTATTTTTTGTGAATTATATTTCCGGCGCTGAAGGCGCAAAAATCAGCTATCAGGACACCTATCCGTCTTCTGTAGGGAAGTTTATTTCGGCGTATTCGTATAACTCCACTCATTACAGGATTATGGAAGTTAGCTACTGGTCCGGGATCGAAAGAAGCAATTACATCGAAAAAGTCAACGTGATCGGCGCTGTTCCGGATGCCTCCGTGTATATTGAAAGAACCGGAAAACTTTATAGTACAGCCGTTCCTCAGGAAATCGATTATCCTGTTTACAGCGTTTCGGAAGAAAATGGCTCGGTAACTGTTACGCTGAGCGATGCAAGGGATCAGTATGTTAAATACTGGGCTTATTTCAAAGCGGTTTACAGGTTCGTTTTTGAGAAGGAAAGTGAGGAATATATTGCTTATGCAAGTGAACCGGGGGAAAGGGAGAAAAGATTGGAGAAGAATTGGTTTGAGTAAAAAACCTATAGAAACATAACAATTTTTGAATATTTTTAGGTCCTTCGTTTTTTTGTGGATAATAACCCCTAGTGCATCGACCCTTATTTTAATATATAATTAAACATTATATTAATTATATAACATTGCTTATGCCTCGTATAAGTCATCGTCCTAAATGAGGAAATTAAGATAGTGTCGAGTCAATCATCAAGGATTCAATGGCTCTGAATAATTGCAATTGATTTTATACGACATTTTGCGGTTGACTCGACAATAGTGATTATTTCCTATGTTGAAAAACTAGGTATTCAGGCAATTGGAAATGTTTAACGCTTCGTGGCTGAATATCATCGAAAGTTTTTTCAGTAAAATGGTGAGAGGCGTGTTGAGATGAATAAAAATATACTCAATAACAAAATTAAAAGAACAAATTAGTCAATATATACCCCAGTTTAACGAGATCCCTCTTTTAGAAAACAAAACCGTTTAACAGTCCCCGAGAATCTGCAGTACGATTCTTCTTACTTTTTCAATCCTGTCAAAGTTAATGTACACAATCTGTTGCCAGGTTCCAAGAGTAAGGTTTTTTTCAACAAAAGGCACTGTAAGGCTCGGACCGATAAGCATAGCTCTTAAATGCGAGCCTCCATTATAATCTCCCCAAGTTTTGTGATGGTGATAGTCTCTGTCAAGAGGAATTAGCTGACCAAGCGCTTCAGAGACGTCTTTTGAGAGATTAGGCTCAAATTCCATCGTGGTTATTGCTCCGGTTGACCCAATACAAAAGATCGTAACCGTTCCATTTCTTATTTTTGATTTTCTTATTTCTTCTGAGATTATTTTGGTAATATCAACAATTCCGCAGTCCTCTTTTCCGGTTACAGAGATATCCCTTGTTTCAACTGGCATGAAAAGATGATTGGTGAGTTGTATTGATAAATTTTTCTAAGTATCTGAAAAATCTCCTGTTAGTCTTGCTACTGCTGCACTGCTTCTAAAGAGTAGAATCAATGCAAAAATCAGGAAAAAGTATGGAGATATCCATTTTTTGATTCTATAACGCCAATTGCATTAACTTTCACTCTTGAAGCTAATTTGGCGACCCTGTTTTGTTTCAGTGTTCTTGCTGGTTTCAGTGTTCTTGCTGGTTTCACTATTCGCGCTGGTATTAGCTTTGCTGGTTTCATTATTCTTGCTGTTTTCGAGAGCCTGGCTGGTTTCGAGAGCCTGACTGTTTTCGAGAGTCTGGCTTGTTCCATGTCCCTCTTGGCCTCCAAGGTCTAGTTGACCATCGGGGTAACCTTCATCATAACCGTGTATGTAACCTTCGTTATAGCTACTATTCTCACCTAAGCCACCTTTTACATCATAATATTTGCCATTGAAAGCAGTCTGATAGCTGTCTCGGTAGCCATCTTCGTAGCCATGCTGGTAGTCGGGAGACCTCATGCCCGACATTCTTACTCCTAGTATCAAAGTTAGTATGACAAAGACTGCCAGCAAAACTACACTCACTTTAATCCAGTTTCTATTATTCGATTCGTTTATCAATCAACTTTCCCTCGGCAGATTATTAATAATAGATATTCACACTTATTTCTCTAAATAATATAAAGTAAATAATATTAAGTAGTATTATTATGTCAATTCCGGGCAAAATCTTTTAGGTTATATACAGAAGATTTACATGTGTTTAAAGGTCTTATAAAGAGCTAGTTTGTTTTGTGTTACTTCTTAATGTGTATATTTCTTTTGATTTTATTCTCTTAACCAGCTCATTTATATCTGTTTAAATCTTATTTTTTAATATAAGTTATGACATAAAATCATACTGGTAATTTTGATCTGGAATTCCAGGACATCAGAATATCCACCAAAAGCTTCAAATTCTGGAATTAACTCATGAAATAGCTTAATTAATTCTAATTAAATTATCCTGTATATGAATTTTTATTTTTTTGTTTAATGGTTATGACAAAAGTACTTGTAGCAAGTGCCTTTAAGAATAATATCTACCCTACATTTTATGTCTTTAATTCTAAAAATATAAGGCATGCGAATGTAAGGAGTAAATAAAAAACCTTTGTTTTTGGGCGAAAAGATATTATGCCAGTACAGCAGGACTTTATGTTGATATTGCAGGATTTTAGTCCACTCCTGTGGAATTTTAATCCACTCCTGCAGGATTCTCTATCAACAGCAGGACTCAAGGCGGGAGAGTATGAAATATAGTACTGTTATTTTTGATTTTGATTACACATTAGCCGATGCAACGAGTGGTATTGTGTCAAGTTTCAATTATGCCTTCAGCAAGCTGGACATTCCCTGCTTTGACCGTGAAAGTATAAAAAAAACTGTTGGACTACCACTCGACAAAGCATTTATTCAGCTAACAAAGAACGAAAACGAAGTTTTGATAAATCAGTTTCTAAGCTTGTTTCGGGAAAAGGCTAACGAGGTAATGTCCAGAGATACAGTGCTGTATGCCGACACAGTAAATACTTTAGAACGATTAAAACGGAGTGGGCTCAATACAGGTATTGTAACCACAAAATATCATTTTAGAATCGATGAGACCTTAAACATGCATGGGGTCCTGGATTTAATAGATATTATTGTTGGAGGAGAGGATGTTAAAGTCCCCAAACCGTCTCCAGAAGGATTACTCCTTGCAATTGACAGCCTTAGTGAACAACTTGATAATGTGCTATATATTGGAGATAGTCTGATTGATGCTAAAACGGCCCTGGCAGCAAATGTTGATTTTGCGGCTGTGACAACAGGAACGACAATGGGAACTGAGTTTTTACAATATCCTTATGTAAAGATAGTGAAAAGTTTGTCCGAACTTTTTAATGAGTAAAGACTATTTCTTTTATTTTTGGATCAGCGTATACTTAAAATAACGTAGTCCCAACATTCAGCTGCGGATACACTGCAGACAGGAGAAGAAGAATGCAGAGTTTTGTATCAGGCGTACAAAACCTGGCTGAGAGTGTAGGTGCTCCAATTGAGGCCACAGAAGTGGCCCTGTAACCGTAATTGAAACGCTAAGAACCATGAACCCGAAAGTTATGTAATCCCTTTTGCCAGGCGAGGAGAAAATGAAGGACGTGATGTCCGGCATAGATGCGGTGGGTTAATCAGGTCATGGAGAGGGCTGATCCCTTAAAAAACCGGGTGATAAGTAACCTTGTAAGGTTAGTAAACCCTACAGGCCTTCCTGGAATTACAGGACTCTTTACTGAGGACGATCCGGACAGCGTCAATGAACATGCTAAAAAACGGGTATATTCTGCCTTTTGGGCAGTTGTGGGAAAAAGGCTTAACAATTGGAACAGGCCCTACCCCAGTGAATAAAATCATTTTGATGCTCAGGGATATAATAATTGCAGGTGAGGCAAAGCCAGGCTTTATTGTAGGCCACAGTATCTCTATTGAGGACGCGACTGCCGCCTACAGGGAGTTTTCTCAGCGTGCAGAAGGTTATACGAAAGTAGCAATTAAATATGAATATTAAAAAATTTAGATATAACTACCATGAATATAAGTTTAAAGTTAATAATTATGAACAGTGAGGTTTTTAAAACTCATTTTTCATTTTCCCGGGCTAATGAATGTAAAATGTCTCTCTATATGGTTTTGAATGATCTTATGGGATCTAAGTTTCTAATAAATATGAAGTTCATGAGAAAGGCTCTGAGACAGTTTTTATCCATTCTCATAAATAATAAATACAATGGATTTTATTTGTATAATTGTATGAGCCAATCTGATAATGAATTTTAAATAACGCTTGTCTTTATGCTGATGAATCAATCTGAAACAAAGTGTTTGAAACGAACCGAGCAAAATAAATATATTATTGAAGTTACAACTTATTGATTATATTATGTCAGTTGAAAACCAAAATGAGACTGTTTGCCCAAATCCTGAATGTAAGTATTATCTCAGGATAGAAGGGAAAGCTATTATAAAACGAGGAAAGTATAAAACCGGCCATCAGCGGTACTACTGTAAGCACTGTGGAAAATTTTTTATGGATACGAAAGGTACCGCTGTTTATCGCAAGCATCTATCTGCAGATGAGATAAGACTGATATATCGGCTATTCCTTGAAAAAAACGGGATAAGAAGTATTGAACGAATAACAGGGCATCATAGGGATACAATAAGCCACTTGATAAAAGACACAGTAAAGAACCAGAAAACGGAAGAATACTTTGTCAAGCAGATCGGGCTTACAGCCAGTGAATGTGAAAAATTATGGGGACTTCTTGAAAAAAAAAGAGAAACTTCTCGAAATAAACTCTGAAATAGCAGTCATATGTTTATTTTCCTGAGTATAGGCAGGCCGATGCATAGTGTCCGAAAGTATATAGCCTTGCAAAAAGAAATATCCGACACTTATGGAAGCATTTAGGGCTTACCAAGTTTCTATACTGCATAATGTGAATACCTTAGAAGCTATCTATAAACCGAGAATCATTTGTCCACTTGCCATAATGTCCGCAGACACATTACAGCCTGATTTCGTACCTTTTGGTTTAAGCATCAACCTGTTTTCGCTTATTCCACTTCACGATTCTTACGATGGTTCACTTTACGTTCTTCATAGGGGTTCACCCTACGTTCTTCATAGTATTCTTATCCTGACCAATTATCAAAGCCAGATTCCTTGAGTTATTGATATTGTCATGTGAACTTCACAAAAAAGTTACCATTTGTGAATGTCACACTAAGATTACCTCAAATGGAAAAGGTAGCTTATAACGCAATTCATAGTATAGCTTCTTGTCGCACCTGCAGAATGTGGAACTCTATTTATCAACAACATTTATCAACATTTGTCAACAGTTTATATTTATTTCATAAATACTCCGTTGCTTGCAGTGGAGTGCGTTAGTGCAAATTTGATTTCTAAATGCAAGCAGGCTGACGGTTCTTACTCCCGAAAGTAATTCTATGTTGACAAAAGATATATATGATAAATATAATTTCTGTATTTCATTTTTCAAAAGAAATTACAGCAGGCAGTAGAAGATAGATAGCATGGTCAGAAATGGGGAGTACAAAAGGGAAGCAGGCGAGCAAAATAAAGATCTTTTAACCATCGCCTTCAAAACCACAATTCCTGTGCTTCTTGGGTACATACCTCTTGGAATGGCTTTTGGGTTTCTGCTTGACGGTGCAGGATATCACTGGATCTATGCTTTTATTATGAGCCTTTTTGTCTACGCAGGTTCTGGCCAGTTTCTGGCAGTAGCTTTACTTTCTACCGGCGCAGGACTAACTGAGTTTGCCATAGCCACATTACTTCTGAATTTCAGGCATGCTTTTTATGGTTTGTCCCTGCTTGAGAAGTTTTCCGGTATCGGAAAGGTTAAACCTTATCTTATCTTTGCACTAACCGACGAGACATATGCTCTCCTGACCACAACAGATGTCCCGCAGGGCAGCTCAAAATCAAAGTTTTACTTTTATATTGCAGCCCTTGACCACCTCTACTGGATCGCAGGTTCAGTTATGGGAGCTGCACTTGGTTCTGTACTGGATCTTAATCTTGAAGGCATGAGTTTCGTTCTGACCGCGCTATTTGTAGTGTTGACCATAGAGCAATATTTCAGTTCAGAGGCGCGTTTTCCCTTCATAGCCGCAGTTGGTGCGGGGGCCCTGTCTCTTATTCTGTTCAGCTCTGACAACATGTTGCTTGCTTCAATCATTCTTGGGACTCTGATTCTGATTGGCAGGGAAAAGTCAATGCAGAGAGCACAAAGAAAGCAGAAAACACAGGAAACATAGGAAACGGAGAAAACACAGGAAACGGAGAAAACACAGGAAACGGAGAAAACACAGGAAACGGAGAAAACACAGGAAACGGAGAAAACACAGGAAACGGAGAAAACACAGGAAACGGAGAAAACACAGGAAACGGAGAAAACACAGAAAATGCAGGGCATTTCACAAATAAAGAAAGAAATTCGGTTGATTAATACATCCATGCAGTCTGTTGAAGATAAAATAAAGGAGGAAAACTGATGCTGAGCGCTCTTCAAATGTTCATTACCATTGCAGTCATAGCGCTTGCAACCTTTGCAACCAGAGCTCTTCCATTCCTGTTTTTTGGCTCAAGGGAACCCCCTGAAATGCTTGCGGTTATTGAAAAAAACCTGCCTCCTATGATTCTCCTGCTGCTTGTTATCTACTGCTTAAAAGACGTTCAATGGCTTACAGCTCCTTACGGGATTCCGGAATTTGTCACCATAGGTGTCGTTGCCGGGCTGCATTTCTGGAAAAGAAATGCCATGCTTAGCATCTTTATAGGAACAGCGCTTTATATGGTACTCGTGCAGTTCAACGTTTTTTCATTTCTCTGAATTTTTCTCCTGTCTTTCATTGATCCAGTTTTCTTGTCTGTATTTGATAAAAATCTCCTGTTTTCTCTGGTACAGGTATGTTTCCAAATTATTTACATCTCAAGGTTCGGTTAAAGCTGCAATCTTTAAAAAGCCGAAATCTATTAAAAAAGCCAACTGAAAAAAGACAAAAATATTTATATAGGTCAATAATAATGCCTTTGCATAAGTGACCTTATATGAATGATAAAAAAATCGATGTGTCTTTACTAAAAAGTAAAGGATTTCTGCCTCAGAGGCAGGAAAACATGTTTTCAATGCGTCTGAAGGTCGTGAGTGGGAATCTGGATGTCGAAAAACTGCGGGCAATTGCAGATGCAGTCGAGAAATATGGCTCTGGCTATGTTCACATAACCTCAAGGCAGCAGATTGAGGTTCCTTTTGTTAAACTTGAAGATGCGGAAGCAGCAAACAACGAACTTGAAGAGCAGGGTATTTTTGGAGGCTCTGCCGGAAAAAGGGTAAGAGCCGTGGTTGCCTGCCAGGGAGATAGGGTCTGTAGAAACGGGTTAATTAACTGCGAAAGCATAGCTTGCAAGATCGATGAAAAATACTTTGGGGAAGCTGTCCCTAAAAAACTCAAGATTGCAGTAACAGGCTGCCCTTCAGCATGTGTAAGACCTCAGGAAAATGATTTTGGAGTCATGGGTACGGTAAGTCCCAAAACCGTCGAAGAAAATTGCGTCGGCTGCAAGCGCTGTGAAAAGGCTTGTAAAGTGGGAGCAATAAAAGTCCAGGAAGATAAAGCTTCTATAGATACTGAAAAGTGCATCCTCTGCGGGGCATGTATTGCAGCCTGCCGGAAAGATGCCCTGAGAGCAGAAAAAACCGGATGCACGATCTTCGTTGGAGGCAAGGCCGGACGCCAGCCCATGCAGGGGATAAAGCTTCTTGAGCTTGCAGACGAAGAGCAGCTTTTCTCAGTCCTTGAAAAAACCTTTGAGTATTACAGGAGAGAAGGTCTTGACGGAGAGAGATTAGGAGAACTCATTGAAAGGCTCGGTATCGACAAGTATAAGGAAGAAGTCCTTTCCTGAGCTTTGTAGAAATTCGTAGTTTCAGCTTAAATGAACTTACAATTTCTTTGTTTATTTTGTACCATCACTCTTAATTTTATTTTTTTTATTGATCTTCATCTCTTCTTTTTCTTCTGGTTTCTTGTATCCTCTTCAAATTTTATGGGCAAGAGTAAATTTCATGTATTTGATGAAAATTTAATAATTAAACCAAGTTTAAAAAACAACCTCAAGTGATACACTCAACTTTTCAACTGGATTATAAAATTGTGCACATTTTTTGAGTTGGAAAATTCGACATTGAATTTGAAGATGATACGATTTATTACTACGGGAGTGCAGAGGGTCACGAATACCCCGTCCTTTAGGTCGGGGATGAAGTGGACCCTCGCCTCTTCGCTTTTCACTTTAAATCTCTAAATCCTTATTTTTTTGTAAAATAAGCTTTTTTTGGCACCATAGCCACAGATGGTGCCAGCCATCTATGGCTAGGATGTGATATTAGTGGAATTACACAGTTTTAGCCATGGCTATGGTCAGATTACTTACCACATCGTGTTGGTGCCTAAGTATCGATACAGTATATTCTACAATAAGCGAATTAAAAAGGATTGCGAGTTAATTCTCATTAACATTTGCGCTAAAAATGGCTACAAAATACACGCAATGGAAGTAGTAGACAATCATGTTCACTTGTTTCTAGAGTTCCATCCAAGTAATTCTCTATCAGAGGTAATTCAATATTTAAAAGGAGGCAGTTCTTACAGACTATTTAAGCTCCATCCTGATCTTAAAAAACAATATTGGGGTGGAAGTCTATGGTCAAATGGCAAATTCTATCGATCCGTTGGAAACGTAACTGCTGATACGATCAAGCATTACATTAAAGAATCGCAAGGAAAACCGAGTGAAGAGTCTCAATTGCATAGGTTCGTGAGATCCGAGCAAAGAAGACTTGATGATTTCTAACTACCAGAACAACCGGGCGGGCGGCCCATCAGCATACCCCATCCTTTAGGTTGGGGTGGCCGCACGCAATTTGATTTTGTTTAATGGTGTATTAATGATAAGTATATGATAAACATCAGATTTTTAATGATAGACAGTAATTCTTGTCGAATAAAAGAAGCTTTGAGCCTTTCCAGAAGGGGGAAAGGACTTTAATCTTTGAGGAAATATTTTATCCGATATATAGCTGGATTATTTCATATTCCCAAAGAGAAAAACAATCATGTTATGCCTTCGTAACTCTTTCCCAAATCTTACTAAAAATTTTTCTTTTTGTGTGCAGCCTTCTTTGAGTTACAGGTCAATACCTGTAAGTACACTCAGTCAGACTTTGCTTCCATTTAACGGAAGCTATATTTATAAGTTTAATATCAGTATGTTTGATATTTTATATTTAATATTTGTAAGCTTAATATCAGTATATTTAATATTTGCAGGTTTAATATTTTATTTAACATGGGTTTGATTATAATTTAAACTCAGACTTAATAATCATTTAAAACGCGCTTAACTTTAACCGCATATAACTATAATCGCACTTTACTTTAGTTGCAATTCGCTGCAACAGCACTTTACTTAAGAAGTAATCGATTGAAATCGTGCCTACGCGCAATTAACAATCAGAGATTTCTACATATAAACCATACTCAGGAGCAGTAATCAATGAAACGAAAGTGGGAACGGGATTTGGGACTTCAGGGACGGATGATTTTCACGATGTTTCTTCTGGCAGCAGTTTACTTTATATTCCTGTTGTTTCTTTCGTACAACGGGACTCCGCCAGTGTTTATGATGCTTTTTGTAGGCTCTTTTATGGTTATCCAGTACTTTTACTCAGATAAACTGGTGCTGTGGTCAACAGGCGCACAGATCGTTTCTGAAAGCGAGGCCCCACAACTGCATGGGATAATTACACGGCTCTGTGCAATAGCTGACCTCCCGAAACCTAAGGTGGCAATTGTCAGGACTCAGGTCCCGAATGCTTTTGCAACAGGCCGAAACCAGAACAACGCTGTTGTTGCAGTTACAACAGGAATTCTGGACAAACTATCTCCAGCCGAACTTGAGGCCGTGCTTGCTCACGAACTTACCCATGTCAAGAACAGGGATATGGCTATCATGACAATTGCCAGTTTTATCTCAACGCTGGCTTTTTACTTTGTCCGTTACAGCCTCTACTTTGGAGATATGGGAGGAGACAGGAGAAAAGAAGGCGGAGGCATTTTGCTTGTCTGGTTAGTTTCACTTGCAGTCTGGGCGGTTAGTTTCCTACTTATTCGAGCCCTTTCCCGCTACAGGGAATATGCCGCAGACAGGGGCGCAGCCATTATTACCGGACAGCCATCGGACCTTGCATCGGCCCTAATGAAGATCAGTGGAGTCATGTCCAGGGTCCCGAGTGAAGACCTCAGGTCAGTAGAGGGGATGAATGCCTTTTTTATCATCCCTGCAATCTCAGGTTCTTCCATAATGGACATTTTTTCCACTCACCCGTCTGTGGAAAAAAGAATAGCCAAACTTGAAAAGATGCAGCAGGATCTGGGTTAACCTTGTGTACTGGCAAAATCCCGGTTACAGGACTAATCCCGGTTACAGGACTAATCCCATTTACAGGGCGAATCCAGGTTACAGGACTAATCCAGGTCATAAAATATTAGTTAATAGAAACAAATTCATAGCACGAATTAAGAACATGACTTAAAAAGGAGAAACTAAATGGGTCTTCGCGATTTAGTGGATGCAGTTCTAGGGAAGAGTGCGCTTCCGAAAGCAAAAAGTGAGAAACTATTTGCAATGTCTACAGCCAGTATTACTCTGGAAAGCAATCTTGGCCTAACGCCTTCAGGATCGGCAGGGATCTGCTTTAAGCCAATAGGGGCTTCAGCGTACGAATCTGCGCGAAAGGAAATTCAGGAGCTTCTGGAGTATAGTTCAAAGGAAACAGAAACCGAGTTCAGGCTGGAAAAAGATGAGTTCAATTTCCTGTGGGCTATTTTTAAAGACCCGGATTTAGAAGATCTTGTTGCAAACATTCACCTTGTAAGTGAAACTCTTGAAGAACACGGCTTTGGCGGGCAGCTTCTCTGTGCCATTTACAGGTTTGACAGCGAACCCGAAGCCGGAAAATCCAGCCGTGGAGAAACCGTTTACTGGATCTACAATTTTAAGCAGGGAACTTATTATCCATTTATCCCGCTTTCCGGCAAGCAGAGAGACAGCCCCTTTGAATTCAGGTTAAGGGCAGAAATGGAAAGGGAAATGCCTATCGAGGAAAATGTAGAAAAGTGGTACCCTCTATGGGGAATTCCATTCTAAAAGACTGCGGTGCCGATAAGTTCAACCCGTTTTTTGATCACGTTCAGGTTTTGATCAAGCTCAGCTTTAATCCTTGAGCTTTGAGCTCTTCCATAAGCTCTTTTGAATAATCAGGTACTGCACCAGCTTTCGATGCAACATACGTTCCAAGGATGCAGGCAATTGAGGCGGCTTTTGAAACTCCGTATCCTGAGAGAAAGGTGTAAAGGAAACCTGCGGAGAAGGCATCTCCAGCTCCGACGGTGTCTGCAATCTCGGCAGGAGTAGTTTCTACCTCCTCATAAACGTCTTTATGGTAAACCGCAGCTCCTTTAGGCCCCCTTGATATGCAGATTACGGAAATTTCAGGGTATTTTTCGGTAACCAGGCGACAGAAAGCTTTGTAAGAAGTAAGAGGTTTGCAGGTGCCGGAAATACCAGAAATCAAGCAGGAAATGGTGTTTGCTTCTTCCTCATTCAGCTTTAAAATAGTTGTGTGTTCTAGCGAAGACAGTATCCATTCTTTTTTATAATTCCCTGTCCTGAGGTTTACATCGTAGAAGAAATATTTTGCTTTTATTTCCAAAAACAGCCTTTCCAGAGTTTTTCGGTTTTCTTCCGTCCTCTGGGCAAGGGTTCCAAAGCAGAAAACATCCCATTCTCCATCGGAAATGGCCTCAAACTCCTTTTCACTCGGCGTAATTGCATCCCAGGCAACACCTTTGTTAATCGTGAAAACCGGAATTCCTTCAGCCTGCAGTTCAACAGTAACCGTCCCTGTCGGCCTTTTTTTATCAATTACGACGTAAGAGGTATCAATCCCCATTGCTTCAGCTCTGGCAAGCAGGCTTTTTCCAAGCTCATCCCTTCCGACTGCAGTAATCACAGCCGATTTTGCTCCCAATTTTGCAAGGTGGGCTGCGAGGTTCAGCGGAGCTCCTCCAAGGTGGGCTGAACCCTTTATAATGTCAAAAAGAGCTTCTCCGAATGTAAGGGCTTTAATTGGCTTTAGATGATCCTTTTTCACTCTTTAACTCCTTTATACCACTTATATTAGTTCATCCCAAAACTTGATTTGGGAATGATTCAAGTAGAATCTCAAGGTATTTGTTGCCAAGCATCATTATTGAGATAATGAAATTATGGATCAACTCCTGAACTGCAAATTTGAAGTTATATTTTCATTGGTCATCGATTAAGGTTTAAAATGTTATTCTTGCCACTGATTTTACATTACTTAAATATATTCAATTTATGGCTCTTCGTTGTTTTGTGTGGATATCCTCATAATATTCTCATAAAAACCAATGCGGTCTTGAGTTGAAAATCATCTTATCCATACGGAATAGCGAAGAGCCCAATTTATTCAATTTATTCAATTTATTCAATTTATTCAATTTATTCAATTTATTCAATTTATTCAATTCATTCAATGATGTTCCAGCCTCCTCTATTCTTGAAAACACGATCCGGAATATTTTCCCTTAAATGTGGTTAAAGAAACTTGCCAAAAAGAAGAACCAATATCTTTGACCACTCTTTTCAGGGGAACATAAAGTTTCTTTTCTCGGAAATTCTTTAAGTCCTTTTTTATAGTACTGTAACTGCGTTTTAAAAGTTTTACAAAATCTTTGACTGTTAAAAGAGCGTGCTGATTTCTAGCCTCTTGAGTGATTCGTAGCAATATGCGTTGTCTGTATGCTGAGAAACCAAATTTTTCGTGGACATCCGTGTCTTCAGGAGTATCTAATGTTAGGATAACCTCTACATGCTTTGAACCAAGAAGTGATTTTCCAGGACCATCTTCATCAGAGATGGAAAGATAAAGAATTTGACCATTACAAATTCCAGAATTATTATTCTGAAAGAAATTTTTACTAATAATAACTATTGTATCTGCAATTATATGAGCGAAGTTGAAACCATTTATTAAACGAAGACGAAATATTTGCTCCTTAGTCATCCTACTCTTTGTAACATATATGTCGTTTATATGAGCCACCAATGATACATTTAGGTCGTGGGGGCATATGAACCAATAGGAGAAACTTTCAAATAACTACACTTACATAATATTTTTTTAAAGTTGAGCTGGGTTTACAGTATAATTTCTGTTTTCAGGGGGGTGTACTTTTGATTGATGCTGAAATTTCACATACAATCGCCAGGCTAGCCAAGCTAGCAATATTACTTGTTGTTTTGTATGGAGCTGTTCACAGGCTCAGGTCCAATTATACTGCTCCGGCAATACTAATTATTGCTCTCTGTGGGGTAGGGGTGGTTATTGTGGATTTTGATGGAGACAAATTAAATACACCCAGTGAGATTCAGCATGATACCAGTATATTCGCATCTGATTCGGATTCTGACGGAATTTCGGATGGATATGAGGTCAACACACTCCATACTGATCCTGCAAACGGCGATACTGATTCCGATAAAATCTCGGACTTTGACGAGGTAAACAAGTATAAAACCAATCCGTTAAGCGAAAATTCTGACGGAGACTTATACGGAGATTATCAGGAGATCTTTGAGTTCGGTACAGACCCCAATTCCAGGACGGTGTCAAAGATAATAGTCAAAACTTCTCCTGTGAATGGTGATATATTCATAGATGGAGAATTTCAGGGTAATGGGCAAATATCAATAGAGTTGAAGCCTGGTACATACAAAGTGCAATACGGTAATGTAAATAATTATCATTCTCCTCAGTCTCAGTTAGTGACCTTAAAATTTGGACAACAAATGAATATTGTTGGGGATTATGAGTCTTACTCTCCTTCAAAACTGGCGATTTCAAGTGCAGTATCCGATATGTCTGGTGTGAGTCCGGCAGTATATAGTTATTATGTAAATAACAAGAAGAAGCTTTTCCAGGTGACTATTGCTAACAAAGGGGAATCGTCTGCAGAAAATGTTATTCTGTCTACTCGCATTGAAGGTGGAGATTGGATCTCATCATCAATCAATGGGATCTCTCCGAATAAAGTATCGAAAATCGGGGTAACCCCAAGCATACCCGAAGAGTTATTTGAAAAAGCCGGCAAAGAATCAACGAAAAATCTGTATTTGAAACTCGAATACAGTTCATCAGGAACAAAACAGCCTTTTGTGGAAAGCACTATTCCCCTCAAGGTATATGGTAAAAATGCGCTTCCATTAGCAGATACTTCCAGGCTGGCATCTTCAGATGCAGGTATCTCATCAAAATCGTTTTATTCGTATTACATCGATCCACATGACTCAAATGTGAGGAGTATTGCAGCAAATGCAACAAAGGGCACTGATGACGATCTAGAAAAAGCCAAACTAATTTTTGATGCGCTTGGCCAACACGGAGTATATTATGTTTCCGATCCCCATGACCCATTGGGGACTGGTATAGATTATATCCAGACTCCATCCGAAACTTTATCTCTGAAAGGTGGAGATTGCGACGATCTGGCTGTACTTTATGCATCTGCACTTGAGTCTGTAGGTGTGAATACGGCACTGATCCATATCCCTTGTCATGTGTTTGTTGCATTTAAAGTGGATGGGATATGGAATTTAATTGAAACAACGATGATAAAAGCCCCTGAGAGTACTGACGACGATGAAGTCTCATATTTCGATCAGGCGACATCCTCTGGATATGATACGTATACAGAAAATGCAAATTCAGCACTAATCGTGATGACTGAAGAAGCCTGGGAACAGGGAATTACGTCGTAAACGGTCTATATAATGATGTTATCTTAAGAAAGCCGTGAAAAGGTTGTGGAGAGGCATGAGGAGGAACGGGATTACAACTGAATTAAAGTCTCCATTTCCCTTTTATGCTTTTGATAATTCAGGTAACGTTTTTGCTGTTGTTTTTCACCAGACCGACTGAGAATAATAACAATTAAAAAAGTTTTATAAATGTCTAAACCACAGGCTTTGTCTATGACTTCAATCCCACAAGCTTTGTCTATGACTTCAATCCCACAAGCTTTGTCTATGACTTCAATCCCACAAGCTTTGTCTATGACTTCAATCCCACAAGCTTCGTTTATGACTTCAATCATCAAATAATATCACCCAATTTATTTGGCAGTGAAATTGCCTAAAAGCCAGTTTAGCATACGTGATCAAAGTCACACTTGAGCTTTCGATGGCAATTCACTGATTAGTTTAGGGACGGTTTTGAAAAACCAAAATTAGGACAACCTTACTGCCCAAGGTAATGAGGGCTTAATTGTCAAAAAAGAGGGGAGAATATTTTCATTTAGTTGTGCCTGTTATTCGAAGAATTTAATGTGTGTTTATGACCCAAATGTACGAACTTGGAGTAGTTTTGAGATAGCCTGAAAATGGAAATTTTTGATCCTAACTTGAACGCGAAAACACCTAAAATTCCTCATCTGCTGCACATACAGGTAAAGAATTCAGGAGTTATGCGTTCAATTCACAGATTTAGGAGGCTTTTCTATTTTTGTCTGTTCGCTTAGACATATGATACATACGATGAACTTCTATTTAATACTTTTCTTTATTTTTGTCATATTTGATGTTATTATATTAAAAACTTGTATTACTGCTATAGATCAACGTCCAGGAAAGATATCTTAACTTTTAAGGTACCTGAGAAATATGGAAATATGAATTGAATTTATGTGCTTAAAAAGCGGAAGTTAGATATGAAATGTGAGTTTAAAAAATTCTATATAGATTTGGTAAATTCCAACAAAAGATCACCTATATTACTTTAGGCTTCTGTGGACTCAAATCCAAAATTTACTGATTTTTACATTTACATTCATCAATGAATTTTGGTACTGAGTCATGCTGAGTGATAAAACTTATATTTTCTCTGAGTTATAATTATATTTTATATGAGCAATAAAAATTGTATTTTTAATTCCATGCTTCAATCAAAAACGTCAGAATAGCTACAATCAGGTAAATACAAAACATTCGATATTTAAGGAGAAAACAGTGATGGACTTTATATCTAATTTATTTGGAAAAGATAAAAACCAAAATCTTTTCGAGGCTTCTAAGTTAGGGCAGGTAGAAAATGTAGAGAAACTTTTGAAAAACGATAAAGTTGACATTAACTCGCAGGACACATATGGTAAAACTGCTTTAAATTATGCGGTGAATAAAGGATACAGAGACGTTGTACAATCGCTTATTAAAGGCGGTGCCGATCTTAATATTCAAGATGAAAACGGGGATACCGCCTTAACTTCTGCGGCAAAGATCGAACGTGGGGATATTGTTGAGCAGCTCATTAAAAGCGGTGCAGACCTTAATATCCAGGACGGAAACTGCGAGACTGCTTTGAAGTTTGCGGTAAAAGTAGGATACAAGAGCATTGTTGATATTCTTCTTGAAGGTGGGGCCGATCCTGATATTCAGGGCAGGAACGGTGAAACGGCTTTGATTTCTGCTGCATCCAGGGGGCAAAAGGATATTGTGGAGTTGCTCCTAAAAGGTGGAGCAGACGTTAATCTTCAAGACGAAAATCTTAACACTGCTTTGAATGCTGCAGCAAAGATTGGACATAAAAGTATTGTTGCGTTGCTTGTTAACGCCGATGCTGATCTTAATCTTCAGGATAAAAACGGAAATACAGCTTTGACTTATGCAGCAGATAGAGGGTACAGGGACATTGTAGACTTGTTTATTGAAAGTGGTGCCAGTATCGATGTTCAAGAAGAAAATGGGCTTACTGCTTTGATGCTCTCATCACAGGCGGGGCATAGGGACATTGTAGAGTTGCTTATTAAAAGTGGTGCTGACCTTAATATTCAGGACGAAAATGGCAATACTGCTCTGGATATTGCGGCAGAAATGGAGTTTACCGAGATTGTTGATTTGCTCCTTCAAAGTGACGCAAATTTCAGGTCGTGATTTGTTCAGAAGGATTAACTTAATAGCGTTTTCAGGAGAAATACAAAAAACGCACATGATATTCTTCGAATAACATGCACAACCAATGAAAATGCTTGCAGATGGCAGCATTTTCATGCCAAATAACCTGCAATAGAATAAAACGCTTCTCAAAAATCATTGGGTCTTCCAGTGTTATATGGTTGATATTGCCATGGTTAAGTATTCATTATGACAAATACTTGCGTTTTTGTGCAAGGAACGCAAGTCAGCTCCATTTGACTGAGGATCGGAGCAAAAGGGCCTAAAAACGACTTTACTAGCATTCTGGGAATAATATCAACCAGGGCATAAAGGATGACCAAAATCATTGTAATTTTGATTACAGTAAAGAAAACAGAGAAAGCCCTCGTATAATTGATATACCATCGTGACAATCCTTACTGCTATGAATGACAGTGAACCCGAAAATTCAGCTTCGCCTTCTCACTTAACTGACCGTGCAGCCCGCGAAAAGGCCCTTGCCGAAAATCTCACTCCTACTTATGAATCAGTTTCATTTTCAAGTCCGGTCCTTGACCAGTTCAGGGGACTTATGCCTGATTTCAATAAACGCCTCTCACCTAACAGGGATCTTGGACTCTCTTCTTCTGATCACCTCCGCTTGAGTCCGGAAACTCTTCCGAGGCTTGTTTCCAGCTCCTTTACCGGAATAAAATCTACTGGTCTTTTGGAGTCCATGCCCAAAAGCCCGAGGCTGCCTGCAGGAAAAGGGCTTGAGATTTTCCCTGACTTGCCTGGAAGAATGCTGACAGAATCAAGGATAAGCTCTCTGACGCTTAGTGCAGACCTTCCTATGGCTCCTCTTGCAAGCAGGCTTTTAATGCTCAGGCAGACAGATGGGCTGAATGAATCAAGAAGAACAGAGAATAAAAACAAGGACTGAAAAGATAAGGGAAAATGTATTTTCTCTTTTTTATTTGAACAATCCGTAGTTATTTGTTGGGTAGGTCAGGAGGATTACTCCTCTTTTCTCCCCAGGAACCGTACTTGAAAGTTTCCCTTCATACGGCTCGAGTGTTTTCAAACCCTTTCTGTATCAGACATCAGTAATTTGCATAACTGATTTTGTGATTCTGGATATAGTCCACTAACATTGTTGTCTGTAAGCTTCTCACCTATTTGGTGTCTTTGAGTATCTTACATTCGTGAGTTTCTCATCGATCAATTTGTCAACTTCAAGCTCTTGGAAAACCCCAGCAATGAGACCAAGGTGACCTAAGAAGCTTGGACGTTTTATTGAGGATTCAACTCTTCTACTGTTGTTTTTATCTGCCGTGGAAGATTAAGAAAATATATATGAAAATTAATTATGTTAACTTATATGTTTACCTGCCGAAGCTAGGTTATATGTCTGTCATCTTAATACAATCTTTATTGTTAGGGTTGTTCTTTTATTAGGCATATACAAATAGAGTCGCGGGATAACGTAAAATCACTCATCTTATAAAGGAAAGTTTAATGGTTGTGAAATCCGATCTAAAATTCATTTTTCCTCTTCCCCATGCACCAGAGATGCAAAATAAGCTTCTTCAATGTAGTTGCATAATTCAAGAATTCGTGTTTGATGAGTTTCTTCCAGTTTGCGGAATGGATCATCATATACAGCATCCAGCATTTTGCCAGTGTTTTCCAGATACCCAAGGGATTTTTCATCTTTTACTTTATTCTTCAGGACTTCCACAGTTACCTTGACAGCAAAAGCGTCATCGTTTATGCACTGGTTCCTGAGCTCATTAAGGGTTCGTGAAAGATCAAGGGCAGCAAGTTCTCAGTCTCTTCGTTCTCCAGTATTCTGAGCTTCTATCCTCATCAATTCGATTTTTGCCTCGGCCATTTTAGCTTCATTTTCTATCTGCTGGTACCCAGCTTTCTCTTCGATTCTCATTTTTTTGAGTTTGTGGAGAAGTTCAAGGCCCTGATTTGCTTCTTCCATATCGGATTTGAATTCAGTGGTATCTGCATCTCCTGTGCTTTCAATATTTCTTCCACCTATAATGATGGAATCCTTTATGGTAATTGATCTTGAAGGTCTCATGCCTTTTTGTTATGTTTGTACCTATTTAACTTATGTTATTACATTTTGGAGAAATAATGTAAAAATTTAGATATGTTGTGATAATAAAAATGTTTAGAAGTCTATGCTTATTAGTGAATATCTAAATAGTTTCTGGCTTTATCTCAAATAAGGACATTTACTCGCTTTTGGGAAATGCGCTGGGTAAAAATACAAAAAAGTCATGAAAATCTACCCCACCTGGGTATGCTACTGAGTGAAGCGGACTGGGTGCTCACTAACTATAATTAGGGAGTTACATTCTGATAAAAAGTTTAAGTTCAAATATATTTCTTGAATTTTTTCCACAAAAGCAAAAATTTGATAAATACTTCACTTGTATTATTTTCTCTGACCCGGAGCTGAATATTTATGTCTTCCCATCCCATCACAATAACCCGTACCATATATGATCCTGCCCTCAAAAATTTCGTTTTTGATTCTCCTGAAGAGAAGGTGATGCCTAACGTCAGGAAGTGGATAGAGAAGGAAAACCCTGTTATTTACTGGTACATTCTTCGTGTAGACAACCCTTCCGAACTCCTGTTTGATCAGTGGGCTGTTGAACTTTACACTCATCAAGCTCTTTCCATTACAGATGCTTACATTGATGGCATCGACCGCCGTTTTGAAATGAGAAAACGTGAACGTGACCCCTGGAGCGATAAATATGTCCTTTCAATTCCCAGACAGCTGGGAATTCCCATTGTTGGAAAAGGGATTCGCCGTATTTTCTTCAAAGTTGACATTAACTGCCGTGAAGGTCTGATGCACGAATATGGCATTTCTGGCAAGTTCATTGCTGAAGGTATTGAGGCTATCGATATCCGGGAAAAAATGTTTCGTTATTCCTGCAAAGTCGGAGAGTTTCGTCAGATCTTCGATAATAACCCTGATGAGACTTCCATCTATGCTGAAAAACGCCTTTCGGCTCGTTATTCTTCAAATTCCATCCAGGTCTTTACCAACAGTTTCCGGATGATACACGAGCTTTACAAATACTGTCATTCCGGTGATATTGTAAAGGACGACCTTTTTTACAAGCTCAATTCACTGTATTCCAATTTCGAAAAGATTCCCGAAATTGCCGATAAACGTATCAATCCTCTTCTAAATGATGGCATCAAAGTGCTTACTATTCTTGAAGAAGGCAACATGAGCGAATTCAAGTCGCGATACCTCCGGCTCTGTGACTCTCTTGTGGAGCAGTTGCATATCGAAGTTGTGGGTACTGATTTGAAAGCTAATGAGGCGAGTTCCCCTGCCCAGGACCTTTCGCCCAAACGGAATACGGAAAGTATGAAAGAGGATTCAAAATCAGACAATGGGCAGCTGAGATGTCCTGTCTGCAAGAATCTGATTGATTCCTCCAATCGTTCTTTGTTATGTGGGAAATGTGGAGCACATTTTTGCCAGATCTGTGAGAGCTGGTCCCGGGAAGAGAGAGAACGTGGGGAGAGGCCGCTATGCAAAAAGTGTTTTTCAGCTGAACAGGAGAAGTTGAGGGAACAGATGGGAGAAGAGGAAGATAAGGAAAAGGAAAACTCAGGAACAAGCGAGGCAGAAGAAATAGAGAACTTCACAGAGGAAGCGATTCAACACTTCGAGAAAGGGCTGGCATTTTATAAATTAGGCAGATATGAAGAGGCAATAATAGCTTATGAAAAAGCTCTGGAGATCGACCATAAACATATCGATTCTTGGAATAACAAAGGTATTGCTCTTTATTGCTTGGGCAGATATGAGGAAGCACTACAAGCTTATGATCAATCCCTGAAGATAGACTCGAAATCTATCTGTGCATGGAATAATAAGGGTATTACCCTTTATGATTTGGGTAGGTATGAAGAGGCAATAATAGCTTACGATCACTCCCTAGAGATAGACTCGAAATCTACCTATGCATGGAGTAACAAAGGTAATGCTCTTAATAAGTTGGGTAGATATGAAGAGGCAATAAAAGCTTGTGACACAGCCATATCGATAGACTCAAAATGTGACAATGCATGGAACGGAAAAGGGATTGCCCTTAAAAAATTGGGGGCTCTTCGTCATTTCATATGGGTAGTTTGAAATCTAACTTTCCTAATTTTAGATAGATCATAGTAATAAAATACTTAGTGTTTCGATACCCTCTCGCATTTCTTTTTATTAACTGTACAATACTGTTAATACCTTCCACAACTCCGTTAGTAATCCTGGAATCAAAGTAGTTTAGAATTCCATCCCAATGACTTTTAATGGTTTTAGCAACCTCAATTATTGCCTCTAATCTGCTATGAGTTGCCCAAAAATACCACTTTTTTAGATATTGTTCAGCTTCCTCTCGGCTTTTGCATTCCCAGAACTTTCTAAGACTTTCTTTTATATTATATGCTCTGAATGTATTCAGTTTTTTATTTTGGAGGTTTAAAAGCTTTTTTTTCTGTTTATCAGTTAGATTTTCCTTGTTCGTAATCCATATGAATTTGGTATTTTTGAGTTCCTTGGTTTTTTTTGTTCTTGTATCCTTACTTCATTTAATCCTTCATTCATCGCTTTCATCACATGAAATCTATCGAATGTAATTTTTGCATCTGGAAATTCTTGAGAAATTCCACTGATATATGAGGGAGACATGTCGCAACATACTGATTTAATGTTGCTTTTGTTTCCATTATGATCTTGCAGATCTTTGCTAAAACTGGTAATAGTCGAAGAGTCTTTTCCTTCACAAGCAAATATTACTTTTGAATCTTTTATATCAACAACAAGAGTTATGTATTCATGTCCTTTCTTGCATGAAGTTTCATCTATACCAACAACACATACATCCGATAAATCCTCTTTAGACCTTGCATTGTCAGTGTAATGGTTTATGACTCTCCAAAGTTTCGTGTCATTTTCTCCAAGCAACTTCCCAATTTGTAACACTGGCATTCTTTTTGAGAGCTCCAGGATATGAGCTTCCATTCGAAGAGTAAAGTTGCTTTTTTCGCGAGCCCATGGAACTTTTATTTGGAGAACTCCACAATTACTACAACTTATTCTTGGAATTCTACAGTGCAAATATGTAGAATATTGAAAGTAGTTAATGTGCCGTAACACTTTTTCCTTAGTATCATAAGCTGAGCAGTTTAGTTTGCCACACTTAGGACAGGGAAATTTGGAACCACGTGTAAAATCAATCCAAATATTAAGTTTTTCAGATGTTAAATCAAATTCAGTATTGGTTATTTGCCAAGGGTCTTTGACATTCAAAGGTATTTCAAATGTTTTTTCATAAATGGGATATCAAACTCCTGTAGTTATTTGTACTAAATAATATAATACTTATTTATATTATATTCTTAATATAATAACTTACCCATATCATACAGCGAAGAGCCAAATTGGGTAGATATGAAGAGGCAATAATAGCTTATGATAAAGCCATTGAGACAGGCCCGAAATATATCCATGCATGGAATAACAAAGGTATTGCTCTTTATTGCTTGGGCAGATATGAAGAGGCAATAATAACTTATAAAAAAGCTCTGGAGATCAACCCTAAATATGTACCTGCATGGAATAGAAAAGGGAATGCCTTTAATGATTTGGGCAGATATGAAGAGGCACTACAAGCTTATGAAAAAGCCCTAGAAATCGACCCGAAATATGTCTATGCATGGCATAATAAAGGTATTGCCCTTGAAAATTTGGGCAGGCATGAAGAGGCGTCTGCTTGTTATAAAAGGGCTGAAGAATTGAAGAATAAATGAAGAATAAAAGAAAGATTTAAGATTTTTTAAAAGAAGAAATTATGGCTTACAGAGTGGAACCTTGATTTAGGGAGTAACGGCAAGAGTAATAGGAATAGATGTTTTTATCCGGTATCAACCATTTATATCATTACTTAAATTAACTTGCTGTTTTTGGATTCCTAAAATTCATTTATCTTTCTTCCCATGTACCAGAAATGCAAAATAAGCTTTATTGGTCATCGGTCAAGGAATTTTCTTGCCTGAAAGCTGTTGATTTTGCATTAGAAGTCGACCTTAAATTTTGGTCTGTTTATATGAAATCAATACCATGTTCCAGCGCATAACATATAAAATATTTAGCAAGCATTCTGGAAATTGACGCAATTTGTCAAGATTCCTTACTTAACTGAAGATGCATGAAGGAGTATTAACAATGCAGAAAAAATATCTTCTGTGGGACTTTGATAATACATTGGCTTATCGGGATGGAATGTGGGGACAAACTATATACGACCTATTACAGGAACATGGATACGGCAGCATTAAACTTGAGGATATTCGTCCACTTCTTACCAGAGGATTTCCCTGGCACACTCCGGAAATATCTCACGAAGAGTTTTTAGGAGGAGTCCAGTGGTGGGATTATATGACACTGCACTTTTCTAAAATAATACATGAAATTGGGGTCAATGAGACATTATCAGCTGAAATTGCAGGTCAAATAAAAATGAAATATTTAGATATTGAAAAATGGCATCTTTATGATGATACAATTCCCTGTTTAGAAAGGGCAGTAAGTAAAGGTTATGAAAATATAATCGTTTCAAACCATGTACCTGAATTATCCAGTCTGGTCAGAGATTTAGGAATAAGTGATTATTTCTTTCAAGTATATTCGTCAGCACAGATAGGGTATGAAAAGCCAAATATCCAGATATACAGGAGAGTGCTTGAAAAACTCGAAGATACCAGTGAAGTAACAATGATCGGCGACAGTTATATTGCAGATGTCGAAGGGGCAATAAACGCAGGAATTAAAGCAATATTGGTAAGAAAAGAGAACACTCATAACTATCAAAACTACTGTAAAAGTTTAGATGAGATCGATGCTATCTTGCTATAGAGAAATATCTTGCTATAGAGAAATATCTTGCTATAGGGAAATATCTTGCATAGAAAAATTCAAAACCTTAAACAAACATCTTAACACTATTGTTTTGGCAGTAGCGTTTTACACTTATCAAATTTATTACTACGGGAGTGCAGAGGGTCACGAATACCCCGTCCTTTAGGTCGGGGATGAAGTGGACCCTCGCCTCTTCGCTTTTCACTTTAAATCTCTAAATCCTTATTTTTTTGTAAAATAAGCTTTTTTTGGCACCATAGCCACAGATGGTGCCAGCCATCTATGGCTAGGATGTGATATTAGTGGAATTACACAGTTTTAGCCATGGCTATGGTCAGATTACTTACCACATCGTGTTGGTGCCTAAGTATCGATACAGTATATTCTACAATAAGCGAATTAAAAAGGATTGCGAGTTAATTCTCATTAACATTTGCGCTAAAAATGGCTACAAAATACACGCAATGGAAGTAGTAGACAATCATGTTCACTTGTTTCTAGAGTTCCATCCAAGTAATTCTCTATCAGAGGTAATTCAATATTTAAAAGGAGGCAGTTCTTACAGACTATTTAAGCTCCATCCTGATCTTAAAAAACAATATTGGGGTGGAAGTCTATGGTCAAATGGCAAATTCTATCGATCCGTTGGAAACGTAACTGCTGATACGATCAAGCATTACATTAAAGAATCGCAAGGAAAACCGAGTGAAGAGTCTCAATTGCATAGGTTCGTGAGATCCGAGCAAAGAAGACTTGATGATTTCTAACTACCAGAACAACCGGGCGGGCGGCCCATCAGCATACCCCATCCTTTAGGTTGGGGTGGCCGCACGCAATTTGATTTATTTGCCTGTTCAAAATAATTAATTAGAATATGGGTTAATTTTTAGGGTACTGCCATATTGAGAAGTTGGTGGCATTTTTGTGTATATTTGTGGAAAAGTATGCTCTATGTGCCCTATCACAAATACTATTTTTTTCAAAAATTTCAAAAAACACAAGACTTTTACTATACGAGAAAACTATTTATCTATATTTATAATAGTCTCATATTTCAAAGTTTTTTAGCTTTCAAAGTTCTTTACAGGTTTAATTTATTTAAGCGGCAAGCAAGATATTTATAACCCTTCTACACTATGCACTCCATTTGTTATCTATCTGAGCAAAGGTTCTTGTTTCAATTTGAATTCAATAGCAGTGAACCTGAAAAGGTTCTATTTCAAACTGAACTCAATAGCAATGGACCTGAAAAGGTTCTGTTTCAAACTGAGTAAAAACAGTCGTGAGACAAATGATAACAGACGATATAACCGTAGAAGGTTTAATGCTCATCCTATTTTTGGTCATTGTTACCGGAGTGGCATTACCCTTAAGCAGCTTTTTCGTCCGGGTCTTTTCCGGAGAAATATCCCGAGGAATCACGGGACGTATAGAAAAAACGATCTACAGCTTAATCGAGACAAATTCTGACCAGGAAGATGGGTGGAAGGGTTATGCCCGGAGTATGCTTGTCTTCAATGGTATAGGTTTTGTAATTCTCTTCGCATTGCTTCTTCTTCAAGGTTTTCTTCCTTTCAACCCACAAAATTTCGGGGCTTTTGATCTTTTTACTGCAATTAACACTGCCACCAGTTTTGTCACCAACACAAACTGGCAGGTCTACAGTGGTGAGACGACAGCAAGCTATCTTACCCAGATGGTCGGTTTTACAGTCCAGAACTTTCTCTCTTCTGCTACAGGCATCTGCATAGCAGTTGCAGTAATGAGAGGAATTACCCGCCATTCTACAGATAAAATAGGTAATTTCTGGGTCGATATGACACGCTGTACACTTTATATCCTTTTGCCGATAGCTTTCATCTTTGCCTTAGTTCTGGCTTCCCAGGGAGTTATCCAGAATCTTGACCCTTATGTCCAGGCTACAGGATATGGTTCTACAGGGCAGCAGACAATTGCAATGGGACCAGTCGCCTCCCAGGAAGCAATAAAAGAATTCGGTACCAATGGAGGAGGATTTTTTAATGCAAACTCTGCACATCCCTATGAAAATCCAACACCTTTGACTAATTTGATTGAGATTTTTCTTATTCTCATTATACCTGTAACCCTGCCTCTGTTCTTTGGAAAAATGACCGGCAAAATTCGGCAGGGATGGATGATTTACACTGTTATGCTAATATTATTCTTAAGTGGTTTCTTTACCCTCTACGCCGCAGAACTGGCAGGAAATCCGCTTGTAAAAGAACTGGGCGTTTCAGGAATATCCATGGAAGGAAAAGAAGTGAGGTTTGGGCTCCTGGGCTCATCACTTTATGCTACATCCACCACAGCAACGTCATGTGGCGCAGTCAACACCATGCATGATTCACTCACTCCACTTGGTGGTCTGGTGACTATGTTCATGATCCTTCTTGGTGAGGTTGCTTTTGGAGGAGTAGGATCTGGGTTTTACACCATGATTGGATTTATAGTGCTTTCAGTCTTCATTGCAGGACTGATGATAGGAAGAACTCCAGAATACCTCGGAAAAAAGATAGAGGTATTGGAGATGAGAGCAGCTGTAATAACTGTTCTGGTTCCTGGTTTTCTGGTCCTTCTGCTCTCGGGTATTGCACTGGTTCTTCCAAATGTCACTGAGTTAATGAAAAATCCGGGTCCTCACGGACTATCTGAACTGATATACGCTTTTGCATCAATGGCTAACAATAACGGCAGTGCCTTTGCCGGCTTTAATGCATCAAAACCCTTTTACACACTTGCAGGCAGCCTGGCAATGTTAATAGGCAGATTCGTACCTGCAGTTTCCATGCTGGCAATGGCAGGGTCACTGGCACAAAAGAAAAAAGTTCCGCCAAGCTCAGGAACTCTTCCCACAGACTCCGTTACATTTTCAATCTGGACAATTTTAGTAATTCTTATTATCGGAGCTCTTACATTCTTCCCGCTTTTCGCAATGGGGCCAATCGCAGAGTATCTTTCAATGATAGGAGGGATTTAATAATGTCACGAAAGCGATTCCCCCGTTTAGGTGCTTTTGAACCTAAGCTCATTCGTGAAGCACTCGTTAGTTCAATGCTGAAACTTGATTTGCGCAAGCAGAAAGGAAACCCGGTTATGCTGCTGGTGGAAATAGGAGGCATCCTGACCACAATTAGTTCTGTTATTGGGATTTTCTCTGCTACTCCAAAGTCTTCCTTCTTTACAATCTTTGTATCCTTCTGGCTATGGCTGACAGTTTTATTTTCAAATTTTGCTGAGGCTCTATCCGAAGGTCGTGGTAAAGCCAGGGCAGCGTCCCTTCGCCAATCAAGAACCAGCGTTCCAGCCCGAAAGCTCAAAGAAGAATCTTTTGATGCTTCTTCTATAGAGATATCATCCTCTGAACTTCGAAAAGGCGATCTTGTCCTGGTAAAGGCAAATGAAATAATTCCTGGAGACGGGGAAGTCGTAAAAGGAGCTGCACTGGTCAACGAAGCCGCAATTACAGGGGAATCAGCTCCAGTTGTGCGTGAGTCTGGGGGTGACCGGAGTGCTGTTACCGGAGGAACGACCGTTATTGCCAATGAAATTATTGTGAGAATCACAACTGATCCAGGACAGACCTTCCTTGACCGCATGATCTCTATGGTGGAAGGCGCTGAGCGGCGTAAGACTCCTAATGAAATAGCTCTTGAAATACTACTAATTGCGCTGACTGGCGTGTTCTTAGCAGTCGTAGCCAGTACGTATTCAGTTTCTGCATACAGCTCCGCTTCAAGCGGGAGGGGATCTCCTGCCAGTCTTACAGTTCTTATTGCACTTTTCGTCTGTTTAGCCCCCACAACTATTGCAGCCCTCCTTCCGGCAATCGGAATAGCCGGAATGGACCGTTTATTCCGGTTAAACGTCATTGCTCTTTCTGGGAGGGCGATAGAGGCTGCAGGAGACGTAAATGTCCTGTTGCTGGACAAAACAGGCACTATCACTTTAGGTAATCGACAGGCAGCTGAGTTTTTGCCAGTAGATGATCAGCCACTTGATGACCTGATGGAGGCTGCTCTGCTTTCGTCTTTCGCAGACGATACTCCTGAAGGCAAAAGTATTATCGCTCTAATTCAGGAAAAAACAGGAAAAACTCCTACTTCTCCCGAAAATGTCACTTTCATACCATTTTCAGCCGCAACAAGAGTTAGTGGTGCACAGTACGGTGAAATAACCTATCTGAAAGGTGCTTCAGATGCAGTAATAAAAGCTGTCCTGGAACGCGGAGGCGTAATTCCATCGGACCTGAAAGCGAAGGTGGACGGAGTCGCGTCTGCAGGTGGCACACCTCTTGTAGTTGCTCGCAATGAGACAATTCTCGGTGTTATATTCCTCAAGGATATCTTGAAAACGGGTATTAAAGCGAGGTTTGCAGACCTGCGCCGGATAGGAATAAAGACGGTTATGATCACAGGCGATAATCATCTCACAGCTGCCACTATTGCAGCAGAAGCAGGAGTAGACGATTACCTGGCAGAAGCTAAACCTGACGATAAACTTAGAATGATCCGAGACTATCAGAATGAAGGATACATGGTAGCCATGACTGGCGATGGAACAAATGATGCTCCTGCTCTTGCCCAGGCCGACGTAGCCGTGGCGATGAACAATGGAACACAGCCTGCAAGGGAAGCTGCAAACATAATTGACCTTGACAGCGACCCTACAAAACTGCTGGACGTTGTTGAGATTGGAAAGCAAATCCTGATGACAAGGGGAGCTCTGACAACTTTCTCCATTGCCAATGATATAGCCAAATATTTTGCAATTATCCCTGCTGCTCTTATCGGAATTTATCCGCAGCTTAAAATACTAAATATCATGGGCCTTGCGACTCCTGAATCGGCTATTCTTTCTGCAGTTATATTCAATGCTCTGGTAATTCCAATGCTGATTCCGCTTGCACTCGCCGGGGTAAAGTTCAAGACTATGCCCGCACCGAAACTCTTTGCCTACAACCTTACCATCTTTGGCCTTGGAGGAGTAATCGCTCCGTTTATTGGAATCAAGATAATTGATCTGGTACTGGCCGGATTAATGCATATCTGAGGAGGTATTGGCATGAAATCTCTCAAAAAAGCCATGTTACTATTCACAGTGTTATTCATCATTACAGGGTTCGTTTATCCCATGACAGTGACACTTGTTGCCGGACTCCTTTTCCCTGATCAAGCTCACGGAAGCCTCATTGTCGATAATGACAACAAAGTTATTGGCTCAACACTTATTGGTCAGAATTTCACTGCACCTGATTACTTCCAGAGCAGACCATCAGCTAGCGGGTATAATGCAGCTTCTTCCGGAGGGTCAAACCTGGGTCCAACAAATCCTGTTCTTCTGGAGCTTGTTGCCAACCGAACAAACACACTCCGGAGAGCCGGGATTACTGACCCGATACCTTCTGATCTGGTCATGGCTTCTGCCAGTGGACTTGATCCGCACATCAGTTTAGAAGCTGCACTTATACAGGTGCCTGTCGTAGCAAAGGCACGAAATCTCCCGGAAGAAAAACTCAAATCGCTTGTACTTGCAGAGTCTGTCAATTCTCCTTTCACAGGAGATTACGTCAATGTGCTTTCACTCAACAGAGCACTTGATGAGATGAGATGAATCAGTCTAGCAAATGAGGGGACTATGGAACGCGATCGCTATGATGAGGAGGAAGGCAGGCCACGAGCTGAAGATTTACTCTTCATCGCTCGCCGTGATGAGAAAAAAGCAAATGAAGGAATGTTGACAGTTTACCTTGGTTACTCTGCAGGCGTTGGAAAAACATATTCGATGCTTGAAGATGCCCTTCAGCGGAAAAAGGAAGGAAAGGATGTTGTAATCGGCTACATAGAGACTCATGATAGACCTGAGACTAATGCCCTGGCAGACAATTTTGAGGTTATTCCTACAGTCTCCGTCAAACATCAGAACCTCATTCTCAGAGAGGTAGATCTCGATGCAGTTATCCAGCGCCATCCCCAAATTGTCCTTGTCGATGAGTTAGCCCATACCAATGCTTCAGGCAGCAGACATGTGAAGCGGTATCAGGATATCGAAGAACTTTCGCACACAGGAATATCAGTTTATACAACTGTCAATATTCAGCATATTGAAAGCCAGAATGATGCCGTTGCCCAGATAACTGGCATCAGAGTGTCTGAGACTGTACCGGACACTTTCTTTTCTGATGCTGATGAGATTCGGTTAATCGACATCACCCCTGAAGAACTGAATATTCGTCTCAAAGCCGGGAAAGTCTATGTAAAAGACATGGCTGAAGCCGCTATCCAGCGTTTTTTCAGAACCGGAAATATTCTTGCACTCCGTCAGCTTGCTCTACGGTATATGGCGGAGTATACTGATAAAAGAATGATAGACTACATGAGGACAAGAGCGATTCCAGGCCCCTGGCCGGCGGCAGAAAGGCTTCTTGTCTGTATCCGTCCAGGTCCGACAGCTGAAAATATGGTCAGAGCAGCATCCAGGCTTGCAGCCAGATTCGATGCTGATTTGATTGTATTGTCAGTGGATATCGGCAGCGATAGAGCTCTCTCTTATCAGGAACGCGCCTGGTTGAATCAGGCTCTCGAAACAGGTAGAAGACTTGGTGGGAGGATAATGCGGTATCGTGGAAGTGATGTAGCTGATGAGATTATACGTTACGCCCGACGAAGCAATGTCAGCATGATCATGCTTGGAAAACCCCATGGGCTGGATATATTTTTTTCTCCTGTATACAGGGTGATTCGGAAGTCACGTGGTATTGACGTGCATCTATACGAGCCAAAAGGAAACAGTGCTCACATATCTCTTAAACGGCAAATCCCACTCTATTTCACAGCGGAATATATAATCAGCATCATCCTGATTACAGCTGTAGCTGGTGTCAATCTTTTCCTTCGAGACGTTATCGGACCGTCAAATTTGCTGATAATTCAGCTTTTCCCGGTCATTGTGTCTGCTTTCTTTTTTAGACGCAGAGTAGCTCTGTTTACGGCATTTTTAAGCATTCTTGTCTTCGATGTTCTTTTTGTCCATCCTTACTACACGATTTCTGTCAGTGACTGGGAATACTTCATTGCTTTTATCGGATACGCTTTTATCGCTCTTATAATCAGTAACCTTGCTACCCGGTTACGTCATCTTCTGCCTCAGATCTGGCAAAGCGAAGTTGAAGTTGAAGCAACGTCAGGTCTTTCCCGTGGACTTGTGGAGGCAAAAACACGACAGGAAGTCTTCGAAACTCTCGTTACTCAAATGCACAATTTTTCGCCAGGTGTTTTTGCAGTACTCATGCCCAGCCCAACTGGGCTCCAGATTGGAGCAGGTGACACTACTTACTCTCTCAATGATAAAGAAAAGGCCATTGCTCAATGGGCTTATGATAATGGTCAGCCAGCTGGCCACGGAACAGATAATCTTCCTGCAGGAAAGGGATATTATATACCTCTCAAGACTCACAGGATGACTTTTGGTATTATGGCATTTGCCTTTGACAAACCTGATGAGGCTCTAATTCCGGAAAATAAAGAAATATTTGATACAATGGCTTTCCTTGGGGCTCTTGCACTTGAACGCTTATAATATAGGACTTGCGCACTTGAAGTGCAAAATCAATCACTTTTGGCGTTTTGATTGGTTTAATGTTTTCCTATTAAAAACTTTGACATCAGTATAGAATTTTTAATAGTTTATGCATGTGCCAAAAGCTCATGAAGGTTTAGACAGTAGGAGGTTTAATGCTATTGGTTTTTCAATTCAACCACATAAGTTCTATATCCACATAAGTTCTCTACTTACATACAAGCTTGTATCATGTGGGGTCAAGCTTGTATCCCACTTTCTGCCGAGATACACAAGAATACCATTAATTATCTCAAAATGGCCGTAAATTAAATATTAATCCAGTATTTGGTTGGTTATTTTGGACAATTAGGCAAATAAATTCTACCTCTGTGTACATCTGCGGAATGTGGGTTGTATCATATGGGGTGAAATAATGAGGAAAGAACTGGTAATTCTGTTAATACTGTTAAGTGTATCTCTTGCAATCGGATGTGCTGGTCAGAAAGTGAAGCTCCAAATGCAACGGTGACTCCAGTAACTCCAGGTGCATCAGGGCCTGAAGTTATAATGGTTTCTGCGGCTGCCAGCCTTACTGATGCTTTTACGGACATTACTTCCTAGTTTGAG
Organism: Methanosarcina sp. Kolksee; assembly: GCF_000969945.1. Lineage (NCBI taxonomy): Archaea > Methanobacteriati > Methanobacteriota > Methanomicrobia > Methanosarcinales > Methanosarcinaceae > Methanosarcina > Methanosarcina sp. Kolksee. Next base: position 2,084,177 of record NZ_CP009524.1, read on the forward strand.
AAGGAAAACCCTGGAACAAGTGTAAACCTGAATTTTGCAAGTTCGGGTAACCTGTGTAAACAGATTGAAGGAGGAGCTCCTGTAGATGTTTTTGCTTCAGCTGATGAGGCTCAAATGAATATACTTGCCAGTGAATCACTTATCGTAAACAATTCAAGAAAAGACTTTGCTCAAAATCCACTTGTGCTTATTGTCCCTGAAAATAGTGCTCTTAATATCACTGGCGTGAAAGATCTGGCTGACCCCAAAGTTAAGAAAATCGGCGTTGGAAATCCTGATACAGTTCCTGTCGGAAATTATACACGTACTGCGCTGACTGAGGCAGGTTTTTGGAGTCAGCTCGGAAATAAGATGGTATTTGCTGAAGACGTCAAACAAGTACTCACATACGTGGAAAGAGGAGAAGTTCATGCAGGGTTTGTATACACAATCGACGCAAAAACTGCAGAACCAGGAACTATCAAAATCGTTAGAAACGTGCCTGTTAGTATTCCTGTTAAGTGTCCTATAGCTGTGATTTCTTCTTCCGAACATAAAGAAGAAGCTCAGAAGTTCCTTGATTTTGTGACCGGAAAAGAAGGACAGGATATACTGAAAAAGTATGGTTTTGTTTCTCAATCTTGATAAAAGATGAGACTTGCCATTGGAATTAAGGAATTAGAGAGGTTAAGGAATTAGAGAGGTTAAGGAATTAGAGAGGTTAAGGAATTAGAGAGGTTAAGGAATTAAAGAATTCTTAATTCCATTTCATAACATGTCTCTTTCGAGCCACAGATGTCTTTTATTTCTTTAATTATCTTGAAGCCCATTTTTTCATACAACCCTATGGCAGGAAAGTTTTCCGTATTTACATATAAGAGAATCGAAGATATCCCATTTAACCTCATTTCTTTAATGCTTTCTTTTAATAAATTCTCTCCATGGTGCTTTCTTCTAAAATTCTTATCTATTGAAATTGAATAAATTACGGATTTTTTCTTAAAACCCTTTAGGGATAGAACAGGCTTCAAATAATAGATGCAGTAACCCACAACCTGATCCTAGCTTTTTATCACATAAAAGATCTTTTTCATTCTTTTCGAATATCGTTTAACACCATTCCGGCTTTTAGTTCCAAAACCTTCTGACTGAATTCTGATAATTTCAGGAAGCATGGAATCCTCTACGGATACAACATTTTCTTTCTCTATCTGTATCCATTTTCTAATAAACAGATTAGTTATTACATCCTTCACCAATCTCTCAAAACTCGTTGCATATACATTTAATGTAACCTGAATTTTTGTTAGACCCATAAAGATCACTTTTAAGCGAGCATAACGATTTGCTAGCTTACCCCTTAATAATTCCTTATATTCTATCCGATGAATTGAGTTTTTCCGCTTCTGAACAAATATACGAGTGGTTTCCGATTCCATGTCTTCAGGAATACTCACAGCTTTTGAAGTGGAATTTAATATCTGAAGTTTGAATAAGTAAATTTTAAACTATTTTCCATGATCAGAAAGCTTTAATTCCCATTTTATATTCGCTTTTTATATTCACTTTTCATGTGTCTCCTGTGAAGTGAAAAATCGTGACAAACTGCGCCCATTTCCAGAATACTTACTAAATATTTTATTAAGTTATGGGCTGGAACAGGGGTGTCGATTTCATGTAAACAGGCCAAATTAAAAGCTGGTTTCTGATGCAAAATCAATACTTCCTGGCAAGAAAATCCCTTAACCGATGACCAATGATTCATTTTTCAATCTTCTCTTCTGGAACAGTTGTTAACCTGGAGTGCTTGACTCCCTTCAAACTTAAAATTTTTTCAGTCAGTTCTATTATTTTTTCCCCTTCTCCCTGCAGAATTATTACCTCAAAACACAAGTTTGGCTCAATATGGAAGTGCACTGAGGAATTTATCAGATCCAGGTACTCGTGCTGAATGCTTGCCAGGGTGCTCGATACCCCTTTTTTTGAGCAATCATATACTATAGAAATCGTTGCAGCTCTTTTGCCCTTGATCTGCTGCATCCAGTCATAGTGCTGGTTATATGTCCTGATGGCATCCCTTATTCCCTCGGATCGAGAGGAATATCCTCTCTTCATAAGAGTTTCATCAAATTTGTCCAGAAGTTCCCCTGGCATGGAAACCCCTATTCTCATAAGCTTCCTTTCCATATACCCCTCCCGAAAACAAAAGTTTTCTGTTAAGTACCTATTCCACACATCGGGTGGTAAAACTCAACAGGACACTTAGCGGAAAAAACTAATAGTAGACCCCAAATTCTCCACTGTGATTTCCCAGAATTATACTCTAATATTTGATTGTAATTTCGTTGCATAAATAGTAATCGAAAGACATATGAAATATGAGAAAGTCATTAAACTTAGAAATCACCGACTCTCCGGCTCTCAAAGTGTCGGGATAGAAATTTTTCCTGCCGGAACCTCTGCTTTTGTTCAGGTTGTTTGCAGGAATGCACTCTTTCTACAAAAGCTGGTGCTCACCATAAGCATTAAAATAAAATAGTTTTACCTGCTTATTTTCAAGCCAGTTGTCTGCTAAATGTAAGTCTCAAGGTCGAATGATAGTGATTCTGGTAAATCTTTCCTAAAACTACAATTTTTTGAAAGTATCCGTAAAATCGACAGTAACCCTGTGGATTCCCAAAAAGCTTATTAAAGGCAGAGTTCTATAGCGTGAAACACATTTACGCTGAATTGGCTGACAATGAATAATTTTCTTGCTTATCAATTTAGTTTATTTAATAAAAAGAGTTGAAAATTATGGCAATCCAGAAAGGCGATTTCATAAAGTTGAACTACACAGGTAAGTTCGAAGACGGCAGAATTTTCGATACAACAGACGAAGAACTAGCAAAAAAGGAGGATATCTTTAATCCGCGCGGGCTTTACGGCGGAGACGTTGTTATTGTCGGGGCAAATCATACTATTGAGGGACTTGATGAAGATCTCGAGGGAAAGGAAGTCGGCTACAACGGCAGTGTTGTAATCCCTCCAGAAAAGGCTTTTGGCCTGAGTAATCCCAAGCTTGTAGAAACGATTTCTATCACAAAACTGAAAGACCGAAATGTTCACCCTGGCCTCCCTGTTGAGGTAGATGGCAGAAGAGGAGTTGTCAGCAGGGTTATAGGCCGCAGGGTCACTGTAGACTTTAATGGCCCTCTTGCAGGCAAGACCGTTACCTATGAGTATACTATTGAAAATGTTCTTGAGACTGAAGTTGAGAAAATTCAGGGTCTTCTTGCCCTCTATACCGGCCTCAGGGATCTGGAAATCGAGGCTGTTGACGGTGTTGCAAAGATTTATACTCCAACAGGTCTGACCTTCAACCAGCGCTGGCTCATGGCAAAGGATAGGGTTGCATCCGAACTTTTCAAGTATGCTGGTCTTAAGGAAGTCCAGTTCATTGAAAAGATTACAGTAGAACCCGAAACTCAGATACCAGCCGAGCCCGAAGCTGAAGCAGAGGCTGAACCCGAGTCTGAGTCTAAACCAGAAACCGAGGAATCCTCAGAACCGGAAGTCTGATTTCAGCTTTTAATTGTTCAGAGAGGCGAAGAGCACTTTCTCTTCGCAAATTTTATATACCATAATCGGGTTTGTTGTATACGCTTTCCGGAATCAAATGCTAATCTGTATATTTCCCTTTGCGGGAAGCTGTAAGAATGATTTTTTCAACCTGCTGAGGTAGCCCAGCGGACTACGGCGCCGGTCTTGAAAACCGGTAGCGCTTTGCGCTACGGGAGTTCGAATCTCCCCCTCAGCGCCTGACTAATTAGCGTCAAATAATAAATAAATCTGTTTTTTATTTTTGAAACTTGTTTAAATTTCGTCAGGAAGTCGCGGCACTTTATCAGACTGAATTATAGTTTGATGTTCAGTTTGGGAATATACCTTAGATAGCTTTCTTTTAGTTCGGTTTGGGTTATGTGGTCATAGATGTCTATGGCTTCTTTTCTGGAATCTCCGCGAAGTTCCTGGATTATTGATCTTGGGCAACCTGCACGCCGCATCCAGGTTGTAAAGAAGTGTCTGAAGCAGTGCGGTGTAAATTTTTCGTTTAGGTTGCCTGTTGGGTTGTGGAAGCCTAAGCGTTGTGCGTGGTCTGTGGTGGCGTAGTATATTGTGTCTCTGTATATCCTGGAGCCATGAGGACCTAGAAAGAGGGCTTTGTCTCGGATCTTAGGCTTTTGGTTTTGTCTCCAGGTAATCCAGTCTTCGAGGATCTGGGAGCATTCAGAGTCAAAGAATATTATCCGGTTGCTTCTTTTTGCATGAGGTTTGAGGACCGCGTAGTTCTGGGAGAGGTTGAGGTCTTGCATGTCAAGGTCTATGAGCTCTTGCCGTCTTATTCCGGTTTTGGCAAAGAATGTGAATATTGCTTTGTATCCGATCCAGTCAGCGGAGTCTATGAGGTCTTTCATTTGTTCCAGGCTGATTAATTGGCGCTCTTCATGACGTTGTTCTTTGTAGTATCGGATGTATCTTTTTCTGAATTGGGGGACTATGTTCTTTGTTACTCCTTCCCATTCGAGGAAGTCGTAGAAGGAGGAGAGGGAGGCGAAGTAGTTTTCGACCGTAGAAGGAGAGTAGCCTTTTTCATCTCTGAGATGAACGAGGAAGCTTTTTAGATCCATTGGGGTTGGTTCTATTGGGTGCCTTGAAAGGAAGTATTTCAGGCAGCTTTTATAGGCCTGAACGGTTCTAGGGGAGAAGTTGCGAGTGTGGCAGTCTTCGAGAAATTCCAGTAGTAGGTTGGTTCTTGGCAGATTATGAGAGATGCTGCAGTCCAGTGTGTTTGTTTGGTACATACTAAAAAAATGTATTGTGTTTTATTTGGGGGTTTAGGTCCTGGGATATATTTAAATTAATAAAAATATAGTTGTTGCTTGGGCTGTTTCTTATATCCTTAAATAATTAAAAGAGATTCTTTCTTATGGGAGTTGAGAAGAAAATGTTAGAAGGAATCAAATGTTTTCTGACTGGGTGGGAGTGTGTAGGAACACCAACAGAGCTTAAAACATATGTTCACCCAGATATTATAAAAGTCTTGAGACTGCGATCTGATGAGAACTTTCACCATCTTACTAAAAGAAATTATGGGGAGTCTATTAAGGGATATACAGTATGTGCCAATGGATCAACGTATACATATAAAGCGTTGGTTTCGTCTAGCATATGGATAGATAACCACAGTCATGGGGGATACATTGGCGGATCTATGTTAATTTATCGCAAAAAAAGAAAAGTTTGATTGAATTAAGTTATAATTTTGTGTTTGCGCGGAATGGATCCCCATAAGAGTTTTTAAGCATTTTCTTTTTAGTTTTTTTGTGTTTCACTGTGTCTTTGAATGGGTCGATGTTCCATTCAAAATCTATAATTTCTTTTTCTTTAATTGTTGGTATGACAGTCCATGAGTCTATGGTAGGGATTGTTCCTCTTGAGTCTATGGTAGGGATTGTTCCTCTTGAGTCTATGGTAGGGATTGTTCCTCTTGAGTCTATGGTAGGGATTGTTCCTCTTGAGTCTATGGTAGGGATTGTTCCTCTTGAGTCTATGGTAGGGATTGTTCCTCTTGAGTTTATGGTAGGGATTGTTCCTCTTGAGTCTATGGTAGGGATTGTTCCTCTTGAGTCTATGGTAGGGATTGTTCCTCTTGAGTCTATGGTAGGGATTGTTCCTCTTGAGTCTATGGTAGGGATTGTTCCTCTTGAGTCTATGGTGGGGATTGTTCCCCTACTTTCAATTGTTGGAATGCTGGCTCTAGAGTCTATAGTAGATATATAATATCCTTTTTCTGATAGTATGCCTTTTGTTGCTGGTGCTTCTGCTCTGTATGTCGCTGCAAGTTCTTCAGCAGATGTTAAGCTGTTTTCGTTTGTGAGGAAATTTTGTTTTGCTTTTGTTATGTCTGCTTGAGGGGTTTTTGAGCCTATGGTGGGAGGTTCGTTTATTTTGTACTCCTGTAATTTTACGCGCCTTCCTTCCCATTTGAAATATGAAGATTCCCCTGTTTTAGTAAGTGTTGTTTCTGGGACTATTACGGCTTCGGCTTCTGCGCGCCTTCCTATTCTTGTTTTTGATTCGAGAACCGGAGTAAGGAAGGTTGTACCTTTAGGGGCTTCCTGGGAAAGCATGTATTTTTGTGCTTCTCTTGGGATAAATTCGCGTCCTTTAGGTGTGTCTACCCATTCACCATATCTTACATTTTCCGGGAGCCTGGATATCTCATTTAGAGAGATTTTTAACGCGTTTGGTGTGAGCGGATCAGGTGTGCCGAATAGACCTGAACCTATTTTTTTGATGCCTTCGTTTATTTTTAGGGTGTTGTGTTGAAGAGTTCCTTTTTTTAATATGGTATATCCCTGTTTTAGGGTGTTATAGGGGCTTGCTTTGTTTTGAGATATTCTTAAAAAATTTGGACTCGCTCCTTCTTGAACCGGTGAAACATATAGTCCTGGAATGTCTGACAGATGTTTAGGGTTTAGTTCCCCGCGAACTGAAGGAGATTTACCTAACTCGGCTGTGGTTACATGATAACCTATTTTTGTTCCTGTTGTTGGGTCTTTGAATGACTCTATGACGGCTAAGGAATCGGGGTTTTCAGTCATAGGGAATCGTTCTTTACCAGATAATACGGATTTTTTCACCATACTTCCGGCAGGAACTTCTTTTAACCCTTTTGTTCTTATCACGTCATACGTTTTTAGACTTGTTTTTGATCCGAACTTATACCCTGCTCCCATTACAGCAATGTCGGCTATGAAGTCTACGCCCTGCTCCACGGATTTGACTTTTGAGGCTTCGTGTATTGTTAGAGCCCCTAGCCCTACGTTTAACGCTGGTTCTATTGCTCCGGCTGCTTTTGTGGCTCCGATGGCGGTTAGTCCGGCTCTGCCTGCCAGACCTGCGCCTTTTATGACTGCTCCGCCTACTGCTGCCCCTGCTATTAATGTTCCTTGTTCTGCTGCGAAGTTTACAGGGGTTTCTTTTAGACCCTGATAACCATGCACGGACCAATCTTGGAAGCCTGCTGTTATTTTGTTGGACCTTATCGCTTCTGTTACTTTTTGCCTTTCGTCCAGGAGTCCAACTTTTTCGAGTGCTGTGTCTCTTTTTTCCTGGATTGTTTCAAGTGAGGGAACATATGCAGACAGTTTTTTATTTGCGGTGTCTAATTGGGATTTTACGCCTAGTTTGGAGGCTACTTTTGAGACTATTGATTCTTCGGAAGATGACCCAACTCGAGTTAATGCCCCCTTCCATTTTTCTGATTCCTCTGAGTATGTTTGCTTATGAATTGCTTCTAACTGGGTTTTAGTGGCTTCCCCTCCTGAGTGAATAATGATTGTTCCACTTGAACGGTCCTTTGAGACGTCGAGCCCCTGAGTTCTTGCGCGCTTAACGGTCTCTTCTGTGGTGTCAATGTAAAAAGTGCCTGATGTGTTGTTATATTCTGATGCTTTTTTTTGGATTTCTTCCCCTTTTACCCCATAGATAAAACTGTTCGTTTGCTGGGCTTGTGCCTGCTGTGCTGCCTGGGCTTTCTGGAGTTCCTGGGTTTTCTGGGCTTCGCTGCTTGAGGACCCTGAGGATTTAGAGCTGGAATTTTTCCAGCTTGAAGTGTCCCCCTGTTTTCTGGTTTGTCCGTCTCTGCCTATTATGGAGACCATGTTAGTAACCCCTGTATTTTCTGGAGAAGTTCGGAAGGCTGTATGTACCTATTGGCTGGAAGTTGTTAGTTAGTACCTGGATTTCAACGAAAGGAATTTCACTTTCTCTGATTTTGATTTGCTTTCTTTTGGACATGTTCCCACTCCTGTTTATTGTTTAGTCGCTTACCCACATTTGATATAGTACTCCTGCAAGTCCTACGCCTGTAAGGACATAGAGAGTGTAGAGAGCTGCTGAAGGGATGTATATTACTCCTAGAGATTCAGGAGCTACAGCACAGAGACCCATGAAAAGCATGGCTGTACAGGTCCTGAAGAGGTTCTGAGATTTGACATAGATCATGCCGATTGTGAAGAAGATTAGAGCTACATAGAACCATGAACCCCATAGGGCAGGACCCGCCCAGAAGTCCGTTATAGGGGTAAAGATGGAGCTTGCGGCTGTGCTTGTGTTGTCTAATGCGCTTGCATTGGTCATTTTTTGTATTGAGCTGTAGTTACTGAGGTTTACTGATACGTTGGCCTGCTGTAGGTTGTGCAGGCTTTCGAATGCTTCTGTTCGGTTGAAGGTTTGCCAGGGGTCTGCCATGTTACCTCCCCAGGAATTTTATTGCTAGTCCGTAGACTGTTACGGCTCCCATTAGTGCAGCTACTTGTAGCGCGAAGGCATCAGGAAGGCCAAGAGCTACCAGGAGAGGATAGGCTCCGGTGAGAGTTAGCATTATGAATTCCAGTATTATTTTGACTCCCATCATGAGCATTAGAGCTGTTATTACTGCGTTTGAAAGTATGCCGTTTCCGGCTACTTGTTCGTACATTGATTGTATGCTGTTTGTTGTGTCCTGGATGTCGTCATATACTGAGAATCCGGCCACTTCGAAGGAGTATGGGTATACGCCGGTTAGGTTGATGAGGACGAATGCGAGCTGGATAAGTAGCATTGAGAAGGCGTATCCTTCGATTTTTGTTTCTATTGTCATTTACCCTATTCCCCCTGTTCGTTTGTAGTGTATGAAGGCAGCTCCTAAGGCTATGATCCAGACCAGGACCACGAAGTAAAAGGAGCATGTGACCCATTCGAAGAGATAACCCATGCTCGTTAGGATTGCTACGGCTCCGCAGGCTATGTCATTTTTAGCTTTTCCGAAGCTCAGCAGGAAAACTATTATTATTCCTGTGAAAAGGATGTTTTTTAGCCAGGCTGGGTATTCGTCAGGGAAGAGAGGTACTTTATTCGGGTAGCTTAAGCCCCAGCTTTGGGAAGCTGTGTCTCCGTCTGTGGCTTGTATGTGGAAATTTAAGGTATAGTCGCCTTCTCCTCCGGTTTCAAAGGTGAAAGAACCGGTGTCTGTGGTTAGAGTTTGTGAGTATACTGTTGTGCCGTTGTTTGCTATTGCAGTAAGTGAAGCTCCGGTTATTGTTTTGTTGGATTCGTAGGCTATTGTTACGTTATTGGTGTTTTCTGTATAGGAGAGTGTTAGCCAGGAGTTAGCGTATTGGTGAAGGACTCCTTCTTTATTGAGGACAAAGGTGTATTCTGTTAGGCTGGGGTCTACGTGTTCGGTATAGGTTTTCCCGTCGTAGGTTAGGGTTATTGTATAGTTTGTTCCTCCGGTCATATCGGAGCCTGTGAACATGCCTTTTGAGTCGGTTGTGCCGGTTTTTATTTCTCCGTCGTCTTCGGATGAGATTGTGTATGATACTCCTGGCAGTCCTGCCCCTGAGTACCAATATTCTAAGACCGTGAATCCTACGTCATGAGGAGCATAGTATATTCCAGATCCTGAGGCTTTCGAGAGGTATAGATCCTGTCTTGTGGTTGCTCCTGCTGTTGTGGTGAGGTTATAGGGGTTGGAGGTTTCGTAATTTGTTTTTTTTGCCTGTACTGTGTAAGTTTCCCCTGTTGCTATCTCCTGGGTTTGGTAATACATGCCGTTTTCATCGGTGTAAACGTAAAATGTGTCTGTGCCGTTTGTTATGGATACGGTTGCTGATTTTATAGCGGTTTGTGTTTCTGAGTTTTTGACGTAGCCCCAGAAGCCAGGAAGGGAGTAGTCCGGCTCAAATTCGTATATATAAGAGTCCTGACCTATCCAGGTGACTGTATTGTCCCAGGAGTCGGACCCGTTTGTTTGTCCTATTTGGGTGCTGTCTCTAGATACGTTGTAGTTTTCAGTTAGGCCGGAATAGGAGAGAATTGAACCGTTTAGCGTTGTTGTGTTGTAGATTTTTGTAAGTTCTACCCTTCGACTGTAGGAAGGTTCTGAAAAGTCAAGTGTAAAATTATAGTACCCGTCTTCTTTTTCATCTGGGTATAGATATACTGAGCTCCCACCGGAAATTATACCGCCGTTGTTATTTTCGTCCCGGATTTCGGCGGCTGTGTCTGTTTCTGCAATGAAATAGGATTCTGGGTATATACCATCTGAAAAATAAAATATTGGCTTTGAATAATATAATACATTGTCTGACCCTAATACGTTTATATAATATAGCCCGTTGTTAGTAAATATGCTCGTGTTATGATTAAATACTGTTCGAACTGCTGATAGATTCCATGTATCTAAACATATGCCGTCTGCGTCTGTCATTCGTGCTTGATATGATACACCAGATGTATTTGGGGTTGCTACAGTGAAATAAGTGGTGGTGTCTGCTGAAGACACAAAACCTTGATGCCCTACGCAAAAAGAAGATGTTGAAAAATCATCGAGTCTGAGTACTCCGCTTGGTGTACTTGTACCAATATATATTTTTGTGACTTGTGCAGTTGTAGAATATGCGCCGCTTGCCTGTGCGACCCCATCTACGTATAATGTTGCCCCTGTCCCAGCATAGTTTTCTATTAGTTCTATTCGATGCCAGGTATTTGCACCTGTTAATGTTGGTGGAGTGAGTGAAAGTAATTGAGTGGTTCCGTTATATAGTTTTATATTTAGAGTTTCATAAGTAGAGAAAGATGCAAAATGGCTAAGATAGCCGAAAAATGGGGCTGTAATATAGATGTATCCTGATGCCCCGTACTGCCATACGTGGCTATTCTCATAATATTGTGTAGTACCTGAATAATATGAAAAATAGTCTGTGCTGGCATCGTAGGGATGCCCTTCATAGGTCTGTTCCCATGCTATCGCCGGAGAAACGCAGAAGGTGAAAGGGATTAATAGGAAAAGAAGGAAAGATATGATTTTCTTCATATTCCCTCACCTGTAACCACTGTTATTTTCAGACCTTGTACTTTCAATGAATCCCCAGAGAATGAGACTTAGGCTTATTACTGTAGGAATGTATCTTAGTTCTCCCTGGATCATTTCCTGGACTTCTGCTGCGTTTCCTCCCATTGCTGTTCCTACGGCAAAGAGGAAGTCAAAAAGAGGCTGTGTGAAGATGAAGGTAGCTCCCAGGATAAACAGCCCCACTAATACTTTTATCCAGGCTCCGACGTAACCCATGTTAATTTTACCCCCCTATGATTGGTTTAGGATAGCTGTTGTAAAGATCCCGATGCTGTGCTGAGTGTGTTTAGTGTTGTTGAGTCGGCTCCTGAACCCATTATGTAGCCGAAGGCGAGACCCAGGAGAGCGGCCATTATGAGCATCATTATCATGTTTCCGCTTTTTAGCGGGTTTTGGAGTTTTCTTCGTTCGATTCCGACGTATCTTTCTATTATGCCGTTTTCTGCTGCTGGGGAGCGGCTTTCTAGGTAGTTTTTGAGGTCGGATATTCTGATTACTTCGATTTCTTGAAGGATTTTTCCAGAGTAGTTTTGAATTGTGGTTCCTATTTCTGCGGCTTGTTCTCCGAGGTCTTGGTGGATTTGTTCTATTGGGGTTTCGGAGTAGTATTTGAGCTGGGCGGCTGTGTCGATTCCAAACTTTTTGAGGTCCCTGAGAAGGGGCATTATTCGAGCTTCTGTGGCTCGGTTATATGGGCTATACCATAGTGCTGCTCTTGTGCCGTTGAATTGGAAGGCATCTTCAGGTTCTAGTTCGTATACTCCGTTTTGGGTTTTGTATATGCCTTCTACTTCTTCAGCGCCCTGGATTTTTAGGGCGTTGTCTTTTGTGAGTGCGATTACGTATTTTTTGCCTTTGATTTTGGAGATTGCTATTTTTATCCAGCCAGGATAACCTGCACAGGTGAGGATTAGGAAAAATCCGATTATGAGGGATTCGCAGAGAACCCAGGTTTTGAGTGTGTCGGCGGTTACGAGCATTTAAGAATGCCTCCTTTTGGGTATTCTTTTAGAATTGCCTGTTTGATTAGTACAGGTTACTTTTCCGTCTTTTTTGATCCATAGGGAAGGGTAGGACATTCCTTCATTTCGTTTGCCTTTTGACACTGTTAGCATTGTCTTACCCCCTGCTGTTGTGGAGGTTTGATGATTAGATAACTTAATCCTGCGAGTATTATGCTTACTATTGCTGGCACTAGATACCATGGGAGGGCCGCAAAATAGGCTAATACCTGAAGAAATAACCCTGCTGCGGTTACTTTTTTTATGGTTTTGCATATATCTTCTTTGAATGTCATTTACTGTCTAACCCCCTGCTGCTGTTGCTGTTGTGGATATTGCTGTTTTGGAGATCCTAGTCCGAAGAAACGAGGCTTTTTTTCTCCTTCGGTTTTGTTTGTGATCGAGTGTTCTGAGGTTGTGGCTCTTTTGAGAAGGAAGCCGTCCCGCCCGAGGCTTGAGAGGCATTTTGTGATTATTAGGGCTTGGCCTGCTCCTTTTATGTCCATTTGTCGAAGTTCATAGTCTCGCTGGGAGGACATTGCCCTTAATTCTGTGATTCTAAGTAAGTCTTCTATGTCCTGGATTTCGTTGTGTGAAAGGTTGCTGAATGCGAGCTGTTTGTTTAGTGCTCCCCAATTTTTAAGTAGTTCGTCTGGTGGAATTCCGTTGGGAGTTCCTGCGTAGGCGATTACGTCCAGGGGTTGAATTTGAGCTCTGGATTTGTCGATTGGATCAGACGTTTATAGACCCCCTTTTATTCTTCAGATACTGAAGCCATGTATGTTTTATACAGTAATCCTTTGATTATGCCTATGGATAGCGATATTAATGCCATTCCTTCGTTTATTATGGAGATTACGACGTCATAGGTGGATACTGTACTCTTTACTATTTCTCCCGATGTCTGATTTAGAAAGACGTTTGTGTATGTGATGTCGTAGGACGCTATGGAGAGGGAGAGAAATAGAGCGAAACTGAGAAAGACTAGAAGCCCTTGCCATGAATCTCGTTCTATGGAATAGAAAAAGATCAGGAAGGCAGCGAGTTCGAAAAACAGAAAAAAAGTTGAGTCCATGTGAGGACTCGCCCCCTTTTATTTAGTCGTTCCTGGAAACACCCATGAGCATTCCAAGAAGTACAACGAATACAGCTACGTAAGGTATCATACTGAACAGGTCTATGCTACTCCAGCCGGTGGCTTTGACGTTGTTGTATGAAGCTGTCGCGGCCGAGTCGTTTAAAGCCGCAATTTTGGTGTCTGTCTGCGCCTGAAGTGTACCAAATAAAAGCGCGCAGAGCAAAAGCGTGACCAAGAGCACTAGTATAGCTATTGCGCTGCCGGACATAGAAGCTTTTTCGTTGTTCGAAAATGCCTCTATTTTATCTGCTATGGCGGAATACCCGCGATCGTAGCAGTCATTGATGTATTTTGTTATTGCCATTGTCTAAGCACCCCCTATACTATAGTAAGAAGTATATAGTATAAATAAGTTACTATAGTATATGTAAAAAAACGTATTTCATAAGGAGAGTTATATATGAGCTCTTTTAAATATGTAGATGGAAATAAACCTATGGGGGTTATATACCCTTTTCAGGATTTACTTGTTTCTATGACTGAGGCTTTGCAGAATCAGGAGTATACAGCTTATATAGATCTGGTTTCGCACCTTCGGAATATGTCTATTTTGGCGTTTGATACGAAGGATATAGAGAGCCTGGAAAAAATAGATGAGCTTGTGATTAAGGTTAAAAAGCATATAGATGTGAGCCTTCGGAAGAGGGTTGATAGTTCTCAGTTGTACCAGGTTGAGACTGTGAATTCTTCTTATCTTAAGGGAGTTGAGCTTAAGATTTTTTGCGAGTATCGCTTTTCTTACGTTATTGAGAGAGTTTGTATTTACGCACTCAGGAAGACGATTTTTAGGGACCAGATCCCAGAGGCACAGCAGACGGTATATTACAAGGCTGCGCGTGATATAGAGCTGACTCTGGAGAGGGTCAATAGTGTTTTGGTGGAAAATGAGATAAAGCCTTATGAGGTGGAGTTATGAGCGGAGATAATGAGAATAATGAGAAGTCGGTTCAGTTTAATTGGTTCTGGTATTTTATCGATATTGCGAAGAGGGCTTTCCTGTATAACAATTCTTCTTTTATTTCGGCTATTGGGAAGCGTAGAAGCGGGAAGAGTGTTTTTACTCTGGGGGCGGCCTGTGCTGTGGACCCTGACTTTTCAGAGGAACAGGTTTGTTTTGGATTGAAGGAGCTTAAGGAACAGCTTAACGAGAAGACCCAGACGTCTATTGTCTGGGAGGAAGCAGGAGCTTCGGCTTATGCTCGCGATTTCATGAATGAACGGAATAAGCTTATTATTAAGACGTTGCAGGTCTATGGGTACAGGAAAATTGCGCTTTTCGGGAACTTTCAGCATCTTAAGTTTTTAGATGGTGATGTTCGCCTACAGTTAGATTGCTTTTTTAAGATGAAGGCTTTTAATGAGTTTACGCCTGAGGGACAGCCTTTTACCCGCACTTATGCGTATCCTTACGCGATTGTGACGGACTGGATACAGGATCCTGTTATAGCTCCGTTTAAGGTTCAAAAGGATGGTGTTTTTATGCCTATTGGGTCTATTCCTATTCCTGATATGGAGGAGTTTTTTGATGTTTGCGGAGTTAGTAAAGGTTTGTATAAAAGTTATTTGAAGAAGAAGGATGAGTATTTCACGGAGATCGGGGAGGAAGAGGTAGAAGAGAAGGAAGAGATATTTTCTAAGAGGGAGTTGAAGACTTTAACGAGAGTGAACCAGGCTTATCTTTCTCTTGCTTCCAGGCTGATAGAGGATAAGGTTACTAAGACTAAGATTGCTGAGTTCTCGGGTATTCCGGTTAGTACTTTGAATGTTTGGTTAGGGAAGAGTGAGGATGCGGACGAGTGGGCGAAAAGGATTTTAGAACCTTCGACAACGACAACAAACTTTTTTTGAATACCTTTAATACTAAAACCAAAATTCAGTTCTGGGCCAAGAAGAGCCCTGACTTTCGCTCTTTTTTTTGTTGTGGTTTTACCCCTGGGGAAGGCCTGAAGGGTATTTAAAGGCTTTATATGCTGCCTATTTGGGATCCAGAGAAATTTTACTGCAGGGATCCAGAAATTTTACTGCAGGGATCCAGAAATTTTACTGCAGGGATCCAGAGAAATTTTACTGCAGGGATCCAGAGAAATTTTACTGCAGGGATCCAGAAATTTTACTGCAGGGATCCAGAGAAATTTTACTGCAGGGATCCAGAGAAATTTTACTGCAGGGATCCAGAAATTTTACTGCAGGGATCCAGAAATTTTACTGCAGGGATCCAGAGAAATTTTACTGCAGGGATCCAGAGAAATTTTACTGCAGGGATCCAGAAATTTTACTGCAGGGCAAAATGAGAAAGTAAAAAGGAGAGTTAAGAACCTTTGAAAAAGTCAGTGAGAAGGAGCTTACGAACTCCAAGAGAGAGAAAAATGGAGGTTATGAACCCCAGGATTAAGAAGAGCATTATAGATCACTCTGCTGGGTAGCTTGTAGACAGTCAGGACAGATTATTTTCCCGTAATAGTTCCAGCCGTGAAGGGTGTAATCCTGACCAATTGCCCGCCCGCATGTTTGACAGTGCCAGGTTTTGACGGTTTTTATGAGGAAGTCGCCAGGACCGAAGAATACTTTTTGTTGTGTGATTTCGGGTTCTGGCATTTGGTGTGCCCTGGGGATTTCTTGTATTAGAGTCATGATGCAGCCGCCCAGATTTTGACGTTGGTTATGTGAGGTTTGTTTTGCAGGGTGTTCGCGCGTATGCGAGCAATCCCGTAGCCTGGGGCGGTTGTGCTTTTCTGTTTTGTTTTGTCTGTCCAGGTGATTAGGTACGTTTAGAAGCCCCCTGGTAGTACAAAGAGAAAAAGGAAAGTGAGCACTCCTGCGAACAGGAGAGCGTACCAGTATGTAAGAGCTTTCTTGAAGTCGTGCAGACTTTCAATGTCTTCTGAGTCTATTTCGATCATGTGAAGTTACCCCCCTAATATTAGGTATTACCTTCTTTGTTCAACTTCTAAAATTTCACCTATTGTTAATTTTGTTATTTCAACTTCTTTTGGTGTTTTAAGTCTTTGAAGTGCGGTGTCAATTTCAGCGAGTTCTTTTTTTGTGAGCTCTACTTCACATAGAAGCTCTTGTAAGTATAGCTCTCTATCATATTTTTGATATAAGAGATTTCGAGTTTCTACGGGTAAATTACCATCTATTACAGGTCTTGTGCCCATTGTGTACTACCCCCCGTTTAACGGTATTAAGAATTTGAGTTTTGAAGGTCTTTGTTTTCTTTTATTCTGTCTTCTTCTTCCCACTTTTCCACATATCTGTATAGTGTTGTCTGTGGGACTTTCATTAACCTTGCTAGTTGTGCGGTTTTGAGTTTTGGGTTTTCTGCTTTGAGTTTTTCGTATTGTGTTCTTGATAATTCTGAGAAAGGTCTTCCCAGGTGTTTACCTTCGTTTCTTGCTCTTTGGAGTCCTAGCTTTGTACGTTCAGATATTGAAGCTCGTTCAAGATCCGCGAACCAGGCGAACATTGAAATGAATATGTTTCTGATGCCTGGCGAGTCTATCATTTTTGTCCAGGATTCGTTAGGGCTTAGGGATATGATGTGACACCCCATTTGCTCAATTTCTAGGATTAGTTGTATTGTTTCGGTTGAGGTCCTGCCGAGTCGCGATAATTCAAATACATATAGTGCTTCTACGTCTCCCGCCTGTATTTTGTCGTATATTTTATGGAAGTTTTTTCGTTTCTTTGCGGGAACTGTACCGGAGACTCCTGAATCTTCGTAGAGGTTTTCAGGAGGAACAAATTTTAAGAGTTCGAGTTTCTGGTTTTTGATGTCTTGTTTGTCGGTGGAAACTCGAACATAGCCTAGTTTTTCTTTAGCTTCCATAATAGGTATATATGGGGATCAATCTATATAAAGATTCTCATACGTTTATGGTGTTTTTAAACGGCCGTTTATGGGAAGAATTTAGGCGTTCACGCGTGTTAAATTTCCTGCAGGTAACTTTTTAAAAAGGTTTTTAGAGGTGTTTTCCCTCCCTTTGCCTGCAGGCCTGGACCTAATTGATAAAAAATTAAAAAGCGTCTAATGATGGAGATGTCCCGCGATTAATTAAAGGAAGATATGAGCTGTTAATCTCCATTCCGTATCCTTCTTTGATGTCTCCTTTGTTCGTCAGATATCTGCATGCCTGTAAAGTTGTACCGGACCCGCAGAAGGGATCAAGTATAGACGTGCAGCCTGTGAACATGCCTAAAATTGTTGTATAGAGGATAACGGGATCTTGGTATTTATGGACCTTTGCGTTTCCTTTTATTGGTTCTACTCCGAAGCAGTCACTCCAGATGTACTTATTGACTTTGTACTCTTCGGTTTTTTGGTATACGTATATTGGATTATATCGCCATGATGCCGCTATTATCCCCTTTCCCCAGATCAGAACTCTTTTTGGAGGATAGCGCAGTATATGCTCGTTCATTTTGGTGGCTGAGTGGATGATTATAAGGACCTTTCCGGCTACTCTGTAGGCCTGCTGGAAAAACTCATTATAAAAGGTCCAGTAATCGCCATCTACATCTTCGTCTTTGAAGGGAGGAGATGTAAAAACTATATCAAAATGATTATCAGGGTAATTTTTCATTAAGTCTATGCAGTTTCCTATTTGTATCATATTAAACACTTCCAAGAATTATACGGATTTCTTCGGCGTATTCTGCCCTTGTGCTGTTTTCGCTTTCCTCTTCTTCTTCGGGTTTTTCGTCGTGTTCTGGATCTTGTCTTTTTGTTCCCTGCCGAATTGGTAGACTGCGCCAATAGTCGGACATGCAGGGCGAGATGAGAGAAGGACCTGTGGGAAAGTGGTACGCTTCAGGACCTGGATATTTCATTTTTGTGTTATAGTGCCCTTTTGCTGGCTCTATATTGGATCTGGATTTAGCAGCCAGGTTAAAGCCCCCTGGAAGCTTTGAGATAGGATTGAGTTATCTTGCTGGCTGTGGTGAAGGAAAGGCTTAGTTTTTCAGGTTCGGAAGGTTTTTCTTTTTTGGGCTCGTTGGGCTTTTCTTGGGCTGTATTGCCCGCGAAGAGGCTAAGACTGTCCTTCCTGTGGGACGATCTGAAGCCCGTTAGGGCACTAAGTACGCCCTTCAAAAAATAATGCTTCTTCGGGCTTCTGAGAGGCTTACATTCTGGAGCTTTGGGCTTTTCTGGGAGAAGAGATTTTGAACAGGTCCAGGCTTGTATCCCTGTAGCCCAATACATAGCCCCGTGTTGAGGACTCATTGATTTTTCTAGATAGCTTTGCAGGTGGTCGCCTGGCTGTTTGCCTGCAGCATCGGAAGGGCGGGACCTTGACCAGTGCCAGCCTGTGTGGTCCTGGCGGATGGTGTGAATGTCTAGAATGGAGCCTCCGCCGTAGTGCCTCCATGCGTACTGAATTACGCTTTTATGACAGAGCCAGTTTATCCCAAATATCATTATATGGTAGTGGAGCATTCCGTTAAGCTGAAATTCTGCGGTTTTTATCCACTCTGCCCGAGCTGGGAGGGTTCTGTTAAGGAATTTGGTGAATAGTCCCCAGGCTTGCTTTGTGGTCTGGTTGATTTCCCAGAGGGATTTATTTTTATCAGGCTGCGAGGTGAGGGTAAGAAACACGCCTTTCATGTGTTTTTTACTGGCTTTTTTGTAGGCTGCCCTGAATCCTGTAAGTACTTCCTGCTGTCGGGCGGGGTCGGTGAATCGGGTTTTGTATGGTAGTACCATGTCGTGAGAGAATACAGGGTTACCGTCTGGGGCGCAGGTTACGACGATTCTTTCAAGCTTTACGCGGTTGCAGTATGCCGAAAAAAGCTTATCTATGTCGTCTTTTGCTGTGTTGAGGTATACAAATTCTTTTTTCTCTTTGTCGTAGTAACAAAATTTATTTACCCTGTTTAATATTAATGCAGCTTCGGTTTTTTCCGGACAGGTTCGTTTTAACCCTTCTAATTTTTTATAGGTTTTACTGATGGCGATTTTGGTATCTGGTGAACTTTGCTCTTGATGTATCAAGTCTAGTTTTTTTGAGATAAAAAAAAGTGGATTTGTTCGTATCCATAAGAACCCGTCTGAGTTTTCTATATAGAACAGTGTTTTTGCTGCCTGGGTTTTGAAAAAATTATAAAGCTGCATGATTGCGTTTTTGCCTTCGAATAGAAGTTTTGCGGCTATTTGCTGAATTGTTCTAGGTTCATTTAAGCAAAAATCTTGGATAGTCTTTTGCTGGAGAGATGAAAGAGCCATGTTCGTGGAAACCCCCTATATTTTGCATTTTGAAAAAATAGAAAAAGTAGAAGTTTAGAAAATAAAGGAGGTTAGGGATTCCTGCCCATGTTCGCCTCTTGCTATCCCTGTTTTGAGTTCTTGCTCTGCTTCGGCTTGGTGTTTTTTGAGGCATACCGCCCCGTACCCGATAGATTGAGCTTTGGGATTTTTGAGAGCGCGATTGCAACGTTTACAATGAGAATAGACCAGGGGAGAGGGCATTTAGAACACCACCGTGACGGCTGAGATGGTGGAAGCTCGGTGACCTTTTAGAACCTGGTTGTAAAAGGTTTCAGGGTTTCTGAAAGGTTCTCCGAGAGTATCCGCGTTGAATATTTTCATAAGGGCGGCGACTTCTTCTTTTTCGTCCTCAAGAAGGAGCCAGTAGGAGGCAGGGATTAAGCCAAGACTGTTGTGTCTCATGCTATCGCCCCTGTTATTATTGACTTCCAACACAGACTTTTTACGCCGGTGAATTCTGGCAGTGGGACGTTTCTGGCTGGGACTCTGAAAAATAGGAAGGGAACTCCGGCAGTATGTACTAGGAAGATATATTCCCCGTTATTTTCGATGAGTGCCTTGTGCTGCTCTTCGTTGAATACGAAGCGTCCTGAGCGTGTGCCGCCTGAGTTATTAGAGTCTCTTACATGTTCCTGGCAGCTCTTAATTTCTACCCGCACTCCGTTTATGGTTGCATCTATCAGCCCTGTGTACTCTAGTTTTGCGCCAGGATAGAGTTGTTTTATTATGTTTTCCATTGTGCAGCCGTTTTGAGCTGCTGCGGTCTGGGATTCTGTGGTCACTTATACCACCGCCTGGAAGACGACCCATTTTATGATATGACCGCAGGACGGGCAGGTGACTTTTTCCTCTTTGTCTGATGTTGTACGGTGTGACTCGCCACCGAAGCCGCATTTTTTACAGTGTAATAGGGGCATTTAGATCGCCCCCAGGCAGAGAAGGACACCACGGATAGAGAATATCCAGTATATGAGGAAAAGGAAGGCTGTTGTTTTTGCTCCTGCTGTCCAGGAAGTTAGAGCGAGTAAGGGATTTGAAAGGCAGAAGAAACCCTGAGCTGCAAGATTGTTGCCTTCTGATAGGAAGATTGCTCCTGAGAGTCCGCAGATGGTTGTGAGGACTTCTAGGGAGAATCTGGAGTGTGAAGCCTGGCAGTTCATTGCTTACCCTCCTGGAGTTGTGCGACGTAGCAAACTATGGTGCAGAGTATGGCTAATGTGAGGAAGCTGAAAGTCCCGAACACTAGGAAGATTGTTCTTAGAACGTTCATTGTTCTGCCTCCTGTGGAATGTGGAGGTTGGCAAAATCCCTGTAAATTCTAGCTTTTTCTGTGAAGCCTGCATTTTGCAGTTTGTGAGCTTCCCAGAAGAAGGAATATTCACAGTCACAGCATAGTACTATTCCGAATTCGTCTTCTGTGAAGTCCTGCTGTAGTTCGGAGTATACCGGATTGCTGCATATTGCGCAGGGTTTCGGGTCGGGATCGCCAGGAATGAGAGTATCAGGGTATATGGAGATCACTGCCTCACCCCCTGAGAAACGTATGCATATGCAAATTCTCGGTAGAGTCGGGCTTTTTCTATGAGGCCGAGTTTGCAGAGGTCCACGCTTTGGGGGAAGATTTGGCAGATGTTAGGCTGCATTTTGCAACGCCTCCAGGAAGGTTTGAAGGTCTTGAGTGTTTGAGTGCGTGGGTCTTGGGATTGATTTTAGGAGGGTTCCACAGCGAGGGCAGGACAGAAGGGTATATGTGTCCCTGTGCTCTTCGTGTGGCTTGCCGTTGAATCCACAGATTGAACAGGTCACTGTATCACCTCCTGCTGGTAGAGTGCGTTCAGGTTCGGAGTTTGAAACAGGTTTCTTGTGCGTTCGGTTTTCGAAAGTTGAAGCTCGGATATGTGAGAGTTGAGCTGTACTTTTCTGGTTTTGTGGACTTGGGTTCTCACAACCCCACCCCCTTAAGGAGACAGAGGCAGCACCAGAGCATGAGAGCTGTAAGGTCGATGATGCAGAGAACTGAGTATATGCGAGTGTAGGCAGACATTTAGACTACCCCCTGCGCTATGAGGTCCGGCCTTCCGGCGGTTAGTATTGCTGTGGCTGCACAGCTTGAACATAGACGCTTTCCGTTTACGCGCGGGTAGGTTACTGGAACGTGTGTCTGGCGGCAGCATTCGCAGAGTTCGTATTTATAAGGTAGACGAATTTTTGCGCTCATGCCTTCGCCCCCTTAGGCATGAGAAAAACGGGACGGCCTGTTTGGTGACCTGCTTTTTTAGCTGGCCTTGTGAGAGGAGTTTTAAAAATCGCCCCGCAATGATTGCATCTGTAATTTTTTGAGCGGGATCTTCTGTAGATTGGGACCTTGTTACAGACAGGACAACAGGCTACATTTTTGTCTTTGAACTCTAAGAAAGAGTTTAGGCGTTCATTTGCGTTACTTGTTGAAACTATTTCAGAGCTTGAGCTCTCGGTTGATGTATTTCTCATTGTTTACGACCATTCATTAGTCTAGAAACTCTGGTAAAATTCCTAGCTAAACTGTAGTTGGTATTTTGTTCTATAAAAGCTTATTTATGGGAAGGATACATTATAAGAATTATAGCTGTTTTGTCGGCCTACTGGTAATAGGTCCCTGGGCTGAGAGGAGGGAAACTTTTTTAGATGTTTGCGACCGACCTTCTCCAGAACATTAAAGGGTTTAACTTCAAATCAGCTAATTAGTAAGGCGCGGGCGGGTGATTTGAACTTTTAGAAAGTTCACGTCTCCCCCTCAGCGTTAATTTACTGGGAATATTTTGAAAAAGAAATCTGTTTTTTATTTGTTAACTTGATTAAATTCTGTTATGGAGTCGCGGCACTTTTAGGTGATTTATGACCTCCCTGGCTCGGCTACGGCTTAAATAACAAAAGCAGAGAACAAAACCATAGTATATACTAAAAAGTGTAACTCTAAGCTAGAGTTCATTCAAAAACCTATAGTTGTTTCTCTAAACGTACATGATATTCTTCGAATAACAGGCACAAATGTATGAGTACTTTTTACTACTTTTCACCCACACTTTTTTGATTATTGATCCTGTCATTACCTTGAGTAGTAAGGTTGCCCTAACTATGGTTTTTCAAACCATTGCTAAACTGAGCAGTGAATTGCCATAGAAGGCTTAAATTTGAGAAGGAGCAGAAAATCAAAAGGAGCATCGTTTTTGACACAACCTGATAAGTTAGTTTTTGGATCAGTTTAATTAAACTAAATAAATACTTAAGTAGAGTTAGAGTAATCCTATTATCGGGATGTGACTACATGGATAAATTCGTCAAAGATAAAATAAGTCAAAGTATAAACGATAGAAAGCAACACCATTCTCAATTTTTAGAGAATTGTAGTACTTATAACTCTTTTCTTGAATTAGAAAAGAAAGCATTTGAAGCTGGGTGCCTTTCACGGAAACATAAGGAACTAATGGCTCTATCTATTTCTATTGTTACTAAATGTGAACCCTGTATTGAATGGCACGTTCAACAGGCTTGTTTAGCAGGTGCATCAGATAAAGAAATATATGAAACTATAGATGTGGCCATCGAGATGGGAGGAGGGCCAGCTGCTGCTTACTCACGATTTGCATTAAATGCATTGGATTTTCACAAAGAAAAAAAATAGAAAACATAAATTTACTTAGCGATTAATTAAAATCTGTGGGATATATTTTAAGAAAATAGGGAGTGATGCATAAGTCACAAGTTTTAAGATTTGCTGGGTGGAGCCTCCGCAAAAAATGTGTCAACATATTACTGTTTTTTATCCAGTATTCGTGTAATAATATTTAGCAGTTTAAACAGAATATAAAACACAAGCCATATCATAAAAACGAGAACTAAAAGGTTCAAAATAAGATTCATGTGATCCACCCATTTTTTCCAAAGATAATAGTTTTTAAATATAAAATTGAACTTATTTTTTGAGTATAATACATGTTTTAGTATATAACTACTAATTTTATAACATTTATAGTATTTAAAGTTTTATTTAATTATTTTTTTAAAATAATTAGATAATATGTGTAAAATGAATAAAATTCATGTGTTAATCTATTAAACCCCTTGAAAAATGAGTAGTTTTTTAAGGGATATTAAATCTTATTTGCCCAATTAAATATAGTGTCAGCCCTCCCCCCGTTAAGGTACATTTATTAAAGGATCTATTTGCTGTTTAAAGGATATAAATACTTTAATTGGTAAATTAAACGTTGATTTTTCCTTACTTTTAACATTGGATTTTGTATGGATAAAAATGACATCAGATGCCTTGTTCATAAATAAACATAAATTGTAAAAGAATAAAGTATTTATCTCGCTCTCTTCTTGATTTAAAAGAGTATTATAGATTATTTATCTAAAAAATTGATTTTTAGAGTGTACCTTAATTGGGGAAACTCTATATGCATACCTATTATCCAAAATAAGCATTGTATACCCTTAGTTTTAGTACTTATTTGGAAGGACCCTATAATCTATAGAATAATACAAAAATAGAATATGTTAACGACCCTATAGTCACGAGGCTAAATAATGTAACTGCTCTGAGGTACAATGAAGTGTTTTGTTGCAACAATTACAGGCGTGACTATAGTTAAAAAGTGTAAAATTAAATAATATATAAAATCTTTTAGGGTTTGATTAAAAGCTGTGGAACATATTTTAGATAATCTTCTTTTAATTCAGTTTGTAATGTGGTCATAGATGTCTATATCTTCTTTCTGAGAGTCTCCCCGGAATTCAGAGATTATGGGTCTGGGACAACCTGCACGCCTTAGCTAGGCCGTGAAGAAATACCGTAAGCAGTGCGGTATAAATTTTTCATTTAGGAATGATTCAAATATAATATCAAGGGTTTTTGTTGCCAAAAATGATTATTTGGGAAAATAGAACTATACATCAACTCCCAAACTAAAAATTTGAAGGAATATTTTTATTATTCCTTAGTTTCCCCTGTGGATTATGGGAGCCTAAACGATGGACCTGTTCGGTTGGACCGGACTCGAACGAGACAGAAATAAGGTAAGTTAACCTTCTTGATTCATCTCAGTATCTTCATTATAATTCAGCCTTCTTGAGAAAAGCGAAGCATAGCAAAAATGGTCCTGTCCTCCCGAGATGAGATTCGGGAGACGAAACACGGGAATTAGAGATTTCAGTTCTGAATTTTGAAACTCCGATTTTTTTCACAGGAATTTTTCTACCAGACATTCACTTGCCAGAGCTATTTGAATAACCTCTAAAAGGAAAGTCTTTGTGAGTCGCTTTCTTATGAAAAAGATGCTTTTTCAAATTTAATTCCAGAATCTGCAGGTTATACGAGATAACGACCAGGAGAGGTAGCGCTATGAAGATAAGGATTACATCATGCAGGAGTGGATTACTTATAAAGTGCGTCACTGAATTCCAGAGCGCCAGAAATGGCCTGTGGAACAAATAGATACAATATGAAGCTGTAGCGACATACGTAAACGCAGAACTCAGGGAGCTTGAAAATTCATTATTGATAAATTTCATTGCAAATCTGTATTCCAGAACACAGAATATTATAACGAATAAGTTAAGAAGCACAGAATCAATGATGAATTTTAAGATCAGGTAACTCAGGCCCAGTGAATTTGCCATATTTCCTAGCATCGATATCACTGTAGAAGACCCTATCGTGCCACTGCCTGCAGATTCAATAGTAAATGTAGTCTTTGGGTCCAGGAGAAGGGTTGTTCTCGAGCCCAAAACGATAACCAGTACCAGCATAACAGGGAGGGCCGCCAGCAATATCTGGACAAAAGGATTTTTCCTGTTAATCATCATTGACTTTTCAAATAGGCTTTCCTTACAGGTAAGAATCCCAAAAACGAACATTGGGAAAAACGTATAAAAGCGGTACTCAATAATGTTAAAAGTTCTCGAGACTAACAAGCACCCGAGAAATATGAGAGAAGAATAAAGTAAGATCTGTTTTGAACTTTTTGAAAGCATAATGATAAGCGGGTAAATTGCGTAGAAAACAATAATTAAACCTACAAAGTATAATGTCAGCATTGGGGACGCATATGCAGGGGCAAGAAAGATTTGTAGTCCCAGTACATGCATGATTAGATTGTGAAAACTAAACACATGTGCGGCATTGGGAAATTCAAAACCTGAGTTTAGCCTTGGAGCAAATATAAAGAACACAAGTGTAAAAGCAGCAATCGCTGCCCAGTAAAGGGGAAAGATCCTCAGGAGCCGGTTTCTGTAGAAAGACAATACGTTCTGGAACGATTTTATTGAATGGTTGTTATAATATAACAAATATCCACTCATAAATATAAAAAGTCCCAGTCCCATATTTGCAACAAAAGGATCAACGGCATAAAGAGCTAACTTGAGATAAGTGAAAGATAAAAAGTTACTTAAGTGAGCCGGAATAATCATCGCTATTGCTAAAGCCCTCAAGAAATCAAATGCAATTATTTTGTTTTTCATAGTCTCAATTCCTATAAATGAAATTTCATGTAGATGTGAATTGACCTCTGTAGCACCCATTTACTGGCAAGCCAACTTACAAATATAATTGTTATTTAATAATCATACTTGTATTAAAAATGTACCACTTCCCTTTCTATATAAATTCTACTATTTTTTTATTTACTTTTCGATATAATAAATACTCCGACGCTAATTTTTATATTTATTGCTACAGGTAAAATTTGGGTCTTGAAGATATATTAAATCTTTCGTATCTTCTTCAAATTGAGTGGAAATCTCTCACCTTCCACTCACTGAGCTTTTTTCTCTAATGAGTTGAGCCAGAGATGGCATCTCAAATGTACTGCCGACTCTATCACATATGTACTGATATGTACTTACCCCCAGTTTCTTTGCTGTCTGAACAATCGTCATAAATGTGTCATTTGCCTTGTTCCTTCCTCTGTATGGTTTGAAGGCTCACATCCCTTTTTCTGACCTTTGCTCTCTACGCCAGTTACACTGCATTGTTATGCGGCGGAACCTCTGGCAGAACAAGTACCTTTAACAGCTATTCCTTGTTCTCCTTCGTCTTAGCGATTCTTTCATCCAGCTGTTCATATCCGATCTTGGTAGAAAACAACTGATCAAACTTAATGGATAATTGCTCCGCTACCTCTGAATCTGGTTTTATGGCAGTGTGCCAATTATTCTGTAAAATCACAAAACTCAAAAAGTTGCAGGGTCGAAAATTCCATGTCGGCAGATCAATTATCGACAAGTACGCAAAGACTTGACTTCAAATTTACAGCAAATTTGAGACACTGCCTAATAGATTTCTACTTCACCGCGTTCTTTTTAATGTATTTCGACTCCACCGAGTCCGTTTTGATGTATTCCTACTCCATTCCGTGACCTGGCTGCTCAAGAGTTCCTTTCCGGCTGCTTAAGAATTCCCTTTCTCTTCTATACAGGTTGAGCTTTGTGCAGATAACTACAGACACCCAGATTGTAGATGCAGGTATAAAAGCTTTCAAGAACTCGATGAGTGTCGGACCAAAATAGGCTGCAGTTTCAATATTCTCGAACCCGGTACTCAGAATAAAGCTTGAGATCCCGAACAGCAGAAACGCAATAAATATCCTCAAAACTCTCTGTTCGGTACTTCCAGCATCATCAGGGAGCCCTCTTCGTATAATCAACACATATGCCGCATTCGTGCCGAGGAAAAAACCCGCTGCTTCTGCACTTATCATAGATGAAGCTATAAGAACAAGAGGGATAACAAACATAACGAAATATAAAATTAGGTTCTTGCGTCTGAGTGCAAGTTCAAAATTCTCTTTCTTGAAAAAATCATCTTTCAGGGAGCTTTTGAGAAAGAAGGTAAAAGCAGTCAGGAAAAATAAACCTATAATAGCTCCTCCAAGAATATCTCCCAGGAAATGTCTTCCAAGGTACATTCTCGATAAAGCTACAAGCAATACTATAAAAGGAGCCATCATTTTGATTTTCCGGCTGTTGAAAATCGTGGAGCTTCCTCCCCAGAGTGCAGTCGTAATTGCAACATGCCCCGAAGGGAAACCGAAAGGCGACGGGGAAAGTGTTTCTTGAAGACGGAAGGTTTCGAGAACTTCTTTATCGGGAAGTTGGAACACACCATCAGGTCCACTCCCATTGAAAGGGGACGTGCTTTTCACTCCGTATTCAAGGTTCAGTACTCTATTATCTACATAATCCGGCCTCAGAAAGGCGATTACTGTTTTAATGATCTCGGTAATCAGCCCTGTCCAGATTAAAAGCTGGAACAGAAGAAAACCTTTCCGGAAACTAATCCCGAAAGTTACGATAATTACTATGGAAACTAAAAAAGCCGATGATCCCATTGAAGTTATCAGAATCATAAGGGATGTAAGCCAATCGTTTCCAAGGGATTGCAGGTAGAGTATAGGTTCAGTCTGGAACAAGGGATTTGACTCCTGATTAAATATTTGTCTGCAGATATACTCAGTTTTATCTAAAAAGTCCCTGGTTAAACTGGATATCTGGAATAAGTAAAAAATTTAGATTCGTTTCGTATATTTGTTTCGTATATTTGTTTCGTATATTTGTTTCGTATATTTGTTTCGTATATTTGTTTCGTATATTTGTTTCGTATTATTGGGTTTATGACAATGTATTCTGGAGAACTATTTTAAATTTGTATTGTTTCGTGCCTGTGTATAGCGGGTATTCTCTTCAGGGTCAGATAATTTTTGGCTCTTCGCTGTATAATATGGGTAAGTTATTATATTAGTAATATAATATAAATAAGTATTATATTATTTAGTACAAATAACTGCAGGAGTTTGATATCCCATTTGCGAAAATACATTTGAAATACCTTTGAATGTCAAAGAACCTTGGCAAATAACCAGTACTGAATTTGATTTAACATCTGAAAAACTTAATATTTGGATTGATTTCACACGTGGTTCCAAATTTCCCTGTCCTAAGTGTGGCAAACTAAACTGCTCAGTTTATGATACTAAGGAAAAAGTGTTACGGCACATTAACTACTTTCAATATTCTACATATTTACACTGTAGAATTCCAAGAATAGAATGTGAAAAATGTGGAGTTCTCCAAATAAAAGTTCCATGGGCTCGCGAAAAAAGCAACTTTACTCTTCGAATGGAAGCTCATATCTTGGAGCTCTCAAAAAGAATGCCAGTGTTACAAATTGGGAAGTTGCTTGGAGAAAATGACACGAAACTTTGGAGAGTCATAAACCATTACACTGACAATGCAAGGTCTAAAGAGGATTTATCGGATGTATGTGTTGTTGGTATAGATGAAACTTCATGCAAGAAAGGACATGAATACATAACTCTTGTTGTTGATATAAAAGATTCAAAAGTAATATTTGCTTGTGAAGGAAAAGACTCTTCGACTATTACCAGTTTTAACAAAGATCTGCAAGATCATAATGGAAACAAAAGCAACATTAAATCGGTATGTTGCGACATGTCTCCTTCATATATCAGTGGAATTTCTAAAGAATTTCCAGATGCAAAAATTACATTCGATAGATTTCATGTTATGAAGGCAATGAATGAAGGATTAAATGAAGTAAGGATACAAGAACAAAAAAAACCAAGGAACTCAAAAATACCAAATTCATATGGACTACTAACAAGGAAAATCTAACTGATAAACAGAAAAAAAAGCTTTTAAACCTCCAAAATAAAAAACTGAATACATTCAGAGCATATAATATAAAAGAAAGTCTTAGAAAGTTCTGGGAATGCAAAAGCCGAGAGGAAGCTGAACAATATCTAAAAAAGTGGTATTTTTGGGCAACTCATAGCAGATTAGAGGCAATAATTGAGGTTTTTAAAACCATTAAAAGTCATTGGGATGGAATTCTAAACTACTTTGATTCCAGGATTACTAACGGAGTTGTGGAAGGCATTAACAGTATTGTACAGTTAATAAAAAGAAATGCGAGAGGGTATCGAAACAC
Organism: Methanosarcina sp. Kolksee; assembly: GCF_000969945.1. Taxonomy (NCBI): domain Archaea; kingdom Methanobacteriati; phylum Methanobacteriota; class Methanomicrobia; order Methanosarcinales; family Methanosarcinaceae; genus Methanosarcina; species Methanosarcina sp. Kolksee. The sequence continues at coordinate 2,113,496 of NZ_CP009524.1, forward strand.
TCAGTATTTTATTACTATGATCTATCTAAAATTAGGAAAGTTAGATTTTAAACCACCCATATGAAATGACGAAGAGCCTAATTTTTTTTAAGTTTTTTACTGAGTAAAATTACTCTTGTTAGATTACTGTTTCTTCTTTATGGATGTGTAAATTTTCACTAGCAAGAGGAGTATTCAACCAAAATATTTGAAAATTGAATCTGACGCTATTTTCACTTTCCAGCATTCTTTATTTGTTATCGTAGAACGTTTCTTTCCCGATATAGAGTTAAATAAAAAAATTATGGTTGAATAATAAAAATAAAAAAGAAGAATAATAAATAGAGATGGAAGTAAAGTAGAATCAGTAAAGTTCCTGACGGGCTTCTTTCCAGCTCTTTCCTGCACAGATCTTCTTTGCGATTTTTACTGCGTCAAGTGGAGTTTTTCCATATATTGAGTTACTAAAGGTCTCGACGAAATTTCTGTCGATTGCAGCCCCGCCACAGGCTACGGGAACATCTTCAGAATAAAGGATTTCTGCAAGGTCTTTAAGGCCACCTTTGGTTGTGCTCATGAGAGTTGTTCCGGTAACAAGGTCAGCATTTGTTGCCTTTACGGTTTTAACGGCTTCTTCTACCGTTACATCACTCCCCATATCAACTACCTCGAAACCATTTGCTCTGAGAATGGCAGCTACAATGTTCTTGCCTATATCATGCACATCTCCTTCAATAACGAGGGACACTACTTTCCCCCTGGAGGGGACTTCGCCTATCCTTTCCTGGCAAAGTTTCACTCCTCCTACAAGTGCTTCATTTGCCAGCAGGATTTCAGGTACGTAGCTCTCTCCTATGTCGTAAAGCTCACATACGGTCTGGATTCCCGGCATAAGGGCATTTAATACCAGGTCTGTAGGATCTCTTCCTGCTGCAAGCAGAGCAGTTGTGAGGTTTACTGTTTCGGCGCTGTCCCCCTCGATCACTGATTCTGCCACGGCTGCATATTTGGGATCTTTCGGCATGTTCTGTTTCTTTATCTGGTCGACAGCAGTTATTTCTTTACTTTTGTCTCCAATGTCAACCCCAAGGCCGATCATGATTCCTTCGTCAATGAGTTTTTTAAACATGGAAGGTTCTTTCTCTTTCATCTCGAATATCTTCTGAACCGCAACGTCGATGTGCCTGATCATTCCTGCACCCCTCCCAGCACATTTTCTTTCATATTCCTACCGATACCGACTCCAATCTGCCTGACAAGATCTTCAACATCATCGCATTTCGGGATTGGGGTTTCTTTACAGGCTCTAACATACGCTCTGAGATTTTCGAGGGAGGTTCCATATGAGACCCCACATGAAGTCCCTACAATATCAGCTCCCTGCAAAATGCATTCCCTAGTTCTGTTATAAACCTGTTCGGGGGTACCGTTTGGCATCAGGTCTATGACATCCAGACTTCCGAGAATGGACATATCGTTGCCCATTACCTTACGGCAATACCAGACTGGAACGGCATCAAAGGAGAAGCAGTCAATTCCACTTTGTTTTATATAAGGCAAGAGTTTACTGGTATTTCCGCAGATGTGCAGGATCTGAGGGCAGCTTATTTCCTTTGCTATTCTTTTGTGGGAAGGAAGTATAAATTCCCTGTATGTTTCCGCAGAAATCAGGTCCCCAGAAGCCGAGGGATCAGCGAGGAAGATGATATGTGCCCCGTAAATAGTCTGCAACTTCCCGTAAGCTATCACGAAATCGGTTGCTGCTTCAATGAAGGCATGGGCTTTTTCTGGGTCAGTCTTTGTCCACCTGGATATATTTTCAACACCTGCTATGTGACCTGCTACCGTAAAGGGGGATGTAAGTCCTGGGATTATAGGGAGCATGCCATCGTAGCGCTTTCTCAGTTCTTCGATTGCCCCGAGCACTACCGGTATTCTTCCGGCTTCTTCCAATTTATCGGGCCAGGTTATATCTGAGGAGTCTGTATAAGCAGGGCCAGTTACAGGAGGCCTGTCCGGTTTATTCCAGTCAAGTTTGCACCCAAGAACTTCTGCTTCGAGAGAAATATCGAACTGTGGACGTGCAGCCTCAATGCCGCAGACCTCATAGGGAGCGGCTGCAAGGTCTGCCATCATCTTGCTGTCAAAGTGGGCTTTTGGCCAGGAGGCATTGCATATCTGCATCAGTTCGGTTGTGGTTTGAGCCAGGGGATTTGCAGGGGGTACATAGTCAACCCTGCCTCCAAGCACTGCTGCCAGAACTCTTCGGGTTGGAGTCATTTCACTTACCATGCTATACATCTCCGTTTGATCTGCATTTGATATCAACTGTTCATTATATATTTATATGTTTTATTTTGCAGTTAGATCACTACAGAATGCGTTTTTGAATGCTACCCATAGGGTAAAAGAAGTAGTGGTCTGTTGTCAGGTAAATGCCTGTAATGTCTTGTTTTCACGATCCTTTTGCAAGTTTTTCCCGAGTTCCTGATATAAATAAGAAAACTATTTTCTTTTGTGCAAGATCCCACAGTTTTACATTGACATATATTAATATGGATATTTCAATATTTAACTGGATGCTGTTAGCACAACATAGAAAAACTTATATATTTCTCAAAGTTGTAATATCAATTTCTTTTGATAGTGGTCTTGTTTTATCTGATCATGGAAATGTTTCTTACAAGAAGAATGAAAAGTACAGTTTTTCCTGTTAAAAAGACGCTATTTGAAAAAGATATAAAATAATTTTTATAAGATTATAATTAAATCTTAACTTTTATATGAGAGTAATTTTATTGTTTTTAAGATAATTTCGAGGAAAAACTTTTGGTGAAAATTGAAGAGTTTTTCTACGCCAGTAATCTTTATCTAGGTTCATTTTATAGAACAAGAAACTTCAGAGATGAATTCATGCGTCTTCGGTTAAGCAAGGAATAGTGATAAATTGAGTCTGTTTTATAACTTAATAAAAGAATTTGCTAAGTTATAAGCTGGAACAGGGTATTGATTTCATGTAAACAGGCCAAATTTAAAGGCTGGTTTCTAATGCAAGATCGATAGCTTTCGGGCAAGAAAATTCCTTAACCGAAGATAAATGGAGATGCATTAAAAATTGATCTAAAAATACATAAATAAGTTCTGTAGAGACTTCAACGTGGCTTAAAACATGACTAAAAATATAAAACATGACTAAAAATACTGTTGTAAAGAGGCTTTGTTCCAATTTGCTGTCAATTTCAATTCAAATCTTCCTCTATTGAAACTGGCTCTAAATTAAAGTTTGAGATGTATTCGTTTGGTTTCAGAGACTCCTTAAACTACAATTTTACAGTAAACTGAAACACTGTTTAGGAGAAAACGGTAAATGTCCGATAAATTAGATCTCTCAATCATAATCCCGGTTTTCAATGAAGGAGAAAACGTAGGGGAATTATATAATCAATTGACTGTAGTTCTTTCCAGATTGGGAAAAGCATCTGAGATTATTTTCGTAGATGATGGATCTATGGATGATACTTTTAAAAAGTTAAAAACAATCAAAGATAGCAAAATTAAGATTGTAAGATTCCAGAGGAACTATGGAAAAGCTGCGGCTCTTTCCTGCGGTTTTAAGAAATCACAGGGAAATTTTGTTATTACCATGGATGGAGACCTGCAGGATGACCCCAAAGAAATCCCGAGATTTCTTGAAAAATTAGAAGAATATGATATGGTCTCAGGCTGGAAGAGTAAAAGACATGACCCTGTTTCAAAAACCCTTCCCTCAAAATTCTTCAACGCATTAACTCGACATATCACAGGAGTCAAAATTCATGACTTCAACTGCGGGTTTAAAGGTTATAGAAACTATGTCGTAAAGAATATAAGATTATATGGAGAATTCCATCGTTATATTCCAGCTCTAGCTCACTGGAAAGGATACACTGTTGGAGAAATCGAAGTCGAACACCATCCTAGAATTCATGGAAAATCAAAATATGGATTTGAAAGACTACTTAAAGGTTTTCTGGACCTGATCACAGTCACATTTTTGAACCTATACAAGAAAAGGCCCCTTCACATCTTTGGAGGTATCGGCTTCTTACTAATACTCTCAGCAATGATCATAAACCTGAACCTGGTCTCGCTATGGTTCAGGGGTATCAAGATAGGAGACAGGCCTCTGCTGATGTTGAGCATATTAATCACAGTTCTTGGAGCTCAATTTATTTCCCTTGGCCTGATCGGAGAACTGATCACAAACTCCAGAAATAACGATGATTATATTATAAAGTACGATAGCTATGAACTGGAAAACAATAGGTAAAACTGTAGTCAGTTTGGGGCTAATGTTTTACCTGATAGCCAAACTTGACCTGAGGACAATCTACGAGACCTTTACCCAGATGAACCTGGAATTGCTTTCGCTCTCGTTACCTTTTATTGCTCTGATGTACCTGATAAAAGCGATAAAATGGCAGTCTCTACTTAATTGTATAAATGTCCAAATTCCCGTAAAAAGGTCGCTTGAAATAATTTTGATGGGTAATTTTTATGGAGCCCTTACTCCGGGCAGGGCAGGAGAAGTTTCAAGAGCCTTTTATTTAGATGCTGAAAACTCCAGAAGCATACCAACCGTAGTGATGGACAGAGTCATAGATATGGTCTGTCTCCTGGTTTTAAGTGTATTATCTATAGCTTTATTTTTTAAGGATAGATATCTAATCTATATAATGACGCCAATGATAATGATTTTTGTCGCAGGTATTTTTGTTATTACAAATGAAAAGATCGTAACTCTTATTTTTGGGATATTTTCGAAGAAAAGCGAATTTAAAGAAAATTATATTCAAACGATAAAACAAATCACTGGAAATAAAAAAGCTATTTTTTCTGTTTCTGCATTGACTCTTGGGTATTATTTACTCAATTTATTTGTATACTGGATAGTTATAAAATCCTTAAATCCCTCATTAAACAGCTTACTTACCTTTTCCCTTCCAATAGTAGTAGTTCTGGGTAATTTTCCAATTTCCATATCAGGGTTTGGAGTTAGAGAGTTCGTAAGCGTTACAATATTCAAGTTATTGAATGAAAGTTCTGCATATGGTTTTTCCTGTTCTATCGTTCTATATTTCTTGACTACACTATTACCAGCGATATTTGGATTCATGCTTACTTTAAGAAAAAAACCTTAAAATTTCAAGGCAGGTTAAATTGTTATAAAAAGGACATTGGGAATGGATGTTGAGAACGGACATCAAGAGCGGACATAGAGAATGGACATAGAGAACGGACATCAAAAACGAATATTGAAAACGAATATTGAAAACGGATATTGAAAACGGACATAGAGAACGGACATCAAAAACGGATATTGAAAACGGACATAGAGAACGGACATCAAAAACGAATATTGAAAACGGATATTGAAAACGGACATAGAGAACGGACATCAAAAACGAATATTGAAAACGGATATTGAAAACAGACATCAAAAACGAATATTGAAAACGGATATTGAAAACGGACATAGAGAACGGACATCAAAAACGAATATTGAAAACGGACATAGAGAAAGGATATCAAGAAAGGATATCAAGAAAGGATATCAAGAAAAGATATTGAAAATGGACATTAAAAATAAGTCAAAACAATTGACACAAATTCAAAATAATCGGGCTATTAAGAATAAAAAGTTAAAACTGAATATTACGAAAAAACAAAATTAAAAACGCGTGTTAACCAGGTGGGGCTAAATGGATCAGAACCAGAGTAGAAATTACAAAAAATACAACTCAAAAAATCCGCTTATGGGCGTAGTGATATCCAATTTTATGAAAAACTTAAAGGAAACGGCCGCTCCTTTAAAAAATATAAATAATGTTATTGATATAGGCTGTGGGGAAGGATTTGTCATTAACTGCCTTAATTATCCAAAAATAACAGGCGTTGATATTTCCAGAAATGCTCTGAGAATTGCAAAGGAGAAAAATCCAGAATGTGAATTTTGTTCAGGCAGCATATGTGACATTTCGTTTAAAGAAAACAGTTTTGATCTTGTTATAGCAACCGAAGTACTGGAACACCTCGATAAACCGGATTTAGCCCTTCAGGAGATCCGGCGAATAACCAAAAATTACTGTATTCTCAGTGTGCCTAATGAACCCTATTTCCGTGCTATGAATTTCTTACGGGGTAAAAATTTAACACGTTTTGGGAATGATCCTGAACATGTTCAGAACTGGAGTTCAGGAAAGTTTGTGAGTTTAATAGAAACTTATTTTGATGTTCTGGAAGTTCGAAGGCCGTTTCCCTGGACTATGGTTCTATGCAAAAAATAATTATTAATATTTACTTTTTACAAACGTAATCATTTTAAGAGTATATGCATAGTTTATTAAAATAGAGATATATATAGATTATTAAAATATATCTTTTACTAAAATTTACTTTTTGATAAACTTTGTATTTTAATAGCATTTGCCTTTTAATAACATTTATATATTATTCAAAATTTATTTTGAAAAAAGAATAAGAGATATTCAGGAAATTGGGAGACAATTTCGTGGAAATAAGAAAAACATCTAACCCGGAAAAAAACAAAAGTCTTAAGAATAAACATTTTTACAACTCATTGGAATATTCTCTGGTGGGAATCTCATATACTCTTTTGACAATTATTCTTACTTATCCTGTCCTATTTAAGATAAAAACCGATATTCCTGGAACGGGAGCAGATTCGTTTCAGTGGATGAGAATATTATGGTACACAAAAATAGCAATAAAAGAAGCGGATTTAGCAGCTTTGACGCATGACCATCTCCTTTTTTATCCGAATGGCATAGAATCAATGCCCTTTTCATCAGCCTTCAATCAAATGCTATATGTATTGCTGTCGCCCTTTTTAGAACTGCATGTCATATACACGATACTATGGCTCTTAACTTTTATAATAGGGGCTATTGGTTCGTATCTCCTGGTAAAATATCTTACTGATAATAAATATGCTGCCTTTATTGCAGGAATTGTATTCGCATTTTCCCCGTACCATTTTTCTAGAGGACTATACTTTTTTGGGGCAGCAACAGTTCAGTGGATACCCTTTTGTGCACTGTATCTCATGAAAACAGTTAAGGAAAAAGGAATCAAGAACCCGATCCTTGCAGGAATATTTTTCATTCTGGTAACAATGAGTGATCTGCAGTACCTGATCTTTATGGGGATCTTTGCAGGGTTAGTATTCTTCTATGATTTTTACCTGACTATCAGTTCCGGGAAAAACTTTACTCATTCTGTGAAACAAATAATTATAAAATACTTCATTTTTGGCGGGGTCGCTTTTCTCGGAGTACTGCCTTTGACCATTAATGAGATACTCACTGCCCTTTCAAATCAAAACTTCTTAAAGCCAAACGCAAATGAAATTCCCAAATTATCAAATGATTTGATGAGCTTTTTCCTCCCATCTCATCTACATCCGTTGCTCGGTCAGTTTACCGTAGACTTATATTCGAATATACAAAGCTGGCCTGCTGAACATGTGAACTTTATAGGATATATTGTCCTCGGACTTTCAGTCCTTGCACTCCTGAAATCAAGTAGAAAGCCTGATATAAAGTTCTGGTTAGTATCTACGTTTTTCTTTACAATAATTAGCTTAGGACCCATTTTACACTTCAATGGAGCGGTTGCTTTCACGGGCTCTAACCTGAAAATTCCACTTCCATATCAGATACTATACAACACGGTTCCTTTCCTGAAAAACTGCAGGACAGTTGGCAGGTTTTTTGTTATCGCAACCCTTGGGTACTCCGTCCTGGCAGGGTATGGTTTTTCAGAATTACTGAAATATAAGCCCGATAGAAAAAAGCTTATCTTTACAATAGTGGGTTTCCTGGTGGTTTTCGAATACCTGGCTATTCCGTATCCGACCACACAGGTAAGTGTTCCTGACTTTTACTATAAAATTAGTAACGATGAGGATAACTATTCGATGCTCGAAATCCCACAAAACTCTAACGCAGGATATATGGATTTTCGGTACCTGTACTATCAGACAATTCACAATAAAGCTCTTGTCGGTGGATACGCAGCAAGATATCCGGCCAACGTTAGTGATTTCCAAAGGAAGACTCCGTTTATTAAAGAATTACAGTATTATTCTCTAGGAACTAAAGATATTTTACAGGAAGATGTTACTGATATAGGTACGTCTGTCCTGAATGCCAATAATATAAGGTATGTTATTGTCCACAAAAACCAGTTGTCCAGTGAGCAGCTTGAGTTTATAACCAATTTACTGAAAAAAACCCTTAAAACCGAACCTGATGTATACGAGGAAGACGAGCTTATTGTTTACCGTGTTCCAGATGAAACAATTCAGCCCTTCATGCTTTTAGGTACAGGGTGGAACCGCCTGGAGAATTGGGACGGCACAATGACCAGGTGGATATCAAACAAGGCTACATTATCGGTTTATTCAGGTGTTGCTGAAAATGCAGTATTGAAAATCAGCGCATGCAGTTTACATTCACCAAAGACGCTCGAGGTTTATAATGGCAAAACTCTCCAGAGTAAACAAAATATCAGCACTAATTTAAGCACAGTAAATATTCCTGTTACCTTAAATCAGGGAAAGAATGTCATTCTTTTGAATGTACCTGAAGGCACAGAAAGACCATGTGACTTTCCGGAACTAAAGAATAACGACACAAGAGCGTTAAGTATAGCAATTCAAGGGGTTGAGTTAATTGATTCGTCTGCAAATTGATTCAAAGCCTATCCGAAAAGTAAATAATACATATTGAAAAGCAACGGTAAGTATAGAATACTAAGAGTTAATCACTGGTAATCTAAGAGTTAATCACTGGTAATCTAAGAGTTAATCACTGGTAATCTAAGAGTTAATCACTGGTAATCGGTTAAGGAATTTTCTTGCCTGATAGCTCTTGATTTTGTATTTAAAATATATAATACCAATCGGATACAAATTGGCCATCAAAAATTTTGCGCTGAAATTTTTTTGATGGCCAACCATTAGCTACTTTTACGGCTCTATATAACTTACCACAAAAATGGAATTAATCTATAACGAACTTTTTGACAGTATTCTGTATAGCCTTGTAGATTTTTGGATAGAAACTTTTCTTCATCAAGAAGTCTCCAGAGAATTACCAGCGTAAGGGGAATAAATGTAAGTAAGCTCCACCACGATCCAAGCGCGAGAGGAGTGCCTAACATAATAATGAGACCACTCACATACAGTGGGTGCCGAACTATACTATACGGTCCAGTTGTTATTACTTTTTGATTGGCTGTTACTTCAACAATTGAAGATGCAAAAGCGTTTTCTCTGAAGACAAGAAAGAGTAAATAATATCCTGACACTACAAGAACGTCGCCAAGAACTACAATATAGAAAGGGACGTGCGACCAACCAAAACGATGGTCAAGTGCGGAAATAACGAGAAAGGCAATAAATAATAAGATAACAAAAAAATGTGTAATCTTCTGAGTCTTTTCTTTTTCAGCGCCTGGCCCCGCATTAACCCTACGAGCCAGAAGTTCAGGGTTTGTTTTCCATAAATTAAAAGTAATTCTCGCTGATTATACAACAAATATAATTGAGTAAACCCATGCTTGCCAAAAATTAAATGAACCTGCAGGAGTGAAAAGGAACAAAACAATGATGGCAATAAGTTCTACAAAGCTAAGCAGAGTTTTTATTTTCAGGCTAGAAGTGACTGTGTTAGCAGTATTCATTTAATTAACTCCCCTCTATTGTAGAAGTTACAGCTGGTAACTATTTTCGGATAAGCTCTTATTTAGCAACACGTCCTAATATATAGCTTACAGAGAGGAAAACGGCAATAGCAAGAATAGCGTAAATGGCAAAAAGCAAAAATGAACCGTACTTGCTCAGGATAGGATTTGTGTTATTTATCTGCTCATTTGTTGGATACATAATGTCCTGCTTGTCATTGCTGTGATCCAATCCCAGCGCATGCCCCAATTCATGTTTTGCAATGGCGAGCATTGCAGTATCAGTATATGGGACCCACTCTCCCCATTGAGAAAATCCAACTCCAAGCGTTATATCTATGCGTATAAATCGCCCATCGATAATATATGGAATGGCATCACCTGCAACTCCAGGAGGAACATCCTGTTCTTTCTGCAGGTCTTCGACCCATCTTATTCTGATATCAGCTTTTTCGGAATCCACAATTTTAAAAACAGGGGTGTAATCCAGTTTTCCATTTCCTCCTTCTGCCCAGTAATTAAGAGCTTTTTGTACATGTGTGTAATAGGTAGGAATATAATGTGGAGGAACACTTTTGTTATCTATATATACGGTTATAGGGGAATGATCCCAGGGATTATCTAATATTTTTGGATAATTAAACTCCGAAGCTGCCTGAGCAATAGGCAAAATAAGTACCGTCAACAACAGTAAAAAGAGTAATCTTATTCCATGCATACTGTTTCGGGTAATATAAATCTGCCTCCATATTATAATTATTAAATAATCCTTATTAAAATGATCCTGAGAACTTAATACGATATTATCAACAAAACGCAATTAAAAGTAATTGCTGATCTACACAGGAACTAAGAGCGATCTGCAAAGAAGAAAAGTGAGATAATTGATCTGACTTCAGTCTCTCTTTTTGTTTGTTAACCAATTTAAAAGTGAGACATTTATCTGACTTCAGTCTCTCTTTTTGTTTGTTAACCAATTTAAAAGTGAGACATTTATCTGACTTCAGTCTCTCTTTTTGTTTGTTAACCAATTTAAAAGTGAGACATTTATCTGACTTCAGTCTCTCTTTTTGTTTGTTAACCAATTTGATTCGCTGTTCACAGAGGTCACTTCGCCTATGGTTTTCGTTTGTTCCTCTTCACTACTCCCTTTGCTAATATGTGAGCGTACTTTCATGAAGTAAGCCAGGGCTGCAATGGGCAGGGCATAGCCTATTCCATATACCGCTAAATCTGTCTCTTGCGGTTCAAAGATAATGCTCAAGAAGTTAACCCCCAGTACAACAACAGTGAGTCCAACCAGGTTCAATTCTAGCTCTTCAATATTGCTTACTTTCACCCATTCAGGTAAAGGTAGCGGCTGGATAAACAACTGGTATAGCCCGAAAGATGTAAGGAAAAGCACCGTACCCACTAAGAAGAGGTGTACAGTCTCCACAATTTCAACAATGATACTCCCTTCTGGACCTTTTTCTGACATTCCGGTAATGAGTTCTCCAATGAAGTGAATAATATCTATGCCGCCTTTAACAAATAAGACACAAGCGGCAATCGCCAACCCTATCACTGGAATCAGTACGAAAAAACGCATTCCTGCAATAAACCTTACAACTTTCATCGGCAGACTCCTTCTTGCTTTCCCCAGATGACCAGTATATTTGGTTTCTTTTCTTCCATTCTTAACCCCCAAATTGAATGGTTGATATCTCGGTCGGCGATTTAAAGCAGCCTTCCTAAGTCTGATAGATAAATTTAGATTTTTTTCCTCACTATACCCCATTTTTTCTAACTATTGTATCAGTAATCCAGAATACATCTGAATTTCATCGTGTTGAGCAAAAGTAACAGTGGAAGGAGGTGTAATCGTATTTTGACTGTTTTGATTTAGAAGTGCCACTATATCTTGAATTTCGTCGCATTTCATGTAAAAACACTAGCATGTAATTTTATAATAATAAATATGTAAATTATTAGCAATGAATGTAATAGAAAAGTAAGTTCGAAGTAGAGGTAACTGAACTTGCTCGTGGACTTATTCCACTGGAATTTTGGACGGGTCGTGCATAGAACCCTATAATTCAACAGTTCTCTCTTTTTTATACTGATTCACTTTATTTTTAAATACTTTACTCGTTATAGCGATAATATGTCCGAGATCACTAAGATCAAGATAACAAATAGGAGTTACGCAGTTGGCTCCTAGCATATCGTTTTTTCCAAACTTACAAATATCTGAATTAATTTAATGTGTATAGTGGATTATTTAAATATGCTGTCACTGCGACTCTTCTAATTTTCATAGCACTTTCAAACCAGGATATTCCACTTTTGATTCTTTGTAATTCCAGTCTGAGAAAAGCTCTTAATGAGAACATTATATGTGCTCTTTGTGACTCTTCCTTTCTTGCCTGACATTTCTCCACACCACAAAATTGCTTTATCCCTCTATGATATTCCTCAATTTTCCATGACTTCTTTGCCAAGTCTTCACGTTCTGCTTCATCCATCTCCTGCACATCTGTAACCCAGTGTTGCGTGTCTCCATCTTTTGAAACTATCCTAAACACCTTTACAAATCCATATGCTTTGAGGTGAACCACACGTCCTTTTGGTGGAATATCTACTGTTTCAAGTGGCACATTTCCTTTATTGTCGGGATTTACCAGACGATTACTTTTTAACCTTGTAAGTAAATGCCATTCTTTCTTCCTGATGGCTTTAAGGTTTTTCACACTTGCATACCATGTATCAAATAAAACGAATTTGGGATTAAAACCACGTTCTTCGGCTTTGTCAAGCATATCACGGAAATGGTCATTCTTTGTTTTGTCGTCTACATCGATGTTATAAATTCGAAAATCGATAGGTATAACGGTTGTACCGTTAGTCCAAACTAAGGTAACCAGACCTATTCCCTTTACAGTACGATGATGTTTTCCACTCCACATACGACGAACAAAAGCCATTTCTTCTGCGTATGGTTTATCCAACGTTGAATCATCAACAATTAGGTATCCTTCCTTAAGCTTGACATAACTTTTTACTTCCTCCCATAGTGCTTCCGTGTCTGGAGGTTGTCTTTGAAGGCAACGAGTAAAAGCATCATGAGAAGGAGCAGCTACGTTTGGATAACATCTAGCAGCTTCAGTACAACTAAAAACGTTAGAAGCAGCTATGAGAAAATTAATGTAGTAAATGTCGGTACACTTAGGTGGATTTATGTCCATAACTCCGTATGTTTTTAGAGGGATACTAAACCATAATTATATTTTTAATGATATGAAGCTTTCGGCATTTCAACTGCGTAAGTCCTAACAAAGAAGGTGATAAAAGACGCAACTAAAAGAATTCCTTGTAATTATTGAAAAAAGTGAAGATGGTGGCTATGTAGCTTTTGTTCCGGATTTACCCGGATGTCATACACAAGGAGATACATTGGAAGATATAAGAAAATACATTAAAGATGCAATCCAGCTTTATCTTGAAGTCGAAAAAGATTATTTAGATGAAGAACCTACAAAATTTGTGAGTGCTGAAATGGTTCAGGTTGAAGTATGACAAAAATTAAACCTATTTCACATAAAAAATTAATCAAAGCACTTGAGAAAGTTGGTTTCCAACCTGTCAGACAAACCGGCAGTCATTTATTTATGAAAAACCCAGATGGTAGAACTACCATTATACCAATTATTCAAAAGAAATTAAAGTTGAAATCATCAACGCAATTTTAAATGAAGCGAAAATTTCAAGAGAAGAATGGATAGAATTAGTTCGAAGTTTGATTATTTTTTAGTCTTCTTTTATCCTTCAAGTTAGGTATTTTTGCCCAACCTCTTCAAAAGATATAGTAAGGTATTATCGTTATTTGAATGCGTTTTTATTTTTCTTTTTGTAGTACTTATTCAAGTTCAAAATCGATATCATTAGGTGCTATTTAAATGGAGTATATGTTTCGATGTATTTTTTACATTTGATGGGGGGTTATCGAAGGAAACAAGCATATTCCGATAAACATTAGAACAATCGAGAAAACAAACACATAGGCAATTGTGGAAAAATCAGCCTGAAATTGACAATTTTCATTATAATAATCAGACAATAAAACAGAAACAACGTTTTTTATATTACAACTTTTAACAAAGTTATATCAATCTTGCATACCAGAGGTATTTTGTAATTTTTCAGAAATCTAAAATTCTAGAATATCAATAGGTTTTAACATGAAACCTATGACACTCGAAAGCAAATTTACAGAACTTTCAGTACACTACCAATAAAGCCAATAAAACCGAGATAAAATCGATACAATTTTAAAAACTCGATCCTAAAAAAAGATGTCTTTCTACAATGGGAATTTGATTATTATTTATATAGGGCATTTTTCGTGATAAGGGGAAGAGAGTATGTTATTAATAGAGGAGTTGAAACAGCTTGTAGCTAACACAAAACAAGATGTAAAACAACTCTATCTAAAAATGAAACAGTATCCTTTGATTAGTCTGCTCTTTATGATTGCAGTAGTGCTATTAATAGTGATTCCGCATTTGCAAGTATCTGGAATAGATAACGCTACAGTACAATATTCTCAAGAAAATCAAGACCGTGCAACTCTAGCTCAAATATTTGGAGGTGTTGCTATTGGTATTGGGCTTTACTATACATGGAGAAGAATTGGGATAGCCGAGGAACAGCTAAAAGCTACTCAGATAAATCTAGAAGTAACTCAAGAAAATCTCAAAATTGCTCAGAAAACCTCATTGTTTCTCAAGAAGGGCAGATTACTGAGCGTTTTACTAAGGCTGTTAATCAGTTAGGAGCAATAGATCAAAAAGGGAACCCAGCACTTGAGATAAGGTTAGGTGGAATATATGCCCTTGAGAGGATAGCGAATGAATCTGAAAAAGACTACTGGCCAATTATAGAAGTTTTAACAGCTTACATTAGGAAGAATTCTAATTATAAAGAAATTCCAGATGCAGAAGAAGCATCTTTAGATATTCAAGCTATTCTTAATGTTATTAAAAGGCGTAAATCGTTCTTTACTAATGGAGAATCTATTGGTTTAGATCTTCAAAAAACACTTTTACGAAAAGTTGACCTTAATGGAGTTCACCTTGAAAGAGCTGACATTAATGGAGCTCATCTTGAAGGAGCTAATCTTAAAGGAGCTAATCTTAAAGGAGCTCACCTTAGAGGAGCTCACCTTAAAGAAGCTAACCTTGAAGGAGCTAACCTTGAAAAAGCTGACCTTAATGGAGCTAACCTTGAAGGGACTGAGCTTAATTTTGTTCACCTTGAAGAGGCTTACCTTTTAAATGCTCACTTTGAAGGGGCTTACCTTCTAGGAGCTTCCCTTGAAAAAGCTTACTTTAAAGGAGCTAGCCTTGAAGGAGCTCACCTTCTAGGAGCTAACCTTAAAGGGGCTAAAAATTTATCACTTTACCAGCTTTCAAAAGTGAATACACTTTACAAAGCAACATTAGATGAAAAGCTTCTCGAACCATTAAAAGAGCAATTTCCAATTCTTTTTGAAAAATGTAAAATTATTTTAGAGGTAACAGAAGTACCTGAGACAGAATAAATTAAAAGTATTTTTTAACAGTAAAATTACTTTTTCACTATGGCCTTTTTTGGGGTGATACCAGCGTAGCTGTCATGAAGCGCAAAGTAAGCCAATGCTATCTGATAAAATCTTTACGGAAAAAGAAGAATTCAGACTGGGATATTCAGAAAATCTTGATTTTCTGCGGCTGAAAACAAGGGTTACAGAGCCGATTCAAACTTGGTTCCATCTACTTTGCGGGTGGTGACGTCTACGCTGGTACTACCCCAATATACTGTATTTACTGGCTAGAATCAAACCATGGAGTTTGATGAATGCATTTCTTAATAGATTGTTCAAGACTATCAAAACTTATTATATAACCAGAGTCGATAAAATAGACATGCTGATAAAAAAGTTTTAGTCCTAAATCAATGCAATCTTTTGACATTTTACTATCAATTTTTCTCTTATTTACATCTTTAGAGACATGGAAAACTTTGTTCCTCATACTTCTCAAATTCTGGGCTTCTTGCGCTGTCTCTGCATCAATTAGTTCCTTTAACAAAAGTTCATCTATTTTTATTTGTAGTGTCCAATTTCGTGAATTGTTATGTAAATATTTTGAACTAAAATTATTATCAACCATCATTTTTTCCCACATTAAATTAAGAGTTGCTTCGATAAACATCCATGTGTTAGCAAAAGCTAATAAGAAATCGTTATGAAAGTGATAATATCGTCCATATCCTAAAAAAACAAATATATCCCCTGCACTTAGAATTTTATTTTCTTTTATAGATTCCCAGATAATATTTACTGTAATAAATAATTGGCCAAGATCTTTCATATCCATTTGTATAACTTTATATCCTGCACCTCTTAATAATGCTCTTTTAGAACATAATGTTTTAATGTCTTCTTTTACTACTCCGTTTGTAAAGGTTTTATCTGAAAAAAAGGTTAAATTCGAGGAAGATATAAGTTCGTAATCATGAACAAAATCAAAATGTATATTAACAATGTTAAAAATTGATATTAATTTATTACAATATTCCAATGTTTCGCTATCTTGAATTTCCTTGTTAAGCTTAAGATATCCATTATTAAAAATAACTTCTGAGTCTAATAACTTACACTTGAAACGTACTATGCTTTTATCTAAATCAAATACTTTTATTCTTGGAGAAAGCTTAAAAGCAGTACACACGGGTTCAATCTCGACTATAACTTCATCTTCTTTATTTAGACCTCCAATATTTCTAAAGTTTTGTAGAAATTTATCATAATCTTCCTTTCCCAAAATTATTGGTTCTGCTATTCCATCCACAATTGCAACGTAGTTATATTCATTAGTAATTATCTCAGTTTTATTATCTTTCTTTTCCTTAGTCAGTTTATGGACAATCCCCTTATCCTTTAAAAGATCAATAAATTCTTCTCTGCTAAGAATTACTTTATCTATCTGTTTAACGATTGCTAAGCTTCCAGAATCCTCAGGATCCAATAATCTCACCTTTGAATATGCTTTATCCTGAAATAATTTCGCCTAATAATATACATTATGTAAAGATTTAATTGTAAAACCTATTCATTTTGCTCATATATCTGTGAATATCATAACAAAAAATCTGAGGTTCCGTTGCAAAAAATCTGGTCATTTTACAAAGCAAGTGAAAAACTTCACAAATAGACAATTTAATCATTCTCAACACCCAGAAAAATGGTACATAAAGGTACCAATTATGGCCTCAAAGTACGAGGATAAAATTTTTGCAACGGAACCATCAGGTTTTAATAAAGATATTAATACAGTACTTAGGAAAAGGTGTGAGAATTCATATGAGTAACTCATTAGGATCGGTTTTACATTTTCCTTCTATTGAATTTCATGATGAAGATTGGGTGAAGGCATCTTTATTATATTGGGACAAAATATATCGAATAACTCCTAAAAATTACATCCCCAAGGATAATGAGACTATTCTTGAAGCCATAGATTACGGATTAATAAAGGATATAACGCTGGAAGGAAAAGACTTAAGCAGAACTGCCGATGAATTTATTAAATACTGCGAAAATCTTCCATTTATTCCTTCTGGCTTAGAATGTTGTGAGATAATCCATCAAGATAAAGTTGACGCACGTCTTTATCCTTTTCTTGAAAGTATTGCGCACAAATTTGATAAAAGTGGATGGATTAAACTTTCAAGACCATTGACTAGAGGCTACATGTTTTATTTGTCAAAAGTTGTAGCTGAGAGAAGAAATTTGGCTCGAGCCACCGATAATATAGACAGTTGGGCTATTGCACCTTATTTTGACGAAGAAGGAGAAATTGATTCTTCTTATTTTAGCGAATATGCTGAGGGATACTATTCATATCTAATTATCGAGGATCTTATTCCTGCTGATCTTTCACTTATTCCAATTGAAAAAATAATTGATTTCATCGATGATAATAAAAAAACAAAAGAGAAATTCCGCGAAAAGATTTCTGAATTCGCTATTAACTTGAGAAATTGCGAAAGTAGTGACTTTGCACATGAGTTGATTGGTAGCTACAAGGCTGAATTAGAAGATTCTAAAAAAGAACTAACTAATAGCTTGTCTCTATTAAATTCAGGAAATTCATACGCTCTTTTGACAATAGGGGTCCCTGTAGGACTGTCAGTACTTGGAGCTTTAAGCTTATATAGCGATCCTCATTCATTGCAAAATATATCTGGCTCAATTTTATTTGGCACCCTAGCGTCTTATAATGCTCATTCTGCATATGTTAAACGGGAGAAAGAGAATTCTTCTTTGACTTATTTGGTCAACATGGATAGATATTTCGATAATTCCCCTAAAATGGCTCAGCGCGCATCATATTCACTTGATCAATTTATAAACGATTAGGGTTCATGTCCAGAGACCTTCTGCAGTAGGCCTAGTTACAGCTAAGCTGTCATGTACTGTAAAGTCAATATGCTATATCTATTAATAAAATAGTCTGTAAATCATCTACTCATCTTATACATCGGCAAGCTACTTTGTATGACATATTACTATTGATGCAATATAGTTAAGGTGTTCTGCCTTGAACAAGCATTTGGTAAGTATACACAAAAAGATTGTTACAAAGCTAAACCATAATGTATGTCAATTTGATTAAATTTTATTAACTCAACGTGATGTATATTGTTTATGTTTCTTATCTCAGCAAGCTGTTTTTCTAACTCTTCTTTTATTATATTTGTCAAAGACTCTATCAGTGACACAGAACCAGAATTAGGAAAAATGGATAAAGCTTTTAGCGAGACAGCAAAAGAATTTAGAGGGTCATTATTAAAATCGAGATCTACAGCTAAAATAAAATTTATCGGCAATGAAAAGTATTCTTGTCTTTCAGCCTTAGTTAAGTTAAAGCCTTGGATTTGTGTCAGATTCCGTAATATCACAATACTATCTTTTACCTTAATTGGTATCTCAAAATCTCTTACGCTTTTTTCACAATCTTCAAGACTTTTTATATATGAAAGAAGTTTTTCAAACTTTTTTAATTCAATAAAGTCTAAACGATTTTCTTTTTTTATGACTTTCAAAGCGTCGCAAGATTTTAGAGAAACTAACCTACAATGGGAGCATACTTTAGCTTTAGTTAAATCAAAATCAATTACTTCCAAACTTTGATTGCAGTTAGGTTCAATCTCAGATATCTTTTTTGTCTCAAAAAAACCAAGACTAAACCCTTGATGGCAAAGTTTCTCTAAAAAGCTCAATCCCATACTAATTCCTCAAATGGCTTTGAAAGCTTAAAGAATATTTTGTTCAAATCATCAGTTACATCTAATATCTCTGATGATTCGGCTACCTTATCTGCTAAATAGAACTTAGTTTTATCAGTTATTCCTTCTTTTTTAGAAAATACTCTCAATGCTTGAACTATATATGGGCTATGCGTTGTTATTAAAAGTGGAATGCCATATTTTGATAATTTTACAATAATTTCTGCATATTTTAATTGCCATTCTGGATGTAAATTTGATTCTGGTTCGTCGATAATCAGCAAATGTCTTTCATTTAAAAAATCGGTTATCATTAAAAGCTGTAATAGCCCAAAAGATTTTATTCCAGTTGCCGTATTAGCTGATTTTATTAAGTGGTTTTTTCCATCAATCTTTTTATAATACACAAAATCATTTGATTTCTTTGAATAGTTTATTTTTCCATTGATTATATTTGAGATTTCCTCAACTAAAAGGAGTGTTTGTGAATCAAAAAAATTGGAGAATCTGGAATTAGTTGAAAGTTCACTTTCATCTATATCTTCTATAAAATCAGTTAAAAGCCTTTGATTTTCCTTTATATATTTCATATCAATTTCATCGAAGTAACTTGCTTTTTCCAATTTTGACATAAGATCTTTAATATGAAATGGTACTTTCCCTCTATCATGATAGAGGGAATAGTTTTTGTCCTCCAATTCAAAAAGCGTGTTAGCATGTTTAAGAACATCATATAATTGCAGAATTGCAGGAGATTCTATGAAAGTTGCTTCTTCAAACGAGAGATCATCATAAAATTCAAATTTGTCTATGCTTTTTCGATCTATCTCAAAGTGAATAAGTTCGTTATTTCCTTCTATACAAGTTACCTTACTCTTCCCCGAAAATGATAGTTCGTTGTAAAATTCTGAGAATAATGCTTTATTTAAAGCTCTTTTTACCATTTCATTTTTATCATCTTCTCTCTCACGTATTTTTTTTATTTTATCAATAGTTACTTCTAAATCCGTCAAATTAAATTGTTTACTCAGTTGAGTTAATTTGGAAATAAATTCATCAACTTTTGCTAAACTTAGGTCGTTGCGTTTGGCATCATACCTAATTTTTGAGAGACTTTTTAATAACAACTCTGAATTTTTTAATGATGGATTCTTTAGTTTTACTTCTACAACTCTTCTTCCCATTCGATCTTTTTCAATTTCTACAATTTCTTGATTACGAGCTATTTTTTCTCGGACTTCAAAATATATATCAGATAGTAAACCATATATACTTTTAATCTTTTCTTGCTCTCCTACTTCTAGATCCTCTTCATATCTACTGAATGCTTTAATTATGGAAAAAAGCAACTTTCCTACAGTACTTTTACCAGTGTCATTAACTCCGGTGATTATAGTCAAAGAACCAATTTCAATAGTGGCGTCTTTTATAATACCGATATTTTCGATTTTAACTTTCATTTTTAACCCTATAATCATCGTACATTAATAAGAAAAAATTTATATTTTAAGTATAAGTTTTAAAGTTATAAAGTGTGTAAACATTATTTATAGGTTTTTCAAACATGATTCAACTGCATAAATGAACATATGAAACGCATTCTCATTAAATTAACTTTTTCATATAAATCACAAAAGGAAAACCTTTCTAAAATATTTTAGTTGTTTTCTTGTCTCTGTAGTGTATCAAATCCTCTGTAAATTCGCCTGACACATTATACACAGGTTTTATTGTAAAACTTGGTACTTTATCCGCTTTTAACCCAATTTTTACACTAAAAAGTTACGAAAAACGTAGGAAATGCATTGTTTGGTAGTGTGTCAATTTTTCTGTAAAATCATAAATCTTAATAAGTTAGCCGCGGGAGAATCCAGCATCCAGAGAACTAAATTGTGGTCAGTATAGAAAAATTTGATTCTGAATTTACAGAAAATTCAGTACACTGTCCAGGTTTTACTAAAACCTCATTATTTGTGTATATTTGAGATACTCATGAAAAATCCCATTTGTCTAACTTCCATAATATATTATATAGAAAAGAATATGAGTGCCTAGGTACCTGCCGCAAGTATGATGAAATCGAAAGGTAAAATAAACAAGTTCAACTGAGCAGTTACAAAGAAATTAAACCATTTGTTAGGGTACAAAAATGAAAATGTGTCTTTTCACTTTTGGAGAACATTAGAACTCGTCTTTAACAGCTTCTTGATTTCTACTTAAATTTAAAAATTTACACATTTCCTGTATGGTGAGGTAAAACGAATTAACTTTAAGCCCATCCTGATATCATTTTCCTTTTTCCCTTTTTCTTCTGCCAGGACTATCGGAGATCTCAAAGAATAAACGGGAGGTGGATCAAATTTATGAGCACCTCAACTTTGAAATTATGAGCGAAACAGACATGGACTATCTGCGAACACTGAGACTGAAGGAATACAAATGATTATAACTGGTTCTACACACGCACCAATTTAACTTGAATAAAACCACAATTACAGTGCGCCTCAATGCGAAATCTATCGTTGTCAAGTTAACTGCAGATTCAAAAAAGAAAAGGCTCAATTTATTCTTCTCCACCTATCTTATCAATCGTGGGCCATCTGATCGAGCGCAGCTGCAATCGCCAGGATAAGCGCACTGTCCTGTCCGGGCTCAATCTCCACCCCATAGGTATCTCTTATCCGGAACCATCTTTTTGAGACCTCGGCGACTTTTTCCCTCCCGGCTTCAATCTTATACTCATGGTCAAGAATATTGCCCTGGACCTCCATTTCAGGCCCATCTGCTACTTCAACTTTCCAGCGGTCGCGAAGAGGTGAGATCAGGGCTTTTTTGATCGTTGCGACTGTTTTCCCATCCGCATCCTGGAGGTCCATCGTATCTTTTATCCTGAGAAGCTTCTCCTGGAGTTTATATACCTCATTACCCTGCACATCCCTGATAATCAGGGTGTTGCGCAGGCGGAGAGCTTTGCCGTCCACATAAAATTCCCTCTCCCCAGCTTCGTTTTCTATCCAGTAGTCGTCTCCTATGGAAACAAGTTTTTCGTGCATTTTGTAGCGTTGTATGCTTTCTTCTCCACGGCCTCTGAGACCGCCCATGATTCGTCTCATCAATAATCACTCCTTTTCCTGCAGATTTTTATTTCAAATAAAGCTTTAACCTTCAGGTGCTCCCGATTCCCTGCAAAAGCTTTTCCATTATCCTGTCAACGGTAAAGCTTGCTGCTTTCTGGCGTGGAGGGAATTCTTTAAACGTTGCCAGGAAGTCTCCTACTACATCCTGGGCTGGCACCACCAGGAACGCGTGATCTAGCAGCCAGTCGTAGTAGGTGTTTGAGGTCTGGTCCGCCCTTTCAAATGGGTCAGTGCGCAGGTTGAATATTTTTGGTACACGCAGCGGGACAAAAGGTTCAGCCCAGACCAGGAGCGTGCCAATGGCGCGCTGCTCCAAAAAGACCATTTTCCAGTTGTCGTACCTTAAAGCCACCAGGTCTCCATCGTCTGAGAAGTAAAAGAACGCAATACGTGGAGATTTTTCTTCCTTTCCGGTCAGATAGGGCAGCAGATTATAGCCATCAAGATGCACTTTGAAAGTTTTGTCTATTGCTTTGTGGCCTCTTTTAAGCTTCTCCTTAATATCCGGCTCTCCGGCTGCTGCAAGCAAAGTGGGCAGCCAGTCCAGGTGGCTTACAATCTCATTAGAAATTGTGCCTGCCGGGATCTTGCCAGGCCAGCGCATTACCTCAGGAACACGGAAAGCTCCCTCCCAGCAGGAGTTTTTCTCGTTGCGGAACGGAGTCATAGCTGCATCGGGCCAGGAGTTCATATGTGGTCCGTTGTCCGTGCTGTAGAGAACAATGGTATTGTCAGCAATACCTATTTCGTCCAGCAAATCGAGCAGTACGCCTACCTGCCGATCATGCTCAATCATTGCATCATGGTATGCGGATTGCCAGCGCCCCGACTGTCCCCGTATCCTGTCCGGGATGTGAGTCCTGAAATGCATTCTTGTGGTATTGAACCAGACAAAGAACGGCTTTTCCGCCTCATGCTGACGTTTAATAAAATCGATGGCTGCATCCAGAAATTCCTGGTCTACGTCTTCCATTCTTTTTTTGGTCAATGGACCGGTATCCTCGATGCGGCCGTCGGCATAGCTATGGATTACGCCCCTGGGACCATAGTTCTTTCTGAAATTAGGGAAATCTTTTTCAGGTGGATAATCGCGTTTTTCAGGTTCTTCTTCAGCATTCAGGTGGTAGAGATTGCCAAAGAACTCGTCAAAACCGTGGTTTGTGGGCAGGTATTCGTCCCGATCTCCGAAATGGTTCTTTCCAAACTGACCTGTGGAATAACCCAGAGGTTTCAGCAGTTCGGCAATTGTCGGGTCTTCGGAATGAAGTCCCATCTTGGCTCCGGGCATTCCCACCTTACTTAGTCCGGTACGGAAGGCGCTCTGGCCGGTGATAAACGAAGCTCTTCCGGCAGTACAGCTCTGCTCCCCATAAGAGTCCGTAAATCTGATACCTTCGTTTGCTATCCGGTCAATGTTTGGTGTTCTGTATCCCATCAGCCCGTCGCTGTAGCAGCTCAGGTTGGTGATTCCGATGTCATCTCCCCAGATGACCAGTATATTTGGTTTCTTTTCTGTCATTCTTAACCCCCCAAATAAATTGGTTGATATCTCACTCGGCAATTTAAAGCAACCTTCCGCAGTTTGAGAGATAAATTCAATTTTTTTCTTCACTATACCCCATTTTTTCACAATCGCATAACTGATCCAGACTACATCTGAACCCTTTACTTTACCTGCTTCTCGTCTCCCTTTTCGCGTTATTTTTCCTGAGACCATGACAGCGTTTAAACTTTCGGCCACTGCCGCAAGGACAGGGATCATTGCGCCCTGCCCGGGCAAAAGCATCTTCCAGAGCCAGGACTTTCATCACTTCTGTTGCCGGGTAGCCCCTGCGTATAAGACCTGCCAGGATCTGCATCGGAAAGTCGATATGCCGGAAGAAAGCTTTCAAGCCCTCGCATAGGTAGTTCAGTCCGGGTTCCCCAGCAGGAGTTGTAAGGAAGCGGTTTTTAGGGCATTCTCCCCTGCAGGCAAAGAGCACCTCACATTCCCGGCATACCTGCGGGAGAGTGTTGCTTTTGTCCTGCCCGAACCTGTACTGCTTTTCCGAAGCAGCAAGCTCAGAAATCTCATTTTCCAGAATATTGCCAAGCAGGTAATCCGGTTCCACAAAATGGTCGCATGAGTAAAGATCGCCATTGTGTTCCAGAACAAGCCCAATACCGCACATTTCCTCAAAAACGCACATGCCTGAAGGAAGCCCCAGCCATCTGCGCGCAGAAGCTTCAAAAGTCTGCACGAATACCTTTCCCACATCGTTTCTTACCCACTCGTCAAAAATACGGTTCAAGAAACTGCCAAACTGCTCTGGCTGCACAGAACGGTCCGAAACTGTGTCTCCTCTCTGGTAAAGAGTATGCCCCTCTTCATTGATTCGCTCTACAACCGGAATAAACTGCATCCAGTCTGTCCCTGCTTCATCCCGAAGGAAGTGGTAGACTTCAAGCGGATAATTGGCGTTGACCCTATTTACTGTGGTCAGGACATTGTATTCAACACCGTGTTTTTGCAGCAGTCGAAGCCCCTTCATGACCTGGTCGAAAGTTCCATTCCCCCTTTTATCCACCCGATAGGCATCGTGCACTTCACGAGGACCGTCGATGCTGATTCCAATGAGAAAGTTGTTTTCCTTAAAGAAGCGGCACCACTCGTCGTCCAGCAGCGTGCCATTTGTCTGCATCGTATTTTCGAAAGTCATGCCCGGTTTTTTGTACTTTTCCTGCAGTTCGATTGCACGCCGGTAAAAGTCTATTCCCATCAGGGTAGGTTCACCCCCTTGCCAGGCGACGGTTACCTGCGGGCTGCGGTGTGCTGCGATAAGCTGCCGGATGTAGTTTCCCAGAACTTCGTCTGACATACGGAACCTGCTGCCGGGATAAAGCAGTTCCTTGTCCAGAAAAAAACAGTAGGAACAGGCAAGGTTGCAGATCGCCCCGGTTGGCTTTGCCAGTATATGAATTCTGGGAGGCAGGTAGTTTTGTGCCATTCTAACTCTCTTATCAGGTTTATTTTCAGTCCATTCTGTAAACACTTTGTACTCATAGCCTGACAGATCATGTGGAAGGGGTATTGATCTGCCAGGCTGTATATTCCACCATGAGCCAGCGAAGCAATCGTCGTCGTGTCACCCTGTTAGCCAGTAGTCACTTCACCAGCTCGATTTCCCTCGACGGCAAGATCAGGTATTTACCGCCCGCACCCCTGTCCAGACCGACGATCCCCAAATCGGTGGCATAGTGGAAAGAGCCGAAAATAACTTGCCTCATAAACTGGCAATACGGATCTTTGCTTACAAAAAATTTTTGTAGCTATTTTTCAACAGACTATTCTGGAGAAGCAATTTCAGATTTGTAGACTTTTTAACAGTGGATAGTCCAGGGATAATTTTGTTTGTGACCGAAAAGCAATGAATTTGGTATTCTTCGCCTTCCCGCGCAGAACTTACTGAACCCTGACATCGGGCCGCAACCGTTTTGATTCGAACGGAAAAATAGTATTTTACTCTCTCTTTTTTCCCGCATCCTTTCAAGCTAGCTGATGAAAACCTGTCAGGTAACTGAATTATAATGTCAAAGATGACATTCCAGGCCCGCACCCGACTAATTTTGAGACTATCTGCCCTCCCCATCCATTACTGAACTGCGATATTTACCCCCAAGTTTGCAGTCCGATAATCGCAGTTGTATATTTAAATTTTTATGTATATGAGTTTTATGTGTAGTTTAATATACTTCTTACTCAATTTTATTGGGTTCCCTGGCATAGAGTGCAAGGTTCCATAGAAATGCAATTAACCGTTCTTAAAATCATTGCCATTTCTGGAAATTGTTAACTCATTTTCCCGGTCAGCAAAATGAACAATATTATGTAAAGAAGGCGCTGTGATACCTGCATTTATCAGGGCCTTGTAAATTGCCGTGTTGAGCCGGTCCTCCAAAATCCTGGTTTCCACGAAGTTTTCTATCCAGCATCTGACTTTGAACTTCACTCCGAATTCTGTAAAATCGAATAAATGTGCCTGTATCGGTTTATCTTGCATGATCCAGTCTTCGTGAGTCAGAGCCTCAAGAATCAGATTTCGTACGTACTCGATATCCGGACCATAGGATATGATAACAAAAG
Organism: Methanosarcina sp. Kolksee; assembly: GCF_000969945.1. NCBI lineage: Archaea > Methanobacteriati > Methanobacteriota > Methanomicrobia > Methanosarcinales > Methanosarcinaceae > Methanosarcina > Methanosarcina sp. Kolksee. The sequence goes on from NZ_CP009524.1 coordinate 2,139,794, forward strand.
TTTCGACACGGAACATTCTGTCAGGCATGGAATAATTCGTAATAAGTTCCTTTCCGATAACAGAGTTGGGAATTGCTACCTGGCGGTTGTCCCTGGTAAGAATGCGAGTAGACCGCCAGCTCATTTCGAGCACATCTCCCAAGGTATTGAGCTTTTCTATCAGTATACGGTCTCCGATTCCGAAGGGACGATCAATTGAAATTGCAATCCCGGCGATGAGGTCAGCAAGCGTGCTCTGGGCCGCAAGGCCGATTATAATACCTCCGATGCCGAGAGCAGTGAATGATTCACGAAATGAAACCTGTGTGATCCTGAAATGTTCAAAAATTATGGTAATGGCAAGGAAAAGAAAAACCAGTTGAGATATATACTGTACGTAGCGAACCGCTCGGTGGTCTATTTCTTCCAGTTCCGTCAAGGGCACTCTGGATAGGCACCAGTCTGCAGCAAGGGATATCAAGCTAAGAACGACATACGTCGCTATACATACGTAGAGAACGAAAAAGAAATTATTAACGATCCATGCATAATTGCTGAAATACTTACCAAAAAGCCCTATTGCGGCTTGCGTACCCTGCAGAATGATGAGATTCAACAGTGAATTTTCTACAAGTCGGAAAATTCTATTGGAATATTTTCCTTTTTCGATCGCTGGCCAGAGCCAGCGCTTCAAAATAAATCGGCTAATGAATAAGGCACCGATTGTAACTAGCAGAATAACGACCAGCTTCAAGATAATTATACCGAGTAACAATATATGTTCGATGTCGACCACTTATACCCCCCGGGATTTTACTTCCCTTCGAGAACTCTGCACTCAAAAAAAGTTGAAGTAATATGACCTAAAAGATATATAAAGTTTAATATATATAGGGATTATCATATATTATATTAAAATAAAGAGTTCTTAATAAAGAAAATGCAACTTGGCCGGTTTTTGGCTGGGCAACCTTCGCATACTGATTTACTCTTAAGTAAAATATGGTCCTCTATGTTGAACTCTAAGCCTGATACCTTTGACCTGACTTTCCTGTCTTAACTATATTGCTACGTTTCAAGCTCAAAAAATTTAAATTTGTCTACAATTAACTTTATTGATTCAGGAATTCTTTAACTGAAGGCAAGACTCGAAGAAAAAGAAACTTGCTCAGATGCCCGCAGGGCGGATTTTTCCAGAAAAAATAGAAAGAAATAAGAGAATTTTGCTTTGGTTATCGGATTCGGCTTGTTCTGGATAGTGCTCCGACAGTGAACGCATTAGTAGAGGCTCCAAGATCAAAAAATAGGTTCCCCATTTGTATTAGATGGGGGCATTGAGCTTCCTGCGCGCATTTATCACTTTTTTTAAACGCCTTCCTGTAAATGGATTTAAGTTTTCTGCGCATTGGTCGCTCCTGAAGGTATGAATCATTAAGTATACTTCAGCATAGCTCCAGCAACCAAACCTGCAGCAATTCCAGCGAATATCCCCATTAACAGACCACAAAGTATGTGTTTCTTCGTCAGTTCTATACCCCCTGTCAGTTCTATACTCCACCTTATACTATCTTCCTATCCTAGCTGAAAATCGATGCTCATTGAGAAAAGTCAATGTTCATCATCCTGAGAAGGACAGAAATACTACTAGTTAATTTTATTTGAAAAGAATCGTTCCCCCTCTCCCATTGGTGACGTCGCATACAACACAGTACGCTCCAGGCCTTGTTCACGGTCCACCTGTACTTTTAGATATTCTGGATTGTTCACCATCTCCACAAAGACTTTGCGCGAAGGATACTCTACAAGAATAATGGCATCCCATGTGTCATCGCCCACAAGCAATTCAGCCGCCTTACCGGAATAAATTATACGTGCGCCACGTGCTTCAAGTATCTTCGAGACGTTTTCCACGTAGCGATCGTATGCCCTGGCTCCTTCTTCACCCTTGAATTTTAGCAGGTTCAGCATAACAACTTTGCCCTCATCCGGATTAGATACTAGGGCACGCAATGCTTCATCATTTGGTAAAATCGAACTCATACAGGACCCTCAAATCAATACTTTTACTGCCGTGCCATATGCATACGCGCTTCAGCTTCCTTATCTTCGATAAGCTGGCCGCTTACATCCACGGTCACGCTGTGGATCTTGCCGGTAAACTCAAAAGGCGGCTTGTAGTCAGGTGTGACGGGTGCCCCATGAGCTGCGCCGCAGCTTAACCCGATTAGCCCTAAACTGAGCGGAGTCGTCACAGGTACCTCCGTCTGGCCAACTAACTTCCCATCTATATAGAGCTGAGCCTTTCCCGGTGAGCCCTTGCCACTGGGAACGTCTGGCTTACCGGTCACCTCGAACTCGAAGCGGAGTTGATGCCGCCCGTCAGGAATATCCTCAACGGACTCCACATGATAGAATGCCTTGGCTACGTAGTTGTGTACCCAGTGCAGCTTTCCGCCTTTTACAAAGAATACATAGCCGGCCTCAATATCACCCTGGGAGAGCAGGATTCCTTCTGCGCCTCCTGCAGGAATTTCGACATCGGCTGTGATACTATGCGGACGGTTGAGAACTCGGGGTGCTGCATTTGTGGGAACCACCTGAGTTCCGGGATAATAGGTATAGCTGGTCCGATCTGCTGTAATCTGCGGCCGTTCATCGGCAAAGCGTAGGCTTCCTCGAGAATCTATGGGCAGCACATTGTATTTTCCGGCCTCTTCATACCAGGTTGCTATCATCTCGATCAGCTTGGGCCGATTATCTGCAGCCACATTATGGTTCTCTGCCCAATCCTTCTCTATGTGATAAAGCTCCCAGCTTTTTGCATCCAGTTCGGTTAACATATCTGCCGTGATCGGGTCCCCGAAGAATTTTCCTGACTCTATGAACGATGGGCCAGGCCACGGGCATACGGCACGCCAGCCCCTGTGATACAGTGAGCGGTGCCCCATCATCTCGAAATACTGGGTGTGATGCTTCGTAGGTGCACTGTCATCGTCCAGAGTGTGTGCAAAACTTACGCCTTCAATAGGTGACTGGGTTACACCTTTGATAGCCACCGGAGGTTCAATTCCCAGGCAATCCAGGACTGTAGGTACCATATCGATAGCATGGGCATACTGGGTTCGAACCTCGCCTTTAGCCTTTATCCCCTTAGGCCAGTGGACAATAAAAGGGTCGCTGACGCCGCCGCGGTATGTCTCTCGTTTCCAGCGGCGGAAGGGCGTATTCCCGGCAAAGGTCCATCCCCAGGCATAATGGTTGAAAGTATCCGGGCCCCCAAGTTTATCGAGAACTTCCAGATTCTCCTCCACAGATTCAGGCACGTTATTGAAAAACCTCATCTCACTGACCGATCCTGCAGGGCCACCTTCAGAGCTGGCACCGTTGTCGGAAATTACCATAATCAACGTGTTCTCAAACTCACCAATATCTTTCAGGAACTGAAACAGCCTCCCAATGTGATAATCGGTGTGTTCCAGGAACCCCGCGAAGACCTCCATCATGCGGGCATAGAGCTTCTTTTCTTCAGGAGAGCACTGGTCCCAGGGCTTGACATCCGGGTCATGGCGGGATAGCTCTGCATCTTCTGGGGATATGCCCAGTTCCTTTTGCCGGGCGAACGTTTTCTCCCGGTAAGCATCCCAGCCGTCATCGAATTTGCCTTTGTATTTATCCGCCCATTCTTTAGGGACATGATGAGGCGCATGCATGGCTCCCGGGCAGAAGTACATGAAAAAGGGTTTGGTGGGTGCCACCTGTTTGGCGTCGCAAATGAACTGGATGGCTTTGTCCACTATATCCTCATTCAAAGTGTAACCTTCCTCGGGAGTTTTGGGAGGGTTTACTGGATGATTGTCATAGGTCAGATCAGGGTAATACTGGTGTGTGTCACCTCCTAAAAACCCGTAGTAACGCTCAAAACCCCGTCCCAGAGGCCAGCGTTCATAAGGTCCGGCTGCCGAGATCTGGTCTGCAGCTGTCAGGTGCCATTTGCCGATTGCATAGGTGTTGTAACCATGCTGCAGAAGTATTTCTGACAGAAAACCGTTCTCAAAAGGTATATAGCCGTTATAGCCCGGATAGCCTGTTGAGCCCTCGGTGATACTGGCCATATTGTTCGAATGGTGGTTTCTGCCGGTAAGTATGCACGCACGGCTGGGAGAGCACACTGCGGTTGTATGCATATTGTTGTAAGCAAGGCCTCCCGCAGCCAGGCTGTCCAGGTTTGGTGTCTGGATAGGGCTACCATAGCACCCAAGTTGTCCAAATCCCGTGTCGTCCAGCACAATGAACAGTACATTAGGAGCGCCTTCTTTAGCCCGCAGTGGTTCCGGCCAGGCTGGTTCAGACTGGTCAAACGTGCGCCCGATTACACCTGGAAATGTAGTTCCTGGTTTGTATTCTTTAAGCGACATTTATCCCCCGATTTATTCTGTATTTCCTAAGAAATTTATAAAAATAAGGGTGTGAGAGGAACTGAATTTACCCTGTACTCCCACTCATTTTCGTTTTGAATTTTTTTCTTGACTTAAATAAAAGACAGATTTGTAGCAATGATTTCAAACTAGAACTGTTTCATGGAATCTTCTACTCTATCTCCTATGGCATCGCTAGTCATCAAAAAGAGAGCTGAAGCGCCTTCAATTACTTCGCTGCATACTGACTTTATGAAATTCTCACTGATGCCTGCATGAGTCATGGAACCTGCAATACAGGCTAATTTTTACACTGTCAACCCTCCCCAATAGAACCTCCGATATCTCCCCAGGCTCGGTGTTCAATAAATCACTTTATATAATTATTCTTTTATATATATTATTCTATGCATGTTGACTAATTTTATCGGGTCTGCTGAGGAGGATTATTCTATAAAATTAAAGATGTTCTCTTCTTTCTGCTAATCTTATTTCCTTTTTTAATCCTCGTTTTTTTTGGAAATTGTTAACACATTTCCCTTGTCAGCAAAATGAATAATGACATCAGAAGAAGGCATCGCTATATTTGCATTTATCAGAGCTTTATAAATTGTCGTATTTAATCGATCCTCTGAAACTCTTGTCTCCACGTAATCCTCTATCCAGCATCTGGCTTTGAGCTTCATTCCTGACCCTGTAAACTCGAGTAAGAGGACCTGTATGGGATTTTCATGCATGATCCAGTCTTCGTGCTTCATAGCTTCAATAATCAGGTTTCGTACGTACTCTATATCCGGGCCATAGGATACAACTACATCTATCTCGACACGGTATATCTTATCGGGTATGGAATAATTAGTGATCAAATCCATTCCGATTACAGAATTGGGGATTATTACAAGCCTATTGTCTCTTGTAAGGATACGCGTTGACCTCCACCCGATCTCTACCACATCTCCCCACGTATCGAGTTTTTCGATCCGAACACGGTCTCCGATTCTGAAGGGGCGGTCAATTAAAAGCACAATTCCGGTAATGATATCAGCAAGGGTTGTCTGGGCTGCAAGTCCAATGATTATTCCACCGAGACCGAGAGCTGTAAGTGATGCGGTAAGTGCAGTCCCCGTGATCCCGAAATGTCTCAGGAGTATAACTATAGCTAGAAAACCGAAAACCAGCAGAAATATGTATTGTATGGCGCGAATAATTCGCTGGTCAATTTTTTCCCGATCCCGCAGGGGTACCCTGGATAAGTACCAGTTTGAAGTGATAGATATGAGGCGAATAATTATATAGGCTCCTATACTCCAGTAGAGAAGGAAGAAGAGATCATCCACTAATTTTGAATAGATACCTACAGACTCACTGAACAGCCTTACTGTCGCCTGCATGCCCTGCAGAATAATGTAAAGTAACAGGAGATTTTCCAGAAGGCGAAGAATTCGGTCATCAACTGTTGTTTTTGTCTTTTTAATTGCCGGCCAAAGCAAGCGCTTCAGAACTAATCGGCTTACTATTATGGCTCCTATTGTCAGCACCAGAATAACGGCCAGCCTCAGGAGAATTCTGCCAAGCGGCAGTATCTGTTCAATTTCAACCACTTACATTTCTCCCAGTCCCTAATTGTTTATACTCTGTGACCGGTAATGACCGCTTTTTATTTTCATATTTTGCAGTTCTCCGTGTTAAAATACAGCAGGGCTGCCTTTTTCACACTAATCATTTTCTTTTATAACCAGCTAATCAGATTTGATGGTCCAGGTTATCGGAGCTTATAGAAGGTTCTCCTCCTTTCTTCCTTTCAGGTGCATCAGTAGGCAGCGCCGCTACTATGCGGGAATACCACTCACTTCCAGGGCCTGCTGTAGCTCCCTGGACAAAAACGCTTAGAAAAACAGTCGTGATCACGGCAAGAATTAGAGTTTCACTTCCCCCAATTCCTCCCGTTTCTTCCATAGCAATCAATAACAGAACAACAGATGCGAGACCTCTGGGCCCAAACCAGCCCAGAAAAAGTACGGTCTTAGTATGCAATTTCATGCCTATCAGGGAGATTGCCACAGGTATCATACGGATAAGCGTAAGGCTCAACACCGCATAGATAAATATCGGCCAGCTGATTAAAAAAATTCTTGCAGCCGCTGTAATTCCGAATATGAAAAAAACTGCAAAACTAAGTATGCTTCCTTCAGCTTCTGTAAGGATGATTTCTTCTTCTGTAGCTTTTATTTTACCTGCAGCCTGAGTAATGAGACCACCTGTAAAAGCGGCAATGAACCCACTACCGCCAATGAAGTCTGCTCCAAGCCAGGAAATGACAGCCAGAGACATAAATCCAATTTTGCGGTAAAGCCCCGTCATCCACCCGACTCTTACAGCTTTGCTCGAAAGCCATCCCCCTGCAAGCCCTATAGCTGCGCCCACAAGCACCCCTATACCTATCTGTTCAAACGCCAGGACGATCAAGGTACCTACTGGCCATTTTAGTGCCTCTCCTCTTGCTAGTATCAGAAAAAAGAGAAAGAATGGAATTGCACCCCCGTCATTGAGTCCACTCTCTACGTTAAGTGCCTGCCTGATTTTTGCAGGTACTTTTGTATTGTTAACTATTGCCTGACCAAGTCCTGCATCGGTAGGAGAAAGCATGGCTCCTATAAGACCTGCTTCTGCAAGTGTTATATCTTTTAAAAGAAAAGCGGCAACAATAGCTCCGAAGGCAATTGTTAGCGGCGTTCCAATTATTAGAAGCCGTCCTGGAAGTTTCTCTTCACTCAATAGTGTTTGCAGCTCAATTTTTGAGGCATCCGAGAATAAAGTCAGGACAAGTGCAAGCTCAGCTACACTAAGAACTGGAGTGCTGCTTGAAGAGAAACTCAAAAGGTCAAGTCCTTCTGGGCTGAGCAGCATTCCTGCTGCCACAAAGATCATAGGGGCTGTAACTACAGTACCTGAGATCCTTCGGGAGACAAGGCCAAAGAGAAAGAGCAGCACTGCAAAGGCTATGACAAAATATTCAATTTCTGATGTCATGAAAATTCCTTTTGTTTCAGGTTATGCCATTATGTTGCGTAGTCGATTGTTTTGGAATCTGCTTCTTGATCCTCCGTTGTACAGGCCATGTTGTTTGAATAGTGATTTCGGCCGATTTGTAAATGAGGCCTCCCGCGGCCAGGCTATCCAGGTTTGGTGTCTGGATAGGGTTGCCATAGCACCCAAATTGTCCAAAGCCTGTGTTGTCCAGCACAACGAACAGTACATTTGAAACACTCTTTTTGGCGTGCAATGCTTCGTTCAGGCTGGTTCAGACTGGACAAACGTGAGCCCGATAACTCCTGGAAAAGTAACTCCTGATTTGTATTCTTTGAGTGGCACCCCCTCATTAATTTTAAAATTCTGTTGAAGTAATAAAAATAAGGGGAAACTTATTTGGCATGAAAGTTCTTTCAAGTACTTTCATTTCTTTGTGCCTGTGATTAGAAGAATTTCATATTCGTTTTTTGTTTTTCTCCCCAATTCATCTTATATTGAATTATTTTTATTGAATTATTTTTCTTGCTTTGCAATCGATCCCAGAAATATTTACATTCCCGGGAGAGTGGCTTGCTTGTCTATCAAAATTCAGTATGCAGGTGCTGCTTCTTCTTCGGCAAACGCTTCACGAAGTTTCTCTTCCTCTTCCTTAGACAGGTTGGATGCAATTATCTCAAACTTGAACTGTTTCATGGATTCGAAGACCCTATCCTGTACAGCATCACTGGTCATCAAAAAGAGGGCTGAGGTGCCTTCTGTAACTTTGCTGCGGACAGATCGGATAAAATCATCATTAATCCCAACATCCGCCATTGAACCGGTCAGTGCACCCAGTGTAGCTCCGACGACCAGGCCAAATATGGGGACAAAAAAGATCAGGCCAAATAGCATTCCCCAAAAAGCTCCGCTCAATGCACCCACGCCCGATAAATCAGTCAATTGTTTGGTTTTTGGTTTCTTTTTACCTTCAGGCCAGGTGACTATGGCTGCATCATGCAGGTTGATCAGGTTCTGCTTGCTCAAATCCTTTACCACATCAAGTGCACGTTCTGCACCGTTAGCTGTGTCAAATTTCAGAACTGTTAAAGTTGCCATTCTCAAGCTCCTTTCTGCTTTTAGATTTCTGCTTTCAGATTTCTGCTTTCAGATTTCTGCTTTCAGATTTCTGCTTTCAGATTTATTTCTGGTTATCGTGCCAGCCCGCCAATCAGGATTCTGGAGAAGAGCATCTCAGGTCCACAGTTTCTGGTGAGTATCCAGAGATAATTTATTTTTTCACCCAAAAAACCAGGCATATCAAAAACCAGGCATATGATATTTCCACCTTCAAGCAAACAACTTGCTGAATGGTGACATATGGCTGCCGTTGGTATAATCCAAAAGGAAATTTCGACTCTCCCCCTTATTGAACTGCGATATCCACCCCCAGAATTCGCGGCCCCACAATTGCAATTGTATATTTAGATTTTTATGTATATTAGATTATACATATAATTCTATTTTAGTAGGATTTTAGTAGGTTCGCTGTTCTATAGAATCACAAGTCCATTTAAGTGCTAATATTAATTCCTGAAATCATTCTATTCTCTGGAAACCGTTGCCTTATTTTCATTTGAATACCCCACTAGCTTGCTGCGGCGTGCACCAGCGCAACTTTGATTGTGATAAGCCAGATACTTGACCGGCTGAGCAGGCTAGAAGACAAGTTCCAGGCACATGAAGAGTTAGCTTCCGGACATGGAAAAACTCCACAAGGAACAGCGCTTAAGGATGGGCAAATTTATTCCCTGCTAAAAGATCTGGTCGACCCAGGGGTAGGATGGATATCGTCAAACTGGGACTGGTAAAGGAAGTAATAGTCGACGGACCAAATGTAGATGGATGACTAAGGAACAAAGATGAAAGAGGAATTGAATGTAAAAATACACCTGCAAGAGAGGCAGGAATTGTGGACTCAATATGGACTTTAAAGGGACTGCTGACATTCAGGTGTTTTAAAACATCAAGCGAATAAAGGTGGACCATTTTCTTGCAGATACAGTTTCGTTAACTTGTTGCAGGTTCTAGTGGAATAATATATGGGCCCTCTCCATCGTCTTTCACCAGAGCTCGTACACCATAGACCTCTTTTATATTCTCTACGGTGAGAACTGAAGCAGGTTTCCCAACGGCAAATATTTTGCCCTCTTTCATCATGATTATTCTATCGGCATATCTCGAAGCCAGATTCAAGTCGTGAAGTGCCATGATTGCAGAGATTCCTTTGTTCTTCACGATGTTCTTAATAATCTCCATAACTTCGAGTTGATGCCTTATATCAAGATTACTTGTTGGCTCGTCAAGAAGAAGAACACTTGCTTTCTGTGCAAGCGCCCGTGCGATAAGCACTTTTTGTTGCTGACCTCCGCTAATTTCTTTAACATCTCTCATGGCAAACTCCGTTATACCAAGTAATTCCAGCACTTCAAGTACATTATCCAGGTCTTCTTTACTGCTTTTCCATCCAATGTACGGACGTCTGCCCATAAGAACGGTATCTATAACAGAAGCAGGAAAAACACCTTCCAGACTCTGCGGTACATAGCCCATTTTCCTTGCAATCTCCATTCTACTCATTTTACTGACATTGTGATCGTCCAGTAATATGCTTCCTCTTTTCGGGTTCAGTATATGGTCGATACACCGGATAAGGGTGGATTTTCCGGTACCGTTTGGACCTACAATGCCAAGAACTTCTGCGCGATTTAATTCCATTGACACATTCTCAAGCACAGATATGCTTTTATAAGCAAATTCAACATTGTTTACCTTCAGTTTCACCAGTATTCCCTCTTTCGTTTCATGATCATATACAGAAAAAGTGGAGCGCCCATGAAAGCAGTTATTGCTCCAACAGGGAGAATTATTGGAGCTAAAATTCTTCTTGCTACAAGATCTGCACTGGTCAGCAGTAGTGCACCAAGAAAGCCAGATACCGGAAGAGCAAACCTGTTATCGCCTCCTACTGCAATTCTCGTGAAATGTGGAGCAACCAGACCTATAAATCCTATTGTTCCCGTAAAGCACACAATACATGCAACCAGCAAAGTCGTTATTGACATCAAAATAATCCGGGTACGTTTGACATTTACACCCAGGCTTGCTGCGGTTTCGTCACCGGCAGCCATTAGATTGAGATCAAGCGACTTTATCATGAGCAGGGGGAGGCAGCATGTGAGTACTCCGAGAATAATAGTGATCTTAGGCCAGGAGGACCTATCAAGGTCACCTACTGTCCAGAATACTGCTTCTTTTACAGCCTCAGCTTCGCCAAAGTATTGAAGGATTGTTGTCATTGCAGCAAACAAATACATCATCGCAATGCCAGCCAGAATCATGGTTTCAGGCGTTGCACCTTTTCGGTTTGATAATCCAAGGATTATAAAAGAACATAATAGTGCGAATAGGAAAGCGTTACCTATTACAAGATAATTTCCTCCGGCAACACTTATACCTGTAAGAATTGCAAGAGACGCCCCAAAGCCGGCACCTGAAGATATGCCAAGCGTATAGGGACTTGCAAGCGGGTTTTTGAGTACTGCCTGCGTTACACAGCCTGCAATCCCAAGCCCGAAACCAGCCACTATGCCCATGAATATTCGGGGAAGCCTGAGGTTCCATATACAAACATCGGCAAGCCAACCCGGTTCAAAATAAGCTGGAAATAACCTGTTCAGTATTGAGGAATAAGTCTCCCAGATAGAGAGGTTTGCAGATCCCATAGAGGCGGATATGCCTGATACGAGAATTATTGCGAATAGGAGGAAGAAAATAAAGAAGACCTTTTTTCCGATAAGGTTATTGTACTGGCTTCTAACCTCTTCTTTAGTCAACGTATGCTGTTTCGTCTCCAAAGATACACATCCATTGCATTAGGCAATTTATTGTTTTTTATTCAATTGTTTTCCATTCGATTGTTTTCCATTCGATTGCTTCCCATTCGATTGTTTCCCATTCGATTGCTTCCCATTCAATTATTTTTTATTCAGTAAGTACTGCCTCAAGCATGCTGACAACGGTCTACGGTCTAACCTTCATTAAACCAGCATCAGAACAAGAATTATTAAGATTGTCAATCCCAACCTCAAACCTGCGCTTACTGAGATTATTTTCAGGCTCAGCACCGGCCCGAAAATTCCTGAATAATACGGGAAGCCTGTGCGTAAGGATATATCGAGTACTGACAAGGAAATTACCCGCAAGTAAAGTTTGCAACGCTAATTTAAAATCCGGAACCTTCGCTTCCAGTAGATCTGTAATCGTGACGTATGCAGCAGCTGGACTGGCAATCACCAGCGGAATAGTTGCCAGAGCTTCTGGAGGCAATAGTATCCATTCAAGATTCTGAGATACTGTATCGAATATTCCAGGATCTATGAGGACAAATACAAAAATGCTTACTGGAAAGGCAAAAAGTACAATTCGTTTTAAAAGGCTCACCGAATTGAGTACGCTTTGCTTGAGGGTGGCTCTAAAAACTATTTTTGGACTCTTGTTTTCAAAAACAAATTTCTGGCTCTTGTTTTTAGAAACAAATTCGCAGTCTTTCCTGGATAAACATTCTTTCCGGACTAAAAATGCTATGCCAGCAGTAAACGCAAGAAGAGCTACTATTGTACTATTCAGTATGAATAAAGATATATATGCAATGCCCACTACTCCCAGGAAAAATATAATTATTGGGGAGATATAAACAAGGATTTCGTAAATGGTCTGCGGAAACCAGGTTGCAACGGTTGTCAATGAAGTCTCTTTCCGGTTTATTTTTCCTTTCCCGTCATTCCCTTCCCCGTAAAATTCCGAAATCATCGCTACTGCTGTGATTGGAGAACCAAGAGCTGTCATAAGCGCAATTCCCGAATGGAAAGTGAAATGTGCTCTGTGCAGTGTCGGTTTCATTACCGAAAATAATCGACCAAATATCCCGAACTCAACTGTGGTACTCGCCATCAGTATGCCAGCAACCGTGAAAGGGAAGACAGATATCCAGAGTTCAACAGCACGAACCACCGAAGCGATTACCATGGCTTATGCTTTCTCTCCTTCTACAAGCGTCATTTTATTGAACACTTTGACAGACACGTTTACAAGCCCTGCCGCTTCAAACATGCTGATAATCTCTCCAGGGTCAGCACCATTGTAAAAGGGCAATTCTTTTCCTATCTCCTCTCCAAAGTGATGGTTTCCGGGATGAGAATGTCTAGCCGGAATGTCTGTCAGCACTTTGCCCCCGGACTTTGTCACTCTCGCCCATTCTTTAAATGCAGAAGCCGGGTTTGCCAGAGTCCAGATCAGGTGTCTACTGACAACCGCATCGAACTTCTCAGCTTCAAATGAGAGATTTTCGGCATCTTCCACAACAAAATTTACGGAACTACCGACTATCTCCATTTTCTTTTTTGCTTTTTCCAGTTTACTCTGTGCCCAGTCTGCACCTGTGACATCATAACCCAGCTCTGTCAGCAGCAGAGCTAAAAATCCGGTGCCTGTTCCCATATCCAGAATTTTCAGTTTCTGTTCGGTTCCCAGGATCTGGGTGATCGCTTCTGTCCAGAGTTCCTTTTCTTCTTCAGAGTGAACTCCATGTGCTGCAATGGCATCGTAATCGTGTTCTGCATTGTCCCACCATTCTCTAATTTGAGGTTTTACTTCCATACGTTCTCACCTATGTCCATAATAGTAAAAGTTGCAGTCATTACCTTTTTGTTATACAGGCCCTTTGCACTTTTTTCAGGGTCCCGGTGTCCAACCTTGAACATCCACTTTCCACTTTTTTCCAGTTCAATCTCAACTACGCCTTCCTGATTGGTTGTCACTTCAATAGGACTATCGCGGTTGTCGATATGTATTCCATAGACGGTCACATCCGGCAGTGGACGCTGGTCATAAAGTACTTTTAACAGGATGTGTTCTCCTACCTTATACCGCCTGTAGCTCAAAGGAATGATCTCCAGTTCGTGCCCGATAATCAGGTCATATTCTGCGTGACAATCCCCTACGGGAATGATGTTTTTTGTATACTGCTGGTAATAATTTGGGCCCTCCAGCCCGGGATGAGGTAAATTGAGGATTCCGCCATCGTACTCTACTCCAATGGTGTGATATCCTTCGCCAGCCGGAGTGAATTGCATCAGTAAGTGATTTTCTGCGACACTGACCTCGACGGCATGATTTTTTCCCCAGGTACTAAAGACTCCAGGAGTTACTTTTTCGGTCTTAACCGCTTTGTCACTTTTCATATTATGTCCAAAGCAAAGGTCACATGCTATGGGATCTCCGAGGGAAAAATTGTGCATACCATACTCAATCCAGATTTCATGCCCACGTACGATATCGGGAAGATCCTCAACAAAAAAAGGTGAAGAGGATTCCTTCTGGAAAGCTTTTTGAATCATGGTTCTCACTCTGGATAAGCCCAGGTTCCTTGAACCTCAATGTTATGGAACTTTTTGAGATACTCTTTGTGAATTTCTTCAGGGTTGATATCCTCAAAAAGCTCAGGGTGCATAGATTTGGCAAAGTAGATACGCCCTATTACCCACCTGGGTCCCCCGATAATGTCCCTATCGATTAAGTAGACCCTGTTATTTTTCACAGCATTTACCTGCTCGAACCCTGGCCTGTTTGAAAGGACTTTTGTCAGCAGAACTTTCATATCCTCTTCTGTCTTTCCAGGACCGCTGTCAAATCCTTTCATTAAATCCGCAAACATAAAGTCAGGATTTTTCTCTATTACCCATTCAGGGTCAACTTCAATGGAAGTGCCTGCCAATCCTGTGGCGATATTGCGCCCGCCTGTTCCTTCAGCCACCTGACCTGCGCTGGGATCGTTCGGAGTTATTGCCTTCCAGTTCTCTTCTCCCCCTGACATATACTCATAGTAGAAAGTCGGCATGCTGTCAGAATTCAGGCTTCTGATTCGTTCGTTTACAAGATTTTCATAGCCCTGCATCCAGTTGAGGAGTTCATTTGCTTCTTTTTCTTTCCCCAGGGCAAAACCCATAGTTGTTAAGTCAGAGTATATTGTTTTCTTGGAGGCAAGCCCCATTACAACAATAGAGGTATTCGGAAGATTTTCGGCTATCTGGTCGGCACTTTCTGCCTGCGAGATAGGTAGCAGGACTATATCGGGCTTAAGAGTCAGAATCATTTCATAATTAACCGATTGGCTGTGCACTGCAACCTCAGGAAGATCCAGAAGCCCAAACTCAGCCATACGCTCATGAAAAGCCTTGTCCACTCCTACAATCATGTCTCCTGTTCCGAGAGCAAGCAAAGTTTCCGTAGTGCGGTAATCCGTGGGGATGATCCTTTTTACAGGCAGAGTTATATTTACTTGCCTGCCAACTCCATCAACAAGTGTAAGCTCTTTTTCTTTTCCAAGATTGATAAGCTCGATTTTAGTTACATCAAGTATGTTAGTACTGTTATCACACGTTGCATCTGCAAACTGCGTTTGGTTTTTGGAGCCCAGAATGATGCTTTCAGTGTACTCCACATCTTTCATATCTATGGTCTTGTCTCCGTTCGCATTTCCAAGAATGCTGAGTGTGACATTCGATACATCTTCAGAGTCAGACAGATTCGCAGAATTAGACACATTTGCAGAAACAGATGAATTTAGGGGATCGGATGCATTTATGGAGTTTGATGCATTTACAGAATCCGATGCAAATGTGGGTAATGTAAGAAGAATCAAACCAATGATCATTCCAACCAGGAACTCTATTTTCATGTTATCACCTCTGTTTACCCCTGGCCAGACAGACAACTGCAGTCAAACCAATCATAGAGAGCTCTGTTTCAAACCCGGGTGTGGCTGTTTGTTTTGTATCTGCTTCTTGTTCTTCCCCTTCTTTTCCGTCATCTTTGGAATCTCCCCAGATGGTATCGATACGTTTAGCTTCTGTGTTTCCTAGCAGTCCGTTGGAAATTATAAGGTCTCCTTTACCATCACTTATCACTTCAAACCCGATTTTGGCCAGTTCTCCAGAACCACTTACGCCGTTGACTCCTTCCAGGTTAAAAATCACTCTGGCAGTCTTGCTGTCAACTGAACGCCATTGCACCGGTATTTCCGTATTCCCGATACTACCGTTTTCGACGCTAACAATTTTCAGGACATCCGGATTGAATACCAGATCAAACTGTCCCGCATCAAGATTTTCAACATTATCGACACTTACAGTTGCATAAACCGTATTTCCCTTCACCAGCTCAGGCATGTTTAAGCTGACAGTTGTCTGCTGCGCCTGGCATGGGACTGCCGCAAACATCAGCAGTACAGCAAAGCAAATCCCGAGGAGGGTTCCTCTCTTCAACTCCGTCCATGAATTTTTTTTCATCCGATCACCCTTGAGCCCTCTAAACACAGGCTGTCTTAATTCGGTCAGAACTCCACAGCTGGATAACAGATTAATTGCCTTGTGTGCTGGAATGGCAAATCATTGAAAGTGTTGCTACACCCAGTAATAATGCTACACTCGATCACAGCTACGAATTTAATGCCATTCCGGTACTTTGGAATAATAGCAGAGGAAGCTGTTTCTTTCCCATAATTTCCATAAAATTGCAGGGACTTTGTTTTTGAGTACTCATACTAATTTCCAAAAAAGTATTAATTATGTAAGATATTAATCTTTCTATTTAATACTAAATTTGTCTTAAATGTTTCTTGAGTAATATTAACTTATTAGTTTTCATATTTTTATTATTACAATTATATGTTAAATTCGGAGTTTTGCAAAGATAAAGCTAAAACAAAAAATTTACGCTCTATTAATGGCGATCATACCTTTTTTCAGGGCCAGTGGTACACCTATCGAGCCAGTAGTACGCCTGTCGAAAGTGGATCTGCAAGTCGGAGACCGCAATATCCGCAGGAAAATTCGAGTAAGAGTGAATCTGGCAAATCGGCTAAAATACGCTTAAAAATGCGGAGCTTAGGTTGAACACTTGCCGGAAAAATCGCAATTTCAGAAGACTTGACATAAAAAGTTTCTTTTCCTGCAGTTGCTTAAAGTATCTATTCTTTACCGAATTTTGAAAAACCAAAAAGGAAAATTTTTAAACACCTACTTAATATGATTTTACGGTGTTTGGCAGTTGGTCGACCAGGAGAAAATTCACAATCAATGTCTAAGTGATGATCCAGAAAAGCGTACAGATGCGTTAAAGCAATTAGAGGAATTCTTCTCTATCATGCCAGATAAACAACAGGCATGGAATGACCTGCATAGACTGACTAATGATGAAGACAGTGATGTGAGGTCTAGTGCTGCCGAAGCTCTTTGTTCTGCGTTTTCTCAAGTGCCAGATAAACAACAGGCATGGAATGATTTAATTAGACTGATCAATGATGAAGACAGTTCTGTGAGGTATAATGCTGCCTCTGTTCTTGGTTCTGCGTTTTCTCAAGTGCCAGATAAACAACAGGCGTGGAATGACTTAATTAGACTGACCTATGATAAAGACATTAATGTGAGGGATAATGCTGCCTTCGCTCTTGGTGATGCGTTTTCTCGAGTGTCAGATAAGCAACAGGCATGGAAGGATTTAATAAAACTGACCAGTGATGATAACAGTGATGTGATGTTTAGTGTTGCCTTAGCTCTTGAATCTGCGTTTCCTCAAGTGCCAGATAAACAACAGGCATGGAATGACTTAATTAGACTGATCAATGATGAAAACCGTGAAGTAAGGTTAGTAGCTGCCTTTGCTCTTAGTTCTGCGTTTCCTCAAGTGCCAGATAAACAACAGGTATGGAATGATTTACATAGACTGACTAATGATGAAGACAGTGATGTGAAGTCTATTGCTGCCGATGCTCTTGGTTCTTCGTTTTCTCAAGTGCCAGATAAGCAACAGGCATGGAATGACCTAATTAGACTGACTAGTGATGATAACAGTGATGTGAGGTATAGGGCTGCCTACGCTCTTGATTCTGCGTTTTTTCAAGTGCCTGATAAGCAACAGGCATGGAATGACCTACATAGACTAACTAATGACGAGAACAGTTATGTAAAGTCTGGTGCTGCCTCTGCTCTTGGTTCTGCGTTTTCTCAAGTGCCAGATAAACAACAGGCATGGAATGACCTACATAGACTGATCAATGATGAAGATAAGTCTGTGAGGTATAGGGCTGCCTCGGCTCTTGGTTCTGCATTTTCTCAAGTGCCAGATAAACAACAGGCATGGAATGATTTACATAGACTAACTAATGATGAAGAGAGTAATGTGAGGTCTAGTGCTGCCTCTGCTCTTGGTTTTGCATTTTCTCAAGTGCCAGATAAACAACAGGCATGGAATGATTTACATAGACTGAACAATGATGAAGACAGGTCTGTGAGATCCTCCTCAAATCATTCTCTTGGAAGAGTTTCAATATTTATGGCTTCTAAGGCGGCAACAGATGAAGATTACAAAAAAGAATTAGAAAAGGCAATAGAGTTTTTCGAAACTGCAGCAAAGGAAGCAATTTACTATAATCCTGCTAAATTTTGTCTCCCTTTTTATCGCTCATTCCATACAATAATTTTCAAAAAACAGGAAGCTAGAGAAGAAGTGAACAAATATCTAGAAGAAGCTAAAGCTGCAATTGAAGACTCAGAAAGCAAGAAACAGCTTTTTGAAGCTGTTGAAAACCTTGCAGAAGCATTAAAAGAAGTCAAGAATTTGGAAACTCTAGACTTACAGGCGATGAAAGGCGAGCTCAATTTTTATAGAAAATACTGTGATCATGCTGCAGAACTAATGAAATGCACTGACGAAAAGGCACCGTTTGCGACAAAAGTTCTGAGAAAAGGGCTACCCATTTTAGACAGAAATCTAAAAGAGCTTATTGAAGAAATTCAAGAGAAAGCAAAAAATACATACAAGCAATCTCAAGGAACCGTCACAGAAAAAATTGCATACTCTGTTTGTAGGGAAGTTCAAAAATGGGAAATGGGTAGTCCAGAAGAAATGACACAAAAGGTAGAGGATATTGCATATGTTTTAAAAAAGAAAATTGGATACGTTTCCGAAAATGAGTATGTTTTGAATAAGATTGAAGCAATGAGATACGAAAGAAATCTTGTAAAACAATATGAAGCCCTACTTTTTGTGATTGAGCAAATTCCTACTATCACAGTGGTTCCTGAAGATGCTGTTATAGAAAATATCAACAAAGTAAGTCAAGAATTAGGAACAAAAGTAGATGGTCTTTCTCAAGAAATGAATGAGATAAGGATTAGCTTAAGCCCTGACATAACGCAAGAAATTGAAATTTCTTCAGGAATTGAAATTGCAGGAACAGGTGCAGCGCTAATAACAACGATTCCTTTGCAAGAAATTTCTTACGCTGAAATTAAAGAAGACTTGCAAAGGATAAAAGGAGAACATATTAGCAAATTGTCTGAGCTCCCAAAAAGATTAGCTAACAAAATTAAAGGTTATTTATTACTGAAAGACAGAGAAGATATTGTTGAGCAGTTAACTTGAAGTGGGTTATTTTTAGTGATCAGTCAACAATATATCTATTGCCTGTTTTACTCACTTCATACCTGAACATAAAAACGGCTTTAATCTACCACTTTCTACCAGACAACTGCACAGTTCCTGAATATGGGCCACTCGATATTTAAACATTAAAAACAAAAAAGCGCCCAGGAATTTATCTCATAAAGTGCTTACTGTGTATCCTGTGCAGGATATATATTCATGCCTGCCCTTTGTTCTAAAGAGTTCATTTCTTCTATACAATGGTGATCTTTTGTCTACAAAAATTAGCCGTGAAAGTTTTATTCGGTCTATCGCAGACCTATTAAGAAAAACGGAAACTGAGCTTCCTGATGATGTAGTAAACGCAATCAGGAAAGCTGAGGTCGCAGAAGAAAATAAGGTTGCAAAATTTCAGCTTCGGGCAATCCTGAAAAATCTTGAAATTGCAAAAAAACACAGGGTTCCCATGTGCCAGGACACAGGCATCATGATCTTTTTTGCGGAAATCGGGAGTGAATTTCAGCCGGGTTTTGACCTTGAGGCTGCAATCAAAGAAGCAGTGGTCCTTGCAACAGCCGAAATTCCTCTCCGGCCGAACGCAGTCGATCCCCTGACCCGAAAGAACAGCGGAAACAATACAGGGGTCGGAATTCCGGATATTCACTGGAAAATCGTTCCCGGAAACCAGTTAAAGATCACAGCTGCTCCTAAAGGTGCAGGTTCGGAAAATATGAGTTCGCTGCGTATGTTTAACCCTACAGAAACCGGAAGCATCAAAAAATTCGTGCTCGAAACCATAGTGAACGCCGGAGGAATGCCCTGCCCTCCACTGACCATCGGCGTTGGGATTGGTGGTTCTTTTGATGCGGCAGCCAGGCTTGCAAAAGAATCCCTTCTTGAGCCTCTTGACGCCCCGATGGAAGGACTGGAAAGAGAAATTTTTGAGTCTGTAAACGCCCTTGGGATAGGCTGTATGGGGCTTGGCGGCAGCACAACTGCCCTTGCAGTGCGCGTGAAAACTGCTCACTGCCACACTGCGTCCCTTCCGGTTGCAGTAAATATCCAGTGCTGGGCGAATCGACATGCTTCGGTTATGTTTGGGGGGGATGAGTAATGGAATATCACCTGAAAACTCCGCTGAAGAAAGAAGATATCGAGAAACTCAATGCCGGAGATATCGTCTATATCTCAGGAGAAATCCTGACAGCCAGGGACGAAGCCCATGCCAGAATTCTTGAAATGGGAGAAAAGAAAGAAGAACTTCCTTTTTCCCTGGAAGGCGCTGTAATCTACCACTGCGGTCCTCTGATGCAGCAAACCGAAAACGGCTGGAAAGTAGTGTCTGCCGGCCCTACGACCAGCGGCAGGATGTCAAAAATGACTCCTCCTCTTCTGAAAGCCCATAACGTTCGGGCAATCATAGGAAAAGGCGGGATGAAAGGCGTAGCTGATGCCTTGAAGAATGGGTCTGTTTATCTTGCTTATACAGGCGGATGTGCAGCTCTTGCCGCAGAGTTAATTAAGGAAGTAAAAGCCGTCCACTGGCTTGACCTTGGAATGCCTGAAGCTGTCTGGGTGCTCAGAGTGGAAGAATTCGGGCCGCTTATTGTAGGGATTGATATAAAAGGAAAGGATATTTTTGCCGAGGTAAGGGAAAAAGCTCAAAAACAGCTTGAAAAGCAAGGATAAATTTTTGAAAGGCTTAAAAACAGAAATAAATTCTTAAAAGGCTTGAAAAATAGAGACAAATTATTAAAAAGCTTGAAAATCAGGGATAAGGACAGCATTTTTTCATTAGCTGGCAGCAGAGATTGAGGGTTACAGGAAGGTGTCGGCCGGGTCTTTACCTTAATCTCGAATCGGCTGCCGGATTAGCAGGTTCAGGAAGAATGTCTTGCAGATTTTTGAAGATCTCTCAAAGCCCGTTTACTTGTAATTGTTTTCAAGCTGTCTGAAGGCTTTTACAAGAGATTCCATTTTTCTAACAATGATTTTCCCAATAAGGGAAAGTTCATATATCTTTTCTTCCTGAATCACGAGCCCTTTTTCCTTCAGTTTTTTAAGCTGGGGCAGGATCGCGACTGAGTTCGTATCAAGCTCATTATTGATCTCTTCAATGGTTCGAGGCTTTTCTTTGAGGAGGAGAAGCAGGTCAGTCCTTTTTTCGGAGGACAAAAGAATTGTGATCAGGTTAGATCTCATTACCTCTACTTTATAAAGGATAAATATATATTTTTTCATCCTTAAATTTAAATTCCTTAATAGATTAGTTCAAAGATTTTGCTTAGTAAAAAAGTCCTGTTTTTCAAATAGTATTGCCAGAAAATGGGTAGACGTGTTTTTACTCTCAATAATATGGATAAAATAGAAAAAGCATATTCATTGCAATATATTTCAAAAAATTAATCCAATCTTAAATCCTTTCATATTCTTTCGAGCTATTGGACTCAGTTTCATAATTTAGTGATTTCTCATTTTTTCCGTCCTTAAAACTTCACTTTTCTCTGCTAACTGCTCAAATAAACTGTAATAATCCTTGAGAAATGATTTCTTTGGCAGGAATGCCAAAGAATTATTTTACTCCTTTAATTTTTTCACTGAATTTTTTGACTAAAATCGATACGCTTCGCTACTTAATCCTTAACTCAGCTCTCAAAAATATCTTTTACTAAAGCTTAAATGGAGTAAATAATCTGAACAATTCCAGAAATAACTTTTGTGGTTTCTTGAGCAAATTTAATCTTCTCATTTGAGTAAGTTTAATCTGATTCTCAATTCCTTTATCAGTCCTGAACTGCTTCTTGTTATCCGTTTTTAGACTTTTTGAATAATAGCTTTCAATAGGATTATTTGTCGCTGGCGCTCCTGGAAGATAATGGAACAAAGTAAGATTTAGCCAGTGTTTATTGATCATCCACAATCGTTTTTGAACCAATTCATCATATGTTCTTATATTTTCCATTAATTTATTGAAATTATATTTTGCTTTTTCAAGACTATTAAGTGGAAGATTTTCCTTTTTTCGTCTTCTTTCAAGCTTTAATTCATTTCTATACTTGTAAAATTTCTTTTTTGCTTTTTTACTCCATTCCTGATGTTTTTCTTCTTTATTAACTAGGTTCGGTTCTTTAGATAGAAGTTCTTCCAGAAATTTAATCTCATTCTCTCGATTGTAAAATATATTCAATAACCTGTACTTCAATAGTTCCTGTTCAATTGTTGTATTTTTTGGGAAATCACTAACAATAAGCTTGTTTAAGTGCATCAAACAATATTGATGGACTAACTTATCACCAAAAATTTCCTTTAATATATCAGGGTATCTCTTATCAAAATCCGTAACGATAAACACAGGCTCTGATGCATCCAGATTTTTTCTGTAAAAATCCCTTGATGGTTTCTGAACTCTTATCTTCAAAAAGTTCATCTGCTATCGTTCTTTGAGTTTTTGCATCCAGTAAGGTTAAACGGTATTTCTGACATCTTCCTTCTTTTGGATGTTGTTCGTCATAGTGCACCATATGTATATTTTCTGAAAATGGAACAGTTTTCTGTTCCATTTCTTCGTAGAATGCTCTTAAAATAGTGCTTTTTGATCTTGGATAGATGAAGTCCATTATATCAGAAATTCCATCGTATGAAACGTTATGGTATCTGAGTAACTGGAAGAAATCATTGAATGAATTAAAAAGTAAAGTCTTCAGATCTTCCCAAAAACTATGATCTTCTTCGTGTGTACTACCACAATTTGAGCATTTATATCGACCAATGTTGATTTCTCCAAGACCTTCTTTAGTATGGGGATTATAGCCATTATGAACCATTGGAGTACTACAAATTGAGCAGACTGGAGGAATTTTTCTACGAAAAATTCCTCGTGTAGTATATTCATAATCGTTTCCAAAACAACCAAAAACATCTAAGAGAGCAGGGAGCTCCGAAAAGTTATTAAGAGTAAGGTTTATAGTTACCATTGTTTTTGCCGTAACATCATTACATAATTATAGAATTATAATTTTGTGTAGTGATGTTACACTTACTTTTATCACTAGATTTTGGGACTGAGTCAGCTATTGACCATTTTTATATCTCAGTTTGCGAAGGAACCAGGATCTCAGGTGGCAGAAAGATTGAGACAATTATGCCAAGTATCGCAAAAACCACCAGTCCCCAGAGGGAAGCTTTTATCCCGTGGATGCGGATGATTTCGTTTACTCTCAAGACCTTCTGTGAAAGGTCAGGAGGAGCATCTTTCAGGATAGCTGTCAGTTCTTCATCGCTCAAAAAGAGGGCGTTATCCTCTACTGCCGATATCACGGAAGGCTTGAGCTCCTCTGAAATAGCAGTACTGTCATTAATGAGGTTAGTGGCTCCTCCTACAAGGCCCACAATAACTATGGAACCCATCAGGGCAGTTCCGATAGCCATGCCCAAATTCTGGGAAGTGCTCATAAGAGCAGCTGTCTCGCTTGTCCTTTCAGGGACTACCTGGGAGAGGACGAGGTTCATTATCTGCGATGCTATAACTCCTGCGCCTATGCCTATTAAGGCAAAACCGGTCAGCAGGGCAAACCCTCTGACCTCCACATTAATGGTTGCAATAGCCAGGAAAAGCCCTAATGTAAGTACAAGTAGCCCGACCTGAATAATGCGTTTTGGGGCTATGCGGGAAGATAACCGAGATGCTGTGAGCGAAGCAATTAAAAGTGGTATGGAAAGGGGAAGGTAGAGAAAGCCTGTCTGCATAGCATTGAGGCCCAGGGCTATCTGGAGTAAAAGAGCCATGCTGAACAGGAAACCTCCTATAAGAACGGTCTGAACCATCTGGACAAAAATACCTGAAGTAACCCTGCAGTCCCTTAGCACATCGAGCCTTACGAGTGGCATTCTACCCAGAGTAATGACATGAAGTTCCCAGAAGGCAAAACCCACCAGGATAATGCCTCCTGCTGCAATAAATACAGGTGTAGGAGAAAGGCCGAACGGAGAAATTTCAATTCCTCCTATTGAGAAGGGATGACGCGCCTCCCACCAGCCATAGGTTCCTGCCAGTAATATCCCAAGACAATAAGCCCCATTCCCAGCGCAGAAATTATAGAGCCGACTATATCCAGCCTGGGTTTTTCTTCAGTCTCAAGGGGTGCATCCAGAATATACCGGCTTAACAGTAAGATTATGAGCACGATAACTACTTCCCCGCCAAAGGCAAGCCTCCAGGTGTACTCAGTTGTCAGCCAGCCCCCTATAATGGGCCCGAGTGCAATCGCGCTTGCAACGATTCCCCCTAATATGCCGTAAGCAAGTGCACGGTCCTTTCCGCTGTAGTTTGAGGTCACGAGCGTCTGAATGGCAGGCATTACAAGGGTAGCTCCTAGCCCTTCAAGGATTGACCAGCCTATAAACAGCACGGCCATTGTCGGGCTGATTGCAGTCAGGAAAGAAACGGTACCGTAAATGATCAGTCCTGTCCTCAATGCCCTTTTTCGGCCAATAATATCTCCAAGCTTTCCTCCGGTGATCATAAGTGATGCCATTACAAGAGAATAGAGTGTAATGGCAGCCTGGACAGTGGCAACGTTAGTGTCAGAATCTTTGATGAGTGTAGAAATAGAAACATTCATTATCGTCGTATCAATAACAAGCACAAACATTGCAAGCACGAGAGCAGCAAGTACAGTCTTTCTTTCTATGTCAACGCCTCCTGTAGTAAAATATAAAGGCGTAATCTCTGCAAGAAGAAGCTCACATAATTATGTTTACAGCCAGTAGACCCTGAAATTAAAGAAGAAGCAGAAAGGCATAAACTTTTTTCATTACTTAAGAACCGTAATCTATGCCACCTGCATCTTCGCTCGTTAACCCATTCTGAATGCTTCCCTTACACCCGGCAGCATGATATAGATGAGAATTAGGGTATTCGCGAGAACTGATAAATTCACATCATACCATGAACCTCCTGTAACCAGTAGCACAAAATCAATACACAGGTTGAATATCGTAATAATAGCCAGAAACATCCAGGCTTGCTGGTCCACCTGCCAGAGCATCTGAGCCAGCCACACCCATATGTAGGCGAGCAGGCCATAAAGCAGTGCATACCATAGACTGAAAACACGGCCCTCGATTACCCCTAAAAAAGGCAAAAAGCCGAGAAACCGAAGCATTACAATAGCGTTTAAAAACGCCAGAACAACAGCTACAAAAGTCAGTATTGTGACACCAATAGGTCTTTCCATACTCAAATCTCCCCTGTGCTGCGATAACCTGCGTCAGGTTCTCATTTTTAATCCCCAGATAAGTGACCCGATTCCTCCGAGAATAAGGAAAAAACCGAATATCCATGGCAAAAAAAGGACTCCTACCAGAGAATTGGTTAGAAGAAGCAGGCCGAGAATTATGGTGAGGACACCGATGATTCCTATTCCCCATCCTCCTCCTTTAAGGGCCAGGACAATTTTTACGACCCCGTTGATAATAGCCCATACCCCTATGAAAATAACGAATAATGTAAGGACTATGAAAGGACTGTAGATTGGGTATGTCAGTATAACAACTCCTGCAATAATGCTCAGGATACCCGAAAGTAATTTCCATACCCTATTTCCCGAAAATATCAGCGCCCCTATGACAGAAAGAATTCCTTCTGCCAGCCAGAAAATACCAAGAATCTGTACAAGAAAAACAGTGGTTGCTGCAGGCCTGTATAAAAGGAATAATCCTACAAGGATGGCAACGATCCCTTCCAGAAGAACCACCCACCAGGGTACCTGCAGTATTTCATACCCAATTTCATATTCAGATTCAATTGATTGTTCCGTAACATCAGCTGGTTGTTCCATATAGTCCACTCCCCAAACATTTATTTCTTCAACCAGAACTCCCTGCGGCTGGAATAAGACTTGAGCACCGTCAAAGGAATATCTTTTGTCCCATATGGGACTTCATGTTTCTGGATGACTTATTTACACTTAGAAATAGCCAGAGTCAAAGAGAATATATCCTTCCCCCTCTTAAAGAAGAATAGTCTCCTTATCCAGGTTCAATTCATCGATGGAGCCAGCCATAATTGTGCAATCTCCCCTCATAAATACCGCATAACATTGCTGTTAAAGAACATTGACTGAATGCACTTTTACTAAATGCAATTTTAATGAATACGCTTTTTCCATCGCGAATTACCGGTATGACGCAGGCTAACGTAAAATGTTTATTTATCGCTCAACATCACAAGATAGGATACTATAAAATATTAGTTTTCAATATTTACCCATCTTCAAGCTTTACCAGAGACGAAGCAGTGGTCTAAATATATATTAATTATTATATATAAACTATTTTATTATTTGTTTTCAAAATGTTTTCGAGTTAATAAAAAATGTTCGATAACATTCCGCAGGCAAGCAGATAAAAGAGAAAACAGGTAAATAAGGAAGCTGTTTAAATAGTATCTCATCGTCCAGAGGATCAGTAATGAATCCGACAAATCAACGGGATATTCCCCTTTATATCTATCATGCCGGGCAGTGTGACCCGAAAAAATGCACCGGAAGGAAATTGGCTCGCTTTGACCTTGCCCGTCTTTACGACAGGATCTCAAAGTTGCCAAGGTCAGCGATCCTTCTTGACCCTACTGCAGAAAAAGCCATTTCTCCTGCCGACGATTACAGAAAAGGGATCATCGTACTCGATTGCTCCTGGGAAGAAGTGGAAAGGGTTTTCCCCGAACTTGCGAAGCTGAACCTTGAGCACAGGGCCCTTCCATACCTGCTTGCAGGCAATCCTGTAAATTTCGGAAGGCCCTTCAAACTTAATTCAGCCGAAGCTTTTGCAGCAGCTCTCTACATTCTGGGGCATAAAGAACAGGCTGAAAAAGTCCTCTCCAAGTTTAACTGGGGGCACAGTTTTCTTGAACTCAATAAGGAACCGCTTGAAGAGTATGCAACCGCAAAGAACAGTACTGAGATCGTGGAAATTCAGAGTCATTACTTCTAATTACCTATTGTCCATTGTCTCTGACTATCCATTGTCTATTATCTCTGACTATCCATTGTCTATTATCTCTGACTATCCATTGTCTATTATCTCTGACTATCCATTGTCCATTATCTTTGACTATCCATTGTATATCATTTCTGAATACCCACTGTTCAATATTTTTGGCTATTTATTGTCCACTATTTCTGACTATCCATTGTCTCTAACTATTTTTGACAGCCAGCAAATCGGGCTTATTCAAAGAAAAATACTCTTAAAAGACCTGAAATGAAGAAAAGGATGTTTGCGTAATGAAAGTACCTGTGAAAGCAGAGGCCAGAAAACAGATAGGAGTTATAGGTGCAGGGGCTTGCGGCAGCGAGGTCAGAGCTCTTGCAGAAAGGGTGGGAAGAGAGATCGCAAAAAGAGGGGCGGTTCTGCTCTGCGGAGGTCTGGGCGGAGTTATGGAGGCTGCTGCATACGGAGCAAAGCAGGAAGGAGGAATAACCCTGGGGATTTTGCCCGGAGCCCAGAGGGAAGAAGCAAATCTCTGGATAGATATTGCGGTTGTTAGCGGAATGGGGCATGCCAGAAATGCTCTTATAGCGCAGTCCTCGGATGCATTGATTGCGGTTAATGGAGAATACGGAACACTTTCAGAGATAGCTCTGGGTCTGAAGATGGGGAAACCTGTAGTCGTGGTTGAACCAGGCTGGAAAATCGAAGGCGTTCACAGGGCAAAAAATCCGGAAGAAGCCGTAGAACTTGCTTTCAGGCTGATTGAAGATAAGGGAGCATCTTTAAAGGAAAGTACTGGGGAAAATTACTAAAAAAACAGCTAAATACAGTTTAATACCGTTAAATACAGTTAAATACAGCTTAATACATCTTAATACAGTTTAATACTTCTTAATACTTCTTAATAATTCTTAATACATCTTAATACATCCTAATATACCCTAATACATCTTAATACATCCTAATATACCCTAATACATCTTAATACCGCTAAAACACAGCTAAAACACAGCTAAATACCGCTTAATACAACTAAAACACAGTTAAAAAACAGCTAGATACAGTTAAAAAATAGTTAAATACAGCTAAAAAATAGCTGAAAAATTTGGGAAGGCTTAAAATATTGAAAGAATTAACAGGAAAAATATCCCATAGAAAATCGTATCCCATAGAGTTGTGAAGAGAGGAATAAGGACAGATAAGTAGAAGAGTTTAACGGATGGATGAAGACTCTTGAAAGGCAGATGAAGAGCTCTGAGCCTAATTATAGTTACGGATGACAGCGTATTTTATGATTCAATCCAAAAATATATATTGGAAAAGGAAACTTCAAAGAATTAGGAGGCAGGCTTTGTCTCAGACTGGAAGGAGTTTTGGGGTACGCTAGTATTCCTCCAGAGAATTTAAAAAATTATACCGGAGTGTTAGATGCACCTTATTGTAACGGAAAAAAATATAGCAGCAAGGAGGATAGCTGCGATTCTGGCTCCAAAAAACCCAAAGAAAGATAGAGTCAGCGGAGTAGACGTATACCGGTATGAGATTGTGTCCGATGGAGAGAAGCAGGAGACTGTAGTTGTAGGGCTGTCGGGCCATATCGTGGGGATCGATTTTCCCAAGGAGTACAATAACTGGCAGAAAGTGGAGGCTAAAACTCTTATCGACGCCGACATCATAACGACTCCTATCAACCGGAAGATCGTAACTGCCCTTAGAAGCCTGGGAAAAGAGGCAAGCAGGGTTACGATTGCTACTGACTATGATCGAGAAGGAGAACTTATAGGAGTCGAAGCCCTCAATATCATAAAAAAGGTGAATCAGGATGTTCCTTTTGACCGGGTGCGCTACAGTGCAATAACTCCAAAGGCGATAGATGCTGCATTTTCAAATGCAACAGATGTTGATTTTAATCTCGCAGACGCCGGCCATTCAAGACAGGTTATTGACCTCGTCTGGGGTGCAGCCCTTACCCGTTATATTTCTCTTGCTGCAGGCAGGCTAGGGAAGATGTTCCTTTCCGTAGGCAGGGTACAGTCGCCAACCCTTTCTCTTATTGTTGACAGGGAAAAAGAAAGGAATGTTTTTGTCCCAATTCCTTACTGGGAAATCTATGCCGAACTTCAAAATACAGACGGAGAAACCTTCTCAACTCAGCACTCAACCCGCCGTTTCCTGGATAAAAAGGAGGCAACAGAAGCCTTCAAAAAACTGGGAAAAAAGGCCGAATTAAAGGAAATTGAAAAAGGGAAAAAAACCGACCAGCCCCCGACTCCGTTTAATACCACAGGTTTCATAAGCGCAGCAAACTCAATCGGGCTCAGCCCCGCAAACGCGATGCGCATAGCTGAATCTCTATATACTAATGGTTATATTTCGTACCCCAGAACTGACAATACGGTTTATCCCGAGACCCTTGACCTGAGGGCGCAGATTGAGATTTTCAAAGAAGGCCCCTTTAAAGAATACGCAGACGCCCTGCTTGAGAAAGCCGAACTCACTCCTACGCGAGGAAAAAAGGAAACTACCGACCATCCACCTATTTTTCCGGCTTCCCTTGCAAAAGAGTCCGACTTAAAAGAGGAAGAATGGAAAGTCTACGAACTTGTAGTCAGGCGCTTTTTTGCGACCTTTGCCGGGCCAAGCGAGTGGGAAACTATGCGCCTGAGGCTCGACATCAACGGAGAAGAGTTCAGGGCAAACGGGGCAAGGCTTGTTGAACCGGGCTGGAGATGGTACTATCCTTACAATGCGCCTGAAGACAGGCTGTTCCCTGAACTTCATGAAGGCGATTCCCTGAAAGTGATTAAAAAAGAGATGCTGGATAAAGAAACCCAGCCTCCAGGCCGTTACGGACAGGGAAGACTTATCAATATTATGGAAGAGCTCGGGCTCGGAACAAAGGCAACGCGACATGAGATAATCAGCAAGCTTTATTCCAGGGCCTACATCCACGGAAATCCTGTGCAGCCTACGAATACCTCTTTTGCAGTAATGGATACTCTTGAGAAGTATTCCCCTACTATCACAAAACCGGACATGACAAAGCTGCTTGAAGAAAACATGGACCTGATTGCTGAAGGCAAGATCAAAGAGTCTGCCGTTCTTGAAGAATCGCGGGATATATTAAAGCAGGTCTTCTCTGAACTCGATAAAAACCGGGAAAAAATCGTGGAATCTCTCCAGGCAGGCCTCAGGGAAGACAAAATCATAGGTATTTGCTCAGGCTGCGGAAACGAACTTATTATCCGGCGTTCGAAAAGGGGAGGCCGTTTTATAGGCTGCAACAATTATCCTAACTGTACCTTTTCCCTCCCTCTACCCAGAAGTGGGCAGATCATAGTTACTGACAAGGTCTGTGAAGCTCACGGCCTGCACCATATCCGTATAATTAATTCGGGAAAACGGCCCTGGGACCTTGGCTGTCCTCAATGCAATTTCATAGAATGGCAGAAAACCCAGCAGGAAGAACAGGCCAAGCAGCCCAAAAAAGAAAAGCCCAAATCAATTAAGGACCTGGAAGGCGTTGGAAAAGCCATAGCAGGAAAACTGGCAGAAGCCGGTATTACAAGCGTAGAAGCCCTGGCAGAAGCCGACCCTGTAGAGCTTGCAAAAGCAATAAAGACCAGTGTAAAGAGAGTCAAAAGCTGGCAGGTCTCATGCAACGGCACAGTTACAGTAGAAAGCAACAGCACAGATGAGGGCAGTAGCACAGTTAAGGGCAGTAGTACAGTTAAAGGCAACTGTACAGTTGAAGACGCATGAAAATAGTCCTCAATGTCGTCGTTGTCTTTTCTTATTTTTGCCTGTTGTCATATAACTGATGTATTTGGCAAAAGTAGAAGGTTGGAAAATTGAATATAAATTCTGACCCATGTAACCTTATTCGCTGTCCCATGTCGTTTATATCACGCTCGACGAAGGAGAGCGGTCTTGCAAAATAGAAGAAAAAGAAGAGAATTGGCAAATTGTAATCTGCCTCTTTTTACTCCTTTTTACATATCCTCTTCAAATTCAATGGATAATTTTCCAACTCGAAAAATATGCAATATTTTATTATACAATTATAAAGTTGAATGCGTTTCTGCGTTTCTTCTCGTATCCTGCCTGATAATAACCCCGATAATAACCCCGAAAACAACCTGTTTCAATGAGGATATTTCACAAGCCACTTCTCACCCGAACACGCCAGCCCGTAGACGGTTTTACTGCGCATTCTCCATTATCGAACCATGCGCATTGTTCCTCAAGGCATGCTGCAAAGTCAGGTGCTCTGTTTCCTATGGGAGAATTCGGACGCATTGGACATAATTTTGTCATCTTAGTTCAACTCCTTGTAATCCAAAACTGATTTAATATGTTTATACTGTTACTAATAGATAAGATCTTTTCTATGGAGTCCGGTCAAAAGAGAAATCTTGCTTGAAGTGCAACTAATGTCGCAAAGGGATAACTATTAAGAAAATAGGGAATCTCTACAAAGCTAGAGAACTATCTCTAAGTTCAAGTAATGTGTTTTATAACCTGTAGAGCCGTGCGCAAACCACCTTCGATAAAGCCCTGGAAATCCGAGTAAGCCTCGCCACATATATGAATATTTTTATTTGATAGCAGTGAACCCTGTAATGAGAACGCAGTTAACTTTTTTATTGCCTCTTCAGCACGGACGCCAGCTTTCCAGATATGACAACCCGCTTCAAACGGCTCACGGCTCCAGTCCCTTATGCCAAAACAACTTATTAGTTCAGCCTCTGCTTCTATTTTTTTAACGTCGGTATTGTCAGGACTTGACACTAGTGTCAAGAAAATTTAGTTATTGGTTATTTAAAGCTCAGAGTCGCATTCCTGCCGAAGAAATCGTTTCTCAAGGAGTATCATAGTTTATTTGGCCAGTTAACAGAGAAAAATGAAGATTTAAGAAAGAAAAAAAGAGAAATCACTAAATTATGAAACTGAGTCGCAAAGCAGGAAGAGAAAATAAAGAAACTTAAAGATGACCTTGCTAGACGACAGGAGCAGCTTAATAAGCTGGCAGAACGAGTT
This sequence comes from Methanosarcina sp. Kolksee, assembly GCF_000969945.1. Classification (NCBI taxonomy): domain Archaea; kingdom Methanobacteriati; phylum Methanobacteriota; class Methanomicrobia; order Methanosarcinales; family Methanosarcinaceae; genus Methanosarcina; species Methanosarcina sp. Kolksee. Next base: position 2,171,770 of record NZ_CP009524.1, read on the forward strand.
AGAGAGGTAGAATAGGGTAAATTATGATAAAAAGAAAAAGAGATAAAAGCAATTTGGTAAATGATGGAATAAAATTAATAGTTCTATGCAAATACGGAGGACTTTGTATTAAGCATCCTAGGACTATGGCAGATGTTATTTGCTTAGGATGCGAGAGAGAAGTAAAAAGGTGAAAATACATATTTAAAAGCTGAATCAAAGTCGCACTGACTCACCTTGCTGCAAGAAACTGGGTAGTCAGCCCCAAAATCTAGCTTACTTCTCTCCCATAGCCTCTACACTCAATTAAAAACAGCTACCTTACCTCTTTTATCCCGAAACATCTTTAGATAATTATTCAATAAGTCTATATATTGACACTGTTGTGACAGATCTGGCACAACAAGGAAACATAGTAGAAAGTTCTAATGAAAGCAAAGGATATAAAGGTTTAAAGCACTCATTTACTCATTTAAATTGCTTGTAAAGCTGTCAGGGATATTATTCTTGTTATTTCTATTTCATAACTCTTTATTTTTAGGCTCTGTAGAAATCCTCAGAAATATCCAATTTTCATAATTTGACTGAGTAATATGATGAGGTTTTAGTCATTTATCTTTAGTCTTTTATAGCTGATTTAGATAGGTTGTCTACAGAGCCTATTTTTAAATTCAATGACAATGAAAGAGGAAATTAAGAAAAGGAATTCAAACCTTCCTTTCCTCAATTTATTCATATCTAAGTGCATCTACGGGCTTTAGTTTAGAGGCTCTATATGCAGGGATAACTCCAGATGTCACCCCTGTTAAAACTGCAAGGACAAGACCTTCAACTATTAGGTAAGGACTTATTCCACTTCCTGAGGTCATATCTCCCATCATTGACTGAAGACCACTTGAAATAGTAGATCCAAGCATACCAAGAAGCCCTCCAACAAAACCTACTAATGCAGAATTAAATATTAATATCATGAGAATATCTTTGTTTTTCGCTCCAATGGCTTTCATAGTTCCTATTTCTTTTGTCTTTTCCCTTTATTTCAGTCAAACGCTCGAATCAGGTTAGTGCATAAGAACCGGATCTTTAACATAACCTTTGAAGCATACAAGGTTATTTCAGATACCTTTCGGAGAATTAAAAAGTCAAACAGGAGTTTACTTTCTTGAAAAATATACAATTAATTATGCTAGTTCGATTGCTGTAATAAAACAAAATATGGAAAGTAAAAGTCTAATAAACCCTTCTATAAATTTAGATCTGCTTGCTCTTGTAAACCCTAAGCCTCTTCTGAATCCAAAACTACAATCACTTGATTTTGCTGAAAATAATTTTTACCGAATTAGTGAATTCTATAATACTTGTACAGTTTTTAAAGGAAATGAAGCTACAAAAGAAAGGTTTAGAGAAGAAGCATCGAAACACACGGTAATTTTTTTAGTGACTCACGCAGAAATATCTAAGAATAGCTCATTAAATCCTTATATTGCCCTGGCAAGAACTACTTGTGACGAAGGACTTTTTGAAACTTCTGATATTTTTACTTTAAATTTGTGTGCTGACCTAGTAGTCTTACTTGGATGTAAAACAGGTGTAGGAAAAATTACAGGGGATGGAGTAATAGGTTTAAGCAGAGCTTTTACATGGGCTGGAGCCTCCTCGCTAATAATAAGTCTTCTGGATGCTCCAGAAGAACAAAGTTTACAGCAAATTTATGAATTTAATGAAAATTGGTTAAGAAAAGGAGAATCAAAAATACAAGCTCTTCGGAAAGTTAATGTGGTCTTTTGCGTCTCCAAGGTCTACAAACACTGCTTCACAGAACAGACACGGATAAAAGTTTTCCATGTAAAAATTTACACGCGCCTACTATATAAAAATATTAAATATGTTGTGTGATGCTCGGATCTGCCTATAATTGGAAAGTTCTGCTTGGTTAATGTATAAAGCAGGAGAATTCCCGAGCCATTTAAGTCAATAATAAAAATATTCATCGATTTCTGAAAAATCAAGAAGTTAAAAAGGCCTGAGAGATGAACAAAAAAACTGAAATATCGAATGGATGAAGAGCCCATTTCTTCATTATATGATTTCATGTTTCTAGTTTTACCTTTTCCGGCTTCTTCACCTTAAGAAAAGACTATCTATAGTTCTCAGGTTTGTAAGTGAATTATCTTCATTCTTCCTTTCTCGTCCGTGTAATTCATGAATTGCCTGATTGACGTACTCAGCGAAGGATCACGTGGAATATTTTTAAACATGGAAAACTGTTCTACAACTTTAATGCGGTCGTCCCACTTTGTCATTTCATTTGCATCATCCAGTGCCCATTTACAGGTGATTCCAAGGGATGCTCCAAACTCATGCATTGTCTTACTTTTTTCCTGAGCATTTAGCTCATTCCACCAGGTTTCGATATCAACCCATTCTGTTCCGCTGGGTTTGGTAGCTGTTGTCAGAGTACCTAGCACTTTATCTTTCAAACTCTGTGGAATTGCCTTCCAGGCGTTCTTAAACGACTTGAAACGCTCTGCTAGCATTGCGTCTCGTTTTTTAGGTTCATCGTTACTCCATCCTGCTCCGTAGCCTCCTCCATCAGCATCACTGCTCGATTTTGATTCTATATCAAACACAACTTCGCAACCCGGGAAATGATCTGCAAGTAAAAGGAAGAGCTGGCGCACCTTTGCTTCATCGAAGTAACGCAGAAGCCCACAGGCGATGATAAGTACGCCATTTTGAGTGTCAATATCCGTACACCATTCTGGATCTAGAAACGACTTTGCAATGCATGTTGACCTATCCGTTTCCGGAAGCAACTGCTTTCTGACTTCAATTAGCTCGGGAAGGTCAAGATCATACCAGTGGATTTTGCCGTTATCAATGCGATAAAATTCCGTCTCAAATCCAGCCCCAAGATTAACCACAGACGCGTAAGGGTGCTCTGTGATGTACTCTTTTACCTTGTTGTCAAATTGCATCGCTCGTGCTGCGGAAGCAAACAATAAATAATCAGTAATTGCCTTTTCAGTTGAAAAATCGTAATCCAATCGTTCAACGAGCTCAAGTGCTTTAGTATCATTGAACAATGAGCCGTGCTCTTTACTCACCTTTGCTCGGCCATATAGGATCAATAAGGAAGTTTGCGGTATGCCACTTAAATCAACCTTTATTTTGCTCTGTTGCAAATCTATCACTCATCCATTTTAACATTCTGGCGTGGATATTGTTCTATTATTCCAAGACTTTAGTACCTATGGTTAATCTTTCACCGGTACTTGAATAGTTAAAAATGAAATATTTTTCAGATATAATCGTTTTGAAATTGCCTACTTTTTGTCTATCTAACTGTAAAACCCTGGAACTAAGCTCCTTGAAACTAAACTCCTTGAAACTAAACTCCTTAAAACTAAACTCCTTGAAACTGCATAACTCTTCCAAACTGTCCCTGGTCAGAGTCTTGCATGACTGTGAAAACCGTGAGAAGAAACATAAAGGTAACTATTCAGGTAGCCTTGTTAAGGCTACACAATTTTTCCTCGTTCCGAGGAAAAATTGGATATAAAATGAACCATTTTCTTCCTTGATGAAACGTGAAGAGATTCTTGCTTTGTGTGCTTCAAACCCTGAAGTTATTGCTTATATTATAAGTCTTGAATCTCAAATTAAAGACCTCACTGAAAGATTGCAAGTTTTAGAATTTCGCTTAAATCAAAACAGCCGAAACAGCAGTAAACCTCCTTCTAGTGACTATATTTCCAAAGGAAAACCTAATCCAAAAAGTCTCCGTAAACAGAGTGGCAAGAAACCTGGAGGTCAAGAAGGTCATCCAGGAACAACTCTCGAAATGGTAGATAATCCTGATTAGGTAATAGAGCATTCTTTGAACTGTTGCGAAGAATGCGGCCAGAATCTTGAGGATGTTGAAGTTGAAGCTTATGAGAAAAGACAGGTTTTTGATATTCCGCCTGTAAATCTTATTGTTACAGAACATCAAAGTCAGATTAAGATCTGTCCTTGCTGTGGAAGGTTAAATAAAGCTGAATTTCCAGAATCAGTAAATTCCCCAGTTCAATATGGTCCTAATATCGTAGCTTCAGCAATTTACTTTAAAAATCACCATTTCATTCCTTATAAAAGGATTTCTGAATTGTTTCATGATGTAATGGGGATAAAAATCAGTTCTGCTACCATTATTGAAGCAGAAAGAGAATGTTTCCAGAACCTTGAAGAATTTGAAAACGTAATTCGAGAAAAGTTACTCTCTTCTCCTGTTATCCATTGTGATGAAACTGGAATGAAAGTTCACGGAAAAAGACATTGGCTTCATGTAGCTTCTACTGACAAATACACTTGTTATTTTGCTCATCCGAAAAGAGGATCAGAAGCTATTGATGCTATGGGAATTCTTCCAGAGTTTAAAGGGGTAGCAGTTCATGATGGATGGAAACCTTACAACGGTTATAATTGTGATCATGCTCTTTGCAATACTCATCTCCAAAGAGAACTTATTGGAATTGAGGAGAGTTATAAACAGCAATGGGCTAAAGATATGAATGAGCTGTTATCTGAAATGAAAAAGTATACTGATGAGTGCAAAGAGCAGGGCAAATATCTGGATTTTGAACAAGTTAAGGCATTAGAAAAAAGGTTCGATACTGTAGTCGCGAAAGGAATTGAAGAAAATCCACCTTCTCTAAATCCTGAAAGACAAGGAAAACGTGGTATGTATCCAAAAACCAAAGCAAGGAATCTTCTTGATAGGTTTATAGAACATAAAGAAAAGATTCTGAGATTCCTGAAAGACTTGAAAGTTCCGTTTGAGAATAATCAAGCAGAAAGAGATGTCAGGATGATGAAACTACAGCAGAAAATATCAGGAACTTTCAGAACTACACGGGGAGCGGAAGCTTTCTGCAGAATTAGAGCATATATTTCCACAATAAGAAAGAATGGTTTACCTGTTTTAGAGGGCATTCTTGCGGCGCTCAAAGGAGCGCCACTAGCTATACCCTGAATAGTTACACATAAAGAAGATAAAATTGACATGTTTCATATAACTGCAGTATACAGCAGTATACAATGGAACTTTGCTTTTTGGAGAGTGAATACAGTTGAAAACAGCCAGATAACCGCTTGAAATAATAAAATAAGCAAAATTATTGAGAACTAAGCTTATTAAACTATTAGGCTTAATAATTTAATAAGCTGAATAAATGCGATAGAATTTATTAAATTTAATAAATTCATAAATTTTAAAGAGGTTTTATTCTGGAACTTACCTTTAAAGGCGGGTGCAGGGAAGTAGGACGTTCGGGTTTGCTGGTAAACGAGGAGGTTCTGCTTGATTACGGCATAAAGACTGGGGATATACCGGAATATCCTCTCAACGGCATGGAACCGAAGGTTGTGCTCGTCTCACATGGACATCTTGATCACTGCGGGGCTGTTCCAAACCTCATGTACCAGAATCCTGAGGTTTTCATGACCCCGCCGACTGCAGATCTAACTTTCCTGCTTGGAAAAGACACCCTGAAGATTGCAGAAAGAACGCTGTCAGGAGTGTCTCCTTTTGATCCCGATGACCTCCAGAAGCTTGCCAATCGAACACAAAAAATCGATTATGACAAACCTTTCAAAAGTCATGGGTACAGAATCTGTTTTTACAACGCGGGTCACATCCCTGGAGCATCTGGAATCTTCCTTGAGTCGGAATCTGGAGAAAGTCTGTTTTATACCGGGGATTTTAGCCTTAAAGAAACAAGGCTTGTGCCCGGTGCAGCCGAATTTCCCGAGGCCGATACTCTTATTCTCGAGAGCACATATTTTGGGGAAGAACATATCCCGCGAAAAGAGACCGAAGAGAGGTTTATCGAATCGATCCTTAGCACCCTAGATAGGGGAGGCACTGCCCTTATCCCTGCATTTGCCATAGGCAGAACTCAGGAGATACTTATGCTGCTTGATGCCCACGGAATTCAGGCTTATGTGGACGGCATGGGCAGGGACGTTTACAAGCTCCTTAAAAAATATCCGGAATACCTTAAAAATCCCGAGCTCCTTGACCGGGCTTTCGGGCGTGCCATTTCCGTAAAAGATCATCAGCGGGATTCAATACTTAAAGAGCCTTCGGTTATTGTTACTACAGCCGGAATGCTGAACGGAGGGCCGATACTTTATTACCTGAGCCGGCTTTACAAAGACCCAAGTTCCAAAGTCCTGCTCACAGGCTACCAGGTTGAAGGCACAAACGGCAGGCTGGCTCTGGAACACCGGATGATAGAAACCAACGGAGATGTCCTGGCTCTCAAACCCAGGGTAGAGCAGTATGACTTTTCCGCACACAGTGGAGACGGTGAACTCAAAAAAGTTGTGAAGGATTTCTGCAGGAAAGGTACGGAAAGGGTATTTGTAATGCATGGGGACAAAACCGAAAGCTTTGCACAGTGGATTTCGGAAGAAATCGGCGTGGATGCATATGCGCCCGCAAACGGGGAGTTGTTTACTTTTTAATGAAGATAATGAACTTTTACATTAAAATGCATAGAAAAGGATAAAAAGCATTTTTAGCCTTTGCAACTGTTGAAATTTTTAACTCTTGAAGCATAAGGGAAATAACTTTTTAGGAACCGCGAATTACTTTATTTTAGCTTTTTATATAAAGAAGGACGCGGAATTCTGCTGACAGAGGATGCCGATGCAGCCATTCTTACATTTTCTTAAATGTTCATGTTCATAGCTGCAATGGGTATGAATCATGTGTTGATTTTAGAATTGATGTTAGCACTTTCACTTATAAAGCTATATTCTATTGTCAAGTTTTGTTCTGGAAGATGCAAATACTACAGAAGCCGCTTGACTTTGCTCTGAAACTCCAGGTATAAGGTTCTTTGAAGAAGTTTCAAAGGTAAAACTTGAAACGATGGCAGCGAGACATAAATAAATAGTTGCTCCAGGACAGTATAGCATTGGTTGAAATACCATAGATGCCTGATTTACTCGTGGGAGCTGTCACCTGCAAAGCCTTAAACTCCAGAAGTTCCATTAACTGAATATGATTCTCAATCCTGAATCCGAAGTGCTTGAAACACTTGCAAAGAGTATACTTCTGGCTGCACGGACTGCCCCGAAAGCCAAAGGCGTAGATGATATAGTGACTGCCCTTGTTGAGAAACCTGATATCGAAGTACTTGCCTCGACAATGGAAAGGCTGGCAGAGGAAAAAAGCGCAGGATTTGCTTTTCTGAAAAGGGATGCTGCAAATCTTCGAAACGCAGGGGCTGCTGTTCTTATCGGTGTTAAAACCAGCGGGGCTGCGGGCCTGGACTGTGGAGCCTGCGGCTCTGAAACCTGTGCTGAGATGCTGAACCGGCAAAAGATAGAAGGAGATTTCAGGGGTCCTAATTGCATGCTCAAATATGTGGACCTGGGAATAGCTATAGGTGCAGCCGTTGCAAAGGCCAAGGATTTCTGCATCGACAACAGAGTAATGTACTCAATTGGCGCAGCTGCCAGGGTTTCTGGTTTGCTTGATGCCGATGTCGTTTTTGGAATTCCGCTGAGTGTAACCGGGAAAAATATCTTTTTCGATAGAAAATAATGCTTGTAAGAAAACAAGACTTGTAAAAATAAGGCTCATGTCAAGGCTTGTAAAAATAAGGCTCATATCAAGACTTGTGAAAATAAGGCTCATATAAGGACTCTCAAAAAAGACAGATTTTATATAAAAGGGAAATTTATTCCGGCCTGGCATCCAGGGTGTCTGGCCAGATTATTTTTAATGTTCTAATCTTTAGAATTAATGAAAGCGTCTCTGAACTTGTAAAGGTGATAAGAGCCTCTCTAAAGTTTAGAACTTCTTCAAGCACAGTAGTTAGAATTTCAGTTTTTTCATCCTATCGACAGCTTCTTTAATTCTATCGACCGGTTTTGTAAGGGCAAACCTGATGTAACCTTCTCCAGCGTCTCCGAACCCGACACCAGGGGTTGCAATGATTCCGGCTTCTTCGAGCAGGAGTTTTGCAAAACTCATTGAGGTAAAACCTTCAGGTACCGGAGCCCATATATAGAAAGTAGCTTTTGGAGGCTTTACTTTTAGGCCTATCGCTGTGAGCCCTTCTATGAGAGCATCCTGCCTCTCCTGATAGATTTTATTTGTTTCTTCAACACAGTCCTGGGAAGAACAGAGAGCTGCAATGCCCGCGATCTGAATCGCGTCAAAGACGCCTGAATCTACGTTGGATTTTACCTTGCCGAGCCCTTTTATAAGGTCTTTATTTCCGACTGCAAACCCGAGCCTCCAGCCTGTCATGTTATAGGTTTTGGAATGGGAATAGAGTTCCATGCCAATATCCATTGCCCCGTCGGCAGCAAGGAATGAGGGAGATTCGTACCCGTCGTATGTCATCTGGCAGTAGGCGTTGTCATGCACTGCAATGATGTCATTCTTTTTGCAGAACTCAACGACCTTTTCAAAAAACTGCATATCAGCAGTTGCAGCAGTCGGGTTGTTCGGGTAATTAAAGAAGAATAGCTTTGCCTTTTTCAGGACATCCTCAGGAATTGAGTCCAGGTCAGGCAGGAAATTATTTTCGGCAGTCAGCGGCAGCGGATACGGTTCTCCACCCGCAAACATTGTTCCGATTTTGTAGACCGGATACCCGGGATCAGTATAGAGCACGACATCTCCAGGGTTGACAAAAGCGAGCGGAATGTGTGCAACCGCTTCCTTTGACCCGAGCAGGGCAAGGACTTCAGTTGCAGGGTCAAGCTCAATCCTTTTGTACTTCTTACACCAGTCCGCTGCCGCTTTCCTGAATTCCGGCATCCCGGCATAAGATGGATAATCGTGCGTTTTTGGGTCGCAGACAGCTTCTCGCATAGCCTCCACAATGTGCGGGTGCGTCGGCAGGTCAGGATCTCCTACGCCAAGGTCGATAACGTCGACTCCCCTGGCAATCAGTTCGTCCCTCGCTTCGTCTATAGTAGCAAAAAGATATGGGGGTAGTGCATTGATTCTATCAGAGTACATTGATAAAGTCACCTGAAGATGATTGGCGTGCGTAAGTTTTCATATTTACGGTATTTGGAATATTAAAAGGTATGGGATAAATGAAAACTGTGAACTTCCATACGATTTTTTATTTTAAGATAATCAAATTAATTCAAAAGATTTAACTTTTATTATTTTATATCTGTTTCTGGAAAAATTAACTGGAAGATTGGTGGATAGAATGGCCCGTGTATTTGTATCTTCTACATTTAAGGATCTGGAAGAGTGCCGTGAAAAGGTCAGAATTGTTTTGAAACGAATGGGCCATGAAGACGTGGCGATGGAATATTTTGTTGCAGAGGACAAAAGACCTGTTGACAAGTGTATGGAATCTGTTTCTACTTGTGACCTATACATAGGTATTTTTGCTTGGAGATATGGTTATGTGCCTGATGGATACGATAAATCCCTAACTGAACTTGAATACCGAAAAGCAGTGGAAACAGGAAAAGATTGCCTAATATTCTTACTCGATGAACATGCACCCTGGCCACCAAAATTTGTAGACAGAGAAATAAACGCATACCATATAGCAGCTTTAAGAAATGAACTATCTAATGAAATAATGGTTAGCTTTTTTAAATCCGCTGATGAACTTTCCAGTTTAGTAGGAGCGGCTGTTCATAATTGGGAAATCCATTTGAAAAAAGATCAAGTTGCTGATAGGCCAGATTTTATATTAAATTCTGAAATATATAAAGAAACTGATAATGTGTTTTCAAGAGAACGTGGTGGTGAAATAATTGGGTGGGAAGGAAAAAATAAACAGTATATAAAAGAATTGAAAGAATCATATGACAAGAACGGGCTAGTATTGTTTTTAGGGGCTGGAGTGTCAAGCTCAGCAGGGATGCCTGACTGGGGGACACTTATATCTAAACTTATAACTGATTTAATTAGTAAAGAGTTGTCAAATGGACTAGAAGCTTCTGAGGACGAAATCCAAATTATAGCTGATGAACTCCAAAAGATTAATAGTTTTTCTCCCTTAGTGGAAGCTCGCTACCTACGTGCTAGTTTTACGGACGAATTCGAGAAAAAAATATCTGATAACCTTTATAGAGAGATTAATAAAGACGAAATTACTACTTCAAAATTATTAAATTCTATAATTAAACTATGTATGCCTAAAAGAACTGGTCCTGGAGTAAAAGCCATTGTAAATTACAACTTCGATGATCTGATAGAGACTTATCTTCAAGAAATCTCTGTAAAATGTTGCCCTGTATGCACTAATTCTTATTTCGTCTCTCCTGAACAATTAGCAATATATCACGTTCATGGTTTTTTGCCACGGAAAGAGGATGATTATAAAGGTATACCTAAAGGTTTAATAGTGTTTTCTGAAGAAGGATATCACAATTTAATCCAAGATGCTTATTATTGGTCAAACATTATTCAACTTAATTGTTTCCTTGAAAACACTTGTTTGATGATAGGTTTATCAGTAACCGATCCAAATTTGCGAAGACTTTTGGATGTTGCTGCAAAAAATAATAGTATGCCTAAACATTATGTATTATTAAAGAGACTTTCACTTTCAGAAGTTTTGGATAGACATAAAGAGAAGAAGTTTAGAGAAAACATTGTTGAAGCCTTCATCTCAATGCATCATAAAAGTCAAGAAGCATCTTTTCAGCAACTCGGTTTAAACGTCATTTGGTACGAAAGCCATGATGACATCCCAGGCATTATAGACAAAATTAGAAATTGAGTTAGTCTATTACTATTCAGCTAATTCGTTACTAAAAACCTAATCACTTATCAACTGTTTTCTTTATTTAGAGTCAACTTGTAGATTTTTCCTACTTTTTACTTAATGTAATACTTAACGTAAGTAAGTAAATTCAAAAGATTTAACTTCTATTATTTTAATGTGTTTCTGGAATAATTGGCTGGAAGATTGGTAGATAGAATGGCCCGTGTATTTGTGTCCTCTACATTCAAGGATCTGGAAGAATGTCGGAGAAGTGTTAGCCTTATACTAAGACAGATGGGCCACGAAGATGTGGCTATGGAATACTTTGTCGCAGAAGATAAAAGGCCGCTTGATAAATGTCTCGAAGCAGTTGCTTCTTCTGATCTTTATATAGGAATTTTTGCTTTGAGATACGGTTACAAACCTCCTCGATACAAGAAATCAATTACCGAACTTGAGTACAGAAAAGCCATTGAATGTGGAATTGATTGTTTGATATTTTTGCTTCATGAAGATGCCTCGTGGCCAGTAAAATTTGTCGATAAAGGAACAGATTCAGTTAAACTTGAGTCTCTAAGAAAAGAATTGTCAAAGAAGTATAATATTGGATCTTTTAAATCCCATAATGAACTTGCTAGTAAAGTAGGGACTGCTGTCCACAACTGGGAAAAAGAAAATGGAAAGCCAATTTCTGAAAGTGAAAGGATTAAAGAACTCGACCTCACACAGTACAGAGAAGCTGTTTCCAAAAGATACTATAATATTGATCTCGATGCTCTAACCCCATCCAAAAAAGAAGATTATCTAAAGATCAAGCTCAGTAGTGTCTTTGTCGAACAGAATGTGAGAGAAAACCCACCTCCAGTTGAACTTCCAAAAGAGATATGGACTAAAATGCATGAGGAATGGGATCCTGAGAAAGAATGTTTCCCAGAGGGATTGACCGCAGAAGATCTTAAACGTGCAAAAGAGTCTTATTATTCAAAGGACTCAAAAGCCGTACTTGATGTCATAAGTGATGAGAGTAACAAACATATTGTAATTCTTGGAGATCCCGGTGCTGGCAAATCCACGCTTACAAAATATATCATTTTATCCGTTTTACAAATTAACAATGACGAAAAGCTTGCCAGTCTTTTCAATTCCTATCTTCCCCTTAGAGTCGAACTCAGGGAATTTGCAGGCTTGTGTGCAGAAAAAGAATGCAGGACTTTTCTTGATTACTTTCAACACCTTTCAGAAACCGAAGGTTACAGTTTAACAAAAGAGGAAGTTGACAACTACCTTAAAAATAACGGCAAAGCAATAGTCATCTTTGATGGACTTGATGAGATTTTTGATCCCAAGGAATGGGAACGAATAAACCGCATGATTGTAGGATTTACACTTGATTACCCTAAAGTCAGGGTAATTGTAACCTCAAGGATTATAGGATACAAACGTAAAATCCTTGATGACGCAGGTTTTGCTCACTTTACACTTCAGGACTTTGAGAAAGAGCAGATAGAAACCTTCCTTGACAGATGGTATCCTTGCGTTATTGATGAAACCGAAATAAAAAGCAGAAAATCAAGGATTCTGAGAGCTCTTAAGGATTCCCCTTCAATAAGGCAGCTTGCCGGAAACCCCTTATTGCTAACAATTCTGGCAATAATAGGCAAGCACCAGGAACTTCCTAGAGAAAGATGGAAACTTTACGACCACGCTGCCAGCGTCCTTGTAGAAAACTGGGAAGTCAACAAACACCTGAAAAGAAGCTCTGTAAAAATGGATTTTATTGGGGAAGATGACAAAAAAGAGCTTCTTATGAGAATTGCCTTCAAAATGCAGTCCGGTCCCGACGGACTTGCAGGCAATTTTATTCACAGAAAAACACTTCAGCAAGAAATAGAGGCTTATATCCAGAATCGCTACCAAAAAGATCCATCTGACTCAAAAGTTATCGCGGAATCGATTATTGACCAGTTAAGAAGAGTAAACTTTATTCTGTGCCTTTACGGAGCTGATTTTTACGGATTTGTCCATCGTACCTTCCTTGAATATTTCTGTGCAATGGATATTGTCCAGAAGTTTGGCAACCATAAGCTCAATATTGAAACCCTCAAACTGAATTATTACGAAAAATACTGGGAAGATCCTACTTGGCATGAAGTCCTGAGCCTTGTATGCGGTATGAAAGAAAATTTTGCAGATGAAATTATAAAATGCTTAATGCAGGTATATGATCCCCAGTATTTTGGCAACAGACCTCCCCTGAATATCGTTTTAGCAATCAAATGTTTGAGTGAGCTTCGAAACCCGAATGCGATTGGAGAAACAGCAAAGAAGCTACTTGAAAAAGTACTCAGACTGTTTGAAATGGTTCGCTGGACTCAGGACATCAATCAATTCCTTGCTGAAGAGGTGGTTCCAGCTGCAAAGCTGGTTGGTGATAGATGGCCTCATAAAGATCTTGTTATTGATCAGTTTTCTCAAAGTCAGGTTTATATGCGATATGATTATTTTTATAGTTCTCGAGATATTGATTTATATCTTAACAATACATGGACACAGTTTATTATAGGATTGAACTCTAAATCTAAAAAGTTAAATGAAGAAGCATTGAGAAAAATAAATAATAAGGATTATTCCAGTCTTCTGGGCTTTTTAATTTTAGTAAAATATGAGTCAAAAGACAAAAACTTATTTTCTCTTTTTTTAGACCTCTCAACTAAAAGTAGATTTGATATTGTAAGGGCTGTTGCTGCTAAGAAACTTGCTCGTGATTGGCATGACGACCCTGAGACACTAAAGATTATAAAACAATGGGCTAAGACTTGTGAAGATAATGAAGTAAGGAGCAGTGCAGTTCAGGAACTTGCAAGGAGTTGGCATGATGACCCTGAAACACTAAAGATAATAATACAGTCTACAGCCGACGAAGATAGTAATGTCAGGAGAAGTGCAGTTCAGGAACTTGCTCGTGGTTGGCATGACGACCCTGAAACACTCAAATTTATCAAACAGCGGGCCACGACCGATGAAGATAATGATGTCCGGATGAGTGCAGTTCAGGAACTTGCTCGTGGTTGGCATGACGACCCTGAAACACTCAAATTTATCAAACAGCGGGCCACGACCGATGATCGTTGGGATGCCCGGATGAGTGCAGTTCAGGAACTTGCTCGTGGTTGGCATGACGACCCTGAAACACTCAATATTATCAAACAGCGGGCCACGACCGATGAAAATGAGTATGTCCGGATGAGTGCAGTTCAGGAACTTGCTCGTGGTTGGCATGACGACCCTGAAACACTCAATATTATCAAACAGCGGGCCACGACCGATGAATCTTATAATGTCCGGAGGAGTGCAGTTCAGGAACTTGCTCGTGGTTGGCATGACGACCCTGAAACACTCAATATTATCAAACAGCGGGCCACGACCGATGAAAATGAGTATGTCCGGATGAGTGCAGTTCAGGAACTTGCTCGTGGTTGGCATGACGACCCTGAAACACTCAATATTATCAAACAGCGGGCCACGACCGATGATCGTTGGGATGCCCGGATGAGTGCAGTTCAGGAACTTGCTCGTGGTTGGCATGACGACCCTGAAACACTCAATATTATCAAACAGCGGGCCACGACCGATGAAAATGAGTATGTCCGGAGGAGTGCAGTTCAGGAACTAAAAAAGTGGTGGGGTGAAGAAGTAGAAGAAAAAACTGAAGAGTGACAGTTCCATATGCCACACTTATTCCTTTTCAAGACTCTTTATTGTGGCTCATAATTCTCAGATTTTCTGCGATTTGTGAAGCTTACATCCACTTTCTCTACCGATTCATTTTTTCCTTCTATTTTATCAAACTGATAAGTATATTCCACAGCTTATATCTGGACATTTCAGCACGCTTTTAATTATCAATGTACAACTGACAGCCAGGAAATAATTATAAATAAAGAAAAATTAGTGTTACAGGACTTACACGTTTGAGGAATAAAATCAAGCACAAGAGTATCTGTTATACTCTTTGTGGTCAAGACAATTCGAAGTTTAATGTTATAATTTTTCCTCAACAGCCATGTAAGTCCCGTGAAAAACAATCAAATAAGGATAAATGAAATACAAAGAAGGCAATAAAAAATGAAAAATAGGGAAAAGTTGTATGTACTTTTAGCTTCAACAGCCCTTATTTTATCCTTTTCGATTTCTGCTTTACCCGTTGCATCGGCGTCGAGTGACCAGAATGGTTCGGTAATTGTTACTCAGACTCAGGTTATGACAAGTAATGGGACAGTAATCAATGAGTCGTCCTCGCAGTCCTCTCCTATTGTCTACAGTAGCAAAGTCGTATGGCATTATAACAACAGCACTGATAACGGAAGTTTGGATAGTGTAAATATTTATGCGTCCAACTTGTCCACTTCCAGAAATGTTCAGATAGTCTCAAATGAGGCTAATCAGTGGCTGTCGGATGTTCCATTTCTTTCCAGTGAAATAAATAATTTGAGACCTTTTATCTCGAATGACAGGACAATATGGGACAACTGGTTCAACGGGTTCATGAACAAGGACTTCAATAACGACATTAATTCAGACGATTGGTTCAATGACCTTCTGAATGATGATTTACACATGAATTCTCTTGACTCAAACCTTCAGAAAGTTGACTTTTCAGCATCTCCAACCTCAGGAAATGCACCACTGAAAGTCGCTTTCACTGATAATAGTACCGGATCGCCCACATCATGGAACTGGGACTTTGGAGATGGGACGAATTCGACAGAAGAGAATCCTGTGCACACGTACAACCGCTCAGGGCAATATACCGTTACCTTAACAGAGAAAAACAATACCTACTGCGGCACTAAATCCATATTTGACTATGTCAAAGTTGCATAAGGGAAGTGAATGCCTTAAATTGAAAAACGATGAAAAGTGAAAAACAGTAGTGGGTAAAAGTGGGGGTATTTTCCTTTTTCCACAGAAGCTTATTTTTCTGTAGAAACTTACTTTTCTGTACAAGCTTACTTTTCTGTACAAGCTTATTTTTCTACATCAGCTTCTTGTTTAGAAACCTCCTTAATTATTACATATTGTATAAATTCCTTGACTGTTATACTTATACCTCAAATCTTCTGTCCTTAAATGAAGTTTATATCTTCTAACCCCATACTCTTATATCATGGCATCTTCTTTATTGAGTCCTCTGGCGATGCCTGAAATAGAAGGCATCCGAATCCCAATGAATTTTTATGTAGTTCTTAAGGAACCTGTACCTCTGGCTGGCATGTCTTATCCCGGAATGTACACGCCCTGGGAGAAAATTAGAAATGCAGGTTTCTCAAGCGTTGTATGTCTCTGTGATTCCGAAGTATCTTATAACCCCTATCCTCTCAAGGTCCTTTTTTCTGCAGAATTAGAAGACCTTCATCATGGTAATTTTCCATATGACCCTGATACACTGGAATGGCTTGTAAGAAGGGCAACTAATGTAATATTAGAAGAAATAGACGCAGGAAAAGGCATTGTTGTCCATTGCATGGGAGGTATAGGCAGAACTGGAACCGTTCTTGGTTGTGTGCTCAAAGATCTTGGTTTTCAGGCTGATGAAGTGATAAATTATCTGGACGATATAAACAAGTTCAGAGGTTTTAGAGGCTGGCCGGAAACAGAATGGCAGGCGGAAATGGTACGCAGGTATTAATACATTTGAAAATTAGTTATTAACGAATATGAGATCAGTTTAATGATGCCGTTCTCATTTTTGAGTTTTATCAATTTAATAGATATTAATGGATATTTATAAATATTAATGGATATTTATAAATATTAATGGATATTTATAAATATTAATGGATATTTACAAATATTAATGGATATTTATAAATATTAATGGATATTTATAAATATTAATCGTAAAATAAAGAGATAGATTAGACTCAACCAGATGAAGCTGACTCATAGAGAATAATTGAAAAAATAGAATTACATGCCCCTGAGTTTTAAAAAAGTTTGATGTATAGCTAAGTAACTTAGCTTACTATACACTCTTTTTATTCTTTTCAGATTATATCCTTTTCAGATTACCTTTTCGGGATTGCTCTTATGTCTACTTTTATTCAGGAGTTGTAGGCGTCATAGAGCTGCCAGACCCATATAATCGGCCATAATAAAAATCCAGCCCCGAAAATATGCATCGTCCCTGTGATAATGAAGGCTATCCAGATGCCCAGTGCCTTGAAAAGATGTCCCTTTACAAGCTGGCCCAGGCCAGGGAAGAAAAAAGAAAATAAGGCTGGAATTCCGTGTGTTCTGCAATAGTTCATAGAACTTACCTTCTTTAAGTACTTAATAAGAGGGTGTATATAAATAGTTTACATAAAAAGACCTTTCCCTTTAATATAAAAATCTTTTCTTTTTAAATAGTCCCCCTCTAAAAAATATACCTTTCAAAAGTAATTAAACAGCTCAAAAAGTAATTAAACAACTCAAAAAGGAATTAGACACCTTAAAAATGAATTAAACATCTTAAAAATGAATTAAACATCTTAAAAATGAATTAAACAGCTATTACAAAAGTTTCTTAACCTATTTTTCATGCACCATAGGCATCGTAGATTTGCGCTATCCAGACAATAATTCCGATTAAAAATCTGATTTCTATGACGCTCTTGAAGATTATAACATTGATCCAATTTGACGGTAAATTGAAAAATTCTGAAGTTGAGCTCTTAAGTTGAACCCTTAGCTTTAATCCTTAAGTTTCATCCTTTCTTCTAACTTTTTGAAAATATATCCCCAAATTAATAAATATATATATTATTAAACTATGAGATATATTCTAATTGCGATGCAAAAAAGAATCGAATGTGTAACTTACATTTCAGGTTACCTTTCCTGAAAAATATTGTTTTTCAACCTGCTAAACATGGTTGTTTGTTTTAATTTATAGGTTGTACGGAGTCTGATTATGGATAAAGAGGATAGTAATAATTCAATTGGGGAAAAAATTAAGTCAATGTGGAACTCATTGCCAGAATTTTTAAAATTATTAGGTACCATCCTGAGTATAGCTATAGCTCTAAAAGCTCTTTTTCCTGCGGCGGCGGTCGGAATTAGCAATTTTGATGCCGGCCCGGAAATTATCGTACCTGGAGGATCTTCTGTTTTGAACTGGGACGTTTCTGGAGCTGATAATATTACAATAGAGCCTGGTATAGGACCTGTAAGTTCAAATGGATCCATTTCTGTATCCCCTTCAGAGACTACAACCTATAAATTGATAGCGACTGGTAGAAGAAATGAAAAAGTTGCGCTCTGCACGGTTACGGTCAATAATGAATCTAATGAATCTCAAGAGCCTTTTCTTATCAGCTCATTTGATGCAAGTCCTGATTCCATCACACCAGGCGAGAGTGCAGTTCTCAACTGGCACGTTTCCGGGGTCTCGAATGTTACTATCGAGCCTGATATAGGAGTTACAGAGCCCACCGGAACATTTAATGTGTCTCCTGCCGGTACTACGACATACAAACTTACAGCTTCAAATGGCGAGAAAGAAGACGAAGCTTACTGTACTGTTGCAGTTGAGGAAAATGCTGCATCCTCCGAAAACGCTTCCACATCAAATATTCAGTCTTCGGAAGAAAGCCTGACATCTCAGGAGAGTTCATCGACTAAGGAAAATCCGACATCGGAAGATACTCAGGCTTCCCAGGATACTCAGGCATCGCAGGAAAGCCAGTCATCGGAAGATAATCAAGCATCACAAAATAATTCGGCACTTAAGGAGAGTCAAACATCTAAAGAAAGCCTTCCATCTATCGGTTCGTTTAATGCGAATCCTGATACTATCGAGGAAGGGGAGAGCTCAAAGCTTGTCTGGAGCGTTTCTGGGGCTTCGAAAGTTTCTATCAAACCTGGAATAGGAACCGTAGGTTTAACTGGCAGCCAAAGCATATCCCCCAGTGAAACCACAACTTATACCCTGACAGCCACAAATGAGGTTGGAAGCACGGTGGTTACTAAAGTCGTACTTGTAAAGGAGTCCTCCACGTCTTCTTCTCAACAAACGGCTTCTAACTCTAGTACGTCAACTTCAACGCAAGAACAGCCCTCAACGGATAATGAGACAAAACTCAATGATTCAACCTCAGGGACTAACTCCTCTGAGAATGGGACATAATAAAAGAGTTAATCTACGATTAAATCTGTAAACTGAGATAAGCATTTGATTTCAATACGTAGTTTCCAATAAAGAATGAAATATTTTCAGTACAAAAACTTCCAAAAAACGAAAAATTTCCGGTAAAAAGAAAAAACTCTGCAAGAAAAAACCCTGCCAAAACTATGATTTGCAAAAAACCGACCTCAAACCCTCCGGAATGGGACCCACCTGCCCCTTCAACAGTCTATATCAAAATTAAAAACATCCCGTACGAGACTTTCAAAGCACGGCTGAATGAGGGGTTGGTTACAACTGAGCTTGACCAGATCCGGTACCGACTGGAAAGGAGAATCTACTGCTGTGAGGTATGTTCCAGGCGCGTTAACGGATACTGCGTTGTTACAAACCGGAAAGTTGAATCTGGATGGATTTGCAAGTCTTTTGTGCCAAAAGAAGAATTCATATACCTCGATTCAAGGCCTGGCTCGGAAACATCTCCGGATTTCAGATACCTTTCAGAAACCGGACTTCGAAAAAACTATCCTGAAGGCGAGGGTCCGGAAGAAAGTAACCCGAAAAGTGCAGAGAGCTTCTATGAGGAAGGAGTAATTCTTTACAGGCAGGGCAGGCTCAGGCTTGCACTTGAGGCTTTCGATACGGTACTTTCTGAAAACCCCAGGCATTTTCCAGCTCTTTTTCATAAAGGAAATACCCTGTTAAAACTCAAACGCTATGAAGAGGCCCTTGAAACGTTTGAAAGTGCCTCCAGGATAAAACCGGATCACCCAGGGCTCTGGACCAATACCGGGTTTGCGCTGCTAAAGCTTGAGCATCTCAGGCAGGCACTTGAAGCTTTTGAGAGGTCTATTTCCCTGAACCCGGTGCAGAAAAATGCCTGGGATGGGAAGGAAACTGCGCTTGTTAGGGTGCATAAGTGCGAAGAGAAGCTGAAGGAATTTGAAAAAATCCTGGAAATAAATCCTGATGATGCAGGCATCTGGTTCGAGAAAGGCAAATTGCATTTAAAGCTTGGAGAAATTGAGGAATCCAGAAAAGCTTTTGGAAAAGCCCTTGAGGAGAAACTTGAGAATGCAGAGGCCTGGCACCTCAGAGGAAAAGTACTTTTTGAAACCGGCTCTGAAAAAGAAGCCCTGCACGCTTTTGAAATGGCAACCCGGAAGAAACCAGACTTTCCTGAAGCCTGGTATGAAAAAGGCAGGGTTTTCCTGAAGCTTGGAAACCCGAAAGGAGCAGAAAATGCTTTTAAAATCGCGGCTGATCTATGGAAAAGCAAGGGTCTCGAGGCAAATGCTGAAACTGCCCTTGCAAGGGTTAAAAGCCTGGTTCTGGAGAAAAATGAATTTTCAGGGAATTAAAAAACTGATGGCCCATCCTTATTTGATTGATGTTTTAAAACACCTGAATGTCAGCAGTTCCTTTAAAGTCCATATTGAGCCCACAATTCTTGCTTTTTTGCAGGTGTAGTGCCGTATGCGCCTGGAATATTTTTGTCCTCTTGAAACGGTTGAGTTTTATAGGTTTGCTACTTCTTTACAGGAATTTTAGTTCTAGAATTATTGTAACTACTTAGCCTAGGAAAAACAACATCATTAGCCTGATTTAACAGAATTCAATTGGCAAATTTCAGAAAATGTATTTTAGTTAATTGTTGGCTATTGATTGCGTTTTTTCAATCCTCACTGGTCAGAATTCAGACATACCGATTTCATCAAAATCGATAACGATAAATAGATTCTGGCCTGAATAGTTACACTTTTACTTTATGGGGCTGTAAAATGAAAAAAGATCTGGATTTAGGGTGGTTTGACTTAAAAAAGGCTCTACAAGACACAGATAAAAAAGAACTTATTAATATTATTCAGGATCTTTACAGGTATTCTGAGGAAAATAGAAGGTATCTGCTTGCCAGATCCATAGATACAAATGCTGAGCCCGGAATTCTGGAAGCTTACAGGGAAGTAATAAAAAATGAGTTTTTTCCGGAAAAATGGCATGGGACGCTCAGGTACTCGGTTGCAAAAAAAGCAATTCGCGATTATTCAAAGGCTTCAGGGGATTTTGCAGGGACGATGGAGTTGATGCTTTTTTACGTCGAAAATGGGGTGGAATTTACCAGTGAATACGGGGATATAGGCGAGGAGTTTTATCAAGAGATATACAGCGCCTTTGAAGAATTCTGCACCAGGTTAGAGACACCTGAAGGCAAAACCCTTTATGCCGGTTTCAGGGAAAGGCTTTTGAAGATCCGCAGGAAAACAAAAGGAATGGCATGGGGATTTGGAGACGGAATAAAACTGCGTGTGAAAGAAATTGAAATTTTTTTTGAAGACGCGCAAAGTGATTCATAACACAAAAAATGGAGGTGGGTTTTCATGGAAAAAGCAGATTCTGTAAAATGGGCACAGGTGAAGAAAATCCTGCAGAAAGCCGAAAAAACAGAACTCATCGATCTTATTCGTGAACTTTATGGACATTCGGTTGGAGACCGCATGCTCATAAATTCCAGATACCTTGGAGAGAGCGTAAAGAATAAAATGAATAAGATGCTGGAGCAGTATCGGGAAATCATTAAAGAAGAGTTTTCAACGGAGAATGTATCAGGAAAAATCCGTTACTCTACAGCAGAAAGAGCTATCAGTGATTATTCAAATTCTTCGGGAGACCTTATGGGGACTCTGGACCTGATGCTTACATACGTTGAAGGAGGGGTTCAATTTGCCCGTGTTTATGGAGTCATAGACGATGAATTCTATGACAACATTGAAGGGATGCTGGAGAGGTTTTGTGAACAATTAATAACTGAGGAAGGACAGAAATACTATCATTTTTTCAGGGAAAGACTGCTTAAGGTCGATGTGGGTCTAGAAAATGTTGGATGGGGTTTTGAGGAGGCAATTTACGACCTCGTATCAGATATTAAAGATTTCTTTGAGGAAGAGCAAAGTGACTCGTGAATCAAAAAACTCAGGTGAGTTTTAATGGCAGAAGAAGCAACTTTAAAATGGTCTGAATTGAAAAAATCGTTACAAGAATCAGACAAGAAAGAACTTATCAACCTGCTGCACGATTTGTACAAAAAATCCGCTGACAACCGCAGGTACATCACTGCCAGGTATGCAAAAACAGAAGACGAGAGCAAAATTCTTGAGGCATACCGGAAAAAGGTTATAAATGCATATTATACTCCACGGGGGGCAGCTAGTAGGCCCCAATATTTGGTAGCAAAGCAGGCTATCGACGACTATTCAAAGGCTTCCGGAAACATAAAAGGGACAATGGATCTGGCTCTTACACTTGTGGAAAACGTTATGAAGTATATTCATGAATTTTCAGGCATTGACGAAGCATCTCGCGTTGGTGGATCTGATATGATGGAAAAGTTTTGTGAGCTGGTCAGGACTGAAGAAGGGCAAAATTTTTACCCGTACTTCAGAGATAGGCTTCATAAACTATACCGGAAATCGGAAAATAGCCCTTACGTACTAGGGAACAATTTACAGTATTATATCTCTAATCTGGTTGATGATATCGCGGAACCGGATGACGATTTTTTTGAAGAAGACGTGCAGGACAACTGATGTTTAGTCCTTTCCGTTTTATTCTGATTTGTGAGAAGGGAAGTTTCCCTGTGGGAATTAATAATAAATGAATCAATTTTTAAACATGCAAAAAAATTTAAATAAGATAACTCGATTAAATAAGTACATGGAACTACAGTTAAAAAAAGATTTAATTTCAGCCATTGGTTGGCTTGTCCTCTGGATTATTATCAGAAGCTACATAAATGCCTGTACCTCTTAATTTTGGGACTCTAACAAAGAAACTTAAATAATTTTCAAAGGGAATTCAAAATTACTGAAAGCTGCATAAAATAATTTATGGTTTAACCTTCAGATTTGAAGGCACTGCAGGGAGATTACAAGAAACAATTTTTTATATTTAAAATCCAATTTATTCCCAATGGCTGCTTCCTGGTCTCGATCAAAAACCCTTGGGACAAAGCAGAAGGTCTTTTCCTGGCGGATAGACAGTCGAGGAAACCTTTTCATAAAAAGGAAGTTCAGAAAGAATCGTTTTCCCCGAATCGATAAGATTAGCTGCCGCCATCTTGACAAGCTCTGTGAATTCATGGAAGATAGGGAATGGAAGACCCTTGCAAACAATGCTGCAAAACTGTGCATGGGCACGGAAAAGGACGGCATCGGGAAATCCCTTTATAAACTCCGTCCCGAAGTCTCTTATGCTCAACTTTCAAGCCAGTTAGGAGCTATTTTTTACCAGGCTGGAGTGTGGGAATGGAACGAGCAAAAAAGAGGGATGAAGTTCTTGCTGCTTTCGGAAAACTGGCAGGAAAAAACAACAGAGTATTATAGAGATTCGCTAAGTCCAGAAGATGAAGTCGCTTTTTTTGATAACATTCTTGAGCCTGTTTTTGAGCCCGGACTTGAGCTTGGAGAAATAGTAAAATCTAAGAAACAACAAAATCAAGAAGGTCAAAGTAAATCAATCCAGAACATCGAGCAGATGAAACTTTCGGCTTTTTTCCGGGATTAAAAAAGAATAAAAATTCAGAAATTGGGGACTCATTGAATAATCTAAAAAAGAAAAACCGGAAAAAAAAGAGTTTAGAATAAAAGAATTTTTTTTGACGAGTTTCTCTATCATATCAGATAGTTTCAGTCTCTATTTCGATGCCTCCAACCTGTTTTGCAACAATATTATATATTGTGCCAATAAGAAATCCCGCTATTGCTCCCGCAATCCCATAAAAAACAATAAGGAATACAGCTATGAATATACCTTCAGTAAGACCTGTCCCATCCATACTTACCATGAAAAGAATAAGCGGCGAAAATACAATTGCAAAGCAGAGATACATAAGACTCAGGACTTTTGCCAGAGACATGCTATTTAAAGCTGTGATACGCATCATATTAAATCCCCTAAAAAATAAAAAGATTACTTAGTATAAAAATTTACTCTGTTTAACGGGGGAGAAGGTAACCTTTTGCTTGTGGGGATATTTTTCCACATATTTTAAACTCGAAACTCAGTTTTACAGCGAAAGTGCCTGAACATCAAAGTTTAAGACCAGCCTGGAACAAATACTGAGTTAAAATTATCTCAAGACTATGCCTTTTCTTAAACTATCTTTTTGCTTTCTGGGGGCTGGCTTTAACGGAATTATCGGGTGTTAATGTACTTGAGATCCTTACAGGAATAGATCAGTTAATCTGGGGACCACCACTTCTGGTTTTACTTGTAGGGACCGGGATTTTCCTTACCTTGAAACTCGGAATGATTCAGGTCTTCAGGCTGCCTCTTGCTCTCAGGTATGTGCTTAATTCTAGAAAAACCGAAACTGGAGTACAGGGAGACGTTTCGAGTTTTGGAGCTCTCACCACTGCACTGTCCTCAACTATCGGGACAGGGAATATAGTTGGGGTTGCAACTGCAATAAAAATGGGAGGTCCAGGCGCTCTTTTCTGGATGCTTCTTGCAGGCTTTTTTGGGATGGCAACCATGTATTCCGAGTCCCTGCTTGCAGTCAAATACAGGGTCGTGGACGCAAAAGGGCAGATGTCAGGAGGGCCCATGTATTATATCAAAAATGGGCTTGGGCAGATGAAGTACAGCCGCGTTCTTGCAGCCGTTTTTGCTTTTTTTGGGATGAATGTAGCCCTATGTGGAATAGGAACATTTCCGCAGATGAATGCCATTGTCGATTCGGCAAGGATTGCCTTTAATATCCCTGAAAACCTGAGCGCTTTTGTAATAAGCCTGCTTGTGGCGTTTGTAACGCTTGGCGGGATCAGGAGGATTGCAGCAGTAGCCCAGCTGCTTGTGCCTTTCATGGCAATAAGCTATGTATCGGGCTGCCTGATAATTCTTGGGTTAAACCTTGAGAAAATTCCTGAAATCCTTTCTTTGATAATAAACACTGCATTCACAGGAACTGCTGCACGGGGAGGTTTTCTTGGTGCAGGGGTGATGCTTGCTATCAGAATGGGAATTGCGCGTGGAATTTTCTCAAACGAGTCTGGCCTTGGAAGTGCTCCAATAGCCGCTGCGGCTGCAAAGGTAAAAGAACCGGCCAGGCAGGGGCTTATTTCCATGACAGGAACTTTCTTTGACACCATCATTATCTGTTTCATGACCGGAATCGTCCTGATCGCGACGGACTCCTGGACAGGCAACCTTGCAGGTGCCTATATGACAAGCTACGCTTTTTCCACCATACTTGCAGAGGCCGGAAATTACATCGTAACAGTCGGGCTCATTTTGTTCGCCTTTACAACTATTCTGGGTTGGAATTACTATGGTGAGCGATGTGCGGAATATCTCTTTGGCGTAAAAGGAATTCTCCCTTACAAAATAATTTACATCCTGATTGTTGCCTCAGGTGCTTTCCTGACTATAGATATTATCTGGGTACTTGCTGATATCGTAAACGGGCTCATGGCTATCCCAAACCTTATTGCCCTGCTGGCTCTGCGAAAAGTTGTTACGGCCGAGACCAGGCAGTATTTTGAGAAACTTAAGTCTGAAGCCTCAAAATCGGGAGAGATAGCGAAATGACCGCGCAGTTAAACGTTTTCGCTCAAGCCTTTTTTGAAAAGGCTTGGAATACAACATATTATAGGTTGCAAATAAAGTGCAACCGTTATAAACTAGGCACGAGGACTGTTATATATGAAGCCCACCTGTCCAGAAAAGCGTTCCTGCATCGGAAAAAATAAGCAGAAGTTAATAGATAGAATGTCTGCAGACCGAATATTGATGAATAAAATATCGGGAGATCGGAGTTCAGTAGACAATTCAGTAGACAAAACATTGGAAGATAAAAGAGCAGTAAGTAAAACATTTGTAAATCGAAAAGCAGTAAGTAAAACACTGGGAAATCGACAAGAAGTAAGTAAAATACAGGGAAATCGAAGAGTGGTAGATAAAATACCGGGAAATCAAAAATCGATAAACAGAACACTAACAGATAGAAGCTCGGTATTGTCTCTTCGTTTTGTACTTGCCTTATTGATGATAACTGTCTTTTTGACAGGCCCGGCTTCTGCAGTTGTAGTGTCAGGAAACACTCACCTTGGAGTCGAGGTCTCGGAAATCAACCCCAATCCTGCCAGGCCGGGTGAAGACCTACTCATAAAGATCAATATTCAGAATGCCGGAGACGAGCCTGCAGAGAACGTAATAGTAGGAATTGAGGAGATTCATCCTTTCATTTTTAAGTATAGCACGTCAGAACTTTACGGTTCCGGGACGAACACGGAGCGAACTTTCCGGATTGAACAGATACGGCAGCGTTCTAAGGTAGAACTGAACTTCTATTTGAGGGTAGATCCTGAGGCTGAGTCAGGGATCTATCAGATCGAGTTTACTATCAAAGACAAGAGCGGAACAAGTTTTTCTAAAAGAATTCCTGTTCGGGTGGAAGGAAATCCTGACCTTGTACTCAGCGGCACTGAAATTCTTCCTGTAAATGAGGGTAATTCCTCTTCAGGAGCCATAGTTCCTGGACAGGAGTTCTACCTGAGGACAACAGTTAAGAATGCAGGAAACGGGAACGCAAAAAATGTCAGGGTAATGCTTAACCTCAACAACTCGTCACCTTTAATCCCGCTGGAAGATAATGTTCGTTTCTTTGAGAATCTGAGTGCAGGCAGTTCCGAAAACCTTTCTTTCAAACTTCTCCTGGGCAGCAACGCCGATGTGAAGCCTTACAGGATTCCACTGCGGATAACAGCCTCGAATAATACGGAGACCTTCAAGATAGACAAGGTCCAGGAAATTGGAATTAACGTACTTAATCGGGCGCAAATTGATATTTCAAGCCTGAAATTTGACCCGGAGATTCCTGTGAAAGGACAGCAGGCATCCCTTACTTTAAGGCTCGAAAATGTTGGGGAAGGAGAAGCTCGCTCAGTTAAAGCCAGGCTTGAAGGACTTGAGGGCAGCGGGAGTACGGGTGCTTTTCTCGGGCGGCTGGATAAAGACGATGATGCTCCTGCAGTTTTTACATTCACTCCTAAAAAGACAGGTGATCAGAATGTGACCCTGCTGGTAGAGTATGAGGATGATTTTGGCGAGCACCAGATTAGCGAGCACCTCACTTTTAATGTGCAGAGGCAGGAGGGAAGCGTTCTTCCAATTGTGCTCGGAGCCGTTCTGGTTCTTGCAGCTGTCAGTTTCTATATGAAAAAGAAAGGCAAGATCTAATATCCGGAAACAAGAATTTTGGAAACAAGAATTTCGGAAACAAGAATTTCGGAAACAAAAATTTCGGAAACAAAAATTTCGGAAACAAGCCCGAAAATGGAATTAACCAGAAAGGATGGCCTATTATGCTCGAAAAAGCGAGAGTTTCCTTATTCCTTGCCAGCCGCTCCATAACCAGAGGTAATAAAGGGATTACAATCTTTACGGTTTTTGTCCTGACCCTTATCTTTATACAGCTTGTGCTTTTTTCAAGCATGCTGGCCGGGGTTACGCTCAAGTTCAATGAACTTATGGTGAACTTTCAGACCGGAAACGTCGTGGTCGAACCGAAGGAAGAAGAACGCTATATAGAGGACGCATCAGCTCTCCAGAAGAAGATAGAAAGTCTCCCGCAGGTAGTAGGGACTTCGGCTCGCTTGAAAACTACTGGAAACTTCCGCTATAAAGAGAAGGAAATAGGAGCTACGGTTTATGGGATAGATCCTGCGGATGAGATTTTTGTAACAGGCCTTGAAGACGCTATAATAAGTGGGGAATTTCTGAGCAGGCCTGATAAAGGAGAAATAATTCTGGGCAGGGAGGTCTCGGGAGGTTTCGGAGCCCTTATGGAATCAAGGTCTTTAGGTGGTGTGGAAGTAGGAGACATCGTTGAACTCACAATCGGAGGCGTAACCCGAGAGTTCAGGGTAAAAGGAATTTATACAACGCGCTATTTCATGGCTGATGCCTCGGCTTATCTTACCAGATCTGACCTTGAAGATATGCTGGGTATTGAGGGCAGGGACCTTGCTCAGGAAATAGCCGTTAAAACCGCAGATGGCACACCTGAGGACGATACCAGGACTGCGCTCCTTTCTCTTGGCATCAGTGAGAATATACGTACCTGGCATGAATTTGCAGGTATCCTCCGGCTGATCGAAAGCACACTTGGGCTGGTCCGGAATATTATGAATGCTATCGGCTTGCTAATTGCTTTTGTGATCATCTTTGTGGTTATTTACGTAAATATTGTGAACAAAAAAAGACAGATAGGGGTTCAGAAAGCAATAGGGATAGAACAAAACGTGATAGTTGCATCCTTTGTGCTCCAGGCCATGCTTTACGCAGGCGCAGGCGTTATACTTGGCTACTTGTTTATGCGCTTTGGGCTTGTGCCTTATACGGTTTCCCACCCTGTAGAAGTCCCGCTTGGAGACATGAGCCTCAAGCTGGACAATGCAGAAGCCTTAAACCGGGCAGTCCTACTGTTTCTTTCTTCTGTAGTTGGCTCGGTAATTCCTGCGTACAAACTGGCTCAGAAAGATCTTCTTGACCTGATATGGGGCAAATAAATGAGGTAAATAAATGGGGCAAATAAAAGGTGAAACTATGAAAATAATCCAAAAGCAGGCTGAGGAAGCAGTAATAAGTGTGGATAAAATCCGAAAGCAGAATGGGGATGCAGTAAAAAGGATAGATGAAATCCAAAAACCAATAGATAATACTATTGTAGATACTATTATAGAAGGTATCGATATCGTGCGAACCTTTAAGATGGGAGAAGTAGAGGTTCGGGCCCTGCGCAGCGTAAATGTGAGAATCCGGCGTGGGGAGTTTATTGCAATCATGGGCCCGAGCGGTTCAGGCAAGACCACGCTTTTGAACCAGCTCGGCCTGCTTGATACTCCAAACTCGGGAAAGATCATTATAGACGGTACGGATACCTCCAGACTGTCGGACAGCGAAAAAGGCAAATTCAGGCTTCATAACCTTGGTTATGTCTTTCAGGACTATGCTTTACTTCCAGAACTCAATGCTATGGAAAATGTCTATATCTCTCTTATGATGCAGGGCAAACGTAAAACCGAATGCGAATCCGCAGCCGCCGAAATTCTTTCTGCAGTTGGGCTTGGCGACCGCCTGCAGCAGCTCCCGTCCAAAATGAGTGGCGGCCAGCAGCAAAGAGTCTCAATAGCAAGAGCTCTTGCCCATTCCCCAGAAGTCCTTTTTGCAGACGAGCCTTGTGCCAACCTTGATTCCGAGACCTCAAAGGAAGTCCTTGACCTTTTCGAGAAATTCAATCAGGAAAAAGGGCAGACGATTGTAATGGTTACACATGAAGAATGGCATGCCGAATACGCAGACAGAGTAATAAGGTTGAAGGATGGAATCGTTCAGGAGTGAAACTTCTGTGCAGGATTCTATTTTTCAAAAATTACCTTAGCCAAAATCAATGCTTCTTTTCAAAAACTTAGCGAGTTCATCCCTAAATTCAACCTTGGTTCTCTGAATCTCGAATTTTAAAAGATCAATCGAGTTTCTTGTCGTGGAATATAGCTCTGAAATTTTTATTGGTTTAAAAATAAATTTAGTAAGATGAATTCAGTGAGGATGAACTCAGTGTTATCTGAACTGGATTTTCAGAGGTTCTCATATTGTCCCAGAAGCTTTGAACCCCATCATTAATGGCGCACATTATGTTAGGGTTACCCCAAATGGAAAGGGTGTATTAAAGCAATTCAGGACATGATTTTATTTAATAGCAAGATTTCAAAAATTATAAAAAATTAGTCTACGTTTTAGAGGAAAATAGTATTTTTGTTCAAATAGATATATCCAAAATTAAAATAAAAACTGTAATTTTATTTAATTACATAAATTAATTGGAACCTATTATAATTATTGTAAAACAAAATATATAAGAAAAGTCATACTGAATAATAAGAGTATAAAATACAGGAATTATTATGTGAAGAGAATTCTATGAAATCCTCTCTGGAGGACAGGAAAGTAAAATATTAAAATTTTATAAAGGGATGTAAAAATATATGATTTTTCGGATATCCTTACCCGATTAATTTTAATAGGTTTATAACCTTTACAAAGAAAGAGAGTGAAATATAAGAAAAAACCTAAAAATCAATAGCATTGGCCCTCTCAGATTCATCCAGGAGCGAATAATATGGAATACAGCTATGACCTTAAAGGAAATAATCTCTACATTGGGGATAACCAAATAAATGCTTATAGCCTGGAAGAAAATGAGATTGGTAACTGCACCAGATGCGACTCCATTCTTATGAGCCTTAGTTATCACACGGCAGGAGAAAGAAACGTAGTAGTAACAAAATGCATCTCTTGCGGGGCTTTTTATGCAAACATCTATGATTCTGAATGGAACTGGGTAGATGAGGTCCAGGTATCTTTGCTTCCTATTCCAGTTCCTATAAGCAGTCAGAGGATTGATGACTGGAAAGGGCTTGAGTCAATTCCCATAAAAAAGCTTGAAGCTGTATTCTCTAAAGGGGAAATAGAAGCTCTTTTTGCCAGGGCAAAAGATGAAACTCCCATCCGTCAGTACCTATACAGGGCCCGCAAAAAATACAAACTTTTTGAAGAAATATTTGACCTTGAGCTGGCATTATAATTTAATTATATATTTTTAGATTTCTCTTATTTTTTGAAGAGTACGGTGCTTTAATTTGTATTTTAAATTGTAATTATATAATAATACATAAAAATTTGTTAAATGATCTATATAATAATTATTAAATTTATCTATTATTTTATAAAAATATGTATGAAATCAATATATTATTAAAGTTAAATACTAATTTTTTAAACTATATTTTTTAATATATTTATATATTATCTTTAAATAGTATATTGATATTTATGTAATCTCTCAAAATTTAAAGAGTAAAACTAATTTTTATATGTTATTTAAGATCTCTATATATTTTAATCGATAAATCTTAAAGCACGTTCTTGGAGAAAATTGAGTGAATTGTTGGTATGTTTTTTTATTAATTTTTCGCATAGTAAGTCTACACCAATTGAGTTAAAAAGTATTATATAAATATAGGAGCATAATAAGTGAACGTTTATTTCTATATTGTGCGTAATATATATTTGCTATAAAAATAAAAGTTGGATTGAAAAAGCTTAAGAGAAATTTACAGAAATATACAAAAAAACTAACTTATTCAGACAGACTTCGAGGCTATCCCAAAACCAATTTTATTCTCAAATCGATAGGTTTTTTAGAATTGTTTTCGTGATCCGAAGTTCAATTAATTATTCCAAGTTTGATATTCAGAGATGTAATTTTGAGTTTTGGGATTAGCTCTTCGTCTATTTTTCCATGTATTCCTTATATTCCTTTATAATTATCTGGAAACTCTTACTGAAACTCTTACTGAGTGAACAAAGCTCGGTTTTTGTAATAAATTGTATATCTGTTTATATTGGATATGCATAACAAGAATATTATTTCATGCTGTTTGTTTTATGAAAATTTTCTGCAGGTTCAGACAGCTAAATAAAAGAATCTATTCCTATATATTATAAGCATGTGATTGAAAATTTTCATAAAATCGTTTTTAGACCCCAATTTTGTAAACTCATCTGTTACAAAGACTATAAGAATAGGGTGTATTTGGCCGACAACCGTATCAGTAAATGCATAAAATAATAAAAGAAAAAAGACAAAGAACTTAACAGAATTCATACTCATATACCATAAGAATGCTTACATTTTTTTCATGCAGAATATAAAAAGGTCTTTATGTTGAAATATCATTATACTTGTCCATCTGTCAACATACTAGATATATTATAAGATTATTTGTTCCTTTTATCAATATGTGTATTAGTCAAAATTTAAACTGATTAGTGTACACTAATTAGTTGAAAAAGCATATTATAAATATAGTGTTATATTAATAACGTTTTGTAAAAATAATTAAAAATCAAAAAATACATATATATATATTTCAAATGTTTCTTTGAATCAGATTAATATGTTGAGTATATATGTTTGTTTTAATGAGTAACTATATTTAATGATACATTCTAATATCGTTTTTATTTATCAATCAAAATAATGATTACTATTCGTAATAACTAGAAAGCAATGATACTAAAATATATAAAATACACTACATATCTTAAAATGATGTATCTAATTTACAAAGTCTTGTCAAAATGCATATTCAAAAATGTGTATATTAAGTGTATCATTCTATAGATATACATAGCAGATATAATAAAACATATATTCTAAAATATCTTTACTTATGCCAGATTAAAATGTTACAAAATAAAACAGTTTATTAATAATCTATATCATAGTGGATATTTTTAACTATGTGTATTATTTTATGTATTCTTATCATACAAATTACAGATCATTAAAAACATACTTTAAAATATATATATAGTTGTAAAATGTCATAATATAAATTTAAGTATGCTATATAATCTATATTGAACTGTATTGTTTTCTTGCATATTAATAGTTTATTAATCCTACATATAATTGACTGCTAACTATATTATTTATGGTGACTAAATATAAGATATATACTTAATACCTAATAATTATTAAGCTATATTTATAAAATGGTTTTTTGCCCTGTTTGTGTAGACTCTTATGGATAAATATTGAGCGAAACGAATACTTTGTTCCATAAGTAGGAATTTTCATTATTTTCTATAACATGGTCTAAATATTATCAATTTATGGAATCAGACAATTGATATATATGTTAATTGAAAATAAGTTAACATCTGCAAAAAGACGAAACTAAATTAAATGCAGGTTACGTATCATATTTATTCAGAAAGCTATTATATCCAATTAACCAAATCTTATAAACTTATATCAAAATATATTTATACTGAGATTAATTTTAATTCAAAGAAATAAGCAGGGCCATTTATGCTTGAAAAAATAGATATCTCCAAGACAATAACAACTGCCGAGTACAAAAAAAATCAAAAAGCATTTAAAGCCATCCTCGGAGAACTACAGCGCAAAGCCTGGGATTTGAAGATACCTGTTATCCTCGTTTTCGAAGGCTGGCACGTGTCCGGAATGGCAGAGGATATCAACCGTTTTATTCTTTCTCTTGACCCCCGAGGATACGATTTTCATACCATGACCAGGCCCTGCTATGAAGAACTCCTTAAACCTTTCATTGTACGCTACTGGTCTAGAGTTCCTGTGAAGGGAAAGATTGGAATTTTTGATAGAAGCTGGTACAGCAGGGCAATTATAGAGTGTCTGGAAAAGAACAAATCTGAAGAAGAACTGGGGAAATACCTGGAAGAAATAAACTATTTTGAGCGACAACTTGCCGATGATGGGTATCTTTTAATAAAAGTTTTCCTTCACATCAGTGAAAAAGAACATAAAGAACGTTTTAAAGATCTTAAAAAAATTGATATTCCAATATTTGACGAGTATGAGGATGAAGCAAGATCGGACCTTGATTTCATCCATAAATACAATGAGTATATGCCGCTTGTCGAGAAGATCTTAGAGAAGACCGATATGCCTTATGCCCCCTGGACAATAGTGGAAGCTAATGACCGAAACTTTGCAACTTTAAAAATTATGACGACGGTCATCCATGCGATTGAAGACTCTATTGAACAGGCAACTAGAACACCGGCTGAACAGACCCTCAAATATCTTGATACGGAAACCCCAGAGGTCCCCCAGCTTAACAATTCCATTCTAGAAAAGGTTGAGCTTTCCAAAAAGATGGATACCGATGAATATAAAAAATCAAAAAAGATATACCAGCAAAAACTTGCAGACCTCCAGTATGAGCTTTTTGAGAAAAAACGTCCCCTGATTCTGGTCTTTGAAGGCTGGGACGCGGCTGGCAAAGGAGGAAACATTTACCGCTTTGTAGAAAATCTAAATCCCAGGCTTTACAGGGTAGTTCCTGTGGGTTCGCCAAATGACATCGAAAAAGCCCATCATTACCTCTGGCGTTTCTGTGAAGGAATCCCTCGAGCCGGCCATATAACAATTTTTGATCGGAGCTGGTACGGTCGCGTCATGGTAGAAAGAATTGAAAGCTTTTGCAGCGAGGAAGAATGGAAAAGGGCTTACAGGGAGATCAATGAATTTGAAGAAATCCTGACACAGGCCGGATCAATTGTAGTTAAGTTCTGGCTTCACATTGATCAAGAAACTCAACTGGAACGTTTTAACAGTCGGCAACATGACCCTGAGAAAAAATGGAAAATTACAGACGAAGACTGGCGGAACAGAAGCAGATGGGAAGATTATAAAATCGCAGTCGATGAGATGCTTCAGAAAACAAGCACAACAAATGCCCAGTGGATTATTGTAGAATCAAACGACAAACGGTACTCCAGAATCAAAGTACTGAGAAGTGTTGTTGAAGCCATTGAAAAAGGGCTGAAAAAATAACATTATTCCAATAGATAATTTTAATAAAATTTTTTCAATAAATATTTTTAATAAAATTCTTTCAATAAATATTTTTAATAAAATTATATTTTTGTTTTATTCTGAAATAATTTCACTTTAAACTTTTTTCATTTTTCCATATTTCACAACCCAAACAATATCATTCCTGTTCTGAATTAAATTCAAAAATATTCTCCGAAACTCTTTTATATATTTTTAGATAATAAGAACTTATGATAAATTTTTATTCTGTACCATATTACAACTAATCACTATATAATTTCCTTTAATTTACTCTAATTTACTCTAATTTACTCTAATTTACTCTAATTTACTCTAATTTACTTTAATTTACTCTATGCTTGGTATCGTATCTTATTTGCCTGTAAATGTCGGGATTTCAGGAGCCTTAAAGATGATTGAAGTCAGAAATCTTTCTAAGTCCTATGGAAGTACAAAGGCAGTAAATGACATTTCCCTGTCGATTGGAAAAGGTGAGCTTTTCGGGCTTCTGGGTCCTAATGGGTCAGGAAAAACAACCATAATCAAAATGCTTACCGGTCAAATAAAGCCAACTTCAGGTTCAATCAGGGTACTGGGAGTAGATGTTCTCGAAGACCCTGTTCGGGTTCGGAAACTTGCAGGTATTGTTCCTGAACAGGAAACCCCCCCGAGTTTTTTGACGGCAGAAGAATACCTCTATTTTGTTGCAAATATCCGGAAAATGGAAAACTATGAGAAAGCCTGCGAAAAATGGTTCGAATTTCTGGATTTTGGTGACCAGAAAAATTCACTGTGCAAAGACCTCTCAAGAGGCACAAGGCAGAAACTGATGTTTGCCCAGGCTTTCCTGCACGAGCCGGAACTAGCAATTATTGATGAGCCTCTAATCAATCTGGACCCTGTAATGCAGAGAAAAGTAAAGGATTTTCTCGCAGGCTATGTGAAAAGCGGGGGAACAGTTTTTATTTCAACACATATCCTCGAAATTGCAAAACAGATCTGTACCAGCATTGGGATCATTTACAAAGGAAAACTGGTATATACAGGCCGCCTGGACGATCTTACCCTTCAGGAAAGAAACTTTGAAGAATTCTTTCTGGAACTGGTAGGCCAACAAAGGAATTCGGCATTGGTTTGATTATGTCTGCACAGTATGCATAAAAACATTTCAGGATGTAAGACTCTTTTATCACGCAGGAATTCGCAAATTAACACAAAAATAAGATCAAAAATCGCCTGAAATAAAGAAGAAATTGCCTGAAAATAAGATCAAAAATTGCCTGAAATAAAGAAGAAATTGCCTGAAAATAAAAGCAAAAATTGCCTGAAATAAGAGCAGATATCACAAAAACAAGCGTCAAATGGCGCGAAATCAAGACTGAAACTCGGACTATAGATAGAAGGGATTTTATGTTTGAGATTTTCAAAAGCATGCTCAAAGAAGAGTGGCGAATGCATTCAAATCTTTTCGGGAACAATGGGTTTTCCCTATTTCCGGTTTTTATTTTCCTGTTTACTTTCTGCGTAAGTCTGGTTCTGCCGGTTTTCAGCGAAATCTTTACGTATGCCCAGATCGCACTCGGAATGCATTATCTTTTCTTACTTCTGGGAGGCATGGTAGGCGCCTTCGGGCTTATGAGCAGAGAGTTTATGAACCGGCGTTTCGGGCAAGCAAGTCTGATAGCATATTCTGCAAGGACGCTTCCTGTTTCAGAGAGATTGATTTTTGCAAACTTTCTTATAAAAGATATCGTATACTATTTTGTCCTCTATGTGATGCCTTTCATTGTAGGTTTTGCGCTTGCTGTAGCCTTTATCCCGGCAGGAAACTTCCATTTTCCTGTTATCCTTCTCCTTCTCCTGACACTTTCTCTTTCTTTTATGATCGGACTTTC
Organism: Methanosarcina sp. Kolksee; assembly: GCF_000969945.1. Lineage (NCBI taxonomy): Archaea > Methanobacteriati > Methanobacteriota > Methanomicrobia > Methanosarcinales > Methanosarcinaceae > Methanosarcina > Methanosarcina sp. Kolksee. The sequence continues at coordinate 2,208,007 of NZ_CP009524.1, forward strand.
CCTAGTGTTTTTCTTATCTACTATCTATGCCTATTCCGGAAAACTGTTGACCTGGGGTTTACTGGCAGGCTGCATTTTCCTGCTTTTTATTTCCGGAAATCTGGATTCAAGAATCTTTTATAGCTTACCTGGCCTTTCTCTTTTCCTGCTTCCTTCAAAAAGCTGTTTTCTGCTTTCCTCTGGGCTTATAATCATTCCTTCAGCTTTATCCCTGCTTTTCCTGAAGGTGGATTTTCCCCAGGCAAGAAAGAACTTTTCAAACTCATTTTCCAGGCTCTGCAAAGAATTTGGTTCTTACAGGTATGCAGCTTTTGTCGCAAAGGATTTTCTTGACCTTAAAAGAAGTGAGGGAGGACTCGGAAAGTTAATTTTTTCATTCCTGCTGCCTGCAGCTCTTATCTGGATGCTTCTTTCAGCCCTGGAAAAGGTTCTCCCAGCTTTAAATATTTTAATCCTGTTTTCCCTTGTTCTGGGAGTACTTTCCTCTTCAATGTACAACTGGCTTACAGAATACGATATCTTTTCCTCATATGCTTTCTTTCCCCTGAAAGTTTCGGATATGATAAGGAGCAAACTCAACAGTTACCTTTTCTTGAATCTGGTTCCGCTTATACTTCTTATCCTGCTCATCCTTAAAAAAGACCCTGCATTTCTACTACCAGCCCTGCTGCTTTTTCTTTCAATGTCGTTTTACATGGTTTCGATACTTATTTACCTGACAGGGCTTTCCCCTTCGATAAACCTCTATAACGGCAGGACTTTCGCAGTATATACACTCTCAGTCATGCCTCTTTTGCTGGTTAACATCATCCTGTCAATGTTTGGCCCGTACTATGTGCTTGTAAACTTCCTGCTGGTGCCTCCTTCCCTCTATCTGCTTGGACAAAGCTTCAGAAAGTGGGACCGGATTGAAAGCCCGCGCTTCTAATAGTCGTATAATATCTCAGTCATCTCCCAGTTACGTCAGAATTTACAGCTTGAACATACCTTTTTTTAATCTCAGATTGAAAATATGTTTGGAGAGAAAGATAATGATTCCTTTTCTTTACACATTCTGGACATTTCTGAAAACACTAAAAACGCTGCTTAAAGATCCGAAGTTCAGGTCCCTCCTATATCTAACTGTGATAACTCTCGCAGGAGGCACTGTCTTTTATCATAAAGTCGAAGGCTGGAGGTGGCTCGACTCTTTCTATTTTTCGGTTATAACCCTGGTAACGGTGGGATATGGAGACTTTGCCCCTAAAACGGACCTGGGAAAAATTTTTACTGTAGTTTATATTTTTATAGGGCTCGGAATCCTGATTGGTTTTATCAATCCGATTGGAGAATATATTATAGATAAAAGGTTCGAAGTAGTGGAGAATAAAAACGAAGTCAAAAATTCTGAAAACAAATTTTATTTCTTAGGATACCTGGGAAAGATCAGGAAGAAAAAATAGCATTTATAACAGGAAAAAGCTATGCTGAGAAACTGAACTGTTCGACTTACTTATTATGATCACCTTCTCAGTACTGTAAATGTGCGCATGGCTATACATAACTTGTCCTTTAACCTGTTTCAATCTTATCTCGATAACTTTTCAGAGTATTGTCTCTGACTCATATGTCGTCTCTTACTCATGTATTATCTCTGACTCATATGTCGTTTCTGACTCATGTGTTATCTCTGACTCATGTATCGGAATATAATCATCTCAATTTCCATAAAATCTTTTTAGAGATGTGTTACCTTAATGCAGATGATTATCCCTAAGAGACTTACTGCCATTGCAATAGCAGTTATGAAAATAATCAACGCGAAACTGTCCTTCTCAATTAGATCATTGTTCTTATATTCCATATTATTATATATGTAATCTCTACATAAAAGCATTACAATTTTCATTTAATTATTGGGCAGAAACATATTGAACAATCCTTTAATTTATTTATGAAGGCTGCAAAACTCAGCCAGGAAGTCTTTTTATTTTTATTTATATCCGGAAACTCTTTTATTTCATTATATTTTTCGGAAGCTCAAATGCCTGAGCTCAAATGCCTGCTTTTTTCAGAGCTTTTTGGAATTTCTCAAGTCCAGAGTCGAGTTCTTCATCTGTAATAACCAGCGGTGGAGAAAAACGAATTACCGAATCCCCGCAGGGGAGGAGCAGAATTCCTTCTTTAAAGGCTTCCCTCAGAATCCTATCCCTTCGTATCGGGTCTATTGATTTATCAGGTTTTACAATCTCGACTCCGACCATCAGGCCGAGGCCGCGTACATCCCCCATGCATGGAAAGTTTTCCTGAAGCTCCCCCAGGCGTTGCTTCATCTGGGAACCAAGCTCCTTTACTCGGTCCTCAATATTTTCCTTTTCCAGAAACTCAAGAGATGCAAGAGATGCGGCTGAAGCCAGAAGATTTCCTCCAAAGGTGTTTGAATGAACGCCCTGTGGCCAGTCCATAAGCTCGCGGTCTGCAAGCATTGCTCCCAGTGGAAGCCCTCCTCCAAGAGCTTTTGCAAAGCATGAGATTTCAGCTCTGACCCCAAAATTTTCCATTGCAAGGAAAGGACCTGTCCTGAAGCAGCCTGCCTGGACTTCATCCGCTACAAGGAGGACATCATTATCAGTGCAGATTTGCCTTACTTCCCTATGAAACTCAGGAGGAGGGACGATATATCCACCTTCTCCCTGGACCGGTTCCACAAAAACTGCAGCAGTGTCCATTGGGCTCAATTCCCGCCTGAAAATCAGGTTTTCAAGCTCTTTTGCACACTCGATCCCGCAGGAAGGATATTCAAGTTTAAAGGGACAGCGGTAACAGTAAGCATAATGGGAATGAGCTGTGCGAAACGCAGGAAAATGTTCCTTTTGCCTGGCTTTTGAGCAGGTAAGAGAGAGGGAGCCCAGAGTCCGGCCGTGAAATGAGTTATAAAAAGAGATAAGACCCTGCCGTTTTGTATTCCAGAAGGCAAGTTTGATTGCAGCTTCCACGGCTTCAGTCCCGCTGTTACAGTAAAATACCTTTGAATAACCTGAAAGCTCTGATAACTTTTTTGCAAGCTTCACAGGAGGCTCGGCAAAGAAATCCCCGTATCCGCAGTGAGTCATTTTTTCAAGCTGGGCTGAGATTGCAGCTTTAACCTCAGGATTGGAGTAGCCTGCGTTCATAACAGCAATTCCTGCAACCAGGTCAATGTATTCTCTTCCGTCAATATCCCTGATTACGGAACCCTTTGCGCTGTCCACAACCAGAGGATAGGGACGGGCTGTACAGGCTGATATTATTTTACAGTCCTGTTCGATTATCTCCCTGGCTTTCGGGCCAATGGTATTGAACATTCCTGCTTCATGCTCAAAAAAATCAAAATACTGTCCTGTCTCCATTGCTTTATTTTTTCCCGGCTTTTTCACTCCCTGCACCTTTTCAAATTCTTCGGTTTTCTCCTGAGCCAAAATGCACTCCCCCCAGTTTTTCCACATTCTTGAACTTTGATCCTGTGAATTTTATTCCGTTGAATCAATCTGGGCTTTTTGCAGCCTGCCGCTGTAGTCTATATACACAGCTTTTACTTCGGAAAACTCCTTGACGGCCTCAGTGCCGGCTTCCCGAAAACCGTTTCCTGTCCCTTTCACGCCTCCAAAGGGGAGATGGACTTCAGCCCCTATTGTAGGAGCATTAACATATGTGATTCCGGCTTCGATTTTCTCGATTGCCCTGAAAGCGTTTCCTATATTCTCGGTGTAGATTGCCGAAGAAAGCCCGTATCTGGTATTATTGGCAAGCGTTATTGCCTCTTCAAGGTCTGAAACCGTAAAAACCCCGAGGACTGGCCCGAAGATCTCTTCCTGTGCAATCCGCATGTCTGGCCTGACATCCGTAAATATTGTGGGCTCGAAGAAATAGCCAGGAAGCCCGGGATCGATTCTGTTTCCCCCATAGAGAAGAGTTGCTCCTTCTTCTTTTCCTATTTTCACGTATCTCTCGATCTTCTCAAGCTGCGCTTTGTTGATTACAGGCCCGATGTCTGTCTCAGGAAAGAGTCCGCTACCTATCCTGAGAGCTTTTGCTTTTGCAAGCAGCCTTTTCATGAATTCGTCCTTTATTTTCTCATGCAGAATCAACCTGCTCGTAGCAGTACAGCGCTGCCCTGTAGTCCCAAAAGCTCCCCACAGCACGCCCTCAAGGGCCAGTTCAAGGTCGGCATCATCCATAACAATTACCGGGTTTTTGCCTCCGAGTTCCAGAGAGACTCTTTTCATGGTTTTTGAACACTCTTCCATTATCCATTTCCCGGTATCAAGGCTGCCTGTAAAGGAAATAGCCTTTATGTGAGGGTGCTGGACTACAGCTTTACCGACAGTTACTCCGGGTCCTGTTACCAGATTTATCACTCCGGGAGGCAAGCCTGCTTCACTAAGCACCTCTATCAGCTTGAAGGCAAGCAGAGGCGTGTCACTTGCAGGCTTGAAAACAATCGCGTTTCCAGCTACAAGGGCTGGCATAATCTTCCACGCGGGAATAGCAATAGGAAAGTTCCAGGGCGTTATTAAGCCAACTACCCCTATCGGCCTGAGCACGGTCATGCAGAATTTTTCCTTGAGTTCGGAAGTCGTCGTCTCTCCAAGCATCCGCCTTCCTTCCCCTGCGGCATAATTTGTGATATCAATGGCTTCCTGTACATCTCCCCTTGTCTCAGGCAGCACCTTTCCCATCTCTTCCGTCATGAGGACAGCAAGTTCTTCCTTCCTTTCCTGCAAAATCCGGGCTGCCCTGAAGAGTACCGCAGCTCTTTTTGCAGCCGGGATATCGCTCCAGAGCCTGAACCCTGTTTCAGCAGCTTCAACTGCCCTGTCCACGTCCTCTGCTCCAGCGACCTGTATTGCTGCCAGGCTTTCCAGAGTAGCCGGATTTATGTCCTCAAAAGTCTCTCCGGTTGAAGAGTCTTTAAATTCTCCCCCTATAAACAGCTTGTACTCCTGAACCATAAAATCCCCCCATAAAAGCATGAATATACAAGGAAATAAATATATTCCAGAAATCTTTTGTAGCAGATAAAAATAAAATTATTAAAGGTTAAATAGATCTTAAATAAGATAAAAAAGGCTAAATAATGATATTAAATGCCAAATAAAGTTATTAAATGCCAAATAAAGATCTTCAAGGCTAAATAACATATTGTATTTTACATTCCAACCCCTATCTAATTTTCTCACCTTAACTCTGCCATACATAGGGAGTAATTTGTCCCACGCCCAATGTATTTCTGTGTTAATTAGTTGTTATCTGGTATTCGCTGCAGATAGAAAGGTCATACCCTTTGATCTTGTTTTTTAACAAAAAGTTCAAAATATATTCCTTATGTTCCCTGTCAATTTCACGCGAGAGCCAAATCCCTGACCACTGATTTTTGATTAGTCCTCCACCAATTTCCCTGACCACTAATTTTTGATTAGTCATCTACCAATTCTGATTTACAGCAGATCTAAGTATTAAAAAATATTGATTTTTATAGTATCTTCTTAATATATTTGTATAAAGATCTATTATAGAAACCCTTATATTATCACAAAAACAAATATTATTTATGTTATGTTATAAAAAAGTAAGTTTAAGCTCCCATTTTTGCTTAATCGATTATGCACACCGATTTCAAATTTTTGCAGTTTTGTTAATTTTTCTTCTAATTTTATTTAAAAATAGCCCAATATAGACAAGGATACTGAGTTGAATCCCCTTGATAAAATAAAGGTTTTGATTTTGTATAAAACACCTATATTTTTATTCAGTTCAAAAGATAATGTATAGGGATATGTAAAAGTAACTGATTTGTGACTGAGCGCCTAGTTCACAACTGAGTGACAAATTAATTGATAAGTAATAACTGAACTGGTATTAGCAAATTCATGAACTTGAACTGATAAAAACCCTCTCAGTTTAAAAAAAGTCTTTGTTGATCAGCTGTACCAACCTGACTTTTCTGTATAATAAAATGCCATGGATACACGGTTCTGAATTATGGTCCAGAAACTCTCAGAAATTATAACTTTCAAGTTATATGTAAAACATATTAAAAACTGATTGACGTAATCATTAACATTCAACATAAAACACAGATATATGGAGTCACCAATTATGCGAATCGGAGTCTACATTTGCCACTGCGGGCTAAATATTGCTGGAGTAATAGATGTATTAGCTCTGCAGGAAATGGCGGCTAAACTGGAAGATGTGGTGCTCGCCCGGGAAGTACAGTTTCTATGTTCCGATTCCGGACAGGAAGGCATCATTAAGGATATAAAAGAAAATAAAATCGACAGGGTTGTAATAGCTGCCTGCTCCCCAAGGCTGCATGAAAAGACCTTCAGGCATGTAATGGAAAAAGCCGGGTTGAACCCTTACCTTATGGAAATGGTAAATATAAGGGAGCAGTGCTCCTGGGTACACGCCGATGACCCCCAGATGGCGACCCAGAAGGCTTTTGACCTTATAAGGATGGGAGTTGCGAAGGCAAAGTTCCTCAAGGAACTCAGTGCAACAAGTTCAAAAGCCAGCAGAAATGTCCTGATCATAGGAGGAGGGGTCGCCGGAATCGAAGCAGCCCTGAACCTTGCAGAAGCTGGTTTTCCAGTCACAATGGTAGAAAAGGAATCCACAATCGGGGGCAAAATGGCCCTGATGAATGAGGTCTTTCCTACAAATGACTGCTCCATCTGTGTGCTTGCCCCTAAAATGACGGAAGTTCAGAACCATCCGAATATTACACTTTACACCTACTCCGAAGTTACCGATATTTCCGGATCTGTCGGCAAGTTCCACGTAAAAGTCACACGCAAGCCCAGGTTCATACTTGAAGACAAGTGCAAAGGCTGTGTCGACCTCTGCTCTGCGGTCTGTCCTGTAGAAATCGATAACCCTATGAATTACGGGGTCGGAAAGTCCAGAGCCATATATATGCCAATTCCCCAGTCTGTCCCGCAGGTAGTGCTCATAGACCCTGACCACTGTGTAGGCTGCGGGCTGTGTTTACAGGCCTGCCCTGCCGATGCTGTGGATTACGAGCAAAAACCTGAAGAGATTGAGTTTGAAGCCGGAGCAGTTGTTGTTTCAACAGGTTACCAGCTCTTTGATGCATCACGGAAAAAGGAGTACGGATTTGGAAAGTATCCTGATGTTATAACAAATATGCAGCTTGAGCGCATGCTTAACTCTGCAGGACCTACAGGTGGAAGAGTCGTTGTGCCTTCAACGGGCAAACCACCAAAAAGCGTTTCGTTCATCCAGTGTGTCGGGTCAAGGGATAAAACCGTTGGCAATGAGTACTGCTCAAGAGTTTGCTGCATGGCTGCACTCAAGAATTCCCAGATGGTTAAGGAACGCTACCCTGATACCGAGATCACAATCCACTACATTGACATCCGGGCTGCAGGGGAGATGTATGAGGAATACTATGTAAGGACGCAGGAAATGGGCGTGGATTTCATCCGGGGAAAAGTTGCCGAAATTTACGCAGGCGAAGACGGCAGGCCTGTACTCCGTTATGAAAATACCCTTGAATCCCGGGTCGAAGAAGAAGCCTGCGACCTTGTTGTGCTTTCAACAGGTTACGAGCCCAGCAAAGCGGCAGAAGGCATAGGCCGGATGCTAAATCTTGCCCGGCGGCCTGACAGGTTCTTTGCAAGTGCCCACCCGAAAATGCGTCCTGTAGATGCCCCGGTCAGCGGGGTTTTCCTTGCAGGCTGCGCCTCAGGACCCAAAGAGATTCAGGTTTCGATTGCCCAGGGAAGTGCATGCGCATCCAAGGTTATGCAGCTCCTCGGGACAGGAGAACTTGAAGCCGATCCTATGGGAGCTCATGTTGACCCTGAAAAATGTATAGGATGCAGGACCTGTCTTGATGTCTGCAAGTTCGGGAAAATCAAGATAGAGAATAAAAAAGCTGTTGTAGACGAGGTTTCATGTTATGGCTGTGGAGACTGCAGTGCTGCATGTCCTGCAGGGGCAATCCAGATGCGAAACTTCGAAAACGAACAGATTCTTGCCCAGGTTCGGGCTGCAACTGCTCACAGGTCCCAGAGTCCTTTTGTTGTGGCTTTCCTCTGTAACTGGTGCAGTTACGCCTGTGCAGACCTTACCGGGATGTCAAGGCTCCATTACCCGACAAACATCAGAGTTATCCGTACTATGTGCTCGGCAAGGGTAAACCCGGAATTCGTGCTTGAAGCCTTAAAAGGCGGAGCCGACGGAGTGCTTGTTGCGGGCTGCAGGATGGACGAGTGTCACTATATCCACGGGAACTTTGACGCAAAACAGAGGATGGATGTCTTAAAGGAAGTTATAAAGGAAATCGGACTTGACCCCAGACGGCTGAGGACCCTCTGGATCTCGGCTGCCGAAGGAGAACGGTTCTCAAACACAATTAGCGAGTTTGTAAAGGAACTTGAAGAAGTCGGGCCCATAGGAACCGAACTCAAGCTTGGAGAACCCGAAGCTGAACCTGAGGAGGTGGCATAATGAGCGAGGAACACACCGAACAGGAAGTTCACATCTGCAGAGGCTGCTGCGGGGCCGGAGAAAACGAAGTTACGGAACCTGAAGCCACTGTTGAGACCGAGGATTTTGAAGCCGAGGACCTCGAAGCTGAAGCTCCGGAGACTGCTGAGGATGAAGCCCAGGAAAAGATCACAGTTACGACCGGTATGGACCTTCAGGGCTCCCATTTTATTTATACCCAGACAACCGAGAAATCCATCAAAACTCTGGATTATGATTACAAGCGCTGCAATGGTTGTGGAATCTGTGCAGAAATCTGCCCAACAAAAGCTCTTGAAATGGGGCCCCTTCATGAGATTGCAACCGGGCTTGATGCGCCTGCGGTGATGATGGACCTTGAGAAATGTACCTTCTGCAGGATGTGCTCAAACCTCTGCCCTGTGCATGCCATAACCTTTGAGGCTGTGGGGGAAATTCCTGATGAGAAACGGTATCCGAAGTACGATGCCTTTGTTAAGATCAACGAGAAATGCCTCCCCTGCGCTCTCTGTGAGGGAGCCTGCCCTCAGGATGCAATCGAAGTTGAATTCACCTTCCCGAAAAAAGAGGAGATTGCGCCTTTAAAGGAAGGGGCAGAAGGAGAGATCGAAATTGACACTGAAAAGTGCAATTTCTGCGGAATCTGCGCCCGGTTCTGTGATGCCTTCATCCTGCTCGAGCGTGAGCCCACACCTGATAATCCCGTGCCTTTCGAGCAGATCCTTGTGGACGAGGATAAATGCGATTATTGTGTACTCTGCCAGGACATCTGCCCTGAAGAAGCAATAAAGGTTAAAGGGGAACGCCCCTGCGAGGCTCCGAAAGTTGAGGGGAATGTTAAGGTAGACGAGCTGAAGTGTACACAGTGCGCCCGCTGCAAGACCGTCTGTCCGTATGAAGCCATAGACCTGCAAAAACCTATGGAAGGAGGACTGAACCTTATTGAGACAAACCTGAAGGAATGCGATCCCCAGGGCTGCCGCGGCTGTTTCAATGTCTGCCCTTCCAAACTCTGGTATGTGCCCACAGATCCTGAAGACCCGCGAAAAATTGCTTTTGCAGCGGATTTCTGTACCTATTGTGGAGCCTGTGTGAAAGCATGTCACATTGACGCTATTAAAGTGGAAAGGACCGATGTCCACCACACCGATATTCCTGATGCTCCCTGGGCTGCCCAGTGGAGGGATGCAATCGAGTCCCTGAAAACTGGAGTAAGGAAAGGAGTCGACCGTGCAATACCCAGGGAAACCGAGACCCTTAAAGCCCAGAAGTTCATGGGCATAACGCCCCCTGGAGTTGACGAGGAAATGCTTGCAGCCGTGCAGGCGAAGCTTGAGGCTTTAATGCCAGCTCTCAGGAGCGCGAAAGTCAGGAAACTCTGGGAAACTGACTCTCCGAAAAATGCAGCTGCAGCTGTGAAAAAGAAAATAGAAGGTTAAACGGTGAAAGTTGAAGAAAGTAAAAGTGAGAATTGAAGAAAGTAAAAGTTAATGGCTCTTCGTTATTCCCTGTGGATAAGACGATTTTCAATTCGAGACCGCATTGGTTTTTGTGAAGATATTATGAGGATATCCACACAAAACAAAGAAGAGCCGAAATTCTCACTTTACTATTAAACCATTTTTACTTATTGGAAAAGACCTTTACAGAAAAACCTAATATATTGACCCAACATATTATTTAAGGTCTGCCTATTTGGAATTCATAAACTTATAATTATGAAAACCGTACTTTCTTTTTAAAGTAAAACAGTTATGAGGATGAAATTGGTGAGAAATATGCCAGAGAACATGAACTTAAAAATCGGAGAAGCTGCAGGAGTGTTGTATCACAAGCTAGAAGAAGGTGAATGCAGTTTGAACCAGGTAAAGATTCACCTAAGTGCCAATGGTTTTGATTCTCAAATGGCTTTAATGTCTATTGGCTGGCTTGCTAGAGAAGATAAGATCAACATTGATAAAGAATCCAATCGTTGGTATGTCCGATTGAAATAACCCTTCTTGAATTTTTTGATAATATACTCTGTTTTACATCAAAATGATTCTCCATTATGTTTCTATTAGCTTGCTTTTTCTTCAGACTTGCTTTTTTCTCTTACAACCATAACAGGGACTTTTGAGTGCCGTACAACATTTACGGCAACGCTGCCTAAAAGCAACCGATCAATTCCTGTTCTGCCAAGAGTACCCATGACAATAATATCCATTTTCTCTTCTTCGGCGTATCGGATCAGCTCAGTGGCAGGGTGACCTTCAAGCAGGGCACACTTGACATTGACATTTTCCATTTCTCCTATTCCTTTTACATAATTAACGGCTTTGCATCCGTCTTTTCTCAAAGCCTCATGCATTCTCTCCCAGTTAAAATCCACAGCCATCGAAGAAAAATACTCCGTTGATATTACATAAACTGCGTAAACCGTCCCTCCACTTAACCTGGCAAGTTCTATTCCTCTATTGGCAGCAAGCCTTGAGCAAACCGAGCCGTCAGTTGCAATCATTATTTTGTTAAAAGTAACGTTCTCTATGCAAAATCCCCCAGTTATTCATTCACTTGCAAGAAATATAATAGCATCGGGTTTCATGAAGTGAGGCCAGGAAATCCATTCGAAAATTTTTGATCTTTCAGAAAAGATATAGTGGTGGAAGAATATTTTAAAATTATGAAATTTTCGACAAGAAATACAAGGCAATGCAAACCCCCAACTAATGCAAAGGAACCTGTTATTAATTTGTCGAATTTATCGATGGATTAACCAGATCTCTATTATTTTTGCTTTTCTTCTGTCTAATCAGTACATTTTATGTTATGCAAACTACGCTTACCTTTGTAATGACCAATTAAATAGCCTACACATAAGCCTTTAACAAAACCAATTAAACCAACGCCCACAACAACACCAAAAGCTATTTTTGCAGCTTTTTTGCACATTCTTTTAAACTCACCCATATATACACCTCTATTATTTTAATTTTTGATTAAGTTTTTCTTTATTTCATTGTACTGCTTTAGTTTTATACTACCAAGTGAATATACATTTTGCTATGCTTGGCTCATCGTTGAGATCTATGCGCCAACTAGCTTCATTTTTATGAGCTCGTCCCAAAACCAATTTTTTCTCAACCAGTAAAAGTTTCAGAACTATTTTCCAAGATAAGAAACTGATTGATCATTCCAAATCCGAGATTCTGAACATAATTTTGGGTTCTGGAATAGGCTCTATATATATTTTTGAATATGAGTTGGGGTGTATACTCAAATAAATTACTTGTGGCCAAATCATCCAACAATCAAGGATTCTGAAATAATTAATGATTGAGCTCATCCCAAAACCAATATTATTCCCACATCAATAAGAGTTTCAGAATTATTTTTCAGGATTAGAAGCTCTTATTGATAATCCAGAATACGATATTCAGAGAAGCAATTTTGCGTTTTGGGATCAGCTCATTCGAAAAAAAGTATGAAAAATGGATAGTTTAATGATCTGGTGAAAAAGTTTGTGGCTTATATATAATGTATTAATAATAGTTTATGGAGTTCAAAAGTACTTTCCAGGTAACCCAAACGCACATCTATTAAATGATGGATGAAGTGGTTGCTATTGATGACCAGACATATTATTATAGAACAAGCAGATCTGAAGGAGGGTTAGGGAAAACTGGTTCATTTGACGATGGGACTCCAATTTTTAGTCAACTTACCTCCAAAATAAAAAACAATAGACATGTAGTTAGTCTGATTCCAGGGCATGTTCAAGTCTGTAGAGGATACTCAGATTCTGGCGTTGGACTACACTATTTGAAGATTAATGCTCCACTACCCATTGGATCGGGGCACCAATTTCTAGAAACTTGGGGAGCTGAAACTTGTCATATATATGTGAAGTGAAGAGCTAAAACTCTTCACTTTTTTGGGGTAATTGGTATGAGTAGAATTAACAAGAAAGTTGCTTTTTTTATTGTTTTTCTGATTCTAGTAATAATTGCAGGGTTATTTGTAAAAACACCAGTAGATACGGAAACGCAAGTTAACGATGAGCTTAAGGTAGGTGATATGTATATTCAATTTGAAGATGGAATTTCCGATTCGGAAGTTCAAACCATTCTTGAAAGCTACAACCTTACTATGAACTATAGCATAAAGTACAATATTGATCACCCGGCGGACAAATACTACATAATGTTAGACAAAGACAATTGGGATATAAGACGTGAACTAAGTCAAAAAATGAAAGAGGAAAAAAAAGATTGGATTACATCTTCTCCTGCTCATGTAATCAGGAAAGGAGATGATTACGTATTTACGGTATCTGAACAAGCTGTTCAAGATGAAAATTTTCTTGAAATACTCGATAAATATGATATTCAAGTGAAAAAGTCTACCTGGTGTTATATTCGTTTTGAAGATGAGTCCAAGAATTGGATTCCGGAAAAAGATGCAATCAGAATAAAAAGTGAGCTCGAAAAGAACGAAAATATTTTCTCTATATATCTTGATTACCGTTATTAGCTGTATCCTCTTCAAACTGTATGGGTAAAAGTAAATTTCATATATTTACTGAAAATTTAAAAATATCTCCATTTACATTATAAATTTGTTCACATGAAAGAAATATAACGCTATCGGATAATGCCATCAGATTTCAGAAAGTGAAGATCTCCGGTGTTATTTCTTTTTATTTTGGGATTATTTTTTTTGGAACAGAGTCTTCGAACGAGAAAGTTTAAAAATTTAAATAACCAAAGTATTAACATTTTTTATATTAAATATAAAAGGAAGACATAGGAATAAGATAATGAAAATTAACAAAAAATTGCATTCAACAATGTTAGCATTAGCAGCTTTGATTTTTCTAATTTTCGTTATATCTACAGCATCGGCAGCAACCGCACAAAATAATTCACCACTGATCACTGAAACCCAGATCAGTACCAGCGGATCAGCACCTGCTATCTACGGGGATAGGATAGTCTGGCAGGATGACCGCAATGGAAACTGGGATATCTACATGTATGATCTTTCCACTAAAAAGGAAACCCGTATTACCACCAATAAATCAAATCAGATCAACCCCGCTATTTACGGAAACAGAATCGTCTGGGATGATGATCAAAATGGAAAACGGGATATCTACATGTACGATCTCTCCACTAAAAAGGAAAGTAAGATTACAACCAGTGGAAAAACATTGAGGCCCAGAATCTATGGCAACAGGATTGTTTGGATGGATGGCCGCAATGGAGGAAGCCTGGACGAAAGTAACTGGGCTGATGGAAACTGGGATATCTACATGTACGATCTTTCTACCTGCACCGAATACCAGATAACAACTAATGAATCAACACAGGAATATCCCGATATATACAGAGATAAAATTGTGTGGGAAGACAATCGCAATATAGATCATCATAGATTCGATATTTTCATGTACGATCTTTCCACTAAAAAGGAAACTTGCATTTTTAAAGAGGAATTCCAGAGTCATGATCCCAGGATTTACGGGGACAGGATCGTATGGATGTATGAAGATGGAATGGGAGAATACCTTATTAATATGTATAATATCTCCAATCCCACCGAACCAGGTCCCTCTTTCGAGTATATCGAAAATTTCTTACCTGCAGTCTATGGTAACAGGATAGTGTGGACTGATGGTCGTAACTCCTGGGCAGGAAATGATAACTATGATATTTACATGTATGACCTCTCTACTTCTACGGAAACCCAGATAACTACTGATGAATCATATCAGGGCAGGCCTGCCATCTACGGGGACAGAATAGTGTGGGAGGACGGTCGCAATCCAGGAGGTATTTACATGGCTACTCTCAGTTATGGCCCAAGCCTTCCAGTTGCTGATTTTTCTGCCTCTCCTACTTCAGGAAAAACACCATTAAACGTTAAATTTACTGACACAAGCACTGGATCCCCAACTTCCTGGTACTGGAACTTTGGAGATGGGTCAAAGTCATACCTCCAGAATCCCACGCATAAGTATTCCAAAGTAGGGAGTTATACTGTTAGCTTAACAGTAAAGAATGCTAAAGGCAGTAACAAGGTAACAAAAACAGATTATATAATAGTGATAACAAAACCTGTTGCTGCATTCTCTGCATCTCCTACCTCCGGAAAAGCACCATTAAAAGTTAAATTTACTGACAAGAGTACAGGAACACCAACTAAATGGAAATGGAGTTTTGGAGATGGAACAATTTCAAGAGAAAAGAATCCAACACATCAGTATACACAGAAAGGAAACTATAAGATTACGCTTACAGTGAGCAATGCCGCAGGCAGCAATACTATAACGAAGACAAATTTCATAAAAGTGACAACAGATACAAGACCTGGTATATATTCTGAAAACAAATAAAAGGTTAACATAAAAGGAGTGGGGAACTTTTTACAATGTTTGCCTATGTGAGACTAAATTGAAGATAGGTAGATGGTTAAACCAGTACCATCAGGCTTGAGATAAAACATATCTAATTCTACACCTTTTCTTGCGCGATCCGGCATAGAGTTAGAAAAACAGTAGAGAGGATGCATTAAACATTAGGTTTCTTCCATATCAATGTTAAAACTAAATATACAGGATTATGGTTTTCAGTAGACAATCCAAATCCAGTTCCAGATTTATCCTCTTCTCAGATCAACAGTCTTTCCCCTATTTTCTTCAAACCGCCTGCAGTATTCTTCAGGGCACTGTTTTCCAGGGCATCCGCAGATATACTCCATAATATCGCTAAATTTTGCGCTGGCAACTGATACCGAGGTATCGGCAGCTCCGTAATAAATGCGGAGTTCATCGTTTACTACTACCCATCCGCAGGGAAAAACAACGTCATTGACATCTCCACTGCGTTCGTATGGCTCACGAGGCCCGAAAATCCAGCCTTCCGACCTGCGGAGCACTTTCGTGGGATCTTCAAGGTCAAGGAGAGCCAGCCCGAGCCTGTAACTAATTTTTGAGGTAGTCTGGCGTACTCCATGGTACATAATTAACCAGCCTTCAGGTGTACGGAGCGGCTGCGGGCATAAACCGATTTTATAAGCATCCCACCATCCACCTTCTCTGGCATACAGGAGAACTTCGGGTTTTTCCCAGGATTTCATATCATACGAAAAGGAGATCCAGATATTAGCCTTCAAAGTGTGAGTAGTAGGCGCAGGCCTGTGTAACATAGCCCATTTGCCGTTAAACCTTACAGGAAAAACGGCAGCGTCTTTATTATCGGGAGGCATCAACGGTCCTGCTCGGTCAAAGTTACGAAAATCCTCGGTAAAGGCAAGAGCTGGCAAAGGGCCACTATCCGAAAAAGCCACATATACTATAGCCCACTTTCCCATCTCATCGATGTAAGTTATGCGCGGGTCTTCAATGCCATATATCTCTTCAGGATAATTTGCGGGGTCCGGAAAAAAGGTTGGTTCACTGTCAATTTCCCAGCCATCAATTCCGTTTTCACTCCTTGCAACTGTAAAATGAGAAAAACCCCTGTGGTCCTCAACCCTGACCAGCAACAGAATTTTACCATCGATTATGGCAGCTGCTGGGTTAAATACTGAATTGGCTCTATAAGGCCAGTCTTCAACCGTAAGTATTGGATTTTTTCTAGACCGTATAAATAGCTCCCCATGGTCTTTCCAGGTCATATTATTCCCCTTCAGCTTATGTTGTTTTCTCATTTATCTTCATAGATGAGAAGCTCATCATATCCATTTCCTGGGATATTGTGCTTAAGACTACCGGGGATATTGTGCTTAAAAGTGGCCTGACCTCAAGCACATCCTCTACATATGCTCTAAAAATTTCTGCAACGCTCCAGGCCTGAGCTATGCACCCGCCTGGAGAATGAGGATAATCACCATTAAAAACTTCGGAAATGGTACCAAAGCCTGCGGTTTCGAAATGCGTATCAAAGCCCTCAAGGAGAGCCCTCATATCTTCAAGACTCTTTTTGGAATAATTGTTAACTTTCCGGTAAGCTCTCACATAAGCGCCAAGGAGCCAGGGCCAGGCTGTCCCGTTATGATAAGCTGTATCTCGGGTGAATGCATCCCCGTGATACTGTCCTTTGTATAAAGGATGATCACTCGAAAGACTTCTAAGCCCAAAAGGCGTCAAAAGGTCTTTTTCAACTCTGTCCACAATCGCTTTTTCTTTATCAGGGGGGAGCATGGTATTAGGAAGAGCTACTGCGAAGATTTGATTGGGGCGAATTGCAGGGTCTTTAACCTCGTTTCCGGCTTCATCCTGACATACAAGGTCAAAGAGACAGTTAGTTTCCGGGTTCCAGAAAGTGCTTTCAAAATTTGAGGCAACACCATCTGCAAGCATCTCATATAAAAAGACCTCTTTTCCAAGAATAGTACCCAGGCTGGAAGCAATTTTCAAGGCGTTGTACCAGAGGGCATTGATTTCACAGGCTTTACCTGCTCTTGGAGTTACTGCCCGCTCTCCAATTTTAGCGTCCATCCAGGTTAATTGAGGCCCCTGTTGAATAAGATGATCAGAATCCATGCAGATTCCAAAGTTCGTACCTTTACGGTAGTTATCTATAATAGCCTCTATAGTGTCCCAGATATCTGCGAGGAAAAGAAAGTTGCCCGTATATGCAAAATAGCGGCTAACAGCATGGATAAACCAGAGAGAAGCGTCTACCGTATTATATACTGGCTCTCCTCCAAAAGACGGAAAAGTGTTGGGAATTAAGCCTTTCCTGCAATATTTAGCAAAATTCATGAGAACGGACCTGGCCTCTTCATGACGATAAGGAATTAGATACAGGCCAGTCAGAGAGATCATGGTATCCCTTCCCCAGTCAGAGTACCAGTGATATCCTGCAATTATAGTATTTTCACCTGAAAAAGGATTCTTCACTGTAAAAGTGTCCGTCGCCCTGAGAAGTTTAAGAGCAAAGGGATCTGTAAGCCTGGAATTGAGAATAAGGAGGTTCTGTCGGTTTACTGCCCTTTTATAGAGTTCATCAACTTTCCTGAGGTTAAGAGGAGGAATGTCGTCTGTTGAAGCAATGATAAAGAAACGAGAAGTTCCAGGTTTGAGTTTGCCTTCGAAATAGCCAGGACTGAAATTATCTTCCTGATAGTTAAGCCCTCTTTGCTTTTCAGCATCATACTCCAGGTTATAGTACCACCTGGGATCAGAATGATATTCAAGGTTGGATGAAAGAGAGAAGGTAAAACCATTAGAACTCTCCAGATCTACTCCCTCTGGATAAGCTTTCTGAGAAAAAGAAAGGTATCCTGAGCGAGCAGTGTAATGGAAGTCTCTTGAGTTTATCAACGGAAATATTTTCAGTAAAGCTTCTTCTGTTATGGATTCGATATCATAGAGAATACAGGTCGTGTTACTGTTATGGACCATGAAGACTTTTTTCTTCACTGTAAAATCGCCAGGCTGGTAAACCCAGAGCGGAAATGGGTTTTGAATGTATTCGGAAAGGCAATTGAAGCCCGTGGGAGAAACAGTATCTGTAAATTTATGGACGGCAAGTTTATAAATTTCTTCATCAGTAGAGATTTCCTCATCAAGAGAAGAAAGCAGTACAAACCTTCCTGGTGAGTTTTCTGGAGCAGCCACAAGCAGCCCGTGGTAAGTCCTTGTGCCTGCCCCGATAACGGTAGAGGAAGCATATCCTCCAAGTCCGTTTCCTATAATCCACTCTCTTTTTATTCCTTCTTCGTATGTTGAAAGACAATCTGCCCCAAGCCTGATCCCACTCATGTATATTTAATTAGGATTGATTTATTAAATAGCTATACGTTTGGAAAAAAACAAGTTTATCCGGATCTATTGGCTCTTTTTTGTATGTTTTTCAGCCATCTCGCTTGTATATATTTTAAAATTTATATATCTGGTTATATTTATATTTACAGTTACACTAATATTTATACTTGGATTTATATCTATATGAGTATTTTAAGTTTCATTTTGGTAATGTAGAATGATTCTATAAAATGAAACAACTTCGAAGTTGAAGCGAAATGGTGGTCACCTGTATATGACAGATCATTGTAATAAAAGAAATTAAAAAAGCGAAATGATTTCGGGATAAACACTTTACTCTCATAACTTTTGATCACGGCTTCAAAAATTATGTCACGGAGCAAAACTTTATTAGTTACCGGGAAAAATGATTTCCATTAATATTTTGAGTTTTCAATAAAAAATTCATAAAGATCTGTTTAGAGGTATCTAAAAAGAGTTATCAGGGGGAGTATAAATCATGACCGAAAACAGGACATATATCTATCTGAACCCAAAAGTAGCCCTGATGGGGGCTGGCTGCGTAAAAGAGATCGGCAAGCATGCAAAAGCCCTTGGAGCTACAAAAGCCCTTATAGTTTCCGGCAAAAGCAAGCATGGAGAGCAGCTTGCACAGAACATATACAAAATTCTTGAAGATTCCGGTCTGGAAGGCACAATCTTTCCAAGAGCAGACCCAAATCCGACCGATACTTCAGTTATGGAAGGAGCGGATATTTACAGAAAAGAGAACTGCAACATAATAATTGCTGTCGGAGGAGGAAGCCCTATGGACTGCGCAAAGGCAATTGGAATTGTGGTACATAACGGTGGATTGATCAATGATTATGAAGGCGTAGGAAAAGTTACAAAAGGAACTCCTCCACTTATCACAGTAAATACGACTGCTGGCACTGCGAGTGAGATGACAAGTTTCACAATTATTACGGATACGAAGCGACATATCAAAATGGCAATCGTCGACCCGCGCATTACTCCTGATATTGCAGTTAACGACCCTGAACTCATGGTAAGCATGCCGCCTGCACTTACGGCTGCAACCGGTATGGACGCTTTAACCCATGCAGTTGAAGCTTATGTTTCTACCATGGCAACGCCTACAACAGATGCAGCTGCTATCAAGTCCATAGAACTTATCTCAAAATATTTACGTGAAGCCGTTGCCCACGGAGAAGACGTGGGGACCAGGGATATGATGGCGCATGCCGAATATCTCGCAGGTATCGCTTTCAACAACGCAAGCCTTGGTTATGTACATTCCATGGCGCACCAGCTAGGGGGGCTTTATAACTTTCCTCATGGGGTTTGCAACGCGATTCTTCTTCCGTATGTGGAAGCATACAACAAGAAGGTCGTCCCGGAACGTTTTGCCGATATTGCTCGGGCAATGGGAGAAAAAGTGGAGGGATTAAGCCATGAAGAAGCTGCAGACCGAGCTATAGAAGCCATCAGGAAACTTGCATTGGATATAGGAATTCCTTCTGGCTTAAAAGAGCTTGGCGCAAAGGAAGAAGATCTCGAACTCCTGGCTGAACATGCAATGCAAGATGTCTGCCGCCTGACAAACCCTAGAGAACTTTCAAAGGAAGATATTATCGAAATATACAGAAAGGCCATGTGAAAAATGCCTGGAGAGAACAATTCTGGAGAGAACAATTCTGGAGAGAACAATTCTGGAGAGAACAATTCTGGAGAGAGTAACTCTAGAAAACTCAAACCTGGAAAGAGCATGCCTGGAAAGAACACCTGAAATTGAGATTTTAAATTGTTAACTATCTTGCTAATAAACGAACTATTATTATCCTTCTTTGTTTTTATTTTTCTTTGTTTTATGATAAGATCAGTAAATTGCGTCTTCAAGAGAAGGTTTTGAGATTGAATAAATAAGGAGAATGATTCTTGATGAAACTATTTGGCGGCCATGAAGGCCATGACGAAGAAAAAAAGCACATATACAGAATGCACGAAAAACTTGTTTCCATTGGAGATGATTACTGGATCGAGAATGAAGAAGGAAAACGAGAATTTTATGTTGACGGTAAGGCATTTCGTCTCCGAAACACCCTGATTTTAAAGGATGCACAGGGAAGAGATCTTTACAAAATTCAGGAGAGGTTACTAAAAATAAGGGATACAATGGATATCACGCGAGTGGATGACGGCCTGGCTGCAACAATTAAAAAATCGTTCATTAATATTTTGAGGGACAGCTGGACTGTTGAAATTTCGGATGGGCCGGAAATGAAATTAAAAGGCGATATTCTTGATCATGAGTATCGGATTGATGTTGAAGGAGAGAGAATTGCAGAAATCTCGAAAAAATGGTTCCACATCCGGGATACTTATGGAGTGGAAATCGAACCTGGACAGGACAATGCATTCATTCTGGCGATTACAGCTGCACTCGATCAAATGGCGCATGAGGACTGAGTTCTAGCCTGAGAAAAGCTAGAAGAAATAGCTGGTCTAAGGCAAGTAATATTGATAGATTTGACAAATGTTACTTCTATAGGAGGAAAAAGCAGGGCACAAATTTCTATGGATGACTGCGAAAGAATATAGGGGGGATGAAAATATAAATTCAAATGATCACTCAGTACCCGCTAAAATTTTACTTTACAGCACCGCTGCCGTTATTTTGACAATAGGGATGCGGGAAATTGCATCAATACTTACAGTAGTCTTTTTCTCTGTGTTTACTGCACTGATCTTTACTCCACTTGTCCGCTGGCTAAAACAACGAGGGATTCCAGGTACATTGAGTGTTATTCTGGTAATCTTACTATTTACTTTAATTATCCTGGTTCTTGGGGTAATAGTTGTTGAAGCAGCATTGCAGTTTGGAAATCAGATCCCGATTTATCAAGCTCAGTTGACTGAATTGGCGAATAACCTTACAAAATATATCCCTTCATATGAAGAATTTTCCATACAGTCGATTCTCCGTAGTATCGTGTCGATAACAATTTCTCTCATGGCAAATACCGTTAACGGAATTGTGAATGCCGGAGCAACAGTCGGAATTATTATTGTTACAGCAGCATTTCTGCTAATTGATGCCGCCAATACTTCTGAAAAAGTAGACTCGGAAATTGGAAAGCAGTCCGAACTCCGCTTGAGGATAAGTAAATTTAGCAAGAAGCTGGTAAAATTCATTGTCATAAGAGCAGAAATAAACCTTATAACTGGTATTACAATTGCTCTCCTCCTCTTCATCGGAGGCATTGACTATGCTATTCTCTGGGGAGTCCTCATATTTCTGTTAAGTTATATTCCCTATATTGGTCTGGTTATTGCTTCTGTTCCTCCAATAATGCTTGCGCTTTTCAAGTATGGGCCTCTAGGTGCTCTTGCAGTCATTCTAATTATTGTTGCTGTGGACGCGCTTGCAGAAAATGTTCTTTTTCCATCACTTATGGGAAAAGGCCTGCAACTATCTCCTGCTTTCCTGTTTCTTGCTCTTCTCTACTGGAATTTCGTGTTTGGACTTGCAGGTGTGCTGCTTTCAATACCGCTTACAATAGTTTTGAAGATTATACTTGAAAGCTTTGAGGAAACAAAATGGCTGGCCAGATTGATGGGCCCGATTGAAGAAACTGAAGAAAGTTGAGGAAATGGACTCTTCAAACCTAACTTCCGCCTTTTTAGGCGCATATATGCTTTTCGGTATCTCTGTAAGGTCAGATGATTGCGATTTAAAAATATTTGCCTTGTAGATAATGTGCTTAAGTTTAAGCACACGTATCGATATTAGGCGACATTTATGTGCTTAAAAATGCGGAACTAAGGTTCAAAAGTGAACTTTTGCGGAAATTTCCTTAAAATCGGGATCGATATCGAATCTGAAAATATGAACAAGAAATGACGAAAAGAAGAGTAAAAACAAGAAATTAGTGAAAAAATATGAAACTTTTTCTGTGAGGAATAAAATGTAGAGGTAAATCAAAATCCATGCTTGCCACCTTAAACAGGGATTTTCAATACCTTATATAGGGTAATTGATCGATCACCATGCTACCCTGTATCCAAAAACCGTGTCCTGACATCCCTGGCACAGTCCTGAAATCTTGAATTCCTTGACAAACGCTTCGCTTCGGAATTCGTCTTCGTCTACTCTCTCCTCACATAACGGACATGTACACTTTGCAACTATCTTAATTTCTCGCCTAAATCCTAGTGATTTTAGAAAGCTCTTTTTTTCCATTTCCATATCTATCAACTCTACAATTCCATGATACAATATGCTGTTTCCGAACAACCATCCAAAAAAAGAAGCAAATATAGATGGCTCAATTATTTCAGCTTAAATGACAGATGCTTTTCAGCATATGTATCGACAAACAATTCTGTCTGCAATTTGCAGTAATGTTTTTATTTATGTTTAGCATGAAAGTTCTTTCAAGTACTTTCATTTAGCACGAAAGTTCTTTCAAGTACCTGCATTTCTTTGTGCCTGTTATTCGAAGAATTTCATGTGTGTTTTGGTATTGCTCGCGAATTTTTATAATATAAAAGTAGTGTAGAATTTTCCTACCGTTTTAACACCTGTTCTAACAGATCTTATTCGCGTATATAATAATCTGCAGAAACCAATATAAATTTATTGGTTTTTTGGTTCTTATTCATTCCCTATGGATAACACTATTTTCAATTCGATATCCGCTGGACTTATAAGAATAGCTGGATTTATTTTCGGTTATTTCTTCTGCTTTTTCAGTTATTTCGGTCCTTCTCTACAATTTTTAAAACATCAACGTTTGAAGTAGTCTGAATCAAAAAGAACTGCTTGCTCACAGACGCGGTTTTCCTTGCTGCAGTTTCCATACAGAGAATGAGAATTTTGATGGCATCCTGAAAAGTGCTCTTCTTCGTCCAATTGTCTTTGAAGCATTTATTGGCTACCTGCTTTGTGAAATCGTTCCCGAGAACTATTAAATTACTTCCCTTTGTGTGTGAGGTTAAAGTTATCTCGGAATCCCTGATCTCGGCAATTGCGTGGTTCCCGGCTGAGGCATACAGCCTTCTTTTTTTGGTGACCCCGCCTTCAATTGAGGATACTTCCCCTATTAAAATGCCTTCTCTTTCCGATATCTTGCTTTTGCAGTCCGTAACAGTTATGCCGACCCCGAATTCTCGGGCTTTTTTTGCGAGTTCGTCATCCGTGACTATTGTCCCGTTGTAAAGATCTTTTTCAAGCTTTTCTCTGTTCTGCTTCTCTCCTTCAAAAGTTATTTCCCGCAGGTCTCCGGTCATTACTGCACCGTTCTTCCCGATAAAAGCGATAACAAGGGTCATTTTAATCTGCTCCAGAACCTGTATAAAAAATATTCTGCATTTTAAGGGATCTTCTGTCTTATAAGCCATTTGTGTTTTTGATCCACTTCATCTGTTTCTTATCTCACATCTACTGGAATATTCTTCTAGTTGTATCGAAATAAATGTCTTGCGGGCTTTCTATGACTCTGACCAGCACATAAAATATGCCTTGTATTATGCTTTGTAGCTTTGTCAGAATATTTGTCAGGATAGTCTGGTGTCGAGTCAATCATTAAGAATTCAATATTTATGAATAATTGCAATTGATTTTATACGACACTTTACTGTTGACTCGGCTAGCAGATCAAATGTGAGAAGGACATTTTCAGAAAAAGCAATAGATAAAAGAAAAAAGGAAAAAGAAGAAAGAAAGTTTGATTTTGACTCCGGGCTAAGATTTCTTTTTTGATAAACTTTAAATATGAATATATGTTATATGGATCTAACATATGTTAACTATATCTAACTAAATGTTAGAGATAATTAATTAAATGTTATTAATATCTAATAATATGTTGTAAATAAGGAAAAATACCTTTGTAGTGTTAAATAAAATAGACTCCACTAGGCTACGCTTATTGAAATCAAGATTATTCAAAGGGATAGCTATGAAAAATATAAAAAAGATATATATGTACAAGCTTGCTTTAGGAGTTATTATTCTGCTTGCTGGAATAGTATCAGCAACTTGTTATAAACATGAAGCTTCGGCTTCAAGTTTTCTAATCAGCATGGGGCTAATTCTCTTTATTCTAACAGCTTTCAGGTTCTTCAGGCAGGGTGACCTTCCAGATAGGGATGAAAGGACAAAAAAACTAGCAGCTTATGGGATAACTTATTCCTGGCTTCTGACACTGGTACTCATTTCAGTGTTCTATTTGGCGGACTACTTCAAAATGGTTGAGTTTACTGCTGGAAGCGTGCTTGGTATACTTCTTATCTTCATGACCATTTCAGCAAACGTTTTCAGGTGGTATTTCATGCGAAAAGGCGACATTGAGTAAGGCTTTCGGAGGGCAAACCGTGAAAACAAGAATCAAGGAATTCCGAGCCAGGCATGACCTTACTCAGGAAGCCCTTGCAAAAATGGTAGGTGTCAGGAGAGAAACCATTGTTTTTCTTGAGAAAGGAAAATACAACCCCTCACTAAAACTTGCATATAGGATCTCAAGGTGCCTGGACACCACAATCGACGAGTTGTTTCTTTTTGAAGATTCGGATTTCGAATGAGTCCTAAAAAATACCTTCGTCCTCACAGTATTTTTAGAACTTTTGTATTTTTTCATTAATTGAAGTTTATATTTTCTTTTATTTTTCTATAAATAGGTATGCCGTTTTAAAAAAAATCAAGATAAACTTTTAAATAATTTAATATTATAATAAGTTTGCTAAGTTTTGCAGGAGAAAACATGGAAAATATACTTATAGCCTTTCAGAATGTCTGGAAAATTTATCAAATGGGAGAAGTCCAGGTCAATGCCCTCAGAGATGTGAACGTGGAGTTCAAAAAAGGAGAGTTCGTTGCAATAATTGGGCCCTCTGGAAGTGGAAAGTCCACAATGATGAACCTTGTTGGCTGCCTTGACACCCCTACAAAAGGTAAGATTTTCCTGAAAGGCCGGAATATAGCTCGCCTTGAAGAATCGGATCTTGCAGCCCTGAGAGGCAGAACAATTGGGTTTGTTTTCCAGCAGTACAACTTGATTCCTGCCATGACAGCTCTTGAAAATGTGCTTTTGCCCCTGGAAATCCAGGAAATTGATGACAGGGTGGCAGAAAAACGAGCAAAGAAAATGCTTTCGCTTTTAGGGCTTTCGGATAAAATTCAACATAAGCCCTCTCAACTTTCAGGTGGCCAGCAACAAAGAGTCTCGATTGCAAGAGCTCTGGCCTGTAACCCTGAAATCATTCTTGCAGATGAGCCAACAGGAGCTCTGGACAGTGTTACCGGAAAAGAATTACTGGGAATTTTATACAGGCTCTGGAAAGAAGAAGGCAAAACAATTGTTATGGTTACTCATGACCTGCACCTTGCGAAATATGCAAGCAGGCACATCGAACTGAAGGATGGTAAAATCATCAGGGATGAAATGAATGAAGAAAAAATTGACCCAGAAACTCAACAAAGGATGCTGGAGACCGAGACCTGAGAGGAAAACTATGGAGCGGTTTTAGAATAGATCTAACTTATATTCAATCTAAGTTTGTATTGCAGACTAAACTAAAGGCTAAGACTAAATTACAACTACTAAGACTAATTAAAAACATCAGGTTTAGCTATGATTGTTTCAGATTATTTGGATTATTCAGATTATTTGGATTATTCAGATTATTTGGATTATTCAGATTATTTGGATTATTCAGATTATTTGGATTATTTCAGATTATTTGGATTATTTCAGTATTCAAATCATACCAAACTCTATTCGGACCATGTACGCCCGATAAAACCTTTTTGGACATTTTTAGAGTTATGAAAAAAGTAAAAAATGAGGAATTGAGATGGGTTTTAAACTTACAGGTTTTATTTGCTTGCTCTTGCTTTTTTTCTTTTGCGTTCCCCCTGCCCTGGCGGAAGATACTTCAGAAGATGAGAGCACCTCCAATATTAGTTCGGGACTTGATGAAGGCTTAACTCTGGATCTGCTTAACCAGGACCCTGACCCGGTAGAACCCGGAGATGTCCTTGAAATCAGGCTTTCGATTCAGAACACGGGATATGAGGATCTGGAGAACTGTGTTCTGGAAATCAAGCCAGAGTACCCTTTCAAGGCTCTTGCCGGCGAGACGCTTGTAAAGGATATAGGCACTCTGGGAAAACGCTATGCAGATAACCGTCAGAAGGTCGTAAAATTCAAGCTGGGGATTGAAAACAATGTCAATGAAGGCACATATCCTCTAAAAGTATACGTTTACGCAACTAAGGACGACAGCCGGCTTACTCTTACAAAAGATTTTGATATTGAAATTGATAGCGAATCAAATGCTGAAATAGAATATATCAGTGTCGAAAAAATGGTGCCAGGGCAGAAAACCAATCTTGTTTTCGGCATAAAAAATGTGGGAAATTCTCCTCTGAAGAATGCGATGTTTTCCTGGGACTGTACTAATGACGTGATCCTGCCTGTCGGAGCAAGCAATGTTAAGCACATTAACTTGATTGACATCGGAGACACTGAGAATGTCAGCTTTCAGGTCCTGACAAACGTCAATACAAAGCCGGGACTTTATAAGCTGGACATGGTGCTCACCTATGATGATGTCGAAGAACTTCAGACTATAACGGAAGCGGGCACTGTAGAAAACCAGAAGCGAAAAGAGATCACAAGCAAGGCAGGAGTCTATGTAGGAGGCACCACTGATTTCGATATCGCATTTATGGAAAGAAGTCCGACAGGAGCTTATACTTTTACGGTTTCGAACATCGGAAACAACGCGGCAAACTCAGTCAAGATTTCTGTCCCCTCACAGGCAAACTGGACTGTTACGGGTGGTAGCAGTAACTCAGTAGTTCTTGGGAACCTTCAAAAAGGAGACAATACAATTGCCGATTTCGACCTGAAGCCAGTAGCAATGAATAAAGAACTTCCCATTAAATTTGAAATTAGCTATACCTCAAATGACGGAATAAGGCAGACTTTGGAAAAAGAGCTCCCTCTTTATTCTTCGTCTTTTACCCCATCAGCCGAGTCTGATGAATCGGAAGGGGGTAATTCTAGCTCACTGATGTATATCGGATTACTTATACTCGTCTGTGTAGCGGGCGCTGTCATCTACAAAAAACGTCAAAAGAAGATCCAAATGAAGAACGCACAGGAAGATGAGCTTAACAAAATAAAGTTCGATGACCCGGACAAGTAAATCAAAAGAACGCGGAAAATGGAGTCTGTGTTCCATGAAACCGGGAAAAATTTTAAAAATTGCCTTTAGTATGGTCAAAGCCAATAAGCTGAGGAGCTGGCTGACTATAATAGGGATAATAATAGGCATTGCCTCGGTAATGGCGATTGTCACTACTGGGGAATATTTTGAGAAAGAGGTAACTGAAACTCTGGAAGGCTTCGGTGGTGATATCATCACAATCGTAGCCTCAACTCCCTTCCAGGTAAACGATGAAGAATCTGTAGTAGTTGACTCGGAAAATACGGAAGGAAGTTCAGAAGTTTCTGAAGATAGCCTGGAGACAACTGTAGAGACCGAAGAGAACGGAGAAAGTGAAGAGGAAACTCAGATCAATACATCTGATACTGTCGATTTTGAACAGATGACGGAACCTCAACTTACAAATATGGATATACTTACCCTGCGCCGCATTCCGGCTATCGAATATATCAACGTTAATGTTGAAAACAGCGCAGAAATGAAGATAGGAGCCGAGAGTACCGATGTCTGGGTGACAGGCGTGGACCCAGCTGTCTGGCCTAAAATCTCAAAAAAGGATGTAGAGAAGGGCCGAATGCTGGAAACCGGAGATAGGAACGTTGTGGTTCTTTCAAATGAGCTCGCAAAGAAAACTTTCGAGAGGGAAATCAGGATTAACGAGATAGTTCTATTGAATGGCAAATCGTACAGAGTAGTTGGGATTCTGGCAACAGGTAGTGGGATTCTTGGAGGTCTTTCAGGACTTTTCGGGAGTAGTATATATATGCCTTACCAGGATGCATATTCCCTTTCCAGCAACGAAGACCTTTCTGAGACCGAAACGGATGACTACAGCACAGATGACTACAGCACAGATGTTTACAGCACAATAGAAGTTAAACTCAAAAAAGATGCAGATTATGAAGTAGCTATTAAAGATATCGAGCGCAGCCTAAGGCTCTCGAGAAGAGTTACTGAAGATACCCAGGACTTCTATGTGAATTCTCAAAAAGAAGCAATTGATAGCACAAGAAAGATGATTAACGGCCTTACCGCCTTCCTGGCGTTCATTGCAGGCATTTCTCTCCTTGTAGGCTCTACAGGAATTGCGAATACAATGTTTACGTCTGTCCTTGAGAAAACTAAAGAGATCGGGATCATGAAAGCCATAGGAGCAAAAAACCAAGATATAATGCTGATCTTTCTTTGCAATTCTGCAATGATTAGCCTTGTAGGCGGAATCATAGGTATTCTCCTCGGCACAGTTGCAGTGCAGGCGGTCCTTTTCTTCATCTCTATAAAAATGAATGCTCCCTTCGAATTCGCCCTCAGCTTTAAAGCTACCTTTATTTCGACCTTAGTTTCCATAGTTGTGGGTCTGATTGCAGGTCTCGTGCCTGCAAAGAATGCATCGGAACTGAAACCAGTGGATGCACTGAGATATGAATGAACAGTTTGGAATGAACAGTTTGGAATGAACAGTTTGGAATGAACAGTTTAAAAGAAGAATGTCTTACTGGAGATTATTTCACCTGAAATAATCGTCTTAGAAAGTAACAGAGGAATAGAAAAAGGAATAGAAAAAGAGGTGATTATAAGTCAAAAACTATATTTCTTGAATAAATATGAAGAATTATATGAAAAACTATATATATGGCCTAAAATATGAGAAGCAGTGGATATAGGAGATAAAATGGATAGTATTAAACTATTTAAAAAGGTCACTGATAGTATCAGTATAATCTTTCTTTATATACTACTGCTGGCTTTAATTATGGGAATGGTAAAGACCTTGCTGGATATCCGTCTCATTATTTTTGAGTCTCTCGAAAGCGGATTCAGTCACATGGTAACAAGTGTATTGACGGTTTTTATTGTGATTGACCTTTTCAAAGCTTTTGTTGATTACCAGGAGAACGACAGGATCAGGCTTACGGATATCACAGATGCCACAATATTTATAGTCCTGCGTGAAATTGCAGTCGGACTCTATTCACAGGAATTCGGATATGAATTTATTTTAAGTCTGGCGGCTTTATTGTTTGTACTCAGTATAATGAGGGTGCTTGCTATCAAATATTCCCCCGCAAAATCCCGGGCTCCGGGAGCTGATACAACTACTGTACAGAGTGAAGGGCAAACTGCAAAACAGAGTGTTAGTGCCATCTTAGATAAATGCAAAGCTGCCTCTGAGAGCAATTAATTTCTTTTTTAAAGCGTTTGAGCAGTCTCGCCTCTGCTGTGTTATATTCTGCCTCTAGAAGACAGAATAAAATATTTTTTATTTTTGATCACACATGTAAGGATAAATTTAGAATAAATTTTGGCTACGAAGATTAAGTAAAATTAGTAAAGTTAGTAAAGCTGGAAAACTAGAAAGCTGGAAAACTAGAAAGCCAGAAGGTTAGAAAGGTAGTAAAGGCTAGTAAAGCTGGAAAGTTAGTAAAGCTGGAAAGTTAGAAAGGTAGTAAAGGCTAATCCTGAAATAAAAAGTTTTAAACTATTCTTGAGTATGAGATGTTTAAATGAAAGAGAGTGCTCAAAATCTCAATACCGAAAAAAAAGGGCTGAAGCCTGTTATCAGGAAAATATACGATTGTCTCCTTGGCTCCTATGGCCCTCAGGGTTGGTGGCCTTTAACCGAACTTCGTGAATCCGGTGGGAAAAATCCAACAAAAACCGGCTCTATCCAGGGGTATCACCCCGCAGATTACACCTATCCACAAACCAGAAACCAGCAGTTTGAGATTATCTGTGGAGCTCTGCTTACGCAGAACACGAGCTGGATACAGGTTGAAAAGGCTCTTCTGAACCTTAAAGATATCCTTAGCCTTAAGCAGACACACTCCTTTTCTCCAGAAGTAATTCTTTCCCTTGACCCGGAAGTCCTGAAAGAAGCTATCAGGCCGGCAGGTTATTACAACCAGAAAGCAGTGCGCCTGAAAGACCTTGCCTGCTGGTTTTCGGAACTTGAAGATCGAATTCCTGCGCGTAAAGAGCTTCTTTCCTTAAAAGGCGTGGGTCCTGAAACTGCAGATTCGATTCTGCTCTATGCCTTCAAACAGCCTTCTTTTGTTGTTGATGCTTATACTAAAAGAATAGTGACAAACCTGGGTCTTGTTGACGAAAAGGCGGGCTACAATGAAATCAAAGCCCTGTTTGAAGAAAATTTGCCTGAAGACCTGGCTGTTTACCAGGAATATCATGCACTGCTTGTGGAGCATGCAAAGAGATATTATCAGAAAAAAAGCATTTGGACTAATGATGAGATACTAAAGTGTATATTGTAACATTCAATATATTTTCATTTGTAATATTCAATATGTTTTCATATGGACTAATCAGAATTTAATGCGCGTTAGACGTTCTTGAAACAAAGAATATGCAGGTAATTGAAGCTCTAATCTGGACAGCAATATTTACACTAATCGTTAGCAGAAGAATTTTTTATCTAAGGCATTCATATTCTTCGAGTAATGATTTTGTGTAGATATGGCAAGGATGACTGAACACCTGATCAACAGTTCCGGATTCTACTATTTTCCCCATAAACATTACGATGACCCGATCACACATAACCCGGACTACATCCAGGTCATGCGAAATAAATAACATTGCAAAGCCCTGTTCTCTTTGCATTGACCTTAATAGAGTTAAAACTTGAGCTTGAACGGATACATCAAGCATGGATGTAGGTTCATCGGCAACTAACAACTCGGGCTTTAAAGCTAATACCCTGGACAACGCTACTCTCTGTATCTGACCACCGCTAAGCTCCCATGAGTATCTGTTCAAATGTTCCTGCTGTAGCCCCACCATGCTAATCAATTGGTTAATCAGTGCTTTTTCATCTTCACTTTTCCTGGATGCTAATTTGTTAATTCGGAGCACTTCGGCGATACAATTGTATATTTTCATGTGGGGATTAATCGACGATTCCGGGTTCTGAAAAATGATTTGAACCTTTTGCCTGTAGCTCTTCAGTTTATCTCCCCTGATACTTGAAACATCTTCACCATTAAGGTACATACTCCCCGAACTGCTTTTCAACAATTTGAGAACCATCTTGGCAAGGCTCGTCTTACCACAGCCGCTTTCACCGATTATTCCAACCGTTTCGCCTCTGTCAACAGAAAACGTCACATCGTCAACAGCCTTCAAAGATGCTTTATGTATGACACCGGAATTGTAAACCTTTGAGAGATTTCGGACTTCAAACATATTTTAGGCACCTCACTCTATGTTCTTTATTTAGAGTAAGAAGGTCTGGATGCTGATCTTGGCAGACACCAGTTGCATATGAACAGCGGTCAAAAAATCTACAATTAGAAGGTAAATCAATTAAACTGCATACTGTGCCATTTAGAACATTGAGTCCTTCACATGGCTGCGACTTTATTAAACCCATTAAATATGGATGTTTAGGGTCATTAAACAGTGTCTCCACATCTCCCGTTTCAACAATTTCACCGGCATACATCACAGCGATTGTATCACAAATAGCTGACGCAAATTTCAGATCATGTGTGATGATTAACACAGCGCTGCCTGTTGTTTCAGTGAACTTCCTGATCGTCGCAATAACCTGCCCGCGCTTAATAGCATCCAGGCCCTTCGTCGGTTCGTCAGCGATCAATAAAGAGGGATAACCGCTCATCCCCATTGCTGCAAGGACTCGTTGTTTCATACCACCACTCAGCTCATTGGGATATTGGTGCATAATGGCTTTGGGTTCTGAAAAACCGAGTACACTGAGTAAGTCTATCGAAGTTTCGCGACATTCTTTTTTTGATACTGCCTGATTTATTCTAACTGATTCCATGATCTGCGTTCCATTTTTCATCAAGGGGTTAAGCGCTTCAGCTGGGTTCTGGCAAATAAATGCAATCTTGTGACCTCTGACAGCTCTCAGCTCCTTATCAGACATTTTAAGGATATCTTTACCTTCGAATAATATCTTACCAGTAATACAGGCGTTCTTCGGAAGAAGTTTCAGGACAGACTGTCCCAGGACCGATTTACCGCAGCCTGTCTCACCGATCAGCCCAATAATTTGCCCGCGATGTATATCCATATTGACGTTACATACAGCATTGACGCAGCCGTTTCTACTGTCAAAATGTGTACATAAATTCTGAATTTCAAGCAGTTTTTCCATACTTAGACTTCCCTAAATGTGGAGATAATCTTTCTTGGGATTCAGCCATTCCT
Source organism: Methanosarcina sp. Kolksee (assembly GCF_000969945.1). NCBI lineage: Archaea > Methanobacteriati > Methanobacteriota > Methanomicrobia > Methanosarcinales > Methanosarcinaceae > Methanosarcina > Methanosarcina sp. Kolksee. The sequence goes on from NZ_CP009524.1 coordinate 2,240,702, forward strand.
GCAGCTCGTCTCCGAGTACGTTGAAAAGCCATACGTATAAGCAAAGCAGCAATCCTGGGGCCAGGATCATCCAGGGCGCTCTTGTTATATAGGTTAATCCGTCCTTGATCATCAGACCGATTTCCGCAGTTGGCGGCTGCACGCCAAAACCCAAAAAACCAAGTCCTGATATTGCCAGAACAGTATGCCCGATCATAAGAGTAAAAAGAGGAATAAGCGGCCGCACAACATTTGGAAGGATATGCCTGAAGAGCACATAACCGCTTGATGCGCCAATAGCTCGTGCACCCTGTATATAATCCAGTTCCTTAAGGCTGACAACCTCACTGCGGATCAGGCGGGCATATGTCACCCAACCGGTACACGATAACGCGATAATAAGGGTATGTATTCCAGGCCCCAGCATGGCGATCAAGCATAACGACGCAATTAAGCTTGGAAATGACATCACAACATCTTGAATCATGGTATATACCTTATCGATAACGCCACCGTAATAACCAGAAATTGAACCAAAAATCGCACCCACAAATAAGCAAATGATCTGAATAACGAGTGCTAGTGCCAGAGAAAGCCTCAAACCGATAAATGAACGTCCAAATAAATCGCGGCCAAGATTGTCGCTACCGAACAAATGCACAGAACTTGGCGCTTGAAGCGCATTTTTTATATCAAGATCATAACTAGCCGAGAACAGATAAGGTGAGAAAATGACAAATAAAAGCAAAATAGCGGTTAATACCGTAAGGATAATAATGATATGTTTATTATTTTTCATTCATTGCCATCCTAACTCTGGGATCGATCAGAGTGTATGTAAGATCCACCAATAGGTTTATTAGCATAATGAAGAGAGCGAATATAAAAACAAACCCCAGTATAACCGGAAAATCTTTCACCATTATTGCCATGACTAGGTAGTTCCCCAAGCCGGGCAGCCCGTATATATTCTCGATAATGACACTTCCGCCCAGCAAGCTCGCCATATTAGTACCGCATAAGGTGATGATCGGAAGTGCGATATTTATCAGGACATGCCTGATCATAATAGAACTCTCGCTTAAGCCTTTTGCTCTTGCAGTAACAACATATACGCTCGAAAGGTTATCCATGAGGCATGATTTTGTTATTTTGATAATGGTACTTGAATAGCTCAACCCAAGAACCGCTACAGGCAGGATAAGGCTCGAAAATCCATTAAATCCGAATGAGGGCAGCAGATGGAGTCGAATTGAGAAAATCCATAGGAATAAGAGCGCCAGCCAGAAGCTCGGTACGGACATATTGAACACAGCAAAAAAACGAATGACTTTATCTAGAATTGTATTATGATATCGAGTTGACAGAATGCCTAATGATAATCCTACGACAAGCGCGAGAAGAGTAGAAAGTAACATCAGCGATATGGTACATCCTGCTCTAGTCGTAAATTCATGCAGAACCGGTAATCCGGTTTTAAATGATGTCCCGAAATCGCCTTTCAGAATCCCGGCCAACCAGGCCCCAAACTGTTCAAAAAAATTTCCATTAGTACCCAGCTTTTCCGCATACATCTCAACTGTTTTCGGGTTCAAGCCTCCTGTTGGGTCTTTATACCGCAATAGCTTCTCTGCAGGGTTACCCGGAGAGTAGAACATCACGCTAAAACACAATAATGCGACAAGCAAAGCTGTGACAAGTGTTCTACAGAGCTTTTTTATAATCACCTGAACTCTCATATCTGATCTACAATTTGAGACTTTAAGCATATTCAGGCCTTAAGCAAACCTTAAGGCCTGAATATGCTTTCTGTTTACTTTTATCTCGTAATCTTCACGCCGGACAAATCAATGACACACTCATTTGGGTTAAAAATAAACCCTGTAACATCCTTCGAGTGGATAAACACCCTGGGTGTTGTATACAACCCGGTTCCCGGATAAAACGCGTACTCTTCTGCCCACACCTTGTCAAAAGTATTCCACAGATCATCTTTTGAGCTCTTCACTAAGACTTCGTCTAAATACGTTGAGAAGTTGCTGCTAACGCCAAAGCCGATTCCAAAATCATCATAGGTGTTGACCGCGCCTCTCCAGGACATGTATGTTTGAGGCGTTGTAAGCCACGGATGTGTGTATGCAATATCAAAATCGCCATCTTTTTCTTTTTCTGCTCTGGCTGAATCATCCAGCGCCTCAAGTTTTGTATCTATGCCAACCTTCTTCAGGCAGTCTTGAACAAATACAGCGGTCGCTCTTGCGGTTTCATCGCTCTCAACCACAAACCGTAAAACAACAGGCTGCCCATCTTTTTCAACAATGCCATCACCGTTTGTATCCACATATCCGCCTGCTGTCAGCGCAGCCTTTGCTGCATCCAAGTCGTAAGTATATTCTTTTTCATTTCTCGGCGAAAAGTCATATTTTCTTCTCATGAAATCGCCGCTTTCAGCTCCCATACCGGACATTACGGTATCGGCAAGAGTCTTGCGGTCAATTGCATATGTAACGGCTTTTCTGAGGTTTATATCCGTCATAGGCCCTTCAGCATAGTTATAAACGTATGTTGCGATCAAGCCGCTATCAGGATTTAAGTCAACAACATAATTATCATCCTTCTTCAGCTCTGCAACAGCTGCGTAGGAAAGCGCGCAATAATGCTCAGCAACGCCGATGACATCAACCTGACCGCTTTGAAGCGCCATGATTCGCGCGTTTTCATCAGGAATAACAACCCACTTGACGCCGTCGATCGAAGGCATTTTGTCCTTGTTCCAGTAATCTTTGTTTGTTTTAAGTGTCGCGCTCTGATCAGTCTGATAATCATCGAGAATGAATGGTCCTGTTCCCACCCAGTTAACAACGTTGCCCTTGTCATCAAGGGAACCGGGAAGCGAGACATAAATTCTGGTCATCTCCGTCGGAAAGTTGCCATAGCTCTTGTTAAATTTTACATCCAGGGTAGTATCATTAACAACGTCCATTGATTCCAGTGAATAAATAAAACTGCCATCGCAATACGGAGCCCAGGCCTGCAGTGAATATTTGACAATATCGGCAGTTAAGGGTGTGCCATCGGTGAATTTGACATTCTGGCGAACTTTAAGTGTGTATTCTGTCAGATCCGCATTCGTTGTCCACGACTCAATAATATCAGGTTCGACGCCCATACTCTCCGACCGTTGTGTCATCAAATCAAACACCATTGACTGGCCTTCTTTGCCTGAACCTTGCTTAAAGTCGGCAAGCGCACCGATAACAAGCGTATTTTTACCCGACGCTACGCCACCGGATGTATTCGTGTTTTCCTGGGTACTTGTCTTGCTGACGCAGCCGGCCATAAGCGTGATAGCCATAACTGCCAAGAGGACAAACGCTGCGATTTTCTTAAATCTCATTCTATTTTCCTCCGTTTGTGCGGACTCTGGTCCAAAATCCAGTGATTTTTGCATTTTTTGATTGAAAATCTGAATTAGCAAGAAAAATTCGGTTTTCACTAAAATCAATATTCGGTATCTAAAGACGTCAATCCCTAAGTTGTATTACAAGGATTGTGACCAATTACAAAATCTAGTGATTTTGAATTTTACATTCATCACTAGATTTTGGTACTGAGTCTTTGTGCGGTATTCTAAATAAAAATTCATCTACCCCATTTTTGTATATTGGGTGCGGATAAGCCTTGAATACGTGCAGTCACGTAAAATCATCTCTTCATGCCTGCCGGTTTGCACAACTGTTCCTTTTTCAAGCACAACTATTTTATCCGCAGCCATAATCGTAGAAAGTCTATGAGCGATAACAAGTGTAATCCTGTTCTTGCTGAGTTCTTGTAAAGCTTCTCTGAGTTCTTCCTCATTTTTTGTGTCCAGGTTCGAGACCGCTTCATCCATCAGCAATATCGGTGCGTTTTTCAGCAAGGCTCTTGCAATTGCGATACGCTGTCTCTGACCTCCGGACAGCTGCACGCCGCGTTCACCAACCTCCGTATCGTAACCGTTCGGAAGGCTTATGATAAAATCATGTATTCTGGCTTTTCTTGCCGCTTCATAGATTTCCGTGTCTGTAGCGTTTTTCTTGCTCAACAGAAGGTTATCCTTAATAGAGCAGTTGAAAAGATAGACGTCCTGCGGCACGATGGATACAATGTCCCTTAAATCCTGCTGCTTTAGATCACGTACATCCTGACCGCCGACACGTACGCAGCCTTCAGTGACATCCCAGAATCGAAGCAGCAGATTCGCGCAGGTGGACTTTCCAGATCCGGAATGACCGACAAGCGCCACAGTCTCTCCGTGACTCACCCTAAAAGAAACATCCTTTAACACGAGCGGCAATTCTTCTTTATATCGAAAACTTACATGGTCGAATTCAACACTGAGCTTATCCTGCAATGGTTTGCTTACCTTTACCATGTCTTTTACTGTTTCCGGCATCTCGAGCACGGTAAAAACACGGTTGGTTGATGACTGCATAATACCAAAGCTTCTTGCCATCGTACCGATGGCGACGACTGGCGTAAAAACATATATGGATAGAATGATCGATACTGCATACCATTGTCGACCCATCATCCCGTTCTTTATCAGGTATACCGAGATGATTGTGACACTCAGCAATCCGGCGGACATGAAAAAATTAAGAAGTCCTGTTTCAATTCCCTGTCTGCTTCCATATTTACGCTGTACTGCCGACAGACACTTATTCGCGTTTCTGAGTTTTTTCAAATACCACGATTCATAACCGAAGGACAATATTTCACGAATTCCCTGGATACCGTCAACTACTTCCGAATTGACTTCGGCAAGCCCTTCGCGTATTTTACGTCCATCTATTTCCGCTCGGTTTTGGAAACAGAACGGGACTGTGGCAGTCAGGAAAAGCCACGGAATCAATACAAGCGCAAGATAGGGATGAATCAAGACTGCAATAACGGCAAGAACAATGACCGGAACGATCACGGCAATAAAAGCTGCTCCATATGTATGTGCATAAAACCATTCCAGGGTTTCAACATCAGACATCAGCGTTGATGAAAGGTCGCCCGTCCGTTTATTCATTAAATAACTCGGTGCAATTTTTTCAATAGCCCTGTACAGCTTTACTCGTAAATGAGCCAATATCCCATAGGCAGCTTTATGGGCATACCACATTTCCGCATAACTCATGACAGCTCGCAGAACAACTAAGCCAATGAGCACCCAAATCCCGATCAAAATTGCATGAGGTGTGGCCCCTAATATCGCCAGACTGACCAAATAAGCACCGTAAGCCGAACACGCGATTGCAGCGCCTTGATTCATAATTCCGGTGATAATTCCGAGAATTATGGAGCTTATGACGGGTTTCAGATGCGGCAGAAGCTTAATAAATATTTTCATCTGATTTTCACTCCATTTTATTCCCAGCATTTTGAGCTTTCATGAGTTCCATAAAAGCTCCATCCCTGGATATCAGCTCTTGCGCTGTCCCGTGTTCGCAAATATGCTCATTTCCCATCACATATATTTCATCAGCGTCTATTATTGTTGAGAGCCGGTGGGCAATTACCAATGTGGTTTTGTTTCTCGCAAGCCGATCAAGACTTTCCTGTATTGCACTTTCATTTGACGCGTCCACATTCGATGTTGCTTCATCAAGCACAAGTATCGGTGCATCCTTGAGCATCGCCCTGGCTATCGAAATTCTTTGCCGTTCGCCTCCCGAAAGCCTAATGCCTCTTTCTCCGACGATCGTTTGATATCCTTGTGGCAGCGCGGATATAAAGCCATGGGCGTTTGAATTACGGCAGCAATCTTCTATCTCCTTAAAGGAGGCCTCCGGTTTTGCGACGCGAATATTATCCTCAACAGTTCCGTAAAATAGATAGGTGTCCTGAAACACGGCAGCGATTTGACGGCGAAGATCCTGTATTGAATATTTACCAATCTCTTTTTTGCTGATTGTGATACTGCCCGTCTGCGGGTCGAAAAACCTGAGCAGCAAATTGACAACAGTAGATTTGCCGGCGCCTGACTGACCGACGAGTGCGATTTTCGCTCCCGAAGGAATTGACAGGTCGAGATTTCTGAGTGCCGGTCTCTTTCCGTCATTATAGGAGAATGTGACGGCATTAAAATCAATAGAAGGTCTCTTTCCCTCAGGAAGAACAAGCCTGTCGTTGCTTTTATTCAGAACAGTTACTGTTGTGTCAAGAAATTCAAACATTTTCTCAGCAGCCGAAAATCCCAAAAATGATTTGTGCCAATACGCATTTAAATCGTTAATTGGTCTGAAGCATTCGGTTGACAAAAACAGAATAACGGTCAGGCTTGACATCGCAAGCATACCCATGCTTAAGTGGAAAGCGCCGATTCCGACTGACAATGCCGTTCCGATAGCAGTCGCGAAGCCGACAAGTGCGGAGCTGATCAGCGACACATTGAGCTTTTTCATCGTGTGCTTATACAATTCGTTGGCATCTCGTTCGAGCTCGTTGCCTTTTTCATCACTCGCATTGAACGCTTTGAGTGTTGTCATTCCCTGCATCGCGTCCACAAACTGCGAATTGAGGTTCCCATAGGATTCCCAATGGCCGTGGCCGATTTTGTTCATCAGTTTGTCCCAGAACATCGGGCAGAGTACTGATATAAGAATTGATACAAAAACAATCACACCCACCAGTGGATCCAGGCTTGCCATATAAGGAAGAATGCATATAAGACCGACGGCAGTGACCAACACCTGAGGGATATAGTCAACTAGAAACACTTCCAAAGCCTCAACGCCATCAATGAATATTGACTGGAGCTTTCCTGTGCGACCGTCCTCCATATATGCCGGACCTAAATGAAAAAAATGCTTAAAAAGATTAATTCTCAAGGCCTCTTTGACTTTCTCAGCCGCATATTTCCCCAATATTTCTCTTATCCATAACAAATGAACTCTCAGCACGACCATAAGTACAATTCCGAGAATTATTGGAATGAAGAGACGCCAATTTAACTCAGCAAAAGCATAACTCACGCCTTTCGCCGATAAAAAGGCTTGAACAATATATGTCCCTGTAATTAGTACGCCTATCAGTGCTTTTGCAAGAAGCGAACCTCTCGCACCTTTTGTAACGCTTAGTAATCGTATAAGCACTTGAAACCTTCTCCAACGGACTAATTCAGTAGATAATGGCCTGCGGTGAAACTTGTTTGGTATGAAATTTATTTATTTTTGTAACACACATACCATACAAAAAATTACTATAAATAGTTATCTATTTGTATCCGGTTAAGATATGACATATAAGGTGTTATTTTCATTGCTTTTTCTGTTAACCTCTAAATATAAATCAAGGTGGATAGATGATTGCAGTAGTCATTTCAAAGTTAACAGATTCCTTAACCGAATACAAATGGAGAAAGATTTAGAGATGAATGGTTTGAATAAAAAATGAAAGAATTGGGTTAAAAAAGAGTAACAGAGAACGGACATGAATCCTTAACCGATGAACAATGAATTGGAATTTATTCAACATTTAACGTTTTGCGTCGCCTACTATTGTATTATGAATTAGACTTCCAAATGGTTTTGAGTCTGCGAAATCATTTCAGGATACAACATATACAGATAATATACAGATAAGAAATGTGTATAAAGGGGGTTTTAATTCGAATTCGGCCAATAAACCTTCAAGAAGTAATCAGCTAGAGGAAGGTTCAAGCGCAAGGCTATCAGTAGATAAAAAACCTGGGAAAGCCCTTCGTCCCGAGCCTTTGCCTCTGGAAGATCTCTACTACATTTATGAAATTGAACGTAGCCATGCCAATAACGTGGCCAGAAATGCCCTGGAACTCTTTGACATTCTTAATTCAATACACAGACTGAACCCCGAAATGAGGAACCTGGTAGAAATCGCTGCTCTCGTTCACGATGCCGGCGTGACAGCAGATCTTGAAAACCATCACAAAGCAGGAAGGAACATTTTACTCCTTCACCCGCCTTTAGAAGTGCCCGAAAGACTCAGGCCTGTTGTTGCCTGGACTGCTTTCCTGCATAAAAAGAGTGTAGGTAAAGAGAAAATTGAGAAACTTAAAGGGAAGGACTTCGGGAAAATGCCTGAGGATCTTCAGAACCTCACCCTTAAAGTAGCTGCCCTTGTCCGGCTTGCCGACGCCCTTGATTATAGCAGGATGGAAAGCAGGCTTGGAAAAGTTACCTTCGGGAAGCAAAGTATCAGATTCGAGATCGAAGGGCAAGGATCTGTAATTGATGCGGAAAGAATGGCAAAGAAAGGCGATCTATGGCATCTTCTCTACAATACCCGGCTTGAGTTCAGGCCTGTACCGAAGAAGTAATAAACCATAGTGTTTACTGGTTTCTGACTACATTTACTGGCTTCTAGCCTACTTACTGGCTTCTAGCCTACTTACTGGCTTCTAGCCTACTTACTGGCTTCTAGCCTACTTACTGGCTTCTAGCCTACTTACTGGCTTCTAGCCTACTTACTGGCTTCTAGCCTACTTACTGGCTCCTGGCTATAGAAACTGATTATATGGAGTATCGTTTTAATGGGTCATCTTATACTTGTCAGGCATGGAGAACCTGGCTTAAAGCCCGAGGAAAGGCTTGCCGGCTGGGTGGACATTTCTCTCAGCAGGAAAGGAATCGAAGAGGCTCTTCAATGTGCAGCAGAGCTTGAAAAATTCGAACTGGACCTTGCTTTTGCCTCAGACCTTGTGCGGACGCAGGAAACACTTTTCTTAATATTGTCCGGGCAGAAGAAAACAGGGGTTGTTGTCCATGAGAGAACAGGAAATGAAGAAAATCTAGGGAAAATGGCCTGGTACTCGTATCCTGAAAAGCTCGGTAAAAACCTTATTCCGATTTATTTCACGCCTTCTTTAAACGAGCGCTACTACGGGAAGCTCCAGGGCAGGAAAAAACAGAAAATGGAAGAAAAATACGGAGCCAAAAAACTTGCCTCATGGCGGTGGAACTTTCAGCCAGGCCCACCTGAAGGAGAAAGCCTCAAAGTCGTGTACGAACGTGCAGTGCCTTATTTCAAGGAGAAAATCCTGCCTGCCTTAGAGGCAGGGAAAAATGTGCTGGTCTGTGCTCACCAGGGCAGTCTGAGAGCTCTGGTAAAATATATCGAAGGGATTTCCGATGAGGATATCAGGGAAATCAGGTTTTCCACCGGCGAACTTGCGATATATCAGTATTCTGAGGGCAAGCTAACACGGGAAAACTCTGAGATGAGCCCTGAAACTAAAAAGAACCTCTAAGTTCTTTCTTAAATTCCTTTTTTAGATATTTTTTAGATATTTTTTAGATATTTTTTAGATATATTTTAGATCTTTTTTAGATCTTTTTTAGATCTTTTTTCTCCTGTTTTCTTTCCCACTTTTCTGGTTTCGCAGTTTTACATATTATGGTACTGGAAAGGAGTTTGATCGTAAATGACTCTTCGAATGGTTCTGGCGCCGGAAAAGATTCACATGTAACCCAGAGGCAGAATATAGAGAGGATCTTCGTTTGCTGGCAGTTTAAGCACTTTTCTTACCTCTTCGTCCTCAAAAGCTCCTACTGTACAGGTTCCTATCCCGAGTTCCACTCCCAGGATACATACGTTTTGTGCAGCGTGCCCTGCTTCCATATGAGCATAACGAATGCCTCGACTGCCGTATTTGCCTGTTATCCTTGGATAAACCGCGGAGATTACAAATGAAACGGGAGCATTTCTTATCATGGGCTGTAAGAGAGCAGCTTTTGAAAGTTTCTCCCTCATATCACCGTCAATTTCCCGGACAAGAGTATGGCCTTCGGGAATGTATCTGTAAACCCCAGGTTCAAGCTTTCCATCTTCTCCGGTAACTACATGAATTTCAAGAGGATAAAGCGCACCCGCTGATGGTGAAGTCCTTAAACCGCCATTAGAACTTATACCCTGCGCAGTCCAGAGCAAGCGAGAAATAACGGACTCGGAGAGTTCCCTGTCTTTATATCTTCTTACAGACCTTCGTTTTGCAATGAGTTCCTCGATATGGCTTCTATCCGCAGCTTCTGGCTCAGGCAGTTTGACTTTCATTGGCAGGTCTGTAAGACCCTGATTTCCCATACTTATTTCCCCCATACTTTTGGTACAACATTTTTATTCCTTAATTATCCCTTAATTGTCCCTTAATTATTCCTTAATTATTCCTTAATTATCCCTTAATTATTCCTTAATTATCCCTTAATTAGTTCTTTTCCGTAATTATTCCAATTATTCCTTAATTATTTTGTAATCCGCTTCATTGCTTCTTCCGAAATCCTTTCAGGAGTCCACGGTGTGTCCCAAACGAGCTCGATCTTTGCTTCTTTTACTCCTTCTATTGCTTCGACCTTTCGCTTTACATTCTCTATAATGAGCTCTCCCATAGGACAGCCAGGCATAGTTAGAGTCATTTTTATATGGACCCGATCCCTTTCTACCTCTATCCCATAAACAAGTCCAAGGTCAATAATGTTTATCGGAATTTCGGGATCGTAGCAGGTCTTTAGAACTTCGATAACTTCTTCTTTCGTAACGATGGTACCATCTCCCCTCAAGTTATGGATCTAAAACAATTTTATGCATTCCATCTAATAAAAAGGTGAATAGAATTAAATAAATTTCCCAGAACCTCAACAAAGGCTGTTCTCCAGTTTGAAAACCTGTGTCCAGCAGTGAAATTATTCAAAAAAAATTACGCAGTTGAACTGATAAATCAACAGCATCGGACCGTTAACTGTCTAAAACGTGACTTTAATCCACAGCCTTTGACGTAGTTGATTTTGTTTCTCAAGTGCGTAAGTCCTAGAGGATACAAAAAAGCTAACGAATAGTTACTAACCCAGCTAGTTACCAAACCAGCTCTTTTTTCGATATACATGGATGTACAGGACTGTATAGATTATCGAGGAACTTAATTCACTGAAAAAGTCATTTTCAAACGTTAAATTATATATAAAAATCCTCTTAATTACTCTTACTGTGAAATAAACACAATGGGGGAGTGAATATAGCCGATAATTCAGATAAAGTTGCTGAAAATATTCCAGGACCTTATTATTGTGACTACAACTGTATAGCCTGTAATCTCTGCGTGGATACTGCGCCTGAAAATTTCAAGATGAATGACGACGAATCCAATGCCTATGTATATAAGCAACCTGAAGACGACGAAGAAAAAGAACTTTGTGAAGAAGCATTAGAAGCCTGCCCGGTTAACGCAATAGGAAATGACGGCTGAATGATCGTCTGAGGTAGCAGATGATGTAACGGCTGGTAATTTGTTTGATTTAAGCCAATTTTCTGGCTTTTTTTTAGTTTTATTGATTATTATTGCCTTTTTACATCATTATTGCCTTTTTACATCATTATTGCCTTTTTACATCATTATTGCTTTTTTATACCACTATTCTTCATTATTACTTCCTTTTTAAATTATTGCTTTCTTTTACCGTTTTTTATTGATTTTTCACGGCTTTTGCTTCTTTATTCATTTTCAATTTCAGAATATATTCTGGAAAGCCCCTGCAGGGTAGAGTAACCTTTCCTGGTAATGATATAGTCTCCCCGTTCATTTCGCTGTAAAATCATTCCTGTTTCAAGGAGTTTCTGAAGGTGAAATAGCAGATTCCCGCCGCGCAGGCCTGTAAGTTTGGAAAGTTCGGAAAATGTTTTGCTTTCCCCTGAAAGTGCTTTGAGCATCAGAAGGCGCTGTCGGTTTGCTACCGGCTCGCAAACTTCAGTGACCAGTTTTTCGGGCTCGATTTCGCTAATGTCTATTTTTTTCTCCTCTTCGTTCTTTTCTTCATAGATCTGGAGCGAACGCATAAGTTTGACCTGCTTTTCAAAAAGATTCGTCACTTCCGAAAAACACTTGCTGCAATTTGAGGTTTTAGATTCCTTTTTTACTTCTTCCAGCTTATCCCGATAAAGCTTTATGGTTTCAGCTTCGATCCGGCCTCTTCCAACAAGCCCTGCGGTTTCATGCAAGAGATCACGAAAAGCCTTTTCACAAAAATCCCGCATCCCACAGTCTGCTGTCATCCTGGTATGCATCCTATCACTTGCGTCCTCACAGAGATAGTCTACCATGGGCCTCATGAAGCTCTTTCTCATCTCCTCAATCATCCCTTCAATATGCTGCTGGTTTGCCTTCTGCAAAAACCGTGAAAATTCGTTCCGCAAGGATGTTACTTCTTCCTTAATAGAGTGAAGTTCTTCCCGGTAATAAGTCTCGGAATTTTCGTTAGCTATTTCCATTTTTTATTTGCCTCGGAAACTTTTTAAAAACTGAACTATAAAAAATTAAAATTATTTTAGTTAAAGTTTGTTGTAATCATGGCCAATAATTACTGTTACTAAAAATGCTGTTAATTGAAGGCACCATTGAATGTATTTATTAAAGTTGAACTTGAAGGGCTTACTAATGGTGTTTATTAAGACTGATATTTGAAGGAATAAGTGAAGGGATTATTAAAGTTTGTTCATTTAAGGTCATTTTTCTATACAATCGGAAGTATGTATATAATTATGACGCTCAGGTATATAAATATACACAACCTTTCTGATGCTGGTGATAAATCATGGAATTACAGGATATAAACAACTTCATACAGACCGCAAATGAAGATCAGCTCAAAGCATTTGGTTTTCTGGGGCAATGGATGGCGGAAAACGTCCCAAAGTACTGTAACTGTCCCTCAAAGTGTTCTCAGAACTGTGAACTTGCAAAGGCACTCGGCGGAGCGCTTCAGGCAGCAGGACAGAAGCTTCAGGGACAGTAAGCAGGGCAAACAGGCAAAAATAGGCAAATATAGGCAGAAAAAAGCAGAAATAGGAAGAAATAAGTAAAAATAGGCAGAAACAACTAGAAATAAGCAGAATCCTATCCGGATCTGCGCTCCTTTTATATTTTTAATCTTTATATACTTCTTTATACCATTTAGATATTATCCGGCCTGATATCTCAGAAACTCTTCCTGTGGTGGTCGGAAGCTGGCTGAAAACTGCATTGTGATTTTTATATGAGCCAGAAGATATACTTAATTTAGAATCTAATAGGGGGAACTCAAGATGGAACCAACGACATCAGAAAGGGAAAACTTCTGGAACGCAAAAACCTATGCATTCGTCACCGATAATACAAAGCCTGCAATGAAGTGGGCCATATCCGAACTTAAAAACCGGGGCAAAGACGTCTATGTCATTGATCTTTCCGACAAGCCGGAGCCCGGCTCTTTAAGAAAAGTCTCTGAACTTCCAGCTGGCCTCAACCGCGCCGTACTGGGCGTCACAATAACTGACCCTGGAAACTTTATCTCTGCCCTGAAGGAGAAAGGCATAAATAAAATCTGGTTCCACTGGAAAACAGAAACCGAAAAAGCTGTTGACACCTGCAAGGCAGAAGGCCTTGAATGCATGACCGAACACTGCCCGATGATGTACCTCGGAAGCGGGTTCAGTATACATGGGATACACAGGACGATTGCGAAGATGACGGGGAAGTATTAAAAAGGCGGACTTTACCCGGAACCTTTATTGTCCACATTTTTAAACCCGCTTCCCATTTTCGCCCACTTAACAGCCAGCTTTTGCAGAAATCAATTCGAAAAGCAATATTTGCACACCGGATGATGTCAATTTCAGTGATTTCATACTGGGAAGCAAACTTCACCTATTATTTACTTCAGTATTGGAATATCAACTTAATCAGAATTTAGCTGATGCATCTCACTATCAGAATTTAGCTGGTGCATCTCACTGCAAGCAACGGGATATCGACTAAAAAAAGAGCACAGGATATCATTAAAGAAATTGTTTTCATTCTCCTACTTCACTTACACTCCTACTTCACTTACACTTTTTGATATACCCCGATAATTGCAGGCAGGCAGCATGTCACAAATGGTTTCAGGGGTTGCCACTTGTGCCTGGGCGGGTGCTGCGACTGCTGCGCAGGAAAAACTTGATAACCTCATCGACAAGCCGCAAGGCAATAACAACGATGATGAAGATCAGCCACTGGTCATTGCTCAGCGAGGTCAGGCCCAGGATTCGTTGCAGGAGACGAAGCTCAGTTGCCCTATCTTGAAATGTATGTAGTGGAACAGATTTTTGTAGATGTTATGACTTTATTCCACTAATTTGACAACGGTAGTAAAGTTGTCGTCAGGACTTTTGTTTCGGCCCGCTGTGGATCGATGATGCCAACTACGACCAGAAGAGTGAGATCCTCCACCAGGTTTGTTCACCTTGGTCTTGTAGGTTAGGAATTGTAGGGAAGGCTTCTTGTTTTGTGATGTACATTGTATCCAATAACCCAAAACAAAGAGCACTTATTTTTATTTAACTTTCAAAGTCAGGTTGAAGAATAAAAAATGAAAAGTTGAAGAATAAAAAATGAGAAATTAAAAAATCTAAAATACAAAGATCATGTTTTAAAGAGTTATAGTGCTTATGGCACTTCTAAATTGTGAAATAAATGAATATATCTTTGGGATTAACCTGTTTCTCAGGAAGCTTTTTTGACAATCACTTTTTATCGACAAGTTTTGCTTCCAGGATCTTTAAGGAGCCAGTGTCACCCTGCCATTCAATTTCACTTTTTACAATCTCAATCCGCTTTTTAAAAAAGGGGGCATCGAGCACAACAGTCTCATATTCTCCGCCTTCTCCGGCCATGTGAACCATGTACCGCTTGTTCAGCGCTTTGAGATGCTCAATCGAGTTTACATTAATAGGGCGACCAAGCCAGGACTCGTCAAGGCCGTCAGCTGCGACTCTGACGATCCGGATATCGAGCACTTTTGACATCTCATTGAGCAATTCTTCAGGGTCTCTGTGCCAGAGAGGAGTATAGACCTTAAGCCCCAGGGCATCGCAGATCTTCTTCACCCTGCCTGCCTGGTACTGGGACTCAATTGCACCTACGGATACGCCGTCTACATCTACTTTCTTGAGGGCAAGGGTCAGGTCATCCAGTTCAAGTTCCTTTATTCCGCTGGACTCCTGCTGGATCAGGGGGATTTCACAGGCGGCAGAGATTAGTTCTACCATGTGGAGGTTGACGGAATGGTACATATAGGAATCGTCCCTTGCGGGAACAATATTAATCAGGTGGGTGACTTCATGCCCTTCCTGGAGGGCTTTATATATGGCAAAAATCGAGTCCTTGCCACCGGAAATCAGTGCTGCGAGTTTCATCTGCATCCCTTTTTGTTTTAATATCTATTTCGTACGTCGGGGGGTTATAATGCGTGGATCATTATGTAATATTTTATATACTTTTTGACTTTTGATCATGCTTCGTCGGCATTTGCAATTTCAGCACTCTTTCTCAAGCCTTCCAAAATTAACTTCATAACGAGCTTTCATTTCTTCCCAGGTGGGAAGGTCTGTCTGGCAACCTCGTGCTTGTACAGCAAAAGAAGCTACGGTAGATCCAATTTTACCGCAGGTGGTAAGCGGGTATCCTCTTGTGAAGGCGAGGAGGAATCCTGCCCTGTAAGCATCTCCTGCTCCGGTGGGATCTGAAGCCTGGACAGAAATTACAGGAATTAAAAATTCGTCTTTACCTGTGTAGATCCTGCTGCCCTGAGAATCATATGTGACCACAATGATGTTGATCATCGCCTTGAGTTCCGAGAAACTTTTTCCGGTCATCTCTGAAACTCGCTTTATCTCGTGCCGGTTCGCAAAAAGGATGTCAGTATGAGCGAGTATGAGTTCAAGGTTTTCTTTTGAATACGTAACAAGATCCTGTCCAGGGTCAAAGGAGACGAAGCCGGCAATTTGTGCAAGTTTAGCGTTATACACCGAGTCAGCGGTTGCAAGATGAACAAAATCAACAGGTTCGGGTTCAAGTTCTTTGAATTTTGAAGAAGCTCCCCAGTAAAAATAGGTTGTCTGGTTGTCTTCCCTGTCAGTGAAAATAAAGGCTTTAGAAATTTTCCGGTCCTCAATTCTATAAAGGCGGGAAAGGTCAACATGCGCGTCTGTAAGGAGTTTTTCATATCCTGAACTTACAAAATCTGTGCCTACAGGGGAAATCAACTGGCTCTTTCCACCCAGCTTTGCAATGGCAACCGCAATATTAGCAGCCCCTCCACCAGGATATTCTTCATAGTCAATGACAGGTGATGACTCGTTTTTTCCTGCGATTCTTTCAACATCTACAATGTAATCAAGGGCAGTATGCCCTACGATGGAAATTATTCTGTCCATGTAGTGTCCTCTTTTTTTCATGGGTTGTGAAAAAACCCGGTTCTTTACGCCGGGTCCAACTTTAAAAACAAAGCCTGAAGGAGAGATAAAACTTGCTTTTTTGCTGGGATTCGATCAGTGATAGATACTCTGTTCTTATGAAAAGCTCTTTTCTTAACGAAATATTCTTTTTAGCCTTATAAAGTCAGTCATGAACAAAACCCATAGACATAACTAACTGCATCATAATGTTTTATTCTTTCCCAAAAGGTTCTGGGAAAAAACTTTTATTTTCCTGTTTTGCTCTTATGCTGCTGTTCGCTCTTCTCAGCTGGCCTTTCGAATTCGGTGACTTCCACAACCGTCAAAGGAATGTCCCGGAGAGATTTTCCGATCACAGATTTTGCGATCCTTTCCGCATGTTCGGCAGACTCAGCATCAAAAACTTTCATCTCAAAAATAAGACCTACAAGAGCGGTGTTTGCCGCTATGAAAACACTGCTAAAGGGCTCACCACATACCGGACAGGATGTAGTTCCCACGTCAACCTCTACGAAATCCAATTTAGGATTCAGGCGTTTTCCAGCTTCTGAAATCGCGACTCCTATAGCATCATCAGCCGTCTTTACATCTCTAACCAACCAAGCTGCTTCAAGTACCACATGGAAGTTTTTCATTATTGTCCACCATAATTATTCAGTTATGCACGTTTTTTAAGAAGATTTCCCGATAGGGAAAAGTTTTCACAGAATCTAAAGAATAGAATAATGTATATAAAATTGTTTCTGCTTCAAATAAACAGTATCATGTTTGCTTTTATATGGTTTTTCAGTTAAGTTTTTAATTTTTGGTCCCACAACTTTAATCCTTTCAACTGAGTATCTATGCTTTCTTCCAGAATCAGGTTCAGGCATTTTTAATTTTCTCTAGTCATTTTTCTCTAGTCATTTTCCTCTAGTCATTTTTCTTTTATTCTCATTTCTCATTTATATAGTAAAAAGAGTTTCATCATCAACTGCAAAAACCCCTAGTTTTGCTCCCGCATCGAGCCAGGCGTGACCATAGCTGAAGGAGGCAAGGGCATTTACAGGATCTCTATTTTCCAGAAAATACACCCCATCTTTATAGTAGGCTTCTGCCATTGTATAATAATCCTTTGCAACGGCATACATATGAGACCCCTGGATTGGGGAATATTTGGCTTTCTGGAGGGCTCTTTTTAACATATCCTCGTATCTTTTGACTTTTTCATCAAGATCAGCAGGCATTATAATCACCAGTAGGCGCTATAAACAGTATTCTCTTTTTTACTCCACTTCTTTCATAAATCCTGCTGGGCCTCCTGCAAGTTTCACAAGCGCTTCGGCTTCAAGAAAATGCAGTTTTCCGGGAATTACGAGGATGTGGAGAGGTTTTCCAAAATCAAAGTCCTTGAGTTTTTCCGCATAATCTGCTTTTACGACCGGCTTTTCAGAGCCTGCCCTAGCTATTCCTACTGCAATAGCTCCTCGCATAATTCCTTCTCCCCTTTTTTCCTCAACCTCAAGGAGAAGCTCAAGGGCGGTATTTACAGTCATATAGCCTTTTTCCTTATCTATATCCAGGAACACCAGGGTATGCAGGCCAAGTTCCAGGTTTTGTTTTATAATATCATAAGGAGTTTCCGAGATTATCCTTGTGCCTCTTCTGCTCTCATAGGGATGAGGAATACTTGCGGATTTCCCGAAGCGGTAGTTCTGCAGTCCTGCAAGACCCGAGACAGCCGAGGCAATTGAAGCTCCATGAACCAGGTGGGTCTCTATCCCCAGTTTTTCAGCTCTCAGGCGTAAGTCTACATGAGTTGTGGAGACCATTGTATCTCCGCCAGTCAGGAAGCAAAGATTGCTGTCCTTTGCTTTGGAGAGCCAGTCAGGGTGCTGCTCCACATCCTCTCTTGAAAGCAAAAAGACTTTCTTGCCGTAGAGTTTCTCCATTTTTTCAAGGTTCGTACCCATGAGAACAGATGTATAGAACTCCGCGTAAACCATATCAGCTTCCCTGATAGCCTCAAGTCCCTTTAAAGAAATGTCATATTCGTCGAAAAGGCCCAGACCTATAAATGTAAGCATAGCCCGCTTTAAGAGCCCTGCTAGTTTAAAGCTTTTTGTTTGAGCAGATCCAGGCAATAATTCTTTATTTTCCGAATTTGAGGATATTCTTAACTTATTTATATATGTAAATTAATATTAGAATGGATTTACAACTGTAATTTTTAAAGGGGTTTTTATGGCTAAAGTTACGCTTATTCACGCCAGCTGGTGTACTGCCTGTCCGGCAGCTCGAAGATTCTGGAAAGACCTGAAATCCGAGTATGACTTTGAATACGAGGAAATAGATGTGGAAACTCCAGAGGGGCAGGCATTGATAGATAAGTATGGCATAGTTGGAGTACCTACGACTATTATTGATGGAGAGGTAGCTTTTACAGGCCTCCCGAAAAAAGCTGATGCTATATCTCGTATTAGCTGAGTAAATCTCAAAAGGGTATTCTATTGAAACTGTTTTCTGGGTTCAGGAGGTAAGTATGTATGACCTTATAATCATAGGAGGAGGACCTGCAGGGCTCGCAGCCGGTATTTATGCCGTACGCCTCGGACTTAATACTTTGATTCTTGAAAGAAGTGAAATTAGCGGACAGATTGCGCTTTCAGATCTCGTGGAAAATTATCCTGGCTTTCCAGCTATCTCAGGGCTAGAATTAATGGAAAAATATAAGGCTCATGCTCAGGCTGTCGGGGTAGAAACAAAGATAACTGAAGTCCTCTCCGTTCGCGCTGAAGGAGAAAAGAGAATAATCTCCACGGACAGTGGAGATCTTGAATCAATAGCTGTCATAGTTGCTACAGGTGCAAACCCCAAGCGTCTGAACGTGCCTGGTGAGAAAGAGTTTATCAGTAAAGGGGTTTCTTATTGCGCCATATGTGACGGGCCTTTTTTTAAAAACAAAACTGTTGTGGTGGTCGGGGGCGGCAACTCAGCAGTTACGGATGCTCTTCTTCTTTCAAAAATTGCCAGGAAAGTATATCTTATTCACAGGAGAGACCAGCTGAGAGCTGTTAAAGTCCTTCAGGATAGGGTTTT
Organism: Methanosarcina sp. Kolksee; assembly: GCF_000969945.1. NCBI lineage: Archaea > Methanobacteriati > Methanobacteriota > Methanomicrobia > Methanosarcinales > Methanosarcinaceae > Methanosarcina > Methanosarcina sp. Kolksee. The sequence continues at coordinate 2,260,007 of NZ_CP009524.1, forward strand.
TGCAACTCCGAATATTGAATTCATTTTTAATGCCCAGATTCTGGAAATCATGGGAGGCAGCGGAGGAGTTCGAAAAGTCGAAAAAATAAACTATAAGGACCTTAAAAGTGGAGAACAGCGCGAACTGGCTACAGACGGTGTTTTTATTTACGTGGGTATTCATCCAAACACTGAAATCATTGACGTGGACAAGGATGATGAGGGCTTTATCAGGACGGATAACTTACTTGAAACCTCAAAGAAAGGAATTTATGCTGTAGGAGACTGTCGTGATACCCCAATCTGGCAACTTGTGGCAGCTGTTAGAGATGGAGCACTGGCAGCTACTGCTGCGAGCGTGTATATAGAGGACTTCAAAAAAGAGACTACATGAAAACTATCTAAATAAGGATATCTGGCTAAAGTTGCTTGAGATTGGTTACCTGAAGAGTCACTCTTGATTAGAGTCACTCTAATCAAGAGTTGCTCTAATCAAAAGTCACTCTAATCAAAAGTCACTCTAATCAAAAGTCACTCTAATCAAGAGTTACTCTAATCAAGAGTTACCCTAATCAAGAGCGATCCTAATCAAGAGCGATCCTAATCAAGAGTGATCCTAATCAAGAGTAATCCTGATCAAGACCTTCAGGCTGAATTTGCCTTAAAGTTTAATTGTTCAAAATTCAAAACTGTTCTTAAATTTAAAAGACGGGACAGTAGACCGTTTCTGCCCCTATTTTTCGTTTTCCGTACTTTTGTTTTTAAGGCTTATTCCAGCATATGGTTGATTTTATCGTAGAAATCTATGATCAGCCTTGTTGCCTCATTGTCCATGTTCAACTGGAAAGTCCGGATTTGCTTTCCCAGAGGCTTTTCTATGACGATGCCCGATGCGATCAGGGGCGTAATAACCCTTGATACGCTGGAGTGAGACAGGCCAGTTTCTTCAGCTATCCCCGAAAGGTAGGTTGATTCGTTCTGGTGTTCAATTAGATTCTTGAGTACTGTCATCTGTGCGGTTTTACCAAAAATTTTTTCCATTGGATCCATTTATATCATCTCAGAGGTGGCTGTTCTCTGTAAGTGATTCTTATTTCCAATATTAACTTGCTATTTACGGTTATAAACTTATCTCCTAATTGGTCAAGCCGACGATTCATAAGAAGTCTTCTGAATATTTGGATAACTCTATACTCTTTAGACTGTGTTAACTTTAAAACAATGTGATTTTTAAAAGATTTGAGAAATGTTTAAAAGCTAAGAAAATATATACTGTATGGTGATGGAGGGTTATGAATAATAAAAATCTTGATCATGAGATTTTGAAATTAATCGAAACACAACCTGAAATAAGTGAGAGAGAGATTGCATCCCGTCTTTCAGTTCCAGAAGAACTGATTAAGACCCGAATCGCAAATCTTATAGACACGCGGCAGAAAATACTAATAATGGGGGATGGAAACAGTGCCCTCAGTATTAAGGCAACACTTGAAGCTGAAAATTATAATGTTGTCAAAGTCCCTGGTGGTTTTTCCTCACTTGAAGCCATAAAAGCTGAAAAACCCGACCTTGTCTTGTTGGATACTGGGCTTGCAGACCTTGAAGGTTTCAAAATCTGCAAACAAATTAGAACAAGTTCAAGATACTGGTGGATACCGGTTATGGTACTCAGTGAAAAAGGAGAGGTAAAAAACAGGATTGAGGCTTTTGAATCGGGAGTTGACGACTACGTTACTACGCCTTTTAACCCTGTGGAACTGCGAGTCAGAGTAGGAATGATCTTGAAACGCACGCATTTCTAACTCCAAATCCAGCTTCTAACAGAAAAACTCTTTTGTATTAAAACTAGTAGGATATAAAGGCCGCTCTGAAGAGCTTTTCAGAGCATCCCTTTAAAATTTTTAATTTTTCTGCGTGTCAGAAATACTTTTATGCATTATAATTATTATTAAATAGATTCAGAAAATTTCCTGTTAAATTCCTTATCGAATGTCTTTATTAAATGTCTCTATCATTATTTTTATGAGCGCCCAAAATTACACTAATTAGTTTATTAAGTGTGCCGGGACTCTTGGGATATTTATCGTTATTATTTTTAAATGATGTTTTTAATAAACTTTAAAAAGACTGGGAGGTATTTAGAGCTAAGTTCGGCCCTAATTAAAGCATATGGTCCTTACATAAGTTTCTCCAGACCAGAGAATTCCTCAATTCCTCAATGTAAAAAGTCGATAATTAGACTTTTGGCAGGCCGTGAGAGGAGTCAATCTTAACTTTTACCAAAATCAAACTTACCGGATTTTTCAGGTTTTATTTTATAGATCAACTTTCCTCATGTCAGGGCAAAAACACTAATTAAATAAAAGAAAGACGGAGGAATTTTGAAGCTATAATAAATATATTTTTATTAATTTTACAAATAATTGAAAAAACATGTATAAAGTTATCTAACTTTATCGAATTCTTGCTCGCTCTGTGAAAACTCTATTTTTAAAATATTAAAGTAAATGAATTTTTCAAAATCCTTAAAAAAGAGCAAAAACATAGATTATCATGTATAACTGTAAATCATGTATAACTGTAAATCATGTATAACTGTAAATCATGTATAACTGTAAATCATGTATAACTGTAAATCATGTATAACTGTAAATCATGTATAACTGTAAATTTGTCTTTAACACAGAAATTATGACATGAAACTGTAGATATCTCCTTATTTTTAGTATGGAGCTAAAGTACAAAATTAATTTAACGCTCTGAAGGCATATTATTATTGCTAGAGTAGATGTGATAAAAAGTGGAAAAACATTATTGGAAAAAGGTGTGGTTGAGTGATGACTTTGAACGAGTGGTACAATACAGGTGTTGCACTCCATGAACTTAGACGATTTACAGAAGCTCTGGATGCATACAATAAGGCTCTGGAAATAAGCCCTGACAATGCAAAAATTCTGTTTAGCAAAGGTATGGTTCTGAAAAGCCTTTTCAGATATGATGAAGCTCTTGATGCTCTTAATAAGTCTCTTCAGATCAATCCTACGGATGCGAAGACCTGGTGCTCTAAAGGTGAACTGCTTGTAGGCCTTATGCAATATAAAGAAGCTATGGACGCATACTACCAGGCTACATATCTCGCTCCTGAAGATCCTGAAGTCTGGTACAGGCGGGGAATGGCTCTGAGGGAAATGAAGGCATACGAAGAAGCTATGGATGATTTTGAGAAGGCTATCTGCCTCTATGAGAAGAATTATAATTTGGGTTCCATGAGCGCAAGTGAGTGGTGCAAGAAGGGTATGGGGCTCTGCAAGATAAAAAGTTATGAAGAAGCCATCAGCGCTTTTAACAGGGCTCTTGAGTTAAACCCTGCGAACGGGAAGGCCCTTTATAATAAAGGTGTAGCTCTCCGCTGGCTTGGAAAACACGATGAAGCAAGACTTTATACCAAAAAAGCCGTGGAGGTTTTTGACAACAAGATAAAGACAAATCCCGATAATGCTCGGTTCTGGTATAATAAGGGAATTGCCCTGAGAGACCTGGAAAAATACGAAGAGGCACTTCAAGCTTTTGAGAGAGCTATCGATATCAATCCAAGTTTTACAAAAGCCTGGATTGGTAAAGGCATCGTATACGACAGGATTAAGAAACACCAGAAGGCAATGGAGGCCTATGAGAAAGCAGTTGATATAAACCCGATGTATTCTGATCTCCTTTGAGTAGCCAGACCTCAGTTTTTTCCATGTAAATCAAAGACCCAGAGCTAGAAGAAGCCGTTAGTCGAAAACTCCTTTCCAGAATTCTCAGGACTGACGGCCAAAAGTTTTCTTTTCTCCTGACATATTTGCACTATGTCGCCTCGTAACTATATAATCATAAATATTTAAATGTTGTTTGCTAAAAAAACATTTTATGCGGAGATATTATTTGTTCAGAACCAATTTTTCATATAATTAATTATAAATAAATTTAATAATTATTATAGTTTGTAAACTAAAGGGAACAGTCAAGTCTACTAGAGTTAGATATATTTTAGGTTCAAATGCCGCTGTAAAGATATGTTAACCTTTGTAAACTTGACTTAATCACTTGAAAACACTTGACTTAATCGCTTGGAGACATATCTATATGAAAGATAATTTACTTGAAAAAGGCGCAATTGTTCAAAGAGACCGTGAAACTTACACAATAGCTCCCCACATTCCAGGAGGTGTTGTAGATCCTGCAACTCTCAGGAAGATTGCTGATGCTGCTGAAAAATATGGAGCAGCGGCTCTTAAAATAACTTCTGCCCAGAGAATTGCAATTGTGGGCTTGAAAGAAGAAGATCTTGATAACATATGGGCTGATCTTGGAATCAAACCAGGAGCAGCTGTAGGACTATGTGTAAGAAGTATAAAGATTTGTCCCGGTACAACTTTTTGTAAGCAGGCAAAGCAAGATTCTCTGGGGCTTGGTCTGAAGCTCGATGAGAAATATCACGGAATGCCTATGCCTTCCAAACTAAAGATAGGCGTCTCAGGATGCCCAAACTCCTGCTCTGAATCAGCTATTAAAGACATTGGGGTAATTGGCACTTCTAAAGGATACACCCTGATGGTGGGAGGTGCCGTGGCTGCATCTCCAAGACTTGGTGACGTTGTAGCAAAGGAATTATCTGAAGAAGAAGTCCTTGAGGCCATTGATAGGATAATTGATTATTACAAAAATTCAGGTACTAAAAAGAGACTTGGAAAATACATTGACGACGTTGGTCTTGAGAATTTCAAAGCTCAAGTCGGGCTATAAGATCCTGGTGCAAAAATTGGCAAAACAGGCTGTCTCAAAACTCGACTCATTCCTACAATTGGGCAATTTATATTGTTGACTTTAAATGTAAGCCGGAAATTATTCTGGAACTAAGGTACACACTTGCTTTAAAATCTAATTTTTTAACCCATTTGTAGAATCAAATGTTATTTTGAGACAACCTGAAAAATATAATTTTTTATTACAATCCCTTGAATTTGAGCCTTCGATGGCAATTCACTGGTTAGTTTCTTGACGGCTTCAAGAATCGAAATAAGTACAACCTTCTTGCCCAAGATAATGATGGAGTTAAAGGGTAAAAAAGTAAGGTGAAAGTACTTTCATTTGTCTGTTCATGTTATTCGAAAAATTTCATGTGCGTTTTTAATGTTTTTATCTCAGCTGTTTTTCAGAGTACAGAGCAACTGTTTTTGGGACAACCTGACAAAATAGTTATTTAAAGCTTAACCAATGAAGCATGGGCTCAACTTTCCAAACTCAATAGATCAAGAAGTGGCCTGCAAACTACAGTTCAAGTATTGAAAATTTCCATGTAAAGTTAGGATAAAATCAAAAATTCCTAAAACCAAAAGCTATTATATAAAGAGCCACAAACCTTAACTGTTGTTTTTACCTAATTTTAGTTTCTTAACAATTATTTTTTTGCTCAGCCAGTAAAGGTGGAACTATGCCTCATATAATGGAATTACTTGGAAAAACAAGAGTCGTCGTAAAAGATGGAAAGGTTATTGAAGTAGGAGAGCCTGAAGTCGAATGGTGCCCCCTCTTTGCCAAAATCTGCGGAATTAAGAAGATCACCCCTGAAGAAGTCAAGAAGAACATGGAATTCAGGATCAATGACTTTGGAATGTTCACCGACAAACGCCTACTGGAACTCGAGGATTTTGTTGGGTTTGGAGCGTCGGAAGTTATGATGACGGGCCTGAGTAGGGGTTTACTCGACACAACAGTAACAGCCTGTGAAGGTGCAGGCACTGTAATTTCCAATAACCCTATTCTCGTTCAGGGCATGGGCGGTAGGATGTCCGGTCTGGTCGAAACCGAACCAATCGATGCCATCATAAACGGCATTCAGGAACGTGGCGGAATTGTGCTTGACCCTTCAACTGCAAAAATGGACCCTGTTGCAGGCATTAAAAAGGCAGCAGAACTCGGGTACAAAAAAATTGCAGTAACCGCAGCTTTCGCAGAAACCGCAAAAGAGTTACGGAAACTTGAAGCCGCACTCGGGCTTGATTTGATAGTAATTGGCGTACATGTCACAGGCTTAAACAGGGAAGAAGCTCAGAGCCTGATGGAAAATTCAGACATTGTGACCAGTTGTGCTTCAAAGCCTATCAGAGACCTCGTAAAGCCTCTTGCTCAGGTGGGAACTGCAGTTCCACTTTTTGCTCTTACCCAGAAAGGAAAGGAACTTGTGATCGAAAGGGCAAAGGATATCAAAAGCCCGATTCTGATCAATACTATGGCTCTACCTGTGCTTCCTGATCACAAACAGCCAAAAGAACTGAAGTAAAAATGGCTTTATAGAGTCATTATTTTTTTCTTTTTTGAAAAGTCAATGTTCTTTTTAAATCAGGCTTTTTAACTTGACGTTGTCAGATTAGACAGTTATTTCAATCGCTGTTATCGATTTCACTATGAACGATATATTTGACCCACGAGATCTACTGATGGCGTTTTACCTGTTAATGTGATATAGTCAAGTTAACTAAGGTTTAAAAAATTAAATTCTTGTTCTGATTACTGGCAAGTATCAAATTTAGACAGGAAAAATTAACGACAGTGAAAATAGTGAAAGTTTTAATAAGCCGGAAATAAAAACAAAAAACGAACACAACAGGGTAAAAATATTTAAAATTAACTATGTTTGGGTGGAAATTTGGGTGGAAATTTGGGTGGAAATTTGGGTGGAAATTTGGGTGGAAATTTGGGTGGAAATTTGGGTGGAAATAGGCTGTAATATATACAAAAATGGGTTAATGTGACAATATCACGTTATTTCTCTAACCATAATATACTGTTGAGTTAAATATAAGAGCGATCTGAGGGGTATTTATAAACTCCATAAATTTTATATGGATTAACTGCTAAAATTAAATGGTAATGAATGAGACTGATCTCTCGAACTAACTAAATTATCCACGAGTGGAACAAAAAGATTTTATTTAGTTACTTTTATTCTTTAATTGTTTGCGCTTACGCAGGGTATAGAGAAAGTACAGAATATAGAGTATAATGATAGTTTGATACTCTTTGTGAAAAGTCTTCATAAGAACTCATTAGAATAAACAGGGGTATTTAATGAGCTCAGTTAAGAAAAATAATTTGATTGTCGGATCTTTTATTCTCCTTGCATTGATGTTATATTTCTTTTCAGGTTTTTTATCTGTAGCAGGAGCTATTATGGGTAATGAACTGATTGCAGAAGAAAATGAGAGGAATGAAGTTTATGAAAAAACTGAAGTCGCTCCTGATTCTTATGAGAATATGGCACAACGCCCATCTTCTATAGAAGGTCTAATTGATAAGGGAAATGCATTATACTTTACAAAAAAATATTCATTATCTATAAACTGCTATAATGATGCACTTAAGATCGATCCTAATTCCTCATTGGCCTGGTATGGAAAAGGACGTTCTCTGGTCGGACTGGGAAAGAATGATCAGGCAGTCAGCTGTTATGAGAAGGCCCTTTCGACTTTTCCGGCCTCTTCCGAAAACTGGTATGATAAGGGTAACAAGCAGCTTGAGCTAGAGAAATATATTGAGGCTGTCAACTGCTATGACAAAAGCTTTGCTGCCAATACTTATCTCTCCACAGTGTGGTATCGAAAAGCTCTTGCTTCTGGGCAGCTGGGGCTTAATCAGGAAGCTCTGAACTCTTATGACAAATCTATCGAACTGAATTCCAATTCTTCCAGCTCTATGCAGATGCAGGGAATGGCTTACCTCGGCCTTGAAAAGTATCCTGAGGCAATTGAATGCTTTGACAGTGCTCTTAGTATCACTCCTGACAATGCTGAACTCTGGTATCAAAAAGGAGTGGTTCTTGATAAGTCCGGTGATTACAAAACTGCAATAGGCTGTTATGACAAAGCAATTTCTTTTAATCCGGATATGGTAAACGCCTGGAATAATAAAGGTGTTAACCTTGAAAAGATGGGAATTTATGATGAGGCACTTACTTGCTACGAGTTTGTTCTTCTTTCAGAGCCTGAAAATCTTGATGTTATACAGAGAAAGGGTGTCTGCCTTGAAAGACTTGGGAGAAATGAAGAAGCTCTTCAATGTTATGACGAGGTTCTGGTCTACAATCCTGGCAATTCCGAGGCCTGGTATAGTAAAGGCTCTCTGCTTAATAAGACAGGTCAGTATGACGCTGCAATAGCATGCTATGATAAGGCGCTTAACCCGGACACAGGGATTCAGGTTGAAGAAATCGGAAGTGATTCACTCGAACAGCTAAGCGCTTATGAAGCTGCACTTCCGTCTTATCCCAAAAATCCTGAATTTAAATCATCTACAGTTAAGATCTGGTACGAGAAAGCCCTATCTTTTGATAAGCTTGAAAAATACGAATCTGCAATTGACTGTTATGATAAGGTTCTTGAAACCGAGTCCGGACATGCTGTTGTCTGGTATATGAAAGGACTGGACCTGGAAAAGCTTGGCAGATATGAAGAGGCAATTGAATGCTATGACCGAGCCCTAAAACTGGGTTCCGGATATGCTAAAGTCTGGTATCAGAAAGGCTTAGACTCTTCAAAAATCAAAGAATACAACGATGCAGTAGAAAGTTATGATAAAGCTCTCGAGATTGACGAAAACTATACACTTGCCTGGGCTGGTAAGGCTTTTGCCCTGGCGAAACTTGGAGAATACGAAAGCTCTCTTACATGTTACAACAAAGTCCTTGGGGCCGTTCCCAGCAGTGCAGTTGCATGGTACAATAAAGGGCTTGCTCTTGATGAACTTGGAAAGCATGAAGAAGCTTCAGAATGCTATAACCAGACTCTCCTGATTGATCCCGAATATTCGGCTGCACGCTTCAAGTTAAACAAAAACATGGAACAGGACTCAACAGAAACTCCAGTATTGGAACACTTTAAAAACAATAGTGCAGATTCCAATCCTTCCCAGGTGCTTTCTGGAGGTTTCTGGGCTTATCTTCTGAACTATGAATACTCAAGTCCAGAAGACCTTGCCGAACCTTCCGAAGATCTGGACCTGTTTAGCCCCGAGGTCAGTTACGATGCTGCATGGTATGGAAAGGCCTCAATCTACAGTAAACTTGGAATGTATGAAGATGCACTTACTTCTTATGATATGGTACTTGCAATTAATCCTGCACGTGCCGAGGCCTGGTATGAAAAAGGCTCGATACTTGATAGGTTAGACAGAAGTGAGGAAGCTCTGGACTGCTACAGAAAAGCCCTGGAACTTGACCCTCAGTCAAGTACAGCCCTTTATGGGATAGCCTCTACTGTAGATGATCTTGGAAAGCTTGAAGAAGCAGTCAGTTACTATGACCAGTTGCTTGCTCTAAACTCCAGCAACTCGGATGCCCTACTTGGAAAAGGTCTTGCCCTCTCGAACCTGAGCAGGTATGACGAGGCAATTTCCTGTTACGCCACACTTCTCAAATCTGAGCCTAAAAACCTTGAGGCTCTCAGAAGTCGGGCTCTTGCTCTGTCGAAATCCAATAAACCCAATGAAGCGCTCGCAGATTACGACAGAATAATTAAGCTTCAGCCTGAAAATTTCCAGGCCCTGGCTGAGAAAGCTTCTTTACTTGAGGCACTTGGCAGGTATCAGGAAACTGCTGCATGTTACGATAGAATGCTTGAAATCTCACCTGACAACAGAGAGATAATTTACAAACAGGGAAGAGCTCTGGAGAACAGCGGAGACTTTGAGGGGGCAGTAGGCTGTTACGACAGAATTCTTGCGCTGGATCCGGGAAATCTGAATGCATATAATAACAAAGGCTTTGCGCTCTACAAGCTGGAAAAATACCAGCAAGCTATTGACTGTTACAATAAAGCTCTGGAGTACAGTCCAGATAATGTTACAGCCTGGTATTTCCAGGGCTGCACTTATCTCACGTTAAGCAGCAATAAAGCAGCCCTTAATTGTTTCAACAAAACAGTACAGCTTAAACCCGATTGTATCACAGCCTGGTATAACAAAGGATACATTCATAACATGATGGGAGAAACTGAAGAAGCAGTTTCATGTTATGACAATGTACTTGCAATTAACCCGAACTCACCTTCAGCCCTCTACAATAAACGGTTTGCACTTTATACTCTAAAGAAACTAGATGAGGCTGCTGTATGCAAGTCAAAACTAGATGAAATCGATCCCGGTTTTGCGGAGGCTCTGCAAAAAAGAGGAACTAAGTTCTTCCTTCCTGAATATTACAATAGTGCTCTGAATTACTCCCTTCCTTCAAGATGGTATGGCGGAGAAGAAAACGTCTCAGGTAATGTAAGTACAAACACGACTGTGCCTCCTCAATCAGGAAAGATAACTGAACTCTCTAACAGCCCGGAAAATAATAGCAGCAATAATAATAGCAGCAATAGCAATAGCAGCAATAGCAATAGCAGCAATAATAATAGCAACAATAATAATAGCAACAATAATAATAGCAACAATAATAATAGCAACAATAATAATAGCAGCAATTATAATACGGAGCTTGATGATGGACAGGAAAGTGAAGATCCAGATTACTGGTATGTTCCTGAACCTGATGAGTGAAGAGAAAATAGCAGTGAAGAATGAAGTATTACAGAACCCGGCTAAAATTCGAAATCCGAAAAATTGAAAATCAGAAACCTTTTCCGGTATGCAGATAAATGCACACCGGCACAATTTGTTTTTATTGTTTTTTATGCTACTAACCTGCTTTATTAACTTTTTTCTGGCTTACTGACTCTGTAACTTTTGCAAATAAAATTTTTTATCCTGAAAGTTTTAAGCTTTATGCTACCCTAACCTAAGTATCCATGACAGACAATTCCAATGAGATCGAGGCAAAGCCTGAGGCTTATGCTCATACCTCGAGAGAAAACAAGCATACACTGGAAGGTTATATCGAAAACCCGGATAACCCCGGTTTCGACCCCTCTTCTTTAAAGCTTGAAATTCCATATAATGTAGTCATAGTTCGGTATGGCGAACTTGCTCTTAAAAGCACAGGAGTTCGGAACTGGTATGAAAAGATTCTGATGAAGAATATTGCGGCAATGCTGGATTCTCGAGATATTCCATATTCCCAGATACGTCGGGAATGGGGCCGAATATTTATCGAGACTACGGATTTCCGCGCGGCGGCAGCAGCTGCTGACGTTTTTGGGATTGTCTCTACTTCCCCTGCATTGACGACTGAACCTACCCTCGAGAATGCAGCCAGTATATGTGCTACCCTGGCTAAGGACCTGATTTTAGAAGGCGAATCTTTTGCCGTCAGGGCCAGAAGAAGCGGGAACCATCCATTTTCTTCAGTGGACATAGGCAGAACCTGCGGAGATGCCGTATGGAGTGCTCTGGAAGAAAAAGGAAGGCACCCTAGAGTTGACCTGAGCTCTCCTGATAAGGAAGTTTTCGTCGAAATGCGGCAAAATCTCGCTTACGTCTATCTGAAAACATTCAAAGGCGTAGGGGGTCTTCCTCTCGGCACGCAGGGAAGTATGGTTGTTTTAATGTCCGGCGGGCTTGACTCTCCGGTTGCAGCCTGGCTTATGATGAAGCGCGGAGTCACGATTATTCCGGTATACTGCAATACTTCGCCCTATGCCGAGAATGCCGCAAGAGAACGCGCTTTTGAATGTATTCGTCAACTCCAGAAGTGGGCTCCAGGGCATCAGTTTAAGACTTATGAGCTCCCTCACGGCCCCAATCTTCGGACCTTTATCGATATCTGCAACCGAAAAAATACCTGTCTTCTCTGCAAACGCATGATGTACCGAGAAGCCTATGAGGTTATGAAAAAAGAAGGTGCAAGCGGAATTATCACTGGTTCTTCCCTGGGACAGGTAGCTTCCCAGACGGCTGCCAATATGTATGCTGAAATCTATCAGCTTGCTATCCCGATTTATCATCCCTTAATCGCCTTTGATAAAACAGAGATAATAGACATTGCCCGCAAAATCGGAACTTATGATATTTCCAGTCAACCCGCAGGCAGTTGCACCGCTGTGCCTGAACGGCCTGAAATAGGAGCAAACTACGACCTTGTTGTAACTGAAGAACAAAAAATGGATATCGAAACTATGGTTTTCAATGCTATGAAAGCAGCAAAAGTCCTGAAGCTCTGAAAAAAGTGATGGTTTTTTCAATTAATATTCAATACTTTCAATTAATTTTTAATTCTTTTAATTAATTTTTAATACTTTTAATTAATTTTGACTAATTTAAATTAATTTTTAAAATTTTAAACTAATTTATTGTATCATTAACTTGAGCTCTAAAAGCTCTCTGATTTTTTCTTTTTTGACCGGCTTTTCAGAAGAGCGGTCTCTATATTTTTACACAGGTCTTCTTCTTTGAAAGGTTTCGAAATATATCCTTCGGGGTCTGTTAGCTTTGCTCGTTCGAGGGTCTCAAAATCAGTACAGGCAGTAAGGTAAATTATGGGTATGCCAAAGCGTGATTTAATAATTCGTGCCGCTTCAATTCCATCCAGATCTCCTTTTAGCATAATATCCATCAAAACGATATCAGCGTTTGTAAGCTCAGCTTCTCTTATTGCTTCTTTCCCTGAACCCACAGCATTCGGAACAGCATACCCTAAATTTTTTAGTCGGTTTTTAATGTTCAGGGCCACAATAGTCTGGTCTTCAACAACCAGAATTTTTGTTTTGTCCATTTTTGTCATCCGTCTTTTGTATTTTTTGAATTGTGTTTCTATTTTTTGTTCATTTACTATTTTTTAACATTTCTAAAATCGCGCTTCTCTATAACTACATGTTCAAAGTCACGCATCTCTAGAACTGCACCCGATTATCTCGATTTTCCCCTTTAACGAAATAACTGCAAGCTATAAGCTATATAAGTTGCAGAGTAATAAACTTCCCAATCTTCTTATTCTCAGGTTTACGTATGACCACCAAAAATTATACATTTATTATAAATTCTTTTTTTATTAATGTTGCTGTTGCCCGGAAGCCTTTTAAAAACTGCTTGAGCACAATCCTTTACAAAAAAGCTTGAGCGAGAACTCCAGCAACAATATGTTCGGCGCAATCAACTGGAGCAGTGATTGTGTCACAACCCTTTTCAAAAAAAAGCTTGACTGCAAACCTTTTGTAAAACTATTTGATAGAAAACAAGACAGCGTTTGAATTTGAAGAACTTATCCTCTAACCCTAGCGTGATAACAACCCTTTTCAAAAAAAGCTTGCCCGCAACCCTTTTGAAAAAAGGCTTGACCGAAAACTCCAGCAACAACAACGTGGTCGGCGTGATCACAAGCTTTTTAATGAAAGGCTTGACCGAAAACCCTGACCATTTGAGTTTGAGATCCTTATCCACAAACTGTAAAATGAATGTAATATTTCTATTTTTATATTTACATTATCTCTGAAGCTAAGATCCATTACCCAAATCCATATCCTTACTTAGTTTTCGAGTTTAGTTAGAGGTGGGAAAATTCAATCCTCTATGTGCAAACAGACATGCAATAAGCTGGTGTTCGTCTCGGGAATGAACATTCCCTGGAGACGTGCACCAAAATTGAAAAAGAGCAGATTCTAAAATGAAATTGAGTTCGGAGGTATTAGACGATTCAACAAAAATCAATAGCAAGAACACCTGAGATAATATGGACTCTTGATATTAATGAAGATGGGAAATCTTATCAGGAAAATTACATGCTCCTGTTTCCCAGGTACGTCAGTGCAATTGACGAAGAATGAAAATTGGCAGCCTTAAAAATAAAATTTTAAAAACACAATCCGGTTTTCAATATCTATCAAATATCGCTCGAGGGTAGATACTCTCGAGCAAATCTCCAAAAACATGTAATGGATAAAACACTAAAAATCATGTAAATGTATAAACTTCTAAAAATCCTGTAAAAACCATGTAGTACCTTACTAAAACCTTACTAAACGAAAATGATATTCTTTGAATAACATGCACAAACAATGAAAGTGCTTGTGGATGGCAGTATTTTCATGCTGAATATTGCTCGAGGGCAGACACTCTCGGGCAAACCTCCAAAACCATTTACTTGCAACCGTTGCGCCGGTTGATCACGCCAATAGGGTTTGGGGATAAGGTTATCAACTCAAACGGTTCTTGGGGTTTTTGGTCAAGCTTTTTTTGAAAAGGGTTTTTGGTCAAGCTTTTTTTGAAAAGGGTTTTCGGTCAAGCCTTTTTTGAAAAGGGTTGCGGGCAAGACATTTTTGAAAAGGGTTTTCGGTCAAGCCTTTTTTGAAAAGGGTTGCGGGCAAGACATTTTTGAAATGGCTTGAAACTTCTCATTTCTGGTCAAAAATTCTGTTTTTACGGTCTTTTGTTAAGGCTGCCTTCTTTTTCTCTACCCGCTCAAGAAGAGCTTTGCCAAGGTTCGAATACTCTTTTTTCACAGTTTTTTCTTTTTTCACGGTTTTTTGGGTGAAAATAGCCTCTTCTTCTTTTTTTCCAAAGAGGCCTGAAAATTGATCAAAAAGCAGAATTGAAGTTTCAAGCAGTTTTTTCTGTCCTGAAAGGTTGCCAGGAGAGAGCTCACCTGCGCGTGTAAGAAGCCCTGAAAACTGTTTAAAGATCTCAAGTAGTTCCTGGCTTTCAGCCTGCTCCCTGACCTCATCTGTCATTTTTGAGAAGTATCGCTCACTTTCAGATTTTGCTATACCAGGCCGGTCGCTGAAAAGGATGAATAAAAGCGCTTGATAAAAGGGATAATAGAATTCTGGAATATGAAAGCCAACAGAGGCTTCGAATGCTTCCTTAAAGTAATTGACGGCTTCTTTCAGCCCATAAATATAAGTAGCTTCATTTTCTGCCCTTAGCGCCCTCCAGAGAGAAGCTCTTCCAAGCGAGCGGAAAGCATACCTTCGGACATAAACGTAAGGATTGTCAGTAAGCGCCTGCAGGTCTCTCCAGGCCTGGGTTTTATCAGGCATGTAGAAAAAAGCAGGTCCAAGAGTCTGTGTTGCCGCCCTTTGTACAAAACTGTCGCTGTGATCGGAAAAACTTAACAGGTCTTTCCAGGCTTTTTCCTTATCTTGCACCTCTACATAGCCTGAAGATAGGGCAAGAACCGCTCCTTTCCGGACTTCGCGGTCTTCAGATGATGCAAGTCTTACAAGTTCGTTCCAGGCTGCCTGCTTATCTTCACAATAGGCAAAAGCAGAAACAAGAAGTTCTGCAGCTCTCCTCCGAAGCCGGACATCCTGGCTTTCAGCAAGCTTTACAAGGTCGAAAAAAACTGTGGACTTTTCCTCAACCGCTGGAAAAACCTCTGAAAGCAGGTCTGCAGCATCCCTTCTGGTGTCTGTCTCCTCTTCCCCGGTCAGTTTAAGCAGTCCGTTCCAGATATCCTGTGTTTTGCCGGTTCGGGAGTAGGCTGCAAGCAGGGATTCTATTGCGCCTCTTCGCATCTGAGGATCCGGATCCGAAGCCAGTTTAATAAGCTTATTTACAGCTTCTTCTTCACCTGAAAGACCAGAGACTGACCCAGTAAATAAATCCGTCATATTTTTTCTTCGTACGTATGCCCTGTTTTCGGCTTCAAGCCCGGAATTATCAGACACTGATTTTTTAAAAAGGTTAGAGACTGGTTTTCTGTCTTCTGTTTTTTCAACCTGGAGACCACCAGTTTTTTCATATTCTCCAGTTTTTTCTTTTTCCCCTGATTTCTCCCCTGATTTCTGTTTTTCTCTAAATTCACCTTCTTTTTCGGGTTTGCTGTCTCCCTCCGATTCATACTCCTCCCAGAGTTTCTCCAGTTCTCCTGAATTATTTTTCCAGGTTTTATCCTGCTCTCCATAGTTGCATTTTCTTATCTCTTCCCACTCCACTTCACTTACCTCAGGTATACTGCATAACTCCGGATAAGCAGAAGTAAGCGTATCCACAACCTTTCGGAGCACAGGGCTATCCTTCATTTCAGCCAGGCGTACAAGCTCGGAATATGCCTCTCTTTTGCAGGAAATATGTGGAAAAGTCTTCGTGAGAATGTTAACCATTGTACTCTGCTTGCCTTCTTCCTCATTACCTGAGAGTTCAATGAGCTCCTTCCATAGTGAGTCTTTATTATCCATACCTGAAAATAAGGATACAAGCGCATCAGCGGCCATGTTCCTGATATAATGATCTCTGGCTTTTGCCAGGCTCAGGAAATCAGTCCAGACCTTTTTCTTGTCCGGCATCTCAGGGAAAATAAAAACCAGGGCATCGATAGCCTGCTTTCGAATATACTCATTCTCGTCATCTATAAGCCTGAGGATGTCACACCATGTTGTTTTCTTATCCGGGATATGAGAAAAAACCGAGGGTAGAGCCAGAAGGGCTTCTTTTTGGACTTCAGGGTTTCCTGATACTGCAAGTTCCATCAGAGTCTCAAGAGTTTCATCCTTCATCTCGTCTGGCATCTGTGTGTAAATAACTCCAAGAGTCCGGGTAGCCTGCTCCCTTATTTTTTCATCCGCAGATTCGCTAGCCAGTTCAAGTACTTCGTCCCAGGCTTCTTCTTTTTCTTCGTCTGTCAGTTCCGGAAAAACAAGGCTCAAAAGCAAAGTCGATTTCTCACGCACATAAGAATATTCTGAGGTTCCCATTTCAAGCAGATCTTTCCAGACCTGCACCTTATCAGGAATTTCCTTTATTAAATATTGAAGTGAGCTGACAATTTCCCTATTTACATCTTCCATGCTTGATCTGGAGTTTATCAGCCCGGCAAGATCTTTCCATGCTCTGTTTTTGTCCGGCATAAGGGAAAAAACACTTATTAGAGCACTGGCTGCAGCGATCATTACGGACTCTGCCGGATAAGCTGTCAAATTCACAAACTTGTCCCATACAAGCTTCCTATCCGGGACATTAGGAAAAACAGCGACAAGTGACTTGACGGCTTCTTCCCGGACTGCTTCATCGTCGTCAGAACAAAGCCTTAACAGATCTTCAAAAGCCTGTCTTCTGTCAGGCAAAGCCTCAAAAAAAGTTCCCAGCTGCTTTGCAGCCTTTATTCTCTCATCCGAAGACTGATTGAAAACTTTATTATGTATATCTGGCTGCTCACTCAAGAATTCCCACCAACTTTGCTATAATGCTGTCCTCTCTAAATATCCTTTATTTACTCTCTCAATCTGGCAGGTTCCCTCATATAAGTATTGATTCTGGATTTTAGCTGGAAGTAAAAATTATTAGTGTCTAACCGGAAATTACTGCCGTCTTTCAGAAATTAATTGCAACCATTATTAAAAACCATTACTGGATAAACTAACCGGACATATGGACAAAATATCTTTTATTAAGTAGAAAGCAAAAGGTGAGGATACAGTTTTCTTGGCTTTTCGTCGAATGCTATATCCGTATAAGTGCCTGGACTGCGTGTAGAGACACCTGATCCTTGTACTCAGGAAAAGTAAAACATGCAATTTCCCCCCTGTTGTTTTCTGGAGGAGATTTAAATGCACATATGATTACACATTGCTTTTCTTCAAGTGTAAGGTAAACAATTAATAGCGGGACGAACCTTCGCTTACACTTTCTAACCTTTCAAAAAGCTTAAATACCTCTGGGTATCAGATAGGTTCTCAATCAAAGATATATTGCATTATATTATTGTTTATTTATGCCATTACAAATTAATTCTTTTAGTCCAAAATTGTTTAACTATGGGCCTGTATCACGCTGAATTATAATGTACTTATATAATTGTGAATTATAGTATCCGATAGGATATAAAAATAGAAGGCTGAAATAATGCGGCAACAGGACGTAATAATTAAACAGTTGGCACAAAAAATAGTAGATTTTATCGAACCTGTTATTCCTTATCTGGTTGTTGGGTCTAAAAAAGCGGCTGAAGAAGCCTGCAAAAAAGTGGGGTCTGGAGTTTGGGAGACTAAAAGAAAGCTCTGGGAAAAACTGTGTTCAACAGAATGCACGGAATTAAAAGAAGCCGCCGCAGATATGATTGTTGCTCCCTCGGATATGGATGTAAGGCAAGTTTTTATTCAGGAGATATTAAAATTGCTTGAAAAAAACCCTGATTTAGTTAAAGAAGTTTCGTCTTTTATGGATTATAAAACAGTACAGAAGCTAATGACCGAAGATAGTTCGTCCAGGATTATAAAACAAACCTCGGAACAAGGTTCAAAACAAACTTTGATTGATAGAATCCAGGTGTTTGACGAATTTAACAGGCTGCTTGAGGTCTTCGTAACAAGAAAAGGTGTTTCTCAGGGTATGGAGCGAGAAGGAATGCCAGATACCGAAAAACCTGTTACTGGTCTGGGAGCCACAGGCGAAAAGAGTCCCAGCGACTTACGAATTGAGCAAATTGCAGAGATTAAACATATCACAAAAACAGATTCTGCAAGAGCCAACGTTGAAAAAACAGATAACGAGATTCAAGATAAGGTTCAAACAGCAAAGGCTCTTTTAATGACAATCTCAAGTCTGGAAAATCCGGAAAAAAGAGGGATTATGGAAGAGGCCCTTGACTTTGCCTCCCGGATCCAGTATGGAGATTTAAGGTCACAGGCCCTCTCCCTGTCTGTCCTGTACCTGGACGAGCCAAAAAAAGCCGAATCTATTGAGAAAGCCCTTGAATCTACCTCCCATATTCAGGATGAGAACGAAAGAGCCCTTGTCCTTTCCTCACTTCTCCCTCACCTGAGAGGACCAGGCAAAGAAGAGCTTATTGAAAATATCTTTTGCTTCTCACACCATCTCCAATATGGAGACACGAAATTCCAGATACTTTCCTCGCTTGTACCGCATCTTTACGGGTTAAAAAATGAAGCTATTATTGAAAGAGCCCTTGAACTCATAGAGGTAATTTTCTCTGACTATCAAAAGGTACAGGCTCTCTCATCTCTTATTCCATATCTAAATGAGCAGAAAAAAGAAGAAGTGCTTGAACAAGCCCTTCAATTAGCTTTTGGCCTTAAAGATAAGGACATGAGGCCCGAAGCTCTCTCGTATGTTCTCCCATACCTGGACGAACCCAGAAAAGAAGAGATTATTGAAAAAGCCCTTAATATGGCGTCCGGAATAAAATCCGAGTCCCAAAAAGCTGAGGCGCTATCCTCACTTGCTCCATATCTTGACGGGCTGGAAAAAGAATAAGTTATGGCTATGTAAAACGTTTATAAATAAGCTGCAAGAGGCTGAAATAATTATAAACATTCAGCCTACTCAGCTCAATTAATCTACTTAGTTATATTGCATAATTTTTATAAAAGTCGTTTATATTATGCGACGAAGAACAATAATAAATTACTCTTCGTATGCAGGAAGAGTGATAACACCTATCTCTGGAAGTGGATAGCCAACAGCGAAATGGTAGAGGTCCTGGAACTCAAGCCCTTTGAGCCCTATAGCCTCATGCAAAGGGTCATCAAAGAAACACCCGATTCCACAACCCCTGAGGCCATATGCTTCGGCTTCAAGGTAAAGGAGCTGCCCCAGAACTCCACACTCCCAGAAAAGGTATGGATATATCCAGGCCCCGAACCTGTTCAGAGGCTCTTCGAACTCCGAGAGCATGCAGGCAGTAAAACAGGCATCCGCAGCTTTTCTCTGTGTACAGGAAAGCTGGGCTGCAAAATAATCCAGAGTTTCTTCCATCAACAGGTAAAATTCAAGGTCTGACGGACAATTTTTCGGTTTCTCCCATAAAAAGTCCGACCTGATCGCAGCTTTAAACCTCTCTTTTTCTCCGGGTTTGCGAAGGAAAATATAAAGTCCCGGAAGCAGGTCCTTTACGTGGTTCACGAAAATAAGCAGGTGAGTAAAGGAACCAAAAGCAAGAGTATTGAAAATCGAGTTGTTTTGCGGAAGGGTTCTTTGCAGCATCGCATAGAAAGTTTCTTTTTCCAGGTATGCGCTGTTATTCATCTCAATAGCACTTCTCCTTCCCCGGATAACTCCGCGCAGAGGAACTTTATCAAGCTTGGACAGGTTCACGAAGCTGCTGGTTTGTAGTGATGAAGCAGTCTGCATATAGGATTTTGGTCCTTCATTTGGTCCTTCATTTGGTCCTTCATTTAGTCCTTCATTTGATTCTTCATTTGATTCTTCTTTTGATTCTTTATTTGATTCTTCATTTGATTCTTCTTTTTTCTCAAAATAATCGGTCCTCTTCTTTTGAGCTGACGAGGCCGCTTTTTCGATACTTACCCATTCAACATGTCCCGGGCTTAAACTGTTAGGAACACCTTCCCAGGAAAGATTTTTAAAAGCAGGAACCGCCCCGGAAGAAATTCTGCCTTTTGTACAGGTCTTTCCTGCCGGATAGACCGCAAGCAGACAGGCAGGTTCCTGTTTTTCAGGACCTTTCTCTCCGGAAATGCCAAGAAGCACTGCAATCTCTTCCGAGCCCATGTCTGCAAGAAGGCTGGTTTTCCAGCCGAGCCCGGCGGCAGCAAAGGTCAGGGCAGCGATTGCATGCCCAATATCATGCTGTGCATATCGAAAGGCTCTGAGCCCGTATTTCCAGGAAACCCGCCAGAAAATTGAACTCAGCCCCACGAAAAAAGTGCCCTCAGGAAAGCCCGAACTTAATAACTCCCAGGTCTCTGGCGAAAATTCCGCTCTGAGTTCAAGGGCATGAGGCAAAGGAGCATAATGGCAGACAGACGGGTTTTTCAGAAGCCCCTTCAAAGGGCCGGAAAGAAGGTACACCTCGGTAGGATGGAGGTTTCCACTTGAAGGATTAACGCGAAGAGGCCATTTTGTACCTTCTGCTCTCTTCCAGGCAGAAATGGCAAAACTGTCAAAAAAAAGCCTTGAAATCGATTTCGCGCTCAGATCATACGGCTTGAGTTTTTCCGGTGAGAAAGCCTGTTCATAGGCAGGAAAAGTCTCAGTTTTTAGACGCTCATCGCTCCAGATCTCCAGATTAAAAAGTCGAGTTCCATGATAGTTAAGGAAGGGATCGGGCTTGAGAGGCAGGTCCAGGTGGTAAGGACCCGGAGCATAAGCTTTGAAGTTGTGTTTACTTGCCTGGTGATAAGCCAGTATGGCTTCA
The DNA here is from genome assembly GCF_000969945.1 of Methanosarcina sp. Kolksee. Taxonomy (NCBI): domain Archaea; kingdom Methanobacteriati; phylum Methanobacteriota; class Methanomicrobia; order Methanosarcinales; family Methanosarcinaceae; genus Methanosarcina; species Methanosarcina sp. Kolksee. The sequence continues at coordinate 2,281,008 of NZ_CP009524.1, forward strand.
AGTTCCGCTGTCATAATAAGCACATCCGGTAACCGGAGAAATCTAATTCTCAGACAATTTTTTTGGTAAGGAGATCTGCATTTCAGAATCCTTGATGAAAATTAAGCTTTTTTAAGGGCTTCAAGTACGGCTTTTCCAAATGCATCAGCACTTGCAGGATCTCGCCCTGTGACCACACGACCCGAAACCACTACTTCCCTGTCCAGATAGATAACCCCGTGTTCCTTCAGTTCACGTACAGTATCAGGACTTTTGAAGACTGTGCTCTCTTTGCCCTTCAAGATGCCTGTTCTTGCCAGTACTACAGGGGAAATACAGATTGCGGAGATCACCTTTTTCAGGTCATCAGCTCCTTTTACGAGCGCCTGCAGAGCTTTGCTATCCCACAGGTATTTTCTAGAGCCTGAACCCCCTGAGATTACTATTGCATCATAGTCGTCAATTCTGGCGTCTGAGATCGCGATATCAGGCTTGATTGTTCCTCCGAGCGTCCCTTTAGCCGTTTTCTTAGATTCGGCTGCAACAGTAACTTTTAATCCTGCAGCCTCAAAAAGCTGTTTCGGAACAAAACATTCCTCGTCCCTGAATTGCTCCTGAGCGATTACAAGCAGGATTTTCTTATCTTTATACTCGGTTTCTGTCATCTGGTTACCTTCTGTAAACTTGAAAATTAAGAGTCGAAGAAATGAAAAGTGAATGGTTCAGTACCCCTGTTTCCTTAAGGATATGTTATAAACATATAAATGGATACTTCTTTTCGGTAGTGAACAACCTGAGAAAATCTGTGAAGATTCTGGAAAAATGTAGAAAGATTATGAGAAAAAATAGAAGAATTAATAGAAAAGTAGAAAGGTTATGGGAAAAGTAGAAAATTTATGGTAAAAAATAGAATAATTATGATAAAAGTAGAAAGATACTGAGATAGGTGTAAGAAACCAGAGAAAATACATAAAAGACTGAAAAAAATTTTAACTAGTGAACAGTTTTTTGAAGCCTGGAGATAGTTGTGAAAAAATGAAAAAAATGAAATACCATTGTAAAGGGTCTGAGAGTCTCAGAAAGAGTCTGGGGAAATAGAAATCAATGAGACTGTTCCGTGCCCGGTTCAAGTTATAAGGAAATACAGAACAGCGGATATCCCTGCTCCTGCAAAGGTTGCCACTAAATTGACTCCGCTGTTTGAGAGCACTCCCCTTTTCTGAAGCGTAGCCCCAAGGAAACTGTCCACATTTGTCCCGACAAACCCTCCTGCGGTTGTAATAAGGACTGTTAATATAAAATTGTCCGAGATCCCAAGTAAGTATGCAAGGACTCCTATCACTGCAGAACCGAAGATTGCAGCAAGTTCACCAAGTAACGATACGGCCCCATCTACTCCGGGTTCCGAGAGTTTGAGGGTTGTTATCATTCTTGGCCTTCCTTTTGCTGTTGTCCCTATTTCACTTGCCAGGGTATCTCCGGTAGCTGTTGCAACCGTGCCCATATAGGCATAGATGATCGGAAGACTGTGCTCCGGGAAAACCCCGTATGCTACAGCAAGGGCAAGGGCTGCTGTACTATTCGAAAATACGTTTTCGTAACTCCGGATGCCGTCTTTAGCCTGTGCAATTCCTATGGATTCTTTGTATGCATATTTATACTTTGTAAACCCGCCTCCGAGAATAAAAAACGTGAGCAGTAGCAGGTACCAGGAAAGCCCGCTGAAGACAATTATCAGGAATCCTAGAAGGGCAGCACTCAGAAGGGCAGAAACATCTGCAATCTTCGCCCTGTAAGCCAGCACACCCAGGATAAACGAGAATACAAGTGCTACTACCATTTTTTCAGGAGACACCCAGTACCTGAAATCTTCAAAAATCCACATTGTCATGCCTGCACCCAGCGGCACAGAAATATTCTTGTCTATTTTGGAGGGGATTGACTCGAAAAGAGAACCGGTAACCGCCCCGATAACAGCTATGAAGAAAATCAGGTTATATGAAACCGGCAGTTTCTGCCAGTAGACAACCCAGCTTGCGGCAAAGAATGCAGCACTAATCCGAAGTGCCAGGAAAGCCGAGCTCCAGAGTATTGAAAAACTCCTCTTTTTGATTGTCTTCCGCCTTAAATTGGAATCAGGTACAGAATCTGCTTCAGAAAAAGAGGTTTTATGGTTTCCTACTGCCGCAATCGCAAATGCGGCGAGCACTATGTAGAAAGGATAGGTATAAGAAAAGTCTCCAGAAATCACGGAAACAAAGAGCATGAGAGCCAGGGAAAAAACAAGGCTGGTAACATCTCTGTCACACAAAATAGGATTTTTAGAAAACCTTAATCCCAGAAACAGAATGACAGAGATTAGAAAAAGAAGATTAATCCCTGCAAAAGGAGCTATAAGAATGAGCAGGAGATACAGGATATGCATTACAGGAATTCCCTGGCAGAAATCCCCGTTTTTAGTGAATCTGGCAGCTCTGTTCATTATAAGACATCTTTTGTTTTTATTCATTATGGAAAGTTACATACAATAGGCTTATCTTTATAAATAAGTAGTTGTTTTTCTTTCAAAGATAATCTAAAAATATGTATCAAAATTTAAAACGATTTGTTTTAGCAGTTGTAATCAAGGAAAATTTACGCAAATACTTCAAGTCCTATAGAGATTAGTCGATGAATAAAATAACTTTTGCCTCACATTTTATTATTCAAGGTTTCTCTTCTTCGCAGTATCTCAAATTTGCTGTTAATTTGAAGTCCAGTTTTTGTATACTATAGAAAAAACTGATTTCAGATATGGAATTTTCTACCCGATGATTTATTGAAATTTGAGAGTTTACAATAAAAATTGACACACTGCCTTTATGTTTCTTTCTATAAATTATTTAAAATTCTAATCCATAAATATAACCAGAATAAATTGTATATTATTTATAGCCAGCAAAGCTGGATGCTACATATTATGCGGTGAGGGATAAGTATGGAAAACTACGACCTTATTATAATAGGTACGGGTTCTGCAATGAACTACATAAATCCTATTTTTGATTCAAAACCGAAAATGAGAGTTGCCGTTATCGACAAAGATGAACCAGGCGGGATCTGTCTTACCAGAGGGTGTATTCCTTCAAAAATCCTGCTTTATCCTGCCGAACTAATCCGGGAAATTGAAACTGCATCTATTTTTGGAATTAAGCTTGAAATAAAAGACATCGATTTCCTTGCCATTATGGAAAGGATGCGCAGGAGAATTGGAGAAGACATAGAGGCAATAAGGAATAGTTTGGCCGATGACCCGTATCTTGATTACTATCACGAAAGTGCGGAGTTTATCTCACCTTATACCCTGAAAGTAGGTGAAAAAACCCTCCACTCCGACATGATCTTTCTCTGTACCGGCTCAAAACCTTCAATTCCTCCCATTAAAGGCCTCGAAGAAGCAGGATACCTTACAAGTGATACTATGCTTAAGCTCACGGAATGCCCAAAAAAGCTCGCCATCTTAGGAGGGAGTTTCATTGCAGCCGAATACGGGCATTTTTTTTCAGCTATGGGAGCCAGTGTCACAGTTATAGGAAGAAATTTCCAGTTTCTTCCAAAGGAGGAACCCGAGATCTCCAGGCTTGCCAGTATGAAGATGTCGGAGTACATGCAGATCATTACAAACCACGAAGCTATAGAGGTTAGAAAAGAAGACAACGGGCAGAAAACGGTTGTTGTGAGGGATAGAAATTCTGGAAAGGAGGTAAAAGTCACTGTAGACGAGATCCTTGTGGCAACAGGAAGAGCTCCGAATACCGATATTCTCCACCCCGAAAGAGCCGGGATCAAAACCGATACCCAGGGCTGGATTCTGGTGAACGAGTTTCTTGAGACCTCACAACCGAATATCTGGGCATTTGGGGACGCAAACGGAAAATACCTGCTAAAGCACGTAGCAAACTATGAGTCCGGAATAGTTTACCTTAATGCGGTCCTGAAAGAAAAAGTAAAGGCAGACTATCATGCCGTACCGCACGCAGTATTTTCCTGCCCTGAAATTGCTGGAGTAGGCATGAGAGAGCAAGAAGCCATAGAAAAGTATGGAGAGAAAAGAATCCTCATAGGCCTCAAGTTTTTTGAAGATACTGCAAAAGGATCGGCTATGGAAATAAGGGATTATTTCGTAAAAGTGATTCTGGATTCGGAGGAAGAAAAAATCCTGGGAGCCCACATAATAGGCCCTCATGCTTCAGTCCTGATCCATCAGATAATTCCTCTCATGTATACGGAGTCAAGAAGTCCTGAACCAATAATGCAGGGTATGGATATTCATCCTTCCCTGAACGAAGTTGTAACCAGGGCATTTTATTCGCGGCTGCCGCCTGAACATTATCATCACTTTCTTAAACATATCGGGCTTGAGGACTGAAAATGTCTACCCAATGAGACTGAAAAGATCTGCCCAATGAGACTGAAAAGACCTACCCAATGAGGACTGAAAATATCTACTCAATGAGACTGAAAATCTATAATTGTTTAATAACTCAAGTCTCTACACTTTCTTTCTTCACACTATTTTTTTAAGGTCAAAAACCCACCTGCTGATGCCTGGAGCAACGTTTCCAGCCCGCCTGTACAGTACTACTTCAAGCCCCATTTTTTTGTATTCGTCAATCAGCCCAGGAATCTGAGATTCGGCTTTGAAAGTGTAGAAGTGAATATGCCCTTCCTTCCTGACAAGTTTTGTGATTTCAACAAGAAAATGGTCCATTCCATATGGTGTAGGCACTATGGCTCTATCAAACCCGCTACTTGGGACCTGAAGCTCTTTATTTTTTCCCTTGCCGGGAACTGGGCAGGCGGACATGCCAGAAAAAGCCTTATTTCCTACTTTATCACCGTTTTCGATTTTTTCACTATCTCTGACTTTTTTGCAATTCCCACTACATTCGCCATTTTGAGATTCTTTATGGGTTTTTGAATCAAGTATCTGGAAAATCTCTCCAGTCCGAAAAAGATTTTCAAAATCGTCCTGGATTACGGTTACTTGCCCTTCAAGCCTGTTAATCCGGATATTTTCTCGCAGGCAGACACAGGCATCGGGATTTATTTCGATAGCATAAACCCTTGCCCCTTTTCCTGCAGCAGGAAGTACAAAAGGGCCCACTCCTGCAAAAGGGATTATGATATTTTCTCCCGACTTGATTTTTGAAGCTACCCGCCTTCTCTCAGAGTATAGACGGGGATTAAAAAAGACTTTTTTGACGTCCAGCTTATAGGCATAGCCGTTTTCCCTGTGAATAGTCTCAGTCGTGTCCCCAAGCAGAAGCTCAAAGTCCGCAACTCTGTGCTCTCCTTCGAGTTTGCTCACCTTATTAAGCACGGCCCGCGTATTACCTCGCATGGAAAATAGCTTTGAGGCAATAGCTTCTTTATAAGCCCCAAGTTCCGGAGGAATCGAGATTACGGCCACGTTCCCGATATAATCAAAACGTTTCGGAACCATGGGAAGCAGGGGCTCTTCAACTATTCCTCTCATTGCATCTCGCAAGCTCACCTTTTTTCGGAAACTCATTCATATGCCTCTACTTATCAGATTGCAAACTTTCACTTTAGATTTTAGTTTCAGATCTTAGTTTCAGATTTTAGTTCTGCTTTTAGGAAGCATTTTTAATATATGCTTTTTGGGAAAAGGCTGAGATAGTATGGAAAAAGATAAAGCCCAGAAGAAAGCTTAAACGGCTATTCCTTAATAATGCAGGCAGGATTATTTCCCATGAAAATTGTTATAGAGACTCCGAAATACAGTTTCTGGAAATATAACAAAACCGAAAATGGCTATGAAAGGGTTTTCTTTTCCCCTCTGCCCACAATTTTCAATTACGGTTTTGTAGAAGGAACGGAAAGTGCAGATGGCATGGAAGAAGATGTGGTAGTTTTAGGGCCCCGCCTGTCAAAAGGAAGTACACTTAAAAGGGATGCTTTTGACGGAATGGTAAAGTTCCTGGACGATTCGGTCAGGGACGATAAGAAAATCGTATATATCAGCGGGTTTCGCTCTTCTGTTCTGATTGCTTATTACTTCAGGCTTTATGCTCTTTTTAAAGTTTTCTTGTATGCTTTTCGCGAGGGAAGAATTGCAACTTGCAGGTTTGAAGGAATCGAATTCCGAAAATTGCGCTGAGACTTTTAGACCTTTGCCTTTATTTTTAAATTCATACACTTATATTTTAATTGCATATTCAGTCCGCTTCAGGTTCATCTTCAAGTATAAAGATACGTACACCTGCGGCACTTAATTTTACTGACTTGATGCCTTTCAGACAGCTTTCTTTTCGTTTGTAACTGGCTTAAAGCTATAACCTGCCCGATTCTTGCCCTCAACCTGAAGCGATATCTTCCGACTTCGTCTGTAATAAAACAAGTTAGAATTTGTAGTAATATTGTGGGCCAACTGGGGCCAACTGTATACTATATATAATTGAAATAAAAAAAAATTAAAAAAGCGAAATAATTTTGGGATAAAACATATGTGGAATTTGGGTGAACTTAATATAAACTCCTGATTGACAAAAAAGTAAAGAGAAATTTCGAAGAGGTTGAGTCGAAGAAGTTATAGAAACTGAGTATATAAAATATTAAAGAGTATCTCAGCCTTATTTTTCTCAATAGAACTTAGAAAAGTACTAATAATTTAAAGAAGCTTAAAAAAAAGGTGCTTTAAATATGCCTTTTCATGTGATGCTTATCCCGACCCTTGGTTGTCCTGCTAACTGCAGCTACTGCTGGAGTTCCGAAGAAAAGTCCCCGATAATGAGCATTGAAACAATAAAAGAAGTGGTTGAGTGGCTTAAAACTTTTAGAGGAGATGCCGTAACTTTCACTTTCCACGGTGGAGAACCACTTCTGGCAGGGGCAGAATTTTATCGGGAAGCATTGCCTCTTCTGGTTGAGGGGTTGAGTCCCAGGAAAATCGCGTTTGCGATACAGACAAACCTCTGGAAAATGACCCCTGAGATAGCCGAAATTTTTGCGGAGTATGGAGTTCCGATAGGCTCCAGCCTGGACGGCCCAAAGGAACTTAATGACTTGCAGAGAGGAAAAGGGTACTACGACAGAACCATGAAAGGTTATGAAATTGCTAGGGAGCATGGGCTTAATGTGAGGTTTATTACCACTTTCACTTCGCATTCTGTAAAACAAAAGGAAGATATTTTCAATTTTTATCTTGAGAAAGGATTGACGCTCAAGCTGCACCCTTGCCTTCCTTCTTTAAAAGGTGACAACCCTGATAAATGGACTCTTGCTCCTGAGGAGTACGGAGAATTGTTAATCTATCTTCTGGACAGATACCTGGAAAACCTGGGCCGTATTGACGTTATGAACATTGATCAGCTGTGCAAATGTGTATTCACAGGCAGGGGAACGGTCTGCACTTATGTAGATTGCATGGGAGATACCTTTGCAGTCGGTCCTGACGGAGATATATATCCCTGCTATCGTTTTATAGGAATGCCCGAATATGTCATGGGCAATGTTTATGACCGGCCGAGCATGGCAGACCTGGCTCAATCCGAAGCCTGGAAGAAAATGCACCAGTTTAAAGAATATGTGGACACTGCATGCAGCAAATGCGCCCATATCAAATATTGCAGAGGCGGGTGCCCATACAATGCAATAGTGCCCACCGATGGCGAAATAAAGGGTGTAGACCCGCACTGCACCGCCTACAAGATGATTTTTGATGAAATAAACAAGCGTGTCAATGATGAAATGTTTGGGGGTTCAGGTATGGATAATATGTTTATGCCCCAGACAATGAAGCCCTCAAAACCAGGAATAATGTCCCTCATGCTTAAGAAACTCTGAAACAAGCTCAAAATGTATGGGATTATGAACTTGTATGAAATCTATGAAGTAGCCACATTTTTGAAATAAAAAGGGATTTTAGAGGTATTATTGATGAAAGAAAGTTTGAAAATTGTAGCAATGCTCTTTGTTGTTGCTACTGTTGTCTTTGCAGCCGGATGTTCCGAAAAGACAACAAATCAAGGAAACGAAACTTCCGAAAATGTAGTTTCAGAAGACGAAGTTTCAGGTAATGAAACTCCAGGTATCTCAAACCAGACCGCTCCAGCAGTAGCAGAAACACCCTCCTCTGTTGAAGCATCAAACGTAACCGAAAAAACCAATGAAACTGTTGCGGAAGGCAATAACACTGAAAAAACTGAAAATATAACAGAACCTGTAATCAGGAAATCAACTTACGTAGCCCCGCATCAACCCAGTTCGGAAGCAAACCAGATAACCTATACTACATACAATAACAGCAAAAGTAATACATCAACTGCTTCAAATCAGGGTACTCTAAAGATTATATCAAATGGAACAAACACAACTCAGGGAAACACGACTACGACCAGTGATCCGCTGCGAAAACAAAAGATTGCTCAGAATCACACATCCAGTAATGGAACTATAAGTGTCTGAACTACAAGCAACATACTATAAAGCATCCGCGAATGGCAACGAAAACAGAATTTGACCTGTGATTTGACCTGTGATTTGACCTGTGATTTGACCTGTGATTTGACCTGTGATTTGACCTGTGATTTGACCTGTGATTTGACCTGTGATTTGACCTGTGATTTGACCTCGTTTTCTTTTTAATTCTCTATTTTTATTAGTTGAGAGAGTCGTAATAGTCAAAAAACTATTGAATTTATATTGACAAGTTACATATTTTATTTCTTTTTATGTCATCAAGGCTCTTCGCTATTTCGAGTGGGTAACTTACATCTAGCTCCTGAATGTTGAAGTATCATATATAAGGCATGAAAAAAATTGTTGTTGAAAAATCACATTCAAGCTTGATGTTTTCATGTTTTATCTGAATACTTTTTAGTAAGCAATTATTTTCAACCCACGCAAAACAGCGGAGAGCCAATAACTTTAAATAAATAATATCCCTATTAAGCTACGAATGAAAAAACAAATGATTCATTGAGATTAATAAATTAGCTCTTGAATGGATAAGTTAGAAGATTACGGAGTCAGCAAAATCTGAGAGAGCTATTTTCAGAGGAAAGCTATGAGATCTTTTACAGATGAAGAAAGAGAGATTATAAGAAGGAAAATTATAGACCGGGGCAAAGATTGCTTTGCAAGATACGGGATCAAGAAAACAAGCATTGAAGATCTTACTAAAGACCTGGGAATTGCAAAGAGTTCTTTTTATTCATTTTTCAGTAGTAAAGAGGATCTCTTTCTACAGATATTTAAAGAAGAGCGAGAAGCTTTAAAGGACAACTTACTCGAAAATTCATTCCTGAAATACAGGACAGAACCTGATAAAGCTGTAAGAGCTTACCTCCATTACTTGCTGAATATAGTGAATAACCACCCAGTCTGGAAAAAAGTTTTCATAGAAAAAGAGTACGTTGAGCTGACACTCTTCCTGTCTTCGGAAGAAAAAATTAGAAATATTCATAGAGAAAACGTGGCAATGATTCTGCCTTTTTTTGAAGAGTGGGCAGATGCTGGTCTCCTTATAGACAAAAATGCCAGGATTCTTGCCGAAACCACATGCGCGGTTTTTTCCCTCACACGTTTCAGGAACGAAATTGGGGATGAGGATTTCCCGAAGATTATGGATTTTTTTATTGATCTCCTGGCAGAAAATATTGTAAAAAAAGACGAGTAGAGCTAATAAAAGGACAGTGTGTCAATTTTTCTGTAAAATCAGAAATCTAAATAAGTTATTGGGTCGAAAATTCCAAATCGGAAGATCAATTTTGTTCATAGTACTCAAAAACTTGACTTCAAATTTACAGCAAATTTGAGACAATGCCAATAAAAGAGATATGTAGAGCTAATAAAAGGGATGAAGAGAATCCCCTTAAGAGAAAACAGGCTTTTTGAAAAAAACCTGATCATTATCAATAATGTGTATAAGGTGTTTGAATGAAACACATTTTATCTGTTTGTCCAGAGTGCAAAAAAGTTATTGATTCCATTATGTTTGAAGAAAACGGCAAAATAATGTTGAAAAAAACTTGCCCCGAACATGGAACATTTATGGACATTTACTGGTCGGACAGCAAACTATACGACAGGTTCAGACGCTATTCTTATGTGGGCAATGGAGTTTCCAGTGAGTCGACTCTTACTTCTAATGGCTGTCCCTGGGACTGCGGAATTTGCTCCAAACATAAAACAGGGACTTTGCTTGCAAACATCGATGTTACCAATCGTTGTAATCTTAGTTGTCCAGTGTGCTTTGCTAATGCCAAAGCAAGTGGCTTTATATACGAGCCAGATTTTGAACAGATAAGAGAAATGCTGCTGACTCTCCGGAATCAAAAACCTGTTCCCTGCTATGCCGTCCAATTTGCTGGAGGAGAGCCTACAGTCCGGGAAGACCTTCCGAAAATTATCGAAACGGCTCAAGAGCTTGGGTTTACACAGATCCAGATTGCAACTAATGGTGTCAGGCTCGCAAAAAGCCAGGAATACTGTGAAGCTTTAAAGAACGCAGGGCTCCATACTGTATATCTATCTTTTGACGGAGTCTCAGAAGAACCATACATAAAAAATCGAGGATTTAATGCCCTTCCTGTAAAACAAAAAGCTATTGAAAATTGCAGGCAGACCGGCCTGAGTAGTGTTGTGCTCGTGCCCACCCTGATAAAAGGCGTTAATGACCACCAGGTTGGAGATATTGTCCGCTTTGCGGCTAGAAATGAGGACGTAGTGAGAGGAGTAAATTTCCAGCCTGTAGCATTCGCAGGCCGCATTGATCAGGCCATGCGAAAAGAACAGAGAATAACAATTCCTGATCTAGTATCACTCCTGGAAGAACAAACCGATGGAGAAATTCCCAGCTCAGCCTGGTATCCTGCATCTGCCGCAGTCCCCATCATCCGATTCGTGAGTGCGGTGCGAAAGGTCCCGCTTCCTGAGTTCACAGTGCATCCTCTCTGTGGAGCTGCCACTTATGTCTTTGAGAGAGAGGGAAGATTAATTCCTATAAACGAGTTCGTAGACGTGGATGGGTTACTTGAGTTCCTTGAAAGTATTACTCCAGAATTTAAGGGGCAAGGTTCTAACGTAACGAAACTTGCAAAAGTTCTCCGCAATGTACCGCGCTACATTGATGAAGCCAGGAGTCCAAAGGACCTTAAGATAGTCTCCCTCATAAATAATTTTCTTAAAAACGGTACAAGAGAGCATGCTGCTCAATTTCACAGAAAATCACTTTTCCTCGGAGCTATGCACTTTCAGGACCTCTACAACCTGGATCTGGAAAGGGTTGAACACTGCGGAATCCACTATGCTACTCCTGATGGCAAAGTGATTCCCTTCTGCACTTATAACAATTTTCATAGAGAAGGAGTGGAGGCAAAGTATTCAAAACAATATAGGAAAAACATGGAGTTTGATAAGAAAACCCTGGGTGTTATGGAAAGAGAAGCACCTTGATTTCTCCTACAAAGGAAAGAATGAAAATTTTCTAAAAGGCAAAAATATAATTCGGTGGTGTAATACAAAATATTTATATTAGATAAAAAATTAACTGAATGAAATTTTTATATCGAATAAATTGGTTCAATAGAGCCAATAACTTTAACTGGACAAATACATTAATTGTGAAAACTATTCAGAAGAGTAACCATACAAAATGTAAATCTGAATTCAAATCTGATCTTTCTGAGGAAGAAGTTAGAGATGAAAACTAGACCTCGGAAATTCAAAAAATATTATTCATTGACCGAAAAATAAAAGTTTAAAATTATAACGGTTAAAAAGAACTTTCAGGACTCTATTTAAGTAATCAGTAGAAACCCTCAGAGCCTTTGGCACATGCATGAAACATGAGAAACTTTATACTGGTGTTAAAGATTTTCATGGAAAATAATGTGGCATTATACTGTGATGCCTTTCGGTTCATGCCACAGCATTTGCAAGAAAGAAGATTTCTACTGGTTAAGCATTATATATTAATTTTAAAATGTACAGGTGAGCTGGTGAGCCTTAATATAAACAGATATAAATGTGGATACTGTGGTGCCTGTGTGGGAGTCTGCCCTAAAGGAGCACTCGAACTTGTAGAGACCTGGGTCGAAGTAGACGAAAGTACGTGCATTACGTGCGGGATATGCGATCGAATCTGCCCTGTCGGAGCAATTGAGGTAATGAAATGAAGGACAGTTATGATGTTTTAGTTATAGGAGCAGGGCCTGCAGGTTCCATTGCCGCCAGAACTGCAGCCGAAAAAGGGCTGGATGTACTTTTAATCGAAAAACGCCAGGAGATAGGTGACCCTGTACGCTGTGCCGAAGGCGTGAGCAAAGTATATCTCAAAAAACACGTGGAAATTGACAATAGATGGATTTGTGCTGACCTTAATGCCTCCCATATTTACGCGCCGGACGGTACAAAGATAGAGATGGCAGAAGAAATTGCTGGTGGAGAAGTAGGCTACGTCCTTGAGAGAAAAGTGTTTGACCGGGCACTTGCAGAACAGGCCGCCAAAGCCGGGGCGGAAGTGAGGGTAAAAACCAGAGCAACCGGACTTATCATTGAAGACGATTTTGTCAAAGGAGCCAGGCTCATGCATCTTGGAAAAGAATACGATGTACGGGCCAAGATAGTAATAGGTGCTGATGGTGTAGAATCAAAGGTAGGCAGATGGGCAGGCATCGATACCTCTTTAAAGCCGATAGATATAGAAACATGTGCCCAGTACCTGATAGCTGGATTGAACATAGACCAGCACCACTGCGAATTTTACATAGGTAATGAAATTGCACCGGGCGGCTATATATGGGTCTTTCCGAAAGGCGGTGGAAAAGCCAATGTAGGGATCGGGATTCTCGGGAGCAAGACTGGAAAATTCAAACCAAGACCTGTAGACTATCTTAACAAATTTCTGGAAACGAAATTTCCCGATGCCAGGATAGTCGAGATGGTTTTCGGAGGAGTTCCGGTTTCTGGGAGCATTGAGAAAACTTCTACTAACGGACTTATGCTGATCGGAGACGCTGCCCGCCAATCCGACCCTATCACAGGCGGCGGAATTCTTAACGCAATGGACGCTGGAAAGATGGCAGGAGAAGCTGCATATGCAGCTATATCCGCAGGAGATGTCTCCTTCGAAAAACTCGAAGAAGTTTATGAGAAACCATGGAGAGCAACCCTGGGTCACGAAATAGACATGAGCCTCATCGTAAAGAATTGCTTTATCAATCTAAGCGACGAGGACCTCAATTCGCTTGCGTATTCCCTGAAAAATGTAAAATTCGAGAGAATGAGCCTTCTTGACCTGTTACAGGCCCTCTTTAAAGCCAATAAAAAACTTCTCTGGGACCTTCGAGTACTTTTCAAAGACGCCGCAAAAGAAGTGGTAAAGAATAAGCTGAACGCAGACTAAATGTAATATAGAGTAAGATGTAACGCCTGGAAGCCCAGGCACTTTCTTCCATTTATTAGACTTTTTTTAGGAAAACCGAAGCAGAATCCCCGCATTTCCAAACGTGGGATGAATGCGCAATCTGTCTCAGCATCACGTTTTTTGAGCAAATTAGCTCTCCTGAGAGCGTTGAAAATATAACCATTTTCCAGGGATTACTCCGCTTGAGCGAACGAAGTGAGCGAAACGGTACCATCCTCCCGAAACGGGACTCGTGAAGCGAAACTTTTGTGTTCATAAATTACCCCGCTTGAGCGAACGAAGTGAGCGAAACGGTACCGTCCTCCCGAAACGGGACTCGTGAAGCGAAACTTTTGTGTTCATAAATTACCCCGCTTGAGCGAACGAAGTGAGCGAAACGGCCCCGTCCTCCCGAGACGGGACTCGGGTGATGGGACTCGGGTGACGGGAATCAGGTGACGGGAATCAGGTGACGGGACTCGGGCGATTACTTGCTCCAGAACTCGGGCGTAAAAAGTAGAATTACAGTATAGACTTCAAGCCTACCAATCCACATATTTGCAATAAGGACCAGTTTACCCAGAGGTGGAATAGGAGCAAAACTGCCCATTGGACCTACGACATTCAGCCCCGGCCCTATATTACCAAGCGTAGCTATGGACGCAGTAAATGAAGTTATAATGTCCATGCCCAGAACCGAGAGAATCAGGGTGCTTAAGAGAAAGACAAGCAGATATATGACAACAAATGAAACAATCGAATTGACAATCTCATCGGGCACATTTTTATTGTTAAATTTAACGGCTTTTATGGCTCTCGGATGAATAGCTTTGAATAACTCCGCTCGACTGTGCCTGAGGAGAATAAGAACACGCACAACCTTCATGCCTCCACCTGTAGAACCGGCGCAGCCTCCAATAAACATCACCACTATAAGTACCATTTTGGCAGAATCGGACCAGAGATTAAAATCTGTTGTCGCAAATCCTGTACTTGTCATGATCGAAACTATCTGAAAAATGGCAAATCTGAAGGAGTTAAAAAATCCTGTGCCCATATCCCGCCAGAGCAGAATAGCAAGAATCGCGGTTGCTGAAAGGACCAGGACTGTATAGAAACGGAATTCATCGTCTTTAAAAAGAAACTTTTTGTCTATGTAAATTGCCCGATAGTGAAGCGCAAAGTTTGCACCGGCAATGAACATGAAAAAGGTTATTATGAACTCAATAAGAGGGCTATTAAAAGCTTCAACGCTCAGAGCGTAATTGGAAAAACCTCCACATGCCATTGTAGTAAAAGTATGATTAACAGAATCATAAAGGGAGACTCCCGCAAGCAGGAGGACAATAACCTGAAGAAGGGAAATTGCAAAGTAAACTACCCAGAGAATTCTTGCAGTTTCCTTTACCCTTGGCTTTAGTTTATCCTCAGTAGGCCCAGGCGCTTCGGCCCGAAAAAGCTGGCGGCCTGCAACTCCGAGTTTGGGGAGGATAGCGATGAAAAGCACAATAATACCCATGCCACCAAGCCACTGGATCATTCCTCTCCAGAAAAGGATGCCTTTTGGATGGCTTTCTATGTCAGTAAGAATTGTTGAACCTGTAGTGGTAAATCCGGACATGGATTCAAAGATAGCGTTTAAGGGAGAAATCCCATCCAGCATGAAAGGAATTGCACCGAAAACAGCGGCTGCAAGCCAGCTCAGGGCAACGATTGCAAAACCCTCTTTGCGCATCCATTCTTCTTCAGTCTTATAAGTGAGCAGGAGAAAACCTGCAAGGGTAGTTATTAGAATCGAGACCAAGAAAGGAGTTAAACTCTCTCCGTAATAATATGCAACTCCGAGAGGGACTACCATGATCAGTCCCAGGAGCCGGAGCACACCACCAAGTGCATATAAGACAACTCTAAAATTCATGTGGGCCCTCGATTTTAAAAACTAATAGGCTTGTTTGAATTTTTTATATCTCTTTTTACTTAAAAAATTTCTCCACTGCCGAAACCGCGGAAGAAAGCGCAAAAACTATTACCCTATCGCCTTCTCGAATTATGGAATCTCCTCTAGGTATGATGATGTCATCATTATGAACAATAGTGGTAACGATTGCATCTTTAGGGAACTTGACCTTGTTGAGGGATTTTCCTATAATTTTTGAATACTTTGAAGTCGTGTACTCTATGATTTCCGCCTTTTCGCCTTCCAGCATGGTAAGCTTTTCGATACCTTTTCCCATTGTAAGCTTAAGCACTTCATTTACGGTTGCTTCCCTGGGGCTGACTGCCATATCAATCCCAATCATTTCAAAAAGAGGCACATAGTCAGGGCGGTCAGCTCTTGCGATCACTTTCTTTGCCCCCATTTGCTTTGCCAGAAGCGAGCACAGAAGATTTTTTTCGTCATTGTCCGTAACTGCAAGCACGACATCCATATCTTCGATATTCTCTTCCCTCAGAAGGTTGACGTCAGTGCCATCCCCATTTAAAATAAGAGCGTTTTCCAGCATCTCTGCCACTTCTATGCAGCGATTCTTCCTGTACTCGATAATCTTAAGGTCGGCATTCTCATCTTTGTCTATCAATTTGGCAAGATAAAAACCCACAATACCGCAGCCTATCAGGAGAATTCTATTTCTGTGAGGTTCTACGTTCCCAAAGACACGGCCAAGTTCTTCCAGAGCTCTGGGCTTGCCTACAACTACCATATGGTCGTTTGCCTTAATTAGATCATTTCCATGAGGAATAATTATTTCATGTTCTCGAAAAATCGCACTGACAATGCAGCAATCATCAAGCATGAGATCCTGGATTTGCTTTCCTACAAGTTTGTTGTCAGGACGGATGGCAAATTCCATCATCTGAACTTTTCCTCCGGCAAAGACCTCTGTATCTATAGCTGACGGGCTCGAAAGGACCTCGGCAACCTCCGAGGCGAGCGCAAGTTCAGGACAGATCATTGTATCGACTCCAACCTGAGACCTTGAAGTTATAGGCACATCGATATAATCAGGGTTGCTAACCCTTGCAATTGTCTTTGTTTCTTTCCATCCTGGATGAGACCTTATGATAAGTTTTGCAGTCATACAGGCAACAATATTGACTTCATCAACACCTGTGACAGCAACCAGAATATCCGCATCGTGAATAATATTGGCAAGAATATCAGCGTTTGCACCATTTCCCTCCAGAACCTGTACATCGAGTTCATCGGCCCTTCGTGCGACATCCTCATCTTTTTCGACAACAATTACATCGTGTGTGGCGGAAAGAAACTTTGCAATATGATATCCTACCTCGCCTGCCCCTATCACTATTGCTTTCATAAGGTTCCCTCGAAAAAAAAGTTTGATTCCAAATAAATTAACCTGCTTACTTAAGTATTCTTTGGAAAAGGGATCTTAAAAGGGCATATTCTAAGGAATACTCTTTATGTAGAGGAATAGCTTAAGGTTCAGAGCGTTTAAGATGTGTATTTTATTTTACACCTTAACTATGTACTCATTTGACATGAAAGTTCTTTCAAGTACTTTCATTTCTTTGTGCCTGTGATTAGAAGAATTTCATATTATCGATTGAAATTGATTTTTATAAAGTTTTATTACAAGTTAAATTCAGAATTCAAGCTCAAGCCCTACAGGACAGTGGTCCGACCCCATTATTTCACTGTAAATCGAGGAGGATTTTACGTTTTCTCTCAGATTTTCGCTTATGAAAAAATAGTCCAGGCGCCACCCTACATTTCTTTTACGTGCGCCTGTTCTCATTGACCACCAGGAATAATTTCCACCTTCGCGATTAAACATTCGAAAGGTGTCAAGATAGCCAGCAGCAAGGAATTTATCCATCCATGCCCGCTCTTCAGGAAGAAAACCGGATATCATTTCATTTTGCCTGGGACGGGCAAGATCGAGCTCTTTGTGAGCGGTATTTACATCCCCGCAAATGACAAGTCTTTTGCCTTCAGTTTTGAGGGCATTTGCGTAATCTAAAAAAGCTTCGTAAAAATTCATTTTATATTCCAGGCGTTCCAGAGAGGCTTTGCCATTGGGAAAATAGATATTCATTAAGATAAAGTCCTCAAAATCGGCCCGCAGAAAGCGGCCTTCTCTATCAAATTTTTCGATTCCCATGCCAGTTTCGAGCTTCAGGGGCTTTTTCCTGGAGAAGAGCCCAACCCCGCTGTAGCCGTTCTGTTCTGCTGAGACAAAATAATTGTGGTAGCCTGGAATGTTCTTTGCTTCTCTCGGGAGTTTATCAGGAGAAACTTTAGTTTCCTGAATGCAGACAATATCAAATTTCTGTTCCAGCAAAAGCTCAAGAAAGCCTTTTTTCATTGCAGCCCGAAGGCCGTTTACATTCCAGGAAATGAGATTATATTGACCAGACATTTTTTATCCCTAGCGATTTTTTGGAATTTTGCATTACAATAAAGGACCCGGAGAAACAGAATTTAAGCCGTTAAACTGAATTAAGTAAACAAAATTAAACTGGAAATAATTCAGAGTTTTAGTAAATAAATGCTCCCTATTCTATGCAAAAAGCCTGCTTTGAGGATCTCAAATCAGCTTTTAAAATCTCCAATCTGATACCCACTTTTTGCAACCTGCTTTTTGTAGCTACTTTTTCAGTTTATAATTGAGTCGATATAATTGAGTCGATCCCAAAACTCCAGATTGTTTATACTCTCATTTTTAAGTTTCCTTTCCTCTTTCGGAGTAATTATATGTTGAGTAATTATATATTAAAGAAAATAAAAGTACAATTGCTAATTTCCTGTAATTTGCTTCACACGCCATTGTCCGACTGACTTAAGGCTAAACTTGAAGATATGGGGGAAATTTTAGAAGAAAAACCGGTTGGGGAGCCGTGATGTTATGGATCTTAATGAAAAGATAGACATGATAGGGCGTTTATATCTTGGGCTTGAACAAATAGAAGACTGTGAGGAATTCTCATCTTTGATTCCCGAGGTTCGAACAAATTTTGTTTATGCCTCAAAAGAATCAGCCACTCCTGAAGATGTTCTTGCAGTCGATGGGAGGATTTCGGTAGTTGATGGGTTTCCGAAAGCTATAGGAAGAATAAAATTCGGGGCTTCTGGCTATATGGCCCATCTTCTGCTAGAAATCCAGAAAAAAGATTCTGAAATCAGGTCTATTATAGATTTTGCAAATAACCCGAAGATTGCCGAGTTTTTGAAAGATTACTGTAAAGAAAAGGAATGGAATTTTTCAGTTGTAGACCGGCGCTTTGAACCTGATAATATGAAGGATACAGAAGGGGAGGCTATCTCATGGATGGTCGAAGAGGCTATTCGGGCTGCAGGGGGAAAAATACCCAGGATCTTTTACGAGACAGGTGCAGTTGGAAAAGAGCCGGTGAGTATTCTTCTAGGAAAAGACCCGCTAGAGGTTGCAGAACAGATCTGCGAGCTTGCCAGAAACTACCATGAATCAGGGCAAAGAACAAGATAAAAAGAAAAGGCCATATGTGAAAAACAGGAAATGGTACCGAAAGTGGGGAGGAGCGGGGAAAGGGTCATAGAAGCCCTCTCCTCCCATGGAGTAATGAAGAAAACCAGTTTTTCGGCTCTTCAATATATTAACCGGCATCAGGAGGTTGGGATTGCCGAGTTCGAAATCCATTTTGAGATGCGCGGTTTGTTCGCATTTACACAATATTAAATAGTATTTTTGAATATTTAAAATTATGTGCTGTGTTAGTATACCTCATGATAGCACGCCACAATTAATTTAATATTTTGAAAAACCATCGTTTTTCTAGAGAGTGTATAGTTGCCAGCTATAAGAGTCCTCATAAGTACGATTAAAGAAGCGGTCTTAAAATAGAAAACAAAAGTATGAGTACAAAATGAAAAAAAGAAGGATATAAATCAAATCTCTTATGTGAAAAGCAGAAGAAAGAGATAAGTATTGGCTCTTTTCAAATAGGCTTAAACATCTCCCGAGTTTCCAAGCTCAAGCGTCCTTCCTGCTCCGTCAACGATTGTCTTTTTTCCGTCCACATCGATGAACCTTACTGAGACATTTCCATCCTTGTCGTATTTTGTCCAGACCGTGGTATTCTTATCTTCGGACCACATGTACTCGAATCTGGAAGTATTTCCTTTAGTACCGGTTTCTACACAAGCTCTACAGAGAGTTTTGTTTTCAAATTTTTCGGTTCCGGTAATTGTCAAATTCAGGATTTTTCCGGTAGCCGGATCTTTGACCTGAAGCTGAGAACCTACAGGGCACGAGCTGCCATTACCTGACTCAGGAAAACTGACATTTATTTCAGTCTCATTATTTGAAACCGATAATTTTGTTCCCTCTTTAAAGATACAGCCAAAGCTGAGAAATGCTGCAAGAATGAGCAAGATAACTAAAACTCGTTTTTTTGACAAAATCTACCACCTTAATTCGTGAATTTCAATTAAAATATTCAGGGCTTTTCACTCCATTAAATGCCTTTCATTTAAATTCCAAACTATACTTTAGAATACATTGAACAAATATAGGACTTACGCACTTGAGGAACAAAATCAATTACGACAAAGACTGTGGATTAAAGTAAAGTTTTAGACAGTTTACGGTCTAATGCTGTTGATTTTACGGTTTAATGCTGTTGATTTTACGGTCTAATGCTGTTGACTCTTCAGTTCAACTGCATAAGTCCCAAAATATTATCCACTGTAAAATAAAGTCTCGGATTAAAATTTCAAGAGATATATTTAGAATACATTGAATAAATCTGGGTAACACTTATTTTTATACAGAGTTCTTGCTATCCTGCGCATGATAACATATCCCGTATCAAGCGCTCTAGTTGATATTGCAGTTCAAGATAACACTCATTTTTTAATTAAGAATAAAAAGTAATATATTTAAAATAAGAATATATATCTTTTAAAGCAAGAATCCGACTTTCCGCAGATGTCTTGAAAAAAAGAACATTTTTTCGGCTATCGTTTTTGTGCATTTGTTCAATAATTTACAATTATTATCTCAACTGAAACTTCCGGAAATAGAGGTTAGAATATTTCAATGAAGCTTGAATAAGCAGGGTAATTTTCAGAAAAAACGATAGCAAGAAAAATTGTGAAAATTGAATGGACATCTGCGGAAAGTCAGAAGAATGGAAGATATGCCTTTATCGTATCATAAATGGGAGTGGATAGAACGGACGGAAGTCATTTCAAAAGAATTCTGATTGCAACCGATGGCTCGGAAAATGCAGAAAGAGCGGCTTCTTATGGAATTAATCTCGCAAAAGCAGCAGGTGCTGAAGTAGACGTTCTTTATGTAATTTCGACTCAGCACGCAGTAACTACACGGACGGTTAAGGGCTGGAGCGAAGGATTGGAAGAATATCTTACGGATAAGGGGAGAGCTGCAATTAACTATGTCGAAAAACTGGGAAAAGAAGCCGGGCTTGAAGTTAAGCCCGCGTTCCTGAAAGGCATTCCTGCTGATAAGATCCTTGAATATGCTCAGGAAAACAATATTGACCTAATAATAATGGGCACACAGGGTCTGACAGGCATCAAAAAATTCCTTATTGGTAGTGTTGCAGAAAAGGTTGTAAGGCATTCAAGGATTCCAGTAATGGTTATTCGGTAAATGCAGGCCTTATGGGCCTGCTAATTCTTATTTACGATGTCGGAAATTTTTTCTTAGATTTATTCTTAGATTTGCTTTAGGGCTATTTGCTTTAGAGCTATTTGCTTTAGGGTTTGTTCGTAGATTTGTTCTTAGGTTACAGCTTCAATCTTCAAAGATTCCTGAACCTTTAAACACGTCTTTTGCTTCTTCAAGGCTCAGGTCTTCAGGGGGCACGATAATATCGGATTTCAGAAGCTCTTCCGCTTCAATCGGCTCCCCTTTTTCCTTTATTTTGGAGATCAATCTGGCAAGTTCGCTTCGGAACTCCTCGACTTTTCCTTCCTCAACAAGAACCACAATCCGGTTATCAATCTGGTTCAGTTCATCACAGAGAGCTTCAGGTGCCCTGTACTGGCCTTCACCCATAATCCTGATTATCAACTTCAGACCTCCTTTCGTTCTTCCGTGCCTTCTTCTCCGGTTTTTGCTTTTTCAGGCCCTTTTCCGGACTCGGACTTAAGTCTGGCAAGTTCGGATTCTACATTACTCTGGGCACTGATTTTTGCAAGTTCCCTATCAATTTCGTCCCTGCCGCCTGTAAGGTCTTCGAGTGTGCCAGCTTCCATAAGCTCGTCAATTGCCTCAGCCCGCGCTTTCATTTCTTCGGTTTTATTTTCGGCCCTTTCGAGCGCAAGGCCCACATCTGCCATTTCTTCGCTGATACCGGTAACAGATTCGTTTATTTTCACCTGGGCCTCAGCAGCTGAGTACTGGGCTTTAATTGACTCTTTCCGGGTCCTGAAAATCTCCACTTTCGTTGAAAGGCGCTTTTCCGAAGCTATCAATTTTTCCTGCTGCTTTTCAAGATCTGAAACTTCCCTGTCGATTCCCTCGATCTGTTGCGCAAGGGCTGCTTTTCTCTCAAGAGCCAGCCTTGCAAGATCCTCCCTACTAGCAGCAATTGCATCTCTTGCCTGCCCTTCAAGCTTGTCTATATTTTGAACCAGTTTTGCACGCTGGAGTTCAAGGCGCTTTTTTGAACTTGTAACTTCCGCAACTCCTCTTTTCACGTTCTGAAGCAGTTCAAGTTGCCTCTCATAGGAATAGTCCAGTGTTTCCCTAGGGTCTTCCATCTTGTTAAGCACTGTATTCATCTTCGATTTAAATACTGTTTCCATCCTTTTGAATAATCCCATGTACTTTCCCCTTTGCTTTTTTTAAAGATCTCAAGTCGAATAGATCTGCAGTTTCCGTGATTTCTTTATTATTTCTGACAAATTTTTTCCGACACCTAATCCGGCATTTCTGTTATTTTTGTCTATTTGTTTTTATCTATTTTTCGTTGGAGTAATATAATTAGCTTACCTATATTCCTATCTGTGAACTACCACTCAGCAGCAGATTAGAGACAATAATTGAGGTTGCTAAAACCATTAACAGTATTGTACAGTTAATAAAAAGAAATGCTAGAGGGTATCAAAACACTAAGTATTTTATTACTATAATCTATGTAAAATTAAGAAAGTTATATTTCGAACTACCCATATGAAATGACGAAGAGTCAAAATTCTCTGAACCCTGTTATGAATTACCAATCAAGTCTCCAATATCTCTATCTTCTTTCTTTAAGTGCACATATTTTAATTAACATCTGTTTTAAATATATCATTGAAAATTTCTAATTTAAACTATATATTGTTACCAAAATAGATTTAAGTATTAATTTTTAAGATATTATTATAGAATAATGTTAATGCTTAAATAGTAAATCGCCATTATAATTCCTACTAAAAAAGTTCATCTTCCTTCTGAAACTTCAAAAAGTATTGATATTTTGCAAAGAAGGAATATGTTAAGTTATAACTAAAAACGCTATGGGCAACACTCTATAAATATAATACTCTTCGGAAAAGGAGTACAGAAAAGCTGTAGATGTCGCCAGGGAATAAGGAGACTAAACAAAAATAAAGGGGAAATAAAATGGAAACTGAAAACAAAGCTGGATACATTACCGAACTTCCTATTGAAATTCAAAAAATATTTAAAAATCTGGATTTTCCTATAGAAAAGAACGGGATTATTGAACAAGCAAGAAAAAGTAAAGCAATTCCGGATATACTGCGGGAACTTGGCATGCTTCCTGACAAAAAGTACAATAGCGCTGAAGATATTGCAGAAGAACTTCATAAAACTTACATGGGGGTCCCAGTCTAAAAAAAGTAAGTAATTTTCTCATTTGTTTTAATATTCTGCCGCAAATGCGGCAGATCTATTTTCAATGATCTCGTTCCTGATTTTATAAAGTGCTCTATAATTAAATTTTCCCGATATTTTTTACTCTCTTTACATAATGTCCTTAAGGGCTTCAGAAGCTGTATAAACGCTTCCAACTCCAAAAATATACTGAGTTATTCTTATTGCCTGCATTACTTCTTCTTTTGTTGCCCCTTCCTGCATAGCCTGAACTGCAAGGAATTTTACTCCGTTTACCGCACCATTAGCTGCATCCAGGGACATTGCAAGCAGCAATTTGTACTTGAGAGGTATTCCGTCCTCCACGAAAGCAAGTTCGCGTGTGTTTTCAAGCAGGGCAAATAATTGAGGGTCCTGGTCCACAATAACCTGTAATGGATTTTCTGTCAATGTACCATCTCCGTTTCTCTTGAGGAAATCTTGATTTTATTGCCTATTCCATTTATTAGATCCGTTTTTTAATTATTATACCCATCAATTAATTTAAAGTCCTTCCTTCGAACTTTTGACGACAAAAAATATGTTTTTCAGACATAAGGGTCCCGCAGCGCCTTATTAACTCTGAAAGAGTTGTCAAATTTCTTTTGAAAATATATCTGAAAACTTCCCTCCACGCCCGCATGCTCACTAAGTGAGCAGATATCGGGTGGTCGCTGAGGAAAAAGAAGCAAAAATTAATTACTGGATCTTCAGTTGCTTAATTATTATGTTCACTGCCGATTTTGTACTTTTGGAATCTTAGTTTTATTTTGTAATAAGCTGATACTATTTCTTTGTGAAGATAAGAAAATGAGATTCTATAGATTATTTCTTTTCATGTTCATCTGATTTTTTATTCACTATTTCAAACATGTCTGATATGAATTTGTCAGTAGCTTCGCCCAATTCTTTCTCAAGTTTTTTAGCTATTTTAGTTATTTCGTCATCTTTTTCCCAATCATGTACCCATTCTAATGGTGGAATTATTTCGCCTTCTTTTTCCGCAATTTCTCTTTTATGGTTTTCTTTTTCTGTAATAAAAAAGGAGAGAGAAAATAAAATATTTTTAATTTGTAGAAGCATATACAATGTAGATTTAAAAAAATCTTGAATATCCATATGATAATTAGAGTGTTCAACCCCACCAATATCATGCAATATGAAATATCTGTGAGCAATAAGATTTCGTATTTCCTTAATTTTTGTAAATTCCTCTTTTTCTATTTCTTTCTTAATGCTAAACAATGCTACTATGTTTTTATTATACTCTTCTTTCTCCATTAAATTGCCTTTAATTGTTAGAATACTTTTGCCATCCCAAAAAGAAACATTCTCGTCTTTTAAACCCAATTCTTCATAGTCATTAATAAGAAAAGCTACTTTATCATATATGTTGAACGCAATTAGAAAAGCATCTTTGAGAATTTCTACGTTCAAGTAATAATTCAAGCTATAATCACTTTCGTATCTCGGATTATCCATAAATAAAAAATCTGGATGTCTATATTGTGCTAATGTTAGGAAAAATCTAGCTGTTTTATAATCATCAATAAGAGAATACCATTTTTTGAAGAACTTATATGGTCTTATCTGATCATTTATACTACTTATAAAACTTATATTTATTGTATCAGAGTTACTGCGCCCACAATTATTACAATCAAAATGAGTATTCAAAAATAAGTTATGCATTTCACAAAAATTAAAATAAAAATCTTTAAAACTTCCGGGTTGTTTTGAATATACATTAAAGCGTTCTTCAACTATTGTTCTTTTCTTTGGCAATTGCTCTTTCAAAGTTGTTTCCAGATCTACTATCACTTTGTTTTGTTGAATGAAGTCATTTACAAGTTTTTTATAAAAATCATTGATTTCAAATGAAGGATATAATTTTAACCCTATCGCGAGGTAAATCATTGAATCTCTACAAAGTTTCGTTTTATCTTCTTTATTTTCTACTAGCGTAGAAAGAGTCAAACAACATATGCCTCTGTTTCCCCAAGCGTTGTAATGTCGAGGATTCAAGAGAATAGCTCTATCATAACAGTAAAGAGCTTCAAAATGTCTTCCTAAATAATCTAACGTATTTCCTTTATTTATCCAAACAGCCGGTTGATCTTTACAAATTGATAAAGATTCTTGGAAATATTTATTTGCTTTTTCTAAATCATTTATAATTTCTGGATTTAGTTTACCTTCTGCTTCCAAATCATTTTTTGCGAGTTGATAATAAGCATTACCAAGATTCATTGAATAAATTTTTTTGTTTTCTGGATCTTTTTCAATGATCGCTTTAAGGTGATCTATGGCCTCAAAAATATTTTTTCTGGTTTTTGGATCTCCGTTCCAAGAATCAATTAAAACACTGGCTTTTAGACTACGGACAGAGATAATATTTTTGTCGAAACTTAATACTTTATTTATTTTCAACAATGCTTTTTCATACTCTCCAGCATTACAGTAATTATATGCTTCAATATAATCAGCTTTCCAAGGTTCATTATCAATATTCATTTATTAATCATTTTTTAAAAGATACATATAAAATTTATTATTTTATGCACTGTGTAGTTTGCGTGGGTTGACCTCAAACTGACTTTAAAGCTTACTGAAATTTATCTCAATCTTCCACAGGCTTATACAGAATCCATCTGAAAACTTCCCTTCAAGCTTGCATGCTCATGAAGTGAGCAGATATCTGGTGACTACGGATAAAAAGAAGAAAGCTTTTTGTGGAGATATCGTTCAGTAGATAACTTATTGGCTACTGAAAATTACGTAATCCAAGATAAAATAGTTGCTATTTCTACTATCCCGAAGTCGAAATGTGGATTATAGATAAATTGATTATTCCTTTCAGTATAATGGTTTAGAATACAAAAAGGAAAAAGCAAAGAATAGAGTTACTTTTTTGCTGCACACTCCTACAAAGATTCTCAAGGAAATATTTTCTGTATGATAAGCAGTATGATGCCTCCAACTACTGTAATAATAATACCTGCAATAATTTGATGTTCGGGGAGCGATTTTAAGACTCTGAAATATTTATTTTGTTTGGAGATACTGAGATTTATTTTCGGTTCAATCAACAACTTGAATTCTGATTCTTGATTTGTATTTGTTCTTAGAAAAAAATTAGTTTCAGTATCTGTGTATGAAGCTATTTTACTCATATAAAGATCCATTTGTTTTTTAGTAGAAAAGTTCTTAACCATTAATTCATTAGAATGAAAAGAAGAAATATTCTCAACCATTAATTCATTAGAATGAAAAGAAGAAAAATTCTCAACCATTAATTCATTAGAATGAAAAGAAGAAAAATTCTCAACCATTAATTCATTAGAATAAAAAGAAGAAAAATTTTCAACCATTAATTCATTAGAATGAAAAGAAGAAAAATTCTCAGCCGTTAATTCATTAGAATGAAGAGAAGAAAAATTCTCAGCCATTAGTTCACTAAAAAATAAAGTGAAAAAACGCTTCTCATTATCATCTGGTATATCATTTGACATAATTCATGTATCCCTCATCATGGGTCAGTTCTATAATTGAAGTATCAATTCAATAATATAATTATATTATAAAAGTATATAAATATTTTCTTTAAATGTTTCATGTATATGTAACTGCAACAAAAGAAATTAAAAAATCGAAATAACTTTGGATAAAAATAGTAAGGGAATAAACTACAGAACCAACCAAAATTTTACCGAAATTTCGAGACGCTTTCAGTGGACTCATAACTTGGAGATGAAAACCTGCTCCACCCCCAATTCACGTGAATAATTTTGACAATAAAAAAATGTTTTTCAGGCATAAGGATCCCTTAACGCCTTATTAACCCCAAAAGTCCTGCGTTCCTCGAGCGTCTTCCGATTCTTATCGATCTTCTCCTTCGCAAGCTTCATGACGAGCCCAAGACCGGGCTTGACCTCTTCGATGGGCTTTGTCTCGAACAATCCCTCAGCGACTGCTTTAGACCAGATTTCGTTACCCTTCTTGGTGCGGATGAAGACTGTAGACCAGCCATCCGGGCTTCCAACCGAGCCGGTAGATATGTCAGCGAGATTAGATACATAATCGAGGCAGACATGGCAGCCTGGCTGCTCGTACTTATGCGTCTCCTTGAGAGGGACGGTAGCGACATTTCCGCGCTCGGTGTGGACAAAGAATTTTCCCTTCCCAAACTCCATCTTCTTCACGGAACTGAGGCTCTGGTTTGCGTGGTCTTCAACAAGGGCCTGTATGGAATCATATGGGAAGTTCACCATGCAGAAGAGCCCTACTGCGAAGGCAACTTTGCCGGGGACATCCCTCATGTTGATGGGATAGAGCTGAGCCTTCCTGACCGCCTGCATCTGGCAGCAAACACCGGTAATCCCAACCTTGTCGAGACCAAATGACCGTGTTGCCTCCTTGAGCCAGGAGATCTGGGGGCTGATGTTGTATTTCGCCCCCTGTGCCTTGAGGATGTCCTCTCGGTTCATCGCAACAAACGGCCTGGGTTTCCAGGGCAGGTCTCCCTTGCCTGCCACAATAGCCCCGTCGATGATTCCCTGCTCGAGTGCATAAACCATGAGGGTGGTGGCGATTCCACCGTCCTGTGCTTTCCTGAGGATCTCCTTGTCCGTGCTCCGTGCCGAGACGCATGTCACGTATTTGCCGAGATACGGATCTTCAATCATCCTTCTCACCTTCCTTAAGCGCTCCAGCAATTATCTCGCTGATTGCTTCGAATTCAGAAATCACATAAGAGTTGAAGAACGACCTCGGACAGGCGCCATAGCAGGAGCCGCACTTGATGCAGAGGTTAAGGTCACCCTGCGGCTTCCCGAACTCGTGCGTGATCGCCTTCACCGGACAGGATGCAGCGCAAATGCCACAGCCTATGCAGAGTCCCTGGTTAATCACGTCGTTCATCAGGTCACAGAAACATCCGGTCGTACCACGCTTCGCAAGGTCCATGAGAGGCTTTAAGTACCTGCCTGCAAGGGCCTTCTGTTCCTCATTTCCGTCAAGGAGCAGGTACGCCATGACAGCGACGTTCCTTATAAGCTCCGGGCTTGGAGGGCATCCTGGAATGTAAACATCCACGTCAATTAGATCTCCGATAGGGAGGTAAGACTCGTGCTGAGGCTGATTATGCTGCCCGCCACGGCTGAAACGGGTGATGTTACCATAGCTTGCGCAGGAGCCGAGGGCCACAACGATCCTGGACTTCTTCCGTGTCTCCTTTATATCCTCCACCGATTCACGGTCCTGGATGCAGACCGATCCCTCGACGATTGCCACGTCCATCTCCGGGATATGCCGAACGTCGGTAAGAGTGAGGCCGTAGACGAGGTCGGCATAGTCGTCCAGGATTTTAAGAAAACCCTGATAGTTATCGGCCACGGACACGAGGCAGCCGGTACAGCCGCTCAAGTGTACATGCCCGAGCTTGATCTTGTTTGCCACTGGTTTCGCCTCCTTTGTAGCTTCCACCTTCTTAAGCAGTTCCATAATTCATCCCGATTCCCTTCAGTATCTCGGATTACAGTATATCGGATTACAGTATATCGGATTACAGTATATCGGATTACAGTATCCCGGATTACAGTATCCCGGATTACAGTATCCCGGATTTCAGTATCCCGGATTTCAGTATCCCGGATTTCAGTATCCCGGATTTCAGTATCCCGGATTTCAGTATCCCGGATTTCAGTATCCCGGATTTCAGTATCCCGGATTTCAGTATCCCGGATTTCAGTATCCCGGATTTCAGTATCCCGGATTTCAGTATCCCGGATTTCAGTATCCCGGATTTCAGTATCCCGGATACAGTGTCTGAAATGGCTCTCTGTACTTCGTATCCGTATGACCATCTTGAGGTTGACCATCTCAAGGGCAGAAATGTATTTCTTCTGGTATGGCAAGGACCTAGATCAGGATACCGTTCTTAATATACTGGATCGGTTCGGTCAGACCCAGAGTGGACATTCTTGTAACCCCCCAAGAAGAGTTCGTTAACGGTGAGCCACCTGAGCTTGCGAGTCCCCCAAAAATCCGCAAGTTTTATTCCCTTCACCACTGCATGAGCTTCTGGGCGACTACCCTATTCTCCTCGTTCACCACTATCATATGGGTTGCACACGAGACGCACGGGTCATAGGCGCGGATAACCATCTCGGCAATCTGCCAGGGTGCTCCAGTCAGAGCGCGGCTGCAGGTAGGGAAGTTCCAGGTAGTGGGTACAAGCATCTCGTACCGCAGCACCCTCCCCTCCTTCACCCGTGCGATATGAACATCGGTACCGCGTGGCGCTTCGTTCGCGGCCCAGCCCATAGATCCATTTCCCAGAGGAATGTTGTCAGCAAGAACCTTGCCCGAAGTATCCAGGTTGTCAAGGCAGTTGAGGATGGTGTAACAGCAATCGGTGTACTCCATCTGCCTGGCGATGTGCTGGGCGAAGGTGCCTTTCTCGGTAAAGTGCTTGAAGGTAGCAAGCCTTGCTCTCGGGCCGACCTCAACTGGCTGGCCGTCGTAGGTTGGAACAGTATTGCAGGCCTCCATCCGAGGATTGACTCTGGTGCCAACCTTCGTGGTGCCGCCAATCGGATAGCTCGGGTCCTCAAGATCGATGGTTTCCTCACCCATGTACCAGTCCCATGGTCGAGTCTCCTTCCATCGGGTAAAATCCCACATGGGCTTCTCGTCCAAACTGGATGAGCCGTACATTGGGGCCGTGGCCATGACCCCCTGGTTGTGGTATCCAAGCGTCCTGGGAAGCGGGATCTGCTTGCCTGCAACCTCGACAAACTCCCGGTCCTGCATGTTTCTGATTACATTAAGCATGAACTCCATCTGCTCGTGGGCAAGGACAAGACCTTCTTTCGCCAGGTCGGCAATCTTCTGCTTTGCCCTGGGACTTACGTTACGGTACATCCCGCCAACCCTCGGGTTTGAAGGGTGGATAGCCTCTCCGCCTGCGACGGCTCCAATGGTCTGTGCAATCTCGCGGATGCGGAAGATCCTCGTTGCAATGCTCCTTAAAGGCTGCTCCTTAGAAAACGGGTTGATCTTCGTTTCCGTACCCGGGATGTAAAAGTCCGGGAGGATCAGGATATTGTGCAGGGCATGGCTGTGAAGGCGGTTTGCTGCATGCAGAATGAACCGCAGGAGTTTTGCGTCCGTGGGGATCTCGCAGCCAATCGAAGCCTCCATGGCCTCAATACCCGCCAGGGTGTGGGCAATAGGACAGATACCACAGACCCGAGAGGCAATCTTTGGGACCTGATCCATTGTCTTACCTATTGCGAGCTTTTCAATACCCCTGACTGGGGTAATGGAGAGCCAGTCTCCTCGCTCGACAATACCCTCATTATTCACTTTCAGGGTGAGCTTGGAGTGGCCTTCGTGTCTTGTGGTTGGAGAGATCTCTACGACTTTTGTCAATGGTATACCTCGTTTTCTGTTCGGTGTTCTTCAGGCTGTACCGCAGTTGAGGCACTTTCTGTGAGATTATTCTAAAATAGTTTCCTATACACCCTGGACATAAAGTACGTTAACCCCCTTTATTTCTCCATTGCACAGCTATCGTTTTCGATTAGAATACAAAAAATTTTGATCGATTTAAAATTCACAAAGCCCGGTATTCCTAAAACAATATTTAGATCAGTCCTGAACTCCTGACTCATCTGAACTCCTGACTAATCGAACTTTCTACGTGAGAAAGTTGAGGTTAAAGGAGTGATATACCTGGTACGTTGAGGAATGAATCTGAGATCTTCAGGAAATGAGCAAGGCTCAGAACGTCGATGAATTATACCCCCCGCGTCTAAATTTAGACATGAACCGCAGATTTACCTTAAGGATTTCTTAGTGCTGTGCCTACAAGTATTTCGTTTCCAAATTATATCCATAAAATATTATATTGACTTCTATATAATAACGTTGTGCCTCGCATAAGTAGCCTGCCAGACAGCTCTATTTTTCTGGCTATACAACCATAAGCTGATTTCTAGCTTAAGCTACCAAATTGTCTGTTTTCGCCATTTGGCGTATATTTCAAAGCATCCGAACTTGAATCGTCCTCATATCGTAAAAATCAAACTAGTTTCTGTAATTGATAAAGATTAATTATTTATAAACGGCCAATTGTTATTTACTTATTAATATATAATTATTTTTATTCAATGAAACCAATTTTATTCACCAGATTCAAATGATCTAATTTTTTTGGGGGTAAAGAAGGAAAGTGATATTGAGAATTCCTCTGCTAATCCTATGCTTAGCTCTTTCTCTTGGATTAACGCAAGCGCAGACTGGTATGACTGGAAGTATGACCGGAAATATTACTGAGAATATAATGATCAATGATATGGGTAACGTAACCGGAAGTATAAGTGGAACCATGATTTGCAACATGACTGGAATGACTGGAATGCAAAAT
Organism: Methanosarcina sp. Kolksee; assembly: GCF_000969945.1. Classification (NCBI taxonomy): domain Archaea; kingdom Methanobacteriati; phylum Methanobacteriota; class Methanomicrobia; order Methanosarcinales; family Methanosarcinaceae; genus Methanosarcina; species Methanosarcina sp. Kolksee. The sequence continues at coordinate 2,312,662 of NZ_CP009524.1, forward strand.
ATGACCGGAAATATGAGAAATATGCCAATGATTGGAATCATAACCGGAAACATAACCGGGGGTCATATAACCACAATGCAGAATATGACCGGAAATATGGAGAATATTCCAATGACTGGAAACATAACCGGAAACATAACAGTGTATATGAAGAATATGACAGAAATGCAGAAAATGAAAAATGCAGAAAATGAAAAATGCAGAAAATGAAAAATGCAGAAAATGAAAAATGCAGAAAATGAAAAATGCAGAAAATGAAAAATGCAGAAAATGAAAAATGCAGAAAATGAAAAATGCAGAAAATGAAAAATGCAGAAAATGAAAAATGCAGAAAATGAAAAATGCAGAAAATGAAAAATGCAGAAAATGACAAAAATATGGAATGTGACAAGAACAGAGAAAACTCATAACTAATCTGTTGCTCGTGCCTAAAAGAATAAAATTCCAAATATGTTATGCGGAAGATCACGGTTTAGATATGAGAATGGGGTTCTTCGTCATTCCCAATGGATAAAATGATTTTCAATTCAAGACAGCATTGGTTTTTGTGGAGACATTACGAGGACATCCACACAAAACAACGAAGAGACAGAAATAACTCGTGAGCTTAAACTTAAGAACACAATTCGGTGTCAATAGAAAAGGCTATGTATCCAAAAACGCGGAACTAAGGATATAATTATTTTCGACCCATATGAAACAGCGAAGAGACACATCTTAAGTGCAATAAGCAAAATATAATATGGAGAATATGGTGGGTATTCAGCATAGCAGTTCCAAGGAAAAGGACTTTGTGGAAGTTCTCGGATTAAGGGAGGAGATCGAGAAAATCCAGTCAACAATTGCTGATTTTGAGACGGGAAAAAAGCTGAATATAGCCATTGTAGCCGAACCTCTTAAAGGAAAAACTACCCTGAGCGACAAAATAGAGAGAATAAATTTAAACAGGGCAGCAAAAATCACTTTTTCTAAAATTGTACAGAATAAAAACGAAATTTCCCTCCCGGATGATACAAAAAAAATTGTAATTCTTGATAACTGTCATTTCCTGTATATGAGAAAGCCAGGTGGTTTTGATATCTTTTATGAGTTTTTGGATATGATTAGTTTTCAGAACAGGATATTTATCACTACCTGGAACACTAATTCCTGGAAATTCTTAAACGAAGCTTTCGGGCTTGGAAAATATTTTCCAGTACAGATCTTCATCCCTGCTTTTGAAAAGGAAAATCTCAGACTTTTTATTCTCAACAGATATGAAAAAGATGAGATAAAATTTGCTAAAGACGAAGAATCCGAAGAAGAACCCTTCTTCTATATAATGAAATATCCTTTAGAGCTAGCATTATTGGGCAAAAAAATTTTCATTCTTGTTCCTAAAATAAATATATCTTATCTCAAGAATCGCCTTCTGAAAAAACAAAAAATAGAAGCTGCTGAAGACCAGGTATTTGAAAAGCTTTACCTGGAATCAAAAGGCAACCCCGGAATTGCTTTGAGAATCTGGGAGCTTGGTCTTGACTATCCTGTTATGAAGCCTAAAAATATAGGCCAATTTTCGTATGAAGTAGACCTTGAATATGAAGAGGCTTTTACTTTGAGCCTTATTCTTTCTTATCAGGGCCTTACAAAATCTGAAATCACCGAAATAATGGGCCCCATGTCGAGCGTGGACAAAATTCTCTACCAGCTCTTAAGCCAGGAACTTATTTTAAAAGATGAAAATGACTCATATCGTGTCAGGCCTGAAGCCCTGAGCAGTGTTACTACATATATGGAAAAACTGAGGCTGGTGTGGTAAGTGGTAGACGGGAACACGAGCAGGGAGCAATTATTAGAAATTTTCAAGTCAGTTGATACGCAAACCCTCATAACTATGGCTCTGATTTTTTTAATTGCATATGTTCTTGGCAGGGTCATTACCATTATCTTATTAAAACTTTCAGAAAAATTGAGCCATACTGGCAGAATAAAAGTAGAAGTAGTCATCCCTATCATAAAATTTGTAATCTACCTAATAGCTTTTTATTTCATCTTTAGAGAAATATTCAAGATTTTCGGACCGGAGATCTTTCTCCTTGCGGGACTTCTGGGTGCAGCCATTGGATTTGGGCTTAAAGATCTTTTTTCAGATATTGTTGGAGGGCTGGTAATTACATTTGAAAAACCTTATCAGATAGGGGATAAGATTTCAATCGGGAATTATTTTGGAGAAGTTACTGATATAGGTCTAAGGTCAACGAAACTGTTCACGCCTGATGCTAATGTCGTTACAGCCCCAAACAGCCTGATTTTCAAAGAAACCGTTGCCAGTGCAAATTATGGGGTCTCGGAAATGATGGTTGTAATAGACCTGTATATTGCAGGAGAGTCACATGTAGAAACTGCAATGAAAATTTTATGGGAAGCAGTCGTGAGCTCTAAATACGTTTATATCTCCAAAGAAAGGCCTGTTATCCTGCTACATAAAGCCCTTCCATTCTACACGAGGTTAAGGGCCAAAGCTTATGTCAATGACCTTAGGGACCAGTTCAAGTTTGAATCCGATGTTCACACAAGAGCCTGGGTAGAATTCCAGAAGAATGGGATCAGGGCTCCCCAGCTCCATATTTTGAATATTCCTTCAATAGAAGAAAAGTATGAATCAGAAGCTATAACTCGGAGAAATATGGGGTCAAATGCAGAAGGTCTTAAAGATTCCAGATAAAAGAGAGCAAATTCACAAAAGTTTTTTCTTTGAGTCTTGATAACAATGTCTGTTGCTTTTGTTTTTTCAGGCTGAAGCATTACATCCAGAGAATTCATAAATGACGATGGCGATTGTATTTGTTTTGTTCAGACTGAATCGCTACATCCAGAGAAATCGCTACATCCAGAGAATTATCGCCCCATAAGGTCGATACTTGTAGCAGTTCCAACCATTATGTCTTTTTCTTTTTCCAGGGCTTCAAGAATATTTGAGACCAAAAGGTGGCTGATTGCTCTCCTTTTCCTGGGTTCAACTACATATCTTAACCGCATTTCGATCCAATTTTCCTCCATTTTCATATAGAGCTTTGTCTGTACATCATAGGTAGTAATAAAATATTTTTGTCCCATTTGACGGAGTTCTTTCTGTGCCAGGTCTTCGAACTCTCCTAAAATTGAGCCTGCAACATTGAGAGCAATCCCCTCAGCTTTTTTCCAGTTGCTCCCATAAATAAGTAGAAACCGAACTTCATCCCAGATAAAGGAGTAATCCCTGGTATAGTTTTTAATCGTCTTATTGAGGGCAAAGCTGTTAGGAATATGGAGAATTCTGCCAGTATACTGATCTGCATCCACCCATTCCCTTATTTCCATTATTGTGGTGCTTATGCTCCCTATATCGAGCACATCGCCTACATTGTCTTCAACTTGAATCCGATCTCCTGCTTTAAAAGGGTGATACAAAATTAGGAGAATCCCTCCGGCTATGTTTCGCAAAAGGTCTTGAAGTGCAATTGCGACTCCGGCGCTGAGAATCCCGTAGGCAATAAACAGGGTGCTAGTTCTCTTGAACCAGATTGCAAAAAGTGCGGCAAAAGCGAGTACTGTGATAAGGATAGATGCAGTTTTCCTCAGAGTGTATCTGTCTCTGGCAGTTGATACTCTTCTAAGAATAAGATTTCCGGTAATGGAATTTATTATATAGGCCAGAAAAATCACAAGCAAAGAGATGAGAAGAGCATCCAGGAGAGACCGGTCCTCGAAGATGTAAAAGTTAGTCAGGTATCGGATATATGCGATAAAAAGTATCAAAATGAGCAAAATAAAAATATTCAGTCTCCTGATAACCCTCATGCATATAAATATAATGTCTTTTATATATCAATATGGCTGCAGTGACCGAGACTCCTTGATGCTTGATTCGGTCAATGTTAGTTTTGGACTAAGAGTTTATCCGAAAAGTAGTTACCTGCTGTAACTTTAACAAGCGGCAATATGTAAAACCGGAACGGATACTCAGATATTATAGCTCTATTGTGATTAGCTCTATTGTGATTAGCTCTATTGTGATTAGCTCTATTGTATTAGCTCTATTGTATTAGCTCTATTGTGATTAGCTCTATTGTGATTAGCTCTATTGTGATTAGCTCTATTGTGATTTTTCAACATGCATTACTGACTTTTCGGATAGACTCTTAGCCAAAGACGCATATATTTCACTTATTTCACTTATTTCACTTCGTCTTTTCAAAACCACCTTCTGCGGTCCATTATCTCATAAAGTTTCACTTTCATAAAATCGGTTATAACAAAAGCCACAAGTGCGTAAATCCAGACAAAACCTGCCAGTTTCCATCCAATTGGAGATATATAGAATCCATATACTGCAACGAGCGTTGCCAGTACTTTTGTAACCACTGCAGCCCAAAAAAGGAGTTTTCCCGGAGGAGGAGACCAGAAGTGCCCCCTGTTGCGGGCAACGAATATGGTCAGGTGCCCGGCTATTGCAAGTTTCAGGAATATAAAAGACTGCAGTACACCCGGACTGAGATAAAGAACTCTGGCTCCGATATAGTATATTGCAAAAGAAAAAACCACACCTACTATTCCCAGAAATGTGGACATTCTCAGGACTTCACGCATATTCCATTTTTCTGGTATTAAGGAATATTTTACATTGTCATACGCAATAGCCATTATAGGAGCATCATTGAGAATAGCAAGCAAAACAATCATTATAGCAGTTACAGGATAAAAATTAAACACAATTATTGAAGTGGCAATAAAAAAAAGCACCCTTACAGTCTCAGCGATTCTATAGATAGAATAGCTCTTCATCCTCTGAAATATCTTACGGCTTTCTTTTATCGCGTTAATAATGGTCGAGAGCCCTGAAATTGTAAACACTATATCTGCAGCGGATTTTGCAGCATCTGTAGCCCCCGCAACAGCAATTCCAGCATCAGCCATTTTAAGGGCAGGGACGTCGTTAACCCCATCGCCCGTCATGCCAACAATATGTTCTTTTTTCTGAAGGAGTTCAACAATCCTGTATTTGTGTTCGGGAAATACCTGGGAAAAACCGTCAGCCTTCTCTACAATTTCCTGGGCTTCGGAATCGGATTTTTCTACGAAATCATCAGCTGTAACTATGTTCGTACCCAGGCCTACCTGGCTTGCTATCTCTTTAGCAATGGCAAGGTGGTCTCCAGTTACCATTTTCACGTCTACTTTAAGGGAGTTTGCCGTCTTTATGGTCTCAGCGGAATCTTCATGCGGTGGGTCATAAAGTCCAAAAAGTCCTGCAAACCTGTATTTTCCTTCCTCTTCTACACAAACCCCCAGGGCACGATATCCTTTTGAAGCCATAGAATTTACTTTTTCTTCTACATTCTGCCTTATTTCTTCTTTATTGCTTGACATACCCAGAATAACCTGGGGTGCGCCTTTGGCAATTTTAAACTCTCCTTCGGGTCCTTTAACCGTAGCTTCAGTGTGCTTTATGACAGGGTCAAATGGAGTGAATTTTGCCACTTCATAAGTTTTTATTTTGTCTTCAAGGGATTCTGTGTCCTTTGCCTTCTGGAGGATCGCATTATCAATCGGGTCATTATCCTCTTCTCTTGAAGCAAGAGACCCATAGATCAGAAGGTCGTTTTCTTTAAAGTCCCCGAAAGGCACTAACTCGGATAATTTTAGCTTGTTCTGAGTAATTGTACCGGTTTTATCCGAACATAGAATGTCCATTCCTGCCATTTCTTCTATGGAGACCAGTTTGCTGACAATAGCTCCTTTGTTTGCAAGTTCGGTAGCTCCTACAGCCATTGAAACGGACATTACTGCTGGAAGGGCTGCAGGAATTGCAGCGACTATCAGAACAAGAGCAAACTGGAGGGTTTCCAGAAAAGGAGTGTGCCTGAAAAGTTCTTCTATAACTAAAACAATTGCAACAATACAGCCTGCAAGGGCAATCAGGTAGTTTCCGATTTTGAGGACAGCTTTTTGAAAGTGGCTCCTGGTCCGAATTTCGGCCACCAGTTTTGTTGTCTCTCCAAAATAGGTATTCATGCCTGTAGCCACAACCAGAGCATTCATTTCCCCTTTCTGGATAACGGATCCTGAATAGGCAATGCCATCAGATTTTTTCTCTACAGGCAGGGATTCTCCCGTTAGGGCTGATTCGTCTACCTGCAGATATTCTCCTTCGAGGAGTTTGAGGTCAGCAGGAACAATATCCCCTGAACGTACACGGACAACATCTCCAGGGACCAGTTCCCGTGCAGGTTTTTGGGTCCATTGTCCTTCTCTGAGTACTCTGGCATTCAGGGCCATTTTCTTCTTAAGAAGTTCAATCGCATTGTCAGCCTTATGTTCCTGCCAGAACCCCACAACCCCATTTAAGATAAGGAGCAAGGAGATGATCACAAAGTCTTCCCATCGATGGATAATACCTGAAATTGCAGCTGCCACTTCGATCATCCAGGGAATTGGACCCCAGAAATAACCTAAAAATTTTCTAAGTGGGTTGACCTTCTTTTCGGAAATTTCATTATAACCATACTGCTTTATCCGATTTTCAGCTTCCGATGAAGAAAGTCCTTTATTACTGGAATCAAGTTTTTTCAGGACTTCATCTGCAGGCAAATCCTTTATTTCATCGATTTTGAGCTTTACATTTTCCCCTATAAATAAGCCCCCAATCCGTGTTTTCCCAATAAAAATGTCCAAAATTCAGACTTATTTGTCCTGTTGATCTCTTCTTGTGGACCTCTTCTTGTGGACCTCTTCTTGTAGACCTCTTCTTGTGGACTTCTTCTTTTGGACCTCTTCTTCCGAACCTGTCATTTTTCGCAGTTGTAAACCTGTATCATAAACCCGATAAAATTCCCATTTAGAACATAGAAGCAGAAAAAATAAAAATATATGACATAACTTATAATTTATTATTGACCCGGAAACCCTGGGACCTCATATATAATGGCAATTTTTGGCAGTGAACCCAGTATCTCCAAATGATAGATGGACTTTACATGCAGCAAGCTAATGCTAACGAAAAAAATAGAGTTGTTCCTGTATTCTGTTTTTTCAAGCTGTTTACACTATTTTTCAAACTATCTGCAGTATTATTCAGGACATTGCATCCCTGGACATTCATGGATATACTGCATAATGTCGCTCATTTTTGCACTGGCCATTGCTACAGACATATCTGCACTTCCGTAATAAATGCGGAGTTCATCGCCCACAAGGATCCATCCACACGGGAAAACAACATCATTAACGTCTCCAGTCCGCTCATACATTTCACGAGGCCCGAAAACCCAGCCTTCTGACCTATGGAGCACTTTTGTAGGATCTTCAAGGTCAAGAAGGGCAAGTCCGAGACGATAGCTCTTTTTAGATGTTGTCTGACGTACCCCATAATACATGATTAACCATCCGTCAGATGTTTTCATTGGCGGAGGGGCCAATCCAATTTTACGTGCATCCCACCATCCACCTTCCCTGGCATACAGAAGAACCTCATGTTCTCCCCAGTATTTCATATCAGGCGAAAAAGATATCCAGATATTTGCCTTTGCACCCGCAATGTTAGATACGGGCCTGTGTAACATTGCCCATTTGCCATTAAGTCTTGTAGGAAAAATAGCAGCATCTTTATTTTCAGGCGGCATTATAGGCCCTACTCTCTCAAAATTAGTGAAATCATCGGTATAGGCAAGCGACGTTAATGGACCAGAGTCCGAAAAAGCCGTATAAGCTATAGCCCATTTTTCCATCTCATCAATGTAAGTTATACGTGGATCTTCAATACCATATATCTCTTCAGAATAGTATGTTGGATCCGAGGAAAAGGTTGGTTTGGGATCAATTTCCCAACCGTCAATTCCATTTTTGCTTTTAGCTACGGTAAGATGGGAAAAACCTCTGTGGTCTTCAACCCGTACCAGTAATATAGTTGTATTGTTGACCATAATCGCTGCAGGGTTAAATACCGAACTGACCTTATACGGCCAATAATCAACTGTAAGTATCGGATTCTTCTTATATCTTACAAATAATTCTCCTTCATCTTTCCAGATCATATTATTCCCCACTCCTCCTGATTTAGAGCCTATCCTAAAATGTGTGACGAATTGAAAATATTACAATGGCCACATACACAATTTGAATAGTGATAGATATCTGGTGATGCTAGTGTCATGGCAAGTTAATTATTGGGCATAATACTTGGTGTCTTCTCATCAGCGTACAACGATTCAAAGTTTACTGGATAAGCAATAACTAAGTTTTCTTGACACTAGATATTGTAGTTAAATACCTGATGATGCTAGATATTATAGACTTATTGTATCTATATATAGACCTATTGCAACATTAAAACACGCTTTTACTGATTTCGGATAAGCTCTAGGTTTTAGATAAGCATTAGATAGGTAAAAAAGCAGGCTTTTTTATTCCGCAATATCAGTAACAGTTATTCTATTGCTGAAAGTTACTAAACTTTTTTGATCTTCCTAAATCTGTTATTCGGCTCTTCTCTGTTTCGAGTGGGTAATTTATACCCACTTTCTATATGTGAGAGTGACATATATAATATTTAGAAAAGTTTGTTGTTGAAAATCACATTCAAGCTTGATGTCTCTCTATTAGATTTGAATACTTTGTAACTGATCAATTATTTTTAATTATTTTTAACACACACAAAACAGCGAAGAACCAAATAAATAAAATGTTATAGAATACAAAGCCTTTTGCATCAATTAATTGTCTAAAAAGTGAAGTAATTCGTTTATTACCTGAGGTAATTGTCGGACAGATTTTAAAGGACAGGGCATTCGTGACCCTCTGCGCTCTCTTAGTAATAAAAAACTAATAGAGCCCCTGGCTGAATGATGCGAACAAAGTTAAGCAAAAATATAAAATTTTGGAGAAAAAAATGAGCGAAATTAAAAGAAAGTTTGACGAAATTTCAAAAAAATATGATGAGCAGAGAAAGAAGTTTATTCCTTGTTTCGACGATTTTTATAGAGTGTCAGTATCCGTGGCATCCGTAAACACGGGAAATCCAAAAATACTGGATATGGGGGCTGGAACAGGACTTTTATCAGCGTTCTTGATGGAAAGATATCCAGATGCCTCATTTACTCTTATTGATATCTCGGAGAAGATGCTGGATATAGCAAAAGACCGGTTTAGAGGTAACTCAAACGTAAAATATATTGTAGCAGATTATTCAAAGTATTCTTTCGTCGAAGATTATGATATAGTAGTGTCTGCTCTATCTATCCATCATCTGGAAGACGAAGAGAAGAAGAAAATTTACAAAAAAAGTTACTCTCTACTTAAACAAAATGGTATTATTATTAATGCCGATCAGGTACATGGAGAAACTCCTTTCATAGAAAACTTCAACAAAAATATCTGGAAACATTATATAGAGAATAGTGGTTTGCCCGAAGAAGAAATCCTCGCTGGTTATGAAAGAACTAAGCTTGACAAGGACTCAACATTAGATCAACAAATCAACTGGCTTAAAGAAGCAGGATTTTGTGATGTTAGCTGTATGTATAAATTCTACCAATTTGCAGTGATGTTTGGGAAAAAGGTATAGTTTCGGGATTATCTTAACTGTTATTTATATTTTATTTTTCACTAACGTTTGGATTTGCAATGTCAGTATAAAAACGTCAGTATAAAATTAACTCAAACAAGCGGTCTCAAAACTATATTTGATTCTATAAGCAGGATAATGTGCTATATTTCAAGGCAAATACATACCTGAATTTCAGAATAATTTTCGATATGAATTTAAAGTCAACAATTCCAATTATCTAATTGTAGAAATGAGTCGAGTTTTGAGGCAACCTGCAAAGAACAAAATTCAAAAAAAATAAATATTTTTGATAGAAGATTCATAATATGTAATATTTTAGTTATCAAAATCGAAACTATTGAATATAATTAACGTGAAATAACCGGGATAAAACATCAGAATAGAAAAGAGAAATCCGAATAAAACTAGCTGACGAGAATGTAAAGAATAAAAGTATAAGTAATATCACCAATAATATTGGTGCAAAGAGCTCAATTAATAAAAGTAGTCAATATTTACTGGTAGTTTCGGACAATGGGTTGGGTTTTCCGGAAGGTCTTGATTTCAGGAACACTGGTTCTTTGGGTCTACAGCTTGCAAACATTCTTGTTGAACAACTGGAAGGCACAATTGAACTTCAAAAAGATTCAGGGACTACCTTCAAAATATTATTTAGGGAAAACAACTAATTATCCGGAGGCTTATCCGATATCAAAGGGGAGATACAATGAAAAAAGCAAAAATTCTGGTTGTCGAAGACCAGAATATAGTGGCTCTTAATATCAGAAACAAACTGAAAAATCTTGGTTATACTGTGCCGGGTACTGCATCCACAGGAGAGGAAGCAATAAGAAAAGCAGAATTGACGAATGCAGACCTTGTTTTGATGGATATCATGTTAAAAGGTGAAATGGACGGAATTGAGGCCGCCCGTGAAATTAAAAACCGGCTCCGAATTCCAGTATTATATCTTACCGCCTATACTGATGATGAAACTCTTGAGAGGGCAAAAACGACAGAGCCTGCAGGATATATTTCAAAACCTTTTAAGGAAGAGGACCTGCACAGCAATATCGAAATGGCACTTCACAAGCACAGAGCCGAAAAAAAAGAAGCTGAAAAAGAAGCTGGCAAAGAAAATGAAAAGACTCCTGAGTAAATGTTTTACTGCATACAGGGACCTGTCAGATCTCGATAAAAACTTTAGACGAAATTCTTACTGGATACAGAGGATTTGAAAACCAGAAAAAAGTAAAATTAAAATTGGAGAAAATAAGCAGAGAGAATAATCTCATCCAATGGTAAAAGGATCCTCTGACTCCTTGTATAAAAGACAAAACACTATTTTGATTCACATGTAAAATTGAAACTAAGAAAGTTTTTTCTTCAAAATGGTTTCTTTCCCTAAAAACATCTTATCTATCTTCATTTTGGATCAATGAGACCCACTAAAAGCTGAAAGTATCCCAGCACTCATTCTTTAGAATGTATCGTCTAACAACTTCTGACCCGCAAACGTTGACCCGCAAACGTTGCGCCGGTTTATCACAAACCGTTGCGCCGGTTTATCACGCCGATAGGGTTTGGGGATAAGGTTATCAAACTCAAACGTTTCTTGGGGTTTTCGGTCAAGCCTTTTTTCAAAAGGGTTGCAGGCAAGCTTTTTTAAAAAAAGTGTGATCACGCTTATTGGTAGTCCAAACGAAATTTGGGTAATTTGGGTAAATATACCCATGGACAAATTGAAAATCAGTGTCTCAAGCCCATAATTCAGCCCTCTTGAGCGAACGACGTGAGCGAAAAGGACACCGTCCTCCCGAGACGGGACTCGGGAAAGAATTATAAAAATCCACAAAAAAATAAGTCAGGCAGAAGAAAGTGCCACAATGGCTTCTGCCAGATCTCCATTTGAGTTCTTCAGGGCTTTCCGGGCTTCATCTTCAGAGACACCGGTCTGCTCCATTACAAGTTTTATATCTTCAGAGGGAATTTCCAGTTCTTTCGGGACTTCTTTTACGTCACCTACGATCTGGTATGTTTCCGAACCCTGGACTTTCATGATAGTGACATTTGCATTCTCTATAATGATATTAGAGTCTGCAGTCTTTATTACTACTTCCTGAACGTCCTTGAGTTCTTTAACATCAATCCCCATCTGTTTCATCATCTGCTTCATTTTAGCCGGGTTCATTCCCCGGCCTCCCATACCTCCCATTCCTGGGAACATAGGCTTACTTCTCCTTTATTTTCGTTTATTTTTCAGATTTAGGTTCAATATCAGCGCAATTTTACTTATTTAATGGCATCCACCACAGGTGCCGCATCCAGCGCCGGCACTTGGATTGCGGATAAGGAATCCCTTTCCGTTTTCGTCCTCAATAAAGTCAATACTGCCCTCAGAAAAGTTCTTCTCTATATCTTTTGCCATAACGAGTTTAATCCCATTACTTTCCATAGTCACGTCATCTTCCTTTGTTTCATCATCAAAGGCTAAGCCATACTGAATTCCACTGCAGGCAACCCCGGCAACAAAAATTCTAAGAGCAAGCTCAGGCTTCTCTTCCTGTTCAATCAGTATTTTCAATTCTGCAGCAGCTTTGTCTGTTACTTCTATCATTTACGCACCTCTTTTTTATTTTTCATACTTACATAGTTGTGGTTTTATTTCCTATAAGATGCCATCCGTTACAGCTCAAGGATAATTTCCAAACTTTATATACTCTTGCATCGGTCAAATATAACATTTATCGTAAAATTGCGCTTTTTTCTGAAAAAGACTTTTTCACAGGAATCTTGGAGGATAGGGTCTGGATTCTTTTTCAAGAAATCCTTTCTATTCTGCCAGTATATATAAATCTATTTTCTATTTTATATATTTTTCTTCTAATACTTTTTTCAGATTCCTGATTCACAGAAATTCAGCATCTTCATCAACAGGCTCCTCAAGAACCTTTGCATTATAAGCATTAATCTCCACGGAGTTACGTTTTCCCTTCACTTCCCAGACAGGGATATACACAAGCTCCATATCGAGCTGTATTTCCTCAGACCTGGGGCCGATATTCCTGTGCTCATATATAACAGCCTGTCCTTCTGTATTGTTAAAACGTATCTCGCGTGTATTTTCCTCTTTAATATAGTCCAGAAGAATCCTTTCTGCCTGTTTTTTGTCCACATTCGGTCTTTTTAACTCGTAATGCACGGCAGGAACCCTTGTAGGTGTGCCAAACCCTTCTATCTCCATCTCTTCCTTTGACTTATTTAGAGCATTAAGAAAACCCTTTCCCTTTCCGGCAATACTCAGGACTTTTGACCTGAAGCGTTTTTCTGCTTCAACATTGTATCTATATTTCCAGAAAGGTACAAACTTTAAAACTGAATCCATAGGGTTGTATATATAGGGTTTTGCAATAATAATAGCCTGGTTTTTAGAAATCCTTGGTTCTACAGACCGTATATTCAGCATTTCGTACGATTCAGTTTCCGGGGCCTCAACCTGTTTCGGCTTCCTTAACTCTTTTTTATCTTCCAAGCTCCGTCTCAGAGGTTGATTTTCAAAATGAATTTTCTCAGCCTCTGATTGCTGGTTCTGCAGAGGCAAGAGATCTTCTTTAAAGTAAGGTTTCTCTCTGGATTCTTTTTTTAACTTCCAGCTTTCGACAGGTAATTCGAAAATTGTTTGCCTGTGCTGGTCTCGTGAATCATTTGATGTTTGAGCCTCCGTTTCAGGATACGAAATCTTTGATTTCTGCTCCAGATTTACAAGAACCGATCTTCCAATTTGAAGAGCCAGTTCATCCCTATTCCAAACATGGATCCCAAGTTCAGCTGCATAATCAATTAATTCTTCAGGCCCTTTCTGGGTCATCACATAGATTCCTGTACAGTCCACTATCTTTTCTGAAAAAGCTTTTATTTCCTCGCGACCTGGCTGTAGGGCACATTTGACATAAGCTTTATGCCTGTTTTTCTCCACAAAAACGTCATACTGGCTGGATATTGTGGCATTGTATCCAGAGGATTTGAAGATATCAACAAGGATTTCTAAAAGGTCTTGCTTCATGATTCTCACTTTCTTATATCCTGCACAGCTAAAATAGTTTATGATTACATTCGAAATTTAATAACCTGGCATATTTTATTATAACTTGATTTTTTTCCCTTCTTAGATCTCCTCAACTTTTATTTCCAGGGATACAAATATTTAAGAAATTAAATCCTAACCACATATATTATGAGTGGAATTATGAGTGGAATCAGGTTTGGAGCAGATTCCTTTTCCACATACGAGGAAGGGATAAAGAAAGAGTGGATCGTAGGAAACGGACTCGGGGGATATGCCTCATCTACAGTAATAGGGACAGGCACAAGGACTTATCATGGACTGCTTGTGGCAGCTCCAGAAAACTCCCCAGGGAGGTTTGTATTGCTTTCTTCCCTTGATGAGGAAATTTCGATTAACAAGGAAGTTTATCGGCTTGCAACCCATAAGTATCCTGGCACTGTTTTTCCTTCAGGCTTTAGTTACCTCTCCAAATTCATCCTTGTTCCTTTTCCTCTCTGGGTTTACCAGCCCGGCGATTTTACCATAAAGAAAAAGGTCTTCATGACTCACAATAGCAACACAACCTGCATTCTCTATGACATCAAGTCCAGGAGAGAAGGAGCTCTGCTAAGGATCTTTCCACTGGTAAATTCCAGAAATTTCCATTACACTGTTCGCTCAGGAGAACTTTCCTTTACTCAGAAAACCGACCCTGAAGGAGTAAAATTGGAAAGCTCCAACGGCTTTACCTTCTCGCTTTCATCCAATCTCCAGTATCATTCCGATCCCAAATGGTATTATAACTTTGAATATGATGCTGAGAAGCAAAGGGGACTCAACTTCCAGGAAGATAATTTCAATCCGGGTTACTTTGAAAGCAAACTCAAACTGGGTACTTCCCATTTTTTCATTGCCGCTTCAACCGAAGATATTTCTTCTCTTACTCTCGAGCAGGTCGAAGAATTCTATACAAGGGAAACTTACAGACAGAATCTTCTTGCCTTCAATTCAAGGCTTACCGAACCCTTTGCTCTTAAGCTTCTCAGGGCAACGGACCCTTTTATAGTGAAGAATCCTTCTTCAGGTGAAAGTACGGTGATTGCAGGATATCACTGGTTTTCTGACTGGGGGCGGGACACCATGATCTCTATGCCTGGCCTGCTTTTAATTCCCCGTCGTTTTGAGGAGGCAAAATTCATTCTCAAAAACTTCTCCAGGAATTGTAAAAAAGGACTGATCCCGAATGCTTTCCTGGCACTTGGAGGGGATCCAATTTATAACACTGTGGACGCTTCTCTCTGGTTTATTCACACTGTGGGCCGATACTTCGCATATACGAAAGACTTCCTTTTCCTCTCGGACGTCTGGGATACTGTGGAGAATATCATAGAGAATTACCGCAAAGGTACGGACTTTGGGATCGGCATGGACTCCGATTATCTTATCCGACAGGGCCCTCAGCTAACCTGGATGGATGCTAAAATAGGGGAACAAGCAGTGACCCCAAGAGCAGGTAAAGCCTGTGAAATTAATGCTCTGTGGTATAATGCCCTGAAAACAGCCTCCAATCTGGGCACCTATTTAGGAAAAAACATATCCTCATATGAAATTCTTGCAGCCGGAGTGGCTTCAAATTTTGAGAGTGTTTTCTGGAACCCTGAGACCAATTGCCTCTTTGACCTCGTGTCTCAGGACAAAGCAGGAAATGAAGTTAAAGACCCTGCGATCCGCCCCAATCAAATCTTCGCAGTAGCCCTGCCTTATACTATCCTTTCACCTGAAAAAGAAAAAGCAATAGTGAACAGAGTTGAAAAAGATCTCCTGACTCCTTTTGGACTTAGAACTCTTTCAAGTGATCATCCCGCTTATAAAGGACACTATCAAGGAGATGCCGCAGCCAGAGATGCCGCCTATCATAACGGGACAGTCTGGCCCTGGCTCCTTGGCGCTTATGTAAAAGCTTACCGGAAGGTTCACAACTATTCTAAAGAAAGCCTTGAAAATATGCGGGCTCTTCTGCAGGGTTTTGATATAAACCTTGAAACTGCAGGCATAGGCACAATTTCCGAAGTATTTGATGGGGATTATCCCTACACTCCAGGAGGCTGCATTGCCCAGGCCTGGAGTGTGGCGGAAATTTTAAGGGCATATGTTGAGGATGTACTTGGGATCAAACCCTGAAAAAAGAGCCAGGTTTAATTTCGTCTCTATTGCGCTTCCCTTAAGATCTAATGCCCTCTCTTTTTTATACTTGTTCTGCAATCTATCTCCCATGATTGATTTTGATTCTTTGAAATCCGAAAAGGGTCTTATCCTTGCTGTGGTTCAGGACCAGCTTAGCAGGGAGGTGCTTATGTGCGCCTATATGAATCGGGAAGCTCTTGAGAAGACCGTGGAGACCGGAATCGCACACTTCTGGAGCAGAAGCAGACAGCAGTTATGGAGAAAAGGAGAGACTTCGGGGCATGTACAGAAAGTGAAAGAAATCAGGGTCGACTGTGACATGGATTCTCTTCTCCTGCTAGTGGAACAGGTAGGGGGAGCCTGCCATATGGGATACAGATCCTGTTTTTATCGAAACCTTGAAGGAGAGGTTGTAGGAGAAAAGGTCTTTGAGCCTGATGAGGTATATAAACCTTAAAATTAAAGAAACTAAAATTGAAAAAACTAAAATTTAAGAAACTAAAATTGAAAAAACTAAAATTTAAGAAACTAGAATTAAAGAAACTAGAATTAAAGAAACTAGAATTAAAGAAACTAGAATTAAAGAAACTAGAATTAAAGAAACTAGAATTAAAGAAACTAGAATTAAAGAAACTAGAATTAAAGAAACTAGAATTAAAAAAACTAAAAAAAATATTGAGTTATTTGTTTCTTATTTCATTTTTATATTTTATGGAGAGGACTTACGCGGTTAAATCAAAAAACAGCGGTATGCAATCTGAAATATACTTATTACAATACTTGTTACAGAATTCTTCGCACTTCATTTTAGCTCATTTACTGCATATAGTCCTATCCATAAAAGACTCAATATACTTTTAGAGTTTCACTGTTTCACTATTTCTGCAATCCGATGCGGAGTGTACAAATGAACCGTATTAGTATAATTTATCTACAGTTTAATCTATTGTTAGGATTGTCAACAATTAACAGTCCCAACAGTCATCCCAATCGTCGCCGAACCATCCGTTGTCACAATCGCATCCCCATCCATTGTCACAACTGCATCCCCGACTGGTACCGAACCAGCTATTTTCTACGAAGTCTAACAAGTTAGTGCCCACTTTATCATTATCTACTACTTTTCGATCAAAGACTCTTTCTCTAGCTGCCTTTTTAACCACTTTTTCTTTAGCTACCTCTTTAACCACCTTTTCTTTAGCTACCTTTTTAACAGCTTTTTCTTTAACTGCCTCTTTAACCGGTTTCTCTTTAGCGACTTTTTCTTTAACTCCCTTTTCTTTAGATACCTCTTTACATTTGCCATCGCTAGTCTTTGAATACCATGCACTTGCTGATGCAGCTGTCAATGATAATACTAAAAAGACAGCTAACAAAATAAAGACTGTTTTCTTTATTTTGTTATATCTTTGTTCTCTCATCTATATCATCTCCATCATTCTGCTAGGTTCGATACAATTTCACCTTTACTGGTTCCCCAATTCACTTTTTATGGGCAAATCTACTTGATTTAAGAATAAGTAATCTGCTTACATTTCTGGAAGACTATCTAATGAGTAAACTATGTTGCTTCATTATTTGCCGCTAAAAGTGATTTTTTATTGTATCGCTAGTTTATTATTATCCAGCGCATATAATAATTGTAGAAATATAAATTAGAAACCGATATTAATTACAATCCGATTTTTGATATTCAAAATAGTTTTAAATATTTATTAGATTACTATATTTATTAAAACTAGAATTTAAAAGTTTAAATGATAATTTTATTCAAAATAATTATGATTAAATTTAACCCAGTACAAAAATTCATTGAAGAATGTTAAATATAAAATCACTGAATTTTGGTACTGAATCCTTGTGTGGCTAATTTTATATAAATAATGTTATCATTATGAATGCATCCAAAAAATAAGATTATTTGTTGAGTTAACGAATACTTGAAGCGACATCTGTCGCAAATAGTCTGAGCGAAAATTCTCCGCCGCTTTTGACCCTAAAGCCCGCCGCTCCTCTGTGACCTCCTCCACCATATTTCTGAGCTATTTCGGCACAGTCTGTAGAGTTCGATCTAAGCGATACCTGAACCATATCATTAACGATCTGCCACATGACAGCTATATCATATTCTGGCTTCTGGTAAACATATTCTCCAATGTCGCTGGCATCCGATGTAGTATTGATAAGTCTCGCTCTGAGACCGTGAAAATTGATGTCTGTGCCTCTTTCAAACGCTTTCTCAATCCTAACTTTCTGTACGTCTGCAAGTGCACGTCCAATTATTAGGTAGAGTTCAACTTTTTCTTTTCCATTGTTGCTCGATGCCAGCAAATCTTTCCAGTCTTCATCTTCTGGGGAATGAATAAGAATTTGGCAAGCTTCCGTAAATGCTGAAATTTCCTCCTTCTTGTCCCCGAATTGCCAGATGTCCCGCCTAGAAATGTACTCAACTGCTGTAGGGAGTGGCTGATCATTTTTAAAATATTCCCATGTAAGCTGGGAGGCAGCTTTTGTGATATCCCTTTTTCCCAGAATGTTTGAGTTCCACAATTCCTTGTGCTCTTCCATTGTCGTTTTGTGATGATCTATCCATATTAATTTTTTTCCTGCTATTTCTACAAGAGTTTCCATATCTGGAAAAGTGAAATCGAGGACATAGACTTCGTTAGCTTCTTCGATTTCTTCTTTTTTCCATGTATTGCCACTATACTGCACTGCAATGCATTTTATTGGATTATAGGTAGTTTTTTCCGTTGCCTCTCTGGCCTGAGCTGCTGAGCACTGACCGTCAAGGTCATCGTGATGATATATAACAATCATTTAGTTCTACTCCTTTGGTAAATCCCTACACTTGTAACTCACATAGTCTGAAATATAGGCAATTATTATTGATGTCACTTGGATAATGACGTTTGCGTATGTTGACATCTAGTTTCCTCCATTTTAATAGGAAAGAGGGTCTGCAAAATTCTTAATTTGCTGCAAACTGTTCCGCATTTTTTATCATACACAACCTTTTTAGTGAAAGAGAGGAGGGAGAATCATTCATCATTTAAAAACTCTCAGTAAATTGCCTATTCTTCCAAGCTATAGTTTAATATTTAACAGTAAAACAAAAAAGAATCGTATTCTTTTCAAATTCGATGGAGAATTTTCCAACTCGAAAAATATGCATAATTTTATCATACATTTATAAAGTTGAATACATCTCTTGAAGTTCTTTTTTAAACTTGGTTAAATTTTTAACTATTTAGTAAATACGTGAAATTTACTTTTACCCATACAATTTGAAGAGGATACAAAGAATCTACTAAATAATATTCCTTAATTGTTTTCAAACAAATTTTTAATCTCGGTAGCTTTGAGATCTTTGATATCTTTAATATTAAAAGTTTTGAAATTTCTTAGAATATTTGATGAATGAGTGCCTAAATCATTATATGCAAATCTCTCAAGGTAACGTTTAAACTGTAAAATTTCATCGGATTGAATTTCCTGATAATCAGGAGAATTTGGCTTGGGATTTGCATTTCTACCTAATCTGGAAAGAACACTCTCTCTCAGACTCGCTAATGTAGTAGGAATGTCAACAATAACTGGATCCGCATTCTGTAAAATCTCGTCTGACAATAAATATATAGTGATTTCTCTTCCATAAGCATTCAATTTGACAGGAACAAAACTTCTTCTTTTAACTAAAAAATCAATTTCGCGGCGAGTAGCTTGTTCCAAATTCCCAGGAATGATACAAACCATTTTTCTATCAATTATTTGACTCTCTTCCTCTAAAGCAAAATCAGGTCCATCTATTATTTTTCCTTCAAAACATGGAACTACTAAATTGCGATAATAACTTCTGGCAATCCCATAAGCTGAAGACATACTATTCAATGGTATTCCAAAGTAATCTGTCATAGGATTCTCTATTAGATCTCCATCTTGCCGTGCTTGAAGAACTTTGTGGATAACCGGCCCCAATTTATTTATGGCTTCTTCCGTTTCACGAGCATTAATCTCAAAGTGGCGATATTGAGCCCTATCAAAAAGCTGGAGATCTTTTTCATTATCTGCAACATCTCTTATTTTGACAGGAACGCAGGGTCTTCCCATTGCATCGATAATAGCCATTTCGTAAAGGACATTTGGATTGTTTCCGGTGACATCAGCAATTACTAGCTGTGCTCTGTCGCAGGAACGGATAATATGGTGCATAATATTCCCGAATTCTGGCACATCAGGCGTGAAGACTTCGAAGTTATTATTCTCAAGAATCTTTTCTACTACATCATGAGCGAGCCATTCCAAAAGTTTAATATGTTTCTCGTTCATTGGCCCTATAACGAAACAACGATTTGTCATAATAACATATTAACTATCAAACTTATAAAACTAGCTACTATAAAGACTGAAATTATAATATATTTATATTATATTAGATAAATAGCAGGGCATCATATTTTATTAATAAAAATAAATTTATAATATAAAAGTTTAATATATAATTTGCAGATAATTCTAATTAAAAATAAACCAATCTACTCAAAAGTGCTTTGTCTATTATTGTGTCAATTTAGTACATTAGCTACATTAATATTAAAATAAAATTAATCATAATAATACACTTTTCGGAATATTTTTTTGATAATCAATACTCCTTACGATAGCGTTTTCTAAATCATCTTCAAATAAAAGAGAAAACAAATGAAACTTGGTGAAAATTGAATACTACCGTTTTTTAGTTTCTAAATACGTCAAATTTAAAAGGCTTCCAAACCGATCATAGGAATTTTAGTATTTTCGTCCGACATAACACTATCAAAAATAATATTAAGTATAATAAGAGTTTGTAACTCATTTGAATCCTACATTAGAACTTATGGTACCGCCTAGGGTATAGGTTATTATATATCATCTAGTTCTATATCTCCTTTTATGGCAGAAGAGAAGCAGATGCTGAGGATTATTCCGGATACGAGTACCGTTATTGACGGGAGGCTTTCGGTTAAGGTCAAAAGTGGGGAATTCAGAGGTGCTGAAATCGTAATTCCTGAAGCTGTGGTATCTGAACTTGAAGCTCAGGCAAATAAGGGTCGGGAAATAGGTTTCAAAGGAATCGACGAACTTTTAGAACTTCGTAAGCTTGCAAATCGGGGAGAAATTAACCTTCAGTTCAGTGGAGTTAAGCCCACTCTTGAAGATATCCAGCTGTCCAACGAAGGCAGGATAGATGACCTCATCCGAAACACAGCTAGTGAAGTAGGGGGACTGCTTGTGAGCGAAGACAGGTTACTGTCTCTAGTAGCTGAGGCTAAAGGGCTTAATGTCGAGTATATGCATCCTAAAGTCCTGGAACCATCCGAACTTCCGCCTCTTAAAGTAGAACATTTTTTTACTGACGATACGATGTCCGTACATCTTAAAAATGGGGTATCTCCTATGGCCAAAAAGGGGCCTGTAGGGGATATACGCTATGTAAAAATTCGTGATGAGCCTGTTACTTCTGCGGAACTTTCCAGTATCTCAAGAGAACTTATTGAAAGGGCCAGACTGGACCCCGAATCTTTTATCGAGATGTCTTCAAGTGGAGCTACTGTCCTGCAAATCCGGAATATGCGAATTGCAATTGCTCACCCGCCTTTTTCCGATGATATGGAAATTACAATTGTGAGACCAACTGTGGTTGTGGACCTTGAACACTACCGGCTGAGCGATAAACTCAAAGAACGGATTGTAAGCCAGCGTGGTATTCTTATTGCCGGCCCTCCCGGAGCCGGAAAGTCTACTTTTGCCGCCGGAGTTGCTCGATACCTGAATGACCGCGGACAGGTAGTTAAAACAATGGAGTCACCAAGAGACCTCCAGGTGCCTCCTGAAATCACCCAGTATTCACCTTTGAACGGCAAGATGGAAAATACTGCAGACCTTTTGCTTCTGGTCAGGCCGGATTATACAATCTATGATGAAGTCCGTAAGACCGGCGATTTTCTTATTTTTGCGGATATGCGGCTTGCAGGCGTGGGAATGATCGGGGTAGTACATGCAACCAGGGCAGTGGACGCAATTCAACGCCTGATAGGAAGGGTTGAACTGGGCGTGATCCCTCAGGTAGTCGATACCGTTATTTTCATTGATAAAGGAGAAGTGGCAAAGGTTCTGGTACTTGAGTTTACCGTCAAGGTTCCTCATGGAATGACCGAGCAGGATCTTGCAAGGCCGGTAATCGTCATTGCCGATTTTGAAACCCGAAACACAGAATATGAAATATATACCTATGGGGAACAGGTTGTTGTTATGCCAGTAGGGCCTCCTACCGAGCTAAGGAAACCTGCCTGGAAGCTTGCGGAAGAGGAAATAAGAAATGTTATTGGCAGGTACGCCTCCGGCCCGGTTGAAGTTGAAGTGACTTCAGACGACAGTGCACTCGTAAAGGTCCGGGAAGACGAGGTACGAAAAGTTATTGGCAAAGGTGGGAATGTCATTGACCGGATCGAAAATGTTCTTGGCCTGCATATTGACGTAAGAGAACTGGAAATCGGAGCCTCAGGGGCTGCAAAAGGCCGGAAGTATGGAGCTGAAAGTAAAGCTCTCCGAGGGAAACTAAAGACAACCAGCTTTGAGGAAGAGCCCAGTGTTTCTTCTGTTCATCCTTTCATAGAAAGAGATAAAAAGCACCTTATTCTTGGAGCACCGGAGCTTGCAGGAAAGGATGTGGAAATATATCTTGAAGACCAGTATCTGTTCAGTGCAACCGTAAGCCGACATGGAGATGTGAAACTCAGGGCGAACTCGGATCTTGCATCTGAGATTCTGGATGCTCAGGATAAAGGAGAAACAATTGAAATCAGAATGATCTGAAAAGTAACTGCCGAAAGATAAATTAGGCAACACAGATAAAGCCGCAAGATAACGGAAAATCACTCATCTTTGAAAGTAAAGTATAAGGTTCTTCATGTTTCTAATAGGCCCTTCACACCTCCAATAGGTCATTCATCCCTTTAATAATTTTTATCCCTTCTGGGGTAATATCAAATAGGGAATACTTGATCGGGACAGCCTTGTCCCGCATTTTCTCAATGTAAAGATATTTCTTTGTCTTTCCGTAGTTGAAATTCTCCTGTGAAGTAAGCCTGATTAACCCGAAAACCATGTAGCCAGTAAGCCTGTGGGTGAGATTATAGGAATCCTCATCCATAACAAAAAGACTTGTGCACCCGTTTTTTAGAAGTATAATGCTTATCGAACTGAATTCATCGGCAAATTCTCTTATGTCATGGTTTATGGCCATTACCCCTATGTTGTCGATAACCATGACATCAACTTCCGAAGACATGGAACTTAAATACTCGATTATATCAATATCCACAGCACATAGCCCTTTACCAAATTTCGAAGCGCTTTTGATTTTGTTCATTTTATCTTCAAAGATATTCTTGATACTGAGGTGTTTACTTTCAACGAAAGGCTTGAGGTCAAGGTTAATGCTTCGGGATTGGCTGAGGATATCTTCCGTAAGCTCTCTTGTAAGAATTAGTATGCACTTCTTCCCTTCATTGCAGCTTCTGTGCAGGAAATGAATTCCAAGAATTGTTTTTCCGGCGCCTGGAGGACCCGTAACCAGAATGCTTTTTCCTTTAGGAAAACCTCCGTCCATTAGCGTATCCAACCCTTCAATCCCTGTAGATAAACTTTCCATACTATCACATCTTAAACTCAGGTATATTTCTTAGTTATTTTAAGGTGTTTTAAGTAATATACTCTTCCTTTAAAAAGTTTATAAGTGGGGTTGGATCATCAAAGGAAAAAGCAATGCTGGAGATAACATGACAAGTTATGTGAATTCAAATTCCAATGTAATCAAAAGCTATGTTAAAAAGCAGGAAAAACGGAAGGAAAAAATCATATTACCAAATGAAAATAATCGATTTCAAGAAATCATTATAACCATAATGAGGGCACGAAGGGTGCACCAGAGCAACTTTGATTCATTTTTAATCAATAAAAACTTATCAATAAAAGTTTATCAGTAAGAGTTTATCAATAAGAATTTCAGAGCTATTTTTCACGATCCAAAACTTGATTAGTTCGAATCTGAGGTTTGTGGAAGTGAGATTAACTGTTTACTATTGCAATTGCATCGCAACTAAAAAAACAAGGATTTTTCCTTCCCGAGAAAAATTCAGGCAAGATGAAGCTCAGGGAGAATAAATCCTTGTATTTCTAATTTTCTGCTTATTTTTATTTATTCATTCTATTGCATGTTAATAGCGTCACAGGACTTTAATTAGCAAATTCAATTTTTAATAGTATTTTTCATGAAGTCGGATTTCAGAAGGGTTATTTCTTATTTCCAGTCTTCAGTTCGATTGTTTTTTCCAAATCTCCGATCTTTATGGTGTACTTGCCTGCCGGCATCCCGGAAGTGTGGTAATTGAATTCGAATTTCCCTTTTGAATTAGCTTTCAGGGTCTGAGATGCCTCAACTTTAAGGTTTACAGAGTCTGCACTCGGGGCAGCATCGCCATCAATAAGAACCTTGTAAGTAAGGGGCGGAATATGTCTCTTAGAAATAACTGCAATTCCTTCAGGTGATGCATCAGAAGACCGCTCGATCCAGAATAATTTTTTTAAGTGTATGTTCAGGTTCTTTACTCCCTCGGTCGTGACCGTAAAGCGGGCATCTTTACCTTTCGGGATCTTTATCTTATCAAGCGAATACTGGTATCTGCCCTCGGTAACAGGGAGCTCCTTTACAAAAGAAACTTGAGCTCCAAGTTCCTCTCCCGGAGAAGCCGTACCTTTTATTTTCAGAGTATCTCCCACAGTCGGATTGGAGGGAGAAATCTGCCAGTCAGTCTTAGCTGCTGACGGAGAAATAAATAAACCAAGCAAAAGAAACACAGACAGAAATCCGAGAACAAGTTTTGTTCTTTTTAATTTCACGAGCTTTATGTTGTTTATATAACTATTAATTTTCACAAGAAACTCCTCTTTTTAAGATTTTATATTAATAAAAACACAAAACATTTTTAAATTATTTTTATTTGATTTTAATATTAAACCCTGGCAAAAAAAATTTTAACTAAATATAAATTTTAGACAATACGTTTTTTAAGATCTAACGTTTGTTTATTGTTAATAAGGATTTTGTCTTATAGCAAAATTATGAGAAATTAAATGCAAATTGTGTATTTTTAGCCTAAAATGTGAAGATATGAAGTCTTTATAGATATAGATATAAATAAATTGATCACGTCATTTAATATATTAAAAAACTAGACTATTTGAGCAAACAAACGTTGATAGTAAAAGTGAGTCCATGAATACTAAAAATATGTGTAAAATAATAATTTTTGTCAACTTTAACAAAACATCAGTCAAATAAATTTTTAAAAAGCCTCAATTAACATACCTTTCCTTAAACTCTAAAATCTGCTTGCTGCTTCCCACAACTGCAATGATGTCTCCTGCCCTTATTGTTGTCTGCTTTTTGATAGCCGTTATGACGAGTTTTCCTCGCTCGATGCCTATTATAGTACAACCGATCTGTCCTTCCAGGTCAAGTTCCTCTATTGACTTGCTGTCAAGAAGAGAACCTTTATCAATGTGGCATTTCTCGATTTCTATGCCTTCGTAAAGCATTATGTCTTCATCGATTCTACAGCTTTTCCCCATGCAGTTTGCAGTCATTTTGGCAAGCATCTGCCCGGCTACTATAGAAAGAGAACCTACATAGTCGGCTCCTGCTTTGTAGATCTTTTCAATCGATTTTACGGAATTTGCCCTTGCTACAATGGTAATTTCCGGATTCAGGTTCCTGGAAATGAGAGTTGCGAAAATAACATTGGTATCGTCATTAAGAGCCACAAACTCAAAGGAAGCTGTCTTTACTCCAGCTGCCAGCAGTATGTCTTCATCTGCCCCGTTCCCAACAAGATGTTCGAAGTCTACGTTTTCAAAAACCTTATCATTAGAGTCCACAACTACAAAGCGAAACGGACTTCCATAAAGTATATCTACTATGCTCTTTCCGACATCCCCATATCCCAGTACGATAAGGTGCCCTTTTGGCTCCATTTCTGCTCCCATGTCCTGTAAATTTTATTCGCCAAATTCAGTTTAGAGTTGTTAGCTTAGAGTTTTTATCCTTAAAGCTTGCCTTTTTACCCGCTAATGCAAATAAATTTGGCGGGCATATTATTTTATTGCAACTGTTTCGTATTTCTTTCAGTTTTGAATCTCAGATTTATGTGTCAATCTCTCCCAGTTTTGAACCTCATATTAATGTGTAAGTTTCTTCAGTTTTGAAAGTTCTCCACGAGTCCCTACCGCCAATAAAACGGTATTCTCCCGGACAATATCTTCTTCCTTGGGATCAAAAGATAGAGTCCCACTATTCCAGATTCCTACAATCTTTGCACCTGTGAGCTGCTGGTTGGAGATTTCCTTAAGTGACTTGCCTATAAGAGGGCTTTTCAGGTAAACGGGAAACTCAACAATATGGACTCCCTCAAAAACCTCAGTCGCCCCCGTAACCCGGCTTACGAGCCTGTCCATTGCCTTCCTGCCAATAAACTCCCCGAACATCGATTTAGGAGAAACTACTGTATCGGCTCCTGCATATTTGAGATATCTTGAGTTAGATTGGTCCTCTACAATAGCAATAATGTTGACATACTGAAATTCCCTGGCAGTCAAAACGATATTCGCATTTTTTTCGTCCGACTTATTTGCAATAAGGAGTTTGGCTTTCTCTATGCCAGCGTTCAGAAGGGTTTGCTTATCAGTCGGAGACCCAAAAATGCAGGGAATATTTTTATAAACAAGTTCCCTGATGAGGTCTTCTTCTTCTTCGACTATTACAAAAAGCATATCCTCCTCGGTCAATTCATCTATCAGGGTTTCAACCAGTTGATTGTATCCGCAGATAATTATGTGATCTTTCATGCCTGAAGAGACCATTCTTGGCATCCTGAACTTGATAACTCTGTCCATCCAGGGAGCAACAACATAGGTTATAAGAAAACCCGAAATCAAGATTATGCCCATAATCTGCACGATTATAGCAAAAAGTCTTCCTGGCAGGGAAGTGAAGACTACGTCGCCATACCCAACGGTTGCAATAGTTGTTGTGGCCCAGTAGATAGCAGTAATAAGGTTTGCATTTTCGGGCTGGTTCTCAAAAATCATGAGATACTCAAAAGTAAAAACATAGATAACAAACAGGAACACAGCCGCTATTTTGTACGCGATATAGGGATGCCTGTGCAGTATCTTCCGAAACCCTGATAACCTGAAATTCTTGCGCCCGGAAATAACCATCTTTGAATCCCCGCCTGAATTTTTCATATAAGGTTAAGCTGAAGCGTCCTGTAGCTGTTTTACTTGTAAACGTCTCGTGGTTTTTACTGGTAAATTTCTTGTGACCTTTACTGGTAAACGTCTTGTGGCTTTTACTGGTAAACGTCTTGTGGCTTTTGCTGGTAAACGTCTCGTGGTTTTTAATGGTAAATGCCGTAACTATCTACTGAAAAACATCTTATAGCCGACTGGTAAGCACCTTATAACCATTGCTGATAAATGGCTTGTGATGCTTGTAGATATTACTGATATTTCTATATATCTCCAGTTTAACAAAAATTTTATGCAAATAATATTTTGGGATTAAACCTGGAAAAGGGTTTTGAAAGTAAAAAGAAAAAAGTAATTGAATGATATTGCATGAATAAGAAACAGGGAAAGAAAGTAAAACCCAAGCCTTATAACTTCCTTGAAGGCCAGGGTTCATCTGAGATTTCGATGTCAATCACATCCACTGTCCTATATAGGGCCCAAATATCATAAATATAAACGAGAACAGGATCAACATCGAAAAGCTCGCTGTGATGGAGTTTGAGATCTTTTCTGAGATTGAATCGTTCCTTGTGAACCGGTATACAAAGGAATAGATGGAATCCTTAAACACGTGTCCTCCGTCCAGGGGTACGGCAGGCAGACAGTTGAACAGTCCTACATAAAAGTTCAGCCAGCCAACCCAGAGCAGAGTATTTGCAATCCAGAAAATCCCTATTCCCAGAGGTTCTGCCCAGCCCACAGGATGGAAAAACTGCATGAAAGTACCTGAAAAACCTCGGAATCCTTCACCTGCAAATCCATAGATGGGAAGTCCAAAGAGAATGATCCAGCCTGCAGGTATGGTTAGCAAGGACGGTATTTGATTCAGGGCTTCAAGATACACTTTTGATTGAGGTATCAACACGGAAATTCCGAGCATAGGGAGTTCCATAACTGCATTATTCCCGTAAATAACTCCTAGGAAACCGTAATCGTTTTCCGAATTAGATGATAGTTGCACATCGAAAACGACAGTGCCTTTTTCAGTGAGGTCGCCTGTGTAGTTTTCAGAGGGAAGAAGTTCTACTTCTACGGTCTGGTTTACCCTTGTGGTTTTCATAAAATTTACGAAACTTGAAACATTTTGCATTTCTGTGTTGTTGATCCTGATCATTGTCATTCCGGTTTTGATCCCTGCAGATTCGGCGGGACTTCCTGAAACAATTCCTCCTACAGACACTCCGCCAATGTAGTCTTCGGGGACTGAGGCAACCTGTAAATCATGCGTGGATAATGTACCGTTTTTTGTGGCATAAATATGAACCGTCTCTCCGGGACTGATTTTTTCGAGGTATGTTTGTAGCTCTTCGGCTGTAGTGATATTGGTATCATCAATCTGTGTTATTATCATGCCGTTCTCAAGCCCTGCATGGGCAGCCGGAGAACTTTCGTTTACACTCATGATCATTGCATCACTTAAAGGCGCGATTGCCCCGAGTACGGGCCCGAAGAAAAGCAGGAAAGCGATAAAAGCCACGGTAAAATTGGCCATAACACCTGCTGCAAGAATCCGGGACCTCTGGGTTCTTGTTGCGCCTATAACAGGTTCGGGCTTCGGCTCCTCAGGCTTTGTGATCTCAGTTTCTTGCCTTGTTTTTTCTTCTTTTTCCCATTTCTCGATTTCTTCGATTGTGGCTGTCAGTGGAAGTTCTCTTGTTGTTTTCTCTTTAGTCCCGAAAAGCTGTTCATCGTCAGGCTCCGCAAAGCCTCCTATAGGAACCAGAGCATACAGGATTCCCATCGATTTAACCCGGATGCCTTCAACTCTGCAAAGAATCGCATGCGAAAACTCGTGCACGACAAGCGTGACTATAAGGGCAATAGCTCCCCAGGTAAAAGGAATGAACTCATTTAATCCCGGAATGAGAAAGATATTTCTCGGAGAGTTATATTTTCCCGGTTCAGGCATGTTTCCGCTAAGGAAAGAAGTATACATCCCAAGATCCGAGATAGCTATGACTATAAACATTGCAATCATGCCTGCAAACATCAGTAAGATTCCAAGGTTTGCAAAGTTTCTCCAGTAAGATTTCGGACGGGCGAGTACATCGAGCAGCTTGAGGCCCTTAGTTGTCCTAATCATAAGGATGGGAAGTGGCCCAAAGGTGCTTATGTTATACTTCTCCAGAATACCTTTCCTGTCAAGAACGGAAACTGCGAACCAGTACAGTAAAAAAATACTCAGTGCAATGCTTGTGCCATTCAAGGGAATTCTCCGAGTTATTGAACTGAACAAATTATAATTAAGCTTAACCGTTCATGAATTAAACGTAAAGTTCGCGAATTAAGCCAAATCAGTTGTTAATTAAATTTAATCAGCTATGAAGTAAGTTAAATTGGTATGTAATCTAGTATAAATTTTAATATTTATTTTAGTATATGGTTTAGTATATATTTTAGTATAAATTTTAGTACATATTTTAATATGAAATTTATATTAAAATTTGGCATGAAATTTAATATAAAACTAATATAAATCATAATATATATTTTGATATGCTTTTTAATATAAAATTTATAGTAATTTTAATATAAACTTTATTTTAAAGCTAATATAAATTTTAATATATATTTTGATATGTTTTTTAATATAAAACTTATATTAAATTTTAATATAAACTTTAATATAAATCTGATATAATTTTTAATATCCATTTTGGTATAAATTTTGAATTAAACTGTATGTACGAATTAAACTGTATATACAAAACTGTTGAGAAAAATATATTTATAAATTTTTTTATTGTTGCTATGTATATATAAACGTTAACATCGTTATTATATAACTCTGCGTATAATGTTCTGCGCCAATTAATTCATTGTGTTAAGTTCTACTGCTCAATATGATATAAAAATATTATATTATGCCTTACTATTTTGAATCAATATATATTCCGTTCCTTTTCAAAAATACTCTTATCTGGAAAAGGATACATAGCAATACATACTAATTATATAAAAATATATATGAAAGTTTATATAATAGCCAATGCCGAGACATTTTATAGCCAATGCCAGGGAGTTCGAATGCCAGGTAGATAGACACTATTTACAGATGGAATAATGTGCTTTAAATTAAATATCTTGTTCACTAAATCAGGTTTCTGTGGAGATCAGGTTTCTGTGGAGATCAGGTTTCTGTGGAGATCAGGTTTCTGTGGAAATCAGGTTTCCGTGAGGTGTCTGCTTATGCTTGGAATTGTGTATATTACCGCAGGAAACATGAAGAATGCGTCACAGATTGCAAGAGAACTGGTTTCAAAGAGGCTTGCAGCCTGTGTGAATATGTTTCCGGTATCTTCGGTTTACCGATGGAAGGAAGAGATTGAAGAAGACAATGAGATTGCCATGTTTGTAAAAACTGATTCTTCACGCTTTGAAGAAATCACAAAGCTTGTAAAGTCGCTACATACATACGAGATGCCTGCAATAGAATTCTGGGGAATTGAAGGAGAAAAGGAGTATCTTGACTGGGTTCATGTTAACAGTTCAGGCGAAGAAACCAAAAAATAAGGCAAGACTTAAAGTTTGAAGGCTGAAGGCCTGAAATCGAAAAACCTAGTTAATAACGGCAATAACTCCCGAATTTAAATTTTTACAGAACTGGTTTACTTATAGAATTAGTTTAATTTTCAAGAGATTCTACTTACAGGATTTTGCAGAATAGTTTGTTTACAGGATTAGGTTTATATGTTAGTTCTATCGTTACCTTATTGGATTCCGTAAATGCGGGAGTAACCAAGCGGTCAACGGTGGCAGACTCAAGATATAATCAGAAAGACTAGATAATATTTGAACTAATCAGATAATTTAGCAACAAGCGGGAGTAACCAAGCGGTCAACGGTGTGCGACTCAAGATCGTATCGCGCAGGCGTTCAGGGGTTCGAATCCCTTCTCCCGCACTAAAATTATTATGGTTTTTCTATTCTTGCTTAAGATATTTTTCTCTTAATTTATCTAATCCGGTTTTAATTTCGCTGAGTTACGGCAAGGAGCCAAGTCAAGAACAACGGATTTAAGATCTGATATCAAAGGATGTCGTGGGTTCGAATTCCATCCCATAGCACTAATTTATATATTAGGAACGGTGGCAAATAAACAACCGTATACATTTTCTCAATCTCAAGCGCGTTTTTAAAGGTTTTTTCAATCATTTCCTCAGACCGCAACTTCTTGTCATCCGCCCTTCCTCTGACAGCAGTATAATTTTCGAGGGGAAAAGCCTAGTGTCAAGAAAATTTAGTTCTTAGTTATCTAATAAGTTCCGAATCATTATACGCTGATAGGAAGCTACCAATGATTATGCTCAATAATTAAATTGCCATGACACTAGTCACGCAGATAATAACAGGTTCAAGGGAATATATTGTGGAGACGAGTTTAAGCTTTGACATTAGATGTTTATTATTGTATATTAGGTTAAACGCTTTACTATGTGATTATTGTCCTATTTTTCAGTTTAATCCATTTATTATTATAATTAATTTTAGAAATACATATATAAGATATTAATAATGAACGTGTAAGGTTCACTAGTTTTATTTAATTTGAAAAATACGTGATAATATGGACAACTCGCTCAATAATTTAATGTTTAATAATTGGGGAAAATCCGGTCCTATTAAAGAAGATAAAAATAGTTACCACTTACTTGCATATCATTGTTTAGATGTTGCAGCTGTTGGAACTCTATTATTGGAAAAAGACAAGCTTTTGGCAAAAAGAATTACAGAATTAACAGGCCTTAATAAGGAAGAAACTCAATCTCTGATTCCCCTTCTTCTAACTCTTCATGATTTAGGAAAATTTTCAGAAAGGTTTCAAAACCTTAAGCCAGATCTGTTAAAAAAACTACGTCATCATGGAAGTAACAGAGCCTATATACTGCGGCATGATAGTATGGGATTTTTCATATGGAATTCCATATGGAAGAGAATATGGGATGAAGATTGTCTTAATTTAAATAATCTGAATTACGACATATATGATTGGACTATAGCAATTGAACCATTGATAAAAGCAGTTACTGGTCATCATGGGAAACCTCCTGAATATGAAATCCATGGAGTTCCTGTAAACTGCAAAGAACTTTTCACGGAAGAAGATACTGAGATTGCTTATATTTTCGTAAAAAGTGTACTCCAGTTGTTTTCAGGCACAGACTTCAATGCTGCAATAAGAGATGACGACAGCGGAGATCCTTTTGAGAATCTGATATTAAAATTCAAAAAATCATCCTGGTTACTTGCAGGTCTTACTGTATTGTGTGACTGGATAGGGTCCAATAACAATTATTTTAAATATGTTTCTGAGCCAATGCCACTTAAGGAATACTGGAACAGGTATGCGCTTAAAAGCGCTAAGGAAGCCCTATATGACTCTGGAGTTTTGCCTTCTACAGTTTCTTTGAATACAGGAATGGAAGTTCTGTTCCCAAAGATTAAAACTCCAAGTCCACTGCAGTTACATGTATCTTCGTGTCCTATAGAAAAGATTCCTCAACTTTTCATAATCGAAGAAGCAACAGGAAATGGAAAAACTGAAGCTTCATTAACTCTTGCACATAGACTGATGTCAGTGGAGCTTGCTAATGGTATATTTATTGCACTACCAACTATGGCAACATCCAATGCGATGTATGAAAGGCTGGTAAGGACCTACAGAAATTTTTTCCAGGAAAATTCAGACCCTTCTCTAGTGTTAGCTCACAGCAGTAACTATCTTTCTGATGAATTTCGGACTTCAATAGGTTTTAGCGAAGTAGAAGAGCTTAAACAATACAGCAGGATTGGAACCACAGAAGATGAAACGATCTCTGCCCAGTGCAGCAGATGGATTGCAGACAGCCGAAAAAAGGCGCTATTAGCTGATGTAGGAGTAGGAACTGTAGATCAGGCTATAATGGCAGTTCTTCCTACATATCACCAGTCCCTTCGAATCCTTGGCTTGACTCGCAGTATACTGATAGTTGACGAAGTTCATGCCTATGATTCATACATGAACACTTTATTATGTAAATTACTTGAACTTCATGCCTCTTTAGGGGGCAGCGCAATTTTGCTCTCTGCAACTATTCCTGCAAAACTCAGACAGAGATTGGCAGATAGCTTTTGCAAAGGATTAGGAGTAGCCTGCGGAAGTCTGAAAGAAACAGCTTATCCGCTCCTGACTCATGTAAGTGAGATGGATGCAGAAGAAATTCAAATTGGCACTCGCGAAGGAACTGGAAGAACAATCTATGTAGAATTTTTCAATGAACAGGCTTCAGTCGAAGAAAAGATTGTTAATACCTCAAAAGAAGGCAAGTGTGTTTGCTGGATAAGAAATACTGTCGACGATGCAGTTGATGCTTATGAAAAACTCGTAAATGTACTGGGAGAAGAAAAAGTAGATCTTTTCCATGCTCGTTTTGTCATGGGCGAGCGCTTAGAAATCGAGAATAGGGTTTTGAAGACTTTTGGAAAAGAATCCAATGAATCTACACGCAAAGGAAAAATCCTGATCTCAACTCAGGTAATAGAACAATCATTGGACCTTGATTTTGATTATATGATAAGTGACCTTGCACCTATCGATCTGCTAATCCAAAGAGTCGGGAGACTCCAACGGCACTCAAAACATGGTAGTCAGAGAGTGCCCATATTTGGTAT
Source organism: Methanosarcina sp. Kolksee (assembly GCF_000969945.1). Classification (NCBI taxonomy): domain Archaea; kingdom Methanobacteriati; phylum Methanobacteriota; class Methanomicrobia; order Methanosarcinales; family Methanosarcinaceae; genus Methanosarcina; species Methanosarcina sp. Kolksee. The sequence goes on from NZ_CP009524.1 coordinate 2,346,498, forward strand.
TTTTGCTCCAGAGCTTACCGAAAATCCACAGGAAAACTGGTATGCTGACTTTTTCCCTAAAGCTGCCTTCGTATACCCTAACCATGGTAAACTCTGGCTTACAGCTCGTCTGCTAGCGGAAAAAGGACAATTTACTGTCCCTGAAGATTTGCGCTTTCTAATTGAGGGTGTTTTTGGAGAACATTCGATAGAAAAAGTTGCTCCAAATTTAAGGATATGGGAAGATAAAGCGGAAGGAGAATCAAGGGCAAAAATTGACGCGGCTAATTTGAATTCATTGGATTTTCATGAAGAGTACAAAAGGACACTTACTCAGTGGGTTGATGATCTTATAACGCCAACAAGGCTTGGTGAAGAAACACTATTAGTTAGACTTACAAAGTGGGATGGAAAACATCTTATTCCTTTCTTTAAAGATGAGCGTTATTCCTGGGAACTAAGCCAGGTAAGTGTAAGAAAAAGCAAGATTAAAAAAGCTAAAAGTTATGAAAAAACACTGGAAGTTGAAGTCAAAAAAGCATTGGATTCAATGCCGGACAAAGGAAAGTGGTCTATACTTGTCCCAATGCTCCCAGCAGGTAACAATGAATGGGCAGGTATTGCTGTAGATGAATACAATCATGAAGTAAAGGTACGCTATAAACAGAAAATGGGCTTAAGTGTAGAAAAGTAAAAAGGAGGGAAAAACATCGCATTTAATCTAATTCATGAAAAATGGATACCAGTCCAAAAAAAGGACGGAACAGAAGAAACTATTGCACCCTGGCAGCTTACTGAAGGCCTCGAATCAGAAAACCCAATTGTGGAATTGGCATTTTCTCGTCCCGATTTTAATGGAGCACTTATACAGTTTCTTATAGGCCTTGTGCAAACAACAATGCCTCCGAAGGATGAAAGAGCCTGGAAAAATGTGTTGATGAATCCACCGTCTCCAAAAGTCTTGAAAAACGCCTTTGAAAAAGTGGCTCATGCTTTTGATCTTGATGGAAATGAAGCACGTTTTATGCAGGATTATGAGCTTAAGGTTGAAGATTTCAAGAAAAAGGACGAAGTCCATATTGAAATGCTCTTGCTTGAGAGCCAGGGAAGAGACCTATTTATTAAGAGCGGAACTGTAAAACAGATTTGTAGGCCTTGTCTTGCCATGGCTCTGTTTACATTACAAACAAATGCACCTGAAGGAGGCAGGGGACATCGTACATCATTAAGAGGAAGGGGACCACTAACGACAATAGTTGGAGGAAAATATCTCTGGCAAACAGTCTGGTTAAATATTATTGAAAGTGAGGAATTTAATAATGAAAAACACGGAAACTCCATGAAAACTAATGATGCCGATATTTTTCCCTGGATGGCGCCAACATGTACAAGTGAAAATGGAAATGAGATTTTTCTTTCCAACGTAAATCCTGCCCGGGTTTTCTGGGCTATGCCTAGAAGAATTGTGGTAGATTATCCACAAGATGAAAAAGACTGCGTATGTGATATTTGTGGACGTAGAATAAAAAATCCGGTAAGCAGTTATTTTACCAAATCATATGGAGAAGCATATGGAGCATTATGGAGGCATCCACTTACTCCTTACTACAACAGTAAAGATCGAAAATTTCCCTATCATGTGAACGAAGGTGGAATAACTTACAAGTACTGGCCTGGATTTGTTTTTAATAATAGTGAAATCGGAGAAAATGCCTTAACGATTCATAAATTCCATGAACGAAAATTAAAACTTTCATACATAGATTCCTTTTTTAAACATGAGCCTCGAATTTGGTTTTTCGGATATGATATCCATAAAAATATTCTTACAAGATGCTGGTATGAAGGGCAAATGCCCTTAATTACGGTAGAAGAGAATTTTAAACTAGATTACGAGCAAACAACAATACAACTGGTAAAAATCTCTGAGTATATTTTGAATAATATAAAGAGTTGCATAAAACTTGCAATTTTTGATCCAGATCATAAAGTAACTGGAAGCTTTTCTTTCATAGAAAGTCGATTCTGGAAAGATACAGAACCCGAATTTTATAACATTCTCTATGAATTGCATACAATAATACTTAATGGAGAAAATAAAGCTGAAACAAAGCTGAAATGGTTGAATTATATGTCAAGGAAAGCTGTGGATTTGTTTGATGAATATTCCCAGTCAGATTTCATAGGAATTGCAAACCCTAAGCGCATAGCAGATGCCCGCAGAGACCTTCTCAAATACAATTCTAAAAACGGAAAAAAAGTAAAGGAGATTTTAGATTTGCCTCTTAAGAATCCAACAAAATGATAAATACAGGTGATCCAGATTGGAAAATAAGAACACGATATCCTTTTCCAACCCCGAAATCCGCCAGATATTTCTTGAGTGGTGGGAAAATCTTGATGAAAGTCGGGGTAAGAGAGCAGAGTTAAGACACAGTCATAATATTAATGAAGTTGCATTTACTCCTTCTTTTCATAGTCTGAGAAAAGAGCTAAGCCGATTCAGAATAAACCAAGAAGCATTAGCTGCAATAGCTGGTGTTCTTTCTCATGTAAAAAGCAATGATACGAATTCAAGTCTTCCAGCCCAAATGGCGACACCTAAACTCGGAAGTAAGAAAGCTGCTGTAAGCGACCTCCGATTTAGAAGACTGCTCACGATAGAAGACAGAAATGAGCTATTTATAACAATGATACGCATAGTCCGGCTTTTAGATGGACGTGTAAATATTTTCGATCTTGCAAAAAGCATTTACTTTTGGAATGAGCGCACAAAGAAGCGATTGGCTTACAAATATTATGAAAATATACCTGTTGAAAAGAAAAAGTAAATTATTCAAAAATATAAGGAGGAAAATTAATTGACAGACTTTATACAGTTGCATGTACTTACGTCGTACCCGCCTTCAAACCTTAACAGGGATGACCTTGGAAGGCCAAAAACTGCAGTCATGGGCGGGACTCAGCGCCTGAGAATCTCTTCGCAAAGCTTGAAAAGAGCCTGGAGGGCTTCGGATATTTTTAAAGAAGCGCTTTCAGGTCATGTAGGTATCAGAACAAAAGAAATGGGAAATTTTGTGTACAAGGCCCTAAAAACTGGTGTAAAATTGACTGATATTCTTGAAGGAAAATCTGAGTTTTCAACTACATATCCAAAAATGGAGGAAAAGAAAGCTGGAGAAATTTCAAAACAGATTGCATCAGTTTTTGGAAAATTGAAAAAAGAAGGATTTGAAATAGAACAGCTTGCTCACTTCAGTCCTGAAGAAATAGGGACTATTGAGAAGTTAATTATAGACCTTTCACAAAGCGGCAGGGAATTAACGGAAGAAGATAAAAATATTTTGAGAAAGAGTAACACTGCCGTTGATATTGCAATGTTTGGAAGGATGCTTGCAGCTAATACTCAGTATAACGTGGAAGCTGCGGTGCAGGTTTCCCATGCAATAACAGTCCATAAAGTTGCGGTCGAAGATGATTTCTTTACGGCAGTAGACGACCTCAATAACGGAGAAGAAGACATGGGTTCTGGACACCTAGGAGAAACCGAGTTCGCAGCAGGACTGTTTTATATTTATATATGCATAAACCGTGATTTACTCAAAGAGAATCTAGGAGAAGATGAGGAACTCACTAAAAAAGCACTCCAAGCTTTTACAGAATCGGCTTTAACAGTTTCACCTACTGGAAAACAAAATAGCTTTGCTTCAAGAGCTTATGCCTCGTATGTATTGGCAGAAAAAGGAAAACAGCAGCCGCGTTCACTTTCGGTTGCATTCCTGAAAGCACTAGAAGAAAAAGATCTCCTTGCTAGTGCCATAAAAGAACTCAATAGTACCCATGAGAAAATTGAGAGTGTTTACGGAAAATGCTGTGAAAACAAAACTGAAATGAACGCTTACACAGGAGAAGGGTCACTCCAAGAGATTTTGAAGTTCGTAGCAGAGTAAAGCCAGCTGAAAGGTGAAATTATGAAAAAATATCTTCTCTTTCGGCTTTACGGACCACTTGCTTCCTGGGGAGACATAGCTGTAGGGACACATAGGCCTTCATATGACCATCCTTCAAAATCGTCGGTGATGGGACTTCTTGCAGCGGCAATTGGTATCAGAAGGAGTGAAGACGATAAACACAGGAAACTTGCAGAAGCCTATAACTTTGCCGTGCTTGTGAATTATCCGGGAACTTTTTTGAGGGATTATCACACAGCACAGATTCCTTCGACCAGTTCAATAAAAAAGCAGAAATATATCCTTTCCCGAAAAGATGAGCTTTCAGTTGAGAAAGAGGAATTAATAGCAGTTCTTTCTACAAGAGACTATTATAGTGACTCATTATATACGATTGCTATCTGGGCAAAAGAAAAATGCCCTGAAGATTGTCCCTATTCTTTGGAATTGATTGAAAACAAATTAAAAGAGCCTGAGTTTGTCTTATATCTGGGAAGAAAGTCCTGTCCTCCAGCTCTGCCTGTAGAAGCTCAAATAGTTAGTGGAGAAAGTCTAAAAGAAGCTCTCGAAAAAGCTGAGTTTAAGTGTGAAGCATTTCTCAAGTTACTGAAAAAAACAGGACAATTAAGGCTTTACTGGGAAGGCGAAGAGGACGGATTTATGCCAGTCCATACAGTTACGCGCAGAGATCTTACTCTGAGCCGAAAAAGGTGGCAGTTTGCTGATAGAAAAGAACACTATACGATGTTGGAATTGGGGGAATAAAATGTATCTAAGTAAAGCAAACTTAAAACCTGATGTTGTGACAAATAAAGAGTTCTGGAAGCTTTCCAGAGATTTTGGAGATAGTTACAGGGTTCACCGTATCATATGGTCGCTATTTGCAAGTAATCCTGAAAAACAAAGGGATTTTTTGTACAGGCAGGATGAAAAAAACGGTTTTCCTTTATTTTATATTTTGTCGGAGCAAGAACCTGAAGCAAATGTAGATTTATGGCAAATAGAATCAAAGGAATACGAACCTCTGCTTTCCACAGGCCAAAGGCTCATTTTTTCATTGAGAGCTAATCCTATTGTAACAAGATGGAATGAGGATGAAAAGGGAGAACCTCATCAGCATCGTCATGATGTTGTGATGGACGCAAAGACCAGAATGGAAAAAGAAGTTATTCCAAAAAACAAGAGACCTCAAGTTCCTGAAATAGTCCAGAAAGAGGGATTTGAATGGCTCAGAAAAAAAGGAGACAATAATGGTTTTGAAGTAGAGGAAGGGCAGGTAATAGCTACAGGTTATCGATGTAATAGGTTCTTTAAGCCTAAAGATAAAAATCGTGGGGTAAAAGGGAAACACAGTGTAAATATAAGTACCATTGATTTTTCGGGGATATTAACTGTAACAGATCCTGAATCTCTAACAAATGCACTTTACAAAGGGATTGGCCCCGCAAAAAGTTTTGGATGTGGACTAATGCTTATCCGCCCTGCAAGTGAGAATTTACTGTGATGGGGACTTACCAGCATGCTACCAAAACTGAAACCTATTACGATAAAGGAGAGATTTTCCCTTTTGTTTCTTGAGAAGGGAGAGCTCGATGTTATAGATGGAGCCTTTGTCCTTGTGGATAAAAACGGCGTCCGAACTCAGATTCCTGTTGGGGGAATTGCATGCCTGATGCTTGAACCGGGAAGCAGGGTATCGCATGCAGCGGCAGTTCTTGCAGCGCAGGTAGGCTGCCTCCTGATCTGGGTTGGGGAAGCTGGAGTCAGGCTTTATTCTGCCGGTCAGCCGGGAGGGGCAAGGGCGGATCGTTTGCTTTACCAGGCACAGCTTGCCCTGAACGACGAGGCACGAAGAAAAGTTGTTAGAAAAATGTATGAGATGCGTTTTAATGAAAAACTCTCGGAGAGCTACAGCGTAGAACAAATGAGGGGGATAGAAGGATCAAGGGTAAGAAAACTTTATGAAATTTTGGCGGAGAGAGCCGGGATAAAATGGAACGGACGCTACTATGACTACGCAGATTGGGATACTGGAGATCTGCAAAACAAATGTTTGAGCTCTGCCACGTCCTGCCTTTACGGAGTTACTGAAGCGGCGGTTCTTGCAGCCGGTTATTCGCCTGCAATCGGTTTCATTCATACCGGGAAGCCCAGGTCTTTTATTTATGACATTGCTGATCTTTTTAAATTTGAAACTGTTGTGCCTGTGGCTTTTCAGGTAGCAGCCAAGAATCCTTCAAATCCTGAAAGAGCCGTAAGGATTGCTTGCAGGGACGCCTTCAGGGAAACAAGGCTGCTGAAAAAAATAATCCCGTCCATAGAAGAAGTTTTAGCTGCCGGAGATCTCCCTATTCCTGAAGAGCCTCCTGAATCCCTTCCTCCTGCAATTCCAAATGAAAGGGGACTTAATGATGTTGGTCATCGTCCTTGAAAACACAACACCTCGGTTAAGAGGAAGATTGACTCTCTGGCTTCTGGAAATTAGAGCTGGAGTATATGTAGGAGAGTATTCGATCAAGGTAAGGGACATGATATGGGAGAATGTAGAAGCCGAATTCAATGATGGGAACATTGAAGGAAGCGCAATTATGATCTGGTCCGCAAGAAATGAAATTGGATTTGATTTCAAAATACTCGGAGAAAACCGCAGAATTCCAAGAGAAATGGATGGAATAAAGTTAATATCCTTCATGCCCGAAACTAAAGTAGAAGAGTAAACTAACCGGAGACGTTATGCTTTTTAAATACTTCATTTTTTATATTAAATATATCATAAAGTATGTTTTATATGTTGACGGAATATTTTTTCCGATTCATACTATAAAAGACAAACAGAGTTCCCCACACGCGTGGGGATGAACCGGAGGACAGCACCTGTCACTTCTATAAATGTAAGAGTTCCCCACACGCGTGGGGATGAACCGGCTCGATCAATTGCGCGACGGAGACCGGACTAGAGTTCCCCACACGCGTGGGGATGAACCGACCAGATGGTAAAGGTGGATGGGAGGCTTAAAGAGTTCCCCACACGCGTGGGGATGAACCGAAGGGTACTGTATGGATATTGATACTGGAAAAGAGTTCCCCACACGCGTGGGGATGAACCGAAAAAACTAAAGTGATTTGGTCAAGCGATAAAGAGTTCCCCACACGCGTGGGGATGAACCGGAGTGCTTCTTAGTAAGTATTATGGAGCAATTGAGTTCCCCACACGCGTGGGGATGAACCGTAAACCCACACGTGAAGGGGTGGAAAGCAGGAGAGTTCCCCACACGCGTGGGGATGAACCGGTATAAAGGCAAGTATGAGAATTCCGTTCTTTGAGTTCCCCACACGCGTGGGGATGAACCGACGTATTGAGCCAGGGTAATTCCCCGGAATTCGAGTTCCCCACACGCGTGGGGATGAACCGTACTCCACCACTGAAATCGTGGGAGCATATGAGAGTTCCCCACACGCGTGGGGATGAACCGATGCTCCGGCGGCAGTTGCACAATTTGATCCAGAGTTCCCCACACGCGTGGGGATGAACCGCTTTCACCGTCTAGGAAACCATCTGCGTCTCCGAGTTCCCCACACGCGTGGGGATGAACCGCTTTAACATTATAGAATCCCACTTGTTTTCCTGAGTTCCCCACACGCGTGGGGATGAACCGGTACTCGTCGCCATTTGCGAGACAGTAAGATAGAGTTCCCCACACGCGTGGGGATGAACCGTAGCCCAGTTAGTACTTCCTCCGGAAATTATAGAGTTCCCCACACGCGTGGGGATGAACCGTAGAGAATATAAAAGAGGCTTTAAAAGAGTCTGAGTTCCCCACACGCGTGGGGATGAACCGATCCCGGCGTTGTCGCTGTAGATCCAATTGCCGAGTTCCCCACACGCGTGGGGATGAACCGGCGTGTTATATTGGAATCGGGAGTGTTTAACGGCGTTCCCCACACGCGTGGGGATGAACCGGAAGTGGACCATATGTGGCTATTAGATCAGTAGAGTTCCCCACACGCGTGGGGATGAACCGCTAGAAGTTTGGAATTATTCCCTGAAGCAATAGAGTTCCCCACACGCGTGGGGATGAACCGGTAGAAATCTATGGTTTTGAGATCGACGGGAAGAGTTCCCCACACGCGTGGGGATGAACCGTATACGAGGTTCTAAATGACATCTAAACGACGAGTTCCCCACACGCGTGGGGATGAACCGTTAAAAGAATATCCCAATAGTCGCCGGGTTGTGAGTTCCCCACACGCGTGGGGATGAACCGTTAAAAGAATATCCCAATAGTCGCCGGGTTGTGAGTTCCCCACACGCGTGGGGATGAACCGTATACACAACAAACGCTATTCTGTATAAGTTAGAGTTCCCCACACGCGTGGGGATGAACCGCTGAAAATAATTACTCTACAGGGAACCTTGCTGAGTTCCCCACACGCGTGGGGATGAACCGACGTAACTGTAATCGTTCCTCAGGGAAAACTCGAGTTCCCCACACGCGTGGGGATGAACCGGTGAGAAACTACAGCAGCACCTATCTTAGCATGAGTTCCCCACACGCGTGGGGATGAACCGTGATACGTCATCCTCAAACGCTGGTTTTGAATGAGTTCCCCACACGCGTGGGGATGAACCGGCTGCTTCTATTTTCACATCCCAACCGTTAGCGAGTTCCCCACACGCGTGGGGATGAACCGATGAGCGAGTGCAATAGGACAGCATGAACAATGAGTTCCCCACACGCGTGGGGATGAACCGATGTGCTTATAACTGAAAAATTAATAGAGGGTGAGTTCCCCACACGCGTGGGGATGAACCGATTTGGCTTGTAATTGTTGTGGATGTGATGAGGAGTTCCCCACACGCGTGGGGATGAACCGTTTTAGCTTAAAATAGTAGTATAAAACTAAAAATGAAATATATCTATTAAAAAAGATAAACTTTAATCTTATAGTAAAAAAGACTACAAATCAATCTAAAGTTTGCAGAGCTTTCGTTATACTGCCACAAAAGAAACAATGGCCTTATTTTATAATTTTCCTTCTTCAATAGCTTGTAATCTCTTTTGGAATTCCTCTGCTATCATTAATTTCCCTTCGATTAATTCTACAGTTCCGACGCTCTAAAATAACAGCATGCCCTTTCGGGTGTGCCTCTCGCCAGGCCTCCGGCGATTCAGGATCCCAATAAGGAATATCTTCCTCAGGGTAATAGATAAATACCTTAATAGCCCTGCTACCTTCAAGATCAAAACTCTTTTCTAAGTCTTCAAGACGTTTTTTAAAACATGCAGGAAAAAACATTTAAACCCATACCTCCATCCACTTCAATTCTTTCAATTGAATCCATTATAGCGCTACGTGTCATCACAAAAACGCCCTGATCAGATACTCCACTAACAGCATGTTTAATATATTTTTTCTATAGGAAAATTCTTGTTCATGATAGCTGAAGACATTAATTTTACCATAATTTTCGGACTTTCACAGCTAATTTTAATGTGCCTGCTATCTTTTAGGATAATGTGTAACACACAACTTTCAGCAAGAGATTCTAAGGTTTACAGCTGCTTTTCTAAATCTCTTAAGAATCTCCTTCAGTCGTCTCAAAAATGGGACTATAAATAGTACTAACACCTTGTGTTTGTGAATTCTCAAGAGCTTCAAGTCTCTTTTTAAACTCATCTAACTCAGTGTCTTTCAGAATCGCATTCTGAGCCTGTAAAGCTTGTATCAGTGCTCTTATGTAACCTAATTTTATGTTATCTCCATCTTGCGGCCTGAACCTTTTTACACTAATCCTTTTTTTGAGATTTTCAATGAGTTCAGCATTGGTCTTAAGCAACGATTCCCTAGAGGAAAATAGTAAGGAATTTTGAAGTTTATTGTTATCGGTTTTCATAATTCCTCTTTATATTCTAGTGGTTCTTGTCTGACACGTTTATACTATCATATTTTTTAAAGGCTTTATACTTTTAAATAAATTTTAATCAACACTATTTATAGAGTATATTTTTGCATTTTAAGCATTGAAGGGAAAAAATTTAGGAGATGATCTTTACTTCCATCCCCTTTCTTTGAGTCTTTCAGCTTCATAAAGCACTCTCTGATATCCTAGCCTTTGTCCATATTCGGGTATCTCTTTATTGAAACTCTCAACAAATTTATTAATGTCATTCACAGTTGATTTGTATTTCGACTTTGCATAGTTTATTAATGCAATTTTCACAAGACCAACAACTTCATATATATTTTGATCCTCACTATAGCTTACAAATGGCTCATAAACTTTTTCGCTATCGAGTGAACTATTTTGGCTCAATGACTCACATGGCTCACATTCTAAAAAGTGATGTGAATCGTTATCGTTTACCTCATTTTTGGCTAATGACTCACAAACCACAGGATTTGACAGCGAAGGATTAAAAATAAAATTTTGCTCTGTAGACTCTTGGGAAATGTATAAATTATCTATTGCATCATCAGTCCCTCTCTCCGTAGAATATGTGATTTTATTAGTATTATCAGTATTTTCACGTATACCGCTATCGTTTAAATGACTCACATTCAATTGTGAGTCATTGTGAGTCATGAGGGTATTTTCGGTAGTATTAGCCATAAATTCTGATGTAAGTCTAACAGCTTTTTCCTTATCTATGGTACAAACTGGCTGATATAGCTTAGAGGTAATTGTGAAAAGGTCTCCTTTATATTCGCAAAACTTGTTTCGGCATGACTTAGCCCTATTGCCTCCGTTACCGGTCTCGGTGTCGGTTTCCACATAACTTGAGAGCCCTTTAACTTTTCCTAGTAACCCCTCGCTGTATCTATCTCTTCCTTCTATTGTGTATCTAAGGCTCGTTGCCTTGATTCCAGTTTTTTCCTGAAGGTCTCGATAGCTAATTTTGCAGCCCGAAGCTGCCTGGATAGCCTTCATGATCTCAATTTCTTTTCCGTTTAGATTTGTAGCGTTGCTGACAGCTGTTCCTTTATAGATTTTTTTAGCTCTCTCGAAATCTTCGATATCTGCGATAAGGTAGCCATTTATAATTTTCCGTTGCCTGTGTTTGAAAACGACTACTGATAGCAAAAGGTCAAGGAATTTATCCCAGTTTCTTCGGTGTTCTTTATCGTTCCATGTTATCGCGTCAACGAAAGGCACGAGAACGTAGTACTCTTTTTCGAATATCATTTCAAAAATTGCCCTGCAAATAAGAATATCATCATCAATAGCTGTGTCAGGTAGACGCACTCTTTTTTTCTGATTTTCATGAACTCTGTTGTCCTGCTCTCCGCTCTCATCTGTATCCCCAAAGAAAAAACGAGTTTCTAATTGTTCATCTTGCATACTACCCACAGAAGAGAACCAAAAAGTTACACGCTTTCGAATTTTGAGGGGTTTTTTCTCTAAATTTGCTGTTAGAGTGATGTAGACAGTTTCTTCTTGAAATGAAGAAGTTGCAGATCTCAGTAAAGGAATGATTTCATTGGTAAGGTTCACATCATCGGTGTAAATGATAGTTCCTTCCTTGATATCATCATCATAAAAAAGAGCCTTTGATGAAAACGCACCAGTAATAAGTTTCCAAGAGGGTAAGAGTTCCTTCATCTGTATAAATACATCACTTTTTCCCGATCCGGTCGCCCCACTCGGTTTCTGGTGCATTCCCAGTTTAGCATTTAGAATCTGAGTGCAGGTAGCCGAACACAAGAGATTTTCCCCAATATTGGTATCTCCTGCATGCAATTTATTCCATGTTCTTAGTATGAAATCAAAAGGGTCACCACTGTCTAAAATATCGTTTGCATTTGCAATTACTTCAGCTGGGTACCTGCTTAATCTATCTTGGCTGGATACTTTCCCGTCAGTTTCAACATTTTCCCTTAAGATCTGTTGCTGTACTTTTCTCTTTTTTGACAGACCTTCATTCATAACCTCTTTATCTCTGAGTCTAGATTCTCTTACCTCGGCAACTGTTGTTTTTATGTCCTTTTGCTTGAGTCTAAACTTTTCCATTACTTCATTATTAACAAAGAGCTCCCATTCTGCTTGCTCCATCCCTTTAAGCTCATTTGAGATGAAAGTCTTGAGGGCTCTAAGCCTTTCTAAGCTCGTTGCATTCGCTGGTATTACTTGTTGATTTAACTTATAGGGCCATAAGCTAACACTTGAATCCATAAGCCCTTTGAAGTCTTCCGGGCTGTGATCCTTCATATAGTCAGCAATATCAATTTTATCAACACCTTCAGGTTTAGGCAGTTCTATCAGTCTGACCTCGATCTCTGTACTTTCAAGTGCTTCAGCTGTATTAAGGGCACCTTTTAAACCCGCCTTGTTTGTCTCGTTATCGTTACAAATATAAACTCGCTTAAGTCCCTTTGTGAGGCTTATTAACTTGAGGTGATCTTTCTCTCTGAACTGCACTGTAACCGGAGAAATGCAAGGAAGGCCAGCCTGTAACATTGCTATGCAATCGGCTACACCTTCCGTAATAATGCAATACTCTGCGCCTCTCAGGCTGTCTTCACCATAAAAATAAGAGTTCTGAACTACAGGGCTTACATATTCATGCTCTTTTTTGTGAACCAAGAGTTTTTTGTATTTCATCCTTTTTTCGCATTCAGCCTCCGGGGTTTCACCTGTTTTCCTACCAATCAAGTAAACAACTTTCCCGTTTTTCCAGTAAGGAAATATTATTCTACCTTTGAAGACTTCCCCGCCTATAATTCCATTATTGACATAAACAAGTCCTGATTTTTTAAGGGTTGTTTTATCCAAGTCTGTTAAATCTCCGCCTGCTGTAGCATAACCGATTTTGAGCTTGTCCACTGTTTCCCGGGTAATCCCCCATTTTTGAAAAATATAATCGTAAAGCACAGGAGTTATGTTTTTATGATAAATTTCTGCAGTTTCGGTATAGATATTATGAATATCAGCCTTTTCTTTCGCTGCATCCCTTTCCTGCTCTGTCATCTCTTCGAGTTCCACGCCTGCCAGATCTGCAGCTATCTTGAGGACTTTAGGAAAGTCGGCCCCGCGTACATCGAGTCCATTAATGTTTCCTATCCAGTCGTATACATCACCTCCTTGTTTATTTTTAAAATCGTACCATGTCTGTTGTTTCTGGTTTACTTTTAGACTTTCTCCGCTACTTCCTGCTTCTCCAACGGTTCCCGCATATCCATCTCCCCCTATATGATGTAGATCTATATCTCGCCCTATCACATCAACGATATCAAGAAGGCTTTTAACCTCTACTTTATCCCGGCTGTAAGTGAAGGGCATTTTAAACCCTCCCAGGAGATCTGTCATTAGGCCTTCTTTCAAAAATGTTCTCAATTTTACATAATCGCCTTTTTTTGTTTGGGATTGTACCCTTTGAAACAAGCTGATAGTAAAGCTGTCTGAGAATGAGCTTGTAACCCATTTGCTTATATCTAACAGCGATTGTTTCAATAGTATTAGGCATCTTGAGTTTTTGCGAGCTGAGGTTGACTGGAACAAAAGCTCGTTTCATTTTCAGCCTCCTCGAAGAGTCTTCACATTTTGAGTTATACGCTTGATTGTACTCAGCCTAAAGTAACAAGTACTGCAATCATCGTAACCGAGAAATTTTGAAAGATCAGGTTCTTCCCCCCAATCGAAATTAGTTGGTGAACTATCTGAAGTCAGCCTAAAGTAACAAGTACTACAATCATTATAAGCTAGAAATTTTGAAAGATCAGATTCATCTCCGTAGACTGAGAAACAGTCAAAAAATTGTGAGAGGTCAGGCTCAGAAGGGAACAAATCAGAATTAATCAAATTTCTCGGGTTTGTAGAACAGTTGTCTAAGCGATTAAAATTAATGCCGGACTTGTTAAGCTCCTGGACAAAGGCGTTTAGGGATTTTGAAACTATGATTGTACTTACTGGGTTGAAATTATCTGTTTTAGTCATTTGGTAATCATCCCAGCATACTTTTTTATTAAAACTCCTATCGCACGCTCAAAAGGATCTGAAGAGTTTTCCAAAAAATCTACCGCTTCTTTTTTGGTTTCATAAGTCTGCTGCGCCCATATGGCAAAATCTTTATCTCTTAATGTCTTATTTTCCATTGCGTGCACCTCTTCTTAGTTGTCTTGGTGTTACGCTCCCGGTTCCCTCAGAGTCTTGGCGGGCCTGTGGAACCGTGGATATTTTCAAGCTGTTGTCCTCAAGCAGTTCAATGTTAACGGAACTGCTCTGACCGAGATTTGCATTTTTTACCCACATTGTAGGTAACGGTACTAAAAAACTGTAATTAGTTTTCTGAATTTTTCTTTCACCGATTTTTAAATTCATATTTAATTCCTTCAATTAGTTTTGTGGCTCTTTTTTTCGTAGTTTTAAAATCATTTTTAAAACCCTCGAAAACATATACGTCCATGTTTCTATATATAGTGAATCTGAGATTTTTCATTATAAATTACATATGTTTTTAGATTTTCAGTAACAAGATACTATTTAATTACAGACTAAAAAGTATATTATAGCATATGTTTAAATACTCACTAAACTTATGATAGTACATGGTTAAGAAGAAAGGAGCTATCTCTAAGGAAAGTGGAATAAAGCCAGACATCATAACATATATTCTCTCAAAAAGAGGACTTGTTAAGGAACTGGAGATTAGAGAATACTTAGATGAAAAGTACAAAAAACTAGAAAAGTACAAAAATATAGAAAAATACAGAATAGTAGATCAGGGTAACGTTAACAGACACCTACATTACTTACTTGAAGAACTCGGTTGTATTGAATTAACTCCTCCTGTTAAGAAGGGTCTTTCTAACCATTGGAATATAGAAAAGCTTAAAAACTTGAAGCAGATTCGTAAGAATTTTCCCGAAATAAAAATGAATAATTATGAAAAGCCTTTAATGATAGTCCTTCAAAAATCGGGTCACAGCATAAGTACTTTTGAGGGGCTTATTATTTATATTCAGTTGCTTTTGTCGGCTTCTTTTTTTAACATGTACATGGAAGCAGATATTAAAATGCTATACCCTAGAGTCAAGAAAAGTTACCAGTGTGTTAAAGGCTTTTACAGGTACCCGCTTATGGATGATGTTCTGAATAAGTGCTACAGTTTATATATTAACCGCAACCAGAGAATTGAAATGTCGAAAGAAGAATTCCGGAAAAGGATAGATGAAATGGCTAGGGAAGACACCGAATGTTACTCGCCAGAACTGCTTTTGGATATGTGGGAAAAGAGATTTCCTGGAATTTCAAAAGAGTCGTTCTTAAAAACATGGGAAGGACATCCCCCTGGAAAGCCGACAGAAATCCCGGAAGGAATATATCTGAATATAAGAGACGAAGATTTGGAAAGATACATGAACTGTTTGGTGGGTTTGAATAAACAGGAACAGTGGGATCTTGATACGGTGTTTTACGATATGCTTCAAGAACACTTTCTTATTCACGATATGTTAAATAACGTTGACACCAATGATGAAGTGGAATTTGCGAGAAAAACGAAAAAAATTCTTGTGAACTACTCCAGGCATCAAAATGATGAAGAAAAAGTTCAATTAGAGTCTGACTACCTGAAATTTGCAAGTGAGATTGTAGTTAAATATAAGCAGCCATCGATTTTTGGCAAAACTTATAACAACCCTGATGATGCATACCAAGCTTTAGAAAAGTTTTACCATGGAGAGTTTAAATCTTCGTCCTTACATTCTAAATAACTGGGATAAATATAATTATTGTTTTTCGGTGGATTTCTTATAAGATTTAGAAGCTCCAACATTGTAGCAGTGTCAGCCTGTCCCAATACTTCAGTTTTTAAGTCCTGCAATACTACGATAAGTTTGTGATCCAGAACCATGGAACAGGTAAAGCAATATTTGGCACCTACTGGGTTTTTTGTCTTACACCTAGGACACTCAATGGGTTTTAATATTTTCTCTTTTTCCCTAATATCGTCATCTATAAAGCCATTCCTTTGAAGAATCTTCTTCTCAATATCTGCACCTGATAAGTGAAGATATGTTGCAGGCATCGAGCTGCTTTTTTCCCAACCGGCGAATATTCTTAATTCCATCTCATTGAAGCCTTGTTTTGCAAGATCAGTTAATCTCCCATGCCTGAAAGCGTGAGGATGCACTTTCTTATTTATACCTGCTTTTTTTGCCAGTCCTATTAGAAGAGTATTAACACTTTGAGGATCAAGGCGTTTGAACTGCCCACCTTGCTTCCGATCTGTAACAAATAGAGGAGCCTGAGAGTTATCCCTATCTGGATGCTGATTAAGCCATAGCTGCAGGTCTGGTACCGAATCAATTAGCCTAATTCTTCTCATACCTGTTTTGCCTGATACGATGAGAACCGCGCCATATTTGTCAAATGAAGCATGTTTTATATTGAGCCCCAAAATTTCTCCTATTCTAGCACCTGAATCCCATAATAACATTACAAGGGCTCTATTCCTTTGCGTGTTTGCAGAATCTACAAGGGATTTAACATCCTCGGGAAAAATAAGCTCGTCTACAGGCAAATTATTTTTAGGTTGCTTCGTTTTGATATTTTCGAAAAGATTTTCAGGTATATTATTGTCCCTGCGTAGGAAATTGTAAAGGTTTCGGATAGCGATAAAATTGTTGTGCGTTGTGGTCTGACTTACTATCTGTCTTCTGTGAAGGAAATAGTCTTCAATTTCACATTTAGTAAGTTCAGTGAACGGTTTGTTATTAAAGAAATCCTTAAGAGGGACAAACTGCCAGAATTCTCCCTTTATAGTAGTTTCTTTTTTACCCGCAAGCCTGCAATATTTCTTGTATTGTTCGATTAACTCAGCGTTTTTTCCTTCAAATTCAGGATAATTTTTGACCACATTCCACACTCCATTAATTCTGCTTATAATAATAAATTGGAGTGCATTGTATATTATCCTAAGTCTTCTCGCGTAAATATAAGAAGACTCAAGATCTGTTCGTGCAGACGTTCAGGGGTTCGAATCCCTTCTCCCGCACTATTTTTAGCTCTTCGTTATTTTGTGTGGATATCCTCATAACGTACTCATAAAAACCAATGCGGTTTTGAATTGAAAATCATCTTATCCATAGGGAATGACTAAGAGCCTTTTTACTCTATCTATTTGGTTTGGGAATGATTGAAATATAATTTCAAATTTTCAGTTTGGGGATTGATCTCTAATTCCATTATCCCAAATAATCATTTTTGCAACAAAGACCCTTGATATTATATTTGACTCATTCCTTAGTGAAACAAATATCATATGACTTCATCAGTAATCCCTCCTCGTTTTAGAATATCTTACTGAAAAAATCAGCACGTAAGCAGGAAATTTTTTACCAAGGTTAAAAAGCTAATTCAAAACATTTATTTTTACTAACTGTTATAATATAAACTGTATAATATCATTCAAAAGAAAAATCGTGATTTAAGATAGTGAAACTTACCCCCCTTAATGTGAAAATTCGTAAAAAAGAGCAAAAGTTAAAAATAAACGGGAATAACTGAGTACACGACAAAAAATCACAAAAACACTAGCTGAGAAAGCATAGGATAGACAGTGTATCCCTGAAAAATATGAGAATCATTTCCATGTGCTTGCTCTTTCCATGCATTCCAACCTCATGATTTAGAGGAATAACAATGATCACAGGTGAACTGAAAAACAAAATCGACCGCATATGGGACACTTTCTGGTCCGGCGGCATAGCAAACCCCCTTGAGGTTATCGAACAAATTACCTACCTGCTATTTTTACGGAGGCTGGACGACCTCCAGACGCTTGAAGAAAACAAATCAGTCCGCCTTAAACGCCCTATGGAACGCCACATTTTTCCTGAAGGCAAGGACGAGAAAGGCCGGTCTTACGAAGACCTGCGCTGGTCCCATTTCAAAAATTTTACTCCGGCAGAGATGTTTACAATAGTCAGCGAACATGTCTTCCCCTTCCTGCGGACCCTGGGCGGAGACGACTCAACCTATGCCAAACACATGGAAGGCGCCCGCTTCACTATTCCCACGCCTGCCCTGCTTTCAAGAGTGGTAGACCTTCTTGACGACGTGCCGATGGAAGACCGCGATACCAAAGGAGACCTATACGAGTATATGCTCGGCAAGATAGCATCTGCTGGCCAGAACGGCCAGTTCCGGACCCCGCGCCATATTATCCGCCTGATGGTTGAGCTTACTTCGCCGCAGCCGACAGACATCATATGCGACCCCGCATCCGGGACAGCCGGATTTCTGGTATGCGCGGGCGAACACCTGCGGGAACACTACCCGAATATCCTGCACGACGAGAAGCTGAAACAGCACTTCCACCAGGATATGTTCCACGGCTTCGATTTTGATAACACCATGCTCCGCATAGGCAGCATGAATATGCTCCTGCACGGCGTGGAAAACCCGGACATCCGCTACCGCGACTCTCTTGCCCAGGACTATTCCAGCGACGAGGAAGCTTATACTCTTGTCCTTGCAAATCCTCCTTTTGCCGGCTCGCTGGACTATGAGAGCACTTCGAAGGAACTCCTGAAGGTCGTCAAGACCAAAAAGACCGAACTGCTTTTCGTTGCCCTTTTTATGCGCCTTTTGAAGCCAGGCGGGCGGGCGGCTGTTATCGTTCCTGACGGCGTGCTTTTCGGCTCAAGCAAAGCCCATAAGGAGCTTCGCCGCATGCTTGTCGAGGAGCAGAAGCTTGATGCGGTTGTTTCACTTCCGGGCGGCGTTTTCAAGCCATATGCCGGCGTTTCTACTGCTATCCTCCTTTTCACGAAAACAAATTCAGGAGGCACTGACCATGTCTGGTTCTACGATATGCAGGCCGACGGCTGGAGCCTTGACGATAAAAGGAGCCCGCTTTTGAGCGAGGACAAACTGGGCCCTGTCCCTTCAACCGAGCTTAACGAAGACGAGCACGCCAAAAATAACCTTCCTGACGTCTTTGCCCGCTGGCAGGAACGCAATAACAGCGAACTTAAACGCGCCAGGACCAAGCAGAGTTTCTGCGTGCCAAAAGCGGATATTGCAGCCCAGGGTTACGACCTTTCTCTCAACCGCTACAAGGAAGTTGTGTATGAAGAAGTGGAATACAGGGCTCCGAAAGAAATACTCGAAAGCCTCGCAAAGCTGGAAGTTGAGATTCAGCAGGGGATGAAAGAACTGGAAGGGATGTTGGGATGAGTCCTTGGCCGGCAATAGAACTTAGTAAAGTTGCAGAAATCGCCGCAGGAGGAAGTGCACCACAAAACTCTAATGATTTTTGTAATATTGGGACTCCGTTTGTGCGTGCTGGAAGCCTAAAACCATTGATAGAAGGAGCAGTAGAATCATCACTGGAACTTTTGAGTGAAGATGTAGCTAAGAAGCATCGATTACGCTTATTTCCTGCAGGAAGTGTTTTATTTGCAAAGAGTGGGATGTCAGCCACAAAAGGCCATGTATATCGGCTTATTTCGTCTGCCTATGTTGTAAATCATCTCGCAGCCATAATATGCGGACCTAATCTAGATTCGGGTTATTTACGTCATTGTTTACAAGTTTTTTCACCAACTCGCCTTATTCAAGATGAAGCCTATCCTTCTATCCGGCTAAGTAACATTGCATCGATGAAAATTCCCCTCCCTCACTTGGAAGAACAAAAAAGAATTGCAGATATTCTGGACCGTGCGGAGGCTATCCGAGCTAAACGTAGAACCTCCCTCGATCAGCTCGATGAGCTAACTCAAGCTATTTTTATAGATATGTTCGGCGGTCATGCAATGAAGGAATGGCCAGTAACAACTGTTGCCAGCGTGGCTCATCCAGGTAAAGGCTCTATACGTACAGGTCCATTTGGAAGCCAATTGTTGCATAGTGAATTTGTAGATGAAGGAATAGCTGTACTCGGTATTGATAACGCTGTTTCCAATGAATTTCAATGGGGAGCGCGACGCTTTATCAGTGAAGCAAAATACAAGGAACTAAAGCGATATACTGTCCGGCCAGGTGATGTTCTAATAACAATAATGGGTACGTGTGGTCGATGTGCAGTAGTGCCAGATGACATTCCTATTGCTATTAACACTAAGCACCTCTGTTGTATCACCCTTAATCAGGAAAAGTGCATACCAATTTATTTGCATGCATATTTTTTACGTCATCCTATTGCACAACACTATCTTGCTCAAACTGCCAAGGGGGCAATAATGGCAGGGCTAAACATGGAGATCATTAAAAAAATGCCGATTTCTATTCCTCCTCTAATTCTCCAAAAAGAATTCGCCAGTCGTGTAGAAGCAATTAACAAGATAAAAACTTCACACAAAAACTCGCTGGCAGACCTTGATGAGCTTTTTGCCTCTCTTCAGTACCGGGCTTTCAGGGGTGAACTGAGTATGATTCCTAAAACTAATGAACAAAGTTTCGAAGGAATAAAGATATGACCAATTTTGCCTTTCTCGAAGCCGAATGGCCTTCTTTGTATGAGGCAGCCGAAAAAGCCTCAAATGCGGTTTATCCTGACCCTCGCACTGCCTGTTTTTACGCTCGCAGGGCTCTGGAACTGGCTGTGCAGTGGATATACAAGTACGATTATTCACTACTCCTGCCGTATCAGGAAAATTTGAGTGCTCTCATTCATGAGCCTACATTCAAAAAAGTTGCGGGAGAGGCAATCTTCAACAAAGCACGGGTCATTATCCAGCTTGGAAACGAGGCTGTGCACAGCAACAGTTCCATTCAGGCATATGATTCAGTGACAGCCGTGAGTGAACTTTTCCACATAACCTACTGGCTGGCACGCACCTATGCGCGAAAAGAAAAGCCTGACCCCGGGCTGAGCTTCAACCCTGATGACCTGCCGAAAACAACAGTCCCGAAGCAGACAATAGAGCAGCTTCAAAACCTGGAAAACAGCCTCCGGGAAAAAGACGAAAAACTCTCTCTACTTCTGGCCGACAAATCCGCAATGGACGAAGAACTAAAACGCCTGCGTGCCGAAGTTGCAAAGGCAAAAGAAGCTTCAGCCCTGCAGCCGGACACACACGACTATTCCGAAGCTGAGACCCGAAAAAGCCTGATTGACCTCCTGCTTAAAGAGGCAGGCTGGGCCCTTGACAAAGCTCAGGACAGGGAATTTGAAGTCTCAGGCATGCCAAACGAAAGCAGGGTCGGTTTTGTAGACTACGTGCTCTGGGGAGACGACGGAAAGCCCCTTGCCCTCGTTGAAGCAAAGCGCACTACCAGAGACCCGCAGGTCGGCCAGCAGCAGGCAAAACTCTACGCCGACTGCCTGGAAAAACAATTCGGGCAAAGGCCGGTCATCTTCTATTCAAACGGGTACGAAAACTGGATCTGGGACGATTCCAGGTATCCTCCGAGGCAGGTGCAGGGTTTCTACAAAAAATCCGAACTTGAACTCCTTATCCAGCGGAGAAGCAGCCGCAGGTCTCTTTCCGGAGCCAGAATTAACTCAAAAATTGCGGACCGCTACTATCAGAGCCGGGCTATCCGCCGCATAGGAGAATCCTTTGAACAGGACAACGACAGAAAAGCCCTGGTAGTAATGGCAACAGGCGCTGGCAAGACCCGTACAGTCATTGCACTCTGCGACCTTCTCATGCGCTGCAACTGGGTCAAACGCGTGCTTTTCCTGGCCGACAGGGTGGCTCTGGTCAACCAGGCAGTAAACGCCTTCAAGCGGCACCTCCCTGACTCCGCACCTGTAAACCTTGTAACGGAAAAGGACACCGACGGGAGAGTATTCGTTTCAACCTATCCGACAATGATGAAGCAGATCGAAGAAATGAAAAACGGACAGCGCCGCTTTGGGTCCGGGCATTTCGACCTTGTAATTATTGACGAAGCGCACCGTTCGGTTTTCAAGAAGTACAGGGCGATTTTCGACTACTTTGACTCTTTCCTTGTTGGCCTTACGGCAACGCCCAAAAATGAAATTGAACGAAATACCTACAGCCTCTTTGACCTTGAACCCGGCGTTCCCACAGACGCCTACCAGCTCGAAGAAGCTGTAAAAGACGGTTTTCTTGTCCCTCCAAAAGCAGTTTCAGTTCCCCTGAAGTTCCAGCGCCAGGGGATCAATTATGACGAACTCTCAGACGAGGACAAGGAACAGTGGGAATCTCTGGACTGGGGAGACGAGGAAGGCGAAATCCCTGACCGTGTAGAAGCCGATGCCGTCAACAAATGGCTGTTTAACAAAGACACCGTAGACAAAGTGCTGGCTCACCTGATGGAACGGGGCCTGAAAGTCGCTGGCGGTGACCGCTTGGGCAAGACAATCCTCTTTGCAAAAAACCAGGCTCACGCTGAGTATATTGCCGAGCGGTTCAATGCCAGTTATCCGCATTTCAAAGGCGAGTTTGCCCGTGTTATAACTTTCAAGACCGAATACGCCAAGAGCCTGATAGACAATTTCTCTATCAAAGAAAAAGCCCCTCACATTGCCATCTCAGTTGACATGCTCGACACAGGGATCGATGTGCCTGAGGTCGTAAATCTTGTTTTCTTCAAACTGGTGCGTTCCAGGACAAAGTTCTGGCAGATGTTAGGACGCGGTACCCGTCTCTGTCCCGACCTTTTCGAACCCGGAACAGACAAACAGTTCTTTTATCTTTTTGATTACTGCCAGAACCTGGAGTTTTTCAGCCAGAACCCGGAAACCACAGACGGTTCACTGGGAGATTCTCTTGGCACGCGCCTGTTCAAGTCACGTCTTGAATTGCTCTCAGTGCTTGACCAAAAACTTGAATCTGACAGCGATTGCGAAGCCGGTGCCGAGACCTCGGAAATATACGGTGAACCGAAAACGGAAGCCGAAGTCCGCTTTTCGGTTGCCGGAATGCTGCACAGCGAAATTGCCTCAATGAACCTGGACAACTTCGTAGTGCGTCCAAGGAGGAGGCTGGTCGAAAAATACTCAAAACCCGAAGCCTGGATAAAATTATCCAGCGAAGACCTCTCCGAGCTTTCCCATGAAATCGCAGGCCTTCCCTCGGAATTACAACCGGAAGCCGAGGAAGCAAAACGTTTTGATCTCCTGGTCCTGAACCTGCAACTGGCTTTACTGCGTGCCGAACCTGCCTTTGAGCGCCTGAGCAATCAGGTAAGAGAAATTGCCGGCCTCCTTGAAGAAAAATCAGCCATTCCAATGGTACGTGGCCAGATGGCTCTAATTCTTGATGTGCAGACCGATGAATGGTGGGAGAATGTGACAACTCCCATGCTGGAATCGCTTAGGCGGCGCCTCCGAAACCTGGTTAAACTGATCGAAAAACACCACAGAAAGCCAATTTACACTGACTTCAAAGACGAAATTGGCAGCGAAACCGATGTGGAACTACCGGGCTTTGCTGAAGCCGGAGATTTTGAAAAGTTTCGCGCAAAGACCCGGGCCTTCCTCCTGGAACATCAGGACAATACCGTAATCCACAAGCTCCGGATGAATATCCCACTGGCTGCACCCGATCTTGACGAACTGGAACGGATACTCTCTGAAAGCGGGCTGGGAGGGCCGGAAGAAATTGTCCGTGCCAGAGAGGTGTCAAACGGCCTCGGCCTCTTCGTGCGTTCACTCATAGGGCTTGATAGGGAAGCTGCAAAACAATCTCTGGCCACATTCCTTACAGGTAAGACCCTGACTGCAAACCAGATAGAGTTCATAAACCTGATAATTAATCATCTTACCGAACACGGGGCAATGGACGCTGCATTACTTTACGAGTCGCCATTTACCGACCTTACGCCACAGGGCCCAGATGGGCTTTTCACCTCAACTCAAATTGATGAATTGATAGCTACATTGGAACAGATCACGGCAACAGCATTAGTGCCCCCATGCTCGCAACAAATTACGGCTTGAAAATCTTTTGAGATGCTTTGGATAAGTAAGACTTTCAAACAATGGCAGGGAATTTATTCAATGCCCATTTTGAATGAACGGAAAAGGGTTAAACATAAATCACACAATTAACATTATTTAAAAAAGAGTTTTCGGAGTGAGTCGACCAAATTTTGTAACTAGCCGACTGAGTTTACTGCCGATTCAATTTAGTAGTTGGTTTTTAGTAAATGTTACGTATTAAGCCCGGAAGCAAGAGCTTTTTACAGGCTTCTTAAGGCTTCGCGGTGTCAACCAAATCCAGAATTCTCAGAGCAAGATGTGCACCGTTTGCTCCATTATCGATCCCTACGCTTCCGACAGGCACTCCTGGGGGCATCTGGGCAATGGAGAGCAGGGCATCGAGTCCGCCAAGTTTCGCGCTTACCGGGACTCCTACTACAGGCCTTTTTGTCCTGGAAGCTACAACCCCGGGAAGGGCTGCGGACAAACCTGCAATCGTAATAAAGACCTTTGCATCAGTGCTTGAGACATAATTTTCAAGTTCTTCAGGGTTCCTGTGAGCAGAGATAACCATTACTTCGTAAGTGTATTTACTCTTTTCAAGCACGGATACCGCACGGTTGGCGATAGGCCTATCGGATTCGGAACCCATAATTACTGAGATATCAACCATTTTTAGCTTCTCCTGAGCAGTCAGGGCAGGCTTCCTTTGCCGCTTAACTCGTTTTGGCGTTCAATGCTCATCCTGATAAGAGTCTCAAAAATAGACTTTACAGACCCAAGATCAAGGTTGAGCTCGGTTGCGGCATTTAAAGCTCTGTTAATTACAACCTCGTTTTGCTTCTGGTCATTTATCGAAGTTCCATTTATTCTTTTTGATTCAAGTACTCTTTCAGCCAGATTTACTCTTCTATCAATGAGGGCAAGAATTTCCCCATCAATCTCTTCTATTTCTCTGCGGACATCCTCAAGTTCGCTCAAGTGAACCCCTCGTTTTCTAAAGACATTGCGTCTCTGTTATTTATAGAGGTTTCTATAACCCTGCCTTCGATCCCACAGCTTTCCCAGGCCGACCTGAGTTCTTCAATCTGGTTTTCTTTGACAAGCGCAACATACGCCGGGCCCGACCCGGATAGACTTACCCCTTTTACACCACATTCCAGGGCTCGAAGAATGCACTCAGTATCAAAACCAAGAGCGCTGCAGTAGAGAAAACCGTTTAAAGTCATTGCTTTTTCATACTCTCCTGCAAGTGCAAGTTCATATGCCATATCTATATACGGAGCAATGAGTTCTGAACGTTTAACATTTGTTTGTGAACTGAACACTTTTCTGTTAGGCGCAAAAATCAGGACTTTGGAATTGTATTCTTCTCTTTTAATCAGTTTCAATTCACGGTTATCAGTGATCACAACTCCGCCGAAAAAAGAAGCACAGGCGTCATCAAAAGACCCTGTTATGGTTACTTTTGCTTCTCTTGCAGCTTTTACCCCAAGTTTCACAGCATCAAGAGGAGGCATTGATTCTCCAATAGCGTTTAAAGTTGCCAGCACAGTTGCATTGGCGGCTGCACTGCTGCTCTTAAGCCCACCTGCAAGAGGAATATTGCTGCTTGTTTTTACCTTGCCCCCAAGTTTAATCTCAAAGTGTTCAAGCACAAGTTCAACACACCTTTCAATAAGAAAAGTGTCTGCTTCAGGCATTCCCTCAATCGATCCGTGGACTTTTTTCTCGCGATCCGAGAGTTCCACCTCTGAATATGTTTTTAAACCAGTTCCAAATGCCGCACCTTTCCAGGTTGCAAATGCCGCGATAATGGTTCCTGCTCCTGATGCGCAGGCGTGCCCTTCAAGTATCATCATGCTGAGAATGCGCTGTTCTTTAATATTTTTTACTGCGTTCTTCACAGGACCCAGGTCTCCTGAAACGCAGAGCTCTGCAACATATTCATAAAAAAAGCGGAAATCCACAAATATAAATAGTAAAGTTAAATCACGTATATAAAAAGAGACTTCTAACTATTATTAGAAAGTTATATTTGAATCAGGAATAAATATTTCTAATTCCAGGTCTAGCAGATTTAATCAAAAACGGGGAATTATTATCGAAACCAGGAAAGTACAGCAGACAGGCGGATCTACTTACATTATTTCTCTCCCTAAACAATGGGCTGAAAAAGTTGGGATCAAAACAGGCACTAGAGTCTCCATTCAACCCCAGCCTGACGGAAAATTACTGATAAATCCCATTCTTGAAGAGCGGTCAATCAAAACAAAAAAAATTGATGTTACAGGCTGTGGAGCAAAAGCACTTGAGCGAGATATTATCGCTGCATATCTCCATGGATATGACAGGATTGAACTTTTCTCGGAAAGGATACTCGTCGAACAGAAGCAAACAATTAGGAAGGTATGCTACAAACTCATAGGTCCTGAAATTATTGAAGAAACCTCAAACTGCGTGATTATCCAGGATCTCCTTAACCCGAATGAACTTCCGATCAAAAAAAGTGTACAGAGGATGTTCCTTATTGCGGCGTCCATGCAAAAGGATGCGGTAAGAGCCTTTAAAACTATTGATTATGACCTTGCACTTGACGTAAGTCAGAGAGATGACGAGGTTGACAGGTTATATCTCCTGATCTCCAAGCAGTTTCGCTCGATTCTCTGTGAAGGAGGAATGCCGGGCACTACAGAAACAGGTATAGAGGAATACCATGAGTTCAGAATGGCGGCAAGCCCGATAGAAAGGATAGCCGACCACGCACAGAAAATAGCAAATACCGCCTCAAAGATGCAAGAGATCGTTGATGATAAGGTGATGGAAGAAGTCGATAAACTCAATGCTGCTTATATGGAACTTGTAAAACAGTCAGTTGAGGCCCTATTTGAAGCGAATACTTCTCTTGCAAATCAGGTAATAGACAACGTTGACAACATGCGCGCATGGGTAGAAGAACTGCATGAATCTATTCTGAAATTGGAATCCAATGAGATTATGATTTCACTCGGGACAGTCGTAGACAGTTTATCCAGAATAGGGGACCTTAGCTCCAATATAGCCGAAATTGCTATAAACATGGCAATTCGGGATAGATAAGCAAAATCCTATCTGAGAAATCAGAAACTCTTTCCAACTTGAAAATGTAAAGGTAAATAATAGATATTTCCAGGTAAAATTTCTATGTGTTTCCAGGTAAAAGCTCTCAAAAGTAATAAAAAAGTTAAATATATAACTAAGGTCTGAAATCGAAATAATAGGCTTAGCTTTCAATGCTCTGAGTTGCTCAAAAAATATATTTGAATTTATAAAACGATCTCAGAGTTTCTAAAAGATATATTGAAATATATAGAGGAAAAATGAGCTGTAAAAATTATAAAAAGAATTAAGTGAGAAAGACACTAGAAAAAATATTCTCATAAAAACGATTTATATTTTTAAGGTTGAATGAATAAAAATCGGAAAAAATATAAAGGAAAGTGCAGAACATCACTGCACATATAAAAATTTAGTACTAACAAAAAGAGTTCGTGAGAGCTCAAAGTCTTCTGGATAACAAGTTTTTTATCTCTGGATAAAAAGCTTTTTTATTAATGTGGTGAGGGAATCAGGCGATAGAAAGCAATTTATATTCTGGTGTTATTTCCACTGAGGCACTTTCTATTCTACCGTAGAAAGGGTCTTGAATTTCCTATTTATTCCCAGGCATACTGGAGAAGAAAAATATCTACAATTTCCCCCAATCCCCTCAGTACGATAAATAGAAGTTACTTAAGTGCATGGATCAATAGATTAAAAATTTAAGTACCAATGCGTAAAGGAAAGCAATCCGAGAAATCCTTAGGTACTATGCTTTTCCCAAGGAGGGAAGCTATGAATATGTTAGAACGATTTAAGGTAAGCTTTTCAAAAATGTTCAATAAACTGTTCAAGAAAAAAGGAGCATGCATAGGAATCTACGGCCCCCCCAATGCCGGTAAGACGACCCTTAGCAACCGGATCCTCAAAGATTGGGTCGGAGCCGAAGAAACAATGGGTTCTGTTTCTCATATCGCTCACGAAACCCGGCATGCCAAGAGAAGGAACGCAGTAAGTATTGAGTCCAATGGACATACAATCAGCCTTGATATTGTAGATACGCCCGGGCTTGCCACAAAAATCGATTTCCATGACTTCATGGAGCAGGGAATGAGTGACTCCGAATCCAAGAAACGGTCCAAAGAAGCAACAGAAGGCGTAATCGAAGCTGTCAAATGGCTGGATGACCTTGATGGTGTCATACTTGTTATGGATTCCACCGAAAATCCCTATACTCAGGTCAACGTAACAGTAATAGGGAATATGGAAGCCAGAAACCTTCCGCTCCTCATAGTAGCAAACAAGGTAGACCTTCCTGATGCCGATCCAGCTGTCATAAAGGAAGCTTTCCCCCAGCATCCTATGGTGCCAGTTTCTGCTCTTGAAGGAGTGGGAATGGACTCGTTTTATGAAGCTCTGGCAAAACAGTTCGGGTGATCTACATGCAGGGAATTCAGCTTGATTTGATATCCGAAGCCAGAATCTCTCAGATGGCTTCAATGGAAAAAGTCCGATACATAATCGATGAGGTACGAAAAGGTAAAATTCTTGTGCTTGAAAAGGGCCTGAACCCGATGGAGGAAGCAAAGCTTATAGAAATGACAATGTCAGCGATCCAGCCTGATGTTTTTTCGGGCATAGAGATGCAGAGCTATCCTGCAAATACGGATGGTTCATTACTTGGTAAAATTTTCAAAAAGCAGAGCAATAAGAGACTTACGGTAATAGGGCCTGCAAACCAGCTAAAAACCCTTAAAAAAGATCGGAATCTCATAAGTGCACTTGTCTCTGCAAGTAAGTAAACGAAGTGGAAGCAATGTGTGCCCAAAAGACCCAAGACGAGGAAGCTATAATATACCCTCCCCAGTCTCTAGGTTCCTTTGAGATGGGCAGGAATGATGTTAACTTAGTCTGTACTTACGGGAAAATTGCCGTATGGTTTGGACGGAAAGTTCCTGATTATATTATAGCGCAGATACTAATCGGAATTTCAAAAGTTGACCAGTCTACGGTTCATGAGTTTGAAATTGTCTGCAGTTTTGATGATATTACAGAATATGAGAGTAAAGGGTACACACTCGTGTCCTACGGAAAAACGGCCGGTGGTTATCGCGTAAATTATAGTATTCCTTTTTCCAATAAAAAAGCCCTTTTTCACTTATCAAAATTTATACTTGAAGAGCTCCAGAAAGGAGAAACACGTAAAGACTTTTATTGGAATGGGAATGACTGTGATATCCAGAGACTCTATCACGAATTTAAAAATAATATTGAAAACTGGGAACTGAAAACTATTAATTATAAAACTGAGTCGCAAACAAGCAGGTAATACCTGAACTGCTTGCATTGCGGCAAGGTGGAAAGAAAGCTTCCGAAACTTGCTCTGAAATCTGACTGTAAATTTAAAGAAGGGTTTTGGTAAAAGTATTTCAGGGGAGTTTTTATCATTAACACAGGCAGGTAACTATTATTAACAGAGACAGATAAATATCATTAACAATAAGCAGGTAAATCAAATTGCGTGCGGCCACCCCAACCTAAAGGATGGGGTATGCTGATGGGCCGCCCGCCCGGTTGTTCTGGTAGTTAGAAATCATCAAGTCTTCTTTGCTCGGATCTCACGAACCTATGCAATTGAGACTCTTCACTCGGTTTTCCTTGCGATTCTTTAATGTAATGCTTGATCGTATCAGCAGTTACGTTTCCAACGGATCGATAGAATTTGCCATTTGACCATAGACTTCCACCCCAATATTGTTTTTTAAGATCAGGATGGAGCTTAAATAGTCTGTAAGAACTGCCTCCTTTTAAATATTGAATTACCTCTGATAGAGAATTACTTGGATGGAACTCTAGAAACAAGTGAACATGATTGTCTACTACTTCCATTGCGTGTATTTTGTAGCCATTTTTAGCGCAAATGTTAATGAGAATTAACTCGCAATCCTTTTTAATTCGCTTATTGTAGAATATACTGTATCGATACTTAGGCACCAACACGATGTGGTAAGTAATCTGACCATAGCCATGGCTAAAACTGTGTAATTCCACTAATATCACATCCTAGCCATAGATGGCTGGCACCATCTGTGGCTATGGTGCCAAAAAAAGCTTATTTTACAAAAAAATAAGGATTTAGAGATTTAAAGTGAAAAGCGAAGAGGCGAGGGTCCACTTCATCCCCGACCTAAAGGACGGGGTATTCGTGACCCTCTGCACTCCCGTAGTAATAAAATTTAATCAATTAATTATTATAGAATTAAGCATTTAACCAGGCACTTAACTCAATGTTTTTCGGAGAACTCATATGGAAAAAGTTCAGGTAAACGACTGCGAAGACGTACTATTATCAATGAGAATGATTTCAGTAAACCTAAGTGAAATAATCGATAAACTTGACAGAAAAGCAATAAAATCGATGATTCAGAAAATTCTGGAAGGCGAAAGAATCTTTTTGATGGGGGCTGGAAGGTCCGGGCTTGTTGCCAAAGCTTTTGCAATGAGGCTTATGCACCTGGGATTCAGCGTGTATGTGGTTGGTGAAACTACAACGCCTGCTGTCCGGCCAGAGGATGTAGTGATTGCTATTTCAGGGTCAGGAGAAACACACTCTATAGCGGATCTCGGAAAAATAGTAAAAGACATTGGCTCAACTCTCATAACGGTTACATCTAAAAAAGAATCTACATTAGGTAGAATCTCAGATGTTGCTATGATCCTTCCAAGCAAGACTAAAAATGACCCTGACGCAGGCGGCTACCTTGAAAGAAACATGCGGGGAGGTTACAAAACCATGCCTCCGCTGGGTACATCTTTCGAAATTACATCGCTTATTTTCCTTGATTCGATAATCTCTCAGCTTATTACGCTTACAGGTGCCTCTGAAGCCGAACTGAAGTCGAGACATACGAATATCGAATGAAAGCTAATCGCCAGAAAGCAGAAGGTAAATCTAAAAATAATTAATTTATAGGGATACAGGAGAGCCTAATTTGAAGGAAATAAAGTTTTCAGAGAACGTAGCCCGAATAGATACCTCAGGTATCAGGAAGATTTTTGAAGCCGCGGGCTCGGACGCTATTAACCTCGGGCTGGGGCAGCCTGATTTTGACACTCCAGAGCATATAAAGGCCGCGGCAATAAAAGCTATAAACGAAGGCTTTACGGGTTATACGGTTGGTCCGGGAATTCCGGAGTTAAGAGCGGCCCTGAGTTCCAAGTTCAAGGAAGAGAACGAGTTCTCGGTTTCCCCTGAGGAAATAATTGTAACTTCTGGAGCATCAGAAGCTCTTGCAATTGCCCTTGCAGCTCTTTTAAACCATGGGGATGAAGTCCTTATTTCAAACCCTGGCTTCGTTTCCTACAATGCGCTGACCGAAATCCTGAGTGGAAAAGCCGTAGGTGTTCCCCTTGCCGAAGACCTTACCATGAAGCCTGAAGCCGTGCTTGAGAAAATCACTCCGAAAACTCGAGTCATCGTTCTTAATTCTCCTTCAAATCCCACAGGCACAGTTGCAAGCAGGGCAGATATAAAAGCCCTGGCCGAGATTGCAGACGACCACAATATAACCATTATTTCCGATGAAGTCTATGAGTACTTCGTTTACGAAGGAGAACACGTAAGCCCTGCCAGCTATTCGGACAATGTGATTACTGTAAATGCGACCTCAAAGAGCTATGCAATGACCGGATGGAGACTAGGGTACGTGGCAGCCAGAAAAGACTACATAAGCCAGATGCTTAAGGTGCACCAGTACTTCCAGGCCTGCGCTAACTCAATCGCTCAGAAAGCCGCTTATGCCGCGGTGACAGGACCCAAAGACTCTATCAAAGCCATGCGAGAAGAGTTCAGAAAGCGCAGGGACGTGCTTGTAAAAGGGCTGAATGATCTAGGAATGGAATGTGCTCTTCCAAAAGGAGCTTTCTACGCTTTCCCGAAAGTCCAGAATTCCGCAGAGGTCGCCTCGAAATTTATCTCAAACGGCGTTATTGTTACTCCAGGCACAGCCTTCGGAAGTGAAGGGGACGGACATATTAGAATTTCCTACGCGGCTTCAATGAAAGATATCGAAAAAGCCTTGAGCATCATGGAAAAAGTACTCTGAGAATTTAGAGATACTGCTCTAATAAAATATTCGGAGAGGATAGCTTAAGGAATAGTGGAAATAATCTGAAGAATCTTCAATAATTTGGAGAATCTTCAGATAACCTTCAGATAATTTTCAGATAACTTTCAGACAACTTTCAGATAATTTTCAGATAACTTTCAGACAACTTTCAGATAACTTTCAGATAACTTTCAGATAACTTTCAGATAAAAAGAATATTTTTCTAGGATTTTTCTTTCTATATCTTTCTCTTCTTCCCATGTTTCTGCTGTCTTTTTCTTTTCCGGCTGTTTTTTTGGTGCGTTTTAGTTTTCCCTAAACTTAAATTATATAATGGTTACCGTGAATGATCGCTTTAGTTTACACTTAATGTTTACGCGTTTTCCATGATATAATTAAACCTGCAATTATTACCGCTAGAAGTGATGGTATATGACTCTGGAATAACAGTTCTTGAGCTGAGTCGCTTTCTTGAGCTGAGTCGCTTCCTTGAGCTGAGTCGCTTTCTTGAGGCAAAACAGCGTTTATCATATTATTTTCTGGATCCGCAACGTGAATATTCTTTTTACCATTCGAATCTGCGATATTGCCAGTCAATATGTTGCCCGTGCTGGAATTATTTAGATTTATGCCGTGATATGAATTATTTGAGGCATTATTGTAATCTAACCTGTTGTTGTTTGATTTTATCAAGAAAATTCCATTATTCTTGTTAAAATTTGCAGTATTATTGCACAGGGTATTACTGTTACTTTCTTGAAAATCTATACCATTCCAGTTATTTGAATTTGCTACATTATTAATGAGAGAATTCAGTTTTGATCCGGTAAGTAAAACTCCTGAATTGCTATTTAATACTGTATTACTGGTAAGATTATTATTATCAGATAAAGATAGAGCAATCCCACTTCCGGAATATGTAAAATTCACAGTGTTATTATTCAACTCATTATTATTGCTTAATTCATATAGATATATACCCTCATGATTAGTTGTGTTTATGTAATTATTGTACAGCCTGTTATAGCTGGAATTCCACAAAAAAATGCCGCCGATGCCACTCATATATGCACTATTATCTGTAAGTGTATTGTTGTACGAGTCATGTAGAAAAATGCCATAACCATTTGAATAGACATTATTTTCCGTTATGATACCGTTATTGGCCCCTTCAAAATAAATCCCGGCTTTATCATCTCCGTATTGATCTATTCCAGCGCCTGTTATGCTAAACCCGCGAATAGTTACGTTATCTGACACAATAGTAAAAACATCATTTTTAGAGTTAGCAGCCTTAACAACCGTATCAAGCGGATTCCCAGAAAGAGAACTGATTATTAATTCTTTGTCAACATATACATTTTCCGTATAGTTTCCCGGAAAAACAAGAACTGTATCGCCAGCAGTTGCATTCTTGATAGCATCCTGTATACTAGCGTAATCTGCTCCTTCACTATCAGTGCCTACTGTGATTGTATCTGCTGATGCACCTGAAATATTTGCCACTACGAAAAACACTATTAAAAAAACAGGTACTTTTTTCATGTATACCTCTTTTAGTTGATTTATGGTTAATCCGTTGATAAAGGTCTTTTTTGGAATGGTATTACTCCGTTGAACTTTCATAGCTTTCCTATACTTTTTTGCCGGGAAAAGTCACTTAATTCTTGATTAATTCTTGATTAATTCTGGATTATATCATCCTGCGTGGTAAGTGTGGTAAGTGTGTCTCAGCCGTTTCAAAGCTAGAACCTATTAGAATATACTAAACTCATAATTTAATTAGAAGAGTTTTAATTTATATTTAATCCTGGTTAGCTCAGATAGACTATTATAAATAGATAATATCTCAACAAAATTAATATACAGATACACAAATTAAAACTAAAAGTATGAACACTGATTAGTAAAATCGAAAGAAATAATTGTTATCAATACATAATTTTTTTACTATAAAAGAGGAAAATTAAAGAATGAAAACTCGATCTGGATATACAGGTCTCTCCTTCCATAAGAAAAGACCTTAAAACAAGTAAAAATCTGAATTTCAGTAGAGATTATGTGTCTATTGGTCCCGGATGTTTAAAATCACTTAATAAAATAGTTCTGGAAAAATATATGAACAAGAAAAATGTGCCTAAGTTGTTTGTACACAAAGGAATTTTTGCGCTGGTCTGCATTTTTTTGTTGCTGACTCCTGCGTCCATCGCTTCAGCAACGGTATCGGGAGGCCGGTTGACAAGTGGTTTTTATGAAATGTATATAAGCACAGCCAGTTTTTTTCTGACGGAAACCCAGATACCTTCTACACTTCTTGCCGAGAGTCTTTCGCTCCCCATGACAGGGACTCGAGACGGAAAAAACAAGCACCTTGAAAAAATCAGCCCCTTCTTACTTCTGGCAGCAGGCATTCTTGCGGGTTTTAATCCCTGCCTCCTTGCGGTAATGGCTTTTCTTGCTTCAGTTACCCTTGTCAAGCATGGAAAAAGAGAGGACATGCTCAAAATCACACTTGGTTTTTCGGCAGGAATCTTTGCCATGTATATGATTGCTGGAATGAGCATCCTCAGTGTTGTTAATTTCCTGCCTGAAATCCAGGAAAGTTTCATAGGAGCTTCAATTCTGATAATTGCCCTGCTCGGCTTCTGGCATATTTTTGATGGCTACTGGCTGAAAAAGCATGCGAGAACCACTTTCCGGACTCCCAAACCATTAAAAAACTTTATGGGCAAAATGGACCAGAACAGCCTTGTGTCGCTGTCCTTCCTTTCAGGAAGTATGTTTTCTCTGGTCAAAGCACCCTGCGTAGGAGCGATTTTTCTCTCACTCCTTAGCATCCTGGCAACAAAAACCGACATTGTCAAAGGAACGTTATACATTGGCATTTACCATATAGGGCTTCTGATTCCCGTAATAGCTCTTGGTCTCCTACTTG
This sequence comes from Methanosarcina sp. Kolksee, assembly GCF_000969945.1. Lineage (NCBI taxonomy): Archaea > Methanobacteriati > Methanobacteriota > Methanomicrobia > Methanosarcinales > Methanosarcinaceae > Methanosarcina > Methanosarcina sp. Kolksee. The sequence goes on from NZ_CP009524.1 coordinate 2,381,389, forward strand.
CTTTCGGACTCAGCCCGAATAAAGTCACCGAATTCAGGGAAAGATGGAGAGTGGAAATAAGGCTGACGACAGGAATCATACTGATATCCGTCGCCTGGCTCATGCAGCTTGGAGTAATTTAACTAGCTTGACCACGCCGGCCATGTTGCCGGGGTTTTTGCTCAAGCAGCTTTTTAAAAGGCTTGATTCTCAAATACAGTTTGTCACTTGCTTCCACTGAATAAGAAGCTACTGAATAAGAAGCAACTGAATAAGAAGCAACTGAATAAGAAGCAACTGAATAAGAAGCCTTTTTCAGCAATAAGTTTTAAACAGGTTTTCCAGGAATATCCAGACTTTCTCAATCGAAGGAATGAAGATTCTTTCCGAAGGAGAATGTGCATCTTTGATAGTAGGCCCAAATGAAATCATTTCCATACCTTCATACGCCGAACCTATTATTCCGCACTCAAGCCCTGCGTGAATCACTTCAATCTCAGGCTCTTTCCCAAATGTTTCGGTATAAACTTGCTTGCATTTCAAGAGCAGTTCGGATTTCAGGTCGGGCTCCCAGGCAGGATATCCGGGCTCATGTTCAACCCATGCGCCTGCAAGCTTTGCAACTGCTTCCACTTTTCCGCTAATTTCAGCCAGCCTGGGATTGTTTGAACTGCGCTGGCTTGATACAATCATTACTTTGTTTCCAGCCGTCCGCACTGTTGCAAGATTATTAGAGGTTTCAACAAGCCCCTGAATAACGTCCGACATCCTATAAACTCCATGCGGCAGCCCCAGGATCATTTTTATAAGTTTGTCTTCAGTCTCTGGCGAAAAAACCCGAACATGAGATACTTCCCCTCTGGGGACCTTATCGTCTGCAACTTCAAAGATTATTTCTCTGCTAATTTCCTCAAGATTCAAAATAAGTCCAGGATCAGTTTTTGCATATTCAGCTTTAAATGCATGCCTGAGATATGATATGGTTTCGTCGGCTTTTTCGAGTTTTTCCCTGTGGAGTACAATAAAGGCTTCTGCAGTACTGGGAATTGCATTATGGACACTGCCACCGTTAAGCAGGACAAGCCTTACATTTTCTGCCCCAAGCTTTTCCCTTAGTTTGGCCAATGCCAGAAAGAGCAACTGTATCCCGTTTGCGCGCTGTTTGTTGATTTCAACCCCGGAATGACCGCCTTCCAGTCCCTCAACCGAGAGTCTGAAAAATTTGAATAAATTTTCTCTTTTAAAGTCAGGTTTTTCCCACTCAACAGGAAGTGTGATCAGCGAATTCTGCCCGCCTGCACACCCTATTACAAAAACGCCTTCATCCTCGGAGTCAAGGTTCAGAAGCCTTTTTCCTTCAAAAAAGCCAGTCTCAAGTCCTCTCGCTCCTGTCAAGCCTGTTTCCTCGTCCACCGTAAAAAGCAGCTCAAGTTGTGGATGCCCGATTTCTCCGTTCTTCCCCGCTTCTGCCAGTACCAGTGCAAGTGCAAGGGCAATCCCATCGTCCGCACCTATGGAAGTCCCATCTCCTCGCATCCAATCTCCGTCGCAAATGCTTCTTATAGGGTCTCTGGAAAAATCGTGCCCGGAATCCTTACATTTCTCGCAGACCATATCCATATGCCCCTGCAGAATAAGTGTGGGAGAATTCTCAAATCCAACCGTTGCAGGGGCTTTGATAAGCACATTATTTAAGGAATCGGCTTTTACCTCAAAACCTCTGGACCGGCCCCATTCCTGCAGCCAGATTGAAATCTGTTCTTCATGCTTTGAACGTCTCGGGATTTTATTGATTTCTTGGAAGACTTCGAGGATCTGTTGAGTTTTGGGGTGCATAGGAATCAATTTTTTATTTTTTTACATGAGTTATTTTTAGGGTAATTTCTAGGGTAATTTCCAAGGTAATTTCCAGGGTAATTTCTAGGGTAATTTCTAGGGTAATTTCTAGGGTAATTTCTAGGGTAATTTCTAGGATAATTTCTAGGGTAATTTCTAGGGTAATTTCTAGGATAATTTCTAGGGTAATTTCTAGGATAATTTCTAGGGTAATTTCTAGGGTTGTCTTTAGGAGTTATTGATGTTATCAGAGTTATTATTAGGTTGCTATTAAAGTGTTATTTGTTTAGTTTACGGATTCACATATTTTTATAATTTATTGAAAACTGTCATGTAGTTTGAATAAGTTTGCATAATATACCCAAATTATATATTCAGTTCGAGTTTTCAGGATTATGTGATTTATTGCTTTGTAATTTAAGGCAAAAATTCAAAATTCTAAGACCTGATGAGTATAACATAGTAATACCAATGTTTCGATACAAAAATGTAAACAACAAAAATGAGATAAGGCGATAGACGTTTTAAGTTTGCTTAAAATCAGTTAAAGAACTGGATTATTGCGTAAAATCAGATAAGGAACTGGATTGGGAGTCAGTTTCAAAATTTATATAAAAAGGTAATTCTCAAATCTGAATAAAATTACTTTCACCATTTTTATCCAGATTTGATCGATGATCCTCACGATCCTTTAGTTTTTACTTTTTTCTCATTTTTATTTAAGGTTTATTGATTTTCAGCGTATATTCCAGGTCTGGTATTTGTTGTCACTGTTATGTAATTTGTCTTCGTTACAGTACTGCCGCCTGCCACATTGCTTACTGTAAGTGTAACCTTATATTTTCCTTCCTGTAAATACTCATGTTCTGGATTCTGTTCCCTTGAAATTGTCCCGTCTCCAAAACTCCATTTCCACTTGGTCGGTATTCCTGTACTTTTATCAGTAAATTTAACGGCTAATGGTGCTTTTCCTGAGGTAGGTGTTGCAGAGAATGAAGCAACAGGTTTTGTTACCACATTTATATAGCCTGTTTTTGTTGCTGTGTTACTGCCTTTATCATTTGTTGCTGTAAGTTTAACAGTATAACTCCCTACTTTGGAATACTTATGCGTTGGATTCTGCCTGGTTGAAGTTGTTCCGTCTCCAAAATCCCATTTCCATTTAGTCGGATCTCCTGTGCTAGTGTCAGTAAAAGAAACAGTTAACGGAGCTTTTCCTTCAGTAGGATTGGCAGAAAAGTTTGCTACAGGAGCTAGTGAGAGATGACCTATAAACAGCCCGAAAGCAGATGGATTGCTTCCTACAGGAACAGTAGCTATAACAGTATTGGTTGCTGCGTCAATTACAGAGATAGTACTATCCCACTGATTCACCACATATACCTTTGTTCCATCCGGTGTGACTGCAACTCCACAAGGAGTGCACCCTACAGGAACAGTGGCTGTAACAGTATTTGTAGCTGCGTCAATTACAGAGAGCTTTCCACTATAGTCGGAGTTCGTCACATATACCTTTGTTCCATCTGGACTAACTGCAATCCCAAAAGACCATCCTCCTGCAGGCACAGTAGCTGTAACAGTGTCTGTTGCTGTGTCAATTACAGAGACAGTCCCATCATAGTCGGAGTTCGCCACATATACCTTTTTTCCATCCGGGCTAACTGCAACTCCCGAAGGTCCATTTCCTACATCTACCGTAGCTATAACAGTATTGGTTTCGGCATCAATTACAGAAACAGTGTTGCTGCCCCTGTTTGCCACATATACCTTTGCTCCGTCCTGGTTGACTGCAATTCCCTGTGGATAACTCCCTACAGGCACCGTGGCTGTGACAGTATTTGTAGCTGCGTCAATTACAGAGACAGTGTTACTGTCGAAGTTCCCCACATATACCTTTGTTCCATCCGGGTTAACAGCAACTCCCCACGGATTGGACCCTACAGGTATACTGGCTGTAACAGTATTAGTAGCTGCGTCAATTACAGAGACAGTATCACTGTCGAAGTTCGCTACCCATATCTTTGTTCCATCCGGGCTAACTGCATTTCCATAAGGACCTCCTTCTACAGGTACAATGGTTGTAACAGTGTTTGTTGCTGTGTCAATTACAGAGACAGTGTTATCCCCACTGTTCGTAATATATGCATACGTCCCTGCAGACGAAGCGCCTTGCTCAGTAGTTGCGGATGCCGCAGATGAAACAAAAATTAAACATAAAATCAGAACTGCTGATGCTAAGGCGGCTGATTGCAATTTTTTGTTAGTTTTCATTTATCCTACTCCTCCATTCTTCGTTATTCTAACATTTTTCATGCCGCAATTGTTTCTTCAAAATATAGCATTGATTTCGTTAGTAGTCTATTGCAAAAATCTCTTTACAATAGTGTATAAATTTACAAAATTTATTAAAAAACTTATATCTTGTCCTTTATATAAAGCACTTTCCAAAATTATTATATTTATATTATTAATTATTTGATTTGTTGAAACGAAGTACGCAATTTAATTAACATTTCATTATTAAAACAGTTGAAGGCTTTTTGTTGCTGTTTTTCAGCTGAATTGTAGATACGAGTTAAGAACACTTCAATCATAAGTACTAATTGAGAATTTCAAACACTTACAAAGAGTTAATAAATTAAAAGAAAGACCAATCACTCAAAATCGAAAAGAGGAGAATATAAACTAAGGCTAAAAGGGTTGGTTTTGTCATATCTGATTGATGATCATACATACCCTTTAGCCTTGATCTTTTTATCGTTTCAATTTATAATTTATTTATTTTCAGCATATATGCCAGGTCTGGTATTTGTTGTCACTGTTATGTAATTTGTTTTAGTTACAGTACTGCCACCTGCCACATTGCTTACTGTAAGTGTAACCTTATATTTTCCTTCCTGTAAATACTCATGTTCTGGATTCTGTTCCCTTGAAATTGTTCCGTCTCCAAAAATCCATTTCCATTTGGTCGGTATTCCTGTACTTTTGTCAGTAAATTTAACGGCTAATGGTGCTTTTCCGGAGGTAGGTGTCGCAGAGAATGAAGCAACCGGTTTTGTTACTACTTTTATATAATTTGTTTTTGTTGCCGTGTTACTGCCTTTAGCATTTGTTGCTGTAAGTTTAACAGTATAACTTCCTACTTTGGAATACTTATGCGTTGGATTCTGCTTGGTTGAAGTTGTTCCGTCTCCGAAATCCCATTTCCATTTAGTCGGGGAGCTTATGCTTTTGTCAGTAAATGCAACCGTTAATGGTGCTTTTCCTTCGGTGGGTGCTGCAGAAAAGTTTGTGAAAGGAGCCAGTGAGATAGGACCTATAAACTGCCCGAAAGCAACCGGACCATTTCCTACAGGCACGGTGGCTGTAACAGTATTAGTTGCTGCGTCAATTACAGATATAGTGTTGCTGTAATAGTTCGCCGCATATATCTTTGTTCCATCCGGTGTGACTGAAACTCCAAAAGGATGATCGCCTACCTCCACCGTAGCTATAACGGTGTTTGTTGCTGTATCAATTACAGAAATGATGTTGCTTTCTTCATTTGCCACATATACCTTTTTTCCATCTGGACTAACTGCAACTCCTAAAGGCCATTCTCCTACAGGCACGGTGGCTGTGACAGTGTTTGTTGCTGTGTCAATTACAGAGACAGTGTAGCCGGCATTCGTCACATATGCCTTTGTTCCATCTGGAGCAACTGCAATTCCAAAAGGAGTGTCTCCCACATTTATCGTAGCCGTAACAGTGTTTGTAGCTACATCAATTACAGAGACAGTGCCAGTGTCAAGGTTCGTTACATATACCTTTTTTCCATCCGGTGTGACTGCAATTCCATTGGCATTTTCTACAGGTATAGTAGCTGTAACAGTATTTGTAGCTGTGTCAATTACAGAAACAGTGCTGCTACCCCGATTTGCCACATATACTTTTGTTTCTTCAGGGTTGACTGCAACTCCAATTGGATAACTTCCTACAGGCACAGTGGCTATAAGAGTGTTTGTTGCTGTGTCAATTACGGAGACAGTTCCTCCGTCAGTTTCCACCTGTTCCGTTGTTACTTTTGAGGATTTTGATTTCGCGTCAACTGATAGTGAAAGGGTATTTTCATAGTCCTCTACATAAAAGTTCGCCACATATACTTTTGTCCCAGATGGGTTGACTGCAACTCCAGCAGGTTCGTATCCTGCAGGCACAGTGGCTGTAACAGTGTTTGTTGCTGTGTCAATTACAGAGACAGTACTGCTGAACTCATTTGTAATATATGCATATATACCTGCAGACGAAACGCCTTGGTCAGTATCTGCGGATGCCGCAGATGAAACGAGAATTAAAAATAAAATCAGAGCTGCTGGTATTAAAGCTGCAGATTGCAACTTTTTGTTAATTTTCATTGATCCTACTCCATTATTTTTCTTTTCTTTAATATTTTTAATGTAAACTGGTCTCTTCAAAATCTAGTACTGATTTTGCTGATCGTTTGCTGTAAAAATTTCTTTTCATAAAAGCAAAAAATCTGCAACATTATCTATAAATAGTGATGGCTTGTCCTTATATAAATCACTTTCTGAACTTATTATATCTTTGTTGATATTTATTTTATATGTAAGGCCAAACATACAATTTAATTAACAGTTTGTTGTTAAAACAGGTAAAGGCCTTCTGTTGCTGTTTTTCCAGTTAAAGAGTTAATCCCAAAACTAATATTTGCTTCCTGGGCCTTGTATTTTGAATAATCAATCAAGCTCATGATCATGAAAACAATTCTGAGAATTCCTAATGGACTTAAAAAGAGTTAATAAATAAAATCAGGATATTGTATCCTGAAATTATTTCGCAGATTAAAAACTCTACGAAAGTTTAATACCTTATACAATAGCAGGCAACACATAAGTTCAATTTTGTTAAATTTTGAGTGAGTTCCAACTTAATTTTAGTAGCGAATCTTTGATCAATTCCGAAAAAGCAAGTGCATTCATTTTATTTGAGTAAAATCAAACTGTACCGAATCACTTACTGTTTTTATTCCGGGAATCTGGACTTCTGCTCCCGCAAACTATCACTTTTTTCGGATTTTTTACATCTATCGGATTCTTTCCATTGTTTTAAATGCCAAAAATTATTGGAAAAGTATTTTAGTAACATCTACAATATATTTAGCGTGAAATTCCAATAATGGGAAGGATTTACATGTTTTTTGAGCCCGTGCTGATAAAATATAAAACTTATTTGAAGCGCTATTACGGGTTTTTGCGGCTTTTAATAATAGCTGAGAGATTTACCTTTCTTTTCCTGCTTATGATTTTATTCAATGCCTACGAGTTTGCTTATTTTCTTCCCGGAATGACGACATTTTCTAAAACCCAGAACTACATTGACCCCTACAGGTTCAATATTATTTTAATGGCTGTGGGAGCGGTTATAATCACTTTTTTCGCAGTTGTCTGCGATAAATTACTCAGGAAAAAAGGGGAATTTAACCTCATAAGCTTGCTTGAAAGGAACTTTCCGGGGCTCAGGACAAAGCTAGGTACGGCCTGCGATAACAACCAAAATTTTAACATAGTTACAAATAAACTTTTTCTTGATGTTCTCAAAGAATTAATCGGCATTGATATCAAAAAAATTGCTCCACTCAGACAGATTCTCCGCACATTTGTGATATTTTTGCTATTTAGCGGATTGATTGTTTTCTGTGTAGCTGAAGATTTTAGCTTTGACATTTCTCCAAGCCAGTTGAAAGAGAAAATTCCGGATTTACCGGCAGGAAAGGCAGCAGGCGATGTGGAAAATGAAACTGTTGATGATACCGAGTATGGTGTAGAGGCTGTCATAATAAAAAACGGAGAACAGATTGAAATGGAGATCAACCCGAGCCTGGGACTTGGATTTACAAACCAGGTCGATTCAGAGACCGCAAATGAATTAAATGGAAGCTCAAACGGCTCTAAAAAAGGATTCAGGTACAGCCAGTCCTATAGTGAAGAACTGCCTGAAGAATATGAACCGCTGATAAAGCAGTACTTTGAAAAGCTCTCATCTTGAAAAAAGAGGAGTTCCAATGCGAGAAATACAGGAAGTCCAGCTTGAAGATTCGGAACTTAATTTAAAACCAACATATGAAAAAGCCTCTGAAATTTTCGAGGTTATTTTTAAAGAGATAGGCAATGCCATAGTCGGCCAGAAAGAAATGATAAGGCAGATCCTTATAGCCATGCTGTGTGAAGGGCACGTGCTGGTAGAAAGCAACCCCGGTCTGGGTAAAACCCTGACCATATCCACAATTTCCCAGATTATGAACATGAAGTTCAGCAGGATACAGTGTACTCCTGACCTCATGCCTGCGGATATAACAGGCACCGACATAATCGAAGATGATGAGAAAGGCTCCAAACGCTTCAAGTTTAAACAGGGCCCGGTTTTTGCAAATATTGTCCTTGCTGATGAGATCAACCGCGCCTCGCCAAAAACCCAGTCTGCGCTGCTTGAGGCTATGCAGGAAAAGCAGGTGACAGTGGCAAATACTACATATCTGCTTGACAAACCCTTTTTTATACTCGCTACCCAGAACCCGATTGAGATGGAAGGAACCTATGCCCTGCCCGAAGCCCAGCTTGACAGGTTTTTGCTGAAAATCCAGCTGCAATATCCGGACAAAGAAGAGGAGTTTGAAATTGTAAACCGGTATGCTGAGGCATTCAGACCTGCTGTCAGACGGTGCATAGACAAAGAGACCTTCCTTGAACTCCAGCAGATCACCCGGAGAATTCCAATTTCAAACAAACTAAAAAGGTACGCAATCGAGATCGTAAACCAGACCCGAAATCTGCCTGAGCTTATAGAAGCCGGCGCATCCCCGCGTGCTTCAATAGCCCTTATTCTCTGTGCAAAAGCAAATGCGTTTCTTGACAACCGGGGATACGTCGAAAAAGAAGACGTAGACGCTATGGTACTCCCTGTCCTTCGCCACAGGATTATTCTCTCATTTGAAGCTGCACGGAACAATACTACCAGCGATAAAATTATACAAAAAATCCTCGAGGATAAAAAACAACTGTATAACGAACGAGATCGTGGCTGAAATTGGAGATAAGCACGGCTGAAATAGGAAATAAGCGCGGCTGAAATAGGAAATAAATCTGTTAGGAGGCCGGGGTAGATATGGTCGGATGTAATGGAAAATGGCAGGGAGTCGGGATAAGTATGGCTGGAAGTGTAATAGAAAATGGCTGGAAGTATTGGTTGGAGGCAGAGACAGGATATGGACGGTAAAAAACATAAGATAGATATTTCATTCCTGACTCAGCTCGACAGGTATGCACTCCCGATCAGGAACAGAGTAGCAGCCATTCATTCAGGCAGCCATCTCTCAACAAAGAAGGGATCCGGGCTTGACATTGTAGACCACAGAAAATACAATCAGGGGGATTCATTAAAGAAAATTGACTGGAACCTCTATGCCCGTACTGAAAAGCTGTATATACGCAGGTTCGAAGAGGACAAAAACCTGAACATGGTAATACTGCTTGATGCCAGCACCAGCATGCTCATTCCTGAAAATAACCCTAACAAATTCGAATACGCATCAACTGTAGCTATAGGAATTTCTTACATCGTAATGCGATACAACGACCAGTATATGATTGCAACCTTTGCAGAGAATGTAGATTATACTAAAGCCCTCAAAGGAAGAGATGAATTTCTTCGGACCATTGACAACCTCTCCCGAATCTCAGTCAATGGAAAAACAAAGCTTGCAGACTGTGCAGATTCCATATACCCCAGAATAAAGTCAAAATCAATGGTCCTGGTAATTTCAGATTTTCTGGATGATCCTGACTCTATCCGATATGCTGTCCACAGGTTGTGCAGGCATGAACTCGTGCTTATACATCTCTATGACGAAACCGAGATCAACCTGCCTGAAACCGTAGACGGCACAGTCAAATTTATTGACAGTGAAACAAACGAAGAGTTCAGCATCTCAGTGGGTCAGGAATTCAGGAAGGAATATGCAGCCGAATTTGGAAAGCATATGGCTGAGCTGGATAAAATCGCACACGATTTCAAGATCCCCTATTTCAAAATCAGTATTGATAATCGGCCTATTGACACCGTGCTCATGGTCATAGGTAAAGGGTGACTCTGCCTATGGATTATGAATTTCCCCTGGGTCTGGCTGCGCTTGCAGGTGTAATTCCCCTGATTATTGTTTACTTACTTAAACCCCGCCCAAAACTGATAATCCTGCCTTCTTTGATGTTTGTCCGGAAAATCAGCAGGAATGCATTCGATTCCAGGCGTAAGCTCAGTAAAAAAATAACAGACCCGCTCTTCTTTTTACAGTTACTTGCACTGATCCTCCTGGCGTTTGCCATTGCAGGTCCTCTACTTGAGAATCTTACGAAGGAGTCGGAAAGAGTTGTGGTTATTATAGATTCGTCTGCCAGCATGGCTGTGCCTGACAGAATCGAGGCTGCAAAATCCATAGCAATAGAAAGCCTGGGCAAGGAAAACACGATTATCGCTGCCGAAAGCATGCCTGTGGTACTTGGAAAAGCGATAGAAGCCACTGATGCTGAAGAGCTAATCAATAGTATGGAAGTCAGGGATACTTCTGGCGAGATTCCTGAAGCTATTCTGACCATTATAAACGACGAGGGAAATCAAAAAGCAAAAATTGTAGTCATCTCCGACTTTGAAAACTGGGCAGGCAAAGCCCCTGAAACATATATCAAAATCGCCAGGGCGAAAGATATGGAGCTTGAGTTCAGGCAGGTCGGCAAAGCAGCTTCCAATTATGCAATTATAAGCGGATATCTCAAAGACCGAAATGACGGAACCTATGAGTACACCTGTACTGTCAAAAATTTTAATAATGAAAGTGTGAAGCTCGATGTGCAGCTGGAAAGCAAATCAGGCCTGATTTCCACCCAAAAAATAAGCGAGCCTGTATCGCTTGGGGAATTCGGGACCCAGCAGATAAAATTTTCCAGTATTCCTCAGGGGATATCCACCGTGAAAATTCTCAATAAGGATGCAGTACCCTGTGATAATATTGCCTGGATTTCTATCCCTGAAATCAAGCCGAAACAAATGCTGATATTAACAGACCTTGAAACAACCCTTGACACAATAAACCCTGACACAACAGACCTTGACCCGGCAATAAGCAAATCTCCTGTGATTACGGCCTTGTCCCTTATGCCTGGCCTTTCGGTCGATGTACAGCACGACCTTCCACACGAACTTCTGGCAGGTGTTGAAAAATATGATACTATTGAAAAATATGATACTATTCTCATAGATTGTGAGCATAAACCCCTTCCGGCTTCCACCATAAAGAAAGTCGTTTCTTACGCGCAAAGCGGGAAAAACCTGATAGTTATAGGAAACGGATGCCTGTATAATTCTTCGGAAATGCATGAGTTATATCCTGTCCTTCCTGTAGAGATCAACTCAATTGAGGAAGACTCAAGCCATACGATTGAGACCGCAGGGAGCGGGACAAAGGTTTTTGAGGGAATTTCATTTAACGAAGTGTATACTCGAAAATACCTGGCTGCGGTTCCGCGTGAAAATTCCCTGGTGCTTGCCGGACTCAAAGGAGCAGGGCCTGTAGTCTGTACCTGGAAGATTAACAACGGGACAGCAACTTATGTGGGGATTAGCGATACTACTGGAAATGATGCGTGGAACAATTTCCCTACGGTTCCCACGTATCCGGTATTCTGGGTAAAGCTTCTCAAATACTTATGGGGAATCGGAGACATCAGTGAAACAAATGTAAATACAGGCGGATACGAGGCGTTTGACCAGAATGTCAGAGTCAAAACCCCTGGGGAAACGATCAGCAATAAATTCGTTTACTACGATAAATGCGGGCTTTATGAGCTGAACCAGAAAACCGTTGCAGCTAACCTCTATGATTCCACGGAGTCAAATACCTTTACTGAGAATCGATTAAATCTGACAGGTGAGAGCAAAGATATACAGAAAGAAGACCTGTATACGAAATCACCTGACAAACTCCGAAAATACCTTATTTACGCCCTTCTGCTCCTTCTTGTTCTTGAGAACGTGCTCATGTTCAGGAGGAGAATAATATGAGCTTTGATTTTATGAGTTTTGATTTTATGAGTTTTGATTTTATGAGCTTTGATTTTATGAGCTTTGATTTTATGAGCTTTGATTTTATGAGTTTTGGTTTTCTATATAAATCCGAGTTGCTTCTCCTCCTGCCTCTTGCGGTTTTTCTGCTTTTCGGACTGGGGAAAAAAGCCAGTAAAAAACATCTGTTTTTTCATGTACTTGTTGCATTCCTCCTGATCCTGGCACTTGCAGCTCCGTATTCCGCAGAGATAACTTCCCCAAAGACCAATCAATCCAGGATAACCATAATTTCGGATGAAACCGCAAGTATGGAAATGCTTCAGAAGGGAGTTCCGCAGGATATATTCGAGAAACTTAGCGGCAAAGTTCCTGTTACGGTTGCAAGCATTTCAGGCTCGCAGACTTCACTTGGGGATGCTATTCTGCAGCAGGCATCACCTGAAAATTATGTGCTTATAGTTTCTGACGGGCAGAGCAACTCAGGTACTTCAATTGAAGACGCACTTTCCTACTGCTACAAAAATGGCTTTCCTGTAGCTGCACTTATTCCTGATGCGGTTAAAGAAGACCTCAGCGTAGAGATTGAAGGAGAAAACGAACTTGTAATCGAAAATGAGGCTCCGTTCAAGGTTCATGTCCGTAAGTCAACTGAAAATGAAATGAAGTATGAGCTGAGAGTTACGGTTGACCGTAAGCAGGTGATGGAAAAGAAGGTTACCCAGACCGGGAGGATAGAAAGTTTTGATTTCAACCACACATTCGATACACTGGGGCCGCATACGATAAAAGCAACACTTCATCCAGCAAGCATAAACGTTAAAGACCTGGATTATTTTGAAAATAATAACCAGTACATGAAAGGTGTATATGTCACGCCAAAACCGAAAGTACTTTTTGTGACCGATGAACCTGATTCGCCTCTGGCAGCCATACTTAATGAGGTTTATGAAGTACATACTGCACGGTCATCTAGTTCCCTTTCATCTGATCCCCTTTCATCTGGTTCTCTTTCATCTGGTTCCCTTTCATCTGATTCTCTTAACGGCATGGATGCAGTTATAATCGACAATCAGGCAGTATCGACAATTTCAAGTTCGGAAGTTGAAGTCCTCAGGAAGTATATCATTAATGGCGGCGGCATGGTAGTGGTCGGCGGAGATGCTTCTTTCGACTATCCTGCCGAAAATACATATCAAAATACGCAATTCGAGGAACTTCTGCCTGTTACATCCAGTCCTTCAAACTGGAGAGGCGGCAGGAATATTGTCCTGATGCTTGATGTCTCGCCGAGCACCCTGCAAAGTAACAAAATTGGAGGGCGTGTTTTAGATGACATACTCTCCAATGCTATTGTGCTTCTTGAAAACGAGCACCTGAAAGATGCGAGGGTGGATGTTATCACATTCGGGAGCAAAGGACAGGACATTACAGACGGTTTTGTGGACATGTCCAAAGAATCGAATATAGTATGGCTTGAAGGCGAGATCAGCAAAATTACCCCATCAGGAGACTCGACATCACTTGAACGGGGAATGTTAACTGCACGCAGCCTGCTTAGAGGACAGAACAGCAGTTCAGATGCTGAAATTATAATCGTTTCTGATGGTGGGATAGGCAATAAATACGAGGGTGATGAAACGTTTGAACAGGCGGTAAGCTGTGCGGATTCGCTTCGGGAAGAGGGAATTGGCATCCATTTTGTCCATATCCACTCTCCAAGCACTGAGCGCCAGGTCAATCCCAATGGCAATTATTACGCTTACCTCCTGATGAATAAAATCGGTTTATCGAAAAATTATAACAGGATTGAACCGGGACAGCGGGTAAATGTCAGTTTTTCTGCGAGATCGGATGAGTCTGAGGAGATAGAAGACGATTATTCCAGTGGTACACTGATTGTCTATGACCCCAGGCATTTCATTACAAAGGAAATCTCGGAAATTCCCTGTGATCTTCTGGGCTACAATGAAGTAAGCCCAAAGCCGGAAGCAAACCGTCTTGTAACAACCAGGCTGGGAAAACCCGTAATCACAGTCTGGAGACTTGGCCTTGGCCGGGTTGCAGCTATTACAACTGACAATGGATACGGTAATGGAATTCCCTGGGCTCATGCGCTGTACTCCGGAAACGACAGTCTTGTGATTACAAGAACCCTGAACTGGGCAGTTGCGGATATCGAGATGTACGAGAGCCTCCAGTTAAAAATTCCTGACCTTAAAATAAACCAGCAGGGCAGGGTCCTTATTACAACCAGGGAAGAAGGAATTCCTGAGCTTTATTTTGACAAAAAGCCTATGGAAATAACACCTCTCGGAAACAATATGTACGAATCATATGTCACCCCAACCACCTTTGGACTCCATAAAATATCCGAAAAGCCTGCTGGCGTAAATCATACTGAGGAATTTATACCTGAAAGCTTCGGCATCGAAGATATTTCATGGAGACCTGCCTCTGCGAACTGCCCTGATGAGTATATGTATGTAGGCGAAAACCCATTATTCCGAACAGCCCTGCTCGAAAACGGCGGAAAAATTTATACAGCAGCCGATATTTATTCCCGGATAACAACCGATTCCATGACCCGTACCGAAAAGAAAGCCGTGGCAAAAATAATGTATACTAAATATATCCTTGTGCTTGCCTTTCTCATATATCTGATATATACGGTATATCACACCTATAACACCCGTATGAAGTAAGCTGTATTCCAGGTTGATTTTCATCTGCATAAGGCCAATTTCATCTGCAATTACTTTACCTGTATTCTTTTATTCTGGAACTTTCTTTCAGAGACTTTTTAATATCGTCTGGGACCGTCAAAATATAACATGGATTCCGATAACAGTTGACCGTCATCTTTCAAAAAACAAGAAAACAATAAAAAATCTTGAAAATAATAAAAAGTCTCTTCTTTAATTCTGAAATAATATTCTCTTATATCTTACTAAAAATTTTGAGTTGTTTCAGAGCGTAGTTTACAAGATTGTACGATCATTAAATTAATGAAACAAGCGTTTGTTTAATGAACTAAAGTTAGCAAGATACACAAAAAAAGAGAAATAAAATAAGGTTAACTGTTAAAAATATTATATACAATAACTGTGTAGTATAAATTGCGTTCTCATCTCTTTAACACCCCACTAGCAAAGAGCACCTACTCCAGAACATTACTCCACAATAAGGGATATAGAAAGAGAAATTCGCAACGATGAGTCAAGTACCTCAATACCTCTTCCCCAACTATAATAAAGTGAGTCTCTTGAATACCGTTCGGAACTCCCAGGTTTTTTCGGATGAGAACGCTACCTCATTTTATAAAAAATTTTTAAGAACGTTACAAGTACCTTTTATCTGGGCGACATCCGAGTCCTTCGCTCGCTTTCCGTCATCCGAGTTCGTTATTTGAGCATTGTATGCCAGTTCAAATTAATTATTCCTGGCAACAATACTTTGATATTGTACTTGAATCATTCTTAAGTATATCCGGCATCAATGCAAGGAGAGTTTGGCTCCAAACGATAATCGTGTATACTCTGGTTTACAAAGAGAGGATCTGCATAGATGTCTGTACTTGATGTGCAGTTTCGGTAGTTACCTGCAGAGTTATTGTACAAACAGTTATTTTCCAACACAAAAGTGTGTGTTTCAGGTAGATAATTGATTACTGCATATCCGGTTCCCTCAGGGTCTGTTTTGCACTTCTGAGTATTTACGATTATGTTGTTACGAACAACTGTTGTGTATTTTGTGCCTATGGATGAAAGACTGAGACGAGCTTCATAGGTAGGAGAAACGTGGGATCCTGTAGGTAACATATGAATAATTGCCGCATGATACACTCCGTCAAAGATATTGTTTTCGATGAGAGTATTGTAAAACCCACTTGTTATTATACCCCCTACCAGGTCAATATTTGGGTTCATGCCAGTATTATAAAAGATATTATTAAAAATGTGGACATTCTGGGCTTCTTCCCTGGGATAAGAATCTAACCAACCTATCAACCAGATTCCGGACCCATAAGTATCATGGATAGTATTGTTATATATTTCTACATCGTTAACGACCCCTGTTGTTTTTTCAACCATAATGCCAGAACCACCTGCACTCCAGTGATAAAAGGAATCGATTACGTTATCATGAAACTTCACATGATTTGAATTTAAAACTCTAAGACCACAATCCGTTCTGATGGTTATTTTATTGTCCCATGTCTCTAAATTCTGGCAATCTTCTGCAAAAAAAGCATTGTGGCCCGTTTTATACACAGAGTTATTGTAAAATTGAACCTTGGAACTGTGGTCTATTTTCAATCCGTCTCCGTGTCCATCGTGCATGTACATATCATGAACTTGAATGTCCGTGGAATTGCAGAACTGGATCATATTGTAAAATCCATATCCATTCGTTTTATCTAGATTATTGTCATGGTTTCCGTCTATTTCAAATCCTTTTATAGTTACTCCATTTATTTTGTTACTGTCCATCTGAGTTATCAGTGGCTTATCAACTGCCCAGCCCGCGTTGTCTATAAGTTTAATTACAGCTGTAGGATCGCCTTCCAGGGTCGTGTTATTTCCAATAAAAATACTATCTGAGATGACGTATGTATATGGGCCTTTTAAATGAACAGTTGTAAACTGCGGATCTTCCGCAACATATTTAAGAGCTTGATTTATCTCTACCTGATCATCAATTCCATCGCAGTTGAAGTCTCCACTTCCATCTCCAGTTACAGACACCGTCTTATTCTGTATGAGGTTACCATAGCATAGATTATCTAAATATAATGGATTGTATGTGGTATTATTTTCCGTCATTGTAGCCGTACTATTTTGTTCAGTAACTGCAGATGTCGTAGATGAAAAGAAAATTAGGAATAAAATCAGAACTGACGACATTAAGTTTACTGAAAAATACTTGTCCACCCGTTTCATTATTATATGCCCTGATCATTTATTCTTTATTAAAAAATATTGATATTATTTTGGAAAATTATATAGTTAAACTTTTCCATTAAAGAACAATATTTTAATATTAATATAATTTGAGAGAATTTATAGTACTGTTTTAAATTTGCTGTAAAATAAAAGTCAATATTTTGTGTGCTGAAGGATAAACACATCTTTTGATATTGAATTCTCCAAACAATAACTTTTGAGATTTATAGTTTTCAAAAAGTCAGCACATTATGAAATACCACACTACTGAATTCTTTATGGTGGCAAAAGGCTCTGTCCTTCTAAAGTGCAACTCTCGCTGTCCTCCCGAAGCTAAATTAGTTTCTTTATCTAGATTTATCTAGAAATTACCCCTCTTGAGCGAACGAAGTGAGCGAAAAGGGTACCGTCCTCCCGAGACGGAACTCGGGTGACGGAACTCGGGTGACGGAACTCGGGTGACGGAACTCGGGTGACGAAACGCAATTCGGATGTAGAAACCCTTAAAATAGTGTAAAAGCTTAAAACAGAAGGGTAATGGAAATGCTTTACCGAAAAGTACCAGAGAACGGAGATGAACTTTCTATACTTGGGTTTGGGTGCATGCGCCTTGCGGTCAGGGACGGAAAGATAGATGAAGAAAGAGCTACCCGGCAAGTTAGATACGCAATCGATCACGGAGTAAACTATATCGACACGGCCTGGCCGTATCATATGGGAGAAAGCGAGCCTTTCCTTGGCCGGGCCCTTGCAGATGGATACCGAGAAAAAATTAAACTTGCTACAAAACTTCCCTCCTGGACAATAAAGAGTAGGGAGGATATGGACAGGATCCTGAATGCCCAGCTTGAAAGGCTCAGGACTGACCATATCGATTATTATCTTGTGCATGGACTTGTTGGGCTTTTATGGGACAAAATGGAAAAACTTGGAGTGCTGGATTTTCTTGACAGAGCAAAAGCTGACGGCCGAATTATAAATGCAGGTTTCTCCTTCCACGGATCTGCAGGGGATTTCAAACGGATTGTGGATGCATATCCCTGGACTTTCTGTCAGATCCAGTATAACTTTCTGGATGAAAAAAACCAGGCAGGAACGGAAGGGCTTGAGTATGCTGCTTCAAAAAACCTGAGTATTATTATCATGGAACCCTTGCGCGGAGGCAAGCTGACAAATCCTGTACCTCCTGAAGTGCAGAAGATCTGGAATGAAGCTCCTGTAAGGCGCACTCCAGCCGAATGGGCCTTTCGATGGATCTGGAACAGACCCGAGGTTACGGTTGTGCTTTCAGGCATGAATGAGGAATCCCATATTGAAGAAAACCTGAAAATCGCATCTGAAGCCTATCCGAACTCCCTGACCGACGCCGAACTGCAGCTTGTAAGAAAAGTGGAACAAAAATACAGGAAACTTATGAAAACCGGTTGCACAGGCTGTAGATATTGTTTGCCCTGCCCTTCAGGCGTGGACATTCCTGGCTGTTTTGAGATCTTCGATAACTTTTACCTGTCAGGCAATGAAAGGGAAGCAAAACTTATGTATGCATCAAAACCCGGAGGAATAATAAGAGGCGACGTGCCAGGGTATGCTTCCCAGTGCGTCCAGTGTGGACAATGCGTTGAAAAATGCCCACAGCACCTGGATGTTCCTTCCCTTCTCGAAGCCGTGAAGGAAAAATTTGAGGGAAAAGACCTAAGAGGATGGAAGATTTTCGCGAAAAAGACGTTTAGGAAGGAATAAAAAAGAATTTGAAATGCATAATTTTTGTTACTTTCAATTACTTTACTTTATTTTACTTTACTTTTTAGTTTTTGATGTTGCTTTTTCGTTCAACACTCCTTGTCTATCTAAAAAGCTTTTCCAAGATTACACCCGAAGCCATAATATTTTTCATTCCCTGGGTTATATAATAATAGGCTTGATTTTCTCAATATCGGTTTTTCCTTTTTCATCGAAAAAGGATTCATCGGCTTTGATATCCAGGCACCGACTTTGATATCCAGGATTTCTCTTGCAGGGTATGGAGCCCTATATCAAAGTTATGCAGAAGCTTGCGCTCCAGGACAACAGGAAATTCACCCACATAAGGGGCAGGCACAAGCTTGCTTCTTACCGGCGTCAGGCAAAACTTATCTTCATCCCTTCCACCTGCGGTTCCAAAGTTATCGGTCTGTTTTAAATAAGCTTCTGATGTGGTACTGATTGTAAATGCCCTATTTTCCATGATGCCCGCATAGCTGTAAGTCGCTTTTCTTAAAGATACGCTAACGCATGGAGGGGGTCGAAACGATAGCAAGAAAATAATTCATTTTAAGAGAACATCTGCGGAAAGACAGGTGTACAGGTAATCCATTATTTAACTCCAACTTCGAATTTGTTTCATTTTACATAATCATCCCACAGTACTAAGATGAAATTGGAATTTACCCAACGTTTAACCTTTTACGTCGTCTGTAGTTGTATTAGACATCAAACTTTCATATAATTTTAAGTTTATAATCTCATTTCAGGATACAACACTAAAAATGAAGTATTCAAGGGCCGAAGTATTTAAGAGTCCTTATAAGTATTAAATCAGTAGATTTAAAAGATTCTGGCGGAATCTAAAGTTCAAAAAAATTATTCGTTAAATTAAATTTCTATAATTTTTTCTGTTTCTGAAAGTAAGCTTATATTTAATCCAGTAACTTCAGGACTGTCAACAGGAAACAGCGCTGAGACAAAAAGAGCAGGAAAACATGGTAATTAACGGAGGCAATCTATGATAGTAAAAACATTAAAGTTGATTTCCCGTTTTGCGATGGTGCTGATTATATTGAGTATTGTCCCTACAGGGGCTTTTGCTTCAGAAAACGCAACCCTGGAAAACTCGACGGATCTGATTTATGGTCCGGGATCTTGTCCTTCTTGTCCTGCAGGCAATATAAGCGAAGAAAATTACACTGAAGTTCAGGCAGACATGCTGGACTCAATCAGTAAGAGAATTACTGAACTTCAAAATCTTTATATTGAGATAAGTAAGGTTTCAAATGCATCCGACTTCCAGACGGTTTTGTCTAGAAAAAGGCAGGCAAATGAGGGTATGGAAAATGACGGAAAGAATGTGGAACCTGATGAAATGCAAACAGAGACTGACGAAGGGCATGAATTTTGTCATATCCTGCTTGAAAACATAACTGATGAAAATTTCACTGATGTTCAGGCTGTTATCCTTGATTCCCTCCAGAATATGACTGAAAGAGCCGAAGCCGCTCAAACCAGGCTTACAGAAGCCGGCGATAGCAGCAAAGCTGAAGAGCTCAACGAGAAGATTACTGAGATTCAAGACCTGTATACCGAGGTGAGTGAAGCCTCTACTGCAGCAGAACTCAAAGAAGTCCTGTTAACCCATGAACAGGCAAAGGCACTTGATTCCGTTGAGGAGAAAATAGAGCTTCTTAAAGCCAGAGTGAACGAAAGCGAAAACGCGAGTGATGAACAGCTCAACAGCAGTATTACTGAACTTACGGCCCTGATGAAAGATATCAAAGGAGCCGAGTCTTTTGACGAACTGAAGAAAATAATGCACTCATCCAGGGATTCCGCAGTGTAAAAACAGAAAACGTATATCGACGCTTCTGTGCAACAAAAGTCTTCGGCTCTATTGGCCGCCCTGGCCGAATTCAGGATAACTCAACTGAAAGTAACGCAAACGTCAGCATTGGAATCTAACGCAAAAGTCCCAACCGATTAAAGAACCATAACCTGCCGAAAAGAGAAATATCCCCCCTGAACGTAACTCTGAGAAATTCACCCTCCTGATAGAACTTCAGCACCTTTGTCTCAAGATCAGCCTGTTTTACCCGCAACCGTTAACCCACAACCGTTGCGCCGGTTTATCACAAACCGTTGCGCCGGTTTATCACGCCGATAGGGCTTGGGGATAAGGTTATCAGACTCAAATGGTTCTTGGGGTTTTCGGTCAAGCCTTTTTTGAAAAGGGTTGCGGTCAAGCCTTTTTTCAAAAGGGTTGCGGACAAGCCTTTTTTGAACAGGGTTGTTTTAAAAAGACTTGATACCATGTCGACAGCTTTTTCCGGGAAAAGCGTTGAGTTTTAGTATTTCAGCTTCAACTTCATCCCGCAGAAAGGACAGAAGTTGGGGGCAGTGGTGAGATTCAGGCTTCTGGAGCAATATGGGCAGGTCAACCCGATTCCATTTTTCTTCTCGTTAATTGCGTTTTGGTGGGCTCTGGACTCCTTTGTTTCTTCAACAGAAATTGAAAGTTCAAGCTCTTTAAGAGAATTCATATTGCAGATATCACCTGAGAGTGTTGAAGTTTCAGTCCGAACTTCAGAATCATCATCTGTCAAGCGGCTCCTAATAACAGGCTTTGTTCCAGGATTTTCGGTCTCATCAGGAGTGGGTGCAGGTGAGGAATTTGTTTTATTAATTTTTTCAAGAGCTTTCAATGCAGCCCTTCGCACGCAGGCATCTGTACTTTCAGTAGCTCTGATAAGCCCTGCAACTGCCTCTGGGGTTCCGATTTTCTCAAGTGAGCAGATAGCGGCTTTTTGCATTGGGCTATCAGGTTTTTCAAGGATTTCCACCAATTTAGGAACAGCTTGCTGCGCTTTGAGATCCCCAAGCGCAGAAGCCGCAGCTTCTCTCACTGCTGCCTTAGTGTCATCCAGAGCTCTTAAAAGGCCTGAAATGGCTTCATTAGTGCCTGATCTTCCAAGGCCCAGAACTGCTGATTCCCTTACCGAATTATCAGGGTCATTAAGAGCTTTAACCAGTCCTTCTATGGCTTCAGGGGCTCCGCTTTTTCCAAGAGCACAGGTAATCGCCTTCCTGACGGAGTTTTCATATATATCAAAAGCTTTAACCAGTCCCCGAACCGCTTCCGGAGAACCTATATCTCCCAGGGCATCTGCAGCGCGGCTCCTCAGATACCAGTCAGGGTCATCCAGGGCTCTCAAAAGCCCTGCAACTGCTTCAGGCGTTCTGATTTTCCAAAGAGTTTCAATTGAAACTTTTCTTATATCCCTGCTCGAAGCTCCGAGAGCCTTGACCAGCACAGGCACTGAAGTTGACACACTTACAATTTTGCAAAGCGTTTCGGATGCAGTTTCCTGCACAGGTTGTCTTGGGTCCCTGAGGATTTCCATTAGCTCATCAAGCACATCCGACTTACCCCTTTTTCCCAGGGTTTCGGCAGCTTGCTGCCTTGTTTTGTTATCCGAGTTTTCAATTGCCTTTACCAGGCAGAGAGCAGCTTCATAAGTGTCGATTTTTCCAAGGGCTATTATTGAAATCCTTCTCAGCGAATAATCCGGATAAGATAGGGATTTCTCAAGGGCGTAAATTGCATCTCTTGAGCCTATCCTCATCAAGGATTTCACCGCTTCCTTCTGGACAAACCTGTCCCTGTCCTCGAACCCTTTCACAATGCCTGAGATAGCTTCAGGTGTGCTAATTTTTTCAAGAGAAGCAATTGCAGTCTTTTTAACCGGACTATCAGAATCATTAAGAGCATTTATAAGACCAGGGATAGCTTCCGGCATGTTGAGTTTTCCCAGGGCTTCTGCAGCGGCAGCTCTTACTTTCGGATTTGAGTCATCCAGCGCTCCAATCAGCGCGGTTAAAGCACAAGGATCCCCTAGATCACCAAGTTTTTCGGCAGCAGTTGCCCGGTTTCCTGCAAAGACCGAGCGTTCCAATTTCTTAATAAGATTTTTGATATCGTCGTCCATTTTCCTTCTATCCCCCATTGGTGTAAAGCTTATCAGGAACCTCTAAAATATAAAAAATATTTTAAAGTATGCAGCCCGATATACTGAAAATAAATAGGATGTCTTTCAGTCTTTTAATTCTAAAATTGGCACTTTCAATTCCTGTTTTTCCAGAGCCTTATGCGTATCTAATTTTTACATAGATGGCAACGTCTATTTAAGCGAGACTGAAATATTGCAAATGACCCTCTTCTTTATACCATTAAACTCAGCTCTTAATCTCCCTTAACATTCTACATTTTTTAATATATTACATTCTATGATATATGAACTTTTAGATTGTTTTTATAAATAATATGTATATTCGATTGCCTGTGTTTTCTCCTAAAATTATTTCGTTTTTTGAATATTTGTAAATCCATTATTGGGGAAATTAGAATCACTTCTGAAATAGATTTTTCACAATTTTTTTGCTGGAACAAAGATTGTCCTGATTATGGAATTAATAATCAAGGAAATATAGTCCTTAAAGAAAGATATGGTAAAAAGAAATATATGGTAAAAACAACCATGCGCTTCTTGAATGTAAAAATTATGAAAAATGTTTTAGTGAAACGAGAGGTACAGTATTTTTTCAACTTAACACTCCTGAAAAAGAAATTCTAAAAACAATATCTCTGATTCCCGAGAAAGGAGGAATTCGTGGACTTGCGAGAGCTACTGGACATAGTAACAGAAGATTTCTCCTTTTCCACCACGAAGGAAAACGTAGTAAAGAAAAAGATAAAAAATTATGTAGTTGAAAATATTCAACGTATTATTTTTGGAGATCCTAAAAAAATATCTGAAATGCTTGGAGCTAATTCGGATGATTACATTGGTACTTCATATATAGAAAGGATAAATCTTACGATCAGGACATCTCTTGTAAGATTTGTAAGAAAAAAGGTGAATTTCAGTAAAATAATGAAGAAGCATACGAAAACATTTGATTTATTCCAAGCATGGATAACTTTATAAAACCTCACGACTCTCTAAAATTAAGAATAGACTCTGAAATAGAAAATGGTTACAAAGAACTCCAGCAATTGCAGAAGGAATAACAGATCGCATAACAGATCATATATGGAGTTTAAAGGAATTACTAATGTTTAGAGTTCCTGTTTAATAACTAAGGGACACAACCCTGTTGTTATCTTATTTTTTTGTTTTATCTTACTTTTTTGTTATTATTCTATTGTTGTTATAAAGTTTAACTTTGAATACTTATTGAGTTAGTTGTCAAAAGAAAATTCACAGCTACGTCCTTATAAGTTTAAGAGTTCGCGTGTAAAGGCAAACTACACAATAAAATATGGATAAGAGGTAGAGGTCTAAGCTATCCTCAAACGATTTAGGAACCTTTACTGGGAGTTACCTTGATTACTCTACCTCCACTGGTATTATTTCCAGCTTGAATGTTCTCCAGAATACGTTCCTTCTTTCTTTGGGTACTACTTATACGCTTAGTTACGTTTTCTGTTTCAGTTACATTTTCTGCTTCAGTAACTGCTTCAGCCGGAGTTACTTCTGTAACAGGAGTTTCTTCTACAGCCTCAGTTGCGGTTACAGCTTCCTGAACCGGAGTTACAGCTTCAGCTCCGGTTACTGCTTCAGCCTCGGTTATGGCCTGTTCTGGAGTTCCTGTTTCATTTGGAGCCCCACCTTCCTCACCAGCGCATCCTATAGCCAGGAATACACCGAACAAGACTATCAGAATAATCAATGCTTTTTTCATTATTTTCCCCCATATATAATTATATACGTTATTAATTGATACTTTATAATTGATATCTGGATTTTATAACAATTCCTACTAGATTCTGAACATAATTCATCATATGAGATTAAAAATGGCTATATGCCAGGATATTTCCCCTTTATTGTGTTTTTTGAATGTAGTAAGATCCGGATTCTTTATATTCCATTCAATTTCCTTAAGTTATAATACTGGGAATTCCAATATTGTTAAATGATTTTTTAATGACTTTTTGGGGGGAAGTCATGAGAATAAAATCCATTAATCCTTACACTGAAGAAGTAAACTGGACATACGATTCTTTTTCTTTTGAAGAATGCGAGTCCATGATTGAAAATTCCAGGACTGCGTTTTCCGGGTGGAGTTCGTTGTCTGTTGAGGAAAGAACAAAATACTTCTCAAGGGTTGGGAAGGTCCTCAGGCAGAATGCCGAAATTTATGCCGAAATTATCACGAAAGAAATGGGAAAACCTATCAGGCAGTCAAGGGACGAAATTGAAAAATGCGCCTGGATCTGCGATTATTATGCAGAAAACGCGGCCGAATTCCTGAAAGATGAAGTTGTGGATATCGGAGCTGAGAAAAGCTACGTAACCTTTGAGCCTCTGGGAGTAATTTTCGGCATAATACCCTGGAGTTTCCCGTTCGAGCATGTTTTCAGGTTTGCAGTACCTTCAATGTGTGCAGGAAATGTGTGCATAATCAAACATGCTTCAAATGTGCCTGCTTCGGCCCTTGAAATTGAAAAAATCTTTCTTGAGGCAGGATTTCCTGAAAATGTTTTCAATACCCTGTTAATTGACTCAAAAACTGCAATGGAAATTATTGAAGAAGAACTGGTAGATGGGATTTCACTTACTGGCAACATAGACGGAGGCTCGGAGATAGGTGAACTTGCAGGAAGCCTGGTAAAGCCTCTCGTACTTGAGCTGGGAAGTTCGGACCCTTTCATAGTACTCGAAGACGCTGATCTCGAAAGAGCTACGCAGGTTGCTGCAAAGTCCAGTTTTCTAAATACCGGACAGAGCCATATTGCTGCCAAGCGATTTATTGTCCTGGAAACGATTGCTGTGGACTTTATTGAGGCATTTGAGCTTGAAATGCAGGAACTGAAAATCGGGGACCCTATGGATGAGGAAACCGATATTGGGCCTCTTGCAAAGAAAGAATTTCTTGATAGTCTTGAAAGAGTACTTAAAGACGCAAAAAAGAAAGGTGCAGAACCTCACGTTTACGGAGAAGAGCATATTAAGGGTTTTTTCTTCAGGCCAACCCTCATTCCTGCAGCCAGTACCGATATGAAGGTTTGTAATGTAGAGGTTTTCGGGCCCATTGCCCCGGTAATCACAGTAAAAAACGAAGACGAGGCCGTCAAAGTCGCAAACTCCACAGAATTCGGGCTTGGGGCTGAAATATGGTCCCGAGACCTTGAAAGGGCTCAGAGGCTGGCAAAAAGAATAAAATTCGGATCAGTTGCCATTAATGGAATGGTTAAATCCGACCCGAGGTTGCCTTTTGGAGGAGTAAAAAAATCCGGAATCGGGCGAGAGCTTTCTCATTATGGGCTCAAGGAATTTGTGAACATAAAGACGGTTGTGGTCAACAAGTGAGTCTAAAGGACTGAGAATTGATTGAAGTTTTTATTGAATAAACCTTGTCCAGAATTAATTAAAAGAATTTGTTTAATCAGTCTACCTACTTGATTAACAGTCTAGCTGCTTAATTGATAATCTAGCTGCTTAATTGATAATCTACATGCTTAATTGACAGTCTATTTGTTTAATCTTGAAAGTTTATTTATTAAAGCCTAAAAATTTGTTTAATCCTAAATAGTAAACTCAATTAAGGTTAACAAATAACTTAACCAAGGCTTATAAACAAACCTGATTTAAGGAAAATTCGGCTTAAATAAAAGCCATAAAGCTATATTGGAGTTTTTTCATGAAAGCTTCGGATCTTTTTGTTGCCCAGCTTGAAGAAGAAGGCGTTGAGTATATTTTCGGACTGCCAGGCGAAGAAAACCTTGACCTGCTTGAGTCCCTGAGGACTTCCAGAATCAAACTGATCATAACAAGACACGAACAGGCTGCGGCTTTTATGGCTGCGACATATGGAAGGTTGACCGGAAAGCCAGGAGTCTGCTTTTCAACACTTGGACCCGGAGCCACAAATCTTGTTACAGGCGTTGCCCAGGCACAGCTTATAGGAGCACCTCTTATTTCTATATCCGGACAGAAGTCTCTGACTGACAACTGGCAGGCCCGTTTCCAGCTTGTAAACACTGTAAGAATGATGGAGCCTCTCTGCAAAAAGGCTGTATCCATTACCGATCCGGGAATGATCCCTACCGTGATCCGTAATGCCTTCAAACATGCCGAAGCTGATAGGCCGGGAGCTATACATATTGAGCTTCCGGAAGACGTAGCTGAAGAAGAAACTGAGGCGACGGTGCAGAAGCGAAGTGAAATTAAAATTCCTTACCCCGATCCTGAGGCTGTAAAAAGAGCTGCGACTATGATCTGTGAGGCTAAAAATCCCCTGATCATAGTTTCATCAGGAGCAAACCGAAAAGCTATCACTGAGGAGCTCGAAAATTTTGTCGAGCAAACAGGCATCTACCTGGTGCATACCCAGATGGGGAAAGGAGTTGTTCCTGATGACTGCAGCTACAGTCTCTTTGCCACAGGAATTCATGCAAGGGACTATGTTAACTGCGGAATTGACGGGGCTGACCTTATTATCACTATTGGTTATGATATAGTCGAATATCCTCCTTACCTGTGGAACGGTACACTGGACAAACAGATCATAAATATTGATTTTGTGGAATCCGTGCCTGATAGGTACTTTAACCCCACAGTAGAAGTCATAGGGAATATTGCTTCTTCAATCCGGGAACTTGCTGCAAGTATTCCGGAGAAAAGGGAGTTTCCTATCTTTGAACACACCAGGAATTTCATTGAAGAAAAAATAAATGCTGTTGCCAGGAAAAGCTACCCTCCTGTTCCACAGGCTGTAGTTAAGAGTGTCAGAAAGGCGCTGGGGAGAGAAGATATAATTACACTGGACAATGGAATTTATAAACTCTGGTTCGCTCGCCTTTACAAGACCTATGCTCCCAATACTGTGCTCCTTGATAATGCTCTTGCAACCATGGGTGCAGGTCTCCCTTCAGGGATTACTGCTAAGCTTCTTCATCCGGAGCGCCGCGTGCTTGCAATCTGTGGGGACGGGGGTTTTATGATGAACTGCCAGGAACTTGAGACCGCAATCCGCTATGGAATTCCTGTTGTTGTCCTTATCCTCAATGACAATGGTTTCGGCTTTATTAAGTGGAAGCAGAAAAAAATGCATTTTGAGGATTTCGGGCTGGATTATGGAAATCCTGATTTTTCTCTCTTTGCCAGGAGCTTCGGGGCTGTTGGTATCAGGATTAAGGAAGACGACGACCTTGCAGAAGTTCTGGAGAAAGCTTTTGCCTTGAATAAGGTGGCAGTTATTGAGTGCCCGATTGACTATTCCGTAAACTATGAAACTTTCTCGATAGAATTGGGAAAGCTTACATGTAAGTTCTGATTGGAAACCGATTAAAGGGACATTCCCTAAGGGAGACTGAAATTCCGACAAATACTTGGTCTGGCTTGATAAATAAGGAAAAAAGCGTTAAAACAAATAAAGCGTTAAAATGAATTAAAAGCGCTTAAATTGGGTTAAAAGTTATTGATTAATAACTAAGTTCATGGCAGTAAAGCCAGGAAAATGAACGAGAGAAGTGTTTCCCACATTAGTTACAGGTTGACTGATTATAAGTTGACTATGGGATTATTAACTAAAAAATTTTAGTTATACCGCCTCGGGACCAATCAATTTGAATTTAAGACATTTGATAGTATAAATTTAAGCGGTTCTTAAGCTTGTGGTTTCATGTCCTGATTTTAAACCTGACTTCCAAAGCAAGAGGTTGCCACAGGTTAGTTGAATCGCAGATTAAAGTTACTATAAGTGAATAAAGTGTTTCAGGCATCCTCAGTTAAGGTATCCTTTTCTTTCAAGCCATTCAATCTGAGGCCTTGTATATTTCCAGGTAACATCGGCTTTGGAGTCCTGAATTTCCCATGGGTTCGCTATGACTATATCGCCTTCGCGAATCCACATTCTCTTGTTTTTGGACCCGGGAATTCGTCCCATTCGGACCACACCGTCCATACACTGTAGTGTGACTCTTTTAGAACCGAGTAAACTTAATACTGTTGCCAGAACTTCGTTTCTGTCCTTTCGAGGAGTGCGTACTCTTGTTACTTCATGAGTATCTCCTGCAACCGATTTTTTTGATCCTGAGTTTTTCTGTCGGATAATGCTTCTATAATTAGCCAAATTAATTCCTCCAATACTGGTTTTGTTTCAACTGCTTTAATTTAAAATAAGCTTTCTCTGATTTTAGTCTCAGTTCGGCTTGTTTTTCCGTCTTTCCGGATATCTTTATAGATTTATACCATAGAGATCTTAACATTTTTAGGGATACTTGGTTAGATTCTCTGATTAAATTGTTATTTTTTGTTCTGTTTTTATTTTCCAAGAAATCTCCCAAATAAAAGGTAAAAACAAAGAGAATAGTCAGTGAAAGTGAATTGAGTATCAATTCGGACTATATCTTAAACTGGCTCAGCTTTGATATAGATGCGCAGATATTAGTATATTTGAGACCTTCAGTGATTACAAAGTTCTTATTTGTCAATAAACCGACCTTCCTATGGTCTGTTTGAATGGAACTTCGGTCTCAACCCTGTATTCAAGTAGCCAGAACAGATAAACTTGTGAATTTCGCTCGGGTTGCCGTTACCGCCTCTGAAACCTTCTCGGTGAATTTTTCGGTTGCCGACAAGGTAAGAATTTCCTCTCATAAAAACCCATTTTCCTCTGTCATAAAAACCCATTATTGTTTCACCTCCGTTTATAGCGGATACATATATTCGATAAAAACATGATCGGATATCATCGATAAAACAAAAATGGAGCTATTAATAACAGATTATATATCTCTTTATTTTCAACCGCTTCTACGTAGTTATTTACTTATATAAATTTTCCTGTGAACAAATGGCCAGAAAAGTCCAAAAATTCAAAGTAAATTAAAAGAAATAAAGATCTTTTTCAAGAAATAAGCATCAATATACTTGAAATAAACATCAATATACTTGAAATAAACATCAATATACTTGAAATAAACATCAATATACGTGGGAACTTGTTGGCTTAATTTAAATAATTACAAAAGAAGACTCAGTACCAACATATAGTGATAAAAGTAAAATTCAAAATCACTAGATTTTGTAAATGGTTATCATCCGTGTAATAAAACTTAGTTATTCAAGTCTTTAGATAGCGAATGTCGATTTTGATAAAAACTGGATTCTTCTTGCTAATTCAGGTTTTTTATCAAAAATGCAAAAATCACTGGATTTTGGAACAGAGTCCAAAAGAATCTAAAATACATAAATCAATTAGAAGAATATTATTATCGTTCAAATAAAAATATTATTCAATACAATATATAAAAGAAGAGAGTCCGTTTTGCTGCTCAAACTAAACGGACATAATTTGTAAAATAGAATATTTTGAGTGAACCTAGAATTAATATCTGTTCTCTCTGGGTTTCCTATGTTTAGGAAGACACTCTCTGCAGTAGACTGGTCTGTCAGGGTCAGGCTTGAAAGGAACCTGAGTTTCAGCGCCGCAGTCAGAACAGATCGCGGTGTACATTTCCCTGGGACCTCCGAAACCTCCACGGTTGCTGTCTCTTCCCCTGAAGGAATTTCCTCTGTCATTAAAAGCCATTTTCTTTTCACCTCCGCTTACAGCGGATAGTCCATAGTTTAAAAATAAGGTTGTATATTACTCTTTGATTAAAAACAGAAACTAGTTTTTAATAACAGATTATACATCTCTTTATTTTTAATGTTCTTAGTATACGGTCAAATTATATAAGTTTTACTCATAAAAATCAAAATCACGCCGAAATTTTTGCTGCTTTAGAGTTGCTTCTGCTTATTAAAAAACTCTGACCATATAGTTTCTTACGGACAGAGACACAGTTGCAAGTTGAATTCCACTATCCAGATGAGAAAAACTAAGAGGATGAACTACTCCTTCCTAAACTCCTTGAATTTCTCAGAGTTTTGAGGGAGAAACTTACAGGACGCAAAGCCCAAAAAGAATACTTAGTGTTCTTATCTTAGTATTCTTCTCGTTCCATTCTCCCGCCTATTGGCGACGAGTCTACAGGGCCTACTCCACATTTTGCAGGTGAAGGAATATCAAAATGTAAAATATACAAGCGTGATAATACTTGAGATGCTATTAAGCTTCCGGCTTTCATTTCATCTATCACTTGTTGGCTCTCGCAGAAAATTGTTGAGTACGGGGAACTTCCCGCCCTGGAGTTAAAAACTAAGTTAGTGAAACTGAGTAAGTGAGTGAGTCAGCTAAATAAATTAAAGGCTGTGGAGTGAATTATAAACAAGTTATAAAAGTTGAAGTTGAGTTAAAAAGAATAAAGGTAAGGTGAAGAGATTAAAGGCAAGAGCTTGAAGAGGGAATATGTAAGTGGGAAGAAGTTAACCGCAAACTGTTAAAACTGGAGTATAATCAGAGTAAGCTGGTTTTATCAAGTTTTACGGTACTATTTCGGTACTTATTTGAGGTACCCTTTTCTCTCGAGCCACTCGACCTGGGGCCTTGTGTACTTCCAGATCACATCGGCTTTAGAATCCTGAATGTCCCACGGAGCGACGATTACTACGTCCCCCTCATGTATCCACATTTTCTTATTTTTGGACCCGGGAATCCGGCCCATTCGGACTACACCGTCCATACATTGCAGTGTAACTCTTTTTGAACCAAGTAAACTTGATACTGTTGCCAGAACTTCGTGATTTTCCCTACGCGGTGTGCGTACTCTTGTTACTTCCTGAGTAGCGGGCACTGAACTTCCAGTTCCTGCTTTTCTTTTTCTTATATTGCTTCTATAGTTCGCCAGGTTAATTCCTCTTATTATTAGTTTGTTATGTCAAATTTATTGCGATCTGCTTTTATTACTCTGCTTTTATTATGTCATATTTATGACGCCAGATTTTTCAAAGCTTCTGTATCTACGGATGCATCATGTACTTTGATGTTAAGGTTCATAAATGGATAGGGATTAAAGAACCCTTTAAGATCTGAAATCCCGGAAAAAACCTGAATCTCAGGAAGCGTTCTCATTTCAAAGATTCTTAAAGATCCTTTAATTGTTCTTAGTGTTATTTTTCGTTTATACTGAGAGTTTGCTTCAAACACCTCATAGCACTTTTACATCATAGCACTTTTATTTCACATACAAATTATAAAAACGCCTGTAATAGTACTCAGGCCCCACTCAACAAACAAATTGTAAAGAGTCATTAAATTCAGGGTTCCGATATCCTTCACCAGCTATAAGGTAAAAATATAGCTTAAAAATGGAATATGTGTTGAGATTTTTCAAAATCAACACTTTACCTTGAGTTTTACTTAAGAAGCTTTATTTTAAAACTTCCTGTGGTTAGGAAGGCAATCCCTGCAATAAACTGGCCGGCCTTCGGTCGGTTTGAATGGAACCTCAGTTTCAACCCCGCAGTCAGAACAGATAACCTTGTGCATTTCTCTGGGGCCGCTGTTGCCGCCTCTGAAACCTCCGCGGCCGCTGTTTCGGTTGCCACCACGGTAGGAACTTCCTCTGTCATTAAAACCCATTTTCGTTCACCTCCATTTGCAACGGATTCATATGCTCGATAAAAACATGATCGGATATAACTTATTATTTAAAAACAAAAATGGAGTTTTTAATAACAGATTATATGTCTCATTATTTTTACTATAATACATAACCACTTCCATGTTATATAAGATTAATCCAAAAATAACTGAAAAAAATAGAAGCGGACTCCTCAAAATCACATTCTGCCCCCCCTCCAAAAAATAAGGTGATTTTGCAACAACTAACTAAACTTTTTTGAGTCAGTTGTGAGCACATGCTCAACAAAATCAATGATTTTGGCTTGAATCCCACAATGTTCAAAAAAATCCAGTTTAAATTTTGAGAATTCAATAATAATTTCGGCAGATCTAACGATATGTAATGAATATTAACTCATTAATAGGGAATAAAGAGTAAAATTAGTAATATACTATAATTCAATAATAATTTCGGCAGATCTAACGATATGTAATGAACATTAACTCATTAATAGGGAATAAAGAGTAAAATTAGTAATATACTATATAACTAAATAAATTAAGTTGTGTTTTTTGAGAGGGGTCGGAGTGCGAGCTCAAAGAGAAAAGATTCTGTATGAGAATTATATATAAGAATAAAAGAAGTTTGAAGAATAAAAGGAGTCTGGAAACCTCTGTTACAGAAAGGTTTCCAGTGATAAAATTAAAATAAGAAAATTCTGGAATTTCTGGATTTAGAACTTTCTGTGGTTTGGTAGGCAGTCTCTGCAGTAAACCGGTCTTCCTTCAGTTGGCTTGAATGGAACCTGTGTCTCTACACCACAGTCAGAACAAACGGCGGGGTACATTTCTCTGGGACCGCTGTTGCCACCTCTGTAACCTCCGCGATTGTTGTCCCTATTTCCCCGGTTGCTATCTCTTCCCCTGAAAGAGTTCCCTCTGTCATTAAAACTCATTTTCGTTTCACCTCCGCTCATAGCGGATATAGTCTAGGTTGCTATAAAAATAAGATCTATACATTCTTTTATTAAAAACAAAAATGAAGTTTTTAATAACAGATTATATGACTCTTTATTTTTACTGCCAATATTTCCCAAGCTCTTATCGTATATAAACATATCTGCGAAGACAGTAGTTTAATCTTTAGAATCTCAAGTTAGCTTTTAAAATATCTAATCTAATTCGATACTGTTTTTAGCTTTTAAAATCTCTAGTCTAATTCGATACTGTTTTATCCCAAAATTATTTCTCATTTTAAATATGGCTCTTTGTCATTCCCTGTGGATAAGATGATTTTCAATTCAAGACCGAATTGGTTTTTATGAGAATATTATGAGGATATCCACACAAAAAATTGGAAACGATGGGAAAATAAATATTATCTTAAAAAAAATTCTGTTTTATTTTTACGTTAGGGGGTCGAGATGTAAAAAACTTTATACGAGTTGCAATCTACGTTTTAGCCGTAGCAAGTAGTATGTTAAGAAGATAATCTACGTTTTTGGTGATTTTTACCACATCAACTGTTAACTATAAATACTATTTTTCTCTCTATGGTACTCTACAAATGTAAGCCAGAACTCAAATGTAAAAACATAAATCATAAATTATATAATATAATTTCAATACATTCCGGAAGTAAAATAATTTTTATAGTTTTAACATATTTTGTTTAATCCTTCCACTAATATAGAATTCTATTGTGAGTTGAGAGAAATAAGGTGCATACTGCATTTGACTATAACTTAATTCACTGGAAAAAATTGAGGTAGTTTAGGGTATGAAAAGATACGATGTAATTGTTGTTGGGGCGGGCATAAGTGGACTTCTTGCAGCGCTTACTCTTTCAAAGCATGGAAAAAAAGTCCTTGTTCTTGAAAAAAGACGAAATTTGGGCGGGAACTGCAACAGCTACATGGTAGATGGCTATCAGGTAGATACAGGAGCACATGCAATTACCCATCTTATTGAAGGGCCTCTGAAGAGGTTGATGGATAACTATTTCGATTTTTTACCTGTGTTTGAAGACTATGGACATTACTATGTTCGAACTGAAAATGCTTTTGTCAAAATTCCTTCCAACCTGAAAGATTTCG
The DNA here is from genome assembly GCF_000969945.1 of Methanosarcina sp. Kolksee. NCBI lineage: Archaea > Methanobacteriati > Methanobacteriota > Methanomicrobia > Methanosarcinales > Methanosarcinaceae > Methanosarcina > Methanosarcina sp. Kolksee. Next base: position 2,415,620 of record NZ_CP009524.1, read on the forward strand.
TGACTTTTGATGTACTTCCAAGAAAAGACAGGGTATTGCTTTCACAGACCCTTACAAAAGCCTTTACCCTTTCCTCATTCGGAATAGATCTGTCCAACCAGTCAGTATATGATTTCCTGCCGAAAAGTCTTTCAAAGGAAACTTACGACTTTGTGGATACCATATCAGCTTTTCTCTCTGGCAGGTCAATGAAGGAAACTTCTGCCCAGCGTGTTCTGTCTGGAAGCAGTTTTGTCAGAGACAGCATCACCCAAGAACAATTTGATGCAATGATCGGAAGACTGGAACAGAAAAAATCCCAATCTACAGAGTCTATCCTTGCCTCAATCCTTCCATATCACCTCCACGCTTCTCTTCAAGCCAGGATGACAAAGGTCACCCAGCCCTTTACCTCTCTTGAAAGGCTTGCAACAAATAATGTAAATTATTCTCAGGGCTATCCCAGAAAAGGCTTAAAAGCCCTGCTTAACGCCATTCTTTACTCTCTGCCGGAAACTGTTGAAATCAAAAATGAATGTGAAGTTAAATCCATCCTTGTACAGGACGGAAAAGTTTCAGGCGTAGAAGCCGATGAAATCTATAACTCTGACCTTGTTATCTACACAGGTTTTGCAACCGAGCTTCCCAGACTTATAAAAGATCTCCCTGAAGAATATATGGAAAATCTGAGAGGTATCGTCCATAGTAAAAGCCTGACCATCTGGCTTGGACTGGAAAAAGATTTTCCCGATTTTAATTATACGGGCTCAGAGATCTGGTTCAAGGATTTCGCCTACTGGGCAACTCCTATAAGTAACTATGACCCTTCGCTTGCCCCAAAGGACAAGCAGCTTATTGGATTTTCCTTCGTGATTGATGAAAATAAAAACGAAGAACAGGAAACAGAAAAGGCCTACGAAACGATTTTCCGGGCTCACCCAAACATTGAGAAATATATCGATATGCAGCACGAACAGATAATGGTCCCGGAAAAAGCCGCAGTTACGATTGACGGGAAATTTGCAGATATTCGAACCCCTGTTCGCAACCTCTATGTAGCGGGCACTGATACTGACAAGCGCAGCATGGGAATTACCCGGGCTTCATATTCGATTATTGAGCTCCTGAAGATTCTTAATGAAGATGGGAATCTTCATTAAAGTATCTGTTTTATGTTAGAGCAGGAAAAATAATATTCTGACTAATACTTCAGGACAGACCAATGTTTTATCATAATTTTTATTAATTGGAATAGGACTTACGCACTTGAGCAACAGAATCAATTACGGAAAAGACTGTGGATTAAAGTCGCGGTTTAGACCGCTGGTGGCCTGTTGCTGTTGATTTTCAGTTCAACTACGTAAGTCATGGAAAAAGTTAGTGATATTTCAGATTTTAAAAGAATATTAAACTTTAAAAGAAATATTACGCCTTATATCTGGGCCAACAGGCATAATTTTCTCTTTTTTCAGATGACTGTGAAGTTAATCGAAAGTTTTTCATTTTCAGATAGGTTTTTTCTATTATATAGAAATTTTTCATTTCTGCTTCAACTTTTTTTATTATTATAGTGAGATTCTCTTGCTTTTTTTCAAAAAAATCAATCAAAATATATTTATAGTATTTATTGTTGCCCGCATATTATTTAACACAAAATATATATACCATCTGCGCTGAGGCAAAAGATATATATAGATAAGGAGGCAATGAGATTCCGATATCCGGCAAGTGGAAAACTAATTCCTGACCGGCCAAACGTGAAAAACAAAAAGAAGTGATAATGGGATGACAAATACTGAAATCTTTGATAAGTTACGCGACGCAATCGTAAATCAAAACGTCGCAGGTACTCCAGAGCTATGCAAGGAAGCTCTGGCTTCAGGAATTCCGGCACTTGACATTATTACAAAGGGCCTTTCCGTTGGAATGAAAATTGTCGGTGACAAGTTCGAAGCCGCCGAGATTTTTTTGCCTCAAATTATGATGTCCGGAAAAGCAATGAGCAATGCAATGGAAGTCCTTACCCCTGAACTTGAAAAGAACAAGAAAGAGAGAGAAGAAGCAGGACTTGCCATCACCTTTGTTGCAGAAGGGGATATTCACGACATTGGTCACAGGCTTGTTACCACAATGCTCGGAGCAAATGGGTTCCAAATCTTTGACCTTGGAGTTGATGTGCTTAATGAAACCGTTGTAGAAGAGGCTGCAAAGCACAAGGGAAAAAAAGTCCTCTTGGTAGGCTCTGCCCTTATGACCACCTCCATGCTTGGCCAGAAAGACCTTATGGACAGGCTCAGAGAAGAAAACCTGAGGGACGATGTAAAGTGCATGTTCGGAGGAGCCCCTGTGTCTGATAAATGGATTACCGAGATTGGAGCGGATGCAACTGCAGAAAACGCTGCTGAAGCTGCAAAAGTTGCACTTGAGGTAATGAAATAATCCTGGGAGGCAAAAGAAAATGACATTTAGAAAGTCCTTTGATTGCTATGATTTCTACGACAGGGCAAAAGTAGGAGAAAAGTGTACTCTGGACGACTGGGACCTCATGAAGATCCCTATGAAAGCAATGGAACTCAAGCAGAAGTACGGGCTTGACTTCAAGGGAGAGTTTATCCCAACAGACAAGGATATGATGGAAAAACTCTTCAAGGCCGGCTTTGAGATGCTCCTTGAGTGCGGAATTTACTGTACCGATACCCACAGGATCGTAAAGTACACTGAAGACGAAATCTGGGATGCGATCAACAATGTCCAGAAGGAATTCGTGCTCGGTACAGGCAGGGAAGCAGTAAATGTCAGGAAGAGAAGTGTTGGGGATAAGAAAAAGCCAATTGTACAGGGTGGACCTACCGGTTCTCCAATATCGGAAGACGTGTTTATGCCTGTTCACATGAGCTATGCCCTGGAAAAGGAAGTAGACACCATCGTTAACGGTGTAATGACTACAGTGCGTGGAAAAGCGCCTATTCCAAAAAGTCCATACGAGGTCCTTGCCGCAAAAACTGAAACAAGGCTGATTAAGAATGCTTGCGCCATGGCCGGTAGGCCTGGCATGGCTGTCTAGGGCCCAGAGACCTCCCTGTCCGCTCAGGGAAACATTTCCGCGGACTGTGCCGGCGGAATGACCTGTACGGACAGCCACGAGGTCTCGCAACTCTGTGAACTTAAGATCGATCTCGATGCAATTTCAGTAATTGCTCACTACACTGCAAACAGCGACATCATTATGGATGAACAGATGCCGATCTTTGGCGGGTACGCTGGCGGCATTGAAGAAACAACTATAGTCAACATTGCAACCCACATCAACTCAGTTGTCATGAGCAACGCAAGCTGGCATCTGGATGGGCCTGTCCACATCCGCTGGGGTTCAACCAACACCAGAGAGACACTGATGATTGCAGGCTGGGCATGTGCAACAATTTCTGAATTTACGGATATACTGTCAGGTAACCAGTACTACCCATGCGCAGGCCCATGTACTGAGATGTGTCTGCTCGAGGCTTCAGCCCAATCCATTACCGACACAGCATCAGGCAGAGAAATCCTCTCAGGAGTAGCCTCAGCAAAGGGCGTCGTTACCGACAAGACCACAGGTATGGAAGCCAGGATGATGGGAGAAGTAGCAAGGGCAACTGCAGGCGTAGAAATCTCCGAAGTAAATGTAATCCTTGACAAGCTTGTCGCCCTCTATGAGAAGAATTATGCAAGCGCACCAGCAGGAAAGACCTTCCAGGAATGCTACGACGTAAAGACCGTAACACCAACTGACGAGTACATGCAGGTCTACGACGGAGCAAGGAAGAAGCTCAAAGAGCTTGGACTTGTATTCTAAAATAAAAATAAACATAGTTTATTAAAAATGAAAACTGCTTTCAAAATAGAATTCAGTTGAGAAGTTGCTTAATTCTTCAACTGTGTCTGGACTTTTAGTCCAGATTTCCATACTTTTGAGGTACTTTCTGAATACTTTGAATACTTTCTGAATCCTTATTGAGTGCTTTTTTTCTATACTCCTCTTCACTGTCGGTATATATTTAGCATGAAAAGGTACCATCTGCAAGCAGTTTCATTGGTTGTGCATGTTATTCAAAGAATGTCATGTTCGTTTTTCTGTGGAAGTAACATCCTTTTTGAGTGCATCTATTCTTTCAGGCGCAGGTACATAATCCAAACTGGTTGATTTTGATAAGAGGAAGGCATTAATTGACTCAAACAAAGTTGTACAAATGAGTTTCCTGCAATAAGTACCGCACCCTGAATATCAGATTTGTAAAAAAATAGAATAGCTGCTTGCGAGAAAACGGTTAGAGACGGACAAGAAGAAGGGAATGAAACTTATCCTTCATAATAATCGTTTTGGTCGTGGTGTGTGAAATGAGGCTTTAAGATCTACCCGCAAGCAACCGGATTCTTATTACCTATAAGTAATATTTATATTTTTCGATGAGTGCTATTTCATAATAACAATTTCCAGTTTATTCCGACCTTCAAGTGACGAAACATTTCTCAACAGTGCTTTTTCCATGACAAAGCTCATATTCTCACATATCCATACTTACTTGAGAGAGAACCTGGGGGCATGAAGGATTATTCTACCGCTCGATGAAAACGAAGCTTTGGAACTGGGACTTACTCTGGTTAATGAAAGAAATGAAACCGAAATCAAAGAAGTCCTTAGCTACCTCTTCGAGCTTGCACTGAAATACGCAAAAGAAGGACAGGAAAACGACACAAAAAGATTGATTGAATATATCAAAAATATAGGAAAAGCGGCAGCTATTGCAAGGCTTGAACCGATTGTTGTCAATACGCTTCTGCTTTTTCCCCAAGTTGCCACAGAGGCATGCAAGCAGAATATGGAAAATGCTCTTGTGAGCATAGCACTCGCATTCGGAGAGATTGGAAAGACCGCAGCAGGACAAAAAATGGAGGCTTCCGCAAGGATCGCGTCTTCCTGCCTTGGCGAGATGGGAAACACTGCAGCTTCGCGAGGAGCTAAAAAGGAAACAATTGCAGTTATTTTCGCTCTTGGGGAGATTGGAAAAAGCGTTACATGGCAAAAGCTTGGTGATGTTGCAAGCAGCACAGTTGTCCTTCTCGGGGAAACCGGAAAGGCTGCTGCAAGCCAGAAGTTTGAGGACGCGGTATTAAACGCCGAGCTGTTGCTACAGGAGATCGGGACAGGGGCGATTGAAAAAAACCTGAAAGAAACTGCAGACATGAGTGTGCGTTCTATCCAGGATATAGGAAAAACTGCAGATCTCCAGGGGCTTGATAAGGCTTTGCTTCAGGCAGCCTATTCACTCGAAGCAATTAAATTTAATGCCGAAGACCGCTATCTGATGAGTGCATCCATAATTGCTGAAGTAGCTCTCCTGCACTTTGAAAGATTGAAAATTGAGAGACTGGAAGATAAGCTGAATAAAATTTCCAGGGGAAAGAAAAGATCACCAGGTACAGGTTTATGAACTGTTACACTCAGTTTAACGATTATTCATATTGAGTTAATCAGTTTGAGTTAATCAGTTTGAGTTAATCAGTTTGAGTTAATCAGTTTGAGTTAATCAGTTTGAGTTAATCAGTTTGAGATTAAATCGCAACTCCCGCCTTCTTTACAGGGAAAAGAGTGCAGGAAGGATTATCTGGTCTTAAGGTGCCTTTTCCCAACATAAACTTTTAGTGGGGTGTTCTGAACGTCTATTTCAAACGAAACAGGGGCAACGGATCTCGGGCTAACTTCAGTTAAGGAAAATGATGAGCTTGGAGTATTACGATCCATAGATTTCCTTACGGAACGAGGAACCGAATATATAAATAGAAAACTTGAGCCCGATGCAAAAAAGGCTGTTATCTGTATAAGGGACATAGGTAGCGCGGCTGTCTTTCAAAAAATGGAAATTGGAGTATTTTTATCACTTTTTTCGCTTGGAAAGATGGCTGAAATTGCAAGAGAGCAGAAAATGACTGATACCGGTTTAAGCATCCTTTACTCTCTCTGCGCAATTGGTAAAGCAGCGGTTGGGCAAAACATGGAGTCTGCGGTCAGGATTGCAGTCGCATATCTTGGAGAAATTGCGAACTCTGCCTCACTTCAGAAGACGGAGAGAGAGGTGCTTGCAGCAGCTCTTGCTATAGGGTCCATAGGAAAGGAAACCTTCGGGCAGCAGAGTATCCGGGTTCCGGAAAACGGAGGATTTCTTCCTCCAAAGTCATGTATCCTTTTATCTCAACCTCCTGGAAAAGAGGCTATTCTCTTCTCTAGAGAATTTCCGGGTATTTTTAGCCTGCTTGTTCAACAGGGAGGAGAAGCTGATTCTCTTCAGGATATTCCTGTCCTTTTGGAGAGCGAATCTTCTTATACGGGTTTTACCGAGTTTGAGAATCTAATCATAAGAACTGCTAATTCTCTAGGAACAATGATTTTTGAAGTTAAAGATAAATTTTTAATAAGCCACATGCTTATGACAAAACTTGCCCTTGACACTCTCAATGGATCTGAATATATACACGAAGCCGAATCTCTTGATTGAAAACTTATAAAATTTTAAAATGCCGTTTTATCCGAATAGCTTTGATTCTGATTGTGTTCCTGGGAATCACCAGATTTCATGGGAACTGTAAAACTGGGAATCAACATAATTGAGTTCATGCGTCTTCTGTTAAGTGAGAAATTGTGACAAACTGTGTCCATTTACACAATGCTTGCTAAATATTTTATCAAGTTATAAGCTGAACCAGAGTATCGATTTCACGTAAATAGGCCAAAATTGAAAGCGCTGGTTTCTAATGCAAAATCGATACTTTCTGGCAAGAAAATTCCTTAACCGATGACCAATATAATTGAGTTAAGTGGCTGCATTGGTAGAGTACTGAAAACGGTTCTAATTCTAGCTACTGTTGAGTGGTTTGAGAAATGCGGGAAACTTTAACATTTAAGGTATATTTTTCAGAATATATATTTCATAATGATTTTTATTCCCATTATTCCTCTTACAAGTTGTTATAAAATCAAGATTTCTTTTTTGCCAGGTTAATTTTAGTAATTTTAGGGGTCGTTGGTTCATGGAAAGGAAATTCACTCAGGCTATTCTCATAATTTCCCTATTTATACCTTGGACAGTAATTACTCAAGCTGAGGCTGCGGTTGTAATTGTAAATAACAGTGGAGATAATAACAGTGGAGCTGGAAATTATACTTCGATCCAGGAAGCTATCAATAATGCACATGACGGGGATACAGTCCTTGTTAGCCCTGGTGTATACAGTGAAAATATAATAGTCAACAAGAAACTTACAATTCTCTCCCATGCCATGCTCTCAGGCAGCCAGACTAACCGCACTTATATTATAAGTACAGCTTCTGACAATGCGGTCTTCAGTATCAGCTCAGATAATGTGACGATAAACGGTTTTCATATTGCAGGAGGTCCTTTCGAAAAGAATACATCTCAGGAGGTTGGACTTTACCTTGAAGGTGTAAGAAACTGTTCTTTAAAGAACAATACGCTGATACTAACTGATAAGGGGATTGTTCTCAAGAATTCTCAGGACAACTACCTTAATGGAAACCTTGTAAGCTTCGGGAATGAGGGAGTTGTGCTTGATAATTCAGAGGAGAATGTACTGTCAAACAATTGGGTAATGAAAAATAATCAGGGAATTTCGCTGAATAATTCCTTTAACAATACTCTTGTTAACAACACAGCAGGTTCAAACGGAGTGGGCATTCTCCTTCAAACATCTCAGGGAAATAAGCTTGCTTATAACCTCATTTTGAAAAATGAATATGGGGTTCTCGGCCAGAAAGCATGGTCCAATATTTTAACCAATAACAATCTTTACCTTAATGACATTGGTGTGGACCTCAGGAGTTCATCAAATAATTCGTTCTATGAAAATGAATTTATTAACTTTCTGAATGCCGTAGACGAAGGAAATAATATATGGAACAGTAGCTCGGCAGGTAATTTCTGGAATGATCATACAGGGATAGATTCCGATGGAAATGGTGTAATTGATAATCAGTACGTCATTAACCATATCATCGGAGCAATTGACTATATGCCTATGGTAAATATGCCTATGGTAAATAGGATTTCTTCAGGCAATAGCTCCAGAGCTTTGGGAGCTAATGGCAACATTTTGTTGTCGCTATTTGAAAAAAAATACCCCGAAAACTCAGCGAGTAACCGCAAAAAAGGAGTTGTTATCGAAACAACCGAACTTGGACAGATAAACAAATTCCTTGAGAGAGGCCCGGTCTTTTTGAAACTTGGAGCTGAATGGTGTGGAGCCTGCCAATCTATGAAACCTATTATCGATGAGCTGGCTTCCAGGTACGGAGATAGAGCAACAATAATGTCCATAAATATAAACAAAAATCCTCAACTTGCAACTTATTTTGATGTCGGCTATATTCCAGACTCTTCCATGATTATGGGTATTGAAAATGGAACATATGTTTACATGCAGCTAGATGGGAATATTACCACAGATAGAGTAAAGGCAAGAATTGTTGGACTGAAAGACAAAGAAGTGTACGAAAAAGTTCTGGGAAACGCCCTTGCCTATAAAGAAAAAGACAAATCGGGATGAAAGAGTCCATTGGTACGTAATTTCAACTGAATTCAAAACATACTTTCTGAAAAAACGGAAACTCTTTTTTGAATGAACTGCTTCGGTTACAAAATAGTAACACTAATAACCTCGTAACTTCATAGAGTAAGCCAGACTCTATTTCCTGCGCAGCCCGTATATCTTACGCAATAATCTGAAGTCGAAAATAGTGATGAAACATACAGGCAAGAATTATAAAACCTGCGGGATAAAAGTTGAAGCTTAATGTGTTCTATCAATAATAAAGGACGCTAAAAATGAAGAGGGATACTAACAATAGAGAGGGGCAAAAAGAATGATTACATTAAATGAGGCAGAGGCAGTTGAAGTAAGTTTATCTGCAGTTGACGAGGGAGATGAGAGCAGAGCTTTCCAGGCCCTTGACTCCCTTACAGGAATTGCGGCAGATTTCCTTTCAGAGAATGAAGAGGCAGATGCCGAGAGAGTTATCCTATCGATTGAGAGTGGCGCACAGGCAGCTGCAGAGAGAGAGATGGAGCTCGTTACGATCAATTCTATCCTGTCCCTCGGGAAACTGGCAAGGAAAGCAGCAGACAAGGGATTTGAGTCTGCCCTGGGCAGGGCTTTCATAGCAATCGGAAAACTTGGAAAAACTGCAGCCGCACATTCCCTTGAAGCCGGTTCAAAGGTCGCTGCTACAACCCTGATGGAGATCTGGAACTTCTTCCCAGAAAAGTGGGATCAGGAAAAAGTAATTGCCTTTTCTTTGCTCTTTAAAGAGATCGGAATCTCTGCTGCTATAAATGGTATGGAGGACGTTGTACTCAGTGCAGTAACGGGCCTGGGAGAGATCGGGAAAAAGGTTGCAGCAAAAAGCCTTGAACTTGAAACTATAAGCAGCATGCTTTTGCTTGAGGAAATAGGTAAGATTGCAGCTGAGAATTATTTTGATGAAGCTCTGAGTTCAACAGCGCTTTCCATAGAAGAGATAGGAAAACTATCTGTAAAGAAGGAGCTTAATGACGCCGTTTTGCAGTGCCAGTGGACACTTGAGACTCTGAGAGTCCAGGCTGAAGAAAAGGCTCTAAATAACTCCTCAATTGTGGCGGAAGTAGCTCTGGATAACTTTAAAGATATCAGTTGTACGGATTCCGAAGAAAAAATGGAGAAGTTCCAGGAAATAAAAGTTCTTCAGAAAAAAATCCAATCTACTCTGTAAATTCAGGGAAGAGAAATTTTCTAACTCATCTATTTAGGACTTACGCAGTTGAACTGAAAAATCAACCACAGCAAACCGTTAACTGTTTAAAACGGGACTTTAATCCACAGTTTTTACCGTAATTGATTCTGTGTCTCAAGTGCGTAAGTCCTATATTGATATGACAAAGCGTAAAACCCCTGAGTTTAACTCAGGGGACATGGATAACTCAGGAAGCCCATAAGTCTTTTACTTAGGGGTAGTCCATGCTTCAAATGTAAGAGAAAAGTATTTCGTATGTATGCGCTGCGGGAAAACAAAAATAGTTTCTGAACCAAAAAACGAATAAGATTCCAGAAAAACTTAAAAAACCTGATCTTTATCTGTTGATCTGATTCTTACTTATAATTGGGCCACACTTGCCCAATTATTTATATGTTTCTATGAATTTTTTTTAATCCCATTAAATTGATACCTTAATTACGCAGGTGTTTATAGAAAAACGCTCTCTGCTAATGAAAATTTTAAGTTCATGAGCATTCAAGAATCTCCTTTATTTTTGTAAATTTTCTAGTTTTATGTTTTCAGATAATTGCTGGATGAAAGACTTATTAGCGCCAGAAAAACTATATAGTTTCATCTCACAAATTATTTTGATAACATGCAAAATTTTGACAACAGACAAAAATTGGAGCCCCTCCCCATGATCTGCAGTCACCACAATTTTTTTCAAAATGCCCCGGATTTAATCCCCAGAGAGATCTTCCCTTGCTGTTCCGTGGAAGACAGTGAAATTAAACTCATCTCTGGACCCACTCATGCAGGTAAAACCACCTTCATGAGCCAGGTTGCCAGTAATATGGTTGGAGTAAAAATTTATATTGATTTTGAAGATAGTCAGATACCGGAGCCGGGATCTGGAGATTTACAGGCTATTGAGGAGACTGCAGCCGAAATCCGCAAAAAAGAAACTGAAGACGGAGAAGGGCGAATTTTCTACTTTTTTGATGAAATCCAGAATCTTCAGGGCTGGGAGAACTGGGTTGACAGGCTTCACAGGCAGGGGGCAGAAATTTATCTAACTTCATCGAGATCAAAATTAATAAATGAGTTTTCTTCCAGGTTTTCAGGTAGATGTAAAATTTTAAGGCTTTTTCCTTTCTCTTTCAGGGAATACCTGCAGATTAAAGGTAACAGAATAGCAGAGCCTAATTTTCTAACGCCATCAAGCAGTGATGAGCTATTATGCATGTTTTTGCAGTATTTCGAAAACGGTGGTTTTCCGGATGTAATCAAAAAAGATGACATCAGTCTTTCCCGTAAATATTTTGAAGAAGAGTTGAAAAAAGGCGCTGCAGCCGGATATGATGTCCAGAAGTTAAAAAAGCTTGTCATATTTCTAATTTCGAACACGGCTTCGGAATATTCCCTCGATACCCTGAAAAAAATTAGTGGAATCGAAAGCGGGGAACTCATAAACACCTATCTGGACTATCTAGAAGACATTTTCTTACTTTACAGGGTCCCAAAACTCAACAGCCTCCAGGAAAGCGGGAAGGAAAAATATGTTCCCTGTAAGATTTATGCAGGCGATACCGGCCTTTTCAAAGCAGTATATCCCGGTTACCCTGACAGCCTTGGACTGAGATTTGAAAACCTTGTGTTCCTTGAACTGCTGAGAAGGGAAAAACAGGTATTCTACTTCAAGAACCAAAGAGAATGTGATTTTATCATTAAGGAAAAAGACAGCCAGAAAGTTTCGGCTGCAATTCAGATTTCGGTTTGCTTCGGAAACCCTGCAGTAATGGAAAGAGAAATTCTGGGGCTTACGGAAGCTCTGGACGAGTACGGCCTTGAAGAGGGGCTTATTCTGACAATGGACGAAGAAGAGACCATTAGAGTTGACGGCAAAAACGGAAAAAAAATAGTCATGGTTAAATCAGTGTGGAAATGGATGCTGGAATAAAGAAAATAAAGAGCAAAAAGGCGACATTCATGTAAAATGTTATAATAACTCCCGAACCTGTGCTGAAATATGTAACAGAAGGTAAAAATGAAAAGAAACCGGAACGTGAATATTCCAAACTTAATTTTCTATTCGGGACTTTTCCCGAAATCAGAAAGTCTTAAGGGAATAGTTCAGGTTCCTTTTATTCTGAGATCTCTGTTTGTATTTCGCTACTTTGATTCTTGTTTTATACTTAAGTTTCTTACACTGAAATTTCACCAAGAATGACATCTTTTTCCGCAGCTTTTCCTTCTTTTGCTTCTCTCTGGGAATAAAACCAGAGTGGGATGTAGAGACAAAGCACGAAAAAACCTACCCCTGTAGTAGCCCAGCCTAGTTCAAGGCTGTTGAGGTAAATTATCCCTACAAGAAAGAAGGGAACATTCAAAATTGCCGTTGCCAGTGCTACGTTTTTCCAGCCGCGTGGGGCTTTAAAGGGTCTTTCTAACCTTGAGAACTCAGGGTCATTCCTTACTTTGAAATACGTATAGAGACTGATTCCGTTAGCACACATATACCCGATTGCAGAAGCTGCAAGAATTGCAGTAGGATTTCCCAAAAGGATTAAACACATATTGAACATGGCATCTGCAGCCATTGCATTCATCGGGTGTCCGTGAGAGTTCAGTTTGCTTAGAAATGCGGGAAGATTGCCTTGAATTGACATTGAATAAATTGACCTTGCCGAGGAGAGAAATGCAGTTTGGATAATCAGTAGCATGGCTCCGATAAGCATTATTATCGAGATGGAAGCCCCAAGAGAACCTAGAGAGATATTTGCAAGAGGAAGCATAGGAGACACAGGCTGGACAATTACTTGATCAACTCCAAGAGTGCCTATTACAGATGTCTGAACCAGTATATAAAGCACAAGACAAATTCCTCCGCAGACTAGTAGTGCTTTTGGAGTATCAGTATTAGGGTTCTTGTATTCTGGCCCGTAAATTGCTGCTGTTTCCCAGGCACAAGCACTCCATTCTGCCATTGCGAAAAGCCCGAAAATGATGAGTACATGTTGCAGGTCCCAGGTCCAGTCAACAGGGAACCAAGAGCCTGTGATATTAGCAATATGAAAGTCCCCTGTGAGGAATGGAGCAAGTGTAATAACCATAAGAGGAATCAAAGAGACTACCGCTAAGACGTACCCTGCTCTTGCTCCATTCTTGAGTCCTTTTGAATTTATAACTGCAAGGGAGCCAAAAATAAATCCACCTACCAATAAGGAAAGGAAAGTCTTGGGGATTACGGCAAGGGCTGGTATCAAGCCCTGAAAGTAGTCCCCTATCAGGATCGCATAAATTGCAAGCACAGGACTCCAGCCGAACCAGTAACTCCAGGCGCTGAAACCACCTATGAATTTACCAAACTTAAATTTTCCTTGATTAATTTTATTCGAATTTGAGCCAAAAACGGTTTGGGTATAACCTGGCAAACCCGATGCCTTAGGAAAAACCGTTGCAAGCTCTCCGAATGCGAGGTTCTGGATAAAGCCGAGTAAAATAGTCAGGCCCCATAATATTATTGAAAAAGCCCAGACATAGCCTGTAAAGTAACCTATCGACGGTAGGATTAACAAAGGAACGCCAAGAGCTATTGCAAGCCCTTGCTTCCAGTCAATACTTCTTTCAAGCTCCTTTGGCTCGCAGTGTGCCCTGCTGCAATCTCCTGCTGGATTCAGGTCAGTTTGAGGATGGGAAGGATAATGGTCACTGCTCATAAAATCACCTTTATTCAAATTTTTTAGGCAATCTGCTTTCTGAATAGGTTGCAGGAATTAATTTTAATGTCGAGCAACTTTTCAATGTTCATTTTTGCAGCAATACCTTTTGCAGCGCCTGGTACTGACGTTATAACCCCGATATCTAGCTCCTCACGCAGCTCGCGCATAACGTGCTCGTCCACAAGGTCCATCTTGTCGACCCCGAGTTTTTTTGCGACGTACTCTTTTGCCTCGCCTATGCGCATATTTTTCGAGAACTCCATCCTTGCAACAAGGTCACCTGCAGCCCTAATTCCAGTCATACCTGAAGCCATTATGTGGGAAATCGGCATACCCATCGGGTCGCCGACTCCTATCTATATGCCGTCGACGCCTGCAATTTCGACCATCGCCTTGCTTGCTCTGGTAACCGCATCAATCGGAGGAGTTTCAAGCATTGGAATTCCGCCAACTCCCATTCCCATATTTACGTGACAGGGAATCGGAGACGCTTCGACTGCAGCCTTGATGAAAGTAACTGCACGGGCAAGGTTCCAGGCTGAGGTCTTGCTGGTGTTGGTGTTGCATACTGGTCCGAAAACATTTGCTCCGGCTTTTGCAATAAGCGGAGCCTGTTCATGTGGCCATAAACCTGCGAGTCGCACTCCATCGTATTCCAGTTCTCCGTGCATACCAAGTACCATCTCGCCAGCCATGCCTGCTTCAATGTACATATCAGGGAACTCTTTTCTAAGGGCCTGGATTGCATAAAGTGTGCCGTACATATCTCCGTCGCCTGCCGCGCCGGTTGTATCAAAGTTAACACCGTCAGCCCCGGAGGCAAAAAGTTTCTGCATGACCCAGACCGTGTCTCTGGTAAGGTGTTCGGCAGCGTGTTCCATGGATTCTTTTGCCTTATCAATCTTGAATAGCTTCATAAGGTCGCCAGGGTTCTCAAAGGGCCCATCAGGGGTGTAGTAAAGTCCCATATTGGGCATCGCCCCATAAAACAACGGAATGATCATGTTTTGCTGACAGACTTCCATTGCCTGACACTCGTTTGATACAACAGGTTTTACCAGCTTGAAACTGTAATCAATGTGCCCGAGTTCCATCGTGTCGGCACCAAAAGCACGCTCGTGCATCATGCAGCCAACTAAACGGCTGGAAGGAATGCCAACTCCACTGTTACCCTGATCACCATCAAGCCTGATAGTACCAATGTCGTGTGTCACAGGAATTTCCATACCCTGTTCGACGCTCACAGCCTTGCCGGGCATGATAAGGATCTCTGCAAGCTTGTCTATTTCATTGGCGCTCAGGGTAGGGATCTCGCCAAGGTCGGCAGCGTTTGCAGTACCGGCTTCGATTTCCGCCATTATTTTTTCTTTGGTAAGGAAGACACGTTTCCCGTCTCCCATTCTCAAAGCGTATTCGGTTGCCATTTTTTTAATTCTCCTTTTGACAAACTTAGTTTAGATGATATCGATTTTATTGAGAGTTGAGGCTCATAGCAGCAGTTCTTTTGCTTTTGCCACGGCTTCGCTTGCGTTTTCAGCATAGCAGTCTGCACCGATTTTGTCAGCCCAGGACTGGGTTGCAGGGGCTCCGCCTACCATAACCTTTACTTTACCTCTGAGTCCTTCTTCCTTGAGGAGTTCAATTACCTCCCTCTGCCCCTGAAGGGTCGTCGTCATAAGGGCGGAAATGCCGATCATATCAGCATTGACTTCCTTTGCCTTTTCTACGAAATTCCTTGTAGGCACATCCCTGCCAAGATCATAAACTTCAAAACCTGAGGACTGGAGCATAGTAGAGACTATTGACTTGCCGATATCATGGACGTCGCCCTCGACAGTTCCGTTTACGATAACTCCCAGTTTCTTTTCCTGTGTGCCTGCTGGCAAATCTTCTTCAAGCAGCTTTACCCCGGCAGTCATTGCGTCGGCTGCCATCATCACATGGGGCAGGAAAAGTTTCCCTCTCTCAAAAAGAGTTCCTACCTGGTTCATGCCTGATGAGAGCCCTTTTTCTATGATCTCTTCTGGAGGGAGCTTTAACTTCGCTTTTCCTACCGTTTCGATTACTTTTTCCTTTTTACAGGAGATTACCGCATCAGCAATCTCAAGGAGTAATCCTTCTGTATCTGCCATTTTTTTTCGGTCCCATTTTTATTTGGAAGTAGTTGACGTTTTTCTTTATAATTATTAGGAAAACGGTAAGTTAGTTCCTATTAATGTTATATATATTTTTCTAAAATTATATAATAAGGTCTTAAAAATATAAAGGAGACTATAAAAGAACAGCAAATACGAATGTAAAAATTTTTCATAAAGAGTCTAACTTTCAAAAATAGGACAAAGTTCAAAAAAGCTTTGATGTTAAATAATTTTGGGAATTTGTACTGTTTATATATCTTCAGCTTAACATTCTTCAGTGACATTATCTTCCTAGAGATCAAGTATATATTTCATTATCAAAAATAGAAGTATTAGGGGAGTAAGAAAATAGTGTACTATTCTTAAGATAAGGGGATCTGAAGATTCTTTATGGAAGAAACAGAATACGCTATTTTTCTATTAGATAAATTAATTGGAAGTCTCTGTCTACTTCATTACGAATTATGTGATCGATAATTAACGTATTTGTTAAAACATAAATTCAAAATTATAAATTATAAAACACGGAATTTTATCAGGGGGAATAGGCATGGAAGTAGAAAGTAGAAAAAAGATGAAAAAAACACATACTGGGCCAAAGAATATTTGGGAAGGCTTTTTTAAGGATAAAACACACGGAGGGCATAGATATTCGTCTGAGGAGTTTCTTGCTATGGAAGCCAGGGAAAAACTATTCCACCTCGACGGAGGCAAAACGCTGCTTGACTTCGGGTGTGGTTCTGCAGAACTCCTGACCTACTATGCTCCTGAATATGACCAGCTTTTAGGAGTAGACTTTTCCCCATCCATGCTTGGAGAAGCAAGTAAAAGGATCAGTCAAAGAAAATGTAATAATATTGACCTTATACTTGCTGACCATGAGACACTCTGGGAAAACCTTGACTCAAACTTTGATCGAATAACTGCAGCCGGAGTGATTCAGTACTTAACGTTTCAAGAAATTGATGACTTTATTGCTAAGGCATCAGAGTATCTCAGTACAGACGGTAAAATAGTATTTTTTGACATACTGGACCCGCGATTATACCCATTGTGGAAACTAGGAGTATTTGCACCGAATGCAGGGCTTTTAAAAGCTTTGTACCGAGTAGGTTGCGATTTTCAGAGTTCAATATTGTCGGCCTTAAAAAACCGTCCGAGAAACATTTACGGTTTTACCCACAACCCTTACAAAATCCAGAAAATTGCGAACAAACACGATTTAGAGATGCGCTATATACAATCAATGTACTATGAATATAAGTATCATGCAATAATGTTTCGGACTTAAAAGAATGAACTGAAAAAAGCAAATGAATTCCTAAAAAGTGGAAGAAACTTTACCTTCTTATTTCATCATTTACGGGAAAATGAATTAGTGAAGTACTGGACTTATATTTCATTCCACTTTAATTTGCTGGTTTCTGTTTGTACTGCTACCTTTTTTATTTTTCACTGTTAAGCTGACAGTATATGTCCCTGCACTATAGTACGTGTGTACAGGATTCCTTTCTCTCGAATGTGGAGTATTGTCTCCGAAACTCCATTCCCATGATGTAGGACTACCCGTGCTCTTATCTGTGAATTCAACTTTTAAAGGAGATTTCCCTGATATAGGGTAGACCAAAAAAACAGCAACCGGAATTATGTCTTGTTCCAACTCTACCTTTGCTTTTTCCTTGAAGCTTTGAATTATTTCCTCTGAACATTCACATAACCTGTCATGATCTTCCTGAGACTCTTTTTTGTAGTCACAAGTTTTTTTATGGATATATTTTGGATCACAGTTTTTCAGGTCATATATATCTGTTATATCGGCAAGTAGCCAAAGTTTGAACGCTAAATCTTTGTCCATTTTGAGGTATTTGACTAAATCCGAGTTTTTATCCATTTCCGTGTAATACTTTGCCCTGTCTATATATAGTTGGAGTTGTTCCTCCGTATAGCTTCCAAGAGTCTTTTTCATTTCGTTTAATAGACAGTTAGTTCCTTCTCCTTGATTTCGGGTATCAATGTTAAATCGATTTATAAGTATACCCATATTATTATTGAAGCTTTCAAGTTGTTCCCTCATATAGCTTTCAAGTGTGTTTTTTCTCTCGTTTAGTGGACAGTTAGTACCTTCTTCTTGATTTCGGGTATCAGTATTAACTTTATTTACAAGTACACTCATATTATTATTGAAGCTTTCAAGTTGTTTCCTCATACAGCTTCCAAGCGTGTTTTTTCTCTCGTTTAGTGGACAGTTAGTACCTTCTCCTTGATTTCGAGTATCAATATTAACTTTCTTTAAAAGTAAATCCACATTATTATTGAAGCTTGCAAGTTCTTCTATTTTTCTTATTTTTGCATTATATAGAAGATATGCAAGGTCTTCGTCAAGCCGCAGTTTTGTGACAAAGCAAGAGTTTTCGACTTTGTATCCAACCCTGGCATCGAATTCATTCTTTTTATCACCGGGAAGAAGCTCCTGAACCCAGGCAAAGATCCATGCCTCTATCGTTTTGGTGAATACTCCGGCAAAAAAAGAAAACACGAAAACAAAATAATTATTTATTTCTTCAGCTTTTCCTAGTCTTAGAAGGTGATTTAGCAAATAGAAGCCTACTAGCGCTATAAATGGTGCAATAAGAATTCTTCTGAAATATGACCAGGCAATACTTGTCTTTTTATATTCCGGAATAAGTTGTTCGAATGTTTCTTCAATACTTAAAAGAAGGTAAGAAAGGACGCCAATAAATGATGCAGCGATTATATAGACCGGAAATTGCAGTTTCGTTATTCCATAAAATGTAATATAGTCTATTTTCTGATAATCAAAATATAAAAGCACTGTAGGCCATATAAGGACTACAAAAATTACAATAAAATTTCTAAATATATCGTGAAGCTCCATTATCAAGTTAATTCTGTCACTTGCGTTATTTTCATATTTTTTTCTTTTGTTATATTCATACTTACTAGCCGTGTATATAAAAAATAATATCAAAGCAATGAGGGCATAAAGAACCAGTTTTAGTATCAAATTAACTGGGTGAAGCCACAGAAGAACCAACAATGACGCTATAAGTAAAAACGTAACAAAACAGAAGTTCATCCTATCAAAAAAACGGCATAGCCAGAACAAAAAGAGAAGAGATCCAAGAAAAAGTGGTAATAAAAGAATACTTGGAAACATTTGTGTGTTTCTTACAGTACCATCTACTGTGCCATTTACAGTACCATCTACTGTGCCATTTACAGTACCGTTTATAATGCCAATTATTGTTTTATTTGTTTCGTTATATATTGTACCATTTATTTTACCGTTTATTGAGCCATTAATCTCTGCTATTGTGTCATTTGAATTCGTATTTGTTTCATTGTTTGCTTCTGCTGCCCAGGTCCCCTGAACCAGCAAACTAAAAGTGAAAATTATTAATAGAAATTTACAGACTCCGCTTCCCCTCCCCATAAATAGTAATTTGTAAATTCAAATATAAATATATTCTTTTTTATATATATTATGTTGAATGTGGGCCCCACCTACTCTTCTGCCATTTCCTTCCAAAAACAGCACAGTTCATTTACATGTACAATCAGACCAGTAAATCCTCAATCCCTGCCTCTCTCACAATATCGATCGCCTTAACCTCTTCTTCCTGAGTCAGGCGGCGTCCAATCTCCGGATACTCCATAGCCCGGTAGCATGGCCTGTACTGGAACATCAGGTTGAACCTGATTTGAGGGATATGTTTTGCAACCCATTCGGCAATCGGCCTTGTACAGCATTCCAGATGGCCTGGCAGGACAAGATGGCGAAGGAGAATTTCTGAGGTTTTGTAGGCGAATTCGAAATTTGGCTGCACGATTTCCAGGTAATTTTTTATTTTTGAATATTTCCGGGCGCATACATCGTTTCCGTATTTAAAATCTCCAAGATAGACATCCACAACCCCTTCGAGGATTTCTGCAATTTCAGGGGAATGGTACATATTTGAGTTCCAGACCACAGGCGTATTTACAGAGATTTCCCGGACTATCTTCAGGACGGTATGCGCGTGCGGAGTCGGGGTAACGAAATTTACGTTCCTTGCCCCGTGCATTCTCCGGAGGTCGATAAGCTTTGCAAGTTTCCTGGGCTCAATTCGAATTCCAGCATCATGACAGGTCGAAATATCCCAGTTCTGGCAGTAAACGCAGGCAAAGGTACAGCCTGTAAAAAAGATCGTGTGAGATGGTACAAGCTCAGGCTCTTCTCCCATGTGCAGGAACTCAGAAGCATAATTGGAAAGGTCTGTCAGCCTGCAGAATCCTTTTTCGCCGGCTTTCCTGTCAACCTCACAGCGCCACCCACAGCACTGGCATTTTTTCAGCATTCTGTCTACAATCGCAATTTTAAGGTCAAGAAGAGAGGGACTGGCTTTTGGAAGCTCCAGGAAGCTTCTGGTAAAAAATGCCAGCCTGTCATTTGCATTTTTATAGTCAAGGACTTCCGCGGCTTCTCGTTCAAGGTCTTCTTTGAGTTTTCGGTACTCTTCGATCTCGTTACCATGAATTTTCCTTAGCTCTTCAAGCTGCATGCCTGGATCAAACTGGACCGGAATTCTTTCGGTTATCTTAAAAAGGGAAGGCATTTCATCTCTCTGCACCTTGAAGTAACGTTTCAGGTACTTCGGGGCTGCCATACTGAAATATTATTCCACATGGGTTAAAGGTTTATTGTCTGTTTCTTCTGGTTTTAATTCCAATATCCGGTTCTGATTTTTAGTTCTGATTTTTAGTTTTGAGTTCCAGTTTTGAGTTCCAGTTTGAGTTCCAGTTCTGATTTCCGGTTATGATTTCCAGTTCTGATTTCCAGTTTGAGTTCCAGTTCAGACTTCTATTTTGATTTTTTAATTGCT
This sequence comes from Methanosarcina sp. Kolksee, assembly GCF_000969945.1. NCBI lineage: Archaea > Methanobacteriati > Methanobacteriota > Methanomicrobia > Methanosarcinales > Methanosarcinaceae > Methanosarcina > Methanosarcina sp. Kolksee. Next base: position 2,436,126 of record NZ_CP009524.1, read on the forward strand.
GATTTTGCTGGTTTATTAAATCTGGATTTACATTCATTAGCGTACTTTTTAGAAACGAATAGGCTTTTCCAGGCTCTTCACATGCAAGGTTATAAGAATAAAAAGGCTTTTAACACTTTTTGACTGCTATCCTCACGGGTAACTCTAAAAATTCACATAAGCAGGTTGGGAACGAAAATGGAATGGTTCTTTCTTTTTATCGCAGGTCTTTTTGAAGCAGCCTGGGCAATAGATCTGAAATATACGGAAGGTTTCACGAAGCTTTATCCAAGCATCTTCACCGTCGTGTGCATGTCTCTTAGCTTCTATTTTCTTTCCCAGTCCCTGAAGACTCTGCCAATCGGAACCAGCTATGCGGTCTGGACCGGAATCGGGATTATCGGCACTACGATTCTTGGAGTCCTGCTCTTTAATGAGCCCATGGACTTTGCCAGGGCTTTCTGTGTTATTTTAATATTCTCAGGGATTATCGGGCTCAGGATAATTTCTCCATAACCTTTTGCAGAACTCCTGTTCTTTTTCAGGGCCTTTCCTGTACTACTGGAAGTAGACCTTTTTCTGCGGTTGGGAGCCAAAAATTAAAAACCTGCAAGACAATTTATAATGGGATTAAACCCGAGGGTTGTTTTGGTTCCGATTTTATCTTACCTTTTGATCAAGTGGTCAAAAATTAGCTTTAAAGATGCCCGCGGGAGACTTTTGGGGGAATATTCTGGTTACGCTTGACAGCACGACAATTAGTCTCTGGGATTTAATGTCCCTTCTGTTTGTACTTCTGTTTCTCTATGCAATAATCTACCCGCAGTCGCAGCTAAAACAAATCCGGTTGCGGCGCATGGCAAAACTGAAAGCTATGGAAAAAAGCCACGGCTGCAAGGTGCTCACTATGATTCACAGGCGGGAGGCAATCTCTCTTTTCGGGATACCGGCCTACCAGTACATAGATGAAGAAGATGCCGAGCAGATCCTGCGCTGGATAAGAAAATACAAAGATTATCCGCTTGAGCTGATCCTGCACACGCCAGGCGGTCAGCTCCATTCCAGTATCCAGATCGCACGCGCCCTGCGGCGGCACCCGAAAAACACGAAAGTTATTATTCCTCACTATTCGATGTCAGGAGGCACAATCATCGCCCTTGCCGCAAATGAAATCGTGATGGATAAGGACGCGGTTATCGGGCCAATCGACCCCCAGATAGGAGACTTTATTCGCGGGATGTACCCTGCCCCCTCCTGGATATATGCTGCAGAAACAAAAAAGGAACAATCCGATGACATCACCCTTGTTATGAGCGATATCTCAAGAAAAGCCCTCAAATTCACCAGAAATGTTGCAAAAGAGCTTCTTGAAGGCAAAATCCAGCCAGGCCCGGCTGGGGAAAGCAGGCTCGACGAAGTGGTCGAAAAACTGGTCAGCGGAGAAATGATCCACAGCACTCCTCTCTCAGCCGGCGAGGCAAAAGAAATAGGGCTTGCTGTCAGTACGGATTTTCCAGAGGACGTGCACGAGTTTATGAAACTTTTCAAGCCTGTAAAGAAGAGTGTGGAATACACTGAGTAAACTGGAATGAAAATTGGCTTGAAGAAGTGAAGTTAGAGAAGTTTAGGCCTTGGAAATAAATTTACATAACCTATTAAATTTATCCATTATTTCATAGGATATTTTTATTCAACCCGTTTTTATCTAAAAACTTTAGTTCAAACTACTGTGAATTTTATTCAAACTCCTGTTTTCTTCACCCTTGCACTCTCTTCACTCAGCCCTGCCCATATAACCTTATACTCTAGCTGTTCAAGCACTGGATAATAGAGGCTGCGGTCAAGCCCGAAACCTTCAAAAACCTTTACCGCGTCAGCATACGTTTCTACTGCACCCGGTCTTTCAAGTTCTTGATCTATTCTCTCAAGCAGTTGTCTGTGAATTAAGTAGTTTTCAAGGAGTAAGTAATTTTTATATTTCTCCAGATCTTCGACTTTTCCGAATTCTTCGGCTTTTCCGGATTCCCTGATTTCTTCTAACTCTCTTGCTTTTTCGAACTCTCCAGTTCTTTCTGATTCTCTGATTTTTCCGAACTCCTCGATTTCTTTCAGTTCTCCAGCTTTTGCGAGCCTGTCTGCAACCACTTCCTTTAAAGCATCTGGCAGGACTCCTTTTCCGACTGCGATTTCCTCAAGGTTTACCAGTTCTCCTGAAATTGGAAATTCCATTTCCTCCAGTCTTGACCGGTCTTCTAAAAGCTTTTTTCCCTCGTACTTTCTGAGTATTTGCATGACTTCGTTTGCAGGGATTTTTTTGTCAAAGAAGATTACGTCCTGCGAAGGGAAATCCTTTTCAGAACACTTGAGTTTTCTGTCAATCAGGAGAATTACAGGTTCCTTTACCTGCTTGAGCTTCTCAATCTTATTTTCCAGATATTCGGGAGTCCAGAAGCCCACTATTTCCAGGTATACCCTCATTCCGTCCCTATGGAGAGAGAAGTCCGGGACAAAAGCGTATTTTCCGGCTTTAAGAATCGTTGGCTCCCTTTTTATTTTCCAGCTTCCCAAACTGAGGCTGCCAAACATCTGCTCAAGAGTGCTGTCATAGGTAGCTTCTTCGGCATCGATTTCCTCAATCCTGGCTTCTTTTCCGGCTTCTTTTCCAGCTTCTTTTCCGGCTTCTTTCCCAGCTTCATATTTTTCCTTTTCTTCTTTAATTTGAAGCTCTGGCGAAAGGGCCTCCGGGTACACTGCTGCTTCAGGAGTGATTTTGAAAAACTTTTCCGAGTCATCAAGGGTAAAATTCAGGATGCGTTTCCCCTGGTAGCCTTTGTGAAGAATGCCTGCCTTGAGCCTCCAGCCTTTTGACCTCAGCAGTGCAGGAAAGATTTTTGCAAAGGAATTTCCATAGCGCTCCGAGATCCGAAAAAGAGAGGCAGGCCCGTCAAGATGCAGATGAACGGCTTTTAGTTCTTCGAAGTTTTCTCTGGTTTTTCCTTCCTTTCCTTCTTTTTCTCTATTGATTTCTCTATCGATTTTGCCTGTTTCCTCATCAGTATCTTCAAGGGAATACATAAGCCCTGAACGAAGGATTTTCCAGAGGATTTTCTGAAAATCGCCTTTTATCCAGATGTCGAGGTCAACTGCACGGAAAAGCAGAGTCTGAGTCAGAGAAATATTGTACTGTTTTAAGAGTTCTGCAGGAGAAAGGGGTACGAAGCTTTTGACGACCTGGTTTTCCTCAAGGTCTGCCCAGAGTGCTTTTTCAAGTTCTTTTTCCGAAATTGAAAGTTTTTTTGCAGCTTTTTGCAGAGCCTCTTTTCTCTCGGCAGGAGAAAGTGCCATGCCTCCGCAGGCTTCAAAAACAGCTTCTCTCGCCAGAGACGGGTCAACAGCTGCATCTGTTTCTATAACGGTGCGCCTTCCAAGCAACTGGGAAAGACCCCGGATAAAGCGGTAATTCATTTCCTCGTAACCATCAAGTTCAGCCAGAAGATCACCATAGGTTTTTCCGATATGCTGCTCGAAAGTCTCTATCAGAAGCCTTGCAGGTTCAAGGTTTTCGGGATCAAAAGCTGCGTATACAGGCTTTATTTTCCCTCCGGAGATGCGGGTTACAAGAAGGTCAGAAGTGAGCAGGTGAGCCGCCTCCTGAGCTTTTTTCGTTCTTCATCTGTTTTTCCTTTCCTTGTTCTTTTTTTATCTGGCTTTCCTTTCCAGGCTCTTTTTTTATCTGGTTTTCCTTTCCAGGCTCTGTCTTCATTTGATTTTCCTGCGTTGATCTTCCAGAGCCTTTTTGATTTGAAACAGCTTCTTTTCTTCTCCTGGCAGTTCCGGCTTCGGTCGTTTCTTCTGAGATAATTTCATAAAGTATGGCTTCTTTTCCTTCTTTCTTCCTGAGGATCCTTCCAAGGCGCTGGATATACGCTAATTTACTCCCTGTACCGCTTGCTATAATCCCTATGTTTGCCTCGGGGACATCTATGCCCTCGTCAAGAACCTTTGAAGTAACTACAGCCCTGTATTTTCCTTCCTTAAACTTTTCAAGGATGGAATTCCTTTCTTTTGCAGACGTTCTGTAAGTGATTGCAGGGATAAGAAATTCCCTGGAAATCCGGTGGACAAGCCGGTTATGTTCCGTAAAAATGAAGACCCTATCTTCCCTGTGTGCATTCAGGATCTCTTTTAATTTTTCAATTTTCGACTCCGTGTTGAAAGCAAGTTCTCTTGCTGCGTTTCTTGCAAGAAGGGCTTTTCTGGCTTCAGGGTCTCTCCCGCTTCTCATAACCAGTTTCTGAAAATCCCCTGGCCCCCGAAGAACCATCCCGGTTTTCCGGAGATAATCTGTATAAGCCGAATAACATTTGTCGTATTCTTTTCTTTCCTCATCCGTAAGTGCAGCAGCTATCCGTTTTATTCTGTAAGGAGCAAGGTGGCTGCCTGCAAGTTCCGATACGTGCTTTTCGTATACTTTTCCCCCGACAAGCCTGTTAAGCTCCGAGTGTAATTCGTCTTCCCGTTCGTAAGTGGCTGTCAGCCCAAGCCTGTAAGGCGCTGCGGAAAACTCAGCAATGCTCCTGTATCCGGTTGCAGGCAGGTGGTGGACTTCATCAAAAACAAGGAGACCAAACCTGTTCCCGAGAGTTTCGGCATGAATGTAAGCAGAATCATATGTGGAAACGGTTATCGGAAGAATTTTCTTCTCCCCGCCCCCAAGCTTTCCGACTTCCATTAAAAAGGCTTCTTCAAGCTGTTTTTTCCATTGTTCAAGCAGATCAAGCGTCGGGACAACCACAAGGGCAGGGGTATTGCAGCCTGCAATTGCCCTGATCCCAACAAGAGTTTTTCCGCTCCCTGTTGGCAGGACAAGCACTCCCCATCTATTATTTTCTCCCCAGGTCACAAGAGCTTCGGCCTGATAATCCCTTAACTTAAGTTTCTTTCCGGACGCTTCATAAGCTGCTGCCAGGTCAGGACAGGGAAGGAGGTCAAGCACTTCGTCTTTAAAAGGGATCTTAGAATTTTTCAGATAATCTGTTATATCTCTGTAATAAAGAGCAAGAGCTCTAAAATTTCCGCTTCTTTCATCCCAGACTGCATTGGGAACTCTCACATTACCTTCTATAAGAAGCGTTCCCTGCTTGAAGCTGATTTTGATCATTGTTTATTAAAAGTCTGGACATTATATATAATAATTGAGTTATCAGCCTCGGTTTCCATTGCCCTATTTTCTTCCAGTTAGAGTACTGCTCTCCAATCCGAGTTCCGTCACCAGATTCTCATCTCGGGTGGACTAACCCTTTTCGCTCACTTCGTTCGCTCAAGAAGGCTGAATCATAATAAAGATGCTTGACTACGTTTTCAACTATCTCAGGATGTTTAATTTACCCGAATTTTTGTATGGATCATCCCGACAAAACAAGCCTGAAGAAGGAAAAAGATAGCTTTGTTTGAGGCAAATACCTGATTGCTTTTTTTCTTTTGTTCAGGTTATTTATAGTTTTATTCCAATATAAACATTAAAAAATTTATCTTTATCGTCAACGGGGGCGTAATAAATGATACATCTATGGGAGTATGATTCTCGCAAGCTTAACGGCTTAAACATGCCGCAATTGATGAGCGAACTTGAAAGAATAGGAAATGAAGGGTGGGAACTGATTCTGATGAAGAACGATATCGATGAAGAAGGCAGAGTAACTGCAATTTTCAAGCGGAAAAAAGAAAGTGAGACTATAGCTTTATAACTCTACTTTTGTATTCTCTTTAAATTGAGTGGAAATCTCTCACCTTCCACTCACCGAGCTTTTTTCTCTGATTAGCTGGACTAGAGATGGCATTTTAAATTCACAAGAAGGTAACCAGTTACAGCGGTGGGAAGGACAAGGGGAAGGGTCGCGAATAACCCCGCAAGCCCTTTTCCCCGAAAATCACGGCCTTACAAACACATAAGCCATGATTAACGCCACGCAAAGGAAGAGAATAGAAGATATGGCTATACCCGGAGCTTAAGAAATAAAGGAAACCATATCTTGCCCAGCATGGAAATCATTTTTTATGTTTTTAGCTTATTTTTTTATTCGGATTCAGGCGTAAATCCGTATTTTTCCAGTATTTCCTGTCCTTCGTCTCCAGTCACGAAATCCACGAATTCCTGTGCTTCTTCTTTGTTATCAGAAGCAGAAACTAAGGCTATAGGATAACTGATTGAAGTATTAACAGGGACGGTAGCAACGATTTTTATAGTTCCGGGGTCTGCGGTCTTTGCATCGGTCATGTACACAAAGCCTGCGTCAACCTCTCCTCTTTCCACGTATGTGAGTACTTGTTTAACGTCTTCAGCAAGTATCGTCTTATCTTTTAGCTGGTCCCAGAGTCCTGCGTCAGTCAATGCCTGGGTTGTGTATTTACCTACAGGGGCAGTTTCGGGGTTTCCAATGCTGATTTTTCCCACATCGGAGGCTGTCAGGTCTTTTATTCCGGTTATATTAAGATCGCTGTTTACAGGGACTATGAGCACAAGGGAGTTCTCAGCAAAGTCTTTCCTTGTACTGTTGTCGATGAGGGTCTCATTGGCAAGCATGTCCATGTTTTTCTGGTCAGCAGAAGCAAAAACATCAACTGGAGCTCCTCCTTCTATTTGCTTACGCAGGTTTCCTGACCCTGCAAAATTTAAATTCACATCCGTGCCGGGGTTTTCAGTTTCAAACTGGGATTCCATATCCGTAAAAGCTTCGGTAAGGCTGGCAGCGGCAGATACTGTTATAGCGTCAGGGTTCTGTTCAGAAACCGACGTTTCATTTGTGGCTGCACCCGTTTCGTTTGTGGCTGGAGTAACAGTTTCGTTTGTAGCTTCATTTCCATTACCAGTACACCCTATTGCAAGGAATACTCCTAATATTACTAACAGAACTATCAGTTCTTTTCTCACAATTTCACCTACTCAAAATATTATTATAATTAAGTACTTACGCGGTTGAATTCAGAATTGATAACAATGAACCTGCGGCAATACAAGTTGTTTTTTTATTTTACTCATGCCTGTATTTTCTGACAAGGCAATATTATGTTATAAGTCGCGTTAGTCAGAGGAAATATATGGCAAATAATGCGTTATGTTTACTAGTACATAACGTTTTTCTCACATTTCTTTTAATAGTATAAGAAGATTCCCGGTGCCGGTCTCAAAGAGAATTTTAAGATCGACTTATGGATAGTTTACAGTCGGATACAGCTCTTTAACAAATCTTTTTGGCTCTTCGTTGTTTTGTGTGGATATTCTCATAATATTCTCATGAAAACCAATGCAGTCTTGAGTTGAAAATTATCTTATCCATACAGAATAGCGAAGAGCCATCTTTTTATACCAGGATTTAACAGATACCGGAATTTCATGAAAAACAAATCGTAAAATAAGACAGAATCAAAATTAAAAGAATAATTAGCCCTTATTTTTTGAGGTGAGCATTTTTAGGTCATTGCACTATTAGTTAGTTGGTGTTATTTCCAAAACATTTTTAGTGGCTTATCGTACCTTTTTTGCAATTCAGTAAGGTTAATAGCATGCTTGATGCACGAAACATAAGGCATTTTTTTCAGCACCGGAAAATTAATCACGAAAACATCAACCGTGTAATGATGGAATACCAGAAAATCAACCGAATAACGATGAAATACCAAAAATCAACCGAATAATGGCGGACTAACAAAAATCAACCACATAATGGCGGACTACCCATTTTTAAGATTCCGAATAAACTTTTGTAAACTCCGCACCAAGCGTAATCATAATTGAGGAATAGTAAAACAGAAGAAATAATCCTATAACAGACCCTAATGCTCCATATACGCTTGTAGGGTTACTGTATGCAAAAAAAAGTGCAATAGCGTATTTTCCTATTGTTACAAGAAATGCTGTTACGAGAGCCCCTACAAAAACCGATTTCAAATCAAAACTCTTATCGGGAAGCACTCTATACACAAGTATGAAAAACAGCACAAGAATAAGGAAGCTGGCTATTGGACCTGTATAATCAGCAATTACAGGTGAAAATGGTAGAAATTGCTGGAACAATTCTGAAGCCGCATAAAGAAATCCTTCAACAAATATGCTCATTACAAGCAGCCCTCCAAAGAAAATAACAATAACAAAGGACATGATTGCATCCTTTGTAAAATCTTTAATGCTACTGGATTCAGCGGGTTTGATATCCCATGCTCTCTCAAGGAAATTCTTCAATTGCCTGAAAACGTTACTCGCACTCCAGAGAAGAAATACAAAACCTATTAATGCGCTTATTGAGAGAGAATTTAGTTCCGGAATACGTTCGAAAAGTAGAATTGTCATATTGATGATTCTCTCATCAGCGGCTCCTTGCAGGTGGTTTATTATTGTACTCTGGAGATTTTCAGATTTCAAAAAAATACTCCCTATAGATACTGAAAATAACAGGAGAGCAGGAAGACTCAGTACAAAATAATACGCCAGCGCGGCGCTGTAAGTCATTGCATCATCTTCCAGCCATTCCTTTATCGTTCTGGTAACCAGATTTCTTACGTATTCCCGGCTCATATTTTCCCCGATATGTAATATATTGCACTTTTATTAAATAGTTCTTATTAAATTTTGTGGACTTTGCTGTTTCTGCAAAGGATGGAGTAAAAAAGAAAATAGAATAGGGTCCTCCAAAATCAGTGTGTAAATTAAGATCCCAAAATGCTTATTTGAGATTATATGTATGTAATTTGAGTTCCCCAAGCAAAAATACACTCGAAAAATCCAAATTTTAAAATAATAACTAAAATTAAGCTTTAAAATTGAGAACCGAATGTAATAATAACTTTATTTTTGACAAACTATATTTATTTGTAATTATGGCATTCGATCACATTTTTTCTTTATACTAAATTTAACATTAAAGAAGGACTAATCAGCATCTAAAACTGAAATTGAAAGAATATTTTACTTTAAATACAAAATAAATTGTTTTTCATATGTATTTTACTCTGGGGGATAATGAAACAATATTTAATCTCAAAAATAAAGCTCATTAATCCTTAAAAAGCGGACCAATTTTTAAGGACCCTAAAATAGAAATTATTAATGAAGAGAAAAATAAAATAAAAAGGAACATTTAGAAGATTTTTTTAATATATATTGTGTGAAGAATTGGAAAATAATGACTGAAAATAATTTAAATGAAATAAAGCAACTCAATTTTTGTACTCGTGTATATGCTCTCTATAGTGAGCATGTAAATGTTCATGCACAAGCTTGCCGTGAACGTGCATGTGTTCATGGATAAGATTTGTAGAAAGTAAAAGTTCCCTGTTATTGAGCACCTTTTCCACATCTCCATCCACAACAATTCTATGATCTTCACCCATTACTATGGCTCTTTTGCTAATCTGCGCTACTGTTTCAAGGTCATGAGTAGCGGTAATTATCGTCTTTCCTGCCTTCCCAAGTTCCTGTAATAGCTCTATCAACCAGAGCTGAGTCCTTGGGTCCAATCCTGCAGTGGGCTCATCCAATAGAAGGACATCCGGGTTATTAGCCAAAACAGCGGCTATACAGACTTTTTTCTTCTCTCCTCCACTCAGTGTATGAGGATATCGATCTTTAAGCTTGGTAATTCCAATCATCTCCAGGACTTCTATCACTCTGGTTTTAACTTCTTCCAGAGTCATATTGAGTTGCAGGGGTCCAAAGGCAACCTCTTCATAAACTGTGGACGAGAAGAGCTGTACATCTGAGTTCTGAAAGACAAATCCTACTCTTTTCCTGAAATAAGACCTGAATTCATTATCTTTAATGGCATCAAAAACATCTTCGCTTATCTGATTGTCAAAAGCATAGAATTCTCCCAAAGTAGGATATATAAGTCCATCCAGAAGGGTCAGTAGAGTCGATTTCCCACTCCCATTAGAGCCCATTATAGAGATTTGCTCACCTGGCATCACCTTGAAGCTGATATCATTTAATGCATTTATTTTTCCAACATATGTATATGATACATTCTTCACATCAAAAATTGTTTCCATGTTCATATCACCTTATGATGTTATGGGAGATCAACACTAGCAATACGCTCATGGATATCGCAATTGCCACTGAAATGTAATCGCGATTGCGCATTTTGAACTCCTGCATTATCTTAACATCACCATTGTACCCTCTGGACATCATGGATGCATGAACTTTTTCACTTGTATCCAGAGACCTTATTAACGTATAGCCGATTCGTCCACCAACCCATTTCTGCTCCTCGAACATGCCTCCAGTCTTTATGGTCCTGGCTTTCTTGGCAATGTATATCTCCCGCACCATATCAGTTAGCAGAAAAATGTACCTGTAGGCCATCTCCAGCGTGAAAACATAGATTTTAGGAACTCCCACCGAGCGCAGGGATTTAAAAAGAACCTGCTGAGGCGTGGTGAGAAAAAGCAAAACTACGGCAGATACGCATGCTGCGACACGCATTATAAATATCACAGCAGAGTTGACGCCTTGTTTGGTGATATATATGCTCTCGGGGAGTGAAAACGGTCCCAGGTGTGCCCCAGGGCCAAGATAAGCTAACCTGATAAGAGGGTCTCCTGGAAAGAAAACATTGAAGATCATTGGTATGGCGATGATTCCTGCAAAAATTGGTATGAAGAGCCACACCCGCTTGATAAAGAATAAGACATCGATCTTGCTGAGATATGCAAAAAGCAGAGTAAGCATATAAACAAAGATCAGTACTCTCAGGTCTCCGATTAAACTCGTTGCGAATATCACGGTCAGGATGGAAATCAACTTGGCTCTAGGGTCCAAACTTTGCAGGAAACCATCGCGTTTCGAGAAGCTATCCGAGACAAAAGCTTCTTCCAAAAAGCCAAAGATTCCGTCAATCGTTTTTCCTATAAAACCCTTCTTACCGTGATGCACCGCTGAGCACTGACATGAAACGGTATCTGTTTTTTTCATCCAATCTGGGACCATTGTTAACCCACTCTAAAACCTGAATTCCAGCTAGTATTAAAATATGATATGAGTTAATTATAAAAATAAACAAAAATTAAAATTATAAAAAGGTGCCGATGTTTATACAAAATTTTATATTCCAAAAGTTATGGAAAAGGAATTCCACATAAAGAGAACCAAATTATAGAGAATTTCAATAAATCTCATTAATCTATGTTTTATAAGTATTATAAACGATCCCTCAAACTTACGGGTTTATTGAAATTCTCACAATACCAAATATTTGTGGCTTTTCGTCATTCCCTATGGATAAAATGATTTTCAATTCAAGACCGCATTGGTATTTATGGAGACATTATAAGATATCCACACAAAACAGCGAAGAGCTATATTTGTTTTCAATATATGACAAACTCACGGCAATATTTAAAAATTTTAATTTTTGGCAGCTTTTTTTCCTATAAAATACAGTAGGCCACCGCATATTACTACTCCTATCACTGCTGACAGAATATATGCTACAGAAGACATAGTCATCGACTCATCGCCGCCCGCAAAAGCATAATCAGGCATTGGAGCGCTCCAGAAATCAGAGAGCTCCTCAAGCCCTGGAGGCACAAAACCGAGCTTCTCCTTGACCTCTTCAGGTCCCCACTCACCGAAGGTTTCGCCGACGGCCAAAAGACCTAATGGTGCAAAAATCATAAGGATTATCAAGCCAATGCTTAAGTTTCTTATTATTTTCTCCATGTTTTTACCTCAGGCTGTAACTGCCTTCTTCATTTCTTTCTTTTGTGCTTCGGATGTTTCCACATAAAGTATAGATGTATCCGTTTTCTGGATATAGGCAAAAATAAGTGCTGTAATCAGTGCTTCCAGGATGCTAAATCCAAGAGCATGCTCCAGTACCATGGCAGGAACAGTTACACTCAATGGGTAGGGCATATAAAGTGGGGTTCCAGCTGCAGTGTGATGCAAAATGGGCTGTATTCCGAATTCAACACCTGTACAGAAAGCTGCGATTGTTAAAGATAAGTAACCAGCTATAGCCGAAGCAATAACTCTTTTAGAGGACGTGATTTCAGAATTTCCGCTAATAAACTTGTAAATATAGTAACCGACAAAAGGCATCACCACTCCCATGTTGAAGCAATTCGCGGCTATGGCCGTTATTCCCCCATCACCGAACATCAATGCCTGTAACACCAGAGCTACAGAAATAGATATAACTCCTGCCCATGGACCCAGGACTATGCCGATAATTGCACCTCCAACAGCATGACCTGTGCTACCTCCAGGAATAGGTACATTGAACATCATTATTACAAATGAAAAAGCAGCTGATAGTGCCAGCAGAGGGACCTGTTTGGACTTAAGTTCTGCATTCAGTTTTTTTCCAGCGTAATACCATATCGGAATCATAATGATCCAAAACGCGGTATAGGTATACGGCCCTAAATATCCATCTGGAATATGCATTTTTATTTCTTCCTATATTTATTTATTATAAATATAACTTTGCCTAAAAAGAAATCCCAGCTTCTTTAAATATCTTGCAACATTTTGCTGGTTATTTTTCTAAACAATGCCTTGACATGGCAGTATTGTTGAGTACTACTTATATATATTTTGGTATTACTTTTTTTGATAAATTTGTATTTAGATAGAATTCAATATTCATATTTAACATAAAAATAAAATTAAGTATTCTTATCTCTGTCTTTTTATATCCCGAAATAGTTCTAATTAAATATTTTTTATTGGCTTTGTAGAAATTCTTTCTGTAAATCAACATCAAAAAGCTGAAAGACGTGAGTAAAAATAGATCAAACCATTCAGTTCAAATTAATGGAGATTTTTTGGAGAATATTTACGGAGCCTTCTATCTTTCTTTAATTATCTGAACCTTATCCCTATCTGCTTTCACAGACCGGGTAAAAAGAAGTTCAGGCACTTAAACTATTCAGGAAGTGGTTTAAGGTTTGTGTCTGTTTGCTAGAGACATATTATCTATACTACTAATTAATATTTAATACTTACTTCTTATTTTTTATTACTATATATTATTTTTTCCAGGTTTATTATTACGCATTTGGGGAAAAATCAGTTTGAAGAAATCAGTTTGAAGAAATCAGTTTGAAGAAATCAGTTTGAAGAAATCAGTTTCTTGGAAAGTATACTGTCTAATAATAGTTGGCAAACATTGAAAATGAGTGGAGAACCTTAAATTAAGAAAATTTTTTAATACGTCTCGTTCTCAGAACCTTATGTTACAACCAGGACAGAAAAAGGTAGAATAAGTTCCTCTGTTACTCTGAATAAAAAAGATCCCATATGCCCTAACATTTTTATTGCTAAGGGAGTGAAAAGGGTTACGAATACCCGGTCTTGTGTTACATAATTCCATGTAACTTTTAAATAATATTTGCGTTATAAACTGTAATTATTTTCTTATTATGTATTTATCTGAGAATCTATACACTAGTGTCGAGTCAATCATCAAGGATTCAATGATTACGAATAATTGCAATCGATTTTATGCGACATTTTACTGTTAACTCGACACTAGTTCTGAGACTTTCATTGATTTGGGAATAAAATTGGTTTTGGGATGAACTATAGCATTGTCTGTATTTTCTTTTCGACTTTTTTCAATTCAATCCACGAAGGCTCAGGCCGCGGATACTCTTCAAATATAAAGATTGCCGGCTTTTCCCTGCACGGATTAAATTATGATGCAAGGGTCTTGAGTGGTTGAATGCGGAGGCGGAGTCTATACCTGAAATTCTTCCTGATCTCGCCTATCATCTTCATTTCAGCATTGTCAAGGATTTTTGCGCGGTGAACGATCAGGAAATATCCAATTATGAAGGCTGTGTACTCCCAGAGTGCTCCGGTAAGTAGATGTGCATTCTTGGCTGCGAGCATGGACCCGACCATCAAGATAACGATAAAAGTTAATTTCCTGTACATCGAGGTGAAAGGATGCATATTCTGCTTTCTCCAGGCCCTTAAAGTCATCAGAACTTCGATGGATGAAAAGGACACTGCAGTCCCTATAGCTGCACCTACCATGCCATACTCAGGTATAAGCATGAAATTGACTGCGATATTAATGCCTGCACTTGCAACTGAGCACTTCATAAGGAAATCCGAGTCACCAGAGGCTAACAGAGTATGATAGTTAAACCCGAAGTACGAATTTGTTATGAAGCCCAGGGCAAGGATACGCAGGGCTGTGGAGCCACTTACGTATTGCGCTCCATAGAGCTTTGTAATAAAGTACTCGGGATACACGAATATGAGTGCGAAGAGAGGGAATGTAAGCAGGAAACACCATTTAGTCATTACCTCATAAATTGAGCCAAGTGGAGCAGTCTCGTTTTGACCCCAGAGCTTTGATGTAACAGGGACATAAACAAAGCCTATGGAAGATATTACCAGAGACAAGAACCCTACAAGAGGGTATACTGCATTGTAAATTCCAACGATTTCAGCCGACTTGAAATAGCCAAGCATTATTGTGTCTATCCAGCTCATAATGTTAAGCAGAGTTGCGGTTATCAAGAGTGGAAATGAATACCTTATTAACTGCCTGGTTGTGTCACCAAATTGAATTTTCCTTTCCTGCTTGACTGTCTGCTTGATTGGAGGCTTCTTTATAAAGTACACGGACATTATGCCAAAGGTAAAGATCATTGAGAGCAGATCCGCAAATACGACTCCCTTCAGGGAAGCATTGATAAATACGGCAACTGTGGCAAACCCAAGTAGAGATACCGGCCTTATAATGTTATAGAAATACATGTTAACATTCGTACGGTCGAATCCTCTGTAGATTGCTACTGTCAGGTTCAGAAGTATGGTAAACGGAACTGCAAAGATAAGAGTCTTCACTACGGACAGGACTTTGCCCTGTGCATCAAAGCCATTTCCTGCCAGAGTATGGAACAGGGAGGGTGATACAAGAATTGAAAGCAAGCCTGCAATCAAGCCCATAATCATGGCTGAGATTATTAATTCATGCACCTTCTGTTCCTCATGCCTGCCCCTGAAGAACGCAATATATCTTGGAACTCCTTCATTGAGTCCAAGGGTTGCGATTGCACCTGTAACTGAGATTACAGTGAGTGCAAGGGCATATGTGCCAAAGTCGGCTGGCGCAAGGTGTGACGTGAGCACTTTTTTGGTGATAATGTCGAGAAGCATTCCGATGAAGGTTCCTGCAAGTATTACACCGGAACCTGCCACTATCCGGTTGACCGAGTCGTTAACTGACATGTTAACACCGTCTTACTGAGTTTAGTTCCCGACTCTCTGGGTCAACGGGCAGGAGCAATGTTCGGTTGCTTTGCCAGTGACTACTTGTAAAACGTTCTCAGTCGACTGAAGGTTAAAGCCTGAAAAGTCTTTCTTCGCAGTTTGCAGGATAGATAAACCTGGCTTTTCAACCTTACAGGTACTACCAGATAGGGTACTGTTACTGTATTCAATGAAAAATCTCATTTCGGGGTTTAGGGTTTCAAAGTTAGTTGTTTCGAATTCCTTTGAACATCTGTAAGTTTTAAGTTTGTCCGTATATCGGCCTTTTTGCTCAATTTTTTGTCTGGCGACCTCTTTCTGAGCTTCCGAGACAAGGTCTATTTCGGGTTTCTTGATAAGCTGCATGATTTCTTACGACCTTCAGGATTGGATCGGAGCTAAATCTTGGATTGGATCGTGGGGTCAACTTCCAGGTTGTACAGGGGTTGAGTCCTGTTGGGTCCCAAACTGACTCGAATGCGGATCCTGGGCTAATCCTCGGTTAGGTGCCGAATAATCGAAGCTGATTTTGGGATAATTCAGGAGGATCCCTGTTGGATCACAGGTTGGATTGGGTTAAACCCCGAAGACCCCTGTTGGATCACAGGTTGGGTTTTGGGTTGAATCGCGGGTTGGATGGGTTGGATCCATTTTAGGATCTCAGTGAGTTGCAGGGTGAATCCTGGGTAAGATTCATGGCTGGATTATGAAAGACGGATCTGGGTTTTACCCGCCTTGCATTAATTCTGATTTGCTTCTGCTAATTTGCATCTTAATTCAATGAACGCTTTGTCTGTTTTTCGAAGCTTGGAATCTGTTTTTGCATTCCTGGAACAGCTTACGAAACTCATCGAGTCTTTTTCTTTTCTAACTCCATAAGCGTCCGTAACCAATTTAGCCTTCAGAGGGCTGGCAGAGCAAATTCCGGATTATGTCGTTTTTTCTGAAACTTGAAGGAGAATAACTAAATATATATTTTTCAAAGTTCCCCCAAGATTTCCACGAAGTACCTCATCGACTTAATATAAAAGCTTTTTGGAATCATCCCTGCATTATCATAATGAGGTAAGATCGCGGCCTGAAAGAAACCTTATTTACTATGTCTCCTGTCAAAGATCGGTTGGATTTCGCTTCTCGGCTTTTGCAGCTTTAACCTGAAGCGATTTTCAAGGCAATTAAAAACCTCAAATTGAGGAAATAAGCCTTCAAAGAAGGTTTCAACTCTTTGAAAATCCTGCTTACCCATACAGGATAATCCCAATTTCTTTTATTTGGTCAGGAACAATCCTGATGGAAAGGAGTTTTTTCGGTATTATTCAAATGCAGCCAGAGTAGAAAAAACGTTTTCGAAGATAAATATCTTGAAATGGAACTTTTTAAATATCAGTAGTAATCATTTGAATTATTTTTTATAACTTCACTGAATATATTTAGGGTAATATTTGATACTCATTATAATTTACTTAATATGTACTTATTCATCAGTACAGAAGTAAGAAAAAGTCTTCATCAGTATGAAGTAAATAAGGAAAGGAAAAATGAAGGTTTAAAAACCTCAATTTGTTATTTAATTTTTCGTTATTCTAATTAATTTTTTGGCTCTTCGTGGTTTTGTGTGGATATCCTCATAATATTCTCATAAAAACCAATGCGGTCTTGAATTGAAAATCATCTTATCCATAGGGAATGACGAAGAGCCTAGTTTTTGTTAGGTTCCGCTATAGTTTTTGTTAGGTTCAGTTACAGTTTTTGAGGGATTATGTTACCGTTTTTTAGGTTCAGTTATCATTTTTACTCGATTCATCTGCCGTTTTCATTTAATTTCCTGGTTTTACTTTTCTGTACAGGAACACAGCAAGCAAGGAAACTGCTCCGTAAAAGATTTCAAACCCTGGAGCATCTGTTTTATTTTCAAGTGCATATTCAACACTTGAAGTATTTATTCCTCCATTCGCTTCTTCATTAAGGCCGGAAGCTTCTGATCCATTCTGGGAATCAAGCTCCACATTGGCAATTCCACTGTCCTCAGTTTGATTGTAATAGGTTCCGTTACCGCCTGCCTCAACATTTGTCATGTTACCGGAACTTCCATTTGCAACTGTTGCGTTTTCGCCAGCTTCGGAATCATCGGTAATATTGTTCCCGGAGATGTTTTCTACAGGATAGGTAACCATAACAGGATGTGTGACAATTACTGCGGCAGTTTTTGAATCTGTTCCATTTTTATTCGTAGCGCTGAGGGTAACAGTGTAAGTTCCGATTGTCGTAAACACGTGAACAGGGTTTTCCTCCGAAGAGTCGATTTTCCCGTCACTCTCAAAGTCCCAGCTCCACGAGTCTGCATTTTCGGACATGTCGGTAAACTGGACTGAAAGAGGAGCAGAACCATTGCTATTGTTCATTTCGAAGTTTGCTACCGGAGGTCCGGACCGCTGTGAGTTGGAAGACGAAATCAGAGGTAACTGATCAGAGTAGGTACTTTGCGAGAGCCTGTATTCGGAATCCGCAATTCCATCTCCATCCGCATCGACTGCTGTATCCGAAAAACCTGTACCATCAGGTTCTGCCCAGAAATTGCCTCCAATGTAGGAACCGCCGACAATATTCTCGCCTTCGGTCTTTTCTGTGTTGTAGGCATTTCCGACTCCATTTTGAACCTCTGCATTGACGGTGTTGTTGAAATAGTTATTATAAATCAGATTGTCGTCACTCTCTGGACAGACGAAAAGGCCGTAAACGTCGTTTGAGGATACGTTATTGCCTGTAAGTGTGTTACCGTCGGAAGTGCTGATATGGACACCAGTGTCTTTATTTTCCGAAGCCGTATTTCCGGAGAGGGTATTATTGGTCGAGTCCGATAATAAGATTCCATATTTTTCATTATCTGTAATCACGTTATTTGACAGCTTATTGCTTTTAGAGTTCGAAAGGTAAATTCCATAACCGTTGTTCAGGATTTTGTTATTCTCAATGATACAGTTATTACTTCCTGATAGATAGATTCCTGCATAGCTGTTTTTTGTTCCTGTAATCCCAAGTCCACTAATTTTCACGTTATAAGCCTTTAAAGAGATTACATGATTGTCTGAGCTCTTAGCCGTAATTATCGTGTCATCAGGATTCCCAGATTCCGAAGATATTACGAGGTTATCTTTGTCTATTTTAATATTCTCGGTATAGATTCCTGGTTTTAAGATAATTAAATCACCTGAGACTGCATTATCCAATGCGGTTTGTATCGAATCTCCAGGCTGGACGTAAACCTCAGCCGCAGCTCCGATACCCGAGCCTAATGTTAAGAGAAGAAAGACTGCCAGTAAAATAGTTAACCTGTTCAATTTGATTCCCCAGTACATTCAAAGTATGGGTGATACTTCGATTAATTAACCGGAAATTAATATAAAGGAATATAAGTATATTGGTACATATTATAGTGAAATTATGGTATTAATGTGCATATTGGGGTATTATTTGCCAATACACGGTTAAAAGATTCAATTTAATTTAATATTATTTAATAAAGGTTAAATTAATCAAAGAAACTCTATATAAGCTGGCACAAATGAGTTGAAAAAATATAAAACGTTAAAAATGGATTGATTAATGTGTAATCACCTTATCTGAAAAGAAAAATAAGCAAATTGGTTTTTAATGTGCCTGAGAAATAATATACACAGTATAAGAAAAAGTAAACTGCCCTTGGTCTGTTGATATATATTGCTCTCTCTCACCTTGAGTCTATAAGCAAGTCTATAAGCGCAAGTCTATAAGCTATCCAGAGCCATTGTTAACTTCGTTAAGGCTACCGTCATAACAGGAACGAAATGATTGCAAGTATGATAAAGATTATGACGAGCCACTTTGCAATCTCCATTGATAAACCGGCAACTCCCCTTGCGCCCAATATATATGCAATCAATGCCAATATTAAAAAGACCACAGCAAGTCCTATCAAATCCGCTATATTTCACTCCCCCAGTGATTATTTCCCGATAAATTAATAATTAGATTGAAGGTATTTATAATTTGACTGTCAAAGTAAGTCGTTTTGTTATCTATTGACATCTTTTTTTAATTGAAATCGTTCCTATTAAGATTAGATAAAACTATTCTAAGTACTTCCTGGCCATCACAATTAAACCGCATCGGGTTCTGTAGTCAGACACCAGAATGTAATTAAGGAATGACACAAATATGATACCAGTATATGATACCAGGTGGTTTTGTTGACAAGGATGATTATTTAGGAAAGTGGAACAATGGATCAATTCCCAAACTGAAAATTTGAAGTTATATTTGTATCATTCCTGATCATCTGAATTTCAAAAAATTTTTTGAGTTTCCTGCAAAAAAGTTTGAATAATGTCAAATCTGAATTATAATATCCGCAAACGTTATCGATCCAGCATCTGGCTTTGAACTGTATCATATCTGGCTTTGAACTGTATCATATCTGGCTTTGAACTGTATCATATCTGGCTTTGAACTGTATCATTGGTCTCGATACAGAATACTTTCTCGATACAGAACACTTAATGCTTAAATTTGAGCAGGCAGCCTTTCAAAACGCAGCTGCTGCCTGAGGCCCCTTTTTCTTTTTCTCTGCAAATTTAACCGCTTCTGTCAGTTCTTCTCCAACCGCAACGAGCAGCTCAGGTGTGAGCATACCCTGGGAAACCAGCACTCCTCCTGCATCTCTTATTGCCTGTTTCAGGCTTTTTGCCCATAGGTGTTCGATAATAAGAATAGCAGCGGCGGTACCTTCAGGTATAGCCTCGGTTATCTCCAGAATATCTTCTTCAGTGATTCCATAATTCTCCTGGGCTGCTGCCAGGATTCCTGCCTCTGTGCCTCCTATAGCTCCTTCTTCACCGCCAGCCCCATACCCTATAAGTCCCCCAACGACAGCACCAAAATGCATTCTTTCCTCTTCATCCAGTTGTGTAGCCTCAAGAGACTTGATATTCCCAGCTTCGTCTTTCCATATGAACAGCAAATCAATAAGCCTGATCATTCCTTTATTCATGACTGACTCAAGTTCACGGCGGATCTGGCCGTGGAAGTTCGGATTGTCGAATACTATGACTAAAAGCTGCATTGGCCCATACATTACTTCATCCATTTATTTACTCCCCCATTTGAAATTCTTTCCAGTTCTGCTGTCCCGTTTCTGTTGTGCTGCTTTTCACGGATAACTGGTGGTCACATTAATGAGCTATGAAATCTCGTACAATTCCTGTAGTCTTCTTCCCCCTCTGTCAGGAACTCTACAATCAAAAAACAATCACAGCAGTATTAACACAAAAGATGTATAAAATTTAAAATATATATAAACGAGCATATATAAAATTCAGGTTAAGATTACGAGTGAACAGGCAAAAAATATAAGCGGATTTTATTGTATCTTTACAAAACCGATAGCTTCCGAGTATCTCTTCATCGGTCCAGATTTTAGTTTTCTTCTTCCTGCCCTGCACTTTCCTTAGCCTCTGCTTCATTTCCTACTGGGCCCATCAATCTGGCAAGCCATCTGGTTTCCTCAAAACTCTCCAGGATAATCTTCAAAACCATGGTAAGAGGCGTGGCAAGCAGCATTCCTGTAGCTCCAAGCACATAATTCCAGTAGAGAAGGGACAAAAATACAATAGCTGGAGATAGTTTCAGGCCTTTTCCTGCGAGTGAAGGAAATATTACGTTTTCAGTGAGTGCATTGACTATCGAGATAGCAATAATAACAGCCAGAGCTCCTATAAGCCCATACTGGATTAGCCCGAAGAACGCGGGTGGAATTGTAGTTAGAGCCAGGCCTATATATGGAATATAACCAAGAAAAAATGCCATGACACCCCAGAAAACCGCAAAGTCGATACCTCCTATAAGGAGAATAACCGTAATTCCGATGGCCGTAACAAGATTTACCTCTGTTCTTATAACAATAAATTCTATCAGACCCTTACCAAATTTATTCAGACGTGATTCGAATACGAGCTGTTCTTCAGCTTTTTGTTCTGTTTTTTCCTGAGCTCCGGCAGCGCCCAGCAACAAAAATGCTGCTGTGACTATGATTATTCCAACCGTTGTCCCGGCATTTATGAGTCCGTTAAGGACGCTTACCATAAAGCTGACTGCAAGTGATGCAATACCACGAAAAACGGACTGCAGGGATAGGTCTTCGGTGGATGGAAGATACGGTAAAAGTTCGTCCAGGATCTCTATCAACTGACTCTGATAGTTTGGAAGTTGGTTTCCAATCTGGATTGCAGCACCTACAATCACTGCCCCGAAAACCGAGATAAATAGAGTTAATAACAAAATTACCAGAAGCACGCTCAGTACTCCGGGAATGCCTTTTCGCTTGACCCAGCGGACAGGTGGGGTAAGTATCAGTGCGACGAAGATAGAGAAAAATACGGTTGTGAGTATCGGAGATATTTCCTTCATTCCTATTGTCAGGATAACAGCAAAAGTACTGTACACTAAAATCTCAGCAGGTACCGAGATTCTATTTATTTTCATATTTTGCAATTCCCCCCATGTCATTTTACAGTAAGCTGATTTTTTATTTCATAACCCGTTAACACAGGTTGATTGATTAACGCCTCCAGATAAATATTGTATCCGATAATCTTTATAGAATAGGGGAAGATTATCTGGTTAGCTTTCCAACCCCTGAAACCATAATAACACTCGAACCTTCTCCCAAATCTAGTTCAAACTAATGGCTCTTCGAATCATCCCACACCTGTTTTCATGAGCAAATAGATGTAAAACAATATATATTCAAATTGATTTATAATATCTTGCATTTTTATGAGCTTAAGATATCGTTGTGAATTTTAAGGAAGACTATGTATTAAATCGCGGAGTATTGCCATAATACGCCACCTTTTGCCCGCAAAATTTTGAATTTCCAGTTTAAAGTATTTTCCATGAAATAGCTTTCCTGTAAATTCGGTAATATTTTCTGAGATTTATCCTGGATTTATGAGCCTGAAGATGTCCTGTATGGAGTTATCGGCCAGAAATTCGAGAAAGTTTTCCTTACTTACACCGAGTTCTTTTAAATTCAGCATGGTTCTTCACATCTCTTGCTATAGTTTCCTTCCCATAGGCAACTGCTTCACACAAGTGTTTCAAAATAAGTTCTAAAATTAAAAACATTCGATTAACTGCGAATATTTTTTGAAACCAATTAATATAAAATATATATTATATATATAACCATATTATGCGTCTTGTTCAGGTACTCATTCCAGTGGGTAAGCGACAGCCTGTGCTCGCCGTGCTAGATGACGAAGGGATAGACTATGCCGTATGGGACGAAACAGGCAGAAAAGACTTTGAAGCCCTTGTCCAGTTTCCAATTCCTCCTGTTGGTGTGGAACCAGTACTTACCAGATTGCGCAAGGCTGGAATTAGCGAAAATACCTATACTATCGTCCTGACACCTGAAACTATAGTATCAAGACGCATTGAAGTTCTAAAACAGCGCTACTCTGGAACCCGTATCTCGCGAGAAGAATTGATTGCACGTGCAGAGAACCTCGCACCTGAAACTTCTACTTATCTTGCGTTTCTTGTTCTGAGCACGATTATTGCAACTGGAGGACTCTTGCTTGATTCGGCTGCAACAATCATCGGAGCAATGGTCGTGGCTCCACTTATGGGGCCTGCAATTTCTGCAAGTGTAGGCACTGTTCTTGACGACAGAAAACTTGCGTCTCGAGGAATTAAGATGCAGATTGGAGGGCTTCTGCTCGCAATTGCAGTGGGTGCCCTTATCGGTATACTTCTTAAAGAATCGATACTTTTGCCACCTGGCCTTGATATCCGAGAAATATCCCAGATAGCCGAGAGGACCAGCCCTAATTTCCTTTCTCTTTTCCTTGCTCTGGGATCGGGTATAGCAGGAGCTATCAGTATTATCCGGAATGCAGGGTCTGCCCTTGTGGGTGTTGCGATTGCAATCGCTCTCGTTCCACCAGCTGCAACGGCAGGGCTGGGACTCGCATGGGGGCTACCCTTAGTAGCAATTGCAGCTGCCGTGCTCGTGCTTGTTAACCTGCTTGCTGTCAACGTGTCAGCCCTCATAATGTTCTGGGTTTCCGGTTTTCGTCCGGTAGAGAAAGAAGCAGTTGTACATGCCCGTTCTTCTGTGATCTCGCATGTAGCTTTACTTGTCATTGCAATTGCCTCACTCTCTGTAGCTCTTGGGCTTGTTACCTATTCTTCTTTTCAGACATCTCTTGTTGAACAGGAGATTAACGGAGAAATGATAGCTATGTTCAAAGATCCCGAATATGCAGAAAAGGATTTGACACTTGAAAAAGTTACAGTCGGCTATATGCCTTTAGATTTCTTGTTAAAAAAACCTGTAAAAGTATCCCTCCTGATAGGCCGCAAAGTAGTTCAGGAAGTCCCTCCAGATATGGCCAGTAAAGCTGCTTACCGCCTGACAGAAGCTACAGGTAAAGATGTCAGAATTAATATTGGCTTTGTAGAGTCACAGAAATTCCCGTAAGTGCTCCATTAAGAATCTTCTGCCTCATATCATAAGAATCAATTTTCTCAATCTCATATTCAGGCTTAACAAAATCCAGTTTTTCCTTTTTGCTCGTAAGATTATGTGCTAGTTCTCTTACCTTCAGGAAGATAACATAGCTCCAGATGCTTTCTTTTCCCCGGTAACTTACTTTTTTGTTCAGCATATTGGAAAATTCATTAACAACCTTCCTGGCTCCTGTAAGCTTTAATCCAGGATTATGATTTTCTGTCCTGATAAAGTCCTTACCTTCCATAGCCCCACTTTCAACCAGGCCAATAACCACCGGATCAACAAGGAACCTGAAAGGCTCCCGAAGGTCATAATGCTAAGCTGTTATATTGTGTCGTTTCCGTTCAAAAGAGGAAGCTTCATTAGAAATCAACCTCCTTTTTTTCTTTGAGAATTTTACGCAATAAACAATGGCGATAACATGAACTATAGCAAAATGACAAAGGACGATTTTGACAGAATTCTTTACACACGTCTTAATGAGGAAACTCTTCAGTCAATAGTTAATATTCCGGGTGTTTCTGAAATAGTATCCAGGCATTTCAATAACGATACACTTCTTAACGAGGAAACTCTTCAATCAATAATTAATATTCCAGGCGTTTATGAAATAGTGTCCAGGCATTTCAATAATGATATACTTGAAGCGTGGGAATATGAGCAGTATATAAAGGTTAAAGAGATTATAGAAAGAATCGAGTTGTGGAATCCAGAATTCCAGCGAACCATAGTACTGTTAAATTTACTGAACAAATTAACTGAAATTCTTTACGATACCCTGGATCTAAAACTGGACAAATATGTTAACCTTCGAGCACTTCCGGTCAGGGAGTTCCACAAAGAAACTGTGGAAAAATATTCAGCATATCCTATCTGGACATGCGATTTTGAAGGGTCCTGTCTTGTTGGCGCGGAGAAATTTGAAATCGAACCTATCGATTTAATTCTTCACCGCTTTGGGGATGAGTAAAGGGTCCTGTGTGAGCTGATCCCAAAACGCAAAATTGCTACTCTGAATATCGTATTCTGGATTATCAATAAGAGCTTCTGATCCTGAAAAAATAATTATGAAACTCTTATTGATATGGAAATGAAATTGGTTTTGGGATGAGCTCCTCGAGAAACTACTCCATTGATTCTCGATTAAGGAGTTTTCTTGCCTGAAAGCTATCGATTTTGCATTAGAAGCTGGCCTTAAATTTTGGCATATTTACATGAAATCAATACCATGTTCCATCTCACAATCTATTGCAACATTTGATAAACTTTCTGGAACTGAAGACAATTTATCACATTTATCACTTAACCGCAGACGCATGAACGCCGATATTAAGAAAGCATCAATTAAAAAATTGATATTCAGGCGGTCTCAAAACTGCATTTGATTCTACAAATTGGTTAAAATATTCGACTTCAAGGTGAATATATACCTGAATTTCAAAATAATTTCCAGATACAACAGTGAGGGTTAGTCGTGAAGATAGTCGTGAAGATTAGTCGTGAAGATTAGTCGTGAAGATTAGTCGTGAAGATTAGTCGTGAAAACATTCATGGAGCTTGACACTAAGAAAAAGAAGAAAGAAAACAGTCCTTGGAAGCATTTATGCCGAAGATCTTTACGAAGGAAAAAAGTAAGAAAAGCTTATTGGATGGAGAAAGCAGAAAACCTGTCCCGATACCGGGTTTTTAGCCCAAATTTTGCTTTCTCAGGCCTTGTCTTCATGGCTTTTCCTTGCAACGCAACTTTCGAGTGATGCACCTGCAACAGCTTTTGCAACCGCAGGCACTACACGCCTGTCAAGAGGGTCAGGAATTATGTAATCTTCAGAAAGTTCACTGAACGTTACGATCTCCGAAAGAGCGCGCGCCGCAGCTATTTCCATCTCAGGTGTTATTTTTCTCGCACAGGTGCTGAGAGCACCTTTGAAAACCCCAGGGAAGCTCAGGCAATTATTAAGCTGATTTGGAAAGTCCGACCTGCCCGTAGCAACAACCCTTGCTCCTGCCCGCTTTGCGGCATCAGGCATTATCTCAGGTAGAGGGTTTGCCATAGCCATTACAATTGCATCTTTTGCCATGGAATGAACCATTTCCTCACTGATTACCCCTCCCACGGAGACACCGATAAAAAGGTCAGCTCCCGGTAAAGCATTTTCAAGCCCCCCTTTCAATTTTCCATGATTTGTGAGCCTGGCAATTTCCTCTTTTACGGGGTTCATGCCGTTTTTCCGGCCTTCATACACGAGCCCTTTACTGTCGCAGACAAGAATTCTTGCCGGATTTGCTCCTGCTCGAACCAGGAACCGGAAAATTGCTACTCCTGCCGCCCCCAGGCCTGAAATCACTATACGGAGTTCATTTAACTTTTTATTCACAATTTTAAGGGCATTGAGAAGCCCGGCAAAAACTACAATGGCTGTCCCATGCTGGTCATCATGCATAACTGGCAGATCGAGTTCTTCACGCAGTCGCTCCTCTATTTCAAAGCAACGAGGAGCGCTGATGTCTTCAAGGTTAATACCTCCGAATGCAGGAGCCAGATACTTTACCGCTTTTATCACTTCTTCGGTTTCCTGTGTATCCAGGCAAATTGGGAAGGCATCAATGCCTGCAAATTCTTTGAAAATTATTGCCTTTCCTTCCATAACAGGCAGCGCAGCATAAGGACCTATATTCCCAAGCCCCAGCACTGCCGATCCATCTGTGATAACAGCAATAGTATTTCTCTTCAGGGTATAGAGGTAGGCAAGTTCAGGGTCCTTGACTATCTTCCTGCACGGCTCGGCAACCCCTGGTGTATAGGCGACGCTGAGGTCGTGTATCGTTTGAAGGCTAACTTTACTGGCAACCTCCAGTACGCCCCCAAGCCGTCGGTGCACGGCAAGTGATTCCTGATATAAGGATGTGTGTGGATCAGTGCCTTTTTCCTGGTACTTTTCCAGACCCTTTCTTGAATCCTTTTCCAGAGTTTTTTCGGAATTTTTTTCCAGATCTTTTCCGGAGTTCTTTTTCAGATCAGTTTCCAGCTCTGAGTCTGAGTGCATATTTTTGATCGCAGTACCTCCTGACAATACTTAATATTGTAGCAAAGCCTTAATGCGACTAAGTTCTAAGAACTAAAAATTCCTTATAATCTTAATGCTGTTAGCACAGCCTTAGTCCTATTAAATTTTAAGAAATAAACTTTCCGGTGTAATAGTCTACGAAGGCCGTAGATAAACCCACTGGCTAGAATTATGAAACTGGTCCATTGAACCAGCCGACTTTAACTCACCGACCTGAATTAACTGCCTTAATTCTATGTTTACTGGAGTCTTTTCAATCCAGAAAATTCCCGACCGATTGAATTGCGGAAAAACTCGGCTGGCAAGAATTAATGCACTCTATCATTACCGCAGAAAAGATATACTATTTAAGAAGAATAGTCCAGTATGCAAATTAACGGAATAGCTCGTGATACTCTTAATTTTATCTTGGAGGCTAGTAAGTCCATGGCTCCCCAGGAATTTGCCGGACTTTTGCAGGAAAAAGATGGGATCATCACTGAAGTTCTTATACTACCTGGCACGGAATCCAGTGATTCAAATGCCGTCCTCAGGCTCTATATGATGCCGAACATCAAAGCCGCAGGTTCAGTCCACAGCCATCCAGGCCCGAACCGCAGCCCTTCACAGGCTGACCTGCTACTCTTTTCAAAAACAGGCAACTGCCATATCATAGTTGGCCGTCCCTATGATAGTCAAAGCTGGACATGCTATAACAGGGAAGGAGAAGTAATTGAGCTTCCCGTGCTTGATGTTGAATTTGATGACTATGAAGAGATTTGACTCAAGAACCAGCTCGGAAAAACACTCGTCCTCCATGAATAAATCATCACTTTTGGAAACATTCATCCAGTCAGATACACTTTTCTGCAAACACGGTCATTAACAAAAAAGTACGGTATCCATAGCTGGCAAGCAATATCAAATAAACGACAGGTAGCTAGCAAATAAACGACAGGTAGCTAGCAAATAAACGACAGGTAGCTAGCAAATAAACGACAGGTAGCTAGCAAATAAACGATAGGTAGCCGGCAGATAGTCATTAAACAGTTACCAAATAATTAATAAAAATCTATCAAATAACCAACAAATGGCTGTCAAATGATCAATAAGTAGCTGCCAAATAATCAGCAAATAACTACAAAATAATCGCAAATAACCGGCAAAAGCTTTCAGGATAGGGATATAAATAACTTTAGTTAGTTATCTTAATTTTCCGGCTGTTGACCGGATGCAAATCCCTACCTTCATTCTGGTAGCCTACCAAAAATGTTTTATTTACAGATACATATTATTTAGAGGATACATCCGTACTTAAGGTATCTGAAAATAAGTGATATCTTGCTTCAGAGGTTGTATCCGGGCAAACACTCTGGGACTAAGACCAGGTGGCCTTCATATAACTGGAGGTAGTAATCCGAATGCCTACATGCCAAGATTGTAGATTTTATACGGCTATTGATGAGCTAAAAGGCGAATGTTTCAGCCTGGGTTTTGAAGTGCGCGGAAAAACCGATTCCAAGAAGTGCCCGGAACGGGCTTTCAGGCCAAACAAAGGCCCCAAATCCAGAAAATCCGGAGCGCATAACTACTGAAAATGTGAAAAATAAAAGGCAGAAAAAGCTCAGAAGGAAGAAAGAGCTAGCTCAAAAAAGAGGTTTAAAATGTTAAAATGAATTGAAGCGAACCTCCAGCCCTAACATAAATTCCGGTGTACCTGAATAACTTACTTTTTGTTTGCCGGAATTAAACAAGCTTAAACGAAATATCATTAAATTTTTTTGTTTTGTATCTATTTTTAGTACTATTATAACTATTCAGCCCAGGAAAAACAACATCATTAACCTGATTTAACAGAATTCAAGGGGTAAATTTCAGAAAATATATTTTATTTGATTATTGGCTATTGATTGCGTTTTTTCAATCCTCAAGAGTTAGAATTCAGACATACCGATTTCATCAAAATCAATATCGATCAATAGATTCCGGAAGGCTGAATAGTAACCAATTTTATAAGGATTGATGGCCAGTGAAAACAGCGATTGTTTTAAAGCTTCAAGTTCCATTTTCTACTCCAAAATATGATGAGAGAAAATGGAACAATTATTGTATTTTTCAGTGGTTGAAAATCCATTAAATTTGAAGAGAATGCCTGATTTGATAGTATAGTTTCTACTATTTTTTGCTTCATTCCCTTTCTTTGAGGGACTCAAGAGCTTTTTTGACTATAGTGCGGTAGTAACCGGTATCAGTCGAATAGTGTTCTTTTGCAAGTTTTGAGTTTTGATCCTCCTCTACCTCAATTGCCCTTATCCTTTCAAGAGTCTGTTTTGCAGTATCAAGCACCCAGAGATCCCGGGTAAGTTCATCTACCTGCTGGATAGATTCTGGACGGATAGAAGTAAGGACATTCCCATCATCTGTAGTATAGGTACTGGTTTTGCCCACAACTGCTACAAAAGCTGGCAGTTCACACTCGGCAAGAAATTGAGCTGCTTCGGGCTGATACTGTCCGGCATAGACCAGGAAAGAACCTGTCGGGTCCGAAACTCTTCCCCTCCAGTACTCAGAATCAGTGCCGATATCTTCTTTTTCGATAAGTGTGCCAACAAGGAAGATACGGTTTACTTTAGCTCCCGTGGGCGTCAGGACATACTGTGGAGCATACTGATCAGTTTCATCCCTTGAAGTCAGATTCGAATCCTTCAGTTCCTGGGCAAAAACCCTGCGGGCAGCTTCTCTGAAAAAACCTGGCATTTACTGCACCTCCATCCTGGCAAGTGTTTCATTAAGAGACAGCATTTCATCAAGCATCTCTCTATCCAGAGAAGTTTTTGGATTAATGGAATCCACAAGGATATAGCGATCAAGCTTGTGCCCGGTTACAGTATAGTACCTGCCTACCAGCTCATGTTTTAGATTATCCAGCACTACTCCGGGGTCGAGAGCGTCAGCGGCCATTGCAATTGCAGTATTAAGAGAAAGCCCTGCAAGCTCCTCGGTAAGTTCTCTGTTAATCAGGATGTCCTGAGTGGAAGTTCCGGAATCCAGAACCGCTTTTATCCTCAGGTCGTATTCACCTTTTACTTTTCCGTGCTCTGGACAGGCACCCTTAACCAGAGCCCTTTTACATTCGGGACAACGTTTTATGAGGCCTGAACCGGTCTGGATGTCCACCATTGCTCCGAAGTATGTGGAAGTCAAGGACCCGACTTTGATATCTTCATCAAGTTCTTCTATGGAACTTGACCGATTAAGCTGAATCTGGATCTTACCTCCCCATTCGTTGACAACTACATTTTTCAACATGTAGCTTTTGCCCTCTTCCATGTCAGGAAGCTCGGAACTGGCCCAATTAGTAAATTTGATAACCCCTGTGGGGTCTCCTATAAGCCCTGCCTGTTCAATCGATTCATGAGAGTTTTCCCAAAGTTGAACCACTTTTCCTTTAACTGTAGCCCACTGGCCTCCGGCAAGGTCAGAGATGTTTCTGAGTTCAGACTCCCTTGCAGCCGGGATGAAGTCCCCGCCTCCAACTCCAATAGCCTCATCCAGTTTTTCGATAGAAGTATTCCTATTAAGCTGTACCTGGAACCTGTCATTGTACTCTCCTACGACAACGCTCCTGAATAAATAACTCTCACCCTGTTCAAGCCCAGGCAGTTCGGCATTTTTCCATTCGGTAAACTTTATAATTCCTGTTTCATCTCCCAGGAGCCCCACCTGAGAGATTGATTCGTGAGTGTTTTCCCATAGCTGGACAACCCTTGCCTTAATATTTGCCCATTGCCCATTTTCAGAAATATCTATTATCTTGGTAAGCTGCGGCTCAGCCTGCCTGGTATAAAATTCATTTTTAGGAATAGAGTATTTCTTCAAAAAATAATTGGTCACACTACGCTGGGCTTCGTTTGAAGGAACTTTAAATTTAGTAATCAGTTCGTCAAGTCTGCTTTCGATATCCTCTACAGGTACGTCGATGCCAAGCTTTAAAAATCGATCTCGAATAGATTCAGCTGTCTGTTTCATTCTTCCTACCTCAAGCCTCTTGTTTATCTTTATTTATAGAGAGGCGTTTTAATCTACAACGCCACAGCATATAAAGTTAAGGAAAGCGGAGTGAAAGTATTCGTATCAAGGCCACAATCGGTATCCGGTAAAGCTCTTCTTAAAGATTGAGAAACCATGAAGAATTGGCCCCTGAAACTCAATCTTATGCAGAGGAAAAACTATTATTTTGAGACTGTTTTTAAATTCCCTATGCATAATACCTGCTTCCTGCTTGAGTTCAATTTTGAACTTACTTCAATTTTCATTCAAATTTTTTCTAAGAGACTATGTGTACATACTATACTTAAACTTATTTATGCAGAGATTTTGTAGCATTGTTACAAAGAGCCGGTTCGGCCTTTGTAAATAAATTGAAAAAACGTCCACACTTTCCCAAATACTCATTCAAATAGATTTTTTCGGAGGCTCATATTTTTTAAAAAATTTCATTCGGTTTTTGGGAGCTGAGTCCCGTAAAGGTCAGCTCCATTAATATATCCTTGTTAATATATTTTATTTAACAGTAGTGCTTCCAGAGTAAATTAAGGATTTGCTTCGGACATCCACTATTTTTATAAATATGCAGTCCCCCTGACTAAGGTCAAGCGGACTGCGAGGGTCGTCATAATCATATTTAAGATCAAAAGTGGCTGAATCCCCTACTTTGAAGACCCCAAGCTCCGTGAAATTGAGGTAACATTGTTTGTCTCCTTTCTGAATAATAACTTTTGTCTCATCATCAGATTTGAAATTAATTGTATCTCCCCCAAGGTGCTCGATTACGAACTTGAGGACAGTTCCACCTTTGGTTTCGTTTGAGTTTTCATCTTGGCCTTCATCCGGGGGTTCACTCAAGTCCGGGTTCTGAGATTCAATTGCAGACTTTGAGGCATCTTCTCCGTTTACTGAAACCAAAAGGACAAGATCCTGAAAATCAACACCATCGGTATTCAGATTTTTATTACTCAGCTCAAAAAGATATATAACTTCGTTTTCCTTGAGCTTGATACTACCGTTTTCAATGTATTCTTTTACAAAGTCTTCAATCGAGTCCTGACCTCGGAATCCAGGGATATTAGGAACATCGTCTCCGTTCTTAAGAACCTTCAAATTAGGTGAATTGGTCGAAGTGCTAACTTCAAGGATTTTTCCCGGGATATTATTCTGGTTATTCCAGTTATTCCAGTTATTCCAGTTATTCCAGTTATTCCAGTTATTCCAGTTATTCTGGTTATTATTAGGTTCAACATATTCCCAGGAGCAAGCCTCAACCGTTACAGGCGTATCTGCATTATAGGAAATTGGAGACTCCCAGAAGCGAGGATTTTTTTCATCATTGATATTCCCTTCCGATGCATTCGTGTAATCTCCCCAGGGATCATAAGTATAGTCCCCTAACTTGAGACGGCAAGTAACCGGAGACGGTCCCTCGTTCATAATTAAAGCACAACCAAGCACAGTTGCATTGACTGTGAAGTTTTCCTTCGGTACTACTGTATTGTTGTTTATCACACTGAAATTCACGGTAAAACTCGCTTGAATACTATGACTGGACGATACATTATTGAAGGTATAGGTGGAAACCGGTCCAGCGGAATTCCCGTCAACCAGCACATCAAGAACCTTATAGTTTTCATCAGGTATCATACTGAAGATCTTATTGCCGCCAGCAGTCACAGAGATACTTCCCTCAGGAGAAATATTACCTCCAGACCCCGAAGAAGCCTCAATTAAATAGCCGGCTGGCGTCGTTTCATCCTGCGTTGGTGTCTCTGCGTTCTGCGTTGACGTCGTCTCATTTTGCGAGAAATTACGAGCTTCGATAAAGAGATTGGCACTGGGTGCACTTTCCGGTATATTGGGATACACTATTGATGCAGCAAGTATGATGGTCACCACAACCATTAATATTTGCCCGTATACTTCTGAGACTGCCTGACACTTCTCGCCAAGTATCCTTGACTTTTTACCCTCCACGATAAAAATCACCTTGTAAAGATTTGTTTTATAACAATTTAAACAGCCACTCTTTGATATTAATTTAACTGTTTTGAAAAACTGTTCATTTTAGGTGTTATAATGATTGATTACTCAAGGCTAAAAAGAGAAATTTCATGTAGTTCAGTGTATAAAAATCTTATTAGTCAACCGGCATATAACATTCAGAAACACGGGACTTATGACCGATCACGCTTTAGGATTATCGAAGATGTTTCATATTCTGAGGTGTAGTGAAGTGTCCAGTTTAGATAAAGAGTATGAACGCAGATTTTCAGGATTAATCGAAAAAGTGACCCTTAAAACTGATTTTCCAGAAACTTTACAACTAGTGAATATTTTTTACTTTTTGACTTTATAGAAATTTTAAAGTATTCAGAAGGAATTTAAGGATTGGAGTAATATTTTCAGCATGTTGTCACAACTATTTATCAAATGTGTGGCAGTTAATGAAACGTTCAATAGAAAAAGTTCCTTAAGAATTGTCCGGGTTTTCAAAGGTTAGGAAGCATAAAACATAAAAAGTAGGAAAGACATACAGGATTTTATGAAATAAATAAGTTTCGAGACTGTTAAAAAGATAAAATTGCCTGTAAAAGCTAGAAAATGGGATGGAATTCTTATTAGAATTACTGGATTCATGTTATGGAGTTGTTTATCTTGTAGGAAGAACTTATTTCTCAATTACGTAGGATTACTTTTTTATTGTTAGCTGTACCTTATTCAGATATAAAACTCTAAATATATTTACAGATAGTTTATTCGTATAAAACTTTTGAAGGTAACGTATAAATTCTAAAAAAGGTTCTTAAAATTATGAAAGCTATTATCCTTGCAGCAGGAGAAGGGCTGCGCTGCAGGCCTCTTACTCTAACTCGTTCAAAAGTAATGCTTCCTATAGCCAACAGACCTATTTTAGAGCATGTAATAGGTTCGCTTGAAAAAAATGGAATAACTGACATTATATTGATTGTTGGATATAAAAAAGAACGCATAATGGACTATTTCGAAGACGGGCTAAACTTCGGAGTGAAAATAAAGTACGTTGAACAGAAAGCTCAGCTTGGGACTGCACATGCAATTGAGCAGGCAAAAAAATGGATTGACCCCGAGGACTCGGTATTTCTCGTGCTCAATGGAGACAACCTGGTGGAACCGAAAACTATAGCGGATCTTCTAAATAATTATGAAGGGGATGCAAGCCTTCTAACTGTTCAGATGGAAGAGACTGCAGGCTATGGTGTGGTTCTGAAAGAAAAAAAGAGAGTCACAAGAATTCTGGAAAAAAGGCCTGGAGACCTGAGCCGTATTGTAAATACAGGAATTTATATTTTTACGCCGAAGGTCTTTGAAACCATCGAAAAAACCCCGATATCCGAAAACGGGGAGTATGCAATAACCGATACCCTTCAGCTTATGATTGACGAAGGGAAAATCATTACTTCCGTCCCTACCGAATCAAAATGGCTTGATGCTGTCCATGCTTGGGACTTATTAAAAGCTAATGCCATAGTCTTAAATTCAGCCAGGGAACCGAAGCTTGAAGGGGAAATTGAAGAGGGAGTTTTCCTCAGTGGAAAGGTGGCAGTAGGAAAGAATACAAGGATTCGCTCAGGAACTTACATTGTAGGCCCTGCAGTCATAGGGGAAAATTGTGATATAGGTCCCAATGTAGTTATTCTTCCCTCCACAACAATAGGAGACAATGTATCGATCAGGTCATTTACCGAAATACAGAACAGCATAATAATGAATGACTGCAGGATATACTCTCATGGGCAGATCTCTAATTCCATAATTGGAAGCAACAATACAATTGGCTCAGGTTTCTTTGTTGAAGAAAAAGAAGGTCTATCGATCATTATGAACGGAAATATTCATCGAGCTCCCAAACTCGGCACCATCTTCGGAGACGACAACCGGATTGGGAATAGCGTACTTGTAAAGGCCGGAGTAACAATAGCTGTTGACTGCCAGGTGGAATCTGGAAACACCATATACAGGGATCTGTCCCGTCATTCGGTTGTTCTTTAACCCTATAAAGGTGGAAAAATGTGTGGAATTGTAGGATATGCAGGGGAAAACTCTGCTGCATCTGTCATCATAGAATCTCTCAAAAAACTTGAGTATCGTGGATATGATTCTGCTGGGATTTCAATTCTGGGCAGCGGAATCGATACTTACAAGTCAGTGGGTAAAATCGTAAACCTTGAAGCCACAATCCCAGAAGGAATAAGTGGCAACATCGGAATAGGGCACACCCGCTGGGCAACCCACGGAAGACCCAGCACAATAAACGCTCATCCGCATACCTCTGGAAACCCATGTAAGATCTCAGTTGTGCATAACGGAATAATAGAGAACTACATGGCATTGAAAGAACAACTTACTGCAGAAGGATATGAATTCAAATCGGAAACTGATACCGAAGTGATCGCACACCTCCTGCATAAGCACATATACGGTAAGCCAGATGGAAGAGAAGCAAAATGCGAACTTCTTACAGGACTGCGGAAAGCGCTAAAAGAGATCGAAGGTTCTTATGCTCTTGCAGTTCTCTGTGCTGACGAACAGGGAAAACTTGTGCTTGCTCGGAAAGACAGCCCACTGGTTATAGGACTCGGCAAGGGAGAGAACTTTGCCGCATCGGACGTAACTGCTTTTTTGAATTATACAAGGGATGTAATTTTTGTAAATGACTTTGAAACCGCAGTTCTAACTCCTAACAGCGTAGAGATCTTTGACAGAGAAGGAAAAGTCCGCGAAAAGAAGATAGAAAAGATCGAGTGGGACTTTGAAGCTGCCGAAAAAGCCGGTTACGAACACTTTATGCTCAAGGAAATTCACGAGCAGGTGAGTGCGATTCACAATACACTTGCAGGCAAAGTCTCGGAACTTGAAGGAACGATAGATCTCAAAGAACTTAATATGGCCGATGAAGAGATAAGGAAACTTTCAAGAGTCCAGATTCTGGCATGTGGAACCTCCTGGCACGCAGGGCTGCTTGGGAAATACCTTTTTGAGCAGCTTGCAGGAATTCATTGCGATATAGACATCTGCTCGGAGTACAGGTACAGAAGCCCGGTTATAAGTGATGGAACCCTTGCCATTGCAATCACCCAATCCGGGGAGACTGCAGATACCCTCGCGGCTGTTAGGGAAATAATGTCCTACAACTGCCCTACACTTGCTATTACAAACGTTGTAGGAAGCACTATTACAAGAGAAGCTAACAGTGTGCTCTATACCAGAGCAGGACCTGAGATCGGAGTTGCCGCGACCAAAACCTTCAGTACCCAGCTTACACTTCTTTATCTGCTTGCTGTCAAGTTCGCCCTCTCAAGAGGTAAGCTAAGTCCTGATTATGTTAAAGGATTCATTACGGGTCTAAGAAAAATACCAGGTCAGATTCAGCAGATTCTCAACCAGAAAGAAGCAGTGAAGGAATGTGCAGAGAATTTTGCTCATGCAGATAACTACTTCTTCCTCGGCAGGAACCTTAACTATCCGATTGCCCTTGAAGGAGCTCTCAAATTAAAAGAAATTTCATATCTGCATGCTGAGGGTTTTGCCGCAGGCGAACTGAAACATGGACCGATTGCGCTGCTT
Source organism: Methanosarcina sp. Kolksee (assembly GCF_000969945.1). Lineage (NCBI taxonomy): Archaea > Methanobacteriati > Methanobacteriota > Methanomicrobia > Methanosarcinales > Methanosarcinaceae > Methanosarcina > Methanosarcina sp. Kolksee. Next base: position 2,472,631 of record NZ_CP009524.1, read on the forward strand.
GAGAAAGGAACGCCTGTAGTTACTATTGCAACAAAAGGGCAGACTTACGATAAGGTGCTGAGCAATATAAAGGAAGTAAAAGCCAGGGATGCAACGGTTATCGCAGTGGCCGATAATAAAGACACCGAGATCGGAAAATATGCGGATGTTGTTCTTACAATACCTCCGAGTAGCGAATTGCTTTCTCCGTTGCTCAGCGTTGTAGTCCTCCAGCTGCTTGCTTATTATACTGCTCTTGCTCGTGGGTGCTCGATTGACAAACCACGCAATCTTGCAAAAAGTGTCACAGTTGAATAATTAAATGCCCGAAAATTTAAAAATTAAAAAACAAGATAATTTAGAGAAAAAACTTTAGAAAATTTGGGAATGGGATATATGAAACTCTTCGGATCTTCAGGAATAAGAGGGATAGCAAACAAAGAAATTACGCCCGAACTTGCACTTAATGTAGGGCTTGTACTTGGAAGCCGAAAAAAAACTGCAGTTATCGGGAGGGACCCCAGAGTTTCGGCCCCTATGATCGAGCATGCCCTGATTGCGGGAATGACTGCAACAGGCTGTGCTGTCACAGAAATAGGCCTTGTATCTACCCCAACCCTGGCATATGCATCCAGAGAATACGAATGTGGTGTAATGGTTACAGCCTCCCACAATCCCTCAGAGTATGTAGGGATCAAGCTCTGGAACCCTGATGGCATGGCCTTTGACTCGGCGCAGCAGGAAGAGATCGAAAAAGCGATTGAAGATGCGGACTTTTCCCTGGTTCCCTGGGACCTGATAGGCAAGTTCGAAGAAGACGGAAATGCTATCCGGGCCCATATGAATATGATCAAAAAGCTTGTAGGAAGTTCCAGCCTGAAAGTTGTACTGGACTGCGGATGCGGAGCGGGAGGAACAATTACCCCCTATCTCCTCCAGGAGCTTGGTTGTGAGGTAATAACCCTGAACGCTCAGCCTGACGGCCACTTCCCTGCGAGAAACCCTGAGCCAAATGACGAAAACCTTTCCATGCTCAAAAAAGCCGTTGTGGATTTCGGAGCCGCTCTTGGAATCGCACATGACGGTGATGCGGACAGGATGATGGCAGTGGACGAGAAAGGCAATTTTGTTTCAGGAGATGAAATGCTTGCAATTTTTGGGCTGTATGAGTGCAGCGGTAAGAAAGGAACAGTCGTCGTGCCTGTGGACACATCAATGATGGTTGGGGATTCTCTTAAGGGTTCGGAGATTGTGAGGACAAGAGTTGGGGACGTTTACGTCGCAGAGGGCATAAAAAAGTGTGGTGCTATCTATGGAGGCGAGCCATCAGGAAGCTGGATTTTCCCGAAGATTTCCTACTGTCCGGATGGGATTTATGCAGCCGCAAAACTTGTTGAGATTGTCAAGGAAAAGAAGTTAAGCAAGCTTCGAGAAGAGCTTCCCAGGTACGCCACAAAAAGAGGAGCCCTTCCCTGTGCAAATGACAAAAAGGCAGAGTTTATGGAAAAAGTTAAGGCTAAACTCGAGCCCATGGGAAAAGTCCTTGATATCGACGGTATTCGCGTGGAAATGGACAATGGCTGGGTACTTATCCGCCCCTCGGGAACGGAAGCAAAAGTTAGAATCACAGCTGAAGCCCGGGAAAATGTTGATGAGATTTTCGAGATGGCTGAAAAGCTAGCAAAGGAGGCACTTAAATGAAAGCGGTTGTCCTTGTGGCAGGCAAAGGCACAAGGATGGAACCTCTAACTTCCGGCTGTCCTAAAGTTATGCTCCAGGTTGCAAACAAGCCAATCCTCGAACATATACTCAATTCAGCCATAGAAGCAGGCATTGAAGGCTTTGTCTTCATTACTGGTTATCTCGAAGAGCAGATCAAAGAGTATTTCGGGGACGGAAGCAAATGGGGAGTAAGCATAGAGTATGTACAGCAGAAGGAGCAGTTAGGGACTGCAAATGCAATAGGCTGTGCAAAAGACTATGTTGATGGAGCTTTCCTTGTACTTAACGGAGACATGCTCATAGGAAAGGAGGACTTAAAAGCCCTGGTCTCAAGGACAGAGGAAGCTGTCATCTGCGTAAAAGAAGTGGAGAACCCGTCGGATTTTGGAGTGCTTGAAACTGAGAATAATAGAGTTGTCAGGATAATAGAAAAGCCTAAAAATCCTCCTACTAACCTTGCAAATGCCGGAATATATCTCTTCAGGGAATCTGTTTTTGACTTTATTGACAGAACCCAGGCTTCAGTGAGAAATGAATTTGAGATTACGGACTCCATCCAGATGTTGATCGATAGTGGAGCAGCCGTGGGTTACAGCCCTCTCGGAGACAGATGGATAGATATAGGGTATCCCTGGGACCTCCTGAAAGCAAATGAGTACCTCCTGAAAGACCTTAAGAGCAGCTTTGAAGGTACCGTGGAACCGAATGCTACGATAAAGGGAGAGGTTGTAATCGGAAAAGACACTCTTATCAGGAACGGTTCTTATATCGAAGGCCCGGTGATAATAGGAGAGAACTGCGATATCGGCCCTAATTGTTTTATCCGTCCTTCTACTGCAATCGGGAACCATGTCAGGGTGGGAAATGCTGTAGAGATAAAAAATACGATTATCATGAAAGATACTCATGTGGGACACCTGAGTTATGTTGGAGACAGCATTATCGGGCACCGCTGCAACTTTGGAGCTGGTACGAAGGTTGCAAACCTCCGCCATGATGGAAAAAACATAAAATTAATGGTAAAAAGCAGGATTCTTGACTCGGGCAGGAGAAAACTCGGAGTGATTATGGGAGATGACGTGCATACCGGTATCAATACAAGTATAAATATCGGCACGATAATGGAAAAAGGAAGATATACATATCCTGGAGAGATTGTCAAACATTAACCTTTGATACTAAGGAATGATAAAAATATAACTTCAAATTCTCGGCTCTTCGTCATTCCCTGTGGATAAGATGATTTTCAATTCGAAACCGAACTGGTTTTTATGAAGACATTATGAGTATAGCCACACAAAACAACGAAGAGCCAAATTTTCATTTTGGGAATTGATCTATAGAGGCTGTCTTAAAATTCAAATCATTTACATTCGTCATCAGTTAAGATACGCTCTGTTAAAAACGTGTTACTATTATCCTGTTTTTCTGTAAACCTGTAACGTAAATCAAGATGCGTAGATAAATGTAGTAGTATATCGATTCTCAAATATATACATAATAAGAAAATAAATACAGCTTATGACGCAAATATTATTTTAAAGTCACATGGAATTTTGTAACACGGAAAACGCAGCCTGTCGCATAGTGATTCTATCTGGATATTACAACTACGGAAAGCACGGAAAGCACGGAAGAAACACGCCTTTACTACTGATTTGCGTGTCTTCCGTGCTTTCAGTGGTTTTTAAAAAATTCATTTTTGACATACTTTGGAATCGATGCAGTAGTCATGTTATGGTTAACTGATCCCTTAACCGAAGACGCATGAAATCATTTTACAATTGGATGATAGGCAACGTTCCGTTTAAATTCATATTACGCACTCGATGTATAAAATCAAATACAATAAACATCATGGTTTAAATTTTCGTTTTGGACATTAGCAGTTTGACACTCCGTTTATCAATTCAAATGCATAAGTCCTATCCCAATTATAGAACCAAATTTAATTTTACGACGCTCTCTCTGAGAATAGACAAAACTTTCCAGCTTTATTCTAACAGATTTTTTAAATTTATCTTTAAAAAATCTTTCCCGGCCTGTCTTCGTTTATGGCTCTGACCCTTCTGAGCAATACAGGATGGGTTGAAAACAGATTGGTAGTCCAGACCCAGAAACCTTCAGGACTTATTGTGGCTTCAAGGTATTCCTCATAATCAACAACTTTGTAGAGGTGTTCGCCTGCTGAAAGAACTATGAGTCCTTTTTCGCCTGAAGGAACAAGCCGAATTGCAATTCTGTCCGAGGTATATTCCCTTGCCCGGCTCAGGGCAGTCCATAAAAAGTCCTTGAGGACAGGCACAAAAGCAATTGGAAAGATAGAAAGATTGTAGAGCAGGGTCACATGGCCTGCCTTTATGTGGGCCAGCTCATGAGCAACGATAAACTCAAGTGAATCAAAATCTCCTTCTCTATATGCGACCTCAACTATATCCGCGTAAAAAACCACATAATTTTTTCGGAAGTACAGCCGGGTAGCAAACGCGTTTAACAGTCCACCTTCCTGGATTAAAAAAGCATCCGGAACTTCTTTAAAGTTCAGTTCATGAGAAAGGCGTTTTATGATTTCATAGAGTTCAGGAAACTGCTTTTCTGAAAGCTTGATCGCATTTGACATCATTCCTCCGTAGGTCTGCCCGGAAACAAATGAGAGAAAAGCAATCGCTGCCGGAACTACCAGTATATATTCAGGTCCCAATTCTTCAGGATATAAAAGCGGAACTGTCATTAGTGTGACATAAATAAAAATACTGATCAGCAGACAGATAACAAAAAGAGGTATTTCGGCAGGATGTCTGAGATTTCTTACTTCGCTGTCTAGCAAGTTATTCTTTCCTCTACTTTTTCTAAAGATTGAAAATACATTATTAAGTTAAGTAAAGAGTATATTACATAGTAATTACATATTAATTTTATTAACAAAGATGGCGTTAGGCCTCATGAAACATATCTAATCCTTTCATTCTCATGAAGCTCAAGCAAAAGAACCATGTAGAGAAAAGGAGATTGAGATATGGAGAAATCCTTTCTTTTTTAAAAAGTAGCCAGGAGCAAAAGTAAAGAAATTATTATTTTGCCGTTAACAACCGTTTTTACCATTGACTTATCTATTGCGATGTCTCCTTTCCCTTAAAATAAAAAATTATTTCAGTATGATTAAATTATTATTGTTTTGCACGATTTCGAGAGAAAATCTGAAGACCAGAAAATAATAAAAAGTCTTATTAATTAACAGAATCTGTCAAATTTAAGGTTATTCGCTAATCGATTAACCCTTCTTTAAATTTGGAATTAAATTTGAAGAGAGTACTTTTAAACTGCCGTATTAAGCGCAATACGGATTATATGTAGTACTCAACATAGAAACGGTAAGAAACCTGAACTTCTTCGAGCTCCCTGGTTTCCAGTTCAAAATCAGACTGGCTGGTTTTGTAAATCTTATCTCCAACATTCTTAAAGGTGACTTCACATTTTATATTTTCTGGAAGTTGAGCCTCGAAGCTGCCGCATTTATTACGGATTCCCATGACAAGCTTTTCGATTTCTGCGGTACTGAAGACTTTTTTCTTTACAGGGACGTAATTTACCTCAACTATCAGTTCTTCTTTGCTCGTTAAGTCTGCCCAGAAGCCGGAAAGTTCGGTTCCTTCTATCCTGTAGTCCTGAAGCTCAAAACTTCTCGTGATTGTATTCTTCATTTTACCTTCTTCCATATGCGTAATTTAGAAAGTGGATATATATAAACTATCTTAAAAACAAAGCAGATTCTTAAGAACACAGTTATTCTTTATTACATCAGGAACTTACATCAGGAACGCAAAGGATCACGAATACCCGTTCCTTCAAGTAGGGAATGAAGTGACCTCTTTCCTCTTTGTTTTTCTCTTCAAAAGCGCATAAGATTCCTCGAATAACAGGCACAAACAAATGAAAGTACTTTTCACCTCACTCTTCTTTGACTATCGGCATCGTCATTACCTTGGGTAGTAATGGTGCCCTAATTTTGGTTTTTTGAAATTTTGCCAAAATTAACGAAAAAGCGTTAAAAGCAAAAAATTGCATAAAGTAACTTAGTTAATCAAAAAATTAGATTTGATGCCTGTAAAATAGCATCGCAAAATATAGGTGGATATAGAGTTCAGTGATAAAAACCTAATTTAAGACATACATTGTTAAAAAAATAGCATTTTATGTGATTTTTTATAACTTGAGTAAAAACACAAATAGTAGTTACATATTGAAAATTTAAATAAGGCATTTTTCTTTATTACACAACTAAAAGGTACTATAATTAAAATTATTGGCAGAAAAATTCATTAAATTGAATTCAAACTGCTTTGAACAAATTTTTTGGTAAAATATATATTACTATCTAATATTATTGAAAAAGAAAACATTTTATAAAAAACAGTGAACCTCGACTCAGTACCAAAATCTAGTGATGAATGTAAAATTCAAAATCACTAGATTTTGTAATTGGTCACAATCCTTGTAATACAACTTAGGGATTGACGTCTTTAGATACCGAATATTGATTTTAGTGAAAACCGAATTTTTCTTGCTAATTCAGATTTTCAATCAAAAAATGCAAAAATCACTGGATTTTGGACCAGAGTCTGAACCTCAAATAAATAATTATTTAAAGCCCGCCCGCAGGCGGGAACTTGAAATTGATTGAAATTACTCTGCCGGAGCTTCTGCTGCGGCTTCGAGACCGAGAAGAGCTTTTATGGATTTGCTTCCGTACTCAACGACTTTTGCATTTATCTGGACAATGTCATGAGCAATTTCCTTGCCGCGGACCATCTTTCGCCTGCGCTGCCCTGGATGTTTAGGGGTATACCCCACACCTACTGCCATCAGAATTCTCTGTCTTCTGGGGCCTGGAAGGTCGGGTTTCATAACAAAACCGCTGCCATCACAGCCGCCTGTGATCTTGACTTTGTAGCCGGACATACCGAAAATTGAACCATCAACAACGTCGCCTATTGACTTTCCGATTAATGCGTTTGCCTCAGCGTCTTTTACATCGACCTGGTAAGCACGCCCTTCCTTTGGGTCAGAAACTACAACTTTGAAATTAGCCATGTGAAATCCTCCAATATCAAATTTACTTTTAATAATTCCTTTGCCTTGCCTCTTCATCCGAGACTTAACCCGGATTTTCCTGAATTTTTACCTGAGCTTTCCGTGCATTCAGAACATAATTTCTGAATATAATTATGCACTTGTAAGCATTATTTTGCCCAGAAAGGATTATCTTTTCTTTTCAGGGAAAGAAAAATATCAAGAGTTTCCTTTTCATCGGTTGAAAGAGAATCGTAGATCTCGTGCTCAAGAACTTTTGCATGCCTCTCAGGCACATTGATATAGAGCACGTCTTCCTCTTTGATCTGCCTGCCTACGGTTGCACCGTCAATTGCCATTGCAACCTCTTTGCCTACCCCTGCAGACGGGATATTCTCTCCTTCGATCTGCAGGCCTTTGATCTTGCCTACAACGTTTCCGTTCTCAAGCATCACATCGGCATTTGTCCGCACGACTCCACCAAGCACTCTTACGCCAACAACTGCTGGTTTACTCTGACGGAATATGCAACCTGGAAGGATTTTGAATTTTCCCGGACGGATTATTGTTTCAAAAATCTTCTTTTCAGCCTGTTCCTGCTGCTCTTTTACATATTTTTGGTAATCTTCAACCAGACGATAAATCACGTCACTCGTGAATACCTTCACAGTGCTTTCCTGCAGGAAATCTCTGGCGTCAGGGTGAACTTTGACATTGAAACCTATAACCACGGAATAGAGAGGATCTTCAACCGTCGAAGCCTCAATTGCATCCCGGTGTGAAATATCTCCTACTTCGGCTTTCCTGATAGGCACATCATCTTTCTGGAACTCATGGACAAGGGCTTCAAGGGAGCCAAGTGTATCGGCTTTGATCATAATCCCGACTGAACCAGTATCAATCCTGACCTCATCGATCTCGGATTTTACCTGGGCTGCAATCTCGTCAAGAGTCTCTTCGGTAGCAACCCTTATTGGAGAGCCTGCAAGTGCACCTTCAAGGCCGGGAGCCGAAATCTTTACTCCAGCCGCAGCAGTAACCTTATTCACCTGCTTGAACTTGCTCTCATAACGCATCTCAGAAAGTTCCCTTGGCTTTAAGAGAGCCCGGACCTTTGTCTGAATTGGTTTTCCCAGGCTTCCAATAACAACCGTATCGCCCTTTTTCAGAGTGCCGTCATAGAGAATAACATCAAGCGTTGCACCAAGTCCTTTTTCTTCCTTGACCTCAAGCACAGTGCCAACTCCAGGACCTTTTGCACTGTAATGCAGGTTTGCTTCAAGGAATTTCTGGGCCAGACCAAGAAGCACCATCAGGACATCAGGAATTCCTTCGCCTGTCATAGCACTTACAGGAACTACACCCAAGGTTTTCTGGAAATTTGTAACCCTGTCATACCGTTCTGCTGCAAAGCCCTGGTTGTATAATTCACCAATTACCTCGTAGAGCTTTGTTTCAAGCCGGGCCTGGACGTCTTCGGACTGTTTTTTGAAAGTGGCCGCAAAAGGCAGATCTTTTTGTGAGACCCAGCCGCCAATCCTGTCAATCTTATTCGCAACAACAACAAAAGGAGTTTTGAACCGCTTTAAGATCTGCAGGCTTTCGTAGGTCTGGGGTTTGAAGCCTTCGTTTATGTCCACTACAACGATTGCAAGATCTGCAAGAGCGCCTCCCCTGCTCCTAAGAGTTGTAAAGGCATGATGTCCAGGTGTATCGATAAAGAGCAGTCCTGGCACTATGAACCTATCCCGAAGCCTTGGGTCCCCAAGCTTGTTGATAATTACATCTATTGGGACTTCAGTTGCCCCGATATGCTGGGTGATGGCACCGGCTTCTCCACTGACAATTGCAGTACCCCTGATCTTGTCCAGGAGAGTCGTTTTCCCGTGGTCGACGTGCCCCATCACGCAGACTATAGGAGTCCTCAAATTTTTCTTGTCGGCCATATGCAAAACCTCTCTCATTCCCGCGTCTTATTTGCTGCAGGTCCAGAAGGGTCCGGGTTTACCCTGACGGACCCATATTGCAGGTCGGATGAACAAAGGCCTTGAATCGTGCCCTGAAGTTTCAGGAACGAGAAAAGGCTTTGATGCACCTGCTTTATTCGTACAAACAGACCTCGTCGATCCTGGAATAATTCCCGATTTCGGAGTCCTTAAAGTGAATTGCAATTTCCCTTGCAGCAGCTTCTGGGGAATCGGAAGCATGAACTACATTTCTGCCTACATCCAGAGCAAAATCCCCACGGATTGTACCGGGAGCCGCATCTACAGGATTTGTAGCCCCGTTTATAGCCCTCATGACCCGAATTGAATCTTTTCCTTCAACTACCATTGAAACTGAAGGTCCCGACGTTATGAATCCGACAAGGCCGGGGAAGAAAGGCTTGGCTGCATGTTCACTGTAATGCTCTTTTGCAGTAGCTTCACTGATAACGTTCATCCTGAGGGCAACGATCTTCAGACCTCGCTTCTCGATTCTGGAAATTATCTCTCCTACCAGCCCGCGCTGGACTCCGTCAGGCTTTACCATAACGTATGTCTGTTCCATATGAACACCTTAATTATCCGAACAAATAAACTGACAATTCTTATGCTTTCTTCAACTGGATTTTGCCTTTCTCAGTCCATTCGGTACGCCTTGGAAGCCTACCCAGGTTGAAGTTATTCATACACTTGGAAGAGTGCATGTAATAGGTAGAACCGTCTTTCTTGACGTAGAGCTTGCCGGTTCCGGGCTCCAGCATTTTCCCGCAGAAATAGCATTTTCTCTGTTCCATTATCTCACCGCTTTCTTATCTGGTGGTCAGTTTCTTTGCTTCTCTTGAGGTTTCAAGAAGCATCAGGATGTCACCTACGCGGACAGGGCCAACGCAGTTTCTTGTAATAACACGGCCCTTATCCCTGCCTTCCAGAACCCTACACTGGATCTGGCTGGCTTCACCATGCATACCTGTATTCCCGATAACGTCAATAACCTCAGCAGCAAAGCCGCCGGTTGTGCTTTCATCAGCCATAATTAGCACCTCATGTTATCAGGATTATTTAAGGGCTTCAAGTTTCTGGGCAATGTCCTGGATCATTTCACCTGCTTTTCCTGCATCTACGATTGCGACAGTTGCGCAGGACACACCAAGCCCACTGGCTGCACCAAGTTCTTTCTGGTTTTTGATGAAGATGTAAGGTGCTTTCTTTTCCTCGGAAAGTGGAGCGATGTGAGCAACAATTTCGGCAGGCTCGATATCTTCTGCGATCAGAACGAGCTTTGCATTTCCTCTTTCGATTGCTTTTGTGGCTTCATTGGTGCCCTTTTTAATCTTTCCAGTATCTCTGGCAAGCTCCAGAGCTTCAAGTGCTTTGTTTGTAAGTTCTTCTGGAACGTCGAATTTAGCTAATTGTGCCATATAATATTCTCCTTCGAAATTGCGAGTATCGCAATTTTTCATCAATCATAGGTTTTTAACACACATCTGTCAACATTGAAATCAAATCTTAAATCGAAACCGTATAGACTTCAATGCGGAGAGTAAATGAGTTGAAATATAGATACTGCTAGCTAAATGCTGCAGATCGAACCTTACAAGTACATGATCACCTATAAACTTTCTGCTTGAAAACATGAGTCATAGACCAAAAGCAGAAGTAGATCGATAAGAAATTCATATATATAAGGCTATTTTCAATTCCAGGATAAAAAATGAACTAATACGTCATGGTTATAAGGAATGTAAGAAATTTTGATCTCATGGACACAATTTACTATGAAGCTCATAAAAATCTCTATATTAATCTTACAAACCGCTGCAGTGCAGACTGCGTCTTTTGTATCCGTAATTTTGCAGACGGGGTTTACGGATATGACCTGAGGCTTTCAAGAGAACCGACAACAGAGGAAGTTATAGGAGCCCTTGAAGGACTGGACCTTTCAAAATACAGAGAAATCGTATTCACAGGCCTTGGAGAGCCAACAATCAGGTTTGATGTAGTGCTGGCAGTAACCCGCTGGCTGAAAAGCCGGAATATTCGAGTAAGGCTAGATACTAATGGACAGGCAGCCCTTATAAATCCGGGAAGATATGTGGTCTCAGAACTGAAAACCGCAGGTCTAGACTCTGTTTCCGTAAGTTTGAATGCCGAGTCCGAAGATAAGTATAACAAACTCTGCAGACCGATTCATAAAAATGCTTATTCTGCAGTACTTGATTTTGTTAAGGAAGCAAAGAAGGCAGGAATCAGTACAAGGGTTACAGTAGTTAATGTGCCCGAAGTTGACCTGGAAAAATGTAGAAAGCTTGCAGAGGAGCTGGATACAAGCTTCCACATAAGGACTTTATCCGAAGCTGCAAGCAAAGAAATCTGAAAACTGTTAAAAGTTAAAATACTTAAGAAATAACGACTTAAGAAGTATAACTTGAAAAGTATAACTTGAAAAGTATAACTTAAAAAGTATAACTTAAAAAGTATAACTTAAAAAGTCTGACTTAAAAAGTATAACTTGAAAAGTTTAACTTAAAAAGTATAACTTGAAAAGTATAACTTGAAAAGTTTAACTTAAAAAGTATAACTTGAAAAGTTTAACTTAAAAAGTCTAACTTAAAAAGTCTAACTTAAGAAGCCCAGATACTTAAGATTCGAGAAAGATTGATCCGCTCTATAGTTGAAAGTTGATAGATTTGGGAAATTACATAACTGAATTATAAAATTGAAATTAAATAACTGAAATTCATTTATGTTCGATTAATATACGAAATGTATAGTCACGAGGCTAAATAATGCAACTGCCCAATGAGGTACAATGAAGTTTTTTGTTGCAAAAATTACAGGCGTGACTATAAGTGATGTATTATTTTGTAGTGATTTATGTACTTAGAACCACGAAATCTACATCCTTTGTAAATTTGAGTAGCCATTTTGAAGTTAACCTCTTCTTTAACCGAACACAAAGAAAGAAGAACCTGAAACTATGAAGAGAATCTTGACATCTGAATCTGAAAGTTCCGTGTAGATACAAATTTGAGGGTATAGCATGGATAGAACAACAGGTAAAGAGCAAATCTTCCGCCTATTGCCCAAGTATGATATGGAGCACGCATTGAGGACAGCCTGGGATAAAAAGGCGTCAATCTTCAGCAAAGGATTGGTAAGTTTAATCTCGCGCCCTAAACCAGAAGAAATTAAAATCACGGATCAAAATTACTTATATGAGCCTTTCTGGCATATCAAATGCAATGTGCACTACGAGTATGATCGCACACGCGATTATAACTTTTCGATCCTCGATCCCGAAGTTAAGAGTGTGACGATCGATGGTAAGGATTACTCAGTAGCGACCACATCGCGACAGTTCACTATTATGGGGATTGAACACTGTATAACAGAAGGCAGTAAAGAAGTTATATTCGATGCTGTGAGCAGACAAGAAAAACAGGATTGGGAGAAATATTTGCTCTTTGAGAAAGAGTCAGTGAGTGATGTACCCGAGCTTTCCACTGATGGAAGCACCTATGTGTCGCCAGAAATGCTTCCAAAAGCTGCGGTACAGCAAGTATTCTCCTCTTTACCTCAACCAATCAGGCCTGATACAACTCCTGAAGAAAAAAAGGATGTCAGCATAGTGAATCTTTATTTTCGGCCAGTCTACGTCTTCGAATATAAGTGGGAGAGAAATGGCAAAACAGCAGTTGCTGAATTCGATGGCTTAACTGGGGAGATGACCTTCGTTGGGGACATTACATTGCGCCAGAAGATCGAGAAGGTAATGACCCGCGATCTTTTCTTTGATATAAGTACAGAAGCAGCTAACCTGGTTATCCCTGGTAGTGGTATTGCAGTTAGGGTTATTAAGGAAGTGGCAAAAAAATAATGAATAAAGGTTGTCTCAAAACTTTTCCTGGTTGTACATTTGGGTCATAAAAATCACCAATATTGATCTTCCTTAAACGTAGTATTACATAATACATAAGAACTAGTATCTATTCAGCGTAGGAAAAACAATCTCAATAGGCATCTTCTTAAATATAAAATGGACAAAATTCTATTGCCTAATTTTTCATAACTGTTGCTATTGATCGTGCTTTTCGGTTTTATACAGTTGGTAATTCTATGCTTATGAAACCTTAAAATCAATATCATTCGGCCTATTTTTTGTACGCTGAATAGATACAAGAACTATAGTTATAAAGAAAATCAATTACAGTGTTTCTTATGTTCAAAAAGAATGAGCCACTTCAGGAAAAACACTTTACGGCTCTTCTTTATTTTATAGAGGCAGTTTGAAATTTAACTTTCCTAATTTCAGATAAATCATTGTGATAATGAAATTATGGATAAATTCCTGAACTGCAAATTTGAAATTATATTTTTATCATTCCTAAATATATTTTTACGACGCTCTCACTATAAAGGAGTCATTTAAGGAGTTATCTGAGCAAGAATTTTTTACTGTTATGAAAATATTACCGCAATAATATATTAGAATATCAATATATTATTAAGAGAAAAAACATATTAAAATGTAATGTTTAATATTTTTAAACAGACAATAGTAAATAATTAATTAAGAACAGATTAACTGTTCGTGATGCATCCATCCAATCGGCTGGAGATCTAACCCTTCCAAAATTAAGTCCTGTTTTTTTCCTGCCCATTTGCCAGAATACTGATATATTTAAATCTAAGAAACCATGTACCATTATTATTCATACCAGTCTTCTCTTTTTTCATCCAATATTATTAAAATAAAACATATAAATATATAAATCAGCCGGTAAAGCCTCACTAAAATTGAAAGCCGGATGAAAAAACATCCAGTATCCGGAATAATTTCAGATTTAACGTTTGAGGATTTGGAATGAAATCGAATAAGATATGTATGAAGTTGCTAGTACAGAAACAATTATTCCTACAAATATATATATGATTGTAAAATAATAGCTCCGGGACATATTAATCAAAACATAGAAATATTCTTGACATAACATCAACATAACACGAAAAATAAATAAGTCGACATAAATCTAAAGGGAGTGGGAAATTAATGAGACAAATTACGGCATTAATCATGGCACTGGCATTATGTATTATTGCGATGCCTGCTATAGGGGGAGCAGCGTCCCTAGGAGATGATGACGACATCTGGATTGCTATCTCTCCTACGGAGAGCCATCCGGCTCTTGTTGACAGACCGGCAGCTGTATTACCGTCAATAGGTTCATACCGTATTAGGGTGGCAGTGTACAGCAATCCTTACCAGGAAGTTACATATGACGGCACTAATCCTTTCGATGTTACTTTACTAGATGAAGATACGGTGAGGCTTCAAATCCCAGGCGGTACAAGTGTAAAGCCTTATACAGTGCATAAGGAGAGCACCGAGAAATATACATACATATTCATGGTACGTGATTTCAAGGGAGCACTTAATTCAGACGTCACTAAACTGATCTTCACTGCAACAGAAATAGATGGAGTTACTACCCATCAGGGAAGTGGCGCAGTGAAAATAACTGATGCAGCAAAGGGCAACGGTGGCAATGGCGGCAACGGTGGTAATGGCGGTAACGGTGGTAATGGCGGCAACGGTGGTAGAAAATAAAATCCCTTTGTTTCTGGAATAATTCCGGAATGCCCCCATAAAAGGTTGCAAAACACTGAAGCATTTTAATATAAATTTTGAGCTAAAAAATAGAACCGAAAATATACAAAAAATGATTAATGTGAGATATATAAGGGGAATAACAGATCATAAAAATTTGCAGGTTATCCTTGAATATATTCCACTGTTTATATTTATATAATGTATGGAAATAAACTAACTGATAATCCTATTTTCGAAAAATGTCATTTAAAGTCGCAGACCTCATCTTAATATGGCAAAGATTTTTTCAGGCAGCTCATCACGGTTTTCCTCATTAACTATAAAAACCTCGAATTCTTTCCTTATCCTCTGAGCCAGCTGGTGACTGCTTGACCGATGCAGCACTGCAAGAACCGGTTTATCGGATTCCAGGACTATCTCAACTGCCGAAACGAAAGCTCCGGATTTTAGCTCCATCGGCCCGACCTCATCGATAACTATAAGGTCACATTCCAGGGCACTCCCGAGAGCATTTGCCCCGATATTTTCAAGGTCTTCCAGGTTGACGTGATATTTTCCAACTCTCGGCCCACTTCCTCTGACGCTGCCCAGAATTCCGGTTTTTCCTGTAGCAAGGTCCCTGATCGAAAAACCTTCTCTCTTTCCTTCTTTCCGGATTTCGGAAGTCTGGACGCCGCCTATTTTGAAGCCAGGCTGGTCGGCAAGTTTTTCAGCAGCTTTTGCCACAACTGTTGATTTTCCAATACCCGGACTGCCGGTTACTGCGATTCTCAACATGATATTTTTCGTCCCCCTTGTTATCCCATTATCCAGAAAAATAGAACTTGATTTTACTTAAATTAGCCAGCAGTGAGGTTTTACGTTGACTATAAAATGATTGCAGGATATACTGGAATATACATCAAAAACTTCAATTAAGCTAAATTTAGTAAATATATATGGAGTTGAAATTATGACCACAGACCAGGAGATTCTTGCCAGACTACAGGAGATAGAGAAGAGAATGGAAAAGATGGAAGCTTCACTCGAAAATATTAACAACATCCTGAAAAAGGTCGAGCAAAATACCTATTTTGGGTGCTATATGCCGGAGGAGAAGCCGGAGTGAAGAGATAAAGAGGAATAAATTTTTAGATTTTACGGATGATTTTACAGATGATTTTACAGATAATTTTACAGATGATTTTACATATTTTACTTTTTTCGACGCTCCTCTGTTAATCATTTGATGTTATTCTGAGGCAACAAAAAAGGCGTATCAAGGTTTATTGTTTCTCACCGAGGCGCGGCTGGAACTAATTGGCTTTGATCGAATGAAAACTGAAATCTCTCTCGCTATGAAAGAATTGAGGTAAAATCTCAATTTTTTAGCAGTTGGCGGCCTTTTTTTCGATTTTAGCATGAACTCATTTTTTCATTATGAGCTCTATTAATTCTACATTTTCGTAAAAAATACTTTTTTTTATATTTATAGTCACTTCTTTTATAGTCACTTCTGACAATAAAAACAAAACTATAAATTTGATAGTTTCTAATTTTTGTTACTGAGAAGGTGTTTTTTGTGGACTATTATTCCCTGGACCTGCGAGTATCAAAAGGACCTGAAGGTTCCTACAACAACCAGTATACAGCTTCAATTCTTGAAAATGGAGATACGAAAGCCACCCAGAACTTTGAACTCCGGCGCGATCTGAAACTTATTCAGATGCTGGACCAGATTGAAGAAAAAGTTATTATTCCCAAACCGCAGCCTGAAGAGACAACTCATATCGAATTTGGAAAAATGCTGTACGATACTGTATTTTCAGGTGAACTGGGAGAGTACTTCAACAAACGTCTTAACGAAGGCCAGGACAAAAATTGCGGACTCAGGATTTCAATGCAGTTTGCTGAAGATATTCCTGAAATTGCAGCTTTGCCCTGGGAATACCTGCACAACGGAGAAGACTTTTTAATCACCAGAAGGAGCATTTTGCTCTCAAGGCTTCCACCTGAAGTAAAGAAAAACGAATCTCAACCTCTTGATCCCATTCTCCGAATGCTGGTAGTAATCTCAAGTCCAGATGGTCCCGGAATTTCACCATTAAACACTGAAAAAGAGCAGGAAATTATTCTGGAAGCCCTGGACAAACTCCAGAAAGACCAAAAAATTAAGGTAGATTTTACAGAAGACGCCACTTTTGAAAACGTCCAGGGTTACCTGAATGAGCAAAACTATCACATTGTTCATTTCACAGGGCACGGAGTAAGCAGAAACGGCAAAGGACACCTTGTATTTGAATCCGAAGATCGAACAGCCAGACTCATAGATAATAAAATCCTTGCAGACCTTTTTACAGACATGGGCATAAAGCTTGTTGTGCTCAGCTCCTGTGAATCAGCCAAAGGCTCGAACAAAGAAGCTTTCGGTGACCTTGCCAGTATGCTTTCGAAGCAAAGAATCCCGGCTGTAGTAGCCATGCAGTATTCGGTACTTGATGACGTGGCAATCCAGTTTGCATACACTTTTTACAGGACGATTGCAATCGGAAAATCGGTTGATGTTGCACTCAAAGAAGCCAGAATTGCGATGAAGGATTCGGAAAAGAGCAATGGATTTGACTTCGCAACTCCTGTTCTGTATCTTTCAGACTGCAACTGCGTCCAGACAGGAAAAATAAAACCGGAACCTTCTGAATTTGAAGTCAAACCCACGAAACTGTCAGATTTGCTGGATTTACCTGTGATGAATAAAGGCTTCGTTGCCAGGAAAAAAGAGCTTCGAATTATGGAAAAAGGCTTTAGATCCGATGTAAAGCGTGCTGCTATTATTCATGGCTTTGGCGGCATGGGAAAAACCGTTCTTGCAACCCGACTTGCGCTAAAAATGAATGAATATTTTGACGGGACTTTTGGGATGAAATGCACTTCAACCACCCGCCCCGAAGATATCCTGAACAAAATTAATAGCTTCTTAATGATGAACGGAAGATCTGAATTTAACCAGGTTCTTAATCAGCCTGAACAACTTGAAGTTAAAACCTCCAGACTGGTAAACATACTCAACCAGTTTCGTTTCCTGATAATCCTTGATAATTTTGAAGATTGCCTGGACGAAGACAGAAAAGAAATTGAAAACCCAGAACTCAAAGCATTCATCCGGCATCTTCTGAACAACACGATTAGTAATACAAAATTCACCATAACAACCCGTTACGATTTTGATCCCCTCGAAGGCAGGCTTCCTGAAAGCATTGAACATATTTCCCTTCCTGAACTCCATTTTCCGCAGACCAACTGGTTGATGAATAACTATACGGAACTGGCAGACCTGGATATTCCGAAAAAAAGGCAGATATATGATATAATAGGGGGACATCCCTGGACGATAGGGAAGTTCGCAAAACTTTCTTTTGTTCAGGGCGTGGACAGCTTAATGCTGGACTTGAAGCCCTTGAAAAAGGAACTTATGGAGTTTACCCTGCTGGAGAAATCTTTCTCAAAACTTGACTCAGATGCTAAAAAACTTCTTCTTTATGCTTCTATTTACGGAGAAGCCGTTCCTGAAGAAGCATTATCGTGGATTATAGGAGACGAAAAAGACGAAAGCTCCTCTATCGTAGAGCCCCTGCAAAAACTAATCCAGTGGGGTTTGATCTCAAAAGAAAAATATGACCAGACTGTCTACATGGAACATACAATAGTCAGAAATTTCGCTCAAGATAAGCTGAAACAAGATAAGCTGAAACAAGATAAGCTGAAACAAGAAGGACTGGACAAAAAGAAGCTTCTCATCAGGGCTGCCAAATATTACGAAAATCTGGTATCTCAAACTGGAAGTCTCTGGGATTATCTGAAAGCACGAGACTACTACTTCGAAGCAGAAGATTGGAAAAGGGCAAACGAAATTGTAGAAAATGTCTCAGACCTTATGATCTGCTGGGGACACATTGAACTTGCAATGAATCTGTTAAATGATTCTATCAACACGACATCAGGAGAAACAAAAACAAATGCTGAGTATATTCTTGCGACGATTTACTACCGCCTCGGAGACCTAAATACAACATTAAAAATATATAATAACATAAAATATAAATAGGAGGAAAGGGGGGATAATAGGGGGGTTGCAGTTGTACTTCATGCAATTGGAATGATTCATTACCTTCAGGGCAACTACGAAGAAGCAGTGAAAAAGTATAACCAGTCCCTGAAAATGAAAGAAGAGCTGGGAAACAAAAGCGGAATTGCAATAACATTAGGGCAGATGGGAAGGGTACTCGAAGAAAAAGGAGAGTATGAACTTGCCCTAAAGGATTACTATACTGCGCTTGAAATATTCGAAGAACTCAAATCTCCGAACAGGGAACTTGTTCGAAAATGGATTGCAGGATTAGAGGGAAAAAGAGAGAAGAGGAGTTTAAAAACCATAATTGGAAAAATTTGGGGTAAAAGATGACTATTGAACTTATTAAATGCCCTCATTGCGGGTACAAATATAAGACTGATGTAGAAAAAGTTGTTAAAGATGGAGAAACAGTTGTAGTGCTCGTGGGGTTTTCTGATACAAAGGATAAACTCAGGAGAAAAACTGCTAAAAGCTTATTTATAGATCTCACTTGCCCCAATTGCAAGAAAGAATTTGAATGTGAAGTGAAAACATGAATAGTGAGGATTCCGGAGGAAAAGGTGCTGAAGAGGAAGCTCCTGTAAGGGAAGCGGAACCGAACCCTTTCTGGAAGCAGAATGCCGAAAAACTTGTTGGGGAATCCATTTCCAGCGTGGAAGACACTGCAAAACAGTTTGTTATCATTACAGGGCTGCTAGAAGGAATTTATTTCCATGCCATAACGTTTTCTGATGTAAAGAGCATGGAAGGAGGTTCAGTCCTGATGTACGCGGCTCCGCTTGTTTTGTGGCTCATAAGCCTGATTTTTGCGGTGATGGTGCTGGTCAGGAAAAAATATGGCATAAACATAAATTCAAGCCGGGATTCTAAGGAAAAATTTGAAAATATTTTGGAAGGGAAATATAAGCTTATACGGATATCCGGTTTGTTTTTGATCCTCAGCTTTGTAGCACTTACTATTGTTCTCCTGCATTACCTGGGGATTATTTCGTACCACACATTTTGAGATGTGGCAGAATTCTTCAGTGTAATTGTTCCATAAATAATTATTTCTTCTTTTAGGTTTGCGTCTTCTTAGTCTTTTTTCTCAGTCTTTTTTTCGGAAAAGCCGGTCGCTTGCGACCGGTGAGAGTCCGGGGTTAAGAAAAAGCAATGACCTGATGGCCCGCGAAAAGTAAATTCAGCAATTCTCAATTGTTTTTCCTGTTATGAGTAATTTCACAGCTTCCATTTCCTCTGACTGTGCAGTCCCTGACAAGCTTTTCTCCTGGGACAAGATTCAGTTTTTCCGGCATCCTGGCGGATCTTTTATTCTTCATCCATTTTACAGGCCCTGAGGAAATTTTCAGCTTTTTCGGAAAAATGGAGGTCCATCTTCTTCGCCTGCCGGGATTAACTTTTCAACATATATCGCTGGCTTTTCAAATAAGCTCCAAGTCACAACAATTCTGAAAACTGAAAAAGACTTTATCCTATAAATCCAGAATACGGAATGAATATTATTTCACGAATATTATAATAGTGGAGGGGGAGTAAAATGAGTAATATGAGTAAATCTGTAGAAGTTCCTTATATTGCATCAAATCTCGAAAGATGTATGTGTTCGCAGTGTCCTGTGCAATCTGAGAGTGCATGCGCATTGGAAAAAATGGGAAACTTCAAAAGTGAAGCGAAAAATTTAGGAGAAGGTAAATCTCCATCGCCGAAAAGTGTTCCTGGAGTCTACTGTTCGGCAGGTGAAGCTGCCTGTAAAGACTTAAATCCTAACAAAGACTGCATTTGTTATACCTGCGCTGTCTGGAAAGAGAACAATCTAGAGAATGCAAACGTAGTTAAGTATTACTGCAATAACGGGAGGGCCTGATTCCCTTATTTTATCTTTTTAGGACTTATGCAGCTGAACTGAAAAATCAATAGCTATTAAATCTTTTAACTATTTAAAACGCAAATTAAAACCATAGCGTTTACTGTAATTGATTTTAATGTGATTGATTTTAATGTGATTGATTTTAATGTGATTGATTTTAATGTGATTGATTTTAATGTGATTGATTTTAATGTGATTGATTTTACTGTAATTGATTTTACTGTAATTGATCTTGAACCCCGGTGCGTAATTTTTAACTGCATTAAATTCTTTAACTATTTATCTCGCTTATTTTTCGTACAGGATTTTTTCTACTGTGGCCACAAAATTTTCAAAGTTTTTCTGCCATTCCGTGTCATGTTCAAGCATTTCCAGGACAACTGTGCCCTTATCTTCCATTTCTGCGACTTTTGGTTCTATAGGAAGTCTGGCAAGGATAGGGATATTGAAATCTTTTGAAGCTTTTTCCACGCCTCCATTCCTGAACACTTCTATCGGCTTGCCGCAGTGTGGGCAGACCAACCCATGCATGTTGTCGACAATACCTATGATAGGGACATTGAGGTTTTTAGAAAAACCGATTGATTTACGGACGCTGACGAGAGCTACGTCCTGAGGAGTTGTTACAAGTATTGAACCGTCAATATTGGGGATCAACTGGGCCAGGCTCAAGGGTTCATCACCTGTGCCCGGAGGCAGATCTATAATCAGAAAGTCAAGTTCTCCCCATACGACGTCTTCCAGTAACTTTTCGATAATCCCCATTTTTAATGGTCCTCTCCATATGATGGGAGAGTCTTTATCTTCGAGTAGAAAACCTATAGACATCAACGAAAGATTGGGAAGAACCTCAACTGGCATTATGCCTTCTTCGCTAACTTCTGGCTTCATAGATTCCATGCCGAAAATCGTGGGAATGGTCGGGCCGTGAATATCGCAATCCAGAAGTCCCACTCTATATCCATGCAGAGCCAGTCCGATAGCCAGGTTTGCTGCAACTGTGCTTTTCCCAACTCCGCCTTTTCCACTCATAATCAGGATCTTACGCTTGATGCGTCTGAGGTTGACTATCATTTTGGGTTCAGTGGACTTTTTTGATAAGCTTACCAGTGGTTGAACCGGATCTGTCATTTTGATCTCCTGTTTAAATTTCCCCTTTTCCCGTTAGTTATCTCTTTAAAGGAAAGCATCTTCACTAATAAAGGAAAGCATCTTCACTAATAAAGGAAAGCATCTTCACTAATAAAGGAAAGCATCTTCACTAATAAAGGAAAGCATCTTCACTAATAAAGGAAAGCATCTTCACTAATAAAGGAAAGCGTCTTCACTAATAAAGAAAAGCGTCTTCACTAATTAGTTGAAAGAAATTCCATGCCAACTTTCATACCAACTTTCATGCCAAATAGTTACAATAAATGATATATTTCCAGTTTTGTATTGCATTAGTCAACATTTCTTATTGTTTTTCAGGTTTGGCGATATTATAAATTTTAAGATAGCATTTAAATTTAATAAATGATATATTTTTTTAAACTAAAGAAGATACTCAAGCTTGTGAGTGGTCGTAACAATATAGTAAAGTTAGGCCATCAAATAGAGGAGCTTGAGGGGGGATTATGGCAATAGACCTGGAGCTATTTCCGTCAACAAATCCGAATCCTGTACTCAGTGTGACAAATGATTGCACTGTCCTTTACTCAAATAAAGCTGGTGAGACCTTATTACATGAATGGGGTGTGGCAGTAGGAGAGAAACTGCCGTCCTATATCGAAGGTGTCGTAAAGAATGTAGTTTCCCTAAATAAACCTGAAAAAATAAAAGTTGAAACGGGAAAAGGAGTATATCTTGTTGGGTTTTACCCGGTACCTGAAGAAAAACGCGTAAACATTTATGGATTCGATATAAGTGACTGGAGAGAATTTGAAGAAAAACTTCCGGAAAGTGAAGCTGGTGAAGTGGCAAACCTTGATCTGACTGATATTATTGATGTTCCAGCGATCCAGGCTCTCATGGATAATTTCTATAGGCTTGTTCACATTCCCGTGGGCCTGATCGATCTGAAAGGCAATATTCTTGCAGGCGTCGCATGGCAGGATATCTGCACAAAATTTCATAGAATCAACCCCGAAACCTGCAAAAATTGTGTAGAAAGCGACATAAAGCTATCCGTGGGCGTTCCTCCTGGAAAGTTTAAGCTTTACATGTGCAAGAACAACATGTGGGATGTAGCGACCCCAGTCATGGTAGGCGGTAAGCACGTTGCCAATATTTTCTCAGGACAGTTCTTTTTTGAAGACGAACCTGTGGACTATGAACTTTTCAGATCCCAGGCTCGAAAATACGGTTTCAACGAGGAGGAATACATAGCAGCTTTTGAAAAAGTTCCACGGTTAAGTAAGGAATCTGTGAACAAAAAAATGGCATTCTTCGTGAAACTTGCCAGCATACTATCACAACTAAGCTACAGTAACTTCAAGCTTTCCCAGTCGCTTGCAAAAAGCGATATCCTTGTGGATAAGCTAGAGAAAAACAGGGCAGATTTCGATCGTGCTCAAGCCGTGGGAAATATCGGCAGCTGGCGTCTGGATGTGCGCAAAAACGAACTAACCTGGTCTGATGAAAATCACCACATATTCGGTGTCCAAAAAGGTATCCCTTTAACCTATGAAACTTTTCTTTCAAAAGTTCATCCGGATGACAGGGAATATGTTGATAGGAAATGGAAGATAGGATTAGAGGGCGAACCATACGACATTGAACACCGAATTATCGTAGACGGTAAGATCAAATGGGTGCGTGAAAAAGCATATATTGAATTTGACAAAGACGGGATGGTGACCGGCGGCTTTGGTATAACGCAGGATATAACTGAGCGCAAAAAAGCAGAAGAAGCCCTTAAAAGAGCACACGATAGTTTAGAAGCAAAAGTTAAAGAACGTACATCAGAGCTTGAAAAGGCTTATGAATCACTGATGGAGGAAGAGAGAAGACTATCTGAAGCCCAAAAATTATCTCATATTGGAAATTGGGATTGGAATCTTGCAACTGATGAAATGTACTGGTCTGATGAGATGTGTCGTATCTTTGGGTGCGTTCCCCAAAAGCTGTTTCATACATATCGTGAGCTCTTAAACTTTACACATCCCGAAGATCGAAGCTATGTGGATAATTCCATTAAGAGTGCTTTAACTGGAAAGTCCTTTAGCATTGATCACAGGATTATCTCAGTTGATGGAGAAGAACGTATAGTCCACGCGCAGGGCAAAGTTGTTTTTGATGAGACAGAAAGTCCAATTCGACTGAGGGGAACAATTCAGGACATTACAGATCGCAAGAAAGCAGAGGAGAAGATCAGAATATTAGCGGATGCTGTGGAATCATCAAATGATGCTATTGTAACAGAGTATTTTGATGGTACTATTACCAGCTGGAACAAAACGGCAGAACATATTTACGGTTATTCTGCTGAAGAAATTCTGGGTAAAAATGTCTCAATACTGGAACCGGATAATCTTAAAGGGGAAATAAAAAAGATAATTGAAAAAGTTAAACATGGAGAAAAAGTCCATCATTACAGAACTTTACGGCTAAAAAAAGATGGCACAATGACAAATGTTTCAATAACTTATTCTCCAGTTTTTGACGCTTCTGGAAAGTTGATTGCTATCTCAGCTATTGCAAGAGATATTACTGAGCAAATCAATGCGGAAAGACTACTTGTAAAAGCTGAAGAAGCCAGAAAAAAAGAAATCCATCACAGAATTAAAAATAATCTGCAAGTGATCTCTTCCCTTCTTGACCTGCAGGCTGAAAAGTTCAGAAGCCGAAAATATGCTAAGGATGTGGAAGTTCTTAACGCTTTCAAAGAGAGTCAGGACAGAGTAATGTCAATTGCCCTTATCCACAAAGAGCTCCATGAAGGCAAAAGAACAGATACATTAAACTTCTCGGCATACCTCGAAAGGCTTGTTGAAAATCTGTTCCAGACTTATAGAGTTGGAAATGTCAATACGAGCCTAAACATCGAGCTGGAAGAAAACATTTTCTTTGATATGGATGTCGCTGTTCCACTTGGAATAATCATTAATGAACTTGTTTCAAATTCCCTGAAGTACGCATTTTTAGGCAGAGATAATGGGAAAATTCAAATCAAACTTCGCAAAGAAAACTCTGTAAAGCACGCAGATAAAGAGCAGGGAAGAACAAAAGAAAATTATAACGTCACTGATTTTACTTTAATAGTCTCGGATAACGGGACTGGTATTTCTGAGGAGTTTAATATAGAAGATTCCAGTTCTCTTGGCTTGCAGTTAGTGGAAGTCCTGGTAGACCAGTTAGGGGGCAAAATTGAACTCAAAAGAGGTTCTGGGACTGAATTTGTTATAAGGTTCAAGGTGCCAGTGCAAAATTGAAAAAATAGTAAAATCGAATTCTCGTACAATGATCAGTTGACGAGAATTCATATTATTGTTTGTTCGCTATGCTATTGCATTTAAACATCAGAGGCAAGTAATATATAATTAACTTGGATTAAATTTCAATCGTGTAGATATATCAATTGAGATTGAATTTTTTAATGAGATTTATTATTTTAACCTCAAATAATCGAAGCAGTTAATTGCAAGCCGATCATCAAAGTGTAAGAGAAAAAGTATTTTGTAGATAGGCAGCCCCGGATTTTTGTGGAGCCGATAGAATAGCAGCAATATCGTCAGCACTGCAACAAGGCTATATTATACAGGCATACACAACCTATCTGCCCTTCACCCGGACCACCTGCAAGAGAAACAGGAATTACGGAGAATATCATGTCCGTTTGCTATATGTCTCCTTAGTTCTGGCTGTCTTTAAGTTCTGGTTGTCGCTCATGCTCCCTTCTTAAACACACATGATATTCTTCGAATAAATGTGTCGTACCTGTAAACTGAACTTCAAGAGGAGATACACAAGATGTTACATCAGCATCAAAAGTTGCTGCCGGTTTTCGGGTTAGTCTACAAGGTTGCATAAATAGATATCATTATCATCCGCACTATCAACATAGTTCTTGTCTATTCCCCATACAACAATGTTATCGTATATTTCTGGCGTCGTATAAACGTCTTCAGGATACTTATATACTAGTGTACTTTGTCCTGTTGATATGTTATACACATATACTCCAGGTTTGCCTTCATAATCATCAACGCATTTATTGTATACAATTTTCTCATCCTGTATGTCAATGTGTGTCCCTGTACTGGCACCGTATTCATTCCCAGATGGATCGGTGTCAAGTTGATGTGTGACATCTACGGTTTTCTTTGTTGAGATATCATACATCGCAATATATCCCTGGTGATTATATACGTCAGCCCAGATGACTTTATTACCCCATATACGTGGTATATTTGGATCTCCAGATGAAGTGACAGTTATTTTTTTCTTCGTATTAATATCATACATTCTAATAACCATATCCGCGTTTGGATCTTCCGAATAAGAATAATAAACCACTTTTGTATCGTAGATATCGGGATTACTACCGCTTCCGATTTTAGTCTGTTTGGATTTAGATATATCCCTCAGATACACACTTTCATTTGCACTCCAGACAACTCTGTTGCCGTAAATAGCAGGTTTGCTATATTGGTCTACATTCCGTGTGATGTAACTTTTTGTGGCTGTTGGTATATCGTACACAGCAAGTCTTGGTCTTCCACTGCTTTCATCACGCCACACTAATTTGTTGTCATAAATATCAGGACATGATGCTCCAGAAGAGCTAACCGTAGTGTCTGTTTTGTTGGTCAGATCGTATAGATGAATAACAACTCCATTTGTCCATACTACCTTGTTACCATAAACAGCAGGATCGTATCCAGTACCAATTTTCGTAACTTGAGCCGCTGAAGCTGCAGCTGAGATTAAAATCAAAAAAACAAAAATCAGGAATACTGAAGCTAAAGCTATTGAACATAGCCTCCCCTTATTTTTCATTTATTTTCCCCCAAATAGCTTTATTTTTAAAGTTAATGTACAGTTTGTAATTAAGATCTTTTCAGGTTATGTAATAATATCTGAATCATCTATTACTAAAGTCACATTAATCCAAACCTGGATTATTTACCCAGCCAATTATGTGATAAATCAGTAAAGAGACTAAGTAGATATTATATAATTTTACGAATAAAAGATTATCTAATCTTTATTGCATCAATTTTTTTATGAACTAATATGAGTTCAGACCTGAAAATTTCAGACCTTACTGTTTTAAGTTCTCAGTTCCATTGGAACATAAGGTTTAACAGCAACATGAGTTAATGAACTATTTATGGGGGATAGGGAAAAAAATGTAGGGTTTGCTGCGGCTTTGAACATACTCTTCACATTCATAGAACTGATTGGAGGATTCTTAACAAACAGCCTGGCACTGATAGCTGATGCATTGCATGATTTTGCGGACAGTTTTGCGTTAATAATAGCCTGGTACGCGGAAATAAAAGCAAAAAAACCTGCAACAAGTAAAATGACTTTTGGATATCGAAGGTTATCTCTCTTATCTGCAACGTTTACTATTATTGTACTTGTAGCCGGATCGTTGTTTGTACTTACTCAGGCCGTCCCGCGTCTGATCAGTCCGGAACCTGTAAACGCCGAAGGAATGGTTTTAATTGCAGTCATTGGAATTACCATAAATGGCCTGGGATATTTTCGATTAAAGAAAGGGATAAGCCAGAGTGAGAAAGTATTATCCTGGCATCTTCTGGAAGACATTTTGGGATGGATAGTCCTGCTTATCGGGTCGATAATTATACGGTTCTGGGACAAACCAGTTATTGATCCTATAATGACAATCGGATTCACTGTTTTTGTATTATGGGGAGTTTCTAAAAACGCAAAAGAAATATTTAACCTTCTTCTAGAAGGAGTCCCTGAGTATATCGACATTGATGAGATTAAGAAATCTATCTTATCGGTTGAAGGAGTGAAGATGGTTCATGATCTCCATATATGGTCTCTGGAAGGAGAAACCGTTCTTTTAACAGCTCATGTAGTTGTGGAAGACAAATATCTACAAACACCGGATAAAATGAGGCAATCTATTAAAAGCAATTTAGAGGGACATCACATAGAGCATTCAACCCTTGAACTGGAAGGTGAAGGACTTTGTTCTGCAACAGAATGTCTTTTTGAATCGAAGAAATAATGCACAAAGGATGGTAGCAAAAAGGAATGAAATTACATAGAAGATCTAACAAATTTTTAAAAATTTAAACGAATTGTCAAGCTCAATTAGACCAAAAAGAAGGAAAATATTCAGTATCAATTAGGGAATGCTGTCAAACTAAGTTCTAAACCAAAAAACGATATCATTCAATTTTCACCAGGCGCTATCATGAGCCATAATTACTTGAATATGTTCCAAAAACTTTAGCATGGAAAATATTAGTTTTTGTAAAAATACTGCCGAATGTGGGTATTATTAAAAAATAAGGAATTTTGAGGAATCTAGCAAATCATCAATCAATTCGTGAGTTTACTATATTCCTCAATTAATTCATGAGTTTACTATATTCCTCAATTAATTCGTGAGTTTACTATATTCCTCAATTAATTCATGAGTTTACTATATTCCTCAATTAATTCGTGAGTTTACTATATTCCTCAATTAATTCATGAGTTTACTATATTCCTCAATTAATTCGTGAGTTTACTATATTCCTCAATTAATTCGTGAGTTTACTGGTTTATTTACTGGACTTTAATATATCCGGAAATAGTTTTAGTGCTACTGCCTTTAGCATTCTTTACTGTTAAGCTTACAGTATATTTTCCGGCTTTACTGTATTTATGCGCAGGGTTCTTGGATGTTGAAGTTTTTCCATCTCCAAAGCTCCATTTCCATGAAGTTGGACTATTGGCGCTCTTGTCAGTAAACTGCACATTTAGCGGGGCTTTTCCGGAGGTCGGTTTTGCAGAAAAAGCGGCAACCGGAGCTTTCAGCGCGTTTACAACAATATAGTTCTTTATTGTTTTCGTACTGCTTCCTGCAGCATTCTTTACTGTTAAACTGACAGTATATTTTCCTGCTTTACTGTAGG
The DNA here is from genome assembly GCF_000969945.1 of Methanosarcina sp. Kolksee. NCBI lineage: Archaea > Methanobacteriati > Methanobacteriota > Methanomicrobia > Methanosarcinales > Methanosarcinaceae > Methanosarcina > Methanosarcina sp. Kolksee. The sequence continues at coordinate 2,501,057 of NZ_CP009524.1, forward strand.
TATATGTAGGACTCTTCGATGTTGAAGTTTTTCCATCTCCAAAATTCCATTTCCATGAAGTTGGACTATTGGCACTTTTGTCAGTGAATTTTACTTTCAGTGGTGCATATCCTGAAGTTGGGGATGCAGAGAATGCAGCAACAGGTTTTACAGGAGCTGTTTTTACAGTTATATAGTTCTTTATTGTTTTCGTGTTTGTTCCAGCTGCATTCTTTACTGTTAGACTGACAGTGTATTTTCCGGCTTTAGCGTACGTGTGTGCAGGATTCCTGGATGTTGAAGTTTTTCCATCTCCAAAATTCCATTTCCATGAGGTTGGTGACCCTGTGCTCTTATCAGAAAATTGAACCTTAAGGGGCAAATTTCCAGAAGTTGGAGATGCAGAAAAAGCAGCTACAGGGAGGTCTGAACCGAGAGTAGCCATGTAGATGTCGCCGGTTACATAACGGTCACTATATTGCCATACTATATTATTACCGTAAATAGCAGGATAGTATGCCGATTCTTTGGCGCTAATTTTCATTTCCTGTTTAGTGGAAATATCATACATGTAGATACCATGATTTGTATTACCATCATCTCCACTATCATCCTCCCACACTATCTTATTGCCATAGATAACAGGACACGCCTGAACACCTGAAATGTTAGTTATCTGAGTTTCTTTTTTAGTAGAAAGATCATACATGTAGATATCATCATACATGTTATCCGACCAATTGAAATCTGCACTATAAACTATCTTGCCGTCGTAAATTTCAGGCACACCAATCTGGCCTTTACCCCAGTAGGCTTTAGCGATTTGAGTTCGGGTTTTTGTGGAAAGGTCATACATGCAGATATAGTAGTCTCCACCGTTGAATGTGTCAAAGTCCAACCACACTATCTTATCACCATAAATGGAAGGACCGTTTGCTGATCTTAACGTTGGTATTTGAGTTTCCTTTTTTGTGGAAAGATCATACATGTAGAGGTCATACCAACTTTCCCTCTCATTAAAAGCCTGCTTGACATACACTATCTTGTTTCCATAGATGTCAGGCGTCGATGCTGCACCGCTTGTAGGAATCCGAGTTTGTTTTTTTGTAGAGAGGTCTTCCATATAAATGTCATGACCTCCGTTGCGCCCATCCTCCCAAACTACCAGATTTCCATAAATAGAAGGAGTTATCTGATCTGTTGTATTGGTAGTGTGAATTTCTTTTTTAGTTGAGAGATCAAATATATATATATCCCAGTTTCCATTGCGGTTATCCTGCCACACTATATTGTTTCCATAGATATCTGGATTGGCTGCCGTTCCATGGTTGGTTATCCGAGTTTCAGTGATTGCAGACGATGAAGCTGCTGATGCCGTAGATGGAATCAGAATTAAAAATAAAATCAGAACTGTTAATACTGAGGTTACTGAATATAATTTTTTGTTAATTTTCATTATCCTACTCCTTTTTTTTATAGATTTACCATATAAAAATGTTAATATTTTTAAGTTGTTTAGATTCTTAAACTTTTTTATTAAAATCCTAAATTTGTAAAAATCAGGTAATTGTAAAAAATTCTAGAAAGGTTTGTCAAGGAATAAGAATAGAAGAGAAACAAATCTGCAAAGAAATATCTGGCTGCACTGGTGCAAAGAAGTAGGAGGAGAATTTTGAAAATCTTAAACAAGCTGAAAATAAATTAATAAACTGGATTATGAGAGTTAGTTACTGAAAATTGTAAAAAAAGGTAATTCTCAAGTCTGACTAAAAGAATACTTTTGCTTTTTTAGTAAGACTTGCTCGATGACTCTCACTGTCCTTTATCCTTTACTTTTTTACTGTTTTTAATTTAGGGAATTCATTATTTACTGAACTTTAATATATCCAGAAATAGTTTTAGTATTACTGCCTTTAGTATTCTTTACTGTCAAACTAACGGTATACTTCCCTACATTTGAATAGTTATAAGCTGGACTTTTGGCTGTTGAGTTTGTCTCGTCTCCAAAAATCCATTACCATGAAGTTGGTAAACCTGTACTTCTGTCATAAAACTGTACCTTAAGTGGGGCTTTTCATGGATTTGGAGATTCCAAAAAAGCAGCAACAGAAAATATCGGGCCTTCGATTATCTTGTTTCCGCTGATTTCGGGGTTTTGAACATTTTTGACTGTGACTCCGGAGGATGAATTTGAGGTATTCACATTTTTTAAGATATTATTTTGTATTTTCACAGCACCATTTTTCAAGGAATTCCCATCGATATATATTCCTTCCCGGCCCAGGTTTTCAAAAGTGTTTTTAGAAATATCTGAGTTTGCCCCGTTTATTAGAAACTTCTGATACACTCCCTGATGAGATAGATTGCTAAAAGTGTTCTCATTTATTACTATATCCTTGAAACCTCCGTAAAATGGGAAAATAATTCCACGCGTCCCATTGTTTTGAATATTATTCCTTATTATAAGCGTCTCATCCGTTCCATTTCCTCCTTCATACATATTACCCAACATATCATTAAATGTGTTATTTTCGTAAACGTGTACTCCGTTACCTACAGCGCCGCGTGCAAATATCCCTCCATATCCGCCAAAAACTTCATTGTTAGAGAAAGTAGACTGTTGTGTGCCATCTGAAAATGCAAAATAGAATGAAAGCTCTTGCGGTGACCGGTATTCCAGAAATGTACAATAGTACAGGGTTTCAGATGTTATTTGCGGGTATATCTTGTTTCTAGTTACTACAAAATTAATAGTATCAGCGTGAGCATCAACAACATTAGAGCCGGTGATATTTGCTCCTATTAGAGTATTATCGGCAATAAAAACATCTCGATTTAAAGACTTGAGTTCAGCTGAATTGCCTGTTATAGCATGCCTGCAATTCTCTATGTGATTATGTTCGATATTGACAAAAGCCGTACCGCTAGCTACGTTTACACCGTATCCAGAATTAGGGAGAGTTGAATTGTAAATCTCATTGTTATTAACACTCACATTAAAACAGGAGTACAGACAAATAGCACCGAAACCACATTCATTAAACCAGGAGTCAGTGACAGAACTATCCTTGCAATATTGCATAGCCAGTCCATGATGAGACATAGCCTCACCTGTATCCTCTAGCCTTATATTTTTTATATGTATTTGAACAGGTCTGTACACCTCGACATTTACAGTCTCGGATAATTTGTAGTCTCTAAGAAGTGGTTGATTTAAAGTGACAACATTTCCTGTTACACTTTTAACAGCATAAATTTCTCCTGTCATTTGATCAGGATAATTATCAGGATAATTTGAAGGGCACCAAGGAACATTTTTCCAGATTTTAATTAAGTCATTCTTGCTAACCTTGGAAGCATCAGTTAAGACCACTTGAGATGAGTCTTTCCTGGCATCAGTACTCAGGGTTCCGCTTGTGATCTGTGATCCACCGAAATAAATATCGTTATATTCTGTATTAGAAGTTTGAATGTGAAGAGTTACGTTTCCTTCTCCTATTATATTCAGGTTTTTATTTTTTTGATATATTCCTTTTGTGATATAATAGTCCCCTTTGCGGATAGTTATTGTATCCCCACTTTTTGAGTAATCCAGTGCCGCTTGAATACAAGCTGCGTCGTTTGCATAATTAGGTGTATGAAAAAAACCTGGTTCAGCGGGTCCAGTTTCTTTGTCAATCACGCTATTTGCCGCCAAAGCTGCAGGGCTAATTAACACAAGACAAAAAAGAGTAAGGATAAATATTGTTGTAAAACCTTTAAAATTTTTCATTGAAGATTCCTCATAAACCTGTTTAACTTAGAACCTATTTGAAAAGTGTTGTGATCACTGACTTTTACAACTAGTATATCGAGTTTCAAATATATATATAATAAGGAAATAAATACAGTTTATGACGCAAATATTATTTTAAAGTCACATGGAATTTTGTAACAAGGAAAATGCAGCCGGTCGCATAGTGATTAGATCTGGATATTACAACCACGGAAAACACGGAAGAAACACGCCTTTACTACTGATTTCCGTTTCTTCCGTGCTTTAAGTGGTTTTCAAAAAATCCATTTCTGACATACTTTGGAATCGATGCACTAGCATATTCAGAACTGGAGTGTGCACTCAATATTAGAGGTCGGTTCTAACTTAATATGCCGGTGTTGGCCTTTCAGAAGACTCTAAGAGGATTTCAACAAGATAAGGTTAAAAAATTTCGTATCCTCTTTACATTTCGACCCTCTCTCAAAAAAAGGTGATTTTTGCAACAACTAAACAAACTTATTGAATCAGATATGGGCACATGCTCAACAAAATCAATGATTTCAACTTGAATCCAAAAGCATTCAAAAAACTTGATAAATGTTAGGAAAATCGGTGCAATTTGTCACGATTTCTCACTTAACCGAAGACGCATGAATTTTAGTTTACAGTTTTTAGTCTTCCTTCCTACCATATCCCCCGCCGCCTGGGGTTTCGATCACAAAAAGTTCTCCTGACTTCAGCTCAACTTCGGCCTGACCTCCAATGTCGAGAACACTACCGTCCCTGCGGACAATTGCGTTTCTTCCGCATTTTGCAGGCATTCCACCTTTGAGCCCGAAAGGCGGGAATTTCCTGTGGCTTGAAAGAATGGCAGCATTCATATCTTTCAGGAACCTGAGCTTTCGGACAACCCCGTTTCCACCTCTGAACTTGCCGTCTCCACCGCTTCCTTCCCGGATGGAAAATTCCTCAAGCAAAACAGGAAACCTTGTTTCAAGTATTTCAGGGTCGGTAATTCTGGAATTGGTCATGTGCGTATGCACAGCATCAGTTCCTGAAAAACCCGGACCTGCCCCGGAACCTCCACAAATGGTCTCATAGTACTGAAAATCATCATTCCCGAAGGTGAAATTATTCATTGTACCCTGGGAAGCCGCAAGCGTGCCAAGAGCTCCGAAAAGGGCATCAACAATGTACTGCGAGGTTTCAACGTTTCCTGCAACAACAGCAGCCGGCGGCTCGGGCCTTAGCAGGGAACCCTCAGGAATAATAATCTCAAGCGGCCTCAGGCAGCCTGCATTCAGGGGAATATCACTTTTTACAAGCGTCCTGAAGGCATAAAGTACAGCAGCTATGCAAACCGATGCGGGAGCATTGAAATTATTTGAGAGCTGGGGAGAAGTGCCTGTAAAATCAATTATAGCACCCCTACGCCTGCGGTCAATTGTGACCTTCACTTTAATTGCATTCCCGTCGTCAAGTGGATACGTGAATTTCCCGTTTGCAAGCCTGTCAATAACTCTTCTGACCTCTTCCTCGGCATTATCCTGAACATGGCCCATGTAAGCTTCAACTGTTTCAAGGGAAAATTCTTCGACCATCCTGAGCAGTTCGGAAAGTCCCTTTTCATTTGCTGCGATCTGAGCGCGGATATCGGCAATATTCTGGTCAGGGTTTCTTGCAGGGTATTTTCCCGAGCCCAGCCAGGCCTTTAGCCTTTCTTCACAGAAATGGCTCTGTTTTACGATTTTCATGCCCTCGCTCAGCACCCCTTCTTCGGCAATGGTCCTGCTACCCGGAGGCATAGACCCTGGGCTGATCCCTCCGACATCGGCATGATGGCCTCTGGAAGCCAGGTAGAAAAGAATTTCTCTAGAGTTTCCAAACATCGGGGTAACAACCGTGAAATCAGGAAGATGGGTTCCTCCGTGGTAAGGGGAGTTGATCAAATATATGTCTCCTGCATTCATTTCCTGCAATTGCGTCCTGATAAGTGCTTTTACACACTCCCCCATTGAACCCAGATGTACAGGGATATGAGGGGCATTTGCTACCAGGTTTCCCTGACTGTCAAAAAGTGCACAGGAAAAATCCAGCCTCTCCTTTATGTTTACCGAATGGGCCGTGTTCTGCAGGGTAAAACCCATCTGCTCGGCAACTGACATGAATCTGTTATTAAAAATCTCAAGCATCACAGGATCAACATTAGTTCCAATGGCTGTATGGGTTGGAAGCGGAATTTCTCGTTTAAGGAAAAGGTGGTTGCGTTCAGTAATCGTGCCTTCCCAGCCGGGTTCGAGCACAATGGTTGTGTTTTTCTCTATGAGCACTGCCGGGCCACTCACATGGGTTCCGGGATTGAGTTCATCCCTCTGAAAAACCGGGGTATCATGAAACTCACCATTGCTGTACATCAGCACTGTAGCGACAGGAGAGAAAACAGGATTCTCTTCCCTTTCCAGCACAGGGTCCAGGACCCTCTCATTAATTCCGATGGTCTCTACGGAAACTGCTTCAACAACCATGGCTTTGCCATCCATTACAAACCCGAAGCGCTTCCTGTGGGCGTCCTCAAAATCCTTCCGTAGACCAGCCGTATCCGCAAAATCGATGACAAGCTGAGTATCCGAACCTGCATAACGCATATGCACCTTATAAAGTGCAGTAATTTTTGCTTCCTGCACGCCCTGTTCGAGCATGAGCAGGCGACCTTCATTCTCAAGCTCGGAAAACACTGTTTTCAAACTCTCTACCAGCGTGTCCGAGAGCTCGCTGCCTATATAGCGCTCTTTAATAAGCCTCTGGTCTGCAAGTCCCATGCCATATGCCGAAAGCACACCTGCATACGGATGAATGAAAATGCTTTTGATCCCAAGGCTATCTGCAACCCTGCAGGCGTGCTGGGCAGCAGCTCCTCCGAAACAGCAGAGGGCATATTCTTTTATGTTGTATCCCCTCTGGACAGAGATTTTCTTGATAGCATTTGCCATATTCTCAACTGCAACCGAAAGGAAGCCTTCAGCTACCTGCTCAGGTGTCCGGATATTGCCGTCATTTTTGCCTTTGCTTGAAACCGTTTCTGCAAGTTCTTCGAATTTCCCGCGCACAAGCTCGGAGTCAAGGGGCTGGTCAGCATTGGGCCCAAAGATTCTGGGAAAAAACTCAGGCTGCAGTTTTCCAAGCATGACATTACAGTCAGTGACCGTAAGCGGCCCTCCTTTTCGATAACAAGCCGGCCCAGGGTCCGAACCTGCCGAATCCGGGCCTACCCTGAATCTTCCTCCCTCGTAGTGAAGTATGGAACCTCCGCCTGCTGCAACCGTATGAATACGCATCATAGGCGAACGCAGGCGTACTCCTGCAATCTCGGTTTCAAGACTGCGCTCGTATTCTCCGCTGTACTGAGCTACATCCGTAGATGTGCCACCCATATCGAAAGTGATTATTTTTCTTGCCCCTGCCATTTCCGAAGTTGCAACTGCTCCAACGATCCCGCCTGCAGGACCGGAAAGGATACAGTCCTTGCCCTGAAAAGTTTCCGCATCCGTAAGCCCTCCACTGGACTGCATGAACATGAGCCTGGGACTTCTCTTAACTTCGTTCTCTTTTCCGTCCCCGCTATTTTTTTCTGTCCCATCTTCACTTTTCGCGCTATCATTTTCTTCCCTCTCCCCGTTTTCTTTTTCTCCTTTTCCTTCTTCCCCTTTTTCTTCTTCCAGGGATTCCTGTACCATATTAACGTACCTGCGGAGCACAGGAGAGAGATACGCATCCACTACGGTTGTTTCCCCTCTACTTACGAGTTTAATTAACGGGCTTGCCTGATGGGAGAGGGACACCTGTGTAAAACCAATTTCTCTGGCAAGCCTGCCGAGTTTGAGTTCATGCTCAGGACACCTGTACGCATGCATAAGTACGATTGCAGCCGAACGAATCCCGGCTTCGAAAGCCGCTTCAAGTGATTTTTTTGCGTTTTCGAGGTCAAGGGGCAAAAGCTCTTTTCCATCGGCTCCGACCCTTCCGGAAACCTCAATGATCCTTTCGTAAAGCTGTTCCGGAAGTTCGATTTTCTGAGCAAAAATATCTGGACGGTTCTGGTACCCGATTCTTAAAGCGTCCCCAAACCCCCTGTTTATAACAAGTACAGTCCGTTCCCCTTTCCGTTCAAGAAGAGCATTTGTGCCGACTGTTGTTCCCATTTTCACGGATTCTATAATTTCAGCAGGTAGAGGTGCGTTTCCGGGAAGCCCGAGAATCTGCCGGATCCCGTACATAGCTGCATCTTTATAGTGACACGGATCGTCGGAAAGAAGCTTGTGCGTAATCAGTTTTCCATCAGGGCTGCGGGCTACGATATCAGTAAACGTGCCTCCGCGGTCTATCCAGAACTGCCATCCGGCTTTGGGGGACATGAAGAGAATAATGTAGAGGTGGTATTAATTATTATTCGGGATTGAGGTTAGAGCTTGATTTTCAAGGAGTCTGGAACTTGATCTTCAAAATGACTGGAGAATTTTGTTTTATGATAAAAATATTTGAATAAAAAGAAAAAGCTTTTAGAGTTAAAGTGTAAAGGAGAAGTAAAAAAATTGAAACTTTTTTATGGCTTATATGTAAATGAGGTAAATCAATGACAAATGAAAGGGTGATGCAGCTTATTAGAGAAGCTTATGAAAGAAACCTTACAGAACTTAACTTATCTGGGAACCAGCTGACACAACTGCCACCCGAAATTACAGAACTGAAAAACCTCACAAAACTTAACTTATCCTTTAACCATTTTACACAACTTCCTTTTGAAATTACGAAACTTGAAAACCTCACAACACTTGACTTATGTAAGAACCATTTTACACAACTTTCACCCAAAATTGCAAAACTGAAAAGCCTCACAACACTTGACTTATGTGAAAACTATCTCACACAACTACCATCAGAAATTATAGAACTGATAACTATCACAACACTTGACTTATCTTTTAACTATTTAACACAACTTCCCTCCGAAATTACAAAACTGAAAAACCTCACAGAACTTAATTTATCTGGGAACAAGCTGACACAACTGCTCCCTGAAGTTACAGAACTTAAAAACCTCACAACACTAGACTTATCTGAGAATTGTCTTACACAATTACCACCAGAAATTATAAAACTGAAAAACCTCACAGAACTTAATTTATCTGGGAACAAGCTGAAGCAACTGCCCCCAGAAATTGCAGAGCTTGAAAACCTCACAGAACTTAACTTATATGGAACACATCTAACACACCTGCCTTCAGAAATTACAAAACTAAAAAATCTCACAGAACTTAACTTAGCTAGGAACCAGTTGACAGAACTGCCTTCAGAAATTATAAAACTTAAAACACTTACAACACTTTACTTATTTGGGAACCAGCTGACACAATTGCCCCCAGAAATTGGAGAGCTTGAAAAACTAACGGAACTTGAATTATCTGAGAACCAGCTGACACAATTGCCCCCAGAAATTACAAAACTTAAAAACCTCACAAGACTTTACTTATCAAAAAATTCTCTAATTTCACCTCCCACAGAAATTGCTTCAATGGGAGTAAAAGCAATTTTCAACTATCTGAAACAACCAAAAAATTCCGGACATAATGAAGCTAAACTAATACTGGTTGGCGATGGGGAAGTTGGGAAAACATGTCTTGCTAACAGATTGATTAATGATATATTTTTGGAAGATCAAATCGACTCAGTACCAAAATCTAGTGATGAATGTAAAATTCAAAATCACTAGATTTTGTAATTGGTCACAATCCTTGTAATACAACTTAGGGATTGACGTCTTTAGATACCGAATATTGATTTTAGTGAAAACCGAATTTTTCTTGCTAATTCAGATTTTCAATCAAAAAATGCAAAAATCACTGGATTTTGGACCAGAGTCATCAAATCACCAAGGGAATAAAGAGATCTGAATGGAGTATTCCTGCTCCTGGATCTGGAAATAGTTCAATCAAGTTAAATATCTGGGATTTTGGAGGGCAGGAAATTTACCATGCAACTCATCAGTTTTTCCTGACAAAACGATCGGTTTATTTGCTTGTCTGGAATGCACGAAAAACAAAGGACTACGACAATATATACTATTGGTTGCACACGATTGAAGCTTTTGGAGAAGATAGTCCGATAATCCTTGTAATGAGCAAGATGAACGAAAATGATGATGATCTGGACTTAAAAGATCTAAAAAGCAAATTTCATATTGTTGATTATTTAAAAATTGATAGTAAAGATGGAAGAGGAATCCATAGGTTAAAAGAAAGTATTAGTGAAGCTGCATGGGATCTTCCGCTAATGAGGGTTAAGTGGGTGGATTCGTGGTATCAGGTGAGGAAAAGGCTGGACGAAATCAGGGAAAATAGTATTACATACAAAGAATTTTACGAGATATGTAAGTCTAAAGGGTTAGACGACGAAAATATCAATATACTGGACGGATATTTAAACGATATAGGGGTAACTCTTCATTTTAAAGACAGGATTGCGCTAAGGAATATAGTGATTTTAAAACCTGAGTGGGCTACTGGAGCATTTTACAAAATTTTGTCTGCAAAATCTGTCCTCCATAATGAAGGTGTGTTATTACAAAATGAATTAGACCAGATATGGGACAAAGAAACATATCCATCAGATGTTCATCCACAATTAATGGAGCTAATGAATAAATTCGAACTTTCGTATGAATTCCAAGATAAAAATAGCTATCTTATTCCCGAACTATTACCCAAAAGTTCTCCAGATTTTGATTGGAACGATGAAGAAAACTTGTATTTCTATTATTCTTACGACTCTTTTCTGCCTTCTTGTATAATTACCCGCTTTATTGTGCGTATGCATCAGGACATCGAGAAAAAAGAAAATGGCATGCCTCTCTGCTGGAGAGAAGGAGCAGTACTGGATCTTCAAAACTCTCGTGCTTTAGTAAAAATGAAGCCTGATGAGAAGCAAATCGAAATCAGTATAACAGGTGACAATAAAAGAGGAGCTCTTGGTGCAATATGTGACCAGCTAGATCAAATAAATGCTTCTATAAAAAAGATAAATGTCAGTAAACAAATACCCTGCAATTGTTCTAAAAATTGTCCTGAAAGATATTCATACGATAAGTTATTAAAAGCTGAAAAAAACAACATAGAAATTATCCAATGCCATGAGAGCTACGAGAGCATATCTATTTCATCATTATTAGATGGTTACAAAAAAAGAGAAGAAAGGCTTAGAAATCTAGGAGAAACTGATAATTTGTTTGAATATGATGTATTCATATGCCATTCTTCTAAAGATAAACCTATTGTTGACTCTCTAATTAAGGATTTGAAAAAGAAGAGTGTAACTTATTGGGTTGATAAAGAACAAATCAATTTTGGTGATCCAGTTACTCAAAAGATCGAAGAAGGTTTAAAAAACAGCAAGTATGTAGTTCCATGCCTGAGCAAGAATTTTACTATATCAGGTTGGACAAGAGCAGAGTATGGTTCAATTCTCAATAGAGAATTTAGCAGTAAATCCAAAAGAATCATTATACCATTAAAGTTAGATAATTGTGAAGATGATGATATACCAAATTTATTGTACGATAAGAAAAGAGTAACCTATTCGAATAAGACCGAATTTAATGAATTTATTGAATTTTTAAAGAATTGAAGGGTAGCGGTTTACTGACGATATTACTGGTTAAACATAAAAAATAAGTTAAATCGTCTTCTCGTAAAACTGGTGATCTAAAACTCAGAATACAACAAACTCATTAAATGAACCGAAAAAGGCATAGAACTTGCACAAAAGCTTGGCAGAACTTATAATAAATTTGCCCAATGGCTTGCAATGCCTCAGGTTCCAGACTTGTTCCTTGGAAAATAATTTTGGTTCTATTTTTACAGGTCAACATTAGAAACCTTCACCACAACTCGAAAGTCGTGACCCCGTAAACCTTTTCAAGGTTTATATCAGGCTCTTCCCGGCTGAGGCTTAGAGTCTTCTTTTCTCCCACAAATTTCAAAAACTAATAACTGTTTGACATCAGCTTATTGATGGTCAATTTGTATCCGATTGGTATTATATATTTTAACATCATATGTTTATATTATAAGAAAAAGAAGTCCAAAACCACAATTCTTTTACGTTGCTTGTCTGACCAAAACCTGCAAGATCTATAAAATTTATAATTATTGGCATAATAATTTTCTTATTCACTCCGGGCTAAATAATTAACTGGTGTCAAGAAAACTTAGTTATTGATTATCCAGTAAACTTTGAATCGTTGTATGCTGATGAGAAGGTACCAAGGATTATGCCCAATAATTAACTTGCCATAACAATAGGGTTTAACTTTACAGCTTAGCTTTAGAACATTGCCTCCTTAGAATATTGACTTTGCTTTGAATTTCCGTAGTTTGACTGATATCTAATGGATAACGGACAAAAGCCTTAACATCGTTAGTTCGACCTTATTACCAGAGTTTTACCAATTGATTTATAGTTTGAGAACTTAATTCGTAATCTAGAAACCAGTTTCAAACGGACAATTCAAGAAAAATCATAATGACAAATTGGTTATATGGGCGCTAGTGGGATGAAATTGGTTATATGGGCATGAGTGAAAAAAATTGGTTATACCGCCTTTAATCCATTAATTCCTGCAGGACAAGATATTCTATAAATAGCTTTAACAAAATTAGAGTAATAAGTTACAATTGAAATTGACGCTAAACACTCAGGTTATTCCTATTAAGTGTTTCATACAACTTAAAAGTCTTCAGTATACTTATTCTAGTATACTTTATCCTGTTCCATAAATGGCTCACGTAGATTCACATATGATCCACATATGATCCACATATTCTTCTCATCGAGGTTCAGGATTGCTTCAATTTAAAGCGAAGGAGTTCTCTGTATGGCTGATCATAATGAATTAAAACAGAAAATGTATGAATGGACTCAGAAATATGCAGACAAAGCAGGTTACAGGCTTAACCCTGATAAGGAAGCTCTTGACTATGTGCTTGATGGACTTACAGTTAAGCTTGAAAAATTTGGACGGCGTTATTGCCCCTGCAGAATAGTTACCGGAGATGAAAAGGAAGATCGAAAGATTGTATGTCCCTGTATATATCATAAAGAAGAAGTAGAACGGGACGGAAACTGTCACTGCGAACTTTTCTTCAAAGCGAATTAAATTGAATTCAGCGTATTCGGTTTGCCTGCAAAGAGGCTTCATCAATTTGTTTCCAGAAATTAGGAAAATTTATTTGTGAGATCTTCTAACCCCGAAGGTCCGGAAAGAAAAGCCTGCTTACCTAAGTGCATCAAACTCTTAAGGCTTTCCCGCAACCCTTTTTAAAAAAGGCTTGACCGCAACCCTTTTCAAAAAAGGCTTGACCGAAAACCCCAAGAACCGTGTGAGTTTGATAACCTTATCCCCAAACCCTATCGGCGTGATCAACCGGCGCAACGGTTGCAGCACAACCCGTTTTTAAAAAAGGCTTGATTGCAAACTTTTTGAGAAAATATTTGATAGAAAATGTCGCAATGACGTGATAAATCGGAGAAGCAGTTTACAAAAGCTTTTTTAAAAAAGCTTAAGTGAAGACAGTTTTTAAAAAAGCTTGAGTGAAGACAGTTTATAAGTGCTTGTGAAGAATTTTTACTTCAATTTAAAAGTAACACCGAAAACAAAAAAGCGAGAGTTTAAGGCAGAGTACTTAGATATATTTAATTAAAGGTTATTTAATATACATTTTCAGTGGCACGCTTAATCTTGCTTTTTAATTATACTTCTTAACTTTCATACTATTTAATTAAAAACTGACACAAAAAATTCGACTCAAGGGTGACCTGTAATGACAAATGCAATGGAACTCTATCAGATGCTTCCAAAGACTAACTGCAAAAAGTGCGGAAAAACCTCCTGTATGGCGTTTGCAGTAGCTCTCATGGCCCACGAGCTCACACCTGAGGATTGCCCGCCTCTTAAAGATGAACCCAAGTACAGAGAAAGCTATGAAAAGATAAGTGAAACCTTCAAACCTTCCGAAGGCGTAACCGAAACCGGGCTTATAGTGCATGAAGACTTGTGTTTTGGCTGTGGAAACTGTGTGGTTGCCTGTCCTCCTAACGTAGCCAATGATCCACACGGAGTAGGCTCGGGAAATGCCCCTACTAATCCTAATAAACTGGTCCTGAGCGTAGAAAACGGCATTGTAAAAGCCCAGAATTTAGAGGAATGTCGACGTTTCGGAAAGAACAAAATTCTATGTAATGGCTGTATAGTAACCTGCCCTGTAGAGGCAATCGAGTTTGTGTGAGGAAGCGGATATGGAGAAAAACTATCATGTATGCACAGGCTGCGGCCTCCTTTGTGACGACATTGAGGTTGAGTCCGAAAATAACACTGTAACTAAAGTTTATACAGCCTGCAGAGTAGGGGTTGCCCATATGAAGGAGGCAAGAAAGGGTGAAGCAGATTTTCTGGTTGACAATAAGCCTGTAGATGAATCTACTGCTATCAGTGAAGCTGCCTCGATCCTTAAAAATGCCAGAAATCCTCTGATCTTCGGGCTTGGGACTTCTACCAGTGAAACCCAAAAAATAGCAATCGAGCTTGCAAAGAAAATCAATGCTACTCTTGATGATACCTCCTCTTTCTGCCTGGGCCCTCTAGCTGAGGCTCTTATTCAGGATAAGCTTAAATCCTGTACTCTTGACGATGTAAGGAATAAAGCTGATGTCATTGTATACTGGGGAACAGATCCATCGGACTCTCATCCTCGCCAGCTTTCTAAGCATTCCTATTTTCCAAGAGGAATCGAAAAGCAGAGGGGCTGGGAAGAAGAAAGGACAGCCATCGCAATCGATGTCCGAAAGTCACATACTGCAAAAATCTGCGGGAATTATTTCTTCCAGATTCCCCAAAAAGGAGATGCAGAATTTATCGATGCTCTAATTGCAGGGATTTCAGGAAAGCTTCCCAAGACCTCCTACAATTACCCGCCTAAAAAAATCCTTGAGCTGGCAAATATCCTTAAAGGAGCAAAGTTCGGAGTGATTTTTGCAGGACGCGGGCTCATTTACTCGCTTGAAAACCTCGAACCCCTTTTCAAGCTTATGAAAATCCTGAATGAAAAAGCAAATTTCCACCTCATACCAATGATAAGCAGCTATAACACAATGGGCTTTAACGAAAACCTCTTTGCAGAAACCGGATACGTGAACAGTGTAAAGTTCGAAAACGGGGCTGTAAAGCATGGGCCTGAGTACTCAGTTGTTGAGTCTCTTAAGGCAAAAACTGTGGATGCAGCCCTTATAATAGGTTCGGACCCGCTTTTAATCCTTCCAGGATCTATTGCAAAGAACATGCTGGAGATTCCTGTTATCTCTATGGACCATTGTGAAACCCTGACTTCAAAGCATGCAAAGATCTACATGAATACCGCAATAAACGGAGTAGAAGCAGGGGGAAGTGCTACACGCATGGATAGGGTTAAAGTTAGCTTTGAGCCTGCTATTGAGACAAAGCACCCGTCTGAGGAAGTAATTCTCAAGAAAATAATGGAGGCACTCTGATGGATTTCGGATCTTTTCTTGCAGCTCCCGAAGTAAAAGTCAAAGTCATAACTTACAGGGACATCTTTCAGGATAAGGCTATGCTCGAAAACCGCTTTGGGAACGAATACAAAGACCTGTCGGCGGTAATAAAGCTGGACCATGCAGATCTCAAACAGCTGGATGTGAAAAAAGGCGATACAGTAATTTTAAAAAATTCCTTTGGAAGAGTTGTGGTAAAGGCTATGGAATCTGGATACGAAACTCCTCACAAAGGCATCGCATATATGCCTAAAAGCCCCTGGTCCAACATGCTGGTATCAGATGAAACCGGAGGTACAGGAGTACCCAAATTCAAGGATATATCCGTAACTGTTTCCAGTGCAAAAGGGGAAAAAGTAACTGAACTCATGCTTTAAGTGCTTTCCCTGGTAAGATTAACAAATCCCTCAAAAATTGCCGTAAAAGCGGCAAAATTATTTTCTATTCCTTTTTCATAACTTGGTTAGCTGCAGATTGGATGAAAGCATGGTTGATGTACTTTTAAAATTTACAAAAATCTTGAAAAACGGAACTACTTTTTATCACTTTGAAGGTTTTGAAAATGTGGACTCAAGGTGGGAACTGCCCTGTGAGTATCTTTCAGGCCCTCATTTTGCAGCCTGGAATGGCGTTTTTCTATATTCTGGCGGAAATAAGATAAAAACTCTCTGCCCAGGTAACTTGATTTCCTTGAGTGAGTATCAGGAATTGATGAAAATTATTCAAGTAGGAAAACAAAGGCTAAAAGAGATAAAACATAAAATGAATAATTAAAGATCAATTGATATTTATATTTTGTGGTTATTATAATTAAACTTCATATTTTTATATTACGAGAAAAAGAGATCAAAACCCACAATTTTTTTACGTTGCCTGTCCGAACAAAAACTGAAAGCTCTATGGTCTTATTAACCAGGGCAATATTACTGGTAATGGAATTTACATAAGTCGTGGGAAAAACCAGAGATATCTTACACCGGTGCGGTAAAATATTCAATGACCACACCGGCACTTTTTATCACGATCTTCGCAAAGATGAGCAAACTATTGATTTATCTCCAAAAATGTCTATGAAAGGCATGAGCATTGAAGCCATTGCCGATGTTTTAGAGGTATATCTGCCAGTGTAAAGCGATAGCTCGTGAAGCTGAACCCATGGTATCCCCTTCAAATTATATGGGTAAAAGTAAATTTCATGTATGTACTGAAATTGTAAAAATTTAACCAAATCTGAAAAACAACCTCAAGCGATGCATTAAAACTTTGTAACCGTATGATAAAATTGTTGCATATTTTTTGAGTTGGAAAATTCCCCATTGAATTTGAAGAGGATACAAAAAGAAATTACTTAAAGGTTTTATCCTTCTGTCTCTGGATTTCTGAAAGGATTTGCACCTTTATCTCAAGCGCAGGAGCGAAGCCAGGTTGCAATTCCAGGGCTCGATTACAGTTTTCAAGTGCTTCTTTCTGTTTACCCATTTCCAAAAGGACAAAACCCCTTATCGCCCAGAGGCGTGGCTCTTCAGGGGCGAGATGAAGCGCCTTATCGTAAACCTTCAGGGCCTCCTCGTACCTGCCTAGCCTGGAAAACAAACTTCCGGTCGAAGTAAGGGCCTCAAGGTATTCAGGCCTTATCTGAAGAGCTGAACTGTAAGCTTCAAGGGCTTCGTCTTCTCTGCCGAGGGCCGAAAGTATGGAGCCTTTTCCTGCCCAGGCTTCAGCATATTCTGGATATCTCCGAAGAATTTTATCGTAGGTTTCTAGGGCTTCTTCAAACCTGCCAAGCCTTGCAAGCACAACTCCTTTGTTGTCCCAGGCAATTTCAAAAGACGGTTCAAGCTCAATTGTCCTGTCATAAGCCGCAATTGCTTCTTCGAGCAGGCCCAGTTCCGAGAGAATGACGCCTTTGTTATACCAGACCCTGTGGTCTTCAGGAATAATTTTCAGCACCTTTGCGTTAAGCTGCAGGGCAGTTTCAAACCGCCTGGCCTTATACATGAGCACGGCCTTCTGAAAGAGAGCTGTAGCATCCTGGGGATCCTTCTCAAGCTGCTCAGCGCAGGCATCAAGTTCTTCGAAAAGGGGCAAGGAGCCATAAAGGTCTCTTACAGCCAGGAAAAGAGGCAGGATTTTATAGGTGTTTCCATGATAGGTAAGTTCCTTTGCTTCAGTGTTATATAGAAAAGAGGCCGATTTTCCTTGATCGAGATCTTCTTCCAATAAGCCTTGCTTTTTTTTGTTCCTGAAAGCCTTTTCAATTTCTGGACTATTTTCTATTTCTCCAGCTTTTTTTATTTCTTCATTATTTTCTATATCCTCAGATTTTTCTGTTCTGTCGGTATTCTCTATTCCTTCAGTATTCTCTATTCCTTCAGTATTCTCTATTCCTTCAGTATTCTCTATTCCTTCAGTTTTTCCTACTCCTTCTGTCTTCTCTTTCTCTATTCCTTTAATCGCTGCTTTCATCCCGGAAAATGCTGCTGGAGAAAGAGGGGAACTATTAGAGACTGAAATCACAGATCTGAGGTATTTCCCGAGTTTTCTATCATTTTTGTCCCATAAGACCATTGAAGCGCCCTGGCATTCGTGGAGGAATTTTTCCAGGCAGAGCCTCTGGGATGCATGACTCCCGGAATGCTCAAGCGCAGAAAAGGCTGAAATTGCTGCCCTGCAATGTTTCCGAAGTTCGTTCAGGGAAATATTTATTCTGGAAGAGTAAGCCTCCGTTTTAATCCCTCCTTTTCCTTGTTTAGCTACGGTCGGAAAAAGCGTCGCACAGTGAGGTTCGATCAAGTGGTAAAAGCTTGCCTTTTACCGCAACTACAAGTTTTACAGATGATCCTGCCGGAGACTGGGTTCCTGGTTTCGGTTCCTGCCTGAGGATCTCTCCTGCCGTAACCCCTATGGGAAGAATTCCTTTTTGCTCAACAATCTCTCCCGCGGTAAGCCCTGCTTCTTCCAGAACTTTAATAGCTTTTTCAAGGGGCTGTCTTATAACATTTGGAACTTCCACGTTTCCTATGACAGTTCCGGGCCCTGCCCTGGTTTCTGGCACTTCCGCACTTTCTTTTTCTTCGAGCACCTCTTCGAGCAAGTCAATTGCCCCGCTAATACGAAGGAGAGTCTCTTTCAGATTTTTTTTCCGGTCTTCAAGTTCTGAAAGCTTTAATTCGATGTCTTTGAGGATCTTCTGTCCGGATTCGTATTCTGCCCTGAGTTCAGTTAAACGCTGTTCAAGTTTTACTGCCATATTTCTGGATACCCCTTCTGGCTATTTATTTCAATTTTATTCGATCTTTTCCGCTTTATTCAAAATTATTCACTTTATTAAAAATATATTCTAATTAAAAATTTTCTTTATTATTTGGAACTTTCTTTCTATTTGGACTCGACCTATTTTACTTCAAAAAAGCCGCAATTGACTATTTTTACATTATTTTTTGTATTATAAATTATATTTTTGTATTTATTGTCTGATTTTACCTTTTTAGTTTTATTGATTGTTTTATTGATTGCTTTATTGATTGTTTTATTGATTGCTTTATTGATTGCTTTATTGATTGTTTTATTGATTGTTTTATTGTTTGTTTTATTATTATTTTCTTCTTTATATCAGATGCTTTTTAGCTCTCTGTACATTTCCAGCCCAATACATTTTAAGTTTTATATTTTTACACGCCATCGGATTGAAAAAGAACTATTGACCTGGATTCATATATCCTAAATTTGGAAGGTTAACGCAACTAGAGATATATATTTTCATATTCCTCTTCCATGAAACTCAATATTTTCCAGTGAATTTCTTCCATATTCAGTATTTCTGACTTTTTTTTCCCTTTTTCAGAGTTACAACTCACGTTTCAAAAATAGAATAAAAACGATATAAATAGACCGCACAATCACTAATTATGTCTAAAATTAGTCCTAATAATAACGATTATGGATAACTTATATCAATTGTTGAATTTTGATATTGATATTGATATTGATATTGATATGAGTAAAGCCCACACGACATACTAATACTTTGAAGTTGGTACTATGTTTCATGTTCAAGCCTATGGTATTTTTGTAATAATTTATCACATATTCTGGCAAATTAGTGAAGTTATCTACCACTAAATCCATAAAAATTCGGTCTTCGTTACCATTTCTAAAGATTCTCTTCTCTCTAGAGTCTTAAAGACAGTTTTTCAATGTGGGGATTGCTGCACCATTTCCAATAGTTTTCGGTTTTTTTAGCCGGGAATCTAACATCCCCACAAGCCGGTACTCAGTTAAAAATTATTGAATATCTTATATAGTTGCCGTTAAATAATATGCGAGCCATAGGATACTTATAGGAGTATTAAATTCATTGCTCCCCTTTCCGGACGAAATTGCAAGGGGCTATCCGGCAAGGGAAAAATTGAGGGGGTGCAATATTGAAATATGTAAACAAATACGGTAAGCTATTGCTCAGTGCATATATAATGAAGAAAATGAAGTCAGTCAAGTCTCCAGGGAAAAAAGGAATATTACGTAAATATGCTAAGCTGGCCCTTGGCGCATATCTTCTGAATAAACTCCGGTCAGAAAGGCTTGAAAAAGAAGTAGAAGCCGAATTTGAGCCGGAAGAAATAATGCTTAGTGAAGCAGAAAAAGCGGAAAAAGGTAAGGGGAGGCCTTCAATGAAAATGGGCAAAATAATTCTTGGTGTTCTGGCAGGTACAACACTCTTATACGCTGTTAAAAGGCATGCTGCTAAAAAAAGAAAGCATAGAATCGAAGTGGAATGAGCCTGGAGGAGGGTAGACCTGCACAAAATAAATAAATGGTGTAAAATCCTGATGGGGGTACTTGCAGGAGCTGCCATTATACATGCCGTTAAAAAACATATGTGCTGCAACAGAGTTATTCCAGGAGCTTTTAAATCTTTTTCCACTTCTTTCAAGCACAGACAAATTCCTCCAAAGGTAAAATCCATCTATCCTGACAGACAAACCTTTGCTTTCAGGCATGACCACCCTATCTGGGTCGAGTTCGATAAGCCTATGAACAATGCAACCATTACGAAAGAAACCGTAATAGTTAGAAGTTCTGCATCAAACGAGCCTGTGGACGGATTACTGGACATAGGGTCCAGAATGCTAATGTTCCGCCCTTATGGGGAATATCCTATGGACGAATCAGGTGCCAAAATAACAATTACTTTACTTGGGAGCGAAACCGGATCAGGATTCATAATGGATGAGCGTGGTATTGCTCTGGATGGAGATGAAGACGGAAAGCCTGGCGGAAACTATGAATATACTTACAAGATTATAAGATAAAATTGAGAGACTTTTTATTGTTTTCTGGTCTCTTCAGATTTCCACTTTAAATCGTGCAAAACAATAAAATTTTAATTTTATAAAAATAAATTATTTTTTATAATAAAAGGACCTAGATTCAGCAGGTCGCCATAAGGAATTTAAATCTATTTCTTGCTATCGTTTTAGAACATCTGATAAATTTGCATTATATTTAAGACTGGTTAACTTGTAGCTTAACTCCCATGAAATATATAAACACTGAACTGCATTCATTCCATAAATCTAACCTGAGAAATCAAGTATCTCTATAAAGTCCGGCTGTCAGACTGGGTTGAGTTAATCTTTCTTCTTGGATCAATAATTTTTACTGTTTTGAAATGGATTTCCCGAAACCAAAAACATAATGAAATCAGTATCAGTGCGATCAGTGTACCTATTGTGGATGACAGAAAAAAGCTATAGCGCACCTTAATCCTCAACCTCTCTGGTTAAGTTTCAAGCTAAAGATCGAATTGTCAGTACATCCTTTGGAATTATTTCCTTTTCATCGTCTTATTCAAGATATTATTGGATTCTAAGTTATATTTCTTTAGTTATTATATGTCAACAGTAATAATTTATTTATGACACCCAGAGGCTTTTTCCTGATTTATGAGTCTTTGCTTAATAACAGTAGGTGCCAGTGAAATCAATGTTATAGAAAGGGGGTAATTAAACACGCACGAAGGAATGATGGGGCAAAGTCATATGCATCATTGCGGCTCGATGCCTGAAATTTGGGAAATGCTAACTGATGAACAGAAAAAAGAAATTGTACTAATGAAGATGGATATGAAAATTCAATGGTTAGAAATGAAAATCAGCGAAATGGAAAATATGATTAAGTTAAAGAAAAAAGCCATCGAGAATATTAAAAAGTTCCAGCAAACGATGAGAAAATAAGATATAAGGATATCAAGAGCGTCAAATGCCGCGCTGCTTGCCCACGACGCTGCCATATGGTTTCGATCAACCGTTGCGCCGGTTGATCACGCCGTTCCTGGGGAAGAATTTCATCGCACCATTTTCGCTCAAGCTTTTTTGAAAAGGCTTGTGATCACGCCGACAGGGTTTGGGGATAAGGTTCTCAAACTCAAACGCTCATCGGGTTTTTGGTCAAGTTTTTTAAAAGGGTTGTTTGAAAAGGCTTGTGAGCAAGCAGTTTTTCAAAAAGCTTGTTGAAAAGGCCTTGTATTTTTAGTTATTTTCTCCTTTTAATCTCTTCAAGTATACTCTTTTGCGTTTCTGCAATCTCTTTTAACGTTGCATTGATTTCTACCATCAGTTCGGTTGTATTTTTTGTTATCCCGGTTTCCTGAGTTTCCTCGGGGGAACTGTCGTTTTGCTCCCGTTCTTCCTCCTGGAGTTCACGTAAGAGTTGTCCCATTGCTCCAAACTCACGGCTCTTGTCAGAGATAGCTATCGTTTTATCTTCCTGATCCATGGCTTTAACAATGCTGCAAAATGTAGAAATAATTTCCGATATGCTACGAAATCTATTTTTCCGGGTCGAATCATCCAGGATTTTCTGTCTGAACTTGAAACCTGAATATAAATTCAGATTCTCATTTCAATACGGATGATTTAGATAATATTGACCAGATATGACTAAAAAAATTCGTTCTTCGTTTTTAAGAGTCGAGTTTAAATAGAACTGTAACATTATATTAGATGGGCAGTGGGGAAAAATAGCGTATGTAACGGGATCTCTCTAAATTGGATAAAACCTCTATCATGAACCCCACACCCTACAGGTTATAAAAAAGATACTTTTTTGGAATATTTCTAAACGTTTCTAAATGTTTCTAAATGTTTCTATTCGTACTCTAGTTTTCGATATTTTCTGCGGGAGGCTTATGCTTTAATGAGCCAATAATCGATCAGGAGCAAGGCCACTGAGAGCAATATGTACCCAAAAAACCAGTCGACAAAAAGAGTTAAGATTGGTGATGAGGCAGCAGACGAGTAAAGTACGAGTTTCACAGTACCTCATGAATTTCTTATATCATACTATAAAAATATTAATATTGATTGGAAGATAAGCTAAACAATTCAAAGCTTATGCCACCGTTACAATTTTAACGTGAAAGAAACTTATTCATAATTGTTATCTTGTCGCGATCTGTTTTTCTGTTATATTAAATCGACAATTACAAAGACTCATAAAACAAAAACTTTATATGCAAATTTTACGTACTTCTTCCATGCAGCATTGTACATAGATGAACATCGCCTTTTCCGTGGCGTAAAATTGCAGTAAAACACTTTAAAATAGATTTTCAAATTCTCAAAATGACTTTAATAAATAGCTTGAGAATTCAAATTCTTTTCAACTTTAATTATTTCCTTCTAGATTTATCAAACTGTTAAAATATTACCCTGAATTCGAGATGAGTTTATTGACTGATAAAAAACTGTTAATGGGTAATGAAGCCATCGCACTTGGAGCCATAGAAGCCGGCGTCCAGGTGGTTACAGGGTATCCCGGGACTCCTTCGACCGAGGCTCTGGAAACGATTGCCCGGTATGCAAACAGGTGCGGAATCTATGCCGAGTGGTCCAGCAATGAAAAAGTTGCACTTGAAACAGCCGTTGGAGCAGCTTATTCCGGGGCAAAGGCACTTGTAACCATGAAGCAGGTAGGGCTAAACGTTGCATCCGATCCTCTTATGAGCCTGAGCTATATCGGGGTAAAAGGAGCTCTTGTCCTGCTCGTTGCCGACGATCCCGGGCCTCATTCTTCCCAGACTGAGCAGGATACTCGGGCTTTCGGGCATTTTGCAAATATCCCTGTCCTGGACCCTGCAACCCCTCAGGAAGCCTACGAACTGACAAAGCTTGCTTTTGAGCTTTCGCATGAATTCGAAATTCCCGTTATCCTGAGAACTACCACGCGGGTCTCCCACAGTTGCGGGGATGTAGAGGTCGAAGCTGCAGAACCTGCTCCGGTTGAAGCTATTGAGGGAGGCTTTGTAAAGGATAGGCGGTGGACGATCTTTCCGAAGCTTACTGCCGAACGGCACCCCTGGCTTGAAAGTGTGCAGGAAAAGCTTTCCGAACGCTTTTCCGAGCTTTCCTTCAATTCGGTATCGGGATCGGGAAAAATAGGGATTATTGCTTCAGGCGTCTCAGCCCTTTACGTAAAGGAGGCTATAGAAGCTGTAAGGGGTTTTAAAGAGCTGTTTACACTCTTCAGGGTCGGGACTGTATATCCGTTTCCGGAAAAGGCAGCCCTTTCTTTCCTGAAAGGCATTGACTGGCTGATCGTGGCCGAAGAGCTTGACCCTTACCTTGAAGAACAGGTGCTCCAGCTTATAGGAAAAGCCCATCTGCCTGTAGATGTTTATGGAAAGAAGAACGGCTTTTTCCCTGTGAGTGGGGAATACAATGTGGATATTGTCATTGACAGCATCAACCGCGCACTTGCAGCGTATGGGGAAAGTTTGCGCCTTTCTCGTGCTTCCCCTGCTGTTTCAAGAGAAAAGCTTCCTCCACTTCCGATCCGGGCCCCTACCCTCTGTGCCGGTTGCATGCACAGAAATGTTTTTTACGCTTTCAAACAGGCTGCAAAACAGCTTAAAAAAGAGTCTCAAACTGATACGATTTTCTCAGGAGACATTGGCTGCTACACCCTTGGAAACGCCTATCCCCTTAACATGGTAGATACCTGCCTCTGCATGGGTGCAGGGATAAGCCTTGCAGGAGGGCTTTCCCGTACTAACCCAAAGGCAAAAAATGTGGCCTTTATCGGGGATTCTACTTTTTTCCACTCAGGTATTCCTGCAGTGATAAACGCTGTCTATAACGGAGCTGACATTACCCTTGCAGTCCTTGACAACCGCACAACTGCGATGACAGGACACCAGCCCCATCCTGGTGTAGGCTTAACCGTACTTGGAAATACCTCAAAAGCCATTGAAATTGCAGACGTTGTTCGGAGCTGTGGGGTTGAATTTGTAAGGACAGTAAATACTGTAGAGCCGGACAGCCTGGAGAGTTGTATAAAAGCCGCAAAGGAAGCCATGAATTTCAATGGGCCGTCGGTTCTGGTCTTCAAAGGCAAGTGTGTAGGGATTACAAAACCCGACAAATACTACACAATAAAACCTGAAGTCTGCACAGGCTGTGGTTTCTGTATAAAAGAGCTCGGCTGCCCTGCGCTTAACCTTGCTGGGGATAAGCCTGTCATACAGGACAACTGCAGCGGCTGCGGGCTCTGTGCACAGATCTGCCCATCGGAAGCCATCTGCATAGGAGGCGTAAAGCTGTGAAATATGATATTCTTATTGCAGGCGTTGGTGGGCAGGGTGTTGTGCTTGCTTCCCGCTTGCTTGCACTTGCTGCGATGAAAGCCGGATTCCACGTAAGCACTGCCGAAACCATAGGCATGTCTCAGAGAGAAGGTTCGGTCAGCAGCCATATAAGGATAGGAGACGAAGTTTCCGGGTCACTTATTCCCATCGGACAGGCAGACCTGCTTTTAGGCCTGGAACCTGCAGAAACTGTACGAAACCTGCCTTTTCTCAAGGAGGGCGGAAAGGTTCTGGTAAATACCCATGCCATCCCGCCGGCATCAAGGCCGCCTGGAAGCCCTGAGTATGACCCTGCAGCTTTGATCTCATTTTTGTATGTATACTACCCTGATATTCTCTGCTCGGATTTCACAGAGCTTGCAGACAAGGTAGGGACATACAGAGCTGCAAACGTTGCAATGCTTGGAGCGGCCGCAGGCGCACGAGTACTACCTTTTCCGGAAGAAATTCTAAAGGCAGTACTGGACGCCGAAATCCCTGAAAAATACAGGGCTGTAAACGATGCCGCATTCGAACGCGCAAGGAAATGTATTAGATCTGTCTCCAGCACCTGAACTGAGGAGCAGAAGGTGAAATGATATGTATGAAGCACCCACTGAGGCTGAACTTGATCCCAATGTACAGCTTTACCATCCCAAAATCTCGGAAGAAGATACCTTTGCAAAATTGAAGGCACTGCTGAAGCGCGTAGTTGAAAATAGTCCTTTTTACCAGAAAAAGTTCAGGGAAGCAAATGTCGATATCGAGGATATAAGGTCGCTTGATGACATGAAACTTCTTCCCTTTACGAATAAAGAAGAACTCAGAGACGCTTACCCTCTTGGGTTACAGTCCGTGCCTGACTCAGAAGTCGTAAGGATCCACTCCTCGTCCGGGACTACAGGAAAACCCATAATTATTCCTTACACCCGAAAAGATGTGGATGTCTGGGCCGAGATGATGATGCGCTGCTACATGCTGGCAGGCCTTACCAATCAGGACAGGATCCAGATTACCCCGGGGTACGGGCTCTGGACTGCAGGAATAGGGTTCCAGCTTGGTGCTGAGCGCCTGGGGGCAATGGCCATACCTACAGGCCCGGGAAATACCGAAAAACAGCTTGAGATGTTTGTTGACCTGAAGTCCACAGCCCTTGCAAGCACTTCCTCTTATGCGCTTTTGCTTGCTGAAGAAATTGAAAAGCGCGGGCTTAAGTCCCAGATTCAGCTCAGAAAAGGCATTATAGGTTCGGAACGCTGGAGTGAAAAGATGCGCAGCCGAATCGAAAACGAGCTTGGGATAGAGACTTTTGATATTTACGGGCTGACCGAGATATACGGGCCAGGAATAGGCCTTGATTGTTCTCTTCATGAAGGCGTACATTACTGGTCTGACCACCTGCTCTTTGAAATAATTGACCCTATTACGGGTGAGCAGCTTCCTGACGGCACGCTTGGAGAACTTGTAATTACAACTCTCACAAAGGAAGGGGCTCCTCTCATCCGCTACAGGACAAGAGACCTGACCCGGATAATTCCTGGGCTCTGTAAATGTGGTTGTCCTTTTCCGAGAATTGACAGGATCCTTGGCAGGTCGGACGACCGCATAAAGTTCAAGGCTGTAAATATCTACCCTGGCCAGATCGAAGACCTTGTCCACAGGATTCCTGGCGTGAGCAGCGAATACCAGATCCTGCTTACCCGTAAGGACGGAAGGGACAGCATGATTTTCAGGGTCGAGATCGAAGATGCAGAAGACCCCGCAAAGAAAGCAAAAACCGAAAAAGCTCTCGGAAAAGCTTTCAAGGACTTTATAGGCGTAACCGTGGACGTTATGGGCGTAAAGATAGGGGAACTTCCTCGCAGTATGAAAAAGACAAAAAGAGTAATTGATGAAAGGGAGCTGTGAAATCCCCTTTTGCCCTTTCATCCTCAATTTTTTTATTCAATTCATTTTTACTTGATTTTCTCATCAACCGGCTAATTGCTTAATCGTCAATATCTTTTGCCCGGCATTTTACGCTATTCAACTATTTTACGGCCTATTCAACTTTATCTCCCTCTGTATGGGATAATTTTTCAGTTGCCTTCTTTTCTTTTCCAAGATCGGTTTTATACACAATAGTCCTGTAAGGGTAAGGAATTTCTATGCCTTCCTTATCAAAACGCTTTTTAATAGCTTCCCTGATTTCGCATCCTGAACTGTACGCAACACTCCTGTCTTTGAACCAGACATTCATGCGGAGATTTACGGAAGACTCCCCCAGTTCGACAACGTTTACTTTAACTCCTCCTCTCTCCCTGAAGTCCGGGTCTACGGGATGAAGCACCGGAGGGTCAATAAATCCCATTCTAAGTGTTTCGGACTTGAGTAAGCTGGGTTTTACAACGCTGTACTGAACTTCCTGCGGGGGCATTACATTTGGATGTTTCCGGGCTTCTTCGATCATGATTTTTCTCGCCTGGTCAATGTCGGCATCATAGCTTATTCCGACGTCTATTGGCCAGATTACTGCAGGGTCTTCTATAGTCCAGTTAATTATCGCTTCATTGCTGATCATGGAATTCGGGATTATAAGCCGCCTGTTATCCCAGGTTATGATGACAGTGTGCCTGAGATTAAGGTCAGTAACTTTTCCATATTCATTCATAATATCAAGCCGATCTCCAACCCTGAAAGGTTGAAAAACGGCAAGGGAAATACCTGCGATAATATTGCTCAGTGTGTTCTGGGCCGCAAAACCGATAACTATCCCTGCAATCCCTGCTCCGGTAAAGAGGGCAACCGAAAGGTTTCGAAGACTGGGAATGCTAAAAATAACAACAACAATCCCCATAAAATAAATTAATGCGACCACAATATGCCTGAACATCCGGAAGGATGTTGGGTCCATATGCAGCCTGCTACTTACTTTTACGAAATGGCGTTCCAGAAGACTGTTTACGTTCCTTGCGACAATGGCAGTGATCAGGCCAATAAAAAGTATGAATAAAAATGTACCAAAGTTATTTGAAAACCACGTAAATGCCTGCTCCAATACTGTGTCAAAATAAGACATATTCTCTGCAAAAGAAGTGTGGTTATCGGGGGTTTCCATGCCATGCTTGATTGGCAAGAAGCTTTAAATAAATATTGATTTAAAAAAGATTAAAACTGTATAAAAGTGGGAACTGTATAAAAGTGGGAACTGTATCAAATTATAATTAGGCAAAGAAAGTTGTTCCAGCCTGAATATTCAGGAAATTTAAGCGAAATGAATTCCAAAATATAGATTAGTAAACCGAAAAAAGTAGTTTCGTGAACGGAAAGTTCCTTCTCCGTGTTCTACAGGGTTTTTAGTTCCTTTATAGGATTTTTTAGTTTCTTTCTTCTTTACCTCTTTATATCTCATCCTATCCTTCTTTACCGATTTAACATCTCATCCTGTCCTTTTTTACCTCTTTACATCCCATTCTATCCTTCTTTACCTTTTTACATCTCATCCTATCTGGTTTTACCTTTCAGTCTCCTCAGACATGCAGGTTTTGTTGCAGGAAAGGTTATGTGAAAAATATACTCGATTAATCAGGACTGGTAAGAGTTGTCTTAAATAAATGAAAGAAAGGAATTACTTCCTTTCTTTGGCATATGCAACAATTGCGTCTTTAACTCCGTATTTAAATGCGATCACGACTGCAAGTCCCCATGCAAGTGGCCCTAAGAACAGATAGAGTATGCTCGTATTAACCAGCATAGTATCCAGAGCAAGCAAGATTACTATCAGATACAGGAAGCCTCTTAGAAGAGGGAAAAAGATGTTTACCTCTTCTATGTTAATGCCTTTAAAAGCACCGGAAATATAGTCCATGACCACATCAATGGAAAGGAATCCGAGTATCAGGATCAAGATACCTGTAAAAAGGCGTGGCAGGTACTGAGTAATATTTATAAATAACTGAGTAATCATGGTCAACTCTAAGATATTAGAGGCAATCGAGAGAAATACCAGGTACCCAAATAGCCTGATCAGTCCGGATACAATTCCTGATACTGTCAGTCCTCCAGATTTGACTGAGGCTCCAAAAGCTGTTTCTTCAAACTTTTCATCTACTCCTGTTGAAACAAGTACTTTTTTGGCCAGGTCACTAATGAAGTCAACTACCAGTAGACCAACAAGTAGCACTATGAAAGCGGAGACCATAAGTGGAATATAGAGTACGATCATGCTGACGAAATTATTCACCGCCTGGATATTCAGCAGGTCCAGAATGATCATAGCAAAGATGATGTAGATGAACCACCTGATTACGGCATCAAAAAAACCTACCGTACTCATCTGCGCTCGTTTTATCATTCCACCAATTATGGTTTTGTCGACAAGGTCATCGAGTCCGACTTTATCCAGAAACCTTGCTCCGAGCTTTCCAAGAAAAGTTCCTACTATTTTTCCTACGATAATCAATATGAGTATCGCCACTAAAGTAGGAATGAATGCAATAAACTGATCAATTATGTTGATAAAACTATTCGTAATTTCAGTTCCAACCAAATTAACCACTCCCTAGATCTTTGTCCTAAAAATGACAATTTTTCCAGTCCCCAATTCCTGGAAAAACGTTTATATAATTATTCTATTATTATATCCAACAAATAATACATATATTTATCTGAAATTTGCCTGCAAGCGTTTAAAATGCTTTTTTTTAAATGTAAGTCGTATATACTTTAAAACTACTCAAACTGTTTTGAAATTTCAAAATAACTATCTGGATAAAAAACGTGCGCAGGCTTAAATCAATGGAGCTTTAATTACTGAATAATCTATTTTTATTAGAAGCTGAGGTAGAGAAATAAGCATGGTGACTTCTGGAAGAAGAGGATCACAAATTGGACTTGCACCTGGAGCGCTTGTCCATGTAGGAGAAAAGAAGGTAGAAAAGGTCGTAATCCGGGTCCTTGCCTATAACAGTGATAAGCTTATAGAAAGAGAACTGGAGAAAGTTGAAGAGTGTCTGGAATTTAAAGACCAGTCCGACCTCAATTTTTGGATAAATGTGGATGGGCTGGATAGGGTAGATATTATAGAAAAACTCGGAGGCTATTTCAATATCCATCCCCTTACCCTTGAAGATGTACTCAATACACGGCAGCGGCCCAAGACTGAAGATTACGATTCATATATTTATTCGGTTTTAAAAATGATTCTCCTTGATACAAAAAAAGAGATCACTGTAGACCAGGTAAGCATCATCATCGGCTCCAATTATATTCTCTCTTTTCAGGAAAGGAAGGGGGACGTTTTTGACCCGGTGAGGGAAAGGTTTGAAAATCTGGCTTCTCGCCTGCGGAAAAGTGGGGTGGATTATCTTGCCTACAACCTTATTGATGCTGTGGTCGATAATTATTTTGTGATTCTTGAGCATTTTGGGGATGAAATCGAATACCTTGAAGAAGAGCTGGTAACACAGCCAAGGCCTGAAACCCTCAAGACTATTCAAAAGTATAAAAGAGATATGATCACCCTTCGTAAATCTGTCTGGCCTCTTCGAGAGCTGATAAATGGTTTGCAGAGGGTCGAGTCTGATTTAATTAAAGAGACTACCCGAATTTATCTGAGAGATATTTATGACCATACAATCCAGGTAGTAGATACTGTTGAAGATTTTCGGGATATTTTGTCTTCAATGGTTGATGTCTACCTCTCCAGTTTAAGCTACAGGATGAATGAAGTCATGAAGGTCCTGACAGTCATAGCAACGATTTTTATTCCTCTTACTTTCATAGCAGGTGTTTATGGGATGAATTTCGAATATATGCCTGAACTCAAATGGCGCTGGGGATATCCGACAGTAATGTTTGGAATGATCCTTCTAGCAGTCAGCATGTTTGTCTATTTTAAGAAAAGGAAATGGGTTTGACTTTCTTTTTTCCTTGAGACTTTTTTTGTCTCCTATTCCATTAAGCATTCCATTGAGCTTTTTATTCTTTTTTATCCGTGTTCATCCTTCATTTTGCTCCTCTTCTCCAACTTTCTTTTTGTCAGGTCTTCCACCAGCTCTCTTTTTGTCAGCTTTCCATCTTTCTTTTATGTTTTCTCTCCTTTGTCTTCTCTCCTTTTTCTTCTCTCCTAGCTTTTGATCTGTTTTTCTTTTGATTTAGAAAATGGATTCAAAAGCAAAATTTTTATAATGTAGTACATCTATATTAAGAAATTTAGACAATTCTTTAAAAAGTATTAGTTTTCGGGATATTATGTACGGCCGTTATAATCCCCCTTTTTCAGTTGAACAAGAAGGAATTGCCATTTCCGTGGAAAAAACCGGAGAGCAGTGGATATACAGAAGGACGCTAGGAACGGAAAATGTAGAGAAAATTATTCTTGGAGATGAAAAGTGCCTGATTATAAATCCAGTAGAGCCCTTAAACACTCCTAAAGAAATTACTCCAAACCTGCTTATAGAATTTGAGAAACACCTGCTGCTTTCGGGAGGAGCTAAAAGGAAGATTTTTCTGACTTTTCCTATAGAGATAGGTGTTTTTATCGCGGATAAAGAAGAAAAAAACCTTCAGCTTCTTGATGTGCTGAGCCTGGTGAAGCAGAAGTTTACCCTTTATGGAGAGGTTTCAAACGGAGTCATCTGTAAGCACTGGAAAAGCCAGATATATTCAATTTCTCCTTCCCCTAACCCTCTGCAGGAAGGGATTATTGAACTGACTCTTCGAAATACCTCCTCGGATTGGGCTTCGATCTCAAAAGTAGTTTTCAGTGCATATGGTATGAAACTTTACTATGCTGGCGATGTTTTCATGCGAGCGCGTATGGACATCCTCAACAGAAACACAGCTGAAACAGGTTTCGATCTGCAGCACCTTAGCGGGGAGCTAAAGAGCAGTTCTCTTAAAGATTTTAAATCCAGGAAAGAAGCTTTTGGGGTATATAGCCTTCAGAAGCTTGGCTTCGTACCTCTTAAATTTTACATGGGGTGGGGATTTTGATTGTAGATCTTGATTTCCTTGACACCAACCTGCCCATCTTTGATGGCACCGTGACTCTGGGATCTGTGATAAAGTTTATACTTATTCTTTCTTTTTCAACCTTCTTTGCTAAAATTCTTTCACTTTATATGCGCAGGTCTCTCAAAGATAAGGTCAGTAAGGATGCAGGGGAGACTATCATCAAAATCGTTTACTATGGCATACTTACTATCGTGTTTTTTTCTAATCTACGTCTTATAGGAATTAATCCTTCAGGGTTCCTGCTGGCAGGAGGGGTAGCAGGTATTGTCCTTGGTTTTGCAAGCCAGAACATTGTGGGAAATCTGGTTTCGGGTTTTTTCCTGATGGTCGAAAGGCCAATTAAAATAGGGGACCAGGTTCAAATCAGTGATGTGGCGGGTTATGTCATAGATATCCGAATTATTTCTACCCTTATACGGACTTATGATGGGCTCCTTGTTCGCATCCCTAACCAGCAGGTCTTTACAACAAATATTACAAATATTGTAGAGCATCCTGTCCGCAGGTTTGAGCATACAATCAGGATCCGTTATAGCGACGATGCCAATGCCGCAATCTGGCTTATCAAGGATCTTATCGACAAAGAACCATTTGCCCTCCTGAATCCTTCACCTTCGGTTTTCGTAAGCGACCTTGGGGACAGCTCGGTAAATATTACTGTAAGGATCTGGGCGCCTGTGAACGAGTGGTTCGGAATAAAAACCAGGATTCTGTGGGATATAAAACAGACCCTAGAAGAAAATGGCATCGAGATTCCTTTACCGCAGCGCGTAGTTCACATTCAGACCGATTCAAAAAAGGTTCCTGATAAACTGGAACCGGTGCCGGAAAAAGAAATCGAAAGCGTACTGAATTACGAAGAAAGAGTTTTAGCCTGAGTAAGCCTGTTACTGAATAAATCTGTTATTGAGTAAACCTGTTACTGAGTAAACCTGTTATTGAGTAAACCTGTTATTGAGTAAACCTGTTATTGAGTAAACCTGTTATTGAGTAAACCTATTAAACAGACATATTTGCTTAAATAGTCCCTGACTATCGAAATAAAAAGGATTTTTGACTAAAATAAAGCAACATATTATTATATTTGTTGGTATATAGTAATAGGTCTAAAACGAATAGCATTTTTACATAAATTAAGTGAAACTATGAGATCATAGTGAAATATGAAGTCAATGAGATTAATGATATTAATGAAACCAATGGTCCTTAGATCAACGTCAATGGAAAGATAATATAACAGATATATCACAGATGGATATTCTGATATTATACCAAGTTTGATATTATACCAGAGGATAGCGATCTTATGAAATTAAAATCGGTTAAAGGGCTTATAGCTTCAGGGATGTTCAAAGGCCCTCTAGCTCTCGGAGCATTACTGTCTCTTGCAGTTTTTCCGGAAGGCAGGGCTTCTGGAAAGCTGGAGAAATCTTTTGAAGGCACAGACAATAGTACAGACAATGAAAATGCAGGCAATGAAAATGCAGGCAATGAACATACTTCCGAGATACTTGATCCCGGTAAGGTTCCGACAGAATGGAATGATGCATATCTTTTCAGTAGCAGGGAAGATGCTTCGAAAGAGCTCGATAGACTAAAAAATGGGCCACAGGAAATAAACGAAACTTTTCGTCTGAAATTTGAAAAATTGTCAGGGCCTGTTATGCTTGAGTATCTGGAAACCGAAAAGGCTTACTCAAAATCGATTGATGTCCTGTATACTTATGCATATACTCAGCTCAGTAAAAACGTTAATGAATCGTTCCTTATTTCCCTGCTTGGAAGTGTTCAGGATCTGCTTACCGAATACAAGAAAGCCACAGCCTTTGCAACTGTAAAATTGACCTCGCTTGGGAAAGAGGAATGGAACAGGCTTTTTTCCGAAGAACCCGGACTTGAGGCTTACAGGGCCTATCTTGAAGCTAACTATATGAGATTTATAGAGCACAGGCCAAGGGATGAGGCCCAGGCTGCGTATCTTGCAGAGCTTGAAAACCGGCGCATGAAACTGGAAACTGAAGCTCTTTCCGAAATCACGAATAAGGTCACAAAGGCAGGAGAAATCACGCTTGAGAACGGAGAGAAATTTTCTGTCAATTCCCAGTCCTACGGTACTTTGCTATCAACAGACCCGAGTCGGGAAAACAGGAAAAACTGTTATGATAAGAGGTTCTACCACTTGATTAGTAAATCCGATTCCATGGCATCCCTCTATTCCAAAAAAGCCAAGCTTGATGACCTTGTTGCTAGAGAGTTGAATTATACGGATTTCTATGACTACAGCCTTTATAACCTCTATCTTACCCATGCCCAGGTTGAGGACATGAATGCCGTTTTCAAGCAGGGGAAAGAGGTGTTTGAGGCTTATAATGAGTTCAGAAAGAAAAAGCTCGGGCTTGACGAGCTCAAACCATATGACCTTATTCTGCAGTTGACGAACCAGCCTGGCAAGAAATACGCTTACATAGATGCTCTGCGAGAGATTCAGAAATCCTACTCAAGGATGGACCCCAATTTCAAAGAAATCTTTTTAAAAATGGTTACTGGCGGTTTCATAGATGTATACCCTGACCCTGAGCATGGAAAACAGCCAGGGGGTTATTGCACCGATTCCTGTGCGCTGAAAGCTCCGCCGTTGATCTTTATGAACTATGACGGCCTTATCAGAGACCAGAAAACTTTAACCCACGAGATGGGACATGCCATTAATTTCTACCTCATGGGCAATTCCGTAGACTATCTTTACTGTACAGGTACGATCTATGAAATGGAAATTCCTTCTACTTTCAATGAAGAGCTTTTTGTTGATTACGTTGTCGAGAATTCGGATAGGGATACCGCAGTTGCAGTCCTTTCCCAGCAGGTCGATGATTACCAGAACTTCTTTACCAGGCAGCCCTTGATTACAGAATTCGAATATAAAGCACACAGGCTCTGTGCAGAAAAAGAAGCGGTAAGCGGAGCGGAACTTAATGCTATCTGGACCGATCTTTCTAAAGAATACAGGAGCCGTTCAGTTGAGTATTACCCTGAAGATTCCGCAGAATGGACTTATATCAACCATATTTACCTGACAAGCAACTACTATACCTTCAACTACGCGGTTTCAAAGGCAATAACCCTTGCTCTCTTCAAACAGTACAGGAAAGATCCAGACGCTTTTAACAAAAACTATGTTGCGTATCTCTCGGCAGGCTCGACAATGCCTCCTGAAGAAAAACTCAAGGAATACTTCGGGATCAAAATCGACAGGCAGCTCTTTGAAGACGCGATGGACGTTGTTGAGTTAAGGATTCAGGAATTGTATAAACTGGCAAGGGGAGGAGAATTCTGAAAGGTGTTCGGGGGAGGTAAGTCTAGAAAAGAGAAGAACCTGGGTACGAGGAAGTTTACAGGAAGTGTATAAAGAAAAGTAAGAGAATGTAGGTTTTTACATGAAATGAACCCAAGCAAAAACAGCTTAGCCTATGATTTCAGGAGCCTTTCAGGTTCCTTGTGGATCTGGCGATTATCAGTCTAATTGAAAGTGGAGCTATAGAAAGCAAGAATTTCGTAAGGACAGAAAATTACAATCTGAGGCTATAAACCTACAGGAGCCAGAAAGATTGTTAATGAATTTTCCAATATGCTGAATAAAAAGGCAAGTTACCAGGGAAAAGAAAGCACCTGGAATTATGTTATCTTTTTGAATAAGAGAATTAGCTCATTATCTTACAAGCAAAAAGGAAAAACTGGATTTTGTTAAGCCTGAATATGAGATAGAGAGAATTGATTCTTATGACATAAGGCAAAAGATTCTCAATATTTTTTATGTTGATTGGAAGAAGTTAGGGTTTTCTAAAGGTACTTTGCATTACATGAAGCAGAATGCCAAGTCAGATAAACCGTTTACTCTTAACTCTCATGTTCTGGAAAGAGTGAATAAATGGGAGGCAGTGGTTTCAAGTCAAAAGTAAAAATGTGCATACTTTTTACTATAAAATGTAAAAATGTAAAAATTTACAGTAAAAATAGTAAAACATTATCAGAAGAAATTGTAAATTTTACAGGTAAAATAGTAAAAAGGAACCAATGGGAAGTGTAAATGGGAAGGTTGTGAAATTAATTTTTTACATCTCTTCATAATAGCCATATTTGGAGATAATTAGGGCACAGCGAACTGTTTTAGGGATTTCAATGTTAAAAAAGCAAGTAAATTGCTATTATAGCCCATATTCACGATTCTGATAAAACTAAATCCGTTATGTATGACATATGGTTATAGATCATTATAGGTATTTTCCATTCTTCATTTTTTAACTTATGTTTATTTAGTATGTTTATGAATCTTCTATCCTTAATACAGTTTTCTAAAGTCATGAGTCTAAGATAAGAGGGTGGGTGAAATTCGTCTATTTGATCACCCT
Organism: Methanosarcina sp. Kolksee; assembly: GCF_000969945.1. Taxonomy (NCBI): domain Archaea; kingdom Methanobacteriati; phylum Methanobacteriota; class Methanomicrobia; order Methanosarcinales; family Methanosarcinaceae; genus Methanosarcina; species Methanosarcina sp. Kolksee. Next base: position 2,537,436 of record NZ_CP009524.1, read on the forward strand.
TATAAAAAACTTCTATCATATATTGGATCGAATTTAAGAATCCTACTCCATAAAGAGGATTATTATAAAATATTTTATTTAATTCTTTTTCTATTAATGTGTCTCCATATGCTTTCATATTTCTGCATATATCAAATGCAACTATATCAGCAGCAACTTCAATAGCCCAATTATTAATAATGTCTTTTCGAACATCGTGACTGGAGCTGAATTTCAGCTTCTTGCAAAGATTTGAAGTTAGCGGCGTGCGTTTATCCAAAGTGGTATATAATGCCTTTTTAGCACGTGTAAATTGTTTCTCACGAAGTTTATCATCGTGCAATAATAATAAATGACCCATTTCATGAGCGCAAATAAAACATAAAGTTCCATAAAAAATTGGATCACTGGCAAAATACTCAATGTCACTTTGAGAACTTGAAATATCAATCGGTTCAGGGTATCTGTCTTCCGCCCATGAATTGAATATTTCTTTTATCTCAAGCTTAACTTTTTCTGGAAGTGAGTCGATGTTATAAGAGTTATTTCCCTTATAAATAAAATGGCGGGTGTTAAGTAGAGAACTAATAAACACAGGCACACACATATATAGATTTATTGTATCAAATTTTATTTCATATGTATCATCAAGGTTATGCCTTTTTTTAATATCATCTAAGTTAAATTTTACAGGGTCATCAGTTAGATAGTTATAATGATAAACAAATCTCTTTAAATGTTTATTAGAATCAAATATTATTGCAGTCTCCAGAAAAGCATTAAATATGGGCTCGAAGTTCACCTGGCAGTCAGAATTTAATTTTCCTCCCCCACATTTGCTAATTTTTTCAGCAGATTTAAACATCCAACGTACAGAAACTTTTAATGATTCTAAAACGCTTTTCGCATAATCATCATCTTTTTTTTGGAACCATTTAATAGCTTCTGTTTGATCCATTCTTATTTACCCCTTCTTTAAAGTTATTGATATCCCTGATTGCAATGCGGAACCTACTTCCCCTACACCTAAAAGCGATATATTCCCATTAGCACCTATACTGAGGTTAAATGTAATCCCATCAATATCGTACCCACAATTCGTATTAGGTAATGATGAGACTATAGGCAGAATCTCATCCAAAAATTTAAATAAGTTCTCCTGTAATAATTTCGCATTTACCTGAGTTATTTTGGTCATCAATTTTGGTTGTGATGGCATCATGCTAGGTTTTATATCAGTATATTCTACGGTCGTTATTGATATAGAATTTACTTGATCACCATTCACTTAGTAATTCCTCCATGCTAATAATGCTATTTTAGTATCTACTGTAATAGCTATATATCTATCTTTTTTTAAGGAAGTTTAACGGATAAGCAGCGTGAATTAATTACATTGGTGGTTCTAACAACTAACTAGACTTTAGACCAAGTCAGAGTACATGTGGATGTAAAATTAAACATGAGTGTAATTCCGATTATATGAACATTACTTTTTGAATCTAATTTCTTTAAGTCATTTCAAGCCTTATTTATCTGATTAAATCATAAAAATAAAGTTTATGCCGGTTAAGGCTACTTTTGAAAATAAAATGGTTGTGCATAACTCTTACACTTGCGTTGCGTTTTTTTGAGTTACCTATATCCCCAAAACTTAGTGTGAGGCATGGTATTCGAACCCATGAACTCCTTCGATACTAGACCTTAACATAAGGCAAGATAAAAAACTGAACGATGAAATAGGTGTGGTGAAGGTGTTGGTGGAAAACTTTACTCTTAATGCTTCTTTCGAATAAGATTAGAGAGTTATGACCTTTCATTAATAATATTTTTACAAATTTAAAGAAAAAAAATCAATCATTGAGCTTTCCCGCAAAATGAAGTGAAGCCGACACACAAAAAACAGCTTGTCGGCTTGAGCCCTGTTAATTCATTGCTAAGACTGTACTTCATTGTCTAATCCGAGGCAACAACCATCAAGTAATCGTATCAGAGCATTATATCCGCAGCAGAGCGAATCCTCCGGAGATAGCTCCTCTGGCTTTCCAGACCCTTTCCGGCTGCTGCCCGGGCCATAGGATCGGCATCTTTAGGTAAGCCGAATGATATGCCGGTCAGCGCTTCAACCTGCACTACCGGCACTTGCCAGGTCTTGAACTCATCGTCGAAGAACTTCCTGCTCTCCAAATAATTGAGATTGAACACATGACAGGCAACGAAGCCATTGAACTTGCCAGACTGGGAAAAAATGCGGTTGACAAATCGCACAAGTGGGGATGAGTAGTAGAGCAAAAAATTAAATTAAAAATGATTTGTATTCGGATGTGACCTGCTTGTTATGAGCAAGTCACCCCATATACGATATTAGATATTACTCTTCTTTGATTGCTGCTTTGATTTCTTTTTGAGTTTCTGGATCATTTAATTGTTCATCAGTAACAGATCATTTATTTGTTTTCTTCTGTAAAATGAAGAATGTATAACCATATTCATCTGGGTGTTCTCTGAAGATCTTTATCTCTTTTCTGTTAAAACTAAGTATCGTTTCTGCATCGGTGTTTCCTTTATAGTTATCACTGACGTCATCAACTCTTTTTTCCAGATGGGAGTAAAAATCGTACCAGGTAGAAGCTGGTAGTTTAAAGCGGTCAATGAGATCATATCCTGCTGCCATGATAACTTTTTCAGTGTCGGGTATGCTCTTGATATCAGGATAACAGTCCTGCCAGAATTGAAGCACTTCCGAAGAAGGTTCATCCGTGAACCATGTGCTTTCTGTCAGTGCTATATAACCCTCATCTTTCAGAAACTGTTTCCAGTAGCTAAGTCCTTTTTCAAAACCAATGACAAAGATAGAGCCCTCTGACCAGATGATGTCGAATTCTCCTGCTTCAAAAGGCAGGTCATCCATGGAAGCACAAACCGTGGTAATCCTGTCATCAAATCCTTCTTTAACTGCATTTTCCATCAGTTTATCCAGAAAAGGCTGGTAAATGTCAGTTGCAGTGATGTTTCCCGTAAGATTCAGGAAATTCTCAAATGCCTTCTCATCAAAATCGGTTTCGAAAACTGCTTTATCATTTTTCAATTCATCAAAGCGAATCCGACCCTCTTTCTGGAAAAACTCAATAATCTCATTGCGAGTAAGTTTCTGGGAATTTGCCCCATTACGAATAAAAAATCCTCTCGAACAGGCGTAAGGTTTGTCGTTGCCATCCGGCACGCCAACTACGATAAGATTATCTTTGACCTCAATTCCAACATCAAGATAAGGCTGCAATTGTCTAAGGGAGTCTTGAATTCTCGATCTAAAATTATTGTCTGTATTTATTCCCTTTATAACCCCTCTGTCGGAAACTCCGAGGATAACTTTACCTCCACTGGAATTGGCAAAAGCACAAACCTCCTCGATAAATGATTTATCAAGAGATTCTTTGAATTCGATGAGGTATCCTTCCCCAGCTTCAATAATCTCCTCTATCCATCTATTCATCTTCAAGCAGCCAGTGCCTCATTCAATTCTATATTCAAACTTTTCTCCCCACTTTTCGCCCATTCTACTCGAAATCCTTTTATTTATGCACAATAAATTTTATTAAATTGTAATGTAAGTTCTGAATAAAAAATTAATCTGATTGTTTAAGTTTCAAAATAAATCACTAATCCTTTTAGTACTTCAGGAAGAATTATTATGAAAAAGACACTGGGTAGTCATATTTTCGAGGATGCTCCGATCACGTCAATGGTTATTGTTTTGCTATTATTTGCCATTTTTCAATTGCAACACCGCTCAGTTTTTCCTGATGATTGGTTTCCTTCTCAATTTGCAGTTTCATCTTTCATGATTCTCTTTTGTGTGTGGATTTTAAGTGAAATTATAAACTTTCTTTTTAGCAGGAAGAATTCTCAGACGACAAATAAGGATAAGGGTTCTTGTTGGATCATTATAGCAATGGCCTGGTCAGTACTCTTTATTGCTTTTACGTTACGTGGTTCTGATATAGGAATATTCGGCGGAAATTTCCAATATGCAGGACTTGTTTTGATTGCGGTCGGTATTATACTCCGCGAATGGTCAATCTGGATTCTTGGAAAGTATTTTACCGGGCAGGTACAGGTTCGTGAAAAAGCAAAGCTCGTAACAAATGGACCGTACAGATATATTCGACACCCATCCTATACTGGAGGTATGCTGTCCCTGATAGGGATTACTCTAGCGATTGGAACCTGGTTCGGAGCGCTCGTTGCATTCCTTTTAAGCTTAATCGCATATCAGTACCGCATACGTGTTGAAGAAGAGGCATTGCAAGAAGCTTTTGGTTCAGAATATGAGGAGTACAAAAATAGAACATATAAGCTATTTCCAGGTTTTTGAAAAGAACCTGCGAAGTTACTTACTTTTGTTTTGTTACTTACTTTTGTTTTACGCCGCCAGAGCCTCATTTAGTTCTGTACTGAAACTTTTCTCCGAACCTTCGTTATCAATTTTGAAGTACTTTTAAGATGTCAGTTGATTAAATAATTGTCTACTTGTGTCTTTGTATGTAATCAAAACTTAGGCTCTGTAGAAAGCTTCTCTAAAATAGCTCCAAGAGGCTGAAAATAAACAAACAAAAATATATAATGTAGTTCATTCTAAATTAATGAATACTTCATATTTCAGAGGATTTCTACAAAACCCATTGAAATTGACCGGGGATGATTGGGATTGCGAATATTACTACTTATTCTAACAATCTTTATTATTTTTAGTGGATGCGTTGAAGAAAATAATCTCACTCAATCAAATGAGTCAGCATATCAAAGGCCAGGAAATACGACACCAGAAAATCTGTCCTCAACAACCCTGTCATCCGATGAAGATATCCCTGAAATCGAAGTAACGTCCTTCTCAAGCATTTATATGCATGATAATTCAGAAAATGTATTAAGTTACCTGTTTAGTTGGGATAATGTTCCCGGGAACGAAAGTAAAAAACTCAGTGATTACCTCAAAATGATCTGAAAATTGATTGGGTAAGTAATGCGCAGATAATTAAAACCAATGACAATAATACAATCCGTGTTTTCACACCCAACAATTCTCTGGAGTTAAAGCTTGCAGACGATAAAAATACGGTTTTAATAACTCCTAATAACATTCAATTAAAAGTAAAAGAGGAAAATGGTAAGCTTTGCATATACAGAGTTAAAGAATATGGCGGAGCGGACCCCGAAGAAAACAAACTTGGATATAATTTCAATGAAAGATATTACGCAGCATATGGGCTTTCAATAAAGAATAATGGTTCAAAAAATCTCGATTTTAAATTAAATGAACTTCATATACGTGATGGAGATCAGATATTTAATACCATAAATATGGATCCTTACGGTTTTTATGTTAGATCAAAACTGGAGGTACTTTCAACCCTAGAAAAAGAAAATAAAATTGAAAATACAACTCTATCTCCAGGACAAACTATAAACGGATCTGTGGTTTTTCAGGTTAATTCGTTGTATAACGAGTCATTTTTACTGATGTATAATGAAACTCCTATTTCCTCAGCATCTTTTGAAAAGAGTATAAAAGCTCTGAAAACAGCAGAACGTTACAATTACTCAGTAGTTTTTGGCATACCGCCTTATTTTAATGGTGATTTTGAAGCTTTTGAACCGAACCTTAGAGTGTATCCGTTCATATATCCCAACTGGGTAAACAGAAGTGTATTTGAATTCTTCAACAAGGTAGATTCTGATAGCGTTTTGATGTCCTCTCCCAATGACATGAATTTTACCAGAATTGTCTATGCATTAAAAGTCGTACCTGAAAAAAACATAACGATGCTTTCTGGAAAAACACGTATCAATGTTGTTGATGATGCTGGAGAGGAACTAATTAACACATCCGATTCTTATGGGGATGATAAAATAGCAATTCTCAGGAATAAAACCTATGAACTCTATTCAGGAGAGAGTATAGACATTCCACAGACAAATTTATCTAACGTTACAATCATTCAAACTTCATTTGAACGTTATGGAAATATGGATGTTGGCATTATTTGTTTTAATAATCAGGATATTATAATGGATGATTCTCAAAAGATAAATATAGCGATATCTAATAATTTAGGGGTTCATTTCCCTTAATAATCAGGATTTCATTTTTACGCTGCCAGAGCCTCATTCAATTCAGTGTTCAAACTTTTTACTGAACTTTTCACCGAACTTTTCATCGAACTTTTCTCTCAACTTACTTTCAAAAATTAAGTTCTCTATTTTCCTTATTAACTTCACAATATCCGCCTTTATCTGGACCTATTCTCTTTAAAAGCCCTTTGTCTTTAAGATTTGTTATCTGTTTCTCAACTGCATGCGAGCTAATTCCTAAGATTTCAGCTAATTCCTAGGCAGAAATATATTTATTTTCTGATTAAGTCCGAGTATTTTCTCCGAACCTTTCTCCGAACATTTTATTATCAATTTTGAAGTACTTTTAAGATGTCAGTTGATTAAATAATTGTCTACTTGTGTCTTTGGATGTAATCAAAACTTAGGCTCTATAGAAAGCTTCTCTAAAATAGCTCCAAGAGGCGGAAAATAAACAAACAAAAATATATAATGTAGTTCATTCTAAATTAATGAAGACTTTTTATTTCAGAGGATTTCTACAAAACCCATTGAAATTGACCGGGGATGATTGGGATTGCGAATATTACTACTTATTCTAACAATCTTTATTATTTTTAGTGGATGTGTTGAAGAAAATAATCTCACTCAATCAAATGAGTCAGCATATCAAAGGCCAGGAAATACAACACCAGAAAATATATCATCAACAACCCTGTCATCCGAAGAAGAAAATATCCCCGAAATCGAAGTAACATCTTTCTCAAGTATTTATATGCACGATAATTCAGAAAATGTATTAAGTTACCTGTTTAGCTGGGATAATGTCCCGGGTAACGAAAGTAATAATCTCAGCAAATACCTCAAGAATGATCTGGAAATTGATTGGATAAGTAACGCGCAGATCGTTAAAACCAATGACAATAATACAATCCGTGTTTTCACACCCGACAATTCTTTGGAGTTAAAGCTTGCAGACGATAAAAATATGGTTTTAATAACTCCTAATAACATTCAATTAAAAGTAAAAGAGGAAAATGGTAAGCTTTGCATATGCAGAGTTAAAGAATACCGTGGTTCAAGTGATCCCGCAGAAATCAAGCTCGGATATAATCTCAATGAAAAGTATTACGCGGTATATAACCTTTCAATAAAGAATAACGGTTCAAATGACCTCGATTTTAAATTAAACGAGCTTAATGTACATGATGGAAATCGTACATTTAATACTACAAATCTAGACCCTTACGGTTTTTATGAGAGATCACATCTGGAGGTGCTTTCAAGCCTCAAAGAAGAAAATAAAATTGAAAATATAACTCTGTCTCCCGAACAAACTATAAACGGATCTGTGGTTTTTCAGGTTAATTCGCTGTACAATGAATCATTTTTACTGATGTATAACGAAACTCCTGTTTCCTCAACCTCATTAGAAAAAAGTAGTGAAACTTTAAGAGTTGCCGAACGCTTCAATTACTCAACGGTGTTTGGCATACCGCCTTATTCTGAAGACCCTTATGAATTAAATAGTGAAGGGACTCCGTTATTTTGCAGCTGGGTAAACAGAAGTGTATTTGAATTTTTCAATAAGGCAGATCCAGAGAACGTGATGGAACCTTCTCCCTACTCTCCCGATGAAATAAGCTGGACCAAAATTGTCTATGCATTGGAAGTCAAACCTGAAAGAAACATAACAACGCTTCCAGTAAAAAATAGGGACTCACATACGTACAGTCTTCTTGTTGTTGATGATGCCGGAGAGGAACTAATTAACACACACGAGATTGAAAAAATAGCATTTCTAAGAAATGGAACCTATCAGCACTATTCCAGAAATTCTCAAGATGTCCCACAGATGAATTTAACTAACCACACATTCGTTAGAACTTCATTTGAACGTACTTATGGAACTCCTATGAATGTTTACGTTTCGATTAATAACCAGAATCTTATACTGGACGATGACCTGAATGCAATTCTGGTAAGATATAGTGACGGAGGTTATCATTTCGTTTAATACCAGGATTTTATACTGCATCATTTTTTATGGATGCGTTGAAGAAAATAATGGCACTCGATAAAATAAGTCAGTATATCAGTGACCAGTATTCTGTTCACTTTGTTTCAAAACAGTATCATGATGTTGCTTGTTAAACATCAGGAATGAAAAGCTGAGAAAAGCAGTAAAAGAAGAGAAACGATGTTTATACGCTTTAACTTTGATTAAAAGAGTGAATAAAGGGTTCACAAGGTTTAGTCTGCAACAATGAAGTTTATTGCTGGATCAGATTTTATTCTGTCCTGAATTTGCTTCATTTCAAGCTTATGCGTCAGTGAAGTAGATTTCGAGACCGGTTTTAAAGCCGTCTTGAATTTGCTCCATTTTAAGCTTACACATCACGAAGTCTATTACGGGATCAGGTTTCAGACTGTCCTGAATTTGCTTCATCTCGCAGTTTACGCCATAAATGAAGGATATTACTGGATCGGTTCTTAAGCCGTCCTGAATTTGCTCCACCTTATAGCTACGCGCCAATGAAGTCTAATACGGGATCAGGTTCAGACTGCCCTAAATTAGCTTCATTTTAAGCTTACGCATCAATGAAGTAGATTTCGAGATCGGTTTTCAAGCCGCCTTGAATTTGCTCCATTTTAAGCTTGCACGTCAATGAAGTTCATTGCGGGATCGAATTTTACTCTGTCCTGAATTTGCTTCATTTTACAGTTTAGTTTCTTGTGAACAATATATACTATGTAAGTTCCTGTATATAATACCAGCGGGATAATTACTTAGAGTAATACAAATAGTTTGTTTTTTTAGTAAGTTTGCCTGTAAATCATCAGTCATATACTCTGTCGATAAGTGTTTACATCAAATGCTTATTAATTTTGATATCCTTAAACAACGTCCTATGGTTCACATATATGACTAAAAATCCATTATATGCACTTCTTTTAAAAGGAAAATAAATAAAAAGAAGTTTAACTAGCTCGTTTCCAGGCTACGTTAAAACTTGTACCGCTGCTGCTGAGTGCAGAAGGCTGCGCTTTTACTTGCCCTTTATTATTTACCATAGTGATACTATTTACTGAAGATCCGTATGAAGAAATATTACCAGAAACACCATTAATTGCAGCAGAGCAAGTACTATCAATAAAGGTATAATCAGATCCAAAGGACGTAGTCCCAAAGTTTGCTAACGGCAGGATTCTATTGAACCAGGGAGCCTCAACAATCCATTCGGCAGATTTCTTTTCATAACCTGTATCGGCATGTTTTGCTGAGTATGACTGTCCAGTTGTTTTATCAGTAATATTTGCATAACATACTCCATCTTCAAACTTGATTTCTGCAGACATTAAATCTCCTGGCTTTACCTGTATCGTATCAATCTTGTAGCAGGGCTCAGGATAGAATTCAAACCAGGCGTAGTAGCTCGCAGTATTCTTAGAGGGATTGTCACTGCTAGTTCCTACCTGCTCAACAGTACTTGATGTATCACCATCAATACCAATCCAGTTCGCAGAATATGAATTTCCAACCTTTGAGTTAACTGCAGGTACAATCCATGACCCTTTCACACTGGTTACTTCACCCGTGGAAGTAACTACATCATAACCAGCCCAGTTGGTTGAATATGAATTTACCATTCCATTCTTTACAGTGGATGGTATACCAGCAGGAACTTTTGGATGTCCATGATAATCATTTTCTTGATGATCATTTGCTGCAAGCACAGGGCTTGACATAACAACAAGAAGTATCACTAAAGTCAATGTTTTTTTGAAAACGTTCATGAAAATACTCCTATATTTGTATTAGAATTTTATACATGTCATATTATAAAGAAAGTTTAATACAATATATATTTATTATAATTGTAAAGATAAACGAATCCATTGACATATAAAAATACATAGGTTTATGAACGGTCAAAGGGTGGTCAAAAAACGATCAAAAAACGATATTACTAAGGCTGTAACTACAGTTAACTTTGAAAAGTAATTCTTAATAAGATGAAGCAAAAATACTTGAGAATGATATCTCGGTTGGCAACATTGCTGGAGTTGAAAACTCTCCGAGAAACGGAAATGAACCTAAAACATATGAATATCTTCAGAAAGCAGGAAAATAGGCTTTAGATATTGCCTGTAAGATTAGTGTTCAAGTAGCTACTGAAGCATTAAAAAATTAACAAAATTAAAAAAAGTAGTAAGATTAAGAAATTAACAGGATTTTAATTAAATTTTAATACATAATTATGCTCGTGACCAAAACAAAGCAGTATAACCTCTTCTATACAGAGCTTGACAGCTTTAAGTTTACCTTCAGCAGTGACGAAATCTTTCTATCCCTTGCATTATTGATTTATAGCCTAAATCCAGGCATCAGGCAATATTCGGGCCGATTCCTATGTTAGATATTAAAAAGAGAATCGTCGGATATAACCCCTATATCTAATTAGATCAATAGAAAGCCAGACTTATTTCTCTGTCAAGAAACTTGCATACTTCGGTTTACTTAACTATACCTTCCCTCAAGCACATTCCTGATCGTCTTTACGGTCATGGCCCCAGGGGTTCCTTTCATATTATGGGGTGGCCATTCTCCTGACTTTATTTCTTCGGAATTTTCATCATGTTCGTCTTCGAGGAGCAGGATAACCTTTATGTCTTCAGGAATATCCTCGACCATTTTTGCTCCGCATCCCGTAAGTTCGCTAAAGGCTTCTCTTCCTTTTTCTTCATCAAAAGGTGCAGTACAACCTTTTACGATGTTTGTTCGAAAGCCCCTTTCAAGGAAACAAAGGCTATTAACGTAGATGCAGACTTCCTCAACCAGGCCCGTCATGAATACTTCATCGATTCCCAGCTCTGCAGCTTTCAGTTCGAGTTCGGGGTTCATAAAGGCATTTAGGTGATCTTTCGGAATCCTGATAACACTGACTGTTCCCCCTTTTACTACCTTTATTATTAGCCTGGCTATTTTGTCAACAATTGCCTTTGCCATAGGGGCTACAAGTTTTCCCTCATATAACGTTCCTTCATGTTCGTAGGTCTCATATACGAAATCGTTAGTCATATCTATAATAACCAGAGCTTTCAAAGTTTCACCACTCCTCTTTGATTCCGTACCACATTTATTTTTATCGATCTTAATTTTAATTTATTGAGCCTATCCCAAAAGATATTTTATTCTTAATCGTTAAGGGGTTTCAAAGATATTTTCATGATCTCGTGTTTGATTGAATAGTAGAAATTAAAGGCCCAAGAAGCAAATTTCAAGCTTTGGGATGAGCTCTAAATCAAGTTTTTGTGTACTATAGAGATAATTGATCTTCCTATACGGAATTGTATATGTGACAATTTCTTAACTATACTTGAGAACTTTTTAATTATAGTTGATAACTTTTTAATTATAGTTGATAACTTCTTGATAGTTGTGATTTTTCAGAAAAATTAGCACACTGTCGTTTTTCAATAATTAGTATTGCATGTAATATATTTATAATAATGAATTTTAAAAAAAGAAAGCTTTTTAATTAATTCTCTATTTTTATTATTTGTTGTATTCTGAAATGATTTCGCAGATTCAAAACCATTTGAAATTTCAACATTCAATACAGCAGCAGTCGAGCTGAAAAATTAAATGTTGAATATATTTAAGCTTCACTTTGGTAATGTGGAATGATTATGTAAAAGAAAAAAACTCGAAGTTGAAGCGAAATAGTATATCATCCGATACAATAGGTTATTGTAATAAAAAAATTAAAAAAGTGAACTGATTTTGGAATAAAACATTATTTTCATTATTACTTTTTATAAAGAGGACTAAAAAATGGAAGATTTTTCGTCAGTGGTAGATAAAAGTACTCTAACAACCCCATCAGATGTGAGTACAGTACCAATTTCATCAGAAGATAATACTATAGCAGATTCCCCAATATCTAGTACTCCTGTACCCCAGCAAAAACCTAAGTTTTCAAATATTTCCCGGAAATTTATTTATTTTTTTATAGGGTCAATATTTGTGTTTGCGGGGTTGAGTATGTTATCAGAAGGATTGTTTTTTTGGAGTTTAGTTTGCTTTTTAATTGCAATTACAACTTTTAAATTTGAAGTTGGTACTCTAATAGCTCCACCACAACCAAAGTTTTCACACATTGTCTTGTATATAGGTTATCTTATTGTAGCATCGGTTAGCTTTATCTTTGGGTTATTGACCATAGTAGGCACTCCGATATTGGGTATATTGTTTCTTTTGATGACAATTATATTTTTAAATTTTGCTTTTTTGTGGAATCCTGAAGAACAAATAAGCCGTTCAGAGGTCGCCTTGAAGAATTTTTTGAAAGGATTAGAAAAGGGGTTAGAAAAAGGGATAGAACAAAAAAGACCAAAAATAAACAGGTCAAGAGATCTAAATCCAGGATTAGATACGATAAATGTCTCCGGGATGAATTTTTTTAGCTGGTTGACAAAATGGTTAAAGCGAGAAAGACCAAAAATAAGCCGGCCAAGAGACCTAAATGCAACATTAACTAAAATAGATGTGATGGAAGGCGAGGATTTTGAAAACTTTTTGAAGTCTGTTTTTGAAAACTTAGGATATTCAGTAAAAGGGACCAGAAGAACAGGCGATCAAGGTGCAGATCTTATTCTATCAAAAGATGGGAAAAAAACTGCTGTTCAAGTTAAACGGTATTCAAGTAAAGTTTCAAATAAAGCAGTACAGGAAGTTGTAGCATCTAAAGCTTTATACAAATGTACTGAAGGTTTGGTAGTTACGAATAACTATTTTACAAATTCTGCAATTGAATTAGCTAAAGCGAATAGTATAGGTTTAATTGACAGAGACGAGCTTACAAAAATCATTAAGAAAGCATATATTTAAACAACGGTTGATATAAGGTGATGGATGTTAGTGCCATATCTATCACCGTTTGTTGTTATTACATAATACAACTACTTCTGACTTCTAATGCAAAATCGATAGCTTTCAGGCAAGAAAATTCCTTAACCGAGAATTCCTTAACCGAGAATTCCTTAACCGAGAATTCCTTAACCGAGAATTCCTTAACCGAGAATTCCTTAACCGAGAATTCCTTAACCGAGAATTCCTTAACCGAGAATTCCTTAACCGAGAATTCCTTAACCGAGAATTCCTTAACCGAGAATTCCTTAACCTAGAATTCCTTAACCGAGAATTCCTTAACCGAGAATTCAGTAACCGATGATTCCTTAACCTATGGTTTCTGAACCGATGATTCCTTAACCTATGGTTTCTGAACCGATGATTCCTTAACCTATGGTTTCTGAACCGATGATTCCTTAACTGATGACAAATGAATTCTTTTTTTGCCTTAGATTTTTACCGACCTTAGTCCACAGGCATATAGTTTGCCTCGATAACTTCACCCTCTTTCATTTCTCTTTGTCTTCCGAACAAATTCTTTGTGGTGAACACGATCCATCTCCAATGGAGTGCAATGTGGGCAACAAAGAAAACCAGCATCAGGATTCCAACTTTATCATGGATCAAACTCAAGATTTGGCCTGCTGCATGGTGGTTGAAGAACATTATAAGACCTGAATAACCAACCAAGGCAAATTGAACGAAAAATGCCAGGTCTACGAGATAGTTGAGTTTTACTTTTCTCGACTTTTTGATTTGTTTTTCTTTTCTGAAAAAGTTCTTTGTGGTGAACACGATCCATCTCCAATGGAGTGCAATGTGGGCAACAAAGAAAACCAGCATCAGGATTCCAACTTTATCATGGATCAATCTTAAGAGTGAACCTGCAGAATAGCGATTGAAATACATTATAAGACCTGAATAACCGACCAAGGCAAATTGAACAAAAAGTGCCAGGTCTACTAGATAGTTGAGCTTTATTTTTTTCATTTCCTCCCTCCTTTTTAATATTTACAGCGACATTTTTGTAAGATTATCAATTTCAGTCCATTTGATTGATTTTCGTTTTATTGATTTTTGCTTCACGAACCGTTTACATAGCGGTTCTGCTGTTCTCCAATGACTGCTGTGCGCTCCCTTAATTGGCAGAAAAAGAAATAAAGATACTTGCAAAAAATAGACATAAATAAGGGTTTACTTTCAATTTAAAAGTTAAAAAACTCATTTATTTTTAAATAAAGCTTAATTAGGAGATATTTTCCATAATTTAAAAATTTTTAACCTGTGTTTCTTAATTGTCTGTGTAATAAGAACCAGAAATTGAGAGGAAGGTAAAAAACTTTCCAGCAGATGAAATACTCCCAGAATTAAGGTAAAATCAGGTTAATTCTTGTTGGGCACTCATGAATATCCTCTTTCCTGAATGCAGGACTCCTTACTTTATTACCGTTGATAGGAATAGTAAACACAGAGTATTACTTAAATAAGCCTTCTCTGATTTTTTTCAGAAAAAAATTAGACCTAATGAGTAAAACTTGAATGTAAATAAAAAATTAATTATATGGGGAAGTTTGGGATTTCGTAGTGGTCGCTTTCACTATGTCTTCATATATATAACTTTTGCAAATACTTTTTAATGAGCTATTCCAGATTTAGCTATTCCATTTTTAACGACTCCATTTTTAGCTACTCCAGCTTTCAAGCATGTCCTGTTAGCTCGGGCATGTATCTAAAAAAATCAGATGAGTACTGGAAAATCCTTGCCTTTCAATCTCAGGTAAAATTCCGAAACTGGGGCAAAGTCCTGAAAAATAACACTCTAAACCCTAGTTTTGTCGAAGAAAACGGCTTCTATGAAAGGTCTGAAGATTTTTTGAGAAGACCCCCTAGCAAATAATACTTTACTGAGATTTAATTTTTTACTTAAAATGCAATTAAAGATTAAATTCAATAACTAACTCCTAGAAAAGCTTCATTGATAAATTAATTCCGTATATCTCCTATTTTTGCTAAGTATGCTTTTATTATTAAATGCAAATGAAGGAGATGACTGCCTTCTCCTAGAAACTGACAGGTAAGGTATCTGCATCTAGCAGATACCTTTAATCCTGTACGGCTCAATGGGAAAGAAGCAAATAGAAACAGGATACCTCGCCACTCTTAGCGACCATTAGATCAACACAAAAGTTCACCATTGAGAAGCGATAGAAGGGAGCAGTCAAACCTACACTCCAGAAAATGAGGCACTATGCAGCTTGCAGGTGCCTCAAAAACGAAGATCGATTTAAATCCTACTCCATAGATGAGGCACTGTGCAGCTCGCAGGTGCCTCAAAAACGCATACCACTAAACGCATATCACTATTATCCGTTACTAATCCTGTAATTCAAGAAGGACAGTTAAATAACAGTAAAACTTGAGTACAGTATAAAAAAGATAATTATGTGCCCTAAGATTCGATGATTCAGGCAGATATGAACAAAA
This sequence comes from Methanosarcina sp. Kolksee, assembly GCF_000969945.1. NCBI lineage: Archaea > Methanobacteriati > Methanobacteriota > Methanomicrobia > Methanosarcinales > Methanosarcinaceae > Methanosarcina > Methanosarcina sp. Kolksee. The sequence goes on from NZ_CP009524.1 coordinate 2,552,926, forward strand.
TCAAAATTAATCCGACAACTCTGAAGCATGAACATGGTTTAGAGGGTATGTATGACGCTTATCAAGATCATAGAGATATTTAAAAAGAAATTAAATACCTCAATTTTAAAGCCACTTGAGAAAGCAGCAGATTTCTACAGTGAATCGAAGAATGATTCCAATATAAATGGTCCAGGGGGGTTCAAGAAAAATAGCCCTTACGGCAGTCCAGCCCGTAATTTTGCTAAAAGTCCTGATTCAGGGAATGCCTCCAGGAACGTAGAGATTCCATTTATCAAACTGACCGATGTCTGGAAAATTTATCAGATGGGGGAAGTTGAGTTTGCGGCTCTTAAAGGAATAAACCTTGAGATTTATGAAGGGGAGCTCCTTGTAATCCTGGGCCCCAGTGGAAGTGGAAAAAGCACGCTTATGAATTTGCTGGGCTGTCTGGACATGCCATCAAAAGGTACTGTTTGCCTGAATTCTAAAGACATCTCAAAACTAAGTGAATCCGAACTCGCCGTCGTCCGAGGACAGATGATTGGCTTCATATTCCAGAGCTTTAACCTCCTTCCAACCCTGAATACGGAAGAAAACGTGCTTTTACCTATGGAATTCCAGGAAGAGGATCGAAAAACAGCCCGGCAAAAAGTCTCATATCTGCTTGAAATTGTCGGACTCTCAGATAAGAAAAAGAACCTTCCTTCCCAGCTTTCAGGCGGACAGAGGCAGAGAGTTGCAATAGCTCGCTCCCTCGGTGTAAACCCGCCCATAATCCTGGCAGATGAGCCCACAGGAAACCTGGACAGTAAAACAGGAGATTATATCCTGGATTTTCTGGACGGGCTGCAGAAACGTGAAGGTAAGACGATCATCATTGTAACACATGACCTTGAACTTGTAAAATATGCAACAAGAATTGTGTACATCCGAGACGGCGAGATTGAAAAAATAGAAACACATCCGAAAAACGAACAAAGTATGAAAAATGAACGAGGTACGAAAAATGAAATAAATCTAAATTGAGGAATTAAAATGAAGAAGTGCTCTTTACTAATATTTTTACTGCTGTTTTCAGCGTTCATATACCCTGGGGCTGGAACTGCGCTTGCCTCTAATGGGGATATAAAATCCGCATCTCTGGAAGTAAACCTGGCTAAACAGAACCCTGATGCTGCCCGTCCTGGAGAACCTGTTGAACTCACTATCAGCGTGCAAAATGTAGGAAATACTGACCTGAAAGACATTGCTGTCACAGTTAACCCTGAATATCCTTTCAGTAAGGTTTCCGGAGAAGACCTCACAAAAAAGGTCTCCTACCTGAATGCACGGCAGGATGATGACGATGCAGCAGTCCTTAAGTTCAAGCTTATGACAGATGCAAATGTATCGGAAGGCACATATGATATCGATATTACCACCACTGCTAAAGAAAGCGGGTCCTCATTAAACACGATTACTACTACAAAAACCGTCCAGCTTGAGGTAAGGGGTAAAGAGTACGCGCAGATTGTTACCATAAACAAAGCAAGCATTGACCTGGCACAGGAAGAACCTCTGGAATTCATAATAACAAATACCGGAAACTCACCTCTGAAAAACATGGTAGTTTCCTGGAAAGACCCAAAAGGGGTAATTCTGCCGGTATATTCGGATAATACAAAGTACATCAAGTACCTGGCTGCAGGTGACTCCGTAATCGTATATTACTCTGTAATGGCAGATATAAACGCAGACCCTGGACTCTATACTCTGGATGTAGACCTAAAATTTGAAGACTATGAATCGAATGAGAAAAGCATTGCTACCACAGCAGGGCTTTTCGTTGGTGGGAAAACTGATTTTGATGTTTCTTTTTCAGAAAGTGACCAGGGAGAAGTTTCCCTTTCAGTTGCAAATGTGGGCAACAACATGGCTTATTCCGTGAAAGTTTCAGTCCCTGATCAGGACGGTTACAGGGTATCAGGAAGCTCTTCAACGATTGTTGGAAACCTTGAGAAAGGGGACTATACAATTGCATCTTTCAATATTGTGAGCACACAGAGTCCTGGAGGAGCTGAAAGTGGAGGAACACCAGGGGTTGCAAGAGCAAGCGAGAAAGATAAAAATGTAACTTCCAGGGGTTCCAATCCCCTGAAAGTCCAGATAGAGTATACGGATGCAAAAGGGGAAAGAGTAACGGTTGATAAGGAAGTAGAACTCGAAATGACTGCCGGAAATGTGACTGCACAGGGACGAGGAAGGTCAGGAGCGGCAGGTAACAGCAGTGTATTCAGTTCATATCTGACTTATATTGTTTTAATAGCGGTCGCAATAGCAGGTTTATTCGTTTACCGCAGAAAAAAACAGGCCGAAAACGAGAAAAAATCCGGAAATAAAAAGTCTGAAGACCAGAAGCACGGCTCAGGAACAGGTTCAGGGACAATTAGAGATTGAAAAGAAAATCTCCATAGAAAATGGAGGGTGCAAGATGAAAAACACAAACCTTTTCAAAAAACTGCTTGTCTGCAAGCCTTTTTAAAAAAGGCTTAAGCGAAAATCCCAGCAACGAACGGAAAGATGCGAGATGAGAAACTCAACGTACCTGAAAATGGGTCTGAACATGCTTGTGCATAGCAAGCTCCGAAGCTGGCTGACCATTATTGGAATAGTTATAGGGATCGGATCTGTTGTTGGCATCCTTTCCCTTGGAGATGCTATGCAGGAACAGGTGCAGAGCAGGCTCGCCGAAATGGACCTGACGAAGATAACCATAAGTCCGGGGTATACCAAAGCGTCATCCAACATGCCTGGCCCTCCTGGGATGAGGGGTTCATCAACAGACGCTGAATTAACAGATGATGACATCGAGGCTCTCCATGGACTGGATGGAATACAGTACATAGCAGGAGATATTTCCGGCAGTGAATCAGTGATTTACGCAGCGCAAAATGCAACTCTCTCAATTACTGGTGTGGATCCTCAGGTCTGGAAGTACATGACTACCCTGAAAACACAATCCGGAAGATTGCTTGAACCGGCTGATAAATATGTTGCAGTTATAGGAAGCGGGGTTGCAAGTGGAATTTATGACCAGGAAATAGGGGTCAATCAGGTAATAACTGTAAACGGTAAAGCCGTACGCGTTGTCGGCATCCTGGAAGAAGAAGGTGGACGTGGAGACCGAAGCATTTACATGCCGATCGATGGGGCAGTAAACCTGCTTGATGACGCAGAAGAAGGTGTTTATGATAGCATCACGGTGAAAGCCAGGAGTGAAGATCTGGTTGATGAACTGATGGAAGATGTCGTGGATAAACTCATGGTTTCAAGACACATTATTCAGGAAGATGACAGGGATTTTTCAGTGACAGCTTCGAAATCGATGGCCGAGTCTGTTACCGAAATGACGAGTTCAATGACCCTGTTTCTTGGAGCTATTGCAGCCGTATCCCTGCTTGTAGGAGCCGTCGGGATTGCAAACACGATGTTTACCTCTGTCCTGGAAAAGACAAAGGAGATCGGGACCATGAAAGCCATTGGGGCAAAAAACATGGATATACTAATGATTTTCCTCTTTAATTCCGCAATGGTGGGTCTTGTTGGTGGTATCCTTGGAGATATTCTGGGAGCATTTGTTTCAACTCTCTTCCCTATGCTGGGTCTACAAATGATGAGAGGAGCAAGTTCAGGTTCTTCAGAAATTTATTTTGCTCCTGACCTGATGGCTTTCGGGCTTCTCCTGGCAGTTTTAATAGGAGTAATCTCAGGAATCGTCCCTGCATACAGGGCTTCAAAGTTAAAACCAGTAGATGCACTGAGATACGAATAAACGGAAAAGAAAAGGAATCACCTCTTTCTTAATTTCCTGCTTAATTTGAGACGAAGAAGAAAATGGAAGGTGTAGATTATCAGATATCGCAGTACCGGGAATCAAGAGTTTGACTGAGTTGCCGGACTCACTGACTTTCGGAGAAAAACTTTAGAAAAACTTTATATCAGTTAAAGAGTCACGGTTTAACCTCAATAAAACTTTGAAGATTTCTACATTTTTCGTCTCCTGCTTCCATTCCGAAATTCTTAATCTATATAGAAAATTTATGGAAAAAAATGCATTACAGTGAGAAAAATGTATGAATTTTATGAAGAAGTTTCAGAACCTGAGTTTCAGAACCTGAGTTTCAGAACCTGAGTTTCAGAACCTGAGTTTCAGAACTGGGCTTTTGACATGTTGAATCATGAACAGAAAAAATTAGTGTGAGAATATGAAGAAATTGCAAAACATACTGGTAGATGATTGAATGAGAAAAATGAATCTAATTTTGACAGTTGCCCTTATATTGGCTATATTTCTTTGTACTGGTGCGAGTGCTAGAAATGTAGAAATGGGAAGCAGTCCAGAATACAGGAATACTCTAGATTGGTTATCTGTTGAACCTCAGAATCTTGGGGTTCAGTGCTGCAGTTTCGTAGGTACTATTGAAAGTGGAGTACATGAGTTTCAAAACTTAAATTTGAGATTTTCTCTGTCTCCTGGAGAAAGAAACATAAATATGCCACAAAATTTCCAACCCACTTATAATAATGGAGGACCTCAACAGTTACCTCCGGCTGTCTCCAGAGAAGATCCTTCAAAAGGGATATCTCCTGACATGAGGTCCAGGAGTTTTCTGGACGAACAATACATAACGCAGCAAAACACTTCCTACTATCAATCCTGTGTTACCCCATATGCAGATGCTGTAACCTCTTACCTTGAGGAAAATGATCTTGACAATAAGTACGAGATATACCAAGCCGCTTTATCGTGGACCTGGGTATCCGATGAGACCCTGAACGGTGTAGATGAAAAATGGCTTACTCCAACAGAGTTTCTTGATGAAACCCCTGCATATTCCAGCAATCCGGATTATGGAGAGCCTGTCAGTGATTGTGAAGAACAGGCAAATACTCTTGCATCCCTGCTGATTGCTTCGGGAGAATATAATGAAAGTACCGTGCGTGTGGCTATAGGAAAAGTAGATTTTGGAAATGTCAGTGGTGGACACGCCTGGGTAGAAGTTTATGAAGACGGGGAATGGTTCCCACTTGACCCAACTGAAGGACCCTACTACGATGATGACAATTGCTCTATAGTGTCTGCGGATGTATCAGACATCGATTATGATGAGTACCTGGAAAGTACATATCCGGCTGTAAGAGTCTGGTATTATTACAATGACAAGTACTTTACGGAAGTAGGAAAGCAGAACGGAGATGTTCCAGCATTCTGGGACGAACAACCGGAAAGTTATCCTAACTGAACACCTGGCGGATAAGGTATTTCCAATCTTCGCAGAATTATCAAGTGTTTTAGATCCTTGAGAAATCGGTATTCGAAAAAAGAAGGGAAGGAACACCTCAGAGATTTTCGTTCTTTTCATTTAAGGGAAGCGAAAAACCAGAGGCACTTCCTTTCATGCTTCATTTTTGAGCCTCAGATTGTCTTGCCGGGATCGAAAAATTTCTTTTATTGGAAGCTATTTCTTCTTATTTTTTAATGATTAACAGATGTCCCATGTTTTACTTATTTAGAGTTAAACTTAATATATTTTCTCACCCCTTGACTCCTGAAAGGTGGGGGCATCTTTTAAAACTTTTATAGTATATATTTTTTTCGTAAGATGGACGTTTCAAAATTAGTCTTTTTAAATATAATCTGATTATTATTTTTTAGTATCTGAAAAAGGAAGTATGATCAGGAATACATGTAAATATAACTTATGAAAAATATATGCAATGGTAATGCTATAAGAGTGGGTTTACAGGTCGATTTCAGGCAAATAATGTGAAAATATATACAGATTTTCAAAGAGGTTTTTGGGTGTTATACAAGAAAATACCAATTCAAATGTATGAAAACTTTCACAATATATTCAGTGGAAGTAATCAAAATACTTTAAAAATCTGCAGGGAATGTGGTGGAGTGTGCGAGCATAATAAAATCGGAACTCTGTTGCCCGGGGAAGAGGAATATATGGCAAAAAAACTGGGTATAAGTGTTTCGGAATTCAAAATTCGCTACCTTGATGCTCTAAAAATGGATGACGAAACTTTGATACATGTATTAAAATTAGGGAAGTTGTGTCCATTTTTAAGTGAAGAAAATAAAGAATGTGGGTGCCGGAATTTTAAGCCTATATTCTGTAAAATCTATCCTGTAGTTTTGACGCTTGAAGATAACAAAATAAATTTTACAATAGATAAATGGTGCAAACTGTCAAGAAAAAAAGCTTGCAGGCTTTATTTTGAAACTGCCATCCCGCTTTTGTTAAGCCTTGCAATTCCGATAGAATGGTTAAGACATGTAATTAGCTATGATAATCTCTGCTTTGACTACGATCAATTGAAAAAATACAGGCGCGGAAAAAACAAGTATGCAATTTTTTCTCTGGAAGAATTGTTGAGTTTGCAGAAAGCCGAGATCAAAGCCACCAGTCTGCGTGTTGACTTCAGTCATGATTTTGGTCAGAAAGTGGAAGAACTTGTTTTTTAACTTTAAACTGGAATGGTCGAGTCCAAGCGCTTGCAGGAGTTGAGTTCGCGATCTGGCAAAATCAACTTTTTATTTTTCAGCTTTCCTATCTTTTTCAGCTTTTTTGTTTATCGGACTTACGGCACATGGAGTACAAAATCAAGCACTTTCGAAATTGTGACTTGTTTTGTGTTTCAGACAGTTGAAGGTTTAATGCTATTGATTTCTCAGTTCAACTGCGTAAGTCCTAATTTTTTTCAGCTTTTTTATCTTTTTCCGCCGTTTTATCTTTTAACTCTGTACTTTACCATCTAACCTGGCAGTCCCATCTTCGACTTTAATACCTTCTATCGGAATCACGAAAGCAAAGGTGCTCCCCTCTCCAGATTCGCTCTTGAACCATATATATCCGCCGTGCAACTGTACAATCTGCTTAACCAGAGAAAGACCAAGCCCAGTTCCCTGAAATTGCTTGGACAAAAATGAATCCACCTGGCTGAAAGGCTTGAAAAGTTTACTCTGATCCTCAGGTTTAATCCCGATCCCTGTATCCGTGACAGTTATTTCTACCATATCTCCCTTTTTTCTTGCCCATATTTTTACAAACCCGTTTTCATAGGAGAATTTTATGGCGTTATCCACAAGGTTGTACATTATCTGAACAAAACGGGCTTCGTCAGCATATATATTCGAAAGGCTGCTATCTATATCGATTTCAATTTGAATATTTTTCCGATCGGCGATAGGAGATAAAAGATTTTTTATTATGTAAAGCTTACTGGCAAGATCAAACTGTTTATAGCTTAGTTCCATTTTTCCAGCTTCTATTTTAGAGAGATCCAGGATGCCATTTATTAAATTCAGAAGGTGTTTTCCACTTTTCGAGATGTTCCCGACGGATTTTAGCTGTCTTTCATTCAGTTCGCCGTAGACCTGTTCATACAGAAGGTCAGAAAACCCTATAATAGAGTTAAGCGGGGTTCTCAGTTCATGGCTCATATTCGCCAGAAATTCGCTCTTGGTACGATTTGCGGCTTCTGCGATTTGCTTTTCCTGAAGGAGGGTTTCTGTGGCTTTACTTTCCGTAATGTCCCTACACATTTCGAGGACTCCTATAATCTTCCCACCCTCTTCAGTTACAGGAATTGCCTGAACAATCCAGACTCTGCCATCTTTCCCCGTAAATTCTCCTGATTTTTTATTACCTGTCATGAAAATCTGTTCAAGATCCAGGGAGTCGGATAATGGGATACTTATATCAGGGGTATTCTTAAGGCGTTGACCCATTGCTTTTTGAAGATCTATCTTCATAAATTCCAGTGCAGCTTTGTTCGCCCAGATAATATAAAGTTGAGGGTTTACGAAAATAGCCAGCTCATTTAGAGAGTCAAGCAGGACCTTCTTTTCTCGTTCCTGTGCCTTTAACTCCTGTTCGGCAAGCTCTATTTCATTTAACATTCTGTTTATTTCCTTTGAAAGACGGTAAAGTTCATCGTTGTTTTTAAGAGGCAATCTTCGGGAAAGATCCTTTTCCGACCGGACTTTGGTAACAAAATTATCAATTCCTATTAACCTTGAGATAAATAACTTATCAAACGCAAATTTAACCCCTACTCCGGTCATGAGACCGGTTAGCAAAAGGAAGAAATACATGTTATTCAGGGTTTTCTCACCGTACTTATAGAGTTCTCTTGGAAAATCCGCCCTTATAACAAGAGCGGGCTTGCCTGATACATCTAACAATTCAAAATAACCAGCTACTTTATTTTCGCTAAGGGGTTCGACAATAATTCTATCCTGGTTCTCTGAAAGGCTTTTTAATTTGGTCTGGAAATCAGGAGGCAAATCTTCATCAATTCTGTACATTGAAAGGGAAGAACGAGTAGAATCTTTGAAATTATTAAGGAGTACGTCGTCGAAATATCTCCCAAAAATCAAGGTGCCTTTCATAGGCCCATTATATTTTGTCGTAAGGATCGGATGGCAGGCAACAAACATAGGATCTTCATCGAGCAAAACGAAACCGCTCTTCTTGTCATTTTCGGATTTTGAAAGAAGAGTTCCGTCTTCAACCATTCTAAGAAGCTTTTTCGGAATTGGTTTTTCCTCTCCAGTATACATATCTACTGATTTTGCATAGACAACAGATCCGGATTTATTTACAAAAAGCATCACATTAACCTTAATTCCTGTAAGAGTTTGATTCTGAAGGTTTACTTCCGTATAATTCGGATTCTTGTCTTCAACAAAACTGCAAGTATCATCCCAGCAAGCCCAATCCTGTACTGTACGATTAAGATATCCCTGCTCGGTTGAAATGACATTTTGCACCCTTTCTACATTGTCCGCGGTGTCCACTTTTTCAAGCTCTAAAAAATTGGAAAGCTGCATATTATGGGTGAGTGTAAACGCAGCTGTGAGAACGCCAAAAATTAAGAAAGTTATTAGAAGAACCTTTTTACTAATATCTATTCCAGACACCCCAAAAACTTATTATAAGAACTAGTGTCTTGGCAATTTAATTGTTGAGCATAATCCTGGTAGCTTCTCATCAGAATACAATGATTTTGAACTCATTAGATAATTAATGAATTTATCCCAAAACTCAAAATTCGTTTTATATATTTTGTATTTCAAGTGACGACCCGAGCTTTTGATCGTGAAAATAATCGGAGTAGTCCTTATCGGAGTGATCCTGATAATTGAGAGCAAAAATGGGTTTTGGGATGAGCTCAATAACTAAATTTTCTGACACTAGCTTGAAAGTAATATATTATTGATATTAAAAAGGTGAGAAAGTATATAAATTTTAGTAGATGTTAGACAGAGTTTAAGATCAATTGAGGTTTGTTCTTCCTTTTTCATCAAGGGATTCTACCTAAAGAGATAAGATAAATGAATAGGCTTTCAATAAAAGCTTAAACCAGCTTCATTATTGTTTTTCAGTTGTAACGTCTCTAGCGTTCAGGTATGATTGTTCGGTAATTTTCGGATTTCCTCTTATGTTCACAACTTTCATATCAAAAGTACGGGCAAACTCTTTAACATTTGTATGGAACTCCGGACTATCTACAAGCCCGATATCGATTTTTGCAGCCAGGCAGTAGAGTGGATTTTTCAGATAATAGTTGTTGAAGTCCCGGTTCCCGTTTTTATTTTCCAGCTTCTTCCAGCTAGAAGCCCACATTGGGGTCAGGTAGATCGTGCCCATGCCCTGGAATCTGGTCATAGCCCTTGCATAAGCCTCGTTTCCTCCAAGCGCCAGACTGATGCAGTCCTCTATGATTTCTCCGTTTTGGTCTTTCAGGAAGAAAAGAGGACATTTCAGATCCGAGAAATCTTCTTTCAGTTTTCCAAGTGCATGCCCACAGATCCCATAAAAAACCAGGATTCTGTCGGAAAAGGATGCCATTTCATGGATATTTCTGTAAACTTCAGCCTTTAAAATCTCAAGATCGGCATGCAGGTCCAAGCTTAACAGGTTTACGACAACAATAACCTCTTCCCTGAGTTTCTTTTTCCTGCAAAATTTTTTGAGGATCGGGAAGCTTGAAAGAAGCCTTGCAGGAACTATGAAACCAGGGCTGGAGCGGCTCTTCAGGAGCATTGGTACCCTGTCCAAAAAAGCTGTTCTTGGGTTGCAATTTCTCAACCTGAGCTTACGGAGGAAACCTGAGCTTTCCCGGTTTTCCACAACGATTAGCTGCTGTAACTCACGGTCTTTTGATAATACATGTACAAGCTCGTCTTCGAGCATTCCACAAGCAACAATGCTCAGTACAGACATAATTCGGATGTCCTTCCTTGTAACTTTTTTCTGGAATCCTTTCTGGAAGTTTTATTTTCGTGATTTTTTCTGGTGAATCTTTGTTTCTAGGATTCTTTCATGTAATTTTATGTTTGAGATTTTTCTTTGTAGATCCCTATACCCAGATAATCTTCCATACCCAGATAAACTTCTATACCCGGATAAACTTCCATACCCGGATAAACTTCCATACCCGGATAAACTTCCATACCCAGATAATCTTGTATGGTAAAATCCAGGGCATTAACAAATTTGCCTATGAAATCAATCATAAAAAATTTATCTATATTTACAGATAAAATGCAATATTAATAAAAAAATTTTAGAAAACAAAAGAAAGTAAGTAGGAACAGGAAGAATAGATACCTGTTCCTTATTTCCTTCTACCGTTCTGTTTTTGTTTATTTTTTGAATTCACAGGGAGTTTTTTATCAGGAGTGACTCCGTAATATTTTGTCCTTGCGGCTCCCCAGATGCAGCCGTTTTTCCCGAAGATTTTCAACTCAATATTCTGGATAGCCTTGCAAATTTTGTTTCCTTCTCTTGCACCCTTGCAGACTATACAGTACTTTTCACAAAAAACAGGGGTATTTTCCTTATTTTCAACCATTTCTACACTCTCAGCCATAGTTTATTCTTCTTATCCAGGTACTTATGAGTGCTTATCCAGATATTATGCTGAAGATATGGTTAAATTTGATTAGAGTAATTTCTTTCCTGCGTCAGGGCCGGGAGCACACTGAAATACGTCGCTAATCCTTACTTCTATAAGGTTCTTTGCAGGAAGCCCGGGCTTTGCTGCATGCACGATTGCTTTCATTTTTTCAAATTTTTCTCCGAAACTGATAATTTCAGCCTTACCTTTTATCTGGAAGCAACCGCCGGTGTCTGGTCCCCATACATAGACTGCCACGTTTGGATTTTCCTTAAGGTTTGCCAGGGATTTGGCCATGAAGTTATCTGATATCCAGATTGTTTCATCATCTACAAGCTGGCAGAACCCTATGGGTATCACATTCGGAATTCCTTCATTTGAGGCCGTAGCTACGGGAAAGATCTTTACCTTCGAAAAAGCAGTTTTCATCTCTTCATTTAATTTTACCATGATATCACCATCAAGATGGTTGCAGTATAAATTTATATATTTAAGCGTCAGAATTGTGTATCGAAAGTCGGATTTATGTATTTTAATAACCTTCCTGGAAAAGGTTAAGTCGAGCTTTAAAATATAAAGGGGAAAACATTGAAGCTCAATGACAATAGAGAATCTTGGAGTAGACGTATTCAAAAAATACAGTTTAATAATATTTATTAAATCTTGATTACGTCAAAACCTGTTATCTCATAATGTTTTAACAAATTCTTAACATTGTATTTCCACCCTTTTGAAATTCATATGCTACCTTTATTTCCTTTACATCTCGATTTCTTGCCCTTAAAAAATTAATTATAGGCTCGACATATGGTGATCGGTCGGCGTTTACGTCCAGTAACGGAAATATTCTGACCTCATTTGAAACCCTGCACAATTCCTCTACCGATTTCAAATGAAACTCCAGTGACAGGTTTTTTGTATAGAGAAATAACAAATGCGAGCACAGTGCCAGATCAAACTCTTTATCACTAAAAGGCAGAAAAGGAAGTTCACCAGGTACATACCTATTTTGCACCACGCCTCCTGAAAAATCTTTCAGAAATTTCTCCATAGCTGACATTCTTATTCTTCCAAGTTCTTCAACTGAGCCAATTTCTTGCCAGATAAATTTATCCTGGTTTTTCTGGGTCTGGTCAATAATGTCATTATAGGTTTCATGAATTCTCTGTCTAATCTGATCAGCACTGAAAAAGTAGACAGGGTCAACTGATATGATATTTCCGCCTCGTTCTGTAAGTTCGGCATTGAAGCTCGCAGGTCCGTCTCCACAACCCAGGATCTTTCGCTCGAGATCGTCAGGTGTTAAGTTAAACATTCTGACGTATTCTTTGAGAGACCTTCCCCACGGCTTAATATTATGATACATAATTGTCATAAGCTGTACACTAGAGTACATATATATACAAAATATATAAATTAGTATTCCCCAATAACGAGCCAATCCAATAATTAACTTCATCCTGGAATTATAAAAGTTTCCGAACTGTTTTGAAACGTTGTCATTAATCATGGTTAGAAGAATAACCAGGTTTAGAGGCTTTCTCAGAATTCAAACTAAACAAATTATTAATTAAATGTTAGTCTCCAGCTCGGTGGGCACCAGCGTAAATGAGAATTTACTTTTCAGTGGCCTGGCTGTCTTTTTAACATAATTTTCCTGCAAATATAGATAAGATTATATCAAAAGAACATGTATTATGAAATGAAAATTTAATTATAAAGTATATCATTTAAATATATATTTGGGGGGAAAAAATATTAGAAAATCTGGAACTCTTGTAGTTTTACTTTTAGCAATAGTATTTATTTCCGGCTGTTCGGAAAATGCTCAGGAAAATAAGACCGAGAGTGAAGAAATGGTAACTCCGGTAGAAGGTGCTACCCCTGGTGTAACAGAACAAGTTACAGAATCGGCAGAGGGGAACACTGGAGAAGGGTTACTGTCTGGTAAGGAAGAAACTTCCCTGGATGAAGGGAAAGAAATCATAATCCCGGGTGAAGAGAACTCGAGCCAGGAAGTGTTGGATGAAGAAAACTCAGGCCAGGGCAATGAAACTTCTTCTGAAAACCAGGTCCTGGATAACAATCAGACAATTGTTCATACTGCAGAAGAGGCAGGATATACTACCTTTGCTTCACTTGCGAGGGATGCAGGACTTGAATATACTCTTAATGAAGGAGGGCCTTATACTGTTTTTGCTCCTACTGACCTAGCTTTTGAGAGCCTTCCAGAAGGCATGCTTGACGACCTTCGTAATGATAAAAATAAGCTGAACCGTGTGCTAACCTATCATGTGATCAATGGAGAATACAGGGTTGCAGATCTTAAAAATATTGATTCTTTGTCTTCCCTGGAGACCGAAAAGCTGGCTGTGAATACTACAACTAACGGAATGATAATGGTAGGAGATGCAACTGTAATAGAGCCTGACATCGTTGCAGCTAATGGAGTAATACATGGGATTGACAAAGTAGTGATTCCATTAGAAGTCTGAAATAGAAACCCGGAACAGAAGCAAAGCTTATGTTGATTTAAAAATCACGTTGATTTAAAGATCATATTGATTTAAAGATCATATTGATTTAAAGATCATATTGATTTAAAGATCATATTGATTTAAAGATCATATTGATTTAAAGATCATATTGATTTAAAAATCATATTGACTTCAGATAACTTTGATTTGCTTCTTTTATTCCTTTTTTACCTTACTTCTTAGATAGCTATCCTGTCAGTCAGCTTTCTGTCAGTCAGCTTTCTGTCAGTTAACTTTTGTTCAGTTTTGCTAGCCAATTATTATTCCATTAGTCAAGTTTTATTCAATCTCGTCGGCCAGGCTTTTATCGTCTGATTGCTCACAAACTTTAAGACAATTGCATAGAAGAGTTCAGGAGATATCAGAAGCATGAAAAGAAATCACATTAAGTACGAAGGGATTATTTTCAGCACTGGCTGTTCCCAAAAATTAAAATGCAGGTTTTATAGGTTCACCTGCTCCCTATACCCGAACTTAACGCTGTAATCAAGATAATAGATAACTTCTGGCTCGATTTTTATCATGATACTCTCCGGGTCAGGGGGCATGTCTGCAGCAACCGGAAATTTGGCTGCCATTATTTCCCCTACTTCTCGTAGTTCGTTTTCATTGGTAACGATTGATGCCTTTCCTTCAATCTGAAGGGCCTTCATCTCAAACCAGTCTGGATCATCCTCGTCGACAGTATATGCTACATAAGGATTTTGCATAATATTCTGGACTTTCCGGGTATTCTTATTGGTTGCCACGTATACAACAGCATCTTCGGATACATATGCCATTGTATGTGCCATTGGCCTGCCCTGCGGGCTTACGGTTGCAAGGTTCAGGTAGTAATGATTTGAAAGGTACTCGTAAATCTTATCTTTAAGCTTTTCTGCCATAGTCCCCACCAAAATGTTTATAACTCTCAGCTAAAACCCCAATTGATTGGATTTTTACCCCGGTTCTGCCATTAATACTATAAATTCGGCGTAGTCTTTCTAATCCCGTGATATGACTTCCAATCTTATGACTTCCAATCTTGAACAATTTCCGACTCTGTAATAGACTCTGTAGTAAGTATTAGGTCGTGTCCCTGAGTTATTGATCAATTCCGAAAAAGCGAGTACATCTCACGTATTTAATGAATATATTGAGAGATTCTTGCGCTTTCGGTTTTCAATGATTCAAACCCACTACCAAGTATTAGTCATGTAATAATTAAAAGTCCTTAAACAAACTTTTAGTCCTATAATACAAAAAAGGAAAAACGCGGTTCATTCTGTCTTTCCCCCATACAGTTTAGAGGGACAAAATTTATAAATTTTACTTATATCTTCAGTCGGTGGTAGTATCAAGGTTATAGCTTCATGATTTTTCCCAGAGTATATCAAAAAGATAGTGAAATGAGACTTACAGAGATAACGCAGGACTGAAAGAGTTAAAGAAAGGCCGAAGGAAGTTAAAATAAAGGCCAAAAGAAAATAAGAAATGACTGAAGAGAGTTAAAAAGGATTGAAAGAACAAAAAGAAGTCTTATTTAAGACTTTCTCTTCTTTCTGCATTCTTTTAACTTTTCTTCCAGGCGGATACGAGATATAAAGACTCCGAATTGCGTCGCAATGGTTTCAATGACAGTGCGCACGCTATCCGGAATCTCGAATTCAAGGCTCGAAGAAAGACAAAAAGCTGCAATAACCTTTTTTCTTGATTTTACGGGGATAACTGCGGTAGCCCTGAGATTTTCATGTCTGAGTGCATCATCTCTTGACGTGAGAAGCAGATCTATATGCTGTTTATAAACCGGCTGCCCTATCATAACAAGTTTAGTATTTGGGGAATTGGCGCTGTAGTGGGAGGCATACTCGACAAAATTAGGGGAAAAACCACGGTGAATGGCAAGCGTCATATCTCCTGTTTCTTCATCGATAAGATAAATTCCTCCAGCATTGATCTCATCTATCTGAAGGCAGGAATCCAGTAGTTTCTCAAGAGTCTCGTTCATAGAACTGGAAGTGCTGAGCGCGATTCCAAGGTCTCTCTGGATATAGAGCAGTTTTTCTTTCCTCTTCCGCTCAGTGATATCCAGGACTATCCCCTTAAGGTACTTTACAATTCCATTTTCATCGGCTTCAATGAAAGTCCTTTCTTCAACCCAGCGCACTTCGCCTGATTTTGTCAGGATGCGGTATTCCTGAGAGAAATCCACGTAATCTTCGTCTATCCTTCTTAAGAGTTCTCTTTCCACTCTCTCCAGGTCGTCAGGATGCACAATATTGCCATACATGACTTTTCCTGATGTAAACTCTTCTACGGTATACCCGAATTTCTTAATGTTTTCTGAGACAAACTCGGCAGGCCAGTACTTCTCCGGCCTCCAGAGGAAAACCGTAACAGGAACTTTATTTATTACCGAGATCAGCTCCTTTGCCATCTCAAGAGCATTACATAAAGCTAATTCATTCAGGTATTTACAGGCTTTCTGCCTACCATTCCCATTTTTAGCCGAGTTTGAAACCACTTTGAACATCTCATTCTCCGTAGATAAAAAATCTCTTACAGGAAGCTCTGAACACATTTCGGATATTTACGTTTTTTGCTTTGCAAGCATAGAAGTACACAATAAATTAAAAAGCTTGTGATTAGAGATTTCAAATGTATCAGGATGCAGAGACTTAAAAGTGAGGATCTATACAAAGATCTTACAAAAAAAAGCACATAGATATGATATAACATAAGAGAAAAATATATATATAACATCTGGATTAATAGCCAGTATAGTTAATAACTATTCTATTTATAGACCTATTTTCTTATCTCACGTTTGAATAGTGCACTTGCGATAAGTGAAGTAATTTGTCTATTTTGCCAATAAAACTCCTGAAAAGTTATTGATAAAAGCTGAAGAAGACATAAAGAAAGGCTTACTAATGCGTGAATGCTCTATCTGAAAACATCTTTTAGGTTTCAAGGAATTTGCCTATACGTCTTTGTCCTCTTAACTACTGGTTCCTGAAAAGAATATCCTGAAAAGAGCAAAAAAATATCTTATTTAAGACTTTGTCTTCTTTCTGCATTCTTTTAGTTTTTCTTCCAGGCGGATACGAGATATAAAAACTCCGAATTGCGTCGCAATAGTTTCGAGGGCAGTGCGGACGCTATCTGGAAACTCAAGTTCAAGGCTCGAAGCAAGATAAAAAGCTGCAATAACTTTTTTTCCTGATTTTACGGGGATAATTGCGGTAGCCCTGAGATTTTCATGTCTGAGTACGTCATCTCTCGAAGTGAGAAGAAGGTCTATGTGTTGTTTGTATACAGGCTGCCCTATCATAACAAGTTTCGTATTAGGGGAATTGGCACTGTAATGGGAGGCATACTCGACAAAATTAGGAGAAAAACCACGGTGAATGGCAAGCGTCATATCTCCTGTTTCTTCATCGATAAGATAAATTCCTCCAGCATTGATCTCATCTATCTGGAGGCAGGAATCCAGCAGTTTCTCAAGAGTCTCGTTCATGGAACTGGAAGTACTTAGTGCAATGCCCAGATCCCTCTGGATGTAGAGCAATTTTTCTTTTCTTTTCCGCTCAGTAACATCCATAACTATTCCCATAAGGTACTTTACAGTTCCATTTTTATCCGCTTCAATGAAAGTCCTTTCATCAACCCAACGTATCTCACCTGATTTCGTCAGGATACGATACTCCTGAGAATAGTCCACGTAACCTTCTTCTATTCTCCTTGAGAGTTCTCTTTCAACCATTCCCAGGTCATCAGGGTGTATGATATTGCCATAAAGAAGTTTTCCGGATGTAAATTCTTCGGCAGTATACTCGAATTTCTTTATGTTTTCTGAGACAAATTCAGCAGGCCAGTACTTCTCCGGCCTCCAGAGAAAAACCGTAACCGGAACTTTATTTATTACCGAGACCAGCTCTTTCGCCATCTCAAGAGCGTTACATAAAGCTACTTCATTCAGGTATTTACAGGCTTTCTGCCTGCCATTCCCATTCTTAGCCGAATTCGAAACCACTTTGGACATCCCGTTCTCCGTAGTTTAAAAATCTCTTACAGGAAGCTTTGAATAAATTTCGGATATTTACATTTTGTGCTTTGTAAATATAGAAGTACGCAATAAATTAAAAAGCTTGTTATTTGAGTTTTAGAATGCATCAGAAGGTAGAGACTTGAAAATTGGAATCTACATAATGATTTTATAGAAAAGAATAAACATATATGAGAAAACCTTTAAGAAAAATATATATCATATTAAGATTGACAACCAACTTAGTTACTACAATTTAGTACTAACTAATCTATTTTTAAAGGCACGAGGCTAAATAATGCAACTGCCCAATGAGGTACAATGAAGTTTTTTTGTTGCAACAATTACAGGCGTGACTATAGACCTGTTTATTATCTCACATTTGTAACGGTTCTTATTCTCTCTGCCTCAGGTACAATTCTATTTCTACATGATTTCCAAGGTCAATTTGATATATAACCGATGATATATTTTTAGATATATCTCTACGAAAGATAAAAAGAGGCGAGTTGAGAATATGGATGACCTTCAGGGAGTATTGAGAGGACAGAAGATTTCTTACTTTTCTATGGAAATAGGGCTCAGCAGTGAAATCCCTACTTATGCTGGAGGGTTGGGCGTACTTGCAGGGGATACTATTCGCTCGGCAGCGGACCTGAATATTCCGCTGGTAGCAGTAACACTGGTAAGCAATAAAGGCTATTTCAGACAAATTCTTGACTCTTCCGGAAACCAGATCGAGCACACCGAAGAATGGAATCCTGCTCATTTTATGACACATCTCACAGCAGAGGTAAGCGTAAAAATCCAAAACAGAGAAGTTAAAATCAGGGCCTGGCTGTATAATTGTAAAAGCCTTACAGGAGGCTGTGTACCTATTATCTTCCTTGATACTGATGTCGAGGGGAATGACCCGGAAGACCGCAAAATTACGGATTTTCTCTATGGGGGAGACCAGCGTTACAGGCTCAAGCAGGAAATAGTACTTGGGATCGGGGGGGTAAGAATGCTTGATGAACTGGGCTTCAAAATCCGGAAGTACCACATGAACGAAGGCCATTCAAGCCTGCTTGGCCTGGAACTCCTTAGGTGTAATGGCATTGACCCTATGAAAGTAAAGGAGCTCTGTATTTTTACAACACATACTCCTGTGGAAGCAGGACATGATAAATTTGATTATGGGCTTGTAGAAGACCTGATCCGGGACAAAAACTGTGTGGATGTCCTCAGGAGATTCGGAGGAGCCGAACGCTTTAACACAAGCCTTTTTGCCCTTAACCTATCGAACTATATCAATGGAGTCACAAAAAGACATAGCCTGATCTCGAGCGAACTCTTTCCGGGCTACAAAATTCAGGCGATCACAAACGGTGTCCATTCATATACCTGGACTTCTCCTTATTTCAGGAAATTGTATGACCGATACCTGCCTGGCTGGGCAAATGAACCTGAACTTCTGGTACGGATAGACGGAATTCCGGACACTGAGATATGGGAAGCCCACTGGAACGCAAAAAAAGCCCTTATCGATGAAGTAAACAAAAGGACAGGTGTGGGTATGGACTATGAGAGCCTGACAATCGGCTTTGCACGGCGCATGACTGCATACAAGAGGGCAACCCTGGTTCTATCCGACCTTGAAATGCTCAAAAAAATAAACAGGCGGGGTAAAATTCAACTTATTTTTGCAGGCAAATCCCACCCGAACGACGGAGCCGGAAAACAGCTTATCAGAGATATTTTTAAAAACATTGAAATTTTAAGGAAAGAAATCAAGATTGTTTTTCTGGAAAACTATGATATGGATCTTGCCGCGAAAATGGTCTCCGGGGTTGATCTATGGCTGAACACACCAACCCGCCCTTATGAAGCCTCCGGCACGAGCGGTATGAAAGCTGCCCATAACGGAGTTGTAAACTTCAGCGTGCTTGATGGATGGTGGATTGAAGGCTGGATTGAAGGTGTAACAGGATGGGCAATTGGCCCTCAGCCCGAAGAAAAACTTTCCGAAGAAGAAGCAAAAGCAGCAGAACTCAGCGACCTTTACAATAAGCTGTATTATATTATAGTTCCCATGTACTACGACCGCAAAGATGAATGGGTTAAGCTAATCAACAATTCCATAGGCATGATAGCTTATTATTTTAATAGCCACAGAATGATGAGGCGTTATGTCACACATGCTTATCTGTAATGTACTCTGATTTTTCAGAGGAATTTGTGAGCATAATTTCGGCTCCCTTATTTTGGGAATATATAGTCACGAAGCTAAATAACGCAACTGCAATGAGGCACAATGAAGTTTTTTGTTGCAATAATTACAGGCGTGACCATAGGTAAATTTTGGGAATACAGATGATTCAAATATTTGTAGACTACTTTTTGTAGACTACTGTAAAATTTTAGTAAACCCTTTTTGGTGGATGAGAACTGACCAGGCATTATTTCTTTGGTTACCGCCTTTCCTCAGAACTAATTTTTTGCAATTTTCATACTTAAATCAACATTTTTTGGCATTCTCTTCAAATTGAGTGTAACAATTATATTTTAAGATCTAAGAAGATGAAATATTGCGTAGGCAAATTATGAGTACTTTTGTCAGAAAGAACCAGAGTGTAGTTAACTACCGACAATTGGAAATATTTTTAAACAGTGTGTAGTATAATCTCTAATGCATCTTTACAAAAGTTGGAGTTAAATATCAAAAATTTAGTTAAGTTTTAGAGGGTTGGCCGGGTGGAAGATATCTCATTAATTTTACTTTTTTTATCAGTTTTAGGAGGTTACCTGCTTGGCATAATCTCAGGGCTCCTGCCTGGAGTGCATAACAATAATTTTGCACTTGCCCTTATAGCCCTTGCCCCTTTCCTGGCTGAAAAAGGGCTTTCACCTTTTTACATTGCCGTAATTATTCTCTCAAATGCTGTCTCCCAGACTTTTCATGACGTAATCCCTTCAGTGTTTCTAGGGGCACCGGATGGAGATACTGCGTTAATGGTCCTGCCAGGGCACAGGCTTCTGCTTGACGGAGCAGGAGCCGAAGCAGTCCGGCTTTCAGCACTGGGAAGCGCAGGCTCGGTAGTTGCGTCCCTGATTTTCGTACTTCCGTTTTCGCTTTTCTTTAAGGCCATTTATCCTTATGTTGAAGCGCATATGGCATTGATTCTTATTTTAATCGTCTTTCTAATGCTTGCAAGTGAAAAAGGTGAAAGCGTTGAAGATTCAAAGGAGAAAAGCCCATTTGCAAAATATAAATACAAAATTTTTGCTCTGGTTTTGTTTCTGATCACAGGCGTACTTGGACTCTTTGCTTTTGATAGGGAATCTCTTATGGTTCCAGTTGTCAATTTTGGAGAGCCGTCGATACTCCTACCTCTGCTTAGTGGGCTTTTTGGGTCTTCCCAACTAATAATAAGCCTTCTCACAAGCTCGAAAATTCCCGAGGAGTCTGTGTCGGCACTCAAGCTTTCTCGAAAAAGAATTTTCAGAGGAATCCTTACAGGCAGCGCAGCAGGCTCACTTGTTGCATGGCTGCCAGGTCTCTCTTCAGCGATTGCAGCACTACTTACAGGCCTTGTTGCAAAAGTTGATTTTGACAGGATTCCGCTTAAGAAAAAAATTTCAGAACCTGATTTAGGAAGGTTAAAAACCTCCCTTTATTCTGACCCTTATGCCAGTAACCCTTCAACGCTTGAGAGCTCTAAGGAATTCATAGTTTCAAACTCCGGAGTAAACACTTCGAATGCGATTTTCGGGCTGGTCGCTTTTGTAGTAATCGGGAGAACCCGAAGTGGAGCAATGGTTGCCATAGAAACTATTTTGGGGACAAATACGCTTAATTTACCTGTACTGCTGCTCTTTTTTGCCGCTATGGTATTAACTGCGCTTTTTTCCTACTTTTCTACGATCTGGATAGGAAACAATGCCCATCTCTTTCTAAAGAAAGTTAACTACAGTAAACTCTGTGCAGGTGTCCTTATCGGACTTGGAGTAATGGTTTATCTGTTCACAGGACTTTTCGGTTTTTTTATTTTTTTGATCTCAACCCCAATAGGAATGCTCTCCTCCTTTATGAATGTCAGAAAATCCCATGCAATGGGGGTCATCTTACTGCCTGTGATCCTGTACTTCTTGTAAAAAAGTAGCTTTTTTAATTGTATAAGTTCCAACTTCCGTCTTTTCAGTTTCAGATATGCTTTTTTTAGTTTCATAGATGCTTTTCCATTAGCCTATGAGGTCAGATAACTGCGATTTAAAAATTTTACATCATATATCTCAATTCCTCTTTTTCTATTTGGAACCTTTTTTAAAACTTGCCTTATCTTTTGAAAAACCATAGTTAGGACAACCTTACTACTCAAGGTAATGACGAGATCAATAGTCAAAAAAGAGTAGTTCAAAAGTACTTTAATTTCTTTGTGCCCGTTATTCAAAGAATATCATGTGCGTTTGGGAGAAAATCAAAGCAAAAATAGCGTTTCTTTGAAAGTTGAGCCAGAATTATTGATAATTCTGGAAATAGATTGATTTCCATCCTGAGATAATATATTGAAAACGGTATAAAAACTGTAAACACAAAAACTCCCTTTTTTCTAAAAAAGAAATGCAGGAGTTTTTCTAAATTGAGTAATAACTCTTATACATTTCTTTAAACTGTTATTATTTACTCCTTTCTTAAAAGAAATACCATTATCAATATCATTACGAGGCTTGCCGCTCCAAATCCAGGTGTATCAGGAATAGGAATGGTAACGGACTTATCCTCGGAAACGGGTGTTTCAGGGGTTGAATCTTCTACATGAATAGGAAGATCGAGCGTGTAATATTCTCCATCCTCTTTGTTACTTCCAAAATAATAAACTACTTTGCCTGTGACAGTAAAATCGCCAACCTGGTTGGCTGCAATTCTCACTTCAATATCCCTTCCCTTGCCGGGTTCAATATCATATGTAGTTGTGTACTGTCCCGCGCCGGACTCAACAAACTCGGAGGAAGAAACACTCATCCCGGACGGAGGGATAATAATCGCCTGGACATGCATAGTAGGTTTTGTGATAAAATTCACGGCTGAAAGCTTGAGCAGGATATCTTCTCCTTTAAGGACTGACGTTTTTTCGCCGTGAAGGTCAACACTTGCAGAAGATTTTTCCGAGTGGTCGGCTGATGTTTCTTCAGTTTCTTCTTGTGTATTTTCAGATTCTTCTTGTGTGTTTTCAGGTTCTTCTTGTGTATTTTCAGGTTCTTTACTATAATAATTGTTTACAGTAGTTGTTTGCGTGTTAGTTTGTGAATTATCATAAGTGTTTACAATAGTTGTATCATAATTGTTTACCGCACCTGTTTGTATGTTTTCAGGTTCTGTTGTCGAATCGTTTTCCTCTTCGTCCTCAGTTTCTTTTACATCCTCTTTGCTTTCATCAGAAACAGCCTTTCCTATGTACTTATTTACCAGATCGACTTCAACTCCACGCATGGAGATCTCTTCCCCTAACTCATTGAAGTATATGCTATCGAATCCTTTTGATGAGTCTGGATCTACATAATACAAGCTGAGCATCTGATTGCCATTTTTATCTTCCCATGTATCACAGTTCCATGTAGGCTGTTCATCTTTCACGGCATCAAATACTGTGTTAATATAGTTATCCGATACTGGTATACTAGCAATAAAATCAGTTATTTCTTCTTTTGTCGGGAGATCTTTGGGTTCAGTTGCTGCTACACACGATGTCAGCAGAGCGAAGATTAAGAAGATACCTATTATTTTTAGTGGTAGTTTCATTTTAACTCCTGTTTTCAATCTGTCCTGAATAATTTGTATAATCTGAATGATGGCATTATAACGAAGTACGAAAACATACACATGCCAGCTATGAAGTAACATGATCCAATGGTCAGGTTCTGTTGCAAAAATAATAATATCCTCAGTTTGATACTATAATTCACACTTTTGTGTATCATCTTCTCCGTGGTGAGATTGAGTAACTTTCCTAGTTGTGAAAATTTTCACTGATCTTGTAACAAAGCTGGATTTTTTGCAACGGAACTTAGATATTTATGCACATATCGTGGAAGAAGAACTTTTAGTTGTTACTAATGCAGTAGGTGAAAACATAATAAATAGTAATAGAAAGATGGCTGAAGCTAAAACAACCAGGCGTGATTTTTTTGTTTTCATTATATTTTCGTCCTTTATAGTATTTTTCAAAAAATATAGATTGAATAATTTAGTTGTTCAAAGAATCTATAAAACTTTCCATTTTATTCTGCTCCCCATAAAAATAGATGGTCCATCTTTATTCAATTGATGTTTTTAAAACACCTGGATGCCAGCAATTCCTTTAAAGTCCATATTGAGCCCACAATTCCTGCCCCTCTTACAGGTGTATTTTTGCACTCAATCCCTCTTTCATCTTTGTACCTTAATTCTCCATGACCTCTAAAGAAGTCAAAATACGTGCAATATGACCTCATTTGATATTCTAACCATTCTTTCGCTTTTGAAAACCCTATTGTTTTTCTTGAAACTCTGTTGTTGTCCTGCCTAAAAGTCAGTTTTTGTCTTTCGAGTAGAGTTGTTGAGATTTCGCTCTGTTCAAGGGCTTTTCCAAAGATAGTGGTCTTCTTGACTTTTTTAGGTACTCCATTTGTTCTTATTTTGACTACCTCAAAACTCCAAAATGTTTCAAAAGAGCTTCTCTATAAAAGTTCAACCCACCTGTGACAAAAAGAGGGATTTTATCAGAAAGATGTTTTGGCAGTGTCTCAAATTTGCTGTAAATTTAAAGTCAAGTTTTTGCGTACGAGGGGAAAAATTGATCTTCCGCTATGGAATTTTTTACTTACTAACTTTTGGAGATTTGTGGTTTTACAGAATAATTGACACCTTGTCGATGTTTTTTAACTGACTTAACTAACTTATCCGCAACATACTGTTTTCTGGGTCTTATTACAAGTCAAGTATTAGTCTATAACTTAGTACAAAAGCTATCCACATGCTTGAATTTCTGGGTCTTATTACAAGTCAAGTATTAGTCTATAACTTAGTACAAAAGCTATCCACATGCTTGAATTTCTGGGTGTCAGGATTTCTGTAATATCTACTGATTTTTCCACAAACTTTATAAATATTTAAATACATAAATTCAACAAGAAAACAATGTATAAAACATTGATATGTATAATTTTAAGGAATATTTCCTAGTTTCTAAGTATATTTTTGTTTAACTCCAGGGAGCGTTACTTAAAAAGCGAGTAAGCACACAAATACATTTAAATGAAAGGAACAGAATAATAATAGGTGGTAATATTGGGGGAAACCATTGAGTATTGTCATTATGGTCGTTATGTAAAAATGCCTGGAAAACTCCTTGAGCCTATAGATAGTATGGCTAAAATCGGTTTAAACAAAGACGAACAAAAAATTTTACAGGGGTTTGTGCACAACAAAGCTGAACAAAAAACCGGTTACTACGACAAGAAAATAGCCGAAATGAAGCAGAAATACGACATGGACTTTTCAACTTTTCAGAATATGATCTATTTAAGGAAAGCAGAGATAGATCTTGAAGAATGGAACGATTTCGTTCTATGGGGAAGTTACGTCAAAGCACACCGATATTGGGCACAGTTTTGCTGAGCGAAAACTGAACCCGTCACTTTATCATTCTCTTCAGGACTTCATGTGAAAAAAGAAACTCCATCAGCTTTGCAGACCTGACAAAGAGCATTTTGTAGGGAAGGTTAGTTTTTCAGTTATTAACTTTTGTAACATTATATATATAATTATTAAATTTTTAGTTGTCAATTTATTGCTATTAAATTTTATTAGAAGTCACGGAGGATTAAGGTACAAAGATGAAAGAAGAGTTGAATGCAAAAGTACACCTGCAAGATAAACAGGAATTCTGGACTCAATATGGGTTTAAAGGAACTGCTGACATTCAGGTGTTTTAAAACATCAATCGAATCTTTCGTGTCTTCCTTGGTTATAAAGTAAGTTCAAGTACTTAGATGGCCCACCTTTAACGGAAGAATTGTACCCTATTTCCTTTATTCTATGTTTTCCTCGCTTTCGGTGGTTAACCTTTCACTTGAGATTAGGAAAAAATATTGATCCTTAACTATAAAGTCGGCTGGAACAATGGTTCAGAGCCCTGAGCTCTTCCCATCCGGGGCAAAACAAGCTCAGAGCCTTGAACTTTTCCTTTTCGTTCAGAAACTTAGCTCAATATCATGAACTTTCTTTCTTTATTTCTTTTTAGCTCAAAAACTCGGCTCAGGTTCATCAACCTTAACTTCAGGTTCCAGAGCAGGAGCATCAAAGAAAGGAATTTCTGCGTTTTCATACCAGGCTTCAAGAAAACTTAACAGATGGTATTTAAGGAAAACGGAAAGAGGTACACCGAGGAAAAACAGAGTTCCCATAACCAAAATCAGTTCTATAACGATAAAGGGGATCAGGAGTAGCCAGAGAAGAAAGTCCGATAACAGGGACGAAAAGAGGAAGTACAGAGCTACGTCAAAAATAAGGAAAGCAATCCCTAAAACCAGTACCACCAGTACAAAAAGGAAAATTGCAAGAATTGTGATTCCTATATCGAGCAGTAGCCTGACAAACCAGTAAACTATAACTTCGCGCCAGCTTTTCCTGAAATTTCCGAGAACAAGCTTGAAAGCCGAAAGAATTCCTTTATTCCGGTAAATGGCAAGCGGAATTGCAAGGCTTAAAAGGGAATTTATTGCAACTGCAAGCATAACTAGCACAACAATTACACCGATAATCCAGAGAAATCCGCCAAGACTGGCAGGCAAGGAAAAGTCTGAAGGTACTTCACGAATAACGGGTATAAGAGGAAGAAAAGATAGTCCGAAGAGCGCGAGAAATACTATCCCGAAAACTAAACGTACAAGCAAGAGGCGGAATCCTTTTCCCATAAACTTTCTTGAATAAGCCCAGAATTTTACTTCATTTCGTACAAGAGATTCCACAAAAACAAACTCCATAATACTGGAAATGTACGAAAAAATCAAGACCAGGAGAATAAGGAAAATTATTAATGCGGCTACAGTTGCCATTTGTGGCACCTGATAAATATATCCGAAAGCAATACTGTGCGTGTCAAAAGGAAGATCAGGCATCTGACCAGGCTCAATATACGGAAAATTATTTTTTAAGTCTTCTGAACCTATATTATAGTTGCTCGTATTTCCATAACTCGAAACCCCGCCTAACAGAAAAATGATGATTGCGAGTTTTACCCATTTCCAGAAATCAAAAGGTTCAAGAAGAGCTTCTCTTGTTCTTGAGAGAGCTCTGTCTACTGCACCTATCGCGTACCAGCTCATAATATATAATTTTTGTAAAAAGATATATAATTATCTAAATAGTTAAATGTGAGATTTCCCAGACAAACTTAAAGATACTCAGGAAAACTTGAGATTTTTCAGACCTAAAAACTATTTTATTTAAAAATAGTTCCCCAAAATTTCACAAATAGCTTCCATTAATATGATGTCCTTCACTTATTTCATAAGCAGTTTCCTCATTTTGCCCATCACAAAACTCATTTTTCGAATTTATTATTTTATCTGAACCATTGCCGGTATTTTGCATTTTCACCTACGAGGTCCATGGGACCTGGACAGAGCTTCAAAACCTGAAACAACTTCAAACAACTCTTCATCAATGCCGCTCTGGCGCACACGGTAGTATTCTCCACTGAGATTATTAAGCAGCTCCTCAATGTTTTTATCGGCACGCTGCATTGCTGCAAGTCGACTAGAGTTTTCACTTGCAAGGGACTCAGCACATGCCCTAAAAAGCGAAACGAAAAGGTACTCGCGGATGAGTGCCCGTAAGGCCTCTGCGATATCGCCAATTACCTCAGGCAGCAAGTTTTTGGTTGGCCAGGAAAGTTTGGTCAGGTCATCTCTCCAGGTTTCATCAAATGGCAGCAACCGCTGGCTAACCGGCTCGTAGGTAACTCTGGTTTTGTGGCGGTTGTAATATAGATAGAGTTCGGCATCTTCATCCTGGCTGCGTAGTTTCTCATTTTCCACAAGAATTTGAGCTATAAGTAGGGTAATTGCCTTAACCGAGTTTGGCACATTAAAAAGTCCGATCGGCGCCAGGCCCTCGTCTGTCAGGCGCGAATAAACACGCTCTCCTACAGCCCAGACCTGAGCTTTACCCGGCAAAGCTTTCAGTTCCCTGACCGCATGACTGGTAATTATATCATTAAACTGACCCACAAGCCCCTGATCTGAACCGAAAACGACAGCCCCTATAAGGCGTGTATTCTTTTGTCCTTTTCCTTCTTGCGGAGCTGGCATGAGTGCAATTTTCCTGAAACATAAGCCCAAACCCATTTCTACTGTGTGATAATAGTCAGATAACGCAATAACTGATTTTTCATATTGCCCTATATTCGAAGCTGCCAGGGCTTTCATCGTGCGGACGACAGACTGAAGATCTTTTGCTCTATCAATCTTTGTGCGCAGGCTCTGAGTGTTTTCGGTCATGATTTATCCTTAGCCTCCGGCTCGGACTTGCTTTTAGTCTGGGCTTCTGACTTACTTAATTTTTCCTCAGTTTGGGTCCCTAACTCAGGATTTTCGTCGGTTTTAGTTTCTGGCCCGGGTTTACCCTTTTTTTGGGTTTTTGACTCATTTTTCTCTTCAGTTTTAGCTTCCGGCTTCGGTTTGGATTCAGGGTTTGGCTGGTACGGTTCCAGTGCTTTACGGGCAATATCAAGGATAATTTCGCGGTCCTTGTCGCTCAATTCTTTGTCGCCTTTGAACCGATCGCGCACGTCTGCAGGAATATCTGGTACTGCCTTGCGCAGGGAGCTTTCAGCCTCCACCATTTTGTCAAGTGGCACATTATCGAAGAGTTTTGAGTTCAATGCAACAAGGATAACAATCTGATCTGGCACGGGTACAGGAGAGTTCTGAGGCTGCTTCAGAAGGGCACGGATCCGTCTCCCATGCTCAATGAGCTTTCGTGTATTTTCATCTAGTCTTGCACCGAACCGGGTAAACGCTTCGAGTTCTTCAAATTGTGAATAAGCAAGCTTGAGGTCTCCAGCCACTGCTCTATAGGCAGCAAGCTGTGCTTTACCGCCGACTCGGGAAACGGATTTGCCAACATCAACTGCAGGCAGCACACCCAATTCAAAAAGCGAAGGTGAGAGGTAAATCTGCCCATCCGTAATTGAAATCAGATTAGTTGGAATATAGGCGGAAATATTCTGCGCTTCGGTTTCGATAATGGGGAGAGCAGTTAGTGATCCGCCACCAAGTTCTTTGAGCAGGTGCGTAGACCGCTCCAGCAGTCGTGAATGAATATAAAAGATATCGCCAGGATATGCTTCCCGTCCCGGAGGCCGACGAAGTAAAAGAGAAAGTTCTCGATAGGCGCGTGCGTGATTGGTTAAGTCATCGTAAACAATCAGCACGTCTCGACCTGCTTCCATAAAATACTCTGCAATGCTGGTCGCAGCGTAAGGAGCGATATAGATTAACCCTGACGGGTCATTGCCTTCAGTTACAACAACAATCGTGTAATCCATTGCGCCCCTTTCCCGTAAGTTTGCCACTGCTCTGGCAACTGCTGATGCACGCTGGCCAATGGCACAATAAACGCACAGGACGTTAAAATTGCGCTGGTTGAGAATAGTATCGATTGCAATTGCAGTTTTGCCAGTCTGGCGGTCCCCTAAAATCAATTCTCTCTGACCGCGTCCTATTGGGATTAACGCATCAATAACTTTAACACCGGTCTGGAGAGGCACGGTAACAGGAGCTCGATCCATAATTGCAGGACTGTGCCGTTCAATAGGCAAGCGTTTACTGGAAACTATTGGTCCTTTATTATCAAGTGGACGGCCTAGCGGGTCAATAACTCGTCCAAGCAATTCTTCGCCTACGGCAATATCCATAACCCGTCCAGTGCGTTCAACCTGATCTCCAGCATGCAGATGTGAGTATTCACCCAGTAAAACGGTACCGATTTCTTTTTCATCAACATTAAACGCGATCCCAAACAAATCCCCTGGAAACTTTATAAGTTCATCAAAACCCACAGTAGGGAGGCCAGATACATTTGCGATACCTGTTGAAACTGTCAAAATTCTGCCCACCTCCTGAGGGATGAGCGTAGGGGTCACTGATTCCCTGGCCTGATGTATTTCGGTAAAAACTTTGTCGAAAACGTCTTTAAGACTTTTAGGTTCCATGTTAACTGGCTCTTCATGTAGGCTCTGGTTTGGGATTAATCTCCTGCTTAGCCACAGATTCGGACTTAGTTCCAGATTGATGTTTAAACTCTGACTCTTGCTTAGCCTCAGACTTTTTTTGCATCAAGTTCTTGTTCAGTCTCTGACTCTTGTTTAAACTCTGAATCTTGTTTTGCATCAGGCTCTTGTTCAGTCTCTGACTCTTTTTCGATCCGGGCATTAGAATCAGTTTCAGGTCTGTTTTCAATTTTGGATTCAGTTTTCGATCTGGGTTTATTAGTCTCAGCTTCAGGCTCCTGTTCAGCCCCGGGTCCGTTTTCCGATCTGGGTTTGTTGTTTTTGGTTTGAGGCTCGGGTTTGGCTTTACTCTCAGGCTGTTATTTCAACAGTTCGTCTATACTTTTTTGCATCGATGTAAGATAATCCGCAATGCTCCACGCAACTTTTTGTCCGTCTGTGTTTAATTCGATACCACTGACAAGGTCTGGTTCAGTCTCAAACCTGGGTTGAATTTCTATACCAAGAGTTTCTTTAATCGCCTTTTTAATAGAATCACGCTGTGTTTGTGGAAGATCAAATGCAGTACGGATGAGCACCTGACCTGGTGATGTACTGAGCGCTGAAGCTAACTGCTTCTTTTCATTATCTTTCAGATTGCGCAGCCTTTGAACAAACACGTTAACTGTGCGTTCTTCCAGACTGGTTTCAGCCAGATCGGTCAGTACTTTTTGAGCTATGTCAAATACTTCCTGCTGGGTCCGGCGGCCGATTTCCTGACTTAAATTCTGTCCTTCGTTCCTTAATGCCTCCTGTTGTTTTGCTCTCAAATCGGAGGCTTCCTCCCTCACATCTTCGAAAAGCCGCTGACGTTCGGCCTGTGCTTCTTCCTTTGCCTTGTTCATGAGAGCATTGTGCTGCTGGTCGAACTCTTCGTTCTTACGCTTGAATTCTTCTTTCTCTTTTTGAGCTTCTGCTTCTTTTGCATCCGCATTCTTAAGTTCATCTGCGACCTTCTTCTCGCGTGCGTCGACTGCATTGAGTATCGGTTTGTAAAGAAAACGCTTCAACAACCACACCAGGATGAGGAAGTTGATCACCTGCGCAATGACGGTGAACCAATCGATCAGCATAGGCTATTTCCTCTTTATTTCAGGCAAGTGCACGGTTCCAGAACGGGTTGGCAAAAATGAGAATCATTGAGACAACGAAACAATAGATAGACAGAGACTCAATCATAGCAAGGCCAACGAACAGCGTCCTGGTAATGGTCGCCGAAGCGTCGGGTTGCTGTGCCAGTGAGCTCAGGGCCGTCGCAACAGCTCGCCCTTCGCCAATTGCGGGTCCGATAACCCCAATGCCTATTGTGATACCAGAAGTGGCGATTGATGCCACCGCGATTATGGTTGTATAGGTGTCCAAAGCCATAGTTTTTCCTTCCATTGTTAGAATTGCTATTCAGTTCTTATTGCCCAGTTTCACTTCTAGATTTGCTGGTCCTCGTGGCGGCAGTAATGTAAACCGTAGCCAGGATACTGAATATATAGGCCTGCACCATACCAACGAGCAGACCAAGTGCTATCATGAGATCCGGAAAGATGAACGGTGTGATGGTGAGCAAAATGGCAACGATCATCGAGCCGCTCATAATATTGCCGAACAGACGGATTGCAAGAGCTAACGTGCGGGAGATTTCACTTATAATATTAAATGGCAGCATGATTATTGTCGGCTCTGTGTACGTCTTAAGGTAGTTACCAACTCCCTGTTCTTCGATACCGAAAAGTGGCACGGCTACAAACACACATAATGCAAGAGCAGCCGTAGTAGAGAGAGATCCTGTTGGTGGTTCATAGCCTGGAATTATGATGCAGAGATTGGCTACGGCGATTAACAGGAAGACCGTGCCCAAAAAGCCTAGATATTTCCTCGGCTGGTCCAGGCCAACGTCCTCAATTTGTTCCAGGATGCCTGTGACAATAATTTCCAGAATATTTTGCCAGCGGGAACGTTCCAGACCAGTAGAGAGTTTGCTGGTAATAGCTTTTGAACCAATTACCATTACCAGCATAAGTCCCCAGGTGTATACAATCGTGGCATTGAGTTTGATAAAGCCGTACTGCCAGAAAATCAGCTCATCAGGGCTAAGTCGCATTACTGGCCTCCTTTGTCAATTGGTTTGAGTTTTCATCTGGCAGTCTGGTAAGCCTGACTATTATATGGCGCATAACAAAAAACCCAAACAGGCATGTTAGCAATCTCTCCCAATGGCTATCCGAGACGAAGTAGAGTCCAGCTATGACAATGCTGGTCCGTATCAACAGGCTGCCGAGGAACCAGAACGCGGGCTTTCTGGATGAAAGTCCCTTCCGAACCGTCCACCAGAGCCCGCCGAAGAAAACAGCTCCGAGCAGAAAACCAGCTATCAGAGACAAGACAAGATTCAATATTTCATTCATTGTAATCCTCCTGTTCCTCCTGCATTTTCTGACGCTCTTTGGTTACCCAGTGCCATGCATTCAAGCAGCCGATAAAAAGGCCGATGATTAGCATCGTGAGTGTCCAGGAAAAGCTTTCTGGATAGTGTTTATCTAACCAGAGCCCGATTGCAGCCCCAATTAAAGTTGGAATTGCTACCGACCAGCCTATGAGTCCCATCATGCCTAAACCAAGCCAGATAGTCCTGTCCACATGACGTTGTGCCCTGAGTTTGCGTTCAGCTTTTGTCCCAACCTGACGGGCCAGAGGTGATTCGTCCTCCAAAGGTTTCTCTGATAGTTTGTCAGACATTCCGAAACTCCGCTAAGCGGCGTATAAGCCCGGTTTCCAATTTTACCATTACCGAACGAATTTTTTGCTCGTTTTCATCTAAGGTCAAAAACTCTTTCTCTACAGCTTCTTGTAATTGGCTTAAGTCAGTCCCGAAAATGGCATCACGTACAGAGACAAGTACCTCCTGACCGGTCTTGATGAGTACGCCTTCATCGACTGCCACATAAATCTCGCCCTCGGATTCGGTTTCGTATGTTAGAATTCCAGGCTCCAGAGCCGCAACACAATCGAGTCGGTGTGGCAAGAGCCCAAATGAACCCTCGCGTCCCTCTGCGACTATGCGTGATACGCCTTTTTTTTCGGCAAAGACCTGGAAAGGCAGAAGAATCGTAAGATTCATGAGTCTTGAATTCAGGAGTCCTGCGTTCATGAGTTCTGAATTCATGAGTTCTGAATTCATGATTTTTCCCGGCTTGATTTTCTGGCTATTGCTTCGTCAATTGTTCCGATCATGTAAAGGTCGCCTTCAGGGTAGTCTTTGAATTCATCACGCAAAATACGTTCGCATCCGTCGAGAGCATCTGAAAGACTGACGGATTTGCCTTTAATACCTGTGAACTGCTCAGTGGTGAAAAACGGTTGCGTCAGAAAACGTTCCAGGCGGCGAGCGCGGGCTACCACATTGCGGTCCTCAGGCGATAGTTGCTCCAGGCCAAGCATTGAGATAATATCCTTGAGTTCTGAGTATTGCGCAAGCGTCTGCCTGATTTCCTGGGCCAGGCGATAATGCCTTTCACCAATAATGCCAGGTGTGGCCATTTTGGAGTTTGACTGCAAGGGGTCAATAGCCGGATAAAGCCCCTCGCTTGCCCTCTTGCGAGAAAGGACAATTGATGCCGAGAGATGTGAGAATGTATGCACAGCCGAAGGGTCAGTGAAATCGTCAGCAGGCACATACACCGCCTGAATCGACATTATGGCTCCGGCATCAGTAGTAGATATGCGCTCTTCTAGCTCGGATAATTCAGTTCCCAATGTCGGCTGATATCCCAGGCGTGAAGGCATCTGTCCCATCAGGCCGGATACTTCGGAACCAGCCTGAATAAACCTGAAAATATTATCTATAAGCAGCAGCACATCCCGGTGTTCGTCGTCCCTGAAGTACTCTGCCATTGTCAGCGCCGTATGACCTACCCGAAAACGGGCACCTGGTGGCTCGTTCATCTGGCCGAATACCATAACCGTATTCGGAAGCACACCAGCGTCTTTCATATCACGATAAAGTTCTTCCCCTTCTCGACAACGCTCGCCTATTCCACAAAATATGCTCACTCCCTGGTGTTGTTTGACTACGTTATGAATCATCTCGGTTAGCAATACTGTCTTTCCAACGCCCGCTCCTCCGAATAAGCCCGCTTTACCTCCGCGTTCAAGAGGTACCAGCACATCTATAGCTTTGATTCCAGTCTCGAAGATTTCAGACGTGGTGGATCGACGCATCAGCGGTGGCGGAGTCTGATGGATTGAGCGCCACTGGATATCAGACAGAGGTTGCCTGCGGTCTATGGTATTTCCAAACACATCAAACATTCGCGAAAGGATTTCCCTACCAACAGGCGCTTTCAAAGGCCCACCCGTATCTTCCACTTCCGTGCCTCGAGCAAGACCTTCGGTGGGGGTCAGAGCAATTCCGCGAACGCGATGTGCGTCAAGTTGGGTCAAAACCTCTATGGCAATCTGGCTTTCCTTTCCTGCACGTAGCAGCGTATATACAGGTGGCAGGTGCTTCTCGAACAATACATCTACAATGCTGCCGCGCACCGAGATGACCGTACCGAGATTCAAGGGCCTTCTATTTGCCAATTTAACCGCTCCCCCAAGCTTGCATCATATTCAGTTTTGGAGTTCCCTTTTCCTGAGACCTGGGTCATAAGAACTAAGAATGTAATGAAAACTCCGACTGCCTCATTCACAAAGTCCACAGTGATCAGGAAACGCTAAAGAAAACATGGAATTGAATCGATTTTCAATTATTGTTTTTATAATGAAATCATTACAGTGTCTTCATAGTGTCTTCATAGTGTCTTTACAGTGTCATTACAGTGCCTTATAAACCCCATTTTACCAGGAATTTTTTATTACTTTGTTTCCCCTTTTCCATAAGAAATATATCATTTCAATATATTAATTTGACTCTAATATCTTTTTTATATTTCTCGCGAAATATAAGATGGTCTCTCTTTATTCGATTGATGTTTTTGGCTCTTCGTCATTTCATAGGGGTAGTTTGAAATCTAACTTTCCTGATTTTAGATCAATCATAGTAACAAAATACTTAGTGTTTCGATACCCTCTTGCATTTCTTTTTATCAACTGTACAATACTGTTAATACTTTCCACAACTCCGTTAGTGACCCTGGAATCAAAGTAGTTTAGAATTCCAGCCCAATGACTTTTAATGGTTTTAGCAACCTCAATTATTGCCTTTAATCTGCTATGAGTTGCCCAAAAATACCATTTTTCGCGAGCCCATGGAACTTTTATTTGGAGAACTCCACAATTACTACAACTTATTCCTGGAATTATACAGTGTAAATATGCAGAATATCGAAAGTAGTTAATGTGCCGTAACACTTTTTCCTTAGTATCATAAGCTGAGCATTTTGGTTTCACACTTAGGACAGGGAAATTTGGGACCACGTTTAAAATCAAGCCAAATATTAAGTTTTTCAGATGTTAAATCAAATTCAGTATTGGTTATTTGCCAAGGTTCTTTGACATTCAAAAGTATTTCAAATGCTTTTTCAGAAATGGGATATCAAACTCATGCAGTTATCTGTACTAAATAATATGATACTTGTTTATATAATATCTTCAGTATAATAACTTGCATATATTAATCAACAAAGAGTCATTTTATCTTTATCTCCTTTTTTCTGTCTTTCTCTCTTTTTTTCTGCCTTCATTTCCTTTTTTCTGCCTTTATTTCCTTTTTTCTATATTTATCTCCTTTTTTCTGCCTTTATCATCTTTTTCCTTTCCTACTCGTTTTTCAGGCATAACCTCTCGGAAAAGGGTCTGTAAGCTCTAGAATTTAGGAATCTGTCTTATAGTTTCTTTAATTGATAAGATATCTCGGAAAAGCATTTATCTGACTTTACCTATAACTCTGTGTTCCAGGATACCAGATACAGACTTAAGTCAAGACATTCGAAGAAAGCCTGCTAAAGCAATATCTTGGATTATGTGTAGGAGAGTTTTCGACAAACTGGCCAAGATTATAGAAAAAGTTATAATCTCGGGATACACTTTAAATTTATGCCTACACTCTAGACTTATGTAATCCCCTGTCCAGAATTACGATATCCGGCTAAATTTAAATTTTCGGTGATTTAGGCTATATATCAATTTGGATAGAATAGGATTAAACGGAATTGGATGAAATGGTAAAGCAAAAATCTCAGTAAATGGTTACGGAACTATGGAATAAAATTTTTTTTGGAGACAGAAATTTCTGACCAACAGTTGATTTTTATCATTGGGCTGGCATTAACTTTTGCACATTAATAAGTATAAAAATAAATGAGTTAAATTATATTTAAAAAATTAGAAAATAATAGGATTAAAAAGGATTGGATAAAATGGTTAAAGCAAAAATCGCAGTAAATGGTTACGGGACCATAGGAAAAAGAGTTGCAGACGCCGTAAGAGCTCAGGACGATATGGAAGTTGTCGGAATTTCCAAAACAAAGCCGAACTATGAGGCTGCAGTGGCCCACCAGCTAGGATATGACATATATGCCCCAGCTGCAAATCTCGGAGCTTTTGAGAAAGCCGGGATGCCTGCAGCCGGCACAATTGAAGAAATGGTCGAAAAGGCTGACCTGGTTGTGGACTGTACGCCCGGAGGAATCGGTGAAGGAAACAAGCCTCTGTATGAAAAAGCCGGGGTAAAGGCAATCTGGCAGGGCGGCGAAGATCATTCACTTGCAGGTTTCTCATTTAACGCGATTTGCAATTACGAGCAGGCTGTGGGCCGCGACCTGGTCAGGGTAGTCTCATGCAATACTACAGCTCTTTGCAGGGCTATTTACCCGATAGACAAAGAACTGGGGGTAAAAAAGGCCAGGGTAGTTCTTGCAAGGAGGGCAACCGATCCTAATGATGTAAAGAAAGGGCCAATTAATGCAATCGTACCCGACCCAATCAAGCTTCCGTCCCACCACGGGCCTGATGTAAAAAGTGTGCTTCCACAGATTAATATTACAAGTGCAGCCCTGAAGGTCCCAACAACTCTGATGCACGTGCACACCGTGAATATGGAAGTTGAGAAGGACTGCACTGTAGATGATGTTAAAAACATCTTTGGTTCCCAGCCAAGAATCCGTTTCGTGGGACTGGGTATGTCGTCTACAGCAGAAATTATAGAATTTGCCAGGGATATGAAGCGCCCCAGAAATGATATGTGGGAGAACTGCATCTGGCCTGAATCAATAACTGTAGAGGACAAGGAGCTTTATTTCTTCCAGGCTGTCCATCAGGAATCTATTGTAGTTCCGGAAAACGTGGATGCTATAAGGGCCATGATGGAACTTGAAAGCGACGGTGCAAAGTCAATTGAAAAGACAAATAAGGCTATTGGCCTGAATAAAAAGTAATAAAAATAAGGTGCCGGAATCTAAGTTTATATAGACTCCGGCTTTGACTGTTTCTGGATATTCAACCTGAATATCTGGAACTGGATTTCTTGGACCCAGAAATTCCATACATAAATTATATATTTTGCATTGTATCTCTTACTACCTCAAAGACCGAAAATTCGAAATCCTTATCTTTTGAATGAAGAAAATAAGATTTGGAACTTTTAATTGGAAAAAATGGCTAAGACATGAATTCAACAAATTCAGGATTTTTGAAATTATCTCGAGAGGCTTTTAAAGCCGCATCAGATTCTATCTGTGATCTTGCAGGTACTGATGCTGCAGGCAGTTTTGTTTGTATGGGAGCCGACGGTACTCCAACTACTAAAATAGACCTTGCAGCAGAGGACGCTATCGTTGAAGTCCTTAAAGAAGACGGCAGATCCATGAGAATTATCAGTGAAGAGCTTGGCGAACTTATTTTAGGGGATTCGCCTGAGTTTTCTGTTGTTCTAGACCCGCTTGATGGGACATATAATTCCGCAGTAGGAATTCCATTTTATAGTGTTTCTCTAGCCGTTTCTTCTCATGACCTTTCAGACCTCAGGTTCGGGTATGTGAGTAACCTTGCATTACGCGAGGAATACTACGCAGAAGCTGGAAAAGGGGCTTACCTTAACGGAAAAAAAATAAAAGCTTCCGTTAACTCGGATCTGATGAAATTGTGCGTCAGTGTTTATGGCTACCGGCAAAATATAGAAAGAACCCGAAAGATATACAGTAGCGTCAGGAGGGTGAGGTTATTCGGGAGTGTAGCTCTCGAGTTGTGTTATGTAGCCTCAGGCAGGCTTGATGCTTTTGTTGATGTTCGAAATGCTTTGCGTGTGACTGACGTAGCCGCAGGGCAGTTGATTCTGGCCGAAGCGGGCGGGCTTGTTACAGACGGATACGGAAACTCTTTAAGACTTCCTGATAATGTTACTTCAAGAGTGGAAATGATTGCGTCCAACGGACACGTGCATGAAAAGCTTTTAGAATTACTCTTCGGAGGATAAGTTGGCGATAAAGAAAATAGGAATATCTGCTCGCTGCGACAGGCCTGAAGTAATTGAAAAGGTAAGGGAGATTCTTGCCCATTTCAGCTCAAAGGTCCAAATTTTTGTCGCCACTCCTACGGCTGAGGTACTCGGAATAGAAGGTACTCCGATTGAAAGAATGAGGGGAGAAGGAGTGGAACTTATTATTAGCGTAGGAGGGGACGGTACAGTCCTCCGGAATATTGCCAAAATGAAAGACCCTCTTCCTATACTCGGAATCAATATGGGTACTCTTGGTTTTCTTGTAGATGTTGAGCCAGAACATGCTCTTGAAACTATAGAGGAAGTGCTTTACGGTTTTTCCTACAGCGACAGAATGCGAGTCGATGTTTTTCTTAATGGGGAAATGCTTGAGACTGCAACGAATGAGATTGCAATAATGTCTGCAAAGCCTGCGAAGATCATTAAGTTTGAGGTTTATGTCGGAGATTGCCTTCTTGACTCTATGCGTGCGGATGGTGTGGTTTTTGCAACCCCTACAGGCTCTACTGCCTATGCGATGAGCGCAGGCGGCCCTATTATAAGTCCAAGGGTAAGCGCTATTGTGGTTGTCCCTGTAGCTCCTTTTAAACTCTCCTCAAGGCCCTGGGTTATCCCGTCAGACAGCGAAATCACTATAAGGTTGTCGGCTCCAAAAAAAGAGGCGGTTATTGCAATTGACGGGCAGAAGTCCTACAGGATCAAGCCCGATGATGTCGTCAAACTTAAGAAGTCCAGATTTCCTGCACGCTTTGTAAGGATTTCAGATACCTGTTTTTATGAAAGGGTCCAGAGAAAACTTACCTGAGAGCAAGCCTTTACTTAAGACCCTTTACTTGAGAGCGAGCTTTTGATTGAGAGCAAGCTTTTGATTGAGAACGAGCCTTTTTACTTATTACTCAAAGAGCAGGTCTGTACTTACGAGTCTGAGAAAACCTTTACTTGTTAACTTGAGAGAGCCTTGATTTAGTAAAATGGCTCTTCATCATTCCTTGTAGGTAAGATGATTTCCAATTCAAGACCACATTGGTTTTTATGAGAATATTATAAGGATATCCACACAAAACAACGAAGAGCCAGAAAAGTCTTTACATATTCCCAGAGGAAAACCTTTAATTATAGTTTAAGTTTTCCCATCATGTTGAGTACTTTTCTCTGACCTGTAAATCTCTCAATTTTTCCATGCGACTTTTAACTAAAAATCTACTGATATAACCTAACCTATAGTCCCGAGGCTAAATAATGCAACTGCCCAATGAGGTACAATGAAGTTTTTTGTTGCAACAATTACAGGTCGTGGGTTTGAATCATTGAAAACCGAAAGTGAGAGAATCTCCCAAGATATTCATCAAATACGAGAGATGTACTCGCTTTTTCGAAATTGATCTATAATTCAGGGACACGACCCAATTACAGGTATGACTATAATTTGCCAAACTTGAGCTCGTTTTTATCCTGTTTTTCGAGAAGCCGTTGCCGGAAATTCTATTCCTCCAAGGAAAACATTTATACATATGCAGGTAAAGCTATGCTTAATTTTTACGAGATACAGGATTTTCTGACTTTTAGGGACGTTTGAGTCCCAGTACCTCTTTATTCAGCCTTTGAGTTATTTATCAGATAAATCATCTATATGTCATTAAAAATAATTAAAAATATTCCTCACAGTAATTACAAATATTCCTCATAATAATTAAAAATCACAGGAAGTAGTAGTAATGCCAGAGAGCGAGCAGTATTCTAGAAACAAACTTATGGATTTTATCGAATATCGCCCCCTTGATATCGAAATCTGTGACGTGACCCTGCGCGATGGGGAACAGACTCCAGGTGTTGTGTTCACAAAGGAACAGAAGCTGGCAATGGCCAATGAGCTTGATTCTATTGGTGTAGAGGTTATAGAAGCCGGATTTCCGGTAGTTTCCGCAAACGAAAAGGAAACCGTTAAGGAAATTGCAAATCAGGGCTTTAATTCAAGGATATGCTGTCTCTCAAGAGCAGTAAAAGGGGACGTGGATGCTGCACTTGAATGTGATGTCGATATTGTGAGTATTTTTATTGCAATGTCGGATATGCACCTCAAATACAAGTACCATCGAAGCCTTGAGGAGATGCTTGGCTGTGCCAAGGAAACCATTGAATACGCTACCGATCACGGGTTAAAAGTACGTTTTGCAGCCGAAGACGCTAGCCGTACCCCTATCGACCGCTTAAAACAGGCTTTTAAGGAAGTAGAAAAAGAGTATAAAGTGCAATACGTAAGCCTTGCAGATACGATTGGTATCCTTAACCCTACAACGACACACTACCTTGTTAACGAAATTTTCAAGGAAGTTAATACCTCAATATGTATCCACTGTCATGACGACCTCGGAATGGCTACCGCAAATACCCTTGCAGCCGCCGAAGCTGGTGCAAAACAGCTCCATACCACAGTTAATGCAATCGGTGAAAGAGCAGGAAACGCTTCCCTTG
Source organism: Methanosarcina sp. Kolksee (assembly GCF_000969945.1). Classification (NCBI taxonomy): domain Archaea; kingdom Methanobacteriati; phylum Methanobacteriota; class Methanomicrobia; order Methanosarcinales; family Methanosarcinaceae; genus Methanosarcina; species Methanosarcina sp. Kolksee. Next base: position 2,593,627 of record NZ_CP009524.1, read on the forward strand.
AAGAAGTGATGGTCGCCCTCAGGGTACAGTACGGTATTGACCGCTATGACACCACAAAGCTGACCAACCTTTCTAAAATGGTCTCGGAATATGCAGGTATTACACCCTCGGTAAATAAAGCCGTTGTCGGGCAAAATGCCTTTACCCACGAGTCCGGAATCCACGTTGCCGCGATCCTTGAAGAGCCGCGCACCTACGAACTCTTCCTCCCGGAAATGGTCGGCGGGAAGCGCAACCTCGTCGTAGGAAAGCATACCGGCACAAAAGCCCTAAAAGGCATTATTAACAGCATAGGCTTATGCCTTGAGCGGGAAGAACTTTGCGCTCTGATCGAGAAAGTCAAGGTCTGCACCGAAGAAAAGCATAAAAGCATCTCACGGGACCAACTTGAAAGGCTGATTACTCAGGTCAGGCAGGAAAAAGAGACAACAGAAAAGGGAGAGGAAAAGTTTTCTATTTGAAAACTCTGAATCTTTCATATAGATTCATTTGCTTTTTTCCTCATTTTAATCTTGTTTCATTTATTTTTCGATTTTCATTTATTTTTCGGGTAAGTCGGGAGGATTACTCTTCCTTTTTTCCCCAGGAACCGTACTTGAAAGTTTCACTTCATACATCCTTATAATTCCACCCATTACAGGATTATGGAAGTGAGCTACCGGTCCAGGACCAAAAAAGCGATTAAATCGAAAAAATCAACGTGATCGGCGCCGTTCCCGACGCCTCCGCATAAGTTGAAAGAGCCGGAAAACTTCACAGCACAGCCGTTCCTCAGGAAACCGATTATCCTGTTTACAGTGTTTCGGAAGAAAATGGTTTGGTGACTGTTACGCTGAGCGATGTGAGAGATCAGTATGTTAAATACTGGGCTTATTTCAAAACGGTTTACAGGTTCGTTTTTGAGAAGGGGAGGGGGGAGTATGTGGCTTATGCGAGAGAGCAGGAGGGAAGGGAGGAGAGATTGGAGAAGAACTGGTTTGGGTAAAAAACTCTAATCTATAGGTCATCGTATATTCATATTCTTCTTTGTCTTTCATTTCTTAATAATTTCAGTTTTTCTTCTTTTAACTTCCGTTTGATTGCTTTGCCACATCTGTTACTTATTTCCAATTTGATTATTCTAACCACTCTGCATACTTACTTACTTGTTTCTTTAATTAAATTGGCTTGCTCGTAGTATTTATCTGCTTTCTTAACTTCTCCAAGTTGGTAGTAGGCAGAACCTAAGTTTCGAAGATTTTCTCTTTCTATAGACTTGTCACCTAGTTCTCTTGAAATATATAATGCTTGTAAGTAATATTCAATCGCTTTCTTTGGATCACCTAAGAGTGTGTAGATGAAACCAAAGTTTTCAAGGCTTTCTCCCTCGATTTTTCTGTCACATACTTCTTTCGAAATTAATATTGCTTGATTTCCGTATTCGATTGCTTTTTCTATGTTACGAGACATTACATAGGCAAAACATAATTTTTCAAGTAATCTTGCTTCCATATGTTTATTTTCAATTGTCTTTACAATTTGTAATGTCTTTTTATAATATATAATCGATTTTTTCTCTTCATTCAGATGAAGATAATTATCCCCAAGTTTTTCGAGCAGTTTCTCTATTTTTTCGTCACCTAAAAATTTTAAAATTACTACTAGTGCCTGTTCATAGTATTCAACTGCTTTTTTTACATCTCCAAAATCACTGTAAGCATTTCCTAGATTTATTAGTTGGTTCTCTTCAAGGCGTCTATCTTCAATTTTTCTTGCAATATATAGTGATTTTTTGTGATATTCAATTGCTTTTTCCACTTTTCCGAGACTTCTGTGAATACTTCCCATGTTTCCAAGTATAAGTCCTTCGGCAGGGACATCTCCTAATTCTTTTGCAATTAATATAGCCTGCTCGTTATATTTTTCTGCTTTTTTGAACTCTTTGAGAGAATAATATACATTACCAATATTTTCAAGCTGATGCTCTTCTATACGTCGATTCCCAATATCCCTTGCAATTCTTAGTGCTTGTTCATAAAATTCAATCGATTGTCTTAGTTTACCAATACATCTATAGGCACTTCCAAGATTTCCAAGTAAGTTTCCTTCTCCTTCTTTGTTCTTCAAGTCTTTTGCAATTTGTAATGCTTGCTCAAAATATTCAATTGACTTCTCAAATTTAGAAAGATCTCTGTAGGAAATCCCAAGATTGCAAAGGAGACTTCCTTCACTATTTCTATTCCCGATATTTCTTGAAAGTTCCAATGCGAATTCGTAATATTCAATCGCTTTTTTTGTCTCTCCTATCTGGTTATAAGCAATTCCAAGATTTCCAAGAACAAAAATATGACTTTCTATGTTTAATAGCGGCTTATCTTTGAGGGGATTGTTGGGTAATAGTTTTGTATAAAGTTCAATAAGTGTTCTAGGACTACCCCATAAATCCAATAAATGATGAAGATTACTATTAACAATAATTTCTATACACTGGTTATATTCTTCTGCCATACATGCATGATAATGGGCTTCAATTAAAGATTGTACGTCCTCTTTTTTTGCAGGTTTGGCTGGTAAGGAAAAGGAAAGGTAGTATTTGCAGGCAAGTTTGTGACACTCTAGTTTTTCTGATAGCTGGGTTCCTGCATACCTGCATATCAATGACTCTTCCCAATAATAACCATTTTCAGTTTTCTGTATAAGAGATTTATGAGCCAATTTCAATGCAACTTTCTTTATCCTGCGTTCGGTCCACTTCGGATGATTTGCTACTATTTCGATGGCCTTTGTGGGAGCAGGTTGTCGGAAAATAGATATATACTGCAGAAGTTCGCGTTCATCTTCAGATAGCCTTCTATAAATTTTAGCCAAAATATTCTCTGCTACTTCTCCCTCTTCACCAATCCATAGAGAACCATCATTCAAGAGAGTAGAAAGCGTATCTGCCTCTTCTCTCACAAGTTGAGCCAGAAGAATAAGAGCAAGTGGATGACCATCGGACAGTTTTATGGCTTTCTTTAACTCAGTTTCCGATTCATTAAGAAGTCCCTCGTGTCTTAATAGAAGAATTCCAGCCGACGTATCCAGTCCTCTAATTTGATATGAAAAAGGTCTGATTCCACGTTCGCTTGCAAGAGAATCCCAGCTTGTAAACAGAATCTTGCTTCTAATACAACTTTCCTTTGCTGATTCTATCAGCTCAGAGAAGCCGACTTTTGACTCCAAAGGTTTGTTCGTTTGGGGATCAAGTATAACCTCAAAATTATCCAGAACCAGAAGATAAGAAGCTTCGTTTAATTCATTAAATAGAAGGTTTATTTGATCTAAGATCTTGTAGCGTTCTAGGTCTTTCACAGGTTTGCCAATAACAGTAAAAAAGCTACCTATAATTTCACTTATATCAGTAGTTTCATCCACTTTTCGCCAATATATCCCAGCAAATTTTCCACTTTCTCCCATTCTGTCAACGAACATGCTTGCCAGAGTAGATTTGCCGGTTCCGCGAAGACCCGTAATAACGAGTGCACTATTATCTTCTAAATAATTCTCAATTTTCTCAAGCTCTGTTTCTCTTCCGAATACTCTTTTCGGATCAATAATAAGTCTGGCTCCTTGAGTGTAAATCCATGAATATCCCTGTTTAGTTGAGCCATCAGGATAGACAAAAGTACAGTTAGTATACTGTATCTGCGATATATTACTGCCTATGGCGCTTTGACCGGAGATATTCCCCTGTGTAAAATTTCCACCCACGTCTATTATTGGAACCGAAGGCTCATCTGCTTCCATGTGATAAACCTCTAATTAAAAGAATATTCTTATAAAGCCGTAATCAGAGCGTTATACCGAGTAAAGTAGCTGCTATCTTTATCGAGCCACAGATTTCTGATATGTTTTTTACTGTCTTCCCGGCGTCTTTAAGAGTTTCAATGATATTTTCAACCCTTGATTTGATATTTTGTAATTTTGGCTCTTCTTTTCCGGCTTCTTTGATAGCAGCACTCATATCACCTTTGATGATATCTTGGTCTTCGGAAGAAAGATCCAGATTAGAGAGTTCTTTCTGTAAATCAAGGAGACTTTTCTTAAGGTTCTCAATATCGGTAGGTGATGGAGATTGAACTTGGGATATATTTGTACCAATTGCAAATTGCCCACTAATATCACCAATATGTACATCCCCACCGGCATTTATTCCGTAGCCTTTATCCCCCACGTTCTTGGAACCATTTTCTTCGTACATTCAAAACCTCTCTTATATTTGAATGATTTATGCCGTCACAAGTTCGGGTATTTTTTTATGAACCACATTAATAAATAGTGTAGAAATTAGAACGTCTTTGATATAGAGATTTCGAATTAGTTTAAAAGTAGACATGTACGTATCCCTCAATTTATTATCATAGCTTCATAATTCTAATCTCCAAAAAAAACCAAGAATCATTTTGGAAATTTCGCACTTCGCCGCCTGCTTCGCAGTCGTATGGTACCCCGTTTTAAGATTCCTCGAAATTCTTCTAACCGGCCCTGAATTCAGAAATTCTTCAAAATTGTACTTACCGGCGTAGTTCACTCATAAAATCGATTCAAAAAACCCGCCCCGAAAAATAAGTCCGTCGCCCGGCTCCCCTTCGGAAAAAAAGCCCGCCGCCGGAAATTTTCATAAACGTTTTTACTCCTGTGGAATCTCATTGATTTTTGTCAGAAATAATTGGCCCTGAATAAAAAATCCGCAAAAAAACAGGTTGAGGAGTAGTAACTTTGACTGAAACTTCGAGTAAAACAGATGAACAGCTATAACAAAAAAATGGAAAGTGGGTGGCAAAATAATGCCATTTCATTACTCTACTATAACAAACCTTTGTTGCATAGGAGTAGGTTCCAATATATCCAGAGGCTGAGAGAACTTTACACTATGGAAAATAATTGGACCGTTCCCGCTTTCGACTGCAACAAACTTGAAATTGCTGGTTCCACCTTTTCCCGGTATAGTGGGCTCATCAGGTACATACGTTGACTCTACAAAGTAAACACAACTTGGCATCTCTGACAGTAAGCAGTTATAGCCGGTCGAAGAAGGATTCGAGGGGATTGAAATTTCGAATATTTCTCCAACTGCCGCATTTATCGGGGGTAATACTTCTAATTCTTGCATTCTTTAATTCCTCCTTTATATCAACTCCCTCACCATTTTTCAGGTAATATTGTGTGTGAAAATACTTTACACAATTTATCTAAAATGGTTGAGTTATAAGCTAAAATGTAGTTTAAGTATATACAACTTTTTAACATTATATATTAATATATAAGAAAAATTTTTTATTTCATCACAACAAATATACATAAATCCAGTATAGATGATAATTAATATGGATCTTACAGGATTTTTCTCCATTTATCTCTGTTCTTTCTATTGACTCAGCTCTTACAGAACCTGTTTTTAAGAATCAACAAAACTTAAATAGTCCCTGAACAACAAAAAAATCATAACATTAACCGGCAATCAGAAAACATTTACTCTTTTTAATCACTAAATTGCAGCTTAGAGTTTATTTATAAACACTTATAAAACGCCAGCGAGGTCTATATAAGTAAACTTTTAGATTCGCAGCATAAGGTTCTGAAGATAATGAATAAACACACCTTCCGGTACTCAATCCCTCAAAAAAATCGATTCAAAAAACCCGCCCCGAAAATAAGTCCGTCGCCCGGCTCCCCTCCGGAAAAAAGCCCGCCGCCGGAGTCAAGATTTTTTAGGGATTTCTTTCCGGCGGCAGTTTGAGTGAAGAATTATTTTTCTTCACCCGTATTCGTTATTCACTCTTTTTCAATTTCTTCTGCTTCATCCTCTTCTGCTTCATCCTCTTCTACTTCATCCTCTTCTACTTCATCCTCTTCTACTTCATCCTCTTCGGTTTCCCCGGTTTCTTCAGCTTCGTCGGCAGCTTCAAGGTCTTCCAATTCGTCAAACTCATCTAGACCTTCAGATTCGCCTTCCGGAGCTTCGGCTTCCTCTTCTGCTCCAGTTGCTTCTGCGGCTTCTTTATCATTAAAGGCTGTGAGTTTAAGGTTCTTTTCGGCTTTTCCGTTCTGGATCCTGGCTATACCTGCGACTGTGTCGCCGGGTTTTAGATTCATAATTCTTACACCCTGGGTGTTTCTGCCCTGGATCGAGATCTCTTTAGCAGGAATGCGGATAATGATGCCGTCGGCACTGGTGAAGATAAGTTCATCGTCATCGGCTACGGATCGGACTCTTGAGACAGGGCCATTCCTCTCGTTGGTAATGATTGTTATCACGCCTTTTCCACCGCGGCGGTGCGCAGGGTACTGGGAGTACTCGGTTCTCTTGCCAAAGCCGTTTTCTGTCACCGTCAGGAGGGTTGTTGTTTCGTCAACAAGGTCCAGGCTGACAACCTCGTCGTCCGGGCCTTCAAGAGTCATACCCCGGACACCTCTTGCAGTTCGGCCCATAGGGCGGACATCTTCTTCATAGAAGCGGATAGCTTTGCCTTTCTTTGAAACCATCAGGACTTCTTTTTTGCCATTGGTAAGGAGGACTCTTACAAGCTCGTCATCTTCGTCAAGGGTGACTGCAATTATGCCTGCTTTCCTCGGGTTCTTGAATTCCGAGAGAGGAGTCTTTTTAATGGTACCTGCCCTTGTTGCCATCAGCAGATAGTGATTTTTGTCAAATTCCTTGACCGGGATCATTGCATTGATTGTTTCGCCTTCCTTAAGCTCCAGAAGGTTTACTATGGCTTTGCCTCTGGACTGACGGGAGCCTTCAGGGATCTCATATACTTTTTCCCAGTAGAGCCTGCCAAGGTTTGTGAAGAAAAGGATATAGTTATGGGTTGAGGAAATGAAGAGATTTTCCACGAAGTCTTCTTCTTTCATTTCCATGCCGATTATACCCCTGCCTCCGCGGCGCTGCATAGTGTAAGTCTTGAGTGGGATGCGCTTTATGTAGCCTCCATTGGTAATCGTGACAACAACTTCCTCTTCATGAATCAGATCCTCATCTCTAACTTCAGAAGCAGCCTGCACGATCTTTGTCCTGCGAGCATCCCCATACTTATCCTTGAGCTCCAGAAGTTCATTCCTGATTATTTCGTACTTGAGCTCATCGTTCTCAAGGATTTTTCTGAGTTCACCTATCAGCTTTACAAGCCCTTCAAGCTCCTCAAGCACCTTCTGGGTTTCAAGTCCTGTCAGGCGCTGCAGGCGCATATCAAGGATAGCTTTGGACTGGACCTCGTCAAGGGAAAAATTCTCCATTAAACCCTGCTTTGCTTCATCAGCGTTTGCCGAGCCCTTAATTAGAGAGACAACCTCATCGATATTATCCAGGGCGATCTTGAGCCCGTCAAGGATATGAGCTCTCTCCTCGCTCTTCTTGAGGTCATAAAGGGTCCGCTTCTGGATAATTTCCACCCTGTATTCAAGATAGATCTCAAGAAGTTCCTTCAGGTTCAGCTCTTTTGGTTTTCCGCCAACAAGAGCCAGATTGATTACCCCGAAAGTAGTCTCCATTTGAGTATGCTTATAAAGCTGGTTTAAAACAACCTTTGGATTCGTGCCTCGAGAAAGCTCGATAACTACCCTGATTCCTTCCCTGTCAGACTCGTCACGAAGGTCGGAAATTCCCATGATTACCTTTTCCCGAACTAGCTGGGCAATATTTTCAATCATCCTGGCTTTGTTTACCTGGTAAGGAAGTTCGGTTACGATAATTTGCTGTCTGTCTTTTTTTAACTCCTGAATCTCGGCAACGGCCCTAATCTTTAAAGAACCCCTTCCGGTCATATAAGCCGATTTTATGCCTGCTGTCCCAAGAATATGAGCACTTGTAGGAAAATCCGGCCCTTTGATTACAGTCATGAGCTCAGGAATTGTGACGTCAGGATTTTCAATAAGCATGAAAATGCCGTCGATGACCTCTCCGATGTTATGAGGAGCCATGTTTGTTGCCATTCCTACTGCAATACCTGTGGACCCATTGACAAGAAGGTTCGGAAGTTTTGCAGGGAGGACTTCGGGCTCTTCTATTGACCCGTCGTAATTTGGCATGAAGGGGACTGTTTCCTTGTCGATGTCTACCAGCATCTCTTCTGCGATTTTGTCCATACGGACTTCAGTGTAACGCATGGCAGCAGCCGCGTCCCCATCTATTGACCCGAAATTTCCCTGCCCATCAATTAAAGGGTAACGAAGAGAGAAATCCTGGACCATACGCACAATAGTGTCGTAGACCGCAGTATCTCCGTGAGGGTGATATTTACCGAGCACGTCTCCTACCACACGGGCTGACTTCTTGTAAGGTTTGTCGTGCGTAATCCCTGCCTCTTTCATGGCAAAAAGGACCCTGCGGTGAACTGGCTTTAGGCCGTCTCGGGCATCGGGAAGTGCCCTTCCGACGATTACACTCATTGCATAGTTAATGTAAGAGCGTTTCATCTCATTTTCGATAAGGATGGTAGTAACCCCACTCCTTTCTGGCTCCAGACCTTCGTCTTCTGGATCATCTGAAGCAGGGTCGAATACGTTTAATTCCAGTTTTTTGCCTGGATCTTCTTGTGTAAGGGCGGCCGAACCGTCCTCATTTTCCGGCTCTCCATCTTTATCTTCGGGGATAATGGTAGACTGATAAGATTTTTTCAATTCATCTTCAGATTTATTCTCGTCTTCATATTTTGCCATTTTTAGCCACCTCAGATGTCCAGGTTTACGACCTCTTTTGCATGCGCTTCTATGAAGTTCCGGCGTGGCTCAACCTCATCTCCCATGAGGATTCTGAATATCTCATCAGCCCGAATCGCATCTTCCAGGGTCACCTGTAAAAGAGTCCGGCTCTCAGGTTTCATGGTGGTTTCCCAGAGCTGTTCAGGGTTCATTTCTCCAAGCCCTTTATAACGCTGGATTCCAAGTCCTTTTTCCCCGAGTTCTTTCTTCTTTGCTTCCAGTTCCCTGTCAGAGTGTATGTAGTACTCAGCTTTGCCTTTCTTTATGCGGTAGAGAGGAGGCTGGGCAATGTATACGTATCCCTCGTCAATAAGAGGCCTCATATAGCGGAAGAACAGTGTGAGAAGAAGAGTCCTGATGTGTTCTCCATCCACATCAGCATCAGTCATGATAATGACCTTATGGTAGCGGGCACTTTCCAGGTTGAAGTCCTCGCTGACTCCTGTTCCAATGGCAGTGATTAGGGAAATGATCTCCTCGTTTTTCAGGATCTTTGCAAGTCTGGATTTTTCTACGTTCAGGATCTTGCCTCTGAGAGGTAAAATAGCCTGAAAACTCCTGTCTCTACCCTGTTTTGCCGAACCGCCTGCCGAATTACCTTCCACAATGTAAATCTCACAGGCTGCAGGATTCTTTTCCGAGCAGTCCGCAAGTTTTCCTGGAAGAGTGCTTACTTCGAGAGCATTTTTTCTCCGGGTCAGTTCTCTTGCTTTTTTTGCAGCTTCTCTGGCTTTCTGGGCAAGAAGGGCTTTTTCAAGAATAACATTTGCAACCTTGGGATTTTCCTCGAAGTATTCCGCAAGCCCGTCAGTTACAAGGGAGTCCACAATTCCTTTGACATCACTATTTCCAAGCTTTGTCTTGGTCTGCCCCTCAAACTGGGGTTCCATTAGTTTGACACTGATGATTGCAGTCAGTCCTTCCCTTACATCATCGCCTGTAAGCTTTATGTCTTCTTTGGAAAGCTTGTTAGCTTTAATATAGTCATTTGCAACCCTTGTCAGTGCGGTCTTGAAACCGATTATGTGAGTTCCGCCTTCGTGGGTATTGATGTTGTTTGCAAAGGAGTACACGTTTTCTGTATAGCTGCTTGTGTACTGCATTGCAATTTCTACTACCATGTCGTCCCTTTGCCGCTCAAAATAAATCGGGTCGTGAAGAGACTGTTTCTTATTGTTCAGATACTTCACGAACTCCACTATTCCCCCTTCGTAGGTGAAAATCTCAGCCTGCCCTTCTGGGGTTCTTAAATCCTTGAGGCTGATAATAAGGCCCCGGTTCAGGAAAGCCAGTTCTCTTAAACGGTTTGAAAGGATCTCGTAATCGAAATCAAGTGTCTCAAAAATTTTCTCATCGGGTTTAAAAGTAGTTTTTGTGCCTGTAGTTTCTGAAGTTCCGATTTCCTGAACGTCAGCCTCAGGCTTTCCACGGGAATAGCGCTGGAAATACTTCTTGCCTTCTCTTGACACTTCAACTTCCAGCCATTCCGAAAGTGCATTTACAACAGAAACCCCTACTCCATGCAGTCCCCCTGAAACCTTATAGGTGTTCTTGTCGAACTTCCCTCCTGCATGCAGAACAGTCATTACAACTTCAAGAGCTGATTTTTTGTGAAATGGATGGAGGTCGATAGGTATACCTCTTCCATTATCCAGGACTGTCACACTCCCGTCCGGGTTGATTGTAACATTTACCCTGGTACAGAAGCCTGCAAGAGCTTCATCAATACTATTGTCTACTACTTCATAGACTAGGTGGTGGAGCCCGCGACCATCCGTGCTCCCTATATACATGCTGGGACGCTTCCGGACAGCCTCCAGGCCTTCCAGCACCTGGATGTGCGAAGCATCGTAAACCTGTTTATCACTCATCTTAGTTGATTCTCCATAAAAATCTAGTAGAGTTATCTAAATCACGTAACATTACATTTTTTTAAAAAATTCGCGGGGAAACTTTTGTCAAAATAGATCTTAGAATTCGTATCAATCCAATAAGACTACAGTTTTTATTTACTGCTTTTTATATATTAATATTATCTTTTCTACCACGAACCAAATTCAATATGCGCTCATACATTTTAAGCCTTTAGATTCCCTGAAAATTACACAAGATTTTTCAGTATCAATCCTCTCAAAACAGCTAATTTTTAGCATAATTTTATGCCCAAATATGCGCTTTTCATACTAATTTTTTAATACGTCTTTAGTTTAAATTAATATTTGCTGTTTCGCTCGCAAAAATTCTTGTCTCAAAAGGATTTAGAGTAAGAGTCGCGGCATTTACACTGTTAATCAGCAGATTTTTACATATATAGTTACAAAATCTTTTTAGGCATCACAATTAGTAATTTCCGGATAAAAAAGCCAACCCTGAATAAATCCGATTCTCGCGGCATACTTATTGAATCTCATGCTGTACAACAAACCCTATAGGATTTACTCACAGTTTACTTTAAATCCAAATATCTATACAGTAACTTAAAATGTATTTATATAAACTTAACCAGCTTCAGGTTCTATAACAACAGAAAATGACCACAAAAAAGCCAGAATAGCACAGCATAACTACTAGAGCGTGTCTTAAAATTAAATTTGAGTTTACAATTGGGATAGGACTTGCACACTTGAATTGAGAAGCATTAATATTAAGCCGTTAAATGTCTAAAATATAATTTTAATCAATAATGCTTATTGAATTTGGTTTTATACCTCTAGTGCGTAAGTCCGATAGGATTACAGATTATCTTTAGGTCAATCTGTACCTGAATTGCTGAAAAAATTTACGGTATAAATTTTAAAGTTAACATTGTCCATTATCCAAATGTATGAATGATTTGAATTTTAAGACAGCCTCTAAGTTATGTAGCCATCATCTTTCCTTTCACTATAAGCCAACCAGTCACGATCACTCATTTGATGAACCAAATAAAGTTCCTAGTCCACTGAATCTATCTTTTTTTTCAATGTTTATTTTGTATACTATTGGATGCGTATTGCGATCGTAAGATTTGCGTTCGGTAGTATCCCACTTAATATTGTAATCTTTTTTTATCCGCTCCCTAGCTCTTCTGGCTATATTGTTGAAAGATAAAAATATTAACGGTTCGTCTTTCGATTTTATTCTTCTACCAAAAAATTTGTTCAGCAACTCTACACTATCATGCGCAAAATTTTCTTTAGAGATAATGTATTTTACAACCTCGTTGACAGTTGGAAGAGTTGTGTTCATGTTTTCTTGCTTACAAGTCTTCGTTTCTGGCATATTGATATTTGTATCTGAGTTAATTTCCTTGACAAGCTGAGATTTGGAAATTTCCGCCAGTGATGAAAGAATCTTTGCGAGAAATTCAGGGTCGTCTTCTTCTAAATATATTGGTCCTAATCCTTCGAGATGTAACTTTACTTTTGTCATAATACGAAATTCCTTCGAGGTGTAATTTTACTTTTATCATAATCAGAAATAGGCGTTTTAACATCATACGTATTTCGTAAAATACGAGAAATTTGGTAATTAGTATTGGTTATGGTTGGATTGCAGCTGAGATTTGGAAATTTCCGCCAGCGATGAAAGAATCTTTGCGAGAGACTCAGGATTGTTTTCTTCTAAATATATTGGTCCTAATCCTTCGAGATGTAACTTTACTTTTGTCATAATACGAAATAGGCGTTTTCGTAATATAAATATTTCGCCAAATTCGAGAAATTTGGTATTGGTATGGTTATTGCTTGGATGTTATTAATCTCTCGTTTCGTGGATATATACAAAAATAGAACTTATTTATCAATTTGCTTAAGTCTTATCCCTAAGACTGTCTGAATATTCCTTTTCACTTGCTTAAAGATTTGATACGAGCCTTGCAGTATTATAACCGCGTACTCCTGGTGTTTCTGTGGTTTTAACCAACTAGCTATCTAAAATTGCTGCACTAAGCTCTGGTTCTCTCCCATTTGCAATTCTCAGTTCTGTTCTCAGTGCAACGTTTACACGCTATCAAATTCCATCAAGCCGCCAAAAACGGAAATAGCGGTAACAGTTTTCCAATGAAGAAATTCATGTGGTAACATTCACCATGCACAACCCGAACGTAGTAAATAAAAGATGGCGTTTAATATCTTTCGATAGGAATGAATGCGTTTTCTGTCTCTATTGGTTCTGCAACTCGGAATATGAGGCTTAATTTTTCTCATTTTTAATTGGAGAAATCACTAGGATAAGGAATTCTTTTATTTTGAGCTGGCACTAACGAACAATCTGGTTACAGAAATATTTAATTTTAAAACAGCCTCTTAGATCCACAACTGCGAAAGAACGAAAAAAAGGTATCTGTACCTTTACTCAGTATTTTTTCAAGCCGTAACAACTTATATCACTATCTTATAAACTAGTTCGCCTGACCACAACCTTTGCGCTGCAACTGTTGCGCCAGTTGATCACGCCGACCACGTTGCTGCTTGGTTTTTCGGTCAAGCCTTTTTTGAAACCTAAGTTCCGCATTTTTAGGCGCATAAATGTCTCCTGATATCGGAGTATGCGCTTAAATTTAAGCACCTGATCTTTGTAGCAAAATTTCAAAATCGAGATCTGGTAACTTCACATCTTCTCGTTACTACATCTATGCGCTTAATATTTGGGAACTAAGGTTGAAAAGGCTTGTGATCACGCCGATAGGGTTTGGGGATAAGTTCATCAAACTCAAACGTTACTAGGGTTTTCGCTCAAGCCTTTAAAAGAGGGTTGTAACCACGCCCGCTGCATGGTCCAAAACGAAATTCGGGTAAATCAGACGCCCTGAGCTCGTTGAGAATGTAGCCTTCCTGACCCCTAATTCAGCCCTCTTGAGCGAAGCGTAGCATAGCGAAAAGGGCACCGTCCTCCCGAGACGGAACTCGGGTGACGGAACTCGGGTGTTACAGCATACCCATATCTTTGAGCCTATTGGGCAGGTATACCTCGGTTACGAAATCAAGGCCTTTGCCTGCAAAAGCCTGCTGTTCGGCCTTTTTCCCTATATCGAGCTGGAGCTGGATTTGTTCTTTCCAGTAGTCGGACTCGAAACGCGGGTCGGAAAGTTCGCTACGCAGTGCATTTATATCCTGATCGGTAAGCTTGTCGGTCGAGAGTTCGTATTCAACTATATCCGAGGGCTGGAGGCCAAGGAACTTGGCTGCGGGGGTTGCCATAAATTCCGAGAGATGAGCACTTTTTATAGCCCCGTAGGCAACAGAGGCATAGATCCTGTAAGACCATGGATCGCCGTCCGTAAAAACGGCTACGGGGATGCCTAATTCCTCGTTCATGCGCTTGATAATCCTTCGGGTTGAACGGGCAGGCTGGCCTTTGAGGTGGACAAGGATCGCATTGTAGGCTTCATCAAACCCGTTTTCCATTAGACGTGCGTACATACCACCGGTTTCTATAGCAATAATCATGCTTGCATCATGGGCTTTGAATTCGATATTTTCCACATTGAAGGGAATCTGGTACCCTCCTTCCCCCACGTCCTTTTGGCAGTGAATATTCCGTTCTCCGCGATTTGTCTGCTCTGTAATTTCAATAGGCCCGAACATGGTAGCTCCGTCTTCTTCAGGGCGCATATGGAAATACTCTCTCTGAAGGCTTGTGAGAAGTTCAAGGTCTTCGATCAGACGGTCGCTCTCAGCCTGTTCTTTGAATTTCGCAGCTTCCCAGCCTTCCGAGATATAGTAAAGCTCTCGAAGCGTTGAACCGCGGTTCTGGGCAAGGTGCTCGTTTATAAGGAACTCGGTGGCGTAAGTAGTTTTCAGGAGCTGGAATGCCCCTTTTACGGTTTTTGCACTTCTCTCGCTTTCCCGGTCTCCGTAGACCCAGACATCGCTCTCGTCGGAATATTCCAGATTTGACTTTGTCCGGCTTGGAAGGCTGATGCTTGGGACAACCTCATCTTCAAACTGGTTATAAATCTTCTCTGCAAGCCCAAACAGCTTTTCTTTTGCCAGGATGTCTCGCTGAGCTTTTTTATTACTTATTTCTCTGGCCATTTTTACGCCCCCTTAAAGGCTTTTGCCCCGGTTACAAGCTCTTCTTCAAGCCCTTCCACAACAAGGTCCGGAAATTTCCCGAGTTCTTTGTCGATTGCAGATTCTATCCTGTAGCTTAGAACCTTTGAAGAACCAGTTGCTGCGGAGATATCCCATACATAATCGTAATCATTGCCCAGAGTCACAACCTTTGGTTCGGGCTTTGCTCCGAGTATTGTCCAGGGAAGCATTTCATGAACCCTGAAAGAGTATGTAGAGGCTCCGAAATTCTTGACCTTTATTATAACGTCTGCAGTCCCATCCTCATTTTTCTTCACTTTTCTGTGTACCAGCAGGTTTCCCATAATCTTTGCAACAACTGGATTAATGTCAGGGACATCTTTTTCCAGGATATTCGCAACTTTTACAGCCATCTTAGGGAGGACCTTTGTAATAATAATCTCTTTTTCCCGGCGCTTCTTGAGGTTGCTCTGCTTACTCATGTAGTGCTTGAGCTTTCTTGCAACGTCTTTGATCGCGAGGTCAATCTCGTCCTTAATCACAGGAATGTCAGCAATAGCATCTTTTGATTCTGAAGTGAAAGGCACGTTAATAGAAGCAATATGGATCAGGAGGATAGCCGGTCCTGCAGGAACTCCTCCTCCGGGCTGGTTTAAGCCATACTGTTTCCATTTAATGTCTTCTACGGCATGTGTTGTCACACAGCCTCCCTGCTGGTAAAGCAAAGGCACACGGTTAGCAAAACGCATTATACTGATCTTTTCTTCTTTTGGAAGTTTTCCCCCGTAAGCGAGTCCAACTTCCACCACAAAAGGATTTCCTGAATATACTGCGGGTTTTCGGGTGCTTGTGGCAATAAAATCCACATTCGTTTCTTTTTCAAGCCCCCTGTAAATCAGCTCTTCTCCTATTGGGGAAAGGCAGTCTGTAGGAGGAGCCATGATCTTTACCTTCTCAAAAGCCTCAATTAGCTTTCTTGCCTCGTGGCGGCCAAGGGCATGAGGGTCGATCTCAGGGTCAAGCCCTGAAGCTTTGCAGATTTCCTCGGCAGTCAACAGCCCAATTTTGCAAAAAGAGTAGCGGAGGAACGGGGCAAGTTTCTGGCGCTCAGTATAATGGAGCATCTTCATTAGAGTGCCAAGCTCTATACCTTCAGGATGGGGAAGGATTTCTTCGGCTGGCTCGGGCATCTTATCCGTGGCTCTTTCAAAAACTTCCTCATTGCCGTCAGGTTCTATAAGGGTAATTCTTGCATGGGGGTTCACGATTGCAGTAGCTTTGAGGTACTCGGAAATTGACTGTCTTCTTCCTTTTACGTAGGCAGCCTTCATTTCCAGCTCGATCTGAGTCCCGTGCGGACGGAACCAGTCTTTTATCTCGTCTTTCAGGATATCGGGCTCATTCGTGCTGGTATTGATCATAAGTTCGTAATAATGTGCAGGGTTACCGGAGCCGGTTTTGGAGAGGATTTTCGTCTGCCTGCCCGCAGTCATCTGGGAATAGAGCACGGCTGCGGAAATCCCTATTCCCTGCTGTCCCCTGCTTTGCTTGAGGGCATGGAACCTGGAACCATAGAGAAGCTTTGCAAAAACTTTGGGAATTTGCTCTTTTACAATTCCTGGCCCGTTATCTTCTATAATAACAGTTACGTAGTCCTGTCCGGTTCTTTCAATCTGGACAAGAATATCGGGCAGAATTCCTGCTTCTTCACAGGCATCAAGGGCATTGTCAACAGCTTCTTTTACGGTTGTTATGAGGCTTCGAGGAGCCGAATCAAAACCCAGGATCTGTCGGTTTTTTTCAAAAAATTCTGCAACGCTTATTGACTTTTGATTTTTGGCAAGTTCTTCTGCAATGGTGAATTCCATGAAAATTTACCTCAGGTTGAAAAATCAATGTAACTTTATACTACTTTAAATATTCTTTTACACACATATCTAAAGTAGGAATTTTTGCCTTAAAAGTAATGCGATTGTTAAGATTTTAGGGTTTTAGCGCTTTACTGTTCTAGTGCTTTACTATTTTTGCATTTTACTTTTCTAGTGATTCGATTCCAAAATCAATTCCTTATTTCCTGAAAAAAATATGTGATCGTCGGAGCTATTCAAAGGTCACGTTTTATGAATCTACTTCGGAATCACAGTACTATTGTTTGCGATTTTAGTATTTTACTTTTCCAGTGTTTTACGATTTTAGCGTTTACTGTTATCTAATGCTAATTGTTTTAGTATCAAGAAATTCAAAGTTTTGATTCATCTGTTTTGTAAAATCCCGATTCTCAAAGAGCATTGACTTATCATGTTTCATTGTTTAAGATTTACGCACTTGAAATATAAAATCAACCACAATAGATAGTGTAGTCAGAGATTCTTTTTAGACCGTTAAAGGTTTAACGCTATCGATTTCTCGTTTCAACCGCGTAAGTCCTAATTGTTATAAGAACAAGAATGAGGGCAGATCTAGGAACAAGAATGAGGGCAGATCTAGGAACAAGAATGAGGGCAGATCTGCAATTATGCACCATTATTCCATTGGCTACATAGCTCTCATTAATTTATCTGCATAAGGCTCTGTGTTTTAACCTCCCTCTTTTCCATGTAAAGAGTGATCAAAAGTATTGTAATGTAACCTCCTGATATAATCGCAGTCTTATTAATTTCTATGTTCAACAAGGTTGCAATTATTATTACAATAAGCCATAGGAAAAAACCCAGTAAATTACTTTTAAGCCCTATTATGTCTTCAATTCTCTTTTTTTCGTCAATTACTTTTCTTGAGACTATATAATGCCCCAGTATTATGAAGAAAATGGTAAGACCTATATTAACCCAAATAACTATTTGATTAGAAAAATGTAATACATCGCTCGTCTTAAAAGACAACCTGAACATAATAAAACTAAGTACAGCGCCTAACACTAAACCAAAAATCTCTTCAGATTTGAATTTTTGTACTTTCACAAAATATCACATTTTAAATTAAATTTTTGTAATCATCTTACCTCAAATTAATTAAGAATTACATATTTATGATACAAAATAAAGTACAATAGATATCATAGTTGAAATTTAAGTTTTGAAAGTTACGAGTTTAAGGCTGTTGGTTTTGTAGTTTAAATCGTGAATCCTATTATCTTATATTTGAAGAGCGAGAGAAAACAATTCTAAATATAAAAAGGCAAACTTCTATAAAGTTCGTCCTGGTATTGCATCATTGATGATGTACGTTTATGGATTTGATATACTTAAGACATTCCATAAAGTATAAGAAGTAATTCTAAAGTATCGAAGCACTGTTATTTTTCTACATCACTAATTGTTTCAAGCACGTGGATGTGTTTAAATATTTTTTAAAAGAAAAATACCCAACAGTTTCGATCTCAATAAAAGGTTAGGGTAGAAAGCCATGACCTGCTAAAAATATGTTGCTTCCGTTTTGTCGTTCCTTCTGTTTTATTCTGGCAGAATGCGCTAATTTTTAAGCAAGAGAATTAAAGTTCTGCTCCGATAATTGTCTTGGTGGTTATTACAGTTTCGCTTTCCCTGACTCTATCTACCACGTCGTTCAGGAGAGTCATGTCTTCAACATCTATTATTATTACAAAGTCATACTCCCCAAAGACATGGTAAACATCCTTAATCCCCTCGATGTTCTTCAATTCTCTGTATGCTGCCTTTTCATAACCTGGCAGCACATTTATCATTGTTATACCGAAAATGGAATCACAACCTTAAATTTATATTATGCTATTAATGAGTTAGAATGATGGGAAAACAGAGGTATTATTTTGAAAAGCTTGTTTGATAAATGGCTTGGAGCAGTTGCAAAGTCAGATAACACAAAAAGAAATTACTCGCATGCTATTAAAGCATTTTGTGAATTTGCAGGTAAAGATCCTGATCAACTCATCATTGAAGCCGAAAAAGAGATCAAAGAAGGTTTGCTAATGCGTGAAAGATCTGTTTCTGATTATGTACCAGACTTCATAGAGCATTTAGAAAGAAAGAACCTTGCTCCTAATACTATTCGTGGGTATATAATGCCTATTCAATCATTTTACAATTATTATGATATTCAATTTCCTAAACAAAGGAACCTTGAATCTACAGTATTAGAAAGTAACATTGAAATACCTTCAAAAAATGACATTCAAACGATATTAAAAGTATGTGATCCTTTGGAGAAAGCAATTGTTCTTGTTGGTGTTTCAGGTGGATTAAGCTCCAATGAGATTATTAATCTAAAAGTTGGTACTTTTAAGGATGGATATGATTCTACAACAGGAATAACAACTTTAAAAATACGTAGGGGCAAAACTAAGACAGATTTAATCACATTTCTCACTCCTGAAGCTAGTCAAGCAGTTAATGACTACTTAGAGTTCAGAGATAGAAAATCTGATTCAACCGATATCAGGAAACAAAGACAATTACAGAAGCAGCATGTTTATTCTGATAACGATTATCTTTTTATTGGTCGGACAATACCGAATGAATGGCTTGAGAAGAGAGATGAGAGACTAAGGAAGCTTGAAAGGAATTCCTTCCTCAAGCTATACCGGATGCTGAATGAAAAAGCCCGTAAGTCAACTCCTAAAGGGACATGGAATATCATCCGAAGTCACAACCTGAGAAAATACTATAACTCTGCTTTGTTAAATGCTGGTTGTGACTCCTTCTTTGTTGAATTTACAATGGGACATAAAATTGATAGAACTAAAGCCGCTTATTTTCGATCTGATCCAAACTCTTTAGCAAAGATATATGCAAAATATGTGCCTTATCTAGTAATCCAAAAAGAGGCAGATATCTCCGAGAGTCCTGAATACCTACGGATCAAACAGGAGAACCAAATCTTGCAGGCGGAAACTGCCCGGCATGTCGTTGAAAGATCAGAGCTGCAGGAACTCAAGGCAGAGGTAGAAAAAATGAAGGATACCGAATCTATCAAAGCTGACTATATGCAATTGGCGGACTTTGAAGAAATCAGGGAAATGAAGAATGCATTAAAACAAGAGCTTGAGGAAGTCTCCAAGCTGAAGGAGATGATGATTAAGAATGGGAAATAATTTCCTTAACCAAAATTTCACCTATTTTTAGTATCAGTATAAATAGAACAGGCTGGTAATCTCAGCTTTTTTATATTCAATTTTTAAAACTTCAGAGACTTTTTAATATATTCTGGGATCGTCAAAATTTGACATTGATCCGACATTCCGCAGATGTACACAGATGTAGAAATTAGTTGCCGATTTGCCCAATATTATTCGTTAAAAACAAGATGGATTTTAAGCTACTGCCCTACTGAGAAAATAGGTGGCATTTTTGTGTACATCTGCGGAAAGTGGGATTGATACCGCTGGCAGTTGACTACCATCGTTCTGAAAACCAGAAAATAATAAAAAGTCTCAAACTTCAAGCATATCTAATCTGTCGACCTGCGAGCTTGGGTTTTCAGGTGGAATCATCTACTTGGTAGGTAAAATAGTTTATGAATTCTCCACCTTTTTCCTCGAATTCTAGTTCGATTTCTTGGAGTTTGGGGTTTTCAACTGAAATCAATTTTTTCCCCCTCAGAAAATCAGGAGCAAAGTTACTTTTTTTATAATATTCATCTAATTGTTCAATTTGGCTATCTGAAACTTTATTTTTCATTTGTTTTACGCATTCTATCGCCTGTGATATATCTTTTCTCGAGTCTGCTGCTCTTTCCATTATATCAAAAGCGACACACGCTTTGAAAGCCATGTCAAAACCAAAATTATTTCCCTTAATAATGAAATGGTTGTCCGAATTCCCATTTATAACGAAAAATGTTGCATATGGATCTTCATCTGATATTTTGGCTAGGTCGTTAGAATTCCTAATGACAGCATACTCATCTCTAACACAGAATTTAAAAAACGACACTGATTGCTTCAATTTTTTTCTTAAATCTTCACGATATTCTTTAAGGAATATTTTTATTTCCTCAATTTCCGCATATTTTTCATTAGTCGAGTGGGAAATAGCTTTTATTAGCGCGTCCAAAACGATTTCTGAAGCCGACTCACTGTTTTGCAGGTTTTCGATTAAACTGGGGTATTCTTCCATGATTCTTCTCACGTTTTTTAGTTTTGTTACACCCCAACTATTGGTTAGACCATGTCTCCTATTTTTTCTAAATGATTGTTTTGGTTCTACCAATTCTATGAAACCATCTTCTCTCAATTTACGAAGGTGTTTATTTATAGTTGATTGATCTGATGTACTTCTCTCCGGGAGCTCGCTTAAATACTTTATAATTTCAGGCTCTCGGGCAGGCCCATTTCTTCCTAAAATATATTTAATAATATCTGATTTTCTCTCACTACGGTTTAAATGATCTCCTTTATTCCTTTTCTCCTTTTTTTGAACCTCTTGCATATGTCAAAACATGTGTTGAAAGTATATAAATATAGGGTATTATCTCTTTTTATCTGACTTTATTATAAGGTAGGCTATTATTGAAAAATTATACCCTAGGTTAAAACTCTATTCTTTTACCTTTTTCAAAATTATTAATACCGTCCTACACGTAATACATATTTGATGACGGAAGTAATTTTCAGCTTTAATAATATAAAAATTCAGAAAGTACGCAATTCGTTTTATGCTTGCTTACCTGTTAGTTGGGTAAAAAACGCAAAACTGGAAAAAGGCGATATTCTGAAAATTGAACTGTACGATGACTATAGCATTAGGATGACCCCAGTTTCGAGGAACCGCCAAGAACCACAGAAACTGGAGGCTAACACATCGAAATGATAGAAGGGATGAGTCAGCAATGATAGATGAAACTCAAAATTCTAATAATTTTTTGTCCTGGGCAAAACAAGTGAGCACTCAACACCCTGACATTTTGGAGCATATGAAGAAAAGCACTGATCCACTTGATAGGGTCATAGCAAAACGTATAATTCGGGTAGTAGGGGTGGAATAAGTGCCTAAAAACAAGATTGCGGAAGTCTGGAACCTTCCGCATATACAAAGAAAAATTACTGCAGGTAATAATTGGTCTTATCCATATATTAACTTTTCTGCCTATGTTGATAGTTCATGTAATGTTTTCCCAAGATTACCAGTGACTAATCTTAATTTGAAACTGGAAGAATCTGGACTTTCGTGGGAAGATATATCCAGGGTTTACTGGTCAGGGGTCGGTTTTTAATGCCTCCAAAAGAACTGTTCTCACTTGAACCGGATCTTTCAGAATACATAGACACGGATGCTTTAGAGAAATTCTGCAAGACCTGCAGACTTCGAAGGAGGGAAAGAATACAGCAAATTCACAAAGCTCAGACATTCCAGAGGAGGCGATAAAATTACCCTCCCTAAATTCCGGACTGTCATTCCTGAAAATATTCCTTTAGAACTTAAAGAAATGAAAATTTGGGCTGCCTGGAAAGCCGTTAAAAACTCGAATAAAAGCAAGCCAGCTAAACTCCCTATGTCTTATCAGGTTAATCCCAACACAGGAGAAACTGAAGTCCGACCTGCTTCCTGTAGCGACCCCACAACATGGATGACCTATGATGATGCTGTTAAGCTTCTCAAATCCTCCAAGAAATTTAAAGGCCTTCAGGTTGCATTGTCTTCTACTCCTCCTAAAGAAGGAGACAATGTGCTTGTTGCAGGAGATGTTGACAAAGCTTTCAGAAAAGATGGGGCTGTTGATCCAGAAAAGCTTGCCGATGTTCTAGCAATGGGAACATATGCTGAATATTCCCCTACTGAACCCTCTCCAGACCACAATGACGGTGGACTGAGATTCCTGTGTTACGGAAATTTCCCTGTAGATGCCGGTAAGCATGCTGGAGACATTGAGGTATACCAGAACAGCAAGTGGATTACAATTACTGGACACAAGCTTCTGGAAGCTCCTGCAACAGTTAACCATGCCCAAGATGCACTTGATACTTTCCGGAGCAAGTACTTTACTCCTTACGAAGAAATTGACACAAGTGATCTCCCTGTTACGAATGTAGATTTTACCGATGAGCAAATTATAAACAGGCTCGAACACGCCTTTAATGATGGTGTGAAGGAAGCTTTCAATCATCTCTTTTACAAAGGCGTAAGAGGAGCAGACCAGACCGTTGATGATCTTGCCCTATGCAACCTCATTAGGGGATGGACACAGAAGCCTGAGCAGATTGACTCCATATTCAGACAATCTAAGCTGATGAGACCAAAGTGGGACGAGGTACACTATGCTAACGGTGACACTTACGGTCAACACACAATTAAAGTCAGCCTTGGAAGCAGGACAAAAGACACCTGGGTTTACATGGAGCAAAGAGCTCCTGTGCTTCCTGAACAGATTGATTGGAGCACATTTGATGTTTGTGTAGGCAGCTACAGGGTGAATTCGTCAGGAATCTTTCTGGTAAAAGTGGATAAGGAAGGGGAAGAGATAGAAACACGTATTGCACGCAACCCTGGTGTACTTGTAGCCAGAGGGAAAAACCAGGACAACTCTCAAGAAAAATATTATAAAATTCTTATAAAAGTTAAAGGATCTGATGATGAGAGAACTGTTTGGAGATCCAGCAGCGGGCTTCTGACTAAAAGCGGTGTAATGGAGCTTATAAACATGGATCTTCAGTTTCCAGAAGCTAATTGCTCTCTCATGAACAGCTACTTCTTCACATTTTTAACCCTGTATGAAGATACCCTTCCTGTTGAGACTGTTGCTATGCGCTCTGGATGGAAGAATAATTACTCAGAGTTTGTAATTGGTAACAGGTCAATTTCAGCAAAAGGTGTGTCTGATATCACTCAGATAGACAACAGTGCTGTGGATATGTATGGTCAAGTAGGATCAGCAGAAGGATGGGCAGAAGGCGTAGACGACATAATGAAGTTTCCTCAGATCAGGTTCAAAGCTTATGCAGCCTGTGGATGTCTTGTGCTGAGGATTACAGATGTAGAGAACTACATTTTTGACCAATGCTGTGGAACTACCAGACTTAAAACTTTCTCAAACAAGCTTGTAGCCTCAATGTTTGGGCACCCTAAAACACTACAGATCTCCGCAAGATCTACAGCTTTAGGTATTGAGAAGACTGCGGCTGCATGTAATGATCTGCCTTTGTTCATGGATGAAACCTCAGAGAACGTCCAGTTTGTAATGGAACTTATCTACAGGTTTGCAAACTCCAACACAAGAGCCAAGAGTAACAATGCATCTGGACTTGAAATGTCTAAACAGTTCTGTTCCGGACTCTTGCTTACAGGGGAAGACTCAATCATCACAGAAAGCTCCAAAGGCGGACACCATGCAAGAAGGGTTCCTGAAACACACGGAGTCCCTGAGGATGCAAACGGAAATCCGATATTCATAACTGAGGATGTCAAATTAAAAGTAAAGAAAGCAATGAACAACAACTACGGAAACATAGTTGATCTGTTTGTTCAAGAGTTGATGACTGAAATCAACAACATTGGAGACCTTTATGTTGAAAATTTCCAGAAGCTTCCTGATACTGGAACAAACGCTCTTGCAGGCAGGCTCAAAGGGTATTACACTGTGATGCTTATTGCAGGACAGATCCTTGAAAGAGTGTTTGCAAGACTTGGCATGACTCCGTGTGATCCTCTGGAAATAGTCACTGGTTACTTCAATGAGAATGTTTCCTGTGGAGTAACTGTTCCGGATCACATTAAGATCCTGAGGGTCGCATATGACATGTACGTCTCTGAAAAGAGGCATTTCGGTGCAACTGCAGGAAGCACCTTCATTGTCAGCGACAGGGCTGATATGAACGCAAAATTCGGCTGGGTTGATATTAAAAACGGTGTGACTACCATAAACTTCCTGCCGCAGGCTCTTAAAGACCGTGTAGTAAAATCTCTTGGTAATGGTGATGGTGAGAACAGATACGAATCTGCTGTCAAACAGTGGGGATCACAGGGAATTCTGAATAAGACTGTTACAACAGATAATAAAACCGGAAAGTCGAAAGTCATCAACACAAGACAGATCAGAACAGATGAAGGTACAAGACCCTGGGTTCTCCAGATCCCTCTTGCAAACTTCTATAAGCATCTAGGAATGGAAGAGGATCCTGACTCTGAGACTGAAACTCCAGATGAAGCAGAAGTGTCTGCTCCTGTCAAAAAAATAATAGTAGAGGATTCGGACATAATTATTCCAGAGGAAAATACCAGTGTTTACGATGTGATTATGGGAGAAATGGGAGGTGCTCTTTAATGCCTCTCATTTATCTTGATATCGAAACTGACAACTCTGAAGGGTATAACGGTCTTGATGTCTTCAACGGAAGAATCGTTACTATACAAATGCTAATGCCTTCTGGCAAGGTTGTAATCCTGAAAGATCCGACACAAAAGCAGATGGATGAGATAAAGCCTGTCCTGGAAAATAATGTAATTGTGGGACATAACCTGAAATTTGACTGCAAATTCCTTAAGCAGCAGTTTGGAATTACTGTCAGGCATGTTTATGACACTTATATTGTAGAGATTATAATCTCAGGCGGAATGTATGCAAATGGGACTTACAGAGCCATTAATAAGATCGGTCTTGGACTGAAAGACCTTGCTTTCAAGTACTCTGGAGCTAAAATGGAAAAGGGAGAGCAGGTAGGATTCATGTATGGAGTCCCTCTTACTATGGCTCAGATAACATATGCAGCAAATGACCTGAGATACCTTCCTGTCATTATGAAGTGTCAGATGGATCAGATAAAGGCCCTCAAGCTTGAAAGGACAGTTGGAGTTGAAATGAGATGTCTTCCTGCAATGGTTTGGCTTGAGCTTTCTGGATTCAAAGTCAATATTGATAAAATCCGGAGTGTAGAAGTTGAGCTGAAACGCAGAGTTACAATCATTGAAAGAAAGCTTTTCCCTATCCTTGAAGAAGCTTACAAAGCTGCTATGAAGAAGGAAATTGCGGAAGCTGATGAAAATGCCACTGGCAAAAAGAAAAAATTCGATACGCAGTTTAGTCTCACCAGCAGCACAAAGACCCTGAAAGCTCTCAAACAGCTTGGTTACAACATTGAGAAGACAAATGAAGACTGTCTTGCTCCCTTCAAAAAGGACAAAGTAATAAAGCTGCTCCTACTGCACAGGGAAGCAACGCACTTCCTTACAACCTACGTCAATTCTGCCTTCGACAGGGAGGAAAATGGTCAGGTTATCAGAGGTTATGTACATCCTAATGGAAGGACTTACTCGAACTTTAAGCAGTATGGGACTGAAACTGGCAGGCTTTCTTGTGGAAATGAAAACCTTAAGAAACTTCCTGTAATGAGCCTTAATCTGCAAAATCAGCCTAGGAAGCTTGAATGGAGGAGCGTGTTTGTAGCTGAAGAAGGTTATGTCCTGCTGACATCTGATTACTCACAGATAGAGCCCAGGATTATGGCCCAAGTCAGTGGCGATCCTAAAATGATCGATGCTTATACTATTGGCAAAGACATTTACAGGATAACTGCAGAAGCTATCTTTGGAATTCCTTATGACAAAGTGGAAAAGGAAAGCAGGGAAAGGGAAATTGCAAAGCAGATTACCCTGGGACTTTGTTACGGACTTGGGACTCCAGGTTTGATAAAAAAGCTGAAAACTGACTCCGGAATTAATCTCACCCAAGACGAGGCAAAGCTGTATATTAATAAATTCAAGAAGAATTACCCTACTGTTACTAAATTCCTGGATGAAATCGGAAATAGAGCTGTAAAAACCCTAGCTGTAAGAAACATAAACGGTAGAATGAGAAGATTTTCCCCTGTAAAATATGATGAAGAATGGAAAATTGTTAATCAGGCTAAAAATGCCGTAATTCAATCCCTGAGTGCAGACATAACTAAAATAGCAATGGGAAATCTCTTCCTCCTGCTTGAATCTCGTGGAGTAAGGTTTGTCAATACCGTCCATGATGAAATCGTGCTTGAAAGCCCTGTTGAGATCGCTGATGAGGTCAGCAAGATCCTTGAAGATGAAATGGTAAAAGCGGGAAAATTGTTCCTGACAAAAGTTCCCTGCAAGTCAGAGGTCACTCCAAGCCAAGTATGGAAGAAATAAAACTCTCCTTTGTCTTACCTACCTTACTCTAAAAAGGGTAGGTAAGACAGTATTTTCAATAACGGTTAACGCTTATCCTGCCTGTCTTGCACGTCTTACCTATTTTTAAGAGAAAAACTTATTGTAAAAAAATAATTTTTCATCAAGAAATTAATATTAAATTTTTTTCTCTCACATAACGTATCTTAAAAATAAGCAAGACAGGTAAGACAAGTAAGACAAAAGCCTCATGATATTGATTTTATTGTCTTACCTACATTTCTTCAAGGTAAGACATGTAAGACAAGTCAAATAGATGATGATTTTAAACACAAGAGGTAGTATATATTATATTATTTTAAAAAGATTTATTATTATATGTATGCTGCAGCTTTTTCTGCTTGTTTTTTTCTTGACTTACCTGCCAAAGTCCAGAGATAAGACAAAGAAGCAGCCTGGACGAGAAGAACTCTTGATCCTGCCATTAATCCCGTGGACTACTCCATTATCCTGTGGACAATTGACCATTACCCTGTGGACATCTCTTCTGTGGGCGATTCTATTTATATATTTTACAAGGTATGTTGCGATCTGAAGGCTCACTTCATAACGTATTTTATCTCAAAATAGGGACTGTATAAAGTCGAAAAATGCCTTCAAAAACGCGAGACCATTCGTACCATTTTTACAAAATCGGAGTGTTATAAGGCTTCATTTTACAAGGCTCTTTATTATGGTTCTCAAATAATCCTTACCAGTATCCTTTATCACCCACGGTAATATTCTTATAGTAAAATATACATAATTCAATATAATCATGCCAAAAAAATGTAAATGTACCCCCGAAGTCATCGAACGGATGAAACAAAACGTGAAGCTTGGCTTTACATATTCAGCTCTGGCTTTATCTCTCGGAATCTCAGAAGACACCCTGTATTCATGGATCAGGAAAGGACGTGACGAACAAACGCAGCCCTACCTGAGCTTTTATGCTGGACTGAAGGAAGCCGAAAGCGATTTACTTGCAGAGTGTTTGAACCAGTTGAAACTTTCCATGAAAATGGGAAATGTGGACTCCGCAAAGTTCCTTTTAGAACGTAGGTTTAATGGTATGGGATACGGGAAATCGTCACAGATAGACATGAAAGCTCAAACTCAAAACCTTAATCTAAACATGAACACGGGAACGACAGCAGAAGACGCGGACAAGATCAGGAAAGAGATACTCAGCAGACTATCTCCGAAGCCCCTGCCGGAAGGATTCTAAGGACTTGCAGGAAAAGCCCTGCACACCCTTTCCTTTCAACCATACATTTATATACTTTTTATCCTGCCTGCCTTCCTGAAATTGCATAACAGGCGGAACAATTCGAAAAAAAACAATAAATATAAAACCCTTGCATACTATTTTACTGTGCTCATCGAAACCCCCTCCTAAGAACCCTGAACCAGATAAGGAGGGGACACCCACCGCTACCTTCCTTTACCCTTCCTTATTCCCCTCCATGATGTTCTTGACCTTTTCTTCGATCTGTTGACGAGATTCTCTTTTTTTATCTCCTCATGTATATAAAAACCTACTTCCTGATATTGCTTTTTCGTTCCTTAACGACGCGGAGCTCATCGAAGAACTAGAGAAGAGAGGATATATAGCAAAAAGGCTCTTAGATTGCAGGAGAAGACCAGGAGAGAAGAGAACAGGACATAAGACAGACACATAAGGGGAGTTATCAGGAAGGTTGAATCCTCCCTGTGATGATATTTTTAAAAAAGAGGAAGAAAACACCGACGCCGGAGGAATTGGAAGCAGAGAGATTGCAGGATGAGCGAGATTTGCAGCAGATCCAGGCAGATGTCTTGCTGATCCGGAAGGATGCCAGGATAAAGATATCTGATGTAAGCCTTCAATACCTGAAAAGGAAGAAGATCATTCAATCTATTGACATCAACCTTTATGCAATGGTTAACCCTGATCCGGATGAGAGAACCATTATTTAACACAGAGGAGTCATTGAAAGGCTTAATAGCAGGCTTCTCGACGTGTTCGCTTGATGATTATATAAACAACTTCTTATAAAAATGAATTTTTTGGTTCAAAAATTGTGAGCGGTTTTCACGACTCTTTAAAAAGTCTTTTACCGACTCCGGTTCGAGCTTAGAATATTATTTGATACGGTAAATATTATTACAGCCTGTCAGCGTAGAGCCTGATAGAAGACAGCACAGGGCAGGGAGACAAAGCTCTGATCTGAAAGATATGCAAGAATTGTAATTAGCCTTTAGATACTTCGAACCCCAGAAAAGAGACATGCATTGGTAAGTGCAGGTCTGCTTTTTCTAGAAGAAAAAAATAATAGAAAATTTGATTACAACGCCTATCGTGATTGAAGAACGTTTTCTCTATACGATTTATGTTCCGTAGTTTCTTTAAAAATTTCGGGATGCTTCTCTCTTAATGGTGTTTCGAGTTCAGGATTCAAGTTTGTTGCTCCATAAAGTGATTTTACTTTTGAAAGTTGGTCAGTTGTTAAGTTATGCTTATTGTGAACCCCAGGAAATAATGAACTATCGGTATAATCCTCTACAAAGTCAACCTCTGTAAAATCGGCTCCTTCAAGGTGAGCCCCTTCAAAGTTAGCTTCTTTAATGTTAGCTCCTTCAAAGTAAGCTCCTTTAAGGTTAGCTCCTTTAAGGTGAACTCCTTTAAGGTTAGCTCCTTCCAAGAAAAGATCAGGTACTCTATCAAGATAAGCTCCTCTAAGGTTGGCTTCACAAAGATAAGCTCCTGTAAAGTTAGCCCCTCGAAGGTTAGCTCCCTGAAGATTAGCTCCTTCAAAGTGAGCTTTTGTAAGATTAGCTTCACAAAGACAAGCTTCTGTAAGGTTGGCTCCTTCAAGGTGAGCCCCTTCAAAGTTAGCCTCTTTGATAATAGTATAATCAGTGAAGTCAATCTCTGTGAAATCGACTCCTTTAAGGTTAGCTCCTTCAAGGTGAGCTCCTGTAAAGTTAGCCCCTCGAAGGTTAGCTCCCTGAAGGTTAGCTCCTTCAAGGTGAGCTCCTTCAAAGTCAGCTCCTTCAAGGTGAGCACCTTCAAGGTCAGCTCCTTCAAGGTTAGCACCTGTTAGATCCACTCCTTCAAGGTCAGCTCCTTTAAGGTTTGCTTCATAAAGATCCGTTTCCCGTAGGTAAGTTTTCCGTAGATTGAGACGAATAGGTTTTCCAGCATTAATAGGATCGTTTCGTCTTCGAATAACAGTAAGAACTGCTTGAATATCTAAAGACACTTTTCTTACTTCTGAAACTTTTCTGGTTGTGCTTTCGTTAGCTTGAATATCCATGGCTAGAGGTGTAATTCTTTTGCTTTCAACTATTTCAGCACTCGAATTCTTCCTAACATAAACTGTTAGAATCTCCATAATTGGCCAGTAGTCTTTATCAGATTCCATTGAGATTCTTTCAAGGGCGTATATTCCCCCCAATCTAATTTCCAGTTCTTTACTACCGAATTGATCAACAGCTCTAGTGAAACGTTCAGTAATCTGGCCTTCTCTAGCAGTCGTAAGATTTCCCCAAGCAAAATAAACTCCAATCCCTACAGCAGTGCCACCCAATATTTGAGCTAATGTGGCACGGTAGCTATTTTCCATCTCAGCTAAGTCTTTTGGGTCGGCAATTCCAAACTGAGCTACTCGCCAATATGGAAGTGCAATTAATATGATTACGGCAACTATAATAAAAATTATGCAAATTAGACAAGTTAATGGACGTCGTTTTACCATCTTATAGAGCTGACCTGTCTCTTTTTTTGCATTCTCCCAAAATTGTTTCAATTCTTCACCATATTCCATAATCTCTTTCCTTTGCCAAAAACATTTATTTGTCCTTTATCAACTGTAAACTAAAATAAATATTACCTTTTATACGCAAATCGACAAGCAATTTGTGTATAAGCGATTTGACAATCTGATTTTTCAGCCTTCACAAACCAAGGAAAGAAAAGTGCTCTGACAAATGTAGGTCGGTATTATCCAGAAGAAAAAGAGGATAAAAAACTCATTTCTTTTTTCTAAGCATAGGTAAAATATATAAATTAATCACAAGAGCAGTTAAAACAAGGAACAAAGTGTGCTTTTGTCAAATAGTTTATTCTACATCATATATGAATACAGAAAACTCCACCGATCAGGCCACTATGAAATGAAAAATCAGTTTCAAAATCCACTTAGTGCCCGCAACGAAATAACCTATGCAACATACAATTATGTTTGAAATAAATAGTTGAGCTTGTTTGCGAAAATACTTGAGTACAGTATAAAAACGTGCCTAAGTTATTTTGCTGCGGGTACTTAGCTAAAGCTGGAAACAGGTACGTCAGTCTTTATCGCACCGATAACGTTTTAAGTGGAGGTATATGTTGCAGGACTTGCACAGGAAGTGTGATTATACCATAAATTTATATATATTAACTCAAAAAACCGACCATCTCTCTGGTAGAGAGGAGAACTTTGTGCAAAGGTTGTCGGCGCGACTTATGAAAATAGAGTAACTGGACGAAACATGAAGGGAAGATTGGCAGCATCCCATTCAGGATTACTCTAACACTACATTTTTCATAAGCAACTGTCTAAAAAATCTATTTTTTTATTTAAAAATTTCGACCAGATATCGCAGCAAAGAAAATATCAGAAATACCGAGTCCGATTTCGGTTTTTGGCCATTACCTTGTAGGAATCCTATCTCAGGTGACATCCATTCCTACAGTGACTTCCACTCCTACCTCTATTCCGGCAGAACGGTTCTCTCCCCTCAAAAGGTTCTCATCCTCTCGATTTCAGTCTGAAACCTTTTCCCACAGGAGAGTTCTCCTCCATCCACAGGTGTTCTCCATCTCGATTTCTGGTGACCATCGCTCCGCACAGATATCCTCTACTGCAACAGATGCTCCCCCTCTCGATTCCTTCCAATTTCCACTCCCATGCAGGTTCTCTTCGTCACGATTCCTACTAACTCCACTCCCGACAGGTACTCCGCATTTCCCACGTAGACCTCTTCTCCAACGGGTGCTCTCCATCCTGATTCAAGCCGGACTTGCACTTCCTGCAGGTGACCTCTCCTCCAACATGTGCTCTCTCCATTCTGTACAATATTATTTTCGGGCTTTCAGTTGAATTGTTCGGAAATAGATATCCACCAGGCACATTTGAAAATATCTCTAACGACTTAGAATAATTTTGTCTTTTAACGCGCTTCCTATTATTTAACGCATTAATCTATATAATTATACGCTAAACGAATAAGTTTAAATACTAATACGTATTAGTGCTATATACAGCAAAGTAAAAGGAGCGCAACAAAATGCAGTACACAAGAGAACTCGCAAGAATCAAAGCAACTCAATACAGGCAGAGAATTGCTCGATACGGAAGGCCGGCAGTGAGAATTCCTGAACCTGTGACCTTTGAAAGATGGTTCCTCCTGGGAATCCGGAGATATGAAAAGAAAGGAGCAGAATTCGAGTTTCTTGCACCCGGCTTAGTAAAAATTATCTGGCCTGGAAAACCTGCAGTTCTCCGGACAGTTGCAGATTTTGAAAGGGAATATCAAAACGATTACCTTTCAAGATTTTAATTACTTCTTTTCCCGAAAGTCTGATATGTTGCGCTCCTGTATTGGGATAAGACTGAGGTTAAAAGATGAGTTCAAGAGTTCCGAACAAGCCAAGTAAGACAGAGACATGGCCGTCAAATCATGGCAGGCTTACTCTCAACCTGAAATCTTCAGATAGAATCCTCTTTAGGAAGGTAACTGATAGAGGTCTCCCTGAATCCGTGGGAAGTGCTAATGTAGGCAAGAAATGCACAGTAATTACCGGGCACAAGGAAGTTGAAGGTCTGCAGGAATCCGAGGAGACCGGAAAAGTTGAGATGTTCACAGGGGAGAGTATAGAGGCATCAGAAGAGGATCAGATATTCACATGTATTGCAGATTCTAGGGGCTTATTGTCTTCCGTGGGGCTCCCTATGGCTGGAATGGATGTTACTATTATCCTTCATTTGCAGGAGCCTGAAGAGCCTAAGAAGAGCACAGAGCAGGAAGAGAAAATAAGGAATCTTAAAAATAAAATCAATAAAACACGGGCAGAATTAAATAAGCTTACAGAAGAACTAAAGGAGCTCGCAGATTGAGGAAGCTCACTTTAATTAACTGATAATTTTATGAATTTTAAGAGTTGGAATTACGGGTAAATAGTGTACTGTGACCCTAAAACACGAAAAAATTGAAGATATCCAGAAGGTCAAGGAATTCCTGTGTATGAAAGAGTACAAGGGGCTTTCAGTGGAGATATCTCCAGAAGATGAGGTATTTTCCATGCCAGATAAACTCAATTGGTGCTCCCTCTTCCGTGAGGATTGGGAATGCGGGAAAGGATGTTACTATTATAATTCATTAAAGTGAAAAAAGTAAATGGATATTTACTGAGTTTTACGGTCTTCGAGTATCTTTTTTGTCAATGTCTTTACTATCTCTGCATACTGCTCAAAAGAGTTAACTTCTCCGTAGTACCCATCTGCATCAATGGTATTACAATCTCCATTTACATCGATTTCCAAAACTTCTACGGCAACTGGCACGTCATCGAAATATGGAGTTGCCAGTACTTTATATTTTTCTGAGTACCATACTGCCAGTTCTCCTGCCATGTCTTCATCTTCGGTTAATCGAAAATTCATTCCATTTATTTCCATCATTGCCTTATCAAAGAATGGTTTTAAATCTTCCATAGTAAACATATGGTCTTATCTCCACATTCTTAGATTTATCATTTGACTTTAATTTAATAAGAGTAGAAAAGTAAGTTCTTTTAAATTTATGCTATTTTCTTCGCCGTCAGAGTCAGAAAACGTTCTCTTCTATTAGTTATAGGAGAAGAGCAACATATTCAATAGATTCAAATCTCAAAGGTTTATATAATTTCGCATGTTATCCTTCATACATTTCTAAGTGTGTCTTTTTAGGGGCTAATTTTAATGAAGAAAGAAGAAATAAAACCAAATGTAATAATTAGAGGTTCCATATTTCCAGAGCCAGTTCAGATAATCACCTGTATATCAGTCGGAGATTCAATAAAACTTATAGGAAAAGGGATTAGTACCGGGAAGGTTCATGAGCCAATCCTTAATGATGAGAAAATTGCCGAACTTGAAGCCAGCCCTGAGAAAGAAACTTTTGACGGTGATTCCTCCAGATTCCGGATTGGAGTAGAAGCTTTAAGGCTTGGGATAGCTTACGAATACGATCCTTATTTTTCCCTCTCAATTGCAAGAGTAGATCCCCTTCCACATCAACTTGAAGCCGTTTATGACTATTTTTTGCCTCTACCAAGAATACGTTTTCTTCTGGCAGATGACCCAGGAGCCGGAAAGACAATTATGGCCGGTTTACTTCTCAAGGAACTGAAAATTCGAGGACTTGTAAAGAGAACTCTAATCGTCACTCCTGCAAATCTAACCTTCCAGTGGCAAAGGGAACTGATTGATAAGTTCAGAGAGAAGTTCGAAATAATGAATGGAGATATTCTCCGAACAAACTATGGGTCTAACCCCTGGCAGGAAAAAGATCAAGTCATTACTTCAGTACATTGGATCTCAAAAATCGAAGATGCGAGGGAAAGCCTGCTTACTTCTCAGTGGGATCTTATCATTGTGGATGAAGCCCATAAGATGAGTGCATACAGCAGTGACAAAAAGACGCTCGCGTACCGCCTTGGGGAAAAACTGTCGGATATGACCGATAATTTCCTTTTAATGACAGCCACGCCACACAAAGGAGATCCTAAAAATTTCTGTCTCTTCTTAGAATTGCTGGATAAAGATGTATACGGAGATGTGGCAAGCCTTGAAGAAGCAATGAAAAGAAACGAAGCTCCATTTTACCTGAGGCGGACAAAAGAAGCTCTTGTAACGTTTCCGGATCCTGTTAACGGGAAGTGCAAGAAGCTTTTTACAGACAGGAATGTACAAACTATAGAGTTCCAGATCGATGATGAAGAATTCGATTTCTATGATGAATTGACCCACTATGTGGATGAACAGTCTGCTAAAGCCTCGGCCGATGTTTCCCCTAGAGGACGGGCTGTAGGGTTTATTATGGCGATGCTTCAGAGGAGGTTTGCTTCGAGCATCTATGCTGTGAGAAAGAGTCTTGAGAGGATGCGGGACAAGCGCGAGAAAATCCTCAAAGACCCTGAAGCATACCGCAGGAGCCAAATTAACAAGCGTCTACCAGATGATTTTGAAGAATACACAGACGAAGAACAGCAGGAGATCATTACAGAACTGGAAAGCACTGTGCTTACTATTGATCCCACTGCCCTTAAAGAGGATATCCAGGCAATCTCTCGCCTGATAGATCACGCCAAAACGTTGGAGAAAAGGGAAGTCGAATCAAAGCTTACAAAGCTCAAAGAGGTGATCAACAAACAGGGGGTTTTTGATGATCCCAAGATGAAACTTCTGCTGTTCACGGAACATAAAGAGACTCTGGACTTTCTTGTTGAAAAACTTGAGAGCTGGGGACTTACAGTCACCCAAATCCACGGTGGCATGAAAATAGGAAGCCTCAATGAGCCCGGAACCCGGATTTATGCGGAAAAAGCATTCCGGGAAAATGCCCAGGTAATGGTCGCAACCGAGGCTGCAGGTGAAGGCATTAACCTTCAGTTTTGCTGGTTTATGATCAACTACGATATTCCATGGAATCCTATCCGGCTGGAGCAGCGCATGGGAAGAATCCACCGTTACGGGCAGGAAAAGGACTGTTTAATCTTCAATTTCGTGTCGATCAATACGAGGGAAGGCCGGGTACTGCAAAAGCTCTTCGAAAGGATCTCGCAAATAGAAAATGACCTCGACCCAACACATAGCGGAAAAATCTTCAACGTACTCGGGGATGTTTTCCCTTCAAACCAGCTTGAGAAAATGCTTAGGGAAATGTATTCCCAGAACCTGACCGAAGACGCAATCAAAAAACGTATTGTTGAACAGGTAGATGTCGAGAGATTCCGCCAGATAACAAATTCCGCCCTTGAAGGGCTTGCAAAACGAGAACTCAATCTCACACCCCTGATAGGTAAATCTTCGGAAGCAAAGGAAAAGCGTCTGGTTCCGGAAGTGATTGAAGATTTCTTCATCCGGGCAAGCCCGATAGTCGGGATTTCTCCCACACCCATGAAGAAAAAAGATCATGTATACCGGATCGGAAAAGTGCCAAGAACCCTCTGGTCTAAAGGAGATGCTCTTGAAGCCAGATTCGGAAAACTGGCTCATGAATACAAACATGTGATCTTTGATAAAGAGCTACTGACCGATGATCCCACATTCGAATGGGTTACACCTGGCCACCCTCTCTTTGAATCCGTAAGGGTTGATGCCCTTGACCAAGTACAGAAAGATATGAAGGCTGGTACTGTTTTCTTTGACTTGAATAGGGAATCTCCATCCCTTCTGGACGTTTTTTCAGCCGCAATTTTGGACGGCATGGGGCATGTGCTGCATAGAAGACTTTTCGTTATAGAAACATTAGAAGGAAGCAGCATGGAAGTCCGTCAACCAACTATTTTTGCAGAACTACTGGCGGCTTCCAAAGAAACTGAAGTACCTGAAGGCATCAAACTTCCAGAAAACACATCAGTTGAAGCATTCCTGATAGAAAATGCCCTCTACCCCTTCCTTGGAGATATCTCAGCCCAGAGAGAGAAGGAAATAACCACAATAGCTAGGCACGTGGATATTAGCCTTAATACGATTATCGACAGAGCCCAGATAAGCTTCGCAGAACTCCTTGATAAAAAAGAATCAGGCTTTCCCGAACAGGGTATCGAAGGCCGCCTCCAGCAGCTCGAAGATAAACTCTCCGAGCTGAACAATCGCCGGGACAATCGCTTGGAAGAGCTGGAGCGGGAAAAGCAATGTACCATAGCCGAAATCCAGCACCATGGCCGTGCCCTTATCCTCCCACATCCTGACCGAAAATCTCCAGACATTGCTCCTATGGTAAGGGATGAAGAAATTGAGCGGATAGCCGTCGAATACGCCATGAATTGGGAAAGAGCCAGAGGCTGGGTTCCTGAAAGCGTTGAGAACGAAAATCGTGGCTTTGATCTCATCTCAAGGCGCCCCCACCCGGTAGATCCGAAAACATCCATAGATGTCCGTTTTATTGAAGTAAAAGGCAGAAATACTGTAGGGGAAGTGGTTCTCTCAACTAATGAGTATAATACTGCAGAAAGACTGAAAGAAGATTACTGGCTCTATGTTGTGTATAACTGTTCGAGCAAACCGGAACTGCACCCAATACAGAACCCTGCAAAATTGGGGTGGAAACCCCTCGCGAAAATTGAGCACTATCATTTAGGGGCTGATGAGATATTGGGAAAGAAAAAGTGAGTAAAAAAGGATGTTTCTAAAGTTTCACTGGAAAAATAGTAGATTAAATGTACTATAATTTCATTAGGACTTACGCACTTGAGGAATGAAATCAAGCACATGCGGCCTTATCAATAGTATTGTGATTTATACAGTTAAGTGTTTTCCGTATTTGTTTTTTAGTTCAACTGCGTAAGTCCTATTCATTTTGAAATAAGACTATAAAAAGAAGACATAGCAATCGCATCTGACAAGGTTATAATTGTAGAATACAATTCAAGGTTATAACATGACCCAATACCCAAAAAGATTAATTGAAGTAGACCTCCCTATCAAAAAAATCAGTGAACATGCCCGCCGCGAAAAAAGTATTCGTCACGGACATATTTCAACCCTTCATATATGGTGGGCAAGACGTCCCCTTGCTGCCTGCAGGGCTGTTTTATGTGCATCTTTATGGCCTGATCCTGCAGATCCACTTTGTCCTGAAGAGTTCCGAAAACAGGCTTCAAGCATCATGAAAGCACTTTTTGATCCAATGGACGTTGAGAGTAAAAATTTTAACGATCCTTTAGTTCTTCGGAAAGCTCTTCTCGATTTTATTGCTGATTTTTCAGCTTGGGATAATTCAAATAAAATAGAGTATCTTAATGCAAGCCATTCCCTTACACAAATATCGCACGAAGTTTTTGGGGGTTTATCAGAAACACAACCGCTTGTAGTAGATCCCTTTGCGGGAGGTGGATCTATTCCTCTTGAAACTTTACGTGTAGGCGGTAATTCTTTTGCTAGTGACTTGAATCCAATTCCTGTACTTATTAATAAAGTTTTACTAGAATATGTCCCTAAGTATGGCAAATGCCTAGTGGAAGAAGTCCGTAAATGGGGGATGTGGGTAGAAGAACAAGCAGAAAGAGAGTTAGAAGAAATATATCCTAGAGATCCCGACGGTTCTATCCCAATAGCATACATATGGTCTCGTACAATAAAATGCGAAGGGCCTAATTGTGGTGCAGAGGTACCACTTCTCCGTTCTATGTGGCTTTCGAAAAAAGGAAAATCAAAAAAAGGAAGAAGTACTGTAGCAATAAAAATAATACCAGATAAAGAAAAAAAATGTCTTGAATTCGAGATTTTAAGGGACTGTAAACCTGACAATGTAGACTCAGGAACAATAAAAAGAGGGGCAGCTACTTGCCCAATTTGTGGCCACACAACCCCCGTAACTTCTGTGAAAAAGCAACTGAATAGTAGGCAAGGAGGAGCTAATGACGCTAAACTACTTGTCGTTGTAACCATCAGAAATAATCAACAGGGTAGATTTTACAGATTGGCAAATGAAAACGATATTACAGTTTCACTTAAAGCAAAAGAAAAAATTAAGGATCTTAATAAAGATAGAAACGGTTCTTTAAGTCTAGTTCCTGACGAAAATTTGCCTCCAAAAGGAACACTGGGCTTTAGAATTCAGCCTTACGGGATGAAGCAGTGGGGGGATCTTTTCACATATCGACAATCTTTAGCGATAATTACGTTGGTAAAATTTGTTAGAGAGGCTGGTAAGAAAATTGTTGCCGAAAAAGACATTCCTTTTGCTACAGCAGTTCAAACTATATTGTCTTTGGCTGTCGATAGTTGTGCAGACCATAATTCAAGTTTATGTACATGGAGACCAAACACTATTGACGTAAGTCATGTTTTTGGAAGACAAGCCTTACCTATGACATGGGACTTTGCAGAAACAAATCCAATAGGAAAAAGTACCGGATCATTTGAAGGTGCTATCGAAAAAATTAGTAGAGTACTAGAGAGAGAAGAAGTTGCATTAATAAAGAATGCACAAATAGAAAATAAGTCTGCTTGTTTCCCTCTATTACCGGACGATTTTGCTCAATGTGTTTTTACAGATCCTCCATATTATGATTCGGTTCCTTATGCCGACCTATCGGACTTTTTTATAGTTTGGCTCAAGAGAAGTGTGGGGGACTTATATTTAGATTTGTTTTCAGAGGGTCTTTCTCCAAAAGAAGAAGAGTGTATAGTAAATAAAGCAGAGGGCAAGGACAAAGTGTATTTTGAAAACACAATGAGAAAAGCAATGTCTGAGGCCCGTAGAGTTTTAGCACCTGAGGGAATATGTGTTGTCGTCTTTGCGCATAAAAGTACTGACGGATGGGAAGCGCAACTTCAAGCCATGATTGATGCTGGCTGGATGATAACTGGTTCATGGCCAATAGATACAGAATTGGCGACAAGACTACGTGGGATGAATTCTGCTGCTTTAGTATCATCAGTTCATTTAGTTTGTAGGCCTCGAAAAGATATAGATAATCCAATCGATAGTGTAGGAGATTGGCGCGACATCTTATACGAACTTCCACACCGTATCCATGAGTGGATGTCAAAATTAAGGGAAGAGGGTGTAGTTGGCGCAGATTCTATATTCTCCTGCATTGGCCCGGCCCTTGAAGTTTATTCTCGATATTCAATAGTTGAGAAAGCCAGTGGAGAAAAAGTCACGCTCAGAGAGTATCTTGAACATGTGTGGGGTGCGGTGTCCAAAGAAGCTATGAATATGATCTTTGAGGGCGCAGATGCTACTGGTTTTGAAGAAGACGCAAGGCTTACTGCCATGTGGCTCTGGACTCTCAAGACTGGAACTAGTGAGCATATGAGCTCAAAAGATGAACACGAAGATGAAGAAGATGAAGAAGATGAAGACGAGTCTTCATCCAAAAAATCCAAGAAATCTAAGCCATTCACGCTTGATTACGATACTGCCCGAAAAATCGCACAGGGACTTGGAGCCCATATGGAACAGATGCCTTGGCTTGTGGAAATTAATAAGGGATCCGCTAGGATTTTGATGGTAGAAGAAAGGACGAAATATCTTTTCCAGAATGATATAAAAAATATTCCTGATAACAGAATGAAAGGTAAAGGCAAACAAGCTACTCTCTTCAATGAATTTGAGGGCTTCGTTGATCAGTATGTAGATCCAGAGAAGGTTAAGGTAATTTCTACCGGGAAAACCACACTTGATAGGATCCACCAGGCAATGCTTCTCTTTGCTGCAGGGCGTGGTAATGCGCTAAAGAAACTTCTTGTAGAAGAAGGAGCTGGAAGAGACGAGCGATTCTGGAGGTTGGCACAGGCACTTTCTGCACTCTATCCAGCAGGTTCAAATGAAAAGCGCTGGGTTGATGGGGTGCTTGCCCGGAAGAAAGGACTGGGGTTCTGAAGATGGAAACGCCTGGAGAGCGTTGGAAGGCTGCATTTATGGATATTGTGCATCACCATGAGAACGCTCTCCCTCTTAGGGATGCTTCCTTAAATGGAAATCTCAGAAAATGGACAACGGAATTGACATCTATAGTAAGCTCAAGCTGTAGAGCCCTTAGCTGGGAAGTTGCTGCTCTTGGGCATAAGCTGGAAAAGCTGCCTGTAAGCCGAGAAGAATATTTGTCCCTTGATGTAACGGCTTTTGAAAAGAAATGGGAAAATGAATCTGGAGGGAAAAGATGGCCCTTCCCTATGGCCGTCTTTGAACTTGAGAACAGCAAAGCGGATGAAAAAATTGCCTACTCCCTCTGGAAGGTTCTTTGCGTCAGGGCTGACTTGAGGGTTGTATTCTGCTACAGGAAAGAAGCTGAAAAAGCTCCTGACCTTATTAGATATCTAAGAGATGAAGTAATAAATTCAATGAGTATTGAAGAAAGGGATGAACTTAAAGGAGAAATATTAATCGTCATCGGAAGCCGAAACGATTCTGAAACATTTCCCTACGGTTTCTTCAAATGGTGGTCGCTTAATCAAAAAACTGGAAGATTCGAAATTAAATAATGTGGTGTGTAAATTGGCTCTTAAACCCTGGTATAAACTTGTAACTCCAAGAGAAGATTTGAGAGAAGGAAGACCTCTGGATGCTTCAGAATTTGCCGTACACCTGGATCAGATCCGGGAAGGCAGAGCTCCTGACGATTACCAGAATCCGGTACGCTTCCTGGATCGTACGTACTTAACAGAAAACCTTGAAAAAACAGCTGCTGAAGTTGTGCGCCGGCTTTCTGGTGTAAAAACGGAAACTTCTGCAGTCTTTAACCTTTCCACCCAGTTTGGAGGAGGAAAGACACATTTCCTGGCCCTGCTCTATCACCTTGCTACAAGTGGGCCTGTGCTCATGGGGCGGATGGATGTGGCCAGCATTCTGTCAGTAGCAAACGTACAGAGGATCCCGGAAACTGCAACTGCTATCTTTGTAGGAACCGAATTTGAATCAAGAGGAGGCGAAAATGGAGAACCTCTCCGAAAGACTCCTTGGGGAGAAATTGCCTGGCAGCTTGGCGGAGCTGAAGCATTCAAGCTAATCGAAGAAAGCGATGCTGAAATGAGAGCCCCTGGGAGCGAACTCATAAGAAAAGTCCTGCCAAAAGACAAAGCTTGCTTGATCCTGATGGATGAAATTATGAATTACATCAGCAGGTTCAGGAAAGCTGGTATGGCTACTCAATTTTATAACTTCCTCCAGAACCTGAGCGAAGAGGCTAGGGGGCAGGACAGAGTAGTGCTTGTAGTTTCAATTCCCGCCTCAGAACTTGAGATGACTGCCGACGATCAGTCGGACTATTCCCGTCTCAAAAAACTTCTGGACAGACTTGGGAAAGCTGTCGTTATGTCCTCAAAAGAAGAAACTTCGGAAATCATTCGCAGAAGGCTCTTTGAATGGCAAGGGGTGCCAAAAGAAGCAAAAGATGTGATAATTAAGGCTTATGCTGAATGGGCTGTTGAGCATCGCAATCTTATAGGAGATTTCCCCGTTGACCATGCTAAAGAAGCGTTTATGGCTTCTTATCCTTTCCATCCTACCCTCATATCAGTTTTCGAACGTAAATGGCAGTCTCTGCCCCGTTTCCAGCAGACGAGGGGAATTCTCCGCCTGCTCGCACTCTGGATTTCTAATGTTTACCGCGAAGGCTATAGAAAAGCAGGTGGGGATCTTCTCATATGTATAGGAAGTGCACCCCTCGATGACTCTTTGTTTAAGTCTGCAATGTTCGAGCAGCTTGGGGAATCCAAACTAGATATTGCCATGACCACAGATATCTGCTGCAAAAACAATTCCCATGCTACAATGCTGGATAAAGAAGCAATGCCCGATATTAAAAAGGCAAATTTACATCAGAAGGTTGCTACAACAATATTCTTTGAATCCAATGGCGGCCAGACGGCAAACGCTCTGGCTACTATTCCAGAAATTCGTGCTGCGGTATGCGGGCCTGAAATAGATATCGGAAATATCGATAC
The DNA here is from genome assembly GCF_000969945.1 of Methanosarcina sp. Kolksee. NCBI lineage: Archaea > Methanobacteriati > Methanobacteriota > Methanomicrobia > Methanosarcinales > Methanosarcinaceae > Methanosarcina > Methanosarcina sp. Kolksee. The sequence continues at coordinate 2,636,140 of NZ_CP009524.1, forward strand.
TGTATTGGAAAATCTCAGCAGCGCATGTTACTATCTCAGGGTTGATCGGAACAGGTACCGCTTCAGTCATAAGCCCGAACTGAATAAACTTCTAGCGGATAGGAAAGCAACTATTCAGGAATCCATGATTAAAGATAAGGTATATGCTACTGTCCAAAAATACATTCCTTCAATAAAGGAGATTGATAGGGTTCCGTTCCCAGAAAAAAGCTCTCAAATTTCAGACAGGGCTTCCCTTACTCTTGTAATCCTACCTCCAGATCCAGCATATGATGACGAGAAAAAAAGAATGGAAACTGTGGAAGCTTTCACTAAAGAATCCGGAACATCTACCAGGACTTTTAAAAATGCCCTCATCTGGGCAGCTCCTGAATCATCTGCATCTCTCTATGAGGAGGCTCGTAAGCTCTTATCCTGGGAAGAAATCAAAGCAGAAGAAGACGAACTGCAGCTTGACGATGTTCAAAAAAAGCAGTTGAGTGAAAATATCAAAAAGGGAACCCTGGAATTAAAGGAAGCGGTTTGGAAGACCTATAAAAATCTCATGCTTCTTGGAAAGGACAATAAAATCAGAACAATCGATTTTGGGCTCATCCATTCTAGTGCTTCAGATTCAATTGTGACTTTATATATTGACCGTTTGAAAAAGGATGGGGATATTGAAAGTAGCATCAGTCCTAATTTCCTCACACGTAACTGGCCGCCGGCGTTCAAAAATGAATGGAGCACAAAGTCAGTAAGAGACATGTTTTTTGCGTCCCCTCTTTTCCCTAGGCTCATAGATCCTGAAGTTATAAAGGAAACTATTTCCAGGGGTGTTTCTAACGGAATTTTTGCATACGGAGGAAAGACTGATTCTGGAGGGTATAATCCTTTAATATTCAAAGCGGCCCTTAACAAAAACGACGTTGAGGTCTCCGAAGATATGTATATAATCAGTAATGATGCTGTCACTGAGTACCTAAATTCGATTTCAAATCCCCCTATTCCAGTTCCCCCGACAACTGTTATTCCTGGGCCATCTGCAGGCGGATCTCCTGAAGATAGCTCATCGGATAAAGAACCAGAAGAAGGTTATCGTCCAACTACCGATCCCGAGGATTCCAGTGAAGTAATTGAAGGTGGAGACGATGGATTTAAACATACATCCAAGGAGTCAAAAGCAAAAAAATTAGTATGGGATAATGAAATTCCGCCTCAGAAATGGACAAACTTCTATACTAAAGTCCTTACGAAATTTGCAGGTAAAGGACTTAAATTGAGCCTTAAAGTTGAAGTTGAACCCGCTGATGGGATTTCGAAGCAGAAGATTGAGGAGATGAAGATAGCTTTAAGGGAACTTGGTATGGATGACGAACTGATAATAGAATGAATCCATTTTAGGATTTAACTGAAAGAGCTAATCCAACGGCCATTTTATGTTTTACTCACTAACAACTTGTATAATTGTTTTTGTGAGCTTGAATCTGATCATTATTCGGAATATAAGATTCGAGAAGTAAAATTTGAGTTTTGGATGAGCTCAATAACAGAAAGTATCTTAGTGCCTATCCGAAAAGTCAGTAATGCATGCTGGAAAGCCATAATAGGTCTATGATATCAGAGTATCAGTTGCGGTTTTGCATATTACCTAATGTAAAAGTTATAGCAGGTAACCACTTTTCGGATAGGCTCTTATTCAGTAAATCCCTTTCATAATTTTTTGCAACGGGACTCTCATTAACTCAGCTACCTTTATCTCAAGGTTAGAAGGCAATAAGGATCTTCCGCTAGATAGTTTCCACTCACGGCTTGTGCGTGGGCACGACAACCGCCGCATATATCCTTTTCCGGGCAAATTCCACAAGCTCCGGTTCGATGCGAGCGATCAAGGATGTCCTTAACGGCGTTTTTGAATAGATCAACCAAATCGTCTCGAAGAACATTGCCAATAGTAAGATCCAACAGAGGACAGGGCGAAATATCACCTGTCGGCATAACGCCAAACCAAACTAAGGCTGCACCGCATCCTTTAATAGAAGTGATGGTTTTTTCATTAGGCCAATTTGGATTTTTTGTATGACGCAGATAGGCGTAGACCATAGGATCATCCGTGCATGCAAAAGCTGGCCCGTAATCTCCGAAGGAAGAGTATTCCAACATTATGTCTTTGTACTCCAGAAGAGAAAGATTGAGTTGCGAAGCGTTGCCTTTGCCGCGCCCTTGCGGACGAAATCTCTTGACGTTAAGGTAGGTCGCTCCAGCTTCCTTCACAACTTCCTTGAGTTTTGTCATATTCGTTTTATTGGCGGCTGTAGCCGTATAATCCGCCCAAACAGTAATTCCCTCGCTACTCATGATTCGAATGGCCTGTATGGCCTTGTCATAAGCTCCTTTGCACTGACGAAAAGTGTCATGTGTTTGGGCATCAGCGCCATCCACGCTAATACTTGCAAAGCCAAGGCCAGCCTCTTTAAATTTCGAAGTGATTTCTGGAGTAACACGCAAGCCATTGGTACATATACCAGGAAGCATGCCTGCGTTCGAGACCGAAGCTACAAGATCGACAATGTGAGGCAAAAGAAGAACTTCTCCACCAGACAGGATAACGCACTTGACGCCTGCTTCAGCAAATCGACGGACAATCTCAAAATGCTCTTCTTGTGACAATTCGCTCTTCAGCTCGGCCTTATTTAATATATTAGCTTCTGGGTAGCAATGCGGGCATTTCAGGTTACATTGTCTAGTAATGATCCAGCTAGCGACAGGTGGAACAGATCCCGATTTAATATCGGAGAACATATCCTCAATCTCGCTTCGTTGAGACGTTGAAGTTGCTTGAAGCTTTGCGTTTCTATCCAAACTGTGTTGTATGACCATATCTACCCTCCTTCAATTCCAAAAGTGACGAAGATTATTCAAAAAGCAGAATGCTAGTTGTGTTGTCATCACGCGACCGAAGTCTCCCGTGTAGGTTTCGGTCTCTTTCCAAATAGCAGATGGTGCGCAGGCAAGTAAGATAAAGGAATATCAAGCCAAATAACATCTGACCTAAGATTTTTCAGTTTGTTAAAAAAAATAGTGTTATCAACCTCACCAAAACGATCCTGATATCCTATAAGAAAGGCGTCACTGTCGTTGACAAGATGTATAACCTTTTCGCGCAAGCTGAGCGGAGATTCACTTAAAGACCATAAAGCAATAAAAAGATTAGAGGAAGATGCCGTCTTGACAGAAGCCAAAAGAGATGGATCATAGAAGCAATGAACGCTATCTTTTGTTGGGCTCCCTAATGTTCCGTATTCGACCGGAAAACCAAGAGATGATAAGTAAAATGTTTGTAGAGATGACATTTCTTGAAGATCGAAAATATTATAGTGCCCCTTTGCTCCCAACCGCCTCATAAGACGGCAAAAACTACCATAACCACCACCAAACTCGAATACAGAGTTAAAGTCTGACAAACGATGTCCTAGAAAATCCTCGAACTTCGCTGCCACGAATGCGTGGTGAAGAAGATTCGCGCTAGATTTGCGGTCTTCGATAAAAGGGACAGGATCTCCAACATCGTCTTCAACGACCAAATCTTTCCAGCGGCTATTCCAATCGCAACGGTTGCGCAACTCAGCATATTCTATGGATACGAATTGAGCATAAGCCACCGCCATACTCTTTTGTAATACGCGCCAACGCAAAAAATGGCGTGGATCAGTAGTAAGTGCCAATTTCCGAAGCTCTGCTGCAATCCCTCTCCATTCTTTCTCCGAAGCATTTTCTGCTATGATTTCAGAACTAATGGATTCTAGCATATTTCTGAAACAAACGACATGAGGATCCAATTCCGGCGGAGTAGGAAACGCCCTTTTCCTTTTCAAAAGAGTTATCATAGCCAACTTATAATAAACTCTAAACCATAAAGGATTTTTATAGGTATCTGAAAGCATGTATGTCCTCCTCAAGCCTGAAAGCCACAGCAAACCAAATCGAATAATTTATTACAATTTCCTCGCACTGGTTTTCCCCACAAAGTTTTGCAGTTTAACGTTTTCAGATCAGTTGTGAGAAAGATTATTTTATCTGAAGCCATACATTGTTGGGCTGCAGCCATCCAACCATCGGTTCCTTTAATCAGGGCATATGTACAATTAAAGCTTTCAACTGAATTGCGGATAAAATCTGCGAACCTGACATCCTTTTTTAAAGACTTCAGCACCTCCAATGTTGGTAATAACGCTTCGGTAGAACAGACTCTGTCGATGGGAGCCGCTGGCTGAAAGCGAATCGAAGATATTCCCTGTTCTTGCCACCAAGATAATTGACTTTCTATACGGTTCTCGCGTCCTGCAAAAAGATCGTGGAGCACAACCTTTAACTCAGTTTTAAATCCTGCTTTTGCCGCACGGTGAATAAACTTTAAGGGAAGAATGCCATGGCGCAATTCGGCCTGAAAATCTTCGAATAATTCGGAGGAGACATGAATATTAGGCCGCAGTTGATTTGCCGCACAAAATTCTAAAAAGTGCATGCCACGAGGGTTAAGACCATGAGTGTGTAATGTGAATGGCAACTGGTTGTCTTCAAGATGCTTCGCAAAACCACACAAGTCTGGATAAAGTGTGGGCTCGCCGCCAGTGACAAGAATATCAACCACATCCTTCTCTTTGCAAAGCTCTACAATCTCCGGCCAGCGCCTTTTGTCCAGAAAGACATCGTTTTCACTTTCCGAAAGTCTGTCGTAAGGTCTTTGTGTCGAGCCGCGGCAATAGACGCATTTGCGGTCGCAAATCTTTGTAACGGACAGTATCATCAGACGATGACGATCTAAAAAATTACGCCTAAGCCTGTTTAGGCTCTCTTGGCTTAAGTCTTCGTTTTTCATGATAGCTCCTGACAAACATGTGCGTGCGTTTTTCTTATCGTTCTTAAATTTCCCCATAACGGCTGCCACTCATAGGGGCACAAGAGGGCAGCATCGGTGATTTGAGCGCGAGGATCATATTTACCGATATCATGCCACAAAACATCTTTATGCTCGCCAGCATGAAGCGCTAACGCCGGGCATCCTTCTCCATCGCTGAAAAGATGCTTGCCTCGCGTTTCTATTATTTCTTTAAGGGAGGTCGTTTGCAGGCTTCCCAAGATCGGCCCATTTGGTGCAAACGGACGAGCTGCGCTCATGAGAAGACCGCAGGGAATGACCACACCATCTGATCTCACGTCAAGGGTGTCGGCGATGGCAGAACGACACATAGATTTCACTACGCCAGCAAAGTTTTCTTTGTGATCGTAACAACGCTCCCATATTACGCCGAAAGCAGGATTGTTGGTTTTGCACCAAGAAAATATTTTGTCCCGGATGGTCAGCCATTCATCTGCGTTCAAAATATCTTTTAATAAGCTCTTGCCGCGCCCGGCCGGAGATAGCAGATAAAAGGAAATATTTGCCACTCGCAAATCAGCGCACAGCTTAAGCAGATCCTCCACATGGCCGCTGTTGAATCTGGCTAAAGCAGAATTGACCCCAACGCTTTTTCCGGCAGCGACAGCCTCTTTAATTCGATCAAGGCTGATCTCATAATGCCCAGAAAAATTTCTCACAAAATCATGCTGTTCCTTTGTCGCGCCATGTAAGTCAATAGAAACGCGAGAAACCGGTGTCCTAAGGAGTTCGGTAAATTTCCCTTCAAGGACACCGTTTGTCGTAATGCCCACCGACAGACCAAGAGACGACGCATGATCGATTATTGGAAGAATATCAGGGTGAAGAAGGGGCTCTCCCCCAAAAAGATTCAATGTCCCTCCATCACCCATCAATTCAGCAAACTGTTCTATCCATCCCCTCAATACAGGAAAACGGAACCCTTCGATTGCAATTTCTCCACTTTCATAAAGACAGTGACGGCAGCGAAGATTGCACTCGTTGTTGAGATGAAGATTTACAGCAGTCAGTTTCACGGACAAGGTGCCTCCCATTTCTTGTTGGCAGGAAATGGGGAAGTCCGGTGCTTGTCAAGATACGCCAAGTAGTCCCGATACCTTTCGTTGCGGATAATGCAAGGATGTTCCCCGAAGTTCTCGAAGTAGGCGTCACGGAATGCTTGGGATTTCTTAATCAGTTCCGGCAGGGATGCGCTCATGACGTGTCCTACGACGTATTTAGTTTCGACTGCATGCGTGTCGACCATGACTTCGCCTTCGTACCCAACAGCAAAACCATAGTAGAACAGAGCACAGCCATGTTTTCCACACGCAGTCTTGGTGTCGACCATCGGTGTGCATGCAGCATGGCTTGCGCGACGACAACGCTCAAAGATTTCTTTCGATCCATAGATTGCGGGGTTCTGCACTGCTGCTCCGACGGGAGCGACATAATCACAATCAAAGTAAATGTCATCGCCGCAGAACTTCTTAACGTCGTCGATTTGATCCATGTTGCGGGTTGTAACAGTCATGTGGATGCCTAGGCGCATGACACGACGCCCATTCTTAGTGTAAATTGCAGGAGCAAAGAGTTTTCGTGCATATTCCAAGTTCTTCATAAGAACTTCGAAGTTGGCTGCGCCTTTAAACATGTCGCGATAAAGCTCGGGAGACATTGTGTCGAGGCTGACAACCGGGGTCACGTCGTGCTCGTATAGAAATTGAGCACTGCCCTTACTCAGCAAACTCCCGTTTGTCGCAAGGACAGTCGTCATGCCTTCCTTGTGAGCCGACTCGATGATCCGGCGCAAATCTTGTTTTTCTTTGAGCCTGTCCAGATACAAAAGCGGCTCACCTTCACCGATGATATTCATGACTTTAGCCCCTAATGCTCTTCCTTCCTTGACAAGCGTCACCATTTGGTCAGTAGTCAGAGCATCGTCCACATTGCGCGCGCGAGCCAAAGTAAAGCATTTGTCGCAAGCATAATTGCAGGCAGGGGGAACATTAAGCGAAATATAGTCAATAGTGCTTTTGCCAAGCTGAATACCTTCAGCATCCTCCAAATGACCCGGCATCCCTTTTAAGACATTTTGCATCGTTACTCCTCCATAGTTCTGTGTGTTAGCTTCCTCTTATTCTTGTACTCCCTTTCTCGTTATCTTCTCTTCTCTCACTCTACCAACTGTTTTGTAGAGAGAAAAACCTTTTCTCTTTGTTCCGGCTGATGGCTGGGTTAGTTTCCCGCAATAGTGATGAGCCACTTTTGTAAAGTCTTGAATTTGTATTGCCCGTAGACATAAAAGGGATTAGAATGTGAATAACAAGAAATTGATGGAGCTATGACAAAAGCACCCTTGGATGGATCTGGAACAGGATCTAATCCTACTGATCGTGGTAAAAAAGGTACAAAAGGCGTCTTTTAACAGACGCAATAGGCATACCACTTTCTGTTTACAGGACGGAGCTAATCGTCATGATAAAATGCTTGTAAAAGGGAGACTCTTGATGCCATAATAATGCAGAGCCCTTCATCACATAAAATGATTCAGAACATATGTATGGATAAAACTTATGATTTTCCTGATATCAGAGAATTGGTTAATAATTATAACTATACTGCTTATCCTACATTCGGCAGCAAGCACATCCTAAAATCTAAATATTATTGATTGTTATTTTTTGTAGGTTAATTTAAAAATCAGTTTCATGCGAACTATATGTGTAATAAAATGTTCCATTTCTCTCATTTATTATAAATATATATTAATGATGCCATGGTTAACATTTTGCATAATTTGATTTGAATTTAATTTCAGAAGTTCTGAAAAAAACGATATCAATAGAAAAATAGAATGGATTTTTATGTCGACCTGCCGAAAGTAGGTGCTTATATTCGGAGACGTGTAGAAGAAAATATAAGAATAAAAGAGATGCCAGGTTATAGAACGAGAAGATGGGTCGTGGAAAGAACACATTCCTGGTTGAATAGATTCAGGAGACTGCTTATTAGATGGGAAAAGAAAGTTAATCCTGCTTTCGGCAGGTAACTTGTTTTTTTAGTAACATTTTTCCCGATCGCGTTTTTGCTGGGAAACACATTATCCCTGATACAAAACATTATTGCAAAAATGGTTGATTGTTTATATATGTCGTGAGATTTTGGTTATATGTTAACCAATTTCAGACACATTACATATTTCTGTAATGTTCGAAAAACACTACCATTAAAAATCCTCATAATTTAATGTCGACCTGCCGAATATAGGTTAATGTCTTTAAAGATACTTACTCCAAGCTATAGCAGATTAGGATGTTTTAATATTGGTAGATGCAAGTGCCAGAGAATAACTTAAACTTCAAGAAAAAACAACGTATGAATTTAAATATTAATTAATCATCATCACAATATGCCTATGCTTTAAGCTATATTTTTTCAATACTTATAATTACTTACTGATATATTCCGTAAGTTTTATTAAGTTGTGCTGCCTTATACATATTTACTATTACCATTGTGATCCCTATTACCATATATATAAGGTAACGGCTGCAAGTTATTTATCTTTTTTCCGAAAAACAAAAAAGCTGATAGAACTGATTTTGGTCCGCGACTCTTTAATTTATTACATCAGGGCGCGGTGGGTCACGAATACCCCTTTCTCTAGAGGCTGTCCGACAATTCAATTTCAGAACAAAAATAATAACAGGAAAAATGTTATTTTTTTCAAGACATCTGCAGAAGGTCGGTTTCAAAATGATAACGAAAAAAATAGTCGATGAGCTCATCACAAGACTAATTTCATTCCCAAATCTATTATAATATTTTCATATTAGAAATTAGAGCGATCATTCAAAATTCAAGGTTTTGGGATAGGCTCGACAACAATTTCGTAAAGTATAAACATTCATTTGTTATCTAGACATTTATGCCTAATTCTAATAATAGTTCTAATTCTAATGAAGACATTAAAAAACCTACTAAGGCAATTCAACCTGCAACTGATGCAGCTAAAGCACTTGCTGATTCAATTCAACCTGCAACTGATGCAGCTAAAGCACTTGCTGATTCAATTCAACCTGCAACTGATGCAGCTAAAGCACTTGCTGATTCAATTCAACCTGCAACTGATGCAGCTAAAGCACTTGCTGATTCAATTCAACCTGCAACTGATACAGCTAAAGCACTTGCTGATTCATTTCAACCTACAACTAAAGCACTTATTGAAGCATTTACACCCATGCTTGGGGTAAGCAAAGCATTTAACGATTTTGGAAATTCTCAGATGAAATTATTTAATGATACTCTTCAGTCTATAAATGATCGTAATACTAAATTAATTAGAGACATGCTTCAGTCTATAAGTAATGATAATGCTAAATTAATTAGTGATGCATTTAAGCCCATTCGAGAGTCTTTAGAGATTCTACAAATTGATCCAGATTATTCTCCTAAAAAGATAGATCCAAAAAAACAATTAGAAAATTTAAGAAAGTCATACAGAAAAGGAAAACTTGTTTTGGTATTGGGTTCAGGTATATCACAACCATATCATTTACCTGATTGGGAAACTCTATCTAAAAAACTGCTAAGTAAACAATTAGCCAAATCTGTAGAATCTAATTACATAGATAATATTGCAGACCTTCTTATATCATATAACTCAAATTTTACTGTTTTAGTACGAAACATTTATCAGAACTTCAAGAATAATTCTGAGGATCAGAGTTTTGAAGAATTTGTCAGAGATGTTATTTACGAAAAATTTGATGATACTAAAGGATATGACTCTTTTGAAGAGATAAAAAATATGATGAATAATTTAGATTCAATTATCACGTATAATTTTGATGATATATTAGATGAATATCTGGAAAAAAATGGAAGTAGAAAAATTAAAACAATTTATGATACTGGTACGCAACCTGAAGCAGGGCAATTACCTATTTATCATGTTCATGGCTTTTTACCAAGAGAAGGCAAACTTAATTCAAAATATAAAATAACTCTGAGCGAAGAATTATATCACCAACTCTATACTGACGTTTATTGTTGGAACAATATTATACAAATTAATAAATTTACAAATAATACATGTCTTTTCATAGGTACTTCTTTGACTGATCCTAATTTAAGGCGCCTCTTAGATGTAGCAAAAGGACTGAGAGAAGAAAAATCAATCCCTCATTTCATGCTCGTAAAGCATAAAGATGAACAAAGGCTTGAAGGTAAGGCAAAGTTTATAGATAAAACATCTAAATCATGCGAAGAAAATGGAATTTTGGAAAAAGAACAACAAAATAGGATACTAGAAACTTATAAAGATCTTTTTATTACTAAACTAGAGATGCTTGAAGAACAAGATGCCCATTCTTTGGGGATACAATCTATATGGATAGATAGGTATGATGAAATTTCCACAGCTTTAAAAGAAATTAGAGATCCTTAATCACTCAGCCTACACTCATAATAAGTACAAAAATACTGCCACCTACTTCCATAAGGCTTTTGGTCTCTGAGTACATAAAGATTAAAATCATAAAAAGGTAAGAACAGCAATGTCATATTCAATTAATCAGAGTTATCACCGCTATACTCTGGAGGTATAGTAATCTTATATAAACCTAAATAAAATTAAAGATAAATTGAAGAAGGTGCTTTATTTTACATTCTATAATGCCTTTACTTTTCTACTAATTTATCATCGAATTCAATAATTGGTCGTGTCCCTGAATTATTGATCAATTACGAAAAATCGAGTGCATCCCACTTATTAGATGAATATATTAAGAGATTCTTTCGCTTTCGATTTTCAATGATTCAGACCCACGACCCAATAATTCATCCTTATGAAAATATCTAAACATCTTTTTTCTGAAGTTAGCGATTATTTTAATATTATCAGTGTGTAATACCAACGCATGCCCTCAGAGTCTCACAGGGACGAAGACCTTTTCGAGTCCCAGTATATTGAAAAATACCTGAGCGAGTACGCGAGTATTTCGTCAATAGTACGTGAGGCGTTGCCCTTTGAACTTATTGCTACTGTTGGGGGAGTAGTTGCAGGAATTATACTTTCGGGAATGACAGATGAACTTGGAATGATCCCGGGACTGCTTGTGATTTATCCCGGGGTGCTCGGGCTCAGGGGAAATATTTCCTCGACCCTTGGTTCAAGGCTTGGCAGTGCAATTCATCTGGGGCTGATTACAGATCTCGACAGGCATAATCCCGAACTAATGAATAATATCTCCGGTTCCCTGATCCTGAGTGTTATTACCGCTTTTATTCTCGGAATCCTCGGTCACTTTGTAACTCTTGCTCTGGGCTTTGAAAGTGCCGGAGTCTTAAAACTTACCCTTATCTGTGTGATTTCAGCCTTTACATCTGGGGTAATTCTCTCTTTTGTTGCAGCTCTACTGGCTGTAGGAATGTTCAGATTTGGTTTTGATCCTGATAATGTTGTTACGCCTTCGATTGCAACTATCGGGGATATTGTCTCTATGCTCATGCTTTTCCTCTCTGCCAAATTGGTGGTGATGTTTTGAGGAAAAGAGGGCATCATACTCCTTACTACACAATCAATGGTATCATTCAGCGAGGGCTACCAGTACTTATAATCACATGTGTAATGGGAATCCTTGTAGGGCAGCTTCTTAACTCAAGAGAAAAAAGCCTTATATCTATGCCAGCGATACTGATTCTAATTCCTTCCCTTATCAAAATCGGAGGGGATACAGGCAGCATGCTTGGAGCCCGGCTTTCATCGGCTTTCCACATGGGGCTCGGAGATAATCTCAGGAGTAACCCGGTCGTACACAATAGTGTTATTGCAGCTGCAATCGTAGGATTTGTTTCTTCAATTTCTGTCAGCATACTGGTCTATCTGGCAAGCAGTTTCCTGGGGTTCGGGATGCCTTATCTCACCCTTCTGGAAATCAGCCTCATAGCCGTTATCATAGAGCTTGCCGTTGTGTATTCTGCAACTGTCGCCATAGCTTTTATTTCCCACAGGTTCGGGATAGACCCTGATGATACGGTCATTCCTTTCATAGCAAGCCTTGGAGACCTGGTAGGGGTTACGGGAATTTTTATAGCTCTTTACTTTTTAAAAATATTATAAAAACACTTTATTACTTCAATAAAATACTTCAATAAAATACTTCAATAAAATACTGCAATTAAATATCAGTTATAATATTATTAATTCATTATATTTTAACCAGGTTCTTAAAGCCTGAATAATCAAAAAGTAATAATTAATAATTAATAATTAATAATTACTATTAGTATATACTCATACACACCAGCACAAGGTAGAGTTGATCTAGAGACCATGTTCCCTAAAGAATTCAGATACAGTCCAAAGAATCTCAAGGATCTTTTGACTGAGATGAAGGACACTTCCGAACTCATGGTAGACCTTGCATACTCTGCAATGATTTACGATGATGAGGACGTTGCTGAAGAGGTACTTAATCTTGAAGATAAGATGGATACCCTCGATTATCACATTAAAATGGCCGCGATGTTAAGCACACGCAGGGTTGACGAAGCCGAAGGCCTCCTGGGAGTTTTACAGGTTGCTGCGTGTTCGGAAAATATCGCTAATGCCGCAGGCGATATTGCCAAGATAGTTCTCATGAATATGGGAATTCCGATGGAACTGAAAATAGCCCTCAGGGATGCGGAAGAGACCATAGTCAGGGCAACAGTCGCCGCAGAATCTTCAATGGCAGGACGCACTCTTGGCGACCTCGAGCTTGATATCGAGACAGGCATGTGGATTATTGCCATCAGGAGAAACGAAGACTGGATTTATGACCCTGACAAGGAAACTCGTCTTCGGCAAGGCGATGTTTTGATTGCCAGAGGGCATGATGAAGGAGTCACGCTATTTTTCGAGATGGCCACAACAAAAAAATTCGTACCTAAGGAGATCGAGCACAATAAGCTTTTAAAAGACCTTGAGCATGCAGTGGATATTATAGTAGATATGAAGAACATGTCCGAACTCTCAGTAGGACTTGCATACTCTGCTATTCTTTTTGACAACGAAGATATAGCGTATGAGGTTAGTGCCCTGGAGTCCGAAATGGACTCTATGAAATACGAACTTCAGCACTGGGTGCTTGAAACTGCAAAGCATTTTGATGATGTGAACATGCTCCGGGGAATCCTCCACCTTGCAAGTGCCTCTGAAGCAATTTCCGATGCCGCCTACGGAATTGCGGATACCGTGCTCAGGGACATAGAACTCCACCCCATTATCACCCTCGCAGTCCGGAATTCCGAAGAAGTTATAACCAGGCTCCAGGTAGAGAAATGCTCTCCTATAGTCGGAAAGACTTTTTTTGAATTGAAGCTTGAAACCGAGACCGGGCTGCATGTAATGGCAATAAAAAGGGCTGACCGATGGGTCTATGCTCCGAAAGGCAATACGGTTGTTCAGGCAGGAGATATGCTTATTGCACGCGGATCAAGGATTGGAGAAGGGGCGCTTATAGAAATGTGTGAGTGTAAACTGAACCAGTAATCCCTTTACTTGGCAATTTTCACTTTTTCCTGCTGCTGAAGTAGGCTCATTCATAGGAAGTATAACCTGGAATGAAAGTTTCGGAATAGTTTCACAAATTTTTTATTTTATCATTTTTGATTTGTAACTTTTTTGTAACTTCTTGGAAGCTTACTAGTGTCGAGTCAAACGTGAAACGTCGTATAAAACCGATTGTAATTATTCGGAATTATTGAATCCTTGATGGTTGACTCGACACTAGCCTCCTGTTTTTATATATCTGGCTATATTTTTATATTTCTGGCTACATATTACTATGTGGGAGTTTTGAGTATGGCAGTTATTGGGCTTTCAAGAAACAAAGATACTCTGGAATCCATAAGAGTGGCAGTAGAGCTTGCAGGAGGGCTTGGGATTAAAAAAGGGTCTACTGTACTGATCAGACCAAATGCAAACACCGCAGACCCGCCTCCGGGTTCGACAAATCCCGAGATCCTGAAGGGAGCTATACGGGAAGCAAGAAAATGCAATCCCATAAAAATTATTGTTGCTGAGAAATCAATGACCACGCTGGATACTGAAATGGTGCTAAGGAAGCTTGGGCTCTGGCAGGCTGCGGAAGCAGAAGGAGCAAACGAAATCCTTACTTTTGACCACATGAAGCGCTATCATATGAAGCCTGATGGTGCTTCTTCCTAGCCTGTAGGTTTTTATGTTCCCGAATTTCTTGATTCGGTGAATTATATGATTGCGCTTCCTGTAATCAAAACTCACTGGACTGCAACCTTTACCATGGGCTTGAAATCACAAATAAGCATAACTGCAGACACGGACAGGAGACAGCTTCCTCATGGCCTGCACATGGACGCACTTTTCGGGAATATGATTGCCGAATCAAATCTCATTTATAAGCCTGATTTCTATATTTCGGATGCAACAAAATGCTTTGTTACCGGAGGCCCTGATCTTGGAACTCTTAGAGAGCCTGGTATTGTGCTGGCAAGCTCGGATGTGGTCGCAAATGATGTTACGGGTCTTGCTCTCCTGAAAACTCTTGGCACGGGTCCGAAAATCCAGGATCATTCAGTCTGGTCCCAGCCCCAGATCAAAAGGGCGGTAGAACTTGGGCTAGGGTACGCGGCAGGGAAGAAATAACTGTAAAAAGCTCAGGGGTTAAGGAAATCGAAGAGATTCTTTCCAATCTTGCTTGATTGCGGTCTGGAAACATTTGGTGGAGATGGCCCAGGATAGGAAAATCAGGCATGTATGCCTCTCTGTATGCTTCAATAAATCGAATAATCGAATTTCCTGCCACTTGAATTTAAAAGGCGGCTCTTCGCTATTCCGTATGGATAAGATGATTTTCAACTCAAGCCCGCATTGGTTTTTATGAGAAAATTATGAGGATATCCACACAAAACAACGAAGAGCCAAAATTATTTAACAGCCTTATAGTTAACAGCCTTATAGTTAACAGCCTTATAGTTAACAGCCTTATAGTTAACAGCCTTGTGGTAATTTTGAAGTAACTCTAAAGTAATTTTATTTTATCTTGATTCCGATTTCCCTTTTTTGCCTCTGATTTATCCTGACTGTACAAATATGCTCACACGTTACCATAATTTATTTATTTTCTACGTTCCCATAGATTATGGGGGAATTTTTATGAAATGCGAAAGCTGTGGAGCAGAGAGTGAAGGAAGATAC
Organism: Methanosarcina sp. Kolksee; assembly: GCF_000969945.1. Lineage (NCBI taxonomy): Archaea > Methanobacteriati > Methanobacteriota > Methanomicrobia > Methanosarcinales > Methanosarcinaceae > Methanosarcina > Methanosarcina sp. Kolksee. Next base: position 2,651,262 of record NZ_CP009524.1, read on the forward strand.
TGCAAGAAATGTGGCGAAATAATGGATGAAGTTGTAAGGCAGGTAGGAGAAGCACGCTGGGCTGCAATGGACGATTGCTCATTTATCTATCCACTTGTCCAGCGCGTAGCTAAAGGAGAACTTACAGTCCACGATATTATTCAATCCCTTGATGTGGAAGACTAAACTGCTTATCTCAGGGCTTTATCATTAGTTCCTGAAGACGACTGCAGGGCTTTTCTTCTGAGATTTAATGTAAGGCTTTACGACGAGGTTAGCGGAGGAACTAACCTTGTATGCTAGATCTCTTGCTTGGAATAATTACTGAAGGAGTATACACTTCAAATCAGGTCTCTAACTATGCTGAAACCGATATTTTGAGATTACTTATAGCCCAGCCTTAGCTTTAAGCCTTAAAGTTATATCTCTTTAGCTTTAATATTTCAGTGTTGAGCAGTTTTCCTGCTGTCAGGAGCTGGTGCCATCTATGAACAGAAAGACCGGTACAGTTGTTCTGATATTCTTGTTTGCAGCAATGGTTTTCATTTCGGGATGTGTCCAGAATGAGAAAACCCAGACACCTGTAAATAAGGAGTCTCCCGAAACCGGTAAAGGGGATGAGAGCATGAACATTCAAAGTATAAAGGTTTCTAGCAGCGCATTTGTATCTAACGGCAGTATTCCAGAAAAATACACATGTGATGGGCAAAACATAAATCCACCACTGGAATTCGAAGGAATTCCTGAAAAGGCTGAGAGTTTAGTACTCATAGTAGACGATCCTGATGCTCCCGAAAAGACATTTACACACTGGATTGTCTGGAACATAGAGCCTGTGGCGAAAATAGAAGAAGATAGTATACCTGGGGTTGAGGGTTTAAACGATTTCAAGGAAATTGGATACGGAGGGCCATGTCCACCCTCAGGTACTCACAGGTATTTCTTCCGGGTCTATGCTCTGGACAAGAATCTGGATCTTAAAGCAGGAGCAGTAAGAAAAAGCCTTGAAAATGAAATGATAGGGCATATTATTGCTGAAGGGGAGTTGATGGGAAAATACAGAAAAAAATAATTTTGGCTCTTCGCTATTCCCTATGGATAAGTTGATTTTCAATTCAAGACCGTCCTTGGTTTTTATGAGGACATTATGAGGATAGCCGCACAAAACAACAAAGAGCCATAATTTTCTTACGGGGGAAAAAGAGTGGAAGAAAAGCAAAAAGCTGAATTGAATCCTGATTATTTCGAAAATCCCGGAAGCGGCCTGGAAAAAGCAACCTTTGCTGCAGGCTGTTTCTGGGGCATTGAAGAGGCTTTCAGGCAGGTTAAAGGTGTAGTTGCAACTGCGGTTGGCTTCAGCGGCGGCCATTTTGAACGCCCTACTTATGAACAGGTCTGTACCCTTGATACCGGGCATGCCGAAGCAGTTCGTGTGATTTTCGACCCGAAAGTGGTGTCTTATGAAACCTTACTTGATGTCTTCTGGAAAATCCATGACCCCACTACAAAGGACAGACAGGGCCCTGATGTTGGAAAACAATACCGATCAGTTATCTTTTACCATGACGAAAAGCAAAAAGCTGCGGCGTTAGCTTCAAAAGAAAAGCTCGAAAAATCAGGGGTTTTCAAAAATTCGATAGTCACTGAGATTGTGCCGATTTCCGAGTTTTATATGGCTGAAGATTATCATCAGCAGTATTTTGAAAAAAAGGGTTTTCTGCAGAATGTACTCCGAGGTTTGAAGAAATAAACCCCAAAAAGAAAAACGCCACTTAACAATTTAAATCAAAAAAATAACCTTTAAAATAGCCATTTAGCTGAATAGCGCTTAACTTGTGTTCCTGTTACTTCATAGAATATTTTTTGTTTTTCTAACTCTTTTTGTGTTGTTACATAATTTGATAAACATTCTAGCAAATACATATAGTAACTCATTAATTTTTAAGTCAATGTTATTTTAAGTCAATGTTATTTTGAGGCAATGTTATTTTGAGGCAATGTTATTTTGAGGCAATGTTATTTTGAGGCAATGTTATGCGTTTTAAAATTCTAGCCGCTGCAATGTTAATTTTGTTGGGGATTGTCGTTTTTTCTGTTTATTCTGGCTCTAGCAATGAAGACATCTCGGACGACAATGATATCATTCAAAAAATAGAGGTTAACAACAGCAGTTTTCTTGAGTTCTCGAAAGATTTGGATGATTTTGAAACAGTAACCCTAGATATTGATAAACTCAGGAAGGCCGCAGACAGTGGACATGTATTTCTTAGATTAATGGAAGAAGAATATGAAATTCGAATCCAGGAGGCGTCCAGATACACTGAAGATGAATACTTTTATGCGGGGCCTGTTGTAGGGTATAATGAGAGTAGAGCTGACTTATATTTACAAAAAAACAGTTTTTGTGGGTCTGTTGGGCTGGGTAAACCCAGGAATGTGACATATAACATTAGACCTGCCGATGAGAAATATAATGGCAAAACAGTTTACATTGTATTTATGCAAGATTGGGAAAAAGAAAAGGAAAAGATGGAAAAGATGGAAATTGATCCTTTACAATTTTTCCTCATAAACAGTGATTTCAAAAAGCATGTAATGTCTATTGAGATTTTTGATTTTAATAATAAGTCCGTGTTCAAAGAAAACTACACAATAGACCCTGAGGAAAAGATTTCCTCACCGAAAATAAATGCCGAGATGGGACAATACAGGTATGAAATGATTCTGGACAATAAATTTACTTTTGAACAGAAAATACAGGCAGATTACGCAGCTGATGTTAGTTCTTCAGAAACACTAGACATCTACATTTCTGATGATCCAGAAAACCCTGTTACGTTCGGAATTACAGTTGCCTGAGTAAATTTTTGTAACTCGTATGAAGGGTAATATGAAGCTCGTATAAAGGGTAATATGAAGCTATAAAAGTAAAGCTGCATATTCTCTTTATATATATTACTTTATATAAGCTAAAGTATTAATCCATTTTCTAAGTTTTTTGATTATATAGGTTATAAAGTCAAGATTTCAGTTGATTTCATACTTTATAGACTAAGTTAGATATATCTCGTAATACTACTTACTTTTTGAGGAAAAGTTATGCGTGTTATAATTATAATTACTGCAGCTCTAATCTTGTTGGGAATTGTAATTTTTTCGGTTCCTTCTGATTCAAACAGCGGGGTCATTTCTGATAATAAAAATCTGATTCTAAAAATAGAGAATAATAGCAGTTTTCTTGAGTCTCCTATAGAGTGGGGCGGTTTTAAAATAGCAACAGCAGATATCGACAAAATCAGGGAAACCTCTGTTAGTGAAAATTCAAAGAAGAATTTGTCGGAAACTGATGAGAACGCTATATTTAAAGAAATAAAATTTGACAGGAATTCAATTGTGGCTCCTGAATCATGTGATAGTTTTGAAACTGTAATAGTGAACCCTGCGAAGTTCAGGGAGTTAGCCTCGAACGGAACTGTAAACCTGGACCTCATGGGAGAGGACTATGAACTTAAACTTCAAGAAAGAGAGATTCAAAAGCCAAATGTAAATTCTTATATGGGATACATTGCAGGAAAGCCGCAAAGTAGTGTTTTTTTCACAGTAAAAGACGAGTCAATTGACGGTTGTATCAATGTGGATTTTTTCAATCAATCATATGGGATTGCTTCAACTGACGAGAAGTATGATGGGAAAATCGTCCATCTTCTGTGGGAGTATTATAATGAAGGAGGAGAGGAAGAAATTAAGAAAAATCACTCGTTAGATCCATTAGAATTTTCTCTGAAAAATAATGATAAGAAGAGCCATGAAATCCATATTGAGCTTTTGGATTTCTATAATAAATCTGTATTCAAAGAAAACTACACAATGAATCCTGAGGATGAAATCTTTTCGCCTGAAATAACTGTCGAACCGGGATACTACAGGTATAAAATTATTTTAGATAATAAACTTACTTTTGAACAAAGAGTAACGGCAAGTTACGCTGCTAATTTAGGTGGTTCAGAAAAAATTCATTTCAATATCCGTGACGATCCGGATAACCCTATTGAATTCGTAAGTGAAATTTCCTGAGTAAATTTTTTTTCTTTTTCTTTTTCTTTTCTTGCTGCAGTTGAAAAGAACTTTATTCCTAATGCAAGATTTCCTTTATTCAAGGATCGAGATAATTATTTACCTTCCCTTATCCTATTTTTCCTCATGATTTTTGACCCTATCACTATCTGCACCCTGGAACTTCAGAACCGATTTGTAAGGTCCGCAACTCACGAATTTCTGGCTGAAGAAGACGGAACGCCCACTTCCCGGCTCGGAGACCTTTATGAAGAGCTTGCAAAAAATGAGGTCGGGCTGATCATAACCGGCTATTCCTATGTCCTTCCGGGCGGGCAGAGTGATATCTACCAGCAGGGCATCTATAATGACCGTTTTATCGAACCCTATCGGAAGATAACCGAAAGGGTGCACAGGTACAAAAGCAAAATTGCGCTCCAGATCGTTCACGGAGGGCGGCAGGCAAGTGTTTCGGATGAATATCCGGTCCCAATGGCTCCTTCGGAAGTAAAAGACAGCCATTCGGCAGTCGTGCCAAGAGAAATGGCCGAACAGGAAATCCTGGAAGTAATCGAAGCTTTTACAAAGGCGGCGGTCAGGGCGAAAAAAGCGGGTTTTGATGGGGTACAGCTTCACTGTGCCCATGGCTTTCTCCTAAGTAATTTCATATCTCCCTATACGAACAGGCGGACTGACCGCTGGGGAGGCTCGGTAGAAAACCGGTCAAGGATAGTCACGGAAATTGTCAGGCGCATAAAAGAAGAGGCTGGAGATTCTTTTCCCGTTCTGGTCAAACTGAATGCAACCGATGGCTTCCATCCCTGTTGTTCAAAGGCTGAACTGGGACTTGATATTTTCCAGGCAGTAGAAATTGCAAAGCTTCTGGAAAAGGCTGGAGTCTGTGCAATTGAGGTAAGCGGAGGAATCGGTGAAGCTGGGGGGGTAACTATAAGGACTGCAATCAATAACCCTGCAAAAGAAGCATATTTCAAGGATTGCTCTAAAGCAATAAAAAGTGCAGTAAACATTCCGGTTATTCTTGTTGGCGGCATCAGGTCGCTTTCGGTTATTAATGACCTGCTTGAAAACGGGTCTGCAGACCTGATTTCAATGAGCAGAGCCTTTATCAGTGAACCTGACATTGTTCCGAAATTCAAATCAGGGAAGGTTAAAAAAGCAAGGTGCGTATCATGCAACCTTTGTTTTGATCCTGAGGGCATAAGCTGCAATTTCCAGTTTGAGTAAAGATTGGAGTGAACTACTCCTCCCGGAACCCTTCACCTAATGGCTCAGGTTCCAGGGAAGAGTGTTCATCAAGACCTGGAATCCAATTCTCCAGGTTTAACTGAAGAAACATTCTGTCACGCCCTTGTCCATATTCGTTCTTTCGATATTCTGCAAATTTAAATCCAAATTTGTCACAATAAATATGCCGGGCTCGTAAATTGTTTGGATCAACAGTTAAGAAAACAATAGATAATCCGTTCTTTTTTAGGTGAATTAGAGATTGTAGTAAGAGATAACATCCATATCCTTTTTCCTGGCTTTCTTTCTCTACTGCTATCTCTAATAGATAAGCAAATCTGGGACTATCCCATTCTTTCATAAATATAGCAAAACCTTTCAAGGAGTTACACGCAAAGAGACCGAAAGCGTGTCCATATCTTAGATAAGGTACCAAAGACCAGTTACTAAGTATATTCTCATCAAAAGCATCATAATCAATTTCAAGCATTCTCTCAATATTTTCTTCATCTTTCTTAATTAATCGAACATTAATTTTTTGCTCGTTTACCTTATTAATAAGCTCAACTCCTCAAAAATACTATTTACGTACAGTTCGTTTTTGGTCTTTGCCTATTTTAAGTAATGTTCTTGAATTTTTGTTGTTATTCTTCATATCATGTTTTGCTCTTTACATCTTGTTTTACTCTTTACACCTTGTTTTGCTCTTTACATCTTGTTTTACTCTTTACATCTTGTTTCAGACAGTGTATAGTTAATCTGGATTTTATACTTTCTATGCACACGTATGTTTCATTCTAAATATTTAAGACAATTTTTTTTAAGTTATCTGGATTAAAGCAACTTGCCTTGAATAATAAAAGTTGCGGTGGCACACTCCACAGCAAGCTAGCGGGGCATTCGACTGAAATAAATATCTCTTACTCTCAATTACCCTTACAACCAATGTTTCATTTGTTCACATTAGAGCTTCAGAGATACAAAACTTTTAAACATTAGTTTTATGACGATGTCCAGAATTAGTTCTCATAACACCTTCACACAATTTAATAAATCATATTTGGACCTCGATAATATATCTTTGTTTATATAAATAGCATTAGAGAGCTATTATGTTATATTCGATATATGAAGGCAAAAACATATTCAGGATATATAAAGCAAAAATAGATATCATTCAAAAAATTACTGGTTTTCAAGAGTTACTTTTGATCAGTCCGGTTTACTTTTCCTTTATTATAGTTCCAGGCCGAACTTAATAGTTTAGCGTGATCTTTATCATCGCGATTTTATAATAAGGGCAGCCATTAAAGATATTTTTTTATAATAGATGGATACAAAAGAGATAAGCCTTCCAGGCAATTAACAGGACTCTGGTTTATATTTTTGCCGGGTCTGCTACCTTAAAATATTTGTGAGGAAAGTAAGAATGTCAGAAGAGAACCGTGTCGGTAGTAAGATACGCCAGCTTAGAGAAGTCAGGGAAATGACCGTTGAAGAATTGGCTGAAGCCAGTCAGAGCAGCGAGGAGTTAATCCAGCAGCTAGAAAACGGAGCCCTGGTCCCTTCCTTAACACCTCTTTTAAAGATTGCCCGGGCTTTAGGCGTCCGCCTCGGTACTTTTCTGGACGATATGCCCCAGAGCGGACCTGTAATTGTCAGGGCAGGGCTGTCAGAGAATGTAGTCCGTTTTTCGGGGAAGACTGAGAAACCCAGGAAAAGTGCTCTTGAGTTTTATTCCCTTGCCTCCGATAAAGCAGACCGCAATATGGAGCCCTTCATCATTGATATTCATCCGTCTCCCGAGGAAAGTCACCAGCCCTCTTCTCACGAAGGAGAGGAGTTCATTTATATCCTTTCCGGAGAAATCGAGATCTTCTACGGAAAGGACGTCCACAGGCTAAGCGCCGGAGACAGTATTTATTATGACTCAATTATCCCGCATGATGTCCACGCAGCAGGAAAAGAGGACGCAAAAATTCTAGCTGTGATCTATGCTCCTCTGTAAAGCCGCAGTCAGGTAGAGGAGAAAGTGGGCACTTACTTTTAACTGGCTGGAAACTCCAGATTTGAGAAATTAAACGCAAGTATTTAGAGTTAAGGAATCAAAAATGTTCAGTACAATTGTTAGTCCGCGCTTTGGGGACATAGACGGGCTTGGGCATGTGAATAACACTGTCCTCCCGGTCTGGTTCGAAATTGGAAGAAACTCAGTATTCCGGCTTTTTTCACCGGACCTTGATCTTAGCCCTGATGTATGGCACCTGATTCTTGTCAGGACCGAGTTTGATTTTCTGCACCAGATGTATTTCAGGTCGGACGTGGAGATAAGAACTTTCATTACAAAGATAGGAAACAGCTCATTTACTGTCGGGCATGAGGCGTGGCAGGAGGGCGAGCTCAAGGTGAAAGGTCAGGCAGTCCTGGTTTATTATGACTTCAAGCTCCAGAAAGCAATGCCCCTTCCTGATCCAATCCGCGAAATTCTGACCACGCATATGTTTCCTGCGATGGATAATGCTGAAACGGACATGGATTCCCCTTGCTCAATTTGAATTTATTTAACTGACTGCCTGCAAACCGAACTTTAGAGCACATGAGACTTCTCTGTTCGCAAACCAACGTCTCTAAAAAAATTGATAATGCAAGTGAGAGGCTAATACAATGAATCTTATAGAAGAGTCCCTCGGTAATTACTTTGAAAAACAGGTGGCTGTAGACCCTGACCACGAGTTTATAATTTATCCTGACCGCAACCTTCGTTTTACTTATGGGCAGTTCAATGAAAGGGTTAATAACCTTGCAAAAGGGCTGTTAGCTATAGGGATAACAAAAGGGGATCATGTAGGAATCTGGGCAAAAAATGTTCCTGATTGGCTTACCTTCATGTTTGCTACGTCAAAGATCGGAGCAGTACTTGTTACTGTAAATACTGCCTACAAGAGCCATGAGGTCGAATATGTGTTAAAACAGTCCGACATGAAGGCCCTGGCTATGATTGATAGCTATAGAGACGTTGATTATCTAGAAATAATTAATGAACTGGTCCCTGAGCTAAAAACCTCTGAGAGAGGGAGATTAAAAAGCAAAAACTTTCCCTATCTTAAGAGTATAATCTACGTAGGACAGGAAAAACACCGTGGTATGTATAACACAAGTGAGCTTCTGCTTCTTGGCAGCCATTATCCCGATGACAATCTCCGCGAGATTATGGCCAGTGTTGACTGTGACGATGTTGTCAATATGCAGTATACATCAGGTACGACAGGTTTTCCTAAAGGAGTCATGCTGACCCATAAAAATATCCTGAATAATGGGCTTTCGATCGGAGACCGCCAGAGGTTCACCTATGTAGACAAACTCTGTTTTCCGGTGCCACTTTTCCATTGTTTTGGGATAGTACTCGGAGTTATGGCGGTTCTGACTCACAGAGCAACGCTTGTTATGCTCGAGATTTTTGACCCTCTATTGGTGCTTGCTGCGGTACACAAAGAGAAATGTACGGCTCTTTACGGCGTGCCTACAATGTTTATTGCCGAATATACGCATCCGATGTTTGACATGTTCGACCTATCTTCTCTCAGGACAGGGATTATGGCAGGTTCGACCTGTCCCGTGGAAGCCATGAAAAAGGTCGTAAATGATATGCACTGCTATCAGATTACCAGTGTTTACGGGCTTACGGAAGCTTCTCCCGGTATGACTCAAACTGCTGTGGATGATCCTCTAGAACTCAGGGTCGAAACTGTTGGTAAGCATTTCCCGGGCGTAGAGGTAAGGGTTGTTGACCCCGATACCAATGAGCCTGTGCCTTCAAACACTGTAGGAGAAATATGCTGTCGCGGGTATAATATAATGAAAGGTTACTATAAGATGCCTGAAGAAACGAAAAAAGTTATCGATGAAGGCGGCTGGCTTCATAGTGGAGACCTTGGAACCTGTGACGAAAATGGTTATTACAGGATTACAGGCAGGATTAAGGATATGATTATCCGGGGAGGAGAAAATATCTATCCAAGGGAGATTGAGGAACTCCTGCTTACCATGCCAGGAATTACAGATGTCCAGGTTGTTGGCATCCCCGACAAAAAATACGGGGAAATTGTAGGTGCCTTTGTGATTCTCAAGAAAGGGGCAGACCTTACAGAAGCCGATATCAGGGATTATGCTTTAAGCAAGATCGCCCGCTATAAGGTTCCAAAGCATGTATTCATTGTAGACGAATTCCCATTGACAGCAAGCGGTAAGATTCAAAAGTATAGGTTAAGGGAACTGGCCGTAGAACTTCTTGATAAACAGGAGAAAGATAGCAATTGATTAAAGGCAGTAGCTATTGACAGTTATTGACAACTTTTGAGATCACATCATAAAAAGTTAATCAGTTATTATTAACCACACAGGTTGTTTTATCGGCCATTCAGGTCAATTTTCTTTTTTAATTTTATTTCAATTCGTTATTCTTTTTTCAATTCGTTGATTCTTTTTTTAATTCATTGATTCTTTTTTCAACTCGTTAATTCTTTTTTCAATTCGTTAATTCTTTTTTCAATTCGTTAATTCTTTTTTCAATCCGTTGATTCTTTTGCTCTAAAATTTCAAAGCCATTAAAAAATAAGATGTTATCAAATTTTAAATATTGATTACATTTTTGAAGGGCATTTTAATTTGTTCTCATATCAAAAAGTGTATGATAATACAAAAACGATAGGCAATTGAATATTTGACGTAATTTATTATATATACGATTTCAGCATTAGAAGGTGTAGTTGTAAGAGAAGCGCAATAGTGCACCTTTGTGCATAGCGTATGGGGAATTTTTCTGTAGGGGTTTCATCGATTGAGAGCTCAGGGATCAAAAGGAGCTCTCAATCAATCACCACAACCAATTAATGTCTGCACTGTGTTCTCTTGCAACTAGATGAAGAATATGAGGGAGTATTCTTCAAGGGGGTTTCACCGATTGAGAGCCCAGGGGTCATCAAAAGAGGGCTCTCAATCAATGACCAACTTTTAACTTAATTTGAAGTTTAACTTAAACTATTTTTTACTAATAATTTTTAACTAAACTCTTCGCACAAACTATTTTTAACTAAACTCTTCGCACAATTTATTAATTTTCATAAATCGTACAAATAGTTTAATTTTTCTCCCAATTTCCCCCTGTTGAAGTTCAGCTTTTGAGTTTTTACTATTTCCCAACCCTCACCTTTTCAAATCTTTCAAACAATCAATAACTATCCTATTCTATTTAAGTCCTTTGATGAGTCACTTTTATTTGTGTCTGCACTAACAAATATTGGTCATTTTGTGATCATAATTTTTATTTGAAAATATTTTATAATAATATTAGCAATATAGGGCAATTAGAAAACTCCTAACTAAAATATAAATTTTAACTAAAGTTCTTAATTAAGATTCTTAACTTTTCCAAAAATCGATGTACTGAGAAACATTGCAGGAATTAAACGAAACATTTCGACTAGAGGATCAGTTTTTTTAAAATTTGGCAAAGGCACCAAATCAGATTTTGATTCAACAGTAGAACAAATACTCAGTCTCAACCCTCAAAGTCGGAAACCTGGTCTCTAGAAAGTTCAAAGATATTAAATGCCTCTAATGAGAATAAAAGTCCGATATTTAACTTATAACCGCTGATGGGACTTGAAAAAACAGCTAGCCCACGATACATCAAGTGAGTTTTTTCCTTTTTTTCTTGGGGTAAAAGTTGAATAGCCTTCTTATCTGATAGAGTCGGTTTATATTACGAAGCATAAAATCCCTCCTGAATCTTGAAATCAGGAAATATAAGCTTCAACTTTTTCTGTGACTTACCAGGTCTTAAAATCAGGCAAATAAGCCACATACATGGGATATTTTCAAAAAAGGGGCAGAATCTGTATAAAAGCGGCGAATCCAGAAAGAAAAGTGAGAATTTTTGAGAAGGACGGGATATTTCGACTTCCCCCATTTTTGGAGGATAATTTATATCAGTCCTGTAAGCACTACGCCGATTCCCATAAGCGCCACACAGCCCACGGCCGCAAAGTCCACCTTATTCCAGGCAAGCCTGTTGTCCACACTGTGTCTGTCCCTGTATCCCCTCATATCCATCGTCAGGCCGAGGACCTGGGTCCTTCCAAGAGAATTTGCCACCAGGGGCACAAGAAGCGGCTTTATACTCCTTACCTTTCCACGAAGCCCTTTTCCTGGGTTATAGCCCCTTGCAAGCTGGGCTTCATGAATACGCTGACCTTCGACCTGCAGGCTCGGGATGAAGCGAAGGGCAATTACAAACATAAGCACATAATCCACAGGGATGTGGATTTCCAGAAGGGCTTTCATGAGGTCACTGGGCCTTGTGGTGACCACAAGAAGCTGAAAGGCGAAGAGCATTGCAAAGAATCGGAGGGAAAGGACCACTCCAAAATCCAGAGCTCCGGTAGTGACTGGAAAAATCCCGTTGGTAGTAAGAGTTCCTGCCGGGATAAGAAAACCCAGGGTTACTCCGCTTTTCATGGTAAAGACCGTTAGCAGAATCAGGCTTACACTCAGAAAAACAAGGAGCTTGAGCTGTCTGAGAAGTTCATGATGGAGTCGGGCTTTGATGGACACCAGAAAGATTCCCAGTACTATAAGGGCCAGGCACATGGAATTCGTTGTAAAAACACTCAGAACTATAATTCCTGCGACAGCCGTAATTTTGGAGAGTGGATTCATTCTATGTAAAAAGCTGTCACTGTTAATGTACTGCATTATCTCCTTCATGCACAAATGCCTCCATGCTCTCTGCTCACCTGTTCACTGTTCATCTGTTCTCTACCTGCAGTTCCCCTGCGAGTATCTTCAACGATTTTTCCGGCCTCCATGCGAATAATCCTCTCAGCGTGGTCTTTTACTATCTGCATGTTATGGGTCACCATGACTATTGTGTGCCCTTCCTGCTGAAGTTTTCTCATGAGCTGCATCATATTGTCCGATTCTTCGGCGTCCAGGCCTGTTGTAGGTTCATCGAGCACAATCAGTTCGGGCTTCATGGCAATTACGCAGGCAACCGCCAGCCTCTGCCTTTCTCCCCTGCTCAAGTTGCGGGGAAAAACCTTTAGTTTTTCGCCAAGATTTACAAGTTCAAGGGAATCGGATATTGCTTTTTCAGCCTCAAGCCCTTTTATATTAATGTTATTTAATCCGAAAGCAATTTCTGCTTCGACGGTATCCTCAAAAAGCATATTGTCCGGGTTCTGAAAAACCAGCCCGGTGTGTTTGACAAGCTCGTTTACAGGAGTTTTTGAAGTTTCAAGGTCTTTTATAATTACACTTCCGGAATAAGGATGTAATAGACCATTAAAATGCTTTACAAGGGTTGTTTTGCCTGAACCGTTCTCACCCAGCACAGCAACGAGCTCACCGGGATAAATTTCCAGGTCTATGCTGTCGAGCGCCAGGACTTCTCCGTAACGCTGTGTAAGATTTCTTACAGAAATAATGGGCTGTATTTCCTTTCCCTTATTCTGAGAAATATAATGGGCCTGTCGATCAGTTTCAGAAATTTCCTGTTCAGAAGCAAGAGAAGACTCCGTAAGAGAAGATGCTGTAAGAGAAGATGCTGAAAAATCAGCCGGACTTTTTATAGCTTTTATTCTGCCCTTTTCAAGCAGCACGACCCGATCCCCGATTTCAAGGAAATCGTCTATGTTGTGGTCTATGATTATGATAGTCTTTCCGGCTTCTTTCAGCCGTTTCAGTATTGAAAAGATTCTTCTTACGGCCTTTGTATCCAGTTCGGCTGTAGCTTCGTCAAGGATAAGGACTTCGGTATCGAGGGCAAGGGTTGCTGCAAGTGCGGCTTTTTGCTTCTGCCCACCAGAAAGAGTATGTGGTGCTCGGGTTTTCAGGTGGCTGATTTCGCATAATTCCATTACTTCTTCCAGTCTGTTCATCAATTCCTTTTTGGAATATCCTCGATTTTCAAGTCCCGAACGGATTTCCTCTTCGACACTTGTGAAGATCAACTGTGATTCCGCATCGTCAAAAACCATCCCGATATGCCGGCTCAGTTCCTTCATGCCGTTAAAACTTTTCACGTTCCGGTTTTTAAAAATGATTTCTCCTTCGGTCTTGCCCCCGATTTCATGGTGCAGGATGCCTGCCATAGCAAGGGCAAGCGTTGTCTTTCCGGCTGCACTGTGCCCGGTAACCAGAAGCAGTTCTCCCTGTCGGACCTCAAGGTTAATTTTATTCAGGACAGGGGTTTCAGCTGTTCTGTAGGTATATGAAAAATCTTTCAGTACTATCATGCTCTCCCCCGGGCAAGCACCCTTGAGGCAGGCAGGTAAAGTATCTGCACAATGATGGCATTGGCGACCGCAGTTAATCCCACAATCGGGATTATAGCAGCTACAAAAGCTCCCATGGTTGCGAACTTTGACAGGATCGCAGGAGCGACCAGAATCATCGCAACGACTACAAATGTTGATCCGCTAATCAAAGTTCCTACCAGCGTTGAAGGGGCAGGAGAAAGTGAAAACTTATTCCTGAGACTTTTGTACGTGACCAGGCAGGCAACGGCCCCCACAGGCTCACTGATAAGGTTTGCAGGTGGAAATATTGAGTGACTGAGAAGTGCGCAAACTATGCCTGCTACAATCCCGATACCTATGACTTCTGTGAATGTGGGCATCACAAGGATAATAGCAAGGCAGTAAAACGCTATTACAAGATTTGAAACGATAGGGCCCGGAATTACAAGGGATAAATAGCGCACTATTGCGCCGACTGCAAGCAAGATTCCAACAATGGCAATATCCTGAGATTTCATAAAAAACCACACATCCTGTGAATCCTCTTCGGGAAATTCTCCTGTAAGCTGAATTACTGTGATTATAAACTCGACAATTCGATTAAACTCGACAATTCGATTAAACTCGACAATTCGATTAAACTCAACAATTCGATTAAACTCGACAATTCAATTAAACTCGATAATTCAATGCCACAACTTAGTACTACAGAGCATAATAATGTACATTAATATATAAACTTTATGTTTTAGTAGCCTACGTTATACTTTTTAGTAGCCTATAGTATACTTAGATCTGTATCCTCTTCAAATTCAAGGGAGAATTTTCCAATCAGAAAAATATGTAATAATTTTTTTATGTGACCGTTTTATTACAGTTATGAAGTTGAATGTGTCTTCTGAGCGTGTTTTTAAACCTGGTTTAAGTTTTAACTTTACCATAAATATGTGAAATTTACTTTTATACATGCAATTTGAAGAAGATACTTATATTCCATTTTCACCGAATCCTGACCTTGAAGGTTGTAGGGTTGAAGAGCAAGTCGGAAGCCGCTTTCGATAGGAAAACTAATCAGGAGTAAGAACAATAGGATTAACAAGGACTATTGTGGGGTTTGATACATCGTCGGTGGATGTAAACGAGCTGGATGAAGTCCGGGCTATTGAAGAAGGATTCAAAAAAGCGTATAGTGGGGACTTGAAAGGAACAGTAGAAGCTGTCGACAAACTCAAGGGCTTCGCACTCCAGTTGATTCCCCTGGATGCCGATGCTGAAAACGAACTGGATATAAAAGCACTGGTAATCTCTATAGGGGACATAGCAAGGGTATCTGCCGAAATGAAAATGGAGCAAGCATGCTCAGTTTCAGGTCGTGTTCTTGGAGATATATCACTTGAGGCTGCCGGCCAAAAAAGGGAGACGATTGCTATAAAGGCCCTATCTATTGTAGGGAGCCTTGCCCTGGAGTTTGCTGGAAAAGGCCTGGATGCAGCAGCCATAAGTGCAGCCGAATCACTCGGAACTTGCGGAAAGGGCTACTCAAGAATGAAAATGGAAACGCTGATAAGCTTTGCTGAGGCATACCTTCTGCAGATATCACTGCTATCCATAGAAAAAAGCCTTAATAAGACCGGAATTGCCGCTATAAGCTACCTTGGGGAGATAGGAGTCGCTTCGGCCAAACAGGCAATAGAAACCAGCACTCTGGAAGCTTCGGTCATTCTTGAAGATCTGGGTAATGCCGCTGTAAGAGAAAATAACGAGTCCTGCACAAAAGCAGTAATTGAGGCACTCGAAAACCTGGGCACCGAAGTATCTCAGGGAGGAATGAAAAATATACTTGTCCAGATCGCATGGTCTCTGGAAATGATCCGGTTACTCGCTCTGGAGCGAGGCATGAAAGGAGCTTGCTTTGCCGCAAAGGCTGCGCTTGAATCCATCAACACGGCAGGCCTGCTTGACGCAGAACAGAACCTGGAAAAAATCAGGGAAATAAAGGAATTCCATTCTTTTATCCTGAAAAAGAGTTAAAGAAGCAGTTGGGGAAAGTTAGAGTTAGGGAAAGTTAGAGTTAGGGAAGCAAAATAGGGAGTTAAAATAGGGAAGTTGAACAATAAAGAAACTTAACACGCCGGAAGTAGAGCCTGAAAAATTTATTCTTCCACATTTAAGTATAAAATGATTCTAAAATAATATAAATAGTTAGTGGAAAATCATAAATCACTGTAGAAAAATCACCATAGAAAAGAAATTCGATGTAAGAAATTAAATATGGTGCTCCGGCCGGGATTCGAACCCGAGTCTTCGGCTCGAAAGGCCGGAATGATTGGCCGGACTACACTACCGGAGCACATTGCATCTCACAGCGAGACCTTCAATAGACTTAAGTAATATATAAATCTGTCCCTTGATGGCCCTTTCTGGTGTAATCTATTAACAAGATAACCTTTTATGTGATGACTGTTAAAATTAATTTTTGTTACGTTATATAGGTAAGACGCAACTCTTCGAA
This sequence comes from Methanosarcina sp. Kolksee, assembly GCF_000969945.1. Taxonomy (NCBI): domain Archaea; kingdom Methanobacteriati; phylum Methanobacteriota; class Methanomicrobia; order Methanosarcinales; family Methanosarcinaceae; genus Methanosarcina; species Methanosarcina sp. Kolksee. The sequence continues at coordinate 2,667,348 of NZ_CP009524.1, forward strand.
AAAGATCCTCTAAAATTCTGAAATCTCAAAATATTTTTAAAATAGTGTATAATTTGGATCTGGACAAACCGATCATACGTCGTGAACTTTCACGCAATGCTTATAAAAAAGAATATGGTGCTCCGGCCGGGATTCGAACCCGAGTCTTCGGCTCGAAAGGCCGGAATGATTGGCCGGACTACACTACCGGAGCTTTTATTGTATCTTATTTTTCCCCTTATTGAAGGGGGTTCTTCAATAAGGGTTTTTTCTATAAATAGTTAGCGGCTGCCGATACCTTTCAAAATATTATTAGCTGTTGAATTAGGCGATATCACAAGCCTTTTTAAAAAAAGCTTGACCGAAAACTGTCTTTAAGAATGATATTGGCTGTTGAGTCCAAAAATTCTTTTTTCACATTTCTTCTTCAGCTTTGTCCTCTTCAGCTTCGTCCTCATCTTCGACATCGGCTTTTATTTCATCTGTCTCTTCCGATTTTTTATCTTCTTGCACGAGGTTGCCAATCCATTCGCTGAGTCTCCCACAGTATTCTGGTTGACAGTCGCCAGTGCAGCCTGTACAGGACGAAAACAATTCTCCTGCAAGCAGAAGGTCATATTTTTCCTTAACCTCTTCCTTCGCTTTCAGTAGGTATGTTCTTGCTCCGTTTGAGACTCCAACCTCTCGTATAATAAGGTCTTTATCCAGAAGTTTTTTTATGATTCTGGAGCATTTTCTGCTGTCGATATTCAACTCTTTCCAGATGACGTTCTGGAAAACGCCTTCTTTATGTCTTTTTATTATATTATAGGCTTCTTCTTCAAGATCCATGATTTCACACTAATAGAGTTCCTTATGAAGTTTTATTCTTCTACAGGAGTGATCAGTATAATGTTATTACCGCGAAGTACTACTGAACCAAGGGAACGAACTTTTTCTCCTTTTACGATCTCCATGGTGTCCACGAGATGGAGGTTCATATAGTCGTCCACGCTCTTAAGAGTGCCTTCGAGCAGATTAAGATCGCCTTTCATTTCTACCTGGATTCTTGATCCAACAATTTTCTGAACTTTTTTATTTGGGAACAAATTTAAACCCTCGCTGATTTATTCTGAATTCTCCCCGTACTCACTTATGTTTTTTACGTCCCAAGCCAGTGAGGAGCAAGTCGCATCAGAACCGCATCCACACCTGCGGTTTACTTGTTGCCTGTATCAGACGCCTCATGCCAGCGACTGAAAAATTTCTTTATATTGTCACTCCACCGGCTTTTAAGAAAACTGAAAACTACATACCCTTTACAGAGATATATAACCATCGATCTCCAAGAGCTCTCAAATGCCCCCTGGATCAAATAGCTCCTTCCATAAACTGCAGTTCAAATTTTTCTGTTTACCAGCAACCGTTGCGCCGGTTGATCACGCCGATAGGGTTTGGGGATAAGGTTATCAGACTCAAACGGTTCTTGGGGTTTTCGGTCAAGCCTTTTTTGAAAAGGGTTGCGTTCAAGCCTTTTTTAAAAAGGCTTGTGATCACGCTGGTGGGGTTTGGGGATAAGGGGTCTTTAAAACTTGAACATAATGGGTCAGATGTAACCCTGGAGGTCCGTACTTTCGTCAACAAGCTTTGCAGAGGACTCCTTTTTTGGTCTCGGGATTGCTCTTGCAATGGGACCAAAAACGGATTCGTATTCATTTATATGCTGGGTAAGCCAGCGGGAAAGCTCAAGTGCAGCTACCGGAGAAAGTATCACTTCGGTTTCTACACGCCTCTGGATTACTCTTGATTCAGAAGAATCACCAAACAATTTAGGAGTGTCATTATAAAAACCGATCCTGAAATCATAGGGGCTGTGCCCACCTGCAGCTCCTATAGCATATATCTGCCTGAAGTTCTCAGGCTTCATAAATTCGATTGTAATACCTTTCTTAATCTTTTTAGAAGCTGCGCTTTCAATATTTTCCCTGGATTCAACATCCTCGGTCATGAAATTACCTCAATTTTTACTCTCACGTATCTTATAAGATTTTTATCTCATATCTCATTATACTGATGACCGACCCTTAAAAAACCGGCCAATCTTCTCAATATAAACAAAGCATTCCCACACAAGCAGGAACATTTTAACTCATTATACAATGTTATCTGCAAAAACGTTTTTGATCTTTTAACCCTGGACTTTCTTTTTAAGTTTTTTTGCTTCCTCTGCAACTCCCTTTTTAGAGTGTACTTTTGCTATAAGTTCCACGGCGTCAAGGTTCCTGACTGCGTTGTCCAGGTACCCGAAAACATCACCCTGATAGGCTGAGATGCCGTATTTATTTTCAAGTTTATTTACTATCTGTGCAGGCTCAAGCGCTTCTGTACGTAGCTTGATTATTTTTTCCGAAAACTTCTGTTCTGCGCATCCGCAGTAAGGCGAATCTTTGCATTTACAGGTTAAAAAGTCCGAAGCAAAGTTTAACAGGAGTTCCTGGAGTTTTGCATCAAGCTGGGAAAGAGACTCCCCGTCAAAAATTATATCAAGGGTAGCTCCCTGAAAAATCCTTGAAGGCATATTCACATGCAGGGAGCTTCCTATCTGGTTTGCATACTTGAAATATGCTGCATCAAAAAACTCCAGGTTCGTTGCGATCTTCAGGGGTTCATTATCTCCAAGCACTGCATCTCGAATCAGAAAAGCTTTCGATACCGGAAGGAAATGTGCTGCAGTAATTTTTCCAAACCGCGTAAGCGTTATTCGGTTTCCTTTTTTTTCCACAAAACGGTAGCTCTGAAGACGCAGAACCAACTTATCCAGGTCATAGTCTCCAAACATCTGGTTGTGGATCATTCTGAGGTCCTGCACCGAGGAGGTAACTGCAACCGATGCAAGCACTTCCTCGAACTGTTCGGCTTCTCCGTAATGTACGCCTGCTGAGATCATTTCTCCCTGGAGCAGTTTAATTGCAACCTCTTCTTCGGTATCGGACTGTGAACCTGAATATGATTTTCCAGGCACGGGCATAAGCACAACAACTCCCCTATCATGATAGTCAGGTCTCCCTGCCCTTCCGCTCATCTGCAGAAAATCCTGGACTGATATCCAGTCAATTCCCATTGCCAGGGATTCAAAGATCACCTGGGAAGCCGGAAAATCAACCCCAGCCGCAAGAGCAGCCGTGGTCACAATTACCGGAATCTCTCCTTTTGCAAAACGAGTTTCAACTTTCTTTCTCTCGTACTGTGAAAGCCCGGCATGATAGGGAGCCGCCTGAATAGAAAGAGCTCCTGCAAGCTTGTGACAGTTTCGACGGGAATTTGTAAAGACAATTGTCTGTCCTCTGTGCTTTTTGGAAGAGAACACTGAATATTCTTCTTTCGCGAGCTGGGAAATCAACTTTGCTTTTTCGTTTTCCTGGCAGAAAAGAAGATGCCTGTCAATAGGAACCGGCCTGTGCTCGTAACGGACAAGCTGAGCTCCAAGTTTCTTCGCATAGCCTGCGGGATTTGCAACAGTTGCAGAGAGATAGATGAACTGAGCTTCGGGTGCCACATATCTCAACCTTCCGATAAGCCCATCCAGCCTGTGGCCCCTCTCCTGGTCTTCGAGAGTATGGACTTCATCCACTACCACAGTTCCGATTTTGCCCAGAAAATCGGCATTTCCCGACCGAAGCATGTGGTCTATACCCTCGTAGGTCCCTACAATAATATCCGCACCCGGACTGGTCTGCATCTTCACGCGCTGAGAAGTTTTTATAAGAATTGCTCCGATCTTTATGGAGGTTGTGAACCCGAGTTTTGAATATCGTTCTTTGAACTGTTCATACTTCTGGTTTGCAAGTGCAACCAGGGGGACGAGGTAGAGCATTTTTCCTTTTTTGTTGAAGAGGTTCTGGATTCCTGCCATCTCCCCTATGAGGGTCTTTCCAGTTGCTGTTGCCGAGACTACAAACTGGTTTTTCCCTTCCAGAAGCCCGGCTTCTATCGATAATGTCTGGACGGGCAGCAGGGTCTCGGATTTTTCGAGCAGCATTTCCTTAAATTTCTTTTGCAGAGGCAGGCTTTTTACCCTAACTGTAGCACTGGCAGGATTTGTTCTTATAGTGTCATAGCGTGTGAATTCAGGGTCAAGCCTTTCAGGGCTCAGCATCCGGATAGTCCTGTCAAGGTCTCGGGTTTTTGAAAGCACCTGCTCCAGGAAATCTATGGATTTTTCCCCATACTGCACACCAGCCGAACGGACTGCACGCAATAGTTCTTCTTTTGCACATTCCAGGCAGATGAGTTCATTATTGTACTTGATGGATTTACTGTTTACAAAGTTGAAACGTTTATTAATCCAGCAATGTTTACAGATTTTTACTTTGTCCGCATCAAGTTGAAAACCTTTAAGCATTTCCAGAAAAGCAGCCTCATTTGAAGGATCTCCTCCTTCTGCGAACATTATTCGGTTTGCACTGCGCAGGAGCTCTATAAACTGCTGAGGAGGAATGAATTCTTCTTTTTTCTTGTCGGTGAGGCGCCTGATTTTGAGAGGGCGAGGCCCTTTGTAACTATCTTTTATAACGAGCTCGGCCATATAAAGCGGTTGTTTCATCCGGTCCTTTATAGCCATGACTCTTATCTTCGATTTTTCAGCATAACCTAGGACCCAGAGCATGATTTTTTATCCTGATATATAAGTGGTATAAGTAAGATTCCCTTAAAACCTGTAAATTTCCCTTCAAAGTTTAAATTTTGAAGTTTGAAAAAACCAACATCCTGCTGTCTTCTTAATTTCTGGCAGCATAATTTGCGTTTACAGGTGAAAATCTATTTAAATATTGTTTATACTTTCAGCGTTGTTTGGGGAGTACTATATATTCTCCCTTAGCACACCTTTCGGACTTCTACTTTTCCATCTCACTTGCAACCTCACTTTATAGGTAACTATTATATAAATATTTTATTACTCAATAATTATATTATTAAATTTGCTGGAAAATTTCCTCGAATAGCAATAGTATTGAATTCATCAATTAAAAAATTATTTTAATGAGTTAGTTGGAGGAATATATAAAATAACTATTTAAAGAAATTGTTTAGGAGAAGCAATTAGAGAAACTACCTCTCGAAAATACTAGAATAAAACTCTCTACATAGAAGCTACTTGCATATTGCTTCTTAAAGTACTGTTTTATAAACAGGCTCCTTCCTTAGCAAATCTGCACCTGCAGTTTCGAGTTTCCGGAATCTTTTTTATTGTATCCGAAATAATCTCAAAGATTGCATCCTGAGCTTTTCCCACAACTTCGGTAACTTCGTCAGCAGTTAGTTTCTGTGTGGTCATTCCGCAGGCCTGATTTGTGATAATGGCAAGAGAAGCATAACAGAGGCTGAGTTCTTTTGCAAGGCCCACTTCAGGTACACCCGTCATGCCCACAACATCGGCAAATTGGCTCATCATGCGGATTTCGGCCCTGGTCTCAAAACGTGGGCCCTCCGTGCAGGCATAAATTCCTTCGGTATAAGGTAGTCCCTGTTTTTCCAGAGCGTCTCTAAGGGCTACCCTGATCTCAGGGCAGTAAGGTTCAGATACATCGACGTGTACGGTTTTGTCATCATAAAAGGTAGAAGGCCGGTTCCGGGTAAAATCTATAAAATCGTTAAGTACTACAAAACTACCCACCGGATGCCCTCGCATTGACCCAACGGAATTTGTGGAGATTACACGTTTTGCCCCGATACAATCTACAGCCCAGATATTGGCCCTGTAGTTAATCCTGTGAGGAGGAATATGGTTTTCTCCTGCATGCCTGGGGATTACTGCAACTTTTTTCCCTCTTATGGTAGTAAGATAAACTGTAACTTCTCCATATGGGGTGTTTACTAACTTGCTTTCAAATTCCTGGTAAGAGTTAAAACCGACACCACCGAGCACTGCAATTTCAACGTTTTCAGGTATTTTTTCCATTTTATGATCTTCCTGACGGTTTTTACTATTACCCCCCATTTTCGATTTTTAACCCCGTCGAGCTTCAAAATTTATGACAGGTCGCCTGCAGTCAGGCGAGTTTTTTTCTTCTTTTATCTCTTCCTCTTTCTTCATTTTCAGAGGCCTGATTCGATACGCTGTATTTTATTCCTGCAAGGGCAATGAGAACCGCAACTGCGACCGAATACACAAAGTACTGGAGGGCAAGGGACGCATCACTGGTAATGCCTTCCGAAAGGGAAGCCGTCGCTAAAATGTATGTACTTGCACCCCAGAATAGCAGCCCTGTTGCAATCACGAATAAAGAGATTGCGACGTTTTTATAAATGGGCTTATTTTCCATCCTTAAATCGAAGATTTTACCAAGGTCGGCAAGCAGCATCGCTCCTGCATACCACCAGACTGAAGCATTGATGAATACTGAGACAAGCGTAAGGATCCCTTGATACCAGACCCCATCTGCCGAGTAAAGCTTCCATACTTCCATAGCTCCGTATGCAGTTGCTACAAGCATTGTAAGCAGGGAAGCCGTATAGCTGATAAAAACCATCCTCTGTTCCAGAAAAGCGTCCCAGAGCTTTTCTTTTTCAAGAGCGACAAGATCGTCCAGCCCAAAACCCCTGTACAACATGTAAAGCCCCACAGCTGCAAGAATTCCCACAATTGCACCTTCGGGATAGCGGGCAAGCAAAAATATTGCATAAATGAGAAAAGCAAGCCCTAAAGGTACAAAGAAAGTCTGGGAGATTTTCGGGTCGCTAAAGACGTGTTTCAGGATATAGTAAGTACTTTCAAGATTCTGGCTCTGCATTATTACAATTCTTTTCACGGAGTCAATTCTCATACGGGACTGGACAATAGGCACAAGCGTTTCGTCCTCTGCCCCATCCGAGACGAATATCGCCCTCTGCACGTCGTACATATTGAGAAATGTTTCAAGCTGCTCGGAAATTTTCTGGTCTGAGATCACTCCAACGTTTTTATCTCCTGCAAAAGAAACTATCTCAGCATCAGTTCCTTTTGCTCGTAATTCATCAAGAATCCTGATTCCACCGAAGATAGTGTTGGTATCAGAATCCTCCGGGTCTGCGATCCCAAGTGCAACGGCAGCCTGAACATTTGCCTCCCGTCCGACTATTGGGGTTTCGAGTTTTGCTTTTTCGCCCAGATCGTTATCTCTGTCTATGCATATAACTAAGGTCTGCATATATCCTCTATAGCTTTCAATGGCTTACTCTATCGCAGAGAGTTTTTTTATGAATACGATATCCTGATTTGGCTCTTATATATTTCCTGCCGGAGTTTTGCATAAACTCTTTTAATCAGTTAAATCGCTTTACTTTTTACAAGCATACTATTTTAATTTATACTTTATTAAGCTTGTAGCGCAACAGAATTTACTTTCAAAAATAAATTTTCACTTCTAAAGATACTCTTATAATTTCGGAAACCAATAAGTAAATGTCTATAAAAACAGGCTCTCTTTCTGAGAGAAATTAATTATCTTTTATCAAAAGTAAAAAGGGGTTTATATGGCACAACCAATGGAAAGCGAAAGTAAAGAAGCCGAAGCTGGAAAAAAGAGCAGAATACAGGAGAAAGTTGGAAAGCTTGGGAGCGACATTGATACTCTTGCAAAGAAAACAGGAGACGAAGCCTCAAAACTTGCAAAGAATATAAATACCGAAATAAAGTCTATCTCAGGGGAAATAAAATCAATTGATGTGAAGGATGAGGTAAAGAGCATCACTGCAAGGGTTGAAAAACTGGTTGATACAACCGGCGACAGCGCAAAAAAACTTGCCTCCGATATCAAGAACGATGTAAAGAAACTGGTGGATAAGATAGAAATCCCTATTTCAAAGAAAAAATAATAATAGCAAAGTAATAAAAGTGACAAAGTAACAGAGAAGAAGGTAATAATCTCCCCTGAGAGGAGAAAATACCTTCTTAACCTTCTCTTTATTATCGGATCTGCTTTTCAATGCATATTCATTGAATCGGTTTGGATTCAATATTCCAATGCTTTCAACATTTTTCTCTTTTATATTTTAATTATAGAGTTAACTTTATTATTCAACACCGCATCTGTATAAATAAGATGAGAAAGATTTTGATGCAACCATACTCTGGCATTTCCAGGAGGCTTATAGCTTCAATAATCGACATTTTCGTAATTATTTCCCTTTTTATGTTTTTAGAACTAATCACAGAAACCATAGATGAGGCCCTCTTCTATATTCTGTTCTTTCTCGCAATGTGGGCTTATTTTGTCTTTCAGGAGAGTTCTACCCTGAAGTCAACAGTGGGCAAGCAAGCTGTGAACATCATTGTTACTGACCTCAACGGAAACAGAATCTCCTTTATACAGGCAACAAAGCGATTTATTCTGAAAATTTTCGCTGTAATTCCCTTTTTTGCAGGGTTTCTGCTGATCCTTTTTACTTCAAAAAAGCAGGCTTTTCACGATATTATTGCAAAGACGTTGGTATTTATTCAGGAGGACTGATCTTAATACTATTCTTCTCTTCTAAACTTCATAGGTCATATCAAACTTCATAGATCATATCAATTTTTTTACTATGAGTACTTTTTTTTATTATGGTGTCTTAATGATTAATGGGAAGTCATTTGCTACTAGAGCAATCAAGGGAAGTTTATTATGTCTATTTCCTTCAATAATCACAATTTTATCCAGAACAGACCTGTAAGCTTTCAGAGCTCTCTCTCAAGCCACTTACATGATACCTCTTTTTCTTCCGGGACCGTGGAAGGAATAAAACTCTTCCTTGATATGGATGGAGTCCTTACGGATTTCACCTCAGCCTGTGAGAGGCTCAGTGGCAATATGATGTTCTGGTACAGTAACGACAGAGAACTCTTCTGGAAAAAGATTACATCTGCAGGAATTGAGTTCTGGTCCGAAATGTCCTGGATGCCAGGCGGGCAGGAATTGCATGTTTTCCTTAGAAGCTCGGGCCTTTGTCCGACAATCCTTTCTGCGCTTCCCGGACCTGAGAGGAAAAAAGCCTTAACCAATGCGAGAGAGGGAAAAATCAAATGGCTCAGGAAAGAACTCGGGCCCTCTTATGCAGAGGCTGCAATTCTCTGTTACCGCCCGGAAAAAGCCTTACAATCAGGGTTTGCAAGGGTTCTTATTGATGATAACTCCGATAATATCCGCGAATGGGAAGAAGCAGGAGGTATCGGAATCCTGCATAAGAATACCAATCGGACGATCCGGTGTTTCACCAGGGTTCTTAAAGTTGAGCATAAGTTCTGATAAGCTAACCTTTACAGGCTAAACTTTACAGGCTAAACTTTACAGGCTAAACTTTACAGGGAGACCAAAAAGGCTTATGCTTCTTGATTACAGGCTACGATAAGAGCCACAAAGTTTTGCCTGTGGTTTTTGATATATTCTCCTTCCACATCTTTTAACCACTTTTTTCCTCCGTGAATTGCGTGATCCCCGCAGATAAAGAAAATCGTTCCTTTTTCCGCATTTCTGTAAATCTCACCCAGGTTTTCATCCACAGCCATTGCAGCCTTTTTCAGTTCTTCCCAGCTTTCTGCCCTGTGGGAAAAACGGTCAAGGGTCCTGAGGTGAACTGCCAGGATATCGGGCTTTTCTTTGAGGGCATGTAATGCATAATTCGTAATTTGGAGGTCATAATCCAGGATATCCTCGGAATTCGGGACTCCATAAAAGTCTTTTATCCTTCCCCTGAAACTTTCCGCACCTTCGGACTCTATGACTGCTGACGCTTTCATGCCTGCCCTGCAAGCCCATTCCATAAGGCTTTTTAGTTTCGGGTTTTCCGAGTCTTTTGTCCTTTCGGTATAAATGTCCGCGGTAGAGTAGATATTATGCTCTTCTGGCAGATATCCTGTAAAGATTGATGCAATAGCAGGAGAGGTTATTGTTGCTGGGGATTTGCACCTGAAGAGAAGCCCTTTTTCGGCGATTTTGCTCAAGTTCTTCATTATCGGAGAAAAATAGTTATAAAGAGAATAACCCAGACTGTCAACCACAATAATTACTGCTCTTTTGCAGCCTCGTTCCTTTGCGTAGCTCTCTACTTCCTGAATTGGCCTGCCAGTTGGCGGAACCATAGGGATTTTCAGTAATCTCGAGATCGTAGGGGCAATATCAATGGTGTTGCATTCTAAAATTTTCATATGCTCTCTATTTACATTATCTAACAAGCCGGCTTATATGTGTTTCCTGTATTGCTATTGTAGGCTTAGATAACTGTAAATAATTATGTCGGATCAGGTACGAATGTCCAATGGACAGAATATGAGTATCCGGGGGTAGAATAACACAAAAAATGAAGAGTTACCTGAAGTAGAGTTACCTGAAGTAGAGTTACCTGAAATAGAGTTACCTGAAGTAGAATCCCTTGAAGAAGGGAAGGGTTTTCAGAATTAATTAGGTATCCCTGATGTCACCTCTTAGGGCTTCTGTCAGGCATTTTACGGGACTCTCATAACTGCCGCAAAGCCCTTTGAGATGGTGGTTTGTTCTAACGCTCATGCTGGCAAGCCTCTTTGTAATCAAACTTGTTCCTTTCGAACTGCCTGGAGCCCGAACTCCCGGGTTTAGCCCCATAACCCAGATTTTTACAGCCCTTGAAACCACTGCTGCAAACCTTTGCCGGGTATCGCCGCTTGTTGAGTGGGTAAATGAAAAGTACCGCTGACTTTTCATGAAATTAAGCAGTACATGACAATAATTATATATCTTTATGCCAAAGTACATATGTAGCCTAAACACTACATATGATGTGATAACAGGAATTTACAGCTAATTACAGGTTACAAATAAAAGAAAAGGCTCTTCGTTGTTTTGTGTGGATATTCTCATAATACTCTCATAAAAACCAATGCGGTCTTGAATTGAAAATCATCTTATCCATAGGAAATGACGAAGAGCCAAAGAAAAATATGCGTAAAGGTGTAAAAATGAGAAAAGCAATTATAGCAATTCTTCTGGGAATACTGTTTATAGGGGTTTCCGGAGCAGCGGTAGTCAGTGCAGTTGCTTCAGATAATGCAGGAACAAACTATGGCTCTGGATCAATGCACAGGTGGGCTGCAAGGAACATGGATTCTGGCTCACGTTACGGAAACTTTTCCGACTGTCCTTATTTCAACTCAAATAATACTTCGGAACTTGAGGTCAAGACCATAGATGAAGCACTCGAAATCGCAAAAACAAAAATAGACAGCAACGTTTCCAAAGAGGACATTTCTCAGATGCGTCGCTGGTGGATTGTTTCCTACAAGGACGAGGACGGAGTTTACAAACAGGCAAGAATTGATGCCGTCAGCGGTGAAGTGTTTACCGATTATCCTGTTTGTACAGGAGCACAGACAGGCAGCAGATACGGCAGGGGCCAGGGCTACTGCAAGGCATCTGCCTTTTGAGCAACAGTACTTCAATATTAATTGAGTATTGAAGCCATCACCTAACACTATCCTTTTTATTTATTTTCTCAGATTAATTTTTCAAGTTACTGGTTAATTCTTCAAGTTACTGGTTAATTCTTCAAGTTACTGGTTAATTCTTCAAGTTACTGGTTAATTCTTCAAGTTGCGGGTTAATTCTTAAAGTTACAGGTTAATTCTTCAATTCATTGCCCTTTTATCTATCTCGGCTCTTCGTTGTTTTGTGTGGATATCCTCAAATATCCCCATAAAAACCAATGCGATCTTGAATTGAAAATCATCTTAACATAATGGATGGCAAAAAGCCAAAATCTCTAATGGATTTTTATATTTGCATACCTTTTTCCGGATATTCTTTTATATTTATGGTAGCAATATCTGAGAAAAAAGTCGGTGGAATAAGAAAAACCGATGATCTTAAGAATATCTGTTATTTTCGAGGTGGAAAGCTTGAATGGCATGGGATATGGCATAACTAGTTCCTTTTGGGGATTTCTCCTGAATCTTTTAATCATTCTCCTTATAGTAGGTGCAACGGTAGTGCTGCTGAATAGGTCCGGGTACACAGCTCCAAGGGATAACGAGCGAATCATCAAAATGGAAAAAGATATCGAAGAAATCAAAAAAACAGTAGAAGATATAAAATCCAAGCTAGAAGAAATCTAAAGCTTTATATCTGCTGCAGGCTCTGGAAATCTTCCAGTCCAGGTGCAACCAAAAGTATGCGAGGACATTCCGAATGGTAAAATCACTTCAACAAATAGTAGATATTGGTGAGGCGCTCTCTCATCCCATAAGGCTTAAACTGCTTTACCTACTGGCCGAAAGGGAAAGGTATGTATACGAACTCGCCAAGGACCTGAATCTCTCAAGACAGGTAGTAAACCTGCATTTAAAACGCCTGGAGAAAGCCGGATTTGTTGAAAGTGATCTCAGACTTGAAGATGATGACCTCAGGGCCAAGAAGTTTTATCGGTTAAAGGAATTTGATGTTTCTCTCGGGATGGAAGATCTAAAACGGATTTTCGAATGAAGTCTGGATTCTACCAGATTTCTATATTTTTCATGTTAGTCAGTATTTTTACTGCCAGAATAATTATATAAGCCTCAGCCTTCTGAGTTTCAGGTTCGGATAAATTCTCAACAGGAATATATTCAGGCGCACCATAATACTCTTTGGGAATTGGTATGGTTGGTGCGATTGGTAAGAGTCTGGAGCTTTCAGAGTTTGTTCTCAAAGAAATACTCGATCTGTATAAGGACATAAGAGAACTCTCTGATGAAGCGATTTTATCCGGCTCTTCGGACAAGCCCAAAAAATTGTTTATGAAGCTGGATGCTCTAATTACCCGGGACCTGGGAAATGATGTAGTTTCTATTCTCCTGAATAAACAGGAGCTAGAAGCAATTTTCTTTCACCTGAACCGATTCAGGAATTTATATACGGTAAGGCTGGAAACCGGATATGCAAAAGAAATTTTTGCGAGTCACTCACCCTGGGACATCCTTGAGAAATTCCCCTTTTACAAAAATTACCTCCGGCTGGTACGAACAGAATACGAGGGTTTCGGACTAAAAGCCGGGGACAGAATTTTTTTTCTCGGGAGTGGACCTCTTCCCCTTACGCTCATTGTTTTCTTCAAATATTATGGGGTAAAAGGCACAGGGATAGAGCAGAACTCTGAAAGGGCAAGGCTTTCAATGGAAGTGCTTGATAAGCTTGGGCTTTCTAAAGACATCACCATAGTTAATGGGAGCCATTTCTCCATGAACCCGATTGATTTTCTAGATACTGATACAGGGGTAAAGGCTCTCATGATAGCTGCCCAGGCTGAACCTAAAAAAGAAATTCTTGAATATTTACTAAAAGTAATACCGGCAGGCTGCAGGATTTCTTACAGAATTTATGAAAAAGGCTTAATGAAACTGCTAAACCGGGACTTTCTGCTTGATTTGCCCGAGGGTTACAGGGAATATAAGAGAATCCGGCCCGACCCTCCTGCATATAACACGGTTGTATTTCTGGAAAAAAAGAGTAATTGCTCCGGAATTCCGGAGTAGTTACAGACTATTCTTAACGGGTTGCTTATAATGTATTCCCCATGACCTTTGATACCCGCATAAGTGACACATAACAAAACCAAATCAACGGGTTAAGAACTCTGCTTTAAATACATTTCCAAATCACAAAGAGGCACGATGTCTATATCTTTATAAGATTCAATATCTTCTTTTATCAACATTACTATCAAGCCTTTAACTTTTCTATGATTTTTAAATCCGAATTCTTTTTGTTTTTCTTGGAAGTATGTCACCCTATCTATGTGTTTATTGTCAATTTCGTCCTTAATCCCCATTAGTAGATATTCGATCTTGTCGATCAGATTTGAAAATATATCCTGGCTTAAATGAGTTTCTTTTACATTCGACTACGAATAACAATTCATTGTTATATGATATCAAATCTATTTGACGCCTAGATTTTTTCCTTCTTTTTCGAACTTGATTTCTTGCCTAACTAGTTCACATTTTTTATGCGCTGGACGTTTCAAATTAAAACCATTTGATTCAAAAATTGTTTTAACATCATTTTCAAAATCATCACCTAATAAATATTAATCAGATTTGTAGCTTTTTCTGTCTACACGCGCGTGAATCCTATAAGAAAAGTCGACTCTAATTTTTACACTGTTGATTTTCGTGTCACTCGATATCAATGAATTTTTTAAGTTTATATAGAGGTCTATATATCCAGGTCAAATTTCAGTTTAGACAGTTCATCAGTTCATTAAGACTGGACTTTTTTTCTGTGACCCTACCCTCACACTCGAGAATCTTGGATGTAGTCACAGGCAATCATTTTAAGAATGAAATTACAGTACCAATATCGCTAAAGAGATAATGTCATATTATTTTCTGGAGAAAAACAACGGTTCTAATAAAAAAGTCAACTAAATTTGATTTTTTAATCTCGTATGGAACTCTCTCTATTTTACTTAAATTTCTTTCTTCTATCATCTTGAGGTACATTTTTAAGTCTTGTACAATTTTATTTTTATCATCTGGACTGTTCATGTTATTGATTTCAGCACACATTTCATCCATTTTTTTATACAAGCCATTTGTTCTGAATAGAACGTCTTCTCGCGCTGCCTGGCTTAAGTGCCCAGCCAACAACACATGACAGATATTAGTAAAATCGGGCATTTCTTTTCCATCCTCTACTTTAATAAAATAATTTAATGCAAGACTTATTAGCTCGGTGATTTCATTTTTTTTGTACTGTCTCTGCACGAAATTCCCTGAGAAATCGAATGATTCTAATTTCTCTATTGCACTCTTTATAAATGATATTGGTACGTCTGATGCATCTACCATTACCATTTTCCCATGATACTTCACCACAGGAAACATACACTTGATAAGATACATCATAATATATAACAAAAGAATTACTAACAGAAAAAGCTCGATAGAAGTAATAACTATTGTAAAAACAAGAGAAAGGATTAAATCAAGAACATCCATGTTAATATTGTTTGCATAGTTAAGAAGGATTTTGTTTTCCCATAAATTATATCCGAATATGCGGTGATTAATAGAGGAACCCAATAGAAAATAGAAAAAGATAATTAACGCAGCTCCAGATACTTTAAACAAAACATCGGATATTTCACCCGTGTAATTCATCAATTTAAAAAACGACGTGCAAAAGTTATTTAAAACTGTTACTGTTAGTGCTAATTGCTTATAATATCCTATTTTCCACCCTTTGAATGTTAAATAATCTATCCATTCATTTTTTAAATTAAATTGCAGTTTATTAAATATAATAGACGTTGCCTTTTTATATACTACGAAAATAATTGCAATCAATAATAATATTACTAAGGCTCCCGTTTCTGTATTAGGTACAATTTGCCTAGGTATTGAATACATTGAATTTGGAATCCATTCCGTGAAAAGGTATATTGGAGCTATTATGTACATTATAACGTACACTAAGAATTTTAGAAGTATAACGTGTATTCGTGGGTGACAATTGTCTCTAGGCCAAGTTCTCAATTTTCATCACACTGTTCGTTAAGGAACTAATCTAGATAGGTTTTTCTATTTTACTCAACATCTATAGGAAAAATTTTCATTTTTAAAGTAAAAATTTTATACATAAAAAATAATTATGTTAATATGTTTAAGCCAAATCCTAATTTTAAAATTGAAATAAATCAAAAAGCTCTAAGTAATTTTCACTCAGAAGCGTTGGAGAAAATTGTTTATGAAAATGGATGCACTTTATGCGAAGGAAAAAACCTAACCGTATATGTAAATGAATCCACGGGTACTTACGTTGATGGATATGCATATTGCCACGATTGTAATGAGAAATTTCCTGTCCATTTGGACATTGACATAGCGGAGGGGATGAAAAAAATGGAAGATGAACTGAAAAAAATGTTTAAACGGTAAAATTATGGAAGATAATCCTTTCTTTAATGGTTTAATAACACTCGCTGTAGGAATTGTCTTAGCTGTGTTTAAGCGTAAATATGATCAGATAAGTGAGGAAAAAGAAAAAATAAAGCTTGCTAAGAAAGAAAATAAACGGAAAATTATTGAGAGGCTTAAGGAAATAGAACTTACGCTCGAGAAAGATATATCTGCCGACCATCCAAAATATAAAAAAATACAAAATGAATGCTTGATTTTTTCAAATCAATTAACAAGTAGCTTAAGTCAAATTACAGGAAACCTTCCAGATAACGTGATTTTGGATTTAAAAAGATTAAGTTCAGACTTGATAAGTCTGGGAAACTTTCCTATATATCAAGGCTACAATTTTATAGAAGATTGTAAATCAATTATTGAATCTGTAAAAAGAATAATAAGAGAGATGGATAACTATTCAAATAATTGATCTTTATTTAGCATAAAAGTACTTGAAATCACTTTCATTTGTTTGCGCCGGTATTCGAAGAATACCATGTCATTTGTTGTTTTGCCATGTCTCTTGCGCTTCCTGCAACCAAGCATGAATAGTCGTGAAATCATTATTGTTATTTCATTATATATAAATACAATATGTTTATATGAAATTAATTCTTCTAAATTTAATAATAATTTTACTGAGAACGGTTTATATGTTCGACATAATTGATTTTCTGAATACAAACAAAGACGGGTTGTTTAGTGGAGCTGGTACTGAAGTCATTGTAGGAATTTTTACTGTTATTGGTGGAATTATTTATTGGCTACTTAAAAAAGGTAACGCTGAACCAAATCTGATACAACAATCTATCGGAAATAATAGTTCAGATAACAATCAAGCAGGGCACGATATAAAAATTAATGAGTCTGATATTGGTGAAAAAAGGAATGTTTAATAGAGAACACACAACACAATCTATTGGAAGCAATAGTTCAGGTAACAATCAAGCACAAGGCGATATAATTATTTATAATGGTTTGTCTTATGGAGATGTAAAAACAATATGTATGGAAGTATTTAAACAGAATTTCTATGAACTTTCCATTGTAGCAAAAGAGATAGCGACCCAAAGGGTTGAAGAATTAATCAACAAGTTTTTGCACCAACTCATGTCTGAGAATCAAGAAGGTCTAAACCAAGTTGTTGATCCTGATTTTCAGTATGCTCTCTATATCGCACAAAGAGACTATGCTAGATGTGGGGATCCAGCATTATTTGATATGTTAATACGTCTTTTAATTGAAAGGACGAAGGAAACAGAAAGATCATTACTGCAAATCGTGTTGAACGAATCGATAGCTGTTGTTTCAAAATTAACTAAAGAAGAACTTGACACTTTAACCGCTCTGTTTGTTATAGAATATCACAGTAAAGATTATAAGTTTGATAATATACCTGGTTTCGTAAATTACATTAATACTTATATTTTACCGTTTTGGAAATCTATTAAAAAAGAAAATTCTTTGTTTGCTCATCTGCAATATGCCGGATGCGGCGTTTACACATGGGTTGGAACAACAGGTTTAGAGAGGTTTTTAGACTCAAGATATAAAGGTCCTGTAGAAAATAGAACTAATGTAAGAACATGTGATATAAGATTTTTTATAGAAAAAGAAGATTCTAGAATCAGCTCCTTATTTGATAAGTTTGACATGTCCATATTAAATCACATGTACTTAACGAGTGTAGGTATTGCAATAGGGCATGCAAATTTATTCCGCAGAGTCACTGGTGAGGAATTTAATCTTTCTAAGTGGCTTTAATGCAATCTTACACTTTTTAAAATACTCTATCCTTCGCAGACTACACAGAGCCCATTCTCATATAACCCCAGGAAACCGTTACCGAGAACCTACATAGGAACATCGTTTTTTATATTTTCATTCCCATCGGTTAACTGACTTGAATGTCTTATTGATTTGTGACCATGGCCTGAATTGTCCTTGAATTATTTGGTGGGTCACAGATAGAAAAGAAAGAAGATAAATAATAAGCTGTACGTGATTTATTGGGATTAAAATGAACAACATGAACCGTTTTTTTAAATATATAAGTCTTGCAGAGTATTATGACAAGGACTATAACTGTAAAAATTATGCATTGAGGAATTTAGCTCAAAATCAGCTATATTTTAACAATCCGAATAATTTTAATGATCCTTTTGATTGTAGAATTCGTGTGGATTTTGCAGGTACAAAAGAACAATGGATCAATTTATTATGTGAGAAATATGAATGTAGTCCTAAACAAGCAGAAGAAAAAGTAAACGGTTTTAAGAAAGAAGACAACGGTTTAGTTTGTCCTCACAATGCTTCATCGTATCTAAAAGTTCCAATAGTTTGTTGTTTTAGCAGCAAATGTGATAATATTCTAATGTGGAGCCACTATGCAGACTCTCACCGAGGTATTTGTCTAGGTTTTGAAGCTAGTGGTGAAAATGATTACTATTCTATGCCTCTATATGAATCAGATACTGATGAATCACCGTTCTCAGGCGAATTTAAACAAGTAATCTATGATTCCAGTAATGATCTATGTATTGTGAAAATGTTTGACGATCAATACAAGAATGCCAATATAGTGGAAGATCGGATATTCACAAAATTACATGCATGGGAGTATGAATGTGAATACAGAATGATACTTCCTGAATCACATATCTGCGAACCAAGAGTTCTAAAATATGACAAAAGCTGTTTAAAAAGAGTTATTTTTGGATTAAAGATAGATAAACGAGACGTTATCAGGGTATACAATATCATTAATGAAAATTACTTAAAAGAAGGATTTGAAGTCGAATTTTTCGAAGCTAGGGGAAAAATCGGCAAATATGAACTAAAAATCGAAAAAATAATGGATATAGAAAATTATATCGCTAGCCTTCGATAAAAAATGGTTTACATTGTTTCTGATTTTTAATGCTGAGGAATTCCTTTTCATCCTTTTACTAGTGCTGGTCGTCCACCAATATCCGATTGATGTTTTGATGATAAGTCAAACACTGCTTCCAATTGCATTTATTTACTTACACTGCGATAGTATTATGAAAAGACAAATGGATGGAAAAGTGAATCAAAAGGCTTTATTTCATTATTTAGGAATAATATCAATCAACAAATGATAAACGACCCTAGTGCTTCGATTCCGAAATTAACTCTTCATTTCCTAAAGAATCTGTAGTCTTTTGATATATTGAAAGTCAAGTTTTATGAATCTACTTTAGAATTGTAGCACTATTACGCTTTTAGAAAACAGTATCCTTTTAGAAAAAAGAATTGCTCCAGTTCTCTGGAGCAAGGAATAAATTACTTTTCCCTTACCGGGACCTGAATTTCAGTCATAAGCTCTTCTTCAGGAACTTCTTCAGGACTATTGAAATATAGTTCTCTGTCAGGGCTCAGAGTTTCCAGATCGTTCTCTCTGGCATACGAGAAAATCTGGTTATAACCGGCTTCGACTCCATGATAAGGACCCCGGTAGACCACTGAGATAGCTCTTATGGCAGGCAGGGTTTTTATTTCCATTTTCGGGTCTTCGATTGAGATCCTTCCCGATACCGGCAGGGCTATTTCGATATCAGCCCCGGTTTCTTTGTATTCATCGTCATGGCAGAGGAACATAACAGGACCTGTAACTTTTACACGGTTTCGCTGGTTTTCAGGGCTGCCGACGCTTGTGCAGATTTCACCTATAAGTTTTCCAATAGTTGCCACGAAGTCTCCTTTTTCGCGCTTGCTTACTACTCGCATCTCGGGTATTTCCTTTATAACTGGTTCTGTAACAGACATTTTGAATAACTCCATAACTTTTCCATTTTGTTTGCAGGCGCCCTGCAAGATCCCTTCGATCCTTTGCAGCTGTCCGATTTCCAATCGGGTTTGATCAAGTTTCTTCCTGAAGCCTGTTCCTATGTACTCAAAGTCTCCTTTGCTTTCCGCATCCAGAAACAGGGAGATTTCTTCCAGGGAGAATCCGAGGAAGCATAGGGTTTTAATTTTCATCCCCTGCTCCAGCTGGGAAACGGTATAGTACCTGTATCCCGTAAAAGGGTCCTTTGCTTCCGGAACAAGCAACCCTTTCCGGTCATAGAGCCTGAGTGCTTTTTGCGAGAGGCGGGTCATGAAAGAAAACTTACCGATTGGAATCTGATCTACTGACATCTTGCTCAATCCAGTAATTGTCCTGAAATTAGATAAACAACCTTACTTTTCCCCGGGGGAGACTTCCGCGTTAAGGTGGTAGAAGGTATATGTATTTCCTCCTGGGAAAATCCAAGGAAGCACGGGGTTTTGATTTTCATTACCTGTTCCACCGTCATGAGTTTATTCCAAAAATTGTTTTACTAGAAATCATAGGAGTTTTCAGGATCATTTTCCATGATCAGATACTCGATTTACTGTTCCAAATACGAGATTTATGTATCCTCTTCAAATTAAATGGACCTATAACAGAATAAAAATATAATAATTTTTCATATGTGTTCTGTTAAGTGAGAAATCGTGACAAATTGCGTCCATTTTTTAAAATCACCATCAACAAAAATTATCAAAAAGGAAATGTCGACCTGCAGAATTAAGATTAAATACATCGAAGATATTTTTCCAAACTTTAGATACAGATTAACCTTATAGTCAAATACAACATCTCAATTGTAGAATCAAGTTTACTCTTGAGGCGGCCTGTAAAGTGGGTATCAAATTAGATTAGAAATTTTAAAAGCTAATTTGAGATCCTCTCAAGAATCGGCTTTGTTTTTAAGATAGTTTATATATGTCCATTTTATAAACTACGCATATGGAAGAGGGCAAAATGAAAAATACAATCACGAGAAGTTTTGAGCTTCAGGACTACAGGATAGAAGGAACCGAACTTTCCGGCTTCTGGGCAGACTTAACAAGCAAAGAAGAACTGATAGTTGAGGTAAATTACGTCCCTGAAAAGAAAAAAGTCTTCAGTACCGCAGAAATCGAAAAGCTTGTCATAGAAATCCGTAATAAATGTGGCAGCTTTGAGGCTCAACTTCCTGAAAATATAAAATGCGAAGTCACCTTCAAAAATCTTGGAGAGAAAACTTACAAAACCAGCCAGCCTGATTTTGAACTAGAACCCAGGGAACTGGAAGAAGTTCAGGTTGCTTACCGCTTCTACGTTGAGTACTACATATAACCCGTATTACGCTTAATGCAGCAGTTTAAAGTCTGCAGTTTAAAGTCTGCAGTTTAAAGTCTGCAGTTTAAAGTCTGCAGTTTAAAGTCTGCAGTTTAAAGTCTGCAGTTTAAAATCCATAGTTTAAAATCCAGATTTAAGGAAGAGTTGATCGGTTCGCGGATAAATAATAAAGTTCAGATTCGTGAATACTTTAGAATCGAAGAACTAAAACCCGTGGGCTTAAAGCTTCTTATAATTTATTAGGTTCAGGTTAAACAGCATTAAAAAATATGGGTAAGGTTCCGGTTTAGAAACTGGTTTAGAAACTGGTTTAGAAACTGTTAGAAACTGTTTAGAAACTATAAATATGGATGTCATTTCATTTGTGTGAATTAACATGAAGAAGAGATCTTCTCGATTATTGCTTCTCATTTTCTTTTTAATTTTTTTCATTCCTATGATATTATTATCGAGAGAACTTGATTTCTGAATTATTCAATGTCATTTTTTGGATCATTAATAGGATCTCTGATTTTGTATTTCGTTATAACCCTGATTATAAATATATACAATAGATTACAGTCTTTGATTTTTCCTGGTTATTCTTCAGTTCAAAAACTATAGAAGTCTACCAGAGTTAATTAATCAGTTTACTCAGATTGGAAAGTCCTGGACATATTAATAAGTTGAAACGTTCAAATGAGTAAACAAAACTATCTCCCTGTAGCAATAATGACTCATAAAGAAGGGATGAATCTATGACTGAAGATCTGAAAAAAGCCCTCCTGCAGAAATGTAAAAGTATGGACATACCCATGGTTGGAGTTGCCAGTGTTGAGAGATGGAATAAACCTCCTTTTTTGCCGTGGATGCCTGAAGAATTCTATCCTCAATCCATATATCCTGAAGCAAAATCAGTGATAGTTATCGGACTTCCGGTACCTTTACCAGTACTGGAAACAGCCCCTTCTTTATATTACCACGAACTGTACAATACGATAAACACCTTATTGGACCAATACACATATAGGCTTGCCAACTTCCTGACCGAGAGAGGATACCCATCTATTTTCGTACCTAGAGACGGGTATGGAAGCGTTCAGGTACTCATTGAAAATCCTACTGCATTCTTTTCTCACAGGCATGCTGCTTTACTCGCTGGATTAGGAATTTTTGGAGTAAATAATACGCTCCTTACACCAGAATATGGCCCCAGGGTCCGTTTCGGTTCAATTCTGTCCACAGCCGAGCTTCCTCCAGATCCGATGCTAGAAACTGAACTTTGCACCCGCTGTATGCGTTGTGTAAAAATGTGCCCATCGAATGCTCTTAATAAGGAAGATTACCCCAGCGGACTTACAGATAAGAAAACCTGTTCCTCTTATAGTGCTGAATTAAACAAGCGTCACATTTCGCCGTGTGGCATATGTATCAAGGTCTGTCCAGTAGGAAAGGATAGAGTGGTATATAATAGGGATAATGATGCGATATATGTAGATAAGGACCTTTTTGCCAATTACCATAAAGCCTGGAAGCACGTTAGATCTTATGGCGGAAAAAATCCGTAATTACCTGACCTTCTTCGGTGAAGTGGTTCGAATTTGCTGTAAATCCGAAGCCAAAATTTTAAGGATTATTGTAACGAATTCAAAGTGGAAATAGGAACTAATAACAGCGATTGAAAACTTTTGTGTTAACATACAGATAGTGAACCTACACCTTCACTAGCAAAATTGCCTGTGAAAAATTCTTGTGAAAAATTCCTGTGAAAAATTCCTGTGAAAAATTTCTGTGAAAAATTCATTTTAATCGTTGAGATGAGCTAGTATATCGACTCCATTTCGAGCTAGGTATCGACTCCATTTTCAAGTTAGTGTATTGATTTCATCTCAAGTTAGTGTATTGATTCCATTAGATATCATAGAATGTTTTACTATTTGACTTTAAGATAAACATAGGCTTAACGATAAAATGACGGATCTCGAAAAAACAATCACCTTAAAGAGAGGTATAGGGCTTGCGATCTGCATGCTCATAGGTACAGGAATCCTCGCACTGCCCGGCCTGGCTCTTAGCGTGGGAAATGTCCATGAAGCAATCCTCGGATGGCTCCTTATAACCTTCGTTACCATCCCGAGAGTTCAGATCTGTTCCAGGCTTGGCCTGAGATTCCCTTCAACAGCCGGGCTTGCCGGCTACGCAGAAAAAGCAGTAGGCCTCTGGGGAAGATATTCGGTTTCTTATCTTGTAAGCGGTTCATATCTTTTTGGGCTTCCGGCTATTGCTTTTATCGGCAGTGAATATATGCGGCAGTTTTTTAATCTCTCCGAGTTGGGAGGAACCTTTTGTGCAATCCTTCTTGTAAGCCTTATGTTTATTTCAAACCTGTTTGGGATAAGAGCTATCACTCTAATCAACTACTTAGCCCTGACTGTACTTTTTCTGCTCATAGGGCTGATTGTTGTATTTAACTTCGATTTTATCGGTTCCGGGCTGGGGATTGCTGGAGAAGCTCTGAGCGGCCACGGAAACGTGGATCCAAACATAGTGTGGAATGTTACAGCTTTGCTTTTCTGGGCCTTTTTGGGCTGGGAAAATCTTTCTTTTTCCCTTGGAGAGATGAAAGACCCCGAAAAAAACGTTCCCCGCCTGTACTGGTTAAGCTTTGTTCTGGTCGCTGCCATCTATGTTTTACTTGCCCTGATAAGTGTAGGAGCCAGTGCTACAGGAGTTTCCCTCAAGGGAGCTGCCGGTCTCTCCAGCCTGGCTCTTTTCATTCCAGGCGGAAATTTTCTGATATGGCTTATAATTGTAGTGCTTGCAGCAAACGCATGTTCCTGGAACTTTACTGCGAGCCGTCTAATCTATGCAGCTGGCAAAACAGGTGTTTTTCCTGCAGTATTCGGAAAGCTCTCAAAAAGAAATATTCCCCTAGCCAGCCTTGTGACTCTATATGCAATGTCGGTTTCTCTGATTACAGGGTGCTATCTTCTCAAAGTTCCCATTACGGCTATGATGATGCTCGTAAACCAGAACTTTATTTTCCTCTGCGGCTTCATCATAATTGCTTACTGGAAAACAGAAATCGGCTGGCAGAAATGGATCTTTTCTGTTCTTTCACTTCTGTCTTTGAGCTTTCTGGCATCAGGGTTTACCTGGAAGGTCATATATCCGCTCTTTCTGATAGGGCTTGGCTACTTCAGGTTTACCGTAAAAAAGGAAGATATATTATCGCAGGCAGTAGACTCGAATCCAGACAGGAACTCGCACTGCTTGAAGACTCCCCGGAACCCTCCCAATCTATGAAACAATAAGAACAGTCTAATCTGACCTGATTAAGAACCGTCTACCCGTAGAAACATTATTACAATATTTACTTTAGTAAATCTCATATTCCGATTTCTGAGATTTTTGTACAATTAAAAATCATAAAATAATAATTATGATAGTCACCTATTAACAAAATAGCCAACGTCAAGTGATTGTTATCCCAAATTGGCAGGGGTTTGTAATGTGCATATAATTACGTTTACCTGCCAATCCAGGATATAATTAATTACTAATTGAGTTACAGTCTATTACTAATTGAGTTACAGACTATTTCTAATTGAATTACAGTCTATTACTAATTGAGTTACAGTCTATTACTAATTGAGTTACAGACTATTTCTAATTGAATTACAGTCTATTACTAATTGAATTACAGTCTATTACTAATTGAGTTACAGTCTATTACTAATTGAGTTACAGACTATTACTAATTGAGTTACAGACTATACCACTTGTGCTCCATAGTTTTATTTTCACCTATAGCGAAAACATCGATACGCTGTGAATCCCATGAGACTGCTGCAGGTGCAGAGTACAATGCTCCGCCTCTACACATCCATTCATGCCAGGAACCGTCATACCATTTATGCTTCAGTGTATTATAATCACTTCCAACTGCGAAACAATCCAACCGATAGGATGCCCAGGAGGAGGCAGCTACACCGTCATTAAATTCTCCACCTAGACTTTCCCAATCATACCAGGTGTCATTAAACGACTTATGCTGCATAGATTTGTCTTTGCCTAAAGCGAAAACGTCGATACGACGTGAATCAGACGAGACAGCTGCAGGTGCAGAGTACAGTTCACCGCCCAGGTCTTCCCAGCCATGCCAGGAGCCATCAAACACCTGATGCTGTAGTGTCCGATCAGCTCCAACTGCGAAACAGTCCAACCGACCGGGTGCCCAGGAGGAAACAGCTACACCTTCAGTAAGGTCGCCACCCAGATCTTCCCACTCATGCCAGGAGCCATCAAACACCTTATGCTGCATAGTTTTATTTTTACCTATCGCGAAAACATCAATACGATTTGAATCCCATGAGACGGCTGCAGGTGCAGAATACAGTTCACCGCCCAGATCTTCCCAGTCATGCCAGGAACCATCATACCACTTGTGCTGCAGTGTCCGATTAGGTCCAACTGAGAAACAATCCAACCGACCGGGTGCCCAGGAGGAGACAGCTACACCTTCAGTAAGGTCGCCGCCCAGATCTTCCCACTTACTCCAAACTGGAGAAATGTTTTGTGACGCAACGTTGTCGGTAGTTGAAACGGAGTCGGCACCTGCTACTGCACCTGATAGTGTCAATGCAAATAAGATTGCAAGCAAAATAGCCAGTGTATTTTTGATTTTTCTTTTCATTCTATGCATTCCCGAATTTATGGTTCAATCTTACAAAATTTGACAGTATCACGAATTCGCTGTAAATTTTGAATTAAGTTTTCGTACACGGACGACGGAATTAACTTTAAGATATAGAATTTTGACTCCTTACCTTTTTAAATGTATGATTTTACAGAAAAATCTGCACACTGCCAAAATTCCAGGGTATATATTCAGTATTTTTTAGAAGTAACTTCGTATATTGTATTAAAACATGAATATTAATAATTTGTTATATATCTTTCTAAATTTATGCCAATATGTATTCCTGAAGGTTATGGTACAAAAAATCTGGCCTTGTTTCAAAATCAGTGTAAACCTTTACAATTAGGAAATTTAACTCTTCTCATAACCGGGAAACTGGCACACAAAGACAAAAATACTAGTATCAAACTGCGAAAATATCATTTTTGCACTAAAGCCCTTCATCTAGCCGTCTCCTAAATGTTCAATAGAGAGCCGGAGAATATCCCATTTTTTGATATAAGATTGCGAAACGAAAAGGCAAAAGTTCTCCAGAAATTCTATGGAAAATATACAAAAAAAGTGTTAGAGATAAAGAGTGTTAGAGTGAAAGGGTGTTAGAGAGAAAGAGTGTTGGAGATAAAGAGTGTTAGAGAGAAAGGATGTTAGAGAGAAAGAGTGTTAGAGAGAAAGGATGTTAGAGAGAAAGGATGTTAGAGAGAAAGGATGTTAGAGTGAAAGGGTGTTAGAGAAAAAGGATGTTAGAGAGAAAGGTCTTATCCACTCAAGCTACTTTCCTCTCAGGATATTTTTCTCCTCAAGTCACTTTCCTTTCAGACTACTTTTATCTCTTTCTCCAGCTTCTTTATTAATTCCCTTACCTGGATTGCCCGTTCGAAGTCCAGCCTGTCAGCAGCTTCCCTCATTTCAGTATCCAGTTCGATAATCATATTGGGAATATCGGTTTTCGGGATGTGTTTGGTGTCGGTGATATCCACGACCTTTTCCCTGATGGGTTTCCTGATAGTTTCCGGGACGATGCCGTGTTCCTTATTATAGGCAATCTGCATGGAGCGGCGGCGTTCTGTCTCTGTAACGGCACTTTTGATAGAATCCGTCATATTGTCGGCATACAGGACAACCTTCGAGCTGGCGTTCCGGGCTGCGCGGCCTATGATCTGGATAAGGCTTTTTGAGTTTCTAAGGAAGCCTTCTTTATCCGCATCCAGGATGCCAATGAAACCCACTTCCGGAATATCAAGTCCCTCCCTGAGCAGGTTGATCCCGACAAGGACATCGAATTTGCCAAGGCGGAGCTCGCGGATAATCTCAGTTCTTTCCATCGTTTTAATGTCCGAGTGCAGGTAACGAGCTTTGATTTCATTCCTGGCAAGGTACTCAGTCAGTTCTTCTGCAAGCTTCTTTGTCAGGGTAGTTACAAGAGCACGGTCTCCCCTTTCCACAATCTTCCGTACTTCCTGCATAACGTCCCTTACCTGACCTTCAAGAGGACGAATTTCCACTTCAGGGTCAACAAGTCCTGTAGGACGGATAATCTGCTCCACGATCTGAGCTGAATGCTCATGTTCATAGTCTGAGGGAGTCGCCGAAACAAAAATCACGTTTTTCATGTACTCCTCAAATTCATCGAACTTTAGAGGCCTGTTATCGTAGGCACTCGGAAGCCTGAACCCATAGTCAACAAGGTTCTTCTTCCTTGAGCGGTCTCCGTTGTACATCCCGTGAAGCTGAGGTATGGTCTGGTGACTCTCATCGATTACCATCAGGAAATCCTCAGGGAAATAGTCAAGCAGGCAGAAAGGCTGTTCTCCCGGCTGTCTGTGGTCAAAATGTCTTGAGTAGTTTTCAATACCCTTACAACTGCCGGTTTCCTGAATCATTTCCATATCATAAATCGTGCGCTGCTTCAACCTGTGCGACTCAAGAAGACCAAGCTCAGGAAGATGTTCTTCAAGCTCTTCGAGGATGGACTGAATTGCACTTTTCTGCTCTTCCTCAGGAATTACATAGTGCCTTGCAGGATAAACAAAGAAATAGTCCATTTCTTCCGTTCGCTGACCGGTCTGCTTGTCCACTTCAGAAATCCGGTCGACCTCATCTCCGAAGAGCTCAATCCGGATAATATTGTCAAAGTATCCGGGAATAATATCAATGGTATCTCCTTTTACCCTGAAGCGCCCTGGCATAAGTTCAAGGTCGTTTCGCTCAAACTGGATTTCAACGAGCTTTTGCAGGATTTCTTTTCTAGGAACCTTATCTCCAACCTTTAATTCAAACCCCATTTTCTGGAAATTCTCAGGATTGCCAAGCCCGTAGATACAGGATACGGATGCAACTACAATAACATCCTGGCGTGACATCAGAGAAGCAGTAGCAGCAAGCCGCATTTGCTCTATCTTCGGGTTAATCTGAGCATCCTTTTCAATATACTGGTCCCTGGCAGGAAGATAGGACTCAGGCTGATAATAGTCGTAATAGGAAACAAAATACTCCACCCGGTTTTCAGGGAAGAACTCCCTGAACTCATTATAAAGCTGGGCGGCAAGGGTTTTATTGTGAGCAATAACAAGGGTCGGTTTCCTTACCTGGTTTATAACGTTTGCAATGGTATAGGTCTTCCCTGACCCTGTTACCCCAAGCAGGGTCTGGTATCGCTCTCCTTCTTTCAGCCCCTCCACAAGTTTTTCGATTGCCTGTGGCTGGGAACCCTTCGGCTCAAAATCGGAAACCAGCTTGAACTGCGGGCTGTCCCAATATCGGGCATCTCGTAGTGTTTCGGATATTTTATTAGATACAGCTTGGGATGTCTTATCTGAAGATTTCATAGAACCAAAACCTTAAAATTCCGGAGATTTAAATGACGGACATATATACCAACAGTAGCAGTAACTAATTAATGATTATAGCATGAAAATGCTGCCATCTGCAAGCATTTTCATTGGTTGTGCATGTTATTCAAAGAATATCATGTTCGTTTTCAGGAATCAATCATTTTTAGGAATCATAGATTTTTGTCTCAACAGACGGTTGTAGGTAATTGCAAACCTGTGGGCTTCGTCCCGGATCTCCTGGACAAAAAGAGAGGCTTTCTCGTCTTTTTTGATGGGAAGAGGAGACTTGATTCCAGGCACATAGATTTCTTCTTCCCGCTTGGCTATCGAGATAAGAGGAACCCTGATTTTGAGCTTTCTAAGTTCCTGAAAAGCTGAGGAGAGCTGTCCTTTTCCCCCATCTATAATAATAAGATCAGGCAGGTCATGCTTGTCCTCAAGCAGGCGGGAATAACGCCTTCGTACGACCTCGGCAATAGAAGCGAAATCATCAATTCCTTCAACACTCTCGATCTTGAAGCGGCGATAATTGTGTTTATCAGGTCTGCCTCCCCGGAACTGGACCATTGAACCGACCGTAGCCGTGCCTGAGAGATGGGAGATGTCGAAACATTCTATGACATTCGGAAGTTTCGGAAGGGATAACTTACTTTGCAAGGCTTCGAGCTTTTTCCGGTCTCCAAAGAAACCGATCTCAACGTTTTTCAGGGCAAGGTCGAGAAGTTCCTTTTTCTCTCCCTGCTTCGGAACCGTAACTTTCACTTTTGTTCCTTTTACATGAGAGAAGAAATCGACAAGCGACTCTTCTAGAGGTTCGGGCAGGATCAGTTCTTCAGGCGGCTCATTCTCGGAATAATACTGCACCAGGAATTCTTCCAGAAAATTTTCTCCGAAGGCAAAAACAAAGTCCTGCTTGTCCTCAAGCGTACCTTTGTAGACCTTGAAGAGCATGAGATAAACAGTATCATCCCTGACAATGTAGTTCAGGATATCCTCGTTGTGCTTTTTCTGCCTCTCCATGTTTTGTTTTTCGTGAAGGTACTCAAGGGCTGCAATCTCATCCCTGAGAGCTATGGCCTGCTCGAATTGCTGCCTCGATGCCAATTCCCGCATTTCTGCTTCCATGGATTCTATAAGCTCTTTGATATTGCCTTTAAGAACAGAAGCAGCTTTCTTTACTTTCTCTGCATAGTCTTCCGCAAAAATTGCACCTATGCAGGGACCGCTACATGCCGCTATATGGTATCTGAGGCAGGCCCGTTTCGGCATCTGTTTGCAGGTTCTGAGCTGGAAGGTCTTTCTTACAACCTCAAAAATATAATCTCTTTCCTTCGCCGAGACAAAGGGCCCAAAAAAACTTCCACTATCAGCCCTTTTTCGGGCAAGCCTGATCCTTGGAAACTTTTCATCAGTTAAATGAATGCAGGCATACCGTTTTGAGTCCTTAAGAGCAATATTATACCTTGGCCAGTGTTTTTTGATCAGGGTGTTCTCCAGAAGAAAAGCCTCTACTTCAGTGTTCGTGACAATAAAATCAAGGCTCATTACAGCCTCTATAAGGCTCGCGGTTTTTGGGTCGTGGTCTCGTTTCTGGAAATAGCTGCTCACCCGCTTTTTAAGGTCCTTTGCCTTACCTACGTAAATCACAGTCCCTTCTTCGTTCTTGAAAAGATAACAGCCAGGCAGGTGAGGAAGAGCTTCCAGGTCAATCATTTTTAAACCTCTTATTCAAGTTATGAAATCTTTGCAGAGAGCTTAAATCAGCTTAAATTACCCAGATCAACTTTAAG
Organism: Methanosarcina sp. Kolksee; assembly: GCF_000969945.1. NCBI lineage: Archaea > Methanobacteriati > Methanobacteriota > Methanomicrobia > Methanosarcinales > Methanosarcinaceae > Methanosarcina > Methanosarcina sp. Kolksee. Next base: position 2,697,697 of record NZ_CP009524.1, read on the forward strand.
CAGTTTAAATCAACTTTAAGCCGGTTAAAATCAACTTTAAGCCAGTTTAAATCAACTTTAAGCCAGTTTAAATCAACTGCTCCTGAAACGTGTTATTGGCCTTGTGTTTACTGTGCTTGAAACCTCTGGAACCTTTGGAATCTTCCTCCGAGCCTTCTTCAAAGTCTTCGGAATCTTCCTCATTCTGATCGTCATTAAGATCTTCACAATCGACCTCAAACTCTCCTCCTTCTTCAAAAACGGCCTCAAATTCATCTCCTTCTTCGAAAACGGCCTCATAAGGCTCTTCTCCCGACATATCAAGATAGGACTGTGACAGTTTAGGAGCAAGGAAGCGTGCAGTATAGCTTCCCTGAACTGTGGACACTTCTTCCGGGGTTCCTTCGGCAACAATTTCTCCGCCTGCATTCCCGCCTTCGGGACCCAGGTCGATTATATAGTCTGCTGATTTGATTACATCCAGGTTATGTTCTATTACAACTACTGTGTTTCCTTTTTCCACAAGCCTGTTGAGAACCGTAATGAGTTTTTTGACGTCATGGAAGTGAAGACCGGTTGTAGGTTCATCAAGTAGGTAAATCGTTTTTCCGGTACACATTTTAGAGAGTTCTTTTGTCAGCTTGATCCTCTGGGCTTCCCCTCCGGAAAGCGTTGTTGAGCTCTGGCCGAGTTTGATGTAGCCCAGTCCAACTCTTATTAAAGTATCAAGTTTGCGTTTGATTGCAGGGATGTTTGCAAAGTGTTCGGCAGCCTCTTCCACAGTCATATCAAGGACTTCTGCAATCGACTTGCCCCTGTACTTTACTTCGAGAGTTTCCTGGTTGTAGCGTGTGCCCTTGCATTCCTCACATTCTATATATACATCGGGCAGGAAGTTCATTTCGATTTTTATCAACCCGTCTCCCTGGCAGGCTTCACAGCGTCCTCCTTTTACGTTGAAAGAAAAACGCCCACTTTTATAACCCCGGATTTTTGCTTCCTTGGTTTCGGCAAAGGTCTGTCTTATGGTATCAAAGACCTTGATATAGGTGGCAGGGTTTGAGCGAGGAGTCCTGCCAATGGGGCTCTGATCAATAACGATTACCTTATCGATCTCGGAATCAAAAACCAGCTCATCATAATCTCCTGGCGTTACATTTGATTTATTAATCTTCTTTGTCAAGGCCTTGTACAGGGTATCATAAATTAACGTAGACTTTCCGGAGCCAGAAACACCTGTAACCACGGTCAGGACCCCTATGGGAATATTTACATCTATGCCCTTGAGGTTGTTTGCCCTGCATCCTTTAAGCCTGATGAATGCATCGCTGTGCCGGCGAAGAGCAGGCGGTTTTATCTGTTTTTCTCCTGAGAGGTACTGGCCTGTCAGAGATTCCGGGTTCTGTTCAATTTCTTCAGGTGTGCCTTCGGCTACTACATAACCTCCATGAACGCCTGCACCTGGCCCGATATCAAACACATAGTCTGCAGCCCGAATAGTATCTTCATCATGTTCAACGACTATCAGAGTATTTCCCAAATCTCGCAAGGTCTGGAGGGTCTGGATTAGTCGCTCGTTATCTCTCTGATGCAACCCTATTGAAGGCTCGTCGAGCACATAGAGCACGCCCATGAGGTTTGAGCCAATCTGAGTAGCCAGCCGGATTCGCTGTGCTTCTCCGCCTGAGAGAGTGCCTGCACCTCGCGAAAGGGTAAGATAGCCGAGCCCCACATGCTCTAAAAAACCGAGTCTGGAACGGATTTCCTTTAAGACTTGCTTTGCGATTTCTTTTTCCTTTTCCGAGAGCTCCACGTTTTCGAAAAACCTGATGCACTCCAGAATCGAGAGGTTGGCTATATCTACAATAGATTTCCCGCCGAATTTCACTGCAAGCACTTTTTCCTTCAGTCGCTTGCCTTCACATTTTGGGCAGGGCTTAACCTGCATGAATTTCTCAAGTTCCTTTCGGCGGTACTCGGATTTTGTCTGTCTGTAAAGCCTCTCTGCCTGTGGGAGCAGCCCTTCCCAGGTGCCTTTGTGAGACCAGTAGGCATCACCATTTTTCATGCTCATGCTGAACTGCATGAGCTCGTCCGAACCGTACATGAGAACATTATACTGTTCATCTGTGAGACCTTCAATAGGAGTAAATATGTCAAAACCAAAGTGTTTTGCCACGGCTGTCAGATACTGACTTCGGTAACCATCCAGGAAATTCCTGTATATGGCAACCGCACCGTCTGCAATACAGAGAGTTTTATTCGGAATAATGAGGTCAGGGTCAAACTCCATCTTAAACCCTAGCCCATTGCAGGCTTCACAGGCCCCAAAAGGACTGTTGAAGGAAAACATCCTGGGCTGGAGTTCTTCAAAAGCCATGCCGCAGACCGGACAGGCCATATTAGAGGAATAAAGGTGGTCTTTTCCTTCAGAATCAACTGCAATTAAGAGTCCTTCGGCTTTCTTGAGAGCGATTTCGCAGGCTTCGACAAGCCTTGAGCGGTCTTCTGAAGGGTCCAGCCGGTCAACCACGACTTCAATATCATGTTTTTTGTATCGGTCAAGAGTAATCTCGTCGTCAGTCCTGTGAATCTCGCCGTTTACCCTCATCCGCGCAAAGCCTTCACTGTTCAGTTCTCTGAAGAGCTGCTGGTATGTCCCTTTTTTCTGGCGGACTATAGGAGCAAGAATGGTAACCATGCCCTCACATTCCTTGCGAAGGTTGTCCGCAATTTTTTCAGGCGACTGGGCCTCAATTTTTATGTTGTGGGCCGGGCAGTGAGGCGTACCGACTCTTGCAAAAAGCAGCCTCAAGTAATCGTAAATTTCAGTGACTGTCCCTACAGTACTTCGGGGGTTTTTCGAGGTCGTTTTCTGTTCAATGGATATTGCCGGAGATAAGCCTTCGATGCTGTCCACATCCGGCTTGTTCATAAGCCCGAGGAACTGCCGCGCATAAGCCGAGAGGGACTCCACATAGCGCCGCTGCCCTTCGGCATAAACCGTGTCAAAAGCCAGGGTGGATTTCCCTGAGCCTGATACCCCTGTAATAACAATTAATTTGTCCCGCGGGAGTTCCAACGTGATGTTTTTCAGGTTGTGTTCCCGTGCCCCTTTAATAATAATATTTTTCATTTTCCTTCTCTCGGGTTTTTGTCCAGTTGAATCGGTTAGATGAGAATTTAAGGTTAGAGTAAATTCCGGATTCTTACATTAGAGTAAATTCCGGATTTTTACATCAGAGTAAATTCTGGATTTTATTAGAGCAAAGCCTGGATTTTTAAGTTAGATATCTAAAAATCCAGAAATGATATGAATTTATGAATTTTAAGAAACTTTTTTGAAAAACCTGAAGTTTATATTCACTTATCAAGCAGTTTTTTTCAGGCAGATAATTCCATGTATTATTATAAATAAGTAGTGATAATTACATGAAGTTGATTTCACTCCTCATATATGTGACAATTTTCGGGTTCATGCTACCCCGTTTTTCGATACATACAGCAGAATGCAGACTTTTTATTAATAGAGTAATATAGCGGAGTGAAAGTATTCCGCGGTAAACAACCGGTTTTTTGAATTTAGACTTGGTAGATTGCATTCATCGATATGGAATTGTATAGTGTTCTTATCTTCAATTTTTAATCTGTTTGCCTTCAATACTTTCAGTCCAGAATGATCATTTTCTCTAAAACAAGAGTGGGTAAACTCGTCAAGCCAGGAACTGATTTCCAAAAAAGAAGGAGAAAAAACATCGGTAGACTGTAAAAAGAGCGAGTTTGAACTTTTAATTATATAACAGATGGCTAGACTACGCCGATTACAAATAATTATCTACTTTAGAATATTTTAGTAGATTTATATTAAATTTACACAAGAGTACTAATATGAGAAGTACCCTGGTGATAGTACTTTAATATTTTCTGTCTTCAAAAAGGGAAGGGTATTTATCTTTAAGTAAGTTAGGAAATTCTTTGCCTATTTTTGTATTTTGAGAATATTTTAACTCTCAAGAAGTGATAGTAGTTAATTAGTTAACTTTGTTTTTCCTGAGAGTAAGTCTTATAAACAGATTAAAACAGTTCATTAAAATCAGAAAACGAAGGTTCAGAATTAAAAACGTATTCATAGCTTCACATAGTAACTTGCCAAACATTTAACTATTATTAAATGAGTTAAATGAAATAAAAAAGTAACGATAATAAAAGGAGGTGAAGAAATGCTTGAGGACAGAGAAAAATTGATACTAGCTATTTTGCTGGCAATAGGCATTGTATTAATAATAACAAATACGGCATCAGCTTATTATAGCCTTCCTGGTCCACCAGTTACTTGGAACGACAGTGTATGTATGATCTAATAATGTAAAACATGAAAACAGTTCTAAAAACGGTTTTTTTTCTTTTTAGGAATCTTAACTTATTTTCTCAGGGCAAATATCATTTAATAACCCACATTTTATATATTAGATTTTCAAAGATCAAACATGATAGCAATTTTTTGCCTTAAAAAGTTTATTGAGGCATAGTGCACAGGATTTTTTCGGCTAAACAAAAAGCGTGAAACAAAAAACTAAGCACATCGGAAGGTCAAATTTTCCGGAATTTTTTATAAGTTTCACGTGAAATCCTGCTCGGCTTCAAGGAAAACTTGAATCGCCTCTTTTATTCTCTCCATGGCTTGCTCAACATTTTTTCTCTGAGTGTAACAACTCTATATGTCAGGAATTTTGCAGTATATAACCCCCATCCTGATATTTGAAAAGTAGAAAAAATGACAAAACAAGTCTTTGAAAATTCATAATTTTTTAGTTTTTAAAATATTATTTCTCTAAACTATTACTTTTTACAATAAAAAGACACCCATATTTAAAACACATAACTTTTTGAAAATTTTGAAAACCGTTGACTATAGTTATATATAACTGAAGTCTTGTTAATTTCGATGCTTCTTTTTGGACATATTGGGGTTACATTGGGAATATTTTTCGGACTTGGGTTTTTCATACCTCGGCTAAAGACTATTATAGATCCAAGATACTTAGCCATTGGAGCTCTCTTGCCCGACTTAATAGACAAACCTTTAGGAATGATTATCTTTGCTTCTACCTTTGAAAACGGACGCATTATAAGTCATACTCTATTATTCGTTCTTTCATTATTCCTGATGGCTTTATATCTATACGAAAAGAAAAAAGATATCAAGGTTCTTAGCCTTGCTTCAGGTTCTTTCTTCCACCTTATGGAAGATCAGATGTGGGCAACTCCTAAAACTCTACTCTGGCCACTCCTGGGATGGAATTTCCCAAAAAGTCAGACGGATTTCAATGGGATTGAATACTTAACAAAACTGTTTGAAAAGTCGTTTACATTTCACATCTCGTTTTCTTCCGTTCCTGAAATCCTGGGGATGGGAATAATAGTTATTTTGGCTTTACACTGGTTAATAAAAGAATTTGGACAAAATAAATTTTAACAACAAAAACAGGCTCTTAAATTGAAAACAGAAAGGAATCTTCAACTCATCCTGGACTAAGGTGTACGGGATGAAGAAGATTCAGAAATACATTAAAATTTAATTTTTTAATTTTATTAGAAACTCGCCAGGATAGCCATCACTTTCCATAAAATGCTGCTTTTCTAACTTTCAGGTTTGGTTCTTGAATCTTTTAAGATCTGAAAATTGATTATAGCAACCTTTCGGGAAGTCCTTTTACAAAACACCCTATAAATTATTTTCTCCAGTGAATTGATTTTTTAACAGAAATCCAAAAATGGAGAAAATTTATTGAGAATTCAAACGACTCAGTCCCAAAATCTAGTGATAAAAGTAAGTGTAACATCACTACACAAAATTATAATTCTATAATTATGTAATGATGTTACGGCAAAAACAATGGTAACTATAAACCTTACTCTTAATAACTTTTCGGAGCTCCCTGCTCTCTTAGATGTTTTTGGTTGTTTTGGAAACGATTATGAATATACTACACGAGGAATTTTTCGTAGAAAAATTCCTCCAGTCTGCTCAATTTGTAGTACTCCAATGGTTCATAATGGCTATAATCCCCATACTAAAGAAGGTCTTGGAGAAATCAACATTGGTCGATATAAATGCTCAAATTGTGGTAGTACACACGAAGAAGATCATAGTTTTTGGGAAGATCTGAAGACTTTACTTTTTAATTCATTCAATGATTTCTTCCAGTTACTCAGATACCATAACGTTTCATACGATGGAATTTCTGATATAATGGACTTCATCTATCCAAGATCAAAAAGCACTATTTTAAGAGCATTCTACGAAGAAATGGAACAGAAAACTGTTCCATTTTCAGAAAATATACATATGGTGCACTATGACGAACAACATCCAAAAGAAGGAAGATGTCAGAAATACCGTTTAACCTTACTGGATGCAAAAACTCAAAGAACGATAGCAGATGAACTTTTTGAAGATAAGAGTTCAGAAACCATCAAGGGATTTTTACAGAAAAATCTGGATGCATCAGAGCCTGTGTTTATCGTTACGGATTTTGATAAGAGATACCCTGATATATTAAAGGAAATTTTTGGTGATAAGTTAGTCCATCAATATTGTTTGATGCACTTTAAACAAGCTTATTGTTAGTGATTTCCCAAAAAAATACAATTGAACAGGAACTATTGAAGTACAGGTTATTGAATATATTTTACAATCGAGAGAATGAGAATTAAATTCTGGAAGAACTTCTATCTAAAGAACCGAACCTAGTTAATAAAGAAGAAAAACATCAGGAATGGAGTAAAAAAGCAAAAAAGAAATTTTACAAGTATAGAAATGAATTAAAGCTTGAAAGAAGACGAAAAAAGGAAAATCTTCCACTTAATAGTCTTGAAAAAGCAAAATATAATTTCAATAAATTAATGGAAAATATAAGAACATATGATGAATTGGTTCAAAAACGATTGTGGATGATCAATAAACACTGGCTAAATCTTACTTTGTTCCATTATCTTCCAGGAGCGCCAGCGACAAATAATCCTATTGAAAGCTATTATTCAAAAAGTCTAAAAACGGATAACAAGAAGCAGTTCAGGACTGATAAAGGAATTGAGAATCAGATTAAACTTACTCAAATGAGAAGATTAAATTTGCTCAAGAAACCACAAAAGTCATTTCTGGAATTGTTCAGATTATTTACTCCATTTAAGCTTTAGTAAAAGATATTTTTGAGAGCTGAGTTAAGGATTAAGTAGCGAAGCGTATCGATTTTAGTCAAAAAATTCAGTGAAAAAATTAAAGGAGTAAAATAATTCTTTGGCATTCCTGCCAAAGAAATCATTTCTCAAGGATTATTACAGTTTATTTGAGCAGTTAGCAGAGAAAAGTGAAGTTTTAAGGACGGAAAAAATGAGAAATCACTAAATTATGAAACTGAGTCATTCAAACATTATAACATATAAATAATGAAATATATAAACGATTTAATATATAAATGGGTGAATATACAAATAATTTAACATATAAACAATTTAACATATAAATATTTTAAAATACTAAGATATCTAAAAATTTGTACTTTCAGAACTCGACACTTTTGGTACAAATTAAAAATTATGAAATTGTAGTTAAGCGGTTCAGTCACTCAAGTCCTAATTATATAAAAGCTGTAGCAAGGAAATATAAGAACCGGTTTTTAGACTCAAATTTTAATGCTTAAAGAGGGATAGATATTGTTAAAAAAGTACAATTGTTTGACAAATAAGCCCAATAGGCACCTTGCCTTTTATTTATGCCTGGTGATACTTGTCTCTCTAGCCTCACTTGGCTGCCTGGAGGCTTCAGGGCCTGAAAAGGGTACACTAGAAGATACGCAGGAAAATACGTCAGAAAATACACTAAAAGTCCAGATCCTGGCCATTAATGACCTCCACGGTCAGATTGAACCGTCCACCGGCAAAGTGGTTACGGGTTATAATGAGACCGGAGCTCCCATATGCGTTGATTCCGGAGGCATGGAGTATCTGGCCACTCACATAAAGGAACTCAGCTCTGAGAACCCCAATACATTTGTGGTATCGGCAGGCGATTCTATGGGTGCCAGCCCGCTTTTCTCAGCCCTGTTCCAGGATGAACCGACAATAAAAGCTCTCAATATGATGGGGCTCGACTTTTCAGCCGTAGGCAACCATGATCTGGACGAAGGACTGGGCGAGCTCATGCGCATTCAGAATGGCAGCTGCCAGCCGACAGATGGCAACCTGAGTAACTCCTCCTTTGAAGGAGCACATTTCCAGTTTCTGGCTGCAAATATAGTCAATGAGAGCACCAACGCCACAATATTCCCTGCCTATAACATTACCTACGTCCAGGGAGTTCCAATAGGGTTCATTGGAATTGCCCTAAAAGACACGCCATACATAGTGACTGCCTCCAAAGTGAAAGGGCTCAGGTTCCTGGACGAAGCCACGACCATTAATGAACAGGTCAAAAAGCTGAAGAGTATGGGCGTAAAAACCATAGTGGTGATCATCCATGATGGCGGTTCCCAGGAGGGACTATATAACGAGAGCCTGAACATGAGCGGCCCTATTTTAGATGTCATTAATGCCACCGACGATGAAGTAGATGTTTTCATCACTGGCCATACCCATCAAGCTTACAATGCCGTTATTGACGGTCGTCTGGTAACAGAAGCCGGTTCAGCAGGTAATTTACTCACGGATATCGATCTGGTGATAAGCAACGAGACCTGTGATGTAATCGAGGAAAGGTCCAGAAATGTCATAGTTTCCAGAGACGTTCCTGAAGACTCCGAAATAAGCGAGCTGATAGAGGAATATGAATCTCAGGTTGCACCCCTTGCGGATCGGGTGATCTGTAACATCACAGAGAATATTACAAGTACAGCCAGTGATTCAGGTGAATCTGCTCTGGGCGACGTCATAGCCGATGCTCAGTTATATGCTACTTCTAACTCAAGCAATGGCGGTGCTGTTATAGCTTTCACGAACCCAGGCGGTATTCGTACAGACCTGGTATATGACCAAATTAGCGGTGAGGAACTGTCCGGTCAGGTTACTTATGGAGAAGCCTTCAGTGTCCAGCCTTTTGGAAACGACCTGGTCACAATGACCTTAAACGGCACTCAGATCGACGCCTTGCTGGAACAGCAGTTTGACAACCCATCCCCTGGCAGTAAGCGAATATTGCAGGTCTCAAAAGGCTTTAGTTATACCTGGAACGAAAGCGCCCCCAAGGGCGAGAAGGTCGAGATATCCAGTATAAAAATCAATGGAACTTCTATCGATCCAAGCAGTCCTTACCGCGTAACAATGAATGGATTCCTGGCTGACGGAGGAGATAATTTCTCTGTAATGAAAGAAGGTACCTATAGGATAGTAGGATCTCCAGACTTAGATGCCTTTGTCAATTACCTGGAGACCTTTTCTCCTCTGGCTCCCGGATCTGAGAACCGCATAGTTCTGGAAAAATAAGAAGATAGGGAAGAATATAGAAAAATATAGAGAAGAAGATAGGGAAGAAGATAGGGAAGAAGATAGGGAAGAAGATAGGGAAGAAGATAGAAAAATATAGGGAAGAATATAGAGAAGTGAGCTACCAATCCGGCAGTTTTCCCTGCCGGGATATTTTTTACTGACAACTTCCTTCCCCCCCTGAATAGACTGTTCGACAACAACTGGCAATCAAAGTTGGGGTGGTGCATCCCGATACCAGGCAAGGAAGTATTAGACTGAAATAGATCTAGCAACGGAACTGAACTGGGTAACCTATCTTTTGCCTGATTTTCAAAGGTTCACCGCATAACCCAAAGCAGTGTGAGCTGCTAACAGGTACTGTCTTGTAGAATCAAATGTAGTTTTGAGACAGGTTGTTGTAACAGCTTTTTACATTTTTTACTTTATGAAACCATGTTTCTTCAAAAGTTACTTTACAATACATGGTGCTATATTCATACCCTTTGATTCCTTATGCATTCTTGTCCACCATGCCCTAATTTATTGCTTCTATACATGCGTATTTTATTCTATCTTTCTCGTTCAAAGTTTCAAAAACTCTCTCTTTTTTGTTCGAGTTCTTCTGGATAATTTTGACCATTTTCAGGTAAATGGAAACATTGTACGTTTTATATAGCTGGAGAGTATATTTTGTTCGAATAATTTAAGGTTCAATAGCCTTTGTGCTGTGAAGCTTTAGGTAGCGGATTCCTTGATTTTCAAAGTGTGGAGGAGTGTGGCAATGAATATCACATTAATTGGCATGGCCGGAGCGGGGAAAAGTACTATCGGGAGAGCCCTTGCAAAGCGCCTTGGCTATACTTTTATCGATGTGGATCACCTGATAAGGGAAAGCACCGGAATGCCCCTCCAGAATCTTATTGATAAAGAGGGAGATTCGGCTTTTATCAGGTTTGAAGAAGAAGCCATTCTAAAGCTTGGGCAGGTGGACAGGAGCGTTATTTCTCCTGGCGGGAGTGTAATTTATTCCGAAAAAGCCATGACTCATTTAAAAAAAATCTCAAAAATAATCTTCCTGGACGCTGCTTTTAGGAGCATTGCCAGAAGGCTTCCCAATGCAAGAAAAAGAGGTATAGTAGGACTCAGGGATAGGAGCCTGAAAGAGCTTTTTGAAGAAAGGAAGGTCTTTTATCAGAAATATGCTGATTTTTCAATAAAGCTCAAAGGGAGAGAAAATATTCAGGAAATTGCTGAAAAGATTGTCGAGTTATGTTTTGAAGAGAGTACCTGAAATTGTGGCTTAAACTGGTTTATTAAGGTTTACAGTTGTGTTTTAATATAATTGCTTTTTCGAGGTAGAGATTTTTAGAGTTCTCCATTTTAAATTTTCTCTCAGAGTCTCTAACTTTAAGAATAGCTTCTTTTAAGGACATTTTCATTCAGGAACGGTTTTATTTAAGAACAATCGGCTTTATGGATGACATACTTTAAGGACAGTTTACTTTAAAGCAGTTCAGATATATGGTTTACCTCATTAATAGCCTGTTAGAACAGCTTACTTAAAACAATAATAGCCTGTTAGAACGGCTTACTTAAAGCAATAATAGCCTGTCAGAACAGCTTACTTAAAACAATAATAGCCTGTTAGAACGGCTTACTTAAAACAATAATAGCCTGTCAGAACGGCTTACTTAAAACAATAGTTTACTTTATTAGCAATCAGGTCTTCAATCTGAGCAAAATCTCTCAGTTTATAACGTTTAAGCATCGGCCTGCAGGAAAAAAGGTCCGAGCAGCAGGAGACATAAAATGGCATCAAGTCGTTTCATAATTACGGTTATAGGCAGCGACCGGGTAGGAATTGTTGCCAGGATCACTACTGTGATGGCAAGTTTCAATGTAAATATTGTTGACATTACTCAGACTATCATGCAGGATATATTTACCATGATTATGCTTGCAGAAGCTCCACAGGAGAATTTCGACCTTGCAGCTTTCCAGGAGGCTATGAGTGCCGAGGGAAAGAGCCTTGGAGTCGAGGTCAAGGTACAGCACGAAGACGCATTCCGTTTCATGCACAGGATCTGATCTGGAGACTATCTGAAAATGATCTGGAAAATGATCTGGAAAATTAATCTGTCTGGAATGAGAGGTAATTTTTCATGTATATAAACCCAAAAGAAATTCTGGAAACAATCCAGATGGTCAGGATGGAACATCTCGACATCAGAACCGTAACAATGGGTATCAGCCTGAGGGACTGCAGCCATCCTGATATTGAGGTTTTCAATGAGAATATCTACGAAAAGATAACCACCCGTGCAAAAGAACTTGTGGGTACAACGAATGAAATCCAGAGCCTCTATGGAATTCCAATAATCAATAAGCGAATCTCAGTAACTCCAATAGCTGTGGCAGCCGAAAGTTGCAGGTCTCCTGATTTCGTTTCCATTGCAAAAACCATGGACGAAGCTGCAAAAGACGCACAGGTAGACTTTATAGGAGGTTTCAGTGCCCTTGTCCACAAAGGCGCAACCGTTGGGGATCTAAAGCTTATCAATTCCATTCCTGAAGCTCTTAAAAGCACGGAAAAGGTATGCTCGTCGGTAAATGTTGCCACTACAAAAACCGGGATCAATATGGATGCAGTTGGCCTGATGGGCAGCATCATTAAAAAGACTGCGGATTTGACTGCGGATAGGGATGGGATAGGCTGTGCCAAGCTTGTGGTTTTTGCAAATGCCCCTGAAGATAATCCCTTTATGGCAGGAGCCTTTCACGGAATCGGTGAACCTGAATGCGTTATCAACGTTGGGGTCAGTGGGCCTGGCGTTGTGAATGCTGCAATCCGCGAGCTTGAAAAACCGAATCTTACAGAAATTTCGGAGACAATCAAAAAGACAGCCTTTAAAATAACCCGCATGGGAGAAATGGTAGGTCGGGAGGTTTCTCGAAGGCTTGGAGTCGAATTCGGGATTCTTGACCTTTCCCTGGCTCCGACGCCTGCAATTGGGGACAGCGTTGCTGCGATTCTTGAAGCAATGGGACTTGAACGCTGTGGGGCTCACGGAACGACTGCAGCCCTTGCCCTGCTGAATGATGCCGTAAAAAAAGGCGGAGCAATGGCTTCCTCCTCAGTAGGAGGCCTGAGTGGGGCTTTTATCCCTGTCAGTGAGGATGCGGGAATGATCGAAGCCGTCAGGGCCGGAGCCCTCAGCCTGGAAAAACTTGAAGCCATGACCAGCGTCTGCTCGGTCGGCCTTGATATGATTGCAGTTCCTGGTGATACTCCTGCTTCCACCCTTTCGGCTATTATCGCTGACGAGATGGCCATAGGAGTAATAAATAGAAAAACAACGGCAGTCAGAGTTATCCCGGCTCCTGGAAAAGGGGTTGGAGATTCCGTAGAATTCGGCGGCCTGCTTGGAAATGCTCCTATTATGCCGGTAAGTGATTTCAGTTCCGAAGTTTTCGTAAAACGGGGGGGAAGAATCCCGGCTCCTATACAGTCACTTACAAACTGAAGGGTGAACCAGCCGGTAAATCCGGCACCTTATTTTTTGTTTTTCGGAAGCGGGTCGACAATCCATCAAGTATTTTTCAATATGGAGCTACTGATTTTTGTCATGGAATAATATCTACAGGGCATTTTTTTGAAACTGTTTTGGCTTAAATGTTTTGGCTTATAATTTTTTGGCTTATAATTTTTTGTCCGGAAATAATATTTGCTTGAAAGCAATTTTTTGTATAATTAATTTAAAATAATTTACGCTACTCGTATATCCTGGAGTAAGGGATAAATGGGGTATCAAATGGGGTATCATCGAATAAATGAATATCCTGAGGCCGCTGATCCTTCTCTTCGAATAAACATGTTTGGGGGAACATAATATTTCGGAGAGGCTGTATTGGGGGATGCAGTAAGTGGATTCAGCGCCTCAAGTGGATTCAGCGTTTCATATTCAGCGTTTCAAGTGGATTCAGCGCCTTTGGACTTCTTCCTGCTGTTCTTTTGATTTGTTTTTGATTTGTTTATACTTTTAATTGAAGAATTCAGGATGCAAAGCTCCGAGTTCCGCTTGAAAGCCGGTATCTGGACCTTAAGGAGGCATAGCAACGAGTAGAACTGCACCGAAAACGTATATCACATCCGGACACAGTGCCTGTCCGGGTTGCTGTGATGCTTTTGCTGCAAAATTTACACTCATGGGAGCAGGTCCTGACAGTATTGTTGTCAACCCTACTGGATGCCTGGAAGTTACAAGTACGCCTTTTCCGCGTTCTTCATGGCAGGTTCCCTGGATCCACTCCCTTTTTGAAAATGGAGCTTCAGTGGCTTCAGGTATTGAAGCTGGCTTAAAAGCCCTTGGTAAAAAGAAAGATACTAAAATTATAGTTATTGCAGGCGACGGTGCCACGATGGATATAGGCTTCGGGGCTATTTCAGGTGCGTTTGAGCGGGGCCACGACTTTACCTATGTCTGTATGGACAACGAAGCCTATATGAACACCGGAGTCCAGCGCAGCAGTGGAACGCCCTATGGTGCAAGCACAACGACCACTCCAGCCGGAAAATTCTCCTTTGGAAACCCTTTTCCTAAAAAGAATATGCCTGCAATTATAGCAGCTCATGGATCTCCATATGTGGCTACGACCTCCATAGGTTTCCCAAGAGACATGATTCGTAAGGTCAAAAAGGCAACTGAAGTCATGGGCCCTACATATATCCATGCTCATGCTCCGTGTACAACAGGCTGGGGTTTTGATACCTCAAAGACTCTGGAGATCGCCAAACTCGCAGTTGAAACCTGCCTCTGGCCCATGTATGAGATGGAAAACGGAGAAATTATCCAGGTCAGGAAAATTAAGAACCCAAGGCCGGTCGAAGAATATCTGAAAGTCCAGAAAAGGTTCAAACATCTCTTCACCATGGAAGGCGGTGAAGAAGAAATAAAGAAGATTCAGGCCATGGCGGACTGGAATATAAAACATTTCGGGCTTCAGTGAAAAATGAAGTTCTTGTATCATGAATTTTTATTTCGAATTTACCCAGAGCGCCCTCATCGTTTCCCTTATTGCTTCGATATTTTTTATATTATCTTCATCATTTATGATATCAAGTTCATTAAAGGATTCAAGAGCTATCTTAGCTGCAATTGAGGCATCGTTCAGATACTTGCTCCCTGCATAGCTCACAATGGTCTGGAGGGCAGAAGATGCCTGGAAAACCGCACTTTCCATGTTTTCGTCCTCAGCTTTTTTCCCAACTTCTTCAATAGAACCTGCTATACTTCTCACCGTGTCCTGAAGGTTTTCTTGCATGGCTTCAGCAGCCATCTCCTGAAGCATAAGCTCTACTCCCACTGCAGCCTCCTCAAGGTTTTTCTGGGCAGTAAGTTTTCCAATATCCCCAAGGCATGAGATACATATTGCCGTATTTTCCGAAAGATTTGGAAACTTCACTCTGGTAACTGCTTTTCCGATTTCTCCAAGCCCGATTATAACTGCCATGGTTTCTCTTTCATTATTGAGAAGAGCTGCCGTATTTCCGCTTTTCCCGAGTACTGAAGCTGCGAGTTTGGCTACCGTTTCCATCTGCTGTTCAGCAGCTATTTTTCCTATAGCTCCAAATGAAAGTAGCACCTGGATAGTTGTGTCCTGCGTATTCTGCTCTATGGAGCACTGCAACAGCTTTTCAAGGGCGCGGATGGCATTAACTGCGGCATTCTCCATGCCCTGGAGAGTGGCAGCTTTTCCGATTTCCTTTATGGAAACTACAGTTTTTTCAGCTTCTGGTTCTTTTCTCTCATTCAGATAATCTGTGCCGATTTCGGTCAGAAAATTAAGGGCTTTACTAACTCCTTCGTCAAACCCTTCATTAATGGAATTAAAACCCATACTTACCATTTTGTCTTCTTCCTTTGAAAACATGGCATAAGACTCCTTTTCAGCTGTTAGGCCTTCTCATAAAAGACTTGCGAGAAGAGCTTCAGTACACGTTTTTCTTAAAAAATCTGTTATTCTCGTCAATTAATACTCCGCTTTATTTTTCTACTTATTTTCCAGATAATCTTGATTTATGTTTTCCTTTATTCAAATATTTTCAGGTAATGGTGAGCTTTCAGACGAGTTAATAAGTCATTAAATTGATAAACTCATTAGATAAAATTATTAAACTGGCTAGAAAAGGACTTTATTTCTCCTTATTAGGTATCCGCCAATTCGCATTACCCGCAGTATTAAAACATGCATTAAGAAGGCGATTTATCTGACGCAGGAAAGAAAAATTCAGTCTCAACAATCCCGGTGCCGGGCAGAAAAGGACTCATTCAGGTGTGAGCTTATAAGCTTTAATGAAGTCTTACGGCTTTCCAGAATTCTTGCCCGAAAAATCAAGGCTTCTGGCTATATGCCTGATCTGATTGTTGCCATCGGGAGAGGAGGTTATGTGCCTGGAAGGTTGGTTTCCGATTTTTTACTCTTCAATGACCTTACCTCAATGAAGATTGAACATTACTCAAGAGCTGCGGACATGCGGGAAGAAGCAAGGATAAAATTCCCTATTCCTGTGGAGATAACAGGAAAAAAAATCTTGATCCTCGACGACGTAACCGATACGGGCGAGACGCTTAATCTTGCAGTAAATTACGTTTTAAACCTGAATCCTGCGTCTGTCAGGACTGCAGTGCTCCAGCATAAAATCTCCTCTAATTTCACGCCTGATTTTTATGCCCAGAAGATTATCAAGTGGCGCTGGATCATTTACCCCTGGGCCAGGTATGAGGACCTGGCAGGGTTTGCAGAAAAAATTATTCAGAACTGGACTCTCGATATATCTCAAATTATAGCCGAGTTTAAGCACAGGTATGAGCTGGATCTCAAGGAAACTGAACTTTTAGAAATTCTTGATGATCTTGCTGAAAGGGGTGAGCTTGAAAGCACAGAACTGGACAACAGAAAGTTATGGAGCCTCAAGCAATAGACACTTCAGGAAAAAAGTTCTAATCAAAAAATCAGATCTGTCGAATTAACGTATCAATCGAATTAACGTATCAGTCGAATTAATGTATCAATCGAATTAATGTATCAATCGAATTAATGTATCAATCGAATTAACATATCAATCGAATTAACATATCAATCGAATTAACATATCAATCGAATTAACATATCAATCGAATTAACGGACCTGTAGAAGTGACAGCTCCCGCCAATGAATTGATGGGCATCTACGGAATTTCAACCGATGCCAGACAGATGCGCATTCATCCTACATTTGAAAACGCGGGGATTCTGCTTCGATGTTGTAATAAACAGTACGAAATTTGTATTTATGAGGATATGATAAACATACCTCATTTAGAGCTTCAAAATTCCCAGATCAAGGCTCAGGGACACCACTATTGCAACAATTGAAAGCACTGAAATGATAAGGTAATTTGCACGTTCTTTTGATACCGAAAGGCTGCACAGCAGATATTCCAGTCCTTCCAGGTCTTTATCCGAAAGTTTCTGTCGATTCCTGACTTTTTCTAGCAGGTCCAGGTTTTTGACAACGACAAACCTTCTTTTTGCAATATGGTATCTGTGTGTGAAGAACCAGAGGTAACCCACTACTCCAATATACCAGATTGCTTTTCCCCAGAATGCGCTGTAATGATCAGCTATAATTATACTTCTTAACAGGATGGCAGAAATCAACCCTACGTAAAAGTATAAATTGATTACAGGCATCCCATATCTATGGGGGACTTCAAATGTTGGAGTTTCATATTTTAACTCGTTCATGGTTCTTCTACCTGATTACTAAAGTTGTTAATAAATAACTGTAAATAAAGAAAAAGGAGATGCAGTTTAAAGAGCATCTCCGTCTCTTTCTCCAGTTCTTATTCTGACTACGGTTTCTATAGAGGTAACAAATATCTTCCCGTCTCCAATTTCTCCAGTATACGCTGACCTCTGAATAATTTTCACAATATCTTCAATTTTTTCTTCAGGTGCTGCGATCTCTATTTTGGTTTTGGGGAGAAGATCCACACAATATTTCTTACCTCTCCACTGCTGCACAATTCCTTTCTGCTGTCCACGTCCTTTGACATCAGTTACTGTCAGGCTAGGATACCCGGCTTCTTCAAGGGCATCTTTTACCTCATGCAGTTTCATGGGCTTTATTATTGCTTCGATTTTACACATTTTAGTCATGTTAGTCCTCCCTCATCAGGTATTCGGGATACGCTCTGATTCCGTGTTCACTGATATCAAGGCCCATGATTTCTTCTTCTTCTGACACTCTAAGCCCTATTAAGGCATCGAGGATTTTGAAGATTATATACGAGATCCCAAATCCCCAGACCATGGTTACCAGTACGGATATAAGCTGGATGAGTAGCAAGCTGATTCCTCCACCGTAGAAGAGTCCAGGTGCTCCAGCAGCATATGTGGCATCTGCAAGAATTCCGTTTCCTATCCCTATAGAAAAGAGCCCTACAGAGATAAGTCCCCAGCTTCCACAATATCCATGCACTGCAATTGCACCTACAGGATCATCCAGTTTCAGTTTGTTTTCATTAAACATGACACCTACATAAATTATTATCCCGGCAACAAGACCGATAACCAGGGCTGCCCAGTTTGATATCGAGCCACAGGGTGCGGTAACTGCTACAAGCCCGCCAAGAAGCCCGTTTGCAGTGAGGGAGGGGTCCGGCTTTCCGGTCTTTATCCAGGTAATAATCATGACCGTAAGAGCTCCTGCAGCGGCTGCAAGGAAGGTGTTGACGACTACCAGGTTCATATAAGGATCATTTGCATTGAGGGTGCTGCCTCCGTTGAATCCCAACCACCCGAGAGCCAGGATAAGAGTTCCCAGGAAGGTAATAGTCAGGTTGTGACCTGGAATAGGTACGGGTTTTCCGTTTTTGAATCTCCCTATCCTTGCGCCCACAAGAATCACACCAGCAAGGGCAGAATATCCTCCTATTGAGTGTACAACTCCAGAACCGGCAAAGTCATGACTCGCCACTCCTATTGCTTTTACTAGTGGGCTATCGGCACCACTTAAGAGAGCCATATCCGCTCCGCTCCAGATCCAGTGGCCGTATACAGGATAAATTACGGCTACCATCATGACGCAGTAGACAAGATAAGCCTTAAAATTGGTTCTCTCAGCCATTGCCCCTGAAACTATAGTAGCACCGGTAGCCGCGAAAACCATCTGGAAGAACCACGAGTTCCAGGTTGCATTGTCCGCGCCTGCCAGGAAGAACTGATTGGTTCCTATTAAACCTGCGGCATCAGCTCCATACATTATGCCCCAGCCAACAGCCCAGTAGACGAGAATGCCCAGGACAACAGTCATGAAGTTTTTCATCAGGATGTTGGCGGTATTTTTACTTCTCGTAAGCCCCGTTTCCACGAGCGAGAAACCTGCATGCATAAAGAATACCAGTCCACTTGCCAGTAACAACCACATAAACGTTAGTGTAGTCTTTATTTCCTCAATCGAGGCTGCATTTTGGTCAGACGTTACTGCAAAGGCTGGTGAAACCAGTGCTATAAGTAGAACAAACGTAACTATTGATAATTTTTTTATTCTTTCCATCTTTTTCACCATATTTTTCTTTTGCCTCCATTTCTTCACCGGAAACCAGTAACCGGTTGACTACTCTATATTATATATACTTTTCGATTGCTTGCAATGAGTATTACAATGTATATAGAAAAATTAATGAATAAGTTATCTGCCACGCATATCCAGAAATAAGTAAAAGACGTAATTTGTTATGGAAACTAACTCTTAGTTTTGTAGAAAAAACTTTCCGAATCAGCTACAAAAGGCTGAACCATAGAAACTTAAATCGCATGCGCCTGCGCAAGCCTTAAAGATTGGACATGCTGCCGGAACTCCTGCTCGATTTCTTAAAAATATTCAAATCTCCTTTTGCTAGATTCCCTTAATATGAAGACTGAAACTCCAGTTTGGATACATTTTTTAGCGATTTATTGAATATTTCCTCAAGTGCTAGTGGAATATTTAAAAAGAGTAAATGTACGAAAGAGATAAAAAAGCACGTAAGACTTCGTTTTATTCCCGACATGCTGGACGGTTTTTTCAACTTTTTGTCTCTCAGAGTAATTAAAAAGGAAAAAGGAAAAGGAAAAGGAGAAAAGAAAAAGGAATCCGAAAAGGAAAAAAGGAAAAAAGACCGAAATTTTAAAATGTGTAAGGTCCTTTACATTACTGTTTCAGTGACCAGTTCCCGATCTCCTTTTGAAAAGACTCTGGATACCCGGACTTTCCAGTCTCCATCGGGATTCTCTTTGTCGGCCTGGATGAGGTTATAACATTGCTTTGTCTTTCCTCTTGTTTTGGAAGAACAAAACGTACCTGCGTTTACCACAAGCATATTATTGAGGTTCCAGACCCAGGGAATGTGGCAGTGCCCGCAGAGAACAAGATTCACCTTGCAGCGGTTAAGAAGTTCGAGTACATCGCCTGCATCCACAAGGACAGTATTTTCCCTGCCTGCCAGAGGTATAGGTACAAGGTGATGGTGCATGGCAAAAACCTTGAAATTTTCCCCTGAAAAAGCTTCTTTGATCCAGCCATAGTTTTCCCTGCCCAGATGACCTTCATCAAGATCGGGCTGTGAAGAATCGGCCCCGACAACCGTAACATTCTCAAAATTCCGTGAAAAATACCGGTCTGTGAAGAGGTCTTCAAAGTGCACATATCCTGCATTTTTCGAATCATGGTTTCCCGGGACAAGAATTTTATTTTTACATTCAATCCTGTCAATAAACCGCTTTACTCCATCATATTCTGCTGAAAACCCATTCTCGGTCAGGTCACCTGTAATCACGACAAGGTTCGGTTCCAGCCGGTTTATACCATCAACCATAGACTCTGCAATCTCCGGAACAAAGTACGCATCTGAATAATGGATGTCTGAAAGGTGTACAATCTGTATAATTTCTTCTTCCTCTTATTTTCTTAATTTTGTAACATATATTGAATCTCTTATATTCAGAGCACAGGATTTCTTTACCATTATATATAGGTATCTCTTAAATCTACATATTTGGAAGTATCTAATTATAATTCGTTAAAAAAAGATTGTTGGATATTAAAACCTCATTTGAGTACTATAAATATGTACCTAATTATTATTCATGGACAATGTCTATAAAAATTACAAACCTAAATTCTCCGATATGCCCCCAGCTCATTTCAGCCTATTTTCTACCAGTAGTCGGGCGCGCGGCAGACTTCGGCCCATCAATTTGTCAAAAAATACCAAAACGGATCGGGCAGCAGGACCAGAACTTTTTAAATTAGACGGCTTTCAAAAGTATTGACCCGAAACCGTTGCGCCGGTTTATCACAAACCGTTGCGCCGGTTTATCACGCCGATAGGGTTCGGGGATAAGGTTATCAGACTCAAACGGTTCTTGGGGTTTTCGGTCAAGCCTTTTTTCAAAAGGGTTGCGGTCAAGCCTTTTTTCAAAAGGGTTGCGGTCAAGCCTTTTTTCAAAAGGGTTGCGGTCAAGCCTTTTTTTCAAAAGGGTTTGCGTTAAGCCTGTTAACGGTTCGGTTATATTAGGCAAATCAGCCTTCCTGAGCAAGTTAAAAACGTAACTTTTCTTGCCCTTTAAGTAGCCTTATTGGTCCATTTTAGTTTCACTAGCCCATACTTCAGCCCTCTTGAGCGAACGAAGTGAGCGAAAAGGGCCCCGTCCTCCCGAGACGGGACTCGGGCAACAAATAAATTAATAATGAGTTATGACTATTCACCTACGTTTCAGCTTCATCATTACATTTTTCATTTAATTTACCCCACAATTAAGGTGAATTTATGTCATTAGCAAAACTTAGAACACATTATACAGCCGATGTTAAACCCGAAAAAGTTGACAACGGTCAGAAAATTACTTTGGCAGGCTGGGTCCATGAGGTAAGAGACCTCGGAGGGATCTGTTTTGTAGTGCTTCGAGACCGGGAAGGAAAAGCTCAGGTTACTCTCGTAAAGAAAAAGATCGATAAAGAGCTGTTTGATGCTGCAAGAAGGCTTGTACGCGAGTCAGTAATTTCAGTAACCGGCTCTGTTAAATTCGAAGAGAAAGCTCCGAACGGATACGAGCTACTTCCTGAGGAGATCACTGTCCTGAATGTTGCAAATTCTCCATTGCCAATGGATACTACTGGCAAGGTGGCGGCTGAACTGGATACCAGGCTGGACTCGCGGTTCATTGACCTCAGGCGGGCCGAGACTACTGCGGTTTTTAAGATCAGGCACCAGGCTCTCCAGGCTATCAGGGAATACTTTGTAGAAAACGGATTTATCGAAACTGCAACCCCAAAGGTCGTAGCAACTGCAACCGAAGGAGGTACTGCACTTTTCCCGATTACTTACTTTGATAGAGAAGCTTTTTTGAACCAGAGTCCTCAGCTTTTCAAACAAATCCTCATGAGCGGGGGTTTTGACAGGGTCTTTGAGATTGGCCCCATTTTCAGGGCTGAAGAGCACGATACTCGCAGGCACCTGAACGAAGCTACTTCTATTGATGTCGAGGTCAGCTTTGCAGACCACTTCGATGTAATGGAAATCCTCGAAAACCTTGTGGCGTACGTATATGCCCAGGTTATTGAGAAGTGTAAGTCTTCCCTTGAAACACTTGAGGTTGAGCTCAAAGTTCCGAAAACTCCTTTCCTTAAGCTTACCTATGACGAAGTAATCGAGATCATAAACGCCCGCTCTGAAGAGAAAATGCACTGGGGAGATGACCTCGGCACATTTGGAGAGCATATTGTGGGCAATTACGTCTACGAGACCACAGGAGAATCTCACTATTTCATTATTGACTGGCCTACTGAGATTAAGCCTTTCTATGCCATGCCTTATGAAGACAGGCCTGAGTTCAGCAAGTCATTTGACATGATGCACCGTACAATGGAACTCTCCTCAGGAGCTCAGCGTATCCATATTCCGGATTTACTTAAGAGCCGGATAGAATCACAGGGCCTTAACCCTGAGGGCTTTGAGTTCTACCTTAAAGCTTTCGAATACGGAATGCCTCCACATGCAGGCTGGGGTATGGGCTGCGAACGTTTCATCATGACCATGCTCGGAACCGAGAACATCAGGGACACTGTACTCTTCCCCAGGGACAGGAGAAGACTTTCTCCCTGAAATCCCTTCTTTTTGGAGTTTAAACGTTTCCAGCTTAAACACTTCCAGTTTAAAAATTTCCAGTTTGAACACTTCCAGTTTAAAAATTTCCAGTTTAATCTCCAGTTTAGGAATTTCATAATTTTTTCAGGATTCGAACCGGAAGGGAACATAGTATGACAGAAAGAAATATATCTACCGATTCCCCGGAAAAACGTGCAGCTGGCATCGCTGCATCTCGGATGGTAGAATCGGGAATGGTTGTGGGGCTTGGAACGGGCTCAACAGTTGCATATACAATTAAAGAACTCGGCAGGCGGGTCAGGGAAGAGGGGCTCGAAATCCTGGGCGTTGTTACCTCATACCAGTCTGAAACACTTGCCATAGAAGCCGGTATTCCTCTGGCCACCCTTGCCCAGCATCCGGAACTGGACATCGCCATTGATGGGGCAGACCAGATCGATTCAAAGCTGTACGCAATCAAAGGCGGGGGAGCGGCCCATACTCGGGAAAAAATAGTATCGATATCTGCAAAGCATTTTCTGGTCGTAGCTGACGAATCAAAAACGAGCGCCCAGCTTGATAAGCCTGTGCCGGTTGAAGTCCTTCCCTTTGCAAAAACCCTTGTGATTAAAAAAATAAAGGAGCTGGGAGGAAAACCGGAGCTGAGGTTAGCTCTGAGAAAAGACGGGCCTGTGATAACCGACAATGGAAACTTTGTACTTGATGTAAATTTCGGCGTAATAAACGATCCTGAAGGTCTGGCCCTTCGACTATCTTCAATTCCGGGAGTTGTTGAGCATGGAATTTTTTCCAATGTGGATGAACTCTATATCGGGAAAAAAGATGGATCAGTAGAGATAGTCAGAAAGTGAAAGTAATCAGGAAACATAAACGTTTCACCTTCTTGAATCGGAATATACCCGGTATGTTTTTATAGAAGTATTATCAGTTATTTTCTGATCAAATACTGCTTCATACAAGGCAACTGATGAAATCATATTTTCAGGCTGATCTGGGGCTAAAAGCGACTATAGCCAGGACAACTTCAAATTATCAAGTAAAAAAGCTTCGATACACTTCGATACATATACTTCATTTTAAGGAGGTTTTGGTTTAGATGGAAAAAGGTGGCCAGCCAATCATAATAGTAGATCCTAGAAAAGAGCAGACAAAGGGAAAAGAAGCGCTCAGCATGAACATTGCGGCTGCAAAGGCAGTGGCCAGTATAGTCAAGAGCACACTCGGACCGAGAGGAATGGACAAGATGCTTGTCAATCCTATAGGGGATATTACAATCACAAATGACGGTGCAACCATTTTACATGATATGTCCATTGAGCACCCGGCAGCCAAGATGGTAGCCGAAGTTGCAGAGTCACTTGAAAGCTCGGCTGGGGACGGGACTACAAGTGCTGTCGTATTCACAGGCAGCCTGCTGGAAAAGGCAGAAACCCTTATTGAGAATGGAGTCCACCCGACAGTTGTTGTCAAGGGATACAGGCTTGCAGCCGAGAAGGCTGTTGAGATTCTCGAGAACCTTGCAATCTCAACTGCCGAGAACGAAAAGGAAAAGCTTTTAGAAGTTGCCAGAACCTCTATCACGGGCAAAGCTTCCGAAAAGTACGGCCGTTTGATTGCGAAACTCTGCGTGGATGCTGCGCTCTCGATTCGTGAAAGGGGAGTCGTTAACCTTAAAGACGTTATTCTTTCAAAAGATGTCGGCGGCAAGATCGAAGATACCGAGTTTGTTGAAGGCATTGTAATAGACAAAGTTGCCCTGGACAAAGAATTTCCTCTTAAAATTGTGAATCCTGCAATCGCTCTGATCGATACCTCCATGGAGATTGCCAAGACCACAAACAAAGCAAAACTTCAGATAAATGCATATGGCGATCTTGAGGGTTTTGTAAAGCAGGAAGAGGCAGCTCTATTCGAGATGGCAGACTATGTCATCAGGGCAGGGGCAAATGCGGTTTTCTGTTCAAAAGGCATGGATGACAAAATCGCAGCCTACCTGCAAAACCGGGGAATTTATGCAACCCGCAGGGTTAAAAACGATGATATGCAGCACCTCGTAGATGCCACAGGCGGCAGGCCTATCCGCAATCTCAAAGAACTGACAAAGAAAGAACTCGGACATGCCGGTCTCCTTGAACAGGACCGGGACGGCGACCAGGGTAAGACCTACCTCAGAGACTGCAAGGGTGCAAAATCCGTATCAATTGTCATCAGGGGCGGTACCGAACACATAGTTGACAACCTTGAGCGCGCAATTGACGATGCCCTCAGGGTAGTAAAATGCGCCATAGAAGACGGCAGGATAGTTGCAGGCGGCGGTGCTTCCGAAATCGAAGTCGCACTCGAGCTTCGTGCATATGCCGCCAGCATAGGCGGGCGTGAACAGATGGCAATCAGGGCTTTTGCAGACGCCATTGAAGAAATCCCGAGGACAATTGCCAGAAACGCAGGCCTGGACACTATCAACACAATAGTGAACCTCAGGGCAAAGCACGCCGAAAACAAAAACGCAGGCCTGAACATCAATACCGGTGCTGCCGAAGATATGCTTGAAAAAGGCATTGTTGACCCTCTCAGGGTTAAGGTCAACTCTGTCAAAGCAGGTTCCGAAGCCGCAGTGATGGTGCTCCGTGTGGACGATATTCTTCGAGCCCAGAGCTCCGACATGCAGGACGTAAAACCCGAGCACAGGGCAAGCACTTACGACGGAATGGCAGCTCCTGCACTTAACATGCGCAGGTAAAAAACAGAACTTTATTACAGCTACTAAAGCACGGTAAGCACAGAAACTTCTGTGCCCGTCTTTATTTTTGTCTATTTTTTCAGTATTTTGTGTAGTTAATATTATCTTGTGAACTTTTCTTGTGCCCATCTTTAAGTAAAAAAATTATATGTATTCTAGAGCCTGCTCTAATTGCTAGCTGCGACAGAGTAAGTCATATTGAAAAGTCACATTTCTCCGTAAAACCGCAGGTAATCTTCCATTGCCTTTTTTGCCTGAGCAGGATACTCTTTTTTCATATATTCAATGAATTCGTCCCTTGATTGAATTTCCTTCAAAACTTCAAGCATGTGGGCGGCAAATTTTCTTGATTCCATACTTCCTTTTCGGAGTTCAAAAGAAAGGCAGAGAGCCTCTTTAGGAAAATACTTTCTTCTAACCCAGGGAGATACCGAACCAAGGAGCACTCCTTCTTTTAGAATGCTGTAAGCAGGCACTCCTATAAGTTCGAGCCTGTTCTTTCCGGCCAGCTTTTCAATATTTTCACCGGAATAGGAATGAAGCTCAATGTAAATTTCGGGTTTTAATTCTTCAATCGCCTTGACGATCTTTTTTCCTATTTCGGGATAGTAATCCGGGTTCAGGGTTGAAATATACTTTCCGCAGTCTACAAGTGGGATCAGGGCCAGAGAACCGGTTTTCGGAGGCTTGATTCTCTTCAGGAGTCCAGTTGTATCTTTCCATTCATCTCCGTGAAGGCCTGCAACAAAGAGCCTAACTGGTTTTCCGCGACCGTATATCCTCATCCCGAAATCTGGACACGAATCTGGCCACGTTTCTATGCTCTCGTGCTTGCCGAAAAAAGAATACTCGGAATTCTCTTTTCCGTTGGAGGTTTCCTTTCCTTTAGAATTCTCTATTGCTTCAGAATTCTCTATTGCTTCAGAATTCTCTATTGCTTCAGAATTCTCTATTGCTTCAGAATTCTCTATTGCTTCAGAATTCTCTATTCTGCCTGAATTCTCTATTCCACCTGAATTCTCTATTGCTTCAGATTTCTCTATTCTGCCTGAATTCTCTATTCCACCTGAATTCTCTATTCTGTCAGTATTCATCTGTTTTGAGGCCTCAAAACTCATTTTTTTCGGGCTGATCTTCTGTGAGCAACTCTTTATCTTCGGGCAGAGGCTTTCTCGCGACCACATAAATTTCCTGCTTTTTAGGATTGATAACCTGTTGAATTTCAAGCCCAAGGTTCTCGATTTTACTAAGTATCGGTTTTGGGTTTTTCTTTTTCGGAATTTTGATGACCTGAAGCAGCTTTCCTCCGGGTTTCAGCAGAGGCAGCACTCTCGAAAGAGCCTTGATTGAGTCCTCAGGTTCCAGGGTCATATCCGAAAGAATCACGTCCACGGGCTCTTCTGAGAGCAAATTCAGAGATATGGTGAAGACATCCCCGAATATTACCTCAACATTTTCCTTTTCATATGCAATTTTACCAAGTTCGCTCCTGAAGTCCTTGCTGAATTCTATGCCTTTTATATGGCCTACGATTTCGGAAGCAAAAAGAAGAAAGCCGCCTGCGCTGGAGCCAAGGTCAAGAACTTTATCTCCAGGCTTAAGAATTCCACTTTCCTCCTGAATAAGCTTGAGTTTGAAATAGCCCTGAGGCTGGTCAAGGCCCTCAGTAACTTCGATTATATCATCAGTAGACACGTCTCTGGAGGCTTTTGTTATTGCCGTGCCGTTTACCTTAACATTTCCGGCAAGGATAGCCGTCTTGGCTCTTCCCCTTGATTTAAAATAGCCCATATCTACAAGGTATGCATCCAGTCTCATGGGGCATTGTATCGTCAGAGCCTGTATATATAGATAGTATAGATAGCAAATCGGTGAGTGTTGGAATATTCGATTCTGGGGAATCCTGACAATTGTTCTGATTTTTAAAAATGAAAAAGTCATTTATGTGTTTGATTATATACAATGTTCAAGAGTAGGGCACATACAGAGCTTCGAAATTATTTGCAGTTTCAGTATATATTGTAAAGAAATAGATATATTTTTAAACAATAATTTTTTACTTATTTTGTAATTGAGGCTTATATTCAGGTCTTTATTTCAATACAAGGTATTTTTTCAAAAAAGATACTTTTTAAAACGAGGTACTTTTTAAAACGAGGTACTTTTTAAAACGAGGTACTTTTCAAAAAAGGCACTTTTCAACACAAGATATTTCTAACAAATTAAGTGTGTGCATAATGTGCTGTTTATAACATAATAACATATTATTTGTATGAGTTTATTTTATTGAACTTACTTAACTAACCTCTAATGCTTATGCTTCAGGCATGCATCTCCATCCTGCAAATCTGGTGAGATAGTGTATCAAAAAATACTTCAAAAATTTACGTCTCTGTTTCCCCTCTGGGCGGTTCTCTTATCGGCCGTTGCATATGTTTATCCTGAGCACTTTGCTCCCCATCAGGGACTTATCGTACCTTTTCTAAGCCTTATTATGCTTGGGATGGGAATCACCCTCTCGGTGGACAGCTTCCTTGCAGTATTGAAGAGACCTTCAGCAGTCATCCTGGGCACCTTGATGCAGTACACAGTTATGCCACTTGCAGCCTGGATCGTTTGCCTGGTTCTGAAGCTTCCGCCTGATCTGGCTGCGGGCGTGATCCTGCTGGGCTGCTGTCCTGGCGGTACGGCTTCGAATGTGATCTCTTATCTGGCAAAAGCCGATGTAGCTCTTTCAATAGTCCTCACATCGGTCTCCACACTACTGGCTTTTCTGGCAACGCCATTCCTTACCTGGGTCCTTATAGGTCAGACCGTGGAAGTCGATGTCATGGGTATGCTTGTGAGCGTTGTAAAGGTAGTAATCGTGCCTGTTGTGCTCGGGCTTGCAATCAACTACTTCTTTGAAAAAAAGATAAATGCGGTGAAGGATGTCTTTCCGGCAATCTCAGCCGCAGCCATAGTAATTATCATCGCGGTGATTATAGGGACAAACAGTGCGAATCTTGGAAAGAGCGGCCCGTTGGTACTGCTTGCAGTGATCCTGCATAATGGGCTTGGCCTTGCAGGCGGTTATGGGGTTTCAAAGGCCCTGGGGTTCAGCGAGACCGAAGCAAGGACTATTGCAATCGAGGTCGGGATGCAGAATTCCGGCTTGAGCGTCGCTCTTGCGATAAAACATTTCACAGCAACAGCCGCGCTTCCGGGTGCGATATTTAGTATCTGGCACAACCTGTCCGGAGCTTTCCTTGCAGGACACTGGTCAAAACATAGTGTATCCGTTCCTGATGAAAGTAAGGTGCCTTCCAAAAAGGGCATCCATAGTAAGAAATTGGGGTGAAATCTGGAGATTTCACAAAAAAGATGTTGGAAAGCAGGAAAAATCTGGAAAATCTATAGAGATCACCGGATTTTTCCTGTATTCATTTAATTATCTCATTTTTATCTATTTTCATGGTTTATTTTCTTCTTCTGAATTTCTTTTTTCTCTTTCTTTTTTCTCTTTCTCTTTTCCCTTTCTTTTTCTCTGCCAATTTATCATATTGAACAATTTTATATTCCTGTTTTATCCTGAAATTATGTTTTCAGCCTTCCAGTTTTCCAGGCCACTAAATATGGAAAAGTTTCAAAATTTTAGAAATAAGTTGACTTTTTGTTTCCTATTCAGTTGCAAGCCAGTTGGACGTAGGATTAAAAATCACCATCTTTAGGACTATGGTTAGTTTTACTTTACTTTCAAAGAAGTGCGATTTTTGCCTGAATTTCTCCTCAAAACCACTATCAGATGCCTTTTCATTTCTCTTTAATTTGTTGATCCTAACTAATAAATTCACTTTAAAAAGTCTATTGATAATGATTTACTTAGAAAAGTATATATAAAGGTTGATCCTAATTAAAGAGTATGGTATTTTTGAGAAAGAAACTTATCAAAGGCAAACCTTACTGGTACATTGTAGAAGCTGCCAGGGTTAACGGAAAGGTAAAGACTGTTTTTCAGATTTATCTGGGTAGTGCAGAAAAAATACTTGAAATGAAAAAACAATGTGAATCGATGCCTTATGATAAACTTAAGTCTTTTGAGTACGGCAAGCTTGCCGCACTCCTTCATGTAAATGAAGAACTTGGATTCATTGACATAGTAAACAAGCATACTGACAAAAAATTAATAGATGGATTGAGTGTTGGAGAATACCTTTTACTCGATATAATTGGGAAAAGTCACGGCATTTTAAGTGAAAACGGGATCGAAGACTGGTTCAAAAAATCCCCAATATCTTTCATGTGGAAGTTTCCTCACAAACTAAATTGCCAGAATTTCCTGAACCAAATGAGTTACATTGATTCAGATACGATGAAAAAGATTGAAGACGACCTTTGTCGGATTCTTGTTGAGAAGGGGTTAACTCCATCAATAATGTTTGTTGATGAATCAAACTGGTTTACCCATGCAACCAATTATGACGAAAAAAGTGAACTGCTTCATAAAGGATATAACAAAAAGCATCGTAAAGACAAAAATCAAATTTGTGTATCACTGGCTGTAAATGAAAACAATATACCCTTTATTCACGAAACTTATCCTGGAAATGTTCCTGATTCGGAAGAATTTTCGGGCATTGTAGACAAAATCATAAATCGACTGACTGAATTAAATATCTGTTCTGAAGATCTTGTTCTTGTTTTCGATAAAGGTAACAACTCTAAGGATAACATTGAAAAGGTAATCTCAAAAATGAGTTTTGTAGGAGCCGCAAAAGCAAATCAGGCTGAGGAACTCCTTGATGTTCCACTTTCAAGGTATAATTACTTGTATAAAAACACAAAAGGTAACGAGATTTTTGGATATAGGACAAAACATCAGTTCTACGGAACAGAATTCATAACCGTAATTACCTATAATGAAGGGACTTACAAACTTCAAAAAAGCACTTATGAAACAAACAAATCAAAAATAATTGATCAACTCCAAGACCTGCAGAGAAGATTAGAAAGCAGTAAAGGAAAAGAGAGAAACAGAAGCAGTGTCGAAAATGAAGTTTCAGAAATTATTCTGAAAAAATTCAGGACTGTCATAAAATACGAAATAATTGAAGCTCCTGAAGGTAAGAAAAAACCTCAGTTGAAGTTCTGGGTTGATGAGGAAAACGAAAAAAGGTGTGAAAAAACGTTTGGTAAGAATATTCTGTTTACGGATAAGCAGGAGTGGCATACTAAAAAGATAGTGAAAACATATAACAGTAAAAATCTTGTTGAAGACGATTTTAAGCTGTTGAACGATCATTTACTTGTCCCTGTAGGACCAGTGTATCACCACAAGGATGAAAATATAAGGGTTCATGTATTTTTGGCTATGATTGGCCTGCTTTTCTACAGATATTTGGCCTGGGAAGCAAAGATATATGGGTTTTCTATGAAACAACTGATTGAAAAACTGTCTGAAATTAAGATTGCAGTAGTTCAGGAAAAAGAATCCAAAAAAAGCAAAATTATTGTGGAAGAAATGGACACTAAACAAGCATCGTTATTTTCTTTTCTGAATATGGAGAAATATCTGCCATCGTAATGGAATCGTTGTTGGTAGGATTATTCTTTTGTTAGGCATACACAGATAAAGCCGCAGGATAACGTAAAATCACTCATCTTTGAAAGCAAAGTTTTAGTATCAGTAGTTTAAAATAATTATGGGAATAATTATGTTCTATAACGGGAGCAATAGGACTTGTGGACAGCTTGTGGTATGGCAAGATTACAGTTAAAAAGCAGTATCTAAACAGAATTTTGTAGTTAACTTGATCACAACGTCTATTCTGTGTGATTTTGTACTCCAATATGTATCCTATACTTATGTATCCGATACTGCAAGATTAAAGATTTATACAGAGTTTAAATATAGGAGTTGAGGGGGCATGGAAAAGAAGAGAGTAATAGGTCTGTTCGCTTTTGTCATCGTACTGGTTAACGCTTTAATCCTTGTGGCTTTTGGTTCTTCTGAAACCTTGAGGAGTAACATGAGCACTTCAGAAAAGGAAAAAGCTTTCGACCCCGAAAGTATGAATCTCTCAGTAAAACCTGGAGACGACTTCTATGAATATGCTGAGGGAGACTGGATCAAAAACCACCCTGTGCCCCCGGATAAGTCCCGATACGGAGAGTTTGCAATAGTAGAGGACAGGACTTATGACCGTGTCAAAGGAATTTTGGAGAGTGCAGCCAGCAATACCTCAGCTCCTTATGGAAGCCTCGAGCAGAAGATCGGCGAGTTCTACAATATGGGAATGGATAATGCCACTCTGGAAAAGCAGCATCTTGACCCAATCAAAGGCGAGCTGAAGATGATAGACAATATCTCCAGTGATTCCGATCTTCAGTCAGTCTCAACACAAATGATGGAGTACGGCCTGGATCCTTTCTTTTCAATATATGCTGCACCTGACAAGAAGAACAGCAAGATCATGATTGCTACCCTTACTCAGGGAGGGCTAGGCCTTCCGGATAGAGATTTCTATTTCAGACAGGACAATGAATCTATTAAAATCAGAGAACAGTATTTGACTCATGTTACCAGGATGTTTGCCTTCCTCGGCGATAGTCCAGAGGTTGCTGAAAATAATGCCAGGACTGTGATGAGGATAGAGACCAGGCTGGCCAATGCATCCTTTACCAATGTTGAAGACCACGATGAGGTCAAAACGTATAACAAGATGAGCATTGAGGAGCTTCAGGCCTTTGCACCAGGCATTAACTGGTCCTGCCTTTTTAGCTCTCTGGGTTATCCGGATGTAACCGAGGTCAACGTCAGAAATCCTTCTTTTTTTAAAGAGCTAAGCAGCGCCCTTCAGGACGAGAGCATAGCCGATTGGAAGACTTTCCTGCGCTGGAAGCTGATTTTAGGTACGTCTCCTTACCTGAGCCCCGAAGTAGAGGAGGAGCACTTTGATTTTTATGGACGAAAACTCAATGGCCAGCAGGAGATGAAGCCCCGCTGGAAGAGAGTTATTGAAGCGGAAAATGAGGCTATGGGCGAGGCCGTAGGCCGTGTCTATGTAGATAGATATTTTGACCCAGGTTCCAGGGCCAGGATGCAGGAGATGGTATTCAACCTGAAGAAGGCCTTCGGAGAGAGAATTCAAAACCTGGCATGGATGAAGCCTGAAACCAAAAAAGAAGCCCTCAAAAAGCTTGAAGTTCTGGATGTGCAGATAGGCTACCCAGATGAATGGCTGAACTATTCAGAGCTTGAAGTTAAAAACGATTCATATGCCATGAATGTGCTCAGGACTTCTAAATTCAAGTTCTATCACGGTCCAGGCGGTCTGGATAGAATAGGCCAGCCTGTAAATCGCAAGTTGTGGGAGATGAATCCCCAGGAGACTAACGCCTATGCGGACTACAATAAAATAATTATAGTCTTCCCGGCAGGCATTCTTCAGCCTCCTTTCTTCAATAAGGACGCTGATGACGCTGTTAATTACGGTGCCATAGGTGCTATTATAGGACACGAGATGACTCACCATTTCGACAGCCAGGGAAGAAAGTTCGATGCAAGTGGAAATTTGACGGATTGGTGGACACCAGAAGATGCCAATAACTTCAACAAAAGCACGGAGGTTCTGGTGGACGAGTATAACAGGTTCGAGGTTTTGCCTGGCCTGTACGTCAATGGGGACCTGACCCTGCCTGAGAACGTAGCAGATTTTGGCGGATTGACTGTAGCCTATCACGCTTATAAGCTCTCATTGAAGGAAGATCCGGAAATGATTGATGGATTCACTGGAGACCAGAGGTTCTTTTTAAGCTTCACCCAGGTATGGAGAGAATCGGACACAAACGAATCACTTAGGACGTTAGCACTGACTGATACCCATTCACCAGCCAGGTTCAGGGTCAATGGAGTTGTTTTCAACGTGCCTGAGTTTTACAGGGCGTTCCCGAGCGTAAAGCACTCGGATAAACTCTACAGACCAGAAAGTGAGAGGCCGGTGATATGGTAAAATTATCGCTGGAAGCCGTTTCGTTTCTGAAGGCGAAATACAGCACCTATGAAAAGTCATGAACCCTGAACGATAGTACCTGTTGGCAGCTCTACTCTGCTTTGAGGTTATGCAGTGAACCTGTGGGGACCCGGCAAAAGATAGGCCACCCCGTTCAGTTATAGTGCTACGATTCCCACATAAATCCATTATTTTGTGAGGATTGTGAGGAATTTGTTCATCGTAGACGGATTTTGAAGTTTGGGTTTATGGATGTAGTCTAGAATCGATGCACCAGAAAGTAATTAAAGTAGTATCGGGAAGAAGAGCAGATCATGGACAAAAAAGTCATAATCCTATCGATTGCTTTTGCGACCATAGCCTGTATTCAGCACTTAATTACAAAAGGCAATATTAATAGGGAAACACTCACGATTGCTATATTAAGTTCAATAATTCTCGCATTTTACTTTACATGGTTTATGCCTGAGCTCAACCTCAGAAAAAGGGACACGTACTTTCTGACATGCATAACGCTGTTTGTTGTCGCGAGCCTTAACAACTTCATTGAGGCATACTTCTTCACAGATGTATTCAATACAACTTTTACTCTGGTAGCCGCCGTCACAGTTTCGTTATTTACCACTTTAATCCAAACGGCTCTTGCAATCTATATTCTGAAACCTGAAGGCAACATGACTCTGATAAATGCCATCCGTGAACACGTGAGAGCAAATGAACATTATGTACTGCGTATTATAGCCGCATCCCTTGTCTATTTTCCGGTGTACCTAACATTCGGTCTCATCATATCACCTTTCGTGATCCCCATATACACAAACCCTCAAAACGGCCTTTCAGTCCCCTCTTTCTCACTTATGTTCCCGCTTGAGCTAGTGAGAGGTGCAATATATGCCATTGTCCTTGCAGCAGTTTTTGCCAGCCTGAAAAAGCAGAAGAACCTGAATTTCAAAGTGGCTGCAACTCTACTATTTATTCCAGGCGCCTTCATACCGCTCCTTTCAAGTCTTACACAGGCAAATGCATTCAGCCAGGTCGCTCCATACCACATATTCGAAATTCTCGGTGATTCCATAGTTTATGGTTATATAGTATCCCGAATTTTTCATAAAGTTTAATCTCAGAAATTTGTAATTTCAGAAATTTGTAATCTCAGAAATTTGTAATCTCAGAAATTTGTAATCTCAGAAATTTGTAATCTCAGAAATTTGTAATCTCAGAAATTTGTAATCTCAGAAATTTACAATTTCAGCCTTGTCTCTACAAGTAAATGATTATGAACATGATTCTGAGCATGAAATTGCTGGCTGTATTTTTGAGATATTAGAAACTCTGGCAACCAGCGTTTAGAAAAACATTTAATTTTGAGTTTTTGAACCGCAGATGTGTATAGATTTTTGGACCCCCGAGTACTCAACGACCGCGAAGCGGGCGGCCTTTCAGAAAAAAAGGAAAAAAAAGATTAAATCCGAAAAAGCAGCAATATTATCGTTTTTTCTCACCTTCCCCCCACTTCTTCTTAATCCTCTCAAGCAAAACCTTCGCTGTCTCATAATCCCTGCCTTCTCTTTTTGCAATCTCAGCTTCTGTCTCTAGTCCCCTGAAAATAACTTTATTCAAGCATCAGGATTAAATAGAATCTCGAAGGACCAACGCTCTCTCCTCATTCTCTCCTTTTCGAAATTGACATTTTAACTACGTGAATTCTTATTGGACCTAAAACTTAATGTTACCGTAGAAATCTATAATTCTGTCAGAATTACATTTAATAAATTGATTAATTAAAAAAATCATCTAGTCAAAATTCACAAAAATTTGCTAATTCAAAAAGTTATATAAAAATCAAATGAAAATTCTATTAATATAAACAAGCAAGATATCTGGTAATTTAATGAAAAATCTAAATCATAAACAAAGGGCTCTTCTTTACACTATAGACAGACTCCACGAGAGAGACTTATCTTCCAGGTTAATGATAACGAAGAGTCTTTTTTTGTCATCCCACGTAGAAAAAATAGACAAATTAATGAAATTCTATCATTTTTTTCCTCATCATTACGGACCTTTTTCCAATGTTTGCTATACAGATATCTCCACACTACAAAAAGAGGGCTATATCATAGAAAAGGAAAAGAAAATTGAATTAACCGAAAAAGGGAAAGTAGCCTTGAAAGGAATTGACCAGAAAGCAACATTGAAAATAAATCGGGTTGTTAGAAAATTCGACTCAGAAAAAGAAATTATGGAATACGTATATCGAAAATTTCCTGATTATACCATAAGAAGCAAACTTCTTCCCCCTCAAAAAAATGTAAAATATGATCCTGGCCTTTTCACTATCGGTTACGAAGGAAGAGATATTGACCTTTTCCTTGATATCTTAATTCAGAATGCCATAGATGTTCTTGTTGATGTCAGGAAAAATCCTTTCAGCATGAAATTCGATTTCACAAAAAATAGCCTTAAAAATTATCTCGAAAACTCGGAGATTCGATACCTCCACATCCCCGAACTTGGTATAGAAGGGGAAAAAAGAAAAGACCTTCTCACACTCAAAGATTACGAAAAACTCTTTGAGTACTACGAAAAAACAACAATAAAAGACAATCCCGAACTTTTAGATAATATTGTGGAATTAGGCCGAAGCCACCGTGTAGCTCTAATGTGCTTCGAAGCCGATGTAAATATGTGCCATCGTGGAGTTATTGCAAGAAACATAGTTCAGAAAGAAAATGTAAAAGTTTTAAATATCTGAAACACATAAAAGATGTAAAACTATTATTTTATTTTTTGGAGGTTTCTCCTGATTGAAACAGGAAACCGAGAAAATCTTAGTTCTGGTGAGGGCTACACCAGAAGAAAGTAGAAAGCATGGATATCTTGTATGTGTTGCCGGAATAAATGAGAAGGGAGAATTCAGGAGAGTTTATCCTTTTGAATTTAGCTATGGGGAAAAGTTAATTGATTTTAAGAAGAAAGACCGGATAGAAGTTGTCCTGACGGAACCGGATAACGATCAAAGAAGAGAAAGCAGAAAGCAAATCAGCTATAAGAATCTGCATTTCCCTGTTGAGGACGAAGAGCTAAGAAATTTACTCAAGTCAAAAGTGAGTTCAATTGAAAAATTAAAAGAAGAAAACGCAAGTCTTGGAGTAGTTAAGCCTGAACTTTTAGACGTAAAGATCGAAATAAATAGCACTGAAATATACGACCGGCAGCAGTATTTCAATTTGATGGGCGATTATCTGGTCGAGAAAAGAGAAAAAGTCAAAATGCCTGTCGAATTAAGATATCATTTCAGATGCAAAAATGATCCCACCTGCAAAGGACACCAGATCATTCTCCTTGACTGGGAACTTAATGAACTTGCAAGAAACGTCATGCGGACAGACATAGATCCGGCATCCGTAGAAGAAAAAATCAGGTATAAATTTTTTGATTCCATGCAGGAAAGAGACCTTTATTTTGTAATGGGAACTCACTTCCGTTTTAAAACCTGGATGATTATAGGAATTTTCTACTTTAAGAAGAAAGACGAAAAGCAAAAGAACCTTTTTGATTTTTGAAAGTTAAGGGTTTTTCCATTTCTAATAGTAACTTTAGGAACCACATATACGCATTTTTCTTATTCAAATCAGGAACGGATGATTTTTTATATTGTGTACCGACGCTCTCACCGGCTGCCAGGCAGCCAGCCTTTTCCTTAATGCAAAAAGAAAGAGACTGAACTTCAAAAAGCAGCACTGTTATTTTTTCTTATCTTTTATCCCTTTCTCTGCTTTTATCCTCTCAAGCAAAACCTCCGCCGTCTCATAATCCCTGCCTTCTCTTCTTGCAATCTCAGCCTCTGTCTCAACAAGTTGACCGGAAAATGCTTTTGCAAGAATGGACTGCCTTAGTTTTTCCGTTTTTTCCCTAGCCGCTGTAACTTTAGCTTCAATTGAGTCGGCAAAGGCAAAGAGGGCATCAACACGCCAAATCATTTCTTGTTTTGTTCGTCTGTCATTAAGAAAAGCCGCTTCGCTTCGCGAGCGGGACAAGAACGACCAGGATGCAACAGTAAGGTTATACTTTTTCAAATTCAAAGTTGTTTTTTCAAACGTACACTTTTATATAATCCTGAACTTACCTTCTGCCATGAGCAACGGTACTGTCAGAGCAAACATTAAAGAAGGGATGAATGTCGGAATTGTCCTGAAAGCAGACCAGAGGACCGGAAAAATTACCCAGGGCATTGTAAAAAGAATTTTAACCAACTCTTCAACGCATCCACACGGAATAAAAGTTCAGTTAACGGATGGCCAGGTTGGAAGAGTCAAGGAAATTTATTGAAAGCTACAGGACAAATTATAGGGATAAATTAAAGACAGCTCTTTTTAAAAATTGATAACAGTGTGAGTTGTTGATGCAGACTTTTCTGGGGATATAAAATCTGAAAATATTGAGGTTGAAATTGTTCCATATTCTTTGGACTCCACTGATTTGGATGATGAAAATACGGGCGTAACTGAAACCATTGAAATTCCTGAGCGAACATGTGAAGAGAATAAACAGTCCTATTCAGGTGAAAAAATTGCTGAATTAAGGGAGAAAAGTGTTCTAGAGAGGAGTTCCCGGTAAAGCTGAAATAAGTCCCGAGTA
The DNA here is from genome assembly GCF_000969945.1 of Methanosarcina sp. Kolksee. NCBI lineage: Archaea > Methanobacteriati > Methanobacteriota > Methanomicrobia > Methanosarcinales > Methanosarcinaceae > Methanosarcina > Methanosarcina sp. Kolksee. The sequence continues at coordinate 2,735,703 of NZ_CP009524.1, forward strand.
CTCTTCGAAAGTTTCTCACTTCTTTGAAACCATAAGTTTTAAATAAATTACTAAAGTTTTACTCTAAAGCAAATTATTGCTTCCTTGATAAGTGCTTGAGGTTTCAAAGTGAAATGTTATAAGAGCCATTTAGATTTAGACTGCATTTAGCATACAACACAATTGTTCAGGTAGGAGGAAGGTAAGGAGTAGAACCCTTCCCCCTACCTCGGAGGTTGACTTACTCACGCAGGGAAATATGCCAGAAATCCGGCGTGAGTTTTTTACTCAGATGATATATATTATGCATGAAATGTATTTAACTCTTTCTATTTTGTAGCTATGTCTATAACTCAGATCAGTTTTTATTTTAATCCCAATTTTAATCTCAATTTTAATTTCAGTTTAAATTTCAGTTTTAATCTCAGTTTTTACCAGGTAAACATATAAATAAAGTATAATTTTAAATAGTAATCTTAAAGTTCCCTACATATTTTGAAAATTATAGGAAGACTAATATCTGAGTAAACCTATATAAATACTTAAATTTTTAAAATCCAATAATTTTTAACGAATTTTACTGGAAAGGGGTTTTAATATGTTCTCACTGAACGAACAAAAGGCTATTGAACTTGGAGAATCTGGAGAACGAGCAATAAGAGAAAAGAATGAATATGATGCGCTCCAATATGCTGAGTACCTCCGGGAATTCGGGCAAGAGTTGCTCGAAGGGAATTTAGAGAAAGATTTAAAGCGAGTCGCGATCTCACTCCGGAATATTGGTAATAAAGCAATCCAGAAAAAGATCGAGAACGTTGCGTCCACGGCTCTTAGTGACCTTAACTCTCTTTCTGAAACCGCACTTGACAAGGGCTTTTCCAATGCAATGTGGTCTTTTTCAAAAGCTGTACAGGAAATAGGAAAAGGAGCGGTACAGTTCCAGATGCTTGAATCTGCAAAAATTGCACTCGATACGCTTAAAATGATAGGGATGGGTGCGGTAGAAAAGAAAATGGAAGTTGTAACCCTCTGGACGACCATGTCAATTGAGGAAATGGCTTATCTTGCAAACCGGCAGCAGCTTGAAGATTTAACCAAGGACGCAAAAGAAGCAAGAGAAGAAATTATAGAATACTCCGAAGCCTCGGGGTTTGTTACAAGGGAACAGATTGAAAAATATCCACAGCTTATCGCCCAGACCGTAAGTCAATTCTCAGAGCTTCAGAACCTTCAACCTGCAGGTTATGCGGCAAAGCCCAATGAGGAATTCACAGAAGAGGAATTCTTTGAGGAAGAGGAAGAAGGAGAGGAGCAGGAGCCTGAAACTGAGGCTGCTAAAAAGGAAATGTGAGCCTGGTAATCAGGAAAAATTAGCCTGAGAATCAGAAAAATGATACTGGTAATCAGGAAAAATTAGCCTGAGAATCAGAAAAATGATACTGGTAATCAGGAAAAAATTTCCGGGAAAATTTCTGGCTGCTTACACAGCCGGATGTTTTTTATTATAATTTTTGGAAATTTCCAGAAAACTTTCTATTATTTTCAGCCCATTGGGAGTAAGCACGGATTCGGGGTGGAACTGCAGGCCATAGATTGGATACTTTACATGTTCAACTGCCATAATGCTCCCGTCCTCAGCCCTGGCGGTAACTTTTATCCCGGGCGCAGGCTCCCCAATCTCAAGTGAATGATAACGGCCTGCTTCGAATGGGCCATCAAAGGCTGAAAATAATGCAGAGTCCTCATGCAGAATCTTCGAACTTTTTCCATGCACCGGGCCGACCTTGCTTCTTCGGACGACTCCGCCAAAAGCCACATTGATTGCCTGATGTCCAAGGCAGACTCCAAGAAGGGGAATTTCCCTGCCCATTTCCCTGATTATGTCCAGGCAATTTCCTATGTCCCTGGGGTCTGAAGGATTCCCTGGGCCCGGCGAAATAACCAGAGCATCAGGTTTAATATCCCTGAGTTCCTCAAGGGAAACCGTATTGGGAAGTACCAGAGTATCTTTTTCGAAATAAGAGATATAATCTACAAGATTCCATACAAAGGAATCCTTGTTGTTTATGAAAACCACTTTCATCTGAAAACACCTCCTGAACTTATCATTTTTAGTTCATTTTCTCCTCGTATCTCTCCTTTAACCTCCCCTTTCATGAAAAGCCCGTTTCCTTGAGTTTTTTTCGGTAAAACGTCCCTATCTGAACTTCTTTTCATAAATTTCACCCCAGAATCACTTAACAAATTGTTTTAAACTTCTCCTTCGATTGCCGCAAGCATTGCTCCCATCTTACGTTCGGTTTCCCTGAATTCATAACCAGGATCAGAATCAGCTACGATTCCAGCTCCGGCCTGCACTGATGCTTTCTTACCCTGTACAATAATGGTCCGAATTACGATTGCAAAATCGGCGTCTCCGTTCCAGCTATAATATCCGACTCCTCCCCCGTATATCCCTCGCGGGGAAGTTTCAAGTTCGGAAATAATTTCCATGGCGCGGATTTTCGGAGCTCCTGAGAGCGTTCCTGCCGGAAATATTGCCCTGAAAGCATCGAACTGGTCACATTCCGGTCTCAGAGTGCCTATAACCTTACTTTCAATATGCTGGACATGGGAATACTTCAGGACTTTCATGAATTCGGAAACCTTCACCGAGCCGCTTTCCGTAACCATTCTTACATCGTTTCTCCCAAGGTCGACAAGCATCACGTGTTCAGCCCTTTCTTTTTCATCATGCATCATGTGTGCAGCAAAGGCCTCATCTTCGGCTTCGGTTTTTCCACGGGGGCAGGTGCCTGCAATCGGGTTTGTGATTAGAGTCCTTTCATGGACAGTCAGCAGAGTTTCAGGGCTTGCCCCGACAATTGCCAGGTCTCCGAACTCAAAAATGTACATGTAAGGGCTTGGATTAATTGCCCGAAGCTGCATATAAAGTTCAAAAGGCGACTGTTCGAGCGTAAACTCGCATTTTCTGGAAAGGACTGCCTGAAAGATATCTCCTGCAAAAATATGCTCTTTCGCCTGGACTACCGAGTCCTCAAACTTCTGTTTTCCGGCATTGCAGTCCGAAACAGGTAAGCCTGGAAAGATTGATCCGCCTGGTATTGCAACTTCTGCTGAGTTTCCTGAGAGTGCAGCTTCTTTGAGTATGGCATAGAGTTTTTCGGCTTCCAGAAGAGCTTCTTCATAGATTTCTCCGGCATCCAAACCCGTATTTACGAAAGGAGTGACCACGATAGATATCTCTTCAGTTATATGGTCGAAAACAAACGTTTTTGAAACCATCAGGTACTGAAGTTCCGGAATTTCGGACTCAAAGCCTTTTTTGACCCCTAACCAGCTATCATAAATAGCATCATAAGCCGTATATCCTATGGCCCCGCCCAGGAAAGTCTGCCTGTCAAAACGTTTTGCGTTCAGGAGTCCCATCCCATTTCCAGGAGGAAAAACCAGGCGAAGGGCATCGAAACCATCTTTTCCCTCAGGAATTGGAGCCGTGAATTTTAAGTTTCTCAGTTCTGAGTTTTCTTTCTCCGGATTCTCCTCTATGGTTTCACACCCACAGGTATCTTTGATTTTCGACCGAGCTTCTTCAAAAAAAGGAGACGCATTTGGGTTAAGGAGTTCAAGGGAAATTTTCCTGTCACTTATCCTAACTACGGCATCAGGATCATTTCCAACAAAAGAGTACCTTGCCTTAGTTTCCTGTTTTTCCACTGATTCCAGCAGGTACGAATAACCTGAGGTCCCTGAGGCCCGCAGGGCGCGGTAAAGTTCAAGAGGAGAACATGTAACATTATCGATTCTTGCAAGGAGCTGGATAAAGCCTGGCTGGCTTACTCCTGATGCAAGCTCTTTGAATTCTTCTTTTCCAAAGTCAAAGGAAAGCATTGGCACACCTCACTTCTTCAATAAAACTTTTGATTTTTACGGCATCTTTTTTCCCGCAGGTCTCAACCCCAGATGCCGTGTCTACAGCATAAGGCGAAACAGCCCTGATTGCTTCCCGTACGTTTTCAGGCTTGAGCCCGCCTGCAAGGATAAGGGGAAGCCGCGTTTCTTCTAAGATTCGCCGGCTCAGAGTCCAGTCGTGCACACAACCTGTGCCTCCGGGCTTTTCGGACTTTGCCGTATCAAGCAGAATGGAATCTACAATGTCGGCTTCTTCCAGAAGACTGACCTCTTCAAGCAGGCTTGAGACAGAAGTCGGATTTCCGGAACCTTCGTTTGATGCCTCTCCCTGTGCAGGTACGGACAGAGTTTTTATAATAGGGATGCCCGTTTTTTCTTTTATTATTTCAAGTTCGAGAAGTGGCAGCCTGGAGTGGATCTGCACGATATCGGGTTTTATTTTTTTAATCAGACCTACGGCAGTATCCGCGTTTTCAGGCATTATAACCAGTACGGAACTCATGGTTTCAGGGACTCTGGATACGAGGTAGGCAGCAGTATCGGAATCGAGCTTTCTTGGGCTCTCGACAGGAACTTCTGTAATAAACCCAACTGCATCGGCTCCGTAAAAGGCTGCGAGTTCGATTTCTTCAGGGCTGCGGATCCCACAGATCTTTATTCTCGTTTTCACTTTCGCTGTCATGCCCTCTCTCCCGAGGCCGGGCTTAATATGGACGTTTTTGAGCGCATTGACATGCTTTTTCCCGAAAGACTTCCCTTACTTTTCTGTCTAAACCCCGAAGTAAAAGTCTTGAACTGGTTGAATTTAACCATGACCTTTCCACTGTCAATGGCATCCTCGGCAATAGGAATTGCTTGCCGGATAGAACCTACTATCCCGCCTACATAAAGGGCGGCAGCCGCATTCAGGACTACAATGTCTCTTTTAGGCCCTTTCTGACCTTTAAAGATGCACAGCAGGTCTCTTGCATTTTCTTTTGGAGTACCACCCTTTATATCCTCGGGATTTGCCTGCAACATGCCAAGATCTTCCGGGATCAGCGTATAGGTTGAAACCTTGCCGTCTTTTAACTCCGCAACATAGGTTTCACCCGTGTTTGTGATCTCATCCATTCCGTTTCCGTGCACAACAAGAGCATGCTCGGTCCCGAGTTCCGCAAGAGCACAGGCTATTGGTTCACAGAGTTTTTTATCAAAGACCCCTATCACCTGCCCTTTAGCACCTGCCGGGTTGGTCAGGGGCCCAAGAATGTTGAAAACCGTGCGGACTCCGAGTTTTTTCCTTATCCCTGCAACCCTCTTCATAGCCGGATGAAAAACCGGAGCAAACATGAACCCTATTCCTATCTCTTCGATTGTTTGCCTGACAGCTTCGGGCTCCAGGTCAATTTTAATTCCCAGGGCTTCAAGTACATCCGAACTCCCTGACATTGAAGTGGCAGCCCGGTTTCCATGCTTGGCTACAGGAACACCTGCTGCAGCAGTAACAATTGCGGCTGCTGTCGAGATATTGATTGTATTAAGGCCGTCTCCTCCTGTCCCGCAGGTATCAACAAGCCTGAAAGATGTTTTAGGCCGGATAGTGTTTCCGGCTTTTTTCATTCCCCTTACAAAGCCTGCGATTTCTTCGGGCTTTTCACCCTTTGCCCTCAGAGCAAGCAGAAATCTTCCGATTTCCTCATCCTGTGCTGTACTCAGAATTTTATCTATTGCAGCTTCAGCTTCTTCGGGGCTCAGATCGTGCCCTTCTTCCAGCTTTTGAATGTATTTTTGCATTACTCCTCACTCCTTTGAACTCCTGATTTCTTCTTTTCCAATGTAATTCAATATTCAAAATCTTCTCAACTGTTGATGTTCTTGATTTTTCGGATTATTTCTCTTTAACTGGCTCTTCTGATTCCGGACCATTTCCTTTAACTGGCTCTTCTGATTCCGGATTTGAGTTCCTTTGCAAGAGCTTCCAGCCTTTCGTTTACGTCTTTTCCTTCCTCTATAATCTTGACAAAAGCCGAGCCGACTATAACTGCATCTGCTCCGGCGTCTCTAACTTCTGCAGCCTGTTTTCCTGTTGAGATCCCGAATCCCACAGCCTTAGGAAGCCCGGTTTCTACTCTGGAAAGCAGCTCTCTGGTGGAGGATGAGACATCTTCCCTGGCTCCAGTGACCCCAAGCCTCGAAACAAGGTAAAGGAAACCTGATCCTCTTTCCAGGATTTTCTGGATTCTTCCCTCGGTTGTTGTAGGCGCAATTAGAAAGATCAGGTCAAGCCCGTGCTTTTCGCAGCTATTTTTCAGGTCAGCCGCTTCTTCTACAGGGATATCGGGTACTATCAGTCCGCTTATTCCGGCATCTGCAGCCTTTTCCACAAATTTTTCCACTCCATACCTGAATACAGGGTTGTAATAGGTCATGCAGACAAGTGGAATCCCAACATCCAGGGTTTTAATGAGCTCAAAATAACGCTGTGTGTCCATGCCTGCTGCAAGTGACCTCTGTCCTGCCACCTGGATTGTCGGGCCGTCCGCTACAGGGTCTGAAAAGGGAAAACCGAGTTCTATGATATCCGCACCTCCGTTCACCAGAGCTTTTACAATCTCCCCGGTTTTTTCTGAGGACGGGTCTCCTGCCATTACGTAACAGATCAGAGCACCTTCCTTTTTCTCCCTGAGTTCTGAGAATTTTTCGGAAATTTTTTGCCTTTCCATTTTAGATCCCTCCTCTCAGGCTAAGGACGGTTTCCAGATCCTTATCGCCTCTTCCAGACAGGTTTACAACCACTACATCTCCCAGTTCTCCGGCTTCTGAGGCTTTCTTCAGGTAAGCAAGGGCATGGGAAGATTCCAGTGCAGGAATTATTCCTTCATGCCTGCTCAGTTCATGGAAAGCTCCAAGTGCTTCATCATCAGTTGCATATCTGGCTGTAACCCGGCCGATTTCGGACAGGTAAGCCAGTTCAGGCCCTACCCCTGAGTAGTCAAGCCCTGCGGAAACGGATTCGGATTCAAGGATCTGCCCGTTTTTATCCTGCAGTACTTTTGTTCTTGCACCGTGCAGGATACCTTCTTCTCCTGCACAGAGAGAGGCTGAGTGAAGGGCGGCTTTTTCCGTACATTTAAGGGCTTTTCCTCCGGCTTCGACAGCAATCAGTTTGACATCCTTATCCTCAATAAAGGGGTAGAAGATCCCCATTGCATTACTTCCGCCGCCTGCACAGGCAATAATGGAATCAGGCATACACCCTTCTTTTTGCAAAATCTGTTCCTTTACTTCACGACCTATAACGCTCTGGAAATCCCTTACTATTACAGGATAGGGATGAGGCCCTACAACCGATCCTATGAGGTAATGCGTGTTTTCTATGTTCGTGACCCAGTCCCTGAAAGCCTCGTTAATAGCATCCTTAAGGGTTTTTGAACCGGATTCCACGGGTACTACTTCAGTGCCCATGAGTTCCATGCGGTAGGCGTTCATCTGCTGACGTTTGACATCCCTGGCCCCCATGTAGACAACAGTTTCAAATCCGAGATTTGCCCCTGCCATAGCTGTTGCAGTCCCATGCTGTCCTGCACCGGTTTCGGCAATCAGCCTGGTTTTTCCCATGTATTTTGCAAGCAGGGCCTGTCCTATTGCATTATTTAATTTGTGGGCCCCTCCATGCACAAGGTCTTCCCTTTTGAGGTAGATCTTTGACCCGTACTTTTTGCTCAGGTTCCTGGCAAAATAAAGAGGTGTTTCCCTGCCTGCAAAATCCCGCAGGTAATGGTCAAGTTCGGCAAGGAATTCAGGGTCATTTTTATACCGTTCGTATCCCTCTTCCAGCTCTTCTAAGGCCGGCATGAGGACTTCTGGTACGTACTGCCCCCCATATTTTCCGTATTTTCCTTTTACCTGGCCTGTCTGCCCGTTTTTCAAATTCTTCTGCGAACCTGCGAGTTTATTTAAGTATGAGTCCTTTGCAGGAAATTCTGAAACTTTAGTTTCTGTCAATTCAATTACTCCCTTGTCTTTTTGATGAATCCTGTAACATAATTTTGATATCGCGTTTGTAAGCGTAGTTTTTGAATAAACTTTGAATGAATTTTAAATGAATTTTGAATGAATATTGAATGAATTAGAGTGGATTTTCCAACCTGTCCAGTCAGGCTAAAAGCTCCGAAAAGTCTGGAAAAACAGTTAATAACGCCAACCAGCGCCCTGGACGAATTCTTTCGTTTTATCAAAAACAGAATCACTTTCCATAAGTGCGGAACCTATCAGCACGGCATCCGCGCCTGCCTGAATTACCCGTCTGACATCCTGTACGCTGTTCATCCCGCTTTCGCTTATTATAAGGTGCCTGGTTCCGTGATCAAGGTCACATTCCCGGATAATGGGAGCCAGCTCTTCTGTGGTTCCGAGGTTGATTTTAAGGGTCTCTAAGTCCCGGTTATTAATTCCTATAACTCTTGCATCGGTTTCCAGAGCTAAATCGAGTTCTTTCCTATTGTGGACCTCTACCAGAGGCTCCACCCCTTTTTTAAGGGCAAGCTCAACAAAAGTCCCGAGTTCTTCTCCAAGGATACCTGCAATCAGGAGTACAAGATCACTTTGAGCTTCTTCAAGCTGCACCCTGTCAATAATGAAATCTTTCCTCAGGACAGGCAAGCAGACCTTACTTCTAACTGAGTCCAGGTTTTCAAGTGATCCCCTGAACACCCCAGGCTCGGTCAGGACTGAAACTGCAACAGCTCCGGCTTCTTCCATCTCCCATGCAAGCTCGGCAGCCGTTGCAGGTGGAATATCCCTGAAAGTCCGCCCTGGCGATGCGGGCTTGACCTCTGCAATTACAGGCACCCTACCATCGGCTTTTGCGTCTGCCACAGCCGAAATAAAGTCCCTTTTCTCAAATCCCATCTCCTGGCTTTCACTGGAGGTCTGCGGCCCAAGGGCCTGTATACGGGTTTTTGTTGTGTTGAGGATGTGAAGAATTGAAGCGTGCATTATTTATCACTAAAGTATATTTTTGTACATCAACGTCTAATGAAGTACTTTGTATAAAAAGGTTTTGGATAAGCACAATATGAACTGAGATTCTTATTTCGTAAAAGCCGGAAATCCTTGTGCTCAGTTTAACATATTTTGGATTTCAAGAATAGAGTCTATTCCTTGCTCATTTCCAACACTGCACTACTTCTCACTTATTCAGAACAGGAAGAGAAAATCGCAAAAATGATTCTGTTTTGAAGGAACTGCTAACGTGTTTGATTTTCGTTTTTTACTCCATTGAGTAAGGAAAGTTAGGAATTATTCAAGTATAATATCAAGGTATTTGTTGCCAAAAATCATTATTGAGATACTGAAATTACGGATCAATTTCTGAACTGCAAATTTGAAGTTATATTTTTTATCATTCCTTCAAATTTAAATAAAAAACTTTATAAATTAGAATAGTTGTAAATTACTAACATTTTTTTATATAAATATGAAGCGAAATATAAAGGAGGAACTTAAAATAGAATATCGACACGCTAACAAATTTAGGATAACGTTACTATTTTTTATTATCCTTTTTCTGGGATTAATGAGTGCATCAGTTACGCACGCTGAAAGTTATAAGTTTGTTACCAAATGGGGTTCTTATGGTGATGGTGCTGGACAATTAAATCATCCACGTGCCATTGTTGCAACTTCATCTGGATATATTTATGTTGCCGATACAGACAATCATCGGGTTCAGGAATTTAATAACAATGGCAAATTCATTAACCAATGGGGCTCTACTAATGATATATCACTGGGGTATGTAATCGGTGTTGCTGTAGATTCTTCAGGTAACGTTTATGTTACTGATACTAACAATCGCATTGTGAAGTTTGACAAAAATGGTAATTTCATTACAAAATTTGGTTCTTATGGAAGTGGCAATGGACAGTTCAAAGATGTTCATGACTTTTGTTTAGATTCATCTGGCAATATTTATGTTGTCGATACGGGCAATAATCGAATTCAGAAGCTCGATAACAATGGAAATTACTTGATCCAGTGGGGTTCTTATGGCAGCAGTAATGGGCAATTCAAGAATCCCATTGATGTTGCCTTAGATTCTTCGGATAATGTTTATGTTGCTGACAAAGATAACCATTGCATTAAAAAGTTTGACAGTAGCGGCAATTATCTAATGCAATTCGGTAATTCTGGCAATGGCGATGGACAGTTTAATAACATTATAAGTGTTTTTGTTGATTCTTCTGGCGATATTTATGTTTTGGACATAGGGAATACTCGCATTCAGAAGTTTGACAGTGACGGCAATTATCTAACACAGTGGGGTTCCTATGGGACAAATGATGGGCAATTCAGAAACCCTGAAGATGTTGCTGTAGATTCTTCAGGCAATGTTTATGTTGCTGATGCTGACAACAATCGCATTCAGAAGTTTGCTCCAGTATATCCACCAGTAACTAATTTTGTCAGCAATGTTACCACAGGCTATGCTCCCCTGACAGTAAAGTTTACTGACACAAGTACAGGAACACCATTTTCCTGGAAATGGAACTTTGGAGATGGGGCTTCTTCAACGGTAAAGAATCCGATACATACATATTCCAAAGCAGGAAAATACACCGTAAAACTTACTGCAACCAATGAAGGGGGCAACAGTACTGCAACAAAAACAAATTATATAACTGTCAAAACGACTACTGTAAAACCGGTTGCAGCTTTCTCTGCATCTCCAACCTCCGGGAAAGCGCCATTAACAGTAAAATTCACAGATAAAAGTACAGGAACGCCGACTAAATGGAAATGGACTTTTGGTGACGGAGCAACTTCAAGCAAGCAGAATCCAACTTATAAGTATTCAAAAGCAGGAAAGTATACAGTGACACTTACGGTTACCAACGCAGCAGGCAGTAACACGGCAACAAAAACGAATTATATAACAGTAGTATCAAAACCTGTTGCTGCATTTTCTGCGTCACCAACCTCCGGAAAAGTTCCATTAAACGTTAAGTTTACTGACAAAAGTACAGGAACGCCGACTAAATGGAAATGGACTTTTGGTGACGGAGCAACTTCAACAAAACAGAATCCAACTTATAAATATTCAAAAGCAGGGAGTTATACTGTTAAGTTAACAGTAACGAATGCTGCTGGAACTAACACTAAAACTATTTCTAAGTATATTACAGTGAAAAGTAAATAATATTGTTGACGAGTAACCAATGAAAATAAGCAAGGTATAAAAGGCATTCAAATTCTATTGAATATAATCCTTTTAACCTTGCTTTAAATTTTTGAGAGATATATAAACTTTCTGTTTTATTCGTTAATCTCCAAGTCATATCTTGAAAAAACTGGCTCTTCGCCATTCCCTATGGATAAGATGATTTTCAATTCAAGGTCGCATTGGTTTTTATGGGGACATTATGAGGATATCCACACAAAAAAAAGAAGAGCTAAAGAACTACAAGAATTTCAAGGAAATCCTAACTTATCCTCTTCAAATTGTATGAATAAGTAAATTTCATGTATTTGTTGAAAATTTAAGAACTTAACTAAGTCTAAGAAACGTATACACACCTGGGTATAAAAACAACAGCAGTAAGCTAACAATGTCCTAAACTCAAAATTTTACATATAATGCTTAATGCATGTGATTTTACCTCAGGAGTGCAGAAGTCCAAAAACATACTGAGGTATATAAATGAAAAAAATTAAATTTGATAAAACATGCAGAAGACATTTCCTCATTAAAGCTTTGGGAATTACGGCACTTACACTTTTAATGTTGGTGAGTATCACAGGCGCAGCACCATTTGCATATATTGTTAATAGTGCTGGACCTGCTGGCGACGGGGGAAGTTTTTCGGTAATTGATACCGCTACAAATACTATTACAGCTACCGTATCTGGAAATCTAGATGGTCCAGGAGTTGCAGTAAATCCAGCAGGAACAAAGGTATATGTTACAAACTCAGGTTCCTACAATGATCCGGGAAATACTGTCTCTGTAATTGACACCACGAAAAATAAGGTTACAGCCGCGGTAAAAGTAGGAAATGGTCCTTATGGAATTGCAGTAAGTCCTAATGGAAAAAAGGTATATGTTACAAACTCAGGTACCTATAATGATCCTGGAAATACGGTCTCTGTAATTGATACTGCAACAAATAAGGTTACAGCTACGGTAAAAGTAGGAAATGGTCCTTATGGAGTTGCATTAAGTCCTAATGGAAAAAAGGTATATGTTACAAACTCAGGTACCTATAATGATCCGGAAAATACTGTCTCTGTAATTGATACTGCAACAAATAAGGTTACAGCTACGGTAAAAGTAGGAAATCGTCCTCATGGAATTGCAGTAAGACCTGATGGAAAAAAGGTATATGTTACAAACTCAGGCACCTATGATAATCCCAGCTATGCTGTCTCTGTAATTGACACAGCAACAAACAAGGTTACAGCCACGGTAAAGGTGGGCCTTGCTCCTGAAGGAGTTGCGGTCAACCCGGCCGGAACAAAGGTATATGTAGTGAACTCCGGCGACCCTGCAGAAGGTTGCTTTGTCTATGCTATTGACACAGCAACAAATAAGGTTACAGCCACCGTATCTGCTGGAATCTTTAATAACGGGGGAATTGAAGTCACTCCAGATGGAAAAAAAATATATGTGATAAATTGGGGAGAGACTGATGTTGGATATGGTATCACTGTAATTGACACAGCGACAAACAAGGTTACAGACTTTGTGGAGAATGGATTTCATCCTTATGCTTTCGGACAGTTTATAGGTCCTTCAGTAACACCTCCAAAAAAACCGGTTGCAGCTTTCTCTGCATCTCCAACCTCCGGAAAAGCACCATTAAACGTTAAGTTTACTGACAAAAGTACAGGAACGCCGACTAAATGGAAATGGACTTTTGGTGACGGAGCAACTTCAACAAAACAGAATCCAACTTATAAGTATTCAAAAGCAGGAAAGTATACAGTGACACTTACAGCAATAAATGCTAAAGGCAGTAACACGGCAACAAAAACGAATTATATAACAGTAGTAGCAAAACCTGTTGCTGCATTTTCTGCGTCACCAACCTCCGGAAAAGTTCCATTAAACGTTAAGTTTACTGACAAAAGTACAGGAACGCCGACTAAATGGAAATGGACTTTTGGTGACGGAGCAACTTCAAGCAAGCAGAATCCAACTTATAAATATTCAAAAGCAGGGAGTTATACTGTTAAGTTAACAGTAACGAATTCTGCTGGAAGTAACACTAAAACTATTTCTAAGTATATTACAGTGAAAAGTAAATAATATTGTTGACGAGTAACCAATGAAAATAAGCAAGGTATAAAAGGCATTCAAATTCAATTGACTATATTCCTTTTAACCTTGCTTTAAATTTTTGAGAACCTTTTTAACTTTCGATTTTAACACCTATTATTCGTTTCTCTCAAGCAACACTAAGCCCACACTGTCTGAAGTCCTAAAAGCAAACTTATTTTGCAGGGTCAAGTGCTCATATCTGTCTGGAGAAAAAATTAATGAATTAATGTACCACAAAGACAAACCTGAATTATTGCAGTTTTTCTCTGGGGTTCAGTTCGAAAGATGTTGTTCTTACTGTAACATTTCAATATGCATTACTGAGTTTTTGGATATAATATAAGTATCAGATAAATCCTGCGGAGTTTCACTCTTATGTGGGTAGAAGGTCATTTGAAACTCTCTGATAACCCTCAGCATAATTAATTTAGTAAAAATAATTACAGAATTCTTTACATAAGATCAATGAATGGTGCCGCAGCACACAAGAGGATTTTCCTTGAGTGCCATGGCGAACATTATATATATCTTAACCTGATGTATGCTCCAGATTGAGGTGCAGCCGTGGAAACAAAGACTGTTAAAATTAGTGCCGAGCTCTACGAGGCGCTTGATTTTTGTAGAGACAGAAATAGTGACAGTGCCTGGGAGTCAAGGAGCACGATAATTAGAAAACTATTAGCTCGATACGATGACACCTGCCAGCTTATACACGAAAACGGTAGCTACTGGTTCGTCATTAATGGCAGGAAACGAAGTTTCCCGGAGCTCTCGCATACTACGGAGAATGTGAGAATCACGCAGGGCCTTCATGACAGGCTCAATGAAGCGAAAATCCACCCTGATGAAACAATAAATACTGTTTTGCAACGTTTGTTGTTTTCGTACTATGGCAACAAACTGGTTTACCGTATTAACATAAAATCCAGCAATAACAAGGACAGCCAGGATTTAATATTTTTCATGCACGAAGTACTTCTTACAGAACCAAAATTTAATAACGCATTGTTTGTCGAAGTTGTAAATGTAGAAAATTACCCGGAAATAAAAAGCAGATACGAAAAAAGCACGTTACCTCTATCGATATTGTACGATTTTGAAGACCATGAGGTATGGCGCATGGAAGGAAAGCACGATTTATATGAGGTAAGAAGAAATTTAGAGTCCTTTATCGATTCATTAGAAGAGTTTATTGATTGACGTGCGGCTGGAGCTTGCAAACAGGCGATTCTCCGCACCTCATTTCAGAAAGCTTTTGAATATATTTTCCTTTTTATGTGATAGCAGTGGACTAACATATTATATGGTCCAATACAGACATTTTAACCATAACAACCCGTAGTTGAACCTTAACTTTTTTTTCTTTTCAGGATTTGTTCTTTTCAGGATTTGTTCTTTTCAGGATTTGTTCTTTTCAGGATTTATCCTTTTAAGAAGTTTCCAATTGCCACTGGAGCCACTGAGTTTTCCATTTAATCTATTCAAATATAAATAGGCTCTAGCCGTGCCGAGAAAAAAAACGTATGCTAAAAACATCGGCCAGTTCAGCCGGAAATAATACCATCAAGTTTCCTGCGAACCGCTAAAAAAGAAAATTAATTTGCCGACAAGAAATCGGCTTAAAGTAATTAAATTATAAACCTGTATCTCTGACCTGAATATCTGGCAATGTGAATATTTGCTAAAAATTTGCTTGTTGAGCTTGCAAATTTAGTAAGATCCTCTGATTTTAGTATCGCATTCTCAGTCAAAGAGCTCTGTCATTGCTTTTACACTTTTGAACATCTCGACAATCATAGGTGTAGTACTATTAGGTTCTCCAAGGGTCGAGTTAGCAGCTTCGATCATGCCGTCAGGATATCCGAAGCTTGAATTAAGACGTTCCATATTTTCGTTTAAGGAAACCAGGGAATTTTCCATCTCACTCAAATTTTCAGGGTCTGATTCCAGTACACCGAGTATGGAATTCGTTGTTGCTATGCCTGCTTGTGTCCCTTCGATTGTAGGCTGCAGAAACGGATATTCCTCAACGCGGGCGTTCAGGGTTCCGTTTATGAGGTTAAGGTTGAGGTCAAGCATCTGAAGCATGGATGTGAGAAAACGGAAGTTCAGACCTATTTCCTGATCCATCAGTTCATTTTCGTTATACGTTGATGCGAAATTTGTTTCATTGTTTTCATCTTCAAAATTAGTCTCCGCTACGTCAGTTCCTGCTAATGAAATTGGAAGCGTTAACAAAATAACCAGGAAGCATGTAGCTATCCTCAGGTAAAAAACCTTGGTTCTGTTCATAAAAATTTCCCCCACTATTACCTGTCCAGTTTAGTAAAATTACTCCCTGTCTAAAAATACACCTAATAGTCTATAAAAACGCAACGATTTATTTAAAATAATGTAGAAAGTAGAAAACCTTCATAAAGAGAAATTTAAAGAGTTATGTCAAAAATTACTGTCCTGTAGCTATATTTTTATTGGAGTGAACTGTAAACTATAGGAGAAAGTAATGTAAAAAATCACAGTTTATCTAAATGTAAAGAAAGACAGGACTATATAATGTACTCATAATATAATGTACTCATAATATAATGTACTCATAATATAATGTACTCATAATATAATGTACTCATAATATAATGTACTCATAATATAATGTACTCATAATATAATGTACTCATAACTGGAACTTCACCAATTTTTCAGATAAGCAGTAGCCCGTTTTGCCAATCATTGATTATTCTGGTAGCAGTCCGTGTTTCGTCCACTTCACCTTTTTTTTGCAGGAAATTGCACTGTTTGCCTATCAGTTCAAGCACATCATAGGAAGTCTCATCTTTGATCATGACACTATAGAAGGATTCAAGGACCGTTTTATTTTCGGCAAGCATTTTTTCAATTATCTCCAGAGCGACACCGATTTTGTCCTTAAGATGAGTTGCATCCTTTATTCCGAGCAGGCCCTGCAGGTACTCGTCTTTTTCATCAAAAGGAATCACTCCAGGTGTATCGATAAACATGATGCGTGAGCCTGCATCCACATGCTGGACACCTTTTGTGTGGCCGGATATGGGAGACGTGCTTGCCCGGTGCCGACCTGTAACGCCGTTGATTACTGAAGATTTGCCAACATTGGGATAGCCCAGGGTGCCGACAAGAACATCCTGCCCTTTTATATCGGCTTTCACAGCGGCCGACGCAAGGATCTGGTGCCTCAGCATCGTTGTTCCGGACCGATCCTTGCTGGAAACAAAAACTACAGGTGCAATTTTTGAGAGAGGGGCTTTGGTTTTTTCAAGTTTTTCTCTTGATACAAGGTCGGATTTATTGAGTACTATAATGAAAGGTTTGTTCAAGCGGATTATCTCGCGCTCAACTTCACTGTTTCGGGTCTCTTCAGGAAACCTGGCATCTATTACTTCAAGAAGGACATCAGCTTTTTTGATAACATCTTTTACAAGGGCTTTGTAGCTCGCCATATGCTCTGGCTATGGCACAAGCTGGTATATAAGATAGTGAGTCAGGTTCAAAAGAGAGAAGATCGAGGGTTCGGCTTGTGAACACGGGCATGGGCATGTGTAAGTTCATGAATATTGAGTTTTGAGTAAAGCTGCAGTTTGCGGCTTTATTTTTCTTATTTTTTCTTTTTAATATCTCATTTTACTCTGCAAGCTTCGCTGCGTATTCTGCAGCGTAAAAGGCAAATATGTCAAAGTCTCTCAGGTTTTCAGCAAGCAGTTTTCTTAATATGTCAAGATCTACCTCTTCATAAACATGGACCAGGATATTTCTAACCTTAACTCTGCCATCAATAGGGAATAACTTCTCCAAATGAATTGTACTCCACTCACGTTTTTACCTTTTCATTTCAAAATAATATTTATTATATAATACTCAGTTTCTTTTGATTCTGTTTGGCCTTTTAACTTTCGTCTCTTTTGATATCGAAAATCATGATAACATTAAACCAATAAATTTAAATATAAAGTTATACCCTATAGGGTATAATGGATGAATGGGTAAATAACTGGTTAATTAAGCAACGTGAGCTTGGTGAGAAGGGTTTTGAAATAAAAAAATTCAGTAATGGGTACTACGTATATCGATCTACCACTTACTGGGACAAAGAGCTAAAGAAGCGGAGGAAAAAATCGACTTACATTGGAAGACTGGACAAAATCAAAGGTCTAATTGAAAGTCAGAAAACAGTGATCTCAAGCAAAAGAGTTCGCTCTATCTGGGAATATGGAAATGCTGCCTTACTTAACTACGCAATTCAGGATCTAAAACCTCTTCTTCAGACAGCTTTTGGTGAAATCTGGGAAGAGATATATGCTCTTGCATTAATACGTATTGCTGGCTATGTTCCTTTGAAAAGAGCAAGTCTAGCGTGGGAGAAACTCTACCCAATAGCAGAGATCACTCCTTCGATGAACACAAGATCATTATCTAAAGTATTAAAAGAGGTTGGAGTTAATCGTAAAGGACAGAATCACGTTTTCAAAGGATTAAACAGTGAAGATAAGCAACTTGTTTATGATCTAAGTGCTATTTTTACTCGTTCAGAAGCTATAAACTTCGCTGAAAAGGGTTATAACAAAGAGCATTTCCACATTCCACAAGTAAACTTTGCACTTTTCTGTACAGCTAATGAGAATTTGCCAACAATGGTAAGAGTTCTTCCCGGATCTCTAAGAGATATTAAGTCACTTGCGCTTTCAGTCCAAGAGATTGGAGTTGAAAATAAGACTCTGATACTTGATAGGGGTTTTTACTCCCAGGGTTCTATTAAAACCCTGAATGAACACAAGTTATCTTTTGTTATCCCAACAAAAAGAAACAGTACACTGTACAACGAACAAATTAACCTCTCTGAACATTTCTTCTACCATGAAAGACTCATAAAATGTGGAAAGAAAGAGTATGGAGAGAATATCCTGTATCTTTTTGAGGATAATGAAATGAAAAAAGAAGAGGAATACACCCTCTATAAGCAACATGATGAAAATAGAATCACCAGTAATGCGTTCAATAAGGGTTTGGAAAAAGCTGGAAAAATCTTGCTTGTATCAAATGTAGATTTGGCACCTGAAGATGTTTTTCTTATGTACAAAAAAAGAGATACAGTGGAAAAACATTATGATACTTACAAGAGTATTTTGGAAGCAGATAAGCTTTATCTACAGGATAACGAGTCGCTTTTCGGTCATCTTTTTATCTCATTTTTGTCTCTTTATGGATACGCAAAAATTCAAAACTGTATAAGAAAGGCTGATCTAACAAGTAAATATTCTCCGAGAGACCTTATAGAGCAATTCCGCAAAGTATACATGCTGGATTTAGATAGTCAGATGATTTTAACGGAAGTACCTAAGAAGATTGGTGAAATAGAAAAAAAGTTAAACTTGAACTTATTCCCTAAATGAGCAGAGTTAAGGTTATAAATCCAGCAGAAAAAGCAAATTTTTCTGCGAACTCTTTAGGAATTATTTCGTGTCTGCCAAGAATCCGAAACACACTCCTATAATCTTCAGGCCTTTCAAGCCCCTCTTTTGAGATGATGATTTCTCCTATGTCAATAGCACATTCAATTGCAAGTTGAAAATTTCTCTACTGCGGAACGCTTTTCATAGTTGCTTTCAAGGTTCAGGCCTTCGGGATCTATTGATTTAAGGTAGTCTACGCAACGCTGCATAAAGCTCAATTTTCTATATGGATTAAAAGTCAGCACTGCCATTAATCCAATTATAAGGAGTTTGAGGTTTTCAGACAGCTTCTGTGTCAAGATGATAAAAACGCTTATATTGTAAAAAAGTAATAAGCCATACACTGCAAGTTAATTTCAATAGTTTTGACAGACTCATAAAAGACAAAGAAACAACAGAAACGGAGGACGTAAAATGAGTGGAGACGAAATGGATAAAAAGCGTAAGAAGATCGCAAATAAAATAATTAGCGATATGACGATAGACGGTGCTTCCAAAGAGGACCTAAAAATCCAAAAGAAAACAAATAAGGAATTATTAGGACATGAAGGCGAAGTGGAACTTTAATATGTTTTCTTTGTAACTGACATGCAATTGTCGAGTTACTATCTGATATTTTTTGTATTTAGTCAAATACCCCGAAGTTGCTGTGGGGTAAATCAACGCATCTTTGATTTAATCTTTCTTTCATTACTTATTTCATTTTTTAATATTTTACATTTACTTTGCGAATCTTGCTACGGCTGCGAATTTTACAGCATAAAAAGCAAATTTATTAAAGTCTTTCAGGCTTTCAATAAGTAATTTTCTTATAGCCGTACAAAATGAGTAATTATATTTGCCGGATGTTGTCAAAAGGATGTTGTCAAAATGAATTTTGAATTGAGAAAGTGGAAAAAAACCGATGATGAAAGCTTTTTCAAGTATTCCAACAATACAAAAATTGCAAAAAATATGAGAGATTCTTTTCCCTCCACTTTAGATGACTGCAGAAAAACTGTAGAAAGCTTTAGCTGTAACGATGAAACACAGCAGTGCTGCAGGGCAATTATTGTGAACGGAGAAGTTGCAGGGAGCATTGCATTATTCCTTAAAAATGATGTTTATTGTAAGAGTGCAGAGATTGCATACTGGCTTGGCGAACCTTTTTGGGGCAGGGGAATAATGAGCGAAGCAATAAAACAGCTTTGCTGGGCAGCTTTTGAACAGTATGATATTGTCCGGATATTTGCAGAGCCTTATGCACAAAATATCGGCTCAAGAAAAGCTCTTGAAAAAGCCGGATTTGTTTTAGAGGGCATAATGAAGAAAGGGGTCTATAAAAATGGTAATTTCTTTGATTATTGCATGTATGCTCTTGTGAAATAACTTGTGAAATAACTTCTGCCTTGTCACTGGTACCAATATTCTCAAATCCGAATTTTAGAGAAACTTTAATTTCTAATTGATCAACAACTCAAGCGACCTTCGAAGGAATTGAGTATGCTCATAATTCACGGTTATGCTTTTTTTCATTTCCTAATCGAATGGTCCGTACGATGAAGAATATTAATGTGCCAAATATGATTATCAAAAAAATAGGTAAAAAAATGACTGACAAAGGCTGTACAGTTACAGTATGATAATTCAGGTAAAAGAATATAGCTAAGATCTCGACTTTCATGAATATAATTAGATTCCTTGTACTGAGGTACACAGCTTCTTTGTTTTCCTCGGTTATTTGAACAGGAACATTCCACATCTGTGGGAAAAAAGATACTACAGTAATGAAAGTATAAAGCAAAATACCTATGGCTGGTAAAATAAGGGTTTGATATTTACTTCCCCATCTATCGATTTCACCCAGCGCATTATAGTGCATAGGAACTTGTTGAGGAATTTGGTCCCACTGAGTGTAAATAAAAACGATCATCCCGACTAAAAATAGAAGTCCTATAATTTCCAAAACAAGTTGGAGTTTAGTATACTTCAATTTCATAGTGAGATTCTCCCTAATAAACAAAACACAAGCTTCTATTGCTCGTATTATCTGTCTTTGGCACATGCCTTATTTTATAACATGCCCTATTTTATACCCTATTTTATAGTAAAAGGGGACAAACTCTTCAATTGTACAAAATATATAGGCAGTATATAGCGCTAATGTACTTATAACTTATTTCTACAAGAAGCTAAAAATGGAAGGGGAGATCGTTTTAGATCTCCTATTCAATAGTCCCTTCTTAAGTATCTTCACTGTGATCTCTTAAATTGATCTCTTAAATTGATCTCTTAAATTGATCTCTTAAATTGATCTCTTAAATTGATCTCTTAAATACGTGACCATCTTGCAAAGTACGGCATTCCTTCTTCATACACACCAGTGATATTTTCTGTGGTAACATTTTTTGTATCAAAAGATGTGTCTATGAACTGATTATTTCCTATGTATATTCCCACATGAGTGGCAAGCCAGTATATTCTGCCGTTTTGGGGAACGTCCTTTTGCCAGAAGATCACATCTCCCGGAGCTGGAGAGCTTGTATTTACATAATCTGTATTATTTTTCATATCAGGTACTTTCTGGAAAAATATGTCTTTGGCGCCTACCTGGCTGTATACTTGATATACTAAGTGAGAACAGTCAATGGCAGTTGTATTATTGCCCCCATGTACGGATTTAACTCCAAGCCAGTTGTTTGCGGCTTCTAATGTTGCGTTTTCTGAGGTTCCAACAGGAGCTGCTGCTCCAAGGGGTATGAATGCTATTAAAATAGCCAGAAGGAATGTGACTATTAATCTTTCTTTACTTATCTTCATTTTTTCTCATCAATATCCGTGTTTTTACCAGTGTCGAGTAATCATCAAGGATTCAATAATTCCAAATAATTGCAATTGATTTTATACGAGATTTTGTTGTTGACTCGACGCTGGCCTAATTATTGTTAAGGCTTGTTTATTATACATCAGAATAAATTTATATTTATAATTACCACTACTTAACGACGTTAACATATATACATAACGGCAGGAGTCCATTTTGGTATGAAAGGAGAGACTCTGAAATAAGGATTAACTGAAAGTTTCAGGTTTGATTTGCTGATGCCTGTAGTACCAGATTATATAAACTGGGGATACATACTTTCTGAATACAGGAATCTGAGGGGGAAATAATGGCAAAAAGGTTAAAGGTCGCAAATCCGGCCCGTTGCATAGGCTGCTACTCCTGTATGATGGCCTGCGCAAGAACCTGGTATGATACTATATCTTTGAAAAACAGCCGAATTGATATACAGACCCGCGGGGGGATCGAAACTCCTTATTCTCAAATCGTCTGCCATGCCTGCATAGACCCTCCTTGCATGAGGGCATGCCCGCTGGGCGCGCTTACCAAAAGGAAGGGGGGAGGAGTGAATCTCAATAAAGAGATCTGCGATGGCTGCGGAAACTGTATAGAAGCCTGCCTGGTGGGAGCTATCCATCTGGACGCGGAGAAAAAAGCCGTAATCTGCAAACACTGCGGCGTATGCTCGAAGTTCTGTCCCCATGATGTGCTGGAAATGATTGAAGTCGAAGACAGCGGAGAAGTAAAGCTTACTGACACGGGCCCTGCTCCGGATACAAGCCCGGTTAGTCCTACTGCGTCTCATAAAGACCTCTACGGAGGAAAAGAACCAGGGGAGGGAAAATGACAACCGAGCAATACGCTATTGAGGGGCTTAAGAATATACTCTATATTGACCTGAGCAGCCATAGCTATCATATTAAGGAAAGGCGCGACCTCTATGAGAAATATCTGGGTGGTGTGGGAGTTGCCACAAACCTCATGCTTGAAGAGTACAGAGAAGGCACAGGGCCACTTGATCCGGAGATGCCAATAATCCTCAGCACAGGGCCGCTCTCGGGAGTATATCCTACATGCACCAAGACAGTTGCATTGTTCCGTTCCCCTCTCAATGGAGAATTGGGAGAATCCTATGCAGGTGGCCATCTTGCTATGTCCATGCGCTATTCAGGGTACGAAACAATTGTTATCAAAGGGGCCTCCCGATACCCTGTGTATGTGGCAATCCACAACGACAAAGTTACCTTCAGGGACGCCTCTTCCATATGGCATCTCTCTTCAGCAATTGATGTTGGAAAAATCCTGCGCGAAATAGAACCCGGTGCAGGCAGGCGCAGTATTATCAGAATTGGGCCTGCAGGAGAATGTGGGATCACATATGCCGATGTCAATGTCGATACCTACCGCCATTTCGGGCGCCTCGGGCTCGGAACGGTCTTTGGGGCAAAAAAACTTAAAGCTATGCTTATTTCCGGAAACAGGGAGCTGAAAAGCCCTGAACACAATGCTTACCGAAAGACTGTCAGTATGCTCTATGACACTATTGTGAAAACCGGGCTCACTGAGAAGTACCATAACCTAGGCACAAGCGAAAATATTCTGGTTTTAAACGAACTTAAAGGCCTGCCTACCCGAAACCTGCAGGCAGCTTCTTTTGAAGGAGCTGAAACGATTTCAGGAGAGTTTTTTGCCGAGAAATATCTTCTCAGGCGGGTCTCCTGTGCAGGCTGCCCAATTGGATGTATCCACGTAGCCATGCTAAAGCGAGCCTTTTCAAAAGCCCATGAATATGAAGCATTGAATATTTCTTATGATTTTGAATTGATCTATGCTCTGGGATCGAACCTTGGCGTAGCTGATCCTGAAGCCGTGCTTGAGCTTATTGATGCCTGTGAAAAAACAGGGGTTGATATAATCAGCATGGGAGTTGTACTCGCCTGGGCAACAGAGATGCAGCAACGCGGGAAGATTTCTACTGACGAGACTCTGGGGCTTAAATTTTCCTGGGGAGATAAAGCTACATATCTGAGAGCAATAGACCTTGTAGTCCAGGCGCCAAATGAATTTTACTCAGACCTTGGAAAAGGGGTGGAATATGCCTCCAAAAAATACGGAGGAGAGGAATTCGCAATTCGACTTGGAGGACTGGAAATTCCGGGCTATCACACAGGGCTTGGAAACGTGCTTGGACTCACTGTGGGCGCCAGGCACTCCCATCTTGACAGCGCAGGTTATTCCGCAGATCAGAAAGCATTTAATCAGCCAATATCAGATGAGCAGATTGTTGATTATATAATTGATGAAGAAAACCGACGCAATGTCCTGAACTGCATGATTTCCTGCCTTTTTGCCAGAAACGTCTACACATACGAAAACGTGATTCTGGCCCTTAAGGGTCTGGGAATAGAAAGAACCGAAGAGGAATTAAAAGCACTGGGAAAGGATATTTTCAGGAAAAAGTATGCATTAAAAGAGAAATTCGGATTCAGGTTCGAAGACCTTCGAATCCCCAAAAGATTTTTTGAAACTCCTTCCACCACAGGGATAATTGAAGAAGAAAGAGTTAAAAGAGCAATTGAGCTTTATAGAAAGAAAAGAGGAGTATGATCGACGATAGAGTAGAACCTGAAAGATAAAGCAGGCCCTCTTACTTCGCAAACCCCCAGGATTATAAAGATTACTTTTTAACAGCTTTCATAAGGTAGATGGGATGAGCATAGTCAAGCTTATCCAGCAAATTCCCTTTTTTCCTGGCAGAACGGCATAGGGAATTCATACGCTCAATATTTATATTCTCAAAACCCGCATCATTTAAGAACCTGGATACCTGGTCAGGTTTTAAACTATAAAGAGGAAGGTCTTTTTTTATCGGGTTATAGTGTTGATTAAAGGGGTTATGAAAGTTTCTTTCCTTTATGGAACGTATGCCATCCGATATGGTACGGATCGATTTAAGGAATATACCCGAACTGAACCAGTCTCCATCGATGGCAATGATCATACCGTCTTTCTTAAGAACCCGTTTCCATTCAGACAGAGCCTTCTGCGGATCAGGAAGTGTCCACAGGAGAAATTTGCTGGATACCACATCAAATTGCATGTCCGGAAGCTGCAGATCCTCGGCATCCCCACGGATGAAGTTTATGTCCAGAGACCTCTTCAAGGCGTTTTTTCTGGCTTTGTCAAGCATCCTGGTCGACAGGTCAACAGCAGTCACATGATGACCCAGCTCTGCAAACATCAGGGCAAGTTGACCTGGCCCTGTACCGACATCGAGTATTTCAAGATGTTCTCTTCTATCCACTGTTGACGAAAGCATGTTTTTCCAGGTAGCCCATTCCTCCTCGGATTGTTCCACAATGCCAGTATTATAAGTCTCACTGCGATAATCCCAGTAGTTTCTTATCACTTCTTTAGCTTCCATGTGTTCACTCCATAAAGATGAATTAGGGAACTGATTTTATGAATGATAAATAAATGATGATTTAGAGAATAAATATTTTATTGATTGTAACACTATATTGAATAAAAATATAAAATATTATCGTTTTTTAACACAAGTTTTAGTTAGTATAATAATTATCGGAAGACAGAGTAAACGAAAAAAAGCCCAGTTATATAATGTAAAGTTTCAGGAAATTTAGATGTAAAATAAGGCACGATAAACACTGAGGTAAGATGAGCGTTTTAGACAATTGAAGGTTTAAAGCTACTGGTTTCTCAGTCAACCGCTTAAGTGCCACCAATTTCTAAGAAATCCAATCCATAACTTCTTAAAAATAAGGGAGACTCAGAAATTGTCTGCTTTGAAGGTAACTGCATAAGTCATATGAGATAAGATCTCTTTTTTATATTTTTGAAATTTCTGAGAAAATACTCCAATATGTTATTATTTTCACACTCGTGATGGTTTCGAAAGTTTTATAATGGTTATGTTTTTTAAATATTTCAGCATAAAAATTCGTAGAATATTATTATTAAATTCCATTAAATTTTATATTTATCTGACAAAATTTTTAAAAAGGTAAGAAAAGACGAAAAATCGTGTATGTGAAAAAGGCTGCAATAAGTGCAGGATTGTTGTTCTACATGCAAATTAATACTGAAATAATTTGCAAAGAAGCTGTGCTGGAAAAAACACAGATCAAAATTCGAACCTCTTAGACAACTTTGTTGGATACCATATGGTTTCAAGAGTGTTCCTCTGAAAAAAGGGTGATTTTAAGTTGAACTTCCTCACAATTTCTAATTTATATGTGACTTTTCCTACTGAAGATGGTCTGGTCAAGGCAGTAAACGGCGTAGATCTTTCTATTGATGAAAGCGAAATTGTAGGCTTAATAGGTGAATCGGGTTCCGGCAAAAGTGTCCTTGGGCTCTCTATCATGAGACTGCTACAGGATGACGTGATCTTTAAAGGAGACATTCTCTACCGTGGAAAAAACCTGTATTCGATTGAAAAAGAGGATATGAGAAAACTAAGGGGTAAAGAAATCGGTATGATTCTCCAAAATCCAGGAAGTTCTCTCAATCCGGTACTGACCGTGGGTTTTCAGATAGCTGAGCCTCTCATGCTGCATAAGCACGTAAAAGGCAGCCTGGCTATCGAGATGGCACAGGAACTTCTGGGACGCGTAAAGATCAAAGAACCTTCTAAAAGAGTAAAGGAATACCCTCACCAGTACAGCGGAGGAATGAAAGAAAGAGCAATAATCGCCATGGGTATCGCCAGTGAACCGCGCTTTATAATCGCTGACGAACCAACAAAAGGCCTTGATGTGACTGTAAAAAGGAACATAGTGAAACTGTTAAAAGAAATATCTGATAAAAAAACGATGCTAATCATCACTCATGACCTTGGAGTTGCAGAGGAATTATGCGACAGGATTGCTGTGATGTATGCCGGAGAATTAGTTGAAATCGCTCCAGTAACCTCGATATTTGAAAGCCAGCTACACCCATATACTCAGGGTTTTTTTAACTCCCTTCCTGCCAGGGGGCTCAAACCTGTAAAAGGCAACAGCCCTTCTTTGATCGATCTTCCTGATGGATGTAGGTTCCATCCACGCTGTACCCATTGCACAGAAAGATGTCGAAAAGAACATCCTCCGATGGTTGAAAAAAACAGAAGGCTTGTGAGGTGCTTCCTCTATGCTTGAAGTGACGGGTTTAAAGAAAACGTTTACTTCCGGTATAATATCCAGAACTGTGACCAGAGCAGTAGATGACGTATCTTTTTTTATAGAGAAAGGAGAGACCCTGGGCCTGGTTGGGCAAAGCGGGTGCGGGAAATCTACTCTCGGACAATGTGTACTGAGGCTTATTGAACCAACAGCAGGAAAGATCGTGTTCAATGGCACAGATATCACTGCCCTTGATAACAGAGCTCTGAACAGCATCCGGCCTTCAATGCAGATGATATTCCAGAACCCTGACTCTTCTCTTGACCCTAAAATGACGATTGGGCAGAGCATAGCAGAACCGCTAAAACTTAAAGGAAATAACAGGGAAAAGACCGAAAGCAAGGTTGTTGAGCTTATAAAGCAAGTGGGGCTGAGTCCTGAACATATCCACCGTTTTCCTCACCAGCTCAGCGGGGGCCAGAATCAGAGGGCAGTTATTGCAAGAGTGCTTGCCCTTGAACCTATTTTTATTGTTGCCGATGAGCCTACAGCCTCCCTTGACATCTCGGTACAGGCCCAGATTTTGAACCTGCTAAAGGACCTCAAAGAAGAATATGACCTTACCATGCTGTTCATTTCTCATGACCTTGAGCTGATGAAACACATGTGCGAGAGGGTAGCTGTGATGTACAGGGGAAAGATTGTGGAAACTGGAAAGATCGAAGATATCTTTCAGCATCCTCTGCACCCTTACACAAAATTGCTGTTGACAGGGGATTCTGATTTCGAAATCAGTACAGTGGACTATAAGGGAGCCAAAAATCAGGGAACTAAGAATCCGGTATGTTCGTATTATTTTGAATGTCCTTTGAGATCAAAAGCATGCTTAACAGAAACACCCGAGTTGAAGAAAGCTTCAAACAATCAACTCGTGGCATGTCATCATATATTGAAAAACGTGTCCGGCAATACAATCCGGATGGAGAATAAGTGAAACAAATATTGTTTAGACAGCGTGAGTCTGACATTGTTTCTGGACTTCAAGAAAGTAAAAATTTAGAAAATTGAGAAAGGAAAGTGAAAATTTAGGAAATTGGGAAAGGAAAGTGAAAATTTAGGAAATTGGGAAAGGAAAGTGAAAATTTAGGAAATTGGGAAAGGAAAGTGAAAATTTAGGAAATTGGGAAAGGAAAGTGAGAATTTAGGAATAGGTAAAGGAAAGTAAAAATTTAGGAAATTGGGAAAGTGTAGATCAGGAGTTTATAAACTTGAGTAAAAAATACAAAATTACAGTTCTTGTCATGCTGTTAGTCATGGCAACAGTTCTTGGGTCGCTATGTATCGACCAGAAAAGTGATGAAAAAACTGCTACTGCCAACCAGTCAGGCGTACAAAGCCAGGGAGGCGCACTAAGATATGCAACTGCTTTTTATCCCGAAGACACTCTTGACCCGGCAGTAAAATGGACTGGCTGGTACATGCGAGAAGCCGGAGTCTATGAGACGCTTTTCAGTTATGACGAGAATATGAACTTACGGCCTGAACTTGCTAGCAAATATGAGAAAATATCAGATACTGAATGGAGGATCTACCTTAGAGACGGAGTAAAGTTTCATGATGGGACTCCCATGAATGCAGACGCTGTGGTGAATTCACTCAATAGGGTGCTGGATGATAATAATTCAAGAAAAGTAGAATACAATTTCATCCAATCCATAAGCAAATACTCTGACGATGCAGTCACAATAAAAACAAATTCTACATACGCTCCTACAATAGCAAGCCTTACGGACCCTATAACTTCCATAGTCAGCCCCAGTTCAAAAGACCTTAATACCACAGCAATAGGAACAGGTCCATTTAAAGTTAAAAGTTACACCAAGGATGTAAATCTCGTTCTGGAGAAGAATGAAAACTACTGGAACGGTACACCTAAACTGGACAATGTCACTATCTATTTTGTCAAAGACGACATGACCAGGCTCTTCAAGCTGGAAAGCAATGAAGTGGACATTGCTGACGGCATTCCTCAATCAGAAGTTGCAGAACTGAAAAACAATTCTGACTACACCTTATACAGTAATGCGACTTTGAGAACATATTTCCTGTATGTAAATATGAATAAAGAGCCTCTGAATAATGTAAAAGTAAGGCAGGCCCTGAACTGTGCTCTTGATCGCCAGCAGATTGTGGATACGGCTCTTGAGGGTGTTGGAGGAACTCCTGCAAAGAGCTTTTTCCCGTCTGTTATGAACTGGTCAATAAACAATAAAATCGATATGGTTTCTCAGGATGAACAAAAAGCCAGGAGTCTTCTGACCGAAGCTGGCTTAAACGACACTAACGGGGACGGCTGGCTGGAATACAATGGTAAACCTTTCGAATTGAACATAAAGACCTATACTGGCCGCCCTCAGCTTAAACCCGCTGCCGAGGTAATTGCAACCCAGTTTGAGTCAATCGGGATAAAGACAAGTGTCACTGTCCTGGAAAGTGGTGCATTAACGGATGATATGAACAAAGGAGACTACGATCTTGCCCTCTATGCCTGGACAGTAGCCACTACCGGGGACCCTGACTACTTTGTTTCAAAGCATTTTGAGTCTACAGGAGCTGAAGCACAGAAGACAGGTTACTCAAATCCCCAGGTAGA
Source organism: Methanosarcina sp. Kolksee (assembly GCF_000969945.1). Classification (NCBI taxonomy): domain Archaea; kingdom Methanobacteriati; phylum Methanobacteriota; class Methanomicrobia; order Methanosarcinales; family Methanosarcinaceae; genus Methanosarcina; species Methanosarcina sp. Kolksee. Next base: position 2,764,978 of record NZ_CP009524.1, read on the forward strand.
TGAATGGATAAAGGCAGGTGAACAGACCATGAACCAGACTCAGAGAAAGGAATATTACGACAAAGTTCAGGAACAGGTACTGGAAGACTGTCCGGAGATATTCGTATTCTATCAGAACTCCATAGTTGGAGCAAACAAGAACGTTGGAGGGATTAAACAGTTCCCGAATGAGATCTCTTTCCTTACCAAGGACATCTACATCAAACAGTGAATTCGATAGAGTCCAATGAACTCGATAAGATCCAGTGAACTCGATAAAGTCCAGTAAACTCGATAAGGTCCTGGAGTTTTTTCCGGGGCCTTACAAAAAAATTGGGAACTAAACTGGACACAAAAAAGTCATTTAAAACTTATGGGTTATCGAAGAAAACTACTGGATTATCGAAGCAGTAGTTAGATTAATGGAGTCATTAACACTCAGGAGAAGACTATGGAAGTTTATACTTACATCAGTTATAGAAGAGAAGTAAAATTAAAAATAAAGCAAACTTTGCAACATAATAGAGAGGACTGATAAGTGATAGAGTTTATAACTCGAAGGCTTTTGCTCCTTCTTCCTGTCCTTTTACTGGTATCTGTAATCAGTTTTTCTATAATCTATATCTCTCCAGGAGATACGGCAGAAAATGCTCTAACGAATCCCGGAGGAGGGGTAGACCAGAGAGCCGTAGAAGAGTTCAGGGTTAAAACGGGGCTTGATGACCCAATACATATCCAGTACATTCACTGGATTGGTAGAATCATCCACGGAGACCTTGGAAAATCATACATGACAGGTGAAGATGTCTCGAAGGCAATTTTCAGATGCTTCAAAGTCACCCTGAAGCTTGCCGTAATCAGTATGCTGGTGTCTCTAATCATTGCGATCCCACTTGGTATCATCTCAGCTCTGAAAAAAGGAACAGCTATAGACGATGTCTGCAGATTCTTTGCCCTTGCAGGAGTCTCAATGCCCAATTTCTGGCAGGCATATCTCCTGATCATAGTCTTCGCGCTTACCTTGAAGGTCTTGCCTTCTTCAGGATATGGAGACGGAGGCATTGCTGATATCCTACTGCCTGCCATCACCCTTGGAACGGGCTATGCCGCTGTAACTATGAGATTGATGAGAGCAAGCATGCTTGACGTGATGCAGCAGGATTATATCCGGGCAGCCAGAGCCAAAGGAGTTCCTGAATACATGATTGTTCTCAAGCATGCTTTGAAGAACTCCCTCATTCCCGTGGTAACGGTTGCAGGGCTGAATTTCGGATATCTCTTGAATGGTTCTGTTATAGTTGAGACGATCTTCTCGTGGCCGGGCATAGGAAACCTGATTGTTTCATCCATACTCAGCAAGGATTACCCCATGATACAGGGCTGTGTGCTGTTCATTGCTGTGATATTTGTACTGATCAATTTTGCAGTGGATATATCATACTCTTACCTTAACCCAAAGATCAGATATGAAACTAAGAATTAAAAACAAAAATCCGGGATTGTTCCTTAGTGCAGGAATTCTTATTTTTTTCATGCTTTCAGCGCTTTTCGCAGGGTATATAGCGCCCCACAATCCCGAGAAAGCGAATCTTGAACTTCGACTTAAAGAGCCCTGTCATGAGTATCCGTTCGGAACCGACCATTTAGGACGCTGCATATTAAGCCGGATAATTTTTGGCGCAAGAGTATCTTTATCAGTTGGACTTCTGGTAGTAAGCTCCTCCCTGATTTTAGGTCTTACCATTGGCACTCTATCCGGATATTATGGAGGATGGCTGGATGAGATAGTTATGCGGGTAGTTGACGCTTTTCTGGCCTTTCCCAGCCTGTTACTGGCTCTTGGAATAGCCGGGCTTTTCGGTGCAGGATTCATGAATCTGGTCATGGCCCTGATAATAGTGGACTGGGCTGGTTATGCCCGCCTGGCCAGAAGCTCTGTCATGGCTGTAAAAGAACAGGACTATATTAAGGCTGCAAAAGGGCTTGGAACAGGGGATTTACATGTTATTTTACACCACGTAATCCCAAACGTGATGTCTCCACTCATAGTAATGGCAACAATAGGAATGGGATATGTCATACTGTCTGCAGCAGGACTCAGTTTTCTGGGTTTTGGAGTGCAGCCGCCTACTCCGGAATGGGGCTCCATGCTGAATGAAGGAAAAATATACATCCGATCTGCTCCCTACATCATGATCTTTCCCGGACTTGCTATCATGCTTACGGTCCTGGCGTTCAACTATCTTGGAGACGAATTAAGAGACCTGCTTGACCCGAGAGAAACGAAGGACATCGACTGAAATTAACCCTCAAAGAAGGGCATCGACTGAGCTTAACCTTTGAAAAAAGAAGGGTATCGACTGAGCTTAACCTTTGAAAAAAGAAGGGTATCGACTGAGCTTAACCTTTGAAAAAAGAAGGGCATCGACTGAAACTGTATATTCGATATTTCTTCAGAGCAACTACCATGAAAAAATACTCATCATTTAACAGCAAGTTTATTTTAAACGCAACCATCAGTGTTGTTGCCGGATACAGGGAAAAATTAAATTGTTTCAGTCGAAATGCGTGCCTGTTCTTAGGATATATTTTCCTCATCTCTTTAAGCCTGGGAATCTACGAGGTAATCTTCAATCTGTACATCTTAAGGCTAGGGTTCAGGGAGGACTTCCTGGGACTCATGCTCTCACTGGTTTCCATATCCACCGGCCTGTTTGCAATCCCTGCGGCCATGTTCTGCGACAGGGTAGGCAGAAAGAGCACATTGTTATTGTCCTGCCTTCTTCTCCTGTTTTCCTTTGCAGTCCTGTACACCACTACCTCGACATTACTGCTGGTTTTATTCAGCATTCTCTATGGGGTATCCTCATCACTTAAAATAGTTACAGCATCTACGTTCATGGTTGAAAACTCCACGAGTTATGAAAGGATGCATCTGTTTTCGATGTACTACCTGTTATACACCATAGGCGTCATGATAGGAAACTTTGCGGGCGGCATTCTACCGCAGACCTTCACCAGCTCACTCAATATTGACCCAGCAGACCCAACGGGTTACCAGCTCTCACTATATGCATCTTTAACTGCTGTGTTAATTTCCCTGCTGCCCCTGATATTCATAAAAAACAAAAAACCCGCTCTGCCAGGAAAGTCAGATCTGTTTTCTACCCTTTCTTCGACTTTAAGGTCAAAAACGATCCAAAAATTAGTTCTGGTAAATGGGCTTATAGGTATGGGATGGGGGCTGGCTCTTCCCTATTTTAATGTTTATTTTGACATTGTCCTTGGAGCAAGTTCCAGGCAGATAGGTTTCATCTTTTCCCTTTCCCAGGTGGTCATGATGTTCACCTTATTATTTGTCCCTATACTTACCGAATGGTTAGGGAAAGTGAAGATCGTAGCCCTGGTTCAGCTCTCCTCAATCCCATTTCTTCTGCTTTTTACATCTACATCCCTACTTACAATAGCTGCTTTCGGATACATCATGAGGTCAGCTATAATGAATATGTCAAATCCTATATTGAGCAGTTTCAATATGGAGGTGGTCAGCGAAGACCAGAGGGCAACTGTTAACAGCCTGATATGGATGAGCTGCTATACCTGTGTTGGACTGAGCACCTATGCAGGTGGTTTGATGATGGCTCACAATTACTATAGCCTTCCTTTCCTTCTGACCTGCATATTATACGTAGTTGCTACTGTACTTTATTACTTGTTCTTTGAGAAGATGGAAAAAGAGCAAAGAAACTTAGAGGTTGTCTGAATATTATAGTTTTCTTATTTTATAATTATTTTTATTTTGTAATTATTTTTATTTTGTAATTATTTTTATGTTGCAATTATTTTTATTTTGTAATTATTTTTATTTTGTAATTATCTTTATTATGTAATTATCTTTATTATGTAATTATCTTTATTATGTAATTATTTTTATTTTGTAATTATTTTTATTATATTTATAGATTTGAGAACCGATACAGTAGCATTATTTAATTTTAAGACTGCCTCTAAGGAATTTAATAAAGAAAAATTAAATAGACTTAAAGATTCAAATTCTTAAAAAGGGGAAGTGAATATGGATATTGAAGAAATTCAAGCAATCTTCAAATTTTCAGCCCTTGAAAAGCACATGATTTCCAGTTTTGGAATTCAAGAAGATCTATTTCTTCCTTTTCTGCTTTCATTAAAATCAGGAGGCTCCTGGAGTTATGCCTCCGAAGAAACAAAAAGCATGGCAGTAAAAGACGTGATAACTTACTATAGTGAGGAGAGCAAGACCGGTTATACTCTGGAAAAGATATACTTCTTTATCGAACCCGAAGTCATAGCTGAAGAAGGGGTCATCCAGAGGCTGGAAAAATGCGGAACAAAAGAAGAAAGAGAACTGGTTGAAAGGCCCTATATAATAACCCTGCATGCAAAAAAAATCATATTTGCAGAGGTAAACCCTGATCTCAGGAAAATAACAGTCAGGGAGTTAAAGAAAAAACACATAAAACTGAAGGGTACGCCGGCATATAGCGCAGCTCATGAGATGGAACATCTTGAAAAAGGAGAAGTAGGAGGAATTCCGCTCTGGACTTTTGAGTACATTAAAAGTCAGTAAAAATGTTTAGAAAAATAAAAATATGTTAAACAACTGAACATTGTATGAGAAGTCGATTTTACTATTTTTCAATTTTGTACTGGTACTGTAAATCTGATACAGAATTCAGTCCCGAAAGATCTTTTTAACTCAATTTTGCCCCCTAACTGGTCTACCAGGGTTTCCACTAACTGTAAGCCAAGAGAATTGGAGTCTTCTAAATAAAATTCATCAGGAATACCAATCCCATTATCCGAGACTATTAAAACAAAATCAGTGACATTAAAACTTTCTTTTGTGTTTTCCTGCTCTTTGTTTGCGTATTCTGCAGAGTCTTCTTTGTATAGTTTGATTTGAATTTTCCCGTTATCTCTGCCTAAAAATGCGTACTTAAGGGAATTTGAAACAAGTTCGTTAATGATTATTCCCAATGGGACGGCTATATCCATATCAAAGAAAATGTTTTCTTCCAGTTCGATGTTCAGGATCGTGTTGACATTTCCAAGTTTATAGGTCTGAAAAAGATTTTCAACAAGCCTTTTAATATACGAAGAGAAGTTTATTGTATCGTTTCCTCTGCCTTCATGCAGTTCTTCGTGGATAAGAGCAATTGACATTACCCTGTCCTGGCTTTCTATGAAAGCATTAAGAACTTCTTCATTCTCAGCATGTTTTCTGTTTCTGAACTTTTCAGCCTGTAAGTCAAGAAGGGAAGAGATCACTTGCAGATTATTTTTAATTCTATGATGGATTTCTTTTTTTCGGGCATCTTCGGCTTTTGCCAGAAGTCTTTCCGCATTGACTTGCTCAGTAATGTCTCTGCTAATAGCTGAGACAGCCTTCAGCTTTCCAGAAGCGTCAAAAACTGGAGAATAAGTTATTGACACATTTATTAGTCTACCATCTTTTTTTAGCCGTAAAGTTTTGTGATGCTGGACTATTTCTCCCCGTTTAACCATTTCAACAAATTTTCTTATTTCACCTTTAAGATTATCTGGTTCAAAGATTGAAACATTTTTACCCAGAATCTCTTCAGCCGAATAACCATAAATCTGCTCTGCGGCTTTATTCCAGCTTGCAATAATACCATCTAGAGTCTCAGTTATAATAGCATCATTTGATGATTCCACGACATCGGCTAATGTCCTGATCTTCTCTTCTGTTTTCATGATATCTGTAATATCCTGAATTGTTCCTCTCAGGAGAATTGGGCGTTTTTTCTCATCAAAAACAACTTCACCATGTGAGTGGACTACGCGATCTGACTCATCAGATGAGATAATCCTGTGATCAATGCTAAAGAACTTCCCATGTAAAGCACTATTAACAGTGTTATATACGTAACTTCGATCTTCGGGATGTATAAAGTTAAAAAGTTCACTGTACTTGTGAAACACTTTTTGGGGAACACACCCAAAAATACGACACATCTCATCAGACCAGTACATTTCATTAGTTGCAAGATTCCAGTCCCAATTTCCAATATGAGCTATTTTTTGGGCTTCAGAAAGTCTTCTCTTTTCTTCCATCAATGATTCATAAGCCTTTTCAAGCTCATCTGTACGTTCTTTAACTTTTGCTTCTAAACCATCGTGTGCTCTTTTAAGCGCCTCTTCTGCTTTTTTGCGCTCCGTTATATCCTGCGTTATTCCGAAGCCGCCAACAATCTCTCCATTTGTGTCAAATTCAAAATATGCCTTCTTACGAACCCATTTGACATTTCCATCTACGATAATCCGGTGTTCTATACTATATGGTTCACCCTTTAATTTTGCTATCCATTCTTTCTGGACATATTTTCTGTCATCCGGATGGACTTTAGAAAGGAAGGTCTCATAGGTCAAATGAGTGCCTTTTGGGATACCAAAGATACGGTAATTTTCATCAGACCACGTTAATTCTTTTTTACGCGCGTCCATACGCCAGCTTCCTAAATTACCAACCTCCTGAGCGCGATCGAGATCTCCTTTGTTTTTCTTTAGCTCATCCACAAGGATATCGCATTCCTCCAATGCTTGAGAAAGCTTGAAGTTACTGTGACTTAGTTGTGAGATCATGTTGGCAAGTTTCATAAGGAAGGACATATTTTTGTTCACAGTTTCTCTGCTTAACCGCGGAACTTTTTCGAGCGCCTTTATATATTCCTCTTCATTGAAGCCATATTTTCTAGCCTGGGATCGGAAAAGTTCATAGTCCAAAGTCTCATCTTCAAAAAAGAAATGTCCTGAGAAGATATTGGCGATATGTTGTCCTTCCACGATCAGACCCGTCACAAAATTCCACATATTATTCTTACACTTATAAAGCTTAAATTCTCCAGGAGCAACGCCCAGTGATAGCTGTGTATCGCTTTCTATGCAGTGCCTGCAGGTCTCTGGATGGACTCTGTGGAATCTTGTACATATATCCGGCCATCCAATACTCATAAGGACATTGCCTTTGAGATCAATAATAGATATGGTGATGTAAGTAAGTTGAGATAAGTCATTCATAAGAGACTTGAGCGCTGGAACATCAAGAATATCAACTAATTCAAGGCTCGCAGCACTGAGCGCAGGATTCGAGTTTGTTGTCTTTAATTGCTCCAGGTCTATTTTCATAATTCCTTCAGACTCCTCTCTTTGACGTCGACATACTTAACTTTAGTATACTACTGTGACCACTCACAAGCGAGAGTACATCTTTAATTTAAAAAAATATTTAATGTATAAAATTTAACTGATTTCTCAGGTATAATATTACTAAATTTAAAAAAATAGTAGATAAAGATATTTATTTTGTGTGTGAAGCTCACATGACAATATCAAGAACTCAAGGAACCTGACTTTGATAACACCCTTTTTGAAGTTTACCTCACCCTTTTTGAAGTTTACCTCACCATTTTGAAGTTTACCTCACCCTTTTGACGTTCACCTCGCCCTTTTTTGACTATTGATCTTGTCATTACCTTATGTAGGAAGGTTGTCCTAACGATGTTTTTTCAAACCATCGCTAAACTAATCAGTGAATTGTCATAGAAGGCTTAAATTTGATAGGGTGCAGAAAATTAAAAAGAGCATTGTGAGCCATTTTTGTTTCGTACTTTCATGCTAATCAATGTACTGTGCGCCAGATCGTAAGAAGAATTATGTTCAGAATTTAGCAGTAATTATTATAAAATCTCAATGTTAATTATAACGCACTTAATATAAAATGCATTAATTAAGTGGAGGGAAAATATGAAAAAAGCACTTATCATATTGATAGTGTTATTCGGTGTATTCCTGGCCATAGGATGTGCTGGTCAGCAAGATGGAGCTCCAAATGAAACGGGAACTCCGGTCCAGGCTGTGACTGAAGTTGTAAAAGAGACTCCTGTTACAGAAGTAACTCCAGCCACAGGAGTGAACAAGACTACCTTACAGGACAATAATACTACTGCAAACAGGACCGTTATATATGGTAACAACACTACTGCAGCTAGAACCACCATAAAAAGCAACAATACTACTGCAAAAAGGACCGTTATATATGGTAACAATACTACTGCAGCTAGGACCACCATAAAAGGCAACAATACAACTATAACCAGTACCACTATAGTCAAAAAAACTCCTGGAAACGATTAATAAGTCGTTTAGTGTCTACCAGGTACTGAATTTTTAATGTAGGACTTACGCTGTTGGACTGAGAAATCGATAGCATTAAACCTTCAATTGTCTAAAACACTAAACAAGTCACAATGTCGAAAGTGCTTGATTTTGTACTTCAAGTGCGTAAGTCCTATAATGATAAATCTGAACTCTATACTTTTCATTGGGGATCGGTTAAGGAATTTTCTTGCCAAAAAGCTATCAATTTTGCATTAGAAACCGGCCTTAAATTTTCGCATCTTTAAATGAAATCGATAACCTGTTCCATGTTATAACTCATTAGAATATTTAACAAATGTTGTAGAAATGTACGCAGTTTGTCACAATCCCTTACTTAACCGAAGACGCATGAATTCAGATTTTCAATCAAGAAATGCAAAAATCGCTAGATTTTGGAACAGAGGCATCTTGATATTTTAGTGAAATAAATCAAGCATATCCGAAAACGTATCGAGTCTGAAGTCGAAGCACTGATCCTTTTCTTCTCCGGGTCTCCAGTCTCCATAAGAAGCGTAAGCGGTTCTCAATCCAAGTTTGCGAGCAGGGACCATATCCCTTTTGATGTTGTCTCCCACTACCAGAGTTTCTCCGGGTTTTATCCCGAGCTCCTTAAGCGCGAAAAGAAAATGTGCCGGATCTGGTTTTTTTGTGCCTGTCGTATCCGCAGCCACGATAAGATCGAAGTAATTAAGAAGCCCGACCCTTGTAAGCCTTGCCAGGGCATGATAACTATCGGCATCCGTTATAATCACGAGCTTTAAGCCCAGCTTTTTAAGCTTATCAAGGGTATCCGTTACAGCTGGATAGAGTTCGAGATTTTGCAGTTTTTCCCGTTCATAGATCTCACAGCACTTCCTGTAGCCCTGAGCTGTAAAAACATTTCTCTCCTGCATGTAGTCTCGAATATTTTCGTGATCTTCAAAACCGTAAACTCCTCTCAGGAAGTATCTGAAAAGTACAGAAGGTTCTTCCGTAATATCTCCCTTCCAGATAAAAGAGAGAATCTCCCTGCAAGCTTCCAGTTTTGCAGCTACGAAATCAAAAAGAGTGTTATCCATATCAAAAAGCACGGCTTTCAGAACTCCGGGATAAACTCGCTCCAGATCTTTCTGAATTATATTCATGTTCTTCTCAACTTCTTCCATTTTCTTCGTGCCTGCTGCTTTTTCTAAACCATGTAAATTTGCTTTTTCTTTCTCTGCTTTTTCTTTCTTTACTCTTCGTCTATGCTCTTCTTTCCGGAACTATTTTCAGAGCTTTTCGGGGAGAGGCTATAAAAGCCATAAAGGACAGATGTATAAATCATAAACGAACAACGGATTTAAGTAAATACCGAACGCGGACATTTTAGAATCCGCAGGGTCTACTATAAAAGGCAGAGCAGGAAATTTTGATATGAGCTCCGACGAACCAAAAGATGAAACCTTCAGGAAAGAAGGCAGTGAAGAAAAAACTGAAGAAGAGACGGTTTCCGAAGAAATGTTTGTTCTAAGCGATTCGGGGGATACATGTAAGCAGGAAATCAGCGATAAAGTCATTGCGGCCAAGCTTAATGAATACGGACTTGATTTTCTCAGCTGTGGCAACTTTAATGAGGCAATGGAGGCTTTTGATAAAGCAATCGAGCTTGATCCAGATAATATAGACCTATTAAACAATAAGGCTCAAGCTCTTGAAACCGTTGGAAAATACGGCGAGGCTCTTGAGTTTTATGAAAAAGCTATCAAAATCAATTCCGAGGACCCAGATCTCTGGAATAATATGGCTTTCTCCTTGTCCCAGGTTGGTAAGTATGAAGAAGCTGTTAAAGCCTATGAAAAAGCCCTTGAGCTCAGACCGGACTATCCCAATGCATGGTACGGAAAGGCCCTGAACCTGAGCCAGGCAGGAGACTATAAAGCAGCTATCGAAGCCTATGAAAAAGTCCTTGAGGAAAATTCCGATTATAAAGAAGCATGGGTAGGAAAAGGCATAGCTCTGGGTCAAATGGGTAAGTACGACGAAGCAATTATCGCATACGACAAGGCAATTGAACTTGATCCTAACTTTACCGAAGCCTGGCATTATAAAGGCGTGGACCTGGACAGCCTTGGAAGTTACAGGCCGGCCTTAAAAGCATATCAAAAAGCTGTGGAGCTTGATCCTGAGAACGATGATGCCTGGAATAATATGGGGATAGACCTCGAAAACCTTGAAAACTATGACGAGGCAATTAAAGCCTTTGACAAAGCAATCGAAATCAACGCCGAAAATGCCGATGTCTGGTATAATAAAGGCTTTACCCTCAGCCAGATGCAGAGATTCGAGGAAGCAGCAGAGGCATACAGGAAAGCTACACAACTTGACCCTGAGTATTTAGAAGCTTATTCCAGTCTGGGTTTTGTGCTTGCTCAACTCAGACACTTTGAAGAAGCTCTGGAGACTTATGAGCAGGCACTCAAGCTTGATCCTGAGGCTGCAGACTCATGGTTCGGAAAAGCTGTCTGTCTGAGTTTCCTCGGGCAGGAAGAAGAAGCAGAAGAAGCATACAGGAAAGCTGTAGAAATTGATCCCAGATATGCCGAAGTAGGGGGAAATACCCAGTAATCGAATTTTTTACATACCAGCCTATTTTAATTCGATAGCCTATTATTATCCAACGTTTACTTTTTTCAAGATTTTTAAATTTTTATTTTTTCGGTCATACATACTATAGCGCCTTACTGTTTTATGTTATGGGCAGAATTCGGATTATTACTAATTGTACTAATTGTTACTCGATAATTCGGCCTTTGCTCAGAATTACCAGGTCTTTGCTCAGAATTACCAAGTCTTTGCTCAGAATTACCAGGCCTTTGCTCAGAATTACCAACTACTCTGCCCATATTTCATTTTTTATAAGTTTTTCAGGCCTGAGCCGTTATTTGCCCTTGCTAGGTGTTACGTGGATTACTCCTGTGTCCCCGGTAGTACCTGTAACATTTTTGGCTGGAGTTTGTACTTTGGTTGGAGTTTCCAATTCAATTGGAGTCTCCTGTTCATGTTTCTTTGTTATGGTTATGTTTGTCGGTTCGGTTACATTTTCTACTCCAGTTACATTTTCTACTTCAGTAACTGCTTCAGCCGGAGTTACTTTTGTAACAGGAGTTTCTTTTACAGCCTCAGTTACGGTTACTGCTTCCCGAACCGGTGTTACAGCTTCAGCTCCGGTTACTGCTTCAGCCTCAGTTACAGCTTGGACTGGAGTTCCCGTTTCATTTGGAGCTTTCTGACCAGCGCATCCGATGGCCAGGAATACACCGAACAATACTATCAATATAACAAACGCTTTTCTCATGTTTTCCCCCATTCAAATCATGTGTTTTATAATAAATGCTTTATAATTGATATTGAGGTTTTATAATAATTACTGCTAGATTCTGAACATAATTCTCGATGGTCAATTTGTATCTGATTGGTATTAATATTTGAATAACGTATGTTTAATTATGGGAAAAAGAGGTCCAAAACCACAATTCTTTGACGTTGCCTGTCCGAACAAAAACTGCAAACTCTATGGTCTGACTAACCAGGGCAATATTACTGGGAATGGAACTTACATAAGTCGTGGAAAGAAAACAAGAAGATATGTTTGCCACAATTGCGGTAAAGTATTCAATGATAACACAGGCACTTTTTATCATGATCTTCGCAAAGATGAGCAAACTATTGATCTAGCTCTAAAAATGTCTATGAAAGGAATGAGCATTGAAGGTATTGCCGATGTTTTAGAGGTACAATCTGCCAGTGTAAAGCGATGGTTAGCTCGTGCAGATGAACAATGTGATAAAGTAAATGAAGTATGATGAAAGACCGGGATGTACCCAGATAGAAATGGACGAACTATGGGTAATAATTGAGAGTTTGCCAAAATTAACGAAAAGGCGTTAAAAGCAAAAAAGTCCGATAAGAACACATATATTCTTATTAGAAATTGTAGGGAAAGCTCTCTGTTTTGTGATGTCCATTATATCGAATAGCACAAAACAAAGAGCACTTATTTGATATGAAAGTGCTCTCAAACACTTTCATTTTTTGGACATGTTATTCGAAGAATATCATGTATGTTTTTATTTAACTGTCAACGTCAGGATTTGTTCCTTATCCACCGCCCTTCACAGGATAAGATTTAAAAAAGTCATATCCTGAAATACACCTAGAAGATGGCGAAAGAATTAACAGATTAATCCACAATTTTTTTGCTCAGGATGTACAGGATCATATCCGAATTCAATTTACTTTCCCTGGAAAGCTTTTCAGCAATAACCTCATTGGTAAAGCGGTCGGCTTTTAATTCCTGAATTTTCTCCAGAACATTCTGAGAGACATTATAATATTCGTTTATGTCTTTCCTGTGTCCCCATACATCGCCTTCCAGAAGATTTATCTTCTGCATCTCCAGGAACATTTCAATTGACTTGGAAACCGTCCTTCTGTAAGATTTAGGAAGCTGTATAGCTTCAATTTTCGGACATGTTTCCGCAAGCATGAATACATCCTTGTTAGATGGCCTGAAAGCAAGATGGATAACCTTTTCGTTCGGGTTCAGGGTAGGAATTTCCTCCCGTGAACTAACTACTCTTATTTTCATACTATCCCCACTCCTTATTTAATAATTAGATTTTCATTTATTTAAAAATCAAATTTTGTTTACGCATTTACATTTTAAATACATATCGATTAGCCGATATATTATTTAGAGGGTTTATACCCAAAACGAGTTCTAATAGAATCAGCATGTGCCTGTAGACCCTCTTCCTCGGCTAATGCGATTACAGTTTCTTTCAGACTTTCAAGCCCACTCTTGCTGATTCTCTGAATACTTGAGTATTTAATAAAATGGTTTATATTCAGACCAGAATAAACTCTGGCATATCCGGATGTGGGAAGCACGTGATTTGTCCCTGAGGCATAATCCCCAACAGGAACCGGAGAATAGTTTCCTATAAAAATCGATCCTGCGTTTTTAATCTTCTCAAGTACGAAATCCGGGTCCGATACCATAATCTCAAGGTGTTCGGGAGCAAACTTATTGCTAAAACCAATACATTGTTCCAGGGAATCTGCAATAAGAATTGCGGCATTTTTAAGAGAAGCCTTTATAATACAGCTTCTTGCAGCCTGTTCCGCCTGAACCAGAACTTCTCTTTTTACAGCTTCTGCCAGCGTATCCGAACCTGTGACGAGTATTGAAACTGAATTTGGATCGTGTTCGGACTGTGCGAGAATATCCGAGGCGACCATAACGGCATCTGCCGACTCATCTGCAATAATGAGCACCTCGCTTGGGCCGGCTGGAAAATCAATTTCTGCAACGTCCCTGATCTGCATTTTGGCAGATGTGACAAAAATATTTCCAGGTCCTACGATTTTATCCATCTTAGGAACGGTTTCAGTCCCGTAAGCCATTGCCCCTATAGCCTGCACGCCTCCGAGCTTGAACACCTTGTCCGCTCCTGCAACCTTTGCAGCGGCAAGAGTAAGCGGGTGTACGGAACCGTCCGGCCTCGGAGGGGTACAAACAATGACCTGCTCCACGCCTGCAACCCTGGCAGGGATTACAGTCATGAGCACGGTTGAAGGATAGGAAGCACGCCCTCCAGGAGCATAAGCACCCACACTTTCCAGAGGCGTTGCCTTTTGACCCAGCACAATCCCTGGCTTTAATTCCATAAACCAGGTAGCTTTCGGAAGCTGAGCTTCATGGAAAGCCCGTATGTTTGCAGCTGCAGACTTAAGGTGATCCAGAAGTTCGGGACTTATGCCGGAAAGAGCCTTTTGAAATTCCTCCTCACTTACCTCAAAGTTTGCAAGTTCGACTTTATCGAATTTAGCCGTATATTCCCTGAGCGCGGAATCTCCTCTGGTACGCACATCGGAAAGCACAGCTGAAACGGTATTCGCTACGTCCTCAAGCCCGGAGCCCCGGGAGATTAATTTTTGCATTTCAGCTTCCGAAACATCAGACAATTTTTTGAATAACATCATGACCATCTCTAAAAGAACCTGACATAACCTACAGGTTGAAATCCGAAATTTGATCTCGAAATTTGATATAAACTGACTACTCAAATCTGATATAAAATAACTCTACTACAAATTAGTTATCGGCAATCTGAGAATTGAATAAGAGGATAATTGGTTAACTCGATAATCCGATTCAATTAAATCCCTGCTCTCATTTAATATTTTATCCCTTACTGAGCCCATTAACAGAGATAAAACCACGTAAGAATTCCCAATTTATAAAAATAAAAGAAAATCAGGCAGGTATAATCAATAATCATTAATTGTTTTTTGCCCTGAATACGGACTTTTCTCAGAAGATTCAGGCCCAGTAGGAGGCTCAGACTCAGTAATTCCAGACAATGTCCCTCTGTTCCTGATCTGCTTGAAAATCCGGTCTGCAATTTTTGGCCCAAGAAGAGCAGCCACTTTCTCAGGATCAACTCCCGCAAGCTCTGCTGAGGATCTGAAGCCTGCTTCATAGAGCTTCCTTGCCCTCACGCGCCCTATGCCTCTGATATCGAGCAGATCCATAAGTTCAGGGGCTGCTCCGTAATGAATCCGCTTTTCAAGTTCTGCGGCTTCTTTTGCACCTTTGAGATCAAGGAGCCCGGCAAGCTGAGCGGTGACGTGCATTATCCATTCCGCAATATCCGCAATTGAATGAATGTCACCTTCCCCGGTGCCGAACTTTAAGCAAATCTCGTTTTCAGATTTTTCATGGACCCAGTCAAGCAGAAGGAGGGAAGTCTTGACTTCCCCAAGGAACCATTCATATTCCGTAGTATCAAAGGGACTGGGCACCTTTACAAATTCGCTCGCATGAGCCATTACATAATCATTGATGTCCTGATAATCGTGGCTCCGCATGTAAAGCAGGCGCATGTCAGGTGTGCTGCACACCAGATGAAGCAGGGTAAGCTCGCTCAGGCTCTTTGCTTCTTTCAGGCCCTTTGCAATCCGGGCGGCTGACAGGGGGTCGATATAAAGCCTTGAGACAAGCTTTCCGAAGCTTGTAGGAATAAGGGCATCGGTTTTCTCAATCATCCCTTCCTGACGCAAAAAGGTAAGGCATTCGTTCACAACCGTAGAAAGCCCGAAGTTCGAGTACTGGAAAGCGAAAAATGTTGCCTCAAGAAAATCCATGAGTTCATCATATGTCCGCGCAAAACCGTTAGAGATCGTAGAGAGCACATGGGTCCTGAGAGCATTTTCGGTTCCGAGTTTGGACCAGATATCTTCGGCATTGGCTTCTATATAATTTTCAAAAAGGAAAACAAACTCCTTATATGATTTTGCAACAAGCACGGCTTCTCCATACGGGTCAAGCCTTGGCCTACCTGCCCTGCCTGCCATCTGTTTGTACTCGAGCACAGGAATAGGTTGCATTCCGTCTTCAGAGGAATAGCGCCGATAATTTCGGATAATTACGCGTCGAGCAGGCAGGTTGAGCCCGGCTGCAAGGGTAGGCGTGCTCGAAATCAACTTTATCTTTCCAGCCCTGAAACCGTCCTCCACAAGTTCTCTTAAAGGCGTTGTAAGGCCTGCGTGGTGAAAAGCCGTGCCTGAACGAATACAGGCTGCAAGGTTCGTTGAAGTATCGGTTTCACTGTTTTCAAGGATCTCGTCTGCAATTCCTGCAAGGACTTTCCTGTCTTCTGCGGAAAGGGTCTTATTAACAGTTGAAGCCGCCTTTTTTGCAAAGGCCATGCAGTTTTTTCTGCTGCTTTCGAAAACCAGGCACTGCCCATCTTTTTTGAGGGTATCCAGTGCAAGGTTCACAGCTTCGTCTTTTGTGGACTGCTCAACAGTTTTTTCCCTATCTTTGCAATAGAAGGTCCCATTAAAGAATACTCCCTCAAGAAGCTCAGTAGGCCTCCATTCACTTACTACAAGCTCGGCTTCCAGCCAGGTTGCGAGTTCGTCGGCATTCCCGACGGTTGCAGACAGTGCAAGGATCTGGCATGAAGAGTTCATTTTCCGAAGCTTTGCAAGGGTAACCTCAAGCGTTGGGCCCCTATCCGGCGAGTCTATAAGATGCACCTCGTCTGCCACAACAACCGAAATTTCCTGCATCCAGGCAGTCTCATTCCTGAGCAGGGAATCGGTTTTCTCGGAGGTCGCAACAATAATGTCGTTCACTCCGAGTCCCTCGTCCCGCATGTCATAGTCCCCTGTAGAGATCCCGACCCTAATTCCAAGTTCCGAAAATTCCCTAAACCGCCTGAATTTCTCGGAAGCAAGAGCTCTGAGAGGCACAATATAGAGTGCCTTTCCTCCTGCCAGGATGGACTTCAACATTGCAAGCTCGGCAAGGAGAGTCTTCCCTGAAGCTGTAGGGATTGCAGCAAGCAGATTTCTTCCTTCAAGCAGCCCTTTTTCCACAGCTTCAGCCTGAGGGGGATAAAGTTCCAGAATCCCGGAATCGAGATAAAACCGCTTTACTTCGTCGGGCAGATCGAGACTTTCTATCTTCATTGAAAATCAGAAACTCACACATTAGATAAAAAACTATTTTGGGATTGAACGCTAGTATCGAAAAAGTTAGTATCTGCAGAAACCCCTTCAAAAATCTCTGCAAAAACCTTATTCTCTATTCAGAGAAACTCAACTTTTTGTATTTTTCCAACTTTTACGATTTTTTGAACATAGCTTACTCAGCACCAATTATCAAATATCGGTAACCGATTCCGAATTTAATCGCCTGCTGAGTAATAGTAATTTCCACTCTCTTTTTGCTCCCGGTCAAGCCTTGAACCCATATTATTCACGCGCGGACGCCTTGTTTCCTCATCCCTGCGGAAGGTTATGCCCAGGTTTTTTAAGAATCTGTTCATACCATCTTCCATGCTGAACGGACCATGCGCTTCACCGTATACCGAAGGCTTGCCTTCAAAAACCACGAGTCTCTGGCTCAGCATATCTATCATGTAGATATCGTGGTCTACGACAAGAGCTGTCTTGTTGTTGTTTTCGGCAAAGCGGTTGAGGACTTTTGTGACCATTGAACGCTGTTCAACATCCAGGTGGGCACTGGGTTCGTCCAGGATATAGAGGTCGGCTTCCTGAGTAAGGCAGGCTGCAATCGCAACTCTTTGCAGTTCTCCACCGCTAAGTTCTGTAAGCAGGCTGTCATAGATCTTATCAAGTTGTAGTGGGTTTGAAATCTCTACCTCATAATAGCTGGTCCCAAAATGCTTTGAGATCCCGCGCAGGAAGTCCTGTACGCGCACAGGGATGTCGGCTTTAATATACTGAGGCTTGTAAGATATTTTGACGTCTATGCCTGGATCGCCCTCATCAGGTTTGATTTCCCCTGCGAGCACTTTTACGAAAGTCGACTTTCCTATCCCATTGGGACCCACTACTCCGAGCACCTCTCCCTCACGAAGGCTGCCACCTGTGGCTTTCAGGGAGAACCCATCTCCGAATTTCTTTGAAAAACCATTAAAGGTAACCATAGACCTTAACTGGTGGTCTTCTCTTGGAGGATGGACTTCAAACTTAATGGCCTCAGGTCGGATCCTTATATTTTCTTCATGGAGATAGCCTTTGAGATACTGGTTGATCCCCACACGTACACTCTTTGGAAGAGTAACCACACCGAAACCTGCAGGCTCTCCGTAGGCAATGTGAATGACGTCTGTGAGCATGTCCAGGATTGCAAGGTCATGCTCTACTACAAGTACAGCCCTGTCCTTTGAAATCTCCTGGATCAGGCGGGCGACGTTAATCCTCTGGTAAATGTCAAGATAAGGGCTAATTTCGTCAAAGAAGTAGAACTGAGCGTCCTTTGCCGCACATGCTGCTATTGCCACACGCTGCAGTTCTCCACCGCTTAATTCCGAGATTTTTCTGTCAACTATGCTTTTTAAATCGAGATAGTCGATAAGCTCATCAAGGACTCCTCGTTCATCGGTTTTTTCGAGCAGTTCGGAGGTTTTTCCTTTGAAAGCTTTAGGGATGAGGTCTACATACTGCGGTTTCTGGGAAACCCGGACTTTCCCGTCCACGACATCTTTAAAGTAATCATAAAGTGCAGTTCCGGCATAGTGTTCAAGCACAGTATCCCAATCGCCTGTTTTCTGTCCGAAGTTAGGGATCAAAGTTCCTGAAAGAATCTGGACGGACGTACTTTTTCCTATCCCGTTAGGGCCGAGAATCCCTGTTACTTTTCCTACTCTGGGCACAGGCAGCCCGAAGAGGGCAAAGCCGTTTACTCCATACCTGTGAGTGGGTTCCTTCAGAGCTTCAGGAAGCCCTATGATCATAATGGCTTTAAAAGGGCATTTATTAACGCAAATTCCACAGCCTACACAGAGTTCCTCGGAAATGACGGGTTTTCCGTCCTCCTCAAAAACAATAGTTTCATCCCCTGTCCGGACCCTCGGGCAATATTTCTCGCACTCCTTACTGCACCGTCTGGGCTGACACCTATCTTTATTAAGTATAGCTATTCTCATGATAGTCCCCGAAAATTACGTTTTTCGTTAATTTGTTAAGTAGTGTTAGATAAAGCACCTGCTGTGAGTTCAAGCGTAACTGGAGCGTAGTAATATAAGTTCCATAAGTTCCTGCTATAGCAGAGAACAGTTATCACGGCAAGGCAGTTGATAATGTAATGTCCAGTATTAATGTTAAGAGGATATTGCATGTATACAGCAGTTATCTGAGAGGTATTTCGGTATACAGTTGTTGTATACAGTAGTTATCGGTTATGAAATGCCTGCTCTGGTATATGAACCGTTGGACTAACTGCATACATAAAATACCAGTCATACAGGAGTTTAATGAAATAAACGGCCAGGTAATACAGAAGCTGAGGAAATCAAAAAGGTAAAAACCTGTGATAAAAAACTGTATAAAAGACCCTTAAATGTAGAGAGCCTTTTTGCAATTCAGGAAATTAAATCTTAATTCAGGAGGAGAGTCCAGACTATAAGGAAAAAATCAATGACTATAAACTCTACGTAGAACCAGTCCTTGAATTTGAACTCCTTTGTACTGATCTGAAGTTGAGGATAAAGAAACTTCTGTATGAAATACGTAATTCCAATGACGATTGTAAGTACAGCATACCAGATCCTGTCTTCTCCGGTCCCGTACACGTGGAAACATAAAACTCCTGCGATTGTGCCGAGTAATGCGGCTACTACTGTCTTTACAATTCCGTCCCTATGCTCCTTTTGCTTTTCCTCAGGCGTCCTTTCCTTGATAAAAGTCTTCTTCTCTGGAGTCTCAATCTTTGCTGCAGGAACTGCTGAAGTAGCCTCTGCTATTTTTGCAGGTTCCTTTCTGGACTTTGACTTCGGATTTTGCTTACTCAACCTGTATACTCTCCTGAACGGCAATTAACATTCCCTGGATGTAATCGTAGTCAGAACCTAATCTCGGTTAAAAAATTAGACCTGAATTGTAAGATTTTAATTTGCGATAAGATATTGATTTGTACATAAGATATTGATTTGCGGATAAGATATTGATTTGTACATAAGATATTGATTTGCATATTTGAGATCTCAGATTAAAATCATTGTATTTAAAATTATTAGAATCAAATTATATATCAGGTAATTATAATTTTTTGCTGAAATAAGATTCTTGAATTACAATACGGAATTAAATCCTTGGAGTTTAGTTTTTGATACAAGATTCTCGAAATTGAATTGTTGAAGTTACTATTAAGACTGGATTTCACAGCTTTAAATAAATTCATTACTTAAAACATTACCGATCTGATCTATAGATATCGAATCAATTCCTATCGAATTTAAATGTTTTGAAAATTTTGAAGGTCTATTCCCTCCTGGGTGATAGACAAGAGTGACTTCAGGAGAAAGTTTCCGGACCATATCTTCAAGCCCGCAAGCATCAAGATGGTCGCTTATCCTGATTGTTGGGTAAGGATAATCCATGCGGCAACTTAAGACGTATTTTTTCATGTTCCAGGGCAACTTGTCAAGGTCCCAGGGAGCAACTATAAAAACCCCGTCATCTTCTCCGGAGTCAAGCCCTACCAGTTCCCCGGCATCCTCAAGCATGCTGCGGGTAAGAGCCCTTGTCCTTGCCTCCATGCAGATAGCGCCATCATATCCAAAACCTCTTATTAGTTCAACTGCGCGCTGGGCCTTTCCGAATTCATATGCTCCAAAGGCTACAGGCCCTTTTTCGAAAAGCGCAGATTTCATACCTTCAAGGTCATCTGCAAAATGGCAGGAAGGGTCGGCAGGGTCGCCATAGTTAGCTTCAGTGATAAGGACGTCACAGGGAGGAAGGCTGCTTGCATCTTTGACGTCGCCTGTAACCAGAATCCTTGTCCCTACATCGTTTTCCCAGTAAAAAGCACTCGCTCCTGCGGTATGTTCCGTAGGAAATGTCTTTACCGTTGTTCCTTCGATGTCGATTCCATCCCCAAGCCTGCACATGCTGCCCGCATATTTTCTGTCGTGCCTGATTTCAAGCGCCACAGCAGTTTTTTCCGTACACACGGCATTGGGAGAGAGCATAGCCGATTTTCCGTTGTGGTCGGAATGGGCATGGGTGATCAGATAGGCATCGGGCTGAGGATGCTTTCCAACCGTCCTGGTAGTATCAATGGAAAAGGTGCGCAAGTCTCCGGCTTTGTCCCTGAACCGGAGTGAGATATGCGGTTTAAAAGTCCCGCGAGAATTACGCTGTCTGAGCGCCAACACACCAAGATCAATCAGTTTTTTAGAAATCACGCAAATCCTTGAGGAAATAATACTTAAGGTATTTAAGGTTAGGGAAATCACATAGATTGGTAATGTACTGGTTTATAAAAATTTGAGAATACCTCGGAATTTAAGTCTTTTTTGTATTTTGCCTTAAAGCGCCGGAGAATGAGGTAAAGCGGGAGTTTTCTGCTGAAACTCTTTATTTAGTAAACCTTGCTCAGGAATCTTATAAAACTAAAAGAAACTGTTTTAAGTATTAAGTTTTACTAAAATTCACGATGTTGGGCAGTTAATTACTGACTGTTGATAGTAGAGGTAATGAAAGGTTTAGGGCCTCCTTTGACCTTGTTTCTTCATTTTCCCATTAAACTCAAATAACTCAGAGATCACTCGGAAAAAATGTCACAAACGAAATTATTGTGAGTTACGCCGCTGAAGAAATCGTGAAACTTGTTTTCCAGTTAGTATTGACAGCAACTTCCACAGCAACTCTGGGAGTCCCAATTACTCCACAGATTATAAATCTCTTAAAAAAGTAACAAAAAAAGTTAATAAATAAGAAATCCTCTTAAAAAGCGGATCTCAATTATGTTTTCAGGGTTTCCTACTTTCTCCAGGCATAAGCCTTCTCCAGTAGAAGATTTAAGCCGGAAATCAGATCGCGAGAACGCGAAAGATTCAACGCCTTTGCGGTTTAATCTCCAGTGAAACGCCTTGTAGCGTATTTTATCCAGTTCAAATTCAGGCAGGGGATTCCTTGGTTATGATATAAGCAACCATTTCAGGGTTAAGCATATTTTCCCTTGAAATCTTTGCTTCGATATCCTCAGTGGATATACCTTCAGATCTCATTTCCTTTATTTTTTCAGTCACTGAGGACGGAATCGTGTAATACTCGTTTATATCTTTCCTGTGGCCCCAGACGTCGCCTTCAATGAGTTGGATTCTCTGCATCTCAAGGAACATTTCTATGGATTTTGAAACTGTAGCCATATAGGATTTCGGCAACTGAATTACCTCAATTTTTGGGCAGGTCTCAACCAGGCCCAAAACGTCCTTGTTCGATGGCCTGAAGGCCAGGTGAACAACGCGCTCATTCGGATTAAGTGTAAAGATTTCTTCTCTGGAACTAACCACTCGGATCTTCATGTTTTTTCTCATCTCACTTTAAATTTTTTTACGTTTTTACATTGATATAATTAAGATATACTGACTATAAATATTTATCCCATTGAACTAACATTATTTAGATAGTATTAGAGATTTTTGATTCAAGAAACATTTCTTTAATCAAAATACTCTAGTTTACTCATATAATTATTTTGTATTAACTTATTAAATTATTATGATATTTACAGAATTTCATAATTTTTCAAACAAAAATCTCAGAGACTCACTTCCCGCAGCAAAATTCGGTACATGCATAGTTTCACTGCTATTGTTTTTGATTTAATATGAACCTGCGGGGATTATATGAAAAAGTTAAGAACAGATACATGGTTTTAATTTAAAAACCAAAAAATGAGAACATTAAATCCTATCAATTTTCCACCCACATACTATAATATTAGGATGAGTTTTAAAGTACTATTAATAAATATGCTCAGTTTTAAAACAAATACTAAAGAATAACGGCAACAAGACTTATTCTATTTTAGGGATATAGAAAAAGCTCAAATCAAAGTTGCGCTGGCGCGCCTCGCTGCAGGAAACGGGGTATGTTCGCGCCCTCGCTCCAAATTCGACTGAAATAAACAGATAAAAAGGATATGGAAAAAGATAGCCCCAGGTTTCTGGAACCCCGGGCGGTCTTTGTCAGAAAAACTGAGGGTCAGAGGATCTTATCGAGTTCCGACGCCAGTACACTACCCTGGGTAACTCCCATGAAGCGCTTTACCTCAATCCCATCTTTCTGGATAATCAGCGTTGGGACAGCATGTATGCCATATTTGGAGGCCATTTCCTGGTTTTCATCCACATCTACAACTTTGAACTCAACCTTATCCCCGTACTTTTTCTCAAGCTCTTCAAGAATAGGTTTTTGCATCCTGCAAGGTCCACACCATGTTGCGGAAAAGTCCAATAACATTGGTTTCATAAAATCACCTTTATATTTTGAAACGTCTGGGAATTTCTCTATTTTGTTTAATCCATTCCGGGAAGCGTACAGAAGAGTCGTACATACACTGTCTAAAGGCCTGTACGACAAAGCTGCCGGAAACCCAATCCTGATGATAGGCGACATGAAAGCTGGATTTACCAAATACAGGGTCGGGACTCAATAATTGTATATTATCTTCGATGATGAGAAATAATTCCAAATATCCAATTATTTATTCCTGCTTCATTCTCTCTACCGATAATAAATCCACAGGCCCTACCCTGGAATCCCCAGGTAAATTATTTCCATATCGAAGTGGAATAGTCTTATATTGATCGCTGCATTTATATTTCTATCGTGTAAGATCCCAAAAAGGATCAAATCAATACTATCCGTTAGAAACCAAATTCTAATTGAGATAGTAGCAAATATGTACACGATTGGGATAATGGCTTAAAAGTGCCAATTTGCAAGTATTTTTTCCAATACCAGAGAGCTCTATATTCCAATCGGGAGATAAAGCTGCTCATGAAGCATCACTTATTGCCTACGTAAGTTTGTGGTTTTCTTCGGATTATTCATAATACTGTGTTTATTTGTAGAGCTCATCCCAAAATCAATTTTATTCCCACATCAATAAGAGTTTCAGAATTATTTTTTAGGACCAGAAGTTCTTATTGATAATCCAGAATACAACATTAAGAGAAGCAATTTTGCGTTTTGGGATCAGCTCGTATAATACTGAATTTATATACTGCGTTTCTATAGCTAGTGTCATGAAAATGTAATTATTGAGCAAACCTTTGATAGCTTTCCATCAACAGATAGCGATTCAGAGTTAACATGTGACCAATAACTAAATTTTCAAGATACTAGCTTATTGGATAGGAATTAAAGCTATTAAGGTGTTAATACAAAACTGAACCTATTTTTTAGCTAGTAAGCTGAACCTATTTTTTAGCTATTAAGTACAAATTCCCCAAAGTTATTATTAATAAGGAATAGATATTCTATTACTATTATATAATATATAATTATATTTATACTTGTACTCATGTCAATTAAAGTTGAACATTTTATCCCAAATAAAAAGGAGAAAAATGAATCATTTCTAAAAATAACTGCCACGGGTACATTACAGGATTGGGGAGGTTGATGAGGAATTTAATCAGATTGTATCCTGATTTTAAAAATCATCTCCTCCAGTATGCAGAACGAGTATTAAGAATATGAAGCAAAAAAATATAGAAAGAATATCGTAAAATCATGGAGGTAAATACAATGGGTGGAGGATTTGGAGTATTTGGAAGAGGAAGAGGATTTGATGGTTGCGGCGGCGGTTTTGGAGGCTTTGGAGGCTGTGGTGGATTTGACGGTTGCGGTTTTGGTGGCCGCTTTGACTGTGATGATGGATTCAGAAGGCGTCGCGGCGGCCGCAGAAGAGGATGTGGTCGTGACTTCGACTGGGACTGCTAATAATAACGACCGAGTCTGAAAAAATTACTAAGTATGAAGGGAAAAAGCATAATAGCTATCTTTTCACGGCATGACGGACAAGTCCCTGAAACTCGTCTTTTCTTGAATCGGTGACTGTTTACTTTTCCTTTCATTTAACACACTTTTTTAAAATAGTGGCAAGTTCTTGCAGGCTCTCCAATGGGAGTTCCGAAGGAATAATTTTCTGAAGGAATAAGACCTGGACTTGGCACTCTATTTATTATAGATAATTCCTGCAAGAAGACCAGCTAACTCTAAAAAACTTTCAGTTTATTGAAGAGCAGTTAGAAAGAAAAACCCGCTTTTATCAGGGAACCAGTTAAGGAATCATACATTTTTCTCGCAGTTTTTATCCTCGAGCCGACCTTTTATTATATTGCCGAAATACATACAGCCTTCCATTGGGATCGTTGGCATATCAGGTGACTCATTTATCATACTTACCGGAGCACCACGGATAAGCACGCATGGCACTCTTTCCCCAGCTTCTCCCATCAGGAGTTCGGCAGCCGAGACAAGGTTATCTGCTACAGCCTTGTATGTAATACGGAGAGGTTTCCCGTATATATCGTCAGTTCCCCGCGCATCTTCCACAGGCACAAAGCCTGAAACTCCAAGCGCAATTCCCGAGCAACCAAGCCTGAGAGGTTGAGTCCTGCTGTCTCCTATAATTACCCCTAGTCTGCATGAGTAACGCTGCTCAAGCCGGCCTCTGATAATCTCGGAACTTTTTCGCGGGTCTTCTGGGAGCAAGATCACATATCCTTCAGGGGCATTTGAAGCATCAATCCCTGCATTAGGAGCCAGAACGCCTTTTGTAATTGTAAGGGCAGCTCCAGGTACACCTCCAAAAATCTCATCGCATTCCTGAAGCACGAGTTCCATTTCCCTGGGATCGATCCCGTACTGTTCCCCAAGCACTTTTGCCTTTTCACCTGGATTCACACTTGCAAGCCTGACGGCTCTTCTTTCCGCAGTGCCAACTGCAGATTCTGCAAGTACGAAAACATCCCCATCAATAGGGACAAGCCCTGCTTCCTCCAGAGCCTTATCTATAATCTGTACGATATCATCCCCTTCCCTTATAATAGGGGTCTTAATCCCAAACATCTGGATGGAAGTATTTTCTGAACTCATACTCTGCTGCCCTTAGGAGTTAATGACTAAATTGGTTTGCTGAATCTAAAATAAATGCGAAATCAAATCGTAAAATGCCGGAGGATATTGATAAATGTATCCGACGGCTCCCAAAAAGATGTAAGAAGAAATTCAAAAAGATGTAAGAGGATATTCAAAAAGATGTAAGAAGATATTCAAAAAGATGTGAGAAAAGATCTAAAAAAATATAAGAAATTGCCAAAAAAATATTATGAAGTATTCAAAAAGATGTGAAGAAAAATCTAAAAAGATGTGAGAAAAAATCTAAAAAGATGCGAGGTAAAATCTAAAAAAATATAAAAAATGGCCTAAAAATATGAAAGGATACCCAGATAAAATAATCAATGAGAATAAAAGCCTGAAGAAGAGAATACAGAAAGTAAAAATCTTACCGCTGAAAAAGAGGAAAAAGAGTCTTCCGGTATAGAGAGTGATTTTTACCTGTAAGAAAATTATTTCCCGGAAATTCCAGCCATCGAAAGTAGTCTTGCAGTATTTTTATGAGATCCTATAGGCATAATATGAACCCCTCGTGAGAGTTTCATAAGCTCCTTTATAGTCTCTGAAGCTATTGAAAGACCTTCTTCGACAGGATCAGGTGCATCTTTTATACGAAGCATGATTTCTTCAGGCACATGAATTCCCGAAATGTTCCTGTTCATGAATTCAGCCATACCCAGAGATTTTAGAGGAATCAGGCCTGCAATTACAGGTACTTCAAGGTGGCTTATAGCCTCCATAAACTCCTCAAACATGCCCACATCATAGACCGCCTGAGTCTGGATAAAATCAGCTCCACAGCTGACTTTCTTTTCAAGCTTTATAAGTTGCAAAGGTTTTTCAGGGTCTATACCAGAAACCGCACCTGCACAGAAAGAGGTGCCTCCGTCCAGCTTGTTTCCTGCAAAATTAATGCTTGAGTCAAGCTTCCGAACAAGTTGAAGGAGCTGTACGGAATCAAGGTCGTATACGGGCTTTGAACCTGGGTGATCTCCACACGAAGGAAAATCTCCTGTCATCACACAGATGTTCCGGATACCCAGAGCATACGCTCCAAGAAGATCGGACTGAAGTCCTATCCTGTTCCTGTCCCGACAGGTGAGCTGCATAATAGGTTCATGTCCCTCATCAAGCAAAAGCTTGCTAAAAGCCAGGGAGCTCATGTGCATAATTGAGCACTGATTATCCGTAACGTTTATAGCATCTGCAATACCTTTGAGCTGGTGAGCATCTTCAAGGGGAACTGAGAATCTTGTGCCCTTAGGAGGGGAGACTTCAGCAGTGACCAGAAATTTGCTGGAATTCAGTTTTTCACGAAAATTAAAGAGCATTGAGTAAGAATATTAGGGATGAAATTATTTAAACCATGCTCCTGAATCGTGCACCATCAGTCGGTTAATATTATTTTCAAAAACCTTTGTGCCGCATTATCCCTTTTTGCAGATCAGACAAGTTACTTTTTGCAAATCAGAGAGGTTACTTTTTGCAAATCAGAGAGGTTACTTTTTGCAAATCAGAGAGGTTACTTTTTGCAAATCAGAGAGGTTACTTTTTGCAAATCAGAGAGGTTACCTTTTGCGGATCAGAGAGGTTATAGCAGACTTACACTGATGCGTCAAAGACATGTATTTCAAGCACGGGAAAAAATATGATTTAAAAATTAAATAAAAAATGTGAATGAATTTAATCAACTCTATGCTCCTGAGGGGCATGAACTGTGTAAAGGAGATCAAGCCTATTGATTTTTTTCAACCTATTATAAATCAAAGTCCATACGCAATCGTTCTCTCTGTTGACTTCACACATCCCGTCAATAGCTCCCCCACAGGGCCCATTTAGAAGTCCTTTAGGGCATCGTGATTTAGGACAGATACCTCCAAATTCACCAATTGTGCATTTTCCACACATTATACACTGGCCTGAAAGCAGCTTACCTTCGCTTGAACCTCCCAGGGAAAGCGTATCATTTGAGCCGAATACAGGAACCTCCGTAACACCGGAAACCGTTGAAACTCCACTACCGCAGCCCATAACCAGAATACAGCGTGCTTCAGTTATTTTTTCATTCTTTTGAACCAGGGAATCAAAAGACCGGACACTGCAGGCTGCTGTGGGGAGAGCCCAGCCTACTACACGCTTTCCGCTTTTCTCAAGCTGTCTGATCATCTCAAGCACTTCGGGTTCTCCACCGGTCTTCAGTTTTGCAGCACAGACATTGCATCCGATAATAAATATGTCATCTTCGTCCTGTAACAGGGCCAGGATTTCTTCAAGGGGTTTTGCTGAAGTTATAATCATAACTACCTCAAATATCGATATTCCAGATCTCTCCGCTTTGCAATACATTCGCGGATCATTTCGGCAATAAGTGGTAGGGAGCGCGCCTGCCCTTCAAGTTTCCTGGCAAGACGTCCAAGCTGAAGCAGAGTACCCATTACAAGCACATCAGTCATCTCTGTTTCGTGGGAAACTGCATTCCTTGTCAGTGCTGCATCCCCTCCTCGAGAGAGTATCTCCTGTTTTATTATCAAAGCCTCTGTGGTCGTAAGATTACGAATTTTCAGCATAAGATGGATACTTTTATTCTGCATTACCTTTGAGCCTGTCGTGGTAACTCCAAGTTTCCGCATTGCAATGGCTGCATCCTGTGGTGTCTTTACCTCAACCACAGAGACCTCATACCTGCCATCTTTTACTATACTTGGACTACTCCTGATAGCTCCTGAAAGCTTTACGACGTCAGCGGTCTCAGGTACATCATGCGTACGGACAATATGAGCACCTTTGTAAACTGCAATAGCTGCTGCAGCCAGGCTGCCATAGAGCCTCTCAGTTGCAGGTTTTCCAAGTACATCTCCTATGAATGATTTTCTTGAGAGAGCTGCTAACAAAGGCTTTTCAAAAATTTGAAGGCGTTCAAAATCGTCAAGAGTTTCAAAGTCATAAATGGAAAGTTTTTCTTCGATCCACCTGCCGGATGCAGGATCAAGTATGAGTTTTTCTGGGTTTATGCCACCTGCTTCAGCAGCCTGTATAATAGAATCAAGGGATTGTATAACGGCATCCATTCCGAGGGGATCACCCGGAACTTTATTTGAGGCCATGACAACAGCAGGACATCCGTAGTCTGCCACTACTTCAATCATTCTGGGGTCTGCAGTAAAACCGGAGACGTCATTTATGATATCAGCTCCCCTTTTGAGAGCTTCTTCTGCGATTTCAGGAAACATCGTATCCACGGAAATCACAGCATCCACATTGCCTTTCAGTGCTTCAAGCACTGGCAAAATACGTTCAAGTTCCTGTTTCCTGCTAATAGGCTCGGCATGTAACCAGGTTGAACGGGCTCCAAGGTCCAGAAAGGTTGCTCCTTCCTCAACCATTTTTAGAGCTGTCTCAAGCGCAGAATCAGGGTTTACGACCGAATTTCCGTAAAAGGACTCAGGACTAAAGTTAATAATACCCATTACATGTGCAGGGTATCGATCTCCTATTTTTATACCACATATTTCAGTATCAACAACCATTTTTGACAACCAGGATCTATAAATTTCAATTAAAATAACGCTAGCTTACGCTTAATAAACATTGGTAAATAGGCTGGGGGAAGCCGGCTTTACAGAGCTTTCTCACTGTCGGAGATTTCAACGATATGCCTTTAAATCGCGAAAATATAGTTTATTCCGCTTTACTACATTCCGTGAAAAATCTTTCTATTGCGTCCGCAGAGGCTTCCAGACAGAGGGAATTTTATTTATCAATTATTATCAGGATTAAACAAATAATCACTATAATCATATATTAATTAATACATATAAACTGACTTTATCAGGTATACTTGTTTAAGGAATTTTTAAGATACATTAAAGCAGGTTTCAAGCCTTGCTGTAGGCCTCATTTTGCCGACCGAACATTATATATTAATAGGATTATGTGTAAAACCAAATAATTATTTTGAATATTATTAACAGTAAACGCTATTATAGTATTATAAGCTCCAATAATACATAAAAATATTGATGTGTAGAATTGATATGGTACAATTAGGAAAGCAGCGTTTTATGGTTTTAAGAATTATGATTCGTCATTGTTTTGTGTGGATATCCTCGTAATGTCTTCATAAAAACCAACGCGGTCTCGAATTGAAAATCGTCTTATCCACAGGGAATAACGAAGAGCCGAAATTATCTGTAAAAACAATTACTAATATTGTAAACTGGTAAGAGCGAAAGAATAAGGTTCTTTCCCTAATCTGGTACAATTGGGAAAAACAACTTTTCTTGCTCTAGTATAAATGATTTTTACCAAATCTAGTGTATTGATTCCAAAGTATGTTCAAAATTGATTTTTTGAAAACCAAAGAATACACGGAAAACACGAAAATGAGTGATAAAGACCTGGTTCTTCCGTGCTTTCCATGTTTTTCGTGGTTGTAACATCCAGATTGGATCACTCTTTCGAATCACTCTTTCGAATCACTCTTTCGAATCACTCTTCGGAAGATTGCGTTTTCCGTGTAACAAAATTACATATGACTTTAAAATAATATTTGAGTTATAAGCTGTAATTATTTTTTTAGTATGTATTTATTTGATAATCGATGCATTACCTTATGAAACCTTATGACTGACATTCCGACCCCTGTCACATTGAGACAACAATCAATTGATGTTAGCCATTTTGTTAATGGATTACTATAATAATTATCCTTTTATGATTTGAATTATATAAAAGTATCAAAAATCGGGATGTGCACTACGAAACATTTTTATATTTTTTATATTTATTAATATTTTATAATCAAATTATATAGATTTGAAATATAAAAGTATTTTTTAGCTTTTTAGTTCTGCTTTTCCCATATACTTCTTTTTCAGTATTCTCAATATAACAGGACAAAATCGAGGAGTACACAAGAAAAATATTTAAATAAAGTAGTGTAACTTCTTTTATTGATACTTTAGTAAGTTTTGGGTCGGGGGATCTATATGAGAATACGAGTTATCAGTTCAAGAAATGAAATTCTGTCACTGAATCCGAATGAAAAGGTAGTTCACTTCGCATTCAGGCCGTCAAATAAAGATATTTTTCTGCTTGTTGAGACCTGTCCGAAACTGGAAGTAATCCAGCTTCCAAGATCATACATAAGGACAGTTTCAAGAGCCATAGAGATGTTTATGGAAATGCAAAAAGTTCAGCTCATAGAAGGGGATGTCTGGGGCCACAGAAAAGACATTAATGAGTATTATACTGTCCCCTCATCCGTAATTTCAAAAATGAGATGCATGAAAGCTGAAGGCATTCCCAGTGAAAAAATTGCGGAGAAATTAGCGCATGAGAGCAAACTTAGTCCTGAAATGATTTCTTACATTCTGAACAAAAAAGATTTGGAGTAAGAAAAAAATCTCTGCCCTTGTCCAGCTAGCCTTTTCAAAAAAGGCTTGAGAAAAAAACCCAGCAATGACATGGTCGGAGTGATCAACCGGCGAAACGGTTGTAGAACAACCCTTTTCAAAAAAGGCTTGACCGAAAACTATTGCTAAACCTAAAACGTCATGAAAGCGTGATCAAAAGGGGCAACGGTTGCAGGTAAATGGTTTCTGTGCAACATTTGTGCTCAAGACGACGAGTTCAAATTCATAATCAAGCAACACATCTTTAAAAAAGACTATAAATAATCAAAAAAGCAAAAATATTTAAAAAGAATGAAACTTTTAAAGGTGTTTTGGATTATACACGAAAACGTCTTTCTATATAAAGTTATATGAGCAAATATGATATTGGAATCTAAATATTAAATTTTTAAACTCTTAAACATCCTTGAGACCAAATAATCCTGAAGTATTTTGACCAACTTGAAATTTCATGGAGTGTTCCTGGTTCTCTTGGCTACATCTGTACAGATGCGGTTTTTATAATGTCTTTCTATTCTCTGTAGCATTATTGCAGAAGGAGTAGAGGAGTGTGGGTTTCCTGATTGCCAGGATGCCTTTAAGGCATCCTGTTGAGTTATATCCTGAATTTTGTCTTTTTCAGTTGTTTTTCAGGCGAGTTCCTTGTTGAAATATTTATCATAGGAACTCATGTCGAAATGTCCGTGTCCACTGAGGTTAAATAGAATTGTTTTTTCTTCTCCGGTTTGCTTGCATTTGAGAGCTTCGTCGATTGCACAGCGGATAGCGTGGGAGGATTCAGGAGCAGGGACTATGCCTTCAGTCCGTGCGAACTGCACAGCGGCATCAAACACCGGGTACTGATCATATGAAACAGCTTCAATAAACCCTTCAGCGCAGAGTTTACTTATGATTGGAGAGTCACCGTGATAACGGAGTCCGCCTGCGTGGATGGCAGGAGGCACATGTTTGTGGCCGAGGGTATACATTTTAAGAAGCGGGGTCATTTCCGCAGTATCTCCAAAGTCGTACCTGTATTCTCCTTTGGTCAAGGACGGGCAAGCTGAAGGTTCGACTGCAATTACTCTTGGATATCTTTTTCCTTCAATCCGGTCTTTAATGAACTCAAGAGATATTCCCGCGAGGTTGCTTCCTCCTCCACAGCAGCCTATAACTATATCAGGATAGGTTTCAACCTTTTCAAGTTGCTTCTTGCATTCGGCCCCGATTACTGTCTGGTGGAGCATAACATGGTTGAGGACACTTCCCAAGGAGTACTTAGTGTTATCGTGTGCGATTGCATCCTCCACGGCTTCACTGATTGCTATCCCCAGGCTTCCCGGTGTTTCCGGCTGCTCTTTCAGAATCTTTCTTCCGAATTCGGTATCTTCGCTTGGAGAGGGCACAACATTTCCTCCCCAGACTGTCATCAGGGATTTTCGATAAGGTTTCTGGTAAAAACTGGAACGGACCATATAGACTTTACATTCGAGGTCAAAGTAATTGCAGGCAAGAGCTAATGCACTTCCCCATTGTCCTGCCCCTGTTTCAGTTGTGATCCTCTCGGTTCCTTCTTTCATATTATAATAAGCCTGAGCAAGTGAAGTATTTGTCTTATGGCTGCCTGCAGGGCTTACCCCTTCATTTTTATAGTATATCTTTGCAGGAGTTTTGAGAAGTTTTTCCAGCCTGTGAGCCCTGTAAAGAGGACTGGGCCTCCAGAGCTTGTAAATTTCAAGTATCTCTTCAGGGATATCAATAAACCTTTCACTGCTCATTTCCTGCTTAATAAGACCTTTCGGAAAAATAGGTTCAAGAGCTTCAGGAGTTATAGGCTCCCAGGTCCTCGGATCAAGAGGAGGCTCGATAGGAGAGGATAAGTCTGAAAGGACGTTATACCACTGATTAGGCATTTCATTCTCGTCAAGGATAATTTTGGTCTGTTCCATAGGTTTTCTCCGTAGTCGTTTAGGTACAGATTCGTACTTCGACGTATATAAGTGTTATTTATTTTACATTTAAGGTGTTCGCATCCCATTTATGTACTTTTGGGAAACAGGTGTTTGAAGAAAAGCTACTTATTAAAACTAGAGCTTGAAAAAAAGAAAGACTGTCAGAAGTTGGAATTGAAAGAAGGAAAAACAGTTAGAAGCAAAAACCGGAAAAAAAGTAAATTGGACAGAAATAGGAACCGAATAAAACAAAAAAGGTCAGAATCTCTCAATTATATAAACGTTTGATTCTACAAATATTCACTTGATATTCTGAGAGGTTCGCTTGATATTCTGAGAGGTTCGCTTGATATTCTGAGAGGTTCGCTTGATATTCTGAGAGGTTCGCTTGATATTCTGAAAATTTCACTTGTTTAGCATGAAAATGCTGCCATCCGCAAGCATCTTCATTGGTTGTGCATGTTATTCAAAGAATATCATGTTTGTTTAAGATGGCTTGTAGATAACTGAAATTATTGATTCTTAACCGGATTTTTACTGTATCTGTTCTGCAAGCTCCACAGCAAGTTTTGCCACTTCAGTGGCACATCTCCCGAGCAGGCGTATCATTGGTTCTTTTCCCTGACCCCCTTTATCATAGATGACTTTCGGCACGCTTCCGTATTTTTTGATTGCTTCGGCTGTACCCCAGTCCATAGTACTGGAGTTTTCCGGTTCTTCGGTCCTGTCAAAAGAGGAAATTCCAAGTTCCA
Organism: Methanosarcina sp. Kolksee; assembly: GCF_000969945.1. Lineage (NCBI taxonomy): Archaea > Methanobacteriati > Methanobacteriota > Methanomicrobia > Methanosarcinales > Methanosarcinaceae > Methanosarcina > Methanosarcina sp. Kolksee. The sequence continues at coordinate 2,798,746 of NZ_CP009524.1, forward strand.
TATCTCTGCAGGCTGAAAGTGCCTCCCTGGAGTATTTTACGTTAATTGCTGCCCTTATTTCAGGATCATAACGAAGGGACGCAAGAATAATACTTGCTACATGTCGGCTGGCCCCAAAATCCACACAGCCCACAGGAACTGCCCGTCCCATGTACCTTACTATCCTGCCTTCAACGGCAGCAACGTCTTCGTAGCTGTTGGCTTCGGGAATAGCCATTCCGATGTTGCAGCCTACTTCGGGAATCAGTTTTGAAAAATCAGGGCTGCCTTCAAGGATCGAAACTGCTTTTTTTACATTTCTTAAAACCAGGTAGCGCTCTTTTTCCTCCAGAATCGCTCCAAGCTGGTTTACAGGACTTACTCCCCTGCCTGCAGGCCGGCTCTTGAGAATTGCCTTTTCAACGAATTTCTTTGCTTTCCTTGCAGCTCCTTCCAAGTTATCTCCAGAGGCTAAGAAGGCAGTCACTGCTGCAGAGTAAGTGCAGCCCGTGCCGTGTGTTCCTCCTTTAACAAAAGTGCCCGGAATACGGGTAAAAGTCTCAGAATCAGCTTCATAAATCAGGTCAGTGGCATCCAGATGCCCTCCTGTAATAATGACAGCTTCAACACCCAGGTCCGTGATTTTTCGGGCTGCAATTTTCGCGTCCTCAGGAGTTTTTACAGACATGCCAGCCAGTACACCTGCTTCGGATGCATTGGGCGTCGTAACCTTGCATAAGGGCAGCAGTTCTTCAGTAAGGACAGAGATAGCTTCTTTTCGTAGCAGGTTCCCTCCTGCTTCAGCAGCTATAACAGGGTCCAGCACAAGGGAAAGCTCATATTTCCTTACTTCTTTTGCAACTTCCCTTACGATCTCCGATGAGGCAAGCATACCACTTTTTGCCCACCTGGCCTCCATATCGGTGCAGACAGCTTCAATCTGGCTGGCGACAGTTTCAGGAGTGAGGTCAAAGGTTTTCAGCACTCCAGTAGTATTCTGTGCAGTAACCGATGTAATAGCGCAGGTTCCGTGCACTCCAAGAGCGGCAAAAGTCTTCAGATCCGCAGCAATTCCTGCTCCTCCGCCTGAATCCGAACCTGCTATAGTCAGAACAATTGGGGTTTTTATTTTCAAGGGTTTTTCGGTCATGGATGTCTCTCTTTCTTTCATTCGTTTTCCTGCTACTTTATAGAGCTCTTTCTTCTGGAAATATGAAATTAATTTAATATTGTGCCTTTCAGGAAGATTTTTATAAGTTTTAATAGAATTATTTGTAAAAAATCTTCTCAACAGGATTAGGTGATCCTTTGTTTTTTCTGAAGGGTTATCTTTGTCCTGAAGGAATTCCCGTTCATTTCGCATTTATATCAGGGTATTTTGTAGAGAATTCCCGTTCATAGCAGTTTTTTTTCTGTATGATAACTTAAAAAGTGATATATTGCTTCGATACATTTATATATTGTATTTGCGACTTTGATGCAAATAATCAAATTTAAGACGCGGCGATCAATTTAAATCTGGATTAACTATTTATATTGATATAGATAATGACTTGATTTATAATGTTTTAAGGGGACTGTAAGGATGGCAAACCGACCTCTGGATATTTTGAACAACGCATTGGACACACCTGTAATCGTTAGATTGAAAGGCGCACGCGAGTTTAGAGGTGAGCTGAAAGGATACGATATTCACATGAACCTCGTGCTTGACAATGCTGAAGAGCTAAGAGAAGGAGAAATTGTAAGTAAGTTCAGCAGTGTCGTTATTCGCGGTGACAACGTGGTATACGTATCTCCGTAATCTATATCAAGCACTTCATCTATTATCGTAAAACCTCAATGACCAGGACTTATTGTGACTGGCCGCAGAGAGTAAATTCAGATGAATAGAATCGCTTCAGATTATCGAATACTGCTCTAACAAATTAATTTTATCAGGAGATTTAGGAATGAGTAAAGGTACGGCATCAATGGGAAAAAGGCAGAAACGCACACATGCTAAATGCAGGCGCTGTGGGAGTGTTTCTTTCAACGTGCATACAAAACAGTGTACTTCATGTGGTTTTGGAAAAACATCTCGAATAAGAGCTTACAAGTGGCAGGCAAAGTGCAAGTATTAAACCTGTCTGTTCCACTTTCTCTATTTTTTACCTTCACCGGAGGTCGAAATTGAAAGAAGAATGTGGCGTTGCAGGCATAATTCTACCAGGCGACAGGCCTCAATCCAATACTGTCGCATTCAAGCTGTATTACGCCTTGTATGCCCTCCAGCATAGGGGACAGGAATCCACTGGCATAATGGTATATGACGGTACATCCTCTCATTCCATTAAAGGCATGGGTCTTGTTCCTGATGTATATAACAAAGATTCTCTGGGGCACCTGATCGGAAATGTAGGAGTAGGGCATGTCCGCTACTCAACTACCGGAGGATCAAAAATAGAAAACTGCCAGCCCTTTATCCTGAATTTCAAAGGAGGAGCAGTTGCAATTGCCCATAATGGGAACCTTGTTAATGCCAGAAAGCTCAAGGATGAACTTGAGTGTGAAGGCCGTATTTTTATCAGTGATTCCGATACCGAAGTTATCGGCCACCTTCTTGTAAAAGAACTGATAAAACACGACCCCATAGAATCTATCCGGAATGTCATGCGCAAGCTTGTCGGTTCCTATTCTCTGGTTATCCATATTGGCGGTGCTCTGTATGCTGTGCGGGATCCTCTCGGTCTTAAGCCGCTTTGCTTCGGAAAAGTCGATGGCGGATACGCAGTTTTCTCGGAAAGCGTAGCCCTTGATACCCTTAACGGCACCCTTATCAGAGATGTGCGGCCAGGTGAGGTAATAGTCTTTACGGGCGACGGCTTTGAGAGCTGCCAGATAGGAAACGAGCCTCATCCTGCTCATTGTGTGTTTGAGTTCATTTATTTCGCAAGGCCTGATTCCATTATTGATGGAAAACTGGTCTACAAAGTGCGGGAAAATATTGGAAGGGAACTCGCCAGAGAGCATCCGGTAGAGGCTGACATTGTTTCTCCTGTTCCGGACTCTGGGATTACTTCGGCAATTGGTTATGCCAGGGAATCAGGTACTAAATACCTCGAAGGCCTGATGAAGAACCGTTACATAGGGCGTACATTTATCCTGCCTGGCCAGGAATTGCGTGAAACCGCAGTCCGGCTTAAAATGAATGCTATCCAGGATAATGTCAAAGGCAAACGTGTCGTTCTGGTTGATGACAGCATTGTCCGGGGTACAACCTCCAGGCGGATTATAGATATGGTCCGCAGGGCAGGTGCGTCAGAAATTCATTCAAGAGTAGGAAGTCCCGCAATTATTGCTCCCTGCTATCTGGGCATAGATATGGCTACCCGGCAGGAACTTATCGCCTCTTATAAAACCGTAAAAGAGGTTGAAAGCCTAATTAATGCGGATTCCCTCGGATATCTGAGTATTGACGGACTTATGAGGGCTCTTGAGTGCGATAAGAGTGACATGTGCCTTGGTTGTCTCACAGGAGAGTATCCTGTAGAAATCCCTGGAGAAAATTGCACAAGGAAACAGACACGTCTGGATGATTTTGATAATAAACCGGAAAGTTCCTGAACGGCTCTTCCCAGTCAATTCATAAGGAACTTTCTTCACTATTCTTTTTGATTTATCACTGTATTTTTAAATTCTTTCACTATCTATTTGATTTACCCCTACTCTTTTTGAATTATCACTATCTATTTGATTTTCCACTACTCTTTTTGAATTATCACTATCTATTATGTTGTTTTTCAAAAACTCACACACGACATCTACGATATTACTAAAATATATTTTTTCAAGCTGTCTCAAAACTACACATAATTTTACAAATAGGATAATGTACTATAATTCGAGGCAAATAAATATCTGAATTTCAGAATAATTTTCGATCTGAATTTAAAGTCAACAATTTCAATTATCCAATTGTAGAAATGGGTCGAGTTTTGAGACAACCGGTTTTAGAGATTTTTTATAATTAAAGGAAACAATTAAATGCAAAATTGAGCAAAAATACAAAGAGGGTTGATTTATGGAAAAGAAGCTGGTATCAGGTCTTATTTTATTTATAATACTTTTTATTGTACTGCCCTATTCAGCAGTAGCTGCCGATGAGAACTTTCTTAAACATACAAGCTCAGGAAATGCCTTTGGGGGTGGTGAGGACCTTCAGATCAACCAGGACATTCAGGGAGACCTGGTGCTTGCAGGGTCTCAAATCGAAGTAAACGGGAACACAGGAGGTAATTTCCTGGGTGCAAGCGGGGATATAATTGTTAATGGAAATGTTTCAGGAAACATTCTCGCACTAGGAGGCTCCATACGGATAAACGGAAATGTAGGTGGAGATGTAGCAGCACTCGGCGGTCAGATCATTCTTTCCCGGGACAGCGTGGTTGAAGGGGATATTCTACTTGGCGGAGGGGAAGTAACGCTTGACGGGATAGTTAACGGAAATGGGGAAGTCTCAACGAGCACCCTCAAAACCGGAGACGACTTCGAGCTTAAAGGAAATCTTGCACTTCAAGCCGATAATTATCCACCCAATCTGAACGATAAGGTTGGTGGAAACCTGAATATTACGCAGGTAAATGCAAAGGAAGAAAGTTATGAAAGTGTTACCAAAGGATTTAGCATTTTCTCCTTCATCCTGAGATTGCTCGCGTCCCTGGCTCTGGGCCTGATCCTTATCCACCTTTTCCCGGGTTTCGTAGGCGGGCTTGCGGAACTAGTAAAAGATTCACCTCTTAAGGCAGGATTACTGGGTTTTCTAACTCTAATTTTCCTTCCAGTGCTCTCAATAATCCTGCTTATTACTTTCTTTGGGTGGAGCCTTTCGATCCTGATTATCCTGCTTCTGGCACTTGCACTCCTTATCGCGACAGTGCCGGTGAAACTGCTTGCAGGCGAGATAATCTATAATAAAATATTAAAAAAGGAAGCGGGAAAACTGATGTACTATCTTGTTGGGGCAGTCCTATTTGCAATTATATACGAAATTCCTTTCCTGGGAGGGCTTATACGTTTTATTGCCCTCATTATTGGGTTAGGGGCAATAGTAGTTTGGCTTGCGACTCGCGCCAGACCAACTGATTAAACTGGCGGACTTTTCAAGTGAGTGAAATTTCAATTTTCTCGTGCAGGTGATTTCAGTCAGATTTTCAAAAAACTTGAGAAAAACAGAAAATTTGGAGGGAATCAAAAAATTTGGAGGGAATCAAAAAATTTGGAGGGAATCAAAAAATTTGGAGAAAATAGAGGAATTTGAAGGAACTTTGGCATATCTTTCATCTTTAATTTCATCAGGATTGATGTCCAGTGAAGCCAGCACTTTTTTTAAAGCTTCAAGTTCCATTTTTTACTCCAAGATATGAGAAGAGGAAATGGAAATATTATTATATTTTTTCTGTGGTTGGAAACCCATTTAATTTGAAGAGAATACATATAGTCACGCCTGTAATTGTTGCAACAAAAACCTTCATTGCACCTCATTGAATATTTGCATTATTTAGCCTTGTGACTATAGTTGCCGTTATATGTGTCACAACACTATTATATAATTATAAAACTATAAATTTATATAGTGATGTTACACTAACTTTTATCACCAAATTTTGGAACTTAGTCGAATGAATGCGAATTAAATTTATTTTTTGCTCAGAGATGGGTGAGAGAATGGAAAAAAGGCATTTTTATATCTCAAATAATAAAATTCATATTCCTGCCATCCTGTGGGGAAAGCAGAGTGAAAAGCTGTTGATTGAAGTTCATGGCAACCTTTCTAATAAAGAAGACACCGTAATTTCCATGATGGCACAAAAAGCCGTTGAAAAAGGTTACCAGGCATTAAGCTTTGACCTGCCCATGCATGGTGAACGTGCAAATGAGGAATATGCCTGTATTCCTGAAAATTGCGTAAGTGATCTGACTGCTGTTTATGAATATGCAAAGTCACTTGCATCTGAAATTTCTTTGTTTGCGTGCAGCATGGGAGCTTATTTCAGTCTGCTTGCCTATCATGACCTTAACATAAAGCAAAGTTTGTTTCTCTCGCCCGTCGTCAATATGGAATGCATCATACGCAATATGATGAAAGGCTTCCAAGTAAGTGAAGAAAGACTAAAAGCAGAGCATGAAATCCGGTTGCCAATCGGACAGACATTGGAATGGAATTATTATTGCTACGTAAAAGAAAACCCTATTTGTTTTGAATGGAAAGTACCTACTGCCATTTTGTATGGTTCTAACGATAATCTGTCTGACTGGGACGAGATTTCAGCATTTGCAGCGAGGTATCACTCAACAATTAAAGTCCTGGACCACGGGGAGCATTACTTCCATACGGAAGAGCAATTGAAGATATTTGATAGATGGGTAGATGAAAATCTGCTGTAAAACTCAGGAATGACAAAAATATAAATTCAAATATTTTGGTAGTCCATCGTTTGTTGATTGATATTAATCCAAAATAATCGAAATACAGTGTACAGCTATTCCTTTCCTACATTTTTAGCACTGCTGTGGCCGGTCTGCTGTGTGAATACATAAACGCAAGCAAAGCCATGTTTGAGACTATGCCATGAAAACATCAATCAGGTATTGGTGGACGACCAAAAGCTTACGTATATCTTTTATACCTCTTGCGTAAATATAGTGCCCATGCGCGATATTGTTATTATAGGGCATAAAGCAAACACAAGCGGCGACTTTACATTAAATGACCTTCCAGGTTCTGCAGGAAGAATGGATATCCTTTGCCGCTGCGTGAGTTCTGCCCTTTTTCTCTCTTTCGGAATGCGCAGGGATGTAAATGTGCACCTGCTCCTTCTGGGAGAACCCAATCCCGGAAAAATCCTCAGGTTTGAAGGACTACACCTGAGATACCTTAACCCGGACGAGCGAAGCAGCGGTTCGCTTATCCAGAAAGCCCTTCAAAAAGACGCAAGCGAACAGGATATCCGTTCCACTCCAGGCGTCTGGGTTCGCAAAGGAGATCTCGATTCCCTGCTCTCGGAATTTGAAGGACGCCCCCTGCTCTATCTGAGAGAAGATGGAGAGGATATCAGGGCAATTGCAAGTGAAATCCGCGACCCAGTCTTCATCCTGGGAGACCATTTAGGAGTTACCGAAGAAGAGGAAGCACAGCTCCTTAAGGCAGGGGTGAAAATTATCTCGGTAGGTCCTCTTTCTCTCCATTCTAATCACTGCATAACCCTTATACACAATGAACTTGACAGAGCTGAAGCTGAAAGAGGAGAGATCCCCGGAGAAGCTGACAGCAGGGTTGAAGATTGAGTGGTGACAGATTTAATGATGACCAGAAATATTAAGTGATAAGGAGCTTTCATCTCATACTTATCCCTTAATTTTGTCACTCATTCCCAGGTCAATTTCCCGAAAAAAGCTTAAAGAAAGTGAAAGAAAATGGACGTACTCGATATTTCAAAAAAGATTTTGCATGAAGGCCCGATATGTGACAACTGTCTGGGCCGTCAGTTTGCAAAATTATCCACAGGCCTGAGCAATAGAGAACGTGGGCAAGCCTTGAAACTCGCCCTTGTCCTGGAAGGGGACCGGATCTATAAAGCTGAAAACGATGATTCTCTTCTCAAAGAACTTGCTCCTTGCAGTGTATTTGCGAGAAAGGCTCTAGGAACAGAAAGCGAAGATGAACAGTGCTGGGTCTGCCTTGACCAGTTTAAAAAGCTGGATGAATGGGCCGATGAAGCTGCAAAAGCCCTTGAAGGGCTTGAATATTCTACCTTTCTTGTAGGCACAAAGGTCAGCGGGCTTCTTAGTGAAAACGAGGAGCTGCTCTGGGCTGAGGCTGGAACTGCATATGCCGAACAGCTTAAGACCGAGCTTAATAGGGAAGTTGGCAAGCGGATAGCAGAGAAAGTCCATAAAGACGTGGATTTCGAAAACCCTGATATTACAATCACCCTTGACCTTGGAAAAAACGAGCTTGATCTCCAGCTCCGCTCGGTATATATTCTAGGGCGCTACCGCAAACTTATCAGGGGAATTCCTCAGACACGCTGGCCTTGCAGGAAATGCAAGGGAAAAGGATGTGAGCGCTGTAATTTTACAGGGAAACAGTATCAGGAATCCGTAGATGAGCTCATAAAAGGGCCTGTAGTTGAGGCTTTCCAGGCCAATGATACGGCTTTTCATGGCTCGGGCAGGGAAGATATCGATGCCCTGATGCTGGGAAGTGGCAGGCCTTTTGTAGTAGAAGCAAAATCTCCTGTAAAGCGAAGCACAGACCTTGAAGAACTTATGCGAAATATTAATGAGAAAGCTTCCGGAAAAGTTGAGGTAAGAGAGTTTTCTTTCACTGGAAAGGATATGATTGAGACCTTGAAAAGCTCAAAGGCGGATAAAACTTATAAGCTTAAAGTTACATTTAAAGAGCCTGTTTCGGAGGAAAAGCTTAAATCCAGCCTTGAGGCTTTGAGTGACATAGAGATCTCACAGCAGACTCCAACGCGGGTAGTTCACAGGCGGGCTGACCTTGTCAGAAAAAGGCATGTGCACCGTATCAAGCTTGACGAACTGACAGACGACGGTTACGCTTACATAACAGTAAACTGCGAAGGCGGGCTGTATGTAAAAGAGCTTGTTTCCGGAGATGAGGGCAGGACAAACCCGAGCCTGAGCGGACTTTTAGGGATTCCTGCGCTTGTAGAAGATCTTGATGTGGTCAACGTTGATATTTAAACTCAATCTGAATCGGCGTTATTTAATATATAGAGTCAGGAAAATACTGCCTGACTGAACGTCTTATTTAAATAATATCCATCTTATCTAGAGAAAAACTGTATATACTATAGACTAATTAATCGAGCATTCTAAGGAGGAACATGCGATGACAAATTCCCACGGCGAAAAACGCTGCACAAGGTATAAACTACAGAAGACAGTTCGTGAAAGAGGGATTTCCCCTGTAAGCAAGGCAATTCAGGAATTCGAAGAAGGACAAATGGTCCACATTGACATTGATCCGAGTGTTCAGAAAGGTATGCCCAATCCGAAGTTCCAGGGTTCTACCGGAAAGATACTCGGACAGCGCGGTCGTTCTTACATTCTTGAAGTCCGCAACGGAAATGCGATGAAGGAAGTTATTTCCCTCCCTCAGCACCTTAAACCGCAGAAGTATTAATTCCCATTCCAGGCAGTTAGGTTGTAAAACCTAACCCATTTTATCTGAGTTTACAGTATGCAGGCATTTACCGTAGGATCGGGCTCCTGCCAGGGGTTTTCAGTAATTTGTAAGGGCTGGGTCTGTAATTAAATGTAAGAAACTCAATGACTCCTGGATAACTGCTTAAAGGGAGAGGGGACTTAAAGAAAACTGATTTTAAAAACTTGTCTCTTATCCCTATATGATGGTTTATTATCTCAAGATGGTGATCCCTTATCACGAAATGGTGATCTCTTATCCTGAGATGATGGTCTCTTATCCCGATATGGATCTCTCTTATCTCGAGATGGGACTATCTATAATTATATATCGGTTGTCAGACATATACCGATCCAGATAAGGAAAAGATTATTCGGAACAATTTCAGATTATTATTAAATACGATCGAATTTCGTGCATAACGGCAATCTGAAGAAGGCCTATACATGAAAAGAGTTAAGCAATCTATCTCAAGGCCAGTTCAGATTTCCGGATGCTGACAGGCAGAAATTTACTTGCCAGGAACTCCTGGAGAATTGAAGAGTGACCGGAAGAGATTACTCAGCAGGGAATGGCAAATTGTTACAACTTTTAAGTCGAAAAGAGTGTATTCCAATGATAGTTAAGGAAGTCCTCAGTGAAGAATTATTGACTTTAGCCGAAGTCAGAGATCTACTTAACAGGATCGCCGAAGAGCGCAGAGAGAAGGGGCTTGAAGTCGGATATGGATTTAGAAAAGCTCTGCACCATGCTGAACAATTCTCAAAGATCAGTGGAGAAAAATCAAGGGAACTGGTTAACAAGCTGTTAGAACTCGAAAAAATGAAGCCTTCAATTGCGATCAGGATCGCAGATATTCTGCCTCAATCCAGGGATGAAATCCGATCAATCTACGCTAAAGAAAAATATACCCTGAGCAATGAGGAACTAGATCAAATTCTCGATTATGTATTGGAAGCTATTGAATAAAACTGAGACGCAAAGGGAATAACCTATATAGAAGTTTTCATCTTCTTATTTATAAGGGAAGTATCCAAAACTTAGAGTACTTTAAAGTGTCAGGAAGTGCCTGACCCGAATTCAAACATAGTGGACTCGTTGGGTTGTTGAAGATATAGAGTCCGGGGATGTCGGTTACAGGGTAGTCTAAAGTTTTACGGGACATATAGAACACCAGAAATTTGTGAATTGTCGGCAGTTCCGATTAATGAATAGATTTCAAACCGGATGGAACCGAGTTAAGCATATCAGGATAAGATATATCTTGAATATCCTGAACACAGATTTCCATGGGATTTCAGATTAATTGATAGGATGGGTGCTGATGAGAGTAGAGAAGTCGCAATCAGGTAGACCGTACGCTGGCAGATCAGCTGCTGAAAAACCTTCTTATGGCGGCAGGCGTCCGACAGGCAAACCGCAATCCGAGAGACAATCAGAAAGAGCTCCGCGCTCATCCAGAAAGTCCCAGGAAAGCTCACAGGACAGGGAGGAATATGCATGGGTTCTCGACTATCTTCCCTATGGGAAATCAGTTGACGGCACTGCCGCATACCAAAAAAAGCCTCTTGTTCAGGCTGTGGGAGATAAAAAATTTACTCTTATGGAGCTTGTTCCCAAAAACGGTGTGGTTCCTCAGATCCAATCAAGAGTTTATATAGGATCGGGAGACAGGGATGAAATCGACCACGTAAAGCAGAGAATAGGCTATTTAGATCTTACGACAGGAGCGAACCTCGAACTGCCTTTTATCCTTGAGGCGTGTGTAAGGTATCAGGAGGTGCGCTTTGTAAAGTTTTTCAACGAGGCTCATTCTATAACTACCCGCCTGCACATGCTTGATCTCCTTCCCGGAATAGGCAAAAAACTCATGTGGTCTATAATCGATGAGCGCAAAAAGGGAGACTTCAAGAGTTTTCAGGATATCCGGGAGAGAATCCCAAGCCTGCATGACCCGGCTAAAGTCCTTGCCCACAGGATTGAAGAGGAACTCAAGGATGATTTCATCAAGTACAGGCTATTCACAGCTCCACCGCGCCGACAGTAAGCCGAGAGAGATGAACTCTCTCGGTTCTATTTTTACCAGTAAGGCTCTCAAGGTTAACTTTTTCAGTTTTTGATTTTTGTCATTCAAATTATAGTAATTCCGTATTGGCTAAAGATTCCATTATTGACCAAAGGTTCCATTATTGACCAAAGGTTCCATTATTGACCAAAGGTTCCATTATTGACCAAAGGTTCCATTATTGACCAAAGGTTCCATTATTGACCAAAGGTTCCATTATTGACCAAAGGTTCCGTATTAGATCAAAGTACTCAATTTACTCAGGAGGTTTCAGTCTGGTTCGTTCTCTTCTTAAAAAATATAATATAAAAGGCGGCACTTTTGATCAGCATTTTCTGGTCGATGCAGGCTATCTGGACAGAATAGTGGCTGCTGCTGAGCTTGGGCCTGAGGATGTAGTTCTTGAAATCGGTGCAGGTATCGGAAACCTGACTGAAAGGCTTGCAAAAAAGGCAAAAAAAGTAATCGCAGTTGAACTTGACCCTGTCCTTGTAAGAGTTCTCCATGACCGTTTCGATAAAATCGAAAATATTGAGATTATTGCAGGAGATGCACTGAAAATCAAGCTCCCAGAATTTGATAAGGTCGTCTCTAACCTTCCCTATTCCATCTCTTCAGAGATAACTTTCAAGCTCCTTCACCATAAATTCAAACTTGGCATTCTCATGTACCAGTATGAGTTTGCAGCCCGGATGGTTTCCTCGCCCAATTGCAAGGATTACTCGCGCCTTACGGTTGATACCTGTTATTTTGCTGATGCCTCTATTTTGATGAAAGTCCCAAAAAACGCTTTCCAGCCGGCACCTGAGGTTGATTCTGCAGTTATCAAACTTGTTCCCCGCCCTGCACCATTCGAAGTCAAAGACCAGGCTTTTTTCATGGATTTTGTGGCCGCAGTCTTCAGCCAGCGCCGGAAAAAACTGAGAAATGCGATTCTGAACATGAACCATGTACTCAAGATTCCCAGTATTAAAGAGGTAATTGCCCAGCTCCCAGAGGATATGATGAGCAAACGTGCTGAAAACTTGACTCCTGAAGAGCTTGCAAAAGTTGCAAATCAAATAATTGATTTAAAGACATCACTTCTTGCGAACGAGTTAAAAGGACAGTAAAAAACCAAGAACACTGAAAAACTAAGAACAGTAAGAAATCAAGAATAATAAAGAACTCGAAAATTATGGTTGAAATTGAATACAGAAAAGCCCGGATAAAGCTCGGGGACACGGACCTTGTCTATGAGCCTGCAGAAGATTCTTTTTTACTTGCCGATGCCGCTCTTAAAGAAGCAAAACCAGGAATGCGGATTCTTGAAATTGGAACAGGTTCGGGTTTTGTATCTTCTGTACTTCTTGCAAACCTGAAAGAGATTCGTCTGGTCGCTACGGAAATCAACCCCCATGCCGCCCGCTGTGCAAAAATGAACGGCATAGAGGTTATTCGTACTGATCTTTTCAGGGGGATAAAGTCCAAAAATCCTGAAACTCTTTTTGACCTTATTCTATTTAATCCGCCCTACCTTCCGACTTCTGAAGAAGAAAAAGTTCCAGGCTGGCTAAATTATGCTTTTGACGGCGGGATTAGCGGAAGAGACACTCTGGAAAAGTTTCTGGACGAAGTAAGAGATTATCTCAAGCCTGGAGGAGAAATTCTTGTTCTTATCTCTTCCATTACTGGGTTGGATGCCGTTAAGGAGAAAATGGAGACGCTGGGGTTTGCAGTTGAAGTTGTAGCGAGGAAAAAGGTTTCTTTTGAAGAGCTGATCGTTGTTAAAGGTAAACTTTTGTGACCAAGTCTACCTCAAAACTAATATTAGTTTAAAATTATAAATATTATAGTTTTTTATTCCGTTTTACATTTTGGAGACTTTTTGAGATTCTTTGAGGCCATTTAAGTTCTTTTAAAACATTTTGATACTTTTTGAAACTTTTTATTACTTTTTGAGACATTTTAGGACATTTTGAGACTTTTTGAGACTTGTTGGGACTTTTTATTACTTTCTGATCTCCAGATTTTCTCTCTAAATTGTGCAAAACAATAAAATTTTAATTATATTGAGATAATTTTTGATTTATGGAAAAAGGAAACATCGCAATAGATAAGTCAATGGTAAAAACGGTTGTGGATTCCAAAATAATAATTCTTTTACCAAGGGTTTTGGTTGCCCTATAAATTAGGAAAAGTTATTGAAATAATTTTTAAAAGTTAATTTAAATTTTGGTTGCCCCAGAATAAATTAAAAAGTGTCTAACATTTTAAACCTTAAACGATGACCAATGAAGAGATATTTAAAAACAAGGAAGTAGTTAATATATAAATTATTAATTTCATCTGTATATTAACAAATGATCTTCATTAAAATCAATAACTGTTGGCTTAATTTTATCTTACTTTAAGCCGGAGTGACTATGTAAAGTTTATGGGGGTTTAGTTCTGGGAATCGCGCTTATCGAAGATTATCATAACAGATGGAGGTTCAGTGCTGCATTTGTTACCATCTTATTTCTATATTCAGCAGGTGTTGGAAGTGCAGAGGTTATTTATGTAGAACCCGGCAATTCAATCCAGGCTGCAGTAAATAACTCTACATCCGGAGATCTACTCATTGTGAAAGATGGGGAATACCAGGAGAATATTATTGTCAATGTTTCAGGGATAAAGATCAGTTCGGAGTTTGAGACCCCTGAAAATGTGCTTATAAGGGCCAGAAATGAAAATTCCAGCGTGTTTCAGATTAAAGCCGATAACGTAACTGTCAGCGGCTTCAATATAACTGGTTCAGATGAGGCTTCCAACATTTCTGTTTCCAGCATCTCCAATATTTCAGGTTCTGCAAATTTTTCCGAAATGGGCGGTAATTCCAATAACTCCAATAACTCCAATAACTCCAATAATTCCAATAACTCCAATAATTCCAATAACTCCAATAATTCCAATAACTCCAATAACTCCAATAACTCCAATAACTCCAATAACTCCAATAATTCCAATAATTCCAATAGTTCCAATGATTCAGAGAGTACCAATCCTGGGAAGGCTTCCGGTTCAGGGCCAGATAAGCCTGTTTACCAATGGGATGGATTAGGTTGTCCTGCAGCAGGGATTTGCCTTGAGCAGGTTAACAACTGCACAATTGAGAATAACACGTTTTTCGGAAACCAGTACGGGGTTTATTTGCAGGACTCCAAGAACAGTACAGTCTTGAAGAATACTTTTTTCCGCAACGGCATCTGGCTTGATGAAGGGTGCGGCAAAAACCTGCTGATAAATAATTCTATTGAAGAGAGTAAATTCATTATTGGGGCTAACTGCTGGGACAATATAATGTTCCAGAATCGGGTTTCAAACGGTGAAGGAATAAGTATTGCCTGCTGTGGCGGAAACAATCTCGTCTCAAGGAATGAAATCGTAAACTGCAGTAATGGAATTGACATCTATGACGTTCAGGCAAGGACCGTTCTACGTGACAACATTATTATAGGCTGCGAGAAAGGGATTTATCTAACTTTTGTCTTCGATTCCAGAGTTTATAATAATACTATCTCAAACGGGACCACAGGCATTTTTCTAAGAGAGGACTGCCACGATAATGAGCTGTCTAACAATACAATAACAGCGAGTAACGAATCTGGCATTTACTTGCTGGACTACAGTGCAGATAACCGCATTTATAACAACTACTTCAATAATAGCATAAATGTTAAAGCCGAGAATACTAAAGGAAATATCTGGAATACGACACAGTCGCCAGGGACAAACATCGTAGGAGGACCAAACCTGGGAGGAAATTTCTGGGCAGATCCGGAAGGAACCGGCTTCTCTCAGGTCTCAAATGATTCAAACTCGGATGGTATCTGCGATTTGCCATTCCAGATTAATGGAAGCGATTTTGATTATCTTCCACTTGCCAGACCTCCTTTCGTAACCGGCGTGGATCTTGAAGTCACAATCAGAATTCCTGAACCAAAATAATGCCACGGACATTTCCATTGAAATTTACAGAGAGACCCCTAATTTAGGAACCATGATCTTCAGGCGGTCAACAGACAGTAGTTCCGAATAACCAAAGTTCTGAATAACCAAAGTTCTGAATAACCAAAGTTCTGAATAACCAAAGTTCAGAATAACCAAAGTTCCAAATAACCAAAGTTCCGAAGCTCGCAGGTGTCATTCCGGATAGAGACCGTCTTTGTACCCATGTATCTGTGCATATACACAGAAATAAAGTTTTATCGCTTGCCTATGTTCAAGCAATTCCCCTTACCCCTCTTTTCTGTATAATAAACCATGCTGCAAACACCAGAGCTCCGCAGCCTACAGCAGTGGTTCCGAGCACAGGGATCTTATCCGCCCATTCCAGAGAGATGAACCACATACTCACAGCTCCAAAGGTGAAATACGTGAAAATCAGCAGGGAAGAAGCTGAACCTATATCCCGGTCAACCTGTTCCAGCACAAGGTTATTGCTGGGAGGACGGCTTAAACCCAGGGAAAACGAAACCATAAACATGGGAAGAGCAAAGCTCCAGGGACCATGTTGTCCCATAAAAAGCAGGAAAATACCACCCAGGAAAACTCCCGCAAATGCGATTGTCATCAAGTGCTTTGAATTCACCCTTCTTGTTAACCGAAGGCAAGAGAAGGCCCCACTCATAATGGCAAGGGCATTGAAGGCAAAAAAGTAGCTGTATTTTTGCTCGCTAAGGCCAAACTCGTTAATATAGATGGCAGAAGAACCTGCAATGAAACTAAACAATGGGAAAAAACTGACTGACATGACTAGAACCATGATCATATACGAGGGATTGAGCAGCAATCTGCCGTAGGTATTCATGACCTGAGATAAAGGAGCTTCAGATTCTTCTGGCAGTGTTTCAGGAAAACGGAGAACGCCAAACATTGCGATAATTCCCATGAATGCCTCCATTAAGAATATCCAGTGCCAGGAAAGATACAGAAGGATCCACCCGCCAATGATCGGAGCAAGCATGGGAGCAAGGCCCATGATTACAGCAATATATGCAAGAATTCTTTCCCTTTCCGGACCTACGAAAATGTCTTTAGTCATTGCCATGGATATAGAGGAACCGGCAGCAGCTCCTGCAGCTTGCAGTATACGAGTACCTATCAGCATGGGTGCACCGGACACAAAAGCACCTAGTAGGCTTGTAACTATGTACACTGCAAGCCCTACAAGGAGAGGACGTCGACGTCCATAACGGTCAGAAATCGGGCCGTAGAAGAGAAGGAAAAGCCCATAGGTCACAAAGAAAAAAACCAGGTTCAGATTAATTAGCGATAGAGAGACGTTCCAGCTTTTGGCCAGAGAGGGAAGGGCCGGTAAAATCATGTCTGTGGTAAGAGGAGGAAAGGCAGACAGAAGTGCCAGAAGCGGCACTGTCACTTTCAAATTTTTTTGTATTTTCTCTTTAGAAGCGTTTGTTTTTTGTTTGAAAGCCATAGCTAAATCCTTTATCATTATTGACATTAGAAGGTTATTAATGGAAGTTATTAATGGAAGTTATTAATGGAAGTTATTAATTCAAAATATGGTTACATATGCAACTATGTCGTGTGAATACCGAAGGAATATAATTGTATATAACAATTACGATAGTAAAAATGAAGCCCGGCAAATTTGACACCCTTTTATAATAAAGTCAAAAAACAGAACTGGATACTATAATGAAAAATTATATAAACATGAATAAGTTGAGAAAATACGGAAAACCACCTTTTGGTCTTGCTGTAATCCATGGCGGCCCGGGAGCTCCGGGGGAAATGGCACCTGTTGCAAGAGAACTCTCCGATTTTGGAGGCGTACTTGAACCGCTTCAAACCGCAGTAACCGTTGAAGGGCAGGTCAGGGAGCTCAAGGAAGTTCTGGAAGGTCACAGCGACCTGCCGGTTACATTAATTGGTTTTTCCTGGGGTGCAATGCTCAGCTTTATTTTTACTGCCCGGCATCCCCACCTGGTAAAAAAGCTAATACTTATCGGGAGCGGCCCATACGAAGAAAAATATACTGAGTGCGTAGCGAAGACCCGGATAAACCGGCTCGGAAAAGAAGACCTGGAGAACTTCATTCGCCTGACCGAAACCCTGAACGATCCTTCAGCTAAAAACCGGAATGAAGCCCTGTGTAATTTTGGGAAGTTAATCTCGAAAGCCGATACTTATGATCCGCTTCCCCATAAAGATGAGGTGCTTGAGTGCAACTACGAGAGCTTCAAAGGCGTATGGGAAGAAGTAAGTGAACTGAGAAGCCAAGGAAAACTGCTCGAAATCGGAAAAGAAATTCGCTGCCAGGTAGTTGCAATTCATGGTGACTATGACCCCCATCCTTTTGAAGGAGTTAGAGACCCTCTTTCCGGGGTTTTGAAGGATTTCAGGTTCATTTTGCTGGAAAAATGCGGGCACAAACCCTGGATCGAAAGGGAAGCAAAGGAAAGGTTTTACAGTTTACTGAGGAACGAAATTTAAGTAAAAAAGAAAAGCGGGAATAAGGAAAAGTGGAAAAGAGAAAAACAAAAAAGGAACAGTGAGAATCTTGATAGAACAGTCTCAGTTAATATATTTTATTGCAGCCTCTGCGGCACTTACGCTTCTTCCGGGCCCTGATATTCTATTCGTAATTACCCAGAGCATTTCGCAGGGCAAGAAAGCAGGAATTGCAACAGCCTCCGGCCTCTGTACAGGCGTACTCGCCCATACTACGGCAGCCGCACTCGGAGTTTCCGCCCTTGTATATAAGTCTGCTCTTGCTTTTGAAATTGTAAAATACGCTGGTGCAGCTTATCTGCTCTACCTTGCCTGGCACGCCTTAAAAGAAAGTGAAGAGCTAATATCTTCGGCTCCTGTTAGGGAAACCAATACCTTTACCCTTTACAAGCGCGGGATCTTTATGAACGTTTTAAACCCAAAGGTTGCCCTCTTCTTCCTCGCCTTCCTGCCCCAGTTTGTAAACATAGATTCGGGAAACGTCCCGATGCAGATGATATTTCTGGGAGTCATTTTCATGGTTCAGGCCTGGCTGATCTTTTCCGCTGTATCGGTTTTTGCCGGAACCGTTGGTGAGAGAATAATAGAGAAGCCGGGAGTTGGCAGGTATATCAACTGGGGAAAAGCAGGAATTTTCACGTTTATTGGGATAAAACTTGCATTGACTCATAAATGAACCGGAAATCAATGAAAACACACATGAAATCCTTCTAATCACAGGAATAAAAAATGAAAGTACTTGAAAGAACTTTCATGCTAAATCATGAAAATTAATAGTGAAAGCTGGTCGTCGTTAAAAAAATTAACATTGACGTCTTTTAATTGCGGCTGGCTTTCTGGCAGAAACAAAGTTAGAACTGAATATCATTAAGAGAATCTACAAAAATACAGTTAGAACTGAAAACATTGAGTTTCACTATTCAAGCTCAACTACTCAAAAATTTCAACAATCATATATGGTTTTCATTTTTTTAAGTAAAGAATATCCATACTTTATTGAGAATTATCTGGCCTGCTCAATCTTTCAATCTGGTATACTGTGGAATTTTTAAAATCTTCGGCCTCTATGACAGGAAACACATCAATCTGGCATAAATCAGTAAATGGCAAATTATAAGCCAGATAATCTTTAACAGTTTCTACATCAAATAGAGTTATTACACGTCCTCCTCCTGCATCAAACCACTGGTTAATAATCTTCAACCCATCTGGAAAAACCGTATTTTCGACCTGTTCCCATCGTTTAAATAGCTCTATAGTATTCTTAGGGTCAAAGGTTGTTATGTCTAATAATAACATATTTTTATTTCCTGATCTGGTCTTGTAATCTATATGTACAATATAGCGCATTTAACTTATAAATATTTTGTAAACAGATAAATGATTATATTAAAGAGAGAGTCGCAAAAGTCCAAAATTAACTAAAATCCTGCTTTCGGCAGGTGCGACATAAAAATCCATTCAATTTTTCTAGTGATATCGTTTTTTAGAACTTTTGAGATTCATTTTAAATCAAAAATTACCAAATATTAACCATAACATTCTTAATATATATTAATAATAAGTGAAATAAAAGACCGCCACTGCCAGATATATAATTCGCATGATACTGGTTTTTAAGTGAACCTGTAAAAAATAACAATTAAAAATATTTGAATATTATGACGTGCTTGCTGCCGAATGTAGATAAAATTCAGCCGACCATATCATAGCAAATAAATTTCATAATTTTATATAATGCCGATTTATGAAATTGAAGTTCGATGACTGTATGTAATTAATTAGAATCTCTAGACTTTTACAACGCTCTCACTACATATATAAAACTCAGATTTCTTCCAAAATATTAAATAAAACTACATATAAGATTAATAATAACCCAATCAGACTTTTGATAGAAAGGTTTTAATATCTATACGGCATATTAACTGTATATATAATATGGGGGTGATGATGGTGGCACAATCAAATAAACTTATGAAATATTTAGTCCTCGGTGTTTTCGTAGGGATGTTACTGGTTTATCTTAAGTTTAAGAGAGTAAATATTGAAAAATAAGTCCCAAAGGACTTTATCTATACATTTTTTAAACTGAAAAACTTTATTTTCTTAAAATATTTTAACTCATAACGAGCGGATCCCAAAACGCAAAATTGCTTCTCTGAATATCGTATTCTGGATTATTAATAAGAGCTTCTGATCCTGAAAAAATAATTCTAAAACTCTTATTAATGTGGCAATAAAATTAGTTTTGGGATGAGCTCAACAAGTAATGTCACTGAAAAATAACTAAGCAAGATGTGTAGCTTTGAAAAAGCTATCCTCTCAGACTACGACTCAGTTCCAAAATCAAGTGATAAAAGTAAGTGTAACATCACTATATAAATCCGCCCTTCCGCAGGTGCGACAAGAAGCTATACTATGAATTACGTTACACTACGAGTTACTATTCTCTTTAAGGAATGATTCAAGTATAACATCAAGGTATTTGTTGCCAAGAATCATTATTTAGATACTGAAATTACGGATCAATTCCTGAACTGCAAATTTGAAGTTATCTTTTTATTATTCCTAAATTACAACTATCTATCAGCCTTAAAACCTCAAGCCATCATCGGTTATTGTGATATCGTAGTTTCCAACAAAAAAGGTATCATGCACATTTACACCGTTTATGGTTTGCCTGGGAGTATCGTTTATTTCCACAGTACGGTCAGTTATATGAATTTTCTTTCCTCCTACATAGAAAACTCCGCTCACTGCTACATATCCGTCTTCTGTGATTTTAGCATTGAAAATAACATCACCGTTTTCCCTTTTTGTTAACGTGATCCCATTTTCGGTCTCGATTTCTCCCTGCACATCAAAGTTTTTGTTAATTTGAGTGAGCTTGTTCCTGTCGATTTTTGCTATGAGTTCTGAGTTTTCATCCCTGATCTCGGTTGTCAGAGTAAGGTTGCCATCGGAGTTTTCCAGAGTAAACAGGTATGTTCTGTCTCCGGTTTTTATATCTGTCTGATATGACACCATGTATGCCTGGTCTGCATAGACGTTTGATCCCAGAATTAGCATATAATCGTCGTGAGTCATGTGATTTTCGCCTGTGATTTTATGTATCTATTTACTAATATGATTATATAAAACGCTTCTTAATCAACTTTTATTGTGGAAAACGGAACATCTTAACAAAAAGATATTCATGTGTCTTCGATTAAGTGAGAAATCATGACAAATTGCGTCAATTTTCATAACATTTATTGAATATGGTAATAGACTGGGAAATGGAATATGGTATTGATTTAATGTAAATATTCCAAAATTTAAGGCCGGCTTCTAATGCAAAATCGATAGTTTTCAGGCAAGAAAATTCCTTAACCGATGACCAATGGGCCCTATTTGTTCCCTTTAAGAGGTAGGAACTTCGGAAGGAGCAACAATGGCAAAGAGTGTAAAAGATTCAGTGAAAAGCGAATTTCAATCTGCAAAGGATTGAATAGTGGTTCAAACTTTGCCCTGATCCAAAAGAATGCTAACTTACTGATGGTGTTTTCTTGTGTGAACCGAAGCAAACTCACGAATGTAAGGTACTCAAAGACACTGATAGGTGAGAGGCTTACAGACAGTAATGTCAGTTGGCTGTCATCAAGAATCACAAAATCAATTATGCAAATAGCTGATGCCTGATACAGAAAAGGTTTGAAAACACTCAAACCGTATGAAAGGAAACTTTCAAGTACGGTTCCTGGGGGAGAAATGAGGAGTAATCCTCCCGATTTACCCGACAAATAATTTAAGTACTTCAATAAACTCTCATAATATATCAGTATAAACTCAATTTTATATATTAATAAGTATTATATTTAGTTGGGCATCTGTGTACTCTTCATTTAAACACCCTCCATCTATCTCCGTTCCTCCTCTCTAAAGACGGATGCCCTCTTTCTTCTAAAACTTTCTGAATTCTTTGCAGAGAAATATATGCATGAAAAACAAACTCAGCCCCTTTAACTTTTGTTTTACTCTTTTGATTTTTTCTCTTTTCTTCGGACCTTCTCCTTTTGACCTATTTCTCCTTCCTTCTTACTCCTTTTGACCTTCTTTTGGCTCTTCGTTGTGGCTCTTCGTTGTTTATGCGGATATCCTCGTAATGTCTTCAGAAAAACCAATGCGGTCTTGAATTGAAAATCGTCTTATCCCCAGGGAATGACGGAGAGCCCATATAAAAGACTAGCAGCGAAATTTTTAACTGTGTGGGGAAATTGGGGGGACTTAAGCCTATTAGATCTCTCATTGTGGACATACTTAAAGTGACCAAAAAACGTCCAATATGGAAAATTTACACCGATATACGATGGGTTCTGTAAAAGTATTGTTCTTTAGCTGTATTTTTGACAGGAAAAATTACTGCGTTCTTTATTAGTGATAAAAAGGATTAGAACACTTGGTTGAGAGCTAAGAAAAAAAGCACCATAAAATAAAAGTAAATGAAAGTGCCCAAAATTAAATTGTTTGAGTTCTTATGTAATTAGTTTTTCAACTGAATTATTAGTTCTGGATGAATAAAATGAGACTGGGCTTATTCGTTAGTCCTTTCTTATGAGTGACGGTTAATTGCAGGAAAACCTTTCAATACGTTTCAGGGTTCTGATGCAATCAAGGTTCTCCTGCTTAGATATCCCGGCGGAGGATTGTACAAATGAGCCCACAATCGGTTTTTATGTCTTTATAGATATTTATTTAACCTGTGGTTAAATTGTCAGCATTCAGCTATTGGCCTAGCGATTGCTTTTAGCAGTCGCCCCACCAGCCGTCACCACAGCCGCCGCCTTTAATCTTACAGGCACGAACTGCTGTTATGCAGCAAGCCTCTTTCTCCTTTTTGCATCCACAACCACAGCCGCCCCAGCCGCCACCAAAGCCGCCAAAGCCGCCAAAGCCGCCCCAACCGCAGCCGCCGCATCCACAACCATCGAACTTTTTAAAGAATGGAAATCCTCCCATATAACTACCTCCAGATTTTATATTTTATTGTTTTATGCTTTTTAGTTAATTTATACAACTTTTTACATATCGGAGCAAATATATTTTTTAGACTGAAGTATATTTCTCCAATCAAATTATATATCGACTCGCCAACTCTACTGTTATTCCTGACAACCGTATTTTGGTCTGTCTTCGCGTAAAGAGATGCAGATTTAATTTCAGTTGTCAGAAAATACAATTTATAATATAATTGTAGATTATATAAGCATAATAGAATAATATGTCCTTAATATTAAATAGTCATTGAAAAAGCTGGGAAATCATGCTCGGTAAAATGCGTTTAATTTTACGTTTAATTTACGAATTTTAGTTCCTTTAATTTATATAAAATCAGGATTTCAAGCTTCCAATTAAGGATTTATTCAAAAATATAGTCTCTATGGCATAAAGAAATTATATTATCTAATTATAACCTTTTTAGAGGTTTAATACATGTGTATTTAGCAGACGAAAATACTATTACTTATCTGATTTTTGAACTTTAATACTCTAATGTGTTTATAAAAAAGTAAATAATTGAGAAAGTTGACTGTTTCTTCTAAACACTTAATTTTCGATTAAATTATTTCTAAAACTGAACTAAAAAACTACTCTGAAGCTGTAATCTAAAGCTGTAATCTGAAGCTGTAATTAGGAAAACAAGATGAGACTCTATTGTTGAGTCGTGTTGAGTCAACCGCAAAATGTCGTATAAAACCGGTTTCAATTATTCGAAATTAATGAATCCTTGATGATTGACTCAACAGTATTTAACACTATTATATGATTAGCAAGTAGGTAATATGAAAAGTCAGGATAGCTTGTGAAAAAGCAAATTAAATGCAGATCCAAAAACAGATCTGCAAAAATGCTCAGAATTATATTGTTTAAACTCTTATGCGACTGGTTTTTCAATTAAACTGCGTTAATGCTGATGAATAAAGAGAGATGGGCTCATTCATTAATCCATTTTAAAGGATACCGATTAGTTGCAGAAGAGGTCTTTGAATACATCTATAACTCTGATGCAATCAAGATTTCCCTGCTGCTATATCTGGAAAAGGGCTGTATGAATGAGCCACCACTGGTTTTATGTTTTATATTTGTCTATTCAATCCATGGTTCGATTAGTCAGCATTCAGCTAGTGAAATCGCTAGAATCGCTAGTGAAGCAATTGCTCTTTACCACCAGCCGTCAAAGCCGCCGCCTTTAATCTTACAGGCACGGACTGCTGTTACGCAGCAAGCCTCACGCTCCCTTCCGCAGCCGCAGCCGCCGCCCCAGCCGCCCCAGCCGCCCCAGCCGCCGCCGCCGCAGCCTCCGCCACAGCCGCCGCAACCATCAAATCTTCCTTTTCCAAATAATCCAAATCCTCCACCCATAATATTTACCTCCATATTTACTATATTTTTATAGATTTTTTATTATTTTCTTTCTAGTTTTTCGTATAATGTTTTATATATTAGGGAAGATATAATTTTAGATTCGAGTACATGTTTCTCCAACCAAATTTTATATCGACTCCCCAACTCTATAATTACTCCTGACAATCACGTTGTAACCTATCTTCACTTAAAAAGAAGCAGATTTAACTTTAATTGCCAGAAAGTACAATCGATAATATAATTGTAAATTATATAAATCAAATAGAATAATAAGTTCTTAACACTAAATAGTCATTGAAAAAGCTGGGAAACCATGCGCTGATGAATCATGTTTAGTTTTATATTTAATTTATGGAATTTGAGTTTTTAAATCTCTCGAGAAATCAGGACTTATAGTCTGAAATTTAATATTTATGCAAAAATAAAACCTGGATGGTATAGATACGCCATATTCTCTAATTATAATCAATTTGGAGGCTCAAAGCGTATGCATTTAGTAAAAGAAAATAGTACTACTCATTCTGTTTTTTAACTTCTCCACTTTTGAAGATTAAGACTAAAGTAAAATATTCCTAAAATAAATTATTCTTACAAAATAGTGAACTTTTGATTTAATTAGCCTGAATAGAAATCCGCTTTCAAACACATGAAGCTTGTAGTTGCTAACTTGCAGTTAATAAAATGCATAGCTATCAATTCAAGACAATTAATAAGAAGTTATCTTTCTATCTTGAATTGACAGCTATTTTTATTCATCCATACTTAACATTTCACGGGCTCAACGATTGACCTGGCGATTATTCTTAACACCAATCGCCCCAGCCGCCGCCCCAGCCGCCGCAGCGGCGCCAGCTACGACGCCAGCCCCAGCCGCCGCCCCAGCCGCAGCCACCAAACCATCCACACATTATATTTACCTCCAGGATTTTGCTATGTTATTTTATACTTTTCAGATACTATACAGGTAGGCTTTTAGATTAGAGAATTACACGCTCTAATCAAACTTTTTCACCCACCCCCAATCATACTTTCATGGCAACTTTTTAGAAATTATTAGAGTACTCATTTCCTTTTAGAGAGAAACAGTTCTCCCATGTTCTCCCATGAAAGTACAATTAAACATATAATTAGAAATTATATAAAAGATCTAGAATAACTGTTTCTGAATATAAATAATCTATATAAAATTGAAGAAACCCTCTATCAATTAAACAAGCTTACTTTTGAATTTACTCTACAATCTCTAGTTCTATAAAAACTCTCAATAAATCAGGAATAAAAATCTGTAATTGAATATTCAGCCAAAAAATATTACCTCAATAATCTCTATCAGCTCTATTTCCTGGCTAAATCCAATTTAAAGCCTGAAAATAACTGAATTTTGTTGAAAAAGTAGTATAACTCTTTTTAGTATTTAACTTTATAACTTTAGTCTTTTTATTTTATGCAAAATATCAATATAAAGGGCGACCATTAAATAGGATAATTTTTTTGATTCAGCTTATGAATAAAAAAAATATAATTTGTCAATTTATTGTCTTTATACTAGTTTCAGTAAGTGAATTGGCACTTTCAGTTAAAGTGTTTTCTTTTTAAAAATCTCAGATCCCTATCAGTTTCTTTGCCCATTTCAATTTCTTTTTCTTAATCGGGTTTACATTGTTATCTTCAAAATCAAAACCTGCTAGTCTGATTTTATTAGCTCCAAATTCCCTGGCTACAAAAAAACATCGGTCTCCATCACTGAAGCCGCCAAAATTATAGATATCATCAAAAGGCTTTGCCTGGGTAGTTGCAATAAATCGTTTAAAGCGGGGAACATATTTCTCAAGCTTATCGATATTATCCCCATGCGCATGAATAAGGACTATTGAGCCCTTTTCACAGGCAAGGATCTCTTTTTCGATATCAGCTTCGGAATTGCCGTCAAGGTCGGTACAGATGACCTCAGGCACTATGCCCATATCCATTAGTACAGCAGCGGCTCCATCGGCTGCAATTACCGTAAAAGCAGAAAAATTGATTTCCAAAAGGTCACTCCTGAGCCCTGGAGCATTTCCACAGACCAGGACAGGCTTTCCGGAAATTACTGCTTTGAGTTCAGACAGGCTGACCGTGTTTTCTTCTGTTAGCTTGTGGGAAAGGAAGAGAGCTGCCTTTTCATCGCCTTTTCGGTCGAACCCGAAATCCTCAAGGATTCTTTCGTAAATCGGTTCCCAGGTAGCAAAATCCATATGAATCAGTTTCCTTTCCGTTTTATAGGTTGAATTCAAAATTTCTTTAGTTTTCAACTCTTTTTAAGAGTTTATTTTTTTGCAATTCCCATCTTCATGGCAATGCCTTCGACATCCCAATCCTTTACAAGGGCTCCGGAAACGTCGATATCACTGCCAAGGTCAAGGATATCGGCTCTTACTTCTTCTGCAATCAGGTCTTTGAGGGTTTCAACAAGTTTCAGGACTCTTTCATCTTTGATCTGGACTGAGGCACGGATGTTTTCATCCACTACAAGGTCAAGTTCTTTCCGCATGTCCTGAAGCCTGCGAATTACTTCCCTTGCATACCCTTCAGCTTCCAGTTCCGGAGTAAGGTTTGCGTCCACATAGACAAGACCGGCATCAGACTCTGCACTTGCTGTACCTTCTGGCAGAGTTTCTTTGAAGTTTGCCATACCCGGAGTAACTGTAACTGTTGTTCCGTCTGCAAGGGAGAGTTCAAACTCACCCGCCTCGGCAAAGGCTTTCTTCAAAGCAAAACCGTCAATTTTCTGCAGGGCAGGAATGACTTTTCCTGCATCCTTCTTAAACACAGGACCTATTTTGCTCGGGTCAGGGATTACTTCAAGCCCAAGTTCATCCCAGCTCTCACCAACTGGCGTCAGGACAATTGCCTTGGAATTTGTCTGATCCATAAGGACTGAGTGCAGTTTCTCGACAGCCTTTGCTGAATCCTCATTTTCAGGGGAAACAACTATTCGGGAAACAGGCCACCTGAGCTTTCTTCCTGCTTTCTGGCGGGCGTTTGAAGCAGCTTCCACAATAGAACGTGCAGTATTCATGGCCGCTTCGAGTTCAGGGTCAAGATAGGCTTCATTGACTTTTGGCCAGTCGCACATATGAACCGATTCCAGTGCATTCGGGTCTACATTTCTCATAAGGTTCTGATACATCTCTTCGGCCAGGTAAGGCATAAAAGGAGAGATCAATTTTGTAAGGGTTACGTAGACTTCATAAAGCACGCAGTAAGCTGCAAGCTTGTCAGGGTCATCAGCTTCAGTCCAGGTTCTCGGGCGGATAAGCTGAATATACCAGCGGGAGAGGTCCTCCAGAGTAAATTCAAGAATCTCACGCACTGCCTTATGCAAAAAGTACCCACTCATTGCTTCATCTACGGCCTTAACAACGGACTGAACTCTTGAGAGAATCCACCTATCCTCTTCTCTGAGAGCGTCTTTTACGGAATCAAGGCTAACCTTAAGCGGATCAAAATTATCAAGTGCCATATAAGGCAGCGGGAACCTGAAGACATTCCAGAGGATATTGATTGAACGATTAACGGTTTCTACTTCTTCCAGGTTAAATTTAAGGTCATCCCAGGGCGCACTTGAAGAGAGCACATAGGCACGCAGGGTGTCAGCTCCATATCTGTCGATGATCTCAAGCGGGGAAACAATGTTTCCAAGGCTTTTGGACATTTTCTTTCCGCCGGCATCAAGCGTAAAACCATGCATGAGTACACTCTTGTAAGGAGCTTTTCCGAAACCCACCATGCTTGCTCCGAGCTGGGAGTAGAACCAACCGCGAGTCTGGTCATGTCCCTCAGTGATAAAGTCAGCAGGCCACCATTTATCGAACTCCTCCCTGGTCTGAGGGAACTTCAGGGTAGCCCAGGAAGCAACAGCCGAATCAAACCAGACATCGAAAACGTCTTCAACACGTTTTTTCTCTCCGCCGCACTCACAGGGGATAGTTAGTTTGTCCACATAGGGGCGGTGAAGTTCAACATCGCCGACTATTCCGGATTTTTCCAGCAGCTCGGCTTTAGTTCCTACTACCTCAAGTTTTCCGCATTTTTTGCACTTCCAGACCGGAATCGGAATTCCCCAGTAACGCTGCCTGGAAATGCACCAGTCTCGGGCACCTTCTACCCAGGTCCTGAATCTGGCTGAACCTGCCCAGTCAGGGTACCAGTCTACGGCATCAATTGCCTCAAGCATTTTGTCCTTTATCTCTGTAACCTTGAGGAACCACTGCTCGGTTGCAAGGTAGATTATAGGCGTTTTGCAGCGCCAGCAGTGCCCGTACCTGTGAGTAACCGTTCCTTCTGCAAGCAGCCTGTTGCGTTTTCTCAGGTCTTCAATAACGATCGGGTTTGCCTCTCTGACGTTCTTGCCCGCATATTCCCCGGCTTCTTCAGTATAGGCACCGTTCGGGCCCACAGGGCAGAGGATTGGAAGGTTATACTTCACGCCAACGTTAAAGTCATCCATACCATGCCCTGGGGCAATATGTACACAGCCTGTGTTTTCTGCAGTTACGTAATCGGCAAGATAAATGCCATGCTTTATCTCATTCTGCACAGGCACCAGGTCCCCAACAGGGCTTTCATACTCAAGTTTCGTCAGGTCTTCCCCGAGCATTGTCTCAAGCACTTCGTAGTCAACATACCTGCCCTGTTTAAGGACGTTCTCGATCAGGTCGGTAGCTGCAATCAAGATCTCATCAGAGCCGTCCTGCCTGATTGCCCTGAATTTCGAATATTCAAAACCAGGATGTACGGCTACAGCTACGTTTGCGGGAATTGTCCAGGGGGTTGTTGTCCAGATGACTATGAAAGTATTTTCTTCACCTTTGATCTTAAACTTCACATAGATTGAAGGGTCTGTCCTCTCAGCATATTCGACCTCGGAGTCTGCAATTGCAGTCTCACAGCGAGGGCACCAGTTGACTGAACGTTTGCCCACATCCAGGAGGTCTTTCTCACTGGCCTGCTTGAGGGTCCACCAGGCAGCTTCAATGTAATCGTCTTTTAAGGTCATGTAGGGGGCATCCCATTGCATCCAGACCCCTAACCTCTGGAACTGTTCAGTCATTTCCTGCTTCTGGTTAATGGCAAATTCCTTACATTTCTCAATAAAATTCTCTACCCCGAAGCTCTCAATGTCCTTTTTGGACTTGAAGCCGAGCACGCCTTCAACTTTGACCTCAATCGGCAGGCCGTGCATATCCCAGCCAGGACGCTCGAGAATATTACGGTTATTCATGGAGTAATAGCGAAGAATGGAATCTTTAATGATCTTATTCCAGGCAGTTCCCAGGTGGATATGTCCGGTCGTATACGGAGGACCGTCAACAAAAAAAAGTCTTTTTCCAGTCTTGCGGTGCTCTCGGGTCTTTCGATAAGCATCGCTATCTTTCCAGAGCTGCGTTATCTTTTTTTCGATTTGCTCTGCGTTGTACTTGGCAGTGATTTCTTTTATCATAGAAGGACACCAAATGTGACATCTTTTATAGGATATAGTTTATATATCTAAACATGGGGAATGAATTGATCTTTAATGAATACTTGCAACGGTTAGAGGATGATGGATTAAGTAAACGAACATTGGATAATAACATATTCATATTAAAACCTTTTATCAAATGGCTTGATGGACAAGAGATTACAGACAAAACTGTTTTGGCTTACCTCAGATCACTAAAGCCCAAAAACTATAGTGATAGTACATTGTACCAATACAAAGCTGTCTTAAAAAAGTTTCTATCCACTATATCACCCGAAGAGGCGCGTAGTATAAAACTCAAAGTAAAAAGAAGAGAACCGCCCGTTATTTTATCACAGAAGGAAATAGAACAGCTTATAGAAGCATGCAGGAATCCAAGGGATAGAGCACTAATATCTTTTTTGTATGAATCAGGTTGTCGCAAGGGTGAAATGGTATCAATCAAAATTGAAAATGTGACCTTCACTGATTATGGGGCGACGGTCATAATTCCAAAAGGGAAGACGGGAAGTCGTACAATACCTATTGTATATTCAGCATCTTATCTTAGACAATGGTTAGAAAGTCATCCGACTAAAGGACAGAGTGACCCATTGTTCTGTTCTCTTCAAATGCCCTTTAACCAGATCTCATTCTCAGGGCTTGAGCATTTATTCAGATCTTTAAAGGAAAGGACAGGCATCAAGAAGAAAATATACTGTCATCTGTTCAGACATACTCGTGCGACACATATGGCGACCAAATACACCGAACAAGAAATGAAGAACTTGTTAGGATGGAAGCCAGGATCCGAGATGGCTGCAACCTACGTACACCTCTCACAAAGGGACACCATAGACGCAGTACTAAGAGAACATGGATTGCAAGTGACCAATCCAGATAAAGACACTTTTAAAGTAGGTAAATGCCCCAGGTGCAAAGAGATTAATCCTGAGAAGTCTCTTTATTGCGGAAAATGTGGTCTACCTTTAAATAAGGAATTTGAATATAAAACTGATGCAGATTTTAAGGATGCTTCTGCAAAATTAATAGATTTCAATGATCCTGACGTAAAAGCTCAGTTAATGAAATTCCTAATGGAAAATCAGTAAACTGAGGATACGAAAAAAGAAAAACAGGTTAACTTATTTTTGCATTTAAATCTCGTAGAAATTATCTGTTTTATATCTAGATACAGTCTAAAAAGCTTAATATACTATTACTGCTTTAAAATTTTTATTAACTACCGAATTGCTAATTTTATTAAAATAAAAGGAAATAAAAATATGAGAAAATTAAGCAGTAATTGTTCAGAAATTTTTAATAAAGGAATCGACGGCTTCATCAATGAATTAGCGTCAGACACAAAATCCGCATATAAAGAGATCCTACGTAAAGATATCAGTGACAAATTAAACTTAAAATCAAATGCGGTACGTTCTTCTTTAAAAATTCTAACTGGTTTAATAGATGATGCTTATAAAGATTTAAGCAGGTTGGAAGTAAGTTCAGAAATTATAAGCATGTTGTACGAGTTTAATATATTATACCAACGTCTGGATTGTCTACTTAACGTGCTCACGTTTATTAAACTGGCTGGATTAGACAAGTTAAAAATAGTTCTTTGTGGGACTCGGAAAATATCAGCGAGAAGCGATTCCTATTTTAAATGCGTTTTAGGTTATTATAGGGGTAAGTATCGGCGGATAATTACAGCTAGTGATATGAGTTTTATTAATGCCTCTTCTGTCTGCGGAGGCGAAGCTTAATGCAGGCAACCTCTAATTTTAAACCTGAAACTGTCGATGCCTTCAGGCAGATTTACGAAGATCATAAGGAAAGTATCTGTTTTAAAGCTAAATTCGGGAATGCTGTAGAGAAGGCTTTCGCGAAGACTATTTTAGTAGTTGCAGGGGTTGATAACCCTTGACTACGCGAGCAGTTGACATAACCCCTGATCCTTGTGACATAATAATATACTTCACGAGAGGATCTATTTTTGGAGATTCCTATAGCCAGTTTAACCACTCTTACTTGGCCTATATAGAATAATGCGGAAACCGTGTCGGAGGGGTTATTCTGTCTGTTTCCGCTAGTTTGGATTATCTTAAGAATCCTGCTGGTTTACTTGACAAACTCAAAAGCTCAAGTGCAAATATCAGTGGATCTACATGGAAGTTAAAAGATCTTGTTTCAGGTACATGTAATAAGCGTAAACTGGAATTCAAAAGGAAAAAACCTGAAGCTCCTTTTAAAGAAATAGAGTTTGGAAAAGATCTTAAAGAAATTCCTAAGTGCTACCTGCTTTTAGTCCTTAGCTTCGTTGGATATCTTGCAGGTACTTCTACATGTAATTTCAAGATTGAAGGTAGGAAAGTCTCAACAGGTGAGCTTACTACTAAATTCAAGCCCTATATTCATAGGTGGACTGAGGTTTATCGTAAGAGCATTATAGCCAAATTATACCAGTTGGAGGAAAATATAGGTAAAGAACAAAATAATGTAACTATGATTACATTAACAGTTTATCAGCGCGGTATGGATCCTATTACGTGCCTTCTTAATCTTATGCGGGCTTACCGTTGCTTAATGGATGTAATGCGTAAGAAGTATGGCAAAGTAGATTATTTTTGGATGCTGGAGCCGCATAAAACCGGATATGCACATATGCATTTAGTCTATTGGCGTATCCTTTCAGAAGGCGAACAGGATCATATACGTAAGATTTGGGAACGTAAGTATCAGGCAGGTAGAGAGGGTATTGGGATAGGCTTCTCTCTTCCTAAAGCGTCTGAAGACGGGATTTTTGAAGACGGCTCCATTGCTAAAGTCCGTTCATATCTACTCAAATATCTTTCAAAAGGTCTCTATAAGGAATGGAGCCCTGCTGAACTGCTTTTCAATGCTGTTTTATGGAAGACAAAAACAAGAATGTGGGGCTGCTCTCGAAATTTCTCAAAAATAATGAAGCCTGAAATACAAGAGCGTGAAGATTGGGAATGCTCTGAAGTCTGGCTATGTGATACTGACGAAGATGAAGAGCCTGACCTGGTATGGAGTAAAGAGCGTAAGGAATCCGGCTTGCTTGGATCTGGCAAGAATTCAAAGTCTCTGGTTGACTGTGATAAAGAAACTTCTCACCATAGCGTTTATACTCAGCCTAGATGTGTTTCTATGAAAGAATATGATAATTGGTTATTAAACGAGATATTTAAACAAGAAAGAGCCGAATTGTTAGGAATATACGTTCCTTTCTGGAAGCGTCACAGAAGAGTGACTATTGAGGAGAATCGCCAGAAATTATCACGTTTGTTGAATTCTGCATAAATCCATTGAGATTTTCAGGGGTACTGAGAAATTAATGTTTAAGAGAGAGTTGAATTAGTAAGTTAAGCCCTAATTCTACCGAACGTATCATTTTCCCTCTTTCATTCCCCCTTTCGCATTCAGCCGGAACATGGGGAGCGGGCTTTTCATGCTTGCGAGGTGAAACCGTCCCGAAGGGCGCAAGCTTGAAATTGCCCGCACCCTATCCGGCTTGTGCGGAAGTGGGAAAGTGAAATTCTGAATGTCTCAAGCGAGTAGTAGCTGAAGAATTCTATCGGCGATATAATATCCCTAGGCGCATCTGTTAGAGGATTATTCCCTCACACAGCGTTACCTATTTCTCTATATCATATTTAATTGGAACTAAATCCGAAGTTTAATATATGTCATGATAATTTTAGAGAAGTAATGGAAGACCATGAATTAAAAAAATCAGAATTAATTGAATTTGCTATTAAATTTAACGGCGAAGCCGTAGAATCAAACGAAATGAATGCTAATGAACTTGCAACCTCTTTGTTGGGGTTGTCTAATACAATAGAAGAAGCAAATTCGATTATTAATGGCTCTGATTCTAAGATATTCGTAAAAGTACATGGTTCTTTTAGACCTGGGTCTTTTATTGTTGATATCGCATCTTTTCTTAGTCCAAATATCATTCAAACTGTTTTTGATTCAGGCACTATTGCTACGACTGCAAATGTTACTCAAATCTTGGGTTTTGTGGGTACTTTCGCATGTGGTGCCAGTGTTGTCGCACATCGAACACTTATTCGGCTATATAAACAAACAAAAGGTAAAAAAATCCTTACGAAAAAATCACTGGATGCAGATAATTGTGAAATCACAGTGGAAGGTGGCGACGGTCCGATAACAGTAAATGTTAATATAGTTAAATTATATGAAAGCAAAAAAATACAACAAGCATTAGAAAATGTAGTTTCACCACTTGAGAATGAGGATATGTCAGATATCACTTTTTTAATGGATGGAAAGGAGCAGGAACAAATTTTAAGAGAGGAAAGAAGCTATTTCCATCATACAGACACAGATATTATTGAAGAAAAAGAATATACTGACTATTTTTTAATAACACAATGTAATTTTGAGGGTAAACAAACGGGATGGCGTTTAAGTTTTGGTGATTCTTCACAATCAAAAAATAAATCCTATGACTTTCCAGTAAAAATATTGGATGAAAACTTTCTGCATAAGGTTTTGCGAAGAGAAATAATCATCAGCAATGAGGGAACAGTAGTAATAGAAGCAAGATACCGGAAAATAACACACCGAGCTGAGAAATTAACTGTAAGTTGGGAAATATTAGAGGTTTTGAATACTGATCCACCTAAACATGAAAATAAAAAATTGGATCAATTCTAATTTTAAAATTTAAAAGCCAATGACCTTGACCAAGCTTGTTATTTATTTTTTATAATCTCAGCAAGCTGAACTCCAAAACAGTCTCGGTTAAATCATACCTTTAAGGTTAACTCCCTCTTAACTTTATATCCCGCAAAGCACTCCTATTTATTTTTAATCGAAAAGCCTTAACTCTATAAGTTAATTTAAGGATCTAATATCGTTAGGCCAAAAGATATTCTCAGAAATAAAACAATCCCGTATAAATTTCTTGATACTTTTTATTTCCTCTTAGATAAACACTATGCCCTGTCGCCTTAGGCATGTACCTGTTCTCAATAACGGGTTAACGATAGGGCTGTTATACATGATCTAAGGTACAAATCGGGGTTCTAGAGTTTGAGAACGTATGGCTTGGGCTGGCGGGTAGTGTCTCAATGATGGGTATAAGGGTTTCCTAATACCTACGTATGGCTCGCGGTGGTATCAGTGGGCAGTTGGTATTAGGTGCGGGTGCTAAGGGTCTAAGACCTGCCGCATGGCTTGGGCGGTGCATGTGGGTAGGCTGGTCTTGTTCTTTGCGTGTAAAGACTGGATGAAACTTTAGGTATATCTCTATAGGTTTTCCTAAAGCTGGATTCTTTGTCCGGTCTTTCCCTGCGGGCAGGGTAGCAAAAAGAGGTATTTTTCTTAATCCTTTCTAGATTTGGTACAGATTGATTGCCTAAATTGGTAAAAGAGGAAGTTAAGCCGGAGCGGGAGGGAAGGCTTGCCTTCCCTCCTTTCAAAATTTAGTTTATTTGTATCTTTCTAGTGAGAAAAAGAGTGCTGTTGACTATTCTTTGTACATCAACAAAGTTAGTTTGTAGAAACTTTAGTAATCGGGAGTAATTGGAAAGTAGTAGCAACTTCCATATTATCAGTTTAACTGCTTTAATTTAACATATATATTGTTAACTGATCATAGATCGCAAACTTCAAATTAATTGCTTTATAATGTCTTCTCTGTCTTTTAGTGATAAATAACCTTTAATTTTATTAGCTAATCTATTTGGAAGCTCGCATAATTTGTTAACATGTTTCCCTTTTATTATTTGCAAATCTTCTTTAAGTTCCGCATAAGAAATTTCCTGCAAAGGAATTGTTGTTATAACCTTTGCACCTGTTCCTGAAATCTCAATTCCTGAAGAAATTTCAATTTCTTGTTTTATGCTAGGCTTAAAAGAGATCGCCAGAGTCTCAACTTTTTCATTAATTTCATGCACTTCTTTTGCAAGTCCTGAAATTGCCTGTTTAACATGAAGATTAGGAATTAGTGGAATTATACTACACAAAATAGCATACTGCTTTACCAAAATTTTTTCGTTTCTAATTTGTTCAATTTTATCAAAAACAAATTTATTTTCTGGCTCTTTTGGAATATTTGATTCCAAAGTAAAAATTAGTTGATTGACATACCAACTCATTTCTTCCTGATTACCTATTTCCCACTCCTGAATTTCTCTATTAATAGTGCATGCAATTTCTTCTGTAGCAGTACCTTTCGATTCTTTACACGCAATCCTTGCTTTCTTTTGAATTTCTTCAAGAAGCTCTTTTAAATTTCTATCTAAAATGGGTAATCCTTTCCTCAAAACTTCTGTAGCAAATGGTGCTTTTTCGTCAGTGTGTTTCATTAGTTCTGCAGTATGATCACAGTATTTCCTATAGAAATTAAGCTCATCTTTCATCCCAGACAAGTCTAGATTTTCCAAATTCTGGACTTCTTTTAGAGCATTTACAAGATTTTCAACAGCTTCAAAAAGCAGTTCTTTGCTCTCTGAGCTTTCAATTGCAGCTTTAGCTTCTTCCAGATATTTCTCTATTTCTTCTCTAGCTTCTTGTTTTTTGAAAATTATTGTATGAAATGAGCGATAAAAAGGAAGACAAAATTGAGACGGATTATCCCATTCAGATTCCTGTGCTGCTTTTTCAAAAAACTCAATTGCTGCTTCCAGCTCTCTTTTGTAGTCTTCTTCTTTTCCTGCCTGAGAAGCCTTGAATATGGAAACTTTTCCAAGGGAGTGATGTGAGAAGGTTCTCACATCACTGTCTTCATCTTTGGTCAGTCTATGTAAATCATTCCATGCCTGTTGTTTATCTGGCAATTGAGAAAATGAAGAACCAAGAGCTGAGGCAGCACCAGACCTCACGTTTATGTCTTCATCTTTGGTCAGTCTATGTATGTCTCCCCATGCCTGTTGTTTATCTGGCAATTGAGAAAATGAAGAACCAAGAGCTGAGGCAGCCCTAGATCTCACATAACTGTTTTCATCTTTGGTCAGTCTATGTATGTCTTCCCATGCCTGTTGTTTATCTGGCAATTGAGAAAATACAGAAGCAAGAGCATAGGCAGCAACAGACCTCACAATCCACTCTTCATCACTGGTCAGTCGATGTAAATCATTCCATGCCTGTTGTTTATCTGGCAATTGAGAAAATGAAGAACCAAGAGCTGAGGCAGCCCTAGATCTCACAGCTATGTATTCATCTTTGGTCAGTCTATGTATGTCTTCCCATGCCTGTTGTTTATCTGGCAATTGAGAAAATGAAGAACCAAGAGCATAGGTAGCAACAGACCTCACAATCCTCTCTTCATCACTGGTCAGTCTATGTATGTCTCCCCATGCTTGTTGTTTATCTGGCACATGGGAAAATGCATGACCAAGAGCATAGGCAGCATGAAACCTCACATCACTGTCTTCATCATTAGTCAGTCTATGTATGTCTTCCCATGCCTGTTGTTTATCTGGCACATGGGAAAATGCATGACCAAGAGCATAGGCAGCATGAAACCTCACATCACTGTCTTCATCATTAGTCAGTCTATGTATGTCTTCCCATGCCTGTTGTTTATCTGGCAATTGAGAAAATGAAGAACCAAGAGCTGAGGCAGCCCTAAATCTCACAGAACTGTCTTCATCACTGGTCAATCTATGTAAATCATTCCATGCCTGTTGCTTATCTGGCACATGGGAAAATGCAGAATCAAGAGCATAGGCAGCACCATACCTCACGTTTATGTATTCATCTTTGATCAGTCTGATTAAGTCGTTCCATGCCTGTTGTTTATCTGGCACATGGGAAAATGCATGACCAAGAGCATAGGCAGCATGAAACCTCACAGAACTGTCTTCATCATTAGTCAGTCTGATTAAGTCGTTCCATGCCTGTTGTTTATCTGGCACATGGGAAAATGCATGACCAAGAGATGAGGAAGCACTAGACCTCACAGAACTGTCTTCATCATTGGTCAGTCTAATTAAGTCACTCCATGCCTGTTGTTTATCTGGTATGGATGAGAAGAAATTCTTTAATTCATCTAAAGCATGTATACGCTCTTTTGAATCTTCGCTTAGACACTGATTGTGAATTTTCTTCTGGTCGACCAACTGCCAAACACCATAAAATCATATCACGTTGGTGTTTAAAGATTTTCCTTTTCAATTTTCGCGAAGGAAAGTAATATTATCTTCTTCAAAAGAAAAGTAAAAGATTTCAGGTTCAACTATCCTCTATCATATAGGGTCTCCCTGAAGAAGATTAGCTAAAGTGAAAGTGCGGTCAGTGCAGTCCCGTCCTGAAGATGTCCTGCAGCTGTCCGATAAGTATTGACAATAAATTTCTAACCGGTGGACTGTTGGAAAACTTTACTACCGGCCGCTTATATATTAAACTTCAAATAAGTATTTAACGAACACAATATCAGTATTCGGGAAAGAATGCCTTTACCTGTTGAAGGAAACGGACCTTCCACGCGTCAATCAATTTATTCAGTAATTACTGTACTTGATTTAAGCTTTGTTATACTGCAAGCCTTTAAAAAAATTGCTTGCTCATAAGCCTTTTCAAAAAAAGCCTTAGAGAAAAACCCTTCGGAGCGGCGTGATCACAACCCTTTTCAAAAAAGGCTTGACCGCAACCCTTTTGAAAAAAGGCTTGACCGAAAACCCTTTTGAAAAAAGGCTTGACCGAAAACCCTGACCATTTGAGTTTGAGAGCCTTATCCCCAAACCCTATCGGCGTGATCAACCGGCGCAACGGTTGTGGGACAACCCTTTTCAAAAAAGGCTTGACCGAAAACTTCAGCAACGTGGTCGGCGTGATCAAACAGCGCACAATGGTTGCGGGTCAACGATGCGATCAAAAGGAGCAGAAGCAGGTTAATTTAAGAAAAAGAAAAAGGAAAGGAAAAAGAAAAAATAGAGTTTAAATATAAATTATATTTAATATAAATTTTATTTATCTGGAGATCTTAAAACCGGTTTTTTTCTGACAAACGTCCTTTTACCAAAGGCTGTCCTGTCCCGGAAAAGCAGTTTTTTCATGGAAAATGAATCATCAAGGCTTATTACAATTGCTCCAGCAAGGATGAAAACGCAGCCGATAAGCATCCCACTGTGAATCGGGCTTCCAAGTACCGTATAATCGAAGAATATGCAGGAAACCGGCTCAAGCAGAGTAAGGAGACTGCCTGTAATAGCATTCACGCCTGCTACACCCCTTATATAAAATACTGCACCGATTCCTGTGATTAATACCCCAAAGAGCACCAGGACTGGAAGGTTTGTGGTAAGTGTATCCCGTGGAACGGAAACTGCAAACGGTGAAAGAAAGAAAAGGCTAATTGCACTCTGCCAGAAGAGCTGAGTAAGCCCGTTATATTCATCTCTGAGATAACGAACCGAGATTATTACGCCACTGCTGAAAAGACCTCCAATAAGCCCGAAAAGCACTCCCTTAAGATAACTACTGCCAAACTCAAGCTGTTCAAAACCTCCTTCAGGCCTTGTTATATAAAAGATCCCTATCAAACCAAGGAAGAGGGCAAGAATAGTTTTTCCCGTGTTCTTTTCTCCCAGAAGCAGAGGGGAAAGAATAGTCAGATAAATCGGGTCCGTATAGAGAAGAAGAACGGCTGAAGAAGCCCCTAGATACCGAATTGCCGAATAATAGGAAAACATTTGCGAAACATAGAAAACTCCCAGGAGAAGCAGGTACTTCTTCTTTCTTTTTAGAGCGAGCTGGCCTAAATTACCGGTAATTGCAAGATAGAATAAAAGAGCTGTTAGTCCAAAGAGTATTCTGTAGAAAATAATTGAGCCTATGGACATATCCTCAAGCTGTTGCATGTAGATCCCAACGGTGCCGTAAATGACGCATGCGACTAGCAATTCAAGGTGATGTTTAGAAGTATCAGTCATAGATTATTTAGAGTGATCAAATGTATATATATTTTTAGTAAGATATCACTTTTTAATATTTATTACACTGTTTAAAATTATAATTCTTTGCAGGTCCCAAACTCAGTTTTGAGATCACAAACGTTTTTTACAGGCTACAACCTTTGTATTTTTTACAGGCAGGACGGCTTTAATTTTTAAATTTTTGGAGGCTGAGCACCACATGCTGTCTGCTTCCAGTTCTATAGATAGTAAGCCCCTTCAAACCCTGTTTCCAGGCATAAACCAAAGCCTGTTTGATATCCTCTTTTCCTGCAGAACCAGGCATGTTTATAGTTTTCGAAATACCGGCATGGCAGTGTCGTTGAAACGCAGCCTGCATATCAATATGGGCCTTCCAGTCAATGTCAAGAGCTGACCTGAAAAGCTGCTTTTCCTCTTTACTTACAAGTTCTGGACTTTCCACATCCTGCAACGTACCGTATTTATAGACATGATCCAGAAGCCAGTTATAGTCAGCTTCCGAAAGTTTTGATTTGAAATGAGCCTTGAAAAACGGATGCACAAGCATAAATTCTCTGCCTACGGTTTGAGTTCGCCTGTAGACCCAGCTGAAAACAGGTTCAATTCCTGCCGAACAACCGGCAAGAATGCTGATCGTGCCTGTCGGAGCGACTGCGGTTAATGCAGCATTCCTCATAGGAAGTTCCCATGTGGAATTCTCATATTCCGGAAAACTTCCTTTTTCCATAGCAAGCTTCCTTGATTCCCTGATAGAAGCCCAGGTAATCTGTCCCATAAGCTTTTCCGCAAGCTTGAGAGCCTCCTGTGAATCGTAGGGCAGCCCGAGCTTTAAAAGCATGTCGTGAAGCCCCATTACTCCAAGCCCTATTTTCCTGGTCCTTTTCGTTGCAGCCTCGATCTCCAGAGCAGAATATGCGTTCCTATCAATTTCGTTATCCAGGAAACGGATAGCTTTTCCAGCTACTTCTCTGAGAAAGTCCCAGTTTACTTTCTCGTCCATAACGAAAAGGGAAAGGTTTATGCTGCCCAGGTTGCAGGCCTCAAAAGGCAGAAGTGGTTCTTCCCCGCAGGGGTTTGTGGCCGAGATATCACCAAGTGCAGGCGTGAAGTTATCCCTATTTATTCGGTCATAAAAAAGAATACCCGGTTCGCCGTTTCTCCAGATCCCTTCTACAATCTCGGAAAATATGCGCCCAACTGTTACACCGGTTTGCCCGTTCCAAACTTCGTCAGCCTTATCTGCTTCAACAAGTTCCATGAAAACATCAGGTACCATAACCGAGATATTGAAGTTGCTCAACTCGCCTTCGACATGCTTTGCCCTGATGAAAGAAAGAATATCGTTGTGGGAAATATCAAGGATGCCCATGTTGGCACCCCGTCGCCTTCCAAATTGTTTTACGATCTCAGTTGCTTCATTAAAAAGTTTCATGACAGCTACAGGACTGCTCGTCGTGTCATTGTCATATGTGCTGGAAGACCCTTCAGGGCGTATTTTTGAGAAATCAAAACCTGTGCCTCCTCCGGTTTTCTGGATCAGGGCTGCAGTTTTTATCGAATCGAAGATTTCCTCAACCCTGTCCTCCACAGGAATTACAAAACAAGCTGCAAGCTGTCCGAGTTCAGTGCCCGCGTTCATGAGCGTGGGTGAGCTCGGAAGAAAAATCTTTCTGACCATGAGATCTTTAAAATCAAGATACTCTTCCTCAGTTGCTGCTACTGCCTTTGCAACTCTCTCACATACCTCCTCCCAATCCTTTTCTCCCTCACGCAGATACCTGGCTTTAAGTGTTTCACTTGCCAGAAAATCCAGTCCCTTTTCTGTTTCCCACACAAAAATCTCCTCTCCTGTGAGCATTCAACAGGCTTAGTCTCCGATAAAAGAAGTTACTCTTATTAGGCGGGCTTTTTTATCATTGTATCCGAAAATATGATCATAAATTGTGATCAGAAATAATGGTCAAAAATTGTGATCAGAAATAATGGCCAAAAACTAACTTTCTCATAAAAACCAATGCGGTCCTTGGATTAAAAATCATTTTATCCATAGAGAATGACGAATAGCCAAAATGATGGTAAAAAATAGAAATAAAAAGCAGAATGTATAAAAATAGAAAGCTGGAAAGATAGGAAATATAAAAAGCGGGGGTTGCCCCTAAGTATAAGAAGTTTTAGACCAGCTCAGCTTTTATAATTTTTACTTCGGTTTTCGGGCGGTCCTGACGGTCAGTTTTCACTTTTCCTATAGAATCCACAACATCCATGCCCCCCACTACCTTTCCGAAGACAGGGTGCATCTTGTCGAGATAATTATTGTTCACAAGGTTGATAAAGAACTGGCTGCCGCCGGTGTTCGGGCCTGCATTTGCCATGGATAGAGTGCCCCTATCATTGCGGTTATGGCTTGTGAATTCATCCGGGATCTCATAACCTGGACCTCCCATGCCCGTACCTGTTGGGTCTCCGCCCTGGATCATGAATTTGTCGATTACCCTGTGGAAAATAACTCCGTCATAGAAACCTTTTTCCACCAGTTTTGCGAAATTTCCTACCGTAATCGGCATGTCTTCAAAGAGCTCGATTGTTAAATCACCCATAGTGGTATGTAGAACCACTTTCTTTCCTTTCCATACAGCCATTGCTTTTCCTCAGCTAGTCATCCAGTTTTATTTTTATTTTTATTTTCGCCTGTCTTTTTGTCGGCTTTTCGTGCACTTTATGTTCACCTTACATGTAAATGCTTCGCTGCCCGAGTCCCGTCTCGGGAGGACGGGGCCCTTTTCGCTCACTTCGTTCGCTCAAGAGGGCTGAATTCGGGGGGGTAAAAAATCCACATTTTCAAAGAATTCAGGTTGATTTACCTAATTTCTTGTTGGGCCTGTGGAGGGAGTGATTACAACCCTTTTTAATAAAGGATTTACTGCAACCCTTTTCAAAAAAGGCTTGACCGAAAACCTCAGCACCATTTGAATTTGATGAACTTGCCCCAAACCCTATCGGCGTGATAAACCGGCGCAACGGTTTGTGATCAAACGGCGCAACGGTTGCAGCCCAACAGAAAACCGATTACATAAAAATTATGGCAGAGTGAAGTTTTACTGAGGAAAATTGGTTTAAGAATGAAATAAGTGTAAGAGATTGAAAGCGTACTTCTACCTTACCACAGTCCTATCAATTTTAGAGAATACAAAAACATAATCCCTGACAGGATATTGAGTGCTACAAGTTGACCTTTCCTTTTCCTCCATCTTTTTGCCATGACATGATTCATCCAGTAGGCCATCGAAGTCGCCAGCATCCCGACCACGAAAGCAACACAAACATCAGGGAACCCAAAAATTCGACTGAGAATAAATCCGATTCCTCCAACTACACATACTGGGCAAACCATAGCTATCCTCTTGCTCTTCGATTCTATTCGAAACCTTAATTTTACCTTAAGCTTTAGTTTTTAAGCTCTAGTCTTTAGGCTTTAGTTTTCGATTTAGATATGGACATTGTGATTAAATTTATAAGTCAACGTTTCGTTTCATTTGCATCTGTTTTTTCTTGTTGAACAAGGGCAAGATCCAGAACTTTTTTAAACATTTCTTCGTCAGTATCATTTCGTCCAACAAACCTGGCCTTATATCTGTCTGCGCTGAGATTTCCATTCTCCTGCATATAGACATATGTTCCATTTTCAATGCCCACAATCACAAAAGAGTCAGGAATAAACTCTACTTCAAAATATTCTGCAAGTTCGGGGTTTTTGTCTGCATCTATGGCAGCAATAGTCGCTTTTCCCTGGTATTCTACTGCTAAGTTATCAAGAACAGGTTTTAAAGACCGACACTCTGGACACCATCTAGATCCTATCTTCACAAAGACGGGAGTTTTTTGAAGGGATGTGTTTACTTGCTCCAGTTGGGTTATAGCCACAACACTTTTCTCCGTGTTTGCTTCTGAGCTTGTTGAGTTTTTTGGATTTTTTTCATCACATCCAGCCGTAAAGAGTACTAATACAAGCAAGATCAGTAATATAACTGATTTCTTCATGTTTGGTCTTCCATTATTTTCAATATTAGATGATTGATTTTTTAAAATCTGTAAGTGTTAAACATCTCGTAACAGTTTCAATAATTAATTTATAAAGTCATCTGGACTACACATTCATATTATTGAAATAATGAGCCAAAATTTACTCCACTTAAGAGCATAAATGTATATAACTAGATAATAAATAAAAACAGCCGAACAATTTATCCTTATTATTAAAAACTTTAAAAAATAGGTAACTATTCAGCCTATCAAAATATGTCTATTGATATTGATTTTAGTGAAAGCAAGAAATCAAAGAAATAACCTATAGAAGAAGACGAAATGCAGTCATTTGCCAACAGTTCCATAAAATCAATTTGCAGAAATTTGTCTATTGAATTTTTGCAAAGATGGCTATTGATTCTGTATTATATAGGCTGAGTAGTTACAAAAATAGATATCTTTTTATGAATCAGGCTATAGTGGGTCTGCGGACATTATTGCAAATGGACAAATGATTATCGAGTCTCATGGGAGATAAATATGAAAATAAATATCTCTAGTTGCGTTAACCTGCCGAATCTAGGATCTACTCATCGAGATTCACATTTTGAGGTTTACAGAAATAGCAAAATAATGCATTTTTGATGGATCGTATCTTAACCGAATCCAAATGGATATTTGCGTAGTTTTCAAACTGAATTCGGATTTACAATGCAGGTCTGATTAAAAAGATCTTTTTCAAAAAAGATAAGTACTGTGAAAAAACGTATAACTATTAACAGTATAACCATGTTTTTATATATATTCTTGCATATTTATAAGTGAGGCATCTGAGAAAAACCGATTTTTATTGTAAACCTCAACCAATATTTTTCCCCCCAAACCCCAC
Organism: Methanosarcina sp. Kolksee; assembly: GCF_000969945.1. Lineage (NCBI taxonomy): Archaea > Methanobacteriati > Methanobacteriota > Methanomicrobia > Methanosarcinales > Methanosarcinaceae > Methanosarcina > Methanosarcina sp. Kolksee. The sequence continues at coordinate 2,843,239 of NZ_CP009524.1, forward strand.
TCCCAATACTCAGATGCCCTCTCCCCAATACCATTTTTTCTAATACCCCGGCATGAAATTACGCGAGAATAATGCTTTTCGCATACTCTCTCCATCTTTTTTCCCATAATTTCAATTATTCCACTAATATTGTTATTTGTTCATCAACTGAAAATGTTTCAGTTTCAGAAATTTTCCTCAATAGAAGAGACTTCAAGGTAATGCCTGGATAGCTCTATCTCATATTTTAATTTACTATTCTTCACTCAATTTCTCATCCTTCGCCAAATTTTCCATACTCTCAAGTTGTGATCTTGTCAACCGACGGCTCTTCCATAATATCAGCTTTCCCCTGTTCCGGGATCTTTTCAGCCTCAAGGATCTCCCTCAGGTATTCGAGTATGTCTTCTCGGAGGTTTTCGTTTTGAAGAGCAAAGTCCACTATTGATTTTACGTACCCTAACCTGTCGCCTGTATCGAACCTTTTTCCTTTGAACCTGCAGGCATAGATAATCTGAGACCTGTTAAGAACACGAATCCCGTCAGTCAGCTGGATTTCATTTCCCACCCCGGTACCGGCTTCTTTTATGCAGTCAAAGATTTCAGGGGTGAAAACATAGCGTCCTATTGCTCCCAGATTGGAAGGAGCATTTTCAGGTGACGGCTTTTCGACGATATCCTCAAGCATATAGAGGGAGTCGCAGAGTGGCTTTCCTTTTATAATTCCATAGCTGCTCAGTTTTTCATAAGGAACTTCTTCCACTGCGAGCGTGGATCTCCCATACTTTTCAAAATTTTCAATGAGTTGAGCCGTGCAGGGTTTGTCATTCACAATAATATCGTCTCCAAGAAGCACGGCGAAAGGTTCGTCTCCAATATGGTTTTCTGCCCTGAGGACCGCATCCCCTAGTCCGTTAGGTTCTTTCTGACGGATATAGTGAATATCCACAAGGGAAGAGACATCCCTAACAAGTTTAAGAAGTTCGGTATTGTGCTTTTTCGCAAGATGCATTTCGAGTTCGGGAGAATCATCGAAATAGTCTTCAATTGCCCGTTTACCCCTCCCCGTGATAATGATTATATCCTCAATTCCCGATGCAATGGCTTCCTCTACAACGTAGTGGATTACGGGCGTGTCAATTATAGGGAGCATTTCTTTAGGCATGGACTTGGTGGCAGGCAGGAAACGGGTCCCAAGGCCTGCTGCAGGGATAAGTGCTTTTTTGACAGTCAAGAAGGACACTCCAAAAAGAGTTTGAAGTAAGAATACAAAATTTTAAATTAAATCTTGTTAAATTATACTTACCTTATAATTAATTATTCTCTGCCGTGATACCAAAGAATCAAAGTGAAGAATAATTGTAACCTAAGATATTACTTTTCTCAGTAAACTAAGCCATCAACAGATATCTAGTTTTGTCTGGCTCCTATACTGCTTTTATCTAAAAATAGTGACCGAGCAATCTGATGCCTGTGAAACCTTTATGGGTAGTTACTGGGAAAATCAATACAGAAGGGAAAGAAAGTGTTGCGAAAAGGATTATTTTTGGCAGGTTCAAAGCTATTAATGTTCAAATTGCTGGACAAAAAAGCCAAAAAATCCAAAAAAGCCAGAAAAGCCAGAAAAGCCAGAAAAGCCAGAAAAGCCAGAAAAGCCAGAAAAGCCAAAAAAGCCAGAAAAGCCAGATTTTACCGAAAAGACAGGATAGTATTTAAAAGGAAAGACGAGAGCCTCAAATCTCTTTCTGGCAAGAATTATATGCATGCACTGAAAGGCTATCGGAGTCAATATCTTTTTGGGTTTTAACGGCACATTCAATGCAAAGTTTTTGCCCTTTGATCTTTGTTAAGTTCTCAACTTCTTTTCCGCAACTTTCACATTTTCCCATTTATTCACCTTCAAATGGTTTTTGAGTCCATATGTAAATATAGTCACCCATGTAATTGTTGCAACAAAAAACTTCATTGTACCAATGGGCAGTTGCATTATTTAGCTTCGTGACTATAGATGCCTTCACAGTATAATTTAATTCAAGATAAGAAATAATTTTGCTACCACAATAAATTTTGAAAGTGGTTTCAGCAGTAGAACCTGACTTTGATAGTTAAATAAAAATAATGTGTCCTCTTCAAATTGTATGGTAAAAGTAAATTTCATGTATTTGCTGAAAATTTAAGAATTTGGTCATCCTTTATTATTTGGTTGATATTGTTTCCAAAACTTACACAAGAGTATAATCAGCTATCGGGGGATTTTTGGTTCTTACATTTGGGGAGAATAAAAAGAGGATGTCGACTTTGATATTCTTACAGAATTTTCTATAGAGCCTGACCTCCTCGAATTCATTGGCTAAAAAAGGAGCTTTCAGAAATCTTAAACGTAGAAGTGGATCTTGTCATGAAAACTGCTTTAAAAATGAAGGCAGGGAAGAAGATTCTCGAAAAAGTATTGAAGGTATGGATATTGTATGAAAAAACTTAAAACGTGTTCTCCTTTGGATCTCTATAATTTTATGACTTACGCAGTTGAACTGAAGAATAAATAGTATCGGACCGTTAATTCTCTAAAACGTGACTTTAATTCACAGTCTTTGTTATAATTGATTTTGTTCCTCAAGTACATAAACTCTAAATTTTATTCCTTTTCTCTTGCCGGGCATAAGGTATCGTCAGTAAACCAGAAACACCTCTCACATCCCAGGCAAGTATTTACAGGCTCTCCATTTATCACATGATTGGCAAAATTAGGGTCAGCCAACATGCCCCTGCCAACAGCAGCAAAGTCCACATAATTATTTTCAATTAAGAACCGTACCTGTTCTTCAGTGCGGACCTCATTGACTGCGATAACTGGAATCTTTACTTCTTTTTTGATCTTACAGCCGCTATAGGTTATGGGACTGCATATAAAACCGTCGGGAACCGGATTTGCTGGGGGCTGCATGCCAAATGAAATGTGCAGTAAATCAATACCAGCTTTCTCAAAGGCTTTGGCTGCTTCAATGCCGTCCTTGCTTTCCGGCAGATACTCACCCATGCGCACACTGATGATAAAATTATAATGAGTGTTGTTTCGAATCTCCGGCAGAATTTGTGTTAAAACTCTTGCCCTGTATAGAGCGTCGCCACCGTACTTATCGGTTCGGCGATTGTAAGAAGCATCAAGAAACTTACATAAGGTAAATCCGTGGGCAAAATGAAATTCAACGCCGTCAAACCCCATTTCACAGGCACGAATAGCTGCACGCTTCATATTTTTTTGCATTGAATGAATCTCTTCGGTTGACAACTCATTAATATCCATATTGCCGCAATGAAGCTGCATCATTACTGTTGCACCATATTCATGGCAGTTGCTCGCAATTTGCTTTAAAGCTGAGATATCACCTGGCGACCACATGCCTGTTGAATCTATAGCCCCAAAAACGCTGGTCGCCTGCACGATGATAAGGCCGGCACCGCCTTTTGCACGTTTCGTATAATGTTCAATGTGCTGCTTGCCATAATAAGATCCATTATCTCCGTGAAAAGAAAAAGTAACCATAGGAGGCATCACAATTCGATTTTTAATGTGATTGCCACGAATTACTAATTCGTCTGTTATCTCAGTCATTTTATTTTCCTGCTAATTTCTTTCTTCTAGGATTAGTGAATTTTAATGAATTTCCTTGATTTCTTTCTATATGGTTTTTGCCGCAGAAATTTGGGGAATGAAAAAAGCAAGACCACATTTTTGCAGAATTCCTGATTATCTACTAACAAAGTATCCAATTATCTGTCAAAATATATAATTTTCTGTTAAAATATATAAAAATTTATCAAAATATTAGATTGTCTGTTAAAATATCCAATTATCTGTTAAAATATATAATTATCCGTTATAATATATAATTATTTATCAAAGTATTTAATTATCTACCAAAATATTTAATTGTCTATCAAAATATTTAACAAACATGTTAAAAAAGTAAAGAAAAATTCACATAAGTAATCGGGAAACTTGAATTGAGCCATTTAGGTATTTACCTGGATTTTAAATCTATATAAATGGTTAATGACTTGCAAAAGTCTAGAAACCAATTATAATTTCACATTCAAGTTAGTTTGGCTCGGCAATTATTCTAATTATACTTAACATCCCTGGATCAAAAGGGTTTACCATAAAGCCCATGGCACCTATTTTTGGGGATTCAGTTATGAGGATCTGCTGGCCAAGAGAGGAAAACATTGCCATTTTTGCTTCCTGGTCTATAATAAGAAACTTGTTCAGCAAATTTTTCCAATTCACATTATCTGGCACGCTATCCGGCATCGTTATATCCATTAACACGAGGTCTGGTTTTACCTCCAGATATTTTTCAAGGGCTTCATCGTCGTCAGCCACTTCAGCAACTACTTCATGCCCATGTTTAAAAAGTGTATCCCGGATTGCCATTCGCATAAACTCGGCATCTTCTACGATCATAACTCGTGCCATTTACTATTCCTTCTTTTTATTTTTATTAAGATAACTATGTTATTCCATGTTTATCAGTCATACATTTTTTAGTCGAGTACTCCTCAGCTTACCTGTAAATGAAAACTTACTCGAAAATATTAAGAACTAAATGATGTTTAACTTTATTAATTTTTTCATTCAGCTTTGCTAAAGAGTACGTCCGATCTTCCCGTAACTGTGTCACTATTTTGAACTACTGGTTTCTGGAAAAAGTATTTTTATAAACACAATCCGATTCCACACATTCACATCTGTGAATCCCAATCAAAAATTCAACATTAACAACGCTTGGCAAAAGAAAGCTATCGGAACCAGTGATCGGCATAGAATCAAGGCGGATATAAATTCAGGGAAAGCAACCTTTGTCCGGCGAAGAATGATTATTTGAGTTGATCCCAAAACTCTAATTACTTTTTTAGATCTCTTGTAAGTAACTAATCGAGCTTTTGGATATTGGGTTCCAGTTGTTAATTTTACACACAACAAATTCCAAACGTTACAATTTCTAAACACCAATATAAGTTGTATTACCAAAGTCTCTAACAATTAACACTTTAGTTGACTTAATTGAAAATTGATTATTGAGGGTAAGCAGCGTACTGGAAAAATCAGACTTTGAAGTTGTAATGTCAGCAGCAATCGGAATTAAATCAAGTTTTTAGATGAGCTCTTCAGGTAGCGGAAAATAATGTAAACTTGTTCTATCATTTTGTGTTGCACCTGACCTTTCGCAGATGTCTTCAAAATGATAACATTTTTTTCTGCTATCGTTTTTGGAAAATTATTTGGAAATCTGCAGTTATTGTCTCAACTGAAGCTTCGGGAAATAGGTGCTGGAAGTTTTCAATGAAGGCAAAAGGCAGAAAATTGTGGGATGTTTCAAAAACATATGGTTGAGTAGACAGGACGGTTTTCAGAAAAAACGATAACAGGAAAAATTGTGAAAATTGAACGGGCATCTGCGGAAAGTAAGATAAGTTCAGAAAAATGAGACTATAAAGAAACGTTTTTAAAAAACGTGCGTATCGGATGGATTAATCATTATGAACCAGAAAGGCTTCAGCCGGAAAAGTTCCCTTTTAAAGGAAATTGACTTCTATCTTGTAACGGATTCCGGACTTTCAAAGAAAGGGACTTTATCCAATGTCAGAGAAGCAGTCGAGTCAGGCTGCAGGATTGTTCAGTACCGGGAAAAGAATAAAAGTACGAAATAAATTATTGGCCAGGAAGATATGCCTGTTGAAACGGCAAGAAAGCTCCTTGGTGAGGATAAAATAATCGGCCTTCACGACTCTTACAATGGTTTAATTTACGATGGTTCAATTTATGATGGTTCAATTTACGATGGTTTAATTTATAATGGTTCAATTTACGTTCCCCATGCAGACCTTACCCTAGCAAGTTATCTGAAATGGACTTATCGGTATGATAAACCGGTGCAACGGTTTTTTTGAGAGAGTTCAATCAATTACTCTCAACTGCCCATTCTCAAGCAATCCGCATCGGTCTGACATGAAACGGATAACAGCTTCATCATGGGAGATCAGGAGATATCCTATACTCTTCTCGGCCTGAACTTTTTTAAGCATGTGCAGGACCTGGGCCTGGACCGAGACATCCAGGGCTGAAGTTGGCTCGTCAAGTACGATATATTCGGGTTCTAAAAGAAGGATTCGTCCGAGGGCAAGGCGCTGTAGCTGTCCTCCTGAGAGCTGTGAAGGATAGCGAGAAAGAACTTCTTCTGGAAGGCCAATCGTCATAAGCATCTCTTTTGTTTTTGAGGCATGTTCTATAAGGGGAATTTTGAGGAGTTTCAGGACATCGAAAACTGAGTTTCCTATTTTTTTCCTCGGGTTAAAAGCGCCCGTAGGGTCTTGAAACATTATCTGGACCTTGCGGCGAAAAGCCATATGTTCGGTTTTTTTCATATTGGGAAGTGGAGAACTCTCATAGTACACAGTACCGTATGTGGGCTTCTCAATCCCGGCAATAACTCTCCCCAGCGTGCTTTTTCCTTCCCCGGAAGGTCCCATCAATCCAAAGGTCTCTCCTGACCTGATTTCAAAAGAAACTTCTCGGAAAATACATCTTCCCTGGCTTAACAGGCCTTTTCCGTATTTCTTTGATATGCTGTCTGCTCTCAGGGATATAGAAAACACCTCACAGCCCTTTGACCAATTTCTTTGATTTCGGGATGGATTTGAATGCAGCGCTTTTCCCTCAAAGGGCATCTCGGATGGAACCTGCATCCTGAAGGAAGGCTATTAAGAGGCGGAGAAAAACCGGGTATGGGAATAAAGCCTTTCTCAGGCAGACTGTACAGTAGACCTCTGGTGTAAGGGTGTAAAGGGTTCTCAAAAAGGCTTGATGGGTCGGCGAGTTCAACAATCTCTCCTGCATACATCACGGCAATTCTGTCTGCAAGCCTTTGCACAAATCCAAGGTCATGGCTTATTAGAAGCAGGGCACTCTTCCTTTCAATTTTCAGATTTCTGAGTTCAGCTTCCAGTTCAGCTATGCATTTTTTGTCAAGTCCTTTGCTGGGTTCGTCTGCTATAAGGAGTGCAGGATTAAGTATAGTTGACGCAGTAATCAAAAAGCGCTGGTTCATCCCACCTGAACACCATGAGGGATAGTAGTTCATGCATTCAGAAAAGTTCGCAAAACCCATACGTTTCAGGGCTAATGCAGCTCTGGAAAGTGCCATCTTTTTCTTTTCCTTCTGGTGTACACACAGGGGTTCTGCAAGCTGGTGACCTATGGAATACACAGGGTTGAGGGCAAGGGAAGGGTTCTGAAAAATAATAGCAATTTCTTTTCCTCTTATCTTTGCCATTTCTTTTTCGTTCATTCCGAGCAGGCTTTTTCCCCTTAATTCGATACTTCCTTCCACCCTTGACTCAGGGGGCAGGAGGTTCATAACTGCATGTGCGACGACAGATTTCCCACATCCGGTCTCTCCTACAAGAGCCAGAGTTTCATTTTCTTTAATCGAAAAAGAAATTCCCGAAAGTACGTTTACGGTTTCTATTCCCTGAAATGAGACATCAAGGTCCCTTACTTTAAGCAATACGTCCCTTTCAAGCAATGTGTTCCTTTCAAGCAATATGCTCCTGGAATGGGCTTTCATAGCGTGTCTACACCTTCTCTGGAGTGTTCTTCCTTTGCTTCAAGCCCGAAACCTATCAGTGCGATAGACAGTACACAGAGGGTGATACAGATCCCTGGAGGCATATACCACCACCACATGTCCCGAATAAAACCACCTTGAGAAAAAGCAAAAGAAAGCATCATTCCCCAGCTTTTCATGCTTACGTCGCCAAGTCCCAGGAAAGAAAGGGATGCCTCAGAAATCATTGCCGAAGCAGTTGCCAGCATGAATTTGGGAAACAGGACGTGGATAATGTTTGGGAATATATCTGATTTCATGATGTGGTAAGAGGAAAAACCCATACACTGAGCACTTTTTACGTAACCTGCTTCCCTGAGCTGTAAAGTCTTTGAACGGGTGACTCTGGCAGTGGATTCCCAGGAAAGAAGCCCCAGTATAGCTATCAGGATCCAGATGCTCGGCTTCAGAAATGCTCCAAGGACTATAATAAGGGGAATTTTGGGGATAACAAGGACAACATCAGTAAAACCCATTAACAGCTCATCAATGATTCCTCTGAAATAGCCTGCACAGATACCTAACGTAGTCCCGATGAGAGTTGAGATCAGAGCTGCCATAAAACCTACTGTCATTGAGATCCTTGCCCCAAACACCAGTTCTGAAAGGACATCATTTCCTATGTCATTTGTCCCAAGCAAGTGTTCTTCAGACGGGGCTTCGTAGGGTATGAAACGCTCTTCTGGGGCATAAGGGGCAAAAATTGAAGGAAAAAGCGCCATAAAAATGAAAAGTACAAAAAGGAGAACGCCTATCCAGTTGGATACTCCCTGGAAATCTTTCTGTTTCTGAAAAATCCAGGAAGAAGGTTCTCCAGGAAATTCGAAGCTGGAAGCTTCGGATTTTTTCTCAGAAAAACCTTCAATGCCTGCTTCTTTCATACAGGGAATATCAGTACAGTCAGATTGATTCATCCAGGCCTCCTCTTACTCTGGGGTCAATTAAGGCATAGAGCAGGTCAGCAAACATATTTGCTAGCAGAACGGTAAGAGCGATTACCAGAAATGCCCCTTGAAGCAGAGGGTAGTCTTTTCCCATTATTGCATTGTATATCATGACCCCCATCCCGTTTAAGGAAAAGATGATTTCTATAAACAGCGCTCCGCTGAAGAGAAAACCGAAATCCAGGGCAAGCAGGGTAATTATCGGGAGGGAGGCGTTTTTTATGATATGCCTGAAAAGTATATCGGTATTGTACAGGCCTTTTGCTCTGGCATACAGTGCATAAAGCTGCTCTTTTTCCTGAATTACGCTTCCTCGCATGACCAGAAAGTTTCTGGACGCTGAAAAGACAGACATTACGCAGATAGGTAAGAAAAGGTGATGCAGCACACTTCCGATTTCAGGAGTATCATAAAAGCCTTTGGAGGGAAAGAATCCCAGTTTAAAAGAAAAGATATAGAGGGTCAGGAGGGCAAGAAAGTAAGGTGGGATACAGGATAGCACCACAAAAATGAAACCTGTAAAATGGCTCATTTTTCTTTCCGGTTTCCAGCCTGCAAGGGCACCGAGAAAACATCCAAGCAAGGCCCCGATAACCACTGATACCCCCACAAAAATCAGTGTCCAGCTCATCTTATTAAGAAGAATTTCTGCTACGGGGGCATGGAGGTGATAGGAATACCCCAGGTCAAGGCGCAGGAGATTGGAAAGATAGGAAGTGAACTGCTCGGAAAGGGGCAGATTAAGCCCCAGTCCTGCCCTCAGTTCTTCCATCACTTCTTCTGAAACATAAGCGTCTTCACCAATCAGGTTTTTTACCGGGTCTCCAGGCATGAACCTCGGGAGGGTAAAGTTGATGACGATTATCAGCATCAACGAGGCAAAATACCTGGTTATTTTTCTTGCTATTTCTGACATTGCTCTATTTCTGACGTCGCTCTTTTTACTCTGTTCTTGCTATCTCTGATATCGCTCTTTTTAGTCTGTTCTCGCCGTCTTTGATATCGCTCTTTTTAGTCTGTTCTTGCTATCTCTGATATCGCTCTGATTACCCGTTTTCTTCAATCGGATTTCTTCTTCCGAGACTAAGTTTTACGCCTCCACTTTCGTTACATTTGTAAAAGTATCCAAGTTATATATCCCGTAAAGTGGATCCGCGTACCAGCCTTCGAAGTGCCTGTTAAATGGAGTAACCGTCTTGCTCCAGTAGAGGGGAATTGCAGGCAGATTTTCTGCATAGTAGTCCTGAAGCTCGTATGCATACTTCTGAAGTTCTGCAGAGTCCGTGGTTGCAAGTATGTTATCGCAGAGTTGCAGGAACACAGGGTCTTCTACATTATGCATAACTCCCTGGCCTGTCCGCCTGGAATCAAAATAGCCGCTTCCCCAACTTGAGTGCATAAGCATACCCCAGGGAGTGGAACGCGTTACTGTCAGGTCATAATTGTAACTGTCTTTAAGAGTAATCCAGGTATCTGAATCCACAGTTTTGAGGTCTGCAGAAAGCCCAATATTTTCAAAATATTCATCGAGAAGTTCGCCTGTTCTGGCGTAATCAGGTCGGATGAGGATTTCAAGTTTTATGTCTTTTCCATCTTTTCCTTCAAGTATTCCATTCCCGTTGCTGTCCGAATATCCGGCTTTTTCCAGGATTTCTCTGGCTTTTTCGGGGCTGTACTCCAGTTTTTCGGTTTCCTTATAATTTTCCATGGATGATGGCACAAAACCACGATTCGGAACTTCTCCATACCCCAGGGTTTCAAGACTTGCGAGCTCTTCATAATTTATGGCATAGGCCAGAGCCTCCCGGAATTCCTCATCTGAAAACGGTGCTTTTTTCAAATTGGGAGCAAGGAAAACAAGCCCGATACTGGTCTTTTCCATGAAGTCAAAATTTCCAGTTTTATTAAGTTCTTCTATACTTGAGTAAGGGTATGATCCCGCATATTTATAGTAAGTGTCAGCTTCTCCATTTTTAAGAGCTAGAGTGGCAACATCCACATTTGAGTAAAAATGGATCTCGACAGTTTTGAATTCAGGAGCCTTTCCTTTCCAGTAAGGGTTTTTCTCAAAAACCAGTTTTCCGGCATTGAGGTCTATCAGTTTTAGGTAGTAGGGGCCGCAGCCGACATAAGGACCGTTGTTTGTGTATTCTACCGGGTCCTCGATATTTTTCCACACATGAGCAGGGAGGATATCATAGGTTGCAAACTCCATACTGACCCGGGTGTAAGGCTTGTTAAATTTGAAGGTCACTGAATTGTTGGCATCCGAAACTGTTGAGTTTTCCAGGGTATCATTAATCCAGCTTGCCCAGGGGGTTTTTTCACCGTAGTAGCGGATTGAGAACTCAACATCTTCTGGTGTTACTTTTTCTCCGTCACTCCAGTAGAGGTCGTCTCTGAGGTAGAAGGTCCAGAGCGTGTTATTTTCCGATACACTGTAATTCTCTGCAAGCTGCCCTACAATATGTCCTTCCGAATCCATTTTCATGAGTGGCGGGTTTGAAAGATGGGCAAAAACCCCCAGACCTGTATCTCCAACCAGAGACGCAGAGTCTATTACGTCTGGAGTTGCAATTCTCAGGACTGCTTCTTCAGAATCTGCTGACTGTTGAATGTCTGCAGAGCCGGTTTTGGAAATTTCTCCTGCGCTCTGCAGTTCTTCTTCTCCTGAGAACAGGCTTTTTACATATGTGATAAACCGGTCAAAAAATCCTTCTTCTGAGACTGGTTGATTGTTTTCAGAATCTTCCTGCCCTGCCGCTCCTGAAGAAAATATAGTTGAGCAAAAGGTAAGAACAAGTATTGTAAGGATAATCGTTCGCTTTAATTTTACTTTTAAGTCCAATCCCATTAAGTGTCTTATTTGTTTCATCTACTGATTTCCCCTTTTTGAGCTCTTATCATCCAGATTTCAAAAACATTTTTACAGACTGCAAATAGTCCTACAGACTGCAAATAGTCCTACAGACTGCAAATAGTCCTACAGACTGCAAATAGTCCTACAGATCCCAATTACTTCTTGAGTAACATTTTTAATCTTCGAATCGGGAACTTTTTCCATCATAGTAATAATTAACAATAATATCACATATCGTAGTTAAAAATAATACAAACTATTCATTTTTTATGCTAAATACTCTAAACAATTTCATAATATAAACTTTTTGATATTTTACTATCCAAAAAATAGACTGGGGAAAGCCCTTTTATGCAGGCTGATTCGAGTCATTACAAAAACTGAAAAAACCGCACTTTTAATTTTGTTTCTCGATTTCAATCTGCCTTTCAATATCTTTTGCCAGATTTTCTGCCGAATGAATGTAGACTGATGCAGGAAGCCCCGTGTTTGAGATCATATAAAACAGGTTCATGGTTGTCCTGTTGAGGCCAGGAAAACTGCTCAATAGGGTGCTTCTGGAGATTTTGACCATTGTATCAAGAGATTTTATCCCGGTAAGGTAGCCTTCTATGTCCCTGTTTTTCTGGCTTTTTTCAAAAATAAGATCTATCCAGGTATTCATTTCGTCGATCAAAAGCTCTCTGGTAAGGTCTTCGGGAACAATATAACTTTTTCCCTGCGTTACGTTTTTGAAAAATTCATTGAAATTATCTCCTTTTGCAAGAGTGTATACTTTACCGATTCTTCCTGTATGAGTATCGGTTGTCGCGGCAATACCTTTGCCAAGGTTCTCTGCAAGAGCAATTGTAAGTTCGTTTTTCTGCTTGAGTTCGTGCATATTGTACTCCAGTACAGGGAAAAGTTTTGCCAGCCTGGGGACTGAAGACGGATTCGGTACACTGTGAAACTCAAACCAGAATGGATGGTTATAAATAAAAGGAAGCTTGTGCCGCCTGAGGTATTTGATAAAGCTCCTCAGGTCATGTTCGATTTCCGCAATTTCCATGAGCTCAAAGAACTCATCCCTGTCAAGCTCGAAAATATTAATATGAAGCGAATGCCCTGCAAACTCCGGGTCATATACACTTATTTCAACCCCGGGGATAAGCTTTTCACGGTTCCACCCGAGAATTTCATATGCCTCAATGGTATCGTGGTCTGTAAATGTCACGTAATCCATTCCCATCTTTAGAGCCTTCTTATAAAGGCTCTCTGGGTGCAGGTCTCTTACAGGAAGCACGTCAAAAGAACAGGTTGTATGAACGTGCAGGTCTGCTCGCCTCCAGCCCTCTTCTATAAGCTCAACTGCTTGTTCCGGAGTTATCAGTTTCTCCTCGTAATTTCCCGGCCTTCTCCCCATAGGCGTAAAACCTTGCATTTTAATTTGATTTTGATTATTATTAGTAAGTGTTTAATTTATCCCCAATATAGTATATCCTTTTTTTAGATTAAGGTTTTCCGGAAGAATTCCTGGAAAAATTACAGGCTCACAAATGAAAAATTACAGGCCCACAAATGAAATATTACAGGTTCACAAATGAAATTTTTTGTGTTGAATGCAAATTCAGATCCAGGCCCTTCAAAGGTAAACTCCAGTGGTCATCACCCAAACAGCTTGGAAGATACAGAGTCTTGCAAAAGACAACATTATCCCGTTCTATGATGTGGTAGAACTCGGCGGTAAAGCCAGAAAACATAAAAGAGTGCTCGGAATTTCCCTAAAAGAAGCAAAGTCTCCTGCACTTTCTATGGAGATTATTGAGAAATTGGAACGCCGCTCAAAAAAGAAATTCTTCTGGAAAGAGAGACAGAAGGAGATACGCAGCCATAGAAGCAATTAAGTTAGGTCATGCTCGATTTATAAAATCAAATGCATTAAGCGTCATGGCTAAAATGACGAATCTGATGGCCTCTTAAACATTTTCAGCTAGAAATCAGATAACTAAACATCTTCCTGATGTTGAGACCATAAAAATTTAATAGAACTTAAAAGAACCTTAAATGTGATACTTAAATAATTGAACTAAAAAACAAAAGTTGCTATACGTTGTTGTTTTAATTTGTATTTTAGGTAGTTAATGTTTAGTGCTACTTTTTCATCAGTTCAACTGCTAAAGTCCTAGCTAAAGAAGTTTTTGTGTAGAATGTCCTAAAAGGAGGTTATATATGGATAGTTCTTCTTTGAAGCCCGGTCTAGCTTACGAATTCAAGTTCAAAATACCAGAGAATAAGACTGTTCCTTTCCTTTATCCAGAATCACCTGAATTTCAGGTTATGCCAAAGGTTTTTGCCACTGAGTTCATGGCTGGATTATTTGAATGGACCTGTATTCAAGCAATAAATCCCTATCTAGACTTCCCCGCTGAGCAGACTGTAGGCACCGATGTTAAATTAAGCCATTCGGCGGCTACTCCACCCGGTTTGACCGTTACGGTAAAGACAAAATTGGAAAAAATAGAGGGACGGAAGCTCACTTTTTCAATTATGGCTGATGATGGCGTTGACAAGATTTCTGAGGGCACAGATGAGAAATTTATAATCGACGCTGCCAAATTTAACTCCAAGGCAGAAGCCAAAGCTAAAAGTGCCAGTAATTGAAGGGATAATCATGCCTCATATAATGGAAATAATGGGAAAAACAAGGGTAGTAGTAAAGGATGGTAAAGTAATAGAAGTTGGAGAGGCTGAACTTGAGTGGTGTCCTCTCATTGACAAGCTAAGCGGTGTACAGAAAATTACCTCTGAAGAAGTCAAAAAGAATGTGGAGTTTAAGATAAAAGAATACGGAATGTTCACAGCCAAGCGACATCTCCTTGGACATGATACTTTCGTAGCTTTTGGAGCCTCAGAAATAATGATGTCTGGCTTGCGAAGCGGTTTTCTTGATACAACTGTAACCGCCTGTGATGGAGCAGGTACTGTTATATCCAATAATCCAGAGCTTGTTCAGGGTATAGGAGGCAGGATGTCAGGTCTGGTCGAAACTGAACCTATTGAGGATGTCATAAATGGAATTCAAAAACTCGGTGGAATTGTCCTCGATACTAAAACTGCATCTATAGACCCCGTTGGCGGAGTTAAAAAAGCTGCGGAACTTGGTTACAAAAAAATCGCAGTCACCACTGCTGATTCAAAAACTGCAAAAAATCTGAGGGAAATTGAGACTGAACTTGGGCTTGGTCTTATAGTAATTGCGGTACATGTTACAGGAGTCAGCAAGGAAGAAGCTCAAGGTCTTCTGGAAAATTCAGACCTGGTGATCAGTTGTGCTTCTAAGTATATAAGGGAGCTTGCAAAACCCATAGTTCAAGTAGCTGCTGCAATTCCACTATTTGCCCTTACTAAGAAAGGAAAAAAATTAGTGATTGAGAGGGAAAGAGATATTGAAAGCCCAATTTTGATAACTACTACAGAACTGCCAGTTGTGCCTAAACATAAGCAGCCGCGGGATTTGAAGTAAAGGGTTATGTGCGGTATGTGGGAGCCTTGAGTATTTTTCAGTTTGCTTAGAGCCTATCAATGTTTCAGCTCCAGAAAGCACACAACACACTTATTTTTCGGATAGCTTCTAATAGCCTTAAATACCCCCATTGCAACCGGAACAGTTATCGCACGATTTTGCTTTCATATAGTTGCCGCGCATGATCAGGAATGTGCATTCAGCTATCTTGTAGACGACCTCTTTGGTATCGTCACCAACGCTTACAGTATTATCATCAAAGACTAACTTAATCGGCACAGTTTCAAACTCAGTTGTCAGGCCCGGCCTTAACGTTGGAAAAATTATTTCCTTTTCGCCATTTTTTTTCCGGACTGTAATGATGTCAAAAGTAGTGAGAGAAGTTAATCTTCCTCTTTCGTCAAAGCACACGGAATTTTTATCCGCATCAATTCCAAGTGCATCTGCATCATATGCATTTATCGAGCCAATAGGGGTTTCAATAGTGAATGGTTCTGCAGGTTCTACAGATTGTATGCTCCCATCTTCAAAAAGCTTAAACCCTATTCGAACTGGCATTTTTCCTGCAGGTGTGTCAATTATAATTCGTTCATTCGGCCACAAAATCAGGCTTCTAACTTTTCCGTCCGGATAAAACCGCAAACCTATTATTTTTGCATAAAAGTCCCCAAATGGGAATGAAAAATGGAATTTTTGTGCAAGTTCGCCTTCTTCTTCCTCTGACCAGAAACCACTGATCTGGCCGTTTAGAGGGAACAAACTATTGATTGATCCATCCTCAAAAAAAGTAACCAGTTCTGCTGGAAATGTTCCTGTTGGTGTGCTTATTTCAGTCTGCTGTTCTAGAGAAATGCTTTTAATTTTCCCACTTTTATAGAAAGACAATACTGCTAACTGCTTTTTTCGAAATCCTGGGTCGCCATATTGTGGAACAAGATCTCCGTACTTTGTGTGAATCAAATTATACTCTTCAAGCTTACAGTCCTTCAGTTCACCACCATCATATGTGGTAAAGCTCGTTATTCCTTTGAGTCCACTTGTTTCAACAGTTAACATTATGTACCATCCTGGGTTAAAAACTAATTAAGTTCTTAGCTTTATATATTTGAAACAAATTCTACATATTTTTGTATTTTTAGTCATTTTAATATAATTAAAATAAGATTATATATATTAACTAAAAACATACTAAATAAAAACATACTAAATAAAAACATGCTAAACAAAAACCTTAACGACCTTTGATTTCTTCAGAGATTTTTCATTAGAAATACTCGCGTTGATTCACTACTTTGATTAATTTGTATGACTGATTTTGATTAATTTGTATGACTGATTTTGATTAATTTGTATGACTGATTTTGATTAATTTGTATGACTGATTTTGATTAATTTGTATGACTGATTTTGACTAATTTATCTGACTGATTTTGATTAATTTGTATGACTGATTTTGATTAATTTGTATGACTGATTGTGATTAATTTGTATGACTGATTGTGATTAATTTGTCTGATTGATTTGGTCATTCGTCACGTTATTATCAAGATATACTTTTGAATAAAATGTTTTTACCTCTTTGTTCAGGTCAATTTTCACTTTATCCGGATAAAGCATTTTTGCGGCCCACAGAAGCCCCATCAGTGATTGTGTCCGGTCAAGCATCTCGTATTTTGTAGATGCGTAAACACGCTTATTCTTTACGGCAGCAATATCTTTCCAGGCGTCTTTCGAGAGAATTTCATCACGACCTTTCGCAGTTTTGGTAATAATAACATCTGGATTCCACTGATAGATTTGTTCCAGTGAAACCTGGATTTCTTCACTTGTATTGGCCGATTCCATTTGCGGATTTGCTTCCATGAAGCTTATGCCCCCCGCCAAACTGATGATAGACGCCATAATGGTTCTGGACCCAACCGTCTTGGTGACATCTGGTTGCGCATAATACACTTTGAGCTTATCACTTTCATTAATTTTCGAGGTTTGATCGGTAACCTTTTTGATGGTTTCATCCCAGTAATCCCCAAGCTCGTTTCCTTCTTTTTCATTTCCAACAATTTTACCGATTAACCTCCATGAATCTGCAATCTCTTCAAGTGTATCTTTTGATGCAGCAACGAATGGAATGCCAACTTTTTTTTGTTCTGATTCGATTTTCGTATCCTTTGTTAACGTTATTACTACCTGAGGACTGACTGCTAAAAGATCTTCTACGTTCATGTCGCTGTGGAATTCTCCATTAGTCGGAAGAGCCAGCAGCCTTTTTTCTTCATCATCTGGCATAAATTCTAGCCGTTCAGTAAACTGCTTGTCCACACTCGCAAGTTTTTCCGGCGCCAGCCTCCATACCATTTGGCACGGTATAGGATGTAACACTGAAATCATGGTAATATCAGCAGGCAATGTAATTTTTCTGCCTGCCAAATCGGTAATTTCCCAAGTATCTGACAGTGCAGTGTCCGATATTGTTGTTTCTTGCTCAATATTTGTTGCAGCAGTTATCTCAGCTTTGGGATTTGATGTCGTATCCATAAAATCGCTTGTTTTCTGTGAACATCCACTTACAAGCAGTATAGGTAGTGTTATTAAAAGACACAGCACGATAAACAAACTTAGTGGACTTTTCTTTGTTCTCATCTTGATAGCCCTTCAATATTTTTTGAGTCCATCCCAAAACTTACGATTTTACTTCTTTGGATACAGCTTTAAAATTTTATACTACATTGGTATGCGATATGTACTATTTGACATAACAAAAAGTATATTTTACTAATACAGAAATCAATTACCTACTATCTAATATATATAGTTATTCTATGAACTGATTTTTCAAGTTTTCAGTTGAAATATGTGATTCAAAAGGAAACTACGACGCTCAATCACAAAAAAGGGATAAAGGCAAAATTAAAATCAAAAAAAGAGATTGCGGCCGGATTAAAAAAGAGCATACCTTTCCAACTGAGGTGCTTCTATTAACTCCTTTTTATTCGCTCGAAGGCACGGTAAGAAGGCGAGTTCGTAGGAAATTATTTATACTAGCATCTAGGAAATTGATTACTGGTATTTTAACATATATAATTTGTTATGTATGAATAAACATAACGCCTATGAAACATTCAAAGAAACACTCAAATTGAGAAATAAATAGTACAGGAGGAATTAAAGTGCAACATACAAAATTCACATATTAACGCAGAAAACCAGTAGTTGAAGCCTCAAACCAACTACAATATGAGCTCGATGAGCGTACTTGAAAAAGATACTCCAAAAGAAACTATGGATAATTTGTAAACCTTTGGTGTGAAAGAATAATGAACAGGCAAATAAATTGGGAAACCATTCAAAATATATCTTTAACAACCGCGTTGATTGTACTCCCAATACTTTTGTTCTTTGGATCTTTTATGATTGGCAGATATCCAGTATCTCCCATGGATGTAATACTGTCTATTGTATCGGTTTTTGTGCCGATCACCACAAATTTGGATTCAACCATTTATACAGTAGTTTGGGATATACGTCTGCCCCGTATAATAGCTGCGATGATTGTGGGTGCAGCTCTCTCAATCTCAGGTGCTTCTTTTCAGGGGACTTTCCAGAACCCACTGGTTTCTCCAGATATCCTGGGTGTTTCATCAGGTGCAGGTTTCGGAGCTGCAATAGCTATTTTGTTCAGTTTTTCCGCAGTAATGATTCAGGCTACAGCCTTTTTATTCGGCCTTGTTGCAGTTATCCTTACTTACTCTCTCAGCAAAAGACTTAGGGGTAATAGTATTTTGGTGATGGTACTGGGAGGGATAGCTATCGCAGCACTCTTTTCTGCTCTCATTTCGTGTATCAAGTACCTTGCAGATCCTGACAGCAAACTGCCAGAAATAGTATACTGGCTTATGGGTAGCCTCTCTGCAGTTAACAGTAACAGTGTCTTGATGATAGTAGGGCCTGTTCTGTTCGGATTCACAGCACTATTGCTTGTTGGATGGAGAATTAACGTTCTTTCAATGGGGGATGATGAAGCGCGTTCACTGGGCGTAAACACAGAAAAAATGAGGTTGCTGGTAATTTTTTGCTGTACGTTCTTAACAGCTTCCGCTGTAAGCATAAGTGGCATCATTGGCTGGGTGGGCCTTGTAGTACCTCACGCAGCCAGGATGATCGTGGGCCCGGATCACAGAAAGCTTTTGCCTGCAAGCATTTCACTGGGGGCTACTTTCCTTCTGCTGGTTGATGATGTGTGCAGAACAGCCACATCCATTGAAATTCCTCTGGGAATACTAACAGCCATAATAGGAGCACCCGTTTTCATATACTTACTCCAAAAAGGCTACGAGGGATGGTCATGAGCAATATTATGGATATTAAGAATGCAGAGTTCTCTTACAATGGAAAGAAAAGCGTCTTCAAAAACGTGAATCTCTCAATAGAGGAGGGAGACGTCTTATGTATTCTGGGGCCTAATGGAACCGGAAAATCTACTTTAATTAAATGTATGAACAGCCTGCTTAAACTGAAAAGCGGCGAGATATTACTGAAAAATAAGAGTATTTATTCAATGAAAGAAACCGAACTTGCAAAAATCATCGGATATATCCCACAATCAAATAGTTCGATTTTTGCGTTTTCGGTTTTCGATATAGTTCTGATGGGCAGAACTCCCCATTTGAGTTTAACGTCTGTTCCCGGAACGAAAGATTATAAAATTGCTGAAGAGGCCCTGAAAGGTCTTGGAATCTTGCATCTAAAGAATAAAATCTACACTGAAATCAGTGGCGGTGAAAGACAGCTTGTTTTAATGGCAAGAGCAATAGCTCAACAGCCCGAAATCCTTCTCCTCGACGAACCAACATCCCATCTGGATTTTGGAAACCAGATACGAACTCTCAAAGTCATAAAGGAACTGTCCAAAACTGGACTATCGGTTGTAATGACTTCACATTTTCCAGACCACGCCTTCTTATCCTGTAATAAAGTAGCCATCATGAATCAGGGGACAATTATGGAAACAGGAAAACCGGAAATTGTTGTCACTGAACATAATATGAAACAGGCCTATGGAATAGATGTTAAAATTCTGGATGTAAATGAGCATAGAAGAGCATGTATTCCTATGCAAATACAAGAATCACACATGAATATAGGCTGTTCCTGATCTGAGGTATAATAGCAAGAAAATTTGAGGTGGTTGAATGGATAAAAGGGGTGTAATGGCAGTTGTTGTGGTTATTTCAATCCTTGCAATAGTATCTGCTGCTATACATGTAGGTCATAGTAACACAAAGTCTGATCAAAGTAGTGATATCGGGTCGGAGAAATACGTTCAGATAACAGATCAGGAAGGAAGAGTCGTAACTATACCGGCAAATGTGACTCGTGTGGCTGCTATTTCGGGTCAGGCATACGAAAAATTGATATTGTTGAATCAAACCGACAAGATCGCAGTGACGATGTCTGCGTGGACCAATTTGCCCTGGTCATCTAGGATAGCTCCGCAGCTGAAAGGTATCCCTATAGAAGACGATCCAAATGTTGAAGATCTGATGAGCAAAAAAGTACAGGTAGTATTTTGTCGGTCATATGATGGTACTAAGGAGAAACTGAACTCAACCAATATAGCTGCTGTAGTCACTCAGAAAAACTCAGGAAATCCTGATAACGTAGACTCATTCGTGAAATATGTGAAGCAGGAAATCGCGCTTTATGGTGAAGTAATGGGCCCTGATGCAAAAAAGACTGCTGATAAATGGGGTGCATACTTTGATCAGAAAGTGAATTATGTGACATCAAGAACTGCGAACCTTACAGATAGTCAGCGACCAACAGTGTACTATGCCAGAGATGCGACGACAACACAGGGTAAAAACTCTTATCCGCAGTTTTACGTGGAAATGGCTGGCGGTAAATATCTTTCTGGAGATACGGAAGGAATTGAAACAATTACACCGGAGCAGCTACTTGTATGGGATCCTGACGTAATCTTTGTAGGTCGAGTTAACAGTACGGATATAATTATGAATGATTCTAAATTTAGCAATCTGGAAGCTGTGCAAAATAACAAAGTATACCTCTGCCCACTGGGGATCGTCTACTGGGACTATGGCGCTGAAGGGGTGTTGCTTATGGAGTATTTTGCCAAAACCCTGCATCCAGACTTATTTGAAGACCTGAACATGACCAATGAAGTCAAAGATTACTATTCGAGGTTCTACCACTACAACCTGACCGATGATGAGGCAAACAGGATACTGCAGCATTTGCCGCCTGCCAGCACTTAACATGACAAATAGAGGAAAGTTTGTCAGATTTACAGTTTAAAAATAGGATAAGGAACTGGAAAGGTAACTAAAAAGAACAACAAGAGGAGTGAAATATTGTGGAAAATAGGTATTCTTTAGATTTCTCCACAGAAAGAGATGACTATATGTGTGAAACCGAACTGTGCAGCGGTGAACTTTCGCCTGGAGAATTTGATTTTATGGGGAGAATTCCGGTTCCATTAAAATACACTTTCAAGGATGGTTTGGAGGCGGTATTAAAGAAGCACAGGATTGAAAAAAGAATCCGGCTTAATTGCTATTTTCCTATGGGGGGAGGAAGCGGTTATTTCCCTTTTGAAAACATTCACAACGTGGATAGCATTGACGATTTTCCTAATATGGTGTTGTCTCCATCATTTGATAACCTATTTGAGAAGCACTTTTTCGAAAAATTTATTGATAAAGGTTATTTCCAGGCGTGTCAACCCAAGCCTTTACATCAAATATACGCTGACTGTGGTATAGAGGATCCTGAAAAACAATTTACTATTTTTGCAATAGTTCCATTTGTTTTTCTTGTAGACCACCGGAAGCTGGATGGGCTGCCCGTCCCCAGACGTTGGATTGATATTCTTGATCCGATTTACCATAATAAAATAATAATTGGCGGCTGGCGGAAAGATGAAAATAGCCCGTATTCTGAGTTTAACTCTTTCTTATTTTTGGATCTATATAAGGAGCATGGAATTCAGAGTTTAAAATATCTGGCATACAATACAAAAAACATGCTGCATTATGTTCATATGTCGAGAATCGCAGGTTCTAATAGTGAGCTTGGCGCAGCCATATATATTATCCCCTGGTTTCTGGCTGATATTTGTCCAAGGCGTGAAAATACTTCTATAATATGGCCGGAAGATGGCGCTCTGGCATTCCCTATTTATTTTCTAGCCAAGAAATCAAAACTGGATAAACTGAATGTATTAATTAAATACGTCACGGGTAAAGGGTTAGGACAGTGTTTAGTTGATAATTGTTATCCTTCTCTAAATCCCGAAGTCAACTACAGATATCCGACTAATGCTAAACTGAAATGGCTGGGGTGGGATTATGTGCGCTCTAATGATACCATGGAATTAATCCGGCTAACGTCAAAGGTATTTTTTGAGGTCTGGCAGAGCACTCCTTTTACAAAAACTTGATACTTACGAGAAAAGCAGGATACTGAAATTTGAAGGAGATACGTGAGATGAGATTAATTACAGTGGCAGGGCCGCCTTCAGTAGGTAAGACTTCAGTCATACTGAAAACGGTTGAACACCTGAAAAAAGAAGGTAAAAAAATAGGCATTATCAAGTTTGATGCACTTTCTACAAAAGATGACCTTGCCTATGAAAAGATGGGGTTGCCGGTTATGGTTGGACTCTCTGGAAATTTATGCCCTGACCATTTCTTTGTGAGTAATATTGATGAATGCCTTACCTGGGGAAAAGAAAACAAGCTGGATATGCTTATTACCGAGAGTGCCGGATTATGCAACAGATGCTCCCCCCATATAAAAGAAGTGTTAGGGGTATGTGTTATTGATAATCTTTCAGGGGTTCATACACCGAAAAAAATCGGCCCGATGCTGAGATTAGCGGACGTTGTCGTCATTACAAAGAGCGATATCGTATCTCAAGCAGAAAGGGAGGTTTTTGCCTTCAATGTAAGATTGGCAAATCCTAAAGCCCATATTATGTCTGTCAATGGGATTACTGGCCAGGGAGCTTTTGATTTAAGCTATTACTTGCGCAGTGCAACCGAAGTGGACAAGCTTGAAGGTAGAAAATTACGTTTTTCCATGCCGTCAGCTGTATGCCCTTATTGTGTAGGAGAAACTGTGATCAGTAAAGATTACCAACGTGGAAATGCAAAAAAAATGGTTTTTAAGGGGATATAAAAGTGGATGATCATCTGTTAACTTCATCGATTAAGGAGATCTTGAATTTTTATCCCTTTGTTGCAGATTTTTTTGCATCAATTGGATTAAAAGAACTACCTCAGTCCTTAACTTTGCAGGAATGGCTTGCAGAATTGACAGATGAATTCCTGAGAGACTCAGGAATGGACCAAAAACAGATGTTAAACCACATAGAAGCAATAATCCAAATAAATATTATTTCAGAAAATCAACATCAAATAAGCTCCCTTACGGTAATTGGGGGAAAAGACAAGTTCGGGAATACAGAGGATGCAAGCATTACCTTGAAACCTGGAGAGATAGTTTGCATCGTTGGCCCTACTGGTTCCGGAAAAAGTCGGCTGCTGGCTGACATCGAATGTATGGCACAAAAAGATACGCCGACAGGGAGGCAGGTTCTAATAAACGGGCTTGTACCTGAAGCAAAGAAACGCTTTTCAATGGACCAAAAGCTAGTGTCACAGTTGTCTCAAAACATGAATTTTGTTGTAGACCTCACAGTAAAAGAATTCATTACTATGCATGCTGAGTGCCGTATGATTTCCAAAAAGGATGAAACGGTTAATAAAATAATTTGTACTGCAAATGAACTCACAGGAGAGAAATTTAGTGACGAGGTTTCAATTACTCAACTCAGTGGGGGTCAGGCACGTTCACTAATGATTGCCGATACGGCTTTGTTAAGTACATCTCCTGTTATTTTGATTGATGAGATTGAGAATGCAGGAGTTAACAGGAGAAAAGCGCTGGAACTCCTGGTTAATAAAGAAAAAATAGTGCTCATATCTACCCACGATCCACTACTGGCTTTAATGGGTGATCGCCGGATAGTGATCAGGAATGGTGCAATGTCCAGTATTATTGAGACGAGTCCTCAGGAAAAAAACAATTTGAGGTATATGGAACATCTGGATTGCAAAATTATTGAACTGCGTGATATGTTGAGAAATGGAGAGAGAATTGATACCGAACTCAATTGGTGTTTGGGATAATGGATTATGAAAGAAAAGATTTCTAAATTTTAGATATCTACTTTGTGAATAAATACAGTTTTTACTCGTTCATTTAACCAAATAAAAACCAAATAAATGAAATTCAAGTTAAACTGGTAGTGGGAGAGGAATTTAACTGAAGGAAAACATCAAAATTTCAATTGTAGATAATACAATAAATGAGATACTGCGCCTGGGTTTTCATAGTCCTGCCGATTTTAAGATTATTCTGTCTGTTTTGAAGAAGTATTCGCTGGACGTGGCAGATGTCTCGCTGAACAATTTAGAGAAAAATATGTTCAAATTCGAGACTGTTGACTTTTTAGAAAGTTTAAGGTGCAGAGTCGGATGTACCAGGCAAGAGATATTCAAGGCTAAAGAACTTGGTTTTTCTAAAATCGTAATCAATACTTCTCTTGATCCGCTTGTTTCCATGCCTGATATACTTAAATCAATTGAATCATTGCAATCTGTATTGCAAACAGTTTGTAGTAACGATCAGGAAATTTATCTAAGCATTGATAATGCACTGGAATTCCCGGTAGAAGAAGTAAATATGGTAGATATATTATATCCCTTCATTGCTGAGTACGGGATAAAAAGGTTGATACTGGGCGACGTAAATGGGAAAATGGACCCCTTCATTACTTATAATAAATTTAATCTTTTCATGAATATGGCTCAATGTCCTGTTGAGTACATGGGATGCAATAATTATGGGATGGCTACGGCCAATACGCTTTCAGCATTAAGGGCAGGCGTTGAGTATGTCGCAACGGCAGTTGGCGGTATTGGGATTCCAGGAGTAGCAGCCATGGAAGAGGTCTTAATGGCAGCAAGGCATTTGTGGAAAAATGAACAGGTACCGAATGGTTATACGATTGCGGCAGATTGTGAGAACATTTTACGCAGGGCTGGTATTATATTGCCCGGAGAAAAAGCCATTATAGGAAAAAATGTATTTGCACACGAATCCGGCATCCATGTCGACGGTGTTATCAAAAATCCAAATTTATATGAAGCGATCAGACCCGAAGAGGTTGGTCTAAGCAGGTTTTTAGTGATCGGAAAACACTCAGGAACAGCATCCTTAACACAAAAACTTCGGCAACTGGACCTGTCCTTGAGCTCGCAGGAAGCAGCTACACTGCTTGATAAAGTAAGGCATACCGCGGTTCTGCAAAAAAAACCGGTGACAGATGCTCAACTTAAAACTCTTTATAATTTACATATGGAATCGATAAAAGAATCTAATGTCCACTTACCAATTGAAGGAGAAATCTCCTGTGATTAAAAATGAAGGCTTTGAAATCATTGACACCACATTGCGTGATGGGGAACAGTCTGCAGGTGTTGTGTTTTCGGTTGAAGAAAGGATGAATATCATTTCGGCTCTGGATAAAGCAAAAGTGAAATGGATTGAGGCTGGCATTCCTGCTATGGGCAAACAGGAATGCGAAGACCTGAAACTAATGCTCGACCTGCCGATAAAATCGAACCTCATCGCATGGAACAGAGCAAATTTAGAGGATTTAAAGGCGTCTATTGAATGCGGATTTAAATTTATTCATGTATCTCTGCCGGTATCTGATCTGCATATAGAATACAAGCTTCAAAAAAACAGGGTATGGGTGTTAGATAGGTTGAAAAAATGCCTGGAGTATCTCAAAAACTACGACGTAACGGTTATTGTAGGAGCTGAAGATGCATCAAGGGCAGACCCAGAGTTTTTGCTTCAATATGCAGATATTGCAGCTTCTTACGGTGCAATAAGAATCAGATATTCGGATACCGTAGGATGCCTGGACCATTTCACTACATATAGCAAAATCAAAGAAATTGCAGATCATAGTCTTCTTCCTGTTGAAATTCATGCGCATAATGATTTCGGCCTGGCCGTAGCAAATACCCTGGCAGCATATAAAGCGGGAGCAAAGTTTGCAAGTGTAACTGTAACAGGGCTTGGAGAACGTGCTGGAAATGCCTCAATGGAAGAGACCGCAGTTTCATTAAAACATTTTTATAACTACGATTGCGGAATTGAGCTTGAAACTTTGCCGTCTCTGGCTGAAATGGTCTCAAAAGCCAGCGAAAGGGCATTGTTTCCATATAAACCATTAGTGGGGTCGTTAGCGTCTAATCTGTTTTAGGTACAATATAATTTAGAGTCTTTCGATTAATTTCACATACTTTTTTAAAATTAAAATATTACAATATAATTTAGAGTCTTTCAATTAACTTCACACACTTTTTTAAAATTAATATATTATAAGTTTATATTTTTGCTCGCGCTTTGCTTTTTTCGATGGGCTACAAGTCCACCATCATTAAGTATCTCAAGCAGGAAATCCGGCAATTTGTTCCCTTTAAATATGTCTCTATCTGAAACCGTAACTTCACCTTTGGCCAGATCAACTTTAACTTTATCTCCTTCCTGGCACTCAATATCAACCTCTATGAGAGGTAGCCCGATATTGATCGCATTTCTGAAAAAGATTCTGGCAAAAGACTTTGCTATAACACATGATACTCCTGCATATTTCAAAGCAAGAGGAGCCTGCTCTCTTGAAGACCCACAGCCGAAGTTAGTGCCTGCAACAACGATATCTCCAATCCTGAACTTTTTTGTAAATTCCTGATCAATTCCTTCCATTGCATGAGCTGCAAAGATCTGTACATCTTTGCTCCGCAAATACTTGCCCGGGATTATTTCATCAGTATTAACGTTGTCTCCGAATTTCCAGACCCGGCCTATAATAAGACTCACAGTCACACCTCACCTGAAAAGTAATTTTCGTTAATGTTTCAATAATTTAGTAGCTGTCCACTTATTTACTGTAACTGTCCACCTGTTTACTTATTCTGAGGTCTTGAACACAAAGCTAAGAGGCTGAGTTGTTTAATGTATCTCAACCTTACAAAACAACCTGATACCTCTAAAGGACCAAAGTTTTCACTAAAGTTTCTATTAATCTGGAGCCTGTGCATTCAAAATTTTTTGAACATCCTCATCTGTAAGCTCGTAATCAAAAAAGGTCTTGTAGAACCACTTTGTTTCATTATTTATATCAATGGATTGAAACATATCCGGATTGATGGTTTTTGCAGCCCATTGAATCTGAAGCGCTTCTTCTGCTCCGGCTCGACTCCATATAAATGCTCCCTCCGGATTAAGATATACCCTGTTATTTTGAACTGCTTTAACCTTCTTCCAGGACTCGCTATTCATTATCTTCTCTTTTTCTTCAGATTTGGCGTTCACACCAAGAATAATCACATCAGGATTCCACTTCAAGATTTGTTCCATTGAAACTTCCTGCATAATACCGCCTTTTACTTCTTCAGCAGCATTGATGCCTCCTGCAGCTTCAATCCAATCACTTATGATATTTCCGCCGCCATCTACGCATAAAGGTGATAGTGATACGAGATGGAGAACTTTTGGTCTTTCGTCGTAAGGTATTCTGGATGAAATATTTCTTACCGATTCCAATTTGCTATCAAGGTATGCATTATATTTTAGTGAACGTTCTAAAGCCTCTTCGTCTCCCAAAACATTCGCGGTATCGGAAAAACATTTTTTCATAGAATCGAAGTCTGTAAAACTTACTTCTACAACAGGAACTCCAAGAGCAGATACTTTCTCTATATTTTTATCTCTGCTTGGCATGAAAACAACATCTGGCCTGGTAGCAAGCAAAGCTTCCACATCATATGTTGGGCTGAGTGTTATAGCATTATAATAGGCCGGACAAACTTTATACGCCCATGGTCTTGTTTTGGGACTGAACATTGTTGCAACAATCCTGTCATCAGCTCCAAGCATAGCCAGCACCTCATTGTGTCCCATCCAGGTATCTGCAACTCTTTCCACTTTTAAAGGAACTGTTACCTGTCTGCCTGCCGAATCAGTAACAATTCTAGTTTCCCCGCTTTTATCGTTTGAAGTGGATACGTTTGTTGCATTTTCCACATTTTTATCGTTTGAAGTGGATACATTTGTTGCATTTTCCACATTTATATCGTTTGAAGTGGATACCCCTGTAGTATTATCCTGTGCCACCTGACTGATTTTTTCTCCCGTACAGCCGGTGAAAACTAATACTGCCGTGATTGCAACAAATAGAATAACTATTGTTTTATTGTTCATCCAGGTACCTCTTTTTATTTTTAGAATACAGCAATAATTTTCCAGTCAAATATCAGTGGCAAAGGTACTCTTGACATAGCATCCGCTATCATCAAAAGGATACCTCTTAATATGGCAGCTTATTACTGTCTGGAATCAGGAAAAATTATTGACTTAAGATAATGCTGTAGAATGTAGGCTAATTTTTTTCATTTGTTTTTGCTTTCTCATGGTTTGCAAATACTTTAATCCCCTCTCAACGGTGTAACAATATTCAACGCACTCGATTCCGAATTCCCCAAGCTTTTTTTGTGCACCCAGGCCTATTTTCATCGAAAGCACAGCATCACAATCAGAAATAGTTTCTATTGCTTCTTTTTTCCCACGATATCCATTGTTAAGCTTGTTACCTCCATTGCAGTACTTCTTTGTCGAGCGTGTTTCGAGAAACTTATAGTCCTCACCATTAATCTCAAAAATCATAAAATCGGTTGCTTGCCCAAAGTGCTGGTCAACAAGTATTCCACTTGTTGAAGTAACTGCCACCTTGAATTTTTCAGAGCTCTGTTTTTCTACCTCATTTAAAGTTGTACATTCAATGTCCATATTACAAGCTCCATTTTTTAGCTAGTTACAAATACTCTTCCCAGTTAATGTGCTTTGAACGCAGAGCCATTTCCCAATCGTTTGCAACATTTTCCAAAAAGTTCAGCATGCCTTCATATCCGAAATATGCCCTGTTCAGGTAATTCTGCCGGTTTGTCGGGTTAAAAACGTCAAACACAAACTTTATCCCCAGTTCTTCAGCCAGATAATACTCCCAAGAAGAGCCGAATACAGCATCTACACAGTTCTCCGACAGCGATTGTTTTATCTGATATCCATCCGCCGAAAAGACAACCTTCGGGGAAATTCCCATATCGATAAGCTCATTTTCCAGCAACAACTGAGAGTCAGAAACAGGTGACCTGAACAGCAACAGCTCCGGAATCATTTCCAGCTCTTCAAATAACATTCTGGTCAGGCCTATTCCCATAGTTGCATCCGCAGAAATGGCTACTCTGCAGTTACGGTATCTGGGAATCATCATCAATCCCCTGCGTCTCAGCACGTCGATGGCCATATCTTCTCCGTCTTTTATTATTGCCTCAACCTTTTCTTCAACGCCAAAGTAATTTCCCACTGCACGAAGCCATCTTGCAGTATTTTTAAGTCCTATCGGGAGTGGAATGTCCGATAGTATAAGCGGTATACCGTGTACTTCCTGCATTTTTAACCCAAACTTATACCCCGCATCGTGGCTGAGAAGTATATTTGCCGATGCTAGCCCAGCATTATCCAGTTCTTCCAGAGACGTATCGTGAGGAAGTACAGCCTGAACTTTAATTCCTATTTTTTCAAGGGTTTCACGTACCCATTTCAAATCTGCCCACCATGTAGGGTTCAGGTTTGCCTGAGGCGCTATTAGGTTCACGCTATCCGGAATTTTTTCTTCCTGTCTTCGTATAAATGGAAATAATGCATTCAGTCCCAGTTCAATACCATCATAGAGGTTTCCTCGAAACCCTCCTGCCATCAAGGGAATAAGCTTCGCATTAATTTGCGGCTGGATATTTCTGCATAAACCCTCGATATCCTCACCAATGATATCAGCTGCACATGTACCGACTACGAATATCGCCCTGGTTTTAAATTTTGAATCGGCTTCTTCGATTAATTTTTTCAACTTGCTTGAAGCGCCCATAACCACATCAGTTTCAAAAAGCCTGGTGCATGCAACTTTTCTTTTCGTAAAATCAATTTCATGGACGTCATAGGCTGCCGAAACCGTTGAAGAACAGCCTTGCGGGGAATGTATGACAATACTAATGTCTTTGATGCCAGCCAGCACTCCGGTGGCACCTTCAAGAGCACATCCGACCATAGGGTCTTTGCTATGGTTGCAGTTATCGAATTTTAACTCATCATACATTTGCCTCTCTCCCTTCCTGCATAAACCGTGCAATCCGGCAAATCCTGAGCTAGCTTCGGTGTAAGGGACTGGGCTGAACATAGCCCGGAATTTCCAGGGAATACCATTTTTTTCGTTACCCAGCTACGCGGTCTGAATGAGTACTCAAGAGCAGTGCAGATACATTTAGCTACCTTTAAGGCTCCTCTATAACCAAATCTGGGGCGGTTCAGTATGGCATTTAAATCAACTACTGGAATATTCGGAAAGCTCATGGATGATCCAAAATACACGGTAGTCTCAGGATTCAGATCTCCCAGATATTCCATAAGCTCATTTTCAGTCTGAACCATTGCCTCATATTTTCCAAAGGCAAGTGTACCTTTTGTGATCAGTATTTCCGGATCAAGCCCGGTCTCTAAGAGGTAATCAATACTTGTTTCTCTTGCCTGCGTACTCCATGGATGAAAATTGTATATAACCGCCCTCATACCAAAATCGCGTTCGAGCATATGAGCAATTGACAGCGATTTTATCGCATCATGCCCTTCAACAATTGCCAGCTTGCCTGCAAGGTATTTTTTTGCCTCTTCAAACTCTATGCGGATGGCTCCATATTCTCTTTTGATCAGTTCTTCCGCTTCATTTTCCAGATGTAAATGCTTTGCTGCTTCTCTCAGCCACCTCTCAGTTGCGCTTATACCATACGGAAGAATAGTGGAGTTCAAAGGAGTATTAAACTGGTCAAGCATCTCTCTTCCTATCGCATACCCCAGATCAAGGCAAAGGGTACAATTTACAGCTACACTGGGAGCCTGTTTTATTTCTTCCAGTGAACAATTGCCTGCTATTACGGCATTTACACTTGCGCCCATGCTTTCGATTAACCGCCTCAACTCTTTAACATCAGTTTCAATCTCAGTCCTCTCGGGCCCCATTTTGCCCCCTACGATGTTGACGGAGTTGGCAAGCCTTGATCTGCTTTCCGAATCAGGCTTATCCATAAGCTGAACAATCTGCCTGAAAACCAGGTCAAACCCACTCCTGTACTCTCCCGCAAAGCCTTCGCAGTGAATGGCCATGATTTCGGCATTAATTTTGGGCTTGATTTTATTCACTATGGCGTCTACATAATCTCCAATTATTCCGGTGGCACAGCTTGTTGCTACGAAAATAACGTCAGGCTTATACTTTTTATCCACCTCCAGTATGGCGCCTTTCAGTTCCTTTTCGCCACCGTATACAATGGCTTTTTCATCAATATTCGTAGTAATAATGGATTCGTATGGAGAACCACTATTTCTACAATTTGTTAGTTTGTAAGCCTGTTTTACTCCAAATGCGCAGCCACTTGGTCCATGAGCAATAACGATAGTATTTTTAATGCCGCTTAAGATTTTCATTGCCGTCCAGAATTTGCAGGGACGAGTATGGCTGCCCTGTAGTTTAGTTTCAATTTTCCCTTCTTTAGCCAATTGATAAAGCTCGCTTAAATGCCCAAAAAACACTACACTTTCGTTAGCAATGCCTACCATATTCCCCTCTATTTTTCTAGTTCATGAAACTGGTTTCAACCAAAAAATAAAAAATTTGTTGATCGCGTTAGCTACAACTTTACGCCATCAAACAGGATATCCAGGCAATTACTGCTCCGAAAACCGCCACAGAGGATAGCGTAGTTATATTTAGATCGTGCTTTTTACTCAGTTTTCCTTTATCGATTGCAGTTCCATAATTCTCGGAAATGATCGTGACCAACAGGTTTCCTACGACATAAAGGATAACACCAGCACTAAGCGCCATAAGCGGTTTTGTGATGCTTTCAGGGATGGGCATAACCGCACCGACTGGAATTAACAATGCGATCAAAGCTGCAATTGCAAACCTGGTTTTGTCCTCTAATTCGTCCAGTAATGAAAAGGAGACCATTCCTTCTGGGAGTTTGTGCAGAACCGCTCCGACTGCTAAAATCGGAGAAATCGGTCCGAACTCAGTGGTTATAATCACGCCTTCTGCAATGTTGTGAATCGCTAGTCCTAAAACGGCTGAATACTTTCCGACACTTTTTGTGTAGAATCCTGCAGCA
This sequence comes from Methanosarcina sp. Kolksee, assembly GCF_000969945.1. Taxonomy (NCBI): domain Archaea; kingdom Methanobacteriati; phylum Methanobacteriota; class Methanomicrobia; order Methanosarcinales; family Methanosarcinaceae; genus Methanosarcina; species Methanosarcina sp. Kolksee. The sequence continues at coordinate 2,875,569 of NZ_CP009524.1, forward strand.
AACATTGCAATGAACCCGATCGCGACCAGCCAGTATCCTGCTGAAAAATCTTCGGTAGCATCCGGGATGATATCCAGAAGGACAACTGCAATGGCAAAGCCAAGTCCAAGACAGGTCAATAACGTCCTTTTCACAGAATCTTCTGTTTTAAAATAAATTAAAGCTCCCAGCAATTCCGCTATGACAAATGCTGCAACTACCAGATAATTCTCCATTTTTTGCCTCCTTTCATTTACCAGACATTAATTATCCATTCTCTGTCATGCTTACTTTCCATGGATGCAAAAATTGTATTGGCAATTGTTTCAGCTAACCATTCTGCTCCTTTGTATCCGATTACTGGATATTTCCACAGCCCTGCTCTGTCAAAAGTTGGGAAGCCTACTCTGACCATGGGGATATCATTGTCTATAGCAATGTAGCGTCCTTTTGAATGCCCCAAAATCAAATCAACGTCTATGGATTTGTTCTTGATACGGCTTTCCAGTTCCCATAAATCAGCGTTCCAGATAGTTTTTATATCGCAGTTTGCTTTCTCTTCAAGTGCTTTGAGCCTTGGGTCACTTTTATACAGCGTATTATCATCACCTAAAAGCAAAAGCACAGGCTCAAGTTCACATTCCAGACAAAACTGCGCAAGACCGAAGACAAGATCCGGATTGCCGAAAATGGCTACTTTCTTATTCGCGAAAAACATATGGGCAAGGTCTACAATCGCATCTATCGCTTTTCCGCGTTCGATAACCAGTGATTCGGGTATTGGATTGCCGGTAAGCTTGCTGATATTTTCAAGAAAGATATCGGTGTTGCTTATGCCTATAGGAGTTGGCGTAACAATTGAAGGCACGCCGAATTTGTCTTTTAAATATGTTGCAGCATTTGCTCCCTCATAACGGCTTAATGCAATTGACCCGAGAGCATTGGCAGAGTCGGCTATTTCCTCAATGGTTGTATTTCCATATGCGAATGCCGATTTGTCAGGCATAACAGGAGCATCAAAGGTCTCGGTGTCCAGAAGTATATTTCCGTCAACCTGCATCTCAGATAATATATGCTTAATTTCAGAAACATCTCCCGGATTGACCCAACCAGTGAATATATTCAGCTTTCCGGAAGGCTCATCTTTTTTTGCAAGAGCTTTTACAACCGAGCTAATGGCCGTATCGTAACCTGTCACCTGGCTACCGCTGTAGCTTGGCGTATGCACAGCTATAAGCTTCACATCTCTGTCAGGATGCTTTTCTTTAATTATCGTATTTACTTTCCGGATTATACCTTCAATGTCGTCTCCAATTGTTTCGGTAGAGCAAGTAGTTATTATAGGTATAATCCTCAGCTGAGGGTACCTCGCAATAAGCGTTTCAACCGCTTCTTCTACCCTTATCGAGCCCCCGAAAACGGCGGCGCTTTCATGTAGAGACGAAGACGCAATGTCAAAATTTTCTTTAAAATGCTGAGCGAACAATAACCTGACAAACATGCTGCAGCCCTGACCGCCATGTACAAGCGGAATGCAATCCTTTATACCAATTCCCACAAATTGGGCACCTGCAGGCTGACAGGTATACATCGGATTAATGATTCCTGTTCGCTCTTTCAACATCAGCTCACACGACATCTTTTTTACCGCCTTTTATTTAGTAATTTGACAAGTTCAGTTCGCAGTTACGTGACTTTTTTACAGTAATATAGAGCAATCTTTTTTTGACGCCTTCAATTAATTCCAGTACTCCTGATTTGTCAAGTTCGGAGATCCAGGGGATCTTTTTCTGAAGATCAGCAGCAAGGATTTTTGCATCGGAGTAAAACGCTTTATCTGCCGGCGTTACAAGATTTATTTTATCTCCGTTCAGAATTTTACCGGTCATTGTCATAATACCTTCAATGTTTTCCTCTCTGTCCCAGCTTCTTGAAAAGAACTGCCACAAACACTGTTCCTGGATAAGAGCCGTGACTTCCTCTATTTTTTCATTCATGACTCTTGCACCACACTAGGATCTTTTTCAGCTAAACTCCACATAGGAGAATCCACCACTCTTGGATCCTTTCCAGCTAAACCCCACATCGGAGAATAAATCGCGTTATACATATCTCTCGCCATGTTTACTGCGCCTTCAAAGCCCATGTATGGGCCGTTGTGATATGCATGTCCGTTAATGTATGGAATGTGCAGTTTTTTGACCAGGTCTCCAACTCTGGGCCCGGTTAAAATCAGGTCTGCATGGATACTCTCCAGTACTTCGAAAAACTCAAGCTCATTTCCATCATCAATATAAATCGTACCGACCCGTCCCCTGGCAATAACCTTTTCAAAGTCCTCCTGATGACCAAATTTAGATGACATGGCGACAACTTCCATGCCCAGGTCGTCTTCAAGAGCTTTTGTCCAGTGCCACAGTCTTGGCCCCCCAGTCCAGATACAGATCTGTTTTCCTTTGAGCCGTTCCTTATACCAGTTAAGTTTTCCTTCGTATTTTGCAACCTCTTCTGCAATTACTTCTTCAGCTTTATCTTCCAGTCCAAAAAAAGATCCTATCTTTCTCAGTGCTACCTTAATGTACTCAAAACCCCAGGTATCGACATCCATTCTTGGAATGTCATATACTCTCTTAAGTTCGTTGGCTATATATCCTGCAGAACGCGCACAGTTGACCACATTCAGCTTTGCTCTATGCATGCAGCGCAATTGATCATAGGTTACGTTTCCGGTAAAATGTGCAATGACCTGTATGCCCATTTTATCAAGATACTTTTGCAGTACGTAGGTATCACCCTGAATATTGTAGTCACCGATGACATTAATTGTATATTGACTTGTAATTTCAGGTTCCAGCGTTCCGACTTTATCCCTCATCCAGCCGATATTCAGTTCATGATGTCCTTTTGACTGGCTGACACCAGCAAATCCCGGACATTCTACAACGAATATATCGACATCTCCAAGTTCTTCCTCAATCTCACGACATACTGCTTTGGGGTTGTCTCCTATCAATGCGGTTGTACAGGTAGTGTAAACAAACATTCTCTTTATTTCTGGAAATTCTTTGAAAGCTTCCTTGATTGCTTTTTTGAGCTGTTTTTCAGCCCCGAAAACAATATGTTTTTCTTTTGTGTCTGAAGACCAGATATATTTTAATTGAAAGTTGTCATTGTCGCTGGGATACCTTTTCGTGTGCCAGGTATCATATGCACATCCTACCGGTCCATGTATCATTTGAATACAGTCTTTAATTACTCCACCAATAACGAGTTTTGCTCCGCAATAGCTGCAACCCCTTTCTGATAATGATCCGGGTATTGTTTCTATATTTGAGAGTGGGAGAAACTGAGTTGTGTCTTCTCCTTCTTCTTTTATGTAAACATGGTTCTGGCGCTCCGGTATGCATTCATCGCAACAGAATAGTTTTAACGGCATTTTACAGGCCTCGTATCTGTTTATTTTAAAGCTAGTTCTCCTTTTTCGCCAGTCCTGATCCGAATAACATCGTCAATGGACTCGACAAAAATCCTTCCGTCACCAATCTGGGCAGTCTGATTGACTTCAATAATGGTTTTAATCACCAAATCCACATCTTCGTCACTTACAACTACGCTCAGAAGTCTTTTGGGTATGTATTTCATACCGGTACTGTACCTTTTCGCAAGCAGCTTTGGTTGTATTCCAAAATTGAGCTCTCCCGAGATGCCTCTTTGCTTGCCTTTTCCTAAAACTGGAATTGCCGTCATTGCAGGAAAGCCGATTTTATCCAAAGCGTCTTTCGTAGCAGACATCTTGTTAGGTCTGACAATCGCAGTAACTTCTTTCATACGGAACCCTCCAGGTGTTCAAAATTTCCGGCTTTCAGAATTACTACTCATAATCCCTTTTCACCCGAGCTAATTGTGTATGCATCTTCAACCGTACTCACAAAGATTTTTCCATCCCCCATGTTGCCGGTATATGCTTTTCCGGAAATTATTTTTATTACCTCATCAACTGCCTCATCTTCTACTGCCATCATGATCATTGTTTTTGCGAGCTCATCGTAATGTACATCCCCGACAGTGATCCCTTTTTGTTTTCCTCTTCCAAAGACATTTATTTTCGTAAGGGAGTAATAACCGGCTTCTGCAAGTCCGTCGGTTACTTCTTCAGTCCATTCAGGACGTACTATGGCACGGACCATTTTCATTTCTCATTTCTCCTTGAATTAATCCATTAGACCATATCTTGCGACCATTTTCTCCAGCTGGTCAATACTCAAGGGTTTTGGAATCACAAACATGTCATTCTCTAAGATTTTCCTGGCGAGTTCCTTGTATTCAAGCGCCTGGTTGCATTTCGGGTCGTACTCTATAACCGTCTTTTTATTGAACTCCGCTTTTTGGACAATATTGTCACGCGGTACAAAATGTATGAGCTGCGTTCCCAGTGCAGAGACAAACTCTTCCATCATTTCCAGCTCATTATCCACCTTACGACTGTTACAAATAATTCCTCCCAGCCTCACCCCGCTTTGTTCGGCATACTTCAACAGGCCCTTACAGATGTTATTTGCAGCATAAGTCGCCATCATCTCTCCAGAAGCAACTATGTATACTTCCTGGGCTTTTCCTTCTCGAATAGGCATTGCAAAACCGCCGCAGACAACATCGCCCAATACGTCAAAGTGAATAAAATCAAGATCTTCAGAATAGGCTCCCATTTCCTCCATGAGATTAATTGCAGTAATAACTCCCCGGCCAGCACAGCCAACACCGGGCTCTGGGCCGCCGGACTCAACGCATTTTATTCCATCAAAACCTGCATTGATGACATTTTCAGCTGTCACAGCATCCTCGCCAAGCTCCCTTAGAGTATCCATTATCGTAGTTTGAGCTACTCCACCGAGCACAAGACGAGTACAGTCCGCTTTGGGGTCACACCCGTGAATAAAAACTTTTTTGCTATGATAATATGCCATAGCAGCTGCAGTATTTTGTTGAGTGGTGGACTTTCCGATTCCACCCTTTCCATAGAAAGCAATTTTTCTTGTCATTTTACACTCCTTCAGTATTTACGCAAACATTGCCCAGAAACTCATTTGCTTCTTTGAACTTAGTATCTTGAGCATCCATTTAAATTTTTAAACAAAGTTGTCGGATCTTTTATGTTGCCTGCCCAAATTTATACATAATAAATTATTTTTATATGAAATGTGTTTATTTTCACACAACGCCTCTTTTTTGCCTGTGTTCTTGTATTGTGTACTCCACCATATAAAATTTAAATTATTTTTTGCAGTTGATATGTTTAGATAAACATAACATCCATTTATTAAGCGGAATACAGCTTCTTATTTCCTATCTAATTATATATATACATTTTCATTGACTTTATTATTGGGATGTTTATTAAAAAATCCATATATATTAAGATTATATAAATAGTTGTTACTACAAAAACGATATCTATTGCCAGATATCCCCCCACAATTAAAGAACAAATTCCAGCTTAAAGATAAAATTAAGGTTATATTTATGAACGTTAAATATTGTTTTATGACTGAGAACTCCAATTGTAAGAAGCAACTTATAAGGATCTAAAATCTCGAACCGTTATGTATAAATATGCATAACGGTCAAACCATTAAATTATAGTAATGCGGTATTTTGACACAAAAATAGAAGGACCATTACAATGTTGAATCCTGGTACATACCGTCTTGATAGAATATAGTATCAATATGCAAGAATAGACATAACGCTTAGAACTTAAAAAATGAATAATGATGGTGTTTTAAACATAAAAAAGGTTAAAGCAACAAGTTGTAAAAAAACAAACACAGTTTTTCCGGAAAGGAATGTTAATTCAAAAACGCCCAAGTTAGGAAAACTTCAAATTATACGCGAAACTGGAAAACGAAAAGATATTTCCTGCCATATAGTTCAGGATGGCTCCGGCTTCATTGTGGTATTATTTGAGGGAGGTTAAATGCAATGCAATGTATGCGAAGTCAGGTGCGAAATCGATAAGCATAGTATGGGCAGATGTGGCACTTATGTAAGCACTGGCAATACTGTAATCCAGTACCCTGATATGGGATATCTGGGAGCACTTCCGGTTTCAATAGAAGCAGTTCCTTTACTTCATTTCTATCCATCAGGCAAGTTCCTGCAAGTTTTCAGTACAGGATGTAATTTTCAGTGCCCTGGTTGTATGGCACGGATGCCAGCATCAAGTAGACCTTCGGTCCAGCAAGCCTCACTCAGGCCGTCCAAGATAGTAGAAAAGGCCTTACAACAGGAGTGTCTGGGCGTAATTTCAGCAATAAATGATCCTGTTGCTAATTACTATCTTTTCAGGGACCTTGCAGTACAGGCACAGGAAAAAAGTTTACTTGTAGGTTGTTCAACCAATTGTTATTTCACAAGTGAGACTTTAGAAGAGTTTGGACAGCTCGTTAACTTTGTAAACGTGGGAATTAAAGGTTATTCTGACAGAAGTTATAAAAATTGTGGAGTTAATTCATCAGCTCCTGTTTTTCGCAACATCTCCAGACTTTTTGACATGGGAGTACATGTTGAAACTTCAGTCGTTTATTCAAAGGGAAATGAGGATGATGTTATAAAAGTCGCAGAGGCAGTGTCTGAGATTTCTTCTAATATTCCGTTGCATGTCATGAGATTCCTTCCCTTTGGCTATGCTCCAATAGAACTGGAACCATCAGTGGGAGACGCGGAAAAAATATGTTCCGACTTGCGCAGATATCTGGATTTTGTCTACCTCTTTAATTCGCCAGGCACGGAACTATTAAACACATACTGTCCCGAATGTGGCAGGCTCCTGATAGAGCGGGAATTTCACAGGCCTTTTGGCTCCAGGCTTGTGAAACCCTGGGTGAGTCACACATGTAGCTGCGGTGGCAGCATTCCAGTTCAGGGAAAAGCTTCCACTGAAGGTTTCAATGAAACAGGTTTCATGGACAGTTACAGTATAAGTCAGGATTTCAGTATGGTTCATGCAGTACTTACATGTCTGGGAGTACGGGATGATTATAAATTAATGGATGTCTGGGGTGAGGATAAATTAATGGATGTCTGGAGTAAGGTCTCAGACTCCAAAACCCTTACGCAAATACATAATATGATACGTCAGCCATATTCTTATCTTGAGTTCATCAGGTTTATTGCTGAAATAGCTAATATGCCGGAAAAAGGAGAAGAACTTGTTTCTTTCATTCATAAGCGATTGAAAATTGTCCAGAACCTTTCAGCAGGAAAAAGCAGTTATAATGTGTATTATTGCATGGGATCTCCGCTCTTTGCCCTGAATGCCGGCAGAATGGAAAATAACCTTGTGACATTTTCCGGTGGTGTGAGTATCAATAAGCAGCTTCAAAAGGAAGGTAAACTGGGTGTAAATGTTTCCCCTTTCTTCATCAATAAGCACAATCCCGGGGTTATTTTTGTCTCCGGTTTTCTTTCTCGCCCTCTCGATGAGTTCTATTCTCTGTGCCAGAAATATGGAATACATGCCGATGCTGTGACACAGCATCGTGTCTATGAAATTCCGCCTTCCTGGGATTTCGGAAGCCCTCGCTGGATATTGGGATTATTGTATATAGCAGACAAGCTGCATCCCGGAAAACTTGGAGTTGACCTGAGAAAGGAAGCAGATGATTTTTATTTGCAGTTTTATGGTATGCGGTTTAAGGAAGCAAGACCTAACAGGTCTTTCCACAGGCCTTCCTCTGGCATTTGGCCACACACGCAAACACTGTATAATGACCTCAAAATAGAGATTCCAAAGCAGGGCTCTACTAAAAATTTCGGCAATGAGATTATTCAACCTTTTAACATCCTGCCAGCTTCTAAAATCAAGCTCAAAGGATGACTAAGTAATCGAACGAGTTTCTAATAATGAAATAATAGCTCCAAAGCTTTATGAGTTTGGAGGAAAAAATTGTACTCGAGCACTAATAGGTAGCGTTTCTGTAATTTAGGTTCGATCCTCTATCTGCACTCAAGAAGGAGAGGGGAATATGGTTTTGGGTATAAAATTTAATTAAATTTCATGCGTCTTCGGTTAAGTTAGGAATCGTAATAAATTGCGCCAATTCCCTCAACATTTATTAAATATTTAAATAAATTATGAGCTGGAACAGGATATCGATTTCATGTAAATAGGCCAAAATTTAAGGCCGGTTTCTAATGCAAAATCGATATTTTCAGGCAAGAAAATCCCTTAGCCGATGAACGGACTCAGTACCAAAATCCAGTGATAAACGTGAAATTGAAAATCACTAGATTTTATAATTGGTTATAATCCATTAAATACGTCCTCTCGATGGAAGTCTTTCGATATCAAATATTAAGTTGATTGAAGAACGAATTCTTCCTGCAAGTTCATGATTTCAATCGAAAAATACAAAAATCACTAGATTTTGGACCAGAGTCGATGAACGATGAATTAAATTTAACTTTTTTCGTTCTGGAGAGCTAGATCCAGAACATTTTCGTATACTTCTTTACCCTCTATTTTTAAAATCCTGGCCGTTGACCTTTCAGTGGTAACGTTCCCATCTTGCTGCATATAAACATATGTCCCGTTTTCAATGCCCACGATTACAGAAGAGTCAGGGATTACATATATTCCAAAATAATCAGCAAGTGTCGGACTCTTGTCTATATCTACAGTCACGACTGTGGCTCTGCCTGCATAATCTGTTGCAACCTGAGCCAAAACAGGATTTAACTCCTGACACTCTTCACACCACTCAGCTCCGAGTTTCAAAAGAACTGGCCCTTTTTCGAGAGATGTGTTTATCTGATCCAGTTGGGTAATCTCTAAAACAGTACTGTTTTCCTGAGAATTTGTAGAATTTTCCTGTGCTTCCTGAGGACTCGTGACATTTGCCTTGCTATTAATACAGCCAGCTGTTAAGATTACAGCCGCAAGGAGAATCAATAGTATAACTGATTTATTCATATTTGTCGTCTACTATTACTGATTTTTTTTAAGCCCATAAAGGTTTTAAGACCTTAAAGGTGATACAGGTATAATATTCACACTGTTATATATATTGTATTTACATCAATTCTTTATTTAAACTATTTGGGTTACCATCTATCTATCTGTGTGTACTAAAATATGCCTCAAGGCACTAACAGCAGCACTTGTTTTCCTGGACATAAAAACGTTTGGTCTTTTGCTTAATTCTTTGGATTTCAGGTTTGAAAAAAAAGTAGTAGGTAAATCGCTAAAATCAACGACAAAACGGCTAGCTTTTGAACCTAAACGAGTCTTGACAACTTATTGTGTATTTCAAAAAACTAAAATTTAGCCCATAGTCCGAGGGATTAAATGACTACAGGAAAGTACTGAAATCATCTCTCCAAAAACACTTGAAGTAGAAAATAATTAAAAAAATAATGGAGAAAAAAGCTCTCCAAACACGTAATACTTCTAAACATAATCAGACAACTTAGTCAACTATCCCGCCTGTGTTTGCGGAATGGACTGAGCGCTGGTACCTGGCAAGGTAACCTGTGATCTCGGTTTTCGGAGGCACAAAGGCAGCTTTCCTCTGCTTAAGTTCTTCGTCTGAAATTTTCAGGTTCAGTGCTCTTTCAGGAATATTGATTTCGATCATGTCCCCATCTTTTACAAGAGCAATTGACCCTCCTTCAATAGCCTCAGGGGAGACATGCCCTATGCAGGGCCCACGAGTACCTCCGGAAAAGCGTCCGTCAGTTATCAGAGCCACAGATTCCAGCAGTCCCATACCTCCAAGTGCGGCTGTAGCTGCAAGCATTTCCCGCATTCCAGGGCCGCCTTTCGGACCTTCGTATCGTATGATAACAACGTCTCCAGGTTTCACATTGCCTGCAAGGATATTTTCCATAGCAGCTTTTTCACCGTCATAAACCCGCGCAGGGCCTGTATGAACATGCATCCCTGGATCAACTGCAGCCTGTTTTACAACCGAGCCTCCAGGGGCAAGACTGCCTTTCAGGACTGCAATTCCTCCCTGAGCATGAATTGGATTTTCAAGAGTTCCAATAATTTCTTTATTAAGCTTCGGATTAACAATGTCCAGTTCTTTCAGATTCTCCCCGATAGTCTTGCCGTTAACAGTACGTTGTTCCAGATGCAGCTTAGGGGAAAGCCTCTGCATAATTGCCTGAACTCCACCTGCTCTGTCAAAGTGCAACATGAAGTTTGACCCTCCAGGACGAAGTGAGATCAGATGAGGAGTTGCCCGGCTAAGTTCATCAAATTTCTCAAGAGGGAGATTCAGCCCGAATTCATGGGCAAGGGCAGGAAGGTGCAGAGTGGTATTTGTGCTCCCTCCGACTGCCATGTCTACCATTATCGCGTTTTCAAAAGATTTAAAAGTGACAAGCTTTCTGGGAGTCAGGTTCTCTTTAACCATTTCGACGATACGTTCACCTGATTCCTTGGCAATTCGGACCTTTTTTGCATCCACTGCATGGGCAGTTGCACAGCCTGGAAGGCTCAGGCCAAGCGCTTCAGTCATACACGCCATAGTATTTGCTGTAAACATCCCTGCACAGGACCCCGCTCCATTACATGCAAAATTTTCAAGCCTTTTAAGGTCGTCGTCTGAAATCTTGCCTACTCTATGAGCCCCGACTCCTTCGGAGACTGAGATGAAATCTTTGTGACCGTCATCTATGTATCCGGGGAGCATAGGCCCTCCGGTTACAACAATTGCAGGGATATCAAGCCTGCCTGCTGCCATAAGGTGGCCTGGCACAATCTTGTCACATGTGGGAATGAGGACCATACCGTCAAACTGATGAGCTTTAACCATCAGTTCAATTGTATCCTCAATAATTTCTCTGCTAGGAAGGGAATATTTCATACCCTCGTGTCCCATTGCGATTCCATCGCAGACTCCTATGGTATGGAACTCAAAAGGAACTCCCCCCGCATTTCTGATTCCGGCTTTTACAGCCTCAGCAAGTTTTTTCAAGTGCATATGGCCAGGAATTATATCATTCCAGGAATTGACAACTGCGATAAACGGCTTTCTCATCTCGGAATCTGTGACTCCGGTCGCTTTTAAAAGTGAGCGATTGGGGGCTCTTTCCGGTCCTTCTTTGATGATATCGCTTCTCATGTTAAATCTCCATATAATTTCGTGGTGAGGATAAAAGTTATAATGTATATACTACTTACGCGCTTGAGGTAAGTTAGAAGATTACATTCTCGAGAGAATAGATCATCCAAATATTAGGATTATTTGTACAGACCTCTAACCTATTAAATTAGAAGATAGGTTTATTAACCGTCAACAGTTATTGGGACTGGAAATCACTTATAGAGAATAGCCACCTCTGAGATGATATCAATGGATTCAATGGAAAAAATATTTGGAAAAACCGCACAGATGACAGTTCTTAAGAACTTGATAGAAAACCAGGACGAGCCAACCTATCTTTCAGGGATAGCTGAAGAAACTGGCCTGTCTCATTCCAGCGTATCAAGGGTTATCACACCTCTGGTTCTTTCAGGCATTGTTCAGGAAAAACCCCTGGGTAAGCAAATCCGAACTTTTCAGCTGAATATGGACAATGAGGCAACTAGTGTTATTATAGATTTTTACAGCAAAATTAATCAGATGCTGAACTAAGTACCCGCAACGAAATAACCTATGCAACTTATAATTTATTGAAACTTTGATTGGCGACCTTAATAGTGAAAATCAAAACGTCCAATTGGAAATCTGCATAGGTTATTCTGAGACGAGGCCTAAGTGCCCGCAACGAAATAACCTATGCAACTTATAATTTATTGTAACTTTGATTGGTGACCTTGGTAGTGAAAATCAAAATGCCCAACCGGGAATATGCATAGGTTATTCTGTGACGGGGCCTAAGTATGAGTAACAAGAAGCAAGGGAAGTTAAAACTTCCTACCGTTATTTTTTGTTTTTTGTCGCCTTTGTTTTTTGTATCCTTTATATTTTGTTTCCTTTGTATTTTGTTTCCTTTGTATTTTGTCTCCTTTGTTTTTTGTATCCTTTGTTTTTTGTATCCTTTGTTTTTTGTCTCCTTTGTTTTTTGTATCCTTAAAACTCACACAAAACCTCTGTAATTGACTTAAATTGCCTCTCACGTAGTTTTATCGCTTGGTAGACAAAACTCCAGCAACAAGGTTTATTTTCAGTGAAACTTGATCTGATGTAGTCATCTATAACTTTTTAAAGTATGACTTGTTGCCCCAGAGGCCAGCAAAATATTTAGATTTTTAAAGTAAGTTTAAATTTTTAGAGTAATATTTGGATTTTAAAATGATTTTTGAATCTTATAGGAAGTTTTGAGTTTTAGAGGGGAGCCGGAAAATGACCAGTTCAATGGTATTTAGTGAACCTATGAGCATTCAGTACTTTATCAAAATCTCTATTTTTAGCACTTAGCCAGCCGGTAGCCAAAACAAACTGAAACCCATAAGATTAAATATGTTTTATCCTTATTTCCCTTGAAATCGGCGCTGGTAAGGCGAGTTAAAAACCAGCTAACGCCCAAAAATAAACAAAAGACATATTCGGGAAACCTACACTATAGTTCTCGCCAAAAAATAAATCAAACCCCTTATAATTATTATAGTGCAAACTGAAATTTACCTATTTATTTAATCCCGCATTCGAGTCCCGAAAAGCGGGGACATTCAGTTAATTTCAAAATTTAAAATTGAGGCTTATAAATGCAGTACCAGGCAACAGTTAGAATAGAACAGAAAGCAGGTATGCTTGACCCTGAAGGCACTACCGCAAAAAGGGCTCTCGGACAACTTGGCTATCAGGTCAGCAGCGTAAAGACCGCAAAGCTGTATGAAATCGTGCTTGAGGCCGAGTCTGCCGAGATTGCAAACCAGAAAGTTGATGAGATGTGCCAGAAACTAATTGCAAACCCAATTATCCATAATTATACAATCGAGCTCAAGGAACTTAACTGAGGCGTGTGGATAAGCGATTGAGGCATAAGAAAAAGCCAAAGCTTTGAAAATTGAGGGAAAAAAATGAAAATTGCCATACTTCAGTTCGGAGGCACAAACTGCGACCAGGACGTCCTGCATGTCCTTAAAGACGTTGTGGGTGTGGACGCCGAGACTGTCTGGTACAAACAGGAAGATCTGACAGGTTTTGACGGAGTCGTCGTCCCTGGAGGCTTCTCCTATGGGGACTATCTCAGGGCAGGAGCAATTGCAGCCCGCACTCCAATAATGAACTCAGTAAAAAAACTTGCAGCCGACGGCAAGCCTGTGCTTGGAATCTGCAACGGCTTCCAGATTCTTACCGAAGCCCGGGTGCTTGAAGGAGCTCTGACAACTAACGAGTACCCGAAATTCCGTTGCCACTGGACTAACCTCAGGGTAGAGACCGTTGATACGCCTTTCACCTCGAAGTTCAGGAAAGGCGAGGTTATCAGAATGCCTATTGCCCATATGGAAGGTCAGTTCTATGCCGAAGAGAAAACTCTGGCCGAGCTTGACGAAAACGAGCAGGTTGTCTTCCGCTATGTGGATGAAAACGGAAAAGTAACGGATGCAGCTAATCCTAATGGTTCCCTAGAAAATATTGCAGGAATTGTAAACACTTCAAGAAATATCTTAGGTCTCATGCCCCATCCAGAGAGAGCCTCCGAGTCAATCCTGGGCTCAGACGATGGCCTGCGGGTTTTCGAGTCCATGGTGGATTATATTACTGAGAACTTCTGAGAACTTCTTAAAATTTATACAAATTTATAAAAGTTTGGGATATTCCAATTTTATTTTCCTATATTTCCGCATTTTTCTTTACTTTTATTTTTCTGGACTTCTTTGTTTTTAACATAATTTATCCCGTTTTACGAATTTGCTCTTTTACACTCCTATGTTACTCTCTTATATCTGTCTTGAATTCCTTTTCATGACCTCTATTTTTTTCTTAGACAATCATGCTGGACTCAAAATTTAATATTTTTGGCATTGTATTCAATTTTCGATGCCAAGTGGACCTATTGATCATACAGGCAAAAACAAATTCAGGTTCATTTTTCAGAAAATATGTTTCAAAATCATTTTATTATTAGAGATTATTATTCATACAAATTATTATAAAAACAAAAATTGTATTTCTATATATATAATTTAAAATTAAGGGGAGTATTAGTTCATGAAAGGGAAATCAATCCAAAACATCTGTATAATCTTTCTTCTTGTGCTAGGTGCAACAGCTACCCAGGCAAGTGCTGCGGCTTTTACCGTAGGAATTAATGGGGGAGAAAATTATACTTCGATTCAAGAGGCTGTCAATAATTCACAGAACGGGGATACGATTGTTGTAAGCCCTGGCATATACATAGAAAATGTAAATGTAACTAAAGAACTTGCAATTGTCTCAAAAACTGATGTTTCGGGCGACAGAGCGAACCGTACCTATGTAATAGGCGCAATCCCGGCAAATGACGTCTTCAGTATTAAATCAAATAATGTGAAAATAACCGGTTTCCATATTATGGGAGGTCCTTCAGGAATTGATGCTTATAAGGAAGTAGGGATTTACCTTGAAGGCGTTCAGGGCTGTTCCTTAAGTAACAATACTCTGATGTTAAATGATGTCGGCATTGGCCTCGAAAATTCTCAAGGCAATTTCCTTGACAACAATCAGATATGTCTTGGCTCGACAGGCATCATTCTTTCCAGATCGAACGAAAACAAGTTGTCAAACAACCTGGTAGAGACAAATGACGAGGGAATCCTGCTGGATAACTCTACTAACAATACTCTCATGAATAACACTGCAAAATCAAACGATATAGGACTCCTGCTTGGCACTTCAAGAACTAACATGCTTGAAAACAATTCCATTTCAAAAAACAGTTATGGAGTAGTACTTGAAAATATGGCAGAATCTAATACTCTGACTAATAACAGCCTTTCCATGAATGGCCTTGGAATATATCTTAGAGGGGCTACCAGTAATATGATTTTCCTCAATAAATTCTTCAACTTCATCAATGCAGTGGATGAAGGAACGAATTCCTGGAACAGCAGTTCAGCAGGCAATAAGTGGAAAGATTATAACGGAACAGATGCTGACGGAAACGGTATAGGTGACACTCCTTATGTTGTTAACCAGACAACTGGAAGCATAGACTACATGCCTCTGGCAAATAACGTTTCCTCAAATAATCAATGAAATATGAGATCTAAGTAATGAAATATAAGTAGCAATTACACTGGAATGTCGTAAAGAGTACTAAATAAAGAAATCTGCTAAACTTTTGCTGGTGAGAGCTCAAAAACAAAAACAGCTTGATTTCTTTTTAATTTTTTCTTTTTTTCAGCTCTCCTTTTTTAGTTTCCCGAATACTCACTTCAGTTCGGCTTTTTTCAGTTCTTCCCTTATATTTTCTACAGTCTGCCAGGACTGCCTGACTATTTCAGGGAACTCCCCGGAGTGATCTTTTCCCCAGTTCAACAGGAATTCTTTTGTCTTCGGGTCTGAGGGGTAACCGCTGCCGAAGTCGAGGCCCCATTCTTTCTTAAGCTCTTCGATAAGCTCATCCCTGCGCACCTTTGCAATAATAGAGGCTGCCGAGACAACAGGATAAATAGCATCGGCCTGATGCATGGAAATTATATCTATTTCCTTTGCGTGGTCAGGGCTGGTTTTTGCGTACTGCCTGCGGAGGTTGGCTCCAAAACGCTCTGCATTGACATCAGCAGCATCGGCATATAGGAGGTCAGGTTTTAGCTGTTCAAGCACTTTTGAAAAACAGACCACCATGATTTCATTCATTGTCATGATCTTGCGGAGTTCGTCAATCTGGGAAGGGCTGACCTCAAGAACAAAAAAGCCATCTGCGTGTTTTTTAATCTGAGTTGCGAGCTGCTCCCTTTTTTTTGGTGTCAGTTTCTTGGAATCTGCGACTCCCAGGACTTTAAGGATATGGGCTCTGGACTCTTCAATTTTTACGCCTCCTATGCACATGGGCCCGATTACAGGGCCTTTTCCGGCTTCATCAATTCCTGCGATCATCATTTTCCGGCTGCCTCCTGATTTGAAGAAAGAGAGCTTCTTATTATTTATAAAAGTAGGTAAAGGTATAGTTTACAAAGTATTAATATGGAGCTCTATTAGAATCCTATGAAAACAAACCTTCATTAATTTGAACTTAATAGCTTGATGCAGTTTCACTTCTCATTTTCAGTTTCTCACAGATAATTAGCAGGTTTTTTATGAAACAAATATTATAAAGTTTCAACTATATATAATGCGATATTTATATTTTTACTTTTAAATAAATATTAGGTGAAATAGAAAAACTTAACTGTTAAATATCTTAAAGGAAACTTACTTTATTATTTTAAAAGAAGACTGTGGAAGTTAAAGAGCCGAGGCAGATTTCAAGGTGTTTAAAGAATTAGGAAGCTTTTCCAATATAGTGACATTTCTTTCTTAGTTGGAATCCTGAATATCTTCTTATGTACATCCTTAAAAAATGATATTTTATCTTCCATATTTAACTTTTCACTCATGATATTTATATTAATTATATGGCCTGCCTCTGTATCATAAGAAGCAAAGTCGAGGTACAAAAAAGAGCACAGTGAAATAACTATGTACTATGCCCACTCTACAGACAGACAAGATAAGTCTGATTGGCAACCCCTAAAAGTTCATCTGGAAAATGTAGCAGATATTGCCTCAGGATTTTCTAGAGAATTCAATGCAGAACAATTTGGATATGCTTCGGGTTTACTGCATGATATTGGTAAATATTCCCCCGAATTTCAGAGACGTTTAGACGGAGTCAAGATCAGAGTCGATCATTCTACTGCAGGCGCACAAGAAGCTAGAAAACTCTACGGAATATTTCAAAGTCGTATTCTGGAATATATCATAACCGGGCATCATGGAGGCCTTCTCAATTATGGGACTAAAGAGTGTGGACTCGATGAACGCTTATCAAGGCCTATTTTATCTGATTACTCTGCATATAAAAGTGAAATTTTAGTTCCAGATCTGAACAAAGTTCGTCCCAGTCTTACACCTATCAACAATAAGATAGGATTTGCAATTTCGTTTTATACCCGTATGCTCTTCTCATGCCTGGTTGATGCTGATTTTCTTGATACAGAACGATTTATTTCACCTGACAAATCCTATTTCAGAGGACAGCATGAGTCGTTCGATAAGCTTTTCACAAAATTTGATAACTACATGAAAACCAAACTTTCAACAGCTGCAGAAAATTCGATTAATAGATATCGAAGAGAAATCTATGAACAATGTATAGAGAAAGCCGAATTACCTCCACAGATGTTTTCTTTGACTGTTCCTACAGGTGGAGGGAAAACTCTCTCATCAATGGCATTTGCCCTGAACCATTTGAAAAAGCATAATTTGAACAGAATTCTCTATGTTATACCATATACAAGCATTATAGAACAGAACGCAGATATATTCCGCGAAATTTTTGGAAACCAAAACGTGCTTGAACACCATAGCAACTACGATCCGAAAAATGAAAAATCTGAAAATACTGATGTTGCACAGGAGAAATTGAAACTTTCATCTGAAAACTGGGATATTCCTATTATCGTTACAACCAATGTCCAGTTTTTTGAATCTCTTTTTTCCAATAGAGTTTCTCGATGTCGTAAGCTGCATAATCTTGCAAAGAGTGTAATAATTCTTGATGAAGCCCAAATGCTACCTACGAGCTTTTTAAAACCGTGTCTTGCAGCTCTTTCTGAACTGGTAGTCAATTACGGATCAACAGTCGTTATATGTACGGCTACCCAGCCTAATCTCAATGAGCTTCTGGACCAGCGTGTAAAGCCTGTTGAGATTATACACTCACCTCAGGAGCTGTACGAAGCTTTCAGGCGAGTTCATGTAGCAGATTTGGGAAATATATCCGACAGTGACCTTTCAGCCAGGCTAAAAGCACATAACCAAGTTTTGTGTATTGTTAATACTCGTAAACACGCACAAAATCTGTATGAGCAACTTTCTAAATCAGATAACTGTTATCACCTGAGTGCAAGAATGTGTCCGGTTCAGAGGAGAAAGAAACTGAAAGAGATCAAAGATTTACTGAGAAAAGGGGCTGAATGCCGGGTTGTTTCCACCCAACTGATAGAAGCTGGAGTTGATATTGATTTTCCCGCTGTGTATCGGGCAATGTCTGGAATTGATTCTGTCTGTCAGGCTTCTGGGAGATGTAACCGCGAAGGAAAATTGGCTTCTGGAGAAGTTTATGTTTTTCGATCTACTGAAGATTATGGAAAGGCAACGCACTGGCAGAGCCGGGTTGCTGAGATTGGAAGCATGGTCTTTGATGAATGGGATGACCCGTTATCGCTCCCGGCTGTGGATGGATATTTTGAGAAACTTTATTCATATGAAGGCGACGGACTTGATAAAAAGAGAGTTCTGCCCGCTTTTGAAGAGAGACTGAAGGATGTTGCATTTCCGTTTGAGGATGTAGCCAATGTATTCAACCTTATTGAGAATGATACGCGAGATATCATTATTCCTTATGATGAGAAAGCCAGATCCATTATCAAACAGATTCAACAGACTGGATTGCCTGGGAAGTACATTCGAAATCTACAGGGATATACAGTAAGCATTTATGTAGAAGAGTTCAAGGCACTCGAAAAAAGCAATGCGATCTCTTCGATAGATGATAGATTTTTTGTTTTGAAGAAATTGGATGACTATTATTCTGAAGATACTGGACTTTTAAACCGAAAAGATAATGATGAAGACTTGTTGCTGATTGCTTAAGGAGGTGATTGGAATGGGATTTGGAATCAAATTGAAAGTATGGGGAGATTATGCCTGCTTTACACGACCTGAAATGAAAGTTGAACGTGTAAGTTATGATGTCATAACTCCCTCAGCAGCGCGAGGTATTCTTGAAGCAATTTACTGGAAGCCTGCGATTTTCTGGAAAATTGATAGAATTCACGTTTTGAACCCGATAAAGTTTGACAACATCCGCAGAAACGAAAGGCCGGGAAAAATACTTGCAGGTAACGTGAAAGCTGCATTCAAAGGAAATGATGTTGTCCTTTATCAGGACTCCACCGAGGATACTGTTCAAAGGGCTTCCCTTGTTTTGCGTGACGTTTGCTATGTTATTGAGGCTCATTTTGAGATGACAGACCATGCAGGTCCCGACGATACAGTCGAAAAACACTACAATATCGCACTTAGACGGATGCGAAAAGGACAATGTTTTCATCACCCTTATTTTGGCTGTCGTGAGTTTCCGGTTCAGTTTGAGTTAATTGAGAATGAAGTTCCTGTGTCTTATTATTTTGGAAAAAAAGAAGGAGAAAAAGATCTTGGGTTCATGCTTTATGATATTGACTTTTCTGACAAGATGAAAGCCGTCTTTTTCCGCGCCTGTATGGTGGACGGAGTTATTGATGTTCAGAAATGTCTGTCTAGCGGGGGAGTCTCATGATCATCCAATCACTCTGCCGCTATTATGATATTCTTGCTAAAGACGAGAACGCAAATATTCCAAAGCTAGGATATAGCAGCGCTAAAGTCTCATTTTCCCTTGTCATTTCTCCTGATGGCATTCTTTCGCATATTATAGATCTTAGAAGTGATGACAAGAAGCCAAAACCCAAAGATATGGAAGTGCCTATACAGAAGTCACGCTCTAGTGGCGTATTTCCATATTTTGTCTGTGAAAATGCAAAGTATGTTTTTGGTGTTGAAAAAGTAAAAAAAAGTGAATTTGAGAAGAAATTTAGTTTGAATTCAAAGAACAGTACTGATTACTATAAAATACTTGAGGAAAATGATAAAGAAGTCACTCTTGTCCATCAGCGTTCCAGAGAGTGCTTTGAGGCTTTCAAAACACTTCACCATAGTATATTGGATGGTCTTAATGATCAAGAAGTCCGCGGATTCCTTTCTTTTCTAGATGGATGGAATCCAGAAGAGTTCCTCGAAAATCCAAAGACCAGAGAGTACAAAGATGATATTCTTGCTGGCGGAAACTGTGTTTTTGAGTGTAACGGGAATTTTTTGCATGAAAAAAGTGCGGTTAGAAACGCCTGGGAAACTTACTCTCAGAATGAAACTGGCAGCACGTTTGCCCAGTGCCTGATAAGTGGAAAAGTAGAGCCGGTAGCCAAGATACATCAAAAGATAAAAGGTGTTGTCGGGGCTCAATCGGCAGGAGCTTCCATTGTCAGTTTCAATAACGATGCTTTCTGTTCTTATGGAAAAGAACAGAGTTTTAATTCTCCAATCAGCGAATCAGCGATGTTTAAGTATACAACTGCCCTGAATCACCTTCTTTCAAGTCCCAGTAACAGGATAAGGATTGCGGATACTACAGTTGTTTTCTGGGCTGAGACAAGTAAAAAATCCTGTGAAAAATCCTGTGAAGAACTTGTTAAATTCTTTTTTGACCCTCCAGAACCAGAGAAAAAAGAAGAAAAAAATGTAGAGGGCTCTCGAGTACAGGACATAACCACAGTCAAAGAAATAGAGGAAATTCTCAATAAGGTCAGAATCGGCAAGAAAGTAAATCAAGAGGACATTGGGGCAGATCCAGAGACGAATTTCTACATTCTTGGTTTGTCTCCCAATAATGCACGGCTTGCTGTACGTTTCTGGTATGTTGCCAGTATTGGGAGTTTGATTGAAAAAGTGGCTCGTCACCATCTGGACATGGAAGTTATCAGAGATGATTATGGTCCAAGATATGTCTCAGTATATCGCCTGTTGAATGAGACAGTCCCTCAGAGTTCTGACAAAAAAACAGTTTCTCCACTTCTTGGTGGTCTTATTTTGCGCTCGATTCTTACCGACACAGGCTACCCTATCTCATTATATAGTGCAATCCTGAGCCGTGTTAAAGTAGATGGCTCAATAAATTTTGTCAGAGCTGGTTTTATCAAAGCATATTTACTCAGATTGAGCAGAGTTGGATTATCGAATTTAAGTCAGGATTTGATTACCATGAGTTTAAACGAGGAAAGTTCTAGTGTGCCATATCGTTTAGGAAGGTTGTTTGCCGCTCTTGAAAAGGCACAGAATGATACGAACAGAGAGATGAAGAGCACCATTAACAGTAAGTACTTTAGCAGCGCCTCGTCAACACCCGCTGTTGTATTTCCTGTGCTGTTAAAACTTGCACAACACCACATTGCCAAATCAGAATGGGGTTTCAGGTCTAATCAGTTGATTGAACAAATTCTGGATGGTGTGGATGAGTTTCCTGCGTACCTGAATCTTGAAGATCAGGGTATGTTCATGCTTGGTTACTATCACCAACGTAAGGCTTTTTTCACGAAAAAAGAGGTTCCATCAAATAAGGAGGTGCCATTATGAGCGAAATAATCAAGAATCGATATGAATTTGTGCTGTTGTTTGATGTAGAGAATGGAAACCCTAACGGCGATCCTGATATGGGAAATATGCCCAGGGTTGATCCACAGACAGGTAATGGAATTGTTACCGATGTTTGTCTCAAGAGAAAGGTCAGAGATTATGTTGATCTTGTGAAAAGTGGAAACGCAGGATATGAGATCTATGTTAAATCCGGTGCTGTCCTCAATAGTCAGCACAAGAAGGCCTATGATTACCTTGGAATAAACCCAGATTCCAAAAAACCCAAAGATGACGAACTGACAAAATTCATGTGTCAGAATTTTTTTGACATTCGGACATTCGGTGCTGTAATGACAACAGAGATTAACTGTGGTCAGGTTAGAGGGCCTGTACAGTTCAGTTTTGCACGCAGCATTGATCCAGTTTTCCAGCAAGAAGTAACAGTTACTCGTTGTGCCGTCACCAATGAGAAAGATGCTGAAAAAGGTCAGACTATGGGCAAAAAACAGATTGTGCCGTATGGGTTGTATCGCGCAGAAGGATATGTCTCCGCTCATCTGGCTAAAAAGACCGAATTTACAGAAGATGATCTTGAACTTCTCTGGGACAGCCTGGTCAATATGTTTGAGCATGATCATTCGGCAGCAAGGGGAAAAATGTCTGCAAGAAAACTTATTGTTTTCAAGCATAACAGTGAACTTGGCTGCTGTCAGTCTCATGTCCTTTTCGATAAAGTGAAGGTGGACAGGCTTTCCTGTGATATGCCTTCTCGTTCTTTTGCAGATTATAAAGTAACAATTGCAGATGACATGCCGAATGGTATTGAATTAATTGAGAAATTATGATCGAAAAGAAATATGCCGAAGATGAGTTGCTCTCGTTGTCAGGCATACAACATTTCCATTTTTGTAAGCGTCAATGGGCTTTAATTCATATTGAGCGCCAGTGGGAAGAAAATCTTCAGACAACCGAGGGCCGCTTTCTCCATGAGCGTGTGGACAATCCATTCCTTAAAGAAAGCAGAGGCGACATTATGCTGTCAAGAGCATTCCCACTGGTTTCATATCAACTTGGACTTTATGGGGTTGCAGATGTCATTGAGTATGTCCGATCTGAAAATGGTATTTCTCTTCCGGGTTATGAAGGTTTGTGGAAAATGCATCCCGTAGAGTATAAAAGAGGCAAACCGAAAATTGACGAGCGAGATGAAGTGCAGCTCTGTGCGCAGGCGATGTGCCTTGAAGAGATGTTTAATGTAACTATAAACTCTGCTGATTTTTATTATAACGAAATTCGGAGAAGAATTCAGCTTGAAATAACCGAAGAGTTAAGAAATCTTGTGATTTCTTTGTCCGATGAAATGCATTGTCTCTTTAAGAAAGAGCTTACACCATCTGCGGAAAAATCCCGAAACTGCAAATATTGTTCTCTTGTAGATGTCTGTGTTCCGAAATTAACGAAAAAGTTTGTTTCTGCCCGTAAATATGTCAGGAGTCATATGGATGAAGCCTGTAATGGCGATCTCTGAATTAATCAAAATTTCTGGAAGTATATCTTTATAAATATAATTTATCCAAACTTCAAGTTAGTAGAGGGGTTCTATATCCATGAGAAAATTGCTGAATACATTATATGTCACAACTCCAGAATCCTATCTTCTTAGAGACGGGGAGAATGTCGTTGTTAAGGTAAAAAATGTTGAAACATTTCGTATTCCGGTACATAATCTTGAGGGTATAGTTTGTTTTGCATACATGGGTGCCAGTCCCCAGCTGATGCAACTCTGTACTGACAATAAAGTTGGACTCTCTTTTTTGACCCCGAATGGAAAATTTCTGGCGCGTGTTAGTGGAAAAGTTAGAGGGAATGTGCTTCTACGGCGTACACAATATCGAAAAGCAGACAATGAAGAGGATTCTCTGGATCTTGCTAAGTGCTTTATCATAGGAAAAATCGTTAACTGCAGAACTGTTCTTGGAAGAGGTATCCGTGACCACGGAGATGTAATAAATACCGGCAAAATCCGTTCAGTTGATGATTTGTTGATAGATAACCTCAAGAGCATTGAGTCATGTTTAAATTCGGATTCTCTTCGCGGCATTGAAGGAAATTGTGCCAAATTTTATTTTGACGCATTGGATGAACTCATTCTTAAGCAAAAGGACAACTTCTTCATATTTAACAGAAACAGGAGGCCTCCTCTTGATAATATGAATTCATTACTGTCTTTTTTGTATACACTGCTTGCTCATGACGTTGAATCCGCCTTGGAAACCGTTGGACTTGATCCATATGTTGGCTTTTTCCATACAGACCGTCCTGGAAGGCCCAGTCTTGCGCTTGATTTGATGGAGGAACTCCGGCCTTTCATGGCTGATCGCCTTGCATTGAATATGGTTAACCTCAAGCAGGTCGATGGAAAAGACTTTATCAAAAAGGAAAACGGGGCTGTCCTCATGACTGAGGACGGAAGGAAAGGAATACTGGCAGCCTGGCAAAAGAGGAAACAGGATCAAATTACCCATCCATATTTAAATGAAAAGATTTCTGTCGGATTAATTCCGTATGTGCAAGCAATGTTATTGGCTCGCTATTTAAGGGGAGATATTGATGGATATCCACCATTTTTTATGAATTGAGGTGTTTTTAGTGATGGTACTGGTAACTTATGATGTGAATACAGAATCAGAAGGTGGAAAAAGCAGGCTAAGAAAAGTGGCAAAAGAATGCGAAAATTATGGACAGAGGGTTCAGAACTCTGTATTTGAGTGCCTTGTAGATCCTGCTCAGTTTGCACAGCTAAAACATTCATTATGTGATATAATGGATGAGGAGCGAGATAGCCTTAGATTTTATTACTTGGGCAAAAATTGGAAAAATCGAGTAGAGCATTTTGGTGCAAAAAAAGGATACGATCCAGAAGGTTTATTAATTACATAATCTCTGCGAACCTGTAGTGAACATTGATTTACTGGAAGGTTCGCAGGAAAAATCCATTCATAATATTTATTTTTTGTGATAGTTTATAAATAAATTCAATAACTTAAATATTTCCAAAAAATTAAAAAGCCAACTGGCTAATGTATAGTTTGAATAAATTTACAGTCGCACCCTTCGCGGGTGTGTGGATTGAAATAATATCGTGCAGGGTTTGCCCTGGGGAATATCACGTCGCACCCTTCGCGGGTGTGTGGATTGAAATGTCTTCACTAGAAATATATGGAGGGATAGGATCGTGTCGCACCCTTCGCGGGTGTGTGGATTGAAATCAGTATGCAATAGGCAATGCAGGCCACTAGTTTGGTCGCACCCTTCGCGGGTGTGTGGATTGAAATTGGTACGAGGCTAAAAAGAACGCAAATTGGAAATGGTCGCACCCTTCGCGGGTGTGTGGATTGAAATTAGTACTACCTGTATGTATTAGGGGTTGCGCCAAGTCGCACCCTTCGCGGGTGTGTGGATTGAAATTCCAAGAAGTTAGGAACGTTTTGAATCAGAAATGGTCGCACCCTTCGCGGGTGTGTGGATTGAAATCAAGTGTTCCTACTGTTAACCTGTTAGATAATGTCGCACCCTTCGCGGGTGTGTGGATTGAAATAGAGAGTAGATGTTAATGGTAATTCGTTTACCCCGCCGTCGCACCCTTCGCGGGTGTGTGGATTGAAATTAGTTAGTTGAAGTCCCCTAAAGTCTTCACACGCTGTCGCACCCTTCGCGGGTGTGTGGATTGAAATTAGCAGCCAAGCGGGGCGAACCCGTGTATATCGTGCGTCGCACCCTTCGCGGGTGTGTGGATTGAAATAATTTTAACGGGAGCGTCTAAGGACATGGCATGGTCGCACCCTTCGCGGGTGTGTGGATTGAAATCAAATCACAGTCATGTTTTTTCATAACTTTAAACGTCGCACCCTTCGCGGGTGTGTGGATTGAAATCGACGTAAACATTGCCAGACTTATGGACATGTCTGTCGCACCCTTCGCGGGTGTGTGGATTGAAATTCCCCATATGTTGTATGCTTTTTGGCCGGCTTGTCGCACCCTTCGCGGGTGTGTGGATTGAAATCTGGATAAAGAGTAATAGTACTGATATCCCCATATGTCGCACCCTTCGCGGGTGTGTGGATTGAAATCAACACACTTTATACACAGTTTATCGACGTGTATGTCGCACCCTTCGCGGGTGTGTGGATTGAAATCTTCGAGCGATACCCCCCCATAAATATTCGATAGTCGCACCCTTCGCGGGTGTGTGGATTGAAATTAAAAAAACTGTTTACCTGGTACTCAATATCTTTGTCGCACCCTTCGCGGGTGTGTGGATTGAAATTAAATCATCATATGCCATTTTATCACCTAATGTTATAGTCGCACCCTTCGCGGGTGTGTGGATTGAAATTTAGGAAATCAACTTTTAAAAACGCAATCAGCTTTGTCGCACCCTTCGCGGGTGTGTGGATTGAAATTGAATAAATGAAACTTACTACAGGAGAAATACTTGTCGCACCCTTCGCGGGTGTGTGGATTGAAATGTCGAGAACAACTTTTTCGTGCTCAATATACTCAAAGTCGCACCCTTCGCGGGTGTGTGGATTGAAATCTCTTCGCATTCTTCACATGTGCGATATTCCCCGGTCGCACCCTTCGCGGGTGTGTGGATTGAAATTTTTTTATCTGGGGGTAGTGCAGCGTATATGTCAGGTCGCACCCTTCGCGGGTGTGTGGATTGAAATTCAGAATCGAATGGCACTGTAGATCGAACTTACCGTCGCACCCTTCGCGGGTGTGTGGATTGAAATCTTACTGTTTGTCCGTCCACATCAATCCATGAAATGGTCGCACCCTTCGCGGGTGTGTGGATTGAAATAATTATCGTAACCCTTGTTTCAGATTTTCCGATTTGTCGCACCCTTCGCGGGTGTGTGGATTGAAATCTCTTGTTGTCGGGTCTTTTGTTATGTATGGTGGTCGCACCCTTCGCGGGTGTGTGGATTGAAATTTAGACAATTATCAGGCCAACGTTCAAACAAAACGTCGCACCCTTCGCGGGTGTGTGGATTGAAATAAGGCGGTTCGCTTGTGTTTCTGAGAGAATTTTAGTCGCACCCTTCGCGGGTGTGTGGATTGAAATTTTTCATTATCGTTGTATAGGGAAAATGGTATTGTCGCACCCTTCGCGGGTGTGTGGATTGAAATCTACAAACTGGATTGCAGATAAAACCGTAGTGGTGTCGCACCCTTCGCGGGTGTGTGGATTGAAATTAGGCGGCGCACAGGATGAAGACTACTGGAAACGTCGCACCCTTCGCGGGTGTGTGGATTGAAATATTTCAGAAGAAACTAGATGGTTATCAACAAATAGTCGCACCCTTCGCGGGTGTGTGGATTGAAATATGAGAGAAATAGCCCATTTGGACATCAGTTTCCAGTCGCACCCTTCGCGGGTGTGTGGATTGAAATACTATACAAGTTGGATTCGAGAACATGCTCCAAGTCGCACCCTTCGCGGGTGTGTGGATTGAAATCCTTTGAAAAAGAAAACGAGGTACTAAGAGCTTATCCGAAAAGTCAGCAACGCATGTTGAAAAGTTACAATGGGTCTAAATATCCGGGCATCCGTTCTGGTTTTGCATATTGCATATTGTAAAAGTTATAGTAGATAACCACTTTTCGGATAGGCTCTAAATAGTAGGGCGCACAAACTTTTCTTACAAGTATCAAAAGCATCTCCATGACAAATAAAAGTCGCAAAGAAAATGACACTCATTCGTGAATATTTTCAAAGAACTTTCTTATATTGAAAAGGTCCTCGGTTTTTCCCAAAATAACGCAGGCGTCTTTTGCCTGGAGGAGGGAGTTTCCATCAGGAACATAGATCATTTTCGAATACCTACGAATAGAAAGGACTGTCACTCCATATTTTTTCCTTAATTCCAGATCTGCCAGGGTTTTTCCATCGAAACTGGAGCCTTCTCCTACTTTAACCACCTGAATATCGACTCCTGGAAGCCCATTCTTTAAACTGAATCCGCTGTTAAAGTCTGTACCCGTATCGACAGACAGTTTTCGCATCATTAAGTAACCGTTAGCTCGCAAGTCGTTAACCAACTTTTCAATATCTTCCTGTGGAACCAGATACTTTCTCAGTACGCGGAAAAAGATCTCTACTGAGGTTTCGTATTCTTCGGGGATAATTTCATCTGCACCGAGGTCATTGAGATATTTCATTTCCTTTAAGTCCCGTACCCTGGTAATAATGCAGACGTTAGGGTTCAACTCTTTTGCCTTCTCGACTATTCTCCTTGTAGCAGCCTCGTCCGAGATCCCGATTACAAGAACTCTTGCATTCTTTATTCCCGCATGTTCCAGTACAGCTCCAAATACAGCATCTCCATATTGTATACTTTCCCCTTTCATTTTTTCCTGCTTGACTGTATCAGGATCGGATTCTACGATAACATATGGGATACCTGCAGTTTTTGCGGCCTTTGAAATTGCCTTTCCGGAAAAACCGAAGCCTACGACTATAATGTGGTCTTTTATGTCAGGCTCGACATCTGTTTCCTCTTGAAGAGAACTTGAGCAGAAGCCACTTACAAGTTTCATGCCAAAAGCCGTCTCTGAGGCCTTTCTGACAATGAAGTCAGCAGGCTTGTAAGAAGCATTAATCAAAAAGGGCGTAGCGCCCATAGTAAGGATTGAAACCGCCAGAAATGCCTGGTAAGTCTCTTCTGTCAGGAGTGAATATTCTACTCCTAAGCTGGAAAGGACAAAAGAGAATTCTCCTACCTGTGAAAGTGCAAGTCCTGTCAATATAGTTGTACGGAGAGGAGCCCCCAGAAGGAAATTTACAACAACTCCAGCTATTGATTTTACGAGGATCAGGGCGATTGTTGCAAGCACAAGAATTGGGAGGTTATCAAGCAAATAATTAATGTCCAGAAGCATGCCTACAGACACGAAAAAGAAACACATAAACGCATCTTTCAAGGGTAAAATATTACCCATTGCCTGCTTACTGTACTGGGAGCCAGACATAATGACCCCGGCTAAAAGAGCTCCTAGGGCTGTTGACAGCCCAATACTTGATGTAAAGACCGCTGCTGACAAACAGATAAATACAACACTGGCTAGAAACAATTGTTTGCTCCCGGTCTTACCTACATGGTAAAATATCCAGGGAAACAGAAATTTGTCGCTCAGAATAAAAACCAGGATAATGAGCAAGCCTTTGAACAACATACTCGGAAGGGCTCCGTCAAAACTCACGGAGTTTCCTGCAAGTATCGGAGTGATCAACATCAGAGGTACGATAGCAAGATCCTGAAATATCAAAATTGCAAGCGATGTTTTCCCATGAGAAGTATTGACTTCATTTCTGTCCTGAAAAACTTTGATTACTATCGCGGTACTGCTAAGTGAAATTAACAAGCCGAGAAAGGCAGATGTCGCCGGACTAAAGCCTAAAACGGAACATAACCCAAAAATGAATGCTGTTGTAAAGAGCAGATGGAGAGCTCCCCCGACCATTACATTCCGTTTCATTTTCCAGAGTTCCCCTAAGGAAAGGTCAACTCCTATTGTAAAAAGAAGAAAGATTACACCTAGATCGGAGTTTAAGTCCACAATCTCTCCTCCACTTAGAATGCCGAGCCCATAGGGTCCTATCAGCATACCGGTTACAAGATAACCCAGCACCGGAGGGAAATCAAATCTGTAGAAAAGAGTCAGAATTAAAATGCCAAAACCAAGAAGTACGTCAACATGTGCCAGTAAAGATGTTACCATTTATTATACTCCTCTGGAGCTAGAGCAGAGGTATTTAAGTGTCCGGACATTTTAAGTAAGAATATTAAACCTGAACATAGACATGAAGTATTCATTAATTATCCTCAGTAAAATTTTTGACTATAAACTTATCCCAAAACTCAAAATCACTTTTCAAAATCTCGGATTCCGAATAATTAATCGATTTCTGACCATGTAAATCGTTCTGAAACGTTATAATTTGGGAATAAAATTGGTTTTGGGATAGGCTCTATAACTAAACAAATATTTATTAATATAGTATTTTGAATAAATTTGGATTTATTATTTAAATATATTTCCTGCCTCAACGAATTACACTTTTAATTTGAGACTGTGGCACAAACTCGCTCCCAGGGATGTGTTTTTCCCAGGCTTTCTGCCTGCAGACTTCCAGAGCTTCAAATCCGCGTTGAGGTTCTTCAAACACCCTCCGAAACAAAAACATTAAATCTGAAGTTGAGTATGTTTTGGGTTAAGTTAGCGAGCAAAAGACGAGATGAATCACCTATGCCAGTAATTACCTTACAGTACGACGACCTTGAAAAACTCACAGGAACCGATAAGGAAACCATCATAAAAAGAGCGCCCATGATAGGGGCCGATATCGAAAGAGTTGAAGAGGAATCTATAGATATCGAGTTCTTCCCTGACAGGCCCGACCTTTACAGTGTGGAAGGAGCAGCCAGGGCAATGCGGGGTTTTCTGGACCTTGAGACCGGACTGTCCGAATATGAGATAAAGCCGCCCAGGGTTTCGATCTCGGTCAGTGAGGAGATCCTTAGAATCAGACCTTTTCTTGGGTGTGCGGTTGTAAGGGGCATAAAATTCACATCCTCGTCCATAAAATCCCTTATGGACCTTCAGGAAGACCTGCACTGGGGGCTTGGAAGAAACAGGAAAAAAGTGTCTATAGGCGTACATGACCTATCAAACGTTAAGCCGCCTTTCAGGTATATGGCTGTAGACCCTGGTTTTGAGTTCGTGCCACTGGACTACACCGAAAAAATGAGCATGACCGAAATCCTGGAAAAGCACCCAAAAGGCACGAGATTTGCACATCTTGTCAGGGGCTTTGAGAAATACCCAATAATCCTGGACTCAAACGATAACGTGCTTTCCTTCCCGCCTATCATTAACGGGACACTTACAAGTGTCACCGAGCGTACAACCGACCTCTTTATCGATGTCACTGGACTTGGAGAAGCCGTTTATACCGCCCTGAATATCGTTGTTACCGCCCTTGCGGAAAGGGGTGGCCAGATCGAATTCGTAAAGGTTATCAGGCCCGACTCCGGAGAACTTATCCTGCCTGACCTTGAACCGAAGACCAGGTTCATTACAAAGACTGAAGTAAAAGACCTTCTGGGCATGGAACTCTCCTTAGAAGAAATCGTTAAACAGCTTGAGAGAATGCGCTTTGGAGCAAAAGCCATTAACGAAGAAACCATCGAAGTAAAAGTCCCGGCTTACAGGGCCGATATTCTTCATAACTACGACCTTGTAGAAGATATTGCCAAGGGTTATGGATATGAAAACATCAAAGTAAGTATCCCTGAAACCTATACTCCAGGAAAGTCTCACCCAATTTCCCTGCTTCGCGCTCCCGTAAATGAGATAATGGTAGGGCTCGGCTACTATGAGGTCATGCCGTTTACACTCACCAGCGAAAAAATTAACTTCGATAACATGCGCAGGCCAAAAACGGATGATGTTACCTATGTGCTTCACCCGATCAGCGAAGACCAGACAATGATCAGGACAACCCTGCTTCCGAACCTCCTTGAGATTCTTGCCTTAAACCAGCACAGGGAATTGCCTCAGAAGATTTTCGAGTTCGGCGAGGTCGTAAATAACGAAATAACCGGCCAGCACGTAGCTGCAGTCTCGATTCACCCGCAGGCCAACTTTACAGAAATCTATGAGGTTGTGGATGCCCTGATGAGGGAAATGATGCTTCCCTACGAGGTAAAAGAGTCCGAAGATCCAGCATTCCTCGAAGGCAGGCGGGCTGATGTTTACGTCAGAGGCAAAAAACTCGGAGTCTTTGGAGAATTCCATCCTGAGGTCATAAACAATTTTGCCCTTGGATACGCAGTTGTCGGGTTTGAACTTGACCTCAATGACCTTATTGGTTAATATTGGTTAAAAATTAGATTTTAAGTTGAGAAGAGATTCTTCTCTCTTATTTCCTTCACTTTTATTTCAGCACATTTTTATTTCAGCACACTTTTATTTCCTTCATTTTTATTTCAGCACATTTTTATTTCAGCATTTTCTCCATTTCGGCTGCGATTTTTTGGACTTCTAATCTTTCTTCAGTATCAGCTAGCCTGTAAGTAAGTTCAAGCAGCCTTTCTTTCAGGGAGCCAAGTTCATCAAGGGTACAGTTAAGCTCTTCAAGAAGGACCCCCAGGGTTTTTATCTCAGTTGTCTCTGAAAATTTTTCAGGGCCTGCTTCTATAAGGAAAAGTGTCTCAGGAGAACTGAGGTCAACATCATATTCTTCCTCGAAATCTCCCTTCTGGATCGTTTTAGACCAACTCACACTCCTGATATGCCTGACAAAATCACTTATCTGCCGATACTCATAATCTCCGGTAACTTTTCCAATCAGCATCTCGTTCCTGGTTTTTAGTGGGACCGCCACAAGGTCTCCTTTCTTTATTTTTGTGATAAAAGAGTAAATCTCTCCTGCCCAGGCAGAACTACGCTCGTCCTGCATCCCGGGATATTTCTCAAGAATTAGTTTCTTTACCTGTCCTTCGTCTTTAATACTGGACAAATCCGGAAGTTCAGCCCACCCGATTGTAATTATGCTGTTTTCCAGAATCAGCTCTTCATCTTCCAGGGTGCCTGCAGCTTTAAGTAACCAGAATTTCATGACTTTCCCCCTTTTCGTTTTAATTTTGCATTTTTCTAGAAATTCTACTTATATTCCCAATTTACCATTTTCCAGGTTCTTATAATTGGTTGTCAATCAACCGTTGCGCCGAGTTGATCACAAACCGTTGCGCCGGTTTATCACGCCGGATAGGGTTTGGGGATAAGGTTCTCGAATCCATCACGCCGATAGGGTTTGGAGATAAGGTTTTCAAACCCAAATGCTGCCCCGTCGTTTTCGCTCAAGCCTTTATTGAAAAGGCTTGTGGGAAAGCAGTTTTTTTCAAAAAGGTTTTTGAAAAGGCTTGAATGACATACTTGATGCGCTTGCGGTGGGCAGTTACTACAAAAATAGGATTAAAGTACGGATTTCGGTATGTGCCCGGCAAGGATAAGAAAAAATCTGAGGGACTGAATCTCCATTTTTTTCTATATTCCAATGTAAACTACTATTCCTGGTTCTTCACAGACTTGAATTATGAGAGTGGAGTTTCCTTAGATTACATCCGTTATCTGTTACCGGATATCTAAATCAGTACAAACGGAGCCTTAATCAGGTGCTACTGAAGGAAAGATTTCTCATTTAGAGGTTCGGCTGCTTCCATATAGTACTTGAAGAGTTCTTTTCCCCAGCATAGGGCTCTTTCCCCAAAAGATAGGATTAGCTGGTCTCTTAACTTTCCATTGTTTTCAAAGAGTTTAAATGCAACGACCTTATCCGTTACAATCAGAGATGGGATTGTTGTTGACCTTCGTGATATAAAAAGCCTGGAGTTCATGGATCTGGACAGTTTCTCTGCTTCTATACGATTATTTAAAAATAAACGCTGTGCAACACTTTCGGTCATACAGAGTGCGATTTCAGCTCCACTCTCCGCAAGCTCTGTATAAAGTGAAGGAGCTTGAGGGTGAAAATAAGCTGCAAAGGTCAGTATATCCCTTGAGCTTAGAATACTATCCCGGAGTATTTGTGGGGTTTCAAAAATGTGTCCGGCGTCAGGTTCCAGTAGCTCACAGTGCCCGAGTTCGCCTATTCTCTCCAGCAGGAACTCAGGAATCAAACTTAAGTCGTGGCTCAGCCAGTATTCAGTATTTTCTCCTAAAAGCTCAGCCGTACTGAGCATAGGCTGCATATTTTCAACTATTATCTTCCCGATATCGGACAAACTGTAGATTTTATTTTTTTGGGTTATCAGGCCGGAATCTTTCATTTTTTTCAAATGGAGCTGGATTGAACTGGAGGTCACGTTAAGTGATTCTTTTATCTCACCGAAGTCTCTTGGTTTTTCATTTAAGAGTAGTAAAATATCTTTTCTTCTACCCGAAAAAAGAATCAGGTTAAGAAGGCAGTGTTTCATTTTTGCTCACTTCCGGTCTCTACCTTTGCCTCTATACCAATATCATAAAAACTTTTTGATTATAAGCCCACTGTATTTAACTATTTTATTGTATTTTATGTTCTATGTAGGGTTTGATTTGTCCAGTTTTATTGATTTAAGAGGTGGCAACAACAAAAAAGATAAACCTTGAAGTATATTTTCGGTTTTTAGAGTATATTTTTGGTTATTAAATTAATGTGGTGAGAACACTGATTCCTGAAAAAAAATTCTCTTTACATTGCAAAGGTTCTGAAGAAATTGAACCTCTTAAATCTGGCTGTTTGGTTAATGGTTCAATCAGTAATTCAATCCACAGTTATGGCATTTCGGTGAATAACCCAATAGACAATGTAGTCCACAACTCAATGAGAGACTCAATAAATAACTTGGTCAATGACCCAATAATCTCGATAAATAACTCAATGAATAACTCAATGAATAACTCAATGAATAACTCAATGAATAACTCAATGAATAACTCAATGAATAACTCAATGAATAACTCAATGAATAACTCAATGAATAACTCAATGAATAACTCAATGAATAACTCAATGAATAACTCAATGAATAACTCAATGAATAACTCAATGAATAACTCAATGAATAACTCAATGAATAACTCAATGAATAACTCAATGAATAACTCAATGAATAACTCAATGAATAACTCAATGAATAACTCAATGAATAACTCAATGAATAACTCAATGAATAACTCAATGAATAACTCAATGAATAATTTGTCCGGTAGCTCAATAATTAACTCTATTGGAATGGAATTTGTCCTGATTCCTGCTGGAGAATTTAACATGGGTTCTCCAATGCGTGAAAAACGAAGGAAGCTCTGGGAAAGCCCTGTGCATAAAGTAACAATCGAAAAGCCTTTTTACCTTGGCAGGTACCCGGTCACACAGGAGCAATGGCAAAAAGTCATGTGGGACAATCCTGCGTACTTCAAGGGCGAAAAGCACCCGGTTGAAAACGTTTCCTGGAATGAAATTCAGGTCTTTTTCCGAAAACTCAATGCTCTGGAAAATGCAGATGGAATTTCCAGAATCTACCGCCTTCCAACTGAAGCCGAATGGGAATACGCAGCCAGGGCAGGAACCGAAACCGCTTATTTTTTTGGAGATAATGAATCGAAACTTACAGAATATGCCTGGTTTCTGGAGAATTCAGGGTTTGAAACTCATCCGGTCGGCCTGAAAAAACCAAGTCCCTGGGGACTTTACGATATTTATGGAAATGCAGGGGAATGGGTACAGGACGAGTACCATATAAGTTACAAAGGAGCCCCAACAGACGGGAGGGCCTGGGAAAATCCTTTTCCAAGCGTATCCACTCCAGTAAGGATAAGGAGAGGCGGAGGCTGGAATGGAAACGCAGGCTGCTGCCGGTCGGCTGAAAGACTTTTTGCGGCCCAGGATAAAAAGTTAAATAGCCTGGGATTCAGGGTGGTTAAGGAAGTTTAATTCCAGTGAAATCGCATCCTGCATCCTGCATCGGAGTTCGCAAGCACAACTTTAATTTAAAAAAACCCAGAAGAAACTCTTGTTTTCGGCCAGGCGCAGGCGTAAGGACTTTTGGCCAACACCCCACGTCGTTTTTGCTATTTACCATTTCAAAAGTAGCCTTTTTGAAGATCTCATCACTTAAAGTGTACGAGTCGTTTGTTCATCAGGTAGAAGTGAAAGTTTTTTCTTTCTTTTCCCGGACTATTCATTTAGTTTCATAGATTTATTTCTGGCAGAGATCTTTGAGAGTCATAGTGTTGTTGCCATTCAGACAATAGCTTTCCAAGTACTCGACGACCAGCTAAGGAAGGACTTCAGATACTGACGCTCCACGTCATAGAGACGCTTAAATCCGTAATCAACTTTGGAGGTCCTCTTTTTCAAAAAAAATAAGTTTGCTGAGGTGCAAATTTTCAGCAAATGTGGACCATACCGTCATCAGATGGGCAAGGTTTTTTTGTTTCGGATTTTCTACCATTTTCAAAAAACTGACATGCATTTTCAATATCGTTAACAAGAATTGCTGCCATGTCCGAAGTGAAGTTTTCTCTTACGACAATGCGCATTATCTCAATATCAGCCGCATTTTCCGGAAGACAGTATGCGGGAACTATCCAGCCCTTCTCTCTCAGCTTATACGAAAGCTGCTGCAGGGAATAACCAGTTTCCTCTTTTTGTCTGAAAGCAATTATAGGAAGCCTTTCTCCTTTGTTCAAAATTTCGAAACGGCCCAGTCTATCAACCCTCTCGGCAAGATCCTGGGAAACCTCAAGGATATTTTTCATTATCCCAGTATAGCCAGCTCTTCCGAATCTTAAAATATTGTAATATTGGGCCACGACCATTGCACTGCCTCCTGAAAAGTTCAGGGTGTACGAATCTTCCATTTCTCCGAGGTAGTTCACATGGAAAATCAGGTCTTCGGGAAGGTCACTTTCGTCACGGAAAATCAGCCAGCCAAGACCCGGATAAGTTAATCCGTATTTATGTCCTGAAACGTTTATCGATTTTACTCTTTCCAGTCTGAAGTCCCACTCAAAATCAGGTTCGGTAAATGGCAATATGAAGCCGCCACTTGCAGCATCTATGTGGATGGGTATGTCCCAGTCTTTTTCTTTCTTGTATCCCAAAAGCAAATCATTAATATCCTTTACAGGATCGATTTCTCCTGTAAAAGTTGTTCCCAGAACGCAACCAACACAGATTGTGTTCTCATCAATCTGCTCTGAGACAGCATCTGCCGTAATTGTACGTACATCTTTGTCTATAGGAATTTTTCTAGCTTCAACGTCAAAATATTTGGCAAACTTATCCCAGCAAACGTGAGCGTCATTTCCAAAAATTATGTTTGGCTTGCCTGTGCCTCGCCCTGAGTTTTTCCAGCTCCATTTGTGAGCCAGCAGACCCAGCATTATAGCTTCTGAAGAGCCAGCTGTTGCCGTACCCATGAATTCGGTATGATGCCCATTAAAAAAGCGCCCAAGCATATTCACAATATTCCTGTGAATAACTTTGTCAGTTTGAGGATATTCGAAAATATCTATGATGTTTTTATTTATGTTTTCCATGACAAGCTGGTCTGCTTCCGGTTCCATCCATGTGTTGACAAAACTTGCCAGGTTCAGGAAAGGATTGCCGTCGAGGCTCTGTTCATCATGTACCAGTTGATAAGCAGCTCTTGGACTCATTCCCTTTTCAGGGAATTCATACTTTGGAATTCCTTTTTCTTTGACCTTTGGGATATATCTGGCACTGTATGCTCCAACACGATACTTTTTAGACTCGTCTAAAGTTTCCAGATTTACTTTCTTTGAAATCATGACTTCAACTCCTAAAAACACAATTGCAAAATACTTTGCCTTTTACAGCTTACTTTGAAAAATAACGAAAAAATGAGAAACAATTGAATGCAGAGTTTATGCTTCCAATTATTGTATTATTCACTTTTTATGCTTCCAATTATTGTATTATTCACTTTTCTTAAAAAGTTCCTGAATAAGATTTGTTACTGCCTTGTAAAAAGTTTCCACTGTGTCTGCCTTAAGGCGTTCGCCCCCGGTATGAGGGTTCATTATAGTAGGCCCTATAGAAATGCAGTCTATAGAGTCACCGTATTTTTCCACAATATAGCTGCATTCAAGGCCTGCATGGATTACGGTTTCCTTGTGGCCTTCAGGGTATATTTGCTTGTACACTCCATCTGCTTTATGAAGTAAGTCCGAATCGTCATTTGGTTTCCACGCCGGATAAGAATCACTTACTTCTACCGTGTGCTTGAAGAGTTCCCCTATTGATTTTTGTATTTGGATAAGGGAAGTCATGGAATCCATATCCGAACTGCGGTTTGAAGCCTTGATTAGCACGTTTTGCAGGATAATATTTGCCAGGTTACTTGAAGTTTCCACCAGATCAGGTTTTTCCGGGATCATGCGGATGGCTCCATGGGGTATCCGCTGAAGCAGGCACAGAAGTGCATCTGTCGATGCTTCATCAAAAGAATTTTGAGTTACCTCTTCAATCTCATAAATTAAATTCTCCTCTGGTTGAGACTGTACCTTTAAAGCTTCACAGTAAGCCTTAAAATCATTTACAAATTTTTCCTTATCGCCGCTAGGAATGGTAATTATGGCGCTGGCACAGCTTGGAATTTTGTTTGAGATAGGATCTTCATCTCTTTGCAATGAAATAAGACGAAGATCATAACTTTTAATGCCCTCGCCATCAATATCAATATTTGTTAGCCGCTTATTGAACCTGATGAGGATTTCGGTGAGAACTTTGATGGCATTAAGCCTTCCACTATTGATGTTGATTCCGGAATGCCCTCCAAGAAGACCTGAGATTGATAATTTCAGGTTGATAAAACCGCCTGGAATACTTGATAAAGTAAAATTTCCTTCGTACTGGACACTACACCCTCCTGCACTGCCATAAATAATAGTATCCACAACTTCAGCGTCAAGATTTATGTACCTTCTACCGATCAAGAGACTTTTATCAAAATTTGCAGCCCCTCCCATATCGGTCTCTTCCTGAACCGTGAAAAAACACTCAAGTGGATAGTCTTTGAGTTTCTCATCCTCCAGAAGGGTAAGGATGCTGGCTACCCCAATTCCGTCGTCTGCACCCAGGGTGGTACCTTTTTCTGGATTATCAATGCTGTCAGTATGCCCTGCTTTTATCCATTTTGCACCTTCGTTATCAAGATAACCAAAGACATTTAATGGAAAAATTTTCTTATCAGGGGAACATACCATATCCATATGAGCCTGTAGAGTGACATAAGGCTCACTGGCATAATCCCCTGAGCCCTTTCTACGAAGGACGATTACTCTTTCTCCGGGATCTTTAGCTCCTGGATCATAATGAATGACTTCTACACCTTCTATTTTTTTGGCACACTCTATAACATACTCACGAACCTGGTTCTCCTCACCAGATGGGTGATATTTTGTTGTTAGTTTCATAAAATGGTCATGCACTGCCTTTGGCTCAAAAGAGTCATCTAATATTTCTGACATTTACACCTTACTCCTGAATATTTATCGCATAAGCTCTTTCGCTGTATTGATCATTCAGAAGTACATCTCAAAGAAACCAGCATTTGATCTTCTTTTATCTGGACAGAAAAATAGTTCAGAATTATTACAAAGTTGTTTATGGATAATGATTCCCCTGACATGTTATCCAATTGAACAAACAGCATTGTTTTAGTTTATTTTCGAGAACATCTTCATTACTACCGTTTTTATTTTGATATATTTCTATAATTTTGTAATAAGAATCCCGGAGGAATTGTTTAATGTTTGATAATACTTGCGCGCCTGAAACCCAAAATAAAGCAAAACTGTGTTTATTTGAAAATGCACGTTTTAGATATTTTTAACGTTTTACCGGGTGACTTATGCTCAACCGTGTAAGTATTATTAAAAATGTGTGACCGTGTATAAAATACTTTCCGCTTTTTATTAATCATTAATAACTTCACTCCAAAATGAGAAATTTAGTAGGACTTACGCACTTGAGGAACAAAATAAATAATAGCAAAGATTGTGGATTAAAGTCACGTATTAAACCGTTTACTGCCTGATGCTATTGATTTTTCAGTTAAACTGCGTAAGTCCGAATTTAGGAAAGGAAGTTTAATCAAACAAGCTTTAATTAGACTTTGAAGAGTTTTAACCTCTGGTTTCAGTTCAAGTATATAGAAGTAGAATTTAAGACAACCAGTCACTAAGACAACCAGTCACGGAAAAAATGTAAAGTGGTATAGTTTCAGATTAATTCATACTTAGATAATTGAAGATTTATATATGAAAAAACATAAATAACGCGTCATCAAAAAGAATACTTGAATTTAAATACTTCTATCTTATAGAAGAGTGTGTAAGAATATAGTTCACGGCTTACAGTGGGGTAAAACACCTTAAATCTGATTTCTTATTCTTTATTCAGCACCCTGCCCCTGTCTGTTTTACTCCGCAGGCAGGGGGCAAAAGAGATTCTGGTGCTTTCAACAATCTAGGAGGCGATTTAGATCGTGTCTATTCAGAGAGACACTTAGTTATGCTACTCGTGTCTGTTTGGTAGAGACACTTAATTATACTACAAACCAGTATTTAATACTTTTGATTTCTTTTTTACTACTTTGTATTACATATTATAATTATTGTTTTACTCAAGCTGAAGAAAATTCTTTACGGAATTATTTCCAAATAATTTTGAGAGCGTCGCAAAAGTACAGAACTGTTAAATTTATAATCAAATGTTGCACTTTTCTTTTCTTTTTTATCACAAATCAAATGACTTATATACTGTTAACACTTTTATCACATAAAATACATACTTTTTTAGTGATAATATGTTTTCTCCCAGAAAAGGAAAGCAGACTACGTTCGTTTATGGACCTGAAATTTATGAGAAACTCGTATCTAGAGATCATCTTCTATACAAGATCAATGAGTCAATAGATTTCACTTTCATCAATGAAGAATGCCGTAATCTTTACTCAGAAAAGATGGGGAGACCTGTAACGAACACTCCTGAAATCATGTTTAGATCAGCTATTATTCAGTCTCTCTATGACTACTCAGATCGAGAAATGGAGTCCGAAGCACGCTATAATATAATGGTAAAATGGTTCATTGGTTTGAACCTTGACGATTCTTCCTATGATCATAGTGCACTTGGACGTTTCAGGGATCTTCTGGGGGAAGAAAGATGGAAAGAAATATTCTTCAGCCTATTAAAGCAAATAGAAAATGCTGGATTCGTTAAAGGTAAAGAGTACGTGGATGCTACTCATGTAATAGCAAACATTGCAATTCCAGGTACGATAGACCTGTTAAGACAGGGAATAAAGGATGTAATGAAAGCCATTCAGGAGATAGATCCAGACCTTTATGAGGAACTTGGTGGAGAAAAAACTGCTAATGATGACAAAAAGGTATACAAGTTAAGCCCTGAAGAAAGAGACAGCAAGCTTGTTGAACTGGTAAAAAAGCCAGAGAGATAAACCAAAAATCCGAATATATTGAGAAGAGTAAGTGAAAAAACTAGGCAACTAAGACGGATTCTTAATGAAAATATAGAAGAAAATGATGATAATATGTAAAAAAAAAGATAAGACTAAAGATAGACTCGTGAGCATTGTTGACAAAGATGCAAGACATGGTGCTAAATCAGATGACAAGAAGTTCACGGGATACAAAGTGAACTCAATAATGTCTGAAGATGGATTCATAAAAAACATCAATGCAACTCCAGGCAATTCCTATGATGGAGATATACTTATTCCTCTAATTGATGAAATGATAGAACAAGGGTTTACTGCAAGTGAAGTGGTCGGAGATACTGCTTATGGAGAAGTTGACAACAGGAATAAACTGATGTTGAAAGGGATAACTGTAATAGCTCCATTTAAAAAGGAAACTAACAAAAATGAGCTTTTCCCACAAAGTAAATTCAGAATCGAGAAACATGGAGTGATATGTCCTGCAGAATGCAGGACGATGGTATGGAATCACAATAAGAAGACTGAACAAATCACGTTCTTTTTTAATAAAAAGGATTGTGAAAGCTGTAAATTGAAACAA
Organism: Methanosarcina sp. Kolksee; assembly: GCF_000969945.1. Classification (NCBI taxonomy): domain Archaea; kingdom Methanobacteriati; phylum Methanobacteriota; class Methanomicrobia; order Methanosarcinales; family Methanosarcinaceae; genus Methanosarcina; species Methanosarcina sp. Kolksee. Next base: position 2,916,593 of record NZ_CP009524.1, read on the forward strand.
AAATGTACTGTTCAGAAAAGAAGGACAATTACCATCAGTGAACATTATGAGCTACTAAAAAGAGCAAGAGAATACAATAAAACTGACGATTTTAAGGAAGACATGAAACAAAGAGCTCATATCGAACCAAAGCAAGGAGAAATGAAAAGATATCATGGATTGCAGAGGGCAAAATATTGGGGACTTCAGAAAATAAATATACAGGCAACAATAAGTGCAATTGTGGTCAATGTAAAAAGACTTGTTACATTGAATAGCTGTGGCTATCAATAGAGCTCATAAAAATATGTAAAAAGAATGAAAAATTGAAAGAAAAGGATGAAAAGAATGAATCGTCTTGATGAAAATTCCTCCAAAAATTGGAGAATATTTGTAAAGTGCAAAATTTTGCGCTGAAATTTTTATGATGGCTAATCATTAGCTACTTTTACGACTCTATCAATTTTAGATGAACTTTTGATAATATGCGGTTGACAGAAAATTGCGTGACCGGAAATTTATCAACCGGTAACAAGTTTCGGGAAATATTCAAAGAGCATAGATATGCCCTGCTTTTCAAGCTCAGGTATTCTGTGCAGGCTGTGTGAAAAATGCAGTGTGAAAACGGAGATCTTCCTCCATTCAAATCTGACAGTATCATCCCGTTAACTGTCTAAAACGTGACTTTAATCCACAGTCTCTGACGTAATTGATTTTGGTTCTCAAGTGAATAAGTCCTAAATATTTAGAACTCGGACAAAAAAGTTTTTAAACATTATTTTCTTCAATAGATTAGGGTGTTGTACAATTGACAGATTCTAAAACTAATATTCAATGTAGCAAAAATAGTTCTAAATTTCTTTTTTTAAACAAAAAGACTATTATCAGGCTTTATATCGTTATAATCTGGTTCACAACTGCGCAAATCTTATTGATTATGACTGAGATGGCATCTTATGAAGACATCAAATATTTCTTCTGGATAGAATCAGTCTTAGTGCCATTATTTTTTGTGCTGTATATAAAGGGAGTACCAGATCACCTATCCAGAGAACAAGAAAAAGAACAGAAAAAGGCAATCTTTGTGCTTGTCTTTTCTTTTGCATGTATGTTAATGGTGCTTTTTATGGCTATGTTAAATGGGTAATAAAATTTATTCAAATGATGGCATCTGTGTACTTAATTCTTCAAATTAAGATGCCTACCATTAAGTGGCTCTGTTAATTTCCATTAAATACATAAGTTGTGCCTACAGTATTGAGCAGGAACTGTTCTGGCATTGCTTCTTCAAGCCTGTTTATGGCTTTCCAGCCTGTACAGTGCATGGGTACGACATAATCAGGTTTTATCCTTCGCATCTCATCAATTGTAGGCTGAATTATCGGGTCAAACGTCCTGCCTGTCAGATGAAAACCTCCGAGCACTGCATGAACCTTATCCATTCCTGCAAGTTTTTTTGCGTATTCAACTGTATTGATAATTCCGGCATGTGCGCAGCCGCTGATTACCACAAGCCCCTTGCCCTTAAGTTTTATCACAAGTCCCTGATCGTCCCGGAAAGGGTCAGTTATCCATTTACCATTGATTTTTGCTTCAGCCCACGAAAACCCTTTTTCAAAAGCTGTTGTGCGTTCAACTTCTCCGGTTGTATAAATGAGGTCGTCTGCAACCGAGACAGGTTTTTCAGATTTTATTAAAATGACTCCTGCTGCTTTCAGGGTGCTTTCATCGAGCGAAGGCACTGTGACCGGGCTCCCGATTGCGGGAACATTGAGACGCCTTTCAAGAAAGACATCGGGATGAAGAAAAAGCGGAATTTTAGTCTTTCCCTTTTCATTTAGAAACTTTAGGATTTCTTCGAGCCCGAAAAAATGGTCCGGATGTCCGTGACTGAGAATAATGGCTTCAAGCTCGCTCAGGTCGGCTTTCAAAAACCTTGCGTTACTAAAAAGGCAGGCTGGAGTTACTGCCGCATCCATCAGCAAGGTATGTTTCTCATCCCCGGCAAAGACTTTAATTAAACAAGAAAACCCGTGTTCTGCAAGAAGTGTATGAGGAATAGGTAAATGCGGCCTTTTGCATATGTCAGTACTTTCTGCTACCAGCATATCCGTATAATTATCTACTAGGATTGTTACTTCCAGCCGGTCAGCTTCCCGTATATTCAGCTTGTTCATATCGGTGTTATTCATATTAAACATCAGTAACTTTTAGTTTCTCTAACCGTTTTTGTAATACTACAGGATTTATACAGGGGATATAGGATTTATATGGGAATATAAAATTTATAGAGGGGATATAAAATTTAGAGAGGAGATATAAAATTTATACATGTGAAGGGGTGAGAATCTATACATTTATGTGTTCTTCTCCATACTCATTGTACTTTCCTTGCAGCTATCGCTATCCAGTCCCCGCCTTTACGGTATAACTCTCCTGAGAGACTGTTCCATGCCTGTTCAACTTTAAACCCATTTTTTTCAAGAATCCGACTTATAATTTCAAGGGAATAGTCATGCAGCCATAGCCTGTAAACCTTTACAGTCCCATCTTCATCCGCGATTATATACTGATTTAGCCAGGTATCATTTTCAGGATAATCAAATCCTTCTTCCAGCACAAAGTGCCTGCCCGGTCTCCAGAACCCGCCTTCGGAGAAATACCACCTGTTTTTGAGCCCTTCCCGCATGCGTAGCTCTCTTGTGGACACGTCAAAGATGAAAATTCCGTCGTCCTTAAGTGCTCTGCGAACGAGGCTCAGGAGCATGTCGCGTTTTTCATCGGAAAAGGTACAGATTTCCCCATAGACCTGAAGAACGGCATCAAAAATCCCTTCATAATCGATATTGAAAAAGTCTGCACAAATATAATCGATATCATGTCCATCTCTTTCAGCCTGAGCCCGCGCATAATCTATAGACCGTCTGGAAATATCAATGCCAGTTACTTTCATGCCTTCTAAACACAGCCTGCTGCTGTACAGCCCTGGCCCGCAGCCAAGATCAAGTACCCGATCTCCGGTTTTCAGGAATCCTGAGGTTATGAGATTGCAAACTGTTTTTTCGATCTCAGCATTTTTTCGACTAGCTCCGTCATGGGTCTGGTTAAGATGAGCTTCGAGCATGCTTTTCGAGATATATGGATCGTCCCAGAAACGAGGCTCACCGGGTTCGAAAAGAGGGGGTTTTAAAGGTTGAGAGAAAATAGAGAAAAGATTGTGGGGCATTTAAATAAATTATTTGAGGTTCTTATATATAAAGTAAATAGGACTTACGCAGTTGAACTGAAGAATCAACATTGTGTTATTCGATCAAACGAACATCACAAAACAGAGAGCATGACCTACAATTCCTAATATATGTCTTTCTATTGGAACACTGCCTGCCTTCAATTCTACCATGAAAAGCTTCATTTCTGTGATATTTTTAGCAAGCATAAAAGCAAAGGTCTTAATCTCAATAGTTTACCATTGGTCATCGATTAAGGAATTTTCTTTCCTAAAAGCTATCGATTTTGCATTAGAAGCCGACCTTAAATTCTGGCCTATATACATGAAATCGATATTCTGTTCCAGCCCATAACGGATTGAAATTTTTGATAAGTGTTGTGGAAATTGACGCAATTTGTTACGATTCCTCATTTAATCGATGATCAAATGAATAAAAATTAAAATGGGTATTATCCAATTGTACAAATCAAAATAGTGTACAAATCAAAATGGTGTACTTGACGGGGGGGTTAAAAACCGCTCGCCCCCAAATTAGCGGTATCTTTTACTCCTTTTTCTACAGAGAGAGAAGAGAATTATTTCTTTTTCTCTTTTCCTATAGTTATGCTTTTGTCAGGCTCGCCGGTTTTTTACTCTTTCTTTGTTCGTAAGTTCTTCCTGCTAATTTTTCTTATTTTCTCTTTTTCCTGACCCAGACTTTCCTTTATAATCTCACTTGTTGGCTTTTTTCTTGTCCATACACTTTTCTTCATTTTCGGCTTTTCTTCTTCCGTTCTTTCTTCTTCGTCTTCATCGAGAGCTATTCCGAGCTTAGAATTTACGGAAAACAGGGCTTTTTTAGCCTCGATATGGTCTGGATTGAGCCGGAGGGTCCTTTCAAGAGCTCCGAGAGCTTCTTCATTTTTATCAAGACCTGAAAGGGACATGCCTTTGCAGTACCAGGCATCGGAAGAATCAGGTTTGATTGAAATCGCTTTACTGCAGGCTGCAAGAGCTCTTTTGAATTTGCCGAGCTTGAGGTGGACAAGGCCTTTCCCTATCCAGGTCTTTGCATTATCAGGGTTTATTTTGAGGGCAGCGTCATAAGCTATCATGGCTTCCACAGGCCTGTCCAGGTTGTATAGAGCAAAACCTTTACCCACAAGGGTTCTTGCAAGGTTCGGGTTAAGATTAAGCGCGGCGTCATAAGCTTCTATGGATTCTTCATATCGGCCCAGATCCGCAAGCACAGAACCTTTTGCATGCCATGCTCCTGCAAGCTTCGGGTTTGCAGAAAGGGCTTTTTCAGAATCCGCAAGAGCTTTTTCGTGCTGCTTTAGCCTGCAAAGTACTGAAGTTTTTAGATTCCAGGATTTATCGCTGTCAGGTTTTATTTCGAGTAACCTGTCAAAGACCTGTAACGCATCTCCTTCCCTGTTGAGCTGCAGGAGCACAAAAGCTTTTTCGTAAAGGTAGTGAGGGTTTTCAGGCTCGATTTCAAGAGCTTTTTTAATCGCCTTTAAGGATTCACTATACCTTCTGTGCTTTAGAAACACTGCTGCCTTGCCAGCCCAGGCTGCGGCATCTTCAGGGTTTACCTTAAGGGCCTTTTCGTGTGCTTCAAGGGCTTTGTTCAGGCGGTCATAAGCTGTCACAGTAGTTCTATCGGTTCTGCCTGTTCTCTTGCCTGTTTTGCCTGTTCCACCCGTTCTACCACTTTTACCTGTTTTGCCTGTCCCATCTGTTTTGCCTGTTTTGTTTGTTCTGCCCGGTTTTCCTGTTCGTCTGCTTCTATTTTCTTTAAAATCATTTGCCATAATATCAGTTCCATATGATTCGGTTTAGAGTGATGATACGGTTTAGAGTAATGATTCGGTTTAGAGTGATGATACGGTTTAGAGTAATGATACGGTTTAGAGTAATGATACGGTTTAGAGTGATGATTCTTTGCAAAGGGAAGTCAGTAGAATCCTGTACACACCCCACCTCTCCTTATGAGTAGTAAATTTTTCGGGAAATTTTATTCCAAACTCCGTTTTCTTATTTCAAGCTGATCCTGTTAATATTAAATCCAGGGTAATAGATTGTCTTGCAGAAAGGGAGAACTCACCCTTGAGCGCAAATTTATCTATTCAAGCTGTCTCAAAACTACATTTGATTCTACAAGTAAGATAATATGCTATGCTTCAAGGCAAATACATATCTGAATTTCAGAATAATTCTCGATCTGAATGTAAAGTCAACAATTCCAATATATCCAATTGTAGAAATGGGTAGAATTTTGAGACAACCTGTTTTGACCGTACTTTTTGAACATAGGAAACACTGAAATTAATTTTCTTTACAAGTATACTTTTTATGTGATATATACATTTAAGGAAGATAAATATTGTGATTTTTATGACTCAAATGTACAACGAAGAGTTGTTTTGAGACAGCCTGGATAAAGCAGTTTTATGGTGTGGAAAAATATCAGGCAAGAATGGAAGAGTCACAAAGAGTACATATAATGTTCTCATTAAGAGCTTTTCTTAGACTGGAATTACAAAGAATCAAAAGTGGAATATCCTGGTTTGAAGGTGTTATAAAAATTAGAAGAGTTACTAAAAGAGTTACTGAGGAAGAATAATCAAAGAGTTCCCAATACACGGTAAATTAATTCAAATATTTGAAGTTTGGAACAAACAATATGCTAGAAGTCAACTGCATAACTCCTAAAATCATATCATTTTACAATTATTTTTAAATTTGACATTGAATAACATCATTTTATCTTCTTGTTTTCATTTTATTCCACGGCAGTATACACATCATCTAAAAAATCATAAATCTAAAAGAATTATCCCAAACGCTTGAGACTAAAATATAAAATTGAGAAATATAATGGCTTATTGAGAAATATAATGGCTTGTTTTTTATAAATGATACAATCTAAAAGACAAATTTTATATTTAGTCATGATGTTTGTGTATAAAATATTATATTTGAATATTTAATTATTTATTTTATAATAAATACTCAAATATTCTATCCTATACCTACTTAATCAAATATAATTACAAAATTAATGCTAAATATCAGGAGATCTGGTATGAAAATCCCAAACATTGTTTCTGGAGTTAAAGTTATAGGATTTTTAGCCGTTATTGCTTTAGTTGTTTCTTCCCTGGGATGTGTGAACTCAGACATAAATAAGGATAATTCAAGTTCTGATGTAAATGCAAGAGTGGCCCCAATATCTGAAGCAACTACAAATAACACATCTGCTGAAAAGTGGTTTGAAACAGGAAATGACCTTTTTAAAGCAAACAAATATAATGAGTCAGTTGAAGCTTATGATAAAGCAATAGAGATAGACTCTCAGTTTGTTGATGCATGGATTAACAAAGGTTATGCATTTTATAACATGGGTAAATATAATGAATCACTCCAAAGTTATGATAAAGCAATAGAGATAAACTCCCAGTCAACCGACGCTTGGAATAATAAAGGAAATGTTCTGTTTGTACTAGGTAGTTATGAAGATGCAATAAAATCATATGACAAAGCAATTGAACTTGACCCTCAAAATTCACTTGCCTTGCATAATAAAGGATTAGTTCTGTCTATTTTAGGCAATTATCAAGAGGCAGTTAAAACTTACGATAGAATAATTGAAATTAACTCTACTGATCCAAACGGTTGGACTAATAAAGGGAACGTTCTATACAATTTAGGCAAATATGAAGAAGCAATAGAAGCTTGCGATAAGGCAATTGAACTTGATCCTCAGGATTCATCTGCCTGGTGCAATAAAGGATTAGCGCTGTCTGGTTTAGGAAAATATGAAGAAGCAGTAAAAGCATATGATAAAGCAATTGAAATAAATCCTCAAAACTCACTTGCTTGGGACAATAGAGAAATTGCTTTCGGTCATTTAAGTAACTATGAGGAAGTATTAAAAGCTCATAATAGAGTAGTTGTAAGTGATTCTGATGATCCAGAAGTTTCATGGAATGAGAAAGGATTAGCTCTTTACTATTCAGGTAATTACGAGGAATCAGTAGAAGCCTATGATAAGGCAATTGAAATTGATCCAGAATATGCAGATGCCTGGTTCAATAAAGGAAATTCTCTTTCTAGTTTGAATAATTACGAGGAAGCAGTAAAAGCATATGATAAAGCAATTGAATTTAAACCCCAAAATTCACTCGCCTGGAATAATAAGGGTTTAGCTCTCAACAACTCAAGCTATTACACAGAAGCATTGGAGTCGTACGATAAAGCAATTGAAATCAATCCTCAGGACTCAGTTGCTTGGAATAATAAAGGGAACACTCTTTCTAGTTTATATAATTATGAAGAAGCAGTTAATGCCTACAACAAAGCAGTTGAAATTAATCCTAAATACTCAGATGCCTGGTACAATAAAGGGAATACTCTTTGTAGCTTAGGCCGTTACGAAGAAGCAGTAACTGCTTTTGAGAACGCAATTGAACTTGATCCTCAAGACTCATTTGCTTGGTGTAATAAAGGAATAGCTCTGTCTTATCTTGGTAATTACGATGAAGCGATGAAAGCTTTTGACAAAGCGCTTGAACTTGACTCTCAAAACTCACTGATCTGGTCTAACAAAGGACTAGCTCTTTTCGAATTAGGTAAATTTGAGGAGGCAATAAAGGCTTATGATAAGACAATTGAGATTAATCCGAATGATACCGAAGCCTGGAATAATAGGGGATCAGCATTTTTCTGGATAGGTAACTATGAAGAAGCAATGAAAAATTATAATAAAACAATTGAACTTGACCCTAACTTTTCACTTGCTTGGTATAATCGTGCATGCGTTTATTCACTTCTTAACAACACAGAACAGTCAATGTATGATTTTAAGCATGCTATTGAAATCAATCCAGGATATATAGAAATGGCAAAAGCAGATAGTAAATTTAAAAATTTGTGGGATAATGAAGAATTTAAAAAATTATTAAACACTACTGAGTAATATATAAGGTATCAACGAGTATCGAGATTGTAAATCTCAATACTTTGATATAAGAAAACTAAGAGAACTGTAGAGTTTAAGCAGTTGAAATAAAAAATTGACAAGTTGGTATTGTATTTCTTTTAAAGAAAAATCATAAGCATCAAAAGTTTCTGGAGCGAAAAAGCGCTTCAGAATAACCTATTTTTTACAGTAAGTAAAATTTAACTTCTAATTTGCAGTTAATTCGCAAGTTACCTATAAGCTTTAAGCATCTAATTATTAAAGTACCACTCTGAATTTAACGTCTATTTCTCAGCGTAACTCAATTTTCCGGGATAAAACAAATTACTTCTGGCAGCGGTGTATGCTGTGAAGTAACTGATTAGATTTTGTTGATCTAGCAGACTTTTGATTTTTAAGAATATGAAAGGACAAAAACACAGAATAAGACGAGTGCGCTTAAGAAGTAAGATTTATAGTTTTCCAGATTATATGTTTCACGCAATCCTGAAAAAAGTCTAACCCAGTATACTGCCAATATGGGCCATAGTATAACTACTATAGAAAAAAGTAACCAGGTAAATGACCACCTATGTATATAGTCTATCAGTATGGGATTAAAAAAATCTAAAAATTCCTGCATATCTCTTGTTTTAAATATAAAAGATAAGATGTTGCTCGATAGTGCATACATTATAAACAGAAGTAATTGGAATAAATGGGCTAAAGGATAAAAGAAAAGAAATAGTAAAACACTTTTCTCTTCACTGGAGTGGACAGCCATCCAACGTCTCAGAGTATTTGGAGGATGGGTTATTTGAGCAAGAAGCAATTTTTTAAGCGACTTCTCTTTTTTTAGTTTCCCCATTACATTTAATGAATTCTTAGTAGTATCCATTTTTGATGTTAGCATAAATCTATCTGCGTTAAGCTCTGCAGACCAGACCCCTGCAATAGGAAGAGTAAAGAAGGATAAAGTTTGGAAGAGAATAATTATTGGGTCTGTTAATGAGTATAAAAAGAACATTATGACTACATGTATATTATGAAAGGAAGATTCGGTCAGATCAAAAAAAACTAGAACCATTTGAATCAGGATAAAAAAGGCGATAATACCTATAGAGTGCTTAACTACAAATTCAAAAAGACTCCCTGCTCCGAGAATTAAAGCATCTCCATTTCGATAGTGTCCAATCTCATGGAGAAGTATTTCTTGAGCGCTTTCTTTGTCCGAGCGCCAGGACTTAATAAATTTTCCAAATATTGCTATGCCGGTCTTACGATAACCTATAGGATAAATAAATACTTCTTCACTTTGGCTGAGAAGATTGGTTTTGATTTTTAGATTCGGGGCGTACAATTTAAGAAAATCTTCAATTTCTATTATTGCAGGAATTCTTGTATAATTTTCAGTCAATTTATATTTTTTTTCAACGTAATACGTTCGTATAAAAGGAAACAAAACGCTTAAAACACCTATATACAAAAATATACTGGGAATCCAGGCGGGTGCGTTTACCAATTTAAATCTGCTAACAAGGGTCCAGTTAGCGTATGTCGGGTCTGTAGAATATAAGAAAGAGCTAATATTCTCTTTAAGCAATTCTATTTGAGCAGGCAATAAACGTATGTAAAAAACAAACCATATCCACAACCAAGGAGGAAGGGACTGGCACTTTCCGTTTTCAGACATATTATCACTTTGATGCAGCAACTCTTTCTACAAATTCTAAAGAAACCGATGAATTTTTTCGTAGTGTAACAAGAACATTTGCAATTAACCTCTCACGTTGCTCTTCGGGAAGTCCAGAAGCTTCAAGTTCTGATACAAATGTCTCAAAGAGATTCGTAAGAGGTTTCACGTACTTTTCCGGAAGTTGATTAGCTTGTTCTTTTGTTTCCTTACCAAATAGGCCTAGAAAATGGCTTATGCCCAGAAAATGATATGTTTCTTCGAGGTAGCGGTCATCCATTGATAGAAAGTGAGACATAAAAGGAGCTGTAACAGCTATCCCTTTTAAGATCCAGGGAAATAGTAAAACACCATCGGTAAGTCCAAAAGCCCCAAGTCCTGAGCTTTCCTGTTTTATAAAAAGAGACTCTCTTTCCTTTCCTCCCCGAACGAAAGCTTCAGTCATAAGAGGTGCTAGATCAATTTCATCAGGAACTACAGCCTCTGCAATTTTTATGGATAAATCGGTCATAATGTCCATGTATATCCCCTATTAGGTAGATGCTTCGTAAAAACGAAAACAAATCATTATTGTTTTGAATACATTATTGTTTTCGAAAAGTATCTCCTATGATGTTCATTTTTATCGTAAACATTAGATATATACTTATTGTAATGATATATTATTTTATAAACTATCTTTTATTATCCAATGTTTAATATATATCATCAAAGTTTAATATATTAAAACTTAAGGATTTTAGAGTTTGTGTTAAAGTCAAAATAAACCTAAAAATTATATAAAATTCAATAAGAAATGCGTTAAGGAAAAAGGTTATCAAAACTGCGGGTAATGTTCGCAATTCTATCCAGAAGAAGCATCATAAAATGTATAGAATAGTAGTAACTTAATTTCTTTAAATCCCAACTTATAAAATAGTAGTTACTTAATCTCTTTAAATCCCGGCTCATTAGACTAAACTATTTCTTGACAAACATAATCAGAAATAAAAAACATTGAAACAGTTAAGTCTGCAGGCGATAAACAAAAAAATTGATGTAACCACTTGAAATTTTCAGTATTATTCTTAACTCATTTTTACCTGAGCTTTTCAAGCGGTAATGTATTGCTCGTCAAGTAGCGTAAAATTTTCTTCATCTAATTTTGCGTTATGAAGAGTTTTTACTTTAGAGAGCTGGTCAAATGATAAGTTTTTCACTTTATTTAGATTAGCTCCTTGAAGATTTGCTTCATGAAGGTTAGCTTCTTGAAGGTTTGCTTCTTGAAGGTCAGACTTTTGAAGGTCAGCTACATAAAGATCAGCTGCCTGGAGGTCAGCCCCGCGCAGGTCGGCTCCATAAAGACTAGCTCCCTGGAAGTTAGTTCCTTGAAGATTAGCTCCTTGAAGGTTAGCCAGATGGAGATTGGATAGCTGGAGGTTTGCTCCTTGAAGGTTAGCCCCCTTAAGGTTTGCCCTTGTAAAGTTAACCCCTTGAAGATTAGCTCCTTGAAGATTAGCTCCTTGAAGATTAGTGCCTACACCCTCTAAAAGGTAAGAATTTGAGAGGTCGGCTCCTTGCATGTTTGCATCCTGGAGGTTTGCCTCCTGGAAGTTAGCCCCGCGCAGGTCAGCCCCGCGCAGGTCAGCTCTATAAAGGTTAGCCCCTTGAAAATCAGCCTGTGTAAGGTTAGCTTTTATGAGATAAGCTTCCTGAAGGTTAGCTTCTTGAAAGTTAGCCCATATAAGGTTCTTTTTTTCAAGATGAGCGCCTGGAAGGTTAACTCCTCTATAGTTTTTTCTCTCTATAATGTTCATATGTAATAATTGGTGTTCCATAAAAATAAATATTACTATTCTAGGAAGATACCATCCGTTCTCCGAGGTTCATTCATCCGGAGCGAAATTTACAGGCTAACTGTGTTCAAAAAAAGGGAAATCTGGCTCTTCGTCATTCCCTGTGGATAAAACAATTTTCAATTCAAGACCACGTTGGTTTTTATGAGAATATAATGAGGATATCACACAAAACAACGAAGAGCCTTTGTCCAGAGTCAGGCTTTCTGCAGGCTTTAATTCGATCTTTCTGCAGGTTTATAATTTTATATTTATGCAGGTTTATAATTCAATCTGCTTTTCAACGCCTCCGATTATTACTTTAAAACTGCCTGCCGGTATAGACTTAGTATTATATTCATAGTTGAGATTTCCTTCTGAATCTACTTCCACCTCTTGCACAGCTGTGATCTTGAGTTTGACAGTAGAACCACTTGCCTTTCCATCGATCCTGATATTATATGTCCCTGGAGGAACACCCGTCTGGGAAACAGTAGCAATACCGTTTTGTGCCTTTGCGCTTTTTGTTAACCACAGGATAATCTTTGCTCTCACATTAAGGTCATCAGCTCCTGTTGCCTGCACAGTAAAACTGTTGTCGAACCCGGAGGGAATTATTATATTTTCAAGCATGTACTCGTATTCTCCATCCTGTACCGTCACATCTTTTTCGAAGGACACCTGAACTTTCGCAGTATCTCCCACAAAGCCGGTTCCTTTTATCTCTACTACATCTCCAGCGGAATTCTCAGGAATAAGTTCCCAACTGCCAGCTCCATCTGCTCCAGAAGACAGGTTTGAATTGTTGTAATTGATACGAATTGGGCCCGCGAAGGAATTGAAAATCAGATCATTATTTTCCAGATACTCCAGCAATGCATATGCCCCGTTTCCGAAGTTCGCATCGCCAAAAATCGTTTGATGGACAGTTTCACCGGTATCCCAGTCAAGTCCGAGCACTTCCCAGCCATCTGGCAACCTGTAGCCATTGATGAGGGCCATATTACCCGACTGGCTGTAAATCGGAACCATGCTTGTCGACGAAACATCTGATCTTGCCCATACTGAAGACCATTCATTTGTTGATGTGTTCCATTGGAAGCGCTCGGCACCATATGCAGTATCATATGCCGGGCCCATGAGCGAGACCTGAAGAATCTTGTTCTGGCCTATAAGGTCAGAGCTGACATTTTCCGGAATGTTATTCACAACAAAGGCTCCGTATCCAGATACGACTACGGACTGCTCCGTCTGTATCCACTCGGGAAGGGTTGTAAAATTGCAAGTTACCGGAATCTGCCCTGCGATGCGTTCGGATCCCTCAGGGATTTCGTCGCGCCAGAATGCCACCAGGTTCATCTGTTTGGCACCATCGGTTATGACCACCAGCTTATCCTCATCGTCGCCGAATCCCATGAGCGTTGGAGTGGACCCTGTGCCATTGCCTACCTTGATCATAGGAGGTTGTTCCGAATTGGTATATGGGCTTGACCATGCACCATCAGCTTCATTGTCGGAAAGATTCTTGCCGTTCCAGACGAGCTTGTGCATGACACTATCGCTTGCCAGATATATGCCATTGTTTTCATCTACAGCAACTGAGTTGCTAACGTACTCACCACTCCCAAGCTTGTAAAAAGATGTAGAGGTTGTGTTGAGGTCGCGATTGATAACTGCCACCCCATTGCTAAAAGTGATAATAAGGTAGCCATCGTATGTCATGGAAAGGCCAAATAATCTTGCGTACGGCGGGTGGTCGTCGCCCTGGATCGCAGTGACCACATCTTCTAGCATGTAGAGTTTCTTTATGCCTGCAGATGGGTTGTTCGGATCGTTTAATGCAAACGCGTAGAGGTTATCTCCATAATTTGTATACAGCACGTTTTCGTTATCGACTACCGAGTACAGTCCATTCCCAAAGCGGTCTGCGTAATTTTCACCGAAAAGGCTTTTCAAGGAACTATTCATCGAGCTTGTGTTCATTCCCACCGCAGACGACTCGCCGAAGGTACTGAAATTTTCATCCGGAACAGCCGGGAATGAGTTGTTTGACGCATCTGCAAGTGCCTCATATTTTGCCACCGCAGTCCAATTGTTGTCGGTCGCATTAACGTAGCTTACGTGATCGCTTCCAACTGCCCACATGTAATTCTTATTAGTGGATGCAAGAGTTATGATGTTTATCGGGCCGCCAGAGACAGTTGGTTGAGTCGTTGGGTCTACAGTGAAGTTACCGCGAGGAGGCCCGTAGGGTGTAGAGTCGCTCTGCGAAGAGTCAAAATGTGTGATGGCATAAAGTGAGGATGCCAGGTAGGGATTAACAGCGGGTCCGTTGACCACTTCGGACGTGGTATTTGCTGATTCCTCGGCATAGGCGTTTGGGATGACACAGAAAAGCATGATCGCGCACACCGAGATTGCAACCGTTAATATTAATCTTCTATTTGATTTCAGAGGATCTTCTATAGTCTTCATGAGTTGCACCTTTTGAGTTATTTACATTTGCATAAAGTTTACGTATTTGAAGTATAAAATGTATCTTATTCAAGTTATAGGATATAAAGTAAATTTTTCATATATGATGAAAACTTAAAAATATGGTTAAGTTTGAAAAACAGAATCTTAAGGCATATTCTATGTTAATGTGAATTTAAATTATGATGTTTCATGTACTTGATTTTATACATTGAGTGCGTAAGTCTTTGGAATTAAGTACTATTTTTAAGGTCATTGTGTACATGAATTTCGGAATAATTTATGATCGTTCTAGAAAGTTAACCTTATCAAGTATCCAATCCAGTTTCCACAGGTATACACAGATATGCTATATATTTTCCCGACCTGTCAGTAATTCAAAAATATACTTCCCGTTTATGTGCCCCCGGTTAAGGCAAAAATCTTTCCTGACAGTGAATTTTTAGTGACATGTCTCAGTGTACGGTTGTAAGTTTAATAAAAAAGTTAGGACTTAATAGTTTGAAGATGGTGTGGACATAAATACGAAAAAGGATTGAATGAGACGAAAAGAGTTCCTCAGCCGATGATCTATGAAAAAGAATGCATTGCTTTTGAAGAATAGAGAATACAGGCAAAAGGCAGGCAAAAGGCAGGCAAAAGGCAGTAAAAGATAGTAAAAGACAGTAAAAGACAGTAAAAGACAGTAAAAGACAGTAAAAGACAGTAAAAGACAGGTAAAAAACAGTAAAAGGCAGTAAAAGACTGTAAAAAACAGGTAAAAATAAGTTAGCGGGCCCGCCGCGATTCGAACACGAGTCAATGGGTATCTTCGTAATTATCTTACTTCGAAGCCCATTAGGATATCCTGGCTACCCTACGAGCCCTTGGTGCAGCACTATTGATAGAAGCTATCCATATTAAACTTTTCTCTCAAAATTAAGGCTGCAGGGAATACAGGTAGCGAGAATTAGGCCAGGAGTAGGATTGTATGTCTCTCAAACTATTTTGAATTTTAAATATCCTGTCTGGGAAAAAAACATTTCTGAAAATTCAGTACAAAATGTTCAAATTGGATAAGGATGGCAGAGGAGTAAATAAAAATATATAGTAAGTGAAACAGAATTAGCAGTACAAACTGAGTTAAAAAAATAAAGTAGATGATTTTCATGGAAGATGATTTTCATGAAATTACTGTAAAGCTAATGAAAAATAGTAAACCTTTCTCTATTTATAAACAGCTTCTAAATCTCAGGGTCATTTAGAGACTGTTCTAAGCCTTTAAGTTAAGAATCTTATATCTATTCACAGTCCGGGAAGCTATAAGGGTAAAGTACAGAAAGAGTGAGGATTTGCAAAAATGGAAAGGGTTTCAACAGGCATAGAGGAGCTGGACAGGAAGTTGAGTGGGGGTTATCCTGCAAATAAAGTAACCCTTATAACCGGCATAGCAGGAAGCGGGAAAACAATCTTTGGAATCCATTTTATTTATAAAAATTGTCTTGAAGGCAAAAAATGTATGATTATCGCAACTGAGGAAAGTCCTGAAGATATTCTTTATCAAGCAAGCCTGCTAGGGCGCGACCTCACATCGTACTATGAGAGTGGACAGCTTATTATACAAAATATCTTCGAAAGCCGTTCGGAAATAATAGGACAGACCAGATACGGTTTTAAGCCTGAAAGCCTGAACCTCGAAATCCCGAATCTTATAGAATTAATACATGAAGGAACGGAATGCCTCGTAATAGATAATATAGGTACCTTTGCTCTCAGGATTTCCATAAAAAAGCTAAGAGACCAGTTTGACGCGCTAAACTACATGGTAAGGAAGAAAGGCTGTACAGCTCTTTTAATCATGGATGAGTCCGCACACAACATGACCTACCAGCTTGCTGAATATTCGGTTTATGGATCTATTCACCTTTTAGTAAGGGAAAATTCTTATCTTGGAAAAATGGAGCGCTACCTGAGCATACCCAAGATGCGCAGTACCCCTATTTCCCCTGAAATGTCTGTTTTCGAAATTACATCTGAAGGGATTGTAGTTCGTGAGTCTAGGGGATGAAACCTTGCAGAATGAAGATAGCAAACCTAAAATTCTGATTGTCGATGATGTGCTTGAGAACATAGAGCTTATAGAGGCCTACCTTTCGGTGGAGCCATATGATCTTATTACTGCCAACAGTGGAAAGGAAGCTATCCAGAAATTAAAGGAAGAAAAGCTCGATATGATCTTGCTGGATATCATGATGCCTGAAATAAGCGGCTATGAGGTATGCAAAATTGTCAAAAAAGACCCCGAAACTCAATTCATTCCGGTTTTGATGCTCACCGCTCTTTCTGAAATTGAAGACCGAATAAAAGGAATTGAGGCCGGAGCTGATGATTTTCTTACGAAACCTATAAACAGGCTTGAGCTTAAGACCCGGGTAAAATCCTTACTCAGGGTAAAATGCATGCATGACCGACTGGTAGCTGACCGCAACAGCCTTGAGGTAAAAAACCGGGTACAGAGTATTCTTACCGCAATTATTCCCACTCTTCTAAGGGTTATTTCTAATGAGGAAAAAAAGGTCATAATTAACCAGATGACAGGCATGGTCGAAAAAATGCTGTTCGACACATATCACCTTGAGAACAGGAAACTGGACTTCGCCTATGCAGGTGAGGTCTGTGCCGAGATAATGAATCAGCTGGGTGGAAGCTTTTCCTCTGAAAAGGGTGAAAAAGAAAGTTCATGGATAGTCAGGGGAACAAAGTGCCCCTGGAAAGGAGAAGAAGCCCGTAAAAATCCTATTTTATGCACCTTGACCCGGAAAATTTTTTCGGACATAACTTTGAAAGTGGACTCTGATTTCAGTGTAGAGGCGCTGAAGACTATAGGGAACAGGAACGATTGCTGTGAATTCCTTATAAAGGTAGTATGAAATTTCGTTTTCGTGAAGTCAGTTTTTTACTAAATTTCATGTTCAGGGAATGGCCATAGCCCGAAAGTTGCCATTTCATATTTTCAGTATTTAGATTTTCTACCTTGACTCCGACTTTTTGTAGGGAATATATTGAGATCAATATTTTTTCATGAGTTTTTTTCAGTCTTTATGACTTTTCTTTCAAAAAAATGCGATTTTGACCATGATCTACAATAAATAAAAATAGCCTGTGATATCTTTATAGCTTGTGATATCTTCATAGCTTGTGATATCTTTATAAAATTATTTTTGTATTGACTATTTTTCATATTCCAATTAAACGTATCCTGGAAATGTCCTGATTCGGAAGAATTTTCATGCATTGTAGACGAAATCATAAATCGGCTGACTGAATTAAATATCTGTTCTGAAGATCTTTCGTTTTTTTCTTTTGTCATTCTTCTTTTCTGGTTATGACTTTTTGTTTTACTAATCTTAACAACACACGAACCTCAAAAATTTTATATAGTCTTGGGCCTGATTCTGTAGTACAAAATTAAGGGGGTAATGGTTAATTGAATAAGTTACGTCAGGCAGATCCCGAAGTCAGGGAGGATTTGCAGGGAAGAATCGAGGTTTTCGATCAGAGCATAAGAAGTTTTGAAAAACGACTCCGGGCAGTCGAGAGACGCCTTTCTATGGGAGCTTCTCCTGAACTGCAAACTGGCAGAGTTTTCTCAGGAAATTTTACAGGACTTTATCCGGGGGAAAATGCAGGAAGCATCGCTTCACACTCCTCAATTTATCCACAGGTACCGTCGGTTTCTCCTGAAGCTTCTATTCACGGAAATTCTTTTTTTTCGGATTTAGTCCCTTCAGTTTCGGAAGGAAATATTTCAAATTTTGAATTCAGTGCAGTACTTCCTTCGAGCGAGCCTTCGAATTTTTCTACATTTTCCGGGGAAAATTCCTCCGAAATGTCCGGAGCCAATTCTAAAATCAAGAGCATAAATGAGGTTTTTTCAAGCCTATCCGAAAGTCTTCGTTCCCTTCATGCTGCTCTATCCGAACTTTCGAATTTTACTTATAACAACCTCAAACCCGAAATCGAAAAACTGGATATGGAGTTCCGTAATCTCAAGGTTCAGCAAGATGAAAAAAGTGAGTATATAAAGGAACTTGAGTCCCGTGTAGAAATCCTTGAAAACCAGAACAGGTTTACCCTCGGCTCTATGAAAATTCCTTTTGAGATTTCAGGAATTGCCGGGTCTTCAGCGCTTTTCCTTACCGGCTTCCTTGTCTGGTCAGGTAGATGGGATGTCATAAAATCTCCATATTTCTCTGCCGGGCTTGCCGTACTGATGGCAGGAGCCGTTTTTATGAAGTTTTACACGGCCAACCGCAGGAAGAAAGTATTGACAGACAAGTTGTGAAAAACAGACAAGTTATGATATAGACTCTACTGTAAAAATATACTTCAATATTTACTTCAATATTTACCTCATTTTTGAGAGAAACCAGAAGGAGACCCAGAGAGAAGATCCAGAGAGAAGATCCAGAGAGAAGATCCAGAGAGAAGATCCAGAGAGAAGATCCAGAGAGAAGATCCAGAGAGAAGATCCAGAGAGAAGATCCAGAGAGAAGATCCAGAGAGAAGATCCAGAGAGAAGACCCAGAGAGAAGACCCAGAGAGAAGACCCAAAAATATATCGTTCCCAATTATTTGGTTGATTGTATTTCCAGAGTACCTTAATGCTGTTCCCAGCTTTGTATCCCGTTTCTGTGAAGTTAAGCGTATCTTAACACCG
This sequence comes from Methanosarcina sp. Kolksee, assembly GCF_000969945.1. Lineage (NCBI taxonomy): Archaea > Methanobacteriati > Methanobacteriota > Methanomicrobia > Methanosarcinales > Methanosarcinaceae > Methanosarcina > Methanosarcina sp. Kolksee. Next base: position 2,935,427 of record NZ_CP009524.1, read on the forward strand.
TGAACCAAAAAATAATGAAACTATTCAGTCCTCTGGTAAGACCGCATCAATAACTTCCTTCATTCAGATTTAACTGGTAAATTTCATTGAGATTGTCATTTTTAATTATTATCAAATGATCCTACTTTTTCTTTTTTCATCATTAGTTACCTGGCATATCTATTACTTCAAAATCAATAGAACCTAACTAATTTTAGATGATTTTTAGATGATTAATAGTTACCAAAAAGATATAAATACTATATTACCTACCGATATATCACTTGCCGATATATCGGAGTGCGAACTATGGAAGAAAGCATCGAGAATAATAAAATGTGTACAGAAATCAGGCGGGCTTTTCTCAAGTATATCGTGCTGAAAATTATTAAAGAGAAACCTACTCATGGTTATGACATCATCAAGACGGTCGAGCTCCGCTCAAACGGGCGATGGACTCCGAGCGCAGGCTCGATCTACCCAATCCTGGAGAAACTTGAGTCAAAAGGATTCATCCAGAGCGAGGGGATCGAACGCAGAAAAGTATACACGATCACTCCCAAGGGAGTGAAAGGACTGGACCGCATGACACAGGAAAAACTGGAGCTCCTGAACGAAATGTCCCGGATCGTCAACAATGTGATTGAAGGTGACGATAACAGTGATGCAAAAGAGGAGATCGACGATACCCAGGATGTTATGCAGCAGTCCAAGGCGGCGCAAGACTGTGATTTCCAGAATCAAGAAGATGAAAACAATAAAAACGGAAGGTAATAAATTGAGTGAAAATCACAATGGGAAAAGTATTGCATACAAATGGGTTGCACTGTTTAATGTGACCCTTGCATCACTGATGGGTTCTATTAACGGCAGCATTATCCTGATCTCCCTTCCCGCAATATTCAAGGGAATCCATATGAACCCAATGGCTCCGGGTGCATTTCAGTACCTGCTGTGGCTCCTGATGGGTTTTGGCCTGGTAACGGCTACACTGCTCCTCACTATTGGCCGGCTGGCAGACATGTATGGTCGGGTAAAATTGTTCCGGTTTGGATTCCTGATATTCGCTATCGGTTCAACCCTGCTCTATCTAACGCCTGGCACAGGCAATGCTGGTGCTCTTGAGTTAGTTATTTTCAGGCTTATACAGGCTGTAGGCAGTGCATTCACTATAGCAAACGGCTCAGCAATTATTACAGATGCATTTCCGGTCAGCGAGAGGGGAAAGGCACTCGGCATAAATATGGTTGCCTTCATGTCCGGCCAGTTCATTGGCTTGCTGCTCGGTGGTGTACTGGCAACGTACAACTGGCGCTATGTTTTCCTGGTCAACATTCCCTTTGCGGTTCTTGGAACAGTGTGGTCCTACTGGAAGATGAAAGATATTTCGTTCCGGGCATCCAGAACCAGCCTCGATATTGTGGGAAACTTACTTTTTGTCGGCGGGCTGACCTCGCTTCTGATAGGTGTCACTTATGCCCTGATGCCTTACGAGCATGATGGTATAACCGATGCAATGGGCTGGAACAACCCCTGGGTAATGGCAGCGTTAGGTATCGGGATCTTATTGCTGATCGCTTTCCCGTTTGTCGAGAGCAAGGTGAAGAACCCTATGTTCAAGCTGGAGTTCTTCAAGATCAGGGCTTTTGCCTACGGGTGTCTCGCCAGTTTTACTGCAGCTATTGCACGAGGTGGTGCAATGTTCATGCTTATTCTTCTGCTGCAAGGGATCTGGCTGCCACTTCATGGTTACAGCTTTGAGGACACACCGTTATGGGCAGGTATCTATATGTTACCTATGACTCTCGGCTTTATGGTCATGGGCCCGATTTCCGGGATGCTCTCGGACAAGTATGGTCCTCGATGGATCGCCACTACAGGGATGGCTATCGTTACATTTGTCTTCGTCGGGCTCTCGCTGCTTCCCTATAACTTTGACTACTGGGAGCTAGGAATACTGATTTTCTTCATGGGTATTGGTAACGGTATGTTTGCCTCTCCTAACAGCTCATCGATAATGAATTCTGTGCCGCCTCAAAACAGGGGTGTCGCGTCGGGCATGTTGTCCACGTTAGCGAACTCAGCCAGTACCCTGAGCATGTCCGTATTCTTCACCGTCGTGATTGTGGGAATTCAAAAAGCTTTCCCAGGTGCAGTTAAGGCTTCGTTAGCCAGCTTTGGGTCTGAACAGATTATCCCTGCTGTGCAACAGCTCGCCAGTTATCTAGCCAGTATGTCACCGACCAACGCTTTGTTCTCTGCTTTCCTGGGCTACAACCCTATGGATTCAGTTCTGAAATCTATGGATTCGAGTATTGTTAGCTCAATACCGCAACAAATCGTGACCACACTGACAAGTAACTACTGGTTCCCGCAGACATTACAGCAGGCATTCATGCCAGCACTACGGATTTCGTTCATAATCGGAGCTTTACTCTGTGGTATAGCTGCCGTGCTGTCGGCAATGAGGGGACAAAGGTATGTGTACGAGGCTCACAACTCGGTTAGCAATATTGGTGATCTTGCAGCAGTAGAGGAAACGCATACCTAATGCATTGATTCCAAAGTATGTCAGGAATGAATTTTTTGAAAACCACTGAAAGCACAGAAAACACAGAAATAAGTAGTAAAGGCGTGTTTCTTCCGTGCTTTCCGTGTTTTCCGTGGTTGTAATATCCAGATAGAATCACTCTGCGACCGGCTGTGTTTTCCGTGTTACAGAATACCATGTGACTTGAAAATAATATTTGAGTCGTAAGCCGTAATTATTTCCTTATTATGTACTTGGCAGGAATTATCGCAATGTAACAAGAATGAAAAAACAGGAAGTACGGAGAACAGAAAATAAGGAGAACAGAAAATACGGAGAAATGAAAGTACGGAGAAATGATGCAGAAACAAGATCCAGTATTCTTTCTGCTTCAGATTCTTCCAGCATAAATATATCCAGAGTAATTCAACTCCGAATCACCTTCTGAAAATAATCGCTGGTGAAATCTCTGTATCCTTCTCTCATTACTTTTATCTTAATGTATCCTTCAGCTTTTCCCGGAGGCAGTTCGGGATTAGAAATTTTCAATATTACATTTCCTTCGAGATCTGTAACCCCTGAATAGGCTTTTTTTCTATCCGGGCTCCAGGCAATCACGTTTGCACCCTTTATACCACGATTCTCGCTGTCAAACACTTTTACAGGCAAGCTCAGGTTTGTTTCCGTATTACTGCCTCCTTCAGTGGAAGGTAAGTTAAGTACACTCATATTTGCTGTAGCATACATAGGTTTTGGAGGAGTAGGGGCATTGCTCAGGGCTGTAAGAATCGTGCAAAATCCTATAAGACCCACAACCGTAAGCACGACAATCCTTATTGGAAGCCCCAGAGTTCCTGCTTCGTCGTGTTTGAATTTATCACGCAGCATGTACGGCTCCTCCTTTCAATTTTACTTTTGGAGATGCACAATCACCTGGTCTTGATGATCATTACAGCATCTTTTTTCTCGTAGTCATAAAAACCGTCAGCCACAATTTTCAGGTCCATTGTTCCCTCATTCTGGTTAGGGTCAAGCCTGACCTCTGCATTATCCGGTGTTGTCAGGGTAGTGAACCCATTAGCATCCGTAGTATTTGATGCTGCTCCACCAAGCCCTCTCAGAATAACGTTTGCATTTCTTACAGGATTTCCGTCGCTGTCAGTTGTCTTTACAACTACGGTTATTGCAAAAGGGTTTTCTGCGGTATTTTCATCTACTATTATTGAGTTCCCTTTCTCAAGGGTGCCTCCTCTAAGCCCTGCATTTTCCACAAATACCGACATATCCTTTGTCGGGGTCGGCATGATCGAAATGAGTGTTGCAAGGGCAACCATCCCGACAACGAGCATAACCACAATATTGATCGGGAGTTCCATAGCTTTCTCGTCATGTCTAATAAATTTAAATTTCTTCATGTTATATCCCCCAAAAACTTTGCTAAATTATTAACACTAGACTCTATTAATATTTTGCTACAGCGGGGTTGTTACCTCTTAAAGCTCTAAAAAAATGCAGATAGGAAGCCTGTAGAAAAGCAAGGTTGTAACTCGGATCTTGAGAGGCCTGACCTGGCTGTATTTCTGAGTTTGAAGAACAAGACGAGCTCATAGAATGTACTTAGAGACTGTAAGATGGTATTAGCTGTAGGCCTCAGGAGAAAACTGATCCACCAAATTGATTTTATGTTTCTCTCATGAAGACATAGGAGAGAGCAGGAAGACATAGGAGAGAGCAGGAAGACATAGGAGAGAGCAGGAAGCAGTTTGAAAAGAAGTTTCCTAAAAGTTACTGTGCTTCCTGGAGATTTCTGCTCAGGAAAATTGTAGAAAGTTTGAAGCATCTCCTAATATCAAAACGTTAAATTGTTTTTTAATAAATGGAAAAATAGTCGATAAGAGATGCACTATTTTGGCAAAATCTGAGAGTGCATATAAAGAATTTACTGAATTGAACAAAAGTTACATGGAAAGAATGGATCCAGGTAGTAAGACCGCCGAAGAGTAGCAGTTCATCGATTTGTAGAGTACCAAAAACTGAGAATGAACGCATCTGCCTGGATTCATTTTCATGTGCTATTTCTGGAGACTTTCTAACCTTCGTGTAAAAAATTGTTTTATTTCCTCAAAAAACGTTATAACATGATTAATATTAAATTTCATTAATATTTTAATAATATGGATTTACTCGTTTATTTTTAGCCATGTATATCTCCCCATAGCAGAACTCCTTTATATTTTCCTAAAAAAACTATGTATTTATATAGTTCTTTTAACCATAATTTATTTACTGTTGTAGAATAACCTTAACAATCAGAAACGAGGAGAAACAGTTTTTTGGCTCAGGAATGCTCTGATGACTCAGACGAATCGGATCGTAACCGTAGTTTCTTGTGTTTTTTAGGACTGCATGAATGGAAGCGGAAAAGCGGTGCATTGTGCTTTTTGCCAACAGTGCTCGAAAAACGCTATGAATGTATACATTGTGGCAAATACAAGGTGACTTTTGAAAGGGAAAATAGCTCTTACAGCCTTCCTGCTGGGAGGTCTTAACTGCAAAAGATTTTACAATCCCTTTATATTTTGTCTAATTTTTTCGTTTCATTTTTATCTTTCTTTTAATTGGTTTCCTTCTGTCCTTCAATTATCTTCGTGCTGTACTTTTCGTTACGCGTAAAGTTAATCTATCTTAACTTAGTTTGTTAGAGCTATGAAAAGAATTGTGATTCTCGATTACGGGCTTGGAAACCTCCGCAGTGTTCAAAAAGGGCTTGAACAAGTCGGATCAAGTCCCGCAATCTCAGGGGATCCTGAGGAGATTCTTGCCGCAGACGGTTTAATTCTCCCGGGCGTCGGCGCTTTTGTGGACGCGATGAAGTGCCTTGACCCCATCAAAGGGACTATAGAAGAATACGCACAGTCAGGCAAGCCGATGCTCGGGATCTGTCTTGGACAACAGGTTCTCATGAGTTCTTCGGAGGAAGGAAAGCTTACTGATGGGCTTAACCTTATTTCCGGAAAGGTGCTGCGCTTTCCAAAGTCCGAGCTAAAGGTGCCTCATATTGGCTGGAATAACATTAAAATCGAGCAGGACCACCCTCTGTTTAAAGGAATTCCTGACAACTCTTTCGTATACTTCGTCCATTCCTACTATGTGGACACAGCGTCTGAAAACACCCTTGCATCCTGCAATTATGGGCTGGACTTTTCAGCGTCTGTCGTAAATTCCAAAGGTAATGTTATGGGTACCCAGTTCCACCCTGAAAAAAGTGGAACTATCGGATTGAAGATTCTGAAAAACTTTGTAGACATGTGCTGAAAGGATTTCTCTAAGGAATTTTCCTTGGCTCAAAATTTATTTTTTCATTTTTTCTGGTTATTTAATTCTGATTCCTGTGCACTTTACACTAAAGTATCTAAAATCAACAGAATACCTAAAATAAATGGATTGATACTTGAATGCCAAACTATCCTGCCCTGCATACCTTTCAGGGCAGAAATATCTGCAAGAGATGGTTACTATGGATATAGAAGGCTACGCAAAACGGGCTCTCAGGGAGAACCCCTCAAATGAAGCAGAGCTTGAGGCAAAGCTGGCTTCAAGAATTCTTGAAATTAAGCATATAAACCCAGATAGGGCTCATGAGATCGCGGCTGCGGTTGTTTGTGAGGCAAAAGCAACACTTGATGTGACAGGTGATGTGTTAAGCCCCACTTTCTCAGGAGTTTCAATGGGAGAATTCGGGGTAGGTTCCAGGGGTACAGGGGATTTTTACGTTCATTCCAAGCTTGGAGAAGTTATAGGCAAGACAGGTGCTGTTGTGGATAGCTCTCAGCTTGATGACTCTGGAGTTGTCAAAATCGGCGAAGACTACCTCGTGGTCACAATTGACGGAATTCATTCTCGCCTGAGCGACTTTCCTTTTCTTTCGGGCTTTCACGTAGCTCGGGCAGCTCTGCGTGATATATACGCTATGGGAGCTCGCCCCCTGGCAATGCTTTCCGACATTCATGTAGCAGACGACGGAGATGTAGCAAAGATCTTCGATCATATTGCAGGAATAACCACGGTCTCGGAACTTACCGGAATACCTCTTATTACAGGAAGCACGCTTCGAATCGGCGGGGACATGGTCATAGGTGAACGCATGACAGGCGGAGTTGGAGCTGTAGGCATAACCTCTTCTCTGACCTCGCGGAACCGGACCGAAGCAGGAGACCTAATCCTTATGACAGAAGGCGCAGGCGGGGGTACGGTTTCTACAACTGCGCTTTACTATGGGATGCATGAAGTTGTGGAGGAAACCATTAATATCCGTTTCCTGGAAGCCTGCGAGGTCCTGTTGCAGTCCGGACTGCATAAGAAAGTCCATTCGATGACTGATGTAACCAACGGCGGGATAAGGGGAGATGCAAAAGAAATTTCAAAGACCGCGAGGGTAAAACTGGTCTTTGAAGAGGGAAAGATAAGGGCTCTTGTGAACCCAAAGGTGCTTTCAATGCTTGAAAGCCTGAAAATCGACTATCTTGGAGTTTCTCTCGATGCCCTGCTTATAATTGTTCCCCCTGCATATGCTGATGAAATCCTTGATACTGTCAGAGCTGCAGATATTAAAATTGATGTCATAGGGCGTGTTGAGGAAGGAAACGGAGCTGAAATCTTCTTGAATGGCGAATGCAGGGACTTCACACCAAGGTTTAGAGAGTCTGCATATACACCAGTTAAAAAAGTTCATGGAGAAGAGAATCCCAGGGACTTTGAAGAAATGAAAGCAGCAATTGATAAGGCCGCTCTTGAAGCTATTGAAAAGAAACAGAAAGTCCTCGAAAAAATAAGAAGCAAATAAAGCCTTTTTTTCAAAGGCTTTTAAAAAAGGCTTTAGCGAAAAAAATGTTTAAGTTACATGTCTAAATAACTTAATACATTTTAATCAAAAGCCTTTCAAGTTTTTTAAAAGGCTTAAAAGAAAAAAGAAATTGATTCAGGAGAGGGAATAATTACATTTTTCTTTTTACTAAAAGGGTTTCCCTTACTTTTCCAGTAATTTCAACCTCTACCTTCGGTTCAATTTCTTCTTCTGAATGAGCTTTCCAGTATTCTCCTTTATAGCGGATAAAGCCTGCTTTTTGAGGCCCTAAAGGATCTATAGTTTCGGCAATTTCCCCTATAAACTCCCCAATAACCGGTTTTTTATTTCTGATCTCTGTTACTTTGTAGATTGCAAAAACCAGGAACAATCCGAAAACAACCGTTGGGGCAACGACGGTCAGGGCAAGAACCTTTCGAAATTCTGGGGTGTAAATATTTTCGCTTCCCATGGGTACAAGGAGTATACTTCCTATTATGAGACTGATTAGGCCCGCAAACCCAAATATCCCAAATCCAGGTACTTTAATCTCAATGATCAGAAGTCCTATTCCTAAAAGAATAAGGAAAATTGCCCCTATATTAATATCAAAGCCTGTGCCTATCAACCCGAGTGCGATTGAGATGAGTCCAAAAACTTCTGCTCCTGCTCCCGGACTTGAGATTCCAAAAATTAGTCCGTAAATTCCCAGGGTCAAAAGAAGGGATGAGATAATCGGGTTTGAAATCAACCCTAAAAGAGAGAGAGAAAATGGAGGTTCATAGTTTTCTATCCCTGCATTTTCGGTTTGCAGGACTTTTCCTTTTACCTCCTGCCCGTCAATCTGTGTCAGCAAATTCGGGATAGAAGGTGCTACATATTCTATTACGTTGCTCTTCAGAGCTTCCTCTGCGTCAAGATTTTTATTTTTCGTTATGACTTCTTCTGCAAACGTCTCGTTTCTCCCGTGTTTACTGGCTGTTGCAACCGAAAATTTGACAAGAGCATTTATTATTTTCTCTTCTGTTATGGGTTTTGTCCCTTCTGCCGACATCTGAACGGGCTGAGCTGATCCTATAACCGTGAAAGGCGCCATTGCAGCGATATCGGTTCCCATGAGGATGAGAGTCCCGGCTGACCAGGCTTTACCACTTTCGGGCACATACCCGATAACAGGCACGCTCGCATTCTCAATTGCGCTTATGATTGTTTGAGTTTCATCCAGGCCTCCACCTGGAGTATTCAAGCTAATTACAAGGGCCTCAAAATTTTCATTTTCAGCCCTTTCTATAGCATCTGCTATAATATCATCTGAAGCTGGTGTAATAGCCTCGGATATTTCAAGCACAAGTACTTTCTGTTGAGGTCCTGCATCCACAGAGGGTATAGAAACGGCTATGAGGATGAAACACAGGAAGAAAATAAAGAAGAGATTTGGACCTCTTTCTACAGACATGGTTACCGGTCTTTTCTTGCTCATTCATTTCCTTCAGTTCTTTTGCTGTTATTATCCTTTTTTAAGCTTATTTTTGTTTACTGCTCTTTTCTTTCCGCAATAGCCGTAGATAAAGCCGCTATATTTCCGGTTTCAAGAGCCTGGGATTGGGTAACTACTATGAGGTTCTTTTCCCTGGCAATCTCGGCTAAAGTTTGTAGCTCCCTCAGCTTGATTGCTGCGGGCACACCTTCATAGCAAATTGCAGCTTCTCTCATTTTCTGCGCAGCCTGGGATTCTCCTTCCGCAAGGATAATTCTGGCACGCTTTTCTCTTTCGGCTTCAGCCTGTTTGGCAATTGCTCTTTTCATCGTATCAGGCAGGGCAACGTCTCTAATTGTAACTCCTGTAACCTTGATCCCCCAGGGATCTGTAGACTTGTCCAGAAGCTCTTGAATTTGTTTATTGATACTTTCTCTTTCCGAAAGCAGCTCATCAAGTTCCATCTGTCCCATAACGTCTCTCAGGGTAGTCTGTGAGAGGGTAGAAGTCGCAAACATGTAATTTTCAACCTGAGTTATGGCAGCTCCAGGTTCTATGACCTTGTAATAAACAACCGCATCAACCTCAACCGTGACGTTATCCCTGGTGATTACAGCCTGCTTGGGTACATCGATTGCAACAACTCTCAGATCTATTTTTAAGGCTCTGTCGACAATTGGGATAATCAGAAAAATTCCAGGACCTTTTACTCCACTGAGACGGCCCAACCTGAAAATAACTACTCTCTCATATTCGTTAACCATTTTTATTGATTGTGAGAGTATTAATATTACAACTAATAATACAGGAAGGTAGATTTGACTGGCAAAGACGCTCATAATTTTTGTGACCTCTTATTCCATTAATATTTAAATTAGACTTAATAATAACTAAGTATTCTTTATTCGGATAATCAATAATAAACTTTCTATAAAGTAAGTATTCATAATTCAAAAATTTTGCACCCTGCACTCTACAAACATCTGAAAAGCTTATATTATTATTGTATTATTATTTATTATTTCTTCCTTCTCTATATCTCCATTGACCTCAGTTTTTCAGATTTTGAGCAATACCGGAGAAGGAAAAATGTCAAAAATGCAGATGCCTTATTGGATGAAATTATGAAGAAACTTTGAGAGACTCATTCTGAGAAATACTTGTCTCTGAAAACACTTATATTTGGAACATAGAAAATATAAAACAGGGAAAAGTGAGTTAACAGGGAAAAAGAACCAGAATGATATTGATTTTTGGCCCTGATAAGGCCGCAGAGTTAGATCAGCATACTTAAAAGCTGACACTAAGAACGAGAAACACTGTCAGGTTCAGAAACTTATTCTGAGCCACAAACAGTAAGTCAAGAAAACGCAGGTTCGGAAGAACCATTGGTGTTGATACTAATGAGTAAGGAATGTCCAGACTGCCACGGACGTGGCTATGAAGTTGTTTCAACTGAAATCTGCCCTCAGTGTAAGGGCAAAGGTAAATCAAAATCAATTGATTTCATGAAAATGTCAGAAAAAAATATTGACAGCATTTTAAAAAATGGTGCTGCCTGTGAGAAATGTAAAGGCGCTGGAAGTATCGAAGTAACTACTCCCTGTAAAACCTGTAAGGGGCTGGGGAAGATATACACATGCAAGATTTGTGGAGCACGTATTGAGAACCCCCAGGATCCCGATGAAGAAGTATGCGATTCCTGTGCTCATTCTCAGTATGTTTATGCCCTTGATGAGTCCTGCGACCTTAAAGATGTGGAAGCAGGAAAACTTTATCATGGGGTAGTGAGCAGTAAAGCGTCTTTTGGGGTATTTGTGGACCTTAACCCTCACGTAAGAGGGCTTATGCATTCTAGCAATGTCGGAGTTCCTCCAGAAGTGGGAGATGCCGTGATTGTACTGGTAAAAAGCATTAAGGCCGGAGGAAAGCTTGATCTGATCCCTAAAACCCTTAAAAAATACGAAACTGTCGAGATTGAAAAAGAGCTTCCGCTCAAAAATTCAGCTGAAATCGACTCCAGTATGAAGGGCAGGCTCCTCAGAATTGAAGGAGAAGTAATTCAGGTAAAGCAGACCAGCGGGCCCACGATTTTTACAATTAGCGATGAGGGAGGCTTTGTGCCCTGTGCAGCCTTTGAGAGCGCAGGGAAAAGGTCCTATCCGCATATTGACATAGAAATGATTGTTTCCATTACCGGAGAAGTGACTTTGCGAGATGACCAGATCCAGATCGAGGTCATGAGCATGAAATTGCTGACCGGAGAGAAGGAAGCAATTGTCAGGGGCAGAGTTGAGAGAGAAATTGACAAAAAGGCAGCTCCTGCGGATATTCCTTTCCTTGTCAAAAGCGAGATTATGGAGAAACTTAAACCCAGGATGCTCCATGTAGCCAAAGAAATCAAAAGAGCTATTCTCCATTCAACCCCGATTATTCTAAGGCATCATGCCGATGCCGATGGCATTACCTCGGCAATTGCAATTGAAAGGGCCATCCTGCCCCTTATTACGGAAATCGGAGGAATGGATGCAGAGTATTACTTCTACAAGCGTGCCCCGTCCAAAGCTCCTTTTTACGAACTTGCCGATGTTACGAGGGATATTTCGTTTGCACTTGAAGATCTTTCCAGGCATGGTCAGAAAATGCCTCTTGTAATCCTGGTAGACAACGGATCAACGGAAGAAGACGTACCTTCAATGCGGCAGGCCAAAGTCTATGGAATCGACATGCTTGTTATCGACCACCACCATCCGGATGAGATTGTTGACCAGTACCTTATAGGGCATGTAAATCCTGCGCATGTGGGAGGAGATTTCGGGGTTACTGCCGGAATGCTCTGTGCTGAAGTTGCTCGTATGATCAATCCCGACATTAGCGACACAATAAAACATCTTCCAGCGGTTTCGGCAGTTGGAGACCGTTCAGAGGCTCCGGAAGCTGAAAGGTATATCTCTCTTGTCTCGGACCGTTACAACCTTGAAGAGTTGAAAGAAATGGCTCTGGCTCTGGACTATGAGCAGTTCTGGCTGAAATTCAGTAGTGGAAAGGGCATTATCGACGACATCCTGGATCTCGGGGATCATGAAACCCATAAAAACCTGGTTTCCCTGCTCTGCGAACAGGCAAATACCATGATCCAGGACCAGCTTGAGACCTGCCTCTTTAATGTAAAGTCTCAAAAACTGTCAAATGGAACTATCATGAACGTGATAGACGTTGAAAACTACGCCCAGAAGTTCACCTTCCCGCCACCAGGAAAGACCTCAGGAGAAGTTCATGACGTGCTTACCAAAAGATATCCGGATAAACCTGTGGTAACCATTGGCTACGGTCCTGATTTTGCGGTCATCCGTTCAAAGGGTGTGCTCATGAATATTCCGAAAATCGTCAGGGAACTCCGGGAAGAAATGAAAGGTGCAGGCGTCAGCGGAGGAGGACATCTGGTTGTAGGAAGTATCAAATTTGTAGAAGGAATGAGGACTGAGGTGTTATCAAGGCTTGCTGAAAAGATAGGAGCCACCGATGTCGAATATTAAAGGGCTTTAATAGCCTCTTTCCTTCCTTTGCTTCTATTCTGGATAGAAAAATTCTATTTTTAAATAGTCTATTTTTAAGAAATTGAGTTTTTAAGAAATTGAGTTTTTAAGATATTGAGTTCTCAAAAAGTTATAATCTTAAAATATGCCCTCTTAAGAAGTTCTAATTTTTACACAAAATTTCCTTGAAAATGACTCGTTATTTGAAAATGACTCGTCAAACTATTTTTCATAAAAAATAATAAAGACAATCTTAATTAAACACTAATTTTAAAAAATGCTGCAAGTTATGGGAAACCTCTCACTTGGAAAGGCTCCCATACAAAAGAGTATTAACAGTTTATCCTTGCTTTGCTTTTTAGTCCAGGCGTACAATCCTTACAAGAGACTGGATCGGGACATTAGCAATCATATCTGCGCCTTTTTTATCTACAAGAACTGCTACAGCTCTTGGTTTTGCGCCCATTTCCCGAAGCTGCTCAATGACTTCCATAGTTGTGGAACCTGTGGTAATAACATCGTCTACGATCACACAGTTCTTGCCGGCAACGCCTCCGAAGTTTCTGCTTATTGTTCCTTTCTGGCCTGGCTGGACTACATCCTGTCCTTTACGGGAATGATATAGAGCAAAGTCAGCTCCCAGTTCATTTGCCATCATGCTTGCTAGGGGAATGCCACTGGCAGCGACACCGACAACAACGTCAACTTCGGCGTTTGTTTTTTCCAGAGTCTCAAGCACCATATCGCAGAGCGCAAGCGAGATGTAGTGGAGCCGTGTAGCACTTTTTCCTATGCTGCTCCAGTTTACGGAAATATCCTTCGGAGCGGGGGCTGCTACTTCTTTTTTTGAACGGGTTAAAAGCCAGGTAACCGTTTCCCTTGAAACGTTGAGTTCGTCGGCAATCTGGCCGGTTACAAGCCCGTTACTCTGCAATTCCACAGCTTTCTGGATTAAATCTTCTATGTTCTTCATGCCTCCATTCCCACCTAAATTTTTATCTGGCTGTATTTTTCGGCACTTTATTAGGCACTTTATTAGGCACTTTTTCGGCACTTATTAGACACTTTTTACAACTAATTCACAACGTTTGCCTCGAATACTGCCTGGAAAACTATATTCAAATGTACATTCTCTCAATTAAAGACACTATTACATTATCAAGCATTATATCTTTTTCTTCAGCTCAAGAGTAACTCTTTTCTTTTCTACTTTTTTTCCTTTTTTTCTTGAGGGGAGAACCGCAGATAGGGCAGACATCCCCTTTGTCAAAAGTCTTTTTGCAACCTATACACTGCTTTTGCCAGATAATAATATCCTTTATTTTTTTCTGGGCAATGGGCTTAACCTGAATCCCAAGCTGCACAGCAACGTTCTGGACTGCATAATCATCCGTAAGCAATATGCCCCTATCCCTGTATTCAAGAGCTTTTGCGAGGATTTCCAGGTCCGTTTTTGAGAGCTCTTCGGAGTCCCGCGTGTGCTCAGCCATTTTCCGAACTTCTTTTACCATTTCAGGCTCTGGCCATTCCACACGTAACCCACCTTCTTTTGCAAGATCAAAACGAAGCTCGGAATCCTTACTTTTCAATTCATCCGCAACCGAAGGAACGGTAATTATGAGAGAACTGTCTAGGTCACAGTTCCCCATTATAAAAACAGCTGAGTCTGCTATGTAATAGGTCATTTTTCTTCTCTTTTCTCTTTTAGTATATAATTGATTCCCGTCTGGGTCCCATCCTGGCAGAGTTGCGGCTCTACAGCCTAAGTTCTGTCTCGGGAAGACTGTTCTCTGTTCAACAGCTGGTAGCTCTGTAGTGTATCCAAAATTCCGCATCGAGAGCATGAAATCTGTTTTACTCAATTCGACTGCTCAAGAGGACTAATCTCATGCGAAGTTCTAAACTCTACATTTCCAACACGCATTGAAGCCATTCAGTAACATGTATACATTGCAAAAGTAATATTAGTGTGCCATTAGTGTGCCATTCATCAAATTAAAAAAATTCGCTAAGTTTTTATATTTAAAAACTTATGTAACTATTCAGGGTATAGCTAGCGGCGCTCCTTTGAGCGCCGCGAGAATACCCTCTAAAACAGGTAAACCATTCTTTCTTATTGTGGAAATATATGCTCTAATTCTGCAGAAAGCTTCCGCTCCCCGTGTAGTTCTGAAAGTTCCTGATATTTTCTGCTGTAGTTTCATCATCCTGACATCTCTTTCTGCTTGATTATTCTCAAACGGAACTTTCAAGTCGTTCAGGAATCTCAGAATTTTTTCTTTATGTTCTATAAACCTATCAAGCAGATTCCTTGCTTTGGTTTTTGGATGCACACCACGTTTTCCTTGTCTTTCAGGATTTAGAGAAGGTGGATTTTCTTCAATTCCTTTCGCGATTACAGCATTGAACCTTTTTTCTAATGCCTTAACTTGTTCAAAATCCAAATTTTTGACCTGCTCTTTGCACTCATCAGTGTACTTTTTCATTTCAGATAACAGCTCATTCATATCTTTAGCCCATTGCTGTTTATAATTCTCTTCAATTCCAGTAAGTTCTCTCTGGAGATGAGCATTACAAAGAGCATGATCACAATTATAACCGTTGTAAGGTTTCCATCCATCGTGAACTGCTACCCCTTTAAACTCTGGAAGAATTCCCATAGCATCAATAGCCTCTGATCCTCTTTTTGGATGAGCAAAATAACAGGTGTATTTGTCAGTAGAAGCTACATGAAGCCAATGTCTTTTTCCTTGAACTTTCATTCCAGTTTCATCACAATGGATAACAGGAGAAGATAGTAACTTTTCTCGAATTACGTTTTCAAATTCTTCAAGATTCAGGAAACATTCTCTTTCTGCTTTAATAATGGTAGCAGAACAGATTTTTATCCCCATTACATCATGAAACAATTCAGAAATCCTTTCGTAAGGAATGAAATGGTGATTTTTAAAGTAAATTGCCGAGGACAAAATATTAGGACCATATTGAACTGGGGAATTTACTGATTCTGGAAATTCAGCTTTATTTAACCTTCCACAGCAAGGACAGATCTTAATCTGACTTTGATGTTCTGTAACAATAAGATTTACAGGGGGAATATCAAAAACCTGTCTTTTCTCATAAGCTTTAACTTCAACATTATTAAGATTATGTCCACATTCTTCGCAACAGTTCAAAGAATGCTCTATTACCTAATCAGGATTATCAACCATTTCGAGAGTTGTCCCGGGATGACCTTCTTGACCTCCAGGTTTCTTGCCACTCTGTTTACGGAGACTCTTTGGATTAGGTTTTCCTTTGGAAAAATAGTCACTAGAAGGAGGTTTACTGCTGTTTCGGCTGTTTTGATTTAAGCGAAATTCTAAAACTTGCAATCTTTCAGTGAGGTCTTTAATTTGAGATTCAAGACTTATAATATAAGCAATAACTTCAGGGTTTGAAGCACACAAAGCAAGAATCTCTTCACGTTTCATCAAGGAAGAAAATGGTTCATTTTATATCCAATTTTTCCTCGGAACGAGGAAAAATTGTGTAGCCTTAACAAGGCTACCTGAATAGTTACAAACTTATTTTTCCATCTTATTTCTACTTTTCCGGATGAGCTGAACTTTCGCATGACGAAGAAATATGTTCAAGATAATTAATCTGGTTTTCAGGTTAAATTCTGTCTGCTATATAGATATCAAAATTATGCCTCAGATGCCTGTTCCTTTTATTTATAAAGAAAATGATTATTAAAAAAAGCCCATACGGAACGGCTGCTTCCAACATACAATTAGAAAGCTTAAAGTGATATCGTCAATTTATTGAAAGATCTAAGGAATTTAAAATGAAAGAAAAAGAAAAAATGTTAGAAGGCAAACCGTATAGAGCTTTTGGGGAAGAACTGGTCGCAGAACGTCAGGCTGCAAAGGAATTGATTTTTGAGTTTAATGCTCTGCACCCCAGCAAAATTGAGCAACGCGATAAGATCATTAAAAGACTTTTTGGCAAAACGGGTAAAAACTTCATTATTGAACCGCCCTTTCGCTGCGATTATGGATACAATATCTCCATAGGGGAGAATTTCTACGCCAATTACAATTGCACGATTATCGACTGCGCTAGAGTTACCATCGGTGACAACGCTTTTATCGCACCCAATGTGAGTCTTTTTACCGCAGAACATCCCATACATCCCGACATACGGAATGACCAGTTGGAATATGCCATTCCTATTTCCATAGGCAACAATGTTTGGCTTGGCGGTGGCGCTATTGTGAATCCGGGTGTTACTATTGGCGATAACACTGTAATCGGTTCAGGAAGTGTAGTGACAAAGGATATTCCGGCCAATGTAATAGCTGTTGGCAATCCGTGTAGGGTGAAACGCAAAATTACAGAGAAAGATAAAACTAATTTTTTGGAGATGTTATGTAATGAATAAAAATATATTGATAATTACTGGTAGTCCACGAGATAATGGAAATAGCGATATGCTAGCAGATGCCTTTATGAAAGGGGCAAAGGAAAAGGGGCATACCGTAAATAAAATCAAAGCGGCAAAACTCAATGTTAGTGGATGTAAGGCCTGTATTATGTGTTGGACAAAAGATGGAGCCTGCGTTCAATGTGACGATATGAAAGAAATTGAACCACTACTTGAAAGTGCAGATATGCTTGTACTGGTTTCCCCGTTATATTTCTTTGGAATTTCTGCACAGTTAAAGGCTGTAATTGACAGGTTTTGTGCCTACTGTGTGGACAGCCGTAAAAAATCTCTCCTAATAAAAGAATCTGCTTTAATTATGTGTGGAGAGTGCGATGAAGAACGATTTTTCAGCGGCGCCATAGACACTTACAAGTATACGGCAGATTATATGAAATGGGAAGACAGAGGTATCTTAATAGCTACCAGCGTATCAGCAAAAGGAGATATTTTACAGGGAGATTGGCTAACTAAAGCGCAAGCCTTTGGCACTAGCATTTAAAGAACTTATCCTTTTTCACAAACCGGGTTTCGCTACCCGAATTGCATTTCGGGAGTCCGTTGTCCTTTTAGCTATGCTTCACTCAAGAGGACTAATTTATGGTTTTGAGTCTTGCTCCTCTTAAATAGATTAATTTACGGTCCAGGATTGTTTTTTCATTGTTTTATCCGGAATTACGCCTTAGAATAACAAGAAAAGGTTATTATTAATTCAAAAAAACGAATTGGATATTTCAGGCTCTTCGTCATTCCATGTGGATAAAACAATTTTCAATTCGAGACCGCATTGGTTTTTATGAGAATATTATGAGAATATTATGAGAATATTATGAGAATATTATGAGAATATTATGAGAATATTATGAGGATATCCACACAAAACAACGAAGATCCTGTTTAAGATATACATATCCAAAAGTTTTTGCCTGTGTATTTGACAAGCCCTTTCACGATTTTTTGGAAATCTTGTAAAGGGCTTGAGCTGAAGAAATTTTACTTTAAAGGGAATACGCTTTCCGGATTTTACTTAGGGCAAATTTCCTTGAGGCCAGCAGCTACATCAGCCAGAAGTTCGATAGGAATTCCCATAATCATTTCTTCGTCTGCGATTTTGGTGTATGTCCTGCTGCCGCTGCAACCGACTGTGACTCCGATTTTGCCTTCTTTATATACATTGACAACCCCGTCTGAACACAGGCTCTGCTTCCCTGCAAAACTCGCTTCGACTCTGCCTCCGGTTTTATACATTGCAGCCTGTGTGAGCAACATTATTTGTTTAGGCTTACCGATAATCACAACAACATCAGGGATAAATGTGGCTTTTTCCAGAGGTGAGTACAGGATAGCTTCTGTTGAGTTTGGGGGAAGCTTTGGAACTCTTTCAAGGGTACGCCTTGCAGCGCCCTGGGTGCTGAACTGTTTGAGTTTATTAAAATAAAATTCTCCACTTGCGACCTTTGGAGGCATTTCGCCAAGACCCATTGCACCAGCGCCACCTTTACACATCTGGTCATCGATAAGGGTATAGAACTCCTCACCTGTTCTTCTCACTCTGTCAACCAGCTGGCAGTGCCTCATAGCTTCATCTACTTCTTTCATTCCTCCAGGAATTTCTCCTCCTTTCGGGATCAGCTTCACTGCAACAGGAGAAGTCTCCAGTTTCAGGCAGTCTACAATTTCTTGTCCATATTTATTTATCTCTTTTACATCCATGTTCTCAACTCGGGTTTTGAAATTTTTGTTACTTTTAAGATAGTAATACTGTTTTAGAACTTCATAAGTATTTTCAAAATTTGTTTGTCTGGTTGTCTAGTTCCGACAAATAAAACATGACAATTTTTGATCAAAATATTCCTAAAAAGTTTAAGAGTTATTTTATCAGTTACGGGCAAATTCTTGTAAGATACAGACAAATAATACATGATAAGATTCAATATAAGTATTCCCGAGTTTATATGAATACAGGCAATTTCTCGCAGTACTGTCTTTTTTGTCCGATTTTATTTCAGTACTGAGAACTTACTAAATGAAATTTAGGGGTTTTTGGAATACGGAAAATTCACCCTATATTTGGTAGGTCGACATAAAGAATTTGAATATTATGTATCATCTTCAAATTGTATGGGTAAAAGTAAATTTCATGTATTTGCTGAAAAGTTATGAACTTTATTAAGTATGAAAAACAACACCAAGCGATACATTCGACTTTATAACTATATGAAGAAATTGTGGCATATTTATTGAATTGGAAAATTTTCCATTGAATTTGAAGATGATACGATATCGTAAACTAAAGAACCTTGAGAATCCTTGAAAAAAACCTGTAGAAATGTATGAAACCTTAAATAAAAGCTAATAAAAAAGTTTGATGCGAGAGGTGCGATTCGAACGCACGAATTCCTACGAAACTGGACTCTGAATCCAGCGCCTTTGACCTGGCTGGGCAACTCTCGATATTGATAGAGCTTATCCCAAAACTAAGTTTATTCTCAAGTCAATAAAAGTATAAGAACTATATTCCGTTATAAGAAACTCAATTTATCGTTCAAAATTCAATACTAAGGAAACCAATTTTGAGTTTTGGGATCCGCTCAAATATTAAGTCAGATTGGTTAAAGATTATTATAGAGGCCATCCCAAAACCAACTTTAGCCTCAAAACCATAAAATTTTCAGAATTGTTTTCATTATCCGAAGATCAAATAATAATCGCAAATTCGAGATCAAGAAAAGTAATTTTGAGTTTTGGGATCAGCTCATACTATATTAAGTAAGTACTAATTTTACCATTTCATCTAACGTTGATGAATCTAACTCTTTTTCGATTAAATTATTTGAACAGGTTTCAATTTTATCCCATGATAATTCAGATATTGCATCATCTAATTTGAAATATTTTATTTTTTCTGTTCCAGCATAAACCGCACATTTCACTGCATTTATAACCAAATCTTTATTCTCTAAAAAGTACTTCTCTTTGCTATAATCAGAATTCTGGTAATTACCCTCATATACTTTTTTTAAATAATAACCTATGAATCCTCCTCTACTAACATCTCCACATCCTAAAGCGTTTAATATATCCTCTTTTGCAATTTCTTGAGGACTGACCCACCATCCATTTCGATGATTCTTTGATATAGCTACCATTCCCATATCACCTAGTGTAATAATCCACCAAGATACCTTATAGAATAACTTTTTAGCAGTTTCAGACTCAAAGAAAAGTGAGATTATTCTATCTATTTTTAAATGATTAAGACCTAATACAAAGTTTAGATTTTGTGAGGCTCTATTTCGATAATCAAATCTTTGATACGCATCGTTATTGTATATTCTATCCCATTCATTCAATGGTATATTCGGATCAAATTTTTGTGATAATGTCTTTGACTTTATATCAAATAAAGGCATCCGAAATGCTCTCATTACAAATAAGCTAGATGCCAGCATTACATCACAATTTTCTCCAATTTTACTTTCGATAAAAAAATCTCCTCTACTATCTGGATTAGAACCTCTACTCCCTGTTTCATAACAGACTAACGGATTTTTCCCCTGTTCTACCCAACCTTTTAAGTAATTATTAAGGGTTATTTCTTCGAGATACCATTTACAGACATATATTAAACTAGGTCTTATATTTTTATCTTCTATAGAGTCCGATATCTTTTGTAATGAATCTTGAATAATATCCTTAGTTTTATCAAAATCTAAACCTGAATCATAAAGTGTCCTAAATTCATCATGTGTTACCACAAAAGAATTATCAGTAATAACATGATTATCTTGAAGAACATAACTCCAATCAATATTTTCTTTTTTTATTAATTCATTTCTAATTTCTAATCCTGCTTCATCATAGCCAATCAAAGAAACAAATAGAGATTTTAAATTCCACCTGTCTAAAAAGAGAGCAGGAGTTAACATTTGTCCAGCTACATATTTAGTTACATATTTATGTAACCCTTTTTCTTTAGGATAAGTTGGTCCTTCAGTAATTCTATACGATCTTTCTTGTGCCGGAGGCTCTCCAACCCTAACGACATTTACAACTGACGCTTGACCAATAACAATACATTGAGATGGATTTGAATTATCTATTGAATCACAAAATTTCGGATTGATTAAATATTGAAGAAAATCACAATGTGCACGAATTCTTGCTTTTTTTGCTCCCCCTTTATATGCCGGCATAGATAAATGATTAATTAACCAAGTTCCTTTATACCTTAAATCATCAACAGTATCTCCTCCATAGGTCATAGCTAATTGCATTTGAGTGCCTGTTCTCTTCGATAATTGTGCAACAATGTCATCTTCAGATTTCATGCCATAACCTAAAAATATTAAATACTGGATAGCTCTTATATTGGGACAATCTGATCTTAATTTTTGGATTAAATTTGCTGAATGAGGATAAATATTACTGTATTGTCTAACTCCAGCGACTATTGTATTTCCGCCGTCAGAATCCAACCACCATCTATCGAAAATATAATCTTCTGGTTTTTCTAAAATTCTCGATTCGATTCCGGCTAATGAAAAAGAACCATGTAATTTCACCAATGTTATTTTAGTTTTTGGATTATTAGTGGGGGGTAAGATACTAACGGGTGGTTCAATATTGGGACTGTTGGCTTTTATGACATGTACATCTACTGCAATATTATTCTTTAAACATATTCTTTCTAACAAGGTATCATAGTTCGTTGTAAAAAATACCCTAAATGAATTAATACAAAGTTCATGAAATTCTAAATTAACTCGACTTATATCTATTTTTTCAGTTGCTTCCCATAGCGACTTATAGATTAATCTCCTTTTGTTTTCACTGTCCTTAGAATTATCAAGAAGATATTGAATACATTCAGGCAGCGTTACTTCACGTAATCGCATATAATCAAAAGGAATATCTGGTTTGATATCAATCCAAAGGTCTTTGATCCAATTATACCAAGAAGGAGAATCTAAAGCTAGACGAGTGATTCCATTCCCGATAATCAATGCTGTTTTATCATTATTTCCTAAAAGTATCCGGCATTCAGAATTTTTTTTAAAATAGTCTTGAAGATATTCGTAGTTGTTCATATTAAAAACGAGGAATTGATACTATATTATAGTTGCAGATTTTAGGCTAAATTATCACAAGTTTACATTTGCCTAAAAATAAAAAACTATTATACACAATATACATAAAAATAGTGCGAGAGGTGCGATTCGAACGCACGAATTCCTACGAAACTGGACTCTGAATCCAGCGCCTTTGACCTGGCTGGGCAACTCTCGCACGATGTAGCTTATGTTGCAGGAGCAATAGTAGTGCTCTTTGTTCTTATACTTTTTCCTTGAAAGCCTGCTCGGAGGGCGAAATTCGTTTAAACTCTTACAATAATTTCCTTTTTTAGGAACCGGTTTTAAGCAAGTTTTAACTAAGATTTAAAACCGCAGAAGCCGAAAAATCCCTAGCATTTATAATCTATATAAAGTAGGTTGGAATTGATGAAATTTTCATCTCATCAATTTCAGGATAAGAGCTTTTTGCGCATGCAGACGGTTTTCAGCCTCTTCAAAAATTACGGAATTCGGGCCGTCCATAACTTCATCCGTAATCTCAAGGCCCCGACGGGCTGGAAGGCAGTGCATAACTATTACGTCCGGCTTTGCAACTCCAAGGAGTTCGTTATTGACCTGGAAAATAGCAAAGTCCTTCAGGCGTTTCTCCTGCTCGGCTTCGTCGCCCATGGAAACCCAGACATCCGTATAAATGATATCCGCATCTTTTGCGGCAACTTTCGGGTCATCCGTAACTGTAAACTTGCCTCCGAGGGCTTTTGCCTTTTCAAGAAACTCGGGCTCAGGTTCGTATCCTTTCGGGCAGGCAACAGCAAACTCCATTCCCATAATAGCCGAGCCTAGCAGGGCTGAATTACAGACGTTGTTTCCATCTCCTATCCAGGCAAATTTCAGGCCTTCGAATTTGTCCTTGCACTCCATTATGGTCATGAAGTCACCAAGGATCTGACAGGGGTGCTCCCGGTCCGAAAGCGCATTGATCACAGGTATGGTTGAGTATTTGGCTAATTTCTCTACGGTATCGTGGCTCATAACTCTGGCCATGATTCCATGAAGGTAGCCTGAGAGGGTTCTGGCAGTGTCCTCAATAGTCTCGCCTCTCCCTACCTGGATATCTCTGGAATTCAGGTAAAGGGAATGTCCTCCGAAATCAGTCATTGCAACCTCAAAGGATACCCTGGTTCTTGTAGAAGCTTTCTCAAAAATCATTCCCAGGCTTTTGTTCTTCAGGTACTCTGTAGGTTCTCCAGCCTTGCGTTTTTCTTTCAGGTCCATGGCCGATTTGAGGAGTTCATAAATCTCTTCTCTGGACAGGTCAGTTATCGAAAGTACATCCTTCTTCATCACTTCAACCCCGACTTACTCTAGCTGAATTTACTTCATTCAAGATGAATTTACTTCATTCAAGATGAATTTACTTCATTCAAGATGAATATACTTCATTCAAGCTGAGTTTCTCTTTTTTAACTGAACTTACTTCATTCTGGTTGAACTTTATTTTATATTACTGCATAGTACTTATTTGCACGCCGTACTTTTGCAGGACATTTCAGGCAGTTAGCCTTGTTTTCAGCAGTAATCCTTATTTTCTTGGCAATTAGCCTCTAGGCAGTTAGCCTCTAAGTTCTTTCATATGGTCAATTCTCTTCTGGATAAGAGCGGTAGTCCCGATGTCTTTCCGGAAAAACAGCTTGCCGTGAAGATTTTCAAGGGCATTCTGGGCAATTTTTTCGGCTGCAGCTATAGTTTCGGCAATCCCGACAACTGCAATGGCGCGGGAGCTGGTTGTGTAAACTTTTCCTTCTTTTTCATAGACACTGGCATAATAAATGGATGCATCCCCTATGTTTCCTACAGTTACCTCGCTGTCTTTTTCAGGATTTTCAGGATAGCCGGCAGGAACTGCGTATTTACAAACAGTTGCTTTCTTGCTAAAGCTTACAGGTAAATCTCCAAGGGTCCCTTTAACCACCGCAGACATGATATCCACGAAGTCTGTTTCAAGGAGAGAGATCACATTCATGGCTTCGGGGTCACCGAACCGGGCATTGAATTCCACGACCTTGGGGCCGCTAGCTGTAAGTATGAACTGCCCATAGAGAATCCCCTGATATCCGGTCCCGGTTTCCTCCGAAAGCGCCTTTACGGTATCCTGCATGATCTTCTTTGCCTTCTCAAGATCTTCAGGAAGCATAAAAGGCAGGATTTCCCCGGCATCAGTGTATGAACCCATACCTCCTGTATTGGGCCCTAGATCTCCTTCATAGGCTCTTTTGTGGTCCTGCACGGCAGGGAAGAAAACAAGGCTTTTTCCGTCTACAAAGGCCTGAAGTGTAAATTCCTCTCCTATGAAGCGTTCCTCGATGACTACAGACCCTTTCTCAAGCAGCTCACTTGTGTAGGCTTTGGCAGCCTCCAGGTCAGGGAGCTGGTCTCCCATAACTTTTACGCCTTTGCCCCCCGTCAGGCCTGAGGGTTTGACTGCCACATCGCCCAGTTTTTCTATGAAAGCGTGCGCAGGTTTTTCCTCTGTGAAAACTTCATAGGCAGGGCAGCCTTCGATTCCATATTTTTTCATGAAATTTCTTGCCCAGGCCTTGTCAAACTCTATAATTGCACAGGCTTTTTTAGGCCCCACAACCGGAATTCCGGCTTCCCATAGGGCATCTGCAACTCCTGATGCAAGAGGGGCTTCAGGGCCTACAAAAGCCATTTCGACGTTTCTGGCTTTTGCGTACTCAACAACTTTTTCAACTTCAGTTTCCTTCTCAAGGAGAAAGTCCTCACAGAGAACAGCAATTCCGGGATTTTTTTTCGCCATTAACGCATAAAGAGAGGGATTATGCTTGCTTTTCTTGATTCCTTCGGCGATTGCGTGTTCCCTTCCGCCTCCACCGATAAGCAAAATTTTCATTTTTATTCTCCTGGTTTTAAAAAGATTCCTATTATTTTCAAGTATAAGTATGGTTTCAATATGTACTCATAATAAGGTGAAATAGATGAGATAAGAAAAAGGTAATGAATTTTCAGTCCTCAAAACCTTTCAATGCTGCTTTATGTAGCTGTCTCTTTTTATTGACAATTTGCTGATTACTCATTAGCAATTTGCTGATTACTCACTAACAATTTGCTGATTACTCACTAACAATTTGCTGATTACTCACTAACAATTTGCTGATTACTCACTAACAATTTGCTGATTACTCACTAACAATTTGCTGATTACTCACTAACAATTTGCTGATTACTCGTTAATTATTTATTTGCAGTTTGTTGGCAATTTGTTGGCAATTTATTATCAAATACTTTAATAAAGAATATACTGAAGGACTTCCTAGTTCTTTATTTCTTCTAATAAATATCTTTTCATTGTCAGGCTTCAAATTTAACTAAAAATTTTCCTTTTTGAGATCGGTTTCAGATTTTTGCTCCACCTTTTCCAGTGATTGAAATCCTTTTTCCATGAATAGGATATATCAGGTTTTCCTGGCGGGGTAAAACCAGCCCTTTTCCTGAGACGAAAATCCTAATTTTTATAAAGTAAAAACTAATTAGACTATTTCAGGAGATGAAAAGCATGAATCAAAATCCATATGAAATCTTCCAGAAAGAATGTCCTGAAGTAGCAGCACGTTTTAATGACCTTATTGAAGCCCAGAAAGCGTTGAAAGGCCTTGATGCTAAAACAAAACAATTGATTACCATAGCCATCCAGACTGCGAACCGAAACCCACGAGGCGTACAGATGCATGCAATGATGGCAAGGAACGAGGGTGCAGCTCGTGAAGAAATTATCGCTGCAGTGGTTCTGAACCTTCACCATTCAGGTTTTGCTAAAGTTCTTGAGTGCCTTCCTGCAGCAATTGATGGATTTGAAGGTAAAATCTGAAAAACTTCAGTATCGATAAGTGCTCTCGCACTTCCTTTACTTTAAGAGGTCGCGTGCACTTACGAGAGGTACAAGCTCCGTACCTGCCTCTTTTAAGTTTTCTATTGCTCCTTCTTCCCTGTCCACAACACTGATTACATATTTGACGCTTGCTCCGGTTTCCCTGACAACCTCAATTGCGTTCCTGACCGAACCTCCACTTGTTGTTACGTCTTCGAGCATTACAAGCCTGTCTTCCGGTCTAATATCGCCCACAAACCTGCTCTTTGTACCGTAGTCCTTTATAGATTTCCTGACTATAAGCAGAGGAAGCTCGGTTTCCATAGAAACTGCAGTTGCTAATGGCACACCTCCAAGTTCCACTCCTGCTATTATGTTCACATCCATCTGTTTTATCCTGAATGCTGCCTGTCGTGCTATAAGTTTCAGGGTTTTAGGGTCAGTACTGGCCTTTTTGATGTCTATATAATACTTGCTTTTCTTTCCCGAGGCAAGTGTGAAATCCCCGTAGCGGACGGCTCCGCAGGCCTTGAGGGCTGCGATTAGTTCCTGTTTCTGATTCTCAATGTTATTTCCTGTTTCGAAATTTGTTTTGCTCATTCTCTCACCGTATTTGCAGCCTTATTAGCGCTATAAGTGCTTTATTAAAGTTCTTCCTGTACTGATTCTTATGAATTTCCAGTATAATTTCACCAGGGTTCTTTCTTTACACCTATAAAGTATCCGATTATATTTGTTGCAAGATGGAGCAGAGGCGTTATTATAATAACGGTAAGCATGATCCCGTGAGTGAAATTACTCACAAACCACTCAGGGGCTACAAGGTATGTAAATACCCAGGCTCCCACAACAAAATCAAGCTGGTCTACCAGAGGAAGAGATGCTCCTCTTTTCAGGCCCATCCTGCGCTTGAAAAAGCTCTTGAACATATCCCCGAACAGAGCGCCGGATGCGAGGGCGAGCACAACTATTAAAGCGCTTTTGTAATCCGGGCCAAAGGCAGGCATTTTGATCCCCATAACCTCAAACCCTCTGGAACTCAGCCAGATCTCAATACACCCTGCAATAAACCCGCAAAATATACCTGAAAAGAGCCCTCTATAAGTCTTTCCGTCTCCAAGGATCCTTCTTCCGTCCTTATAGGTCTTACCCCAATCAATCGGCTTTCCGCCACCAAAAACAGCTGCAAATGGATTGGAAAGGTATGCTGGAAGCATCAACCAGAAGGCTTTAATTATCAGCTCGATCGTGATATCAACTCTTTGTATAGGTTTGTTTTTTGAGGCGAGCTTAACTTTCTGGATATCGCCGTACTTTTTAATTCTCTATTACTTTTTAATTCTCTATATAATTGCCCGCGGAGCATACCAGTAACTTTTGCTCGCTGTCTTACTCTGCTTTTTAATCAGTCAGTTACGATTAAGATATCGACTTAAAAATGGAGTTATCAATTGACTTAAGTAATTTAAGTAATGGATCTTAGATAAGGGCTTAACGTACTCAATTGATGAGATTATGTAACTATTGACTCTATTTAATTGTATTTCTTTTTACGTTTTAATCTTAATTAGCGCTTCCCAGTGCCTTTATACTATGCTATCCTGAATAGTTTTTCGAAGAATAATTAAATTTGAAATGATGAGAAAAGTCTATGAAAACGAAGAAAAACAAGTGCCAATGAAATCTCATAATAGGAAAGTAAGGATTTAGAAACGTAAAGGTTTCTAGATAGGTAATGGAATTTTATAGTACTTTTTGTACAATCTTGAAATAAAAATTGGTGTCGATCGGGGTGAATAGTCCCCAGATCTTCTCACACGCTATATAGAAAAGAAACGCTTAATAAGGAATTATTTTTTTCTCTTTTCCTTTGCAAGCTTCTTTTTTGCATCCTTGCTACCTGCAGAAGCCTGTTTTTCCAGCTCCTCAAGCTTTTCTTTCTTAGCGCTTTTCTTCTTATCCAAATCTTTTTTAGACATTGCCATAATGCGTACCTTCATAGGTTTTGGTGAAGTTGCGATATCTGTACAGGCATTGCTTATGTAAGATGCCTCAATAGATCTCGCGTAATCTACCTTTTTCAATTTTAAAAGTATTTATCAGTTTCCAGCCAAATTAATCTTTTTGGCAGAGTGTCAGGTCAGGTTAAAGGTTTTAACTTCTCCGATAAGATTAAAATATTCATGAAAAAGGGAATTAAAAGTGATAAATCCCCTAAAATAACTTTTAGTTGCTTTATCGGAGTTGCTTTATCGGCCTTCTCTTTCCTTCCTGTATTTGCACATTGCCGCGACGAGACCCTTGAATGGAGGAGACGGCCTTCCAGGCCTTGACCTGAACTCAGGATGGAACTGGGAACCAAAAAAGAAGCGCTTGCCAGGAATCTCGGCAATCTCCATCCTGTTCTTGTTTTTACCGGAAAAGACAATGCCGTAAGACTCAAGTCTTTCAACAAATTCCGGGTTAACTTCATACCTGTGGCGGTGGCGCTCGACAATGTAATTGGTCCCGTAAATTTTAGCGGCAATAGAGCCTTCTTTCAGGATGGCTTCATAGTCCCCAAGGCGCATGGTTCCGCCCATGTCTGCAACACTTGTTTGCTCAGGCAGGAGGTCAATTACAGGGTAGGGTGTGTCTTCGTCAAATTCCGTACTGTTTGCCCCTTTGAGTTTGGCCACATTTCTGGCAAACTCGATGACTGCAAGCTGCATACCCAGGCAGATCCCAAGGAATGGAATATCGTTTTCCCTAGCAAACTTAATTGCCATCATCTTGCCTTCTGTGCCTCGCCCGCCAAAACCGCCCGGAATAAGAATCCCATCATACTGTGTCAGCTTCTCAATCTCGGCTGGATTTTCTTCCAGGATTTCGGCTTCAACCATATTGACTTCAACCCTGCATCCGTTATCAATTCCTCCATGCTTGACAGCTTCAAGGATGCTGAGGTAAGAATCCTCAAGGTTGGTATATTTTCCGACAATTGCAAGTTTTACCGTATCAGTTGTAGATTTCATCCTTGCAACCATCTCTTTCCATGCACCGTTTTCAACATTGGAATCCAGTTGCAGGTGTTTCATGAGCTGGGTGGTTAATCCCTGCTCTTCTATCTCAAGAGGCACTTCATAAATATCATCGGCATCATGAGCGCTGATAACCAGTTCCTGGGGCACATCACAAAACAGGGCAATTTTCTCTTTGGCGCTTTCCTGAAGAGGAGACTTTGACCTTACAACGATTACTTCAGGACTGAGCCCAAGGGCACGGAGTTCCTTTACGGAATGCTGGGAAGGCTTGGTTTTTTGCTCTCCCTGAAGGTCTTCCATAGCCAGGGTGACATGAATAAATGCAATATTTTCGGAAGGTTCTTCCCTGTGCATCTGACGTACAGCCTCAAGGAAAGGCATGCTTTCAATGTCCCCAACAGTCCCTCCGATTTCAATAAGACAGATATCAGCCCCACTCCGGGCTGCAACCTTTCTGATCCTGTTTTTGATCTCATTTGTGACGTGGGGAATAATCTGAACGGTTTTTCCGAGGTAGTCTCCTCTCCTTTCTTTGGAAATTACTTCTAAGTAGATCTTGCCTGTGGTAAGGTTATGGTCCCTCGTAAGTTCAGTGTCAAGGAACCGCTCGTAATTCCCAAGATCCAGGTCAACTTCACCTCCATCTTTGAGCACAAAAACTTCCCCATGCTGGTAGGGGCTCATGGTGCCTGCATCAATATTGATGTAAGGGTCGATCTTGATAGCCGTAACTTTATAACCTTTGTTTTTAAGGTTTCTTCCAATGGATGCGATGGTAATGCCTTTTCCAAGCCCGCTCATCACCCCACCGGTAACTATGATGTACTTCATGGATAAGCTTCCTCATTAGTTTTTCCTAATAGTGGTTTCAGACTACTATAAAAGTTATTACGCGGAGTTAGACAGGAAATAATCAAATTAGTAATGTATAAAAATCTGTCATTAATCCTCTTGTACGAACACAATACCAATATCTTCATGATATAAAAATTACTCCCAACTTCTAAAAATGAACAGACTCAAATAAGAAGTGAGAGTAAGAGAATAGACCTGATGATGGATAACTCATAAAGTAATGGCTAAAGTGCCGGCCGACGGAAAATCTGGATTGAGGGAGAATAAGATTCAGTAAAGCACATTTTTTCTAGTTTTTAGATAATTCAGAATTATGAATATTTGGAATGTATTTTTCCATGCATTTTTATTGATTTTGTTGAGCATGTGCTCACAGCTAATTCAAGAAGTTGATTCAGTTGTTGCAAAATCACCTTATTTTTGAGGGGGGCAGAATGTGAGTTTATAACTGAGATTAACTTCAGGTTTATAACCAGAATTTACCTCTGAAACCGAAGTGAGAATTAGCTTCAGGCGCATAAGTAAAAATTCATCTGGTTCTTCGTTGTTTTGTGTGGATATCCTCATAATTTCCTCATAATTTCCTCATAAAAACCAGGGGGGTCTTGAATTGAAAATCATCTTATCCATGGGGGATGACGAAGAACCATTCATCTTATTCAGAACTGATTTTTGGCTTGAATCCCACAACGTTCAAAAAAATCAAATTTAAATTTAGAGAATTAAATAAAAATTTTGGCAGACGTGAAGATACATGGTGAAGATTAACTAATTAATGTAAAATGAAGAGCAAAATTAGTAATAAATTGTATAAATAAAAAAATTAAGTTGTGCTTTTGAAAGGGGATCGGAATGTGAGTTATAAACCTGAAATGAGTTCTGACTGAGAACCTGAAAATCAACTTTCAGTTATGAATCTGAAGTGAATTGAGTGGATATCAGGTTCAAAATGGATATAAGTCTCAGGTTTAAAACTGTAATTCTCCTAAAGGTTTTAGCTCTCTTCTGCAATTTTTAGCAGAATATATATCATGCAGGTCACAAAAAGTATTGAAAACAAAACCGACTGGGCAAAGCTGACCTTAAACTGCAGGCCCGATGGCAGTATAAAGTAGAGGAAGAATAAGCATGCAAGTAGTAAAAAGCCTCCAAAAGCAATATTCAGAGGAAGTTTTTCGTTATCACTTATATGTATTGAACTCTTTCTTTCGGTGGCTGAAAAGCTTCCTTTAAAACTTCTGTGGATAAAAGATGAAAACCCGCCAAAATCGTTTCCTGATTTAGGGTGAGAGAGTTTTATAGGTAGTGTAGTTGAGGATCTTTGAGAACTCAATTCATCTTCCTGATTTCCTGCATGGGACTCGTCTTCGGAATGTTCCTGCGGCTTTGGATCGATTTTTCCAAGCTGGACTGGAAAACCTTTCTTTCTGGAGCCATAACCCGCTGTGATATAGATCTGCCCTTTTGTAAGCACCCTGCCTTCTTGCGGGATTCTTGCAACTACAGAAACGTATTCTTTCTGAAGCACATATGGGTTATCCCTCAGAAAAATGATCTGACCTTTCAATTCATCACTTACTGAGAAGTGAATATGCGTAGGGGACCCGTAGTTTGTGATCAGGACCTCAAAGGTTTCTTCTCCGCCGGGAGAAAGAGAAATCTCAACACTTTCCTTTTCGAACTCAATTGAGTTTATCTCTTGTCGGTTGATAATAACATTCTGGAATGTCTGCTGCAAGTTTAACCCTCACATCAGTTTCTAAGGTCAGGAGGAAGTAAATTTGGGATTCCCTCGTCGATGGGATAGTGCTCTTTGCATACAGGGCAGTAGAGGGTTCCGGATATAACCTCTCCTTCATTTTCTTCGACAACGTTCAAAACCAGGTCGCCCTTACATATAGGGCAGGCCAGAATATCCATAAGATCTCTTTTCACCAAAATTCACCATTAAAGTCGCTTTACCTATAAGAGGAGACAAAGTTTAACATTAAATAAGGAAAGTTGATTGTTTTTAATCCTTGCTTTTTGTTCTGCGGATGTGAACTTTATCCCGTTACTTAACCGTATTCAATTCATACTCCTATTTTAATGTAATCTATATTTTTACAGGCACTTCTGATTTGAAGCTTGTCTACTCTATCGAATATTGTTCTTTATATAAGCTAATATCAAAACTAATATCCTAGTAATGTTATAAATATAAAATTATAATATTTCTCCCTGGTTTACGGTATTCAAAAAAGACTTTTAAGTCTTTATTAAATATTATATGAGTTTTACTAGAGAATCAACCCATTAACTCTATAAAACCTTCCATTTATAATATGTCAAATATTTTGAAATGAATTTTTATTGTTAGATTTCTAAGTTTAAACCGGGCCAGTAAAATAAGTTTAGAGATATAGTTTAGAGAGGTTTGCCTATAGATCTTTTTAGAGTGGAACCGCTAATTTTTGCACTACATGAAACTTTTGCTTAATTCTTTTTACTTATAAGCGGCTTTGCACAAGATCTCTCTTGCTTACAAGCACAATTTACTTATATACATAATAGGAAATAGGATTCCGTTCTTCCGTTTAGTAAAAAACTAATAAAACGTAGAATAGAGAAGAACCAATTGATTAATAAAAAACAGAGAAGAAGCTTTCAAAGCAAATTTCACAAGGATCCTTGTCAGGAATGGCATGTTTTTAACTTCTGATAAAACCTATAAAACATATCGGGGTTCTTTGTGCAACATTAATCTAAGCTTAAAAATAAACTGGAAAAAAGGTATATATCAGAAATTTGTTAATAAGCGACCTTTAGGCAGCCTCCAAAAAACTATCTACACAACTTATCTACACAACCTATCTACACAACAGTCGAAACACAATTTAATAGAACAAAATTTGAAAATAATGAAAGAGTGAACTAGCCTCTAAGTAATCCACAAACATATCAATAAAGTCAAGAATTTTTAAAGAGTTGATAAATGTTTGAGTTCTTCCAAAAACTCAATTCATTGTTCCAAATTCGAGATCAAGGGTGTCAATTTTGGTTTTAGGGTAAGCTCTATCTGAATATAGTTGCAGTTTTTTTTAAAAAAGTTTATAAAACAATAAAATTTGATAATTCTGAAGAATTTTTTCCATATTAACCAGTTTTAAGACTATACAGAGCTGGAAATCAAGAAATAAAAAATTAGCCAGGTAAAGTATTCAGGATCACAGATTTAGGGACTAATTCTTCAAATCAGAGTGTTTGATCCGAAGTTTCGGATAGTTCCAGAAGGAACAGAGAAAACAAACATGATATTCTCTGAATAAAATGCACAACCAATGAAAGTGTTTGCAGATGGCAGCATTTTCATGCTAAATGTGGGATATGAGATGAAGACGGAAATATATGAGAAAAGCATTGACCTTGCAAGCCAGAAAATGCTTCAGAAGGCCGAAGAAGAAGGCATTGAAACCGCCTGGGATAGATATGAAAAACAACTACCTCAGTGCAGTTTCGGGCAGCTAGGAGTTTGCTGTCGGAATTGCAATATGGGTCCATGCAGGATTGATCCCTTCGGAGAAGGAGCTCAAAAGGGAATTTGCGGTGCTACCGCAGATATCATAGTTGCAAGGAATTTCCTTAGAATGATTGCCGCAGGCGCAGCAGCTCATTCCGACCATGCAAGAGATGCTGTTCTGACCTTTAAGAAAATGAGTGAAGGAGAAGCTGGCAGCTACAGGATAAAAGATGAAGCAAAACTGCTGTCTCTTGCTTCGGAATATGGGATTCCCTCAGAGGGCAAAAGCCTGGAGGAAGTCGCAGGCAAACTTGCCGACACACTGCTTCAGGAATTTGGAAAACAGGACGGACATCTCCAGTGTACCAGAAGAGTTCCTGAATCAAGGCTCAAGCTCTGGGCCGAGCTTGGAATAGAGCCCAGGGGAATTGACCGGGAAATCGTGGAATGTATGCACAGGACTCATATAGGTGTGGACAATGATGCGGTTCATATCCTGCTGCAAGGACTACGCACAGGGCTTTCCGATGGCTGGGGAGGTTCGATGATCGCCACCGATGTCCAGGACGTACTCTTCGGAACCCCACAGCCTAGAAGAAGCACAGTTAATCTGGGAGTACTGTCGAGCGATAAAGTAAATGTAATTGTCCACGGGCACGAACCTATTCTCTCAGAAATGATCGTGGAAGCTGCAGAAGATCCCGAACTCCTTAAACTGGCAGAGGAAAAGGGTGCATCAGGCATCAACGTTGCAGGGATCTGCTGTACTGGCAACGAGACCCTGATGCGGCACGGTACTCCAATAGCAGGAACCTTCCTTCAGCAGGAACTGGCAGTAATTACAGGCGCTGTGGAAGCTATGGTTGTCGATGTCCAGTGTGTCATGCCCTCGCTTGGGGAACTTACAGGATGCTACCATACGAAGTTTATATCTACGTCCCCAAAGGCCGATTTTCCCAACACCGTAAGAATGGAATTCCATGAAAACAGGGCTTATGAAACTGCAAAAGAAATCGTAAAGATTGCTGTCGAAAACTTCCCTAACAGGGTTCCGGAAAAGGTTACCATACCTGAAGAGAAGCAGGAGTGCATGGTTGGCTTCAGTGCCGAAGCTATCCTCAGTGCCCTTGGAGGAAGCCCTGATCCTCTTATTGAGGCAATAAAAGGCGGGGCAGTTAGGGGAATAGGAGCTGTTGTCGGCTGCAATAACGTAAAAATAAAGCACAATTACGGTCATGTCAACCTCGTTAAAGAACTGATCAAAAACAATGTGCTTGTGGTCACAACTGGCTGCAATGCAATTGCATGTGCCGAAGCAGGGCTTCTTCTGCCGGAAGCCTCCGAAATGGCAGGCGATGGGCTAAAAGCCGTCTGTAAGGCTCTGGGCATACCCCCTGTCCTGCATATGGGCTCCTGTGTTGATATCAGCCGTATCCTTGTGCTTGCATCCGCGATTGCAAACCGCCTGGGTGTGGACATAAGTGATCTTCCAGCAGCAGGAGCAGCTCCCGAATGGATGAGCGAAAAGGCGGTTAGCATCGGGGCTTATGTGGTTTCATCCGGCGTATTTACCGTTCTCGGGACTATTCCTGCTGTTCTTGGAAGTCAGGCTGTTACGTCCCTTCTGACAGGAGGCTTGAACGGTGTGGTGGGAGCAAGTTTTGCGGTTGAACCTGATCCCCTTAAAGCCGCAGACCTGATGCTTGAGCACATTGACGAAAAAAGAAAGGCTCTGGGCTTGAACTAAGAGATGATTTACAATGAAGGATTTAATGATTCGCCCCGAACGCTGTATGGGCTGCCGCTCATGTGAGACTGCATGTGCCGTTGCACATTCCGAGAGCAAAAGCCTCTTTTCGGCTATAGGAGAAAAGCCGGCTCCGAAAAAACGCATCAATCTGGAGCCTGTCCCTGACCTTGGAGTTTCTCTTCCCATTACCTGTCGTCACTGTAAGGAGGCTCCCTGTGTTTCGGTTTGCCCTACAAAAGCTATCTATCAGGATGAAAACGCCAGCATGGTAAGCTATGACCCGAATCGTTGCGTAGACTGCTGGATCTGTTCTACGGTATGTTCACGTTTTACTCCTCTCTATCATATGATTCTTGTTATGGGCTGCTGGACCAGTTCCATGAATCACAATCGTAAGGTAATCAGCAGGCAAGCTGAAGCAGGGATAAAATGTGACCTTTGCGAGGGTAGAGATATGCCTGCCTGCGTTGAAGCCTGCCCTACACATGCCCTTATTTTCACAGAGGCGAACGAGGTTTAAAAGAAAAGTTACCTTAGCTGAACTGCCGTAGAACTTGCAAGTAAATAGAATCGTGATGGCGCATTCTCGGTTTCAAGCAATATTCCTATCTGCGCCATCGCTTCTTTCCTGAATGATACTTTATAAAGGATTATGTCATATCAACAACCATAACTTCAAAAGAAAATGGGGAGTCAGGTATGACTAACAGTTTTTACAGGAAGATAATGGTTGCAACCGACGGTTCGGAATCTGTTAGAAAAGCGGTCGAAACAGCAGTCGAAATCGCAAAAATAAGCGGTGCAAAGCTATATGCTGTGTACGTGATTGCTTCGGAAAGGTTTTCGATAACCTATCCAAAGGACATTGGATGGGAAAGGGCCATTTTTGAATACTTCAAGGCTGAAGGCAAGGAGGCTACGGCTTATGTCGAAAACTCCGGGAAAGCTGCAAATGTCGAGGTTGAGTCCGTAATCCTGCAAGGAATTCCTGCAAATGAGCTTGTCAATTTTGCAGAAAGAAGCGACATTGACCTTATTGTCATGGGCACGCTAGGAAGGACCAGAATTGAGAGGTTCTTGCTCGGGAGCGTGGCAGAAAATGTGGTAAGGCATTCAAAAAAACCGGTACTCGTCGTAAGGGGAGAAATTGCTTAAAAGGTCAAATAAACATAAAAAGGTCAAATAAAAAAATAAGATAAAAAAATAAGATAAAAAAATAAGATAAAAAAATAAGATAAAAAAATAAGATAAAAAAATAAGATAAAAAAATAAGATAAAAAAATAAGATAAAAAATAAGATAAAAAAAATCAGATAAACATAAAAATTAGCTAAATATAAATTTAAAATTTTTCATGGATAGAGTCCCAGACCTTTTCTGGATATATTTATTACTTTTCCATGGGAACAACTAATAATGATAGGCCTTTTCATCAAAGTACTTGATTTCGCGCTTCCAGTACTTGCAATGATTTTTGTGGGGCTTGTGGGTACAAGCGTACTTGTAGAACTCGGCCTGATGCAGAAATTTTCTAGGCTTGTAAGCCCTATCTTTGCCTACACTAACCTGCCCGATACCTGCGCTTCAGCTTTCCTGGTATCAATAGGGTCTACGGTAGCTGCAAATAGCATGCTTTTTCAGGCAAAAAAAGAGAATTGCCTGGAAAATCGAGAGGTCTTACTCTGTGCGATGATGAATTCTACGCCTGTTTATTTTCGGGAACTTTTCACTTACCAGATTCCGATAGTTC
Organism: Methanosarcina sp. Kolksee; assembly: GCF_000969945.1. NCBI lineage: Archaea > Methanobacteriati > Methanobacteriota > Methanomicrobia > Methanosarcinales > Methanosarcinaceae > Methanosarcina > Methanosarcina sp. Kolksee. The sequence goes on from NZ_CP009524.1 coordinate 2,972,100, forward strand.
TGCCTGCACTTGGCCTTATGGTAGGGGGATTTTATTCTATTGTATTCGTAGTCACAGCATTATTCAAAATCCTGGTAATTGCAATTGCAAGCAAACTGTTCCTTAAAGGCAACTCCTGCAGAATCCCTGAACTGCAAAACAGGGAGAAAATCTCCTTGAAAAGTGCGATTATCCGGGCTTTCAGGAAAGAGTTCAGGATTTTTTTAAAAATTGCAGGAGTTTACGTTATTGCAACTACCATTATTTTTGTACTTCAGGAACAGGGCTTTTTCGAAATTTTCAGTGTGCTCCCCCTTGCTGAATTTTTTAAAATTCCTCCTGTGTCCATTGTCCCGCTGACAAGCTATGTGGCTAGCCCAATCCTGGGAATCTCACTTCTGGGCCCTATGATTCACTCAGGAGAAATTACAAACATACAGGCAATGATTGTGCTCATGCTTGGCAGTATGTTCATGCTCCCTATTTTTGCACTTCGAAGCCAGCTTCCAGGAAAAATAGCGATTTTCGGGACTCAATTGGGCTTTCAGATTGTCATATACTCAATGGCAATAAGCGTGTTTGTAAGGCTCGCAATCCTTCTAGTACTTTTAAGTATCGCTCCATAGTTCAGAGGCTATCAGTGGGAGCTAGCGGCGCAAGAGCGTAGCAATACGGAAGCTATCGGTGTAGGGGCAGTGGTACAGAAGATAGCAGTGAGGAAATTGTCAGGAGGAAATTTCTCTCAAGGTCTGTGACCAAGAATTGAACAGGGAGTTCTAACAGAAAAGATATTAAAAAAATAACTAAAAATTACTTGTATAAACTTAAGAAAGATATAAAAAATATGTTTGTGAACGGGGTTTTTTGGAGGAGGTTAAAATATGTTGGATATAATTATTGTCAATAACAATTGAGTTGAGCTTACCCGTTCACCATCCCTCAGTGAGGGTTAAGCTATATATAAGTGTTCTGGTGCGCAAAACGAGAATTCCTTTTTGTGCCATAATTGTAGGGAATAAATTCAACTTCAAGGGCTTTTTGTCCTTATATAGCTAATAAACGGAATTAATACAGTAAAACAATATTAATACAATAAAATCAATATTAAAACAATACTATTTTTTCTGTTGTATATCAGGGTTAAGGTAATCTTAATTAGTAAATAATAAAACTTAACGAAAAAGTAATTTATATATGACTCTATATATCAGTATTGGGAGATGTATTTTCCCGGCAATTGTGAGTAAATATAGAAATGTTTGCACAAGAGAGATTTTCCACGGATGTAATAGAAAGCTCCAGAATAAGAGTTTGTGCAATGTAGTGTAAAAATATAATTCTAATAATTGTAATGTAAAAATTGTAATGTAAAAATTGTAATGTAAAAATTGTAATGTAAAAATTGTAATGTAAAAATTGTAACGTAAAAATTGTAACGTAAAAATTGTAACGTAAAAATTGTAATGTAAAAATTGTAATGTAAAGATTGTAATGTAAAAATTCGTAGTATTAAAATTGGGGGATTTTATTTTGGAAGGCAAAAGTTACGACAAGATAATGATTGCAACTGACGGTTCGAAACAGGTAGAAAAGGCAGTCGAGGCAGCAGTTCAGCTTGCTATGTTTACTGGAGCAAGACTCTACGCCGTATACGTAATTGCCTCAGCGGGCTATACTCCGAGAAATTTCGGGTGGGAGGAGTCTCTGAGAGAAATTCTCAATGCTGAAGCGAAAAAAGCCGTTACTTTTGTTGAAGAGGCGGGAAAAACTTTGGGGGTTAAGGTCGAACCTGTAATTCTTGAAGGGCATCCTGCAAACAGAATTATGGAATTTGCAGAACAGGAAGACATGGACCTTATAGTTATGGGCTCGCTTGGAAGAACCGGGCTTGACAGGTTCCTGCTTGGGAGCATAGCTGAAAATGTAGTAAGGCATTCAAAAACACCTGTAATGGTCGTAAAAGGCGAAGCCGAAAAAGAAAATTGAAAAATGATAAGAGCCAGAAATTTTCATTTGTTTTAGGGCGGCTATCCCACCCTAAACAGGTTGTCCGACAATAACCTTCGGTAATTAACCTTTGGTAATAAGAGTTTTCTGTTCAATTAATATATTACTTATTTTATATTGATTCTTTGATATTATTTGTGGTATTCATCAAATCTTCAAAAAATCAAGTATTGAATTTACCTCCAGATATCCGAGATCTTATTCCTTCAGATCACATTTCTATTTGGTTGAGTCTTTTATAGATGAGATGGATTTTAGTTAATTTTAAAAGGTCTAATGGTTCTGGACATTCTTCATGTCATCCATGTATAATCAAAATTTTGCTTCAATCCGTGCAAGATTTTGCTTCAATCCATGCTTGAGATGGGATGTCGGTAACCCTCTGCGCTCCTGATGTAATTAAATTTCATGCGTCTTTGGAATAGGCCAAAATTTAAGGCCGGCTTCTAACAAAATCGATAGCTTTCAAGCAAGAAAATTCCTTAACCGATGACCAATAAATTAAATTTTTAGTTCTTCCCGATCATTACTTGTGGTATATTACTCGTGGTATTTTTGAAGCATAAGTGGCCAATTTTTGCAGTCTTTCGCAAATTTTAAGTCTGCATAATATTCCGAAACGGGAATAAGTGGCGGAATTAAATAGATTGATGCTCCACAACATTGGTCGTAGCCATTTCCGAGATGTGATTCTGCAATAATGAATTTTTTCGAATTCGGTTCGAATTCAGTGATAACTTTTTGTATCGCCTGATTTAGATTATCGTCCTGAATTAAACCTGATAATACCTTGCAGAAATGAGACACATCCCATAGAGAGTAGGTGCAAAAGCTCTTTGATTTGTTTTGAGCATTCTGCATATTATTAATTACATCAGGCATCTTATCGATCAATTCTTTAGCCAGCAAATCTAAACTCTTTGTGGCATCTTTAACTCTTGAAAGGTCGAAAGCCGACTGAGTCACATTAGATCGGCCCCATTTTTTGTAAGTTTCTGTATAAACCCTCACGATCTCACAACAAATATCTGGCGTTGAAATCTCCGGGGTTTTGGACAGAATGTCAAGTATGGCTTCGTATGGCCACCCTTCATTAGGCTCATTTGCCTCAGATGCAACAATATATTTTACGTATGGTGCTGCTTGATAGGCCACCTCTAAGTTACTCATAAGGCAAGCATCCATGCCCAGAATATCCAATGGTTGTCCAATCATTTCTTTTGCATAAGCAAGAACTTTGCCTAGCTCTATTGTGTCTAGAGAATGGCCTGATCCATCATCGATACAGATCTCTCTCAATTCCGGTAAGTCCAAATTAAGGATATTACTAATAGTCGTATTGAATAAGGTTCTCTTTAATTCTGAAGCTGATAAAAAATTCGCTTCACGTACATTCCAATTCCTGGTTCTCTCATATCTAGCGAGCCTGTCAAAATCACCAGGCTTCCACCCACCACCATGATTCCACAAAATCAATGCGTAGCGCTCGGCTGGATAATGTTTACAAGACCAGGCTATGAAATTCTCGAGGACAAGCGGATCTCCAGAGTCGGTTTTTCCTAAACATTCAACCTTCTCATTGATACCCCCGCGTTGAACATAAAAACGCCTGGTGCCTTCAATACCCGCATTATCAAATTGGACTAAAACATTAACTTCAGGGCTCGAGCCGACTTGCCTCATCTCTTTTAGATCTTCATCACCAGCCGTTGATAAATTATTATCGCCGGCCATATAAACCATGTACGTCCATTTGGCTTTCGTTTCCATTATCTTCACCTTTTTATTTAAAAGCTAATCTAAAAACTCAAAAATATTTCTTCGGATCAAGTACTCTGTCTTCGAATCAAGTAATCTGAGTGATCAAAGTTAAAATTCGAAAAATAATCCCCCACTTAATTCCCCACTCAAAACAACACAGAGCCGTATTTTACTGATTGTATTTTTTACCTGTAAAAGTGATGTTTTTTAATAGTTATTATATATAATTAAGAACATATAATTATTAGAGAATCTGTATTTAGGACTTATAGTCACAATTGCATGTAACCTATATTGGCAGGCAGATATTAAAATGTGAAAATTAATTGTTAATGATGTTTTTGAAACTATAGCTGTATCTCACATGTTCATGAGATCACATATGTCCCAACCATGGGTTCATATAAAAGTGGACTTGTGGTATTGACATGTTAGAAACAAGTTAGTTATATGGCAAAACAGATTCGAAAGGAGATGCACCGAAAATACAAAGTACTTGCCGAAAGCAGGATCTAAATAATAAAAAAGATCTCATGTAAAATAATTTTTATTAAAACCCTGGAGTAATAGTAATCAACCTTAGTAATCAACCTTAGTAATCAACCTTAGTAATCAACCTATCAATTCTTGAAAAAAGAGAAGGCTCTTTACGAGCCCTTAACCTATAACACTCATATCCGAAACCCGGATAGAAGGTGTAATTATTCCTCCAACTTTCCTGACATCAAAGCCTGCTCCTGAGATCTGCTTCAAGAGTTCGAAAGCATTGCCCGAAATCATGAGGGATTTTATAGGCTTATCGAGTGCTCCGTCTTTAATTGTGAAAGCATTTCTGGCTTCTACGGAGAAATCTCCTGAAATTGAGTTTGCCGTGTGGGCGCCGATTACTGTGTTTACGAAGACCCCGGACTGCGTATCAGCAATAACATCCGTCTGAGGATAATCAAGAATAACGTTCCTGAGTCCTACTGAAGGGGGGCTTGTATAAGAAGACCTGGAGCTGTTCCCTGTACTCCTTACGCCTGCTTTTCCTGCAGTATAACTGTCATAGAGGTAAGTCTCAAGCACACCTTTCCCGATCACGGTAGTGCGCTGCGAAGGAACACCTTCGTCATCCGAAGCCGATGTTTCAATTCCAGCTTCAATGAGCCCGTCATCGTAAATACTAAGTTCAGGCACCGCCAGCTCTTCTCCGACTTTGTCTATCAAGCCTGACCTTCCCTTCTGGACATTATCCGCGTCAAGTGAAGGAGCAAGCGCTTCTTCAATAATGTCTGAAATAGCAAACGGATGGAAAATCACATCAGTTTTTTGCGGTTCGATCTTTATTCCGCTATTAGACTTCAGGGCAAGATCGGCTGCATTCTTTCCTATGGAAAAGAAATCAATATCCAGTGAACGAGAAATCCCAAAGTCATAGGCTGTTGAAGCCTGCCCATTAACAGTAATGACATCCACAAAGCCGGAAACTGCTGTTGATTCCTCTTCGATTTCTATGCCATTAGTGTTCAGGATAAGTTGCTTGCCCTTTGACCGGGTAAAGCCTCCTGATGTTGGAAGCGTGCCTGGGACTTCTTTTGTGCCTTCAATAAGTGCCAGGGCATACTCAATACAGGATTCAAGTTCCAGAGTCTCGACTTTTTTATCAAAGATACCCGAGACAGTAGGATATTTCCCGTTAGAAGGAAGACTTACCCAATCAGGGTCGCTTTCTCTGACCCTGGCTTCGGCAACTGCGACCTCGACGGCATCCTCTATTTGTGCTGCCGAATTCGTGCTGGCAAAGCCAACGGCTCCGTTTACTATAGCACGGATTCCTATGCCTTCCGAAAAACGGTCTTTAGCGTTTTCAAGGGCATCTTTTCTAAAGTTCACACCAGTTGAGTGGTTTGCAGCGTAATAGATTTCAGCTTCTTCAGCCCCTGCTTTTTCCGCAAGCCTGAGGGCTTTTCTTGCAAGCTCGTACATCTTCAGGCACCTCCCACAAGGGCTTTTGAGATTGCAAGATGAGGAGAACCATCTGATACGGGTACAAGCTGCCCGGCTTTTCCGCATCTGCCTGCAGTCATTTTAAGGTCGTTACCCACAAGGGCCACATGGTTGAGAATCTCAAGAGTTTTGCCTGAGAGAGAAACGTCACGTATGAGTTCTGTGAGTTCTCCGCTCTTTATCAGGTACCCTTTTTCGGCATTGAACTGGAAAATCCCTTCTCCGGTATTTACCTGTCCTCCTCTTGAGCCTATGAGGTACATGCCATCTTTTACCTCTTCAAGCATCTCTTCAAACCTGGCATCCCCGTTATCTATGAAGGTATTGCTCATCCTGACAACGGGCATTGAATAGCCCTGAGCCCTGCAGTTCCCTGGAGTTCCCCCAAGTTTCGCTGCAGTTTCCCGGGAATGAAGATAAGAATTAAAAACCCCGTTTTTGATTATTTCTGTCCTTTTTGATTGTGCTCCTTCGGCATCAAAAGGATAGTATCCGAACTCGTGTAGGGTAGGGTCATCGATAATCGTAACAAGGGAAGATGCAATCTGTTCTCCGATCCGGTTTTCAAGGATGGAGTCCCCTTCGAGGACAAGATCGGCTTCAGATGCATGCCCCACGGCTTCATGGGCAAAAACACCAGCCAGTTCCTGGTCAAGGATCACAGGCATTTCTCCACCTTTAGGGGTTTTTGCTTTGAGAAGTTCAATTGCGGAGTTTCCTGCCTTGCCAGCAAGTTCCAGAACATTTTCTTTCTTGAAAAGCTCATACCCGTACCCAAAGCGGCTCTCTCTGCCTGCCTGGTATACGCCGTTTTCCGAGGCAACTGCCGAAACCGCAAAACCGACGTTCATAAGTTCATAAGCACATTCAATACCATCGGAACTCCTGTATTTGACTTTAAATTCGGATTCCAGGTACATTACCTTGGTACTGTTGATGCCCTTTACTTTTGCATGGGTTTCTATGCTTTTTAAAAGATCGACTTTTTCCTCAATAGGAACATTCCTTGGGTCGATTCTGACCTCAGGGAGATTCTTTACTTCCGGAGGATTTATGGTTGCGAGTTCCACGTCTTCCCTGGGGGTATGTGCGTTCATAGAAAAAGCAAGTTTTGAGGCCGCCTCTACGCCCTGTTTAAGGTCGACTTCCCCTTCCACAGATGTATAGCCCCAGGAACCACCACAGAGAGCCCTTACACCGGCCCCCCGTGTAAAGTTTCTGGATAGTTCCTCGATCTTTCCGTTATCCAGAATAATTGAGGTGGAACTGCCCTCAATTACCCTGCAGTCATAAAATTTAATATCCTGCATAATAGTCATAATCAGTTCCTGCACCCGAAAAGGTTCTTAGCCTGCACGGAAGCGGGTGAAACCTCAGGAATATCGAAGCTGAGCTTTGTAATGTTTCGCAATTTTTCGATAATTGAGTTCTTTTTCGGACCTACAAGGCTGTGTTCCATTACCTCCGCAATAGAGGAGACAGGAATAATCTGGATTTTTTCCTTGTACGCCTTTTCGATAAGGACATCTGCCTCGTTTGCTTTGGGGATAATTACTTTCTTAATTCCGGCCCGGGCTGCAGCCTCAATTTTATAGGTAACTCCACCTACAGGCAGGACATCTCCCCTGACTGAAAGGGAACCTGTCATTGCCACGGTCTGGTCTACAGGAATCTTCTCAATGGCAGATATGACAGCTGTTGCAATGGAAACTGATGCACTGTCTCCTTCAACACCTTCGTAGGTCCCTACAAACTGGATATGGACATCATGTCTGGATATATCCGTACCTGTCATGTTCTTAATAACGGCAGAGACATTTAGTACTGCTTCCTTCGCAATCGTCTTAAGCTTACCTGTTGCTATAATACGCCCTTCGGCTCCGGAAAGTGCCGGGGTGACTTCGGATACTATGGGAAGTACAATTCCTGAATCTCCACCCATGACTGCAAGCCCGTTGACTCTGCCCACAGCAGAACCTTTTCTAAGGAAGGATTCGTAATCTTTGCGGTTTTCCAGATAACTATCTGCAAGCTGCTGTTCAATAGATCTTGCAATTCTTTTTGCTGCAAGTACGTGCTCAGCGGTTGTTAATGGAGCGCCTTCGGAATGGGCAATGTCTCCTGCCACGCGTACAAGTCCACCAAGGTCACGAAGCTTCAGGGTAAGGTGCCCTTTCCTGCCTGCCCGCCTTCTGGCTTCCCGAATTACTTCTTCCACTGCACCTTCGTCAAAGTGAGGGATGTGCCCGTCCCGAACAACTTCCTGAGCAACGAAACGGACCATTTTCTTCCGGTTCTCAGGAGTATCTTCCATAGAATCCTGCATGTAAACTTCGTAGCCGTAACCTTTTATTCTTGACCTGAGCGCAGGGTGCATCTTCTGCACAGCGTCGAGGTTTCCTGCAGACACCATAATAAAGTCGCAGGGTACTGGCTCGGTCTTGACAAGAGCTCCTGAACTTCTCTCGGACTGTCCGGTAATCGGGTATTCCTTTTCCTGGAGTGCAGTCAGGAGACTCTGCTGGGATTCCAGCCTGAGAGTGTTGATTTCGTCAATAAAGAGCACACCCTTGTGGGCCTTGTGGATATCTCCGGCTTCTACTCTGTCATGAGCAGGAGTTTCAAGCCCACCGGACTGGAATGGGTCGTGCCTCACATCTCCAAGCAGAGCTCCTGCGTGGGCTCCGGTTGCATCGATATAAGGTGCATGCTCTTTGTCATAGTTTGAAACCGCCAGTTTCGGGATCATCATTTCTTCTTTAGGCAAGAACTGGCGGGTTAGCATGAGAATCATAATACCTGCAATAATGCCCCAGAGTAATTGACCAACAAAATAAGAATAGATGATAATGCCCACAACAAAAAGCATCATGAGCATATTTCTGGCCTGAGCTTTCTTTCTGGCCTCCATCTTGTGAGCCATGACGATTTCTCTGCCCTTTCCGGCAGGAACTTCCCTTATTTTAGGATTGTTAAGGTCTTCCATATTAGGATATACAAGGATATCCTTTAGCTCTTCTTTAGGGAGAAGTTCTGCCATTGCTTTCGCAAGCAGAGATTTCCCTGTTCCTGGGGTCCCTATCATCATAATGTGCCGTCTCTGACCAGCCGCTTTTTTTACGACTTCGACGGCATGTTCCTGACCCAGCACCTGGTCGATAAGAAGTTTGGGTACATCTATATTAGAAGTATTTTCAAAAGAAAAGCCGATATCAACATATTCATAATCGTCCTGATCGGACTCAGACTCGGCCTTTACTTGATTGGATTCAGGCCCGGTCATACCCCCACCGGACTCCTCCTTCTTCTGATCGGCCGTAGACGTGTCTACATCCTGAACGGGCTTGCTGATGTTTTCAGCGGGTTCGTCCATCTTCCCCGAAGACTCGTCTATGTTCTGATTATTATTATACACCATGGTTAGCTCACATATTCGAACGTTATTCAATAGACGTTACTGATCGATATATATACTTGACGTTATCGAAAAAATAAATGCTTTTAGTGATAAAATGATTGGCAAAAGGAGATGCCACAATAACGAGTTCCTCAAGTTACTGTGACCCCTCCATCTTTCTGCTAATTATATTAACTTACTGCATATATAATTAACCTGCCAGTATATCTCCCATTTATAGAAATGTTTTGTTATATAGAATCAATAGGACCTTTTTGTTGTTATATCATTTGCTAGATTTTTTTGTTTGGCTATAAAATGTAATGAAAAATTAATTCTCAAATCATTTAGATAATTTCAACTCTTTTATGCTATCCCCCCTATATATACATTGAGCATTATTCGCTAATTCATACTAGAGTTACTTAAGAGCTGATTCATAACTGGTTTAGATCATTTCAGATCAGTTCAGACCGTTCAGGTCAGTTCAGATCAGTTCAGATCAGTTCAGATCAGTTCACATAATTTCAGATCATTTCAGATCAATTAAGCCCAGTTCAAACCAGTTAAGACAATTCCAGATTATTTCAGATCATTTCAGATCAGTTAAGATTATTTTAGGCCAGTTTAGATCATTTCAGATCAGTTCAGACCGTTCAGGTCAGTTCAGGTCAGTTCAGATCAGTTCAGATCAGTTCACATAATTTCAGATCATTTCAGATCAATTAAGCCCAGTTCAAACCAGTTAAGACAATTCCAGATTATTTCAGATCATTTCAGATCAGTTAAGATTATTTTAGGCCAGTTTAGGTCAGTTCAGATCAGTTCAGACCAGTTCAGACCAGTTCAGACCAGTTCAGATCAGTGCAAGGTCAGTACAGACAATCTCAGATTAATTCAGACTGAGTCAGGTCAGTTCAGAACATTTAAAACCAGTTATATCAGTTTAAGCCAGTTTAGACCCGTTAGCCCAGTGCATGTCGGTTTAGAGCTAGCTTAGAGGTATCAGGACCTAACTTTAAGCTATGTCCTGCCGGCTGTCCATAAACCGGCATCGACAGCTATTTAAAAAAACAAGGGGCATTTTTCTCTTATGTCCAGAAGCAAGGTAAGAAATATTCTCCTTCTGAAGCAAATTCACAGTGCAGTAACCCATATCAAAAAAGGCAAGCTGGATAAAGCCCTTGAAACCCTAGATAAAGCAGAAGACTCTGCAAGGAAAGCAAAAGCCACTGACGCTGTATATTATATTCTTTTTATGCGCGGAGGCATCTATTATACTGAGTCGAAATACGATGAAGCCCTCGAAATCTACGAAAAGGCTCTCGATGCAGGCTCAGAACTTCTTAAAAACGATCCTGAAAACACCAATTACCAGCACTACATGGGTACAACTCTGAGCAATACCGGAAACCTTCTCAAAAGAAAAGGCGAAAATCCGCAAGCTGTTGAATATTATGCCCGCGCCCGTGAGACCTATGAAAACCTCCTGGCAAAAGAGCCTGAAAATGCAGTCTTCCGGTCTGCTGCCGGCGAGAACCTGAACAATTACGCAGCTCTCCTTACGGACATGGGTTCTTTTGAGCAAGCATGCGAAGTCCTCAGTCAGGCAATTGAGCTTTATGAAAAGCTGCTTGAAGAAAAGCCCGACAACCTGGGCTATCAGGCTGAACTTGCAGTTGCGCTCAGCCGGCTTGGAAACTGCCTGGTCCAGCAGGGCCCGGAAAAATCCGATACTGCAAAACAAAGCCTTGAAAAAGCCCTGACTATGCAGGAAAACATCTTCAACCAGCAGCCTGAAGATGCAACTATCAAAGATGCTATTGCTTTAACCCGGGAAAGGCTTGAAAAACTGGAAACAATGAAAATACAGGAAAAGCCTGAAAGCCTGGAAAACCTGGAGAATTCAGAAAATCTGGAAAAGCAAGAAAATCTGGAAGAACAGGAAACCTTGGAGAACCCGGAAAATCTGGAACAGGAAAAGCCAGAAAACCCGGAAAACCTGGAAGAACAGGAAAGGCCAGAAACTCTGGAAAACCTGGAGAATCCGGAAAATTCGGAAAAGCCGGAAAAGCTTTAAGGTTTTTATCTCAAATGCGCCGGCAGCGTCATAGAGAGCTGAGTCATAGAGGAAAGCGTTATAGAGCCTGCAATCTCTTAAAGCTCGCAACAGCCCGAACACTTTAACTTTTTAAAGGTTATCCTTTGAAAACAGCAGCATGTGTACATAAAGCAAAATCAGCAGGCCTGCGACGACTCCTGAGAGGAACTGGAAAGTAAAGTACGAGTAAATAATCAGTCCAAGTACGAAGAAAGTAACAAGAATGTTTGCAAGCCGGACTTTCTTCCTCATCTGGGGATCTTGCAGAGTCCCGGCTTCTTTTTCATCCAGGGAACGTTCCCTGAAGTAACTCCTTTCTCTTTTCATTAGGAAATAAAGCCTCAGAATGAGAACATCAATAACTATGCCCCAGAGAAGCTGTCCGATATATAAGGTATAAAAGAGGATAGCTGTGAGAAAGATACTCACAAGCAGTAGGTATATCTTTTCTTTTTTTCTAAACTCAGGAATCTCGATTCTACCCTCCCCCCGAATCTCGATCTTATTCTTATTTCATTTATCTGTACACATTATTTACCTTTTCCCAGGTACTCCCTTTAGAAATCAATAAACATCAAATTATTAAAACCATAGGATAAAGTGAGATTCCTGATACCTGAATAAAAGCACCCTGGGTGCAAAAAACTAAAAGAACTCCGTTTCAAGTGGGAAGAAATCAAGTGGTTTAAAATCTAATCCATAGCAGCTGTAGTCAGCCGTCTTAGGTCGAATTTGTCCACGCGCCCACGGCGCGGCTTTTCCGCGTATGCAAAGAAAGAAAAGCAAATTATCTCTTATTCGCGCACTTTTTGCTGCAACTCCATCGAGAAAAAAACAAAATGTTTAAGCTATGATAAATTAACTACTTTACTATGTCCAGACTTTTACGAGATTCAGCTGAAAGACATGTTAAAAAAACGTTGCAATTAATGCAAAAAGGTAAACCGGAGGAGGCCTTAAAAGAGCTTGAAATAGCCGAAAAAAATGCATTCAAGGCGAAAGCAAATGACATTTTTCTAAATGTCCAAACCATAAAAGGACGTATAATGCTGTCTCTGGGGGCGTATGAAGAAGCTTTGGAAGTTCATACTCTTTCCCTAAAAACTATTGAAAAATATATATATAAAGATCCTGCTAATGAATTCTCTCGGTCAATTTTTCAGGCAAATCTCGAAGCTATTGACACCCTTAGTGATGTTTTCCATAGCATAGGACATTTTAGTCAGGCAAAAAGTTGTTGTGAGCTGAATCTTTCAATCTATACAAGGTTTCTCGATAATGAGCCTGAAAACGTTGAATATCAATTAAATGTAGCAGTGGCTCTGAATAATTTGGGAAATTTGCTTAGTGACATGGGACAAACGAAAGAAGCAAAAAACAGATATCCTAGCTTCGGCAGGTAAACATATAATTTAATATAATTAATTTTCCTATCTCTTTTCTTGATCTTCCATGGCAGATAAAAACAACAGTAGAAGAGTTGAATCCTCAATAAAACGTACAAGCTTCTTAGGTCACCTTGGTCTCATTGCTGGAGTTTTCCGAGAGCTTGAAGTTGACAAATTGATCGATGAGAAACTTCCTAAAGAACGAGATCACAAAGTTCCTCACTCCGTTTGTATCCTTGCCATGGTACTCAATGGTCTTGGTTTCATAGGGCAACGTCTGTATCTTTTTCCTGATTATTTCAGGACTATTTCTATAGGAAGACTTTTTGGAGACAGCGTCACACGAGAAGACCTGAATCAATATGCTATTGGAGAAACTCTTGACAGAATCGTAAAGTATGGTCCTACAAAACTGTTTACTGAAATCACTCTTCACATTATGGCTCGTCTACCTATTCCTGTCCATTGTTTACACGCTGACACTACAAGTGTCAGCGTTTATGGCGATTATGAAGATGAAGAAACTGAGTCTATTGATATTACTTTCGGAATTCCCAAAAACGGAAGATGGGACCTCAAACAATTTGTTTTGAGTTTGATTGTTAATCAGCATGGGATACCACTTTTTCATGAACACCCATTCAGGAAATGCTTCAGACAAAAGCACAATTCTGGAAGCAATCAAGTCTCTCAAATCAGCTTTAAACCCTGAAAGCAAAGTGTACTATGTAGCTGATAGTTCTTTTTACACTGACAATAATATCAAGAACATAGGAAAGTCATTCTGGATCAGTCGTGTTCCTGCACAATTAATGAGGCAAAGGAACTGCTAAATGCAAATCTAAACCTGAAAACGTTGAAAAGCGACGCGAGATACTTATTTTATCAAACCTTTGTGGAATATGGTGGAGTTAAACAAAAGTGGGTTTTGTTACTCTCCCATAAAATGAAAGAAAAAAAAGAGGTGACTCTCAGAAGAAAGCTTGAAAAAGAGCTTGAAAAAGCAGAAAAGTCGCTTAAAAAACTGGCAGGAGATGACTTTTTCTGTGAAGAAGATGCATTAAAAGCAGCAGAAAAATGGATTGCAGATTTCCCTTCTGTTCTTTTTGAAAAAGTAGATTTGAAAACCATTAAAAAACGGGAACCAGGTAAAAGAGGCAGAATTTCTAAAGATGAAAAATTGAAGACATGTTACAGGATTGATGGAATTATAAAGGTTAATGATGCTTTTGTTTTAAAAGAAATGGAAAAAATGGGACTTTTCATTCTTGCAAGTAATGATATCCGTCTTTCTCCTGAAGAGATGCTGAAGTATTACAAAGGACAGGATAAAGTAGAAAAAGGATTCAGATTTTTGAAAAGTGATACCTTTAGCATATCGAAGGTGTATCTCAAGAATAAATCAAGAATTGAAGCGTTGACAATGATAATGGTTCTCTGCTTAATGATTTATGCAATTGCAGAATGGAAATTAAGGACAAAGTTAGAAGAAGAAAATGAAACGGTTCCAGATCAAAAAGGGAAACCAACAAAAAAACCAACAATGAGATGGATATTTTTCAAGTTTCAGGGAATTACAGAACTTATAACGCAGAAAAAAGGGAAAGCAAAGTCAGAAATACTGAATATGGAAGAAATTCACTGGAAAATATTGAGGCTCATGGGGGAGGAATATGAAAATATATATCTCTAGTTGCGTTAACCTGCCGAAGCTAGGAGATATGAAAATGCGTTCAAAATTCATGATAAACTTCGTCAAACATATTCCAAAAATTTAATATACCAATCTAATGTAGGGACGACACTAAACAATCTTGGGTTCTTACTTATGGAGATGGGGTGCTTCGAAGAAGCAAAACAAAGATATGAAAAATCATTCAAAATTCTAAAAAAACTTTTTGAAACAGATCCCAAAAATATTAATTATCAGTCAAAATTCGCTATGATAATTAACAACGTAGGAAACTGGTTTTCCTACATGGGGCGTCTAGAAGAGGCAAAAAACAGGTACGAAAAAGCACTTTATTTGAGGCAAAAAATTCTTGAAAGGGATCTTCAAAACGTCAGTTACCAAGCAGATGTAGCAATGACATTAAACAATCTAGGAGGTATACTCGCAAATTTAGGATGTCTTGAAGAAGCAAAAGAGAGATACGAGAACTCACTAGATATAAGACAAAAAATTGTTGAGATGTATCCTAAAAATATTAAGTATCAATCATATGTAGGAACAACACTCAATAATTTAGGTGCTTTACTTTCTAACATGGGGCTTCTAGAAGAGGCAAAAAACAAGTTAGAAAAAGCGGTTGATTTGCAGCAAAAAATCCTTGAAACTGATCTTCAAAACGTCAGTTACCAATCAAATTTAGCAAATTCATTAAACAGTTTAGGAATTGTACTCAAAGATTTAGGATGCCCAGAGGAAGCAAAAGAGAGGTTGGAGAACTCGCTGGATATGAGGCGAAAAATTGTAGAGAGATATTATGAAAACGTCAATTATCTCTCAAGCTTAGCAATGACACTAAACAGCTTAGGAAGCTTGTTTTTTGAGATGGGGAAAATTGAAGAGGCGATAGATAGGTTAGAAGAGGCACTTAAAATATATAAAGAACTTCTCAAAACAGATAGGGAAAACGTCACTTACCAATTACGTGTAGGAGCTGTAATAGGTAACATAGGTAACTCATTTTATCGAGTGGGGAATATTGAAAAGGCAATAGATCGGTATAAAGAGGCGCTTGTAATTTACGAGGCTCTTCTCAAAAAGAACCCTGAAAATATATTATATCAATCATATGTAGGAACAACGCTCAACAATCTCGGAGACTTGCTTAAAAATACAGGGTGCATAGAAGAGGCAAAACAAAGGTACGAAGAGTCACTTACAAAGTACACTGAACCGATGCAGTACCTGACTATAGGTAAAAAATCAGAGTCAATAATAAGGCTTATTGAATTAAATTCAGAACTGGCAAAAAAAGGCAATCAATATTATCAGATGAGATGCCTGAAAGAAGCAGTCGAGCTGTGCAAAAAATATCAGGATTTTTTTATTAAATATGAGCTAAAGCACGAAAGAGAACTGGTTACTGGGGCAGGACTGAGTGCATATATTGACTTTCTGCTCAAGAACATCAGAGCTGAGCCCAATACAGGAAAACGTGCAAGTGAATATGACAAAGCTATAAAAGCAGTTGAAGAGCTAAAATCTGTTGAAGAAGACGAGGCTGTTTCAAAACTCTGTGATTCTACCTCATATTACCTTTCTGGAAGAAAACTTGTAAACGAAGCACTTTCTTCAAAGCAGCCTGATCTGGAGTTGCTCAATCAGGCAATAGAACAGTTTAAAAAAGCAACTGAAACTTATGAAAAAGCAAACGTTTGCTATTGCGTTTATACCGGACTGTTTGAAGTCCTGACGGTAATTGAAAAATCTGAAGAAATTGATGTGCCAAGGTTGAAGAAGGTTGTAGAGGAGGTTACCAGAACTCTGTCTGATGATGTTAATCCAAGCATCTGCGCTTCATTTAATGACCTCCCACAGATTTTTGAAGAAAAAGACTGCAAAACCAGGGATAAACTTCTTTTTGATTTCTTGGAAAAAATTAATTCAATTGAATACCGGCCTCTTGAAAACCTTTTAGAGTATATTCACAGGAGAACAAAGGACTATTTTGAAGAGCCTTTCAACCCTATCAAGCTGATCTACGAAAACTGGAAACTCAAAGTTATCTTTGATGACCCTGAAAAAGTAAAAGGCAAGTTAACAGTCAAAGCAGGGAACAGAACGCTTTTTAACAAATTCCTTACCTCCGAAGAAAGAGAAAACAATTCTCTTGAAATTGATTATCTTGAGAAAAAGTATTTCCCGGAAGGAAAAGACGAAATTACTTTCAGTGTTAGAGGACAGAAAAAACCAGTCATAAGGTCAATTGATTATTTTGAGAGCATACCCGGAAATAAGAAAATTCGGATATTACAGCATGACTGCTGCAACAACTCTTTTGAGGGTTCTGATTTACGTATTGCAGCTGTGCAATTGAAATATCATGCTTATGGAGAAGATTCCGTTGTGAAACTTACGGCTGATGAGGCTTATTACAGGAAAGTAATGGCAATTCTTAAAGCTGTGAAGGAAAAAGCTGACATTGTAGTATTCCCTGAGTTTTCCATACCTTTTGAATATCTTGAAGAAATACAGCAGTACGCCGATGAAAATGGGATTATTGTTGTTGCAGGCAGCCATTATGTTCAGGAAAAGAATCTTGGAAAGTATGGAAATCTGTTTGCCCATGAGTTTGGAGAAGAAGATTTAAGGAAAAATATCTCTCCTATTGTGATTCCTGATTCTAAAATCGTGCACAATGAAAAAATGCTAGCAGCAAGGGATGAAAGAGGATGCGGTTTTGAGGAAGGTATGGAAGCAGGTGAAGTGAACCACATTCTCAAACTTAGAGAAGACCTTAGAGTGGGGGTTATGATCTGTTATGAGTATGTGACTGATGATTTGAGAAAGCGTTTGATACGTGCCTGCGACGTAATCCTTGTGCCTCAGACAAATCCATCTCCAGATATATTTTATAGAAAAGCAAACAGTGAGCTCAATATCCAGCTTTGTGCTGGAAACCGGGCACACGTTATGGTAAATGGAATCTATACCTGGGGAAAGGATAAAACAACAATACATGGAGGGTCTACTGGAGTTGTTTTAACACTTGACAAGCACTCGTACTCAAAACTTGGGGAGAATGAAACCGTCATAGAGCCAGTTGACGGCGTAATGGAACAATTTGTATATATAATGTCAATAAATACGGATTTTAATACATCAAGGGATACTCAGACAGGGCAGGAGCCAATAACCTTAAAGCTCATCCACATTTTTGAAGAAGCTGAAATTCCCGATAAATTAAAAGAAAAAGGCAGGGAATTTGTGGAAATAATTAACAGAATAAACTCCTGTAATGATCATAATGCATTGAAATGCATGCTTATAAAAGAAAGGGGAAGTATTGAGAAAAAAACAGATGATGTTGAAACGTCCCTAATAAAACAATTCTCTCCTTTAACAAACAAACATATTCAGAATCTTGATGAACGTAAAATTGAAGAATTAAAAGAAAAATGCCTTTTTCTTGTTATCCCTAATAATTAAAATCAATCTCAGAACTAATAATGTGCAGGCTTCGTGAGAATAATTCCAAATTTTTCCGTTTATTGCACTTTCACTGATTCTTCTGCTTGGGTTCTATTCACAAAAAGGCCGCCCTCCTTCGTCGAGCGTGACAAGCTCCCGTAAAGATGCTACTCTCCAGTCCCGGACAATAAGCAATCAAAAAAACGAAAGGATGGAAAAAAAGTAATTTCCACCAAAAAATCCTTTATCGGCTAATTACGAAGTGAACAAATCGAAAACGTCTCCCAACATGCTGCTCTTGGTCTGGTAGAACTCGGTGTATTTGCAGCGCTTGCAGGTGACGTGGGTGAATCTTTTGTTCTGGATATCGAAGATTTTACTTAAAAAGCCGCCTGTGGTGCGGATCTCGCCGGTTTCGTAGGTGGTATTTCCGCATTTGGGGCAGATGAAATGAATATCTTTACTCATTTTATGGCCTCTTTACTCTCTTTTAGATAATCTAAACGGTGGAATACCTTTAGTGTTGCGATATTTAATGATATTGCAAGTAGTCTAAATATAGAAACCCTTGCAATAAAAATGACGCATTTTCCGTTTTGAAATCGGTCAGGCATGATAGAAAAAAGATTTGCAGGAAAGAGATATTAAAAAAGAAGAATATTACTGAGTAAGAACCATGAAAACAAAACCAATAATTGTAATTGCCCTTCTAATCTCATCCATTCTACTGGCTGCTAGATTCGTTCCTGGAACCAGTGCAGATCAGTTCAAAGAAGGAAAATATATTCACGTTGACAATATAGTGATTCAGTTTGACAAGACTGACGCGACTGTCAATATAGACTACCATCTCAGTCCCTTTGCTCAGGTATATATATCATTTTTTGGAAGTAAAAACCTGGAGCCCAAGATTAAGGAGATTTTCTCCGAATTTAAGGAAGTAAAGATTCAAAAGATAGGAAGGTCAAGTGCCTCGCTCCAGATGCTAAATATCTCCAGGAAAGAGGCCGGAAGCTACCTGTGTGATCCTTATGAATTAGGAGTGCAGTCTGACGTTGTCACCTTTGTTTATCCTCCTAAAGGCAAGGCAAGGAGTTATGAAAATGTAAAAGTCACTCCGCCGGTCTTTTATTAAGTAAAAGAGAAACGTTGATAAAAATTACCTGCTTAGCCTTAATTACCCATTTACTTTTAGTTTCTTCTACCTCTTTTCTTTCTTCAATAGTCTCCTTTCCGGCACGTCATTTTTTCCTTTCCGTCCCGTCGTCTTTGCTTCCCAGTTTCGTTATCATTCCTTTTCAGTTTTTCTTCTCTTTTCTTTCCAGTTTTTCCTTCTTTCTTTCTCAGATCCCCCCTCTTTCTCTTTTCTTTCCAGTTTTTCCTTCTTGCTTCCCAGTTTCGTTATCATTCCTTTTCAGTTTTTCTTCTCTTTTCTTTCCAGTTTTTCCTTCTTTCTTTCTCAGATCCCCCTTCTTTCTCTTTTCTTTCCAGTTTTTCCTTCTTTCTTTCTCAGATTCCCCTTCTTTCTCTTTTCAGTTTCCCAATCCTTTTCCCCCCTAGCTGTCTTCTAGCTGTCTTATCAAATTTTTCCAACTTGTTAATTTGATAAAGTGGTTCTCTTCTCATTAGTAAAATAAAATAGCCCAATAAGACAACTAATTCAATAATATAACACAAAAAGAGAATTATATTCACTTTTCAGGAATACATATTTAATTAGAAGCCCAATTTCCTGTGATAGCGATGGGAAAATTCAAACTGAAATGTCTTAAGTGCGGAAGAGAGTACGGCCAGGAATACCGGCTCACCTGTGAGAACGATGACGCTTTTTTGCGGGCGGAATACCTCGAAAAAAGACTGAAATTAAGAAACCAGCCAGGTATCGGAAGGTTTCATTCCTGGCTCCCGGTCCAGGAAGAACTTACTACGGATGCGGGGCCTATAACTTACAAAAGTGAAGCTTTTGCCAGAGAACTCGGGCTTTCGAACCTTTATATAGGGTTCAGCGGGTACTGGCCCGAAAGAGGGGCTTTCATTAAAACCTGCAGTTTCAAAGAACTCGAAGCCCACCCGACCATGCAACTCCTGAAAGAGACCGGAGGAAAAGCCATAGTCCTTGCTTCTGCCGGAAATACCGGTCGGGCCTTTGCGCACGTATCGGCTTTGACAGGAACTGATGTCTACATAGTTGTACCGGAGTCCGGAGCTTCGAATCTATGGCTGCCTGAAGAGCCCACTGAATCTATCCATCTCATCAGTATGAGTCCAGGAAACGATTACACTGACGCTATCAATCTCGCAGGCAGGATTGCAAAGCTGCCTGGCATGATTCCCGAAGGCGGAGCAAGAAATATCGCCAGAAGAGATGGAATGGGCACTGTGATGCTGGATGCAGCAGTAACTATAGGAAAAATGCCTGATCAATATTTCCAGGCAGTCGGAAGCGGCACAGGAGGAATTTCAGTATGGGAAGCCGCAATGCGCCTCAGGGACGATGGGCGGTTCGGGCAAAAAATCCCTAAACTTCAGCTTGCCCAGAACCTTCCTTTTGTTCCCATGTACAACGCCTGGCAGGAAAAAAGAAGAGAAATCATTCCAGAACTTGACATGAAGGATGCAAAGAAACAGGTAGAAGAAACCTATGCTACCGTGCTTACCAACCGGACTCCACCATATGGGGTTATGGGCGGGTTATACGATGCACTTACCGATACTGATGGAATAATGTACGCAGTTACCAGAGAAGAAGCCCTTGAAGCTAAGGCCCTTTTCGAAGCCCTTGAAGGAATCGACATTCTGCCTCCGTCAGCAGTTGCAACAGCTTCTCTACTAAAAGCCGTGGAAGCAGGAAACGTTGATAAGGACGAAACTATTCTCCTGAACCTTGCAGGCGGAGGATACAAACGCCTGAAAGAGGACTATACACTTTACCAGATCGAGCCGGTAGCTACTGCCAAAAATCCTGATATTTCCTTAGACGAGCTGAATATCTAGATGAGCTGAATATCTAGACGAGCTAAATATCTAGTCTAGACAAGTGGAATATCTAGACAAGCTGAATATCTAGACGAGCTGAATATCTGAGTCCAAAATAACTCTAAATAAAAACAGTGAAAGTACAAAGACTATTAAGAAAGCTGAAGAGGCATGTGCATGGCAAGTCCGGAAGAAGAAGTCATAGCAATAATGAAAAAGGCAGGTATCGACCTTGCCGCAACTCTGCCCTGCGACAGGATCAAAAACCTGCTTCCCCTGGTTTCTGAGAATTTTCCTGAAATCAAGTTAACGAGAGAAGAAAATGGTGTGGGCATTTGTGCCGGGGTTTACCTTGCAGGGGGGAGGCCCATGATGCTTATCCAGAGCACAGGGCTTGGGAATATGATTAATGCTCTGGAATCTCTGAATGTAATCTGCAGGATCCCCTTACCTGTTCTGGCAAGCTGGCGTGGGGTTTACGCTGAAGGAATCGAAGCCCAGGTCCCGCTTGGCACCCATCTCCCGGCAATCCTTGAAGGAGCAGGGCTTGCATATACAATAATTGATGAAGCCAGAAAGCTACTTCTACTTGAAAACGTAATAAAAGACGCGTTTGAGAATTTAAGGCCGCATATAGCCCTAATTTCTCCAAAAGTATGGGAAAACTCGAATTGTTGCGCCTGGGAAGCGGCTGGATTGCCCGAAAAACCCGAGATTATGGAAAGGATATGCCGTTTTAATATTAAGCAGGAAACCCTCAGGCCATTAATGCTAAGGAACGATGCGATTTGCGCAATTGATTCTCAGCTTGATGGCGAAATTACGGTAACAAATCTTGGAGTTCCCTGCAAGGAACTTTATGCTTGCAGAGACAGGGAGCTTAACTTCTATATGTTTGGCTCAATGGGGCTCGTCTCGTCGATAGGACTTGGCCTGGCTCTTAGGACAGAGAAGACGGTAGTGACCCTTGACGGGGACGGCAGCCTGCTTATGAACCCCAACGCCCTGCTCGAAATTGCTAATGAAGCCCCAAAAAACCTGATTATTATTTGCCTTGACAATGGTGCCTACGGCTCCACAGGCTCGCAGGAAACCTGTGCTCTCCGCTATATTGACCTGGAAATTTTTGCAACCGCTTGCGGAATTCAGAATACGGCTAAGGTAAACAGCCCAGAGGGGTTAATAGAAGCTTTCAGTAAATTTCGGGCCATGCAGGAACTTTCCTTTATCCATGTAATCCTGAAGCCTGGAAATACAAAAGCTCCCAATATCCCCCTGAGCCCTGAAGAGGTTACAAAACGCTTTAAAGAGGCTTTAAAAGCTTGAAGTCTGAATAAGTTACAATAACGTTTCAAAAAATAAAAATTAGAAGTTACGTCTTTAAAAGTAAAAATCACAGTTACAGGAGTATTAAAGGAGAGAAGAACATTGTCTTACTCTCTCCAGCTTATTTTTTCTACAGGTTCATTAAGCCTGAACCTTCCTGTGAGAATTTTCTCTTTGAGTTCTTCGGCAGCTATAATTGCCCTTGCACGATCAGACTGACGCAGTGTTACCTTAATATCTCTAAGGCAGCCTCCGGTTGAACACCTGACAGAACCCAGGTTTGCACTGAATGCTTCTCCCCTGCACCTTGAGATACAGAGTCCGCAGTTAAAGCAAAATTCCGGATTGTGTACAGCTCCGTCTTCTCCCCGGCTTACTGCACCCATGGGACAGGCTTCGATTACAAGGCAGTCCTTGCAATTAAGGCATTTTTCAGGCTCGTACTTAATATTCAGGTCCACATTATCCCATACATCCCCATAGGTGATTTCACAGAGGGGAATTCGCCCTGCGAGGTCCACCAGCTTGAGCGGGATTTCCTTATCCAGCTTCAGGATATTTTCCAGCATTCCTTTGTGAAGAATCGGGATAGGAACAGCCCATGTATTGATAATTTCAGGGCCGGCAGATGTTACAAACCCTCCCATATACTCAGGGGTCATGTCATGCATATCAGCAAAACCCGTAAGGTTAGGATTATCCGGAGCGCTTCGAGTGCCAGCCCCGGTAACAAATCCGTCTGCTCCGTTGAGAAGTACTCTTGTCCCGATTCCTATAGTTTCGAGCTTGGGGTCGTTTTCAATTGGGTTTAACTCACCGCAGCCGCAAAAGGTCATTTCCTTAAACTCACCTTCAAAAGGCAGAGCGTGAAAGATGGTTTTGATAGACTCTTTTCCGGGATTTACAAACGCCCGATAATTCTTAAAGGAGTGTCTTGTTGCATTGAGTTTCGCATAGGGGATCTCAGATAACCGCGTTTCTACCGAGAAATGGTCTCCTTCACTGGTAGTTACATCAACTTTAATGTTTTTTCCTTCTACCATCTCCCTGAAAAGGTGTCCGCCCCCGTAGTTGGGATCAAACTTACTGTGAGCGGTTCCAAGTACGATCAGGTCCAAAATTCCAAGCCTTTCATTAGGGCAGGGACCAACAACTGCAGGCACGCCGTTTAGCAGGACTTCGGACGCCTTAACAAACGAATCCGGCTCTGATACTTTGAACGAAAGTACGGCATAGGTTCCACTCATAATGCCACGCGTTGCAGTTGTTACAACATCCACGTCTTCGAGCTTTATATCCTCCCCTGCTCGAATTCTTGCACTAATTTCCGTAGCCGTAAGAATGATTGCGTCTCCGGCATCAATTTTATCATGGATTTCCGGGATTGTCCGGGACGTCTCTGTGTTATCGAATGCTCCGTTCATGTTTCCCTCAACCGGGATATTGAGTTCATCCTATTTTAGGAGTAAGGATTGCCTGAGGATCAGTTACTCTGGAGGAAAGAATAAGCGTGAAATTGGCCGTTTTAGAGAATGTGAAATTGGCTGTTTTAGAGAATGAATAAACTCAAAGGTCTTCTTTACTTTTTTTTGTCTTTTTTTCGTATGAGTTTTTTAATTTATGGAAAGGTATGGGCCTGCCATGACCCGGGAAATATGTCCTGCAACTTGAAGCAATCAACCTCTCCCAGCTTTCTAGAAGTTCGCGGATGTCGTTTGCAAAAGGGGGAAATACGCTCCAGGGCATGACATTGAAAAGCGTATCTCCTACGAATGCAGCGTCATTTTCAATCACAAGGCTTATCGAGCCTGCAGTATGACCAGGCGTGGAAATTACTTTTGCACCCGGGATATAGTTTCCAAGGTCATATTCGTTCCCTACTACTATATCAGGATTGACAGGCTGATATTTTGATTTGGAAACCATTAAGGAGTTCCCAATTTCCGAAATTATTTTTGAGAACCACATAGTACCTTTCGGAAAGGGAGTTATGCCCTTTTCCAGGCATCTTTTTTCGGATGCATGAACCAGAACTTTTGCTCCGCTTCGTTTTTTTATTTCGGCAAGGCAGCCTGTATGATCGTAATGAGTGTGGGTGAGAATGATCAGAACTATATTCAGGAAAACAAGGTTGTTCTGTTCGAGAGCAGTTTGAATGTTTTTGATTTTGCCCGGACATCCTGCATCCACAAGAACTCCCCGACCAGCTGAAACTATCAGATAAGAATTTGAGTGCCCCATTGGAATACTAATTATATTGTAAGACTTCTCGCATTCTGGTCTTTTACTTTTCAAGCTCTCACGGTCTTGCCGGTTGTCTTCGCTGGAAGTCATTCAGTTTTCTCCTCAAAATCTGGAAAGAGTTTCGTTGCTCTTTGCATGTTTTGCATTGTATTGCCTTTTGCATTGAGCCTCTAGTGCTGCCTTTATATTGAGCCTCTTTTTGTTTATTGAGTTGCTTTTACATTGAACTACCTTTTACATTGAGCCTCTTTTTGTTTATTGAGTTGCTTTTACATTGAACTACCTTTTGTTTTTCCTTTAACAGGTTTCATGTTTTCTAGAAATTAATATATGGTATTATTGACTTACTAAAAAATTAATGTTTTATAAAAACAAATCAGACGATTGAATTTGAAGAATTGTAAATGAGGGATTTTGCAATGCTTGCTGGAAAACCGAATCTCTAAAAAGATTCATCATTAGATTCCGAAAGAAAAATTAGGATACAAACTGTATAAAGATTTCATCTCTTTTAAGGTTGATTCGGTTAGAAAAGGTACATACCACCCAAAACTTATATAAATGATGATGCGCACTATGGAGTTGCACTTTTGTGCGAAAAACAGAAGCAACAAACTACTGGGCTCGTGGTCTAGACGGTTATGACGTCGCCTTGACATGGCGGAGGTCCTGAGTTCGAATCTCAGCGGGCCCACTAAAAAAATTTCCGGAGATTTTTCCGGAAAGTGAAAAAGAAAACGAAAATTCAGGATATCACTTAATCGAAGTATAACTTGAATTAACCTGCTTGCCCAGGTAGCTCAGTGGGAGAGCGCTGCCCTGAAGAGGCAGTTGTCCCCGGTTCGAATCCGGGTCTGGGCACCATCTTCAAACATCAGTAGTGTAGCGGTCATCACCGGGCGTTGCCAACGCTCGAACCCGGGTTCGAATCCCGGCTGGTGTATTACTTTTTTAATACAGTGCTTCGGATAAGTATTCCGACGCAAAAATCATAAGCAACATGGGCTCGTGGTCTAGACGGTTATGACGTCGCCTTGACATGGCGGAGGTCCTGAGTTCGAATCTCAGCGGGCCCACTAAAAAAATTTCCGGAGATTTTTCCGGAAAGTGAAAAAGAAAACGAAAATTAGGCTATCACTTAATCGAAGTATAACTTGAATTAACCTGCTTGCCCAGGTAGCTCAGTGGGAGAGCGCTGCCCTGAAGAGGCAGTTGTCCCCGGTTCGAATCCGGGTCTGGGCACCATCTTCAAACATCAGTAGTGTAGCGGTCATCACCGGGCGTTGCCAACGCTCGAACCCGGGTTCGAATCCCGGCTGGTGTATATTCAATTTTTTCTAATTTTTGGAATCACTTTCGAATAAGGTCAGGTTTAAGAATAAGGTAATTATTAAGAATAACAGGTTGTGTCGGTAAGTTTTTACCTTTTTTCTTCTTTATCTACACTTTTCTTTATCTACTCTTTTCTTTATCTACTCTTTTCATTATCTACACTTTTCTTTATCTACTCTTTTCTTTATCTACTCTTTTCTGTATCTGCCTCTTTCCTTTAACGGTATCTATTTGCGACATTTCCCGGACCTACCTGATATTAATATTTTTTGCTTTGAGTTTGAAACATTTATTCTATTGACCAGATTTCCAATAAAACATTAGCTTCTAATTAAATACTTCCTATTTTTATTTTAAAATTTCAGTTTTAAATATTTTTTGTCAAGCTTATGAACGATATCTAATTCAATGTTAACCTATAGTTATTACTTGAGTTCAGAGGTGATGATATCCATGAGGTTTGAAAATCAGGTATGTTAACCAATTATTGTCAACCAAAAAATTAATTAAAACATAAAATGATTATAATTATTGGATATACATCTCAAGAAGACAGAGAATAAGTCTGCTTGAAGAGATCTATACCAACTATGTTGCAAACCTGAAAAATCGTAAGGAGATCTAAAATGACAGGAAAGTTCCAGAAGAGAAATGCAGAAAGGAAAGGCGTAAGAAAAGAATATGAACTGGAGCAGAAGTTTATAAAGGAAATCGTAGGCGAAATTCAGGTAAGCGGCGGTGGAGCAATAGAGTGAGTCGAAAAGTACATATAACAATCCAGGCTGGAGAGATTTCTGAGCAGACCGTAGAAGTAGCTGAGAGCGCTACCTACGAAGACCTGCTTAATACTTTGGATATAAATCAGGAAACAGTACTTGTATTAAATGGAGGGAATGCTGTTCCCCTTGATGGAACAGTCAGTTCCGATAAACTTACAATTCTCAGAGTTGTCACAGGGGGCTGAACTGCCAGCAAAAGGCAGACCCCTCCTTTATTACAATTCTTTTTTCCACCTTTTTTGAAGTTCCTGTATAGCGTTTCTGTATAGCGTTTTTATCACAGAGTTCCTTCACCCGAGTCCCTTCTCGGGAGGACGGTGCCGTTTCGCTCACTTCGCTAGTTCAAGCGGAGTAATCTTTGGAGAAAAGTTAGAGAGAGGTTCTATCTTCAACGCTCTCAGGAGAGTTAATTTACTCAAATTACCCCTGGGTCATGCATCACAAGTCATTTTAAAAACTGTTTGCCAGCAAGATATTTCAAAAAATGATTGACCGAAAACTCCACAACATGGTCGGCGTGATCAACCGGCGCAACGGTTGATCCAGAAAAGTAGAGAACAGGAATGAAAAATGACTCGAATAATTAAGATTTTTGTTTCCATAATGGTCGAATTCAAGAGAAGAATTGTCAGCCATTATGGAGCAAATTCGTTTTAAAGGTTTTTACTTTGAGGGAGTAAGAGGCACCTTTTTACTCATAACCTTCAGCTTCTTAATTGCTGAGATGGTTGCCTGAGATTCTTTGTAAATTTTGTCTTCGTAATAACTGATGATCTCGTCAACTGGAGCTGCAAGAGCATAGATCTTTATTGGGCGCCCTTTACCGGGTTTCTTTTCCGAACGAACGCTAACCCATGACTGATTGCGCATCAGCCTCATCGCAAGACTTACTTCTGGTTGTCTTAGTCCGGTACTGATTTCAATTTCACGGGATGAAGCCTCGTCAACATTCATAAGATATGCCATAGTTGTAGCGACATTTCTGGACATTCCAAGGTTCCTTAACGTTTCAATAAAAATGTGGTCGTTTTCGTCCAGCACTTTAACTTCATAGTCTTTCATGATAACCCCTTCTTTCATAGAATTTTATGGATAAGTTTGTCAGTTAAATAATATTAAGATACTTATGTTTAAGCCTTCAAGAAAGGTTTTTATAATTATCTTTTAAAACTGACGACAGTCTCTAAATATACACATAGTATGTATATTTATAAGGTAACCTATTTCGTTTTGAAATTTTAAACATAATAAAAAACGTTTTTACGCAATGTAGTGGATTATTTCTGTTTTAAGTATAACAACCGGCATTAGAAGTAAATACCAGATGTCTATAACTGGCTACTAGAGCCCGTTTTATCCGTTTTATGAGATTGATGGGAAGAGCCTTACAGGTTGATCAATTAAACCTGTATAGGTATATAATTAGAAGGTTATTCATCTCTAACAATTAATAATGTACTCATACTATTTAAAGTTGTATATATTAAAAAGGAGTTGAAAAACTTTCAACTAGCCCTGACATGGGAAACTATTTGATATTTTTGATATACAACGTATATTATAATATTCTTTTTTATATAAAAAATTCCAGATATCATATAAACAATATTATAATTTTACTGATTAATAATTTGGATTCAGGCATCAAGGGAAAGTGGGATTCAAGAGCAAACTAAATATTTATACCCGATTCAGTGGTCATCCATAATTATAATATTTTTCATAATTAATTTCCAGTGCCAGAAGATTTACGTTTTGTGCATCGAGATATGGCTATTATAAATGAATTGAAAAAAGGCATGAACATTTCTATTTTATTTGTCTTCATTTTTAAACAAAATAAATTTTCCAAAAAATAAGAAAATTTATATGTTTAAAGACTAAAAGGTCACTTAAAGCTAATTCTTAAATATATTTCATAAACTTTATTGACTATATCACAAATATATCAAAGATACTTGTAGTTATTACTATTGCATGTATTGCCGAGCACTAATTACTTGCTATGAATACCATAATCAGGCAGCTCTAAGATGAACATGGATCAAGTGGTCAAATGAGGATTGAAAGGCTAAAAACTTATCTTATATTTTTCACATTGGTTATTCTCCAGTTATTTATCTTTTCTGGTGTTAATGTAGCCAGTGCTGCTTCAGATGAGCAGGATATTGAGATCTTAATTGAGAATTTCAATGCACAGGATGTAAATGTCAAAGCTGATTCCGTAAAAGCTCTGGTTGAAGCTGGAGAAACCGCAGTAGGACCTTTAATCCAGGCGCTGGATTCCAAAGACCCGGAAATCCGTGAAAACGCAGCTATTACTCTTGGTAAGATCAAAGATGAAAGAGCTATAGATCCGCTCATCAAATTGTTGACGGATGAAGAATGGGAAGTTGAAAGTGCTGCAACCAATGCTCTTGTTGAAATCGGAAAACCTGCTGTAGAGCCCCTAATTAAGATCTTGCAGGACAAAAACGAAGATGTTTTTCTCCAGACGAAAGTTATTGCAGTCCTTGCTGGAATAAAAGATGAAAGGGCAATTCAGCCTATGATTCAGGCCTTGAAAGAAAAATCAGAACTTGATGCAGATCTGGGTTATAACCTTGGTCTGATGGGCGAACCTGCTGTAGAACCTTTGATCCAGGTCCTTGACGATGAAGACCCCAGAGTTCGGGTACGTGCAGCTGAAGCCCTCGGCAGAATTGGAGATGAACGTGCGATTAAGCCTCTTACAGATGCTCTAAATGATAAGGATGAGACTGTTCGGACATTTGCAAAAATGGGGCTTGAAAGCATTGAGACTCAAAAGAAAAATACGTTAATCGCCACTTATGGAAAGGAACGCGAATTCTATATTGAAGACCAGAGACGAGAATGGTTCGATCAACTTAACAAAATCTGCGACCTTTCGAGAGATCCCTTGGAACCTTATACTTATCCCCAGGGCCCGGTTATAAGCTCTGGCTGGGGTATTGAAAACCGCATAGGAGTAGGAATTCTGGAAGGCTCGGAAGTTAATAATTCCACTCTTGATAATATTTACAATGTATTTGACCGGTCTGGAAAAGAGATTGGAGTTAATGATGTGCCTGTTGTATTTAACTATGAAGGATTTGTTCAAGATGACCTGGTAATTGAACAGGATACGGCAGAAGAAAACGAAGAAAACAGGGAAAGTGAAGAACTAAACGTAAGTGAAGAAATTAACGGAGCTAAAGAAGCTAACGAAACTAAAGAAACGGCAAAAGATTTACAGTCGCCAGTTAGTATTCCGGGACCTGGGATGATGTTTGTTTTGTCAGAGTTATTGATTTCAGCACTTATAGTAAACAGGCGCTGATTTGAATGTGACTCAAAAGACGCTGATTTAAATGTGATTCAAATCTTCGGTATGGGTTGAGGTATATGTGTCCTGCGATAAAGAATTCATTAATTCTTGCGTTATTATTACTTGTTTTTTCAGTAATTCCCACTTCAGTTGCTTCAGCGACTGAAATCGTTATCGATACCGGACACCATCATTTTGGTGACGATTTTAAAGAAGAATTGAATCCAGTTGATCCTGAAGGGCTGGTTTACACAGCAAATTTCACCCTGGACCCTTCAGTAGATATCGAAAGTGCAGAACTCACATTGACAGGCATAAGTATTGTTCCTGGCCCGACGGATGAATTTTCAGATAAAGTATATCTCAATGAGATAGAAATAAGTTCCCTTAATGACTATGTTCCGGCAGAAACTCCGGATTCTGTTGCAGTGAATATTACAATTCCGGTTCATCCCTCTCTTTTCAATCCAGGAAACAATACCCTGAAAATCAGCGCCGGAAGTGATGCTAATGGCAGTAACTACGATGACTTTGAGTTTTATGACGTTTCATTCCATCTAAGCGAAACTGAACCTGTAACCCTTGAGCCACCTTTGAAAGTTGCCTGGACTTATAAACTACCCTGGAAATATGTTTGTGAGAAGCCAGCTGTTAAAACACTTGTTAAGGACGGGGTTCTCTATCTTAGTGGAGATCTTGAAGAGGGCCTTATAGCAGTTGATGCAGAAACAGGTGAACCACTATGGAATAAGGAATGGAGTGCCAGTCTGGCATATAAGAATGGGGTTCTGTTTGCTGTGCACTCTTCAAAAGTTGAGACACTGGATGCAAAGACCGGTAGACCGTTATGGAGTAAGGAGTATTCTGATGTTGGGTGGGATAATCCCCTCGTTTTTGGAGATACATTGTTTGTCAGCACGCCTTACGACAGGTATGTGGCTGCTATTGATACTGAAAATGGCACTTTGAAATGGAAATACGAATTCAATATTACATCCTTTGAAACTGGTGGAAGCAATTATTACCAGATGTCAGGTCCTCTGGTAAATGGAAATACTTTTGTGTCCAGATATTCTGCCGTTCATTCCATCTATACCGAACCCGTCGAAATAGATCCTGATGAGCCAGAACCAGAGACTGATGAGCCTGAAGTAGAAGAGGGTTTAGTTTCCCTGGATGCAAACACAGGAAAAGAGATATGGAGATACTCGAACTTAAGCACATACTCTTACAGCCCCTTCCTTTACAAAGACCTGATTTATATTGAGAATAATGGAACTATTCTTGCGTTGTCCGCTGAGTCTGGCGAAGAGGTCTGGAAAACAAATGCTGGCGAGTGGGCGGATATTATTGAAGTAAAAAATGATAGAATGCTCGTTAATACCGGCAAATCTTTCCTGTTAAATGCAAGCACCGGAGAAGTCTTAAAAGAACTCTCCTATCCCGAAAAAGAATTCCCTTATCCCGAAATTCCGGTTGCTTCGTCCATGATAACTGACAAATATGTATATTCAACAGGCCCATATAACATAAGAGTGTTTAATTCCGATACCGGAGAAACGGTATGGGCCAGTAGCCGAATAAAAGGTACCTCAGTATCGGACCCAACGGTCTACAAAGACAAACTATACCTGGTTTCAACTGAAGGTATATTGTACGCCTTTGAACACGGCGAAGAAGGTTTGCTCTTTACCAGGGGGCTCGAGAACTCTGCTACTTATTATTTCCCCCCGATTGCTATTGCCGGAATGATTCTTCTGCTGGCATTACTCCTTAGAAATAGCAGTAATAAGTCCCTTGTACTTGGTCCCTGGCTGATAGCTTTGTCAGGTGTCCTTTTGCTCTCGCTTAAAGCTATCGATCCTTATACCTGTGCCTGGAGTTTACTTGGTTTTCTATCTATTCTGATCTTCTTTTTCTTCATGCCTCTAGCCTTTCTTGTTGGCATTGCGTTTCTTGTTTCCGGGATCAGAAAGAAGAAAGCCTGGGGAAAATAATAAGGAAGGGGGACTGATATTAACGCAATTGAAGTGTATAGGATCTTACCTGAAGGAGAAATGAAGAAATGATAAACAACACTGATGTATCGAAATACGGAAATGATGACAGAAAATTGTCAGATTTGAAAGATAAAACCCGGTAGAAAATAATCCTTTAATGCATTAGCCTTTTCCTTATTTTTCATTTCAGCAACCTAGTAAGCCTGTTTACAGGCTGGATAGAAAATCCTTCGGTGAGATTTGTTGTTCGGGAGATCTTCCTTAGATTGCCCCTTACTTTTGTCTTCTTCTGGCTGTTTGCACATTATGTTATCGAGAGGCCTTTATCCTTCTTTTTGATCAGAAAAACTATAAACGAGATCTGAAATGGATTGGAGTCGGGTTCGTTTTGCCTTTATCTGTGATCTTAATTTATAAAACATAAGGCAGAAAACCCCTGAGTCTTTAGCTCAGGGGATGAATGCCATTAACTTTAACCCTGATTCCTGATGCATCAGTTCGCGTTACTTGTGTCATTCTTTATTGATTCATTTCCCTCACTCTTTGTTGATTCGTTTCCTTCACTCTTTGTTGATTCGTTTCCTTCACTCTTTGTTGATTCGTTTCCTTCACTCTTTGTTGATTCGTTTCCTTCACTCTTTGGTTCCAGGACATTACCAAAATTATTTGTTGCTTGTTCCGATAGATTCTGTCTCACGAGATAATCTTCGATCTCCAGTCTTTTCATTTCTGCAGGATAGTTTTCAGGAAGGTGTTCCAGATCCTCAAGACTTTCAATCCGGACGGGCTCAAGTTTCTGGTCTTCTTCGAGCATTTTCCTTACCGTCTCGTTCTGTTCGGCAAGGGCGCGAATTTCATCGTTGCTGAGCCGGTTTAATTCGTCACCTTCTTCGAACCAGGGGTCGCCTTCATTAAACCAGGGCGCACCTGCGTTTTCTTCCCCTTCCTCTTCCCCTTCCCCTTGATCTGCAACTTTTTGTATGCCATCAGCAGGCGCAAAGAAGGCAACAGTCAGCAATAGCGCTATAACCAGCGCAGCCATTCCTGATTTCACGTTTCAAATCACCTTCCCTGCTCTGTCATTTATTTCTCTGTTTTCTTTTTTCCTTTGCATACTTTATCCCGACTCCATACTTTTTAAATATTAAATCTATTTGTCTTTTTTTCCTCACCTTATCAAACTAAAAGAAAAAAATTAAATTTTATATCATGATATTTTATATTAGTTTCATATTAGTTTTTTCACAGAAAAGTTATATGATTTAATATTTATTTCTTATTTTGTAAAATCGTCGATTTCCTGTATTCTACACTGGTCTGTGGAGAAGCTTTTATGAAGAAAACATGGACAGCAATAATCGTATTTTTCGTATGTGTTCTTGGAATTCTCGGTACATTTTACGAAAGCCAGCTCAAGGCAGCCGCTGATGTGGTCCTTTTTGGCCATGTGAGTTATACGGATGAGGAACTGCAGGAGTTGTATGAAAAATATGATATTACGGAAAATGACCTCAAATTTGCCAGAGGAGAACTTCCGAATTATCTGGACGGCACGGTTTTTCAAAGTAACTCAAGAGTCATTGTCAGCGAGACAGGAGAGCCACCGGAGAGCTCGAAAGAAGGTGTGGATTATGACGTTGTAATGAGCGAGCAGGAAATGTTAGCAATAATAGAGGAAGCCAGAGTGGCTTATATTGAAAAATATGGAGTAGATCCCTCAAATCCCAAAATTGACGAGGTCGACGGCTATCTTATCCCGGTACAGGAGGCAAAAAAACTCGCGTTTCTTAGCATGGTAAGAGAAAGAGAGTGAACTACTCGTTAAATCTAAAGATTTAACGGGCTTCCTAATTCATAGATGACCATCGACATTTCCAAAGGCTTTAATTCCGGCTGAAATAGCTCTCGATTTCACATATCACTGCCTTGGGGATACTTTTAAAGAAGAATTAACCACGGCTGAGTCTGAAGGACTGGTTTACGTCTTAACATTTTCCCTTAATTCGTCAGCGATATAGAAAGTGCAGAACTTATAGTGTCGGTTAAAAGTGTTGTTCCGGAATTAATTTTAGGAAATAATTTATTTTAGTGGTCCCTACGCTGGCATTTGGGAGTCATGGAGGGCCCAATACCCTATATTCTGCCCAATAATTTCCTCTACAGCAGACTGGTTTTCATATTTATGGGCGTCGTTATGTTTGCATTTGCCTGTAGAAGGTCTAAAACCTGAGTTTCGTCGTCTGTTCCTGCAGGACCTGTCCTGGAATGCAGAAGTGAATCTTATAACTATATTTTATGAATTTTATGAATTTTATAATTATATTTTATAGTTGGTGGAAAATTTTTAATATTACTTAACCCAACAATACACCCATTTTTTTATTTATGGAGAGCAAAAATGGAAAGTTCCAGGCTTCTTGAAAAAATGGACCATTATTATCAAAAAAATTTAAAATAATGTAAATTCTATCTATTATTGTTTTTTTTGATTTTTGTCGACGCAGGAGGGAACTCAGTGCTTTTTAAAAACATAAGACTGTTTATCCTAATTCAATTGTTTGTCTGTCCCAGTATTATGATATAATTGTGTTTTTGTGATGAGTATGAGTTGAGAAAGATATCTCTAGATTAGATTTCTTCAAGGGAATTACCAGAATAAATGCAAATTATATGGATGTCTGGAAACCGGAACGTTTCGATTTATTTAATTTGGAGAGTAGGTGAAAAAATAATGGAAATTGAAATTAAAAACCTGTCAAAAGCATACGGATCGGAAAAATACGTGCTTTCAGGAATCAATCTTGAGTTTCGGCCTCCATCCATTGTTGGGCTAATAGGACCAAACGGGGCAGGGAAGACTACTTTTATGAAAATCCTTGTCCGTCAGATCCTTGCATCGACAGGGTCAATAAAAATTGACGGGACAGACATCAGCAAAAGCGAGAACTACCTTAAGAACCGTCTTGGGTACCTTCCCCAGGAATTTGGCCTTTATGAAGAACTGACCGTATATCAGTTCCTGGATTATATGGCGCTTTTAAAAGGCCTGAGTTCTGAAAAAAACGAGCGGATTGAAAGTTGCATCGAAAAAACCGGGCTTTCCGAAAAACAAAATGCCAGAATAAAGACTCTCTCAGGAGGGCAGAAGCAGAGGGTTGGAATTGCACAGGCGCTTTTGAACGATCCCGAACTTCTTATCGTTGACGAGCCTACTGTTGGGCTTGACCCGGCTGAAAGGGTAAGGTTCCGAAACCTTCTGGCCGAAAATGCGAACCACAGGCTTGTGCTCCTCTCAACTCATATTATTGAAGATGTTGAATCGATTTGCAACCGGCTGATTGTCCTGAACAGGGGTGAAATCCTCTTTGACGGGAACCCTGTAGAACTGATTAGAAAGGCTGCGGGACATGTAGGTGTGCTCGACTCTGACTGTGAAGCTGGCCATGATATTGAAAAGGACTGCATAGTGACTTCAAGGCTTATTACAGAAACCGGGGCCCAGTACAGAATTGTAGGAGATAAGCTTCCTTCAGGCATAAAGCCCGTAACCCCTTCGCTTGAAGATGCTTATATGTATTTGATTACACAGGGCGGATGAGAGTGCATAAAATGGCAAGTCGAATTCTTTTTTTGTCAGGTTTCTCCTTTCTTTTCAATGAAATCAGGCTGATTTCCAGATCAAAGCTGTCACTGATGTCCGTATTCCTGACCGTCCTGGCTACAGTACTGGGGCTGAAAGCTATCGATTATACGAATGAGCGTAGCCTGGTGGGACTCGTAAAAACCTCTTTTACCGTAGCTCTCGGGCCTGCACAATACGCAGCAATAGCCGGTTCCCTCCTCTTTGCAGTTCTGACGCTTATGCTGCTCAGCAAAGACCACCGACATAACAGCACGAGCCTTTTGAATACATCCTGTAATTATTCACAGTTGCTGGTGTTCCGTACGGCAGCAATCCTTTCCATCGGGATTTTTACAGTAATGCTTGGGGGAATTGCCTTATATGCAGTCCAGGCATTTGTCCTGAAAATTCCCTTTGATCCTGTAGTTTCTCTGTCCGGTCTGCTGGTAATTACGCTTGCAGGAATCTTTTTTACAGTCCTGATCTGCAGTGGACTTTACCTGATTACGGAAAACCTGGATATCTCTTTTCTTGCATACTGTATTCTTTTTTTCATGAGTATAGGTAGCTCAAATTACCTGTTAAAATGGGTTCAGACTTCGGCGGTGATGTATTCTGACTTCGGAGGAATCCTCCCGGTTTTTAAGTTTGTTCTCTACAACCGTCTCCTCTGGACTTTTGTTTCCACCGGGATTTTTACTGTCGGGCTGCTGTGCAGAAGACAATATGAATCAAATTTTAGCTCGTCTTTGAAGCTTAATGCAAAGCAGTTCTGGATTCCTGTTATGGTCCTGCTGCTTCTGGGCGCTTCTCTTTTTGTCTATATCACTGAACCGTATATTAACCGAAATGACAGCGTATTCGAAACCGAACTGAAGGCAAATGAAAATGTGAAACTAACTCATGTTTCCTCGAATGTTCAGTTTTTTCCTGTAAACCAGAGCCTTTCGGCCAGGGCGCTCTATGAATTTGAAAAAGAATCGGGTACTGAATACATTGATTTTATCACAAATCCAGGGCTTCATATAAAGAAACTTACTGTGAATGGAGTTGAGGCTCCCAATTCCTTAAAGAGTATAAAAGGAACGGACAGGATACGTTTGGAAGTCCCTGCCGAATCAAGGAACGTTACCATAGATATTAGCTACGGAGGCAAACTCAAATCTCCTTCTTCAATCGGCTTTCCCGGTTATATCTCAGAGGAAAGCATATA
This sequence comes from Methanosarcina sp. Kolksee, assembly GCF_000969945.1. Taxonomy (NCBI): domain Archaea; kingdom Methanobacteriati; phylum Methanobacteriota; class Methanomicrobia; order Methanosarcinales; family Methanosarcinaceae; genus Methanosarcina; species Methanosarcina sp. Kolksee. The sequence continues at coordinate 3,008,682 of NZ_CP009524.1, forward strand.
CCTGCTGGAAAACTCACACTGGATTTTCGAGCCCCTGACCGGTTCAAAAGAGATGATAAAAATCGAGGGTTCTGTCACGGCTCCGAAGAACCTGGTAATGGTCGTTCCCGGGGAATTAACAGGAGTTCTGGAAGAGCACGGCCGAAAAACCTGGGAATACAGTGCTCTTTCCAATGATTTTTCACCCGGAGTCTTTGCAGGGAACTACGAAGTAAAAAAGATGCTGGCTGGCAGTACTGAGGTCGAGTTCTATTATAGTCCAAAACACAGGGCGTATATAGAAGCCCTTGGGATTGAAAATTATTTAATAAATATTGTTTCCTATTATGAAAAAAACATAGGCGTCTATCCGCATGAGGAATACCCTTTAAAAATAGTAGAAAGTTCTATCTACAAGACCGGCGGGCATTCCACCCTAAATATCGTAACGGTTTCAGAATATGTGTTTAACAGAGAACTGGACAGAGAAATTGGAGGAGATTCAGATAACTTTTCCCCTGATCTCACATCTCTTAAAGATATCACCTTTGTTGGGGATATGGACCTGTTAGCCCATGAAATCGCTCATCAGTGGTGGGGAACAGGAGTTTTGGTGGAGGAAAATCCCCCCTGGTCTTCGGAAGGGCTTGCAGATTACCTGGCCTACAAATACGTAACAGAAGAGTTTGGTTCCTATTCATCGGCATATATCCCTGCAATATGGAAAGGCGGGGTAGATTCCATGGAAAACAGTTATTACTATGCGAATCCGAAAATGCTGGAAAACCTGCCTGAGAAACAGAGACAAAAGTATGAAATGGAAACTCGAAAAACAGAACTTTATTCCCAGATGCCTATGCTCCTGCTGAGAGCCGAAGAGCTGCTTGGGGAAGAGTCATTTTTTGCAAAGTTATCGGATATTTATATGGAGTACAGGTTTAAATCTCTCTCTTATGAGGAATTCCTATCTTCAATAGGTCTGAGTGAAGCCGATCTTGATGAGGACCCGGTAAAGGGAAAAGAAACAGGGGCGGAAGGGACAGAAGAAGGGGAGGCGGTTTTCGATGAATAAGCCCGCAACAAATAATTTCCCTAACAATAATTTCCCTAACAATAATTTTCCTAACAATAATTTCCCTAACAATAATTTCCCTAACAATAATTTTCCTAACCTGTTGAGAGTCTTGAAATATGAAGTTTTGAGGCTGGCATATAATAAAAAATATTTTTACATGGTCCTCATCGAGTCGCTGTTTGCCTGTTACATCCTGACGAATTTTGTATCCGGGGGAACAGACGGTACGGCTCCTTTCTCAAAATGAACGTATTCGGAATTTCTGTCCCTTATAGGGCCATTTTTATCAGTCATCCTTGTTCTTCTCTGCATGTCCGTCTTTTCGGAAAAGGAAGTTGCGGTCCGAAATATCATATTTTCTACCCCGCTTTCCGAACCAGAATATTATCTGCTAAAAACCTCGGCAATCGCGGCTGTTTTCGTACTTGCTGCTTCTTTGCCGATTTTATTGAGCTTTGCGTATTATGCCCATTATTTTAATTTCTACGCTTATGATGAGTTCACGCTCCCCTTACTGTTATTTCTGCTGCCTTCCCAGATCTTTGTACTGGGGCTTGCCCTGGCAGTAGGGAGAGTCCATTCCAGACTGCTTTACCCTCTTTTGCCTCTTGTGCTGTTTCTGGGATTTTTTAATCCGAGGCTCCCTGCATGGTTTGATCTTTTTGGGAATAATTTCCTTTCGTGGCCCCTACGCTGGTATTTGGGAGTCATGGAGGGCCCAATACCCTATATTCTGCCCAATGATTTCCTCTACAGCAGACTGGTTTTCATATTTATGGGCGTCGTTATGTTTGCATTTACCTGTAGAAAGTCTAAAACCTGAGTTTCGTCGTCTGTTCCTGCAGGACCTGTCCTGGAATGCAGAAGTGAATTTTATAACTATATTTTATGAATTTTATAATTATAATTTATAGTTGGTAGAAAATTTTTAATATAACTTATCCCAACAATACACCCCTTTTTTATTTATGGGGAGCAAAAGTGGAAAGTTCCAGGCTTCTTGAAAAAATGGACCATTATTATCAAAAAAATTTAAAATAATGTAAATTCTTAGAGGAATACAGAGATATTACCTGCAATGTCTTCCTCTATCTCAGGAAACTTAATTCCCTGGGCAATCCCACGATCTCGAACTGGCAAAGACCATGGAGGTCAGCAAACCCTCTGCCAGCAACATGGTTTCTATAATGGCGGAAAAGGTCTGCTGAAAACAAAGGCTTCCACGAAAGATGGAAGGATCTGCCTGGTTGAACTTGCCGATAAAGGAAAAAGGTAGTTGAGAGCAAATACTGGGCCGATATGAGGTCCTATGAAAAGACCCGGGAAATTCTGTATGAAGAAGAACTTGAGGTTATGGAGAAACTCTTTGAGAATATAGCTACCGGGCTTGATGAGGTAAAAGTATGACAGATGAACGGGAAATGAGGTCTGCAAGTATCGGAAAGCTTTTCCTGAAATTCGTTCTCCCGGCAACTATCGGGTTGATCGTTGCTGGAATCCAGGGAGTGATTGACGGTTTCTTTGTCGGGAATGCTGTGGGCAGCCAGGGGCTTGCGGCGATAACTCTTGCATTTCCCGCACTTCTAGCCATCGTTGCTGTAGGGCACATGATCGGAATCGGGACTTCAAGCCTTGTGGCCCTGGCCCTTGGCAGAGCTAACCGACAGGAAGCCCTCAAGCTCGTACATAATGCTTTTCCCCTGCTCCTGCTTGCAGGAATAGGTCTTACCTCCATAGGGCTTGCCCTCTCGGGTTCTTATCTTCGCCTCCTGGGAGCTTCTGGCCCGGTCTTTGACATGGCAAATAGTTACATTAGAGTCTTATTTTCAGGTTCTGTACTCCTGATTCTGGCCATTGCTCTCGATCCTCTTGTAAGAAATGATGGAAAACCAAGACTTGCTATGACATGCGTGGTTGCGAGTGTTCTCGTAAACATGGTTCTTGACTACGTATTTGTCATGCGAATGGGAATGGGGGTTGCTGGGGCTGCCATAGCCACGGTTATTGCTTTCTCTTTTTCCGGAATTCTGCTGGCTCTGTATTTTTTTAGCGGATGGGCCGGGCTGAGGCTAAAACCCAGTTCCCTCTCTCTGGACTCGAGAATTATTCTGAAAATTATGAAAACAGGTCTTCCTTCCTTTGCAATGCAGTTTTCAACTTTCATCCTGCTCTTTGCGAACGAGTACATGCTGCTCAGTTACGGCTCGGAACTTGCAGTTTCAGGCTATGGAATTATAGGTTACGTCTTTTCGATTTTCTCCCTTATCTTTGAAGGGATAGCAGTCGGGACCCAGCCGATAATCGGTTTTAATTACGGGGCCCGTTGTTATTCCCGGGTTGCAGGGACCTTGAAGATAGCTGTTATCTCCTGCTTCGTGACAGGGTTGATTGGTTTCATGCTTCTCTCTATGTATCCGGAACAGTTCATCCTTATTTTCAACCACGACAGCCCCGAACTCCTGAAAATTAGCCTTAACGGTATGGGGATTTTCGTGTTTGCTCTCCTTACCCATGGGACGGTTATGCTGGGTTCCGTATATTTCCAGTCGATAAACAAAATCAGATACGCTCTTTTCATCCAGCTAGGAACAGTTTTTCTCTTCCTCCTTCCTCTGCTCTGGATTTTACCTTCTTTACTTGACCTTAACGGGGTCTGGCTCGCAACCCCGGCTGCGGAATTTCTGATGTTCCTGGTCGTTCTGGGTTTGCTCTGGAAAGAGTTCGGTTTTCTCAAAAATGGAATAGCTGTAGGTGAGGAAGGACACTTCCCTGCTTCTGATATTGTATTAACTTCCAATGAGGATTAAACGGAGATTCATGTCTCCTGAAAACATTACCGTTGAGCTTCCTGCATATGAAACTCATGAATTCAGATATCAAGGGGACAAAAAAACTAAACCGTCCTTTTAACAGTGGATAAATGAATAAGTATATAGGCTGAGGAGATCGGCTCCGCACAGGCTTGAGAGGAGCAGGGTGAAACAGTAAAACCTACCCCGATGATTGCAGATCAAAACTAATGTATCGATCCTAATTAACTCCCCTTTTTTCAGAAGTTTATACTGAGAGAGCTATTTCAAATTATAAAATATTTTAATTTTTATAAATGTAAGAGTTAAAAGAAAAAATTTATGTATGGCATCTGAGACTTGATTAACTTAGTAAATTCTCTAATTATAATTCAGAGATCTAAAGTAGTGAATAAAATAAAGAAGAAGTTTTGAATTGTAGGAGCCAAGAATATGAATAATTCAAAGTTGAAACGTAATAAACACATACTTGAGATTATTATTTTAATTATCACTTCAGGGTTTTCGATTTACAGTGCTCTACAGGACCATCCAATAGATGATGAAACAGGCTCCATTTCAGTTATTTCTTCCCCCATTGGTGCTGATATTTTTCTAGATGATACGTACGAAGGTGAAACACCAAAAATTTTAGAAGATGTTAAGCAAGGTTCTCATACAGTTACCCTAACACTTGCAGAACATGAAGATTGGTCTAAGGATATAAGTGTTGATGCTGATAAAACTATTTCAGTATCACCTACTTTAACACCTTCACCAGAACCATCACCAGAACCATCACCAGAACCATCACCAGAACCATCACCAGAACCATCACCAGAACCATCATCTTCAACAGGCTCCATTTCAGTTACTTCTTCCCCCACTGGTGCTGATATTTTTCTGGATGACACTTACGAAGGTGAAACACCAAAGATTTTGGATGATGTTAAGCAAGGTTCTCATATAGTTACCCTAACACTTGCAGAATATGAAGATTGGTCTAAGGATATAAGTGTTGAAGCTGATAAAACTGTTTCACTATCACCTACTTTAACGCCAATACCACCTTCAACAGGCTTCATTTCAGTTACTTCTTCCCCCACTGGTGCTGATATTTTTCTGGATGACACTTACGAAGGTGAAACACCAAAGATCTTGGAAGATGTTAAGCAAGGTTCTCATACAGTTACCCTAAAACTTGCAAAATATGAAAATTGGTCTAAGGATATAAGTGTTGAAGCTGATAAAACTGTTTCAGTATCACATACTTTAATACCAACAGAGTCATTAAAAGATACATCAGACGTATCAACGGACAAGTCAACAGGCACATCAGCGAATTCTGCCTTTATCTCAGATTCGGAGAACGTAAAAACCCCTACTTCAGTCGATATTTCACCATATTTGGATTGGAGTTTCACTACATCTGAATATGGTCCATTAAATAATGTTCCTGAAGGATCTAGCTACGTTACCGTAACTATACACATAAAAAATGATGGAGAAATACCAATAAGTACTGATCGATCTTGCTGGAAATTCATATCTAATGGGTTTTCTTATTCCTATGACACATCTACAGTTTTCAATCTTCCGAGTCAAGATGAAGTTAATCCAGGAGAAAGCTTAACTTTTACCATAAAATATGTTGTTGAAGGCGAACCAACGACTGCTTCTCTATCGTATATCAATCCGTATACTGACGTTTGATAAGATTGAAGAAATTAGAAGATTAAGGAAAACATAAGAGCTCTGGGGTTTAACTCCATCTCCTCTTCAAATATCAAGCTTTCTTAGAAAAATACTATGTTCTATAGTTCAACAACCCTACACTTCTTCAAATAACGAAGTTTCACCTTACCTCAATGTTTTGCTGCCTCACGCATACGCTGACATCACCTCCAGCGACTAAGATCAAAATAAGAACACCCATAACTTATGGCATCACAATCTGTTTTATCCCGTGACTGAGACTTGGATTAAGAATTAGGCTTCTAGACAACGTCTTTGCTTTCCCGCCCTTTCATCATTACTTCAAAGCTCTTGAGTTATTGCCTTGATTTTAGGTGCGTGGACAGCATCTTTGTCGATAATCTCAGGCTCTGGGCTCGGTTTACGCTCTTGAATAAGAGATGCTAAAGTTCTCTTTAACAAACTGAAGTGCGTCTTTTGTTTGCCAACCACAGGAATAGCCATCATCTGTTGGTATTGGTTTAGAGAATGCTGTTCTTAAATCAGAAACTTGTTCTGCTGTCAAATAAGACTTAAGACTTCATCGGTCATCGGTTAAAGAATTTTCTTGCCTGAAAGATATCGATTTTGCATTAGAATCCGGCCTTAAATTTTGGCCTGTTTACATGAAATCGATATTTTGTTTCCCTTCAAAAGTCATAAAAATATTTGATAAATGTTGTGGAAACGGAGACAATATATCATGATTCCTCACTTATCCGGATACAGAAATCTCAAACCCTGAGAATTACATTGTGGCGATAATTAGTAATTTCGGTTAGCAAAAAAATATTATAGTCAATTTCATAGTGATGAAGAACCTGAATTCATTTACGACTTCATTGAGAAAGCTCAAAGGAAGAAAAAGAATGGTCTCTGTTAAAAGCTGGGTTCTTTAACGGTTCACCTGAGAAGTTGGAAGAGTGTTTTACTGAATATAAAAAACACCTTCAGGATTGGGGTTCTTCTTTACATTGATTCATATAGTGTGCATAAATGAGAAAAATCTCAATTGCGTTGAGCATTGAGGACATAGGTTTTGGGAAACTGACGACTGCTCGAATTAGAAAAAGTAGAAAGCTGCCTTTAGCAGCTCGTTTTTCCTGCGACTTGATTTTTCTGCAATCCGGCTTTTTTGAGTTTCCAGCTTTCTCAGCTCATTTGCAACGGATCTACCTTCATGTACTCCCGCAGCACGGTTGTTGCGTAACTTCCCTTTGGCAGCATGAACTCAAGCACAGCTTTTGACTTTCCCGGGTTCAGTTCGTCTTCAGCAACCTCAAACTTCGGCTCAACCTGAAGGAGGATTTCCCGCCTTGTGCCTTTCGAGCTCATCTCAGGAACTTTTTCTATATTGAAACCTTGCAGAGGGACTTTGAGTTCATCGAGAACTGCCTGTTCGATCTCTCCCGGAATGCCTGACGCAAATTCCGTACTGTAACCCGGGAGGGGAGCGGTTACGAAGGCCCGGTTTCTCTTAATCAGGCGGTTCATGGCATTTACAGTTTCTGCGGTGGCTTTTTCGGTTTTTGAAGAATCCGGCAGGCCATGTTCATTCTTGAAACAGACAATATCGCCTTCTACAGCCTCATTTAAGGGAAGGCCTTTTTCGACCCTCCTGCACAGGACTGTGTTATATATGTAGGACTGGTAGCCGTGTACAAACATCCTGTAGAGGTTTTTCGGGAGAACAAGAAAAGCTCCTGCAAAATCATCCGGGTTTGCGATCAGATGGTTCATCATTGCTCTTTCATGCCCAAGGTGGAGATGATAGATTTTCAAGCCTTCTTTGAAATCGAGAGTATCTTTAACAAACTGGCGGGCTTTCCGTGTATCTTCCGGCTCATCAGGGAAGGGTTCGACAATATAGAGCAGGGCAGCTTTTTCAAAGTCTCCTTCAACAATGGCTTTTCCTACCAGATGCGTGACAGGACGTACCGAGCCGAAGCGCTGGATCCCGAAGAAGTTTGGAACGCCGCTCTGAGCCAGGATCTCTTTTGTGGTATTTTCGAGCAGTTTGTGTGTCTCCTCACTCGAATGGTTTATATTCCGGATAGTAATTCTGAAATTGTTTCCCCACAGGTCTCCGAGTTCAACGGATTTACGGGAACGACCAAGGACTTTCAGCTCTACGTCCTTTAAGTGGATCTTCTCAATTTCCTGGGCGTCAATATCAAAAATGCTGATTTTCTGAGTTGTAAGTGCACGTTTGTCCTTTGTGCCTGCAACGCTGATTCGCTTCTGGCTTACCTGGAGGATTTTTGCGAGAGTCCGGGTCAGGTGATGTGTGTCCCAATCGCGCTTTACTAGCTCAAGAATCAGGTATTTTCCTTCCTGTCCTTCCTCCCGGTTCGTAATTTCTCTGACAATAAAATCCTCCACTTCCTGCCGAAGCTGCCCTCCGAGGCCGTCAGTATCCGTGGAGTAAAGATTTATTCCGATCTGTTTTTCAATTTCCGGCACTTGCATGGATTAAAAACACTCCTCTATTACGTGCTTTGTGAAAATTATAAAGACCACCTGGGGTTGATATCAATAGCTTTTACTTCATTCGTATCTAAAAAGGTCCAGCTTCTATATGTTTCGTTTCCTTCAGCAGTTTTAACTTTCGCAGGGGCCGTTTTTCCGGGAAGCCCTCCTGCGTAAAGGCTTGAGGTCGGGTCGAGCATCAACCAGGAACCGTATTCGTCGGTCAGGTAATTTACATCAACGTTTCCGTAATAGGCCCTTACGCCTCTGACTGCAGCATCTGTCGCAGCGGTCCCATTGCCTATATATACTGCTGCAAAGGCATGAGTATTGGTCAGGTAGACCCGGGTTGTGCCTCCTACAGCCTCGAGCATGGATGAAAGGAGAATTGCCTGATCTTCACAATCCCCGGCTCCTATTCTCAGGGTAACGTTGGCTGGCTCCCAGATGTCATTACCTCTTGGGTCACTTACGTATTCGACCTTCTCTTTTACCATGTCAAAGAGGGCACAGACCTGATAGATATTATATGCTCCCGGATATGTGCGAGCCACCAGGACTGCCTTTTCCCTTATATCAGGTTCAGCTGGCTCCACAAGCTGGTTTATGGTCTCAAAGTAAGGCGAAGGATTGTCTCGGTATACTGGATTTGCTTTTTCTGGCATTGGCTTCAGGTTTACAGTAAAGTTTTTCAGAGAATAAAATCCGTAGTCGTGCCATTTTCCTTCCGAGGTCGAGGCAAGCAGCCAGAGGACAATACTGAAATTTGCTTTTTTTTCTTCAGGGATATGAATCGGGATTACTCCGATATACTGCTCCTCACCGGGATTGACCAAAACCCCGCAGTCCTCAGAATAAATCCGACTTTCAGAGGCATTAACCGAAACCCCGTACCTGTCTATAAAAATTGGGTTTCGACCTTCGTTTTTGAGATTGATTCTAACATAGCCCTTTCCCCCCTGGTAAAAATCTGAAGTCTGGTAGTTGCTGTTCAGGGAGAATCCAGGCTGCAACGGAGTTCTCAGGATGGGAGTGAGTTTATTTTCCCTGGGGGAGTATGTGAGTGTTGCCGGGAAAGTAAATAAAGCCGGTTGAGGTGTAAAAACACTCTCCTGGCTTTCGGAGTCCAGTCCTGAGGAGATATAACCTATTATTTCTTCTCTGAAATTCTCAATCGAATCCGAAGACAGCACTCCGGTGAGTGCGGCGAGTACGAGGCATACGCATAAAATAGCAATTATTGAGGCTACATCTCTTCCTCTTGAAGCCTTTGAATTCCTCATGGTTTCCTCCTGAATTGAACGCAGGCGGAACCTTTTTCCTCACCAGATGATCTATTGCATCGATAGCCCAGGCGCGGTTTCATTTTAATACTGTATTCCCAAACCTGGCATTCAGGTTCTTGACACTTAAACAAGTTTAAGGTCCCGCGTAACTTTATCTATAAGCTCTTCTTTTGCCGGCCCTATTCCGAGGACTGTAACCGTTCCCGGCGGAATTTCCGTAAGTCCTGCGTCCTGTATAAGAGCAGTAGGTAGCCCTTCCCGTCTTGCTTTTTCCTTAAGTTCATACAGGTCATTAAGGGTAGGGACTTTAAGGACAATTTTTTTCTGTCCGCCTTCTTTCCATTTTTCAAGGTCACTTTTGCTTGCCCATTCTGAAGCAGAAATGGCAGCATGAGCTACCTGCACTGCAAACTTGCCTTTGGAAAGCTTCAGGTCCTCCCGGGTAACTATACACTGTTTATATTCACTCATTTTTTGCCTCGGGTTTATTGAAGGTCCGTCTGTTTCTTAAATGTTTTCAATGAGGGTATCCGGATCGGCTTTATATCTCGGTTTTGATACTTATTCTTTGATCCTCTATATTGTGACCGAGCCGGGCCCGAAGTATTAAATCAAACAATTAAATCAAACAATTTTTAAAAATCTACGAAATTCAAATAGTTGTTCTACGAAATTCAACTAGTTGTTCTACGAAATTCAAATAGTTGTATTTGATATTATAGGCGGCATCATTTATAATTATTTCATAAAATTTTTTCGATGTATTCTATAATATACTCTGCCGGATTTATCCCCCATGCATCAAAAATACCTTTTCCAGATGGTGTTCCATTGACTTCAAGAATTTTAGGGCCCCCCTCAGTTTGACCGGAATTAATATCAATTTCTTTACTAAGACTATCCTCGGTCATACCTTCTATAATATCAACACCGGCAAAAGTTGTGCTCACTGCCAGGGCAGCCTTTTCAGCAATTTCTTTTTGTTCTTCCGTGAGTGTACACCGGTCTGCACTTCCTCCCTGGCTCAGATTATTAACCCAGGAGCCAGATGCTGCTTTACGGTAAATTGCCCCAATAGCCTTACCGTCAACAACAAAGGCCCTGATATCTCTTCCCGGATTCTCTATGAACTCCTGTATATACAGCATACCTCTCTCTTGAAGCAGTTGAGTGAGAATTGTTTCCAGGGATGAAGATTCTACTTTTCTATCCGAAAACCGGACTTCGCCGTTCCTTACTCTTGCAATATCCTTTCCTTTATATCCAAAAACAGGCTTAATAACGGCGTCCCCAAATCTTGATATTGCCTTCAGGGCTGCTTCCATATCCTGCACAGCTACGGTTTTTGGTACAGGCAGTCCGGCCTTTGCCAGAAGATAGGAAGCATGATATTTATTTGCAGCATTCCGGATAGCTTCAGGGGAATTGACAACAGGGATTCCTTCGTCTCCCAGTTCACGCAGGATATCAAACCTGAAAGACACGCCTTCAAAAGCTCCTGCGCCCACATCTCTTACAATTATCGCGTCAAGGTCAGAAAGTTTTATATCTCCCACTTTGAAGGCCACAGTTGAGTTTTCAGCTTTCGATTCCCAAGCTGCCGAATTCATGCTGACCTTTGCAGTTCTGAGATCCAGAACAAAAGGAGAAAAACCCTTTTTTCTCGCTGCGTCAGTAAGTGCCCTGGCTGTCCAATCTTCCGGGTCAGTGATGACAATTCCTATTTTTTTCATAGATCATCATCGGGAGAATCCCAGATCAAGTTTACGATATGGAAGTACATGAGGTCTGAAATCCAGGAGATTTGAAATCCAGGAGGTCTGAAATCTATGGGGGTCTGAAATCTAGTGCATCGATTCCAAAGTATGTCCAAAATGAATTTTTTGAAAACCACTGAAAGCACGGAAGACACGGAAATCAGTAGTAAAGGCGTGTTTCTTCCGTGCTTTCCGTGTTTTCCGTGGTTGTAATATCCAGATAGAATCACTATGCGACAGGCTGCGTTTTCCGTGTTACAAAATTCCATGTGACTTTAAAATAATATTTGCGTCACAAACTGTATTTATTTTGTTATTGTGTATATGTTTGAGAATCGATATACTAGGAGATCTGAAATATGAGATCTGAAATCTAGGAGATCTGAAATATGAGGTCTGAAATCTAGGGGATATAAATACATGAGATCTGAACTTGTTTTCTATTTTCCTTCTATCAGGTCTGCTCAGGAAGAACCTCAAGCCCCTTCTTTTTCCGGTATTCATTTATTGCACTGTGGATTGCTTCTCTGGAAAGAACCGAACACTCCAGCTTGCCCGGAGGCAGGCCTTCGAGAGCCTCAGCAACGGCCTCGTTTGTAAGTTCCCAGGCTTCTTTGAGGGTTTTGCCTTTTATCAATTCGGTTGCCATGCTGCTGGACGCAATTGCTGCTGCACACCCGAAAGTCTTAAACTTCGCATCTTCAACTCGGTTGTCCCGAATTTTCAGGAAAATCTTCATGTGGTCCCCATGTGGATTTCCAGCTTCTCCGATCCCGTCAGCGTCCTCAATTTCCCCTACGTTTCTTGGGTTCATGAAATGGTCCATGACCTTTTTATTGTACACAAAACTCCCCCTGTTTTCATATTCCTGTACACTTGCGATTTATTTTTTACACGCGTTTTCAGGTTTATAGAATGGAGACATAGCCCTGAGCTTTTCAACGGTCTCAGGCAGGACCTCAAGTACATAATCAATGTCTTCTTCGGAATTATCATCTCCAAGGGACAGGCGAAGGGAACCTGGGGCTATCTCCGGAGGCAGTCCTATTGCTCTGAGCACATGCGAAGGCTCAGGAGAACCTGAGGAACAGGCACTCCCTGTAGAACTGCAGATCCCCATCTCGTCAAGCATGAGAAGCAGAGATTCGCCTTCGATGTATTCAAAACTGAAATTCAGATTGTCCGGAAGACGTTTTTCCGGATGTCCATTAAGCCTGCAGTCCGAAATATTCAGGACTCCTGCAAGGAGGCGGTCTCTCAGTCTCTTCATTTTCTCATTATGCTTCTCTATATTTCCTGTTGCAAGTCCTATTGCTTTTCCCAATCCTACAATACCTGATACATTCTCGGTTCCTGCTCGCTTTTTGCGCTCCTGGCCGCCCCCATGCATATAGTTGTCGATTTCTGTCCCTTCCCGCAAATAGAGCGCTCCTACTCCTTTGGGCCCATAGAACTTATGAGAAGAAAGAGAAAGCATGTCAACATTCCTTTCTTTCTTTTTCATCTCAAGGGGAATTTTACCAATTACCTGAACGGCATCAGTATGGAAAGGAATCTCATATTCTTTTGCGATCTCACCTATCTCATGAATAGGCTCTATTGTCCCGATTTCATTATTCGCATACATTACCGAGATCAGGATAGTATCATCTCTAATTGCAGCTTCAACCTCTGCAGGGTCTACAAGCCCATAACTGTCTACAGGCAGGTAAGTCACATCAAAGCCCTGAGTCTCCAGGTACTTACAGGGATAGAGCACTGCATGATGTTCAATTGGTGTGGTAATGATATGTTTTCCTTTATTTCTCCTGGCAAAAGCCGTTCCCTTGATAGCCCAGTTATCGGATTCGGTTCCTCCGGAGGTGAAATATATTTCCTCAGAACTAGCTCCCAGAGCCTTTGCAAGCTGCTCACGGGCGGTCTCTATCGCCTCTTTACCTTCTCTCCCTATTGAATACAGGGAAGAAGGGTTTCCAAAATGTTCTTTTAAAAAAGGCAGCATAGCTTCAAACACTTCAGGTTTTGTGAAAGTGGTGGCTGCGTGGTCCATGTAGACAAAGCGCTTTTCTCCCATCAGAACCCCCCTATGAAAATAGGGGTTTACGCAATATGAATTTATTGCATATTCCACTTTCTGGAATTTTTTGCCAGATTAACGCAAGTATACTTCACCCATTACGTCGAGATTGATATAATTACTATAACTTAGCTGCTGCCTGTTAAACTGAGTCCATTAATTGACATCCGACATAAGCTAACTGATAGAGTTAAACTGAAATATCTATCTAATAGCGTCTGATAGTTGTCTAATAGTTGTCTAATATCTGCCGTGAGTACCTATCAGATAAGACCGCCACTGCTTTCGAATTTACTTTAATTTTCATTTTACAATACACCTTTGAGGAAGTACGACCTCAACAAAAGGCAGCCTTTTACCCCTTAATCATATAAAAAATAATACATTTTGAGCCAAAACTTATATCCTATCAGGAATAATATATTTGGTAGCTTGCTGTAGTATTTTGCAGCGAGGTCGGACAGGTATGATTTTTAAGCAATACAATCGTTTAGCTTAAAACGCCTTATCTAAGATCCTGTTCGGGGGAATTGATACATTATCAGTTAAAGGTCAAAAACGGCTTTTAAATGGAACTCAAGGTTGGGATCAGTAAGTTTTTCTGTACTGCTGGATATTCTTTCAGGTTCTTTGTGTACTGTCAGAATATCTTTTCGATTCCAGGGCTTTTGACCGCCTGATCTTGCAGTTTTAAAAATGGAAATCCAAGGGGGATTAGTTACGAAGCGGCTAAAAATATGTCCAAAGTGCCATGCTAGATTAAAAGTGAGCTCAGATGGAAAGATAGAGTACTGTAGTGTTTGTAAGTACTGGACAAAAGTGGGTACCGCAAGGCTCGATTCTATCATGATTTACGGATGAGGACCCTGCATGAAAAATGAAGATATTTCTATGTTTTGCAGTGTATGCCAGACAATGTTAAAACGTCAAGTCCTGGGTTCTAATGTCTTCTATTATTGTCGAAACTGTGGAAGTATGATTTCGGAAGCATACTTATCAGGGGGAGTAAATATCTTCCACACTCAAAAACCGACATCTATAGACATGACATCTTCGCCTTCAAACCCCATGAAGACGCCTGAAACTGTAGTAGAGACTTAAACTGAAAAAAGGAGTTTAGTTTTTGAAAAACTGGAAAAATTAGCTTCTTAGGAGCTTTAATAGCTCTCAAGTTATCTTTTCTAATTTTTAGTGATTATTAAGAATTTATCAAGAATTTTTGTCAGATCAAAAATTTTTCATTTTTTTATATTGATTATTGGTTTTTGAACAGCTTTATACCCTAACTTCCGCTTTTTTAGGCGCATATGTGCTTTTCTGTATCTCTGCGGGGTCATATGATTGCGATTTAGATATTTTTACCTTGTATATAATGTGCTTAAGTTTAAGCACATGTATCGATATCAAGCGAGATTTATGTGCTTAAAAATGCGGAACTAAGGTTATACATTTTATTCTGAAAAAAATCATCAATCTTCCTTGACTGAAAATTCCATATGTATCTTTCTTCAGCACTTCTTACCAGAACAAACGATTATAGAAATAAAAAAAAAGTTAAGCTAAGATGCACATTTCAAACCCTGGCACTCTTGTGCCACTATGCTATACTAAAATGTTATTTTGTTGATATAAGGTCAATAAAATATTCAATAATCAAACATTATTTTCCTATATTGGCAGGGGTTCGAAATGTGCATTAAGAAGATTGTTTAAGGAGATTAATTCCGATAAAACCAGTTCTAAAGCGGCTTTTTTCAATGCCCTGCTTTGAGCAGTTTGCAAACGTTTTCTACTTCGGACCTGAACTCGTCCTGAGATATTCCATAAAGGCCTGCAAGATACATTGCTCCACCAGCCCCTGCGCCCTCCTTGATAGTACCAGTCTCATACCTGTGAAGCCCTTTGAGTTCGGATTTTCCAAAACCAGGGTCTGCAACGTAGACTGCGGGTACACCAAGGACTCTGGTAAGTTCAGTAAAGTTTGCGGATTTATCTTCCACAACATACCGGGTAGTGGCAATTGCCAGCTTTTCCGTATTGAAACCCAGGTGTTTTATCAGTGCATATACTGCTACCATCTGAGTTCCTCCTGCAAGCACAACACTCACGTCAGTGTCCTGGAAACCTGCAACCAGACCTATAACAGCCGGCATCATCGGGTCTCCCATGCAGGAAATAGCTTTCATGGGATCGTCTTTCAGGCAGCCAAAAGTCAGGCCTGATGCTTTCAAGCCTTCTTCAATGACCTGTTTCTTCAGGTCAAGGGGATTTTCATCAGCACTGCTGCTGACATTCCCGTTATATCCCAGAGCCATTAAAACCCCCATTGCGGTTGTTGTGCCGCCTGGAATACTTTCTCCAATAACTACATGGTCCACCTGGTTTCTGAGTCTCCTGCCCAGGAACTTCGCCCGCTCATAGATCCCCTGTACATCGTTGACTGCAACTGGTTCCCGGATATCTTCTCCGGGCTTTGCCTTGAGGTCAATGCATGGGACTTCCGGGGTTACAATAAGGCCGGAATTAATGAAATGGTAGGGAGCGTCCGTAAGTTTCAACGCCGAACGGGTCATAATTGCAGGAGTCGGAGTGTCATAAGGAGGAGTCATAGGGAGAACAGGTACACTGATAATATTTCCTGTTTCCATAAGTTCCGCATCCCCTGCAGGCGTATAGTCTGTAAGTTCAGCCGTTTTTCCTGCAGCTGAAAGCTTGGGAATATGTGCAGTTTTGGTATTGGAAAGCACGCATAAAAACATCGGTCTTCTGGGTTTTCTGGTCACTTCCGGTTCGATCCAGGCCATATCATATCTCCTTTATGGATAGAATCAACTTACTCACTCACAAACTGTTGACCCGCAACCGTTGCGCCGGTTGATCACGCCGGATAGGGTTTGGGGATAAGGTTCTCAAACTCAAACTTTTTCCGGGTTTTCGGTCAAGCCTTTTCAAAAAACTGCTTTCCCGAAATCGTTGCGCCGGTTGATCATGCCGATAGGGTTTGGGGATAAGTTCATCAAATTCGAACTTTGCTTCGTTTTTGGGGTTTTCGCACAAACTTTTTTTGAAAAGGCTTGCGGAGGAACAGCTTTTAAGAAAGGTTGATTCTTTCTGAAATCCAATGAGAATTCTTCAACTTACTATTTAATATTTATCTATAAGCAAATATAATTTAATATTACTCAAGTTAAGTTTACTTTATTTCTCGCTCTTTTCGGGCTCAGCCGCTCAATATTAACTGAGCGTTTGTTAAAAATCAGTTGAGTACGTTTTTATATATAACTATTCCTGATAGTTTGTTTTCAGGTTCAGGTTGTAAAGACTCAACTAATAACATGCATAAAATAAAAAGAAAAAGATGAAAGCCGGAGCAGATACTTAATAATTGGCTTTCCAATTGTGCTACGCCGGCTTTTCAATTGTGCCAGATCGACTTTTCAATTGTGCCAGTCGACTTTTCAATTGTGCCAGTCGACTTTTCAATTGTGCCAGATCGACTGTTCAATTGTACCAGAGCAGTTTTCTTGTTTTAATATGTTCTTGCCACGTAAACACGGGTTTCGGTTTCTTCTCCGCATATAGGGCACTTTTCTTTTTTGTCTCTTTTTTGCTCCAGAGGGATTCCAAGGATTCCTGCACCGATTACGTCTTCCATAGCAAGTCCGCATTCTCTCTTTCCGCACCAGGGAATTGTGGCAACACCAATCTGGATTTTTTCTTTTACTTCTTCAAGTTCGGCGCAGTCAAATATGCGGTTTTCAAGTTCGACTTTCGCTTTTTGATACAGGTTTTCGTGGATTGCCTCAAACTTTGAACTCACGCCAGCTTCGATTTCAGAGAGCGGGATCTGTTCTTTTTCTCCGGTATCTCTTCTTACAGCTACAGCGACATTATTCTGAAGGTCTCTGGGACCGATTTCGAGCCTGAGGGGTACGCCTTTCATTTCCCACTTGTAGTACTTTGCTCCGGGACGAAGGTCACTTGCATCGATTTCGACTCTGACCCCGGCTTTAGTCAGGCGTTCCTTTACATCCTTGCAGGCTGCAAGTACCTCTTCAGCTCCCTTCTTGAAGATAATAGGGATAATTACAACCTGTACAGGCGCGATCTCAGGGGGCAAAACCAGCCCTTTGTCATCTCCGTGGATGGAAATCGTAGCTGCAATCGACCTTTCGGAAATCCCGTAACAGGTCTGATAGGCATAACGCTGTTCTCCATCAGGAGCTTCGTACTTAATATCAAAGGTCTTTGCAAAGTTATCTCCCAAATGGTGGACTGTACCAATCTGAAGGGTCTTTCCGTCAGGCATGACTGCATCAAGAGCATCGGTGTAATCTGCGCCCGGAAATTTATCCCAATCAGGTCTCCTTGAGCGAAGCACAGGAACTCCAAGCCTGCGGTATATTTCAGTATAGAGCCCAATAGCTTCTTTAACCTGAGCTTCTGCATCTTCCCAGGTAGCATGGACTGTATGGGCCTCTTTAAAGGAAGTAATCTCTCTAAGCCTTATCAAGGGACGTGTATGTTTTGTCTCATAGCGGAAAGTATTGACTATCTGATAAATTTTAACAGGAAAATCAGCATGTGACCTGACCCACATTTTGTACATTGGATAAATGGCAGTCTCACTTGTTGGGCGAAGGGCCAGAGGGATATCAAGGGGATCTCTTCCGCCATGGGTTACCCAGTACACCTCGTCTTCAAAACCTTTAATATGTTCGGCTTCCTTCATGAACTCATTTTCGGGGATAAGTAGAGGGAAGAGAGCTTCCTGGTGTCCACTGTTGTCAAGAATTTCTCTTATGATATTATAGGTATTTCTTCGGATTGCAAAGCCGAAAGGGTACCAGACATATAATCCTTTTACAGGATAGCGGACATCCATTATTTCGGCCATCCAAAGGAGTTCGTTATACCATTCGCTGAATTCCTCTTTTGGAGGGAGTGCTGCTTCTTTTTCACTTTCTGCCATACCTTCACCGTATTATAGCAATCTGAAATAACTCTTAAATTCTTAAATTCATTGAACAAACTTTCAAATTGATCAACCTGGTTACTAAACTAATTTGATAAGTGTTTAAATTGACCAGGTAGATATTAATTTGATCAATAGATGTAAATCGATCAAATAAATTGTTAAATTGACCAAATAGGCGTTAATTTGACCAATAGATGTAAATCGATCAAATAAATTGTTAAATTGACCAAATAGACGTTAATTTGATCAATATATGTAAATCGATCAAATAAATTGTTAAATTGACCAAATAAATTTTTAAACTTGTCTGGTTTTCGTTCCCTCCGGAAATTCTAAAGGAATATCTCTGGGCAGCCACTTTTTGAGTGGATGACATTTTGAGAGATGGAACCTTGAGAATGTGGCATCCTGAGGTGAAATTACATTCATAGCCATCAGTATGCCTGCCTTTATGAAATAGAAGTTAATAACTATATTGGAGTATGCCCTCGGAACTTGTCAGGCTGTGAAAAACCGGAAAAAAGAATTAATCTCCGAGGGGCTGAACATTGTCTGAGACATCGTTTACGAGCTCGGATTTGTTAACATCGAAAACGACCATGCCGGTGTTTAGCATCTCGGCTTCTTCTTCGGAGAGTCTGGTAGCCTTTACCTTCTTTGAAATGATCGCACTGTTTCCGAGAGGATCTTCGACTATGACTGTGATTTTTCTCTTGCCCTCGATCACATCTTCAAGCATACACAGGAGCTCCTCGCTGCGTAAGGATTTCTCTTTGTCTCCCTTTACCCACCTGCTCGCAGTTAGAAGAACATCCCGGACTCGTTGCAGTACGCCTTCAATATTCGTTACATATGACTCCGAAACTGATCCAGGTTCGATGGTAACTCCCATTTCCGGGATGCGGATTGTACCTGAGGTTGAACGGATGACCCTTGCATTCAGGTCTTCACTGGTTTCAACTGGCATCTCATAGCGCATGGGCTCCTTAATCGAGAGAATCATGGTATCTGCAAAACGGAAGCTGCACTTGCATCTTGCACTTATATGCATGATCTCCCCGAAATAGGGAATGTTATCTCTCTGCCAGTTCATCACCAGATCTGTATGGCATAGAGGGCAGCATATTTTTGTTTCAAACCTTTCCTGTTTTAAGAAATCTTGATTCAATATTTTCCACCAGAAATCTTGGATCTGTCAATTTTAATGCCTGTAGGGGTTACAATTACGGTATTTCCTTTGACCCCTGCGATATCCCCATGAACATCGATAACAACGTCTTTCAGCTCTTTTAAAACTCTATCTCTGAGCAGGTCATCGCCTCTGATGTTTGAAATATCTACAATCAAGATATTTCCGTTATAAATTTCCTGCTTGAGCTGGGATACCTGGTTGATATTCGAGATCTCTGCGATCTTTACATAAGTTTCTGCAGGTTCGTCCTCGAGAACTTCTTCATATTTGCTGAGATCAATCTCAGTGTAATCCTCGGGACTTGTTGGACTTTTTACATTGCTGCTGCCAAGGAGCTTGTCGATGAGTTTTGCCATTTATGCGCACCTATTATATTTTTTTAAAATTCGAATCGCACTGTCCTATATTGAAATCTATATTAATTAATTTTGCTATTATAAAGCTGATCCGGATTTTCATTCAATTTAAGGGAGTTCACATCCCCTGTCCACAGGTTTCATTCAATGAAATGTATTTTAGGGGACTTTCAGAATTCCGTGTTCCAGAGTTTGTCTCCTACATGGATTATAGACTTTATAGCTTTACCTGAAGTAGCTTCTACCATTTCTGGCCCTCCCATAATAGCTTTTCCAATTGCAAGAGGTTTTTGATGAGTCTCTTCCACTATGATTACGAGGTCTCCTTCTTTTATTTCGGGGTCAGCCGCCACAACTCCAGGAGCCATAATATCCGCGCCGTTTGAAACAAAACGGATAGCTCCTTTATCCACGGTTACAACACGTTTTTGAAGTCCCATTTCAAGAGCTCCGCGGACGGTAGGAAAAAGATGTCCTTCTATTTCAAAAAGCAAAGGCTTGCCGTCCACCAGAATAACGGAGTATTCCTCAAGGGTAATTTTTTCCAGGGTTTTGTCTTCCAGATATGACAGCTCTTCGCCGAAAGTGGATAAAAGGTCTTTCAACATTTTGTTCTTGATATTCTTCCTTAGCTGGACTCTTGACTTTACTTTCAATTAATCACCGGATTTTCAAATGTTATGTTTTGTTTATAGCATAGGGTTTTTGTGCCTTTTAAAACTTATGTGGAGCTCTGGAGTTCTCTGAAATAGATTCCTGTCATATTTTTGTATTTATACTCAGAGTATTTGTTCAGGAATTTTAGGGTATTTTTACTCAAGTTTTACAAAGAACACTGAAAGCAGCGTAATGGCACTTCCAAGAAATAGGGTCTCATAACCTAAGGTCCCAAGGAAGAAGCTCCCAAGGACCGGGCCCAGCCCGAGCCCTGCATAAATGCCGGTATTGAAAAGCCCCATTGCAAAGCCGCTTGAGTTAATTCTGGAAACTGCCGTAATAAGCCCGACAACTGCGGCTCCTCCTCCTGCTCCTATAAGGAAGAAAGCCAGTAAAGGCAGTTTCACCGAGAGAAAGATACCTGCTGCTGCAAGGATTATTCCTGTCCTGACTATATTTTTATAATTAAAATCTGCCCTGCCTGCAATCAGGGAACTGAGCATTGCAGCCAGATAAGAAACTGAAATTGCCAGCCCGAGCTCGGGTTTTGTCAGAAAGCTAGCACTGTAATCCGCATAGTTTGCATTTAACAGACCTGTGGTTCCATAAAGAAGTGCCGAAATTCCCCAGATCTTTCCCAAGTCGGTTTGAAACATGGTTTTCCTGGACTTTACCAGGTAACTTTTTAATTCGGGAAGCAAAGAGGTATCCTGCTGGCTTTTTGCAGGACTTTTGCTTTCTGAGTGCGTAAATTCTTTTCCGTATCCGTTTGGAGAAAGCAAATCTCCGACTTTTGAGAGAAGGAGAAGGCAGGAAAGCCCTGAAAGAAAAGTGAAGCTAGCTATTGCGGTTTTAATTCCAAATCCGGCAAGCACTCCTGAGAAGAAAACACCTGCAGCTAGCCCAGCATTTAACAGGAAGTTAAACTCTCCAAGGCTTTGCTGGCTGTCTTCCCATTCTGCAAGTATGGAAAAAGCTGCAGGAAAAAAAGCCCCGCACCCTACTCCTTCCAGGAACCTGAAAATCCCAAGAATCAATGGAATGTCCGAAAATGTAATAACAAAACCTGCTAAAGCAGTAAGAAGCATCCCAAATCTGATTACCTTCAGGTTCCCTATCCTGTCTGCCAGAATTCCGAGGGGCACAAGAGAAAGAAAAGCCCCCATAAAGTATCCAGAAAAGATAAGGCTTGAAACCGCAACACTTCCGCTATCTCCTCCAGCAAGTTCCGGAAGAATAGGGATTACTGCGTTTGATAGTCCCTGGAGCGCAAAAACTGAAGAATAAAGCGTTAGTTTTTTGAGGTTCATAGACTTTCCGATTATATGTACTCAGCCCTATGCTGATATTCGATTCAATGCTTATTATTTCTGTATTCCAGAATTAGTTTTACTTTTAAAAATTACTCTTATTTTAATAACTTTTCATGAATATCAGGAAATTCCGCGGAATAAATATCTTACGCAATATCTCTGTTATTCAATCAAAGGAAACTTGCTGAAATAAAACCTGATTAAGCAAATATTACAGAAACAAGTTAAGCAAATATTACAGAAACAAGTTAAGCAAATATTACAGAAACAAGTTAAGCAAATATTACAGAAACAAGTTAAGCAAATATTACAGAAATAAGTTAAGTAAATATTACAGAAATAAGTTAAGCAAATATTACAGAAATAAGTTAATTAGATTTTTCACAAAGTTCTTTTTTACTTGGTGACGTTGATCTTGAAAATCGATGCACCAACTCAAGCACTCAAAATTTGTACATAGTTTATTCTGTAACAACTCCTAAATGTCCCTATCAGAGGAATCTTCAATTCTTCAACATAATACCAACTGCAAGGATGCACCCATTTGCTATAAACAGCTTTTCAAAACTCACAAAACCTGTAAAAAGTCCTGCAATTATTGGGGCAAGAGAAAGCCCTGCATAGATAGTCGTATTAAAAAAACCCATTGCAAGACCTCTGTCAGCATTCATTCTGGCAACAGCGAGGGCAAAACCTACAGTTGCAACTCCTGACCCTCCTCCAAGGCTTGAAAACCCCAGCAAGGGATATTTTATTGCAGAGAGAGCACCAAGGGCTGAAAAGCCCAGTCCAATTCGTATTAAGGTTTTTTCCTTTACTTTGAAATGCCCCCCAAACAGAGAGGTAATCATTGCACAGACATAAAGGCTGGAAATCGAGATCCCAAGTTGAGCTTTTGTTATAGTGCCCAGGCTGTAGTCAGGATAGTAGGCTACAAGCACTCCGATGGCTCCGTTAAGCAGAAAAGAACTGAGCCAGAGCCCAAAATTGCTACGGCTGAGGAGTTTCTTAGTTTCTCTGTAAGGCTTTATGAAAAGGCCGGAGCTTTTCAATGAACCTGCTTTCTCTGAGCTTTCAAGGCCAGCCAGTCCTCTGTACCTGGAAAACAGGCACGTGGTCAAAATGAAAGTAAGGACTGTAAAGATCAGGATTGCTCCTTTCAGGTAAGTGTCTGCCAGCAACCCCGAGAGAAATGCCCCTGTCGCCAGGCCAGCATTGAAAAGAAAAGTCAGCTCTCCTAAATAGCGTCCTGGGTTGTTGAGTTTGGATAATATGGCAAAGGAAGCCGGTAAAAAGGCTCCACAGGCAGAACCTTCTATAAACCTTGCAATTAAAAGAACCCAGAGGTTTTCGGAAAGTAGAATTGTCAACCCTGAAATTACCGTTAGAATGATACCTAAAGCTATGAATTTAAAATTGCCGAACCTGTCCGCAAGAATCCCAAAAGGTAGCATTGTTCCCAGGGCTCCGAGAAAGTAGGCGGAAAATAGCAGGCTTAAGGCGAATCCTCCAGAGGAATTATTACTCAGGCTCGCAAGCTCTGGAAGGATAGGGATAACAGCATTCGAGAGTCCCATTATGGCAAAAGCTGCTCCGTAAATCAAAAGCCTGTGAAGGTTCATAGCACTAAAAACCCTTAACCAGGTATTATAGTTTCTTGTCCGTAGTTTCTTGTTCGCAGCAGATCTTGAAAAGCGTCCTCTCAAAGGCTAAAATACCCGGAAACGATTTTTTTTAAGGCCTTCTTCAGCCCTTTGCAGGACTTTATCCATTGTATAGAATAATGCGTTAAAAAGATTAAATTTGGTTACTAATCCCTGGTCTAAACATACATCACATTATTATTATAATAAACTGAATAGAATGGATAGCTATTTATATAATTAGTTTGAATAGGGGTAATGTGTAATGTGAGCGGGAAACTTTTTTCACATACCATACCCCCCACTCCCCATATGACCCCCCACTCCCCAACCCGCTCACACTACTTCTATTCACCAACTTGGTAAATATCAATCTGATCTTTTTTGTGAAGTGTCAATGAAACTTTGTTCTTAGTTTTTAGCTTCTTAATCCACTGTTTCTTCAGAATTACAGTTAACGTTCATCTCAAAACCACTTTTTGCTCTCAATTACCAGGATTATTCAGGATCAGGACGTCGCTAAAAATGTATCCTTTATGTGTTTCTCCATTCGTTTACCTCATACACTCCACCACTAATCTAACCTTCAGCTTTCATTTCAGCCATTATTCAGTTAGAAGTATAAACATCAAATCTAAACTTGTCCCCATCTACTAACTGAGGATTTCATTTAACAATCGTAAAAGGCTTGCTTAAGAATTCTTGTAAGAAGATCAGTTCCAATTGTACATTTATATGGATTGTAACTTGTTAAAATAATATCTTCTTTTCTTATAAAAAGATACTTTCCGTCAGAATAAGGTCCTTCAGATCCCAGTTCCTGCAATCTTTTAACAAAGGTTCGCCAATCGATAGGGACTAGTATATCGATTTTCAAATATATACATAATGAGAAAATAAATACAGTTTATGACGCAAATATTATTTTAAAGTCACATGGAATTTTGTAACACGGAAAACGCAGCCGGTCGTATAGTGATTCTATCTGGATATTACAACCACGGAAAACACGGAAAGCACGGAAGAAACACGCCTTTACTACGGATTTCCGTGTCTTCCGTGCTTTCAGTGGTTTTCAAAAAATTCATTTCTGACATACTTTGGAATCGATGCACTGGTATATAAGCAATTTAGTTATGGTTCATTATAATTAAGAATGAGACTAAGGATGAAATGTTGTCTATGTTACTATTAACACATCATAACTAAGTTTCCATAACATTAGTGTTGAATAAACAACGAGCCAAAAAAGAGAAGAACGATATATTTTAGATAGTGTTTTATCTATCAAATCTGACAAACACTTTTTACCTTGTTTGAGAATCATTTTTTCAAGAACCTTTCTTTTTCAAGAACCGTTCTGTTTAAGAGCCATTCTTTTCAAGAACCTTTCTTTTTCAAGAACCATTCTGTTTAAGAGCAATTCTTTTCAAGAACCATTCTTATGCTTACGGTTTTCAGTTGTTGTCCTGCCTCACAACTTTTTGGATCTCCCTACTTATAGAAATTAACAAAGTACTCCAGAACAATACTTCCTGCACTTCCCTTTTATAAATATTACAGAAAGCCCGGGAAGCGCAAGTTTTGCCAGGATCAGTTCCGAAAGTTTGGTATTCAAGATCGTCTTTTCGATTTCGTTCCCTGATTCTGTCCCATTACCAGCTTTATCAGTCACTTTTTCTGTTGAAGCTCTATCCACTGCTTTCTCTTCACTGGCATCGATATCAAAGACTGAAACGTCAGGAGTTACTGCTTCAACCACTTTCCTGAGATCGGGAACGGCCTGCCCTCCGGTCATGGCTGCAACCTCATTCTGGAGTACAAGCACAAGCACATTGCAACCTGTAGCCGCGGCGCTCAGGAGCCCGAGAATACCCGAATGCGCCAGAGCGAAATCTCCGATAACGGCTATGCCTTTTTTCTCAAAGCCACATGCAACCGAGATTGCCGAGCCAAGAGCAAAACTCACATCAACTGCCGCAAGGGGTTCGGGTGCACTCCGGACGGAACAGCCCATATCGCCGGCAACCCGCACGTCAAGCGTGCTGAGATAGCGGTAAAGGGGAAGATACGCACAGTCATTGCAGATCCCAACTCTGCTTTTCTTTTTCGCTTCGAGAGAAGTAGTATCGGCAGGTTTTAAGATCTCTTCTTCGATATGCTCAAGGGCAAATTCAAGATTTTCAATTTTGACCTGCCCGTATGGAAGATGTCCTGTCTTTTTCCCATAAACCTTGCCTGTAATCCGGATCTGTTCCTCTATAAAAGGCTCGGACTCTTCTACAACGAGTATCTTCTGATTGCTATTCAGAAAAGCCTTTATCTTTTCGAGGGGAAGAGGGTTTACAAGGCCGAGGGACAGGTGAGAAATCTCAGGGTGAGAAACCTCAGCATGAAACTCATTCTGCTTTTTCAGTAATTCTTCCACAACCGAGGACATGAAACCTGAGGAAATGATCCCCAGATATCCATGCCCAGAACCTGATCCGTCTCCTGCATTTTTTGCTGTCCTTTTCCTTATTTCATTTAGGTCGGTGTTTTCAGCTTCCGCTTCCAGCAGAGGGTAGGTTCTGGAGTGAAAAAGCCTGTGTTTTTCTACCATTCGGTTTTTCCAGATTGAACGGTCAAATTCAGGATGAGGAGAGGAAGACTTCTGAAGGCGGTTTATTTTTCCTTTAGTTTTTTCCAGCCCTGCAGTGACCCTCAGAAGAACAGGCGTCCTGGTCTCTTCCGAAAGCTCGTAAGCCCGCCTCAATGCCCTGTATGCCATATCTGGCGAAGCCGGGTCAAATACTGCTATCTCTGCTATCCGGCCATACCAGCGAGAATCCTGTTCATTCTGAGAACCCTTTGCACCTGGATCATCTCCTGCAATTATGACAAGGCCGGCTCCTATGGTGTGGGTGACCGAGGTTATAAGAGGGTCTGAAAGCAGGTTCATCCCCACATGCTTTACAAGCACAAGCGCCCTTCTGCCAGAAACTGAAGCTCCTAGAGCGGTTTCAAGGGCAACCTTCTCATTTGTTAGCCATCTGGCACTATAATCCGGTATTTTAGAGGCATCTCGCATTGTCTTGAAAGCTGCTGCCTCCTCAAGATCCAGAGTTTTTTCTTCCGAGGCTTTTAAAAGTTCTTTTTCCGCGGTTTTTCTTAAAAAAAGTTCCATAAGGGAAGTAACAGGATACCCGGGGACACCGATTACGAAGCTGACATTACTGTCAAGGGCTGCAAGGTAAAGGGCTTCAAACCCTGTGTATTCTGGTGCTTCTTTTTTTTCTTTCAAACTGATCCCACGCTGCGGAATTCAGAAGACGCCGAATTTAAAGTTTCGTAAAATCCGGGTTGAGACTTGAGTTCCATATAAAGTTCCATATAAAATTCCATTTAAAGTTCCATTTAAATTAGTGTTCAAGCAATTTTAATCCGGTTTGAGGTTTCTATTTCGGCGTCCTTGGTTTTTTATCCTGTTTTCTTAGGTTTCTTAAACGTTGTTTTTAAGTTTCTCGATGGCAAGAGGCTTGATTTCAGTACCCGGAATTATGGACTCATCAGGTCTTCCGAACCAGGGGAGAGAGGCAAGTGCACCTATTACTCCGTTGCCGTCAAGCAGAACTTCCACACCGTTTTCTCTGGCGCACTGCAAAGCCTCAGCTTTCAGGATCCTTTCAGTCCGACAGCGGTTGCTGTATTTATATAATCCTTTTGCATAGAAATCCGAAAGGACAACCAGTCCGGTTTGGGATGAAGCTGTGTATTTCTTAAGCGCTTTTTTGAAGGTATCAATCAGCCTTGATTTCGCTTTTTCATTCACACAGCCGAATTCGAGCACTGTAGACATGCAGTTCTGGGTTTTTTCCGGAACCGGGAAAAGCTGGACAAGAGAATGAGAAAGATAAACAGCTTCATGGCAGTCCAGTTTCTTTGCAATATTGTGGGTCAGGGTCCAGGTGGCTCCTACGTCTTTTGAGTCCGTGTCGTCTATGCCTATTAGGACACGGTCCCTGCGCGGGATTACAATTGTCCCCCTTGCGCATTTTTCGCCTCCTGATTCGGATATTTTATAACGAAGAATTCCGTCTGCAAATGCCCTGCAACGGGTTGCGCCAACACCTCCGCCTCCTAACCCGGCATAGGTGATCTCCACCTCATCCCCTTTCACGATCACTGATTCGATACCTGCAGCCGCGACGGAAGGTTTGAGTTCCAGGTTTGAGGTTCCGGTTTTCATGAAATAACGGATCATATTTCCAGTCGAACGGGCTTTCAGGACAAGGGGCGCTTTTGCATAATGGTAAAGGGACCAGCAGGCCCCACTATAACAATTGGAGTGCTCAATTATCTCTGCATACTCATTTGCTGCGTCACAGATAGCATAAATGCCTCTATAAGGCACAGTATAAGGGTCATCCAGGATTACTTCCTCAATATCCCTGCTGTCCAGTGCACAGGCGTTTATATGTTTTGTAATTCAGAAAACCTCCTTTTTAAGGGAATAAGAAACTGGGAGGGAAATTTGTTTAATCGAAATGCCCGTCTCTTAAGATATATATAGATATCGTAATCTTAGTAAATTCGATAAGGTGAAATTCGATAGTACCGACTTGGCCGGACGATAAACTGCGTATAAACAACTTAATTCTGATATTTGACTATAGACCCTGATAATAGAAATCCACAGGTTCTAATTTAATAAATCACTCGCGCTCGATATGAGCTAACCGTTATAAAATAAATATTTATCTTTCTATCGGTAGGTTTACTTGCTATTTTTGTCCAGGAAATTTAAAGGGGAAATTTAAAGGAGAAATTTAAAGGAGACCTTGAAACCTTATTTTAATCCATTTGAAACGATCAATTACGCTCAACTATTATGGATTTTTTTCAATATCCACGCCATATTTTGGCCAAGGTTTTTCATATTGTCAATGCCTTCCTGATCCTGTTCTACTTCTCCAATAGCGTTTCCGTAAGCCATATTCCAGTAACTCGACCCTACAAGAAACATTTCTTTGCTATGTAGAAAATTGTTCAGGGTATCAAAGGCACTTATAGCACCGCCCCTGCGAGCAGCTACAACTGAGGCTCCTACTTTATGCTTGAGAAGCCCTCGATTTCCTGCAAGTACAATACTCGCTCTGTCTATTAAGGCTTTCATTTGAGAAGTCACACCAGCTGAATATACCGGGGACCCTAGAATAATTCCATCTGAAGCAAGCATTTTTGCAAAACACTCGTTAAAAAAATCATCCTTAATGACACATTGCTTATTTTTGTTTTTATGGCAAGCCCAACAAGCTTTGCATCCTCCTATGTTTTTTTCAGAGAGTTGAATGAGTTCGGTTTCAATGCCCTCTTTTGTCAATTCCTCAAATACGGTTTGAATCAGGATTGCAGTATTGCCGTCTTTTCGTGGGCTTCCGTTAATGCCTATAACTTTCATAGTCTTCAACTACTTTTATTCAACTATTTTTTTTCAACCACTTTTTCAGCTACTTTTTCAGCTGTTTTTTCATCTGCTTTTTCATATGCTTTTTTCAGCTACTTTTTTCTTATGTCTCAACTTGTTATTTCATTTGAGAGTTTTTGCATTGAGAGTTCCCTATTGAATTCTCTACATTAAACTCTTCTATATTGAGAGTTTCTACATTCAGAGTTCAGGTCGTTAAGTCGCTTCATCTTACAAAGCCTTCATCTTTGAGGCTTATGTATCTCCCTTCCCCGATAATAATATGATCAAGCACGTCAATTCCAAGGAGTTTTCCTCCTTCTACCATTTTCTCAGTAACCATTATGTCTTCTCGGCTAGGACTTGGGTCCCCTGAAGGATGATTATGTACCATGATTACCGATGCTGATGATTCCATAAGGGCGGACTTGAAAACTTCACGCGGATGAACAATACTCGCATTCAAGCTGCCGATAGATATGACTTCTTCTTTCAGGATCTGATTTTTTGTATCAAGGCAAAGTGTTATAAATTTTTCTTTTTTTTGTTCGCGCATTTTAGGATACATGAGTGTATATACATCCTTTGGCGAGCAAACTTTTCTTTTTGGCTCATCCACAAAAGTCTCAAGCCGGCGGGCAAGTTCGAAAACCGCAGCTATCTGGGCAGCTTTTGCCTTTCCTACCCCATGAACCTTCATAAGCCTTGAAACATTTGCAAGACTAAGCTGCTTGATGCTGTATTCTGAAAATATTCGGCTGGACAGACTGACAACATTCTCTTTATTTGACCCTGTCCTCAGGATAACTCCAAGCAGTTCTGCGTTCGAAAGCGATTCCGGCCCGTTTCGAATAAGCCTCTCTCTTGGGCGTTCCTCTTCAGGGATATCGTGAATTCTGACCTTATTTATTTCCATAATCAACCCCCTCTTTTCCCGTTAACGGAAAATTTCTCTATAAATCCAAAATTTAAGTTAGTCAAACAAGTTAGTCAAACAAGTTAGTCAAACAAGTTAGTCAAACAAATTAGTCAAACAAGTTAGTCAAACAAGTTAGTCAAACTCTTGATAAATAATATCAAAGTTTTAATATTTGAATCTTCACAAAACACTTTCAAAAATTAAAATAAGAATAAAATGCCGGCCCTTACTTATACCGGAAAGTGCATAACGCTCTTTGATGAAAGTCATTTCAGTTGTCGGGTATAAAAAATCGGGTAAGACATCCGTAGTTTCAGCTCTTGTCCGGAATCTTTCCGGGTTCGGAACTGTGGGCACGATAAAACATATGGGTGAGCAGAGTCTCAATCCAGCAGAAACTGACACAGGCAGGCACTTTGATGCCGGGGCTGACACGGTAATAGGAATAACAGGCACAGAAGAAACAGGCACTGAGGTTGTCAGTTTTTCCAGAGACCTGAACCTTGAGGACGCGCTTGACCTGCTTTGCGACCAGGGGCTTGATTTTGCTGTGGTAGAAGGGTTCAAGGAAAGCAATCTTCCGAAAATTGCAATTGGCGACCTTCAGGGCGTTTCCAACGTCGTTTTCAGGCTGCCGGCAGAAATCGATATGCACGAAGAACTTACAGGCTCGCTTGTAGGAATAGCCCTTGCGCAGCCTGACCGGTACACCCTGGAAGCCCTGATAAAGAAAGCCAGGAAAAATCCTGCCATCCGAAAAGCAGGCGCAATCGGCACATTTACCGGCATTGTCCGCGAGCTGGCCGGAAACGAAAGGACCTCCATGCTCGAATTCGAGAAATACGAACCGGAAGCTTCAAAAATCCTTGACCAGATCCGGGAAGAACTCAAACAAAAAGAAGGAATTCTTGAAGTCCTTATCCACCATAAAGTAGGCGTTATCAAAGCCGGAGAAGACATAGTATACATTGTTGTCGCAGCCGCCCACAGGGGAGAGCTTTTTTCCGCCCTCAGCGAAGCTATTGAACGCCTGAAAATTGAAGCTCCTATCTGGAAGAAGGAATTTACGGAAAAAGAAGAATTTTGGGTCCACGACAGAGAACATCCTAAAAATTAAAGGAAAAAATAGATCTAAGCAGAAAGGAAAATAGAAATTATAGAGAAACCCGGAAATGATCCAATGGGCGGAAAAACAGACTTTAAAGAAACAAAAACCGGAAAAACAGAAGTAATAAGAGCTGAAATTAAAGAAGCCGAGCCCGAAAAAGAACAAACGAAATTAAGAAGTGCCATTGTGCTGGCAGGCGGCAGGGGCAGGCGGATGGGCACGGTTGAAAAAGCCCTGCTCGAATTCGAAGGAAAAACAATTATTGAGCGCCTGCTGGAAAGCCTTTTTCGGGTTGTGGACGAAGTTATTCTCTCGTTCCGGGACAAAAAGCAGGAAGAAAAGTTCAGACCTGTGTTTGAAAAATTCCCTGCCCGTGAAATCCGTTTCTGTTTTGATACTTTAGAGGATGCCGGTCCTCTTGAAGGCATCCGGGCGGGGCTGCTTGAATCCAGAGGAGAATATTCTTTTGTCTGCGCGGGGGATATGCCTTTTGTAAATTCTAATGTTGTAGATCTGCTTTTTGAGAAAGCAAATGGTCATGACGCTGCCCTTCCAAAGAGGGAAGATGAAAAATTTGAGCCTCTACATGCAGTCTATTCGAAGAAAATGATTCCTGAAATTGAAAAAGCCTTTGAGAACGGAAGGTGTTCGGTACTTACGCCGGTTTTTGAAATGAAGGATGTTGTTTTTGTTGAGGTTTCGGAAATTCGGGAAATTGATCCTGAATTGAGGACTCTTGCGAATATAAATACTGCTGATGAGATGCAACGTATTATAGAGCTTTCGGGCAAAAAAGAAAAATCATAACAAATTCGATTACACGTTCGGAATAATTTTTGGAACGTTAAATTCACAAAACATCGCTTTCTGTTTTTTACCCCACATTTTTCGGCTATTCTACACTATCGATTAAAATCGAAAGTTATTTAGATGACAATTACTTCTATTTTTTGAATCAGTTTTCATTTTATGCATATATTATCAGGAATTGCGGTTTCAAAGAATTATTGAACTTTTGATTGTTTTTCTTTAGGCAGGGACTTCAGATGGAACTGAATGAAATCAAAGATCTGATTTTAAAAGCTAAAGAAAGTAACGCGACTACACTAGACCTTTCATCCAAAAGACTGATTTTGCTGCCTCCGGAAATCGCAGAACTCAAAAATCTTACTACACTTGACATATCAGGAAATCAATTGACTTCTATGCCTCCGGAAATCGCAGAACTCAAAAATCTTATTACACTTAACATATTTAGTAATCATTTGACTTCGTTGCCTCCGGAAATCACAGAACTCAAAAATCTTATTACACTTAACATATCTTCGAATCGATTAACTTCACTGCCGTCGGAAATTGCAGAGTTGAAAAATCTTACGACACTTAACATATCTAGTAATGAATTAACTTCACTGCCGTCGGAAATCACAGAACTGAAAAATCTTACTATACTTAACATATCTTCAAATCAATTAACTTCACTGCCACTGGGAATCGCAGAGTTGAAAAATCTTAATACACTAGATATATCTTGGAATCAATTGATTTCGCTACCTCTTGGAATCGCAGAGTTGAAAAATCTTATCACACTTAACATGGCTTGGAATCAATTGACTTCGCTGCCGCCGGGAATCACAAAGTTGAAAAATCTTACTACACTTTACATGTTTTGGAATCAATTGACTTCGTTGCCTCCGGAAATCACAGAACTGAAAAATCTTATTAAACTTGATATATCTCGTAATGAATTGACTTCGTTGCCTCCGGAAATCACAGAACTGAAAAATCTTACTAGACTTGACATATCTCGTAATAAATTGACTTCGTTGCCTCCGGAAATCACAGAACTGAAAAATCTTACTACACTTATCCTCTCTGATAATCAATTGACTTCGCTGCCGCCAGAAATTTTAGAATTAGGTATAGATATTGAGTGGGAAAGTAATTCGGCAGAAAAAGGAATATTCTTAGAAGGAAATCCTCTTGAAAATCCTCCAATAGAGATTGTAAAACAGGGTCGTGAAGCAGTTATCAATTATTTCAAGTCATTGGAAGGTGAAAAGAAACCGTTAAATGAAGTTAAAGTTTTGCTTGTAGGAGATGGAGAGGCAGGAAAAACCTCACTGTTAAAGAGGCTCTTAGGCGAAGGTTTTGATGGAAATGAGCATCAGACTCAAGGAATTAATATCAAAAAATGGGGATTTAAAGACAAAAATAAGGAAATAAAAGTTAATTTTTGGGATTTTGGTGGACAGGAAATAATGCATGCTACTCATCAATTTTTCCTTTCCAAAAGAAGCCTTTATATTCTTGTTCTGGATTCTAGAAGGGATGAAAAAGCCGAGTATTGGCTCAAGCACATAAGGAGTTTTGGAGGAGATTCTCCAGTACTGGTCGCCTTGAACAAGATTGATGAAAATCCCTCTTTTGAGTTGAATAGGAAGTTTTTGCAGGAGAAATACCCCTCAATAAAAGGTTTCTTCAGAATTTCTTGTAAAGAAGATAGAGGAATTGAAGGATTTTCCCGTAAATTAAAAAAAGAACTTTTGAAAGTTGAACATATGCAGATAGAATGGGCTAAAAGCTGGTTCGAGGTGAAGACAAAATTAGAAAAAATGAGTTGCAATTTTATTACTTATGAAGAATATCGAAATATATGTCTGGAAGAAAATGTGAGCGATAAGTCATCTCAAAACACGCTTGTTGATTTTCTTAATAATCTTGGAGTAATTGTACATTTTAAAGACATCTCACTGCTCGATACACATGTGCTTGAGCCGAAGTGGATTACTGAAGGCGTTTATAAGATCATAAATTCGGAGATTCTAGCTAAGAAGAAGGGAGTTCTTCGATTAAGTATGCTAGATGAAATTTTAGAGCAGAAGAAAGAAGGCGACTACTATTATCCTCCTGAACGTTATGGTTACATCATCAATTTGATGAAAAAATTCGAATTATGCTATTCAATTGACGAAGAAACTGTGCTCCTTCCTGACCTGTTGGCAGTTCCTGAGCCAAATTTTGACTTTGATTCGAATGAATCCCTGAAGTTTTTTATTGAATATGATTTCCTTCCACGCTCAATTATGCCTCGCTTTATAGTGAAGATGCACAGGGATATAGAAGATGATTTGCAGTGGAGAACAGGTGTAGTTCTCAAAAACAAACAATTTAATTCCTGTGCTGTGATCAGATCTGATAATGAAGCAAAGAGAATCTATATTAACGTAAATGGAGGTCAGAAACGAGACTATTTTTCAAGCATACTATTCAATTTGCGGGAAATTAACCGGAGTTTTGAAAAGTTAAAAGCTATCGAAAAAATTCCCCTTCCTGATGAACCCGAGATAGCTGTAAGTTACGAACACTTAGTTAATCTGGAAGAAATGGGCATTGATTTATTTGTACCTGAAGGATCAAAAAAGAAATATCGTGTGAGTGATTTGCTCGGAACAGTCAACAACTTGAGTAAACAAGAGGAATTGTTGGAAGAAATTCTTAACATTCTGAAGAAGAATAACGAAGACGAAAAACTTGAGGAGATCTTTAAATTTTTAAAGAAAATAGCTGATGAGTCTGATAATGAGGTAACTTTATCTAAAAAACTAAATAAAGTTATTATGTTGAAACCCAGCGTGGCAGGATGTGGAGTTGATTTCAACGAAGCAATTAACCTTTTTTTCAAAAGGAAAAGGCAGAAATTCTAATCAAAAAAGGAATCCAATCCTCTGTCATATGGAAAATAAAGTCAGATAAGTCTCAAAAATGACACTTTCAGTTTTTCACTTTTTTGTCTATATTCTTATTTAGGAAAAGGCCGGTCGCTTGCAACGACCGGTGAGAGCCTGGGGCTATAAGAACTGATTTTCTCCGGCGTTTCTGGTAGAAGGTTCTGGTAGAATTAAGTAGAAAATGAATCTTTTTTGTGCAGAACTTTTAAACATTGTTCTTTTTGTTAGTCAATATTTTTGAAAAAAAGACTATCAGTTCAAAATCTCAAACTCTGACCAGTATAGCCATATTTTCTATCCTGAACCGTTCTTGTCCCGCTCGACGCAGGAGAGCGGCCTTTCCCGCAAAAAAATACAAAATATAGGGGAAACAAATGAATAAAATCCATTGTGGACACCTGTAAAAACCCATCCACAGAAAGAAACATGAAGATTCCTTCTTTTAACCCTTAAATAAATCAAATAGTTAATCATGAACAGTTAATCAGGAACCAATGATTTTTACCTGATTTCTTTACATTCTGGCATCCTCAACCTTTCTTTACGTTCTGGCATCCTCTACCTTTCTTTACTTTCCCGAATCCTCTATCTCAAACTTTACATTCCTCTTCTCAAGCTCTTTTATAATTTCTTCCATAAACACTCCGGGCCCCGGTGCATGCTTGTGGTGAAATTCCTTGACTTTGCCTGGTTCTCCGCCAACACTGGTAATTTCCACGCCGCATGAAGGGCTTTTCAGGACGCCGAGGATTTTTATTTTTATGCCGCCGACTGCAAGGTCTTCGAGCAGGTCTGCAAAATGGGTAAAGATTTCTCTGCAAAACCGCCTGTAGGCAGGATGGTCAAGCTGGTCTTTAGTAATTTCCCGTCGCTTCATTCCGAAAAACATAGCTTCCGGGCAGGGGAGCTGGATAACGTTTGCGCCCCGCGTATCGATAGGCTGGACTGGTTTCACTCCTTTTACTCTTGCAAGGGGGTTGAGCAGGCAGTGGCCTATGACCAGGACTTCTTCGGTTTCGCTGCCGGCAGAGGGTTTTTCAGAAACGTGGGAGCACTCGTAATTTTCCAGCTTTTGCATATCCTCACCTGCATTTTGCTTAATAACGTTTTTCTCTCAGTTTCTGGCTCTTTTACAGCTTTAAAAATGGTAATCTTAAGGATATCTACTTCTATGCTTTCAAAAAGCAATAATAAGAGGTGAATGTTAATTTAAAATTATTTCTTCACCTCTTAAGTACTACTACAGTTTCATCCTCGACCCTGTCACGATTTAATCCTGCCGAGCCTCAATCCTGCCGAGACTCAATCCTATCAAGAGCAACTTTGAAACTCTCCAGATTATAACTTTCTTCTAAGCAGGTATACTCCGGTAAGCCCGATTATCCCGTAAATCATTTCGAAGCCCGGAATACCTTTACTTTCTTCTTGTTCAGAAGTTTGCTCAGCGCCTGTTGTTTCATTTCCGGTATTGTTTCCAGTATTATTACTGAGGTTTTCAGTATTGGGTTCAGCCTGTGTTATATTTACGGCTTCCTCTGTTGTTGCCTTACCGGTTATTGCAAAGAATGAGAACACCTGGGGTTGTGCCGTGAAATACAGGTATTGGTCGTCTTCTTTTAGCAGGGTTACTGGCAGTTGTGACCATTTCTTGTCACTGTAGCTATTGAGCATGATTGAATTCTGGTCGGTCTTCTTATCCTGCAGCCAGGACTTTTCAACCTTGAAACATACTTCGGGGTTTTCAATGTTCTTTGAGGTCGCAAATCCTGAGTTTCCGATCCAGAGGTTGAAGTACTTATATACCTCACCCGAGTCCAGTTCTGAAACCAGAGTGGATTTTCCTTTGAGCTGTTCGGCAATAGCTGTAATCTTACCTGCATTCTTCTTTGCATCAAAGCTGACATATACAACACAGGTTGCGTTCTTTTCGAAATCAAACATTACAGGCTTTCCGTTTAAAACCTGTGCCTGTGAAAGTTCCTTGACTTCAACGTTAGTTTGAGGTTCAGGGGAGCCACCGCCGCCACCGCTACTTCCACTGCTGTGGCTGCTTCCACTACTGCCATCTGAACTGTCATCTGAATTATCATCTGAACTGCCATCTGAACTGTTATCTGAACTGTTGTCTGAAACGCCATCAGAACTGCTGCTATTATTATCTACAATTTCCTCTGGAGGCTCTGTTACGTTTTCGGAAGGATTGGTTGTTGAGTTATTTGATGCAGGAGGTAGCTCAGGCGTTGACGAATTCGCCCTTGTAAGAGCTGCATAGTCTATCTCACTATCGCTAAGTTTGACTGTCTCTTCTGCTATACCGTCTCCGTTTTCGTCATAATGCGTTTGAGAAAAGCCTGTCCCATTAGGTTTGGCCCAATAGTTTCCTGCAATATAGGGGCCACCTATAATGTTTTTCCCTGTTGATCTGGTAGTATTCCAGACGTTAGGGTAACCATAATCGTTATCAAAAATTACATTTACTGTGTTATTGAAATAATTGTTATAGATTTTGCTACTAGCATCTGCTTTATCATAAATCCCACATTTATTGTTAAAACTTATAGTATTGCCGGCAATATCAGCGCGACCTTCGTACAGCAGGGATATACCCTGATCATTTTCTGTAATTGTGTTATTTTCAATTTGTGAATTCCCTGAATCCCCAACAATGACTCCTGTTCCACATTTTGAAATCCTGTTGTTTTTGACAGTGGCACCGTAATAACATTCCCCAACAAAAACTCCGGACTCACAATTTGAAATTTCATTATCATTTATAGTAAAAGTAGAGTACAGATTTGTGTCAATGCCTGTATGATAATTCAGGATTTTATTTTTTTCAATTACGCAGTTAGAGAACTGAGCGAGATTTATTCCATAAGAAGTATCAGTACCTTTTAGGGTAAAACCTTTAATAGTTATCTCCTGTGCATCACCTGTTAGGTAAAAACCATCTCCTTGAATTGTCGTGTCTTCAGGATTACCTGACTGGGACATAATAACCATGTCGTATGTACTGAGAGTAACATTCTCATAATAAATACCAGGTTCTACAAGTATAGTATCTCCGTGCGTTGCATTATCCACAGCTGCCTGTATTGATTCTCCGTTGTGTACTGTTATGTTAGCTGCAGCACCTATTCCAGATCCTGTTATAAATATAAAAAGTGATAATAATAATGCAATAAAACGATTTTTCATTTCCTACATCTCCAATTTAAGATCATTTTATTATTTTTGATATATAAGGTATATTATAACGTACACATTTGAGTTTAATAAATTTATATGTCTCAAAAAATCGCAAAATAAGATTTTTAATTGGAAACTGGAACATATTATAAATTACTTAAAAATTATTATCCTGACAAAGAAAAAAAATTAACTAAAAGGAAGTTTAAAAAAATAGAGGTTGACTCACGTAGGATTCCAATTTGATGATTTAGGAGATTTAGGGTATTCAGGATATTTAGCATGAAAATGTTGCCATCTGCAAGCACTTTCATTGGTATGCGTGTTATTCGAAGAATATCATGTGCATTCAGGAGAACAGACAGATAAACTATAGTATTCAACTGACTTTCACATGGCTTTCACATGGCTTTCACATGGCCTTCCTCTGGCCTTCAACTGCTATCACCTTTGTACCGAAAATAAGAGATTATATATTTATCTTCTGCATATGTATTCAAAAATGGTATATGTGAGCCTGCATACCAGCTATACTTTTGCAATCTCTTAGGGTATGTTTGCAAGAGAAATGCAGGAGCACTGCCCTTATAAGTGGAAGGTTACAGCACATGTATGAAGATTTTGGGACAATACTTAACAGAGGATTTTACAGCTGGTTTAGAAATTTAAACATCTGTATTCCATTCATCCTTAATTTTCTGATTAATATGGTTATTTATGTTCTTTTCTTTGGCTTGATGGGCATTTTGCTCTTTACCTCAAATACAGGAAGTATTATCGATCCTGCAACCCTTTCCAACAAGGAAATTTTTTCAATATTATGGAATGGTTTTTCTGAGAACCTCGGTTTGTCCTTGTTTTTGATTTTCGTGTTTTTCTTGTTTGCGTTGCTCGTGCAGTCCTTCTTCACAGCAGGAGCAATAGGGATGGCAAAAAAGGCCTCTGAAACAGGTGATACCGGGATCTTTGATATGCTGGCTTCGAGTTCAAAAAACACCTTCAGACTTTTCTTTGCAGTTCTGT
Organism: Methanosarcina sp. Kolksee; assembly: GCF_000969945.1. Taxonomy (NCBI): domain Archaea; kingdom Methanobacteriati; phylum Methanobacteriota; class Methanomicrobia; order Methanosarcinales; family Methanosarcinaceae; genus Methanosarcina; species Methanosarcina sp. Kolksee. The sequence continues at coordinate 3,047,403 of NZ_CP009524.1, forward strand.
TGGTTAACCTGCTTCTGCTTGTAGGAATCATATTTATAGTGCCCGGTGCCTTTGCAATAGGGGACCTGAATACGTTTATTCAAAATCCGGAAGCCTCGGTAAACGGCATGGTGGCGCTAGGCATAGGATTCATTCTCTGGATAGCTTATATTATATTTCTCAATCTCGTACTTTCCCTCAGCAGCTATGCCCTCGTGATTGATGAGCTTGGACCCCTTGAGGCTTTGGGTGAAGGTTTTCGTTTCTTCAAGAGTAATAAGCTGGACGTTTTCCTTATCTGGATAATCACTATCGGACTAGCTCTAATTAATGGATATGTCAACGAATTTATAGACACGGGAAACATCCTGTTTACAGCAATTACATCTCTGGTTCCAATTGCTATTCTGCAGCCTCTCACGGCTGTCCTGTGGACACGCCTCTACCTTACCAGAAAAGGAAGAAAGCTCTATGAACCTTCAGATCTGCTCTCCGACCCGGATAGCTTCTGAAAATGAGTTTTTGAAAGGTCTTTTTAAAGGTTAATTTCTTGAAGATATTTCTGAAAGGTCTTTTCTAGAGGTTAATTTCTTGAAGATATTTCTGAAAGGTCTTTTTAGAGGTTTGTTTCTTGAAGATATTTCTGAAAGGTCTTTTTGAAAGATAATTTCTGAATCTTCACCCTATGGATAAGATTATTTTCAATTCGAAACCGCATTGGCTTTTATGAAGACATTGCGAGGATAACCACACAAAACAACGAAGAGCCTTATTTTTCTGCTTTTGTTTTCTATTTTTAAGCTCGGCCGAGCAATTTACAGGCCTGGCATACATCTTCAGTACAGGTCTCCCCACAAATCCTGCATTTTCCAATTTTTGCGGGCGGCATTTCCTTAATAAGTGCTCCTACAAGCTTGTCAAAGCCTCTTAACAGGGAATATTTTGTTCCAGGGTGCTTTGCCTCAAAGTTGTTCAGAAGCTCCCTTATTTCTCCTCGAAGGGCTTCTCCTGCATATGGACATTCGCTGAAGTCCACAGGGAGGGAATTCACAAGAGCATAAAGTGCCACTTCTTTCTCAGGGATATTCCTCAGGGGTTTTGCCCTCAAGACCAGGCCTTCGATAGCTGCAGGCGGGGCAAGCCTGGCCATGCGCTCCACATCTCCCCTTAAATGGTTGAGAAGAATCGTCTGGGCTTCATCATCCAGGTTATGCCCTGTGACGAGTTTTGTTGCCCCAATTTCAAGCGCTGTTCTATTAAGAATATTCTTCCTGAGGACGCCGCAGTAGCTGCATGCACCTTTTTCTCGGTCCATTGCAGCCAGCTCGTCCATAGTTACTCCGTGTACTTCTGTGAAGGACTTTATGATATGCCTCACCCCGAGCATCTTCGTGAGGCTTTTTGCAACTTCGAGGGAATGGGGGCGGTATCCTTGTATTCCCTCGTCTATTGAAATTGCAACGATTTCAATGTCCGGCCTGTTACCCAGAATTTTGTGCATTATATAGAGGGCAACCGAGCTGTCCTTACCCCCGCTTAGAGCAACAGCTATTACGTCATTTTTACGGACACTATACTCTTTTCGTATTGTCAGTTTGATTTTCCTTTCAACGTCTTCTACAAAATGTTTCTTGCAAAGGTGCATCCCGGAATATTTCTGAAAAATGATGGCTTCATGATTGCATTTTTTACATTTGATTGTCATTTGAATCCTTTTTTCTGCCAATTGTTTGAAAAATACTCTAAATAGCTGAAACCTGACTGACAAACAGATATAATTTTATTATTTTTAATTATTCTGTGCCAGAATTCATTTAGGAAAGGAACCGCTCGTATATATTGCTTTTTATGTATTTTTACAGAAGAGCGTTCTTACAGCTTTTTTGTCTATTTTCGGAATTTTTTCCGCATATTCTCTAATTACTCTCTCTTTTTCGGCTTATTTTCATTCTTTTTTCTGCTCTTCGCTTTCTTTCTTCTTTCCTCTTCTCAAACTTCTTATTCTAGCAACTCCTGGCTGAGAAGGTGGAACAGGCAGTTCACATCCTGATTTCAGATCACATTCTACTACAATTCCCCGCAGCAGCCGGCCCAGAATATCCGAACCCGTAATAATTCTTTTCTCCTGGTCCCAGTAGAGGATAAGATCCTGATCGATCACATCGTCTTCAGGGTATTGCGGATACACCTTAAACTGCCTGATTACTTTCTCAAGCCTGGTCTTGGGAGATCTCACCACAACCGGGAAGTGGCAGTAAGAAAGCGGAATAAATGGGCCTTTCTTGTAGACTGCATCCCTCAGGAAGCCATCCGCATCAAGAACCATGACAGGCTCGTCCTGAGGGTTGGTAATGATTACCCATTTTTTCCCGGAGGCTTCTATCTTTTGCAGAAATGGATCGGCTGGTTCTCTTTTGAAAGGAGGAAATACCGGACGGTTATTTTCAACCGGTAGCGAGATTATGCTTCTCTGGTCTATTAGCGAGCCCTCATCGGAAATGCTGACATCGTCTATGGAGAGAAAGTTCAGAGCCCCGATTCCCTCAAAAGTGCCAATATCAGACTTTCCCGACTCAATATGCTTTTCGAGCATAATCCGCATGGACTGTTCCTTAAAGAGTTCAAGTTTTTCCCTGCCTAGCCACCAGTCAAGAATAAGGGCTGTAGGCTTGGCTACCGGATAAAGCAACGTCTGGTAGAACCGGACTACAGGGGTTAGTTTCGCTCCTAGTGACAGAGCATTTCGGGAAAAATAAGCCTGGGGTACTATCTCTCCGAAACTGGTGATCACGAAAGTAGAGAAGAGAAAAGCTGAAGCTCCTGTCAGCACGGAACCTGTAAGCTGTGCAATGAGGACATTCACAGCAATATTTCCCCAGAGCAGTGTCGTAAGCAGGAAGTTTGAGTCCCGCCGGATCTGCAAAATTTTGATAGCTTCTTTGCTGCCTGCTTCGGCCTCTATCTCAAGCCTGAGTCTACCAAGGCTGAAAAGTCCAATAGTCATTCCTGAAAAAATAGCGGACTGCATCAGGCAGAGTATGATTAGTATCCAGGTAATAATTTCATTCATTGTGAGTCTATAACCTCTATGATCTTCATATTGGCATAATTTAGCATAATTTAAGTTTAATCCATAGGTAAATTATAGGTTAATCCACCAACGATTTTCGTACAAGCATAGGTTTCGGCTTAACCTGTCAATTTTTATATATTTAACTGAGTCGCAGTCATCTTTTAAATTTGGCTTTCTGGTTTTGCATTATCTCGGCTTGTTGTAAATTTAGCCTTAAAATATAAACTTAACCTTAAGATCTTACCTCGCCTAAACCATTAATTTCTTTTAAACCTTATGCGGTTTTAACAGTACTGAAAGAAAATTTTCGGATAATCTTAATTCTAAGTAGTCTTAATTTAATTATTACTCTATTCTAATAGTTTAATTTGTGTTTTCAAATTTATTGCAACCCATTTTTTTCAAAAGGTTTGATCGAAAATCCCTAGAACCGTTTGAGTCTGATAACCTTATCCCCAAACCCTATCGGCGTGATAAACCGGCGCAACGGTTTGTGATAAACCGGCGCAACGGTTTGTGATAAACCGGCGCAACGGTTGCGGGTCAACGGTTGCTTCAAGACTTTGCTTCAGCGTAATGTTTAATACAACAAATTGTACTAAATGACCGATTAGTCAGCCATAACGAGGAAAAGTATTAATGAAGAAGAGTATCGTCTCTGAAATAATCTATCCTGAGCATAAATCGATTGCGATTTTTCTGACACAAGCCTTAGATAACGACCCTTCTGATAAGTGATACACATGAAAAAAGATACAAATAACGCCGGATCACCTGCCAAAGATCCGGAAATCTGCCGTACACCTGATACTCCTGTTGTCGGCACAGGGAAACAGGTCGTGCTTCTTATTGCTATACTGGCGGGATTTATTACCCCTTTTGACGGTTCGGCAGTAAATATTGCCCTGCCTGCGATTGGGGCCGAATTTCACATGGATGCTATTGCCCTTTCCTGGGTTGCGACTGCTTACCTCCTTTCATCAGCATTGTTTCTTGTCCCTTTCGGAAAAATCGCAGACATTTATGGGAGGAAAAAGATTTTCCTCTACGGTATTACGATCTTCAGTATTTCGTCTTTAATTATGACTATGGCTTCCTCAGCGGAAATGCTGATTGGAGTGCGGGTCGTCCAGGGCATTGGAAGTGCAATGATCTTTGGGACAGGTGTTGCTATCGTTACCTCAGTCTTCCCGCCCGGTGAGCGTGGAAAAGCTCTTGGCACTTACATTACTGCAGTTTACATTGGGCTTTCCGTTGGCCCCTTACTTGGAGGCGCAATGACGCAGTATCTTGGCTGGAGGAGCATCTTCTTCGTAAATGTTCCAATAGGTATTACGGCAATTCTCCTTATCTTATGGAAGATTAAAGGTGAATGGGCTGAGTGCAGAGGGGAAAAGTTCGACCTGATAGGGTCAGTCATATATGGTATAGCGGTAGTTTCAGTAATGTACGGTTTTTCAGTTCTCCCGGACTTTAAAGGGGCTGCCCTCTTAGCTATGGGAACGCTCGGAGTAATTATTTTTGCTCTATATGAAATTAGAACACCTTTTCCTGTTCTTGATATTGGCCTACTGACAAAAAATAGAATTTTTGCCTTTTCGAACTTATCCGCACTAATCAATTATAGCGCTACTTACGCAGTGACCTTTCTTTTAAGCCTCGATCTCCAGTACACGAAAGGCTTCACTCCAGAACATGCCGGACTTATCCTGGTAGCGCAGCCGGTCATCATGGCTATGGTTTCGTCAATTGCCGGTCGGCTCTCTGACAGGATTGAACCTCGGATTGTTGCGTCTGCAGGGATGACATTTACTGCGCTTGGGCTCTTCCTTCTAATTTTCCTTACAGAATCAACTCCTCTCTGGCGACTCGTTATTACCCTGATTATTCTTGGTATAGGTTTTGGGCTTTTCTCGTCTCCAAACACGAATGCAATCATGAGTTCTGTCGATAAAAGGTTCTACGGCGTCGCATCGGGAATAAATGGGACTATGCGGCTCCTTGGCCAGATGCTGTCGATGGGTATTGCAATGATGATCTTTGCAATTGTTATCGGTCCCGTAGAGATTACGCCTGAATATTATCCCCAGTTCATTTTAAGCCTGCATTATGCTTTCACGCTGTTTACGGCTTTCTGCATTATTGGAATATTCGCCTCTCTCGTGAGAGGAAAAAGGAACCCTGCAGCTGACGCCAGTATTCCAGAAAAAGGCAAAAAATAATACGTTAATCCTGTGTAATTCATGTAATCATTGCGTAACCCATTTAATCTAGGTGGTAATCGTGAAAATTCTTGGAATTAACGCAAGCCCGAAAGGAAATGAAAGCAAGACTCTTCAACTGGTAAAATCCGTGCTCAAAGGCGCGGAGTCAGAAGGTGCCGACGTCGAACTGATAGACCTCTACAAACTGCGTATAGAATACTGCACAGGATGCGGAGCCTGTTATGCGACAGGAGAGTGTCCTCAGATCGATGACTTTGAGGAGCTTCTTGACAGAATTCTGAACACCGATGGAATTGTTTTTGGAGCTCCGAATTATATTAACTCGGTTCCGGCCCCTATGAAAGCTTTTTTTGACCGACTTTCGGATGCTATCCATTGCCAGATGCTGACCGGAAAATTCGGGTGCTCAGTGTCCACAGCAGGAGGAGGCAAGGCGGATGTGGTTGTAGAATACATGAACAGCGTGCTCATGACTCTTGGTGTTACCGTTGTAGGTGGCCTTGGTGTTGCCGTCGGGATGTATCCTTCTGCACTCGAGCAGGCTGCGGAAGACGCCGAAGAGCTTGGTAAAAAGCTGGCAAAATCGATTCGTGGAGAGATAAAATATCCGGATCAGGATGAAATGCATCGCCAGACAACAGAATATTTCTGCCAGCTTGTAAAATCTGATAAAGAGCGGTTTGCCCATGATTATGAATGGTATGTCCGGATGGGCTTGATAAAATAAGAATATTCGTATTCCTTATCCTGTATGCTTGAAGATGTAGACGAAAACTGGTGTTCAAAAAACTGGTGTTCAAATTTGAAAGGCCGGGCAGATAACAATTCCTTCACACCTTTTTTGGGTTTCAAGGTGAAAATTCGATCCGGCTGAAAATTCTTATTTTACTGGTCTTTTCTATTGGCATGTCTAAACTTATATACTTTAGTTTATATTTTCTTATAAGCAATTTATAACACTTGCAGCCTGGCAGAGCTTCAATTTGTCTGCAGGCTCAGATAAAAACGCGCTTTCAAGGTAAAGTAACTCATAGGCATACTGCCATAACTTCATCGTAGCCGGGGGTTTAACAGAATGGATGTATCTACTCTGGATAAAGAAAAAGGAGATCACATTTCCGGAATTGACAAGGGTAAGATTGTAATGTATGGCCTTAGCACCTGCGTATGGTGTAAAAGGACAAAGAAACTGCTTACTGATCTTGGTGTAGATTTCGATTTTATATACGTGGATAAGCTTGAAGGAGAAGAAGAAAACCAGGCTGTTGAGGAAGTAAGACACTTCAACCCTTCAACCTCTTTCCCGACAACTGTTATAAATGGGGAAAAAGCGATCGTGGGTTTTAGAGAAAAAGAAATCCGTGAAGCCCTTGGATTTAAGGGATAAATCAGACTGAAGATTTTGTAGGAAATAATTCGTTTTTGATAAAAACTTTTTTTGAAAAAGTTTTCGATAAAACTTATTCTCAGAAATTTTTGTTTAAGGGGGAATTGGGCTGAAAGAAGAAGCCGCTGAAGAAGATATAACCGAAGAACTGGTGGACAAAGTCTATAAGCGTTTGAACAATCAGGTTGAAAAATCGGGATATCACCTTAACCCTGACGTTGAGTTCACAAAGGATCTAGTACGGGGCCTGCTCGAGAATGAACGGCGGTACGGATACTGGTCCTGCCCATGCCGACTTTCTGCTAATAACCTGGAAGAGGACCTGGATATTGTCTGTCCCTGCTACTATAGAGACCCTGACCTGAATGACTTTGGAGCCTGTTACTGTGCGCTTTACGTTTCAGACGAGGTTAGCCGGGGAGAAAGAAGCGTAGAATCGATTCCTGAAAGGCGCCCTCCGAAAGAACAGAGGGACGCCGAAAGGGCTGAAGAAAAGAAAAGATCCGAGATGATGGAAACTATGGAATTTACAGGGAAACTTTCAAAACCGGTGTGGAGATGTAAGGTTTGCGGATATCTCTGTGCCATGGACGAACCGCCTGGAGTCTGTCCTATCTGTAAAGCGAAAAAGGAAAGATTTGAACGATTTATGTAAGGTTCAGTAAATTTTTTTCTTTACTGTTTTTCTTTTTAATGGAATTCTCTTCAAATTTAGTGGAGTTTCAACCACGGAAAAAATGGTATCTTCTGCAAATTTTACAGATAGAAGTTTTATAAATAGAAGTAAATTTCAGGTGTTTGCTGAAAATTTAAAAATTTAACTCAATTTAAAAACAACTTCAAGCGATGAATTCAATTTTATGACGATATGATAAAATTGTTGCACATTTTTCAAATTGGAAAATTCTCGATTGAATTTAAAGAGGATACGAGATTTCTTCTGCACAGATCAACACTAAAAATAATTTCAACACTAAAAAGAATTTCAATGCTAAAAATAATTTTCGAGAAGAATTAATCTACCTGGGAGCAGCCAGCACTTCTTTACTTATTTACTGATTTTATTACTTCGCGAGTCAATTCAATTGCTTCACTTTTAGATTCACTCTTATATACAGAGATACCTTTATACATTTTATAATGCCTTTTACATTTAATTTTCTACTCAATAATTATTCAATTACTCAACAATTGATCAATAACAATTGAAATTGCCAGTGCAGCACCTAAAAAAGCTAAGAAAGGAATCGGGCGCAAAAAGGTTATAAAAGAAGAGAGGAAGTAATTAGCCGAAGGGCTTAAAACCGAAAGGAGAACAAAAAGAGCTGGATTTAAAAGATAAGACTTAAAAGAGAATTAAAAAGGGCTGAAGAGAATAATAAAAATTAAATAAAATTAAGAAAAGGTTACAGAAAATTCAAGGAAAGTTTAAGGGAATTCAAGGAAAGTTTACAGGAAATTCAAGGAAAGTTTAAGGGAATTCAAGGAAAGTTTACAGAAAATTCAAGGAAAGTTTACAGAAAATTCAAGGAAAGTTTATAGAAAATTTAAGGAAAGTTTACAAGGAAAGTTTAAGGGAATTCAATTTAAATTAAAGAGAATTAAGGCGCTTCCTGCTTAGATTCGGGTGAAAATATGGAAAAATATGATTATAGTGAACTTGGGCTGAAAGCCGGACTTGAAATTCACCAGCAGCTGGATTCGAAGGAGAAGCTGTTCTGCAGGTGTCCGACCCTTATAAGGGATGTCAAGGACTCAGACTTCGAGTTTTTCAGGTATCTCAGGGCTACGGAAAGTGAGATGGGAGAAAAAGACAGGGCTGCGGTGGAGCAGACCAAGATCCGGAGGAAGTATATCTATAAGGCTTATGACACGACCTGCCTTATAGAAAATGATGAAGAGCCTCCAAGAGAACTCAATAAGGAAGCCCTGGACATTTCTCTCGGGATTGCAAAACTCTTCAACATGAAGCCTGTCGACCAGATGCATGTTATGAGAAAGATCGTGGTAGACGGGTCTAACACAAGCGGGTTCCAGAGGACTGCTTTTCTTGCAAGTGATGGATTTATTGAAACCTCCCAGGGGCATTGCGGAATTGACAGCCTTTGCGTGGAAGAAGAAGCTGCCCAGAAAGTAGAGGAAATCGGAGACTCGATCATTTATTCCCTGGACAGGCTGGGAATCCCGCTTGTGGAGATCGCAACAGCACCGGATATCAAGTCTCCTCGCCAAGCAAGGGAAGTCGCCGAGCAGATAGGAATGTTCCTCAGGTCTACAGGGAAAGTAAAGAGAGGACTTGGCACGATCAGGCAGGATGTAAATATCTCAATTGCCGAAGGCGCAAGAGTCGAAATAAAAGGTGTTCAGGCGCTTGACCTTATAGAAGATATTGTCCGCAGGGAAGTTGAAAGGCAGTTAAATCTTCTTTTTATCAGACAGGAGCTTATGGAGAGAAAAGCTTTCGTCTGCGAGGAAATCTACGACATAACAGGGCTTTTTGTAGACACGAAATCCAAGGTCCTGCAAAAAGGTGTGAAAAAAGGTGCAGTTCTTGCGGCCCTTCTCAGGAAGTTCGATGGGATGGTAGGCAAAGAAGTGCAGCCAGGAAGAAGACTTGGGACCGAATTTTCAGACAGGGCAAAAACTGCAGGCGTTGGAGGGATTTTCCACACCGACGAACTTCCCAACTATGGGATCACCGAAAAAGAAGTCAAGACCGTCCGGGATGCGATAGGCGCATCTGCAGGGGATGCTGTAATAATGGTTGCGGACGAACCTGAAAAAGCCAGGCTCGCAATTGAAGCGGTTATTCAAAGAGCAAAAGAAGCCATTGAAGGAATTCCTGAAGAGACCCGAAAAGCTCTTCCCGATGGAAACACTGCCTATATGCGTCCCCTTCCTGGTGCTGCAAGGATGTACCCTGAAACCGATGTGCCTCAAATCGAAATATCGCAGGAATACTTCGATTCAATTGAGGTTCCCGAACTCCTTACTGAACGAGCGAAACGTTTTGTCTCCGAAAATGGCCTGAATATAGAGCTTGCTGAAAAAATAGCTTATTCAAGGCATCTCCCTCTCTTTGAGGAACTGATAGAGATTTACAAAAAAGATGAAAATGTAAACTCAACCCTCATTGCCAGAACTCTTGTAGGGATCGTTCCTGAAATACGGAGAAACGGGGTAGAGACCGAAAACCTTACGGATGAGCATTTCAAAGGGCTTTTTGCAGCTATTTCAAATCAGGAAATCGCAAAAGAAGCAATCCAGGACCTTTTGGCCGCTCTTGCAAAAGAGCCTGAACTGAACGCGCCGGAAGCGATCTCAAATCTCGGACTCAGTGCTTTTGACCCCGAAGAAGTCGAAAACTTCATTAAGAAAACCGTCAGGGAAAGAGGAGACTTTATCAAGGAAAAAGGTCCGGCAGCTCTTGGTCCCCTAATGGGCATTGTCATGAAGGAATACAGAGGCACTGTCGACGGAAAAATCCTTAGCCAGATGTTGAAAAAAGAATTGGATAGCTTCATTAATCAGGGATAACTCCCTTCTTTTTTCGTTTATCTTTTATCTCTGTTATTTATTCTTCATTTTTATTCTCTGTTATTTATTCTTCATTTTTATTCTCTGTTGTTTATTCTTCATTTTTATTCTCTGTTGTTTATTCTTCATTTTTATTCTCTGTTGTTTATTCTTCATTTTTTGTTTTTATTCATTATTTTCTTAAAAAACACTTTTTTACGTCTTCCCATACCTTAATTTTTCTTTCAAGCTCCTATTTATGAAGTAAAAAATAACTTTATATAAAAGATAACTTTTTATATTAATTAAGACATTTATACTAATAGCATTTAGTGGTAGTTGTGGGTGCAATTTTGGTACATAGGAGATGATAAGTGGCGTAATGATCCACAAGAAGGTTGCAAGATAATAACCTCAGGAGAAGATCCCCGTGAAAATACTGCTTGTAGATGATGACCCTTTGTTTTTGGAGCTATCAAAAACCTTCTTAGAAGTCTTTCATGATATAACCTCGGATACTGTAGACTCTGCAAGGGAAGCCCTTCAGAGGCTGGAGAAAAACTCCTATGATGTGGTAGTCTCAGACTATGATATGCCTTTAATGGACGGCATCACGCTTTTGAAAACTATTCGTGACAAAAGAATTGACACTCCTTTCATCCTGTTTACAGGTGTGGGTAGAGACGAACTTATGAACCAGGCAATTGAGAATGGCGCAAATTCTTTTATTCAGAAAATAGGAGACCCAAAAGCTCAGTATTCCGAGCTATCAAAGAGAATCTGGCAGGCTGTAAGTAGCAACGCAGGCTACTAAGAAGAACAAAGTAAGAGCTTTGAACCCTGCGGTAGTTCTTAACTAAATTTAAAATATTTATATTTGTCAATAGCTGTTGCTGGGTCGGTTTTCGAATCTTTTATCTTTACAGGCTTTTAAAGAGCACGACATATAACATACAATTGAGTCCACAATTCCTGCCACTTTTGCAGGTGTATCTTTTCCCGGTTAGTGGGTACTCCCTCAAAACTCCAAATTGTTTCAAAAGAACTTCTTTATGAAGGTTCAACCCATCTGTGACAAAAAAAGGAATTTTATCTGAAAGATATTTATTAACCAACTCAACTAACTTCTCTACAAAATACTGTTTTTTCATATACATTTTTAAAGCTAAATCAATAGTTTACTCATCTTTGCGAAGATCATGATAAAAAGTGCCTGTATGGTCATTGGATACTTTGCCGCAATGATGGCAAAGATATCTTCTTATTTTTTCCCACGACTTATAGTCACCATTTTAAATAATGCGACATTTTGTGTGTGAATGTATGTTTTTCCCAAAACTCATCCAGTTCTTCCTTCAATACTTTCACATTCTTGAATGATTTTATTGACGTTAAGTCTTCTCTTGTCACTTTCCAACAATATTCTGTTGGGTTCCTATCTGGAGTAGCTGGAGGAAAAAGCAATATTTGCAACCAATATTTGTTTTTTTGAAAGAATTTCCTTGCCTTTTTTGATTTATGCCACGGTGCTCTGTCCATTAGAAGAAATATCTTTCTTCCTATTTCTTTTTTAAACTTGATTAATGATTTTATAAGAGAGTCTGTATTCTTTTTAATTCCTAAATCATACCAATAAAAGTCTCCGTTTTCAGTATAGAATCCTCCAAGGTTGATTTTGGCTTTTGAACCATTTATATATTTAATAGGTTTAGAGCCTTTTATTGCCCAACATTTCGCTCTGTTTGAATCTACATAAAAACTACTCTCATCCTGGGTGACGAATAAATGGTTAGGATTTAGGAATCTTTTTTTTGATTTCAGCAATAAATTCGTTTGTTAATGCCTGATTTCGCCTTTTTGATTGAGGTCTACATATAATTCTACTAAATCCCAAATTTTTAATAATTTGTCTCATTCTTGATTTGGAATAAGATATCCCAAATTTCTCTCTGACAAATTGAATTGCATCTTTTGTTTGCCAACCGCGAGAAAAACCATCGTCTGTTGGGATAGGTTTTGAGAGTGTTTTCCTTAATTCAGAAAGTTGTTCTGCAGTTAAATAGGACTTTACTCCTCTACCAGGTTTACATTTAAGGCTAGACAAACCTTCTTCTTCAGCTCTTTTCATCCAACGATGAACTGTTGAACGGTGAACTGAAAAATATTCTGCAACTTTAGCTGGACTCAAACCATTTTTAACCAACAATAATGCTTGAAGTCTTAACTTCTCATCTTTGTCACAGGAAAGACATATAGCTGTGGCAATATCAGAAGTAGTAAACATCTCTAAACTCATAACTAAATTAATAGAATCATATTAAATATATAAATGTTGCATTATACAAAGAGGCGACTATATGTAAGTTCCAGTCCCAGTAATATTGCCTTGACCAGTAAGACCATATAGTTTGCAGTTTTTGTTCGGACAAGCAACGTCAAAGAATTGTGGCTCTGGACCTCTTTTTCCCATTACTCATTCGGACTTAGAGGGTCTATCCTGAAAAGCAGAATCATGAATAGTGCAGTTACGGTCCCTGTTCCCCACAAAAGTGGGTCTCTGGTAAAAGTAAGGAGCACGCCCATTAACAGCAGTAAAGTCCCAATAGTCAGTAAAATCTTAAATTTTTTCTCCAATTTTTCCCCCTCATTTCCCTTTTGAGTATTAATTTTTAAGTATCGGTATCAGGCGCTGAAAAACGTCCAATAATTATTCCTCATAGATAATTGGTTTTCTTTCATTATCTATTTTTTGACATTACTCCTCTGGCTATAAAATCCAGTAAGAATGGTGGTTAATATAATTAGAAAGAGATGTTTAATCGGAAATAATACGGCGATGAACATTGGGTTGATAAATGGGAAGCTGAGGGAGCACTGTACTACAGGGTGAAAGAGAAAAATTCAGTTCAAACTTAAAAAAATTCATTTGAATATGAACGGCTTCAAAACCCAGGTAATTTGATGGTTATCGGCTGGTTGGCCAGGGAAGATAGCGTCAACAAATATGGCATACTGAAAATATTTTCCTTATGTTTATATACTTTCATGCCGTGCGGCAAGAATCTATGCCATGGTGCGACAAGAAGTTATAAAACGTATTGCTTAGACGCTATCTCTTCCGCTTGAGATAATCCTACTAAGATATGTGTTGATAGTAGCGTCAATATGTGAAGCTCTTAGGACAACGTGGAAAGTCTCTAGTCCAAAACCAGACAATCCGCCAGGATACGTGCCATGAAGAATCAAAAATGAACCACCGCATGAGTCGTCAAGCTTACAAGCGAAACTGGACTGATACGCTTTTGGGTTAGATGGACAGCACGCAATTATTGAAATATAAATTGTTAGATATTTTGGGGATAAGGAATATAAAAGTGTGTAAAAGTTATAACGTTTTGAGTTCAATTGAAGTTTTGCCAAAATCAACGAAATGGCATTAAAAGCAAAAAAATTGCTTAAAATAACTTATTTCATCCAAAAATCCAATCAAATGCCTTTAAAATAGAATCGCAAAATGTAGATGAATATAGAGAGGAATATAGAGTTCAGTGATTAGAGTTCAGTGATAAAAGCCTGATTAAAGATACCTATTGTTAAAAAATTATTTTATGTGATTTTCTTTTACAAATTGAGTGAAAATAAAATAGTAATTACGTGTTGAGAATTTAACTAGAGAATTTTTCACTATTACACAACTAAAAAGTATTATAATCAAAATTAATGTTAGAAAAATTAATTAAATTGAATTTAAACTGATTTAACCAAATTTTTTAGTAAAATAAATATTATTATCTAATATTATTGAAAAATGAGAAATTTAATCGAAAAATAATAGAACCTCAATTGTATCTAAAATTTCAAAGTGAGATAGCTATGAATTATATCAAAACCTGGAAAGAGGTTATGCTAAGACCTTCTGATTTTTTCAGGAGAATGCAAACAGCTGAAGGATACACTGATCCGCTAATTTTTGCATTAATTAGCATTATCCTAAACGTGTTTTTCTTTACACTGTTCCGCGACGGTATGTTAAGGTTTGGTTTTCAGCCTAGCATATTAACATCAAGCACTATGCAGGATTCGGGATCCAACTTTATTATATTTTCGAATATTATTGAACCATTTATTATATGTATCCAATGTGCCTTCATCATGGCTCAGGCATTCAATCTTGCTTCTAAAGCACTTGGGGGAACAGGAAATTACAATAGTACTGTGAATTTCATGCTTTATACAAATGCTCCAGCGGTACTTGCCTGGATTCCTATTCTCAACTTCATCGCTGGAATTTACTATGTATATCTCAACATCGTGGGTGGTATGATTGTACATAATGTAAGCATGAGAAAATCCATAGCGATTCTTCTTCTATCGGTTATACTATTCATTTTATCACTTGCCTTATTGGTTATATTTACCTTATGTATCTATTCCGCGTACGAAAAATATGCCTATTGATATTGATTTTAAGATTTCATTTAGATTTTAAAAAGCAGAGATTTCAGATATGAAAACAGTTATGGCTCCTCGTCATTATCGTGGGTAAGATGAATTTCAATTCACAGCCGTGTTGGATTTTGTGATGGTTATACACAAAAAACAGCGAAGAGCCGATAACAGAAGATTTGGTATTAACTCCCGGAGAGACCAGAAAAAATAGAAATAGTAATACGCTTAAAAAAATAAAGAATAAGACTACGAAAAAAGGGAGGACCAATGCAAGTTACTGCCCGTTTTGAAAAAAGATTACATATCCTCGTGATGGTAGGCTCAGTTCTTAATATCGTACTCATTGTGAAATTATATACAATATCAGGAGATTGGATCCAGTTGGGGGCGATTGGTGGGTGGCTAGCAGCGTTGATGTACGCTTATCTAGTTCTAAAAAAATATCCACATTTAGCAGATACAGAAAATTCTTAAATTTTTGAATGAGTCTATCTCAAAAGTAATGTTATGTTGAAACATCTGCTGAAAATGGGGTACAGGGACGCAGGGGCAGAAATCTTTTTTGTCGGTCGGATTTTCACTTTTCCGGTCATCCTATCAGACTATGATTATTTCCTTTATGTGTCCTTAGCTGAATCACGCCCGTTCCTTATTTAACGCTGTAAATTCCAGTTGCAACTTCTTAACTTTATCATACACTCCGAAGAACGAATAAAAGTGCATAAATTAAAATAGTAACAGAAAGTAAGGGTTTGTGACTCTTATGGATTCAACGCATGAAATATATCTCATAGCTGGAGGTCTATCTTTTCTTATACTCCTCCTACTGCTTTTGAATTTATATAAAAGCAGGCTTATTTCATATTCACTCAGGCTTTGCAGCTGGATCTGCGGGATGGCGATAAGTTCGGACAGTCCCTGGGTTAAGATGCTTGTGCTTCATCTTGTGTTTTTCATTCGACTTCTCATGTATCTTGCTATTGTTTCTCTCGAGCAGGTCGATAAGCTAACTGCCAGAGGACTTTTGAAGCAGTATATCTCAGGTACCAGAATTGTCCTTTCTGAATATACACTCTCTTTCCTTCACTCTTCAAAAGCGATTGAAAGGCATATTCACAGCCTTGAAGCTGAACCCATAAACCGAAAAAATCGATATTTGAGAAAGAATTCTTTAAGAAAATAATCTCTAAGAAAACAAGCTCTTTAAGAAGATAATCTCTTTAAATCAGTTTTCATCTGTATTCGGTTCAGAAATCTATTAACCATAACATGACTACTTCAATTATCTATTCATTAGGGTTTTCTAAAGGTGTTTTACGTGAAGGAGAATGTCAAACAGATAACCCATTTACTCTTAATGCTCATGTTCTGGAAAGAGTGAATAAGTGGGAAGCTCTGGTTTCAAGGTCAAAAGTAAAAGTGTGTATGTTTTTACTGTAAAATGTAAAAGTGTAAACAATTAAACAAAATATACCATCAGAGGTTATGGAACAATCTTTTTAAGTAAAGGTACTTTTTGTAAAATCAACACAATAATAAATGATAAAACAACCAGCAAAAACGTCACCAACGGAATTGATACGATTGGGCTTAATACCTTTACCGATAACAAACGTATCCCTGACACTCCGTGTACTATAAAATGTAATAGCATTGGATGGACAAGGTATATTCCCATAGTTGCTCTACCAATTGCGTTTATTAATTTTCCAGATGCCGACCCTATACCTACTGAAAAGCGACTGAATATCGCCTTTATCAATATAAACAGACATGGGGAATAAGTTACTGATGTTATGGCAAACAAAACATGAACCGAACCGTAAAAATTTTCACTCCTACCAGTAAGATAATAGGTCCCAATGATCGTAACTACTATTGAAACTATAACCAGAAGACTGGATAAGTATACTATTTTCTTAGTTATCCTGGTTTTTTTAATTACATAGCCTATGAAAAAAAAACCAAAATCCCAGGTTGCAGCCACTAAGGGTATTCCATTTCTGTATCCGAGTAATCCTAATAAGCTACTTATGGGCACAAAGAAAAGCCACAATACCAAGTAATAACGTACATCATAAGCACTTGCATGCACCAGGATTCTTCGTAGCAAAGGAGTAATGAGATATAATCCGATGATTACATAGAGGAAGTATAAATGAAAATATATTTTGTTAGCAAATAATTGCTGCACAAAATTAGCAGTGAATAAGCTAAGCACATTATAATTATTCTTGAATACCCAATATATCATTGACCATGCCACTAGAGGTATAACGACCTTGCTAAATCGTTTTGAAAAGAATATTTTGTCATCTTCTTGCTTATCCAGCAACAAATAACCGCTTAAGATGAGGAAAATGGGCACTGGAAACCGTATGAATCCGTTATATATGTTTGATGCCCACCAATCTGTAAGTGGGATTTTATTCCAGTAAAAAATAAACGAATCTTCTACGTGAATAGCTACGACGGCAATTATTGCAATAATTCGAATTATATCAATCCAAAGAAGCCGATTGTTTTTAGTAATATTATCCAACTTGTTACCTCTAAAAATTCAAGCCATTTTTATTAATATCCTCTAAAATTTTCTATTACATACGGCCTCAAAACTCGATCCACTTCTACAATTAGATAATTAACTTGACATTGTTGACTTTAAAATCAGACCGGAAGTTACTCTAAAGTTCAGTTATATATCTGCCTTAAAGCAGGATGAATTATCTCAATTGCAGAATTGACTATAGTTTTGAGACAGCTTGATTAGTGAAATTTTGTTAACTTAATTTCAGTACTTGTTTTTACAAATCTGACCTACAACGTACGTTAAGACATAGTTAAGTTAAACTGAAAATCCGGTGTGCTTTAAATCTTAAACTATATAAAATGAGAGTGTTTTATCCTGAATTTATTTCGTTTTTTGATTTCGTTTTTTGATTTCTTTTATTACGTAAATATCGTATCCAGATGACCTAATATTTTAATTTAACTTCAATATTTGTTTCTTTTACATAATCGTTCCAAAATACCAAATGAACTGGAGTTTACTCAGCGTTTAACCTTTTACATCGCTTGTTGTTGTATTGTATATTGAACTTCCAAATGGTTTTGAACTTGCGAAATCATTTCAGGATACAACATCGATAAACGTTGTTTTTAATCTGAGATAGCAATTAAATAGATTCGCTCTTTATTCTGTTAATGGTGAGTTCTTGACCGACAATAGCATAACTACCGGAGAAAATATTTCAAATGCAGTGCTAGACAATATTTACCAGCGTCGATCTGTGCGCAATTTTTCTGATAAAGAGGTTTCCGACGAAATAATCAAAGAAATTATAAGAGCGGGAACATATGCCCCCACAGCCGTGAATAAGCAGCCATGGCGGTTTGTGGTCATAAAAAATAAGCAGCTCATCGAGGAATATGATGACCGTGCTAAGAAAGCTTTCCTTGCTGCATACAAAGATACCGAAAACCCAGAGCTGGCAAAATTTGTGCAATTTTTATCGAAACCGGCAACTCGAATCTTCTATGAAGCGCCTGTTCTCATTTTATTGTTTGCGTCTCCCGATGTTATCAATGAGCATGACTGTTCTCTAGCCGCTGAGAATATGATGCTTGCAGCTCAATCTTTAGGAATCGGCAGTTGCTGGATAGGTCTGGCTGAAGGCCTGGGCTACGATATGGAATTCCTGAAGGAGGTAGGAGTGCCAGAGGGTCATAAGCTTATCGCGCCGCTGATCTTCGGATACCCGGCAAAGCAGAACCTTAAAGCACCTGCTCGTAATGCTGATGTCATATTAAAATGGATAAATTAACCCTCCGAAATAAGGGCATAATATAAATTTCCCACTGTTCGGGTTTACAATCTATTTAGAGCCTATCCACAGTGTTTTTATTCACTTATCTTTTTTGAAGAATATGAAAAGAGGGTTGATAGCCGGTGACGATGAGAACCGTTTTTTGGAACGGGGGTGGTGGTGTATATACTTGGGTTGGTTAATACAGTTATGAGAATATGTTCCCGTTCCTAGATATAATAAGTAGTAGCATCTACTTAAATAATACTGAGAAAAATAATAGCACTGATACAATAATTGTGTGAATTTTACTAATTAATGAATTGGAATCACCTATCTGTGGCTCAAAGTGTAAATGGAGTTAGGTGGCTAGAAGAAGCAAAAAATACTCGTAATCTGGATGACGAACAGATTTTTAACCTGCTCTTCGATGTTTGCAGAAATTCAGATGCTCACTACGAAAGCGCCATTGTATTAGTGCCAAAGTGCTTAAGTTTTTTACCGAGTATACTTATAGTGACTTTACTGGTTCTACAAACTTATTCTAAAATTCTACTCAAAAAACAAGATATAAGTAAGCGGGGAAGAGAAACCCCGCCAACGGGTTTGTGAGGGGCAGGGAAAGAATAAGACCTGCCCCTTATGATTACAGACCAAACCTAGGAAATAGGTCTGCATAGGAATATCAGTGTTAAAAATATTTAAATGTTTTCGTGGTGTTTATTTTAGATTCTCAATGTCTGTGAAGATCACAGAACCTCAGCAATTCCAGTCATTTACCACGTCAGCAAGCATAAATACAATAACATCTTCAAATTTCTTTGAAATAAGAATGAAGCTGAGATCACTGAACTGTAATAACTTATTACGCAATTGTTGATTTGCTATTTTGATCTTGTGAGCTGCAGACGAGAGCAATCTGCAGCTCATAAGGAGATCTGTCTGGAAGTACAAGTGAATCGATTGAGAAAGAGGTCACTCCGAGACGAAGCTTTTTTGTTGAAAATAAGAGTTGTATGGATCCTGGGTATTTTTTGAATCGAATCACTTTGTACCTCCAAAATATAAATAAACCAAATTTATTATATAGTTTTTGGATATATTCTATATATTTTGAGTTTTGCTATTGAGAAATATAATAGCATTGTTGTATCCTGAAATAATTTCGCAGACTCAAAACTGTTTAAAAGTTAGTACACGATACAACATCAAGCGACGCAAAAAATTAGTCATCGAGTAAATTCCAACTCCGTTTTAGGAATGAAAAGTGATCATGTAAAATGAAGCAAATTAAAAGTTGAATTAAAAAGTAAGCCACCTGTGTACGATACATAACTATAATTATAGAAAATTAAAAAAGTGAAATTATATTGAGATAAAACGAAAACACAGTTGTTTTGAAAGAATTACTGTATTTTAGGCAACTATGCTTATCACTCACCAACGACGCCTGTAAGAAAAACAGTTTAAAAAGATTAGAGAATGCCTGGAAGACTTTTTGTTCCTGTTACCTATCCCCCGAAAAGTAACCCAAAAAACATTCCCTTAATATATTCTTTGAATTAGAACATCTTCCAAGCAATTTTCTACTCACATACCATCCCAGTCATTTCTCCTTTGTGTTGACCCATTCGTTTTGTCTTAGTGGTCTATCCACTCGTTTTTATCCGTTCGTTTGGGTTTTGTTCTCTTATTCTTGTGAGGTTGGATCTGCTCTCTGATTCTCATGGAGTTACAAGCTATAATTATTCCCAAACTTATTTAAAATAAATTATATGAAAAATTGGTTCCAAGCAAATAATATTCCCGCATAAAATGTTTTTTTAGCAAACAACATTTGAATATCAGTTATTATTTTTAGATTCTGCATCTTTTTCTTCACCGCAAAACACAAAACTTGTCTTGTTTACTTATACGCGAGTTTTTTATCAAAAACTACGTCTAAGCGATAAGAAGGAAATCTCTGAATATGAAATTATAGGCTTTATAGAGAAAACTGAAAGTAGGGACGGAAAAAATGTGCAAAGACGTTTTTCGAAGAAAAAGGTTTTTTGAGGGATAAGTTCCTTCCTGCTCAGTTGTTACGAATGATAATGAAACAAAATTGTACGAAGAAACATTCACGAAATAGAAGAAGTGGCCAAGTGATCAAGCAGATATTGGGTGGCTTCAGCTTGGGATGTGATCATCCTTGCAACCTCGACCCGACAGTTCCCACATAGTTCCCTGCGGGCCACTGGACCTCAGGTAAAAAAGCCAATTTAACCTGAGCGCATCAATTCAGACAACATCTGCCTAGGGAGGTATAATTACTTCCCATCCTGCAACATCTTTGTTATAATTCTGCAACATCTTTGTTATAATCTGCTAGAAGGCAGGACAGAGCCTTCGCAAAAAAGGTATCAACGTATTACTTTTTTTAGATATTATATGTACGATAATATCCAGCAGTTTAAACAGAATAAAAAACACAAACCAGATCATGAAAGCGATAATTAAAAGTGCCAAAATATAATATTCATGCGACCACCCTTTTTATGCATTCTTACACATGTAAAAACTCCTCAGTATAAAATTATAGTTTTCAGACGTTAAATATATAGTTTAAATCCTAAACTATATATGTGTGTCATTTTATTTAAAATTTTATTCATGCGTCTTCGGTTAAGTGAGGAATCGTGACAAATTGTGTCAATTTCCTCAATATGTATCAAATATTTTAATAAATTATGAGCTGGAACAGGGTATCGATTTCATGTAAAGAGACAAAAACTTAAGGCAGGCTTCTAATGCAAAATCGATAGTTTTCGGGCAAGAAAATTCCTTAACCGATGACCAATGTAATAGAATTAGGTGGTCAGAAGAAGCAAAAGGCACTCGTAGTCTGGAGAAAAAACATATTTTTGATATGCTCGTCGATGTTTGCGGAAATCAAAGGATCATGACGAGAGCAATATTGTATTAGTGTCAAATTACTTATATTTTATATTGAGCTTGTTTATAATTATTTTACTGGCTCTACAAACTTATTCTAAAATTCTACTCAAAAAACAAGATGTAAGTCGGCGGGAAAGAACAACTCCGTCAACGGGTTTGTGAGGAGCAGATAAAGAATAAGACCTGCTCCTTATGATTACAGACCAAACCTAGGAAATAGGTCTGCATATGAATATAAGTACTAAAAATATTTAGGACTTACGCAGTTGAAATGCCGAAAGCTTCATATCATTAAAAATATAATTATGGTTTAGTATCCCTCTAAAAACATACGGAGTTATGGACATAAATCCACCTAAGTGTACCGACATTTACTACATTAATTTTCTCATAGCTGCTTCTAACGTTTTTAGTTGTACTGAAGCTGCTAGATGTTATCCAAACGTAGCTGCTCCTTCTCATGATGCTTTTACTCGTTGCCTTCAAAGACAACCTCCAGACACGGAAGCACTATGGGAGGAAGTAAAAAGTTATGTCAAGCTTAAGGAAGGATACCTAATTGTTGATGATTCAACGTTGGATAAACCATACGCAGAAGAAATGGCTTTTGTTCGTCGTATGTGGAGTGGAAAACATCATCGTACTGTAAAGGGAATAGGTCTGGTTACCTTAGTTTGGACTAACGGTACAACCGTTATACCTATCGATTTTCGAATTTATAACATCGATGTAGACGACAAAACAAAGAATGACCATTTCCGTGATATGCTTGACAAAGCCGAAGAACGTGGTTTTAATCCCAAATTCGTTTTATTTGATACATGGTATGCAAGTGTGAAAAACCTTAAAGCCATCAGGAAGAAAGAATGGCATTTACTTACAAGGTTAAAAAGTAATCGTCTGGTAAATCCCGACAATAAAGGAAATGTGCCACTTGAAACAGTAGATATTCCACCAAAAGGACGTGTGGTTCACCTCAAAGCATATGGATTTGTAAAGGTGTTTAGGATAGTTTCAAAAGATGGAGACACGCAACACTGGGTTACAGATGTGCAGGAGATGGATGAAGCAGAACGTGAAGACTTGGCAAAGAAGTCATGGAAAATTGAGGAATATCATAGAGGGATAAAGCAATTTTGTGGTGTGGAGAAATGTCAGGCAAGAAAGGAAGAGTCACAAAGAGCACATATAATGTTCTCATTAAGAGCTTTTCTCAGACTGGAATTACAAAGAATCAAAAGTGGAATATCCTGGTTTGAAAGTGCTATGAAAATTAGAAGAGTCGCAGTGACAGCATATTTAAATAATCCACTATACACATTAAATTAATTCAGATATTTGTAAGTTTGGAAAAAACGATATGCTAGGAGCCAACTGCGTAACTCCTAATATTTAAGCGTTTTACGGTGTTTATTTTAGATCATCAATGTCTGTGCAGATCACAGAAGAAAAATTCCAAAAACCCTATTTAAGGTGGTAGAAACTATTTGAACTGCCGTCATATGTTTATTTTAACATAAATCGGACGTTTATTGGAAATACAGAAAAACATGGAAGTTTCCCAATAACTTATTGAAAAAGTTACTATGTTGGAAATGCTCAAACTTTCTCAATGACTGTATAAGACAGAAATATTTGAATGTCTTAATAAAAAGAAAAGGAAAAACTCATTTTATATTTTATGATATATGTAATAAAATTTATAGAATTGCCCTCACATCGAGTCTCTTTTGAATTCTGGAGAATAGGACGAGTAATTTTATACCATTTATTTAGGCTCTTCGTTGTTTTGTATGGATATCGTCGTAATGTCCTCATAAAAACCAATACGATCTTGAATTGAAAATCATCTTATCCATAGGAAATGGCGAAGAGTCTTTATTTATCATCGTCTAAGAAAACGCTTTTAAAGTACTCCTTTATTGGTTTATCGAGAATATCATTTCCTGTAAAAATCTCTGTATAAGGGAAGTAACCTGAAATTCCTTTATAGATAGTAACCAAATTTTCATGTTCTTCTAGCGTAATAGAATTTTCGCTATCTTTTGTTATTTTATCTTTCAATTTTTCAATTGATCCTGGTGAAAGAATGTATATTTTTAGTCCATGATTTGTTATGGAATCCGAGATTACATGATTGATATGATCATCGCCGAAGCCATAACCTATTATAAGCAATCGATGTTGATCTTGGGAGAGCACTTTTTTAAAGATTTCGAAATAAAGGCTTAAGAGAGGTTCTTTATTGATTTGATTGATTTTATTTTTTCCAATAACCATTGCTTTATTGCCGTCAATACCTTGCCAGTTATATGAACCATGAAGCTTTATTAGGAAAAAATTTTCGTTTGACAAAATATTATTGCTATATAATTTATCTTCGCTTGGTAACTTAACTAAATCAGAACCATTTTCTTCCTTAATTCCTGGGATACAAATTTTTTGGTAATCCATTTCAGTACAAATTTTTGGGTAACATTTTTCAAAAAATAAATCTTGATTGAGAGTAAATATGAAAGAGCTTTTACCTGAGGACACCTTTAACTTATCTCCATTGGCAAAACAGTATGCATTTCCATCAGCTGTCAAATAATCATAAACTTGCTGGAAAAGAGATATAAATTGAGAAACACCTGTAAGTATCTCTTTTTGTCGCGTTTCGTCTTTTTTGGAGTTTTCCGTATATTCCATAAATTGGCTGAAAACGTGATCAATGTACCCATATGCAAAGTTTGTAGCTTCCCTGATAGCATCTTTTTCATCATCTTTGAATTCGATAAATGAGTATTTTTCGCCAAATAGTCCCGTTTTGTCTTCAAAACCTTCTAATACAGAATTGTAAACGTCTTCATAGTCAAAGTTATTTAGCATAAATTCTCTAATTCGTGGTTTTGACTGAATTTCCTTATGATTAAATATTAAATACCACATTTCATTTGCTAACGGAGCTCCAAAATTTTTACTAAAACCGGCACCTAGTAATAGAATTCTTTCATCAATTTTATCTAATTGGACATATTCAAGTTTTAATGGAGTACTCATAAAGAATATTATGACTCAAAAGATGATATAAGCTACTTATTATATAAATATAATAAGTATGTTATTATTCATAAGTACTCAATTTTTTATACACAAAGTTTAGAAAACAAATATAACTAAGCAAAAACACTTAGAGGCAGATTATGAATGAACTTATTCATTATTCAAAAATAGACTAAATTTGTACCGAAGTTAAGGTCAGTCTGTAACATGGCTAACAAGCTTGAACTGGACAATCTTACCATTTTCGTGTAAGAAAACTATTAATTCTAATTATGGCTTTGAAAAACAAAATCTGTTTAAATATTACCCATTTTTGGGAAGTAAATATTAATCATCACACAAAACAGCTAAGAACCACCTTGTTTACTATAACTACGCAGATCCCATTTGCAACTCCTATCTTAATGTCGGTATCCACTCTATTCGGAATAGCTTCAAGTTCATTTACTGTCGAGAGAATCTGAAGAATACAAGCACAAGTGCCGAAATTGCAGTTACTAAATTGAAAGCTGGTACAGATGCTGATGAAGGTGAATTTTCTGAAGCTGGCTTTTTTGAAGTGGGTTGATTTTCGGACTCAGATTGCTCAGAAGTAGGAGTTCCGCCTTCGTAGTATTCGTTGGAGACATGAGGGTACGCAACTGTAAATTCTCCTTTTACAGCAGGCTCATCTTCTCCCTCTTCGTGTACCTGGTACCAGAAGTTTAGGGGCATAGACCAATCTGCCGATTCTTTGGTAGGTTTTAAAACCCACTCAAAAGTATATATTCCCGGGTCTAAGGATTCAAAGTGTTTCTTTTCAGCAAATTTAGAAGGGCCTTCAATTACCTCATAAGGAGATTCAGATCCAATACTGTCAACTTCAATAAATAATCTTGATGTTTGATTTAGTGTCATAACTATTTTTACCTTAAAAGGTTCACCAATTTTCAGAATAGGTTTTGCTATTTCGTCTCCAGGCAGTATTTTATCATTATAATATACATCAATTGAGCCGTAGGGAGAAGATGCAGAAACAATGTCAACAAGAGACAGTAAAAGCAACCCTAAAATCAGAACTCCAGCTTTCATTTGCTTCCTCCTAATCTTGATAAAAGATATTCGTATCCTATTGATTCTTCAGTACTTTTTCCCAGTTTATCCCCAACACCCTTTGGGCCTAGTCCTACTATTGTAGCCGCGTATCCACTAAACTTAAAAGTTATAGGCGTGTTTTCACCAATGTATTTATTATTAAGAACGACTGCATCGTCTTCTCTCACATATTTCTGACCTTTGTGACCAAAATAAGGTTCAGGAATCGCTTCATTGTCGTTATCAATGACCGTAAAAATTTCATATTCTCCTTTCACTTCATAAGTCCACACATTAACCGTAAAAATCCAGTGCGGCGGTAATACCGGCAGCCCACATGGAACAGCTGCCATCGTCCGATCAAGTTTTTTTGAAATTTTGTCTCCGATTTCACCGGAATATCTATCAGCAGTTTCATTTGCCAGATTTTTCAGCTCGCTATCAATTTTTCCAAAACCGGCATCAATAACTTCGCCTTTGTTTACTGTAAATGCGCAGATCCCATCTGCAACTCCGATTTTGATGTCGGTAACTCCTCTATATAGAATAGCTTCAAGTTCATTTACTGTCGAGATAATCTGAGGAATACAAGCACAAGTGCCGAAATTGCAGTTACTAAATTGAAAGCTGGTACAGATGCTGATGAAGGTGAATTTTCTGAAGCTGGCTTTTTTGAAGTGGGTTGATTTTCGGTTTCAGTTTGCTCAGAAGTAAGAGTTTTGCCTTTGTAGTGTTCGTTGGATATTGTGCAGTAAGCAACTGTAAAACCGCTATTGATAAGAGGTTCAGATTCTCCATGAGCAAGAATTGTATAATATATATCTAGAGGTAATGATCCACCTCCCCACTTTTCAGTAGGTTCAACAGTCCATTCGTATTCGTTAGAAGAATTTGCTTCTAATATGTCCGGTTTTGAGTATTCTTCTATTCTTGATGTTGGACCTTTTATAATTTTGAAAGAATCTTTTTCCATGCACGATAAAGAGACATAAACATCACTTTTTTGATATACTGTCAGATTAATTTTTACTTTAAATGGCTCTTCAATATTTAAAGTGGGCTTAGCCGTTTCCTTTCCAGGTAAAAGTTTGTCATTATAATATACATCCATTGAGCCATATTGAGATTCTGCAAGAGTGGTGCTTGGAATAAGTAACAAAAATATAACCAAAGAACATACCCATCTCATTTTCATCCCATTCTTCCTCCTAATTCATTCAGAAGGTTTTCATAATCTTCTGATTTTTCATCCGATCCTCCATTTTTATCTCCAACACCTTTTGGTCCTGAGCCTACTATTGTCGTTGCGTAACCGCTAAAGTGGAAAGTAATCATTTCATTAGTTCCTAGACTCAAGGCAATCCCATTTTTGTCTTTTTTAAAAGGGTGAAATATTGGTGTTTTTTCTCTAATGTACTTCTGTCCTTTATGCCCGAAATAAGGTTTAGGAATCGCTTCATTATCGTTATCAATAACAGTAAATACCTGATATTTACCCACAATTTCATAAGTCCACACATTAACCGTAAAAATCCAGTGTGGCGGCAATACCGGCAACCCACATGGGACAGCTACCATAGTCCGATCAAGTTTTTTCGAGATTTTGTCTCCAATTTCACCGGAATATCTATCAGCAGTTTCATTTACCAGATTTTTCAGCTCGCTATCAATTTTTCCAAAACCGGCGTCGATAACTTCACCTTTGTTTACTGTAACTGCGCAGATCCCATTTGCAACTCCGATTTTGATGTCGGTATCCACTCTGTTCAGAATAGCTTCAAGTTCATCAGGTTCAACAGGCGGGTTTGAATCTCGAATTTCCGTTTTCATTATAAAAGCAAGTTCAACTGCCAGTTCATCCGTTGTAGATTTTTCGAGAATATCATTGTCCGAAAGCCTGTTAAGGTAAGTTGTCGTGACTTCCCTGATTCGACTATCCTCTATGCAATCGGAAATAACAGGGTTTGAACTAACCTCTTGAACTACATTTTCAAGAATTTGAGACCTCATTTCCTGCGCATACATGTGTTTCAGGTTATAAACTTCCGTGTCAAGACGAGTTGTATCCAGCGAAATATTCTGCTCGCTGAGGTTCTGTTCAAGAAGAAAAACTTCTGTGTTCAGGTTGGAAATACTCTGGCTGATCTGCTGTGCCATTTCAGTTTTTACGTACTCATCGCTTGAGGCAATAATATCTCCAATTTCCTCGGAAATGCCGGTTGTGAAAACGCAGGTATTCCGGACACCCAGGGGGTAAATCGTTTTTCCGCTCATGGTGTCAGTCCATTCATATTCCTTCCTAAGGTCAAAATCAGGGTCATGGTATAGATAGTTCGGTCTCTGGTCAACGATCAGAGTCAGATTTTCTGTCCAGTTGTATTTGCTTTCCGGCTGGCCGGTGACGGTCATTGTCGAGATTATACCCATGTTCTTTCCCAGAACCGAAGCTGCCTTCTCGATTGCAGGATTATTAAAAAGGGTCATAGGGCCTGAGGTCACGCTGTCAAGCAGACCGGTATCAAGGCCTTTTTTCTCAAGGGCTTTGAGGATATAGGAGTTGAGGTCAGAATCCAGTTTACGGTTT
The DNA here is from genome assembly GCF_000969945.1 of Methanosarcina sp. Kolksee. NCBI lineage: Archaea > Methanobacteriati > Methanobacteriota > Methanomicrobia > Methanosarcinales > Methanosarcinaceae > Methanosarcina > Methanosarcina sp. Kolksee. The sequence continues at coordinate 3,075,478 of NZ_CP009524.1, forward strand.
TTCTGGCCGATATCTTCAAGCAGCTTGCTGTACGCTTCACTTTTTGCAATGTACCTGGCCGAGTCACTTGAAGCGTACATTGTTCCTGACGGCGTTAGGTACTGTTCTTTATTTACGTAAGCGTCCCGGTCTTTTTCCAGTTTCATAACAAGTTTTTCCGCAGTTTCTACCTGAAGGGCTGTTGGGTCCTGGCCGGGAGAATCAAGAAGAGAATAATTGAAGGATGGATTGTCCTTTTCCACCGAATCCAGCATTGAAAGTACTTCTTCTGCCATAATTCGGTGTAACCATGATGGGATATCGCAATTAACAGCATGTTTGGTTAAATATTTTCCATCAGGATAAGCCCAGAACATGCTTTCTATTTCTCTTAAATCCAGATATGCATCTCTGTATTTGTCGGCAGCATCGGAACAGCATGGGTCAAACCTTTCGGTTTTAGTTGTACCGTTGTCTCTGCTGTTGTCTATGCTATTTTCTATGCTATTTTCTATGTCGTTATTGCCTGTATTGTTCAAATAGAGAGTAGTTTCCCGGTATTCCCGCTCGATAGGGTCAGAATAAGTCAACAAACCGGAATAGCCACCCGCTGGAGGGCATTTGTGGTAGATTATTGTTAGGTTTTCAGCTTCGGTTTCGGCATGAGAAAGGGATACGATATTGATTTTGCTTGCAGTTTGGGAATCCGAGCCACTTGACGTATCAGAATGCGTCACAGTTGTGTAGTTTCCATCAGGCAACTGTTCCCTGGTTTTCCATCTGTAGGTATAATCGTAAGCATAGTCTATTTTCCAATTTGTCCTTATTTTGTAGGATATATCGTACCTTATTCTCCAGTCAAAAACGTAATATTCCCTATCCAGGTAGCCTTCGCTTCGGTTTTCGACCATAAGAGTATCGTTACTTACGTAGGAGAAATGAGGTTCAATCTTCACATCGGTTATATCAACCGAGTTCAGGCTGACAGATGCCGATGTGACCGACCAGCTGGTTACATCTCCTTCAGGAGGGTCAATTGAAGGGTTTAAGGATTCGGAGTAAGAAACTTGGATTGGATAATTCCAGGAATAAGACGGCACAAGAGACCCCCTGTGCGTTCCGGATGCATAATATCTCGAATACCACCTGACGGTTTGCCCGCTGAACGAAACTGATTCCGGGTCAAAATTTGCAGTGATTAGAGAGCTCATCGGGTCTGGAGAATCAAAGCCATCTCTCAGGACCTGTCCCTGGACTGATGCGGTATAAACGCTGTCCGTGACCGAATGGATGAGGTCAGGATTTTTCTCTGTCCACACATGGTCGTTGAAGACCCAGCCGTCAAGAACCCCATCAGTATAATCGGATGCTGAAAGTTCGATTTTTGAACTTTTGGAGAGGTCTTCAAAAGAAGTGTTTGTCGCTTTAAGGGATTCATCTATACTTTTTTCAATATCCAGAGAGAAGGATTTATTCTGGGCAAGAGAATCGTAGGTCGTTGTCAGGTTTACACCTTTATCCATTTCGTAAGCCGAAACTGAGTTGTTAAGACTGGTAGAGTTCAAGCTGGAGTTCAAGCTTAAACCTGTATTCTCTCTTCTGGAATTGGAAATGTCTTCGTAGAGGACTTTTCCATTATAGTAGCTTGTGTAGGTAAGAGCCAGAGGGTCAACCGAATCAAAAATTCTCTTCTGGGTATAAAGTGTAGCCCCATTGATTGAACTTGAAAGTGCAGGATTGGTCAGGATATTCAGAGGGCCGTTTGCATAATGCTGCCAGGGGCCATAGATAAAAGTCCTCAGGTTTGTTGCTCCCAGCACTAAATTTGATGTCGAGTCAAGCCTCGAAGAGTTTCCAAGCTCGGTTTCGTACTCCCGGACAAGTTCTTCGAGAAGAGGTTCCCTTGACGTGATCAGTGTGGAAAGCTTCATACTACTATTGAAACTTTCTCCGGATTCAAGGTTAACAAGAGTATAGTTCAGGGCAGGAATTTCAAAAACATAATAAATAGTGTAATTTTTGTCAGTAGGTGAGATTTCACGCTGCAGAGTTCCGGTTACTTTTCTTATTCTTATCTGTTCGGGTTCTATATCAGGTTCCACATTAATTGCATATTCCCTGAAAGTGTGGCTGTTTCCCTGGTAGTTTATAGAAAGCAGCGTGTTAAAAGCGTCTGCTGTGATATCTTTTACAGGGCTTACTTCAATCACGAACCAGTCAGAAGCTTTGAGTTCATCCCCGTAATAAAGTTCAATTGAGGCATATCCCGAGGTTGCAGAATCCGGAATTTTTACGGCTTCCTCAAGTGAGACCTTCTGGAAAAAGCCGGTTGCCTGGCCGTAGTTCACATTCTTGATTTCGCGGCCTGAAGAGTCATTGACAATCAGCAGAATATCCCGGTTTTTCCAGAGGGATTCGATCTTGCCCCAGATATCTGAAGGCAGATTTATAGAAATCTGAAGTGTGTCCTCTCTTTCGAGGTTCTGGTTTTTTGGGATTACCATAAAACCGTCTTCCGAAAGCCTGCTAACGGCATCGCCTTCAGGCAGGATTACAGGGTGCTCTCCCTGCCATTCAAGGGCTTCCATTCCTGCATAATTGAGGCAGCGAGCAAGGTCGAACGAGGCGAGGTTGATGGCATCCTGCCTGGGATCACTATTCTCGGTCGTATAAATGGTTTCAGCTACTTTGCTATCTATTTTTAAAAGATATGTTGAAGTAAAGGTTGCAGCAAGCAAAATGAAAATTCCAATCACAGCATAGGGTATATAGGCACTGCTATCTTCAATGAAAGATGAAAAATCGTTAGAGAACTTCCCGACCATCAACCCCATCTCCAAAAACAGGAATGTAAAAATAAATCAACTAATAAGCCAACCAAATATAAAAAATATTAAAGAGTTTACACAATAAATACTTTACTTCTAAGAGGAAAACACTTTTTCAAGAACAATAAATTAGGCATAACTAAATATGGAAATATACGTAGGAATAAGTTAAAAATATCATAATGAATAAGTAAAAAATAAGTAACTATTCAGCCTACATAAAACAGAATCAATAGCCATCTTTGTTAAAATTAAATAGACAAATTTCTGCAAATTGATTTTATGGAACTGTTGGCAACTGACTGCGTTTCGTCCTCTTCTATAGGTTATTTCTTTGATTTCTTACTTTTACTAGAATCAATATCAATAGACATGTTTTGATAGGCTGAATAGTTACAAAAATAAAATTAATTTTGAAAAAACCAAAAGATTTCCAGGATGTTTTCAAGAAGATCAGGGCAAAATCGTAAAGAGATTTATTTTCAGGAAGTTGCCAGATAATTGTCATGCTATTATAATTATTTTCATATGTATTTAGATAAATGTGTATTTAGATAAATTACTAAGATTTTCTGTCTTGCAGAGTTGATATATAGCTGGATAACCAATGATGTATTTTGGATACTTTTTTAAAAATCGATCTGGAATATAATAAATTTAAAATAATTATATAATATCAGTTAAAGATTTTTATATTGACAACCTATTCTCATTAATTTAATTATTAGTTTAACAACTACTGCAAGGACCTGACATATTAAGTAGATTCATTCTTGCTTTCCTAGGTTTTGATTGCCAATAGTCGAATGCTAGCGGAGCCAGTTCTAATTTTGGGCGATTCAGAAGAATAAAAAGGCGTTCAAATCTAGCAAAGCATCTGAACTTCAGTAAATTATCAAAGTTCCGGGATGTGCGGGTCTTCAATAGCTTGGAGAGTAGATATTATGCCTTTAAACGGATATGGTGTACTCAAAGGAAAGGCCATAGATACGAGGAATGGCCAGGGATCAAGCCCTCATTTTCAGGTGAAAGTAAGTAATGATGACCTCTTCAGGATAGCCATTAATGTCAAATCCCAGGTTGAGCCTTCAACTGTGCTCTACTATGCAGATGAAGATTTCAGCCATCCTATCCTGAAAGACCTTGTGAATCTACCCTTTGGTTTTAAGGAACTGGAGAGCAAGCCTGATGGAATGGCGCTGGACTTCATTCGAGGCAACCTCTTTGATGCCATGCAGATGAAACTGCTGCCTCCAGACCTTCCTGGGCCTGATAACGACCTCAATGAGCTTTTCCATAAATATGTACAGAAAGCAATTTCCATGGAGAACAGCGAAATCTATGCCTTTGGCCAGCGATGGGGGCCAGAGGAGGATAAGCGTGATAAATACTTCGGTTTCAAGCCTGGAAATGGTATACACGATATACATATGAACCAGGGAAATAGCTCTGACTGGATGAACGACGATGGAGTATGGCAGGATGGTGGCATAATATTTCACTATCCGGACGAAAACCGATGGGTAGCCGTCTTCCTTGCTTTTCAGTCCCAGTCCTTCCACACTGAAGATGCCACAGGTCACGCAATCCCGGAGATTGTCGAAAAGAGTGTGTCTATAGTTGCTGCCCTGGTGAACCCGGGAGCAGGATTTGAAAGTAGTGTAACCATCCTTAATGCCACACCTGAGCCTATTACGCTTGCCGGATGGAAACTGGTTGACAGGAAGAAGAAGAAGACAGGCCTGACAGGAACCATAGACCCAGGCTCCACCCTGCGATTTCCGATCACACAAGGATATTTCAAACTGCCCAAAACCGGAGGCATTATAACCCTTCTGGATGACAAGGGCCTGAAGGTGGACGGAGTTAGCTATACAGAGGAGGATGCCACCAGAGAAGGATGGACTATAATTTTCTAAGTCCATTCCATTAACTTTTTTGTGTCGTTAAGGTTTTACGCTTAGGTTTTATGCTTAGGTTTTACGCTTGGGTTTTACTCTTAGGTTTTATGCTTAGGTTTTACGCTTGGGTTTTACTCTTAGGTTTTATGCTTAGGTTTTACGTTTAGGTTTTATGCTTCATATTATAGGGAAAAATTTTGAGATTTATCAAATTATTTTATCTACATTTGAACATCTTCCCTTCTTATTGATAATTTTCCTTGCATATCCCAAAAAAGCTAATCATGAGAAACGCGTAAATTTGCTTAATGTCCATTGTTTCAAAGTATAACCGAATTGCACCCATATACGAACTGATAGATTTGCCTCTGGAATATTTCTTTTTCCGTGAATGGAGAAAAGAAGCTCTTTCAAGCCTGAGCGGAAAAATTCTGGAAATCGGGGTGGGAACCGGAAGAAACCTGGAATTCTATCCGGTAGGCTGTAGGGTAATAGGTATCGACAAAAGCGAAGGCATGCTCCAGAGAGCCCAGGAAAAAGCCGAGGGAAGGAAAAACATTACCCTTTATCCTATGGATGCCGAACATCTTGAATTCCCTGATAACAGTTTCGATTATGTGGTCACAACTTTTGTTCTATGTACAATTCCTGATCCAGTGAAAGCTCTTAAAGAAATGAAACGAGTCCTGAAACCATCAGGGGAATATATAGCTCTTGAGCATGTGCACAGTGACTATCCTTTTGTTGACTTTATAGAACATTTGATTAATCCGGTTCTGTTTTTCTTGCTTGGGGATCATGCAACCCGGCATACGGTGAAGAATATCGAAAAAGCCGGCTTTACAATTAAGGAAGAGAAAAAACTGGCTTTTAAGGACGTTTTCAGGAAGATTCGGGCAAAACCTTAAATTTTTTACTAACGATTCTGTTTATAGATAAACAAAATTTTAAAATTAATAGATAATTATTTTAAAAATAAGAAATATTATGTAGAAATATGTAAAAAGATTAAAACAAAAAACGGAGACTGATAAAAGTAATTTAATAAGAATAATTATCGGATCTGGAATATTTGGCTCCATTTCGACAATAAAAATGTCCTTTATTATTATTTTTTGTAGTTTCAGTTAAAAATCAGTGTCATAAGGACTAAATATTTACTTCTATATATTATTTGTCTCTTTTAATATATATTAACAATATTATAACCAACCTTTAGTAATTTTTAATTTAAATTTAATTCAAAAAGTTCTGAAAAAACGATATCAATAGAAAGGAAGGACCGAAGAATGGATACTCATGAAAGAGCATAGGCTGAAGTTAAGGGCAGAATCAAAAGAAGTCGATAGATATCAAAGCTGGGCTGCAGTTAGAGAAGAATTGAAGTGAGAGGTAAAAATAGTATAGAGAGGGATTTTCCTCTCACTTCTTTTTGCTTCTTATATACGGAACCGGAATAAGGAATGGCGAACCTCATTTCCGTTTCCCTTGAAACCCCTTCTGAACTAAAGCTGGAGGAATGGCAAAAAACCTCAATAGCTTCTTCACTCAGGCGGGGTTTCGTATTTGTGGAGGGCAGGGTTGAGGAATGGCGAACCTCTTATACCTTGCTCTGCATTTTCGCTAAATGCTACTCATGAACCCCATTCAATATTAGCATTTAGAACTGCATGATATAGAATATCAATCACATATAAAACATAAGTGGAAATGATTTTTCTTTTTCTTTGATGTAATAAAGAACACTCAAAATTTTCAAGCGGCTTATCTCCTAACTGGGCTAAAATTGTTTAAACAAGCCATAATTTGTTAAGCCATTACACAACATAACCACAAAGAATTTATAGGAGAACTTTGAAAATTATTTAGCTAAATTCTACCGCTTGTTCAAACTAATTTTTACTACATCTTTTTCTACTTTCTTTTAAATTTCTTTTATATTTCGTTCTCTGCATGAGCTCATCCAATAACCACTTTTTTTCAGTCGAATACCCCGCTAGCTTGCTGCGGGGTACACCAGTGAAACTTTGATTTCTTTACTAACAGTAATTGTCGAACAGCCTGTAAAGGTCGGGATATTCGTGATCCTCTGCGCTCTCTTATAATAAAAACAAGATTAAGAAACACAGTGTTTACTTATTTTCCCAGAATTTCTCGGCTTCTTCTTCCATTTCTTCCAGTCTATCATAGTAATCTGGAAATTCGTTCAGATGAGCCAGGGCGATTTTCCCCGTCATTATGGGATCGTCGTTAGTAACATTTGTCAAGGGATCCTGAGTTCCATGTTCGAGCTCAACATCCATGCCTCTGCGGAACTGGTCAACATCAAACTCATCCCATTTTATTCCAAGCTGTTCCCCAACTGCTTTTGCCTCTTCAGCAGTAAATTGCTTTTTTGTCAAACTTCTCACTCCAACTGATTATTTAATCTTTGACAATTGTTTAATAATCATTTGATATTATTGAATAGATCTGTACTTAAGGATTTTCCTGTAAAACCAGGCTATGTATTATAGTTACTTCGCAAAGAGGAACTGTACTTTTGATAAAAATCTTGAGAAGAAGTGAATAAGACCATAAAAGAGTATGAGAGAGCAAAAATGCTAGACAACGATTCTTTATTTATGAAAAGGGCAATCGAACTTTCACTTGAGAATGTGAAGAAAGGCGGAGGTCCTTTTGGGGCAGTAATCGTCAGAAAAGGGGAAATCCTTGCAGAGAGCTGCAACATGGTTACTGCACTTAATGATCCTACGGCTCATGCCGAGATAAATGTAATAAGAGAAGCAGCCCGGAAACTTGATACCTTTGATCTCAGTGGCTGTACTATTTACGCTTCCTGTGAGCCGTGCCCAATGTGCCTTGGGGCGATTTACTGGGCCAGAATTGGTAAAGTTGTTTTTGCCAATACGGCATCTGACGCTCAAAAAATTGGCTTTGCAGATTCTCGAATTTATAGTGAGATCTCACGCCCTCCTCAGGAGAGAAATATAGAATTCCGACAGCTCCTAAGAGAAGAGGCCTTGAAGGCTTTTAAGGCGTGGGAAGAGTCCGAAAATAAAATAGAGTACTGAGAAAACCAGAACCAGTACTCAAATTCAAGAATAAAATCAGTAATTTAGATCCGACAGGAAACTATATTTAGTGTAAATTTTTATTAAAAATGTTTTTCTATAAATATTTTTCTAAAGAAAGGATTATTTATTGCTATTTATTTACTAAAATTTAAGCTTCCTGCCTTTATCTGCAGGTAAGCTCTTTACCAGTTTTTACTTAGCGGGATTCTTATTTATATTATTACAGCATAATTATATTGAGGGTTAGACTTAATAAAGAGTCCTCTGCTTATATAGTGGAGAGCTTTCCAAACTCTACATGAAGCTTTAAATGTATTGTCGCATATTTTAGATTACAGCAAATAATTTTAAGGGGATTTTCGGGGAGATGTTTGATAACAAAAGTAAGTACATCCGCTGGTTTGAAGAGACTACGATTGATGATGTCCCAATTGTCGGCGGGAAGAACGCTTCCCTTGGGGAGATGTACAGGGAGCTTACTTCAAAGGGGGTAAAAATCCCAAATGGTTTCTCAGTTACTGCTGAGGCTTACTGGTATGTCCTCAAAGCTGGAGGGATTCTAGAGAAACTTAAAAGCACAATTGAAGGACTCGATACCTCGGATATATCAGAACTTTCAAAAAGGGGAAAAGCTGCAAGGGACCTGATCCTTGGGGCAGGAATTCCGGATGAACTCTGGGAGGAGATCAAGACCGCGTATGACCGCCTATGTGAGCAGTATGGAGAAAATACTGATGTAGCCGTGCGAAGTTCGGCAACGGCTGAAGATTTGCCTACAGCTTCTTTTGCGGGTCAGCAGGAAACTTACCTGAATATTCGGGGGTATCCAGGGCTTAGAGATGCGTGCATACGCTGCTTTGCATCCCTTTTTACTGACAGGGCTATTTCCTACCGCGTGACCAATAAATTTGATCATTTCAAGGTCGCTCTTTCCATAGGAATCATGAAAATGGTCAGGTCGGACCTTGCTTCCAGCGGGGTTATTTTTACTCTGGATACGGAGACCGGCTTCAGAGACGTAGTTTTTATTACAGGGGCATATGGACTTGGAGAAAATATTGTTCAGGGACAGGTCAACCCCGATGAATTTTACGTCTTCAAGCCGACTTTCAGGCAGGGTTTTAAGCCGATTATCAAGAAAAAAGTAGGAAGCAAGGAGATCAAGATGATCTACGGGCGCGGCGATTCAAAAGTGCTCACCAGGAATATAGAGGTTCCTGAAGCTGACAGGCTGCGCTTCTGTCTCAGTGACGAAGAAGTACTCAAACTTTCCGGGTATGCTATTGCTATAGAAGACCATTACTCCGAGAAGTACGGGGAATCGCGACCCATGGACATTGAATGGGCCAAGGACGGCATAACAGGTGAACTTTTCATAGTGCAGGCAAGACCTGAAACGGTTCAGTCCCAGCGGCGTAAAGATATCCTGGAAACCTATGTACTTGAAAAAAGGTCCGAAATCCTTGCAAGAGGCAGGAGCGTAGGCGACAAAATTGCATCCGGAAAAGCCCATGTAATCCCTGATATCTCAGACCTTCCTTCTTTTAAACCTGGAGAAATCCTGATTGCGGATACCACGACTCCGGACTGGGAACCTGTAATGAAAACCGCGGCTGCGATTGTCACGAACAAAGGAGGCAGGACCTGCCATGCAGCGATTGTCAGCCGTGAGCTGGGGATTCCTGCAGTTGTAGGAGCAGGCAATGCAACCGAAGTGCTTGAAACAGGCAGGGAAATTACGGTTAGCTGTGCCGAAGGAGAGAATGGACTTGTGTACGAAGGGATTCTTCCTTTTCATAAAGATACCCTGATCCTGAAAGATATGAAACGCCCGAAAACCGAGATTATGATGAACCTTGGAAACCCGGAAGAGGCTTTTGGCCTTTCCATGATCCCAAACGACGGAATAGGGCTTGCAAGGCTGGAGTTTATCATTACGAGCTATATCAAGGTGCACCCGATGGCTCTTGTGCACCCTGAAAAGGTTAAAGACCTTAAAGTCCTTCGGGAAATCGAGCAGCTTACCCGAGGCTACAGGAGAGAAGATTATTTTGTCGAACAGCTCGCCCAGGGAGTTAGTACCATTGCTGCGGCTTTCTATCCTAAGCCGGTTGTAGTTCGTATGAGTGACTTCAAGACCAATGAGTACGCAAGCCTGCTTGGAGGCAGTTATTTTGAAATGGAGGAAAGCAACCCCATGATAGGGTTCAGGGGAGCTTCCCGCTATTTTGATGAGCGCTACAGGGAAGGATATGCTCTTGAGTGCAGGGCTATGAAAAAGGTCAGGGACGAAATGGGGCTTACAAACCTTATTCTTATGATTCCCTTCTGCAGAACGGTTGAAGAAGCGCGGAAAGTTATTGACGAAATGGAAAAAAACGGGCTCAAAAGGGGAGAAAACGGTCTTCAGGTCTATGTTATGTGCGAGATTCCGAACAATGTTCTGCTTATCGATGAATTCAGTAAATTCTTCGACGGTTTCTCAATAGGTTCAAATGACCTAACCCAGTTGACCCTTGGCGTTGACAGAGACTCCGAACTTCTTGCCGCTGAATTCGATGAGCGGGACCCCGGTGTTATTAAGATTATGGCAATGGCTGTCCAGGGAGCAAAACGGAATGGAAGACATAGCGGGATTTGCGGACAGGCTCCAAGCGATTTTCCTGAAATTGCAGAGTTCCTGGTAAAAGAAAAGATAGATTCCATTTCACTTAATCCCGATTCGGTTATGAAAATCACCCTCAAGGTTCTGGAGACTGAAAAAGAACTGGAAAGGAGCTGAAAAGCCAAAAAATAGCTATTAAGATAATGAAAAACTGAAAAAGAAATTAAAAGATAATGAATAGCTGAAAAAAATCGAAAAGACAGTAAATAGTTAAAAAAGGGGAAACATAGGCTATTCGCCATTCTCTATGGATAAAATGATTTTCAATTAAGACCGCATTGGTTTTTATGAGAAAATTATGAAGATATCCACACAAAACAACAAAGAGCCGGAACATATTTAGAAAAGCTGGAAGAGTTAGGAAGATGATAATAAAAGCTAAAAAAATTAAAAGCTAAAAAGGAATCTTAAAAGCTAAAAAAGATCTTAAAAGCTAAAAAAGATTTTAAAAGCTAAAAAGAGATCTGCAAAGGAACCTGGAATATAAGAAGTGATCTAAAAAACCAGAATGAAATAATTGAAATAAGTATCGGAATAATAGATTGATTTATATCTAATTAATAATTAAAAGGGGAGAAATATTAATGCCTTTTTTAAAATATTGTCCTGAGTGCCATTCTAAACTCGAAGATGATCTCTTCGAGAAATTTCAGTATTGTCCTGTATGTGGGTACTGGACAAGAAAGGAAACTGCAAGACTTGAGCCATTAATAATCATGGAGTGAGACCGAAATGTTTGAATCTTCTGCAAAGTGTGTCCGATGCGGCACACCTCTTAGAAAGCAGGTAATCGGTTCAAATGTATTTTATTACTGTAAAAAATGCGGGTGTACATCCTCGGCTATTTCTGCCAGTACATCATCTCAAAGTGCAATTCAGCCGACAAGTCATTTTTGAAGAGACCTGCATCCAGAAATACATCTCAATAACTCTCAAAACCGAAGATTTAAAACAAAACCAGCTCAGGTCAATTAACCTTGTATGATCAGGCCGGTTTTGTGTTATATTTTTTCATTTTGCTTTCTTTTTATTGAAAAAAGTAAATCCCAATGCAACCAGTACTGACTGTTTTAATAATAGAACTCAGAAAAATGATGTAAAAATAGAATGTAAAAAACGATTCTGGAACTTTGTCCCTTTCCTGAATTACTGTCTTATTTTGTTAAACTAAATATGTTTATTAAACCTGCTGAAGTAAGGTTTACTGCAAGAGCTGCAAGAAGAAGTCCCATGAGCCTTGTAAAGACAAGCATTCCATTGTATCCTATGAATTTGTGGATTCTTCTTGAGAAGAGAAAGATGTACAGGCAGAAAATGAAAGTCAATATGATTGATACGAGGATTATTATTTTTTGCTCAATATTTTCTGTGCTTCCCATCAGGACGATTACCGTACTGATTGCACCTGGACCTGTAAGAAGAGGCAGACCTATAGGAAATACCCAGATATCTTCACGTTCCTGAGACTGCGAAATCTCTTCTTCAGTAATGCTTTCTCTTGAGATTTTGGCATGCATCATATCAAAAGCAATGCTGAAAAGCAGTATCCCACCTGCAACCCTCAATGAATCTACACTAATGCTGAACAATTCAAGTATTATGTTGCCGGTTACTGCAAAAAAAAAGGCAATTAGACAAGCAAGTGTGACTGATTTTTTTGCAATTTGATTTTTTTCGTCACGAGTCATCTTGCTGGTCAGGGAGATGAAAGTTACTACTCCGCTGATTGGACTGATAACAACAAAGACAGATGTGAATGCGTAGATGAAAAACCCGATATTTTCAGTAATTATCTCAGTTATCATCTTTTTACTCCTACCCTTTTAATACTTTATAACTTATACATATAATTTATCTTGTGGGGCATTTACGTGCTTGGTCCGAGAATCTATATTTGTATATGTTTAAGACTGACAGTGTATTCGTTAACAGGTAAAAATTAAGTATTTTTCGTAGTTTATTTATATATAAATTATGAAATATTATGAGCAGAAATTAGATATAAAGATATCCAGGAAGTCAAAGGAGTTTTAAAGTAAAACATAAGTAAGTCGAGTAATACAAGTAAGTCAATAATACAAGTAAGTCAATAATACAAGTAAGTCAATGAATTCTAAGTCAAGCCTTAAGTCAAGTAATACATAGCGAGTTAAGTAATACATCAATGAATTCTAAAGTAAACCATAAATGAGTCAAACAAAATATAAATGAATTCAAATCTGGATAAATACAGGCTGTGGTTTTATGAACGGGGAAAAAATCGAAAAAAAGCTATTTGAAGAACTCAATTTTATCAAAAAACAACTTGGGGAAATTAAGGAGCATATGGTGGATATAGATAGCCTGCTAACTGAGGAAGAAAAGGAACTGGTGCTTAAAAGTTTTGAAAACGAAGCAAGAGGAAAACTAGTACCTTTAAATCGGTTGGAGGAAATCAGGCTTTAAAACATATGAATTTACTTAATACCATTAGAAATATTTTTTATTGAGTCAATAACAATTTTTGCTAAAAAGAAACTTTTCTTAAGGAATGATAAAAATATAACTTCAAATTTTCAGTTTGGGAATCGATCTATAGTTCCATTTCCCTAAATAATCATTTTTGGCAACAAAAACCTTTGATATTATATTTGAATCATTCCTAAAAGACAGAATCTTACTAACATATTCTTAAACCTGCTATATTTTTGAATTATTCGCTATTCTCTATGGACAATACTATTTTCAATTCAAAACCGCACTGGATTTTATGAAAATATTATGAGGATATCCACACAAGAAAACAAAGAGCCTATTTTTGATTCCTATATTTTTCTGGGTTTACTTAAAAAATTGTTTTTACCCCAACCGGAGGATCAGGACCATGAAACTCAGATAGAGAAGGAGCAGGATAAGTCCTTCGAACTGTTTGACTCTCCAGCCCGTTCGTATAAATAAGATGAGCAGAAAGCTCATTATCAGCATAAAAGGCGCTATGTAGTAAATACTGAGGCCGGTTATCGAGATAGGGTGGACAAGCCCTGAGCAACCCAGTATCAAAAGTATATTTGCAATGTTTGACCCTATGACATTTCCAAGAGCAATGCCAGCATAATCGCTCCGGGCTGCTGAGATGGTTACCATGAGTTCGGGAACTGAAGTCCCAACCGCAACAAGGCTTATTCCTATAAGCGTCTCCGAAACTTCCAGCAGCATAGCAAAGAAAACTGCCTGTTCGACAAAATACTTTGCTCCAATTATGATTGCAACTCCACTTGCTATAAGCTTGAAAAATTCTATTAAAAGGCTGGCTTCTTGAGGTTTTTCTTCTGTAATGTCGACATCAATATCTTTATGTTCAGGCTCTGTTTTAGATTTGGTTGTCAATTCGGTTGTCAATTCGGTTGTCAATTCGGTTTTAGTTCTCATTCCAATTTTGGATTCGCTTTCGTTTTTCTTTTGGGTTATTTTTTCGGATTTCCAGGTGCCTTTTTTCATGCCTCTAGAGTTTCGATTTTCTATTCCGTATTCCCGGGCCTGGGGTTTAATTTTTGATTTCAGATCGAAAAAATATTCAAATTTGAAAAAATAAATCATAAAATCTTTAAAATAGATTTCTTCTTCGTGTCTTTTCACTTTTTCGAGCAGGAATAAAAGATAGGCGAGATAAAATAAAATGAAAATTAAGGCTTCTAACCTCGAAATTTTGAAGTCAAGCATAAAAAGAAAGAGGAGAAAAGAGGCAAATAACATTATATAGCCGTCCCTTCTTAGCATAACCTCTTCGGTCTTAATATTTGTCAGAAGAGCAGCCGTACTTGCAATCAGGCCTATATTGGCAATGTTTGACCCGAGTATATTGCCTATAACTATACCACTTGCTTGCTGGAAAGATGCCGTAAGAGAGGATGCAAGCTCAGGTACTGACGTGCCCACAGATACAAGAGTCAAGCCTATTACAAATTCGGATACTCCAAACCTTCTTGCGATCTGAGATGATGTTAATACGAAGAGGTCTGACCCTTTTACGAGCAGTACGAGCCCGCCAAGAAATATAAGGATATTAATTACAGGCACATTGAAATGAGAATCCGAGGTTTATTTAAATATATCTTTAAACATAATATTAACCTGAAGTTGTCACACTGAAAAAATTATTTTTGAACTATAAAATGGAAAATACATAAAAAAATAAGTAATATAGTGAAATACATTAAAAAGAAAATAAACGGCTCTTTGTCATTCCCTGTGGATAAGATGATTTTCAATTCGAGATCGCATTGGTTTTTATGAAGACATTATGAGGATATCCACACAAAACAACGAAGAGCCAAATAAATAATACAAGGAAACGCTTCAAACAAGCCTCAGTTCCATCTCATAACATTTTTCACTCTGGCCGCAGATATTTTTTACCTGTTTTATTTTCCGAAAGCCTATTTTTTGGTATAAGTGTATCGCAGGAAGATTGTTTATATTGACATATAAGAGAACGGATGATATTCCGTTTGCCTTCATCTCCTCAGTACTGCTCTTCAATAACCTTTCAGCAAAACCTCTGCCTCTAAAATTTCTGTCAATTGCAATTGAGGATATTACTGATTTTTTCTCAAAGCCTTTGAGGGAAAGTGCAGGTTTTATGTAGTAGGCACAGTAGCCCACGATTTCATCCACGTTCTTTATAACATAAAATATATTTTTTGAATTCTTTGAATATCTTATAAGCTTTTCCGAGCTTCCGTTTTTAAATCCTTCGGCCTGGATTCTAAGAACTTCAGGAAGCATGTGTTCTTCTATAGAAACAATATCTCCTTTTTCTATTGACTTCCATTTTTTTACCAGTAGATTTCCAGTGGTATCACACAGCAATTTCTTAAGACTTATCAAGTACCCAATTGATCGGGCGTGAATTTTGATATTACCCATAAAAGTCACTCTTGGGCAAGGCCGTAGGTGAAATTCTCTTTTTGGAGCTTATGGCTTCAAACCATTAAAAACTTCCGACTTTTTAGTGACAGAAATTCCATACAGCCAGGTAATCATATGCACCTTAAAAAATACGATTTTTATTTAAATATATCTATTATAAATTTTAACTCTGTTCATTTAGGTAATAAGTTCAAGTTTAACTTCTTTTCGATTTCATCACTCTTCTCAGGCACTTCCGTTAAAATAATCTGGCAATCTAAGTCCAGCATATAGACTTTGCGGAATTGCTCTATAAGGTCTCCGGGAGAATATTTACTTGATAAATAAGCCTTTCGTATACAATTTTGAATTTTTGCGTATCCATAAAGAGACAAAAATGAAATGAAAAGATGACCGAAAAGAGCAACTCGTTATCCTGTAGATAAAGCTTATCCTCTTCCAACAAGTTTATATAAGTGCCATAATGCTTTTCTACTGTATCTCTTATTTTGTACATGAGAAAAACATCTTCAGGTGTAAGATATACATTTGATACGAGCAAGATTTTTCCAGCTTTTTCCAGACCTTTGTTGAACGTATTAATGGTGATTTTATTTTTATCGTGTTGCTTAATTGAAAATCATTTTATCCATACGGAATAGTAAAGAGCCAAAATATATTCTTGTTGAAATGAAGTAAAAACTGAAATGGGTATTATCCAACTGCACAATTTAAAATGATTTTGAAACAGCCTGATGTGAAAGCGTCGCAAAAGTCCAAAATTAACTAAAATTCAGCCGATCATATCATAGCAAATAAATTTCATAATTTTATATGATGCCAATTTATGAAATTGAAGTTCGATGACTGCATGTAATTAATTAGAATCTTTAGACTTTTACGACGCTCTCTATGTAGATGTATTAAATGTTATAAAAAATTAGAATAAAGTTTTTTGTTTGTAACATACTGTTTATTTAGGCCTTTTACTTTCATCGGGTTCCTCTTCTATGTTTATTTGTTCTGCCGTATCTTCTTTCATTTCTTCTAGTGATTCTAGTTTTTCTATTAATTGTCTTTCTTTATTATCATTCTTTACTTTTCTTGCTGGCATTTGTTCACCTCTATAGATTGATGTCTGCTAGACTAATAAATATATTGAAATAATTATTATATCCCACATTTCGGCCCTCTATCAAAAATAAGATGAATTTTGCAATAACTGAATAAACTTTTTTACTTAGCAGTGGGCACATTCTCAACAAGATCAATGATTTTGGCTTGAATCCCACAATGTTCAAAAAAATTAAGTTTAAATTTTGAGAATTAAATAGAAATTTCGTCATATATAAAAATAAATAGGAAATATTAAGAAATTGATATTGAATAAGGATTAAAATTAGTAATGATCTACGAGAATAAAAAATAGTTGTGCTTTTTGAGAGGATCGGAATATAAGCTAAATGAAATTAATGTTATTGATAAAAGAGGGGAGAAATTTAATGGATGATATGTTCAGATTTGCGGATGAGTTTGGCCCATTTAAGATCATCCATGTTTACGAACCGTCTGCGGACTTGAAAGCGGTTCTTGTTGTGGACAATATAGCGCGAGGGCCTGCTATTGGAGGGGTCAGGATGGTCACGGATGTGAGCACTGAGGAATGTTTCAGGCTGGCAAGATCCATGACTCTCAAAAATGCGGCTGCAGATCTTCCTCATGGGGGCGGTAAAGTAGTCATCTACGGGGATCCGCGAATGCCTCAGGAAAAGAAAAGCCAGATGCTTCGAGCACTTGCCAGTGCCCTCAGGTATGAGGAGGAATATATCTTTGCCCCTGACATGGGGACAGACGAAATCTGTATGGCCTGCATAAAAGATGAGATCGGAAGGGTGGTAGGCCTTCCATGCGAGGTTGGAGGAATTCCTCTGGATGAAGTAGGGGCCACAGGTTGGGGAATTGCGCAGGCTACCGAAATAGTGTTACAGTACTGTGATTTCGAGCTGAAAGATGCTCGCGTGGTTATTCAGGGCTTTGGGGCAGTTGGGAGGCATGCTGCTCGTTTCCTGACCCAGAGAGGAGCGATTCTTGTAGGAGCTGCGGACTCAAGGGGTACGGTTCATGATCCCGATGGTCTTGACGTGGATACCCTTATCAGGCTTAAGAAAGAAGGAAAAAGTGTGCTTGACTACCCTGGAGGAAAAAAGTTTGACAGTAATGCCGTTATTGCCATTCCCTACGACATCTGGATTCCAGCAGCCCGTCCCGACGTGATCAATGAAAATAATGTCCATCTCTTGAACACTAAATTGATTATTGAGGGAGCAAACATTCCGATCACAGGAAAAGCCGAAAAAACCCTCTACGAAGCAGGTATTCTCTACGTCCCGGATTTTATCGCAAACGCGGGCGGTGTGATCTGTGCGGCTGCAGAGTATCAGGGAGCCACCCAGTGCACAGCTTTCGGGTCAATTGAAGAAAAGGTGAGAAAAACACAGCTCAGGTACTGGAAACTGCAAAAACGAAAGGAATCCTCCCAAGGGAAGCTGCATTCCAGCTTGCCGTAAAACGAGTTAAGCAAGCTATGGCGTACAGGCGCTGGTCGATCTTTTCTTCGGGGCCGGGCTTTGTGTAACCTGTCGGACTTTGTGTAAGCTTTATGTGATTCTCCAATCTCATTCTTTATTTTTTAAATTTAAAGCTATTCAGAATTTCTGAACCTCATATCAAGGTTCAGTTTATTTCTTTCCCCCGCACAATACCACTGCTGCCCTAACCGCCTGTCAGGAGTAAAAAAAACCGGTATTCCGATAGACGTAAAAGCCGAAGACATTTCCCTGCTGAACCTTCCGCCCGGAGAACAGATGAGGACTGGCTTTTCACAGTGACTGGCAAAGAATTTAATTTTTTCCGCAACTCCTTTGGAAAGAAGAGGTGGGCCCCATAGCAGGCTCACTATCGCAAGGTCGTATTCTTCACCAAAAGCTTCCTGTAGAGCATCAATGTAGTGTTCGTCCTTTACATTACCTGTCAGGTCAACAGGATTTCTTACGGAAGCAAAAACCGGGAGTTTCTTTCTCAGTTTGCTAATAGCTTCTATGGACAGATCTGGAACCCTGAGTCCAGCTTCCTCACAGGCATCAGCGATGGAAATTCCTATCCCCCCTCCGTCAGTTATTATGAGAACCCTTTTTCCTTTTGCCAGTGGATACCTGTTTAGGACTTTGCAGGCGTCTTTTAATTCCTCATAACTTTCAACTTCTATTATACCTGCTTTCCTGAAAGCAGCTTCATAAGCTTCATATCTTCCGCTAACAGCCCCGGTATGAGAACTGGCTGCCTTTGCGCCTGGCTCCCTTTTTCCGACTTTGAGAGCCACTACCGGCTTTTTTTGAACACATCCCGATGCAGCAGCAATGAACCGACGTCCATTTACCACAGACTCAATATAGAGAGCAACGGCTTTTGTTACTTCGTCTCTTGCCAGAAATTCAAGACAATCACTTTCGTCCACATCCACTTTATTTCCGTAGCTTACTACCCGTGCGACTCCTGCTCCCTCGTTTGCCATTTCGTCCATAATCATAGCGGCAAAGGAGCCACTTTGAGTAAGCACCGAAACCCCGCCACTTGAGGGCCTTTCGACTTTATCACTGCTTATAAAAAAGGTATCCACTTTTGAGGCTGTATCGTAGATCCCAAGGCAGTTCGGCCCCATAGCCCGGATCTTTTTTTTCTCCAAAATATCTTTCAGACGGACTTCCATTTCCTTTCCTTCAGGTCCAATTTCCCGAAAACCTGAACTGACAATTATTGCTCCTTTTATATTTTCCACAGGGCCTTTGAGGATTTCAAGGACAGTAGAGGCTGGAACTGCAAAAATTGCAATGTCGATTTTGTCCTTTATCTCACCAGGAGCTGGATAACATTTAAGCCCCCTGATTTCCTGATAACCCGGATTTACGGGGTATATCTTTCCCTTAAACCCCATTTTCAGGAGATTTTCCAGGATTGTACAGGAAAGCTTTTCGGGATTTGGTGAGGCTCCTATCAGAGCTATGCTTTCAGGTTTAAAGAAAAAGTCAATCTGTCTTTCAGTGGTCATCAATGGCCTTCCGAATTATCTGCAGATTATATTCAGATTATATTCAGATTATAGCTTTGAGCTTAAATATTTACACTTACCAAACTATGGCTTTATAATACAAAGAAGAAAAATCTGAAAAAATTCGAGTGGATAAAGAAAAGCTCATTAAAGGAGATTTTAAGGATAGTTTAAGGATATTTACAGAACCTTCAACCGCTACGAGCATGGAAAAACTGGACAAATGGAAGTTACAGTGCCCTGTCATTACCTTTGTCAATGCCTTGTTTTCTTTCTCGCATATTTTACGTTTTTGAATTCTCTTTACTTATTTACAGTTTAACGCTCACAGTACATGCAAATAGCCTTTTCGCACTCCTCATTCTGGAATTTCCACTTCAGTCCCCAGCGTTTAATTGCCTGTATTATTTTCACGAAATCCACTCCGCTTTCGGTCAGGTAATATTCGGATTTTGGAGGATTTGTTGAATGATCAACCTTCTTTTCAATTAAGCCCTCAGTTTCAAGCTCTGTCAGCCTTTCGGAGAGAATTTTGGGGGTTATGTAGCCGAGTTTCCTTTTGAGTTCATTAAAGCGCTTTTCCTTTTTTTCCCCTTTATGCAACTCCAGAAGGATATGAATTGTCCATCTTTTACCGATGATATTCATGGTCTTGTAGACAGTGCAGTCTTTCATAGTATAAACATAGAAACTGTCTAATATATAAATTAGTATCTCTAATATACTGATATCAAAAGAATACTAATATAAAATATGTTTTATAAAACAGATTTGTATTAATTTCCGATGAAAGTTTTCCTGTATCTGGCAAAACAGAATGTCAGAACTTCTGGGAATCTAACTATGTAGTATATTTTGAAATTGTGGAGAGTCTGATAACCATGAAAGACAACTTACCGGAAAAAGGTGCAATTGTTCAGAGAGACCGTGAAACCTATGCAATCGCCCCCCATATTCCAGGAGGAATTGCGGACCCTAACACCCTCAGGAAGATAGCCGACGTTGCGGAAAAATACGGAGCCGCTGCCCTTAAGATGACTTCTGCCCAGAGGATTGCAATCGTGGGTCTGAAGGAGGAAGACCTTGATAATGCATGGG
This sequence comes from Methanosarcina sp. Kolksee, assembly GCF_000969945.1. Classification (NCBI taxonomy): domain Archaea; kingdom Methanobacteriati; phylum Methanobacteriota; class Methanomicrobia; order Methanosarcinales; family Methanosarcinaceae; genus Methanosarcina; species Methanosarcina sp. Kolksee. Next base: position 3,096,018 of record NZ_CP009524.1, read on the forward strand.
CTGATCTGGACATGAAACCCGGCGCAGCTGTAGGGCTTTGCGTAAGAAGTGTAAAGTTCTGTCCTGGGACTACTTTCTGCAAGCAAGGAAAACAGGATGCAGTAGGCCTGGGTCTTAAACTGGATGAAAAATACCATGGAATGTCGATGCCTTCCAAGTTCAAGATGGCAGTTTCCGGTTGTCCGAACTCCTGCTCTGAGCCTGCCATTAAAGACATAGGGATAATGGGCACTGCAAAAGGATATACCCTGATGGTTGGAGGTGCTGCGGCTGCAAGTCCAAGACTTGCTGAGGTTGTTGCAAAAGAACTGTCAGAAGAGGAAGTCCTTGATGCAGTCGAGAGAATTGTTAATTTCTATAAAGACTCTGGCACGAAAAAGAGGCTTGGAAAGTTCATTGAAGGCATGGGCCTTGAGGATTTCAAAGCCCAGGTAGGTCTGTAAAATCAGATAAGTTTGAATGTAGCATTTATAGCTCTCAAATAGCGTTATTCAGTTTGAGTGCTTTCTGATCTGCCCCAATTCAAAGTGTTTTCTCTGTAAACTCTAACCAACTCTTAACCCACGGGACAATCCAGAGTTTCAGGGATTGAAATTCATAACACTTTCCAAAATAGCGGAAAACTTATACCGACCAGGCATATATGGGACGGGTCAGAATATAACATAGACGGACATCAGAATAACATACATAATATAAGTGTAATTAAAAAAATCCAGAATATTCTCATAAGCCTGGTCGGTATCAACACTAAGGCACAATGTTAAGGCATAATGCTAGGTTAAGACATAATGCCAGATTAAGACATAATGCTAAGTTAAAGCATAATGCTAGGTTAAAGCATAATGCTGAAAAATAAAAAACTATGGTCAAAAGGGGAGAATTAATGAAAGTTACCGAGATGAAATCCTCACCTGAAAAACCGAACCCTCACAATGTGAGTGTCCGGATGCTCTACAATACTGAACACGCGCAGGCAGTACATATAGAGCTTAAGCCTGGGGAAGCTTTAAAAAAGCACATGACTCCCACAGACGTCTTTTTCTACATTCTTGAAGGAAAAGGCATTGTTGAAATTGGGGACGAACAACAGGAAGTTAGCCGGGATATGCTAATTGAGAGCCCTGCAAAAATTCCCCACCGCCTTATGAACCCGGGAGATGAGATTTTCAGGGTGCTGGTCGTAAAAGCTCCGAGACAAACCGAAGCTACGCGCATGTTGTAAAGCGTAAAGCAAGTGTAAGGACGGCTTTTGAAACTAACGGTTTTTGAAGCGGTTCAATACGAGGCATAAATGGAAAAAAACGCAAAACCTACAAAAATTGCAGTCGTGCGCTGTGACATCGTCTCGGAAACCTGCCCGGGTGTAGGCTGCTTTAAGGCTTTCAACGAAAGAAAGTCACACTTTGAGGCCTACGACGAAAATACTCAGATGATAGCATTTTTCACATGCGGAGGCTGTTCGGGAAGGAGAGTGTACCGTCTGGTGAACACCCTCAAAAAGCATGGCCTTGATGCCGTACATCTCAGTTCCTGTATGCTTATGGAAGACACTTATCCTAAATGTTCTAACCTGGACAGTATAAAAAAGACGATCCAGGATGCAGGAATACAGGTTGTGGAAGGTACTCATCACTGAAGACAAATAACGATTCAAGACAAATCACGATTCAAGACAAATAACGATTCAAGACAAATAACGATTCAAGACAAATAACGATTCAAGACAAATAACGATTCAAGACAAATAACGATTCAAGACAATCCATCACCTAAGGCAGCTTTTGGTAAAAAGATTTATAGGCAAGAAATACATCAAAAGCCGACAGATAAACACGCAAATGGGGGAAATATGTCTACGGAAGAGAACAAAGCAATAGTTCGCCGATTCTTCGAAGAAGGCCCTTCTAAAGGAAACCTGAGTGATGCTGACGAGTTGCTGTCACCTGATTTCACTCTACATGTTCCTCTCCCTGCTTCCCCGGGAGTCAAGGGAATAAACGAAGTAATTACTGCATGCAGGGCAGCCTTCGAACACCTCAATGTTACAGTTGATGACATGATTGCCGAGGGTAATATTGTGGCTGCACGTTTTACAGCTCGCGGAGTACACAAAGGTAACTTCATGAATTTACCGGCTACAGGCAAGCCAATAACCATGACTGGTATAGAGATTTTCCGCATTAAGGACGGTAAGATCATTGAGCTGTGGGGTGAAGCTAACCTTCTTGGCCTGATGCAACAGCTAGGGATTGTTCCTGCGCCTGAAAATCAGGATTGAACGTCATCAGGTGCCGGTATCATTTACGTTTCTTGCATTTAAATTATGTTTCTTACATTTAAAATTTCATAACAAAAATAGAACTTACGAATGAGATAGGGTAATAAAATGAGCCATGATATAACTCGGGACCGGAATATCGAAGAAGATGAAAATTACGAAGGTGCAGACCTTGAGCTTCGGGACATTCCACTTCCAAACACAGGCAATATTCTCTACTCGATTTTAAACTCTTTAAACCATAATATTGCAAACTTTTATGCTTACACGAAGTTCAAAGACTATATCTCTGAAAAAACACTGGATATGGAACTGCTCCAGAGAAGCATGAGCATCCATAGAGATTTTTCAGCCCTGTTCCTTCACACTAGAGAAGAACTGGTACTCGTTTATCCCGATCTTCTGGAACAAGCCGAAAAGCTGTTGTTCAGAGGGAATACAGGCACGGACTTCATAAATTATACCCGCAAGCTGTGCAAATTAATAAATGACTATAAGAAAATGCTGTACAGGGAAGGGTATTTGCCGGAACTTTGAATGTAACTCTCACTCAAAGACATTTTATTCTGGAATTTCACTGCGTTTCACAGTTAAAATATATTTTTAATTGGATGTTTCAATGGGGGTCAATTTAATGGTAAAACGAATGATAGTAAAAATTGACGAAAATAAATGCACAGGCTGCGGAAAATGTGTTGCACCCTGTGCCGAAGGTGCTATTAAAATCATTAACGGAAAAGCAAAGGTCGTATCCGAGGAACTCTGTGACGGTATGGGCTTTTGCCTCGGCATATGTCCCGAAGGCGCAATCTCAGTTGAAGAAAGACATACAGTCGAATTTAACCGGGAAAAAGCCGAAGCTCAGCCCCGGAAAAAAGATATCTCTATCCATTGCTTCACCTGTGGAGCAGGCGAAGATACCAGCTATCTCCTCCCACTCAGGCACAACATGCAGAGCCTCTGGGTCTGTACCCACTGCCTCCCAAAACTGATTCACGGTTAATCCAGTTATTTTAGAATTCAACCCTCTTGAACCATAGCGTAGCGAAAAGGGATCCGTCCTCCCGAGACGGGACTCGGGATGAAAAGCCTATGGGTATGTACCCGCTGCCTTCCTAAATTGATTCACGGTTGATCAGGAATTTTATAATTCAGCCCTCTTGAGCGAAGCGAAAAGGGCACCGTCCTCCCGAGACGGGACTCGGGATGAAAAGCCTATGGGTATGTACCCACTGCCTTCCTAAATTGATTCACGGTTGATAAAGTTAGATTTTAGAATTCAGACTTGAGACATAGCATAGCGAAAAGGGCACCGTCCTCCCGAGACGGGACTCTGGATGAAAAGCATTTGAGTATGTGCCCGCTGTCTTCCTAAATTGATTCACAGTTGATCGGTTATTAAATATCTTCCATACTGTGTAGCCACCGATGGAACTCCTCATGTTTTTCGGGCCCTATTATTTCAGTTTCTACCGCTTCAAAGGTTTCCAGCAAATCTTTCTGGGCAGCCTGTAAGAGGCAGGCATCTGCGGGTAAAAAGATCCATTTTCTAATATTTGGAAATTATTTTTCAAAAAACTTTTAAGATTTCAGGAATTGAATCCTGTATGCAAAATAAAAGGCTTCTTCAGGACATAGGGCTGAGTGCTTATGAAGCAGCTGCATATCTGTCTCTCTTGAAACTCGGGATCTCCGAAGCAAATCTCGTTTACAGGGATGCAGACGTGCCCTATGGGAAGATATATACCGTTCTGGAATCGCTGGCAGGAAAAGGTTTTGTGGAAGTCCAGGCTTCAAGACCTAAAAAGTTCAGGGCGATTGATCCTGAAATTGCCTTAAACTCATTTTTTGAAAAGCGAAAATCCGAGTTTGAAAAAGAAATAAGGGCCTTAAAGGGTTTTGTTGAAGAAGCAAAACAGGCCCTGAAAGCTATACCTGTTCAGAAACGAAAAGATGAGGTCTTCTGGACGACTGCCGTAACCGAGTCCGACATCAGAAAGTTTGCCGTTTCTACTTATGGAGAGATAAAAAAGTCAGTACTTGTAATTCCTCCTTTCTTTGGAATGCCCATCATTCCCAGCTTGCTGCCTGAAATCTTAAAAGCTATTGACCGTGGGGTTAAAATAAGGCTGCTGGCACCTCCTCGCTTTGCAGCTCTTTCTTCAGTGTTTTCAATGCAGGGAGAAGAGAATTTTGGAAAATTTAAAAAAGGCATCGAAGTGAGGCTTGTCCAGAGGAACTTTAACTCCTGCTTTGGCATCTTTGACGACAGTGTTGTGGTGCTGTTTCAACTCCATCCACAGGATAATGACCGCGTCCTTTCGGTTGTAAAAATCCGGGATACAGGGCTTGCAAAAAATATGAGTACGGAATTTGAACTCCTCTGGAATGAGGGAGAAGAGTTTGATTTTGAAGAAGCAGCTGAAAGATAAGTTTACCGTAGTCAAGGAACAGAATCTATTCACCAATTTGGAGTGAAAAATCAACCACGGAAACCGTGGAAAACACAGAATAAAGAAAAGGGTAAAGGAAAGGGTAAAGGAAAGGATAAAGGAAAGAGAAAAGGGAAGGGTAAAGGAAAGAGGAAAGGAAATATGGACACAATTCTTCCGTGCTTTCCTTGTCTTCCGTGGCTATAAAGTAAATGCTTAAGTTAGGGACTACGAATTCTCAGGAATAGATAAATAACATATATACAGATACTATCATACTAATAACCAGTTGAATTATAGTAGGAGTTAACAAACATGGGAAAACATGGGGAAGGAAGTCATGAAAGACATCATGAAGGGCACAGAGAGCTTGAACACGAAGAGTTACTGGAAAGTATGAGCGAGAAACTAGGTTTTACCCCGCACATTCTTGAGATCCTTGGAGAACTGGACAGCGAGTCGCTTAGAAAATATAACAGGTGCGACAAAAAATTACTGTCAGACGGCGCTCTACCTGCAAAGGTGAAAATCCTTATCGCGCTTGCTGTTGTTGCATCCAAGCAGTGTGAAAGGTGTACGGTTGTGCAGATGCAGAGTGCACTCAATAATGGGGCAACCAAAGAAGAAATAATGGAAGTTATGGATGTTATATTCATAACCTCAGGGGCACCTGCCGTAGCAGCTTGCAGGGATGCATTAAAACTACTAAAGTAAGATGTCTTTAATTTTATAGAAGACTTACATTTTTAATTTTACAAAGAATTTTTAGACGCCTGTAAGCCTGGATCTAACAGCTCGGGCTGAATTATGGTATTTATAAGACAGAAAAGCTGTAGAATTTACTAACAATATCTTTAAAATTCTCTATATTAAATTTTTTTCAAATTCATTTAGTTTAAGACGCTCTTGCGAAGAATCCATTATTAATTCCTCGGTTTTTTACTGGTATTTCGGAGTTTTCCGTCTTCTTTCCTGAGAATTCCAGGCCCGGGCAACGGAAGCAGTAGAATGTGAACTTTTCTCAGGCAGGATTGTCAGGTATCTCCAGCTACCACAATTACGCAGAGTTTCCGTAGCATTTTATCAGGTTAGTTGTTTGGACTGAATCATGTTCATCAGATTAGTCGTTGGATGGCATCATGTTCATCAGATTAGTCGTTGGATGGCATCATGTTCATCAGGTTAGTTGTAGGATGTATCACTTTCATCAGGATAGTTTTTGGACGGCATACTTTGATTTCCAGCACCTCACCAATCTCCCCGAAACATCCCGTAGTTTCTGTGGCTTTTTACAAGCATCCGTTTTCTCCCGGCATAATCTGTAGTAAGAACAGCCTGAAAAACCATCAGACAGCTCTCCAACCTCCTCCGACACCACAACCTCAAGCGACATATACCGTGCTGCATCCAGAAGAGCACGCGTATAAGGATGCAGAGGCCGGTCAAACACATCATTTCCCTCTTCAATAATCTCACCTGCATACATCACCAGTACCCGGTCCGAAATAGCCTTTGCTGCCTCAAGGTCGTGCGTAATAAACACCAGGCTGAGACCGCGTCTTTTCTGAATCTCTTTGAGCATCGTTACAATAAACGCCTGCACCGACACATCAAGCATCGAGGTCGCTTCGTCACAGACCAGCAACTCAGGCTCCAGAGCAAGCGCCCTGGCAATCACTATCCTCTGCAGTTCCCCTCCTGACAGCTCATGAGGGTATCGGGTCTTGTGCTCCGCAGAAAGCCCTACCTCTGCAAAAAGGGCATCTACATTTGCCGAAATCTCTTCTTTGGAAAAAACTCCGCAAATCACTAATGGCTCGGCAACCGACCGTTCAACCGTCCACCTCGGATCAACCACATCATCTGGGTTCTGGGGGATCAACTGGATTTTTCCCATAAACTTCCTGAGATTATTCCAGTTCATCCCTGTCAGTTTTGCCCCATCGAAAAACACTTCCCCTGAAACAGGCGCAAGTTGCTGGACAAGCATCTTTGCAAGCGTTGACTTTCCACACCCCGACTCCCCGACAATAGCTACCGTTTCACCCGGACAAACCTCAAGACCAACGCCATAGACGGCTGTTTTTTTAATAGTTTTGATCAGTCCTGATGTGTAAACGTAACGCAGGTTCTCTGCCTTAAGCATACATCCAGCACCTCACACATCTTCCGTTCATATCCACAACCGGCGGATTCTTCAGGCACCTGTCCATTTTATACGGGCATCGAGGATGAAACCTGCATCCTTCAGGCACCTCGATCATCGAAGGTGACAAGCCTGGAATTGGGTGCATACCACGCTCAGGCACCGCATCTAAAAGCGCCTGTGAATACGGATGCAAAGGTTCTTTGAAAAACACATCCTTTCCCGCAATCTCTATAATCTGCCCGCAATAGTTTACCGCGATTCTGTCTGACATCGCCCGGGCAAAACCTACATCATGCGTAATTAAAAGAAACGCACAGCCGTCCGAAGCAACCTTATGAAATATTGCTGCAATATTGCGCTTCTTAAGCACATCAATACCTTTTGTCGGTTCATCAGCGATAATAAGTTCAGGATCTGCAGCCGTTCCCATTGCAACCATCGCCCTTTGCAACATTCCGCCACTGTACTGGAACGGGTATTCCCTTTCCCGCACCTCAGGAGGGACGATATCAAAATACTTCAGAGCCCGGAATGTCCTGGCCTTTGAATCCTCTTTACTCATTCCAAGATGTGCCTGCATCGGCTCTGCAATCTGAGTGCCAACTCTTATTCCGGGATTCATCGCAAGATATGGATTCTGGGCAATTGATGCAACCGTTTTGCCGCGGACCTTCTGCATTTCCTTATCGGAAAGAGCTGAAATTTCCTTACCTTCAAGTTCCACTTTCCCGGAAAACACCGCATTTGGAGGAAGCAGCCGCATTATTGCCTGGCCAAGAATTGACTTGCCGCTACCTGACTCCCCAATCAGTGAAAATATCTCGTGTTTGTTAATAGAAAATGTTGCATCATCAACCGCGTGAACTGTTCCCTGCCCGGTTGGGATTGTTACAGAAACACCGGATACTTTCAGTAATAAATCAGGCATATCAGAACCTCCCTTCAAGTTCAATATTTTTCATCTTCTGGTCAAGTGCATCCCGCAACCCGTCGCCGAAGTAGTTGAATGCAAGAACAGTTATCATTATAAAAAGCCCCGGGAAAAGCATCAGCCAGGGAGCAGTTGTGACATACGTACGGCCTGCATTCAGCATTGCACCCCATTCCGGTGTTGACGGCTGCACCCCAAGCCCAAGGAAACTTAAGCCGGCCGCTGCAAGAATCACATTTCCAATTCCAAGCGATGCCATAATCAAAACCGGAGAGATAATGTTTGGAAGAACATGCTTTATCATCACATAAGTGTTTGAAGCACCAACCCACCTGGATGCCCGAACGTAGCCTTTTGTCTTGACATCAAGTGTTGAACCGCGTGCAACTCTTGCAAATACCGTCCACTCGACAGCAATTAAAGCAAGCATCATGTTTTCCATCCCCTGTCCCAGAAACGCGGTAATTGCAAGTGCCAGAAACATCGACGGAAAAGCAAGGAAACTATCCGTTAACCGCATGATAACCTCATCCAGCCACCCGCCGTAATATCCTGCCAGAACGCCAAGTGTTATTCCTATTGCAAGCGAAACGCTGACAACCGCAAACCCGACGAAAAGGGATGCTCGCGCACCGTACATCACCATTGTCAGGATATCGCGGCCAAGGTTATCGGTACCGAACAGGTGGTCAGAAGACGGAGGCAGCAGACGGTTTTGCAAATCCTTTTCCGTGTAGTCATAAGGAGCTAAAACACCGGCAAACACAGCCATAAAGATAAGCCCGCAAAGAATCATCAGGGATAAAGCAATCTGCCGGTTTTTAAGAAGTTTTATCATAGCGTATCTCCGGGTTTGCCCAAACGTAGATCAAATCTACAAAGAAGTTGACCAGAAGGAAAATGACAGCAACAAAGAGCACCGACCCCTGTACCATCATATAATCGTGGGAAAGAATTGAGTCCACCACAAGATTTCCAATACCCGACCATCCGAAAATTGTCTCAACAACAACCGAGCCGTTTAAGAGAAAACCAGTTGACAGACCGACCACCGTGATAACCGGAACAAGTGCGTTTTTCAATGCGTGCCTGATGACAACGATTTTTTCCGAAAGCCCTTTTCCGCGTGCGGTCTGGATGTACTCCTTTCCCATGACATCCAGCATGCTTGAACGGATCATCCGCATCATTACAGCCGCTGAACCTGTCCCAAGAACAACTGCTGGCAGAATCATGTAGCTGATGTCTGTCCCATGTCCAAATCCGGATGCTGGGAGCCAGTGAATGATTACCGAGAAGAAAATTATCATCAGATAGGCTTGCCAGAAGTTCGGTATGGATACTCCGAGAAGAGCGCCAAAGCGGCAGGCGTCGTCAACAATAGTGTTATGTTTCAGAGCTGAGACTATGCCGAGAGGGATGGCGATAACAAGAGCAATTGCAAGAGCGAGAACGGAAAGTTTCAGCGTATTTTTGAATGCATTCAGAACAGTTTCAAACACCGGCTGTTCGCTCATATACGAGTAACCAAAGTCTCCGACAGCCGCACCTTTGATCCAGTTCAGATACTGGATGTAAAACGGCTGGTCAAGACCGTGGGCTATGCGGAAAGCCTCGACAGCTGCTTCATCATATCCACCCGAGGGACTCGTCATCATAATCTCTGCTGGGTCTCCTGGCGCGATGTAGATGAGTGAAAAACTCATGAATGAGGTAAATATGAGGACCGGGATGAGATACAGAGCCCGGCGGATGAAATACTCATTTAGCATTGCAGTGCCTCTGGAAAACTTCCCCTCTTCCTTGCAGAAATGAGATCCAGAAATTCCAGGTATGATGCCGAATATGATGCCGAGTATGATGCTGCGTATTCTTTTGGATCACATTTCAGCAAAAACGAACAATATCTGTCATCTGCAATTTTGTATTCCATTTTTTATTCCTCAACATTTTATTCCGGTGGCCAGATATGGAACAGATAAATAGTCATAACCTTCCGGATCGCATCTTTTCATATACTCTGCATACTCGGAAAGAGATTTCCAGGAGACCTCAGAAAACCCATTATTTTCCATGATGTCTGTAATCATTTCAGGCGAGTTGCTGTCATAAAGCGGAAGATACTCAATTAATTCATCATGATTCCTTTCTTCCTGGTTGTAATTCCTGTTTGGAACGTATCCTGGCTGGAACCATTGGCCGTCAATTGCAAGAATCCTGCCCCCGGGCACCAGAACGCGGCAGCATTCACTAAAGAATTTATCATGGTCTGTGAGTGTCCAGAGAAGGTGCATGTTTACGATAACATCAAACGTATTGTTTTCAAAAGGCAGGTTTTCTCCATCACCTTCAACAAACTTAATTGACAGATTACGGTTCTTTGCCCCTTCTTTTGCACGTGCAAGCATCTCTTCTGAGATATCAAGAGCAGTGACATTGTGTCCCATTTCGGCAAAAACAAATGCCTGGATACCAGGCCCTGTTCCAACATCAAGGACATTGAGTTTTTTACCAGCTGGCAGCTTCTCTAAAAAGAGTTTTTGCATCAGGAGAATCTCTTCATCAAGGTGGTCACGATACATTTTCCGGTAATTTGGACTGATCTGATTCCAGTGTGCTGTAATTTTGTCTTTCATTTTTTAATCCCTCAGGCAAGTTCCATTTTCGTTGTAATGAACGTGTATTCATTTGGATAAATTTCAAAACCTTTGAGATTGGGGGAGAGTCCGTCAATTTCTTTCTTGTATGCTATACAGACCAGTACTGCATCATTCTGGACCTGTTCCTGAATCATGCCGTAGAGTTCTGCACGTTTTTCTTTGTCTGTCTCAGCCCTTGCTTCAAGAATCCACTTATCAACCTGAGGATTAGAATAGCGTAGCCATGTGGATGCGTAGGTTCCGTTTGAAAGGAAGTGGCTGGACACGAAATAGTCAGGATCTCCTACAGGTGCAACACCCCAGGAATAGAGTGCAAGGTCATAATTTCCGGCTACTGCATCAGCGCTAATTGAATTTGTTTCGGCAATTTTTATTGTAGTGGTGATGCCGATTTTTTCAAGCTGAGCGACAATTACTTCTGCCATTGGCTGGTGTGCTGCCTGTTTTGTATAAGTCTGGATTTCAATTGTAAACGGCTTACCGTTGTAGTAGAGTTTGCCATCACTTCCCTGTTTAATTCCTGCCTCAGCAAAGAGTTTCAGAGCTTTTTCAGGGTTATAAGCGTAGGCTTCAATTTTGTCGTTCGCACTCCATGGCATGATGTCCGGGAATATTCCGATTGCTGGAGAGCCGGCAACACCTTCGAGGGCTGTGTCAACGATCTCCTGGCGATCAATTGCATAATTGAGTGCCTGACGAACTCTTACATCGTTGAATGGTGCTTTTCCTTCGTTAATGTACATGAAGTAGGTTCTAAGCGTTTCTCGGGATACGATATTAATATCAGGATTAGCTTCAAGAGTTGTGTACTCGCTTTGCAGGACATCTCTTGTAATGTCAACATCGCCTGATTTGAGCAGAAGAGTTCTTGCAGCGGCATCTTTGCTGTACTGGATAGCTATCCTGTCAATTTTTGGCGATCCGCCCCAGTAATCAGGATTCTTTACCAGTTCTATACTGGCACCAGGCTCAAATGAGACAAACTTGTATGGTCCTGTTCCAACCGGTTCTTTGTCGAGATCACTGGCTTTAGGACTTACAATTGACATGACGGTGTCTGTAAACATGAGAATCGTTGGCGCGTATGTTTCATTTGTTTCCACAATGATTGTGTAGTCATCGGTTTTGTAGACGTCTTTGATAAAAGAGTATTCTGCAGAACGGCTGTTTGATGGGTCAAGTACACGGTTAATGGAATAAATTACAGCGTCAGCATTCATTTTTGTTCCGTCATGGAAGGTTACATTCTTGCGGAGCTGAATTTCCCATTCGGTATCGTTTAACTGTTTATAGCCTGTTGCAAGTTCAGGCTGGAGACTCATATTTTCGTCGTAAGAGAAGAGCGTCTCATAGACTCCAATTCTTCGCATAGGCCAGCCTTCCCATGAAATGGAGGGATCAAGGCTTCCTCCTGTATCAGGGCCAGTCGTGAGAGCTACACGAAGAACTTTTTCTTCAGAACCCTCTGTCTGAGCACAACCCGAACAGATGACGACTGCAATAAAAAAGACTGCAGTGCAAGCAAATGATAACTTCACCCTTAACGCCATGTCAATACCTCTTAGTCAAAAAATTGTAATTATTCGGCTGGGTAATAATAGCATATCGTAACTATCCAGCCTAGATAAAACAATATCAATATTCATTTTTCACTTTACTGATTTTTCCGGAATGAAGAACCCTTGAAAATATCCGTTTCCAAACATAATCCTGTTATTTCAGAGATTGTTCACGGCATGTTGTTATCGTATGTTGTTGTCGTAAAAGGAGAGACCCATTATAACTCACTACAGAAGTTTTCTCCTCTGCAAATCTCTCCCCTGGGACATACATTTCTACAAATAACATCAAACCTGCTGTCTGCAAACGTTAGCTTTTCCTTGCGTCCTCCTGTAAATTTATGCAAATCCGATGTCCTTGGTGATGATTGTGTACTCGTTTGGATACATCACAAAGCCTTCAACATTCGAGGAAAGAGCATAAATTTCGTTGGCATAGAATACGGGCAGTACTGGTGCATCTTCCTGAATATGTTCCTGGACCTTATCATATAGTTCGGCCCGTTTCTCTGTGTCAGATTCGTTTCTTGCTTCGAGAATCCATTCGTCTACCTGAGGGTTTGAATAGCGGAGCCAGCCTGATGCATAGCTTCCGGTAGATAGGAAATGGGTTGAAAAGAAGTAATCGGGATCTCCGATCGGGGCCGTGTTCCATGCACTGAGGGAGAAATCATATGTCCCTGCAAGAGCGTTTTCTTTAAGTGCGGCACTTTCCAGAATTGTGACCTTTGAGGTGATGCCAATGTCTTCCAGCTCTGAGGCGATTACTTCCGCACTCGGCTGAAGAGCTGCACGTTTTGTGTAGGTCTGGATTTCAACGGTGAAGGGTTTCCCGTTGTAGTACAGCTTACCATCTGTGCCTTTCGTGATTCCTGCTTCTTCGAAGAGTTCCAGAGCTTTTTCAGGGTTATATTCGTAGGATTTAATCCGGTCGTTTGCGTTCCATGGCATGATATTTGTGAATACCCCCGTTGCCGGGATACCGGAGACTCCTTCAAGCGCTGTATCTACGATTTCCTGGCGGTTGATCGCATAAGAGAGGCCCTGGCGGACTCTGGTGTCGTTGAATGGGGCTTTGCCACCATTTACATAAAGGAAGTACGTGCGCAGGGTTTCTCTGGAAGTGACGTTTATATCAGAATTATTCTTAAGTGCTGAATACTCGCTCTGGAGTGGATCTCTGGCAATGTCTACATCTCCTGATTTTATCAGCATGGTTCTGGCCGTGCTGTCTTTATTATACTGTATGAGTACGCGGTCAACTTTTGCTTCCCCACCCCAGTAATCAGGATTCTTTTCGAGTTCAAGGCTTGTACCCGGTTCGAAGGACACAAACTTGAAAGGTCCGGTCCCAACAGGTTCGGTGTCAAGGTTTTCTGCTTTTGGACTTACAATGGACATGATAGGGTCTACAAGGGATGAAATTAATGGAGCGCAAGTGCCATTGGTTTCAATAACAATGGTGTAATCCCCGGTTTTTTGTACATCTTTGATGAAGGAGTACTCGGATGATCTGCTGTTTGACGGGTCAAGCACTCTGTTCAGCGAAAAGAGAACCGCATCAGCATCCATTTTTGTCCCATCATGGAAGGTTACACCCTTACGGAGCTGAATTTCCCATTCGGTATCGTTTAACTGTTTATAGCCTGTTGCAAGTTTGGGCATGAGGTTCATGTCTGCATCATAATAAAACAGGGTTTCATAGATGCCTGCCTGATGAACATACCAACCTGTCCAGCCGTTGGCAGGGTCAAGACTGCCGCCAGTATCAGGCCCTTCGTTAAAAACTACACGAAGAACTTTTTCTTTAGACGCCTCTTCAGTATTATCAACACATCCTGCACAGAGCAGTGCTACAATCAGAATAACGGCAATAGCAGGGACGGAGAGTTTTATTTTCAGTTTATTAAATTTCACTATTAACACCAATATACATAAATATTTAATAAATTATTAACACTATTTTTAACTAAGTTATGTATAATGTATATTTAAGGTGTGTGATTTTATTCTATAGTTATATAGATGATTTGATAAAATTCCGAGTTTTTTGAAATAGGAACTTTCCAATAAGCTGTATCAGTAATTGGACAGCTACTCTGTCGTCGGGTTTAATCAGACCATCATTTTGAGAAGTACTGAGTGTAATTTGTGAGATTCAGAGAGTCACTGTCAAAGCCGAGATAAAAGCACAAAAAATTAGAAGGTTTTTATTCGCTCTTAATTCCAGAAATCATGTATCGATTAGTTGATGAGCTGATTTTTCGGTACCATGTCAACTCTTTTTTCTGATATTCCTGAATTTTTGAGAGATCATGAACATAAATATTAGAAAGACCTGCACTGGAAAAATATACCTTTGCCTTTTCCTGCGTAACTCCCCCCATATTTGGAAGAGCCTTCTCCACCGAATCAATATAATGATACTTTTCCTTTCGCAGCTTTGGTGTGAATAATTTTTCTAATGTATAAGTCATCTCTCTCCCGAGCTTTGCAGACAACGTCCCGTTATCCCAGCATCCTTCAATAACAATAACAAAACCCCCGGGTTTGATAACGCGTTTCCAATCTAAGAGAGCTTTTTCAGGATGCGGCAGAGTCCAGAGTAGATGACGGTTTACAACAACATCAAAAGTATTGTCCTCAAATTGTGTCTGTTCAGCATCCCCGATTTCAAATGTCATTGAAAGCCCGCACTCCTTTGCTTTTTCTCGCCCGATGCTCATCATATTTTCTGAAAGATCGATTCCCTTGACACGATGCCCCATCTCGGAAAGAACTAATCCCGTTGCACCGGTCCCGCACCCAACATCCAGAACATCCAGAGGTCTGTCAGGCAGCCTGACGGAAAAAGCTTCTTTCCACAATTCTCTTTCTCCATATGTTTTCATCCCATGGTTTACGTGACAGTCATAATTCCAGGCTCCTTCATCCCAGTACTCTCTGATCTCTTTTTTTAATGTAGCATCCTCCATCTAACTCACCTTTACATTTTACTCAGAATTCCACACAGAATAGATATATAAGTTATTTGCTATTTATCTTATTAAAATTATGAAATAAAGAGAATAACTAATAATTTATTGCTAATTATACTGATTTAAATACATAATCTTTATAAATAATAATACTAATTAATAATTTATTCTTACCTGATAAATGTAATTTCATGAAAAAAGATGTAAAAATTACAAACTGTCATACCGGCTCTCATAATATCAATTATCGTTACGCAATCATTACGAGGGCAATTTATGACGAGGTTCAGACTTTATGACGAGGTTCAGGCAGTTATTCAGGATGAGATGCCGTTAATCCAAATTAATTATGTTACAAACACTTTCGCTCTGGATAACAATGCTGTTCCAATAGAAACAGTGTTTAATATAATTTTATTTGAGGAATCGAAAATGAATGAAATATTAGAAATGAAAGATAAATTAGAAATGAAAGATAAAATTTTAGAATACTGGGACTACAGAAGTTCTGATTATCACACAGAATATGCCAAATGTATGGACGAGGAAATTGAGATTTGGAAATCTGTTTTTTCAGAAATTCTGCTAACGGATGAAAAAATCCGGGCAGTAGAAGTTGGAACAGGTCCTGGGCTTCTGGCAATCTCTCTTGCCGCAATGGGACATGATGTAACTGGTGTTGATTTGTCAGAAAATATGCTTGAAAAAGCAGCGAAAAATGCCAAAGAAAAAGGTGTAGATGTTTTGTTAGTACAGGGAGATGCAGAAAAAATTCCTCTAAATGATGGAGAGTATGATTTCGTTTTGAGCAAGTATCTTCTCTGGACTCTACCCCAACCGGATAAATTTATGGCTGAGTGTTGCCGGCTTTTAAAAGACGGTGGCCTTATGATGATAGTTGATGGCTTGTGGTTCCAGAACCCTGATGGGACAGAAAAGAAAAGCAGTCGTTATGAAAAGTTTAATGAATTGTATTCTGATGTTAAGCCGAATCTGCCTCTTGCGAAAAACAATACACCTGAGAGGATAACTGCCCTTGCACAATCTCATGGGTTTGATGCTGTTTCATGGAGGTTTTTGGAAGATTATGATGCGTTCTTGGAACGAAATGATCCTTCTGGTCATGCCTCAAGTTATATCCAGCCTCCGCATATGGTTCTTGCAAAAAAAAGAAGTCATAATTGATTAATCTTTTTTACTCTTCGTAGTTTTGTGTTATCAAGTTGTGCACTTAAGGCATTAAACACCTTCAGAGGACTTTATTACTTATCTTTTTTTATCTGACGATTCTTATCCGCACAAAACCGCGAAGATCCGAATCTCAATTTCCAGGAAAGTCAACAAAAAATTTACTTTAATTTATACTTTAGCTATGCTTTCACAGATTCACACAGAGTGTAGGTTATGAAGAAAAATATTTCAAAATCACAGGAAATCACCCGGGCTTTCGTAATGTCAGTTGTTGTACTTGCTGTAATTTTATGTGCCGGATGCGTACAAAGCGAAAATTCGGAAGAAAAGAATCTACGTATTGTTTTACACAGTGGCCCAGACACTGGTGGAAGCCTTGATCCTGCATATAAATGGGAAGGGTGGTATACCCGGCAGACAGGAATTTATGAAACACTGTTCTACTATGATACCGAGATGAGGCTCCAGCCTGAACTTGCAACAGATTATAAACAGTTAAACGATACCGAATGGGAAATTCAGCTCCGCAAGGGTGTAACCTTCCATGATGGGACAAAAATGGATGCTGATGCAGTCATTTATTCCATTAACCGTGTACTTGACCCATCAAACAGCCGTTCTGTCGAATACTCATTTTTGGACAGCGTTTACAAAACCGGAGAATATACGGTTGTAATTAAGACAAAAGAGCCATATGCTCCGGCAATATCTGCATTTGCCGATCCGGTTATGTCAATTGTAAGTCCACACGCAGAAAACCTGGATACAAAACCGGTTGGGACAGGCCCCTTTAAGTTTGTCTCATTTGAATCTGGAGCCAGTATGGATCTGGAAAAGAATCCAGATTACTGGGGTGGAGAACCCAAAATTGATACTGTTTCTGTACTCTTCAACTCAGATGGGGCTGCAAGATCGCTTATGATTATGTCAAAGGATGTCGATATTTCAAGAGATTTCCAGCGCAGTGACTATGCAACCCTTGCTGCAAATCCTGATGTCCAGATTGTATCCCAGGCAGGCCTTCGTACCTTCTTCCTGTATGTGAATGGCAATAAAGCACCATTCAATGACACCAGAGTCCGCCAGGCACTTAGTTATGTGCTTAACCGTCAGGAAATTGTCGATACAGCTTTAGAAGGAATCGGAGGGGTACCGGCTACTGGTATATTCTCAGGCTCGCTTCCATGGAATGCAAATGACCAACTTGCAACCTGTGATAACGACCAGAAAAAGGCACTTGAGTTATTTTCAGAGGCAGGAATCACAAAGGGTTCAGATGGGAAAATGTATTACAAAGGTGAACCTTTTTCAATTGAACTTCTGATTTATACCAAACGTTCTGCAAATCTTCCTACCGCTGAAGTAATAGTTTCACAATTAGAAAATTTTGGAATTAAATCAACAATTAGAGTTGTCGATTCCAGTACTATCCCATCTGAATGTAGTACTGGAAATTATGATCTCTCTTTGACAGATTGGGTTACAGCACCAAGCGGAGATCCTGACTATTTCCTTTCGCTTCACTATCTTTCAACAGGTTCCTATGCTGCATGGACTGGTTACTCCAATCCCAAAGTTGACGAGTTGATTCTCAAGGCCAGGACGACATTTGATGCGGATGAAAGGTATAAACTCTATGACCAGGTCCAGGTATTGACTCAAAATGATATGCCATTAATTCCGATTTTCTACGGTACAGATGTTTTTGCTCTCAGTTCCAATGTAACCGGATTTGAGATATATCCAAATGAGCTGACGGTTCTGACATCAAAGATCGACCTTAAGTGAACGTGTTCAATAGAGACAGTTGCCCGGGTTTATTTCATTAACCCAGGCAATTGCTGCTCTACAGAGGTAATATATCAAAAGAACTAAAATTCATCCAGGAAGGGATTACCATTAATACAACTTTTTTTGCCTGTTTCTGCGATGTGACATCGGTTTCAATGATGCAGGAACTTCTCCCCGGAAACGTCGCTTTCGCATCAGGACTTATTCTCGGGCTTTGTGGGCGTTGAAGGAGTAGGAGCTTCGATTATTGGATAGGCTGCTGATATCATGGGATCGCTTTCGGATGCAATGTTTCTGTTGATTATTCCTACGATGTTATGTCCCATTCTTGCATTGTTTGTCCGGTATCCGGCAGAATATTAAAAATCGCAACTCACAATAATTAAAGTTGAGCTGGCGCACCTCGCTGCAAGTAACGGGTATGTTCGCGCCACCGTTTCAAATTCGACTGAATAAAAGAACACGCAAATTATGCATATAAATAAGACCTTCTGAACAGTTCAAGCCTGCTTGAGAAATACCTTGGCAAGAAAGTCAATGTTTCCGGAAGTAGGAGAACTAAAATTAGCTGTCGGCTTGGCTTTTGATCTTACTGCCAGGCGAAGTGAAACCAACTACAAAAGACCGGGGGATTAGCCCTTCTTTTTTTCTCAAGAGGCTGAAAACAAACACGCAAAAGACATTATGCCATTCAGCTGTCTGGCAATCCAAGCCCTGTATTACTTCTTGCTGAACTTCCACCCTCCATAAAGACAGATCAAACTTTCAAATAATAAAAAACCTGGAGTAGAGATATTTTTGCTCGAATCGTTTTCACCTGGGCTATTGCCATTATCAGATTCAGAATTATTATTGTTTGAATTATTGAATTCAACAGCTTTTTTCTCTTCAGATAACGAGAATTCAGTTTCTTCGACTCCTATATCTTCAGTTGCATTGGAAGCTGTCCTTGTGCTTTGACCAGTCATATTAGTATATATAATAGGCCCAATGGCAACTCCAGTAGGATAGTTTATAGTATATTTTCCTGAATTCACAGTTGCTATAACTTTGTTTGTAGCTGTGTCAATTACGGATACATTGTCGCTTTCGGCATTTGTCACATATACCTTTTTTCCGTCCGGTGTGATTGCAACTCCTAAAGGAGTAATTCCTACATGAACTGTGGCTGTAACAGTGTTAGTTACTGTGTCAATTACAGAAACAGTGTTACCGGGGTCATTGTAGTTACCGGAGTTTGTCACATATGCCTTTTTTCCATCAGGACTGACTGCAATATCACTTGGGCTATTTCCTACGGATACGGTGGCCGTAACATTGTCTGTAGCTGTGTCGATTACAGAAACTGTGTTGCTGTCTAAATTAGTCACGTACACCTTATTTCCGTCAGGAGCAAACGCAACTTCATAAGGACTATTTTCTACAGATATAGTGGTTATAACTTTGTTTGTAATCGCGTCAATTACAGAAATAGTATTGTTGAAAGGGTTCATAGCATAGATTTTTTTTTCGTCAGGACTAATGACAACATTACGAGTAATCATCCCCACATTAATCTGTGCCATTAAAGTATTTGTAGATGTGTCAATTAAAGAGATATTGGTGCCATCACGGTCCGTCACATAAACTTTTGTTCCTGCAGGGTTGACTGCAACTTGCATAGGATAACCTCCTACATCCACTGTGGCACTAACCTTATTCGTCGCTGTATCAATTACAGAGACAGTAGCAGTGGAGATCCCTGGGGTTACCACATATACCTTTGTTCCTACAGGGTTGACTGCAATATCTCTAGGCCAGCCTTCTACAGGCACAACGGCTTTAAGATTGTTAGTTGCTGTGTCAATTACAAAGATAGTTTCGGTGTCGATTCCCGGACTCGTAACATATGCAAATGGATCTGCACCTGTGATACTCACCAGTATTAAAATCGCAAGTGCAGTTATTCCAAAAGCTCTTATGAGGGTACCTTCTCTGCGTGCTTTATTAGACATTCTAACAGATTAGAGTGGAACAAAAAAATTGTTAAGGAGTGTTATTAATATAGTTTTACTTTTTTTCATCTTTCAATCCCCTAAGCGATATTTATCTTTTATACCAATGCTATTATAAAAAAAATAGTACTTGTGGTATTTTTTTAATGTGTATATTAATATATAGTCATTTACACAAGTTTTTAACAAATATATTAAAATAAAGAAAGCTTTGATAAACTCGCTTTCTGGTTATTTATATAAAATGTATAGTAACTATTCAGGTAGCCTTGTTAAGGCTACACAATTTTTCCTCGTTCCGAGGAAAAATTGGATATAAAATGAACCATTTTCTTCCTTGATGAAACGTGAAGAGATTCTTGCTTTGTGTGCTTCAAACCCTGAAGTTATTGCTTATATTATAAGTCTTGAATCTCAAATTAAAGACCTCACTGAAAGATTGCAAGTTTTAGAATTTCTCTTAAATCAAAACAGCCGAAACAGCAGTAAACCTCCTTCTAGTGACTATATTTCCAAAGGAAAACCTAATCCAAAGAGTCTCCGTAAACAGAGTGGCAAGAAACCTGGAGGTCAAGAAGGTCATCCCGGGACAACTCTCGAAATGGTTGATAATCCTGATTAGGTAATAGAGCATTCTTTGAACTGTTGCGAAGAATGTGGACATAATCTTAATAATGTTGAAGTTAAAGCTTATGAGAAAAGACAGGTTTTTGATATTCCCCCTGTAAATCTTATTGTTACAGAACATCAAAGTCAGATTAAGATCTGTCCTTGCTGTGGAAGGTTAAATAAAGCTGAATTTCCAGAATCAGTAAATTCCCCAGTTCAATATGGTCCTAATATCGTAGCTTCAGCAATTTACTTTAAAAATCACCATTTCATTCCTTATAAAAGGATTTCTGAATTGTTTCATGATGTAATGGGGATAAAAATCAGTTCTGCTACCATTATTGAAGCAGAAAGAGAATGTTTCCAGAACCTTGAAGAATTTGAAAACGTAATTCGAGAAAAGTTACTCTCTTCTCCTGTTATCCATTGTGATGAAACTGGAATGAAAGTTCACGGAAAAAGACATTGGCTTCATGTAGCTTCTACTGACAAATACACTTGTTATTTTGCTCATCCGAAAAGAGGATCAGAAGCTATTGATGCTATGGGAATTCTTCCAGAGTTTAAAGGGGTAGCAGTTCATGATGGATGGAAACCTTACAACGGTTATAATTGTGATCATGCTCTTTGCAATGCCCATCTCCAAAGAGAACTTATTGGAATTGAGGAGAGTTATAAACAGCAATGGGCTAAAGATATGAATGAGCTGTTATCTGAAATGAAAAAGTATACTGATGAGTGCAAAGAGCAGGGCAAAGATCTGGATTTTGAACAAGTTAAGGCATTAGAAAAAAGGTTCGATACTGTAGTCGCGAAAGGAATTGAAGAAAATCCACCTTCTCTAAATCCTGAAAGACAAGGAAAACGTGGTGTGCATCCAAAAACCAAAGCAAGGAATCTGCTTGATAGGTTTATAGAACATAAAGAAAAGATTCTGAGATTCCTGAAAGACTTGAAAGTTCCGTTTGAGAATAATCAAGCAGAAAGAGATGTCAGGATGATGAAACTACAGCAGAAAATATCAGGAACTTTCAGAACTACACGGGGAGCGGAAGCTTTCTGCAGAATTAGAGCATATATTTCCACAATAAGAAAGAATGGTTTACCTGTTTTAGAGGGTATTCTTGCGGCGCTCAAAGGAGCGCCGCTAGCTATACCCTGAATAGTTACAATGTATATTCAATCTTTGAAATCAGAAATTTATCGAATTATCTTAGAAGATTTCAGCGCACATATATACGCTTTTTTTCTTTACTGGAGCCCAATTCAATTTTTGGTGTACCATTCGAGCCTTCAGGCATTGGATCGTTAATATAAATATAGAAATATCCGTTTTGAATTAAGTATCCGTTACAAACTCGAAAATGATTTGGATTGGTAAGCATACTGAAAAAAGGTCTCCTCTTGTCAATTTCTGTAACAATTTCCGAATTAGTCATACTATTATCTATAGTTCCCGTTTTTCCCCATTTGTTTTTAGCCCATTTTACTATGTCAGCAGATGAGAGTCCAGACTCGGGTTCAGGATCTTTCCAGGGGAAATAGTAATATATAGACTTTTGCGTTGGAGTTGGATATCCATAGTATAAAGAAATCATTTGAATACATGCTGGACCACACCAATACTCATTTTGTTGCCCACGAAGAGGAACACCAAGTTTTTTACTTGTTGAAGCCATTACCTCCATATCGCCACTTATTTTTTTAATATCTTCTTCAGTGACTGCCGTATTAACATCAACTCCTTTATCGACTGCTGCTTGTTCTATAAATTTTGTGAGCTGATCACTTTTCTTCCATTCCTTTAAATTTTCTTCAACTCCATTCTCCAATTTCATCTCATGCATTGACCAAACCCCAAGGACGGGAACTTACCGTTATTGTGAGTTTACGGAATTGATCCTTCTTTTTTCCTAAAAAAGAGAGTAAAAAAGTGAAAAAGAGAAAATAAGGTAAAATAAGGTAAAATAGGGTAAAATAGGATAAAAAGGATGCTATTAAGGATAATATCTGCAAGCCTATATCTAAACAAAATCAGATTTACAAGAAGATAAAATTTACATAAACGCTGGCGGAAAGGACGTCTGAATTGACGGCCGCCGGCAGATTCCTCATAAATATATACTGAGGAAAATAATATATTCTAAAGTAAAGAAGTGAAAAGGAATTTGCAAGACCGGGTACAGAATTGTTTCTGTAGCCTGTCTCTATTTCTCGATTATCCTTCGAGTACGATTTCGATATTGATATCTTTCGGAACCTGGATTCTCATGAGCTGGCGAAGTGCCCTTTCATCGGCTGCAATATCGATGAGACGCTTGTGTACACGCATCTCCCAGTGGTCCCAGGTTGCAGTTCCGTCTCCGCTTGGGCTTTTTCTTGTGGGAACTACAAGTTTCTTTGTGGGTAGCGGAACAGGTCCTGAAATATTAACTCCTGTTCTTTCCGCAATGGATTTTACCTGATTGCAGACTCCGTCCAGATCTTTGGGGCTGATGCCTGACAATCTTATTCTAGCTTTCTGCATACCTTTTTTCTCCTTAAAAAATGAAAAAGGAGAGTGTTATTTCTGCTTAACACTCATGCACATGCCTGCGGCAATTGTCATACCCATATCACGGATAGCGAACCTGCCGAGCTGTGGAATTTCTTTTACTGGCTCAATTACCATCGGCTTTGTTGGTTTGATGGTAACGATTGCTGCATCTCCGGCCTTAAGGAAGGTCGGGTTTTCTTCCTTTACCTGCCCGGTCTTCGGGTCCAGCTTCTTGTTAAGCTCGATCAGCTGGCATGCGATCTGGGAAGTGTGGGCGTGGAAAACAGGGGTATATCCGGCAGTGATTGCGGATGGGTGCTGCAGAACGACAATCTGTCCTACAAACGTATCAGCTACTTTTGGTGGGTTGTCAACATGGCCACAAACATCTCCTCTGCGGACATCGGCCTTGCCGATACCACGAACGTTCCAGCCGATGTTGTCTCCTGGAAGGGCCTGTGGAATTTCTTCATGGTGCATCTCAATGGATTTTACTTCACCAGTTGCTCCGCCTGGCATGAAAACGACCTTGTCGCCCTTCTTCATGGTACCGGTTTCGACTCTGCCTACAGGCACAGTTCCAATACCGGAGATTGTGTATGCATCTTCCACAGGGATCCTGAGAGGGAGAGTGGATGGTTTTTCAGGCTGTTTGAGGTTGTCGAGGGCTTCCATCATGGTTAAGCCCTTGTACCAGGGAGTCTTATCACTGTGTTTTACGACATTATCCCCGTTGAATGCAGAGATAGGAATGAAGGGAATTTCAGCTGGCTTGAACCCGATCATCTTAAGGATACCGGATACCTGTTCCACGACTTCCTTGTATCTTTTCTCGCTGTAGTCTGAAGCATCCATCTTGTTGATTGCAACAATAAGCTGGTTGATACCGAGAGTTCTGGAAAGGAAGATGTGTTCCTTAGTCTGGGCCATTACACCATCAGGGGCTGCAACGACAAGGACAGCGGCGTCAGCCTGGGAAGCGCCTGTGATCATGTTCTTTACGAAGTCACGGTGGCCTGGACAGTCTACCACTGTGAAGTAGAACTTATCTGTGTCGAATCTCTTGTGAGCGATGTCGATTGTTATACCTCTTTCACGCTCTTCCTTAAGAGAGTCCATAACCCATGCGAAGGCGAAGGATTCCTTACCCTTCTGCTTTGCTTCTTCCTTATACTTCTCGATAATGTGTGCAGGTACAGCTCCTGCGTCATACATTAAGCGTCCGACGAATGTTGATTTTCCATGGTCAATGTGACCAATCACTGCTAAGTTCATGTGCGGTTTGTCTGCTGCCATATTATAATTCTCCTGTAATTCTGGATGAGTTTCATTCGTATATCAAATATTTACTATATTAAGATTAGGGCGGATCTCAATACTGATTCATCTTTTCTATATTCTTTTGTCCGATCAATATTGTTAGTTTTCTCTTTCCGGATACTCTCTTGAACCGCCACTTGGTAAATTTCCAGTAGTCTGGACTGCTTTCCCCAATATAGGCATACCTTATTTTAAAGTTTTCCGATTGGCCGTATTCCCAAACCAATAGGGATACTCTTCCCTTCCAGATCAGTCCGGGTACTCTTGTCTATCCTTTTCGAGGACAGATATATCCATAAAATATTAAGGAAAAGCGGAAAGAGATTCCGCTTACATTGAAAGGAAGTCAGAAGCTTTGGGCAATTCTTTCTTCAGGCCCTTCCTTTCTCTGATCTGACCTACAATTTCATTCTGAATACTGGTAGGCACAGTGTCAAAGCCTCCGAATTCGGTGCTCCACATGGCACGTCCTTCAGTTGCAGACCTGATCTCACCTGCAAATCCGAACATCTCAGCTACAGGCACTCTGGCCTCAATAATTGCCAGGTCTCCTTCCGTACTCATGTTAAGAATAATTCCACGGCGGCCCTGCAGTTCCTTTGTTGCACCACCCATTAAAAGCTGGGGCACCTGAACAAAAACCTTCTGATAAGGTTCGAGCAGAGTGTCGTCTGCCGTAAGCATGCCTGCCTGAATAGCCTGCCTTGAAGCTGGAATGACCTGAGCCGGACCTCTGTGAATTGCGTCTTCGTGAAGCTTTGCATCTACAAGCACGCATTTCACGTTTGCTACAGGTTCCCTTGTAAGCGGGCCTGCACGCATGACTTCCTCAAACCCATCAAGTATGAGTTCCATTGTCTCGTTCAGGTACTGGATACCTTTGGTCATATCAATAAAGATATTGGAATTGAAGATCCCGACAATGCCTTTTGCTTCTTCTTTTTCCATTCCGAGATCGATGAGCTTCTGCCTGCGTTCAAGTTCAGGCAGATTCATATGGATATCACCGGACTTGATAGCATTGACAATCTCAAGGTCAAGGGGTTCCACATAGATATAGAACCTGTTGTGCCTGTTTGGAGACTTTCCTTCCATAGGTTCGATCTTTTTCTTAATGGTTTCCCTATAAACGACAATTGGCTTGCTTGTGGTGATTTCCACATTCTTGTCTCTTTCGATCCTGTGGGCAATAACCTCAAGGTGAAGTTCTCCCATACCTGCCATCAGGTGTTCCCCGGTTTCCTCATCAAGAGTGATCTGAAGGGTTGGGTCTTCCTTTGCAACCTGTCTGAGCACTTCAATCAATTTAGGCAGGTCTTTGGTATGCTTTGCTTCCACAGCCACAGTCACTACAGGTTCACTCACGTGCCTGATGCTTTCGAAAGGTGCCATTCCATCAAGGGTTGTTACTGTGGACCCTACGATTGCTTCTTTTAAGCCGGTAACTGCAGCAATGTTTCCTGCAGGAATCTTGTCCACCTCAAGCCTTTCCGGACCCATGAAGATACTGACCTGCTGGACTCTGCTTTTCTTTGCAGTCCCTGAGGTAAAGACCTCCATACCACGGCTAAAAGAACCGCTAAACAGCCTTCCTGTTGCAACTTCACCTGCGTGGGGGTCAACTGAAATGTCAGTTACCATGAACGCAAGGTCTCCGTCTGCATTTGCATGGGTCATTGAAGTTCCGATTTCGGAGTCCTCGTCTCCATGCCAGATTACCTTTACCCTGTCCTTCTGTGCTTCAAGAGGGTTTGGCAGGAAGTGAATAACCATATCAAGAACAGCTTCGTGTAGAGGACACTTTTCTGCCAGGGATTTCATGTCTCCGGCTTTACAGAACTCATACACGTCATTAAAAGAGACCCCGGTTTTCTTCATCATGGGCACACTGATTGCCCAGTTATAAAGGGCTGACCCAAAAGCAACAGTACCGGCTGCAGCATCAACTCTCCAGCCTGCCTTGTACTTTTCAGGGTTCATGTTCTTGATGAGCTTGTTCACGTGGTCAATAACTTTTCCAAGGCGGACCTGCATTTCCTGGGAATCGACCTGGAGCTCATTGATCAGCCTGTCAACCTTGTTAACGAAAAGTACAGGCCTGACATGTTCCCTGAGTGCCTGCCTTAGAACGGTCTCGGTCTGGGGCATTGTACCTTCAACTGCGTCCACGACAACAACAGCCCCATCCACAGCTCTCATGGCACGAGTGACATCCCCACCAAAGTCGACGTGTCCGGGAGTATCGATCAGGTTAATCAGGTAGTCTTCGTTATCAAAAGTGTGAACCATGGAAACGTTGGAGGCATCGATTGTAATACCTCTTTGTTGTTCCTCTTCGTCGGAGTCCATGAATAACTGTCTGCCTGCAAGTTCCTTGGAAATCATGCCGGCACCGGCTAACAGGTTGTCCGATAATGTAGTTTTTCCGTGGTCAATGTGCGCAACGATCCCGATATTTCTTATCTTTACCGGTTCATTCATGAGCGACGTTACGCGCTCGACCATTTTCTTCCTTCGTCCCATGCTAATACCTTGTAAACAAATGTAATCTAGATCTATAATTTCTTATATCGAGGCAACCCGCATAAGCGATTAACGTGCTGCCTTTGCTACTCTTTCCTTTGCATCCTTCCTGTTGATAGCGAAGGACTTCGTGTCGCGATTTGCAGCGCCTATTAATTCAGTTGCCAGGCATTCCGCAATCGAGCGCTTGGATTTGAAGGCTGCATTGTTGGTTCCCATACTGATGTAGCGCAGAGCTGTGTCCACACGCCTCTGGGGTGCAGTGTCTACTGCTTTTGGCACGGAGATTCCGCCGTACTTAAGCCTCACTACTTCTTCCCTGGGACCTGCGTTGGCAATAGCATCCACAAGCACCTGGATAGGGTTCTGCTTGGTTTTCTTGTTCACGATGTCGAAAGCTTCTTCAACGGCGCTGAGAGTCTTCTGCTTCTTTCCTGTGTTTACCTCGGTTCTCATCAGGTTATTTGCCAGACGTTCTACAATCGAAATTTCTGATTTGTTAAACTGCTGCCTGGCATGCTTTCCACTGCTGTGAGGAACAATAACAGGAGTAAGACTGACATAGCGCTTAATTCCTAGGTCTCGGACTTCAACTTCAGTCGGGTCCCATTTGCCGAATATCTTCAAGAAAATCATCTCCTGGGTTTTTCCAATCTGCCGATGACCATCTGGTTCAGGGACACGT
Organism: Methanosarcina sp. Kolksee; assembly: GCF_000969945.1. Lineage (NCBI taxonomy): Archaea > Methanobacteriati > Methanobacteriota > Methanomicrobia > Methanosarcinales > Methanosarcinaceae > Methanosarcina > Methanosarcina sp. Kolksee. Next base: position 3,123,657 of record NZ_CP009524.1, read on the forward strand.
TATTTACGGCAATAACTTTGAAGCGTACGCCTGGAATATCACCCATAGCACCACCCATGCGGCCTCCAATCCTTTCCACAGTCACTTCATCGTGTTCATCAATGAAATTCACTGCGCCGTCTCCAGGACAGAAAGCAGTTACCTGACGCCCGTTTTTAATGAGCTGGATTCTTACGCACTTGCGGATAGCTGAGTTTGGCTGCTTTGCTTCAACTCCTACCTTTTCTAACACAATACCCCGACCCTGCGGCGCACCACCAAGCGGATCGGCTTTCACATTCAGCCCAAGAACTCGCCTGCCGTAGTATGTATCTTTCCAGCGGGCATTTTTCCTGGTTTGTTTGAGAATATTAGCTGCATATTTTCCTTTAGCCATTGTTAATTTCTCCAAATTCGAAATTGATCTCAGTTTTCTAGAGGCATACTGGATGCCAGATTGTCCTTCAACGCCGGATTAATGGATCAATGTAAATTAAGTTAGATTACTGCAGGATCACATCTTCTATATTATGATGGCGACGGGCAAGCATCTTTACTTTTTCTATATTTTTCCCATTGCGGCCTATGGCAAGCCCCTTCTCTTTATTGGGTACCTCTACATAAGCTAATCGCTTGCCATTTTTGTTTATAATGTTTACCGAACTCACGGAAACAGGTCCGAAGGCGTTCTTCAGGAAGGTGACAGGTTCATCTGAATATTCCACAAGTTCTATTGGTTTGTCCAGAGCCTTTTTAACACGGTTTATATTCTCCCCATTTCTGCCTATAGCAAGTCCCATATCACCCTGTTTTACGACATATACGAGCCTTTCCTCTTCAGGAATGCAGTCGAGGATTTTAGCTCGTGTCATATTTTCAAATAACGCAATGTACTGGATGCTTTCTGCAGTAAGTCTTATTTCACCCAAGACGTTGCCAACTCCTTCTGTTAAACTGTAGCAGCCAGGATATCGGATTCTCCTACTTCGAGGATTGCCATGGCTGCAATCGTAAAGGGCTTACCGCATACGGGCCCGAGTTCTACACTTGTGCCTTCGTATTCCAGGACAGGGACATTTGTTGCCTGAACTTTCTTTTTAATTTCTTCGGGGCAGTTTGATGCCAGGACCACCATTTTTGCAGAACCATCTACAGCTGCATCCACGGTCCGGTTGGCTCCAACTATTACTTTTCCTGTTTTCACAGCCTTGATAAGAGATTTGTCAACATTGATCTTCATTTTCATCAACTCTGTCTCAAATGAGCTCGTCTACTCTATCTCTTTCCTAATAAAGATTTTCCAAGCTCGGTGAATATATGGTACTCTAAATACCTGATGCCTTATATTTATTTTCTGGTTATGATCCTCACAGACTCGAGTTTCTGCATCAGGATTTTCCGAGTTTTGTAAAGGTAATGAATACCTGATCTGAAGTGGTCTTCTATCAGGCTACGAATTTAAATAATTATAGGTTGAGTTTCAGGTTTTTTGCCCTGAGACCTTCACTCTTCTGCTGCTTCTGCTGCTTCTGCTGCTTCTGCTGCTTCTGCTGCTTCTGCTGCTTCTGCTGCTTCTGCCGCTTCTGCTGCTTCTGCCGCTTCTACTGCTTCTTCGATTTCATCTCTTCTTCTGGTTATAAGATGCACGTCTCCGGTACCCATACGGATAGGCTGGCCTACGATAATATTTTCCGTGACCCCCTGGAGTTGATCCACATCACCGCGCATCCCTGCATCCAGCAGGTGATTTACCGTAACTTCAAAAGCTGCACGGGCAAAGACACTTGCCTTTTCACCTGAAATTCCATGCCTTCCTATCTGTTTTACTTCCCCGTCACAGGTCATAAGATCAGACACGAGCATAATATGTCGGATGTCCACAGTAAGACCCTGTTCACGTAGGGTATCTGTCGCTTCCTTAATAATCGCATTCCTAGCAGCTTCGATCCCAAGCACTTCATAAATTTCATTAATATTATTTGTACTTGTTCTTGTCTTGTCCACACCTTCGAACTGAAGCACTTCACGCAGGGCCGAACCTTCAGTATAGAGTGTATATTCTTCCCCTTCCTTACGGACTACCACACGTTTGATCCCTTCTATCCCTTTCAGGGTGACATTGTGGATACTTTTTGCAAGCTGGAGAAGCTCCCTGTAAGAAGGCTCTCCCGGGGCAATAATAATCTGGTTGTCTATATCCGGGGAAATGGTAACCATTACATTCAATTCTTCATTGAACCTTTCTTTTACCTGGTCTATAGTAATATTCCTGCCTTCCATCGCCTTCTCATGCAGGTCAATTATCAATTTCATCTGGGAAAGGTCAGTGGTCACATCAGCAATATGGTCGATTTTCGTTGCTTCAATTTCCCAGGCAAGAGCTCTTGTTTTTTCCCTGTCGTAAGCATAATCTTCAGGATTATCTTTAGAAAGGGCAATTGTCATCATAGGAGTACTCGGAATTTTTCGAGCATCCACAATTTCTATAAGACGGGGCAGACCGAGAGTAACGTTAATCTCGGCCACACCAGCATAGTGGAAGGTACGCATTGTCATCTGGGTACCCGGTTCCCCTATAGACTGAGCTGCAACCACCCCGGCAGCATCACATGGCTCAATGCATGAGGTCTGATACTCTTCCATTACCTGTTCTATAATCTCTTCCATTTCCTTCTTACTTACTCCCGCTTTGATGACATCTTCCCTGAGAGTATTAAGGATATTCGAAGGGAGAGGCAGATCCTTTATCATACTATCGATTGTACTTTCACTAATACTCATCAGGCCACCTCCCGGCTTGCTACAGAACGGACAATCCTGTGAATTGTATCGGGTTTGCTGAAATCGCTTTTTGTAGGGTTAATCCCATCTTCCCCATATTTAAACTGCACAAGCACACCTCTGGTATCCCTGACTGTAAGGTCATACTGGACCTCAAGATCCTGGAGCGCATTGACAAGTCTCCTCTGCAGGTACCCTGATTGCGATGTCCTGACTGCAGTGTCCACAAGACCTTCCCTACCACCGATTGCATGGAAGAAATATTCAGTCGGGTTAAGCCCGCTTTTGTAGCTTGCCTTTACGAACCCGTGGGCGTCTGAACCAAGATCCCCCTTCTGGAAATGGGGCAGTGTCCTACCTTCATATCCTCTGCGGATACGTTCACCACGCACGGCCTGCTGGCCAACACAGGCTGCCATCTGAGTAAGGTTCAGGATGGAACCTCTGGCCCCTGAACGGGCCATGATAACTGCCGAGTTTTCAAGCCCCATATGGCTGTCTGCTATGTTACCGGTCTCGTCTCTGGCCTTTCCGAGCTTTTGCATGATGCTCATTTCGATTGTCTCATCAAGGGTTCTTCCAGGAAGAGGTTCAAGCTCCTTATTCTGATAAGACTTGATGAGGTTCTGCACAGCATCTTCAGCTTTGCCGAGGACTTCATTGATCTGGATCCTGGCTTCTTTCGGAATATCTTCATCAGCTATTCCGAAACTCAGGCCTGTCCTCATGATAGCCCTAACTGCAAGCATGGTCATATTATCTATAAAGCGAGCTCCGGCTTCAGGGCCTATTTCCTTGATAATACGGTCCTGAACTTTTCCTTTGAAGGCTCCGATGGCTGCCTCGTCTATCGTTCCTTTAATGAGCTCTCCGTCCCGGATTACCACATAGGCATCGTTCGGGCACTCCTCTTTCTTGCAGGTATCGCAGTGTGAGCAGACCTGGGCTGCAAACTGTGTATTAAGGTTTTTAGGCAGGATCTGGCTGAAGATTTGCTTTCCTGTCCAGTAGGGCTTTCCGTCTGAATCGTGCCCTGCAGGAGAAGGCAACTCTTTGATACCGCTTTTTCGGAGCATATCGTAAGCGTCATCGGCGGAGATGTGATTCTCAAAACGTGTCAGCAGGAAAAGCCCTGAAATATGGTCATGGATCCCGCCTATAATAGGACCGCCGAAACGCGGGGAAAGAATGTTTTCCTGAACCTGCATCAGGATCTTTGCCTCAGCCCTGGACTCTTCGGTCTGAAGGGCGTGCATGTTCATCTCGTCCCCATCAAAGTCAGCGTTATATGGAGGGCATACAGCAGGATTCAGCCTGAAGGTCTTATTCGGAAGCACCTTCACAGAATGAGCCATAATACTCATCTTGTGCAGAGACGGCTGCCTGTTAAAGAGTACAATATCTCCATCCTTTAACTGACGTTCAACTGTCCATCCGAACTCCAGCTTTTCGGCAAGGTCGTCTTTGTTTACATTAGTAACTTTTATACGTCTGCCATCGGGACGCAGTACATAGTTTGCTCCTGGGTGTATATCCTCCCCATTGCGCACGTAAATCTTGAGCTGTTCTATATTCCTTGGTGTTACCACCGAGGGCATTGTCAGGATCCTTGCAATGGGCATAGGAACCCCTACCTCATTAATGCTCAGGTTTGGGTCCGGAGAAATTACTGTACGGGCCGAGAAGTTAACACGTTTACCTGACAGACTTCCTCTAAAACGCCCTTCCTTACCCTTTAAACGCTGAGAGAGGGTCTTTAATGGCCTGCCTGACCTGTGCCTTGCAGGAGGTATCCCTGAGACAGAATTGTCAAAGAAGGTTGTAACGTGATACTGAAGGAGTTCCCAGAGGTCCTCAATAATAAGCTGAGGAGCGCCAGCTTCCCTGTTTTCCTGGAAGCGCTGGTTAATTCTGATAATATCTACGAGTTTGTGGGTCAGGTCGTCTTCACTACGCTGCCCGGATTCAAGGGTAATCGAAGGACGGACCGTAACAGGAGGTACAGGCAGAACCGTAAGGATCATCCATTCAGGCCTTGCATTCTTCGGGTCCATTCCTATAACCCGAATATCGTCGTCAGGGATATTCTCAAAACGGTCCCTTATCTCGGTAGGGGTCAGCTTCTCCCCGTTTTCGAGATACTCGCTGGGTTTTTCAAATTTAATTTCCAGCTGTTCCTCGTTACAGTAGGGGCAGGTCTTTACTTTGCTGGCCTCTTTATAAGCCTCGTTAATCAGGTCATCAGGCATATGCCCGATTTCCTCAATGCCTATAAGCTGGTCCAGAAAATGCTGTTTCTGCGCAGAGTCAAGCAGAATCCTGCTACATTTTCTGCAGGTTGCCCTGAGAAGTTTTCGGATTACTTTATTGAAACCAACGTGAACCACCGGGGCGACAAGTTCAATGTGCCCGAAGTGTCCAGGACATTCGCCTGCTCGCCCTGAACAGGTCTTGCAGCGAAGCCCGGGGTCAATAACTCCGAGTCTCGTGTCCATAAGCCCCATGTCAATTGGAAATCCGTCATCGTCGTAAGTGTCGGCTGTGATGATCGGAGTTGAACTCATTTTACGGATCTCTTTTGGAGACAGTAAGCCGAATTTAATAGAAGCAATTCTTTTCGGAATTGGAGGTACATTTGCCATATCCGCCTCACCTCATACCGCATCTTCAAGTTTAAGCCTGGGCGCAACTCCCAGGGATTTTATTTCGTCCAGCAGCAGCTTGAATGCATAGCTCATTTCCACAGGGTATATATCCGTGTCAGCCCCGCAAGTTGAGCAGAAAGCGACATTTCGCTGCTTATCATACGTTGCAATCATTCCACAGTGAGAGCAGACAAGTTCCACAACCTTGTCCGACTCGTCAAGCAGCCTTTCTTTTAATGACATGGCAGCTCCGTGCCCTACCAGCACATCACGCTCCATTTCTCCGAATCTGAGACCACCTTCTCTGGCTCGGCCTTCGGTTGGCTGGCGAGTAAGCACCTGTACAGGTCCACGGGACCGTGCGTGCATCTTCGAAGTAACCATGTGGTGCAGTTTCTGGTAGAGAATAACCCCAACAAAGACATCTGCAGGGATCATCTTGCCGGTTGCTCCATCGTAGAAAATTTCTTTTCCGGTATGAGCAAACCCATGCTTTTTCAGGGCTTCTCTGAGGTCTTCTTCGTTCTCCCCTGAGAAAGCTGTTGCATTAACCCGTCTGCCTTCCATAGAACCTACTTTTCCCCCAATCATTTCCAGGACGTGACCTACAGTCATACGGGAAGGAATTGCATGTGGGTTGATCATCAGGTCCGGAGTCAGGCCGGATTCCGTAAACGGCATATCTGCAATCGGGACTTTCAGGCCGATAACTCCTTTTTGCCCGTGCCTTGAAGCGAATTTGTCCCCAATGTCAGGAATCCTTTCATCTCTTACTTTTACTTTGGCAAGCCTGGTTCCGTTAATGGATTCAGTCAGGATAACCGTGTCAACAATTCCGGTTTCATTTGACCGCATTGTGATCGAGCTTTCTCTCCTCTGCTCGACTGAAATCCCGAAGTCTGATGGTTCTTCAAGGAACCTTGGTGGACTGGTCTTTCCGATAAGCACGTCGTTGGGGCCTACCGGAGTTTCAGGATTTACAAGCCCATCTGTATCCAGGTTCGCATAGGCTTCTGCACTGCGCGCTCCACGGTATTCGGAGTCAGGGATCTCGAACTTATCTTCCTGTCCACCCGGATACCTGCGTTCTTCTCCTTCAAAAGTCCTGAGGAAGTGACTTCTTCCGAGGCCTCTATCAATTGAGCCTTTATTGAAAATCAGGGCGTCTTCAATGTTATACCCTTCATAGGACAGGATTGCGACCACAAAGTTCTGGCCCGCAGGTCTGTCATCAAAACCGATTGCTTCAGAGGTTCTGGTTCTGGTCATTGCTCTCTGAGGGTAATGAAGGACATGAGCCCGTGTATCAGGTCTGAGCTTCTGGTTTGCGGTTGCAACCCCGATACACTGTTTGATCATGGCTGCACCCATGGTGTTACGCGGAGATGCATTATGTTCAGGATAAGGCACCATTCCCGTAGAGATTCCAAGAATAAGTTCAGGATCAATCTCCATGTGAGTGTGCTTTGGAGTAAGGTCAGCCTCATAGAGTCCTATGTAGGCATTTTCCTCTTCTTCGGCATCGAGATACTCTATGCAGCCTTCTTTTACCAGGTCATCAAAGTTGATTTCTTTGTTCTTAATTTTCTCTACGTGCTCTGGAGTTACCTTGAGAGCTCCGTTCTCCACAACTAGAAGGGGCCTTCTTGCTCTGCCCATGTCGGAGTTTATAATTACTTCTCTTGTACTGCTGTTAAGAGCGACATTGACCTGCCTAGATATGAACCCCTGCCGCCTCATCTTTCTAAGCTCGTCCACAAGTTCCGCAGGGTTATCGTGGGTCCCGACAAGCTCCCCGTTTATGAATACTTTTGCTTTAGTCATCTGGCATCGACCCCTCAATCACCGAACATTGATCCGGCATCGTCCATATCTGAATAATCGTAAAACTCATCATCTTTGAATTTGCTTTCGCTTTCCGAAGGCTCTTCATATTCTTCAACAACCTCTTCTCCGAACTCATCAAGTATGGTTTCTTTTATTTTGGCCGGGATTTCAGGTACCTTTACAACCACGCGCTCGACATTCAGGTCATGAAGGATTTTCTTTATCCCATCGATATTTTCTATACCTGTTGAAAGTTCAACCATCTCGGCAAAGTTTTTCACCAGGCCACAGTTCGGGCCTTCAGGAGTTTCCGAAGGGCAGAGCCTTCCCCACTGGGTTGCGTGCAGATCTCGGGCCTCAAAGTGAGGCTGGGCTCGTGAAAGGGGCGAAATTACCCGGCGCAGATGGGAAAGCGTGGAGATATAGTCGTTTCGATCAAGGAGCTGAGACACACCTGTTCGTCCTCCAACCCAGTTTCCGGTTGCCAGAGGGTGCTGCAGGCGGTCAGTCAACACATCGGCTCTGACTATTGTTGCGACGTTCAACTCCCTGTTTCTCATATTTGCGCGCTCGAGCTGGTATTTTATATCTCTTGCAAGCCTGTTGAAGGATACCCTGAAGAGGTCTTCCATAAGGTCTCCTGCGAGTTTTAGCCTTTTATTTGCATAGTGGTCTTTATCATCTTCCGAACGCTTGCCAAGGGCCAGCTCAAAACAGGACTCAGCCATTCTTGCAAGGAAGTGAGCCTTGGAGATCCTGTCTCTCATGTCGTTTCCAAGATGAGGGAACAGATACCTGTCAATAACGTAGTTTGCTCTTTTTATCTGGTATTCCTTGGCCTGACCTGCAGCGACCCTGGCCCCGATTTTCTCGATTGCTTCTTCCTGGGTCTCGACTTCGGCTTCTTCAAGGTTTTCCAGCATGAACTTGATAATTTCAGGATCGCTTGAAACTGCATTTACAATATCTTCGTCAGTTACAATCCCAAGAGCTCTCATCAGGGTAATGAAGAAAACTCTGCCTGAAATAGAAGGGAAAGAAACCTCAAGCAGGGACTTTCGTCCTCTTTCTACGATTACGAGAGCCCTGTATCCGCGTTTTTGTGAGAAGACCTTCGCAACCTCTATCATATCGCCGTATCTCTCGCCATACTCTACAAGAATTTTGTTAGGGGCGAGGTCTTCAAGGGTCATAACCACCCTTTCGGTACCGCCGATAATGAAATATCCCCCAGGGTCAAGCGGATCTTCTCCATACCGTACTTTTTCGGTTTCGCTAAGCCCTGGAAGGTTACATATCTTGGATTTGACCATGATAGGAAGCTGCCCTATTTTTGCTTCCATTACTTCAGACTCAACTCCTTCTTTTACCACGCTCATTTCGAGGTAGAGAGGACCTGAGTATGAAAGGTTCCTGAGCCTTGCCTCGTTGGGATAGAGTTTTTCGATTGCCCCGTCGGCTTCCTTTACCACAGGATGTTCTACCCGGATTTTTCCAAGTTTGAGGTAGGTATCCTCGATATCGGTTTCTATTGTTCTCTGTTCATCTATGATTTTTTGCAGCCCGTAATCTATAAACTTGTTAAATGAGTCTATATGGTGCTGCACTATCTTGTCCCGTGTAAAATAAGCCTGCGACAGTATACTTGTTTCTAACGCGATGATAGCACCCTCTTTGCTTTATTAAAATGAAAATCAAGAGATTCTGATCCTTGGATCGATGTGCAACTGTTGAGTTTTGCCATACGATGGTGCATGGAATTCAAAAAGGCATTCCGTAAAGAAAATTTGATCATACAAGCGGTTTACTCCCCTCCGCTTATTCGATCACAAGTCTGTAGTAATCTGCCTCCCCTGCAGTTTGACTTTTTCTTGTGATTTTCACTACGTCTCCAACAACAGCTCCTATTTCCTTACAAACAGGGTCGTGCACTTTGATTTTCGGAAGTTGCTCCTTTTCAATGGAATACTTGCTTAAAACAGACTTTAACTCGCCTTCAGGCATGATTTCATGTTTAGGGACCGACTCATGGTCGAGCAGGCTGAATTTTGTCAAATCCTTTCCTCCAAAAATAAAGTATTCAAAAAATTTGTCAGATCATTTCTCCCGTGGATGGCCTTTCCGCCGGGTATAATTAAGAACATGGCGGGCCCGTAGGGATTTGAACCCTAGGCCGACTGGTTAAAAGCCAGTCGCTCTGCCTGACTGAGCTACGGGCCCAGTTGCTTTTTTCTTCACTTTACTTTTTTGCACCTGGATATTATTTCATGCTACCCTGCTGCCCCGCTGCCTCAGGGAGCACCTATCACACCAGTGCAACCCTCTAATTCCAGCTATTCTATAAATAGTTTATGGTGAAAGTGCTTATTCTTTTATAATTTTTGTACATATAAGTTAAAATTGTTTCTTTCGTGACGAATTTCAACCAAATTTTTTCCAATTTTGCCGGAAAAATATATGTACGAGAATTTTCAACTTTTTAAAAGTAAGGCCAAGAATTCAATTTATTTCTCTTATTTACGGGTAACTTGAGACTTTTGCCCCGATTCTTAATAATGTCTCGGTTTTCCCGATAGTCACCCTCTCCAAAAATAAAGTACTATTAATCAAAGATTAATCAAAGTCAAATCCAAATTTCTAAATTTAAACATTTTTAAAAAATGGAACTCGGATGTAACTGGGATTTCTGAACCTCAATGTTCCTATCTTTTTGTAGTTATGAGTAAGAGCAATAAGACAAAGTAGAAAATCAGATTTGAGGATGGGTTCTGGGTAAACTACCGCCAAACTAAAGATTTAGTGGCTGAGCACCATATAATCATGTTAAGGGGAGCATCGGAGAATCACGCTTTAGTTATATACTCATACCTGACATCTGCCCTCGTAATCCCTGGCACCTGTCCCCACATGCCAATATATTCTCCCTGGATTACAAGTGCTCCTTTTATTCCTGAAATTCCCTTTACGGCTTTGAAAGAAGACTCTACAGATTCCTTTCCTATACCTACCTCATTTCCAAGAGCCGTTGCAGCCGCATCTGCCAGGGAAACGTCATCTGAAAACACTGCAGCCGCATCTGCCATCCCGAAGCTGATTGAAGGGCCAACTGTTCCTGCTGAGGTGCATACGCCTGTAATCGAGTCTCTGGTTTCGAACACCAGCCCCAGGTTTTTAATAGGGGACTGTCCTGCATAGATCCCAACCACAACAGGCCTGTCATTGATGAGTGCAATATCTCCGCCGTTATCGACAATAGCATACTTTGCTCCTGTTTCAACCATTGCTTCCACAGCAAGAGCCGAAATCGTACCTGCAACCGCACTCATTGGCCCTATACCTATAGTGTTTCCTGCTTTTACCATCCTTCTTACAACCTCAGGGGCATTTTCAGGGCATTCGTAGGGTTCGAGAGTAAGCTGAAAATAAGGATCGGAAAGAATGTAAGTCTCAAGGGCTGCCCTGTGGATGCGTATCGCTTCTTTTGCGGCTTCAATATGGGCCTGTTTGTCGGCTGCAATGGTAACTATGGTTTCCTTGAGCTGGAAATGCTCTTTAATTGAGGTATTAACAGTTTTTTTATCAGAGTCTTTAGCAGGTTTTATGGGGTCTTGCATGTTGATCCAGATAGGTTTTATTGCTTAAAAAAGAGGTGCTTCCCGAATCGCTGCCCGATATGTCGCTCAAATCGTCACCGGAGTTCAGTCTCTCTAGCGGGGAAAGTCCTTACAAATGAGGAATATGGAGAGGCCATGGAATTTAAAAAGTGCCTTCTTATACCAGGCCCCTGCGCCTTTCACTCCTATATTCATCAAAAAGACTCTGCAGTTCGTCCTGTTTAGCTTTGTGACGTTTTGCATCGGCTTCTTTTTCCCAGGCTGCGATTGCATCTTTAAGGGTTTCTGGTTCGGCCATTGCAAAGTCTTCAGCCCTCTCAAGCGGGATATTCTTTAAGACCGGCACATCGCCTTTGAAGAAAGTTTCCTCGGCTGCGTGCGAGATATCCTCAGGGATGAGTACAGCGCGGATTCCGGCTTCTACAAGGATCTGAGCAGTTGCAGTTCCGCCTCCGCTTGGGTTTTCAAGGAAAACTACATCACCTGTCTTAAGCCCGTATTTTTCCTTTGTTTCGGCAATGGACTCCTTCGTAAAGGCAGCAATAACTTTGACAGCCGTACCTTCACCACGGACCTCCATCTTCTGGATTTTACGCAGCTTGTTGCTTCTGCGCCGCAGCTCCTTTACGGTTTTGTTTCTATGGCTAACCTCTTTCTTCAGGCTTTCAATAGTTTCGTCCCTGATCTTGATTTCTTTTGATTTCCGAATTTCGCTATAAGCTTCCTTTTTGAAGCTGTTCAGTCTTGACTCGAGCTTTGAGATTTTCCGGTCTTTTGAAATCAGTTCTTTCTTTAGTTCCTCAAGATATTCCTGAAGGTTCTGAATCTGCTCGCTCTGCCGCTGGACAGTCTCTCTCATTTTCAGGAGAGATTCGTCAACTGCCCTGTCCTCCGGCTTTTCGGCATGTTCTCTGGGCTTTGGTTTTTCAGGCTCACCTGATGCCCGGGCTTTTTCAATTGCCGCCTCTATCGAAGCTCCACTGATCACATAAAACTTTATCAGCTCAAGATCTGCATTTTGTGGAGCTTTCTTTTCAATCCTGGAAAATATGTTCTTATAACTCCTGTAGGTGAGAAGAGCAGCAGTCAGTGCATCCCTTTCGTGGTCATTCGAGTAACCAAAAGTCCTTCCAAGCGCTATTTTTTCCTCGGCAGAAACCTCAATTCCAGGACTTGCAGGTACTGCGTTGAAGCTTCTTCGGATTTTCTCAACTGAACTCGGCATTGGAGTTACATCGCTGGCAACAACTGCAGGTTTTCCGTGTTCGGCAATAAGTTTGACAACTTCATCAGGAGCAATCCCCCTGGAGCTTTTCAAGTAAAGAAGCTCTCCGTCAAGAGAGAGAATCGCTATTCCCACGGTTGTTCCAGGATCGATTCCCACGATTGTAAACTTACGTCTCGGATTCTTCGGTTTAAGGGGAACATATCGGATTTTATCGCGTTCAACACTTCTTACGCTTACCTGAGAATCGTTACTTGCCATTGGATGTATCGGTATCTCTCCACGTTTTGCATAAACTGTGAATTCAGACCTGACATAGCCTCCGAAACCTTTTACGTTTACGGTTTCGAATCTGATACCTTTTTCCCGAGAAAGGTCTTTCAGGGCATTCTCAATCTCCCTGCTCCTTTGCAGCACAGCTCCATGTACCTTCCTGCGGTATCGGTTCTGGCTCCAGCCCCCCCTTCCAAGGGAACGGGCTCTACTAACTTTAATTTTTGTAATATCTTCAAAAAGGGAAACTTCATGCCCAACCCCCAGATCTGCAAGACGGGCACATGCTTCGGCTTCGTCATTTGGGTTTTCGGGATCAAAAGAAAAACCATATTTCCGTGCAAGCCTTACAAGTGGTTCAGGGTGAAGCCCACCTGTGACCTGGACAAGTTTAACGCCTTCAGGCAGCTTTTCCATAAGAGATAGGAGCTCGCTTCGGTCGGCTGCAAGCTCAAAAATATTGTCAACAGCTATTATCTCCGGCTTTTCCCTCTGGATCATATTAAAAATTTTCTGGCGACGGAGCATACTTTGGTGGAAAACTTCCCCGTCCTTAAGGATAGCAAGTGCATACCTGGGAAGTTCTCTTGCCCTGGGAGAGCCCCGGGCAATATCAATTCCATAGATAATCCTTTTTTGCATGAGCGTCTATATTTTATTTTTTATTCAATATATATTTAACTGCACCTGTTTTGGTATTTAAAAGTATTTATTTATGTGGTTTTTGGAGTAATTTACAGGCATTTAAGAAAAGGCGGGATAATCTGGATAGGCCTTTACTGGTACCCTGATAGAACAGGTTCGAAGAACCCAGGATTTAGTCTTTTTTGCACTGCGTAACCTATTTAAGACTTTAGTTTACTGATCGCAGTATGCTTTGCTGTTTGAATTTCGTTTAAGGACACTTCAGACCTATTAATGTATTTTTATTTGGTTTTACATGCAGTAAAACAGTTTCTGATAATCCAGTTTTTTGAACAAATCTTTTTGCAAGGTGTTTATTTGTCTAAAATGTATGTCAAGTTTAGGATTTAACGTCTGAATTATAAAAACAGTAGCAGAGTAATTAAATTCACTAAACACATCGAGTTATATAAGCTCTTTTGTACCTGCTTCTGGCACTTGATTGCACAAATTTGGAAATACTGTCAAAAGTATCATATACAAGGTCTATAAATATATCAGTTAGTAAGTATTGAAGATACTTTACATATTTCTCGGGGTTTATTTTAAGAATCTTTTAATTTGATACATAAAGATTCTCGAGAACAAAATAAAATTCACACATAGAGTGTGAAAAATTCAACAGTATAAAAAAATAGTTTGAGGTGTAATAGATGTTTAAAAATCGGCTTATAATAGCAGGTTTAGTGATGTGTTTAATCCTGGCAATGGTCCCATCAGTCTTGAGTGCTGCATCTTCTGATAAAGGAGTATCTATGGGCTCAAGCGTCCAGCAGTCAACAGCTCCAGCCTCAGTGGATAAAGTATCCACAACAGCCGTGAAAAATGGCATAGCAACCGCTTACTGGCTTGAACTGCAGGCCTATCCTTCAACCAATACAAGGGCCCTTTGGCTCAATGTAGATAATGACTGGAGGTACTTATCCAAACCATCCAGCAATATTGAAACCTCTGTACAAAATGCATTTGCTAATCCTGATGTCTTCCAGGTTAAAGTCTGGTACTCTGGACAGAAGATTGTTGGATTAGTAGTAATGACTAAATAATTGTAAGCAAAGATAACTTTTTAAATCATATTAAAAATAGAACTGTAAAGTATATTTACAGATTTTGCCCCTGGATACTTTTCAGGGTTTAAGCAGTTGCCGGCTTTGAGGCAACTTTTAATTTTTTAATAATCACACAAAGAATTTTTGGGTTTTTGTAACGGGTTTTTGTAAATAGAGCAACCGGATTTCTTGCAATTCACTTTCGGCAGATAACCTGTTTTTCTTAATACATTTTTTGATTGCATTTTTGTTGAAGAATACTTTCTGATCAGTTTCAAGTCTTTCATATTTGAATATCATATCAAACAAAAATACCTGAACTAAAACTATTTTTCTGCCCTATTCTGCACCTAAAGAAACCTGAACTAAAACTATTTTTCTGCCCTATTCTGCACCTAAAGAAACCTGAACTAAAACTATTTTTCTGCCCTATTCTGCACCTAAAGGAAACTGAACAAAACTATTTTCTGCCCTATTCTTCACCTAAAGGAAGTAGCGTTTTTCATTTAAAGGAGTTTGACCTTAAACTCCCTTAAAATAGTGCCCTGTAGTATATTCAACCCCTCTTGCAGGTTTCAGCCTGGTTTCTTTTCCTGCAAGGGCTTCTTTGTATGCCGTTATAATCTCTTTTATCTCAGCCTGAGTATTAAATGAAAGATCAAGCCGAAGCACATCCACACCGTAATCTTTCAGGTTTTTGACGTACTTCAGCATATCAAGCACTTTTGAATTATAAATCAGGGTCCGGGTCCCCAGGCGCTCTACCGGAAATTCGGAACTTTCCTGGTCAACAAGAAGCACTTTGCTGTCCTTTCTTACAATTCTTCTGTCAACAAGGGGCTTTAAAAGGTCATTTTCCGTAATGAGCATAAGCTCTTTGCCGTAAACAAAAATTTCAGTCTGTCCTGAGCCCTCGCAAGTTTGAAGGGCCTCACAGAGATTTTTTATCTCGCTCAGGTTCAGTTCGCTTGAAAGGGTCGATCTGTATGCTCCTGCCTGGTAGAGAGTGCTGGCAGTAAAAGCATTGAAAATATTGAACTCTTTTCCTGCGGTAAAGGGTATGGAAAGCTCTTTTGCAAGCTGTAAGGTCCCGAACTCGGAACAGGCTATCCCGAAGCCTGCCTCTTTAACTTTTTCCAGTAGGGGTTTGAGTTTATCCAGTTCATAATCATGATTTATAAGGGGAACCCGGAAAACAATTTCGACCCTTTCAGCTTTCAAATCTTCAAGCTTTTCCGCATTTTCAGGTGCGGAAAGCTCTTCAAACTTCGAAACCGGAACATAGATAACGTCTGCACCGGCGAACGCGGCTTCAAAAAGAGAAGGACTTTCATTTACTTCAACACTAAGAAGGAGCCTCTTCGAAGCTGAGGTTCTGCCCCGGGTTTCACTAAGTTTTTCACTGAGTGCTTCACTGAGGGTTTTGTTGAGGGCCTCATTGACGGCTGGAGACGGCTCATCCTGATCACTCGCTTCACTGCAGCGGCTTTGAGAGTTACACAGGTGGCTGAAATCCTCAAGATTCGGGTGCTTTTGCTCTCTCTTATCTACACTGAGAATTTTTTCCAGCAGGAGGTCTGCTGCCTTTCTCCTTGCATTCTTCAGCACGCCGACCGGAATGAAAATATTTTCATCAGCATCAATCTCAACAGAAACTGCCTCAAAAGAAGTGTCCCCTAGGCTTTCCATTGCTTTTTTTATCTTCTCGATTGTAGTTGGGGCTTTCTCAGCTTCCTGGACGACATAATCATCCGTGAATTCCACAAATGGAACCTTCTCTGTGGTCTCACTGGTCCCTCCAGGCTTTTCACTTTCTTCTCTAATCACAACCGTAAATCGCTCTCCTTTCCTGGCTCTTACTTTCAGGCTTACAGGAAGCGTTTTTAGTTTTGTTTTTTGAAGGGTGTCGAGGAGCCGTGTATCTGTTGTAAGGTAGAGTTCATCACCTCTCTGGACTGCTCTTCCCGTCTTCGAGCTGATTTCAAGCCCTACTTTCTCACCTTTTTTAGCACTTTTTATATGCTCGCCTGAGATTGTGAGTAGGCCTGTAACTGCCGAGCCGAGCATCCGCTCTCGCGTGAAAATACTTATACCGTCTTTTACCTGGATGTCCTGATTCAGCCGAACTGTGAGTTTCGTATTCCCTTTTGAACGGGAAATATCAAGGACTTTTCCAAGGAACGCTCCATAGTTTGAACTGTATTTAGGATGAGATACGCCTTTTTCTCCGAGTATGAAACCTCTTGTAAAACCTCTGTAAAAGAGTTTTGCAAGTTCGGATTCTCTTGCTTCAAGTTCCTCTTTTGTCGGATTCTCTCCTGGGCCACATATTCCTTCAACTGCAGCCTTATAGGCAGCAGCACTTGCAGTAACGTACTCGGGCTTTTTCATCCGCCCTTCTATTTTGAGGCTTACAACTCCGGTTTTTATGATTTCCTCAAGCCCTGTTAGTGTGGAGAGTTCGGCGCAGCTGATGGGATAACTGCCACCGATATGTCTTTCGTCAACTTCCCTGCCGTTTACAACGAATCTGTACCGGCGTCGACAGGGCTGGGCACAGGCCCCCCTGTTTGCGCTCCTGCCATGCAGGAAACTGCTGAAAAGACATTTGCCCGAATAGGAGTA
This sequence comes from Methanosarcina sp. Kolksee, assembly GCF_000969945.1. Classification (NCBI taxonomy): domain Archaea; kingdom Methanobacteriati; phylum Methanobacteriota; class Methanomicrobia; order Methanosarcinales; family Methanosarcinaceae; genus Methanosarcina; species Methanosarcina sp. Kolksee. The sequence continues at coordinate 3,140,359 of NZ_CP009524.1, forward strand.
GCAAAGTGCTCCATGGACGAAAACCTCAATTTCTGCATTTGAGTGGTCCACAATGTCCTTTACCTCAGCCGCAGTAAGTTCCCTTGAGACTATAACTCTTTTTGCTCCCAGCCCTGCTGCAAAATCTACTCCTCCTTTATTATGGATAGTCATCTGGGTGCTTGCATGAAGCTCAAAGTCCGGATAGATTTCATTTAAAAGCCTGAGAAGCCCCAGGTCCTGAAGGATAACTGCATCGACTCCGGCTGCATATGCACAGTCTGTAATCTCAAGCGCGTGCTGCAACTCTTTTTGCTTGATCGGGATATTGAGGGCAAGGTAAACAAGAACTCCGTGTGAGTGCGCCAGTTTCACGGCCTCGTCAAGGTTCTCAAGAGTGAAATTCTTTGCACCCTGACGGGCATTGAATTCGCCAACCCCGAGATAGACTGCATCAGCTCCTCCTCGAATTGCAGCAAGAAGGGCTTCTTCGTCACCTACGGGAGCCAGGACTTCAGGGGGGGTACATGTATAATTTTCAGTAGGATAATTTTCAGTAGACATTTTTGATCAGTTTGTTCTTTCCGGCTGGAAGGTTTTGTAACTATGAAGAGAAAGCTATACAAACGGTTTACATGAAAAGCTTAGCAGAATGCAGATAGATGAGTAAAGGTAAGTAAAGGTGAGTAAAGGTAAGTAAAGGTAAGTAAAGGTAAGTAAAGGTAAGTAAAGGAATAAAGTTCAGTTTAAGACGTAAAGGTACTTCTTGCATAAAAATGGATGGGTAAGCCCTTGACTTTTATTGTGAGAAAACTTATTGTAAACCTGAAAACTTTAAACTTACTGTCATCGTAAATCTGATCTTATTGTTATCGTAAATCTGATCTTATTGTTATCGTAAATCTGATCTTATTGTTATCGTAAATCTGATCTTATTGTTATCGTAAATCTGATCTTATTGTGTAACTATTCAGCCTATATAAAACAACATCAATAGCCACCTTGTTTAATATTTAATGAGCACTTTTTTGGAAGGTTCATTTTTTTAAATTGTTGGTTATTGATTGCGTTTTTCAGTCTTGCATGGGTTAGCAATTTCACGTATGTGACAACTCTGAATCAACATCAGTAGATTGATTTGGGGCACCTGAATAGTTACCTTATTGTTATCGTAAATCTGATCTTATTTTGGATCTGCAACTGTTCATTTCAGACTTATTTCTGCTTATTTGCAGATTTGATAGCCCTTGAGTAAATCTAATGTTTTTTTAGAGTTTTTAGTTCGAGCTGAACCATTTTATTCACGCTTTTAACTTTAGACATATTAATAAATATTTTTGCTTAAAACAGAGCTAGTTTATCCACTTAAACACTTATAAGACCTCAAATTAAAGAACCTGTTAAAATAAAAACGAGTGCAAATCTATATATAATTATAAATATTTTTTATTATATAAAATTCGCTGTAACCAGATAACTATCTGAATCTGGTTTTACTTGCTTTGTTGCATGATTGCACAGGATTCTTGGTTCGTTTGAATCCTCTTTTACTCTTTAAACGGTGAAGCTTCGTAAAACGAATGAGTGCTGCAGGGATGCGCACAAATTAACCCACAGATTATACGCAGTTACCAGTTCGGCATAGACAGACTAATTAATTCTGCAACAGGGCAGCTATACTTGAATCTGCGTATTTTCAGAAGCTTCGTCCAGGATGAGTTATGACCTCATGTAAACTATTTGAGAGGAACGACTCTTATTGTCTCGATCCCTCAATAATAGGTAAAACTTTAAAAAAACACCAATCTCTACAGAAACACAATACAACCTACCTTACTTTGAACAGGTTCTTCTACCTGACAACGGTAAAAACAGTCCCGGGATCTCAAAACCAGACCTCTGAAAGATGGCTTTACAGCATAAGGAGGGCCTGGAATGGTAAGTGACGAAGAAATGAAATCCGGGAACATAGTGAATCTATTCTTGAAATTTGCGTTCCCGACCGTCGTTGGAGTCGTCATTGCCGGAATCCAGGGAATAATTGACGGTTTTTTTATAGGAAATGCTATCGGAAGCCAGGGGCTTGCAGCAATTACCCTTGCCTATCCCGCTTATATGGTTATAATCGCTATTGGAGTAATTATCGGGATCGGTACATCAAGTCTTACGGCCCTCCAACTTGGAAAGGAGAACCTCAGCCAAGCCCTGGACATAGTAAACAATGCTTTTTCCCTGTGTCTTCTTACGGGAGCAGTTTTTACTGTAGTCGGGCTGATTTTCTGTGAAACCTCAATTAGCATCCTTGGAGCCAGCGGATCTTCTCTAGCTTTTGCCCGTGATTACCTGAGGATTATCTTCGCTGGTTCAGTTTTTATGATCCTTTCGGTTGCCCTTGAACCGCTGGTAAGGAACGACGGGAAACCCCGGCTCTGTATGAACATCATGATTGCAGGGGTAATTGTAAATCTCGTGCTCGATTACCTTTTTATCATGCATATGGGCATGGGAATGGTGGGTGCCGCCTTTGCCACAATCATTTCCTTTGCTCTCCCGGCATTACTGTTCATGAATTATCTCTTTGGCAGGGAGGCAAAATTGAAACTCCAAATTAAAGCCATGAAATTCAAACTTAGAACCCAGTTCCAGATTCTTAGAGCTGGTCTTCCCTCTTTCGTCATGCAGTTTTCACTGGCTCTCATACTCTTTGCACACAATTACATGCTGCTCAGGTACGGTTCCGAGCTTGCGGTCTCAGCCTACGGCATTATAGGATATGTCCTTTCAATATTCTCTATGCTTTTTGAGGGAATAGCCCTGGGAGTGCAGCCGATTATAGGTTTCAATTATGGAGCCGGTTATTATGAAAGAGTTTCAAAAACCCTGAAACTGACAATTCTTTCATGCGTCTTGACAGGAGTTTTCGGATTTGTATTAATCTACCTTTTTCCCGAAAAAATGGTGCAGATCTTCAGCCAGGGAGACTCCGAACTTCTGGAAGTTACCCTGCGAGGAATGAAGATTTTCATATTCTCTTTGCTCGTTGAAGGTACCGTGCTTCTCACTGCTATCTATTTCCAGTCAATAAACCGGGTAAGAGCAGCACTCTTCATCTACCTTGGAAAGATTTTTGTTGTTCTCTTTCCTCTGCTCTTTATCCTGCCGATCTTCTTCGGCCTGGATGGAGTGTGGGCTGCATCTCCGGCTACGGAGTATATCATGATGCTGGTAGTTATGGGAATGCTTTTAAAAGAATTCAAGCTCCTCAGGCATGCTGCAAAAGCAGAACCCAGACAATCTGCCGGTACAAAAAAAGCACTACCTGTAGTCAGAAACAGTGGAAAAGCCGATGTTGAGGAAAATCCCAGACTTGTTACTTTCAAGCCTGCCGAGAAAAGGGAGATATTATGAGAGATTCTTCCCTAAAATCCAGTCTTTCTGAAAGTCAATATTTCTGAAATCCAGTCTTTCTGAGATCCAGCCTTTCTGAAATCCAACTTTAAGGCTTTAAAATGGAGCAAAAACTCTCCCATTTGACTTTAATATTTTTGATTTCAAATGGAAGCTTCAGATAATAATTTCAAATTAAAGCGTCAGCTCACGCTTCTGATACTTTATTATTCCTACCTTTTTTTTCGTTTGATTCTTGAGTTTTCCTCCCTATCTGTCTTGAGGGATAAAAATATCTTTCAGCCTTGTTATTAATACATGAGATGAAAAGGGCTGGTATTCTAAGTCGCCTTATGGTAACTCTTTGCCAGGTGGCAGAGGAGATTCATTAACATGGAAAAAACAAAAATCCTGGAAAACGTTTTCAAATTATTTCTTATCTTTGTGCCGCTGAGCCTGCTCGCAGAGTATACACACTCTTCGCCCATAGCAATTTTTGTTTTAGCTTCGCTTGCAATCATACCCCTTGCGAAATTTATAGGTGAATCGACAGAGGAAATTTCGGCACGTACCGGCCCAGCACTGGGCGGGTTATTAAACGCTACCTTCGGGAACGCAACAGAATTAATCATAAGTTTTTTTGCCCTGCAAGCAGGACTTACGGAAATGGTAAAAGCATCGATTACGGGCTCCATCATTGGAAATCTGCTTTTGATTCTGGGTATGGCGTTTTTATTCGGAGGTCTCGGAAAAGATGAGCAGGAGTTCAACACGACAGCCGCAAAGACAAGTGCCTCCACTCTCTTTCTTGCAACTACAGCTATTGTCATGCCGGCTGTTTTCGTCCTTACTTCCGAAAATCCTTCAGATACAATAGTCGAGACCCTGAGCATTGCAGTTTCGGTCATTATGGCTGTGTCATATCTTGCGAGCCTGCTTTTCTCGCTTCACACCCACAAGCACTTATACACTGTTGATACGGCAGATTACGTTGCCAGGTGGAGCGTCAAAAAATCTATTGCGGTTCTTTTCGCATCAACAGTTACGGTTGCTGTTATAAGTGAAATCCTGGTCGGCTCCATAGAACCACTTGCTGAAAATCTTGGCTGGACGGAACTATTCATAGGTATGATTTTCATAGCAATAATTGGAAATGCTGCGGAACATGTATCGGCTGTCACAATCGCAATTAAAAACCGAATGGATCTGGCGCTCCAGATCGCAATCGGCTCGACAACTCAAATCGCTATGTTTGTAGTACCGGTCCTGGTATTCACGAGCTATTTTTTCGAGAACCCCATGAATTTGATTTTCACCACTTTCGAACTCGCTGCCATAGTCTCTGCCGTCTTAATGGTCAAATCCATAATAGAAGATGGCAAAAGCAACTGGTTTGAAGGACTACAGCTTCTTGGAACATATGGAATAATGGCCGTGGTCTCTTTCCTTCATCCATAATCGACAAAAAGTAAGCGACAAAAAGTAAGCGACAAAAAGTAAGTGACAAAAAGTAAGCAACAAAAAGTAAGCGACAAAAAGTAAGCAACAAAAAGTAAGCGACAAAAAGTAAGCGACAAAAAGTAAGTGACAAAAATAGGAGTGCAACAATCAGGAAAGAATGTGAGCTTGCAAGATACTTATTTCTTATATATCTTGCAAGTGCCTGGTATAATAATCCAGAATTTCTCTAATTATAAAATTAGTGTCTTGAGAATTTAGTTATTGGTCACATGTTGACTCTGAATCGCTATATGTTGATCAGAAGCTATCAAATATTATGCTAAATAATTAAATTGCCATGACATCAGGGCTAATATACCCAAACTTTTTTAATTTAAAAAAAGATCAACAAGTAACTAAAAATAGAAAAAATTTTACTTGTACAATTATATAATATATAAGCAGCCTACTTATTTGCCGAGTTTACCTGATATACAAATATAGATGTAATTAAGCTTGATATTTTTGATCCAAAATTATATTATTATCGGGAAAATCAAGGGCTGTTAATTTCATCCAAAAGCCTGAAGATACAGATTATATAAATTGTACTCTGGCTTTGAGAGATAAAAGCTACGTGGGGGAGGGTAAATGAAAATTAATAGAAAGCTATGTGCAATAGCTTTAGGTTCAACAATCTTAATTTTTATATTTTTAGTTTTAATTTCAACTCTAGCATCAGCGGCACAGGTGACAAGAATTGGTAATGGATCTGATCCTGCTATTTATGGTAACAAAGTAGTATGGACAAATAGTGGTGTCATCCAGGTTTATGATTTGACCGCCGGAACAGTCACTACAGTTACTTCTTCTGCTGCATCCTATCCGGCTATTTACGGCAACACATTAGTGTGGCATGACGAAAGCAGCAGGACACCAAGGCTAGCAGTATACGACATATCAACCGCCGCAAAAACTTACATCACACAGAATGTAGATCAATCCAGCAGACCTGCTATTTACGGCAACAGAATCGTTTGGAGTGCAGATTACAATGAATCAAATTACAATTACAACGTGTATATGCGGGACATATCAACTTCCAAACAGACCAAAATTGCAGATGGAAACAGTCCTGACATATATAATAGCAGGATAACATATGGTTATGAGGGTACAGATGGGAGAACCATAGCTGTTTACGATATTAATACTAAGGAAACTATAAATGTACACTCTTCTAGCCAGATATTTAGTCCCCATATATATGGTAATAAAGTGATATGGTCAAACTTCTATTCCAGAGATGGATTTATCGAAATGTATGACCTTATTACCAAAAAAACCATAGATGTTACCAGTGATAATACAGGTAATACCTTATATGGACCTGATATCATTGTTGATGCGGGAGATGACACCGGTACTCATATTAACATAAACGGAGACAAAATCGTATATTCAAAATCTGGCGATGACCAGTTTGGTTATGCAGGTGTATACGTTTATGATATTCCTTCCGCAAAAAGCACTCCAGTCTACATTTATCCAAAAGAAACTTACACTACGCCGGATGTATACGAAAACACTATTGTATGGGGAATAGATAGTAACTACGGCGGTGGGACAGCTAACGATAGCGACAATAATGGTATCTATTTGAGTGATCTTTATTACATAAACACCTTGCTACCGGCAGCTGAATTTACTGCCAACGTAACTTCTGGAACTGCACCTTTAGTTGTGTTATTTACTGCCAGCGGCATTGATGGAGTTTCGGCTTCATGGCTCTGGGACTTTGGGGACGGAATTACCTCTAAAAATGAAATGAAGGCGACGCACACATTTACGAAACCTGGCACATATAACGTTACTCTAAAGGTAACCAGTGCCGCTGGCAATATTTCTATAGACAAAACGGGTTACATAAAGGTCACAAATTCGACCACTCCAGAAACGGGGGTTCCGGTTGCAAATTTCAGTAGTAACGTTTCCGAGGGGTATGCTCCTCTGGAAGTACAGTTTAATGATTATTCCCAGAATGCAACCTCAAGGGCATGGGACTTCAATTCCGACGGAAATGCTGACTCAAGTGACCCGAATCCTGTTTATGTATATGAGACTCCTGGTACGTATTCTGTTAACCTGACAATCTATAATGCAAACGGTTTCTCTTACCTGATTAATACAATAACTGTACTGGAAAACAATTCCAGCGACGACAGTAACTCAAATAGTGACGGAAACAGCAAGAGCGGTGGTAGTAAAAGCAGTGGTAGCGGAGGCGGAGGAGGTGGTTCTCCTGAGCCTGCAAAAAACATTGAAGTAAAGGAACTTTCACAGGTGTTCATTACAAATGGAAAAGAGGTAAAGTTTGATTTTACGAAGAATGCAACCTGCGTTGTTTCTGTGAACTTTGATGCGAAGAAAACTCTGGGCAAAACCACAACCATTGTAGAGATGTTGAAAGGAAAATCTTCCCTGGTTTCTGAACTGCCTTCTGGAGAGGTATACAAATCCTTTAATGTTTGGGTTGGGAATGGCGGAATTGCAACCTCAAAGAACATAGAAAAACCGACCGTTTGTTTCAAGGTTGAAAAATCCTGGATGGAGGATAAAAAGATCGATCCAGCTTCAATTACCCTTAACAGTTACAGAGAGAAAAAATGGGAACAGCTGGAGGTAGAACCATCAGGAAAAGATGACAAATTCCTGTATTTCACAGCAAAAACCCCGGAATTCTCTTCCTTTGCAATAACAGGCACAGCAAAAAAAGCCTCTGATGAAACTGTGACAGAACCCCAGCCTGAGACAGAGACAGGAGCAGTTAATAATAACTATATAAATCAAAACGAGACTGGGAACGAAGGAACGGAAGCTGAACAAAAAATTACATCGACACCTGGATTTGAAATCGGTTTAGGAATAGCTTGTATCCTTAGCGTATTCCTTTATAAACGTAAGTAAAAAAGCAGAATCTCAGTTCAATAATTAAGGCAACAGATGAGAGGATTGAACTCTCATTTTGTTCTTTTTGGTTCTTTAACCGGAGTTTATACTTTCATACATGAAACCATATCAAGAGGCACTTTTTTTGTAGGGTCTAATAAAAAAGTAATTATGTTGGCAAGCAGTTCCAAAATGTTTAATACAAAATAGATATATATTGAACTGATTTAGTTATAGTCAGTATAGTGAAAATTGAAGACTTCTCCAATTGTAGAGTCTAAAAAATAATAATTAAAATAAAACGCAGTAAAACGGGTACCTTCCTTATAAGAAGATAACAAATCACATAAATAACGATTACGGTCTCAGAAAACCAATTCAATATTAGGCGACAACAAGACTTGAATAAGGCGAGGTCTGCAACTTAATTAATTTTTTGTTAGACTTTAAATTATCGTAGCCAAGAGCCTTTATTTTTTAACATTTTAGAAACTCCGGTTTAATCCTGGCGCAGGGAGATTTATCCATATATTTATATAATTATTATGCTAATCGATATTGAGATCTCAAATTTTATCATTCTAGTCCAGTGCAAATGTGAGGTTGTAACCTGTTACCTTAGGCTGAATAAAAAATGATATCTTCAGATACTCTGCAAAAACGAAATTGAAAATAGCAATAGTTTTATATTTAATAAATTTCTTGACAGTTTTTCGAAAACTGGGAAAAAATATTGTTTTAGGTTTTATTGTTTCAGGTTTGGTACTACAAAGCTGATGAGCTTTTTGTCAGATTTTAAGCCACTACATCCATAGTTAGATTTTCCTGTTTTTATAATATTTTTGAACCCTCACTTTCTATTTTTACGGCCTTTCTTTTTTAGATATTTTACTTAAGGCCATCACAAGTGTTAAGACGAATATTATAGCAAGGAATATTATGTTTACGGGGCTGGTTAAATCTGAATAGTTATTGACAAAACCAGCAGTGAGAACATCAGTATTCCCAAGACGTAGTCCGTAGTAGGCTCCTTCTATAATTAATACTATAAGTGATACTAAAATGGCTATTAGAAAACTGCGTATTATAGTGTCAGACTTCATTCTTGATCAGCTTTATAACTACACACTGGAATATAAATACGTTTATTTCAGCCGGGTACTCTGCGGGTTTGCCTGGGAGAGTGAAACTTTCCACGAACAGCAGAAAGTTAAGCTATACTTTGGTCATGGGCAATGTATGGCTGGAACCCGTTGTAAATTATGAAAAAATGGAAAGTAAGTAATCAAAAGCCTTCTCTAAATAAAGAAATAAAGATGGGGCTAAATAGATATAAAAATAAGATGCAGTTATGATGATTATAACCAGAGCACTAGTATAAAAAATTATTCTGATATTCCTGCTTTTCTTCCCTTGTTTTAGTGTTTTTTTTGTTTTCAGGTAGTCTGTACCTTGAATTTGATCCAGATTTTCAGCTTCTTCTTCACTTAGCTTTAAAACAAAATCATTTTTTTTGATACTAACCAGATCTTCGATCAAAGTCCCGAGAAGGATTCGTCCTTCATCTTTTGGCTTTGGAGGCGCTTCAGCGGCAATGAACTTTAAAAAGCTAATTTTGTCTGAATATTCAAATAGTTCTAGTGCCTTTTTAATTTCTTCCTTAAAAGATTTGTACTTAGAATTTTTTAAAGAGTTCTGTGCCCGCCTGCCGCCTAAATTGTTTTGAGATGCTTTCTCCAGTGAGGTATTACTAAAGAGCAAATTAAACAGGTCTTCATCATGTTCTTTGTATATACCTATTATAAGGTCTTTAATTGGGCCTTCAATATATACATTATTTGAGATTAATACTTTATAAAGATCTTTTTTACATTCTGGAGATTCAATTTTGTTATATATATCTAAGAGAACCTTTTTAATAATGGAATTACTGATATCAGCAGGTTTTTTGACTAACCCTTGAAATATTTCAACTTTCTCTTTATCCTCAAATTCGTTTAAAACTAGATCAGAAGGACTACGATAATGTAACGAGTCATTTAATATTTTATTTACAACAGGGCTTATAAAGTCTGATTGAATTTGACTTCCTTTTGAATGAGAAGTTTTATCTTTTAAGGGTTCTTTACTCAGGTCTTTATAAAAATCCCATAATTCTGATTCAGAAGATTTTCTGTATTTTCCGTTTTCTCCGATCTCAAAATCTGGGTTCGGTTTCATCAAACTAATAGATACTTCCGTCTCCGAAGGATACTGAGAAACATCTACACTAAACGTATATCTATACCTTAATCTTTCAATTAATCTAATAATTAAGGAAAGACCACTACTGAGGTCCGAGACCTTAACTGATACTTTTCTGCCAGCAAGAATCTTACCTGCTGTGTATTCTAAAACATCATCATTTATCTGAATTTCTCTTATATTTCTAAAATCCTTTTCATCCCAAAGCCCTACTAACCTGTATTTCTTCAAATCTAGTCTCTCTACCTCAGATTCGACACCTTCATATAACTGCTTTAATGACTGAATATCAGAAAATTGCTTTAATAACTGAATATCAGAATTAACTCTATTTTCGGAATGTAAATTTTTGTAGACCTGAATGAACACAATTCTTTCTTCTCTTCCATTATCAGTTTTTACACTCAAACTACATCCCAAAATTACTTCGTTTCCGTATTCTTTTGACTTTAAATAGAAAGCACTCCTTTTTGTATCAAGCTGCGTTGCCAGTTCAGTGTATTGTCCAAAAAGTATATTGCCTTTTAATAGCTGGCCCGTTGAATTATATATCCCGTAAGGAGCAAAATCCTTTGGAGTTCCTTCAAGAGGATTAGAAGCTGAATTTTTCAATCTCAACAACCCTCCAGGGATTTATTTTTAGACATTTTTGTTGCGTTTCTGCATCCCCATATCCCATAATCTGAGGTTTCATGGTTGCATCCACACTAACGGTGTACATGTAAATCGGTATTTTTTCGGATTTATTCACAATTTCCTTGAATGTGTTAATTTCATAAAACATTTTATATATTTTATGTTCTATATCTTCCGCTTCTTTTGAGTTTTCAAGAATCTGAGAGAGGTCCTCGAACTTATCAGTCTTAGTTACTACAATCGCATACGATTTCTCATTCCCAAATGTACTGATGATATGTGAGTATTGACCGAAAAGTTTTGTCAAATTATGTTTACCATCACCATCACGGAAATTAACGATATAATCCCCATCCACAAGGAAAATGATTTTACCTGCATTTACTAAACTTTTATATATATGGGCAAAAACAACTTTCTCCACAGACTGTGCAAAGTTATCAGGATTAGATTTTTGCAATTCCTTTACATAACTCATATCTTCTATTTTATTATTCAGTTCGACAGTTTCTGTACCGAAACTGTCGTGAAGGTCATCAATTGTTTTCTGATATATAGTTGAGTCAAAATCTTTTGTATGTTCTCCCCCATAGTCGATAAATTTCATTCTTACAGGCTTAAATCCTTTTTTACCTGATAACTTATATAGTGCAAGATCTGTCCGGAGGTTGCTTTTTGGTAGTTCTCCGTTTTCCAGAGCAGCGAGCATATTTCCAATCTTTAAACTTTCTTTGTTTTTTTCCGATACAATAAATTCTTTTCTTTCACCTCCTAAAAAAGCTATGAACTGATCATATAACGCAAGCAGCAATAATGTTTTTCCCGATCCTGATGGACCATATACAAATACATCATAAGCCCTTATACCGTGAATGGTCTCCTTCAAAAGGAACAAAAATATAAACAAAATTACTATTAAAAATATAAATTTTGAAATTTCGTTCTGTGGGATTTCTTGAAAAGACTCATTCATAGTAGTAAAAGCTCGAATGATTAGATATAATGAGGTAAATACAAAAAAGGCCATGATCAACCGACGTAAATACATCGCAAGTCTGTCAAAGGAATTTTTAAAATATGAATAAAAACTTAGGTATCCACCTTCTAACATTCCAAGTATGAATCCGTCAACAAGTAAAAATCCACTTACGTAAAAGACATACAAAAATGGCAAGAACACTGAAAGTAAGAAAATTCCTCCAATTATGGAGTTTCGCTCAAGAATCATCCCAATTGCACTGGAAATAAAAGATGCTACGAGAAAACTGAGAGTGAGTTTTACGTACCATTTTGTATCTGCTATCCAGTAGGACCTACTCATATATAAAAAAATAAGAGATAGGAGAAACCCAACTAAAACAAAAATAATTTCTAAATTTGTATTATTTATAGTGATGTCCAGGCCTAAAACTGTACCTTTTTTACTTATTCTCAAGTTTCAAGGCCTCCTTTAATGGCTTCACTTCATAAAGGTTCTTGATTTGCTGGGGTATTTCCTCTATCCTTTCATTATTTGCAATATTTCCTGCTTCTTCTGGACTTAAGAGAACATTTCGAGTTATGTATTTTCCATCCTGAAGTTTGAGGACGTGATGCAGGATATTTTCCTTATTCTTTGCATAAATTTCCCAGTACCCTCCTCCAGCTACAAGTGGGTAAATATTGTCAAGAAAACTTGATGCGGCAAAAAAGGTAAGAGCAATCTCCCAGGGTTTCGTATGTCCGTGAGTAGTAAACAGGGAATCATTGGGGTGTTGCAAAGACAGGCTCTGATTGATATCTACGCCGATCTTGCTCTTCATGAGTTCAGAACGTACATATCCGGAGGTGGATGATACAACTAAAGCAGCTTTATCAAAAGTCCATCTTTCGGTATCAGTTAGTGAAATTTTTAAATAATTTACTCCAAGTGTTCTACTGTCAAATAAATTCTGATATTTGGCTCTTGCAAGGTTTATGAGTTTGTCAAGCTCTGATTTTCCGTTCGTATCCATGTCAAGGTTGCCCATATCAGATTTGTCTTCCACAAGAGACAGTATCTGGGGGTTAACACTTCCAAGTTTAGTTTTGTATATGCCATTCGTCGTTGCAATATCTATTTTTTTATTGATGTTCTCAAAATGTTCATAGAAAGAATCATAATGTCGAACGAAAGCTGCCCGGGTTGAATATGTTTCGTTCATGGAGACATCGACTTTTTCAAGCATATTCCGCTGAAGGTTCTTTTCTTTGAGTTCTCCCTCCAGACCTTCTTTGTATTCAGATAGCTCTTCCTTCTTTTTGAAGTAGCTAGCATCTTCCAGATAGAGATCTCTCAGATACTCTCGCAAAGATTTCCTGATTTTTGCCTTGTCATCGGATATGAATATTTCATCTAGTTTTTCAGTGCTTATATTATTATTAAGATCAGTAAATATAAAATTATTTATATGTTCTCGAAGTTCATCATTCTTTTTAATTAAATCTATAGTCAAAAAATTATCCGGTATGACTATAGTAAAGGGGGGATCGAGACGAATACCCCATTGTTTTTTATTTAAATTGATATAATCTTCTGCTTTTCCAGCTTCTTGTTTATATTTATTTTTCAGTGCCTGTTTGTTCCCTAATATAAGCCTACGAAAGCTGAACTTTTCAACTTCTTCGGACATATAGTTATAAAAATAATAATTAGTGATAGCATCAATAAATTTACTTAGGTTTTCAAGATCATATTCATTATCTTTTGAGACTGCCTCAATTTCTGTTTTAATATTTTTAGTGCCTGCAGATAAAAACCAATTATTTTTATCTCTCCCTCCAACTTTCCCGGTGCTCAATTTTTCGAGATATTGATCTAATATTTCTTTCAACTTTCGTTCTTTATCAGGAAGGTATTTGATATTCCTGTTGGTTTGCGCATAGACCCCAAGGTCACTATCGATATCGTTTAAGATATTATTGATGTTTTCATCTACTCCGGTGGAAACAGAATCTAACTCAGCTATATCTTGCTTGTTGACCTTCAGCTTCGTATTCAGAGTTTGAATTTCCTGACTCTTAGCGTTCAGCGCTCCATGAAGAGGAGAGATTTCCAGTTTTCCTTTCAGGATATTGATCATTACAGACCTGCACTCTTCATTCTCAACAACTGCAACCCGTTTGAATAAACTTGCAGTTTTTTCGAGCGTCTCGAGAGCTTCTGGAATCAAGCGGAATAATTTTTTATCGGTTTCATCTTTGAGTTCAGGTGGCGTAACGCCTTGAGTGGAATACTTAGCTCGTGAAATATAAGACGTCAGTTCATTATATGTTCCAATCTCATCAAATTGAATATCTGAAATATTATAGCCAATGAATGTCTTTATATTTTCCACGCTGTGGTACCTGAGCCGTTCTGCGATGTCGTTTGTCCATACTCTTATGATATTTTCACACTCGGTTTTTAGGAACCCAAAGACTTCAGTCGTTGGAGCGGATTCTCCATTTATATTGAACTTAATAAGGAGCCCTTCAACAGCCTCGTTTATTTTTTTCCTTGCAACAACAATCTCCCCGAGTTCGTCAACAATCTGGCTGTACCGCTTCTTTAATTTCCTAAGTTCTTCTACGGGATATTCGATTACATGCGAATCAGCAAACAGAAAAGATGAATAGGGCTTTCTTGTGTCACATAGGTGAATATCACTGTTCTCTATATGGAAGAAGTTAATGAGAATCTGCGGGAAGACAGAATCAAAGTCACCTACGGCTTCTAACTCATGCTGTCCGTTGGCATATTCCGTGGGACCCAGAGTTGTAAATATTATATGATCGAAAAGGTTCTCATCACGAAACACATTTAAGTATTCAAGCTCTGTAAGAGAGATGGCAGCATTAAGCTGTTCTTTTTTTCCTTCTTTTGTTGTTGGAAGCACTGCAAAGAGATATATTTTATTTTCCTGTTTTTTCTTGATATATCTTGCAAGATCTATGAACATGCCTGAGCCAGTACCTCCCCCGACCCCTACTATAATAGCTGTGGCTTCAGTAGTCGAAAATGTTGGAAATCCATTCGACTGCCCTTCACTCAGAACTTTATACAGAATAGCTTTTGAGACAGCCCTTCTGCGATGCACACCACCCCCGAAGTCGTCCATGATGAAGGGATCAATACCTTTCAGGCCCTGGAAGGTAACTCCATTTTCGGGATCATTCAACCACCAGGTATTGATCGAGCGGAATCCCTTTATGCTCGCTGAAACTTTAGAGCTGGTTAAATCGGATACATTTGTAACATTTGCAAGTTCTGGCAGATAGTAGGATTTAAATTCGATGTTTCCCGCGCTCTCCAACTTATTTACTTTCGCCATGATTTTTGTTGCCAGCTCCTCATCTATTTCAGATTCATTGGCGTCCGTATCCATTGTATAAATTTTAAGTTTGTTTCTGCCCTTAGAGTAGTAGTGGAGCAACCAATCATAATCGCATATCTCACGAGCAAGTTTTTTTCCGCATCCTCCCAAACCTATGATTGTTAGATTAGTAGGATATTTTAAAGATTGCCTTGAGTCGTCCATGTCTGTCATTCGATAACCTCTCGGCTGTTATTCATTCTTATACCGATTATAATACCGATTATTAGGCCCGCACCCACACCTATAATAAGCCACCAGTATGAAGGCCATTCATCATCTTCAGTCAAATGATCAGCAAGTGTTTTTGACTCTGTAACAAGTCCCTTGTCGTGAAGGTCCTGCAGATAGGTCTTGAAAAAAGGGTCATCTATTTTATTTATTTGTTCTCTGAATGATTCAACTTCCGGAAGTGAAATTTCGAAGGGGCGTGTTTCCACGCTTTCGATCTGATCTCCTTTGCTATTTATAAGCGTGATTCTATCATAAGCATAGCCCGTATTTTTTTTATATTTAATGAGTGTTACACCATCATACTGTTTTTCTTCAGATATATGCGGAATTTGCCCTTTAATATTAACAACGATTTTTGTTGTGCTTTCATTAACCGGGAAATCGAATTTGTTGGAGTCACTTGTAACGTTTAAATTTGTGATATTATATAAATGAGAATTATCAATTTTAACCAAATCTGTGTCAAAAGATATGTAATCTGCAGCTGGTGAAATATTATTTATTGTTAGTGTATAATTTATTACCTGTCCCTCTGAAACTTTATCTTGTGTTTGACCGTTAATCTCAACATTTGTTGCTAATGCTGTACTTCCAAGAAGTAAAAGTAAGAACAGTGATAAAAATAAGTAGTTTACACTCTTGAACGATTTCATTTTTTATTACACCGTCGCTTTAAATTATTCAACAATAGATTTTCTATTAAACAGTTAGAATATTGAAGTCTTTTTAATTAAATATTTGTTTAAATATTAATATATTATAACTTACATATTTATCGTAAACATGGTAAATATTTAGGTATTAACAAGAATGATAGTCATAAACTAAACATTAAGAAATGCAGTTAATCAGTAGAGTCTAATTTCTCATTCGGATATATAACTCAAACCAATGGTAAACCACTGAAAAAGCAGACTAAGAAGAATAAGAGCACAGAGATTTCAGTACTCTCAATAGTTATAAAGTCTGAATTGAGTCTTTTCCATGCCCGTTGGTGTTTCTACTTATAAATTTGGATTATAGTGTTTAACTGTGTATTAATTTGTGCATTGACTATAAATAGTTTACACTATTGAGTGACCTTATTAACTCACAACTTTACCAACAGTTAAATACACATTGGCAGTCTGTACTGGATTTCACCTGACATTTCGCAAATATTTTTAAGAAAATAACATTATTCTGCAATTATTCAGCCTGAGTAAAACAACATCCGATTCGCATAAAGTATGATCTATCCAGGTCTATTTCAGTTAAGGCTTAAACAAGTGTTGAACTATTTATTTAAATGAAAGAACAAAAAATGACCTCTTATGAAAATCCACGTTCTCCAGCATTCCTCCATAAATACCCTCGGCACCATTGAAGAGTACGCAAAAACTAAAAACTACAGGCTTGAATCAACCCGTTTTTACGAAACGATAAGCTCTCCAGAACTTGATACTTTTGACCTTCTTATCATCATGGGCGGCCCGATTGGAGTTTACGACTATAAAGAAAATCCCTGGCTGAGAGATGAAAAAACGTTTATCAAGCAGGCAATCGAAGCAGGAAAACCTGTACTGGGAATCTGCCTCGGTGCACAATTGCTTGCCGATATCCTTGGGGCCCACGTATATGAAAATAGGCACATGGAAATGGGATGGTTTCCTGTAAAGGCGCCCGGAAGCGAGAATAAGCCGGAATTTCTTGAAGGGCTGCCGGACAAGATAACAGTTTTTCACTGGCACTCCAGGACTTTTGACCTTCCCGCAGGAGTTCAGCTTTTTGAAAGTGAAGGCTGCAAGAATCAGGGGTTTATCTACAATGGCAGGGTTGTAGCACTTCAATTTCACCCTGAAGTAAATGAAGACAGAATTCTGAGTTTGATCAAGCGGTTTGGGGATGTGATGGCAAATGGGCCGTTTGTTCAGAAAAAAGAGGAAATGCTCGGGCAGAGCAAATATCTGGCTGCCACAAAGGAATTCATGTTTTTAGTGCTGGATAAATTTGAAAAAATGATTTAAAGAGTGTTGAACTATTCAGCTATTCGGTCATTCAACCGGCAGAAGACTCAGGTGAGTTCTTCGGATGGCTTTTCCGGTGCCTGATGCCCTGTGAGGCTTGCTGTCCGTTTATTTTCTTTTGAGAAAATTCCTTTCATTCCTCCTGAGATCAGGGCTGCAATATCTTTCAACACAAGGCCCTGTTTTAGCCCTTTGGGAAGAGCAATATATTTTGGGCTCCAGACAGGGTTGAATTTCTCTTTAAAATCCCGAAGTCCTTTATAGTTATAAAAGTGTTCTCCGTGGGTAAAGATTAAAGACCCGATTTTATGCCACATCGGAGCGAATTGCCGCGTTTCAAGCCCTGACAGTGGAGCCATCCCGAGTGAAAAACGCCTGTACCCTTCTTCTTTTCCCCAGAGCATGAGCTTGACAAAAAGATATTCCATCGTCCTGTCAGGGGCGTCGGGCTTGTGGCGCATGAGGTCAACACTGATTTCTTCATTATCCGCGCCTGTCCAGATATTTGCAAAAGCAACGATTTCGGACTCGTTCCTGACAAGGGCAATAGGGAAATTACTCAGGTATTTCTCTTCAAAGTAGCCAATTGAGAATCGCTTTTCTTTTCCTGCTTTCATTTCCAGCCAGGCATCCGAGATATTTCGGAGTTCAGGCATAAGGCTCCGAACCTCTTCTTTAGAGACAATTTCAAACCAGTATCCTTTTTTCTCCACATTCCTTACAGTATAACGGAAATCTTTGCTTGCACTTCCTTCCAGGGTAAAAGCCTCAAGGGGAACTTTCGCCTCTTCCCCGATTTTTATAAGTGTCAGGCCAAGGTCAAGATAAACCGGAATATATTTTTCGCTCACCTCATAGAAAGCAGCCCTTCCCTGGTGCAGCTTGCTCATTTCATAAAAGTCCCAGATCAGCTCTTTTGCCTGGCTGCTGGTTCCAACGATATCTCCCATTGCAACCCAGGTCTTTCCGGAAACTCCATACATCAAAAAAGCCTGCTTATTATCATCAAAAAGCAGATATTTGTCCCTGGTAAATACCAGGTTTCCAGCCGTTTCCTCACTTTGATTAATAATTCTTTTTGCAAGCTCCATCTCATCTGCTCCTGGAATGTGAATGTCCCTGGAAAAGGGGCTCAGGATTTTTGCCATCCCAAGAACAAGAAGCAGAATGAAAACTCCAACCGTAGCCCTTAAAAAGCTGGAGGCCTGGGAATTGATCCCGAACTGCCACCAGAGTTCGTTTGAATATTCCACATTATGGTATGAAAAAAATCCAAGCCATACAAAGCTTACGAAGACCAGGATTATTGCAATTACATTACTCCTGCTAAAAGACTGATGCATAAGCGAGGATTTTCTGTAAAAATATTTTCTGCAGGGAAGCAAAAATAAAAACAGGATAAAAAGAATCGAAGCTTCATGGTAATCAAAGCCTTTCAGGAGGGCAAATATTCCGCCCATCAAAAGTACGGAAAGAGAAAGAATATAGGCTCCGTCAATTCTTTTCCAGAGGCCGTTTGCCATGAGCAGAAGTAATACTCCCATAATGCTTCCAAAAAGCCTGGAGGCTTCGATTAAAGGAAGAGGAATAATGTAATTGAGGTCATGCAGGTACCTTGGATCTGAAGGTAGAGCTCCGGAAAAAAGAAGGGAAACTCCTCCAAGGAAAACAAGAATCGAAAAGACCTGAGGCGCTAGCTCGGACAGGCTTGAATACGTAGCTTTTTCAATTTTCCTCAGAAATTCGTCTCTTTCTTGATATTCATAGAACATAAGGGCCAGCAGCCCAATAAGGAAAGGCACGAAATAGTAAATTGTCCTGAAAAGGAGAAGCGGTTTAATTATATCGACCGTACCGAAATACGGTTCCAGCATAAACAGCATAAGGGTTTCAAAAACCCCAAGTCCACCCGGGACAGTACTTATCAGCCCTATAATCTGCGCCAGCGCAAAGAACACAAGGACATGAAGCAGGGTAAGATGTGGATTTGAAGGCAAAAGGAAATAGATAATACTTCCCGAAAGCAGGTAATCTATTGACGATAAGCCAAGCTGCAAGAACGCTATTTTCGGTTCAGGGATCCTGATCTGGTAACCTTTTGTCATGAAATTCAATTTTCTGAACGAGAAAAAGAAATAAACAGCAACACTTAGTAGTAAAAGAATTCCAATAAGGTTTAACGGGATAGGGATCTCGGGCACGTAATCCGACAGTTTCACAGGATAGAATGTGAAAAGCAAACCACCGACAAAGCAAAACCCAACCCAGAAAGTGAGTATGCAGAAAATAATAATTTCCC
Organism: Methanosarcina sp. Kolksee; assembly: GCF_000969945.1. Classification (NCBI taxonomy): domain Archaea; kingdom Methanobacteriati; phylum Methanobacteriota; class Methanomicrobia; order Methanosarcinales; family Methanosarcinaceae; genus Methanosarcina; species Methanosarcina sp. Kolksee. The sequence goes on from NZ_CP009524.1 coordinate 3,159,906, forward strand.
AGATCTGGCGCAGGTTCAGCCCATTTCTTGAGTACAACCTGTATCTCAGGGAACTTCCTGTCAGGATATTAAAACCAACACTATAACTTATGGACGTACTGATAAAAGAAGCCCTGGCAGTCTGCTTATAAGGCAGAGGATTATTAATATGGCGAACTGCCAGGTAATCATAACCTGTTAAAGCAAGATAACTCAAGAAGGTTAAAAAGAACGCAAGCTCTATATGGCTCAGTGGAATGCTGGTAATACTTTTGAGTACATACATCGAGTGCAAATGGCGTACCTGTTTATCCAGAGTCCACAAAGCCAGAGAAAATATAACCACTGGCAGAAGGTAGCCTGCAAACCTCTCTATTTTAAGAGTCTTTTCCCTCATACTTTCTTTGTCTGTCATTGAGATCAGCGTTTTTCACTTACCTTTTTTCTCGCTTAATTCGTTCATAATTTCTAACCTGACTTATTCATAATTTCTAACTAAGCTCTTTATTAATTTCTTATTTAAACCTTTTTAAATTTTTTACGTAATTTTTTTTAATTGCTTAGCAAATATTTTTAATTTTGTGTTTTAACAGACAAAGTAATTTCCTTAAAATATATACATATCGGCTCTAATCCCAGGAAACTTCTCAAAATATTTGTTTTGAGTTAGAGAATTTATTAAGTTGCCTATTGCAGAAGAATTAAAACAAAAAGTAAAGAAGAAATGTAATAATTCAGGATGTATCAATAAAGCCTGTAAACACCAACTACATGATTGAGATTTTTTATTCTACTTCTGAGCACAAAACATATTCCGGTAAACTTCCAGAAAGTATAAAGGGTGAATTTAGTCCTGGGATCAAGTCTCTTATGATCACTCTTAATCATGTTGCTAATTTTTCAGAACTCAAAATACATGAATTTCTAGTATATCGATTCTCAAATATGCACACAATAAGAAAATAAATACAGATTATGACGCAAATATTATTTTAAAGTCACATGGAATTCTGTAACACGGAAAACACAGCCATGGAAAACGCAGCCTGTCGCATAGTGATTCGATCTGGAGATTACAACCACGGAAAACACGGAAATCACGGAAGAAAAACGCCTTTACTACTTATTTCCGTGTCTTCTGTGCTTTCAGTGGTTTTTAAAAAATTCATTTTGGACATACTTTGGAATCGATGCACTGGAAAATATTGGTGTTCATATATTTAAAGCCACTATTTCTCGAATCTTGACAAAAGATATTGATTTCTTTCATCAGGAGAAAGCCGAGATTTTTCTGGAAGGTCTTAAGGTTACGCCTTATCAGCAGATTGATGATACAGGTGCAAGAGTCAATGGTGTCAATTATTATACTCAGATTCTTTGTAATCCTTATTATACCGCTTATTTTACAGTTTCCAATAAGACCGGGAAACCATTTTAGATGTGCTTTTATGTGGAAAAGAAAAAACGTACTGCTTTTGAGATGCAATCTCTGGCTCAACTAATCAGAGAAAAAAGCTTGGTGAGCGAAAGATGAGCGATTTCCACTCAATTTGAAGAGGATACGAAATTTCCATTCAATTTGAAGAGGAGACCTAAAAAACAGTTGCCTACCTGAACAGTTAGCCTTAAAAGAAAAACAAGGATAACTTCCCGAAACCGATTCATATTTAAGCGTTTGAAATAATACCACGCTACAAATGTTACTTTAAATCTTGCATCAAGTATTTCATTTAAGTCTTATATTAAATCTCAGGTTAAATCTTATAAGCCTCATATTAAATCTCAGATTAAATCTTATAAGCCTTATATTAAATCTCAGATTAGTTTCACAGATATATTGCCACAGACATTAACAGAAATTAGATTCGTATCAACAGGAATTACACTCACACCTACTCATATCACAAAAATCAGAGAGAGGAAAACCGATGAGCAATATTTTACGCAGAGGCAGGCTGGAGGCTGCCCAGGACGAGGAAATTTTACGTTATACCTCCTCTATGGAAGCTGACAGGTGGATTTTTGATGCTGACATAGCAGTAGACCTTGCCCATACAGTAATGCTAAAAGAGCAGGGCATCATAAATAGGGAGGACTGCAGCAAAATCCTTAGTGGGCTTTTGAAAATCCGGGAAGAAGGGATGGAAAAGCTCGATTTCAGCTATGAAGACATCCATATCTCTCTTGAGTCAAGACTCATCGATATGGTTGGGGAAGACGTTGGGGGCAGGATGCATTCTGGGCGTTCCAGAAATGATGAGGTTGCGACCTGCATCAGGCTGGTGCTCAGGGAAGAACTGACCGGGCTGCTTGAAGAAATCCATAAGCTGAGGCAAACGCTTCTTACCCTTGCGGAAAAACATACCGAGACGCTCATGCCTGGTTTTACTCACATGCAACATGCCCAGCCGACAACGCTTGCTCATCACCTCTGCGCCCACGAAGCCGCTCTTGGCAGGGACTTTGATAGGGTTCAGGACGCTTACTCCAGGGTAAACCTCTGCCCGCTTGGGGCTGCTGCTTTTGCTTCCACGGGATTTAACCTGAACAGGAAAAGGACCCAGGAGCTTCTGGGCTTTGACGGCTTGCTTGAAAATTCAATGGACGCGGTCAGCACCAGAGACTTTCTTATTGAATGCGCCTCAGGATTTACAAACATCATGATAAACCTGAGCCGCATGGCCGAAGAACTTGTAATATGGTCCACTTCCGAATTCAATTTCATAGAACTGGACGACATGTACGCTTCTACTTCTTCAATCATGCCGCAGAAGAAAAATCCTGACACTGCCGAACTTATGCGCGGGAAAACAGGAGTAGCAGTGGGCGCACTAATGTCTCTGATTACTATCTGCAAAGGGCTTCCCCTGAGTTATAACCGCGACCTGCAGGAAGCAACCCCAAATATCTGGCGGTCTGTAGAAACGGTAAGGGCTTCAGTAAGGGTTATGGAAGGGATGATAAAAACTATGAAAGTCCACCCTGAAGTGCTTGCTGCCCAGTCAGTTATAGGTTTTACAACCGCTACCGAACTTGCGGATACCTTTGTCCGGGAAACCGGAATTCCTTTCAGGACTGCCCACCAGATCGTTGGGATGCTCGCAAGGGAAATGGAAAAACCAACTCTAGAAAAAATAGATTCCGTAGCCGAAATTGTGCTGGGCGAATCTCTTTCAAGCCGGGGGCTCACAGAGAAAATGGTAAAAGAAGCCCTGAGCCCGGTTTCGAACGTAAAGAGAAGAAAAATCACTGGCGGACCAGCTCCCGAAGAAATGCGAAATTACCTCTCGAAAAGGCAGACCGAGCTTGAACTTAACAGGCAGGAAATTGCAACCCTGAAAGATATTACAGACTCAGCTTTTGAAAATCTGCTTGCAACCGTTAATGAGTACAGGAAAACTTGAGTTATAAAGAAGCAAACTCCATACTGAAGTATACTTGATGTCGATAAACTAAGTATTAATACCCAGTATTAATATTACATTGACCTCTTAAACTCAGTATTAGTCTCAGAATTAATATCGGTATTAATATCACTATCACATTGACCTCTTAAACTTATTAGTATTAATTTCAGTATAATTTCAGTATTAATTTCAGTATTAATACTACTTTGACTTACCAGTATCATGCAAAATGTATAATATTGTAAAAGTAGCCAGGTATTATACAGGAATGTCTGTATGATACCGGAATACCGATTATCTATACAGCATTAAAATAAGTTATCATAAAAGGGATTATTTATGGAATTCAAACAGGGCGACCGGGTACGTATTGAAAAGAACGGCACTGTCTACGAAGGCAAAGTGATGCCGTCCATGGAAGGATATATTACAATAAAAATGAACAGCGGCTACAATGCCGGTTTTTCCACGGATAAGGTAAAGATAACTCTTCTGGGAAACAATGGAGAAAACAAAAACGGAGGCCGGAACGGCGGAAAAGGACCTAAAACGGCAGGAGAAGAGGTCCAGAAATCTGGAAAAAAGCTTCCAAAGGTCGCTATTCTTTCCACAGGCGGAACGATTGCAAGCAAAATAGATTACAGGACAGGTGCAGTAACTTCCCAGTTCACTGCTGACGATATCCTTGCAGCTATCCCCGAACTCAGAGAGATAGCTGATTTCAAAGGCAGGGTAATCTCAAGCATTCTCTCGGAAAACATGGATTCGGAGTCCTGGCAAAATCTTGCCCTTGCTGTCGTAGAGGAAATCGAGGCAGGTGCTGATGGGGTAATCGTAACCCACGGGACAGATACCATGATGTACACGGCTGCAGCCCTTTCCTTTATGATTGAAACGCCTGTGCCCATCGTTATTGTAGGTTCCCAGAGAAGTGCAGACCGTCCGAGCAGCGACAATGCCATGAATGCAATATGTGCGGCTCTTGTTGCTATTAGTGATATTGCTGAAGTTTCGGTTGTTATGCATGGAACAACCTCAGATGATTTCTGCGAGATCCACCGTGGAACGAAAGTCAGGAAAATGCATACTTCCCGCAGAGACGCCTTCAAGTCAATAAATTCCCGACCTATAGGAATCGTGGATTACGATACAAGGGAAATAAAAACTTTCATTGACTATATTAAACGTGGAGAAAGACCTCTCAAATTCAAATCAGGCATGGAACCGAAATGTGCCCTTGTAAAATTCACTCCCGGTTCAAGTCCCGAAATTCTTGACCATTACATCGACAGCGGGTACAGAGGACTGGTTCTCGAAGGTACCGGGCTTGGGCATGTTTCTACAAAATGGATTCCCGGGATCCAGAAAGCAACAGATGCAAAAATGCCTGTTATAGTTATGTCCCAGTGCCTTAATGGCAGAATCTGTGACCGCGTCTATGATACCGGCCGTGATATGCTGAAAGCAGGAGCAATCGAAGGGGAAGATACCCTGCCCGAAACCGCCCTTGTTAAACTTATGTGGGTGCTCGGTCAAACCGATGAATTTGACGAAGCTGTCAAAATGCTCAGGGAAGATCTCAGTGGAGAGATTACAAAGTGCTGTTTTAAGTAAGAAATCATATATTTATCAGATATTTAAATCAGATATTTATCAGATATTTAAATCAAATATTTCTTTCTTCACTTCTTTTTCCTGAACCTCATTTTTGTCTATAGTTTGAATGGTATTTGTTCGAACAGATTTGAGAAAGATTTGAGAAGATCTGCAGGACTCCAAGGAAAAGTTGAGATGGAATGGCTTAGTGATTGGCTGTTAGAGCATTTACAACAATAAATTGCCATTTTTTTCATATTTTTCCTATAGAGAGGAGAATCAAACCATAAAGGTAATCAATGCAGGTTAAAGCAACACAACGAGTTTTTGTTTGAAAACAGGATTCAAGATGTTTATCTGAGATGTATTTTTTTACAGAAATATTATTTAACTTGATGAAGTTAGATGTTATTTGTTTCATGAAACTATATTTATAACGGAAAAATTATACTTCATAGTTAACGTGGAAAGGAAATGTGATAAAGTCAAGCTAATATAAAAGTCGGAAACGATAGGAAAAAGAATATTATCTTAAAAACGCATATGAAATTCTTCTAATTACAGGCACAAAGAAATGAAAGTACTTGGAAGAACTTTCATGCCAAAAACGCATATGAAATTCTTCTAATCACAGGCACAAAGAAATGAATGTACTTGGAAGAACTTTCATGCCAAATAAATTATGTTTCATTTTTACATCAGGTGTCGAAATGTAAATTATATCACAAAAACCGATTTTTGTTATATCTATAAATCGTCATCTGTCTCACAATATAAAAAATTATTTATATGTTTCAAAACAATGAATTAAAAATTATTTTTTGGGTTGAAGTTCATTGAGGTAGGCCAGTAAATGGATAATGATATGGTAGAAGAACTGCGGAAAATCGTAGTTGAATCTCTGCAATCTGAAGACGGAAATTTAAACAAAGCAGTTGACCTTGCAATTAACTTTTCAACAAAAAATTCGATCTCTTTCGACCAGTTATTAGATCTGATCACTCTTTGTGGGTCTGAAGGATCCTATGAATTAGTATATATATTTGCAAAGACCGCTGCAAGCTTATCAACAGGACCTTCAAAAGCAGTTGCTCATTATAATGCGGGAACTGCTTCTTACTTTTTGAACCTACCTGTGGAAGCAGAAGAACAGTATAAGCTTGCTCTGGAAGCAGACTCAAATGATGCAAGCATACACTCAAATTATGGAATTCTCCTGAAACAAACGGGACGCTTTGAAGAGGCAGAAAAACAGTATAAACTTGCTCTGGAAACAGACCCAAAACATATCAGTACACACTCCAATTACGGTAATCTCCTTTCAGATACGGGGCGCCTTGCGGAAGCAGAAGAACAGTATAAGCTTGCTCTCAAAGCAGATCCCAAACATGTCAATACACACTCCAATTACGGTAATCTTCTTTTAGCCATGGGGCGACGCGATGAAGCAGAAGGACAGTACAAACTTGCTCTCAAAGCAGACTCCAAACATGTCAATACACACTCCAATTACGGCAATCTCCTTTCAGATATGGGGCGCATTGAAGAGGCAGAAAAACAGTATAAACTTGCTCTGGAAGCAGACCCAAAACATATCAACACACACTCCAATTACGGAAATTTCCTTTCAGATATGGGACGCCTGGAAGAAGCAGAGGAACAGTATAAACTCGCTCTGGAAGCAGACCCCAAAAACGTCAACGCACACTCCAATTACGGTAATCTCTTCCAAAAAATGGGGCGCCTGGAAAAAGCAGAGAAACAGTATAAGCTTGCTCTGGAAGCAGACCCAAATGATGCAAGCACACACTCCAATTACGGCAATCTCCTTTTAGCCATGGGACGGCGCGATGAAGCGGAGGAACAGTATAAACTTGCTCTGGAAGCAGACCCAAAACATGTCAACACACAATCTAATTACGGTAATCTCCTCCAAAAAATGGGGCGCATTGAAGAGGCGAAACAAAGATACGAAAAAGCACTTGAAATTAGGCAAAAACTCCTCAATCAAGACCCTGAAAACATAGCCTATCAGTTAGATGTAGCAATAGCAATCAACAATTTAGGCACCTTACTTTCGGATATGGGGTACATTGAAGAGGCAAAACAAAGGTACGAAAAAGCACTTGAAATCAGGCAAAGACTCCTCCAAAAAGACCCCGAGAATGCAGTTTATCAATCTTACGTAGGAACGACGCTCAACAATTTAGGTGCCTTACTTTCTGATATGGGACGCATTGAAGAGGCTAAACAAAGGTACGAAAAAGCACTTGAGATCAGGCAAAAACTCCTCCAAAAAGATCCTGAAAACGCAGCATACCAATCTTACGTAGGGACTGCGTTTAACAATCTAGCAGGAATCTACAAAGATATGGGAAGATATGAAGAGGCAATGAACCTGTATAGCAAATCTCTTGATATCCGTGAAAAATTGCTGGGGCCAGGACATTCTGATGTTGCAAATACTCTAAACAATATGGCTGTTCTCTACAGAGAAACCGGAAGATATGAACAGGCCCTTGAAACGTTTAATCGTGCACTAGAAATCCTGAAGAATGTTTACGGATCAGAACATCCTGATTACGGATCAGAGCATTCTGATTACGGATCAGAACATCCTGATGTTGCAAATACTCTAAACAATATAGCTGTTCTCTACGAAGAAACCGGAAGATATGAACAGGCCCTTGAAACGTTTAATCGTGCACTAGAAATCCTGGAGAATATTTACGGACCAGAGCATCCTGATATTGCAATTACTCTAAACAACATGGCTATTCTCTATAGGGAAATGAGAAGATATAACGAAGCTCTCAAAATGTTTAATCGCGCACTCAAAATCCTGGAGAGTGTTTATGGACCAGGCCACCCTTATATTCAAAAAATTCAAAGAAATATAATTAGCATTAACAAAAATACTGGTAGATAAAAAGATCCCTTCTTCAAGCTGGACGGGAATATTAAAACATTTGCATAAAAAAAATTCTGATTTATAAAAAGAGGGAGAGTAGAGAGTTCTGAATCACATTCCCGAATATAAAAAAAGTCCGAAAGACAAATTAGATGATGTTTCTGTGGATTACAGTGCCAGAGAAACTATCTTTGTACCAGGTGTTTATATACGTATAAATGAAGATACTCTAAGAGTTTGTTTAAGTAATCACCTGAAACGATTAGAGAAGAAGAGTCGCTGGACTACTCCTTATGCTATATTTGCCACTATTGTAATAGTACTTGTCACTTCTGATTTTCATGATTTTATCGTAAGTGGTGATACATGGCAAAAAATATTTTATATTGCTGGTATAATTTCAGCTTTATGGTTTATTCGCTCAGTTTTGAATGCACGAAAATCAGAAACTGTAGACGATATAATTAACGATTTAATTGAAAAAGCTCAAAAATAACGTTTAAATTATTTATTTTCATCTATTTTTGGAATGTTCCACATATTCTATTACCGCGCCGTCGGGATGCTTTACTGTCATGTTCCTGCCGGTTGGGACCTTATTTGGGCCCCGTATAATTTCTGCACCTTTTTCTTCCAGATAAGCCTTGAATTCGTCAAGAGAATCGACAAGAAAAGTAGCCTGCGTGCTTTTGAAGGGTTTTAGAGCTTCATCCGAGCCGGCTATTAGCAAAATATTCCCTACTTGAACCAGTTCAAGGCCGATTTGCGGGATTTTAAAGCGCATAGCTGCGGGAGAGCCGAGGAGTTCTTCATAGAATTCGAGGGCTGAGTTAAGGTCTTTTATGTAGAGTCGGGAGAGAGTTTGAAGGATTTTCATAATATCACAAAAACAGATCTTTGTTAGATTTCTATAAATCGTTATCTTTCGTACAATATAAAAAATTATTTATATGTTTCAAAACAATGAATTAAAAACTATTTTTCGGGTTGAAATTCCATTCAGGCAGGTCAATAAATGGATGATGTGGTAGAAGAACTGCGAAAAATTGTAGTTGAATCTCTGCAATCTGAAGAAGGAAATTTAAACAAAGCAGTTGACCTTGCAATTAACTTTTCAACAAAAAATTCGATATCTTCCGATCAGTTATTAGAGTTGAGCACTTATTGTGGATCAGAAGAGGCTTATGAATTAGCATATATATTTGCAAAAACAGCTGCAAGCTTATCAACAGGACCTGAAAAAGCAGCTGCTCATTATAATGCAGGAACTGCTTCTTACTTTTTGAATCTACCTATAGAAGCAGAAGAACAGTATAAACTTGCTCTTGAATCAGATCCCAAACATGTCAACACACACTCAAATTACGGACTTCTCCTTTCAGATACGGATCGCCTCGATGAGGCAGAGGAACAGTACAAACTTTCTGTAGAATCAGATCCCAATGATGCGAGCACACATTCAAATTACGGAAATCTCCTGAAACAAATGGATCGCTTCGATAAGGCAGAGGAACAGTATAAACTTGCTCTTGACTCAGATCCCAATAATGCGATCACACACTCAAATTACGGACTTCTCCTTTATGATATGGATCGCTTCGATAAGGCAGAGGAACAGTATAAACTTGCTCTTGACTCAGATCCCAATAATGCGATCACACACTATAATTACGGACTTCTCCTTTATGATATGGATCGCCTCGATAAGGCAGAGGAACAGTATAAACTTGCTCTTGACTCAGATCCCAATAATGTGAGCACACACTATAATTACGGACTTCTCCTTTATGATATGGATCGCCTCGATAAGGCAGAGGAACAGTATAAAATAGCAATAAAATTAGATCCAAAACATGTAAACACACACTTAAATTACGGAAATCTCCTGAAACAAATGGATCGCTTCGATAAGGCAGAGGAACAGTATAAAATAGCACTAAAATTAGATTCCAACAAACCAAGTAGTCATGGTGCTTATAGTCTATTTCTACTCTCTAAAAATTTAGAGAATGAAGCTATCAATGAAATGAAAATGGTATCCAACTTATTCAGGGAAAATGGAGATAAAGTTAAGGAACATCTTTCTTTGGCATTGCTTTATGAAGAATTTGTGAATAAATATTATAAGTTAAAAGATTATAAAAAAAGTGGGGAATACGCTGAAATTTCAGGAGATAAATACATTGAAGCAGGTAAGCAGGCAGGAGATAACTTTAAATACACTTTTTTAACCAAAGGATATACGCTGAAAGGAAGAGCTAAAATTCGGAAGCTTGAAATTAAAGCTCCTTTTTACAAAGATATAATTAAGAGAATTTGGAACAAGGAATCTTACGAAATTGAAAAATTTACGAAAATCATTGATTGTATAATGGATGCATCCCAATTTTATGAAAAGGCGGCTGAAGCATCCAAAGACCCTCCAAAATATAATCAATTATGTAACGCCTGTTCAATTTCAATGTCCTGTCTTTCGGAAATGCTCGACTACATGCTCGCAGTTATAAAACAGAAAAAAACACCTGAATTAGAAGATAAATTGAAAAATTGGGATGAAAAACTGGCACTTGCCAAAAGTGCTTATAATAAAAACAGTAAAGGAGAACTCTTTATTGATTCTCTTTCTAAATTGAAAGAATGCATACAAAATCTTGACAAGTATAAAAAACAGGGAACTATAGGCTATAGAGGAGCTTTTGAGAAATGTCGCAACGAATTAAGTGAAATCGCAAATAATATCGAAGGGCCTCTTCAGAAAATCATTGAAGATTCATCAAAACAAATGAATATTTGTCGGCTCAAAATAATACCTTATTCAGGTACTGAAACTGGATATATACCTCAACCTAATAAATTATCTCAATTCTTTAACTGGATATTAGATCCCAAAAGAATAGGAATAGGAATATTTGGAATCGTTCTTACCGTTGTTGTTAACCATTACAATGAATATCTTTTTTCATTGATCAAAAGATTTGTAGCCATGCTTCTCAGTAAAATATGATCCATTGTAATCTGTTTTTAGAAAATAACTGGGTTGACTGCGCTCAGATTCCATTATGACCCACAATAAAATATTCCACAACAAATATTACTAACCTCTCCATTATCTGGCTTCAGGTTTCAAACTGAAAGATAACAAAAAAGGTTAGAAAAATGTTAATCCTCGACCACCCCTACGTCTCCGAATTCCTAAAAAATACTGCTGCTGAATTACAGATTCCTGTTTTAAAAAATGAAATGGCAGCCGGACTGAAGACTGAAAAAAGGCTAAACCTTCTTGAGGAAGCTGAATTTATCGAATTAATAAAAGAAAAAGGTGAATTTTCTCTATATTCCAATTCTGAAAACTCAATTGGCTGGATTTCGGAAAATCTCGGTTTTACCGGGCTGCCTGAAAAAATCGAGCTTTTCAAGAACAAAGTTAAGTTCAGAGAGCTACTGAAAAGGCTCTATCCTGAATTATATTTTAAGAGTGTTAAATTTGAAGAACTGGACGAAATTCGGGTTGAGGAAATCGAAAAACCGTTTATCATAAAGCCTGCTGTGGGATTTTTCAGCCTTGGAGTTCATAAGGTTTCCACCAACGAGGAATGGGATTCGGTCCTGAAGTCCATAAAGTCTGAGGTTGAAGAGATCAAAAAGCTTTATCCGGCGCCAGTTTTGAATGTGGAGAATTTCATTATAGAGGGAAATATCGAAGGGGAAGAGTTTGCGGTTGACGCTTATTTCAACCGTGAAGGAAAGCCGGTAGTCCTCGATATCTTCAAACATATCTTTTCTTCGGAAGACGATGTCAGTGACAGGGTGTATTTTACTTCGAAAACGGTTATAGAAACCTACAGGGAAGCAATTGAGGATCTTTTAAAGGAAATCGGAAAGCTGGCCGGGCTCAGGAATTTTCCCCTTCATCTGGAACTTCGAATATCGCAGGACAGGCGGATCCAGCCGATTGAACTGAACCCGATTCGCTTTGCCGGCCTGTGCGTTACTGATATTGCATATTTTGCATATGGGATTAACACTTACAGGTACTTTCTGGAACAGCTTGAACCGGACTGGAATGAAATTCTTGCAGACAAAGAAGGGAAAAGCTTCTGCCTTGTCATGCTGAGCAAACCTGAAGATCTCAATTTGAAGGATGTAAAGGCTTTTGATTACGAAAAACTGCTTTCAGACTTCGAAAAGCCTCTGGAACTCAGAAAAGCGGATCATGAAACACGCGGCTACTTCGGGTACATGTTTACCGAAACCAGAGACAGTAGCTGGAGCGAGATTGAAAGGATTCTGAAATCGGACTTGAGGGAATATATCACTCTCAAAGAAGCAGTGCCTGCAAGTTCTGTGCTCAAAAATAATGTTCAAAAATAAAGATCATTAAAGAAGTAGCTATAAATTTGCTCATTCAAAATAGCGAAGAGCCTTGATTTGTAACCTATCATTTTTATGAAGGTTCATTCACTGATTTTATTCACTGATTTTATTCACTGATTTTATTCACTGATTTTATTCACTGATTTTATTCACTGATTTTATTCACTGATTTTATTCACTGATTTTATTCACTGATTTTATTCACTGATCCATGTTTCTGCTTCAAGAAGCTCTTCATTCTTATAGGTCCTCACTGGAAAAGGAACAATAAACTTAATGATTTCAACGGCGACATCCATCCAGTCCACGTCTGAAACAACTGCAATCTTTTCAAAGGCTGTAATGTTCAGTATGCCAACCTTGGCGTCCTCCAGCATGGCATTAAGGGTAAACCACTCAAGTTCCTTATCCATGTGATAAAGAATACGAACCTTACCGTACATCTTGATTTTTTCCTCAACAGCAGGAATTAACACATTTTTGTAGTCATCTCCAGTTACTTCTCCACTCACATTGACTGCTACGACATTTCCCGGCAAACCCTGCATAATCTCTATCATTTAACTCCCCCTTTAGTATACAAGAACTGTAGCGCCCCACATGTTCAAATGTTTTTTCCTGCAAATTGCTGTCCGAGAGCAATTCAATAATTTTCTTAGCCTCATGACATTAGAGTTTTGAGTTTTTGAGTTGGTTTTTGAGTTGAGTTTTTAGTTGGTTTTTGAGTTGAGTTTTTGAGTTGGTTTTTGTAGTTGAGTTTTTGAGTTAGTTTTTGAGTTGAGTTTTTAGTTGAGTTTCTAATTTATTAATTTGAATGAATATAAACTTTGACTCGGACCATTATATTCATATCATATTCAAAAGACTCATCATGATAAATGAATCGGACTTAAGCGGTTGAAATGAAAAAACAATAGCATCATAACCAGAAGTTGTTGAATGAAGAGATATACAAATCAATAGAAACGAATCGATAATTATAATTAAAGTTGTAGGTCTAAACATATGACCTGAAGGATAAGATCAAAGGTTTGCAAATCCAGGCGGATACTAGGCTGGTTTGATATATCCGTCATTCAAGGATTTCAATCAAAAAATTACCTTATTGTAAGGAGATTAGAACGAATATGAAACCTGCGCAGAATTCCAGAAGATCTTTTCATTTTTCCCTCTTTCAAGGAATATTACCCCTCAACTCCAAACAGATACCCCTGGAAATTATCGCAGGGATAACATTCGCAGCGTTTGCCATCCCCGAAGTTATGGGATACACTAAAATTGCAGGCATGCCTGTAGTTACTGGAATCTACACGATCCTGTTTCCAATGTTAGCTTTTGCCATTTTTGGTTCATCCCGTCATCTTGTCGTTGGCGCCGATTCAGCAACCGCGGCAATTATAGCAAGCGGACTGACAACGATAGCCGTGCCTGGATCTTCCCAATACGTCGCATATGCGAGCGCAATCGCCCTACTCGTAGCAATCTTGCTTTTCCTTGGAGGCCTGTTCCAGCTTGGTTTTCTCGCTGACTTCCTCTCCTACACGGTCCTGATAGGATTTCTCACAGGTGCTGGTATCTACATCTCTATATCACAGATTAGCGGGATGCTTGGGATACCTTCAGAACCGGATGGGACATCTGTGCAGATTATCTCTTTAGTAAGAAACCTCTTTCTTACAAATACCCCCACGCTCCTGGTCTCATTATCCGTAATCGGGGTTATTGTTCTTGGCGAAAGGATCAGCCACAAATTTCCAGGTTCACTAATAGCGATTATTGGCGCAATTGCTGCAAGCCGGATATTAGACTTTTCTTCTTACGGGATTAGCGTCCTTGGCACAGTACCACAAGGCCTGCCGCAAATTTCTATTCCTCAAATCCCGCTTTCAAATCTACCAGATATTTTCAACATATCCGTTTCTTGTTTTATTATTATCCTTGCCCAGAGTGCTGCAACATCTCGTGCTTATGCCATTAAGTTTTCCGACACTTTTAATGAAAATACAGACCTCATCGGATTGAGCCTTGCTAACGCAGCAGCAGGGATATCAGGGACTTTCGTTGTCAACGGCAGCCCAACCAAGACTGAAATGATTAAAAATGCAGGAGGTAGGACACAGCTTACTCAGCTCACAACGGTCTTAACTGTTATATTAGTCCTGTTGTTCTTTACCAGGCCATTCGCCTATTTACCCACAGCCGTACTTTCGTCTATGGTATTCCTCATTGGTCTGCATCTTATCGATATCGAAGGGATGACCGCCCTTCACAGACAGCGGCCTGTCGAGTTTGCTGTCGCTTTGATAACGGCTATAACGGTCGTAGTTATAGGTGTCGAGCAGGGAATCCTTATAGCTATTATACTCTCGATCATTGCTCACCTGCGCCATAGTTACAGGCCACTTAACCTTCTGCTTGTTCCAAAGGCAGGAGGGGCTATGAAGACATTTCCACTGGAAAGTGGGCAGCAAGCTGTTGAAGGACTGTTAATCTACCGTTTTGGTTCAAACCTCTACTTTGCTAACGAAGACCGCTTTGCGGAAGATATAATAGATCTTGCCATAAAAAATGGCTCACTTAAATGGTTTTGCATTTCTGCCACAAACATTGGAGATATCGATTTCACTTCCGCAGAGACGCTCAAAAAAGTGTATATCCAACTGCAAAAACTGGACATTACTCTTGTATTAAGTGAAGTAGTACAGCCTGTGATGAGTGAGCTGGATAAAGACGGCATAACCCAAATGATTGGTAAAGACCATATCTTTGAGTCAGTTCAGGATGTTATAGAAGCATATAAAAAATCAACAGATAGTTCGTCACATAGATCTACAGATAATTTTTCACAATAATTTTAAAGCTCCAACTTTTTCCAGTGCCTGGAATTTCTGCACTGTAATCCTTTTTGCACTGTAATCTTTTTTCACTGAAATCCTTTTTCACTGTAATCCTGTTTTTACACTGTAATTCTTAGTCACTGTGATCGTTTTTTTACACTGTAATTCTTAGTCACTGTGACCCTTTTTTTAGGCAGTCGCTTTGAAATTAGCACAACTACACTCCTGCCCTGCACAATGTAGCTCTTCCCGTTGACCTGGATTTCTTCTCCGGCTTTGGCAATTTCCTGAGGAGAAGGCAAGAAAGTATCGACTGCTCTATACCAGTTTCTACTTATACATTTGAGTTCCGGAATTTCGAACTCAAGAGGCTCCCAGTACATATTCATCATAACATGTATATCTTCTTCGTCTCCGGGTTCTCCCATGGTAAAAGAAAGGGCTCTTGCATGAGGGTCGTCCCAGCCTGGACTGTAGAGCTTGCACCAGTGCCAGGAAATATCTTTTAGCCCACGTTCGTTTTCCTTGCCTGTAAAATATCGGGGGCGAAGGATGGTAGTATGGCGTTTTCGAAAATCAATCATCAATTTCCAGAAGCGGAGCATATCGCGATTTTTCTCTACTAAGTTCCAGTCAAACCAGCTGGTCTCATTGTCCTGGCAATAAGCATTGTTGTTGCCTTTCTGAGTGCGTCTGACTTCGTCTCCCATGCAAATCATCGGAACTCCTATAGACAGCAACAGAATTGCAGCGAAATTTTTGATCTGCCTTTCCCGCAAGGTTTCGATCTCCAGGTCTTCGGTCTCTCCCTCAACCCCGCAGTTCCAGCTCAAATTATTGTCAATTCCATCCCTGTTATTTTCCCCGTTAGCCTCATTGTGTTTATGGTTATACAAAACAAGGTCGTTAAGTGTAAATCCGTCGTGGCACGTCACGAAATTAACACTATTGATCGGAAGCCTTGATTCGGACTGGTAGAGGTCAGGGCTCCCGGCAATCCGGCTTGCAACCCTCCTTACAAGCCCGGGATCTCCTCTTACAAAGCGGCGGATCTCATCCCGATAATAACCGTTCCATTCAGCCCACCTCGGGCCCGGGAAGTATCCTACCTGATTGAGTGCAGCTGCGTCCCAGGCTTCAGCAATCACTTTTATGTATCCGAGAGCATCGTCAAGTTCAATCTGCTATATAACAGGGGGATACTTCATAACCTTCCCATCGGTATCCAGCGAAAGGATAGAACCCTCATCAAACCGAAAACCATCAACATGCATCTCTTCTGCCCAGTATTTTAGGCAGTCTACTATCAGCTTCTGGGGAATAGGATGGTTGCAGCTCACTGTATTTTCACAACCCGAATAATTGCTGTAGTATTGCTTGTCAGGTTCCAGGAGATAATATATGCTGTTATCTATACCCTTGAAAGAAAATACCGGGCCCAGGTTGTCTCCTTCGGCTGTATGGTTAAAGACCACATCAAGAATTACCTCAATTCCAGCTTTGTGCAGAGCTCTGACCATGTCCCTGAATTCTTCCATATGAGCTCCGTACTCAGGATTCACACAATAGCTGCTGTGAGGCGCAAAAAAACATATCGGGTCATAGCCCCAGTATTGTTTTCTTCCGTCAAGGCTTGTTGCATCATCAAAATCAAAGACAGGCATTAATTCTACAGATGTAATGCCAAGTTCCTTGAGATATGGAATTTTTTCAATTACTCCTGAAAATGTACCGGGCGCTGTGACTCCTGATGTTGGAGATCTGGTAAACCCGCCTACATGCAGCTCATAGATGATGGTTTCATTCAGTTCTTGCAGCCTTTTTTTGCTGTAGAGCTTTTCGCCCATTCCGGGCATCTCATATATCTTTTCTGCAGTTATGTGGCTGTTATTTCCCCATTTGTAGTGGGACATATCAATTACCACGCTGCGCATAGAAAAAGCAAGGTTGTCTCCTGGCATGCAAGCTTTTTCTCTGTTCCAGAGTGCTTTGTTGTTTCCTTTAGAATAAGGATCTATCAGGACTTTATCCCCGTCAAAACGGTATCCTCTGGAGGGATCAAGAGGACCGCCTATCCGATATGCATAGTGGACTCCAGGCTTAAGGCCCCGCACATATACATGCCAGAAGTGAAATGTTTTATTAAGGGCAATACTTGTGGCTTCAGTGATTTCAATACTTGTAGCTTCGGTGGTTTCAAGATCCTCGGAAACTTTAACTGAATTCTCAATATTTTTAATATCCCCAGAAACCTTAACTGGATTTTCAATACTTTCAATATCCTCGGAAACCTTAACTGAGCTCGCAATATTTTCAATATCCTCGGAAACCTTAACTGAGCTCGCAATATTTTCAATATCCTCGGAAACCTTAACTGAGCTCGCAATATTTTCAATATCCTCGGAAACCTTAACTGAGCTCGCAATATTTTCAATATCCTCGGAAACCATAACTGAATTTGCAATATTTTTAGAATGAGTAAATTCTCCAACTCTGTTTGTGTAAAGGATAAGAGCAGGTTTCAGATCATCACATCTGTGAAAAAGCAGAAGTTCAACGTAATCTGCATGTTCGGAATAAATCGAAAAATTTACTCCATCTTCATCAGGCGTTGCCCCAAGAGGATGGGGATATCCCCTTTCGATAACATAGCGATACTTCTTAAAAGTCTGTTCGTGATCCGTATACAATTCTCCTAACATTTTTTGGCTCTAGAAGCATCCCTGAAGTTCTGCAAACTGTAACTCAAATCAAACTGTGGCTTAGATTATCCAGCTTTTCAGCCGTTGACAGACTACCTGCTAACTAACCTGTTTACTTTCTTTTCTCCTTTTAAGCAAATAATTTTTGCTGCCTTTATCTATTCAGGCTCGCAAAAGAGCCATTTCACGAAATATTCCTTTCCAGTAGCCCTTAAGAATTCATCTGTGGCTTTCGATACTTAGATATGGTTTTATCCATATTTATTAACCAGTTTACTTTCTACAGAAATTCAGGCAAAATACCTATTTATCAATGAAAGTTTCATTTCCTTTATAGATAGAAACAGAGGGAGTACTGGTTCTGGAAGACAATATCATAGAAGTAACTAACCTTGAATATTTTTTCGGCGAGATAAAAGCCGTCGATAACATCAGTTTTACGGTAAGAAAAGGGGAGATATTTTCTTTTCTCGGGCCAAACGGAGCTGGGAAGAGTACTGTAATTAATATTCTTACCACTCTCCTGCCTATGCAGAAAGGAAGAGTAACTATTGCAGGCCATGATTTGAGAACTGAACCTGAAAAAGTAAGGGAATCAATAGGGATTGTCTTTCAGGAGTTGACTCTTGACAGGGATATGACTGTTCGGGAGATTCTGGAATACCACGGAAGGCTCTATTCCATGCCAAAAGCTCAAAGGCAGGCGCGTGTTGACGAATTGCTAAGTCTGGTCGAGCTTGAAGCAAAGAGGGATGTTCTGACAAGATACCTGAGCGGCGGAATGAAGCGCAGGCTTGAGATTGCGAGGGGACTCATGACCCGCCCGAGAGTGCTTTTCATGGACGAACCTACAATCGGGCTTGACCCTCAGACAAGAATCAGAATCTGGGATTACGTAAAAGACATCAACCGGCAGGGCACAACCATTTTTCTGACAACCCATTATATGGACGAAGCCGACCAGCTCAGTAACAGGATAAGCATCATAGATCATGGGGAAATCATTGTCACAGGCAAGCCCTGGGAGTTAAAAAATGCACTTGGTGAAGATCTTATATATCTCGAAACAAGTGATAACAGGGAAGCTTCCAGTCTGTTAATGAAACTTGATACTGTAAAAGGAATTCGAGACAAAGCAAAAGGAATAATTGCTATGGTCAATATGGACGGTACCTACCTGCTGCCTGAGATCATGGATAAACTTCGGAACGGGGGTATTAAGATCAGGGCCGTAAACCTCAAAAAACCATCAATGGATGACGTTTTTGTTCATTATACCGGAAGGGAGATCAGGGATACGGGGACCGAAAAAACGATTGTGGCAAAACCAGGAAGGCGTTAAGAGATGCATAAAGGCTTTCTTACCATATACTGGCGTGACATGCTACGGTTTGTCCGGTTCCGAACTCTCCTGTTTACTTCCCTTGTCCAGCCTGCACTCTGGCTAGCTTTTTTCGGAGTAGCAATGTCAAACAACTTTGAAAGGCTTACTGCAACTATGCCGGTTATTCCCGGGGTGAGAGTTGTGGGATACCTGACTTTCATAGGTGCAGGCGTTATTGCCATGACCACACTTTTTACAAGCCTTTTTGGGGGGACAGTGCTGCTTTTTGACAAAAACTGGGGGCTTATGCGGGAGACCCTTTCAAGTCCTCTTCCAAGAATCCATATAATCATAGGGATAGGACTTTCAGCCATGACAAAATCCTTTATCCAGGCTACTGTGATCATGGTTTTTGGGCTTTTACTGGGAGTCCAGTTTTTTGAAGGCTACACAGTAACACAGATTCTGGTTTCACTCATCGGGATCATGCTTTTTGTAGGGATATTTTCTCTCGGGTTTCTTTTCCTTTCGGCTGCAATAGCAATAACAATGGAAAGCCCGGAAGGGATGCAGGCTGTAATAACCCTGCTTACTATGCCTTTCTTTTTCACGAGCAATGCACTTTACCCTGCAAATTCATTTCCTCCTGTGCTCCGGGCTCTGTCCACAGTCAATCCTCTCACACACCTTGTCAGCGGAATAAGGTATTTTGCAATAGGGAGTGAATTTTCGTCAATTGGACTCCGTTATACTTACACTCAGGGAGAGGTTATTGTCTCCTTCCTGGCTCTCCTGGCTTTTGCGGGAATAATGTTTCTTATTGCAAGGTGGAGGTTTACCAGGGTTACAGTTACGTAATTTCAATACTGCTCATTTTTAACGCTGTAAAGATAAAAATAAAAAGGAAAAGTGGGAGGGTAAAGTGGGAGGATAAACACTATGGTCTGTACAGGGAGGATAAACACTATGGTCTGTACACACAGAACTATGATAAAAATTAAAAACATAGAGCAGGGCTCAAAGGGTTGTGAGGAATGCCTGAAAAGCGGAGATAGCTGGATACACCTGAGGGTTTGCCTGACCTGTGGACATGTGGGCTGCTGTGACCAGTCAAAAAATAAACACGCAACAAAGCACTTTGAAGAAACCGGGCATCCTGTAATCCAATCTTTCGAGCCAGGTGAGGACTGGAAGTACTGTTATATTGATCGCCAGTATCTTGAGTAAAAGTACAACGCGAATGTCAGGTTTTCGAATAATGCTTTGCGTTGCCAGGGTGAAAAATTTTTGGTACTGTAATAACAGGAAAACATTTTGAAATACGATAACTACTATCTTTTTTGAATCCGCATTCTCTACAGCTAATCCTTTTTAGATCCAGCCTGGAAGTAATTAGAATTTTTTGCGGGAATTTTCCCTGATGCTTTTCCATCTAGAGCTTTTACCCAATTTTCCCCGTCCCATTTTTTCCAGTGCATCATTATCATTGCACGGTTTAACAAAAGTTCTTCCCCTGAGTCTATGAAATCGTTTCCATTCTTGAGTCCATGTTCGAAAGTATATCTCAGGCGTCCAGAGTACCATTCCAAAAATCGTGAGAATGCTTCGAATTTCGATATTCTCAGATTATGCATAAAGAATGTGATACAGATTTCTTGAAGTTGATCTTGTCTCGGTAGCCAGATATAATTAATAGAATTATTTCCAGGATCGAGTAAAACCTCAATTTTTTCAAAAGCTGGATTATAAACAAAATCACCGGATTGGAATACCCACTTCTGCTGAATTTCCTTCGCTAGTGAGCACATTCTGATATACTTCTCTGATGTGTCCATTTCAACCAACCTCAAAAGGAAATATCGAGTAATGGTTAAAAGGTTCACCTGAGCTATGTGAAAGTATTAACCTTAAATGGTTAATATGATCGACCTTAAATGGTTAATATGATCGACCTTAAATGGTTAATATGATCGACCTTAAATGGTTAATATGATCGACCTTAAATGGTTAATATAATAGACCTTAATTGGTTAATATAATAGCCCTTACAAGGTAATCACTATTTTTTGCAGTTGTTTTGTGTTTCAAACCTATGATGGCACCAGTTACCTCTAGTGTTTAAACAAATTGATGTCAATCGAATTTCCCATAGCAACATAACCAGCAGCGTTTGGATGGCACCCATCTCCAGAATCGTACTCTTGTCTCAGATTATCATGGCCATCATCCAGCACAGAGTTGAAATCTATCACTTTATAGCCTTGTACATTTGAATATGATAGAATCCACTTGTTCAGGTTGTTTGTTTTTATTTTCAAATTCCGTGGAACATAAGTCATTGGTGTGATTGAGCAAAGTACTGGTGTAATTCCATTTTGTATGGAATTCTTGCACATTGCAGCTAGATCATCTTCAATAACCTGTTCAGGCTGTCCAAGGAGAAGGTCATTGATACCGCCCATTATTATAACAAAATTCGGATGGTGTGATATCACATCTCTATCAAACCTGGCTAGCATCTCGTAAGTCTGATCTCCGCACTCACCAGCGTTGTGTATTACTGCTCCAGACAATCGTGATTGCAATATTGAAGGATATGAAGTCCCATTTCCACAAAAACCGTATGTGATGGAATCACCCATACACACTACAGATATTTTATTGTTATTTAGTGCATTATTTTTTAGTGTATTATTTCCGATGTCTGCATGACCAGAAAGGGATATAGATGACACAAACATGAGTTGTTATATATTCAGTGTATTCATAAATTTTCTTCTCATATTCGACTCGTAAATCTGGATTAACTTCAAAGCTTTTGCCATTTTCTCAGGGCTGATGGAGGGATCTTCACATAATCTCAGACGCACTGGAGCGTCAAAAATGGTACAACCCAAAACGAAATATTATTCGTCTGCCGGAATTCGCACCAGAATTCTGAATAAAAGGCTGACAACCGAAGAAATTGAGAATATCAAAAAGCTCATTCTCGCGAGAAGAACTTCTTTTCAGAAACTTAATTTCCAAAAATATATCCCTTTTTTCTCCGTTTTATATTTTATTTAATAAAAAATAATTATATAAATATAAACCGATAAAAGGAGTAGCAATGAGTTTAGCAGGTCAAACAGCTCTTGTAACTGGGGGGAGCAAAGGGATAGGAAGAGCTATCTGCCTTGCTCTGGCAAAAGAGGGAGCAAACGTCGTTATTGCAGCAAGGAATGAGAGTGAAATCAAAGAGATCGTAAATAAATTAAAAGCAATGGGCAGTAAAGCCATGGCTGTCCAGGCTGACGTGCAGAATGAAGAGGACGTAAGACGCCTGATTTCAATGACAATTGACAAATGCGGCAGGCTTGATATCCTTATCAACAACGCAGGAGTGGCTTACAAAAAGAAGCTGGAAGATACCACCCTGGAAGAGTACGAACAAATGATGGATACCAACTTAAAAGGAGTTTTTCTCTGCACAAAGTATGCGATTCCATACGTCAGAGAGAGCAATAATGGAAAAATAATCAATATATCCTCGGTAGGAGGATTACACGGGCTTCCGAATTTTTCCGTATACTCTGCCTCAAAATTTGGAGTAAACGGAATAACAGAATCTATTGCGTCCGAGTTAGAAGGAGAAATAAAAGTCTACGCTATCTGCCCTGGCGCTGTGGATACGGGTATGTACAGGTCACTATTTTCGGACAGGCCTTCGCTCAAGCCAGAGCACATCGCAGAAAAAGTGCTGGAACTTGCCTCGCCTGATTCAAAAGTTACATCAGGGAAGATAATCGAGATGCAGGCTCTTCCAGTCCCTCAGCTTTAATTATAAATACCAAGGAGCAGGCCTCCGACAACTATAGGACAGTTATGGGACAGTTATGGAACAGTTCTGGCAGACTTATAACAGATAGCTCTGGCAGCTTTATAGTACCTAAATCATCTTTTTGCCAGGTCTTCTGCATTCTTTTGCCGGAATTTCCTTTTCTTTTTAAGAGATAGCTCTTAATTGCAGTTTAGAAATAGTGCTTCCAAAATTATATCCTTATCCTGCTTGACAATTAATAAAATGACTGTAGAGTGACTGCTGACTGTAGAGTGACTGCTATGAGATTGAAAGGCCAGACAGCTATTGTAACCGGTGGGGGAAAAGGAATTGGCAGGGCCATCTGCCTGTCACTGGCAAGAGAAGGAGCCAACATTGTAATTGTTGCAAGAACCGAAAGAGAAATTAGAGAAACTGCCAGGCTGGTGGAGAGGGAAGGGAGAAGGGCCCTTGCAGTAAAGACCGACATTCGAAAAGAAGATGAAGTCATAAACATGATTTCAGAGGCAGTAAATGCTTTTGGAAAAATTGATATCCTCGTGAACAATGCAGGAGTGGCATACAGGAAATATCTTGTAGAGACTTCAACTGAAGAATATAATGAGATTATAGATACAAACGTGAAAGGTATGTTTTTCTGCACAAAATACGCTCTTCCTCACCTACTTAAAAGAGGAGAAGGCAGGATTGTAAATATATCTTCTGGAGCGGGAAAGCATGGCATACCGAAGCTTTCGATATATTGCGCTTCAAAATTTGCAGTAATTGGTTTTACAGAGTCTCTTGCTTACGAAGTCGGAGGTGGGCTTCAGGTTTATGCAGTCTGTCCTGCAGGTGTGGATACCGACATGTACCGCTCGCTTTTTTCAGATGAGCCTGTTCTCAAGCCTGAAGATGTTGCAAACAAAGTGTTGGAACTTTGTTTACCAGAAACCGTTCTTCCTTCAGGTTCTTCAGTAGAAATTTACAGGCGGCCTATGAGGATATTTTGATTTTAATATTTGTACGGAAAAAAGGCATAATTTTTGAATACAAGGTGGAAACATGTTCAAAAACCGTAAAGATGCAGGGGAAAAGCTTGCAAAAGCTCTTGAAAAATACAGGATCGAGAATCCTATTATTCTTGCAATTCCACGTGGGGGAGTGGAAGTTGGACTGCAGGTTGCAGCGAAGCTGAATACCGATTTTTCTCTAATTATTTCAAGGAAACTACCTTTCCCGGACAATCCTGAAGCCGGATTCGGGGCAGTAGCCGAGAACGGGAGTACGTTTATTTTAGAAAATGCACACAACTGGCTTTCAGGAGAAACCATTGAACGGATAAAACAGGAGCAAATTGCTGAGATTGAAAGGCGCATAAAAGCTCTCAGAGGAGGAAATTCCCTGTCCGAGCTTGAGGGAAGAACTGTAATTCTAATTGATGACGGCATTGCAATGGGCTCTACAATGCGGGCAGCCATTGAACTTTGCAAAAACAGGAAGGCCAGAAAAATAGTGGTTGCAGTGCCTGTAGCAGGAGTAGAGGTCGCAGAAGAGCTTCAGAAAATAGTAGATGAGCTCGTGGTGCTTGAGATTCCTGCATATTTCAGGGCTGTTGCTCAGGCTTACGAGAGATGGTACGATGTTTCGGATGAAGAGGTGCTGGACCTGCTCAGAGAGAATATCAGGAAAAAAGAACTGAAAGATCAGGAATTTCATGAGCTTGAAACCTGAAAAATATCTTCCTCTACTGTTCTATATCAAATGATCTGTATAGTTAAATGATCTATGCTGTTAAATGATCTCGACTGTCAAATGATCTCAGTGTTTGCATAATTTCTGTCAATTAATTCATATTAAATAATCCATTTGAATAACTATGGAAATATTATATAATTAGTAATCTTAAAAAACCAAATTCTCTTACATTAATACTCTGTTACATTAATACTCTATTATAGTACTCTATTACAATTAGTAATTATGCAATAACTTCTCTGCTTTTCCAGAATGAAGTTCTGGAGCAGATTTAGAATCCTTCCACAAAATATATCCAAAGACTTCTTTTTTAAAATTAAACATTTTTATTGAAGTTCTGGAGCAGATTTAGAATCCTTCCACAAAATATATCCAAAGACTTCTTTTTTAAAATTAAACATTTTTATTGAAGTTCTGGAACAGATTTAGAATCCTTCCACAAAATATATCCAGAGACTTCTTTTTCAGAATTAAACATTTTTATTGAAGTTCTGGAAAGGCATATCCGAATAAAAACTTTACGTTATTTTGAATAACGGAAAAGCTTTGTTCTCTTAGAGTTTGTCCATGTTATCTTCAGATAGGAGATTTAAAGCCGCTAACCCTGAGGTAAAGAGAATATGAATATATCAAAAATAGTTGTATATAGATCTATAGATTATATAGAGCGCTCGAAAATATATGGAAACTATAAAATATAATGAAATGGTCTGAAATAGCATACAAGCTCAGAATTAAGAGAAGTGTTCAGGAATTAATGAAAATAATAAATCTTTGGATAAATGAACAGATAAACTTATTATAATAACTAAAAATCGGAGTTTATGGTTATTATTAGTTAAAGGTTATAATTATAATTATAATTACTAAAAGATTTGAGGTTTAATATTTCTGGAGCAGAAAAAAATGGATGTACTTATCATAGCGCTTATTTTAGCGGGCCTTTATATGGCCTGGAATATAGGGGCAAATGACCTCGCAAATGCTATGGGGACTTCAGTTGGAACAGGATCCTTATCAATCAAGCAAGTGATTGTTATTGCTGCTGTTTTTGAACTTTTAGGCGCCGTATTGTTCGGTGGACGAGTAACCTCTACAATTGCCAATGGGATTGTCCCCATCAGCATCATTGGCAAAGTCCACCCAGGTATTGTGGCGGTCGGGATGTTGGCTGCGATTCTTGCGGCAAGTTTCTGGGTAACTCTCACCACTTTTTATAACCTTCCCGTTTCAACCAGCCATTCCATAGTTGGTTCAGTGCTCGGCTTCGGGCTGATTGCGGCTTACAATGGAACGATCTCTTTTTCTGAAATCCACTGGGGAGAGCTTCTGAAAATTGTCGCCAGCTGGTTTATCTCGCCAGTTCTTGGAGCGGTTTTTGCTTATCTGACCTTTTCTCTAATAAGAAAAATCTACCTTCATAGAGCTATAGACCTGCCTTTTGTTGAGAAAAAATTCATATCCTTACAACTCATTACTGGTTGTTATATTGCATTTGCACACGGGTCAAATGACGTAGCAAATGCGATTGGTCCTCTCTGTGCAGCACTTAATGTTATGGGAGTTTCAGGGACAGAATCCGGAATTCCTCTCTGGGTGCTTTTACTGGGAGGTCTTGGAATGGTAATAGGAATGGCCACCTGGGGCTATAAAGTAGTTCTAACAATTGGCTCAAAGATTACGCAACTTACTCCTACACGTGGTTTTTCTGCCCAGTTCGCAACAGCGACAGTGGTTTTGCTTCACAGTTACAGTTCCCTTCCGATTTCGACTACACATACTCTTGTCGGCTCGGTTATAGGGGTTGGACTTGCAGGCGGGATTGCAGCCGTTGACCTGCGCGTGATCTGGAAAATTATTTCTTCCTGGGTAGCAACAGTTCCTATAGCCGCACTTACATCGGCATTGATCTTTGTAGGATTAAAGGTGATCTTTTTATGAAAGACTACATCCGTTCTGTCCTTGACGTGGTTGCTGAATCTCCCTTTTTGCCTCTGGAAACACACGCAAAAAAGGGAGTGCTGGCAGTTGAAAAGCTGGCTGAAGCAATGGAAGCCTACTGTGCAGGAAACCAGTCCATTCTGGAGGAGAGAACAGATGAGATTGACAAACTGGAACATGAGGCTGATAAACTCAAACAGAAGATAAGAGCAAGCATTCCCTCATCAGTAAGGTTGCCCGTGAATAAAAAAGACCTCCTTTCCTTTCTTAAGCAGCAGGACTCTATTGCGGATTATGCTCAGACGGCTGCCTACTGGATGACCCTTCGGTCCTGTAAGGATGTCCCTGAGGAAATCAAAAAAGGCTTTCTGGAACTGATGAACACCTCCCTGAAGACTGCAAGGCTTTACGATGAACTTGCTGGCGCACTTTACAAGCTTCTCGCAACTTCCTTCAGCAAGGAAGAAATCAAAGAAACTATGACCATCATCCCTGAAGTCGAAAGACTGGAACATGATGTGGATGTGCTTGAAACCGCACTCCTGAAAAATATCTTCGAATACGAGGATGTTCTCGGAGGCGCAGGCGTCTGCCACCTTATGGGACTTGTCGAAAGAATAGGAGGCATCGCTGATAAATCCGCAAGCGCTGCTGACCGTCTGAGGACAATGATTCTCAGAAGATAACTTTTTAGTTATCATCTTTTTACAACACATTTTCCTTTTCGGCTATAACATTTACCGTATCCTCTTCAAATTGAGTGGAAATCCCTCAATTTCCATTCAATGAACTTTTTTCTCTGATGAGTTGATCCAGAGGAGCCAGAGATGGTATCTCGAATTTGTTGGCGAATCTATCACATAGAATCTGTCACATAGAATCTATTATATAGAATCTGTCACATAGAATCTATCACATATGTACTGATATGTATTTACACCCAGTCTCTTTGCTGTCTGAAAAATCGTCATAAATGTGTCATTTGCCTTTGTTCCTTTCTCTGTTATGGTTTGAAAGCTCACATCTCTTTTTCTGACCTTTGCTCTCGCCGCCAGTTCCACCACATTATTATGCAGTGGAACCTCTGGCAGAACCAGTACCTTTAACAAATGTTCCCTGCTTTCCTTCTCCTCAGCGATTCTTTCATCCAGCTGTTCATATCCTGTTTCTTTTTTACAAGTCTTTCCTCCCCAACCTGTTTATACTATGAAGTTTTTTCCTATCTATACATTATACTTAGTTTTCATCATGAAACTTTAAGGAGATTTAGAATGAGAAGCGATATCATCAAAGAGGGACCTGAACGTGCTCCCAACCGTTCACTTCTGAAAGCGACAGGAGTCACAGATTCCGAGATGAGGAAACCATTCATCGCAGTCGTTAATTCCTGGAACGATATAATTCCTGGCCATATTCATCTGAATAAACTTGCTGAGGCTGTAAAAGCCGGAATCAGGAACGCCGGGGGAGTTCCTTTTGAATTCCATACTATAGGAGTATGTGATGGAATCGCAATGGGACATGAGGGTATGAAATATTCCCTTCCCAGCAGAGAAGTTATTGAGGACACGATAGAGATTATGGTTAAAGCCCATCAGTTTGATGGGATTGTCCTTATTCCCACATGTGACAAGATTGTGCCAGGTCACCTTATGGCAGCAGGCAGGCTTGATATCCCTGCAATTGTCGTAACCGGAGGGCCTATGCTTCCGGGTTATGTTGATGACAAATATACAGACCTGATCTCAGTTTTCGAAGGAGTGGGCGCTTACAGTGCAGGCAAACTCTCAGAACTTGATCTTAAAAGGCTTGAAAATCTTTCCTGCGGAGGAGCCGGGTCCTGTGCAGGGATGTTTACCGCAAATACCATGGCCTGTGTAACCGAAGCACTTGGCCTGAGCCTTCCTGGCTGTGCAACTGCTCACGCAGTGGATGCAAAAAAGGTCCGGATTGCCAAGGAATCAGGTGAGCGTATCGTCGAAATGGTTAAAGAAAACCTGACTCCCAGAAAACTTGTCACTTTGAAGTCTTTTGAAAATGCAATTATGGTAGACATGGCAGTCGGGGGGAGCACAAATACTACTCTGCACCTTCCTGCCCTTGCCCATGAATTCGGGCTGAATCTCCCTCTTGAAAAATTTGATGAGTTGAGCAGGACAACACCCCACCTGATCTCGCTTCGCCCTGGCGGCCCTAATTTCATGCTACACTTTGACAGAGCAGGTGGAGTTCAGGCAGTCATGCAGAGGCTTTCCTCCAAACTTCACCTGGATCAGCTTACAGCAAATGGCAAAACTATCGGGGAAAACCTGAACGAGTTTGAGATTATTAACCCAAAACTCAATAAAGATATAATTGCAACTCTCGACAAGCCTATCCATGCCGAAGGGGGAATTGCAGTCCTTAAAGGCAACCTTGCCCCTGACGGTTCGGTCGTAAAACAGGCAGCCGTTGACCCTAAAATGCGCGTTTATACAGGCCCTGCCAAAGTTTATGACTGTGAAGAAGCTGCTATGGAAAGTATCCTTGCAGGCAATGTAAAACCTGGAGATATTGTAGTTATCCGCTACGAAGGCCCAAAAGGCGGCCCTGGAATGAGGGAAATGCTTGCAGCTACAGCCGCAATCGGAGGCATGGGCCTGCTGGAGTCTGTGGCTCTGATAACTGACGGGCGCTTTTCCGGAGGAACACGCGGACCATGTATAGGGCACGTCTCTCCTGAAGCCAGCGAAGGAGGGCCAATTGCTCTGGTAAAAGACGGGGATATGATAGAGATTAATATTCCTGAAAGAGTTCTGAACCTTAAAGTCCCAGAAGAAGAGCTTGCGAAAAGAAAAGCGGCATTCGTACCTCCAAAAAAGGAAGTTACAGGCTACCTTGCAAGGTACCAGCGTTCCGTTCACTCTGCAAATACAGGCGGAATAGTGGACTAAGCTTTTCAAGGTTATTTAAAAACTTTATATCGGAAGGGTTCATCCTTCCTCTTTTTTAACCCTCTTCAGCAAATGAAGAATATTTGTTCTTACAAGTAAATAAACCGCCCTGGCTCCGTTCGGCATCTTCACCATAATAGCCGCCTTAACCGCAACCGTTGCGTCGGTTGATCACAAACCGTTGCGCCGGTTTATCACGCCGATAGGGTTTGGGGATAAGGTTATCAGACTCAAACGGTTCTTGGGGTTTTCGGTCAAGCCTTTTTTCAAAAGGGTTGCGGGCAAGCAGTTGTTTGAAAAGGCTTGCGGGCAAGCAGTTTTTTGGATAGGCTTGATTTATTCATGTGGTATTTGTGTAATCTGGATAGAATTCTTGAGCAACTCATCAAAAAGCTCACTTCCAAACTGGAGGGCTGAAGGCTCGTAACTTATC
Source organism: Methanosarcina sp. Kolksee (assembly GCF_000969945.1). Taxonomy (NCBI): domain Archaea; kingdom Methanobacteriati; phylum Methanobacteriota; class Methanomicrobia; order Methanosarcinales; family Methanosarcinaceae; genus Methanosarcina; species Methanosarcina sp. Kolksee. The sequence goes on from NZ_CP009524.1 coordinate 3,189,900, forward strand.
AGGCTTTCCCTATCGAAATGCTTCTGACTTTTCGGGAAAAGGGAAATCATGACAAATCTGTCGGTTGCGGTTAGATTTGCGATCCGGAGTTCTCCAGAGTACAGGAAAAACTTCACGCTCTCGAATGTCAGTATATTCTGGAGGTCTTCGAAGTAATCCTTAGAATAGTGCTCAAAAACAGGGCCGGACATGAGAAAGGAAAGCTTGACTCCATCTCTGGCAAGTTCCTTACACATAGAAATAAGCGAGGGGTCAAAATAGGCTATACATTCAAGAATACTACTCGATTTAGAGAGGTTTTCAACGATCTCTGGATCAAGTTCAAACATCCTGTCCAGATCTGGCTGAATCAGGTCACACTTTCCGAGTTCTCCAAGCCGCCTTCGGAAAGAAGAGGGAATTCCCTGAAAATCTCGTTCAGCCCAGTAATCAAAATTGTCCTCGAAGACATCAATTATGCTGACAAGAGGCTGCATCTTTTCAACAAGGACTTTTCCTATAAGTGAAAGGCTGTAGATTTTGTCTTCCTGAACGACCAGGGATTTTTCTTTTAATTTTTTTATTTGAGGCAAAATGGCAGTGGACGTTACCTCAAGGGCTTCCTTGATCTCATCTATGTTTTTCGGACCGCCTTTCAGAAAGAGCAATAACTGCTTTCGCTTGTCGGAAAGAAAAATCAACTCTAGAAGTTCGAATTGCAACCCTTTTCAGTCTCCTATTGAATTATATATAGCTAAATAGATTAAAGCTGTCAAAGATATATAAGTTACTACTGTTTTCAACTTTTTAAGTGGATGACTTTATTAAAATTATATATTTGTTGGGAGGATTGGTCAAATAGACTGAACTTAAAAATTAGTAGATGAAATTGGGATTGAGATAAGAATGGCTCATTATCCAGCACATACCTCGAAATACAGCCCAATAGAGCGCAGGTTATTCTGTCATGTCACAAATGCCTGTAAAGAGTGCCGTTTTCAGCATTATTGATGTGGTCAAAAGCCTTGTTAATAAGACTTCTATATCAACAGGACTTAAAAGTGTTATCGACTATCAAGGACAAAATGTATGAAACGGGAAGAAAATTAAGTGGAACCTTCAAGGAAAACATGAAAATTGTATTTAATGATTATTTGGGGAAGTGAAATTATAAAGCAATTCCCAATGTGAAAACATGAAGTTATTTGGCATGAAAGTATCTCTAATTTCGCACTCCTGACCCTCATTCAAAATTTCTGATTATATGGGACACCAACATCACATTTTTGTCCTGTTAAATTTGGGTCAGTGTCCGGAATATGAACTTGAGAATTCTATGCCTTCATGTAATGTCAGGTTCCTCTTTCTTTACAATAATGAAGATTTCACTAATTATTTCATTAGAATACCCCGCTAGCTTGCTTGGGGTGCGCCAGCTCAACTTTGATTTGAAAATTTGCAGTGATTATCTCAACTGAAGCTTAGGAAAATGTCTTCTGGAAGTTATCAATGAAGCCAAAAGGCCAAAGAGTTTGAGAAATTTCAAAAAGATACGTTTGAGTAATCAGGGAAATTTTCAGAAAAAACGATAGCAGAAAAACATTTTGAAAATTGACAGGACATCTGCGGAGTCGGATAAAAGTAATATTAATTCCATTCTACTATTGAATTCCATTTCACTGGTTGAAAAAGCCGGCTTGACGGCTGCAAGAAAAAGGTTACTGAAAGGAATTAATAGTAGTGCCCTTATAATCAGATTTACCGAACCAAGGAGAAGATAATGCCTACAAAAGAAGAGATAGAGAGCCAGATTATGGACCTCTGGGACGAGATCTTTGATCTTGACGACAAAAGTCAGGAAGAATTAGAGGCTAAGTATGCAGAATGGCGGGAAGTAGAACCGCGACTGGACGAAGGGGTAGATGAACTCGTAATACATATTGAGTCAATGAAAGGAATCAGTGAAGAAAGCCTGCTTATCTACAAAGAGGTTAAAGAAATCAAAATAAGGTACAAGCAGCAGAAGGATGAGATACAGGCAAAAATAGATGCGCTGAAGAAAGAATAAGAAAAGATATAAAGATGTCACTGTTTGATTTTTCAGGATAAAGGTTGGAAGTCTGCCGTTTATCTACAACGCTAAAATCATCAGAGGCAGAGTATATTAAATATCAAAATTACCAATTATTCTTTATGCGGTTTACAATCAAACTTGAAGAATCTGAGGACGGAGGCTATACTGCCCAGTGCCTCGAAATTCCTGCTGCTATTAGCGAAGGAGATACTAAAGAAGAGGCACTTGAAAACATTAAGGAAGCTATTCAGCTTGTCTTGGAAGTAACAAGAGAGCAAGCTCAGGTACTGGGAGAAATCGCTACTGTGGAGGTTTCAGTTGGCTAAATTGCCTTCGACTTCCGGAAAAAAGGTTATAAAAGCTCTCGGAAAATTGGGTTTTGTCGTTGTAAGGCAGAAAGGAAGCCACGTAATTTTGCAAAGAGAATCAAACCTGGTCACCGTACCACTTCACGACCCTATTAAAAAATCTACATTAAACGCAATCCTGAAACAGGCTGATGTTTCACTTGAGGAGTTGCTTGAGCACCTTTAATTTTAAGTAACTTTTTTGAACAGCTTAATTTTGTGCAAGATTTGATTGACTGAAACGGGGATTTTCGATTGCCTTCAGATGGGACAACGCAGAGTATATTTCAAATAGAGCTCATCCCAAAACCAATTTCATTCCCAAATCGATATACTATTTTCATGTTAGAAATTAGAGCGATTATTCAAAATTCAAGGTTTTGGGATAGGCTCATAGACTACCTAATTATTTCTATAAAAATATATTTCCCGCGCGTACTGTTCCCCTCTTCCCCACCTACCGTTTTTTAGTTTTTGATCCTTCCCAAACCGATCCGCGACAGAATCTCTAGATCGTGAAATTCTCAAACCGGACCCCTGAATGTAAAATTTTTGAAAGAGACCGGGAATTCATAAGATATTTGTTAAAAGCGTCCGGAAGTGGTTTTGGAATTTACTGAAAATCTCTCTTGAGGAACTGGGTGATGTGAAGGAGGTATTTTTTACTTTCTGGGATCAGGGGGGTTGAGGATATTGAGATTGTGCAGGAGAAAAAAAGGAAGGAAATAGTGGTATTTGGTGGAAAGGAGGAGTGAAATTTAGATTAGCGTTTTTGATCTAAATTGTGACATCATAATACATATCTCCATCCTTCCTTTCGTAAGGATTCCTTTCGGAGCTCATAGTCAGGCATAATTAAACGAAGACTCTTCCAAAAATCTGATGAATGACTTTTATATTTTATATGGCAGAGCTCATGAGCTATTACATATTCGATTTGTTTCATAGGGGCCATGATTATTTGAACATTGATCCTAATTACATTGTCTTTTGAGCAACTACCCCACCGCTTTGCTTGAGATTTAACTTTTAATGAAGGGGGACTAATGTGAAGTTTTCGAGAGTAAGTCTGTGAAATTTCTCTTAGTTTTTTCTCAGCATGTTCAACGTACCACTTCCAAAGTACACCTCTTACTAACTGCTGACGGTTCTCTTGAGGTGTATCTTTAGGGATAGTAACCTCAAAGAATCTTCCTTTTAATCTGATAGAAACTTCAAAATTTTCTGAAAGAATTTTCAGGCGATATTGTCGGCCCATATATAGAAATGTCTCACCGCTAACATATTCTTTGGATGAATCAAACTGCTGGATGTGATCAAACCACTCTAACTTTTTAAGCACCCAATCAGCCTTCCTTTTCACTACCTCTCTGATGGCTTCAGGAGTTAAATTGGAAGGAGCAAGAACTTTCACTTTCTTATCTGGACTAACGGAGATGCTTACGTTTTTTCTTCGAACACTATAGGTAATTTCATAGTTTATTTTTGAAGTTCCAAAAATTACGCTGTCGTTTTCATTCATCCTATGAACCTCTTGGCTGCAAGATCCATAAGTTTCATAGCCATATCTTCAACTTGGTCTGAAGGAAAGTTAGAATCTCTAAGAGTTCTTTTTATCTGGCGCCTCATTTCTCTTTTCACGTCTTCTTTTTGCTGCCAGTCTACTACAGCATTTTCTTTAATTGTCCGATAAACTGCCCCAGCTACTTTTTTGAAAGGCTCTTTATCTAAGACATTTTCCGTGATCAAGCTATAGAAAGGAGCTACTTCTTGATCTACACCAAGATCCTTTGCGTATGTTTCTGGAGCTTTGACCTTTTCAAGAGCGTTTTTAAGACGTTTCAGTTTTTCGATGCTGTCAATTCTTTGTTTACGGGTATCTTCGATAATCTGCTCAAGCATTTCCTTTATAGAAGTGTAAAACACAGGGTTTTCATCACATTTCACAGAAATTTCGTGCTTTATAGCATGCTCAATTTCACTTGCCTTTGCTTCTGCAGAAGAGAGCTTTTCCAGTTCTTTTTCGAAGTCTGCCGAGTAGATGGAAGTAGGTTCATGCAACTGGATTATATCCTTGACTTTAATATGATCTTCTATGATCTTCCTTACCTTTTCACTGCAATCTTCTAGAGAGAGGAGACTATCCCTATACCTGTTACGTGCAGTCATCCTGATTTCTCCAAGCCATTTAAGATCCTGTAGGTAATCCAGAGCTTTAGGATCTGGGAGGAGCATATCCATATAGTTTGAAAAGAGCTTGAACCTCTGATCAAAAACGACTCTCTGATCCTCTGGCTCAAGATAGCGGACACAAAGTTCGGTATAAGATTCGTTGTAATTCCCTTTTTCCACGTCCTGAAAGAAATCAAGTGCAGCTCTATTTGCAGCTTGGAGTTTCGGAAGAATTTCTTTTTTGTAGTCTTCCCGAATCATTCCTTCGATGCCTTCCTCGCTGTACATCTTAAGGGCATTCTGAAGCTCCTCGGCAACGCCCCAGTAGTCAACAACAAGCCCGTGTTCCTTGTGGGCAAACTTTCTGTTTACGCGCCCCATTGCTTGAAGTAAATTGTGCTCCTTTAAGGGGCTATCTAGATACATGACCTGCTCAACGGGGGCATCAAAACCCGTAGTGAGCTTGTCACAGACTACAAGGATTTTTGGATCCTTTTCTTCTTTAAACCGCCTAATAATTTCTTCTTCTTCAGATTTAGTCTTCCTATAGGGCAAATAATCGGTTTCGTTATGCTCAACCGAGATCAAAAGTTCACTTGAAGGGGCATTAATATCATCAAGAATCTTTTTATATTTGATAGCAGCTCTTCGGTTTACAGCTACAATCTGCGCTTTAAAGCTATTTGGCATGATATATTCTTCATAGTGTTTAATGAGATCAAGGGCTATTGCCCTGAGCCTGGGATAGGAAGCCGCTATCTCTTCCTTAGTGATGTATTTCTTTTTGATTGCTTCTTTTTCTTCAGGAGAATAACCAGTAAAAATTCGGTCGAAAAGTTCTTCAAGCCCATAACCTTCTATCTGAAGTTCAGCCATTCGGCTCTCATAATAAATCGGGACGGTCATTCCGTCATTCACTGACTGATTGTGATCATATCTATCGATTTCGGGCCCGAAAGTTTCAAAGGTATCTCTGTTTTTCTTAGAGATAGGAGTACCTGTAAAGCCTATGAAACAGGCATTTGGAAGAGCTCTTCGCATGTTTGCTGCAAGAGACTTATACTGACTCCTGTGGGCCTCATCCACAAGTACGAAGATATTGGATTCTTCCGTCAGGACAGGGTAGATATTGTTGTCAGATGTTACATCTTGGAACTTCTGAACTGTGCTCATAATTGTCTGTCCAGTTGGCTTGCTCAAAAGTTCCTGTAAATTCTTTGAATTTCGGGCTTTGATGGGATTAGGGAAACCACAGCGTTCGAAAGTCCCGTGGATCTGGCTGTCCAGATCAGTTCTATCAGTAATGACAAAGAGGGTCGGATTTCCAAGTTCTTTCCTATGCCGTATCTTAACAGCTGTCCAGAGCATAGTAAGGCTCTTTCCGCTTCCCTGCCAGTGCCAGATAACTCCTCCTTCTTTTTCTGCTTTCGTAATATTTTTGAGAATTTTATTTACCGCTCTGAACTGCTGGTATCTCGCAAGCTTTTTTACAGTTTTTCCGCTTTCTCTTTCAAAGACGATGAAGTTCCTTATAAGGTCAAGCAGGTTTTCCTTCGAGCAGACGATTTGTCGTCAGAGAAGAGTGAAGACTGCTCATCCAGCAAAATGGAACAGTACTCTTCGAGCAAACCGAGCAAAAATTACTCATCAAGTGGATGCTAACAAGTTTCTCGAATCTAGAAAGTAAAGTCACCTATAATTAAAATTAGTGGGGGATACTCCCACTCCTATTTTTAGCTGTTTGTGTATCTTTTCGTGTTGCATTTTAAGAATAAAACTGCCTGCTTCAGTGTTTTATGATATTAACTCGGCACAATTAACTCAACGCACAATTGACTCAACGCACAATTGACTCAACACACAATTAACTCAACACACAATTAACTCAACACACACTGTGTAATTGATGAAAAAAGAGCTAAAAGGTCTTCGCAATCAACTCAACACAATCAACTAAAGATAAAAGGTACAAAAATTAAAAAACTTCAAAAGTGATAGGTTAGGATGTGCTGTAAAATTATGGAATCAGTATCAATTTCAACCCAAATAGAAATATGAAAATTGACACAAAGTTTCTGAATTTTTCCTGGGGTATTTTCTCAACTCCTTTTTTCCCGATTATTGCCCCAATTAATGACATGGGTATGAAGATCAAAAAGCCTGATACAAGGACAGGATCAAGTCTCGTACCTCCCTGGATATACGTCGCTATCCTTGTAGAGTCGATCATAAAAGATATAGCGCCAGCGGTTGCAACATAAACAGCTTTTTCCAGGTTGAAAGCGCTCAAAGCTACTGCGTTTATCTCCCCGCCTATACCAAATATACCTGCAAAAAATCCGGTAAGGGTTCCACTGGATATTGCTACTGATAACTTCTGGCTCAGTTTGAAAGTTCGGTTGAAAATAATGAAAATAACGTAGGCTATAAGGAACACCCCTAAAGCTCTTGAAAGAATTTCCCTTGAGATTCTCAAGGATAGGGATGATCCCAGGAAACTGGCAAAGATCCCTGGAAGCCCGAAGGCAAGAAGAAGTTTCCATCTTATTCCATTTCGAAATAAGAGCATCTTCCAAATATCATTAAACCAGTGAACTATGCCTACCAGGAGTAAAGTCTGAGGCAGAGGCAGGATAATCAGCAGGACAGGTACCATGATTGTGGATATTCCAAATCCGGCCATAGTCCCTATCAGGCTTGCCAGCAGTGTAAGCAGGGCTATATAGATAACTTCTTCATAGACAAACATGCTTTCCTACCGTATTCAACCGGATTCAATTAGACTTAATTAGATTTAATTAGACTTAGTTAGACTTAGTTAGACTTAGTTAGACGTAGTTAAACTTAATTAGATTTAGTTAAACTTAATTAGACTCAATTTTTCTTGCATTTGGCATCTTGAGGCCTCGCTGCCCTTGCTATGATCTGGGTTCTTCTGGAAGTGCTGTACCCCAAAAGACAGGTCACTCTCCAGAACGAGGGTGACAATCTATCTTAAAGCATTAGGTGATAATTATAAATAAATTAACATATCTTTAATTATTGGGGTATTATGGTGGTCGTTCATTTTTTGTCTTCAAGGTGGGACATTAACCGTTGTGGTTAAAAGCTGAGGTTTAGGGTCTCAAAATAAAACAGAAACCTGGCCGAAGTTCACATAAGAATACACCAAAAATTGAACAAGCTCATTCAATTGTTCAAAGCACCCCGTTTTAATTTAATTGCAGGAGTTTGACTGTATTTTTTCGTCTAAAATGAACATGATATTCTTTGAACAACATGCACAACAAATGAAAGTGCTTGCAGATGGCACATTTTCATGCTAAACATAGTTAAATCAGAGTTACTTGCCATAATTTGATAAAAATATTTAACAGTTATATAAAAAGTCCGGTTAGCTGCTGATTTAACTATCAGAACTTAATCCGATGCAGAATTTAATTCGAGGCGATCATGGCAGACAGCAAAAATATCATAATTGGTCTGTTAGTACTGGCAGTAATAGTGCTTCTTGTTTTTCTAGCTTTCAGGCCAATGACATACAGTTCAACCTACAGCCAGGGAGATTATCAGCCAGGGCAGATGGGGCCGGGAATGATGAACAATCCAGGCTACAATTATAGCTATGGACCGGGGATGATGAATAATCCAGGCTATAACTATGGCTATGGACCGGGGATGATGGGCAATATGATGGGCAATATGATGGCAATATATTATCCTGAGTCAAAACCTGTAACTCAGGATGAGGCTTTGAAAAGCCTGGAGAACTTCTCCAGCCAGTATGGCTCGAATATTCAGGTCGAGGACGTCATGATATTCAGCGGCAACTATTATGCTGTTTTAAAGGACACAAACAGCAGTCAGGATATAGCTGAAGTACTGGTGGATCGTTATTCAGGGTCAGTCTATCCTGAACCAGGACCAAATATGATGTGGAACACACGCTTTGGAGCTGGCAGAACAACGACCGGAGCGCCTGAGTATGATCTAAATGAGACTAAAAAGCTGGCAGGAGATTTCTTAATAGGCTACCTGCCGGGAGCACAGGTACTGGAATCACACGAAATGCCCGGTTATTACACTTTTGATTTTGGGAGACAAGATATTGAAGGGATGTTGAGCGTAAATGCCTACAGTGGTCAGATCTGGGTACATACCTGGCACGGACCTTATCTGGGCGAGGAAAACATTACAGGCTGAATTATAGTTATTCTAATTGACAGATTCAAGTGTAAGTGTTTGTGTCCAATAGTAAAGATAGAAATGGTGAAACGATGGATTAACTGCTATATTGGGAGGCGGTGACAATAAATGGATTCATGGATCATTACGGTTACGGCATGGGGTATGGAGGTATTTTTTTCGGGATCCTCTTCTGGATTCTCATAATTGTGCTAGCTTATTTGCTAATTAGGTGGTTTGTTGAGCAAAATAAAATCAGAGGAGGTGAAGAGAAGTCTGCGCTGGATATTGCAAAGGAAAGATATGCTAAAGGTGAAATTACTGAAGAAGAATTTGAAGAAATGAAAAAACGCCTGGTGTGAAAGCCTTCAACCTGCTTAGCAGGAACAACTTTCAACTTATTTTTATTTTCATTAAAAATATTCAAAGATATTCAAAGATATTTCATAGGGATTATGTCAAAAAAAGGATGTGGTGAGTATCAAGCCTTTTAAAAAATGCTTGAGCGAAAACATCATTATCATGGTGATAACCATTCTTAATATGGCTTGACGCAACCTTTCCGGTGGAAATCTTGACCAAAAACCCTGAACGTCTCAATGCATCCGTTTGTAGAAGGTTTGATCGAAAATGACCTTGTCGGCGTGGTCAAGCGGCACAGCACTTTTGATAATTGGCTTTGTTCTGGTTGTGACTGTGCTTCTGCGCCTTTCTGTGATTAGCGGTAGGTGAAATTCCAGTTCAGAATATAAAATAAGATCGAAAAATCTGTTTAGAGATAACTTGGTTAGAAATAATCTGGTTAGAAATAATCTGGTTAGAAATAATCTGGTTAGAAATAATCTGGTTAGAGATAATCTGGTTAGAGATAATCTGGTTAGAGATAATCTGGTTAAAAATAATCTGGTTAGAGATTTTTGGCTCTTCACCATTCCTGATGGATACGATGATTTTCAATTCTCCAAAATTTTCCGAGTTTTGTTTCTTTCATTATTTAATGTAGTGATAATCTCAGTCTCATTATCCTGAATTTGCGCAAAGAATTTGTGGTAAATAGGACATACTATTATTCAATTATAAAATATTCCAGGAAATTATTAGATTAATTTATTATGTTACCAGGTAAAGTTATACGGAGATTGAAACCATGACTCAAGAAACCATAAAAGTTGAAGGCATGTCCTGTATGCACTGCCAGTTGAGGGTTAAAAAGGCAGTTGAAGCTGTAGAAGGGGTACAGAGGGCGGACGTAAACCTTCAGACCAAACAGGTAACTGTTGATTTCAAAGAAGGGGAGGAAAACCTCGAAAAGGTCAAGGCTGCAATTCGTGAAACCGGATATGAGCCTGTTTAATGTAGTCTCACGCAAATAATATCTGGTACTGGTTTCAAAGAATATATAGTAAAAGATACAAATTTTACATATGGGTGAAGCACCTGTTTGAAAAATATAGTTGTGCTGCGGGGGTGAACACATCGGAGAGACAACATTCATAGTAGATGATCTGGTATGCAGGTACTGCAAGGATATGGTCGCAAGACTCGTTACATCTATCAATGGGGTTTCCAGAGTAAATATCAACATTCCTGATAGAACAGTAAATGTAGCCTATGATAGCCGGATAACTGACGCGTACGTTATACAGATGACTTTGCTTAAAGCTGGCTATAAAATCGTAGAAGAACCCGGAAGAATCTTTTAAGCGCAGGGCAATCTTGAAAAATATGGATAGTGGCAGATCCAGCATCTGGATAGTAGCAGATTCAGCATCTGGATAGTGGCAGATCCAACATCTGAATAGTGGCAGATCCAACATCTGGATAATGGCAGATCTGATGGAAGGCACTATTAGAGCCTACAGTATGGCCTGCGTTCATTGTCAAAAAAGAATAGCGAATGCTATTTAGAATTGAATAGCATGTTCTATTTTTTTCTCTTGATGAAATGAAAACTGATTAAGTTCGAACTTGATTTTTAAAAGTATATTAAACAAATTGAATTTTGAAGGGATTTTAAACTTAAAAAGTACAGTTATGAAAGCCATCATCCATATGATCAAGCAGCTACGTTTTCTCTTTCATACACAGAGTCGTTTTGAGGAAAAAAGGAAAAACTGTGTTTTTGCAGATGGAATTACGAGACTTTTGATTATTTCCGGGTTTTTTGAACGATGTAGGTCAAATGTCATCGAAATCAATGTCAAATTTCGGCTATCCCAGAAGATATTAAAAAGTCTTTGAATTAAAGATTTCCTTATGCAGGTTGTCCCGTTTCTCTGCCCATTGTATTAAGGGGATTATTACTTTACAAAGCTCTTTTCCATCGTCTGTCAAAAAGTATTCAACTCTCGGAGGTATCTCGGGAAATGCTTCTCTCTGGATAAGGCCTTCTTTTTGGAGTTCTTTTAACAGGTCGGTAAGTGACTTTGGGCTGATACCCTCAAGAGTGTTCATGAGATCATTGAATCGTAATCTATTGTGATGCCCAAGGGCACTGATCGCCTGAATGGCCCATTTTTTGGATATTATGGTGATAATCCCTTCTATGGGGCACAAACAAATTCCGTTACTATTCTTTTTCATAGTCACTTTATCACTATTAACTTTATAGTTTTAATACTATAGAAAAGTATCCTATTTATTAATATTTTATGTTATTATTTCAGTTATTTTTAATACTAAACATTATTAAACAGAGGTGAAAAGATGAAAGTCCTTGTATGTGGAAAAGGTGGAAGCGGCAAGAGTACTATCACTGCTCTGCTTGCAAAATCTATGGATAGAAAAGGTTACAATGTTCTTGTGGTGGATAGTGACGAGTCAAACTTCGGGCTTCATAAACAGCTAGGTCTTGAAATGCCCGAAGATTTCATGAATTATCTTGGAGGGAAAAAAACCCTTGGAGAAAAGTTAATGCAGGCATATCAGAAGGGAGACACTGTCAGTATTTTTGAGAACACATGGCAAATTTCCGACATTCCCGAAGCTTATACTGTAGAAAAAGGAAACATCAAAATGATAACTATAGGCAAAATCCATGACTTTGGAGAGGGATGTGCCTGTCCGATGGGTGCTCTTGCAAGGAATTTTCTAAAAAACACGGAAACTACTCCTGAAGATGTTGTGTTTGTGGATACTGAAGCTGGTATAGAGCATTTTGGAAGGGGAGTTGAAGAAGGTTGTGACCTTGTGTTAATGGTACTTGATCCATCTTATGAATCCATAAGGCTTTCAGAAAAAATAAGTGAACTTGCCGAGAAAGCCGGGAAACCTCTATATTTTATTCTAAACCGCGCAGACAAAATAGGGACTCAGTTAATGACGGAAACCGTGGACAAAAACCGTATTCTAACTTCAGTCCCGTCAAACACGGAGATCTTCCTGGCAGGGTTTGAAGGAGATGAATTAAAAGTAGAACTTCCAGAAATCGAGTCAGTTGCTGATTTTCTAATCTCAGGAATTCATTCTTGAAATCGAGAAAGAAGACAATTGTAGATAGCGCAGTGGTAATATGATATTAGAAAACTTCAAAAGAGAATCGATAGTACCCTTGCCAGTGGCATTCATATCAACAATCAGTGAAAATGGAATTAGAAATATAGCACCATATTCTTGCTTTATGCCTGTTTTACGTCCATTAGATTTAGTTTGTGTAGCTTCAGCAATAAGGAGAGATACGTTAGACAATTTAAAAAGCACAGGGGAATTCGTTATTAACATGCCTGGTACTGATATGGCAGATAAAGTGATACCAACGGCTTCACATGTCCCTCCTGATGTTGATGAATTCGAATTAGCCGGTCTAAAGGAGAAACCTTCAAAAAAGATCAGGGCTCCAGGGATTGAAGGATGCTACGCCTGGATGGAATGTAAACTAGACCATATAATTACTGAAGTATGCAATGGCTTTCCTTACGCATTGATTCTTGGTAAAGTAGTGTATCTTGAGGTGGAAGATAGCGTCTACAAAAAAGAAAATGGTTCATGGGACGTAGAAAAAGCTAAACCATTAATGATGACAGGGTCAGACGAGGGCATGCATTTCTGTACTGTCAATGATATCGGTAAATTTGAGCCTTATGGAGCTATGTTTAAAAACGGTAATGACCCTCTCAAAAGGATATATAAAAAAGAGGAGGGTCAAGAATGCAAGTAATGAGTATGGAAGATTTTAATGAACTAGAACTAAATAAGTTCAAAAAGCTCGTGTTTTAAACTGCTGAGAATCTATAGTCACGCCTGTAATTGTTGCAACAAAAAAACTTCATTCTACCATTTAGGTAGTTGCATTATTTAGCCTCGTGACTACAATATTATTTTTCTCAGTTATTACTGTTTTTTCAGTCAGTACTGCACAGTTCAACTGAAAAAACAACGTTCTCAGGTACATTGATCTCTATTGATAGCTAACTATGTGTTTAGCTTAAGCCTACTAACCCAGGAATCCAGTTTCATGGAAATTTAATTATTGAGCAAATCTTTGATAGCTTTTCATCAACAGATAGCGATTCAGAGTTAACATGTGACCAATAACTGAATTTTCAAGATACTGGTTTTAAAACCATAATGATTTAACGTGAGAAACTCGTGAATAATGATTTAACGTGAGAAACTCGTAAATAATGATTCAGCGTGAGAAACTCGTAAAAACAGTTAACGGTTTGATGCTGTTGATTTTTTAGTTCAACTGCATAAGTTCTATTTATATTAAAAAAGTTTTAGGTTTATAGTTGGAGATAGAAAATATGACTCAAGAAACCATAAAAGTTGAAGGCATGTCCTGTATGCACTGTCAGATGAGAGTTAAAAAAGCAGTCGAAGCTGTGGAAGGAGTACAGAAGGTGGACGTAAACCTTCAGACCAAACAGGTAACTGTTGATTACGAAGAAGGAAAGGCAAACATTGAAAAGGTTAAAGATGCGGTCAGAGAAGCCGGATATGAACCTATCTAATGTGGCTACATATCTCTTACCGGTCTCAAGATTATGTCTCAAGATTATTATACTAAAAAGTTATACTAAAAAGTACAAGCTTTCACATATGGGTAAAGCACCTGTTTGAAAAACGTAATTGTGCTTTGGGGGTAAACGTATAGGGAAGACTGCGTTTATAGTAGGCCAAACTTTCATGCAGGCATTGCAAGAATAAGATTTCAAGACAGTTTACCTCTATCAATGGGATTTCCAGAGTAAATACCAATACTCTTGAAAGAACCATGAATGTAGCCTATGGCAGCCGGATAACTGATACGTGTTTCATACAGATGATTTTGCTTAATGGATATAAAACTGTAGAAGAGCTCGGAAGAATCTTTTAAACGCCGGGCAGTCCTGAAAAATCTGGATAGGCGGCAGATCCAATGGAAGTTACTATAAAAGTTTATGACATGACCTGTGGTCACTGCCAAAAAAGAGTAGCGGATGCAATTTCTTCTCTTGAGGGGGTAGAAATCGTTGACGTAAACCTTGAATCCGAAAGTGCAACGGTTAGCTTTGATCCTGAAAAAGTAAGCCTGGATGACATCAAGGCAGCTATTCAGAAGGCAGGATACCCAACAGAAAGTGAAAACGAAGCTAAGAAAGAGGCTGGAGTAGAAGTTCCCGAAATAACGGAGGTCGAAGGGGAGACGTCAAAAACTGCGGAGCCTGTTTTAGAGGGACCAGAGGGACCTGAAGAGGTTCCTCAAACCTGTCCCCTCACTGAAACTTGTGAACTGCCAGAAGAGGAACCAGGGGTCTCAAGCCTGAAAACCGGTCAAAAAGAAATCACGCTTGGAGTTTCCGGCATGACCTGTTCGGCCTGTGCCTTAAATATTGAGAGAGTACTGAAGAAAAAAGCAGGAGTATACTCAGTAGTTGTTAACCTTGAACTTGGAAGGGCAAATGTTAGTTTTGAGCCCTCGCTTATCTCTCCAAAAGAAATCGGTGAAACCATCGAATCTATTGGATATAAGGTAGAAAAAGACACAGTGACTCTGAATCTTGAGGGCATGAGCTGTGCTTCCTGTGCTGCAAATATTGAGAAAGTCCTTAACAGGACTGAAGGCGTAATTTCAGCGTCTGTGAATTTCCCACTTGAAAAGGCAGTTGTAGAGTTTGATTCCTCCCGCGTCTCTGTCAGAGAAATAATTGCCGCAGTTCAGGGAATTGGCTATGGAGCATTTGTAAAAACCGAGGCTGTTGAGTATGAAGACAGAGAGCAGATGTCCAGAGATGCTGAAATCAGGAGGCAGAGAAATAACCTGATAATTGCTCTTGTTCTGGGAATTCCAATAGGGCTGGGAAACATGAGCATGATGTTTCCTTTCCTGTCCTTTGTACCTGATTTCCTTTCCAATCATATTGTTCTTTTTATACTATCCACTCTTGTCCTCCTTTTCCCTGGCAGACAATTTTTTGTCGGGACTATAAAGGGATTCAAGTATGGGGTAACTGACATGAACCTGCTGATTGCAGCAGGGACAGGGTCAGCTTACCTTATCAGCGTAGCAGCAACATTTCTTGATCTTGGCCCCGGATATAATAGTCTTTACTATGACACTGTGGCTTTCCTAATCATTTTCATTGTCCTTGGCAGGTATCTTGAGGCAAGGGCAAGAGGCCAGACCTCTGCAGCAATTAGAAAACTGATGGGCCTCAGGGCAAAAACCTCCAGAATCCTTGTAAACGGCATTGAAAAGGAAGTTCCTGTTGAAGAAGTAGCAGTTGGAGATATTGTTGTTGTCCGGCCCGGAGAAAAAATTCCTGTTGACGGCATAGTAGTTGAGGGGAGTTCTGCAGTAGATGAGTCCATGCTCACAGGAGAAAGCATCCCGGTAGAGAAAGTCCCGAATGATACCGTTATAGGAGCTACTCTTAACAAGACAGGGTCTTTCAATTTTCGGGCTACAAAGGTTGGGGCTGATACTGCCCTCGCCCAGATAATCAGGCTTGTTGAGACTGCGCAGACTACAAAAGCTCCAATCCAGAGGGTTGCAGATGTTGTTGCCGGGAACTTCATAGTAATCGTGCATATTATTGCGCTTCTGGCCTTTTTCTTCTGGTTTTTCATAGGTTACTGGCGCTATGGAGTAGGGGAATCCGCAACTCTAGGTGGGATCAGTCCATTCCTATTTTCCCTGCTTATAGCCATTACCGTCCTTGTAATCTCGTGTCCATGTGCAGTCGGGCTTGCAACGCCTGCCGCTATCATGGTCGGTACCGGTAGAGGTGCGGAAAACGGGGTCCTTATAAAAGGTGGAGAGGCTCTCGAAAGAGCGCATAAACTTGATACTATCGTTTTTGACAAAACAGGCACGCTTACGGCAGGCACTCCGAAGCTGACAGATCTGGTTGCCGTTCCCGGTCACAAGGAAACGGACGTACTTTTTATTGCAGCAACGGCTGAGAGAGGGTCCGAGCATCCTCTTGGGGAAGCTATTGTAAACGGGGCTGAAGAACAGGGAATCAGTCCCGGAAAAGCAGAAAACTTCCATTCCATTCCTGGAAAAGGAGTAGAAGCCTATTTTGAAGAAAAAAGAATTTTGCTTGGTACGCGCAAACTTATGGAAGAAGAAGGTTTTTCCTTTAAAGAATTAAAAGCTGAAATGCGAGTATTTGAAGAGAGCGGAAAAACTGCAATGCTCGTAGCTTTCGGAGAAGAAATTATTGGCCTTGTTGCAGTTGCTGACACCCTGAAGGAAACCTCAAGAGAGGCTATTGAAACTCTTAATAAGATGGGTCTAGAAGTAGTTATGATCACAGGCGATAATGTTGTTACAGCCAATGCAATAGCAAAAGAAGTAGGTATTCCCAGAGTGCTGGCAGAGGTACTTCCTGAAGACAAAGCAAATGAAATTAAGAAGCTTCAGGAAGAGGGCAAGCTTGTCGGAATGGTGGGTGACGGCATTAACGATGCTCCTGCGTTGATTCAGTCTGATGTTGGAATTGCAATGGGAGCAGGTACGGATGTAGCAATGGAATCCGCAAAAATTGTGCTTATCAAAAATGATCCAAGAGATGTGGTCGTAGCTATTAAGCTGAGCCGGCTTACAATAAACAAGATCAAGCAGAACCTTCTATGGGCTTTTGGATATAACACGATAGGTATTCCTATTGCAGCCGGGATTCTTTATCCCTTCTTCCACAGCATCCTCATTACACCTGAACTTGCCGCCGCTTTTATGGCACTCAGTTCGGTCTCAGTGACTACGAATTCCCTGCTAATGAAAAGAAGCAAACTCAAATAAAAGGGGCAGATAACTTAAAATTTAAAAATACAAATCTGGACAGATTACAAAACAATAGAAAGACTGGAGGTTATATGATGAAAGCTGGTTCCATAGATAGCAGGCCAAGAGTAATGTTTCTGTTAAGCCTTACCACTTCGATAGTGCTTGTTATCCTTTTTCTTTCAGGATCTTTTTTAACCAACGCGTCTAGAGGGGAAATTGCCTACACCAGGGTCGATATGGCTGCGGGCTCAATTTTTGTTTTTGTGATTTCCATGATAATTTCACTGTCTCTTTGGCCCAGAATTGCAGACAGGGTTGAAAGCAAGGAGAAAAACAATAAAATTCCAGACTGATTTTTTTCTGGTATTGAGGGCTTGAAGAACTCTCGTGAAACTTCTTGTGAAACTGTTTGTGAAACTGCTTGTGAAACTGCTTGTGAAACTGCTTGTGAAACTGCTTGTGAAACTGCTTGTGAAACTGCTCGTGAAACTGCTTGTGAAACTGCCTGTGAAAATTATAACTCACTCAAATTTCTTAGCGATTTATTTTTTTAATATCTTAATCAAGTTTCTTCTCTTACATTTCCATAATAGATGCTTTTCAGTAAGGAAAATAAACGAAAAATCTATTCTAAAAAGAGGGCTTTCCAGTTAAAAAATTAGCCCAGATTTAGCTTTTTAGAAAATAGTCTGGACTTAATAAATAGAAATTTGCCTGTTTGCATTAGTTAGTGAGGATTTCAGAATAATTATTCATTTAAACGTAGTAAATTTGTTTATTGGGGCGCCACAAATAGGACATCTGTCGAGTGCTTCTCCTTCAAAGGTATATCCGCACACTTCACAAACCTGGACAGGACCGAGTTCAATGTCTTTTCCTGAGTTAACCGAGTCTAATGCCCTTTCAAAAAGTTGTTTATGCATTTTTTCACTGGCATATGACCATTCAAAGCTTCTTTGTGCTCTTTTTTCTCCCTGGAATTTTGCAACTTCAATGTATACGGGATACATTTCTTCAATCTCGTATGTTTCGCCATCAATGGCCAGCTTAAGATTCTTTAAGGAATCGCCAGGGCCAAAAGCTGCCATACTATTTGCAACAAATCCTCCATCGAGATGTCTTAACTCGCGGTAATGGTCTCCTGCATGTACATATTCTGCATGGGCAATTGCACGAAATAAGCGGGCTACATTATAGAATTTTTCTTTTTCGGCCTGGTTTCCGAAATGTAAATATCTCATATGTGCCTGGCTTTCTCCTCCGAATGCGTTGATAAGATGCTGTTCTGTCATTTTTTTCATTTAAAAACCTCTTTTTTTATGAAACTGAACATTATACTTTTGGGCTCACGCAGTTGAAAAAAATCAATTATGAAAACATATTTCAAAAATATCCTGGTTTAAACTGTTTGAGGTTTAATTTGATTGATTTTTCGGCTCAACTGCGTGAGTCAAAATTGCCTTACTCAATTTTTACATCTACCGCGTTCTCAAATGGCTGCTGATAAGGTACTGTAACTTTAAGTACACCATTTGAGTATTTGGCCACTGCTTTTTCCGGGACTATCGGGCAGCAGACTGCGTAACTGTCCGTATATTCAACCCCTTCCTTGTTGGCTCTTACATAAAAACCGTCTTCGGTAATCTTAAAAGAAATATCTTTTTTATCCACCCCAGGAAGTACTACTTCAATTTCAAGGTTTTCGTATTTGTCGTCAGGATATGCGCATATAGATGGTGAGACTTTTAAAGTTTCTGCCATAGAACTACCCCCAAATGACATTATCAATTAACATATTTATATATTTTCATTCGGTTAATTAATTTGTTAACGTTAAACACGCAAATTCAGCGGCGCTTTATCACTCCGGCTTACGAAATTTTGGCCGGATTTGAATGCAAATTAATACAAACAAAGGGTGTTTAGATACTCTGTATCTCTGGGTTTTGACCGGATGTATATAAATAAATTAAAAAAGAATCTTGATACATAGTTTCCTTAATGGTAATCCTGTAATGACTCTGGTCCAAAATCTAGTGATTTTTGTATTTTTCGATTGAAATCATGAACTTGCAGGAAGAATTCGTTCTTCAATCAAACTCAATATTTGATATCGAAAGACTTCCATCGAGAGGACGTATTTAATGGATTATAACCAATTATAAAATCTAGTGATTTTCAATTTCACGTTTATCACTGGATTTTGGTACTGAGTCCCTGTAATTCTAAAAATATTAATTTGAAGGGAACTCAAGCCCATGTCACGTAAAGTAAGAATCCTATAACTATATCAGAAAACATTTATATGAAACACAGACAAATAATATAAGAACAGAAAACTTTCATATGATGTAGATCAAAACCTAAAACTGTCATATAGGCGCGGGTCAAAATAGAAAATTGTAATAGAAAGTAGATCGCACAAGACATCTCAAACAAAGCCAGACATTACCTACTTCCTATGATAGGGAATTTTTAATATATCCGTGAGATCATATCATTTAACTATTTTCATGTAGAATTATTTCATGTGAACTTTTCCAGATTGATAATTCAAAAGTGAGTGTTAATACATGAGGGAATCCGTCAGAAAACTCGGGCTTATAGGAGCCGGCCTCTGGGCAATAACCGAAGATAAGATAAACGACCTTGTAACGGAACTTGTTGACAAAGGGGACATCAGTAAGGAAGAAGGCAAAAAAGCTGTCCAGGATATGCTTGAAGAAAGAAAAAAACAGAAGCTTGATCTTGAGAAGAAAATCTCTGAGAAGATTCAGGAATCTATATCAAAAACCGATAATATCTTTACTAAAAAAGATCTGCATGAACTTGAGTCCAGGATAGAAACGCTGGAAGACGAAATTCAAATAATCAAAAACAAAGAAAAGATGTTTTTTAAGTGAAAACAATTTTTAACAACTTTTCACTTCTTTCCTTTCTATTTCACAACTCTTCAATTTCGATCTCTTCTTCAGGGCTTGCCGATTTAAGCAAGTCTTCGAGATCTGCCATATCAGAATCAACCTCCTGGATTTCTGCCTGTGTAAGTTCCATTTCCATATCTGTAGCTGGTACACCATTCCCTGCCCCAACGGCGTTTGAGTTTACTCCTGACTTTTCTATTTCAGACGTATTGTTCCCGACGCAACCGGATGCTGCAAGCCAGATAATTAAAGCTGACAGTACAAGCAGGTGAACGAATTTAACCATTTTCTACCTCCTTAATTATGTAGTTTTTTTTCAATAAATTTTCCAGTCTCATCCCCTGAGCTAGATTTTTTCCCTTTATTAGAAACCGTAATTCTTTTGGGGGAATACACTTAATTTCTTAACTAATAATAGTATTACGTTTAGTTATAAAAGTATCACATTCATAACTAGGAATCTCCTATTTAGAACCAAATGTATTACTTTTAAAACTAAATATATTATACTTGGTTATTACTCACATTAATTTTAAAATTATAGACGTTACTATTAATTATGTTAAATTTAAAATTAACGGTGTTACGTTTATAATACTAATGATATTATATTTAAATATTTACTATATCTACGATATTTTCGGTACTTATGATAATTTTAAGGCTGTTTTGTCTAACTATTATCTGGTTCTGGCTTCAGTTCCGTTATCCTCTTTTTATCCAGGTGTTGTTAGGTTTCTAACCTTAGTTCCGTTATCCTCTTCGGTTTCGTAATTTTTGAGCTCGCCGAAAATTACTCTGAGTAACTTGTTAGCTTTACTAATATCAGTGAGTGACTGACGAAGGTAATTATTCGCAGTTTGCATATCTTGCCGGGTTACATTCTCACCACTGTATAGGGAATCTGCCATTACTTTCTTTTCCTGCGCGGATTTTATGTAAGAAGTGTAACTGGCAAGCTTGATCTCAAGTTCAGATGTATCAATGCCGGTCTCTTTCATATCCCCAATTTTTACATTAAGTCTTTCCGAGAGGTTTTCGGATTTTTCAAGAAATTCTCCGATTTTCTCACTTACAGTCTGCCCTGCGCTTGAAAGGCTGATTTTCTCGGCATCATTCCATATCCCACGCACAGACCTGACCACAACCAGAAGCTCTTTCTGGCTTGACACGTTTGCAACGTTTGCCTTTTCAATTTCAAGCAATTTTATCTTTTCATTTATGGCAATAACGTTTTCGTCAGTTCTGTTCCCGTTTGAATATTCCATATTGCTCTCTACATTTGCAAGGTGAGCTATCATATAGTTAATACTCGAGTTAAGGTAGGACTTTGTGGCATTTCGAGCCTCTTCGGAGTTAGGGTCAAGTTCTTTTGCCTGAATGCGGTTTCTTATTTTGAGAAAATCTTCTTTTGCTTCATTATACTCCTGTTTCTGAAGCTGGAGTTCTTCCTCTAATTGTTTTCTTTCCTGTTTGTATTCGGAAACTTTATTCTGGTTTTTTGTGCTGAGATTCTTTTGCTCTTGTTTCACATTGGATTCAGAACTGTTGTTCTCACTTACGTTGTCAGTTTCATTATATGAAACGAGAATATCTTCACGCATATACTGGTTCTGATTGCTGTTTACATGATCAGAAGAGTTTCTGGCAGCGAGGGAGCCTCCTGACAGTAAACTGAGCAAGGTTAATAGAATCGTAAAACAAGCCAGATCTTGAACAATTCTTGATTTTTTCATCTGACTTCCTCCCTTTATGAGTTATTACAACGTTATAAGGATCAAGTAAATATAATTATTCTTTTCGGAATTTATCTTATTAAAACTTAGATATGGGATTTCAAGCTTGATACATTTCTCGACTCCTTTACAAAGCTTTAATAGGCGTGCGTTATTTTTACAAGCTCTTTACAAAGAAAAGTAAAAGATTTATGCTAAAAACCCATTTAACATCTCGTGAATTTTAGAAAGCTATGCAGTTTCTCACTTATTTTCTTTCTCATTATGGTCTTTCAGGGAAATGCAATCGCGGCCACAATTCACGGGACAGTCTATGAGTGGGATACTTTCAAGCCTCTTAATAACTCAGTTGTAGAGATCAATTCTACCCCGGAACAGAACGTTATTGCAACGGATTCAGAGTATTCTTTCAACCTCACCCCCGGAACCTATACAATAAATGCCAGCTATCTTGAAGGAAATAAGGTCATTTATACGGCTCAGGAAAAGGTTGAGGTATCAGGTGAAGGAGAGTATGTACATGATCTCCTCCTTTTCCCGCCTTCTCATGAAGAGCTTCTGGATCAGGATAACTTTGAAGCCCCTTATCTGGATTATGAAGAGGAAGAGCCTGTATCTCAGGCAAACTCTAGCTATGCCTTTTTAGCTCCTGCTTTCCTGGTTTTTATAGTCCTGATGCTAGCCCTGCTGCTGGCAGCCTACCTTTTAGGGAAGAAACATCAAAAATCGGCAAAGCCTTCTTTTTCTGAAGGTTACCGAGAGCCATATTTGTTGGAGTCTGAAAACCCAATAAAGGATGCAATATTTTCTGAAGAGGCCGCAACCAACTCAGCCGAAAATACGGCCGATTCAGCAGAAAACATAAGTGAAATTTCGGAACTGAGCTCTGAGCAGTTTGCTGAAAAGTTCGAAAGAACATCCAGTACTGACAGACCTATACAGCAGAAAAGGCCTATAGAAGAGGGTCAGAATATATCGAGTTTTCCTTTCCATGAGAGGGAGCCTAATAAATCGAGTTCTGAAACTAAGGAACATTCAAAGCTCAATCTTCCTGAGGATCTCAAGGAACTTCTGGAGATGGTCCGAGCTAGTGGAAACCGAATCACCCAGAGAGAACTACGAAGAAAATCCCCCTATTCGGAGTCAAAAGTCAGTCTTATGCTCTCTGACCTTGAGGAACGCGGGCTAATTGAGAAATTCAAAAGAGGAAGAGGAAATATAATCCGTATCCCGGACGTGCATATCTCCAAGCAGACCAAACATGACAGCAAGAAGGAATAAGCAGATGCTGTACCCTAAAGTTTTTTTGTAGGATTATAAAACAGTAAACTATATAACTGAATTCATTGACTAAGCAACAGAAAAGGTTAACAATAGAGTACGCGGTATATTTGAGCACCCTTTTTGATCTCTTATGCTAAAATTGCTTACCAATATAAATGTCCTGATCGCAAACCTGAGTAATAAGGCCCTGCTCCGCGGGAATGGATTTGAAACTCAGGTTATGAAATTCAAATTCAAGAGGCTAGATGGCTTGATTAAAGCCGGATATCCTGATATACCATCTCAACCCTGACAGTAAGCTGTTTAATAATGCGTGAATGAACATTGTATACTGGTAAAATTATTATTTAAATCATGATTATTTAAATCGCACAAGGGATTATTAAAAAATGCACGAGGGACAACATGCGAGTTTCCATGGACATTGAATTAAAAGATGTACCCGGGCAGATGCTTTTAGCCCTCCAGCCCCTTTCGGAATGTAAGGCTAACCTGATAACAGTAGTACATCACCATCAGAAGAGAACCCCACGAAAAACAGTACCTGTACAGCTTGTACTTGAAACCAGGCCTGAAAGCATTGAGACAATAAAGGCTAAACTTGAAGAAAATGGAATTCGAGTTGTAAGAGTCGGTGAACACCGTTTCAGGGAAAGCATAAATGTAGTGCTCATAGGGCACGTGGTCCATACAGGGATCCAGGATACGATTGATGAGATTGACAGGACAGGGTTTGCTGAGGTTGCAGACCTTTCCCTTTCTATGCCCGGTATCAATATGCTTTCTTCAGCCCTCATGAGAATCGATGCTGTCGGTAAAGAGGACTTGCATAAGGCACTCGCCATTCTCAAAGAAGTCTCGGCAAAAAAAGACCTGCTTATGGTTCTTCCAATTGATATCCAGGCCTGAAAAATAGTTTTAGGAGATTTGAAAACATGAAAACAGTGTGCTGTTCCATTCTCGGGTTCGGTGCAATCGGACAGGGCGTGGCTGAAGTACTCCTTATGAAAAAAGAGTATCTGGAAAGTATCGGGCTGGAAGTGAAAGTAGTTGCTGTTGTAGACTCAAAGGGCGCAACTGTTAATCCTGAGGGTGTAGATCTTGCCGACTGCCTTGCCAGGAAGAGGACAGACGGAACGGTAGCTCTTAAGAATATCTCTGGAGTCGAGGTTATCCAATCCGTAGCTCATGATCTTGTAATCGAAACTACCCCGACGAATATACTAACTGGCGGGGCAGGTTTGCAGAATATGTTTGCGGCCTTCAAGACCGGAAAAGATGTTATTACTTCCAATAAAGGGCCTCTTACCCTTAAGTACAGAGCACTCATGGAAGCCGCAAAGGCATCAGGCTCTCATTTCAGGTTCGAAGCTACCGTTGGTGGGTCAATGCCTATTATCAACCTGTCAAACGAGGTACTTGCAGGCAATAAGGTTAAAAGTATCAAAGGAATTCTAAATGGGACCTGTAATTATATCCTGACAAGAATGCTGGAGGAAAGGGCAAGCTACAATGACATTCTTGCCGAATCCATGCAGCTCGGTATTGCTGAAACCGACCCTACATACGATGTGGAAGGAATTGATACGGCCTGCAAACTTGTCATTCTTGCCAACGCAATTTTCGGACTTGATGCTATCTATAGCGACGTTGAGGTTACGGGAATCACGAAAGTTACACCTGAAGCCCTTGAGATGGCTTATGAAAGAGGGCATGTGATCAAGCTTATAGGGGAAGTAAGCAGGGAAAGAATTCATGTAGCCCCCAGACTCGTACCTATCAACCATCCCCTTGCAGTAGGAGGGACGCTGAATGTGGCGTCGGTAGAAACTGAACTTGCAGGAGAAATTACGGTTACTGGTAAGGGCGCAGGCCCAATTGAAACTGCAAGTGCGATTCTCAGCGATCTGATCGCAATTTATGGAAATTGATAGGTTAAAATTCAGGCTAAGAATTCAGGCTAAGAATTCAGGCTAAAAATTCAGGTTAAGAATTCAGGTTAAGAATTCAGGTTTTGTC
Organism: Methanosarcina sp. Kolksee; assembly: GCF_000969945.1. Classification (NCBI taxonomy): domain Archaea; kingdom Methanobacteriati; phylum Methanobacteriota; class Methanomicrobia; order Methanosarcinales; family Methanosarcinaceae; genus Methanosarcina; species Methanosarcina sp. Kolksee. The sequence continues at coordinate 3,214,832 of NZ_CP009524.1, forward strand.
CCGAATTCGGAAAAAATAAAATTAAAAAGCTGCGTTGATCATGACAAGTTTCAGGGAATTTGCAGAAACCTGCCAGGCGATTGAAAAAATCTCGAGTACAATTGATACTACAAGTAGGGTTGCTGACCTTCTTAAAATGGTTGATGTTGAAGAGTTGCCCATTGCAACTCATTTTATTATGAGTGAGGTTTTTCCTGCCTGGAGTGGAGAACAATTGGGAATTGGCACGAGCCTGCTGTATGTTTCCTTATCCAAAGCTTCCGGAATGCCAGTAAAAAGTATAGAATCTCTTATTCGGACTACCGGGGATATAGGGGACACAGCCCTTCTTATCCTCAAGGAGAAAAGGAAAAATCAGGTTACTTTTTCCTCTTTCTTCGAAGAACAGCCCGAGCTCTCAATAACCGAAGTTTATAACCGTTTTAAAATTGCCTCTGAAGCCTCAGGAAAAGGCTCACAGGACATTAAGATAAAGAACCTTCAGTTTCTCTTCAATTCCTCGACCCCAAGGGAAGCAAAGTATATTTCCAGGCTTGCGCTTGAGGAACTCCGCATAGGCGTCGGAGAAGGCGTTGTAAGAGATGCAATTGCAAAAGCTTTTTCCGTGCCTGCGGGTGTTGTTGAGCACGCCTTTATGGTTACGAACGACCTGGGGATAGTTGCTGCAACTGCCAAGGAAGGCGGGGTGGAATCCCTTGAACACCTGGGAATTGAAATCAATCGCCCGATTAAGATGATGCTCTCGCAGATCAGCCCTGACATAATTGACGATATCAAAGAAATGAAGGAGGCTGCGATTGAATGGAAATTCGATGGGGCAAGAATCCAGGTCCATAAGGATGGAAATTCAGTTACGCTTTTCTCACGAAAGCTTGAAAATGTTACAAATTCTCTCCCTGACCTTGTGGATATCGTGCGCAAGCATGTAAAAGCCGAATCTGCCATCCTTGACGGAGAAGCCGTCGCAGTGGACGAGAATGGTAAGCCCAGGGCATTTCAGGAGATCCTTAAACGCTTCCGGCGCAAGTACGATGTGGAAGAAAAAGCCCTTGGCATCCCTATTCAGCTCAACCTTTTTGACATAATGTACTTAAACGGAAAAACGCTGATAGACCTGCCTCTTATTGAGCGGCGAAAAGCGCTTGAGTCCTGCGTGGAAAGCTCGGTTGAGGATTCAAAATCCATCTGCGTGGACAAACAGGTAATAACAGGAGACCTTGAGCTTATAGAGAAAATCTATAAGGAAGCCTTAGAAGCCGGACATGAGGGAGTTATGGTCAAAAACCCGAATTCGATTTATTCCCCTGGTAAACGCGGCAAAAACTGGCTTAAGAAAAAGCCTCTTATGGAAACTCTTGACCTTGTAATCGTAGGCGCCGAATGGGGCTTTGGAAGGCGCGCAAATCTCATAGGCTCTTACACACTTGCCTGTTATGACCCAGAAAATCTGCATTATCTTCAGATCGGGAAAGTAGGCACGGGCCTGACCGATGACCAGCTAAAGGAGCTCACAGAGATACTTGCCGGGCTTATGGAAGGTGGAGAGGCAGGTGGGGTATTTGCAATCCGGCCAAAAGTAGTCCTGGAAATCGCCTTTGAGGAAATCCAGAAAAGCCCCAATTATGATTCCGGTTTTGCGCTGCGTTTCCCTCGCTTTATCCGCATCCGGGATGATAAAGACCCCGAAGAAGCCGATACGATACAGAGAATTGGAAAGGTATATAGCCAGCAGTTGAAAAGGCTGTAAAAGGTTGCGGTTGCCGTTTCTTTTTGCGGTAACCTCTCAACTTTTTAACTATTTTTAATACGATTTAAAGCTTTTATCTCGTTTCGCTGAAAAGCAACCCTTTTAAAAAAAGGCTTGACCGAAAAATCCCAAAATTATCAACATAATAGTTAGTTTCCTGCGGGTTCAATAGGTTACACGGTTACTACTCTTATACGCATTGGAGAGTCAGAATTATTCTTTTTATCTATATCTATCACTACAGAACTCCAGGCATGTGGCAGTGTTCTGCAGGTGTCCGTAGTTTCGCCATCTAAAATAACTTTAAACTCATATTCTCCCTCTGCAAAATATGTATATTTTCCTTTAGACCATGGCATTGACCATCTCAGCAATAGCCAGAATGATTTCGGCTGTGCGATTTGCTCGTCAGGAGATAGTTCATAAGTTCCTTTGAATATAGATTCATTATACGAATCAAATACTTCAACTGTTACCTCATGATTCTGGAGATCATTATTATATATATAAAATAAAGGGTCAGGAGAGCCAACTAACAAATATGGGAAAACGACGAAATAATTCAGCAAAATCAGTATTAGAATTCCTAAAAAGATGAATATTTTTTGGCGACTTTTAATATTTAGGCCCCCTCTAAAATCAAATAATTTATATAGTCAAAAAATTAAAAGGAAGTCCTTATTCCCCATGTTTAGCTCCGTTTATAATCTGTAACAGCTCACAGAAAGAGTTTCTCCTTAGTCCAGAGCTTTAGTTTTCATTCTAGAAGTCAAATCATTATTTCTCTTTTTACTCTACAACACCGTCAAAATTTACAATAAAGACTTTTTCATTTGCTTCAAGCTCATTTCTTATCCTGATTGCGTCACTCTCTGGAATCCAATTTTTTGGTTCATTTCCAAAAGAAACATAACATATAGTTGTCATTTTCACCTGAAGATTATTTCTTTTCATCACATTAAGAAAATTTTCGTTTTCAAAACCTTGTTCGGATACAATTATGTAATAATCTCCTTTTTTGATATCAGGAGGAAACCCGGGTTCAGGAATTTTTTCTCCTTTATTAAATTCATCTACTACAGCCGTTTTTTTGTCTTTTTCTACTTTTGCATAGTTCCTTCCTGCGCTAATGTCAGTATTGTAATCTATACTATAGTTTACAGGTATATTGGAATTTTCAAGAATAGTTTTAACTTCCTGATCAGTAGTTCCATTTTCAAATTCAATAAATAAACCAGTTATCTGTTGTTCTTGGACAGGTGTTTTTTCGTTAACTGGCGTTTCGTTATCCACCGGCGTTCTTGTATCAACTGGATCTTTTGTATCAACGGGTGTTTTTATGAATAATACAGCAAGCACTAAGAGAATTAGAAGAAAAATAAAAACAACAATATTCTTATTGAATTTACTCACGCCAACCACCTAAAAAATGAGGAGTTTCAGCTCCTCACATATATACGATCAAAGGCAGTCACGCTATACTTGTTTTCTTCCTGTGCGTTAGCAGCTGGTACTAATACCATACCAAGCAGCAGCATTGTCAAAAATAGTGTTCCTATTTCAAATTTCCTTGTCATCCAGTTACCTCTTGGTTTAGTTTTCCATGAGGCAGGATCAAACAATCTTTAAGTACTCTCAAGGCTATCATTTCCTTGCCTCAGGGCATGTGGAGTTCAAATCTACTCTGGAACGTTTGTTTGAGCTTCACATTCAAAAGCAGTTTTAATCTTCTTTTATACATTTATTACGTCGACGAATTTTAATCAGTCTAATTAACATTCATTAAACCGACACTTTTTTTATCGAAAATTCAGAAGTTTCAGGGTTTAAACTGACAGAGTAATTTTGACCTAACTTTTAACAAAAAATCTCAATGCTTGTCTCTTCACTAAGCAAGAAATTAGCAAAATAAATACCAACATACGTGCCCCAACAGGAAATAAAAACATATATTGTATTAGAAGAATTCAATAAGAAAGAAGAAAAAATCTGTAGATTCGGCGGCGGAAATGAATAGCTTTGAAATTTATAATGAAATGGAAGAGAATCTACAGGCCATATACAGGTCAAGACTTCTAACCGAGATACTTCTATCATTGAACGAAAGCAGCAGAAAACTTTCCCAACTGCGTGAAATTACCGGAAGTACATCCCAGGCAATAATTCCAAAGCTAAGAAAACTGGAAGAAGATTATCTGATAGAAACAAAAGAACGTGAGTATTGCCTAACTCCTGTAGGAAAGATTGTTGCTTCTGGAGTGGCTGACTCTTTTGCAACAGTTGGGACAGTTAATAAATTCAAATATTTCTGGTCTACGCATTATATAGAGAGAATTCCCACTCTATTGCTAAAAGAAATTGGATGTCTTTACAATTCTAAAATTCTCCATGACAAAAGAACAAAGATTCTTAGTGTCTACTGCAATCAGTTAAAAATGATTAAAAATGCAGATCATGTATACGGCATATCATCCGTAATAACTGAAGGATACACTGATTCCATCTATGAAAGAGTTAAGGAAGGAATTCCTGTTGAGCTTATAGTTCCTCTTAATGTTGCAGAAGAATTAAAACAGTTGCCTTATGCGGAAAAACTTGAGGTACTGAAAAGCTATAAAAATTTTCAGTTAAAATTTACGAATGAAAATATTAAAATGGGGCTAATTGTTACGGATAAATGCCTGGCCTTAAGCCTGTACAAAAAAAGCGGCATTGAATATGACATAACTACAGGTTTGTTCAGCTCTGATCCAAAGGCTATTGAGTGAGGAGAGAGGCTTTTTGGGTATTATAAAAAGGGGGCAGGGTTAACAAAAACATAATAGATTCAAAGCGCGTCAGTGAAAATAGACGAATATATTATTGAAATATACAAACTAGTCTAAGAATTCAAAGATATGCTTGTCTCTATATCTATATTATTTTTCCAATGTAGTCAATACCAAGTGCTTTAACTGTTAAACACCAAATTATCCAGTTTCTGTGCTATAAAGTTATAGCCCCCATTAATTTAAGAAAAACATCAAAATCTTATATTTTGTATTTACTGATTAGTCAGCGGATTCATAATGCATATCATAATACTCATTATTAATTTTTATATATTCAGTCTCGTTATTATACATAATATTAGCAAACTCTGTCATATTTCCGTCGTCGTTATCGAAAGGGAGCTTAATTTCTTTTCCTGGATTTTTTACTGCTTCTTCGACATAGGGATATTTTTCGATATCTACTAAACTGAATTCCACATATTTCTCTGGTGGGTTCTGAAGTTTATCTGCGCGAACATACATACCTGCACCAGGCTGATAAATCACTAAAAAGAAAACCAGCAATAGTGCAAGGATTCCAAAAGAAATAATCATTAGAGCTATTGTCTTTGATTTCATACAACCCTCTTCAAGCGACAATGAAATAACAATTAAACTGTCAACGTGCAACATAAATAAAATATTCTAAACTTGTTTTGGGCTCAAATTAAGGATTTCTACAAAGCCAATACTTTTGTATTTCGGTTAAACTTGGAGACTGTCAATAAAAATAGACTCGTTTATTACTGAGATATGCAAGCTAGTCCAGGGATTCAAAGATACGCTTTCCTCTGTGCTTATATTATTTTCCAAAGTTGCCTTTATCGTATAATTATTTTTACTTAATGGAAAAGACATCTTGAGTAATAACCATAAACTTTTAGATTCTTTTGCTTTTTCGTGAGGAGACAGTTTATAATTCTCTTCAAATATTGGTTTGCTATTTGAATCAACTATTTTGATAAGTAATGTGTGATTGGTTTCGTCTCCATTCTCAACAGAAAAAAAAGATGTAGGGGGACCCATGAAAAGATATGGTAAGATTATAAAAAATCCTGCTAAAATCAGAAGGGCTATTCCTAAATGGCGAAGTTTTTTATTGACTTCTTCCATGTTTCCACCTAATTTCTTTTCTTAAAATTATTAATTATCTATCCCATAATCTACGGTGTTACGGCAGGAAGTACACCATATATTTGTAGAGCCTATCCCAAAAGTCACTTTATTCTTAATCGTTGGGAATTTTCAAAATTGTTTTCATGATCAGAAACTTGATTGCTTATTCAAAATCCGAGGCTCAAGAAGCGAATTTCAAGTTTTGGGATGAGCTCGTACTCTGTTGAGCATAAACATAATTCATTTTCCAGGGAATTTTGGAGGGAATTTGGGTGAAATCTGGTAACCCAAGGGCAAAATATAGAAATTTTGGGAAAGACTATGCTTATGGAATCCAGTAATTTTCCCCTTACTATCACCATTCTATATATTCAGGCATCACGATCCAAACTTTTTCACTCATTTCGAGTTCATTTTTAATTCTAACTGCATCTTTCTGAGTAATACAATTTGTTCCCAGAATATCATCCCTAGAATTACCTCTATAACTAACTAAACACCAAACGAACGTTTTCACCTGAAGATTATTTGTTTCCATTAGTGCAAGAAAATTTTTATCATGGATGGCTTGCTCTGTTACTGGATATATAATATAATCTCCTTTCGTAATGACTAGAAAACCAGAATCAGTCCAATTTTCTTCTTTCCTTAATCCATTCTCTTCTATCTCCTGCACTTCATCTTTGTTCACCTTTATGTAGTATTTGTAACCTCCATTATCTGCATTGCAATCTATGCTATAGTTCAATGTCATATTGTAATTTCCGAGAATGGTTTCAACTTCTTGCTCAGTTGTTCCATTTTCAAACTGGATCAGAAAACCAGATATTTTAGGGGTTTGAGTTTCTTTTATCATGTCAATTGAAGTTTTTATAGCCAATCCAAATAATATTGCTAAAGTCAGAAAAAAGATAAAAGCAGCAATTTTATTATTTATTTTGCTCATATACTTCATCCCAAAAAAGATGAGAGTTTTTAACTCCCCATATATATACGATCACTTTCAGAACCAAGTGCTTCCCAGTAAGCCATACCTAACGACGTAGGAGACGGATCGCAGATACGCAAATATTGTGCTGAGTCAACTTGTTTGTATCCTCGACAAACTCTAGCATGTGTCGGAGTCCCACTCATGAAAGGTCTATAGTTATTAATTTCAGTAGCAGCTTTATAGTTATTAATTGTCTATTCTAATCTACAGCGTTACTACAGGAAAGAAAGAGGTCATCCTTAGTCCAGCGCTTTAGTTTTTCTAGAAGTCAAATCATTACTTCTCTTAATATGCAACACCGTCAAAATTTACAATAAAGACTTTTTCATTTGCTTCAAGCTCATTTCTTATCCTGATTGCTTCACTCTCTGGAATCCAATTATTTGGTTCATTTCCAAAAGAAACATAACATATAGTTGTCATTTTCACCTGAAGATTATTTCTTTTCATCACATTAAGAAAATTTTCGTCTTCAAAACCTATTGAGGATACAACTATGTAATAATCCCCTTTTTTGATATCAGGAGGAAAATCAGGTTCAGGAATTTTTTCTCCTTTCTTAAATTCATCTACTACAGCCGTTTTTTTGTCTTTTTCTACTTTTGCATAGTTCCTTCCTGCACTAATGTCAGTATTGTAATCTATACTATAGTTTACAGGTATATTGGAATTTTCAAGAATAGTTTTAACTTCCTGCTCAGTAGTTCCATTTTCAAATTCAATAAATAAACCAGCTATCTGTTGTTCTTTAACAGGTGTTTCATTATCAATTGACATATTCGACTTAACGTGTGCAGGTGTAAACAGTACTGAGGGTACTACGATAATCAGAAAAATAATAATAATGACAATAACCAATATTTTATAAACTGATTGTTTCATCATGAAAAATTTGCCACCTATACCACCCGGGTATATATAGTTAAAATGGGTCCTGTAGAGTAAATTTGAACTCCATTAATTACTATCAAAACAAATTATATAAACTGTAAAGGTTTTAACCAGATTATTAAACTATTAAACTATCAAACTATATGTTTAATTTATGATTTCCTTTTAGAATAGTATTACTTAATATTAACAGTCATTTGATGTATTATGTATAACTCGCAGGAATAGTTGACTCTTTTGGAATAGTAGGAACAGTCAACAAATTCAAATATTCTGGTCTACGCATTATATAGAGGGAATTCCCACTCCGCTGATAAAAGAAATAGGATGTCTTTAAAATTCTAAAATTCTCCATTTATCCATTAAGTTTGATCAGTTGTTTTCTACCAAAACGCACATGAAATTCTTCTAATCATCTTCGAATCACAGGCACAAAGAAATGAAAGTACTTTTCACCTTACCCTTTTTGACTATCGATTTCGTCATTACCCTGAGTAGTAAGATTGTCCTAATTTTGGTTTTTCAAACAATCGCTAAACTCATCAGTAAATCAACTCATTAGAAAAAAAAGTTCATTAAGTGAAAATTGAAAGTGAGAGATCTCCACTCAATTTGAAGAAGATACAAAAAAAGAGTTAAATGAGAAAAGAATTGGAAAATGGAAAAAATTCATTCTTCCATTTTCTTTTTCTCAAAAGCCTCCTTTACAATTTTCAAGGCACAGAGATTCCCACACATCGAGCAGGTATCGCTTTCAGTTTTTCTGGCATCCCGGATTTTGCGGGCCCTGTTGCCATCGATTGCCAGTTCGAACTGTTTTTCCCAGTCAAGGTCCCTGCGGGCATATGCCATTGCCAGATCTTTTTCCCAGGCGCGTTCTCTCGGGCCTTCTTTTATAAGGTCAATAGTGTGGGCTGCAACCTTTGTTACGAGGAGGCCCTCTTTTATATCCTCAAGGGCTGGAAGGGCAAGGTGTTCCGAAGGAGTTACCATGCAGAGGAAATCTGTGCCGTGCATCCCTGCAACTGCTCCTCCGATAGCGCCTGTAATGTGATCAAAGCCGGGAGCAATATCAGTCACAAGCGGGCCCAGAAGATAGAGAGGAGCACCATTACAGAGCTCTTTCATGCCCCTAACGCTGAGTTCGATTTCGTTCAAAGGCACATGGCCCGGACCTTCTACAAAGGTCTGGACATCGACAGCTCTTGCCCGCTTTACGAGTTCACCGAGCGTGATAAATTCCATAAACTTCGGGCGGTCAGAGGCATCGGCAATACAGCCGGGACGCATGCCGTCTCCAAGGCTCAGGGTCATATCATATTCTTTTGCGATTTCAAGGAGATAATCAAATTCGGCATAGAAGGGGTTGTCTTCTCCGTTATGCAGCATCCAGGCAAGGGTAAAAGAGCCTCCACGGCTCACGACATTCATGATCCTGTCGCTCTGGCGCAGCCGTTCAAGTGAGTTTAAGTTAACCCCGGCATGAACGGTAACAAAGTCAACTCCCTGTTCGGCATGTTTCCGGACGGCATTGAACATATCATCCGAAGTCATTTCCACAACAACTTTCCTGGAAGCTGCAGCCTGGTAGATTGGGACCGTTCCGACTGGAATGTTAACAGATTTCAGGATTTGAGTGCGAATTTCGTCCAGATTTCCGCCTGTAGAAAGGTCCATTACGGCATGAGCGCCGAAAGTTTCTGCGGCCTTTGCTTTTTCGATTTCGGCATCAATGTCTATATAGTCTCTCGATGTCCCGATATTGGCATTGATCTTTGTGCTCATATACTTGCCAATACCTATAGGAAGGGTCTCTCGCCTGTTATTTACAGGGATAGTGATTAGCCCTTTTGCCACGCAGGAGCGGACAGTCTCAGGGTCAATTCCTTCAGCTTTTGCCACGGCTTCTATAGAGGGTGTGATGATTCCCTTCTTCGCATCTTCCATCAGTGTCATTGTTACTCCAGACTGCAGGTTAATGAAAAATTATAATATTATATTAATTAACAGATCTCGATGAAAACATGTCAAATAACAGCAATATCATTGACTGCAACTAACCGACATTTCATAAGCATATTATAAGGTTGACCAGAATAATAAGGATAAAGATAAATCCGGTACTTATATCTTGCAGACTAGAACAGACAACTCATATATATCTTTTCATGTCTGGTAAGTCATATAATATGTATAATCAGTCAAATATATAAATAATGTGTGTATATTATTCAGAGCATGCGCAGAAAGAAAACCACGGAAACTGTTTTTAAAGTAAAGGTTTTTACAGCTTACCGGTATAATTGAACCTGACCAGTAAAATAATTGAATCTAACCAGTAAAATAATTGAATCTAACCAGTAAAATAATTGAATCTAACCAGTAAAATAATTGAGTCTAACCAGTAAAATAATTGAATCTAACCAGTAAAATAATTGAATCTAACCAGTAAAATAACTGAACTTACCAGTAAGATTAAGCCGATGCACATAAAATAAACGAGAAAAAAGAAGAGAAATCTTTCAGGTGCATTTCCTAATTCACTTCATTATGTGTTTCAATTAGCTTCATTATGCGTTTCCGTACACACATTTCTTATTAATACTATTTTAGATCCCAATATAATCTCAAGAACGGAATCAGGGTATTTTATATGACAGTTGTCGCATTTGCAGAAAAGAATAAGGCAGCATCCCAGATTGCCAGCATTCTGGGCGAGGGGGAAGTTGAGAGGATAACAGTTGAAGGGCTGCCAGCATATGAATTTAAGTGGAAAGGTGAAGAGTGGCTGGTAATGGGACTTTCCGGGCATATTATGAATTATGACTTTCCGGAGCAATATAACAAATGGAATGAAGTCAATCCGGGTGTGCTTCTTGGAGTCGACCCGCAAAAACTTGTAACGCGAGCTGAGTATGCTGCTGCAGTAAAAAATCTGGCAAAAAGAGCAAATAAGATCGTCCTTGCCTGCGACTATGACAGGGAAGGAGAAAACATAGGATTTGAAGCCAAGACACTTGCAGAAGAAGTAACAAATGTGCCGGTTGAAAGGGCACGTTTTTCGTCTCTCTCCCCAAAGGAGGTAAAAAAAGCTTTTGAAAGCCTGATAGACCCGGACTACAACATGGCAATGGCTGCAGAAGCCAGACAGATTCTGGACCTTAAAATGGGAGCAGCTTTCACCCGCTTTGTCACGCTTTCGGTCAGGGAAAGAGCAAGAACAAAGGACATACTTTCTATCGGTCCCTGCCAGACGCCTACCTGCGGGTTTGTATACGAAAGGGAAAAGATAATCCGGGCTTTTCAGGCAAAGGACTTCTGGAAGATAACAGCGATTTTCTCGGCAGAAAGTGGAAAAGAAAGAGAAAAAGAAGGAGGAAAAGAAGGAGAAAAAAAAGGAGGAGACTTTGAAGGCACTCACAGAGCAGGAAATATTCATGACAAAGAAAAAGCTGTTGAAATCTTCAAACGGCTGAAAGGGGCAAAAGAAGGGTTAGTTGCAAAAAAGACCGTAAAAGAAACAAAAACCAGCCCTCCTAATCCCTTAAATACTACAGAATTCCTTAAAAGGGCCTCCAAGTTCCTCGGAATAAGCCCGGAGCTTGCCCTTGAGGTTGCAGAACAGCTTTACCTTGCAGGGTTTACCAGTTACCCCAGGACCGAGACAAACAAATACGCAGACGACTTTGATTTCAAGTCCCTTGTCTTTGATTTTGCACGCCAGAAGGAATACAGGCCTTTTGCAGAGTCTATCCTTATAGCCCCAATTGTCCCGAAAAACGGGGAAAAAGATGCACACGATCATCCTCCTATCCACCCGATAAGAGCGGCTTCAAGAGGAGAGGTTAGCTCTGCAGTAAATATCCCTCAGGCACCTGAAGTCTATGACCTTATAGCAAGGCATTTTCTGGCAAACCTTATGCCTGCAGCCGTTTTCGAAAAAACGCATCTCCATTTGCTCGTACATGAGGAACCTTTTGACTCATCAGGAACCGTGCTCAAGGATTCGGGATGGCTCGAAGCCTATCCTTTCGAAAATAAAAAGGATAAACTTCTCCCGTTTGTAGAAGAAGGCCAGAAAGTGGGCATAAAAAAGCTCAGCAATACAAAGTCCAAAACCAGCCCGCCAAAGAAACTGACCGAAGCCGAACTTTTGACCCTTATGGACAAAAACGGAATAGGGACAAAGGCCACAGCTCCCACTCATATTGAAACAAACAAGAAGCGAGGGTATCTTGAGACAAAGGGAAAAACCATCTCTATTCTGGATACAGGCTTTACCCTTATGGATGGCCTCTCTCTGACCGTTCCGATTCTAGTAAAGCCGGAAATAAGGGCAAAGATCGAGGCTCTTATTCAGGAAGTAGAAGACGGAAAAAAAGAGTTTGAAACTGCCCTTGACGAAGGCACAGCCCTGATCAAGGAGATGTACGCCCAGCTTGAGGCAAATAAAAAGGAGCTAACTTCAAGCATAGCAGGCACGATTAAGGATGAAGCTGCACTTGAAGACAAGAAAAACTACATCGGAACTTGTAAAGTTTGCGGGCACGTACTCAGGATTGTGCAGACTGACTCAGGCCGCTTTGTGGGCTGCACAGGTTATCCCGATTGCAGAAATTCTTATCCTCTGCCAAAAGCCGGGGCTTTGACCGTACTCAGGAGCAAGGAATGTAAAAAGGAAGGAGTAGCTGTCCTGAAAGTAGGAAATAAGTATAACTGGGCTGTGGGTATAGGCCCCTGCTTTACCTGCGACCTTGAAAAAGAATGCTATCCCCCAGAAACGGTCGGCTCCTGCCCTGAATGTGACGGAAATATGTTCCTGATCACCTTTAAAGACACCCGATTCCTGGGCTGCACGAAACGCTGCGGATATACTCATTCAGTCCCAAAAACCGGAAAACTGACCCTGCTTGACAGAACCTGTGAAACCTGCGGTTGGAAGCTGTTCAGGTTGAAAGAAGAAGACGACAGCCCTGAGAAAGAGTTCTGTGTAAACCGGCGCTGTCCGGAAGGCAGAAAATACTGGAAAAAACCAGGTAAAGGAGCCGAAACAAGGATCAGGGAAAAGGCTTCTGTACGCCGTCCTGCAGCAAGTTCAGCAGCAAAACCGTCAGCGAGTTTAGAGACAAGTTCAGCAGCAAGCCTGTCAACAAGCTTGCCATCAAGCCCAATAACAGAAAAAACTTCAAAAGTATCGGCTGCGGGCCTGAAAAAGAGTAAGTAAAACAGTAAGAGAGAGAAACTCGTATACTAAAGAAACTAAGAAAATAGATAAGAAAATAGATAAGAAAATAGATAAGAAAATAGATAAGAAAATAGATAAGAAAATAGATAAGAAAATCCTTTCGGATTTTCCCCTGCTTCTTGGTATTGAACCAGAACGAAATTACGCTGCTGCAGGTTCGGGTGCAGCGGATGTAGCAGGTGCAGGTGCTGCTTCAACCTGGGTTTTGCGGATTTCGACCCTGCGGAGCGGGTAGATGAACTTGGCCTGCCTGTAAATGGCTGCTGAGAGCCTGCCAAGGATTGCTTCCTGCATAAAGGTCTCGAAATCGGCTTCTGATGCACGCTTTTTGACGATTTCGACCATCATTTCTCTGATGGCTTTGATCTGGCTTGAACGTGCTCTTTTGATGGTGAAGCAGGTAGGCTTTACACGGATGACATAGCCGTCTTTGGTTTTAACATCGATATTTGCGTCAATCCTGGAGGTCTGTCTCTTCACGATTGAGCGGATATAGTCGGTTGTAAGTTCGTGGCCCATGAGGTCAGTAGTTGCAACGTCTCCTACGACATTGTTGATCCTGAGGATGACCTTAGTGTTATTCTTGGTCATATCGTTGGTAAGTTCCCCAACAGTGGTTTCAATATTGCGCCCTACGAGCAGAGAAGGGTCTCCTGCCATAGTGTTACCGACAATAGCTCTGTTTAAGTAAGCAGGAGCTTCAATATTATACCATTCCTTGGATTTCCATCCGTCAAGCTTTCTCTGTACTTTCTTTCTTGCCAAGTGATTCCTCCGAAGTAATATTCCTTTTATGATTTTGTATTATTTCTAGTACTTAGTTGAATTTTCTATGCTGCTGGTTTATCCTGCGGCCCTCAAGCCTTTCAGTTTCTTATTCCGGATGCTCGGGTGAGCTTTTTCCTTAATCAATGAGCATGAATGACCTTCAGCGCTTTTGCACAGACTTTGCGCTGCCAGGCGCAGTTTGTGGTGCTTTTTGCACTAGCGTTTCCCTTTCAAGATGAAACTTCCGAGCTTCAATAGGCTTCCGAACCTGGACCCGTCCCCTATATTCCGGCAACTACAGGCTCCTGATAATCAAAAAATATGATCCGGAAAATCGCCAGAAGATCTCAGAAATTAGCGGCATCTAACTAGTTAATGGCTCACTATACATATCATATCAGTATATAAACAAATCGGTTAGAAACACTTTCTGCCTATCTGCTAAAAAGAGAAAATAAAAAAGTTTGAAGAAAAAGTTTAAGAAAATTTTGAAGAAAGTTTAGGGAAGAAAGTTTGAAGAAAAATTAGGGAAAAAAGTTTGAAGAAAACTGTAAGGAAAAAAGTTTGAAGAAAACTATAAGGAAAAAAATTTGAAGAAAAGTTTGAAGAAAAATTTGGGAAAAATTAAAGAAAAGTTTAAAGGAAACGGATGCCATTTGGCATTTCGCCTACTCTCTTTCTGAACTCCTCAGGCCAATTTGCAGGGTCAAGCCCTTTCTGCGCAAGGAAGACCGCAGCCCATCTTTCAAGCCCGACTCCGGAACAGCCAGACCAGAGTTCTTCTCCGGACTGAAGTTTCACATTGAAGCCTTTGGGATGGGAGAGGACCAGGTAATCAAGATCCAGAAGTGAAAACCCCATTTCCGGACATTTATATGGAAGATATCAGAACACTGGTATCAAAAAGAAATCGTATGCCTGAATCCTCCAGCAGAAAAGACAAACCGGGCTCGGCAAAGAAATACCTGTCAATAAGGGTGTTATTATCAACAAGGACGGCGAGTTTCATAGAGTGTTTATTTTGCCTGCGGGGTATAATAGCATTATTATCGAATATTCGAAAAATATTTAGAGTTGAGTTTACCCTCAAGTTTTTCCATTGCGGGTTTTAAGAATTTTTTATTATTTTTTGCCTGCATGCAAGTGTTTTAACTCATGTGATACTTTGCTGTCAATGATAGATTCGAATTTCAAATCAATCCTTTTGAATTACAGATAAGTTATAAGTTTTTAATCATAACTTATAAATCCTTATAGTTTTAATAACTGAATAGAGAATTATGAGTGATGTGACGACAATTCCGGTAACTAAAGAAGTGAGGGATAGATTAAAACTATACGGAAAAAAAGGGGAAACTTATAGCGATATTCTCAATCGTTTGATGGACGAAGTTAGTTATGAAACATTTATGGAAAAACAGTACAAAAGACTTGAAGAAAAAGATAAATTTGTATCCCTTGATGATATTTAATACTTTATGAATTAAGGTTGTTAAGGAATAGTAGAGGTTATTTTGATCAAAAATAAGATATAAATAAATAAGTTATTTTTGAAACGGGCGTACAAAAAAGTGATAACGATAGCTGTACTATAATCTTCATAGTAAAAAATTATTGACTACTTACAAACTGAAGAAGAGGAATTTAAACTAATTACCTAAGTTTGTCTACTAATAGTGAGGATAAAGTTGAATTGCAGAAAACATGAAGAGCTGTTTCCATTTCATAGAACCTTCAAGCTCTTTAAATGTAAATTTTATTTCTTTTTAACTAGGACTTACGCACTTGAGGAACAAAATCAATTACGTCAAAGACTGTGGATTAAAGTCACGTTTTAAACAGTTGGCGGTCTAATGCTGTTGATTCTTCAGTTCAACTGCGTAAGTCCTATTAACATAAAGGACTCAGTACCAAAACAAACATGAAATTCTTCGAATAACAGGCACAAATAAATGAAAGTACCTTTACCTTACCTTTTTTGACTATTGATTTCATCATTACCTTGGGCAGGAAGGTTGTACTAGATTTGGTTTTAAAAACCTTTCCAAAACTAATCAGTGAATTGTCATCGAAGGCTTAAATGTGACTTTGATCACGGATGCAAAATTGCCTTTTAGGCAATTCCACTGCCCAAAAAATGGGGTGATTTAAGTTGATTGGAATTGTAAACAAATCTTGTGGTTTAGATATCCATAAACGTTTTTTAATTGCTACTATTCTTAGTAAGTCGGGTGAAAAACAGCAACAACGTTTTGATAGGAATGATGAAGGAATTTTAGCTCTTAAAAATTGGGTTGTATCAGAAGAATGTGATGTTGTTGCATGCGAATCAACCAGTGACTTTTGGGTACCTATTCATGATTCATTGATAAAGCATCTACCTGTTATAATTGGAAATGCTCGAGATATGAAGGCATTTACGCACAAAAAAACAGATAAAATTGACTCAGAAATTATTGCACAACTTGCACTTAATAATATGATTCAGCCATCAAGAGTTTTCCCAAAAGATCAGAGGGAATTTCGTTCATACATTCGACTTCGTTTAGCACTTGTTAGAAAAAGAACAGATATAAAAAATGAAGCTCATGCTATTCTTACATCTGAAATGTTTAATTTACATGATGTACTGGCAGATATTTTTGGTAAAAATGGCGTAGCAATTTTATCAGGAATCTCTTCAGGTAAAACTGTTGACCAAATTATAGAAAGCCTTTCTCCAAACGTTCGTAAAAAAAGTTCTCAGATAAGAGAGACTCTGGATAGAGAAATATCTCAAAGTGCAGCAATAAGGCTTCAAATATGTCTTAAATTAATAAAGCACCTTGACGATGAAATAGAAGTTTTGGAAAAAGAAATCTTCATTT
This sequence comes from Methanosarcina sp. Kolksee, assembly GCF_000969945.1. NCBI lineage: Archaea > Methanobacteriati > Methanobacteriota > Methanomicrobia > Methanosarcinales > Methanosarcinaceae > Methanosarcina > Methanosarcina sp. Kolksee. The sequence continues at coordinate 3,231,270 of NZ_CP009524.1, forward strand.
AAATCTTCATTTATTCTTATGGAAAGCATAAGCGTGAAATGGATATTTTGATGTCAATTCCAGGTATTGGAGAAATAGGTGCAGCAACTCTAATTTCTGAAATTGGAAATTTAAGAGATTTTCCTTCAGGAGATAAACTTGCTTCATGGCTTGGAATAGTTCCAAATGTGTATCAATCTGCTGATAAATACTACAAAGGGAGAATCACAAAGAGAAGGTCGAAAGTAGCAAGGTGGATTCTAACACAGATAGCTCATCAGGCAGCAGCAAGAAAGAAAAATAGCAGATTAAAAGAGTTTTTTAACCGGAAAATGAAGTCTATTGGGTATGCTAAGGCAATTATTGCGTTGGCAAGAAAAATAGTTACGATAATTTGGCACCTTATCACAAACGATGAGATGTATCAAGATGAAACAGGGTATCAAAAAGGAGAAGTTCATAAGAGGAAAATTGTTGAGACTGAAATCTTTTCGGTTGATGAACGCATAAAAATTATTAGTGGAATAATCGCGATTATGGAAAAAAAGGAAGAAGAGAGTACTTGAGGAAGATGTCCTCATGTACTTTCATGCAAAATCTAGTGATGAACGTAAAGTTCAAAATCACTAGATTTTGTAATTAGTCACAATCCTTGTGATACGACTTAAGAATTGAAGTCTTTAGATGTCGAATATTGATTTTGATGATAACTGGCTTCTTCTTGCTAATTCAGATTTTCAATCCAAAAATGCAAAAATCACTAGATTTTGGAACAGAGTCATTTTCAGTCGTTATCTATCAAAGTCAGTGATTAACCATTAAAACCTGTGTTTGCTGAAAGTTTTTGATTCTTATTTATCTCGAACTACAAGAAGAAGTGCTATCAGAACCGAACCTCCAAATCCAGCCATTCCGACCCAGGAAAAATTACCTCCATTTAACAGGATGTAAGTTGAAGCAATAAGCAGGACAGCCAGATAGAGTTCTTTTGAAAATGTAGTTTTCCTTGTTTCTTTCTGCTTTATGGAAAGAAACTTATCCCCCATTCCTTCCATTTTATCGGCGACTTCTCGAATCGCAGCCCTCAATTCAGCTTTTTCGTCCACTGGCTCGGTAGAAAATTCGATATGAAGAGCAGCCCCTTTAGAAGCATTAAGCTTTTTATAAGCATCCATCAACACAGGAATAGCAATGGTTTTAATGTTGTATCTCGGGTCCAGCTCCAGGCAGACCCCTTCTATGAGCAGGATCGCCCTCTGCAGGGTTGAAAATTCACCGGGCAGCCGAATATCATATTTCAAGCCGAGTTTTGCATAATTGTCACTCTGTCTGCCTTCAAGCCCGTAGTTCTGGTTTGCAATCAGGCTATCCATATCTTTCCTGAGCCTGCGGATATCCACCTCCCGCGCATCCGCACCCCCGATTTTCAGGAAACCCTGAGTCGCTCCTTCCACATCTCTGTTATTGATGGCGTAATAAAACTCCAGCATATTTTTTTTGAGTTCGTCATCGATACTTCCTACAGCCCCGAAATCGATAAAGGCGATGGTATCGTTTTCCTGGACCAGCATATTGCCCCCGTGAGGGTCGGCATGATAAAAGCCATCAATATAAACCTGTTTAAGATAACTTTTGGTAATGGTGCGCGTATATTCCGATTTCTTGCTCTGGGGCACAGGCATATTGATTATGTCCTTAATCTGGATTCCCTGGATGAACTCCATTGTAAGGACATTAGCTGAACAGTAGTCGGGATAAATTCTGGGCACAGACACGTTTTTCACGTTCTTGAAATTGTCCTCAAAACGCCGCATGTTGACGGCTTCGGTTCTCAGGTCAACCTCGCGGGTAAGCATTTCCCGGATCTCAAGCAAGAAAGCATCGATATCAAAATTACTCCCCAGGCCGAGAACCTTTCTCATAACAGGCCTGAAATCGTCCAGGATAGAGAGGTCAATGTTTATAGTGTCAATCAGGTTCGGGCGAAGAATCTTTACAGCAACAGGTTTCCCTTCCATAACTCCTTTATAAACCTGGGCAATCGATCCGCAGGCAATGGGGTCCGTATCAAAGCTGTCAAAAATATTAATAAAAGCCTTTGCTCTCCTTTCCCTGGAAGCCTTAAGCTCGGCTTCCGTTTTTTTTCGGTTTCGCTCTTCAGGTGGCTCGAATTCGCAAACGCAGGCAAGGTCAAGAGATTCAGCCATTTCTTCAAAAGGTATCGGTTTAACTTTGTCCTGAAGGTTTGCCATTTCTATAACATAAGTCTGCGGAACAAGATCAGGCCGCTTGCTCATAGTTTGTCCCATTTTGATAAAAGTAGGCCCAAGCTCTTCGAAAGCTTCCCGGAGTTTTACAGCCGTCTGCCTGTTTTCGAGATCAAAAGTACAGGTGCACTCAGGATTTGAAATATAATTTTTGCGCAGATCCCGATAGAGTTCCGGAATAAGGTTGTATTTTAAAAGAACCCTCATAACCTCAAGGTAGCGCTTTGTTTTCCCCAGCATCCGTAAATAACAAAGATCTGTTAATTTATATAGTTATTTTCTGCAGTTTTGGATTTAAGTTGAAATTTGTGAGCTTTAGAGAAAAGTTAATCCATGAGATCCAAAGAGGTAAAAATAAGGCTTTTCGTTGTTTTGTGTGGATATCCCCATAATATTCTCATAAAAACCAGTGCGGTCTTGAATTGAAAATCATCTTATCCACGAGAATGACGAAGAGCCATCATTATAATCATCTTAAATATAGTGATGTTGCACTAAATGTGTATGTGACTATATATTGTTCGGATCATATGTAAACCTGATAACTACACACAATAAGGGAACATCATTTTAAAATCACCATCAATAAAACTGATCATAAATAAACTGTCGACCTGCCGAAAGCAGATATTGTAAGAAAAAACCCAATTTTGGCCTTTAAAGGAAAATAAGCATTTAAAATAAACTATTTAAGGGTTATAAAGGATTAAATCCCAAAATAGTATCATTTAAAGTGTAAATTGTAAATTTAATCCATTAATACTCCTAAAAAAGTAAGTATTCTTTTATTTTTAAATCCAGATATAGCATCTTTGTCAGGAGCATATCGATAAATAACATCCACCCAGAGACCCAGAGATACGCTATCACAATGCAATTTTGTGACGTAATCAAAAAACGATCAAAGCATTTATAAAAGCATCGAAGAAGATTACGAGGAAACCATGTGTGTAATGAAACCATGTGTGTAATAGACCTGCAATACCAATTCGATAGTTCCTGACTAATCTATTTAATGAGTTAATTAAAAGGATTTCGAAAATACTTAAATACGAGAAAAATGTAGCAGGGATAAAAATGCCTGATAACCCGGAGGAAAAATTGCTGATTTTGCAGCTTTCCGAAGATTCCAGAAAAATTGCCAGACTTCTTTCAAGTGAAACTTCAATCAGAATACTTAAATTGCTTAATAAGAAATCAATGTCGGCAGGAAACCTTGCCGATGAACTTGGAGTGCGCCTGAATACTCTCAAATACAATCTGGACTCCCTTCTGGAAGCCGGAATGATTAGAGTAAGGCACGTAAAATGGAGCCAGAAAGGAAGGGAAATAAAAATTTATGAGGCATCGAAAAAAGTAATTGTTTTTCTGCCCGCAAAAGAGAATGTGGAAACTCCTATTTTCATATAAAGTCCGAGTAAGACAATATATAAAATATTAAGGAGTAATAACCCCCAAAATTGTTCTGAAGTTAATTCCCGACTTCAGTGTTTCGGAACGATTCTATTCTGAGAAAGACTTTTAAAAATAACCAAATATTAATATACGAACTCGATTAAAAGATACAGTCCAGCAATGAGTTCTATTCCGTAGGACGTGGCCCAGTATGAAAATCAAATTTTTGTCCTTGCTCCTTATAATAGCAGCCATTATCGTGATCTCAGGCTGTGTTGATGAGGAGGCTCAGGGCTTTAATGGTAAAGCTCAAGAAGATCTAGCTAGGACTATTTTTTTCCCTTATGTAGGGCTCCTGGACCATGGGGAATCTGAAATACCAGGCTCATACCCCCATGAGTTACCTCCAGATAAGTTTAATTCAGATCCTGATATCCATACGCTAAAAGATGCAACATCCCTTCTTGACAGAAACATCGAAAAAGCAGAAACGATTTCATTAAAGCTTGAAACCGGAATTGAGCGCTACAAAGCAGAAGGAGAAGATGTTAGCAGACTTGAAACCCTGCTTGAAGAGTATAACCGTCTTATAAATGAAGCAAAGCAGTATCGAGCCCTTGCAAATGCAACCTCAGGCGGAGAAAATAACAGCTCAATCGCGAATTCGAGTCAATATAATGGTTCATCCGAAAATATAAAAGTAGATTATTTGGTTCAGTCTCAGAAGAGTATGATGCAAGCTAATAATGTCCTGAGAAATATTTTCGAGGAACTTAACTCCTTAATGGGAAGTGAAGAACTCAACAATACATCCCGGCTTATTTCGGCAGGAGAAGGAAAAGCTATTCTTATGGGCAATTTTACCCTGAATATGCACCTGGAAAACGGAGAAATGGTAATAATGGGCCTTTCTAAGGATTCCGAGATAGATATAAATGGGGATTATACATTTGAGGAAAATACCGACACGCATGATACGGTGCGCCTTTACCATATAAATTCTGCCGATGTGAAGATCTCCGGTTCCCGTAAGACAGTAATGTTAAACAATGAAAACATTACTCTCACTGCAGATGGCGAGGGTTATGTAGCTTTCCAGGGAGACGGCACCTATAGTGTTGAAGAGGCAGGCAGAGTAATAAAAGAAGATGAATGGGCGAAACCTTTCTTTGAAGAAGGAATGAATCCCCAAAAGCATGGGCCTGACGAAAAGTACAATAATACCGGATATGGGCCTGATAAGAATGACAATGGTATAGTAATCGGGCAAAGGAAGAATATGAAGTAATATCACACTAACAGAGCTTCTCCGGAAATCGAATGCAGGAGAGATATTCTGGAGACGCGGTGAAGGTTCCAGGAGACTATTAAAAATGCCTGGAAAAATTGAAAATCAATATACAACTCTGGGTTTATCGAAAATGAATCTAAGGCTCTATATTATTTGTATCGCTACCGTACTTGCTTTAGCAGGACCTGCTTTAGCAGATAGTACGGCCAATGTTCACGGGACGGCATACAGATGGGATACCTTCGAGCCTCTAGATAATGCAGTGGTCGAGGTAAATTCTACTCCCTCACAGTCCATGGTAGCGAAATACGGTGTGTATTCTTTTGATCTGATACCCGGAGATTATAATATTACAGCCGATTACTATGAGAACAGCAGTGTTAAATATTCAACAAGTGAGATTATTACAGTTAAAGACCAAGGAAAATATTTACTCGATCTCCTGCTCTTCCCAGTTTATTCGGAAGAACTCATGGGCGACTCCAAACTAAATGGATATTCCGAAGACCAGAACGGGACTGCAAAAAGCTCTTCTAATACAACAAATTCGCTAACAGACACATCCACAGGTCCGACGACAAGTAAAAGTAATTCTAGCAGCATGGATCTGGCTGACCAAAACATAACTGGCAATATAAATGCAAATTACCTGTTGATAGCAGCTCTTTTACTTTTTATCCTGCTTTCAGCAGGCTACCAGGTATCCAGAAAGGATAAAAAACCAGAGAAAAATCAGCCTTTAAAAAGTGCACATAAAATCTCAGGCATCGGAGCAGATGAAAAAGGACATACTACGGGAGGTTTTATCAAACCAGTTAAGGTGCCCGAAATCTCGGTAGAAGTCCATGATGGAAGGGTAGAAGTCCCTCAAGAAAGCTTAGAGCCCGAGCTAAAACAGGAGTATCAGGCACAGGAATCTCAGGTAAAGCCCCTCGAAGCTGCACCTTCAACAGGACCAATAGTAAATCCTGTAGAAGAGCCTGTGACAGAGGCTGTAAAGGAATCTCTACAAGATCCTGTAAAAGAATCAATAAAAGAACCTGTGAATGAACAGATAAAGCCGGTAGTAACAGCATTATCACCTAGAATCCCGGAAGAAAAAGGTCAGGAAGACTGTGAAGAAATTAAAGTGGACTCTCAGGAGAACGAAATAAAACTGGTTGAATCTGAGCCTCAAAAAGAGAAACAGGAAACCGTCTCTGAAGAAGCTGCTGATAAACCCACAGAGAGTCCCGAAACTGAAACTACTGCTTTCAAAAAGAAGCTCCCTCTTCCCGCAGACCTTCAGGAAGTCATGGATATAATTCGAGGCCAGGGAGGCAGGATTACACAGAAGGACTTGCGCAGCAAACTGAAGTACTCCGAAGGAAAAGTTAGCCTCATGCTTGCAGACCTGGAAAGAAGAGAATTGATTGAGAAGTTCAAGCGAGGGCGTGGAAATGTTGTTATCCTAAGAGATGAGGAACGCTGAAAGTCAGTATTTTTTCCAATTCTCTGAGTATTTTTCCAATTCTCTTAGTATTTTATTCAATTCTCTGGTATCACAGGAGATTCCAGAGGAAAAAACATATTGAGGCCATTCCAAAACCAACTTTATTCTCAAAACTATAAAATTTTCAGAATTGTTTTCATTATCCGAAGATCAAATAATAATCACAAATTAAGGGATCTGTAATTTAATTCTGTCAATGTCCATGTCTTCTTAGTAATTTCGGATTCCTGTGCAGACATCTTTTTTTCGACTGTTTTCCTTGAGATTCTATTGTTATCCTGTCTGAAAGTCAAATTTTGTCTTTCGAGTTTTATTATAGTTTTTTTGAACTGGAAGCCACAGTTAACCAGTATAAGCTGTGAAAAACCGGTATTTTAATTGAATCTCATAAAAAAGGGTTTTTACTATCCTGATATAAATTTTACGGAGTATACCAAGTTTAATATTAAATTAAAGCTTTAAAAATAATTATTTTATTAATTTAACAGTTTTCAAGCCAGGCATATTATAAGTATACTTATATTTAATCCGGCCAATATTAGAATTGTCAGTTAATATCTACCGGTAAAACAGTTAGGCAATTTCTTCCAGAGCTGAGAGATCAAGTAGAGTGAGATATCAGGTAGAAATTGCATACGCATGAAGATCTCAAGTTAGCTTAGCAATTCAAGTTAGCTTAACAATTAATTTCATGTTGGGGAGTTTAAAAAAGAGTTCAGGCTGGTGAATTTAAGTATCGAGTTCAGGGGGGAGTATAGGGAGTTTAAAAATTGAATTAAGGTTGGGGGTTTAAGGATTCTTTTCACACACATATAAATTATTTTTTCAATCAAACAGGTCAGGAGTTAATTTATGGTAAATACAAAATTTGATAGATTAAAAAAGATTTGTGCCGTTTTTCTGGTACTTTGCTTTGTATTATCAGTAACGGCTGCAGCAGCAAGCGCAGCTGACAATAGCAAGAATAAAGATGGATACAGAGACGGTTATAAAAAAGGCTATGGAGATGGCAGAAAACAGGGTGAAAAAGATTGCAATAAATATGGCAGCAAAGATGCCCTCTCAAAAATACCTTCTCCACCAAATGATAAAAGAGAGAACAAAAAATACAAAGACAGTTATAGTAGAGGGTATCAAAAAGGATACATCGAAGGTTACAATGGATATAGGTATACGTGCCTGAAATAAAATACGTGCCTGAAATAAAGGATAAAAACCTTAAAATCCAGAATGAATAAAGGTTGTTTCTGAGATAATACAAAATTATCAGAGTAGAGGATTTTGTGTAAGAACTCCTGTTTTCGTGACCCTGTCCGGTAACACTGCCAGTCTTCCTGTTTAACGATACAGTTTTGAGCTTTCTGGCGATTTTGTTTGGAAATTTTTAAAAATTTATCCGTTTTAATAAAAAAGAAAGGCTTCGCAAAGAAGGATTAGAGCACTGTATCGTTTTTTTGTATTATTTAAAATTGTAATAAATAATAACCGATATATTTATTTATCATCTATACTTACTTAATTGTAATTTATAGCCGTAATAGTCTATAAACGTGGGGAGGGTGCTCAGTGAGCCAGCTTCAAAATTCTGTATTTGACTTTCAGAAGCAATTTTGAAACATGCTCATTATAGCAAAATTAATTTTAGGCCTGGGGGCAAGCCATTGAAATTATCCAAAAAAGCGGATATATATTCTATATTCGGAAAAATTTAGAGAAATTTTATGCTCACAACTTTTAGCAGCTGATTCCCATAGCCTCGACTTACAACACCGGATTAACCGGTAACACTGAATTAACTGGTAGAGATGAATTTGAGGTTCTACATTCTGTGTATTGCTGCTCTACTCGCTTTAGGGATATCTCCTACTTCAGGAGTACCTTTCTTAGCAGATAGCAACATCACTGCAACAATCCACGGGGCAACATATGCATGGGACACTCTTGAACCCCTAAATGATACTGTAATTAGTATCAATTCCAATCCTCCTCAATCAGTACTGGCAAAAAACGGCATGTATTCCTTTGAACTCGGGCCCGGAGACTACGTTATTACAGCCAGGTATTACCGGAACAACACTGTAGTCTATTCAAAAGAAACAACTCTGAAGATTGAAGAGGAAGGAAACTATGTCTTCGACCTCCTGCTTTATCCGGTCTCCGAAAATCCGGTAAAGGAAAAAGCCGAAGACAAAATAAGTAATGTCAATAATGTAAATAGTGTCAATCCCACCGAAAAAGCCAGAACTGACCTTTTTACTGTAAGCTTCCTGCCAGTAGCCTTTATGGTTCTTTTTCTGCTTGGCGGAAGTTATAAACTATCCAGAAAGCAAAAAACGATGAAAATAAACAGGTTTCAGGAAGGGAAGTTCTATGCATCCGGGATTCTGGCAAATGCCCTCGCTAGAATCCCTGGTTCTGGAGTGAAGCTGGAGTTCGAAAACGCCCAGGAGGCAGTCTCATCAAAAGAGCCGGTAATAGAGCCTGGAGAAACAGAAATAGAAATTGCAGATAATTCCAAAATCGAGCCTGCTGATTTAAGAAAAGCTCCTCTTACTAAGGATCTCCGGGAGGTCCTGGATGTGATTAGGGGCCACAGGGGTAGAATTACGCAAAAGGATCTGCGCAGCAGGTTGGAGTATTCCGAAGTAAAAGTCAGCCTCATGCTTTCAGACCTCGAAAAGAGAGGACTGATTAAGAAGTTCAAGCATGGGCGTGAGAATATTGTGATTTTAACAGACGATGAGCGAAAGGGAAGCTAAGGAGTTCCCACATAATAAACTACGCACAGATCTTGATTGGGCGCTTTGATTTTCATGATTTACGTCACAAATTGTTGTATCCTTAAAGGATTTTACTGTTCTTAAAGGATTCCACTGTTTGAATTTTTTATTGTCGAGAGATATCGTGTACAAATGACTCACTATTTTACTTCAACTTCGAATTTTGTTCATTTTACATGATCATTCTATAGTATCAAAATGGAAGTGGAATTAACTCAAGTTTAATTTTTTGAGTCGCCTGCTGGTTGTATCGTATATTAACTTTCAAATAGTCTTGAATCTGCGAAATCATTTCACGACACAACAGAAAAAGAAAAATAAGACAATAAGGCTGGCTTTTAATAATCTTAGTATAAAAATCCCTCCAGATTTTGGAATTAAGTTCACGATCCAGTTAGATCTGTGGCAGAAATGCATAAAATTGATTATTTGGTTTGAAGAATTCACTTCGTTACTTTCTGCTGGAGTTTTACCTTACTCAATATATTTAAATAACAATAAGCTTAATGTACAATGCTAACAAGTATCACGTTAACTATTATCAGGATATTTTCCAAGAAGGTTGTTGTAGATGGTACTAGGAATAAATGATCCGCAAATTTGGCTTGCATATCTTGCTTGTATATTTAGTGCACTCGGATGCATGGTTTATGGAGCATTGAACTGGAGAGAGGAGAAAGAAGAACAGGCAGTAAAAAGCAGTACTCAGAAACAGGTGACTCAAGATCAGTAAACTAGTGTCTAAGCAATTTAGTTATGAATAATTACAATTAAGAAAGTGACTACGGATGAGATGTTGTCCACGTATTAACGTATTATAATTAAATTGCCATGTCACTGGTGAGTTACTCTAAAGAGCTCACATTAATCAAACCTTTTTGGTAATGCCTGAGAAAAAACAGTAGTCGAAACTATTCTGGAGTAATTTTTATGGCAGTCAGTACTTCAACTCTAATCCTCCTTGTTGTTATCTACTTTACGTGCACCTTCTACGTTGCCCGGCTGGGGTATAAAAAAAATTCCCAGACTGATGGGTATATGCTTGCAGGCCGACGCGTACCCCCGGCAATTATGGCCCTCTCCTATGGAGCTGCGTTTATCAGCACTTCTGCAATTATAGGGTTCGGAGGAGTAGCCGCTTCCTTAGGAATGGGACTTCTGTGGCTTGTCTTCATGAATATCTTTTTCGGAATTTTCATTGCCTTCGTGGTCTTTGGACCTGGAACCAGGCGCATGGGGCTAAACCTTGGAGCCATCACTTTCCCTGAATTTATAGGAAAACGCTTCCAGTCAAGGTTTATCCAAGCCTTTTCCGGGCTTCTTATAGCTGTTTTTATGCCGATCTACGCAGCAAGCGTGATTATAGGGGCAGGCCGATTTCTTGAGACCACTCTTGGGATAAACTATAACTTCGCTCTTCTGGTCTTTACTGTTATCATTGCTTTTTATGTGATTAAAGGTGGCCTTCTCTCAGTAATGTATGTGGACGCAATGCAAGCCACTATTATGTTGATAGGAATGACCTTTTTGCTGATATTTACTTACAGCAAACTGGGAGGAGTCGTAGAAGCTCATCAGGCCCTTACCAATATGGCAAACCTTGTGCCTCAGGCGCTTGCTGACCAGGGACATCGGGGCTGGACTGCAATGCCAGCTTTCAATTCCCCAATCTGGTGGACAATGGTTTCCACAATTGTTATGGGAGTAGGGATAGGAGCACTTGCACAGCCACAGCTTGCAGTCAGGTTCATGACTGTAAAGGACGACCGTTCCCTGAAAAGAGCAGTTGCCGTTGGGGGTCCCTTCCTTCTTATGATGGCAGGAGTCGCATATGTTGTAGGAGCTCTTTCTAATGTATACTTCTACAAGACCACAGGAAAGATTGCCCTTCAGGTTGTCCCGGGTGGAAACACTGACCTTATAATTCCCGCATATCTGAACCACGCAATGCCCTCGCTGTTTGTGGCAATCTTCATGCTAAGCCTGCTTTCGGCAGCAATGTCTACTGCAGCTGCCCAGTTCCACACCATGGGTACGGCCATAGGGTACGACTTTTATCAGAACGGCCTTATGAAAGGCAAGTCAAGTTCGAGCACTGTCCATGTTACAAAAATAGGAATTGTCTTTACCATCGTGGTAGCAGTTATTCTGGCTTACATTCTTCCTGTAAGTATCATCGCAAGAGCTACTGCCATGTTCATGGGACTGTGCACATCCGCTTTCCTGCCCCTCTACATTGGAGCCCTGTTCTGGAAACGTACAACAAAAGCCGGAGCAACTGCAAGTCTTGTTATAGGGTCGATAAGCAGTCTTTTCTGGCTGGTCTTTGTCCATGCAAAAGAAGCAGTGCCTCTAGGGATCTGCCAGGCAATCTTTGGAAAAGAAACTTTACTTACAGGTACCTGGCCCCTTGTAGACCCGATTATGATCGCAACTCCACTGTCCTTCCTTGTCCTGATTGTAGTAAGCCTTATGACACCCCGGTTCTCTCCAGAGTTCCTCAAGAAGGCTTTCAGGCTCAGGTATGAAGATGAAGAAGAAGAAGCATCGGAAGCAACATCACACAGTGCAGCAGATTCGGCAGGCGTTTAAGCCTGCGCCCTTATTTCCGTCTTTATAATTTTATTTCTTATTTCATTTATCTTGGATCATCCGTTCTTTTTTATTGGCAGTGTGTCAATTTTTCCATAAAATCATAAATCTCAAAGTTACTGAGTAAAAAGTCATATATAATTATTAATTTTTTCATAATATACAAAATTTGATCTCAGATTTTCAGTAAATTCACGACATTGCCGAAAAATTAGTCATGGTAAGAAAATTATATGGAATATCTTAATATGATACTATTTTTAGACCACATAGTTTCCGTTTTGTGAAATGATCCTTTGTAGTTGAGTTAAATTGGTTTTTGAGACAACCTGAATATGTATATATTTCTAAAACTATCCGGAAGTTTGCAACAATGGACGCAAATGAGATGACTGTTTATTTTGAACATAGATCAGATAGGAGTATCTTTGAAATTGAAAAAGAACTTGAACGTTTCAATAAAAATGAACTCTACTCATATGCTAATAAATTACTAGAGAAACCTAATGAAATCAATGAAATTCTACTAATCTTATTGAGAAAATTGTTTGAAGACAAGAAAGAATTTGTGGATATATTCTGCAAATTTTTAGAAGAGGCTTACGAGTATTATCTTAGTGGATCTAAGATTGAAACAATCATAGCCGAGGTAACCGAAAGAATAGATATTTCATTTAATTTTGTGAAAGCTATGGTAAATATGGGAGACGAAAAAGGAATATCATCTGGAATTCTTTTATTTATGATATACGATAAGATGAAAGAAGCTGATATTTTTTTAATGCAGGGCTTTAAAAGTGAAAACGAGAACTATCAAAGATGTTCTTTAGTCTCACTTTTAAATATTATCCACAATGACGCTCCTAACATTGAGAAATATTTAGATATTTTGAAAAATGCCGCGCCAGATATATTATATGAAAACGAGGACCGTCTAATTTTTTGTCTTCAACAAGCTTTTAACAAAAAACCTGAAATGTTTCGCCAACTTCTTGAAAGCGAAATAGAAAGAAGAGGAGCTAGTGCAGCTCGTAGTTATATTTGTATAAAGAGGACAAGTTCTGAAAATTCGATCTCAGTTTTGAAAAAAGCGATAGAAATTTTAGAATCTAAAAGCTGCTATGAAATGTACGTCGATTGGGGACTTAGTGAAGTTTACCAGTCAGATCCGAGTTTTGTTGTTAAGAAAATTAAGGATAGGTTGCATGAAAAGAATAGATTCAAGCTTATGGACGATCACTTGAATATGGAAATTAAAAAGGTTGGGAATGATCCTATAATTGAACTTATTGAATCAGAGATTGATGTAGGCAAACAAATCTCCATAAATATATTGAAAGATGTGTTTTCATCTGAAGAAGATTGGATTTCTTGGTGTGAAAAATGGAAAGAAGATTCTCGTAAAGAAAGTATAATCCTAAAATCATTAGGTGTAGTTTTGACGGAATTAGTAAGATACAAACATACTGATCTAAGAGATCAAGCTATAAGTTTGGTGAAATGGTTTGCTGAAAACAAAAGTTTAGATTATGAAAAAGAAACAAAAGGAATCAATTACGGGAGCAATAAAAACAAAGAGAATATAATGAAAGCTTTACATATATTAGACAAAATTTTGAATCCAGTTGTGAGTTTTGATATCAACAAACTTAAACAGAATTTAAAAAACGCTAAGTGTTTATGTAATACTATTGGCTATAATAATATAATTAAGAAAGCTGAGTTAAACCAAGACAACCCGGGCATTATAATAAAAAGTTTTGGAACTTGCAATCCTATATATCAATGTTATCTAGAAAGTCTATTCCAAAATATAAACCGCTATCATATAAAGTATCCCAATCCCATTAGAAAACTTACAGAAGACCTATTGAACCCCGACAAAGATTTTCCCACAATTTCGGAAATTGAAGTAGCTTCTAGACTAGCACCTAATTTTAAAATAACAACAGAATATAAAGTACCTAATACAAAATCAAACTTGGATATGTTAATTGAAGATGTAAAAAGTGGAGAAAAAGCCCTAATTGAAATAGCTACAATACGTTATGATTACAAAAGCCATATGTACCCAGAACGAGCGGCAGAGTGTCGTTTTGTAGGGGGTAAAGGTAGTAAAGGAGACAATATAAACAATGCGCTTGATAAAAAATTAAAAAAGCAATTAAAGGGTCTTCTAGATGCTGTAAAAAATGGGAAAAAGCCTTTGGAATACCCATTAATAATTTTGTTTAATGTTGAGAGTCCTTTTGCCATTGACACACTTTTCAATCAGGGAGAAATTGAAACTTGTTTAATTGGATTTTTCCAAAAAGATAATATAGAATTTATCAGCAAAATAGGTATTTATAATCTCAAATTCGATGAAAAATACAAAATTTTTGGTAGATTATACGAACCTCTTAAACCTCCTCAACATAAAATGAGTTCAGAATTTGAAAAAAAGCTTAAATATTCACTCTATGACTATATAACAGAACCATTTTTTAAAATTCGTAGTGCATAAAATCGCTTTTTATTAATTTTTCAAAACTGTTGACACACAAACTACATATTAGAAAATTTATCATATTCTCTTAAAATTGTATGGGTAAAAGTAAATTTCATGTATTTGCTGGAAATTTTAATAATTTTAATAAGTCAAATAAACAATACCAAGTGACGTATTTAACTTTACAACTATATTATAAAATTATTTTATTTTTTGGAGTTGGAAAATTCTCCATTGAATTTGAAGAGGATACTACATATGTGATAGAGTCGGCGGCATATTTGAGATGTCGTCTCTGGCTCAATTAATAAGAGAAAAAAGCTTAGTGAGTGGAAGGTGAGAGATTTCCACTCAATTTGAAGAGGATACAAAAAATGGAATGTTTCAAAGATTGTAAAAGTGCTTCATAGAGGCTAACTTGAAGTTTGAAAACAGGCGTATTAAAGGTTCATCACTTATCTTTTCTAACAGGCAGGGTCTGCCCTCCATGAGGCATAAGGTGAATTTTTGCGTCAGGATTTTCAAAGAGCACTGCAGACAAGGCATCCTCTACACTTGCCATCGGAGTAAAGAATGCGTTTCTTGTTTGCTCGTTCGAAAGCTTTGAAACCAGGTAAAGCTTAAATCTCTTTGAAATTCTTGCAATGATTGCAGTCTTATGCCCCCCGAACTCAAAACATTTTTTGAAACGTTCAATTGCTTCATCCGGGTTTTGGCACTCCCTGTTCCAGCATTCATAAACCTGGTTTCCTATCCCTTCAGCGCATTCGGCTACAAGGATGATGGAACCTCCTGCTTTCACAGCCTGAGTTGCATTATCAAGCGCCTTATTTGCCTGGAAGAGATTGATATCTTTAGGAAAGCCTCCGCAAGAAACAATTACCGCATCTGCTGGTTCTACAGGCACCTTATACATAGAATCCACAACTTCCACACCTTTTCTGTGTGCCTCGATAAAATCGCCTGCAACAGCAGTAACTATCTCTTTTTTGCTGTCAAGAACCACATTCAGGATAAAATCAAGGCCGAAAATTTTTGCGGCTTCTTCCATGTCCTGCCTGACAGGCCCATCAACCCTTCCGGAAACAGCTTTTTCGTCAATCATCATTTTATGGTTTGTGAGAACTGTTTCTTTCGAGCTTACACCAGGCAGAACTGATTTTGCCCCTCCGCTGTATCCCGCATAGTAATGGAATTCGATGCTTCCGGTCCCTATAACAACATCAGCACCCATAATGCCTTCAAATATCTCAATAGGGGTTCCACGGGAAGTTATCCCAATGCGTCTGCATCTGCCGGTATCATGCTGAATGCAACGAATTTTTTCGTAGACGTCTTCTCCAACCAGTATTCGTGATTCCTCTTCAGTCTGGTTTCGGTGAAGCCCGAGTGCAAAGACAATAGTAATATTTTCGTCCTTTGCTCCTCCAAGGTAAAGCTCTTCAAGTAGAGGAGGAAGAAGCTTCGCAGTTGGAGTTGGACGTGTAACATCGCTTACAATAATTGCAATTCTCGAATCCGGGTTTACAATCTCAGAAAGCCTTTTTCTTTTAATGGGATTTTCAAGAGCTTTTTTAATTAAAGAAGTTGGATCTTCCTTTTTTTCAGGCTCTGAAGGCAGAATAATACTGGATATGTTTCTTTCCGGGATATCCAGCTCAAGTGCCATGCTTCCAAAAGCTAATGATACTGTTTTTGTGTTTTCAATCATATTTGGCACTTCACTTGACCTTTTTTCGATATTTGTTTTTATAATTGTCTTCTTTTACAGCTATCATTTCATATCTGTCTTTTATAGCTGTCTTTTATAGCTGTCTTTTATGGCCATCTTCTCATAGCTATCTTTTATAGCCATCTTCTTTTAGCTGTTTTTTATAGCTGTTTTTTATAGCTGTTTTTTATAGCTGTTTTATAGCTGTCTTCTTACTTCATTACAGGCAGAGTCCATCCGCCATTGGGCATAATATGGATTTTAGCATCAGAATTTTCGGAAAGAATATTTTCAAGCGCTTCTTCTACGCTTTTTACAGGAATAAAGAAAGTATTTCTGCTTTCCGTGTCCGGAAGTTTAGAGACAAGATAAAGTTTGAAGGTTTTTGCAGCCCTCCCAACAGTGGCAGCTTTGTGTCCCCCAAACTCAAAACATTTTCTGAATTTCTTTATTGCCTCATCTGGAGTTTTGTATTCTGTACTCCAGCGCTCATATACCTTATCCCCGATCCCTTCAGTACATTCAGCCACAAGCACTATTGAGCCTCCTTTTTTTACGGCAAAAACTGCATTTTCAAGGGACTTTGTCGCCTGGAAAAGGTTAATGTCTTTTGGAAAGCCTCCGCACGAGACAATTGCTGCATCCGCAGGCTCTACAGGCACCTTGTACATGGAATCAACAACTTCTACGCCTTTCCTGTGAGCTTCGATGAAATCTCCAGCAACGGCAGCAACTATCTCTTTTTTGCTGTTAAGCACGACATTAAGGATAAAGTTAAGGCCCGCAATCCTTGCAGCTTCTTCTATATTTTGTCTTGCAGGACTGTCGGTTCTGCCTGAGAGAGGGTCACCTTCAAAGAGTTTGCTATAAAAACTATGATAAGAAAGAATAGATTTTTCCGAACTGACTCCCGGAAGAACAGATTTCCCTCCTCCACTGTATCCAGCATAATAGTGAAATTCCAGGGTTCCTGTGCTTATGATAACGTCGGAGTCTGCTACTTCTTCAAAGACCTCTACAGGCGTTCCGAAACTTGTCTCTCCGAGATGCCTGCACCTTTTCCTGTCGTGCTGGATGCAGCGAATTTTTTCGTAAACCTGCTCTCCAACCAGTTTTCGTGATTCCTCTTCAGTCTGGTTTCGATGGAGCCCGAGGGCAAAAACAATAGTAATATTTTCATCCTTTGCCCCTCCAAGATAAAGCTCTTCAAGCAGAGGAGGAAGAATCTTTGCAGTAGGAGTTGGCCGAGTAACATCACTAACTATGATTGCAACCTTCGAATCAGGGTTTACAATCTCAGAAAGCCGTCGGCTTTTTATGGGATTTTCAAGCGCTTTTTTAACAAGGGAAGATCCTTCTTCCTTTATTTCAAACTCCGAAGGCAAAATAACACTGGCAAGATTTCTTTCAGGAATTTCAAACTCAATTCCCGTACTTCCAAAAGCAAGTGATATTTTTTTTATGTTTGCAGTCATGTTTATGCCGATGTTTTATCTTGATATTATTTTTCTTTTTATTATTTTACAACAATAAGGTTAAACAAGTATAAAAAGAACTAGAAGACAGTTTCAAATGGCAAGGTAGTTTTAAATGAAAAAGTAGTTTTAAATGAAAAAGTAGTTTTAAATGAAAAGGTAGTTTCAAATGGAAAGGTAGTTTTAAATGAAAAGGTAGTTTCAAATGAAAAGGTAGTTTTAAAGGCGGTTTACACCTTCATCTTTTTATCCATAACACCTTTTTCATCGCCTTACAGGCAAAGTCCACCCACCATTTGGCATAACATGGATTTTAGCATAAGGATTTTCAGAAAGAACCTTTTCAAGCGCTTCATCTATACTTTTTGTCGGAATAAAAAAAGCGTTTCTACTTTCCGTCTCTGGAAGTTTTGATACCAGATAAAGTTTGAATTCTTTTGCAGTCCTCCCGACAATAGCAGCTTTATGCCCGCCGAACTCAAACCGGTTCTTAAAACGTTTTACTGCATCTTCAGGAGCCCTGCATTCCCTGTTCCAGCACTCATAAACTTTGTTTCCTATTCCCTCAGAACATTCTGCTACAAGGATAATTGAACCACCCCTTTTTACGGCAGAGGTAGCGTTTTCAAGGGATTTTGTTGCCTGGTAAAGATTGATATCCTTTGGAAAACCGCCGCAGGAAACAACTACAGCATCTGCAGGCTCTACAGGTACTTTATACATGGCATCGACATACTCTGCACCTTTCCTGTGGGCTTCGATGAAATAGCCTGCCACGGCATCAACGATCTCTTTTTTGCTGTCAAGTACAACATTCAGGATAAAGTCAAGACCTGCAATCCTTGCAGCTTCCTCTATATTCTTTCTTGCCGGGCTATCAGCTCTACCTGAAAGAGGATCTCCTTCAAAGAGTTTGCTATAAAAACTATGGAATGAGAGAATGGATTTTTCGGAACTTACCCCTGGAAGGATGGACTTTCCTCCTCCTCCGTATCCTGCATAATAGTGAAATTCCAGGGTTCCTGTACTTATGATAACGTCGGAGTCTACTACTTCTTCGAAAACCTCTACAGGCGTTCCGAAACTTGTCTCTCCGAGATGCCTGCACTTTTTCCTGTCGTGCTGGATACACCTTATTTTTTCAAAGATATCTTCTCCTACAAGCTGGCGGCACTCTTCTTCAGTTTGTAAACGATGAAGTCCGAGGGCAAAAACAATAGTGATATTCTCGTTTTTTGCTCCTCCAAGGTAAAGCTCTTCAAGTAGTGGAGGAAGAATTTTTGCAGTAGGAGTTGGCCGTGTAACATCGCTAACTATGATTGCAACCTTTGAGTCAGGGTTTACAATCTCAGAAAGCCGTTGACTGTTTATAGGATTTACAAGCGCTTTTTTAATAAGGGAAGTCCCTTCTTCCTTTATTTCTAATTCTGAAGGCAGGATGATTCTGGATAGGTTTTTCTCAGGTATATCAACCTCCAAAATCCCGCTTCCAAACGCAAGTGGAATCGTTTTTACATTCATAGTCATGGTCATTCCGATGTCATAGTATTAATTATATAAAATCGTATAGGTAAACAATAGAGAATCAAGTTTTAAAAAAATCCGAACTGTCAGTTAATATTACTGTTATATTATAATTAGGTCAATTTAGTGTAATTAGTTTTTCTATTATATTTTGTTTCCGCTTCTTTTTTCCAGAAGCTTCAACGAAATTTTCGGTAACATTTGCAGTGTTTCATTTCCTGCTATTAATTTACACGCGGTTTTAAAACTTGGCAGGTGGTGCTTTTACTCATCAATCCCATTCTAAAAACGATCAGATTTGCACATAATTAAGAATTTTAAAACCCGTTTCATAATCAGAAGATCAATTGACCATTAAAAATTAGAAATTCAAGGACATAGTTCTGAGTTTTACGTAGTTCTAAGTTTTACGTAGTTCTGAGTTTTGGGATGAACTCACAATATCTGCTTTGTAATGAACATTCCAATTTTTGATACTTTTGTATAATTTCAAAATCACAAAGACTCAGTACCAAAATCCAGTGATAAACGTGAAATTGAAAATCACTAGATTTTGTAATTGGTTATAATCCATTAAATACGTCCTCTCGATGGAAGTCTTTCGATATCAAATATTGAGTTTGATTGAAGAACGAATTCTTCCTGCAAGTTCATGATTTCAATCCAAAAATGCAAAAATCACTAGATTTTGGACCAGAGTCATCACAAAAGTATAATTATAATTGTAATTTATTGGCAGAATAATCAATATAAAGTGAATATTGCTCTATTTTTATGGGTTTCTGAATTTTATTGATAATAAAATGTCAATTGTAAGATATACTTTTTTACATTTCAAAGCATTGAGTCCTAAAAAGTAAATATTTCCTGCACTGAATAATCACTGAGTATAATTAAAATAATACGAACTAAAGTAATACAAACTAAAGTAATATAAACCAAAGTAATAAAAAATAAAGTAATACAAAATAAAGTAATACGAACTAAAGTACTACAAACCTGCATACCACCTATAATATATTTAAAAAAGATTTAGACGTATAAGTACCGGAAATAGCTTTTTTGGTGCTTAAGAAGAGGCCGGAGAAGGGAAATCATAATGGGGAAATGATTACAATGGACAAAGAAAGAATTTCTTATCACGAATCTGTTCTGAATATGTACGAGCGGATAAAAAAAGATGGGATGACAAATGTCTGGGACCGCTACGAAGCCCAGGGTATGGGAGGAAATCCGGACAAAAGATGTGCTTTCTGTATGGGAGGAGTACGCTGCGACCTGTGTTCCAACGGACCATGCCGTTCGGATGCTGTGAAAGACAAAAGAGGAGTATGCGGAATCACTGCCGATGGTATGGCGATGCGGATGATGCTTCTCAGAAATGTAATGGGAGCTTCTACTTACCACTATCATACGGACCAGACTATCAGGACTTTGAAGGAAACTGCCAGAAGCAACACTCCTTACACGATAAGGGAACCTGAAAAGTTAAGGACGTTTGCAAGCCGGCTGGGGCTCAAAACCGAAGGGTCTGACTCAGAAGTTGCTCTTCGCCTCTGTGAGTTTGTAGAAAAGGAGTTTAACAAACCTGCCTACGAACCGAGCCAGATTGTTGAGCTCCTCGCCCCTCCCGAAAGAAAAGAAAAGTGGAGAGCACTGGATATATTTCCAGGCGGAATCTATGGGGAAATGATGCTTTCCACAAGCTCCTGCCTGACAAATGTGGATGGGTATTATGCGAGCCTGGCACTAAAAGCCATGCGTCTGGGAATTGCAATGGGATACCAGAGCCAGATTGTAAACGAATATTGCCAGGATATCCTTTTTGGAATTCCCAGTCCCCATACTATGAGGGTAGACCTCGGTGTACTTGATCCCGAGTACGTGAATGTGCTCCCTAATGGGCACGAACCATTTATCGGCTTTGCCATGGTCCAGCTTGCCCGAAAACCGGAATGGCAGGAGAAAGCAAAAACTGCAGGAGCAAAGGGCCTGAGGGTTATTGCCAGCATTGAAACAGGGCAGGAAATGATCCAGAGATGGGAGGAAGATAATGCTTTCTACGGATTTACCGGCAACTGGATTTCCCAGGAAGCGGTATTTGCAAGCGGAAGTGTGGATCTCTTTGCAGCAGATATGAACTGTTCTCTTCCTGTTGCTCCCCTTTATGCCGAGAAATACAATTTTAAACTCATGCCTGTGAGTGAGCTTGTGGCCTTTGAAGGCATAGGGGAACGCCTGAACTATAATCCCACCGAAGCCGAAAAGCAGGCAGCACAACTCCTGGATATGGCGATTGAAAATTTCAAAAAACGAAAAAGCTCGATAGAATCGGTTTCCAAGCTCCCTATGAAAGAAGCCATGGTAGGCTTTTCAAATGAGAGCATCCTTGCAGCGCTTGGAGGCAGCTTTGATCCTCTCCTTGATGCTATAAAAAACGGAGCAATTAAAGGAATTGTGGGGATGGTGTCCTGTACTACCTTAAGGGACTACGGTCAGGATGTACACAGCATTGCTGTAGTAAAAGAGCTGATCAAAAGAAATATCCTTGTTCTGTCCCTTGGTTGCGGGAATGGGGCCATGCAGGTGGCAGGCCTCTGTATCCCTGAAGCCAGAGAATTTGCAGGAGACAGTCTAAAAGCCGTATGCAAAGCCCTGGGCATCCCACCAGTACTCAGCTTTGGGACCTGTACTGACACGGGTAGGCTTGCCGACCTCCTCGGAGCCATCTCCGGAGCTCTAGGAGGAGTTCCAGTTCCGGATCTGCCGGTTGCGGCTGCAGCCCCTGAGTATATGGAACAAAAAGCCACAATAGATGCGATCTTTGCTCTGGCCCTCGGGCTCTATACTTATGTGAACCCGGTCCCGACAGTCACAGGCGCCCCGAATCTGGTCAAACTGCTTACCGAAGACTGCCGGGAAGTTACAGGCGGGGTCATGAATGTGGAAAAAGATGCAGTAAAAGCTGTTGATGGGATAGAACAACATATCATGGAAAAGAGAAAAAAGCTTGGAATCTAATCACGGAATATAAGCTTGGAATCTAATCACGGAATATAAGCTTGGAATCTAATCACGGAATATAATCTTGAGATCTAAGCATGGAATATAAGCTTGGAGTTTGAAAACCAGAGAATAACAGATTTCTAAGAAGAATAGGTCTAATAAGAAGA
Source organism: Methanosarcina sp. Kolksee (assembly GCF_000969945.1). Lineage (NCBI taxonomy): Archaea > Methanobacteriati > Methanobacteriota > Methanomicrobia > Methanosarcinales > Methanosarcinaceae > Methanosarcina > Methanosarcina sp. Kolksee. The sequence continues at coordinate 3,253,440 of NZ_CP009524.1, forward strand.
ATAGATCTAATAAGAAGAGAGCCGAAAAATCCGGATTTATCTGCCCTCTTTTACATTTTGTTTTTAAATAGGATAGACCAGAAACTGAGAAATCAAAGATCAAATCTAAGACCAAATCAAAGATCAAATCAAAGATCAAATCAAAGATTAAATTAAAGCTTTATTGATTCTCCGGGTTTCATGATAATGACTTTTGTGTCGACTTTTGCCTCAACTGCTCTTTTAAACTCTTCAGGGTCCTGTTTTATTACGTCAAATGTGCTATAGTGCATAGGAATTACAATTTTGGGCTGAATTAGTTCTACGGCTTTTGTAGCTTCTTTTATGCCCATTGTAAATTTGTCGCCTATGGGCAGGAGGGCCAGTTCAGGTTCATAGAGTTCACCTATGAGTTTCATGTCCCCGAAAACCCCAGTGTCTCCGGCGTGGTAGATGGAATGTCCGTTGATTCGTATAATGAAACCTGCCGGGGAGCCACCATCGAAACTAAAACCCGAGGCATCGATTGAAGAGGAATGGAGCGCTTCGGTCATGGTCAGCTTCATGCCTTCTACATTCACTGTACCTCCCTTGCCCATACCCTCTGCAAAAACTCCTTTTGATTTGATATAGTTTGCAACCTCATGAACGGAGATTATCCGGCATCCAACCCGTTTTCCGATTTCGATTGTATCTCCAAGGTGATCGCGGTGTCCGTGAGTCACAGCTATTATATCGGGGTTCAGTTCTTCAGGGCTGCACGGAGCCAGTGGGTTCCCTGAAATAAAAGGATCGATCAACAATTTCTTATCAGCTTCGAACAAAAAAGCCGAATGCCCGAGCCAGGTAATCATTACGCCAGCCATCTTTTTGCCTCAAAAGTATTACTTTTATTAAAATAATTAAATGTTGTCAAGAAATTAAGTTGTCAGTAATTTAGCTATAGTGAGTAATTTAGCTATCAGTAAGTAATTTAAAATTTAACTATCAGTGAGTAATTTAGCTATCAGTATTTTCGCAATCAATAATTTAATTTTCGATAATTCTTGACTGGCCATGAAATAGTAACAATAGAGAATGAAAGATAAAGCAAAGATAAAGCAAAGATAAAGCAAAGATAAAGGAAAAATAAAGAATTGTACTGAGGATCATGTTAATATGCTTCTTCTGTCAAACGGAGGGAAAATGAAAATCGGTCTGGTAATTCATGGTCCCGAAGTGATTGATTCGGGAGAGGCTAAAAGAGTTTTTGAAAAATTTTCCTGTGTGGGCAAAGTCGAGGTGAGGCTTGGCGGAACAATGGGAAAAGTAGCTGTCCTTGATGCCGGACTTGAAAACATTATAGACATAAGTCAGCACCAGAAGCCAAGTGTCTGCATTGAATCGCTTTTCGAACCATCAGACCTTGTATGCCTCCTGAACCGAGGAAAAACCATTGAAACCGGGAAGGCATTTGGAGAAATGGTTACTGCCCGGCTTAGAGAGCCGGAGATAAAACCTCTTATCCAGATCGAAAGCCCGGAAAGTACCGATGGAATTCTGATACCTCTTAATAAAAAAGCAGGAGAATACGGAGAATATCTTGAGAAGCTTTCTGAAATCCTGGGGCTTCCTGTGGAAAGTCCTTTGCCCCTTCAAAGTTCGAGAGTTCAAAATTCTGTTCTTGTAGAAAAGTGCCCGGCAACAGGCAAAATCCAGGTTATACGCAAGCTTTCAGGCGTTTTTCCAGGAGAAAATATTCTGGTAAACGGAATCGTGATTGGAAAAGCCTTTTCTTCCAGAGTAAGCATAATTTCAGAAAACGGCTTTATTGTCGCAATCGAAGGGGGAGAAATAAAAGAGCATGGGCTCGAAAAACTTCATAATTATGAAAAAAGAGACCCTGTTGACCTTGCAAAAGCCTGGGTAAAAAGCGGCGGCCTGAGAAGAAGCAATTTCTCTCCCCTGCAAGCCCGGAAACCTAACGTGTGCGGCAGAGTATCGGTTTTTCCTTCCAGGCCAGCCGCAGGAAGAGTCGTACTTATAGACCATGCTGCAGAAGATACTTTTGAACTGGCTGTTGATGCCGAACTTGTAGTTACCGTGGGAGATGACACCACAACAATAGCAGGTGACATTCTCTCCAGGCTTGGAATCCCCATTCTCGGGATCACGGATGGAGATTGTGACAGGCTTGCTTGCCAAACGGCCATTTTTCCAGGTTCTATTGTGCTCAGGCTGGCAGCGGGAAACGATGACATTTTGGGTAAAAAACTGAAGCAGGAACTTCTAGGGGGAGAAAACTCTGCGGTTTTAGGAGATATATACGCTTTTAAAGAAGATGTGATTAAACTTGCCGAGCCCTTGATTGAAGCTGTTTTTGAATATTGAGAAGTCCGGCATCGCAGAAAGTTTTCTGAGCTTCTAAAAACAAATATACGGATAACTCCAGAGCGTTCTCAAAAGTCTCTATAGCTTCCTCAAGCCTGCCGGCGGCATCAAGAGTTTCACCCTTTACCATCAGTGACCAGTGAATAAGAGCCGGCGCTTTTACTTTTTCCGCAAGTTTTTTGGCTTTTTAGACTTTTTCAAAAGCTTGTGAGTAATTCTCATTCTCAATAAGGTTAGGGATAGACTCCAGAATTCGCATAGCAGAATCTATCGCCTGTCTGGACATAGAAACTAAAAGCTGACTTATTCTCTCCCCCCTCTCCCCACATCCACCAGTCTCTCATTTGCGGTCAGAATCTCGACTCCGAGTTCGCTGAAATCTTTGTCATGGGTTACGAAAACCATATTTTTTGCTCGGCAGATCTGGGCAAAGAGAAGGTCGTTGAAATCGTATTTTCCCTGCTCGAACATGTCCATGATTTCAGGAAGGTCTATAGCTTCCATTTCGGGGTCGCACGCAAGGGTACTTTTGAGAATTTTTCTTACATTGTAAGCTATATCCTGAGCGATTGCCCTGAAGGGCAGAGAATTTCGAAATTCCTTGAACCTCGTAAATTCGGTCTGCTGCTTGAACTCGATTCTGGCGAAGGTGTTTATGAATTCTGAAATTATCATGCAGTTTATATAGATCGTGCCGTCGGAATTCATTATTTCTTTCAAAGCCTTTGAATAGGCGTCCGACCGCTGGTCAGGCCAGCCGATTGGGCCATAGATATACAACCAGATGTTGGTGTCAAAGAAATATTTTTTGCCTTCTGGAAAATCATATTTCTCTATGGAATGTACCTTTACAGGAGCAGGTTTTGCGGGTCTTGGCCCTCCGGCGCGAAGCCTTGGGCGGCGCCTAACCGGAAAAACAGTTGCTTGGTGAACGCTCTTATGCATCTTCTCCTCCAAGTACATCTTTCAGCGCCTTTCTGCAGGTATACGCATGTTCAAAATAGGTTTTCGCCCGCTCGATTACTCTCTTAAGGATGATCTCATCTTCTTCGGAGATATCCATGAATAAGAGGTTGCTCTCAATCTGCTCTGCAGGAAAACAGCCATAAAGCTGCCCTATTGCCGAATTCAAAAAGGTAGGCGTAAGCTCATTCACGTATGCAAAAGAGAGTTCGATTTTCTTATTTTCACAGAGCGCAGCCTTAATAATCTCATAAACTTTCTGTCCGTCACAGGCGGCAACGCAGCAGTTTTCCCCGGCAGTTTCAAAAACATTGATCTTTACTCTTTCTTCCGTAAGTATCCCCATATGCTTATACTCACAATGATTTAAAAAGATCAGGGTCTGACCCATGTTTCACTCTTGAGACACAGGCTTCGTGTTCAGAAATATTAAGTTAAAGTCTGCTTTTAGCTGGCCTTTTTAAAGAAGAGCCAGCCCTTTTCGCCTTTTCCGTACTTTGTCCGTATTAAAACATAAATCCCTTTCAATTCTTCTCCTTCAAGTGCCACTACAATTTCCTTTTCCTCACGTTTCAAAAGCTCAAAAGTTCCCTTATCCCATATCTCAACCTTGCCGGCTCCGTACTCCCCTGCCGGGATTTCTCCCTCAAAATCGGCATATGCCAGCGGATGGTCTTCAGTCTCGATAGCAAGCCGTCTGATGCCTGCCTCCTTCGGGGGCTCCTTTGGCATAGCCCAGCTTTTCAAAACTCCATCCATTTCCAGGCGAAAATCATAGTGAAGCTTACGCGCATCATGTCGCTGAACCACAAAAATCGGTTTGTCGGAGATTTGTTTAAAATCACTGGTCAGCGGTTCAGGAGTCTTTTGAAAGTGTCTTTTCTTCTCATATTCGTCAAGCATGGAGGATCAATAGAAAATATGGTTTCAAACGGATTTCAAGCTTATTTCTGCTCCTGGCCAGAGCATAGTCCGAATAAATTTTCAAAAACTCAGTATCAGTTTGCAGGAGTACGGTTTCAAATATCGCTACATGGATTTTTCTTCTCTGGCAATGTCAAGCAATGTCAAGCAATGTCAAGCAGAACTTTACGAATTTCTTCGCTTTTTGCCAGATTTGCCATTTGCTCATAAATGTTGATAGCACTCAGTTCAGCAATTATGGCAGCTCTAAGGATCTCTTTATCAAGGTCTTCGGGTCTGGTTTTTTCAAGGATTACAAATGCTTCCGAAAGCAGGTTTCTGCCCTTCCTTAAAGTTTCCATATGAAGTTTCCATATGAAGTTTCCATATGAAGTTTCCATATGAAGTTTCCATATGAAGTTTCCATATAAAGTGTCCATATAAAGTGTGGACGGATAAAAATAATGTTTCTTTCTATCGGAAATTACAGCCTCAATAAAGTAGTTTGTAAAAATTAAATGAATGAAATTAAAATTAGATAAGTGAAACTAAATAGAGAACTAAATATAACATTGTAATTATTTATACTAATTAATATGTTTTTAGTAAGGATAAGATGAGATTAATTTGATAGTTTGCAATCGATATTTAGCTTTTGTGAAGAAAAAATAGTTCATAAAATATACTAAAAAATTATACTCAGTTGGAAAAGAACTTATAGACAAATCTCATAAATAGTTTTAGAAGTCAATTGCAAAATAATGATAAAGATATATATTCCGGCAAGCTCCAAAAAAGCTGATACAGGCTCGCCAGGAAACGATCTCACCGAGGCTAAAGATCTTGAAAAGAATAAAACATTCCCTGCTTAAAAAAATAAAATCTTTTCTGCTTGTGTTTATGGTTTTGATTTTGTGCCTGCCAGGCAGCCTGGGGTTTGCCGCCGGAAATACCGAAGAACCTGAAACGCTGCAAAACTTCACACCTTCTGCTGATTCAGTGGTTGAACCCGTAATCAAAACAGCCCCCATGAACCCCGATTTTCTGGAAGACCAGCAGACTGACTCAATTGAAGCTTTTTCTTTTGTGGGCAATTACGGACAGCTTTCAAATACAGGGTATAAACCCTCACCTGTAGACCTGTCAGAACTTGCAAGTTCTGAAGGAAGACTTTTACTGGGAGCTTCAGGGTCAGACCTTCCGGCTGTTTATGACCTGCGCAAGGAGGGAAAAGTAACATCAGTAAAGAACCAGGGAAAGGATGGAAGCTGCTGGGCTTTTTCAAGTATTGCTTCCCTTGAATCTTACCTCCTGGGAACAGAAGGAAAAAGCTATGACTTTTCCGAAAACAACATGAAAAACCTCGTCTCAAAGAACTACTCGCAGGGATTTGATCTTACTACTGATGACGGTGGCAATGCATTCATATCAACAGCATACCTTTCTCGCTGGAGCGGGCCTGTAAATGAATCTGAGGATCCTTATGATGATTCATCTTCTTATTCACCCACAGGGCTTTCTGTACAGAAACATGTTCAAGAGGCACTTTTCCTGCCCGACCGGACAGAATCCCTGGATAACGAGGTTATCAAGAATGCAATTCTGGAGTACGGAGCTGTATACACCACAATATACTGGAACTCCGGATATTATCAGCAAAGAAACTATGCTTATCGATACCCAGGAAGCCTGTCTGTCAATCATGCTGTAGCCATTGTGGGCTGGAATGATTCTTTTGACAGGAATTACTTTACGCAGATCCCTCCAGGAAACGGGGCTTTTATAGTGAAAAATAGCTGGGGCGACACCTGGGGAGAGGAAGGGTACTTTTATATTTCCTACTATGACACAAAACTCGGATACAATGAAAACGCCGTGTTCACATCTGAAAGTCAGAACAATTATGACCACGTCTACCAGTATGACCCTCTTGGATGGACAGTATCAAAAGAATATGAAGGAAGCCTTGTTGCCTGGGGCGGCAATGTTTTCTCCTCTGAAAGGGACGAAACCCTCAAGGCCATAGGATTCTATACTACGGACCTTAATACAGCTTACGAGATATACATATATAAAAATCCTGTTTCCGGGCCTGTGAATTCTGGACAGGGGTACCTTGTACAGGAAAGCGGCAGATACTCTTTCCCAGGATACCATACACATGTGCTGAATTCGGCAGTTCCAGTACATGCCGGAGAGAGATTTTCAATAGTTATAAGATTCGCTAATCCTTCAGCTTCAGGGCCTCTTGCAGCCGAACAACCTGTAGCCCGTTACAGCAGCAAAGCCCAGGCCAATGCCGGAGAAAGTTATGTGAGCCCTAATGGAGTCACTTGGGAAGACATATCAAGCAATTCGGAAGCAAACCTCTGCATTAAAGCTTTCACAACCAGTGCGCCCCTTGAAGCTGACTTTTCTTCAAACGTCACAACAGGAATGTATCCTCTTACAGTCCAGTTCACAGACCTTTCCAGTAATGCCCTTTACTGGAAGTGGGATCTAAACGGAGATGGGAAAATCGACTCAACAGCCCGGAACCCGATATATACCTACGGGTCTTATGGGAATTATGATATTTCTCTGACTATCGGTAACAGTAACGGATCTGACACCGAAACTAAAATCGCTTATATAAAAGTGGTCCCCCTTTCAATCAACTCAGCCAGCCCCGTAGAGAATGTAACAACCTACAAAGGAGAGAAACAGGAATTCAGTATCAGTACAAATTATGCCTGCGATATAAGCTGGTACCTTAACGGAGAAAGTAAAGGTTCCGAATCCAGCGTTAAGGATAGCTCATACACGGAGACCATTCGCTCTCCAGGCTTTTATAATGTCACAGCAATTGCCAGAACAGGAGACGAAAAAATTGCACGGAGCTGGAACTGGACAGTCCTCGCATGGAATCCCTGGGATAGCTCGGATTCCCGGGAAGGGGAAAATATAAGCACCGAAGAGCTGCAGGAAGCTATCCATATCTATCGCAGTGGCATACAAATCCCTGAAACCGGAGCAGAACTCACGGACGAAAGGCTTAAAGAACTGATACAGCTCTGGCGGGAAGGTTCAGGGAATTAATGGTTACCGCGATAATAAATGGAAAGGAATAGAAAAAAGAAAAAAAATTAAAACCGAAAAAGAGAAGGAAAAAAGAAAAAATGACTCTTCGTCATTCCCTGTGGATAAGACGATTTTCAATTCAAGACCGCATTGGTTTTTATGAAGACATTATGAGGATATCCACACAAAACAACGAAGAGCCTCCTTTTATTTTGTCATATTGCACAAAATGCCTTATTTTTCAGCAATATTGAACTATAAAATTTATTTTGTAGAAAAAGTTTCTTAAAGCAATTTATAACATATTTCATGGATTTTTAGAATATGAATATTCTTAAAGAAGATTTTTGATTGTGCAATAACGCAAAAAGCTCTATTTATAGCTCCAAAACATAATTAATAGTTATATATTTATGAAAATTGAAAAAATAAAACTTATTAAATGTTATTTTAATATATATATATTAATTAAGCTCTTATTATTTAATTTTATATTCAGTGGAATTCCATGGTGAAATTTTAAGTCATTAAATATAATTTTTTGATTAAATAACCAATTTTAGTCCATTATTTTGCATTTAAAGCATTTTCAGCAAATTTAATAAAACCTCTCTGTCATGTTTTTGAACCACAATATCGATATTATAAGCCGGTTTTTAATTATTGTGTTATTTGTATATAAGATTAAAGATATTTATTTTTATTATAAAATTAGCTAACTTAGCTAAATATATTCTAAAATATTGAGCAGAGATTCTTGAAAGGATGTCCGAGATAGAGCTAATCAAAGACGAACCCTTGAAAGTCATGGATAATATGTTCGATGATATTGAGCAACAAATATTGGGAGAATATCCCGAGCTAGAGCTAATCAAAGGCAAACCAGTGATAGTTACCGATAACATGAAGCGAGTTGCATGGTCTATCATGCCGCGTTGGCTGTTTGACGAAGTGATTCATGAGCTGTTCTCAAAGAATATCTCGGATTTCTTTTGGCCAAACCAGAATGAAATGTTCTTTGCGCCTAACATGCAGGAAGGTAATAATATTCGTAAATATACATCAGTTGGTCTGGCAAGGAAAATCGGAGCCGATCGCATAGCACAGTGTTTTACACTCACATGCTGGGGTCCCGCATTTGACTTTCAGGCCATAGGAAGGATGATAGATGATATTACTGCTCTAAAACCTAAGACTGAAGAATTGGACGATAGATATGGGCGAAGCCTGCTACGAACCGTTGTCGGCGATCGATATGTGATTACCCATGCTGTAACGATAGAGCCCGCATTTCCAACAGAGTATATCCGGCAGCTTGGCAGGCTCGGATATGACGTTCATTATATAGATTCTGAACAGGAACAGCTTGAAGCTTTGAAAACAATTGCAGAGGCTAAAAATGAGGAGGTGTTTAAAGACACCTTCTATTAATTTTATATATTTATTCACAACCCTACGATTTTTAAAAACAACTTATTCCAGTTGAATACCCCGCTAGCTTGCTGGGGGGTGAGCCAGCGCAACTTTAACTCTATATATCTCCTTGATTTGCTTGAAACAGAAAACACAAACTTGAAAAATACAATTATTGGTCACAAACATTTAGCAAAGCCTGGTATAAGATTTCTTTTTGAAGAATACCCTCAAACAAAAAAAAGCAAGGAAAAAATTAATTGTATTGGCTCGCAAGGACCTGGAGTTTTTGCAAGAACAACTGAACAATTAGTTTTAATTTTCCTATACGGAGCCTGTGCAAAATTTTATAATTATTTAAAACAATTTTAAAAGCATGTAAACAATAAGTTCCAGCGTCATAACTTAATTTTGAACCCCTGTAATCGATGTTATATTTGTTATTATTTTTATATGTGTTTTATGACTCTGGTCCAAAATCTAGTGATTTTTGTATTTTTCGATTGAAATCATGAACTTGCAGGAAGAATTCGTTCTTCAATCAAACTCAATATTTGATATCGAAAGACTTCCATCGAGAGGACGTATTTAATGGATTATAACCAATTATAAAATCTAGTGATTTTCAATTTCACGTTTATCACTGGATTTTGGTACTGAGTCTGTTTTATATTTAATTTATAAAAAATTTGGAAAATACCATGTCTCCTACATTACTATTCAAGAGTTTCACTGAATTAGGAATCCCTGAAATATACACAACGATTTTTATTATTATCTTAATATATTTATTTTTTAAAAATTTAGATAATAAAAGGTAAATCGGCACAAACGTAGGAATGTATCTTTTAAAGAATCTTGAATTATAATCACATAAAAATCACGTAGATTAAGCTTTAATAGACTGATCCTTTTTAAGTTCAAAAAGTAAATGGATTCCGTTATTGAATTGTCGGACAACCTGTTTATCTTAAGGGTAGTTCACATGTCGGCATGTATTAGAGTGCAGACATTTATTAGAGTGCATATTCACGTGACAAATGGAAAACCTGTTCGTCGTTTGAGCGAATAAACCTCTACCATGTGGTGCGGATGATATCTCAGCTTAGCCTCTCGAAGTCCACTGACGCCAAGATCGCTTTCCCTATTGATGTATTCCACCTCACTGGCAAGAACCGCTGCAGTTTCGGCATTGATTACCTTGTATATTCCATCATACTCCGGAAGCCCTTTCTCAAAATGGATTATCGCCGTATTACTATCGAGGCGCTCAAAAAGAGAGATGGCACTTACCTGTAAACCGACCCTTATCAAAAGGCCTCGCAAGCGTAACTCGGTCAAGTGCTCGATCGCATAAAAGATAGCCTCTATCTCGTGGGCAAGAATGAAATTATCTTCGCAGTTTTTGCTCTCACACCACCTCACCAGGAACTCCATTATCTCTTTTTGGTTTTCTGGGGTTATCGGCTCGACCGAGTACTGGTAATTCTTCCGAAATTTGTTAATCTGGTTGCGGATCTTAAGATATTTCTTTCCAGGAAGCTCAGCAAGGTCGTGAGCCCTGTACACATACTCAAAATGGTTCAGATCTGGAACAAAAAGAAGATCAGGATCGATTTTCTTCATCAATTTTGCAGTCTCAGGTTCAATGAGCATAAGGGGCTTATTATTGTCACCCATGTCCAGCGCCAGCCGTATTACTTCCCGCATGAGTTCAGGATCATGGGGACCTATAGGCGGGTGTAAGCGTGTCACTCCTGCGGCAGTGCATACAAGAATTACGTTCCCTCTCACGTATGCATACCTGTAATGCATGAAATGGTTCCAGCAGATTATGCTCGTGAAAGTGTTGTCGCTGTGGGTTTGCGGGTAGAGTGCGTAATGGTTCTCGAAAAAAGCCCGATCTGCAAGCGTGACCGGTTTGAAATCTTTTTTATCAAGCATTTTAAACAAGACTTTTTGGCTTCATACTTATTGCTTCATACTTATTTTTGTTGGATATATCAGGCTAGCAAAAATTACATACATTAGGAGTGGATTCAAATAAACTTAGTCTAATATTCAGTTTCATAAGTTCAGTTTCATAAGTTCAATTTTCTAAGTTCAGTTTCATAAATTCTGTTTCATTAAACCTATGAAATTATCTATATCTATCGATTCAATAAAGGAATCAAAAAATGCCAGTGTGTAAAAAATTTACAAGAGATGACATAAATCCCGCAGAGGATGGAGTAAAACCCGGGTTGAAAATCCGCGCCGCAGAAATCGAGGATGTTCCCCTGATTCTTAAGTTCGTCAAAGGCATTGCCAGGTTTGAAAACCTTTCCCACCTTGTCACAGCTACAGAAGAATCCCTGGCAGAGGCTATGTTTGGAAAAAGACCCTATGCTGAAGTTTTCTTTGCAGAACTGGCCGGGGTTCCAGCCGGGTTTACTGTCTTTTTTCACAATTTTTCTACTTTTCGAGGAAAACCGGGGCTCTATATAGAGGATATATTTGTAAGACCCGAGTTCAGGAAAAAAGGGATTGGAAAAGCAATGTTTCTCCACTGTGTAAAGCTTGCAAAAGAAAGAAATTGCGGAAGAATGGAATGGGCAGTTCTTGACTGGAACCCTGCAAGGGAATTCTATGAATATCTTGGAGGAAGCCCTGCCGCTGGGTGGCAGATCTACCGTATGGACGAGGAAAAATTTGAAAGCGCGCTTGAAAAATAAATTTGAGGTAAAAATTCTCAACCGGACTAAAATACGCTTTCAGATCACGGTTTTTTCATTGGGACCAGGGCTTTACGTTGTAGCCGGGTCTTTAGGTTGAACTAAGTTTTTTAGGTTGAACTAGGTTTTTAGGTTGAACTAGGTTTTTAGGTTGAACTAGGTTTTTAGGTTGAACTAAGTTTTTAGGTTGGATTAAATTTTGGAGTTGGATCTAGATCTTCATGACCGATCTAAGTTTTTAGGTTATATCTTCCTGTTGAACAAAAGAATGGTGTTCAAGGCGTTCAATTCTCTTTTCAAGGTTATCTATTTGCTGAAAAAGTTCTTTTGAGACTTTTCCTCCTTCTTCCTGCTCAGCACCTGGACTATTTCCTCCGGTTTTCTCGGCAAGTTTTTGGGCAAGCTGCATAAACTTATCCAGTTTCATAACAGGAAACGTTTCGAATTTGCACAGCCCTATGAAAGGAAACACGGAAGCAGCGTATGTTTTTTCATCTTCAGTTTCATAAATTATAAACGTGCGATAGCCAGTAAGGTCAGTCCACTCGTCGATTACTTTTATGCCCTTCGGGTATTCATAATTTGCATAGAATTCCGCAACTTTCAGTGAGTCTTTAGGCTCCCAGGTTATTATATCCATGAGTAACATTTCCTCATACCCCTAATATTAAAACGTGGTTTGAATCCCATTTAATAGAAATCCTGTTCTACTAAATTCGAATCGACTTCAAAAATACATCTGGTAAAGTTAAGTATTGTTTCTCTTCAGATGGGCATATACTTTTAGGAATAAATGTTCAGCAAAACAGATCCGAAAAAGGCTTTTTATTTGTTAGCTAAAGCTCAAGCTGTCTCGAGTTAAAATATTAAGAAATTTTACAATCTTGTGCCTGAATTGAACCTTAATAGAGCCTGAACAGAATTTTAAGAAATGAAAATCTAAAAAACACCGTGTTTTCTGGATAACGATTTACTTTCTTAAAATCTGAACATAATTTTCGATATACACATCTTTAGGTACTGATCTAATTGCAATGTACAAAAGCACAGGGACGACTATCATATCATCAAGATAACCAATTACAGGTATGAAATCCGGTATTAAATCTATTGGTGATAAAGCATAGCCTATGGCAATCCATAATAGTATTTTTGCAGTTTTGGGAGTTCGAGGATCTACATATATAAGTTTACATAGTTCTATGTACTTTTTTGCATTATTCTTTATTTCTTTTAGTTTCAACATAACTAATATAAATACAGAACTGATTGTTTATAAATAATTATCTGTATTATTTAATATGTATATTCAGTAGTCTGTAAAAACAATACTCTGATCAGCGAATATTGAATAAAAGCGAACAAGTCTAACCTTACGAGTATTTTAAAAGAGGACTCTACAACTTCGAAGCAGGTGCATTCTATGGCACACTCTTTTTTTGGGATTCAGGAGTGTAAGGAATCTTCGTTTAGGAATGTAAGGAATCTTCGTCTAAGTGAGTTACTATAGTAATATTTTTATATTTTTTAAACTGACCTTATAGATAAGAAAGTACAACTTTCGGAGACGAAATTCAGATAAATAGTTAGTTTAAAAATAAATGAGAGCGTCGTAAAAGCAACGACCATTTTCCATACAAGATTAATAATCTCGAGGAAAATGCCTCCAAAAATTGAAGAGATTGTTGGAAGGAATAAATTTTACACTGAAATTTTTTTGATGGCTAACCATTAGCTACTTTTACGACTCTATTACTCGATTTTAGTTTAAATGCGCAATTTCTCAAATTTTATTGGATGACTGCTAGGTAACTACTAGGTGACTACTATGTCAATATTAGGCGACTGCTAGGGGACTGCTAGGCGAACAATCTTAAATTCATAAACAAATTATACGCTAAAACCAAGAGCAAACAGCTTTTTTACACCCGGAAAAAGTGATTGTATCAAGCACTTTCTATGGCTGTTACAGGGTCAAGCTTTGCAGCTTTCCTTGCAGGGTAAATACCTGAGATTATGTTGATTATGAAAGCAAAGAAAGCAGCATATACGAAGTTGAGAGGTTCGACTTCAAGAGGAAGTGTCTGGAGCCCGAAATACATCTCCTGAGGGACTGCGATTTTATAACTCTGTAGAGTAATGGTTGCAATATAACCCAGAATAGTACCCAAAACCAGCCCAATAGCTCCAAGAATTACAGACTGGAAAAGAAAGACAATCATTATACTTTTTTGAGAGGCTCCCATAGCTTTTAAGATGCCTATTTCTCTGGTTCGCTGGGCAACAATGGTGATAAGTGTGTTTGCAATCCCGAACCCTGCAATCCCGTAAATAAGGACGTAAAAAACGTTTACGAAAACCTTCTGAGTGTTTAGAAGATTAAGGATTTCTGCATTTGCTTCTATCCAGCTTACTGCGTTAAGCTCGGTTTCCCTTTCAATTGAGCCCGCTATAACGTCAGCTTGGTACGGGTCTGCGACCCTGATCCCTATTGTACTTACAACACCCGGTTCATTGAAAAAATCCTGCACCGAGTCCAGCCTTGAATAGGCCGTTACTTCATCTGCCTCAGTTCCTGTATGTATCAGACCTATAACCTTGAAAGAAGTTGTTTTTGAGCCCGGAAACACTGCATCTACCCGGTCCCCAGGCTGAACTCCAAGATTTTCCGCAAGCTTATCACCAAGTATTATTCCGTGCCTTGTATGGGTAAGCGATAGAAAGCTCCCTTCTACTATGTCCCTGCTTACTCGCATAACCTTATCTTCAACCTCAGGTTCAACCCCCTGAAGTGAAATACCTTCTGCATTATCCTTATATTCCAGAGCTGCCTGACCCAGATATTTTGGAGAAACCGCTATAACTCCTTCTTTTTCAAAAATCAGGGCCGAATTGTATTTGTAAAGATGAATGAACCCGTCTTTTTCATCCTGAGGATTGATAACAATATGGGGACTGTTCTCAGTGCTGGACTTTATAAGCTCTCCTTGAAAGCCTGAAAGCATTGCCATCATCACAGTAATTACGGCTACGGCAAGGGCAACTGCAAGTATGGCAAAAAAAGTTTGCCTTCTTCTGGAAAAAACTTGCCTTAATGCGATTTTCAATTCATACATATGAATTAGCTCCTGGAGATGATACATCTTAGGGTTCTTGGTCAGCAGGGAATCTCATAATTTCCAGAATATCCAATCTGTTAAAATAATTTATAACATAATTTAATCTGAACAAGACAGGGAATAATCTGAAATCTGTATTTACTTTGAACTGATAGCCTTCACTGGATCGAGTTTAGCTGCCTGCTGGGCAGGGTAAATCCCGGCAATAAGGTTCAGCAGAAAAACTGCAATAATAATGACCAGAATATCTCCGGTTCGGACTATGATGGGAATAGTTGCCATGCCACCGTAAAGTTCTGAAGAAGCAGATGGCATTTCGTACTGGCCTAATCCCAGAGAAATTGCAACTCCTGTAAGTGTCCCGATAAGTGCACCTAGCAGACCCAGAATGCCGCTTTGAAGTACAAAAATTGTCCTGATACTGGAAACTGTAGCTCCCATAGCTCTAAGCATGCCAATCTGGTTTGTAGCGCCGATAACTGAAAGATTAAGAGCGCTAACAACTCCAAAAGAAGCAATAACTACAATCAGACCAAGGACTACATTGTTGGAAGTGCTCTCAATGGCAATCGTCCTGAGGATTTCAGGATTGGTTTCGGTCCAGCCTTTTGCCTTATAACCGGTCTTTTCTATCTTAGCAGCAATTTCCCTGTCCCTGTTAAAATCTTCAAGCCTGACAGAAAGACCGTTAATCACATCCGGAACATCGTAGAAATTCTGGGCGGTATCCAGAGATGTATAAGTAAGGGACTCGTCCAGAGGCGAGCCAGTATTGAAGATCCCAACTACTCTCAGGGACAGAGGGTTTGCATTGGGAAAAGATACATCAACCGAGTCTCCGGGATTAACCTCAAGCTTATCTGCCAGTTTCAAGCCGATTACCACTGTATTTCTGGAATATTCAAGCTCCCTGAAATCCCCTTTAACCATATCAGCTTCAATAGCACTGATATTGTTTTCCTGTAGAGGGAGAACGCCTTTCAGCTCGGCATTAAAGGAATTTGTCTTGAACCTGAAGGAAGCTTTTCCCGTAAGAAAAGGAGAAACTGCCGAAACACCCTGGATTTTGTCGATATCGTCAATAAGGTTTCTATAGAGGTAAATATAGTCTTCACCTTCTTGCGGAGATACCGAGACATGAGGAAGCTTATTTACCGTAGTACTATAGAGTTCGCCAGTGAAACCAACCATAAGAGCCTGGGAAACGGTTAGTACCATCACGGCAAGAGCTATAGCTACAACTGAAAGAATTGTCTGGAATTTTCTTGCCCGAATCTGCCTGAGCGCGATAAAGAGTTCATAACGCATGGGACTCACAGCCTTTAATCTGGTTTCAAATTTTATTCCTGAAAAAGATAAAAACCGTTGCAAGCCCTGAAACTAATGCTGCTGCAGAAAAACCTGGGAGTCCATTATCATCTGAAGTCTCGTTTTCTGAAGTAGTATTATTTACCAGACTAACACTGGAATTCTGAGATAGATCGGATTCGATGACTGTTTCCCTGTGCTCAGTAACGTCACCGTCGTTTCCCAGAAGCTCGATCTCAAGCCTGTATATCCCTTCAGGAAGCCTGTGGCTCCAGGCCACTTCAACTGTTTCGTCGTCGTTATTCAGCAACACTGGAACCCTTTGCTGGACAGATTCAACAAGACTGGAGTTCCCTTTTTCAGAATTTGCTTTCAGTTTGTATACAGAAAAAACCAGTTTTCCT
Source organism: Methanosarcina sp. Kolksee (assembly GCF_000969945.1). Classification (NCBI taxonomy): domain Archaea; kingdom Methanobacteriati; phylum Methanobacteriota; class Methanomicrobia; order Methanosarcinales; family Methanosarcinaceae; genus Methanosarcina; species Methanosarcina sp. Kolksee. Next base: position 3,269,673 of record NZ_CP009524.1, read on the forward strand.
TCAAAAGGCACCTGAGAACGCCCATAAACAGTTGCACTTGCTCCGGTTTCATCTTTGTAGATATCGGTAATCTCTGCATCATCTCTGGCAGTAAATCGCTCGGCTGAGCTTATAACCTCTTTATCAGGAGAATAAACCTGAATCTTTACTCTTCCAGCATACTCTTTATTGTTTTCAAGAAGTGTACCCCAGGGAGCGGAAAAAATATCCGGAACGCTGGTAAGTGATAATTTTTCAGCTTTTGTTGCATAAACGACATCCGAACCATTTACAAGCATATATTCGATATCAAAAAGTGAGGCTTCTTTTGGAGAGAGTGCAACACTGATTCCCTGGGAGTTAGCAACCAGGTCATTGACCTGAAGCCTTGACGCAGAATTGGTGCCGTAAGCAAAATTATATTCAGACTCTGAAAGAACTTCGTTTCCTTCAAGAAGCCTGGCCTTTATCTTATAAGCTCCGCGTTCGGAACTTCCTGCATTCCAGAAACCAACCTTTATTACCTGTTTATTTACAGGAATGCTATCTATTGAAAATACCTGTCTGTCAAGTGTTTTCTCATTTGTTCCCATGGGTCTGACAAGAAGCACCTCAAGATTCAAGTTGTCTTCTGGCTTGTCCGAGTAGAGGGTTACATCAAAGGACTCAAGATCGCTATAAAGGTCGGCTATGTGGGCTGTACTCGTTTCTTCAGTGTGAGAATTCTCGGATGCAGAGGCCGGAAAAACGGATATAAGGTAAAAAGTAAGTAAGAAAAGTGCAGCTTTCATTGTCTTTTACCCCGGTTCTGTGATAACAATTATTAAAATATATTTTTATAAAAATCGTTTAACTGCGTTTCAATTAGAGACATTGAATTATTTCTGGACTTTGTATAAAATTCTATTAATCTTTTATGCATACAACTTATTAATAAAGATTTTTGAACATTGTTCACTTATGGCATTACTGCATACAACTTATTAATACCAATTTATGAACGTTGTTCACTTATGAATTAATGCATACAATTTATTTATAGAAGTTTTGAATATTGTTCACTTAGGAGATATCCGATGCAGGACAAAAAAACTGTTCAAGAAGATCGAAATAGCACAAAACGGGATAAAAAAGCAAAAATCATCTCCATCCAGGATGCCATGTGCATGCTGATTGAAACAAAAGGTTATGAAAACGTGACTATCCGGGACATAACTGAGGCTGCCGGTGTGAGTATAGGACTGATCTATAAGTATTTCCCGGAAGGCAAGTATGACATCCTTAAGGAGATCAGTTATAGATACATGGATAAGTTATTAAGGATAAAACAGCCAGAAACTATTGATTTTAATGATTTCCCGGGTTACATGAGGGATGTTATAAAAAATATGCAGCAATTCTACAAAGATAACAGTCCTTTGATAAAAGCGTTGACCATGGCCACACTGAGCGATAGTGAAATAGTGGACGAAATCAAAAAGATGGATGTCAAAGACTACAAAGCCGCATCCGAATTTTTTTGCAGTTTCAGTGGCGTTGAGATAAATGATAAAGATCCTCTGGCAGTTTTTGTGTACTGGGGGATCACGGTAAAAAGCATTCTCCTCTTCAGTATGATCTACCTCTACAGCACACCTCTCATAAACGAGGAAAACCTGACTGATCTGATGGTTGACCTATCTTTGAAGATCTGGGGTTATCAAAAAGGAGCGTGAGTTTATCCCAGGTACACACCAACCAGAGTCGACAGTGGAAATGCGTGACAGTGGAAATGTGTGACAGTGGAAATGTGTGACAGTCCAAGTGTGTGACAGTCTAAATGAGCGACAGTGCAAACATCACAGAAAGTATCAGACAACTTCATGGATCAGTTTTTTGTTAACATCCTATATTTTTGATGATAAATATCTTTTTATGATATAAAAATAACATATGTTATATAACAAAGGATATTTTGAGAAAGATCTGTATGCCACCCAAAACAAAATTTGACAGAGAAGCTATTGTAGAGGCCGGTTTTGCCATCGCAAAAGAAGAAGGCTTTGCCGGCATCACCGCTCGCAGCGTAGCAAAACGTCTTCATAGCTCTGTTGCGCCGATCTATATCAATTTCGAAACAATTGAGGATTTGATTAAAGCTGTGATCGAGCGTGTTTTTGCCCTTTCGGAGGAATTGCTGAAAAAACAAGAAGGTTCGGACCTTTTCGAAAATATAGGGAAAGCCAGTTTGGTGTTTGCGCGAGAGTACCCAGTCTTGTTTCGTGAAATGGTAATGCAGAAAAATCCATACGTGGCTTCGTACGAAACCTTTCAGGATACTATGGTTGAAGCACTGGCTGAAGACGAAAACCTGCGTGGTTTGACATATGATGAACGCAAGCGCCTGCTTTTAAAAATGCGGATATTTCAAACGGGGATCTCAGTCATGACCGCAACCGGTAATCTGCCTTCCTGGATTGATGACCAGGCTGCTGAGGCGCTGCTTCTGGAAATGGGTGAGGATCTCCTGCGTATACAACAAATAAAACAAAAGGAGATGGATCAATTAAAAAAATAATTATTATAGGTGGGGTATCACCGGATTGATGTATATAGCGAGTACAAGTTTTTCAGTAGACTCCCGCCAAATACCCAGGACTGGATGCGGCAAGTAGCTTGTCTGTATGAAGTAGGCAGAGTAAAGTTTCCACGCGGCTGGAATGCCTGAAATGTCCATAAGTCTTCCTTTTGCATTCTTTATTTTTCTCCTTACTGAACTATAATTACTGAACTGTAATTTTTCCATCTACAAGCCTGATAATTTTATCAGCTTTTGAAGCCAGGCTTTCGCTATGAGTAACTACGATAAATGTCTGATTATACTCCCTGTTCAGCTGCCTGAGAAGTTCATAGATCATGTCGCCCGTTTTTGTATCAAGGTTACCTGTAGGTTCATCCCCGAGCACGATTGCAGGAAAACAGCTCAACGCTCTTGCTATTGCAACCCTCTGGTTCTGTCCTCCTGAAAGTTCATTAGGTTTGTGATCCATTCTCTCTTCAAGCCCGACTTCTTTCAGAAGTTTTTCGGCAATTTCCTTTGCTTCTTTCCTCTTTTTCCCAGAAATCAAAAGTGGCATCATTACGTTTTCCAGGGCTGTGAAATCAGGGAGCAGGTGATGATACTGGAAAACAAAGCCAAGTGTCCTGTTCCTTATCTCAGAACGTTCTTTATCCGACATTTTTGTTACATCGTTTCTGTCTATCAGGAGAGTACCTGAACTAGGGGTGTCCAGCAGGCCTATCAGGTGCATGAGTGTACTTTTGCCTGAACCCGATGGTCCGACAATTGCAACGAATTCTCCTCTCTCAATTTTCAGGTTCACATTATCAAGGGCATTAAACTCCACTCCGTTTTTATAGGTCTTTGTCAGGTCTTTAAGCTCGATAATTGGGCTTTCTTCTGTCATACTTATTCATCTCCTCACTTAAATTATAATGATTTAGGCAGTAAGTGTTTAATCTGCTGTGTATGCTATTTTCCAGTTCAACTGAGTGAGTTTTACAAAATTTAAGTCAATATACAAAATTTAAGTCAATATACAAAATTTAAGTCAATATACAAAATTTAAGTCAATATACAAAATTTCGGGATAAAACACAACGAAATTACAAGCGAAAGTCAAATATTACAGTTTATTTCACTCCTATTACGGTTTATTTCACTCTTATTACAGTTTATCACCCCTTTTACAGTTTATTTCACCCATGTGAAATGCGAGTAATTTATATTCAGGCACTTTCAATGGCTTTTACAGGGTCAAGTTTTGCAGCCTTCCGCGCAGGATAGATTCCTGAGAAAATGTTGACAATAAAAGCAAAGAAAGCCGCATACACGAAATTGAACGGTTCAATTTCAATAGGAAGGGTCTGAAGCCCGAAATACGTCTCCGGAGGGACTTCTATTTCATAGTTATGGAGTGCAATTATCGAAATATAACCAAGAATTGTACCGAACATCAGGCCTATTACCCCAATGATCGTGGATTGGAAAAGAAAGATAGCCATAATACTCTTTCTCGAAGTTCCCATAGCTTTCAGGATACCTATTTCCCTGGTTCTCTGAGCAACGACGGTGATCAGAGTGTTTGCAATTCCAAAGCCTGCAATTGCGTAAATCAGGAAATAGAAAATATTTACAGATACCTTTTGGATATCTAAGAAGCTGAGGATTTCAGAGTTTGCTTCACTCCAGCTTACAGCGTCAAGCCCGGTTTCTCCTTCAATCGAAGATGCAATGGCGTCTGCCTGGAAAGGGTCTGCTACTCTGACTCCTATGTTGCTTACAACTCCCGGTTCATTGAAAAAATCCTGCGCCGAATCGAGCCTTGCATAGGCTGTTACCTCGTCTGCAGAAGTTCCAGTATGAAAAAGGCCTATGACCTTGAAAGAAGTTGTTTTTGAGCCCGGAAAAATAGCATCAACCCGGTCTCCCACATTGACTTCAAGGTTTTTTGCAAGTTGATCCCCGAGTAGAATCCCGTATCTTGTATGAATAAGGGCCGTGAAGTCACCTTCCGCAACATCCTCACTTACCCTCATAACACCCTCTTCAGCCATTGGGTCAACTCCCTGAAGAGAAACCCCTTCGGCATTGTCTCTGTATTTAAGCGCCACCTGGCCAATATATTTGGGGGATGCAGCTATAACTCCCTCTTTTTCGGAGATCAGGGCCGAGTTGTATTTGTAGAGGTGAATAAACTCCTCTTTTTCATCCTGAGGGTTGATAACAATATGTGGATTGTCCTCAATACTGGACTTTATAAGCTCTCCTTGAAAGCCAGAAAGCAACGCCATCATTAATGTGATTACGGCAACTGCAAGGGCAACGGCAAGTATAGAAAAAAGGGCCTGCTTTTTTCTGGATAATACCTGCCTCAAAGCGATTTTCAATTCATACATCTGAATAAACTCCTGGATATGAATATGTATCAGAGTTTTTAGGAACTGTAATTGTATAACTTTTAAAATATTATATTGAATAAGATTTTTAGCCAACTGGATACTTGCATTTTCACCTTTACAATTAATTATGAAACGGGCTGTGAAATTGCATTACGCTGCACTCACCTTGAAGTGATAGCTTTTATAGGGTCCACTTTTGCCGCATGCCGTGCAGGATAAACTCCTGTAATCAGGTTAAGTAGAAATACGGCAAAAATGATGAATAAAGTATCCAGAAGGTGCACGGCAACAGGGATAAAGGAAATATTTCCGTAAACATCGGATGGATCTGGCTGGATCTCATACTGTCCTATTGCCAAGGCTATAAGGACTCCTGCAAAAGTGCCGAAAAGAGCGCCCAGAAGACCTAGAATCCCGCTCTGGAAGACAAAAATTCTCTGGATGCTTGAGACCGATGCGCCCATAGCGCGAAGCATACCTATCTGACTCGTTGCACTGATAACCGAAAGATTAAGTGTACTGACCACGCCAAAGGAGGCTATGACAACAACAAGCCCGTATATGATGTTGTCTGTTGTGCTTTCGATAGCAAGGGTGCGGAGGATTGCAGAGTATGTCTCTGTCCAGCCCTCTGCATTATAACCAAACTTTTTGATCTCGTTTGCGACTTCCCTATCCCGGTTAAAATCACTGAGACGGAGAGAAACCCCATTAACCACATTCGAGGCATCATAGAATTGCTGGGCAGTATCCAGGGAAGTATATGTCAGGGACTCGTCAAGAGAAGACCCGGTATGAAAGATCCCCACAACTCTGAGAGAGAGAGGATTCGCATTTGGAAAAGACACATCTATAGAGTCCCCCAGATTAACCTCAAGTTTTTCCTCCAGTTTTGAACCTATAACCACTGTATTTCTCGAGAATTCCAGTTCCTGGAAACTTCCCTCAACCATATCTTCTTCGATAGATCCAATTTCATTCTCCTGTGAAGGGATTACACCTCTAAGCTCAGAATTAAGGGAATTGTCCTTGAATTTCAAAGAAGCCTGCCCTGTAAGGAAAGGAGAAACTGCAGTAATTCCTTCAATTGAGCTAATCCTTTCTATCAAAGTATCGTAGAGGTAGATGTAATCCTCACCTTCTTCTGGAGAGACCAGGACATGAGGAATTTTGTCCACCGATGTGTTATGAAAATCCTCTGTAACACCTACCATAATGGAATGAGAAATTGTAAGTATCATTACGGCTAGAGCTATTGCTCCTACCGAAAGTAGGGTCTGGAATTTTCTTGCCCTGATCTGTCTAAGAGCAATTAAAAGTTCATAACTCATGGGGTTCACGGCCTTTTTGATTTTTTATTATGTATTTTAAAAAAGGCAAAAACCATAGCAAGCCCTGTAGTTCCTGCAATAACAGAAGAGCCAGTGATACCATTCCCATCATTTTTGTCTGAGGTTTCATTTCCTGTATCAGGAACTGTCTTACTTTCATTTATAAGCGAAAGATCAGACTCAATAATGGTTTCCTTGCGTTCTATAACATCTCCGTCGTTACCGATAAGTTCAATCTTAAGCCTGTAAACTCCTTTAGTGAGCCTTTCTTTCCAGGCAACCTCAACGGTTTCGTCATCGTTATTCAGCAACACTGGAACTCTTTGCTGGACAGACTCAATAAGATCGTCATTTCCTTTTTCAGAATTTGCGTTCAGTTTGTATGCTGAAAAAACCAGATTTCCTTCAAAAGGTACCTGGGAACGCCCTAAAACCGTTGCACTTGCCCCTGTCTCGTCTTCGTAGATGTCAGTAATCTCAGCATTGTCTCTGGCAGTGAAACGCTCTGTTGAAACTATAAACCCCTGGTCTGGAGAGTAAACATGGACCTTTACTCTTCCGGCATATTCATTATTATTCTCAAGAAGAGTACCCCAGGATGCAGAAAAGGCTTCAGGAACACTTGTCAAGGATACCTTTTCGGTTTTTGTTTCATAGATTACGTCGTGCCCGTTTACAAGCATATATTCGATATCAAAAAGTGAAGCCTGATTTGGAGAGAGCACAACAGAGATTCCTTCGGAGTTAGGGACAAGATCATCTACCTGAAGTCTGGAAGCTGAGTTGCTGCCGTAAACAAATTCATACTTAGATTCTGAGAGTACCTGTCCCTGTTCCATAAGCCTTGCTCTCAGAGTATAAGCTCCGCGTTCGGGATTCCTTACATCCCAGAAGCCAACTTTCGTGACTCTTGTATTCGCAGGAAAACTGCCAGTTAAAAATTCCTGTGTAGAAATAGCTTCTTCACTCCCTCTTCCCGGCCTGATAAGGGATGTCTCAAGGGTCAGGTTCTTTTCCGGCTGGGCTGAGTAGAGTGTTACATCAAAGGACTCGAGATCGCTGTAGAGTTCGACTATGCGGGCTGGACCTGTTCCATTGGTCTGTGTGGCATTTGCTGCAGAGACCTGGAAGGCCGATAAAAGAAGCAAAGCAAGTACGATAAGTATTGATTTCATGATTTTACCCCGATTCGATAACAAAACATTGTTTTAATCTGAAAGACTTTTTACTATTTTTTGAGCTGCGCACAAGTTTACTAAGATTCCATGAATACAGCACATTATTCTTCAGTCAGTGATTCAATCACAGCACCCTGAATGGTTTCATGCTAAGTCACGTATGGATTTTCTGCATTGCCAGTTCACGAAACAATACCGGACACTTCCGTGCAAACACTGAACTGTGTTTCATATATTTTCGAAAAGTTTCGATACGTCTTGTTTTTTCATCATTTTTTTTAGATGGCAGATAGAATCTCATTAAATAACATGTGTTATCTAACAATTGTTAGTTATCGTATATATAAATTTGCTTACAATTAATGAACAATATTCACTTAGACTATTTCATATACCTGCTAAAAAATGTGTTCAGAACAAAAAGACAAGCGTCAAACGGACAATAAGGCGAAATTCATAACTTCTCAGTTCTGAAAACACATGGAAACTGTTATAAATCCCCAAACAGATAGCAGTCATATGGATCATGATGAAGACCGCAAAATTGGTGAAGATGAATTATCCCTGTCCGAGTTTCTCGTGCCGGATACTCCGGAGATAAAGGAACTGAAAAGCATTTACACGAATGAATACGAGTACAGCGAATATCTGAGTGAAATCGAGTTTTCAATTGCTGAATATTACCACAACGAAAACCGGAAAGTAACGGACAAAGATGTTATAAAGGCATTGAAGAATATCAAGCTAAACCGCAACAAGCCAATTAGTTTTTTTGAAAGGCCTCTTGAAAAGAAAATTGCAGATAGCCTGGTTGAACCTCTTGAGGAAAGCCCACTTACCGACCATGAATTTACCCTTGTCCTTGACTACGTTTTGTGGGTCATTGACAACAGGTCCTGGCTAAAGGACAAACAGGCCTATATAAAGTGGATTACGTATGTGCTTGGCTTTTTTTCAGAGGATGAAGAGAAAAAATACGAAAGTCAATTCAAAAAATTTGCAAGTAAAATGGGCGTATCCGGAGCTCAGGTTGATATGCTCCTCATGAAAAGAGAAATGACCGATGATTTCTTTGATGAGGAAGATCTTTTTGAAGATGAAGGCTTATTGGAAGTACTGGGGCCAGACGAAATTTTTGAAAATGACAGGACGGCAGAAGATCTTGAAACCGGTTTCTTTTTAATGGAGGACGATGAGAAATTTGATTTCTTACTGGAAAATGGCCCGGATTATGTTAACCTTGTTCAATCCTATGTCCTGGAACTTATGGAAAAGGATGGTTTTGAAAAAATTCAGGAATTTTACCAAAAATTCAATGAAAAATACGAAAACTTTTTCCCTCTGCATTTTATTATGGGGACCGTCTACATTGAAAATGATCCGACCCTTGCAAAGTTCTATTTTGAGGAAACTTTGAAAGCTGTTGAAAATTACGGCGACCTTCCAAAAAGTTATAAATATGAAATAAAACAGAACCTCGACTCTCTTATAAAATACATTGAAGAACCCGCTGAGAAACCAGAGGAAAAAGCCCGTTCAAGCAAAAAAGGTAAAAGGAAAGGGGTATCAAGAAAAAAAGCTTCAAATGAGGACGATGAAATCAAATGGCTCTAATGTCTTCAGTTTGAATCCTGTCCTGTATTGTCACGCTCGACCCAGGAATATTAACATCCTTTTCTTTTCCCCATTTCTCATTTTAATTCTCTTTCCTTGGCTTTCTTTTTTTAAGAAGGACGCTCAGCAGGCTGGTTTCGAATGCAACATCAATGCTTTCTGGCAAGAAAATTCCTTAACCGATGACCGATGTGAAGAAAAGGAATACACCTCCTATAAACAATATGATGAAAATAAAATCGCCATTACTACGTTCAACAAGGTCTGGAAAAGCTGGAAAAATCTTGCTTGTATTAAATATAAATCTGGCACTTGAAGATGTTTTTCTTAGATACAAAAAAGAGATACAGTCAAAAAATATTATGACGCATATAAATTAAAAAAGAAAGAGAAAAACAGAGATTTCATTTTAAAGGAGGTACCAATCAGCATCATCAACTGATAGATCTTCTTTAAGTCCTACTTTTCTCTTTGGGAGCTTAAGAGCATCTGTAATTGCGTCTGAAAAGTCCTGAAGATACTCTTTTGAGGAGAGGCTGTTATAAATAAAAGGCTTATCTGGCTGGATCATTTTCTGGATAGTTGATTCTCTTGGCACGATGTCAACTTCTATGTCAACCATTTCTACGGCTTTTTCCATTGCAGTCCGAAAGTCTCCGATACAGTAAGCTATTCTGTGTTTGTAATTTTCCCTTGTCTTTTCAAGATAAGCGGCAAGTCTTTCGCTTTCCATTTTTATAAAATCTCGTTTGATTTTCGTCACGTTACATTTGCCCATCATAAATGTGTAATGCATGAAAGGGTACTGCGTATCAAGTTCCCTGGGGGTAATTCCACAGGTTCCGAAGGTTACTATATGTACATCCTCAGGTTTTGCAATCCCAAAGATTATTCGATCGAATTTTTTGTGAGAGGGACTTTCGTGATAGGGTTTCCTTTTGGCACAGGGAACAAAAATACATAGTTCCCTATACGGAGCCTCATATTCGTTCAGGACCCATTCGTTAGCCCTTATCATATCCGGGTGATAAATTACCCTATCAGTGTCAAGAGGTTCTTTAGAACGCTCATCTTCAGGAATAATGGGTTTCATAAACGTCAAGCTAATTGAGCCTGGAAATTATATATATAGTTAACTAACTTCGGCAGTTTCAGGGTTTTATGAGCTTTGGAAATGTCCTCAAAAATTGAATTGGACGTTAGTATAGTAATCAAAAGTAATGAATAATAAACAGAAGTTGTCATCGATACTTGAAAATGAGCAAATATTGTTAAAAATACACAAACGTTATTAAAAATAAGCAAATGTGAACAAATAAGCAAAAAAAACAAAGTTCTATCGAACTTTAAGCAATAAAGCAAATAATGAAGAACAGGTTAATAAAGAGACCCGAATAAAAAAAGATTTGATGAAAATTTTGAAAAGTGACTGGAGATCACTTTCTGAGTTTACTGCTTTAACCCGTCCACAAAGTCTTCCATTCTATCTAACGCTTTTCTAATGTCATTTATGGATGCGGCATAGGAGCAGCGCAGAAAGCCTTCACCAGCCCCACCAAAAACATCTCCCGGAATTGTCACAACTTTCTTTTCGTCCAGAAGGCGCTCTGCGAATGTTGAAGAAGAGAGCCCGGTGTTTCCGATATAAGGGAAGGCGTAAAATGCCCCTTTAGGGTTGCAGCATTCAAGCCCTATCCTGTTAAATCCTCTGACAATAAAATGCCTGCGTCGGTCATATTCTCGGATCATCCGCCCCATTTCATCTTTACCGTGACGGAGTGCTTCAATTGCTCCAATTTGAGCCGTTATAGGAGCACAGAGCATGGAGTACTGATGGATCATCATCATTGAATGGATAATCTCTGGAGAACCCATTGCAAAACCAAGCCTTAGCCCTGTCATTGCATAAGCCTTGGAAAACCCATTAAGCATCACAGTCCGCTCTTTCATGCCATCAAGGGAAGATAACGGAACATGCTTGCCTTCATAGGTAAGGCACTCGTAAACTTCGTCCGAGATAACAAACAGATCATTCTCCACAACAAGGTCGGCAATATCCTCGAGGCCTTCCTGTGTCATGATCGCTCCTGTAGGGTTGCTAGGGAAGTTGAGAATTATTGCTTTTGTCTTGTCCGTGATTGCAGGTTTGAGGGCTTCTGCAGTCAGGCTAAACTCATCATCCCTGTGGGTGGAAACGATAACCGGCTTACCTCCTGCAAGAACAACAGAAGGTACATATGCCACATAGGAGGGCTGGACGATAATTACTTCATCGCCAGGGTTGACCACTGTCCTTACTGCTATATCCAGAGCTTCACTCACACCTGTGGTGATGAGTATCTCAGATGAAGGGTCATAATCCAGACCATAACGCCTGTAATAAGTTCTGGTAAGTTCGTCCCTGAGCTCAGGAAGCCCGTAGTTTGAGGTATATGAAGTTTGCCCTTTTTCCAGAGAATGAATACACATCTCACGGATATGCCACGGAGTAATGAAGTCAGGCTCTCCTACACCAAGGGAGATTACATCCTCAAGTCCGGAAACCAGATCAAAAAAACGGCGTATTCCCGACGGAGGAATTTCTTTCACAACGTCGGCAACAAACTTAGAAGAATCACATGAAGGTCTCAAGCAAAACACCCTTTAAAAAGTATATATGTATTATGAAACATAAAATCGGATAGGGATATCAGGTTCTGAACCGGCTCGTATCAGGATGATACTGGTAGCCTTTGAATCGTTTCAGGTTCATGAAGAATGACCCCATCTTCTTTATACGTTTTCAGTACGAAGTGGGTTGAAGTGCTCTGTACCTGATCAAGGGTTGCAATTTTCTCTGCTACGAAAAAGGCCACGTCCTTCATCGATTTTCCCCGGACAGTAAGGGATATGTCGTAGTTTCCAGATAGGAGCCTGACTGACCTGACTTCCGGAAACTTGTAGATTCTTTCTGCAATTGCCTGATAGCCCTGATTGCGCTCGAGAGTAACCTTCAGCTCAATAACGGCATAAACGTAGTTCTCCCCGACCAGATCCCAATCAACTATGGTTTTGTAGTGCCGGATAACTCCCGTGTCTTCAAGTTTTGCAATTGCCTGGGAAACCTCCTCTGCAGACATATCTGTAAGGGATGCTATTTCCTCTGGACTCGCTCGTGCATCATTCTCAAGAATTTCCAGTATATGTCGAATCTTTTCATTCATGTTGGTCACCGGCACAAAATTATGGGAATTTGACAAATAATCCTTGTCTCGGGGATAAATCATATTTTATTTATTCAATTAATACAGCATTTACAACTCCGTCTTGCCCTGGTCTGCTTGTAACTTTAGCAGTTCCAAGAGGAGTCCTTATTACTGAACCTTTTGTCAGAATGTTACGCCTGATATAGTGTTTGTTTGCAACGTTATCGATAACTGTCTCAATGGGAGCAGAAGTGGTTTTTCCGTCTTTGGGATTGGTTATGTTTGCAATATCGCACTGAAGAAGTCTTACCTTCCTGTTGCCTCCCATAGTGTGAACGTTTTTCCTCTTTATTTCACTTATACGAGTTTCTGCAGACTCACGGCCCATTTCAAACTTGCGCTTTCCGCGGGCAGCAATAACTTTCCCACCGGTCACTTTTCTTCTGGAGCTACCTTGCCATCTCATATTAAAACCTCATTGTGTATTGAAATTATGATCAATGCATATCTTTAATGATTATTTATGTATTTTGCTATTGTAATTCTGTACTTTCCGATTGTAAATATACTGTAATCCTGATTATCCTGGTCTGGTGATCGTGTCAGGTATAAGTATAATTATCGCTTATGCTCTGATTATATATTAATTTATTAGCAGGAGTACCTAACTAGCATATTTGCTATGGACTAATCAATACAAATAGAATCGTATAAGAACTTTGCGATCAGCCAGCCAGAATCAAACTCAATTTTACACCCTGCCTGTATCTGTAAAAGGAGATTAGATTTAGAGAGTTGTAAATAAAAATATGATAGTAAGTTCACAAGTGCAGGCGAAGAAAAAAGGCATATGCTAAAAATTATATAAAAATAAGGTGAATGAATCTGGCAAATAAATCTAAAGTGAATGAATCCAAGGTGAATGAATCCAAGGTGAATGAATCTGTTTGCAGGTTAAAGTTAAAATATTAATTTTCTATTTAAAGTTTAATGCTGAAAAAGGACCCGACGTTCCAGGAAATAACGAGGAGAGATAACAATGGTTACAGAGATTTCATTGAATACAATATGCGGACATACGACAAAGATAATTGCCACTAAAGAGGGAAAGAGCACTCACATACATATTAAATCTACATGTAAAAAACTTCGAAAATGGGGCACGCATTTTGATATGGAAATGAAAGACCTTATGGGAGGTCCCGAAAATATTCTTAGCCAGAAATCAGCTAAAGCGCCCCTTACACCTACCTGTCTTGTCCCGGCAGCAGTAATGAACGCTTGCTGGCTCGAAAATGGCATGATTTCAAAGAATCTCGCCCGAGAAATGGGAAAAATGGAGATTATTTTTGATAAATTGGAGTGAATTTTCCGTACTCCAAAAACCCCTAAATTTCCTTTGGTCAGTCTTGGATCGCATTATTAGTACCCTGCTGATTTGTTGAGATTGGGACTTACGCGGCTGAACTGAGAAATCAATAGCATCAAACCCTCAACTGTCTAAACCACTAAACAAGTCACAACGCCTAAAGTGCTTGATTCTGTACTTCAGTGCGTAAGTCCTGGAGATAAACTCATCTGGATTCAAATGCTGGAAAGCTCATCAAGTGAAATCTTTTTCCTGTAGCCCATACCATGGAATATTGCTACAAGATCTCCTTTATCATCAGTTATATTTACAGTATATGTTGAAATTTTGGGGTTTATTGAGGTTTCTTTTGCTTCCGCTGTGAGAGTCTTGCCTGTTGCGGCTTTTACAAAAGAAATATTTGCATTGATAGCAACAGCAACATTGCCGTAAGCATTTGACGCTGCAGCAAAAGTGAGATCTGCAAGGGTAAATATTGCACCTCCCTGAACGGTTTTCAAGGCATTAAGGTGCTTTTCCTCTATATTCATGCGAGCTTTCGCATATCCTGGAGAGGCTTCTAAAATTTCGATTCCTGAAATTGCAGCAAAATTGTCATTCTTAAGAAAGTCTTTAATATTTTTCATGTAATAACTCCAGTTATTGTCAGTAAAGTCGTGCTCTATTCTGCTTATTTTTAATTAAAGTTATTCTTCTGAATGTAAACTTACTTCTGAATCTACCATTTTTAGAAGTTAATTTTTAGAAGTTCATTTTTAGAAGTTATTATTCCTGCCGAGCCCCTAATGCAACTATCAAAATCTTTTTGAACACTAAAACTAATTTCACCTGGGATTGAAGTGGTGGAAAAAAATGCATTATTCTGGAAGGCAGTTGTCAAAAGGGCTGTACAGGTTATTGCAGGCCTATTCTTGTTTATGGTAGCGTTTTTTCTTTCTGCCGGTATGATTGATCTGCCCAGAGCATGGTTTTTCTTTAGCCTTTATTTCATCTCGGTGCTCTTTAACATGGTTATTTTCCTCAAATTCAATCCTGAGATCATAAGAGCACGGAGTGAAATGAGATGGGGAGAAATGAAGTGGTGGGATAAGCTATTTGCAGTGCTTTATATCATATTTCTTTTCATAATGTTTATTGTGTGCGGACTTGATGTGGGAAGGTTCCAGCTTTCAAGCCTTGGGATGGAGTTTCTATCTGTCGGCGTGGTAATTTTCATAGTGGGCTGGGGTTTTGTAACGTGGGCAATGGTCGAAAACAAATTTTTTGAAACTACAGTCCGCATCCAAAAGGAAAGAAAACATAGGGCTGTTATCACAGGGCCTTATGCTATCATCCGGCACCCGGGCTATGCCGGCATGATACTGTATTACGGCTGTGCTCCGTTAGTCATTGGTTCTCTTTACGGTCTGATCCCTGCACTGTTACTTGCTGTTGCTTTTGTTTTCCGCACATACTTCGAAGACAGGATGCTCTACGAAGAGCTTCCAGAATATAGAGAATACACAAAGAAGGTAAGGTATCGGCTTGTGCCGTTTATCTGGTGAGGAATAAAAGAATCACTTTTATTCTCGACTTTATTTTCAACTAGAATAGTTTCATAACTATTTTCATGACCATGTGCCCGATAATTATTCAGAAAATAAGATTCAGAACTACAGCTTTGATTTTTGGGATGAGCTCTATGGATATGTGACAGAGAACTACTTTTAAAACGCCATCTGACCCTTAAAACCAGACTAATCTGTATAGTTGATAGAGATTAATTATTTATAAGCGGGCCGTTTATTATTTACTGGATTTATATTAAATTATGTTTTATTTAATTTGACATATATAATAACATATATAATCGACCTGCTGGTCGAGCTCGTATACGGGGGTTAAGAATGAAAATGAAATTAATCGTTTCTCTGTTAGCTTTATGCCTGACATTGTCCATTGTGTCTGTGCAAGCGCAGACTGACACAGACATGGCCGGAAATATGAACAATATGAGTGCGATCCTGGCCGGAAATATAGATGAAACCATTACCTGCAACATGACCGGAAACGCGGCTATAGTCGGTATGGATAATATAAGCGGAGAAATGGGGAACATGACCAAAATTGGGAACATGACCAAAATTGGGAACATGACCAAAATTGGGAACATGACCAGACCCATGACATCTAATATAGTCGGAAAGGTAGTCATAGTCAAAGATGTTGGAAATATGACCGAAAAAGCGCTTATAATCGGCAAAATGGAGAATCTGCCCGGAAAAGTGGTTATTTTCGGAAAAATGGATAAAGGTGTAATGGCCGCAAGAATGGAGAACATGTCCGGAATATCAGAAACTCTGCAAAACATGACCATAGTCAAGGTCGGAACCATGACTGGGACTGTAACATGCAATATGACCACAGATATGGAAAACATGACCGGAATGGCCACAAGAATGGAGAACATGACCGGAAGAATGGAAAACATGAATGTGCTCGCGGCTGGAGATATGACTGGAACCATAACATGTGATCTAACTGGAAAAATGATTATAATCAGAAACATGGGCAGTATGGAAGAAGTGGCCGGAAAAATATTTAGTATTCCCGGAATGGCCGAAAAAATGGATAACATAACCGGAAAAATGGAAAACATAACCAGACCCATGACGTGTAACATGACCGGAGGCATGATTATATTTAAAGATATGAATAACATGACCTCAATGGTCGAAAAAATGGATACTATGCCAGGAATGGCCGAAAAAATGGATTATCTGAGAGGAATGGACGCAAGCACAGTTGTACTCGAGGATATGGACATGACTGGAA
The DNA here is from genome assembly GCF_000969945.1 of Methanosarcina sp. Kolksee. Taxonomy (NCBI): domain Archaea; kingdom Methanobacteriati; phylum Methanobacteriota; class Methanomicrobia; order Methanosarcinales; family Methanosarcinaceae; genus Methanosarcina; species Methanosarcina sp. Kolksee. Next base: position 3,286,084 of record NZ_CP009524.1, read on the forward strand.
TGGCCGGAGAAATGGGAAACATGACCAGAATGCACGGAAAAATGGGTGTAACCGGAAAAAAGATTATGATCCGAAATATGGATGACATGACTCAAATAATAACCAGAACCGTTACATGCAACATTACTGGAAACACGACTACGATTAAGAACATGGGGGCATGACCGAAAAATTGGGTTGAATAGCTATTGATCAGTAAAATGTTCGTGTAATGAAGCATGAATAAGGAAAGGATTACCTGTCAGCTTGATTAGAAAATCCTACTCAGGAAGTACTGCAAACATATAGTACTTACAGTTCTTTCCTCCTTTATTTTTCTAGTTTTTATCGTTCATTATCTACTTGACATGTTTGCCTGATCTCCAAAATCATCCTTCCAATCTATTTCTGCTCTTACTGGAGATTCGGGCGTCAAACAAACTTCCAGGCTAAAATAGATTTATCAATAAGTCTATGAATGCCCTAAGAATACTTATTATAATTATAGTTCTTTTTTACAATGGAAGTACACTAATCTGCATGTGATCATATACATTGATGAGAGTAAACACATGGATAAAGAGCAATTAAAAGAAGAACGAATGGAATTACTTTCCCAGATTGATTCTCTTTTTGATTTTCCTCTCACGTCACTGTCAATTTTATGGCTGATTCTTATTATTATCGACTTAGTGTCTGGTCTTTCATCTACATTGCAAACATTAAGTTTTTTTATCTGGGGAATATTTATAATTGATTTTTTTGTCGAACTGGTAGTTTCCCCGAAAATGAAGGATTATTTAAAGGAAAACTGGCTTGTCGCTCTTTCCCTGTTTTTGCCTGCATTGAGAATTCTTAGGCTATTTAGCGGACTCAAAATGGTCAGGTTTGCAAGCCATGTCAGATCTCTTCATCTGGCCAGTGTTCTCTCTTCTTTTTATCGGAGTTTAAGAACAGCCCGGCAGATAATAGAGCAGCGGGGTTTGGGATATATCCTGCTGCTTACGACTTTGATAACTCTACTTGGAGCCGCGGGGATGTATGATTTTGAGCGGCAAGGTTTTACTTCTTATCCGGATGCTCTCTGGTGGACGGCAATGATTATGATTACAGCAGGAAGCAATTACTGGCCAAAAACCATTGAAGGAAAGATACTGGCCTTTCTATTATCTGCTTATGCTTTTTACATTTTCGTCTATGTAACTGCGGCCCTTGCAAGCCTTCTTGTCGGAAGTGAAAAGTCGTTCTCAAAAGAGATTGAAGAACTGCGCAGCAAAGTACAGCGCCTTTCCAGTAAAATTAACAGGTTTTCAGAAAGGGAAAAAAGTAGATTTGCAAAAGTTCTCAATCTTTTTTGCTACTGGTTCTTATCTATTTTCCGAATTCCTGAGCTATTATTTATCAGGCAAAAACCTATAAAATTTGCAGATTATTGCATAGCCTAAAATTCGTTTTTTAATTTAATTCCTTAAATTGACAGGGCAATTTCAAATTGCGGAGCCAGCATAAACGCTCTTTGAACTAAGTATATATTAGGTTTTGAAATAAGTCTTTTAACAAAAAAGATTGCAACTCAAAAGAATAAGCTATACAAAATAAAATTGTATAAAACAAGCTGTAAATAGTATATTATTAAATATATTCTATTAATTAACAATGGTTTCTTATTTATATTTCTATATCTATTATATTCTTTGAGTATAATCTCCTGTTGGTACGTACTATTTGTTGGGGCAACTTGGGATAATTTTAATCGGCAAATTTTTTCGGCACATCAAATGAGATCAAAATCTGTCAGTAATATGTCTTTCAGAATAACGTCAATAACTAAGTGATAAAATTATACTTAAGTGCTGTATCTACCGATAAAACTGGTTGAAACACCGACAGCTTAGTCGTATCAAATTGAAGGAGTGTGTACAAATGAGAATACTTAGGAAGACAATAAGTGTGTTAGTGCTGGTCTTTTTTGTAGCATCTCTTACAGCTGGGTCAGCCAGTGCAGGCTACTGGAAAAATGATTGCAACTGCGACAAGGATAAATGCAGTGACTGGGGATGCAAAGATAAATGCGGTCACAAAGATAAATGCGGTCACAAAGATAAATGCTGTAAAAAGGATAAATGTGACTGTGACTTTGACTTCGAAGCCTTCTTTGGAGGTAGCTTCTTCGAATCCAATTACTTCTTCGGAAATGATTGCTTCTATGGATTAAGCGACGATTGGTTTGATTGCTAGTGAAATTAACCAGGCTTTCATGATATAAGTATGAAACAAATTATCACTCATTCGTAATGTCTTACATCAGGCTGCAGGGACCATTAAGTCCTCAATAGTTCAAGTTTAGAGTTTCTATGGGGAGTACTCTTAACAGAAATTATGCGTTTAAGTAGTGGTGTAAGCACGTACCTCTATCACATAATTATGGATTAGACAGTTTGAATTCTCATGCGACTGGTTCTTTAGTTAAACTGCGTAGTTTCTTTCCCTACACTGGATGGCAGTCGTCGAAATGCATTTACGAATGAGTCTCGTTTTATATTTCATAAATTTCATAATCGTACGAATCTGTTGTATTTTTTTGAAACTTATCGGATTTCTAATTTTTCGGATTTCTAACTTTTAGGGATAATTTCTAACTTCTGGGGACAATTTCTAACTTTTAGGGATAATTTCTAACTTCTAGGGACAATTTCTAACTTTTAGGTATAGCTTGATTAAGGATAAATTCCTGAGACTCAAACTGCTAACTTCTACTTTGTAACTGATGGTTAGTGTTACATTTTTCCTGTTACTGATTTAATTTATACAGGATTTATCTCTTAACTCTCAATTAATTTTTTTGACCAAATTTAGCTCATCCTTTAGTGCTATATTTTTTGATTCGGGGTTTACTCGATAAACTGCTAGACTGGAGATCACCAATAAAAATAAAAAAAAATATAAAGTGAAAATTGGATTAGTTTATAATTGGCTTAGTTTATTTAAGAAATAGAGTTGTATCTGGAAAGTAATTTTTATAGAAACAAGTAGTTCATAGAAACTGTGTGCATATGACAAAGAAATAAATGTATCCATTAACTTTTCAAAGTCTCAAATATACAGCGCTGGAGGAGTTTGATTGAATAAAGGAAATTTGATGCATTTTGGTGCTCTTATTTTTCTGCTTCTGGTAGCACTTTTAATCTTTTCGGAACAGAGAAAGGAAAACACCTCAGGGCTTGAGAACGCAAGTGTACAGGAAGCAAAAGAGATGATTGAGAAAGGCGACGTATTCGTACTTGACGTTCGAACGCCTGATGAGTTTAACTCATCTCATATCAAAGGAGCGACCTTGATTCCGGTAAGCAATGCCTTTGGATCAAATTTGAGTTCGGATAGGCTGCTCAAGGCTCGTATAGATGAAGTTCCTCAGAAGAAAATACTGGTTTACTGCAGAACAGGACGCAGAAGTGATACCGCAGGTATAATGCTTGTAAACGCAGGATATTCACAGGTTTATAGTATGGTAGGAGGTATTAATGCCTGGATTAATGCAGGGTATCCGGTTGTCAGTTCGGAAGATAAGGAGGCTGAAGACTCCCATAATTGAGATCACATAGTCTATTAATCTGTATCACCTACTACCTCAGAGAAGGAAACGGTTTTACCGTCCACAACCCTCCGATTTTTACTTTTTCGCTTCTCAGTGCAATCAACAATTCTAATTATCGTCCTGCTTTTCCAATATATTTCAATTGAAACCTGTTTTCTTTCAATTGCAGTGACTTCAAACGAAATAACCTGAAACGAAATAGCCTCAAACGAAATAGCCTCAAACGAAATAACCTAAAACAAAATAACTTGAAACGAAATAACCTGAAACGAAATAACCTGAAACGAAATAACCTGAAACGAAATAACCTGAAACGAAATAACCTGAAACGAAATAACCTTAAATGCAGTAGTCTCTTAAGATCACTACTACATACTCGCTCTGTGATTACTCTATACTCGTTCTGTAACTGAAAAGGCTTTTATTCTCCAGACCTCTAAATTTATAATGAACTAAAAATTCTAAAACTGGTTCTATAATTACTTGGGGAATAAAAACCAATTTGAGTATTAAGTTTGGGGGTAATAGAATATGGGAAGAGATGCACCAACCGAAGAGAAGAACATAACACCGCGAGACAGGAATGTAACTTTTGAAAGAGGAACGGAGTTTGTGGTTCCTTATGTAAAAGAAAATATTAACAGGTGTAGATGCTCGCAGTGTCCGGTTCAGGCTAATAGTCGATGTGCGCAGAGTGAAGGTCAGAGTGTAAAACAGGCATTGAAGAATGCGCCTGCAGGTGAGGTTCCGGATCCCGAGAAAGTTCCGGGAGTTTATTGCTCGGAAGGTCCTGCCACATGTCAGGATCTTGATTTTGATAGACAATGCATCTGCAGTTCATGTGAAGTCTGGAAGGAATATGATCTCAAAAATGCAAATCCAAATAATCATTTCTGTCAACATGGAAGAGCAACCTGATCATTCATTTATTCCATATGCTCAACATAATTAATTTTTACTTTTCAATCTCGTATTGACTCTTTAATTTAATATTTAGTCAGTGTATTTAAATTTCACTTTAAATTTCATTTTTTGTTCACTCTAAATTTCACTTTAAATCTCACTTTTTGTTCATTCTAAATTTCACTTTTTGTTCATTCTAAATTCCACTTTTTGTTCACTCTAAATTTCACTTTAAATCTCACTTTATTTCATTAGTTTTTCTTAGTTTTAGATGCCATGAAAGCAGTTTCCTGGATTTATGAGAATTTGGCCTAGAACCGAAAATACTATATCTTTTAATAAATATTGTTATTGAACAGTTGCAAAATTTTGGAGCTGACGAGTATAATCTTAATACTTAGTTCTCGGGTCTATCTTAGGTTTTTCAAGAATTCTAAAGGCTCAAATAGCCCTATTTCAACATATGGAGGAGCAAAATAAATGGTATCCTCTTTACTGGCAAACGTTGACGTACTTCTTGGCTTTGCTATTTTGATTCTCACGATTTTCTACAGATTTCAAGTCCCTCCTGTACTCGGTTTTCTTGTAACCGGAATGCTGATTGGTCCATATGGGCTTGGTATTCTCAATGGAGGACAGAATGAACTGAATGCCGATCTCGGTGTAATCTTTTTGCTCTTTACAATTGGAGTTGACCTCTCCTTAAAAGAACTATGGAAGATGAAAAAGGCTTTATTTTTGGGTGGAACTCTCCAGATCCTTTTAACTACGTTTCTGGTCCTCATATTATGTTCTTCTCTAGGCTTCAGCTCAGCTACATCTGCCTTTATAGGATTCTTAATTTCGCTTAGCAGTACTGCAATAGTACTCAAAGTCCTCCAGGACAGAAACGAAGTTTATACACAACATGGGAAAACCTCACTTGCAATTTTGATATTTCAGGACCTCGCTATCGTTCCCCTAATTCTGATTACCCCGTTATTGGCTGGAGATTCTCTAAATTTTGAAGGTTCGCTTTCAACCGTTTTTCTCAAAGGTTCACTGGTCATTCTGGTTTTTATCCTGAGTGCCAAATTTTTGATTCCCTATATATTCTACCATGTGGGCAGGACAGGCAATAAAGAGTTATTCCTTGTCAGTGTTGTCTTTATCTGCCTTTCTACCGCTCTCTTTACCTCAAGTATCGGACTGTCTCTTGCTCTTGGCGCGTTTTTAGCTGGGATTGTCATATCAGGTTCCCAATACAGCCAGCAAGCAATGGGCAATATTGTACCTTTGAGAGATATGTTCATGAGTTTCTTTTTTGTGTCTGTAGGGATGCTCTTGAACATCGGATATTTGCTTGATCATCTCTCTATCCTGATTCTTGCTTCAATTGCCTTAATTTTTATCAAATCAATAGCAGGAGTGACTATAACATTTCTTCTCGGCTACCCGCTCCGTACAGCTATATTGACAGGGTTTGCGTTGTCTCAGGTAGGAGAATTTTCTTTTGTTCTATCCCGATTGGGGGTGGAATATTCTCTCATGACTGAAGATACTTACCAGGCATTTCTTGCAGTTTCTATAATTACCATGGGAGTTACGCCTTTTTTGATTAATTCTTCCTACAAGCCTATCGATTTCCTTGTCACAAAAGTTTCAGAAACAACCAATGGCATGAAGCTAATACATGGATTATATTCAAAACCTATTAAAGAGGAAGAACAGGCCGAGCCTGAAATGAAAGATCATTTAATCATCGTAGGTTTTGGTTTTTCCGGAAGAACAGTATCGAAGGCTGCAAAAGCAGCAGGCATCCCTTATATTATCGTAGAAGCAAACCCTGAAACTGTTGTCCAGGAAAAGCAGAAAGGGGAGAACATCCACTATGGAGATGCAACCTTTGAGGTTGTACTGGAACATGCAGGCGTTAAGAATGCAAGAGTTCTTATTATAGGGATATCGGATTCAAATGCCACAGGTAAGATAGTAGAAATTGCAAAAAAATTGAATCCGAACATCTGCATCATCGCAAAGGTGAGAGATCTACAGGAAATGAAACGCCTTAATTCCCTGGGAGCTGATGAAATCATCCCCGAGGAGTATGAAACTTCAGTAGAAATCTTTGTCCGCGTGCTGGAAAAGTATCTGGTTCCAAGAGAAGACATTGAAAAACTCGTAAATGATGTGCGAGCTAATGGCTACCGGATGCTGCGGAAATTGTCCGGGAATACATGTGGTGATAGCGAGTTCAATATAAAAGACGGGCTTCCGGGAGTTGATATTCAGGTTCTCAAAGTAGAGGATGGTTCAAGTTTCGATGGAAAAGCCCTTGCAGACCTGAATTTCAGGACAAAGCACGGAGTTACAGTACTTTCGGTTCGCAGAGGCTCGGATCTGATTTACACTCCAGAAGGCAATTTCATCCTTCATGCAAAAGATGCCTGCATCCTTCTGGGAAAACCTGAGGATCTCTGCAATATAAGGAGGTTCTTTGAAAGTATTCGCGGATAATCAACAATTTCACTAATTAAAATTTCACTAATTAAAATTTCACTAATTAAAATTTCACTAATTAAAATTTCACTAATTAAAATTTCACTAATTAAAATTTCACTAATTAATTTCAATGTCTCCTCTATCTACAACACAAATATATTCCATGCATCCTGAGTTCTTCCAATGCGTCAGATTATTCTCGCGTCTGCATCTCCGAGGCGACAAGAACTGCTTAAACAGCTTATAGGCGATAATTTCCGGGTCTATTCCAGTTCCTATATGGAATCTACCTACCCTGGTCTGCCCCCTGAAGAACTTGTCTTAAGGCACTCCACCGGAAAAGCCAGAGACGTGGCTAAACACTTCAATTCCGGGCTTGTAATTTCTGCTGATACTTCGGTGCTTTTTAATGGAGAACTTATGGGAAAGCCAGAATCTTCCGAAGAAGCAGAGAGAATGCTGAAACTCTTAAGCGGACAGCGATTCCTGGTTATAACCGGGCTTACAGTCTTTGACCTTGACAGCGAGACAGAAATCACCGAATTGGAATCCACGACAGTCTGGATGGACGAAATAAGCAATGAACAGATTTCAGCCTATGTCAGAACAGGAGAACCCCTTGATAAAGCAGGGGCTTTTGCTGTTCAGGGAAAAGGGGCAGCCTTTGTGAAAAGGATCGAAGGAGACTTTTTTAATGTTGTCGGCCTTCCTCTTTTCCGGTTGGGAAAGATCTTGCAGAAATCTGGAGTATCTATATTTGAGGGAAATTTGCCCTGAAACCGTTGAGCTGCAACCGTTGACCCGCAACCGTTGCGCCGGTTGATCACGCCGGATAGGGTTTGGGGATAAGGTTATCAGACTCAAACGGTTCTTGGGGTTTTCGGTCAAGCCTTTTTTGAAAAGGGTTGCGGTCAAGCCTTTTCTCAAAAGGGTTGCGGGCAAACAATTTTTTTAAAAGGCTTGCGGCAAAAGTAATAAAGCATTTCTTAACAATTAGGTAACAATACAGGAATTAGAATAACTCTTAAATTGAATTCCCATAGATTAAAGAGATTTAGTCTCACTTTAGCAAGTGTTCTAACAAAATATTCAGGTACTTAAATTTCCAGAGGCGTTCCGGATGCTCCAGGTTTACAATACCCTTACACGAAAGAAAGAGATTTTCAAACCGTTAAAGGAAGGTGAAGTTTCGATTTACGCCTGCGGGCCTACAGTTTACAACATGCCGCATATAGGCAACTATCGTACTTTTCTGATGGCAGATAATATTGTGAGAAGTCTTGAGTACCTTGGATATAAAGTAAAAATTGTAATGAACATTACTGATATAGATGACAAAACCATCAGGGATTCGAAAGCAGCCGGAATGTCACTTAAGGATTTTACGGATAAATATACGGCAGAGTTTTTTAAAGGCCTTGATATGCTGAACATAAAAAGGGCCTCAGCTTACCCTAGAGCTACGGAAAATGTTGACAGCATGATTGGACTTACGCAAAAGCTGATAGATAAAGGGATGGCTTATGAAAAAGGCGGGTCGGTCTATTACAGAATCTCAGCATTTCCGGATTATGGCAAACTCTCAAAGCTTGATTTTGATAACATTATAATTGGCGCGTCGGTGGATGTGGATGAATATGATAAAGACAATCCCCGTGATTTCGCTCTCCTGAAAGCTTCAATCCCTGAGGAAATCGAAAGGGGAATTTATTATGAGAGTCCATGGGGAAAAATCCGTCCTGGATGGCATATCGAATGCTCGGCAATGGCCATGAACTGCTTCGGGCCCACTCTGGATATGCATTTAGGAGGAGTGGACCTTATTTTTCCTCACCACGAAAATGAGATTGCGCAATCGGAAGGGGCAACCGGAAAACCGTTTTCATGCAACTGGATTCATGGAGAACACCTCATAGTTGAAGGAGAAAAGATGAGCAAGTCCAAAGGAAACGTCTTCACCCTGCCCGAGATTGTCGAGAAGTACGGTGGGGAAGTTGTACGCTTTATGTTTCTCTCAGTCCACTACCGTAAAAAGCTTGACTATTCCGATGCCTTTGCAGAAAATGCTAAAAATAATTACTTAAAGCTTAAAGAAACGCTCGAGAACCTTGAATTTAGCCTGGAAAGCGCAGAGGATGCAGCTTATCCTGGAGACGAAGAGGTTCTTAATACCCTTCCTGAACTTGATATCCAGTTCAGGGAAGCTCTTGAAGACGATTTCAATACCCCGAAAGCCCTAACGGTTTTTAAAGAACTTTCACGTACAGCTAACAGGTATCTTGAATCCGAAAAAAATCGACAGGTCCTTGAAAAGCTCTATTCTCTATACAGACAGTTTTCGGATGCTCTGGGTCTCTTTTACGAGTCAGAAAAAAAGAAAATCCCCACAGAAGTGATGGAACTGGTTGAAGAGCGTGAAGCTGCCAGAAAAAAGAAAGACTGGGCAGTTTCAGACGCTATCAGAGAAAAAATAAAATCTATGGGATATATTGTACAGGATACAAAAGAAGGGCCCAATGTAAAAGAAGCCGAAGAAAGTGTATAAAGTATTTAAGGTATGAACTTCTTTAACTCGAATTCTCAAAACGATCATGGCTCTTCGTCATTCCCTATGGATAGAATGATTTTCAATTCAAGACCTCATTGGTTTTTATGAGGATATTATGAGAATATTATGAGAATATTATGAGAATATTATGAGAATATTATGAGAATATTATGAGAATATTATGAGAACATTATGAGAATATCATGAGAATATCATGAGAATATCATGAGAATATTATGAGGATATCCACACAAAACAACGAAGAACCATAATTATTTATTCATTTATATACTATTTTATTTACGTTAATCTATTCTTACTCAGGGTTGTACTCTCTTTTTCTGTGAGATGCACCCATATCGTCTAATGGGGGGAACAGTTTCTGGATAAAGTAACTGTTGATGAAAAAGTCACTGTTAATGAAAAAGTTGTTGAGAATTCCGGCAGGGAGGCTTTAAAAGCAGGGTATATTCTAGCCGAACTGGGGCATGCTCCAGGTACAATAAAAAAATTTGCGCTCGTATCTCCTAAAGCCCTGGAAGAGAAATCCACAGAATCGGTTGATAACGCGATGCTTATGATTAAGGAGATTTCTAAAAAAGTTGTAGGCAATCTGGAGGACACTCCCCCTGAGTTCAGACCATCTCAGATGGAACTGACTTTTAACTTACTGCTGACAATGAATGGAAAGGCAGTTATCACCAAATCGGAAAATGAGAAAAACCTGAAAGTAATGTTAATGTGGAAGGATAAAGGAGAGGAGACTGAGAAGGAAATCCCTGAAAAGTAAGGTTGAACTCGGCATATACACTTATATAAATTCTTAGTTTAAACTTATGGATTCGAATAGAGGGCTTCCTGAATCCATGTATTCATCTATTGGAAAACAGAGTATTCACTTCTTTGTAATCAACATATTCATTTATCTGTAACTAACATATTTACCATTGGGTCTTTAAGTTAAATCTGTGATTATATGTTCTAAATGTCTCTTGCAGTTTTCAGGCATGGTTTCCATAAGGAAGAATAAGTATGATCTAAAGAAGCAAATCGAAAGTGATAGGTGGTATGAAGTCCAAACTTCTTGTTTTTTTACTGGTTATTTCGCTTTTTGCAAACGCTTACTTTGTCCTGTTTGAAGAACAGCCTTCCTTTGAGGGAAAACAGGTCCAAGAAATGCAGACTCAAATAAATTCCCTTGAAACGGAAAATAAAAACCTTAAGACACAGATAAATCAGAGTAATGAATCGCTTCAGTCTTATGCTTCTCAGTTAAAGTCCTATCGCGAAAGAGTCTTTGAGCTTGAAAATGGCTCTCAAATATGTCCTGCAGGGGTTGAAGGCTTTGCTACTCTCCAGGGACCTGCGGTTTTCCAGAAAGTAAAACTTGAGAGATCAGGTTCCTTTATATGGAAAAATGTTTCTGAGGAAGGAGCTTTGCTCAATATCTCAACTGAGATCCAGTCTGGAAAAGGCCGTGTGCTTGTCCAGACAACTCCTCTGATGGGTGTGGTCTTTCAGGATGCTGCAAACACTGCAGTTTTCGTCGCTGAAAACAAAACCGGTAGACAAATGTCAAGCAGTGATATTATTTTCAGCATTACCGCTTCGAATGAAACTCCGGGAGTCGATGGTCCCAGCGCAGGAGCTCTCATGACCCTGCTTACGATTTCAGCCATTGATAACAATACCAAACTGAACAATAGTATAACCCTTACAGGCACGATTGACGATGAAGGCAATATCGGTCAGATAGGTGGAGTTCTGGAAAAAGCTAAGGCAGCAAAAGTCGGGGGTAAAACCCTTTTCCTCATTCCGAAGGAAAACAACCAGCTTGTTACATATAAATATGTAGAAAGGAAGCTTGGCGGTTTTAATGTCATTGAGAAGCAGTCTGAAGTCGTAGATGCTAAAGAGTACATAGAGAAAGAGGTGGGAATCAACATCGAGTATGTGGATACTATTGATGATGTACTTAAATATGAGAAATAAAATATGGATTCGAATATTTACTGTAACTCAGATTGTTTTTCCGGGGATTCTTTTTATCCCCGGAATGATCACGTTCTCCTGTTTGACGGTATAGTTCCCAGGAATAGAACAGTCCTTGGTGATTCCCCAGACGATACAGAAAGCTAGGGCGACGAAGATGTTAGTGGAAATTATCTTCTCGAAGACAAACGAAGATACATGTATGGCAGGATTTTTGAAGTACAGGGCGAGTTATAGAGATGCGGAAAATGATAAAAAGCTCTAGGAAAGGGTCGAAAAGTTTTCGGAAAAAGAGTTAAGATGAGCACTGAGCGTTATTAAAAAAAGGTTATTCCTGAGCAAAAGTATTCACTTCTTCAAACAGACCGGCCAAGGCAATTCTGATTTTCCCTTCCTTGTCAACACTTCTCATTTTGACCCTCCTCTCATTTATTGTTCTGGGTTCTTTCATGGAGAATGTTCTTGTAGATCTTCCCGTCCTTCATGATCACCACGAAGTTCTTGTCCGGGTCCGCGACAAGGTCTATGTTTTGCAGCGGATTCCCGTCCACAAGCAGCAGGTCGGCAAGCGCGCCTTCCTTCACCACGCCTAATTCTCCGGGATAGGGATCGCGCGGGCCGCAAAGTTTGATCAGCTGGGCATTATCGTGAGTGGCCATTTTCAGAGCTTCATAGGGTGTGTACCACTTCTTCATCTTGGCCAGGAATTTGCCCTGTTTCGCGGCGAGCGCGGGGTCGAACAGCATGTCGGTGCCGAAGGCGGTTTTGACCTTGTACTTTTTGGTGAGCGCGATGACTTTCTCCAGGCCGGCAACACATTGCGCATACTTGGCCGTGCTAATAGGATTCTCGAATTTGAAAGCGTCTTCGTCACCAACCGACATCGGTTGCATACTCCACCAAACGCCCTTTTCTGCCATCAGTTTCGCTGTTTCCTCCTCAATGAAGAAACCGTGTTCGACGGATAGGGCACCGGCTTCTATCCACTGCCGGATGGCCTCGTCGGTATTGGCGTGGATCATGACATAGGTGTTCCAGGTCTTGGCAACGTCGCAGATCGCCTTCATCTCCTCGAAGGTGTATTCCGTGACATCGAGCGGATCATAAAGTGAAGTCACGCCGCCGCCTGCCATGGCCTTGATATGGCTGGCACCCATGCGAAGCACCTCCCGGGTGCGCTTAATCACCTCTGGCACCCCATCTGCGATCAACACGTGCCCGACTCGCTGCATGTAGTCGAGCGGAGTGCCTGGATTCTCAGGTACATCATTAGGGCCACGGAAATCGCCGTGACCGGAGGTCTGGCTGATATATGCGCCGGCAGGATAAACTCGAGGGCCGTCGATCAAACCCTCATCATTAGCCTTCTTTATCGAGAAAACATTGGCACCGGCATCCCTCACCGTTGTGAAGCCGCGCAGAAGGGTTTCTCCAGCCGATTTGGCGGCCGCTATGCTGAGAAGGCCGAAATCGGAACTAAGTATTTTGCTGATAGGCCAGAAACAGAACATGGTGTGCCAGTGGGCATCGATGAGCCCGGGAATCAGCGTGCGCCCCCCGCCGTTGATCACCATCGCGCCGTCAGCGGTGATCTTCTGGGCCGAGATCTGCTTGATCAGATTACCTTCAACAAGAACGTAGGCGTTTTCGATGCGCTTCTCGTGCACGCCGTCGAAGACGTGAACATTGGTAAAAAGAGTCTTTGGTTTGGCTGCCTGATTAGCCGGTGTTGTTGCTCCCATTTTCCTTTACCCCCATCTGAAATTTCCCCCTGTTTCAATGGATAAAAATTATATTATTCAATTTTATATATATAAATGGCAGCATATATAGGTTTTTGGAATATAAAATTGCGTTCTAACGGACAGCAAACAATTTGGTATCTTGTGCAGCTTATCTGGTTCAGAGAGTTGTAATACTTATACTTCTCTTATTTGGAGTAATAGTAGGCCTTAGGTTGCAGGAAAACACGGGACAACGACGATAAGGCGGTTGGTTGATCGTACTTTTTGTTCTTCTCTCTACTATCTTCTGGTTCTTCTTGGTTTTCGGATTTTTTACAAGAATCGCGTTTTGTATCATGATATTTTCCTCTACCTATTATATACAGTTCAGTCCCGACCATTTAAATATCGTAAACTACATATTACTACAGGTTTGAAAAGTCATACTTTATTTCCAAGAATAGTTTTCTTTTCAGAAAGAATAATTTTTTCAAATCCTGAAAAACAACCTTTTATCGACTATGCCACCCGAAATCACCCCAATCCTTGAAGAACCCGCCCTCATCGTCAGGAACACAGAAACCTCACTGGTAGTTGCAGACATCCACCTCGGAATCGAGTGGGACCTTTACAGGAGCGGGATCAATTTGCCCAGCCAGATGAAAGGGAGACTGGACAGGCTTCTTGGCTATATCCAGGCAAATTCCCCTGATAGAGTAATACTTCTTGGGGACGTGAAACATAATGTTCCTAAGGTCTCCTGGCAGGAGAAAGACGAAATTCCTCGCTTCCTCGAAACACTTGCAGAACATACACACGTTGATATTATCCCCGGAAACCATGATGGAGGAATCGAACTTCTTTTCAACAGGCACAAGGATATAAGGGTTCATTCCGCACGCGGTGCAGTTATTGACGGAACAGGATTTTTTCATGGGCATACCTGGCCTGCATCTGAAATACTGGCTGTATCTCATGCAGTCACCGCCCATAATCATCCCACTATTCGTTTTACAGATTCCTTTGGTTACTCCGTAGTTGAACCTGCCTGGATCAGAACAAAGTTTAATATGGAAGTCCTGAAAATCCATTTCGGAAACCTTGATTTTGAGAACCCTGCACAGTGGGCAGATCCTGAACTCTTCGTAATGCCGGCTTTTAACGAGCTATGCGGAGGTGTGCCTTTTAACGAGTCCACTCAGGAAGAGTTGCTAGGGCCGGCTTTTTCTTCAGGTGGAATTAAACTTGAGGCTTCGGAAGTGTATTTACTTGATGGAACAAGGCTCGGACTGCTCAGGAATATTCGGAAGCTGAAGCATACCAGAGTTAGAAACAAGAATCAGAATAGAAGATGCAGGAATTCAAAAGGCTCTACATAAGATGATCTGGCATGTAGACAAAGAATTTAGCTTTAAGAATTTAGCTTCAAGAATTTAGCTTTAAGAAGTTAGCTTTAAGAATTTAGCTTTAAGAATTTAGCTTTAAGAATTTAGCTTCAAGAATTTAGCTTTAAGAAGTTAGCTTTAAGAAGTTAGCTTTAAGAAGTTAGCTTTAAGAAGTTAGTTTTAAGAAGTTAGTTTTAATTAGACAGAAGATTAGGCTCCAGTCATATAATGGACTCTTGTCATTAAATATAGTTTTTTAGCTTGAGTTACAACTAACCGCAGCCTGTATATAAAAATAGTTGTCTCTAACTCTGACTTTAAGTTTCCAACCACAATGAAATGCTTTTCAATTTTTGTCCTGGTTTTATTTAGGAATCAATTCAGTATTAACATTCCCGTAATATCCAAATCTTTTTAAAATTTAGCGCATATTACTAATCTAAACAAACATGATATTCTTTGAATAACATGCACAACCAATGAAAGTGCTTGCAGATGGCAGCATTTTCATGCCAAATATTTAAATGACTTAAAAACAAGTGAAAACTTGAAGAATCAAAGGGTTTTGGAATATTACATTAACTTATTTATCTACTGACATATCACTAAAATCGTCCGCGAATTACCTCTCTATTTTTACAAAGAAATAATTAATCTACTCAGTACTATAATAACGATTTAGAATAGTCTCCAGGTCTCTAAATGATAATTGCTCACAAACATTAACTGCAGGATTTAAAATTATTTTTTGTGGTCAGGGAGTGCGGAATGAGAGAAACACTGAGAAACTCTGGTATTGATATTATTGGAGACGTGCCCTGGGGAACACATTTCTGCCAGTTTTATCAGACAAAAAAAGAGTTAATGGACATAGTTGTCCCTTATTTTAAAGCAGGGTTGGAAGATAATGAATTTTGTCTCTGGGTTACGTCACAACCCCTGGAAGTAGAAGAGGCAAAAGAAGCCTTGAGAAGAGCCGTTCCTGATATTGATATTTATCTGGAGAAAAAGCAAATTGAAATTATCCCTTATAACTCCTGGTATTTGAGAGGAGAAAGTTTCGATTTTGAGAGAGTTTTAAATGGATGGGATGAAAAATTAGGTGAAGCTCTAGCCAGTGGTTATGGAGGACTCAGGGTAGCAGGAAATGCTTCTTGGTTGAAAAAAGGATATTGGGATGATTTTGGTGATTATGAGAAAAAACTGGACATTAATATCGGCGAACGACAGATAATCTCTCTGTGCTCATATCTTCTTAGCATGTGCAGTGCAGCAGATACTATTGATTTAGCTTTTAACCATCAATTTTCTCTGATTAAAAGGAAAGGAAAGTGGGAAAGGATCGAAAACCCCGGGCAGAAAAATAAGACTGATTGCAAGCAGACTGAGAAAGCGTTGATCCAGAGTGAGAAAGCGTTGATCCAGAGTGATCAGTACATCAAGCAGAAGTTAGAAGATATTCCTTCACCTTCTCGGGAAGTGGGTAAACTGGAAATCAATGATATCATTGACGCCCAGTCGATCCAGTTTATGATGGACTGCTTCTATAAGATTGCTCACATTCCCATGAGCCTGGATGATCTCAAAGGTAATGTTCTGGTAGGCGTAGGATGGCAGGAGATCTGCACGCAATTCCACAGGGTTCACCCCGAAGCCTGTAAAAACTGCGTAGAGAGTGACACAAAGTTATCTGTGGGCGTTTCCCCTGGAGAATTCAAGCTATATAAGTGCAAAAACAATATGTGGGACATAGCGACTCCCATCATAGTTGGTGGTCAACACCTTGCCAATATCTTCTCAGGCCAGTTCTTTTTTGAAGATGAACCTCTGGACTATGAGCTTTTCCGATCCCAGGCCAGAAAATATGGTTTCAATGAGGAGGAATACATAGCAGCACTTGAGAAAGTCCCACGGTTGAGCAGGGAAGCTGTGAATACAGGCATGGCCTTCTTTATAACTTTTGCCAACGTGATCTCGCAGTTAGGCTACAGCAATCTTAAGCTGGCTCAGTCTCTAGCTGAACGTGAAACACTTCTGGGTGCACTGCAGGAGAGTGAGGAGCGTTTCCGTTCAGTCCTTGAGAACTCACTCGACGTTGCTTACAGGCGAAACCTTCAGACTGACAGATACGACTACATGAGCCCGGTGGTAGAGAAGATTACTGGCTTCTCTGCCAAGGAAATGAGTGCAGTGAATGCCAGTGAGATTCTTGATCGCATTCATCCCGACGACCGTCCCAGAGTTCTTTTGAAGCGGGACCAGGCATACGATACTGGCTCTGGAACTTTGGAGTACCGGTTTAAACATAAGGATGGCAAATATCGCTGGTTCTTAGATCATTATACGGTTACCAAAGATAGAAACGGCAAGATGCTCTTTATTGGAGGTATCGTCCACGATATTACAAAGCGCAAAAAAGCAGAAGAAGCTCTAAAAAAAGCACATGAAAATCTAGAAGAAAAAGTTAAAGAACGAACAATCGAGCTTGAGAAAGCTTACAATTCATTGAAAGAAAGTGAGAAAGGCCTTGCCGAAGCTCAAAAAATGGCTCATATTGGAAACTGGGAATGGGATATTGAAACTGATAAAGCCTACTGGTCTGATGAAATGTATCGTATTTTTGGACGTGATCCTCAAGAGCTAGCACCTTCTTACAATGAATATTTAAGTTACATACATCCCGATGATCTAGACTACTACCGCAACGCCCTTAAAAAAGCTACAAAGGAAGATCTTTTTGTTATCGATTACAGGATTGTCTTAGCAAATGGGGAAGAACGCATAGTCCATCTAAAATCAGAATTCGTGTCTAATGGTGAGAATACCCCCACAAAAATAAAAGGAATAGTTCAGGACATTACTGAAAGCAAAAAAGCTGAAGAGAAAATACAGAAACTGTTGAATGCAATGGAATCATCGGATGATGCTATTATAACTGAGTCTCTTGAATGTGTTATTACAAGCTGGAATAAGGGTGCAGAGCAGATTTATGGTTATTCATCTGAAGAAATTCTGGGGAAAAATGTCTCAATCCTTGAACCGGATGATCTCAAAGGGGAAATAAGACAGTTAATTGAAAAGATTAAACAAAAAGAAAAGATCCGGCATTACAAAACTCTTCGGCAGAAAAAGGACGGTACCTTAATAAATGTTTCAATAACTCTTTCTCCGGTTTTTGACGCATCTGGAAAGCTCGTGGCTATCTCAAGTATTGTAAGAGATGTTACTGAGCGTATCAAGGCGGAAGAAGCACTGCGTGAGAGCGAAACGCGTCTACGTCGATTTTACGAATCAGATATGATCGGTGTGTGTTTCTACAATCTGAAAGGTTCGATAACAGAAGCTAACGATAAGTTCCTGGAGATAGTTGGTTACACTCGCGAAGACTTGCTGACTGGGCAGATTAAATGGGATAAGATGACTCCACCGGAGTACAGTCAATTGGATGAGCATGCCATGGCGGAACTCAAATCAAAAGGTGCAAGTACGCCTTATGAGAAGGAATACATCCGCAAAGATGGCTCGCACGTACCTGTTATCATAGGGGTAGCTACTTTCAATAAGGTGCTTTATGAAGGATTAGCCTTTGTTCTCGATATCACCGAGAAAAAAAAGGCAGAGGAAGCTCTGTCAAATCTCGAGACTGCACGTAAGAAAGAAATCCACCACAGGATAAAAAATAACCTGCAGGTTATCTCTTCTCTTCTTGATCTTCAGGCTGAGAAATTCGATAATCCGAAAGTTATTGAGGCTTTCAGGGAAAGCCAGAATCGAGTTATATCTATGGCTCTCATCCACGAAGAACTATATAAAGGAGAAGGAGCTGACACTCTGAATTTTTCTGAATACCTTAAAAAATTGGCTGAAAATCTTTTCCAAACTTACAGACTTTATAGTAAAAATCTCAACCTATTCACAGATCTGGAAGAAAATGCATTCTTTAATATGGATACTGCTGTCCCGTTAGGAATAATTGTTAATGAACTAGTTTCCAATTCCCTCAAACATGCATTTACTGAAGACCAGGAAGGTGAAGTCCGAATTAAGCTTTGCAGGGAAGGGACCAATGATGAAATAAGTAAATCTCTTTTCAGCCTGACAGTTTCAGATAATGGGATAGGAATTCCTGAAAATTTAGAATTAGAGAGTCTAGAATCACTCGGACTTCAGCTAGTAGATATTCTTGTTGACCAGCTGGACGGGAAAATCGAGCTTAAAAGAAAACAGGGAGTCGAGTTTAAAATTACGTTTAGTGTAGTGGAAAATCCGAAGTCTATGAATTAATAAACACAGGATACATTTTCAATAAGAATCTGAAGTTTTGCAACGAATTTAAAATTAATTTTTCTCATAAAGTAATGATGATTTCACTAATAATTTATCAATATATGGACTCGTTTTCTCAATGTTTATATAATATGCGTGGATGTATGGAAAAATTAAATGTCAGGACTCAGGCTAATAGACAGTCGTTATTCTTGATATTCGCACTTGTAGCTTTCAGCCATGGAAGTGTGAATAAAAAATTCACTATCCAGCAACTTACATATCTAAGAATTCATAAATCTCCGTGAGACCTTCCAAGATTCTTTTCTGTTGTGGGCACTCAGGTTGATTAATTAATGGCTGATTAGCTGATATTGATTTATTATTGATTTATTATTGATTTGTTCATGGCTAATTTACTTACTGACTTATATATGATTACTGATCAAGTTAATAATTTATTATCGGTTTACTGATTGATCACTAATCGATTACTAAGCGGTTTATTCGCATTCACCTGAATAGGATGTACTGATTCGATGAGCATGGAAATTAACAATGAAAAAATGTCAGATAGCCTTGTACCGTCTGACAATGAATCTGACAGTAATGATATTTCAGATAGCAGGGTCTTTGATGATTCTAAACTTACAAAACTAAACGGTATCAGAAACCAGGGACTTAACCCATACCCCTATAAGTTTGAAAAGAATGGGGATATCTGTGAAATCCAGAAAAAGTTCGAGGACTTTGAAAAGAATGAAGGCTTAACGGTCAGAACCGCAGGAAGGCTCTACAATATTCGCAGGCTTGGAAAAATGATATTTGCCGATCTTGGAGACCAGGGGAGCAGAATTCAGGTTACTTTAAGAAAAGGAAATCTTCCTGATGAGGATTTCAATACTTTTAAAACCCTGGTCGATTCGGGAGATATCGTAGGTGTTCAGGGCACACTTTTCAGGACAAAAAGGGGTGAAAATTCCATCAGCGTGTCCGAATTTTCCCTTCTCTCAAAATCCCTCTGTGCCCTCCCCGAAAAATTCCACGGCTTAAAAGACGTTGAAACCAGGTACAGAAAAAGGTATCTTGACCTTATAGTCAATGCTGATAAGCGAGAGATTTTCGTCATGAGGAGCAAACTCATCTCCGAGATCAGACGATTCCTTTCTGACAGGGAATTCCTGGAATTTGAGACTCCGATACTCCAGAATGTCTACGGAGGCGCAAACGCAAAGCCTTTCACGACTTTCCATAACTGTCTCGGGCAGAAACTCTTCCTTAGAATTGCCCCTGAACTTTATCTTAAGAGGCTTATTGTTGGCGGTTACGAGAAGATCTTTGAGATCTCCAAGAATTTCAGGAACGAAGATATTGACACAACCCATAACCCTGAGTTCACCATGATCGAAGTCTATGAAGCTTACAGGGACTACAATGACATGATGGACTTAACCGAAGGCCTGATCTCGGAACTTGTGGTCAAGCTGACTGGTAGCTATGAAGTTAAAATTGGAGAAAACACGCTCAATCTCCGTACCCCCTGGAAAAGAATTTCCATGGAAGATGCCTTAAAAGAGTATGCTGGACTTGATGTTTTTGCACACTCGCTTGAAGAATTGAAACAAATCGCAATCGATAACAAGATTGAGGATTACGAAAAGGCAAAAACTTACGGAGAGTTCCTTGCCCTGCTATTTGAGGGCCTGGTAGAAGACAAGCTGATAAACCCGACTTTCATTTATGATTTCCCTGTGGAAAATTCCCCACTTGCCAAAAACCACAGGTCAAAAGAGGGCTTTGTCGAGAGATTCGAACTCTTCTTAAACGGCTGGGAACTGGCAAACGGTTATTCCGAACTGAACGATCCTATTGAACAGCAAAAAAGGTTCGAAGAACAGGACAAGAAAAGAAAGTTAGGAGACCTTGAAGCTCAGACCATCGATTACGATTTCGTAAATGCTCTCGGATACGGAATGCCCCCTACAGGCGGCATGGGGCTTGGGATCGACAGGCTCACCATGATCCTTGCGGGCCTGGACTCTATCAAAGAAGTAATCCTTTTCCCGCAGATGAAAAGGGAAGACTGAGTGATTTCAGACTTAATTTTATTCTACAGGTCCGAGTTCGTTCTATAGGTCCGAGTTCGTTCTGCAGGTCCAAGTTTGTCCTGCTAAGCGGACGGCCAGTTGGGGAGAAAATCCCCTTCTTTTTTATTCCGGAGAAGCTTACTCCTGAAAAGCCTGAATGGCACCTTCCCTGGGCAGTATATTATTTGATTTTGCTGCATTGGTCATCGGTTAAGGAATTTTCTTGCCTGAAAGCTATCTATTTTGCATTAGGAGCCGACCTTAGAAGCCGGCCTTAAATTTTTGCCTCTTTACATGAAATCTGTACCCTGTTCCAGCTTACAACTCATTGAAATAGATAATAAACGTTGAGACATTGCTGCAATTTGTCATGCTTACTAACTTAACCGAAGACGTATGTGATAGGTTTTCACCAGTTGATATACTGTTGAAGTTTAAGGAAAGTAAAAACATAAATTATGGTGAAAATAACATAATTATTAAAGTTACTAAGAAAATAAGAGAATTAGATAAAATTCTACAATTCAATATATTCCCTACAAAAACTGGGAGTTGAGGTAAAGAATTCAGGTAATTGGATATACTAAAGGAAGGACCGCTATGAACCAGTATCCACAATGGTATTATGATGAATTCAAACAAGTCGGGGTAGACTATACAGATCTTGAAGAAGTCAGGGCTTATGATCTATGTATGCAGAAATTGAGAGATATTGAAAGTGAATTTAATAGTATTCAAGGACTTATTAATATTAAGGACACGGATTTACTTCTTGAAATCGGAACTGGGACAGGGGAACTGGCACTCAAATTTTCAGCGCACTGCAGAAAAGTTGTGGCTATCGATGTTTCGAAAAAGATGATAAATTTTGCGAAAATGAAGGCTGAAGGCCAGAAAAAAACAAATATCGAATTTTATAATGCTGGCTTTTTAACATATGAAAATTACGATGAACCTTATGATGTCATTGTCACTCAACTAGCTTTACACCACCTTCCAGACTACTGGAAAATGATTGCTCTGAGACGGATCTACGGAATGTTGAAGGAAGGCGGAAAGTTCTACTTACGTGATGTTGTTTTCCCTTCACTGATTTTGGATTATGACAGTTATTTTAATAAAATTATAAATGACCTTAGAAAATCTGCAGGGGACAAACTTGCTGAAGAGACCGAAATTCACATAAGGGAAGAATTTTCAACGCTGGATTGGATTATGGAAGGTCTCCTGAAAAACGCTGGTTTTTGTATTGAATCTGTTAAATGTGATGGATTTATTGCAGGTTATCTTTGCAAAAAATGATATGTTTGAAATGTAAGAGACTTGAAAAGCAACTGATTTTAAAAAAAGTATCAAAAAGGTTCAAGGAAAAATATCAGGTGGAGGACGGCGTTTTCGGAGTCAATGTCAAAAACGGAAAATGCGTCTTTGAAACCTGAAGCAAGTACCCGACGGCAAAAAAAGCTTCTCGAAGACCGGCTCGTGAGCTGTTCACCTGGAAAACAGGTGCATTGGAGCGTGAATGAAGGGTTTTGAGATTATTGAGGATGCCGGGATTTGCAGGTTAAAAATTCGAATTTCAGGGTTTTTTGAGGAAATGGATGTAAAAAAGATTCAAGGGGAATACAGGCGTATAATGACTTACGCAAATTGACCAGTGATAAAAACAATTCAGTGAGGGCTAAGGCTGTCTCTGTTATTGGTTCTGTATATTCCCACATGCCGAATAAACAAAAGGCGTGGAGTGACCTAACTAAAATGACAAATGACGAACATAGTTCTGTGAGATCTGGGGCTATCTCTGCTATTGGTTCTGCATTTTATGATATGCCAGATAAGCAACATGCATGGGATGACCTAATTAAATTGACCAATAATGAATACAGTTCCGTAAGATCTTGGGCCGCATATTCTCTTGGTTCTGCGTTTTTTCAGGTGCCGGATAAACAAAAGGCGTGGAATAACTTAATTAAATTGACCAATGACGAACATAGCTCTGTGAGGTCAGAAGCCATCTCTGCAATTGATTCTGTATTTCTCCATGTACCGGATAAACAAAAGGCGTGGAACGACTTAATTAAATTGACCAATGATAAAGGCTGGTCTATGAGGTCTGAGACTAACTCTGCTATTGGTTCTGTGTTTCTCCATGTGCCGGATAAACAAAAGGCATGGAATGACTTACATAGATTAACCACTGAACAAGATAGTTGGAAAAGGTGTAAGGCCGTCTCTGTTATTGGTTCAGTATTTTCAGAAGTGTTAGATAAACAACAGGCATGGAATGACTTAATTAAACTAACCACTGATGGAGATAGTGATATTAGAGCCTCCGCAAATCACTCTCTCGGGAAAGTTTCTATATTCAAGGCTTCTCAAGCAGAAAGGGAAAAAGATTACAAAAGGGAATTAGAAACAGCAATTGAATTTTTTGAAAAAGCAGCAAAGGAATCTTGGTGGGATAATCCGTCTCAATTTTGCCTTCCTTTTTATCGTTCATTTCATACAATTGTTTTCAAAAAGCAAGAAGCAAAAGAAGAAGTGGACAAATATCTTGCAGAAGCAAAAGTTGCCGTTAGAGGCTCAAAAAGCAAAGAGATGCTTTTTGAAACAGTTAAGAACCTTGCAAATGCCTTGAAAGAAGTCCAGAATCTGGACAACTTAGATTTAGAGGCGAAAAAATGCGAGCTTAATTTTTATAGAAAGTACTGTGATCGTGCAGCAGAACTAATGAGAGATACTGAAGAAGCAGCACCTTTTGCAACAATAGCTATGAGAAAAGGACTACCTATTCTGAATAGAAATCTAAAAGAGCTTCTCGAAGAGATCCAAAAGAAAGCAAAAATCGCGTGCAAGGAATCGAAAGGAACTGATACAGAAGAAATTGCATGTGCTATTAGTAAAGAAGTTCAAAAGTGGGAAATTAGTAGTCAAGGAGAAATGGCACAAAATATTGAAGATCTAATCCAGATCTTCAGGCTGAGAATGCCACACCTAGAAGGTTATGAACACATTTTTGAGGAAATTGAAGGAATACGAAATGAAATTGATCTCGTAAAACAGTATAAAATAGTTTGTCGAATTATTGGACTAGTACCGATGTTTAGCTCAATGCCAGATCATGTAGTACAAGATATCAAAGAAATCAAAGAAAAAACAACTTCACTTTCAAACGAATTTAAATATTTGCAGCTTTCAGTAGATAGATTAACAGCATCAGTAGATGAACTGCAAAATCCACAGGAATATCTTGATACTATCCAAAGAAATTTGGAAGAAATTAAGAATGAGATTCCCGAAATGAAAGGAAAGATCGATGAAGTGCTATATGAACTGTATTCTCCTGTGAGTACAACTCAAAAACTGAAAGTTGCAATTCCGATAATTCCATCACTTGTCTCTTACGAAATGGAAACAGATGTTCCAAAACTTGTGGCTGAAAAAATTGATGAATTAAAGAATTTAGTTTTGCGTTTTAAGAAGGGTAAATAATTAGATAAAAGCCTGTCCTCTTCAAATTTGAAGAAGAGCTTTCTGCACGACCTCAATAAAGACTTACAAACCCTTCCATCCTTTTCTGATAATACAAATACTCCTGGGCATACCCGCAGTAGTGTCCGAAATAGTCCCTTCCCCAATCCCCCATACAGCTCATGTTTGTGCAGGTTTCAAAGTAACTGTCATCTATATGGTAATGCTGGATAATCTGCTTGATGTGAGTATCAACTGGAAAGGCTTCCATTTTATCAAAAGCGAAAAGAAGCACGCAGTCAGCAACCTTTTCTCCAATGCCCCTGAGCCTCATAAGGCGTTCCCGCGCATACCTGTATTCCAGGCGAAAAAGAACATCAAGGTCCAGCTCGCCCGACGCAACTTCTTCGGCTGCGGCTATTATGTTCTGGGTCCTGAAGCCCAGCTTGCACTTGTCAAGCTCGGAGGAATCGACATTTGCAAGAGTTTCAGGGCCAGGAAAGCTGAAATATCCCGGTTCGATTTCCTGCCCGAAAAACCGGCTGAGCAGGCAGATTCTTTTCTGGATTGTGGGGATGTTTGAGGCTGTTGAGAGCATATAGGAGATAAGGCATTCCCAGGGGTCCTGCCGGATCAGCCGCAGGCCTCGATATTTGCGGATCGCCCTGTCGATCAGCAGGTCCCGGTTTATGCTTTCGTAGATAGAAGGCAGGTTGTCGTCCAGGCGGAAATAACGAGTAAGAAACTCAGGCTGAAGCTTTGAATCGACAATCAGTTGCCCGTGGTCCTGCGAAAGCCGGATAACCTGATCTCCGACAACGCCTGTCCACCAGTCTCCGTCTCGTACCCATCGGAAGACCTGCCCGCAGTCGAGAGTATAATTGAGGTCAAAAAATTCAGGTTTAAGCCTGTACGTCCAGCTCAAGCCCCCTGAGAAAAGTCCCTGCTGTTAACGTATCTCCCAGCCCTACCGTGGTTACTGGAGATCTGGAAAGCATTGTAGGCAACATGCAAATAATATAGTTCCCCTTCAAAGTATAAGCCCCCTGCCCAAGAATATTTCCATTAAAAGCCTTAACGAAAGCTGCAATCTGTTCTCTTCCAAACGGGCTCTCCTGAAGTTTCGAAGCTTCCTCTTCCACAAATTTCCGCCCTTCAAGCCTGCCTGAAGCTGCATACACGCCTGCACACCTGACTCCGAATTCCAGGGATTCAAGCTTTTCTCGGGCTGCCCTCTGCAAAATTGAACTTTCGGATTCGTCAATTTCAAATTCAGAAGCTGCTCTGGAATTAAACTCAAAACCGGTTTTAAACACAGCCAGCACAAATTCCCTGGTATGGATTATGAGCTTCTTAAGCCCGTGCCCTGATGCCAGCCTGAAAGCCGCACTGGATATAGCATCTGCATCCATATGCTGAAGTCTCTCTCCGGAAACGCCGTGTAAATTAGAAAACACTGCAAGCTCGTCTTCATTCATTCCAAGGCTATCTGAAAGTTTTGCAAACTTCAGAAAAACCGAATTTGCAATTTCTTTACTTGCAAAATGTCCGAGTTCCAGGTGAATCTGAAGCTTATTGTTTCTGGTTTTCCAGCTTTTTAGCTGAGAGAAAGTATCATCAAGAATTGTCTTATAAGTGCAGCCATTGGGATAGTTCTCAAGCAGGAGATGAAAACCCGATATAATTACTCCGTCGAGCTCGCAGGCGTGTTGGAGAGCATACTGTTCAAACGCAGGGTTGACAAAAAGCCTGAGATTCAAATGATCGCAGGTAGCTATGAAGCGGTTTTCCCTCGGAACCCGAACCTCTTTCCCATAAAGGGAAAATGTCTCCCCCTCAGAGAAATCAAATACGAAATGTATGGGCTCCTTGCTGCTGGAAAAAGCACCTTTATTTTCTTCAGGTTCTTTCCTTGCGTTTTCCGTTATCTGCGTTGTGGGTTCCGGGAAATAGATCGCCTTTTTTGAGAAGAGAGAAAGCTGGGTTTTAGAGGGCACTGCAACATTAGGTATTACTCTGGAAGCTCCTAGCTGGGAAAGAGCATTTGCCATTATTCCTGCATTTCCGCCCATTCTTACGAGGGACTTTCCAAAATAGCGTCTTTTAAGAAACTCGAAAACGGACTGATCAAAAACAAGCCACTCGGCTCCACATCCATTTTTCATACAGTAGGCAAGCCCTGCTACAAAATCCGATTCCGAAAAGATTTTTCCGGGAGGGTTCTCGATTTTGTCAAGAATTTCAGCCTCTTCGAAGGTTTCCAGCAGTTCCGACATCTCGGCCCCGCTGATCCTATACACCGAATCTATGTTGACATTATATCCGCAAAGTATATTCATCTAACCAGTTCCTGTATCCCTTAAATAGGAGGCGAGTGGAGGCAAATAAGTGGAGGGCAAATGGATGGAGGGCAAATAAATGGAAGGCAAGTGGAAGGCAAATGAGTGGAAGGCAAATGTACAACTTTGGATACGTCAAAGAGAATTTATTTTCATGCCTGATCCTGTTTCATTCTTGCAAGCATGGCTGCAAAAGCTCCTGCCGAGATTGCATCACCTATCCCGACTGTTGCTTTGGGCTTATCTACCACCTTGGAAGGAATTAAAACCGCATCATGGTCAGACCCATAAAGATATCCGTATTCGAACTCCTCATGAGTACAGAGTTTCTTCCCTACACAGTAAACCCTGAAGTTCTCCAGGTCTTCTATGCCTTTACTTGAAACCGGAACCTCCAATCCTGCTTCTACGTCCTCAAGGTTCTCAATTTTTCCTTTAAGGGCTTTGGCACCGGCCAGAGTTGAGGAAAAGAGCAGAGCATCCCTGTGTTCTTTAAGTGTAAGAGGATGGCCTTTTGCAAGGACACAAATGTAAAAGCCAAGAGAATGAACATGGACCCTTTCAAGCGACAGGTCCTTTAAAAGCTGAACAGCTCCATGGTAAAGAGAGGTTATCCCGGTCTCTTCTTTTCTTATCACGGAATAAGAGAGTTCTTCATGCCCCAGGACGTTCAGGGCATTTGCCACTTCTACGGTATCAAGGCCCAGGGAATGAACATGTTTGGCGACAATTTCGGTCAGGATAGCCTTTCTTATTACCCTGTTCTGAATGGATGTAAGTTCTACATGAATGCGGAGTTCAGGATTTAGAGCCTTGAGTTTCTCAATAGCTTTCACGGAATGAGAAACATAGTCCTTATACGTAGACCCATCCTCGTACTGCTCTTTTATCATCTGATAACCTGAAAGCATTGCCCCGTCAATCGGAAAGAGTGAATCGAGGTGCTCATAAATTTCCCTGTCCATGTCAAGGCGTATCCATTTTGGGCGGGAAGAGATTATAAGGCGGTTATCTCTCGGGATCTGGAATTTGCTTCCACCGCAGGTTACGTCCATGCCTTTGGAATACTCAAAAATCCAGTTGACTTTTGACTCGGTTCCGGGTTTGAAGGCTTCTCGCGGGGGTTTAAGTACAACCTTTCCATCTTCTACCTTAGGGTGCAGAAGATTGTCAGAAGCCACAAAATATTCTGCCTGTTCTTCGGAAAGCCAGGGAATATACGCCACCACTTTTTTTATCCCAAGGCGGGCAAGAAGATTGGAAATTATTCCTGCCTGGCCGCCCATGCGTGCATAGTCAAAACCCAGGTGCTCTTTCAGCCATTCATGAGTATCCGAGGTATGGGTAGGAATTTCAGCGGCTTTGCCCTCTCGCATGGAAATCAGCAGGCGAGCCATGAAATCAAGAGGCTCTTTTATTTCTCTTGGGTATGTTTCAACTCTTGCCTGAATCTCAGCCTCATTAAAAAGCCCCATAAGCATAGACAGTTCTTTGTCTGTAAGGTGCTTGATAGCATCGATATTACTGTTGTAAGCTACAAACATGCCTTCCAGATAAGGAAGGGCTTTTTTGACATCGTAAAAAGCATCATTGTAACGCTGTTCCCATTCTTGTATATCCACTTGAGAAACCCCCTGGAAATATAGATATGAACCTGAAATAATTTTCAGGGACTAGGGGAAAACCCGGATTTTTCCCGAAGTAACTTCATTTATATTTCGAATTAATCTTGTTTACATTTTTTATTTCCTTCCACCTGTTTTTCAGCCTGTATATCATTCCTGTAGTCAGTCCTGTTTTTTTAGTCCTGTATCAGTCCTGCTTTTTTAGTCCTGTATTTTCAGTCCTGTATTTTCAGTCCTGTGCCAGTCCTGTTTTTCCAGTCCTGTACTGCAGTAAGTTATATACTGGCGTTAAGCCTGTATTCAATATGGTATTAAGTATTCAACACTACATTAAACACTGCATTAAGTCGTATATTCTGCATTAATCCTGACATAGTCATAGGTCAGGTCGCAACCCCAGGCTGTTGCCTGTTCCTCTCCCAGATTGAGGTTAAGGGTAATGACAATTTCTTCATTTGCCATTATTTTTTTCAAAAGCTCGAGATCCGAAGAACTGGAAATCTCGCCGGAATTTACAAGTTCAACCTCTTCTCCTCCTCCTGAGAAAGAGAGAGAAAGCATTTCCTGTTCAAGTTCGGCACCTGAGTAGCCTGCGGCGGCTACAACCCTTCCCCAGTTTGGGTCCTTTCCGAAAATTGCGGACTTAACCAGAGGAGAACGTACAATTGCCTTTGCAACAAGTTTAGCGTCCTCGTGTGTTTTTGCGCCAACTACCCTGGCTTCAATAAGTTTTGTAGCTCCTTCTCCGTCTTTTGCCATTTTCTTCGCAAGCTCGGTGAAGACGTAAATCAACCCCTCCTCAAAGTCATCCAGACAATCCATACAGGGCTTGACTCCAGACTTG
Source organism: Methanosarcina sp. Kolksee (assembly GCF_000969945.1). Classification (NCBI taxonomy): domain Archaea; kingdom Methanobacteriati; phylum Methanobacteriota; class Methanomicrobia; order Methanosarcinales; family Methanosarcinaceae; genus Methanosarcina; species Methanosarcina sp. Kolksee. The sequence continues at coordinate 3,315,323 of NZ_CP009524.1, forward strand.
CAGGTGGAAGTAAGGAGGACCATGTCGTTTGTGCTTGTATCCCCGTCAACCACGACCATATTGAAAGTTTTATCCACTGCTATTCTGAGAGCAGCATCCAGTACGTCGGCAGGCACTTTCGCATCGGTATATGCAAAACATAGCATAGTTCCCATATTGGGTTCAATCATCCCCGAACCTTTGGCAATGGCTCCTATCCTGATCCCGCAGTCCATCTCAATAGCTACTTCTTTTACGACCCTATCCGTGGTCATCATTGCTTTTGCAGCTTCACGGCTGCACTCAGGAGAACTGCCCAGCCCTTTGAGGACTTCAGGGAGATGTTCCGCGATTAAGGAGACATCAAGCCTTCTGCCAATTACTCCTGTCGAGGCAACTGCAACCGTGTCAGCTTCAAGACCAAGCTTCTGGGCAAGTACGGATGCCATTTCCATCGCATCCAGAAAGCCGTCATCGCCTGTAAAGGCGTTTGCGTTTCCACTATTTACAATTACTCCCGAAAGACGGTGATGAGTATCGATTACTCCCTTACTAAGGGTAACCGGAGCTGCTGTGACCTTATTTTTTGTAAAAACGCCTGCTGCAGGCCCCTGTGCAAGAATGACAGTCAATCCCATTTTTCCGGTTTTAATTCCGTTTGCAGATACACCCTTTACTGCACAGATTCCACCTTCTATTTCCTTCATGAAAGACTCTCCTTTTTCCTCAGAGCTTTGCAAGACCTTCGATAATATCGCCGCGAGTAATTATCCCCACCACGCGGTTGTCCTCAGTTACAGGAAGCCTGTTGATCCTGTGCCTTATCATATGCTCGGATGCCTCTTCAACAGATGCCTCGGAAGAGATTGTGTGCACATCCCTTATCATAATCTCTTCTATCTTTGTGGAACCCACATCAGAGAGCATCTTCTTTGTTTCCTCCCAGCCAAGGAGTTCCCTGATAGGAACCTCGATAACCTCAAAGGGGCTTGGAAGCCAGAGTTCCCCCTTTTCGGGGAGTATCAGCAGTTTTAGCAGGTCCGCTTCACTTATGATTCCCACAAGCTCTTCACCGTCAAGGACAGGTGCTCCACTGATATTGTTTTCCTTCAGGACTCTTGCCGCTTCCCGGACTGTATCATCAGGCTTGCAGAAAACAACGTTCGGGTTCATGACATCTTTTACATTCATCTGACTATACCCCTTGAGACAAATTCTATTCTTTAATTTAATCCGTCACCAGTTATATTTTCTTGCTTTGGTTAAGTTTACGGAGCTGCAGCAGGCAGCCAGAGCCCAGATTTCTCGTCCAGTCCGAACATAAGGTTCATATTCTGGATAGCCTGTCCGGAAGCACCTTTGACCAGGTTATCGATTGCAGAGAGCACGACAACCCTGTTATTTTCCTTATCTGCTTCAAAGCTTATATCACAGAAGTTAGAACCTCTGACTGCGGTTAAGGAAGGAACTCCTGAGGGGAACCTTATAAACGGCCTGTCCCTGTAAAATTCCTCGTAAATTGTCTTTAAGTCGTCCGCGGAGAGAGGTTCTTTTGTAAAGAGGTGAGCAGTTGTAAAGATCCCCCTGATAGATGGAATTACATGGGGAGTGAAATTAATGTTCCTGAGCTTTCCATCAAGCCCGGTCAGTTCCTGGACAATTTCAGCCCTATGCCTGTGAGCTGTAAGTTTGTATGGGATGATATTTTCCGCCAGGTTTGGATAATGTGAGTTTTGAGTGGGTGAGATCCCAGCTCCTGAGATTCCTGTTTTGGAATCAAAAACCGCAATATCGATCAGTCCAGCTGCTGCAAGCGGGGCTGCTGCAAGGGTTGCCCCTGTAGGAAAACACCCCGGGTTTGCCACGAAATTTTCATCTGCGACTTCAGGGTGAAGCTCTACAAGCCCGTAAACGGCATTTCTCGGGTCGCTATGCTTTATCCCGTAGATTTTCTCAAATTCTGAGGTTTCAAGCCTGTAGTCCGCGCTAAGGTCAACAACCTTAGTGTTGCCGTCAAGCAGTTCAGGTACATAGTTCATACCAGTTCCGTGAGGTACTGCAAGAAAAACTACGTCACAGCGCTCCCTTATATCTTCAGAGTCAGGATTTTCATATTTCAGGTCGAGAAAACCTTCAAGATGCCTGTGAGTGCTCGTTACAGGCTTCCCTGCAAGGCTTCGGGAAGTTGCCAGCTCTACCTTGACATTCGAGTGGTTAACGAGCAAGCGCAGGAGTTCTCCTCCCGTATATCCCGAAGCTCCTATTATTCCAGCCTTAATCATAAATGTCACTGCCTGTGTAATACTAATACAAGATAATTAAATTTGTTATTGAAAAAAACAAATATAAAACCTGTTTCTGTTATTAATTGATGTAATGAGGTCTGCTAGAAAAGCTGGTTCCGGCTACAGAGCCATACCTTTTTTCGTAAGCACAGTTTTTTAAAGGAGATCTCAACTTGTAATCAATATCAGTAGAATTCTTTACATAACCGATCTATAAAGGAAATTAAATTGAACTTCTGCAATAAAATTACAAATTGAATTAGATATGCGCTTTTATAATTAAATTACAAAGTAAATTGGATATGTTGAGTTAGATATGAATATGTTGAGTTAAAGATACTTCTTCAACTTCTCAATAAACAGATCTCAAGTGAAATCTGCTTTGATAATCGAAATTTTTCCTGAAAGCTTCTGCCTGGATTCCAAACTTACTGCTGATTGTCTACTTTCGTAAAGGATAAGAAGTTTACTTTTCCCGGTTCAGGGCATCTAGCTAGAAGACGCTAATCATAAGGAAGCCTTATAATGGAAACTCCCCAAATTTATCAGTAAATTTAATTATGAAGGTTTTTTCACAAATTTGTCAGTAAATTTAATTATGGAAGTTTTTTCACAAATTTGTCAGTAAATTTAATTATGGAAGTTTTTTCACAAATTTATTAGTAAATTAAATTGTGCAGGTTTTCTTTCCGAATTCTAGAGAGAACGACTCATATAATTTTAAATCAGTAAGATTTAAATTTTTTAATATATAAGTATATTCCAGATGAAAATTGCTAAGGCACTTAGCGCCGGAAATTGGAAGTTTACAGGTAAATGATTTTATCTTTGGAGACTATCTTACTATAGGAAAATTTGCGACATACCCCTTAAGTGTCAGGAAGAAAAAATCATGAACAGAAAGAAGACAGTCTATCTTGCAGGTCCCCTCTTCAGCCATGCAGAACTCGATTATAACGGTAGATTGAGGGATTTGCTGCTCAGTAAAGGATTTTTGGTTTTTTTACCACAGGAAGATGCAGAGGATACGGTAGATGAACGCGAAAAACAAAATCAGGAGTGTATTTTCAATAAATGTGTGGAGGGTCTGGACGGTTCTGACATTGTAGTTGCAGTTCTGGATGGTGTGGATGTAGACTCAGGAACTGCCTGGGAGATAGGCTACGCTTATGCAAAGGAAAAGCCTGTCATCGGTATTCGAACCGATTTTAGATCTCTCTCCGATGGGATTGTTAACCTTATGGTAGAGATGGCTATAGTCTCCCTTGCAAAGGATGAAGACGAACTGCTGAAAATGATAGAAAAATTCCGGTAACTTTAGTGGCTGACTTCTAACTGTCTCTGTTCCCGAACTTTTAGGTCCCAACTTTTCTTTGATCACATTTTTCTTTGGTCTCATTTTTCTTTGATCACATTTTTCTTTGGTCTCATTTTTCTTTGATCACATTTTTCTTTGGTCTCATTTTTCTTTGATCACATTTTTCTTTGATCCCAACTTTCCTTTAGTCTCAATTTTTCTTTGATCCCAATTTTTCTTTAGTCCCAATTTTTCTTTGCTCGGAGCTACTTGTGACCCGAACTACTTTTTCCGTTTATCAGAATTTACTCTTGAAGACAAAATCACAGATAACATATCAGGAAATCAAAGTTATGCTGGTGCACCCTGTTGCTTGCATGGGCATGTTTGTGCTACCGCTCTAAATATGGAGTTTAAAGGAACTACTAACTTTTAGAGTTCTGACTGAATAACCTTGACTCCAGAATGAAACAGGCTTAATAAAAGATGAAGCAAAATGTTCAGGCTTTGAAAGCCTAATGTGTAGGCTTATTTTTTCTCGACCTCAAACTTTGAGATCTCCAGGAACCAGTAGCTTCCCCTTAAGACCATTTCACTCTCTATGACCTTTATTTTGTTTTTGAACAACGGGCCGTCAGTAACAAAGGTATGGAATTCCCCGTTTTCACCACATGGATCGATTGAAGGATTGTGATTTTTCAGGTCGCGTATGAAATTTTCATCGATTTTTCGGCCCAGCCACTCTTTCCCTAGCAAATCGGCTTTGACGCTGAGCAGGATCACCTCAAACCCAGAATTTATGAGGTCGTTTATGATCTGTTCGGGATTCCTCTGCCAGAGAGGCATTATTAACTCAAGGCCCAGGTCCCCGCATATCCTTTCTACAAGTTTCTCGTGTGTGCCGATATGCCCGAAAACAGCCCCGTCTATTTTCTCCCCGCTATCCATTAAATTACGGACCACTGTTTTGAATTCCTGTTCATATGAAACAAAGTCTTTATGGATAAGAGGAATTCCAAGCGTCTCAGACTGTGCATAAACCAGGTCAGGACTGATGTCATGGGAGCCGCGCCTCTGAATTTCCCTGAAGTTCAGGAGATGGGAAACCTCAAAACCTTCCGAGATTGCCCTGTAACATGCAAGACAACCGTCCTTTCCTCCTGTCCATGAAACAACCACCCTGCCTTTGTCACTTTTGCTTTCATCGATCTTGCTTTCATCGATCTTGCTTTCATCAATCTTGCTTTCATCAATCTTGCTTTCATCAATCTTGCTTTCATCAATCTTGCTTTCATCGATCTTGCTTTCATCGATCTTGCTTTCATCGATCTTGCTTTCATCGATCTTGCTTTCATCGATCTTGCTTTCATCGATCTTGCTTTCATCGATCCTGGCTGAAGTTGGATTGGTTCTCATCTTCCATATACATGCACAATTTGAAAAAAAGTCTTTTGTTTTTCACCGATGTTTCTCCGAAATTCCTCAAAACCTGTTAGGCCAAGTTTCTTCCCTATATCAGCAAATGGGCCCTGAAGGATTAGTTTGAAAGCACACTTACCCGTAGGCGGAAAAAAGAGAATGAAAAGGAGTTATAAAGATGCCCTTTATATTAATGAAGTGTTAAAACCCTCTTTTTAAATTAAATATGTAATTACATCTGAATTGGAATTAGTTGAGAAAAGATCAGTTGCAGAAGCTAGAATCTATAACGATTATTAGGTAAAAAAATTTTAATATAGAATGCCCAACATAATAACTACTGGAGGTTAAAATAGTGACCTTTGTGAACGGATATAATTTCACAAAAGTGAAAACTTCACATGGGCCTGATATGTACGTCTCCAGATATGGGAAGCTGGTAAAGATCGTTCCATTCAGTCCACAAGTGGAGTTCTCCGACAAATACACCAATGACTTGATCCACCAAATCGAGTCAGTGGAGTGAAATAATAGCGAATTTTTCCGACTTTTTCTTTTTGATTCGGACCTATTTTTATGAAAGCCTTTTTTTCAGGCCGAAGCTCGCTCGGTCTGGCATTTTTTAGACTATTTTCACTATATATATAACTTGTGTTTACCTACATTTTTTATATACAGTTCTTGCTTTCAGGCATTTTCAGGAGCTTTCAGCTTAGAGCACCTTGTTTATGAAAGCATTTGTTAACTTTACATAGGTAAAAGAAGTCTTAACAAATAGAAATCCGGTAAACTAATCTTCAATTATAGGGAAAAGAATAAATGTTAGAAACTAAGGAAAACCATCAAGTTGCTCCGGAAATAAGAAAAATCAATAAATTGACCCAATAGAAATCAAAGTCAATAAATTGATCCAAAATAGAAAAGAAAGTCGGCAAATTAATTAAAAATGAAAATGAAAGTTTATAAATTGGTTAAAAATAGAAATAAAAGTCAATGACTTTATACAAGAAAGAAATGAAAGTCGATAATTTGATCCAAAAGAGAAAGGAAAGTTGATAAATTGATCCGAAGCTACAGGAAAACTGACCTTGAAGAAATGGTAAGAATCTGGTATGAAGCTTCCGTTATTGCCCATTTCTTTATCCCGGCCTCATTCTGGGCTTCGCAAAAGAACGCAATGAAAGAGAAGTACCTTCCACTCGCTGAAAACTTTATTTTTGAGGACGAAGGGAAGATTGCAGGATTCATCTCCCTTGTTGGAGAACACGTCTGCGCCCTCTTCGTAGTGCCGGAAATGCAGGGTCAAGGAATCGGCACGGCCCTTCTCGAATATGCAAAGACCCTGAAAGGAAGGTTATCCTTAAAAGTTTACAGAGAAAACAAGAGTGCATTTCACTTTTATGAAAAGTGCGGGTTTGTGGCGACTGGCGAAGAGGTTGATGAGTATACAAGTTGCGTGCAGATTTTGATGGAATGGGAATGAAATATTTTTTTTGAAGAATTAAGGGTTTCAAACGCGTTATGGCAGGGCAAATCAAAGATAAAAGACAAAAATAAAAAAACTATGGGACTTACTACTAACTCTTATTCTTAGCAAAACCTTGCTATTGACAAAAAATAGCGATCAACGCTCATTGGTCAGCGGTTAAGGAATTTTTACTCCTATGAAATCGATTTCGGAACACTATAACTATTCATTAATATATCGATCTCTAAACCTTTTTCGATTAACATGTAGACCCAAAGCCTGACTTTTATATATAGACCCCAGAGCCTCAAAAGTTAGATTCACTCCGCAGTTTTTCAGTACAATTTTCAACAAATTTAGAAAGAATATCCTGGAAATTCTTGAATTTCTGATTAAGTTTTCTGCCTGGTTTTTTTGCAAGCTTTTCGATGCCGTGAATTACATACTGATGAAGAAATTAGACAAGTTTGAGAGTAAAGCAATCGTGCCAGTTGCTATCACTTATCGAGAGATTTGCTTCGATTTCGTATTTCCGCATCGTACTTTCAAGAGTAAGGGGAGATTGGAACATCATTGAACAAATTGAATATATTTGAGTAATATAAAATCCGTGGCAAGAATGGCATTTTTAAACCTTAACCGCTGACCAATGCAAAAATATTACGTCAAAAATATTCAAAATCGGGGAATAAATTGGAAGGAAATGTAGTAACAGCTCCAAACAAGAGATAATTTGACAATCTCTAAAACAATTAAGAAAAACTACGAAGAGCCAGAAAAGTAGTTAAATTCCTATTTGCATTATTTAGTGGGAGTAGGTAAAAATGGGTTGCAGTTATGTCCCATATATCGATAGTTTGAGCACCGAAAGTTTGGACTGCTTTGCAGTTAAACACTTATTCACATTATTTAGTAGATATAGGTAAGAATGGATTAAAGTGGTAGTATATTTCTCGGTAGCTTGAGTATCGATGGTTTTGGATTATTTTGACATCTGGTTAGAAAGACTGGACCGTACCTCCAGGCAAATCATGTACAGTAGTATATATAGTTGTATTTTTATGAGTATTGGATATTTAAATGGACATTTATATATATTTTAGATATATGCATCTCAAAAAAAAATCAGTTCCAGAATCAAGAAATTATACAGCAGAAGCAATTTATACAGCACATACTCCAGCGTATTTTCCAGAGTGTGCTGCCCCATTCCAGAGGATATGCATGTCTAGTAAACCCAATATATCAATTATAATCCCGGTCTATAACGAAGAGGAAAATATACTGGAATTATATGAGAAACTATGCAATACCCTTTCACTACCTCACCTAATTGAGAAAACATATGAAATAATTTTTATTGACGATGGGTCCACAGATAGTACTTTTGAAGAAATAAAAAAAATAAAAAACTCTAAAGTCAAGATTGTAAGGTTTCAGAGAAATTATGGAAAGGCTGCAGCTCTGTCCTGTGGATTCAAAAGGTCAAAAGGGGATATTGTCATTACTCTGGACGGGGACCTACAGGACGATCCAAAAGAAATCCCCAGGTTTATAGAAAAACTAAAAAAGTATGACATGGTTTCCGGCTGGAAAAACAAAAGACAAGACCCTATTTCGAAAACGCTGCCTTCAAAATACTTTAACCGGTTAACTCGATTCATAACCGGAGTCAACATTCACGACTTCAACTGCGGGTACAAAGCGTACAATAGCTATGTTGTAAAAAATATAAATGTGTATGGAGAGCTCCATCGTTACATCCCGGCTCTTGTTTACTGGAAAGGTTACACCGTAGGAGAGATTGAAGTTGAACATCACCCGAGAATACATGGAAACTCAAAGTATGGAGTCGAAAGGCTATTGAAAGGATTTCTGGATCTTATAACAGTTACATTTCTTATGATATACAAAAAGAGGCCTCTACACATTTTCGGAGGCATAGGAATCCTTCTTGGGTTATCCGGAATAATTATATCCGTATACTTAATGGTTTCGTGGGCAACAGGATTAAAAATAGGAGATCGGCCTCTTCTCATGCTTGGAATCTTACTTACAGTCACTGGGGCTCAGTTTATCTCCCTTGGCCTGATAGGAGAACTGATCACAAACTTGAGAAATAACGATGATTATATAATAAAATACGATAGCTATGAACTGGAAAATGGCAGGTAAAATTGCGTTATTTCGGGTTTAATGTTTTACCAGCTCCATAATTTTGGGTTTAATGTTTTACCAGCTCCATAGAGACCTTATCCAGATAACTCCAAAAGATAGAAATTAATGAATAAAGATATGCCCGAAAATGCCGGTTGTTCATTTATAACTAATGGAGATGGTGTTTCAGAAAGTTTTCGAAACAGCCAGAGAAATGACCGGCAAAAATCGTAAATTTTCTACAAAAGATATAGAGTTACTTATGACTCTTATCAGAGTCTGAACCACTAACTTAATAATACCCTCGAAATTCTATACAAACAAGAGTAATAAGGAATGACGAAGAGACAGAATTAATAATATATAAAATTATATGAAATTAATTAGTTAGGTGACGGGTTAGAGGATGATCCCAAATAAACTTGAAAATAACCGAGTAAAATGATTATCGAATTTTACCCATGAGAGGTACAATGATATCGGGCACACAAAAATGGCTAAAAAAACACTTAATTGATAGCCAGATATTGAATGATTATAAAAAAAGTTTGAAAGAACATACCAGTGTCTTAATACTTTACACTTTACTAACTTTTATACTTACTTATCCTGTAGTTTTCAAGATATGCAATTATATTCCGGGAGGCGGAGACGCATTTCAGTGGATAAGAATACTCTGGTATACTCCAGTAGCCATATTCAACCCTGGCCTAACAAACTTAACACACGACTATTTAATATTTTATCCGGATGGAATCCCAGCTTCACCCTTTCAGTCGGCATTTAATCAAATCCTTTCATACGTGTTATCCAGTATAATAGAAATTCATGTAGTGTATACCATACTATGGTTATTCTCATTTATTTTTGGAGCATACGGTACATATCTGCTTGTAAGATATCTGACAGGTGACAGGACTTCTTCCTTCATAGCTGGAATTGTGTTTGCTTTTTCACCTTATCATTTTGTACATTCACTTGGCCATTTTGGAGCAAATAGTATTGAGTGGATACCTTTCTGCGCCCTATACTTGATGAAAATGTTTAAAGAAGGTGGAGTTCGAAACAGTTTTTTTGCAGGAATATTCTTTATTCTCGTAGCCATGAGCGACCTTCAATATATGATGTTTATGGGAATTTTCGTGATGTTGCTGTTTGTATATGAAATATACGTTTTTTTAATAACAGAAAAAAGAGGTTATATAGAAACACTGAAAAGAATATTCTACAAGTACGCCTTATTCGGATTTGTTTCATTTATAGGTATAATACCTCTCGCCCTGGAAAACATTTTAACAGCTACATCCAGTGATAACTTTTTAAAATTAAATCCCTCTGAAACAGTCACGTATTCAGCTGATTTACTGAGCTTTTTTCTTCCTTCGGTTTTGCATCCCGTTTTTGGGAATATCATGACAAATATTTATAACAATTTTTCAGGAAACACCAGTGAAAATACGATGTTTATCGGATACACTGTGATTTTACTCTCTTTATTTGCAGCTTATAGACTGAAAGGAAACAAACATGTAAAATTCTGGCTGATAGCTGCCTTATCTTTTTCGATAATCAGCCTTGGCCCACTTCTTCATGTAAACGGTAAGACCTCGTTTACAGAATTCAATACTACTGTTCCTCTTCCGTATTTAGCTTTGTATTATTTGATCCCATTTCTGGACAACTGCCGGACATCGGGTAGATTTTTTGTAATTGCTTCGCTTTCATTCGCAGTTTTGCTGGGTTATGGAGCTTCAGAACTGCTAAAATCCAACAGGATAAATAAAAAGGCAACTGTAATTGTAATAACTGGTTTGATAATTTTTGAATATTTAGCAGTTCCTGTATCTTTATCGCCTGTCGATGAACCCTCGTTTTACAAAGAGATTTCACAGGATAAAGGTAATTACGCATTGCTTGAAATCCCTGCAACTAAAGATTATGTAGCAGGTTCAACCATCATTTATTACCAGACAATACATGGAAAATCCGTCATAGGTAACTGGGCTGCCAGATATCCATCTACTGCAAGAAATTTTGAATTAAATACACCTGTGGTAAGGGAATTAACTTATTTGCAATCTACTGATGATATTCTGGATCAGGATATAGATCAAGTCGGAACATCAATTTTAAATTATTATAACATCTCGTATATTGTTTTGCATACAAATTATATGAATGACACAGAAATTGACTTTGCCGAGAAACTAATCCAAATGAATCTCAATGCGGAACGAAAAACCTATGAAAAGGACTCCCTAATTGTGTACCACGTCAAAAAAGAGCCTCTAAAATCATTTATGGTCTTAAAAGACGGATGGAACTCACTGGAAACATTAAATTTAGAACCAGCTCGATGGATATCAAATAATGCTACAATATTAGTTTATTCGAATAGCTCCAGAAATGCCACACTAAATTTTAATGCACTCAGTTTCCAACGTCCGAGAACTCTGGAGGTTTACAATGGCAAAACTCTTCAAGATAGACAAACTATCAGTACAGAACTTTCCAGGTTATCTGTTCCAATTAGCTTAAAGGAAGGCGAAAATCTCATTCTTCTGCATGTGCCAGAAGGAGCTGATATCCCAAGTAATATTCCAGAGTTAAAAAATGAAGATAGCAGAGAATTGAGCATAGAAGTTCAAAATGTTCGATTAACCGACTCTTCGTAATTTCAGGGGGTAGTTTGAAATTCAACTTTTTTAATTTTTGATAGGCCATAGGTATCCCCTTCAAATTGAGTGGTCTTCAAATTGAATGGAAATCCTCACTTTTAATTTTCATTCACTGAGCTTTTTTATCTGATGAGTTGAGCCAGATATGGCATCTCAAATGTACTTACCACAGAAAAAATATAATTAGCCATTTTGTCATATTTTAAAAATAATTCCCCCAAACCCTTCAGCCTTGACATTTTATCGTCTTTTCAATTTAAAGTCTCCATTTTTTGAAAACTGTAACATATCCAGCCATAGTTTTAGTGTTACTGCCCTTAACAGACTCTACCGTTAAGCTTACAGTATATATTCTGCTTTAATGTCTGTGTGTGCAATATTCTTGACTGTCGAATAAGTACGTCTCCAAAACTCCATTTCCATGAAGTTGGAGAGCCTGTACTTTTGTCAGTAAGTTGCACTTTCAAGAAGATTTTTAGAAGGTTGAAGCAGCTGAAAAAGCAGTAACATGTGCCTTTAATTATTTTACGACAATATAGTTCTTTATTGTTTTCGTGTTTGTTCCTGCAGCATTCTTCACTGTTAAGCTGACCGTATATTTCCCTGCCTCATCGTATGTGTATGAAGGATTTTTCTTAATTGAATATGTTCCGTCTCCGAAACTCCATTTCCATGAAGTTGGAGAGCCTGTACTTTTATCCGTAAACTGTACCTTCAGTGGAGCTTTTCCTGAGGTTGGAGTTGCAGAAAATGAAGCAACAGGTTTTATTGGAGCTGTTTTTACAGTTATATAGTTCTTTATTGTTTTCGTGTTTGTTCCAGCTGCATTCTTTACTGTTAAACTGACAGTGTATTTTCCTTCTTTACTATATGTGTGGACAGGAGTTTTAACTGTGGAGGTTTTTCCATCTCCGAAACTCCATTTCCATGAAGTTGGAGAGCCTGTACTTTTATCCGTAAACTGTACCTTCAGTGGAGCGTTTCCTGAGGTTGGAGTTGCAGAAAAAGCAGCAACAGGTTTTATTGGAACTGTTTTTACAGTTATATAGTTCTTTATTGTTTTCGTGTTTGTTCCAGCTGCATTCTTTACTGTTAAACTGACAGTGTATTTTCCTTCTTTACTATATGTGTGGACAGGAGTTTTAACTGTGGAGGTTTTTCCATCTCCAAAAGTCCATTTCCATGAAGTGGGTGAGCCTGTACTCTTGTCAGTAAACTGCACCTTCAGAGGGGCATTTCCTGAGGTAGGAGTTGCAGAAAAAGCAGCAACTGGTTTTATAGGAGCTGTTTTTACAGTTATATACTTGGACTTTGTTACCGTATTGCTACCGCCAGCGTTGCTTGCTGTAAGTACTACTGTATAAGTTCCTGCTTTAGTGTATGTATGCACAGGATTCTGCTCGGTTGAAGTTTTTCCATCTCCAAATGTCCATTTCCATGAAGTTGGACTATTGCTGCTTTTATCAGTAAATGTTACCTTCAATGGGGCATTTCCTGAAGTTGGGGATGCAGAGAAGTCAGCAATTGGTGGGGTCGGTTTTTCTGGTTTGGTTTCTACATTGTCTATTTTGAATCCATAGGCTGTATCTGATCCGTCAGTCTGAAGCTTCACTTTCATAGTGTCTTCAGTGTACCAGTCAGTCCAGAAATCGTCTCCATTATTGCTTCGATCATAAGTTACGAGTTTATTACCCTCCTTATCTAGAATAGTTAATTTATCCCTATAATCAGCAATTGATAATTTTGTGAAATGTAACCTCATCTGAGTAGCACCAGATTCACTTATTATAGGCCATGTATAGTCAAAGTTATTTGCATAAGAATGATATGACTCTGGTAAAGTTGATGGAGGAGCCATATCAGTTCTTGTCTCTACCTGATCTATTTTGAATCCATAGGCTGTATCTGATCCATCAGTCTGAAGTCTCACCTTCATAGCGTCTTCAGTGTACCAGTCAGTCCAGAAATCGTCTCCGTTATTGCTTCGATCATAAGTTACGAGTTTATTACCCTCCGTATCTAGAATAGTTAATTTATCCCTATAATCAGCAATTGATAATTTTGTGAAATGTAACCTCATCTGAGTAGCACCAGGTTCACTTATTATAGGCCATGTATAGTCAAAGTTATTTGCATAAGAATGATATGACTCTGGTAAAGTTGATGGAGGAGCCATATCAGTTCTTGTCTCTACCTGGTCTATTTTGAATCCATAGGCTGTATCTGATCCATCAGTCTGAAGTCTCACCTTCATAGCGTCTTCAGTGTACCAGTCAGTCCAGAAATCGTCTCCGTTATTGCTTCGATCATAAGTTACGAGTTTATTACCCTCCGTATCTAGAATAGTTAATTTATCCCTATAATCAGCAATTGATAATTTTGTGAAATGTAACCTCATCTGGGTTGCACCAGATTCTTCTATCGCAGGCCATGTATAGTCAAAATTATTTGCATAAGGGTGATCTGACTCTGGTAAAGATTCAGCCGAAGAGGCAACAGTACATGTTATTATACTTATTAAGAAGCAACATATTACAATCTTTGAAAAATTCATTTTAGAACTCCTTCCTATTTCAGGTACTCAAAAAATAATTTCACAAGGTAATATTTTTGCAATGCTGTACTGATCAAAATTAGAGACTTTAATATTTTTTGATTTTTTGATGGAAGTCACTGAATGCGAAAAACAATGGCAAATACAGGCAACTCTACAATACATATTAAAATCTCCAAGTTTACAAAAAAATAACCTTAAGAGACCGTCTCAAAACTCAACTAATTTTTAAACTTTTCTATATTACCCCACAATTGAATAAAAATATTCGAAACTATATAAATTAAACAGAAATCTGGCGTGAATACAAAAAATTCATGTAGAAACTGCAGCAGTCTTTCCTACGAAAAACTTTAACATTAATACAAAGTTTTCCATGCTTCTGCGTGTGCCAAAGGCTCATGAGGGTTTACACACCAAAAGTGAAAGAATGCTTTTAGAATTTTCAACTCAGCGTAAACAAATTAAAAAACCAAATTGTAAACTCAGTTACTTAAAACTGGAAGAGAACAATTATCTTAAGTTTGCTTAAAAAATAGATTCCACTCTTTTGCGAAACATGATCAATTAATTATAACCACTATGCAAAAGTGGTATGGTAGAGAAGAGAATAGAAAAAACATAACATAAATTTCAAAAATAAAAGTTCTAAAAAAAAGCATTAGAAAAAATATGTAAATGGGATAGCGCGGATTTGAACCGCGGTCCAAGCGTCCCAAACGCTCGAGGATGGACCAAGCTACCCTACTATCCCAAGGGGTACTTCCCTTCAAACGATATTATCCTTTATATAGCTTTCGTTAGAACATGGGCCTGTCATGCTTTCTCTGGAAAATTTTACTGAGAAAATCAAAACTCTTTCTGCCTGAGCTTCCCAGAATTTTGAATTTCTTTCTGATTCTCTGAGGCTCTTTTCATTATTGCCAGCGTCTATAAATCTCATTTTCTACCCCGAGCAGGTCAAGAGTTCTTCCCACCATAATATCTACAAGGTCTTCAAGAGTTTGGGGTCTCGAATAAAATCCCGGGCAAGCTGGAAGGATACTTGCTCCTGCTTTTTTAGCTTTGAGCATATTTTCGATGTGTATGAGGCTAAGCGGGGTTTCCCTGGTCATCAGGATTAGTTTCCTCTCCTCTTTGAGGCAGACATCTGCGGCTCTTGTAAGAAGGGTATCAGATACCCCATTTGCAACGGCTGCAAGAGTTTTCATGCTGCAAGGGGCGATAACCATTCCCCCTGTCCTGTAGGAGCCACTGGCTATTGGTGCTGAGAAATCTTTCTGGGCGTAGCTCCATGTTGCGAGTTTTTCCACTGCCTCTGGAATATAATCAGTTTCAATTTCGATTATCTGTTTTGCGGCATCCGTCAAAACCAAATGGGTTTTTATTCCTTTTTCCTCCAGTACTTCAAGAAGGCGAATTCCATACTGGACCCCTGAAGCTCCGCTGATTCCTACCGTTATCTCCATTTTATCCTGCCGTTAATGTTCCTGCTGATACTTTAACTCATCTCTGTGCTATTATCATTATTCTCTCTATACAGTTATTTTCATGAATCTTCCTAGCTGTTATTTTCATGAATCTCTCTAGCTGTTATTTTCATGAATCTCTCTAGCTGTTATTTTCTTACTCATCTTATGCTTTACTTCTATTATTCATCTCATGCCGTTGATTCAAATCTATATCTTGCTCTTCCAGTTCGTCGCCTTTTTTGTAAAAAGAAATGAAGCTTTCCACCATTTCCCCTGAGGCTAAAACTATGTCTTTTATTTCTTCAGGGGTGATATCATCCTGGTGTATTCCGACAACAAACACCGAAGTCTTCTTTGTGGCTCTGCTCACCTGCCTTGCCCCATCCAGGGCAAGATATTCCTCCCGGTGCCCAGGCATTGTTATCACCGATGAACTTGCTCTCTGGTTTTTCTCATCAAAAAGCCCGACAGCAACAGCTCCCACATGTTCCTCTCCGCCTGTAAGGGTCAGAAGGTAATCTTCTCCTACCTTTTTTGCACCAAGTACAATCTCAATTTTCCCCACTTTCCGTTTAATCTGAAACAAATTCCTACCTCGACCCTTAAAATTTCAAGGAAAATCCGTTTTTCCGTTACGTTTTTTAGAATTATTATTTTTTAGAATTTTTATTTTTTATAAAACATTGTTTTTATTTTATCCTACTCTACTTTAGATATCACTTAATTTAAACTGTTTAAGGGGTTTTTTAACGTCAAAATAGTCTCTAGCGGCCTTTCCCACGGCTTCACAGTACTCTTTCGGGCTATATACTCCCATTCTCCAGTTATCCATTTGGGCTTCCTGTAAGATAGATACAAAATGAGAAGCTTCGTTAAGAGGAATAATCTTGTGGTCAGTTTTTATCATAGCTTGCATTTCCAGCATTTCGGGCGTCTTAGGAATGTCCACAAGCACATACTCAGGATTAACCCCTGCCAGTTCTGCAATTTCTTTTTCGACCCTTCTGATTCGGCCACGGTGCCTCAGTACGGCTTTTCCTACTTCTGCCAGGCCTACATATAAAGCCCGTTTATAGAGTTTACGGGCATCAAGCAGCCGTGAAAGTTCTCCTGCATATCCGGTTGCGTTTCTCATAGATGCAACAAGGTCTATATCGTCCATCTGCCTGAGCTTAAACGGGTCAAGTTCATTATTTTCAATCATATACTCCACTGCTCTAGAACACATAACTTCAGAAATCCTGGTTACATGATGATAGTAAACCGATGTGTTCATCCAGAAACGTGAGACCAGAAGTGATTCGGCAGCTTTTAGACCACCATAATCTACAACGAGCCTATCCTCGTAAAAATTCATCTGCTTTATTAGACGATTATAATCCACAACGCCGAAGGCTACACCTGTGTAACGAGCATCCCGAACAAGATAGTCCATTCGGTCCACATCAATCTCACTGCTAAGAATCTGCCCTAGAGAAGTTTCTCCTTTTATGTGTTTTACAAGGTTTCCGGGAGAAATTCCGTATTTGCTCAGGACTTCTCTGATCTCTACTTTTCCCAGGATTTCCTTTACATCGTCATGCCTGCGCCGCGTGTATTTATCAATTACGTTCTCGGTAACGTGAGAAAAAGGTCCATGCCCTATATCATGCAGAAGAGCAGCAGCTTTTATTTCGGTTTTCTTGTCCTCTTCAATCGAGTCTAGACCCCTGGTCAGCGTGGATGCAAGATGCATTGTTCCAAGCGAATGTTCAAAACGCGAATGATTTGCTCCCGGGTAGACAAGGTTTGAAAACCCAAGCTGTTTGATCCTTCTCAGGCGCTGCATCTGGGGTGTGGAAAGAAGGTCCTGAACTAAATCATCCAGCTCGATGTAACCATGTACGGGATCAAGGACAACTTTCATTATTCTTTAGACAGATCTCATTATATATTGTTGTTACTACTACTCTGATACTGTAGATTTTGCAGAAACCCCTGATACCCGAAAGTTTAAAAGAAAGCCGGATATGGTATTATCATGATTATATTTTCAGGCGGCACCGGAACTCCAAAGCTCCTTGACGGGCTCAAGGAAATCATCCCAGCAGAAGAATTAACTGTTGTTGTAAACACTGCCGAAGACCTCTGGATTTCGGGAAATCTGATTTGTCCTGACTTGGATACAGTACTCTATCTGTTCTCGGACCAGATCGACCGAAATAGATGGTGGGGCATAAAAGACGACACCTTTCTGACCTATGAACGTATGCAGAAACTGGGCGTCATTGAAAGCATAAAGCTTGGGGACTGTGATAGAGCAACCCATATAATTCGCTCGAACTTTATCCGTAATGGAATCTCCCTTACAGATGCGACTTTAGAGCTTGCGTCCATTTTCGGAATTGATGCAAAGATTTTGCCCATGTCTGATGATCCTGTTTCTACCTATATAGAAACTCCTGAGTCAATTATACATTTTCAGGATTTCTGGGTCGGAAAACATGGAGAACCCGAAGTGCTGGGTGTTGATATAACGGGAATTTCCGAAGCTTCGATTTCTCCAAAGGTACTCGAAGCCCTTGAAAATGACGACAACATCCTTATAGGGCCAAGTAACCCAATCACAAGCATAGGGCCTATCATTTCCCTGCCAGGCATGAAAGATCTGCTGAAAAAGAAAAAGGTCGTTGCAGTCAGCCCAATAATTGGCAATGCCCCTGTAAGCGGGCCTGCCGGGAAACTCATGCAGGCCTGCGGGCTTGAGGTCTCTTCAATGGGGGTTGCGGAATATTATCAGGACTTCCTGGACATCTTTGTTTTCGATGAACGGGATCAGGCGGACGAATTCGCATTTGAGAGGCTTGGATGCCGCGCTTCCCGTGCAGATACTCTTATGACCTCAACTAAAAAAAGCAAGGAACTGGCAGAGTTAGTGGTAGCATTGTTTGATACTATTGCTTGTCCTTAATTTCCTATTTTAACCATTTTTTATTTTTACTATTTTTTATTTTTCACTATTTTTTATTTTTCACTACTTTTTATTTTTCACTACTTTTTATTTTTCACTACTTTTTATTTATATTAAACACTTTTAATTTTTACTAATAAGTATTTTTACTTTTTTTTGTTTTATTCTCTTCAAATTTTTTTCATTACTTATCTTACCCATTTTCTTAACTTTATATTTCTCTTTTTATCTATTTTCTAGTATATTTACAGCGTTAACAAAATTCGAAAGTTTTATTTAATACATTTGGTATTGAAAATAACACTAAAAAACATAATCTATAAATTTTGTATTATTAATTAAATAATAATTTCGAGAAAGTGCTATTTTTATAACTAGACTAAGAAGACATTAATTTAGTTCATTTGGAGAAAAAAGCATGATAAAAGCAGGTATAACAAATCTAAGGAGAATCAGCACAAAATTCATTTATCTTGTTTTCCTGACTGCCCTTGTTCTTTCCCTTGGATCTGTTCCAGGAATGGCAGCTGAAAATTGTAACTCGAACTTGATGGGTCAAGTCTTTGCTGCAGCCGAAGCAGATCTCGGAGCTATTGGACCAGAAAACACACTTATTATTACAGATATAGGCTCTCCTGAAGAGTCCTATGTTTTCCTGGATGATTTCTACTCAGAGTTTTATAACAGAGACCTTCTGTACACAAAAAATCTCCTTGTTGTCCAGAACTCAAGGAATAGTCCCCTATGGTTTGCATTTTTCAATAAATGCAGCGGGAAGTGCACTTATATCGAGGTCTCCGATGAAAACGAAAGTAAAATTAGCTACAAGGTAACGGAAAACATAGACTTTGATAAACTTTCGAAAACCAATAAATCGAGAGATGCGTGGAGTGAAAAAGTAAACAATTCGGTATTTGACGGGCGTGAGTTTGCTATTCTTTCAATTTCGAACGCCTGGGCTACAGGGAAGCTTGATTATGAACTTATGCAGTGCCTGGAACTGCACAATCATTTCTGTCCAGGAGTTTCAAGCGGTTATGTGCTTGCAGGCTGGATGGAAGAAAACTACCCGCTTGAGGATGGAGTGAGTTATACGGTTTTCTCCTGCCCTAACTGGTGCAAAGACGATGTTTTCGTAAAGCGCTGGGATGTGACTCCGGGAACAGGAGGTATCTGGGTCTCTAAATTAACAGATAACGAAACCGAAGCTCTAGGTGGTTCTCCTGCAGGTATTTTCGTAGTCAAGGATAAAAATGCCGGAACTATGAAAGCAGTAGTCCTCGGGTTTGACTTTGACGTTGTCGATGCGAACAGTGGTGCAAAAGACGATGATCCAGGATGGGTCTCGAAATATTTAGCTGATCTCTGGCTTATGGATAAAGAAAATTGGGACACAAAAGGACTTGTCTCGGTAATTTCAGTGAAGGATATTGATGCCGATACCCTGAGCGAAATGGAGCTAGCAGACAATAATCCTTATGTGGTTCTCGGACTGCTTAATTCGACAGAGAGTACTCAGCCCTCGGAAAACTGAGCTAGTAGAACAGACAATTAAACTAATCTCTAAACCCACAAAAAGTTTAATCAGGTGTGTTTGAGGATTCCAGTAATCCTCATATCTGCCTCTTTCTCTTCCTTTTTTAGTTTTTGTTGTTTTGACATTTTTTCTGAAAGTCATATACTTTCTTTCTGGCATGTTCTGATCTTTTGGTTTTTGATTGTTACATGCATCTGGGTTATAGGATGAGGCTATAGAATTCTTTATTACCTAAATATTACCTAAACGCACATGAAATTCTTCTAATCACAGGCACAAAGAAATGAAAGTACTTGAAAGAACTTTCATGCCAAATGGAATTTCTTATTAATAACACAGAATTCTTTATTATCAGAATAGGATTCTTTATTATCAGAACAGGATTCCTTATTAATAACTAATTATTTACTTATAGAAATATCGCAACAGCCAAAAAAGAGTTAATACCATGCTTGAAAAATTGAAAACCTCACTCATTAATTCTCCTGTGATCAAGCGAGGAGAATACAATTACTTTATCCATCCAATCTCTGATGGTGTACCGTCCATAGACCCCCATATGGTTGAAGAGATCGCCGAATATATTCTCCAGATTACCGACATCAAAAAAGTTGATACTATTCTTACCATAGAGGCCATGGGTATTCCTGTAGCAAATGCCCTTTCTCTGAAAACGGGAATTCCTTTGACCATTGTTCGAAAGAGGCCTTATTTCCTTGAGGGAGAAGTGGAACTGTCTCAGAGTACAGGGTACTCGAAAGGAGCTCTTTATATAAACGGGCTCAAGAAAGGGAACAGAGTAATTATTGTGGACGACGTCATCAGTACTGGAGGAACGCTGATAGCACTCGTAAAAGCCCTGAAAACGATGGGTGTAGAGATTCTGGACGTAATTTCCGTTATCGGTCGAGGAAACGGCTATTTGCAATTAAAGGAGCTCGGGGTTGAACCCAAGATTCTCGTTACGATCGACGTGAGCGAGAAAGGTGTGGAGATCAAGAATGTCTTTGGGAACGAGTAATGCGTTTGACCTAAGGCCTGACTATATTATCAATGTAATAAATAAACTGGGCGCAAAAATCGTAGGTTTCCAGTTTCCTGAAGGGCTCAAAAGAAAAGGTCCGGAGCTAGCAAAAAAAGTTGAAGAAGCCACCGGAGCTGAGATTATCATCTCTGGAGACCCATGTTTCGGGGCATGCGACCTGGATAAGACTTTGCTTGAGCAGGTTGATATCCTTTTTCACTTCGGGCATGCCGAGCTGGAAGATACGAAATTTTCCGAAAAGATCTATTTCATCGAAACACGTTCCGCAGTTGACATCCGGCCGGTTGTTGAAAAGGCTGTCTCTGAACTTAAGGGGCAGGTTATAGGGCTGATTACTACTGTCCAGCATGTCCATAAGCTCCCTGAAGCTTGCGCTGTCCTGAAGGCAAATGGAAAGACCTGCGTAATCGGGAAAGGAGACTCCAGGCTAGCATATCCGGGCCAGGTACTTGGCTGCAATTTTTCGACAGCAAGGAACGAGGTATGTGATGAATATTTATATATTGGAAGTGGAGATTTCCATCCTTTAGGTGTAGCTCTTTCCACAAAAAAGCGAGTCCTTGCAGCCGATCCCTTTTCCGGAGAAGTTCGCGAGGTGGACCCCTCAAGAATCCTCCGCCAGCGGAGTGCGGTAATTGCAAAATCACTGGATGCGAAGGTTTTCGGGATAATCGTATCGAGCAAAAACGGGCAGGAAAGAATGGAGCTGGCTTTCTCTTTGAAAGCGCTTGCGAAAAAGCACGGAAAAGAGGCACACCTTATCCTGATTGATCTTGTCACTCCGGATCAGCTTCTTCAATTCAAAGTAGACGCTTTCGTGAATACTGCCTGCCCAAGGCTTGCAATCGATGAAGTTGGGCGTTTTCCCTCCCCAATGCTTACGCCTCAGGAATTTGAGATAGTGCTTGGAGAGCGAGAATGGGAAAAACTTGTGCTTGATGAAATTACCGAAGAGCCGGTATAACTTTTTAAATGCTGGTTATGTCCAGGTAATATGTTAAGATCCAGATAATAGTTAAGGTCAAGATAATAGTTAAGGTCAAGATAATAGTTAAGGTCAAGATAATAGTTAAAGTCCAGGTAATAAGTTAAGGTCCAGGTAATAAGTTAAGGTCCAGATAATAAGTTAAGGTCGAATTATTAAACTAAAATATACAAATGAAGAATTAAAATTAAAATGAATAGAAAATTTAAGTAGATGAAATGAAACAGAGAAAACTTGAGATACTCCTGGAAGAGTTGGAAGACTTTTCCAGTCCTGAACTTGAACTGGAGCAGTACCAGACCCCTCCTCTTTTAGCTGCGGAAATTCTTCACTTTGCTTACATGCAGGGAGATCTTGATGATTCGGTGCAGGATTTGGGCTGCGGTACTGGTATCCTTGCAATTGGGGCAAAGCTTCTGGGAGCCAGAAAAGTTGTAGGTTACGATACGGATTCAAAAGCACTTGAGACCGCAAGAAAAAATGCCCGAAAACTTGGAGTAGAAGTCGAGTTCGTATTATCAGACATTTCCGACATTAAAGAACGCGTAAAAACAACGGTTATGAACCCTCCTTTCGGGGCAAGAGTGAAAGGCAGAGACCGGCCTTTTCTTTCGTCAGCGTTAAGAACAAGTGAAGTGATATATTCAATTCACAACCGCGGAAGCCTTGCTTTTATCCAAAAGTTCATTAAGCCTGCAGTCATTACACACTCCTACGTTGCGAAATTCCCTATAAAACGAACCTTCGATTTCCATAAAAAAGAACGAGAGGTTATTGATGTTGAGATCTACAGGATTAAGATCTCCGGATAATCCAGACGCAAGTAACATTTAAAGGCATCAAACTTTATAGCTTTAGTGCAGGACTTTACCTCAAAAGGGGAGCTATTACACTGCTTATAATAAGTATGCCTGTGTATTACCAAACTATATAGTGCGTCAATAGGGCAAAAGTGACAGATAATAGGAACATGATAATTTATACCATCTATTGAGGTTGATTATCTGTCAATTGAATGTGCCAGTATCCAATTGAATGGCTACCAGCATTCCATATTATTGATAGCTGCTGTGATTACGATTTATATCGACTACTAATAATAGTCCAAATGAGGGATCATGATTAGAATTAGAAAAAGTAAAACTACGAGAAAAAAATTGACTGGCCCGAGCGAAGGAAAGCCGGTTGCCGAAAATGTAACTCAAATTACTTCAGAAAGCAGAGACCAATTCAAAGGCCAGTCGAGAGATCAGTTTAAGGCCCAGCCCAGGGAACAGGTTAAAACTCACCCAAGGGAGCAGTCCAGAGATCAATATAAGAGCCAATCAAGAGATCATTTCAGGGGGCATCCCAGAGAACAATTTAAAGGTCAGTCCAGGACTCAGTCAAAGGACCAGTTTAGGGGAGACCAGGGCAAGAAAAGAAGGTTCCCTTACCAGAAAAAAGGCTCAAGGGAAAGATCGGATCTGCCTGAACCCAGAGTTCCTTACGAAACCAAGACTCCGGAAGAAGAGCTTGAAAAAGGAGGTTTTGTGCTTCCTGGAGAGCTTGTGGGAACGACTGAAGAGTTCAAGCCCGGGGAAGGGACAACTGTGTCTGCCGGAGATATTTACTCTACAGCTACCGGAAATGTACTTATTGACAGGAAAGCCAGAGTAGTTTCGGTCAGGCCACGCACACTCACTCCGAATATTCTTAAAGTAGGAGATATTGTCTATGGAAAGATAACTGACGTGCGCGAATCCGGAGCAATGGTGGAAGTTGCAGGAATTGAAGGCAAAGAAGAAAGGGAAATTGTCAATGTGCGTTCGGGAGACATCCATGTGTCGAATGTGCGAGACTCTTACGTTAAAAGACTTTCAGATGAGTTCAGACCTTATGATATAGTCAGGGCCAGGGTTCTCGACACTGAAAGAATACGCCTTACAACAGCTGAGGATTCCCTGGGAGTTGTAAAAGCCTACTGTTCAAACTGCAAAGGAGAACTCGTGCTTGAAGGGAAAAAGCTTAAATGCCCCGTCTGCAATATGACCGAAACTCGCAAAATCTCAACCGAGTACGGAAAAGGAATAAAATAATTTTATTCTCCTGCAGGTATGGGTTTCTGCACAGTAAATAATCAGTAAATTATCAGTAAATTATCAGTAAATTATCAGTAAATTATCGTAAATTATCGTAAATTATCGTAAATTATCGTAAATTATCGTAAATTATCAGTAAATTATATTACTCACACTTACAGGTGGTCACCAATGGAACTGAACATTCTCTCCAAAACAGACAATGAGCTTGAAGTCGAGCTCAAAGGCGAGACACATACCCTTCTAAATATACTTAAGGATCTTCTGATTAAAGACCAGAGGGTTGAGATCGCCTTCTATGATATGAAGTACGTAAGTATCAGTGACCCGATCCTTTACATCAAAACCGATGGTACAAACCCTATTGAGGTCTTAAAGGACGCTGCTTCGAAAATAATAACTCAGTGCGACGAATTTACTGATGTCTTTAGCAAAGCAGTAAACGCCTGAAGTATTTGAAAAATGGTGCATAACGTCTTTTTAAAGGCGTTTTGCTTTCTTTTTCCGGTAAATCCGGGATCTTTCCAGCAGGGGGCTCTTGATAGTTATTAAGGAGCCTTTGCTATCTTAAAATCTAAGGAGTTTTGGAATACTTTTTTATGAATCAATGCGTATCCAGAGTAAACAAGAATCTTAAACGCGAAGTAGGGTAAAAGCATTTAATTGGATGGAGTAATTTCGATTCTTTTTAGTTCAAAATAATGTCCTGAATCTGCAACTTAAAAATCATAAACTAACCTGTAACTATATTGAGGTTGATCTGTAATATATTGAGGTTAATCCGTAACTAATATTGAGGTCAATCCATAACTAATATTGAGATTAATCCATAACTAATATTGAGATCAATCCGTAACTGATATTGAGGTCAATCCATAACTAATACTGAAGTATGAAAGATAAATTGAGGTATAAAAGAAAATGAAACTTGATGACTCATCCCTTCAGAAGTTCGGTTTTATAAAAAGAGAGACCCTTGGTAGTATAAATATCGACCCTCTTCAGACAGGCGGGCGGTTGACTGAGGCTGCAAAACAGGCTCTTGTAGAGTGGGGAGACGGATATTCTGTATGTGATTTCTGCGGAGGGGTTCTGGATCAGATAAAAAAGCCTCCAATTTATGATTTCGTACATAAGGCCCTTCCAGAGTTTCTGGGCTGTGATGAAGCAAGAGTCACAAATGGTGCACGGGAGTCCAAGTTTGCTGTCATGCATTCTATTGGAAAGCCGGGTGACTGGATTGTACTCGATGGACTTGCCCATTACTCTTCATATGTTGCAGCCGAAAGAGCAGGCCTTAATATCAAAACCGTACCGCATTCAGGCAGTCCCGACTATTACCTTGAACCTGAAGGGTATGCCACAGCAATAGAAGAGGTTACAAAGGAAAGTGGAAAACCGCCGGCTCTTGCACTTGTAACTTACCCGGACGGAAGTTATGGAAACCTACCTGATGCAGGAAAGATAGCGTCGGTCTGCCACGAATACGACGTCCCTCTCCTTCTAAATGGTGCATATGCCGTCGGAAGAATGCCGGTATCTGCAAAAGAATTCGGTGCAGACTTTATTGCAGGCAGCGGGCATAAATCGATGGCCGCATCCGGACCTGTCGGAGTTCTCGGGGTAAGTGAAGAGTATGCTCCTATCGTGTTCAGGAAATCCAAACATAACAAGGTAAAAGAAGTTGAGCTTCTGGGGTGCACGGCAAGGGGCGCTACGGTTATGACCCTTATTGCATCTTTCCCGGATGTGGTAAAGCGTGTTAGGAACTGGGACCAGGAGGTCGAAAATGCTCGCTGGTTCTCGGCAAGGCTTGAGGGAATGGGCTTTATCCAGCGCGGGCAAAAACCCCATTCTCATGACCTTATGTTCTTTGAAGCTCCACGCTTCTATGAAATCTCCGAGAAAGTCAAGAACGGAAGATACTTCCTCTATAAGGATCTCAAAGCACGCAATATTCACGGTATCAAGTCCGGGCTTACCAAATATTTCAAACTCAGTACTTTCGGGCTTGGGAAGGAAAAACTTGAAGCTGTAGCGGACTCCTTTGAGGATATCCTGAAAAAATATGAAGATATTTAAGGATGTTTAAGCCGGTCAACGGTCAATATTTTATACTTCCGGGAGAACTCAACCAGGGTGCACGACCCTGGTTCTGAATTTTCCCTTCTCTTTTGAAGCAAATAAATTCAAAGATCCAGGATCCCGGAGAAAAGTATGCAAAAAGTGCACAAAAAAAGTACATTTTTGGAATATCTGCCAAATTTATCTGCAGAGTCCAGGTACTTTTACTGAGTCCAATACCTTTTACTGAATCCAATACCTTTTACTGAGTCCAGTACCTTTTACTTTTTCTACTCCACATTTTCCATATACCTTCTTGTGCGAATTTAATACCCAGACAGTCAATCTCTCTGATGATTAAATAGCATGAGCCCTCAAATGACTCAGTTTCATAATTTAGTGATTTCTCATTTTTTCCGTCCTTAAAACTTCACTTTTCTCTGCTAACTGCTCAAATAAACTGTAATAATCCTTGAGAAATGATTTCTTTGGCAGGAATGCCAAAGAATTATTTTACTCCTTTAATTTTTTCACTGAATTTTTTGACTAAAATCGATACGCTTCGCTACTTAATCCTTAACTCAGCTCTCAAAAATATCTTTTACTAAAGCTTAAATGGAGTAAATAATCTGAACAATTCCAGAAATGACTTTTGTGGTTTCTTGAGCAAATTTAATCTTCTCATTTGAGTAAGTTTAATCTGATTCTCAATTCCTTTATCAGTCCTGAACTGCTTCTTGTTATCCGTTTTTAGACTTTTTGAATAATAGCTTTCAATAGGATTATTTGTCGCTGGCGCTCCTGGAAGATAATGGAACAAAGTAAGATTTAGCCAGTGTTTATTGATCATCCACAATCGTTTTTGAACCAATTCATCATATGTTCTTATATTTTCCATTAATTTATTGAAATTATATTTTGCTTTTTCAAGACTATTAAGTGGAAGATTTTCCTTTTTTCGTCTTCTTTCAAGCTTTAATTCATTTCTATACTTGTAAAATTTCTTTTTTGCTTTTTTACTCCATTCCTGATGTTTTTCTTCTTTATTAACTAGGTTCGGTTCTTTAGATAGAAGTTCTTCCAGAAATTTAATCTCATTCTCTCGATTGTAAAATATATTCAATAACCTGTACTTCAATAGTTCCTGTTCAATTGTTGTATTTTTTGGGAAATCACTAACAATAAGCTTGTTTAAGTGCATCAAACAATATTGATGGACTAACTTATCACCAAAAATTTCCTTTAATATATCAGGGTATCTCTTATCAAAATCCGTAACGATAAACACAGGCTCTGATGCATCCAGATTTTTCTGTAAAAATCCCTTGATGGTTTCTGAACTCTTATCTTCAAAAAGTTCATCTGCTATCGTTCTTTGAGTTTTTGCATCCAGTAAGGTTAAACGGTATTTCTGACATCTTCCTTCTTTTGGATGTTGTTCGTCATAGTGCACCATATGTATATTTTCTGAAAATGGAACAGTTTTCTGTTCCATTTCTTCGTAGAATGCTCTTAAAATAGTGCTTTTTGATCTTGGATAGATGAAGTCCATTATATCAGAAATTCCATCGTATGAAACGTTATGGTATCTGAGTAACTGGAAGAAATCATTGAATGAATTAAAAAGTAAAGTCTTCAGATCTTCCCAAAAACTATGATCTTCTTCGTGTGTACTACCACAATTTGAGCATTTATATCGACCAATGTTGATTTCTCCAAGACCTTCTTTAGTATGGGGATTATAGCCATTATGAACCATTGGAGTACTACAAATTGAGCAGACTGGAGGAATTTTTCTACGAAAAATTCCTCGTGTAGTATATTCATAATCGTTTCCAAAACAACCAAAAACATCTAAGAGAGCAGGGAGCTCCGAAAAGTTATTAAGAGTAAGGTTTATAGTTACCATTGTTTTTGCCGTAACATCATTACATAATTATAGAATTATAATTTTGTGTAGTGATGTTACACTTACTTTTATCACTAGATTTTGGGACTGAGTCCCTCAAATTATTATGAGAATTTAATCATTATGGGGGAGTATGCTTGGAAGATGATAGTGGAGATACGTTTAAGTACAAACTTGGTAAGTGGGTTCTAAGCATAGATGAATGTGCTTTCATGGATCTTATGGATATTGGAAAGAAAAAGTCTATGCCTCAATATCTGATCGAGTCAATTGATAATTGGGTAAACAAAGAAGAACCACTTATAACAGATGAATTTATTTCGGAAATGTGCGACTTTATTAAAAACGAAAATGAAGTCCTTTACGACCGTCTGGTGAAGAAATGCGCACTGAAAGGAATAAGTATAGGCGAAGGCATATTTGAATCACTGAGTCTTTTGAACTGTGGAATGATAAGTACGCAGGAGTGCAGACAGTATGGAGATGACTTTTCTGATGTGTGATATATTTCTGTCTTATATTTTCACTCTCTTGAGTAAGTTTAATTTTGTACTTCAATTTTGTACTTCAAACGTATAAGTCCTGAATACATTTCGTGTAAAAGAAAGGTAATTCAGGTGCAGCAGTAAGATTTCGCAATGAAATTTCTCTGCTATTCACCTGTCTTTAGTTTTTCAGTAAATCTTTTTTGGGACATTTATTCCAATTTGCGCTGAAGAGTTTTCTTACTTGAAACCTTTCAGGGCTTCGAAATTCAGGGTTGCAAAGTAATCCTCAATGGTCTCGGCTCTCCTGATCTGCACAACACTTCCGTCCTTCCTGAGAAGGAGTTCGGCAGAACGGAGCTTTCCGTTATAATTGAAACCCATAGCGTGTCCGTGAGCTCCTGTGTCGTGGATTGCGAGGATATCTCCGATTTCAATTTTAGGAAGCGGCCTATCAATTGCGAATTTGTCATTATTCTCACAGAGGGAGCCGGTTACGTCATACTTATGGACAGGAGCCTCGTTTTCCTTTCCGAGCACTGTTATATGGTGATAGGCTCCGTAAATGCCCGGCCGCATCAGGTTGGCCATGCAGGAGTCCATCCCAACATAGTCCTTATAGGTGTGTTTGAGGTGACGAACCTGGGTAATCAGGTAGCCATAGGGGCCTGTAATTACACGGCCGCATTCCAGGAAGACTTTAAGCGGATAAAGCCCGTTAGCCGTGATTGTGGCTTCGTAAGCCTTTTTGACACCTTTTGCCACGGTTTCGAATGAAACAGGTTCTTGTTCAGGCCTGTAGGGAATGCCTATGCCTCCGCCGAGGTTCACAAACTCGAAATTTATGTTGAGTTCTTTTGAGATTTCAACTATAAGTTCAAAGAGGATTCTTGCGGTTTCCACAAAGTAATCAGCATTTAGTTCATTCGAAGCCACCATCGTGTGCATTCCGAACCGCTTTACTCCCCTGTCCCTGAGTATGCGGTAGCCTTCAAAAAGCTGGTCTCTCGTAAAACCGTACTTTGCTTCTTCAGGCTTTCCTATAATAGCATTTCCTTCCTTAAGAGGGCCAGGATTATACCTGAAACAGACAATTTCAGGAAGTCCGGCATATTTTTCAAGGTAGTCAATATGGCTTATGTCATCAAGGTTTATGTATGCTCCAAGCTCTTTTGCCTTCAGAAACTCTTCAGCAGGAGTATCGTTTGAGCTAAACATTATGTTTTCCCCAGCAATTCCTGCTTTTTCAGCAAGAATTAACTCCGGTAAAGAACTGCAATCCGCACCAAAACCTTCTTTTCTCAAGATTTTAAGAATAAAGGGATTTGGAAGGGCTTTTACAGCAAAAAATTCTTTAAAACCCGGAACCTCCCTGAAAGCTGCTTTCATTTTCTCCGCATTTTCCAGAATGGCTTTCTCATCGTATATATGAAACGGGGTGGGATACTTTTTAATTATTTCCTGAATTTTTTCTTTGGTGAAGGGAAGGTCCTTTGAAACCATATTATTACCTTTTATCAATTTTTGTTTAATGGGGTTTTGTATTCATTTGAATTTTTACTCCTTTATTAGTCTTTCTGCCCCGACAGTAGTTCCGAATAACCCAAGTTCCGAATGCTGAATTTAGAACATTAGTAACTAATTAGAATTAGCCGAAAAAAAGTTTTATTAGATCATGGAATTTATTTTTAATGCCAACAAAAAACGATTCCATGACCACAGATACAGCCAGCTTGCTGGCTGTATCATCTGAATTGATTAGCAAATATAATATAATAACTTTGCCAGAATCTGCAAATTATGAATGTCAGGACACTTTAAACATATTGCTGCATGCCGCAACATCCTCTACAGACTCTCTTGAATCTGCAAGTAATGATTTGCAAAGAAAAAATCCTGACTTAAGAATACCTTCAGCAGATACTATTTTCAATTACATCAAAGAAAATAAAATTGAAGATATTCTTTCCTCTTTTAGAAAAATGAATCTTGAGCTTTTCAAGATGATGAAACTTGAAAACAATATTCATGATATAGCTATTGATTTTCATGACATTTCGTATTATGGAGACAAAAATACTCCTGGTATTAGAGGAATAAAACTAAAGAATGGTAGTTCATGGGGTAAATCGTTCTGTACTCTTGATATAATTGGAACTTCTCACTTAACACTTGACGTAATAGACATCAATAGTTTGAACAAGAATTATTCTCTTTTAATCGAATCTTTATTCAAAAGACTTAAAACGATAGGTGTAAAAACAGGAACAACATACCTTGATAAAGAATTTTTTAACACAGATGTAATTTCAAAGTTGGATGAACTTAAAGTCAATTTTGTTATAGCAGCTAAATCGACTCAGGTTATCAATAGAGAACTTAAAAATCATCAAAAAGAGTATGGAAATACTTCGACTATTTTTGAATATCGATTCCAGAAAGGAGGACCTTCTTTCAATGTTGTGGCAATATATAATAATAAAAAGAAAAAGTATCTTCTGTTTGCTACAAACAAAAAAGCAGAATCAATTGAGAAATTTGAAAAGATGATTCCTGAAGAATATAGAAAACGATGGAATATAGAAACTGGGTATAGAGTGAAAAACGAGTTCAAGATACGATCATGTACAAAATCTCCAGTAGCAAGAGTATTGTTCTTTATTATTCAATGCATCATGTACAATGTGCTAAATATGCTAAAGTCAGTTCTAGAAATTACAGCTTATGAGCTAAAATCATTAATAAATGAAGACATAAAAAAAGTTGTAAGATATGGACTAAGGTCGCTGAATTTTATTCCTGTTAGTGTGTTACTGGATTGTTTGAGATGGGTCAATGAAGAAAGAAATCGAGTGCTACGCACTCGATTAACTATAATATAACTCATCTCAAATTAAAATTTAAGAACCTAATAGCGTATGCTATAAAATTACTCAATGTGATCTGATTTTTTGAAAAATGTAAGTGAAAGTTATAGCTTAAGAATTTTAATATCTGATCAATAATATAGTCTACTTTGAAAATTAATGGATAAAATGTAAGTTCAATTTGTTTTTACCATTCGGAAGTCAGTCTGATCGGAACTACTGCCCGAGTTCAGTCACCCGAGTTCCGTCACCCGAGTTCCGTCACCCGAGTCCCGTCTCGGGAGGACGGTGCCCTTTTCGCTCACTTCGTTCGCTCAAGAGGGCTGAACTAGGGCAAGAAAGGCTGTTTTCTAAATGCGCTCAAGAAGGATGATTTATTCAAATTTTGTTTTGGGTTACGCGGCGGTGTGGTTATGACCTTTTTAATAAAAAGCTTAGCTGCAACCCTTTTCAAAAAAGGCTTGACCGAAAACCCTGGCACCATTTGGGTTTGAGAACCTTATACCCGAACTCTATCCGGCGTGATCAACCGGCGCAACGGTTGTGGGACAAACCTTTTCAAAAAAGGGTTGATCGAAAAACCCAGCAAAAATACGTGGTCGGTGTGATCGACCAACGAAACGGTTGCGGGACAAACAGGTCACTGATTGGGTTTTTTGAAAACTTGTTTAAGCCTGGAGTAGGGGTAGGTGTTTATAACGTCTTCTTTTTCAAGCCAGCCCCGCCGCGCCTGTCCGAGGCCGTACCGCATGGAGGTTAGATCGGAAACGGCATGGCTGTCTGTAGATATACAGAATTTTAGTCCAAAGGTCTTTGCACGCAGGATAAGCTCGTCATTAAGGTCAAGCCTTGAAGGCTGGCTGTTGATCTCCATTACTTTTCCATTTGCGGCGGCAACTTCAAAGACCTTTTCAAAATTAACGGCATAAGCCTCTCTTTTCCCTAGCAACCTTCCGGAGGGATGTGCAAGGATATCAAGATATTTGTTCTCCAGAGCCGTGACAATCCTTTCGGTCATTCTCCTTTCAGGGAATGCAAAACCGGAATGTACAGCTCCTACCACAATATCGAGTTCTTTGAGAATTTCATCAGGATAGTCAAGGCTTCCATCTTTCAGGATATCTACCTCAGATCCTTTGAGGATTTTTATCCGGAATTGTTTTGAGAGTTTGTCGATTTCTTTCCATTGGGCTTTTAATTTCTCAATATCCAGGCCGTTTGCAACCTTTTGGGAACGGGAATGATCGGTTACTGCGATATACTCATAACCAAGAGCTTCTGCTTTTTCAATCATGGTTTTTAGACTGTCTTTTCCTTCACTGTATTCGGTATGCATATGGAGGTCTCCCTTGAGATCACCTGCTTCTACCAGCCTGGGTAGGGAATTTCTTGCAGCGGCTTTAATTTCTCCCCGGTTTTCCCGAAGTTCGGGTGGGATATAGGCAAGCCCAAGTCTTTCATAAATATCTTCTTCACTGCTGCCTGCAATCTGTTTACCGGATTCTTTTAAATACAGCCCGTACTCCGAAAGTTTGTAACCGTTTTTGATGGCAACGTTTCTAAGTTCTATATTGTGCTCTTTTGAGCCCGTAAAATACTGAAGAGCTGCTCCGTAACTTTCAGGTGGGACTACTCTCAGGTCAATAGCTATCCCTTCTCTCAAAATTACGCTGCTTTTTGTGCTGCCTTTTAAGATCACCTGTTCAACGTCCGGAAGGGAGACAAAACAATCCATTACCTTCAAAGCCTCTTCTTTTTCAGCTTCTGCCAGGATATCGATATCCCCGATTGTCTCTTTCAACCTGCGGAGTGAACCTGTGTATATTATTTTCGAGAGGTCGATTTTAGAGGTTCTACTTTCGCACTGGGCTTTTAAAGCAGATATAACTTCATCTGCTAGTGGAAGTGCTTTTCCGAGAGCTAGTCGGGCATGGCTTTTCTCATACTGCTCAATTGCCCTTGCCAGGTTCTTTTCACTTTTTTCTCCAAATCCTTCGAGCCTCTTTAGCCTGTGGG
Organism: Methanosarcina sp. Kolksee; assembly: GCF_000969945.1. Classification (NCBI taxonomy): domain Archaea; kingdom Methanobacteriati; phylum Methanobacteriota; class Methanomicrobia; order Methanosarcinales; family Methanosarcinaceae; genus Methanosarcina; species Methanosarcina sp. Kolksee. Next base: position 3,348,571 of record NZ_CP009524.1, read on the forward strand.
CAATGATTGCGTTTTTAAGATCTGAAAGTGTCCTCACACCAAGGGCATCGGAAAGCTTTTTGATTTTCTTTGCCCCAAGCCCTCGAATTTCCATCAGTTCTGCGGTGCCTGAAGGGGCTTTTTCTTTAAGCTTTTCAAATTTATCCACTTCGCCTGTTTCCAGATACTCAGCAATGTGGTTGGCAATTGACTCCCCTATGCCCGGAATTTTAGTCAGCCCGGATTTTCCTTCTCTGGCATAGATTTTTTCTATGTCTTCTCCAAGGTTTTCGATCATCTGAGCAGCTTTCCGATAAGCCCGTGGTTTCCATTCAACCTGCTGGTATTCAAGAATGTCAGCAGCTTCATAAAATAACTCGGCAATCTCTCGATTTCTCAATTGTTACCCCCTGCCCCTTGTATTTTCGCATCCAATTTCTTCTTTTACTACCTTCTCCTTTCTTTCCTTTTTTCAATAAATCTTCAAATGCCTTTCCTTTCTTCAATAAATCTTCAAATGCCTTTTCCTGAAGCTTCTTTTATCTCTTTTAGCCTTCCAAACACTTTATTGATTGCCAGAGACTTTCCTTCTCCCCGGTTTAACTCAAAAGCCACATCCTCAAGGTCCCCTGTCCTTGAATATCTATTTTTAACCTCTTCTTAGGAAACTCCGTATGCTCTGGAAATAGCTTTTAAAGCGAACTTATCTCCTATTCCCAGTGCCGTATTCTCAAAGGCAGGTCCTATACTCCCGAGAAAAAAGTATGCACTGTCCTTTCCTTCCTTTCCTTCCAGTCCCTATAAAAAATTAGCAATTTTCCTGACGATTTCCTTATGGGACGTTATGTTTTCAAGTGTCTCAAAAAGATCCACAAGCTCTATGAATCGAGCCATTACCCTATCCCCGAAAAAACGCTTTGAAATTTTTCTCTATACTATAATTCAATTCGCAGGTCTTTATCGCTTTGCACCCTCAAATTTCAGAAATAGAGTTTTTCCTCTTTTTCCCATGAAACAATTATCCCTGCCGCTCTTTCTTCGTTACCGAAACCTTTAATATCTAAAAGATTCATGAGGAGAATACACATCACTTCTATACATCTTCATGCGACTGTGGTTTAGTGGCTATGACCTGAGCTTCCCAAGCTTAGAACCCGGGTTCGAATCCCGGCAGTCGCATTGGGAACCATTAAAAATAAGTCTTTTTTCATTGTTCATCGGTTAAGGATTCATCTCCGTTCCCTGTTACTCTTATTGAACCCAATTCTTTCATTTTTTATTAAAACCATTCATCGCTAAACCTTTCTTTGTTGACATGCGGATCTGATGCTTGACTTTCATATACCTCATTATCGTTTCAAAAGTTCTTTGAATTCCACATATATACAGAATTACTGTCAATAAATCCTGATACATTCTCTGCAAATATTGTACTCCAACTTAACAGCTAAAAATAGGAAATGACTCATAAAATAATTTCAAAAAAATTTTAGAGTGTACTCTTATATGTTAAAAGTTCCAGCTTACATAACTCCATTATACTGGTAATATAATCATTAAACTAATGGAACTAAAGTTTACTATATTCCACTAACAATTATACCAGTAAAGTAACATTATACGTTAAAAATATTATATAAGATAAGCTCATGGTATAAATTGCGTCCCCATCTATCTAAACAAAACTCCACTAGCAACATCTACTCCACAAAGATCTGCGGCATACAATCAAAGGGATTAAAATTTAGATTGAGTCCTGAATTTTATTCCAAACCTCTTTTCAGACTAAGAAGCGAATTTTTTAATGTATTTCAGTAAATCCGGGCTTTCAGATGGGGACGTAATCTATCTTGAAACAAATTTTCTCTCTGTTTTTTCCTTCGCCTGAGTTCATTCTATTACTCCTTCCTTTTCTCTTTCCTTCTCTTTGACCATATTCATTATCCCCTCAGCCGCCAAAATTCCGGTCGCAGAGGCGTTGACTATGTCCCTTGAAAGCCCTGCCCCATCTCCGGCTGCAAAGAGGTTTTTGATGCTGGTTTCCATTTGCCTGTCGACTTTCAGGTGCATTGCATAGAACTTGACTTCAGGGGCGTACAGCAGGGTCGAATCTGAGGTAACACCTGGAATGATCTCATTTAAGGTTTCAAGGCCTTCGATGATATCCATGACTATCCTGTGAGGCAGCGCCATTGAAATATCGCCTGGGGTTACATCTTTGAGTGTATTTACAACAAGGTTTTTTGCAAGGCGTTCTTTTGTAGAGCGTCGGCCCCTTCTTAGATCACCCATGCGCTGCAGAACTGGCTTTCCTCCCCCAATCGTGGTTGCAAGTTTTGCGATTGAACGGGCGTATTTTGTGGTATTTTCAATGGGTTCGGTAAGCTCGACTCGGACAAGAAAAGCAAAATTGGTATTTTCGGACTCCTCGTTTGCCAGAGAATGACCATTCGTCGCGATAAAGCCTTCATATTCTTCTTTTACGACATATCCGCGCATATTTGTACAAAACGTCCTGACAAAATCATCGTAACGGCGGGTCTGAATATGGAACTTGGGATCGCGGTTGATTTTTGTTACAGGGTCCATAACGATGGCAGGGACTTCTACCCTTACCCCAATGTCAATCCCTCCGTACCGGGCTTCAATTCCATGCTTCTCAATCATCTCCGAAACCCAGTTGCAGCCACGCCTCCCGGGAGATAGGAGCACGTAACTGGCCCGGAGTTCTCGCCCATCAGAAAGTATAATCCCTTTACAGGTCTCGTCTTCAATCAGCAGATCTTCTACCTCGGTTTCAAGCAGGAAATTCACTCCTTTATTAACAAGATCCTGTTTGAAGCGCCCTATAACTGCAGGGGCGTTATCTGAACCTATATGCCGCTGCTTTATCTCGATAAAACGGGCCCCGACCGAGGCAGCCCTGCGTTTAAGCTCTTCAATTTCCGGGCCTTCGGTCAGTAAAGCTCCCTGCGGCGCCCCAAACTTCAAAAAGACCTTATCCACTCTTTCTACGAGTCGCCAGGCTTCGGTCTGGTCGCCTGTAAGGGCTGCCAGATCTCCTCCAACATCAGGCCGCAGGTTTAAAGTTCCGTCCGAAAAAGTCCCACAGCCCCCAACCCCGCACATAATATCGCATGGTGTGCAGTGCATGCAATATGTATGGGTTTTCATAGGACAGAAGCGTGCATCTATATCCCTGCCCATATCCACAATAAGAATTTTCAACGGCTTTACCTCCGCAAGCTCGTAAGCCGCAAACATTCCGGCAGGCCCTGCCCCTATGATTATTACATCGTAGTCTGAATTTTTCCCCTCTCTCCCAGACAGTTTCTTTTCATTATCCATGTTCATCACCCTTTTAATTTTGTAAGTATTGGAACAATCCTGAGTTTCCAGTTTCAGAAAATTCCAGTTTCAAAATCCCAATCATAAAATTTCAATCATAAAATTTCAATCATAAAATTTCAATCTCAAATCCCAATTCAAAATTATAATCTCAAAATTTTAATCTTAAAGTTTAGAATTTTAGACAGATTAGCATTTCAGACGTTTCCAACCTCAAAAATTCAATATTGAAATTTCCAGTTTGGACATTTCCATATGAGAAATTGAAATTCCTAAAAGTTATGACTAAATTTAAACAAAATCTGTTAAGAACCCCTTCTGTAAATCCCCAACTCTCAAACAAAGTATTTAACTAGCTCTTAAATTGCCTTTTGTGCTTTTCCTGCTCATAAAAAAATCAATTTTTATACTTAACCTGAATTAAAATTATTTCTATATACGTATAAATGTGCCGAATCAAAGGAAGCCTGAAAAATACAAACTATTACACATGATTAAGTATTCTACACATGATTAAGTATTCTACACATGATTAAGTATTAATCAGCTATGAAACTGTCTGTATAAAAAACTTCCATTTCATTGAAAATATAGCTTAAAACGTAATTTGAAATATCTGTATATCAGGATCAAGGTCCAGATTAAAGAATTTAAGGATTAAAATAGAACAGAAATTAAATTTAGAGATTAAAACCTGTTAAAATTACATATAACTTTGCAACATACCTTATTTTTGCGGAGGAAGTAATCAAGGATATATAATAAAGAAAATAAATTCGATTAGTCCTTAAATAATATATCTTTTTTGAGGATTTGGGATCTTATTAGTATGATATTTCTGGTTTAAAGGGGGAAGTAAAGGTGTGGGTAAATAAATTCATAATCCTTTTAGTAGTTACTATCTTTTTCATGATTCTAATTCATAGCCCTGCATCTGCAAGGGAGATTCTGGTAGGTAATAGTAGTTCAGGTGCAGCTTTTCCATCTATTCAGGAAGCGGTAAACGATTCATCTCCAGGGGATATTATTCTTGTTTATCCGGGTATCTATAATGAGAGTGTGAATATAGGAATAGATAATCTGAACATTCATTCTGCTTCCGAAAAACCTGAAGATACTGTTATTCAGACTTTCAATTTGGCGGCTAACAACATAGTTGTCAGTGGATTTAGCATACACGAGAATGTTAGTTTGAGGCCTTTTTATTCATCTGGTCAGGGATTTATCGAGAACTGTATTGTCAAAAATAACCTTTTTTTAGAAAACAGTTCAGGTATCCTTCTCGATAATTGTTACAACTCCACTTTTGAAAAAAATATAATAATAGGGACTGAAGCAGGCATCAGGGGTAGTGAATGCTATAATTGTATTTTTTCTAACAATAGATTTTCCAATTCGAGTATTCACTTAAGTTCAGGAGGCAGCGAGATTAACATTACGATAATTAACAATACGTTTCTGAATGGTCAGATCGGCATCAACTACTGCAGTAAAAATAAGATTATAAACAATACTATAGATGGATCTGGCTCTGGAATCTGCATCATCGATTCACATGATAATATAATAGACAATAATTCAATCTCCAACTGCCTTAGCGGTATTTCTGCAGCTTTCATCTCCGGTGATAATCAGATTACAAATAATACCCTGACCTCAAACACTGAAGGGATCATTATTGCTCATTACTCTTCAGGGAATACAATAAAAAATAACACAATTTCAAACAACGATATTGGCATATCTCTGGGGGACATTGCTCTTGTAATTGACAATAGAATTGAGAGAAATAGAAAATGTGGAATCTCTCTGGATTTATCTCCCAATGATCCTACTTCTACTGGTACCATTTTGATTTACAACAATTTTTTCAATAACACAGTTAACCTCTTCAATAATACTGAAATCGACTATCTCGAACGTGGCTTAGATGACGCTGTCTGGAACACTACAAAAACCCCGGGAAAAAATATTGTAGGAGGCCCGTACCTGGGCGGCAATTACTGGGCAAAGCCTGATGGGACTGGCTTTTCCCAAAACTGCAATGACTGGAACGGGGACGGGATTGGTGATTTACCTTATAATATCAATGGAACTGAGTATGATTATCTTCCTCTTGTATATAGATCCAAAGATAAACAGCCAGTCTTTCCTGTTGCCGACTTCAGTGTCAACGTAACTGGAGGCTATGTACCTCTTTCCGTCCTGTTTACAGATCTCTCGCAAAATGCAACATCCAGAGCATGGGATTTTGATAATGACGGAATCGTGGACTCTAAAGATAAAACACCGGTTTATGTGTATCCTATGTCCGGTACGTATGCTGTCAATCTGACAGTAAGCAACGCAAACGGTACTTTCTCGAAACTATATCCAATAACCGCATACGATAGGCCTCGATACATTCTCAAAGAGGCTCAGATCACCACAAACAAATATAATCAGACGATGCCTGCCATCTACGGAGACAGGATTGTATATTTAGATGACCGCAATGGACCGAGATACCACGACATCTACATGTACAATCTATCTACTTCCAGAGAAACTAGAATTACAACAAATAGTTCATATCACTATAATACGGGGCCTGAAATATACGGGGACAGGATAGTCTGGCAGAAGTTTCGCAGTACCGGTAGTCCCGATGTACTGGACAAAACCGATATACATATGTATAATCTTTCCGCTTCCAAAGAAATTCAGATTACTAACAGCGGAAAAGCATTTTATCCTGACATTTACGGGGACAGGATAGTCTGGACGGATACTCGCAACGGAAATGGAGATATTTATATGTATGACCTTTCCACATCAAAAGAGACCCGAATAACCACAAACGAATCGCATCAGGATAATCCCGCTATCTATGGGGACAAAATTGTGTGGGAAGATTCTCGCAATGGAAAAGGCTATGATCCTACCGATATCTACATGTACGACCTCTCCACTTCCACGGAAACTCAAATTACTGCTGACGATTCAGATCAATACTCTCCTGATATCTATGGAGACAAAATAGTGTGGAAGGATTCTCGCAATGGATCGAATATTTATATGTACGACCTTTCAACTTCTAAGGAGAGAAGAATCACTACCATCCAAGGCTATCAGGGATATCACGCTATCTATGGTGACAGGATAATATGGGTAGATGATCGCAATAGAAATGGTGAGATCTATATGTATAATCTCTCTACCAATGCGGAAACTCAAATTACTTCAAATAAATCATTGCAGTCAAGCCCTGCAATCTATGGCGACAGAATAGTCTGGACAGATTCGCGTAATGATTATACAGTCAATGGTCTTCCCCACACAAATTCGGATATTTATATGTGTACGGTTTCGGGAATAGAACCGTCACTGAAAATACCTGTTGCTGACTTCTTTGCGAATATAACATCAGGAGATGTTCCCTTAAAAGTATTATTTACTGATAACAGTACAGATGCACCGATGTTCTGGTATTGGGATTTTGGAGATGGAATTAAGTCAAAACATGCTTTAAACGCAACGCACACATTTACTAAACCAGGAAAGTATGATGTGAGCCTTACAGTAACGAATAAAAACGGTAGCAACACCAGGATCATACCTCAGTATATTACAGCAACCTGAAGAATGGATATCTTAGATTGAAAAATCAATCAGTAAAAGGTCAAGGCTAAGGGAAAAATAGGAAGTAACCGATAAGCTATGAAAAAAGCTCTGAAAAATAAACTCCCACAATAATTAAAGAACTCCTAAAAGAACCCCAAAAAGAACTTTCATAGTAATTTTCAATGAAACGGGTCCTTAGCCTTGCTGGCCAGATTTGAAAACTATCATAGAACCTTTAATTTTTTAGTTTACTCTCCTGATAATTAGCCTCTTTACAACCTTCTTCTCATCTTCTCCTCTAACAGCTTCCTTTCCTTCATTCTCTGAAACTTCAATCCAGAGCCTGAAGTTATAATCGTTGCCTGCTCCAAGGTCTCGGATGCAGATTTCAAGAGGTTTCTCCCTTGTAGGTTCTTTTTTTCCTAGGAGTTTCTGGTGGAAAGTTTTTGCGGCAGCTTTTTCGGGGGAAGGGGCAGAGATTACTCCAATCATTCCTCCATTTTCGTCCGTAGCAATGAAAGTCTTTTCTTTTTTCTCCTGCGCTTCTGGAGTTTCCTGTTTTATGGTTTCCCGCCTGAGCTGACGCCTGACCCTGCTCAGAGCATCTTCTGTACTTCTTTTTTCAGGAGCTGGTCTTGAGGCTCTAACTTCGGATAGGTGTTTTTCTTTTCGTTCAGGCGGAATATAAGGGGCTTTCCCAAGGAGTTCGTGCAGGAGCATGATTGCAGCATGTTTATCAAGGGGTTCGTTATTGTTTCCACACTTTGGGGACTGAATACAGCTTGGGCAACCGCTTTCACAGGGACAGCTCTCGATTGCTTTTAAAGTGCCGTCAAGTACCTCTTCAATAAGGTCATAACCCTTTTCGGCGTACCCTACACCACCCCGGTGACCGTCATAAATGAATATCCCGCTTTTGCCTCCAAGGTCAGGATGAGAAGGTGTGGAAACTCCACCTACGTCACTCCTGTCTACAAGCAGGTGAAGAGGATACATTGAAATCATCGCATGCTCTATAGCATGGATCCCGCCTGCAAAATCCAGTTTATGTTCTCCTACAAGCTCCTGCAGCCTGTCCGGAAGCTTGAGCCAGAGAGCCATTGTCTGGAGGCTGACAGGAGGCATCCCAAGAGAATGGGCGCTCATTACATCATTGCTCTGGGTCTGGATTTTCCTGTACCCTATAACCCTGTCCGTTACCTCAACTTCCCCAAGCCCGACTTCGACCTCCGATGCGTGTAAAAGCGGTTTTACAGCATAAGTCTCCTGTACAAGCACGGACGAGTCAATCATGGGTTTCGTATAATAGGTGTCATGCGTTTTTATGGCATGGATTTCCTTTTTTTCGTGGTCGATCCTGTTTATATAGTAGGATTCTCCCCTGTGCATATAAACAGCCCCAGGATGGCATTCCCTGAAGGCAAGGGTTTCCTCAATGTCTTTTTCAATAGGGAAGCGCTTTTCTCCCTCAAAAGCAAGGAGAGAGTAAGTATTATTATCAATTCCCCTAAGCGAAACGTGTTTGTAAGGAAACGGGTCCGTTGAATACTTCAGGTCATCACCTGCAAGCAGGCCTTCGGCTTCCAGAAGTTCCACGACTCTTGAATACCCTTTACCGAAGAATTTCTCATCCGATGCCCTCAGAGGAAGCTCTTTTGCGGCACAGAGCAGGTGCCCTGCAAGGATATACGGATTTTTGGGGTTAAGCACCGCATTTTCAATGCTTCGTGTAAAAAAGTCGGCTGGGTTTCTCATATAATACTGGTCAAGGGCGTTTGTGCCTGCCACAAGGATAACAAGGCTTTCATTTCCGCTCCTGCCTGCCCTGCCTGCCTGTTGCCTGGCACTCATTACTGTTCCCGGATAGCCGTCAAGAATACAGGCGTCAAGCCCTCCTATATCTATCCCCAGTTCAAGTGCATTTGTAGAAATAACCCCTCGAATTTCCCCTGAATTCATTTTCTTTTCAATTTCTTCCCTTTCCTGGTCAAAATAGCCACTTCTGTACGAGCAGATTGCAGGAGAGAGATTTCTGCTCCTCAATAGCTCCCTACAACTCCTGTACATCCTCTCAACTCCCTGCCTGGATCGGGTAAAAGCCAGAGTCTGAAGGCCTGCCTGTACAACCTTTGAAAAAAGCGAGGAAGCTTCGGAAAAACTGCTTCTCCTCAGTGTGCAACCCTTATTATTCAGATAAAGTGGCGGGTTCCAGAAAATGAATTGCTGGCTGCCCTGAAAAGAGCCGTTATTATCAACCACAGCGGCTTTTCGCCCTAGAAGAGTTTCAGTATGGTCTTCCGGATTTCCTATGGTTGCAGAACAACAGATAAACTGCGGAGATGCTCCATAGTACTCAGCCACACGCAAAAGCCTCCTGAGCAGGTTTGCCATGTTGCTGCCAATAACTCCGCGATAGTAGTGGCTCTCGTCAACAACTATGAACCTGAGATTCGAGAAAAAGCGCCTCCAGAGATGATGCCACGCAAGAAAGCTCATGTGAATCATTTCAGGGTTTGTTAAGACCACATTGGTTTGCCCTTCTCTCACCTTCCTTTTCTCGGCCTCTGAAAGGGCACCTGTATAACGGGCTATGCCTGCGCCTGATTTCAGCGACCCTTCAAACTCCAGAAAAGACTTTAACTGGTCATTTACAAGCGCATTTAAAGGGGAGATATAAAGAGCAGTTGCTTCAGGTTCATTGAGAATAGTTTCAAAAATAGGAACCATGTAAGTAAGGGACTTTCCGCTTGCAGTGGTCGTGCAGAGTACAATATCATTTCCTTCCCGAATTTTTTCTATAGCCTCAGCCTGGTGCACATACAGATCTTCGATTCCGATGCCTGAAAGGGCTGCTTTTACCTGCGGTTTAAGGGAAAGAGGAGCATACAGAGCTTCCCTTGCAGGAATTTTCTCATTATGGACGATCTGGTTTTCATAGCGGCTGGAAGCTTTTATCTGATTTAAAAAGTGAGAAATATCCATTTTTTCGGCACCGTTTTATTTTATCCGGGAAATGTTATTTTTATACTATTTTGCTTTTTTCTTTCCTATTTTCTCGCTCGTTCAATGCTCTGAAGTCCCCAGAAACAGAAAAAGTACAAAAAATTTTCGAGACAGATCTCTCACGCCTCTCACATCTTTTTCTTTCACAGTTTTTTCTTTCACAGTTTTTTCTTTCACAGCTTTTTCTTTCACAGCTTTTTCTGTGCATTTCCCTATGATCGGACAGTCTACTGTCCTTTTATTTCAAGTTCTTACCTGGCACCGTCTACTCCAGAGAGACGCCATCGATATTGTCTTCTTCGAGATTGTCTTCTCTATTTATATCTCTGGAACATGATGAAGAGAAGGCATTTCCACAACTGTATTCTGATCTGCTATAATTGGAACTTATGGGATAGAAGCGGCTCTCTCTTAACTGTTTAGACGGGACGATCAGAGACATATTTTGAAGCATTTCCTTTGCGATTCCGAGAGAGATAGCGTACACCAGATAAGAATCCCAGGTCTCTATTGATTCAGGAGAATGCCCTTTAAGAGCAGAAAGGTCTGTAAGATATTTTTTGAAATTATCACATCGTTTATAGTAAAGGTTTCCTTCGGGGGTCCAGCGCCCAAATATCTTTATGAACATGCCTGAGCACCTTATCATAACGAACCCAAAAATCCCAATTAAACTGGTCAGTACATTTATCTTTGAAGCCAGAGGGAACACCTTTGAAGGAAAAAATCCCGAAATCAAAATATAATAAACAATTGAAGCTATTAGAATGGTTCGGGCAAACCAATACATATATATGTTTCCTGTGAATTGAAAATATTTAGCAAATGAAGTGTGTGCTTGAACTTTTTTGTTCCAGGAAGTTAAGAATTGATAGAAACTATTTCCGCTTTGCAGTTCTGTTTCAAGTTTTTTCCAGGAGACTTTTCTTTCGGAAGCATGAGTTTTTAACAGATAAAGCACATCTTTTTCAAAATCTTCCAGTTCAGATAAGCTTCCTTCAGCCTTCGAATATATTTCATTGTTAAGAAGTTCAACGATAAAGTCTCTGGACCCGGATTCTGGCGTATGAGATGAGTCTAATTCTGGTGTATGAGACAAGTTTGATTCTGGCATATGAGATGAGTCTAATTCTGGTGTATGAGACAAGTTTGATTCTGGTGTATGAGATGAGTCTAATTCTGGAGTGTAGGATGAGTCTATCTCTTCAGGTTTTAAATTTCGTAAAGAGAGATATCCACGGTTAACGAGATCCATAACCGTAGCAGTAAATCCGTCTATTGTGGGAATACCCATACGCCCCATTACAATGGCATTTAACACTGCAGGTTTGGAATTATCAGGCACTTCCGTTTCAGAAATTTTTTCATGATCGATTTTTTGTTCTCTTCCATATATATAGTATATAAGTAAAGGAAAAGCCAGAACAAACAGTGCAAATAAAAAAGTCTTCCTATAAAGGCTATTTAAGATCATATTTTTCTGTTGATATGCATTTTCAATCTCTACTATTCTTCCAAGTCCTCTAGCCTCATCTACCTTGACAGAACCGAAACCTGAGGATGTAATTCCTGGGAAGACTGCTCGGACTTCATACCATTGAGTAGAAGGGATTTCGCCTGCCCTTAAATTAATGGCACTATTTTCGATGTTTACTTCCTGCGTATAAACAACCGGATGAGTCCAGTATCGAATTTCACTTTCGTTTTTCACAGGAAGCATAATATTTCCTTTAAAACTCTTCAGAGGTTTCTCCCACTCTTCTCCCCACAGCTTATAACCCAATTCGGAGCCATTCCGGATAGATTCAGCAGGTAACGCTTTGAGTTCTCTATGTATATCAATGTAGTCTCCATCAAATGCGTATGAAATCGATTCCTTAACATTGGTTATCCCGCTGGCATTAACAATTATATTTGTCTCAGCTCTTTCAAGTGAATATTTTGCACTTGCTGAGGATACCAGGCAGAAAGCAAGCAGCAAAAGAAGAATCGTTATCATTAGAGTTGCTTTCGATAAAATTGTTGTCAATAGTGCAGAATTAAGATTCGCTTCTATGGCAGCTTCAAAAGAAGCATCTGAAAGCTCCAATTAAGTCCCCCCAACCCTATATTATATTCTGATAATTATATAATCCAGAATATTCTTAATACTTGGGTTTGAACTTGGGTTTGAACTGGCTCGCAGATATGTATATTTTGAAAAGTATAGCTCAGGACAGAGATAAGTCCGGATAAGATATAAGTCCGGATAAGACATAAACCTGGATTAGATATAAGTCAAAAGATAAGCGCTCTATTTAAGATATAAATCCAGATAAGCGCTCTATTACAAAATATTCGTGCTTTTAACAGGTTGTATCTACTGTAATCTGTTAAATTAATCCAGACAAAAAAACAAATAATCAGTTACATTTTCGCCTTCTATTCCTATATAACATGAACTTTCCCTGTTTCTCACCGAGTTTAATACTGAATTTTCATCTGATGTAATTTGATCGCGTATGAAGTAATTCATTCTTTATCTGAAGTCTCTTTTTCCGAGGCAGCTTTTTTGAAATCCTGTACTTTTCGATCTTCGGCTTCGATTTTGCCGGCTTCGATTTCTTCAGCCTCAAATTCTTCAGTCCCAAATTCTTCTACCTCAAATTCTTCAGCTTCGAAATTTTCGGCCTCAAATTTTTCAGCTTCAAAGTCTTCTTCCTGAAAAATATCCTCTTCAATATCCTCTTCAAAGCCTTCTTCCAGAGCTTCCTCAAGCTCCCCTTCCTCTACAGTACCTCTGCTAGTCCCGCTTTCTGTGCCTTCTATTATATCCTCTGTGTTTTTACCTGCCTGACGCTTAATTTCGCGGATTGTTTCATCAAGCTCCCTTTTAATTCCGTATTTTCGGAAAAAATGAGTCAGGACATTTGAAACATCCCTTTCGAGAATTTCGTCGGCGTGAGGATGTTCAGGAGTGACATACTGAGGCCAGTCAATTAGCTGGACGCCATCTTCGGAAGCAAATATATTATACTCACTTAGGTCGGCGTGGATGACTCCAAGTGAATAGGTAATTTTTACCTGTTTAAGGATCTCATCGAGATACCATTCGGGGTCAATAAGTTTTGTTTTTGAAAGAAGACTGCCTTTTGCAAGCTCCATAACTATTGCATGCCTGTTGTGGTCAAAGGGCTTCGGGATTGAGACCTCTGGATACAGAGTGGTCATGATGTTGTACTCCCGCTGGGCTGCAAGCCTGGCTGCATAGATCCAGGAAAAGTGTTCCCTTTCCCCAAGGTGCTCACGTACACGCTTTATTTGCTTGAAACTGGTCCTTCCTTCCCTGTGAAACTTGATTACAACAGGAACAGGTTCCCCAATTGCGAGCTCAGGTGGGAGGATTGCTTCATAGATAACCGATTCCTTTCCTACCCCGACTTCGTCCCCTATTGCACTGATACTCTTTCGCTTGACAAAGGCATTAAGGGCAAGGACATCGTATCCTTCAAAATAAATCTGAAAACCCTCGTAAGGCTGGGTGTTCCTGACTACAAGCTTATTTTTCACAAGTTTTTTTAGCTTGTATTCAAGCTTCTCAAAGGGCAGCCTGGTGTATTTATTTAGTTCTTCCATTGGCACCCATTCAAAATGCTTCATTCCGGTCTCAATGCCAGTCAGGATTCTGAAATCCTTTGAGTTAAGATCTTTAAAAACCCTCAGCGCTTCGTCGATCATCTTGATACTAGATATAGTCCTCGATATTTAAATAATAGGTATCATGAACCCAGTTTCGATGCTAGAGTTGTGCCAGCCGAGTGTTCATCCTCTAACTTATCCTCATCCTCTAACTTATCCTCATCCTCTAACTTATCCTCATCCTCTAACTTATCCTCATCCTCTAACTTATCCTCATCCTCTAACTTATCCTCCAACCTTCATATCTGGAAGATAAGCACACGCTCTTATCGGGCTTTAAAGAGCAGGGCGAGAAAAGGGCTTTCTACCAATTATTTTGCCCAGGGATTGAAATAAAACAAAATAGCAATTTTAGAAGAGTATATAAGGGAGTTAATAAGAGATATTAGAGAAATGTGGGGGACTCAAGAGAGAACCTCGACATTGAAAAACGTTTATCTTTTATCTAGGAGCTTGAAAAACTATAAAAATTATTTTTGAAGGAACCATGGATAAAAAAACTGTCTTAGATAAAATAGATGAGTTATCGTTAATTTATGAAAATGGGGTTTTATCGCATCCCTACTGGTATATCCCGCCGAATAAAAGGTATTTAATTGCGATCCATGACGAACTATTTAAAGGAAAGTCAGAACTTAAACTGACATTAAATGAGGTCGCAGCCTTATTATTGACCCACAACTTAATTGAATTAGATTAAGTACAGGAAAATTTAGTTAGTAAGAGCCACTAAAACCAGGAATCGAAGGCGTATACTCCACATATCTGACCAGAAACATATACCTGAACCCATTTACAATTGCAAAGACTATTGCTTGGGATAAGGACAGGCTTAGGATATCCGGCATGAAGGTCTTGATTATCAGAGGACCAGATGCACAATAAAAATGAGAAATTGAAAAGCTAAACAAAGTTACACACAAGCAAGTTGTCAATATTAAATGTTTTTTTACTCCATAATAGTGAATTCCAAAAAAGGATTGTCAACCATTATGGAGCTAACCCTGTTTGAAATCATTCACTTTGAAGAAGCAAGAGGCACTTGTTTGCTCATCACTTTCAGCTTTTTGATTGCTGATATGGTTGCTTGAGATTCTTTGTAAATCCGGTCTTCGTAAAAACTTATGATCTCTTCAACCGGGACAGCAAGAGAATAAATTTTCATCGGCCGCCCTTTTCCAGGCTTTTTTTCCGAGCGCATATTAACCCAGGAATGGTTGCACATTAACCTCATTGCAAGACTGACTTCGGGTTGCCTTAATCCGGTGCTTATTTCAATTTCCCGGGATGAAGCTTCGTCTACATTCATAAGATATGCCATGGTTGTAGCGGCATTTCGTGACATTCCAAGATTATTTAATGCTTTAATAAAAACATAGTCATTTTCGTCCAAAACTTTTACTTCAGAGTCTTTCATGATACCCTCCTGATATTTCGAGTTTATGAATAGTTTGTCAGCTATATCTTTTACAATTACTTTAAAAATTAGATAATAACTTATAAACAGTTTTAAAATATATACATTTGCACGAAAATAGTATCTTCATTGGTCATCGGTTAAGGTTTAAAATGTCATTCTTGCCACTGATTTAATAGTACTTAAATATATTCAATTTATTCAATGATGTTCCAATCTCCCCTACTCTTGAAACCACGACCGGAATATTTTTCCTGAAATGCGGTTAAAGAAACTTGCCCAAAAAACAGGTTTTATAAAACGTGAACTTAAAATTAAATGTTACTATTCAGGTAGCCTTGTTAAGGCTACACAATTTTTCCTCTTTTAGAGGAAAAATTGGATCTACAATAAGTTATTTTTACCTTTGATGAAACGCGAAGAGATTCTTGCCCTGTGTGCTTCAAACCCTGAAGTTATTGCTTACATCGAGAGTCTTGAATCTCAAATTAAAGAACTTACAGAAAGATTGCAAGTTTTAGAATTTCGCTTAAATCAAAACAGCCGAAACAGCAGTAAACCTCCTTCTACTGATTTTATTGTCAAAGGAAAAACTAAGCCCAAGAGTCTGCGTAAACAGAGTGGTAAGAAACCTGGAGGTCAAGAAGGTCATCCAGGAGCAACTCTCGAAATGGTAGATAATCCTGATTAGGTAATAGAGCATTCTTTGAACTGTTGCGAAGAATGCGGCCAGAATCTTGAGGATGTTGAAGTTGAAGCTTATGAGGTAAGACAGGTTTTTGATATTCCGCCTGTAAATCTTATTGTTACAGAACATCAAAGTCAGATTAAGATCTGTCCTTGCTGTGGAAGGTTAAATAAAGCTGAATTTCCAGAATCAGTAAATTCCCCAGTTCAATATGGTCCTAATATTTTGTCCTCGGCAATTTACTTTAAAAATCACCATTTCATTCCTTACGAAAGGATTTCTGAATTGTTTCATGATGTAATGGGGATAAAAATCTGTTCTGCTACCATTATTAAAGCAGAAAGAGAATGTTTCCTGAATCTTGAAGAATTTGAAAACGTAATTCGAGAAAAGTTACTCTCTTCTCCTGTTATCCATTGTGATGAAACTGGAATGAAAGTTCACGGAAAAAGACATTGGCTTCATGTAGCTTCTACTGACAAATACACTTGTTATTTTGCTCATCCGAAAAGAGGATCAGAAGCTATTGATGCTATGGGAATTCTTCCAGAGTTTAAAGGGGTAGCAGTTCATGATGGATGGAAACCTTACAACGGTTATAATTGTGATCATGCTCTTTGCAATGCCCATCTCCAAAGAGAACTTATTGGAATTGAGGAGAGTTATAAACAGCAATGGGCTAAAGATATGAATGAGCTGTTATCTGAAATGAAAAAGTATACTGATGAGTGCAAAGAGCAGGGCAAATATCTGGATTTTGAACAAGTTAAGGCATTAGAAAAAAGGTTCGATACTGTAGTCGCGAAAGGAATTGAAGAAAATCCACCTTCTCTAAATCCTGAAAGACAAGGAAAACGTGGTATGTATCCAAAAACCAAAGCAAGGAATCTGCTTGATAGGTTTATAGAACATAAAGAAAAGATTCTGAGATTCCTGAAAGACTTGAAAGTTCCGTTTGAGAATAATCAAGCAGAAAGAGATGTCAGGATGATGAAACTACAGCAGAAAATATCAGGAACTTTCAGAACTACACGGGGAGCGGAAGCTTTCTGCAGAATTAGAGCATATATTTCCACAATAAGAAAGAATGGTTTACCTGTTTTAGAGGGTATTCTCGCGGCGCTCAAAGGAGCGCCGCTAGCTATACCCTGAATAGTTACAATTAAATTTGATGTAATTTTTTTTGTACCTTAACTCCTGGTTTTTGCGTCCATAACCAGCGTACAATTGCAAGCTTAAAACGTCTATCCTAGGTTCGGCAGGTCGAGATTTCATTTTCGATAATTTTTGTTTAAGTAGGTTTTGGAATGATGATCCCTTATTGTGTGCAGTTTTAAGGTTTACATATGATCCAAACATAATCTCTCATACTAGAAATTCAATGGAAAAATGATTCAGTGTACATATAGTAGTAGAAAGTAGTAGAAAATAGTGAAAAGTAGTAGAAAATAGTGGAAAGTAATAGAAAAATAGTAGAAAGTAATAGAGAGTAATAAAAAGTAGTAGAGAAGACATTTTATACGACCTTTTAATATTTCAGCTGGTATCCAAGTGTATATAACTTCTCTCAAATACGATTATTTAGAAAGCTTTAAGCTTCGAAAATACATATTTTTAATTGCTGTTTGAGGTACTGTCCCTGGAAAATCAGGATTGAAGTATCCTGGGCTGAGTTCAGGAAGATATGTCTGCATTTTTATTAATGTCATAATTGTTGCGATCATCAAATCTAAAGCCCAGTGTGACGGAGTGAATTGCCCCACTTATCGTACAAAGGAGTTACAATCATGCGTGACAAGAAACTGATCCGAGTACTTGCAGAGTATCTTGCAAAATGCACAGAAATCCACGCAAGGAACGAATCGATACCACCAGAGATCCTGGAGAAGTTTATGATCGATATCGTAAGCTGCCTGGAAGTAGGGGGAGTTGGCGATGTCGGAAAAGAGCTGGTTCCACTCAAAAAAGCACGTGCAACTATCAGGCTTGCAAGGCGCGAGTTTGAGTGGCAGTGCGACAATATAGACAACCCTGAAGACTGGGAAACCTGCCTGCGGAATGCAGTCTCAGGAAATGTATAATTTTTAAAGTTCTCCCCGAACTCCGTGGAATTTCGGGAATATTTCAGGCTTTAGCCCCTGCAAAACGAGGATTTAAAGGATCTTCACATCTCTCCGGGAACTGGCTCAGCTTAAAACTCTGCAGGTTGTTTAGCAGGCATTCATGCGTTTAAAATTGTACCTGTTAACAACACGGGTCAAAATACAGGACAAAAACAGAGTCGAAAACAGGGATCAAAGACAATCCTTGAGATCCGCTAATTATGAAAAGCTGGGATAATCTAAATAACAAGAGGTTGAAACCGGATAATTATAAAAAAGCTACAAAAATAATGTAGTGGAAGTCGTTTCCTGTGATGTAGTAATCAAGAGGAAGGCTCTCAAATCCTATCAAACAAGTAAGCTTTCGCATTTTTCAGATTTGGCTAAAGACCCCCACTAATTTTTAGCCTTGAACTTTTCATTAGTACTGGTTTCTTACTTTAAGGTACTTATTTGCCTCAGAAACTATCAGACTTATGCAATTGAACTGGGAAACAGTATTATGAAACTTCAATCAGTTTCAATCATAATCAGTTTCAATCATAATCAGTTTCAATCATAATCAGTTTCAATCATAATCAGTTTCAATCATAATCAGTTTCAATCATAATCAGTTTCAATCATAATCAGTTTCAATCATAATCAGTTTCAATCATAATTAGTTTCAATCATAATTAGTTTCAATCATAATTAGTTTCAATCATAATCAGTTTCAATCATAATCAGTTTCAATCATAACCAGTTTAATTATTATGTATATTACAGGCCTGCCAGTATTTTATTATTCTGTTCAGGTGCTAACCCCTCAGATTCCAGTTCTCTCTTTCCAGGATCCGGGTACATAGCGAGGCTTGTAGCTAAACTTCTCACTTCTCTTAGGAGCTTCTTTTGTTCCTTTCCAGAATCCAGGCTCATAACGAGGTCTGTAGCTATCCTTTTTTGCATGTCCTTTCCATAACCCGGGAATGTAACGCTGTTTGTATCTCATCTTCCCGATTTTCGGATTCTGTGTTGTTCCTTTCCAGGAGCCAGGAATATAACGCGGCTTGTGGTCAAATTTCTTCATTTCTGGAGTTTCTATGGTTCCTTTCCAGAATCCGGGAATGTAACGCTGTTTGTATCTCGTCTTCCCGATTTTTGGATTCTTTGTTGTCCCTTTCCAGGAGCCAGGAATATAACGCGGCTTGTGGTCAAATTTCTTCATTTCTGGAGTTTCTATGGTTCCTTTCCAGAATCCGGGAATGTAACGCTGTTTGTATCTGATCGTACTTATTTTAGGGTTCTCTTTTGTTCCTTTCCAGAATCCAGGTACGTATTTTGGCTTGTGAATGAATTTATCTGCTTTTGGGGCATCTGAATTTCCTCTCCAGAACCCGGGAATGTAGCGCTGCCTGTACCTGAGACTCCCTATTTTCGGATTCATTTTAGTTCCTTTCCAGAAACCGGGAATATAACGCGGCTTATGATCACCTTTTTTTGTTATTGGAGTCTCTTCAGTCCCTTTCCAGAGACCTGGAATGTAACGCTGTTTATACTTAATTTTCTCCATCTTTGGATTCTCTTTTGCCGCTTTCCATAATCCGGGTATGTATTTCGGCTTATACCCGAGCTTCTTTACCCTTGAAGTCTCTACGGATTCCTTCCATAATCCGGGTACATAACGCTGCCTGTACTTGATCTTACTGATTTGCGGATTTATTTTTGTCCCTTTCCAGGAGCCTGGGACATAATGGGATCTGGAGCTAGACTTCTCATTAATTCCTTGATTCTTTTTTACTTCGGTTTTCACTTTTTTAATTTTTATTCCAGCTTCTTTGTTTAGTTCATGTTCCTTATGCATGTCACTAGCCTCTTTATTTAGTTAATATAGTTTAACTGCGAAATTAGCACATTAGCGCATAAAACATTAAACTCGTTAGATAATACACCGCTAACATATAAATAAATATTTAACAGTTTACTAGTGGATGTTTAAATTCCTTTGAATAGTAGGCCGGTGTTTTTACAGGGTTCCGCTCTGACTCAACCGTAACTCTGAACGTCTCCACTAATTGTTCTATGATAGAGCGCCACACTTTTACAAAAAAATAAAATGTATTGATAAGTGCCGACGATTTGTATTCTATATCTAAAAAACAAATATGTTTATTGAAAAAATATAAAAAAGTAGTGTCTCGTAGTCCTAACTTATATATTGAAATTCTGAGTTGAAATTCTGAAAGGGATTTCACTCCTTTTTTATAAACAGCTTTGATCTTGTTTTTCAGGTAGATGGTAAGCTACTGATATCACAGGTCAGGCAATTCTACCTATAAATATGATTGCTTCGTTTTCAGATTTTTGTTTATGATATTTCCTGCCAGTAAGGAAGATCAGGAGAAAACAATTTTTTCTAAGCTCATTTTTCCTCTAAGCTCATTTTTGTTCTCTAAGCTCATTTTTCCTCTAAGCTCATTTTTGTTCTCTAAGCTCATTTTTGTTCTCTAAGCTCATTTGCTCTCTGTTCTGCTTCTTCTTTTGTCTGGAAAATCTCATTAACGCAGTTACATTTTCTAATGTTGTGGTCGCAGTGATAAATAATATACAGAATGTCAGACAGGCTGTCAGTGGGTACATAACTTAACTCGGATATTCCTCTGCCGACACGGGTATAACTTTGCCCGTCAATCTCGAGTTCTCCTGCATCTTTCATCGGATCATATCCAAAAAACACCTCGCTGTCCAGTGCTGCCTGCCATTCTTCTACGAAATATTCAGGCTGGCCCTCAATGTAATCTTTCTCACAGTCCGAAGTGCCGGAACTTTTTATATATTCAAACATATTTTCATATATGTCTACAGGTTTTACTTTTCCGTAATACAGGATGTTTATGTTTCTCATTTTCGTTTCATCTCCCTTTCGAATTCGTATTAATCTTTACGCACTTTAAAGTATTAAAGGAAAAAGCTAAAGAAAAAAACTGATTCTTCCTTCAGTTTAAAAAGTTTAAATAAAGCATGTGTAAAATAATTATATTGAAACGTTACTTCTTTTTTTCTCAATATCATGATTTTGTCTTTTTACCATCCTGTACGCATCTACTACTGCAAATATTCAGGCGCCGACAAACGTAACAAATCCAATTAAAAGAGCCATCAAACATAAGCTAATTCCCAATGCAGCAAGTACTGCAAATCCTCGAAGAGGATCACCTGCGTAAACCTGGCCGAGCCCTGAAACTACGCAGGATAATAGCGCTGCGATTGGAGGGCTTTTTTCCTATTTTTTTCTCTGTGCCACAATCAGGACCGATTTTAACTTCCTGATGAACCTCTGCATCGCATATTCTGCAACATTTTTTTCTCCATTATACTACTCCGTTAAAACCGTATATCTTTAATTAGCATGTTGCTAAAATATACTCCCAGCCATTTACATTTTTGGATTCTTTTCAAGCCAGGTGCACAGTTTAAACCATAAAAGTTCGATAATTTGTAGTAATTCACTTCTTCAGTTCTTTCGTGTATTTCTCACTTCTTCCTGTACTCTCTGACAAATTCCACATATTCGGCAGCATTTTCTGCTATGGCTTCAATCTCAGATTTCTCAATTTCCCTTTTAACCTTTCCCGGAACTCCGATTATCAGGCTGTTCTCAGGAAATTTCTTCCCTTCAGGAATCAGCGCGTTTGCACCTACAATAGAATTTTTTCCTATTTCAGCCCCGTTCAATACTGTAGAATTCATCCCTATAAGCACATTGCTTTCTACTCTGCATCCGTGAAGCACAGCTCCGTGTCCCACACTTACATTATTCCCTATCTGAACCCCGTTCTCAGGGTCAGCATGAATTACCACGTTATCCTGGATACTTGTCCGGCTCCCGATTTTTATCTTATTCCTGTCTCCGCGAAGCACGGCATTAAACCATACACTTGAATAATCCCCGATTTCAATATCCCCGATAACGTCTGCAGAATCCGCAATAAAAGCCGTCTCTGAAATTTTCGGGCTTTTCCTTTAAAATTCATTATCATGAATATCCCTCCGTCTTTCCAAATTCAGTTTTTCTTATTGTTCGGGAATAAATTATATCCTTTTCCAATTTTAATTCATGTCATACAGGAAACTTTGCTCTTTATGAACCTCAAAAGTTTCATTCAGGCTTTTTATAACCAAAATTGCCGTAGATAACAATCTTATCTTCGCCTTATATTTTATAAAAATCAGAAAACAGAAAAATTAAGTGGAAATTACTTTGTTTCAGAATAAGACTCTCTTCTTTTTCTCAATAATTACACTTCTTCAAGACATCTTGCTTTTGGGATTGTCTCAAAAGTGAATTTTACAAAATTCTTACTTAAATTGCATAACGATAAATAAGGTATGCAATCACCAGGATTGCCAAAACAGAAAGGAAATTATGCCCGGATTCCGGGTGTATACTGTTTCGATTTTCAGGATTTTTTGGCTGAAGTAAATGATCTATTATCGAAGAGATTGAAGGATCTGTTAACTGCTCTTTTCTTCTGTATCTGACCATGAGTGCGAAATGAATTAATGTTATAATAAAGGCCAGGATAAAAGTTGCAATACCTTCTACTGATATGTATCCTGCAATATTCAGGGCTCCCACGACCAAAAATGATGCAAAATATACTGCAACTGAGCGCCATAGTTCCTGTTCCACAATTGGGTCTCGGTTCATATTTCGGCTTCCTTTCTATTTTCAGTAACTTTCCTGCTCGATAGATTTACCTGGGATACTTCTATAAATTGTTTTTTTTCTCTGACTGCCTTATTCTAAAACCTTTTCAACTTATTTTATCATTATACTACAAATTTCTATAAGGTAATTTACTTTTAAACATTATTTGATACTAGTGGCTGAGAGATATATAAAAATGTAAACTGAAAATATAGACTGAAAAGACACTGAGAAAGAGAAAACGAAAAATAGAGATTGAGAAAGAGAGTATGAAAGATAGATACTCAGAACAAGAAAATGAAAAATAGAGATTGAGAAAGAGAGTATGAAAAATAGACACTCAGAACAAGAAAATGAAAAGATAAAGTGAAGTAAAAAATGAGACAAAAATATAACACAAAAGGAAAAAGAAAAGGAAAAGGAAAAGGAAAAGGAAAAGGAAAAATAAAAAATGAGTCCAATTAAATGAGAGGAAACGATTGTACGTCAAAACTCAATTCCAATAGTATCTTATCATAAATCAATCTCGTCTAGGGCCTGATGATTTTTAGCATACTCTGGGAATCGGGTCTCCGGCAGGTACATCTACAAAACGCATACCACCGAAACGGTTTCTCAGGACTACTTCTTTCTTATCTGGAGTAACTTCTCCTATAACAGCTGCATCCCTGCCGTAAGGGTGTTGCCTCAGGATTGAAAGCACTTCTTCTTCAAAGCCGGGTTTGACTCCGATAACTGCTTTTCCTTCATTTGCAACCTCAAGGGGATCAAGGCCCAGCATCTCACAGGCTGCGGAAACGGCTGGTTTGAAAGGAATCCAGTCTTCTTCAATCAGAATGCCTGCTCCGGATTTTGCTGCCATCTCGTTCAGGGCATTTGCAAGCCCTCCGCGGGTCGGGTCTTTCATTGCCGTGATCACGGGTTCACCCTCCGGGGTTCTGAGTTTCAGGAGGGGTTCTATGAGTTTCCAGAGTGGGGCTGAATCCGAGGCAAGGTCAGTATCAAAGTCAAAACCTTCCCTGTGAGCCATAAGCGAAATTCCGTGGTCGCCAATAGTGCCTGTGACCAGAATTTTATCTCCCGGCCGAAGCCCTGAATCTCTTACAGGGCTATCCGTAATTCCCAGGCCTGCAGTGTTCAGGATAATAGAATCAAGCGCAGTTTTCTCTACGGTTTTGGTGTCGCCTGTTATTATGGGTACACCAACCTCTGCGGCTGTTTTATCCATTGTTTTAATTATTTCCTCAAACTCCTTGAGTGGAAAACCTTCAGGGACTATGACTGCACAGGTAAGAGCAAGGGGCTTTGCTCCCATGACCGTAAGGTCATTGACAGTGCCTGCAACTGCAAGCCTTCCTATATTGGTATTCGGGAAAAAGGCAGGTGTAATCACGTGACTATCAGTAGTCAGTACAAGTTCGCATCCGTTGTTGAAGCTTTCAAGCCTGACTGTGGACCCATCATCAAGACATTCGAGTCCAATTGAGCCTGCACTTTTATTGTGAAAGTTTTTAAGAATTATTTCTCCTATAAGTGCCTGCATAACTTCTCCGCCTGCACCGTGCTCAAGAGAAATGGTATTTGATTTCATATAAGTCTCCTTTTTTCCGCCTTTTAAACCCTTCTGGATCTTCTCAATCTACTTTAAATCTTTTTAGTCCGAGCTTCGAGTTAATCTCTAGAATCTGATTTCTCATTTTATCCTCATTAACCCTGGCTCGGATTAATTCTTTTTAACCTGGGTTCTACCTTAATTCTTTTTGACCTGGGTTCTACCTTAATTCTTTTTAACTTTGCCTTATCTATTCTGAGCTTTTTTAACTCCAAGCTCGATAAAGCTAATCCAGGTTTCCAGGCTTTCCCAGTCATGCTTTGAAGTAAGGATAACTGGCACACTCGGATTTAAGGAAAGAATATCGTTTCGCATTTTTTCGGCATCGACATCAACCGCGTGTGCAATGTCAACTTTATTTATTACTGCAAGATTTGCAGTCTTGAATATCATGGGGTGCTTGAGGATAATATCGTCTCCCTCGGTCACGCTCACGATTACAACCCTCAGTTGTTCCCCCAGTTTGAAGTCCACAGGGCAGATAAGGTTGCCTACGTTCTCAATTAGAAGGAGATCCGTGTTACTAAGATCGATTTCATCCAGGGCTTTTTCCACCAGTTTTGCATCAAGGTGGCACTCTTTTCCGGTATTCACGGGAATGGTAGGTACATCGAGTTTTCTGAAACGGGAAGAATCCATTTCTGCGATTACGTCCCCTGCAATCACAGCTATCCTATACTTATCCTTAAGTTGCCTGATAGCTTCTTCAATCAGAGTGGTCTTTCCTGATCCGATTGCACCCATAACATTTACCGAGAAAACCTGATACTTGTCAAGTTTCTTTCTGTTTTTTTCAGCAACTTTATCATTTGCTTTGTAGACATCATGTCCCATATCAATTACATGCATTAACATAAACATCACTTGGGGAGTTATTTTTTATTTTTTACCTTTTTGAGGTTCAATCCTGGTTTTCAGTTTCGATCTCGATACTTTTAATTATCAGCTCTCTTCCACCTATAAGCTGGGCAGGCTTTCCGCAGACTGGACATTCCATAACTGCCGCATAAGCCAGAAGTTCACTTTCGAATTCACATTTCGTTCGTATCTTTTTTTCATCTATTGCTCCCGTGTATCCACATTCACATTCAAGGGAAGGCGGTATCATTTCTACAATAAAATCCGCATCTTTGGCAATACTTTCCTCTGCAAGGACTTTAAAACAGAAGTTAAGTTGTTCCGGATTAGTATGAGATAATCTTCCCATCTGAAGAGTTACGTGCTTAACTTCCGTGGCTCCGTGCTCTTTGGCAGTAGCCATTACCTGCTCGAAAATTTCACATGCAATGGATAATTCATGCAACCCTGTTGCCTCCTTCTCTTGAGTACCTGAACCAGTTATAACACATACCTTCCTGGCTTACCATACATGGGCCTGCAGGACTTTTCGGGGTACATTCTTTCCCGAAATTCGGGCATTGAGAAGGCTTTGCTTTTCCTGTAAGGATAGCTGCGCAGATACAGCGTTTTTTGTCTTTTCCTCCTGTTTTCTTTCGGACATCTTCAAGAGCAGAAGCATACAAATCTTCATACTTTTTTGCAGCGTCCTTTTCCTCAAACTCCTTTCTGAGCACAAGTCCTGAATTCTCGATTTTCCCTATGCCTCGCCACTCAGAGTCCGAGGTTTCAAACACTTCATTCATGATTTTAAGGGCAATCTGGTTTCCTTCAGGTTTTACAGCTCTCGGGTAGCCGTTATCTATTCTTGAGATTCCTTCTTCTGCCTGCAGTTGTAACAGGTTTATTCCAAGGAGAATATCTCCGGGTTCAAACCCACTTACGACAACAGGAAAGCCTTTTTCTGCAAGAGACTCAAAAGGTTTTGTGCCTATTATAGTTGCCACATGCCCGGGAGCTATAAAGGCATCAACATCTGCATCACTGGCAAGGAATTCTACTGCAGGAGGAGTTTGCTTCTGCGAGGCAAGGAGGCTGAAGTTTTCGGGGGTCTTTCTTAAAAGAGCAGCCGCATTTGCAGGAACCGTAGTTTCAAAGCCTATTCCAAAAAAGACTACCTCAAGTTCTGGCTTTTTTTCTGCAAGGGCAATTGCATCATCAATACTATAGACCATCTTTACATTTGCCCCTTCAGACTTCGCGTCCAGCAAACTTTCGGCCGAACCCGGAACACGCATCATGTCTCCAAAAGTGACAACGGTTGCCCCACTTTTTGCAAGGGCTATTGCAATATTAATATCTTCTTCAGGAGTCACACAAACAGGGCATCCGGGGCCGCTTATTACCTCAATATTTTTGGGAAGGACACTCCTTAACCCATATTTTGCTATAGTCCGCTCATGAGTCCCGCAGACATGCATTATGCGAAGTGGCTTATCCAAGCTTCTGATCCTTTCCAGGAGCTTTCTTTCAAGTTCAGGAGCCGCTGGCTTTGAAGGTGAATTCCCGTTTTCCATTTTTCATCAGCGTCCGCTTTCAGGTAGATTCGCTTTCGGGTGTTTCTATCTCTTCAAGTCCCGCAATCTGTCTGAGAAGGTGCATTGTTTCTTCACTTTCTTCTTCCGAGATTTCGGCTATTGCATATCCAACATGGACAAGAAAGTGTTTCCCTATCTGGGACTCGTTAGCGCCTCCCATAAGGTCCATATTCACATCTCTGCAGATTCCGCCCATGTCAATCGTTGCAGTATTCTCGTTTACAATGGATTTTACTTTTCCAGGAATAGCTATACACATGTTTCCTCGAACCCTTTTTTTTTAAAATCCTTTAGTTTATACAAATTATTTATTAATGAGATAAATTCTTGTATTAAGGCTTTTACAAGACTTATTTTACAAGAGATATATATTTGTAATGTATTTACAAGAGATATATATTTGTAAGGTATATATATTTACAGGTACCAAATGAGCAAAAACCCCTCCAGTTTTACTTCCTTAACTGGCTAAACAGCTTTTATCCCCTTACTTGTTTTTATTTCTCTACTGCTGCTTTTTAATGATCGCGTTTTCATTCTCCACTTGCCGCAGATAGAAAAATGGAGGTATCGTGAACAAGAACCTAATTTTAAGTTTTAAACAAATCCATTGTCAAAAATTATTTTTTGAAACTCTATGGTTCTATATTATATTCTTTTTGTTTTTTCTTTTCACTTGCATAATTTAAAAATGTTTTTTGCCCTAATCTTTTACTTGCTTCAAAAACGTTTTTGAAAAGGCCCTAAAACCGCTCTATTTAACTCGGGATGCTCAAGATATAAAAGCCATAGGTAATTGAGGCTTGAGTAGTATTATATATGTTCTAGCTTCACATAATAAGATCAGCTTCTTTAGCACTTCTTTTCCGTTTTAAGTTTCTATTGAGTGTACTTTTCAGAACACTGAAGATCAGAGTTAATAGAGATAACTCGGGATTAAAAGCTTTTCAGCTTTATAGTAAAGCAGGATTCTTTTGGTTACTTGAGAGTTAAACAGGATCAGTTGCTACATCTATTTCCTTCTTATGAAATCTCAGTTCTGGTTGAGAAAGCTCAATATACTAAAATATCCCTTAAAAATAAGTGATTCTTTCTTTGCATTTCAAAACTTTTCTGCATTTTATCTTCTTTTTATGTGTTTTGTCATAATACAGGTAAGTTTTTAAATATGAATTGCGACTTCAGTAGTAACTTTTAACTTTTGAAATTAAATTAATTATTTTGATCCTCTTTTCTCTTTCAAGAGGCTTTAATTCCCCGTATATGTACTATAATACACAACAATGTACATTGAGTTGTGCTATTTATATTTGAAGCTTATTATATATGATATTGAATCATATCCCTCCAATGCAGCCAATTAATATATTTATTGGAGCGTGTAAAAAACCTTAAATACTATTCCTACATTGAAAACATTAGTGGTAAATTTATGTATGTATTTATATAATTACTGTGGACAATTATTCAAAATTTTCTTTCGGATGTATAATTTGGGTAAAATCAAGATGTGGTAGAGATGAGTACTGGAATAAAAAATCTTGTCCGTACACTGGACAGTGTGGACTTCTTAAAAATGGATCGACGCACTTTCATGAAAGCGTTAGGTGCAATGGGTGCAGCTACATTCCTTGGCACATATAAATCTGAGATTGTAAGTGCGCTTGAACTCGCAGAGACCAAGCTTCTTTGGATCCACGGTTCCGAATGTACCGGCTGTTCCGAATCGGTCTTAAATGCAGGTAATCCTGACCTTGTACAAGCACTAGAAAAGCTTAATGTCAATCTTGCTTACCATGAGACTCTTTGTGCACAGCAGGGAATTTGGAATGATGGTAAGCTTGTAAACACCGCTGAGCTTAACTCCGAAATTCTCCAGGAAGAAATTTATAAAGAAGGCAACTATATTCTGGTCGTTGAAGGCGGAATTCCAAACGGTCCGGATGGTTCAGGCCGCTACCTGGTTATTGGAAACAAGCCTTTCAAGCAGACCCTTGGAGAGGCTGCAAAGAATGCTGCAGCTGTCGTTGCAGTTGGAGCCTGTGCCTGTTGGGGAGGAATTACCAATGCAGAAAGCGATGTTGCCAAGGACACTGACTACAGAGGAGTAGCATTTTCAAAAACCGAGGCATCAAAAGGTATGCTTAAAGAACTTGGCATTGATAAGCCCGTAATCAATATTCCTGGTTGTCCGGCTCACCCTGATTGGGTACTCCTTACCCTGGGCGCAGTTATTCTTGGTAAGATTAAGATCCCAGATGACCTTTCTGCCGTTCTGGACGAGTATAACAGGCCAAAAGTCTTCTTCCCTCCAGACCATGTTGTGCATGACAACTGCCCCCGCCGTGGATACTACGACCGCGGAGAGCTTGATGAAGAGATTGGTGGGCCAGGGTGCCTGTGGAAACTTGGATGCAAAGCTCCTTACGCCCATGCAGACTGTGGAATCCGCAGGTGGAACGGTTCAGTAAGCATGTGTACTCAGGCAGGCGGCCCCTGTATTGCCTGTGTTGAGCCAGGCTTCCCAGACTCCTCAAGACCCCTGTACGTTGAACGTGAAGATGTAGGAGTTGCCGGAACAAACATTGATACAGTAGCCAAAGTTGCAGTTGGAGCAGCTGCAGTTGCAGCAGGCGTACATGCTGTTAGGAGAATGGGAAAAGGAGAGTGAGTGAAAAATGGTAAACGTTACAGTTGATCCCTTAACTAGAATTGAAGGTCACCAGCGCATATCCACTGAAGTAGGTGCTGACGGTGTTATTACCGATGCCCAGTCATCTTCTCTTATATTCAGGGGTTTTGAACGCATTCTGCAGAACCAGGATCCAAGAGATGCAGCTTTTCTTACTCAGAGAATTTGTGGTGTCTGTCCTCTTGCTCATGGATTGACAGCTACAAACGCTCTAGACGATCTTTATGGCGTGGCCGAAAGCGTTCCAAAAGACGCTCTGATGATGAGGAACATTTTCCAGGGCCTGAATATGGTTGCAAGCCATGCAACTCATATATATGTCCTCTTTGGTCCTGACCTTGCAAATCCAGCGTACAAGAAGGTACTTACAACACTTGGAGACACCGGAAACGCAGTCTGGAAAGAAATGGTTGGAAGGTTTGCCCCAATCAGCTACAAGATGGATGGTGTGGCTGTACCTGCGGGAAGTTCCTATCTTGCAGCGATCCCTGAAAAGAAACGCCTTGCGGAGGCTATCGCACTTATTGCCGGTAGAATGCCCGGTCCTTCATCCCTTTATCCAGGTGGATATACCTACCCGGCTACTGTTGCAGATATAACCAAACTTTCTACTTACTATCTACAGGTTATGGACTTCGTGTCCAAACATACCCTGAAAGTTGATTTCAATACCTGGATCAAAAATACCTATCAGGCAAGCTCTCCTCAAAAAGCAGTAAGCTTTGTTACTGAACACCTGACTGACCTTTATAATAAAACATCGACTTCAAATGACTTCTCCAAAGATGCAGGTTGGGGAGATGTGGAATTCTATGCAGCTTTTGGTTCAGAACTTGTAGGAGAAAAGATTCTCGGTCTTCCAGCAAGCCTTAAACATGATACAATCGGTGGGTACAAGGACCCAGCAAAGATCTGCTTCGTTTCATATGGCGGATACTACAAGTACAAAGACGGATACGACCCGAAGAGCCCAGCAGGAGACCGTATTTTCACCTCAGGTGTGGTAACAGGAAAGCTCGAATACCAGAAATTTGATCCGGAAAAGATTACTGAGAGTACTGCTCACTCCTTCTACCAGAACAGTTCCAATGACCTCGCACCAGCAAAAGGTGAAACCGTTCCATATACTGATCCAAATAAAATCGTTTACACAGGCGGTTCAAACAGCCAATACAGCTGGGACAAGGCTCCGAGATATGACGGAAAGGCCGGTGAAGTCGGGCCTCTTGCACGCATGCTAAATATAAAAGAGCCTCTAGTAACAGGTCTGGCTCAGGCTTTCGCTGAGAATGGTTACTCTGCAGCTAACGTTTACACCAGGATGCTGGCTCGTATGCAGGAAACTGCAATTCTCGCATATGAACTTCTCAACTGGGTAACAGTTGATTACAACCCCAACGGCAAGATTTCCGTGCCTATAGACCTTAATACAGCTAAAAATAATTCTGGAATGGGCCTGTGGGAAGCACCTCGTGGAGCTCTTGGTCACTGGATCTCTGCTGGCAGCGATGGAAAAGTTACCAACTATCAGTGTATAGTTCCGGGTAGCTGGTTGATGTCCCCAAGAGACAGCAAAGGAATTCCTGGCCCACTCGAACAGTCTCTCATTGGTTCAAAAATCAATACAGTTGGAGATGTCGATTATACCAATCCAGTTGGCATTTTCCATATGGGAAGGTCCTACGATCCTTGCATTTCATGTGCAGTCCACACCATTGACCTGACTGGGAAAAACGCTCCAAATACACTAAGAATCCTCTAAGTATAGTACAGGGAGATGACCCACAATGAAATCTAAAGGCGACAAGCCGATGATTGTTGAGCGCTATACAGTAACTGACAGGATAGCTCATACTGTCCACGCTGTTGCAATGTTAGTGCTCATCATTACCGGGTTAAAGATCTATATGGGATGGGAATTTATGAGTTTCCATACCGCCCGCGGTCTTCACATGATAGCGGTCCCATTCCTGCTTGCAGTGAACTGGATCCTTATTCCTTACAACATCTTCTCTGAAGGTCATGGGTTTATGGGAAAGATCTCGCACTTTACGGACCATTATATTTTCGGCCCTAAGGATGCAGCTCGCTTTGGCGGTATAATTGGTAACTTCTTCAGGAAAGGCAGATATCCGGCATTCAGTATATATGATGAAACTACTGGCCACTACAAGACCAAACTTCATCCCTTAATGAAGATCCTGATCGTGCTTGAAGGTACAGCAATCTTCTTAATCGCGGTTTCAGGTGTTGTGCTTTACAAGCTCGACTGGTCACTTTTCGGCCTCCCAATAGCCTCATGGATACTGACTATAACAGGCTTTATTTCGCCGTTATTCAACCTGTCTCCTCTGGAATTCCTCAGGGTACTTCACCTGCTGATGACTTACTGGTTTGTTTTTGAACTTGTAGTTCACGTGGGTATTCTGGAATTCGATCCTCATGTCTGGAAGTACTATAAAGCTATCTTCCTGACAGGAAAAGAGGATCTGAGAGATACTCATTATTCTGAGGTTCTCCCAGCTTATTACCCTACAAAGGAAAAGCCGTGAAAATATCATAAAGAAAAATATCAAATTTAAGGTAGTACAGGCATTTTTGAAAAGCCTGTATACCTTTTTAACTGCTTTTTTGAGTGAAAATATGTCTATACTAAATGCTCCTATACGCATCCTTGGCTGCGGAAGCCCGTTAATGGGAAACGATGGTGTTGGCCTCAAAGTCATTGAGGTTCTTCAAGAATCAGAACTTAAAGACCTCAAGGATATCGATATCATGGATGCAGGGGTCTGCGGGCTTGACCTTCTAAATCTTCTCGATGACGCCAGGAAAGTCATCATAGTTGATGCAATTCTGGCTAACAGCCCTCCAGGTTCAGTACACCATATAGAAGGGAAGGAATTACTTGAAGGCGTAGAGTTTCACCCCCTGGTTTCAGTACATGACCTGACAATTACAGATGTATTGAAAATAGGAGAACAGGTCCAAGAACTTCCAGAAATTGTGGTCATTGGGATTGAAATCGGATCGATTGTCACGGAAGCTACGCTGGAAATCAGTCCAGATGTCCTTAAAGGTGTGGATAAAGCCATAAAGCTCATCAAGGAAGAGGTCTTTTCTTCACTTTAATTTTATTTTTACTATTTACTTTAATTTTTGTTTTGTTCAATTTTCCCAAATTTTCCCCACTTTTTAGTTCTGTTTTTTCCCTTTTTTAATTTTGGCTTTGCCCTCTGTTTTTAGTTTATATTTTGCCCCATATTTGCTATTTTATTAATTTCAATTCTTTCCTTCTACAGTAATTTATATCTGGTAAAAGGCCCATTTGAATATAATATATTAGAAAGAATTTATAATTCCGGGGTGTGAATATTTCACGATTCCTTCGTCAAGTAGTACTTAAAATACTTTCTTTTGGAGCAATTTTCTATGTAGCAACGCTTGTTGCTGCAAATACCTCTATTACTCAGAAGAATCTCGAGACCGAAGTTATCATCAACGCACCGGCTGCCAGGGTATGGCAAGCGCTTACTGATTTCGGGGCATACCCACAGTGGAATCCGTTTATCCGTGAGGTGACCGGAGTTTCCAGTCCAGGTGAGAAATTAACAATTCAAATTCATCTAGGCGACCGTGTTATGACAATTCGGCCAACTATTCTTGTCATTCAGCCAGAAAGAGAGCTGCGCTGGATCGGTCATCTGTTAATTCCTGGGATATTCGATGGTGAGCACAGTTTTGTAATAGAGCCAGCTGGTGAGAACCGAGTGCGTCTGATTCAGCGAGAGACATTTAACGGGCTTTTGGTGCCGTTTTCGGGTTCCCTGCTTGGCAATACTAAACGGAATTTTAGTATGATGAATCTGGCACTTAAAGAGCGCGTGGAGCAGGCAAACTAAGCTAAGCCTGAAATCCTGCTGGACAAATAAGTTAAATTTCAAGCCCCTGCTGGACAAATAAGTTAAATTTCAAGCCCCTGCTAGACGAAACTCTAGAAAAAGAACCGGATATAATTCCGGAAAAAGAAAAAGTGAGGTTTCTGTTTCTCAGGGTGTGTTTCCAAACGGAGCTACGAGCCCAGAAAAAATTTATACAATCGGGGTCAAGGGCCCAAGAACCGATTCCTTTAATCAACAGATTTTTCGAAACAGATCTCTAAATTTTAAATATCATCTTTTTTATTATCCTTTCAGGTTAGTATATATCTCTTTTTATTGAAACTTCCATTTAAAACTGTTTATATTAGTAAGGCTCTTTTCCCTTTACGGTTACTCGGATTTTCCAGGCACCCAGTTGCTATAGAGTTTCCATTCAATCAAAGAGTCTTCACTATCGGTTTCGATGTAAAATCTCCATATAAAAGGCTCTGTTATCGCAGAGAATTCAAAATTTACAAGAGTATCAGGCAAAAGTATAGATTCTTTTGCTTCCCCTGTATTTGTTTTTATCATAATACTTGATTCCTTAACATTCAGGTTACTTACTTCGAGACGTACCGATTTTCCAGCTTCAGCTTCAAAAGAAGAACTACTCCCACTCCAGGTTCCTGCAGTATGGAATTTACGTCCCTTACTATCAACCGTAGGGGGTAGTCTGGTCATAGGTGGAGTTATGGGTCTAGTTACATGCACAGGCTTTTGGTCAAGCGGAACTGCCTGGGTTTTCAGGATTGGAGGTCCCGCTACCGGTGCTTCAGGAGGTTGTGGTATTTTAACCGCAGGAGCCCCTACTCTCGGAGCACGTGGCATCTCTACTGGCGGGACTTCAGGTGCTCTTACCGGTCCAACCGGAGATGCTCTTGGTGATCGAACAGGAGATTCCGGGAATAATGGAGCAGAAATTTCTGATACCTGCGGCTCAGTTACTGGTGAAACCGAAGGCTTCCGGGCGCCCGCGAAAAATTCCTCATCAAGACTTCCTATAGTCTCTGACCCTATTATACCATCAACTTTCAGGCCTCTTGACTCCTGGTAACTTCTAACCGCAAGTTCGGTTTCCCCGCCAAAAATACCATTGGCTCCAACTTCAGGCACTGGAAAATCCAAAAATATTAAAGCCTGTTGAACTTTCCTTACCGCAGAGCCGCTATCTCCTCTCTGGAGAACTCTTTCTTTGTCATAGCAGCCCTCCAGAACTTCATCACCTGCAAATCTCGACGACCTTAAGTCGTGACCATCCCCAATAGTCATATTCTATCCCCCATATTTGCCGCACAACTTTTCCCTGAAATATGCAGCGTTATCACTAAACGTTACTAGCCTTAAAATTTCAATAAATAAAGTAGTGATATTAAAATATATAAGTTTTTAGAAAAATTATATTTATTAAATGACTTAAATTTAATTTAAACGATCTCCTGCTATTGCAAAGTAAAGGAGTTACCTGTAACGCGGGTTATTGAAGATTTGTTAGTCTTTTATAGATATGATAGTCTTTAATATATTGGACTCTATTTTTTATATATATTTAGATATAATTATTTGTAACATGGGGGGAAGTGGAATGGATAATGACGACTTACTTGAAAAGTTTAAAAATCTCGATTTCATGAAAATGGATAGGCGGGCATTTATAAAAGCTGTGGGGGTATTAGGAGCTTCACTGTTTTTACAAACGTATAAAAACGATATAGCAAAAGCTCTTGAGTTTTCTGAAACTAAAGTTGTATGGCTTCACGGAGTAATGGATAGTGGCTGTACCATATCAATGCTGGACGGAGGATCTCCTGATATCATCGAATTCCTTCAGGAGTACAATCTCAAACTTCTCTATCATGAAGTTTTAATGATGCAGCAGGGGATTTTCGTAGATGGGAAGCTCGCAAATACCAGTGATCTTAATTCAGAGATTGTACTGGATGAGATCCTGGGAAGGGAAAAAGATTATGTTCTGGTCTCCGAAGGAGCAATTTCGAACGGACCTCAAGGTTCCGGGAAATATCTCATGCTGGGAGGAAGAACCTATAAAGAGATTTACGCGAAAGCTGCTAAAAACGCTTTAGCAATTGTTGCAATTGGGAATTGTGCGACTAACGGTGGGGTGAACTCTGCTAAGAGTGATATAGTCGAACTTATGGACCCACGTGGGGTTGCTTTTACTATGGAAGATGCTTCAAAGGGGATTTTAGATCTTCTTGGCATCGAAAAGCCTGTAATTAATCTTACTGGTTGCCCTACTCATCCAGACTGGGTTTTTTTGACAATAGGTGCAGTTGTTTTGGGAAAGATAAAGATACCTGATGATTTGCCTAATGTCCTGGACCACTGGAAACGTCCAAAGGTTTTCTTCCCGCCTGACCACGTTATTCATGATAATTGTTCTCGTCGCGGGTACTATGACCGTGGAGAGTTTGAGCTTACAGTAGGTGGGCCGAAGTGCCTATGGAAACTGGGGTGCAAGGGACCCTATACCCATGCAGACTGTGCTACTCGCAACTGGAACGGCCATCTCAATTACTGTCCTCAGGCAGGATCTCCCTGTATTGGCTGCGTCCAGCCGGGCTTCCCTGATAGCACCAGGCCTTTTTTTGTGGAAATTGAGAAGACAGGAATTGTAGGTACGAATATCACTACTATAGCGGGCGTGGCAATCGGAGGCGCGCTACTTGCTGCAGGGGCTCATGCTGTAAGGAGAACTGCCATGAAAAGACCTGAAGACGAGGCAGGCTTTGCCGAAGAAAGCACTCCAGAAGAAACCGGAGAGAAACCCATAGAGGAAGCCGGAGGTGAAAAATAATGGTACAGGTCACTGTTGATCCTGTTTCGAGAATTGAAGGGCACTACAGGATCAATACCGAAGTCAATGGAGAAGGCGTAATTACTGATGCACAGAGTAACGGTTTGCAGTTAAGGGGTTTTGAACGTCTCCTGCAGCGCCAGGACCCCAGGGATGCAGCACTTCTGTCCCAGAGGATCTGCGGGGTCTGTCCGGTTAGCCACGGCATAGCTGCAGCAAATGCCCTCGATGAACTTTTTGGAGTCGCAGGTGAGGTTCCCAAAAACGGTCTTTTAATGCGAAACATCCAGCAGGCTCTGAATTACATAGCCAGCCATGCAGCACACGTCTACGTGCTCTGGGCCCCTGACCTTGCAAACTCAGCTTACCGTGACATCCTGGCAAAATACGGTGATGTTGGAAATTCAGTCTGGAAAGAACTTCAGGGGCGTTTTGCACCTTTGATTTATCAGATTGACGGTGCCAGTTATCCGGCAGGCTCGTCCTATCTGGGCGCTATAGTGGAATTTCGCCGCTTGCACGAAGCCATTTCTTTAATAGCTAGCAAGATGCCCCATCCGGTTCTTCAGCATGTTGGAGGTGTAGTTTATTCTCCGACGGTTGCTGATATCGGGCAAATTCTAAGCTATGTCACGAAAACGATGGAGTTTGTTAAAGCATTTACTCTTGGGGTCTCTCCCGATACCTGGATTGAAAATACTTACAGAGCTTCTTCTCCTCAAAAGGCTGCTAATTTCGTTCTTAATCACCTGCAAGAACTTCTGAATAAATCCCTTGACAGTAAGGACTTCTCACACTCGGCTGGCTGGGGAGACGTCCCTCTCTTTGCGGCTTTTGGCTCGGAGCTTATAGGAGAAAAACTTCTCGGCCTGCCTATCAGTATGAAAATGGACCTTGCAGGGACTTACAAAGATCCCGATAAGATTGGTTTTCTTTCCTACGGAGTTTTCTTTAAGCCCGAGAAAGGAGATGGATATGACCCTACAAGTCCTGCTGATAGCAGAGTTATTCCCTCCGGCTATATGAATGGATATTTCAAGCTTGAAAAATTTGACTACAGGAAGATCTCAGAAAGTATTAGCCACTCCTTTTACATTGACGATGTAAACGATCGTCCTCCCTGGAATGGGGTTACGGTTCCGGAAGGGAATCCCGAAAATATTGATTATACAAAAGGATCGAAGAGCCGTTACTCGTGGGCAAAAGCCCCTCATTATGACGGCATTCCGTGTGAAGTCGGCCCTCTTGCCCGTATGGTGATTATGGGAGAACCTCTTGTTACGGGATTGGTAAAAACCTTTCAGGATAACGGCTACTATCCTGTCAACAACTATACCCGCATGATTGCAAGGATGCAGGAAATTCTTGTAGTGGTCCCGGAACTTATAAAATGGCTCACGCAGGACCTTCAGGCAGGCGGAAAGGTTGCTGTGCATACCGATCTTTCCATGGCAAAGAGTTCCACAGGAATGGGTTTATGGGAAGCTCCGCGAGGGGCACTGGGGCACTGGATTGCTACAGATTCGGATTCTATGGTAACTCTTTACCAGGCTGTGGTTCCGAGCACCTGGAACCTTGCTCCAAGGAATTCGCAGGGAATCCCAAGCCCTGTTGAACAGGCCCTAATAGGCACCAAAATCTCGGCTGCCGAAAATGCACTTGGGGTGGATTATTCAAATCCTCTTGGAATTCTGCATACAGCCCGGTCTTACGATCCCTGCCTGGCATGTGCAGTTCATACAATTGATAAAACTACGATTGATAAAACCGGAAAGCACCCGGACTATATAATCAAGGTACTTTGAAGGAGGTTGAAAGTATGGTACGATCTGCTCAAAGACCTGCTTCCAGAAGTGTAATTGTTGAACGTTATACGTGGCTTGAGCGGGTTACTCATCTGGTTCATCTTGTTACCCTGTTTATCCTGCTTATTACGGGATTCAAAATCTACTTTGGTTGGGGTTTCATGGCTTTTCAAACAGCCCGAACCTGGCATATGATTGCTGTGCCTTTTTTCCTGGTTGCAAATTGGATTCTGGTCCCATACAACCTTTTTTCCTGCAAAGAAGAAAGATGCAGTGTCAGAGACAGGACCGTGCATTTTAAGGACTCTTACATTTTCGGAAAAGCTGATGCAGAACGGTTCATTGACATAATAAAGAATTTTTTTGGAAAAGGCAGGTATCCGGCATTTAGTATCTATGATGAAACTACTGGTCACTACGAGACTAAACTCCATCCTGTGATGAAAATACTGATTGTCCTTGAGAGTATAGCAATTGTTATTGTAGCAATTACAGGAGTAGTGCTTTACAACCTTGACTGGTCTCCTTTCGGAATTCCCATTGCGGCATGGATACTTTCCGTAACCTGGTATTTTGCGTCCTTTTTCAATATCAATGCTTTGGGTTTACTCCGATTATTACATCTGCTTGCAGCTTACTGGTTTGTCTTTGAACTGGTGGTTCATGTAGGAATTATTGAATTTGACCCTTACACCTGGAAATATCACAAGGCAATTTTTTGGTCAGGAAAAGAAGATCTTTCAGATACTCATTATTCCGAGGTTATCACAGCTAAAACAAAGTATTTACCTACAAAGGAAAGGCCTTGAAAATCTCTTAAGGAAAATTATTAAATTTAAGGTAGTATAGGAATTTTTGAAAAGCCTGTACACCTTTTTAACTCTTTTTTGTATGAGTAAAACATGTCATACTAAATGCTCCGATACGTGTCCCTGGCTGCGGAAGCCCATTAATGGGAAATGATGGTATTGCCTTAAAGTCATTGAAGCTCTTCATACAACCGAAATCCTATTGTAAAGCCCGCTACATGGCAGGACTATGATAATGCAAAGGAAATCCAGGTAATCTGCGAGAACATAAATATCCCGAATCTTTCCGGCTTTCTAAAATCAATAAATTCGATCGCTTCCGAAAACGATGTCATTATCCAGGGTTTGAACGCCGACCTTCGCAGGAGAAAGGCACCTTCATTTTGCAGTGGGAAAAGCTCTTTGGGCAATTGCTGCGGGCAGGAACATAGCAAACGATCCCGAAATCGAGAATCCGCTTTTTACATCTGCTTGCAGCTTACTGTTTCGTCCTTGAATAGGACTTACGCAGTTGAACTGAAGAATCAACAGCATTAGACCGCCAACTGTTTAAAACGTGACTTTAATCCACAGTCTTTGACGTAATTGATTTTGTTCCTCAAGTGCCGTAAGTCCTACTTGAATTTATAATTCATGTAGGAATCCTTGAGCTTGATCCAGACTCATGGAAATATCATAAGGCAATCTTCTGGTCCGGAAAAGAAGATCTCTCAGATAGGCACTTTGTCAAAGTAATTGATGAGGACGAGCAAAAAAGAGTGACAGGTGAACACTGATAACAAAAGCAGATAATGTATAATGCAGTTAGTGTATAATGCAGATAGTATGTATTTGTTAAGCATGTGAACTACCGCTAAACTAAAGATTTAGCGGCTTCCTGAGTCATCCTTCCAACCAATGTTGACAAGTCATACAGGCTCTAGCCCCGCGTTCCGTAGGTGAAATCGGATATATGAGCATGAGATTATACTTGAGATGTCTAAAGACTTCGGGGTTTTACGCTTCTACCTCTAAACGTGTAAATGATTATATATTAATCTATCATTATTATATATGGTAATTGAGATGTATGGATTTGGGGAAGTTCGAAGAAGAATTAACCCGATCATTCTCAACCTTTTAATCCTTTTCTTTTTGGTAATGCTTGGGCTGATGGTGGTAGAGTTAGTTCTTAAAAGTTTAATCATTTATAGCCCTTTTTGAGAGTTCTCGGCTTTTCTTTTATTTCCATCTTTTATCTTTTCTTCATTCTCTCCATTTTTGTTTCTTCTACAACCGAAATCCTTATTGTAAAGCCCGCGATATGGCAGGACTATGACAATGCAAAGGGAAATCCAGGTAATCTGCGGGAATGTAAATATCCCTAATCTTTCCGGCTTTCTAAAATCAATAAATTCGATAGCTTCCGAAAATGATGTCATTATCCAGGGTTTGAACGCAGACCTGATCGCAGGTGAAAGACACCTTCATTTTGCAGTGGGAAAAGCTCTTCGGGCAATTGCTGCAGGCAGGAACATAGCAAACGATCCCGGTATCGAGATTATGCGGTATGCGTCCGGAGAGAGGCAGATTGAAAGGAGTTTTTCGATCGGGCTATGTAAAGGGGAAAACAATGCCGTATTCGTGCTTCTTGGAAAAATGGACAATCTGGTGCTGGCTCTCTCTGCATTAAAAGAACTCATTACTGAAAAGCCCTGTTCCGAGCTGCTTGCATATTCCGATTACAAAAAGCAGGGAATCCTTTCTGTGTTCGGGATCACGGATGCTGAAATTGAAGCTTCAGGGAAAGAGCACATTCCCGAACTTGTGATTGAGAGGGTAGCGCTGGCAGATTTTGCAAAGTAAAAAAGGGCAATCTGAACCTGCGTCTATAATTTCTCTTCAGCTTCTCTTTTTCATCTATCTTTTTCTTTCATCTTCTGTTTCTCTTCAATCTCTCTTTTTATTCAATCTTCTGTTTCTCTTCAATCGCTCTTTCTCTTCAATCTTCTGTTTCTCTTCAATCTCTCTTTTTCTTCAATCTCTCTTTTTCTTCAATCTCTCTTTTTCTTCAATCTTCTATTTTTCTTCAATCTCTCGTTCTCTTCAATCTTCTGTTTCTTGTTTCTACGTAATTTTTACCACTTAGTTTTCTTGCCCACATTTTTCTTCAAACCAGTTCATGAGAGAAAAGGCCAGGTTCCTGGAACTATCAAAAAAGCTTTCCTGCCCAAGTATTTCCTTTTCAGACTGGATATATTTTCCTGATACAAGATCGTGCCCTGAATCCCTGATCAGATTTCTTACCCACTGCCTGTTGGCTTCAGGGTGAAACTGTAGCCCGAGAACATTTCCATTGTAAATAAATCCCTGATTCGGGCAGGCCTCACTTTCAAAAAGCTTCACTGCTCCGGCTGGAATTTCAAAGGTGTCTCCATGCCACATAAAACCGGTAAACTCAGGAAACATGCAGGACGGAAGCTTTGAATCCTTTAGCTCGCTCGGGCTTTGTTCGATATTTTCTTCTATAGACCGTACCGTATGCCAGCCGATTTCCTTATACGGATTCTTCGTAACTTTTCCTCCAAGCACTTCGGAAATCATCTGAGCTCCAAAACAGCTCCCAAGCACGGGTTTGCCGGCTTCTATTACTTTACTCACAAATTCTTTTTCAGGTTTTAACCAGGAATATTCCTCTTCCTGATAAATGCTCATGGTGCCGCCCATTATAAGGAGCAAATCGAATTCTTCAGGGGCAGGAAAAAAAGAGTTTTCGTAAAGCAGGGTTTTCGTAAGTTTATATTCTTTTTCATCTATCCAGGTCCCTATACT
Source organism: Methanosarcina sp. Kolksee (assembly GCF_000969945.1). Taxonomy (NCBI): domain Archaea; kingdom Methanobacteriati; phylum Methanobacteriota; class Methanomicrobia; order Methanosarcinales; family Methanosarcinaceae; genus Methanosarcina; species Methanosarcina sp. Kolksee. The sequence continues at coordinate 3,389,975 of NZ_CP009524.1, forward strand.
TCCAAGGGTATCGTTTTTCAGGTGTTGTAAACAGTGAATTCTCATGGGTGTTTCCCCTTAAAGTATATTGAGCAGAAACTGCTCTTTTTGAATTAAACTTTAAATGTACTTCAGGTAAGGTTTAAATCAAATTGTCTAGCAACTATTTGTTTTATGAGGCGTTCTTAATTGAGTTTCAGGCAAGCTTTAGAGCCTGAATTTCTGGCAGTTTTAAGCCAGACTTTTTTAGCCATCAGTTTTAAGCCAGGTTTTTTTAACCATCAGTTTTAAGCCAGGCTTTTTTAGCCATTTTTTTATACTTCTTATCTGTATGCTTTATTTTGGAGTCTTCTTGAAGGCCCTCTATTTACAGGACTTTCTGTGATGAACGCTTCATAAATAAATATATGACTCCATATATGCCTTCATTCGGCCAATAGATTCATTAATATACTATTGTGTTATGAGATCAATTAAATATAAAGAGTAAATTGCCGAAAAAAGATTTCATATCAGGAAGCAGATTATTCGCAAGTAGAAAATGGGAGTTGATTCTTATATCTCATCCAAAAACCGTAGAGGAAATGATTGATTGTTCAGGGCCTATAGAATGTGATTTATTGCCCAGACTTATTCATGTGACCGAAGCTGCTGCCATTGCCGCAGCGTACCAGATGGGGCGTGGGAACAAAAGTTTTGCCGACCAGGTAGCAGTTGCCGCCATGCGAAGGATGCTGAATAAACTTGACATGAAAGGCATAATCCAGATAGGGGAAGGAGAAAGGGATGAGGCTCCCATGCTTTATATCGGGGAGCACGTAGGAACAGGAAAAGGAAACCTTGAAGTCGATATTGCAGTCGACCCGCTTGAAGGGACAAACCTTACTGCAGATGGCGGGCCTGGCTCAGTTGCAGTTATGGCAATGGCTGAAAGGGGAGGAATTTTCCACGGCCCTGATATCTATATGGACAAGATTGTTGTCGGGCCAGATGTAGTGCGCTACGAAGAGGAACACCCTGATGAAAAGATTGACCTGGATGCCCCAGTCAGGTACAACCTTGAGATAGTCGCAAAGGCCCTCGATAGAAGTATTGAAGAGCTTGTAGTCGTTGTGCTTGACCGGCCAAGGCATGCCCAGAAAATAACCGAAATTCGGGAAGCAGGCGCCCGCGTAAAGCTGATCAGTGACGGAGACCTTATGCCCGGAGTTTCAACTGCAATCCGTGGGTCAGGCGTTCATATGGTAATGGGCGCAGGCGGTTCGGGTGAAGCAGTACTCACAGCGGCTGCAATCAAAATCCTGGGCGGAAAAATCCTTGCAAGGCTTGTGCTTCCCACGGTTGCAAACGGAAAGAGCCAGGATAAGGTCGACAAAGAAATTGAAGAAAAAATGCCAAGGCTCGAAAAAATGGGAATCACCCTTCAAAACATCAATGATGTCCTTGATACCAACAAGCTTGTTCCAGGAAACGACGTGATCTTTTCAGCATCAGCTGTAACTCCCGGCCATTTTCTGCGAGAAGTTAATCTGTTCGGTAGCGGGGATGCCAGGGTACACACAATCTCAATGGGTGCATCCGGATCTGTCAGGTTTACGGACAGTATTTATATAAAGGATAAGCGGGAGACTCCTCTCTACCTGTAAATCCTTTTATTCTCTTTTTTCATCTTTTTTAAAACACGGACTTTGCGAATATACAGAATTTGATTACAGAACTTGGCTACAAAATTTGATCACATAACTTGATTACAGAATTATCAAATACAAAACTTGATTACAGAATTATTGAACACAGAACTTGATTACAGAATTATCAAATACAGAACTTGATTACAGAATTATCAAATACAGAACTAAGGAATACATAATTCAAAATTCAAAGTTTCAAAATTCAAAGTTTCAAAATTCAAAGTTTCAAAATTCAAAATTACGAAATTAAAAAACATAGAGTTTAGAGTTAAATCATGAAAGTCTATCTTGAAAGTTTTGGCTGTTCGGCGAGCCAGGCCTCGGCTGAAATAATGAAGGCAAGCGTCGAAAGACTGGGGTATGAACTGCTTGGCCCTGAGGCTGCCGATCAGGCAGAGGTCTATATCTGCAACTCCTGTACGGTAAAATACACTACGGAACAGAAGATCCTGTATAAAATTCGCAGCATGGGCGAGAAGAACGTGGAAGTTATCGTTTCAGGCTGTATGCCTGAAGTCCAGCTTGAGGACATCCTGCATGCAAATCCCGAAGCTCATATCCTTGGGGTAAATGCTATTTCTCGGCTTGGAGAGCTTCTTTCTTCAATCGAGCAGAGAAAAAAGGAATTTCTGCCCGGAGGAGAACATCTGGAGTTCCGGGCTTCCGAACCTGTGGGATTTCTCAATGTTCCGCATGAGCGTTCCAACCCTAATATTCACATCTGCCAGATCTCGCAGGGCTGCAATTTTGCCTGTTCCTACTGCATTGTAAAATATGCAAGAGGCAAGTTGCACTCTTTTTCACCGGATGAGATCGTCGAAGATATCAGTTCAGCTGTTGCTGAGGGTTGCAGGGAAATCTGGCTTACTTCCCAGGACGACAGCCAGTATGGAATGGACACGGGTGTCAGACTTCCGGAACTCCTGCGCATGATCTCGGAAATTCCAGGCGACTTTAAAGTAAGGGTTGGAATGATGAACCCATTTTCTGTCCTCCCCATCCTCGATGACCTTGTAGATGCTTTTGATTCCGACAAGGTCTTCAAACTTCTTCACCTCCCAATCCAGTCTGCTTCCCATTCGGTCCTGAAGAGAATGAACCGCCTGCACAAAATGGACGTAGTGGACACGATAATTACTAAATTCCGCGCTCGTTTCGAGGATTTATCCCTCTTCACCGACATAATTGTAGGCTTCTGCGATGAAACCGACAACGAGTTCAAGGAAACTGTCGAATGGGTACAGAAATACCGTCCCGAAAAGGTTAATATTTCAAGATATTCCCCTCGCCCGCACACGAAAGCCTTTTCCTTTCGGAACCTTGACTCCAGGATTTTAGTTCAGCGTTCTCATGAATTGCATAAGGTCTGTGAACAAATCAAGATTGGGTCCAAGCAGGCGATGATCGGCTGGAAAGGTCGGGCCTTTGTCTCGAAATATACGGAAATCGGGGATATTCTCACCCGCACGGATGCTTACCGTCCGGTTGTTATACGCGGCTCGAATCTAAAGCCTGGCCAGTATGCAAATGTTGAAATTGTTGCTGCAAAACCTGGATATTTCCTTGGAAAATTGATTGAAGACCGACCGGTTTCTGAAATAGAAGAAATTCAATAGGGAATGCCAGGTAAGGTGTATATTTAATTTTCATCATGGCTGTTTTCAATTTCTTCAAATAACATTTTTTAGAATCTCTACTCAAAGAATTATCTTTCCAAAACCAAAGTTCGAAGTATGCGAGTTTGAAAGCTTCTAGTTTTTCTATAACGACCAAAATTCAAGCTCTAATTGAGTTCAAGCTCTATGAGTTTAAGCTCTAATTGAGTTCAGGCTCTATGAGTTCAAGCTCTAATTGAGTTCAGGCTCTATGAGTTCAAGCTCTAATTGAGTTCAAGCCCTAATTGAGTTCAAGCTCTAATAAAGAAACTCATGATGGTTTTATTGTGGTTTGATTTTTGAGATCCGGACTTTTTTAAAACTTGAATATTCTGGACTTTCTCTGAAGCTATTTTCTACAGATATTCTGCTCGGTACAGGATAGATACAACAAGTTCCCGGGCACATAGAAAAGTATAAATACTTTTACTCATATGAGTGAAAATAGGATTCCAGGACTTTTGAGTATAGATGGTCACAAAGGAAACAGGTGGAGTAAAAAGAATGAACATTTGCGTAACAGCCAGTGGTGAGGGGCTCGACTCCGAAGTGGACCCAAGGTTTGGGAGATGCAGCTACTTTGTGATTTATAACCCTGAGACCAGACATGTGGAATCTATATCAAATGCCGCTGCGTTCACTTCTGGCGGTACCGGCATAAAAGCAGCAGAAATTATTGCAAACGCAGAAGTCGATGTCCTCTTAACAGGCACAGTGGGGCCCAATGCTTTTTCGATTTTCTCAGAGCTTGGTATTGATGTTCAAGTCGGAATAAAAGGTACAGTGCAGGAGGCTATCAGGCAGTATAAAGCTGGAGAACTTCAGTCAATCCGCAGTCCCAATACCACTCCTGGTTCTGGAATGAAAAAAGGAAATGGCATGGGAAGGGGAATGAAAGGAGGTGGTATGGGAAGAGGGATAGATAGAGGCAAGTAATCCTTAGTCTTGATAAAGTTAGTAAAATAAAATTTCTGAGAAAGACACGTTCCTCCATGTGTGAAAAACGGTATTATTCCCCTTTGTTTGCGAAAAACGGTATTATTCCCTACAATTTGTTAAAAACGGTATTATTCACCAGAATTTGCAAAAAACGGTATTATTCACCAGAATTTGCAAAAAACGGCATGATTCACCCTAATTTGCAAAAAACGGTATTATTCACCAGAATTTGCAAAAAACGGTATTAGTTTCCATAATTTGCGAAAACAGCATTATTCACCAGAATTTGTTAAAAACTTACATATTGTGTAATCTCAAAATATGTGTCAATGCAATCAAAAAACACCACTAATTGATAAAACGATAGGCAATGCAGGTGATTATATGAAAGTAAGTATTCCTACAAGAGATGAGAATGGTCTGGACGGAATTGTTGAACAGCATTTTGGAAAAGCTCCGACCTACACCATAATAGACACAGAGACCAACCAGGTAACTGTAATTCCTAACACCAGTGAGCACATGGGAGGACTCGGACTGCCTCCAGAGTACCTTCATGAAAATGGAGTAGATATAATGCTCTGTGGCGGACTCGGATTCAAGGCTGTCAATATGTTCGAATCTTATGGAATCAAGGTTTTTGTGGGGGCTGGCGGCACTGTAAGGGATACGTTTAAAGCCTGGAAAGCAGGAAAGCTCCATAACGCGACTGCTGAGAATTCCTGCTCCGAACATGGGCATGACGACCATCACCATCAATGAAATCACGAAAAGTACTGCCAGAGAGAGTAGTACTGTCAGAGAGAGTAGTACTGTCAGAGAGTGTCAGAAAAGTTTCAATTTTCTAAAAATTCGATTGTCTGAGTTGTGATATGAATAAATGACTCACTTAAAACGGATCTTCAAATGAATGCGCAAGACAACCTGGAACTGGGGGTTAAAACATCAAGGAACGCAACCCTGGCGCTTGCATTCCTTGCTTTCCTTAAAGGAGCTGTGGGTATTTATTCCGGAAGCACAGTCTTGTTTGCTGATGCTGTCCACACTGGTCTGGATATTTTTGCCTCTCTAGCAGTCTGGATTGGGCTCAAGATAAGCCTTAAAAGCAGTAAGCATTTTCCTTATGGGTACTACAAGGCAGAGAATATCATAGCTCTCTTTGTTTCTCTATTAATCCTGCTTTCTGGCGTTGAACTGCTAAGGGAAGGCTTTACAGGCGCAAATACTACTTCCCAGATTGAATTTCAGGGGCTTGCCCTTGCAACGGCTGTTTTTTCAGTACTTACAATCTATGTCCTTTCCATATACAAACGAAATGTAGGGACAAAGATCAATTCTCAGTCCTTGATAGCTGACGCAGTGCATTCTTATACGGACGCCTTTTCTTCGATGATAGTGGTTGTTGCAGTCCTTGGCTCTATGCTGGGGGTCTCGAAACTTGACAGTTTAGGTACTATTGTAATTTCTCTTTTGATCTTCAAAATGGGAATCGAAAGTGCCAGGGATGCAGTGCTCACCCTGATGGATGCCTGGCTCGATGAAGAGGAAAGTGAGAGAATTAAAAAAGACATACGCAATATCCCGGGCTTGATAGAGCTTGAAGACCTGAAACTCCGAAAATCCGGACTTGTGGTTTTCGGGGAAGCTACGGTTGAAGTTGAGGGTGAAACCGACCTGAAAAGAGTGGAGCTGCTTTCTGAGGAAATCAAAACGGCTGTTAAAAAAGAAGTGGAAAACCTGGAGCATATTGTTGTTAATGTAAAGCCTGTACAACGGAAAAATTTTAGGTTAGCTCTTCCCGTTTTTGATAAGAATGGGTTTCAAGCAAAGCTTTCGGAGCACCTTGGAAAAGCTCCTTATTTTCTCTTTGTAGAGATAGAAGAGGGCAAGGTTGGAGATTATCAAATTATCGAAAACCGATTTTTTAATTCTGAGAAAAAAGGAGGCATGAAAGCCGTGGACCTGATTATTCAGGAAAAAGCAAACGTCCTTGCGGTAAGAAATGTCGGTGAAGGCCCATACTATATGCTCCGAGATAATTTTATCAAAATTCTTCAAATCCCCGACGGGGTAGATACTGCCAGAGAAGTCCTCGACAGGTTCCAGAACCTTGAAGAAATCACAGTGCCTGCGAAATAACATGGAAAATTACAGTTTCTGAAAAATAATATGGAAAATCACAGTGCCTGCGAAATAACATGGAGATCGGATATGAAAATTGCAATTGCAAGTGGAAAAGGAGGAACCGGGAAGACCACGGTTTCTTTAAATCTTGCCCTTTCTCTTTCAGATGTACAGCTAGATGTACAGCTAGATGTACAGCTTTTTGACTGCGATGTAGAAGAACCTAACTGTAATCTTTTCCTTGGTTTTGACCTTGAAAAAGTAGAAGATGTAGTGTGTCCGGTACCTGTAATCGATCAGGAAAAATGCAATATCTGCAGGCAATGTTCGGACTTTTGCCGTTATAACTCCCTAGCAGCCCTTCCTAACAGAGTTTTGTTTTTTCCTTCTCTTTGCCACGGATGCGGAGGATGTGCTGTCCTCTGCCCGGAAAAAGCAATCCAGGAATCTTATAGGTCCCTTGGAGTAATCGAAAAAGCAAAAGGAAAAAGTTCACCTGAATTTTACAGAGGGCTTTTAAATATCGGGGAAACGATGACATCGGCTGTTATCAAAGCGCTCAAGAAACATATCGATAGACGGAAAACTGCAATTCTAGATGCCCCGCCTGGAACTTCCTGCCCTGTTATTGCTTCTGTTGATGACGTGGATTACTGTGTGCTTGTGACTGAATCAACCCTTTTTGGTTTCCACGACCTCAAGCTTGCCGTAGGCGTTGTAAGGGCACTTAAAATTCCCTTTGGGGTTATCATTAACCGCTGGGGGTTAGGGGACTCAAGGGTTGAAGAATACTGTAAAGCCGAAGGAATCCCGGTCTTTCTCAAGATCCCAAACGATCTCAGAATTGCAGAACTCTATTCTCGCGGCATTCCCTTTGTTCGAGAAATGCCGGAATGGAAAGAGAAGTTTCTCGGTATGTTTGAAGCAATAAAACTCCAGCTTGCAGGTGTAGAGGAAGAGATAACATGAAGCAGCTTACTGTAATCAGCGGAAAAGGCGGGACTGGAAAAACAACCCTTACGGCAGCTTTTGCCTCGCTTGCAAAAAATGCTGTCATTGCCGATTGCGATGTGGATACAGCTGACATGCATCTTATCCTGAAACCCGAAATTCTGGAAAAAGAAGACTACTACGGCTTTGAGGTTGCCAGGATTGACCCGGAACTCTGTATCAAATGCGGAAAATGCAGAGAATTTTGCAGGTATGGAGCGGTAAATGAAAATTATGAAGTTGACCCTTCCGGATGCGAGGGATGTGCTGTCTGCACCATTGTTTGTCCCAACGGAGCAGTTTCCATGGAAAAAAGGGTTTCAGGCCAGTCTTTTTCTTCCAAAACCCGTTTTGGGCCTATGGCTCATGCAAGGCTCGGCATCGGAGAAGAGACGAGCGGAAAACTTGTGAGCGCCGTTCGAAGCAACGCGAAAAAGCTTGCAGAACAATATCATAAAGATTTAATCATAATTGACGGGCCTCCTGGAACAGGTTGTTCCGCAATTGCAGCTATTACAGGTACGGACCTGGTTCTGGTGGTAAGCGAGCCAACCGTCTCCGGAATTCATGACCTTAAAAGAGTTATTGATCTTACTGTACATTTCATGATCCCGACTGTCGTCTGCATAAACAAGTATGATATAAATGAAGAGAATACTCAGCTGATTGAAAATTTCTGTGCCGAAATAGAAATTCCGGTAATAGGCAGGCTTCCTTATAATGACATTGTAACGAAGGCAATGCTTCAGGAACAAACCTTGATAGAGTATACTAAAGGCAGCGAGTGTTTAAATGAAAGTGAGTTTTCGGATCAGGTCTGCCAAATCTGGGCCAGGGTGGAAAATATGCTGATGGGTATTCAGGATAAACAGAAAGGGATTAAAACTCTCAAAATGAAAAACTCATAATTTTAGTTCCTGAAATACATAGTATCAGGTTCAGAGCTTCAGATTATTTTTTCATGGGCCATCCATTTATATAATATCTATTTTATATATGATTATTAAAACTAATGATCTACAAAGCCAATTAATCTACAAAATAATAATCCCTAAAACAATTCCTAAAACAATCACTAAAACAACTAAAACAATCACTAAAACAATCACTAAAACAACTAAAACAATCACTAAAACAATCACTAAAACAATCACTAAAACAATCACTAAAACAATCACTAAAATAATCCCTAAAACTCTCAATCTTTAAAGCTAACAATCTTTAAAGCTAACAATATCTCTGCGCTTAATTTTTGATAACCGGGTTTTTGCCTTTACTTCTGTAATCGAAGTCGATTTATAAATATGGGGGTTTAGTGATGAAAGATATCGCTGTTGGAACCTGTGTACACCTGTTATCCCGGATAGATGACAAAGCTCTTGCCGAGTTCTGGAAAGAAACCTCTGTTGGGAAATCTCCGATAGTTGATTCTCAGGGTAATCTGGGTTATTCCCTGTTGAGCGAGGACGGCATTTTATTTATCAGAAATGATTTTGCAGTTACGAGTTATGAGCAGTTTGAGCTGGTTTTTGGAGACCTTTTCCTGCCAGACACGGTTCAGGAACTCCTTATTAAAGATAAAGTGCTGCTTCTTATGGTGTGCAGGAAAGGCACGCAGGACTTTTTACTCTCAGAACTTCGTACTGATGTCAAGTTCATGCTTGACCTGCCACGTGGGGAATACTTCTTTTTTGTATTTCTTCTGGACGCGGGCGCTGAATCCCTTTTAAACTCAACAGTCCACGCCATAGGTTTTCCATCCAGGATGCATTTGAACAGCCCGGAGCTTGAGACCTTTTATCTCAAACATCCCGTTGACATCTGGGAATTTGTAGATCCTTCACCTATTGAGATTAAACGCGGAGGGCCTTTCTATATCAACATGATTATGATAAACATCGAACAGATTCCGGGCTGTTCCCTGCTTTTTTCCGAACTTCTGCAGGAAGATGAATCCACGCCTCCTCTTTGAAATCTTTTCTCTTAAATGAGCCCTACATCTAAAGCTCTGCATCTAAAGTCCTGTTTTCTCTCTACTTCAGGTGCAGATTGAGGACTTCAGGTGCAAGTGTAAAATTAGTATAATTAGTATGGTTTTTCAGATTCCAGAAGTTCAAAAATCGTAAAATTAAAATGAAAATATATTATCCATAATATATGATAAGAAATTCAATTTCTCACAGTCGTTATTTGTTGAACTGCAAGGATATCAAATAATGTAATTACTCCAGCCACGAAGAAGATTACTGAAGGTATTGTGCTATAAATAATAGAACCTCCTGTAGCTAATGAAAATAGAAAATAAAGCGCGTATAATGGACTTATAATTAAAATAGCCCACATAACGTATGTGAGTGCATCCTTACTCATATTTTCGCTATTGATTTCCGGTTTTTTATTTGGTTTCACATTTTTGCTATTGGTATCTGGTTTTTTATTTGGTTTCACATTTTCGCTATTAATATCTGGTTTTTTATTTGGTTTCATATTTTCGCTATTGGCATCTGGTTTTTTGTTTGGTTTTACATTTTCGCTATTGATATCTGGTTTTTTATTTGGTTTCATATTTTTATGCTCCGAGTATCATTATTCATCGAATTGTCTCCTAATATTAATTAATAATGTAAAACATATATAATAATTTGAGCCTGGGGTAGTTTTTTCAAGAAAAGTTCCAGATAAGAAAGTTTAGGTGCAAAGTCTCTTGAATGAAAAAATAGTTATAATTGCGGTTTCCAGTAATTCACAATGCAGCTCTTTACCAGATACGAAGAAATAGAACCTTACGTCACAAAAGACGGTTCAATTATCCGCGAACTTATGCATCCGTCGGTCCACGGCAACTCAAATCAGAGCCTTGCCGAAGCCACTGTGCCAGCCGGAGGAAAAACCCTTCTTCACAAACACCGCCTGACCGAAGAAATCTATCACATTACCGAGGGCAGCGGGATAATGACTCTTGGCTCTGAAGAATTCAAGGTCAAAAAAGAGGATACTGTTTGTATTTCGCCCGGCACTCCGCACAGGATTCAAAACGCAGGAAATACGCCGCTGAAGATTCTATGCTGTTGTGTGCCGGCTTATTCGCATGAGGATACGGAATTGGTGGAATGAATTCAGGAATCAAAAGAAACGTTTTTTGAGTGGAGAGTTCTCTTATATTAAGCAATTTGCTCCGATATGTTTGCATACTGAACACTTATTTCATTATACTCAGCATCATTGAGTCCATCCATTTTTCTCTTTTTAAGTAGCTTAGCCTGTTTTGACTTGTAAATCGCCAGGCAGTTCCTCCCCGCATCTTCTCTTGTGAAACATTTGTCTTCGATTTTCTCTATTTCAATTGAACTCAGTTGCTTCCCACTACCGGTTGTGAAATATCTTACATAAGGTTTGAATCCTGAATCCTTAAAAAGCATTTCAAAATCTTTTTTGTCATCTCACAGAACGAAACTCCTTTCTTTTTCGACCAGTTCCTTTTGATCAAGAATAAATATCTCCCGCCATCTTGGACTTTGCTGGAAAGTGAATACATAATGTCTGGAAGGTAAACAAGTTCAATTTCAGGTTGTGGTACAAAAAATCCAGCTTTGTTACAAAATCAGTGTAAACCTTCACAATTAAGAAAGTTAGTCACTCTCATCGCCGGGAAAAAGGTACACAAAGGTAAAAATCATAGTATCAAACTGCAGAAATATTATTTTTGCATCACAACTTTATGCGTGGCCTTAAGATCCTCTTTGTCTTGGCCGGGCTTCTCGAATTATTTTATTAGGGAAGCAATAGCACCATATTTAATTTGGTAAATGAGGTACAATAATCTTTAAAAATTGGATCATTTTTGAGGTCCTATTTAAGAAAGTAGTCCTAAGTTATCAAACTCTGTACTGATGATCCGCAGACCCTCCTCGCAATCCTCTGGAATTTTGCCACCTGCGATTACCAGCTTACCAGAACTGAATATAAGCACTACTAGTTTGGGAGCATCGATCCTGTAAACAAGCCCGGGAAATACTTCTGGCTCGTACTCAACGTTCTCCATGCCAAGGGCCATAACAATTGTGTTCAGGTTTAGGTTCGTTTTCAAATCAGCGGTGGCTACAATGTTCTGAACATGAACTTCAGGGTCTAGATCTATTTTATCGAAGCCGATGTCCTTTAGTGTGTTAGCCAGAGTGATTATGGCCTTATGGGCGTTCTCGACGCTCTTGGATCCGGTGCATACCACTTTTCCGGAAGTGAAAATTAAAAAAGCAGCTTTGGGATTCTGAATTCTGTATACGAGGCCGGGGAACTTCGCTTTGTTATATTCTGCGCCTTCCAACCCAGACTCCATTATTTTTACCAGGTCGAAATCTTCCGCCAACGTGGTGGATGCCACTATGTTCTGTATAGTTATTATAGACTCCATAAAACACATATCCTAAATGTTTTTAAATAGATGTAATTATCGGTTAAGACACAAAATGAGGTTCCATTACAAAAAAAATTATTAAATTTATACTCTAAAATAAATAAAAAGTCATTGGTCATCGGTTAAGGAATTTTTCTTGCCTGAAAGCTATCGATTTTGCACTTTAATCCTGATTAAACTTTTGCCTATTTAGATGGAATCGATACCTTGTTCCAGTCCACAATATATTAAAACCTTAACTCTGCCACGAATAGGGAATATCTTTTTCAATAACAATGCTCTTGATCATGTTTCACTCAGAATCATTAAAACACAGTATATAATTTTTCAGTGGGTCCCCCCGGAAAGAAAGATAACAAATTGATGTTTGAGCCTATAGGTCTCGAATTTAAAAATAAGCAAAAATGCAAAAATTACTTATTTTATACCCTATAGGAAATAAATTTCTCCATATTTTTCAGTTTATTTCAAACAAAATTTTCAAACAAAATTTTCGATATCTATAGAACAAATCGCATTAAATGTATAAAAAATCTCTGGTAATTTGAAAGCAATAGAGAGAAAAATGCAAAAATCCGTTAAAAAACAACATCAAAAGACATAATACTTGAATTGGTTTATTCCCTACGCGAGGGAGAGTTAAGGTTAAAATTTCTAACAACTGTTGTGGAAATGGAGGCAATTTATCACGATTCCTCACTTAACCGAAGACGCATAACAGAGCCTTGCCGAAGCTACCGTGCCAGCCGGTGGAAAAACTATTCTTCACAAACACCACCTGACCGAAGAAATCTATCACATTACAGACGGTAGCGGGATAATGACTCTCGGTTCTGAAGAATTCGAGGTCAAAAAAGGGGATACTGTTTGCATTTCTCCCGGCACTCCGCACAGGATTCAAAACACAGGAAATACGCCGCTGAAGATTCTCTGCTCCTGTGCGCCGGCTTATTCGCATGAGGATACGGAATTGCTGTAGTAAAATCTATTTTTATTTGAATTTGATATTATTCTAATTATTATCCACCAAAATTTCTACCTGCATCAATCTCCCTTGGACTCCAGTTCTGATTATTTTTATCCATGGGAATTACGTAGCGGGTATTAATTATCGCATCAGAAAATACTTGATGTATATAGTCTGTAAGTTTAGTTATTTGTTCCTGATTTTTTTGACGATAGTTGTCTGCGATAGAACATGCATATATCCAACACTCAGCTTTTCCTTCTTTATTAATAATTAGTTCGATGACATCAAATTCATTTTCGTCTTGCTCTTCTTTTGGTTTTTCTAGGTCAACCACAACCATTCCATTAAAGAACAATTGAAAATCTCCTTTTTCAATTTGCAACTTTTTTATTAACCATAACGCTTCAAATAGGTTACCTTTTTTCTCGTTTGAATCTTCTTGGGGTATACTTGTAAGTAGAGTATTGTATATGTCTTGTATGTACTTTTTCGTAGATTGATACTGTAAGAGTTTAACAGGTAAATCCAAAAGTCCTCTTACGAAATATTCATACATTTCTGATTTACTGTCCTCACCTTTATGCTCTTTAATAAAGTAGACTATCTGCTCTTTCCAGATAAATTGATTCTGAAAATTATTCCATAGTTCTTTATACGTTGAAATATTATAAAGTGCTTGTAAGTATTTCTCAACGAATTCTCCTTCTTTGTACTTGTCTGTCTCAAGCTTCAATATTGCTTCAACTATTGCAGAAATAATAGCTCGATTATCATATCTTATCTTCTTTGTCCATGAGAACTCTTCTCCAATATTTCTTCTTATTATTTCAATGTCATGAATCGCAAGATGATACGAAAGATGATCTATAATTTTCAATAATTCTACTAGTTGCTTATTTGAGTCGTCTTGAAAAACATGTATTGAGTATAATCTTGAATTTGGATGAACAAAAAGATCTTCTAACTTTATGTAATCAATGGTTACAAGAATGCCTGTTTCATAAGGATATAATAGTAACCCTCTATCACTTCTTCTCTTTTTAATTAGTTCATACTCGACATCAATAGAGGTTTTTTCTTTTTGAAATGGAACTTTTAAATGAAGTATATTGGTGTAACTGACTTTATTCTCAAACAAGTCTTTAGCTTTTTTAACCCAAACCGGAGGCAATTTTACTTTATCATTGGTTGCATCTATATTTTCTGTAATTAACCTTTTAAATTGGTCATCAGTATAATTTTCAAGCCATTTTTTATCGAAACTTTTGCTAATTATCAATGACGCTAGTATTTTTTCATATAATCTACTAAAAAAAAGAACATTTTCATGCTCATAAAATCTTTCATTTAAATATTCAAGATTAGACTCTATTAGTTTTTCTTCACTCACGGAAAATTTGGGATTATACATTGATGCTTCTCGGTAAAGATGTTGAGGAGATACATCAATTTTTACTGCTCCAAAATATAAGGCATCTCGTTGAACATAATCAGCTTTATCTGCAAGGTTTAGATATTTGTATCCATGAGACTCTGTGTCAATAAGGTTTTTTACTATTATTTCAAGCTGATTATCTTCTAGATTCTGCAATTTCTTTTTTAAAGTACTCCATTTGTTTATTATATTTTCACTGGAAAAATATCTATATAATTTTTTATAATCTTCCATCGAAAATAAATTTTCCAAAACTTCTTGTTGCTCTTCTTCTTCATAACCTACTTTTATTAAAACTTTGTTTACTTTTTCTATAATATATTTTCTTACGTTGTTATCATCACTTTTTTTTCCAAGATTACTAGCTAAAAGCAGCGAGCGTTCTGTTGAGTAGGTATAGGGAAGATGACCTGTGTGCAAAAAAATAGAACTTAATTGAAGTGGCATTCTATATTTTTCTCGAATTATTTTATCATTATTTACTATTTCTAACAAACAATTAACTTGATGAATGGTACCAAGTTGATGTTCATATTTTGGATACCTTGCCATTCCAAAAACTTCTGGAATTAAGCCTAAATTGTTAATTCTTTTTAATCTATCAAACATAGGCTTAAATGTACCTTCAACAACACGCATTTCATCAGTTTCTTCAATCACTCTATAAAGTGGGTCATAACGTATTTTCTTCATTATCTTGTCCATTCATCTTACTTCCAAGATCATAAATAATTATCTTCAGTTCTTCCTCCATAAATATTTTTTGTATTTTTCGAAATAAATTCACTTATTAGATGACATTTCTGAATCTCTTATGCTTTAATTCGTCAGATTAAAGCTCTTAGAGTAGGACTAACGACTAAAATACGGCTAGTAAGGTTATTCGGTCTTATTTTTCCTTATTTTTCTTGTTTTTCCTTTGTTTTTTACTTTTTTCATTTATCCGGTTCAAGTGAAGTTGTTTTATACTCTTTACTGGTTTTTTAACTTAAATTCAAAGCTTTTTAGTAATTAGTGACTGTATCAATAGTCTTGATATGAAGATTATAACCTGGAATTGTAATATGGCTTTTCGGAAGAAGTACAAGCAAATTCTTCCTTTTGATCCTGATTTATTGATTGTTTCTGAGTGTGAGCATCCAGACAAATTCAGCGATAAATTTTACGATGATGTTTTATGGATAGGTGATAACAGAAACAAGGGCCTGGGTGTTTTCAGTTTCAATGATTTTGAAATTGCAGTCCATGAATCCTATTGTGAAAATTACAGGTATGTCCTTCCTGTCACAGTTAACGGCAGCGAAGTCATGAATCTTATTGCTATCTGGTCACAGAACAATACAGAGGACCCAAGAAGGAGATACATTGGAGAAGTTTGGAAGTCATTAAATTACTATAAGGACTTGTTCAGCTTTCCAACGATTATTGTAGGTGATTTCAACTGGAATGTTATCTGGGATCAGGGTAATCAGAAATATCCTCTTTACGGAACACTAACTGATGTAATTAATTTGTTAGAGCAATTTGATATTTTCAGTATGTATCATACTTTTACAAATACAGAGTTCGGGATTGAAAGGGAACCGACGCTGTATTTCAGGAAAAATCAAAAAACTCCTTATCATATAGATTATATTTTTGCGCCTGCTGAAATTATTAATCGTGGGAAATCCTTTTCGGTTGGTAAATATGAAGATTGGATTTCTCTGAGCGATCATATGCCTTTAATAGCAGAATTAGAATAACTACTCACTTCTTGGAACTTCTTTACGGAAATCTTGTATTATATTCTCTTTATCTGTCTTCTCTTATTATATGGGAAAGGCCGCTCTCCTACGTCGAGCGTGACAAAGACGACCCAATATGGCGAATATGGTTTCACGGGTTAATTTTTCCATTTATTGGGTTGAAATGAGGTTATTTTATCCTTTATTGTGATCTTCTACTGCTTTCTACGCCTTTTTAATTTATTCCCAATCTAAAAACAGCTCGGTTTTTAAGATTTCCTCCATTTCAATGCTTTCCAGGATCTCAAAAGCGAGATTTGCCGTAAATTCGTCTTCCGAGTCAAGTAAAGCCTGCAAACGTGGCCTGTCCTCTTCAGTACATATCTTTTTGAGAGTTCCGGCTACTTCGGCTTTTACAAAGCGGTTACAATCATAAAGGCTGTTGATAAGGGATTCGACGGCCTTTTCAGGTTTTATCCTGCCGAGAGCTTTTGCAGCAGCCAACCGCGTAAAATCATCCGTATCCGTAAGGGCGGCAATAAGGTGATCAACTGCGTTTTCGGCTTTAATCTGGCCGAGAGCTTCGGCTGCTCCTGATCTTCCTTTATTATTTGGATCCATCAGCGCATCAATAAGAGGTTCTATAGCCTGGCTGGATTTTATTTTACCAAGGGCTTTTGCAGCTTCTTCTTTTACAGAGCCATCGTTATCAAAAACCAGAATAGCTATCAGGGGCTGGAGAGCTTTTTTTGATTTTATCTGGCCGAGGGTGTCGGCAGCAAAACGGCGTACGGTTGCGTCCCTGGACTTGAGGGCACTGACCAGCGAAGGGATAGCTTTTTCACAATCAAAAAGGTTCAGGGACCCGGCTGCAAGCCTCCTGACTTCATCGTCCTCGTTATCCAGGGCGCTGATAAGGGATTCAAATGCCCTTTCGCTTCTGCTTTCAGATAGGCTTTGCAGGGCTTTTGCTGTTTCTTTTCGCACAAGTTTATCTTCGTCTTTCAGGGCGTTATCAATGAAATCAAAGATCTGGTCAAATATGCAATCAGGAATCCCATAGGGATTTATCTGGCCAAGGGCTTTTACTGCTCCCTGCCTTGTGAAAGGGTCCTGGGACTTAAAAATCCTGATAAGGGGGTCAAGGACTTTTTCGCATTCCAGTTGTCCGAGTGCATTTGCAGCTTCTTTCCTGACAAAGCGGTTTTCATCCCCGAGGGCAAAAAGCAGCGGAGCAATGGCTTTTCTGACTTTCATCATTCCCAGGGCTTTTGCAGCTTCCAGCCGGACTAAATGGCTATTGTCCTGGAGTTTAGTTATCAGGGTTTTAGCAGCTTTCTCGGACTTTATTTCTCCGAGGGATTCTACGGCTGTTTTTCTTACAAACTCGTCCTCATCCGAAAGCGCCGAAACAAGGGGGTCAAGCGTTTCCTCGGAACCTACTCCCCCGAGGGCTTTTGCAGCTTCCCTTCGGACGAAACGGCTTTCGTCCCCAAGCATATTAACAAATGTTCCGGAAGTTTTGTCCGATTTGATTTCTCCAAGGGCTTTTGTAGCGATCCAGCGTACAAACTCATCTTTATCTTCAAGGGCATCTACAAACGGTTCAACAGCCCTTTCCGACCTCATTCGGCCCAGGGCTTCGGCAGCTCCCAGCCGGACAAGTTTGTCTTCTTCCTGAAATGCTTTTATAAGGGCTTCCGCCACTTGCCTGGAATTTGTCTTTCCAAGGGCCCCTACAGCTCCAATCCGAACAAAGTCGTCTTTGGCCCCGAGCGCGGAAATAAGGACTTCCAGCGCTTTTTCAGATCCAATCTGCATTAGCGCATTTGCGGCCTCCAGCCGGACAGCCCGGTTCTTATCTTCAAATGTGTCCCTGAGCAGTTTTATTGCTCTTTCGGACCCTATTAAGCCAAGAGACTTTATGGCTTCTATCCGCACAGAATAATCTGCGTCCCCAACTGCAGCCTCAAGTGGAATAAGTGCCATCTCGGACCTGGTTTCCCCAAGCACTTTCGCAGTCTCTCTTTTTATCCTGATATCTTTATCTTTAAGTGCTCCAGTATTGGCCCTGATCCCACAGGCTCCGAGCCTTCCAAGGCTCTGAACAGCCTTTATTTTTTTTACAGTATACCTGCTGTCAAGTTTTCTGGCAAGCAAAACACATAGCTTTCCTTTTGTTTCGGGACTGACTCTCCCAGCACATTTTGAAGCCAGATATAAGTTTCCGCTTGAGACCATCAAATTTAAAAGTTCGTCTCCTGATTCGAGCAAGTCCGAGGTGAGCATTATCACATTCTCCCATCTCGGATTCCTGAAAGCCTTTGAGATATCCATCCCGTTTTCAAAGTATGTTTTCAGCTTTAAAGCCGCAAAATATTCCTGAAAAACTCGATTTATTCCGAACTTTACTTCGGAACTCTTTCTTATCAGAAGTCCAAGCTCTAAGCAGGCCTGAAGGAGTTTTCCCGCCTTTAACCTACCAGACCTGCTGCACTCTGTAATCCTTCCAGATTTGCTGCACTCTGTTTTGCTGCACTCTGTTTTGCTGCATTCTGTAATCCTTCCAGACCTGCTGGATTCTATATATGCTTCTGCCACTTCAAGAGCATAGCTATACTTACATGAAACCTTATTCTTGCACTGGAGTTTGAAAGCCAGATTCATAAGGACATTTTCAATATCTGTTCTTTCAACACTGGGTTCTTGAAAATCGGTTCTTCCATCTGGTGCCTTTTCTGAACTTATTTTCTCAAAGCTTACTCTTCGAGGCAGATGGTCCCGGGATCTAAAAAATTCCTCTCTTATTCTGTAATCTTTAAAAATCTCCGAAACAAAAGCCTGATAGATTTCTGCCCGGACGAAAGGAATTGAATCAAAAAAGTTAAAGTGCTGAACACCTTCATGTTTTCCTCTTCTTCCCATATGTGTCGTTGAAAGTTTGATCCAGAGATAAAGCAGCAGAGGATTCTGGAGGATAGGCTTTGACTGAATCTCACCCAGGCTTCTGGCTTTTAAAAGCTTTGCCTGTCTCTTGTTGGGAACGTACTTTTCTATAAACAGCCTGATTTTTTCATCAGTCAATTTTTCAAGTTCGGAAAGTGCAAATGTACTTTTTAAACTATCAGACGGCTCGGGTCTAGAGGCAATAACATATCTACAGGCTTCATACTCGGAAATAAAGTCGGAAATCTCATCAAAAGGGGAAAAATTCTCTGAAGGCATGAGCAAATCAAGCCCATCCAGTAACAGCAGGGCTTTTCCTTCGAGCAGCTTCTTAAAATCCGTCTCAGAAATGCCTTTTTTCGTTACCTCTGCTTTTAAGTAATTAGAAAAAGAACCTTTAACATAGGACTTAAGTTCTATATATATCGGAACAAATCCTTCTTTTTTCAGGAGGTATTCCCTGGCATAAACCATACTCAGCCATTTTAGGGTGCTTGTCTTTCCTGAACCTGCTTCCCCGTAAATTATCAGGTGCCTTTCTTTTTCCACGATTTGTGAGATCTTGAAGTCATAGGCAAGAGAAACCCTTTCTTCAAAAAGCCTGCGCGTGATTGGTAGTATTTCTCTGGCGGATAATTCTACATAGTTAGAGTTTTTATCTCTATCTTCCAGTATTACGTTTTTCAGGTACGTCCCCATGTACCCGTTTGAACTACTTTCAGTTACGGACTCAGGCATAATGTCCCCCCAAAATATCTAAATGGTATTTCCTTTCCAGATTCTATTCTTTTTGTCAGGGGATCTTTTTTAGGTTTACTGCTTTCAGTATGTACCTTCAGTAAGTATCCTGACTATTTTCAGTAGGTATCCGGACTATTTTCAGCAGGTATCCGGACTATTTTCAGTAGGTATCCCGGACTTTTTCTACGACTTTCTTGTTATATGCATTTACGATGTCGCTTCGGGTAATGAGGCCGAGTAGTCTGGTTTTATCCTCTCTGTCCACGACTGGAAGCCTGCCTATTTGCTTTGAAGCAAAGCGTTTGAGGACCGCATCAAGGGTTTCATCAGGATAGGCAATTTCCAGACGCCGGGTAGCTATATCCTTTACTTTTTTGTCAACGTCTCCGGACTTTACTTTGCTCCGGAGGTCTGAAAGGGTTACTATACCTGAAAGTTTGCCTTTGGAATCAAGGACTGGAAAACCGACGTGGCGGCTTACCTGCATTAGGGTTGTAAGTGTCTCAACACTCTTCTCCTCAGAGACTGTCTGGACATATGTGATCATGGCGTCTTTTACAAACAAGGAGCTCATGATATCCACTTCCCTGCCTTTTCGGATCTTAAATCCTTTCCTGCGTAGGCCCTCCGTGAAAATGGACTCAGGATAAAGGGCATTTGACATCACATTGCTGAGGACGCAGGCAAACATGAGAGGAAGAATCATATTATAGTCCCTTGTAATCTCAAAAAGGATCAGAATGGCAGTAAGGGGAGCCCTGGCAGTTCCGGCAAAGACCGCACCCATCCCGACCATAGCATATGCCCCTTGCTCAGCTAAGGTCCCCGGAAAAAACAGGTTTGCGACTGTCCAGAAAGCCCCTCCCAGCATTGCACCTGTAAAAAGGGAAGGGACAATCGTTCCTCCTGAACCTCCAGAACCCAGGCTCAGGGAAAAAGCAAGGATCTTTAAAAAGAGCAGGATTATCAGGATCTTGAAAGTAAACTGGTTGTTGAGGACATCCGTTATTACAGTATAGCCCATTCCCATAACTCTGGGATAAAAAATACCCATTGCGCCGACTGCGAGCCCTCCCAGAGCAGGCTTGAAAACGGGATGGAAAGGGATTTTCGAAAAAATATCTTTTGTGTAGTAAAGCGCCCGGATCAGGACTGTAGAGACGATCCCCGCAAGAAGTCCGAGCACAAGGCAGAGTCCGAGTTCTTTGTAGGGGTTAATCAACTGGTAAAGCGAGATCTCTATAGGTTTTATTCCGAAAAGTGTGCTTGAGACAAGGGTTGCAAAGACCGAGGAAATAACTATCGGAATAAAGGTCCTGGTTTCAAGTTCCCCATAGATTACCTCTACCACAAAGACAACCCCTGCAAGAGGGGCGTTAAACGCAGCTGCAATTCCGCCGGCAGCTCCACAGCCTAAAAGGATCTGGAGCTGCCTTTCCGTGCTATTCAGGATTTTTCCCATAAAAGCCCCAGTGCCGGCTCCTGCAAGGATTCCGGGTGCTTCCTTTCCCAGGGAACCTCCTGAACTGATTGTGATTATTGAAGTAAAAACTTCCAGAAAAACATCCTTGAGATTAAGCCTTGCTCCGCGGAGGGTTACGGTTTCTATAAGCCCGTCAACGCCGTATTTCTTTTTCATCAGAAAATGGGAGATTAGTCCTACCAGCAAACCCCCAAAGGCAGGCACGAATAACACATAATAGTGTGGGAACTCGTGCAATGGGAACCCTTGCTGCATACCCAGAAAAGTGTTGCTGTACTGGAGAGTCCTGTCATAAACTCCGATCACGAACCCTGTAAGGAGCCCGATTATAATAGCAATTGTATTGACTCTGGCAGTTTCGGTATCAAACCGGGCAATATACTCTGTTATCCTGGGATATTCTCTTACATTGTGGAATACCACTCTGTGCTCTGGACTAACTTCCAAAAACTCGTGCCTCTTAAATCCTTTTATCTCTTCCTTTTTCTTGAACAAAAAGGTAAGTTTCAGGTTTATTTTCCCTGAGTATTTTTCACTCGAAGGATTTCAAGCATTTATTTAAATGTATCATTATATTATATTATACAATGTATGCCCAGAGTACAGCCTGTGAAAATCGAAGATTGTTTTCCTCGATTTTTTTCACTATATTCAGCCTTCTTAATCTTTGTTATATTCAGCCTTTTTAATCTTTGTTATATTCAGCCTTCTGCATCTTTGTTAGATTAAGTCTCTTTATCTTCAGTATTTTCTATGTACCGCCCTTTATTCAATTCTTATCTTTTGTTATTCTGGATAAGTTCCAGAACCTCACAGAGTTTTTTTGCAGTTTCGGAAACGGTCTGCATACCTATGGAGTCTTCTTCTGCCGGGTTCCAGGCTATTCCTCCGAAATGAGAATTATCACCAACTATAATCATGCCGTGAATATGCATCCAGTCATGGATTGATTGAATGGTTTTTTCCTGACCTCCGTTTCTTGAGCCCCCGACTGAGAGAGCGGCTCCAACTTTGTTTTTAAGTGAAAAGTTATTGCGGCGAAGCAGGACACTTCTATCAAAAAGGGCTTTGAGCTGGGCAGGATAATTTCCCATATAAACGGGGGATGCAACAATTATACCATCTGCAGATCTCATTTTTTCATAAACTTCTTCCATATCGTCTTCAATTACACATGAGTCATTCTCCATACAAGCTCCGCAAACTTTGCAGGGTGCAATCTCCATGTTTGAAATAAAAACGGTATCAGTTTCAAAACCCCTTTCTTTTGCTATTTCGAGAGCGGTTAAAATCATTTTTTCACAGTTTTTTCCCTTTCGTGGGCTGCCTGAAATTCCCAGAATCTTCATTTAAATCATTCCGAAATTCTTTTATATTATTTATCACGTATAATCAGTAATAATTGTAAAGTATACCATCTGCCAAAAATATCACAGATCGTTATATATTTTAAAGAAAAAAAGTCCATATATAAGTTTTTGTTGGCAGTCTTAATTATATATTTATTATTTTTATATATATCCCTATTCATTTTACGTAAATTTATATATTAAGACCCAGCTAACTTAAACTACTCCAATTATATAGGAGGTTGGTTGATTGGTAACATTTTTAGAAAAGATCAGTGAAAGAGCAAAGAAACTCAATAAAACAATCGCTTTACCTGAAACTGAAGATATCAGAACCCTCCAGGCAGCTGCCAAGATTCTCGAAAGAGGTGTTGCAAAGGTCGTCCTTGTTGGTAAGGAAGAAGACATCAAGGCCCTTGCTGGAGACCTTGACCTCTCAAAAGCAAGAATTGTAAACCCTGAAACATATGAGAGAAAAGACGAATATGTTCAGGCTTTCTACGAGTTGAGAAAGCATAAAGGTGTTACACTCGAAAGCGCAGCCGAAATTATGAAGGATTACGTCTACTTCGCTGTTATGATGGCAAAACTCGGTGAAGTCGATGGTGTAGTCTCAGGTGCTGCTCACTCTTCCTCTGATACACTTAGACCCGCTGTGCAAATCGTCAAAACTGCTCCGGGTGCAGCTCTAGCATCTGCTTTTTTCATCATTGCCGTACCAGACTGTGAATACGGGTCAGACGGGACATTCCTCTTTGCTGACTCAGGTATGGTCGAAATGCCCAGTGTTGAAGACGTTGCAAACATTGCTGTCATCTCTGCAAAAACCTTTGAACTGCTGGTTCAGGACACACCATATGTTGCAATGCTTTCTTACTCCACCAAGGGAAGCGCACACAGCAAACTGACCGAAGCAACAATCGCTTCCACAAAGCTTGCGCAGGAAATTGCCCCTGATGTAGCAATCGATGGTGAACTCCAGGTAGATGCAGCAATTGTTCCTAAAGTTGCAGCTTCAAAGGCTCCGGGAAGCCCTGTTGCAGGCAAGGCCAATGTCTTTATATTCCCAGACCTCAATGCTGGAAACATTGCATACAAGATTGCCCAGAGGCTTGCAAAGGCTGAAGCTTATGGCCCTATTACCCAGGGACTTGCCAAGCCAATTAATGACCTGTCCAGAGGATGCAGCGACGAAGATATAGTCGGTGCCGTTGCAATTACCTGCGTCCAGGCTGCAGCACAGGACAAATAAATAATTTAAAACGTTTCTATATTTACGAACGTTTTAGGAAGCTTTTTATTGACTTTCATATATAAAATATTTTATTGTATATATAAAACGTAAATTAAAAGCAATCTAATGAATTGGGGTTTAAACATGAAGGTACTGGTAATAAACGCAGGAAGCTCATCCCTAAAATATCAATTAATTGATATGACCAATGAGTCACCCCTTGCAATCGGTCTCTGCGAAAGGGTCGGAATCGATAACTCGATCATTACTCAGAAGAGGTTTGATGGCAAGAAGCTGGAAAAGCAGGTTGACCTGCCAACCCACAAGGTAGCTCTCGAAGAAGTTGTCAAGGCTCTTACCGACTCGGAATTTGGTGTCATAACAGACATGGGTGAAATCAACGCTGTCGGGCACAGAGTTGTGCACGGTGGCGAGAAGTTCACAACATCTGCTCTATTTGATGCAGGTGTAGAAGCGGCTATCAAGGATTGTTTTGACCTGGCACCCCTTCACAATCCTCCAAACATGATGGGAATCTCAGCCTGTGCAGAGATCATGCCTGGAACGCCGATGGTTATTGTTTTTGACACTGCATTCCATCAAACAATGCCCGCATATGCCTACATGTATGCTTTGCCATATGATCTGTATGAAAAGCATGGAGTAAGAAGATACGGTTTCCACGGGACTTCCCACAAGTACGTTGCCGGAAGAGCCGCCCTTATGCTTGGAAAGCCCATAGAAGATACCAAGATTATTACCTGCCACCTTGGAAACGGTTCAAGTATTACAGCAGTGAAAGGTGGAAAATCTGTTGATACCAGTATGGGCTTTACTCCTCTTGAAGGGGTTGCAATGGGTACCAGATGTGGTTCCATTGACCCGGCAGTCGTTCCCTTCGTTATGGATAAAGAAGGCCTGTCAAGCAGAGAAATTGACACTCTCATGAACAAGAAGTCCGGTGTGCTTGGAGTTTCCGGGATCAGCAATGACTTCAGAGACCTTGATGAAGCAGCTTCTCACGGCAACGAGAGAGCCGAACTTGCCCTTGAGATCTTCGCATATAGTGTTAAGAGAGTCATTGGTGAGTATTTAGCTGTGCTCAATGGTGCAGATGCGATTGTCTTCACCGCAGGTATCGGAGAAAACAGCGCAAGCATCAGAAAGAGAATCCTTGCTGGTCTTGACGGCCTCGGCATAAAAATCGATGAGGAAAAGAACAAGATCAGAGGCCAGGAAATCGACATCAGCACTCCTGATGCGAGTATAAAGGTTTTTGTCATTCCAACCAATGAAGAACTTGCCATTGCAAGGGAAACAAAGGACATTGTTGAGACCGAAGCTAAACTACGCAGCTCGGTACCTGTTTGATCGTAAAGGAGAAGTCTCCTTTACTTTTTCTATTTTTTAGTTTAAACAGTATTCTTCCGTTTTCCGTTTTTTCAAGAATTGTTTTTTCAGCCCTTTCAGAGCTGAAACTTATATTGTTACAAAATTAATTCTCATAAAGAATAACTGTCCTTAAGTTATCATATGCTTATGAAGCAGGTGGATATTGTCCCTCATACATCCGGACAAGATAGGGTATTGGTAACCAGGATTTTTGAAGCTGCCAGAGCAAAGAACAGGCACATACTGGGTCTTGAGCTTTTGACATTTTGAAAGCTTACGGCATACCTTTAATAAAGACCAGGTTTGCAAAAACTGCAGAAGAGGCTGTAATCGCAGCAGAAGAGATAGGTTATCCTCTTGTAATGAAGGTCGTTTCTCCACAGATATCTCATAAATCCGATATTGGAGGAATCAAATTCTCCCTTCAGAACGCTGCTGAGGTGAAAACTGCCTACCAGGACATGATAGAAGGCATCCAAAAGAAACTGCCGGATGCATACCTTGAAGGTGTACAGCTTCAGCCCATGCTCTCAGGTGGCAAAGAGGTAATTTTAGGGATGGTTCATGACCCCACATTTGGACCCATGCTGATGTTCGGGCTTAGTGGAATTTATATAGAAATTCTCAAAGATATCCAGTTTGCGATAGTCCCTGTTGACGAAAGAGAAGCCAGAGAAATGATTACAGGAATCAAAACCTATCCCTTACTTGCTGGAGTCAGGGGTGAAAAACCTTCTGATATTAACGCGCTTGTAGACATAATTTTCAGGGTTTCGAACCTTGTTTTCGATTTTCCGGAGATTGAAGAATTCGAGATAAACCCTATGATGGTTTTTGAAAAGGGAAAAGGCGCACTTGCTGTGGATTTGAGGTTGATATTGAAGAGTGACATGTGATTTTTTTGGGGTCAAGTACAACCGCTGACCCGCAATCATTGATCCGTAACCGTTGATCTGTAACCGTTTATTCATAACCGTTTATCCATAACCGTTGATCCGTAACCGTTGCGCCGGCTGATCACAAACCGTTGCGCCGGTTTATCACGCCGATAGGGTTTGGGGATAAGATTCTCAAACTCAAACTTTTATCGGGTTTTCGCTCAAGCCTTTTTTAAAAAGGCTTGCGGGCAAGCAGTTATTTGAAAAGGCTTGTGGTCAATTTTTCGAGTTTTTTCCAAATCCTTATGAAAAACTTATTTTCGCAACCCTTTGGCAGTGGTTTCAGAATTCTGAGACGTTTCAGGCCTGGTCATAGTAAAATTATAACATTTGTTTCGTACATACTGGGAGTAGTAAATGAGGTGGTAAGACGGCCCAAGAACGGAAAAGATTCATGCTGGCTGTGGGTATCCTGCTTATTTCGAGCACTGTAGCTATTAATCTCCTACTTGAGGATTCACCAGTGGTAATCCAGCTTGAAGGGGACACGTTCAAGGTTGTGGATATCCCGTACGTGTATACTGTAAAAGAAGCGTATATTCTCCTTTTTTCCGGGTTTCTTGGAGGTCTGGCGCTGGCTCAGGTTCTACTGTACCTGGGGGTTCAAGGATCTGAGCTTTCAATAACAGGACAAGAAGCACAGGTAACTGCTTTCAACGTTATCACAGAGAAAGCTCCAGAGAAGATTTTTGAGGTCTCGCTTGAAAATGATCCTGTTGAAGAAAACCTGTACAGAGATAACATCGACCCCACAGATGTCCTTCTGCGGGCCCTTGAAGGAGATGAAAGGAAAGCCATTGAACTGATTGCAGCAAAAGGAGGAAGAATTCTTCAGAATGAACTCGTGAATTCCCTTGACTTTTCCAAGGCCAAAGTTTCTCGAGTTCTCATGAACCTGGAAAGGAGAGGCATAATAACAAAGAAAAAGTACGGGCTTACAAACTGCATTTCGATAGCTGATGAACTTAAGGATAACGTTGGGATTAAGGGTGAAATGAAATGAGGAAAAGTGCTCTTATTTCGATTTCAGTTGTTTTACTGGTCCTGGTTCTCGGAGGGGCATGGTACTATGGAAATGGGGCCGATGTAAAAATTACTGATATGTATGTTTCTCCTTTTGGGGCAGGTGACTCTGGAAAGCTGAACATAACGCTTCAAAATAACGGTTTAAAGCCCGTTGATGTATGGCTTGAGATTGACAACGCTTTTGTGGACGAAAATGGGGTGAGCTACTCAACATCGAGGCTGATAATTTCCGATAATTCCACAAATCCATGGGATGAAGGAACAGTTTCTCTTCAGAAGCCTATCGAGCTTGTTCCCGGAAACAATTCAGTCAGTGTATGGCTCGGATATAGACTTCCAGGGGAGTACCCTGTAAATGTCAGGGTCGTTCAGAATAGCAGGCTTCTGGATGAAGATACTTATCTCGTAAATGTCCCGTTTCCTGAACTCCACCTGAAACTGGAAGATGAAATGGAGCACACAAACACTTCTGATGTTTACAGGGTTTATGGCTATCTCCTAAATTACGGGCTGAGCTCTGCAGACAAAGTGAGTACTAACTTAACAGTGACGAACGAGAAAACAGGGGAAATTGTGTTCACATCTTCCGGGTTTTATTCCGTGAGTGGACAGGATAAAAGTGCCCTCAGAACCTGGCCAGGTTATCCATATGCAATTGTGGAAATTGCTCACGGCAAGCCTTCAGGAGATTCGTACATGCCTGTACAGAATGTGATTGTTGGGAAAGAAGGAGATCGTTTCCTGCTGAATGTAACATCCCGATGGCAGGACCAGGTAACATCTGCCGAATTGCATATTCCGGCTCAGGAGGAGGGTAGGTGAGGCACATGATAAAAAGAGATGAGCTTTTCAGTTGCAAAAGCGCAAAACTTTTGGTTCTTATGCTTTTGCTTTTCGGAAACTGTGCTGGCTGTCTTGAGAAGGACCCGGTCGAGGCCCATGTGAATTCACTGGTTCAGGGTCTAGGAGACGAGGACGAGAGAGTCAGTTCGGTCTCAGCTAATGAACTTTGTGAGATTGGGGAACCTGCAGTAGATCCTCTTATAAAAGCTTTAAAAGACGATAATTCACAGGTTCGAAGCCTTGCTGCCCAGGATCTTGGAATAATAGGTGACAAAAAAGCTACAAACTCTTTAATAGAAGCTCTGAAGGACCCGGTTCCGGAGGTTCGTATGAATTCAGCTTTTTCACTTGGTGAACTTCAAGCAACTGAAGCTGTTGAGCCTCTTATCGAGCTTTTGAAGGACGAAGACGGAGAGGTCGTTCGTTATACGGTAATTTCACTTGGAATGTTGAAAGATCCCAGGGCTACTGAACCTCTTTGTGAGGTTCTGAAACGCGATGATGCCAGTATAAGCTATGATGGCGATTCGGATATGCGTTATACCGGCAATTCGGATATACGCTCTGAGGCTGTGTTTGCCCTTGGAGAAATAGGAGATCCGCGAGCAGTTGACACCCTCCTGGACCTATTAAGTGATAAGGAAATTGGGAGTTATGCAGCTTCCAGTCTTGGCCTTATGAAAGGTGAATACGTGTTCGGAAAACTTATTAAACTGCTGGAAAACAAAAATCCTACAATCCGGACCAACGCCGTATCTGTATATGAGCATATTCAGGATCCTGCTGCTGTCCCTATTATGATTCGGATGCTGAATGACCAGGTTCCAGAAGTACGTAGAGAAACTGCTTACGCTTTGGGTCATTTTAATGAGTCTGAGGAAATTGCCCAGACCGAAGAGCCCTTAATTAATGCCCTCGGAGACAGAAAAGTAGAGGTACAGGCAGCTGCTGCTGGTTCTCTTGGACTTATTGAGAGCAAAAAAGCGATTCCACTCCTTGCAGAGATCATTCAGTCTAAAGATTCTACTCTCTGCGAGACTGCTATCTATTCCCTGGCGAGATATAAAGATCCTGAGGCTGCAGACGCTCTTATTGACGCTCTTGGAAATGAAAACTGGCATATAAGAATGGAAATTGTTTATTCCCTTATGGAAGTTGGGGACACAAGGGCAGTCGACCCTATAATTTCCTTACTTGTGGATGAAAATTATGAAGTAAGAAAAAGTGCTGCAAGCGCACTTGGAAAACTTGGCGATAGGAAAGCTGTTGAGCCTATTATTAAGGCCCTTGAGACCGAAAGAGAGTCGGATGTCAGAATTACTGAAGTTCAAGCTCTTGGGATACTGGGGGGACCAGAAGCCATCAAATGTTTGAGTCGGGTCAGTACTGACAAAGACGAGTATAAATACGTCAGGAATTCTGCAGAGAAAGCATTGGTGATACTCAAGGGAGGTGGGACAGTGAATGCCTCCTCTTTTTATTAATAATTTATTTGGGTTGTAAAGATACGAATTTAATGTAATAAGTTTTGAATCGAAATAATTTCAGGATGAATAAATTTCACAAATATTTCAAATTTATACAGTCTACGAGCTGTTGATTAATAACGTCAAATATTAGCGGAAACTTTGCTAGGGGAACTTTACTAGGTTTGGAATGTCCAAAAAAATACTAAAACAAGGAGGAAACAACTTAATGAAGAAATATACAGTATTTTTGGTGGCTACTTTTGCTATCCTAATTTCAGTTGCTGCCGACACTGCAAATGCAGCAGACAATGCTAGCAACATAACCAGCGTTTGTGATATCGCCGAAACCGATTATAAAAGCGAGAGTTGGTCTAACGGACAATATCCAGTAATCGATTTATTTGGAGAAAAAGAGGTCCCACTGTTTACCACCAATGGAAGTATCTGGGATTCACATGTTACCAAGCTTGCCAAGTTGCTTCTTGATGATAATAATACTTACACCCTCCTCCAAGGCGGTGAAAAACTCGATCTTGGCAACGGATACGCTCTTGAAGCTAAACAGATCAATATTGACAATGAGGAAATATGGTTTGAGTTCAGTAAGGATGGAAAATATATTGCTGATCAAATAGTCCCAGCCAATACTGATGGCAACAATACATGGACTGTCACCCTTGACAATGTTCAGGGTGAAAATAATGTTGTTGCCATGAAAGTTCATGTCAAGAATATATTTGTGGGTGCAGTAGACAATATCGTTCAGATTGACGGAATCTGGCTTATTGACTACACAAATGCTACAACTCTCAAGGTAGGAGATAAAATCGGAGAATCTACTCTTGAGGATATTGTCAGCGGAGTAAATACCTCTAACATGGGAAGCCTTGTTTTTGAAAATAATACGGGATCTTCTATAAGTTGTAATGTTGTCGGTACTAATTATAAATGCAACAGCTGGTCTAATGTAGCAGCAGACATAGCAAATACAGAAGACACTGCAAATACAGAAGACACTGCAAATACAGAAGACATAGCAAATACAGAAGACATTGCAAGTACAGAAGACAATGTAAGCAATATAACCGATGTTTGTAATGTTGTCAGTACCAGTTATAAATGGGTATCTAATGAACAGTATCCAGTAATCGACTTATTTGGAGATAAATATGTTCCGCTGTTTACCACTAATGGAAGTATCTGGGATTCACATGTTACCAAGCTTGCCAAGTTGATTATTGACAGTAATGAACATCAAGTTCTCAAAGACGGTGAAACAATCGAGCTCGGCCAGGGCTACGCTCTGGAAGCAAAGCAGATCAGTATTCCCAATAGTCAAGCCTGGCTCGAGGTCACAAAGGACGGAAAATATGTTGATGACCGAATAGTTACACTCAATGATGACAAGAATACAACATGGAATCTTACTCTTGACAACGTTCAGGGCGAAAACAACGTTATTGTCATGAGAGTTCATGTTGACAGTGTAGGCGGACTGGTAGAAGATAATATCCTTCAATATAGTTGTGTTACGATTGACGGAATCTGGCTTATTGATTATTCAGATGTCATAAACCTTGAAATCGGGGATAAAATAGGAGGATTGACACTTGAAAAAATAATCGGTGGCACGAATATCTCTAACCAGGGGAGCCTTGTTTTTAAAAATGCTACGGGATCTTCTATAAGTTATAATGTTGTTGGTACTGATTATACATGTGAAAGCTGGTCTAATCAATACCCAACTATCAATTTATTTGGAGAGACGTATTTTCCGTTGCTTGCCAATAGCGACAAATCACGGAAACCTTATAACGACCCAATCTGGGAATGTCATGTTGATAAGATTGCTAAACTCGTTCTTGATAGCGATAAGAAACACCTCCTGAAGACCGGTGAAAAAATCGATTTCGGCCAGGGCTACAGTCTCCAGGTCAAGGAGATCGACGTTGATGGAGAGAGGGCTTGGATTGAATTCGATAAAGATGGAAAATATGTAGATGACACTATCGCTTTAACTTATCCCAATGAGCATTATTGGACTTGTTTACGTGACAATATTCAAGGCGAAGACAATATTCCTGTCCTGAAAGTCTATGTTAGCAAAGTCTATCAGGACGGAAACGACAGTATTGTCCAGATTGGCGGGATATGGCTAATTGATTATGCAAATGCCAGAACCCTTAAAATTGGGGATAAAATCGGGGAATCCACGCTTGAAAAAATAGTTAGCGGGACAAACTCATCTAACCCAGGAAGTCTTGCTTTCAAGAAAACTCAAGCTGTTGATTCTTCACCTACCTCCGAAGAGAAAACGGTTGTGTCCACTAACAAGAGTACAGGCCCATCTATTACATGGGATTTGGACTTTTTGAATTTTATCACAAGCAAATTTCGATGAAGAAGAACCCGGCTCTACAAAAGCATCAAATACCACAGTCTAAAGAAAAAAATCAACAAACAATTTCCAGCTTTGTAGAAATCCTCTTCAAACAGACAGAAATGGATCATCTTCAATTATCGAAAATCCAGCCCACATCTTGAGTTGCAGGTTTAAAGACTACTCCACCCACGCCAAGAAGATTTCTACAGAGCCTAATTTCCTTAATTCATGTTTTTATCGGTCTAGCAATAAAATTTGGGTCTTGTCGAAAGACTTTATGTTGTTTTCCTGGTTTTTGATCGATAACGGTCAACGATTAGTGGAAACTATGCTAGATTTTGAAGATCCAACAAACTACTAAAAAACGGAGTATAGTTAACTCGCCCTGGACGAATTAAAGCCCAGAGGACGGCTTAACAACCTGTAAGTAGCAGGAACAAGGAGGAACAGTAAAATGAAAAAACATAAAGTAATTGCACTGGTTGCTCTTACTCTACTAATTTCAATAGCAGTAAACACCGGAGGTGCAACAGACAATAATTGCAATAAAGATAATATTTGTAATGTTGTCGGCACCCATTATAAATGCAGTACCTGGTCTAACGAACAATATCCAGTAATTAATTTATTTGGGGAGAAAAATGTTCCATTGCTTGTTAACCACTGTAATATATGGAATGCACATGTTAACAAGCTTGCCAGGTTGATTCTTGACAGTAACGCAACTTATACCCTCAAAGATGGCGAAAAGCTCGACCTTGGTCAGGGATATGCTCTTGAAGTCAAGCAGATTGACATTGACAATGAGAAGGTCTGGCTTGAATTTACCAGGGATGGCAAATATATTGCTGATCAAAACGTTTCAACTACTACTGATAGCAACAAGACATGGAATGTTACCCTTGATAATGTTCAGGGTGAAAACAATATTGTTGTCATGAAAGTTTATGTCAATCAGCTATTTGCGGGGGCAGTAGACAATATCGTTCGGATTGACGGGATCTGGCTAATTGACTATGCAAATGCCAGAACCCTTAACATTGGAGATGAAATCGGAGGGTTCACACTTCAGAAAATCATCAATGGAACAAATTCGACTAACCTAGGGAGCCTTATTTTCAAAAATGCTAAGAAATCTCCTGTAAGCTGTAATGTTGTCAGTGCCAGCTATAAATGCAGTAGCTGGTCTAATGAACGATACCCAGTAATTGATTTGTTTGGAGAGAAGAATGTTCCCTTGCTAGCCAATAATGGTTCAATCTGGCAATCACGTGTTGACAAGCTTGCAAGGTTAATGGTTGATAGTAATGAGACTTACACTCTCAAAAACGGTGAAAAAGTTGACTTTGGAAATGGTTACGCTCTTAAAGTCAAACAGATCGACATTGATAGTGAGAAAGTCTGGCTAGAGTTCA
Organism: Methanosarcina sp. Kolksee; assembly: GCF_000969945.1. NCBI lineage: Archaea > Methanobacteriati > Methanobacteriota > Methanomicrobia > Methanosarcinales > Methanosarcinaceae > Methanosarcina > Methanosarcina sp. Kolksee. The sequence continues at coordinate 3,423,118 of NZ_CP009524.1, forward strand.
CTAAAGACGGACAACACATAGCTGATAAAAATCTCTCCGTTAATACTGATGATGAAAACAAGACATGGACTGTTACTCTTGACAATGTTCAGGGTGAAAATAATATTGTTGTCATGAAAGTCCACGTCAAACAGTTATTCGTAGGTGTGGAGAACTGCATCGTTTTTATCGATGGTATCTGGCTAATTGACTATTCAAACGCCAGAACCCTTAACATTGGAGATGAAATCGGAGGGTTAACACTTCAGCAAATCATCAATGGAACAAATTCGTCTAACCTGGGGAGCCTTATTTTTAAAAATGCTACGGAATCTCCTGTAAGCTGTAATGTTGCCAGTACCAGCTATAAATGCAGTAGCTGGTCTAACGAACGATACCCAGTAATTGATTTGTTTGGAGAGAAGAATGTTCCACTAATTGCCGATTACGACCCAATCTGGAAATGTCATGTTGACAAACTTGCCCGGCTTGTCCTTGACAGCGGTGACAAATTCACCCTGAAGGACGGCAGTAAACTTGGTCTCGGCCAGGGTTACAGTATCAAGGCCAGGCAGGTTGACGTTGCCGGTAAGAAGGTTTGGCTTGAATTCGATAAAAATGGAAAATATGTAGATGATACTATCCTTTCAACTGGTGAAAATTGGACTTGCTACCTTGACAAAATTCAAGGTGAAGACAATGTCCCTGTCCTGAAAGTACATATTAGTAACGTCTATCAACGTGGAAACACCAGTGTTGTCCAGATTGACGGGATCTGGCTGATTGACTATTCAAATGCCAGAACCCTCAAAATTGGGGATAAAATCGGAGGATTCACACTTGAGAAAATCGTTAGTGGAGTAAATAAATCTAACATGGGAAGCCTTGTTTTCGGAAAAATATCAAATAGCTAACTACCTGCACCAACCACCTTAAAAACAAACATTACCCACCCTAAAAACAAAAATTACCCACCTTAAAAACGAATTAATGTATCGATTCCAGAACTAGTCCATCATTGAAAAAATTCATTGTTAATGAATAAATTTGAAATTTCAAATCCGTGAAGGTGTTTTGGAATCGATACACTGGGAAACATCATAAAGAGTTACAGCCTGAGTTCCCAGGTTTCAAGATCTAAATCGAATTTCACAAGCCTAATAGTTAGAGGATTTGATTCTAAAATTTGATTCTAAAGTTAGAGCCTGAAGTTTATATGCTTAAAAAATTAGCATAATTCGATATCTTGAGATGTTTATGCGCTTAAAAAAGTGGGACTTAGGTTATAGCAGAAGACTGTATGTATGTTAATTAAACTATAATAACTACTTTATAATAATTAAATTATAATAATTTATAATAATTAAACTGTAGCAATTAAATTATATTAATTAATTTTTAATGCCAAAACACGTCACTGTCATTAGACAAATGCTGATCGGGGAAAATAGATGAAAAGTAAAGTTATATCAGTAATACCGATTTCCACTTTTTCGTTTTCACTCTCATCTATTGCAATATCTAACAAAGTATGCAGAAGATGTAACATTTTAAAAGCTTTTAGAATAGCGGCACTTACGGTTTTAATACTGATGGGTATCGCAGGTGCATCACCATTTGCATATATTGCAAACTTAGAGAGTAACAATGTTTCTGTAATTGACACTGCTACAGATACTGTTACAGCTACGGTGAATGTGGGAAACGAGCCCTCAGGGACTGCAGTTAGTCCGGACGGAACAAGAGTATATGTGACAAACTGCATGAGCAATAACGTCTCTGTAATTGACGCAGCCAAGAATAAGGTAATAGACACAATATACGTAGGAAGCTACCCCTTAGGAGTTGCATTCACTCCAGATGGAACAAAGGCGTATGTTGCAAACACTGCAAGCAACACTATCTCTGTAATTGACACGGTAACAAACAATGTTACAGCCACAGTAAAAGTCGGAAACTTGCCTTACAAAATTGCAGTCTCCCCGGATGGAAAAAAGGTATATGCTGTGAACTCCGGCATTCCCCCTGACTACCAGGGTAATGTTTCTGTAATCGACACGGCAACAAATAATGTTACAGCAACAGTAAATGTGGAAAAAGATCCGCATGGAATTGCAGTCAGTCCGGATGGAACAAAGGTGTATGTGGTTAATTCCAATAGTTATCCTTACTACAAAGGTACTGTTTCTGTAATTGACACGGCAACAAATAATGTTACAGCGACAGTAAATATTGGAAGCTTGCCACATGGAATTGCAGTCAGCCCGAATGGAACGAGAGCATACGTAGCAATAGATATACCTGGTAGATATTCAGGTAAAAGTAATATTGATGCAACTTCACATACAGGCGCTGTTGATGTTATTGACACAACTAAAAACGAGGTTATAGATAGAGTGAGTGTCGGAAATTATCCTTACGAAGTTGCAGTCACCCCAGATGGAAATAAGGTTTATGTAATGAACTATGGGAGCAATACTACTTCTGTAATTGACACAGCCACAAACAACGTTAATATTACGGTGCCCGTAGGAAGATCCCCTACTGCTGTGGCAATTGGTCCGGTAATAAAATCCAGTTCTACTATTGGATTAAATGGTACTTCTTTCTTGAACCCTATAAAGCAAACCGAGAACCAGACAAATGATACCGGGATGACAGCAAACGGAGGGACAGCGGGTAAGCAGAAAAGAGAATCTGTCCCTACTCAAGCATCAATTCCTTTTCTAAGCTCTATTTGGGTACTTGTAGCATTACTGGGTGCAGTTGCATTTGTCAGAAAGATGAAGTAATGACGCGATTATGTTGCCACATCTTGATTTAACCCGGCAATTCTAAGCAAGGAGGACTTTATTTTTCTCTCTTGCTTTTCAATCAGTCTTGAGCCTCATGGCATTAAAATATTTACATATTTATAAATAACCCGCTGAGGTTTAGTCCCAAAGAATTACGAGGAGAATTTTTCAATTTAATCTTCAACAAGTTCGATGGCATCTTCCGGGCAGGCTTCCACGCACTGATTACACTCTATACAATTTTCCGGGCGGGCTACAACTGCCTTTTTTACTTGATCAATTTCCTCGATATCAAAAACGTCTGCAGGACAAACTTCGTAGCAGGCAAGAGCTCCGGTACACTTTTTATAGTCGATTACTGGGTGCATTTTCTCCCTCCACAGTATTCTTTCCAGATTAAAACCTACTTTCGGCAGGTCGACATAAGGAATTTGAATATTTTTCTTGTATCGTTTTTCAACATTTGATAGTTATCTAATAGAGTTAAAGCTGGTTAACGTGTGGCTTAACTCCAACGACATATATAAACACTAAATCTTTTTTCTATCAAAGTTCAGCATGAAATATTATGTTTGGATCATATGTAAACCTAATTACTACATACAACAAGGGATCATCATTTCAAAATCGACATAAGTAAAATTATAGAAAATGAAATGTCGACCTGCCGAATCTAGGTTAAAAGTTAAATTTGCAGCGCGAATACTCTATCAATAACGATTTTGTTATTTCGCCTTTTCACTGAATTTCAATGTCTACAGTCTTTTTTACTGGATTTCAAGTTTCAGTCTCTTTTACTGGATTTCAATGTCTACAGTCTCATTTACTGAATTTCAACGTTTACAGTTTCTTACTGGATTTCAACGTTTACAGTCTCTTACTGAATTTCAATGTCTACAGTCTCTGAACTCTCTCTGTAAGGCACTATGACAAACAGCTTTCCATCACAATATCTGGCGACCGCTTTTTGAGGGACAACCGCGCAGCAGAATGCATAAGTCCCGGCGTACTCGACTCCGGTCTCTTCTCTTTTCGCTCTTACGAAAAAGCCTTCTTCAACCATCTTTAATTCGATGTTCTCTTTCTTTACTCCAGGCAGATCGATCTGAATTTCAAGGTTTCCTTTGTCATCAGAACACGAAACTATATCAGGAGACATTTTCACCATGGCCATGATACCCTCCCAAATAATATTTTCCCTAGCAAACTACATAATACAACTAATTTCGTCCATATATCGGCGAGTTTAGTGTAAGGCGTTAAGGCACCTGTGTTCAGAATTTCATTTTGGAATATAGATGCTTTGACATTCAGATATTTGAATATTAGATGTTACGGCACAAGATTTGAATCTTAAATGCTACGGAATTGGATATTGAAATCTTAAATTTACGACATTAGATGTCGATTTTTTATTCAAATTCTTGTTCCTGACCTCCACACAAACCCCAATAATAGAGTAAAAATCTCGATATTTATAATTTGTGAATCGATATATCGATTCACAGACCGTTTCACACCGTGTTATTCTGATTTTTGAAGGTAAAACAGACGTAGCAAAGCTTTATTGCAGGATTCTTGAAGTAAAGATCTCCTAATTGGCAATTTTCGGGCGGGTAAGTTTTTTACTTTTTTTGCAAAGGCTTGACTTTCATCCGGGATGTTCAACTCCATAGCTCACGGTTTTTGTCAATGAAAGCACGCTGGATCTCTTTTTTTGAAGAGGTGTAAATCAGGGCTGCGGGATGGTAAAGTTTCAGGATTGTTCTTCCCTCGTGTTCCACAGGGACTCCCCATTCGAGTTTTTTTCCGGGGCAAAAGGACTTCTCGGCTGTATTACCAAGAAGAATTATGATTTTCGGGCTAAGCAGGATTATCTGAGAAAGCAAGAAGGGCTTACAGCACTCGATCTCGTTTGTACTGGGTCTTCGGTTTTCAGGGGGGTGGCATTTGACCGTATTTGTTACCATCCAGTCTTCTTCGGAAAGCCCCATGTACTCGATCATTTTATCCAGTTTTTTTCCTGCCCTGCCGTAGAATGGAATCCCGGTTTCGTTTTCGTTTTTTCCGGGGGCTTCTCCTATGAAGAAAACTTTCGGGTTACAGGAACCTTTTCCTATGACTCTTTTGATTGCACTTTTGTGGAGTGGGCATCGGGTGCATTTAATTATCTCCCTTGAAACAGTTTCGTATCCGGCTTCCACCATCGTTCTGATTCGGTCCTCAAAATCTCTATGGTTATCCTTTTCATATGTCGTCGCCTTGTACCTCCTTTAATATTTTTTTATGTAGCCCGATATATTATTGAATTGTGGCCAGTTTATGATTCTGGCTTTTATATAAAATTCGTAATCCATCTCACGAGACCTGCATACAAACAAACTTATTTATGGAAAAAATTCCATGACAAACATAACCACTATTCAATGATAAAAAATTCTCTGAAATTTGCTGTTAAATTTTATTCTTCACTATATATATAAAAAATCTCATTCACAAAGGTGCGCTGAGGTATGACTTCTAGAGACTTTCTCACAATCGATGATTTTGACACACACGGAAAGACAATTCTTGTAAGGGTTGACCTGAACTCCCCTATGGATCCACAGGGTAATATTCTGGACGATATGCGGATCCGAAGCCATATTGCCACCTTGAAGGATCTTGAGGACGCAAAAGTTGTTTTGCTTGCACACCAGAGCAGGCCCGGGAAAAAAGACTTTACTACAATGAAGCCTCATGCCAACCTGATGTCCAAATATCTGGGAAAGCAGGTTCTCTATGTAGATGATATCTTCGGAACTTACGCAAAGACCAGAATTGCTTCTATGGAAAATGGAGATGTCATCCTGCTCGAAAATGTAAGGTTCTATTCCGAAGAAAGCCTTGAAAGAACTCCAGCAGAACAGGCAAAAACCTATCCGGTTAAAAAACTGGCACCTTTTGTGGATATCTTCCTTAATGATGCCTTTGCCGTATCTCACAGGTCTCAACTTTCCGTAGTTGGATTTACTGAGGTTCTCCCTACCGGAGCCGGGAGGGTCATGGAAAAGGAGCTCACATCTCTGAACCGAGGGATCAAAGGAGGGGAACGGCCAACAATTTTCGTGCTAGGAGGAGCAAAAGTTGATGATTCGCTCCATGTGGCGGAAAATGTGCTTGCAAATGGAGGGGCTGACCGTGTACTCCTGACCGGAGTAGTCGCAAATGTGGCACTTGCGGCATCTGGTATAGATATAGGGAAAGTAAATCTGGACTTCATCAAATCCCAGGGCTATGAAGACCAGATTGAAAAAGCAAAAGGTATACTTGCAAAATTCAAAGATAAAGTTGGCCTTCCCAGGGACGTGGCTTTAAACGACAATAAGAAGAGGGTTGAAGTACCTGTCTCTGAACTTAAATCTGATTCTCTCCCCATAAACGACATTGGGCTTGAAACCATCGTGAACTTTACCAGTGAAATCGAAAGTGCAAAAACTGTTATCTTAAACGGTCCTGCAGGGATTTCCGAAGTTGCCGAGTTTGCCCTTGGAACGCACGAGATTATAAAAGCTGCTATTAAATCCGAGTTTTCAATTATTGGCGGTGGGCATATTTCGGCAGAAGTCGAGCATCTTGGGCTTGCACACCGTTTCTCTCACATCAGTACAGGTGGTGGGGCACTAATTGATTATCTCTCTGGAGTAAAGCTTCCTGGTGTAGAGGCTCTGAAGGCTGCAGCTAAGATATATGAGGAAGCTAAGAAAATCTAATTGTTCTGTTTCCTGCAGGTTATAACATCTGTGAAAATAAGTATTCTATTAGGGAGTTTCCTTCTGTGAGTTCTCTTCTATCAAACTCCCTGGCTTTTCTTTTTAAAAAACCCTTTTCATTTTCCGGCTTCTTAAAAGTAAAATCCCGGAAATATACTTTTACCAGCACCGATAAACATACTGTTATACTAGCTTCCACGTAAATATTATCATACTAACCTTAGGTAGATGCATATCTGGCATTTACAGCCAGTACTGGTAATGCCGGTAACACTCACTGTTAGTACTGGTAATGCTGGTAACACTCACTGATAGTACTGATAATGCCGGTAGTAATATAATGCTGGTTAATAGTTACAGGCAAAAATTCAAAATAAATTGAGGTGTTGGTTCAAATATGCTTACAGACGTTGAAGGCAGGACTGCAGTCAAACTTGCAAGGAAAACGATCGAGTTATTCCTATCGGAAGAAAAGTTTCCGGAACCTCAGGAACTGGGTTTTGAGCTTTCTCCGGTTTTCGGAGAAAAAAGAGGAGTTTTTGTCACACTTACTGAAAGCGGACTTCTGAGGGGCTGTATAGGACATCCGTTTCCGGATTCGAGACTTGAGGATGCGATTATGGATTCTGCAATTTCTGCGGCAACACGGGACCCGCGTTTTCCTTCAGTGAGAGAAGATGAGCTTGATAAAATAGTTGTTGAGGTAACAATTCTTACCCAGCCCGAAAAGATTAATGCCCCTGCAGAAGAGCTTCCCGAGCACATAGAAATCGGAAGGCATGGGCTTATTGTAAAGCAGGGATATTGCCAGGGTCTTTTGCTTCCTCAGGTCGCCCCTGAGTATAATATGGATTCTATTGAATTTCTGAGCCATACCTGCCTGAAAGCCGGCCTTTTGCCTGACGCCTGGCTCAAAGGAGCCGAAGTCTCCTGTTTCGAAGGGCAGATTTTCAAGGAAAAAGAACCATGTGGCGAGGTCATTAAGGAAAATATTTCAGGTGAATGAGAACTCTTGCGGTTCCCTGGCTTTCTTAAACATTTTAGAATTCTTACGCAGCTTTTAGAGTACTGCGGGCAGCCTGCAGGCTTTCAGAGTCCAATTCCTGAGCCTGTCCGCAGGTGATTTATGGAGTGAGAGTTTTTCAGGCTGGAATCAAGTTGAAATCCAGTTTATTCGGATTGTGGTATCGTGGTATGTGGTATTGAGTATTCTTATTCTGAGTGCCGGTTTATTCAATCTCGATTCTCTTTCCAGCTACGGGTTTTGTTTTCGGTAGAGTGATAGTTAAGACTCCGTTTTTGAGCTGTGCAGTTGCTCCTTCTTCAGTTACGCCGTTGGGGAGAGGAATCTCACGGTAATAGCGCATGAAAGACCGTTCTTTTCTGAGGTAACCTTCTTTTTCAGCTTCTTCTTCGTTTCCTTTCCCTGCACTGATTACCAGAACGTTATCCTTTAGATTGAGTTCAACATCTTCCCTGTCAACCCCGGGCAGGTCGGTTGTCACAACTACTTTCTCATCTTCTTCCATAACATCAGTTAACGGAGAGAAAGCTTCGTTTCCGAACCGGCTTTCCAGTGCAGGAAAAGTCCTGAACATATGTTCCATATAGTTCTGCATTTTTCTGATGTCATCAAATGGATCCCAGCTATACATGTCACGGTCTGTTCTTTTCATTGGAAATTTCATATCAGATTCCTCTTTAGTCAATTCCAGGTTTCTTTGATTACAAGCTTTCCAGAGTCCAGAGTCCAGACGTTCCAGATTTCAGGATTGCTTTTCGTTCATTTTTCCTAATTTTACTTGTTTTTATAGTGTTTTGATCTGTAAATCTAGTCCAGAACAGTTATTATCCAACTCTCCAGAGAACAGCCTGGATGTTACGGGAAAGAAATAACGGCGGAGGTCCGTTTTGATCTCACCCGTTTTTTTACAGGCACGATAATGAGAGTTCAAGACTCCCACGTTTTTTGGGAGGTTGGGACAAGTCCATTTTTTGAAAGCGGTACAGGTTCGCCTTCGGTCTGTTCGCAGATATCTATTGAGTAACTGATGGGTAACACTTACAGTTCTGGTTAAATTGCTCTGTAAGGGTGGTGTTGTACCCAAGTTACTACCCTATAGATAGTATGATTAGTATTTATAGTTTTCGCATAGCACAGATTTAATATTTAGATGACGAAGCTTAGAACCCCTGAGTCTTTATGGGTTACTTCCCATTTGATGAAGAAGGAGCACACTGTTTGTTTTAGTTGATTTCCAGACGTTATGAAAAGAGTTCGACTATCTTCACGTCGGATAAGTCATATGGAGAATGGGGAGAGATATTAAAGGAACATGTAATAGTGACTGCGGTACTTGATAGAATACTCCACCATTGTCTGACAACTAATATCAGAGGGAAAAATGCATGTACTGATAGTAAAAAACGAACATGATATTCTTTGAATAACATACAAAAAGAAATGAAAGTACTTGAAAACACTTTCATGCCAGATAGGACAATAACAAGAGATCCTGATAGTATTTAATGGAAGATATGAGGGCTAAACTGAATACAGAATGTAGTATTTGCAGCTTCGAATGTAGTATTTGCAGCTTCCAGAACAAAACTTGACAATAGAGTATAGCTTGAGAAGTTTAAAAACGCTATCAGCAAACAGATAATAGGGAAGAGTTGACGGCTGTATCCTACGATTTAAATCGTAGGGATTAGCCTTTATTACTCCCTAAATAAGCTGATTCTCCAAAAAATTTTATTTATTTTCCGGCTTCAGTCCCGGAATTTCTCCGTGCGCCATACTGTATGCTGTAACAGCATTCGGAGCTCCAAGCAGGAGTTTCCTGATCCTGTTATAAACACTCGGGTATTTCTGGGCGTTAAGTTCTCCGAGAAGGTCTGCCAGGATCTTTACCAGCGGAACATGATACTTTGATTCCATCTGGTCTATGTTTGCAAAGGCATTGAGCATATTAACCGTGCTGTACTCGTTCACAGGGGCGAGCTTTCTCAGGATTTCTGCAAAGAGAGCCCTGCCTTCCTCGGTCTGGAGTGATTTTTTCCGGTTGCGGGCAAAGCTTCCATAAAGGGCGCGCTGGTCATTTGTCTGCTCGATCCTGAAAGCTTCTGACCTTTCCATTTCCCTGACAAGTTCCACTGCATCAACGCTGCTGTTACTTCCTATTACAGAAAGGAAAGCTTCCCAGGCAACGAGGTTTTTCTTTGACTCAGCTTCAAAGGCTCTCAGGACTTCAACTTTGTCGGGCGCCGAACTATTCAGGTATGCAGCAAAAGCGCTCAACCGGTCAGTTGCACAGGTTGCAGTCTCAAACTGTTGTTTTATCATTGCATGAATCTCAGAAGTATCAAGGGTTGCAAGGATGCCAAGACATACATTTTTGGCCTGTCGGTTCTTGATTACTCTTGCCGTCTCCTCAAGAGTTGAATCTCTGGGGACCGATGATTCTTCAAAGAAGCGATAGGCGGAAATTACGGAGTTTACATATTTCCGGGCAACAGCTTTCAGGAGTTTCTGTCTAACTTCATAAAGCTCCTGGTACCTGTGGGCAAACTCTTCATCCTCAACAGACTCAAAAATAGTCAGGAACTGACCTCCCGCCTTTTCAAGAAGCTGCCGGTCATTCAGAAGCCTGTAGTAAAGCTCGATAAAGTCTTCAGAGGGCTTTGATTCAGGATTTTTGAGGAGCTTTAGTTTTTCCCTGTCAACAAGAGTATAGAAAGCCGTAAACCTGCCTATGGTATCTCTGTCTTTCCTTACCTGCATCATGAGCTCTTCGTGGCTTGCTTTGTATACAAGTTTCCCATAGAATGAATAGCCCCTATTAAGTGATAGGAAGGCTGGCATATCCACATTTTCAATCACAATCTCAGCGGTTTCCCCGCTTATCCTTTCCAGGATCTCGGCAAGTTCATTTCCATTTTCGTCAACAAGAGCTGCCCTGAAAGGGAATTCCCAGGGTTTTCCACCTTCTGGGACTTTTTGTTTGAGGAAAAATGTGAATTTTCTGGAAGCTCCGTCATATTCGGCTGAAACCTCGACTACAGGGAATTTAGTCTGTCTCAGCCAGGTTTCAGCCATATCTTTTAAGGGCTGCCCGCTTTCTTCTTCCATGGCTTCAATCCAGTCCTGAGTGGCTGCGTTGGAATGTTTGAACTTTTTGAAGTACCTGTCCAGGCCCCTGACAAAAGTATCCTTTCCTATAAGGGCCTCGACCATGCGCACGTATTCCGGGGCTTTCACATAGGTGACTGAGGTAATCAGGTCATTTGGGTCATTGAAGCCGTCAGGAATGATCGGCATGGAAGCTGCACCCGCATCCAGTGCAAAGGTCCCCGACGCCGGCGCAAGCAGCTCAAGCACTCTGCCGAGCCTGTTGTAGTCCTCACCAAAGAGAAAGGCATGATGCTGTTCTTCCACATGCACGGTCACTGCTTCGTTCAGCCAGATCTCAAACGGGCTTCTTCCTGTGACTTCGGACCCGTTCTGGTTATGGTGATATTCGTGCGCCTTTACCCGGGTCATATATTCAAAAGCCGGGTCCGTTATCTGCGGGAAAGGCATTATGCGGTTTGTAGTAATCGTGGTATTCCCGACGTTTTCCATGCCTCCGAAATCCGAGTTCTGCATGCCGATTTCCCGGTAGACGGTGCCTGTATACCTGTATCCTGGACTGATGGTCCTGTTAAGCTCGGCAAGTCTTTCCCTGATTTTAGTAAGGTCTTCTTCCAGCGTGGATTCGGGCTTTACCTCATGTTTTATCTTCTCTCGCATGCGGACAAGGTCCCAGAGCTCCATCCTGACAGGCAGCTTCTCCTCATCGAACTGCTCAGGCCCTGTGAAAAGGTAAACCCACATAACCGCATCGTGCAGGATATCAAGCGCTTTTTCGGCTGCGGCTGCATCTGAGGCTGGCGGCACAAGCAGTTCAAGCATGAAAGTGCCTCCGTCAGGATACTCAAACTCCCTTTTAAAGGTCGCATAGGTCCCAACCCCCAGGAAAAAGAGATAGGTCGCCATTGGCGTGACCGAGTTATCGTATACGATTTTGTCTCGCCCCGGCTTTATGGTATGCCTCTCAACCACGACATCCCCATTCGTTATGAGGTTAGTGTACCGCGAATCCGCAATTATGGCAGTTTTGTAAGTGCATTTTGCGGCCATGTCGTCAATGCACGGCACAATTCTCTGGAACCCCCACTGCTGGCACTGTGTGATCTGCTGAGGTGGAGCTCCTGCCGGCGTTTCGTCATAGTAAAGCCCTTCAAGGATATTTTTAGTCGGCCTGCAAACCGTATCCGTAACAACCGCAACCTCGGTATGCGGTGGAATCTCTTCCATGAAGTTAATCTCAAGAATCGCGTCATCCTTCCGGTATCTGTAAGAAACCTCGTACTGTATGCAGCTTACAGCCCTGATCTCAAGGTCCCTGCAGTTTAATTCCAGCTTCTCAATAGGGGCATCCTTTGTCCTTACCCTGAGTAAGGATTTCACATTCGTCTTGTCATCATAAACATCAAACGCCAAATTCATATGCAAAACGTCAACAGTAAGTTCCCCGAAATCTTCAGGATAATATTTGTAAAGCCTATTCTTCATAAAAGAGTCACCGAATAAAAGTTATAAGAGTAATATTGTGGGATAGAAAAGGAAGGGATGTGATTTAAAGGTGTAGTTTTGAAGAAGAGAATATGTTTTTACTATAATAATCTTAAAGCTCCATTTATCCTTTTTAACACTGTACTTTTTATATAAAATTTTAAGTGATTTTTGAAATTTTATCGAGTAGCATAAATTTACTCTTGAACTTTCCTAACACTTGAAAGTCTTCACCCTTTCAAATTTAGTACATATTAAAATTTTGGCTTTCTCCTTATATCAACTTAGGCTATTTCGATTGAATTCGGAGAGGCCTGCCACAACTAAAAGACAAATCCACAAATATACTAATCATATTATAACAGACGGCTATATTTAAAAAGACTTTTATATGCATTATTTAATACTTTTATTGAATTTTCATTATAAGGAGGCATTAAACCCAATTAAGTAATATAAACTTATCAGTTGATAATTTTCAGATTTTTCGTCACCAAAACACTGATTTAAAATTTTTTTACTTAAACCATTTTAAACGAAAAATCATTGATATTAAAGTTACAAACTAGTTAAATATTTATAAATTTGGTTTTTGTATAGTTTATTCTTCGCGTTATTTATTCTGTAAAACAATTCCATTTATAGAGACTTAAAAGGTGGAGAGATGTCTAGAATATCAATTATAATGGTTATTTTATGTTTCCTCTTAATAATTATTAATGGATGTTTGCCCGCTTTATCGTCTGGAGATTTACCTATCGAATCTGATCATCCTTATTCTAATAATGAAAAAAAAACATGGATAATAAACAGATCTGGGGTCGATGAGATGAAACTTCATTTTGAATATATTCGACTTGCCCCTAGTGACGACCCTAATTATTATAATTGGGATAGAATAATTATATCAGATAAATATGATAATGTACTTGCGATTTATGAAGGTATTGTAGGAGGTCCTTCAATGGTTCCACTGGCTACATCGAATGCAAAAGACATTTGGACAAGTTGGTACCCCGAAGACACAATAAAAGTTACACTTGTAACTAATGAGGAGGGTTTTGACGATGGGTTCAAAATTGATGATGTTCAGACTAGACTAGACGAAACAATCGAAAATTCTGAAAACGTAGACCCAAATAGCTCCAAAACTCTAGAATCACCAAACCCTCAATCTGATAGTACCGTAAAAGATAAAGTTTTAACCGCTACCACATTAACTTCTTCGACCAATCTTACTACATCAGGACAACCGGTAACGCTTACTGCTGAAGTCGATACTCCTTCTCAAGAAACCGAAGAGCCTTCAGGTACAGTTACTTTCATGGATGGAAACACAGCTATAGGAACTGCAGATTTAACTTCTGGGCAGGCAATTTTGGCTACTTCATCACTTTCAGTTGGCTTGCATTCGATCACAGCAGAATATAGCGGCGATAGTAATTTCAAATCCAGCACATCGTCTCCTTTCATACTAACGGTTAAAGAACAAACTAATATCGGGATGGTGAAATCTAGTTCTGAAGATCAGTCTAGTTCTGAACAGTTGACTAGTTCCGACGAAAAGTCTAGTACAGAGCAAAACTCAGCAGTTAAAGGCATTCTTACCCTAATATCTGAAAACCCATTGATTTCTACAATAATTGGAGGTATCATAGTAGCCATAATAACAAAGAAACCTCCTAAAAATGAGAAAGGTCAATCATAAATCACTTGAAAATTTCAAGTTTCTTCACTTGCGTGAGATAGTTAACCATCACGGAAAAAACATATTAAAAATCTCCCGTCGCCTGAAGCGTTTCCAACACCACGAACTTCATTTATATTTAGATTTACGGGGACTCTCTTATTACATAAAGAATGAAAAAAGAAAATGTAACCTGAAAAACTCTTCTCACTCAACCTCAACATTTAATGTAAATTTCTCCTCCGTGCCGGTTATGTTCTCCCAGGTCCTCTTATATATGCCATTTACCTTCTGGCTGCCCGGAGCTGTGGCTTCAATTACCCATAAATGAGTTCCAGGGACACCTTCAAGGTGTTCAGGGTTTAGACCTTCGATATATTCGTCGTCGAGAATACTGAGCCCACTGCTCAGGTTAAGTTTCCATAAATAACCTGCTGATGGGTCTTCTCTAAGGCTAATAGTAAAATTCTCTCCTTTTTTGAGGCTTATGGTTTTTCCGCTGTCAGCTTTGGTTACTACCTGGCCTTTCTCTATTGTTTCGTTAGCTTCAGTCGTGTTGTTAGTCACGTTTGCTGATATTTCAGGATTCACAGGCTGGAGCTGGTCGTTATTTCCCTGAGTTTCATTCTCCTGATCTTCATTTCCCATGTTTCCTGTCTTTCCCGCACAGCCGGCTGCAAAGACAATAGCAACGACGACGAAGAGCATTGCTATGGCTTTTAAAACTTTCTTCATAACCCTCCTCCCAAAAATTCTCTTCCTTTATTTCAAAGTGAAAGTTCGTTTTACTTCTTTATTGATGCTATTGACACTAATCTATTTCGTCGCTAAATTCTGGTCTCATACCTGTTTATGTAAAAATCAGATTTAGAGGAAGCTGGATGCGATAATGACTTTCTGATATGCAGCAAAGCTCCTGTGAACTATCTTATTATAAAATGAAGCACAATTTCTATCTGGTGACAGGAAAATGACTCTCACTGTGGGTATAAAAGGTGATTTCACACCTCAGGAGGTAAGTGAGGTCATCCGTGCAGCTCTGGAACAGAATGAGCGTGTGGCTAAATACAAGATAAAAAAGTATTCGGATATTTGTGAGAATCTTGAAAAAAAATATGAAATGGACTCAGATACTTTTATGGAAAAATTCGATTCCGGAGAACTCGGAGACGACGATGACTTCTTCGACTGGTATGCAGCAAAAAGGGGACTTGATATCTGGAGTAAAAAGCTAAAAATTATCTCAACGATTAACATATAACCTAAAAACTGTCACCTATAAATCAGTATCAAGCTCAGAAATATCCGATCTCCTTCGCAAGTTATATATACTATCCCCAATAAATGGGAATATTGTATAAAAGTCTCTAATTTGGAGCGTGTTTTTTCAGATAATGTTGCACCAGAGGATCAATGTAGAACTGAACCTTCAGATGCATCCATTGAAGTTTTCAGCTTTTTCGTCTCATTTTAAGAACTCTATAAGAGCTAATCTATATGCTTTTGCGGAGAACCCTCTTTGATTTTTGAGCTAGTTGAAAACTGCCGACAATAAGGTCTGATTGACTAAAACACAAAAACAAGTTAAGACAAAACAAAAACGAGCTAAATAAAGAGCACACTTAGTACCTTTATTTGCGAGGCTTGAAATAAAATGTCAGAAGAATCAGATGATCCAGACAGTAGTGATAGTAGCAGTCGTCAAAAAATGTTCACAGTAACCGGAGTGGTTCTGTGTGCTATACAGCTTACGTTCTTCGTAGGCATGATTTTAAAATTTATCGAGACGGATTTCCTCGGTGGTTTTACATTCATGCTGCTTGCTTACTCTTCAGCATTCGTTTACAGGAATCTGGAGAATTCCGGGAAAATTCCCAGCCTAGCCGAGAACTGATGACTGTGTGGCTTTGATCTAAAAACCACATTCTATAGTAACTATCTGTTCTGAATTTTTCCTTTTTCCTTTTTCCTTTTTCTTTTTCCTATTTTTTGTTCTTTGTCTTTTACCTTTCATCTATTACAATTATTTGATGCTTTATTGTTTTCCGTTTCAGGTATTTCACTTTAAATAGATCATGATTTTTAAATGTAGATAATATAAAGTTTTTAGTTATATTTTCTGCTCAAAAGAGGTAAAAGGTTATTAATTGTGAAAACGTAGGGTACAAATAAGCCTCAGGCACGAAAAAAGGAATTAATTGAATTTTTCAGGCCAGAAGAAATGGCTTGACTAATAAACTTGACTAATAAGCTTGACTGATAAAATAGAAAAAGAAATATAGGATTATTTTTTAGTACCAGCAATAACTTTCAATGGGATAAACATGGAGTTGACTTTGCAGATTGATACCGATTACTCGCTTCAGGAAGCAAGCGAGATTATTCGCTCGGCTCTGGAACATGAGAAACATCTTGCAAAATACAAAATAGATCGCTACGCTATGATCTGCGATGAATTCGAAGATCGTTACGACCTGATCTCTACCGAATTCATACAAAAATTCGAAGCCGGAGAACTTATCGCTGAGGATAAATATCTTGAGTGGTATGCTGCAAAGCGAGGGCTTGATCACTGGAAGAAAAAGCTGGCTCTCCTTAAAGGCATCAGAATGTAACTGCTCTAAAAGCTTATCAACAAACTTATCAAAAGCAAGAATATTCAAAAGCTTCTATAAAATTAATCGACAATTTCAATTTTGTATCCTTTTCAAATTCAATGTAGAATATTCCAACCTGAGAAATGCACAACAACTTTATCATATAGTTGTAAAGTGGAATGCATTGCTTGACATTGTTTTTCAGATTTGATTAGATTATTAAATTTTCAGCAAAGACATGAAATTTACTTTTACCCATACAATTTGAGAAGGATATACAATTTTAAAAAATGAATTGATAACTTTTAAAAAGTTAATCTACAACTCTTTGAGAACTATTCTTTGAGAAACTATTCTTTTGAGAAACTATTCTTTTGAGAAACTATTCTTTTGAGAACTATTCTTTTGAGAACTATTCTTTTGAAAAACTATTCTTTTGAAAAACTATTCTTTTGATAAACTGTTTGAGTTCGTTCTCATTTATTACTTAATGTTTAAATTTAAAATGTTCTTATATAATTCTGAGGTTGATATAACCCCTAAATTTTGATATAAGGTATTTTTGAATCTGGTACTCATCTTTAAGTGTATAAAATAAATGGAAATGTATTTATAACTGTCGTACTATATTTTCATGATAAGCTTTTTTAATGGTGATCTGGATGGGCTCAAAAATCGGGTTAATGGAACTGGTCTTTCGGTCGGAGAGACGCAGAACCCTCCTGATTTACCTTAAAGATGAGCCCAGATCCATAGATGAAATTCAGGAACACCTATCGGTAGATTCTGTCTCTATCCTCCCCCAGCTTAAAAGACTTAAGGACAGAGAAATAATTATACAGAAGGATCACACTTATGAGCTTTCCATTATGGGAAAAGCGATTGTAGATAAGATGTTGCCTCTTCTGGGTACTCTGGAAGTGTTCGAAGATAATTTTGATTACTGGTCACGACGGAGTTTCGATGGAATCCCCTTTTTTTTACGAAGTAGAATCCTGGAGTTAAAAAGCTGCAAAATTATCCGTCCGGATCTGAGCCATATGTTCGAACTGGACCCCAAGTTTGTGGAAAATCTCCTTCTTTCAAGGCAGGTTATCAGCTTCAATTCCTATTTTCATCCCTCACTTGTTTCTCTCTACCTGGAAATCGCAAAAAAAGAAACTCAAATTTCTTTAATCCTGACCGAGCCTGTGTTAAAGAGGTTTAAAGCTGATTACAGCGAAAGTTTCCAAACTCTGGTTCAGTTTGAACATGTCAGTTTGTCTCTTTTTCCGAAAAACTCTAAACTCGCAGGAGTTACAGTTACAGATAGGTTCTTCCTGCTCACCATTCTTCCTCAAGTAAAGTTTTTTGAGCATGAAAGCCTGTTCAGCTCCGAGCCTCAAGCTCTCAAATGGGGTACCGATCTATTTTCATATTTACAAAAGGAAGCCGTTCCGGTTTCAGTCAAAACGAATGCAATAATTCTTTAGATTTTACTTCATCTCGAGTTAAATGTAGATGAGTTAAATGTAGATAATCGTGAGTAGTGAGCATATAGCAGTTAGACCCTTATGTAAAAGTTCTAAAAGCTCAAAATATGTAAAGCTCAAAATATATAAAGCTCGGAATATAAAGGTTTTCAGGTTGTTCGAAAAGCTTAAAATACATAGGTTTTCAGGTATCAAGTGTGTCTAACCATTTACCTTCAATAACTGTTTAATGGAATAAGAGGCTAATATTAGTGGGGGATAACTATGAGTTTCACGCTTAATATCGAAACTAATTTCTCGCCTCAGGAAGTGACTGAGGCTATTCGCTCGGCTCTTGAACATGAAAAGCACGTCGCCAGATATAAGATCAAAAGTTATTCTGCAATCTGCAGGGATTTTGAAACAAAATTCGGGTTCAGTTCCGCTGAACTCCAGGCAAAACTCGAAACTCCAAATCGAAACAAAGAAAGCAGTTTTTTCGATTGGTATGCAGCAAAAAGAGGGCTGGACCACTGGAACAAAAGACTTGACATCCTTTCAGGTATTTCTTTTTGAACCGAGACTTTAAGTTTCCAGTCATTACATTGAAGCTGTATCGGCATAGTTTTGCCTTTTGAAGCTTTATTTGAACATTTCTGTTTTTCTGTATAATTTACTTATTCCCTTTTGCGCCTGGATTTCAAACTCCTGTTTTCGTTTCCCTATTTAATCCAGAATTGGCAAATTATTTATGTATGTGTATAAGTATTAACAGGGTTAATCATTCTCCCTAAGGAGTAATCATGCTTAATAACTAATTCGCCATCATATCCCATTGATGATATGAAAATTGATTCTCTTCTCTCTGGCGATTTTGGGTATTAAGTCTTTGGTTGTAAAATATGCTGAGGTGTTAAATCTGGTCAAAAATATCCTAAAAAGTATGGTAGGAGAAGCTCTCATAGGCTCCGGTCCGGAAGTTGCACACATAGACCTGGTTATCGGGCCTAGAGGAGGCCCAGTTGAAGCAGCGTTTATGAATTCGCTTGCAATGCCCAGACAGGGTCATACCCCACTTCTTGCAGTCCTGGAACCAAATCTCCAGCCCAAACCTGTAACCTTGCTTGTAAATAAGGTAACGATAAAAAACGTATCGCAAGCTGCTCTTATGTTCGGACCGGCTCAGGCTGCAGTCGCAAAGGCAGTTATGGATTCTGTAGCTGATGGAGTGCTTCCTGAAGAACAGGCGGATGACACTTTTATTATCGTTTCCGTATTTATTGAATGGGATGCGAAAGATAAGGACAAAGTTTACGAATTTAATTATGAAGCGACAAAGCTTGCAATAGCAAGAGCTATGGAAGGCAGTCCTACTGTCGAAGAAGCGCTTGCTAAAAAAGATTCAGCAAAACACCCGTTCGCCTGAATTATAATTTAGCACAATTTAAACTTCAAAAGCAATTTGTTTCAGGTTGAAACTTGACTTCTTAAACTGCGGACAGTGGGATCTCAGAGTTTTTATTTACTCTAAGAGAGACTCTGCCTGCAGTCTTTTCTAAATAATCCTGGCTTGCAGTATCTCTGAACAGCTGGTCTTTCCAGAGTAAATAGTGCCTGACATATACAGCACGTTATACTACCCCACTTCAACGACAGGCTCTAATGCTATATCTCTAGCCTCAATTCCCAATATATGTCTCTCAGAAGCTAAAGAAGCCTGTAAGGAATAGAAACCCAATCTGATTTGAAAACAGAATCAGAAAACCATATTATTAGCTCAGGATTCTAAAGTGATAACACATTCAACTGACCAAATGCCGAATCTACTAATTATTTTTTAGTTAAAAGAAGCCAGAAACTAAAAGTTTATCGTAAAGTTTGTGTTAATAGTTAATCGGAAAAATATATACGCAGTAGGCTGATACCTTGCTTTTTCCGGTAGTAGGTAACCTCAGTCCTTATTATTCCCTTTGGGGACAATTGTATTTCTCAAAGAATATCTTTCTCCTAAAATTATTTCCTGTTTTTTGTTTTTAATTTCTGGATTTTATCTTTTTATTCCTCTTAAGTACAAAGCTATCAGATGATCTGACATCAGGATTATATGATAGCAGGCTGGCTTTTTCGTTCAGGGTTTTGCAGTACTATATGGTCATACGCACAATGTTGTATTGCCATAATATTTCTCAAATTTTATGAGTATAGTATCTCTGTGTTTGGAGTCTTTCAGGAGTACATTTAAGAGTGCTTAAAGGAGCGCGTCCAGGGACACGTTCAGAGACAGTTTCTTGTTTTTTTCTATTAGTTCCTTGCTGAGAAAGTTCTCGCTAGAACTAAAATTTCTGAGTTATGATTATTTTTGCAGGTCTTATTCTTTCCAGGCTTTTACCGGCCTTTATGATGACCGAAACGGATATTGGAGACTTAATGACTGCGTAAAAAATAAAAGCGCGGGCAGATAAATATTTATAATAAGTATAAGTAGTTTATATTGAGGTAAAAAAATAAGAACTTTATAGTGGGGGAATTACATACATGAAGATTAGAGTAGTTAGTTCCAGAGAGGAAATATTCACTCTCAATCCTAATGAGCGTGTTGTTCATCTGGCCTTCAGACCTTCGAACAAAGACATTTTTGCACTCGTTGAAACCTGTCCGAAAATTGAGGTAATTCAGTTGCCCAAATCTTATAGGCGCACGGTTTCGAAATCTATAGAAATGTTCCTTGAGATGCAGAGGATCCAGCTTATCGAAGGCGATGTCTGGGGTCACAGAAAGGATATTAACGAATACTACAGTATTCCTTCTTCAGTCATTGACAAAATAAGGGAGCTAAAATCGGAGGGAACACCTGCTGAAAGAATCGAAGAAAAGGTCGCAAGGGAAAGCAAACTAAATCCTGAGATGGTTGCATATATCCTGACCAAGGAAGCTTCTGCCTGAATAAGTATCAGCCCAGAAATTTTCACTAGATTCTTGAGTGCAGATAAAGCCATATGAATAGTCTCAAATCTTTGAGAATATCCTTTATCATCCAGATTCCAGCTTAAACCTTCAATTTTTAAGGAGCCTTAATAGGTTCCCTGATCCTGGACAGTAGCGTGAGCTTTCCGGGGCAGGGAGACTCCATCTGTTTTTTAATTATTGTGCAATTGTTGTGCATTTGATGATCCGTTTGTATCTGATTTGAATTATATATATGAATATCATATGTTTATATATGGGATAAAACGCCATCCACAAATAAACAATCATAAAGTTATAACTCGAAGGAAAAAAGCCAGTGATAACAGGCTTACAGAAGAAAATTTAAAAAATCGTTGTTTGGAAAGTTAAGAAATAATAGAAATTGGATAAACCGGAATAAAATAAAGCCTGAAATTTCAGGCTTCGTAGTATCCAATTTCTTCTTTTGTAAGATAACATGCAGGGTCATCTGCCCATACATTTCCGTATACAGCTTCGGCCCGTACCCTGAAATTCCCATTGCAAACATCGAGCCATTTGCACCTGGCACAACGGTCTCCATGAACTTTTATCAGGGGTTTTCGGTTTTTAAGCCCTGCCATGATTTCATCGCTCAGGTCAGTCCAGATTTCACTGAATGGGCGTTCCCGCACATTTCCAAAGGAATAGTGCCTCCAGAACTGGTCGGCATGTACCGCCCCGTCCCAGGATACGCAGCCTATACCTATCCCTGAAGAATTTCCCTGGTTCATGGAAAGAAGTTCAAATACCTTGGCAGCCCTTTCAGGATTTTCTTTGAGGAGCTTCATGTACAGGTAGGGGCCGTCACAATGGTTATCCACTGTCAGGACTTCGGCAGGAAAACCTTTTTCGTGAAGTTTTCTTGTCCTCTCGAGTATCAGGTCTACAGCCTGCCTGGATTCCTCAAGGGAAAGGTCTTCATTTACCATTTTTGAACCCCGACCTGCATAAACCAGATGATAGAAACATATTCTTGGAATTTTTTCTTTTTCAAGTAGGTCAAAGATTGCAGGAATATCCCTTACATTTTGCTTGTTGATGGTAAAACGCAGGCCAACCTTTATGCCTTCTTCCTGGCAATTGTGAAGCCCTCTTAGAGCTGCATCGAACGCCCCTTTCATGCCCCTGAATTTGTCATTCGTTTCTCTGATCCCATCAAGAGAAACTCCTACGTAAGAGAGACCGACGTCCTTTAGCTTTTTTGCCAGATCCCGGTCTATGAGCGTCCCGTTTGTAGAGATTACAGCCCTCATCCCTTTTTCACGCGCGTAGGCTGCAAGTTCAGGCAGGTCTTTTCTCATGGTTGGTTCCCCTCCGGAAAAAAGCATTACCGGGCTTCCGAAACTCGCAAGGTCATCGATAAGAGCTTTGCCTTCTTCAGTTGAAAGCTCATTTTCAAATTCTATGTCCTTTGCCTGGGCATAACAATGGACACATTTCAGGTTGCAGCGGCGGGTCATGTTCCAGACTACAACTGGCTTTTTATCCTTTGAAAACTGCAGCAAGTGAGAGGGAAGCTTTTTTGATTCCCTTCCATAGCGGAGGGCATCTGAGGGTTCCACGGTTCCACAGTAAAGTTTTGAAATGCCTATCATGTCGATCCGTCAAAATTGAGATTGTTTTACAGAAATAAGTAAACAATTCGAGATTGTTGTCTATTTTAACTTAGCTTTCTGATTGTTTTGTATTTGTAGAGACAGGGTGAGTATATGACATTAACGATTATAAAGCTAAGGTCCGAATGCCCGGACTTGAGGATATGACCAGAAAACCCGAATATCCGGAAGTCAACCGAGAAAAATATTCTCAATTACATATTTTCGATTTGTAAAATTATCTATTTGCCGATGACATAAAACCTCTTCGAATTTGATATATATTTGATATATCTGACTGTTTCTTCGACCCTATAAGTATCATACCCTGCTTTCCATCTATTTCAAAGTGGTCAATCCATCCGGGAGGCCTGCATTGTCAGGTTATCAGGAGTTGTTACCATCCTGCTGTCGCCAAAATATTCAATCCGCTTTCCTTTTCGCCGGTTAATTTGATCGGTCATGGTTTCATCTCATGAACGGTATACTGTTGTTGAAAAGGCATAATTAAAAACGTCGGTATCGTGGTCGATCATCGCAAAGACTTGAGTTTTCTTTCGGGATAGAAGGGCCGGAAGTCCCGACGAATGGAGTTTCTCATCTCGCAATAATATCCATGATTTTGATTGCTATCGCTTCAACCAGCAGGCTTGTGAATGACAGCGCAGTTTGACAAGATCTTCGTTACGGAATGACAGTGCAGTTTGACAAGGTTTTCGTTACGAGATGCCATCGCAGATAACGATTGATGCAGTAATGGCTTTGAAAATCTCTTTTTTCCAGGTATTAGCAACGATTCTGGAAAAGCAGAGTTTTTTTCCTCAGAGTAGTCAAAGGCGTGTGTGTTCCGCAGGAAGGTTTGAAAAAAGAGCATATTTTGAAAGAGGGTATATAAAAGAAAGTCGAGGTTTAAAAAAGAGGTCGGACTTACGCAGTTGAACTAAAAAATCAACAGCATCAGACCGGTACTGTTTAAAACATGAATTACATGAATTTAATCCACATTCTTTGACGTAATTGATTTTGTTCTTCAAGTGCGTAAGTCCTGAGATAAAGAGCTCAAAAACACTTATTTTGAAGTGTTAAAAACCACCCTGTCCCGGGACAGTTTTACGTTTCAGGCATCTGAAATCAGTTTCTTTTGGAGAAACATATTCCATTATCCTCATGCAAAATCCATAGGATCTGCTGTACATTTCGCATTCTCCACATCTTACTGGCATCTGTTCCGTTAGCTTTTCCTCCCGTATATTACATTTTAATTATATTTTGTTCTTAAAGTGAATAATTTTCTAAAGTTATATACTTTACCCATAATTTTAGATTTGTTTTAATTCATCTATGACTATTTTTCATCCCTTTCATAACGGATTTCAGAATTACTTAAAGGAAAGATGCAGGGTCGATTGCAACTTAAAGTACACGGATTGAGAGCATTATTATGAAGGAATTCCTTTAGACTGTTTTTTAACTTAGACTGTCTCTTAAATATAATATTAAATATAATATTTAATATGAGAAGTAAAGAATTCACATTCGGTGTGCTTAATGATGACAAACGTGGAGATATACCCGTCACCTGACCTGCAAAAAAGGGACTCATGGATTATGAGAAGCAAATTTGACATATATCAAAGGTTTATTTGAACCATTCCAGAAATTCGTACATTGGTACGACAAAAGACCTCATGGGCTTTTAAGTGTTGTTATTTCGAACAGGTTTTATGAGAAAAGCACGGTTTTATGAGAAGAGC
Organism: Methanosarcina sp. Kolksee; assembly: GCF_000969945.1. Lineage (NCBI taxonomy): Archaea > Methanobacteriati > Methanobacteriota > Methanomicrobia > Methanosarcinales > Methanosarcinaceae > Methanosarcina > Methanosarcina sp. Kolksee. The sequence continues at coordinate 3,447,333 of NZ_CP009524.1, forward strand.
ACGGTTTTATGAGAAGAGCACGGTTTTATGAGAAGAGCACGGTTTTATGAACTCATTCCCATATAACGTGGTTCTCAAAACGATTTGAGTCATACTTTTAGGGCAGTTATTCAGTTACTTTTAAGCTGACTTTTCAGAGCTCTTTTTTCATAGCCTTTATCAGGGCTTCGAAGGTAAACTCTTCAGGGATCACATCCGCATTGACACCATATTTTTTCAGGGTATTTCCTGTAGGCGTTCCTATAGCTCCTACCACGGCCCTGCTGAGAGATTCTTTTATGGTTTCCTCTGCTCCCAGCTCTTTAGCATGCTTCATAAAGCCTTTAACCATCATCGAACTTGTAAAAGCAAAAGCATCCACTTCCCCTGCGAGCGTGCGCTCTATCAACTCTCTCTGGATCGCTCCTTCAGGAATACTGAGAGTGTATACGTGGGTCTCATAAACCGTAGCTCCGCACTTTTCAAGCCCTTCTATTAAGACTTTAGCCCCAAAAGAGCTCCTGGCAAGGTCCACCGTATTTCCTGCGACCTCGGGGCAGAGAGCTTCTACAATTCCTTTGGAACTGTAATCTCCCGGCAAAAAAGAGTTGTCAATTCCTATTTTTATGAGTTCTTTTTCCGTATTAGGCCCGATGGCAATTACCTTGATTTTTTTAAGCGCTGTAATGAAATCTTTCTTTTCAGTTTCAGAAAGCTTGTCTAGAGTAAAACTTATTCCGTTTGCACTGGTAAAGACTACATAATCCGAAGATCCCTCAAGGACTCTCTGGATAAAGGGCTCAAACCCTTCATCTTTTATGCCTTCAAGCTGGATCATGGAGGCATATAAGGGCTCAAAACCGTAATCTTGCGCAAGCGCCTCTGATTTTTCCCTGTAGCTTTCCGGCCTCATAATTGCGAGAACAGGTCTTTTTTCTTCTGCCATATTCCTCTCTCCTGTTATATCCCGTTATTTCCGCGCCGGGTTAAAAGTCAGCTCCTGTCCGCTGTTCCCCGAGAATATCGTGCAGGCGTACAACATCCCCTACAACCGTAATAGCTGGAGCCTTTACTTTCCTTTCTTCTGCCAGGCTGGCGATGTTTGCAAGGGTCCCTAGAGTTACTCTCTGGTCGGCCCTGGTTCCTCTCTCAATGACTGCAACAGGAGTATCCGGGGCTTTGCCGTGCTTCATGAGTTCTTCTGCATTCCGGCCGAGCATCTTCACACCCATAAGGATTACAATTGTTCCGCCGAATTTTGCCAGGGTTTCCCAGTCAAGTCCGCTTTCTTCTTTTGTAGGATCTTCATGCCCTGTGATGAAAGTAACCATAGAGGTGCTTTCCCTGTGAGTTACAGGAATTCCGGCATAAGCAGGCACTGCTATCGCAGAAGTAATCCCAGGCACAACTTCAAACTCAATTCCTTCGGCTACAAGCACTTCGGCTTCTTCTCCGCCTCTTCCGAAGACATAGGGATCTCCTCCTTTAAGCCTGACTACCATCTTTCCTTCTTTTGCTTTCTGCACAAGCACTTCATTAATCTCAGCCTGGGTCATGGTATGGTTGCCGGCGTATTTCCCAACATCAATTTTTTCCGCACTTGTCGGCATTGAGTCAAGAATAGCTTTTCCAGGAAGCTGGTCAAAAACAATTACTTCAGCACTGTCAATTAGCCGGCGGGCTTTCAGGGTAAGGAGCTCAGGGTCGCCTGGACCAGAACCCACAAGATAGACTTTTCCGTAATTTTCTGACATGTGACGACGGTTCCTTTATGTTTTTTGGATAGAAATGTATAATCTGGAGAAGGTTAACGAGTTTTTAGAATATATAATATCCTGAAAATCAAGCCAGAAATAATGCACTTGAATCGCACTTGTTTGTATTGTTGTACCTGTTTATCTTTGTGTTTGAAACTTAATATATCCAGAATCCCTGTATCCTTACTAACAACCTGAAAATTTTCAGCCATTTTGTTGTCATTTGCTGGAATCTGCAGTTTGGGGACATTATCAGAAGCATTTTTCCGAAATATTGTTTCACAAGTTATATGGAGTCTTATTCTTAATTGTATATTTATATATTTATTATGTGACCTTTATTATATGACTTTAATCATTTTTTTATATATTATGTTCTAATGTATATGAAGTCGGTATATGAACTTTGTATATGAACTTTGTATATGAACTCGGTATATGAACTCGGTATATGAACTCGGTATATGAACTCGGTATATGAACTCGGTATATGAACTTTGTATATGAACTCAAATGTACACTTTAATTCTAAAATATAAGCCATAGTTTCTAAAATAATCAAGGAGTGGAAAACTTGCCAAATGAACCTGAACTTCTGCCGCTCCATAAGCTTGGGGCACGGAAAGATGAACAAACTTTTGGGAAAATAAATTTTGGGATTTTTTTACCAGGCATTTCGGAAGAGGGAGAATATGAACTCTTTGTGAGGGTTATTCATGAAAAGGACCAGTTCCTTCAGGATATACCTCCAATGGACTTTGAAATGGAACATTCAATAGACCCAGATTACGGGGACTACTGGTCTGCAGCGATAAATATTGAAGCTAAAGATAAGCTAAAGCCATTTTCTGCGTGGGGAACCCCCGGAAAATATGTCTATCGATATTGCCTTAAAACTCCAAAAAATCCAGAATTTATTGACTGGATTATCGATCCCTTTGCCAGGGAATTCGGGGTTGGGAAATTATCTGCTTTCACTCTCGGGTACGAACACTATACGTGGGACAAAAATGAACTGGAATGGAAAACCCCTTTCATAAATGACATTGTCCTTTACGAACTCATGATCAACGAGTTTGGGGATGATATAAAAGGGACGATTGACCATCTGGATTACCTCGCAGACCTCGGAATTAATTGTATAGAACTGATGCCTCTTTCAAACGTTGAGAAAAGGATAGACTGGGGATTTGCACCGATTGGGTATTTCGGGGTGGACGAACGTTTCGGAAATCGAAAAGATATGCAAGAATTGATCGATAAGGCTCACCAGAAAGGCATCGCGGTCATAGTAGATTCGGTTTACGCACATACAAGCCATCTTTTTCCGTATTACTATGTTTACAACCAACTTGGATACCCTCAGAATGAAAATCCCTTCATGGGCCCTTTTGCTGAAAACGCTTTTGGAATAAGTACAGACTTTAATCAGAAATTTACCAGGGATTTCTTTTTAACAGTCAACAATCACTGGCTTGACCGTTATCATGTAGATGGTTTTAGATACGACTACGTTCCCGGTTACTGGCTGGAGAATGAGGAAAATGGCTACGCCAAACTTGTAAGGGATACATACCAGCTTGTTAAGGCAAAAAAAGGCTCTTCTGATCACTGGCAGCGATTTTTTGAAGGAGAGTTTGTAAACCTAATCCAGTGCGCTGAGCAGCTTCAGAAACCTGTTGAAATCCTGAATAAAACCTATAGTAACTGTACCTGGCAAAACGAAACCCTGGATGCGGCCAGAGGGATATATGGAAATTGTGAAAAATTGACCAAGCTTGGTTCCCTCTTCGGACTCTCAGGCTATCAAGGAGAAATTCCGAACAATGGAGATAAGATTACAAAAACCGCTCTTCAGTATCTGGAAAATCACGATTATTCCCGGTTTATCTGTAATTTTGGAACAATAGCCAGTGATAATGAGCTTTTGAAGGAAGGCTATCGCGCCCTCTGGTATAAGGTACAGCCTTATCTGATAGGCATGTTTGCAGCAAAGGGCATTCCAATGTTATGGCAGGGGCAAGAGTTTGGGGAAAACTACTGGCTTCCTCAAGAAGGATGGGGAAGAGTGCTTTTGTACAGACCTGTGCGCTGGGAATATTTTTATACGTCTGAAGGTCGGTCCCTAGTTAATCTTGTCAGGAGACTGGTTAAGCTTCGCAGGAATAACCCTCAGTTTACCAGAGGAGAGCATTATTTCTACAATGATTATACCTTATATCAGTCCCGAAATGTCATGATGTTTTCCCGGACTTACAAAGGTGTTTTCAGCCTGGTTGCATTGAACTTCGGAGCCCAGGATCAGGTGGTTTATTTCAAGTTTCCATCTAATGGTAATTACCGGGAAGAACTTCATGGTCAGGATAATTTAAAAGGGGTTTCTGCAGGAAAGGACGTACAGCTTAGCATTCCCAGCAACTATGGAAAAATATGGACATTGGCAGTTTGAGACATATGCAGACATAAACATCTTTCTGAAGATGGATATTAAATATAAACAATTTTAATTCACGATGGGTTTCTCGGATACATTAGGTGGTAATTAATAAATACCTCTTGAGCACTAGTGAATTCAACATTTGAGTACTAGTGAGTTCAACATGCTTCGTATAACTTTTCTTGGTACTGGAGGTTCTCTTCCAACCCGCAACAGAAACCCATCGGCAGTAATGGTTAATAGGGAAGGAGAGCTTATCCTGTTCGACTGTGGAGAAGGAACCCAGCAGCAGATGATGAGGGCAAAGACAGGGATGATGAACCTGTCCTCTATTTTTGTCAGTCATTTCCATGCGGACCATTTTCTGGGAATTCCTGGCCTGATCCAGACTATGTCTTTTATGGGAAGGAAAGACCCCCTTCTGATTTACGGCCCTGAGGGAACCAGGGAATTTACTGAGCTTTTTAAAGCCCTTGGCTACTTCAACCTTAAGTACGAAGTCCAGGGCGTCCAGTTGAAACCAGGAGATGTTGTTGAAAGAGAACAATATGTGATCCGGGCTTTAAAAACCGAACACAGCATCTCAAGCCTCGGATACGCCCTTATAGAAAACCCTCGCCCAGGGCGTTTCAACAGGGAAAAGGCGATAGAACTGGGGATTCCTCCAGGTCCTCTTTTCGCAAAATTGCAAAAAGGAAACAAGGTAGAAGTCAATGGAAAGACCGTAAAACCTGAGGATGTAATGGGGAATTTACGGCCGGGGCGAACTGTTGTATATAGTGGAGATACCAGGCCCTGCAAGCCCGTTCTCGAAGCCAGCCGGGATGCAGATGTGCTGATACATGACGGAAGTTTTGCGGACGATATGGCAGATTGGGCTGAAGAGTCAAAACATTCGACAGCAGGAGAAGTTGCAGCTCTTGCAAAGGAGGCAAAAGTCAGGAGTTTGGTCCTTACCCATATCAGCTCCCGGTATACTGATGATGTTGAACCTCTTCTGACCGATTCGAAGAAAGTGTTTGAAAATGTAATTATAGCCGAAGACCTGATGGAAATTGAAGTCCCGTACAGGTCGAAATAAGGCTTAACTCTTATATTCAAAATGGCTCTTCGCTGTTTTGTATGGGTTGAAAATAATTGTTTAGTTAGAAAGCATTGAGATCAAAATTCAAAGTACCTTCCAAAAAGACTCTAAATGGCCTTTAGAGAAAGACTAAAAAATTTCCAAAGATATACACCCGGACGTTTTAGTGAAAAGAAGTTGTCGCAGATATAATCTGCCCACAACAGAATTAGAATAGTTTAGACGAGAGTCCAATCCAGTTTTTTATTTTCGGCATCGTAAAGTGTCACCTGCATGGTTTTGTCTTCGACTTCATAGACAGGCCTGATACCTAAATAAAGACTGTCTCCATGATTAATATTAAGTTCACCATTCACTCTTCCGAAGTATACTCTACCTTTTGTACCATTTTCTTCTACTGTTATACCTTTCCACACAAGGTTTTGAATTACATTTACAACTTTACACTCAAACCGGTCGACTTCACGTATCTCATTCATGGGGATCCCTTTTAATTATTATTTAAGATATGTTTAAGAGTTTATAAAACTCGTTCCGTTAGGAAATAACGATTTTTATACATAAAATTATTCCTGTTCTTCATAAAGAAGAAAAATATGTAAAAGTGTTATACTGAAGCAGGTAAAAGCATTACATTAAAGCAAGTAAAAGTATCATACCGAAAGCAGGTAAAACACTGGTACTCTAAAAAGCTAGATATTAAAAACAATTATTTTTTAAAATTAGTTTTTAAAATTAGTTTTTAAAGTTAGCAATCAAAAAGTCGGTACTTATTTTAAAGTACCTTAAAATTTCATAATTTAGCAGTAATGTACCTCCTTCGGATCAAACGTAAAGCTCAGAAGGGCCTTGAGGTGTGTCTTTCCTGCCAAGTTTTGCAAGCGCATTTTCAAGATCCTTGTTTGTTACTATTTCACGCTCTTCTATAATTGCCTGGTGAAGAGCAGTTTTTAAAACCTTTTCAACAAGGTCTCTGCCCGAAAGCCCATTTGCTTTCTTTGCAAGTGCCCGGAAGTTACAGTCCTCTACCTGCAATGGGAAGGTTTTTACATTTGACTCGAATATCATGATGACTTCTTCTTCTCCAGGAAGAACAAACTCAATTTCTTCTTCGAACCTACTTCTTATAGCTGAGTCCAGGGAATATATCCTGTTTGTAGAGCAGATAGTACATACTCCATCGCGTTCTACTATGCCATCCATTTCGGTCAGAAGAGCGTTTACAATTTCACTAACATCTCCCCTCAACTCCTGGAATTTTCGATCCAGGGCTATGGCATCGAGCTCGTCAATAAAGATTATACAGGGAGCCATCTCTTCTGCTCGGTCATAAAGCTGATGAATCTGGCGGGCTCCATCTCCCACATATTCCCCTATCAGCTGTGTAGCTTTAACAGGAATGATGGGGACATCGGTTTTGTTCGCAAGACCCTTTGCAAGCATGGTCTTTCCGGTGCCGGAAGGCCCGAAAAAGAGGATATTTCTTGGCGCCCATTTCCCAAAGCGTTCGGGCTCTTCAAGGAAACGTTCAATCAGCCTGCACTTTTGCTTTGCAAGTTCCTGCCCGATTATGTCTTCAAATTTAACGCTACTCTTTATTTCTGCCGAGGAGGGAAGCCCATTTTCTTCTTCAGTTACAATAATTGAGGTTGAAGTTCCTATTATGGATTCTGCAGGTTCCACATCTATGATACGGTAAGCAAAATCCGGGAACATCCGCCGATCAAAGAGATAATCTCCTTTACGAGCAACATATCCATTCCACTGTTCTCGGGCATAGAATTCAAAAACATCCCGATTTTCAATAACAGGATATTCGTCCATCATGCCGCTTAACGGATAACCTTCAGGCTTCAGAATCAGAAGCTCAGAGGTAGATCTCCCAAACTCGGTATTACTTTCATGAGTCTTTTTCGCGTTCACTCTTTGTGAGACTGGTCGCACTTTGTAATCAACTCGAATACTTTTCTATGCCTCTATAGTACTATAGTACTATAGTACTCAGAAGAGCTAATAAAATTAACCCCATAAACAAGGCAAAATATTCGACTGCGAAAGGCTCGCTCACTTTATGAAGATGAGAAAGGTCTTCTAAAAGCCCTGTCTTTAAGTTGCTCCTGGAGTAACTATCGGTTAGGTTTCGTTTCAGGATTCAAGCAATTGTTATATATTCAGATATTCAATGTAACAATGTATAAATCCTGTAGAACACCATATAAGTGTAAAATATTTATATGAGTAGCCAAATAGGTTATTTGTTGTTTGAAATATGTTTGAATTAATGGTTGTGTAATATAACATATAACAGGCTTTCTAAAGATTCTGATATTAGAATTTTGAGGTTGTGTTTCTATTATAGTACACATGAAGGTCTGATGTAAAAGACAAAGCTAATATATAAGGTAAATAATATAAAACTTATAATTATTGAATGAAACGGGCTCTTCGCTATTACGTATGGATAAGATGATTTTCAACTCAAGACCGCATCGGTTTTCATAAGAATATTATGAGAATATCCACACAAAACAACGAAGAGCCATGAAACGTATGTTCAAACTGTTTGAAAATCTATCAATAATGTTGAGTAAATTACCTGACTAATATATTTATGTATAGAATATTTAGAGATCAAGTATTAAATTAGCAGCAATAAATATTATGTCGGTAATACAGCAGACTAACGACTTAAAAATGTAGTGCCTAATTAAGGCCAGTTTCAGAGTATGATTTTTATGTTTACTATGGAGAACACGGAAGGTTTCGACCAGAAAACTCTTGATAAGATGAATGCTGAAGTCAAGAAAACTATGAGCAAGCACGATCCTAAATCGAAAGATTACAAAAAGTTATTCGAGCAGGTTGAAGACCAGATCTTCGACAAATATTGTTCTGAGGTATTTAGACCCTCTCTCAAACTTTAATAATTTACCTTTTTGGATTTAATTGCTAATTAAATCCAAAACGACAAATTCTTTTTTTTATTTTGCTTGATGAATCCATATTAATAAGTTGATATTTTTATAGTCTATAATTTAGTAATTTTTTAATAGCCATTTCTTTTTTGTAAGTTAAGATTTTATTCAGGCGTCTTTTTTGAGGATTACTAATGATTCTTCAGTCCCAACTTTTGAGACGTTAAGTTCTTTCATCAGATCTTCGTTTACCTTCTCACATTACCCCATTGTACAAAACACCCGGTTACCAACCATGAAAAAAGAGAAGGAAAAAGTAATGGAAAGAAGAGAAGGAAAAAGTACCAGAATATAAACAGAGAAAACAAAATAGAACTATCAACGTAAAATTGTCACTGGAAAAAGACATAAAATTAATCAAAAACCAATTAAAAACAGATCATGAAAAGTAAAGTATTATAAGGTGAGTATGGCAGCGATCCAGAGTTCCCGAAGGCTCGCACACTTCAGTACAGTAAGGAACGCGGGCAGGCTTATCTACTGTGTTCGGGATGGGTACAGGAGTTACACTGCCGCTATGGCCGCCAGACTCAACCTATAAGTGGGATTATGAAATGAAGTCATGTATAGTGCTGCATACTGGATTTCGCCTGGACTTGATTAGGAAAGGAACGGATGGTTAGTTAACGCGGACTGAACACCTCGTTGCCTTGGTGCTTACATCCCGTTTCTATCAAACCGGTCTTTTACCGGAATCCTTAATGAGGTCTCTTTTTAGGTTAGATTTCGAGCTTAGATGCATTCAGCTCTTATTCCGAAGCGCGTAGCTGCCCGGCGATGCCTTGTCAGACAAACGGTACACCAGTGGCGCCGCTGCTTGGTTCCTCTCGTACTAAAAGCAGCTTACCCGCAGACCTCGAACACCTCTAGTAGATAGTAACCGACCTGTCTCACGACGGTCTAAACCCAGCTCACGATCTCCTTTAATAGGCGAACAACCTCACCCTTGGCCGCTGCTGCACGGCCAGGATGGAAAGAACCGACATCGAGGTAGCAAGCTGCCGGGTCGATATGTACTCTTGCCGGCAACGACTCAATTATCCCCGGGGTAACTTTTCTGTCATTTTTGGCCCCCACCAAGGAGGCTCAAAAGTTCGCTAGAGCCGACTTTCGTCTCGTCATCCACTGCTATGCTGAATAACGTCAGGCTGACTTATGCTCTTGCACTCTTCAGTGAGTTTCCGACCCACTTGAGTCAACCATTGCGCGCCCTTGATATCTTTTCAAGGGCGTCCCGCCCCAGGCAAACTGCCCACCTATCGGGGTCCTCTTCGCAGAGTTAGGGTCGTAGTCCCAGAAGGGTAGTGTCCCAATTGCGGCTCCACGGATGCTGGCGCACCCGCTTCGATGCCTCCTACCTACACTGTACATCCAGAACCACAACCCAACGACAGGCTGCAGTAAAGCTCCACGGGGTCTTCACTTCCCCCTAGAGGTCTCTAGACTGTGCACTAGAATGTAAGCTTCACCGGATTCCAGTTAGGGACAGTAGGGCTCTCATTGATCCATTCATGCAAGTCGCCAATTAAGCGACAAGGTACTACGCTACCTTAAGAGGGTCATAGTTACCCCCGCTGTTTACAGGCCCTTCTTCCCGTTGAAACGGGGTTTCAGGTACCTGCACTGAGCAGGATTCAGAGATTGTACTAGCCCTTACGGGTTTGCAATCTCCTATGTTGGTATTAGACAGTTAGAGCCCCCTGGTCACTGCGACCTGCTGTCTTCACAGCAGGCACTCCTTATCCCGAAGTTACGGAGCTAATTTGCCGAATTCCCTTAACTGAAGTACTCCGACACGCCTTAGCCTTTTCAGCTAGGGGCACCAGTGTCAGATCTTGGTACGGACATTTAGCGGCCTTTTCACGGGTCCCTGGGTGCAGCCGACTTTAGCCATTACAGATTCGCCCGCTTCTCGCCATTACGGCTCTCCACGGGGTTCGCTGCTTAGACGGCGCGACGACGCCGCTCGGCCTGCCCTGAGACGTCAGACGGATTGCTAAATGGTACAGGAATATTAACCTGTTTCCCTTTCGGCGTACTCGAATTACGGTACGTCTTAGGACCGACTAACCCTCGGCTGACGATCATTGCCGAGGAAACCTGGCCCCTTCGGCGGCAGGGATTCTCACCCTGCTTTGCTGCTACTATTACCAGGATTTTCGTTTGCGAACGGTCCACAGGACTTTACAACCCTGCTTCAGCCCGAACGCAACGCCTTCCTACGAGATTACCTTGCGGTACTCCGTGGTATCGGTGGTCGACTTGAGCCCCGTCAATTTTCGGGGCCCCAAACCTCGACTGGTGAGCTGTTACGCACTCTTTGAAGGGTAGCTGCTTCTAAGCTAACCTTCCAGCTGTCTTGGGCTTGGGACGCCCTTTAGTATTAACACTTAGTCGACACTTGGGGACCTTAACCACGGGCTGGGTTGTCTCCCTTACGGACTACAAGCTTACCCCAGCAGTCCGGACTCCGACTTTCTACAATGACGGTGGGTTTGGAGTTTGACAGGCGGGCGAGGGGTTTCCCCCCCGGAACCGCTAATCAGTGCTCTACTCCACCGACGATCTCCAGTCAGGTCATGCTGCGACATGTTTTGGAAGGAACCAGCGGATGCCGGGTTAGATTAGCATTTCACTACGAGACGCAGGTCACACGAATGATTTGCAGATCAATACCGCTTGCGGTCCTCCACGTAGCTTTCGCCACGCTTCAACCTGCCCACGCCTAGATCACCCGGCTTCGGGTCTTACCCCAGTGACTCCACGCACTTGTATACGTCGTGCCTCGCCCGAAGGGCTGCGCACATGTTGCTTTCGCTTCGGCTGCCCAAATATAAGGTTAGCCATTGCCACTGAGATAAACTCCCTGGCCCGTTCTTCAAAACGTAAGATACGACACTGGCAGTGATATTCGTACAACATTCTCGCGAATGTTTCCTTCATATCAGAGTTCCTTTCATGCCGTATCGTTCTATCACTATCAGGTTTCAGGCACTTTGCACCTCCCTTCTCGGGGTACTTTTCAGCGTTCGGTCACCCTACTATTTCGCTATCGGTCTCAAGTAGTATTTAGTTTTGGAGGTTGGTGCCCCCCAGATTCCCGCACGATATCCAACGCACGGTACTCAGGGACATGTTCCGGTCTTTTGGTTTACACATACGTGACTGTCACACTCTACGGTCTGCCGTTTCAGGCAAGTTCTGTTTAGCCGCCGGACGTTTGAACAGCCCTACAACACCACATTTCCCTGTGAAGGGATTCGGTTTGAACTGTGCCGTTTTCACTCGCCGTTACTCACGGTATCTCGGTTGATTTCTTTTCCTGCTCCTACTAAGATGTTTCAATTCGGAGCGTTCCCGATCATTACTGATCACTATGGAGAGGTCCCATTCGGAAATCCCGGGTTCATTGGCTCCTTGCACCTACCCCGGGCTTATCGCAGCTTGGCACGTCCTTCATCAGCTCTTGAGCCGAGCCATCCACCTGATAGCATAATTCCTGTGTATCCTAACCAGGTCCAGAAAGCGTCCAGTATACAGCACCTATACATGACTTCATGTACCTGCGTGTCAACGCAGGCAATCCGCCCTTCCCCGAAAATTTACTTTCCGGGTGCATTTGATGAGTTTGAGTTGATCATGAGATTATGATCGATGATTTTAATGGTGAGGATTTTGTTCGGTTTATCGGCATCTGGGCAGTGGGTTTTTTTGCTTAGGAGGTGATCCAGCCGCAGATTCCCCTACGGCTACCTTGTTACGACTTAACCCCCCTTGCAAAGCACAGGTTCGAACACGACACAGAGTTCGTGCCCTCACCCATACCTCACTCGGGTGGTTTGACGGGCGGTGTGTGCAAGGAGCAGGGACGTATTCACCGCGCTATATTGAAACGCGATTACTACGGATTCCAGCTTCACGAGGGCGAGTTACAGCCCTCGATCCGAACTAAGGATGGGTTTGTGAGATTACCAGCCCTTTTCAGGGGAGGGGCCCATTGTCCCATTCATTGTAGCCCGCGTGTAGCCCGGGAAATTCGGGGCATACTGACCTACCGTAGCCCGCACCTTCCTCCGATTTAACACCGGCGGTCCCCACAGAGTACCCATCATCCCGGAGGACATGCTGGTAACAGTGGGCACGGGTCTCGCTCGTTGCCTGACTTAACAGGATGCTTCACAGTACGAACTGGCGACGGCCATGCACCTCCTCTCAGCGATTCAGGCAAGGTCTTCAGCCTGGCCTACATATTGCTGTCGTCCCCGGTGAGTTGTCCGGCGTTGAGTCCAATTAAACCGCAGGCTCCACCCGTTGTTGTGCTCCCCCGCCAATTCCTTTAAGTTTCAGCCTTGCGGCCGTACTTCCCAGGTGGCTCGCTTCACGGCTTCCCTGCGGCACCAGACACGGTCGCGCCATGCCTGACACCTAGCGAGCATCGTTTACGGCTGGGACTACCCGGGTATCTAATCCGGTTCGTGCCCCCAGCTTTCGTCCCTCACCGTCGAACCCGTTCTGGTAAGACGCCTTCGCCACAGGTGGTCCCACAGGGATTACAAGATTTCACTCCTACCCCTGTAGTACCTCTTACCTCTCCCGGTTCCAAGTCTGGCAGTATCCCCCGAAAGCCTAACAGTTGAGCTGTCAGATTTCCCGGAGGACTGACCAAACCGGCTACGGACCCTTTAGACCCAATAATCACGATCACCACTCGGGCCGCCGGTGTTACCGCGGCGGCTGGCACCGGTCTTGCCCGGCCCTTGCTAACAGGTGTATTTTACACACCTGGACAGCCAGCATATGATGCTAGCACTCGGTGTCCCCTTATCACGGTTTCCCGCATTGTAAAGTTTTCGCGCCTGCTGCGCCCCGTAGGGCCTGGATTCATGTCTCAGAATCCATCTCCGGGCTCTTGCTCTCACAACCCGTACCCGTTGTAGGCTAGTAGGTACATTACACCCACTACTACCTGATAGGCCGCAGACCCATCCTTGGGCAGACGAATCCATTTTACGCATAAAGCATTCCAGCATATGTGCGTTATCCGGAATTATCCCCAGTTTCCCGGGGTTATGCCGGACCCAAGGGCAGGTTATCCACGTGTTACTGAGCAGTACGCCATGTTCACGAAGAACATATGACTCGCATGGCTTAGGCGAACACCGATAGCAGTAACCTCTGGCAGGATCAACCAGAATTGTTAATGTATCGCACACTTCAAAATAAAGGTCTTGGTCGCAGAAACTTGCACTAACAACTATCAATTCAGTTATTTCAGTTTCGCGATGATATGTTATGAAAACTCTCACCGCCCAGAATTAACCGAACCGACAAAATCCTCGTCAGTCAGGAAACAACTCCTGACTCCATTATTAATGAATCGTAATTGCTGCATGTATGATGCAGGAAATTATAGTTATGTGCTCATAGTATTTAAAGGTATTTATCCCCTTCCAAATTAAGAAGGAACCTTAACCAGATGACTATGAGAAAAACCGCCCAGCACAAGAAATTCATGCTGAAACAGGGAACACATATACATCATTTTTAATATATAAAGCTTTTTGTTCAGGAACATTTGAGAAAAACAAATTAAATAAATAATGGAAATCTGTTTTGTAAAATTCCTGACTTTCACTCTTGAATTACAAATTCAAGAGCAATCCACGCTTGTTTTGCGCGTGGAACATACAAAGGAATATCCGATATATATACCTGTCGCCTGGGCAATTACTTAGAAAAAAATAATAATAAGATCGGAGAAAAAGAGAATAGAAAAGCGCAGCATTAAAATATTAGCAGAAAGTTGAAAGCTGCAAGACAAATAACCTTAAAACTCGAAAAAACGATATATAAGGGATTTAAGTGTATAAAAATAAAAAATATACCTATAATATAAACTACACATAATGAGGTATCAAACTGGCAGACTTAAAGAAACCTACATCTAAAGCCAAGCCCGCAACTGAAGAAACCGTTACAAGAGTACGCACACCGCGCAGAGAGAATAACGAAATCCTGGCAACCGTTGAGAGTCTACTGGGTGCAAACCGACTGAGACTCCGTTGCATGGATGGGGTCGTTCGTATGGGGAGGATTCCAGGTTCAATGAAGAAAAAAACCTGGATAAGAGAAGGAGACGTCGTTATTGTCGTGCCCTGGGAGTTCCAGAACGAAAAGGCAGATGTGATCTGGAAGTATACAAGGCCGCAAGTAGACTGGCTTGAGAGAAAAGGGTACCTGAAAGGATAATATGGGAATGGATCAGGAAAAGAAGATAAGGCGCATAGATAGCGCTAAAGATAAATCCAGGGCCAGGGAGAAGGACTCCGACCGGCTGAAAGTAGAAGAAAACGTATTCGATGTACCCACCCTTAAAATTCTTTATACCCTTTCCAACAAGGGCGTAATAAAAGCAATGGGGGGATCTATCAGTACTGGAAAGGAAGCAAACGTATTCTATGCCGAAGGCCCAGATAAAGAGCTGGCTATAAAAATATACAGGATTGCAAGCAGCACCTTCAGGGCCATGGATGCCTACATTATGAAGGACCCTCGCTTCACAAACATCCGAAATAAAAAGCGAGACATTATTTTTGCATGGACACGCAAGGAACTTCAGAACCTGAAACGTGCGAAAAGTGCAGGAGTACGAGTTCCGGAGCCCATACTTGCCGAAAAGAATATTCTTATAATGGAATTTATGGGGGAAAAAGAGGCACCTTACCCGCTCCTCAAAAACACGCATCTTGAAAACGAGGAAGCAAAGAGTATTTTTGATATCATCGTTGAATACATGCGTCTTCTATATAAAAAAGCAAATCTTGTACATGCCGATCTAAGTGAATACAATATCCTGATCGACCCGAATAACCTGACTCCCATATTTATCGATATGGGGCAATCCGTAACCCTGGAGCATCCTAATGCCCGGGAGTTCCTTTACAGGGACGTGCAAAATATACTCAGGTTCTTCAGCCGCTATGGGATAAAGGACAAACCTGAAGATCTATTTAAAAAAATACAGGCGGAATAACATGACCCAGTATGTCAAAATCCCCAAAGAAAGAGTCGGAGTAATAATAGGCCCGAAAGGAGAAACAAAAAAGTTTATCGAGGACAAAACTGCGTGCCAGCTTGAAATCGATAGCGAAAGCGGAAAGATAGACATTACCTGTGAAGAAGATCCACTAAAAGAGTTCAGGGTTCTCGAAACTATAAAAGCGATAGGAAGAGGATTCAGTCCAGAAAAAGCTCTTGAACTTCTGGATGATGAGATGCTTATGCTTGAGATCATGGATCTTTCCGACGTTGCTACAACTCCAAAAGAACTTCAGCGGATAAAGGGCCGGATAATAGGAAGAAACGGAAGAACCAGAGAACTTGCAGAAACCCTGATAAACGTTAAGATCTCAGTCTACGGAAAAACCGTATCCATACTTGGGCACCCTGAGCAGAACACTATAATTCGGACAGCTATAAGGATGCTGCTCGACGGAGCTACCCACGGTGCAGTCTACAAATTCCTGGAAAAAAAGCATCAGGAACTGTTGCAGTCACAGTTAGACTCGGTTGACTTTTTTTAAAAGAATAATATGAAATCTGCAGGACCTTAGAATATTATATAAATATTTCAAGGTCCCTATAATATTATTTTAACTTTTCTGGAAAACTGATTTGCAGTTTTCCGCTTTTGCTGAACCTTCTCAGCTAAAGCTTCTCACTCGAAGTTTCTCACTTAAAATATCTCACCTAAAATTTAGCATGAAAGTACTGCCATCTGCAAGCACTTTCTTTGATTGTGCATGTTATTCGAAGAATATCATGTGCGTTTTTCATGTAAAGTATCTCACCAGGCTTTTTCAAAATCTGTTTCTTAGTCCTGAGTTTCACCAGTTTCTTCCAGGTCTTCTTCGTCCTCTTCGGATCGTTCTCCTCTGCCTTCGAGGAAGTTACCCCGCCCAGGTTTTGCATTAATTGACTCCTCAATCCAGATAACTTCACCCCTGGAGAGAGTATACTCAGGGAAAACTCCTTCCATACCTTCAAAGGGAGTCCAGCCCGCTTTACTGTGAAGAAATTCGGCCTTTATAGGACGAAGCTCGCGGGGATTTACAATAATCAGATCTGCATCAAAACCTACCTCAAGCCGTCCTTTGGATTTGCGGTCCAGCCCAAAGGCTTTTGCCGGATTCCAGCTTGTAAGCATGATCATCCGTGAAAGCGGCAGGATGTTTTTTCTTACTGCAGCAAGCATAAGAGGCATAAGGGTCTCAACCCCGGGCACTCCTGAAGGAGCAACTCGTATATCGACATCTTTTTCAGACTCAAGATGCGGGGCATGATCCGAAGCCACCATGTCAATAGTGCCATCGTTAATCCCATTTACGAGAGCTTTAATACTGTTGCTTCCCCGGAGAGGAGGATTCATTTTTCCAAAAGACCTGAGCCTTTCCCAATCTCGTGTAGAAAGGAAAAGGTGATGAGGAGTAACCTCACAGGTGAAAAGGGGTTCTTTATTTTCCCTCCTTGCAAGGTATTTTTCCTTTCGTATAATACCTGTAGCTTCAAGCGTGCTCATGTGACAAAGATGAGCCCTTACTTTTAGTTTGGAAACAAGCTCCAGGGCTTTTTGAACAGCAATCGCCTCACAAGCATTAGGGCGTACCCTTGAATGGTACTCATAAGAAATGTCTCCTTTTAATAGCCCTTCCAGCTCAAGGCGCATTTTCTCGTCTTCAGCATGGATAGTTGCAAGCGCCCCAAGACGTTTAATTTCAGCAAGTGATTCTTCAAGGGTTTCTTCATTAATATTTAGCCCGCCTGTAGACTCGGCCATAAAGATTTCCCCAAAAGCCGTGATCCCCAGTTTCCATAGTTCTTCTAATTTCTCAATATTGCCTGTTACCCCACCATTGATTCCAAAATCAACGATAGACTTTCCTCTGGCAAGTTTAAGTTTCTGTTCGAACGCCCGCCGGTCTGTTGTGGGAGGCACAGTATTAGGCTGATCAATAACAGTTGTAACTCCCCCAGCCGCTGCCGCACACGAACCTGTATACCAGTTTTCCTTTGAGGTCATGCCAGGTTCCCTGAAGTGGACATGAACGTCAATCCCGGCAGGTAAAGTAAGAGCGTCGCCTGCATCTATTATCATATCCGAGCTTGAGACCCTGAGATCTTTTCCTATCCTGGTAACTTTGCCGTCTTCAATAATGATCTCGGCAGACTGAAGCGAATTATTGTAATAAATCCTTGTATTTTTGATAAGAATATCAGGCATGGGCGTCTATATGCTTATAAACGTACTTAAAACCTGACATCAGATAGAACAGGAAATGGTTAGTTAAAAAAGAGAGAAATGAAAAAGAAAATGAATAAGTGAAAAAGATAGAAATGAAAAAGTGAAAAAGATAGAAATGAGAAAGAAAAAAGAAAAAGAAAAAAGCCTGTTCAGTTCAGTTTGACTCTCTCAGCCGTAGCAAGATAAACTACACTTTCACAGATATTGCAGCAGTGGTCTGCAATTCTTTCAAGATAACGGATCAGGAAAAGTAAATTTGTGGCTCTCGAAATGATACTTGCATCTTTTGCCATCATTTCGAGCAGCTCGACCCAGACTGCGTAAAAGAGTTTATCGACCTCTTCGTCCCTTCTTGCTGCTGCTCTTGCAAGTTCGACATCCTGAGTCTCAAAAGCCTTGAGAGACTTTTCAAGCATAACTGCGGCAATATCTGCCATTTTTTTTGTATCTATAAGTGGTTTTACATGTTCGCCCTCTATTCTTCCCGGAATTTTGGCGATATTTATTGATAACCCCACAATTCTCCTCAGATCTGCCGTGATCTTCAGAGTAGATACTACAAGCCGGAGATCACTGGCCATCGGCTGCTGAAGTGCAAGCAGATCAAAAACCGAGACCTCGATACCTTCCTCAAGTTTATCCACTTCAGGCTCAAGGGCAAGTGTCTTTTCAGCAAGCTTGACATCGAGATTTATAACTGAAGTCATCGAGTCCCGGAAAATTAGTTCTACCGTTTCTCCAAGAGAAAGTACAGACTCCTTAAGCAGATCCAACTGCTTCACATATTGTTCTCGAGTCATTTAAATCACCCAAACCTGCCTGTAATATAATCCTCAGTACTCTTTTCCCCTGGATTTTGAAAAATCTGCCTGGTCTGGCCAAACTCAATCAATTTTCCCATTAGGAAAAATCCGGTATAATCTGAGATCCTCGCTGCCTGCTGCATATTATGAGTTACGATTACTATAGTATAATATTTTTTAAGATTCATGATAAGGTCTTCAATCCTTAAGGTAGAAATAGGATCAAGAGCGCTTGTGGGTTCATCAAAAAGAATTGTTTTTGGCTTTACTGCCAGAGTTCTGGCAATGCAAAGTCTTTGTTGTTGCCCTCCGCTTAGAGAGAGAGCAGGAGACTTAATCCTGTCTGAAATTTCATCCCAGATCGCAGCTGAACGAAGGGCCTGTTCAACAATGCCGTCAAGATCTTTTCTGTTTGCACCGTGAATACGCGGCCCATACGCAACATTATCATAAATCGACATAGGAAAGGGGTTGGGTTTCTGGAAAACCATGCCCACATCTTTTCTAAGCTCAACAACATCCACATCTGGTCCGTAGATATCCTTGCCTTCTATCGTAACTTTACCTTCGATTCTGCAGTTATTAATAAGATCATTCATCCTGTTTAAGCAACGAATAAAGGTGGACTTGCCACAGCCTGAAGGACCTATAAGGGCAGTTACACTGTTCTTAGGGATCTGCATGGAGACGTTCATAAGCGCCTGCTTCTCCCCGTACCACAGATTAAGGTTTTCTATTTTTATCTGAGGTTGAGATACGTTTTGAATACCTTCAGTCATTTAGGAACCTCATTATCATATAAATCCTGATAGATCACTATTAACAAAACTCTAGTTAAATTTTCAATTTGTTTTTGTAGTGCCTGCGAATCAGAACAGCTATAAGATTCAAACACAGGACGAGAAGTAACAGAACCAGAGCTGTCCCATATTGAATAGGTCTGGTTTTTGCAATATTTGTCCCTGCCGTTGCAAGCACGAAAAGGTGGTAAGGGAGCGCCATAAACTGCGAATAAATCGAATCAGGCAGCCTGGGCAAGAAGTAAGCCACACCAGTAAAAAGAATTGGAGCCGTTTCCCCTGCAACCCTTCCTATACTCAGGATAGAACCTGTAATGATTCCAGGAATAGCAGCCGGCAGTACCGCATGTCTGATTGTCTGCCATTTACTGACCCCAAGTGCAAGGGATGATTCCCGGTATTCCTTAGGAACCGCAATCAATGCCTCTTCAGTGGAACGGATAATCACTGGAATGATCAGGAGTGAAAGTGTAAGGGAAGACGAAAGTAGGGAAGGACCAAAACCAAAATATTTAACAAATAGTGCCAGCCCGAAAAGCCCAAAGACCACAGAAGGAGTCCCTGCAAGATTGTTGATTGCCATTTCAATTAACCAGGTTGTGCGGGTTTCTCCTGCATACTCATTAAGGTATATAGCAGCCATAACTCCCACGGGAAGGGCCACGCTCATGGAGCCTATGATGAGGTATAAGGTACCTACAATTGCTGGATAGATTCCGCCTTGAGTCATCATAAGTCTGGGCATTTCAGTAAGGAACTCAATGTTAATTGCACTATACCCATTGTAAATAATATAACCAAGAATAACTAGCACAAACCCCATTACTGTCAATGCTGAGAGGCCAAGCAGCGCAAAGGCGATTTTTTCACTGTTCTTTGCGTTTAATCTCATACTTAGTCCTCCTTGAATCCTGGCCACTTTACTATCGGTTTCTTTTACTTCTGCGTTTAGCTCCATGCTCAATCCACCTTGAATCTGTACCTTTTTTTGATTGAATCCGCAATCAGGTTAATCAGGAAAGTTATGATGAAAAGTACAGACCCGACCGCAAAGAGAGCATGGAAATGTGTACTTCCCTGAGGGACCTCTCCCATTTCAAGCGCAACTGTGGCAGTCATTGTCCTTACCGAAGCAAAAAAGCCTCCTGAAAAAGAAGGAATAACCGCAGTATTTCCAGTAACCATCATAAGGGTCATAGTCTCCCCTATAGCTCTTCCTATGCCCAGCATTACAGCCGCTGAGATTCCCGATAGTGCCGCAGGAACTATGACTTTATATATTGTCTGCCATTTTGTAGCTCCAAGAGCTAGCGAACCCTGTTCGAGAGTACTGGGAACAGAACTTATAGCATCCTCTGAAATAGTGATAATCGTAGGAAGTGCCATAATTCCCAGCATAATAGAACCTGTAAGAGCAGTTTGGCCAGTTGGCAGGTTAAAGCTCTTCTGTATAATTGGAACCAGTACAACAAGTCCAAAGAATCCAAACACAACAGAAGGAATTCCTGCAAGAATTTCAATAAATGGCTTCAGGAAATCTGCAACCTTTGGATTAGCAATTTCAGAAATATATATAGCAGTAGCAATTCCCAGAGGCACAGCAAAAAGAATAGCTCCGACAGTAACAATGAGAGATCCGAAAAATAGAGGTAATAACCCAAACTGCATGTTTATAGACGTTGGATACCAGAACTTTCCTGTAAGAAAATCCATAAGAGACGTATCCTTAAAAAGAAATAAACCGTCTCTAAACAAAAAAAGACATATAAGGAAGATAATTACAACCGTAAGGACACTGACTGAAAACAGTGTCCATTCGATTGTTTTTTCCTTATAATTTCTGCTTAGCATTTTATCCCTTAGATAAGTATATAATATAGTTTAGAAGTCTTTTTTTAGAAGTTGCTTTACTTCTTTAGTGGAATATACCCGACAGTGCTCACAATGCTCTGCCCATTCTCGCTCAACACAAAATCGGTGAATTCCTTTGTTAAGCCCGAGGGTTCCCCATTGGTGTAGAAGTAGAGAGACCTTGAAAGAGGATATGAGCCATTAAGTATAGCTTCGGCAGTTGGAGCTACAGATCCATTACCTTTGTCCAGGCTTAATGCCTTTACACTGCTGTCAAGGTATGCAAAACCAATATAGCCTATCGCATTGGTATTCTGAGATACCTCAGTAACTATGCCTCCAGTAGCAGGCTGAGTAAGAGCATCAGGTCGGTATTCATCGCCTTGCAAAACGTCTTTCTGGAAGTCTTTATAGGTTCCGGAACTGCTGTCTCGTGAAATTACAGCAATTTGCGCATCTGCTCCGCCAACGTCTTTCCAGTTGCTAATGCTTCCGTTATAGATACCACGTAGCTGGTCAAAGGTAAGGTTAGAAACAGAATTAGAAGGGTTTACAATTACAGTAATACCGTCATAAGCAATAGTAGTTTTAACAGGATTGATTCCTTTTGCTTCAGCAGATTTAATTTCGTCATCAGTCATTTCTCTGGATGCCGAAGCAATATTTACTTCACCATCAATGAGCGCAGCAATCCCAACACCGGACCCGCCTCCAGTTACTGTTACACTTTTTCCAGAGTTTTCAGCCATGAATTCTTCAGATTCAGCCTGTGCAAGAGGCAAAACCGTATCCGAACCCTTCAAGAAAATGCTTCCAGATTCCGCACCAGTAACGTTTTCTGCAGAAGATCCTTCGTTATTTTTAGTTCCGGTACACCCAATTCCCAGGAACACAAGCCCGATGATCAATAGCAAAAGAATTGTATACTTTTTTAACTTATTTGCCATGTGTACAGATACTCCATTATTAAATAATTTAAATTTACATTTGTCTAAGTTGTTTTCAGCATAATGCACAATAAATGAAAAATATATAAAGATTCGCCTGGTAGAATATAGAGAAGTACATATAAATAAAAAATAGGAAAGAAAGTAGTATAGTATATACAATCTATATAAAGTATGGAGAAACAGAGAGAAGAGAGAGTAGACAAAGAGAAAAATATCATTAAGAAAAATCAGTATAAGAGACCAATCGCAGGCAAAAAATTGATTGAAGCCCGGAAACTGCCTTTCCACAGATTTCCATTCAAATCTTCAACTTAATTCTCTTTTTGAGCATTGACCAATATAAGATAATATAAACAGAGGACAAGCACCATCGTCAAATCGTTGGCTATGTCAATTCACCTCCTGGGTCGCAGTGACCAATTTCTTAGACTTTATGGCAACCAACCAGAGCAACAGAAAATCCAGTATTAATTGGAATCTTTCCTAAAAATATACCTGTGCAAACTCAGAAGTTATCAAAAAAGTTGCTGAATCGAAGAGCTATCCGGAGACTGGAAAAAAAGACGGGAAAAAAAGACAGGAAAAAAGAGACTGGAAAAAAGAGACAGGAAAAAAAAGACGGGAAAAAAAGACGGGAAAAAAAGACAGGGAAAAAAGACAGGAAAAAAACAGTGATATTTCATTGTTTACAACACAATAGAACACTAAAAGAACATCAATAGCTTAGAATTAGATAGAAAATACAGATGAAAATACAGACTCTTACTAGCTAGAATTAGTAGAAACCTTTAAAAAAATTCGGTCCAAAGAAAAATACGGAAATTTTAATATGGAGAAATTTAGACAGAATGTCTGATCATTCTTCAGGCCCTTTAAACAGGGCAGGATATTTTTCTCTTAATGGAATCAGGATCTCCTCGTCTAATTTTGCGTTATAAAGTGTTTTTACTTTAGAAACTTGCTCAATGGATAAATCATGAACTCCAGTAAGGTTAGCCCCTTCAAGGTTAGCTTTCTCAAGATCAGCTCTCATAAGATGAGCTTTGTGAAGGTCTGCTCCATAGAGGTTAGCGCCTCTAAGGTTAGCTTCTTGAAGATTTGCTTCTTGAAGGCCAGCTCCATAAAGGTCAGCCTCTTCAAGATTAGTTCCCTGCAGGTGAGCTCCCTCAAGATTAGCCACTTGCAAGTTAGCCTTTTTAAGGTTAGCTCCTTTAAGATTGGCCAGATGAAGATTAGCCAGTTGAAGATTAGCTTTTTCAAGGTTAGCCTGTTCAAGATTAGTTTTTACAAGGCTGGCTCCCTGTAGATTAGCTTCTTGAAGATTAGCCCCTTGAAGATTAGCTCCTTTACCTTCAAGAAGGTGAGTATCTGAAAGGTTGGACCCTCGAAGATCTGCTTTTTTAAGGTTAGCCCCTCGAAGGTCAGCCCCTTCAAGGTTAGTTTTTACAAGGTCAGCTTCTTGAAAGTCCGCTCCTTGAAGTTTAGCTCCTATAAGATTAGCTCCCCTAAGGTGTGTTCTCCCCGGTATACCCATGAAAGTAAATCTGCTCTAAATTAAAATAAACATTGCTATTCTGGAGAAATATTTGAGAAATATTTTATACTTCTCAAAGTATGGTCCGTAATTTTTTACTCAGAAACCTATATGTTCACAGTTACACACGGTTCGTGTATACCTGAAGTTACACATGGTTACTGTATTCCTAAACAGAATAACTTAAGAACCCCCCACTCCTTTTTAGATTTGCCCTCTTTTACTGTTTCTTATTTAAGCTGCTCATTTTTTGGCTACTACGATATATCCAGATATTGTTTTAGTGTTACTTCCTTTTGCATTCTTTACCGTCAAACTGACAGTATATTTTCCGGCTTTACTGTAGGTATGTGAAGGGTTCTGGGATGTTGAATACGTTTTATCTCCAAAGCTCCATTTCCATGAAGTTGGACTATTGCTACTTTTATCAGTAAACTGCACATTCAGCGGGGCTTTTCCGGAGGTCGGTTTTGCAGAAAAAGTAGCAACCGGAGCTTTCAGCGAGTTTACAACAATATAGTTCTTTATTGTTTTCGTACTTGTCCCAGCCGTATTCTTTACTGTTAAGCTGACAGTGTATTTTCCTGCTTTACTATATGTGTGTACAGGATTTTTAACTGTTGAAGTTTTTCCGTCTCCAAAAGTCCATTTCCATGAAGTTGGACTATTGCTACTTTTATCAGTAAACTGAACCTTCAGTGGAGTTTTTCCAGACGTAGGTTTCGCAGAGAATGCAGCAACAGGTCGTTTTGGTTGTGATACTTCAATAGTAGCCATGTAAATGTCGCTGTTTTCACCATAGCCCTCCCCATATTGCCATACTATCTTGTTACCGTAAATAGCAGGCTGGTATGCTGATCCTTTGGCGCTAATTTTCATTTTCTGGTTAGTGGAAATATCGTACATGTAGATGCCATGATTTTCCCAACCATCATCATCACCACCATCATCCTCCCACACTATCCTATTTTCATAGATAGCAGGAGATCTCTGCCAATCTGGACTGCTAGTTATCTGAGTTTCCTTTTTAGTAGAAAGATAATACATATAGATATCAGCATTCCCACTACGTTCATCGGCCCATACTATTCTGTTACCATATATCGCAGGTTTTCCCGCCGATCCACTGTTGGTTATCCGAGTTTCCTTTTTAGTGGAAAGATCATACATGTAAATGTCATGGGCGGAGTTTTCATTGCGATAGGCATAATATACTATCCTATTACCGTAGATATCAGGAGAGTATGCATCGGCGGTGATGAAAGTTTCCTCTTTAGTAGAAAGATCATACACAGAAACACCCGAATCCTCATCGTAAAGATCTTGCCACACAATTTTGTCACTGTAGATTGCAGGTGCGACCTCAGCCACCATTCCATCAAAATTGGGGGGAATCTGAGTTTCCTTTTTTGTAGAGAGATCGTACATATGTATATCGGATAAGTCCCAATAGGGAAGCATGTGGCTTTCGTCTTCCCACACTATCTTATTCCCGTAGATTGCAGGAGAACGCTGACTTGATTCGTTTGTAGATATATGAGTTTCCTTTTTAGTGGAGAGATCATACATGTAGATACTCCAATTTCCATTGCGCCCATCTTCCCACACTATCCTGTTATTGTAGATCTTAGGATATTGTGCATGCCTACTGGTGGTTATTCGGGTTTCAGTGATCATGGGTGAAGCGCTTTTCTCAGTAGTTACCGACTCTGTAGACAATGTGTAATTATCTTTTTTGGTGGAGTTTCCGGTATCATTTTCAGTAGCTGCCAATGCTATAGATGAAACTAAAAGCAAGACTAAAGCTATTGAAACTAAACTTATCTTAAACATCGTCTTCTTTTTATTCATTATTTCCCATCTCTATTTTTTAAACTCAGAAATTTAATTTCATTAATCAAGTTTTGTGTATTATAATTAAAGTTTTTCTTTTAATTCATATATATATAAAGTTAAATTTATAGTTATAAGAAAAGTTGGCTTCATCGACCAGAAAAATTCGGAGGCAAAGAAACCAAAACAAGTTTATCTGTAATGGAAAATACTTGAGGACAGAAATGTTATAAAAATTAAAAGTGGCTCGCCGAATTTCAATAAAGAGATTCACGAAAAATTACTAAAAAGTGACTGGAGAGAGTTGAAGGAGCCTAAAAGTCTGATGGGCCAGGTAGTTTTATAGATACTGTTTATTATCATTAATCTTTGAATTGGACAGTTGATGATGAGAATACCAACCATACAAGCAAAAAGTTGCTGGCTATTAAATAACTGTCTTCGTTAAGTGGAAAGTGTGGCTTCATATCCCGATATTGTTAAACCATATAGTGAATTGCGTACCTTTACCACTTTTAATTTCTAAACAACCGTCTATTTGCTCAACAAGAATGTGTACTAGCTGGAGCCCAAGGGAATTTGAACCCTTAGTGTCTATCTCTTCTGGAATTCCTTTTCCATTATCCGATATTTCTAATATGTAACTGAAGCTATCTTTGCAACCTTCATCTAGACCGGACATCTCACTCTGGGCAATAGAAGTTTCATTTCTGCGAAGATTTACCTGGATTTCTCCTTTCCTTCCTGCAGGAAAAGCATGTTTAAAAGAATTTGTAACCAGCTCATTTACAATAATTCCAAGAGGGATCGCAGTATCCATGCCAAGATATATCTGATCAAGGTTCAACTTCAACCTGATACTTTTATTTCCGAGATTATATGAATTAAAAAGGTCTTCAGTTAATTTATTTAAATAAGCTGCAAAGTCAAGGGTATCGATATTATCGCCTTTATACAGCTCTTCGTGAATAAGAGCCATTGAAGCTACACGATCCTGACTTTCTCTAAAAGCCTCAACAATTTCCTGAGTTTTACAAATTTCACGGTTAAAGAATGTTTCTGATTGAAGGTCGAGTAAGGATGAAATTACCTGCAGATTATTCTTTATCCTGTGATGAATTTCCTTTATGCGGATTTGTTCTACCTTTGCAAGAGCCTCTTCTGCCTTTTTATGCTCTGTTATATCTTGAGTTGTCCCTCTGACCCTCACAGGACTGTTTTTCTCATCGAAAACAACTTCAGATTTCGCATGAACTATGCGTTCTTCTCCATTTGCTAGAATTATCCTGAAATTAATATCAGCAGGCTTTCCGTTTAATGCATCTTTAGCGGCATTATCCATACAATCTTGATCATCCGGATGCACGTAACTTAAGAAGATATCGTAATTTACTTTTAGTTCTTGTGGATTAAGTCCAAAAATACGATACATTTCGTCAGACCAACGAAATTCATTGCTTGCAAAGTCCAGTTCCCAGTTTCCAAGGTGAGCTATTTCTTGAGCTTCTGCAAGACTTTTTTCACTCTTTTTCAATGAATCATAAGCATTTTGAAGTTCTACTGTACGTTCTTTAACAAGTTTATCCAAATTGTCGAGCGTATCTTTCAGTTTGGCTTCCACTTTTTTGCGCTCTGTGATGTCACTGGCTGTACCAAACCATTCAACAATTTCGCCATTTGCATCCAGCATAGGAACCGCACGCGAAAAAATCCATCCTAAACTGCCGTCTGCTAGACGGACCCTGTGTTCCAGTTCGTAAGTGCTCTTTGTCAGGATAGCTTCATTGATAACGGCCATCACATTCATCTGATCTTCCGGAGGAACATATTCCTGAAGCCAGTTACGATTTGGGCTTTCCGTATTGACAAGAAACCCTCGGCCATAGAGATAACGCATCTCGCTCCAGTCAGGGCTCACCCGGTATACCATTTCTGAGCTGGCCGTCACCAGAGTACGAAACCGCTCTTCACTCACACTCAGTGCTTTCTCAACCTGCTCACATTCCTTATTATTTTTATGACAGGAGCATTCTATCTGCTCCCATTTGCCTTGTTTTTTAGTCAAAGCAAACTGGTGATTTGCAATAATGTCCAGAATTTCAAATGCATTGTACCTGTCAATTGGATAAGTGCAAAGAGCTATCATTGGGTACTTGCCTATTACAGAATCCAGTAATTTTTCGTGACCAGAAAAATTGTTTCCACTATACCTCAAACCATCGTATCCACTGGCGAGAGCCTTACCAGTTTTTTCAGTCAAGCAGTTTAATACTGTTTGTGGATCTAAAAAATCCGTTTCTACATGCCAGTAAGTATAGGGAACAATTTCGACTTGCCCATTCTTTAAATAAACGTCAATATCGGGAATGGCCACTTTCAAAGCTTTTTTTGCGCATTCTTCATTTACAGGTTTCGATATGACCCATAAGCAATACTCATTATCTTCAAGTCCTGCTTTGAAATAGGGGACAAGTATGTCCATTAAATCTTCTTTTGTCCTGTAGAACTGACAAAAATGTACTCCCCACGGTACATTCCCAATAATATCAATACCAGAAATTCTGCTGCTGTTACTCATATTATTCTTTGATAATCGGGTGTAAAGTCAAAAGTTTCTCTCAACATTATTGCTTTATTTAGTGTATTTACCTGGCTCAAAAATGCTCGAAATTCTTTTTGCAGGAATAATTTCTATGATTCTATTAGTAATATAAAGATTTATTTATATAAACGTAATCTTATAATTAATTGCCTGTCTTTATTTATATAAATAATAACTTCGTCAGGCATATTTCGTTATCAAGGTAACCTGACTGAAGGAATAATCTGCCAAGAAGTCCGCAGGAACCTTAGGCTTACACAAAAATTATCACATTTTGTAATTGTCTGTTATTAAAAACAAACATGATATTCTTTGAATAACATGCACAACCAATGAAAATGCTTGCAAATGGCAGCATTTTCATGCTAATATAAAAAAGGCTTAGAAGTTATCACAAAAATTTCAGCGATGGAGGGGTTCAGCCATTACGTTTTTCAATAGACTCTCAAAAATATTTCTCAGATATTTGGCTGAACCTTATCACGGAGGTATAATTTAATATTCAACAATACTGCAAAATTTAGGTGTAATTTTCTGGGATTTATCATTGGTTATTTAAGATGGTATTCGAGATATTTTATATCATCTCCTTGATTTTTTTGGGTTTATTGTAGGTTGCTTTGAAAGAGGAGTGGTAGAGATGCTTCATATCATCTAATGTTTCATATCATCTCCTTGATTTTTTGGGATTTATTGTAGGTTGCTTTGAAAGAGGAGTGGTAGAGATGCTTCATATCATCTGATGCTTCATATCATCTCCTTTTTAATTTTCGGTCTCCTATTTTTATCAATTTCATCTCACTTTTTAATCAGTCTGTCAACTATGTCTAAGTTTAAGCTTCAATACTGTTCTCAGCACTGTTTTCAAGCATCCATTCTGGGTTCATTGGGAAGTTGCCTTAGTGATGCATCGGGCTTCCAGCTCCCATTCCGGGCATTCCCTGAGCAGAAGATATGATTTCCTGAAGGTCTTCGAGGGACTCTGCTCCGCTGATATCTTCCATCAGGCCATTGAGTTCTGTGATCCTGCTGCTAAGGCCCTCACTCATATTCTCATCAGTTGTGTTGCCGCTCTCACTTGCCATCTCTTCAAGGTGTTCGATTTCCATTTTGAGTGAGTCAGTAGCCTGAGTTTGCAAATAGGTGAATACAACGTTTTGCAGTTCTTCTGCACTGGAAGCTGAACTTATTTCGCTGGATAGGTTTTCAAGATCAGTTACCTGTTCGCTGAGCATCGCAGTCATATTTTCATCAGTCGTGTTATCCAGCTGACCGTTAAGTGTTTCAGTCATATTTCCAAGGACATTAACCATTTCGGCCTGAACCTCAGTGTAATTATCATCAGTTACGTTCTCAACCTCGGCGAAGTCAAATAATCCGGGCATTCCACCAGGTCCCATATTCATTCCATTAGGCATACCCGCAAATTTCTGATTTGATAAGACTTCCTGAAGGTCAGATGCACTGGAAGCTTCGCTTACATTAGTATAGAAGCTCTGAAGTTCAGAAATTTGTTCACTAATGGAATCAAGCATTTCCGCCTGGACAACAGTAAAATTTTCATCAGTTATGTTCTCTCCAGGAGTAAATGCAGATTTGTTTTCTGAAGCAAAAGCTCCTACAGGAAGGATGCATAATACTATCATTACCGCTGTAAAACGGTAAATTGAGTTTAACACTTTTGTTTTTACTTTCATAGTATACTTCCGTTATTGACTTCAATCTCTATTTTTTTCGTTGGTTTTGTTTTTCGAGATACTTACCTTGTGGTGAATTGTTCTATTGTCTGGCTTTTACTGGGTTTCTTGCCTGGTTTTATAGAGGGTTTCTTGCCTGGTTTTTAGTGGTTTTCTTGCCTGGTTTTATAGTGGGTTTTGGCTCTTCGTTATTTTGTGTGGATATCCTCATAATGTCTTCATAAAAACCAATGAGGTCTCGAATTGAAAATCGTCTGATCCACAGGAAATGACGAAGAGCCGTGTTTTTTCTTGCCTAGTTTTTAGTGGTTTTCTTGCCTGGTTTTATAGTGGTTTCTTGCCTAGTTTTTAGTGGTTTTCTTGCCTGGTTTTATAGTGGTTTCTTGCCTAGTTTTTAGTGGTTTTTCTTGCCTGGTTTTATAGTGGTGTTTCTTGCCTGGATTTTTTATTGTTCCATTTTTTACGTATTTTCGGTTGTCTTCAGACTATTGATCTGCTGACAGTCACTAAATGAGCTGGCAAAAATATAAAGTTACTTTCAAAAATTGAGGGTTTAAAGAGATTTAATTTAAAAAAGAAGCTTTATTACAACTTTAAAATCTTAAAGAACCTTAATGTAATGAATGAATACTTATCAAAGCCCTTAAAACTTAATGTTTTTATTAAAAAAGGTTCTTTATATATTTCACAGGAACTTCCAATGCTGGCATACCTATAAAATGTGCTTATCTCCAAGTAATCCTGCAAAAATTTATGAAAAAACCTGCAAAATCGCGACAGGTATGTGACAGGTATATTTCCAGTTATTCGAGAACAAGCCCTTTATTCGGTTTCAAAACGACAATACCTTTCGACATGATGACCGTAGCTATTTCAAACATGGGAAGCTCTGCCAGCGCCTTTATTATATACCACTGGCCAGGGTTCTGTTCCCAGCTCAGTGGAGTCCATTTGATAGTACCGCTACCTGTCCAGGCGCTATGGATCTCGGCCCCCTGGGGATATAGAATGGGCTGGCTTAAGTCTGCTCCAGGACTTCCTTTGGGAATATAGCGCCATCCAAGGGCATTGATCGTGGCTGCAGAAGCCTGCATTTTCGATAACATTTCCCCTTCCACAGGCTTTGACCCTAGCATTTCCAGGCGGAGAAATGTGTTTCCTTCATAACTTGCACTTGTATAGTAGTTAGGTTGAATGATGTGCAGGTCCTCTATGTCAGCATAAATTTTTGGTATACCCGTTTCCTCTCTTCCTCCAAGAATTGGCCAGGTTTTATTTTCTCAGACCACCAGGATAAATTGTCCTTCCACCTGGTCACGCTTACCGTTGAAACGAGCTGGAACACTGACCTGAACTAAATTATATCCTCCTCCTGCCATCCAGTCGATCTCTCTGAATTGACTGTAGGAAATGTTCAGTTCAGGATGTAACAGCTCAAAACCCTCAGGCACGTAGTTTTCCAGCTGGTTTTCATCCGTGGTATATGCAAAAGTTATAGAAACTGCATCCCTGTAATACAGTGCAGCTTCAGGACCAGGGCAGTCAAAACCGCCAAAATGAGCTGGCATCCTGTAACATTTATTTTCTTCAAACCGAAACATAGTCAAACCCCCCAGGTATTCAGATTATAATTCTGAGATTATAATATAATAATATGCATAATATATGTAATCTAATCTGACAGGCATATGATACGTTATAGTGTTTACTTTAAGTTGAGATTATTATCTAATATTAGGCATATATCTAATATTAGTTATATATTATTAGGAATAATCGATCTCCAGATATGCAGCAATAAAGGGTCAAAAAGAGTTTCACAGTAAGTCACAGAAAGACTGCAGTCTGTCGTTTTATTGGGGAATTTTGAGGGATATTTATCATTTTACAGACATGCTTTGAGACAGGTTTTGATGCTTAATCCGCTTTGCATGAATAGGGGGAAATGATTGCCATAAATTAAGAATCTTCAAAAGATTCACTGCTTATTTTGGTAGTGGAGAGGAGATATGGTAAACCTGAGCTCAATTGATTCATATATTCATAAACAGGCTCTTGTGGCTGCCCTGATTAACATGGTGATAAATCCTCTTCTGGCATTTTACATCAACAGGAATGTGGACAGCGTTGCTTTATCCGGGATTATAATTGATACAATAATCACCTCAATCGTTATGACGTGGCTTGTGACGGTTTTCTCCGCAGCTGATATTAATCGCCAGCTTCACGCCAGCCGTTTCAAAAATGAAAATCTGCCCCATCCGGGACCAGTACTGTCACGGTTGCCCAGGCGAGGAGTACTACTTGGTACTGTACTGTTCATTTTCACGGTATTGATTATGATGATTTTAACTATCTCGATTTCCTCTCTATTTGGCATTAAAGAGCTTTCTGCTGAGAAACTGGCATTGTTCAAGCTGATTTATACCGGGCCGGTCGCCTATTTTGTAGCCCGTATGGCAATACTTCGCCAGTTGTAACTCTACTGGAAAATGCATGAGAGAAGTTTGTATTTCAAGAAAATCTTATTTTATCCTGGCAGAAATCTTATTTTTATCCTGGCAGTGTGCCAATTTTTCTATAAAATCATAAATCTCAAGAAGTTATTGGGTAGAAAATCACATATTGAAAGATTAATTTTCTCCATAGTACGCAAAAACTTGACTTCAAATTACAGCAAATTTGAGACACTGTGTTTATGCCTGAAAAGATCGACAAAAATCTTATCGATAATACAATGGTATATTTAACCGGAAAGTAAATCCTTACTGGTTCTTCCATCTGGATATACAGGAAAATTAGTCAAAAATACAAGCTGTGAAAAGGAAAAGGGGAAGTGAAAATGGGGGTTGAAGATTACTTCAAGGATAAGTGTTGCCTGGTAACCGGTGCAAATTCTGGAATCGGTTATGCTATAAGTGAAGCACTGTTGGAGAAAAGAGCAATAGTCTTCATGGCTGGTCGGAATGAGGAAAGCCTGGAATCCGCGGCTAAGAATCTTGATGCATATGCCGGACAGATTCGAATTCTGCTTGTTGATGTGACAAAACAGCCTGAGGTGGATAAAGCTATTCAGGACACCGTTGCTGCGGAAGGTAGAATTGACTTTCTATTTAATAATGCGGGTATTGGAGGTACGATGCCGACTGTTGACGCTACGCTTGAACACTGGCGATCCATTATTGATGTTAATCTCTGGAGTGTTATATACGGCATTAATGCCGCGTTGCCAGTTATGCGTCTTCAGGGTGGAGGGCATATTGTTAACACGGCTTCCCTTGCAGGAATTATACCTTTTCCATTCCAGGCTCTTTATTGCGCCACCAAGTACGCAGTTGTTGGGATGAGTGAAAGTATGCGGTACGAATTTGCTGAAGAAGGCATTCATTTCTCAGTTACATGTCCTGCAGCGGTCGTTTCACGGATATGGAAAAAGCCCATACTGGGCCCAGTTCATGAAGAGATTAAAGCCCCTGAGGACGCAATTCCAGCTGAAGAAGCCGCAAATATAATCCTTCAGGGCGTTGCGGATAAAAAAGGAATAATTGTGGTTCCGGAGCAGCCAGGTGGGTGGCTCTGGCATGAATACTCTAGTTCCTCTGAAGTCGCAGAAGACTTTCTGTTGAAAATGGCTCATGATCGACGGATAGAGTGGTCAAAAAGACAGAAGATATGAGGGAGTTGAATCAGTGAGTGGGACTTTACAACGCTCAATGAGAATAATCTGTCTCCGGGCATAGGCAAGACTATAAAAGTAATAGATTTTTAAGGGTCGCTTAGCTGGACAAATTATAGAGCTTAAGCCCTCACTGATGATTTTATTTCTTTTGTTCTTATTTAGTTTGTTTTTATTTCTTTTGTTCGAGATATCGATCTTTAGCTTCCTGAAGTACAGCGACTGCTGTTTCGAGGTCTTTCCAACCGATAACCTTCACGCGTTTTTCTTCTAAATTCTTATAAGTTTGGAAAAAGTTAGTAATCTCCTTAAATAGATGAGGTGGAACCTGCTCAACGGTCTCAATATAATTCCACATAGGGTCATTCTTTGGAACACAGAGTATTTTTTGATCTCTTCCTTTATCATCTTCCATGTCAAAAAGTGCCACAAGATGTACCTCTATTATACATCCCGGAAATGTAGGTTCCCAGGTTAAAACCATGGCATCTAAAGGATCACCGTCAAGGGCCAGGGTGTCTGGGAAAAAACCATAGTCCGAGGGATATACCATTGAAGAAAAAAGCATTCTGTCGTATTTAATTACTTTTTTTTCTTTATCGTATTCATATTTGTTTCGGCTTCCTTTCGGGATCTCGATAAGTACACTTTCAACCGGTCTTTCCGTCATACCATCACTTCCTTTTTACTCCTGCTTGCTAATTGCTTTTTATGATTGTAATAATTTATTAGTTCATAGATCATGTTCCCTGATAGAGTCATACTATTAAAACATGACCTCATGAGGTTAATTTTCTTAATATGAAAGGAGAAACTGAAAAAAAAGGGCTCTTCGTCATTTCCTGTGGATCAGACGATTTTCAATTCGAGACCTCATTGGTTTTTATGAAGACATTATGAGGATATCCACACAAAATAACGAAGAGCCAAAAAAAGATTCTAAATAAAAAGACACATAAATGACACCAATTTTAGTTGGTAAAAAATAATTATTCAAAAAACGAACATGATATTCTTTGAATAACATGCACAAAGAGATGAAAATGCTTGCAGATGGCACATTTTCATTCCAAATAAGGCAAGATATAATCGCAAATTTTGCTTTAAGTACAAATATCGTTGAGAAAAGCCCTTATGGGTAAGAAGGATCTACTGTATTTGCTTTTAATACGTGATCCTCTTACCTAAACTTAATATTCTAATTTGATTTCAATTTGCATGTTCATATTAATATTTTTCACTTTTTTGTTAGCAACTACGTTTTCAAAGTTACTCTTCCTGGGCAGGAGGTTCCGAAAAAACAATAAAAGAGGCGTTCAACGGTATAAGAGGTAGATAATCAACATAATTAGAACCTTCCAATTTATAAGGTTCATCTGCAAAACCATCCCTGTTTTTATCGGAATGGGTCTGTGAGAAACCGTCGCCTGAAGGGGTTGCCCAGCAGTTACCACCCAGATAAGAGCCGCCTACAATGTTTACACCACTTGTTTTCGTAGTGTTGAAGATGTTTTCGGTTCCATCAGAGATATTTACATTCACTGTATTGTTAAAATTATTATTAGTAACGGTACATGGAGCATCAACAAGATATAGTCCATTGTCACAGCCTGTAATTTTATTTCCACTAACTGTCATGTCTTGAAACATGAGATCAAAGGCGTATACTCCCGTTTCGCAGTTGTAAATCTCATTATTAAGAATATACTCGCTTCCGCTGTACATATAAAAACCAACATCTGCCGCCATATTAAAGTTATATATCTTGTTATCTTGAACCGTACAGTAAAAAGCACCGTTTGTACCTTCATTGCGGCCAAACGAAAAACAAATACCTGAAGATCTCCCTGGGCCTCTTATGTCAAAGTCTTTTATTGTAACATTCTTTTCATAAATATTGAAGGCGTTGTTTTCAGCTTTAATTATTGCTTTATATGGACTGCTTGACATTACGGTTATATTCGCAGTTGAGATTTCAATATCTCCACTGTATGTTCCCGGGTTTACAATTATTGTATCTCCGGAATTAGAACTATCTATTGCTTTTTGAATTGAGTTTCCAGACTCTACATAAATAGTTTTAGCAGAAGCATTGCAAGTAATAGCTTGAAGTGAAAGTAATACTGCTAATATCACCAACATAACTTTTTTTGTATCCCGCAAGACAAAACCCCGATAAAGTTCTCTAGTATTGATGAAATTTCTTAGTCTATTCTTTTGTTTAGTTGATTATCAAATAACTAGTTATCCAGAATTTAATTAATTATCAAGAGATTAATACTCAGAGAATTCAATTTTTGAATTAACTCGATTAGATTCTATTTTCAAATTAATTTGACTATTATCTAAGCTACAGTATTTTATTTAGAAAGGTATACGTATTAAGCTGTTAACCATATATAATAACTTAAGTCTGTAAGATTGAAATAATATATAATTTTTCCTATTTATTCATGTATATTTACTAATATTTTCTTAAATATTCTGAAATACATATTATTTCATTACCTTTTCATGAACTAACATCAGTTTTAATCTAACAATTATCTCAGCTGGCTAATTCCAGTCTTTAAATCACAACAATTCTTTCAGTTGGTTCATTCATTCGTTTAATTGAAGGAAATTACGGAATCAAGAGAAACAGAAGACTGTATGAAAAATAACTACACTGTAAGATAAACATTTATAGTCAGTGAAAGTAGTTTCTATTAATTAAAAACATAAAAATTTCATAGTGGGGGAAAAACATGAAAATCAGAATAGTTAGTTCAAGAGAAGAAATCTTTACATTGAATCCTAATGAACGCATTGTTCACCTAGCTTTCAGGCCTTCGAACAAGGATGTATTTGGACTGGTTGAAACCTGCCCTAAGATTGAGGTAGTTCAGTTACCAAAATCCTACATGGGCACGATCTCAAAGTCCATAGAGATGTTTCTTGAAATGCAAAAAATCCAGCTTATCGAAGGTGATGTCTGGGGTCACAGGAAGGACATTAATGAATATTATACCGTTCCGTCCTCGGTTATTGAAAGAATAAAAGAAATGAAAATCGAAGGCAAATCCAATGAAGATATAGAAGCAAAAGTTTCAAGGGAAAGCAAAATCAATCCCGAAATGGTTGCCTATATCATGAACAAGGAAGCGCCTGCCTGAGTTGATACTAAGATATCTTTAACTCTTCACTGGAGATTTGACCATATTCAAAGATAGTCAGAAAGGTCTCAGGCCTTTCAGGGATCCACTTTATTCCCTGATCTCCAGTTTAAATTTTCGGCTCTTCGCCATTCTTTATGGATAAAATGATTTTCAATTCAAGACCGCATTGGTTTTTATTAGGACATTATGAGGATATCCACACAAAACAACGAAGAGCCAAATTTTCCATTTACAGAAGCTCTATAAAGTTATCGAGCTTAAAATTTAGCCTGTGTTTCCTACTTAAGGGAATTCTACAGTGGTGTTTTTCTTTTTTATCACCGTAATGTTTACCTTTTTGTTGGTACTATTTTTGGTGGTACTATTTTTGTTGGAATCCTTTTTGGTGGTACTATTTTTTGTTGGAACCCTTTTTTGTTGGTACTATTTTTTGTTGGTACTATTTTTTGTTGGTACTATTTTTTGTTGGAACTTTTTAATTGAATCTCTAAAATTCCAATAAATGTTAAAAAACACTGTACATGTTCATGAAAAAGTTTCGCAGATTTTGCCTGGAGAAGGTGCAATTGTCAAAATCGAAGGTGAAAAGGTTGCAGCATACAGAGATGAGACAGGGGCGTTCCATACACCTGATCCTTTCTACAGGCATATGAGATGTATTGTTTCCTGGAATAATGCAGAAAAGACCTGGGACTGTCCATGTCGCGGCTCCCGTTATAATGCAAAGGGAGATGTAATTAAAAGTCCTGCATTATATGGGCTTCCGGAAAAGAAAGTAAATACGAAAATAAATAAGTAAGATTGATATCATGGTAATCAAAAAACTTAAGCTAAAAAGGATAATGTGAAAAAAAGTAAGTAGTCCAGGTGAACTGAGATAATTAACAGCAGAGCACTCAGGTTATCAAACATCAAAATTTTTGAGCAGATACTTTGATTAACTCATAGGCAAATGCATGCTCAAAAGAGGAAAAAGGACGTGTTTCTTCTTTTATTGGAAAAAAAGTACAGAACCTCAGGTAATTAGAAATAAATTCTACTTGACTGGAAATGACTCCTACAGACCCCCTTTATCTTGGTATCCTAATTCTTACAGGATTTTTTACTGGTATTGTCTCGGGTATGCTTGGTATTGGTGGAGGCTTTATCATGTCTCCTGTTCAGTACTGGCTTCTGCAGGAGACCGGGCTTCAGCATGACATTGCAATAAGAGTAGCTTTTGGGACAACTCTTTTTGTAGTTCTGATAAATGCTATAAATGTTGCTCACATTTACCATCAAAAGAATGCAGTACTCTGGAAACAGGCAACAATAATAGGGGTTTTCGGATCAATCTTCAGTTTTGTGGGAGCAGGCGTGGCTTCTTACTTACCGGCTTCCACCCTTAGCAGAATTTTCGGAATTGTAGTTTTAATTGGTGCAATAAGGACTTATTTTACTCCTGCTGTTGTAGAAAAGAAATATACCAGCTCTAATCCATTTCCTTATATTTTTTCAGGCATTCTCATAGGCTTTTTTTCCGGTCTTTTAGGACTTGGGGGAGGAGTTATTGGAATTCCAATCATGTTGATTTTTCTTCATTTAGATATGCGAAAAGCCATAGGGACATCAGCTGCAGTAATAATCTTTACCTCTTTTAGTGGATCTATTGGGTACATAATCAATGGCTGGGGAAAGGACGGACTTCCTCCTTATTCTGTTGGATACGTAAATCTTCTAAATTGGATTTTACTTGCATTTCCATCGTTTCTTGCAGCAAAAAACGGAGCTAAAATTGCTCATCTTATGAATCCCGAGCATTTGAAGTATTTATTTATAGTTATAATGCTCTATGTCGGGCTGAAAATGATAGGAGTTGTTGATCGTATTTTATATTGAACTCATTTGTTCTTTTTATAACCGCGAAATATAATCTTTAGACTGTATAGGACTTCTGTTCAATTTATGGCCCGTTTTCTAGTAAAATATTTATAGTATAAGGAGGAAATAGACTTCCATAGGGAAAAGTGAAAAGAAGAAATAGAAGAAAATAGAAGAAGAAAGTGGTTTTGTTCATGAAACATCTCAAAATATGTCCAAAATGCCATTCAAAACTGAAATTGCACTCCGATGGTGAAACTCAGTATTGTAATACTTGCAGTTACTGGACAAAAATAGGTACTGTAAGACTCGATTCAATAATGATTTACGGATAAGTAGCCTGCATAAAGGATGCTGAGATTTTTATATGGGATCATAAAAATTGAGGATTTCTTTCAGAATTCAGTGACTGAAATCAATAAAGACCCGGAGAACAAACTGATCCCTAAAACTGTTTTTAACCTTAATCAACGGGATTGTTAGAACTGCTTTCATTAGAAGAATTTGAGTAGTCACTAAAATACTAAATCCAAAGAAGCAAATTTTGAGTATAGGGGTCATTTCATATCCAAATTCTGTTATTTATTGGTTTAAAATTATGGAATGCCACTCACTTTAGCCATTTATAATTTTGCCACGCGTTGATCCGTTATTGATTCTATTATTAGTATGATCCTGCAGTAAGGACAAATTGTGAGCCTATACTTGAATTCTACGCTTTTACCCTCTCCTGAATAAAAGAGATGTTCTGATAAGCTGGTTGACCATCAATAATGAATTGGGATTTTTCTAAACAATTCGCATACTCATGTCTGCTTTCTTGTAAATTTCATAAGAATAAGGAAAAACTACAGGTACTTCCTCGTGCTTATCTCAAATTTTAAATTCCACGAATAGTGTTAGTATAATAGTTGATATTCAGTATTAGGTTGGATTGACCTATATACTTGGAATAATAACGGCCATCAGGAAACCTTTAAAATAATTCAATCTGATGGAATGACTTTTTAATACAAGAAAATTAAGTTTTTAAAGGCAGATCAAAATGTGTAAAGTTATTTTTGATGAAATAAAGGAAGAACATCTGAATGATGTTTTGGAAATTTATACTCACTATGTTCTCAACACAAATGTAACCTTTCACGCGCATGCTTTCTCAAAAGATGAAATGCGAGAATTGGTATTCTTTGAAAATCCGAAATATAAAACTTTTGTCATAAAATCTGCTGATAAAATTAATGGATATGTAATATTGACTCAGTACAAAAAGCGTGAAGCATACGATGGAACTGCTGAAGTAACTGTATACTTAAAGCCGGATTACATCGGTAAAGGTATAGGCAGCCAGGCTGTTAAGTTCATTGAAGATGTTGCAAAAAAGCAAAATATTCACGTACTTATTGCGACAATATGCGGAGAAAATTCTAAGAGTATTAATTTATTTGTAAGAAACGGCTTTAGCAAATGTGCGCATTATAAAGAAGTAGGAGAGAAATTTGGACAACTGCTAGATGTAATGGCATACCAAAAAATAATATTATAATGCTTACATCACAATGCTTTACACCATTGATAATATGTCCGTTATAATAACCAGCCAGAGATTAAAGTTTTTCTGCATATAGTCACAAGGCTAAATAATGCAACTGCCCAATGAGGTACAATGAAGTTTTTTGTTGCAACAAGTACAGTGTGACTATATATATTGGCCCTTCGCTGTTTTGTATGGGTTGAAAATAATTGTTTAGTTAGAAAGCATTAAGATCAAATATGAAAAAATCGAGCTTGAATGTGATTCTCAACAATAACTGTTTTCATATCTGAGATATGCTACTTTAACATTTAGAAACTAAATACAAGTTACCCACTCGAAGTAGTGAAGAGCCTAAATTTAGTTATTGAGTTATGATTTATGGAATGCCACTACTTTAGTCATTTCCAATTTTGCCAGGCATATATCACCTGCATGCAGTTTAAGAGAATCAACAAACTGTGCAGGTACATCTGCAGTCAGAGTCTTGTTGCATCTAACAAGTGTAAGTGTAATGCGCTTTTTTGGTCCCTTATTGATTATATTATTGATACGGACAGAGTAAGTATTTTCATATTGATTTTCATAGTTGGAGTCAGGTAAAAGAAGAGTTATGTTCTCAGGATGAATTCCCCAGGAAACTTTATCTCCAGGTTTGAATTTCTGAGTTTTTATCCTTAAAATGAGGTCTCCACTTTTTAACACTGTACTTTTTGACTCTTCGTCACATTCTTTAACACAAGCATCATCGAAAATATTGGAAATCCCAACTAATTCTGCCACATGCAGATTTTCAGGATGATAGAATATTTCTTCAGGGGTCCCGAACTGCTGAGCTTTTCCTTCGTATAAGATAAGAATCTTGTCGGCCAGATGGAAAGCTTCTTCCAGATTGTGAGTGATAAACAACACAGGTATTCCAATTTTTGCTTGAAGGTCTTTTATTTTTTCTGCAAGTTCGGTTCTTATTTCCAGATCAAGTGCAGAGAAGGGCTCATCCAGAAGTAAAATTTCTGGTTTGGGAGCCAGCGCTCTTGCCAGAGCAACTCTCTGCTTCTGCCCGCCTGACAGCTGGGACGGATATCGAGTCTCTAACTCCTCAATATGAAGAAGATTAAGCATTTCCAGAACCCTTTTTTCCTTTGCTTCTTTCTCCCAACCTTTGAGCCCGCATTCTATGTTTGTTCTTACACTCATATGGGGAAAAAGAGTATAGTTCTGGAAAACATAACCCAGGTTGCGTTTCTGAATAGGCAGATTTATTTTTTGATCTTTATCGAAATAAACTTTATTCTCTACGGTTATTTTTCCCTCATCAAGATCCGTAATCCCGGAAATGCATTTAAATAACGTGGTCTTTCCCGACCCTGAAGGCCCAAAAAGCACAACAAGTTCATTTTCCATTTCAAAGCTGACGTCTAACGTAAAGGATTTCTTAACGCTTTTTTTACCACTGTGAGCAGTATCATTATACTGTTTTTTAAGGTCAACTTTAATGCCCAAAATTATGCCTCTAATTTTCCTACGAATCGTCCGGTTAGAGATATAGCCAGCAGGGATATAAAAATTAGGATTAAAACCAGAGCCTGAGCAAGTTCATCATTACCTGCCTGAAAAGCGCTGTATATCGAGATAGACATTGTGTTTGTTTTCCCCGGGATATTTCCTGCCAGCATAAGGGTTGCTCCGAATTCTCCGACAGCCCTTGCAAAACTAAGTACCAGCCCTGCCAGTATGCCCCTTTTTGCAAGAGGAAAAGTTATAAGGAGAGCAGTTTCAATCTCACTTCTCCCAAGAATATAGGCCGCATATTCGAGCTCTTTATCTACTGCTTCAATGGCTGCCTGAGCAGCTCTAACCATAAGAGGAAGAGAAACTGTATAAGCCGCAATGACTGCTGCCTGCCAGGTAAACATGATCCCGGTGCCAAAAAAGTCGTAAATGAGGTGGCCAAGAAGTCCGTTTCTACCTACAAGAATAACCAGAAGATATCCAATTACTGTGGGCGGAAGAACTAGAGGAAGTGTTACTAAAAGCTCTGCAAGCTCTTTTCCCCGGAAATCATGCCTCGCAAATACATAAGCTATGATTACGCCAGTGCAAAGGACTAGAACTGATGATATGGTTGCTACCCAGAGCGTAAGAGATAAAGGAAACCATACCTTGTCCAACATAATGATCATGTCTTTTATTTTCGGGATAATCTTATTCAAGAGATAACTAAATGCTTATTTAATCAGGATATTCTGAGGTAAAGTTTTTTTAGCAGAGCACTTTAGATTCTGGAAATTGAGTTTAGATTATGGAAATCAAGTATTCAAAATAAATCCGAACTAAATAAGGTCCCGCTAAAGACATAAACTGATTTAAAATGATTTCACACTCTGCAAATGTACACTACACTTACCTTTTTAAGCTACCGCTAACAAAACTGGACAGCCATAATGGACTTATGCAGAGTGGAATGACTCTATTTACTAATATTTTCATGCACGAAGCATGAAACGAAAATTGGGGATTAATCTGTACCGATCATCACATTTGAAGCCTTGATGATTGCGTATACTTCGCTTCCTTCTTTTAGCTTCAGGTTTTCAGCTGAGGCCTTTGTGATGATGGAAGTCATTTCTGCTCCGCCTGGCAATTCTATTACAATTTCAGAATTGACCATCCCCGTGACAATACTTTTAACCTTTCCTTTTAAAACATTGCGTGCACTTAATTTCATTTCCTTGCTCCTCCTTCAAGTGTTCATAATAAACACCTGTGTTTTCACTTATGGCCTACTTGATAATATAGTTTGCGTATATATAATACAGTTTTATTCTATATGTTTGGTAACAATTTATAATCAACATCGAAAGCCAGAATTTACATGGTTTGTTAGGTACCAAATACCGTGATAAATTTTGCAAACTAACGTCAATTGATACCGTTTTTATATTTGCTGAAAATCTCCAATTGCTGCAAATTCCCAATATATATTTTCGACTCTTCGTTATTTTGTGTGGATATCGGTATTTGTGTGGATATCGGTATTTTGTGTGGAAATCGTTATTTTGTGCGGATATCCTCATAATGTCCTCATAAAACCCAATGCAGTCTTGAATTGAAAATCATTTTATCCATAAAGAATGGCTAAGAGCCAGTTTTATTAAATGAGGACCACAGAAATACAAGAACAACATATCCATTTCAAAATCCCAACATTTACATTCAAATTAAACCTTTTAAATTTATGAAGTAACTCTCGCCAAACCAAGTCCAACCTTCTTTTTTGTGAGGTTTAACTTCCTCTCCTGTCCTTCTCTTTCAGGAAAATCCAGTATTATATTTTATTTGGAGCAAGGATGTGAAATAATGGATTTTATTTTCCCTGAAAATGGGAAAGTTTCTGGAATAGGGAATAATTTTCCTATGGCCTATTCTCTTATACATAAAGATAGGAGCTCATAGGTAGGGTGGTTCACAGGTTAATTTTCGGTATATTACTTTTGCCCAGTAAATACCTGAATTTTTTATGGGATTTGAAACTTTTTTGGATAAGATTTTATCTTCTGTGATCCTCAATAACCATGAAAGCATACAAACTATATATAACGTTATGTTTCACAAAACATAACGATGTTTCATCCCAAAAATTATTTTGCTTTTTTGATTTTTTTATTGCAGTCAAATATCGTATAAAGATGGCTCATTATTTGAGCTCAACTTTAAATTTGCTTCTTTAACATGATCATCCTGAGTACCAAAATAGAATCAGAACAAAATAGAATCAAATAGAATCGGAATTGACTCAGTATTGAACTTTTTGCGTCACCTGATGTTGCATTGTGTATTGAACTTTCAAATGGATTTGAATCTGCGAAATCAATTCAGGATACAAAGATACAACCTGGAAAATTATAGAGATTCTTATGATACGGTTTTCTACAATTCATAGACAACACTTATTGAGAATAAGCATTGTTTAAAGATAAATATATATTCTATTTATTATATAAATGTACGCAATATCTTATCTGACGTTCCTGCTCAAAAATAAGAGCGTTTGAACCTGTGGGGGGTGTATGCATTGCATAAAAGCTCGCAATTAGAGAAAGAAGCAATGGAAGCGATCATAAAGCAGATAAAAGACCCTGAACTGCTTTTACAGATCGAATAGGTCGTTCCCTTTCACGGCTTCCTGACTTCCGGGGCATTAATTGGCATCCAGATGCTCAATATCGCAAGACGAGAACTCGACGTCCATGATAGGGAGCGCATATACGTGACCTGCGAAACGAAAAGCTGCATGCCGGATCCATTCCAGATCCTTGCCGGAGCAAC
Source organism: Methanosarcina sp. Kolksee (assembly GCF_000969945.1). Classification (NCBI taxonomy): domain Archaea; kingdom Methanobacteriati; phylum Methanobacteriota; class Methanomicrobia; order Methanosarcinales; family Methanosarcinaceae; genus Methanosarcina; species Methanosarcina sp. Kolksee. Next base: position 3,491,490 of record NZ_CP009524.1, read on the forward strand.
CATCGGAAACAATGGGTTAAAGATCGTGAATTTGGGAAAAATGGCTGTCACGGTAAACAAACAGGCGCCTGAAGGAGTGCACAGCATAAAAGGTGTCAGAATCATTCTCGACCCTGAAAAAACGAAATATTATCCCAAACTCCACGCCTGGTTCCTGAACACTGAAAAGCTTCCTCATACAGAGGTTGTACCAATCCTTCTGGATGCAGGGGAAAAGGTCTATTCCTGGAAATTTATGGATGTAGAAGTTCCGGTACGCAAAAAAAAGCGAATTCAGTGCTGTGAAAGCTGTGGTGAAATGTTCATTCAACACGATAACGAACTGCTGTGCGGCGGTTGCACAGAACAATGTTGAGAGGTAAGCAAAATGCAAAAAGATATGCAATTGCCTGTCTTTGCTGAAAAAAAAGGCAAGCAGCTAATTTATTACCCCGAAAAATGCATTGGCTGCGGGACCTGCGTACAGGCATGCCCAAAAGGTATACTGGCCATTGGGGCTGTTGGAGCTGTAGTAAGAGGGCTGTTGGATGCGGATTTTTTGGAAATAACAGAAAGTGAAGCCTGCATTGCCTGTGGAATTTGTGCAAAAGTCTGCCCCACAGGCGCCCTTGAGTTGAAACAGGAAGGAAAAACCCTCACTGACATGTCCTATCTTTTCAGGGCCATGAAGCCAACATCAGTAAATGAAAGCTGTGTCCACTGCGGACTCTGTGAGGATATATGTCCCAGAGGCTGCATCGAGGTAACCCGCGGAATTTCAGAGGACGGAAATCTGAAGCTCGTCGGAAAGACCAATATTGATTTGGAGTGTTGCATCCACTGTGGCTGGTGTGCAGCAGTCTGTCCGGTGAATGCTATTTCGGTAGAAAAGCCCTTTGAAGGGCGCTGGAACAGAGATGAGAATGTCTGCCAGACCTGCCATACCTGTGTGGAAACCTGTCCTGCAAATGCTATTTTCAATAAAAAAGCTAAACCTGGAGAAAGAGTAGAAAAAATAAGTCACCGCCCTGATGCCTGTATTTACTGCGGGGCCTGTGCGGTTGCCTGCCCTGTAAACGCCATTGATGTCAGAAAAACTGCAATTATCCCTAATGTGGAGAAAAAGGGCGTTCTTGAGAAAAAAGTGCTTGAAATCCCGGTTCCTAATGCTATATTACGCACCTGCCTGGAAGTGGATGAAAACGCATGTCTTGGCTGTGGAAATTGTGTGATTGTCTGCCCTGTAAATGCTCTTTATAGCTCTGAACTTGCTGCAGGATACCTGAATGACATGGACGAAAAAGCTCTCCTTGAGGTTAAGAATGGCAAAATTTCGGTCGTAAACCAGGATGCGTGTGGAGCAGATGGAGCCTGCGCCATGATCTGTCCTGTGAATGCAATCTGGCTTGTGAAAAGAAAGGTGAAATAAATGGCAGGAACAATTGCAATCAAGAACGGATACGTCTTTGATCCCCTCAATGAAATAAATGGGGAAATTATGGATATCTTCATCAAGGACGGAAAAGTTGTAAGAGAGCTTTCTGCAGCCGAACTAAAAGACGCAAAGGTTATTGATGCCTCTGGTATGACGGTTATGCCCGGAGGGGTTGACTCCCACTCTCACGTTGCAGGTGCAAAGGTTAACGCCGGCAGGTCGATGCGTCCTGAAGACCATTATAAAGCAAATCTCCAGAAGACTTCACTTACTCATTCAGGCTCAGGTTACACTGTTCCCTCTGTTTACAAACAGGGATACGATTACGCAGCAATGGGTTATACAACTGTCTTTGAAGCTGCCATTCCTCCTCTTGAAGCACGTCACACCCATGAAGAGATGCGTGCGACTCCGCTCCTTGACATGGGAGGATACCTGATACTTGGAAACAACTTCTTTTTGATGCGCTACCTCAGGGATGGAGATATCGAAAAGGCTGCGGCTTATGTGGCCTGGATGATGAAAACTCACAAGTCCTATGGAATTAAGTGTGTCAACCCTGCAGGAGTAGAAAACTGGGGCTGGGGTAAAAACGTACACTCTCTTGATGAAGCCAACATCCATTTCGAAATTACCCCAAGAGAAACTATAAAAGGGCTTAGCGAGGTCAATGAACTCCTCGGCATGCCTGTACCTCTTCACCTGCACGCAAATAACCTGGGACATCCCGGCTGTTATACAATTACTAAAGATTCCCTCAAAATCCTCGATGGCATAAAACCCAGGCAGGATATGGATGTGGAATGGGCTGAAACCAAAATTGATCCTTCAAGGGACCGTTCCGTATACCTCGCCCACATGATGTTCAATAGTTTTGCAGGCACTACCTGGGGAGACTGTGAATCCGGGGTAAAAGATATTGCAGAATATATCAACAACAAAGACCATGTAGTAATCGATAGTGGATGCACGCCCTTCGGAGAAGCCACGGTTATGACAGGAGATGGGCCTGCCATCCAGGATATGTACAAGCTTACAGGAAACAAGTGGTCGAATACTGACGTTGAGATGGAGGGGGGGTCAGGTGTTATTCCCTTCACTTACTTAAAAGCTAATCCGGTACACAGCCTGCAGTGGGCAATGGGACTTGAATGTCTCCTGCTTATCAATGACCCCTGGAAGACAATTATGACCACTGACAGTCCCAACGGTGGGCCGTTTACGAAATATCCGGAAGTTATGACCTGGATCATGTCCGAAGCTTTCAGGAAACAGACCTTTAGCGAATGCCATAAATGGGCAAACGATAGGAGTGAACTCGGAAGCATAAACCGGGAACTTTCCCTCTATGACCTTGCAATCCTGACCAGGGCAAACCCTGCTAAAACAATTGGCATGGCCCACAGGAAAGGTTCTCTTGGATTGGGCGCTGATGGAGATGTCACAGTCTATAACATAAATCCACAGCAGCTTGACACAAACAACTATGAGGCTCTACTTCAGGCTTTCAGGAAGGCAGAATACACTGTAAAGGGTGGCGAAATTGTATCTGTTAAAGGAGATATTGTTTCCGTACCTGAAAAGCGGACCTATTATTCCGAAGTACATGTGGAAGACGAGCGGGAAAAGGAGATGCTGGTCGACGTGAAGGAATGGTTCAGGTACTACACCCTGGGCTTTGCTAACTATCCAACTCCAGAAAAGTATCTGAAAAATCCGACTCCCATACAGGTTAACGTGGTGAGGTGAGGTAATGACAGAGGGAGTTCTTATTAATAAAAATGAAGTTGAAAGTAAACTTGAGGCAGTTATAAAGCCTGCTTCAGCTGCCGGCAAAAGTGTCGAAGAAATGGGAGAAGTAATGCTTATTCCTAAAAAAGAGATTGACATCAAACTGGAAGCCGACGTTATAACTCCTGATTCTTTTGCAGGCAAAAGTGCCGAAGAAATTGGAAAACTGGCAATCTGGCAGGGGCCAAAGACCTATCCTCTCTCCGAATTTTTTGAAGTAATAGGCAATGCAGGTAGCTCTGCAGCTGAGACTCTGATCCGCATAAAAGGTGACGTAATGAGAGTAAAAAGGATAGGTGAAGGCATGAGTGCAGGAAAAATCGAAATTGAAGGTTCTGCAGGCATGCATGTAGGCACCGGGATGAAAGGGGGAGAGATCGTCGTTTACGGAGACGCAGATTCCTGGGCAGGTATGGAAATGACAGGCGGACTCCTGAACATAAAAGGCAACGCAGGAGACCATGTGGGCTGCGCTTACAGAGGTAAATGGCATGGAATGAAAGGTGGACGCATTGTTATTGAAGGTTCGGCGCGCCACCAGCTCGGAGGCGGCATGGACGGAGGCGAAATCCTGGTAGAAGGCAATGTTGAAAGCTTCTGCGGAATCCGTCAGAACGGCGGGCTAATCTTCGTAAAAGGCAACGCTCTTCGTGGAGTCGGTGCTGAAATGGCAGGAGGCATCATAGTAATTGGGGGCAAAATCGAGCGCTTCTCCCCGGGTTTCGAATTTGTATCCATGGAAAACAGCGTCACATCCGGAGAGGTTGAACTAATAGGCGAATTCAAGAAATTCACAGGGGACTATGCGATCAGCAAGCGGGCAAAAGGAGCGCTTTACGTGGTTGCAGACGCAAACCCGGAGCTTTGAGGTGAGAAGCATGGAAGTATTACTCCTTACTGGAAGTACAATTGAAGAAGGCAGGCTTGCAAAAGGAGGGGACAAGTTTACGGATGAGTATACTCTGGAGTGCGCATCGTGCTGGATTTCTCCTGTGGATTTTGAATCGCTTTGCTCTCCTTCTAAAGTAAAAGTAACAAGCGAGAATGGAAAATACTCGATTGTAGTTTATACAAAATGTACGGATGCAGTCCAGCCAGGGCAGGTGTTTATGCCAAGGGCTATCTGGTCGAATGTTGTTATCGATCCCGATACCCTTTCTACGGGTTCCCCACTTTATAAGGGTGCCCCGGTAACGATTGAACCCACTGAAGAAGAGGTCCTTAGCGCCGAAGAGATAGTATTGAAAGTTTATATCGGGGGGCGGGGAGTATGATTTACAAAAACATAATATGTCCGGTCTGCGGGGCAGCCTGTGACGATATCCAGGTTGAACTCGGAGACGGAAAGATTGAAGCTAAAAACGCATGTAAGATGGGAAATGCCAAATTTCAGGAAATTGTAAGTTCCCACAGGATTATGCAGCCTCTTATAAAAGTTGAGGGAAAACTGGCCCCTGCCGCCTGGGATGAAGCTCTTGAGAAAACTGTCGATATCCTTGTTTCGGCAAAGCGTCCCCTGTTTTTCATGGGCAGTGAAACCTCCTGTGAAGCACATGAAATCGGGCTCAAGATAGGAGAATACCTTGGTGCGATTGTTGATTCTAATTCTACTGTCTGCCACGGGCCAACAGCTATGGGAATTCAGGAAGCCGGAAAAGTCGGTGCAACAGAAGGACAGAAGAAAAACAGAGGAGACCTCATAGTCTACTGGGGAACCAATCCTCTTGAATCCATGCCGAGACAGATGTCGAGGTACGCGGTTTTCCCGAGAGGTTACTGGACAAAACGCGGACGTTTCGACAGGACAGTTATTACTGTAGACCCGAGAAAAACCCCAACCACTGAAGCTTCTGATCTGCATGTTCAGCTCAAACCTAACTCGGATTTTGAACTGATAAGTGCACTTCTGACCCTGCTCCACGGAAAAACTCCCCATCCCTCAGTAGAAGAGATTACTGGAGTTCCCATCCCTGTTATGGAAGAGATGCTCGATATGATGAAGAACTGTACCTTCGGAGCCATCTCAGTGGGCCTCGGGCTTGCTTCTTCAATGGGGAAGTACAGAAACTCCGAGATTGCCATGAATTTCGTAAAGGAACTGAACAACTATGCCAAGTTCACCCTTGGAGCTCTCCGTGGCCACTGCAACGTGGCAGGCTTTAATCAGGTGGCTGCCTACATGTACGGCTACCCCTTCGGGATTGACTTCATGCGCGGGCACCCGCGTTATAACCCCGGAGAATTCACAACAGTAGACGTGCTTCGAGAAAAAGATGTTGACGCAGCTTTCGTTATGTGTGCTGACCTTGTGTCTCATATCCCTGCAGATTGTGCGGCTTACCTTGCCAAAATTCCAATGGTCTGCCTGGACATTGCTCCCTGCCCGACAGTATCTGCTTCGGATGTCGTACTTCCTGGAGTCATTGATGCTATGGAATGTGAAGGAACCTTCTACAGGCTCGACGATGTGCCAGTATATTTTGAACCTTTCACGAGTTCACCTTTCGAGTTCACGAAGAGCAATGAAGACACTTTAAAACAGCTCTTTGAGAAGATTAGAAAAAAAAGAGGGCAGGCTATTCCTTTTCCTTCTCTAAAAAAGGAACACGAAAACCTAACACCTGAAAATTTGCCTTGATTTTCGGAGATCTATAAGTAAGCAATTCGAAATTATGCAATTAAGGACACAAAACCAAGTGCAGTCTATGTTATTCTGAAAGACTTGATTTACTCGTTCAATGATTAAAGAACATTGATTTTAGTCCAACTGTATTTTAGTCCAACTGAATTTTAGTCCAACTGCGTAAGTCTTAAACAAGCTATGAGCTTATCCCAAAACCAATTTTACTCTCAAATTAGTAAAGTTTCGAATGATTTTCATGATAAGAAACTTGATAGATTATTTGGAATCCAAAATTCTAAGAAATAATTTTGAGTCTTGGGATTAGTTTTAAGATAAAAATCAAGGGTTTGGATAAAAGTTTGGATAAGAGTTTGGACAAAGGTTTGGACAAGGACTTGGAGAAAAAAAATTAATCCTTATAAAAATTAGTCATTCTCCTGGATAAAAAATTAAAAAGGGATTTTCAGAATTTTTCATTGCTCAGAGAAAAATTGAAAATCTCCGGAAGTCCCAGATTAAATTTACATTTTTGATAACTTGAAGCTTCAAGAATCTGCTGCTGTATATAGTATAGCGAATTCAGAAGGGTATCACTGTCTTCAGAATTCATATCTCCGGCATAAGGGTGGATATTTTCTTCAAGGGCATTTAGAAGCCCTGGATCAAGGTCGTTTACGAAGTAAGTATCCAGAACCAGAAGGTTTGAAATCTGCTCGTAGAAAGCTATAAGTTTCCGAAGCCAATCTGGAACTCCGTAATCCCTTGCATACTTCTCTCTGTTCAGGAAAGCAAGGTATCCAGAGATAGTAGTTATGAGATCTTCAGTTAGCATGTTATCAGGAAACACGATTGGAAAACGTTTCATCGCTGCAGGAGCTACATAGCTCGGGTATATCATTTCAGAATTACAGACTGAAGGAAAGATCCTGGCAATCGAACTGTTAAGCACTGCAGTAATATAGGCATACCTGCCTGGATCTTTAAGAACAATACCGCATCCATTCTCAAATACATGGTTCCCTTCAGCGTCATATGCAGCTTGCAGATGATAGCCTTCAGTAGCAATAATCTTAGGAGTATTAAAATATTCCAGAAATTGTCTGCCTTTTATGCTATAGTCTGCAGATTTAAGAGGAGAGGTATCGTGGAGGAACTTTTCTTTGAATTCCAGAATTCTCCCGTAAGCCATAGGGAATTTTGTCTTGAGTTCTTCGGGCGGAATTACATTGTATTCTGTCTTTTTCTCCATTGACAATTCATAAGGCAGCATGAACCGATAAGGTGAAGGGCGAAATGCAAATTTTTCGGAAGAAGCCCCTGAAACATACGGGTAAACAAGTTCAGGCTCTATAAATACAGGTTCGCACAAGCCTTCGCAAAGATAATACGAATCTGAACCACCCTCTTCAGGAAGGTAAAGCCTGTGAAGCAGGCTATTTTTTGTGTTTATACCCTCAAAGATGCTCTCGGAAACATCTCCAAGTGTAACCGGGATTTCATAAATCTTTTCTACTATTTCGCTTTGTTTAAGAGACATCTATTTTTCACTTCTTAGAGGTACATTATGAAATATATTCTCATGTACTTTTTATTTTTCAGGCCACACTTATCCGGATGGAGTCTATCATTTGAATGATCATCCCTGAATCCTGGACTTTTGGATTCCAATAAATTGTCAAACCCTGCCAGAAATGTAGGTACGATCGGATCACTTATACAGAGATCTCATTCCCAAAATCAAAATTGGTTCACTAAATCTAGAAATTTAAACAGCCAATCAAGTTTCTTGTCATTGAATACTGACTTAAGAAGAAACCTGATTTTGGAATGAGCTCAAAGATTTGTTTAACTCTTTGGAGATCTTGGAGGTTGTCTAAAGGTTGTTTCTGGATAAATTTTTAATATGTCTCATTTTCATTTTAATATGTCTCATTTTAATGTTAATATGTCTCATTTTAATGTTAATAGGCCTCTAATTTTAATAGGCCTCTAATTTTAATAGGTCTCATTTTCATTTTGATATGTCTCATTTTCAGATTCAGTTTTAAGTTTAGATTAGTGTTGTATGAATAAATCGAAAATTTTCCATAATTTCAATTTTATCAGGAGTTAAAGGCATATCGTTGCCGAACAAAAATCCACTTAAAATTTAGTTTGAAAGCTTTTACTCTGTCATTTTATTGATTAACTGGTTCTCCTATGTCCTGAGTTTTATTTATTTCTCATTTAATACACGGTAATCAGTTTCCTAGTAATATTATAAATAACTTTGTATTGAGTGAATAAATTAAACGAATGTTCCACATATAGTCACGAGGCTAAATAATGCAACTACCCAATGAGGTACAATGAAGTTTTTTGTTGCAACAATTACAGACGTTACTATAGTATAAAGAATCCAGGTAAAAAATGAGTAACTGAAAAAGTCTGAACAACTACCTTCAAAACAAGCGTGGAGAATAATACGAGTGATAAGTATGCGAAAGTATGTTAGCGAGAAATACATTGCAAATAAAAAAAGTCGTAAAGAAAGAGGTTAATTATTTGTTACAGAAGCTCTTATTTTCACTGTGTCAAAAAATATAAAAAATAATAAAATTATAGGCTCACGAGTCATAACTGTATAATTCCAGGTAATATTAGTTTTGGGATTGTCTCAATGTGTATTTATCCAGCATTTTGTTGCTAACTTGTTATTTTTCTTCCATAAGTATTATTTTCGTTTCCAGAAGATATCTTTTAAACCATTCTCCAGCCAGATTTGCAACTTCTTCTAGCGTGCCCGGTTCTTCAAAAAGATGGGTTGCTCCGGGAACAATCTGAAGTTCTTTTTGTTCCGTCTTCAATTGGTCTAACGCCCACTGATTCATTTCTATTACCTGATAATCCTCCCCACCTACAATGAGTAATGTTGGTGCCTTTACGTCCGGCAGGGCTTTTTCAGCCAGATCGGGCCGTCCTCCTCTGGAAACTATCGCTTTTATAATATTTACATGCTCTTTTGCAGCTATAAGTGCGGCTGCAGCTCCCGTACTGGCACCAAAGTAACCGATACTGAGTCTTTTAGTATAAGGATTGCTTAAAAGCCAGTTTGTTACGTTAACAAGCCGATTTGCAAGCAGGTCAATATCAAACCTGAGGCGAGCAGTTATCATATCAATTCTCTCTTCCTCAGCCGTCAACAGATCAAATAACAGTGTTCCAAGACCTTCTTTCTGAAGTTCCTGCGCAACATACCGGTTCCGAGGACTGAAACGACTGCTCCCGCTTCCGTGTGCAAAAACAACAATTCCTTTTGCTCCTTCAGGAATTGTGAGGTTTCCTTCAAGTGTAATAGAATCAATTGGAATTTGGATTTCACTACTGCTTTTACCTTTACTTGATAATTCTCTCATGCCGACCCCCAAAATGGCCTTCCCCCCAAATGGCTTTACAATTAATTATAAATCTGCATATGAAAAATCTCAAATCTTATTTTAAAATATTAAACATTACTATCATCTTGCCGGAAGGGCTCTTGCTTTATCCAGAAGTTCGCAGACCTCTTCATCGGTGGTTTGACTGAAGTTTCCGTACCAGGCTCCAACCCCATAGAACGGTTCAGGGGTAGCTATACATATTACTTCATCTACCTCCCTTCCGAAAAGCTCACATGTATCGCGTGCACCAGTCGGCACTGCAACCACTATTTTCGCCGGGTTTTTAGTTTTAATGGCAGATGCAGCTGCACGCATTGTCGCACCTGTAGCAAGCCCGTCATCTATTAAAATCACAATCGAGCCGCTAATCTCAGGCTTGGGACTATCTCCACGGTAAGTGCGTTCCCTGCGTTCAAGTTCTTTGAGCTCGTTCTCAGCTACCATATTAATTACCCGTTCAGGTATCTGAAAAGACCTGACAATGTCTTCATTCAACACACGGATATTATCAGAAGAAATTGCTCCCATTGCCAGCTCTTCATTTCCCGGAACCCCCAGTTTCCTTACTATAAACACATCCATTTTTACATTAAGTTCCTTTGCAACTTCAAACGCCACCGGAACCCCACCACGCGGGAGAGCAAGTATCAATACATCTGAACGATTTGCATATTTTGAAAGTTCTTTTGCAAGTTTTTTCCCGGCATCCACCCTGTCTGTAAAAAGTGCCATTTGCTTCTCAACCCCCTGTCAAACTGGATTAATTGATAATAAACAATATTATATAGAATATATATTCAAACCCTTAAACGTATAGAGTATGAAATTTATGCTTAAAATTTATATAATTACTCCTCTTTGAAATGGAGCCCAGAAAAAAGTAAAAATTTGAAAATATTTATTTTTCTAGCTATTTGCCTGTTCTGTAGTGGAAAAGCGGACACTGGTCGAGCCCTATGAAGTAATACTCTGGGTAGCTATAATTAGTGTCCTTTAATTAACCAATCTCAGTAACCATCTTCTTTTTCATATTCTGGTTCATATTCTGGTAGAACTTTTCAGTGTATATGTCACATATATAAGCCTGATAGAAGTAAAGGAACAAAATTCGTAATTCGGTTTGGCAATATAGAGGACACAGAATTTAACTAGGACACAGAATCTAACTGAGTGACCAAATATAGTAAAATATTTTACATTGTTTTAATTAAGTAATAAATTTTATCAGGTGTACAAAATTTTTTAAGCCATATTATTTTTTACTTATAGACAATTTTTTGAATAATTAATTTAAAATAATTTCTGCTCTTTATATCTCATGAAGTTGGGAAGTGAGTTGGGAAGTGAGTTGAGTGTGAACAAGTAAAGAATTGCCTGGAGACCATTGATGATTCTTCTCGGGATCGGTATACTTGGGGGAGCATATCGTCTGCGCTGTAGGTATCGGAAAATACGATAAACAGCGTATAATGCCTCTGGGATTCTTCTTATTCTCGTTTCTGCAATGCTTTTTACTCTTCCGATTCCGTTATTTGCAGATTATTCAGGTATAAAATTGAATTAAACTCAGTATAACTCGACATTACAACCACTTACTCGACGTTACAACCATTTACTCGACGTTACAACCATTTACTCGACGTTACAACCATTTACTCGACGTTACAACCATTTACTCGACGTTACATTCACTTTGTAAATTTAAACGTTAAGTTTTATATGAAGCTCATGAATTCTTGAGGCGTTAGGTGCAAGGGGGTGATTGAACATTCCAGCTGTAAGGAAAAACATATTAAATGTAGACTTCTACGAATTAATGGTCTGGATAACCATAGTTATCTTGCTCTATCTAATTAGCCTTAACAATTACCTCCTCTTCCATGTAGTAATAGAACTGTTCAGCGTCTACTTTGCATACGTGATATTTCTTATTGTTTGGAAGGCGAGAAGTCACCTGGAAAACCGATACCTTCTGATATTGGGAGTTAGCTACTTTTTCGTAGGGAGTTTTGATTTTCTGAGTGCACTTGCGTTCCACCACACTGGGGCATTTCCCGGATTTGGTACAAACCTGACTGCTCAGTTCTGGACCATTTCAAGATTCCTGGAAAGCACTTCTTTTCTGGTAGCTCCGCTGTTTTTGATACGCACTGGAGAGAGGCAGGAGAGGAATGTCAAAACCCTTGAAAGCTCAATTTTTGCCTGGAAGGCATTTCTTGTATACTCAGTAATTAGTGTTACCTGCCTGATTTCAATCTTTTTTTCCGAAAATTTCCCGGCTTCTTATTTTCAGGATTCAGTATTTACTCAATTCAAAGTAGCAAGCGGATACTTAATTTCTTTCATACTTCTCTGCTCACTTTTTTTCCTGTATATTGTCAGAGATAGGTTCGAAGAAAAAGCTTTTAATTTACTCTCAGTCTCCCTGGTTCTTACAGGTTCTGTGTCACTGTTATTTGCATTTGACAGTCAAACGGGCGAGGTTCCGGGCATTTTAGGTCTCTTCTTTAAATTATTGTCTATTTATCTGGTTTATAAAGCAATCGTAGATATCGGGTTCGAAGAACCTTGCAGTCTTTTATTCAGTGAGCTTAAACACCGAGAAGAAGATTTCAAGCAGAAAGCCATTTTCTTTGGGGACGAGTATGGTCATATTTACAGAACGATAAACAAGAGATATCTGAACCGAAGTGCTAAGGAAGAAGACAATCCCGAAGATGGGCTAGACAGTTATAGTTCCTATATGCAAAATCTTCAAGGAATTGGATTTCAGTTTAATAAAGATTTTAAATTGATATTTCTATATGGTCCTGTTGAGGAAATGACAGGCTATCCGAAGCAGGATTTCCTCTCTGGAAAAGTTGCCTGGCAGGAAATAATAATACCTGAAGACCGCCCTGTTATTTCTAAAAAAAAGGATAAACTAAAGCTAAATCTTAATTCTATCGTTGAAAGCGAATACAGGATAAAGAAAAAAGACGGGGAGATAAAATGGGTCCGTGAGATTCTCCAGAGAATATCGGCTGAATCCGAAAGTTCGGGAAAGTTTCAGGGGCTGGTTTATGATATCACTGAACGCAAAATGGCTGAGGAAACTCTGGAAAAAATAGACAAAATTCGATTAAAAGAGGTCCACCACCGCATAAAAAATAACCTTCAGGTGATCTCATCTCTCCTCAGCCTGCAGGCAGAAAAATTCGAAGATAAAGAGGTACTCGAAGCCTTCAGGGAGAGCCAGAATCGAGTCGAATCTATTGCGATGATCCATGAGAGACTTCATGAGAGTGAAAATATGGATGCTTTTGATTTCTCAGACTACCTAAGAAAACTAACCACAGATCTTTTCAATTCCTATAATGTGGGAAACAGGAATATAAGCCTCAAATTGAGCCTTGAACCAGTTTATTTGGGCATGAATACTGCCATCCCTCTTGGAATTATTGTAAACGAGACCGTTTCAAATTCCCTGAAGCATGCTTTTCCCGCGGGAAAAAGAGGCGAAGTCAGCATAAATTTTTTCAAAGTTGAAACTTTAGTTGCAAAGTGCGGGACTTCATGTTCGGATAACTACTGTTCATATGAGGGAGACTATACGGATTATAAGGACTGTATAAACAATAATTTCCGTTACATACTTACAGTAGCCGATAACGGAATAGGAATTCCCGAAGAAATCGACTTGAAAAATACCGACTCCCTGGGGCTTCAGCTTGTAAATATTCTTGCCAAACAAATAGGCGGGCGTATAGAGCTTAAAAGAGATCAGGGAACAAAATATATTATCTGTTTTAGTAATGAAGGGTAATGAAGCCTTATAATTTAGAAATATTTGTCCGTCTAAGGCTTTCCTTTTTTAGATAACTTTTTCTCTTACCAATCTTCTTACCAATCTTCTTACCAATCTTCTTACCAATCTTTTTACCAAAACTTCTTCTTACCAAAACTTCTTCTTACCAAAACTTCTTCTTACCAAAACTTCTTCTTACCAAAACTTCGTCTTACCAAAACTTCTTCTTACCAAAACTTTTTCTCTTACCTTATCCAAGTAAAAAAGTCTATTTTTAGTTAGCTTTATGGAGGTGGCTCTATGAAACGCAACACAAAGGAATGGAAAGAAAAAAGAGCCGAGTTTCTAAAAGGTAAGACTTGTGAATGGTGCGGGTCTTCCGACTCTTTATGTATTCACATTCCCAGAGCTTTTTCTCCGGCGCAGGTTAGCTCCGAAATTTATAGTGCTGCGTATGCCAGGTTCAGAGAGGTTTACAGGCAGAAGTACCAGAAGTTCAATTCTATCCCTACCGGCAAGCACCGTCACAAAAGCCATCCGACCTGGCATAAAGCTTCAACCGTACATAAAACCGAACCCGACCATACAGGCCTTGAGGAGCGATTTATTGAAATTCTCCTTGAAGATTTAGAGGAAGGTAATTTCAAGAAGCTTTATCACGAATGGCTAGAAGAAACCGGAATTAAAGAATTAATTGAAGAAGAAACTAAAAAAGCCGCGGAAGAATGCGAGGCTCTGACAAACGCAATTGTGCTCTGCAAACGCTGTCATTTTGCAAGCCTCAGGGGCATGAATCTCTGCCCTAAATGCAGGAGTAAATATAAGTCTGTAAGCTATGAAACTTGCTTTGACTGCCTGCCTGACGAAAGAAAAGCAGAGTTTAGGAAAAGGCAAAATCGGCAGGCTCCCTGAAAATTCAGAGATTCTCTCTAAGTTGCCCCTTTCATTCCGTGATCTATAAAATTATTGTTCAAAGAAGAGCCCAGCCGCTTCCTCCACATACCCTGCAAGTCCCATTATCAAAAATCCCGGAACCGTTACAGAGAGGACATACTATTGCAGGCTGAGCAACGAGTACATCGCCCTGTCCCCCGCAAACTTCACAAATTTTGCCATTAACATGTCCGGTTCCATTGCAATGAAAACATTTCTCCGGAGCATATTCGGTATCTATATAGGTCTGGAGCATCTTATCACCTTCTAAGGTAAGATTACAGAAATATTATCTGAAAATTCTGATACGTATTTTCGGCTTTATGGGTTAAAAGAGCTTTCAAAAAGATAAAAAGGAAAAGATTATAACTTAATTGCCGGCTTTTCTCCTCTTTCAGGATCTGTAGACCTTATAACATAAATTGTTTAAATATTTTAAAAGAGTATAAAATCGCTGTAAAAAAATGGATTCGTGCAACTAATCGTGTAACTAATTGAAAATTTTCTTATTTAAATTTCGTTTTTTAAGCTGGCAGTTCAAGCAATAATTTTTGTCGCAGGAAAAAGTATTATCCAACGGTTCAGACGATCTGCCAGCTTGATATTCTTAAATATAAAAGAACACTTTCAAATGAACACTTTCAAATGAACACTTTCAAATGAACACTTTCAAATGAACACTTTCAAATGAACACTTTCCCAAAAAACTCGTTACATTTCTGCCTTATCTTTATTATATTTATCCATAAATTTATACTGAATAACATAAAATATTACTTTTAATGATTACGATAGTTATAAGTAACATCAAAAAAATAATATTAATTAAAGGAGATGTTTTGGAGCTGTGTCAGGGGGCGCAGGCTTTGGGACGGATGTCTCCGTAAATATAGGGAGTTGGAATATGGCAGATAGGGATTTTCCGGATTTTTTATCAACAGGCACGATAAAAGGAGGCAAGGTCGTCAATAGGGCAGGAGAGGACCTTGGGAAGATTGAAGAATTAATGATTGACCTTCAAAGTGGAAGGATAGCATACGTCGTATTGTCTTTTAGCGAATTTATGGGCCTGGGTGACAAATTTTTTGCTATTCCCTGGCAAACTCTTACACCGAGGCTACAAGAACACGCCTTCTTACTTGGCATTACTAAAGAAATCCTGGAAAAGGAAGGAGGCTTTGAAAAAGGCAACTGGCCTCTGGCTCGTGAAGAACTCGCCGGAACTTATACTTCCTACGGATACCAGCCTTACTGGCAGGTACAAACAGGAATGCCAGAAGAGGCCGAAACTAAAAGGATGACCCGGACGGGAACTATGGCAGGCAGAGACAATCCGGATTTTTTGTCAGCAAGTACAATAAAAGGAGATAAGGTTGTCAATAAAGCAGGAGAGCACCTTGGGAAGATTGAAGAATTAATGATCGACCTTGAGGATGGAAGGGTAGCATATGCTGCACTATCTTTTGGCGGATTTTTGGGCCTGGGCAGTAAGCTATTTGCTATCCCCTGGCAGGCTCTTCAAATGAAACTGCACGATCACGCTATCCTGCTTGATATTCCCAGGGATGTCCTGGAAAAAGCAGAGGGTTTTGATAAAGATCACTGGCCTGTAACTAACCGTGAGTGGCTTTCTGCAATGTACAGCTACTACGGATATCAGCCTTACTGGCAGGCACAGAGAATCGAAAGTCGGCCAGGCAATCTCTGAGCTTTAATCGGATGGCGTATACAGGCATCAATTTACTGTCAAATAGAGATGCGTAGAGATGCTGCTAAATTTGAAGTATAAAAACCTGCAACCAAAAATTAAACTTGATTAGTTGGGTTTATAGTAAAAGTTTTACATTTTTCATAATTCATAGGACTGACGCAGTTGAACAGGAATATACGCAGTTGAACTGAAAAATCAGCAGCATTAAACCGTTAACTGTTTGAAACGTGGATTTAATCCACAGTCTTTGAAGTAATTGCTTTTGGTCCTCAAGTGCGTAAGTCCTATCATTGTCAGGTTTTACGGATTAGATTATCTTTTTCTGTCAAAAGCCTTGCAAGCAGTGATTTTTTAATTTCTACCGCATTGCTGGGACAGAGTTCACGACAGCAATAACACAGGATGCATTTCTCCTCATTGATCTTGAAACTCCCATCTTCTAGCCGCTCAATAGCGTGGGGAGAACAGTTTAAATAGCAAGCTCCACAGTGAGTGCATTTTCTTCTGTTGATCCTGGGATAAATCTTATAATATTTGCCAAGGGTGCGGGTAAGAAAGGAAGGGGCTGTACTGACTCCTCCACCTGACGGTTTGAATTTCATTTTGACTTCTTTTAACGGAGTTCCGACTACAACAGGGCACTGATTTCCAAATCCTTTTTTCATGGCTCCTGCAGTCGTGGGAATTTTGAGAGGGTCAAAACCTATCATTTCCGCAGCAACAATATCCAGGGAAACACAGTCCTGGCTTGCCAGAATTACTCCGGAATTTACGGGCTTCCCATGAGAAGGCCCATTCCCTTCCATGCCTATAACCCCGTCCATAACTGCAAAGCTGGGCCTGACAACCGAATAAAGGTCGGCAACAGCTTCACCAAAAAGATCCCTTTTTCCAAGGAGATGTGTCTCTTTTCGGCACTTTAAAGGAAGAGTTCCGAAAAAGTTCTTGACCGCGCCTGTGTAGTAGGTAAGTTCATGAGTTTTTAATTTTGGGAGAGATATAACTACATCAGCTTCAAGGACAGGGTTTGCAATGTATAGTTTGCGGAATTGCAGGGGGTCAGGGACATCTACCAGGGTAAAGCCCGAAGTTTCGAAATTTACTACCTTTGCTCCGGCTTTTCGGGCGGCTTCTTCTATACCTGAAACTTTCAGGGCTTTTGAGGTGGCTCCTGGTCTTGAGATCCCGGCTCCGTCCCCGACTACAGGTGTTCCTCCGGCTTGAAGTACGAACTTACACATTGACGCTACAACTGAAGGATGAGTGGTTACTGCATTTTCAGGAGAAGAAGCCGCAATGATATTTGGTTTAAGGAGCACACTGTCACCGGGATGTATTATATTATCAAGGCCCCCGAGAAGCTCCAGAGCCTCAGCTATCGCTTTTTCTGTATCGGAATAATCAGGGCAGCGGACTACGGATACTCTATTCACGGCTGAGGAAATAAACGAGTTTATTGTTGAATTTCTTTCCGGTTCAAAGTTTTATTGTTGAATTTCTTCTTTATCTCTGTCTTAGTTTTCTCATCTATTTTTGATCCCTATCCTGAGATCTATTTCTTCAGCTATGCTTTCGAGCTCATCAAAAATTCTTTCCGAGTCTTTTCGCATCTCTTTTACTGCAGCTTTCAGGCTTCCCCCGCGTAGATATACCAGGCGTTTTTTTCTGTAAAGGAGACCTGAGTCATTAAGATTCCTGATGTGATGGTTTACTCTGGATATTTTTATCTCAAGGTCTTCAGCAAGGGATTCTGAGGAAGTTATTTGCTCATTTGAAAGTCTATCAAGCAGGGTAAAAACGATCCTGGTCGCGGTATTTTCCGTATCTCTGCCCGAAGAAAAGCCAAAGCTATCGCACAACCATAAAAGGTCGTCTTCCAGACTTTTGACGTGCGGTTTTTCAAGATATTTGAGGATTATCTGTTGGACCATCAGTGTATATTTTACAATAGTCCTTATATTTAATTTCTTTGTATTTTGTTGATATCATTTCGATTTTTTGGGAATCGTATTTATTTTTCCAGTAATTTTTAAATAGGAGTTCCGCATTATATGCAGATAGTCAAGCGCATGAGCGCTCAACATATTGATCAATCCCATACTGACTCATAGCTACCAGTTAATGTTCAGCTAACATGGGGTCACTTACACATAAGGAGGAACAATAAAGTGATTATCAAACCTATTGGCGAACGAGTCTTGCTTAAGCACCAGAAGAAACAAGAAGTTACAAAAGGCGGGATCTATATCCCGGAGTCTGCACGGCAGGAGAAAAAGGAAGGTATTGTTATTTCGGTAGGGACTTTTGAAGATGGAAAGGAGCTTCCCCTGAAGAAAGGAGACCGTGTGATCTACGGGGGATATCAGTCAGACGAAATTGAAATTGACGATGAAAAGTACCTTT
Source organism: Methanosarcina sp. Kolksee (assembly GCF_000969945.1). Classification (NCBI taxonomy): domain Archaea; kingdom Methanobacteriati; phylum Methanobacteriota; class Methanomicrobia; order Methanosarcinales; family Methanosarcinaceae; genus Methanosarcina; species Methanosarcina sp. Kolksee. The sequence goes on from NZ_CP009524.1 coordinate 3,509,571, forward strand.
TTGTCGACTTCAAGGATATTCTGGCAACAATTGCTGAAGAATAATGTTGAACGAGGCCGATCCTGAAGAACATAAGTATGAATGTATTCAGATTTGATTCATGGAGTTTAAGACTATATCCAAAATTTAATACTCCAAATTTAATTGGAGAAAAGATTTGATTCTATTTGACTTTAACCCAGGTGAATACAGATGGCTTCAAAGCAGATAATGTTTGATGAAAATGCAAGAAAGGCACTTTTAAACGGTGTAGATAAAGTTGCAAATACTGTCAAGATAACTCTCGGACCGAAGGGACGTTATGTTGTACTGGACAAAATGACAAAACCTGTGGTCACAAATGACGGAGTAACCATCGCAAAGGAGATCGAGCTTCATGACAAGTTCGAAAATATGGGGGCCAAGCTTGTCAAAGAAGTTGCTTCCAAAACTCAGGATAATACAGGAGATGGAACAACTACTGCAACTCTTCTTGCCCAGAGCATGATCAGGGAAGGCCTGAAAAATATCAGTGCCGGAGCAAACCCGATAGATGTCAAGAAAGGTATTGAGATTGCAACAGAAAAGGTTGTAAGCTATCTCAAGAGCAAGAGTAGTGAGGTAAAAGGTAAGGAGAAAATCGTACAGGTAGCTACAGTTTCTGCAAATAACGATGAAGAGATTGGCAATTTGATCGCGGATGCCATGGAAAGAGTCGGCTACAATGGGGTAATCACTGTTGAAGACTCTAAAACAATGGAGACTAACCTGGACGTTGTAGAAGGAATGCAGTTCGACAGAGGTTTTGTATCTCCTTATATGGCAACTGATTCTGAGAAGATGGTCTGCGAGTTTGAAGACCCTTACGTCCTGATTACGGACAAGAAAATCAACAGCATGAAGCAGATCGTTCCCGTGCTTGAAAAAGTCGCTTCTGAAGGCCGTTCTCTCCTTATTATTGCCGAAGATGTCGATGGAGATGCCCAGGCTGCTCTGATCCTGAATATCATTCGTGGAGCACTGAGGGTCTGTGCTGTCAAGGCTCCAGGATTTGGGAATGAGAGAAAGGAGATGCTTGAAGACATTGCCGTGCTGACCGGCGGGCAAGTAATCAGCGAAGACAAGGGCATGAAGCTTGAGGAATTCGATGATTATATGCTCGGAAGTGCCAGAAAAATCACAGTTGACAACCACAAGACCATCATTGTAGAAGGCAAGGGCGAGAAAGCACAGATTAAGGATAGGGTCAAACTCATCGAATCTCAGATTAATATTGCTGACACGGATTACAAGAAGACCGAACTCAAAAAACGCCAGGCAAAGTTAGGAGGCGGGGTCGCAGTAATCAAGGTGGGAGCTGCAACCGAAACCGAGCTGAAAGAGAAAAAGATGAGAATTGATGACGCTCTCAATGCCACAAAAGCCGCAGTTGAAGAAGGTGTGGTTATAGGGGGCGGAATAAGCCTTTTCCGTGCAGCTGCCATTCTGGACTCCCTGAAACTTGAAGGAGACAGAGAGATAGGTGTAAAAATAGTCCAGAGAGCTATCGAGGAACCTGTACGCCAGATCGCTGAAAACGCAGGCAAGGAAGGTGCTGAGGTCGTTGCAACCATCAGGGCTGAACCCCGCGAACTCTTTGGGTACAACGCGAAGAAAGATGTCTTTGAAGACCTCTTTGAAGCAGGTGTCATTGACCCCACAAAAGTAGTCAGAAGCGGCCTCCAGAACGCTGCTTCAATTGCTGGAATGGTACTTACAACCGAAGCTCTTGTCACGGACTTCAATGACGAAAAGGACGAAAAAGCAGCTACAATTATCATCTAATTTTAGCTTTTTTCTTTTTTCCTTTTTTGTTTCTTTTGTCCTATCTTCTTTTTTCTTTACTCTGTTTTGTTCTTTTTGCCTTTTTTGTTTCTTTTGTCCTATATTCTTTTTTCGTTACTCTCCGTTGTTCTTTTTACCTTTCTTTGCTTCTTTTGTCCTATTTTCTTTTTTATTTACTCTGTTTTGTTCTTTTTGCCTTTCGTTGCTTCTTTACTCCTTTTCTGGATTTTCTTCCAGCTTATCTCCCCTTTGCCCTGATTTTTTATTTTACTTATAAGTTATATATTTCGAATATCATATTTTATCAATAACCATAATTATTAATTTGCCATCTTGTAGCCCATCTTGTAAGATTACTGTTTATACATTTGGCCTACGTTTTAATCCAGTTTACAATAAAATCTTCTACTGAACAGGTGAAAATAAGTATGTTTGAGGTTTACTGTGATTCTTCCTTTAATGAAGGCGAAGACTCTTATATTGGTTGTACTGTGCTCCGGGACGGCAAACAGATCCACCAGTCTACAACAAAGGTCCCCGGTGCCCCTAAAAATAACCTTGACTGTGAACTTGAGGCCCTTTCTTTCGCTGTAACTCTTTCTAAAATTTTTTCCGAAAGCGATAGGGACATTACCATTTATAATGATTCTACTGAGGCTGTAAAAGTTTTCCAGAAGGAAAAGCCGGAAATTGAAAAGAAATTTCCGGATCTCAGCATTAATTTTGAATATATTCCACGCGAAAAAGTAAATCAGGCAATTGCAGACAGTTTATCTAAAAAATTTCCGGTATTTTTCCTGAATGTTCCCACCTGTGAGGTTGAATCTTTTTCCCGGAGAGAAGACATTCTTTCCGATATTGCCCGAAACGAGCGTAATATCTTTTATCTGGAGAAAGTCGACGAAAAATCCACGAATAAAAAGACATGCTACAGGTTGATTATCCGTACAATAGATAAAATCCTCTCGAATGACCGGTTTTATCTAATAAAAAAAGGAGGGCCGGGCACGCAGGTAAAAGCCGCAGAAGAGATAAGGAAAGACCTGTCCGACCCGCATTTCGTCTCCTCGATGGAAGCAAAAGGTGTCAGGCTTGAAAACTCTTACTTCCTGCTCACGGACGAAACCTGGGGGCTTCGGGGCACGGACAATCAGACCTGCTCCATTCTTCCAGGCTCAATTTCCCACAGGATCATCTGTGACGAAGTAGACCGCTCCCCTGAAAACCTCTTCAGAAGAGCTGAACGCTTCAAGTAATTTTTCTGCCCGAAACCAAACCTGTCTTATTTTTTCGACCAACCGTTGCGCCTGTTTATCACAAACTGTTGCGCCGGTTTATCACGCCGGATAGGGACCGGGGACAAGAGTCTCAAACTCAAACACTTCTCGGGTTTTCGCTCAAGCCTTTTTTTAAAAGGCTTGCGGGCAAGCAGTTTTTTGAAAAGGCTTGCGAAAGGGCTTGCAGTACCTAATATTTATGAGTAGTCACTATATACTATATGGGGTGCGAGTTACGGTAGAAGATCCTGAAAATAAGATATGGCAGACTGTCCCCGATGTTCGGCGGGAAACAGGAAAGGAATCTGAAGGAAATGCCAAAGAACCGAAAAAACTCGGTAAAGAAGAGGTTCAGTATGCTGGAGTTCCGGCCGGTGAAGGCAGTATGTCCTGCCTTGAGATGCCTGAAGAGCAACGTAAAAACTTCATCCTGGAGATACAGCAGGTGGCAGAAAAAATACTCAAGGCCCACGGGGTTATCAATGAAGTCTCTGATCTTTTGAAGGGCGAATGGTCCCTTAAGCTTCAGAAATCCGGGTTTGAGAATAAACTGGTTCTTGCAAAATACGGGGAAGAGGTTTCCATAGGGTTTTTTATTTACTCGGACGATGTACCGGTTCCAGATCCGAACCTTGTCTTGCTCTCACGGGATGGGCTCTGGTATCCCCAGAGAATAGAGGAAAAACTTGAGGAAACGGTTTCTTCCTTTTTTGCAGGGGCATATGGAGACTATGACTTCCTTAATATTATTCCTGAAAATCTTGAAAAGTTCCAGGTTTTCCAGCGAGATTTTGCGAAAACACTTGAAAGCCAGGGCTGGAGTGATCCGGAGGTAAAAGTTCTCGAAAAAATCATGCCAAGAAATTAAGCTATCTTATAAACTGGTTTCTGTCTTATAAACGAGTTTCATGCAGAAACTAACTTTTTTCCTCTGTTTTCCCAGGAGTTACCCTTTTTCTAATTCAGGCTTATCAGGATTTGACCTTTTTATTTCTGTTTTCTCAGTTCTGATTTTGTTTTTCCCACAGAATATTTAAATATTGAAAGCATACGCAGTTTCAGATATAACATCAACAGTGTTACTTGCTTTTACTTCAGCTCCTCTCACAATAATCGATTTTCAGAAGGTTTTCTATGTTTTCAATAAATTCCGAATGCATCTTATCAAAAAAATCTGAAGATATCCCTCCTTTCTATGTGATGGAAGTGCTGGAAAGTGCCCAGGCTCTGGAAGCTGAGGGAAGACACATAATCCACCTTGAAGTAGGAGAGCCTGATTTCCCTACAGCTCCCCATATCTGTGAAGCTGCCTGTGCTGCTATTGGTCGGGGAGCCACAAAATACACTCACAGTCAGGGACTTCTTTCGCTCAGAGAGGCAATAGCCGAATCCTACCAGCAGAAGTACGGAGTCGAACTGAGTCCGGAACAGATTATTGTAACATCCGGCACAAGTCCGGCTCTTTTGATTGTTTTTATGGCTCTGCTTGAGAAAATGGATGAAGTAATAATGTCGAACCCCCATTATGCCTGCTATCCTAACTTCGTGAAATACCTGGGTGGAACTCCTGTTTTTGTTTACACGAGCGAGACAAACGGGTTTGCCCTGGAACCGGAAACAGTAAGGCAGTGCCTGAGCCCGAATACTAAAGCCATCCTGATCAATAGTCCTTCAAATCCTGGAGGGCATGTCATGTCTCCGGAAAATTTGCAGGGCCTTGCCGAGATCGCGGATGAAAGAGGAATTCCTATTGTTTCGGACGAGATTTATCAGGGTTTGATCTATGGCGGGAACGATCATACTATTCTGGAATACACTAAGAACGCCTTTGTCCTGAATGGTTTTTCCAAATTATATGCTATGACAGGCTGGAGGCTCGGCTATATTATCTGTCCTCCTGAATGCGTCCGTGCAATTCAGAAAATTCACCAGAACTTTTTCATCTGCGCCAATTCTTTTGTCCAGGAGGCAGGAATCGCAGCCCTTAAAGGTCCACAGGATCACGTTGCCGAGATGGTACATACTTACAACACACGCCGCCAGTACATGTTGAAAAGGCTTATCGGAATGGGCCTTGAAGTCCGCAAAGAGCCGATGGGAGCCTTTTATGTCCTTGCCGATGCCCGCAGGTACGGCAGCGACTCTCTGGAACTGAGCCGCCGCATTCTTAACGAGGCTGGCGTTGCAGTTACACCAGGAATCGATTTCGGAAACGGTGCCGAAGGCTATCTGCGTTTCTCCTATGCCAACAGCATAGAAAATATAAAGGAAGGTATGGACAGGTTGGAAGCTTTTTTGGAAAAAGAGCTTGAAGGATTAGAAATTCTATAACTGAGTTTAGATCAATCCTTCCTTCATTTTCTGACCAATTTTCTTCTTCACTTTTTCTAACCAATTTTATCCTCTAATATTGTTTTTAAAATCCGGAAAGATTGCTCTGAAGCTTGCCGTTTTTTTCCGGGCAGAAAAGCCCTGTTATCATCCAGGTCCCATACGTGAAATGCGTCCCCATGATAAAGTAAAGTTCTTTCTCTTTCATGAAGTCCGAGAAATGCTCTTCTAATTTCATTTCTACGGCTGTCAGTTCCTGTTCATCTCTTATAATGTTCCGTACGGTTTCATTGAATTCCCAGTCGAGCAGGATTATTTTATGCCCCCTGCAGGCTTCTTCTCCCTCACACCTGAAGAAAAACCTTATCTCGACAGGCATGGCGGATTTTTCCCCTTTTTCCAGAAAATCCCCTATGAGGTTAAAATACTGCTGCCGGTCATAAGCCTCAGTGCTGTTAACCTTTATCTCGAAATCCAGGATTTCCGGCTTTACCACTCCAAGGCTTGCTCCTTCGAGATTCAGCTTTTCAATAGACGTTACGAGCGGCAGGATAAGCTCCTTTATTTCTCTTTCTTTAAGGGGCTTTTCCAGGTTTATATGACTGAGGACTTTCCTGCTCTCCCACCTGACATCATGCTCAGGTTTAGTAACCGTGACCTCAAGAAGGTCATTCTTTCGGAAATCAACCAGCCCTTCCCCGTATCTGAATCCCAGGGGGTAGAGCCTTAGCAGTTCGCCATGTTTATTGATGCCGATAACTCCAACGGCATGTCCGTCCCCATCTTTTTTGCTTTTTTCAGGAGTGGCTCTGACAAGGACAGCTATTTCTTCTTTTTCTCGTTTCAAAATAAGAACCTCGCTTGCTGTTGAGCAGGTTTTAGCAGGCAGAAGAAGATTGGATTTGCAGGTTATTAACCATTGGGGAAGTCACGTGAAAGTATTATTTCTTCAAATTCTACTATCTTCAGGCATGAAAAGTTAGATTCTTGAGTGTTGATTAGCATGAAAGTATTAAACCTGAGGACAGTGTACCGACTTTTCCGTAAAATCTAAAATTAATATGTTTTTGAGTCAAGAAATAGAATCTTTTTAAGTTATTGGCTTTATTCTATCAAGAAAGAGGCTAAAAAATGACTATTGATTTCAATAAAACAGATAAATATTTTGAAATTAACTTTTTAAATGAAGAAAAACCGCACTCATTATTATTAGATCTATATTTTAATCCTGCCAAAATTCTGGGCGACTATTTTGAAAAAATTTTTCCTCGAGATATTGAATATCAAAAAAATCATGCATTAATACCATATACTGTTGACTTTATAGAATGGAATGGATGGTTATTCCGGGGTCACAAAGATGCTGGTTGGAAATTAGAAACCTCATTCGAAAGACTAATCCACAACAGAACTATTTTTAAAAATGATTTTGAAATCGAGACTGACAGAGCCAAGTTTAGAGACTATTTTGAAATAGAAATGGGTATGATCAGAGAATTTAGAAGAAAAGTATTCGAATATGCTCCTCATTTAAAAAGCCTACGTGAAGAAGACTATTATGAATGGATTGCAAATATGCAACATTATGGTTGTAAAACAAGATTTTTAGATGTTACCTTTTCGTTTTTTGTTGCATTATATTTTGCAGTTGAAAGTATTGAATTTTCTAAGGTAAACGAAGACAGTAAAAAAGGAATGTTCACTATATGGTTTTTTAATAGAATGTGGATCGAAAAAAGATATAAGGATTTTCTTCCACGTGAAATAATGGATCTATATAATAAATATGATCAATTCGGAAAAGATGTTCGCATACAAGATAAAGTTTTAAACTACGTACCTGATTTGAAAAAAAAGAAAAAAGAATTCAAAGACGCATTTAAAACTGTGATTAATATGACCCCTTATTATTTAAACGAAAGGTTAGTAAGACAGAAGGGCTCATTTTTGGTTCCAACAAATCCATACTGTTCATTTGAAGAAAATCTGTTTAATATGATCAAAGATAAAAATGACATTTTTAGAATTATCAAGGTAAATGTTGAATATAATGATAAGTCGTTGTTGTATATGTTGAAATTCCTGGATGAAATGAACAATACTAGCAGTGTACTTTTTAACAGTATTGAAGGCCTATGTAAAAATATTAATTATAAAAGTCTGCTGCCCAATGATTCAATTATCATTTCGCCCAATAAAGGAATTAAGAGCTAAGAAAAACATAAGCAGACCCTGAAAATACGTCTAGGATTAGCGCCAACATTTTTACGAGAATATATAAGTGCGATTATTGCGATGCATAAACAAACCTCAATAATGAAGTCACTGATCGCTTTTAAATGATATCGTTTTTGATCTCTAAACATCATATAGTTGCTTTTACTTTCTGCACATTCCAGTAAATGAACCATTGCAAAGAGTAATGTAAAAAAGTATGTATGAAAAAAAATCTTAAAAGAAAATGTATAAAGAATTTAAAGTAAAGAAAAAACGTGGGGCTGGTGAGATTCGAACTCACGATCGACGGGTATCTCCGAACAACTGCTTACACAGTTTTCTGGTGAGCATCTATCAGTGCTCCAACGGTTCCTCATTATCTTGCCCCGTCGGGAAAGACTCAGTATACCCGTTGTTCATCATTTATCCGCTGGAGCCCATCGCCATGCCGGGCTAGGCCACAGCCCCTTTACAAGGATACTCAAATATCTTTTCTCTATTAAATACTTAACGGCAGGAAATGATGTTTTTCCGGAAATAAGAGGTTAATTTTAAGAAATTGAATGTAAATGTCCTGTTCAAAATAGAATATGTTAGAATAGATGCGTTATTTTCCAGTCCTAATCTATGTGGTATTTTCGAGTTATAAGCTACGGAACGCAACCACTTTACTCGTTTCCAGTTTAACCAGGCATAAACCACCTGCACACAGCTTCATGGAATCAACAAATTGCGCAGGAACTTCTGCAATCAGAGTTTTGTTTTGTCTGACAAGCTTAAGTGTGATTCGTTTTCTTGGCCCTTTACTGATGATGCTATTGACATGTGCAGAATAGACATTTTCATCATGATTTTCAGGACCAGAACCCGGTAAAAGAAGAGTTATGTTCTCGGGATGTATTCCCCAGGAAACTTTATCTCCAGGTTTGAGGTTTTGAGATTTTACTTTTATTCTCATATCCTCGCTTTTTAATATTATATTTTTTGATTCTTCATCATACCTTTCTACTTTAGCTTCATCAAAAATATTTGACAGGCCAATGAGGTCTGCCACATGCCGGTTTTCAGGATGGTAAAAAATTTCTTTCGGAGTTCCAAACTGCTGAGCCTTTCCTCCGTGCAAGATAAGGATTTTATCAGCCAGCAGGAAAGCTTCTTCAAAGTTGTGAGTAATGAATAACAATGGTATTCCAATCTTGTTTTGCAGATTTTTTATTTTTTCGGCAAGTCTGGTTCTTATTCTCGTATCAAGTGCGGAGAAAGGTTCATCCAGAAGCAGAATCCCTGGTTTGGGAGCAAGAGCCCTTGCCAGAGCAACTCTCTGCTTCTGCCCGCCTGATAGCTGCGACGGGTAACGGGTTTCCAGTTCTTCAATATGGAGAAGATCCAGCATTTCCGCAACCCTTACTTCCTTGTCCTCTTTTTCCCAGCCTTTGAGGCCGCATTCTATGTTTTTTCTAACATTCATGTGAGGAAAGAGGGTATAGTTCTGAAAAACATAGCCAAGATTGCGTTTCTGGATGGGCAGGTTAATTTTCTGGTTTTTGTCGTAGTAAACTTTACTTCCCACAGTTATTTTTCCATCATCAGGTTCCGTGATACCTGAAATACATTTGAACAACGTGGTCTTTCCTGATCCAGAAGGCCCAAAAAGTACAACAAGTTCGTTCCCCATTTCAAAGCTGATATCTAACGTAAAAGCTTTCTTAGTACTTGTAAAAGCTTTCTTAGTACTTTTTTTGCCATTGATTTCAGCTTCTTTATACTGTTTTTTAAGGTTAACTTTTACGCCCAATCTCATACCTCAAGTTTTCCTACGAATCTGCCGGTCAGTGCAATGGTCAGCAGGGACATAAAGACCAGGATTAACACAAGCAGATTGGCAAGTTCGTTATTGCCTGCCTGAAATGCGCTGTATATTGAAATCGACATTGTGTTCGTTTTTCCCGGGATATTCCCTGCCAGCATGAGAGTTGCCCCGAATTCTCCAATAGCCCTGGCAAAACTGAGTATCAGTCCTGCCAGTATTCCCTTTTTTGCAAGAGGGATTGTTATTTGCATAGCAGTCTCAAATTCACTTTTTCCAAGGATATAGGCAGCATACTCTATTTCCCTGTCCACTCCTTCAATGGCAGCTTTTGCGGTATGTACCATGAGAGGAAGGGAAACCGTATAAGCCGCAATAACTGCTGCCTGCCAGGTAAACATTATCCCGGTTCCCAGAGCATTGAAAATTATCTGTCCGAGAAACCCATTTCTTCCCACCAGAATCACAAGAATGTAACCAATTACAGTGGGGGGAAGGACAAGGGGAAGGGTCACGAATAACTCCGCAAGCCCTTTTCCCCGAAAATCACGCCTTGCAAACACGTAGGCTATGGTTACACCACTACAAAGTACGAGAATAGACGATATGGCTGCTACCCGGAGCGTAAGAGATAAAGGAAACCATATCTTGTCCAGCATGGAAATCATTTTTTGTTTTTAACTTGTTTTTTATTCGGATTCGGGAGTAAATCCGTATTTTTCCAGTATTTCCTGTCCTTCTTCTCCAGTTACGAAATCCACGAATTCCTGTGCTTCTTCTTTGTTATCAGAAGCAGAAACTAAGGCTATAGGATAACTGATGGAAGTATTAACAGGGACGGTAGCAACGATTTTTATAGTTCCGGGGTCTGCGGTCTTTGCATCGGTCATGTACACAAAACCTGCATCAACCTCTCCTCTTTCCACGTATGTGAGTACTTGTTTAACGTCTTCAGCAAGTATCGTCTTATCTTTTAGCTGGTTCCAGAGTCCTGCTTCAGTCAATGCCTGGGTTGCGTATTTGCCTACAGGGGCAGTTTCAGGGTTTCCAATGCTGATTTTTCCCACATCTGAGGCTGTCAGGTCTTTTATTCCGGTTATATCAAGATCGCTGTTTGCAGGGACTATGAGCACAAGGGAGTTCTCAGCAAAGTCTTTCCTTGTACTGTTGTCGATAAGGGTCTCATTGGCAAGCATGTCCATGTTTTTCTGGTCAGCAGAAGCAAAAACATCAACTGGAGCTCCTCCTTCTATCTGTTTACGCAGATTTCCTGACCCCGCAAAATTTAAATTCACATCCGTGCCAGGGTTTTCAGTTTCAAACTGGGATTCCATATCCGTAAAAGCTTCGGTAAGGCTGGCAGCGGCAGATACTGTTATAGCATCAGGGTTCTGCTCAGAAACCGACGTTTCATTTGTGGCTACACCCGTTTCATTTGTGGCTACACCCGTTTCATTTGTGGCTGTAACAGTTTCGTTTGTGACTGGAGTAACAGTTTCGTTTGTAGCTTCATTTCCATTACCAGTACACCCTATTGCAAGGAATACTCCTAATATTACTAACAGAACTATCAGTTCTTTTCTCATACTTTCACCTACTCAAAATATTATTATAATTAAGTACTTACGCGGTTGAACTCAGAATAGAGAACAATGAACTCTCGGTAGTATAATCACTTATCACTTTTTTGTATTTTTTCATATTAAGTTATTCAAAACCGGTAAAGTTGATGTAATAAAATTTACTCTAGTTATTATGGGTTTATTTATTTCAACTCACGATTTTCGGGCTAATTTCTCTAATTACATGAAGATAAGTTAAGGCAATTTTATAAAAAAGCTTCAATCACTTAAGTCATATATAAAATAAATGCAGATGAATCAATCTATTATTTTTAGGAGTTTATTGATACTGACGCTCAATAAGCAAATTTTCCGCGGGATGTTCTGCATTATGAAGTTATGTATACAGAACACGGCAATACAAATGGAGCGTTTTTAAATGTGTTAAGTTAGATCTATACTATGCAGATATGCGTAGATATGCGTAGATATGCGTAGATATACGTAGATATGCATAGATGTGTACATACATACAAAGCCGTAATACTTGTTTATTTCGTATTAAACGAGTGTTGATATTACCAGACAGTTTTTTGCGCTTCTGCGGAATGCAAAATTAATTATTTTTGACTATACATCCTCATCAATTGCTGAATAAGGGCTCTTCGCCATTCCCTATAGATAAGACGATTTTCAATTCAAGGTCGCGTTGGTTTTTATGTGAACATTATGAAGATATCCACACAAAACAACGAAGAGCCAAAATACAGTTAGTCTGTGGCTATCATCACACTTGAGGCTTTGAATGCTGCGTAAACCTCGCTTCCTACTTTTAAGTTCAGATTTTCAGCTGATGTTTTTGTGATGATAGAAGTGATTTCCGTTCCCTCTGGCAACTCTATTACAATTTCAGTGTTTACCATTCCGGGGATAATGCTTTTAACCTTACCTTTTAAAACATTGCGTGCGCTTAGTTTCATATTTGATCCTCCTTTTCAAGACGGAAGTTAAATTCCTTCAGCTATTATATAAACATATCTAAATATGAACCTTACGAACTTAATAAGATCAGTTTCCCATCTATGATCCACATTTGAAAAGAAACATGAAATCCCCACTCAAAAAAGTGAGTCGCCGATATGTTTATATTTGAGTTGTAAATTTATTTCTTAATGTAAATTCTTTATATGAAATGCATGAATTTGAAAGAGAAAATAGTTTACTGGTAACGAACGTAGGTCTGGAAATCTACTAACTGGTAAACGACAGCAAAAGACTTGAACACGGTTTTTTTCTATTGGGATCTGGAAAGTTATGGTCTCTCCTGAATTCCCCCACCCGTCTTCCAGGATGCAGGGAAAAAGGCGTATTCCTCAAAACCTGTTGACATTGAAGTACTAGTTCATAAAAATGAAACAGTGTTATGAAATTACTGTGCACTGTTCATTCGCATGAAAACGAACTGCTGTACAGTTGCATAGAACAATGTTAAGAGGTAAGTAAAATGCAAGATGAAACATTACTATCAATTTTTTCGGAAAAGTGCACCGAGGACACAATATTAAAATTTTATGCCGGAGAGCAGTGAGTATGATTCACAAAAACATAGTCTGTCCGGTTTGCGGAGCTGCCTGCGATGATATCCAGGTTGAAATCAAGAATGGAAAGATTGAAGCTAAAAATGTATGTAAGATGGGAATTTCCAGATTTAATGAGATTACAAGTCCTCGAAGATTTAAGCAGCCCCTTCTAAAGTTCGGAGGAAAACTAAGACCGGTTTCCTGGGACGGAGCCCTTCAGATAGCCGCAGACATCCTGTTTTCGGCAAAACGCCCCCTAATTTCCATAGGCAGCGAAACTTCCTGCGAAGCACATGAAGTGGGGCTTATGATAGGGGAATATCTGGGTGCAATCGTTGATACAATCGGCAATGGGGCCACAGTGATGGGAACTCAGGAAGCTGGAAAAGTCGGTGCAACTGAAGGACAGAAGAAAAACAGGGCCGACCTTTTGGTTTACTGGGGGACCAATCCACTTGAATCCATGCCCAGGCAAATGTCCAGATATGGGGTTTTCCCGAGAGGTTACTGGACAAAACGCGGGCGTTTTGACAGGACAATCATTACTGTAGACCCAAGAAAAACTCTAACTGCTAAAGCTTCTGACCTGCACGTGCAGCTTAAACCGGACTCCGACTATGAGCTAATAAGTGCACTCCTAACGCTTTTACATGGAAAAACGCCTCATCATTCCGTAGAAAAGATAACAGGAGTTCCCGTTTCTGTTATGGAAGAGATGCTTAATATGATGAAGAACTGCAACTTTGGGACTATCTCAGTAGGAGTTGGACTGTCTTCATCCCCCGGGAAGTACAGGAATATTGAAATTGCCATGAACCTTGTGAAAGAGCTGAACAAATATTCCAAATTTACCATTGGAGTTATCCGCAGTAACTGCAACGCTGCAGGCTTTAATCAGGTTGCTTCCTATATGTACGGGTACCCCTTCGGGCTTGATTTCATGCGCGGACACCCACGTTACAACCCCGGAGAATTCACAACCGTAGATTTGCTTCGAGAAAAGGACGTGGATGCAGCTTTTATAATATGTGCCGATCTTTTGAGTCAGGTACCCCCTGACTGTGCAGCTTACCTTAAAGAAATTCCTTTGATCTGCCTGGATACAATTCCCTGCCCAACTACATCTATCTCAGACATTGTGCTTCCGGGAGTCGTCGACTCCATGGAGTGTGAAGGGACTTTCTACAGGCTTGACGATGTGCCTATTTACTTTGAACCGTTCCTTGATTCCCCATTTAAATTTACTCAGAGTAATGAAGATACCTTAAAACAGCTCTTTGAGATAATAAAAGGGAAACAAAATCAGGATAGTATTTATCAGGACAGTATTTTTCCGGTTACATACATTGATGACCCTAATACTCAAAATTGCTCTTCCAGATCTCAGATTTCGAGTGTTCAGTAAAGTTTCTGAGAATGGAAAATAATTCTGAAACCTTATTGGTTTCAGAATTAAATTGGTTTGAGATAAGTTATATACAAATTAGTTTTCCTTATACACAAAAAGGAGAAATTCGATGATAACGAATTACAAAGACAAAAACCCGAAAATCTCAAAAACAGTTTTCGTTGCCGATTCTGCGGATATCATAGGGGGTGTAGAAATTGGGGATTATTCAAGTATATGGTTTAATGCCACAATCCGAGGAGACCAAAATAAGATAAAAATTGGAAACCGAACAAGTATCCAGGATAATGTGGTAATTCATGTAGACCATGTTAATGAGGTCCAAATCGGAGATAATGTTACTGTAGGACACGGAGCTGTACTCCATGGTTGCAGAATTGAAAATAATGTGATTATAGGAATGAACTCTACAGTATTGAACGGCGCTGAAATAGGGAAAAATTCCATTGTCGGTGCAAACGCACTGGTTCCTGAAGGAAAAAAATTTCCTGAAAGAAGCCTGATCATTGGAGTTCCGGGGAAAGTAAAAAGAGAACTCGAAGAAGTAGAAATCGAGGCTATATCAAGAAATGCCGAAGAGTATGTAGAACTTACAAAGGAATACAGGGAAAAAAGTAAAGTTAGTGTTTAAGTTAATAGCTTTTCGTTGAGCTTTTAACTTAAAGATTCACTTTTTTTGAGCGTTTAACTTAAAGATTCACTTTTTTGAGCGTTTAACTTAAAGATTAGCGCCCAGGGCAGAATTTAAACTTGCGTTCCCCCAAAGAAAAAACGGTTTTCGAGATCGTCGCCTTACCATAGTGCCTGAACACGAATTTTGCAGGTTAATAACCCATTTTCGTTCATTTGTTGTTATAAAATTAAATTCGGAGAGTCAATATATAAATTCGTTTCTCTATGAGTTCTTGCTCTTTTTTATTAAGTTTCTGTAATTCGATTTGGTTCTTTGTTCTTATTCTTCGGGTTCTCATCCAAAAGGGAACCAAAGCCTTTCGCTCTTACTTCTTCTTCTAGCCCTTCGTCTAATTCAGCCTTGTAAAGAGTTTTCGCCTTGGAAAGCTGGTCAACTGTTAGTTTTTTTGCTTCTTTTAGTGTCGCGTATTCAAGACACTTTTTAATTTATTCTGGGGCAACCAAAATTGAGACTAACTTTATGAAATTACGTTAAAAACTTCTTCAAAATTATAGTTGAATTTGCTTCCCGTTATAGAACTTACTAATTTTTTTATGGGTTTTATGAATTTCATCAGAATTTCTTGATAGCTATCGCTATAAGATTTTAATTTTTGATTGCAAATTTCCTTTACTTCATCCAGAACCATATAGGATTTTTGCCCTCATTAAGGGCGAAAATCCCCTCCATTTTCCAGTAGCAAAATACCTATTATTGAAATAAGTAAATAAGTTGTAACAAAAATTGGCTAAACCACTTTCGGTTTTGAAAGACCTTACATTCTCTATGATATCACGTATCAAAGAAAAAGTTTGTTCCATTGTGTTGTTCGTTACTGGTGTGAATCCTTTCATCATGTGGTCTACATTTCTCTTGAAAATCTCTTTTGCATAAGAGATTGCCTTAAGAGATGCTTTTGAAAGTTCCAGATAGGACTCTGAATTCAGCATATTTTGATAACGTACAACAGCTTCGACTACTGTATCTGATGTTATCAATTGGCAAATCTCATTGTATACAATTTCATCCTCAATGGGAATTTCATCACCAGCTTTAAACTCTTCAGAATACTTCTTGCTTACGTTTTTCAACTGATGATATACACAAAAAGAATGACTCACTTCAGGGAAGACAGTTTTTACAGCTTCAATTATCGCATTATCTTCATCAGAAACTATTCTTTTTATTTTGCCTTCAGGAAATCGGTTCTTTATACGTTCCATAAGAGGAATTAAGGCTTTAATATCCGGTAAACTGTCAGTTATCTCAAAATCTAAAATTACTTTTTCTTTTGTAGCAACAACGCACACAGATTTATATCGCAACTTCTTCCATTCTTTTTTGAAAGCTTTTTTCCAATCAACTCTTCAAGACTTTTTTTCCATCCCGTTTTGGTCCAATCTCCATCAACATATAAAGTTTCATCAAAATCAATTTTTTGATCTAAGAGTTCTTGCTTTGAAAGTTCTGCTTGTTTCTGCTCATATAACCACAATGAAGTTGCACAAGGAGCTCTTCCACAGACAT
Source organism: Methanosarcina sp. Kolksee (assembly GCF_000969945.1). Lineage (NCBI taxonomy): Archaea > Methanobacteriati > Methanobacteriota > Methanomicrobia > Methanosarcinales > Methanosarcinaceae > Methanosarcina > Methanosarcina sp. Kolksee. Next base: position 3,525,756 of record NZ_CP009524.1, read on the forward strand.
TTATCACTCCTTCTGTATATGTTTCCCCAATTCGTCGAGAATTGTGTAGACTGCATCGTCCATTGCATCTTACAGACATTTGTTTGTCATAATATTCAGAACTGTAATTTGCAGAACCAGGAACGCCAATAATCTGATCATGAAAAGATTTCTTACAAGAAGGACAAATCCAGTATGTAACATTGCAAGCTATAGTGCCGTGGCTTGATAAAATCCAACGAGTGTGATGAGAGTTTACATGTAATTTACTGCCACAATCATCACAATGAGTAAATGATGATATGGAGAACATAGTATAGTAGCGATTTCCAACCAAAACCTTTGGTAAAGGAATTATTATTTTGCCGTCAACAACCATTTTTACCATTGACTTATCTATTGCGATGTTTCCTTTTCCCATAAATAGAAAATTATCTCAATATAATTAAAATTTTATTGTTTTGCACGATTTAGAGAGAAAATCTGAAGACCAGAAAATAATAAAAAGTCTCAAATTTACAGAACGTTTAATACACTGCCATAAAAATTGACAAAACAAAACTATTCTAAGACAAAACAATTGACTCTCTTTCATCAGGATATGTTTAAATTGTAACAAACGAAATTATGATGATATGGAGAGTGCTTCCCAGAATAAAGAGTTATTCGAAAAAATATCTTCATTCCTCAAGAAGGAAGGAGCAATAAAGGTAGCTATTTTTGGTTCTTATGCAAGAGGAGAAGAAAGACCAGAAAGTGATATCGATGTTCTTGTAGAGTTTTCCGAAACAAAAGGTCTGCTCACTATGGTCAGAATTGAGAGAGAGCTATCAGAGTTTCTTGGAGTAAAAGTTGATTTACTAACCGAGGGGTCGATAAGCCCATACCTTATTGAAGGAATCAAAAAAGAAGCAAAAGTGATCTCTGCATGAAAAAAAACGACTCGATTTATCTTAGCCATATCCTCGATTCAATTGAACGTATTGAAGAGTACACTAAAGGTATGGAAAAAAAAGATTTTTCGTCTAGCAATCTAGTTCAAGATGGGACTATCAGGCAAATTGAGATTATAGGTGAAGCCACTAAAAACTTATCCAAAGATCTCCGCGAAGAGTATTCTCAAATTCCCTGGAGGGACATTGCTGGGATGAGGGATCGATTGATTCATCATTATTTTGGAATTAATTTGGAAGATGTTTGGCATACTGTTAAAGTCGATATTCCTGCTTTAAAAGATGAGATTCTTGTGATACTCGATATTCTGGAGACTAAAAAATAATGATGTCTCTGATTGAATGGTTCCACTGCAAAAATTAATTTTCTAGATTTCTGCCTATGAGTTTGCAATCACAACGTTAGGAAGTATATAGAAATATACTTGTTTCCTCCGACAAACTGCAGTAAATGGGGTAAAAATAGGGAGAAACATATAGGAACTTTTATTCAATGGCTACTGCGATCGGTTTTTATAAGGTAGCAAGACAAATCAAATTGCGGGCGGCCACCCCACCCTAAACAGGCTGTCCGACAATTACTGATAGTAATGAAATAAAATAATATGTTGGTAGGTTAGAATTTTTTCTTTATACAAATTTGTTATCTATTTCTTGTGGTGACTCAATTTTTAAAATGAAAAATTCCATCTATTTCCAATTTTCTTTCCAATGATCTCGTTTTTATTTGAGTAAATCCATATTTTCCTTAAATTAGCTGCAGTACACACTAAATTAAATTCGTTTCTGACTGATTTCAGTCCTCTGGTTAAAAATTCTCTAAACCCTAAATTCTCTTTATAGTTTCCAATTACAGGTTCCACTACCTGCTTTCTTTGTCCATATATTCTTTTAGCTTCTTTTGTTCCCATTTTATTGGCTAATTGCTTTCTTTCTTTTGAAAATTCATCTATTTTTAAATGCCTAATTCCATCCATCCTTTTTGTACACTTTTTGCTGAATTCACATTTTTTACATCTAGTCCCCTTGTAAAGTCTATACTTTTTCTTCCTTTCTTTCTCATGACCCTCGTATAAAAACTTCAATCTTTGATTTTCAGGGCATATAAACTCATCATTTTCTTCGTCATATTGAAAATTGCTAGTGTCGAATATAGTATCTTCAACGTTTTCTGTTTTTGATTTAGCTATTTCCTTTTGCCCTGGAATATATGGATCCAATTTTTTATCATTCAAATAATAAATATTATTTCCACTATAGTATCCACTGTCTGCACATATTTTAGTGCCTTCTTTTAAGAAACCACAATTTTCTTCCACAAGTTTAATCTGTGGCTCCAATTGATACATATCAGTTCTATCTTGAGATACAGCATTTGCAACAATAATCCCCAGTTTATGATCCACAGTTATTTGAGAATTGTATGCCAGTTCAAATACTCTCTTTTTGTTTTTCATAAAACGAGATTCTTTATCGGTCAAACTTACTTTCTCAATACCGTCTTTTTTAAATTCTTCAAGTGCTTCTTCAACTATGTTTTTTATCTCATTTTTACGGTCATCAGAATTATCTTTATTTACTTGCTTTATGTACCTTGCAACTACAGCTTTTACTTTGTACTTTTCATTTTCATTCAATTGATCGTAACCACGGCAATTACCAAAATGCTCATCTTCAAGTTTGTCTACTTCAATACCTTTTTTTAATTCATTGTTAACGTATTTTCCAATAACTTTCAAGACCTCTTCCAAAACCACACTATTTTTTGACGCAGAAGCTTTTACTATGGATCCGTCAATGCTTAACTGCTCAAGACCTATTACACCTAGATCTTTAGCTGCTTTAACTGTGTTTTTGAACAGTTCTGTAATCAATTTTTCATTATCTTTTCTGAAGTCACTTATTGTTCTAAAATCCGGTTGTAGGTTTTCAGCCAAATACATGTAAACTACATTTTCTCGAACATTGCGAGCTATTGCTCGCGATGATCGAACTCTATCAAGCATCGACTGAATCAAAATTTTACACATTATGCACGGATGATAAGCTGGGTGTCCAGAACCGTCATACCTTGTTTCAAATTCACTGAAATCCATCTCATCTACAAAAGACTCAACCAAGTAGCAGATATGATCTGAAGGAATAAGATCTCGGATATCTGGAGGTAAAGTCCAAACTTGATTCTTTGAAGATTTGATAAACGCCATAAATCAAAAAATTAGTGAAATATTATATAATAATTGACATATTCAAAGCAGAAACCTCAATTAACTGAGATAATTGTCGGACAGCCTGTAAAGGATTGGGTATGCTTCGGGCCGCCCGCCCGGTTACTTGGATACAGATAATTAGGTTCTGTTGCAAAAAATCTGGTTACTTTACAAAACAAGTGAAAACCTTCACAATTAGGAAAGTTAATCATTCTCACTACCAGGAAAAATAGTACATAAAGGTACCAATTATAGCCTCAAAGTACGAGAAGAAAATTTTTTCAACACAACCGTTTGTTCTATATTGCCTGAACTTCTAATATTTTTAAGGAACTATAAGTAAGCTTTTCATATTGGTGTAGAAATAGAAGTTATTTAAATAAAAATAAGGGGGACTACTGGAATTGGTTTCTTCCAAAATTACTCCTGTTTTTTCTCTGGCAGCATTTGCAGTTATTCACAGCCTGACTGCGAGCCTGCCCTTCAAACGTCTCCTCGTGAGGGGCCTGGGTTCAAGGGCAGATTGGTTGTATCTACCGGTATATAGCCTAGTTGCAATGCTAACGATATTGCCGCTCGTTTATCAGCTCTACAAAAATCCTGGACGGGTTCTCTATAAAATACCTTCTCCTTGGCGCTGGCTGATGGTCGGCGGGCAGTTAATTGCTTCGATTATTGCCCCAAAGGCTTTTCTGGATGCACCCAACCGATTCAAAATACGCTCACAGCTCTCTGTTCCACAGACACCTGAAGCAGGTTCCCTGAATATCCGGGGTATTTACCGATGGGTAAGAGATCCCTTCCTGCTCTCAGGCCTTGTCATAATCTGGCTCACTCCCACTATGACCGTTAATCTGCTTGTCATATACCTTTTGACTACTATATACCTGTATCTTGGATCCCTGCACTGGGAAAGCAGGCTGATAGCACAGTTTGGTGACGAATACCGTGAGTACCAGAGAAGGGTAAATAGATTAATTCCCAAATCATGGAAAAATGCTAAAGATATTGATAAATTCAAAGAATAAGATATTTTATAGGTATCGCTAAAGCGTGTTTTCAGCAAAAGAAAAATATTATTAGTATTTTTTCCTGTCAGTTCAAAAGGGGGGAAGTTTCATAGCAGAAGATCAATACTCTTACAAACAGGATTTAAATTCTAAAAATATAGGTAACAATATCATTGGAAGGCTTTTTCCTGAAATAACATCAAAGTCTCTAGCAGGCGATGTTGTAACCCTCCCTGAGGTTTCGGAAGGAAAGGTTACACTAATCTGTATTGCTTTTGTGCGCAGCGAACAGAGCATTATCGACTCCTGGGCTGAACCTTTTGAGCAAGAATTCGGTAAAGACAGCAGGTTTGCTATCTATGAGGTTCCAATGATAAATGCAGCATGGAAAGTGTTCTCATGGATGATCGATTCAGGCATGAGAGGGGGAATTCCTGTAGAGAAACACAGTAATGTCGTTACCTTTTATGGAGATTACTCAGACTATCAAGAAACCCTTAAGATGAAAGATACGAACTTTGCCTATGTTTTTTTGCTGGATCAGAAGGGTTTTATTCGCTGGAAAGGGAAGGGATATTCAAGTCCTGAAACCATAAAAGAACTAATCGAGACTGCAGAATCTCTTAAATAAATGAATAAGTAGCTCTGTAGAAATCCTTAATTTCTAGTAGTAAGCTCAAAAGGTATATTTCTATTGTAATATTTTGGCGTAGCCTCCAATATTTGTAATTACGGACAACATTCACTTAAATTCCCCTTCTAAGAATTCCCCACTCAGTAAGTCTCTTTTCAATATCTCTCATTTCATAATCTGTAAAACTTAAACTCTGGTAGTGCCTCAATGACGTTACTGGGTCGTGTCCCTGTCTACTGTAAATCTCAATTTCCGGTACTCCAGCTTTAAGCATCCATGACTCTATTGTTTTCCTGGGAGTCTTCGGGCCGACTTTCGGGCTTATATCTGCTTTCTCAGACCACCTGCTAAGGTTATCCCACCAACTTGTACGATCCGGTGGTCTCCTGCCTTCCTGAAATGCCTTAATAAGATATGGAAAAGTAGTGGGAAGTTTGTCAATAGTGCGCTTTGGTACTTTCTGTTTGACCTTCTTCTGGGCTTCCCTTGGGAGTATTATTTGATTCCTGCTCTCAATGTACCAGGATGGATTATAATATAATCTTTGTAATTCAACATAGCGAAGCCCAGTAATTGTGTTAAGTTCAAAGATAGGCTTAAACTTTGCAGGCATCGCCTTAACAAATCGATCATACTCTTCGACAGTTAACACTTTAGTGCCGTCTGCTGTTATTAATCCATTTTCTATAAAAATCCCTTCAAAAAGTAGTATACCAACGTTCTATAAATACGTTGGTGTTTTCTATACTTTGTCTTCTAAATCAGTATTAAAAAGATACGTGATTTTTACTTGTTACTGTCGTTTTTGCTCTGTCACCATAATCAGAAATACCAACGTTCTATGTATAAACGTTCGTATATTTTAGAGGTCTATCAAGTCTAAGAGGAATTGATAATTTATGTGTCATACTGAAGCTGGAAGAAATTCTTATCCCTCTAGACTTAACAGTGCCCTAATTGTGAGTGTTTTCACTGATTCTGTACAAAAGCCAGATTTTTTGCAACGGAACCATAGGAAAAATATGACCTTTAAAATATAGGGTCATAAGATAGCTATTTTTAAAAAGCATTACATAGTATATGGAATGATTATGAACAAAAAACATAGGCACGTTTTACCGATAGCATAAGATATATTCGCGTAGGTTATTTATTAGGAATTTTCATTAATAGAATTAGTCCAAGAATATATCAAAAAAGAGAACATATAACTATTGAAATGGAGAATGAGACGGGGGTAAAGCTATATTTAACAAAACACTATGTAAATTAATAAAAAAACCGAAAGTCATTTTTGATGATATAATACATAATATTGAGCCTTATGCTTTGATTTATATAGAGTTAATTATGCTCATTGGCTCCATTCCCGTTTTCACAACGATTTTTGATCACGATAATTTTAAGTATGCAGGAATAGGTTCAATAATTTTTACGATATTTATATTTATTCCTTATTTTAGTCTACTAGCATTAAAATATATATTAGATTTTATAGGATTGTATAACAAAATAATTAACATGAAAATTGCAGAGTGTCCAGAAAATAGTGGGATAATAAAGACAGGTAAGAGTTTGATTGAAAATATTAGAGACGCTATTGCTGTTATTTTAGGAGTTATGATTGGTATATCGATGTTTGTTCTTGTTGCAGAGATGATATATTTTGATGTGCCTTATGAACCAGCATAATCACAATTACAAGATTTTGTAAAATAGCTAATCCCTGCCGATTTAAAAATATTCAATAATTAATGTCAAAAAAAATTATTTTCCAAAAATCTCTTTTATTACTTTAAAGGGTTCCATTGCAAAAAATGGTAGTATATCTAGAGTCCTGTAAATTCCAATTACCTATGTGTTTCTTCAGGTTTTTTTGCGTTTGATGGCAGGTTATCGGTGAAAGCAAGCATATTCCTAAATACTATGTAATGATCGAGAAAACAAACACATAGGCAATTGTGCAAATTTCTGCCCGAAATGAGCAGTTTTCTTTATAAAAAATAAACAATGAAAAAAGAATTACAATTTTAATGTTACTAATTTCAACAAGAGTATGATTATTTTGCGTATTGGAAGTAATTTGTAATTTTTCTGCAAGAATGATTTGTTATTATGGAACAAGTTAGATCTTCAATGTTTTTCATTAATTAACAAATTTAGTATATATGTTATTATGAATATGTACGCATGACTGAAAAAGAACATTTTTTAGAGCGACATAGCATACTAAATTATCAGCATCTAATAAATAAACACAATGGTACAGGAATTTTAAAATATGAAAATAATAAAGAATATCCATGTAAATTTGAAGTAGGCCAATTGGTAAATGGAAATATCGTGTTTACATGTGAATGTTCGAATAATTATATAAATGATTTTAATGAAGAAATTTCACTATATACTGTTCAGAAATTCAAAATTGTCGAAGGTTTAACAAATAAAAATGAAAACGTAGCTGGAAGAATATCTATTTTTACTGGGCTATCTCTTGGTTTAGAATCTTTTGAATTATCAGGTTTTTTAAATGAAATGACTGTCAAAACGAATATTAAAGAAAATTTGCAACGTGTGGTTTTTGGATTAACAAATTTTGTATTTAATGAAGAGGTTCTTACACTTGATTTAGAAGGAATGAAAAGGCTTCAAATAAAAAAAATAGATAAATATAAAGATGCTTTGAATTTTTTAAAAACTTTCAAGGCAGTTTGTGTTACATGTGAAGTAACAGTTAATATTAGTAAGGAAGAAGAAATCGAGAATATAAAATCAGTGGTTAGTGATCTATGTGCAATACTGTCAGTTGCTCAAGGAAGAAATATACAATGGATTTATTACAATGTTTATGATAAAGAGGAAAATATAACATCACAAGGACATGAAAATAGAGTTACAAAACCGTATTGTTCTTTAGAGATAATAGATGAGAGATCCGAAACTATGGAAAAATTTATTGAAATGTCCTATAAAGCGTTTGCAAAAGATCAATTTTTACTGAGGAATAACAAATATATAATAAATGCATACATTGATTCAAAATTAACAAATGATTATCTTGAACAAAGGGGTCTCAAACTCTCATTAGTGACTGAGCTGTTCAAAGAACTGCTGTTAAAAACTAAACCTGAATTTGAATATATTATTAATGAAGAGAATTTTAAAAAGATAAAACCAGATATAAAGAAGGCTTTTAAAGATATTCTCGTACAGAATGTTGATTCAACTTCTAGAAATAAAATGTATAAGAATGTTTCAGGACTTAACAGAACGCCTTTTCATGATATATTATCTTGCTTCTGTAAATACATTAACTTACAAATAGAGGCAGATGACCTACAACTAATCATTAAAATTAGAAACTCACTTGTTCATACAGGAACTTTTTTTTGTAGAAACACCGATTGTACGGATGATGATATAAGAAAATATCCGCAACTTAAAAGCCCAGCTACTGAATATTTCTTTCTATTGAACTTTGTCGATAAATGTTTCCTAAAGTTGTTATGCTATAAAGGACTTTATATTAACTGGAGCAATCCAAATGAAATAAAGGAAGAAGAACTAATATAAAAACTATTCATCGGTCTTTAGGATACGACAATTTCAAAAAGTAAATAAATAAGTTCTTTTTTTTTATATGTTATATTTGTAATATGCGAGGATTATTTATGGTTGCCTCTCCTGCTAACTTAGTAGAAATGGATAAGGATAACTTTTTTTCAATGGTTAACTCTTTGAAAAAGTGTCAACGTGCAGATCTAGCGGATATAAATGGCGATGAGGACATAATTGAAAAATTATATGTTGATCCTCTAGAGAATAATCTTGTTTTGAAGAGTTGTCTAGTTCCAAATACAACTTTTTTAATTGGTAGAAAAGGTACAGGGAAGTCAACTATAATAGCTAGGCTCCAGCATGAAATTAGAAAAACTAATGATAAACTTTCACTTTATTTAGATGTTAAGACAATTTTCGATGAATCAAGACCATTTGATTTTGATCCATCGCAGTACGATAATATTTTGTCTGGAGAAGCATTAGATAGATACCTTCTGTACAAAACATTTCTTAAAAAAATAATTGAAGAAATAAAAAAAGAAGTAAAAACCAATACTTTAAAATTTTACTTAGGAAAAATCTCGAAAGTATTTGGCCATGATAAAAACTCATTCAATGATGAGTTAGATAATATTTTTATAAATGTTGATACGAGATCTTATGAAGATATTTTAATTATTAAAGAGAAAAAAATTTATTTATCTGAACAGAAAGATGTCATTCAAGCTCATGAGTATGAATTCAACACTGGTGTAGAAATTGCGCCAAATGATGCGAAAATTAACGCAAATATGGAAAGCAATTTCTCCAAAAAAACAAAAGTTGGGGAAGAAACAAAATCTAAATTTTCAGAAATATTGCTTCAGTTTTTTGATCCAAAGTCGATATTGACTCAAATAAAAAATTTATTATCTCAAATTGGAATTAAATACGTTTTTATTTGCCTAGATGATTTCTCCGAAATTGATAAAGATGCGATGGAAATATTTGTTGATACTATTATAGCTCCATTAAATAATTGGTCAGAGGGTTACTTTAGATTTAAAATTGCTGCTTATCCAAATAGGCTGTATCTAGGAGATATAGATCCATCAAAAGTAGATCAAATAAAACTAGATTATTATGACTTATACTTGTCTAGTTTTGCAAAAAATATTGAACAAGAAGCTATTTCAAATATTTCAAAACTTCTTACTAGTAGATTCAATTATTTTTTAAACTCAGACCCAACGTCTTACTTTGATCTTTCAAAAAATAGTATCGATGATTACTATAAAGTTTTGTTTGATATCACTTCAAACGTCCCAAGAAATGTTGGTTGGATTCTTTGGTATGCAAATCAATCTAGTATTTCAAGAGGTTCGCTTATTACAATTAAAGATCTATATTTGGCAGCCGAAAAATATTATACAGATTCGATAGAAGTGTTTTTTTCGCAAAATAAATATATGAAAGAGTCTTTTAACGAAAAACTAGAAAAATATCATTTAAATGAGCTATTGAACAAAATAATAGAATTATCTAAGAATAATAAAGCTGAAATACGTAATACCGACTCTAAAATATTTGCAAATGAGAGATCAAGACCATTAACTAGTCATTTTTATATTAGAAAAGAACTGGAAAAACTACTAAATACATTAGAACTTAATTTTTTTATAACTAAGTATAATGAACAAAAAGATAAGAATGGAAAACTCATAGTATTCTTTTTCTTGCACTATGGACTGTGCGAAAAAGAGAACATTTATTTTGGGAGAGGGAGTGATCATAAGTATATTGTACAAAGAAGATTTGATTATTCTGAAGCTATCAAAAATTGTATTGATGCTGCAAAGAAAATTAAATGTAATAATTGCGGTGCTACATATTCAATAGACCAATTAAACAATTTAGAGTTATACCGCATGCTTTGTCCTCAATGTACACAAGGTAAATGTGAAGTAATGAATCTTGAAGTTGAACTGCCCGATGTCAAACAAGAAATCCAACTGTTGGAGTTTGATGTAAGGCTTCTTAATGCACTTAGAATAGATCAACCTCAATTTGCTAAGCTGCTTGCAAAAGATCTAGATTGTCATTATCAAAAGGTTTCAAAAAGAGCTCAAATTTTAGAAACTGAGTATGGTTTTATTTTAAGGAAGAAAGAAACATTACGAAAAGAGTTTGGAGAAAGAAATTATTATTATTTAACAAAGGAAGCTTATGAAACTTATTTTACTGAATTTACTTGAGAACAAAAAAGCAATGTTTTACTTATGCACAGGTTTTTTAATGTAAAAGACCTATGCATTTTCCCAGTTTTAGCCTTAATTTTAGCTCAAAATCAGGATGAAAACGGCAAAAATACATAGTTTTTGTTTAATCTACGTATCATACAGAATAATTACCAGAATCTCCACCAGGGCTTAGACAATATCGGTAACTAAATCGTGAAATTATATCTTCGTCATATTCCTAAATGGCATAATGGTAAATTTTATAATCCCAACCTAATATTGCTTTCGAGATAGTCTCTACTTTTCAAATACAAAATACAAAATAAGTATTCAAAGGCTCAGCGTAAAGATTAAGCAAATTTTGCTTAATTAAGAAAATTGAGTATGTTTAAATTAACTATTCAACTATTTTTAATAGGAGGCTTCGTACTATGAGCGATGTAGCTACTGATGATGGATTTAATACGTATGGCTTTAAAGATCTGAAATTTTCTAACGGATATGGCAAAATTGGGAACAAAACCGTTAAGGTAAGCATTTACTGTCCTGCAAAAAATGAAAATTCCGAGAGTGAAATTACTGAACTTTTCCCCAAGCTGAATATCTCCGAAAAAGTCGGGGATAAATGGCAGAATGCAAGCTTTGATCTTTCTGATCTTGAGGTCGTAGTACAGCGTTTTACCATGTACAGACAGGCCCTCCTTGATGCGGGAGGTGCTACGAATGGATCAGATCGAGAGCAAGGAAGTCAAGAGAAATAAAGCTATCAGGGTTATTACCCTGGCTCTGCTTGTATTCGGTTTAATTATCGCTCCCGCTTCTGCCGGATATACCTTTACAGGTAATCTTTCGGATATCGGGCAGGTCATTACTGACTTCCTGAGTTTACAGGACGAGCTTCTTCAGCTTGTCATTTTCGGGGTAATAATGACTGCTGCCGGAGCAATTGGGTCTTCATGATCCGGAAGGTCATCTGGACGAAAAATTTGGTCCTCATTGCTGCAGGCATTGGTTTATGACGTGGGTTAGAAGAGCATGTATGCCCAGGGCTTTTATCCAGGAACTTCGAGGCGATTCTAGAGGAGAGGCAATAGATATTTATGATCATATCGAGCTTGATGAGCTGAAAGCCTCTTACCTGCAGCACATCCCGCAACTCGGGGTAACTCCCTGAGTTTATTTTTGTAACTTGTTTATAATTTCTTCTATATGTGATTCGGTTCCGAATTCAGGATTCATTTTTTTAATTGTGTTCAAGGTATAGGAGAAAATTATTTTCATTTGAATAAGTTCTCTGTGAAGATGAGCAATATTGAGAGCCAAGAAGATTATTGTCAAGCTTATAATGGGACAAAAAAGAAGAAAAATGGTATTTTCTGGAGTTAAAAGATTCATAATGTTACATATGAAATAGTTTTGAAAAGCTTTTTTATTTGTGTTGAAGGCGCTGCCTGAGAATTACTTTTAAGAAAAAAATGCATAAAATGAATTATTTTAAAGAAACAAGTTATAAAAAGGGGTTTTTTGCTATATCGGAGTCAATCGAGCTTTAATTTGACAAATAACGCCCAGGGCAGGATTTGAACCTGCGCTCCCCCAAAGAGGAAACGGTTTTCGAGACCGTCGCCTTACCACTAGACTACCTGGGCATTTTGTTTTAAAGTAAGAATATTTCCGGGCGCTACCCGACGTATTTAATGCAACGTGTTTCAGATGCAGGGTAGTGAATATACTTTCTTTCTTATATATCTTATTATCCTCTAACCTATATATTAAAAATCGAAAAGTGAACTCTGACCTGCATCATCCGGTTCCCTATTATTCGATTCTTGATAATCCGACCTTTCTTTTTCGGTTTCGTCGGGTTTTTTCCGGAGATTTTTTTCTCTCTTTTTTTCGGGTTTGCTTGCTTTTGCGGGATTTATCTCTTCAAGATCTGCAAATGAAAGCTGTCCTGTTTGCCGGATTTCTTCATTTTTCAGGTTTTCAGGCAGCTCAAGCCAGCCATACTGGCCTCCTCCGCCGGGATGGATTATAACATTGCCTTTCCTGAAAGCCAGGATCGCGTTTACTACCCTGTCGTCACCCACGACCTTCAGGTCTTCAGGGTCGGAGTAAATAAGAGCTTTGACCTCGTTTCCGAAGCGTTCTATAAGTTGGTTCCAGGCCGTTTGTACGCCTTTTGTCTGAACGCTTGCATGACCGAGCGCCATCTGGATAATTTCGGCAAGAGGAATGAGATGGAGGTAAGGAGGACGGTGTTCAGGATGCTCTGGCTCTTTAAAGTCTGCGAGTTCATTAACGCGGTCGAAAACGCCTTTCTTTATGACGCCTCCGCAGATCGAGCAGCGCCACTTATTCTCAACGGCTTCGGGCAGTGGATACTGGGTAAAACACTTAATGCAGGCTGACCGGTTGTATTTTCCCTCTTCAGGAAAGAACCCTACATTCAGAGTAGCTTTATACCCCTGTTCCCTGAGTATGGCTTTTTTCAAGCCGTCAAAGGTAAGCTCAGGCACATCAAATTGCGTAAACTCCCTTGCCAGTTTATTGGTCGAAGGGGAATGAGCATCGGAATTCGAAAGAAAAGTCAGGCGGTGAAGGTCCTGGATTCTGTCTGCATAATCACTGTCTGCACTCAGGCCAAGCTCCAGGAAAGAAATATAATTTGTCATATCTCCATAACAACTTTTCAGGCTGTCATGGTAGCCGTAAAGTGCAGTCCAGGGAGTAAAGGCATGACAGGGGCCGATAAGAGCTCCAAGGTCTTTTGCAATTTCTGCAATTTCAGTGCCATCCAGCCTGACACTCGGGCGGCCATCGACTTCAAGGTTTCCGAAAGGAGCAATGCGCTCGGCCAGTTCTTCAGCCTTTGAAATCGAAGGTAAAATAAGGAGATGGTGTACGCGGTTTCTGTCTTCTATCTCGGTAGTTGGGATGAAATAAATCTCATCTATGCGGATTTCTTCATCTGAAACAGATACTCTTTTGATCTCTTCTAGCCACTTCGGATGAGTGCAGTCTGCAGTACCGATTAATTCCATCCCTTTTTTTGAAGCCTCCCTGGCAATTGTCGGCAGTTCCATTTTTCTGGAAGATGCCATGGAGTACTTTGAATGGAGATGGAGGTCTGTATTGACTTTCATTTCCTTCCCTTTACCGGAAAATCCAACTTTTAATGCTCACTTTTATGTTCACTTTTAGTGCTCACATTTAGTGCTTACTTTTAATGCTCACTTTTAGTGCTCACTTTAATTAGATATCTTTAGATTAAAACTCACATTTAATTCTCTGGTTATCTCTAAGGCCATATCATCCTATATAGCGCAGGTCTTCTTCGGTAGGTTTGACTTCCTGGATTGTCTGCTGCTCTTCTTTTTCCTTTAGTTTCTCAAGGATGCTTTCCATTTCCTCGGCCTTTTTCTCAAGAGACTCCATATTCACTTCAATTCCAAACATTTTACAGAGTACTTTTAGAAGAGACTGGGCGCTTTTAGGGTCCATTAAATATCCTGGGGTCATACCCATAAGGCAGGCAGCATCAATACCTCGCATCTTGCTGAAAGCCACAAGCAGGCCCGACGCTCCAACTATGCCTCCGCTAGGTTCGGATTCCCTGAACTCTACCCCATACTCTTTGATCTCTTCGATCATTTTCGTGTTATTGGCGACCCCAAGAACGGTTTCCTCATAGGTCAATTTGCCTGTGGGATACCCTCCGAGCGTGTAAATCGTCTTCACTCCAAACTCTTCTGCAATGTCAAGATAAAGCGAACAGAGTTCATAATGTCCCTGTGAAGTTGTACTTTGATGATCTCCCACAAGGAAAAGGATGTCATTCTCCTTTGCTTTTGCGTAGTATATAGTGTTGCTTACCGGACGAACCGTACAGTCTTTATTGACCAGGACCTGAGGTGGAAAATGCGGAGAATAAACTTCTACTATTTTTTCAGCCCCAAGTTCGTCTACCAGATGCTCTGCCACTAGCTTGCCTACGAGTCCTACTCCTGGAAGTCCCACTACAAGGATTGGAGTTTTGAATTCAAGATTTTCTTTCAGGCGGACAAGTGTACTTTGTTGCATAACAATTCCTTATCCTTTCTTTGACATTCTGCGGTACCTGCCATAAGGGTCCTGAGGAGAAAAGCGAGCCGGAATTGGGGAGAAAGTTTTTCCTCCACAACCCGGACAAATTTCCCTTAAAGTGTACCTGCCGCAATTTTTGCATTTGCGGATCTTTTGTCCCAAAGGGTATCACGCCTTTGCTGATTCGATATGCCGCTTGAAGGTCCCATGTCCGCCAAGTTTGGTAATACTATCGACTGCTGTCTGGGCAGATTTTTTAAGGACTGATTCAGCTTTCTTGTAATCAGGAGCAATTACCTTAATTCGGTATCTTGGAGCCCCTGTGTAACTTATTTCGAGCCTTATGTCTTTTTCATCAGCATCATTGATAGAATTTGCAGCACTGAGAGCCTGCTTTATGACTTCTATGCCGTTTGGAAGATTACAGGTCAGATCAACATAGCCTGCAATGTCTACAAAAGGCAGTTTGATGTTTTCCCCTGCGATTTTGATTATACTCTTTAAATATTTCTTATTGACTTTAATTCCTTTGAAGGCTCTCTCCCCTTCAATGGCAGCTTCTTCAAAGGCTAAATATGCACTTCCGAACTCTTCTACGAGTTTTTCGTGCAACTCTTGCAGAGTACTTTCATCGGTTTTTGTCTCTTCAGCCACGAACTGGAGCCATTTGGCGGCTTTTTGTTCATTTTTCCATTCCTGGATTTTAGCGCGCCTCTGGTGCTCGTTTACATCTTTCAATGAAAGGTCGATGTGGCCGCGGGAAGGGTCCACGTTAAGAACCTTGCAGACTATCTTCTGCCCTTCCCTTACGTAGTCCCTGACGTACTTGACCCAGCCTGCTTTTATTTCGGAGATGTGGATAAAACCTTCTCTCCCTCCGAACTCTTCAAGCTCGACATAGGCTCCGAAATCCGTCACATTCTTTACAGTACAGACAACAAATTCTCCGACTTCGGGCCAGTTATCGTTTCCCATTCGTACCACTTCTCAAATTTTATATTTTTATTACCTGTTACTCTAATGCTATAAAGCGCTTTTACCTGTCCGGTTATTCAAGCACTTCCAGAATGTGAGTAGTAATTGTCGATTTTCCACCGGTTGGTTCAGCAAGGGTCCTTCCACAGACAACGCAGGTGATTTTACGGCTGGCACTCCCGAATATAATCTGTTCGTTTTCGCAGTCGTTGCACTTTACGCGCAGGAACCTGCTTTTTGGCCTCTGGATATAATCTACCATTTTATCTTACTCCTTGAACTCAAACTTCTTTGCCCTGAAACAGGGTCTCTGGTGGGCTTTTTTACATACTGTACAGCGGTATCTGAGCCAGATGCGCTTTGTGGGTTTATCGCCACCGGGCACCTTGGAGAATTTTCCACTGTTTCCTATGCCTTGCTGTCTATCCTTCTGTCTTGCAATGTGAGTCATGGATGAAGCCTGACCCTTCTTGACCCTTTCAACCACGATTTCCTGATGGGTTTTACAGTAAGGGCAATAAGTCCTGAACTTCTTTGGAATCCTCATTCTTTACACCTTTTTAATGATTATTGGTATTCAGCTTGCCTTCTCCGTCTTTTGCGGAAAGGCACTATTACTCATATGGAATAATACGTATGGCGTTACGTATAGCGTTTAGATCCTGGGAAGATCTTATTTGGGAAGCCTTTGATTGGATGAACTTGATATTTTTCAGACCTATTTCGGTCTTGATATTACGATTAGAAATCTTCTATCAAGGCGAGGTCACAGAGTTTACCAGGTTAAGTTACTACTAGTTTTTGCTCAAGCTTTTTCTTAAAACGCTGTGCTAAGAAGGTTAAGCTAGTTTTTGCTCAAACTTTTTCTTAAAGCCTGGTACTAACAAGGTTAAGGTACACAAATATAGCTACACATATAAATACTCATACTATTACCTGATAGGCTTTCCGGCCTTCATGGCTTAGTTTAGAATCTCCAACACTTTAAACTGCCTTCCATCTTCTTTCTCAAGCCAAAACAAGCTGTAAATCTCAGGAAATTAATTTTCTCCAGGAAATGAGTCTTTTCCCGAGTCTTCCTGTCCGACAATCAGTTTAGCTGCATTCCGCTTTATCAGCCCTGTAGCATTGAGCTGCGGCAAAACAACGACTTCTTCTGCACTGACAGTATAATTCCGGCCGTCTGCGCCTGTGAAGGTAGGCAGATCCTTCAGTATTCGGACAACAACGTATTCCTCATTTATATTGTTTTTGTCTGGGACTAATCCTGTTTCCCCTCTGGCTGCAATGCCAGGAATTCCCATTTTTGCATCTGTTTTCCCCTTAAAACCGGCAGGAATTTGTCTTTCCACAATTTCAGGCCAGACTGCAGTATTCTCGGAACCAGGGTAAAGAATAGGACCTAAGAGTTCGGTTTTTGCGGCTTTAATTTCTTGCAGTACAAGATCATAAAGCTTCTTTTCTACAGGAAGTAATTTTTCTATGTCTTTTGAAATAGGTTTATTCGCATTAGACTGAATTGTTGCCCTGGTTATAACCTTTCCTATCCGTTTCATGAAGATAGTCTCAAGGTCCGAAAGTGCTCTTTCATGCTCGTCGTGAAGCATTTTGAACTCAGGAGAACGGGAATTGTCAACTTTTTTAATATCCTCTTCAAGTTTCCGGACATATTTCTCAGCCTCCAGGTAAAAATCAGCTGGAATTGTCTTTAATGTCTGGTTTTTTTCCTTATACAGGACCTGGCTGATTTCTTCTATGTCCATACTCAGCAACACCTCTACAAATTAAATACACTGCTGCATACTCAGGAATCTCCTGTATGCCCTCTTCTACTTTTAAGTCCTTGCCCTTTAACTGAACTGAAAAAGGTTTTAAAACCGTTACCTTTACCGGTCTTTCGCCAAAGACAACAGCATCGGTAAGTGGGTCAAACTTCTCTAACTCGGATAAGGCAAGTTTCTTTACCAGCATCCCTGATCCGCCGTGTAATGAACCCGGCACCCGGATCAAACGTTTGATGTCTGCAGTCACTGGTTCGTCGACACTGGCCCCGAATCTGTGCAGGAAATCTTCGACAGACTCTCTCATAAAATAGGCAGCAATATCTTTAAAGTTTCTGACGTCAAAGTCAAGCCGTCCTTTCTCCAGGATATCCTTTAAGCCATTTTCGCTATTTGTAAGACTGATTAGCTTTTTTACTGCAGTATCCCCGACTTTCTCATACCTGCGAAGTTCGGGAAACATATCTTTTTTGTACCTTTTCCCGCATTCAGCTTTCATATAATCCGTAAGATAAAGCGCAATCCTTCTTCCCCAGCCTGAATCATATCCCACAAGTGTGCATTTAAAAGGCACGTTTTTCATTCCTTTAAATGTCTTTGAGCCGGTCCCGAATTCTCCATCCATAGCAACTTCCCTGAAAAAATATTTAAAGTCAAGGTCTCTCCCGCTGAGATAATTCACGATTTCCCTTCTTTCAGCACTTCCAAGCTTCAGGACTTTTGGGCTTCTGACATGGAAATGATACCCTCTTCCTCCGGAGAATACCAGCTCAATCTCCTGTTCCGAAAACCCGAAATCATCTAAAAGGAAGTCCATGAGCTTGAAACTTTCCTTCTTTACAAGCTCCAGCATATCCGCGTAGTTTCTCGGGGCATCTGGAAGGTGGTCTGCATCAAGGTCAAAAATCAATTCTGCCCCTAGCCAGTTCTTCTCATTCATTTTCCGCGCATCGGGATATTCGTAATACGCAGTTGAATTGTAAACATGCGCAGGAGCCATGCCGTAAAGATAGTCAAGAGCTTCTCCGGGTGAGCCGAACGCCTTGTGCCTGTGCATCATCTTATCAGGCATATCGTCAAAGAAGATAAAAGCCCACTCCCTGTTAGGCAGGTGGTCAGGAAGACCTATTTCGGCATTTTTGTAATATTTCTGAAAGCGAGTTTTCAAAAAGCGGGCAGTTCGATTATCCATGATTTCAGGGCTTCTGGAGTTTTGGATCTTAATTTATGGATTCTTATGAGAGGTGTAGATTAGAGACTCTGACAAGATTATGGTTTATGGATTTTGACCAGAATTATGGTTTATAGATTCTGACAAGATTATGGTTTATGGATTCTGATTAGGAGCATAGATTAGGGATTCTGACCAGAATTACGGTTTAGTAACTCTAATCAAGGGTATGGTTTAAGAATCTGAATAGGTCTTGTTCAATGATTTCGATCAGGAGTTTTAATTAAGTTTTTGGTTTGGGACTTTTTAACTTTGATAGCATTTATCTAAGAGAGTCTGGCTGGTTTTTTTCTATGATAGATCAATCTCATATTTTACTTTTGGTTATATGAGTTTTTTTAAAAACGTTTAACAGTCAATTTAAATTTAGATACTTTTCTTTATTGCGATGGGATACATAAAGACTCATTGTCCAGGTGTTTTTGGCAGTAAGGTTCACTCTCAACTTGAACAACAATGTGCAACAACATTATAATAGAGTTCCAGAATCTAACAATAAAAGCTAAAAACAAAACTGAAATAGGTAAGCTGAAAACAAGCTGAAAACAAGCTGAAAACAAGCTGAAAACAAAAATTAATAAGTAAAAATTAAAATTCGAAGTTGACAAATATGAATTGAATTATAGCTGGGAAATTGTACTGAAAAATGAAAATTGACAAATCAGAATTTAAAAACAAAAAGTAACAAGAATTAAAAATGGATATAGACAACCAATAATCGAAAATAGCAATTAATAAGTAAAATCGTAATTCATAAGTAAAAAACTGACAGGTCAATAAATATCCATAGGGAGTGGGGCTTTTGGGAAATAAATTGAATATCAAGACTTACATTAATACAATTCGATACTACCTGAAAACTGAAGAAACTGAAGAGTCGTCTATCCTTGAACTGGCTGATAATCCTGATGATACTGAAACCTTTGTCAGTCCTTTTACAGGTATGCAATTTGCACTGATCCCGGCCGGCGAATTCGAGATGGGATCACCTTTAGAAGAGAAGGACAGATCAGATTCCGAGTCTCCAGTTCATAAAGTAAAAATTAATAACTCTTTTTATTTGGGTAAATCCGCTGTCACGCAAAAACAGTGGAAAAAGATAATGGGCAACAACCCTTCATACTGCAAGGGTGAAGACCACCCTGTTGAGATGATTTCCTGGAACGAAGCTCAGGAGTTTGTCATAAAGCTGAATGAAATGGAAGGAACTGACAAATACCGCTTACCCTCAGAAGCCGAATGGGAATACGCCTGCCGCGCCGGCACACAAACAAGGTGTTTCTTTGGTGAGGATGAGGCAAAACTTGATGAATACGTCTGGCATGCTGGAAATTCAGGAGATAAGACTCACGTAATTGGCTGCAAAAAACCAAATCCCTGGGGACTTTACGATATTAACGGAAATGTATGGGAATGGGTACAGGACGAGTGGCATGAAAATTACAACGGTGCTCCTTCGGATGGGAGTGCGTGGGAAGATGGAAGTAACTCTGGTAAGATTTCTCGTGGGTGCAGCTGGCTCTGCGAGACCGGGTTATGCCGTTCAGCGGGCCGTTTCAAGCGCAAAACTGAAAGTCGGCTTGCCAATCTCGGGTTCCGTCTGTTGAAGGAATTATAACTTTCCTCTTTTAAGGGAATTATAACTTTCTTCTTAAGGGAATTGTGATTTTCTTCTTTAAGGGAACTATAACTTTGGCTCTTCGTCATTTCCTATGGATAAGATGATTTTCACTTCAAGACCGTATTGTTTTTAATGAGTACAGTATGAGAATATCCACACAAAACAACGAAGAGCCGTAACTTTCTTCTTAAAGGAACTAGACCTTCCTTCTTTTACTCAAGTAAGCTTAAACATTGAATTGTCTGTAAAATTTTCGAAGAACTTTCCCTTTTTTGCAAGCTTGTTATTTATTATTGAACAAAAATCTTAAATCATATATTCTCTAAAGAAAAACTAAGTCTTAGATTGTGGAACAGTTGGTGGTAGAATACAGCAAGTTCTCGATAAATCTAATTTCTCTATCGTACTCACCTCTGAAGGCATTGAAATTTTTTCGGAATATTGGCAGGAGCAGTGCTGTCAGCTATATAGTTCAATTTGCATGAATATACCTGATGGCTGGATAGAACCTTTAAAATCCGATTGTTCTGAAGGAGATAAAGCTGATCTAACAACCATTTTCAGCACACTTGCAGTTTTCGGCATAACTGGAAAGGTCTTTGCAGAGATAATTCTTGAAGCAATGAAAAACTGGCTAGAATATAGGCCAACTGCTGAAATTGAACTAAAATACCCTGACGGAAGTACGGTTAAGATTTCAAAGTTGCCTCTTAATAAATTATCTAAGTTTTTTGAAGAAAACCCGCAGCTATCAGTCTTTGAAGGTCTGAGTTATTTCATGAACTCTAATAAATAAAGTGTGTGTTAGCGTCATGACTGGAAAAAGAGTCGGGCTTGTTATTGGAAATAATTATCCAGATTCCGATAAAAAATTGAGGTTTGCAGTAGCTGATGCTCTCGCAATGAAGGAGGTTCTGCTGAATAAAGATATTTGTGGGTTTGACGAAGTTATTGATCTGGTCGATCGAACAAGTAAGGAAGCTCTTGTTGAAGTCGAAAAGATTCTTAAAAGGGTAGATAGCAATCTTGTTTTTATCTATTTTTCTGGTCATGGGAAAAAAGACTTTGAAAATGATTTATGTCTTCTATTCAATGATACAGAAGAGGACACCTTAATGGCAACCTCATTAACTTTTGATTTTATTAACAAATGCAGGCGCTATCCTTCTCGAAAATCTGTAATCATAATCCTTGACTGCTGTTACAGCGGTGCTGCCGGAACAAGGGATACTTCTGATGTGATTGAAGCCTTGAAAAAACATTCCGGTTCAGGAACAATTATTCTTACTTCAACCGGGTTGACAGGTTCTCCTGCTGCAAGAGAAGAAAAAAAGTTCGGGCACGGAGTTTTTACTAATTATTTGATAGAAGGACTGGAGAAAGGTTACGCTGATAAAGGCAATGGTTACATATCCATTGAGGAGTTGTACGACTACGCTTTTGAAAAGACAAAATCTGAGGGGTACCAATCTCCAAAGAAGGAAGGGAACATAGAAGGGTCGATATTTATCGGCAGGAATCCTCAAAAGATAAGGGAAAATGAATACAATTTAAAGAAAAGTAAACTTCTAAGTGAATATATTAGAACACTTCACCCCCTCATACTAAATGAATCTCTTACAGTCTTGAGAAAAGCCTATGATGTGCCTCCTTCTCTTGAGTCGGTTGAAGAAACTATGTACGATCTGCTTAATTCACTATTGAAAAGTGAGCTTCAACCTGATAATTATAGCGATGCAGTACAGCATCTTAAGGGAATAAGTACAGGTTCTGATAGCTCTCAAAATATGAACAACGTTGGTAAATCGAATACTGCCGTTTCAATAAGTGAAAATAAAGAGCCTCCTGTGAACTCTGAAGAACCTAATATTCCCAAAACCTTCACCAGCCCTTCTACAGGTATGGAATTCGTACTGATCCCAGCAGGTGAGTTCATGATGGGGTCGCATTCTCTCGAAAAGGGTAGGTTTGATGATGAAGATCCAGCTCACAAAGTAACAATTGGATATTCCTTTTATATGGGTAAATATCCAGTTACTCAAAAACAGTGGAAAAAAGTTATGGGTGATAATCCTTCAACCTTTAAAGGTGAAAGTCGGCCTGTGGAAAGCATCTTTTGGGAAGATGTTCAAGAATTTATTAAAAAATTGAATAAAAATGAAGGTGCTAGTAAATATCGTTTACCATCGGAAGCTGAATGGGAGTATTGCTGCAGAGCCAGTACACAAACAAGGTATTTTTTTGGTGACAATGAGTCAAAGCTTGATGAATATGCGTGGTATGATGATAACTCAGGTTCTGAGACTCATCCAGTTGGTCAGAAAAAATCTAATAAGTGGGGTCTTTATGATATTGTTGGGAATGTTTGGGAATGGGTTCAAGATAAATGGCATCACAACTACCTCGTTACTCCTTCTGATGGTAGTGCATGGGAAGATGACTATAGCTCCTCACATGTAGTCCGGGGTGGCAGTTGGAGCTACCCTGCCAGACGCTGCCGTTCGGCAGATCGCCGCAGGAACTTACCTGAGAGCTGTAAGAGCGACATAGGCTTTCGTCTCTTGAAGAAACTGTAACCACCTTCTCCATTATCCCTTTACAACTAACGCCCTGACGATCCAAATTTTATTTATAAAGCTAAGTTCGAGCTCGAAGCGTGCGAAGCCGCCGAGCCTGAGTGCTGAGCCGCTTCACTTTACATCTAATTTCACTAAATTCTTCAGTAATGCTTATACCAAAAGCCTCTATTATATCCACTTCATGAAACAGGATATGTCAAGCGCCGACGTTGCTGCAGTTGTTGCCGAGCTGTCAGGAGGTCCCAAATCCATTATTGATGCGAAAATCGGGAAGATCTATCAGCCCACGAATGAGGAAATTCGCATCAACCTTTACGTTTTTCACCAGGGCAGGGACAACCTGGTTATTGAGGCTGGGAAGCGCATTCATCTAAGCAAATACCTCAGGGCAAGCCCAACGCTTCCCCAGGCTTTTCCGATGCTGCTTAGAAAATACCTGATGGGAGGCAGGATTACATCTGTTGAGCAGCATGAGTTTGACAGGATAGTGAAAATCGGAATTGAAAGAGCTGGAGTCCATAATACTCTTATTGTGGAACTTTTCGCCCCGGGGAACATACTTATTGTCGATTCGGAAAACAGGATTATTCTGCCTATGAATCCTGTAACCATGAAGGATAGGCGTCTGAGGAGTGGAGAAATTTACGAACTGCCTGAGGCACAGATAAGTCCTCTCAAGGTTAAGGTTTCTGACCTTATGAAGGAGTTTTCCACGTCTTCGGCTGATATCGTCAGGACGGTTGCCACAAGGTTCAATCTGGGAGGAGTTCTGGCAGAAGAAGTCTGTGCCAGGGCAGGAATTGACAAAGCGAAGCCTTCAAAGGAAGCAACTGAAGAAGATGCATCCAGGCTCTGCAATGCAATGCACGATCTCTTTTCTCCGCTTTTGAGGGTAGGAACCGGAGATAAAGAACTCGAAGAAGCTGAAGCCGAGACTGAACTTAAATCAGAGATAGAGCCTAAGCCAGAAACTGAACTTAAATCAGAAATCGAGTCTAAACCAGAAACCGAACTTAAATCAGAGATCGAGTTCAAACCAGAAACCGAACTTAAACCTGAAGCCGGAGTTGAAAGTGAGGCTCCCAAGCTCAGGCCTCAGCATGTGAAAAAGGAAATCAATGGAAAGCTGGAAACTTTCGATGTGCTTCCTTTTGACCTTATTCGCTATTCAGGATTTGAAAAAGAGTATTTTGATTCTTTTAACACGGCACTTGATGAATTTTTTGGAAAAAAGGCGCTTGAGCAGGTCGAAGAAGTAAAGGCAGCTCAGAAAAAGGAAAAAACCCTTGGCGTTTATGAACGGCGGCTTCTTCAGCAGGAAGGGAGCCTTACAAAGTTCGAAAAAGAAATCGAGAAAAATAATACTCTTGCCGAGACTGTCTACGCAAACTACCAGGTTATTGAAGAGCTTCTTTCCGTGCTCAACAGCGCAAGGTCAAAGGGGTACTCCTGGGACGAGATCCGCTCCATTCTGAAGCATGCTAAAAAGACCGTGCCTTCTGCGCAGAAAATCACAAATATTGACCCAAGAACCGGGACTATAGCTGTGAACCTTGACGGGAAGAGTATTAGTGTTGACATCCGCAAGACAGTGCCGCAGAATGCTCAGGAGTATTATGAAAAGGTCAAGAAATTTAGTAAGAAAAGAGATGGAGCTCTCAAAGCTATCGAAGATACCAGGATGGCTATCGAGAAAAAGGCTGTGGCAAAGGCTGCAAAGGCAGGACGGAAGCTCCAGGCGTCCAGGAAAAAGCACTGGTATGACAGGTTCAGGTGGTTTGTGTCCTCGGACGGCTTCTTTGTTGTGGGAGGCAGGGATGCAGATACCAACGAAGATATTTTTAAGAAATACCTGGAAAAGAGAGACCTTGTCTTCCATACCCAGACTCCGGGTGCTCCTCTCACAGTTATCAAGACCGGCGGGGAAGAGGTTCCTGAATCTACCTTACAGGAAGCGGCACAGTTTGCTGTTTCTTATTCCAGCC
The DNA here is from genome assembly GCF_000969945.1 of Methanosarcina sp. Kolksee. Lineage (NCBI taxonomy): Archaea > Methanobacteriati > Methanobacteriota > Methanomicrobia > Methanosarcinales > Methanosarcinaceae > Methanosarcina > Methanosarcina sp. Kolksee. The sequence goes on from NZ_CP009524.1 coordinate 3,550,580, forward strand.
TCTGGAAAGCAGGGCATTTCAGTGGAGATTGCTACTGGGTTAAAGCCGAACAGGTCAGTAAAACTCCAGAATCAGGAGAATATGTGAAAAAAGGAGCTTTTATCATCCGTGGGGAGCGCAATTACTTTAAGGACATTCCTCTCGGCGTTGCAGTCGGGCTTGAACTCAAAGGCGAGACGAGGGTTATAGGTGGACCTGTTTCTGCTGTCAGAAAACATGGGGATTATATCCTCGAAATTGTCCCTGGGGCTTTTAACCAGAATGATATCTCTAAAAAGATCTACAGGATTTATGCCGATGAACTCAATGATCCCCGTTTTGTGAAGCAGATTGCCTCTCCTGACCAGATCGCTATGATGGTCCCGCCCGGAGAATCGGACTTAAAGAGCCAGAAGCCGAAAAGGAAGGGAGAAAGGATCGAGGGGGAAGGCGAGGAACATGAGGATTCGGAAGTTGAGGACGGACCCGAAGATAACGAAGAAGAACTTGAAAAGGAATTCGGAAAAAACTTTGGAAAGGGAACTGAAGACGAATCCAGGGAACAACTCGCCAACGAAGACACAGAAACGAAAACCGGGGAAGGAATGGAAGAGGAAATTGAAATGCATGGAGTGAAAAAGGCATGAGAGTTACAAACCGTTCCCTTAAGGGAAGGGAAGGGGAGATTGCAGTAACAGCCGAAACCCTCGATGACCTCTGGCACCTAAAATATATAATCGAAAAGGGGGACCTGGTCTTTGCGGTTACCAAACGGAAAGCCGATTCGGCAAGTGACAAAATCCGCCCTGAAAAGGTTGAGAAGGTAAAGGTCAGGCTTGGGATCAGGATTGACGATATCGAGTTTCACAAGTTTGCTAACCGTCTCAGGGTTCATGGGATGATAGAGCGTGGAATGGATGTGGGTTCTTATCATACTCTCAATGTCGAGATCGGAACCAATCTTTCTATCATCAAGGAACACTGGAAGAATGACCAGCTCCAGCGTATCCAGGATGCTGAAGAAGCTTCGAAGCGCCCTAAAGTCGTTATAGTCGCAATAGAAGAAGGTGATGCCGATATTGGCTTTGTGCATCACTACGGAATAGAGGTCTATTCTCATATCCGGCAGTCCTCTGGTAAACGAGAAACTGGCTTGAGGAACGAGTTTTTCAGAGAAGTTGTAGAACAGCTAAGGCATGCTGTTCCAGAGGAAGCATCCATAGTTATTGCCGGACCCGGGTTTACTAAAGAGGATTTCATAAAATATTTTCAGGAAACCGAACCTGCTATGGCCTCAAAAGCCCTGATTGAAGATACTTCCATGATAGGAATGTCCGGCTTTCAGGAAGTTCTGCGCAGAGGTGCAGTTGACCGTATTATGCAGGAATCCCGTATAGCTCGTGAATCCGCCCTGATGGAAGACCTTATCCGTGAGATCTCAATGGACGGCAAAGCTGCCTACGGCCTTGCCGATGTTAAGAACGCCCTTAATTACGGAGCTGTCGAAACTCTGCTTGTTGCCGATGAAACCCTCCGAGAAGGGCGGGAAAAAGGAGAGGATATCGATAAGCTCCTAATGGAAGTTGAACAGTCCCAGGGAAAGGTTATTGTTTTCAGTACAGACTTTGAGCCCGGAGAAAAGCTTCATAAACTGGGAGGAATCGCAGCTCTGCTTCGTTTCAAGGTGACAGGCTGATTTTCGGTCAAGACTTTGTGTAAAAGGGTTGTAGCTCTGCTTCGTTTCAAAGTGACAGGCTGATTTTCGGTCAAGACTTTGTGTAAAAGGGTTGCGACTCTGCTTCGTTTCAAGGTGACAGGTTGAGTTTCGGTCAAGACTTTGTGTAAAAGGGTTGCAGCTCTGCTTCGTTTTAAGGTGACAGGTTGAGTTAATCAAACGAGCCATCCAGGAGTATGGCAATTTAATTATTGAGCATGGTATTTGATAGCCTCTCTTCAATAAATAGCGATTTAGAGTTAATATGTGGCCAATAACTAAATTTTCAAGACTCATTTTAATTATTATCTTTTGACCCAGTGCTCTCATCGTTTCTTTCATGTTTATAAGAGCCCTGAGTTTCTTCAACTACTGTTGAACCTATAAAATTTACAGCCCCTGTAGATCTGACAAATCTTAATACAAAGCTATTTATAACATTACTAGGAAATAGGATTCCGTATTCCTTTAAAGATTATTAAATAAAACTGGTATAGAGGAGAATTAGTTGATTTATAAAACGGCAGAGAAGAAGCTTTCAAAACAAATTTCACACGGATCTTTGTTTGAGAGTGGCATTTTTTAACTTCTGACGAAATTTGTGGAAAAATTTGAGGGCTATTCGTACAACACCAATCTACGAGTTCATCCCAAAAACGCGTTTCTTCTCAAATATTTTAGAACTAATTTCTGTGACAAGAAACTCAATTGATAGTTTACAAGCCTCATTGCCGAGGGCTGCGTTTGAGATTAAGAAAAATCAATTTAGAGTTTCGAAATGAATTAATTAGTAAAATTTATCAACTACTTAGATTTATTTGTTGTTACTTTTTAAAAAATAAATATTACCAATACTGATATTATCGTAGATATTATGTTAAAACATATGATAACAAATAAAGAAGAGTGATAATTTCTTATGAGACCCCACGTTCAGAGGACTTTGATTTCCCTGCTTGCTTCGCTTATGATTTCTTTGTTGATCGTTCCCGCAGGTTTTGCAGCTCAAACTCCAGTTATCTCTGGTATTCCCCTCGACACAAACGAAACCTTATCAGATGGATTCTGCTGGAATGCGACCACTTTTGGCGGCTTTAATTATCCTGTAAACCAGCACAAAAACTTCGTAGCTTCTGAAAACTGGTCTGGTGAACGCCTTCAGTATGTAGAAAAAGACGGCAAAGATGAACTTGGAAAAAGCTATCCCGGAAACCATGTAATAGGTGAAGGAGAACTTGTTTATACTACCCGTCCTTTCTCTTCAAAATACAAGGTTGTTTCCGAGCTTGATCTTGACGCCAAAACAACTCCTAAAGAGCTTAGTGGGATGTTCTACTACAAACTCGCCTGGTTTGGAAAACCGTATATTACCGTCGGAGGCGACTCCACCCGGCTTACAAACCTTGTAATGGACCAGAAATCTGGCGATAAGAAAACATTAAAGGCCGGAGATTCCTGGGACCTAGGGAGTAATTATTCTCTGGTAGTTAACCAGGTTGATGTCGACGGCGAAAAAGTATGGTTTGAACTAGATAAAAACGGGGAAGAAATTGAGTCAGGAATTGTAAACACAAGTGGAAATGTTGCTGATAAAACCTTTACTGCAACTGCGGATTTCGGAGATAAGAAAGACCAGCTCTACTTTACAACCTATGTAGATTCCGTATTCACAAGTGCTACTGATTCTTTTGCAGTCTTTAAGTATACCTGGCTCATCGATAAAGATAAAGTGATGCTCATTGAGAATGGGGACGAATATCAGGGTTTTGAGGTAAAAGAAGCTTCTGAAAACGAAATCGTCCTTACGAATTCAAATTCTATCACTTTGAACCTTGATAAAGATAAAAAGAACTACTTTACTGATTCCTGGTATTTCCAGACCTCAGATGAAGGAAAGGGAAGCACTTCTCCGGAAGGGTATGTTATCTATCCGGCAAAAGAGCTTAACAGCTCTGGAAATTATACCTTGAGAGGTTTGCCTTTTGACACTAATGAAACCTCATCTGATGGTTTTATCTGGAATGCGGCCACTTTCAGCGGCTTTAATTATCCTGTAAATAAACATAAGAATTTTGTAGCTTCTGAAAACTGGTGGGGAGAACACCTTCAGTATATAGAAAAAGACGGTCAGGATGAACTTGGAAAAGATCATCCTGGAAACCATGTAATAGGTGAAGGAGAACTTGTTTATACTACCCATCCTTTCTCTTCAAAATACGGAGTTGTTTCCGAGCTCGATCTTGATGCCAATACAACTCCTGAGGAGCTTGGTGGGATGTCATATTATAAGCTTCCCTGGTTTGGAAAACCGTATATTGCCGTAGGAGGCGACTCCACCCAGCTTGCAAACCTTGCAATGGACCAGAAATCTGACGATAAAAAAACATTAAAGGCTGGAGATTCCTGGGATCTCGGGAGTAATTATTCTCTGGTAGTTAACCAGGTTGATGTCGATGGCGAAAAGGTATGGTTTGAACTAGATAAAAACGGGGAAGAAATTGAGTCAGGAATTGTAAACACAAGTGGAAATGTTGCTGATAAAACCTTTACTGCAACTGCGGATTTCGGAGATAAGAAAGACCAGCTCTACTTTATAACCTATGTAGATAAGATATTCACGAGTGCTACTGATTCCTTTGCAGTCTTTAAGTATACCTGGCTCATCGATAAGGATAAAGTTATGCTCATTGAAAACGGGGACGAATATCAGGGCTTTGAGGTAAAAGAAGCTTCTGAAAATGAAATAGTCCTCACAAATTCAAATTCTATCACTTTGACCCTTGATAAAGATAAAAAGAAATACTTTACCGATTCCTGGTATTTCCAGACCTCGGATGAAGGAAAGGGAAGCACTTCTCTGGAAGGGTATGTTATCTATCCAGCAACCGATGTTACTGTAGAGGATAACGCTTCTTCAGGTGTCAATAATTCTGAAAATACCTCGAATGAATCTCTCTCGAATGAGTCTGCACCCTCTACATCCTCTGCTTCTCTTCTCGAGAGTAAGGCTGACGATTTAAAAGATGTTAACAGCAGCAGTCCTGAGGAAAAATACGGAGTGGAAACTTCCGCAAAAGCTCCTGGTTTTGAGGTGCTTGCAGGTGTTTTCGGAATAACTCTTTGTCAGTACTTCATGAAAAGAAGGGATTAAGAGATTTATCTCAAAAATTGAGGATTAAAAAAGAGTAGTCTTTTTAAGTTCTCTTCCTTTTTCTCTTTTTTACTCTTCCTTTTTTTCAGTTCGTTTTCTTTTACATATTTAGCCTTACTACTTCTGATTCCTGTTAATTGATTCCTTTCAATTGATTCCTTTCAATTGATTCCTGTTAACTGATTCCTGTTAACTTCTCCCTATTAATTGATACCTGTTGACTGGTTCTTTGTTATATCAGGAGAAGAGCGATGAACCCGCTTAGAAAGATTCCGTCAAAGGTTCCTGCCCCTCCTATGCTGGCAACCGGAGCTCCAAGATTCTTAATTTTTCCCAGGTTAAGAAGATCGGCTCCAATAAGGGTTCCGAGTACTCCTCCTGTATAAGCAATGACAACGCGGCACTGGTCAATTGGACAACCTGGAATATGAATTATCGAGGTCAGCAAAATCGCAGCAAGGGCAGCTGCAAGGGGTGGGACCAGCGCCGGGGTTGCAATACCTATGCCGCGGATCGGCTTTGCTACAGAATGAGTTATGATTGTAACTATTAAGATGCCGGTTCCTGCAAGAAGGAGAGATGAAGGGAATTTCATAAGAAGGTAAGCTGAAATTAGAATCGGAATAACCGCTCCTCCTACATTCACAGCAATTGTCGTTTCATCTCTTATCACACGCCGAAATGGAACTCTGTAAGATACGCCAAAAACACGGACATATGTATCTCTAACTACCGGAGCATCGGATCTGAGGGTTGCCAGAGGGATATTGATACCGCTTCCGAAGAGGGACAGTAACATGATAAGGAGCGCATCCTCTATAGAGAAGCCGATCTTCGTAAAGGTGGAAACAATTATTCCAAAAAAAAGAGAACTAAGCCCGAAAATCAGAATAAAGATCAGAAGCAGAAGGAATGTAAGGCTAAAAGGAATGTAAAAAAGTTGTCTTCTCATGAAAATGCTCCACGTTCTTTATTTCCCCGATATTTAAACATATACTCCTTTTATTTTCCCGTATATTTATACTCTCTTTATTTTCCCGTATATTTAGATATATAATTTCTTTATTTCCCCGAATATTTAGAAATACACTTTCTTTATTTGAGCCTATGTTCTGCCCTTCTTCTTACACGTTCTGCTGAAAGCCTTTGCTCTTGAAAAGTTCGCAACTCAACACTCAGGGATGTAACTAAAAATGTTTAATCCTGTGTAAAAAAAGTTCTGATTTTCAGGATTAGATGTATCTTACCGCAGGCTTCAGGCATTCCATGCAAATTATTTCTTTCGCGTCTTTATATACCCTTATAATCCCGCCCGACTCGGATACCGTAACTGCAATCGCAACCGTATCTCTGCTGATTGCGGCTGCCGAGACGTGTCTACCTCCCAGTCCTTTATCAATATCCACATTTTTTGCATCAACGTCAAGGTAGCGTCCTGCGGCCTGGATTATTCCGTTTTCATCTACAACAAAAACCCCGTCAAGTTGGGAAAATTCCTTTATGGATTCCCAGTTTCTCTTGTCAAGGATATTCCGGTAAGTTTCATCATGGCCTGCGTAAGGATTCAGTATTAACTGGTGAGAGCGTTTCAGAACCTCTTCGGAATCGCCTATTATGAAGGCAGCTCCTATCTTTTTGCCTTCCCTGCCCGTAAGGACAATATCAAAAGAGATTTTCATGATTGCGCTCATCACTTCCGGCTTTATCCTTTCCTGGCATTCCTTCATAGCTTTTATAAGGGGATTTTCATCGAGGTTATGTACAATAATCGAACTGGAGCTGCGGGTTTCGATCACGCCTACAATAATCCCGTCTTCCAGTTTTCCAAGCACGTATTCTATGGCGGCGGCTTGCTGAAGGTGATCAGAATTACCTGCAGCCTCGCGGTTTATCTGGTCACCGAGTTCCTTTATAGGATTTTTTCCATCCTTTCCAGTGGAGACAAGGTGGTCTATTATGCTTTTAGGACGCATGGAGATGTAATAGACCGGAATTCCCCCAGTTTCGATCCCTTCAAAACTCAACTCTCCGGAAACCATAATTGCGGCAGCATCAAGTTCTCTGGAAATCTGGGCTGCCGTCTCTGCAATTATACGTGCTCTATTCATATGATCCACCGCTTTTTCTTTTTGCAGCAACCGATTTGAGGCTCCACTTTTTATTATTAGAGTTATTATTTTTTTTGAACTAACATTATTTTCTTAAATCAAGGTTATTATTTTTTAACTTAGCGTTTTTCTCCTGACTAAAATTCTATACTGCAGGTTAACATTGAGACCAACTTAATAAATACTTAAGCTTATTTCCTTCTCTGTACTTATCTCTTGTATATTATAATTGCCCTGTAATCCATTGATATGTCCTTTTTTTCCTGTCCTTTTGTACCATTGTCTCTTTCGTATTTTTCTAAAAGATTTTGTGGAGGGTTTACAATTCCTTCAAAAAATATACCTAAACTCAGTTTTTCCAGACGAAAATTAACAGGAAGATTTTTCTGGTTCGCTTTTCAATTAAGATTGGTGAATGCTTTGATCAGGACATTTATAGCAGTGGAATTAGATCCCAGTTTTACGGAGAAGATTCGAGAGCTTCAGGCCAGATTTTCTGGTTTTGATTTGAAGTTTGTTGATCCTGAGCTTGTTCACATAACTCTGAAGTTCCTGGGAAACGTGGATGAATCAAGAGTTTCCTCACTTTCTGCAGCTCTCGACTCTATTACGTGCGAGCCTTTCGAAGCAAAAGTAGGGGGACTTGGAGTATTTCCCAAGCCTTCGAATCCCAGAATCCTCTGGCTGGGTGCAACCGGAAACTTCAGGGAGTTACACGACAATGTAGAAGAGTTACTGGAACCTTTTAAATTCGAAAAAGATGACAGAGAATTTACTGCCCATGCTACTCTTGCCAGGATAAAGTTCCTCAAGAAAGATCAGAAAAACACATTAATAAATATAGTAAAGGAATTAATGGATATCGAAATTGGTACTATGTGGGTAAATAAAGTGCTTTTAAAGAAAAGCACACTGACTCCGAAAGGGCCGATCTATGAAACTCTGCATACTGTGTACATGGACTAATCGACGTATAGGGGACAGATGAAAAATGGATAGAACTCTGCATACCGTATACATGGACTGACCTGTGTTACATTTCTTTCTTCTCTACCTTTTCTGCCCTTCCTGCCTTCTCTATAGATCTTTCTTTCGTGCGGTAAGCGCACCTCATATTTGTGGTCCTTAATTAACTCCCCCTGTTCTGGATCGTTTACTCCTCTGGAACCGATTCGTACAGCTTTTTCCTCTCCGAAGGCATGTTTTTGAAATACTCATTTGCTTCTTCAGGAGACACGGCTCTAAGTGTTCCGTCTGGCTCCTGTATGACCACACCGCTTTCTGTTAGCATCCTGTATCTGGCTTTCCGGACTTCTTTGTCAGGATGGCAGACAAAGTGGCAGTTTGAACAGGTATATTCCATTCTGTTTCCTGGAATCAGGCATATGAAAAATCCGCCTTTGATACTTGGCCTTTTGAGGTACGCTTCTATTGTACCGGGCATCGCAGCGATAAAATCTTCATCCTTTTTGGGAATCTCAAAACGAGCCGGAGACCAGGTAGACCATTTTCCGGAGGCATTAAGACCTGTAAGTCCTCCGCAAACAAGGAAACATCGGCTGTTGCTTCTCCTTTTTCCGTAGCTAAACTCTTTTCCTCCAAGATTTACCGTTACCTTCTCAAGAGGGTCAACATATCCAGAAGAGCAGACTGCAAGGCAGATCTTACATTCGTCACAATAGTTTTCTTCTTCCGGCAGTGGCTCTGTTGGGATAAGCTCTGCATCAGTAACTACAGATGCCAGGACAATTGCTGATCCGTATTCCTTAGTAATTATGTTTCCTGAGTATCCGAAATGTCCTATTCCGGAGCGAACTGCCAGGTATCTATGGGAAATAGGGGGGTGCATATCCAGCAGCCAGTTTTCCGAATCCTGACGGTAAACGAAATTTGCAATCTGTGGGACAGCTTTGTACCCATACTGCTGTAAGAATCCTGCCATTTCCAGGGCTATCCCATTGGCGAGGGTGGTAGTTCGTACTTTATTGGTTTCAAGGGATTTATGGTCCTCTTTTCTAAAGTAAGGTTCTATAAGGTTCTGGTCAAAAGCAAGGGCAAAAACAATTGCCGACTTCGCCTCTGGCAACACATATGTCAGATCCGTAGAAGGAGGGCCACCTGCAAGGGTTTCGGTTGTTGCGATGCCTACTCTAAAGGCTCCAAGGGTTAGAGCCATTTCTTTGAGCTCTTCGGTTAGTTTCTCAGCTTTCGATTTATCAGTTTGTTCTTCCATTCTCGACTCCTCAGGCAAATTAAATAAAATTGATCTCAATTTATTTTATGTCAGACAAATGATATATTCATGATCGGCATTCGAATATACCAATTCCCTACAAGTATAGTCCAGTGACTTTTAAAATAATATATAGTATAGATTTTTTAAATTTGAAAAATTATTATTATATATATACGAAAATGACTATTTTGTAAAAGTGAGAAAAGATCAATTAGTCCAAAATAAAATAAAATCAAATAAATATAATGGTCAAATAATATTTTATGTAAGTAATAAAAAATTAAATAATATATAATAAAAGATATAGAAAAATTGAGTGACGTAAATATTACTAAAATCAATAATGGAAATGATAGTATAAATCGTAGAATTATTGATGGTGGCAAAACTGGAAACTTAAATAAGTTTGGCTGAGAGAGTAAAAGCGGACCAAGAAAATGAAATGTTATCGTTTTTCTTTAACCGTTCTACTTTAGAGTTGCCATTTTTCGTCTCTTGTTATTCTTTTATTTTGCTTTCTATACATTTATATATTGGTTGCATCTTGGCTGTAACGCACAAACTGTATTTAAAATGCAGTTAAACACAACAACTCAGAACATTCAAAAGTTTAAATATCATCTTCTCTAATATGGTGCAAGCATGAATGGAGGACTCTACGATTAAAGAAGAGATATGGATTGAGAAGTACAGGCCTGTGCGGCTGGACCAGGTGGCGGGGCAGGAAGAAACAATCGAACGCCTGAAGTCCTATGTTGCAATGAAAAATCTTCCTCATCTGCTGTTTTCCGGGCCACCGGGAGTCGGAAAAACCGCCTCTGCAGTTTCGATTGCAAGAGAGATTTTCGGGGAAGACATGTGGCGTGAAAACTTTACCGAACTTAATGCGTCGGATGAGAGAGGAATTGACGTTGTCCGGACAAAGATCAAAAACTTCGCAAAAACTGCCCCTATGGGAGAAGCCGAATTCAAGATTATCTTCCTGGATGAGGCCGATGCACTGACCTCAGATGCCCAATCTGCACTCAGGCGGACAATGGAGCGTTTCAGCAATAACTGCCGGTTTATCCTATCCTGCAATTACTCTTCCAGGATTATCGAGCCTATCCAGTCCCGCTGTGCAGTCTTCAGGTTCAGGCGACTTTCCGAGGAGGCTATCAGGAAACGCCTTGAATACATAGCTAAAGATCAGGGGCTGTCCGTTACTGAAGACGGATATGAAGCTCTTATTTACGTAGCCCAGGGAGATATGAGAAAAGCCGTGAATTCACTCCAGGCTGCTGCTTTCGTTGAGCCGAATAAATCTATATCCAGGGAAACAATCTATAGAACTACCGCAACCGCAAATCCGGAAGATATCAGAAACCTGATTGAAACTGCCCTGCGTGGAAACTTCAGGGCTGCTCGAAAGGAACTTAACAGATTGCTCTACGAAGAAGGGCTCTCTGGAGAAGATATAGTTGGACAGATTTACAGGGCAATCTCCGAAATGGATAACCGGATGATTCTGGACCTTGAGCTTTCTGAGAAGCGTATTGTTGAACTCGTAGACTTAATAGGTGAGATTGATTTCAGGCTCACGGAAGGAGCAACTGAAAAGATCCAGCTTGAAGCTTTACTCGCACATTTTGCGCTTTCTAGCTCAGATTAAAGGTTTTAACGACTCGGAAAAATCTTCTCCCCACCAGGTATCTCTAGAACTGTTAAAATGGCTTGAATTCGGCCATTTTTAAAATATGAACATACGGAATTAATAAATTCTGATTACCATGTCTGTTGAAATAACATTAGTAGAAATGTTGGGGTCTGTTCCCCACTGGCTTGCAGTTTTGATCATGGGAGCTATACCTATCTCTGAACTGAGAGCGGCAATCCCTGTTGCAATAGGCATCTATAAAATGAGCCCATTTGAGGCCTTCTTCTTCTCAGTGCTTGGAAACCTCCTTCCTGTAATTCCTCTTCTGCTCTTTCTTGAGCCGGTCTCAAACTATCTCAGACGTTACTCGATCTTTGATACTTTCTTCACCTGGCTCTTCTCAAAGACTCGCCGGAACCATACCGAGAGCTTTGAAAAGTACGGACTCCTTGCCCTAACCATCTTTGTAGCCATCCCCCTGCCGGCTACCGGGGCCTGGTCTGGCTGCGCAGCAGCATTTGTATTTGGGGTCAAGTTCAGGCAGGCCTTACCTGCAATTGCTGCAGGGGTGATGATAGCAGGAATTATAGTAACGGCAGTTACTGTAACAGGAATAGGGCTCGTTGATATGATAATGGGAGCATAATTTCCCTTTTTATCAAAGACCTGCCCTGTAGAATCCCTAACCGCAGCAAATCTGGGAAACGTAGCTGTATAATAGAATCTCAAGTAAAAAGTAATAGAGTCTCACGTAAAAAGTAATAGAATGCCACATAAAAAGTAATAGAATCTCACGTAAAAAGTAATAGAGTTTCACGTAAAAAGTAATGGAGTTTCACGTAAAAAGTAATAGAATCTCACGTAAAAATAGGAAAATGCTGGGTACCAGCATTTTATTTTCTGTTTCGTCCCGTAAAGTAAGATGATACCACTGGTGAATAGCGTTAATGGGTGGTCAGTCTTAGTTTACAGCATTTCTTTTGCTAATTTTATGTCTTCAGCTTTTACAGTTTTTCTACCTGCATGTTCTGCGAGTTTTATTGCTTCTCTTGAAATCTCAAGTCCATATTCTTCCAGAATTTCTGTAAGGGCCATTCCTGCACTCTCACTAACTCTATGAGCACCTGCAGTTCTTATTAAACGCTCAATTGGTGCAAATGGTATTACTTTTGCCATATTATCCTCCATTCTTCTTTATTTGTTAATATATATCCTTATAATTCCTGATTTTGTAATCAGATTCTATAAATAACTTTGCTTATGTTGGGGTTTTTACTTCCTTTCCAGCTTTTAATACCTTTTTCTCCTTTATTTTACTTTCCAGAGCCTCACTATTTGTTTTTTATTTATAGCATAAATTACGCTTCGGAGACTCCTGTCCGTTTTGCTCGCTTCGCCTGCTCAAAAAGACTGATCCACCCAAGTGCTGCTGGGAGCACAGAGAATAGGAAATTTTGTGAGAGTTGTGATATGTAATTTCAATAACTATGCCCTGCGAGAGAGTTGCGGCTTTATAGCAACCGTTGGGCCGCAACCGTTGCGCCGGTTGATCACGCCGATAGGGTCTGGGGATAAGTTCATCAAACCCAAATATTGGCTCAGGGTTTTCGGTCAAGCCTTTTTTGAAAAGGGTTGCGATCAAGCTTTTTTCAAAAGGCTTGCGGGTTAAGAGAGGAGTAAATTATGGGCGAGAATAACTGTTTTGATTTACGGTTATTGGGTGGGGAGTAAACCCAGTTTAGATCTCTTTTTCGAAATCTTGATATGAGATTATCCGAATCTAAACAGATATGCTTTTACAGGAACTCCTTGGCATTAATGAAGACGTCTATTTTGTAGAGGAAAGCTATCTCGCCCAGAGGACTATTGAGCGTACACTTGATTATCTTAAAGGGGTCCGGAGGTTTGCAGAGGCAAGGAAGGTGCGGCTCCTGAGAGTTTACGAAGGAGAGCAAACACTTGGGCTTTTACTTTTTAATTCGGCAGACGAGGAAGTCCCTGTAGATTTCTGGTCGGTTTTTACGGGAGCTCTTGCAGGAACTAGCTCTAAAAAGGATTTTGAAGCCATTAAAGACTCTCTTCTTGCTTTCAATATCCCTGAAAAAGAAATTGAAGTTTCTTCGGAAACCTGGCGAGATGCCGTTAATGAGTACTATTCGCTAATGCTTGTAAACCGGAATCTCTGCCCGGGCTGCGCGGTTAAATCCGAGTCTTACGGGAGCGTCTTTTCGGAAAATCGTGTGCAAAGGGTCGCAGAAATCTTCGATGTTCTTCAAAAAAAGGGGATTTACCCTGAAGGCAGGCTTCTTGAAGTCTGCTGTGGAAATGGGATGTCCACACTTGCCCTCTACAGACTTGGGCTTAACCCACTGGCTGTAGAAATTAACAAATGTACAGTCTGCCAGGGGCTTGAACAGGGAGTTTTAAACCCTCGAAGAACGGTTGTAATGGATGCAACGGCTCTTTCCAGATATTTCGAGCCGGGAAGTTTTGATGCCGTGATGGGATTTATGCTGGGGCTTGTCTATGAATTCAATAAAGAGCTCTGGATAAATATTGTAAGAGAGATGGCCTCGGTCGCAAGTGAGGGTGCTCTCATGCTTTTTACGGTTAGCAGCAAGCCGGAGGCTGAAATTCTTGCCGGAGCCCTTCTCAGGTCGGGAGTCAAAGGTGAGATCGTAGATAACACCGACTCTGAAGGGACTTACGATCAGTGGTTTTTTGTGGGAAGAAAACAAAAAGCTTAACCTGGAAGCTGCAAACTCAAGGAAATTGCTATTTTCCGGTTCAGACAAGTATATTTTTTTCGACGTTCAAAAAACTTTAGTTTTCTAATTTTTAATTTTTAATTTATGAAATGGCTTTTAATTTGTACCATGAACCTGGAACTTTTTAAAAGCTATACCCTTAATGTTAACAGGCGAAAAGTATATACTTGTTAACAATTGTATATTAAAGAATTCTTATCAACGCAGATCGATTAAGTACTGCGTTCACATCTGTAAAATTAATATCCTCTGGTTGCGGTTCTGGAAAGTCGGTTAAAAGTCGGTTAAATATGACCGGAAATCCCTCTTTCCGGCAAAACCGCAGAAAATCACATCAAAACCACAACCTGAGGACTTATACATTTTACTCAAACGGATCAAAATCTTAACCCGGATAATTCCGGAATATCAAAAGAAACCCCAAAAATAATCGTTCAAAGTATACTATCAAGAATATTAAATCCGGTTATTTTGATTCGACTTTAAGAGGTTCATCCATGAGTGTAAAAATTACCGAAACCATCCTCCGGGATGCACATCAATCTCTCCTGGCAACCAGAATGCGGACAAGAGATATGCTCGAAGTGGTTGAACAACTGGACCAGATAGGGTATTTCTCCCTTGAAATGTGGGGAGGCGCCACCTTTGACAGCTGTATCCGCTACCTTAATGAAGATCCCTGGCAGCGCCTGAGGGATATCAAAAAAGAAATGAAAGACACATACGCTCAGATGTTGCTCAGAGGCCAGAACCTTGTAGGGTACAGGCACTATTCGGATGACGTGGTCAAGAAATTCGTTACAAAATCCTACCAGAACGGAATTGACATTTTCCGGATTTTTGATGCTGTCAATGATGTCCGGAACATGGAATTCTCTATCAAAGTGGCAAAAGGTCTTGGTGCGCACGTACAGGGTACAGTCTGCTACACCATAAGTCCGGTACATACCGTTGAGAAATATGTTGAACTTGCAAAACAACTTGAAGGACTGGAGTGCGATTCCATCTGTATCAAAGATATGGCAGGCCTTCTTTCCCCAAATGACGCCACACATATAATCAGTGCCATGAAAAAAGAAATCTCCATTCCAATTTCTCTGCACTGCCACTGCACTTCTGGAATGGCTCCAATGAGCTATATGGCAGCCTGTGAAGCAGGAGTCGATATTCTGGACACTGCACTTTCTCCCCTGGCCTGGGGAACTTCTCAGCCTCCAACCGAAACAGTCGTAGCCGCCCTCAAAGGTACTCCTTACGATACCGGGCTGGACCTGACTGCTTTTGAAGAAGCCGTAAAATATTTCAAAGTATTAAAAGAGAAATACCGGGGCATACTTGACCCTATTTCCGAACAGATCGATACTAACGTGCTCATCTACCAGATCCCTGGCGGAATGCTCTCTAACCTTGTATCTCAACTAAAAGAACAAAACGCTCTTGACAAATATGATGCCGTACTTGGCGAAATGCCCAGAGTTAGAAAGGAGCTTGGATATCCGCCTCTTGTCACCCCTACAAGCCAGATCGTGGGCACCCAGTCGGTTCTTAACGTGCTCATGGGCGAACGCTACAAGGTTATTCCAAAAGAAGTTAAGGATTATGTGCGCGGCCTATACGGGCGCCCTCCTGCTCCCATAAGCCCGGAAATAATAGGCAAGATAATCGGGGACGAGGAACCTATTCACTGCCGTCCTGCCGACCTCCTTAAGCCTGAATATGAGAAAAGGAAGAAGGAAGCCGAAGAAATGGGTATTGCTAAATCTGAAGAAGACATACTTACCTATATTCTCTATCCGGCTATCGCCCCCAAGTTTCTGAAGGGAGAAATGGAAGAAGAAGCTCTTGCAGTAGTTGCCCCTGCCCCTGAAGTACAGCAGGAATATAAAGTCCCGACCCACTTCAAGGTAGAAGTGGATGAAGAAATATATGAAGTTAGGATTGAACCTCTTGGCGGGGAAGTTTCCATATCTGAGGCTTCTCCCAAAAAGCCGAGTGCTAAGGCTGTTAAAGGAGCGGTGAGCGTCTCAATGCAGGGCATGGTCCTCTCTCTTAAGGTCAAGGTCGAAGACACTGTAGAGGAAGGCGATACAATCGCTGTCATCGAAGCTATGAAAATGGAAAATGCTGTTCATGCTTCCCATTCAGGCACTGTAAGAGAGATTTTTGTTTCCGAAGGAGATACTGTATCTCCTGGCGACATAATAATGTCAATCGACTAAATGTAACGAGGTGGAAGGCATTATGTTCAAAAAAGTACTCATTGCAAATCGCGGTGAGATTGCAATCAGGGTTATGCGTGCCTGCCGTGAACTTGGGATTTCCACGGTTGCGGTCTGCTCGGAAGCTGATAAAAATGCCCTTTTTGCCAAATATGCAGACGAGGCCTACCTGATAGGCCCGGCCCCTTCCAGCCAGAGCTATCTGAATATGGAAGCTATCCTTGCAGTTGCAAAAAACACAGGAGCTGAAGCAATTCATCCGGGCTATGGTTTCCTCTCCGAAAACCCGGTCTTTGCAAAACGCTGTGAGGAAGAAGGAATTGTTTTCATAGGCCCTCCAAGCCATGTGATTGCCGAGATGGGAAGCAAGATAAGGGCCAGAAATCTTATGATGAAGGCTGGTGTTCCGGTTGTGCCCGGGACGAAAGATGCAGTTGAAGACCCGGTCGAGGCTGTAAAAATTGCAGAAGAGATCGGCTATCCTGTTTTGATTAAAGCTTCGGCAGGCGGCGGCGGAATTGGGATGAAAGTGGTTAATTCCAGCGACGAACTTGCCGCTTCACTAAGTTCTACCAGGCAAATGGCTGGCTCAGCTTTTGGGGACTCTTCGGTTTTCATTGAAAAATATGTGGAAGAACCCAGGCACATAGAGATCCAGATTATGGCAGACGGGTATGGAAACACGATTTACCTCTCAGATAGGGAATGTTCCATCCAGAGAAGGCATCAGAAACTTATTGAAGAAGCTCCTTCACCTATTATGACTCCTGAACTCCGGGCCCAGATGGGAGAAGCCGCAGTCAGGGTAGCAAAGACGATTGGTTACGTAAATGCAGGGACAGTGGAGTTTCTTTATTCAAAGGGCAACTTCTATTTCCTTGAAGTCAATACTCGCTTGCAGGTCGAACACGGGATAACTGAGATGGTCACAGGTGTCGATATTGTAAGAGAGCAGCTCAGGATAGCCTGGGGAGAAAAGCTTGAATTTAATCAGGAAGATATCATTATTAACGGGCATTCTATTGAGTGCAGGATCAATGCGGAAGATCCGTTAAATGATTTTGCTCCTTCTCCCGGAAAGATCCGTGGATACCGGTCAGCAGGCGGGCCTGGAGTCAGGGTGGACAGTGGAGTACATACAGGTTACACCATTTCTCCTTACTACGATTCAATGATTTCGAAACTCTGCGTCTGGGCAAAGACAAGGGATGCAGCGATTGCCAGGATGGAAAGAGCTCTTTACGAGTATGTGGTCGTTGGAGTAAAAACCAATATACCCTTCCATAAAGCAGTCATGCGTAACCCGGTCTTCCGCAGGGGCGACCTGACAACGGCCTTTATCGAAGATAATAATATTATGGAAGCCGTCGAAGAGGTTGTCAAAGCAGATGCTGAAAAAGGGGCTACTCTGGCTTCGGCTCTTGAAGCAAAAGACAAAAAAGTTGCGGCCATTACGGCTGCCGTGCACGCCTATGTGAGCATGGCCCAGAAAACACAGCGGTGACATGTGTCCTCCTGATAAACAGGAACAGGATTCAGGTCAGTTCGATATGAATCAATTTAAGCTAAAAAAATATATACGGTTGAACGCATACATTTGTATGGGGTACGAGGATGGGAGATAAAAGATCTCGAATTATCAAGGCACTTAAAGATGCACAGAAAAGTCCTGTTTCCGGCGAGGAATTGGGGCTCAAGTTAGGGATCTCGAGGACAATGGTCTGGAAATATATCAAGTCCCTTCAGGCAGATGGTTATGAGATAGAATCATCTCCGAAAAGGGGATATGTCCTGAAATCCGTACCTCAACTCCTGTACCCGGAAGAAATCCAGATGGGTCTCAAAACTACTCTTCTAGGGAAAAAAATCCATTATTACGAAGAGGTAACTTCTACAAATAGTACTGCAAAAGACATCGCGGCATCGGAAGAAGAAGGTACGCTTGTGATTGCCGAAGTGCAGAAAGGAGGCCGGGGCCGTCTGGGCAGGGAATGGGTCTCCCCTCATGGTGGGATCTGGATGTCCGTGATCCTGAAACCCGGGATCCCTCTGAGGCATGCCTCAAGGCTTACTCTGGTTGCAGGGCTTGCAGTTGCAAACGTTATTCGCAATATGGGCCTTGATGCTCGCATTAAATGGCCAAATGATGTCCGAATTAATGGAAAAAAGGTTTGCGGGATTCTTACCGAGGCAAAGGCCGAAGTGGATAGAGTAGATTATGTTGTGCTGGGAATAGGGATTAATGTAAACATGGATTTGAAAGATATCCCTGAATCGTTCCGTGCGGGTTCCACAACTTTGAAAGCCGAGCTTGGAAGCCATATAAAAAGGGTCTCGTTCCTTCAAGATTTCCTTTTTGAGCTTGAGCAACAGTATATACTCTTCAAGACCCAGCCTTTCTCGCACATTCTTAATGACTGGCTTGCCCTCTCCGATACCATAGGAAGAGAGGTAAAAGTCACGACACCCTCACGAATTATAGAAGGCAAAGCTGTAGGAATAACCCCAGACGGAGCTCTCGTAATAAGAAAAGCCGACGATACCAAAGAAGAAATTATTGCAGGCAGATGCATTTATGCGCGTTCCAAATAAACAAAGAAGAAAGGAAATTAAGAAGACAAACCTTGTTTCTGTATTTTTCTTTTTTTTCCTAATTTCCTTGTGCTTCTCAGTCTTTTACTCGATATCACCTGCTTTAGCTGCCACCGATAAAGAAAAACTTTCCATTATTCCTGCAGATGAAGAAAAACTTTCCATTATTCCTGCTGATAAAGACAGCCTTTCTATTATTGCTATCAATGGAGAGGAAATTTATATCAGGTCAGGTTACTCTCACAACTTTTTACAGGAGTATCAGCTTTACATAAAAGGTACGGATACCGAAGGCAAAAGAGTCTGGATTGAACTTAGCAGAAACGGAGTTTCCCTTCAGGATAGTATTGTTACTGAAGGCTCTCAATTTGTGTATTCTTATAACTCTACGGAAATCCTTAATCTTACTGTGGATACGATATACGAAGGAGCAGATGGAGTGCTTGTGAAGTTTTCACCTGTATACCAGTATCTTGACCCCAGGCTTCCTGTGCCTCAAACGCCAACCGAATCTTTTGACAATGCTTCGAATAATACATCCTCTTCCGCTGCCCCTGAACTGGAAACTCACGCTGAGGGCTTTGATATGCCTCTCTTCCTTCTTGGGCTTGGAGCCGTGCTTCTGGTAACAGGTTTCTTTGCAGGAAAAGGGAAGAAAAAATAAAATTTTTAACGATACAATGGAAAAATCGTTCCTTAGTTATGAATCATTATAATCCTTAGTTATGAATCATTATAATCCTTAGTTATGAATCATTATAATTAAGAAAAGAACTACGGACGGGGCGTTGTCTATGTATCAACGTATCATAATTAAGTTGCCATGACACCAGTTTCGGTCTCCGGCTTCCTGAGTTTTCAAGTGGCTCTTCGCGATTTCCTATGGATAAGACGATTTTCAGTTCAAGACCGCATTGGTTTTTATGAGCACAGTATGAGGATATCCATACAAAACATCGAAGAGCCTTCCAACTTACTCGTTGGAGAATTTAACATCCCCTTTTTCGATAAGGAGTTTAAGATCTTCAAGGCTCAAACGAGCGTTTTTCTGAAGCTTTTCGCGGGCATCGCTGTGTTTTTGGTTTACTTTAGTTTCTTCTTTCGTAAGCTGCAGGTCTTTTAACCTGTCCAGATATAAGGAAAGTTCCTTCCGGTTATTAGCAATACCATTCTTAAGCGGGTCAATTTTTTCTTTAATGGAGTTTATGTTTGTGATTTTATCCGTAAGCTGGGCATGATATGTATTTGCTTCTTTTCGGATTTCGTCTGCAGACTTGAAATTTTCGAGCATTTCCAGGTGGCAGGCCTGAGATCCGTCTGAGAGTGCCTGGATCTTTTCGTGGAGTTCGTCTCCCCTCTTATGGATTCCTTTTGACTCTTTATAACTTTCCTGGATTTGCGCGTGCAGTTCATTTGCCTTCTTTGCAGCTTGCAGACGTTTATTGAGGTCGTTCAGCTTCTGGAAGATTTTAATTTCCACTGCAAGAGGCAGTTCTTTATTAATAAAAGCGTCAATTTCGGCTTCATAAGCCTTTGTAAGGGAGTCCACGCTTCCGTGGGAACATTTATTGTATTCGTCCCGCTGTTCCTTGAGTCCCGCAATTCCTGAAAACAGTTCTTGCGTCTTTGAGTTCACGTCACTTCTTCTTCCCTTATACTCACCGATTTCTTTGTTAATCTCGTCCCGCTTGTCTCTTAGTTCCTGTGCTTTTGCAACCTTTTCCTTAACCTGATGGTTCAGAGAGTCTCTCTTTTCTTTCAGCTCGTCGATATCGGTCCTGTTAATCTTCAGTTCCTTAAAAATCGATGCCAACTGCCTTTCGCTTTTCTCTATCTTGCTCCTGAGCTCGTTTACCTTGCCCTTCAGCTCCCGTTCGCTAAGGTTTGAAAGGTCGGCCGTTGCAATTTCTGTGCTTGAAACGTCGTTGGTCATGTACTATCACCCGCGTGTTTTTGAAAAAGGGTTATATTTTCAACTTTTCCCAGTAATTTAGAGCTTCTTCGTGGTTCTTTATCTTGGTACTGAGCCATTTATGCTGGGATTTACCTTTAGAAATATCTTCACCTTTACTGCCATCATCCTCTGCAAGCTGTTTTTCAGACTTTATTATTTCTTTAAATTCAAGATTTGAATTCCTGGCTTCATCCATTCTGGAACCCACTAGCGAGAGAACATTTTCTCCAGGTCCGGCTGCCTGAATAGTTTCACGCAGTTTTTCCATAAATGAGTCTTTAAGTCTCTGCTCCTCTTCAGGTTCGATCTGCCCTTTGATTCTTTTAAACTCTTCCTTAAGTTTGTTTGCAGTAATCGGGTCCAGCTTAGGAAATATTTCTTTTTCAAGGAGTGCTTCGGTCTGATGGTAAAACTGCTGGCGTTTCTCCTTGAGGACTTCTTTTCTCTCCTCCATCTGGATTCTGAAATTCTTTACGTTTTTTACATTTTCTTCTACCTGGCTCAGCCTGCTGTCCAGCTCTCCAAATTCGTTTTTATATTCTTCCAGAAACCGTCTGTGTTTTTCCACAACTGCGGAGATCAGCTCCTCTTCTACCAGCACTCTGATTCCGGCTTCGTCAATGTTCTCAGTCACTGTATCACAATCTGCATTTTAGTTTATACATATGTTATCTATTCCGGTATATAATCAGCCCTGAAAACCAGTGGTTTGGCTTTCACTGACTCAGCCTCTCAAGGGATTAATTCACAACTGCATTAAACCCTGAAGATCTGGGCGTGAGGTACGCCGTCAATTATTATTACTGAATCCGGATCAATTAACCCGCATTTAATACCAAATTTGATTGTTTTTTCTCCAAAGATATTTGCAGTCGTAGCTTCTTCAAGGGCTTTCTTGAGTTCTTCTTCGGGAACGTGTTCCCCTTCATAAAAAGCCCTGCTGATCTCGACTACAGTACTGCCGTGTTTCAGGGTCTTTCCGAGCACTTCCTTATCGCAGGCTGCAACAAGCACATGCTCCCCATTTTTATAGATCTTTATATACATACTCTCCCTTTTAAATAGTATTGCCCTTTTAGTATTTACAGTTTAACCGTCCTCATATAATTGCTATGTATGTGTTATGTAGGTTTTTTTCGCGTTCCAAGGATCCGAAAAACAGATTCTGGAACTTTCAGCGCTTTGCTTCTTTCAGTTTAAACAAACCTTAAACTTAAACAAACCTTAAACTTAAACAAGCCTTATATGGTTCTGATCCGGAGAAAGCAAGTCTCCTCTTTGCTTCATTTTCTTAATATTCTCTTCAGCATGAACCCTGTTTATTCCGTGTTCGTTTTCAGCTATAGCATAAACCTCTTCGAGAGGAGCTTTAGCTCCCGGATGCTTCTCACTTACCTTCTTAATTATATCTCTCAGGATTTTTATCTTGTTTCTCTGGCTCATGCTTGTACCAGATGCAAGTATATCTGCATCAAGGGCTCCGGTTTCGGGGTCAACACCTACGTTTTTCAGGCAATTCATCACAATTTTGATAGTTCTTTTTGCATCTTCAAGCGTGACTGTATTGCTCAGGCGGATTCTTGCACTTGCTTCCGAGAGGCGGACAAGCGCTTCAAGTTGCCTCGCAGTTACGGGCACAGGGGTGTTTTTGCTCTCTCCGGTTTTTCTGAGATCCGTATAGAAATTTATGAGATGAGCTCTTGCATCCTCCTCCATTACAGGAAACACATTTTTCCGGGAATATGCAACGTATTTTCTCATGATTTCAGGCTGTATGACAGGTTCGATTACTTCCATTTCGGCTTCGACAATATCTTCCGTAATAGGGGATCCAGGAAGGTTTTCCCGCTGCTCGAAGAGTTCTCCTGCATAGTGAGACTGCAGGATATGGTTCGCAATTTTGGTGTCGAGGGTATGGTCAGGAGTATCGAGCAAAACAAAGATAAGATCAAAACGGGAAAGCAATGCAGGAGGCATGTTTATTTGTTCTGCAAGGCCTTCATACCGGTCAAAACGTCCGTATTTTGGATTTGCAGCCCCCAGGAGAGCACAGCGGGACTTAAGCGTAGCAATAATTCCCGCTTTGGCAATACTTATGGTTTGCTGTTCCATTGCCTCGTGCAGGGCACTTTTATCCTCAGTTTTCATTTTGTCCATTTCATCAACCGCAGCAATCCCCATATCAGCCATAACAAGGGCACCTCCTTCTATTGTCCATCTACCGTCATTGAGGTCATCTTTTACGGCAGCCGCAGTTAAACCGCTTGCTGATGCACTTCTCCCTGAAGTAAAAACGCCTCTTGGGGAGAGTTTGACAACATAGCGCAGGAGCTGGGATTTTGCAATTCCAGGGTCTCCTACAAGCATAATATGTATATCGCCTCTTATTCTGGAACCGTCAGGAAGATTTTTCACAACTCCAGAAAACAATTGAAGGGCAAGAGCTTCTTTTATGTCCTCGTAGCCGTAGATAGAAGGCGCAACAGAACTAACAATTTTGCCATATATTTCAGGATCACGGGAAAGTTCAAGGATCTCTTCTTCGTCTTCAGTAGTTATTTCAAGTTCGTCGTAATCCTTATCCAGTTGCTCTATGGAATTTGCTTCAAGCACAAGGTCATAAAAGGTAGATTTCCCATCTTTCAGAGTGCGCTGCCTTGATTTCAGAATTCCGTTAATTATAACCCTGTCTCCGGGGGTGACATTTCCTGTCAGGTCATCTTCAGAGTCCACCTCAAGGCTCTGGGGCTGTGAACCTCCTTTCAGGTTTTCGGGTGATTCCTGGATCTGCAGTTTCTGCGCATCGATAAAGGTAGACTCTTCTATCCTTATCTTAAAGGGCCCTTTCTTTCCACAACTCTCGCCTTCACAACCTGCGAAGGGCTCCTCGAATCTGAAGCTGTTTTGGTCTACAAAAGTAATATATCCACACCTGAGGCACTCAAAAGCAGCTTTAGTAATTCTTGGTCTCACCTCAGTTGCTTTCCTTATCATACCCTCAATTGCAATAAAGCGCGCGAGGTGCTTGCTTCTTAACTCTCTTATAGGTATTCGGTTTGGGATTCTTATTACCCTTACGTGAGCCTCTTCCAAGCTTTTTTCTACAGGAAGGTCAATTTCTTTCAGGGCAACTTCAGCTGCCATTATAAGTTCTTCTGGATGGTCAAGAAACTCTTTTGAAAGCTCTCTGTCAAACTTCTCTATATCCGTAAAATCTACGCTAAGGCTTCGCTGATCCGGATATTCGTTTGCAAGCTGGAGGATTTCATTCCAGTAGTAGTCTTTAAAAAACCTCTTTAGCTTTTCATCCCACTTGCTTTCTGTTTCGGTCATATCATTCTCAATCTGGCTTTAGGCAAAATTTTTATTTGTCGTTACGGTTTTCTGTCTAAAAAAGGATGAAAAAAAGTAATAATATGTATCACAAATTCTGATGTAAAAACAGGGTTTATTCTCATATGAACTTTTCTATGCTGGCCGAAGCTTCTGTTTCCTGGCCCTCAGGCTCGTTTAATTCGTATCCCATTTTTCGTTCGGTTTTTCTTATTATGCCCCTTAAAGTTTGAACTTCCCTGGGGGTTAACCCTGCCCTTCCGAATATTCTCCGCAACATCAAAAAAGTTTTGTCTTTTTTATGAGGGGGATAATCGATTTCCTCCAGCAGTTTTTCCATATGCTCGTATAAAAGCTGGAGATCAAACCCATCAGCAAGCGGACTGTTACCTCCTTCCAGCTCCGAGAGTTCGTAAAGCACCACTGCAACGGCATGTGATAGATTCATAATCGGATATATTTCAGAAGTTGGAATCGTAAAAAGCATATCAAAACTTTTTAGCTCATCGTTCCGGAACCCTGTGTCTTCGCGCCCGAAAAGAATTGCAATCGTGCCGCTGCAATCTTTCAGCCTCTCTTTGAGCTCTCTGGAAGTATAGAGTGGAAGACGGATGTGTTCCCCGGTTTTCAGGCTTGCTACCCCTGTAGTTCCTATCCTCAGGTTTGCGCCTTTCACAGCCTCTTCAAGCGTTGAGACAATTCTTGCTCCTTCAAGGACATCTCTTGCATGCGATGACATGGCTCTTGCTTCTCCTTCGAGTTTACAGGGATTTACAAGCACCAGGTCACTATATCCAAAGTTCTTCATTGCTCTTGCAACAGATCCGACATTTCCCTGATACATGGGCTCTACAAGTACTACACGAATCTTAAGTGACAAATTTCTCAATCCTTTTTTAAAGTCAGTTTTCAAGTGTGATTACATCTTCCACACAGACAGTCACACACATTCTGCATTGTATTTTTACAGCCTGTACATTTTTCTCATCAATATATATTTTCATGCAGATTATTTTCCGTGTGTTCCGGTTTCATTTGGTGTGCTTTGGTCTTATTATGTTTTGGTCTTATTATCTTCTGTTTTACTGTTCTTCGGTCTAATTGTGGTTATTTCGGTTTTATTGTCATTTCTTTTTCCTATATTTCAGTCCTTTCCTGTTTTAGCTTTTGCTTTTTTGTTTCTTCCTTCTTTGTAGTTTCTTCACTGTTTGAATTCAGAAATATTATCTTTCCTCACGTTACTCCTAAATATATTAGTCTTAAGTTCGATTAGCCTTAAGTTCACTGATGAGATCGAAAGATGAGATCGAAAGATGAGATCGAAAGATAAGATCGAAAGATAAGACCGAAAAACGAGATCGTAAGATAAGATCGGAAGATCAAATCGCCGGGTCCATTCTGGTATTGACCTCAACTGTGGCTAAACCTTAAATTCAAAGACTGCTCTATGTTTAAACTATAAAAGTGGTTATTTTAAAAAAGAAATGGTGATTCAATGACTCTTGAAGATATTCTAAAAAACACATTTAAAGGAGAGACTACTGAAGTTGGCTGGTATCTCGCAATGTCAAAGATTGCTGAGCGGGAAGGATTTCCGGATGTCGCGGTTTACCTGCGCCAGATCGCCATGGACGAAGCCTGGCACGCTACCGAGGTAGCTGAAATTCTGAGACTTGTAAAAGAAACAACTCTTGAAAATCTGGAAATGATGTTTGACGGGGAGAGTAAAGCCGAAATTGAGAAAGCTGAAGCTGCAGAATTAGCCAGGAAGGAAGGCAATACAAAAGCTGCCCTTTTCTTTGAAAAGGCATCTCTGGACGAAGCCAGGCATAAAGCAGGGCTTAATGGATTTCTGGAAAGAATGAGAAAACAGCAATGAGAAAACAGCAATGAGAAAACAGCAATAAGAAAATAGGATCCTTTGATCCTTTTTCCATATTTTAAGTTATTGAACTGGTATTTTTAACTGCTAACTATTTTTTATCGCTAATTACTCTGCTTGTCGTAATCAGGTTGGTTAATTCGTCCAAGATTTTAAGATTTTATTCCAATTTTGTGAATTATATAAAGTTCTGTAGAGCTATGAAAAGCTGAATTACGCCAGACATACTGTTTTTATATTTTCAGCAATATACATGAAGTTTTATATTATTTCGAGTAATATTACCTCTGGGTCTGAAATATGTTCCTGGATTCTAACATATTTAGTCCAGAAAAATGGGGGAATATCGGATTCTTCACCTTCTGTATGGGGGTCTAATTTCAGGGGGAGCTGAATCAGGACTTGCTATGTCTGCCAATTGATTCAGTAATTGATCGGCTCTGATCTATGAATTTAGCTTTTGCTTCCGAGTTTCGACACCGGTCTCAGGTCAATTAGGTCAAATAATTCTATCAAAACCTCAGGCAAGTAGCAATAAAATTGTGAAACAGACATCGAATTAAACAAATTTTGAAAATAAATACAATCGAACAAATTTGAAGTAAAGATCAAACTAAACAATCCAAGTAAAATATGAATGAATCAGTGAAGTTGGAGGAGTGTATAATATATGGTAAGTCATGAGTATGTGAAAGGAGATCTTCCCGAAAAAGCTGCAATTCTGCAAAGAGATGGAGAAACATATGCAATTGCTCCACATATTCCCGGAGGAATCGTATACCCGGAAACTCTTAGAAAAATAGCTGACATTGCAGAAAAGTATGGAGCTGCCGCCCTTAAGATTACCTCGGCCCAGAGGATTGCAATTGTAGGGTTAAAAGAAGAAGATCTGGATGCAGCATGGGGAGAACTGAATCTAAAACCCGGAGCTGCTATAGGACTCTGTGTCCGCAGCGTTAAAATTTGCCCTGGAACTACATTTTGCAAGAGAGGCAAACAGGACTCAGTAGGTCTTGGATTAAAACTTGATGAAAAATACCACGGGATGCAGCTTCCTTCCAAATTAAAAATTGGGGTTTCCGGCTGCCAGAATTCGTGCTCCGAACCTATTATAAAGGATATAGGGCTAATGGGTACAGCAAAAGGCTTTACTTTATCCGTCGGGGGCAGTGCAGGGCCACGTCCGAGACTTGGTAGCGTAGTGGCAAAAGACCTCACCGAAGAGCAGGCTCTGGATCTTGTTGAAAAAATAATTAACTTTTATAAAAAATACCCCAAGCCAAGAAGAATCGGAGAAGTTATTGACGAGATCGGGCTTGAGAAATTCAAAGAAGAAGTGGGGTTGTAAAAAGCCTTCTTAATTTGGCATGAAAGTTCTTCCAAGTACTTTCATTTCTTTGTGCCTGTGATTAGAGAATTTCATGTGCGTTTTGAGAGGCGCTTTTTACATAAACCAATATTTTTCGACAAGCACTTTTTGAAAATGGTTGGGACAGAACCGTTGACCCGCAACTGTCGCGCTGTTTGATCACAAACCGTTGCGCCGGTTTATCACAAACCGTTGCGCCGGTTTATCACAAACCGTTGCGCCGGTTTATCACGCCGATAGGGTTCGGGGATAAGGCAACCAAACTCAAATGTTTCGCGAGTTTTCGATCAACATTTTTTTTAAAAAGGGTTGCGGGCAAGCAGTTTTTTGAAAAGGATTTTTGAAAAGGATTATACTTTACTTTCCTTACTTTCCTTACTTTATTTACTTTCTTTTTTCTGCACTTTTACTTTTTACTTTTTTGTCGCTTAATTTCTTACTTTACCGTCCAAAAGAATTCTACGAATGTTTCGTATACTATTTGTTTTATAATTTAACTATAATATATTATACTTTCACTTTTTACTTTCCCGTTTGATTACTTTCACTCAACTCATTTTTGCGACTCAGTGGGCTTTTTAATCTGTTGATTAATAAAGATAATGTTTAAATATAATAGATACAAACACTAACAGACTATACAAACCTTATGTAGACAGTCGCTACGGCTATCATTCTGTCTTTACTATCATTGATGTTCTGTAACATGACAATTGTAAAAGCAGTATTAATTCCCAGTTTTTGGTCCATACATAGGAGGAATAAATTATCATTGAGGAAATGCTTTATTTTTCTGGGCTCTCGGATGCACTAAGGCTGACGTTTGTCCAGGTAATGATAATGGCTACATTAGCCTTTGTTATTTTCATATACGGTCTGATTGTCGCCTTCCAAAAATGGGGAACAGGAGTCACAGGTTATGCTCTTGAGCCTCAGGAAGGAAAAAAAGGAAGTGCAATCACATTCTTAAAAACCTGGTGGAAACAGGTAACAGAAGAATCTCATCATCATGGAACGCCTATTCTGGAGATTCTTATACTTGATATTGTCTTCCAGAGAAGAATTCTCAAGAGAAGTCCTTTCCGCTGGATTATGCATCTATGTATTTTTGGGGGTTGGATGACCCTCTTTGCCCTATCCGGACTCATGTTTACAGTTGAAATTACCGAAAAGATCGGAATTGAACTCCCGTTCACTCCTGACGTGTTTAGAGAATGGCTCTCTATTCCGAACTATGTCTTCGGGTATATTCTACTTATCGGAGTCCTTATAGCAATAGTAAGAAGACTATTTGTCTCTGAAGTCAGGGAAGCTTCAATTATGTACGATTGGGTCTTAATCGGAGTAATTTTCATAGTTACTATTTCCGGTTTCCTCGCCGATGGAATTCGAACAGGCTTAATCTGGAGCTTTGGGCTTGACCCCGCAGCAGCACCACCGGCCGCTCTCTTCCACTCCATATTTTCCCTGCTCTTCTGTATCGCATTTATACCATATAGTAAATATATTCATGTAATCGCCATACCGCTTGCACTTCTTGCAAACAAAGGAGGCGAATAAAAAGATGGCAAAACGTACCCCTTCAATCGATACGAAGAATCTTACCGCAGTCCAGCTCATGGAGCTTGATGCATGCGTTCGCTGTGGTGAGTGTGTAAAATGGTGTCCGACTTATGCCGCTTCCGGCGGAAAACCAGGATTAGCTCCAAGAGACAAGATCCTGCGCTGGAGGCAGTACATGAACAAATCCTATGGAATTAAAGCAAAACTCTTTGGTCCACAGGAAGTTTCTCAGTCAGAACTTGAAGAATTTAAAGATGATGTCCATGGCTGTACGACATGCGGTGTCTGTGCAACAGTTTGTGAAGCAGGTATTAACACTGTGGAACTCTGGGAAGCTATAAGGACAAATCTTGTAAAGAAAGGTATAGGTCCTTATGGGAAGCAGAACGCGTTCCCAAAACTTGTTGGTCAGTACCATAACCCTTACATGAAGGACCAGAAAGACAGACTTGCCTGGGTTCCCCCAGACGTGAAAATAGAAAACAAAGCAGAAATTGTCTATTTCACTGGCTGTACTGCAGGGTACAATCAGCTCGCTCTGGCCTTTGCAACATCACGTGTGCTCAACAAGCTGGGCATTAAGTTTACCATGCTTGGTGAAGAGGAATGGTGTTGCGGCTCAGCCCTTATAAGGACAGGCCAGGTGCATGTCAATGATGTTGCCCGTGAACTTGCAAGACACAATGTAGAGTCACTCCAGAAGAAAGGTGCTAAAAAGGTTCTGTTTGCATGTGCAGGCTGTTTCCGTGCTGCAAAGATCGACTGGCCTAGGCTTCTTGGCAAAGAACTGCCTTTTGAGGTTATTCACATTACACAGTTCCTTGCAGACCTTATAAAAGAGGACAAGATTAAATGGGAAAAGCCTATCAACAAGACGATTACCTATCACGACCCCTGCCACCTTGGCCGCCACGTTGGAGTCTTTAATGCCCCCAGATATGTGCTTTCCCATATTCCTGGTGTTAAGTTCGTTGAAATGGACAGGTCAAAGGAATTCCAGCGCTGCTGTGGAGCTGGCGGTGGTGTAAAAGCAGGAATTCCTGACCTTGCTGTGGCAATGGGAGAAGCCAGAGTTAAGGATGCTCTTGAAACCAATGCAGAGATCCTCTCGAGTGCGTGCCCCTTCTGTAAGAGGAACCTCTCGGATGGTCGTGACGCCCTCAAATCTGATATTGTTGTAGAAGATATAATTGAGCTGGTTGCAGAGGCTCTTGGCCTTAGCACCTCATAAGCGTGAAAAGGAAGGCTGGATTTCCAGCTTTCTTTATTCTCGTTTCTTTCTCTCTTTTTATTATTAGATAGCAAAACTTAAATATCGATACTTACTTCCCCTTGAACATGTATATCCCTTACGAATTTCTAGGAAAAATATTCATATATCTGGTTATTTTTGCTCTCGCAGGAACAGGGATCGCCCTGCTCATAGGGGCATATTCCTTTAAAAAACGCAGGATAATTTTTCCGGGGTTCGTGCTGTTTACACTTTATCTTTTTTATTCCCCTTCTAAATTATTGTGCAGATTTTTTAGAATCCGGGAAAATCTCGTAGATGATATTCTTATTGATTTAAGAAACGCCATAATGTTGGATCGCTTTGTTCACACAAAAGAAAACAGGGTTGTGTTCCTTCCTCAATGTATGAGACACCCGGAATGCAGGGCAAGGTGTGACCCTATCCATGGTTATGAGTGCAAACGATGCGGAAAATGTGACATTTCAAAGATATATGAAGCTGCAGATATGTACAATTTCAAGGTTTTTATAATCCCTGGGAGCAGCTTTGTCAAAAAGATCTTCAAGGAGTACAGGCCCCAATCTTGCCTGGGTGTGGCCTGTTACAATGAGCTTGCAGAAGATATGCAGGAAGTATCTTTTATCCCTGTGCAGGGTGTTCTTCTCCTTCGGGATGGTTGTTTCAATACCAAAGCTGACGTGGAAGAAATTATCAGAAAAATGGAGATGTGCGATGTATAGTTTTATAGGAAAAGCTCTGTTTTTTACCATAATTTTTTCGGTTTTGATCTCGATATCTGCTCTCCTGGTGAGTCGAATCAGCCTGAAAAGAAACGTATGGCTTGCAGGTTTCTTTTCAAATGTACTTGATTTTTTTTATTTACCTATAAAATATTTCTTCTGTAAGTTTTCAGACCCACGAATTCTGGACAAATGGATAGTATCTTTGAAAAACATAGCTAATGCATCAGATTTCTCAAAAACCAAAAATCGCATAATTATTGTTCCGCACTGCGTGCGTTCATTAGATTGCCCTGCGCCGTCAACAATTTTTGGAATTCAATGCCGGGACTGCGGGAAGTGCATTGTGTCTCAACTGAGAAAAGATGCCGTAAAATATGGATACGACTTATATATTACCACCGGCTCTTCGGCTATCGGAAACATCCTTAAAAATAAACCTGCCGATGGTCTACTTGGAATTGCATGTAATTATGAAATAAACAAAGGAATGTGCGCTTTAAATGGGAAAAAAGTTGTGACTTATGGCGTTCCTCTGTTGAACGATGGTTGTTATAATACGATAGTGGACTATGATAAAGTAATTGAAACGCTCAAACGTTTTGATAAAAAGAAAATCTAATTCAAATATTCAGCTCTGTAAAAAGACAGTGCGCCCAATTTTATCAAAAATTTGCTCGATATCCTGTATCTTCTTTTTATCTCCTTGTAATTCTCTTCATCATTTTTTGGCCTGGTTGTTGTTTTCTCAGACACGATCGGCTTTTCAAGGTCAGCCTCAAATAAAGCACTGTAAATCTATCTGAAAAAAGTACACTTTAAGCTCTTATTAACAACTAACTTTACACAGTTAGAGACTATTCGCATTTTTAGTAAAATCTTTGTAAGATTGATAACTATTATATTCAAACTTCCACTTTTATAATGATTTATATGAAAAAATATGATGTGATTATTATTGGAGCAGGACCTGCAGGGTCGTCTGCAGCATATATGTTAGCTAGATCTAAAATTAATGTACTTGTTATTGACCGATATCCTTTCCCACGTTATAAACCCTGTGCAGGGGGCTTAACTGTAAAAACATTCAAATCTTTTGATTTTTCGATTTCAAAGGAAGTAAAATACAGTACAAACAATGTTGTAGCCTCATACAAAAACAAGATATTTCATAATATTTCAGGTAATAAAACACTTACTAAAATGGTTGAGAGAAAAGAATTTGATAACTTCCTTATTAAAAGGGCTGTTGATTCGGGAGCAACGTTTCTTGATGGAACGAAGGTCACTGAAGTTGTTTGGAAGGATGGGGAATTCAGTGTCAAAACAGAGGAGCAGTTTTTCCAATGTAATTATTTGATTGGGGCTGATGGTACTAACAGTATTGTTAATAGAACATTTAACATTGTTGAAAAAGATCTTTACGGTTTTGCAATCGAAATTAATTGCCCTTTAAGCAAGGATAATATTGGTAAATTTAATATGACTTTCGATTTCGGAACGATTCCAAATGGTTATCTGTGGATTTTCCCTAAAGACCAATATGCTTGTATTGGAGCCTATACAACAAATAGAAAAATGAAAGATATCCAAAAATATCTTTTTGATTATATTGAGAGTCTTGGGCTTGTACCCGAATCTAAAGAACTTAAAGGGCATATTATTCCTTATTATGGAATCTACTATAAACAACCCGATTTTCCATGTATTCTAGTCGGAGATGCTGCAGGCTTTGGAGAATATTGTACCGGAGAGGGTATTTATTATGCAGTAAAAAGTGGCATCATTGCTGCTGAGGTGATTTCTTCAAGTATTAAGTCGGGAATTTTTGAGTATCGAACACTACAAAGAAGATATCAAAAAGAAATTATTCGAGGTTTGAAGTTAGCATATCATATAGGAAAATTTTTTTACAGCCATCTACCTCTCTCATTTAATCTTTTGATGTCTTATTTACTTGGAGGTATTCTGTATGAATCTGCTTCCAGAGGCTTTACGTTTGATCAATCATTTTCGAAAATCCATGTTATATTATCAAGCTTACTACTGAATAAATCCCATATTTCTAATAACAAGTATTATAAATAAATTTAAAACGATGAAACTGTCACATCAAATAAGACTAATGATTTTCACTGATTCCTCATTACAGAGGAATAAGCACAGAGTAGTTCTCAGATGTAAGTTTCATAACTTATTATTTGGGAAGTTTCCATATTTAATTTATATATAGTATATTAATTATTTATATCTTTAAATATTTTCGAGACCTCATTGCTTTGAGCAATAGCAAGTCGTAAAAAGACAGTAGTTGATGAATTTTCTAGTTTATCAAATATATATAGCTAAATTTAAACAATAAAATCAATCTTTATCGAATAATTAATATTGAATCCCGTCTAATGGCAAAAATTACACAATAATTATCCTGTTGCGTGACAGGGTAATATAGCCATCTGGTGTTTTTCATGACAGAGTAATATAACCGTCTGGTGTTTTTCATGTATGACGTAATCATTATTGGAGGTGGTCCTTCTGGATCTTCGGCCGGAAGAAGAGCAGGAAAACTTGGACTAAAGACACTGCTGCTTGAGAAAGAAAATTTTCCCAGATACAAACCCTGCGGAGGCGGGCTCTCAGAGCATGCTATGTCTTATCTCGATTTTGAACTTCCTGAGGATATTATTGAATGGGAAGTTACAGGGGCAAAGGTTATTTTCAAGGATCAATCAGTAAACGTACACAAAGGCCATCGGGTATTTGCGCTAGTATCCAGGAACACATTTGACACTTTCCTTCTTGAAAAAGCAAAAGAAACAGGAATTGAAGTCCATACCGGGGAAAAAGCTCTGTCTTGCAGAGAAATGTCCGACTTTATTGAAGTGGATACCAGGGAGGAGACATACCAGGCAAAGTTTGCGATAATTTCAGAAGGTGCTCAGGGACTCGTCAAAACCTGTGTGCGCCCCACGGATAATAAAGACGAATATGGAATTTGCCTTGTTACTGAAATCCCTGCTGAAGAAAGAGAAATTGAAGAACGCCTGGGAAAAACCTTAGAACTTCATTTAGGGGTTGCAAGAGGTGGATACGGCTGGATTTTCCCTCACAAAACCTATTATTCTGTTGGAATCGGCGGAGTTGTCAAAGACTTCTCGCATCCTAAAGAATCCATGCTTGAGTTCCTTAAGAAAAATGGATTTTCCGGGGATTATAAACTTCACGGACACAAGATCCCCTGGGGAGGGCTTAAGCGAAAAGTGGTGGGTTCAAGGGTCCTTCTAAGCGGAGATGCTGCCGGATTTGTAGACGCGTCTTCAGGTGAGGGGCTTTCCTATGCGATTCGTTCAGGGCAGTTAGCGGCTGAGGTAATTGCAGGAATTTGTCTGCAAGGCAAAAATCTGAAAGATTTGAACGAATATAAGGCTCTCTGCCGGGCTGAGTTCGGAACTCATCTTAAATATTCCCTTATTTTGTCCAAATTAATCCATAGTTTCCCAGAAAGATCTTTCAAAATGTTTATAGACAACAGAGAAATCCTGGATAAGTATCTTGAGGTTATGGATTTCAAGATTGATTATAAGGATTACCTGCGCTGGGCACTCCTGAATTTTAAACTCAGGTAATTTCGAAGGTGTTTGGATATGTATGATCTAATAATAATTGGAGGAGGACCTTCAGGAGCCTCGGCTGGTAGGAGAGCAGGAAAGCTTGGCTTAAACACACTATTGCTTGAGAAAGACGAATTTCCCAGATACAAACCCTGTGGAGGAGGACTTTCAGCTCATGCTATTTCTTATCTTGACTTTGAGCTTCCTCGTGATGTCATCGAGTGGGAAGTCACTGGGGTGAGGGGTGTTTTCAAAGATCAGACAATTGAAGTGCACAAGGATCACAATATATCTTCGCTGGTTTCTCGAGCTGTTTTTGATAACGTCTTGCTCAAAAAGGCAAAAGAAACCGGAATTGAAGTCCATACAGGAGAAAAGGTTCTGAGCTGTAAGGAAAAAACTGAGTTTGTGGAAGTAATTACAAAAGAACAAACTTATCAGGCAAAATTTGCTATTGTTGCAGAAGGAGCACATGGGCTCCTTAAAACCTGTGTCAGGCCTGCAGATACCAGAGAGGAATACGGGATATCCTTAGTTGCAGAAATCCCTGCTGAAGAAAGAGATATTGAAGAGTACCTGGGAAAAACCGTTGAACTGCAGTTAGGGGTTGCTAGTGGTGGATATGGTTGGATTTTTCCTCATAAAACATATTATTCCGTCGGAATTTTCGGGGTTGCCAAAAATTTTCCTCATCCGAAAGCTACAATGATTAATTTCCTGAAGGATAATGGCTTTACCGGGGATTACAAATTGTCTGGACATAAAATCCCCCTGGGTGGTATTAAAAGGAAAATTACCGGTTCCAGAGTTATTCTCATTGGAGACGCTGCTGGATTTGTAGACGCTTTTTCAGGTGAAGGATTAGCCTATGCCATTCGCTCAGGGCAGTTTGCTGCCAATGTGATTGCCGAGGTTTATCAGCAGAGAGGAAAAATAAAAGACCTTCATAAATACGAATCTGTTTGTAAGGCAGAATTCGGAACTCATCTTAAATATTCCCTTATTTTTTCCAGGTTAATCCATCGTTTCCCAGAAAGGTCTTTTAAAATGTTTATAAACAATAGCGAAATCCTGGATAAATATCTTGAGGTTGTGGATTTCACGATTGATTATAAGGACTACTTGCGTTGGTCCCTCCTGAATTTCAAACTCAGGTAACAGATAAGATAACTTTTTCAGATTTTGTTCTTTCTGCGGTCTTTTTATCGCTCCAGCCTTAATATATTTTAAGGGCAGATTATTCTTATCTGTATATAGCTGCACTTATTCCATAAGCGGGTGTCTTAGCATGTATGATCTGATCATAGTAGGGGGAGGACCTTCAGGAGCATCGGCAGGACAGACAGCTGGGAAAAGGGGCCTTTCAACCCTTCTAATTGAAAAAGAAAATTTTCCGAGGTATAAACCCTGTGGAGGGGCTCTTTCTTCTTATTGTTTATCTTGCCTGGATTTCAAGCTGCCTGAGTCCATAATCGAGAGAAATATCCCAAAGGTGAGAGTTTATTTCAGGGACCAATTTATTGAAGGAATAAAAGAAAATAACCTGGCCATGCTGGTTTCCAGAAAAGTCTTTGATAATTTTTTGCTTGAAAAGGCCAGGGAGACTGGAATTGAGATCCATACCAAAGAAAAGGTTCTTGATTTGATTGAAAAAGAAGATTGCGTTGAAGTCAGAACCACGTATAATACCTATCTGGGGAGGTTCGTTCTTATTTCAGAAGGTTCCGGTGGAGTCCTTAAATACAAGGTAAGGTCGAGAGATACAAAAATAGAATATGAACTGGGCCTGGTGTCGGAAATCCCTGATGACGATGAAGTAATAAATAACCGGTTTCCAGACACTATAAACATTCATTTTGGGATCGCGCAGGGAGGTTATGGCTGGATCTTTCCCCATGCCGGATATTATTCTGCAGGAATTGCATGGACAGCTCAATATCTTGAGCATCCGAAAAAAATACTGCTGGATTTCCTGGAGGAAAATGGCTTATCAGGGGACTTTCCGGTTCGTTCCCATATTATCCCCACAGGCGGGATAAAAAGAAAAATCCTCAATTCAAGGCTGCTTTTGAGCGGGGATGCTGCCGGATTTGTAGATGCTTTTACTGGAGAAGGTATTTCATACGCTATCCGGTCAGGACAGCTTGCTGCGGAGACTGTTGCCGATCTTGTGATGTACAGCCAGAAGTTAAGTAGCCTTAAAGCCTATGAGTCCGCCTGCAGACAGGAATTCGGGAATTATCTTGCCAGTTCACTTAAATTGAAGAAAATACTGAATCGTTTTCCTGAAACTTCTTTCAAACTGGCTGTTAGCAACGGGGAGATCCTTGATAAATATCTGGATGAGGTGATAACCAACAGGAATCATAAAGACTACGTCCGCTGGTTACTGCTGAACTTCTGCCTGACTGAGCCTGTATCCAGAATAAAGTCTCTTACACTGGAAGGAAACGATAAGGATTGATTTAATAAAATAGAGGCAAATAAAGGAAATTGGAGTAACAGAAGAGCAAATAAATAAATGAAAATCACGGAAAAACAAATAAATAAACCGGGATAAAGAAAAAACGAGTAGAAAAAATAGAGAAAAGTAAGTTTATGCGAGTGAGGCACGTAAGCTCCCTTCTGTTCCTGCAAAGATTTCCTGCCACCCATCAGTGGAGAAAATGGTCCTGATGACTCTTGCAGTGACGGCATTCGGCTATGCGTTTCCAAAAACAACCGGGAGAGTCCGGAATTCTCTTTTTCCCGATTTCCAACTTGCACCCACGAGGATTCGCCGTTTCATCCATTTATCCTGAGACCTCAGCTTCCGCATCATCGCACTTTCAGGGGATGGTTCTCGTTTCTGTGCCAGGGCCCGGGCTCTCGCCCGACATCCTTTACAGATATTCGTGTATCCGGAGCGGTGGGGAGACTT
Organism: Methanosarcina sp. Kolksee; assembly: GCF_000969945.1. Lineage (NCBI taxonomy): Archaea > Methanobacteriati > Methanobacteriota > Methanomicrobia > Methanosarcinales > Methanosarcinaceae > Methanosarcina > Methanosarcina sp. Kolksee. Next base: position 3,587,589 of record NZ_CP009524.1, read on the forward strand.
TCCTCAGACCCAAAGGCCCGTCAGCCGTCCAGCCTCTCTCGCATATTATCTTTTAGTGACCTCCATATATTTTTCTAATTATATATATTTTTGGGATGCCTGAGCTGAAAAATACTTTTATTTAATATTACGACATTTATTTCCTTCTCTGGGAGGTTACAGGTATGCCCTTTCCTCATAGTTTATATAAATTTTGTGTGTTTAGAGTGCGTCCAAATATTAATATATATGCATTATAATTCGTAAGTAATGGATAGACTTTTTCCATCTTCAAGACTTGTCCGAAAAAAGCTTATCGGTAATTTAATATCGGGCAGTAGCTATAATTCTTTTCAGTTTGCAGGCTTATTTTTAAGAGGTAAAACATGAGTGATTGTTTGTTCGATTTGCATATTGGATATGTTCGTTTTAAAAACCCTATTGCACTGGCGCCTATGGCAGGAACTGTCGATAGTGCTTTTGCCAACCAGTATGCAAGCAATGCCGGGCTGGTAATTCTTGGGGCCTTTAACCTTGATAAGGCTTCAATAGCTGTTGCTTCAGCCCTCGTAGCCCGGGGTAGAAAAGAGTTCATTTCCGATGAACCTATGGAGCTTATAAAAAAGGAAATCCGGGCAGTAACGTCCGGAAGTGCCGTAGCTGTAAATGTCAGGAGTACTACACTTGAACCCCTCATTGAAGCTGCAAAAATTGTCAAAGAAGAAGGAGCAATCCTTGAGTTAAACGCTCACTGCAGACAGCCCGAAATGCTCGAAGCCGGACTGGGAGAAGCTCTTCTCCACGACATTCCAAGGCTTTCGGCGTGGATCAAGGCAATAAAAGAAACCGGAGTTGTGCTTTCAGTAAAAGTAAGGGCAAACGTGGTTAATGATATCGAACTTGCAAGGATTATCGATAAGGCAGGTGCGGATATCATACATGTTGATGCCGAAATGGAAGGTTTCGGTGCCGATCTTGATGCAATCCTTAATTACAGGGACGCTACAAGGCTCTTCCTTATCGGAAACAATTCGGTCAAGGACTTTGAGGCAGCAAAGGAGATGTTTACCCGAGGAGCCGATATGGTCTCCGCTGCCAGGGGAGTCCTTGAAAATTCCGGACTTATACAGGAACTGGTGGAAAACGTTACCTCTTACCAGCAGTCAATAGGCTGGTATAATGCTCCTAAGCACGTTTGCAGCGAAGGGGACTTCAGGGGACTGGCTTTCTGCTGCCTGCCTGTAAAACCCTGTCCTGTACATGAAAAGTTCCAAAAACTGGGATATACGGCAGAGGAGTTTGCCAGGACAAAGTTTGACTTTGCGAAAGGCACAATGCTTGAATACGGAGAGGACACGTGCTTTGGAAGCCTTGTATGGTGTTGTAAAATCACCAAACCCTGCTGGATCAGAGACGGAGTGTTAAACACAATTGGGCTCTCTGATTCAGAATACATGAAGCTTAAAAAACAACTGGCAGATTACGTACTGGATCATGCCAGAATTCCGGTAAATGAATCCCATTAATACTGGTTTTACCTGCCAGATACCTGGACTGGCAGAAAACCCACATATTTCAAATCTTATTGCCCGTTGTGCCCAGTTAGCTATGCTACTTGAGGTTTCAGCCTCTCCAAAGCCAGGAAACGTCGATCGGGAGCATAACTATCCTGATACCTGCTTTGAGCATTTTGTAGCGTCTTCGGTAAGTGTTTACCCTGTTCTCGAACTGGCTGCAAGAAGCAGGAATGGTATAGGTGCACTTATCAGAAGTGCTGTTTGCGAAAGTTCTGCCTGGCAAAAAGGAGGGAATACTCATTTCGGCGCCTTTCTGCTACTGATCCCTCTTTCAATGGCTGCAGGCGAACTCTTGAATTCCTGCGAAAAACCCCCTGATAAGCTCTTACCAGACGAATTCGAAGCCCTTGCTACACATGCACATGCATTTGTTCAGGCAACAGATAGTGAGGACGCTGTCGAGTTCTACAGGGCTTTTGAAGTCGCAGGGGTCAGAGTTAACAGTGTGGATGAGTTCAGCCTTGGAGATCCGGAGTCAACAGCCGAATTAAGGGCCCAGGAAGTCACCCTTTACGAGCTTATGGATATCGCCAGGGGATATGACCTGATTGCAAATGAATGGGTTACGGGCTTCGGACGCTGCCTTGAGGGAGCAAAAAGCATAACTGATTTCATGCAGGCTCAAAATCCTGGAGCCGAGAATTCAGTTTCGAACTGCTCAGGCACAGGTATCAACGAAGCTATAGTATATACCTTCCTGAAACTGCTGTCCCGGCACAGGGATACTTTCATTGAGACCAAATTCGATAAAGATACTGCAGATTATGTTTCATCAAGAGCAGGCGGGATTCTCTCTGCCTGGGAGGAGGTTTCAGGTAATACTGAATCTTCAGGTAATACCACCAGAGACTTTGCAGCTCTGCTCCCTGCTGTACAGGAGTTTGACTCCGAACTTCTCAAGAAAAGAATCAATCCGGGCTCCACGGCAGATATTATTATTGCAGGGCTTTTTATTGCCCTTCTTGGAGGACTACGTTTTTGAAGAAATTTGATGAATCCGGAGATAACTGTAAATCAGCTATCGACATCTCTAAATACGGGATTCTGGCAGGTATCTCTGAGACAATCGTAAGTACGGGGCTTGATACTCCAAATGCGGCCCCTATCGGGATTATCAGGAGAAACCAAAAGACCTTTGTCCGCATTTTCAAAGGCAGCCAGACCGGGGAAAACCTGGTCCGGCAAGGGGTTCTTGTAGCAAACGTGGTATATGACCCTCTGCTCCTAGTACGTTCCACCTTTTTCGACATCGAATCTTCCGAATTCGATTTTGTGGATATTGGCGGGAAAAAGTTCCCTGTCCTGAAATCGGCCATTTCCTGGGTGGCTTTCAAGTGCACCAACCTCAAGAATATGGAACAGACTGTGGTGTCTGACCTCATCCCGCTCGGGGCGGGCTTTTGTGAGGCGAACCGGGGAGCGACTCCGGCCCCTAACCGCGGTTTCAATGCCGTACTTGAGGCTACTGTCCATGCAACCCGCTATCAGCTATCGGGAGACAAAAAATACCTCGAATGGATAATGCACTACGAGAGCCTTGCTTCCAGATGCGGGGGCGAGAGCGAAAAGAAAGCTATGAAATTGCTTTATGAGGTACTGGGGATATAAATTTTTCTTTAAACTGTAATCAGATCACTATAGAGCTTATATTTCTCTGTCTATAATCGATTATCCTTTCCCTTTTTGTCCTCTCGTATTCAGTTTAAATGGTAGAATACTTACGATAATATGTTTAGTGAGAAGTTAGTATGCTCTTGTTTTGTATATCATCTCTTTTAAGTTGGAAGCGATTATTGAACGTAGATGCTCTGTTGTTCTGTAAAAATGTATCCTCATAGGTGCAATATCAAAATGGATTTTTGTTCCTTCTTTCGCAATGAGCAAGATATCCAATGGCTCATTACCTACTCCATGAGCGTATCCAAGTTCATAGTATACATTTGGTCGTTCTTGAGTTAGATCAAAAATGATGAATTCAGCTTCTTCAATTAATTCGGTTATTTCTTTTATGATTAATCCTGATCCAATATTTTCATCTACTCTTCTAGCGTTTAATCCAAGCTTCGAACATTCGTCTTTGATAGCAGAATATTTCTCCTTGACATCTTCACCAAGAAATGGCATGGCAACAAAAACGAGGTTTTGTTTAAAACTTCCTTGATCATCAGGATCATAATCTGGTTTTTCAAATATCTCATCCATAAATGTATGTCCTCGACCCATCGCTTTTCTCCGAAAATCTTGAGTGTGATTATTCCATCGTGAATTCATAATCTACTAACAGAAATAATAGAAACTCGATTTATTTATTACTTCCGTGCTTATTTTCCAGTGTTTTTCCCTGAAATTATTTCAGGACTAAACAAGCTACTCTTTTTTAGAAAATTATATTATCCCCCTCGGGCATGACTTCTTTCCATGAGTTTTCAGAGAATTGCGTGGGGCATTACAGGTGCCGGGCATTTCCTGGACCGCAGTTATCAGGTCTTTAAGGAAATCAAGCTCAGAAACCCTGAAATTTCCGTAAACACGTTTGTTTCGAGGGCTGGAGAGGAGGTACTGCGCATGTACGGGCTTGAGCAAAAACTTGTTCAAATCTCCGGCGGGGACTACCTCGAAGAAATCTTCCGGGAAAGTGAGCAGGGTTCGAGTTCTCCCAAGGTCGGGCGCTTCGGTCTTGACCGATATGATGCCCTATTTGTCACGCCTGCAACCTCAAATACGGTTTCGAAAATCGCTTATGGGATTGCGGATTCCCTTGTTACCAATGCCGTTGCCCAGGCTGTAAAAGGAAGAGTACCTGTTTATATCGTGCCTGTAGATATTGAAGGTTCAATCATATCCGAAATGCCCTATAATATTGACAGAAAACAGTGTAAGCATTGCGAGGACTGCCCTCCAAGAGAAAACTGCCCTCAGGGTGCAATTACTGAAAAAAACGGTTTAACAGACCAGATTGATCTTCTGAAGTGCAAAGGCTGCGGGATCTGCAAGGAACTCTGCCCCTATAAAGCCATCAAAGGCGGGCCTGTGGAAGTCCTTGTCCGGGATGTGGATATGCGCAACGTTGAGATTGTAAAAAGCTTGCAGGGGATTACCGTGCTTGAAAGCCCTGAAAAAATTCTGGATTTCTTTTGAATTTTTATCAAGACTTTTCAAACAAGCCTTTTCAAAAAATGCTTGAGAACAAACCTTTTGAGAAAAAGTTTGATCGAAAACCCACCTAAGCAGCGTTTGAATTTGCTTTCAAAGATGAGTGATTTTACGTTATCCTGCGGCTTTATCTGTGTATGCCTAACAAAAGAATAATCCTGTCAATAACGATTAGATCAAGATGGCAGAACATTAAGATGGCAGAACATTAAGATGGCAGAACATTAAGATGGCAGAACATTAAGATGGCAGAACATTAAGATGGCAGAACATTAAGATGGCAGAACATTAAGATACTCATCGTAAGCGATTATTTCTTCAAGAGATTTCCTTTGTCTGGCAGCAGGCGATTCGGCTGGGACCCCCACGGTCAGTAAAGCTACAACTTTTTTGTCCTGAGGAATCTTGAGTAGTTTTTTGACTTCGTCTTCGTTGAAAGCGCCAATCCAGCAGGTGCCCAGTCCTAGCTCGACAGCCTCCAGGACAATATGTTCAAGGGCAATGGCAAGGTCGACCTGGTGCCATTTTTGGGAGGGATCTCCAACGCCTGCAATGATGTTTGAGGCGGTACCCACGAATGACTGATTATTGCAAGCAGCAACAAGCTGTTTTTTGACTTCCTCATCCCCGACAACAATAAATTTCCAGTTCTGCCGGTTTGCAGCCGACGGGGCAAGCCTTGCAGCCTCCAGCAGTTTATCTAGCTTATCCTTTGGTATGCGCTCGTCTTTGTAAGTCCTTATGCTTCTCCGATCCTTAATTGTGTCAAATACACCCATATTAGTCTCACCTGCGGTTAGAAGGTAATTGGTTATTTCTATAATATCACTGTAACTCGTATAAAGGATAATATGCAGCTCGTATAAAGGGTAATATGCAGCTTTACTTTTATAGCTGCATTTTCATGAACGAATGCAGGCTGAGAGAGTAGCGTTGTAAAAACTGTCTAAATAGTTACTTCCCAAGGTTCCTTCTTTTTCTGATATCTTCTTGCTTCCCTATTCTATCTACTGCTCTCTCTAATTCCCGTACCTTTTTAGCATCCCGTATCCATAGATTATCGTTGTCGGTCTTTGCGGTCAGAAGTATCAAACCCCATATCAAAGCAACAAATGCAAAAATAAGGAGATAAATACCCGATTCGTTTACATCTATAGCTCCCAGTGAATGTAGGATCAACAGTATTGCAGAGGCAAATAATAGGGAAACTCTGTATAAAAAAGGCCTGATATCCCTCTTTCCTTCAATTTTGTTGCCTGTGTAAATACTACCTTTTAACTCACGGGTTCCAAATGGAAATAACCAATTGATTCCTGAAATCGTACAGGAATCTTCGAGTAAATGTAAAAATTGGCCAGATATCAAACCTAGAAACAAGAAACCTATAAGAGCAGCATTTATTCCATGGAAAATAAAATAGCCGATTATTGCTGTCAACAAAGTGAGTACAAAGGAGCTTATGAATACTCCAATAGGCGAATGCATTATGCCTCTATGCTGCTCCTCTACAACGTATTGAAGATTCATCTTTTCTTTTAAGTTAAAGAAACTGAAAGAAAAAACTATCAGCTTGTGAAGAGGAACCATAATGTCATAAATTATTTTGAAATCATAGTGTAACTTGGGCTTTTCGTCACTGTCTGCATCAGGCATCAGCGAACCTATGACAGTAGCCGCAAGTAAACAGAAAGCGTATACAGGGTGGGAGTTCTCTGAAAATATCAGAGGAATCGTAAATGGAAATATCGTTCCAAGTGTTATAGAAACGTGATCTTTCCCCAACATATAAAAAATACAGGTCTAAATCTATATTAATTTATTTTATATGATATTTGAAAAAAATCCCAAATGAATATTCAAAGATAGAAAAATTCCCCGTGAACTCAGAATGGAATTCTCATTCTTCAGGCGAAGTTTTAAGCATATTTACGACTCATATTTATCGCAGCTTGCATATCTGATAAAGCTCTTTTCCGGGAATACTTCAGGATAAAGCTGCTTTCTCACTTCATTTTTCAGGAGAAGGGCCAGAAATAAGTTTGAGATAGGGGATTTAATATGACGTCAAAATTGATGGACTACTTTAACAAACAACCGAGAATTGGGGTTCTCAGCACATCGAGTAAAGACGGAAAAGTAGATTCGGCTGTCTTCGGCTCACCTCAGATGATTGATGAAAAGACCGTTGTAGTTGCAACTGGTAAGAACCGCACGTTCTCAAATCTTCAGGAAAACCCTTACGCAATGTTCCTGATTATGGAACCGGGAGAAGATATTATGGCATGGAAAGGGATCAGGGTCTATCTGAAGCTGAAGGAATCTGCAACGTCGGGGGAGATGCTTGATATGATTAAAAGCCAGATCGCAAAAATGGCCGGCGAGGAGGCGGCAAAGATGATATACGCAACTGCCACCTTTGAGATTATTGAGATGAGACCTCTCGTTGATATGGGACAGGGCTGGGAAAAATCAATCTGAGTTCTCAAAGTTATAGGCATCAAAATCGGAAATCAAAACCAAAGTTGTGATGACGCACCCGGCTGTAAGTAGAGGTATCGCGCTGCTGCCCCGGTTAAAGAGGCTATTCAAAATCAAGAATTTTTATATCCGACATTTTTCTTTTTTCCAATCGCTATCTTTTCCAAATATGCAAGTTCAACTTTGCTGCCCAGAGGTTCCCGCCTGAACTCCTGATACCCGGTTTCTGATTAAAAACTGATATCCATCCCGTGCTTGAGAACAGTTGAAAATACTCATGCCAGGTCGGAGGGCTCGTTTTGTATTCAATACCTTTCATTCTTTATTCCTGTAACATTTACTTTAACAACTGGAAACACAATCAACATAAAAGAAATATATTCTTTTCTTTTATATTTGTAAATTTGTTTTTATTGAATGTCTTTAACTTATTAGTTACAAGTTTTAGTCATAGACTCATTAATAGAGTATCGAAGTTCTTGATGGGATGTACATTAGCAGAATAAAAAGTTTTAAACATAATTAAGACGATTATTGATACAGTCTGCTGATTAATTATATTTTTTTATGACAATATTTTGTGACCAGGCAGCTTCGCAAACTCAACTCTTAAAGGAAAGAAAGCTAAAACAGGCTATAAGAGGAGGTTTAGATATGGCATCAAAATTGATGGACTATTTTAACAAGCAACCGAGAACTGGAGTTCTCAGCACAGCGAGTAAAGATGGAAAGGTAGATTCAGCTCTTTTCGGCTCACCCAATATGATTGATGAAAAGACCGTTGTAATTGCAACAGGTAAGAACCGCACGTTTTCAAACCTTCAGGAAAACCCTTACGCGATATACATGATAATGGAACAAGATACGGACTGGAAAGGGATCAGGGTTTATCTGAAGCTGAAGGAATCTGCAACGTCAGGGGAGATGCTTGATACGATTAAAAGCCAGATCGCAAAAATGGCCGGGGAGGAGGCCGCCCAGATGATGTATGCAACGGTTACCTTCGAGATCACTGAGCTGAGACCTATCGTTGATATGGGACAGGGCTGGGAGAACTCGATCTGAGTATTCAGAAGTGATGTGAATCAAAATAAAAAATTAAAAAATCGGTATCTATTCAGCGTAGAAAAAACAATCTCAATAGGCATCTTCTTAAATATAAAATGGACAAAATTCTATTGCCTAATTTTTCATAACTGTTGCTATTGATCGTGCTTTTCGGTTTTATACAGTTGGTAATTCTATGCTTATGAAACCTTAAAATCAATATCATTCGGCCTATTTTTTGTACGCTGAATAGATACAAAAATCGGAATAAAAAGATCAAAAGAAAAAATGACCGGCTAAAACCTTAAAATGGGGACTAACTCAGGTTTTTAGATTATGCCGGTCTTTTCCAGAAACCCTTCAAGAGGCACGGAGTGAGTCTGGAAACCGCACACTTTGTAAGGGTCAGCGCCCATTGAAAGGGCTACGAACTGAGCAATGTTCATGTGCACCATATCATATTTTACGCCAAACTCCTTTTCGATAACCGGCTGGTAGCGGTCATACTGGATCTGGCAATTCGGGCACATGTGAAGCATAAGCTCTACGCCTGCTCTTTGAAGGCTATCGAGTTTTGTCTTTGTCACCTGAAGCGAGGTACTTTTGTTAAGGTGAAGCTGGGAAAAGCCCATTCCGCAGGTAAGAGTCCGGTCTTCGTACCAGCGCACAGGCTCGGCTCCGCAGGCTGCGGCTATGTTATCTATCAACTGGGGGTTTTCAGGGTTTCCGAGGACATCGAGATATTTAACTTTATAGTAATGGCAGGCGTGATGGGACGCAGTTTTAACCCCTGAGAAGTCAAATTTCTTCTGCTCCTGGATTTTATCCACCTTGCTTAAAAGAATCTCTACTGCATGGTAGAAGTTTGTCCTCGGATTCATATCGTCTTTTTCGTAAACAAGATTATCAAAGCCCTTTTCTCGGAAGATAGAGTTGATTTTTTCCCGGACTTCTGCATTGGTATTCAGGGTTTCACAGGCTTCCTTATTTATGGCATAACAGGTTGAACAGAGGCAGGTTATATTGGGATAGCCGCATCTTCTTGCAACTGCAAAGTTTCGGGCCGCAATGGCTGCTGTTGTCAGTCCTTCAAATATATCAGTATAATGGCCTATTCCTGTGCAACAGGACTGCTCATCATTTATACAGTAATCTACTCCAAGCCTGTCAAAGACATAACAAGTGGAGGTTTCCACTCCTGGGTACTCTTGCCCGACCATGCAGCTTTTAAATAATAAAAGCTGGCTGTCCGGGATATCTTTTATCGCTTTCAAAGCCGAAATCTCCGCTTCTGTTTTCTCTCTTGATGCACTGGTTCTCCAGGAGCTGATGCAAAAGTTTTTCCTGTATTTTTGCTTTGATCCATTTTTCCCTTTCAAAATAGCCTGTGGCCTCAAGAATAGACTGAACTTCCCCATGGGTGTTCCTGACATCCTTTGAACTCAACCCCAGTTCAGTCCGGATTGACTCAAGATCCTTTTTGAAACTGATCCACCGTTCTCCGAGGTCTCTTTCCATATTTTTAACTCCAGCCCCCGGGACCTTGCTAGCTCCGTTTTCTGCAAGATATTCTCCGATCTCAAGGAAGTAGGCCAGCTTTTCAACTCCGATACCCTCGTTAATAGCCATCTGCCTGAGTACCTGTACGATTGTTACAGGGCTATTATTTCTGGGACAGCGCACATTGCAGGAATAACAGTAGAAGCAGGACCAGATCATTTCAGACTCAAGCACACTGCGGTCATTTTCCAGCACTTTTTTTACAATCTGACGCGGGCTGTAATCCGTAAAGCGGGCTGCAGGACAGGAAGCTGTGCAGGCTCCGCACTGGATGCAGCGGTCAAGCCCCAGAGAAACAGGTGTCCGGATGCTTTTCTTTGCGGTTTCTGCAAGGGTTTTACATTCCGGGGTATCGTATTCGTTTACATATGGAATCATTTGATCATCTCTCCTTCCTTGGCAAGGCTGGTAAAAGTGCCTGCAAGCCCTCTTGTGTTTGGAACATAAGCTTTTTTGAAATAGAGCCGGTTTCCTGAATCTCCAAGTTCTTTCTTCAATTTCTCGAAATGGCTGACAGTTAGAGGATATATAATCTCAGCTTTTGGGCTGTCTGGAGGGTCCTCTATAAAAAGGACAGCCGATACCCCGTTTTTGAAGGCGTGAAGTAACAGGTCTTTATCAACCACGAGGTTTGTGGGTACTTTGATTAACTTGACATTTGAAGGATAGGTCAGTGCACTATTTCCTATATTGTCGCAGGTTAAGGACGCGATTCCGCTGTTTACAAAGCCCAGCAGGTCTCCTTCTTTGGCTACCCCTTCAACTTCGGCTTTTAGCTGGCTTTTTGTAAAGCCTTCAATCTGAATAGCTCCGTTCTGACAGAGTTCAGTACAGTGTCCACACCCTGTACAGACAAGCGGGTCTACGATAATCTTTCCATTCTCATTCAAGGAAAAAGCCTCGAACGGGCACTTGAGACATTCCTTACACTGATTGCAGAGAAGCTGGTTGATAGTCGGAATTTCGTTTACCAGGGCTTTTGGGCTGTCGGCAATAAAGGCCCTTGCTCTTACAGATGCAAGTCCTGCCTGGGAAATAGTATCCGTAACATCCTTAGGGCTCTGTGCAGTGCCACAGACAAAGATCCCGTCCAGTGAGCTGTCTACAGGCCTCAGTTTCGAGTGCCTTTCCTTGATAAAGCCGCTTTCATCCTGGCTGATATTCAGTATACTGGCAATTTTTCGGGTTCCCTTTGAAGGGACCATGGCCGCAGAGAGTACGACGAGATCAGCAGGCAGCTCTGTTATTTTCTGGTTAAGGGTATCTTCGAGTCTGATAAGAAGGCTTTTATCCGGTTTCTCGACAATTTCGGCAGGTCTTCCCCTTACAAATCTAACTCCCATATCCTGGACTGCTCGATAGTAGTTTTCGTAAAAGCCAAGAGCCCGCAAATCGACATAACAGATCGTGACCTCCGTACCCGGATATTTTTTCATTATCAGGTTAGAGTGTTTTAAGGCTGCCATGCAGCAATACCTTGAACAATAGCGGTTTCCACTTTCTTTTTCGTCCCTTGAGCCCACACACTGGATCATAACTATCCTTTTAGGAGTTCCCGGAACGTTCTCTGAAAAATTCTCTGAAAAATTCTCTGAAGAATTCTCGGAGGAGATTTTACTACCGCAGGTGCCTGTTGAGCTGACAGCATCAGGGTCCAGGCTGAAATCCGAAGGCCTGACCAATCCACCTTTTGTAGGGCCATTGATCCCAAGCATTCTGGCGAGTTCCATCTGAGTCATAACATTTTTGAAAATTCCATACCCGTACTGGGGTTTCTGGGATGCGTCATACTCCTCAAACCCGGTAGCAACAATAACTGTACCGACATTGAGTTCAATAATCTCTTCCTTCTGTGAAAAGTCAATCGCTCCGGATTTACAGACCTCTGCACATTTTCCGCAAGTCTCGCCCTTGAATTGCAGACAGTGGTCAGGGTCTATGCAGTAGATTTTTGGAACGGATTGGGAAAAACGCAGAGAAATTGCCTTTTTGTCCATGTACCCGCAGTTGAACTCATTTTCAACGAGGACAGGACAGACACGGCTACACCGGCCACAGCCTGTACAGTTGTCATGTACGTATCTCGGTTTTTTCCTTAGCCTGACCGTGAAGTTGCCGGCACTTCCGCTTAAACGTTCCACCTCAGTCCAGGTTAGAAGGGTTATTTTCGGGTTAGCTACTATCTCATTCATCAGCGGGCTTAATGAGCACATCGCGCACTCTTCCGCGAGCTTGTCAGGAGAGAAAACTTTGCCTATTTTTGCCATATTTCCACCTATGCTGGAGTCTTTCTCGACCAGGTAAGTGGAAATACCATTATCTGCAAGGTTAACTGCCGCAGTTATTCCTGCAATTCCTCCACCAATAACGAGGGCCTGCGGAACGATATGTACTTTTAGTTCTTCAAGTGGCTCATGATTTTCCAGGCGGTTAATTTTTCCCCGAAGAAGTGAGAGAGCTTTTTCAGTCGCTCCGGCTTTGTCCGGATGCACCCAGGCACATTGCTCCCTTAGATTTGCGATTTCAAGCATTGCCCGATTTAAGCCTGCTTCCTGAATACACTTTTTAAAGAGAGTGCCGTGTTTGGAGGGTGTGCACGAACCTATTACTATCCGGTCAAGGTTCCCTTCCAAAATCTTATTTTTAATAAGTGTCTGTCCCTCTCTTGAACAGAGATACTCATAATCAAAGACCGGGACCCCTTCTGCCTTAAGGGTTTTCTTAAGTGAATTAATATCAATACGTTCGGAAATGTTCCCACTGCAATGGCAGATAAATACAGCGGTTTTGTCCAGGGCAGCGTTCATTATATTAAATCTTTCAGGGATTCATATTTAAGACTTGCCGGAATACTCAAATAGGTATCCCAATTAGGACAGAACGTATAGAATAATTGCAAAATACGGATAATTTGTGAGTGAAAAAGTGAACTTTAACGTTTCTTTTGCGTTGTTCGCACTATAATTCAATTTCATTGGCAAATGAAACTACAATCAAAATGCGTTTATCCTATATATAGGAAAGCTTGCAGAACCTATGGGTATAAATTGTCCTTCTGTCTGGAAATTCAAAGCCATCTGTCCACAAAAAACTAAAATGTAAAATTGTCGAGAAGTTTTTATAGGCGCATAATTATATATATGGAGAAAGTATTATTATTTAAATCAACAGAGAAAAACAGATTTTGTTAGATACTCCCACAGATCAGAAACCTATATAAATAGAAATATATTTAATAAAAGCAATAAAAATGTTGAAAATATAACAAATCTAAAATAATATGTTTCTATTGATCTGAAATACTGGACGGGAAACTAATATCGGAAGCAATCACACTCTGTTCTTTCGGTATAATCGGTAGATGATAGTTGTGGCAGATAATGAGTTTACATCAGAGGATAATGACTTTAGGATGGGAGAGGTTGAATACGAGATGGTGGAGCTTTTAAGAAAGCTTAATATTAACAGGCCAATTGCTCTCACCCTTGCATGCCTCTCTAAAGGAGAGGAAATTTCGTCCCAGCGCATCGAAATGGTATCAGGCCTGAGACAACCGGAAGTTAGCATTGCAATGCGCTATCTCCGTGAAAATGACTGGGTAGACATGCGGGAAGAAAAGAAGAATCAGGGAAAAGGCAGACCGGTTAAATTGTATAAACTGACGGTCCAGATGGAAACGATTATCAATTCAATAGAAGAAGACGTAATGACTGAAAGTAAGGCCGTGCTCCAGAACATAGAACGCCTCAAGAACCTTTCCTAAACTAATTTTAGAGCAGAAATATCACAAACTTTTTTCACAAATTCTCAGAAAACTTAATTCTTAGTTATAAAGTCTGGGTTTTATAACCCGGATTCGACTTCTTATTTGTTAAACGTCTATTATACGGCAGGATAGTTGAGGAAAGTTTAGCTTTTCCTTGAAATCAGGTCACTTTTTTCAATTCTTATGATCTCACTTTTGATTCTTGTGACTTCTTTATTCCATTTTTGCAATATCTTGGCATGAAAGTTCTTCCAGGTACTTTCATTTCTTTGTGCCTGTGATTAGAGAATTTCATGTGAGTTTTTTCGGTTCTTTTGATAGCTGGTTCTTTGGATATCTGATTCTTTTGATAGCTGGTTTTTTGATAGCTGGTTCTTTGGATATCTGGTTCTTTGGAGATCTGGTTCTTTGGATATCTGGTTCTTTGGATATCTGGTTCTTTGGATATCTGGTTCTTTGGATAGCTGATTCTTTTGAGATCTGGTTCTTTTGATACCTCTTTTTCCACTTGAATCTGAATTTTTAAGACGACAAAAGAGCAGCAATTATTAGGATATAAGATCCGGATTTCGCGCTTGAAACACAAAATTAAACAAAATAGACTCTCCAGTTAGACTTGTAATTTATAAAGTTAGAAATCCAGGTTATCGATTTTCTTAGTTCAACTGTACAATTTCTACAAAACAGAATATATAAAGGATACAAGGAGTAAACATCTGAATATAGGTCAGGAGGGCATATCGTGAGCTTTAGCAATTTTTAGTATAAAAATATCCTGCAAATTCTTTTTACACTTATATAAATTTAAAAAACTCGGGTTTAAAAAAAGTAGAGTTTGACGTAAAATTTGAATTTTAAAAAAGTTAAAGTTAAGACAAAGTTTGAGTCATAAAAAAGGTCAGAAATTAAGATTCTGTCATAGTTTGAAAAAGGACCCTGGTTGAGACGGAAGAATATTAAACTTCGATATTTTCAGGAAATTTTTAAGTTTTTAGAACATCGAAGCAAAATCCCTGAGTTTTCAAACGTGGAATGAATGCGTAATCGGCCTCAGCATCACGTGTTCAACTTTGAGAAAATAGTGGTATTGTTGTGTTTTATATATATGGCTCTTCGTTGTTTTGTGTAGCTATCCTCATAGTTTCCTCATAAAAACCAATGCGGCCTTGAATTGAAAATCATCTTATCCATAGGGAATGGCGAAGAACCATATATATTGTTAAGTTTTGTCTTGGAAGCTGGAAATGCTACAAGAGCCGCTTAACTTTGCTACTGGACTTAAAATAGAAGGTTATACAGAGTAATTCTGTAGGTAAAAATTTGAACGTTGATGGCGAGAACCGGAATAACAATTGCCCTGGGGCAGTATGGCATCGGTTGAAATTCCGTAGGTGCCCGTCAATTCATTACCGGGAGCTGTCACAAGATTTTAAAGTCAAAGAATACGAAGAGAAGAGTTATAACCTGCGCCGAAAAGGAAAAACAGTATCATCTGGACATTTTTTGAATAAATGAACATCAAAAACACTTAAAGAATTATTAGTTAGTAGTATATATTAAAAAGAGAAACATAAATAAATATTTATATTAATCAACTATATAATGGTTCTTTGGGTGATTAAATGGTAGATGAAAGTGGTCCAGTTATGGATATTTCGGACACAAAAGAAGAGGTTCCGGTAGCTATGGGACCAAACGAACATGAAATGATAGAACTATTTAGAAGAATTAACGTTAGCAGGCCAATCGCTCTGACACTTGCATGCCTTGCAAAAGGCAGAGAGATCTCATCTCAGAGCATTGAAATGGTATCAGGCTTGAGACAACCTGAAGTCAGTGTTGCAATGCGGTATCTCCGCGAAAATAACTGGATTGATATCCGGGAAGAAAAGAAATCAAAGGGTAAAGGCAGACCGGTAAAGTTATACAGGCTAACAGTCCCAATGGATTATATTGTCAGCAAGATCGAAGAAGATATTGTAGCTGAGAGTACAATCGTGCTTAGAAATATTGAACGTCTGAAACACATTGCTTGAAATTGTTCATGGGGATTCATCCCCACTATAATTTTTCCCTGAAGATTAATTCTTTTGTTACAGAGGTATTTAATTTCCGAGACTTTTGATTATTTTAATTTTTTGAAATATGTAGGTCAACATCATCGGAATTAATGCCAAATTTTGGTGATCCAAGAAGATATTAAAAAATCCCTAATTTCCGAAATTTATTCTTTTATTTTGGCTCTTCGTTATTCTCTATGGATAATACTATTTTGAATTCAAGACAGTGCTGGATTTTATGAGGCTTATGAGGATTTTATGAGGATTTTATGAGGATTTTATGAGGATTTTATGAGGATATTATGAGGATATTATGAGGATATTATGAGGATATTATGAGGATATTATGAGGATTTTATGAGAATACTATGAGGATATCCGCCCAAAACAACAAAGAGACCAGTTTTTAAAGAGACCTATTTTTTAAAGTGAAAAAGACTCAGAAATACACGAAAAAGATTCAAAACAGAATGACATTAATAAAAAACAAAATAGCATCAATAAAACATATAGTGGGCCCGCTGCGATTCGAACGCAGGACCTCACGGTTATCAGCCGTGCGCTCCACCAGGCTAAGCTACGGGCCCAAATGAAGGATAACTGGGTTATAAAACCTGTAAACTCCTGAGAAAGGATTGTCATATTGTGGTGGGCCCGCTGCGATTCGAACGCAGGACCTCACGGTTATCAGCCGTGCGCTCCACCAAGCTAAGCTACGGGCCCAAATGTCAGGTTTTTTAAAATTACCGAAGTAGAAAGGCTTTTCGGGAAAGCTTCCCAATCCGACAACACTTCTAATACTCAATTTACTACTTATAACTTTTGCTTGAAGCTCTTAAATTTCTAAGTTTCAAAAATTTATATGTAAGACGTCGAGCCTATGTGGCGACAGCTTTATATAAGATATTGAGTGTATGAGGGATGCTGATAAAGCATAAGCCTGATATGGGCCGGTAGATCAGGGGAAGATCGCTACCTTGGCATGGTAGAGGCCTCGGGTTCAATTCCCGACCGGTCCACTTAATAACTTTTAATAGTCTTAAACAATTCTTGAATAATACTCTTTTTTATGCGTTTTTTACACTTACTGGTATTTTGAAAAGCAGGTAGCAGCCAGAAATTTTCTGTTATTCCTTATACCTTTCTGCTTAATGACAAAGCACTGAAAAGCAAGGACTTATAACAAAAAGCGGGCTTATTTTCAGCCCCGCCATTGAGTTTTTAGAACCTCCAGGGTCCGATACAAACGTGTGTTGAGAGTGCCTTAAATAGCCTCGGGATAAAACTTTATCTGCCCATGACAACGGCAGTTTTCAAAGATTCAGTTTTTAAAGATTAAGCCCAAGCTTAGGGAACACAGAACCCATAAACTGGAACAAAAGCAGGTCTTCTCAAAAAGATCAAACTTCTTGAGTAGATTTCGGCAGGATAATATAGAATAAATTTAAAAATTTAAGGCAAGTTGGAAAATTAGTGAGTCAGAAAACTGCCTTGCAGAGATTTGCAAATGCCAATTGGCCCCTAAGGATTTACCTCTTCACTTAAAAGTGTTGATATTATTTATTTTCAACTTTTACTTCACATTCAGATACCAAGAAAAAACAGATTACTCCTTTTCACGCTACAACTGGATGTAACTGCTCCACACCTATACACAGGAGTTCAGCCTGCTTGAGGATATTCTCAGTAGCAAGTTTTTGTTTATCTGGAGGATATCCATACTTTTTCAGCAATCGTTTTACGTTTACTCTTATTTTTGCCTGGATATTTTTTCGAAGAGTCCAGTCAACGCCTGCATTTTGCCGAATAATCTTGACAAGTTCGGCTGCCATGAGTCTTAATGTTTCATTGCCCAGGATTTCCACGGCGCTTTCATTGTCAGCAAGAGCATCATAAAAAGCAATTTCTTCATCACTCAGGCCCAGCCCTTCGCCTCTCTTGTCAGCCTCACTGATCTTCTTTGCCAGGTCAAGAAGCTCTTCTATAACCTGCACGGTATCAATGCCCCGGTTCTTATATTCATTTATTGCCCTCTCAAGCATTTCGGCAAAAGATTTACCCTGAATCAAATTCCTCTTAGACCTGGTCTTGATCTCGTCATAAAGCAACTTTTTCAGGACTTCATATGCAAGATTCTTTTGTGGCAGGTCCCGGACTTCAGCAAGGAAGTCCTCGGAAAGGATTGAGATATCCGGTTTATTTATTCCAACCACGTCAAAGATATCAATGATCTCCTCTGTTGCAATCGATTTTGAGACAAGCTCTTTTATTGCTGAGTTCATCTCATACTTTGATTTTGCAGGTCTCCGTTCTAGTTTTACAAGAATTGACCTTACAGCCTGAAAATATGCAAGATCGTCCCGAATCCGATCAGCCTCTGGATGCGGCACTGAAAGAGCAAAGGCTTTTGAAAGCTCGGTTACATGTTGAATGAGGCGTTTCTTTTCCTGGGTTCTTTCGTCTTCGGTACGGCCCTGCGAGAGAATGAAATCCGCTCCCTCTCTGACAATTGTGAGTTTTTCTTTTGGAGAAGCGGAAAAGATTCGCATATAGTCAAAGCCATAAAAAAGATCCTGCACGATCTCGTACTTTTCTAGCATTAATGCAACAGCCTCGTCTTTATAGTCTGCAGGGCTGCCTCGGCCTCCGCTTCGAGTGTAATTTGCCATAGCATACTTAAGGTCGTAGAGAAGGCCCACATAATCAACAATAAGTCCTCCGGGCTTATCTTTGAAAACACGGTTTACGCGAGCTATTGCCTGCATGAGATTGTGCCCCTGGAGCCATTTCAGGAAATACATGGTATGCAGGCAGGGAGCGTCAAAGCCGGTAAGCCACATATCGCAGACGATAACAAGTTTTAGGGGATCATTTGGGTCCTGCATCCTGTCTCGAATCTTCATCCTGCGGCTTTTGTTCCTGATATGTGGCTGCATGGTTTCGTCGTCAGCTGCGCTGCCGGTCATGATCACTTTTATCTGGCCTTTCAGGTCGTCTTCGTCATGCCATTCCGGGTGAAGGGCTATGATTTCGTTATAAAGATCAACACAGATCTGCCTGGTCATACAGACGATCATGCCTTTCCCGTCCATAGCTTCAAGCCTTTTCTCAAAATGAAAGACAATATCGGCTGCAAGTTTTCTTAAGTTATCCTTACTTCCTACCACGACTTCAAGCCGAGACCAGCGAGATTTGAGTTTTTCTGCCTCGTATGAGTCCCAATCTCCAGTTATCTTCGAAAAATCAGAATCCAGTGTTTCCCTTGCCTCTTTGGCCAGATCAATCTTTGATAGGCGGCTCTCATATGAAACAGGAACCGTAACTTTATCTTTTACAGCTTGCTCAATGTCGTAAATATCAATATAATCCCCAAAAACTGCAGGCGTGCTCCTATCATCGAGTTCAATAGGTGTGCCGGTAAATCCAATAAAAGACGCATTCGGTAGAGCATCTCGCATATATTTTGCAAAGCCATAGGATATCTCTGCAACCTTTTCGCCTTCAACCTCTCTTTCCCGGAACTTTGCATCAAAGCCGTACTGGCTGCGGTGGGCTTCGTCAGCTATTACAACAATATTTCTCCTTTCGGAAAGGACCGGAAACTGGTCTTCTTCGCCTTCGGGCGAAAATTTCTGGATCGTCGTGAAGACAATTCCTCCCGAGGCTACAGAGAGAAGTTCTCTAAGGTGAGCTCTGGATTCAGCCTGGACAGGTTGCTGGCGCAGGATTTCACTGCATCGGGCAAAGCTATCAAAAAGTTGTCCGTCAAGGTCGTTTCTGTCCGTAAGCACTACAATGGTTGGGTTATCTAGTTCAAGTGCAAGCTTCCCCGCATAAAAGACCATCTCAAGACTTTTTCCTGAGCCCTGAGTATGCCAGACAACCCCGCATTTTCTGTCTCCGTCTGGCATGCAGGCAAGTTTAGTTTTTTCTACAGCTTTGTTAACTGCATGGTACTGGTGATAACGGGCAAGCTTTTTGATAACCTTTCCGTGGTCATCTTCAAAAACGATAAAATGCCTGATGAGGTCAAGAAGTATGTCTGGCCTGCACATCCCCCTGAGCAGTACCTCCATAGGTGGAACTTTAAAATCTGCGACTTTTTCCCCGTCAATTGTCTTCCAGGGTATAAACCATTCCCTGTTTGAAGTAAGAGTTCCTGCCATTGCATCCTGGCCGTCACTGATCAGCAGAAAAGCATTATACCGAAAAAGCCCGGGAATATCTTTTTTATAAGTCTGAAACTGCTGATAGGCGTCCCAGATGATCTCATCGTCTCCAAAACTGGAATCTTCGTCAGGCCGCTTTAACTCAATAACTACAAGCGGCAGCCCGTTAACGAAAAGTATAATGTCTGGCCGTCTGTTGTTACCATCTTCTATAATGGTAAACTGGTTAACCGCAAGAAACTCATTTTCTGCAGGTTTCGCAAAGTCAATAAGCCAGACCTTATCATAAACGGTTTCGCCGTCCTGACCCTGATATTCCACATCAACCCCGTTTACAAGCATATTGTGAAAAGAACGGTTGTTGTGCACAAGGTCCTGGCTTTCTTCCCTAAGCACCTTTTTTATTGCATCTTCCCTTGCTCCTGCCGGAACTCCGGGGTTCAGCTTGTCAACTGCAGCCCGAAGCCGGCACGGTAGAATTACTGTCCCGAAATCATCCCTTTCTGCGCAGTCTGTTTCCGGTGCAATGTCCGGGCCGTAAAGGTAGTCATAGCTGAGTTCGGAAAGGATTTCAAGAGCTGCTTCTTCAACTTCGGATTCGGGGATGATGGTTGGGATGGGGATTTCTCCTTTCTTTTTTGTCCGGTTATTCTCGTTTGGTTTTTAGGAATCAGGATTTCGTTTAAAAGATAGGCTTTCCTACCAAAACATGAAAATAAAAATCAGAAGTTAGTATCTCAGTAAATTTATTTAAGAGTAGCTATTTTGTTATACCCTTTTTTGAGAAAATGAAAGCCAGTAAAATCCGAATAAACCATAATTCAAATGAAAAACAATATTCTCAACAGGGTAATTTTCATGAAGACTATAAATGCGGTATTCAAAGAATTTCTTGACGAGCAGCAACAGTGCCTGGATCAGGATACGTATATCGATTATGCAGATGTGATTGATCTCTTTGTAAAGTTTCTTAACCGATCCGCTCACCTTTACCTTAGCCAAAGGGATGCAGACCGTTTCAAGGCCCTGCGCAATGAAGAAAACAAGAAGTACTGTGAGGTCTTCAGTCCAGGATACATCGAAAATTCCGAAGTTGAAGGATTCCTCAGTTATTATATGATCTGGAATGTGTATTTAGATGTGGATTTTTTGAAGACATCCGTACAAGTCATACATGACCTGGTTAAATGGATGCACAGAAATGGCTACATGAATGATGAGGTTTATGAAGAAACCGAAAAAGAGATCCAGGAACTCAAGGTTGATGTTCCTGCAGCCAAAGAACTTGCTTTTCTCCTCTTCGAGTATATCGAATCTCAACCATTATATAGACATCCCAAAAGTCTTTCAGGCTATTTTGAGATAGAAGAAATCAAACCTGGCAGACTCTGGTTATATGAATATTATACATTAGGTCAGACTATAGGTCCCTTAATTGTTTCTGAGGAAATCAGCTCAAAAGCTAAAGTCGGCTGGACTGTTTATCTTACTGTAGGAAAAAGCGGCAATATCTGGAATCCCATAAGCTGAGGGGTTGTTTATCCCCGTTTTTCAGGGGAACTTTGAAGTTTTTGAGAACTGAAGATTTCCCAGGCTGTTAGTATTTCAAAATATTAATCCGGAGAGTACCAATCATGATTAGTATTTTCCGGCAGCGGCGCAATCCAGTGTTTCTAAGAACTCATTGAATGAAACGAAGACGACATAAAGAACTGACTTGTCTCCAGTGACTATTCGCCAGTTTTTTGAATGAAACTACTCAGTAAAACCTGAATAATAATTCCGATGAAGAACAATATTCTCCCAGGGTAATTTTCATGAAGACTATAGATGCGGTATTCAAAGAATTTCTTGACGAGCAGCGACAGTGCCTGAAGCAAAGGACATATGGAGACTATGAAGATGTCGTGAACCTTTTTATGCAATATCTTAACAGCTACGCTTATTTGCGGCTGGGCATAGAGAATTCAGAACGCTTTGATGACCTGTATAAGGAAGGGGTCAAGGAATACTGTGATATTTTTGGTCCCGAATATATAGGGGATTCTGAAGTAGAAGAATTCCTCAGTTATTACATGATCCGGAAAGTATGTGCAGGCAAGGATTTTATGAAAACTTCTGTACGAGTCATGCACAAGCTTGTCAAATGGCTGCACGAAAAAAGTTACATGTCCGAGGAAGAATACGAGGAGACCGAGGAAAATATAGAGGAACTCAAATCTGATGTCCCCGAAGCCAAAGAATTATCTCTTCTCCTCATTGAGTACATCGAATCTCATCCTGTTAAAAAATATACAGAAGAACTTTCAGGCTATTTCCAGATTGATGAAATCAAACCCGGCAAACTCTGGCTTTCTGAAGACCTTATATCAGGACAGGCTGTGGGTCCTGTTATTGTTTCTGAGGAGATAAGCTCAAAATCTAAAGTCGGCTGGACTGTTTATCTCACTGTAGGGAAAACTGGTAAAACCTGGAAACCTCTTGCAGTAGGAGCGGCGTATCCCCGGTTCCCGTGAGCTCTTTGAAGCTTTTGAAATCAACTGGCGATTTAAGAGTTACACAACTACATGGATTTAGGAAGACCATGACAACGATAGAAAAAGCGTTAGAAGAGTTCCTGAACGAACAGGAACGGTAATGTAAATCTTAACAGAGAGGATCACAAATACTACGATGATCTTTATTATAAAGAAAAAGGATACTGCGAAATTTTCGGGACGGAACACATCCGTGCCACTGAAATGAGAGATTTCTTCGGAGATTTCATCACAAGGAAAGGGCCAGAAACCAAAACTTTCATGGTAACCGCCGGAAAAGTTATGCAAAAACTGATAAAATGGATGCACGAAAAAGGATATATGGTGGACGAAGAATATATCGAAAGTGAGTGTGTTATTAAAGAATTCAGGGATGAACTTTGATATATAAATTTCTACTTTAATATATTTTTTCTGCTGGCGGCGCAGTCCACCATTTCGAAAAAATTGTTAAATCAACGGAGCCAGCAAAAAGAATAGATTTAAATTAAAATCCGGCAGACGACTTTGAAGAAAAGTTTTTTTGGAATAACGAAAAACCATATTAGCCGTCTTTAACGTGTCTTGTCCCGCCCGAGTTTCGCTTCGGGAGCACGAGGTCCTTTTCGCTGCGCTCAAGAGGACTGAATTATAAATATCTTTAACCCATACAACCTTATTCGCTATCAAGCGTCGTTTTGTCACGCTCGACGAAGGAGAGCGGCCATTCCGATAATATCACAAAAAGAAGAGTCACTAAAATAATAATTACAGAAATGACACAAAACTCACATGAAATTCTTCGAATAACAGGCACAAACAAATGAAAATAATGAAAGCACCTTCATGCAAAAAAATGCGGTTAAAATCTGTTACTCAAGAAATCCGTTGATTCCAGCCGCATGTGACACTAAATTTTTGATTAGCTGCATATCCTCATCAGATAAAGGCTCTTTATATAATTCATTTACCACCCAGAACCCACTCTCGCTTATTTTTTCTTTTGGGGAAAACAAACCCAGCCATTTAGAAGAAGGACCGCATTCATCACACAGGGAAATTGTGGAGATAATTTTTGATTCGAGCTCAAGCCTTTTTTCCTGGGTTTCAACTTCAATTGCAACAAAACTGAAATTTGCCTGAATATATTGGCTTACTCTCTTTTCTATTTCATTCTGTTTCTCTTTCTGTTTCTCTAAGTCAATCAAAGCAGAATATTTTTCTTTTGCCTTCCTGCTGGTCAAATCGATTTCCCATTGCTCAAGAAACGGGTCTTTATCCCTGTTAAGTAAAGCTCGCCCTATATTCTTCCTGAAAACGCTCATATCTTTATTTTCTTTAATGAAATGTTGCTTAAGTCGTGATCTTAATCGGTTTTTGCCTTTATGAGTCCCTATGCGAACGATTCTATCCATACCGTGAGCAGTTTCTCCTTTTTCAAACAAAATATAGATTCCATTGCGAGGGATTTTCTTTTCATCAAATGGGAAATTTGTTCTTTCCAGATTATTGAACCATTGATGCAGTTGTTTGCATTTTTCACTCATTTGAACACCTCATTTTAAGATATTGAAGCTGTTCTCCAATTTTCAGTTCCTTAAGGGAAATTTAATAGTTAAAATATGAGGCTGCAAACACTTATTATATTTTCTGTATGTGAAGAAAATGAATTCATCTTCTTTCGGGTCTGCTTCCTTTTTTATTTGATTTATTACGCAAGCTGCCCATTTTCTAATTTCTTTAGATGGCATATCGTTCAGGGTTTTATCATAAGGCTCAATTTCCCTTTCTAGATCTACAAGACCGTATTTTGCAGAAAGAACAAAGATTTTGTCAGGATTCAGTGATTTTGCATATTTAAGGTTGTATTTGAAAAGAGTACTGACTTACAGCTCTTTTGCCTTTGCTTTATAAGGCAGTTTCTTACTCACGCAAGATATCAAAACAATCTTTGCCATTTCAGCACTCAACTCTGATTTTTCCTGACATGAGTTTGGGGAGAAGGGAATCACGAATTTTTCCTAAATTTATATATTCTTTTGAGTTGCTTTCTATTTTTTCAAATAAGGGTGTTATAATAGAATCAAATTTCTTGACAATTTCTCCTGCTGGGACGCAGATTAACAGCTGATCAAAACAGTCATTCGGCACTCTTTGCCTTCCAGATGTACCTGTCATTGAGTTTATTGCAGTTTCCCGGACATACTCACTTCTTGAAAGGCAATAAATGTAAGTTCCCGATACTATAGCCTTCGGCCCAAAGACTATAAATTCAGTTGACCCAAATGCAGTTTCTCCTTCATTCAGAAAACTCACAAAGGCAGTTTTCCCGTTTTCTAAACTTGGGGTGATTCTAGCAAAAAGAGTGTCTCCGTTTTTGAATTTTGGACCTGATTTGTATTCTTCCTCTTGCCACGAATCAATCCATGATTGCCAAGTGTTTAAATCTGCCATGCTCACTTTTGTTGCAAGTTTTCCTTTGGAAAGTCTTCTTGTAGGATTGACATCAATAACTTCAGAAAATGACTTTACCTTCCACCCCTCCGGAATTCCCCCCAATTCCGAATCTACCATCCTGCCGCCGCTTGATTTGTAAGGATTTCCATTTTCATCCGGGAACTCAAAATCGATGAACCAGTGTTTAAAAAGGGTTTGGGCGATTTGTTCAAGGGTTTTACTCATCTGATAATTCAGTTCAATTTTTTGATCTAATGAGTCAAGAATATAAACTATAGAATCTTGAATTTTTAAAGATGGAACTACAATTGGTAACTTTTTTAAGACTGAAAGATTAATTAATGGAATTGTTGAACCCGTATTGTAGTTTACAATTCGTTTGGTCATTTCTGGACTTGAAAACCAATAAAAAGCATATAAGGGGCAGACTTTTTTTTCATTAACTCTAAGTCTTAACTGTTTGTTTGATATAATGTATTTTTCAAATTTGGAGTTATTTTCTATAATTCCTACCTGCCCTAAAGTGCCAGCTGCTGTAAAGACAATATCATTTCTCAAAGCCCAAGTGTTTAGTTCGTCCGCTTTTTCAGGAGTTACGAAAACAAATCCCTCTTCAACGAATCTTTTCATATCAGTTGTAAGGTTGTTGCCTCTGATTACTGGTATTCCGGACTCAACAAAGTATTTTTTACTTATGTTTGATCCGAACGGACCTGATATTACTGATTTTTTTTCTTTAGATTTAATATCATCAACTGTTAATAATTCCCAATCTTCAGGAATCATCCCAATCTCGGTTTCTTTAAATTTCGTTTCAGAGGTCAATTGCTCTCCTCCATAATATCATTTTTATTACTTTTATGGACTTCTGACACATATTTTATTAATCAGGGTGGATTTTTGCATCTCTTTTTTAGCAGACTGGAATTTAGTTCTTCTGTTTCTTCTTTTATGATATTATCGGAAAGGCCGCTCTCCTTCGTCGAGCGTGACAATAACGACCCGATAAGATGAATACGGTTGTACGGGTCAGAACTTCATTTCTCAAGAATTTTCCAGTGGCCGCCTTTAGCAGGGCCTACCCTTTTGAGAAGTTTTTCATCCTTCAAGTTTTTAATTTGCCATTCAACACCTTTGTCAGTAATATCCAATTTTTCGGCCAGTTCTTTTGTAGTTATAGAAGGATTTTCTTTAATCAGGAAAATGATTTTCTCCCTAGTTTTCTCCCTAGTTTTCTCCCTAGTTTTCTCCTTAGTTGTTTCCCCAGTTACTTCCTTTTCCCCGGCTTTTTCTTCTGCTTCCACCTGTTTTCTCTTAAATGTGACAATAAACTGAGTCCCGACTTCTTTAAAATCTGTTTCGGGCTCTTTTGAAAGTATAAGGCTGATGCCTCTGCCCCATTTCTCGATTAAATGGATTTCATGCAGGATTTCGGCGAGCAGCTCATTTCTTCGCTCGGAAACCATTTCGGATTTGATCTGTTCGATAGTAAGGCCGCCGTAAAGCCTGCCTTTGTTTCGGATTTCAATCCGGTTCTTAAAAACAGCTACGTTTACAGAATCATACTCATAGTAGTCTCTGTGACAAAAAGAATTTACAACGGCTTCCCTAATGGCTTCTTCATTTATTTCCGGGACATCAACCCTTTTGAGGCCTTCAAGCCTCATGCCGATATGGATATTTTTAAGGATATATTTCTGGGCTTCCTCAATCAGATAGAATAAATCGCCTGTAAACTCCTGCATATCTATAATATAGGAAGTGTCATCTGTAGCAAAAACCGCGCACCTTAGCTTTGCATTTGGGAAAAAGGTTTCAGGATCTTTGCCAAAAAGAATCACTGCGGCATTGGTTAATTTTCTGTCCTGAAAGAGTTTCAATTTACTCAGGGAATTCTCAAAACCTGTATACTCTTTTCCTGCTGCTTCTATGAAAGCCTGCACTTTTTCTTCACTGAGGTCTGTCAGAGTTGCATCCTTGCAGATTGCAGTATCCCATCTAAGCTGGGATTTGTTTTTCCTGAGAATAATATTCTCAAGTTCTTTTCTGCTCAGGAGCTTGTCTTCGTCAGAAGTACGGATGTAAGCCCTACCGTAGGCAAAATAGGGGATATCATTTCCCTGAAATTCAACTTCTATGCAGGTCCTTCCTTCTAGAGTAACCTGCCTGATGTTTGGGTAAATCCTTGGCTCTATATATGAAGAAACAGCCTGGGAAATACTTCTTAAAGTGTCATCCCCAATATCCTGGCCAATCACGGTGCCGTCATCTTTTATCCCGAAATACAGTTTTCCTTCATGGTGCTTGTTGAGGATCGAAACTATAGAAATAAGCCCTGGCTTCAACTGGGCAGTAGACTTCTTTAGTTCCAGGATCTCGGATTCTTTCAGCCGGAAGTCAGAGTTCATACCCAAGCCCTGCCAGATTCTCTCTAATTTTCTTCTCCAGCTCCTCTGATTTCTTGAACTGCTCCGAAAGTTCTACAGTCAATTTTCTCATTTTCTCTTCAAATTCCTCATCATCATCTTCGGTCTCTTCAAAACCTACGTAACGGCCAGGAGTAAGTATATAATCGTGTTTTTTAATTTCATCAACAGTTGCAGCCTTACAGAAGCCAGGGATATCTTCATACTCCCCGCTTTCAATCTTTTCCCCACGCCAGGCGTGGTAGGTATCGGCAATCCTCTGAATTTCTTCATCAGTAAGTTCGCGGTGGGTACGGTCTCGCAAAACTCCCATATTCCGGGCGTCAATAAAGAGAACTTCACCGCGCCGGTCGCGGAAACCGCTGTTTTGCTTATCTCGGGCAATAAACCATAGGCAGGCTGGAATTCCAGTATTGTAGAAAAGCTGACCTGGAAGAGCAATCATACAATCTACAAGATCTTTTTCAATTATATTTTTCCTGATCTCTCCTTCACCGGAGGTGTTTGAAGACATGGAGCCGTTTGCAAGCACAAAACCTGCAATTCCAGTTGGGGAAAGGTGGTGGATGTAGTGCTGGACCCAGGCGAAGTTGGCATTGCCTTTTGGTGGAATTCCGAATTTCCAGCGCGCATCTTCAGTAAGAAGTTCACCTTTCCAGTCCGAATCGTTAAAAGGAGGATTTGAAAGGATAAAATCGGCTTTCAGGTCTTTGTGCAGGTCATTGTGGAAGGAATCACCCCATTTAATGCCATCGTTGTCTATTCCCCGGATAGCAAGGTTCATCTTGCAGAGTCGCCAGGTAGTCTGGTTTGATTCCTGGCCGAAAATGGAGATATTTTCAAGGCGGCCTTCGTGAGCTTCAATAAATTTCTCGCTCTGGACAAACATCCCGCCCGAACCGCAGCATGGGTCATAAATTCGGCCTCGATAAGGTTCAATCATCTCGACAAGAACTCTTACTATACTTCTTGGGGTATAGAACTGGCCACCGCGCTTGCCTTCAGCATCTGCAAACCTGCCGAGGAAATACTCATAAACTCGGCCAAGCACATCCTTACTCCGGCTTTCCTTATCCCCAAGGCCGATTGTGCCTACAAGATCAATCAATTCACCCAGGCGCTGCTTGTCAAGCCCTTCCCTTGCATAGTTCTTCGGAAGCACGCCTTTTAGAGTATTGTTGTCTCGCTCAATTGCAGTCATTGCTTCGTCTACAGTTTTTCCGATAGTAGGCTGCTTTGCACTTCTCTCCAGATGGTTCCAGCGGGCTTCAGGAGGCACCCAGAAAACATTCTCTGCAAGATACTCTTCCGGATCTTCCGGGTCGGCCCCCTCCTCAATTTCGGCTAGAAGTTTTTCGTGCATCTCCTCGAAAGCATCCGAGATGTATTTCAGGAAAATAAGGCCGAGTACCACATGTTTATACTCTGCTGCATCCATATTGTTTCGGAGTTTGTCCGCTGCCTGCCAGAGTTTTTCTTCAAAACCAAGATTTGCGCCGTTTGAGCCTGCTGTACTTTTTGCCATAAATTACCAACACTTTGATGATACCTTACGGTAACTCGTGAACTGTTATAAAATTGACGATTTTAAGTATTCTAAATGATATCAGTTAAAGAGCAAGAACTCTTACTACAGAATTTTAAGCCTTTTAGAGAGCTGCAGGAACATATCCTCTTCAAATTCAATGGAGAATTTTCCAGCTCGAAAAATATGCAACAATTTTATCATACAGTTACAAAGTTTTAATACATCGTCTGAGGTTGTTTTTCAAATGTGGTTAAATTTTTAAAATTTCAATACATACATGAAATTTACTTTTACCCATATAATTTAAAGAGGATACTGCAGGAAGCAGGAACTGCCTTCAAGCTGCCTGCATCCACAGTCACGCATAGATAATAGAATAGGTCGAGTTTTGAGACAACCAAAAAAGTTGATTTTTCAAGTTTTTGCGATTGCCAAAAATAATTTTATCGTTATTTGAAAGGGGAGTTTATGAAACACTTCATTACACAAGACATGCCTGTTACGGAAGAAGTGCTTAATGTTATCGCTCATTTGCCCACGAAAAGTCTTCCTGCGATAGTTGAAGATAAATTTTTTGTTAAACTGAGCGACCTAAATATTATGCGTATAGCAGTTTTACTTGCGCAAAAAAGCTATGACGAAGGTGGGTGCCCCATCGGCGGCGTTATCATTGATAACAATACGCGCCGGATTATTGGAAAAGGACACAATACGCTTGTGCAGGATAACGATCCTTACAACCACGGTGAAACGTCAGCCATACGCGATGCAGGACGACAGGACTTCAGTAATACTACGATTTTCACAACTCTTAGCCCATGTGACATTTGTGCCACGTTAATATATATGCGCCAATTCAGCCGCGTGATCGTCGGCGATGTTACTAACGCCTCGGGTAATGAACAGATGCTTCGCGAGAAGGGTGTCAAAGTCGATATCCTTGAAGACCCTGTGGGAATAGAATTGTATGCAAAATATCGTGCCGAAAAGCCGGAACTCGACATGGAAGATTGGAAAGGCCTGGCTGCCGTTCGTAAGGCTGCAAGATAGAATTAAAAAAATAGGCAGTCCAAATAATCCTGATCAATACCGCCTTTTTCGTTTCTTGAGCCATCTCTGAATGGCTCGATATTTGTCCTTGGAAACAGCAGTTTTGATCTGATTATATGCCTCAAAGGTTTTAGCGATCACATTCATTTTAGCAATCACATTCGTTTTAGCGATTACATTCCGCAAAGATGGAAAAAAAGAAGAAAGCAAAAAAGCGGTGTAACGTGGTTCACAAGGCTTGACCTGCACCAATGAAGTATATTACGGGATCAGTTTTGAAGCTGTCCTGAATTTGCTTCATTTTACGGATACGCGTTAATGAAGTATATTGCGGGATCAGTTTTGAAGCTGTCCTGAATTTGCTTCATTTTACAGATTACGCGCAATGAAGTATATTACGGGATCAGATTTCAAGCTGTCCTGAATTTACTCCAATTTACAGATTGCTCCCTCATGAACCAATTAATATTATATAGGTAACAATATAAAAAAGTAACGATAGAATTCAATTTTATTTAATCAGTGTTTATAATTAACAGGCTTATCCACGAATTGGTTACCTGCAGTTACCGATTTGAGTATTATTTTTCAGAATTCTTATTTTTCAGAATTATTATTTTTCAGAATATATCTTAACAACCACTTGGTTGCAGATGACCCGATAGCAACCTTTTACTATTACATCTCCTGCTAACCTTGAAGAAAATAGATTTATCTCAGCGCTTTGCTGATACGAAGCACCCCCACTTTTTAATGTATGTAATCTATTATATTCTTGTATTAATATACTCTTTTTGTTCAAACGGGGGAATTTGCAAGTAGTTGTATAAAATGATAAGACAGCTGCTGTAAGCTCTTTTCTCATCGCCAATAGTATTTTGGGGGATTAAAATGAAAGAAAGAACATATGCTAAAACACACAGTGGAAATGCCTTCATAAAAGTTTTGGGAATAGCAATGCTGGCTATTTCAATGATGGGGAGTATAGCAGGCGCAGAACCCTATGCATATATTACGAACTCCGGAAGCAACAATATCTCTGTAATTGATACAACCACAAACACAGTTACAGCCAATGTGACTGTAGGAAACTATCCTGTTGGAGTTGCAGTCTCTCCAGATGGAACAAAGGTATATGTGACGAACTCATTCAGCAACAATGTTGCTGTAATTGATAATGCAACCAACACTGTTACATCAACAGTGAATGTCGGTAAATGGCCTCTAGGAGTTGCAGTCAGTCCGGATGGAACAAAGGCATATGTGGCGAACGGGGGCAACAACAGCGTTTCTGTAATTGACACTTCAAATAATACAGTTACATCAACGGTGGATGTCGGTAAATGGCCTCTAGGAGTTGCAGTCAGTCCGGATGGGACAGAGACGTATGTTACAAACGCATTCAACAACAATGTTTCTGTAATTGACACTGTAACTAACAATGTTACAGACACCGTGCCTGTAGGCTACATTCCTGTTGGAGTTGCAGCCTCCCCAGATGGAAAAATAGTGTATATTACTAACACTGGCAGCAACAGTGTTTCTGTAATTGACACTGAAACTAAAACTGTCACATCAACGGTAAGTGTTGGAGAATATCCTGTTGGAGTTGCAGTCTCTCCGGATAGAACAAAGGTATATGTGGTGAACGCTGGCAGCAACAATGTTTCTGTAATTGACGCAGCAACCAATTCCGTTGCAGCCACAGTAAATGTAGGGAATATGCCTCATGGTGTTGCAGTAACCTCTGACGGAACAAAGGCATATGTGTCAAACTCCGACTACAATGGAACCGTCTCTGTAATTGACACTGCAACAAACACAGTTACAGCTACTGTACCTGTAGGAAACTATCCTGTTGCCATCGGGCTGTTTATAGTTCCTCTTTAATCAGATAGAAGTTTACATCAAGAATGGAAAACTTTCGTCAGATGGAGGACAGACGTTTATTGATCTGGCAAACATCGTAATCAATGCTTTAAAAACAAGCTGAGTAAGCAAAGATTATTAGGAATGCGCACACAACAAGCTGAGTAAGCCGTTAAAACTCGAGGAGGTAAAGAACTCCTCTTTAACTATTTAATTGAATATAATGTAGATAATGTAGATAATGTAGATAATGTAGATAATGTAGATAATGTAGATAATGTAGACTCTGTTCAAAAATCTAGTAATTTTGAAGTTTATATTTCTCACTGGATTTTGGTACTGAGTCAGCCAGGAGCCTGAACAAGGCCTTTAGAGATCCGTTATAACAAGTACAAATGGAGGCATTAGTCAATTAATTGTTTTAACGTAGCTTGTGTCTGATTATTATTTTCTTCTTTGACCGTGAACCTTATAGCAAATTCGGTTCCATCATTCCTTTTCAGCTCAAGTTCCCCATCTAACTGATCTACAAGGGTGGTCATCAACTGAAACCCAAGACTATCAAGATCTTCAATATTAAGGTCTTCAGGAATACCAACGCCGTTATCCGAGACGGTCAGAACAAAACTGGTATACCTATTGCATTCCTTTCTGTTTTCCCCATTTTCTTCTCTATGAAGTTCGATTTGGATCTCTCCATTGTCTCTGCCCGGAAATGCATGTTTTAGAGAATTGGAAACCAGTTCATTAACAATAATTCCTAGCGGGACAGCAATATCCATATCAAAGAATGCATTTTCTTCCAGATCCATACACAGATGGATTTTCTTCTTACTAAGGCTGTAAGTCTGGAAAAGGTTTTCAGCCAGTTCTTTTATGTATGCCGAAAAGTCAAGTGTCTCAGTTTCTTCTCCTTTATAAAGCTCTTCGTGAATAAGAGCCATAGATATAACCCGGTTCTGACTTTCCCTGAAAGCCTCAATAACTTTCGGGTTATCAAACTTATCAGCCTGAAGATCAAGAAGAGAAGAGATAACCTGCAGGTTATTTTTTATTCTGTGGTGAATTTCTTTCTTACGGGCAATCTCGAGATTTGCCAGAGCTTCTTCTGCCTTTTTCTTCTCGGTAATGTCAAGAACAAAGGCTATGCCTTCATCACGTGCCTGATTGAATGTAGCTACCCCAACAATAACAGGTACATACGAGCCATCTTTGCGGATGTACTCCTTCTCCTGGGGTTCTTTTACCCCAATGTTTCTCAGTTCAGCAATAGCTCGTTCGTCCAGGAACCGGTATTCCGGTGGAGTTATCTCGTCCCATTTAATCAGTCCAACCTGCAAGTCCTCGCGCGTGTAACCGATAATCTCTAGTAACTTATCATTGGCATCAGTGATCGAACCGTCTAGATTAAAGTAAAATACACCGAGCATATCTGATTCGTAAAACTGGCGCAGGCGCGCTTCACTCTCACGCAGTGCTTCTTCCGCCTTGATACGCTCAGTAACATCTCTTACAATAGCTGAAATTGCCACGAGTTTTCCAGCGACGTCAAACACCGGAGAGAGAGCTGCTGAAATATTTATAATAGTACCGTCCTTTCTTAACCGTAATGTTTCGTAGTGCTGGATCTTTTTTCCCTGTTTAATCTTTTCAGAAAACTGCTTAATTTCTCCTTTGATATTTTTTGGTTCAAGGATTGACACGTCTTTTCCCAGAATTCTTTCAGCTGAATAACCATAAATCTGCTCTGCCGCTTTATTCCAGCTGGTAATAATACCTTCAAGAGACAGAGTTATAATAGCATCATTCGAAGATTCCACAGCGTTCGCCAGTATCTGAAGTTTCTCTTCTGCTTTCTTACGCTCAGTAATATCCTGAACTACTCCCTTTACTCGAACAGGGTTATTCTTCTCATCAAAAATAATTTCGGGTTGAGAATGGACTGTACGTTCTTCTCCATTAGCCAGGACAATCCTATAATCAATGCCAAAAGGCTTCTCATTTAAAGCTTTCTTGATAGCGTCATCAACATAATCTCGATCGTCGGGGTGTATATAGTTTAAAAGTTCTTCGTAAGTTGCGCCTGATTCATGAGGATTACGTTCAAAAATCCTATACATTTCATCAGACCAGTATGTTTCACCAGTTACAAGATCCCAATCCCAGTTTCCAATATGAGCTATCTTTTGGGCTTCAGAAAGGCGTTTTTCACTTTCTTTCAATGAATTGTAAGCTTTCTCAAGCTCTGATGTACGTTCTTTAACTCTTTCTTCTAGATTCTCATACACTCTTTTTAGAGCTTCTTCTGCTTTCTTAAGTTCAGTAATATCACGTGCAGCAGCAAAAACCCCAATAACCTTACCATTCTCGTCTCTATAAACTGAAGCATTGTACAAAACAGGAGTTATGTGTCCGTCCTTATGCCGAATCTCCAGAGGGTAGTCCCTAACCTCACCATGCATGAACACCTGCTGATATCCTTTTCTAGCTTCCTCTGGCTCAGTGAAATAATCTGAAAAATCAGTCCCGATCAGTTCGCTTCTGGAATAGCCAGTAATCTGTTCTGTAGCTTCATTTACATCTGTAATTTTGCCGTCAGGCCCAATAGTTACCAGAGGATCGAGACTCGCTTCAATCAGACTGCGATTATAAATGTTCGACAATCTAATAGCTTCTTCTGCCTTTTTACGCTCAGTAATATCTCTCGCAATAGTTGAGATAGCCATGAGTTTTCCAGTGGCGTCAAAAATAGGAGAAAGAGCTACTGAAACATTTATGATTGTGCCATTCTTTTTTACCCGTGAAGTTTCATAGTGCTGGATCTTTTTCCCCTTTTTTATCCTTTCAGAGAATAGTCGTACTTCTCCTTTAAGATTCTCTGGTTCAAGTATTGAGATACATTTTCCCAGAACTTCTTCGGCCGAATAACCATAAACCTGCTCTGCTCCTCTATTCCAGCTGGTAATAATGCCATCAAGAGACTTAGTTATAATTGCATCCTCTGACGATTCGACAACATTTGCAAGTGTCTGAATTTTCTCCTCTGCCTTTTGAATCTCAGTTATATCACGTGCAGCAGCAAAAACCCCAATAACCTTTCCAGTCTCGTCTCCATAAACGGAAGCATTGTACAAAACGGGAGTTATATGTCCATCCTTATGCCGAATCTCCAGAGGGTAGTCCCTGACCTCACCGTGCATGAACACCTGCTGATATCCTTTTCTAGCTTCCCCGGGCTCAGTGAAATAATCTGAAAAATCAGTCCCGATCAAATCATTTCTTGAATATCCAGTAACCAGTTCAGTAGCGCCACTAACATCCGTAATCTTACCATCACGTCCAATGGTTACTAAGGGGTCCAGGCTGGCTTCAATCAGACTACGATTATAAATATTTGATAATTTCAGAGCTTTTTCCGACCTTTTTCTCTGCAGAGCCTGTGTCACAGCCGGCGCGATAGCTTCAAGATCTTCCTGCTGTTCGTAGCTATAGCCGTTTTCACGGTTTGCAACCGCAATCAAACCTATCGTTTTTCCATCCTGGACAAGGGGGACGCCAAGAAACGATGTAATCGGCGGATGCCCATGCGGCAAACCAATACTGTCGGGGTGTGATAATGGATCATTGGTAAAGAAACCTTTCTCGTTGTTAATGACACTGCCATAAAGGCCATGAACAGCAAAATTGGTAGGAGGACTACGATGTCCTTTCTTATCGTACATAAGGCACTGTTCCCATGCAAGCTCGCTTTTTGCAATATCGTGCAAGAACCCGTCAGCGCCCATTTCATTGATAAAACCAAACTGGCTGCTGGTTACTTCCAGGGCTACAGATAGACATGCTTCACCCAGTTCTTCTTCTGTATTTGCCTGTACCACGTTCCTGAAGATCTGATTGATTCCTTCAAGAATACGGTTGTATCTACGAATACGATGCTCTTCTTGCTTGCGCCTTGCGATATCACGGGCGACGTAAACACTCCCAATGAGTTTTCCTTCAGAATCATATAGTGGCGAGACATTTACTAAGAAATTATCACCAAGACAACCTTCACAAATCTCTGCGATGTGCTCATCCCAATCCGTAAGCAGCTGCCTTTGTGGGCAAAAAGAAGGAGGCTTGTCTGTCCCATGGATAACACGATAGCAGGTTAACCCTATGCACTCTTCAGGTGTCATCCCCGATCTTGCCGCAATAGCTTTGTTCACACGAACAACTCTATGTTTATCGTCAATTATGGCTACCAGATCTGGCACAGCATCAAAGGTATATTCCCAATTTTTTGCAGCCTGAATAGCTTCTTTTTCTGCTCTTTTTCTTTCGGAGTTTTCTACCCTCTCCCATTTTCCGTCCCTTTTGATCAAAGCAAATTGATGGCTGGATACTACATCAATAATCTCGACCGTACTGCACATATCGAGATAATATGGGCATAGGGCTATCACATGGTGTTTGTCGAGAACAACATCTACTTTATTTTCATAATCAATAAATTCGTTCCAGCCTTCTTTTTCCAGCCAGCGATTGTCCCCTGCAACCCTCAGTCCATCATAACCCCTTGCCAGAGCCTGGTTAATTTTTTCAACCCAGCTATTTACAACTCTATCCAGATCGAAAATACCCTTCTTTAAAAATCCACTGGTGTAAGGGATGATTTCTATTTGTCCTTTCTCCAGATAAACATCAAAATCAGGACCAGCCGTTATCATGGATGTTTTTGCCTCTTCCACTTCCAGAGGCTGTGAGGTAATCCATATGCATAACTCGTTATTTTCCAGCCCGGCTTTAAAATAAGGGACAAGTATATCCATCAAATCTTCTTTTGTCTGGTAGAACTGGCAGAAGTGTGTTCCCCAGGGTACTTCGCCAACAGTATCAATCCCAGAATCTCGAATGTTTTTTCTCATGGGTATTGTCTCCGGGTTTTAAGAATACCAGGATAGTTTTTTTTCTCATGGGTATTGTCTCCGGGTTTTGATAATACCAGGATAAAATTTGGCTCTTCACCACTCCCTATAGATAAGATGATTTTCAATTCAAGGCCACATTGGTTTTTATGAGGAAACTATGAGGATAGCTACACAAAACAACGAAGAGCAAAAAATTTTTTTGCACCAGTGTATTTGATTTCATTTTTACTTTATGATTTCTATTATATCTAAGTGCACTCTCTAAAGGTCTCAAGAGAAACTCAATAGTGCACAAGTCCTCTCGAAAGCTTACTATAATATCTTTTGTGAATTTAAGAAGATCTCTATTTGCCTTACAACTTTTTCTTCCTGACTACTGGAACTTATTATTTTGGAACTAACGGATTCTTATTCAAATGCTTTTACAGCCACAAGAACAAAAATGAATTGAAAATTATCTAAATTATAATATAAAAGTAATAGATATATTAAGTTTATTGACGTTAGTTACAGACTTTAGTTACAGGAAAGATTAATTCCCGCATCTCAAATGAGACACAGCCAAAAAGCTGAGATTCCAAATGATTAACTGAGTTTTCTGATTCTGGAAAATAATCATGAAACTTTGCTGATTTAACTTTGCTGATTTAAGAAAAAATGGCTCTTCGCCATTCCCTCTGAACAAGACGATTTTCAATTCAAAACCTCATTGATTTTTATGAGGACATTATGAGGATATTCACAAAACAATGAAGACCCGAAAAAATTATTTTTGAGATAAACTCATCAAGTAAACGATGGGATAATTGAAACGATGAAGTAATTGAAAAGATGGGGAAATTGAAACGATGAAGTAATTGAAACGATGGAGTAATTGAAACAATGAAGTAATTGAAACGATGAAGTAATTGAAACGATGAGGTGATTGAAACGATGAGGTGATTGAAACGATGAGGTGATTGAAGCGATGGGATAATTGAAAGGTCAGTTAATTAATAAACTAATTAATTAACAGATAGTCTTATCCTCGCTATTGCAGGCAACTCTCAAACTCTTTTGGTTATAAAGATCTCTTTCCAGTGATTCTGTTTGTCCGATAGTATCTTCTCCCCACTTTTGTTTAACTGCATCACTCCACTGGAGTTTATCGTCCCCAATCATAGATTTTGGAATTGCAAAAATGTTTTCTCTCGTTGTTCTGGAAATCCCGGATTTTGACAACTTATACTTATTCGTTTTCTGATCGTATACCATCTGGTGATCGAGTTTAAATGCACTAACGGCCTCTGAAAACTTGCAGTTAACCTGGTTTAATTCTTCGTTTGGATCTTTTCCCTTCCTTCGCTTCATTTTTTCCATTTCAATCTCTTCTTTTCGTATATCCTCCAGGTACCATAAACTCCTATCAACTTCACTTTTAAATACAATCATATGCCATTTGAGAGACAACGAGTACGGTTTTCTTAAATATTCTTGCAATTCGGCAATCAGATCGGAATCATCTGTCGTACTTTCAATTTCTTCCATTATTCTTTTCATTTTGGCCAGATTTGCCTTCTGTCTTTCCTGACTTGTTACCATAGCTATCCACAACAGACTAACTTTTATTAGACTGTTATATACAGAAAGTATATTTTAAACCTTCGATAATAGATCATAAAAGTTAAATTTAGAAAAAATTTCGACTTGTTTGCCACAAAATCTCACGAAAATCAGGGTCGCAGGAATAGTTGCTGTGATTTGAGCCTTTTCTCTGGGTTTGAATCCATTTTAAATTTATTGTCGAGTCAATCATCAAGGATTCAATAATTCCGAATAATTGCAATCGATTTTATACGACATTTTGTTGTTGACTCAACAGTGGGGCCTGCGCTCTTTATTGTGGGGTTCACATTTGTTTACTCATATATTGAATATCAAAAAGAATAACGGAACCAAATCTCAAATTAAAACTTAAAAATGAAGATTACAGGAATTCCTGTAATTCCGGATTCTGAAACTTCTGTTTACTCGGTTTTTGACTTTTATTTTATCATCACGTTTATCTAGCATGTTCTCGTTTGTTTTATTGATTTATATGGCCGAGGATATAACAAAAGATACCAGTAGAATAATTAAGAATGGGGATACAGTCTCAGTTAATTATGTAGGAAAACTTGAAGATGGTACAATCTTCGATACTTCCTTAAAGGAAGTTGCTATCGAGGCAGGGAAATACAATCAGATGAGAAATTATGAACCCCTTACATTTACCGTCGGCGTAGGCCAGATGATAAAAGGATTTGATGAGGGCGTTGTCGGAATGCAAGTGGGAGAAGAAAAAACCCTTACAATCCCGCCTGAAGAAGCATATGGAGAGTACAGAGAAGAATTTGCAAGAGAGATCCCGAATAATACTGTTAATTTTACTCCGGAAGTCGGGATGAAACTGGCTACGGACAATGGTCTGACAGGCACTATCACGGATGTAAACGAAAATAACTTTGTTGTAGACTTCAACCATGAGCTTGCAGGCAAGACCCTGATTTTCTCAGTCACAATCGTTTCTGTGGAGGAGTGAAAGTGATGAAGGCCAGGAAAAAAGCAGTTTTCTTCATAGCTATACTGCTCCTGGTAAGTACAATTCTTGGCAGCGGATGCACGGATAGCGGGAGCAAGGGAGGAGACAGCAGAGCAGTAAAGTCCGGAGATTCTGTCAAGGTCGACTATACCGGGAAGCTTGAAGACGGCACGGTTTTTGATACCTCAAAGGAAGACGTTGCAAAGCAGGCAGGTATATACGTTGAAGGACGGGAGTATACTCCTCTTAACTTTGTCGTTGGCTCGGGACAGGTAATCCCTGGTTTTGACGAAGGTGTAATCGGAATGAAAGTGGGGGAAGAAAAAACCCTGACGATCCCTCCAGATAAAGCTTATGGGGAATATGAGGAAGCAAGAGTCCTTGCTGTCCCGATTGAAGAATTAAATCTAACAAACCGATCCCAAATTCCTGAAGTGGGGCAAACCTTGAGAGATATGTACGGAAATCAGTACAAAGTAATAGCTGTAAACGATACGCATATCACTCTTGACGCCAATCATGAGCTTGCAGGTAAGACCCTGATTTTTGATATAAAACTAATCTCAATAGAATAAATTTAAGTTACTGAAGAGCAAATTGAGAGTTAGAGTATTTTTTTAAAATGTGCATCATTTCGGTATCCGGATAGATTTTGAAATGGCGTGGGTACCAGAGAAAAATGCACAGGAGAAAGAGATAATGGAAAATTCTCGTACTGTGAAAAAAGGGGATTACCTGCTTATTGATTATACTGGAAAATTCGAAGACGGAACGGTCTTTGATACCACTTTGAAGGAAAAAGCCCTCGAAGCAGGGATCTATGACGAAAAAAAAGGCTACCGGCCTTTTTTTTTCAGAACGGATACATTCCAGGCAATAAAAGGCATCGATGTGGGAGTGCTTGGAATGAAAGAGGGTGAAGAAAAAACCCTCATAATTCCGCCTGAAGAAGCCTACGGAATGTATAAGAATTACCTTGTCCAGGAGATCCCTCTCGAAAGGCTTGGACTCCAGACCCCTCCTGAGCCAGGAACAAAAATCATAACACCCGCTGGGAGTGAGGTTAAAGTGCTCAACTCCACGGAAACTTCTGCTACCCTGGATTTTAACCATGAACTTGCAGGCAAAACCCTCATCCTTGAAATAAAACTGGTCTCGATCATAAACTGATTCCAGGCCCAAAATCAGGGGGGTAAAGGATGGAAAAAGAAGAAAAAGTAATGGTACTGCTGCTGTTCATGACATTGACTTCTCTTATGACAGCTTATCTTTGCTTTGGGTCGGAACTTACAGCTTCTGGACAGGGGACAGGAGAAGAAGCCACGCCTTATAGCCGTGAATCCGGTGAAGGGGAAAAGGTGTTCCTTGAAGCCCAGGTTTTGAGCAAACGGATAACCTATACAGGCGGGCACCTGCTTTTACAGATAGACTGCAACTCCGAAGTCCTGAGCGTCTTTATTCCAAAAACCGCGGGCGCAGAAGCTCTGAATAATTCAATTCAGAAAGGAGATTTCATCAGCGTAACTGGCACCGTTTCGGAGTATGAAGGGAAAAGGGAAATCAAGGTGGAAAGAAAAGAAGATATTCTTCTGAGTTATCAACGTTAATCTGATTTCGTCATTTACCTGATTTCGTCATTAATCTGATTTCGTCACTAATCTGATTTCGTCACTAATCTGATTTCGTCACTAATCTGATTTCGTCATTGATCGGATTTCGTCATTAATCTGATTTCGTCATTAATCTGATTTCGTCACTAATCTGATTTCGTCATTGATCGGATTTCGTCATTAATCTGAATTTCGTCATTAATCTGAATTTCGTCATTAATCTGATTTCGTCATTGATCGGATTTCGTCACTAATCTGATTTCGTCACTAATCTGATTTCGTCACTAATCTGATTTCGTTATTCATCTGATTGATCGTCATTAATTGAATAACCATTATCAATAACCTTTGAGACAACGACAACAAAATCGTTAATAATATATTCATATAAGGACATTTGGGAAAAATATGAAAGCGTGTATCATGTGTGGAGGGGCTGGGACAAGGCTCAGGCCGCTAACTTTCAAGCATCCTAAACCCAGCATACCGATTCTTAATAAGCCGTCAGTCCTGCATCTGATAGAGCATCTTTCAAGGGAAGGGTTCAATGAAATAGTCATGACCCTGGGGTACATGGGAGATCTCATAGAAGAGCAGCTCGGAGATGGGCACATGTTTGGGGTACATATCGAATATGTGTATGAGAAAGAAAAACTCGGAACTGCAGGCGGTATTAAAAATGCTGAAGAATACCTGAAAGACGAGCCGTTTATCGTGCTTGGTGGGGATCACGTCCTCAACCTGGACCTGCGGGAGATGTACCGTTTCCATGAAGAAAACGATGCTCCGGTAACCATAGGGCTTATTTCGATTGACGACCCGAAAGAATTCGGAATTGCGGATATGGACATTAACAACCGGATCCACCGCTTCCTGGAAAAACCGAAAGCAGGCCAGATATTCAGCAACCTTGCAAGCACCGGCATTTATATTTGCAGCCCTTCGATATTTGAATGGATACCTGAAGGCAAGAAATTCGACTTTGCAAAAGACCTTTTCCCCTTCATGCTGGCAGCCGACAAAAAAATCAATGGTGTACTTGTGCGGGGACAATGGACTGACGTTGGAAGTTCGGCAGCTTACAGGCAGGCACAGCGCTGGATGCTTGATGCCCTTCCTGGAACAACAATCGAAGGGAATTTCACAACCCGGAACGCAAGAATAAAAGGTCCTCTGTCCATAGGAAACAATGTATGCATAGGTTCGAATTCGTCCCTTGTAGGGCCAATAGTAATAGGGGAAAATACAACTATAGGCGATAACGTCCTTATCGGGCCTTACAGTGTTATAGGCTCAAACTGCACCATAGAGGACAATACAAAAATCCTTTCATCCTATCTTTTTGATAATGTGTCCATAGGAAAGGGATCCAATATCTCAGGCGGGGTAGTGGCAGACGAAACAATCATCGGAGAACACTGCTTCCTTGAAAATGGAACTGTTATTGGACATAAAGTACTGATCGGAAGTAATTCAACAATACATTCCGGAGTTAAGATCTGGCCCGAAGTTGTTATAGATAAAGACTCAAGCATAAAGGAAAACGTGATCAATTCCGGTTATGACGCTGCACATGAAGGTTCGTAAAATTTGGATTTCAAAGATTTGGATTTCAAAGGGCAGAATTCAGTCTGAATAAATCAACTGGATTTCTGAATCCGCATTTTTCAGGTTGATTCAGGGTGAAATTGCTTTTTTGGAATCCGGGTTGATTCAGGGTGAA
Source organism: Methanosarcina sp. Kolksee (assembly GCF_000969945.1). Taxonomy (NCBI): domain Archaea; kingdom Methanobacteriati; phylum Methanobacteriota; class Methanomicrobia; order Methanosarcinales; family Methanosarcinaceae; genus Methanosarcina; species Methanosarcina sp. Kolksee. Next base: position 3,630,027 of record NZ_CP009524.1, read on the forward strand.
ATTGTTTTTTTGGGACCCTGATTGATTCAGGTTGAAATTGCTTTTTTGGGACCCTGGTTGAATTTCGCTTTTCTGCTGTTTATTTTTCATATTCATCTTTTGACAGGCACCTGTGAAGTTTTCAGGACACGTAGAATAACAGACATACTGAAACAGATATAACTTTATACTAGATCCTGACAAGTCTTTTTGCCATGTCGTCCAGAGAATTTATCTTTGAAATCCTTAGAAAAAGTGTGCATCTGGTTTCAATCCTGATCGTGCTTATCTACGAACTTTACGGAAAAGAAGCCATCCTATGGGTGCTCATGCTATTTCTTGTAACTGTTCTCATTCTTGACTACTTCCGGGTTGAGCATGGAATTCGAATACCTTTTTTCCATATTATGTACAGAAAAAGTGAAGCTGACCGCTTCGGAGGACATATCTTCTTTGCGCTCGGGGCAATTTCAGTAATATCCCTGTTCAGTCGAGAGATCGCTTACGCTGCAATTCTTATGGCTACCTTCGGGGACCTGGCTGCAGCTCTTATCGGAAAATTCTATGGAAAGAGGAGAGTTTTTCAAAAAATATTTAAAAATGACAAATCGATTGAAGGCTCAGCTTCGGAATTTCTTATTGATTTCCTCATAGGGCTGCTTATTCTCGGGAATCCCATTGTCTCTCTAATGATGGCGTTTCTTGCAACCCTTACGGAAACGGCAGTCAATAAAATTGATGATAACCTTATAGTGCCGGTTTTCGCAGGTTTTTTCGGGCAGATAACCCTGAATTTTCTGGCATATTTATAATCAAAGTTGCGCTGGCGTCTTCGCTGAAAGCAACGGATTATGTTCACGCCAAAGCTCCAAAAAATGGACTTGATAAATTATATTATCATTACCTGTTTTCGGGAAAGTTTTCCATCCCTGCAGCAAGCTAGCGGGGTATTCGACTGAAATAACTGTTATATCAGTCCACAATATATAAATCATTAATTTTAGATGAAAACAAAATATAATATAAATTGGTTAAATATTAATATTTTTGAATATAAATAGTTATAAATTACATAAATTTATAGTATTTTTAATTAAAAAGATTCTTAAATAGATTATAACTAAAGATCGTAGTAGTTACACAGAAAAACGCAAACAAAAAGAGGATTAGTAAACTAGAAAAAAGACAAATCTACTCTTCTTATTTAATTCAATCAATAGATCACTGATCCGACCTAAAATAGTGGACTATTTTACTCATAATAAATGTATATTAAATATTTAGGGATGATTATCTGGACTGATGAGAAATCAATATGATAAAACCTTATTGTCCAAAACACGGAACTATCATGACTCCTATGAATATGGATTCCTTGTCAGGTGCATATAAATCCCTTGAAAATAGTTGCGTAAGAACCCCCACTTTTGAATCAACGTTTATTCTCTCTGGTTCGGTTATTTTTAAATAAAGAATTATTTCAACCCACAAAACAACGAATACACGTCAAGGGTTACAAATATGATTGCTGGTACAATAAACAATACCCTGAAAGCAAAAGATCCGACGAAAACAATAGCAGAAGATTCGGTGAAAACAGCAGAAGATTCGGTGAAAACGAAAGGGCCAATGTGGAAAAAAGAAGATTTAGGTACCCAAATACGCTCATTTGAATATCAAATTTATGGAATAATGGAAAAAGTGGTGTCTTATGAGTCCTGAGACGGAGTCAGCTTACATAGTTGTCTCAGATGTGCATTTGGGTAGTGAACAATGTAATCAAAATGAGTTTTGTTGTTTTCTTGAGTGGATAAATAGTTTAAGCAGTCAAGAAAATACTGATCAGATTGTAAAATGTAAGAATAAAGAAGTCAAAATTAAAAAACCTTGCAAAATAATTCTGCTGGGAGATATTGTGGAATTGTGGGGTCCTAAAGATGGTGATAGAGATAACGTTATTAAAGATTCTATGAGACCTCTCTCCTTACTCACAAGTGTCGGTTGTGACAAAATATACGTGGTTGGAAATCACGACTATTCTCTGGGTGAACTGGAAGGAAAGATTAACTGGGAGCAACTGTGCAATGAAACAGAACTTGATATTTATGATAGTCACTATCCTAAAAAGGATGAAAATGGCATTGCCCATGGTTTCAATATAGGAAACAGGTCTTATTTCTTCCTTCATGGTCATCAATTCGACAAAGAGCAAGCAGTTCTTGCATACGTGTCTCATCTCATCGGTGAACTTTGGAATCCATTAAACTGGTTTCAGGTCCTTTATAATATCCCATTTACTAAAAAACACTGGAAAAGAAATTTTGTTATATTTTTAGGCCTGGTTTTTGGTGGAAAATATCTTATGTGGAGTGCGTTTCTACAATCCAGCTTCTGGATCACTGCTATATGGGCTATAATTACTGGTTTTTTTGCATTTAGCTCCATTCCCGGTATTGTTGCACATACACAAAAAATTTTATATGAGTCTACAAATCCGCGGGATAAAACCGCAGAAGAAGTTATAACCGATGAATATTACAAGAAAAAGAAGGATACTATACAGGCAGATGTTGTTGTTTTTGGGCACACTCACTTTGCAAGTTACTATCCCCTTGAGCTCTCTGAAAAAGAGGGTCAGAAAAAGAAAAAGTTATTTGTTAATAGCGGATGCTGGGTTGGAACAGATGAAGATATAAATGGAAAAATGCGTTACTCAAATACGTTTATATATATAGACAAAGGCGGAGCATATATTATGAGGTGGTGTGGTTCCGGTAAAATCGATTGTATTGATGTTGTGTGAACTGCCTACTACCTGCTGATGAAAGCGAGGATGGAATTTTCCGCTGTTTCTCAATCTCACAAAGTTAAAAGAACCCTTTAGGGGTTCTTACTTTCAGGATTATTACTTTTGGGATTCTTACTTTCGAGACTCTCACTTTCGAGACTCTCACTTTCGGGATCCTTACTTTCGGAATTTTTACTTTTGGGATTCTTACTTTCGGAATTCTCACTTTAGAGATTCTTATTTTTCAGCTTCAATCTCAACCTGCGCATTCTTGAGATTTCTCATTTCCCTTATGCGCCTGGCAAGGATTTCTCCCAGATAAAGCACAAGCGCAGCAAGGAGTACATACACTTTCAGGCTTACCTGCTCATCAGATTGTTTCACTGAATTCTGCCGCGCATCTTTCAGTAGAAGGGCTCTTGCCTCTTTCTCATTGTAAATTTTCCCTCCTGTCGCAAGGACAAGAGGCTCTATATCCTCATTGAGCCCTACATCCCGATACTCAAGCTGATAATTTACCGCAAGTGGGTAGCCTGAGATATCATGAATCCCAATACTATCCGGATTCACAGTTGTCTCATAGGTATTTCTTCCGGTTAGAGCAAGGTCCAGAGCATTACCATCAAGTTTTAGCTTCGGAATTCCTTCATCGTACATTTTAAGCGTCAGGTTGGAAGGAGTGCCGAGCCAGGTATCCGGGCTGTCCACAACAGTCCCTTCTTCAGCTCTCGGGTTCGCTACTGCCCAATTGATCATGCTCGAAATTAGTTTGGCACTCGACCCATTATAAACATTAGTCGCCCAGCGAGAACCGTCACCTTGTCCATTATCTGTGGTAAAGGCCGCAACTCTCCCAAGTCCGAAACGCCATGTGGTAAGTACTGGTTTTCCATTTGAAGTAGTTATGACCAGGCGTTCAGCCCCGGATTTTGGAGTCACGTCGTTATATCCCGTGATATTGGAAGTAAGGTTCACATCTTTCGTAATGAAGCTATTTGGAGAATAAGTATAGAGAGAATAGTCAGACGTTACATTTTCTTCTTTATCTTTATCTTCTTTATCTTCTTCCTGAGACTTATTGGTTGACTCAAAGACTATATTTGCCCTTTCACTCATATTAATGTGGAAATAATTATTTTCAAGCCCGAGTTCCTTCATAAACATCTCAGCATAATAATTTCTGGATTTGTCAGTCTGAGAAGGAGCTACAGAACGGACATGGATAAAATACAGGTTTACGCCGAGTTTCTGCAGTTCTTTTGCAGCCTGAAGGCCTGGCTCATAGGAATCCTCGATTGCTCCGTCTGAAATAATAATCGCATCAAGTTCACCTTCCTTGCCTGTAAGCATTTCCTTTGAAATGTTGAGTCCTGCGTCTAAGGATGTCTTGCTCTCCTCATCAGGAGTCAGCCGCTCAATTTTGTCTTTAAGAGTTGCCTGGTTCTGAGCAAGTCCAAGGAAAACAAAACCTCCGGAAACATCATATCCCTTGCTCCCGAATGCGATAACTTCAGCATTTGCATCTTTGAGATTTTCGTTCTGAAGAATATATATGGCATTTCCCAGGATGTCTCCCTGGGTTTTGTGGGCCGCAGTACTGGGAGAAACGTCAAGGATCAGGACAAGGTTTCTTCCTCCCTTATATTCGGAAGGCTTTGAAAGCACAGGTAGGATTTTTTCAAACGAGGAATTAAGATAATTGCCGTAATTATATGCTCTTTCTCCTCCTACAACTACCAGTCCACCCCCATTAGTAACATACTTCCGAATTTCTTTTACCTGAGTTTCCGTAAGATTATCGGCGAACTGGTTATCAAGTACAAGAGCTTTGCTACTATTCAGAGCACTTGCTCCAGGGTAAGTAGTGAAAACAGAAGTGTTGTAAAGTTTATTAAGGATTTGAGCGAGGGGTGAATTTGGCTCACCGGTAACAAGAGTGAGCTTTGGTTTGGGAATTACATACACGGATTTATAAAATTCATTGTTAATACTGTTCAGATCTTCTCCGGAAGGAGTAATCTTTACACTGATATTGTGAGCACCAAGAGTGCTAAAAGTTTGCCTGAGATTGGGGGAAATACTATACTGCGTTGCGTTTTGAGTTATATCGCCGCTCTGGGAAAGTTCCCCATCTACGTACGCTTCATAGGAATAGCTAACACTTTGATTTGAAGCCTGATGGACAACTATTTCAAATTCGTTTGGGTTATCCACAACTACACTTTTGTCCCCAAGAATTTCGACACTGAGGTCATTTGTCTTGAGTTCAGGCTCGACAAGGTAGACTGAAGTATTGGTTTCTTTGGCAAACCCGAGAGCATCAACAAGGCTCTTTCCTGAGTTATTGTTTCCATCAGTAATAAGAATAATCTGATTACCAGTGCCAGAATACTGAGTCACAGCATCTCCAAGATTTGTTTTATCGCCTGTAAGCTGGACTAAGGTCGTAGAGGTGTCAGCTGCAAGGGCTTTATACAGGTCGGTACCTGTTTCATTAGAAAAAAGCTCCATACTTGAGGTCTTATCCTGAATTAGTATAAGTGAAGGATTTTCTTCATTAGCAGTCTGCGTAACCGTTGTAAATGGAGCAGCCAGAGCGAGTATAAGGAGGAAAACTACAAGCATCCTCCATTCCACAATCTTCGTTTTTGTCTTCCGCAGGAGATAAAACCCGGCAACTGTCACAGGAATGATGAGTAAAAGCATTTCCGGGTGTTCAAGGGATATGTTCATAGTTCACCCCGCCGGCGCACGATTATAATTTCAGCTAGTATGAGAAGGAACATAACTCCTATCAGGTAATCAGTAATGTCATTTTTGACAGTATAAGTATCAGCCCTTACAAGTGTGGACTTATCTTCCGCAACCGCCCGCTGAATAACGTCAGATGCATCAACTGTTGTGTTTGATTCCTTGTCATTATAAAGGTTGACTGCAATCTTCTTTCCTGAAATTTCGTAAATTCCCGATTCATCAAAGAGAATATGGTTTGAAGTGAAAGTTTTCGAGGGAGTTTTGATTTCCTCGGTCTTCGAAAGAGACGTCAAAGTACCTGTATTCAGGTTATATTCAGAAATATCACCTGTCCCTCCGAGCCATTCAACAAGTTTTATCCAGAACACAGGATACTCAGGCAAGTTATGGAAATTGTTCCAGGCATCGTCTCCGAGCTCGTCATCCAGGCCCATATAGAAAACGGTCCCTTTACCTACCTGCCAGTAACTCAAGAGAGGAACTCCATTTTCTAGAGCTACCAGAGTTGTCGAACCGGTCCTTTCAGTTGCGTTCAGGTATGTGTGGACTGATATCTCATCACTTCTAATGTCCGTTGTAATACTGCTTTGCTGAACTTCCTTAACTCCAAGATCGTTTCCGTTTGTTTCATTCTCAATTCCGGTAGGCTTTACAGGCAGGATCTTTATCAGGCCAACCTCAGTTTTCTCGGGGGCTAAGGCGCCACTTGCAATGAAAACTGCATTACCGCCGTTTCTGACATAATTTTCAATTGTCGCTACTGAATCGCTAGCAATTGGAGTTTCTTTCTGCGCAAGCACTACAAGCGTGTAATTGTCAAGGGAAGAAGGCACGGCTTTTACGACACTGATATTGCTGTTCGGGAGCAGGGAAAGGGCAGTTCTCGAAGGCAGTTTCCCATCGTCAGTGACATAGAGTATACGCTGCTCTGAAGTATCTGGAATGGAAATGTAAGCTTTATTGTCAACAGACAAACTATCCTTCACATTAAGCTGAACTGTTGTAATCCCTGGCCCAAGGTTTTCAAGCGTGAACTGGTTTGTCCCACCTGCGGGAACGTTAAGGGAAAACGACGTTGAGTTTCCGGAAGTCCCTGTTCCAGTCTCGATTTTAACATTTTCGTCTTGATCTTTGTAGTTTTTAATTACACCTGTGTAGCCGTATTTTCCGTCCGTGGATTGGATCCATCCGTTGATGATCCCTATATTATCGGCAGGCTTTCCGACTTTTACGAAATTGACTGAAATCCCATAAGACTCAGCCAGATTTTTGGAACTAACAGGATCGTCTCCTTTCGAATTCGTGAAATCCGAAATAACGATGATTCTTCCTCCTCCTTCCTTTGATAAAAGACGCATACCTGTAGTTATGGCCGCAGACAGGTCGGCAGTGCCTGCCCCTGGCTGAACTTTACTGAAAATACCCTTTGCAGAGGACGCGTCGCCTCCATCAAGAGCAAGAAGAGGCGTATCCGAAGCCAGGATTATGCTGTTTTTCTTGCTCACATAACCATCAGCAATCTTAACAGCATCATCAAAGCGAGAATCAACCTGCATACTTGCAGAGGTATCAAGGACGAGCACTGTATGCTCTCCACTTAGCGGTTCCTGTGAAGTATAGTAATACCCTGCTGCGCCAATGGAAAGAAGAATAAGAATCAGGAGCTGAATAAGAAAAAGTGGGTCCTGCACGATTTTGGTAAGTGATGCATAAACCCGTTTTCTTTCCCTCTCAAGTTTAAGGACAAACATGAGTGAAGGAATTGCAAGTACCTTCGGTCTGGGACGGAGCATGTAAATAATAATAAGCGGGATTACACTCAGGAGAGCGATAAGAGCAAGGGGGTTTTCAAAAGGCATTTTTAGCGTCTCCTTCTCCTGATGGTATGGTAGAAAGCATCAAAAATAGGGGTGTCGGTTGTAAAAGTATAGAATTCAGCTCCTGTCTTCATACAGGCTTTTTTAATTCTTGCGCTGTGATCATCGAGCTTTTTAATGTAGCGTTCTTTAAACTTTTCACTAACATATGTCCTGACTTCTTCTCCGGTTTCAAGGTCTATAAGCTTGCTGTTACCCTGGATAGGGAGCACTTTTTCCGTGGGGTCGAGCACCTGGATCAAAATCAGGTCATGGTCAGATAACCTGGAAACTGCAGTTTCTATTGCTTCTGGTTCCTGAAGAAAGTCCGAGATAAGGATTACAAGGGATCTTGACTTGATTTCCCTGCTGTACTTTATAACAGCTTCCCCAATAGAAGTGCCTCCAGATAGTTCAAGCTCTGTCAGCCTGTCAATTGCCCGCAGAAGGTTTTTTCGCCCACGGCTGGGTTTGTGTATATCGACTTCCTGTGTAAAGGTTGAGATTGCAAACCTATCGTTATATTTTGTTACCATGTAGGCATAGCCTGCAGCGAGCATGGCAGCATATTCGAATTTCGAAGTCCCTTTTTCAGGGTAGTCCATACTTTTACTGGCGTCCAGAAGGATATGGGTTGTAAGGGTTTTCTCTTCCTCAAACTGCCGCACATAGAGCTTTTCAGTTCTCGCATAGGCTTTCCAGTCGATATCTTTCAGGCTGTCGTTAAGATCATATTCCCTGAACCCGATGGTATCGATGCCGTGCCCGCTTCGGGTGGAGGGACGGTTTCCGGCGTAAACGGTAGATACCCTTTTCCGGACAGAGAAGGTAAAGCGGTCAAGCTGCCTGAAAAAGTCCGTTTCGATGTTTTGTTTTGTGCGAGTCATTCTGGATCGTCAATAAAAAGCCCGGTTTATTCCGGGCCCGGAAAACCCTTCAGGGTTATTTTAACTTATTTTTCAATTCCTTCACTGACCTGTGAATCCCAGGCTCAGGTTTCATTTGAGCTTCCGGATAATCTCCTCAATAGCCTGATCAGGAGTCATCCCACTTCTTTCGGCTTCGAAGGTCAGGATGAGCCTGTGGCGGAGAACCGGATATGCCATATAATCGATATCCTCTTTGCTTACGAAGTTTCTGCCTTCTATAAGGGCTCTGGCTTTTGCGGCAAGGATAAGGCCGATGGATGCCCTTGGAGAAGCCCCGTACTCTATATGTTCTTTGTCTTTTCTTGTCATGCCCACAATAGAAAGGACGCGCTGCTTGAGTTCCTCGGAGATTGGGACCTGCCTGGTGAGCTGCTGCAAATCGAGGAGTGTGGATTTCTCAAGGCCCCTGGAAATTTTTGGGACTTCGGATTTCGTATAGCGGTTTATTATTTCCATTTCTTCTTCATGGGAAGGATAATCTACAAGGATTTTTAAGAGAAAACGGTCGAGCTGGGCTTCAGGCAGGGGATATGTGCCTTCCATTTCTATGGGGTTCTCGGTGGCAAGAATAAAGAAGGGACGGTCAAGCATGAAGGTATCGTTTCCGACCGTTACCTGTTTTTCCTGCATAGCTTCCAGCATGGCTGACTGGGTTTTCGGGGATGCCCTGTTAATCTCATCCGCAAGAACAACATTTGCAAAAACCGGCCCTGGCTGGAACCTGAATTCTTTTTTGTTGTCCTTCTCTTCAATAACGTTTGTCCCTGTAATGTCAGAGGGCATGAGGTCAGGAGTACACTGGATCCTGCTGAATTTCAGGTTCATGGCCTTTGACACTGTGGAGATTATAAGCGTTTTTCCAAGCCCTGGATTGCTCTCAACTAGGGCATGCCCTTCGCAGAGTATTGCGATCACGATTTGCTCCACTACTCTATTCTGGCCCACCACAACATTTCCAATATCTTCAAAAAAGCTTTTGAAAATTCTGCCTGCGTTCTGGTAGGTCGTGGCAGCCTGGCCAGAATCGGTATTAGTTTCATTCATATCCGCTTCACCCTTTAAGTTTCTGTTTTTAGAGGCTTAAGAAGCCCGCTTTTTCTGGATGTTACCTGATCCCGCAGCAGTATATCTCCAGAGCAGTATATCTCCAGTACACTGTCTGTTATTCAAAAACTGCTTTTAGACAACCTTCGATTAACCTGAGTTCAGATAAATCCTACTTTAAATAAATTTTTCCAATTATTCTTCTGCAAGTCCTTCAAAGTAACTCTGGATAACGTTCCTGTACCCTTCCGGTAAATTATCATAATAAGCCTTGGAAGCCTCAGCTTCAGGATTTACCATGCCTGACTGGGTAAATGATTCGTTCATCTGTTCCCCTTCTTCTTGACTTGTAAAGCCCTGACCTGTGCCCGGAGGAATCGTCAGATCAACATCTTTGCCTTCCACCACAACAACGGCAGGCTTTCCGAAGATGTTTTCCTGGCTGGTGTTATTTGAGGTCCCGCCGTTTTCGTCCACTGGATAAAGGTCAGAGTTTGAATTTGAAACTAAGGGAAGCTTGTCGATTACTCCGTTAAGGGCAGTAGGGCTGAGAGTTGTCTGGTATCCGGTCCCGACAACATATGCTAGAACGGTAACTGCAAAAACTATTACAATCAGGTCTTTTGTAAGTTTTCTTCTGTCAAGAAAGGAAGATGACTGTACGGGTTTTGAATCGATTATGACTCCGCCTATAAGGTCCCGGACAATAATGTTATCCGTATTGCGGTTATCATAGGCAGTCCTCAATCTCTCCCTGAGTACAGGGTGTGTCTCTTCTAGAAGGGCAATCGCATCTTTCTTTTCAGCCCTGTAATGCCTGATAGCTGTAAGGATAAGGGAGAGGGCAAAAGCCAGAAAAATAAGCCCCAGAGTTTCAAAAACAACCCCAAAGCCCAGAATGCTGTATTTCGCATCGGTATAAGGTTCGAAGATGCTAAACATTAAAAATAAATCTCGCATATTGAAAAGCACGAAAAGGACATAAAGGACAAAATAAGTTGCAAGCAGGTCTGCAAAGGCATAGAGTCCTCTATATTTTTTTAAAACCGATTCGTGTTTGTTTACTATTTCTTCAATACTCAGAGCCATCTCGCTCCTTTTTGCAGCCTGGAAAAAGACTGTGATTGGAAATAATTATGAGAAAGAATTATGTTTACGGAACATACAAATATACTATCAGAAGATATTCTAGGAAGAGAATAGAGAAAGATAGTATATAAAAGTACACGTTCCTGAATATGAATTTTTTAGATTCGTACAACAATCCAATTTTTGCCATACTTTGTGTTTAAATTCACGGTTTTGAATATGCTGTAACTCCTTTATTGCCTTCTGTTAAGTTCACAGGATTTTGCTTCTAGTGTCGAGTCAATCATCAAGGATTTAATAATTCCGAATAATTGCAATCAATTTTATACGATGTTTCACGTTTGACTCGACACTAGACTTTTACTTGTTTCAAAGTTAAATAATTACGATCATTCAAGAATGGATAATTGCGATCACATAAGTAGATAATTACAATTTTTTAACGGAATAAGTAGGCCCCTCAAAGATGAATGATAAAGATATTAAAGATGGATAATTGCAGCGTTTTAAAGAAAGATGACTACTATGCTTTAAAAGCGGGATAAGACCCCACTATTTTTAGAGTATCGGTTTTACTTTTTATGTCTTTTAAGGTCTCTTCTATAAGTACATCGCCTGTGTGCCCTTCAAAATCAATATAGAAATAATAATCCCCAAGTTCTTTTTTAGATGGCCTGGACTCGATCCTGGTCAGGTTAATCTTGTTCTTTGCAAAAGCCCCGAGAATTTCGTATAATGCTCCTGGCCTGTCTTTTTCCAGATATACTATAATAGAGGTCTTGAAGGCTGAATGGCTGGAATTCTCAGGCTTACCCGTTTCACCATCTGGAACACATAAAACCTGCTCAGCCGGGCTTTTTCCTGCGGCTCGCAAAGCAATGAAGCGGGTGTAGTTTTCTTTCCTGTCCTGTATATTTGGAAGAAGAACCTTCAGCCTGTAGCACTCTGCAGCCTCCGGAGAAGCTATTGCTGCCATTTCTTCAAACTCTCCTGCAAGCCTTGCTGCATGGGAAGTGCTGCCCGTGCTCCTTAGTTCAGCCTCAGGGAAATATTTTTTTAAAAAATGCCTGCACTGGGCAAGCCCCTGAGGATGAGAAAGAATGACCTTAATTTTCTCAGGCCCGCCTTTTGAGAGCAGGCAGTGCTCGATTTTGACAACAATCTCTCCGACTATCTCAACACCATTCTCAAGAAGTAAATCAAGAGTAACACCTACAGAACCTTCAATCGAGTTTTCTATTGGAACTATCGAGATATCGGATTTTCCCTGTACTACAGCCAGAAACGCATCCTCTATATCTGAAAAGTACTGAATTCCTACACTATCTAGCCTATGTTTCAGGATCCAGGTTTGTGCTGCCTTTTCCGAGTATGAGCCTTCGGGCCCCAATACACCGATAATCATCTGAGGGGTTAATTGCGGCGATAGTAATAATATTTTTTGCCTCCCGAAGTTCCGTCTCCCGAGTCCCGTCTCGGGAGGACGGTGCCCTTTTCGCTCACTTCGTTCGCTCAAGAGGGCTGAATGGTTGAATTATAGTGAAGATTCTTAGCTGAGCTGATATGACTTAATTATGGGCAAGTAAATTGTCTTTCAACTAGCTAGGGGGCTGGCTTATGGGATAGATATTTCCGTTTTTCCGTTTTCCGTTTTTCTATTTATTCCACAGTTATAGGTTCTGGATTGGATTTTTTGCGGGTTTCGGCAGTATAAATTCCGTTTTTGGCAATTTGCTGTGGTATTTGGATTAGTAACTGCGTTCCACAGTGTAGGTAACTTTCTTTGAGCCGTCTGCGGGTACGGTTATTTCCCATTCTGCGGTATAGGCATCTTTTTTCTCGTATGGGTCAGAGGTGGTTGTGATTTCCCAGTCGCCGTAGAAGTTTTCTACGATTTTTACTTTTTGGGACTCAGATTTGTGGTTTTTGATTTCGGTTTCGTAACTTTCTTTCCAGACATTCGAGCTGATTTTATTGTAATTTGTCTGGGTTCTTTTTCCTGTTACATCAAAAGCGTTTCCGACAACAACTTTTATCTCTTCATCTTTTGGGGTATGCTTTATACTGTCTTCCCCGAGAAACTGAAGCTGACCTTCGGAGTCAGTTTTGTATACTCTTAGAACACCGGCAGGAAGAGGCATTCCAAGACCTTTTTCTTTTGAATTGTTGAAGCTCAGAGCGACCTGGACATCACTGCTTTTTGAGACGTCAAAAACCATTTCCTTTTCTACAGGCACGGAATTAACAGAAAGCAGGGAGAGTTGTTTTACCTGATTATTCCTGAGAGTAGCCGGCCTTTGAAGAGTATAGAGGTGATACTCAAAGAAGGATTCCTCAACAAAGCTTTCCTCGGCTGTTTCGTATACAACATCTCCTTCTGCAATTGCCTTTCTCGCAGGCGTTTCCTGTGGCACAGTTACGCGGTTAACTTCTCCTGCAACCAGTTTAAGTTTGGCATTTTCATAGGTTGTTCCTGCTTCATTATTAACAGTAACCCAACCCTGGATATCGGCCTTCTTATCATCCGCACTGGTCTTTACGATGTAGTTTGCTTTCCAGCTCATCCCATTTGTAAGATAGGAAGTGAGGACGTTTCTCTTTCCTGCGGCAGGCGAGTAGACCTGCCAGATAAGGGTAGGCTTTGTAAGCAGCCCGGCAGAGTCAGGAAACTCCACTTTCGAAACTTCGGAAAGGGTTACAACTTTCCCGTCACTTAACCTGAGCACCAGTCCCTTATTGTCATCATAGCTCATGAGAACTCCTGTGTATGTACCTCCTTCTTTTTCGGTTACAGTTATTTCTTTATCCAGAAATTTCTCCAGAAGCTCCTGGTTGCTCACGAGATCGTACTCATAGTTCTGCTCCAGTACGACAGTATTCTTATTTTTCGTATCCTCAAACATTACTGATGTCGGATCAATAAGAGCAGCAACATCCTTATATTCAACCCTGTTCACTCCGGAATCAAGATCGAGTTCCCTTTTTTCTTTTACAAGGGCAAGGTTATTATTGTAAACAGTAACCTCAGTACCCGAATCAGTTGCCTGAGCACCTGCTGTGAGGATCGCCAATGGGTTTGAAACCTGTACTCTGGTAACTATGCTTGAACTGGATTCTATTCCGTTAACTGCAGTTTCAGACATATCTGCTTGAGCCGTATTTTCCGCAAAACCGGGACGGAAGGTAAAATCAGGATACACAAAAGCTGCAGATGCGGTCAAAATCAAGCCTGATGCCAGAATAAGCCAGATATAACTTTTCTTTATTTTCATGAAAGAGGAGTTGGCAACTTTATTATTTATATTTAGCTTTAGCTGCAGTTTTGTTTGAAGTTATTTATTTGGTCTCCAATACAGCTTGTGGCTCTTTGTTGCCTTGTGTGAATATCTCATCATATTCTCATAAAATCCAACGCGGTCTTGAATTGAAAATAGTATTATCCATAGAGAATAACGAAGAACCTGGTGGCAGTATTAAAATATAGCATCATTTCGACTATAGCTATTTAGAATCACTTGACCTTTGAGTATTGACGTGACAATAGCTTTCTACAACGCTTTAAATATGAACTCATGATTTTGAATAGCTTCCTATCATATTCCCTATTCGATTTCTCCTTTTTCAAAGGCTACAGGCTGTAATAATTCTATTTTTTATTTTTAGAAGAACAGGAGAGAAGACAGTTATAAATAATATACACAACTACATACTTAATAATTTTATAGAGTGTGGGTTTAATTGATAGCTTAATTGATGGCTTAATTGATAGCTTAATTGATGTTTGAAATAATCTAAAAATGTGCGCATAACAGGAAACAAACTGGACGATAAATCAGAAAAAAACAAGCTCAAAAACGAATCCGATGGCAGAAAATCGGGTAACCGAAAAATATGGAAAAGAACTAAGGATCCGCTCTTATGAATCTCATCAAAGCCTTCAGGAATAAAAGCCGTATTGAACTCTCAGGCCTTATTTCAGGCTTCGCTCTGATTATTCTATTTGCCTGGATAATTCTCCCTGCCTCAGCCGCAGGGATAGAAGCAAACAGGGAGATTTCTGCCGGAAAGGTTAATTCAGGCGAAAATTTTGCGGTAACCGTACATATAATTACAGATCAGGATATTGAAGCCCTGACGCTCGATGAAAATCTCCCTGAAGGGTGGCAGGTAAGCCAGTGGGAAAATAATGGGGCTATGTTCCAGGAAACCAGTACATTCAAAGCATCCACTCTGGAATGGATATGGGTTGAGAACCTTTCAGCAGGGGAAGAAAAGACAGTTGTATATAATGTGACCGTGCCTTCGAATTCCAAGCCTGGAAACTTTACACTATCGGGCAGGATTTCTGCTTATTCTGTTCCTGCTGTCTCCGTGGGAGGATTTTCAGAAATAATGGTTACTTCTTCGCCCGAAGCCAACTTTTCCGCAACTCCTCTCCTTGGGCCTGCACCTCTGATTGTCCAGTTCACGGATTTATCTAACTTCAATCCTGATTCCTGGGAGTGGGACTTTGACGGAAACGGGAACATTGACTCAAACGAAAAGAATCCGGTTTACACGTACGAGAATCCCGGAAACTACACTGTTATATTAAAAGCAGCTAACAGTACATATGAAAATAACACGTACGGAAATAACACATACGGAAATAACACATACGGAAATAACACATACGGAAATAACACATACGGAAATAACACATACGGAAATAGTACCCGGAAAAAAGCGGGATATATAACTGTGACCGAAAAATCTTCAAATTCTGGAGAAAACGTAGGAAGTGAAGAAAGTCGCGGGGGAAGTAGTGGAGGAGGTGGAGGAAGTGGGGGAGGCGCAGGTTCTCCAGAATCAACCAAGAATGTCGAGCTGAAGGAAATTTCAAATGAACAGGTTTTCAAAGGCACTCATACATGTTTTACTTTTAAAGGCGAGGCAAATGAAATAGTCAGTGTGGAATTCGATCCGAAAAGGAGTTTCGGAAAAACAACCGCTATTGCAGAAATGCTAAAAAATACATCTTCAATTGTTAAGGAACCTGCCCCCGGAACCGTCTACAAGAATATAAATCTCTGGGTTGGGAATAGCGGCTTTTCAAACCAGGAAAATTTTGAAAATGCCCGAATAAATTTCAGGGTTAGCAGGACCTGGATTATCAAACAGAAAGTCAGCGAAGATGCCATAACCCTGTACCGCTACAGTGAAGGAGCATGGAATCCGCTTCCTACAACCCTCAGCAGAGAAGATGAAGTTTACTTTTACTTTACCGCAGAAACTCCAGGCTTTTCTCCCTTTGCAATCGCGGGCAGCGAAAAGAGAATTCAGTCGGTTGAAATTCTTTCGCCCATAACCGGAAAAAATCAGACCCTGAACGAGGAGAAAACATCTGAAGAGGATAAACAGGGAATTCCTGCTTCAGATATTAAAAAAGAAGAGGCAAAGAGTTCTCCAGGATTTGAATTGGACTTTGTAGTAGTTGAATTACTGGTTTTGTATGGCTTATTTAATAAAAAGAGATAATCCGGGAGTAAAAAAGGGAATCTGAAAGAAAATTGGAAAAGAGAGGCTTTTCTGGGAAAATCTTTTTTCTACAGGTTTTATTTCCCTGTTGATTTCCCTGTTGATTTCCCTGTTGATTTCCCTGTTGATTTCCCTGTTGATTTCCCTGTTGATTTCCCTGTTGATTTCCCTGTTGATTTCCCTGTTGATTTCCCTTTTGAGTTCTCTTTTAACCTGTAATCTCAGCCCGGATACCTTAAACAGAACTTACATTCCTTGAATTTGCATTTTGCTTTCTCAGTGATATCCGCACTTCTCAAGCCAGGTAAGAGACTTTATCCACTCTCCTTTTGGCTCCCTTGAAGTGCCTACCACAAGCCGCTTGAGATCTCCGACTTCTTCAACGATGCCGCGAGCTTCTATTAACTCTCCGGGGAGCGCCTGGCCTGCATAGGTGTGGGTATACGAGAGTACATGGTCGATCTCATCGTGTTCGACCTTGTAATAAGCAGGACTGTCAAAAGCAAAGTCAGCATTTGTAACTCTGGCTTCGATTTTCATTTTGACGGTATCTTTCCCGCGTAGAAGAGGCTCTTTTATCTGGTCCCATTCCCTTACGAAAAGGAGGTCAAAATAAGTGCCTTCGACCATACCCCGGTTGCCTTTTCTCGATTCGTGCAGCATGAATTCGTCAAATGAGATCTCAGGAATCCTCTTATTGTAGATCCTCTTCCACATTTCTTCATTGATTTCTTCAATGGGACCTTCCTGTTGTTTTGCAGAAGTTATTGCATCCCTTGCCCTGAACCATACAGGGCCGTACACAACAAAGTCAATATCTGAGCTCTCATTCTGGAGGCCTGCAAGCATCGAACCCGTAACTCCCATGCTTGTCCTGGGAATGCCTGCCATGTCAAGGGTCTTTACGATTGCCCTTACGCGGCTGTCAGAATTTACAAGCCTGGGAATTGCATCTGCAGGACGAAGCACCTGTTTTACCTCAGATTCAGGCACCACGTGAACATCCTGCACCCATTCCGGCCTGTGCTTCCTCATGAACTCAAAAGCCGGACCAAAATCATATTTTTTGTATCGTATTCCGTTTAACTCCCTTTCTCCGTTCTCATCGGGCACGTAACGGAGTGTGGCGCGGATTCCATCCCTACGGAAATAGTCGGAAACCGCAAAAAGCCAGTTATCTTTCGTGACAAGAAAATCCCTCAGGCGTGTTTTTAGCATTTGATACCATCATCCCTGGAACTTATAGGAGTACTTTAGAGTACTCGGATCTATGGAACCTTAACGGCCAGGCTTTATAATAACTGATAACGAGTAACGTGAGATGTATTGTAACATTCCTGTATATAATTGTCAGGTATTTTGGCTTCGTAGAAATTCTCTAAAATCTACTTTTATCCAAAAAATTATAAAAAAGAATTTTAACAATGCTCCTGATTTTCCTTCTAAGAAACTCCAAGAGGATCCACACAACTGATGTTTTTAGAAAGTGTAACTTAGAACCTATCCGAAACACGACTAGCATGAAGATTCATAAGATCCGTAATGTGGAGACTTGAAATTCATGTAAGTACCAGAAAATTAAGACCTAAATTTCAGAAGAAAAAAATAAAATTGCTTTATGAAAATAAAGCTTATTTCTGTTTTTTATATTTTATTCAGTAGTCACACCATCAAATTCCTCAGGATTTGCTTCAGCTTCTGCTTTTGTGGCTCTCACGATGCCATCCTTATGTTGTGGCGGTGAATAGATAGTAAAGAACTTCAGTGGTTTGTTTTTCATAGTGTTGATTACATTGTGATAGGCACCAGCCGGTACGACCACTGCAGATCCTTCACTGACGTCATATTTGTTACAATTAATTATGCAAGTCCCTTGACCTTTCACAAAATAGAAAAATTGGTCATTATCCTCATGCACTTCCGTCCCTATTTCTTCTTTAGGCTCGAGGCTCATTAGTACCAATTGGCTGTACTGAGCTGTATAGAGCACCTGACGAAAATTGTTATTTTCCAAAGAGGCGTTTTCGAGATTAATAGAATATCCTTTCTTTAATGCTTCAGCGCTTACTGCTGTTGCTGCCATTGACACTAAAAAACATACCGCCAAAAAAATAGCTACTGTCCTTCTGATTTGATTTTTCATTGATTTACTCACTCCTTAATGGTCACTACTTTTGAAAAACCTTCATATTAAAAAAGAACCTTGTAGTAGCCGATTTTTCGTTTTATACCACTACTCGCAAATCTCCCCGTTTTGAACAAAACTGCCTTAGTAGTCTAAGTCCATTCGCTTTGATTCGTTCGTTTTTATCTGTTCTCTATTTTCTGTGAGGTTACAATCTGGAATAAGGTTCCAACTTATTTAAAATAAATTATATGAAAAATTAGTTCTAAAAAAATAATATGTCGATGAAAAATATTTATTTAGTAAACAACATTTAAATATTAATTCTGATTTCAGATCCAATCTTTGTTTTATCTGCATTTTAAACTTTAAAATGTTCACTTTTTAAAGTTTAAAATGCAGTAATTTTTCATCTAAACTACCTCATTTTGCTTTCTATTTGGAAACGTGTTGAATTTTCTATATTTACAGAAAAAGCGGCACACGATGGAAAAGTTCTGAGTAGATGACAAAAAAATGGAATAATATACATGAAGTTACAGATACTAAAAGGAAATATATTGAAGGAACTAGTAAAATACAACTAAAATATATTAAAATAAAACTTCCTGAAGTACGAAATACATAACCTTACGATAAGTAGAGATCTATTAGAAGAGATCTTTGACAGATAACAAACGTCGCAGACCATTAAACGGAATAAACTGCAAATGCATAACATCCGAGGGAATGCTTTTGAGAGAAAATCCGAGTGCAGAAGAACTTGAAGCCTGGATTATCCAGCTCAGGCGCGAATTTCACAGATACCCCGAACTCAGTTTTGGAGAATATGAAACCCAGAAGAAAATCCTGAAAATTCTTGGAGAACTGGGAGTCGAAGCAAGAAAAATTGCAGACACCGGCGTACTTGCAAGCATCCGGGGGAAGTTACCTGGGCCCTGTATCGCCCTTCGATCAGATACGGATGGACTGCAGGTACAGGAAGAGTTGATTGAAAGAAATAGCGATTATATCTCCAGAAACGATGGAGTAATGCACGCCTGTGGACACGATGGACATATGGCAATGCTTTTTGGGGCTGCACGGCTTTTTCAGGAGAACAGGAATTTTCCAGGGGAAGTTCGTCTTATCTTCCAGCCTGCCGAGGAAATTCCGCCAGGAGGTTCGGAGAGAGTAATTGCAGAGGGAGGGCTTGAAGGTGTGGATGCGGTTATGGGCATGCATATCTTTACCAATCACGAATCAGGAAGTGTGGGTTTCCGTCCCGGGCCTTTCATGGCAAGCACCAATCGGTTTGAAGTGATCATTAAAGGAAAGGGAGGCCATATCTCAAAGCCTAAAAGCTGTATTGATCCCGTCAGAATAGCAACGGATTTTCTAAGTAACCTTTATCCAGCCCTGGAAAAACAACTTGACCCGGATAAGTATATCATTGGAGTGGGAAGGATTCAAGGAGGAGCCCAGTTTAATAGGATTCCCGATACTGTAGAGATTCTCGGAAGTTACCGAACCTTTGACCGAGATACTACGGATATCATTGACAGGACAATAAAAGAGTGCCTGGACGAGGTATTAAAAAGATACGTAAAGCAGGGAAACGAATTTTCAGGTTTTCCAGACTACGAGCTTGATATACTGCACGGATATCCTGTCCTTGTGAATGACCCTATGTTCACAAACGCTGTAAATTCAAAGCTGCAGGGGAGTTTCCCAAAACTTACAATCTACCCTGAACTCGAAAAAACCTTTGCAGCCGAAGATTTTGCAAGTTACCTGCAGAAAGTTCCAGGAATTTTCATTTCCCTGGGTACTTTAAACCCGGAAAAAAAGATAGTGGAAATCAACCACTCTTGCAAGTTTGATATTGATGAAGATATCCTTATTACCGGCACGGAGATATTTTATACTCTTTCCCTGGATTTCCTCAAAAATCCGAAAAAATATATCAGTTCTCAGAGCTATTTCAACCCCGAACCCGTAAGAAAGAGCCTGAAAACCGACAGGTAAACAGAAAAGAACTGTACGGCTTGTGAAGTGAGTCAAATGATAATACAGAGATACGACGATACCAGAAATGAAGAAGTTCATGACGTTGTGCTTGGAGTGTTGAAAGAGCACGGTTTTGAACCCGACAGGCTAAAAGATGCCGACCTCAATGACATAAACGGTTATTACTTTGGAAGCGGGGGCGCGTTTTTCGTGGGGATCGTCGACGGCAAAGTCGTAGGCACCGCAGGCATCCGAAAACTTGGCGAAAACCGGTGCGAAATCCGGCGTATTTATCTTAAAAAGGCCTTCAGGGACAAAGGCAACGGAAAAAAGCTCTTCAGGACTGCTCTCGATTTTGCTGAGAAAAACTGCTCAGGCGTGTTTCTTAAAACCGATTCAACCCTCACGAAAGCGATAGACATGTACCTCAAGCATGGCTTTACTTTCAAGAAAGAAGAGAGAGGTTACCTTTATTTTGAGAAAACGTTTTAACGCCCGAGGAGGACGGTGCCCTTTTCGCTCACTTCGTTCGCTCAAGAGGGCTGAATCTGACCTTCCGCAGGTGCCTGATATATTTATTTATTTTTTCAATTAATATATGAACTCAATATATGAGCTCATTCCAAAACTCAAAATTACTTATCTTAATCCATATTCATGCGCCTTCGGTTAAATGAGAAATCGTGACAAACTGCGTCTATTCCCACAACGTTTGTTAAATATGTAAGTAAGTTGTGGGCTGGAATAGGGTGTTGATTTCATGTGACCTAACTTCCGGCTTTTTAGGCGCAGATATGCTTTTCCGTATCTCTGTGAGGTCAAATGATTGCTATTTAGAAATGTTACCTTGCATATGATGTGCTTAAGTTTAAGCACATGCATCGATATCAGGCGATAGTTACGTGCTTAAAAATGTGGAAATAAGGATGTAAACAGGCCAAAATTGAAAGCTTGTTTCTAATTCAAAATCGGTCCATGGCAAAAAAAGTCCTTATCCGATGACCAATAAAAGGAGCGTATAATCACTTCTACTGGTTTGTCATTACTTGGTGGTACACCACGCTGCAACCAGAGGTTCATCATTACTTTTGCATTTACTGTAGGAATAGATCCAGTATCTGTACAGTACCAATTAGCAATAATTTTACCATCTGATGCTATAGCAGTGTAATGTATGTAAGTTGGTTGCCAGTCAAATGTATAAGTCACACCAGTTGCGTTTATATAACTAGAAGTAGGTGGTACAAACGTTATTGTTTGGTCTGGTTGGCATGTGAAATGTAGATGGTCTGAGCTTGAGTCACCCCACTGACCGGATTCAATATCAATCTCATGATTATCATCTGTATATGTGAAGAGTCCAAGCACTACATTTTCATCAAGATTTAATGATTGTGAAGATACTACCCATGTATATTTACCGTATTTAAAGTCTTTAACACTGTCTAGTTCAACACAATTCCAACGATCATCTGAATAATTTAGTTCAAGGTGTAAATTTCCATTTGAATCTACATATGCGTTATTTGGGTTCCAATAGTTTGACCCGGGACCTTTTATACCACTTTTAAGTGTCCAGTCATATCCCGACCAACTAAGGGCACTTGCATTTGATATAAGTAATATAATTCCAATTAATATGAATATCGATTTTCGCATGTTTTCACCATATTACAAATCCTTTTTATTTATTATAAAGTTTTATTGCAAAAAATCTTACAATACAGATTTAATTTTATGTTATATGGATAAAAAGTTACATATAATACATTAATATTAAATTAGGATTCTAAATTTTCTATATGGATAAAATAACATCAAAAATCGTTTTTATTAATATTAGGTGAGTAAATTTTAATATTTTTATATTTTCTGGTTTATATAGTATTAGTTACAAATCATGCCAAACAATAAAATTTTAATTTCATTGAAATAAATTATATTTTACCTTAACTCTGCCACGAATAGGAAATATCTTTTTCAATAAAACTGCTCTTGATAATGTTTCACTCAGAATCATCAAAACACAGTATTGAATTTTTCAGCGTGCCTCCCGCAGAGAGAAAGATAAATTGATGTTTGGGCCTATAGATATCGAATTTAAAAAATAAGTACATTTTTTATACCATATAGGGAATAAATTTTCTTCATATTTTTCAGTTTATTTCATACAAAATTTTTGGCACTTAAAGAATAAATAGCATTAAATGTATAAAAAATTTCTGGTAAATTTAAAAGCGATAGAGAGGGAAAATGCAAAACCCCGTGGAAAAACAATATCAAAAGACAGAATTCGTGAATTAGTTTATTCCCTAAGCGAGGGAGAGTTAAGATTTTGAATGAAAAAGAAAACAATTTCATTGCAAAAAATTATGAAATAAATGCATTGAACTAACTAGAAATTTAAGGGTATACATTACACAGGTGTCCTCTGGCAGTGTGCCTTAATTTCTGTAAACTCAAAAAATTATTAAGTTTATGTTTTGAGAATTCGAGAACAAGAGAACTTAATCATGTTAAGTATACAAAAATTTGACTTTGAATTAGCCGGTCTGTTGCAAAAATTTTCGCCTCGGGTTTTAGGCTACGTTTTTAAGCTATTTTAGGCTATTTTAAATTATTTTAGATTATTTTAAGCTATTTTAGGCTATTTGAATCTATTTTAGATTATTTTAAGCTATTTTAGGCTATTTGAATCTATTTTAGGTTATTTTAAGCTATTTTAGGTTATAATTGTACCCTTGCAGAGGAATGTATTTCTGCATATTATTGCGTTGGGATCTCTCAGCGGCTTACAATACCGGTCCGATCTAGCTTGTTCCATTTTGCCTCCTCTCTACGCAGCTCAACGATGATCGCCCATAACATTACTATATCCATCATAAAGGAATATAGTACCCATAATGGTATCACGTAGAAGTATTTTAAATCGAACCAAGCTCGGTCAAGGGCAATAGAAAATAATAATGCAAAAACGGAAGAGAACATACCAAGCCAACCCATGATGCCTATCCAGCTCAAAGGGATGGGATTAATGTTGAGAAATAGCAAGATTGGCAACATTATGATTGATATCAACTGTAGCAAAGGTATGATAATCATTGATATTAAGTTAATCGGCAAATAAAAGGCAAAAAGGCCATACTTTGGATTGAATAACATATCTCGGTGAATATAAGCGGTCTTAAGTAGCCCACGCGCCCATCGCACGCGCTGCTTCCACAGGCCCGTGATAGTTGAGGGTGCTTCTGCATATACTATGGCCCAAGGTTGAAACACTATTTTGTAACCTGCTTTGTGCACGCGCCAGGTCAATTCCATGTCTTCGCCTATAAATCCCTCCAAGAAGGGTCCAGTCTTTTCAAGAGTGCTATGTCGGAAGGCGCCTATATTCCCAGACACGACCGGAAGGCAATCGATAGTAGACAGCGCTCTACGCACAAAGCCTGTACCTACGTGAGTAAGCAAGTTTGCCAGTTGTGTCTGAAGCTTATCAAGGTTAATAGGAGCATCGTTGCCACATACTGCACCTACATCTTCGCTGATAAAACCACTGAGCATCTTGCTTATGGTATCAGGAGCAAAGATGCCGTCAGCGTCGACGAAGAATAGAACTTCTCCTTTGGCCAGGTTCAGTCCCACGTTAAGAGCTGAGGCTTTGCCTCCATTTTTCTTGGTTACCACAATTACACGGGAGTTCGTTTCATAAAGCTGCATTTCTTCAAGTGTATTATCAGACGAACCATCATCCACCAGGATGACCTCATATTCCGAATAGTTTGATGCTAAAATGGACTCTATACAATGGCCTATCACTTTTCCTTCATTATAGGCCGGTACCACTATAGAGACAAAGGGATTCTTGCTGTGGAATATATGCTGTTTGCTTTTGCGCATTTCGAAAGCTAAAGATAGTGGATAATATGGAATTGTCAGAATACCTACAGAAAAGCAGGTGAATCCTATAATATAGAAGAATAAAAGAAGTGGCTCCATTAGCAAACTCCAAAATCTTCCAGAACTGCATCCAGTACTTCTTTGGCCTGGGCAATATTTGCTCCAAACCTGGCATTGACCTCCAGAACTACAGGATTGTGATCGTTTCGACGGCGAATATCTATGTCCATTGGACCGGTCAGATTCATGGCCTTTGCTGCAGATATAGCTAGATCTGCCACGTCAGGAGCGTTTACACGCTTCACTTCAACTGCGTTGCCCACGATTCCCTCTTTTAGCCTGGTCTTTTCTAAAACTACGATAACAGATTTTTTCCCAATATATACCTCAGGTGCGTAATCCTTTCCAGGGATAAATTCCTGCAATATATATCTGTCATCAAGCATGGAGATTGTAGGCCAATCCTCTATATTTCTGACAATTACCTCTCTACCGCCTCTACCTACTCGCGGCTTACTCAGGCACGGCCATCCCAAATTAAGCGAGATCTCCTCAGGCGAAGAGACCTGTGAAGGCAGTAAGTACCTGGGAACACATACTCCGTGGCTCGAAAGCCGTTTATATGTCAGAAATTTATCATCTGCATCGGAGACTGGTTGATATTGGCCAATGACCGCCGGGATGTCACTCCATTTTTTCCATTCTGAGGCTAAGATTGGCAATTCCTCACTCACAGTTGGAATCAGCAGTTGAATGCTCTCCTCGACCGTAAGAGTATATAGTTTTTCCAAGAACGAGGGGTGTGAAGCAGGAGGAATCCTATGCACCTTGACCCCTGGAAACGAGATCCTCTGCATATCAACGCCAATGACGGTATGTCCTTTTTCTAAAAGGAGTAATGTAACATTACGACCGGCTGGGCCTCCAATACCAGTCACCATAATTTTTACCATAAATAATTCCTCTTGCCCAATTTATGACGTGCCCTTTTAAATTTACGATTGTTTATGCTATATTATTACAGATGTAATTAAATTGGTAAGTTAATTCGAATTGCCTCAAAGCCTTCTGCTTTTTCCAATTTTGCTTGAGTACCTCGGAAGATGGCTTTTCCATAGACCTGCTCTGGCTGCACATACCTCTTTTTGTTTTGATCTTTATGTTCCTGGATACTTTCTATTTTGATATCTATATACTGTTCGATATTTACAAAAACATTTGGCTTGAAAGCCTTGGTAGTGGAAGGGCTTTCATAGCATAATATAGTGCTCAGATTGCGGCAAGCACGCAGTGTTGCATCGTGAACCGCTTTATGATCCTGATGTAGATCGTGAATTGAGTGTGTAAATACCATATCCGGGTTCAACTCGTTTACGATTACTTCGATTTGTCTGCTAATCTCCGAGACGAACTGGTCCAGTCTAGTATCAGGAAAATCCATAATTTCGACCTTATTTACACCTAAGAATTCAGAGCTTTTCGTTGCTTCTATAAGCCTGGAGGAACTATTACCCCCCTGTTCCCCTTTGCTTACGATCAAGCCCACTATAGTGTGCCCTGCATCGGAAAGCTTTGCGAGAGATCCTCCACAGGCGATCTCCATGTCATCTGGGTGGGCTCCAACCACCAAAATTTTCCTCGGTTTTGGACTCGGTTCAGCTATCAATTTCATCCACACAATCCCTATCAGGAGTGCACTCTGTCCTATGATGGCCAGGGAATCGGCAAATAAATGGTACAATATATCTAAATCTGAATTTACTAGGCAGAAAAATTGAAGGGTAGCTGAAAAGATATTGCTGATTATTATAAGCCAAAAAAAAATTTTAGACCTACGGACCGTTCTCCTCAATGTTATCTTTTTCGTTAAAATGAATATGATCACTATATTGAAAATTATGTAATTAATCAGTTCTATAAACTCTTCCAAGTCAAACATATGCGCCCTCTAACTCTAATTTAATCTTTTGGTTGGGGTTTCAATTTTTATAATTCTCTCAAAAATTTGGTGGTTTACTAATAGTCAGTTGATATTTTCCAGAAGATACACACATTCGCATTCCGCTCTCAATTTCTGTTTCATATACACTCAATTTTCCTGTATGTAGACAAGCTTAAAAAGCAAATGCAATTAAACAAATAGGACTTATGCTATTCATTTTTCAGTTCAACTGCTTATGTCCTAAAGCAAAGATGCTAAGACAAAATATCAACCATCCAATAACGCACAGCCCATATTAGACATAAATGGAAAATCTTAGAAATACAGTAGTTTTCCTATAAAACTACTGTATTTTCATCCTTTATCTTAACATATATTTCTTAATAATAATTTTATCAACCAATAATACAGTAGTTTTAAGTAAATAACTTTACTATAAACTATATAAATATATAAATATATAAATCGAATTAAAATTTTTTGATTGATAGGGTAATTTAAATAGTCACAGTTCATGACTCCCACATTCGACAGGTCGACATAATAATCCATTTAATTATTTTATTGATATCGTTTCTTGTCAAAACTTTTATAATTTTATTTAAATTAGAAATTACTATATGTTAACCATAACATGAGCCTATCCCAAAAGCTCATTTACTCTAATTATTCTGCTACCTCACTTTCCGCAGATGTCTGATAAATTTCACTATTTTTTTCGATATTGCTTTTTCCAACATTTCTTTTTATTATTTTTAATTGTATTTTTTTCATTTACTCATTCATTTAAAACTTATATATTCAGTAAAGGTTTTCCTTCTTGTTTTTTGGTAGTAACAAGTGAGATCCCAGATAATCTCAATACTAAATTTTTAGAAATATCTCCAAAAACGATAGCAGAAAAAGTATTTATTTCAAGAGGACATCTGCGGAAAGACAATTTAAAAGTAAAATTTAAATATAATATATTATATACTGTTATAAAGGTTCTGTAAAATCACAATTGGAACTAAACTGAGAAAACGCAGAAGGTTTCAATAAACCTCTATGTATACTCAAATATTCTTAAAAATTTACTGCTAGAATTAGCATAAATAAGACTAAAGTGGAGGGATTTTATGAAAATCGATGTAGAAAATGGTAATTATGGTCTACTAAGTGGATCTGCAAACAGGCTACGCAGCATAATAAAAATTTATTGTGCACTATAAAGAGACTAAAATTCAAATTGTATTAATACAGTTATTTTCTTAATAATACTGTATTTTTACATTAAATATTTTATTTCAATGACAAAATGCCTAAGAATCTATAGAATAACCAGTAGTTTTATAGGAAAACTACTACATTTATCTACAAGATCGTATAAAACCAATATCAGATAAGTAGATTAAGTTAATTAAGACAATAACTTTATAATCTCACATCTCATCAAACTATGACTTTTTTAGTTGTTGTCTTCTTAAATGTTATTTAGTATCGTTTTTCCGTATGTATTCCAAACCTAAAATTTGACTTTGAAGTTACAGAAAATTAAAAATGATTCTTACAAATATAACTTAGCCAGTTGGTTAAAGAGCAAATATTATAAGATTTTAGACCATCTAGACTATAATTCTTTTTAATTATCTGTTTTAAGAATACCCCATTCCATTAATCTTTTTTTTATCTGGTGCATCTCTATATCCGTAAAGCTGAGTCCTTGATAATGATAAAGAGATGTCTGAGGATCGTGTCCCTGTCTTTGGTAAACTTTAAAAGGCGGTACTCCTGAACTTAGCATCCAAGATTCAATACTTTTTCTTGTAGTTTTTGCTGAGATTCCAAATGGATTAAAATCAGTTTTAACAGCCCATCTTTTAAGGTCTTGGTTCCAAGTGTCAATATCTGGAGGAGCAGGCCAGTTAAAAAATTGATCAAGAATATAGGGAAAAGTTGAGGGTAACAAATCAATGGTTCTCTCCTTCGCTTTTCGTTTCACTTTCTTCTGTGCATCTTCATTAAGACGAATTTGGTTCCTGCTCTCAGAGTACCATTCAGGATGATCGTATAGCCTTTGAATTTCAGCATACCTCATGCCAGTGATTGTTGATAGCTCAAAAAGAGTTTTATGTCTCTTTTTTGGAATTCCTGCCTTAAACTTATCATATTCTACAGGAACAAAGATACGGATTCCATTTACATAAATGGCTTCTTTGTCCCTTGTAAATCCTGAAACCGGATACTTTTCTTTCATTTATTAGTATACAGTTGTTTTTCATAAAAATACTTTAGTATTGTTTGACTAAAATTTGTATCGGTGAATGTCAATTGAGATAATATGAAAAATACAGTATTTTAATAATAACTACTGCATTTAATTATTAATAATATGTTAAGACATTGAAAGGAAAACCGATCCCAGCAAATAGAAGTACTGTAAATGTTCTATATTATTTAAACTGTTTGGTTACATCTTCACTTGTCTTATTTGGAAATTCTTTCATTTTGGAACTCTTGTAAGTTTTATGAATATATTTATAAAATCGGACTTATGCAGTTGGACTGAAGATCAATAGCATCAGACCATTTGCTGGTTAAAATACGACTTTGATCCGCAGGCTTTGTCGTAATGGATTCTGTTCCTCAAGTGCGTAAGTCCTATAAAATATAAACTATGGCATTTTTCTTCATCCAGAGATATTGAGAAAACTGTCTAAGTGTTTCTTATGCTTTTTTGATATTGGATGGGTTTATTAAAGGAAACAAGCGTATTCTCTGATAGGATGTAACATTTGGATTTGTATAGGCAGTATACGAATATTTTATGTCAAAAGTTTTGTATTCCAAAATATCCTGAAAAATTAGGTTTTTACAACTGAACCAAAAAAAGTTTAACTTCTGTGAAAGGAGCTTATAATCACATCTACTGGTCTGCCATTACTTGGTGGTACACCAATGCTGCAACCAAAGATTTATCATTTTATTCTGGGTAAAAATGGCAGAGAACATACCAAGTCAACTAATGATACTTATCCAGTTCAAAGGGATGGGATTAATGTTGAGAAATAGCAAGATTGGTAGCAGTATGATTGATATCAACTGTAGCAAAAGTATGATAATCATGTATGTTATGTTAATTGGCAAATAGAAGGCAAAAAGCTAAAAATTTTAAGGCTAAAAATTTTGGAAAATTTCAAAAATACATATTTAAGTTATCAGAGGGTTTTTCAGGAAAATCCTTTATCGTTTTTATTTTTCTGGACAATTGCAGAAACTACTTTCTTTTTTCTCAAGGGCTTGCAGGTATTCAAGGACTGCAAGGACGTAGGTTGAGTGGGACCAGGCCAGGGGGAGGACGGATACAGGGTTACCTCTGTCATCGATCTGTTCAGATAGGAGGCCGGTGGGGTGGGCGTGAGCTGCGCACCATTTTAGGAGTTCAAGAGCTCGGTCTAGGTTGCCGACTGCTGAATGCCACTGTGAGAGCCAGAGAGTGCAGATAATCCAGCTGTTCATATAGCCAAAATAAGTGTCGTGAAGATACCTGGCAATCCCGCCTGAAGAGCGTTTAAGTTCGCATTCGATAGCTTCCATTGTACGGATGATCCTTGGGTCATCGGGTGGGAGAATCCCGAAGTACCAGACTGCAAAAATTGAGGAATCAAGAGTAGGGTCGTCAAGCGAACGGCGGAAACGTTGTAGTCGGTTGTCGTAAAGTTTCTCCAGAATAGACTTGCGAATAAGGTCTGCAGCTTCCTTCCAGATGTTTGCATTGTCATAATCGCCAAGAGAGCGGGAGAGTTCATAGGCCCCGTTAAGGCCGGCATAGACAGTACATGCGCTGTAGGTATGTATGCCTTTTCGTTCTTCCCATAGGTCAAAACTCGAAATTGGAAGGCCTGTTTTCGTGTCAATGGCTTTTATAAGATAGTTAGCTGTGGGAATCACAAGCCTTCTGTAATACCTGCCTGTGGTCCAGACACTCTTTGCAATTTCCCAGTTGTTATAAAGGGCATAAAGAGGAAGCCCTGTTTCATCGATCTGAATCATAGGGACAGGATGCCATGTGCTCCCGAAGTCTCCGGCAGGCGTGTACTTGTGAAGGAAGTTTCCTCTAGGGGTAATGGTTTTTGAGAAAAATTCGAACGTTTCAAAAGTAAGGTGGTGATACCGCGCCCTGTCGAGCGCAAGGCAGATCCAGGCTGCATCTCTTGGCCAGCAATATGTATAAAGATCTGCTCCGAATTGCTTTATATCCGAATCGCAGGACGCAATTATCGAGCCCGTGATATCCATGTGGGCGACAACTGCAAGAAGGCTCCTGTAAAAGCACTTTAAGACACTCTGCGGGAGTTGAGGCATCCGGGAATATTCCGGAAGGACGGATACTCTCTCAATAAAAGAGTTCCAGAAATTGAAGCTATGATGGAAAAGGGTTTTTCTTCCGGCTTCCTTTTCCTGTTTATGAACCTGAAGCACGCTGCAATACTTTTTTCCGAGAACTATCCAGTAGTGTAACCTTGTCGATTCTTCTGGCTTCAGTTCGGGAAGGGTCCAGCCAAGGGTAGAATCTACCGAGCCGTGAGCTACAGGATTTCCACTAAGGGAGGCATCGCTTTCCATGTCTCTCCAGGTGCCTTCAAGCCCTCTCCATTCAGCAGTTCCAACTGCATACTGGTCAAATGCAGGGTCACTTGCATGCAGGAAATAACGGTCGCGCTTGTAATGGATAAGCGTATGTTTATCGATTACAGCCGTTTCTCCGATTTTGGTCTCAAGAATTCGGTAATTCTGGTTTGAGAATAGGCGCAAATGTTTGGGCTTATTAGAGGTATTGGTGACCTTAAAAGTCCTGTAAAAAATATTTACCGAGGGGTGGACAGTTTCCCAGACAGTGATTCTGAGTCCAATTTCCGGATTTTCGAACACTGTTTCCCCTATATTAGAGACAACTTCCATGCAGGCCTCGGGAACTTCATGGTTGCCTTCCAGAATCTCTTCTTTTCTTCTTACGCTTCCCCTGTTCTCTCTTGAGGTTTCAAGGATACGCTTACAGAACTCCTCCTTAAACTCGGATTTATACCTCTGTTTAATCTTCCAGTTTTCAAGCCAGCTGCAATAAAGGGAATCAAGATCGCATATGCCAACCTTTATAGAGTTTCCGTGATTTTCGAGTCCTACATATGGAAAATAGATATCCCTTATAGTTCCTTTTTCGTCTTCGCATATCAGGATTCTTCCATTTCCAAAAATTAGCGGCCTAATCCCAGGTCCCCCTGCTTTTTTAAATTTTCATGACCCTACAAATAATACAACTCGGACATTTAAGCTTCAACTCAGGTTCCCAAAATATAGTGACCCAACCCGGTTGAATTATCTTTTTTGAATATAATCCGTCATGAAAAATGAATGTATACCTCAAATAGTTTAGTACAGAACATTTTAATAATAACCGGATTTTAGCTTTGTATTTTGCTCATTTAGCCTTAAAATGTCTTGCTCATTTATAGTTCTAAATGTCCAGGATAATACCAAAAAGATACATTATCAAACATGTCTCCTTCTAGTCTTTTTGCTGGCTGCAAATAATAAGTTTAGAACATCGAAGCAGAATCCCCGCGGATTCAAATGTGGGATGAATGCATAATCGGCCTCAGTATCATGTTTTTAACTCAAATAAAAATATTAATATTATTAAATATTATATAAATTTTTATATAAAATATTATATAATGTCTTGTATATATTATTAAGTTTTGTCTTGGAAGCTGGAAATGCTACAAGAGCTGCTTAACTTTGCTACTGGACTTAAACTATAAAGTTCTACAGAATAGTTCTGCAAAGTAATTCTGAAAAATAGTTCTGTAAAGTAGTTCTGCAGGTAAAAGTTTGAACGTTGATGGCGAGAACCGGAATAACAATTGCCCTGGGGCAGTATGGCATCGGTTGAAATTCCGTAGATGCCCGTCAATTCATTGGCGGAAGATGTCACTTCCGATAAACTACTATAACATGAGGTGGTGGAAGATTTACTTTTATCAAAATGTAATATTAATTAGAAAGTGACTTGTTTAATTTTTTACAGAATAGTAGATGCCTTTGAATTAATAATTTAAAATAAGGATCTATTTTGTTTGTTTTTATTAATCATTATATATTAAAAGTTCATCTTTCAAGAATACACCTTTAAGGTTCTAGTTTAAAGAAGTTGAACCCCATTAAGCTTGAAAATAAAATTAGAGATAAATAAAAGTTTTATATATTTAGCTTCATTTTTTTATAATTGTGGCTCTTGAATCTGTTTTTCAATATATTTAATTTTTACGTTAAAATAGGATGTAATGTAGCTCCAAATTTAAATTAAAGTTTAATTAATGTATTAAATAATTAATAAAATAACTGTTGTTTTTAATTTAATTGAAAAATTCGTAATAATACATTAATTTGTCATATGAGGCTAAATATCCCCTAAAAAATAAATTTTTGTTTGAGGACTCTGAAAAATAGATTTATATATAAGTCAGTCGATTTTGGGACTGTCAAACGGCGGATAGCCGGTAAACAATCAAAAAAAATGGGACTTAAGCAACTGAGCTAAAAATAAACAGCATAAATCTTCAAGCTGCATGAACCCTAATGTTTAGGGTAAATTTACTCTTGCTTTATTTTGCACATTAAGTGCACTAGTCCTGAGGAGAACTCGATATGAAAAAAATTTTCTTGCCTATGGTTTTATTAGTACTGGTTATACTTCTAATGCCCACGGCTTTAGCAGCAGGCAATGTAACAATTAATGATTTTTCCTCTAACGTTACAAATGGGAATGTTACTTTACTTACCAGGCTTACAGGTGATATCACTGGAAATGTTACTAATTGGAAGTGGACATTTGAAAACGTAGAAACAGGGGCTACCACTTACAGCGCTTCAGAATTAACAACCCATCATAATATTAAAAAGCTTGGCGTTTATAACGTTACGCTGATAGTATGGGGACCTGAAGGAAATGACACACTTACAAAGATAGCCTATATAACTGCCAGCAAAGATAGTTTAAAGGCGCCAGTTGTTGATTTCTCTGCATCACCCACATCTGGAAATGCTCCCCTGAATGTATCATTTACTGACAACACTACAGGTGCAACTTCTTGGTTCTGGAAGTTTGGGGACGGACAAACTTCCAAAGAGAGGAACCCCACGCATAACTACACTACAACAGGAAACTATACTGTTATCCTTGTTGTAAACAACGGACAGGGCTGGAGCTCAAAAACTCAAGACATAACTGTACAAAGTGGTCTTCCTATAGTTGATTTTAGTGCAGATAATTCAAGTGGATCTGTGGAGTTTACAGACTTATCCCAAAATGCAACCGAATGGAACTGGGACTTTGGAGACGGAGAGAACTCAACAAATGAGAACCCGACCCATACTTATTCCGCAGCAGGAAACTATACAGTAACACTCACGGCAAGTAATGAAGCTGGATCTGTCTCAAAAGATAATGTAGTAAACGTAACGGAAGAAGCTATTGCTAACGACGAAAGCGACAGCGACAGCGGCAGTAGCAGCAGTAGCAGTAGTAGCAGCCACCACCACAGTAGTAGCAGCGGTAGTATTGGCATCAGTAGTGAGAACGTCAGCACTTCTAGTGAAATAATACATGTGAATGGAACAGAGTCTGAATCTACTGATATTGAGCAAAATAGTACAGCAACAAACGTTAGTGATAACGGAAGTGTTTCTCCTGAACTTCAAAGTAATGTAACAGAAGCTGTGAATGAGACACCGTCCGAACCTGAAACTCAGGACCTTGAACAGGATAACGAAAGTACAGCAGCAGAGACTGAACAGACACCTGAGCAGACACAAAGCTCAAATGCTTCTGGAAATGAAAGCACAAAGTCGCCTGGATTCGAAATGATTTATGGAGTCATCGGACTTCTTGGAGTGTCACTCTATAGAAGAAGATAAAACATAGTCAATTGTAGCTAAGTACGGAAATGATTATAGTTATATCGAGTAAAGCTTACATAAAAATTTGAGCAAAAAATTAACACAAGTTAAAGCAAAAAAGAAGAAAAAAATAGATATTGAATCTACTAAACCCTATATTTCTGGTTATTTCCATAAACCAATATAAATATTTACGGTAGAACAAAATCAAATCTGGCAAAAAGGGTATATTTGCCTTATTTTGTCAGATTTGAAAGTTATTTTTTCTTATTTCCAGGAACTTCTTTAGCTTCTAAGGCTTTGGCAAGCTGGCCTAAAATTGCTGCATACGTCTTTGGTTATCTGCCATTTGCAATATTCAGTTTATTTTTAGTACAGTATTTATACCTGATTCTAAAGATTAGTTAATTTTAAGACAGCCTTTTAATATAAATGTCCTTTTTTACAATAATATTAATAAAGACGTCTTAACCTGTCCAGTAAAGGGATTTTAATTTCTCATAAAAGATATATACAAGCTTAATAAGAAAGTTTATATTTTATTGTGCTCTCTTAGTAAATGTCTTAAAAACGAATATTTAAAAATCACTCACTACTGAGAATAAGTGTTTCCAATGTCTTACGTAAAAAAAACATGCCCTATATGTGGAAAAGAATTCTTTGTCCTTAAAAAGGCTGAGAAAAAAGCAACTTACTGCACTCTGGCATGCCTGATAACAGCTCAAAGTAAAGTTGAATACAGAGGCATGACATTCCCGAGTCTTGGGTGAGCATTTATAAGTGGAAAAAATTAAAAATGCGGAGAACATCCTTAAAATGCACATTTCGAACCCCTGCCAATTTGAGATAATAATCCCTTGATATTTGGTCGTTTTGTTAATGGATGACTATAAAAATTATACTTTTGTGATTTTTAATTGTACAAAAGTATCAAAAATCGGAATGTGAGTTAAAAGGAAAACGTTTTCCAATCTATTTATTTTTATGTTCCTTTTATTTTCCAGCGAGTTTTTTTGCAATCTGAGTTACATATCTTCCCTGATAACGGGCCATTGCAAGTTCATTTTCAGAAGGCTCGCGGTTTTCGTCCGCTCCTGCAATCGTTGAAGCTCCGTATGGGCTGCCACCTGTTATTTCATCCATCCTTCTTTGACGTTTTTCGGAATACGGAAGCCCGACAATAATCATTCCGAGATGAAGAAGGGTAACATGCGTTGTGAGGATTGTAGATTCCTGACCTCCATGCTGTGTTCCACTTGAAGTAAAGACACTTCCTACCTTTCCAACAAGAGCGTCTCTACTCCAGAGTCCTCCAAGGCCGTCAAAAACTGTACGCATCTGAGCTGACATATTTCCATAACGTGTAGGTGTCCCAAAAATTAGGGCATCTGCTCCCGCGAATACATCTTCATACATGCTCCTGGTCACTACAGGAATATGAGCAAAAAGATTTTTTGTTTCGATTGCCCCCATTTTTTCCAGAACTTCGTAAGGCAGGGTTTCAGGCACCTGATAAATCTCCACTTCAGCTCCTTCGACTTCTCTCGCTCCTTCAGCTATAGCTTCTGCCATTTTGTAAATGTGGCCATGAATACTATGGAATATCACGTTTATCTTAACCATTCGAATCACCTTTAAAACCAATATAAGTAGAGCGTTTTAACCGTACATGAAATTGATTGATAATTCCCGGAAAAATCCGGTTCCCTTCTTAAAAATAGTTTTCTGATGCCTTATATAGCTTGTTAGCAAGAATTGAGTTTCTTTCCCTACTCCTGTAATCTTGATCTTCTGATCCGATTTCTTGCTTTGTTTTTAATTCTGTTGAGAATACTTTGAGAATTAAAGAAGACTACAAATTCTTGAGAAATAATACGTATCAAAATAGTTATTAGGCTATAATGCTTTATAAGCTGGACATGTCTTCTCTTTCTATCGTAATGCCTTCCATGAATGAAGAAGAAACCATCCGAATTTGCATAGAGAAAGCTCAGTCTATATTCGAAAAATATGGTATAGAAGGAGAGATAATAATTGCTGACAACTCGTCAGACAGGACTGCGGAGATTGCAGCTTCAATGGGTGCAAAGGTAATAGGCCCGATAAAAGGTTATGGAAACGCTTACCTCAAAGGACTGGCCAAAGCAAAAGGAGACTATATTGCTATTGCCGATGCTGACAATACCTATGACCTGCTTGAGCTTGATAGGTTTCTGGACCCTCTTATGGCAGGAGAAGCGGATTTCATAATGGGTACCAGGCTGAAAGGCGATATCAAAAAAGGAGCTATGCCCTGGCTGCATCAATATATAGGCAACCCTTTCCTGACGGCAATGCTGAATCTTCTTTTCGGGACGAAAATTTCGGACGCTCATTGCGGGATGCGAGCTTTCACAAAAGAAGCCCTTGAGAAAATGAACCTTAAAACGCATGGCATGGAACTTGCATCCGAGATGGTAATTGAAGCTGCGAAATGTGGATTGAGAATAAAAGAAGTCCCCATAACCTATTACTCACGCCGTGCTCCCTCCAAACTTCGTTCTTTTCAGGACGGCTGGCGGCATATAAGGTTTATGATGCTATATCGCCCTTTACCCTTTCTTTTTCTACCCGGAGCTGTGGTTTTCGTCCTTGGAGTCCTTATAACCGGTTCTCTCCTTCTTACCGGAGATGTGGCAGAAAACCGGCTGCATTCCTTTATTTTGGGCTGCATGCTTCTAATCCTCGGAGGACAGACGCTCTCTACTGGAGGCTATTTGAAAACATATGGCCTTATCCGTGGTATGTACCCCAATAATAAGGGAAACACTGCAAAATGGCTGAACTATCATTCTCTTGAAAAAGAACTGTTTGCAGGTTCAATTATACTTATTGCAGGCCTCCTTTTAGGGCTAAAAGTAGTATACACCTGGATCAGCTCAGGATACGGCTCTCTCTCTGAAGTGAAAAATGCAGTTATTTCGATGGTATTTGCCTTTATTGGCCTTCAGATGATTTTTTCGGCAATTGTCCTGAGCGTAATGCTCCTTGAAGTGGACACTGACTGGTAAGTGGTGCAATGAAAATCGCCTTTGTGTACGATGCTGTTTATCCATGGGTCAAGGGCGGCGCAGAAATGCGCATTCATGAACTGGGAAAGCGGCTCTCGGCCGGTGGACATGAAGTACACATTTTCGGAGTCAAGTGGTGGGAAGGAGAAGATACTTTTGAGTATGAAGGCATGACTCTTCATGGCGTCTGTAAAGCTCGAAACCTGTATGTCAATGGCAGACGCTCGATTTCCGAGGCAATAATCTTCGCTGCAAAACTGTTCCCTGAGCTCAGGAAAGAAAATTTTGACCTTATAGATGTGAGTGTCTTTCCCTATTTTTCCTGTTTTACCGTAAAAGCGGTTTCAATCCTGAAAAAAGCGCCTTTAGTACTTACCTGGCACGAGGTATGGGATGATTACTGGTATGAATATTTAGGAAGGGCAGGAATTTTTGGATTGCTGGTTGAGAAGGCGATCTCGAAGCTATCAGACAATAATATTGCGGTCTCGAAGTGGACAAAGGATAGACTGGAGGGACTCGGGGTGCCTGGAGAAAAGATCGCGGTTATCTCTAACGGGATCGATCTTAAAAGAATTTTCGGGATTGAGTCCAACTGGGGAGAATTACCTGTTGGCCCTGAAAATAAAGCTTATGATATCATTTTTGCAGGCCGGCTTATAAAAGAAAAAAACGTTGATCTGCTGATTAAAGCTGTAGCTCTTCTTAAAGCCGATTTTCCAGATCTCAGGTGTTGCATTGTTGGGGATGGACCTGAAAGGGCAGCACTGGTGGAACTCGCAAAGAGAAGTGGGGTTTGCGAGAATGTCGAGTTTGCAGGCTTTCAGGAGTATGGAGCATTGATCGGGAAAATCAAGGCTTCAAAGGTGCTTGTGCTGCCTTCAAGCAGGGAAGGATTCGGAATGGTGGTTATCGAGGCTTTTGCCTGTGGAGTGCCTGTGGTGACGGTTAAAGCAAAGTATAATGCTGCACAGGGTCTTGTTGAAGATGGAATTGATGGGTTTATTGTGGAGCTTGAGGAGAGGGAGATTGCAAAAGCCGTGGCAAAAATAATTGGGAAAAACTCAAAGAACAAAAAAGCTTCAGAAGCCGCATTGCGGAAAGCTGAAAACTATGACTGGGAAGAAATAGTTAAAAATGTTCAATTAATGTTTGAAGCTTGCATAAAAAGAGATTAACGCTGAGTTTATCTGCATAAAAAGATTGGATATTCTCCGTTTAAAGTATGGCATGAGTATTTTCTATCCACGTACTTCTCTATCCACGTACTTCTCTATCCACGTACTTCTCTATCCACGTACTTCTCTATCCACGTACTTCTCTATCCATGTACTTCTCTATTCATATACTTCTAACACGGGTGAGTTGCCCAAAGAAACTTACTATTTCTATTTCAAAACATTTCTATTTTAAAATATTTATATTTTAACTTATCTGTAGACTCAGTCCCAAAATCTAGTGATAAAAGTAAGTGTAACATCACTACACAAAATTATAATTCTATAATTATGTAATGATGTTACGGCAAAAACAATGGTAACTATAAACCTTACTCTTAATAACTTTTCGGAGCTCCCTGCTCTCTTAGATGTTTTTGGTTGTTTTGGAAACGATTATGAATATACTACACGAGGAATTTTTCGTAGAAAAATTCCTCCAGTCTGCTCAATTTGTAGTACTCCAATGGTTCATAATGGCTATAATCCCCATACTAAAGAAGGTCTTGGAGAAATCAACATTGGTCGATATAAATGCTCAAATTGTGGTAGTACACACGAAGAAGATCATAGTTTTTGGGAAGATCTGAAGACTTTACTTTTTAATTCATTCAATGATTTCTTCCAGTTACTCAGATACCATAACGTTTCATACGATGGAATTTCTGATATAATGGACTTCATCTATCCAAGATCAAAAAGCACTATTTTAAGAGCATTCTACGAAGAAATGGAACAGAAAACTGTTCCATTTTCAGAAAATATACATATGGTGCACTATGACGAACAACATCCAAAAGAAGGAAGATGTCAGAAATACCGTTTAACCTTACTGGATGCAAAAACTCAAAGAACGATAGCAGATGAACTTTTTGAAGATAAGAGTTCAGAAACCATCAAGGGATTTTTACAGAAAAAATCTGGATGCATCAGAGCCTGTGTTTATCGTTACGGATTTTGATAAGAGATACCCTGATATATTAAAGGAAATTTTTGGTGATAAGTTAGTCCATCAATATTGTTTGATGCACTTAAACAAGCTTATTGTTAGTGATTTCCCAAAAAATACAACAATTGAACAGGAACTATTGAAGTACAGGTTATTGAATATATTTTACAATCGAGAGAATGAGATTAAATTTCTGGAAGAACTTCTATCTAAAGAACCGAACCTAGTTAATAAAGAAGAAAAACATCAGGAATGGAGTAAAAAAGCAAAAAAGAAATTTTACAAGTATAGAAATGAATTAAAGCTTGAAAGAAGACGAAAAAAGGAAAATCTTCCACTTAATAGTCTTGAAAAAGCAAAATATAATTTCAATAAATTAATGGAAAATATAAGAACATATGATGAATTGGTTCAAAAACGATTGTGGATGATCAATAAACACTGGCTAAATCTTACTTTGTTCCATTATCTTCCAGGAGCGCCAGCGACAAATAATCCTATTGAAAGCTATTATTCAAAAAGTCTAAAAACGGATAACAAGAAGCAGTTCAGGACTGATAAAGGAATTGAGAATCAGATTAAACTTACTCAAATGAGAAGATTAAATTTGCTCAAGAAACCACAAAAGTCATTTCTGGAATTGTTCAGATTATTTACTCCATTTAAGCTTTAGTAAAAGATATTTTTGAGAGCTGAGTTAAGGATTAAGTAGCGAAGCGTATCGATTTTAGTCAAAAAATTCAGTGAAAAAATTAAAGGAGTAAAATAATTCTTTGGCATTCCTGCCAAAGAAATCATTTCTCAAGGATTATTACAGTTTATTTGAGCAGTTAGCAGAGAAAAGTGAAGTTTTAAGGACGGAAAAAATGAGAAATCACTAAATTATGAAACTGAGTCTATCTGTATTTTAAAATATTTATGCTTTAGAATATATTCACTCGCCGGAAAACATTTAAAATAAGTTAACACTGACCTGAATTTTATGTACGGTATTTAGGAACTCCGATAAGTATTAATTTTGTTTTTTAAGGTTTAATTTGAATTCAAAGAGACAATAAAGCTTCTTTCTAAAAATGATTCTCTTTAATCTCTTTATCGTGAGAAGTAAGCTTATATTTAAGCCAGCTAATTTCAAAGCTGTCAGCAGGTTGATAGCCTGCAAGAAAAATGGAACATGAATAAGTCAAGAATGGATGAGAATATGAAGATGACAAAATCATTAAAATCAATTTCCCGTTTTGCAACGGTACTAATGGTGTTATGTATTCTCCCTTCAGGAGCCTATGCTGCAGAAAACAGTCCAAAATTTGTTCCTGCACAAAACATAACTGAAGAAAATTTCACCGACGTTCAGGCCGATATACTTGATTCTATCAGTGAACAAATTGCTAACCTTCAAAGTTTCTATACTAATGTAAGTGAAACATCCAATGCCACCGAGCTTCAGGAAGTTCTGCTCAATCAGGCACAAGGAAACGGATGTGGACCGGATGGGAAGCACGGAGGACCGGGGGGAATGACTCAGGGACCCTGTGGAATGCCTGGATTATTTAATCTTGATCAGGTCGCAAACGTAACTGATGACAATTACACTGATGTCCAGACCGAAATTGTCAGTTCAATCGGGAATATGACTGAGATGCTTAACAAGCAGCTGGAAAACACTACTGATGAAAACAGGACTGAGATGGTAAATGAGCAGATAACTGATCTTGAAGATTTATCCACTAATGTGAGTGCAGCTTCAAGTGCAACAGAACTGCAAGAAGTTGTATTAACTCATATGAAGACTCAAGCTGTTGACTCAATTGAAAAACAAATTGAACACATTCAAGCTAAAGTGAGCGAGAGTGAAAACATAACCGATGATAGCGGTGAGAATGTCACAGAACTCAACAACCAAATCACGGACCTCACCACTCTAATGGACAATATCAACGCAGCTGAATCTCTTGAAGACCTTAAAGAGATCATGTCCTCTTCACAGGGGATGCCGGGAATGGGCCATGGAATGGATCACGGGATGTGTCCCGACCAAAATCCTATGCAGCACGGAGGTAACTTCCCAATGTGCCCCGGAAGAATGCCTGAAAACTGTACCGATAACAGCACCGAAGCTTAAGCTTTGGATTTAAAGCTTGATTAAAGTGAGATGGGAAATTAACAAGGAAAAGAGACGGGAAGTTAAAAAAGGATTATATTAAAATGCACCTTTCCATCTTTTTTCCAGACGTATGGAAAAACGAATACTTAACCAAAACATATCTTTCAAACCAAATCAAAAACACCTTCAAACCAAACAAAAAACACCTTCAAACCAAATCAAAAACACCTTCAAACCAAATCAAAAACACCTTCAAACCAAATCAAAAACACCTTCAAACCAAATCAAAAACACCTTCAAACCAAATCAAAAACACCTTCAAACCAAATCAAAAACACCTTCAAACCAAATCAAAAACACCTTCAAACCAAATCAAAGAACACCTCAAACCAAATCAAAAACACCTTCAAACCAAATCAAAGAACACCTCAAACCAAATCAAAAACCAAAACACACCTTCAAACCAAAACACACCTTCAAACCAAAATTCACTTCAAACCAAACTCTACCTCCCAAAAAACAGGAGATTACTAAATGTTATTGAAAAAATGCCCAAAGTGTAACTCCAAGCTTGAAAATGATACATTCAGGGATTTTCAGTACTGCTCTGTGTGTGGATACTGGACAAGAAAAGATACTGCAAGGCTGGAACCACTAATAATCCTGGAGTAATATTTTTGAACTTTCTTTGGGGTGACAATAGTATGTTTAAATTCTCTTTAGAGTGTGCCCGTTGTGGTACACTTCTCAAAAAGCAGGTACTTGGCTCAAATGAGTTTTACTACTGCCGAAAGTGCGGATCTATATCTTCAGTAGCACCTATGAAAGTGCCTGCTCAATCTGTGAGTCAGCAGATTAATGTTGAGCTGACCAAGAAACAAAAGTTGTTTCTGTGAATTGGCGTTATGAACAACCATTAAAGTTTCTGATCCTGAAAAATGGTTTTGATATAATCCTTAAAATTTTATTGAGGAGAATCAAATTGGTTTTGGCATCAATTCAAAGAAAAAAACATAATGAATAGCTAGAAATTCTGAAAATTAAACCGAATGAAGTATTCTAAAGTAACTTCTCAAAATTTAAAAGATGTTCATTTTTTTCTTTATAAATTTAGTTTCATGAAACAAATTTCAAAGTACAAGGGTAATTTCAAAGTACAAGCGTAATTTCAGAGTACAAAAGTAAATATCAATGTGCATTAACTAAGGCTCTTAACCGGATTTTCATGCTGAGAAATCTCCCCTGGTGAGTCCGGTCCTGAAGAACCTTTAATACCAGGTTTTGAAAGTTCGGGTTTTGATTTAATTAACATCTCATGGAAAAGGGACGGATTTGCCTCGGTGGAAAAGCCGGATTCTTCTCCAGGATAGATGTATAATTCTTCGAAAAGTTCATTCTGGAAAAGCCAGATCTTCCTGCTTGAAGCAAGAAAAAGAAGAGAAAGATAATCCATAATTTTATCTTCGCTTTTTTCCAGTATACTCGAAAAAACCACTACGGATTGCTTATTAAACAGTTCGGCAAGCCTTTTCCACATAAGAGACAACCGCGAGCCAATGGCTTCGTCATGTGCAATGCCCAGGACATCTCCGGTAGTAAGCTTGGGGCGAGGATCGGATTCTTCTGAAACCTGGCTGGCTTTTTTTTCATTTTTTCTTGAGAGGTGTTTTTCGGCTTTCTTGAGTTCAAGAATCAGTTCATTGAGTGTTACCGGCCTTGTGGATACACGACGAACTGGAAGCTTTGGTATAGGAAACTCTGCAGGCTCAGGGAAATCAGGATCATCAGGAAAATCCGAATCAAAGGTATCAACTTCTTCCTCTTCCACATCAAGGATTCCCGAAGATTTCATACGCAGGAGTATAGCAGAATAAAGAAGCGTCCTTGAAGAAATTCTAAGGTCCATCTGCTTTAGCTCTTCCACCTTTCTCAGGAAACCGTCAGTAAGCTGTACTATGTCAATATCCCAGGGATCAATTTTTCCTACCCGCGCAAGTTCAACCAGTATACCCAGAGGTTCGGAAGTTTCAAACTCCGAAATATCAAGCAGATTCCAATCAATTCCAAGGCATGAAAGAGTACCTGGCAGCCCATAAATTTTGGATTTCACAAAAAAAGAGTTGTTTTCCCCGGATTCAGAAATCGTACTAGCTTGAAGAAGCGGAACTTCAAGCGCTGCCCCCTCGTTATCCGTAAGTTCAGCCATTAAGTCTCACCCCGGTAATGCTGGTAAGGTTATTTTCCTGCATTGTAACCCCAATTGTCCTGGATGCGGCCTGAATCATAGGTTTTCTTAAGGAAACAACAATAAACTGGACTTTTGATCCTGAGGTTTTAACGCGCCTTGAAACCCTTTCCACATTCCAGCCGTCAAGGAACATATCAATTTCATCAAAAGCATAGAAGGGAGCAGGACGGTATTGCTGAATCGCGAAAATGAACGCAAGTGCGGTAAGGCTTTTTTCTCCTCCGGACATTGCCTCGATCCTCTGGAGAGTTTTCTCTTTGGGCTGCGCCCGAAGTGTCATTCCTCCTGCAAAAGGGTCATCAGGCTCATCAAGCAAGAGTTCACCCACCCCTTCGGAAAGCTCATGGAAAATCTCCTTGAAGTTGGCATTAATGCTTGTATAGGCTTCCATAAAGGCATCCCGTTTTAA
The DNA here is from genome assembly GCF_000969945.1 of Methanosarcina sp. Kolksee. Taxonomy (NCBI): domain Archaea; kingdom Methanobacteriati; phylum Methanobacteriota; class Methanomicrobia; order Methanosarcinales; family Methanosarcinaceae; genus Methanosarcina; species Methanosarcina sp. Kolksee. The sequence goes on from NZ_CP009524.1 coordinate 3,673,851, forward strand.
CTGCTCATACTGATCAATGCGCTCAAGGAGCTGTTCTCTCTCGGTAAAGAGAGTGTCTCGCTTTCCCTGCAAATCCGAAAGCCTTAGTTCTACCTCATTGTACTCGTCAATTGCCCGCATGTTTACGGGTTCGAGCCTTCTGAGCGCTTCATCAATTGCCTGAATCCGCATGTAAACGGTTTCGTAATTAGGAACTTCATCAGTTTCTTCTATGCCTCTTTTCAGGATTTCTTCGACAAACTGCTTTTCCTGATCTAAAAGCGCGTTTTTGGTAGCTGTGAGCGTAAGTACCTGCTGCTTCGCCTTTTCAAGCGTAGTTGCGGCAGTACTTACCCTGCGCTTGACCGCATTATGTTCGGTCTGAACCTTTTCCCGTTCCTGCTGAAGCCCTATCAGTTCATCCGAAAGCTTGACCTCCCTGGCTTTCTTCTCCTCAAGTTTTTCCTCAAGTTCCTTTATTTTTATCTTCAAAGAGTTAACTTTTTCTATTCTTGAAGCTTTCTTTTCCTCAAGTTCCTTTATAAGTTCCTTTGCTTCGTTAATTTTCTGTTCAGCATACTCTTTTTCAAGCTGCAGGGCATTTAATGTGGCTTCAGTATCCCGGATCCGACCATCCAGCCTGCGGAGTTCCTCGTCAATGAATTCTATTTTTTTATTTATTTCAGGCAGAGGAGAATCCGCAAGTTTTGCTTCAAGTCCCGAGATCTGCCCCTCAAGTTCGGATACGGCTTTTTCTTTATCAGCTTTTTCCGCAGTTACCCTATCCATTTCAGTCCCAAGTTCGGTTCTGGACTCCTCAATTGCTTTAAGGTCGGCCTGCTTTGATTCAAGAAGTTCAGCAAGTTTTGCTTCCCTGCCTGCGATTTCATCAAGCTGGTTCTCTTTTCGTGAGATCGTAGCTTCACAGTCCCGAATTTTCCTGCTCAGCTCGAAAAGGTGGCTTTCAATGCTGTCCTGCTTGCTTATTGCTGCATTCCGGCTTGCATCCAGGGATTTGATCTCCTCTGCAAGTTCAACCAGTTTGTCTTTTTCTGCAGCTGCAAAAGAAGTGCCCGATTTAGAGGATATTGACCCTCCTACCATTGCTCCGTTCTTTTCCAGAAGTTCGCCTTCAAGGGTTACCATTCTTGCCTTTCCCATGAGGCGGCGGGCACTTTCAAGGCTTTCCATAACAAGAGTATCCTGAAAAACGTACCAGAAAGCAGACTCAAAACCGGAATCAAATTGAATAAGGTCAATTGCGTATCCTATTACCCCGTTTTCGTAACTTAGATTTTCAAGCCGCCTGGGCTCTCTCAGTTTGTTGAGAGGAAGGAAGGTTGCTCTACCTCCTTTTCTCCGCTTCAGGTACTCGATTGCTTCGGCAGCATCGGCGTCCGTGTCAACAACAATCGCTTGCATCCGGTTTCCTGCAGCAACCTCCAGAGCTGTTGAGTATTGTCTGTCCACTCTCCCAAGCTGGGCAATGGTCCCATGAATTCCGAAAAGGTCCTCCTGCCTTGCAGCCCCTATTACCATCTCCACGGCCCTGGAATAGCCTCCGCCCTGTTCCGATGCTCGCACTCTTGCCTCCGTGATTGTGTATTCCTGCTGGAGGCCGTGAAGTTTGTTCTCAAGTTTCCTTATATCTTCTTTTATCCTGAAATGGCTGCTTTCGATATCATCACGGTCCCGGATAAGAGACTCCAGGTTTTCGGAAAGCTTTTCAATTTCGTACTTAACAGAAAGCGTGTCACTATCAGAAGTAGCAACTGCGGCTTCAGCGTCTCTGATCTGGTTTTCTATCTCCCGGAGTTCTAAAGATTTTCTCCGGAGAGTATCAAGGAGCCGGTCTTCGGTTCGGATTAACTCGTTTTTCTCGTTTTTTACATCCTCAAGCTTCTTCCTGGCAGCCATGAGCTCATCCCGTGTAGCAGCAAATTTTGAGTCCACATCCGCAATCCTGCTCTGAAGCAGCATGCGCTCGGTTTTGCGCTCGGAAAGCTCTGAAGAAATGCTTTCTTTTCTCAGGTTTTCGGCTTCAATTTTTTCATCGAGTTCCCTGACCTTGCCTTTGGTGGAATCGATCTCTACAAAGGATTTCCTGCGCCGTGAATCAGCTTCCTCAAGTTCGGATTCCGAAAGCTCGATACTATCTACGCAGCGAGAAATTTCTCCCTTTGTCTCTTCGATCTCCCTCTTAACCTGAAGCTGTTCATCCTCTCCTTTTTTTCGGATTTCAACCGAAAGCTCTTCCAGAGTTTCTTCAAGCGCCTGAAGTTCCTGCGTTCTCTCGTTGAGGACAAGCTGGACTTTTTCAAGATGCTCGTCTTTACCTGTGAGTTCCTTATCCACATTCTGCAGTTCAGCCCTTGCGTCCTTGAGTTTGGAAAGGAGAAGATAGCCTTCGAATTTGACTTTTTCAGCTTTGAGCGCCTGATATTTTAAGGCCTGGTCACGTTCTCCTGCCAGTTTTCCTAGCTGGGTGCGTACCTCTTCAAGGATGATATCTACGCGCTCGATTTGCTGTCTTACGACTTCCAGTTCACCAAGAGCCTTTTGCTTGCGTTCATCAAATTCTGCGACCCCTGCGATTTCGTCTATAATCTTTCTTCTTTCTACAGAGGTCATGGAGATTATCTGCGTTACATCTCCCTGCATAACCACATTGTAACCTTCAGGCGTTATCCCGGCTTTTGCAAGCTGGGAATGGATTTCTCCAAGACTTACGGCTTTTCCATTGAAATAAAAATAGCTGTAATACCCGCTTTTTGTCCGTCGAACCTTTCTTGAGACTTCAACCTCGTCAAGCTCTAGAGGTAACTTATGGTCAGAGTTGTCAAAACGGATCGTAACCTGAGCAAAATCAGGCTTTTTTGACGCATCGCCATTGTAAATCAGATCGGTAAGTTTTTCAGCGCGAAGAGTCCTTGAACTTGTGAGCCCAAGTGCAAAAAGAATCCCGTCTATTATGTTAGACTTCCCACTCCCATTCGGACCCGAAATTGTAGTAAAGTCATTATAAAAGGGAATCTTTACTTTTTTTCCGAAAGACTTAAAATTAACAAATTCAATCTCTTTTATATACACAGAATGCCTCTGTAATCTTACGTTTTTGAGAAAGTTTCTGTCTTTTTAAGCTTTATTTCGCCCGAGAATCTTTCCGGCTACATGTGATAACCTCGGCATCTTCATTTTCCCGCACATCCACTGACTCTTCTATGAAGTGCTTTTTCGAAGATCTCTCGGCGATTATATACTCACATTTATATTCATCAGCGGGTTTTTCCACAGGTTCCGTTTTAACAGCAGAAGGCTGCCTTTCAGGTAACGACGATCCTGGAGGTTGCTGCCTGAACTGTGTTCTAATCGGCGGTTGTTGCCTGACAGGTTCTCTAATCGACGGTTGTTGTCTGGCAGGTTCTCTAACCGACGACCCCTGCCTAACAATGCCTCTAAGCCCTCTTTTATCGCCACTTTCTGCAATAATATATTCGCACTTCGTTTCGGCTTCTTCTCTATCAAGATCTGCCGGCTCAACCTCCCTGAGCTTTAGCTGAACCTTTGCGCCTGTACCTGGTAAGGGGGCAGGAGCTTCCTTGAATTGGCCCAGTCTGTATGCCGGTTTTTCTATTCTGAGCTCAGGTTTCGGTTTGGTTTTTCTGGAAAGAGGCGGAAGGTCTAGAGGGTCTTCAGGAAGAGTCAGAGTAATAGAAGATGGCACTACAGAAGATGGCACTACAGAAGACGGCACTACAGAAGATGGCACTACAGAAGACGGCACTACAGAAGGTGGAGCAACAGGAGCAGTCTTTTTTGCATCTTCCAGTTGTTTAGCGAGATCTCCAATCTGTGTTTCCAGTTTCTTTATAAGCATTTTCTGGTCAAGCAATTCGCGGACAAGCCCATCCTGAATGCCTGAAAATTCCCTCAACTTCCGGTCAGCTGCTTCCGAGTCATTTTCCCCTGATGCTTTCAATTCTGTTCTTAATTCATTCAGGATGGAAGCTTTGAGTAGAGCAGGGTTAGGGATTCCCATGAGCTCTGTCCTGATTTCGGAGAGGACAAGATCCTTGATGGAATCCTGATCGGAAACGTTTTCCATTTCGGCCCGCAGTTCATTGAGAACCGAAACCTTAATCGATTTCTTGAGAGTCTCGAGCTCCTCATAGGTTATCGATAGTCGCCTTTTAAGCGGTGTATTATGCACGTCCCTCTGTCCAGTTCTCATAAAAGTACCTCTTATGACAAATTCGGGTTCCGATTTCCTGACAGCCTGGAATTTTCTAGTGACAAGGCAGTCAGCACAACAATAATTAAATTGATTAGATCATAGGAATTTAAATAATATGTACAAAGTACATGTAATCTTACTTTAAATATATATGGTAATCGATAGTTTTTCGACTCAGTACCAAAATCCAGTGATAAACGTGAAATTGAAAATCACTAGATTTTATAATTGGTTATAATCCATTAAATACGTCCTCTCGATGGAAGTCTTTCGATATCAAATATTGAGTTTGATTGAAGAACGAATTCTTCCTGCAAGTTCATGATTTCAATCGAAAAATACAAAAATCACTAGATTTTGGACCAGAGTCTAGTTTTTCTGGCCTTATATAATACTTTTAATAAAGAGGAACAAAAATCTTTTTATTTAATCTTTTTTGAAATACTCCATAAATGGGCTGAAAAGGCAGGAAAATAAGGATAAAAAGTTTTCAGAATTGAAAAATGGCCTTTTAAGGAAATAACAGAAAAGGATTCAAAGAGAATCAGGGAACAAAAAAGGGCTCTTAGTCATTCCTTATGGATAAAATGATTTTCAATTCAAGACCGCATTGGTTTATGGTGATATTATGAGGATATCCACACAAAACAACAAAGAGTCCAAAAAAGATTCGGAAACAAAGAGGAACAATTTGGATGAAAATTAGGATAAATATTTTTCGATATGTCTATAATAAAAAACAATAAATAGGAGATACCTGCGCAAATCTTGCATCCCTTAACAAATCGAGCAAGAATGATGTTTAAACTTCGCGTAGATTCACAGGGAAGCCCAGAGAGAAAAATGCTCATAATATACAAAATAGAGGAATGAAACCCAAGCTTAACTTTAAAATACAAGGAGTTAAAGAGTTGGATTTCAAGAAGGGGTAATAAATTTTAGGGGAAAAGTGTTAGTTCATGGATGAAAAGGAGCCCTCAAAGTCGACCAGTACATTCTCCCTTGATTGGATTTTGGAAGAGGTACAGTCCATTTCCGCAGCAGTTTCATTAACAACGGAACCGTGAGTTCCGGTACTTTCAAGGAAAAATTGAACCTCATCAAGTTCAGGCTCGCGGAAATGATCCATTTCAATTATATCCATAATAACACTCAACACGTTTTTGTGTAAGTGAGTGGTAATTCGGGTCATCGGGAATAACACTATGTACCAAATATTAATAATTTGCGGTAAAGGTAGAATATTTTAAAAAGAAAAGACACACTTGCAAATATATAAATGTTGTGCCCGATTAGAGAAACTTACCTTCCAAATAAACCACATAGACTGTAGAGAAAGATAATTATTTTGAGGAAAGCCAGGGCAAGAAAATCTGCAACAGAATGTGAACTACCCCAGGACTAAACTCAGGGATTTTACGCTTCGTCATATAAAAACGGAAAAAAGAAGTCAAAGAAAAGAAGGCCCAAAAATCCTAATCAAGATGCCCACTCCAAGAGCCAGCAGTATAGTGAAAATAACTATTAAAGCCGTATCCTTTGCTCCAAGTTCGTGCTTCAGTACTGCAATCGTCGCTACACACGGCATATAGATTGTCGTGATTACAGCAAATTGGTACATCTGGACAGGTGTCATTACAGCTGCAAAATTGGCTGTACCTGCAAGTACGGCAAGAATCTGAAGCGCCATTTCTTTTCGGAGAATCCCAAAAACCAGGGCAGTCGCCGCAAATGCCGGAAGGCCCAGCAGGCCTACGGATATCGGCTCTACAAAGTCCTGGAAGATTGAAAGAAGGCCCAGAGCATCGGCAATCCCCAGAAAAGCGCTTCCAACGAGCAAAAGCGGAAAAGCTATATATAGAAATTCTCGGCTTTTCATCCACGTCTTCCTGAGAGTGGATTTCAGCCCCGGTTTTCTGAGAGGAGTCATTTCCATGATAAAGCCACTTCTCTGGCCTGGCAGACTTTTTCCCAGAATTAATCCCATCCCGGTAATAATGATAATCTCCAGAATATAGATTGAAACCGCAGGCCAGAAACCTACGAAAGTTCCAACAAGCCCCAGGATTATGACGGTTCGCGCTGAGCAGGGAATTAGAGATATAAGAAGGGAAGCTATCCTCTTTTCCCGCCGTGTGCCAAGGGAATGCACTGCCATAATTGCAGGGACGTTGCAGCCAAAGCCAAGAACCAGCGGAATCACGGCTCTTCCGTGAAGCCCAAGCTTATGAGTAAGATTGTCAAGCAGAAAAGCTGCCCTGGTAAGATAACCCGAATCCTCAAATATTGAAAGAATGGCATAAAAGACTGCAATATATGGAATCGCGATTGCAAATCCGGCCTCTACTCCTCGAAGAGAATAAACTATCAGGTTTTTCAGGACAGGCGGCATGCCAGAAGTTGCGGCTTCGGCAGGAAGAATCACATGAGGCTCAAAGATTTCATTTACAATCCAGGTCTCAAGGAACCCTCCTACCCGGAAAACAAGAAGGAAAGTGATGAGCAGGGCAGATATGAGCACTGCAATCCCGAAATTAGGGGATGTAAGGATAGCATCTATTCTTTCCCTTATATTTTTTTTAGGTTCAAACCTTGAAACCACGCTGTCCACAATATATCCTGCTTCCCCATAGAGATCTCTTGCAACAGTATCAGGTACCGAAATCCCCTGCTCTATCTCCAGGTTCTGTCTTAACCGCCTGGCAGAAGAGAGCAAGGCATTAGCCTCTGGTGGCATACAGCAGAGTTCTACAAACTCGGCATCGTTTAGCAGAGCTGCCATTTTTACGATTGGAGATATATTGGGAAAGGTATAGTCAAGGCTAGAAAGAGCCTGCTGGACCCACTGACTATATCTTACCTGATGGTGCTCCTGAGCCTTATTCTGTTCGTCAAGGGCTACAAGCATTACTTCATCAAGCCCTACTCCCCAGGTCGCAACCGTTGGTACTACAGGCAGGCCAAGCAGTTCGGAGAGTTCGTCTGTATCAACGAGAATCCCGAGGTCTGCAGCCAGATCTACCTGATTTAACGCAACAACCATAGGGATATCGAGTTCCAGAAGCTGCAGGGTCAGGTACAGATTCCTTTCGAGCCTGCTCGCGTCAACGACATTGATAATAATATCGGGTCGGTCCTCAATCAGAAATTGCTTGGTTACTTTCTCATCTTCGTTTGTGACTCCAAGGGAATAAATGCCTGGCAGGTCAACTATTTCAATAGTTTTGCCCCGGGCTTTTACAATTCCTTTTTTAAGTGCAACTGTTGTGCCAGGATAATTTGAGACCTCAACCCCTACCCCCGTAAGCCTGCTGAAAAAGACGCTTTTTCCAACGCTTGGGTTGCCTATGAAAGCTATTGTCAAATCATAGGGACTTTTGCTCTGACTTCCACTTCCGGAAGTACAGCATGAACTGGAAATTCCTATCACATCTCCGGTTATTTTACTCCATGCCAGTTATATGCCTTCTCTTTATTTTTTACACGTTTCTGCCCTTCGGAGCTATGAAAATTTTCTTTGCAATATCCCTTCCGAGAGCAATTTCCGACCCTACCGCTATAACCGAGATACAGCCCTGCCTTTGCTTTCGCCTGACTTCAATATCTTCTCCCATAAGAATGCCAAGAGAGAGCAGGCGCTCTTTCATTTCTCTTGGAAGGGTCACCCGGGCAACTCTGCCTGAACTTCCTTCTTCCATCTCATCAAGCGGGACAAATTTTTCCTCTTGACCGATATTATTTTTATCAATATTGATCGGGTTCCCGTCAGGGCAATACTCGGGGCATCCCAGAAATTCGTAGATCTTTTCAAGTACGGCATCTGAGACCGCATGCTCAAGTTCACAGGCTTCTTTATGCGCTTCCTTCCTATCGAAATCAAGGACATCAACAAGGAAAGTTTCAAGTACCTGGTGTTTTCTTTTGATCTTGATAGCCTGATCAGTTCCTCTTTTTGTTAATTCAACTCCCTGATAAGGTGTATACTCTACAAGTCCCGAAGAATGTAACTTTTTTATCATTTCCGTCACGCTTGGCGGAGATACGTTGAGTTCTTCAGAAATCTGTTTAGTCTTTGCAGGGCTCTGATTTTTTCTAATGAGGTAGAGAATAGTTTCAAGATATTCTTCAAATCGCTCTATATGCATTACATCATCCCGCCAGCATATGCCTGACTCCATATCCGATAATTAGGATAGCCTAAAAACGTAACTGCCTGAATAAATAATTTTTGATCTTTAGCTATTTATATTAATTTTAAATCCTGAAAATTGAACTCCTATAGTTTTGAATTTAAAGCCTTAAATTCAAAAAAATAAAAAACAGGATATCAGAGAAGAATTTTAAAAGCAATTCAGGAATGAATCGACTTCAGAACAGCAACTTCGTTACAATCCGGAAACTTGGGGCACCTCAAACAGCCGGACCAGATTTTTCTGGGAAGGGTGTTTTTGTCCACAACCTTAAAGTCCAGAGTCTCGAAAAAGCCAGGCACATAAGTAAGTGCAAAAACTTCCTTCATGCCAAGGTGTTTAGCGTCCTCAAGACAAGACGTGACAAGCTTTGTACCTATTCCCTTTCTTGCACATACCGGGTTCACGGCAAGGGCAAGTATCTCTGCAAGGTCTTCCCACACTACATGCAGGGCACAACAGCCCACAACTTCTCCATCAATCTCACAGACGTAATAATCCCTGATGTTCTCGTACATCTCACTCAGCGAACGGGCGAGCATTAGCTCTTCCTTCGAATAGGTATTGATGATTTGTTTCATTACAACTACGTCATTTACTCTGGCTTTCCTGATCAATTCGTGTTTCCTCTGGGTTAGCATTTTCTTTTCGAATAAAATAGAATGCACTGGGATATGATCAATAAAAATGTATTGTATACTTCTATGGAATACTTACTTTCCAGATAAGAAATTTTCCATTGTTTGCACGAATATTTACATAGGCGGTAGTGTTCAGAAATATCTGGTTCTTCTGAGCAGGCAGAATGTCCATAGCGCCTTAGAATGAAAACCCTGGAGTTAGAAAATAGAGTTTCGTTTCTTAGAAAACTGAGATAAACAGGTTAATGGAATACGGGACAAGAAAAATACAGATTAAAGGAAATTAGCGGGCGCGAAGGGATTTGAACCCCCGATTTACAGCTTAGGAGGCTGCCGCCATATCCTGGCTAGGCCACACGCCCATGAAACACTTTCCGAAAAATGCAATCTTACAACTACCTGCTGAATTTGCATTTCAGGTGATCCATAATACCGGTATAAGATGTATATCAAATTATCGCTCCGAATAGAAGAAATGTATGCCTGGAAAATAAGAACTGTGGTATCAGGAAAGTTTTAAATCTAATGTAAACCTTTAACTCAAAAATGGTTAACAATACTTTAAATTTTCAGTTGCTATACAGCTTTCAGGACTGGAATTAACCATCATAAGTTATCATTATAAAGCTGACAAGGTTATTCGAGTCTTCAGTTTCTATATCAAATATTACAGCTTTAAAACATATTACAATCTTAAACTTACACTGGATTTTCCTGCCTGCCAATTCAAGGACGTAAAAAACTGACAGGCTTAAAAAAGGCGAAAAAATGAGAATAACTGAGTAAAATTGATACGAGGAAAAAATGTGTACATAAAAAACAAAGAGCCTTACTTCAACCGGACTCCTGAACTAAGGATGATGGTTTTCGCATCTCTTTTTGCAGCCCTGACCGCCGTAGGGGCTTATATACAGATTCCTATACCTTTCTCTCCTGTCCCCGTTACACTGCAGGTATTCTTTGTCCTGCTTGCAGGAAGCATGTTGAAAAGCAAATGGGGAGGCTTGAGCATGATAGTGTATACCCTTCTCGGCATAGCAGGGCTTCCTGTGTTTGCAGGAGGCAGTTCTGGAATGGGAGTGCTTTTTGGGCCCACAGGCGGATACATAACTGGCTTCATTCTGGCGGCATATGCTATAGGAAAGCTTTCCGAAAAGGCTGATAAATCCGGTCTCTTTATCAATGCCCTTAATATGAGTGCAGGAGTCCTGATTCTCTATGCATGCGGATTTATTCAATTGATGTTTGTAGCTGACATGGGACCTGGAACATCCCTTGCTCTTGGTGTCATTCCTTTTCTGCCTGGAGAAATTGTAAAAACTGGAGTTGCCGCATATATTGCTTCAACCTACAAGCTCTAAAGCTACTTCCATTTAATTTTTTGTAGATCAGCAGAAAATAAAGGCGAAACTCAAATTTTCAGTACAAGTTATAATAATTTATAATAAATTTGAAATGAGACAATAAAAATTTAGAGTAAACATGATCAGGCTTGAAAAAGTGAGTTACAGTTATCCTGATGGTACCCCAGCGCTTGAGAATATAAACCTGGTTATAAAAAAAGGGGAATTCATAGGGGTAATAGGGAAAAACGGAAGCGGCAAATCCACACTTGCCCTTCAACTCAGTGGACTCCTGAAACCTCAGGCTGGCAGAGTGATGATAAGAGGAATGGACACCCGTGACCCCTCAAATCTTCCAGGAATCAGGAAACTCGCAGGTATCGTTTTCCAGAATCCTGAGACTCAATTTGTGGGTAGGACAGTTGAAGACGACCTGGCTTTCGGCCCAGAGAATCTCTGCCTTCCACCTGTGGAAATTAGAAAGTGTGTGGAGATGGCGCTTGCCGAAACCGGGCTTGAGAAGTACAGGCACCGTTCTCCGAAAGCCCTGAGTGGAGGACAGGGACAGTGTGTAGCTCTGGCAGGAATTCTTGCAATGAATCCTGAATGCCTTATCGTTGATGAGGTAACTTCCATGCTTGACCCTGAATCCGGAATAGCTGTTCTGGAAATCATAAAAAAACTGCACAGGAAAGGAAAAACCATTGTATATATCACTCACAATCTCGAAGAACTTCATGACGCAGACAGAGTCATTGTCATGGAAAAAGGGAAAATAAGGCTTGAAGGCGAGCCAGAAAGCATTTTTTCCGATGTTTCCCTCCAGACATTTGGGCTTTCCCTACCTTCTTTGATTGAGCTGGCTGAGAACTTGAAAATGCACGGAATAATAATTCCCTGGGAAAAAACCTCTTCTCCCCAGAGCTTTGCAGAGGAAATATGCCGATTATTCTTGAAAACGTAAGTTTTTCCTACTCCAGAAAGACTCCTCTCGAAACTCTCGCATTGAGAGATATCAACCTGAAGATAGAGAAAGGAGAGTTTGTGGGAATACTGGGAGAAAAAGGTGCAGGGAAATCGACTCTAACAAAACTTTTCAACGGGATTTTAAAACCAGAAACAGGAACCATTCGCGTGGATGGGCTTGATCCTTCTTTAAGAGAGACGAAACGCAGGATAGGAATGGTTTTTCAGCAGACTGCTGACCAGCTCTTTTGTAAGACCGTATATGAGGAAATAGCTTTCGGGCCCCTGAACTTTGGGTACTCGAAAAAAGAAACCGAGGAAATGGTATATGAGGCAATTGAAGCTGTCGCTCTTGACCAGAGTGAGCTTTCTCGAGACCCTTTCAGCCTGAGTGGAGGAGAAATGCAAAGAGTTGCTCTTGCAAGCGCCCTTGCCCTCAGGCCGGACTATCTTGTACTGGACGAACCAATAACAGGGCTTGACCCGGCCGGGAAAAAGGACATTCTTGAGACACTTAAAAGAGTTAAAGAGAATGGTACTGCGATCATAACTGTAACCCATAATCTTAAAGGGTTCTTTCCCTTGCTGGAAAGAATAGTGCTCATAAGGGAAGGAAGAATAATTTTTCAGGGAAGCCGGGAAAGCTACCTCGAAAAAGGATTCGAGCCTCTCCCGCCTATAGCTTCCATGATGAAAGAACTCAGAGCAAGAGGACTGCCAGTAGACACTGCAGTCTTCACGGTTGAAGACGCTCTTAAAGAGGTTCTGAGATTAAAATCGACCCATGAAACAGAAAATAATGGGAACTAAAACTGTAATTCACTAAAAAAGGAATTCACTAAAAAAGGAATTCACTAAAAAAGGAATTCACTAAAAAAGGAATTCACTAAAACGGGAAGCTTCGGAAAATTCCTGAAAGATAATTTATAAGGAGAAAGTCGAAGGAAATATGCAGGAACCTGTTTTTAGTTACGTGCCGGGGGCTTCCATTCTCCACAGGCTTGACCCCAGGACAAAAATTGCAGCCGTGATGCTGCTTGGAATTCTGACGTTCAAAATCGGGAATTTTGCAGGAATAGGGGCTCTTTTCGCTTTTTTCTTTGTCCTTGCTTTACTCTCAGGACTGCCAATGAAAGTGTTTTTCAGGGCAGTAAGGCCGATGATGCTGTTTATATTTTTTATTTTTCTCACACAGCTATTTTTTACCGATGGAAAAACCCTTGCTTCGTACTGGATTCTGCAGCCAAGTCTGGAAGGGATGGAAAAAGGGCTCAAACTTGCTGCCCGATTTATACTACTTTTGCTTTTTGGAGCCCTCCTGACAGCCAGTACTGACCCATCGGCAATTACCTGCGGCATAGAAAGGATGCTAAGGCCTTTACCATTGCGCTGGTTGGGAATCAGCTCTTTTGAACTTGCTACGATGATGAACATCTCTATAGCGTTTCTTCCCCTTCTGTTCGAGAGAGTAGAGCGGACAAAAGCAGCTCAGAAAGCAAGAGGAATGGATTTCGTAAAAAATCCTCTCCGTTCAATCCCTGCTCTTGCAATTCCTTTGCTAAGAGGTGTAATCAGGGACGCTGAAGAACTGGCCCTCGCAATGGAGAGCAGAGGTTATCAGGGAAGCAAAAGGACCTCGATACACGAACTTTCCATGCAGAAAAGTGACTGGGAAGCTCTTTTTATCCTTGCACTTATTATCACCTTCATTTTGGTTCTTTAAATACAGTATAAAGAAAAATTTTAAGATACAACCGAGGTTCTGACAATTTTCTTAGATAGCGCAGTTCTTAAAAAGATATTAATATATGAACAACTGTTCATATGTTCATGCAAGAGAAATGTGAAAGAGTGGATTCAAAGCAACTGGAAAAACTGTTAGAAAATGTTCCGGGCCCCGAAAGTGTCACGCGGATGGCTGCGGTGTTTCAGGCGCTCCAGTCCGATACACGCCTTAAGATCCTTTTTTTACTAAAGCAAAAAGAGATGTGCGTCTGTGAACTTGAACAGGCGCTTAGTGTCACTCAATCTGCAGTTTCTCATGGGCTTCGCACCCTAAGGCAGCTTGACCTCGTTCGGGTCAGAAGGGAGGGAAAATTTACGATTTATTATATTGCAGACGAGCATGTCCGCACGCTAATTGAAATGTGCCTTGAACATGTGGAGGAAAAAGCATGAACTTCGAATTTCTAAACACTCTTCTGGTCTTTTTTTCAGGGGTTCTCATAGAATCCTGGAAAACCTTCGTAGAAATGGCTCCCTATCTTATTTTCGGCCTGGGTATTGCAGGTCTTCTGAATATCCTGGTACCTGACCAGAAGATTGTGGAATACCTTGGAGCATCGGCGGGAAAAATTCGCTCTGTTATCAATGCCGCCCTTGCAGGTCTTCCCCTACCTCTCTGCTCCTGCGGAGTGATCCCTGCCGCGATGTCGATCCGAAAAAGGGGAGCTAATAGGGGAGCAACCCTTTCTTTTCTGATCTCAACTCCCGAAACAGGAGTTGACTCGATAGCGGTTACTTATGCTCTTATGGACCCCCTGATGGCAGTTTTCCGCCCACTTGCTGCTCTCGTTACTGCTGTTCTTACAGGGCTTGCAGATAATTTTTTGATAGGGGAACATCTGGAAAAGAAGAACATCCAAAAACAGGAAATCCAAAAACAGGAAAATCCTGGGAAAAAAGCAGGAGTTCTTGCAGTCTCAACCTTGATTGGAGCTCCCTTACAGGAAAAAACATGCAGCTCTTCCTCATGTAGTTGCCATAAGCCAGCAGATTCCGGTAACAGAGAAAACGAGTATGTAAGCACTACAACTGAGGCTATGGAAGTAATGTCCTCAGGAGCAAAGCCTCTGGAAATCAATAATAAATCTGAAAATGTCCGAAAACTTGCCTTAGTAAGCCCAGACTTCCAGAAAGAGGGCTCTTCATGCGGCTGTGGGAAATGTGGGTCCGAAGAAAAAGAATCGAGAAAAGAAGGGAAAGATAAAGAACCCGGAAAAGATAGAAATAATAAAGAATCGGTAAAAGCCAGGTTGATTAAAGGAATAAAATATGCTTATATCGAGCTGCCAGCCGAGATTTCCAAATGGATGATCATCGGAATCTTTTTTGCAGGAATAATTTCCTATGCGGTTCCCGATAGCCTTATCCAGAATTATCTGGGAGGAGGATTTGTATCAATGCTGGTCATGCTCATTGTGGGAATTCCTCTTTATATCTGCGCTACAGCTTCTACCCCTCTTGCCGCAAGTCTTATAGCCAAGGGCATGAGTCCAGGCACTGCTTTTGTTTTTCTCCTCGCAGGGCCGGCAACCAATGTAGCAACTATAACGATGGTCGCCCGCTTCCTTGGAAAACGTTCGGCAGCTCTGTATCTTGGGATGATTTCTCTCTGCGCTCTTGGGGCAGGTTTCCTTCTGGACTGGTTTTATCTAAAACTCGGGATCAGTGCGATAGCAACTGTGGGGACTGCAAAAGAACTGCTCCCCGAAGACCTGAAGTTGGGTTTTGCGTTTATCCTTCTCCCCTTGATGGTATATGGAATTTTTCGAAACGAAAAAGAATGCGGCTGCTCGGAATGCCACTAAAGTAGAAGATGCCAGAAAAAGGAAACATGAAAATAGTAAAGGGGATGGAAAAGGTACCAGAATAATATAAATCCTCACAAATAGAATGATCTATATGCAGGAAAATCCCGAATCTCAAGAAAAAAAAGTAACTAAAGGATACTTTTTTGAAGTTCCAGGGGTACCTAAAGCCAAATATGAAGAGGAACCATGTGTGAGACCTGAGAGAAAAAACGAAGAGGAAATTAGTGGAAGTACTGCACCTCTGGAAAGAGAAGAGCCGAAAAAAAGCGAATTCAAACCTGAAGGGGAACTTGAAACTGGCTATACCGAGGAGTCCTGGGCAAAACCTGAAAGAGATATGGAAGAAAAAGAAAAGCAAGGAAACCACAGATCCGAAGAGAAAATAATCCCGAAAGAAAGTGAATTCAAGGCTCCAGGAGAACTTGAAACCGGCTATACCGAGAAATCCTGGACAAAGCCTATAGATATTCAAGAGAGAGTCGTTATAGAACCTGAGGAGAAAAAAGAAGAGGAAGCCGCTAGAGGGGCTGAAGAGAAAGTCAGAGAAGAAGCAAAGGAAGCCGGGGAAGAAGCTAAAGAAGAAGCTAAAGAAGAAGCTAAAGAAGAAAAGCGCACTGCCTACACTATGAAAAAGCGTCTGACTAAAAGCAAGAAAGAACGTATGCTCTTCGGAGTTTGTGGAGGGTTGGGTGAATACTTTGACATTGACCCGACCTTTATAAGGCTTGCTTTTGCAGCCCTAGCTCTGCAAGGAGGAATTGGTATTGTCCTGTATATTATCCTGGCAATACTTATGCCCTCGGGGGATGGATATAAAATGATTCCCGGCTCAGAGAAGTGATTTTCAGCGATGAAATCTTACAAAGTTTTATCTGACATAAAAGTTCTTGAAATAATTTTCATATTTTTGTGCATGTTATTCAATGAATTTCATGCTCGTTTTTGAAATTTTCGTTTTCTTAGCTTCCCGTTTTTCAGCTTTTAAATCTATATAGGAGCTAGACTATATTAGTATGAAAATTAGCATGAAAATTAGCATGAAAATTAGCATGAAAATTAGCATGAAAATACTGTTATCTGCAAGCACTTTCATTGGTTGTGCATGTTGTTCAAAGAATATCATGTGCGCTTTTTGTAAACTGAAACACAAATATTGAAGAATTACAGGATACACATTTTTTTAACTGTGCTCTTTTCTTAAATTACCTGATTCAGACACTCTCTATCACTGTCATGTGAAAATGAGATTCAAAGCGCAAGTCTGTGAATTTTCGGAGTAAACATTAACTTATTAATTTTTAAGTCCGTCAGTTTGTAAAGTCTCAGAAAACAATAACATTAACATGTGACTGGCGCTTAAATGGTCAGCATTTCGTATCAAAAAATTTAGACAAGCTTTTATATAAGCGATAGAAAAAATAATTTTAAGAGAAAAATATTCTTATTATTGAGCAGGCCTAGCTTTTTGGCGCCAGATGAGGTAAGCAAGTGTTTCAATCAAACAAAAGCGAGAGTAAAGGAGCACGATGCGGTACAGACCATTTAAAGTATTCTTTCGCGGTCAGTTTTACTGCAGCAGTTATCACTGGTTTAATCTTATATTTTCTTGTAGGAAGGGGAGATTCTTCTTCAGCTCGCCTGGCAGTCACCGCATTTATTGTCATAATAGGTACAGCGCTGACTTTTTTCATCCTGTGGACTGGAAGAGTCAACTTTCTTCGCATGGTAACTTTTATTGGAATAGATGGTTTAATTTTCACCATCGCACTTAGTCTGGAACATGAAGTGCAAAGGGGCAGCATTCTGCTGACCAACCAGGCCTTGAACAATAATAGCGTTCCCATCTGTCCGATCACCATCCCGTTTGTAGCGGTACCATACTTTACCGAGGGAAAAATGGTCTTCCCATCCCCAGTCACATCGCTATTTGCCGTTCTCTTTATGTGGCTTGGTCTTGTACTTATCCTGGGAAGAGGGTGGTGTGGCTGGATATGTTTCTTCGGATGGATGGACCAGTTTTTTGCTTCTCTATTAAAGAAGCCGATCATACCTCTTGAAAACCCCCCAAAATGGGCTAAGTTGTTTCCTTACGCATTTATGTTGTTCCTGATCCTTGTCAGCGCTGTCTTTCTGATACCTATCTTCTGCGCTTTTATATGCCCGCTTCGGATTATCTACGATCCACCAGGTGTAACAACGACCTTCGAGTGGATCACAGCTCTGATATTCGTGACGGGTGGGCTGATCTTCCTGGTGATAGGCCCGCTGCTCACAAAGAAAAGGCTGTTCTGTAGCTTTATATGCCCGCTTATGCCTGCCAATACTCTAATTGGGGTTATCAATCCGTTTAAGGTAAAAATCGACACAACCCTCTGCAAGAAATGCGGCTTGTGCGTGAAAAGTTGTGAGTTGTTCGCGATCACCAAAGAATCACTTGCGAAGGGAAGAACAACAATCGAGTGCGCCAAATGCGGAAAATGTATGGACAAATGTCCTGCAGGTGCGATCAATTACAAGCTGATGTTTACTGACCAGACCATAAGATTATTTTTTATTCCGCTGGCAATTATCGTTAACCTGCTCATTGCTTCAGGCTTCATATGGATGGTTGTACACTACCTGATGACCGGCGAAATAGTGAGTTTCCAATAATTGCATTTACTTATTGACTGGTAATAATGGAAGTTTCTGAAATGGCTATTGACAAAAAGAATATCAGGATATGGGTAATGTATCTGTACATGGTTCTCATTGTGATCATTGGCTTTTCTTTGTTAGCAAAGTCATGAGCGGTGGCTGATGATCGTAGAGACTATTTCCCGGGGCATGTTGCTGGGGTTGTCCACGGGCGTTTTCTGCCTGGTCACCTGCGCTCCTGTATATGTGCCTTTTGTCTTATCGGAAGACCGAAAGCTGCGGCGGAATATACTATCCATTGGACAGATTGCAATGGGCAGGCTAATTGCCTACCTGTTTTTCGGCCTGATCCTGGGAATTCTCGGCAAGCAGATAGACGGACCATGGCTAAATAAAGCTATAGGGTCTGCTATGATTCTGCTTTCTGTCCTGATGCTAGCTTTTGTGGCGGTAAAAAAATGGCCTCATTTCGGGTTGTGCAAGCTGAGTAAAAAATACGTGAATTATCCCGCTTTCTTTGGCCTCCTGACAGGAATCAATGTGTGCCCCCCATTCCTTCTGGCGATGTCCGCAGCTCTGTCTTATGCCAGTATTACAGGCAGTATATTGCTATTTGGAGGATTTTTTGTTGGAACCTCGTTTTATCTCATATTGCTGGTGCCGCTGGGACTCGCAGCTAAAGTGGAAAGTATCAGGCAGATAGGGCTGATTACAACAGTAATGTCAGGAGTAATGTTTCTCGCGCTGGGACTGGGGTACCTGCTATTATGAAGTCAGATCCTGTTTAGTGGCTTTTTGAGCTTCCAGATTAGGTTTAGTGGCCTTTTATGTTTCCGATTTTACAGAATTTTTGTTGCATTATTCTATCTACGTCTCCTACAATTTTGATCCTGCAATTTTGATCCTGCAATTTTGATATGAGATTTCCCAAAACAAAAGTTGCGCGCACTCCGGTAAAACTGTAGTTTGTGTTAAGACTCCTTACTGTAAAGAAGGCCTAAAAACAGAGAGGGCCGGCAGAAAGTATAAAAGCTCTACAGAAATGGTCAAAAAACAGAGATGGGCAGGTAGAAAGTATAAACCTCTACTGAAAAAGGGTAAACATGTCAGAAAGAAAGAGAGTGAAAATAGTTTGCGCAGGTTAATTTGAAGTAATTAGAAAATTCAAAAACGGTTTTTTTAAGGTTAATTAGAATAGATAAAGAATTAAGCGGGCTCGAAGGGATTTGAACCCCCGACGTCTGGGTTAGAAGCCCAGCGCTATATCCTGGCTAAGCCACGAGCCCTGTTTGCTTTTCTTAGTGCGGAATACGAAATGAGCGTTTTAACATAAAAGCTTTTTGTATGGATACATTAATTGGGACTGTAAATATCTTAAAATATTTATATAGAATCGGAATTGTAATATATATTTAGTATATACTGACTTATTCGGCATTTTACTTAGGAATTTGCCAGTATGGAAACTTCCCTGAGGCTTTGAATTTTTAAAACCCCGCGCAGAGCTTACATACTGTCAATGAGTGAAATAAAGTAAATGGTTTATAGGGTTTGCATATTACAATCATATTTAATTGACATTATCAAGAATATAAGTGAACTCTATAAAGTAGTAAGATTGCAGAGGATTGTTCGCAAATGAGTGAGTTATTAATCTACTTGGATGGGAAGTTTGTTCCCAAATCCGAAGCCAAAGTTTCGGTCTATGACCATGGTTTCCTCTACGGCGACGGTGTTTTTGAAGGCATAAGGGCATATAACGGCCGTGTCTTTAAACTAAAAGAGCATGTTGACAGGCTTTATGACTCGGCAAAGGCAATTGCAATGGATATCCCCCTTACAAAGGAAGAAATGAGTGAAGCAATACTTGAAACCCTCAGGAAAAATAACCTTAAAGATGCATATATCCGTCCTGTTGTTTCGAGGGGAGTTGGAGATCTCGGGCTTGACCCCCGCAATTGTGGGAAACCCTGCGTTGTTGTCATAGCCCAGGGTTGGGGAGCCATGTACGGCGACCTGTATGAAGTCGGGCTCAAAGCCGTCAGTGTCTGTGTCCGAAGAAATGCACCTGATTCCATATCCCCTAATATCAAGTCCCTGAACTACCTGAACAATATCCTGGCAAAGATTGAAGCTAACGAGAAAGGAGGAGACGAAGCTATCTTCCTGGATCATAATGGTTTTGTCTGTGAGGGTTCAGGAGATAATATCTTCGTAGTCAAGAATAATAAGGTTCTTACTCCCTATACAATCAGCAACTTAAAAGGGGTCACCAGAGCCACAGCTATCGAGCTTCTGGACGAGATGGGATACAAAGTCATCGAAGCAAATCTCGGTCTATTTGACCTTTACACAGCCGATGAAGTTTTTGTCACAGGCACTGCAGCTGAAGCTGCTCCTATAACCAGACTTGACGGCAGGGTTATAGGCACAGGCAAACCCGGGCCCATGACAATGAAGATGGTTGAAGCTTTTGAGAAAATAACCCAGAGTACGGGTGCACCAATTTATAAATAAAAAGGCACCTCTGATAAATGAAAGAAACAGAAAGGGCAATAAAATCAAGCGGGACTTTTCCCGCCACGATTTTTTTGGATAATTTTCTGAAGCAGCTTTTGTCTGTTCCTCTTTTTAAGTTTCTACTTAAGCTGTTCTTAAGTCCCTGTTGAAGTTTCTTTAAGTTCGTGTTTTAAACTTATGTTCTAAATCCTTTGACTTTCTACTTAAGCTTCTATTTGGACTAATTTTGAATTTTTAGTTAATCTGCTGCCTGGACTAATTTTGAGTTTCTTTAAATTTCGATTTGAGCAGCTCTTAATTAACTTGCTTTTTAGATTTTTCGAGGAAAAAAGTAAGTATAAAATGTCGGGATAAAACAGTATAAAACATGCCTGGAAATGCTATTAAACTAGAACACTTATCTGAAGACCTGTAAATTAAGGTTGAATTTCTATGAAACGCAAAGAATTTCGGGAACTTATCTCTGTAGAGAAGGCACGGGAAATAATAAATAACCTGCAAGTTTTTCCCAGGCAGGAACGCTTAACCCTTGAAAACGCTTACGGTAAAATCCTTGCAGAGGATATTGTTACCGAAATCAATGTCCCTCCTTTCCCAAGAGCTATAATGGATGGTTATGCAGTCAGGGCAGAGGATACGTATGAATGCAGCGGAACCGAGCCTGTAGAACTCAAACTCATCGGAAACCTCCAGGCCGGCTCGGATGTAAAATTCAATGTTTCAGCGGGGGAAGCCGTGGAAATAGCTACCGGAGCTCCGATTCCCGAAGGAGCTAACGCTGTGGTAATGGTTGAATATAGTTCTGAAGAAGACGGAACCGTATCGATTTACAGTCCTGTAACCGTGGGAGAAAATATCATGAAGGCCGGTTCTGACATCCAAAAAGGAGAGCGTATGATCAGGGCAGGTCGGAAGCTCGGGACCAGGGAAATCGGAGTGCTTGCTTCTGTCGGGAAAAAGGATGTGCCTGTCCTAAAACTGCAGGTTGGAATACTCTCAACAGGAGACGAGCTTGTGCGTCCCGGAGAAAAACTTACTTTCGGAAAGATATATGACGCAAACTCTTACACCTTATATGCTGGCATACATGAATGTGGCGCCTTCCCCCTGCTTTACGGGATCGTAGAAGATAACAAGGCAGCCATGAAAAAGGTACTTGAAACTGCAGTTTCGGAGTGTGCCCTTATTCTGACTTCTGGCAGCACGTCATCGGGGTCAGGGGACGTGATGTACAGACTCGTAGATGAAATCGGAGAAACCCTTGCCCACGGCATAAGTGTAAAACCTGGGAAACCTGTGGTCATTGGAATAATACAAGGTGTCCCTATAATAGGGCTTCCTGGAAACCCTACATCTGCATTAACAATTTTTAACGAATTCGTAGCTCCCCTACTTAGAAAAAACCTTGGAGAAGAGAAAGCGCTTAAAAAAACGGAAAAAGGAGTTATAGGCACACGTTTCCGTTCAGAAGGAAGGCAACAACTTCTTCCAGTAGGCCTGATCAGAGGAAGGGTTTATCCTGCAGATAAAGGCTCGGGTGCCATAACCTCTCTTTTCGGGGCAGATGGCTTTATTGAAATCCCACCCAGTACAGAGTTTATTGAAGCGGGAACCCCTGTAGAAGTGACTCTTTTCGGAGAGGTTGAAAAACCTGACATCCTGATAGCAGGCGGCTTCTGTCCTGGCCTTGACCTTCTTGAAGACCTTAGCGGACTTCGTTTCCGGACCCTTTACACAAGTTCAAGCGGGGGCTTCAGTGCAATTGCCGCAAATACAGCCGATATTGCAGGCGTGAATATGCCGTCACGAGACCATAGAGGACAGGACGGAGTCCTGTATAACGTCCCTACAATCGAGAATATGGGACTTTCAGGCATTGTTCTTGTTAAAGGGTACAGGCGGGAAGTAGGGCTTCTTGTCAGGCAGGATAGGCCGGTTTCAGGGCTTTTTGACCTTCCGGGAAAACACCTGATTAACCGGAATCGTGGTTCAGGTACAAGAGCTCTTTTAGACCTGAAAATTGCAGAATTCATAGCTGGGAAGAGAATTGATAAAAAGGAGTTTACAGATTCGATTCCTGGATATGCATCCGGAGCAAAATCGGAAGTAGCTGTCTGTGAGGCCATCGTCTCAGAAAATGCCGAAGTAGGTGTGGGAATAAGAAACTGTACCGAAAAGAATGGGCTCCAATTTGTAAAATTTGCAGAAGAAGAATATGATTTCCTTATAAGGAAGGAAATTCTGGAAACTCCCGAAGTCTGCAAGTTTCTGGAAACTCTTAACTCCGCAGAATTCGCTTCAAAGCTCCCCGAAGGGATACATGTGTATGAGAGGACAGGAGAAATAATCTTCTTTGAATGAAAATAATCTTAATGGATAGGAGAGATTGTCCCTTTGAGACAGTTCTTCTCTTGAATAAGAGATGTAGGATCTTTAAGACAGTTCTTCTCTTGAATAAGAGATGTAGAATCTTTAAGACAGTTCCTCTCTTGAATAAGAGATGTAGTCTCTTTGAGACAGTCCCTTTGAATAAGAGATGTAGTCTCTTTGAGACAGTCCCTTTGAATAAGATAAACGACCACTCATTGTAATAAGTAAGACTGTACCTTTGAATCCAGTTCTGATGAAGAAATTTTCACCGGAAGCAGCCTTTAATAAGCTTTAAGTATTATTATAATTATTATGAAATAGAAATGTTTTGAGTAGCCTTATTATTCAGAACCAGTAAATGAAAACATTCCATAGTTATATATATTGCATTCAACTATTCAGGATAAAATATCCAGATACGGATCTCTTTTGGATCAAAAAAGGTTTGTATAAACCGTTTGGACACGGTTTCTTTTTCAATTAATATGAAAATCATTTCTTTAGTCCCTAAATCGGCAGGTTCCAGATGAGCAGCATACAGGAGCAAATACAGGACGTCGAAGACGAACTTCGAAAGACCGTGTACAATAAGGCAACTTCCCATCATATAGGCCGCCTCAAAGCCAAGCTAGCCCGCATGAGGGATGAAGTTGAGAAAAAAGCCTCGGCAAAAGGAGGAGGAGAAGGGTACTCGGTCAGAAAATCAGGAGATGGAACCGTCACCCTTGTAGGTTTTCCATCAGTAGGGAAATCTACGCTTCTGAACAAAATCACGGGTGCCAATTCTGCAGTGGCAGCATATGAATTTACTACCCTTACAGTTGTGCCAGGCGTACTGGAACACAAAGGTGCAACAATCCAGTTCCTTGATGTCCCTGGGCTTGTAAAAGGCGCATCTTCAGGGCGTGGACGTGGAAAGGAAGTCATATCTGTTATCAGAAACTCGGATATGGTTATATTTTTGCTTGATGTATTCCAGCCCAAGCATTACGAAGTACTTATGGACGAACTTTACCAGGCCGGCATTCGTGTGGATGAAGAGCCCCCTGATGTGGTAATCAAGAAAAAAGATAGAGGTGGGGTAGTGATCAATTCAACCGTTGACCTTGACCTGGATGAGGAAACTATCAAGGCTGTGCTGGATGAGTATAAGATCCACAACGCAAGTGTACTTATAAGAGAAAACATAACGGTTGACCAGCTTATTGACGTTGTCCTGAGCAACCGCAGCTATGTCAGGTCTCTAATAGCTGTTAACAAGGTTGACCTGGCCTATCCCCAGTTGATTGAAGAATGCAGAGAGTTATACCCTAACTCGATCTTTATTTCAGCCCATGAAGGCATTAATATCGAGACTCTCAAAGATGCTATTTACGACAGGTTGGGTTTCATTCGAGTCTACTTAAAACCACAGGGTCAGCCTGCAGATATGGAAGAGCCCCTGATAGTTATGAGTGGGACCAACATAGGCCAGATTTGCGATCGCCTGCACAGGGATTTCCGCAGGAAGTTCCGCTATGCTCATGTCTGGGGCACCTCCGCAAAACACCCGGGGCAAAGAGTAGGCCTTGACCATAGAATGCAGGATGAGGATATTCTCACAATTATCATTCAGAAGTAAACATTCGGAAGTAAAAGAAGTAACAGAACTATAAAGAGAAAAAACGAGACGCGAAAAAGAAATACCCGATCTTTTCGCATCCCACACTTTTTTGAGTTTATATGCTCTCAAAAGCCTGTACTGTTCCGGAAGTTTTTGAAAAAACACTTTTCTTCCTGTTATTTTCGGAATCAATACCATTTCTAGCTTCAATTTCTTCCTCAAACTCAGCAGCGCATTCATCCGGGCTTTTTCGGGGAGTGGTTTCAGGCATTTTCCTTGGCTCGAGATTTTCAGAAGCTCCAAGGCCATACCTTTCCTTTGCAGCTTCTATAATGGCCTTAAGCATTTCGGAATAGGAAATATTAGCATAAGCCGCCATCTTTGCCAGATGACCGTCCCAGCACCAGCCAGGATTGGGGTTTACTTCAAGAAGTTTGGGTTTGCCTTCGGCATCAAGCCTCCAGTCAAAACGGGCGTAATCCCGACAGCCCAATCTGGTAAAGAGAGCAAGGCAGCATTTTACGATTTCCTTTCGGGTTTTTTCTGGGACATCAGCAAGCACGGACTTTATGTTCCAGTACGGAGAACCTGGAATCCATTTAGCTTCATACCCGCAGATCTTTGGAAGGTCTTCAGGCACTCCCGAGTAATCTTCTTCCGTAATAGGCAGTACAGTACATGCAGGCGGATTTCCAATAATGCCAACACTGATATCTTTTCCGGGGAGAAACTCTTCCAGCAGGAAAGGCCGGTTCGAGCCAATTTTTTCCCGGGTTGTCGCAAGAATTTCAAGAAGTTCCTCACGGCTGTGAGCAATGCTTTTCTGTGTAATCCCAAAACTTGAGTCCCCTGAATTGGGCTTTACAAGCAGGGGGAAAGAGAGAGAAAGCTTTGAAAGCTCCGAGTCTTCGGTTACAAGCATTCCCTTTGCTACAGGAATGCGCATCTCTCTGGCAAGGCCTCTTATAATGGATTTGTCATAACAGAAAGCAAGACATTGAGGGCCCGCCCCTGTATATGGAATGTTGAGCTGTTCGAGCAAAGCCGGAACATGAAGCTCTTTTGTGGGGTCATTATTAAACCCTTCATCACAGAGATTAAGTACAAGATCAATTTTTGCTGCTTTTTTCTTCAGTTCCTCCAGCAACGTTTCGTGCCTGTCAAGGAAAGTAAATTTCATAAAAGGAATCTCTGCAAGTGCTTTTTTCATTCTTTCAAGAGTATCAAAATCATCATCATCGAAGACACAGGCAGGCTTAACCTGATCTTCTTTTCTCGGATCTCCAAGCACAACTGCAATATTCATTGGTTTTTTATTCCCGGCTGCCTGAAGAGAAGGAGGCCATGGTTTTTCAACAGAGGCCGAGACCAGGATTCTCTGTTCCATCATGCCCGCATCCTGAGTAACTGCGGATACCGGGCTAAAAGTAGTGTGAAAAGTCGGACTACTAAACCCTGACGCAGTAAGCAACTCAAAAAGGCTTCCTTTATTGTATAACCTCTCAGCGTAAAACTGGTCTGCAATTACTCCTCTGTCAATACGGCTTATCACTTCTCTGCAAATTAGCCGATCACCATCAGCCGAGAGGGCTCTTTCCCTGCAGACAAAGTATTTCCTGTCCAGCCATTCCCATGACCTGGGCTGGAAACTTTTTTTCATGTAATCTCCGTCTACAACATCAACGAAAACTCTGCCTCCGGGCTTCAGAACCCTGAAAATTTCTTCAAGAACTTTTTGGTCCTGGAGCGTTGAGTCAAAGTAGCCAAAACTGTTGCCCATTATAGTAACTATGTCAAAAGTATCAGATGGGTAGGGAAGTTTTCTTGCATCTCCTTCTCTGAACCTGACCTGCAGGTTCTCTTTCTGTGCTCTGGTTCTTGCTTTCCTTATAAGGTACTGGGACCTGTCATATCCTTCAATATTTGAAAAACCTCTCCTTGCCAGTTCAAGTATATGTCTTCCCTGACCACAGCAAAGATCAAGAATTTTTTCTTCAGGAGACACTCCTAAAATGGAAACAATGAGATCGACCTCTTTTCTAGTAACCTCCATATCATCCAGAAGATCGGCATCGGTCTTAAGGTAAAGTGAGTTAAAAAGAGTCTGCCACCAGTCGGACCGGACATGAGTTTCAAGGTCTTCAACAGGCCCAAAGGTTTTCTTCTGTACAGTGCACCTGGTGCGTCTGCGCCTGGTATTTGGATCTGTATTATTCAGGGTCATGATCTTATATCTTCCAGAAAAAAGTGTATGTGCTTTGAGTATATCAAGTTTATTGGAGAGTTGAAAATACTTACGTACTCGTAGAAATAAAGTAGATGCATTAAAGATCAATAGGCCTATAAATCTGGTTTAAGGGATCATTACATCTTTAAAATTTATTACAAGAGGAATATGGGTTTAAAAAGTTAAAGAAAGATTAAGTAAGTAATAGCATCCAAAATAGTAATTAAAACTCCAATTTTGGAAAATTCGGCAAATGATAGAGTTTTTCCTTCTTTTTCTGCGTTTTGGATAATTATGACGTTGCTTGCAGCGCCCAGGATCAACAGGTTTCCTGCAATTGTACTTCCTGCAGCAAGCGCCATCAGTTGCACCTGAGAAACTGTACTGCCCATGGCAGGCAGATAGAGCGCAACAAAGGGAACATTAGAAATAAGTTGACTGAGTCCAATGCTGAGCGCAAGGATCATTGACACCGAGCCTAACTGAGGAGACATCCTGGTAAGCAATTCCTGGCATGTTCCGGAAATCCATACGCTTTTCATTAGCACAAACATTGAAACGAAGAAAACCAGGGTTGACCAGTCAATATTTTTCAGGACCTCAATGCGTTTTCTATTGAGCAGGACAGGCGACGCGGAGAAAAGTGCAATCCAGCTCAAATCAAAGTCCCAGGCAGGGAAAAATTCCACCAGGAAAATTTTACAGACTATGAGAATCAGCAAAAGCAAAAGAGAGATTTTTGAAGCACTGGCAAGTTCAGGGTCAGTAATAACTTCTTCAGAGTGAATAAGGGTTGATTTTCCAAATTCCTCCCGGAAAAAGAGTTTTAACACTGCGTAAGCAATTAAAAGACATATAAGGGTTGGTATGGCGAGTGAATGCAAAAATATTATAAACGGAGAATCAAGGTTTCCCCCGATTGCTATGAGGAGGTTCTGCGGGTTTCCAATAGGGCTCATAACGCTTCCTGTAGTTACCCCAAATGCCAGGGAAAAGAGCATGAGTTTGGGAGATATATTGTACTTTCTGGAAAAACCCAGAACCAGTGGAGTCCCCATGATAGCCAGGGTATCATTCATGAGAATTGCAGAAAGAATTCCTGTAGAAAACAGCACAAGTAAAACAAGTTGATCCGTATCCCTTGCCCTGGAAACTATCCGGTTCCCGAGCCATGCAAGATACCCACTCATGTTAAGTGCTTCCCCAACGCAAAAAGCCCCGAAAAGGAAGATGAGCACATCCATATTAATAGCTGCAAGAGCTTCTCGGAGAGAAATCTCACCGAGCAACAGTACCAGTATCGCTCCAAAGGTCATGATCTGCCAGATCTGCAGCCTTAAAGATCCGACCTGCCTGAGAGCGGTAAGTACAAAGACACCCAGAAGAATAAGCACGGAAAGGTCAGGTAAAGGTACAGGAGAAGACAGTAAAAACTCTGCTGGCATAGGACACACGAACTTAACAATATATATTTAGAATGTGATACCAGCTTAAGTATAAAACTCCTGCGCTCAAGGGGGAGATTTTTTGCAAAAAAAGACCTTAATGAATAGGAAAGTACGAAACATTTAAACGTAGACTAACAGATTTTTTAAAACATGACAATCTTTTTTCCTTTTTCTGCAACCATCCGCCAGGAAGAAGACTTCTATATCTCAATCTGCCCTGAAGCTGATATAATTTGCAAGGGAATCACTATTGAAGAAGCCATTGAAAACCTGAAAAAAGAAATGGAAAAATTCCTTGGGGAAGAACTGTCCCAGGGATTTTCAAAAATTACATTTTACTGAATCTGAAATTTATAATTTCCTTCCGGAAATATAATCTCTTCTGATTGGAATCAAGACAGTTATCAATGACTTTCATCAAAAACCAGGAACTCTGTAAGAATAGATCAGATCGATAGCAAAGAGGTTCCTGGTTTTATCGATATCATGAACACACAGTAAAATGGTTTTAAAAGGGTTTTTAAAAGGGTTTTTAACAGAACTAGTAGAAAAAACAGTAGAAAAAACAAGAGAAAGAAAAAACAAGAGAAACATACATTAAAAGGAGGATAAGGAAAAACCCGAAAACTTATGTTCCTTTTGCCGTAGCCCCCGTTACGGTAGATCTGAAAATACGCTCCCCCAAGCATATTATTCAGAACAGGACCAAAAAGCTTCCGGGCAATTCTTTACTATTCATACCCTTTACTCACTCTTTTGTTATCTCTAGTGTACAGTATAGAATAATCCCTATGATTATTTTAAATTAATTATACCAAAAATTAGTTCCAAACGAAAAATGTTTTCGCATAAAAAGTTTTAAAATCGGAGTATGATTTTATGTTATACGAGTTTTTAGCGTTAACCAGAGGTTAATAGACTTTGAAACGGGAATACAGTAGTAAGAGGTTTGATTGTGAGTTAATTTACAACTTACCATCTGGCAAATTTTTCAATAAAAATCTACAAAGGTATTTTCAACTTTTCAAAGAAGCAATAAGATAATAAAAAGACCAGAAGACAAAAAGGATAAGAGGATAAAAAGACAAGAGATCAGAGAAAACAAAAGATTTAGTAAATCCAGAAAAAACGTAAGAAAATGCCCGGAGGCGCTGTACCTGTTCACTGTATCCCCCAATAAAATCTCCCTGATTACCATGCTCCCCCGAGCATGATTCTCAAAGAAGGATCAGCAGCCTCCAGACTATTCTCTTATCTATTGAGGTTTCTCTTATCTACTGAGTTGGTTACCAATCTAACTATCTAACTCCATAATATACTAAGAACATAAATTATTTTAAATTAATTATATGAAAAATTGTTTTTAATCAAAAAATCTTTTGACGCCAAAGATTTTAGTTCCAGAATAGATTCAAATACAGGACAATATTTTTAGATACTTCCGTTTTTTTGGCCAATGCTATTTTTTTATAGATTCGCCTATTATATTCATTGACGGCAAGAAATTAACTCATGAAAGTAAAAAGAAACTAAGAACGATAGAAAGTTAAAACTAAAAAGAAATATTATTTAATAAATTCATATGAAGAAGCGTAAAACCCTGAGTTTTTAGCTCAGGGATATTCACATATTATGGTTCTTCGTTGTTTTGTGTGGATATCCTCTCAATAATATTCTTATAAAAATCATTGCGGCCTTGAATTGAAAATTATCTTATCCATAGGGAATGACGAAGAACCCATATTATTTATATCCACACATGAAAATTATTAATGAAGGAAGTGGCGCATGCCTGTAAAGACCATGGAAACTCCTAGCCGATTTGCAGCAGCAATGACTTCGCCATCCCGAATTGATCCGCCTGGGGAAACTATGTAGCGAATATCATTTTCTGCTGCATGAATTATGCTGTCATCGAAGGGGAAGAAGGCGTCTGAGGCCATTACGCATTCTGACATAACTCTCTGGCAATAATCTTCAAAGGAGGTTTCAGGATTTTCCCGTTCGTAAATTATCCTGAGATTTTCAACAGCTTTTGTAGCTGCAAGTTTACGAATCGAGTCCACCCTGTTCGGTTGTCCTGCGCCCATAGCAAGTACCATGAAGAAACCTGGCTCGTACTCGTGAGCAAGGATCACTGAATTGGATTTAGTTGACTTACAGGCTTTAAGGCAGAATTCCGAAAGAGAACGCTTCTCTTCAGGATAAGGAATGTCTGTGACTGATTCCCATTTTTCGTAGAGGCCAATATCGCGACTCTGCTTGAGCATGCCTCCGATTACATACTTATATGTGTAGTCCGTCCCGAAAGCTTCCCTGAGATCAGGCAGTTTAAGGAGTCTAAGATTTTCACTTTTCTTTTTCAGGTATTCAAGAGCATCGGGCTTGAAGTCAGGAGCAAGAATAATCTCCACAAATTTTCCGTTCAGAAAAGTCGCAGCTTCGAGGTCAAAGATTTCATTAGTGCAGATTATGCTTCCGTAAGCTGAAATTGGGTCTCCGTCCCAGGCAGCCTGAAGAGCCTGCAGGAGTGTGCTGCCGGTTGCAAGCCCACATGGGTTATTGTGTTTTACAATTGCCACGCCAGGATGAGCACTTCCTAGTTCTTTTACCGTTTGAAGAGCATTATCGGCGTCCACATAGTTATTGTAGGAGAGTTCTTTTCCGTGCAGCTGAGTGGCTTTTGCCAGGGTAGGGCCTTCAATTTGGGAATCTTTATAAAAATAGGCTTTCTGATGCCAGTTTTCGCCATAGCGAAGTTTTACACCGCCGGTAAAATTCAGGCGAAGCACGTTTTCTTCGAGCAGGGTTTTGCTCAGGTAGGTATCGATTGCTGCATCATAATCCGCAGTATGCCTGAAAGCCTTAACTGCAAGGGCAGCTCGAGTTGCCTCCGAAACTACCCCTGTTGAGCGGAGTTCTTTGAGGACACGCCCGTAGTCCGACGGGTCTGAAAGTACTATAACCGAACGGTAGTTTTTAGCTGCCGAACGAAGAAGAGTTGGCCCTCCGATATCTATGTTCTCAATGGCTTCTTCGAGTTCGACGCTTTCCTTTGAGACCGTTACCTCAAATGGATAGAGGTTTACAGCCACCATGTCAATAAGCGAGATGTCTTCTCTTTCAGCCTCAGCCATCTGTTCCTTGCTCTCTCGCAAACATAAGAGCCCGCCATGAATTCTTGGATGGAGAGTTTTAACCCTTCCTCCCATCATCTCCGGACAGCCTGTGACTTCCGAGACATCAGTAACTTCTATGCCGGCGTCGCGAAGAATTTTCGCTGTCCCGCCTGTTGAAATAATTTTCACGCCAAGTGATTCAAGCCCGCGTGCGAATTCTGCAATTCCGGTCTTGTCTGAGACGCTGAGCAGTGCCCTCTTTACCAAAAAATCACCAATATCTTTGGTTTAAAAATTCTTAGCTATAAAACTTATGGTCTACGCATTATTATATTAAAACAGAGAGTTTTTTCTGGATAAACTGAATTTATATTTTACAAATTCAGTATTTCCGTGAAGGTGCTTCCAGAATTCTTCTAGGAATATAGTTCTTTAAGTTTTTGGTACGTTTCATACACAACTCCCCCAAGTTATACATTTTTTGCTTCTTTTTTGGTAACTCGTATAAAAGGGTAATATGCAGCTTTACTTTTATAGCTGCATTTTCATAAAACAAACATAGGCTGAGAAGTTAGGGCTCAAATCCTCGGACATGAAAAACTGGTCTTTACATATCCTATTAAATGTTTGGATATTCCTTATATGCTGTAACCTGCTGGATCGGACATCGAACTCAAGCTTCAAAGAGGCATAAGAAAATACCATTTCCTCAAACAAACAATTTCCGGCGAAAAACGGGACAAAACTAGAAGAAGGAGTTAGCATGCCTGAAAAAAAGTCAAAAAAATCTGACACTCAGGACTTCATTTCCGAATATGATATTCCTGATAACAGACACAATTTCGACCGCATCTGGGCTCTTTTAAAAGAAGAGTATTCTGACGTAAAACCCTCTCTTAACTACAGCAATCCCCTTGAACTACTTGTGGCGACTGTTCTTTCAGCCCAGTCAACTGATGTACAGATTAATAGAGTAACTGATAAACTGTTCAAAAAGTACAGGACTGCAGAAGATTACGCCAGTGCAGACATCAGAGAACTTGAAAACGATTTATATTCCACAGGTTTTTACAAAAGCAAGGCAAAAAATATCAAAACTGCTGCGCAGATTATTGTTGAGAAGTACAACGGAGAAGTCCCAAAGACTATGGAAGAACTTATCAGTTTGCCAGGGGTCGGAAGGAAAACGGCTAATATAGTACTTTCTAGAGCATTTGGAATAGTAGAGGGAGTTGCTGTAGACACTCACGTAAAAAGGATTTCAAGACGGTTGGGACTTACGAAAAACTCCGACCCCGCTAAAATTGAACAGGACCTTATCTCACTTGCCCGAAGGGAAGATCTCGATTCAATTTCCATGACCCTGATCTATCATGGGAGGAAAGTCTGCCAGGCAAAAAAACCAAAATGCAAAATCTGCATTGTAAAGGACTTATGTCCTTCGAGTGTAATATTTATTAGCAATGCTTGAATTTTTTTCCAGAGACAGGAGGACTAAATTATTTTGTTGAAGCAAAATCTGTAAAGTTTTACTGAAAAGATTACTTTTTCAAAGATCTTTTAATATGCGAGCCGTTTCTCCCCTACTTTTTGGGAAGAACGGTTTTTATGGAAGAGAACTCTATTTTATGTTCAGACTTTTTTGCTAAAAACTTTTCCTAACCCTAAACTGATTACCAGCACTGCAAGTGTTCCAACAGCTATTGCTACTACTTCCCCACTCTTTCCCAGGCCTTCGATGGAATAGTCAGACATCGGAGAACTTACTGCAGGTTCAGTCTCTTCAATTTGGGACATCTTCGACTCTTCAACTACCCCCCCAGCAGCACTTTCAAGCCCGTCAGGGTCGGAGGATGCGAGGAAAGGAGCTAGAACCGCAAGCAAAAGTGCAATCACAATTCCGGCATAAAATAATTTCATGTTTGCTTTTCCGCTCATGCATGAGCCTCCTTTTTATGTTTATCTGGTCTGGCAGTGAAATTATCCTCAAGGAGATCAGGACGGGATTTTGCAATCGCTGTGATTACAACTGAGGTGATCAGTCCTTCGCCTATAAAACCAATTATCAAGTGGTATGTCCCCATTGCAATTAGACCTGGGACAAGGGGGAAGGTGCCTGCAATCCACATTTGGATCGCGCAAACTATT
This sequence comes from Methanosarcina sp. Kolksee, assembly GCF_000969945.1. NCBI lineage: Archaea > Methanobacteriati > Methanobacteriota > Methanomicrobia > Methanosarcinales > Methanosarcinaceae > Methanosarcina > Methanosarcina sp. Kolksee. The sequence continues at coordinate 3,706,869 of NZ_CP009524.1, forward strand.
GCCGAAATAAATAGTCCGAGCCAGGCGCCTCCGAAGGCTGCAATGCTTGTACCTACCCTACTTCGAAGGGCAACATATGTATAATATCCAACAAATCCGGAAATGACACCCATATTCAGAATATTTGCTCCCATTGTAGTGACTCCCCCGTCCCCGAAGGCGAACCCCTGCACAAGCAGGACTAGAGTAAGCACAAGGACCCCAGCCCAGGGGCTTCCGAACACGATGGCAACAAGGACTGCTCCTACCATATGCCCACTTGTTCCCATCCCTATGGGAATATTCATGGCCTGGATTGCAAAAATTCCTGCCGCAAGAGCCGCAAGAATCGGTACTTTCATCTCATCAAGCTCGTTTTTTGCCCATTTCATTGACATTATAATAAACGGAAGGGCAATAACCCAGTAAATTACTGCCTGGCTAAGCGGTATGAATGAATCAGGTATGTGCATTTCACTTTCCTCTTTTACCCCTATCTTTTATTTAGCATGAAAATGCTGCATCTGCAAGCACTTTCACTGGTTGTCCATGTTATTCAAATAATATTATGTTCGCTGCCTGTAAATCCAAACAAAAGTTCTTTAGGTTCAGAAATATTCCTAAAGAAAAGAATTGAAAACTATTCTTAACATAAAGCCTGAAAATTCTTTTTCAGGAATAATCTTAGCATTTTTGAGTTTCTTGTACTGTTTTCAGTGACTGTTTTCAAAGAACACTTCCGATAATACCACATTAACCAGTATTACATATATACGTTTTGGTATTACTTTTTTTGACAATTTTTATATTGAAACCTTCTCATGTATCTCTATTTTTAGTTTTTAGTCGAATAAAGTAACCTAGTATCTTCGATTAAGTCGCACATCTGTTCATATTAATTTTTTGACTTTGTCTCTTACTCTGTTTTGAAAACTTAAAGAAAAGAAGAATCGGAGATCTTATTCCAAAATGGATAGAGTAAATTTGTCAATTAGGTTAAAAGGGTTCAGCCTATTTTGTTTTCCTGAGTTGTGTTTATTCGTAATTATGTAACTTTTTGGTAACTATTCAGCCTATATAAAACAGAATCAATACCCATCTTTATTAAAATTCAATAGACAAATTTCTGCAAATTGATTTAATGGAACTGTTGGCGACTGACTGCGTTTCGTCCTCTTCTAAAGGTTATTTCTTTGAGTTCTTGCATTCACTCAAATCAATATCAATAGACATGTTTTGATAGGCTGAATAGTTACAACTTTTTAACCTCTTTTACTCATTATCAATGTTTTGTTACTGCAAGATAGTAAATTCTCCAGAAAATAATGTCCTGGCTGCGTAAGAAAATCATTGCAAAAGTTAGCAATTTGTAACAGAAAACAAACCAAAAGTCTTAAATATCTACTGGTAATATCGATAAGGGATCTCTGGCGAACAGACACAAAATAAAATTACCTCCTACATCGCCTAAGTCATCTGAACTCCTTTTTGCCCTGCCTGTGGTAACAAAGCAGGCAGGGATTGAATTCAAAACTTAAGAACTCCAGGTTAAACTGATGATTTTTTTCATAGCCATTTGTTGTTTGAGCTTATCAAACTTTTATTACCTCTTGCAATGAAGTGTTCTTATTTTAGCATATTAGTGAGAGAACCAGGTATACTCAATGTGGCATAATACAGAAGTAGTTTTGAGATTCAGACTCTGACAGACTCTGATTTATTATTTCAGTCATGAAAGTCCGATTTTGAGTTAAATAATCTAATTTGGCTCCGAAATTTTTCTTATTACATCCAGCATTCCGTGAGGTTTAAAAGTCTTTACTATAAATCCCACAGCGCCTATTTTCATTGATTCGGTTATGAGCGCCGGCTTCCCAATGGAGGAACACATTACTACTTTTGCCTCAGGATCTATAGTAAGAAGTTTTCGCAATGCTTCTTTTCCATCCATGTCCGGCATAATTACATCCATTAATACAATATCGGGTTTTACTTCAAGATAAGTTTGAATTGCCTCTTCCCCATCACCTGCTTCAGCAACAACTTCATGCCCGTACTTTAAGAGAGTGTCTTTGATTACCATTCGCATAAATTCGGTATCGTCCACAATCATGACTCTGGCCATGCATTTTCCTCCCCTATTACAAATCAAAATATATATTTTAACTAAGAATGATATACTGTTGTATTATTTCACTCATATTTTTCTCCCGTTCCTTCATTTTTCTTTCTGATATCTTTCCAGTCCTTGATGTTCAAGATTTTCAAGGGAATTATTCAACTTATCTCACCCTTAGCTCTAGTTATCGTCAATTCTGTCATACAGTTTTTCCAGATCCATTTGCAACCTGTTAATTTCCTTTTTCCAGATTTTTTTATTAAATTCCATACAGAGACCCATTTTCAAAGCTGCCAGTTTCACATAATTCTGAGAAATTTTTCTGTTGCTGCAGGGAAGGCCGAAAGCCAGATCGGTTTTTTTGATGCTATATTTTTCGTGGATTAGAAACTCGTAAAGCTCAGTAACCAGGTCTGGTTTTTCTTCAGACTGTTTGGAAAAATCCGGGCAAAGATCAACCAGATTCCGCAGGTGGGACTGGACGCCACAACATTCAGGGCACAATTGCTTTGAATTTGCAAACTTAAGCAGCTCTTTGAATTCAAGAAAAATACTCGTCTGCTCAAAACCTGAGGGTAGAGTTTTTCCGAGGAAGATAAGGATATGGATGCATTCATGAAAGAGGATTTTTGCTATCAGGAATTCAATTCTATCCCGAAGGTTCCATAATTTTTCGACCAATTTTCGTTCCCACAACTCATATGGATTTATCAGGACAAGGGATCTGTAGATTATTTTCTTGTCTTCTTTAGAAATGATTTTTTTAGGCTCGAAGGCTAACCCCGGCATCATTCCAACAAATTGCACTCGGACCGCTAGATCCCAGCAGTATTTCCATTCCCCTAAACGCGCACATTTTACCCGATAGTATTTTCCGTCAAATTTGACTCTTTCAATTAGCCGGTACAGCTCCTCATTTTGTTTTTTGATAAGGGTTTTTATTACAGTTTCCCTGTAAATGTTCAGGTCGAGATAGAAAAGCCCTGGAGATAAAAACGAACAATCAGGAGCAGGATTAGGAGAGAAGTATAAGTCAACAGGAGAGGCTGGTGAAGAGGCAAGGAATAACTTGTCCTTCACTCTATGTAACGGCAAGCTATTTTTTTCCTTTGGCAAAACTTTCTTTGTTCTTATTCCCTGCACCGCAAATCTACCCCTCTTGAACCCATTACCCACAATAAGAGGTCATTAGTGTTACTAAAATTTATTTTTGTATTATTAAATAGTAAAACATCCTAACCAATAAATACTTTATTCTACAAAATTGAAATATAGTAACAATACCACAGAGGATATGAAGAAACTCATATTTCCTTAGAGCTTTTAGAACCCTCTTAACTCTAAAAACAGAGAAGCCTAAAGTTTTTAATTTTCAAAACAACCTTCTGCAGATTTATTGGACCCAAATCTACTGGAATATCTGTGTTCTTTAAAATAACTTTTTTAACTTACTGCATCATTAAATTTCACAAGGGTATTATTTCTATAGACAAATTTATTAACTTTGTATACAGATTAGTACCAATAGGAAATAATTTATTTTAAGAAATCTATTAAAAGTATAATCCATGAGTTAAGAAAATCCTGTCTGTTCAGGAAAGGAGTAAAATATGTCTGAGAAAGTTGCAAGAGCAAATATTATTAGGTTAAAAAATACGCACATAAAATGCCTGAAAATTAGACTTCGGAAGTCAAAACCGTTTATTGCAAAGAATGAAACTGAAGGATACAACAACCAATAAGCTAAATCTAGAAATTTCCGAACCTGATTAAGTTTAACATAAAATATACAACGCTGCCTAAAAAGTTCTAAAACTCTCTTTTTTGAAATTTGAAGAGGATACCTAAATTCCCCTAAAATGCCGCAACAATTTTATTTTCACGCTGTGAACAAATATTATTTTTTTGTTTTCGTATGGTTTAAATGATTTTTACTAAGCCATCTTACGTTTTTTGTCTTATTTTTTACTTAATGCAATGAATTTTTTTAATATACTTACTTTTTTAAGATTATAGATAAGTTTATATATGTTCAACAAAAATTAATCATATATAAAATATATTTTTATTAATATATTATTGATTAATAACACGGAGTAGTGTGATCTCATGAACAGCTTACTAAGTGCTGAGGGCAACAGTTTACTGCCCATTTTTCAAGACTATGAGCTGCAATTATATGACATCAGGTCCCATATCTTACATTTTTACAACAATATTAAAGATCGTGATTTAAGTATAATTGCAGAATCAAATATGGCTGAACTTTATGAGATATTTTCCGAGCTCGATGAGCTTGGGCATCTGGATATTTCTGAAGATCTCTGTCAGGCCTTACTTAGAGACCCGGTGATCCTTTCCGTTCTTCCTGCAATTTACACCAGTTATACTCTTTTTTTTAGTTTGCATGAGACTCAGCTAGCAAAAAATATTCTGGCTTACAAGGAACCCTGGAAAATACTGGAATCTTTTCCTCTATATCCCAGATACGAAAAAATGATTAAAACTCAAGTTCGGGCATCCCCTGGAATTGAAGTGCTGGCTTTCATAGGCTGCGGTCCTCTTCCTGTTACTCTACTTATTTTCAGTAAATTATATGGCATCCGTTGCATTGGAGTAGATCATGACCCTGAAGCCGTGGATCTGGCAAAAAGCTGTATAAAGCACTTTGGGCTTGAAAAGGAAATCACTATTCTTGAGGGAGACGAAACCGTACTTTCAAAAATGGAATGGGACTCTGTGCTTATAGCAGGACTTGCCGAACCCAAACAGCGTATCTTTGAAAACTTACATACGATGATAAAAAATCGAAAATCGAGTTCCAAAAAACCAATTTCAGTGTGTTATCGCAATTATAGCGGCATAAGACAATTGCTATACTGGCCAGTCCAGCCGGAACAGATTAAAGGTTTCAGAAAAATAAACGAAATCTATCCTGCTGGAAAAGTAAACAATACCCTGGTTTTCATGGAGTGTGAGTAACATTCAAAAAATAGATGTTAAGCCCCTAATTGCCGAATTTCGCCAGATCTATACCCAGATAAAAGATCTTAAAGAAACTGATATCCTGGATAATTCCTCTCCTGAACTGTATGCTGTGTTTAAAAGGCTGGATGAACTGGTATCTCTGGATATAGATGAACAGTCTATTGAGGTACTCTTTGAAAGCCCGGATTTTAATATTCTGATTGTTGAGATTTCTCGCTTTCGGTTTTTATACAATTTGAAACTTGAAATCGAAAAAGCAAAAAGTCTTCTTGAAAGCTCGAATCCGTGGCAAACTCTCCAGAATTTTACGTTTTATCCGAACTACCTGCAGCTTGCCAGTACCGAATATACAGGTTCAGGTCTTAAACCAAAGGATTGTGTTCTTTTTCTTGGAAGCGGCTCTCTACCTCTGAGTCTAATAATGCTCTGTCGCGAACACGGTCTTTTCGGAATCGGAATTGAACAGGATGGAAAAAGGGCAAGCCTCTCCAGGGAGGTAATTGCTTGTCTCGGTCTTTCCGAAAGTATTGAGATAATCGAAGGAAACCATTTCATCCTGCCCCTTAAAACCAGATGTGACCTTTACATGGTTGCTGCCCAGGCTGAACCCAAAGAAGAGATATTCGAGCACCTTGCAAAAGTCCTTCCCAAAGGAAGTAAAGTTTCCTACCGCCTTTATGAAAAGGGCCTTCGGAGAATTCTGGACAGTAATTTCCTCTTTAAACTGCCTTCAGGATTTGAAGAATATCTCAGGGTTCAGCCGGAACCTCCAGTTAATAATACGGTTGTATTTTTGAAAAAGAGATAAAATCTTCTGGCTGTAGGAAGCGGTTTTCAAAATTTTCTATACCAACCAATTCTCAGAAACAATCAGTTCTCAGAAATAGTCAGTTCTCAGAAATAGTCAGTTCTCAGAAATAGTCAGTTCTCAGAAAAGCTAAGGGAGTAGTGGAAGCAGTGGAAGCTCCTTTCAGACATAAAGATGTGTATATAATATGCAACCTGCACTCAGGAGCAAAAAGAAGATGTCCTGAGCTCTGATTTTTGTCCTATAATAAGCCTTTTCATGACCACTTCCGTAACCTCTGCAAAGCATACTTATATAGGTCCTTTCTCCCTGCTCGTAGGAGCGTATGAAAATAGAACTTATGCTGTTTCCTACCTGCTCGATGACCCATTTTCTTGGCACATCTTTGTTCCATATATCAAAAAGCCTTGTTTGCTGTGCGGTCCTTATCCTTTTAAGAACGGCCCAAAACAGGAAAAGATAGCGTATCATCATGCTCAAAAGCAGAGTAAACTCTCTTGGAATGCCTACCCTGTCTGCAGCTGCAACCATATCTCTCAGCCGCGTAGTAGAAGAAAACAGGATAATAGCTGTTATGCAGACCAGAAATTTTGCAAGCAGGGTGATTCCAAAGTCAAGTCCTTCATAAGTTATACTGAGCCCGAAAGGCAGGTCAAGAGGGTATAGAGTATAATTTTCTATAAAGGAAGGTCTAAAGAATGGCTGGATAAGGGCTATTGTGAGTCCGAATGGTAAAATTGCAAGAATACGAAGGAAAAAGTATCTTAAGTCGAGCCCTGCAGCAAGCACCAGAAGCAGCAAATAAACCTCGATGGCAAAAAGGCGGACCATATTTTTTTCGTGAATCCGGGGCAGGCTAACTGCATAAATGATTATTGCAAATGTAAAAAGCAGCTTTATCCGGGGGTCAAGCCTGTGTACTGGACTGTCTTTATATGATTCGCGTTCAATATCCGTGAGCGTTACCATTAAAAATTCTCCTCTGAGGACTATTTCCGGCTTTCAATCAAGCCTCACATTTTGCTGTCCCGAGCTTATAAGCCGCAGTACTTCGTCTCTGGCTGCTTCGGCTGTTATCTGTATGTTAACATTGAGTCCTTTTTGCTGGAGCATCTCGAATACTTCAGCCACTCTCGGAAGTCTGAGGTGAGCTTTCCTGAGGAGTTTGGGATCACTAAATATCTCATCCGGGCTTCCGTCAGCCTCAAGTCTTCCATGATGGAGAACAAAAACCCTTTCTGCAAAATAAGGAACCACATCCACGTCATGGGTAGAAAGGAGCAGGGTGATTCCAAGTTCCTTGTTCATCTTCATAATTAACTCAAGCACGCGAGCAGAACTGAGAGGGTCAAGGCCAGCTGTTGGCTCATCAAGGACTATAACTTCAGGGCGCATGGCAAGGATGCCTGCAATCGCCACAAGTTTCTTTTGCCCTCCGCTTAGATGATGCGGAGCCCTTTCCTCAAAACCTGTGAGTCCGACCATCTCAAGGGCTTCTTTAACTCTCATTTCCACCTCTCTTCTGGACAAACCCATATTAATCGGCCCAAAAGCAACATCTTCTTCAACACTCGGAGCAAGCACCTGGTCGTCAGGATCCTGGAAAACGATTCCTACGGTTTCCCTGCAGGCCCGGAGATTCTTCTTAGTCATTTTTTCCCCTTTTATCAGGATTTCCCCTGAAAGAGGCCGCAGAATTCCATTAAGGTGCTTGAACAAAGTCGATTTTCCGGCTCCATTAGCTCCAAGCACTGCAACTCTCTCCCCTTTGAACACTTTGAGATTGATTTTATCCAGGGTATTTGAATCAAGATGAGAGTATCTATGGCAGAGGTCTCTGACTTCCAGTACAGGAACGCCATTTCTTTCGGGAAACTTGCCCGAGTTTTCGGAACCTGTTCCGGATTTCTGGCTCATTCTGCCTGTTGTTTCTTTTGGGAAAGTTACTGTTTCTTCGGAGTTATGTGGGGAATTCGAAGTGCTCATACTGAAAACATCCTGTATGAAGATCGCGTTTACATATGAAAACTAACTTTTTTAAAAATAGTATTACAAGTAATGAAGTTATCTTTCTTATGTATTATGGTTTGTACTTTACCTTTAACTTATCCATCTATTGTTTAGTTCCATTTCATTATTTGCATTTAATTTTATATATTAGTTTAAGTGCCTTCAAAAAAGATTCTGATTAAACTTGCCTTTCAAAGATGTGTGATTTTACGGCATCTATAGACTTTGTTTGTGTATGCCTAATAAAAGAATAACCCTTTCGGTAACGATTTTGTTAGGATGACAGGTGTTTCTTTAACAAAATTTTTGAAAGATTTTAGTTTTCGTACCTGTAGCTTTATTTTTTCTAGAATAACAAATGATCAAATACATATTTTGCATGGCCACAAAAAAACCCGTATTCAAAATATCGTATACGAGTGGCCTTCTAAACAGATTAATGTATTGGTCAGTTGTGGATTTTTTATACTATCTCGTTGTAACATTAATTGTGAACTAAAATTAAGATCTACGTTTATAGATTTTTTGCGAAAAAAACGAAATGAACAGACTTTTTAAAGTGAGTTTATTAATTAGGATCAACAATTCAAGCAAAAAATGAGAAGTCGCTTGATGCTGATTTTAAGGAAAATTTTTGGCAAAAAACACATTTCTTTGAAAGGAAAGTCAAACCATAACGAGGAAGGAACAAAGGCAAATGGCACATTTATGACGATTGTTCAGACGGCAAAGAAACTGGGTGTAAGTGCATATCATTACATATGTGATAGAGTCGGCGGTACATTTGAGATGCCATCTCTGGCTCAACTCATCAAAGAAAAAAGCTTGGTGAGTGAAAGGTGAGAGATTTCCACTCAACTTGAAGAGGATACGAATCCAGTTTTTATCAAAATAGATATTCGCTATCTAAAGACTTAAATCACTATGTTGTATTACACAGATGATGACCATTTACAAAATCTAGTGATTTTGAATTTTATATTCATCACTAGATTTTGGTACTGAGTCCTGTAATGAGAACGCTTAGTATTATTTCAACGCAGCCTATAATGAGAATGCTCAGTATTATTTTTTTGTTAACCAAAATCTAAAACCTCCATTTTCGATTATTAACCCTGTAATCTCAATTATGAAAGTGAAGAAGTGAGAAATTCATCAAAGAACATTCATATTCTTGCAATTTCAACGGGGATTAATCTCCTCCTTTCGTACTTGTTACTATTAGTTATTGGCTAATTACCAAGAATTTTGGATAGGTAATAGGTAATTACCACTACCAGTAAGCTTTGTGTTGAAAAAGAAGTTAATAAATGATTAACTCGGAAAATCTGTTTGTAAGAAAAAAAATCCCTTGGGCAAGATCAAAATACTTATATAAGATTATGTGAGGTAGATCCAAAATATGGGGTGACTGTTGTTCTGGAAATACCTTCTGCCTGAGTAGATAAATATAAAAAAGGAATGAATGTGTCGTTTTTATGACGTGGATTATTAAGTCTGTTTAAAAATAAAATATGGTAAATAGATATATTTGCCCTATGATGAACTATCTCATTTTCCAAGTTTACGAACTTGGAAAATATGGGATATTGAGGCGGCCATGAAAAGAAAGTTTGTAAACAGCATCCACTTAGAACTTGGGATCCATTTTATTAACCCTGCAACTATAAGGAAACCGCTGACTGTGGCAAATATGCTCAGGCCAAGATAGAACTGGCTCCAGGGTATATCTCCTTTATTAACAGTTTCCAGGTAAATGTCAAATTCCTGGGAGGCTGGGAGAAGTTCCACAGTGTCCTGCTCTCTATTGTAGGCAACGATTCCCATATTTTCCATTTTTGGGATATGTGTCTGAAGCAGTGAAACATATATGCTTTTCCTAACACCCCTATTTGGCTCTTCGTCTTGGGATTCAATACGGGCGATCTCTTCGGACAGGGAACGTACACTCTGGTTTCCCTGAATGCGGAGGAGTTCAAGCACAAGCCTTCTTCGGTCGTTCTGGAGTACTCCAAAAATGTCACTCTTTGATAACTGCGATTGTGTTTGTACAGTTCTCTGAGTATTAAACATTTTATTTAATAGATAATAAACATTATTTCTGAGGGAGTTCAAGCACAAGAATATCTCTCCATTTTTTTAATAAAAAACTTATGTATCCTCTTCAGATTCAATGGAGAATTTTCCAACTTTACACGTGTGTGATAATTTTGACATAGTTAGGTACTCGAATATATCGCTTGAGATTGTTTCATAAACTTGGAATAATTCTTAAATTTTTGTAACTATTCAGCCTGCCGGAATCTATTGATCTATATCGATTTTGATGAAATCGGCATGTATGAATTCTAACTAGTGAGGATTGAAAAAACGTAATCAATAGCCAACAATTAAATAAAATACATTTTCTGAAATTTGCCAATTGAATTCGGGTAAATCAGGCTAATGATGTTGTTTTTCCTAGGCTGAATAGTTACAAATTTTCAACAAATATATGAAATTTATTTTTACCCATTGAATCTACATGGCTCTTCGTTGTTTTGTGTGGATATCCTCGTAATGTCTTCATAAAAACCAATGCGGTCTCGAATTGAAAATCATCTTATCCACAAGGAATGACTAAGAGCCATACAACCTTACTCTTTTTTGGAATTGGCAGGTACTGAAAGTTCTGTGAACCACAAAATTTTAAAAAAATCGTAAAAATTGAGAACTTGATCTAGGTAGACCAGTTTCAGATACAGTGTACAAAACACAGTATACAAAAATGTGACTTAAAAATTACAACATATTCAGAACACTGCCTTAGAATTAATTACTAATTATGAACATGACTCTCTTTTTGTGTTTTGGTTATTTATTATGCAATGTTATTCGTAATGTTATTGGTAATGTTATTTGTAATGTTATTGGTAATGTTATTTGTAATGTTATTTGTAATGTTATTTGTTAGAACGTTTATAATGTAGTCCATATATATAAATATATAGGATTTCGCATATATTTATGGTTTTTAATATAAGTGTATGAATTTCAATATAAATATTCATTTTTAGTATTTATTGAGCATACTTAATAGAAATCTTGAGTTATTAATTGGAAATCACCATAATCAGTATTTTTGTGTTGAAAAAAATGGTTATAGGACCTATGCACTTGAGGAACAAAATAAGCACTTGAGGAACAAAATCAATTGCAGCGAAAACTGTGGATTAAAATCATGTTTTAGGTAGTTAACAACCTAATGATGTTGATTTTTCAGTTCAACTTTGTGAGTTCTATTATACTTCAGACTCTTCATTGTTTTGTGTGGATATTCTCACAATATTCTATGTTTTATCCCAAAATAATTTCGCTTTTTTAATATTTTTTATTTTAATCATACATCATATACAGTTGACCCACTATTTTACTCCAATTTCGAACTTGTTTCATTTTACATGATTAGTCCACAATACCAAAATGGAATTTTACTTACTCAACGTTTAACTCTTTGCGTCGCCTGCTGTTGTATTGGGCATTAAACGTTTAAAGGATTTTGGGTCGTTTCCCTGAGTTATTGATCAATTCCGAAAAAGCGAGTACATCTCACGTATTTAATGAATATATTGAGAGATTCTTGCGCTTTCGGTTTTCAATGATTCAAACCCACTACCGGATTTTGAATCTGCGAAATTATTTCAGGATACAACAATTGGAGGAGTTTTGGATTTGAGAAAAAATGTAAAATTCTGCATGAACCTCACATTTCGACCCCTCTCAAAAGACACAACTTAATTTTTTATTCACGCAGTTTATTACTAATTTTACCCTTTTATTCTATATAAATAGTTTAACTCCCCCTATGTATCTATATAGATACCTAAATTTTCATTTGTTTTTATAAATTTAAACTTGATTTGTAACTATTCAGGGATAGCTAGCGGCGCTCCTTTGAGCGCCGCAAGAATACCCTCTAAAACAGGTAAACCATTCTTTCTTATTGTGGAAATATATGCTCTAATTCTGCAGAAAGCTTCCGCTCCCCGTGTAGTTCTGAAAGTTCCTGATATTTTCTGCTGTAGTTTCATCATCCTGACATCTCTTTCTGCTTGATTATTCTCAAACGGAACTTTCAAGTCGTTCAGGAATCTCAGAATCTTTTCTTTATGTTCTATAAACCTATCAAGCAGATTCCTTGCTTTGGTTTTTGGATGCACACCACGTTTTCCTTGTCTTTCAGGATTTAGAGAAGGTGGATTTTCTTCAATTCCTTTCGCGACTACAGTATCGAACCTTTTTTCTAATGCCTTAACTTGTTCAAAATCCAGATATTTGCCCTGCTCTTTGCACTCATCAGTATACTTTTTCATTTCAGATAACAGCTCATTCATATCTTTAGCCCATTGCTGTTTATAACTCTCCTCAATTCCAATAAGTTCTCTTTGGAGATGGGCATTGCAAAGAGCATGATCACAATTATAACCGTTGTAAGGTTTCCATCCATCATGAACTGCTACCCCTTTAAACTCTGGAAGAATTCCCATAGCATCAATAGCTTCTGATCCTCTTTTCGGATGAGCAAAATAACAAGTGTATTTGTCAGTAGAAGCTACATGAAGCCAATGTCTTTTTCCGTGAACTTTCATTCCAGTTTCATCACAATGGATAACAGGAGAAGAGAGTAACTTTTCTCGAATTACGTTTTCAAATTCTTCAAGGTTCTGGAAACATTCTCTTTCTGCTTCAATAATGGTAGCAGAACTGATTTTTATCCCCATTACATCATGAAACAATTCAGAAATCCTTTTATAAGGAATGAAATGGTGATTTTTAAAGTAAATTGCTGAAGCTACGATATTAGGACCATATTGAACTGGGGAATTTACTGATTCTGGAAATTCAGCTTTATTTAACCTTCCACAGCAAGGACAGATCTTAATCTGACTTTGATGTTCTGTAACAATAAGATTTACAGGGGGAATATCAAAAACCTGTCTTTTCTCATAAGCTTTAACTTCAACATTATTAAGATTATGTCCACATTCTTCGCAACAGTTCAAAGAATGCTCTATTACCTAATCAGGATTATCAACCATTTCGAGAGTTGTCCCGGGATGACCTTCTTGACCTCCAGGTTTCTTGCCACTCTGTTTACGGAGACTCTTTGGATTAGGTTTTCCTTTGGAAATATAGTCACTAGAAGGAGGTTTACTGCTGTTTCGGCTGTTTTGATTTAAGCGAAATTCTAAAACTTGCAATCTTTCAGTGAGGTCTTTAATTTGAGATTCAAGACTTATAATATAAGCAATAACTTCAGGGTTTGAAGCACACAAAGCAAGAATCTCTTCACGTTTCATCAAGGAAGAAAATGGTTCATTTTATATCCAATTTTTCCTCGGAACGAGGAAAAATTGTGTAGCCTTAACAAGGCTACCTGAATAGTTACCTTGATTTTTTTGAACGTTGTGGGATTCGAGCCAAAATCATTGATTTTGTTGAGCACATGCCCACATATGATTCAAGAAGTTTTTCAATTATTGCAAAAATCACCTTATTTTTGAAAGAGAGGGCGGAATGTGAGATTTAATGTAAAAACATCAAAATATAAGAGGACATCTTCCTGATAGAGAGCTTGAGAGATAACTATACAAATCTTCCCAACCTATTTTTTTCGATGCAGCGTATCGTTCTCCATGTAGATATGGACTATTTTTTTGCAGCCATTGAAGAGCGGGAAAAACCTGACCTTCGGGGAAAAGCCATCGTAGTCTGCATGCTTTCCGGAAGAGGTGAGCTCAGTGGAGCTGTAAGTACCTGTAATTATACTGCACGAGAGTCAGGGATCAGGGCAGGAATGCCCTGTTCGAAGGCAAAAAAACTGAACCCTGAAGCTGTGTTCCTGCCTGCCCGAAAGGATTTTTATACTTCAGTCTCGGATCGGGTTATGGAAATTCTCAGGAGTTATGCGGATGTCAGGGAGACAGGGGAAGCGTTTGAACAGATAAGCATAGACGAAGCCTTCCTGGAAATTACCGAAAAAACAGGTGGAGATTTTAACCTTGCCTTTGAGATTGGAACCCAGATAAAGAATGACGTAAAAGATAAAGAGAAACTGACCTGTTCGGTGGGGGTAGGCCCTAATAAACTTATTGCCAAGATGTCATCCTCTGTCCAGAAGCCAGATGGAATTACTGTTATAAGTCCGGGTAAACTCGAAAACTTTCTCTGGCCTCTCAAGGTGTCCAAACTCTGGGGGATAGGAAATGTAACCGCAGGAAAGCTGCAGGAAATGGGCATCGTCACAATAAAAGATCTTGCTGAACACGATGTTATTGACCTGATCTCAACTTTCGGAAAAACAAGGGGGATCTGGCTTAAACAGGCTGCATCAGGCATCGATGATTCTCCCCTGAAAGAAAGGGACGGCTCCGAACAGATAGGGAGGATTGCAACCCTGCCTGAAGATACTCTCGACGTTAATCTTATCTCTCAGCTACTTGACAGGCTGGCAGGGGATGTAATTTCAAAACTCGATTCGAGGGAGCTTTCCTTCAGGACTGTAACGATTACTGTCATAAATTCAAAGTTCAGGATGTACACTAAAAGCCGTACACTAAACCACCCGGTCTATTCAAAGGAAACTCTTCTAGAGGTGACTCGTGAAATCCTTAATGAGTTCCTTTCGGAAAGCCGAACTGAGTTCAGGCGTGTAGGTGTAAGGGTAGGAGAACTTCAAAAAAGGATGGGACAGAAAAGCCTTTTTGATTATTAGTTTCACCCTTTTTGAGATTATCAAATTTGATTTGTTGAGTATTAGATTTGATTTTTTGAGTATTGAGTTTGCCTTTTTGAAGTTTTACATTTCCCTCTATCTGAATTCTCACTTTTTCTTTTTGTAAATTACTCCGTTTTAATTCATGTAAATGTAAGAGTTTAGGGAAGAGTTCAAATAAATTTAACAAGAGGGCAGACTTCAATACATGCTCCGCAGTGAATGCAGTTTTCTTTAATCCTTACTTTCTTTTCTTTCATTTCAATCGCATTATGCTCACAGTGGCCCACGCAAACTCCGCACCCCTGGCAGAATAAAGCCCTTCTTATCGAGAGCTCAACAATTCTCATAAGCTTTTTTAGCTCTTTTTCGTCCTCGCTTCTCCCATTAACATTACCTGAGGCAAAAACCTGTGCCCTGGATTCTCTGAAAACGACGGACGCGGCTCCTTCTATGAAAGAAGCTTTGCCGATGGGTGAAAGCATCCCGCTTTCTTTAAGGGTTTCTATGTCAATTGCCTGCCCAAAGCTTCCGTCCGCAGATATTCCTCCTGCTTTGCAGGGCCTGTACCCTGTTGCTACTTCAAAATGAAGTTCTGTTGGGGCTTCCTGGGATGGGAGAAGAGAAATTCCTTTTTTCTCAGCAAGGTTCTGGAGAACACGAGGATACCGCTTATAGCGCCATAAACCGTACTTTACCCACTCAGGAGAGAGACCCATTTTCTCGGCATAGGCAAGGAGATAGAAGTTCAGCTTTTTTGCAAGTTCGGGATGGCTTTCCTCAAGCTGGAAGAAATCTGCAAGAGAGGAAGACGGGCAGAGCCAGCACCCCATCCTGTCATATCCTTTTTCATAAGCCGGATTATAAGGAGCTTTTGTCCTGAAAAGGTAAAGCCAGACATGAAGAGCTGTCCATTCCTGTATAGGGGATGCTCCTACCTGATTTCCCACCCAGGGATTTTTCCAGACTTTCTTGCTGATTGAACGGGCATGGGATTCATACTGGCGCTGTCCTATGAAACTAAGGCATCCGCCTTCATAGTTCTCGTCAATTAACCTAGTGATCGGCCCGAGTTTGCAGATCTTGCAGCACCAGCGAGTATCCATTGTAGGAGGGCCAAAAATACTTATTGAGTTCCAGAAAGCGTCTCCTGCACTTGAGCTCCTTAGTTTTTTCCCATAGTGCTCTACAACCTGTTTGACGTTTTCAACGGTTTCCGGAAACTCAAGCCCGGTATCTGCAAACATAATTTCGTAATCGTCAAGACTTTCACTAACTAGCTGGAGTACAGCAAGGCTATCCTTACCCCCGGAATAGGATACGCTTACTTTCAGGTCCATGCTTCCGGCGACATTTTTTATGAAGGCATGGGACCTTTCTATCATGCCGTCCAGAATTTTTTCGTTGGCTTTTACGGCATCTTCCCAGGTCTGCTCTCCAAAATTTTCTTTTTGAGGCTCTGGGTTTCCGCTCCAGCGAGGTTTTACTGCATGCCCGTGGTTTTCTTCACACATTTCCTTTCCTGTCATTCGGGCTCGCCCACAGCAGATTACTTCTCCTGCAGGGTTCAGCACAACTACCTCGTCTTCTTTTTGGATTTCAGGATCGGCATCAAGAACCCCGGGTGCCAGAACACTTGCTCCCTTTTCCAGGATAAAAGGTACAACTGCCTGATCAATAACAACCCATTTTTTCAGGGCTTTTCTATCCCTGCCCTGGAAAAGCCTTCTTGCTCCTTCGAGCCTGGGAAGTAAAACCCATTCACAGCTCTCAATTTCAAATCTGAGAGACGCAAACACTTCCCCGTCAACTATAATCTCATCCATACGGTCTTCATACGGAGCTTTATTTAGCACTACAAGGTGTCCTTCAGGTATAAGTGGCGCATTGAACTGTTTTTCCGAAACCGAGTTTATGCGTTTTATATCATAATCAAAAGCAGGGCGGATATCCCCTGGAGGGGTTACCTCAACTTTTTTTGTACTTTTACCGCATCCGCACTTTTTTCCTAGCACAGGCACATTACAGGCCTCACACCAGTGCAGAAGCATTTTTCCAAGATATGCTGGTCTGGACATGTCATGCAGATTGAGAGAGGTTCACCTTTAAAAGGCTTTGGCTCAAGCTTTTTAAAAAAAAGCTTGACCAAAAATTCATTTAAAAAGTCCTGGATTTTCGTAAGCTCTTTAGAAAAAGCTTGGCCAAAAATTTATTTAAAAAGTATTGTCTTTTCTTAAGCTCTTTAAAAAAAGTTTAATCAAAAAGTTATTTAAAAAGTCTTGTTTTTTCTTAAGCTCTTTAGAAAAAGTTTAATCAAAATTATGTATTGGAACGTACTGTTTTTTCAAATGCTCTAATCTTTAAACAGGGCTCAATAATCCAATGATTATGACACATTCTCGCATAATACATTGGCAAGTTCTTTCAATGAGATAATACTTTTAACATTTTTACTTATTAATATTTTGTTATTTCTATTAATCCATATACCTTTCATTCCAATATTTTCACATGGTATTATATCCGTTTCGATAGTGTCTCCAACATAAAAGCATTTTTCTGGTTCTTCACCATTTCTTTTACATGCAATTTCAAATATTTCCGTATGGGGTTTTGAAACATTAAATTCTCCTGCTACTACGATATCAACAAAGTAGTGAGAAATTTTCATTTTATCTAGCTTTAGTTTTTGTTGCCCTGGATCTCCATTACTGATGATACCCATTTTTAGCTTTGAAAGTTTTTTCAAGCATGGTATTACATCATTAAAAGGTTTCCAACTTAATTCATAATTGCGTAAATAGTGATCAAATACTTCAAGTGCTTCTTCACTTGACAGGTTAATATTTCGTTTTAAATAAAGTTCTTTAATTCGCTCTATTCGCTGCTCTTCAAAAGAGCATTTTTTGGCTAAATATTTTTCAAAGTGTTTGTCTGATAGTTTACACCAAATAGAATAAAATTCATTAAAATCCATATCAAAAAAATTTTTATGGTTCTGGTAAAATAATTTGACCCCCGTAAATTCTGCACTTTTATGATCCAACAGAGTGCCATCTATATCAAAGAAAACCATCATGCTTTTTCCTCAAACTCAATAATATGATAGTACGAAAATTTAGCAGGAATATCTTTGTATCAGTATATCTTTGTATCAGTAATACAATAGGAAAGATCTGTTTTCTTCAAGTCATAACTTCTGTTTAATAATTAGTTAAAATTTCCTGATAATTAGTCATTTGTCGTCGGTCAAGGAACTTTCTTGCCTGAAATATATCGATTTTGTACCCGAAGCCTGCTTTAAGTTTTGGAGTATTTACATGAAATTGATTCTCTGTTCCAGCCTATAATAAAATTAAATATTTAACAACTGTTGAGGAAATGAAAGCAATTTCTCTTGATTTCTCAATTAACCGAAAACACATGTCTGAGACTCTTTTAACAATAACGTCTTGACAAAATCTGTCTGAATGTTTCAGTTTAGTGTCTAGATTCTCTGAATTTGACATCCGGATAATCCGGAATATGCAAATTGGGTTTTTTACTAAGAAGAAAATGAGTTTCTGTATTTCCAATTTTTTCAAAACCAAGTTTGTTGTAAAAATTTTGAGCTATATAATTAACTTTTAACACTCTGAGATTTATTTCTATTTTTGCCTTTTGAGCATCGGCAATAATATCTGAAATAATTAAAGTTCCTATTCCTTTATTCTGATATTCAGGCAATATTTGTATTTCATCAATAACAATGGATTTTTCACTTCGACTGAAAGCAACAATGCCAACATTTTTTTCATTTACAACAATAAGCTGGAATTCTATAGTTTGGAAATACCTGCTGAAAAACTCTCTTTGAAAATCTTCGTTCCAATTGCCCCATGTTTTTATTACATAATCTTCTATGTTAGCCTTATTCAAGTTATAAATGAAATTATAGTCCTCTTGTGTTGCTATCTTTAAAATATATATTTACTCACCCATCCAATAAAATTTATTGATAATATCAAGCAATTGGTTCAGTTCATTATATCAGGAAAAGTGTTAATTTTTGTTCTTTTTCATTACAAAATAATCTTACTTGATAATATACTCTTCCACATCAACTTATATTTCCCATCTTATATCTAAACGCATAAGTTATGCTTCTTTGAATATATTGCTGTGGCCGGTGTGCTGTGTGAGTATGTAAACGCAAGCAAAGCCATGTTTTAGACTATGCCATGAAAACATCAATCAGGTATTAGTGGACGACCATAATATTAGACTGCTATTAATTAGACTGGTTTCAGAATCGGCTCATGATATAGATATATACAAATGCAGAAATAATGGATATTGGAATGGATATTGGGGGAATATCATGGTAGTCATAAAAGAAATTAATTCAGTCGGATTCGGGAAAATTCTTACAATCTTTTATGGAACAATGGGTTTAGTTTTTGGGTTTTTTACAACAATAGCTGCTTTAATGGGAATTTCCATGACAAAAAAATTCGGGATTTTTTCCTTGATTTTCGGAAAATGGGCTGTACTCAGTCTACCTATATTTTATGGAGTATCTGGATACTTCATAGGGCGTATTGCAGCTAGTTTATATAATACTATAGTGGGCTCGAAAAAAGGATTCAGGGTGGAGGTTTTGCGTTAAAAATTGGTATTCATAGAGGCAAATATCAAAAAATTATCAATAAGTGTTGTTTGTATAATTTTATTTTTCCTTTTTTCCCAAGCATTCCTTGTCTTCAATGCAAGTTCAGTCCAATAAGTAACGACATTAAACCCCATTTTGGCACTTACTTCTTACCGAACTTCCATCCTCCAAAAAGGCAGGCCAAGCCGCACAATAATCCGAAGCCTGGAGTAGAGTTATTTTTGCTCGATTCATTTCCATTTGAGATACTACCATTATCATACTCAGAATTATTGTTCTTTGAATTATTGAGTTCAACAGCTTTTTTTTCTTCAAATGATAGGTTAGCTTCTTCGGCTTCTGTATCTTCACGTGAATTGGAAGCTACCCTTGTGCTTTGATCAGTAATATTAGAATCTATTAAAGGCCCAATAGCAACTCCAGCAGGATAGTTTAGAGTATATTTCCCTGAATTCACAGTCGCTGTAACTTTGTTTGTATCTGTATCAATTACGGAGACATTGTCGCCTTCGGCGTTTGTCACATATACCTTTTTTCCGTTCGGTGTGACTGCAATTCCCATAGGCTGTTTTCCTACAGGCACGGTGGCTATAACAGTGTTTGTTACTGTATCAATTACGGATACGTTGTTGCTTTGCCAATCTGCCACGTATACCTTTGTTCCGTCCGGTGTGACTGCAATATCACCTGGGCCATCTTCTACAGGCACGGTGGCTGTAACGGTGTTTGTTTCTGTATTGATTACTGATATGTCATTGCTGCCTGTATTGGTTACATACACCTTATTCCCGTCAGGACTGACTGCAATATCAGAAGGATGGTCTCCTACAGGCACCGTGACTGTAATTTTGTTTGTAGCCGCATCGATTACAGAAGTAGTGTTGTTGCGGCTGTTTACAGCATAGATTTTTTTTCCATCTGGAGCGATTTCAACGTTAACAGTACTTATTCCGATATTAATCATGGCCGTTACGCTATTCGTTGCCGTGTCAATTATTGAGATATTGTTGCTGTCATTATCCGCCACACTGTAGCGATTTGTCACATAAACCCTTGTTCCTGCAGGGTTGACTGAAACTCCCCAGGGATAACTTCCTCCTGTATTCACTGTAGCACTAACCATATTTGTGGCTGTGTCAATTACTGAGACGGTGGGGTCAAATCCGGTTGCTACGTATACCTTTGTTCCTGCAGGGTTGACTGCAACACCTGCCGGCCAGCCGCCCACAGGCACCACGGATGTAACATTGTCAGTTGCTGTGTCAATTACAAAAACAGTTCCAGTGTCGACCCCCAAACTCGTAACATATGCAAATGGAGCTGCACCTGCTACGCTCACCAGTATTGAAATCGTAAGTACTGTTATTCCAAAAGCTCTTAGGAAAGTATCTTTTCTGCGTGCTTTATTAGACATTACCACAGATGAGGGTGGAACCGGAAAAGTAGCAATCGACGTTGTTGATATAGTTTTACCTTTCATATTTTATCCTCAAAAGCTGTTTGTCTTTCGCCATAGCGCTGTTTAGCGCTGTTACAAAAAAATTTGGAGATTTCAATAAATATATAAAAAATAGTGAGAATTTTGATAAACCTCACTTTTCGGCTGGCTATATATAGCTATATACAAAGTGTACATATGCAACCGTTGAAACCAAGAGTACATCCAACTCTTTAAAGGATTTTAACGTATATAGATACGTTTTCTTTCTGTACCGTTTCCGATCTTTTCAATCTTTGGTGTACCACTTGACCCAACAGGCAATGGATCATTAATATACATATAGTAATACCCATTCTGAATCAGGTATCCCTGGCAAACCCGATAATGATTTGAAGTCATACTGAAAAAAGGTCTTCTTTTGTTAATCTCTGTAACAGCGCCAGAACTAGTACAACTACTAGTTAAAGTTCCTGTTTTTCCCCATTTAATATTAGCCCATTCTATAATTTCAGAAGGATTGAGCCCAGCCGGATCATCGTTAGAATCGAAGAAATATTTATAGATTGATGTTTGTTTAGGAGTTGGTCTTCCATAGTATAAAGAAATCATTTGAATAGATGCTTCACCACAATAAATATCGCATTCTTGTCCACGACAAAGAACACCAAGTTTTATACTTGTTGAAGTCGTTGTTGCTGCATCGGCACTGAGTTTCTTCATATTTTCTTCAGTGACTGCCGCATTAATATTAACTCCCTTATTAGCCGCTGCTTGTTCTATATATTTTGTGAGTTGATCACTTTCCTGCCACTCTTTTAAATTTTCTTCAACTCCATTCTCCAATTTCATCTCATACATTGACCAAACTCCAGGCTCGGTTTCAGTTACAGGTTTATCTTCTACCTTTTCAAGAGTATATGCATCTACAAATATCCGATGTTCAAATCCAGTGGTCTTGTCTTTTACAACGGTCATTGCCCCTATACTCGGATAGTTGTATACAACCAAACTGGTTGATTTGATTTCTCCAGTTGGATAATTTTTCTTGGCGATATCTTTTGACTTTTTTATAGCTTCAGTCGTTTTATAGGGTTCAGGATCAAATGCAATGTCATTGAATGAATTTCCTAGCTTTTTATTGGCATAAATATCAATTGTACCTATCAATTTTTTTTCTTTATAGACTGAAAATTGATAAAATAATTTCTGACCATTTATGTCATAAAGCTCAATTGGTTTGGGATCAATAGATGCCCCTGTCCAATCTTCAAAGTTTGGTGCTTTGGCTGCTATAAAACTTATCATATTCGCATTAGCATGCTTAAAGGCGTCTTCAGCAGTTACAGAGTAATTATCCTCTTTCTGTGCACTTACGGCTGGTATCAATGTAATACCAACCAGCAATATTACTAAAATTAGCGCTACTATTCCAAATTGTTTCTTAATCATTCATTTAACTCCTAGTTACTTTTTCCTAGGAAGCAGAATCAGGCAAACTTGATATATACACAAAGCGAACATGACCATTGCCTCTTAGGACATGTTTTATGGAGTCAGGGTTATCTGGAAAGTACTGATAAACTCTATAAAATTCTATTTATTATTCCTTTATATATTTTAGGATCAAGTTATCAAACAATCTGATACGATGTAATATTTAGGATTATTTTTTTCAGAATTATTACTTAATAGGTCGAATTATTTGAGGATTGGGCTAGAAAATTTATATACTTATACTGAACCCAAGCGCAGTTTTAAACTTAAAAAGTGAGAAATGGTGTTTTTAAGAAAAGTATAAACTGTCCTGGCATATTCAAAAAAATCGTCACAACTAATTATAGGACAGCATGTTTCGTTTTTCATCTCTTTATAGTCCCTTTGAGGACCACCTTCTATTACCCTGGTAGTTTACTTTATTCTGACTTTTGCCTTTCGTGTTTGTTCATTGTGTTGTAATCTTTTTCCATTTTATTTATTGTATTATAATTTTTTTCCATCTTTTTCATTGTATTGTAATTTTTTCCATCTTTTTTATTGTGTGGTAATATTTTTCCATATTTTGCATTGTGTTATAATCGTTTTCCATCCACTTCTATTTCAGAAAAATTTTGACATAAGGGAAGACTCTGACACGCAGTGTTCTGAAAAGTTACATTCTTTGCAGAATTTCTCTTCCTTTCTCTCAGGCATAACTCCGGCTTTAATTTTTTCCACTTCCCTGCAGATTTTAAGAACTTCCCGCCTATCCGTGCTTCGAACAGCTACCCTTCGGAGAAGGCCGAAACTTACATATTCCACAAAGGCAAAGGGAACCTCTTTTCCATTTTCAGCTTCAAGAAGCATGACAAAAGCTGCGGCATGTATCCGATCAGAAGCCCATACTCCCTGTTGAGGGCAGCTTCCTGGCTTTAAGATTGACGGAACCTGCGCACCTTCAAAGCAAACGAGTTTTGACGGAACACCTTTAAGGTTAAGTCTTTCTGAGGACAGAAATGGCTCGGTTTTAACAGGCGTAAGTGCCGCAAGCATAGGCTCTTTCCCAAATTCTTCAAATGCTGCCCGCAGGTTGGCTGCAATTTCGGGAAGTTTAGCTCTTGCCCGCGCTTCTCCTTCCTCAAAAATCTCTTTTGTAACACCTGCGAGTTCTCGCGGAAACAGGAGTGGAAGATCTGTACATACCTTTGCCAGAGAAAGTTCAAGCTCCTCATAAAGGTTATCGGCGTTTAACGAACACTCTTTCACAATTTCGGGATAATTTAGGGAGAGTTCTTTCAGGATTATTCTCTCGAGCCTGGAGGCAGTAACTTCCGAAAACAATTCAAAGCCCCGATTGACAAAGTATACCCTCCTCGGGCAGTTGATATATAGAAGAAGGTCTGAGACGTTTATCTCCTGATTGGACGAATCGACTGGCATCATATACTAATTCGTTTACAAACATTATAAATTTTCTTAAGAACGTGTGCTGCACATTGATTTAGAAGTTCTGCGACAATTGCCGAATTCATATTCGTTAGATATATAAGGTAATGTTTCCTCTTAGAGTACGTAAGTCATGACATCCAATGAATCCTCAGAAAATCTGCGCAACCGTCTGGCGGAAAAAATGGCTGGAGATATCACCCTTTCGGAAAAGCCGGGAGAGTCACTCAAAAAATGGAGATCAAATTTTGAGATATCCCAGACCGATCTTGCAAATTACCTTAAGGTTTCCCCCTCCGTTATCAGTGATTATGAAAGTGGGAGACGAAAGTCTCCAGGAACGCTAATTATAAAAAAAATTGTTGAGTGCCTCCTTGAAATTGATATGGATCGGGGAAGCAAAAAAATTCACGCTTACGAATCTATACTTAATGCCGAAAGCGGTACGAAATCCATTTACTCAACATATGAGTATACGATCCCGATACAGCTTGCTAAACTGGTCAACCTTATTGAAGGAGATATTATCTACAAAGGAGTTGAAAGGCCTCTTTACGGTTTCTCTGTCATTGACAGCCAGAGAGCAATCCTGGAACTTTCTTCCCATGAGTTTCAGAAGCTCTATGGCTGGAGTACCGACAGGGCCATGATCTTTACGAAGGTCAGCACCGGAAAATCCCCAATGGTAGCCATCCGGGTTACCAACCTTAAGCCCGGTGCCGTGGTACTTCACGGTCTTCGAAAAGAAGAGGTCGAACCTGTTGTAATCAAAATGGCAGAAGTCGACCGCATCCCCCTGGTCGCAACTACGATGGATCTTGACCAGATTGTCCAGTTACTGAGAAAATACAGTCAATACTATGCCAGGGAATAAACCCTGAATTCTGATGCCCTGAAACACTCAAAAACAGGTGGAAATAATGACTATTGGAATCGTATCTTACGGTGCTTATGTCCCCCGATACCGTATCAAAGTAGAAGAAATCGCCCGGGTATGGGGTGATAATGCAGATGCTCTTAAAAGTGGCCTTATGGTATATGAAAAATCTGTGCCTGATATCGATGAAGACGCAGCAACTATAGCTGTGGAAGCGGCAAGATACGCGATGGCAAGAAGCGGGGCTGATCCAGAGAGGATTGGGGCGGTATATACAGGCTCGGAGAGTCATCCCTATGCTGTAAAGCCAACAAGCACAATTGTCGCCCAGGCTATAGGAGCAACCCCAAATATGACTGCAGCAGACTTCGAGTTTGCATGTAAAGCAGGGACAGCCGCAGTTCAGGCCTGTATGGGACTGGTAAGTTCAGGAATGATCGACCTGGGCATGGCTATAGGAGCCGATGTTTCTCAGGGTGCTCCTGGTGATGCTCTTGAGTATACTGCGGCTGCAGGGGGAGTTGCCTGCCTCATTGGAAGAAACGAATCAGAGATTGCCGCAATCATTGAAGACACTTATTCCTTTACAACTGACACCCCTGACTTCTGGAGAAGAGAAGGGATGCCCTACCCTGAGCACGGAGGCCGTTTTACAGGAGAGCCAGGCTACTTCAAGCATGTGACTAACGGCGCAAAAGGTCTTCTGGAAAAACTCGGGACAAAGCCTACAGATTATGATTATGCGGTTTTCCACCAGCCAAATGGAAAATTCCCTACCAAAGCTGCAAAAACCCTGGGTTTCACCAGGGACCAGATTGCTCCAGGGCTTGTAGTTCCAAAAATTGGGAACACGTATTCAGGTTCCTGTCTTATGGGAATTGCTGCGACTCTTGACCAGGCAAAACCAGGGGACAGGATTTTTGCGACTGCCTTTGGGTCAGGTGCAGGATCTGATGCTTTTAGTATAACGGTTACAGACAGGATTGAGGAAATCCGAAACAAGGCTCCGATGGTTTCCGAATTGATTAAAAATCCTGTATATATTGACTATGCAAGATACGCCAAACATAAGGGTAAAATCCGCCGGTCATGAAAACGGAGTGAAGAATATGAGAGACGTAGCAATTATCGGAGTAAAGAATACCAAGTTCGGAGAACTCTGGGAACGGTCCCTGAGGGATATAGTAGTAGAAGCCGGGGCCGGAGCACTCGCAGATGCAGGCGTTGGCGGAAAAGAAATCGACGCTCTCTACGTAGGAAACATGAGCGGAGGGCGATTTATTGATCAGGAACATATAGGTGCTCTTATAGCGGACTATTCGGGACTTTCCAAAAACCTGCATGTCCCAGCTACGCGAGTTGAAGCTGCCTGTGCATCAGGCGGGCTTGCCCTGCGGCAGGCCATCATGGCTGTAGCTTCCGGTTATAATGATATTGTGATTGCAGCAGGAGCCGAAAAAATGACTGATGTGGGGTCTGAGGAAGCGTCTTCAGCTCTTGCAGCAGCGGCTGATCGGGAGTGGGAAGGGATGGCAGGAGCAACTTTTCCCGGAATCTATGCAATGATTGCAAGATTGCATATGCACAGGTATGGGACTACCAGCGAACAGCTTGCCGAGGTTGCCGTAAAGAACCATAAAAACGGCTCTTTAAATCCCATTGCTCAGTATAAAAACAAAATCACTGTGGACGACGTGTTGAAATCTATAATGGTAGCTGATCCTTTGCATATTTTTGACTGTTCCCCTATAACGGATGGCGCTTCAGCTCTTGTGCTTGCCCCAGCGGATATTGCGCACAAGTACACGGATACTCCCATTTATATCAAGGCAACCGCTCAGGCAAGTGATACAATTGCGCTTCACGACCGGCGGGATATAACAACCCTCGACGCAACCGTGGTGGCTGCAAAGCGGGCCTATTCCATGGCAAAGCTGAGGCCTGAAGACATCGACCTTGTAGAAGTGCATGACTGCTTCACCATTGCTGAGATTTGTGCAATTGAAGACCTCGGGTTTGCAGAAAAAGGAAAAGGCGGAATTGTCACAGCAAACGGAGAAACTGCAATCGGAGGTAGGATTCCTGTCAATACCTCAGGCGGCCTCAAAGCCTGTGGACATCCTGTGGGAGCAACTGGCATAAAGCAGGCTGTAGAAATCGTAACCCAGCTGCGCGGAGAAGCAGGCAAGCGTCAGGTAGAAGGCGCAGAGTATGGCATGACCCATAACGTAGGAGGGTCAGGAGCAACAGCTGTAGTACATATTTTCTCGAGGGAGAGGTGAGATCCGATGTCTTCCGTTCCAAGATTCTGGAGAAGTCTCGGCAGCAGGTATAACCTTGAAGGTACCCGCTGTAAAGAATGTGGGGAACATTTCTATCCCCCGCGTAATTTTTGCGTAAACTGCAGGCGTGTAGGCCATATTGAGCCTTACAGGTTCAAAGGCACTGGCGAAATAATATCATATACAGTAATCCATACAGCTGCAGAAGGTTTTGAAGACCAGGCTCCTTATACCCTTGCGATAATTCAGCTTGGTGAAGGTCCCCGCCTGACCTCGCAGGTAATTGGCGATCCTGAAAAAATTCACATTGGAATGAGGGTAAGATCCGTATTCCGCAAGCTTGGAGAGGACGGAGAAGGTGGCATGATCTATTACGGCACCAAGTTCGTCCCCGAAGATGCATGAAAGATCCGGATTTTCCGGATTCCATTTTTTTAAGCGTTTATTTCCGGATTTTATTTTTAGCGTTTGTTTCCGGATTCTATTTTTTAACATTTATTTCCGGATTCCATTTTTAGCGTTTGTTTCCGGATTCTATTTTTAGCGTTTGTGTTGAAAAACGTAAGCACTATATTTTCTCATATCATATTTACTTCTGCAGGGCGATTTGATGAGGATAAAGATTGCGATGGCATTGATGTCTGTTGTCTTTATGTTTGTAGTTGGAATTCTATCCAATGGATTTTACTTGCTGCCTGGTACCGATGAAGATGTCCTTTTAGAATTAATGAGCACTATCTCTCTTTTTGGTTCTGTACTTTTCGTATTAGAAGCAAGAAAAGTACTACCCAGATGGCATATGGCAGTCCCGTTTTGTGTTTCACTGTTTTTACTGGTTATCGTAAGTTTTTGGAAAGTTAGTGGTACAGAATTTCTTAGTGACTACAGGTACCTCGTAACACCCATAGTAATAACGCTTCTGGCGTTACTGTCCCCATTCTCATTACTGGTCTTCTTATCTTTGCATAGACATCCATACTCGATGAAAGCATATCTTGCAGTTTCATCCATAGCAAGTGTTATTTCTATATTTTCTCTTTTCTTTGCAGTCTGGGAACTTTCATCAAGGCATTCACACGAGGCATCTTTTAGTGATGGTCTCATAGCAATTTATTTACTTTATTGGTTAATTGTGATGCCGATTATAGGATTGAGTTTTTTGCATCGTGCAATAAAGTAAAGGAATACCAGGGTTATGCCAAGTCGATCGGGATGGACAATTTCATGAGTTCTATTCTTCCGTGCTTTCAGTGGTTTTCAAAAAATTCATTTTGGACATACTTTGGAATCGATGCACTAGACTTGATAGAACCGCCCCAAACAAATATTATATATCGTTTTAGTGCAAGTGTTTTAGCCAGCAAATATTTACCAATTTTAACCGGATTTAACTGGAGATTCCTGAAAACTATGATTGAAATCGAGGTCAAGGTCAGAGCAGACCATTCAAAAGTTCGCTCCATCCTTAAGAACATAGGAGCAACAAAAATTGGGATTGAAAACCAGTCTGACGTTTATTTTGCAGCTCCTCACAGGGATTTTGCAAAAACCGATGAGGCACTAAGGATTCGTTCCCTGGATGGTCAGGCTGTGCTGACCTACAAAGGCCCCAAACTCGATGGCATTTCCAAAACCCGAGAAGAATTCGAAACTCCTGTAGATGAAGCCACCACAATACAAATACTGCATGCCCTTGGCTTCTCGGAAGCCGGAGTAGTCCGAAAAAAAAGGGAAGTTTTCAGCGCAGGAGAAATTACTGTCTGCCTCGATGCCGTCGAAGGGCTCGGGGAATTTCTTGAAGTCGAAATTGTGGCTGAAAGCGAAAAAGAACTCGAAACTTCAAGGGCAAAATTATTTGAATTGCTTAAACAGTTTGGCGCAGGGGAAAAGGATTCTATTCGGACTTCTTATCTTGAGATGGTACTGGAGAAAAATAACGGTTAATACACCTGGTAGATGTATGTACCAATCTTTCAAAGTTTTTCATACTACTCTTTTTACAGGTAGTTTCTTGTAAAGAGTTAATCTTAAGCTGAAGAAATTGATATAACGCTTGATATTATAATATTATCTTAATTTGGAAACCCCGGAAATATAGCCGGATAAAAATTTCAGGTGGGCATGGAGGCATGAAGGATATAGAAGATTTAATACAGAAAGCTGTGGAACTGCAAAGTAACGGACTTGTAACCGGTCAGATCGCCGAGGAACTCAATGTTTCAAGGGAAACGGTTACCTGGCTTTTAACCCGTTCAAAAAAAGAAGAAATAACTCCCGCTCCAAAAGATATTTCTGTAGACTGGAACAGTATCGGGAAAAGTGCTAAACGTCTTCATAACATCTCGCTTGCACTCTGCGACATTGTGCTTGAGACCCTGGAAAAAATAAATGCCGAAGTAGATGTAGTTGTTGGCGTTGCAGCCAATGGTATTCCTCTGGCAAGCATGATGGCATATGAACTGGGTGCAGATTTGGCTATTTATCACCGCAAAGGGCAGGAAACCGTTAGCACAGGACACAAAGGGACCATAAGCAGAAATTTTGGATCAGTTGCCGGTAAAAACTGCGTTATCGTGGATGATGTTATTACCACCGGTTCAACCAGTATGGAAGTGATTGAGCAGCTCAGGGAAATGGATGCAAAACCAAAACTTGTAGTTGTACTGGTCGACAAAAAAGGTGTAGATACAATCTATAATGTCCCGATTAAGTCTCTTGTAAGAGTTGTACGTTTGGACTGAATTGGTAAAAACTCATACAAGCTAAATAAGAGCGTGTTTTAAAATTAAGTCGGTGATTTTGGGACACGCTCTTTTTATGAAGGTTGCACAAACTCCCCTTCCGCAGTTTTTATTAACTCCTTCTTATATATAGGACTGCCCCCAACATTACTGCAATCACACTGACAGAGCTCATGAAAGGAGTAGTGTTTGATTTCTGAGTCTGATTGGAACTGTTTTCCTGCTCGCCTGCTGTTCCCGTATTTTCTGTCATTCCGATATCATTTGTCTTATTTTCGGTTTGATTTTCTTCTTGCTCTACATATGCGGCATTTTCGATTTGTTTTATCTCATCTGTTTTGTTCTCGATTTGGTTTTCTTCCGCCCACTTGCCCTGAGCTTTCAACTCCTCAATTACTATATTTCTGTCTGTAGCCGGATGTTTTCCCAAAAAACCGAGAGACATATAAAAAACTCCTTTATCGGGCCTTTGGTCCTTTAACATAAGGAGCACGGATTCGTTTTTAGTAAACTCTGCCTCGTCTTCAGTAGAGGCATTGGTCCCTATATTAGTCCTTACTATTATGGTCTTTGTTGGTAGAGGATTATAGAGCCATTCTTTAACTGTAATTGTGTTATTCGTGTAATAGTCAGCTACATCAATCTTACTTACTGTGCCAATAACAATACGGTCAGAGTTGTTTATCTGGTACGGAATTTCGGAAGCTTCTGGAGTAAATAAGGCTGCTGCGAGGTTTGAAGCTAAAAGAAGCAGTATAAACGTAAAGAGTATCATAAAAAAACTTAGGCGTTTCATCAAAATTCTCCTGCTTTTTATTTTCAGCCCATACAAAATAGCGAAGAACCATTGTTAGTTCTTCCTTTTTAAGTATACAATTGCACCAAGCATTACGGCAATCGCACTGACAGAGCTCATGAAAGGAGTAGTATTTGGTTTCTGGGTCTGATTGGAACTTTCTTCCTGCTCACCTGTAATTTCTGTATTCTCTGTAATTCCTGTTTCATTTGTCTTATTTTCATTTGTCTTATTTTCATTTGTCTTATTTTCATTTGTCTTATTTTCATTTGTCTTATTTTCATTTGTCTTATTTTCATTTGTCTTATTTTCTGTTTGATTTTCTTCTTGCTTCTCTACTGTTCCAATATTCTCTATCACTTCGGTCTCGTTTGTTTTATTTCCTATTTGGTTTTCTTCCGGCCACTTTCCTTGAGCTTTCAGTTCCTCGATTACCGCATCTCTGTCTGTAGTCGGGCGTTTCCCTGGAAAACCAAAAGTCACTTTGAAAAGTTGTTTATCTATATCTACATCTTTTAGCATTATAAGTACGGATTCGTTCTTTGTAAACTCAGCTTCATCTTCAGTCCAATGACTGCTTCCTGTTTCAATTCTTACTTTTATAGTCTTTGCAGGCAGGGGATTATAGAGCCATTCATTAACTGCAATTGTGATAATAGTGTATCTGCCGTAATCAATTATCTTACTCACCGTGCCAATCACTATGCGGTCAGAGTTATTTATCTGGTACGGAATTTCGGCAGTTTCTGGAGCAAGTAAGGCTGCTGCGATATTTGGAGCTAAAAGAAGCAGCATAAGCGTAAAGAGTATTGAAAACAAATTTAGGCGTTTCATCAAAGTTCTCCTGTTCTTTATATTCAGCCTACGCAAAATAACAAGAAGCTGTTGTTAGTTTTTCCTTTTGACGTATATGATTGCACCAAGCATTACTGCAAACACGCAGACAGGACTCATGAAAAGAATAGCGTTTGGTTTCTGGGTCTGATTGGAACTTTCTTTCTGCTCGCTGGGTGTTCCTGCGTCCTCTGATGTTTTGGTATCATTTACGTTGTCAACATTTTGATCTTCCTGTTTATCCTCTGTTTTTGTATTTTCTACCGCTTCGGTTTCGCTTGTCTTATTTTCTGTTTTATTTTCCTCTTGCCATTTACCCTGAACTTTCAACTCCTCGATTACTGCGTCCCTGTCTGAAACAGGATATTTTAGTCCCAAAGGTACTCTAAAAAGTAGCTCATCGAGATTTCCGTCATTTAACATCAAAAGGGCAGATTCGTTCTGGGTAAACTCGACTTCATCTTCCACAGCTAGATTAGTCCCTATTTTACTTTGTATTTTTATGGTATCTGTGGGAATAGGATTATAGAGCCATTCTTTAACTTTAACGGTATAAATTGTGTAGCTGCTATATGTGTCAATCTTGCTGACTGTACCAATAATTATTCGGTCAGAGTTGTTTACTTGATAAGGGATTTTTGCAGCTTCTGCATCAATCAATGCTACTGCGATATTTGGAACCAGAAGAAGCAGTATAAGCGTAAAAACCATAGGGAACAAATTTAGGTGTTTCATTAAAATTCTCCTGTTCTTCATTTCAATTTTCTAAAGAGTAGGGCATCGAAATTCCTGGCTGGATTTTTCAGGATTTATTTTAATAACTGTCTGTTTTCCATTTATTAAGGCAGATTAGTCTAACTCCCCCAAGAGTTAAAAATAAAGGATGAAACTAAGAGGATTTATCTAGACAACTTGCGTTATATCTATTAAATCGGCCTAACTATATAAAAATGTTTTTCACATCGGTAAAAAATTTTTGTTAAGGGTTACATGCTTGATGCTTGAGTAAAAAATAATGGATTATTCGTAACTCTTATGAATTAAAAAAAGAAAGCAGAAAATAAGAGTAAAAAACAGAAAATAAGAGTAAAAAACAGAAAATAAGAGTAAAAAACAGAAAATAAGAGTAAAAAACAGAAAATAAGAGTAAAAAGCAGAAAATAAAAATGAAAACCCTACATCATAAATAACAGGGTTGAATTCTACCTGCACGTTGCTCTTTTCAAATAGTATTTTACCTTTTTTGCCTAACTCTACCTTTTCTGGGGTGCGCTGTCAGATAAACTGGTAGGCGTCCTCTAATGTATAATTAGAAGACGGTTCTAAGCCAGTAGAAGTATTTTTGAATTCAAGAGGTCGTTTCAGCGTATCCTTGAACCCGGCTTTATCTCTTTGTCCGGCATCAGGGCTGCTACAATCTCTCCGCCATCGTCGGCTGCAAGCATCATACCGTTTGATTCGACTCCACAGAGTTTGGCAGGTTTCAGGTTGGCGAGTACAATTACAGTTTTTCCTACAAGCTCTTCTGGAACATAATAAGAAGCAAGGCCTGCAACAAGCTGCCTTGGCTTTTCTTCGCCAATGTCCACTTCAATCCTGATGAGCTTTTTTGATTTCTTCACAGGTTCAGCAAGCAAAACTTTTCCTACGCGGATATCGAGTTTTGCAAAGTCTTCGTACTCGATCGTGGGAAGTTTTTCTTTTTCCTCTGTCTCGGGTTTTGCAGTGTCAGCTTTCTCGGCTGTTTTTGCTTCTTCGGCAGTGCCCATCCCTTCGGATTTGGTGGGCTCTTTTCCATTGCCTTTTCCTGCGGCTTTCTTTGCATCTGCGGCTCTGACTCTCTGGTTTGCAATCTCTTCCATTTCCTCAATCCTGTCATCTTCAAGCTTTGTGAAAAGGATTTTGGGCTTTGCAAGTTTTGTGCCTGCTTTCAGAGGCACGAGCGCATCAGCATACAGTGCGGTGTGCAGGTCTCCTTCCTGCCCGAGTTCTTTCCAGGCGGTCTCCGTGCTTCCGGGGGTTACTGGCTCAAAAATAAGACACAGAGCTTTTGCCAGGTGAAGGCAGTTGTAAAGCACCTGTCCGCAGGCGACTTTATCCTGTTTTATCAGGCTCCAGGGCTCGTGGGACTGGAAGTAGGTATTTCCGAAAGACGCAAGGGACATTGCAGAATCAACGGCTCTTTTGAACTCATATTCGGACATTGCAGCTTTTACTTCCTTCAGGGCCTTTTCTATCTCTTCCTTTACCTCAGACTCAAGCTCTCCTGCTGGAACTTCTCCATAGTTCTTGTAAGCGAAAAGCATTGTCCTGTACAGGAAATTCCCGAGCACGGCAACAAGTTCGGCATTGATCTTTTCCTGAAGCACGCGCCAGGAAAAGTTCAGCTCCTTTGTGTGTGAGGTATAGCTTGCCAGATAATATCTCAGCAGGTCAGGATGGAAACCGTGGTCAAGGTAATCTTCTCCTACCCAAACCACATTACCCCGGCTCTTGGAAAACTTTTTATTTTCAATTTTGACCATGCCTGAAGCTACAACAGCTGTAGGGACCGAATAATCCGCGCCTTTAAGCATAGCCGGCCAGAAGATACAATGATGATAGGTAATGTCCCCTCCGATAAAATGGACAATTTCCCCGTCGTTTTTCCAGAATTTTTCCCAGGAATCCCCGGCTTTTGCAGCCCATTCCTCGGTAAAGGCGATATATCCTATAGGAGCATCTACCCAAACATAGACCACGAGGTCATCATGCCCGGGGAATGTTACTCCCCATTCCAGGTTCCTAGTTATGCACCAATCCGTAAGCCCCTGCTTTACCCAGCCAAGTGCATAATTTCTGGCATTGATGGTTCCTCCAAGGTCATTTGAGAGATAGTCCATGAGGTAATCGCTGAATTCGGAAAGCTTGAAAAAGAAGTGTTCCTGTTGCCTGTACTCGGCAGGCCCTCCGCAAATAGTGCAGACAGGGTTCAGAAGTTCTCCGGGCTCAAGGTGTTTTCCACATCCCTGATCGCACTCGTCTCCTCTTGCAATTTCACCGCAGTGAGGGCAGGAACCTTCTACATAGCGGTCAGGAAGAAAACGATTGCACTTAGGGCAATAGGCAATTTCGATGGTTTTCGGATACACATAGCCTTTTTCAATCAGCCTGTTTACAATATCCAGGGTCCGGTTGTGATTTTCAGGATCGTCAGTAGTCCCAAAAGCATCAAAGTAAACTCCAAGCTGCTTGAAAGTCTCGTCAAAATGTTTGTGATATACTTTTACAAGTTCTTTGGGAGTAATCCCTAGTTCTTCGGCATTTACGACAATAGGGGTGCCGTGAGTATCCGAACCGCAGACAAAAGTAACGTCCCTCCCTTCTTTTCGCAGGGAACGGGCATAAATATCAGCGGGCACATAGGTCCGGAGATGCCCGATATGAGCCTTGCCATTAGCATAAGGCAGGCCACAGGTGACAAGTACGGGTTTACTGGATGATTCTGGCATTCTTATCTCCATATATTTTTTATGAATATATTCCTCTTCGACAATTGCAACTCTGAAATATATTTCGCTCACGCTTTTTGATCAAACTTTTTTGGAAAAAGTTTGTTGAAACTCTGAAATATATTTCGCTCACGCTTTTTGATCAAACTTTTTTGGAAAAAGTTTGTTGAAACTCTGAAATATATTTCGCTCACGCTTTTTGATCAAACTTTTTTGGAAAAAGTTTGTTGTAACTCTGAAATATATTTTGCTCACGCTTTTTGATCAAACTTTTTTGGAAAAAGTTTGTTGAAACTCTGGAATCTGTTTCGCTACTGTGTTTTACAAGGTAATCTATTTGAGGAATAGTTAATAATAATATATAAAGAAGGGTGGAATGTAGAGACAGATTAATAATAGCTCCGACAAATGAACTGCTGAGTAAATTATATTGCCTGCGAACTTTTGTAAGTTATCCTTCTTGCACCGCTGCTACAATAAATATTCTCTTGATTAATAATTCAAACAATGCTCAAGACCGCAAACTAAAGTGGTAAATCTAAAATATACGATCCTAGATATACGGTTCCATCATATATGAGCGATAAAAACATAAACCCTGAGAACACGAACTCAAAAGATCTGTCTGGAGACGACAACTTACAAAGCAGTCCTCACAATGGAAGAGATGACTCCGTCCCTGATAATGGAACATACGGTACGAGTAATAACTCCTTCGATAGCTCTGCCCCTTATGGTCCGGAAAAAATAGATGATCATGGGCCCCACGTTGAGATCTCTGAAAATAAAGAAATTAAAAACAAGAGTTTAAGCATGAATCCCAATCCGTATCCACAGAACAAAAAGCATAGATGGATGCCCTACCTGCTGGTCGTACTGGCTCTCATTACTATCATACTGGTGAGTCTTGCGGTGATCTCCTCCAATTTTGGTGTTGGTGGAAGCCTGGGAAATTCGGAGAAGGTAGCTGTTATCTATGTCCAGGGTACTATATTTTCTGGAAACATTGCTGAAGGGCTTGGTTATGCTACTTCAGAAGAGATTGCAGGAGATATTCGCAGGGCTGCCGCAGATAGTGGAGTCAAGGCAATTGTGCTTAGAATTGACAGCCCTGGAGGATCTCCAGCAGCAGCCCAAGAAATTGTAGAAGAAATTAAGAAAGCCCAGGCAAAAGGAATTCCTGTTGTTGTATCCATGGGAGACCTTGCAGCCAGTGCTGCATATTATATCTCTGCGCCAACTGATTATATTATTGCAAACCCCTCTACGAATACCGGATCTATTGGAGTGATCTGGGTCTTCCAGAATAATTCTCTCTCTAATAAAGAAACAGGTGTAGATTACTACGTTGCAAAATCTGGAGAGATGAAAGATATGGGAAGTACCTGGAGAGGACTCACTGATCGGGAAAAAGAGTATGCTGATTCTGTAGTTATGGATAGCTACGAAAATTTCGTAACTGAGGTTTCAGAAGGGCGCAACATGTCCAGAAGTGATGTAAAGGCTCTTGCTGATGGCCGCATATACACCGGAGCCAGGGCAAAGGAACTTGGGCTTGTGGATGGTTTCGGAAATCTTTATGATGCAATTGACAAGGCTGCGGAACTTGGAGGAATTTCCGGGGAACCCAAAGTTGAATATATGAATAAAGCAAGTCTTTCAAGGCTCCTTTTGGGTTCGGATTCCAGAGGATCTAATGAGACAGCAAAACAGTCTGTCAGTTACTTTGAAGAAAGTCCATATGGAAAACTTCTTGCCTGAAACCCTAACAGAAAGAGCATTTAATAAGTGATATAGTTAAGTGATATAGTTAAGTAATATAGTTTTAATTGGGAACAGTTAGGGTTTTCAGATTTTTTAATTTTATTTTTATCTTAATATTTCCCTGTTTTTCTCTTTTTTCGACTTTGCTGATTTTCATAACAGCTTTACACCCGAAAAATCACAAAATATATATTCTCTCACATGCAGGATATCTCGGGCTTAATATGCTGGATCTCAAACTTGTACGTAATAGTCCCGATATAGTTAGACACGCTCTCATTAATAGGAATATGAGCACCGAGCTTATAGATAACCTTCTTGAGTATGATGTAGCGTGGAGAAAATGTCTCGCCGAAGGTGATGAGCTAAAACATAAGCGCAATGTGGTCACCCGTGAGATAGCGAAGCTAAAGAAAGAAAATAAAGATACTTTATCCAAGATAGAGGAAATGCAAGGCATTAATAGCCGTATAAAAGAAATCGATGATACAATACGTGATTACAAGTTAAACATACATGAAATAATGCTCAGAATTCCCAATATCCCATCCACGACAACTCCAGTAGGTAAGGACGAGAATGATAATCCAGTTGTAAGGGTTGTTGGCGAGCCAAGAGAGTTCACGTTCACTCCAAAACCCCATTGGGATATAGGAGAAGCACTGGACATACTTGACTTTGAGAAAGGGGCCAAGATCGCAGGCCAGGGTTTTACAGTCTATAAAGGTATGGGCGCAAAACTCGAAAGAGCTCTCATAAACTTTATGCTGGACGTACATGAAAGGCAGGGTTATCTTGAAGTTTTTCCACCAGTACTTATCAATGAAAAAGCCATGACTGGTACAGGGCAACTCCCAAAATTCAAAGATGACATGTACTTATGTACTGATGGTTACTATCTTGCACCTACCGCAGAAGTCCCTGTAACAAATCTCTTTATGGACGACTACATTGAAAACCTGCCGGTCTTCCTTACAGCGTATACTGCCTGTTTCAGGCGTGAGGCAGGAAAACATGGTCAGGACACCAGAGGCATCATCCGCCAACACCAGTTCAATAAGGTTGAACTTGTTAAGTTCGTAAAACCGGAAACCTCATATGAAGAACTGGAAAAGCTCACCAGTGATGCGGAAGAAATCCTTAAACTTTTAAAACTGCCATATCGCGTTGTAAACCTGTGTACTGGAGACATCGGATTCTCAGCAGCGAAGACTTACGACATCGAGGTGTGGGTACCCACACAGGAAAAATACAGGGAAATATCTTCGTGCTCCAATTTCGAGAACTTCCAGGCCAGAAGGGCGAATATCCGCTTCAGGACTCCTGAAGGTCCGCAGTTTGTCCATACCCTTAATGGCTCAGGCCTTGCTGTAGGGAGGACTGTCGTTGCGATACTCGAGAACTATCAGCGTGAGGATGGAAGCGTGGAGATCCCTGAGGTTCTCAGGCCATACCTTGGCGGGGCAAAAGAGATTAGTAACGAAACCAATACTTAAACTAAACAAGTCTAAATTTAAACTTATAAGCCTATATTTAGACAGATGTATGGGATTACCAAAGTAGATCCCAAAACTACTGTCAACGCGAAAAAGCGTGGAAGAAAAATTTAAAGGCGCAATTTTTCAGTGCTTTGCGTACTGTTAGCGTCTGTTTTCTTTTCTAATTTTTATATGTAATATTGAATGAGTTTTCTCAAAATAATTTTGTTCCCAAGTTCATAAAGCTTCAGAACTATTTTTGTGATGAGAAATCGATTGATTATTCAGATTATGTGATTAAGAGGAGTATTTTGAGTTTTGGGATTAGATACTTGTTTTACAATATTAAGAGTCTTCCTCATATTCGCGATTTTCAATAACTAAATCTTACGATCCTTATCTCTTAACTCTTTTTAAACCATTTTTTGGATTTTAATGCCTCTGTTTTGTGTTTTTGCACTAAAATACTGTTATTTCACCTTAATCAGCTTCAATTCGATTCTTATATAGGCATATTCTCTCTAATTCGAGAATTTTTATGAAACTCTGGTTTTAATAAAAAGGCTTAAAAATTAACATGAAGTTTAAAGTATTAATATCCTTTATATAAAAAATAAACTAAAGAACCAGGGTAAGATAATGAAATTTAACGAAAAATTGAATTCAGTAGCCTTAGTGTCAGTAGCTCTGATCTTGTTTTTAATTTTCGTTTCGTCTACAACGTCGGCAGCTACTGAGCAGAGTGCTTCATATGCAGGGACGTATGCATATATTACGGACCGTTACAGCGACACTGTCTCTGTAATTGATACATCTACAAACGCTGTTACAGCCAAGGTACCTGTAGGAAATCATCCTAGTGGAGTTGCGGTCAGCCCAACGGGAACAAAGGTATATGTGGTGAACTCTGATAGCGGGAGTGTTTCTGTAATTGACACAACCACAAACACCGTTACAGCCACTGTTTCTGTAGAACGTGGTCCTTATGGGGTTGCAGTAAGTCCTAATGGAAAAAAGGCATATGTAGCGAGCATGGGCTTAGATACTGTCTATGTAATTGACACAGCAACAAACACTGTTACAGCCACTGTGAATGTAGGAACTTATCCTAATGGAGTTGCAGTCAATCCAGCAGGAACAAAAGTATATGTGACGAACAATATGGATGGTACTGTCTCTGTAATTGATACAGCTACAAACAAGGTTACAGCCACAGTAAATGTAGGAACCAGTCCTGAAGGAGTTGCAGTCAGCCCGAACGGAAAAAAAGTATATGTGACAAACAATGGAGAAAATACCGTCTCTGTAATTGATACAGCTACAAACAAGATTACAGCCACTGTGAATGTAGGTGATTATCCTAAAGGAGTTACAGTCACACAGGACGGAAAAAAGGTGTATGTGGCGAATTTCGGCAAAATTGGCGATCTAGGAGGTACTGTCTCTGTAATTGACACAACCACAAACAAGGTTGCAGCCACTGTGAATGTAGGTTTCTATCCCTGGGGAATTGCAGTCAATCCAGCAGGAACAAAAGTATATGTGGCGGACTATGGAGATGGTTCTGTCTATGTAATTGACACAGCAACAAATACTGTTATAGCCACCATTATGTCTGCAGGACACAAGATTATTGCCTTCGGACAGTTTATAGCTTCTGTCCCGATACCAGTAATTCCTGTCGCAAACTTTTCCGCAAAACCTACCTTTGGAATGGCACCAATGATAGTTAAGTTTACTGACAAAAGCACGGGCTTACCGGATAAATGGAAATGGAATTTTGGAGACGGGGATACTTCAACCGAGCAGGATCCAATCCATAAGTATTTCAAAGCAGGAACATATACGATAACATTGACAGTGACCAATGCAGCCGGCAGCAATAAAACAACAAAAACAAAGTATATAACTGTTCTACCTCGTCTTAATAACCCTAAAGTTCCTGTTGCTTCTTTTTCTGCATCTCCTACTACTGGAAAAGCACCTTTAAAGGTTGTCTTTACTGACAAGAGTAAAAACACACCTACTTCCTGGAAATGGAGTTTTGGAGACGGAGCAGCTTCAACCGAGCAGAATCCAGTCCATAAGTATTCAAAAGTAGGGAATTATACGGTTGCCCTCATAGCGATAAATGCAGCAGGTAATAATACAACAACAAAAGAAAATTATATAACAGTAATAGAAAAACCTGTTGCAAACTTCACCAGTAATGTCACATCAGGAAAAGCCCCATTAACTGTTGCCTTTACTGACAAAAGTACAGGCTTACCTGAGAAATGGAAATGGAACTTTGGAGATGGGACAACTTCAAGAGAAAAGAATCCGACTCATAAGTATTTACAGGAAGGAAAATATAAGATTACACTTACAGTAAGCAATACCGCAGGCAGCAGTACTGTAACCAAGACAAATTTCATAAAAGTAACAACAAATACAAGACCGGGTATATACTCTGAAAATTAATAAACCTCGAATTTAGAACGAAAAAAATTCAAGTCTAAAGGGAGTGGGGGAGTTTTTATAAAGTACCCCCGATTACCACGTTTTGAGTATGGACGAATTTTATAACTAAACAAAAAGGCTGGTTAGAATAGATCTACGACAAATATTGAAAAATATTTGTAACTATTCAGCCTATATAAAACAACATCAATAGCCATCTTGTTTAATATTTAATGAGCACTTTTTTGGAAGGTTCATTTTTTTAAATTGTTGGTTATTGATTGCGTTTTTCAGTCTTGCATGGGTTAGCAATTTCACGTATGTGACAACTCTGAATCAACATCAGTAGACTGATTTGGGGTACCTGAATAGTTACAAATATTTAAATATTTTACTGCATTTATCTCAGGAGCTTCCTACTCTTTTTACATCCTTCAATCCTTCTCTTCTGCTTATAAGATCCTCTCCCTTTTGTTACTCCTTAATTTTCTTGCATATTCCCGGCTTTTTTCCTGCAAATTTTGTCCAGAAGCAGAATGTTATTAAGTATCAGAGATCCACTCCATCCGAGAGGGATTGCCCAGGCAGGGGTGCCTGTAGACTTATCCACCTGCTCCGGGAGAAGTCCTGTACTGGTTGCTCCGGCAAGAGACCATTTGAGGTATTCAATCCCTTCTTTGGTCAGCCTTTTTACTGTTTCTTCCGGCTTTTCTTCTTGTTCATAGAACTTCTCATGCGTGGAGGTAGAGCCTTCTTTTTCATCGGAAAGTTCAAGGGCAAAGGTAAACATTGCTTCCGAAAGCCAGAGCGTAGTTACTACCCACGGGTTTCCGTTTATGTAACTGTCATTTTCATACCTCTTGATGCCGTAACCGATATTTATGGGTACTGAGAGTTTTTTCTGGATGTTCTCTATCATGAACTGAATCATATCCTTTTCCAGGGGGTCTTTTGCAGAGAGCATTCCAAAAGGAACATAAGTGCCGAGAATACTTGCATCAATCGTTTTGTCCAGCTTCTCATTAATTACACCTTTTGCAAAGTAACCTTCCTGAAGCCAGAAACGGTCAATCGTAGCCCGTTTGACGAACTCCGCCCTCTTTTTCCAGCGCCTTGCCATGCCAGCTTCTCCATTTTCTTCAGCCAGGTGTGAAGCGCCCATGAGTCCGGCATAAATTGAAGCATTTGTATATGTAAAAATTCCGTAGTAAGTCTCCCAGAGATCCATACATCTCTCGTGAATTCCGGATTTGGTCCGCTTCATCAGGTATTCGGCAGCCCTGAGCACCGAGACCCAGACCTCTTCTAGAAATTCAGCTTTCTTCAGGCCCTCGAGAATCCCGTAATAAACATCCATAGCATAGAGCGTAGACCCGGTTTCGTCAATCTGAGTTGAGTAGTCAAAATTACCCCAGGAGGGAGCTATATTTCCATTTAGCCAGTAGCGTTGAAACCAGGAACCATCAGGGAGTTGAGTCTGGATGCACCACTTGAAAAACATGTCACAGTAGTCGGGATAGCCTGAATGCTTTAATGCAAGCACGATTTCTGCAGCATCTCTATTCCAGCAGAACCCATATCCTCCACATTTCTCGAAGTTTGAGTCAAATTCCGGAGCAGCTACAAAAGACCCATATTCGCGGTCGTTAAGGAGGTAAAGCATTAGAAGAGCCCGGTTATAGGCATTGAATAGATCCTGACGAAGGTTGTCGTGTTCTTCAAGCCCCGGAATTTTGATTACCTGCTTTCTGGAAAGCCACATAACCCAGTGTTCCCGCGTCTTTTCAAAAATATATTCAAGAGGCATTTTTGAGAGCTCTTGCATTCTCTTATATAAGAGGCGTCGGGAAGAAGCAGCACCTATAAGGATCACAAACTCATTTGCTCCGTCAGCATCCAGTTCAAGATCCCAGCCAGCCGCATTATTAATGTTTCCTATATCTTCTTTGTTCCCCTGGAGTTTTCCGTCTTCCATATCATATTTGGCATTCGTCCACCATATAGTATCCATTGCCTTTCCAATTTGCCACTCATTAAACTCTGGCTGAGAATAGATCCCTATATGATAGTTTTGCCAGTACTGTACGAGCAAATGAATATCGGTATCGCAAAACCCGGAGTTTTTCTTGGAGGTTTCCCCGACGTTAAAATTCGAGTAATAAAAGAATTTTCCTGAAAGCTTTTTCTGGGACTGGACCTTGAACCTGCGGATAAGGACAGGCACGTCAGGGTGCACAAGGTCAAGAATGGAAATTCGGATTCCCGAATCATGATAAAGTTTTGTTGACACAATATTTGTGTCCTCTATATAGTTCTGGATGCCATGCCATTCGTTATCATTAGTCCAGAGAAGCTTTTCTCCTGTATGAATACAGGCAACAGATTCCTCGACATGTTGAGCATGGTCTCGGCGGGGATAAAAAAAACCTATTATTTCCCCCTTTTTTCCCATTGTTACAAGCAGCTCGTCATTTCCAAGAATAACGTTGGGTTGCTTTATCACCGTGTCTCCCCTCTCAGTTGGTATTCCTGACTTGTACCGCCAGACGGTGCCGGCGAGATTATGTGTTCACAGACTTCTTTTCCTGTAGCTTTACAGCTTACCTCCCTCACACTTATATTTTTCCCGAAATATTCGGTCAGGTAACCTGCAAAATAACCACTCATAAAGGCACAAACTGGCTGTTCCGACCCTCCGTAAACATCAGCTATAAACGAGTCTTTCACAACGATTTTTCCTTCATAAGTTTTGGGATCACATTCGATTTCCAGGATTCCCCAGCCCACGCCTTTAAAGAGTTCTGCAAGCACGCTTGCAAAATTACTGTCATTAAGGTCCAGAATACTCTTGAAATACTTTGCTGCGTGAGTCCCCCCCTTAAGTCCTGAAAGAGTGAGAAGGCCTTCTGCATGCGGAGCACTCTGGTTAAGAGTTTTAATGATATCAACAATGGTAAGTGCCCTTGCCATAACTCCCCTGACTCCTATAACATTTAGGGGGAAGTCCACGGAATAAACCATTCCATATTCTGAAAGCCCATATTCGACCTCACTTACAACTTCAAGTTCCTTT
This sequence comes from Methanosarcina sp. Kolksee, assembly GCF_000969945.1. Taxonomy (NCBI): domain Archaea; kingdom Methanobacteriati; phylum Methanobacteriota; class Methanomicrobia; order Methanosarcinales; family Methanosarcinaceae; genus Methanosarcina; species Methanosarcina sp. Kolksee. Next base: position 3,750,319 of record NZ_CP009524.1, read on the forward strand.
ATTTTTCGGGCGAAATCCTCCGGATTAACATCTTTGTTAAGCTCGGTAAATACTGAATATTCTCCGGTTTTCTGTGTAATATTATCCAGATGACCAAACATAATGAACGCATTCTCTTTTTCGAGAAAGTCAGTTATTAAAGATAGAGATCCCGGCTCTTTCGAGTAGATTATCTTAAACCATACAATCTGCGAGTTTTCATTGAAACCTGCAAACATGAATAAGTCTCTTACCATGTGACCTGACTCCCATGAGTTAGTATGTGTTCTTTAGTTAAGCTATTGTGCGAAGTTTTCTGAATACCTGTGCTTTGAAGTCCATAAGTACAGCCATGAAATTAACCGCTGCATCGAAAGGCGTGGAATGGACACTGAAATATGAATGTACATCCCCATCTCCGAGCCATTTGGTACACATATAGTAGTAATGGTCCGAAGTCAGCAGATGCTTCCATATACGCAGGATTTCAGGGTCCTCCGTCTTCCTCACAAAGGGTTCAAGCAGCTTTATTTCTTCAAAGCAGCGCCTTTGCATGTCGTTTCCAAGCCATGCGCTTGTATCGCGTTCCATATCAGCCCAAGAAATTGTGGAAAAGTCCCCAACATCGATCTCGGCTACAGGGGAATATTTTTCGACAAGCTCAAGAGGGGTGCTGAAGTCCAGGTGAGTCTTGAGCACTTCCCCGGGAAGTTCTTTCAGGAAGGAAAATATCCCGGTTTCTTCCCACTGATGCTCTCCGAAGGTCTCATAGTCCATAAAGATATTAACGCAATCTTCATTATTCCCTGAAGCCCATGAGGCCCATTTCTCTGCAGTCAGGGGATACCCTTCCCACCACCTTGCAGAAAACCTGTATCCTATATCGTCACTCAACTTGTAATTTCTAAAGATAATAGGAAGTCCTGAACCTTTTGCCCTGTAAAGTACGTTGGGTGACCTTCCCTCAAGCATATGGTCCGCTCCTTCGGTAAGGATCGCCCTGTACCCAAGACCCGAAACAAGCTTTGCTATAGTGTTATTGTAAAGCAGTTCGGTATTCCGGAATACCTGAGGTTTAACTCCCAGAAGGTCAAACATAAGTTCTCTATGTTCTTTTATTTCCTCAATAAACTCGGTTTTGTCTTCAAAAAGACTTGAAAGGGAATGATAAAAGGTTTCGTCCAGAAATTCCATTGATCCGGTTTCCGCCATCTGCCGGAAGCCTTCGAGGGCATCTTTTCCCCAGAGTTCACATTGTTCGAGCAGGGTCCCGGTAACCGAAAGAGAAAACCTGAATTCTCCTTTATGTTCGTCAAGAGCATCCAGGAGGAGTGTATTTGCAGGAATGTAGCATTTCCGGGCTACTCTTTCAAAGATCTCCCTGTTGCTTCTCTCGTCAAAATAACGGAAAAACCCTGATCTGTCATCAGGCCAGAACCTGCGCAGTCTGAAAGGCTGGTGTACCTGGAAATACATACAAACCGAGGTCATGCTCCCTCCTCCAGCACAGCTCTCCTGAAATCGGACAGGATGGAAAAGTAATTGACAGCCCTTTCATATCCTTCCCTGATATTCCCAGAATTCATAGAAAAAAAGATTTCACTCTGCTGAAGGTAACCGAATATATGTTTAAGTTCTCGATAGTTCTTATTTTCTTTAAGCCCTGATAGTTCCTCTTCGATTCTTACCAGTTCTCGCAGGTAAAGCTGCTGAGCATGGTTACCTAATGCGTTATTTATCCCATAACGGATTGTCTGTTCGGTTCCCAGGGTAGGAAGCTTTAAGGGTTCAAATCTACTGGCAGCTTCAGAAGGCGTGAGCATATCAATTCCCCTGGACTTTAGGGCATCTGGAAACGTCCTGATAAAATCGTCTATCATGCTTTTGTTTCTGTAGTGAAAGCAGAGGCTTGTATAATTAAAATAAAGAGTCAGGATGTCACCTTCCATGCTGGCAATCCAGTCCGCAAACTTTTCCGGAATAAGAGGGTAGCCTTGCCAGTTTTTTTCCGAAAAGCGCAGTTCAAGGTCTTCGCTCAGGTTTATGTGCCTCAACAAAGTGGGGAGATGGTTTTCAAATACATGTACAGGGTCATATCCATTCATAAGGTTCCTGGACCCCTCGGCGATAAGGCAGTTAAAACCCAGGTCAGTAAGAATCGTCCCTACTCTTTCGGTGTATAGGAGCTCTGTGTTTACGAAGGTTTTAGGGGTGATATCCAGTAATTCCCGGATCATTTCTCTATAAATGAGCACTTCTTCCTTAAACCAGGAAAGATCAGGATATAGCGAGCTCAGAGAGTGATAACTACAGCTCCCTGTGAATTCCACGCTCTCATTTTCCCCAAATTCGCGGAATGATTCGAGAAGTTCGGGATCCCATCGACACTGTCCAAGGAATGGCCCGGATAGATCAAAGGAATATTTTCCCCCTCTTTCTATGGACTCCATAATCAGATCATTAAGGCGTAAAAACTGTCGGCTTGTTTTTAAAAATTTTGAAAAAATACTATTCCGGTCAAAATACCGGTCCATTTCAGGCACCCCGAAAAATCCCTCTACAGGCCAGTACCACTTAGGACTGTAAGGCAGATGCACTCCCATACAGATGCATACAGCTTTCATAACACAGTAATCTAGTGCGGAAACCTACTAAAAACTATTGTTTTGGTTAACTCAAAACTATTTTTTATGCCAAATCTGACCTTGCAAGGAATCAGAAAATACTGATAATAGCTCAAGGGTAAAAAGAACAACTTAGATTAAAAACAAATTAAAAGGTAAGATAGATGGGATCCCATCTAAATTGGAAACAAAGAAAATCTCTTGGAAACAAAGAAAATCTCTTGGAAGCAAAGAAAATCTCTTGGAAGCAAAGAAAGTCTCATGCTTCCAAAAACAAGGCATGGACGAAAACCGTAGCCCTGTAAGTTATCACACTTGAGTGAAACTTATTTACGTGAAACTTATCTACAATATTTCTTAGCCCTCTTGAGCGAAGCGAAAAGGGCACCGTCCTCCCGAGACGGGACTCGGGTGACGACTCAGGGATTTTATCTCATCATAAACCTTGTCAAGCTGTCGTATGCATCGGAGATTTCTTTTAGGGATAGGGAAATCTCGAAGTCTTTTCCTTTAACCTCAAGGGAATTGCCTTCTACTTTGCCGATAATCATATGAGGCACATCTTTGAGGATTTCGAGTACAGTTTCGGGTTCACCTGTAGCAAGTAGAGCTCTTGCCGGGGCTTCTGAGAATAAGAGTTCCTCAGCTTTTAATTCTGAAACTTCACTCAAGTCTACCTTTGCACCAGAATTCTTGCACATCCTCGCAAGTCCTGCTGCAATTCCTCCAAGGGAAAGGTCATGTGCCGAGCTGAGTTTTCCGCTTCTTGCCGCTTCGATTACTGCTTTTATAATCTCAGGAGCATTTTTCGGGACAGAAGGAACTTTTCCGGCATTCTGGGCCTCGAAACAGGCATAGTATTCGGAACCTCCCAGATCTGCAGTTGTCTCTCCTACCAGGATGATGGTGTCTCCTGATTTTGCAAAGAAGCTTGAAGGGAGAAGAGTCTCAAGGTTGACTTTCCCTATTATTCCTATTGAAGGAGTTGGGAGAATTGCGGTCTTAAATTCATCGCTTTCGTTATACAGGGATACATTTCCTCCCACGACCGGGATTGAGAGTTCCCTTGCTCCATCTCCAAGTCCAAGTACGGAGTTTTTGAGTTGCCAGTAGATTTCCGGGCGATCCGGGTTCCCAAAGTTCAGGCAATTTACAATTGCAAGCCCTTCAGCCCCTTTTACTGCAAGGTTCATGGCGTTTTCAACTACTATATTCTTTCCTCCGTTATAGGGGTCAAGAAGGGTAGCTCTTGGCTGGCAGCCGCAGGAAAGTACGAGTCCTTTTTTATCAGTTATTTTGAGCACGCCAGAGTCTTCTCCGGGTTTGACAACTGTTCTTAACTGGACTTCATGGTCGTACTGCCTGTAGATCCATTCTTTTGAGGCAATATTGTAGGAAGAGATAACTTTCAGGAAGGCTGCCTTAAGGTCTTCCGGAGTTTCGGGGGCTTTACTTTCTTCAACCTGAGGAATAGGAGCTACTGAAGATTTCTCGCAGGTCGGAGCTCCGCCTGTCAGGAAATCAATTGGAATATCTACAACGACTTCCCCTTTGAATTCAACCGTATAGTTTGGTTTCTCTGTTAAGTATCCTACTACGGCCCCATTAAGGTCGTACTTTGCTACCAGAGCAAGTACGGCATCAACGTCTTCAGGAGCTACTTCAAAGACCATGCGTTCCTGAGATTCTGCAAGCAGGATTTCATAAGCATTCATATTGGGTTCGCGCTGGGTCACGGCATCTGCAATAATGTAGGCTCCAAGTCCTCCCTTTGCAGCCAGTTCTGCGCTTGCTCCTCCAAGACCAGCAGCTCCCAGGTCTTTGCAGGATTTTATATAACCTTTCTCCATGGCTTCCAGCGTCATTTCAATTACGAGCTTTTCAGTATATGGATCTCCCACCTGGACGCTCGGACGATCTTCCGCTTCGGCTGATTCGGAAAGGTCTCTGGAGGCAAAGGAAGCTCCTCCAAGTCCGTCTTTTCCTGTGCTGGAGCCTGCGAGCACAAGCTTGTTTCCGGCTTTCTGGGAGCGGGCAGTTATGACCTCATCTTCCCGGCAGAGCCCTACTGCAACAACATTTACAAGAGGGTTTCCACTGTATTTTCGGTCAAAGAAAGTCTCACCATTGACCACTGGCACTCCTATGCAGTTTCCATACCCTGCAATTCCCTTAATTATCTGTTCAAAGAGAAACATATTTTTTGGAGTGTCAAGAGGTCCGAAATAGAGGGGATCCATAAGGGCTATTGGACGGGCTCCCATGGAGATTATATCTCTTACGATACCTCCTATACCGGTAGCAGCTCCGTTGTAGGGGTCGACATATGAAGGGTGGTTATGGCTTTCCATACCTATAGCAAGTACATAGCCATCATCAAATTTTATAATTGCAGCATCGTCCCCCGGGCCAATAATCACATTTTCGCCCGTACTGGTAAAAGTTTTCAGGAGAGGGGCACTTGAGCGGTAGGAACAGTGTTCGCTCCATAAATTTAAAAAGCAGCCCTGTTCTACCAGGGTGGGCTCTCGCCCCAGTTCTTTTTTAATGATCTTAAGGTCTTCTTCAGGTAACATTGCCTTGCCTCTGATACTTAGTCCTTTTTTGGATGCCGAAGCTCTGGTTTTTTCTTAATATAATTATCTCTTCGCTATTCCGTATGGATAAGATGATTTTCAACTCAAGACTGCATTGGTTTTCATGAGAATATTATGAGGATATCCACACAAAACAACGAAGAGCCATATAAATTGATTATTCCCTTAAATTCAAGAGTTTCAGTATTAGCGTTAACAGTTTATGCCGACATAAAGGGATAAGAATTAAATAAATATTTCTAACCCATACCTTTTCAAAAAACTGCTTTACCGCAAGCCTTTTCAAAAAAGGCTTGAGCGAAAACCCTGAGTGACGGCGTGATCAAACGATGCAACGGTTGTAGCGCAAGCCTTTTCAAAAAAGGCTTGAGCGAAAACTCTAGCAACAACGTGGTCGGCATGATCAAACGGTGCAACGATTACGGCGCAACGGTTGCGCTCAATTGTGATGACAATCTTAGCTGGAATCAGGAAAATTGAGAATATTGAATTATTGAATCGAATTTTTTATAGCTTTTTGGATTCCCGTAATTATCAAATCTATAGTAAGCTTTCTATTTTCGCGTTTTTCGCAAAATATTACACTGGACGAAAAAGTGATAAGCAACTCTTAATCCGAGATTCAGGGTTAATTCTCCAAGTTGCGTATTATCAGCAGTCATCGGGCCTTTGATTCTCAAAATAGGCTTAAAAATTTTGTCAACTTGGAATGAAATTGGTTTTGGAATGAGCTACGGATAAAAAAGGATTTAAAATGAAGTGGATAAAAGAAATATGTTTAAAGTTATATTTGCTGGATCATTTTTTCCACTTTTACTCCAGATTCGGTAAGGGAGTACATTTCTTCTTTTTTAGTAATTAATTCCTTCTGTTCAAGTTCATCGAGAGTTTTTGCAATGGTGGGATGTGCAACTCTCAGGGTTTTTGATACTCTTGTCCCTTCCATTTCTCCTTTTGAGGAAAGTAAGGAGAGCACTTTTTGCCTTATACTGTTTCCGTTTACAAAACCTATTAAATCGTTCAATTCGTTCATCAGGTGCCCCCGATTTATTAGTGTACCATATATTTTTATGCTGCTATATTTATATAATAGAAGTGTATATATATGCAATAGCAGGTTATAGGGAGAAATGGAATTCAAGATATATCTAACTTGTTGCTGGGTATGAAAGGCTCTTTCCGGTAAAATCAGGGATTTTAAGCTTGTTTAGTTTTCTCGGCTTTTTATCTTTTGTGGCTTTTCAGCTTTTCGGCTTAGATCCTTTCCTGAAGCGTTAATCTTTTGAATTTCTTTTAAATATCCAGCTTTTTCGCTTGCAGTCTATACAAATCTGTACTTACAAATCTGTACTTACAAATCTGTACTTACAAATCTGTACTTACAAATCTGTACTTACAAATCTGTACTCTTCACTAACAATAATGTTATTAAATTTACTAGAAGTAAACAGTATAAAACAAACATTACAAAAGAATATATTGATATATTAAAAAATTGAAAAATAATAAAGCTCTGGCTGGCTTTTTATATTGTCAAGAGTTTCGGGTTATTAGCTGAAATTCAATATAAAGTGCCTGTAAAATACCATTAGGCTTTAATACCATCATTGATAAGTACTTTATATCTATCTAGTTATTTTTAGATGTAAGTTACATATACAATGATTACAAATTCGGAGGATATACCAACAAATGAGCAGCGGAATGTGCCCAGTATGTGGGCTTCCAAAAGAACTTTGCATTTGCGAAGAAGTTGCAAAAGAGCAACAGAGAATTACTGTGAAAGTTAATAGAAGAAGATATGGCAAAGAAGTTACCGTTGTTGAAGGTTTCGATGCAAGTGAAATTGATCTTCATGAACTGTCCACTTATCTTAAATCAAAGTTTGCATGCGGCGGTACGGTAAAAGGAAATACTGTGGAACTTCAGGGTAATCACCTGGCCCGCATGAAAGAAGTCCTCATGGAAAAGGGTTTCTCTGCTGAACAAATCAAAAACTAAATCCTGACGATAAATCCTGACAAGTTTCAGGGATAAACCGGGTCTGAGAAATAGCAATAATATTTAGCAATAGCTTTTCAGGTCTGGGATTACTATGTTTTTGTCGGTATTTCAATAGCATGCGTTTTGGGTAAATTAAGAGATATATTTTCTACTCGAAAAGTAAAAGTATGCCGACATATAACTGGTTATGAAATTGATGGATGTAATTTTGGTTAAGAGAATCTTTCAAAATTCACCTGATTTATGCGGTGTTGGTCTCCCATGAAAACAACATGTGAAATTATGGTACAGAAAGTCTTGCCCGCAATAAGGGCAGAACTTTCCAGAACAATGATTTTTGAGCATGGGTGCACGCAGCAGGATGTAGCGGACGTCCTAGAGCTTTCAAGGGCTGCGGTATCCCAGTACGTGAGTGAAAAGCGTGGGGCTGAGGTTGATTTTTCCGAGGAGACTCAGAACGAAATTCGGAAATTTGCATCAGTGCTTCTAAATAAAGACTTATCCTCTCAGGAAAAGGTAGATGGCATGTGCAATGTTTGCAAGTTTGTTCAGAAATCCGGTTGGCTATACAGGAATGCTCCTGAAGCTAAAGCCTGTATCATTTGCGAGGATACGGATTTAAAGTGAATGGAACACTGTGTGTCAAATGTAAAGGAAAAGGACTTTGCGGGCGTCCCCGTTGTCCAATTCTTGAAAAATTCAAATCTTTTCAGTCTATCGCTCCTGTAGTCTCGGGAGATTCGGTTTTTGGAGCATCCCCTCCTGCTGTTTTTGTCGGAAGTTTTGGTTACCCAAGGGTTTCGGCAGGCCCGCTCATTCCCCCTCTGGCAAATGAAAGCGAAGCTGCAGTTTTTGAAGATACCTCTGCATGGGCAAACATGCAGATTGAAGACATTATCTCCATACGTTCCCGTATGGTCAGGGCAAACACAAATTTCCATGTAAAAGACGCCCGCAGCAAAGAAAACCCCCTCCTTGTAAAAGCGCAGGAACTTGCCCTCTCCAGAAAGCCGGTGGATACCGAAGCCTGGTTTTTTAAAGCCCCTAAACAGGAACTCAAATTCGATGCCGTACTGACGCCTATGGGTCCTTCAGGACTTGTCAAAAACTTTGAGCTTGCAGAAAATCCAAATGTTCCGAAAAAAGTGGATTACATTGTCTACGACACTGACGCCCTGGCAAAAGATGCAGTGCTTGAGCTCTATAAAGGAGATATCCCGGCTGAACATATTACTCGCCTGTTCTCAATTGGCCTGCTCGGAAAAGAAAGAAAAATCGTGCCAACGCGCTGGTCAATTACAGCCGTGGATGATATGGCAGGAAAGGAACTTGCAGACCGCATTAAGGATTTTCCCTGGATCTCAGAGATCCAGCTTTTTAGCGGGACCCATTTTGGGAACCATTTTGAAGTCCTTATCCTTCCACGGGCTTATTCCTTCGAACTTATAGAAATCTGGCTTCCAAAAGCCGTCTGGTCTGGAGAATCAAGCTGGATTGGAGAAGACAGTGAGAGTTACGATGGAAAAAAAGGTTATTCTCCTCTGGCTGGAGGCTATTATGCCTCACGGCTGCCTGTGCTTGAATATCTGACAGAAATCAAAAGGCAGGCCTCGGTCTTCGTACTCCGGGAGATAACTCCGGATTACTGGGCCCCCCTTGGAGTTTGGGTCGTCAGGGAGGGTATGAGAAAAGCTCTCAGGAACCCTCCTAAAAAATTCGATTCTCTCGAAGCCGCAGTTTCAGATCTTGCAGGCAGGATAAGCACACCAAAAGCCGAATGGATGCAGCAGGCAAAGATACTTTCAGACTTCCGTTTTCAAACGACTCTGGACTTCTTTTTAAAAACATAACTTAAAAGCAGAAACAGCGTTAAAACATAAATCGCGTAACAGCAGAACTAACAGAAATACGGATAGAACGCCGATTACAATATAAAAATAAAAATAAGCAGGTAGGAAAACATTGAAGCCTTTATATGGCTAACTCAAGTTTCCTGGCCTTTTTTCACGTTTATTCAAAGATTTCGGGCACTATGCGCCGTGCAACTTCTTCGTAAGCTTTGGAAATGTCGCCTTTATCAAATCTGAAGACATCTTTATCCATTGACTGCCCGGTCTTCTTGTCCCAGAAACGGCAGGTATCACAGGAAATCTCATCTGCAAGGATGATTTCTCCGTTCCTCCTTCCGAATTCTAGTTTGAAATCCGGAAGTAAGATACCTTTTTTGTCAAGATAAGGCACAAGCAATCCGTTAATTTTCAGAGCGAGTTCCCGGAGTGTGGCGAGTTCTTCCTTTGTTGCTAACCCAAGTGCAAGAGCAATATCGTCATTTAGCATGGGATCCCCATACTCATCGTTTTTGAAGTCAAAAACAAGTACAGGAGACTTAAAAACCGTGCCTTCTTTAATGGGATATCTTTTTGTAACCGAACCTGCGGCAATATTCCTGACAATGACCTCGATTTTTATAATCTCGACTTTCTTCACAAGCATATCGATGTCAGAAAGCATTTCGACAAAATGAGTTTTTATTCCCTCGGTTTCGAGCATCTCAAAGAGTTTTTTTGAGATTTGGGCGTTATAATACCCTTTCTTTTCCATTTCCCCTTTTTTTTCTCCGTTAAATGCAGTCAGACTGTTCCGGAATTCGGTAATAAGGGTGTCGGGATCATCTGTCTTATAGATAGTTTTTGCTTTCCCTGAATAGAGCTGTTCTCTTGTCATGCATTGGTCCTCTCTAGGGATAATTCTGGATTTCCTTAGATAGAGAGATCTTAGGAATGATAGTTTTAATATACTAGTTCTGATAATGCAGAAGTTTTGATAATTCCGTGATATTCCAGAAACAAGCTATTTAGATTAAATCATCTCTAAGACGCGAGTAAATCCACACGGAGACATGATTCGCTATTTCCAGAATTCACAATCACACTCTCTGAAAATGAAACATTTTCCGGAGGCGACAAAGGCTTTTTCCGAAAATACGCTTGAATTCCCAAAAGAGATAGAGTAGATGATAACGTCTTCTGCTAGATAAAGCTATCATCTCCAGCCGATCTTTTCTTTTACTGTCGGCAGCTTCGTAAATTTTATCATTGAAGAAAATCAATTATTAGGTTCAGAAACTTGAAGAATAATTTAAGAACTTACCGCATTTGAGTGCCCAACACTTGATAGTGGATTAGTCCAAGCACGCAACAGGTAAAAACATGTCAGGCCCTATATTAGATATCTTAGAACTACTGCTAACCGCAGAGATCTATAATCGCTATCCAGAACTGGATGTAAATGATCTCCCAAAAAACATTAGAAAAAATTACTGGAACAGCACAGAAAAAACAGTTCCCAAACCCATCACAGCCACGTTTATTCGTATTGAAAAACTGTACGGGCTTAAGGATATCGAGAAAATCGTCAGGAACGTTCCCTTCATAAATACTGACAAGTCTCACTTTGAACTTCGTCTGAGCGCTTTCGAACTTGCCGCAGAATGGTTTGAAAAGCAGGAAGGTTCTCAGGAACGGATCGAAAACAACCCTGTCCTGGCTTATTACTTTGAAAAAATAAGGAAGGACGAGGCCGCAAACTATGCACTTGCAAAGTCGAAAATGAGGCCCAAGGAAGTCGACAGGGAATGGATAGAGTCCCTGGTAGCGGAGATCCGGAAAGAGGACAAAGGCGAAGATATGCTGAAGCTCGTTGTCATTATCGCTCCTGAGGACGTAAGACAAAAAGTCAAAGACCTTGTGCTCACCGAAGAACAGAAGAACGAAGTTGAAAAGATCACTAAAGCCATCGAGCACAGAGAATACCTGCGGGAGATTGGCCTGCATGATATCGGAAAACTCCTGTTTGTCGGACCTCCCGGAACCGGAAAGACCTCAGTTGCCCGTGCACTTTCAGAACGGCTTTCAATCCCGTTTGTTGAGGTCAAACTCTCCATGATAACAGACCAGTACCTTGGTGAGACTGCAAAGAATATTGACAGAGTCTTTTTGCTTGCAAAGAAACTGAATCCCTGCATCCTTTTCATAGATGAGCTCGATTTCGTAGCAAAAGCAAGGACGTCTGACGAGAACGCCGCCATCAAGCGAGCAGTAAATACCCTCCTAAAGGCCATAGATGAAATCAGCCTTGTGGACCACGGAGTTCTTCTGATTGCCGCGACCAACCACCCTCGCATGCTTGATAGTGCAGCCTGGAGACGTTTTGATGAGATTGTTCATTTCCCCCTCCCTGACCTTGAGATGCGTAAAGATATACTGAATATAGTAACCCGACACATCGAAGGGGATTATGACACAGGAGAAATTGCAGAATTAACAGACGGCTATTCAGGTTCGGACCTGCGTGTAGTTATAAGGGAAGCCGTCCTGGGTGCTCTTCTAGAAGAGCGTAAAAAACTTACACAGCAGGACCTGCTGGAAGCTGTAGACTCTTTCAATGAGAGGGCTGGCCTCAAGTCTGAAGAGTACGAAAGGAAGAAGTAAGATGAGGCTAACACTGCTTGGGACCGGCGATGCTGTCGGAACTCCTAAAATTGGATGTAAGTGCCCTGCCTGCGAAGACGCCCGAAAAGGTGGAAAGAGCCAGCGCCTTCGTTTTTCTATCCTTGTAGAGTCCGAGAAGGGCAAGATCCTCATTGACACCAGCCCTGATCTAAGGCAACAATTTATCAAACAAAACCTGTCCTGTATAGATGGAGTGATCTGGACACACGGACATTATGACCATTACTCCGGATTTGGAGAGTTCTACAGGGTTCAAAATAAGGTTGATGTTTATGGGGTTCAGGAAAATATTGAATACATAAATCAGTTCGTTTACTTCCTTAAACCCAGGTATCATTATGTGAAGCTCTATGAGCCCTTCGAACTAATCGGGCTGCAGTTCACTCTTTTTAAGGTCACCCACCCTCCTGTAGAGGTTCCTACAGGGGTTATAATCCGTGAAGGCGATAAAAAAGTAGTGATTACAGGAGATACAAACTCAGAAATTCCCGAAGCCAGCCTGGAGCTTATGAAAAATCCGGATCTTCTGATTGCCGATGCTATAGTGCCGCCCAATATTCATATTAAAAAACACATGAACTCCGAAGAAGCTATGGCACTTGCAGAGCAGCTCAATGCAAAAAAAATAGCTTTGATCCATCTCAGTCATTTATTTCGTCCTCATCATATCGAATCCTTATTTTTACCCCTTGGATACGACGGGCAGGTTTTTGAATTTTAAAAATTTTTAAAACATTGTAATTATCACTTTATATTTTGTCTAAAATTCCTGTTTAAATTGATCCGGGATATTTCTTTAACACGATCTTTGTTTAACACGATCTTTCTTTTTATTATCCTTATGTTAGATCTATATATTCTGGATCCCAAAAACCATTAATGAACACTAAACGTATTCGGCCTATCCTATCCGGGAAACCAGGTAAAGGACCGGTTGCTTACTGGATGAGCCGTGACCAGAGGGTGGAGGACAACTGGGCTCTTCTTTTTGCCCGAAAAATAGCATTTGAAGCCGATGTGCCTGTTTTTGTGGTCTTTTGTCTGGTAGATAGATTTCTGGGAGCTACAAGAAGAAAATATGAGTTTATGCTCAGAGGGCTGCAGGAAGTTGAAGCTACCCTTGCAAGAAAAAAAATTCCATTCTTTTTCCTTCGAGGAGACCCTGAAGAAGAAATTCCAAATTTTATTAAAAAATATGAGATTGGAACTCTTGTTACGGATTTTAGTCCACTTAGAATTAAGAGGACATGGACAGAAAAAGTCGCATCAGGCATTAAGGTACCCTTCTTTGAGGCGGATGCTCATAACGTCGTTCCCTGCTGGGAAGCTTCTAAAAAGCAGGAATACGCTGCCCATACTTTCCGTCCTAAGCTCTTAAGGCTCCTTCCTGAATTCCTTACGGAGTATCCTGAGCTTGAAGCAAATACCGAATTTCCTGAAATCATCGTGAGCTCCGGAAAATCGGAAACGTTTTCAGAAGTTCAAAAAAACGGAATTGGAACTCTTCTTCCAGGGGAGTTTCTTGAAGAAAAAGATGGTTTTTTACCTGACCTCGCGCTTTTCGAAGCTGGAGAAACAGCTGCACGAAAAGTTATGGATGAATTTCTCACTAATAAGCTTGGCTTTTACTCCACCCTGCGAAATGACCCAACTAAAGATGCCTTATCCAATCTCTCTCCTTATCTGCACTTTGGACAGGTCTCGGCTCAAAGGGTAGCTCTCGAAGTAGAAAAAACAAAAGCTGACCTGGAGTCAAAAAGAGTATTTCTCGATGAGCTCCTTGTGCGTAAAGAGCTCGCCGATAATTTCTGCTATTATAATCCTTTTTATGATAGTTTTGATGGCTTTCCTGAATGGGCAAAGAAAACCCTTAACTCTCACCGGCATGATCAAAGAAGTCATATCTTTACACTGGAAGAACTGGAAACAGGGAGGACATACGATCCCCTCTGGAACGCCAGCCAGATAGAACTCCTCAGAAGAGGGAAAATGCACAGCTATATGCGGATGTACTGGGCAAAGAAGATTCTCGAATGGAGCGAATCGCCCGAAAAAGCCCTTGAGACTGCAATCTATCTGAATGATAAATACGAACTGGATGGACGAGACCCGAATGGATATGCTGGAATCGCCTGGAGTATTGGAGGGGTTCATGACCGCGCCTGGCAGGAAAGAGAAATTTTTGGAAAAATCAGATACATGAGTTACGACGGTAGTAAAAGAAAATTCGATGTTAAATCATATATTGCAAAATATTCGGCTCTGTAGAAACTCTTAATTATATCTAAACAACTTATGCAACTTTTTTGTTTATTTTGCAGTTAAGATATTAACTTTTATCGATAGGTATACAAGCTTATTGAAGTTTAAATTTACTTTTTCCTCTATGATTGAAGTGCTTCGTCTGATTCCAGAAGTAGAGCTTAAAATGAATCTATTTCTTTAGATAAACTGGCCTTCAAACCTACCAATCGGCGGGTAAACATAATTCGCATTAAAGCATTAAGTTAATATTTATCTTAATGTTTTTTATTTTATCAAAGGAATTTATAAGGTGTACAAGCATGAATCAGCATTACTTTTCTCTGGATAATTATTATAAGTATTTCATAGGTCTTGATGGCATTATACTTACTTTCTTAATAATAAAAAGTTATCCGGCTGTTGTTAATTTAGCAACAAAAGATAGCTTTTTTATTCTGTTAGTAGGAGCATTTTGCATATTAATTGATAATTGGAATCGAAAATCGATAAAGTACAGATTATACGTTGAGCTTTACGAAAACGAGTATCAAGCTATTTCTGACTATAAAGCTGGTAAAGTATTCATAAACTTAATTTTTTATGTAATTTCTATATATTTAGTATCTGGCTTATTTGGCGCGCTCTGACACTTGCCAGTGGGAATTTCATGAAGGAATTGATTCTTTAACCCGGGCTTGAGGACAAGGCTTTAATGAAATTAAATTCCTTCTCTTCTATCTTTTTTCTTTAAGAAACTCTAATTTTTATATTAGTCACGTATAAATACAAGTACATCTGATTTTAATATAGGGGTTTTTATATTTCTCCCGGCTATAGAATATAGGAAAATAAAGCAAAAAGGGAGTGATATCTATGGCAGTAAGAAATCCAGTAGATTTGCTCGCACTTATACTTGTTATAGTGGGCGGATTAAACTGGGGGCTTGTAGGGCTCTTCGACTTTAACCTTGTAGATTATATCTTCGGGGTGGGAAGTACACTTTCGAGAATTGTGTACATAATTGTTGGGCTTGCAGCACTTTATACGATTTATTTCGCTACAAGAGCTGACACGTATCACGCTCGTGAGGCCCCGGTACATCATTAAGCAAAAAGATTGGGAAAGCTCCTTTCCAGCGTAATACTGTGAAAGAGATCTTAACCAGCTATGTTTTTTTCAAAAGGCTGGATATGAAATTAAGATAAGGGGTTATTTTTGCTCCTTTAAAAAACTTTATTTTATAAATTTATCCTCATTTCTTTTGTCTTCATAACAGGAGAGCCCAGAGGGCCACGAATACCCCGACCTTTACAAGCTGTCCGACAATGTAGATGAGATGGATTCTAGTAAATGAGATGATCTCAAAACTCAAAATTACCTTTCTTAATCCTGTATTCATAATCCTGTACTCATAATCCTGTATCCTGCTTTCGGCAGGTCGACATAAAAATCCATTCAATTTTTCTATTGATATCGTTTTTTTCAGAACTTTTGAATTTCCATTTAAATCAAAAATTACTAAATGTTAACCATGATATAATTAATATATATTTATAGTAATTGAGATAAAAGACAAACCCTGCTATATACATAGTCCGTATGATACTGGTTATTAACTGAACCTACAAAAAATAACAATTAAAGATATTTCAATGTTGGGATGTGCTTGCTGCCGAATGTAGGCTGTATTCATAATCCTGTATTCATAATCCTGTACTCATAATCCTGTATTCATAATCCTGTACTCAGAATCCTGTACTCAGAATCCTGTATTCATAATCCTGTATTCTTAACCCTGTAAAAGATGTTAAATGCAATTCTTTAGCTAAAAAAGTAATTATAGGCCGTTTATCTGTGTTTAAAGCATTTTCGTTGATTTTGGCAAAACCTCAAATTAAATAATTTTTTTACGATAAAAATATAAACCTATTTACGAAATAGATCTTATCGGTACTTCTTGTCAAGTAAATAAAAGTTGGGGGAACAGGAAGACCGACTGCGAAAGTATTTGGAAGATTTCAATAACTTCTCGGAACCGATATGACCTTTTATGGCTTTTCGGAGCTAAGAAAAAGCTCAGGCTTTGAGTTATTTTTACGCATAAAAAGTACACTTTAGAGAGTGTGTATTTAGAAAGTGTACGTCAAACAACCGATTTTAAAGGGAAGAGTGCGGTGCTAGAGTATCTTCACGTAATTTTCTGGTTTATATTTATAGAAATACTGGGCCTGGTTTCCATGCCTCTTGCCGGAATAGCTGGAAATCGGCTTGCTGACAGAGGTTATTCTGCAGCTAGGACTCTGGGAATAGTGCTCATTACGTACCTGACCTGGCTTTTTTCCTATGTATGGGGTTTTAACAGACATACGATCCTTATCTCAGTATTTCTGCTTTGCCTAATATCGGGAATTATCTATCGAAAACAAAGGAATTTACCGGAAAAGAAGATCCTGTTGTCAAATGAGCTCGTATTCGCTGCAAGCTTCTTTTTTTTTCTGCTTATACGCATTTATCTCTCTGAGATCTACAGGCATGAAAAGTTTATGGATTTTGCTTTTTTGAACGCAGTGATGAGAACCTCTTCATTTCCCCCGGCAGACCCCTGGTTTGCAGGCGGTTCCCTTGATTTTTATTACTATTTCGGATACCTTTCAGTGGGAGTTCCGGGAAAACTACTTTCTGTCGAACCGTCCATGCTTTTCAACCTGGCTATTGCGCTCACCTTTGCTCTATCCTTCAATCTCCTTTTCGGGTTTGGATATAATCTTACTCATGGAAAAATAAGGTATGGACTTCTTACTGCTTTATCCGTGATCCTGCTGGGAAACTTGCAGGGACTTAAAGAATTCATATCCATGTATCTTACCAGAGAAACTGCACCAATAGAATACTACTGGAACAGTTCGAGAGTTATCCCATATACAATAAATGAATTTCCTTATTTCAGTTTCATACACGGAGACCTGCATTCTCACATGCTTGCAATTCCGTTCCAGCTTCTGGTACTTGCTTGTCTCCTGAACATATATCTCAGGAAGGACAGCAACCGGGTCTTTGAAAGTATACTGGAACTTCTGATTTTTTCAGTATCACTTGGTTTTTTATTTCCTTCCAATTCCTGGGATTTCCCGATATATCTCAGCCTGACATTTGCAGTTGTTTTTGCTTTTTACTACGGGAATTGTATCCACAATAAAAGCCTATCTAGATCCGTTAATGGCTTTCTGGGAACAGTTGTTTCAGTTTTCACTCTCAGCCTTCTTTCATATTTGCCCTTTTATCTATCATTTAAACCGCAAGCAGCCGGTGGATTTGACTTTGTTCCGCCAGAACTTCGCACAACAATTGGAGAATTCCTGGTCCTTTTCAGTCTCTTCCTTTTTTTGACCTTTTCTTTCCTCATGACCCGCCTGGAATCCAGAAAAAAAATACAATATTTCATCTTGTGGACTGGAATATCAGCATTTCTTGCCAGAGAACTGGCTATTTCCCTGCTTGTAATCCTCCTCCCACTACTTGCCCTTTCGCTCTATTCTTTCCTGAAAGACCTTCCTGAGAGAAGTAATGCAGGATTCAGCTCGCTTCTGATAGCAATGGCGGCATTCATAGCGATTATCTGTGAAGTTCTCTTTCTCGATGACCCCATTTCCGGGAATTTTGCCCGCATGAATACGGTTTTCAAATTTTACATGCATTTATGGGTTTTTCTGGCTATTGCAGCTTCTTATTCCTTCTATCAACTTTATTCCCGCTACAGGTCCTTTCCCGAGAATGGTCTTCCTACGAACAGGGTTTATGGAAAAAAAGTCTGGATGTTCTCACTCGTGCTTCTGGTTCTCTCATGCAGTTTCTTTCCTGTAGTAGCTACTTTTACGAGAATAGAAGATATGAATGCGAAACCTGCCCTTGACGGCATGGAATACATGAAAGAGCTGGATAGCGGAGATTATGCTGCCATAAAATGGATTCAGGAAAACCTCAGAGGAATTCCGGTAATACTTGAAGCTTCCTCAGACGACAGCAGTTATCATTATATCTCGCGTGTATCGGCAAATACCGGACTTCCTACGGTTATTGGATGGACAAGCCATGAGAGGTTCTGGGGAAGAGACAACGAAGAAATCATGACAAGAATTGAAGACGTAAATGCCATTTACAGTACCGGCAGTATAAAAAAAGCTCTTGAGCTCATGAATAAATATAACGTAAACTATGTTTATATCGGTCAACTTGAACGGCAGACGTATGATATAAAGACGGATAAGTTCGAGGACAAAACTTATTTTGAACCGGTTTACCAGGGTTCAGTCCGGATTTATAAAGTAAAAAAAGGATTCTGAGTTTTCGGTTTTTAGGGGGAACCTTAAACTCAGAGTTATATAAAAATCTATTTATACAAATCGTAGATTCGCTCCCAATAATGGAATGAAAATAGAGGGGTCTTATCCATTACCAGCGTATCGGTGGTTTTACCAGCTTATAACGAGGCAGCGAATATCGAGAAAGCGGTCTTAGTTACAGCAGAGACACTTTTTAAAACAACGGATCAGTTTGAGATTATCATAGCAGAAGATGGCAGCACGGACGGTACAGACCGGATAGCTTCCGGGCTTTCGGAGCAGTATGCTTATGTTGTCCACCTGCATTCGGATAAACGGCAGGGACGGGGAAAAGCTCTTAACCGGGCTTTTAAGGCCGCTTCAGGAGAAGTCCTCTGCTATATTGATGTGGACCTTGCGACAGATATGAGGCATCTGGAAAAACTTATCAGGGCTGTGAGCACGGAAGGCTATGATTTTGCTACAGGCTCAAGAATGATGCCTGAAAGCGATGCAAAAAGACCTTTTAAGCGGGAGTTTGCAAGCAAGGGATATAATTTTCTTGTGAGGCTTTTTCTGCGTTCAAAACTCTATGACCACCAGTGTGGTTTTAAGGCTTTCAGGAGGGAAGCTCTCTTTGAACTTCTCGATGAGATCGAGAATGAACACTGGTTCTGGGATACTGAAGTACTCGTCAGAGCCCAGCATAAAGGATATAGGGTAATAGAATTTCCGGTTTGCTGGAGACATGGAGGGTCAAGCAAGGTTAATCTGGCAAAAGATGTCAAAGGAATGGGGTCCGAGATATTCCGGCTCTGGAGGGAACTCTCATTCCCGTTCGAAGTTTCAGGAAAAGGAAAAGTCTTTTTAACAACTTCCCTTGCAATTCTGATACTTGCGTTTGTTGCAACCTTCCTGGGTGCATCCGATATTCTGGAAAATGTAAAGCAAGCGTCCTTCAGGACTCTGGTTCTAGCCTCTCTGGTGTACTGTGTTTCCTGGCCTTTAAGAGGAGTTCGCTTCCAGCAGATCCTTAAGAGACTTGGAAATCAATACGGGCTTGGGTTTCTTACAGGCAGCATTTTTATCAGCCAATCCGCAAATGTAATTCTTCCGGCACGGATAGGAGACCTGAGCAGGATGTATATCCTGAAAAAAAGCAAGGACCTTGCCTTTACAACTAGCTTCTCCTCGATAACCGTAGAAAGAGTCTTTGATATAGTTGCAATAACTTCCATAGCAATACTTGCGTCTTCAGGTGCTGCATCCCATTTTGAACTTGCCCCCTGGATGGAATCCCTGATAAAGCTGTCCGGACTTGCAGTAGTGCTTTTTTTCTTAATTCTCTTTATTGTGTCTTTCCGAGAAGGCAACACAAGAAAAAGATTGGAAATGAAAAAATCCCAGAACGGGCTCTCTGGAAAGATAAAGAGTTTTGCCTCTACTTTATTACATCAGATGAGCGTCGTTGCCGTACGTCCGAGCTCGTTTCTGGCAGTAACCGTCTCTTCTCTTCTTATATGGGGAATAGATATATTCACCTGTTTCCTTGTCCTTAAATCTTTTCCGACAGTCGCCGAAAGCGTCTCGTCCACATATATGATATCCCTGATTTTTCTGGCTGTAGCCCTGGGAAATATTGCAAAAATCTTTCCGATAACACCTGGAGCCATAGGAACATATGAAGTTGCCCTTACTGCAGTTTTCGGGCTTGGAGGAATCGAACCGGAAATAGGATTTACGGTTGCCGTACTTGATCATATTATAAAAAATTCAATTACTTTGATAGGAGGCGGTCTCGCTCTCTCTGAGCTCGGACTCAGGTGGAGAGAAGTGCTTTGTACTGATAAAGATGTTTTGAAAGGGTAACTACCACCTGGGTAAAGACCAGCTGGCTTCTTGATTCACATATGGCCATATGGCCATCTACACCTCCAAAGAGCTTTAGTTCGGACCTCACTGGCCCTATTGAGCTATTTTTCCATTTGTCCGTTAAGGCTTTACACGAAAACAATCTGGTACAGCATATTTATAAAAGAATAACAAGAGTAAACAGGATAATGTAAATCTGATCTGAATATTTAAACCGGAGAAACTAAGAAAAATCTGACACTTAATCCGGAGAAACTAAGAAATAAATGAAGCATTAAACACAAGAAATTAAAATAATAACCACATGCTTTATTTGAACTAATGGTTAAGTGGAAGAAATGTCTGAGAAAAAAATAATTGAAGTAAAGGATGCATATTGTCTTCCGGAGGACGTGCTTGATGCCGTGCATGCGGCAATGAATGAGGATGTAGGAGAAATCGGTAGCCTGTTTAAGATACTTTCAGATCCCACCCGCCTCAGGATTCTTAAAGCCCTTGAAGTCCAGAGTCTCTGTGTCTGTGTCCTTGTGGAATGTACGGACCAGCAGCATTCAGCTCTTTCCTATCATCTTAAACTGTTAAAAGAAGCGGGCCTGGTGAACTCGCGAAGAGAACGGAGTTTTCAGATTTATGAACTCACAGAGTTCGGAAACCTGCTCCTGAAGCATATTGAAAATCACTTTGAAAAAGCTTAAAAATAGAAATCAAGAGGAATTTAGTATCCTCTTTGAAATCTTTTCTATCTAGAAATCTTTTCTATCTAGAAATCTTTTCTATCTAGAAATCTTTTCTTTACTCCAGTCTTACTTTCTCATGGCTGTTCGAGAGAAACTTCTGCCTGGGGAAAAATCAGATTTTATCGTTTGATGCTACGGTGGTGAGCTTTGAAAACTTTACCCCTTTGAGGGCCATTATAGCTTCGGCAAGCTCCTTTATCTCTTCACCTTCCCCGTCTAGAACAATCACTTCAAAGCAGTTGTCATGATCAAGGTGTATATGCACCGAAGATTTTATCAGGTGAGAATATTGGTGCTGAATATCTGCGAGAGCATTTGAGAGCCCCCTTTTTGTATGGTCGTAAATAACCGAAACGGTTCCAACACGGTAACCCTTAATATCACCCATCCATTCGTAATAAGAAATATAACTCCTTATGGCATCTCTTATGCCTTCAGAGCGAGAAGAATAACCTCTTTTTTCGATAATCTCATCAAATTTATCTAGAAGGGTATCAGGAAGGGAAACTCCTATCCTCATAAGTTCTGTTTCCATAATATCACCAAATAATCTTGGACTTGTTTACGAGTTAATACGTTAGTATATTATATGTAGCACTATATATGTTTTTTTCACATAGCCACTAATATAAAAGAGTTGATAACAAATATTCATTCTTTACAAATATTAATCTTTGGGAAAGCTCACATCTGCCACCAAAAAATATATCGGCTTTTTTATGTTAGAAAAGGAACAATCCAGCCTGGAATTAATTAGAGATTAATGGATTAATATAGGAAAGACAATATAAAAAAATAATAAAAGATAGAAGAAAGTCTTAAAACAACTTATGTTTCAACAGGACTTTAATAAAATTGTATTGAAGATTGCTTTCAGGAATGAGTACATTTTCCAGGTAAACCATTTTTCCGCCATCAACAGTTTCACATTCTCTGTATCTTTTCATCATATTCTGTGTCCTTGCTTCTTCTCCTTGCTCTCTTCTTGTTCTCTTTATCGCCTGTCCACCAGCCTTTTAGGCCTGCCTTTTATCCTGTTAAGTTCGAGCCCTATAGGGCCTGTGAAATTGAATACTATTTTGAAAGTGCCTTCGGCATAAGCCCTGGAAAGTGGAGGCTTATATCTGAGAAAAGTACGAAGAAAGTTCTCTTTTATAAGGTCCCGGTCGCACACCTCAGGATTTTCACATTCCATACTAACTCTGAGTACGGTTTCTCCTTCATCCTCTGTGCCATAAAGAAAAGCCTCATATTCTCCGGTTAGATAGTCCATGTTTTCGCGCTGAAAAACGCCCCTTTCCACATCTACGCGGTTAAAAGGAGTGCCTTCCACCCACGCGGTTTCAGCCTCCCGCTGAGGAGTCAGAATTTTCATATGCGTCCTTCCACAGGGACACTGTTTGCGCGTAAGCACTACAGTCGTGTCTTCTGTATCATAATTTAAAAGAAGGGTTCCTGCTTTTGCCCCAACCGGCAGCAGCGTGCTCAGGATAACTCTTCCGCACTCTCCGTCAGGTACATAATTCTCGAGATGGGGATCATAAATATCAACATGGACAAGATCTTCAGGCACATGCAGCCCTGACACCTCATCACACTCGCCGCACATCGTGCCTTCCGTGCTTCCATAGATATTATACACAGGACAACCCCAGATTTCGGAAAGGTAATTCCTCGACTCGTCAGCAAAGGCTTCTCCTCCCACAACCAGTTTATCTATGCCTGACTCCCGAGGGTCGATGCCCTCTGCCCGTAACCTTCTGGCAAGGCTCAGGAGCTTGAATACGCTGCCTACTATGCCTGTAGGCCTGTAAGCTTCAATAACACGCAGGGGAAATGTGCACTTGCCCTCAGGAATAATGCTCATACCAAGCTGCCTGGCCGCAAGGGTCATGGTGTTTGCTCCTACGTTCATCCCATAAGAAGCACAGACAACAACCCTGTCTCCAGGGCCGAAGCCCTGTGACCTGAAAATACGAGCGTATTTTTCCGAATACCGTTCCCAGTCTTCCCATGTAAGGAAAAAACTCTTTGGGTTTCCGCTGGTTCCGCTGGTCTCATGAACTGTGAAAACATCCTCCCAGCCCACACTCCTGAACATGAATTCGCTCGTTTCCGGAGGCTGGTTTTCGCGGATTGTATTTCCCGAGATTATTGGAAGGTCCAGAAGGTCTTCATGGGTTTTGATCTCAGCCGGGTTCACGCCATGCTTTTCAAACCATTTTCTGTAAAAAAGAGAATTTTCTGCCGCATATTTTACCGTGTACCGTACCCGCTCCTCTATGAGAGCATCCAGTTCTCCCCTGTCCATAGTCTCGATTTCAGGGTTGAAATAAGGTTTTGAGTTGTCTATAGAAAGCACCCCCAACTGGAATAATAGGATATAGAAAGATAAGATATAGAAAGCCTATTATTATTGGCTTCAAAGATGAAACGTTTTCTGGCGGCTTTTAAATTAATAGCCTCTTTAAACTTTAAAAATAGTAAGGTTGGACAGATAAAATCCGGACCTCTCCCCTTCCACTTTTTTTCTTTTTAAGCTGCGTTTTATGGTTCCATATTATGGCTCTGGTTTATGTTTCCATTTTATAGCTATGTTTTATGGCTCTGCTTTATGGTTCCATTTTATAGCTATGCTTTATGGCTACGCTTTTTTCCACCGTATTTTTCTTAGACTTTTTAGATTTTTGTCGTATTTTGTTCATCTTCTTAAAGGTAAACACACTTTCCTTTTCATATCCTCAATTTCCCTGACAGCTACATTTACACCATAGACTGAAGACATCATCTTACTGGTTACAACGGTTTCAACCTTTCCTACGGCAACCAGTCTACCTCCAGACAGTGCTGCAGCCCTGTCACCTAACAGAAAAGCATGGTCTGGCATGTGTGTATTCATTACAATGGACATTCCAAGTGAAGCCAGTTTCTGGACAGTTTCCAGCACAAGGACCTGGTTTCCAAAATCAAGGTGAGAAGTTGGTTCGTCCAGCAAAAGCAAAGCAGGCTTCTGGACAAGAGCCCTGGCAATAAGCACCATTTGACTCTGTCCTCCACTGAGGTTAGCAACCGGCCTTTCTGCAAGATCAGAAATTCCCACCATTGCTAGCGATTCTTTTGCAAGTTTAATATCATCTGCACCAGGGGATGAGAACATGGAAAGATGAGGGGCACGGCCCATGACTACAAAATCCAGCACAGTAAATGGAAAAACCACTTCATTTTGCTGAGGTACATAACCTATATGCCTTGCAATTCCCCTTACCCCAAGAGAAGCTGTATTCTCTCCCTGAATAAAGACAGACCCGGCAGCGGGTTTGAGAATTCCTGCAATACATTTGATAAGTGTAGATTTTCCTGCTCCGTTTGGGCCCAGGATACACATGATCTCGCCTTTTTTTAACGAAAAAGATACATTTTCAAATACTGGCCTTTTTCCATAAGAGAAAGCAAGGGACTTTACTTCTAGCATCAGTTCCATCCCATACGCCCCTTCTTGATAAGATATGCAAACAACGGAGCTCCTACAAGGGAAGTGAGGATTCCCAGGGGAATTTCTGTAGCTACAATAGTCCTTGAAAGGTCATCCACAATTAGCATAAACGATGCTCCAATAACCATGCTCATAGGCAGGAGGCGGCTATAATTGGGACCGACGATCATTCTTGATATATGGGGCACAACCAGCCCGACCCAGCCAATGACACCGCTGATACTGACTGCTGCTGAAGTTACAAGGGTCGCACAAACAATGATGACCAGGCGCATTTTTTCCACGTCCATCCCAAGAGCTTTAGCTTCCTCATCCCCCAGGGACAAAATATTGATGCGCCACCTGAAAAGAAGCAAGACGAGAGTCCCAATAAATATAGGCAATAATATGTAGAGCAGATCACCGTACCTGACAGTGGCAAGGCTTCCCATAAGCCAGAATACTATTGCAGGAAGTTGATCATAAGGATCTGCTACATACTTTGCCAGCGACGTAAGCGCCGTGAAAATAGAGCTCACAATAATTCCCGAAAGCACAAATACCAGAGTTCCAGTACCTTTGCTGACTTTACCCATACTTATGGCAATAAACATCGCAAGGAGTCCGAAAGCAAAAGCCATCAACTGTATAATCAGATAATTGTTCCAGAGCAATATTGCAAGGCATGCTCCAAAACCAGCTCCAGATCCCACTCCCAGGATATAAGGAGACACAAGAGGATTACGAAAGATTCCCTGGAAAGAGGCTCCAGCTATGGAAAGAGCTGCACCTACCAGTAAAGCTGCAAGTATCCTCGGTAACCTTACATTGAACAGTACTGTGTGTTGAGTGGAAACCGAAGCAGGAGTGCCGAAAAAAAGAGATGAAAAAGCACTAATGCTTTCATCCGCAACTGCCGCCAATGGAGTCTGATATCTTCCGACAAAAAGGGAGATTACGAGTAATGCGATAGGTAACAGGTACACCAGAGTAGTGCGATTAAACTTGTAATCAGGCATGAGTATACCTCATAACATGCCTGAGCCAGATACCGGAGGTAGGTCTGTGAAATGACCTGTTAGGTTTTGCTTCCTCAAAAGGTATACCGTAAAACCTTAAATAAAACTCATCTGCTTCCTTTTTCAGGTCAATTGCTGAGCTTCCTGGGTTCAGTTTGTCTGCTATGTACATGAGTCCCAGTATCCAGCGAGGGTTTCCGAAATCCCAGGATGGTGGGATTTCATAGACCCGGTGCTCTTTTACCGCATCTGCAGATATGCCGTATTGCTGGCACAGTCCATAAAACTCATCTATAGGTCGAGAAAGGAAACCTGAAATAAAAATTGTCTCAGGGTTCTGTTCATTTATAAAAGAAGGAGAAACATTTACCCCGGGTTTGCCTTCTTTTTGAATCTGTTTATTGATACTGACTCCCCCGGAAAATGTCACAAGGTTGTTTTCCATTCTCCCGGCGTTCAGAGCAAAAAGAGGAGAACCCATACAATAATACACCTTATGACCACTATTTTCCGCTGCAAGAGATTTGACAAGTTCCAGGCGTTCACGAATAAAAGAAATAAGTTCTTCTCCTTTTTCCGACTCATTTGCCTTCTCAGCAATAAGCCTGACAAATTCAAGGTAGGAATATGGTTGTTGTATCATATGATGTATTTGACTAAGGGTTTCGGGATTGGAGACCTTTACCCAGATTTCGATTACCCTGTGGTCGTCCAGTATTCCCAGGCATGTAAGTACTGAATGGACCATACTGAAAGCCCGGCTTATCCTGTAACCACCCATGAAACCTTCCTCGTTGAAGCTTTCAGTTGCAGTTGTCCCTTTAACCGGAGTATTTTTACCACAAGTACAGGTGTAATTTATCCAGGGTTTTAGAGGTTTGGAACCCATGGGCCCGTAAAACTCCCTTTCTGCAAGAAGACTACCGCATTCAGGACAGTACGTGTTTAATGATTCCGTACCTGGAGAATTGAAAAGATAGACATAGTCTACATGCTCACGCAGAGCGGCACACAGGCTCTCAGCTTCTCCAATAGAAGGTTCAAGCTCAATCGGGGCATCCCCAAAAGGAATGAATCTCATTACCTGAACCGGAATGGTGGGGGAGATATTAGACAATGTTTTTGCAACATTTATTACGTCGTCCTCATTTCCCCTTGAGTATACGACCGAAGTTTCAACATGCACACCCATATTGAAAAGCCGGGAAATATTGTGGAAAACAGGTGCAGAGGACGGAACTCCACAGTTTACGTAACTCTGATCGGAATAGCCTTTAATTCCGATATTCATGAAATCTACAAGCTTTCCAAGCTCCTCAAGTGTCTCATCTGTGAAATAACAGTTAGTAGAACAGCCTGCAAGTAAACCTTTTTCTTTTGCCTGTAATGCAAGTTCCCTGAAAAGATAATAGTTTGCAGCAGGCTCATTGAGTGTAGAAACTACACCAAGGCATTCCTGCTGCAATACCTTTTCCACCACCTGAGACGGGGTAAGCGCAGGAAGGTCAAGCGATTTCCCTGAAGCTAACAGGCGAGCTACGCAGCCTGAACACTGGAAGTTGCATCCGGTACTGAAAACCTGAAGGAATTTACCTGAGGGATAATAGTGAAGTAAGGGAATGGTTTCTATAGAAACAGGATATGCTCCAAGATATCCTATATCAGGGTCTTGGATGATAGTATCACCATCACATACGTAGTTCCCGCACCTTCCCCTGCTCCATTCATCGATTTCACACCTGAATTCACACACATTGCACTTCATTTTTAACCTTCCTTGCTTAATACCATCCAGAACCCAGAGTCATCCTGGACTACATGACAGGAAACCTCTGTCTGCCTTCCAGCTTCCTTTATAGCCTGAAGGTTTTCAGGACTGAGACGTTCTTTTGAACTTGTATGCCAGTCCGGATCTATTTCGACCATTTTTTCAGAGATCTGTGCTCTCAACTCTTTTGTGCCGAAGCCACCTCCTACCCATGCCTGCCCACCCGGAGCAAGAACGCGAGAGATCTCATTAAAGGCAACAGGCAGGTTATTCCAGAAAAATACGGAACCTCGGCTTACGATGAGGTCGGCACAATTATTCCTGAAAGGGAGCAGGTGTACATCAGACTGCACAGGAGCAACTTTACCTGAAATGCAATGGCGTAAAGCTTTGTTTCTTGAAAGCCTGCACATCTCAGTTGAAATATCGACTCCATATACCTGCATATCCGTTATTTCCGCAACAGCAATTCCGAGGGATGCTATACCGCATCCCAGGTCAAGGCATATACCTTTCTCTATCCCGCTTTGCTTGACAATATTAGCGGCTATTACAGGGTAGATGGGGGCAAAGATATTCTCTGCGATATAGGGAAAGCCCGGAGATTTGTCTTTCTCGCTCACGTCTTGGCCTCTGCTGAAGGGTTAAGTAATGTATCAAGTTCTTTATCTGTTAGATCATAGTGGAAGAATTCCGAGTAGAACTCACGGGTCAGTTCGGAGAGGTCCATATCTGTGAAAAGATCAGGATACAGCATTTTTGCAGTCCAGGCAGTTCCGAGAATAAGGTGAGGACCCTGTGGCCTGTCAATCCAGCAGAAAGGATTCTGAGGAGCAAGGTACACTCTTTTATTTTTCACAGCATCTACACTTGACCAGAGAGAATCAGAGTAAACTGTTGAATAGAACTGTGGATTTGAAGTGATGATTACCTGAGGATTCCAGTTCATAACCTGTTCGATTGAAACCTGCGTCATGCCATTCCCTGGCGTAAGCTGACAGTCTGCAACGTTAATGCCACCGCAGATATCAATGACCTGGGAGTGCTGAGAACCTGAAGGATCGGTCATTAGCCCTTTTGGACCTTCGGCATAATAAACACGTACTTTCTGGTCTTCAGGAATGTCTTTTACAGTGTTATTTATCTCACTAAGGACTGAACTGCGGAAATCAATCAGTTTTTGCGCCTGGTCTTCACAATTAAGAAGTTTACCCACATATTGTATGGTAGGATCGGATTTGTTGACGAAGATAATAGAATCATTAACAGCCACTACAGGAATGCTTCCAAAATTTTCCTGTCTGCGCTCTATAGCCTCATGGATTTCCCCATCAGTGGTGTATCCTTCAATTACAATGTCAGGATGCATGTTGATTATAGTTTCATAGTTCCCGGTCTGTGTTCCGAACCAGCCCCCTATTACAGGCAGGTTTGAATAGTTTTCAGCCATGAAAGGTTGAGTAAAATTATTTTTGAAGTTCCACCCTGCAAGTTTGTCCGGAGCAAGCATATACACGAGGATGGTAGACGGCGGAGAAGTGGCTACAACTGAAGAGATTTCCGTTGGCACAGTTAACTGCCTGCCCAACATGTCGGTGATCTGTATCGTGCTTGAGTTTTGAACATCCTGCTGATTCGCATTTTCTGCACATCCACCGGATGCAACAGCCAGAACCAGAATAGAGAGTAGTAGTATTGTACTTATTTTTCCACGCATAGAAATACCTGACCGACTTTTATAGTTTAATCGTTATGTTTGCATGAACATAATGTTATAAATATATATTCTTAAAGGTGGAAACTGGAAAAACGCTCTTGAACACGCTTTTTACAAAGTTTCTTCGTTTTCACGGCCGACTGATAGTTTTCAGCATGTTTGCTATATCAGTTGATTGTTTTCATGGCAGATTAATAGGAAAACGGTAACCTATTTCCTACTTCTATCTATATATAAGTTTGCGTTTAACGATTTATAGATTACTCCGCCCACTTTCTGCAGAAAAAGTGTAGCATACTTGCAATCGCTTCTGTTATCGATTTTTAATTTAACACGACTTGATTGGATTTTTATGCAGGAGTTAAAAATAGTGAGATGACCATGTTTAAGACAGTTAACAGTTCGATGCTGTTGATTTTTCAGTTCAACTGCGTAAGTCCTATAGACATCACCAAAATCACAGTTATGTCTTTTTCACACAATGAATATCGTCATAAGACGCTGAATTAAAACAAAAAACAACTATAGATTGGCTTATTACTGGACTCATTATAAGACGGGAAAAGAAAATTGAGAATTACTTTGCTATTCTTCATTTCGCGTGTTCATGGATTGCATTTAGAGCAGCAAGACTTTTTGGATAGGTTCTAAGCGAATCAGCAGTATTCGCAAGTTATTTATAATAAATCGCATATGAGTAATTTGATGGTGAATAGAGTTAAACGCAGGGTATCGTGCCTTCCAAAAGCCACATATTATAAACCCAGGAAGGCTTCTCTCTGCGATCTCGAAATTATTAACTTATCCATAGGAGAGCTTGAAGCTATCCGCCTTTGCGATCTCATTCACATTGATCAGAACGAGGCCGCAGATATGATGGGTATCTCCAGAAAAACCTTCTGGAATGATCTGCAAAAGGCCCGACAGAAAGTGACTGATGCCCTTGTAAATGGAAAAGCAATAGAGATCTCCGGAGGAGAGTATATAAATAGAGGGGAGTGCAAAGTCGAATTCCTCTGCAGCGGGTGTGAGTATAGATGGGAATTACAGTGCAATACTGAGCGCCCAGCTAGCTGTCCAAAATGCGGCTCCGAAATCGTTTATCAAGTAGGCGGCAACGGAAGAGGAAATAATTTCATTGAGAACGATTACTGCTGCTCCAAAAGCAAGGGGAAAACAGCAGCGTTAAACGTTAAAGCAGGAAGTGTGAAAAGTGACAAAAATTGCTATACCATCGATGAATGACAGTGGATTGGAATCTGACGTTTGTTATCATTATGGCTCATGCGAATATTTTACTATCGTGGATGTAAAAGAGAAAGATATTGAAAGTGTTAAAACAATAAGTAACCTGTCTCCTGAGATCGAGCATAATTGCGCTGCTCCGTCAAAAATTTTGGAATCAAATAATGTTAATGCTGTGCTCGTCGCGGGTATTGGGGGAAGGCCGTTAATGTCACTGGCGGAAAAGAACATCAAAGTATTTGCAGGAATAACGGGTAAGGTTTCCAATGCAGTTGAAGACTATAATAATGGATTGTTGCAAGAAATATCTATGAACGGCACCTGTAATTGTTCTCATCACTAAACTACTTAATTAACAATGCTTGAATTGGGGCTTGAATCAGAGCTATCTAAAGAGGTGAAACCGTAAGCCGACAAGAAACCAATTACTTAATTGACCTTATTCTGACAACTTTATTTTTTATTGTTGCAGGTACAGGTTTAGTTATGTATTTTTTAATACCTTCAGGAATTCCAAGAGGACAGTATGTAGTATATATGGGATTAACGAAAGCTACCTGGATTTGGATACACAGCAAAGCAGGGATCTTGATAGTTATTCTTATAGTTGTCCATCTTATCCTGCATGGTCAATGGATTCTATGTACCACAAAGAGATTTTTCAGAATAGGAAAGAAAAACGCTGTTTGTGAGACTAATACAGTGACTGATAAAGTCCGATAAGAAAATATTTCAAAGAGAATCTAAAAGTCGGAGTTGAGAGAATGGATATTAAAGAAATAAACAGATACGGGCAAGAACTTGTAGACTGCCTGAAACTGAAAACGTCTCCTGTTGCAGTAAAGCTGATCCCAAAAGGAGGAGAAGTTCCCGAAGGAATGAAAGAAGTAGATGAGACTATGAGGCACTGCCAGCTGGTTGATAGGGTTAGAAGAACAGGTGAAGAGTTCTACACCCTTGGGGAAGACCAGATGTGCAAAGGCGGAGCCGGTGCAATGGGCCTTGGCGAAATGCCCCCAAAAGTCGCAAGTGGAGAATTTTATTTTAATAAACTCAAACAGTTCAGCACCCAGGGCGCTGCAAGGCGTACCCTTGAAAGAGTTCCAAAGCTTCCCCCAAACTCAACAGAAGCTATCCTGTATTCTCCTCTGGAAAAAGCAACGTTTATCCCTGATGTTGTTGTGGTTATCGGTTATCCTAAACAAATAATGTTACTTACACAGGCTGCAATGTATAAAGCAGGCGGCAGGGTCGAAGCGAGTTTTGCAGGAAAGCAGAGCCTGTGCTCAGATGGGGTCGTGAATGTATACAAAGAAGGCAAGATCGGAGTCACAGTCGGTTGCAGCGGTAGCAGGACATACACCAAAATCACAGACGAAGAAATGATTATGGGAATACCCATCGAACTTCTGGCTGATGTAGCTGCTGGCCTCAAAGAAATTTGTCCGAAGTAAGTTTCGAAGAGCGTACTTCAGGTTTATAAAGTTCGCTGAAATAACAAACTCCACAACCTGAGTGAATACTCTGATACATTTTGTTTGTTTCATCATCTTGAAGCGGATCTAGATAGGTTTTGCACAAGACCTATCTAACCTTCAAGTAAATAACTGTCACAAAATAATTTTCGTTCTGATTAATAAAATAAATAAGATTCTGTATTTGAGAGATTCAGCAAATAAAATAAGATTCTGTTTTCAAGAGATTCAGCAAATAAAATAATATTCTGTTTTTGAGAAAGTCAGTAAATAAAATAAGATTCTGTTTTTGAGAGATACAGTAAATAAAATAAGATTTTGTATTTGAGAGATTCAGCAAATAAAATAAGATTCTGTTTTTGAGAGATTCAGTAAACAAAAATGTATATGCCCATGAGGTATTTTATAAAAGGAAAAGAGGTTATTAATTACTATTAAGTAACTTTCTTGGTTACACATATTAATTTTAGAATATTTTTGGAGAAAATTTACTTCTATTTTTTGACTTGAGCTAAAATAAAGTCTTTTTGGAATTATTAACTCTCAAAAGGTACAAGATACACGCCATCTGTTCTTTTTTGCCCTTTTAACAGCTCACAATGCCTCAGAATAGCAAACTGGTTCTCGGTTTCCAGAAGGGATATTTGAAACTTTTTTGCAATTTCTTCCTTTTTTGCCCCACCACTGGAGACGATAAATTCATAGATGGCTTTTTGTAATTCAGTCAGGCCCTCTGTACCTTCAAGCCCGGCCTCCTTTCTGAAGGCTTTCTTGGAATAAGCTGCCCAGGGATCACAGACCTGAATCTTATGGTGAGCTTCTATGAAACAATCTTCACAGAAAACCTTGCCTTCCTCTTCTATACAATCTTCTTTTTCCATTTCACGCCCACAAATGTGGCATTTGACAGGATTGGTTATCTCTTCAGTCAATTTCTCACCTCATTTTTTCAAACGTTCAATTCATCCAGAATTGTAAGAACCACCACAGATCCATATGCTACTGCAGGCCCGCCAGCCATTACTATGGCAGTACTGACAGCCTCCATAATCTCTTCACGGGTAGCTCCCAGGTTTACAGCCTCCGGAACATGCTTCCACAGGCAGGGTTCACAGCGAAGGGCAACTGCAATCCCTACCATCATCAGCTCTTTTGTCCTGGCGCTTAAAGCCCCGTCTTTGACGACTTCGGAATGAAGTCCCATTATAGCGTTCATCACTCCCGGGAGTTCCCCGGCCATTTCTTTCATCCTTTCATTCATCTCGGTTTTATCCATCAACCGTTCACCTCAGTATGCTTCAGAGTACACACATACACTGCATAAGAAATTCAAGAGTCAAAAGGCACCATATACATTTCTTCTCCCATTTTTCTCCACTTCAAAAGCTCACAGTGCCGCAATATTGCAAGCTGGTTCATTGTTTCCTGAAGGGTGAGTCCAAAAAGCTTCGAGATCTTTTCGGGGGTTGCTCCTCCTTCTTCCAGGATAAATTCATAGATCTCTTTTTGCAGTTCGGTCAGTCCGTCTGTCCCTTCAAATCCGTGCTGTTTTCTGAAGAGTTTTTTAGAACGCACTGCCACAGGGTCTGCAAACTTTATTTTCTGGTGCCCTTCCAGATAACAGTCCTCACACATCGGCCTTCCGTTTTCTTTGACATATTCACTTCCCGGGATATTCTTTCCGCACCCCTGACACGTTACAAAGTAAGCTACAGATTCGTCAATTTCTCTGTTTCCGGCTTTATTCGTATTTATAAGGCCGTGAAACTCCAGATAACCTACGATTTCGTAAACTGTCGACCTTGATAACCCATATCCGGCTTTTGCTTTTTTTATAACGTCTCGAATATGAAATCCACGCTCGATTTGGACTTCTTTAATGCATTCAAGGACTCCAATTTCTTCTTCATCCAGCACAAGCATCATTACAATCTCCGGAGCCAGAACCCATTCAGATTCAGTCTTATAAAGTAACGTTATAAAGGGGGACTAAGATCCCGACCAGCTCCAAAAACTGGACCTTAAAACGAGCTTTTACACTGAACTTTTTTCTATATCCATCAAATCAGATTTTAGAACAGTGTTATTCCCATAAGTCAGTTTCTCTATCTATTTAATGTTAATAGTATATAATGATTACGATATATTTATATATAAAAATTAGATTTCCGAAAAGAAAGAATGGTCAAAGAAGGAAGTCCTGTTCACACCGGAAACGATCTCAAGACTGATTGGAGCGGAGTCCGGCCCATTCGGGATTGCAGTTGCCCTGATTGCAGGATCGGTTACCCTTATCCCCAGTTTTGTTACTTTCCCTCTGGGAGCTGCCCTTCTTAAAGATGGGGCAGGGTATGCCCAGATTGCTGCTTTTGTCTCCACTCTTATGGCTGTTGGAGTTATGACCCTTCCTGTGGAAATAAAATATTTCAACAGATACACGGCAGTCCTCAGGAACATCTCGGCACTTCTGGTGTCCATAATTTTTACGGTCGTAATCTGGAGGCTTATGTGATGATAAGCAATGAAAACAATGCCATGAACCTCGGAATCTCCACCATGTTGAAGAAGTACAGGTTTGCGATAGGTCTTGCTCTTGTAATTGCAGCCATATATTTTACAAACAGGTCAGTTGGAACAGAAGCCTTTGACATATCCGTTTCGAATACAAAAGAAATGCTCAGCCTTCTCCCTCCGGTTTTCATCCTTGTGGGGCTGCTGGACGTCTGGGTCCCGAAGGAGACGATCATTCGATACATGGGAGAAGATTCCAGCTGGAAAGGAATACTTATGGCTCTTTTCCTGGGATCCGCAGCTGCAGGCCCTCTCTATGTCGCTTTCCCTATTACGGCTCTCCTCCTGAGAAAGAGAGCAAGGCTGGCATACATATTGTTTTTCTTGGGAGTCTGGTCCACCACAAAGCTCCCCATCTTACTTTATGAAATCTCATATATGGGACTAAAGTTCACAGCAATCCATGCAGCCGTTGGGCTCCCTTTTTTCCTGTTGTTCTCAATAATAATCGAAAAGGTGATGCCGGAAGATTCCAGAGAATCCCTGTACAGGAAAGCCGAAATGGAGTTGCCCTGAAGAAAGTCATACCCTGCACTCGCACCCTCTTTCTTTCAGGATCTGAACCTGTTTGTCATAGGAATCTACAAACTCATCCTGCACAGCTTTTCCTGTAGCAAGAGCAGGATCAAGAGGGGTATGATGTTTATAACCCCTTTCAGTCATTTCCCTGACAAGCGCTTCGTGCCGCAGATAAAGAGCTTTTAGCTTTCCTTTCCATCGAAGGGTCTCGGGGTGGTGGGCATAAGCTTTCTTGTTATTGGTGATTATAGACCATAGAGCATGTAACTCACGGTGTTCCCCTAGAAGGTGCTGCCTGCACATCTTCTCAGGAGGTATGTCCCAGATTCTCATAAGATGAATTCCTGACACATATAAGAAAGGGTTTTCGGAGATGGAGAAAAGTTTACTTAATCTAAAAATTAAAACCCATGTTCTGCGTCTGATTCTTTATTCTTATACATATTTACATACTATTTGAGAAAATATAGTCCATGAGACAGGGCATCCTCTGGTATTCTGGAATTTTTCTGCTGGTTATTATATTGGTTATTATATCCTTTTTATCCGCTCCTGCGTTTGCCCACGTGCCGGTCTTCGGAGGGGACGGGAAAAGTCCCGAAGCAGCAATCCATATTGAAGACCCTTCGAAATCAAGGGTGCTTTACGGAGAGCTTGCTTCAGGAGATCTTCGGTATTACAGTTTTAATGTGGAGAAAGGAGAGAGAATAGTACTCGGCCTCACTATTCCCGTTGAAGATGGACATAAGGGTTTTACCCCGAGCCTGATTCTTATCGGACCAGGACTTACGGACGAAGAAAAAATATCCGAGAAATTAGAAGTCCCCGAAAGATACGGTGCAAAAGTGCTTTCCTACAGCCTGCCTGAAAGCCCTGTATATGAGGGATTTACTCCAAGTGCCTTTTACTCACTTGTTAAGCTCGATATCAAAGCTCCGGAAAGTGGAACATATTACGTTGCAGTAGGTGCAATACAGAAAGCAGGTTCGAGAAAAGGAGAAGATGAAATACAGGAAAAAGGTTTGCAGGAAAGAGAAATCCCAGGAGAAGGAAATTATGGGCTAATTCTGGGATACAGAGAAACCTTTACCTTGAGAGAATGGGTATCTGTACCCCTGAGCCAGATAAAGATTTATCGTTGGGAGGGGCAGGGACTGTTTTTGATCTCTACTCCACTTGTGCTAACTCTTGCAGCCGGGCTTCTAGCAATTTTCTTAAAAAGAGAGTCTGTAGTCGGGTTTAATCCTGCACGCATTTCAGGAATACTTGCAGGCTTCTTCTTTCTTGGCACAGGAATGTCATATATATTTCAGATGTTGATCTCACTGAGTAAAAGTTCATTTTCCTCAGAAGTTTTTATTACTTTCATTCTGATTTTTGCCAGTATAGGACTTGGAGTTATTGCAATAGCCTTAAGCCTCAAAGATGAAAGCTACGGCACTGGGTTCGCAAGAAAACGGCTTTACTTCTCTGGTCTGGGAATAGCTGGGCTTCTGTTCTGGGCAGGGTTGTTCATTGGGCCTCTTCTGGCATTTGAAGCTGCAATATTACCCTGGAAGCGCAAATGATAAAGTTTAAACTCGAAAAATAATTTATTTAATGAGATCATCCCAAAACCGATTTTATCATATCCTCTTCAAAGTGTACGAATAAAAGCAGTAATATATTTTCAACCGAATAATGTTTTATCCCAAAATTATTTCGCTTTTTAAACATCTTTTATTACAGTTGTATATCGTATACAGATGACACATTATTTTACTTAAACTTTGAATTTGTTTCATTTTACGCAATCATTTCACAATACCAAAATGAAATTGGAATTTATTCAACATTTAACCTTTTGCGTCTCCTGCGATTGTATTATGAATTAGACTTCCAAATGGTTGTAAGTCTGTGAAATCATTTCAGGATACAACAAATTCGCATCCAATTTGATTTCATTAGTAACTAATATATACATTAAAAATGTATAAAGATCAAATTATTTTCATAATGTAACTAATTCAAACATAGTACTTCTAGAATAATTCTCTGAGAACAGTTATCTGAGAATAGTTGTTCGAGAATAGTTATCCGAGAATAGTTATCCGAGAATAGTTCAACATATGAAAAAAGGCTAGACCGAAACAGCCTCTGGTCTAGTCTGCCACCAAACAGATACGGTAAACCTGTATGCTAGCTTTCCGAATTCGATTATGGCTTTTTTAAATACACAAAAAGTAGCACGTTTTACTAATCTTAAGAGATCTCCAAAAGAAAAAGAGACATAACGAGACATAATATATGAATTCAAAAAAATCAAGATTATGGACTAACGATTTTGTAGTCATTTTCGTTGAAAATTTTATAGCTGCTTTAAGTTTTTACTTATTGATGATAGTCATATCTGGATATGCGATGGGTAAATTTAATTCATCACCAGGTGAAGCGGGCTTTTCTGCCAGCATATTCATAATTGGCGGACTTATCGCACGTCTGTTTGTCGGAAAATGGATCGGACAACTCGGTCATAAGAAGACCCTTTACGCGGGAGTTATTTTAAGCTTAATTATGACGCTATTATATTTTAGGATTAATAATATTTTTCTTCTGTTTACTGTCCGCTTTCTTCATGGCATGGGATTTGGCATTACTACTACAGCAACGGCTACAATAGTTGCAAATATTATTCCTATGGAGAGGAAGGGTGAAGGGATTGCCTATTTCGGATTGAGTCAGATACTCGCAACCGCTATCGGCCCCTTTTTAGGTATGTTCATTAGCCAGCACGGCAGTTTCGTCATGATTTTTGCTACATGTGCAGTTGCCTCAGCAATCAGTCTTGTGATTCTGCCATTTTTATCACCCTTACATAAAATGGAATTAACAAAAGAACAGCTTGAGAAAATGAAGGGATTCAAATTTAACAACTTCTTTGAACCCAGTGTAATTCCAATTTCAGTTGTTTGTATGTTTATTTTCAGCTGTTATTCGAGTGTTGTGTCCTTCCTTGAAGTGTATTCCAAGGAAATTCATCTCGTGGATGCAGCCAGCTTCTTTTTCATAGTATATGCCGCAGTAATTTTAGTTTCGAGGCCGATTATTGGTCGACTGTTTGACTCCAAAGGTGAAAATGCAATCATGTACCCGGCAATTCTGATATTTACGGCTGGAATGATATTGTTTAGCCAAACTCATCACAGTTATACAATTTTGTTAGCTGCAGCTTTGATAGGGCTTGGATTTGGAGCTATACAGTCCAGTACTCAGGCTATTTCTGTTAAAATAACTCCACAACACCGTATGGGCTTGGCGAATTCAACCTATTTTGCGTTTTCAGACATCGGAATGGGAATTGGGCCTTTGATGGTTGGATTTATCATTCCTTTTACTGGTTACAGAGGAATATACATGCTCATGGCAGTTTTTGCGGTGGTGTGCCTGCTATTGTATTATTTATTACATGGGAAAAAAGCTATGCGCAGCAAAGGCATTGGACATTTTTAAATAGTGCCTGAAAGAAAATATAAACCTAAAAATCTACGAAACCTAAAAATCTACGATTGTAATCTCAAATTAGTTTCATCCGTTATTAATTCATAACTAACTTATTCCAAAGCAAACTTCCCGGTGTTATAAAATAGAGGATAAAATCATGGCAGATCCAAGAGAAATTCTCGGTTCTATCGCCATCATCTACCGGAGCCATCTAGCTTTGTATGGCAAAAGAATTCGAAGCTTACAGGATCGGAAGCGGACAATTTGATTTTTTTAATGGTTTTATACATCAAGGATGATGGCATATTGCAGGGAATTCTTGCAAAAACGCTTAAAGTTAGCAAAGCAACAAGTACAAGATCGATCAAGAACCTGGAAAAAGAAGGTTACGTGTACAGAGAAAGGGACGAAAAAGACCTTCGGGCTTACAGGGTTTATCTAACTGAAAAAGGAAAGGAAGTAAGAAAGGTGATTCTGGAAAAATTGGCTTTTTTTTGCCGATATGCTCCTTTCGGATTTCACACTTGAAGAAAGAGAACTTCTCAGGCGGTTGATTCGTAAGGCTTCATTTAAATTTCATGAATCGGAATTCAAGCTCCTTATTTTTGACAGGCTGATCGATGAATAAGCGTGATAAGAAGTTAGTGGATTTGTTCTATTATCATCGACTATCTGTTATAGCAAGGATGATCTGATTTTCAAATAATCTCCGTACCTCTTGTTATCTTAAAATAGGTCTTTATGAATACTGATAGATATGAAAATGCAGATTGGCGGAAAAGCTGTGGACGCATGCAGCGGCGAATTTTTTGATATCATAAACCCGGCAACAGGTGAACTTATTGACCGGGTCCCAAAAGGCACTGAAGATGATGCGGCAATAGCCGTTGAGTCGGCATCGTCAGCTTTTAATGGCTGGGCTTCCACGTCTCCACAGCAAAGAGCCAGGATTCTTTACACAGCTTCGGGAATTGTAAGACAGAGACAGGATGAACTTGCCTTCCTGCTTACTCGGGAACAGGGTAAACCTCTTGCCGAATCTAAAAACGAGATAGAAGGTTTTGCACATGTCCTTGAGTATTATTGCGGGCTTGCAAGCAGTTTTCACGGAGATTTTGTTCCAGTTCATCAAAATGGATACGCTTTTACTGTAAAGAAGCCTCTAGGAGTCTGTACAGCCATAATTCCCTGGAATATGCCTGCACTTATTATGGCATGGAAAATAGGCCCTGCTCTGATCTCAGGAAATACACTTGTCCTGAAACCTGCAAGCAATACCCCTCTTACTAACCTTACCCTGGCTTCTATCCTCAGCGAGGCAGGGCTTCCTCCAGGTGTGCTCAATATCGTTACAGGCCCTGGTGAGGTTGTGGGAGAAAGCCTGGTTAAGAGCCCAAAGGTTAAAAAAATCTCCTTTACCGGAGAAGCGAGAACAGGGAAACGTATAGCCGAACTTGCAGCCGGCGGGATGAAAAGAGTAACCCTTGAGTTAGGGGGAAGTGATCCCATGCTGGTCTGTGATGATGCTGACCTTGAAGCTGCAGTCGCAGGAGCCTTAAGGGGAAGATTTTACAATTGTGGGCAGGCCTGTACTGCTGTAAAGAGGCTTTTTGTTTTTGAATCCGTAGCAGAAAGATTCATAAAAAAGCTTGAAGCAGGCGTCCGAAATTTAAGGGTTGGAAACGGGCTGCATGAAAACGTTGATATGGGACCCCTTAACAACCGCAGGCAATGGGAATATATAAAAGAGCTTGTCGCAGACGTCGAAGAAAAGGATGAGGGCAGGATAATTACAGGAGGCAGAGTTCCAGAAGTTAGCACCTGCAGTAAGGGATATTTTTTCGAGCCTACGCTTATTGTAGATGTTCCCAGGGAATCCAGGCTTCTGAAAGAAGAAGTATTCGGCCCTGTCCTGCCTGTAGGCCAGGTAAAAGACCTTGATGAAGCAATTGAAGAAGCCAATAACACCTGCTATGGGCTTGGCGCCTCTATATGGACAAAAAACCTAGATAAAGCTCGTCCAGGATGCGAACAGTTGAATGCAGGAATTGTCTGGCTTAATCAGCACCTTAAGGTTGCTCCTGAAGTTCCTTTTGGGGGTACCAGGGAGAGTGGGATTGGAAGAGAAAACGGGCCTGATGCTCTTTCTGAATATCTTGATCTGAAAACAATAATGCTAAAAATCTAAAACAGTAATGCTAAAATCTAAAACATTAATGCTGAAATCTAAAACATTAATGCTGAAATCTAAAACATTAATGCTGAAATCTAAAACATTAATGCTGAAATCTAAAACAGTAATGCTGAAATCTAAAACAGTAATGCTGAAATCTAAAGTAGTAATGCTAAAAACTTGATATACTCAGTAAAAAAGGCTTCAAGAAAGCCATGACAGTCAAGACTGATAAAATAAAGATTTTTCGATGAGCCAGTTAACATGTAGCTCATCGGACCTTTTTCTGAAAAACCGTATCAATAAATTATAAAACTTATTGAATCATAAAATTTATTTTTTCTGATATTTGGGCAGAAGTTGCATAAATTCGGAAGCTTCCATAACCGGCACGCTGTCAATTACGCAAACATCCGACCAGGGCAGATTGAAAGCTCCATAAGCTTCGGCACTTTCGGCTTCGTAAAGGATGTAATAGCGATTTCCGGAAAGGTCAACCCACTGGTTAATGATATCGATTCCTTCTGGAATCTCCAGTTTCTTAAAATGCTCAAGGATCTTATCGCGGTTCGAAGGGTCCCAAGTACTAACGTCCATGAATAACATCTTTTACCACTCCTCTTATTTTATGCTGCCAATACCCCTTCCCGGAAGCCAGGGCAGCTTTTTACAGCATCCGGGATCTCTTTTTGAGAGCAAAGCTCAAGGGAAAACAAGTCTATTCTCCTGTGCCATCTCCACAAATGCGGATTTGACCAGCAAGCCCCCAAATGCCGACTAACGGCAGAAGTCCAGATTTTTTAGA
The DNA here is from genome assembly GCF_000969945.1 of Methanosarcina sp. Kolksee. Classification (NCBI taxonomy): domain Archaea; kingdom Methanobacteriati; phylum Methanobacteriota; class Methanomicrobia; order Methanosarcinales; family Methanosarcinaceae; genus Methanosarcina; species Methanosarcina sp. Kolksee. The sequence goes on from NZ_CP009524.1 coordinate 3,791,450, forward strand.
GTTTTACTGTCTTTTCCTAATTCATCATTGCTTAAATCCCCATAAATGATAAATCCGAAAGGACAGGTAATCATGCAGAACTTCTTTCTGCACGCAGATACAGACAATATATTATCATCCCTTAGCCTATATAATAGTTAGTCCTAAAAAACTAGATTAAGTCCGTGGACTTCATCAGGTGCACAAAACTTTTAATGAAAATACAGGAAATGAAAAACATAGGAAATGAAAAACATAGGAAATGAAAAACATAGGAAATGAAAAACATAGGAAATAAAAACATAGGAAATAAAAACACAGGAAATGAAAAACACAGGAAATGAAAAACATAGGAAATAAAAACACAGGAAAATAAAACACAGGGGGCAGGTTTCTCAGTCAAGCCAGCAAACCTCGCACTTTTCTTCTTTTTTCGTGAAGAATTTTGCAGCTTCAAACCCGGCTTTTACAGAGCCGTTCATGCTTCTTTCCGGATAATTGGTTGATGAGAACATTCCTGCCAGGTAAAGTCCGGATGGGCCTGGCGCAAACGGCAGAACCTTTTCAAGGTACCCCTGTTCATATACAGGTGCAGTATCCATTCTTCGGAAGAGTTTCGTCCAGTGGATATCGTTTCTTGAGAAATCAGGAAACATATTTTCCAGGCCATTCAGGTAAGAATCCAGAACTTCGTCTTCCGTCTTCAGCCAGAGAGCATCGTTTTCATCCTGGAAATAGGAGGTTACATAAACGAGGTGTTCTCCATAGTCCTCAAAAGGCATAAAATTGGTGTGCTCAATTACGGCTCCAAAAGGCACGTCAGCCTTTATGTTCAACCAGTAATTCCCATCTTTCATAAGCCCTTTCTCAAGTCCTATGAGGGCACACGCAGTCCCTTGATACCGAATATCCTGCAGGGTCGCGTGAAGTGTCCCAAGTTTGCCTTTCGTAAGGATATCCAGTACTCGGGGTTCAACAGTTGAAATCACCGCATCGCAGGGTATGAAATCCCCGTTTGCCATCACTCCCTGCACTGTATTGTCTTTGATTATGATTTCCTTTACTGCTTCATTCTGTAAGATCCGGCCTCCCTTTGCAGTGATTTCCTTTGCCAGAGCTTCTATAAGAGAATTAAAACCTCCTCTCAGGTACCCCAGTTTTTCTCCTTCTTTTCCCCTATCTGACCTTATTTTCACACGCCCTATAAGCCAGGCTGCAGAAACGTTTTCAGCATTTTCACCGAATTTGCTTTTCATGAGAGGAGCAAAAAAGTTTTCGTATACGGATTGTCCCGCAGTGTCAAGAATCCAGGTTTTTGCCTTTATTCTGTCGTAGGAAGTCGTATCATTTATTAGCTTTATTCTGAGCACCAGCAGCCCAAGTTTTACCAGATCAGTAAAAGAAAGAGGTTTAAACCTTGAAATTTCAGCAGGGGTATTCATGGGATAGTTTTTACCGTCTACAAAATAGGCGTTTTTTCCCTTAAGCCACAACATTTGACCTTCAAGCCCCAATTCTCTTATCATGTCAAGAAGTTCCGAATCACTCCTGAATATGTGGTGATAATATTTCTCTATAAAGTACTTCTTTCCAGCAAAATCCTGACAATAACTTGCAGCCATCCCCCCGATTTCCGCATCTTTTTCAAAAATAACAATCTCATTCGATTTGCAAAGCTTATACCCTGCTGACAGTCCTGCGAGCCCACTTCCTACTATTACGATTTTCATACCCAACTTTTCCCTTATCTGTTACTTTTAAACAGAATCTTAATGCCCCTTAAGAAATCAAACAGATTTCAAACAGATTTCAAACAGATTTCAAACAGATTTCAAACAGATTTCAAACAGATTTCAAACAGATTTCAAACAGATCCCAAACAGATTTCAAACAGATTTCAAACAGATCCCAAACAGATTTCAAACAGATTTCAAACAGATTTCAAACAGATTTCAAACAGATTTCAAACCCCTAACTTAATAGAAAAAAAGCTAAAGTGATATATCTCTTTTTCCACAAAAGTTCTTATACAACAGTTCTTTGAAAACCCCTTAACCTATCGATGGGTTTTACCACATATATACTTTGAAAACCCCATACTCTGTCGATGGGCTTTACCACTATATATCCTTTGAAACTTATATTAGATAAGCAGATATATTATAGTCGAGGACCAAAATTTCGTCACCAATCTGAAGTAAAAGGTTAACCACGAAAATCACGGAAACCACAGAAAAGGAAATATGGGTCCAATTCTTCCGTGTTTTCCACGTTTCCCATAGCTAGAAAGTAAGTGCAAATACTTACGTTAAGGACTATAGTTGAGAATCTCTCCAGATAATCCGGAGGCTTGAGGGGTAAAGGGGTGTATTACGACCAGGAAATAAACTCCGTTTTTGAAGAGTTTGGAGTCTCAGAAGCAGGTTTGAGTTCTGAGGAAGCCGAAAAAAGGCTTGAGGAGTATGGTGAAAATGAGCTTAAAGAAAAAGAAAAAGTTTCGGTCCTGAACCTCTTTGTCTCACAGTTCAAAAGTATCTTGATCATTATTTTGATAACGGCCTCTATTGTTTCGGCTCTTCTCGGGGAGTTCGTTGATGCAATAGTCATTATTTTTACGGTATTTCTTGCAGGTATTCTCAGCTTTGTGCAGGAATATCGAGCCGAGAAAGCAATTGAGCTTCTAAGGTCTCTTACCTCGCCGGAAGCGACTGTTATAAGGGACGGGGTTGAAAATAAAATTCCCTCAAAGAATCTCGTTCCTGGAGATCTTATCCTTATTCAGACCGGAGACCGCATTCCAGCCGATGCCAGGATAATCAAAGGGTTCAATCTTAAAACTGACGAGTCCTCCCTTACAGGAGAATCCGTGCCGGTTCAGAAAAGCATCGAAGCCCTTCCTTCCGAAACTCCTGAAGCTGACCGGACAAACATGGTCTACACAGGAACTGCAGTTGCTTACGGAAGAGGCAGTGCGATTGTTACTGCAACCGGAATGAATACGGCTTTTGGGGAACTTGCCGGGCTTCTGGGGACAATAGAGAGGTCCAGGACGCCTTTACAGGAAAGCCTTGACAAGTTCGGCAGATGGATTGGTACTGCGACTCTTGTAATTGTAGCTTTTGTTGCAATGCTTGGGGTTTTTTACGGATTTCCTCTCCTTGATATGTTTTTATGGGGTGTTGCTCTTGCAGTTGCTGCTATCCCTGAAGCTCTCCCTGCAGTTGTTACAGTAGGGCTTGGGCTCGGGGTGAGGCGTATGGTCAAAAGGCACGCCCTTGTAAGAAAACTGCCATCCATAGAAACGCTTGGAGCCACAAATGTTATCTGTTCGGATAAGACAGGCACGCTTACACAGAACAAAATGACAGTTGAAAAAATTTGCGTCAATAAGCAGGTTTTGAAAGTTACTGGAGCAGGATATTCTCCTGAAGGAGAGTTCTTTAAGGGAGATGAAAAAGTTTCTACAGATGATCCCCATCTTCAGATTCTCTTGCTGGGAGCTGTTCTCTGTAACGATGCTGGTCTTTTTAAGAAAAGTGATAAATGGGAGATCAAAGGAGACCCTACGGAGGCAGCTCTTGTGGTTGTTGCTGCAAAGTCAGGGTTCCATAAAGTTGAGCTTGATCAAAAATATCCTCGCCTTGGAGAAATACCCTTTTCCTCTGAAAGAAAAAGAATGACTACCTTCAATAAACTGGAAGCCGATTCTGGCAGCTTCCCTGTAAAAGGACTTACTGCCTTCTCAAAGGGAGCCCCTGAAGTAATTCTCGGCTCATGTACGAAGATTTTTCTTGACGGTGAAATAAAATCCTTATCTTCCGAAATGAAGCAGTTGATTGAAGAAAAAGTTAAGGAAATGGCTGATCAGGCCCTCAGGGTTATGGCTATTTCATTTCGTCTTCTGGATGAGGAACTCGATATCGAAAAATCTTCTTCAAAAGAGATCTCTTCAGAAAGAATAGAAGAAGATATGGTCTTTTCAGGTTTAATGGGCATGAGAGACCCTCCAAGAGAGGAAGTAAAGGTTGCAATCCAGAAATGCGAAGATGCAGGCATTAAAACCGTAATGATAACAGGAGACCATAAGATTACGGCGTCTGCAATTGCAAAGGAACTGGGGATTTTAAAGGAAAACGATCTTACTCTTACAGGCTCGGAGCTTGATAATCTTGGGGATGCCGAGTTCGAAGACAAGGTCGAGAGGGTTTCGGTTTATGCCAGGGTATATCCTATCCATAAGTTGAGAGTAATAGACGCCCTCAAGAAAAAGGGCTATGTCGTAGCAATGACCGGGGACGGGGTAAACGATGCTCCTGCCCTTAAAGCTGCAGATATGGGAATAGCTATGGGGATTACTGGCACGGATGTCAGCAAAGAAGCCTCAAGCATGATCCTTACGGATGATAATTTTGCGTCGATTGTTGCAGCGGTTGAGGAAGGACGAAATATATTCAAAAATATTAGAAACTTCATCACTTACGGGCTCTCAGCCCATATCGGTGAGGTTCTCATAGTTCTCATTTCTATCCTGGGATGGCAAATCCTGCCTCTTATTGCTGTTCAGATCCTCTGGATTAACCTGATTACGGACGGGCTTCCTCCTATGGCTCTATCAGTTGAGCCTCCTGACAATGGTATTATGAGACAGAAGCCAAGAAACGTTGAGGAAGGGCTCATCACCCGTCGGGAAATCTCAGCCAGTCTGGGAATTGGAGGGTTGATTGCGCTTCAGGCTCTTCTCGTTTTAAACTGGGCTCTTGACAGAAATTTCTCTATTGAGAAACTCCAGACCCTGATCTTTACGCTGGTAGTTTTCTCAGAGATGTTTAACGCCTTTAACTGGCGGTCTGACCGATACTCGATCTTTTCCCTGGGGCTTTTTACAAACAAACCTCTGGTTTATGCAGTCCTGACAACAATAGTTCTGCAACTCGTGGTAATTTATGTTCCTTTTTTCCAGACTGCTTTTCGGACCGTTCCACTTTCTCTCTTTGAATGGGGAGTGGTGCTGTCTCTTGCCTCTACCACGCTGATCTCAATGGAACTCGTAAAATATTTCTCAGGGAAAAGTTCTCAGAAAAAAAATTAAGAGACTTTTTATTATTTTCTTGTTTTTTTAGCGATGTTTGCCAACTGTCATTGAAATAAATACCATATTTTGACGATCCCGGAAGATATCAAAAGTCTCTATTTTAAAACTGGGTTTCTAAAACCAGTACTTTGCACAGTTAGGGCTGCGTCTTTCTTTTTAAGGTGTTTACGTATACGTGTTAATGTAAGAGTCCTGCAACTGCCGGATATATTTTTCAATATGGGGTTTATATATAGGATTTATTTTGTAGATTATGCTTCTTCCTTCTTTTATCTCTATTATAAGGTCATTTTCTTTGAGATTCTTCATATACCAGCTAATTGTTGGCCTGGAAACTCCAAATTCTTGTGCAAGAGCTACATTAGTGTTACAATTTCCATTTATTATCTCTATAATTATCTTCTGGTTAGTTAAGTTTTGAAGAACAGAAATAACTTTTTTTTCATCCTCATTGTAAACAAGAAGGTTTTCAAAATACCTTGTCTTCACACCGTCTTTATAGGATTCAATCTTTTTATTAGCTTTAAGGGTTTTAATGTGATATTTTACTATTTCTCTATCTAAACCAACCTGTTCTACAATTTCACCAATATATGCTCCAGGTTTGGTTTTTATATATCTATAAACTCTAAAACGGCTGGAATTTTCAAGTACATTCCCAGGATTTACAATTCGATATCCAACTATTGAGAAAAAAAGTTTCTTAGGGTAGAAAAGGTCAACTGTGGCTAAAATATACATCATACCAAGCCATAACAGAAACTGCCAGTAGGATATTTCAGTGACCTCAAGCTCTGTTACTTCTTCTCCGTGAATTGGGACTCCTACCTGGTCACTTGAAATGGGTTGTACTATATACTCATGAGCCTCAGATGTTGATATTAAAAGAACAAATGAAAAAAATAATAAACAGAAGATGAGCTTTTTTTGAAGCTCAATGATGCGCATAGACTTTAAATGTGTAATCCTCATTTCCATGGACAGATACACCTTTTACCTTGAACCTCCAGACTCCCGATTCCATACCATATCGAGAGGATATCTTGAGGCTTATTTTACCGTCTACTCCTTTTGGATCATCCTTATCATAGTAGGTCCTAAGAATGTGTCCTTCAGGGTCATAGGGACTAAGGGACAGTTTACTTTGTGTATTTCCCCAATTCAACATCAAGGTAAAAGCAGTTGTTCCTGAAGGTACAGTTGCTTTGTGAACTTTACTCTGTCCCTGCTTTATGTATGTCATTATGGCACCTCTTCTTCATCTTCTTCTTCCTCTACCAAAATAGGAGAAAGTGAGATTTCAGAACCAGGAGACATTTCGTTCAAGCGTTCGACAATGTATTCTTTTCCGGTAGAAGTCAAAATAACTTCCCCATGTGAGTCTACTAAGTTCGAAGTTGTCAAAGTATCACCAAAAAAAAGGTGAAAAGAACGGTATATAAATCTTTTGATTAAGTATTAAATAAATTAAATCACAAGATTTTTAAAAATTGTATTTTATATTTAGTCTACTATTTAATGTACAATTTTTAACCATAAAGTTGATTATACCTGATTGATACTATTCAGGCACCTTGAATCTGCATCGAAAGCCGTAATTAAAAATGTTTGGCATTTACAATACACTTCAGTCTTTTTTTTAAACTGATGCCAAATGATGCCATTTTTTAATTTTGCGATGAGTCCCTTATTAGAGAAAGATCCGTATAGCCAAAATCGATATCATTTGACGTATTTATGGTATCTATATAGTAACACATGGTTTTATTTATAATGTATACGAGTCATATTTTTTCATAAATGAAATTTTTCGATATATTTATTAAGTATACTAACATAACGCATCCTCTTTTTCTATATATTGGAAGGGATCACTATATATATTCAAATTATTTAACAGTTTTATTGTTAACCTCTGTAGAATCTCTGGTAATTCATGAAACCTCTCCCTATCACACTACAGATTTTTTGGTACATTGCCAAATTTTCTGGCAATATCCAGAATTTGCGAGTACCAAACATCCCCCACATAGGCATTTCCACATATTGGTTTCTTTTCTGAATTCTCGATATCCTCATTACACTGAACCCAACCAAAATCTCTCATGAGCCTAAAGCTTTCCTCCAGTTGTTTTGCACCGCACTCTATTGCATGGTCAACTGCGTAGACAAACTCTGCCCGGTGCGGATAGAAAGGAGTCAAGGTGCTGGTCTGGAAGCTTAAGCCTTTAGACCATCGGATTCCGTCCTCGATCATCTCACAAGTCTCATTAAAGCCTTCAAGGTCATCGAGACCGAGATATGAGAGCAAAGCAATCACATTTGCATTGACGCAGCAGTCCACAATATTGAATCGGCCAGGCCTGAGCCAGGTGAGAAAAGCTCCAGGCCGGACCCAGGGTGGTGATGGTGTAGGTACATCAATCAGCCTGTATGGAAGCAATACTGAATGAGCTATCATTCGTGCTGTACATTTGTCAATACGCTGATTCCTGATCATCTCAATTAATATAATCGAAGTATCATCCGCATCTGGGGGCAGCTCAGGTATTCTGCCGGGTTGCATCCCCTTTGGCCAGAAACAAAAAGCTCCAGGTTTCTCTGGAGATTCACATCTTTTGAGAAAATCTAGAGCCAGGTGTCTGGCATTTTTTAGAATGTCAGATTCAGGAACAGATCTCAGAGCTCGCAATACATGGGCAGTGGTAAACCCGTTCCAGTCAGTATATCTTTTTGTTCTGCTGCATATTATGGAAGGGAATGCCCCTGTGGGCGCCTGGCTACTAAGGATAAACTCGAGCATCTCATTTTCTGTCATGATAGGTCCTCTGGAGGTCTGAGATAAAGACTAAGTGCCGGCTGACTCTCTGGCTTAATAACAAACGATACCATTCCATGCCTGGTATCTCCTCCTTCTCTCTCGGCTACAGGCAGGCTGAGGGTCTCATAGCATTTCAAATCCCAGCCTTTAAGTTCAGCTAATTCTAAAACGCGTTTTCTGATACTTTTATCACTTCCAAATATAGATCTGGCAGGTTTGAAAATTGAAAAAACCATATCTTCCCTGCCTTTTTTCGCAGAAAAACTAAATCCTACCCTGGATTGGGAAAGAGCCAGCTCTGCTCGATGCCCGTATGCTTCTTCAATAAGAGAAAGGAAGCCAGAGCATTGGTTTTTCATCCCAGCCAATGAGAGGAGACGTTTAATTTCCCAGAACTCAATACCATTTATACTGAAATATAGCTCCAGCTGTGAGGTAGATGGCTCATATCCTATCATCTGTAACCTGGGCTTGCGGCCCGGAAGCAGGCCAACATCCCCAAGCATATCTCTTATAAGGCATTCATGCTCACTAGAATCGGACTCCGGAACTTCCACATAAAGCTTGTATCGATCTCCTCCTGAATTATGTCTCCCTCCAATCCATGCGCCGAACTTAAGAGGGCCTGACAAAAGGATTTTATGAAGAATCTCGCTAATCTCCTTTCTTACAGGAACATCTCTTAGCAGCTCCAGTTTTCGTTCAGCGATCTCTAGCCTCTCTGCTGAATCTATTTCGGGGCCAGAGACCTCTGCTGTATAACGTATAGTGTTGTCTGCCGTTGAGAAAGCAAACTCAACTGGAAAGCCATCATAAGTCAACCCGCTAAACTCCCAGGCCACTTCCTGCCAGCTGGATCTATATACTCCGTCAAGAATAAGATCAAGGGCAGCACTAGCGCGTGCAGCGGGCTTGGGAGCATATTTTCCCATACTTGCAATAGCCTGAGAGATCTTTCTGTGTCCTCTTGATGAAATTGCGAGGTCAGAATCTACGTTTAGGTCTAAGCCTTGATTTAAGTTAGAATCCAGGCCAGAAGGTCTCAAGCACACATTGCTCATTCCTGAATTTCATGTCGAATTTCATGTCATTAGAATTGTTTATTCCAGGACGCCTATCAGCGTTTCCTCAGTTTCAGTGAATGGTCCCCTCTTAATCTCGTTATTATTCTCGATGAAAGTGAACCTGTAGCTGAACTTTCTTTTCGTTGGATCTACCAGGGAGATCCTGAGCTTGACCGAGTCTATAGCGCTTCCCACAAGCTTCAAACGCTCCTCCCTCTCGTAATTGTTTTCAGGGTCCTTATACTCTATATCGATGAAAACATTCCTGACTGTGGCAGGATCAAAAAGTGGGACAAATTCGATATCTAAAGCTCCTGTGAAAGGATCATTAACAGGAACGACTACTGCCCTGGTGGTCACCGGACTTGTTGTCCTTGTTGATCCGTCTTTCATATGGTAAACAAAGCTGTAAGAGTACGACCTGGCTTTTGGATTGCTTAACCTGAGCCTCCAGAACTGCGATACAGAGTCTGGTTTCAGGATGAAATATTTGTCCAGAGATAGGCCTTCCTGATCCTGATAATTTAGGTTTACGTCTATAGAGTTCAGAACTCCCCAGTCAATATCATTCGGCATTACCTCTATTTCCAGGAAACCTATATCATCGTAGGGATTCAGATTCAGAGCCCGATCTTCCGTTTTTCGATCTGAAAAATGATAAGAGTAACTCTGTCCATCCCAGCCCGATTGCGGATCGAAGTTGTAATCCAGCCCATAGGTATAGGAAGTATCAAGAGCTTTATTCATGAAAACCTCAAATTTCTTCTCGCTTTTTTCTTGGGCATCAAAAATAAAGTCTCCATGCTTTTGGTTTGCCACGTCAATTGGATCTCCGTAGTCTAAAGATACATGAGCCGAACTCAGGCCGATCCTGTTGAAGTCAATGGGAGAGTCTACTGTGACCGCAAAAGTTCTGAAGAACGGATCGTCCAGATCTACCTCCAGGAAATGCTTATCCTGTTCTTCGAGAAGCAAACCGAAGAAGCCCTGCGGAGCATAGGTTCTCACTACGGCCTCAGAGCTATGATATTCCAGAGAAACTGTCTTTAGCTCATTCTGTCTGATGTACTTGAGCTTGAGAGATATGGCTGGATTTCCAGGAGTGTCCTGAGATTTTTTTTGATCAGAATTATTTCCGTTATCTTCCTTTTTATCACCATTATTCTTACTTTCATCCTGGTTTTCCTCTTCCTTTTTATCACCATTATCCTTACTTTCATCCTGGTTTTCCTCTTCCTTTTTATCACCATTATTCTTACTTTCCTGGTTTTCCTCTTCCTTTTTCTCTGGCAGCGGCCTCGATATAATTGCCTCGATTTTCACATTTGGGCTACCTGCAGCAATTCTGCCCTTTATCCTGGCCACACAATCAGTAGAATCGTTCATTCTATTGGAAGCCTGAGCCTCGTTCTGGCCTGAAGCGATTTCACTCTTTATAGGGGCCAGATTATCTATGATCCCAATTGCGACATCTTTTCGGCGCTCGGACAACTTCTGGTTATAATCTAGATTATCATTATTTCCTTCATAACTGGAATGGGCATCTATAGAAACTTCCTTTGGAGTGGCCAGACGAGTTTTGATCCAGTTTCTAAGGGCTTCTGCTCCTTTGAAACCCGAACCGCCTGATGGTGCTGTGCTTTCCAAGAATGCACCATCCTGTGGATCAGGTGTATTGTTCAGGTATCCTGTGTAGCTTTTGCTCTGAGGCCATGTGGACCAACCCTGCTCAGAGGGTTTTCCACAATCAAAAAATAGGTTGAATGTTTCATTAATATCTGGAGAAGAGGGATAATTTACTGTGATTTTTTTGCTAGAACCTGCAGGGATATCGATAGTCAACCGCCTCTGATTGTCAAGTTGCTGGACAATTCCATCTACCTTAACTAAAGGATTATTCCCGCCTGTAATCGTAAGAACTTCAGAGTCTCCGGAGCTTGAAGGATCATGACGAATGTCATATCCTTTCGGCAGAGGGTCAGGGTCAGTGCTCTTTTTCTCCAGCCTGGCTGGTTTACGGACATCTGTGCTACCATCTGTGTCCGTTCCTTTATTACCTCGTCCACCGGTTGATCCCGGTAATGGTCCTGCAGTAATTGAAGCTCCACCTTTAGGAGCTGCACTGGCACTTGATGAGCCTGCTGTTTTTGACTTGCTTTCTGACGAAGATTTGTTTTCTGACGAAGATTTGTTTTCTGACGAAGATTTGTTTTCTGACGAAGATTTGTTTTCTGACGAAGATTTGTTTTCTGACGAAGATTTATTTTCCTTAGTAGAATCCTCCAGTTTTTGTGCTAAGTCTCCAGGAAGTTCTCCAGGTGATAAAGTTGGTTTGAACCATTCATTTAGGATACTATTTTCAAAGAAATCAAGAGCCCATTTTTCTTTCTCCTTCTTGTCTCCTTCTGTGGTAAAGTTGGTAACCTCAATTTTTATGGCTCCATTCTGAACAAGTTTCTCGAATCCTATATCTATTCCAGCCTTGAAGAAATAATACTGACCGCTTAAGCTTGCACTGAACTGGTCGTACACTTTCTTAAGATCCGCGGTTATCTTGACATCAAGAGCAGGCCGAAGGCCGGTAAACTTGAGGTTGTAGATGACACCAACCGGAGTTAAGCCCTCCTTAAAGGCTTTCTCTAGTATGATCGCCCCTTCCTGGTCCAGTGTAAGACTGAAAGCGGCTGAGTTGTCTCCAAAGAGCGAGGGGACTGAAGCTCCCAGTATTTTCTCCACTGCATTGAAGGTTCCTTCCTCTGCCGGGCTTGCCGTAGTTCCTCCCGAGCCCTGCAGGTTAAGAGCTATGCATTGAACCGAACCTTCATCAAACTGGATCGCTGACAGCCTGGGCTCTCCTTTTGCTCCAGCAGAGACTTCGGAGAGGATTTTGTTTTCCAGTAATGGGTCCAGTTGCATGTTTACTCTAAACATGAGGAAGCCTCCCCCTTTAGCTCCTCCGGCTACTGCCGCCGGTTTATACTTTATAAACGAAAATTCTGCTTTTTTATCTGGACCATTTCTGGCAAGGGCAACAGGTCCTGGCAGGTACCAGAACTGATTAGGATCTGCATGATCTGCAAAGACGGTAATTCCATCTACTGTTATTGTCTTGCTGCCGAATATCAACATATTTCATCACTCCTATAACCAACCTCTATTTCTAATCTAGTTACGTCAAATTTCCAAAGTTAGTTTCAACTACCTGGTTCATTGATCATCCAAAATTGCATCTATCAAAAAATAATCAATATAATATCACAAAATAATTGTAGTGCCGAACACGGGTGCTTAATTAAAATCAACAAAGGTTCTGTAAAAACAGAAAGCAAAGCTGGTATAAACACACACTCCACGCTTTATTAAATTGGAAGTACGAAATATCTGTACTTGTGTTTTCTTAGCTCAGTGTCTTCTGAACTCTTAGCTCAGTGTCTTCTGTGCTTTCTGTATTTCAAAAGTTATTTTGAGGCTAAGCAGATATTAACATTCATTTTTTTGATTTAAATAGTTCAAACCTTTGTTTCTTGCGAAATTTAGAATCGACACACTGGTTCTCAGGCCACTCGAATACTTAGTTCTCCATCATTATTGTTCTTCCAGTCCTCAGTCCTGTAAAGGCCGTTCGTGTAGTAATAAGTGACTTTGTAACGATACGTAGATCTCTGATCATCCACGTAATCGAATTCAAAATAGGCTTTGTCATCTGCAGATTTGAATGTGAATATATCATCAAATCTCAGTCCTGCAGCAAGATCCTCGTAACTCATCTCGATATTTATCTCTTTAAGATTTTTGGATGTAAATTCCAGCTTTTGTGGACGGATCTGGATGATTCTATGGCCTTTCATATCGCTTCTTACAAGTATTCGTCTATCCCTGGTAAGCGATGCAGGATTTTCAAAATATCTGCCATCCCTGAAAAGTACAGTAACCCTGTATGTGACAAGACGCTGGTCTGGATCTGCAAGATCAACTGTAAAAGACTGGGCTTCCGTAGCTGTCGGACTAAATGTTAAAAAGCCCTCTTCATAAATTTCATTTTCAGCGTCTTCATAGGACAAATCTACAAATGCGTTTGTAACATCATCCCAGTTCAGGTTTGGTACTACCTGTACTGTGCGTTTCATTGGGAACGGGTCCCTTACGGATATTTGCTCTTCACTTGTATCGACCCAGCCCATGTCCACAGCTTTATTATTGGAAGCATGATATACGATCCTGTACTTGAAAGCCCTTTTATTGGGGTCGCAGATAAATATCGGCAAGGTTTTTTGTGTATTGTCTGCATCCATAAATACTACGCTATCAAAGCTGATTTCATTTGGTTCATCGATGTACTGAAGCTTCACTTCTACAGCAGGATAATGTTCCCATGGAAAACCGTGAGCACCTATTGGAACTGAGAGTATCGAATAAAGCTCTCTTGGATTGACCTCAAAGACCTCATCCGTTACCACCTGTTCCGGAGCTGTGAGAACTACAGGCCTCTCTGTCCCGTTTACCCCTTTGAAGTTCACCTTATAACTGACTGTAACTTCTCTTTTCATCGAACCGGACTCGATTATACTTGGCCAAATTACTGATCCTTTTGAATTGTTCGAGTCAAGAACGACATTCTGGGTCTTGTTACCATAAGTCAGCTTAACATTTATGGAAGCTATGGAGTCCTCATCGAGATTTGCCCTGGATATGACGTCTACCTTTCGGGAATCAAACCAGGGTTCATCCACATCCACTGAGATAATAAAATCCTCAAGATTCAAACCTTCTGAAGTGAGGTCTCTAATTATGCCGCTTAAGTGACCCTGAGGATAGATACTTCTCCTGACTGTGGTCCTCTCGCTGATATTAACGTTCAGGATCTTCTTGTCTATCCTTGTCAAATCTACTTTCTGGTAGCTGAACATGCAACCTTCATACGCTGGGCCAAGCGTTGAACCCTGGTTTGCTATCATTATTGATCGATCTAATGTATTTACAGCCTTATCCCAGGAGTCTTCATCTTTTTTGATAGGGTCAAGAGAGGGCTTGAAGAATGCATCAGTCACCATGTCCCGAACTTCATTTAAGGCCTGGTCTTTATTCTTGATTATGCCGCTCGTGTCCTCTCCTTCAGGCACAAAGGTATCGGCCTCTATCTCTATTATTCTGTTCTCTATCAGCTCATCTACAGCTTTATCGATATCTACAGAGAAAACTAATGAAGAGGCACTGAACTTTTCATCCAGATGTTTCTGGACTCTGTCCCAGTCTGCATGCAGCCTGACGGAATATGCAGGCCTGAGAGCGAGATAATCCAGGGAATAAACAATGCCTATAGGGGCAATCTCACCCTGAATGGCTTTATCAAGAACTGTCACACCATACTGATCCAGAGCAACTGAGAACGCTGCCTGGTTGTCCCCATACAATGACGGCTTAGCATTCTGGTCTATTTTTGTAACAAATTTAAGCTTGTCCAGATCATTTGATGGCTGTTCTCCTGTCTGTGTGCCAAAGAGCATCATCTTCACCGATCCATCAATAACAGGAATGGGTGACAGCTTTGGTTTATCACGCAGCCTCGCCAGAGAGCTTAGCTTCCCACTAATGGCATCCAGTTTATCCTGGTCCACACCGATATTTACATCGAAGTTGAGAAAGCCACCATTGCCTGCCTCGCCTCTAAACTTGATTATCTGTATCTGGGGAATGATTTTGCCAGATTTCTCTTCCTTAATCTTTGTTAATTTGGGAGCTACTGGAAGATAGTAGAACTGCAAAGAGTCGGCATGGTCTGGATAAATTGAAATGCCATCGATCAAAAAAAAAGGGGGATTGAGGTATAGCATATTATCCCCTTCATTAGTTTATTGGAGGAGCCAGTACTACAGGAGCCTCAGGCAAGACGGTAAGATCACTTGTAGTTACAAGATCTGTCTTCCTGGTAGAACCGTCTTTCATGAAGAAGGTAGCCTGCCACTGATAAGCGTTCTTATTTTTATCCTTGAGTTTGACGGACCAATCAACAGGGTTTTCAGAGTCAGGTTTTATAATCACGTCCTTTCTCTCAACTATACCATTCTCTGGGTCCTGATAACTCAACGAAACCTTGGCAAGCTTTACAATGCTAAAATCTATAAGGTCTGGAAACACCTGCACTTGCAGCATATCCGCATAATCTCCAGGATATATACTGTCTGTCTTAACTTCAGTCGGAGGTATTTCTTTCAGATCTCCATTCTTATATTGTATCATACCAGAGTAGGTGACTTTGCCTCCGGTCTCGCTTACAACAGGGAACACCCAGTCTGCAAACGGATTTGCTTTGTTCAGGGCATAGGACTGGGAAGTTCTGTAGTCATTGCCAGTATCTTCATATTTTAGATCGATATAGATATTGGCAATATCATTATCCATGTCCCCTACAGGTCTTATGTGTATTACTTTATCGACGAATGGGCTACCAATTAAAAGATCTTCTGACTGGGCGGATGTCCAATCTTTCAGATACTCCTTACCATCTGCCATATAGTATTTGACACGGTAACGGTACTGGTTTCTCCTGGGCTGGAATATGACCTTGAGCATTTCTTGGTTTTTGCTGTCTTTGTCCAGCATGAAGACTTCTTCTATGAGGTCTACACCTGCACTTCTGTCCTCATACTGAATTGCGACCTCAACCTGAGGGATCTTGCTGAAGTCAAGGTGGCCCGGTTGAATATTTACATGAAGTATGCCTATGTCATCTACATTAATGACCAGGTTCTTCTCATCTGTCTGTTTTATATCTGATATGTAGGATTTGCTTTCAAACTTGTAGTTTACCTGGTACCAGTAATTGTACTTCCAGTTATTATTCTCAATAAATGTCCTGAATGTGGACACGTCATTGGGGCTCTTGAACATGAACTCATCTATCTTGTGGGTTTCTCCTTCATTGTAGTCTATGTGGACTTCAACACTGTATATAGGCAGGTTATCAAAGTCAGCGTTCACATAAATCGGGACAGTGAGTGTTTTGAAGAAAGGATCATCCAGATCTATTTCCTTGAAGTAATCCTTCGGGTCGACACCTGGTAAGTTAGTGATATTTGGCAGTGTACCGCCTGGATGTGGGTCCCATTCCATAGTCATTCCCTCTGTATAGTTGACGGTAACACTCGAAGTTTTATTGGTTATCATGGTGCGAGTGACATGTTCCATATCATCCGGAACCTTTCGGTTCTCGTCTGAGACAGGAGTATTTTCCTTTATGATGTTCCTGGCTATGGCATCATCGAAGGTTCTCTGGATTGACTCCCTTATCTCATTCTGTAGTGTAGTATCCTTCAGATTACGAAAATCAAATTCAGTAGTGTAGAACTCTGAATTATGAAATCTTTCTCTTATGTACTCATAATAATTATCATCTGCACACCAGTTTTCATCAACAGTGATTGTTTGATAGAAACTGTAAAATTTCTGAGCATCCCAGTGGCAATATGCTGTAATAGGAGGAAGACCCACTTGAAGCACGAAACTATAAGATACCTGGACAGACCCTCCTTTTCCCTGCAAAGCGTTCCAGAATAAAGCAGCGCCATCTTTTGTGAACTCTACAGTAATGGGTGTTATGAAGTCTCCGTATAGAGACGGAGAAGCGGGGTTCCAGGCCTTTTCGACCAGGTTGTTACTCATATCCGTGAGATTCACGGAGACACCTCCTTCGATGGGTTTGATCTTCTCTATTTTGACTTCCCGATGAGGAGCATTACGTTGATCAGCCAGGTTATCCACTCTTTTCTGCAGTTCTTCCTTAACTGCCTTCTGTTTATCATCTGTGATTTGGAGTGCTACATCGAAGAATGCAATCCCTCCAGCCTTAAATTCACCTGACCTGTCTATCTCTGTCCTGTACTTAAGAAACTGGAATACTGGCTTGCCTTCACTGTCTAGACGGAAATTCGGCGTCTTAGGAAGGATATAAAATGTGTCCCATTCCTCATCATCCGAAAAAACCGAAAGATCGTTTATAACCTCTTCCGAACCAAACTTAAACATATTTTTTACCTCTTCTTACTTTTTCAAAGCTTTATCTCTGTTTTATCTGTACTTCTCGATGGGTTAAACTTCACAGAACCATCGGCAGCAGTCTCTCTCCAATCAAATTCCAGGGAGCCTTCCAGACCTGCTGCCGAACGGGTTACTAAAAACCAGCTTGCAGCCCAGCTTTCGCGCCTAAAATAGATTGTACGGTCGTCCTTAGTCCCCTTTCCTGACCTTGATGGTCTATACACTACTCTGACCCTGACATCTCTGGATCCAGATGCTTTCGGACCTGACCCATCAACTGTCACCCTGGATAGCCCAAGGTCCTCTGGCTTCAATGTCCAGCCTCCGGAATCGGTTAAGGAAAGCCTGGTCTCAAATACTGGTCCTCCGTCAGTGTAGTTCGTTATGGCCAGCAGTTCGCTAACAGCTTTTACAGGCAGTGAAACCTCTGCGAACTCCGGTCCAGCCAGTTTTGCAACTGCCTCTCCAAGTTTTAGATCGATGAATGCAACAGGCAGTTCATTGGTATCAAAGCCCAGTTTGACGAACTTTGTCTCTGAAGTTTTTTGTCCAACTGGTTTTGTGATTGAGCTTTTGTCTGGCTCTGTGATCGTGACTCCTGTTTCTATAATATGATCTGCTCCAGTTCCATTCCGGAACCAGGAGCTAATGTCGGCTGAACTCTCAAGGGACAACTGCGCAGTTTCAGTCCTGTATACTGTAGATTCAAGCTTAGCCTGCCCGGAATGTCCCGAGTTTCCTGAAACTATCGAAACAATTGCTGAAGCAGCCTTTTCCTTAGCTTTGCGGTAAGTGTCATCCTTTAAATCCTGTGATACACCTTCATCTTCAGATTTTTCGACACTCAGCCCGCCCTTTGAGATAGCAGACTCGACTACAGCCAAAGCCTCTTCGAGGGATATGCTCTTGTCCAGAACAGAAATTTCCCGGCTTACATCCCCGAAGATTAATACTTTTACCCCTCTCTCCACTGGCAGAGATCCTTTATAACTCACTAAGAGGACATTTTGCTTCCCGTTAAGCGAAGAAATTACCTTAACCTTGTCTCCGGAGTTAAGTTTGACATTAAACATAGCAGTAAACGGAGGAAAACCCGATGTTTGAGCTGATTGGAGTTCATAAAACTCGCCTGATTTGTCTGCCAGAAACAATGTTGCTTCGGACACGGAAATTTGAGCCGGAGAAAGCCTTATCAGCTCTTTTTGCAACTCCTGAAACTTTCCAGACAGATCGTCCTTCAATGAATTAAGTATGGAAGATTTGACAGACCACTGAGAACTTAACTGGAGGATAGCACCTTTATCCGATGCTATGAGCTGCAGAGCAGGTCTTCCGTCAGGGCCAGTTTCTGGAAGCGGTTTTCCAGGCAGATAAAAGAAGGTCGACGGGTCCTCTTTGCTTCTATAAACATCTACGCCTCTTAAATTGAAGCCGTCTTTTAAATCTATCATATTATATCTCCTGATTTTATCCCATTATATCTCCTATTTAGTCTGAACAATCAGATTCTCCCTGAATTCCACCTTTTATGCATAGAGTCCTCTATCGATGTCGATTAAGTGCTTAACTTAAACACAAAAATGCGATTGTTACTCCTGAAATTGAAGCAGAAAGGTTTGCAGCGGAAAGTGTTGACTCAAAATCTGAGAGTACCTATGAACTGTCCTAAAGTCTTAGGAAGACTTCCTACATTTATCGTCGTTGTAACAGTATTGTTTCCCGTGTCAATTATAGAAACAGTGTTTTCGTGATCATTCGTCACATATACCTTTCTTCCATCCGGGGTAACTGCAACTCCGTAAGGGCTTTTACCGACCGTTACCGTCGCTTCAACAGTTTTTGTATTTGTGTTAATTACAGAAACATTATTGCTGTCAAAGTTCGCCACATAGATTTTTGTTCCATCCGGGACAACTGCAACTCCTTTAGGGTTATTCCCTACAGGCACCGTGTCTGTAACCTTGCTGGTTGCTGTATCGATTACATAGACATTGTTGGTGCTTCCGCTCGTCACATATGCCTTTGTTTCAGTGACTGCAATTCCACCAGGTTTTTGATTTTCCATATTCACTGTGGCTGTAATGGTATCTGTGGATGTATCAATTACAGAAACAGTGCTGTCGTTGTCGTTCGTCACATATACCTTTGTTCCCGCGACTGCAACTCCAAAAGGGTTATTTCCTACGTCTACCCTGGCTGTAACAGTATTGCTTGAAGTGTTAATCACAAAGGTAGTGCTGTCGCCGTAATTTGTCACGTATACCTTTGTTCCATCAGGGGTGATTGCAACTCCTTTTGGTTTTGTTCCTACTTTCACAGTTGCTGTAACATTGTTTTTGGTAGTGTCAATTACTGAGACAGTGTTACTGCCCAGGTTTGCTACATAGACCCACCTTCCATCAGGGGAAACTGCAACTCCTTCAGGGAGGCTTCCTACAGGTACCGTAGTTGTAACGTTATTTGTTGTTATGTCAATAACAGAGACATTATTGCTCCCTCCGTTCGTAATGTATGCACAAGTACTGTTATTTTCACCTGGTTTAGTGCCTTCATTTTCTGTTTTAGGAAAGTCGTTTTCAATTGGGTTAGGGGATATGATAAGAATTGGTACTTCGGAAATTTTTTCCGAACCCCAACCTCCCTGATGATCGTAGTAAATGTTACGAACGCGATATTTGAACGTTCGATCACTATCTACATTGTTCAGTAATTCCTTCAGAGAGCGTTTCATGGAGATCTGAACTTTAGCTTCATTACCCCTTCCCAAAAATAACTGTTGAGGAGCATGGCCCTCTCGGAGGATTTGTACTTCCAATTTGTATAAAGTTTGATACGTAGATGGCACTGAATCTCCCAGAAAGGGAGGACATTCTGCTGTGATAATCCAGCTCACAGTGCAAGGATCTTCCACTTGATGGATTCGGTCGAGTACTTCTGTAGGGGTTTGGATAAGTTCTTGTCCTATTAGTTCAATCGCAATTGCGTTCCAGATAATGTTGCTATCCTTATCCACGGGTTCAATCTTTACATCTATTAATCCCTTGTCTTGTGGTGGAAGAGTTATTGGAAACGAGGGAGAAACGGTAATGGCTTCGAACACTTTTAGTGGAACAGCAGAGTTATTATCAATCTGCAACAAGCGTGGAACGCAGTTTGTCATGCTCGTTTCCATGGGCATCATGTTAATGAGTTGCACCTGATCAGGACATATGGAATTTTCTGGTACTTTCGGCTCTACCCTCAACCCGGCCAGGTCGTTGAAATTCAGTCGCATTGGAATATGCTTTGTCACCAGTTGAGGTTCTTCATACCCTGGCAGGTACTCCATCAAAGTAACAGTAACTTCCCCGGTGAGTCCAACAGGCCCAGTGAGTAGTTCAGCAAGGTTTTTATAGAACTCAATCGTTAGATCCAGAACAATCTGAAAACCATCCAGATCGATTTCCATGTTCTCCTGGCTTAAGGTGTTGATAAACTCCGGAAACGCACTGGTAAGCTTAACCTCTGCCTTTTCGTATCCCCCAACAACGATATCAGGAAACGCGAGTTCCCCATGACTCTCCTGGTACAGGTGATCACGCAATTCAACTAGTTTTTTCGGGTCATGCCAGGGGGTGATTCCAAAAGTAACTCGAACTCCGTCTCCATCCTCGGACGGATATAATACAGGGATCATGTGTGGAGTTTTCAAGTCCTGGTTATAAGAGAGTCTAAACTCGTCAGGTAGACGGTATACGGTATTTGGGAAAGGCGCTATGCAAATCATGCCAAAGTCGGTCCTCATGAAACTTGTCGGGAGGGATGTACCGACGATGGCCGAGAAAATAGTCTTATTGAATTCCAGAGTTCCATCAAAGACGACGAAGGGAATAACACGATTCAGAGAGACGGTTTTATAGTTTGTTTGTTTTTTTCTTTCTTCAGCTTTATTCATAATTTCTAAAGGTTTGTCTTTAAAATTTCTAAATGGTCGAAGAGTAGGAGATAAAACCAGATTACTTAGTTTCGGTAGATCTGTAGATAAAACTACATCATTTCGTTTCTCATTTAAAGGGCTAACAAGCTGTTTTCCAGAGGTTTTTAGAACATATTTTTCCCCTAAATTGGGAACCGCATAAGGTTTTTTGCTAGGCTTATAAACTGGACCCAAAACAATTTCCGAGTCAGGTTTAGTAATAGGCGAAGATTCTTTGTCGAGCCAATAGCTATAGGATAATGTCACATGGAGCTCTGTATTCAAATTTGACCTGCTCAGAGCATGAAAAAGGGGCTGAACCTCATCGGCCTGGAGTTGAGACTCCACCCTGATGGAGAAGCTGGATTTTTCTCCTTTGATGTTATTATTCGTACCTTCCAGGAGTGGTTGAGGAAAATCACGTTTATGTTCCTGGCCATTCTCGTCTTTCCATCGCAAAGTTATTTTCTCAGCGCTAATATTAAAGGGCTTAGCATCGGAAGGATAAGCAGTCTGGTCTTCTTCCAGCCAGAACTCCAGGCGATACATGCCTTCGGGTCCATTTTCCTTTAAGAACCAGACCTTGAATACAGAATCATTTCCTGTTGCAACATGCAGTTGGGGACGATAGTAAGACTGTTCATCGGTGGATTTATACGTCCTTCCGTCTGCAATAGGCTCCTGATCATTAACGAAATGAGGTGCATTCTCATCTCCATGTAGCTGGACCAGGTTCTGTATCCTGGACATGTCCATCCCTGCTGCCACGTTAAACTTTTTGGAACTTATCCTGACGGGTAGGGAACTGATGGTGATACTATTCTTAGTCTCAGGCATTTCAGCGCACCTTC
This sequence comes from Methanosarcina sp. Kolksee, assembly GCF_000969945.1. Lineage (NCBI taxonomy): Archaea > Methanobacteriati > Methanobacteriota > Methanomicrobia > Methanosarcinales > Methanosarcinaceae > Methanosarcina > Methanosarcina sp. Kolksee. Next base: position 3,813,246 of record NZ_CP009524.1, read on the forward strand.
CCGTCACTGGATGACCAGTAATGTATCATTGAAGGATGGGATCTTTTCTTCCCGGTTGTTTGAGGGATCGGCAGCGATAAATCTCAGATTGTAGCTGAAGGCACGCTTGTCCTTGTCACGTATTGGAACTGTCCAAATCTGGTCATTGAGATTCTCTTTACGGAAGACTAAGTCCTTTGTTGCATGAACATCATTGGAGTCGTCGTCGTACTTTAAGTTTAATAGTACCAGTTTATACTTCTCCCAGTCTATCAGGCTAGAAATTATAGTAACCTCTATCCCATCCGAGTTGCCAATGCCAACTTCATAAGACTGTCCTAATTGGCCTTTTTTCTGATTTGTCTTGGACGACCCTTTCTTATATACGATAATTTCATTGTAATCAAACTCAAGCAGGTTGGGGTCGCGAGTACCAGTAACCCAGGAGCTGGTCTCACCATTGGCTTTGAGTTCAGCATGATGACTGGCAGAGAAATCGTTGGCATCATCTCGATAAGTGGTATCAATAATGATCTTTTCGACATCGTTATTGAAATCGCCTCGAGCAAAGAAACGAGTCGTAAAACTGTCTTCAAATGGATTGGAAATGGTCATAATCTCTGCTTGGCTGCTCTCTTCTTTAAGATCCATACGCTGACCGTCAGTCAACAGATAGCTTATCTGGTAGAAATATGGGCCCGGTTCGGCAATACCGCCCGTATAAGTGAAGTAGGTTGCAGTCGGTTTCTCCCTGGTTAACTCAAAAGATTGTTTGGCGCTGTATCCGGCATAGCCTGGATAGCGTATGTTGACGTATGCAGCCTCGATATTGTCAGGCATGACACCTAAAACCAGGATTACCTTTATGAAACCCAGCCTCTCATAAGATATTTTCAAATCTTTCTCTTGTGTTTCCAGCCATTCCCCCGGTTTACCTGGGACGCGGATGGTCTCTCCGGTTTCCTTATAGACAATCTGGCTCCAGTACCTGTAGGTCTCTTTTGATGTACCGTCAGAGTTCTTAGCCATAATGGTTCGGAATCTACCTGGAGTATCTTCTTTGAACGAAAACTCTTTGCGATGGTGTACGCGCTCGTTACGCAAATCGTCCTGCTGGTCATAATCCAGGGAGACCACAAGTGCGTAAACCGGATCATCTTTGAAATTGACGTTTGCATTAACTGATACATCAAGTTCCTGAAAGTAAGGGTTACTCAGGTCGATATAGACAGTGTTTTTCTTGATCTCCTCCAGAGTAAGCATTTGAGACAGTTCCGCGTTTGGGTTTACCGGTATACTTACTATCTCCGACTTTTTAAACCACATATCAATACGGTCTGTGAATCCATCTGGGGTCTTGGCATTTGGATCTTCTTTCTCATTAGTTACATCCTCAATGGCCTTCTCAAAGAACGTAGGCAGCACATTGGTCTTTAAAATTTCCATAGCCATAGACTCTAATTTTTCTTTCATCTCGTTTTTTTCTCCGCCTGAAACAGGCAGATCTAAGTCGGCTATCTCGACCTGGATACCATGAAACGTATTACGAAATTTCTCGATGCTGGACAATTCATCCCATTCTTCAAAATAAGAGTGACTAGTTACACCAAGTATACGCCTTTCCTGAGTGACGAGCCTTGATTTATGAACATATTTTCTTACTTCTTCATAAAATTCATGCTTATCCCCATGTATATGGATGCTGACTGAGGGAATACGAGCTGCTAAGCTAAGCGTGTACCAGACAGTGACAGGAGTTTTGCCTTCCTTAACTGCCTTGCAGAAAAGTTCTGCGCCAGTCTGGTTGAGATCAGCAACAAAAGAAGCCACGTTTGTGCCCATGAGTGAAGGCTGTGTCGTGCCGGTAGAAAAGTTGACCATGTCTGACCCTACAACGCGGAGCTCAGCTTTACCATCGAGCCATAATGGTGGATAACTAAGTTCAGGCTCTGTGTTTGTAATTGGTTTGAAGAGAAAGCGTCCTCCATCTTTGAAGAGAAAGTGACTTCCATTATTCCTCTCGTTTTGCAACATCTGACGTAGATAAGCCCTTATTTTGTCCTCTATATCCCTGGACACGGCAGCCTGCGTAGTTGCAGCTAAGTAACCTCTTTCAATTTCTAATTCTTCGGGTTTCAGTTTATCCACGTCGCGGGCGTAAAGGATGAAAGTGAACAGAGGTTCACCTTTATCGTCGCGAGCAATGGCGGCTTGTGAAGGCACCATATAAAATTTATGAGGAATTTCATCATCACGATAGATTGCAACATATGGTATATCGGGGGCTTTGTACTCTTCATATAGTGAAAGCATAGTTTCCTCTCCTCTTAAAGAAATTACTTACTTTAATCGATCATTTACATTTTTTTGAGTAATTTCCTTTGAAATTATAAGCGGCTCTTCAATGCTTACGGGGTAGAAACTGTATAATCGTAAAAGCTCAATATCAGAGCTAGGGGGGTCTTCTGGAATTACCTCATATTGTGTCATCTGCGCGAATAAGCAATTTTTGAGCTCTGAATATTTTCCTTATTAAGGAGGGGAGCTAATCAAGGTTGGAATTTATAGCTTCCTGATGTCTTTTTTTAGCTCCAGGAACTACTACTTTTACTGAGATTATAACCCTTATTACCATAATCTCTAACATTTTAGTCATTAATTATTATTATAAAAGTAAAAACTGTTCCATAAAAATAAAAAGAAAATGAAAATGAAAAAGAAAATGAAAATGAAAAAGAAAAAGAAAATGAAAAAGAAAAAGAAATTCAACTTTATTTGTGATTCGTTCAGGTTTTAGACATAAATTGCTTAAACAAAAGCACAAAGTTCAGGTTATTCATGAGTATTTCATAGTGTATTTTAATAATTCATGAGAAAACAAGCATATTGTGGGGCAATCTACTACAATTGCAGCATGCATTTTGTGATCATAAAAAGAGTTCATCCCAAAACAAGTCTCATTTTCACATTAACAAGAGTCAGGATTAATTTCATATTCTAACTGGTTGATCATTTAGAGTTTGAAAATTTGGAGACCCATTCTAAATTTTGTTGGGATACACTCATACATTATAAAAGCCGTAATCAGGAGAGAGGTATAGGATCGAAAAAATGAGAACCAGAGATATTAATAATGCTTCAAATATCGAAAAAAAACTTTGCGGATACCTTTACGGCACCGCCTGCGCGGATGCCCTCGGACGTCCGGTAGAACATCTAACCCTTGAGCAAATCCAAAAGAAGTATGGGGAGGAAGGAATCCTTGAGCTCCCATCCAATTCTCCCTGGACCGATGATACCCAGTTAATGCTTGTACTTGCTAGGGCTCTGCTTCGAGGAGCAGAACTTGAACTTCCCGAGCTTATGGACAAGATTGCAGAGGAACTTGTACTCTGGCTGGATGAGCCTGATCTTGGTGCAGGAGCAACTACTAGAGGCGCAGCCCTGAACCTTAGGGACGGAATTCACTGGAGCAATTCCGGACTAAATTCAAAAACCTGCGGAAGCCTGATGCGAGCCGGAATCCTCGGTTTCATTTACAGAAATGATCCAAAGAAACTGGTTAAAGTTGCCCTGGCTTCAGGCCGGATTACTCACTCTCATCCAGTTGCAGAAGCTGCTTCTCTTGCAGGAGCATATGCAGTGAAACTGGCCCTTGATAGGATAGAACCCATGGAAATGTTTGAACCGCTTCTTGAGGTAACTCAGGGAATTTCTCCGGAATTCACTCAGGCACTGAAAAGTTCCTATATCACGGCTTATAGTGACATCGAAGACGGAGAAGGTTTGAAGAAACTCGGGCAGGGATGGTATGCAGACGAAACTTTTGCCCTGGCATACTTTTGCATATTACGTTATCCGAATGATTATAAAAAAGCAATTAAGACCGCAGTGAATATTACCGGAGACTCGGATTCGGTTGCTAGCGTAGCAGGAGGTATTCTTGGAGCCAGACTGGGAGTTGACGCAGTGCCTATTTCCTGGATTGAAGCGCTTAAGGAGAAAGAAATACTGGAGGAAATGGTCGGGCCTTTGCTTGAAAAATATTTTCAGCTTTCAGGAAGTAAATTGAGGTCTTGAAGTTAAATTGAGGTTTTGAAGTTAAATTGAGGTCTTGAAGTTAAATTGAGGTTTTGAAGTTAAATTGAGGTCTTGAAGTTAAATTGAGGTCTTGAAATGGATTTTTCCGAAAAAAATGGTTCTCCAAGAAGAAATGTTTACTCTGAAAAAAATGACTGTTTTGAAAAAGATTCTCCTGAAAAAGATCTTTTTTCCGGAAAAGGTGTCTACTGTTTGATATTCGAAAACCGGGCCTGCAAGATTGAGGTCGGTAAAAAGGGCGAGTTCTCTTTCAGCCCAGGGTTTCATATCTATGTGGGGTCTGCTCTGGGGCCAGGTGGCCTTAAAAGATTACAGAGGCACATCAAACTTTCCAGAAATCATGACCGAAATCCCAAATGGCATGTGGATTATCTTCATCTGAATCCTGCTTTCAGGCTAGTTTCAGCGGTTTATGCTTTTACTTCTGAGCGGCTTGAATGTGAAATTGCCAGCAGGATCGGAGGTGATTCGGTGTCTGGCTTTGGGTGTACAGACTGTAAGTGTAGTTCTCATCTTTTTTACCGAAGCAAAAATCCTCTATCAGAGATTACTGAAGCTTTTGAAGCCTCTGGACTTTCTGCTTTTGTGCTGGAACTTTAACCCTGGATCTTCTTTTTTCTGTACTGGTAGGAAAGTTTAAGGTAAAGCAGGATTTATTTATATTATCAAAAAAATAGAGTTGTTTTAATCAGGGGATGTCCAATGGAACAATTCTCTTTTATTGCCTGCATGCCTGATATACCAGGAGCACTGCACAGGGCAGCCGAAATTATCACGCGGTACGAGGGAAATATTAACAGGATTCAGTACGACCGCAGGATAGATACACATACTGTTTTCTTTGAAGTGACTGCTCTTCCTCAGGCTTATGAAAAAATTCGTGAAGAACTGGAAAAAATAGGCTATCTCCAGACTTCCCTTCACCTTGTAGCTTTTGTGAAGTTCCATGTCTATCTCCCGAACTGTCCTGGCGCTTTATTTGACCTCCTGAACTATATCACTTCATCGAAATCAAACATTACTTTTCTTGATTTTGATGACAGGGGACAGCATCCTGAAAGGCTTGTCGTAGGTCTTCACATTGAGGACCCTAATATGATAGATGCCCTCCTGAATCAGCTTAAGTCCAGATACAGGCTAGATATTTTAGAATATGATACAACCGGGGAAAAACTTGATGATACGGTATTTTATCTCAGGCTGGCACAGAAGCTCAGGTCGTTTATCGGGAGTGCTGAAGATGCTTTTTTGATGAGGTTCTTGCAGGACATTAATCATATTACTCAGGAACTCTCAAACCTTCAGAAAGATCCAATTGAGATTTTTGAGAACATCCTGAAAGTTGGGGAGTACCTTAACCGGACTTCAGGAGACAATTTTTATGCCGATGTACAGAGGGTCAGAATAAAGGACGATATCGAACTTTTCTGTTTTCAACCTCCCTGTGGGGGAAACATCTATCTTTTTGATACCCCTTCCGAAAGGGTTATGATTGACACAGGGTATGGAATTTATTACCCGGATCTCGTGAATATGCTCCAGCACTACGAGCTTGGAGATCTGAGCCGGCTTAAAAGGATTTACATTACTCATGCCGATGCCGACCATTGTGGGGCAGCCGGTTGTTTTCCCGTACCTTCCTACCTCAATCACGAAACTTTTCTGATCACACGGGAAACCAGCAGAGCCTATGGGTCAAGTAACCAGGACTGTATTCTGGAAGAGGTTTATACAAAGATAATTAACCTTTTTTCCAGATTTACTCCCCCTTCAAATACGGTTCTCTTTCCCGAAGTCTCCTTCTCAGACAAAACAACCGAAAAGCGAGGCGCATTTCCTGTTATCGCTCGGTTCCGGATCGGCGACATGGATTTCGAAGCTCTTGAAGGGATGGGCGGGCATATGCATGGAGAAGTCTTCTACCTCTGCCCCGAAGAAGGGCTGCTCTTTCCTGAAGATGCGGTGATTAATTTCAGAAGCCTGAGCCCTGATAGAACTGCATATAATGTTCTGGCTGATTATCTTATGACATCGGTGAATGTTGACAGCAAGCTTGCACGGGAAGAACGACATGCCCTTCTTTCCCTCATTTCCGAGATTGATGAACAGCTCGCCGGGAAAAACAAAAAATGCCTTATCTGCTGCGGTCACGGTTCAGTATCCGTACTGGACAATGGAAAACTTGTCGAATACACAGGTTCTGAGAGATATATGGCAGGGCAGAAATGCATCTCTAAAGAAAATTTGTGAAAATTTAAACAAAAAGGGGCAAAAAATCTCAAAATCAAATCTCAAAATCAAAAGAACCAAGATCCATAGGCCACAGATCCACATTTCCGTTGTTTTCTTTTCAGGGTCCATTAGGATTTTTCTAACTTTAGAAACCAGTCTTTATAATCTATAAAGAGTAAATTCGATCTCTTCTACGCCCAATATCAATGTATTTCCCGCGGCTGAAAATATCTTTTAAGAGTGATATTGCTGTATCTAAAAGGCACTACAAAAATCCGGCCTGAAGAGTTTCGAAAAATATTGGGTAAAAGAGATGCGAGGGGTGCGATTCGAACGCACGAATTCCTACGAAAATGGGTCCTAAGCCCATCGCCTTTGACCTAGCTGGGCAACCCTCGCACTGATGTCTGATGTTAGTATTTCATTTAATATGTTTAAATTTATACAAAATAGGAAAAAGAGCAGTTCAGATTTTCTAATTCGAGAATTATTTAATGCGCCGACCGGGATTCGAACCCGGGTTTTGGGCTTGGAAGGCCCAAGTCATAGCCGCTAGACCATCAACGCAAACTGCAACACATCTAGAGGTATTTGTCATATATATTCTTTTCGCTACCAGAGTCCCGTCTTGAGAGATTAGGGGTGTCTGCGTTGAGAAACTCTAAAAAACATTTTTCTACGCGTGTATTTTTTGTGATATAGTAACTGGATGAGTTAAGTACAAATATTCGTTTGAGACTGTCCAGGGGGGTTAAAACTGGATATTATGTACAATCTATCATTAATGAGTAAGCTCATTTCAACACCAATTTTATCCCCAAATCCATAAAGTTTTCATAACTATTTTCATGATTCAAAGATCTATTGATTGTTTGGAATTCGGGGTTCTAAGAAATGATTTTGATTTTTGGGATCCGCTCGATGTGAAAATTTTCCACGTATGCTGGCGTTCCGCTATATCTCTTAATATTATATAGATAGTTTTATCTTATTGTCAACCTTGGATATTGAGACGAAAATATTTTTCGAACACATATATTTAAGAGTATATTGTAGAAAATATACTCTCAATAAGTATATTTTATTACACTGTTAAAACCAGATTTTTTCATTGATTTCTCTATATTTTTATTAATTTTTTAATAAAAATACCTTTTTTTCTGTACCAATCTCTCAAAATATTATTATTTAACATCCAAAGCGATATAACACTTTAAATGTAACAATAATTTCTCCCTGATGAGGGGGTAACAAATGTTATTTATTTGTGCTGTAATAAGCAAATATCTAATCTTCCTGGCCTATTGCCATCTTAATTTCTTATTTTCTTGCTCCCTTACTCTTACTCCCTTACTCTTACTCTTGCCCCCTTACTCTTACTCTTGCTCCCTCACTCTTGTTCTCTTACTCTTGTTCTCAACTCTTGCTCTCTTACTCTTGCTCTCTCATCCTCTGAGTCTCTTGTTTTTGTTTTCTATCGGTGTATCTCTATGATGTAGGATATGTATCTCGTTTACTAACCTTAATATAAATTTCAAAAGAGACTTTCACTTTCTAACGATCTGGTTCCAGACTTGACATAAAAATTGTTCTATTCTGGGGTTTGTTTCCTTGGGGTTTTTTATTCCTGAATTCTTTACTCCTGAGTTATTCGCGTCTAAGTTTTTTATTCATGAGTTCCTTACATATGAGTTCTTTAATTCCAATTTCCCCACTTATAAGTCCCCTAATACTGATATACTCACGTTTAAGTCCTTTAATTTTAAGTTTCTCACTTTTGAGTTCTTCGTTCCTAAGTTATTTATCCCGAATTTTCGGTCAAGCAATTTCCTATAACTTGCATATTCTTTTGTATAACTGACAAAATATCCAGAGCTTAACAAAAAGTTAATGTAATGATCGTGTTATACGGAGTTTAAACGAACACAAAAGAGAATACTGCTCGCACTTTTTCTTACTGCTGGTCTGTTCTGGCGTGTGCGCTTTGGAGTGTTCTTTATAAGGCTGCACGATATTGAGTCTGCAGATAGGCGTTTTGTAATAGCTTAGGTTCTATCTAATCTCCCAGCTCATATCGGGCAAAAGGTAAAATTTCAAAACTAATTATAAAATTCCAGAAAATAATTATAAAATTTCAGGAAATAATGAGAAATTCCAGAAAATAATTGGAAATTCCAGAAAATTATTCAATATGGAAATCTTAAGATGGCCCCCAAAATGACAGTTTTTGAACTAAGGGACGAAAATAATGAGAACTTGAAGGTTCATCTAGAATATACAGGCAATTCTCCAGGCAGCTCTCCTTCTAACCTTGCCGAAGGAAACAATAAGTATTTACGAGACTGTGTTTCTGAACTTAAGCTTGAGGCGAATAAGATCGTTACCAGATGCCCGTTCAAGTACACGGAGTAATATTGATGAATATTGAAGAGTGGGAAGAATACAGATATGTTGAATCAGGAATAAATAACTTCATTGATCAAATGAACGAGTCCAGCTTAAAAAAAATGGTAGAACATGTCTGTAATACCGGAGGAAAACGAATTAGACCAATAATCCTCCTTCTCTCCAGTGAGATCTGTTCAGGTGCATACCATCAGAGCCTCAATGCAGCTCTTGCTATCGAAATAATGCACTCGGCTTCCCTCATCCATGATGACTTGCTGGATCAGGGGCTTGTTAGAAGAAACCTGCCTTCAGCCCCTGAAAAATTTGGCCCTTCCAGGGCTCTTCTTTGTGGCGATTATCTGATTGCAAAATGCTTTGAGTTTATTTCTCCATATGGGGAACAAGTGGTCCGAGACTTCGGGAAAGCCGGGATGGATATGGCTGAAGGAGAAGTCCTTGATCTGAAGCTCGATAAGGACAATTTTGGAGAAAACAACTATTTCGAATGCATTTACAAGAAAACGGCTTCTTTATTTGCCATCAGTGCTTCCATAGGGGCATACACTGGAGGGGCTGACGAAACTCTGACCAGGCGTTTTAATGTCTTTGGAAATTGCCTGGGAACTGCATACCAGATTGTTGACGATATTCTTGAGTTTCTTGAAGTGGTCGAAGGCAAGGAATCGAAATTCACATCTGAAACTCTGCCGCATGTTTACATGAAGAATATGTCAAAAGAAGAAGCAATAGAAAAATCTATAGAAGCTGTAAAACTGCGTGTTAATGCCGCAAAAGAGACACTGTTGACATTTAATGAATGTCCGGCAAGGGACAAACTCTTTCAGATTACCGATTATATAACTGTTGATATGCTTGAGATTGTTTAATGCTCAGCTTTTCCTGAAAAATGAACTGTGACACTGCCAAATTTCCAGTATCTAAAATGGAAAATAATATTATTTAATTATCTAATCTAATAAGTTCTCTAACTTCTAATAAGTCTTCCAACTTTTGCCAACAACTTTACCAGGTGTATCCATGCGAGTATATGATAGTCCGGTGCTTAAGGTAAATGCCAGTACAGAAAACGAAAAAATTGTGCTTGATACAGAAGGTCCTCTTTCCCAGCTTGCAAAGCCTTTCCTCAAACGCATAAACAACATTTTTGCAGAAGAAAAACCCATTTCAGTGGATGAAAATGAGATTATTTTTTCTACATGGATCCCACCTATTCCGGGGCCTGTTTTCAGCCGGGTGATAGGTGCTGAGATCGCAGCTATCCGGAAAAAAAGGGTTCCTGACCAGTTCTCAATAGGAATTACGGCTCGTTGTCCTAACCGCTGTATCCACTGTGGGGCAGCCGGTATCAAGCCAGAAAAGGAGCTTACCCTGGATGAAATTTCCAGAGCTGTAAACCAGAGCCTGGAGCTTGGGTCTTATCTTATTTCTTTCGACGGCGGGGAGACCATGCTTCGAGATGATCTTGTAGAGATGGTAGCCAGAGTAGATAAATCCAGGGCAATTACTACCTGTCTCACCTCAGGTTTCAAGCTTTCCGAAGAAAGGGCAAAGGATCTGAAAGCCGCAGGGTTATATGCATCAAGAATTAGTCTGGACAGCCCATTTGAAGCCGAACACGACCGTATTCGGGGCCGAGAAGGTGCATACAAAGATTCAATCACCGGAATCAAAAATTCAATCAACGCCGGGATCCTGACTGATATGTTTGTGGTTGTTTCTCCTCACAATATCGATGACCTTGAAGAATTTTACAACCTTGCATTTAACCTTGGAATGCATGAACTTTCAATCTATGAAATTATTGCAGTCGGGCGCTGGCTTGAGCACGAAGATGAGGTAATAGGGGAAAACGATGTCTCAAGGCTTGAGAAATTCCAGAAAAAAATGAACTCTAAACCTGAAGGCCCCAGGGTAACCGCGTTTCCGTATTTCCTGGGCCCGAGTCTTTTTGGGTGCTTTGCAGGAAGACGGTGGGTGCACATTGCTTCGGACGGGGAAGTAATGCCGTGTGCCTACACTCCTCTCTCCTTTGGAAATATCTGTGAAGAGCCCCTGGAAACTATCTGGAAGCGTATGGGTAAGCACAAAGCCTACAAAAAAGATGATGCCGCATATTGCATGATGCGCAACCCTGATTTCAGGAAAGAATATATCCATACAATACCCCAGGGCGCAAAGATCCCTTACCGAGTTAAATAACATTTTTTATGTTATTTTTTAACTTTATTTTTTCAATTGTTGACTTCAGTAATAAGTATTTTTAGAGCTTTTTTCCTGAAATAATCATTTTTTCTTTGAAAACTGGTTAATTTTCTATGTCAAATTTTGAATACTGATGTTTGCATACTGGATCTATCTGTCTTCTGAGCCTGGACAAAAGTCCATTTTTCAAAAGTTAACTTTTGATGGTTTGATTTTCTCGAAAATGGACTTGACTAGATAAAAATTTTCACAGTTTTGGTGGAATAAAGCAACTTATTATAATTACTTAAAAACCTCATTAAAAGCGTTTATTTTAAAAAAAAGAGGCTAGAATTCCTTGAATAAATTGATTCATTTATAATTTTTTAACTGACTTTAATAGAGTTTTGAATATATTCTCCATATTTTATTTGACTTATTCAGGTTACGCTTCACACTTTTTTTTCAGCACTTTATTTGATAATTTTTCGATACTTAATTATATTTCACTGTCAGTATTCAATTATTTTTTACTGTTATATTTAATCTTTTTCATTTTAACCTTATATTTTGCTATTTATATTATTAATTTTCTTAAAAATATCTTATAACTTGTATATGTAATGATTTTTCATTATAGTTCTTCGACTCTTCTTTGATAAAACCGAAGCTGTTATATAGTTCTTTCGCGAAGGATTTGTTAACTACCTCCATTGGAGTAGGGATTTTTAATTATTAATTTATATATTAAATTTTGAGAGACGGAGATTCACATGGCTAAAAATGAAATCTTATCTGAAATCAAAAAAGCAGAGGAAAGCGCTAAAACAATGGTTGACGAGGCCATTGAAGCTAAAAACAGGCGTATCTCCGAAGCTCGGGCTGAAGCCAGGGAAATCCTGAAACAGTCCGAAATCGATGCACATAAAGCTGCACAAGACTCTTTTAAAGAGGGTGAAAAAAAGATCCTGGAGGAAAAAGATAAGATCATAAACGATGGTGAGAAAAACGCATTAGCCATGTCCCAAAAAGCTCAAGCTAACATCGACAAATCCGTCAATTACCTTGTACAGGAGTTTGAGAGGGCGGTCCTTAATGAGTAGACCTAAAGAGATGACAAGGGCCGTTATTGTCGGGCATAAAAGCATTCTAAAAGAAACCATCGATGCATTACATGATACAAATCTTTTTCACGTCGAAGACTTTGTCGAAGACGAGTCTGGTTTTAAGATCAGCAAGCCATTTAAAAACGCAGAAGAAGTCTCTAAAAAGCTTGTGAAGATCCGCTCTATCGCCAATTATTTGGGGATTGAAAGCAAAAAACCGGTAGTTCAGAAATCTGATGCTGTTCTGCGTGAACTTGACTCGAAGTTAAATGAACTGGACAGGACAATTTCAGCTAAAACGGAATCAATTTCCCAGCTTGAAAATGAATTAAAAGATATGGACTCCCAGAAAAGGGAAATCATGCCTTATCTGCCCATTGATCTTGACTTTGAATATTATCGTGGTTATGAAAACCTCAAGGTTTTCGCAGGCACTTTAAAAAATAATGTAGAAACAAGTCAGATTTCAAGTATCACCCAGGCTTACGAACTGTACTTTGATTCCCAATCAAAAACAGCGGTACTGTTTGTAGCTAAAAATGATGCCGATAAAGTTTACGAATTACTTCAGGGTCTTGGATTCAAAGAGCTTAGAGTTCCAGAAAGAGGTGGTGTCCCAAGCGAACTTTTGAGATCCATTGAACAGAGAGAAGCCGACGTCACTAGAAGGATTGAATCCTTAAAGGGCGAGATCGAGTCCTTGAAAACAAGGTATGCCGATTTTATCCTTGCAAGCGACGAAGTCCTGAGTATCGAGAGTCAGAAAGCAGAGCTGCCTCTTAGAATAGCTACATCTGAAAACGCATTCATAATCGATGGATGGACTCCCACCGAGAGTTATGACAAGGTTGTCAGTGTAGTTAACAGTGCCACTAAAGGCAAGGCATACATCACCAGCCTCGAAGTCCATCATGAGGAAGAAGATGATGCTCCTGTCGAGTACAATAATTCAAAAGTTGTGGCACCGTTGCAGCAGGTTATGGATCTGTATTCTAGACCTAGATATTTCGAAATTGATCCATCTTCAGCGATATTCATTACTTTCCCGCTGATCTATGGAATGATTCTCGGAGACATCGGATATGCACTGATATTGGGCACAATTGCACTGGCTATTAAAAAAGCAATGAAGTCAGATGCAGTTAGTGATCTCATGAATATTCTTATCTATTGTCAGATTTGGTCTATAGTCTTTGGACTTATTTATGGTGAGTTCCTTGGGTTCCCTCTGGCGAGTACGCATGAAGAACAAGGTTTAATTCCGTTCTGGCATACAATAACCCTGTTCAATTCAATCGGAGGAGAGGCATTTACTTTCCCAATTCACAGGGCTCACATGGTAATGAGTATGATTGCACTAAGCGTCTTCGTCGGACTGATTCACTTAAATCTCGGGTTCTTGTTCGGATTTTCAAACATTGCAAGACACCACGGGATGAAACACGCTATTCTTGAAAAAGGCAGTTGGATGATTATTGAGCTTGGTGTACTTCTTGCAGCTGTTGGTTATTTTGGCGGTTCAGCATTGATGTATGTCGGTGCTATTGTTCTTGTTCTTGGAATTGCGATGCTCGCTATGGGTGAGGGTATCGCCGGTGTGGTCGAATTGCCGTCTCTGATGGGTAACGCTCTTTCGTATGCCCGTATTATTGCAGTCGGTCTTTCTTCGATTTATATCGCAGGTACAGTAAATGATATCGCCTTTGAAATGATCTGGGCTGATCATTCTCAGATTGGTTTCGCGGCAATAGCTGCAATTATCGTATTTATACTCGGACACGCTCTTAACACCGTTCTGAGTATCATCGCTCCCGGACTGCATGCACTCAGGTTGCAGTATGTAGAATTCTTTGGAAAATTCTATCAAGGCGGGGGCAGAAAATTCAACCCATTCGGATATATAAGAAAATACACGGAGGAATAAAAACATGGTAGATGGAGCAACAGCAGGTCTTTTTCTGGACGCAGCAGGAATGAAAGCACTCGGTGCAGCAATCGCAATCGCAATTACTGGGTATGCATCTGCAATCGCTGAAAAAGATATCGGTACAGCAGCAATCGGCGCAATGGCAGAAAACGAAGGATTATTCGGTAAGGGCCTGATCCTTACTGTCATTCCAGAAACCATTGTTATCTTCGGTCTCGTCGTCGCACTGCTTATCAATTCTGCTTAAATTTAAGAGCTCTGCTCTTAAATTTCTTAGAGCATTGCTTTAGCTTACCTGGGCCTTTTTCCTTGCCAGGTAGGCCTGAAGCTGTTATAATGCTCTAAGTTTTCTTTAGGTATCGTTGCACTCTAAGCAGCTTAGAGTTTTTGCTCTAGGCTTTAGAGCACTTTTTTGCTCTAAATTTATTTGGAGGTGTAAGCATGGGACTAGAGATTGTTGTAAAAGACATCCAAGAGGGTGCAAGAGCTGAGGTTTCCCGTATAAAAGCCGAAGGCGATGCAAAGGCCTCCGAGATTCTAAATGAAGCTAAAGAAGTACAGAAAAAGACACTCGGAGACAGTCTTGCCAAGGCAGAAGAGGACCTCCAAAATCTGCACCAGCAGGTCATATCAAGTGCAAATCTGGAAGTGAAAAGAATTACGCTTAATAAGCGTAAGGATCTTCTAGATAAAGTTTATGTCCAGACAGTTGAAAAAATCAAGTCAATGCCGGCATCCAAAAAAGAAGAGCTGTTGAAAACTATTCTCAGCAAGTACGAAGCTAGCGGTGCTAGAGTTTACTCTTCTAAAGATTCAGAAGATATCGTCAAAAAGTTGACTTCTTTATCTTATGCTGGCAATATTGGTTCTATCGGCGGAGTTATTCTGGAAAACGAGGACGGGACGGTCAGGTTAGATTTCACATATGATTCAATCCTGAAAAACGTGTATGAGCGTTCACTGAAGCAGATATCTGATATATTATACGGGTGATGTTCGATGCGGCTTTTGGAGAGACTCTGGGGACAAAAACCCTCACGAAAATCCGATAAGAAGAAAAATGGCACTTCAAATTATCCCTACGCCGTAACCCGTGTCCGCGCTATGAAGAGCAAGCTGCTCCCAAAAGAATCGTATCCCCGGCTTCTCAATATGGGGATTGATGAAATTACCCGCTTTATCCAAGAGTCTGAATACAAAAACGACATTGATGAACTGGCAATGAAATATAGTGGTGGCGATCTGGCAGAACACGCATTGAACAGAAATCTTGCGCTCACCTATGATAAATTGGTACGAATCACCTCAGGAGAATTGAATTATCTGGTTGTCGCATATCTCAAAAAATATGACATCTGGAACATAAAAACACTTCTCCGTGGTAAAATTTACAACGCGCCTGTTGAAGAAATTGTCGAGTCTTTGATTGCTGCCGGTGAGTTTACTTACACTTCAATGTCAGAGCTTGCAGCCAAGGCCACATATCAAGAAATAATTGAATCCCTGAAATATTCCGAGTATTACCCCTTGCTGCAAAAGTTTGACGGAACTAACCTGGCATACATCGAAAACGAACTCGACAAGGTATACTATACAGGCTTGTTTGAAGCAATCGGAAAACCAAGATCCAAGGACCGCAAGCTCTTTGTTAAAATTGTCAGATTGGAAGTAGACGTTAAGAATCTAATTAACCTCTTCAGGCTGAAAAAAGCAGGAGTTGTGCAGCTTGATGAAATCATGCCTCTCATGATTGAAGGCGGTCTCGAGCTAAAACTTGAGAAACTGGCGACTCTCCCATATGACGAGTTTGTCAATGAGCTTCAAAGGACTCAATACTGGGATATAATTTCAAGTGTTACGAGTTCAGATATGAATTCTTTGACTACTCTTGAAAGCAGGCTCACAAGATATTATCTTGAATCTTCAACCATTCTTTCGCATGTATCCCCGATCTCAGTTGCACCTATTCTGGATTATATCATTCATAAACATAATGAGGTAGTTAATCTCCGGATTATCTTCAGGGGTAAGGAGACTGGCCTCAGTGATGAGTTAATCAAAGACCAGTTGGTGGTTATCTAATGGAATTAGCAGTGATCGGAAAGAGCGAGTTTGTTACAGGATTCAGACTGGCGGGTGTCAGGAAGGTTTATGAAGCCGCGGACACCACAGCTACCGAATCCATTGTAAAATCGGTGCTTGAAGATAAAAGTGTCGGGATTCTTATAATGCATAATGATGACATTAGTGATCTGCCGGAAATTCTAAGGAAAAACTTGAATGAGTCAGTCCAGCCTACAGTGGTAGCCCTGGGAGGCAGCGGATCAGGCTCGAGTTTAAGAGATAAGATAAAACAAGCGGTAGGTGTTGATCTGTGGAAGTAAAAGGTGTAATTTATCGTGTGTCTGGGCCTGTCGTCACCGTTACCGGCTTGCAGGCAAAAATGTATGACCTGGTCAAAGTCGGTAATGAAGGTCTAATGGGTGAAGTCATCCAGATATTAGGGCCCAAGACCATCATCCAGGTATACGAAGAGACCGCAGGCATCAAGCCAGGGGAACCCTGTTATACTACAGGATCGTCTCTGTCCGTGGAACTTGGTCCGGGTCTTCTTTCCAGTATTTATGATGGGGTTCAGAGACCACTGCATGTCCTGCTCGAAAGGACGGGCGGTTTCATTGGCAGAGGTGTCACTGCAGATGGACTTGACCACCAGAAACTCTGGGATTTCAAACCCATTGTCAAGAAAGGCGATGTCGTAAAAGGTGGAGAAATAATCGGTGTTGTACAGGAAACCGTGAATATCGAACATAAAATCATGGTGCCACCTGATATCTCAGGCACAATTGCCGATATAAAGAGCGGAAACTTTACGGTAATGGACACAATCTGTACCCTGACTGATGGGACCGAATTGCAGATGATGCAAAAGTGGCCTGTCAGAAGGCCCAGACCTGTTAGAGAGAAACGCACTCCAACCAGGCCTCTGGTTACAGGAATGAGAATCCTTGATGGGCTTTTCCCTGTTGCAAAAGGCGGAACGGCTGCAATTCCAGGACCTTTCGGGTCGGGAAAGACCGTTACTCAGCAGTCGCTTGCAAAGTGGAGTGACACCGAAATTGTGGTCTACATCGGTTGTGGTGAACGCGGAAACGAAATGGCAGATGTTCTGAGTGAATTCCCTGAACTCGAAGACCCGCAGACCGGGCGCCCACTGATGGAACGTACTGTTCTTATTGCTAACACTTCAAACATGCCTGTGGCCGCAAGAGAAGCATCTGTGTACACCGGGATCACCATTGCAGAATACTACCGTGACATGGGATTAGACGTATCCCTTATGGCAGACTCCACTTCCAGGTGGGCAGAAGCTATGAGAGAAATCTCCTCCCGTCTGGAAGAAATGCCTGGTGAAGAAGGTTATCCTGCATACCTGTCTGCAAGGCTTGCTGAATTCTACGAGCGTTCCGGGGTTGCGGAGAGTCTCTGCGGTGAGAACGGTTCCATTACTGTTATTGGAGCAGTATCTCCACCTGGTGGTGACTTCTCAGAACCTGTTACGCAGAACACCCTGCGTATCGTAAAAGTGTTCTGGGCTCTCGATGCCAAACTGTCTCAGAGGCGTCACTTCCCGGCTATCAACTGGCTGAACAGTTACAGTCTGTACAAGGACAGTCTTAATGACTGGTTTGGAGAAAACGTGGCTCCTGATTTTGTGGCTTTGAGAGAAAGAGCAATGGAAATGCTCCAGACAGAATCCGAACTGCAGGAAATCGTGCAGCTTGTAGGTTCCGACGCTCTGCCAGAAGATCAGCAGCTTCTGCTTGAAATCACCCGTATGATCAGGGAAATTTTCCTGCAGCAGAATGCATTCCACCCAATAGATGCCTACAGCCCGTTCTCTGAACAGTACGAGATCCTGAAGGCTATCATGAAATGGGGAGACGCTGCGATGGATGCCTTGAAATCAGGTGTTTCAGTACCTGAAATTCTCAAGCTTGAATCCAAAAATGTGCTTGCTAAGGTCAAGTATGAGGAGAAGTTTACTGAGTCTATGAACGTTGTCCTGGCACAGATGGATAAAGAGTTTGCATCTCTGAGAGGTAGGTAAGCATGGTAAAAGAATACAAGACAATCACTCAGATTGCGGGGCCACTTATCTTTGTTGAAAAAACAGAGCCTGTAGGCTATAAAGAAATAGTTACTGTCAATCTGCCTGATGGAACCAGCCGCAGAGGTGAGGTGCTGGACTCGTCTTCAGACATAGTAGTTATCCAGATTTTTGAAGGTACTACTGGTCTGGACAAGGAGTGCGGTGTAGTTTTCACAGGGGAAACCCTGAAGCTCCCTGCATCCATTGACCTTCTCGGAAGGATCCTTTCAGGTTCAGGAGAACCACTTGACGGTGGGCCCAGGATTGTGCCTGACCAGCTTCTGGACATCAACGGAGCTGCAATGAACCCATATGCCAGGCTGCCTCCAAAGGATTTCATCCAGACAGGTATCTCCACAATAGACGGGACAAACACCCTTGTCCGTGGACAGAAACTGCCTATTTTCTCAGCTTCAGGTCTTCCACACAACGAAATTGCTCTGCAGATCGCAAGGCAGGCTGCTGTGCCAGGATCTGAATCTGCTTTCGCAGTAGTTTTTGCAGCAATGGGTATTACCAATGAAGAAGCCCAGTACTTCATGAGCGACTTCGAAAAGACCGGAGCTCTTGAAAGGGCTGTTGTGTTTCTGAACCTGGCAGATGACCCTGCTGTCGAACGTATAGTTACTCCGCGTATGGCTCTGACTGCAGCTGAATATCTGGCATACGAACACGGCATGCACGTACTTGTCATTCTGACTGACATTACCAACTATGCAGAAGCTCTTCGTCAGATGGGTGCCGCCCGTAACGAAATCCCTGGTCGTCGTGGGTATCCTGGTTACATGTATACTGACCTTGCAACCCTCTATGAGCGCGCAGGTATTGTAAAGGGCGCAAAGGGATCAGTTACCCAGATTCCGATTCTTTCGATGCCTGGTGACGATATTACCCACCCGATTCCTGACCTGTCCGGGTATATTACCGAAGGGCAGATTGTGGTTTCAAGGGAACTGCACAGGAAAGGTATCTACCCGCCAATTAATGTGCTTCCATCTCTGTCAAGGCTGATGAACTCCGGTATTGGAGCAGGCAAGACAAGGGAAGACCACAAGGCAGTTTCTGACCAGATGTATGCAGGTTATGCAGAAGGTCGTGACCTGAGAGGTCTAGTGGCTATCGTCGGTAAAGAAGCTCTATCTGAGAGAGATGTCAAGTTCCTTGAGTTTGCTGACCTTTTCGAACAGAATTTCGTTACACAGGGCAGAAACGAAAACAGGACAATTGCAGACACCCTGGACATTGGATGGAAAATCCTTGCACACCTGCCTGAAAACCAGCTGGGTAGGATTGACAACAAATACATCCAGAAATACCATCCTGCACACAGAAAGGGTCAGTGATTACCATGGCTCAAGACGTAAAACCAACTCGGTCGGAGCTGATTGAGCTCAAGAAAAAAATCAAGCTCTCTGAAAGTGGGCACAAGCTCCTTAAGATGAAGAGAGATGGTCTTATTCTTGAGTTCTTTAAGATTCTTAACGAGGCAAGGAACGTCAGAACCGAACTAGACGCTGCCTATCTAAACGCTGCAGAAAAAATCAATCTTGCCTCTGCTGTAAATGGAATGGTTGCAGTCAAGTCAACAGCCTTTACAGCAAAGGAATCTCCCGAAATTCAGCTTTCAGGTCACAACATCATGGGTGTTGTGGTGCCACAAATCAGCTCTACTGGTGTCCGCAAATCTCTTGTTGAGAGAGGTTATGGTATCGTTGGGACAAATTCATATATTGATGAGTCTGCAGATGCCTATGAGATCCTGGTAGAAAAGATTATTACGGCAGCAGAGCTGGAAACAACGATGAAAAGACTTCTTGATGAAATTGAGAAGACTAAGAGACGTGTAAACGCTCTCGAATTCAAAGTTATTCCGGACCTCATTGCAACCATGAAGTACATTCGTTTTACCCTCGAAGAGATGGAAAGGGAAGGTACTTCCAGGTTGAAGAGAGTCAAGGCGAGAATGAAATAATCAAGCTTGATTTAAAATGGCTGCATGTGACGATCGACCTAATTTGGTTGAAAGAGCAGTATTCAAGTTGGGTGAACCCAAAAACCAGGCCCGCCTGTTGCAGGTGGCCTGGAGAATTTCCCTTTTGATGATGGTTTTGGGGTTCATCATTATGATAAGAACAATTTCTCCGCTTATATGACCTGAATTTCAGGATGATTCTGATCCTGAATTCAGTCATAGATTTTTGAATCTGTCCAAATTTATTTTGGATTAATATATCATTTTTATGCCTGTTTTAAAAATGTTATTGTTTACCTGGATTGAAACATGACTTTTCTGTTTTTATAATCTGTGTAGTTGAGGTTTGAATTTATTTCCCATGCTGTCGGACACTTTTATTATTTAGAAAGCTATTTTAACGACAAACAGTAATTTCTATTTTATATGCAAAACGAAGCAAGGCTTCTTCATATTACCGGTACTGTTCAGGGGGTAGGTTTTCGCCCTTTTATATATCAGCTTGCAAAAGCCCATAGGCTTTTTGGGTACGTGAAAAATCTCGGAAACTATGTGGAAATCCTCATAGAGGGAAATAAGGAAAGCCTTGATAATTTCATAAAAGAACTCCCGGAAAAAAAACCTCCTCTGGCTAAAGTTAAGGAATTAAAAACAAAAAATGTCCCTTTTTCCGGGTATTCAAAATTTATTATCGTGCCCAGTGAATCCGGGGTTTTTGAAAATTCCATAATTCCTCCTGATACGGCTATTTGCGAACAGTGCAGGTCTGAGATGTTTGATCCTTCTTCCAGGTATTTCCATTATCCTTTTACAGTCTGCACAAACTGCGGGCCCAGATATACAACCGTCCGAACCCTTCCTTATGACCGGGAAAATACCACGATGGTAGATTTTCCTCTTTGCCCGGAATGTGAAACCGAATATATCGACCCTCTCAACCGGAGATATCATGCCCAGCCTGTCTGCTGCCCAAAATGCGGGCCAGAAATCTGGCTTTCGGACTCCGAAGGAAATGTCCTGGTAAAAGGTTATGAAGCAATTGCACATGCTTCGGATCTCCTTCAACAGGGCTCAATTCTTGCTGTAAAAGGATTTGGGGGTTTTCATATAGCCTGCAATGCGAGAAAGGAGGAGCCTGTAAACGAGCTTAGGAGGCGGTTAAGGCGCCCGGAACAACCTTTTGCGGTCATGGCAAAAACTGCTGCAGTTACGGAAACCTTTGCAGAACTTGAAGGTGCAGGCAGGGAATATTTAACTTCTTACCGCCGGCCTATTACCGTGCTCCCCAGGTCAAAGGAATCAAACCTGGCAGAATCAGTTACTTCTGGCCTGCACAATATAGGGGTTATGCTTCCCTATACAGGCACTCAGAATCTGCTTTTTGATCTCGTGCCTGATGCAGTATACGTTATGACCTCGGCAAACCTTCCAGGAAGGCCCATGGTCGTTGAGAATAAAGAGGCGCTTGAGAAACTTAAAGGGATTGTCGATTATTATCTGCTGCACAACAGGGTTATCGCAAACCGGAATGATGATACGGTTATCAGGGTTGTAAATGAAAGGGCGGCCTTTATTCGCCGTTCCCGTGGTTTTGTGCCTGAGCCCGTAGAATTGCCTTTCGAAATCCAGGCTTCTGTAGGCGTGGGGGCTGAAATGAATTCTACGGTTACTGTAGCAAAAGGAAAACTTGCCTATGTTTCTCAGTATATAGGAAATACCAGTCATGTAGAAACCTTCAGGTACCACTCCGAAGTTGTCAGGCATCTGATCCAACTTACCGGAATCGAGCCCCTTTACTGGGGCTGTGACCTTCATCCTGCATTTAACACAACACGTTTCGCGCTAAAGATGGGAGGGGAGGACACTCTTCAGGTTCAGCATCACCACGCTCACATGTTAGCGCTTATGGCTGATAACTCTCTTCCCCTGGATTCCCGAATTCTCGGAATCGCGCTTGACGGCGTAGGATATGGCACTGACGGTACAGTATGGGGAGGGGAACTCTTTGAATCCTCTTACTTTGGATACGAACGTATTGGGCACTTACTCCCTCAACCAATGCCAGGTGGAGACCTTGCCTCGAGGATACCTTCAAGAATGGTTCTGGGGATTCTTTTTGAGAAGCTTGGGAGAGCAGAATTGGAAAAACTTCCCCTTTCTTTTCCGAAAGGAGCTATGGAGTTTTCAACTGTGATGAAACAGCTTGAAACCGGGATAAATATTGCTCAAAGCAGCAGCACAGGACGAGTACTGGATGCAGCAGCTGCCCTGCTCGGGATCTGCAAGATGAGAACCTATGACGGGGAGCCATCAATGAAACTCGAATCTGCCGCAACAAAGAGTACCCATTTCGTAGATCTTCCCATAATATTCAGGAAAGATCAATTCTCCGGAGTTCCTCTGCTTGACACCACCGAGCTTCTTCTGGGAGTATATGAACTTTCCGGAAAGTATTCCCCTGCTGATCTTGCTTTTGCGGTTGAGGAAAACCTTGCAAAGGGAATTTCGGAACTTGCCATATCTCTTGCCGCAAAAAGAGGGCTTGAGAAGATAGGCTTTAGTGGAGGAGTTGCCTATAACAATCATATCACTTCGTGCATTGCAAGAACTGTTACAGAAGCAGGTTTTGAATTCCTGGCTCACCGCCAGGTTCCCTGTGGAGACGGATGCATCTCATTCGGGCAAGCTCTTGCGGCAGGGTTGAGCATAAATCCTGAGAATAAATTTTAAAAACTTTTCTGTCCGTCGGGCAGGCTATTTCTTATAAAATATGATTATATCTTCTCTTAAACGATGGGATTTAGTAAGATTTCGGCATTCTCTTACGCATTTACTTTTTTTTCGAAAAATTTGAGTATTCATAATACAATTGTACGGAAATTTGATTAGAAAGACTAAAATACAAAATTAAATAAATGATACATACTTAGTAGAAAAGGGAGCATAAATGGGGCTAGGTAGTGTACGCATCAGAGTTGTAACAAACAGGGATGAGATTTCCAGCCTGGAAGCCGAGGAGAAGGCAGTACATCTTGCTTTTAGACCTTCGGACCGAGACCTTTTCAGTCTGGTTAAGGCATGTCCTGAGATTGAGTTACTTCAGCTTCCCGCGTCTTCCTACGAAGGACTCTCTAAATTTATCAAGATGTATCTTTCTTCTTCAGGTATTCATCTGGTAAAAGGGGATGTCAGCGGGCACTGGCATGATCTTAACAATTACTTTGTAATACCCGCTTACGTGCTTGAAAAAATAAATGAACTTAAAGTCCAGGGAAGATCTGAAGAAGAAATAATATGTGAGATTACACATATAAGAAAAATTAGCCCTGATATGATTCTTCACTTACTTCACAGCTCTTTTCTGACATCAGGCCCTGAGCGGCCGCGAATGAACAAAGTTTAAATAGAAGAATTCTGGCTTTTCTTCAGTGGGTTTACAGGCGTTTCCACCACTTTTTTGAGGCTTTTTGTTCGTCTATCTGCCTTAACCCCTCGGATGCTAGTTTTTGCTGCATTTTATATTTCCGGTTTTCCTCACTAACCCTCGAAAAAGCTTCTTCTTTACTTGCAAGGGTTCCTTTTAACTGTTTTATAAACTCTTCTTTTTCTCTGAGCTGAATTGCCAGTTTTTCTTCTCCTTCAAAGGCCGAGAGCTGTTTCTCAAGTTTTTTTACTTTTTCTTCTGCTGTTGTAAGCATAGTTTCCATAGTGCTTATTTTTCTTTCTTTCAAGGTAAGTTTCTCTTCAATTTTTTTCATCTCTTCAACCCTTGTAATAACCTCTTCAGCCAGGGTCTTAAGATCTTTATCTTTTATGGAAATGCTTTCCTCGAGTTTTTCAATCTCTCTTTCTTTCGCTGAAAGTTTCTCTGTAAGGATCTTTACGTTTTCTACTTTTTCCCTGAGTTCCTTAGTAAGACCTTCAATCTCATCTTCTTTTTCTGTAATTCTGGACTCAAGGTGTTTTTCGTCTTCACTTTTTTCCGTAAACTTTTCCTGAAGGGCTTGCAGTTCCGAATCCTTCTCAAGGAGAAGTTTTTCACGTGCTTCAATTTCTGTTCTCAGACTGCCGATTTCTTCTTCCCTGTCTATAACCTGTTCGTCAAGTTCTTTTATTTTCTGGCTTTTTTCCTTAAATTCGGCTTTCAGGTCTCTCGTTTCTATCGGCTTGCTGTCAGGCTGAGTATAAACAGTATTTATTTCTGAGTTCTCTTTGTCCTCTTCTACAATAAAAGCTGGAGACATTTCATTTTCACTCTCAGAAGTATACCCTTTTTCCTCGGAAAGGAGCCCTATCTGTCCCCGGGTGTTTTCACAAATTTCAGCCCAGGCAAGGATGGAAGCTACAGGGACAGTTCTCTTAAGTACGGGATCGCCCATCCTGCAGCCGTAAACTTTACTGGCAATGTAACCTTCCAGGGTATCAAGACCAAGATTTTGATCCCCCAACCTTGAGTTTGTTGCGTTTCCTTTCTTTACTTTCCCGCCATTTTCCTTTATACAATTGACAGCTTCGGTAAAGATTTCCCAGGGGAGAAATGGTTCTTTTTTCAGGTTGTCAACATAGACTCCATCCATTTCGGATCGGGCTTCAAAGAATTTTTTCCCGCTCATCAGCGGAATCTTTGCCGGATTTCCTTTCTTATCGAATTGACTCTTTATTTTTGAGATAACAGGATCTTCCATGCATGAGCCTCTTCAAATGATATCTGAAGTATATTGAACATGGCATTTTATAAAAGTTGTGTGATTTTGCCGGGAACCTGGATTAATTTAATTTTGTAACATCTAAAATATATTAAAATTGCCCTGACCTGACGAAAATGAAATTATCTCCAACAAAATTATGGATTTTTTATGGATTTTGTTCTTGACGCAGCCACAAAATCTCTCAAATATTTCTTTAAGTTTTTCTAAAAACACTGTTACACATATTGATTTTTATTATTTAGATGGAGTTTTTGCAAAAACGCCTGATAAAACACAAATAAAAATATCTTTTAAATGAGTTCAGTAATTATAGAAAAATATTTAATGAAGAATTTTTTACTATCAAGTGAAAAAATAGATACATCTGGAGGTTAAACTTTGAAAATAAGGGTTGTGAGTTCAAGAGAAGAAATCTTTACACTGAATCCAAATGAGAGAATAGTACATCTGGCTTTTAGGCCTTCAAACAAGGATATTTTTTCATTGGTTGAGAACTGTCCAAAGATTGAAGTTATACAGCTTCCTAAATCTTACAGGCGTACAGTCTCAAAATCCATAGAAATGTTCCTTGAAATGCAGCGTATCCAGCTTATCGAAGGCGATGTCTGGGGCCACAGGAAGGACATAAACGAGTATTATCGTATTCCTTCATCAATAATTGAGGAAATCAGAGAGCTGAAAACTGAAGGTAAATCTACTGAAGCCATCGAGGAAAAGGTCTCAAGAGAAAGCAAACTTAATCCTGAGATGGTTGCTTACATCCTTAGAAAAGATGTTACAGCCTGAGAGGCTGAAGCAGTAGCTTTAACTTCTCCTCATTTTTCTTTCTTTTTTATATTTTGTTTACTATTGTTTTACGATTTGTATTCTTTTTATAAGCTCATTATTTCTTCAAAATATGCTTTTTTTATAATTTGAGGCTCTTATAATTATGATCTTTTTTACTTTTTTACTTCCCAAACATATTTAATTTTATTATTCCATAACTTTTAATACTTATAAAATTTTATTTTCTTTTTATTTGTTATACTCTTCTATTTTGTCTAACAGTGCTTTCGAATCTTTTGTAGACCTTAATGGTATAACTTATTTAATAGAAAAAGCGTAATTTTCTGCTGAATTAGCAAGTTCTCATTGGTGTTTTTGATTAATGCAAATAGTTCCAGTGCCGAGACAAACTAAATTTCTTTTGAATAAGCGAAAGGAAAAATTCTCATGAACATTTTCTCAATTATAGAGACTTTTTAATATCTTCTGAGATCCTCAATTTGATAGTGATTCTACTGGCAGTTGACAGCCATCATTCAAAAACCAGAAAATAATGAAAAGTCTCTAAAATATACAGAACTTTATGCCATAGCATATGAAAATGGATTGACATTACAAGATGCGGTCTTGATTGAAACTCATCTTATCCATAGGGAATGGAGAAGATACGAATAAATTTATGAGTCTGATTATTGGATCTTTCCGAATTTCAGATTCTTCTAAAATTGTTGGTTGCCTACTAAACAGCTAATATTTGGGATATTTTTGTTCTACAATCCGAGTTGAAATTTCATTTTTTGCTTGAAACCGATGGATTCCAGTTATACGGGGGTGGGATCAGGGACAAAGGATGTTATCAAGCTTTCCCCGAAAAACAAACATGATACTCTTTGAATAACATGCACAACCGATGAAAATGCTTGCAGATGGCAGCATCTTCATGCTAAACGCACATGATATTCTTTGAATAACATGCACAACCAATGAAAATGCTTGCGGATGGCAGCATTTTCATGCTAAATATAAATTGATCAATTTTCATCATCAATTTTCTGCAATATTGAAATATACTCATTTTCTATATTTTCCCATGAGTAATTTTGCAAAACGAACTCCATCCCATTTTTACCCATAGCATTCCTCATATCATCACTTGCCAGGAGAATGTCCAGGCACGCCTTAAATTCCTCATAGTTTTCATAGTACAGGCCGGCATTGCCTCTGATACATTGACCTTTTAACACGTCACACTTCCCATTTACAAGTACAGGAGTTTTACAGAGCCAGGATTCCAGCAGGACCATGGACAAACTTTCGTACTTTGAGGGCATTACTAACAGTTTTGCCGCTTTGATTCCTTCAAACTTGTCCTGCTCAGAGACAAAACCTAAGGAAAGAATATCAGGGTTTTGAGGGATCTCCATAGTTTGTTTTCCCAGCAATACGAGTTTAACAGAAGATTTCTTTTCCTTATTATATCGAAGAAAATACTCAAATAGTTCATGGCAACCTTTAGACTCGTCTACTCTGCCGACAAAGATAATGAAATTATCCAGGTTATATTTTCGGGCAAACAAAGCTGCAGTAGTTCTATCCGGAATATCTATACCTACACCCACAACATCAGAAGGTATATTAGAAACTCTGAATTTTGAAGTGACAAAATTCTTCTCTTCTTCGGTATTAAAAATAAACCGGCTGGGGGATTTGAAGAGCGAATCAAATATCGACAAATAGATCGGAGGTTCGTCATGTGCCGTAGGAACAAGCAGAGCTTTTTCTTTCACCTGTGGGAGGCCGAAAAAGGTAGTACAGTAAAGATAGGTAAAAAAGATAAAGCAAGTATAATCATCTTTAGCATTTTTTATATAATTTAAAAGATGGGTTGAGTACGGGCCCTGCATTTTCATCCATTTAATTTCATCTTCGTAGGTGTGAGTATCCCCAAAAATTTTCTCCGAGAATTTATTAAATGCCAGTAAATCTCTTTCATAATCAACACGAAATCTCCTGACCCGCACTCCATTTAAGGTTTCGATCCCTGCAGGGTATTCATTCTTCCAGGTTGTGTAATCTACCGCACAGGTAGTTAACACTTCTACCTTAAAGTATTTTGATAAATGTTCAGCAACGAGCCTGCAGTGGAATTCGGCACCTCCGTTAACTTCCAGGCCATATCGCTGGACGACTAAGGCGATTTTCATTCGATCACCTTTTGAATATACTCTTTTAGTAAATTTTCCATAGTCGGTCTTTCAAAATATTTTAGTCTTTCTCTTTGTTTCCGGATGATTTTATTTCTGAAAACTTCATCCTGTACTACAAGATTAATCATTTCTGCAATCTCATCACTTTTAAGTTTGTTAATCAGAATTCCCGAGTTTCCGAGAGTATCCGGGATTGCAGTACAATTATAAGCAAGAATAGGCGTGTCAAAGTACATGCTCTCAACAAGAGGAACACAAAAGGTTTCCCATTCGCTCACGCACAGGAACACATCAGCCAGTTTATAGTAAGAAATTAGATCATCCATTGAGACTTTTCCAGGAATATAAACGTCTTTTAACTTCAGCTTCCGAATGATCTCCTGCAATTGATCAAGATAACTTTCGCAACCTTCATAATTCCCTATCAAAAACAAACGCGATTTTGGATTTATAAGCTTATAATATGAGAAAATTTTGAGAATAAGATGCTGATTCTTTTGAGGAATAATTCTTCCAACAAAAAGAAGATTCACGTAATCATCATCAAATCTCGACAAGATACTTTTATTCGGACTCTTATTGTAAATATTGAGGTCCAGTAAAAGTGGAAAAATCTCAGTATTTTTAAATCCCAGGCTATTCAACTCTAGCTGGGTATATCGAGAATTTGCCAGTGCCAGGTTTGTTATCTCTGGGTATAAATTGAGCTCTTCTCTTCCCCATGCCAGTAAATACTGGATGTAATTATTTATTCCATAAAGATATTTTTCGGGCACAATCCCATGAAACCTTATTATTTTCTTGTCTGGCAACGTTCTTACATAATGAGATACATTGGAGCCTATTGAGAAATGAAATATTAACACGTTGTCTTTTGAAGAGACTTTGTTATATTCAAGATGTCTTTTAGCATCCATTTCGGGGTGAATATTTTCAGCGTATATATTTGAGTTATAACCCCATTTTCTAAGAGTTTTGTTAATCTCAATAACCTCATTGCCTATTGCATCACCAGGACTAAAGGTTGGCAATATTTGATGAATTTCCATATTCAAGCCTCTTCAAGAAACCGTACATATTTTTCAACAATCCGGTCCCAGTTAAAATCCACATCTACATATTTCTTCCCATTTATAGACATTTTTCTTCTTAAATGAGGGTTCTGTAAGTAATAATTAATGCATCCTTCAAATTCCTCATAATTCTCAAAATACAATCCATATCTAATTTAATACTTTTGAACTTTCGCTACACTGCCGTTACAGTGCATCCTAATGAACCAGAAATGGGATAAGATATAACCACAATTCGAGGATCACTATTGAAAAACTTTCATTTACTGAAGGTTGACAAAGAAGACTTGTAGCAGCAAATGCATCATATTTATCCTGTTTCTGAACAAAACCCATCAAGTATCTCTTTTTTAAACTTTTCCGGGATAATGATCTCTCCGCTTCTATCAAGACGAGCTTAAGCTCATTCTGATTCTCGTTCACGTTCATGGAGATGCCAATTGTCGTCTATGAGTGAGAAAACGCTAAATCTTTAGTTTAGCAGTGTTCATTTTTTCCCGATTATTGCATAATCCTGGGCCCCATATAAGGCTTCGTTTATCATGTCTATGTTCTGGTTAGAGATCTCAATCATTGATTTATTCTGGTCCGTGTCCTCGAGATTCGGAAGCTTTTTCAATTTCATATCAGGAGGTATAGGGGATGAAAATTTCGTTTCGATATCACGGAAACCTGCGGTACTAACCAAAAATTTTAGAGTTTCCGGATGCACAGGTTTTACGTGGGAGAGGTCTACATAAAAGTTTGCGAAAGAGAACAAGGAGAGGGGGTTAACGGTCTCGAGAATTATGTAAAAACCGTATTTCATTTTTTTATTGCAAAGGTTCAACATATTAACAAGATACCTGGGATTGAGGTGTTCAACCACCTGACTTATGAAAATTCCATCGAGACTTTTATCCTTGATTTCTTCAAGAGCTTTTATGGCATCTTTTAGTTCAACATTTAGACCCTTAGATTTACAGAAGTTTATCATATCCTCATCGACATCAATTCCTCTAGCATTGATGTTTTGCTGTTTTGCCAGTTCCAGAAACTCTCCCCGCCCACACCCAATATCAAGCACATTGGTGCAATTCTCAAAATAGCCTATAAAGTTTTTATGATGCTGCAGAATATTTTCTCTCGAACCGCGGAACCTTTCTTCAAACACATAATAGTTAAGCTGAGGGTCAGTGTTTCCAGAGGCAGTAACCTGAGTATTAGTGTTTCCAGAGGCAGTAACCTGAGTATTAGTGTTTCCAGAGGCAGTAATCTGGGTGTTAGCCTTTCCGGATGAATTATTCTGAGCGTTAGCCTTTCCGAAGGAATTATTCTGAGCATTAGTTCTTCCAGAAGAATTAATCTGGGCATTAGTCTTTCCAGGGGCATTTGTCTGGGTGTTAGCCTTTCCAGAGGTATCTGTTTCCTGGTTTCCGAGTCCTTTCTGTATTTTGGACTCAAGTACTCTGTTAAGCCAGGCTTTGTTTTCAAGGTCCAGATTAACAGTAGAAACTATAGATTCGACTTCTTTCTTTATACTGTCGACAACTTCAGATTTTAACTTTTCAGTTTCACTGCTTAATTGCTCAACTTTGGATTTTAGTAGTTTGTTTTCGTCCTCAAGTTGTTCAATTTCTAATTTTAACTTTTCTACTTTATTAGAGCAGGAGTCTGCTGTTTCCTTTGCATCACTGAGAACTCCGGCAAGGTTATAATTAAGTTGGCTTTGCTTCTGGAATACGGGATCGACATAACGTCTGATTTCTCCGTGCACTAATTTTCGACCTTTTATCAAAAATGTGCCAAAAAATGGACGATGAGAACTGATAGAATAGTTGTCGTTACGAATATCATAATCCGAATTAATTACTTCGGATTCCTGGGGACATCTTACATTTGAGGAGGCCTCTGAAAATACATGTTCTACTTCTTCGATATTTTTTGGATCGTCTTTTTCTTTTCTTTCCCTTATGTTCTCACGAATTTTTTCCATAATCTCTTCAACATTTATTTCATCGTCTTTAATCTCGAACGTATTCACTTTTGATTCCTCTGACCTGCATTCATCCGGGTTTTGCTCAACTTTTGCACTAATGTTAAGTAAAGGCTTATTAGTAATTCCCTGAAGCCAGAAACAGCCTTCTTGCACGAGGTCAATTTGCAACTTATATTCCCCATGCTCTTGAGGAGCGACGATATCTACTTGAAGATCCCGCTGTTCATTAGGATTTAAAGCAGGCAGTATTTCAGTCCTGAGTCCGTCAAAAACTTCATATGTACCGTCAGTTTTCAGCCAGTGATACGAGATATTCACAGGACAAGGAGGTAGAGATACAAGCCGCTCTTTTCCGTTATTCTTAAGAGTTATATGCAACTTGAATTTTTTATTTGAAAAAGTATTAATTGAATCTTTTTCCGACAGAGCTTCTATATTTACTCCATTGCGGTCAAGTTTTCTGGGAGATAATAATTGAACAATCCTGTCCCTGTCCAGATCTTCAAAAGAGCTTACAGCAAGGATAGTTCTGGCATTATTGTACTCTTCCGAACTAAAAGAGTGAGTGAGCGAGCCTGCTAAATCTTGAGAATCGTTTACCCATGTAAGTATATGTGAAAAATATTTATTTAAATTAAGGAACAGGCTTTGAGGAGTTTGCTCATTGATATGTCTCAGATCTTCATAAAACGTCCTGGGATTTTCAGGAATATAAAGTCCGATTGACTTTGCGATTTTTCGCTTTTCCTCGTAAGTATATTGGTAGTACAACTTATTGGGATAAATATATGTAATAAATAAACCGTCTTCTTTAAGGAGTTCTGCGATTTTTAGAATAACTAATTCAAGTTTATCTTTTGGAACGCGCTCAATCAGATCTGTTGCAATAATTCTATCATATTTTTTATTAAACTTATGATTTAAAAAATTGTCTTGAATAAATTCCAGATTCTTCATCGAGGTATTGGCTAAATATTTGGCTTTAGCTGTCTTAATCGCTGAAGAAGAATCGTCAATTCCGGTCACATGAGCTCCGGATTTTGATAAGGTATAGGAGATCTCCCCTCGACCACAACCCACCTCCAGTATATTCATGTCTTTATTCGGATTAGCAAGACAGGATATGGAAATTAAACGAGAATCTTCAAATTCTCTGCCCTTATACCTTTTATAAGAATCAATAATATCTTCTAAATTTGAATTTTCCTTGCTCAGGCCGTCTACAAACATATGCTTAGCCGAGCTTTTGGTTTTAATCAGCAGTTCACCTGCATAGGAAGGTATTGTTACAGCAAATTCGATAAAGTCTTTATATTTATTTAGAAAATACGTTGCACTCAATAAATGTTCATCAGATTTGAAATAACCGTCAACAAGAATCCATTTACTTTTTTCCAGTGCAAGTTTTAAATCATGGAATATACCGTCTCCGTCCTGATGATCATCAATATGAATAAGGTCATAGAAATCTCCAGGTAATGTAGTCATTGACTGACTATTGGCCAGCAAAAATTCTGCCTTGTAATTTTGTGTGATTCTTTTGGCCCAGTTACCTTCCCCTTTGTTTTCTCCAAAAGTTTCCGAATCGTTGTCTATCCCCAAATAAGTTGCATTTTCTGAAGCCTTAAGAAAAGTTATCGCACTATAACCGTACCGGACCCCGATTTCCAGTATAGACGTTGGACGGATCATTTTTGCAATTGCATATTTCATGCGATAATAATCAATCCACTCATTGAATAGATCTGATAATTTATCCCCAGGAAATGCATAATTCCTGAAATCGTAGTTAGTACGGTTATAAGTAGAGATTAACTCATCCAGCATACTCCGTTCTCCACAAAGCAATTTATTAACACAAGCGATTAACAGTTTATATGATTATTTTTCATAATAAGTACTGGTGTCATGGCAAGTTAATTATTGGGCATAATCCTTGGTACCTTCTCATCAGTTTACAACGATTCAAAGTTTACTAGATGATCAATAACTAAGTTTTCTTGACACTAGTGGACTAACAATTAGTGGACTAACAATTAGTTAGACTAAATAATTAGTGGACTAAATTAGTGGACTAACAATTAGTGGACTAACAATTAGTGGACTAACAATTAGTGGACTAAATTAGTGGACTAAATTAGTGGACTAAATTAGTGGGTTAAATTAGTGGGTTAAATTAGTGGACTAAATTAGTGGACTAAATTAGTGGACTAACAATTAGTGGGTTAAATTAGTGGGTTAAATTAGTGGACTAAGTTAGTGGACTAACAATTTGATTTAGTTTGGATATATTATAAGTGAATAATAGTAGACTAACAATTTGATTTAGTTTGGATATTTTATAAGTGAATAATAGTAGAATAATAACTTGATTTAGATTGAATATTTCATATAAGTAATAGTTGAATAATAATTTGATTCTTTTAATACATCACACTTTCCATTTTAGTTCAAGAAAGCATTCTTAAAAATTTCAATATAAAGAGACCTATAGGAATGCCTGTTAATAAGCCTTCCAAAGTAACAGATGATGCAATGTATGATACAGCTAAAATTAATAAATATAACAGGGGAAGAAAGATAAAGTCCAATATGGCAGTAAATAAAAAAATTGGAAGATACAGTACAGATTTAATCTCCTTTTAGACACAGTTATCTTTGAAAAACTGCATATACCAAATGCCATTTGGATGAAATAAATGAAAGAGTTGAAAAATCCAGAAAACAAACATGATATTCTTTGAATAATATATACAACCAATGAAAATACTTGCGGATGGCTGCATTTTCATGTTAAATTCGTTTTAGAGTTTAGGGAAAATTTCGTATAAGTAGGGTTAAAACATAAGAATCCTGTTTATTAGTAGTAAACATTATTTATATATTTATTTATTGTCGTTTAAGGCTACTCCTCGTATCTCTAATAGTTCAGATAATCTATTCAAAGCGTATTTTTTTTCGTTTATCGTAATCTGTAATTTGTTAATCTCGGCTTCTAATTGCGCGATCTCGATTTTTAACTGTAGTATCTGCTCTTTAATAAGATCATTACTTTGCATTATATCGCCCAATAACTATGCATTAACCCCTTAATTCAATAATATTGGTTATGTAAACGCTATTATAAATCGATCCTATGTATAAAATCAATACTATATATAGATCAATGTTATGTATAAATCAATGTGTTTTAACTTTTTGATATTCACTTTATCATACTGCACCGATGTTAACAAACTCTCATTATCCGTTTCTCTGCCTGGGGTTGCTGCAATTCAAAAGTCTTTTTAGTTAATATACTCACAGATAGAACTCTCTGAACAGAAACTGAAACACTTACCTATTAATTTCCAGATTTTCCTATACTGTTCTCTTTATTCCCTTATTCCTTTTAATACCACTTTTAGCAAATGCTAACCGCAGGCTAAGAAATATACCTCCCGACGGATAGATATATGTACTATTCGAAAACAAAATTCACTAAAATATGAATTGAAATACCTTAATCAAGAGCAGGATACATTGTTTTTTAAAATAATCAAAAAGAAAGCTTAATTAAGAAGACACATTGAAGCCGTTTAGCCAAAAATACATTGAAGCCGTTTAGCTAAAAAGACATTGGAGCCGTTCAACTAAAAAGACATTGGAGCCGTACTGCAGAAGAAATCACTTGCTTTGAAGTTATTCCATTCAAAAGGCAGATCCAGTGCAACAGGATTGAAAAACCTGCTGCATGCCTGACGTATGATGTGAAATGTACGTTCAGTATTGTCAAAGTAAAGTTAATACAAAGATTTAAATAAGATGGATTTACCGTTTTGAAATCCCTGTGACATACGGAGTAAAAAAATGGCACCAGTTGAAACGACTGAAAGGTTGGGATGTAGCCTTGGCTTTTTCTCAACTTTTGCAATCGGCACCGGCACTATGATTGGAGCCGGGATATTCGTTCTTCCAGGAATTGCGTTAGCAGATGCAGGTTCTGGAGCAATAATCTCTTTTTTGCTTG
This sequence comes from Methanosarcina sp. Kolksee, assembly GCF_000969945.1. Lineage (NCBI taxonomy): Archaea > Methanobacteriati > Methanobacteriota > Methanomicrobia > Methanosarcinales > Methanosarcinaceae > Methanosarcina > Methanosarcina sp. Kolksee. Next base: position 3,848,050 of record NZ_CP009524.1, read on the forward strand.
GTGGGCTTATTTCAATAGCCACAGCCATCAGCATGTCAGAACTGGCAACCGGCATGCCTCTGGCAGGCGGCAGCTACTACTATATCAGCAGGACGATGGGAGCTGCGCTTGGTGCAGTAATCGGCCTTGGTTCCTGGCTGGCCTTAATCTTCAAAGGCACATTTGCACTCATCGGGCTTGCAGAATACGCTCGGATCTTCTATCCCTTGCCCATATATGTCGTAGCAGCTGCAACCGGCATGATCTTGTTAGTGATTAACTACCGTGGGGCAAAAAGTAGCGGTTCACTGCAGAACTTTATTGTGGTCTTTTTGCTGGTAATTCTGGCTATCTTCATAGCCCGAGTATCTTTTATGGTTAATCCAGCTAACTTTTCACCTGCAACATCTCATGGTATAACCTCGATAATCACGACAGCAGGAGTTATTTTTATATCCTATCTCGGGCTCGCAGAAGCTGCTGCAGTATCCGAGGAAGTAAAAAACCCATCAAAGAACCTGCCCCTGGCATTTATTGCTTCAGCCGTTGTAGTAACCATCTTCTACGTTGGCATAATGGCTGTAGTTGTAGGGTTCCCTAACCTTCAAGGAGCCGAGAAATCGATTACTCCCCTGGCCGATATTGCAGGTCTGATAGCAGGAGAATCCGGGAGAATAGCAATAGCCCTGGGTGCGCTGCTTGCTACACTTTCCACAGCCAACGGCGCTATATTATCGTCTTCCAGGTTTCCTTTTGCCATGAGCAGGGATGCACTTATGCCTGAATGGTTTGTCCTTATCCATCAAAAATTTGAAACTCCCCATAACGCTATACTTGTAACAGGAATATTAATGGTCTTGCTTTTATTCCTGTTCGACATAGAGGAGCTCGCAAGACTGGGTGGAGCTTTTAATATTTTGATATTTATCCTGTTAAATATGGCAGTGATAATCCTCAGAAAAAGAAACCTGCCAGGATACGAACCCACTTTTCGCGACCCGTTTTTCCCCTATACACAAATCTTCGGGATAGTTGGGAGCATAGTACTGCTTCCCCTGCTTGGTGGGTTACCTCTTCTTTTCACCGTAATGATGATTTTTGCTGGAATTGGCTGGTACTCATTCTATGGAAGGGGTAAAGCTATTCCAGAGTACAACTTATTCGACCTGCTGGAGAATACTGTCGAAAAGAAGGAAATAAAACCTGTTCCTCTGGTTAAAGTTCTCGTGCCGATCTCCAACCCGAAACATGAAAGTGCTCTTTTGAAACTGGCAGATTTTATGGGAAGCGAGATAATTTGTCTCCATGTTATCGAGGTTCCGGATCAAACAAACTTAAAATTAGCTCAGGAAGCCTACCATGAGAAAAAAATAGCAATGGACTGCCATTTCAAAGAAGAATTCGAGAGTTATCCTGCAATTCTCGGGCATAAAAGAGAATATATTGCTGCGTTTGACCACAGCATATCAAACTCAATTCTGGAGCAGGCTGAAATTGAGCATGCAGATATGATTATTATGGGATGGCACGAGCCAAAGAGATTCGAGTACTCACATGGTGTTACAAACCAGGTTCTCCTGTCCTCAAAAAGGCCGATCGCGTTATTAAAGGGGCATCTGCCTGACAGCATCAACAAAATCCTAGTAGGGTATAATGGTAAAGAAAACTCGGTCTATGGCCTCTATCTCGCAGAAAAACTGGCTGTAAACACAGGCGCTGGAATGGAAGTTATCAGTATCATTAGCCCGGATGAAGTTCAGGAAAACAGGCAGAAAATTACTGATGAACTCGAGAGCCTCGTTGAGAAAATAACTTCCATACCTGTTAATTATAAAATACTGGAGAAATATTCCATAGAAGATGCTCTACTGGAGGCCTCAAACAACAACGACCTGATAATCATTGGCGACTCAAGTGAAAGATTTAAGATTTCTTTACTTGGGAATCTATCACAGAGGATTGCCAGACATTCTAAGAAACCTATAGTGATAGTCAAGAAATCAAAACCGATCTCAAAAGAAAGTTTTAATTATCTGGTTAAAAAGCACGCCCATAGAATATATGCAAGTCTCAGGGAAAAAAGGTCGTAATAAACTCAGATAAATCAAACAAGCAGTTTTGAGTTAAATGAATTCCGTTCATATCGTCGCATAAGGTGAAATAAACCGACGAAATTGTTTTGATAACAAAATAGAAGTTTCAGTTGAAATAAGAGTCTTTTGAGACTTTTTATTATTTTCTGGTTTTTTGAAAGATGGCAGTCAACTGTCATCGGAATCAATGTTAAATTTTGAAGGTTCCAGAAGATATTAAAAAGTCTCTTGTTTTTCAATTCAGGGTTTTATTCATTCTTGAGAGTATATTCCCGGTCTTGTATTTGTTGTCACTTTTATGAAATTTGTCTTCGTTATAGTACTGCTGCCTGCAGCATTGCTTACAGTAAGTGTAATCTTATAGTTTCCTTCCTGTAAATACTGATGCTTTGGATTCCTTTCTCTTGAAGTTGCTCCATCTCCAAAACTCCATTTCCATTTAGTGGGGTTTCCTGAACTCTTGTCAGTAAAGGCAACTGTTAATGGTGCTTTTCCTGAGGTAGGAGATGCAGAGAGTGAAGCCGCAGGTTTTGAGAATACTATTATGTAATTTTTCTTTGTTACCGTGCTACTGCCGGCGGCATTTGCTGCTGTTAAAGCCACTGTATAATTACCTGCTTTGGAATACTTATGGATTGGATTCTGTTTGGTTGAAGTTGCTCCGTCTCCAAAAGTCCATTTCCATTTAGTAGGTTTTCCTTTGCTGGTGTCAGTAAAGGCGACATTTATTGGTGCTTTTCCTGAGGTAGGTTTCGCAGAAAAGCTTGCTACAGGAAGGGTACTTATCCAAGTATTTGTTACCTCGTTAGAAGTTATTTTACTTTCTTGGCTGTTTATAAAGCTTGCTACAATAGTATCAGTACCTGCAGTCTTTCCAGTGTATGAAAATGTTGCTGTACCGTTTGCATCTGTTGTTGCTGTACTGCTTTTCCCTTTATTTGGGCCGTCAGTTATCTCAAATGTCACGGTCGTCCCTATAACAGGATTTCCAGAGTTGTCCTGGACTGTTGCGGTAAGTTTGTGCGTAGCTCCCACGTAGGTAGTAGCACTCAATGGTGAGAGAACAATTCCTTCTCCAACTACTGCTCCGGTAGACTTAAAGTCAAAATATCCAAAGAAAATATTATCATCCGTAGAGGGGTTTTGTGTATAAACAGAGATTTTTGTATCACCTTGAGAGACAAATGGGAGGAGGTTGTACAGTTCATCATCTGAGCGTGGGTCTGTAGGTGTTGCATTAGGATCGGAGGGGTTATTATTACTGTCACCTATACCCCCTACCGTCAGAAGTGCACCATTTCCATGGTCTCCGTCATCTTCCCCACCAGCAGAGGTTGTCAGACGCTTATTATTAACATCAATTAAGCTGTACTGATCCCCTCCATATTCCTGGTAACCATATGAAATTCCAAGACCCATGTCAATAGCCAGTTTTGGATCGGTTAAATCGATAGGTTGAGACGTTTTAATGTTGAATGTGTCACCTTCAGTAGCTTGAGCTCCAAAGAGTAATACTATCGTGTTGTCGGTCTTCTGGTTAGGGTCATCAAAAATCACTGCTAGAATTTCTCCATCATCGTCATATGTTTTCGTCTCTGTTATGTCTAGATTAACTAGCCCTGCCGGAGCCGAGTCAACAATTGGTTTTACGATAGATGTTACGTCTGCCCAATAGCTATAAGAACTAATAGCACTGGGAGTCTTATCTGTCCAGCTAACATCCTGATTGTTGATTTTGACATCTCCATCGACAAGAGTATCACCACCAAAACCAGTAGAAGCAGCTATTAAATATGCTTCTTTTACTGTTGCACCTTGCGGTTTTTGTACTTGAATGGTCCCGGTATCAGATAATGTACCAAGTCCATCTACAGATAAGCTAATTTTACCTGTTTCTGTTACAGTTGGCGTAATTGCCCCTGTTATTGTTACTTGTTTGTTGAGACCTTGGGCAGTCCCAGGATCTGCGCTTACTGTATCACTTATCAATAGTATTAGAAAGAGTACTCCGATAAATGTTAATATTTTTGTATTTATCTTTTTCATAAATTATCCCCTATTGAAATTTATGATTTTACAGAAAAATTGACACACTACCGTTAAACCCACATTCTGCAGTATTTTTTGAGAATCAATACTATTATGATAACATTTTTGGAACAGATCCAAGTAATTTGGACATTTTATAAAATTTGGTGAAAATTGAATGATATTGTTTTTTGTCTCGAATACACCACATAGTTGCTTTATCTCCTGCTAAAAGTCTAAAAAAATGTACGTTAAATTAAAAACAGATAGCATGAAGATCTATGAAATACGAGATTTTACTGCGGAAGGTGGATGTATGGGATTATTTAGTATTTACTACTAATCCGACGATCTTGTTTCCACAGTACCAGACCTTAACCTGGAAGATGTCAGGGTTAGCAAATGCCTGTTGTACAGAGGTTTCAATATTTACGGATGGACTGGGTAAATATCTCCAATCATTACCTGCATAGAGCCACAAAGCTCTGGTGTTGGAGGAAGGATAAGCCTTCAGTTCAAGCCAGTACTTGGTTGCTATGTTGCTGGTCACAGCTGCTGTATCGACTGGGGAGTCTGATACTGAGACTGGGACTGAGGTCGGGGCTGTTTTCATACTGCTGGTTATCGGAACTATTCCCTGATTATCAGCAGCACTCAAAACCGATGGAATCGCTGCCAGGATTAAACACGCCATTAAACCTGCTATTATAAGCCGATTTTTTAACATATATTCACCTCATTTCGTTCCCTACTATTGTATTTTTCATACTCACCATGTTTTGTAATTTTAAGTTCTTTCTTGAGAATCTTCAGATACTAAGAAAGAAATTTATAAAGATGACCCTCGAAAAAGAGGTCAACTATTTTGCAACATGTGGTAAACACCTATATCGCGTCCTTCTATATGATACTTTTGGCGAACTCTATATTTATGCAATTAAGTGTCAAAATCAAGTATTGTAGCTTCAGTTTATAACTCCATATTTAACAGTCATTTTAGACTTGTGACCATAGGATTATCCTTGCTGATGTGCCTTTATTAAGCCTGCATGAGTGCGTTCTACAATCAATTTTCTTACTATTTGTGCCAAACTTGAAAGTCGATAATGATTAAGATACGGCTTTGCTAAAACATATTTCCTATATTATATGTCAATTTATCAATTTTCAAGATCACTCTAATTTTAAATAACGGCAAGTTTTCATTAATGAAAAATAACAACGCCTAATTATTAGATGAAATTATATATTAAAATTCAAATAACTTATAAAATTGGATAATTTGTAACATTAAATTGAAACCTGGGTAGTAATTTTTCCGAAATTCAGGTACATGTTGACCTTAAAAATAGTACTTTACCTATAAGATCTAAGTGCTTAAAACATAAAATTAAGTACAGTAAAAACTACGGCTTAAATATAAGTCTTAACCATTTAACAGATATACTCGCCCCAAAACCAATTCTACCCTCACTCTATAAGATTTTCAAGACAATATTTCAGAATCATAAACTACATTGCTTATTTATGATAGGCTTGACTAATGCTGTCGTTTTTCGGTTAAATTCATAAGTTAGGTCTCACTTGCGAGATCAAGTTTAATTTTAAAACACGTTTTAGGCTCACTAAAACTGAGTTTTGAATCTGCAAAATTGGAAGTTTTTAAAAGGGAAAATGCTTTCTGCCTTTCGATTCCACCTCAATAGTTTGGATTTTTAGTTAGAAAGTCGAGCTATATATAGAAGGTCAATATAAGAGTAATATAACATTATAAGCAAAAGCTTATAAAAATAATTAAATTTGATAATTAATAGCTTTTGTTTTTTTAAGTGCACAGTCCAAATGGGCAATGCACATTTGATAGGGGGAGCACTATGTCAGTTAAAATCGAATGGCAAATTTTTAAAGCCGAAACCCGGAGCGATGGTACGTGGAGCTCGAACAGTCCTGCCCTTGCAGAGCTGCTCAACGCCATAGCAAGCCCGGACAAAATAAAGGAACCTGCTCTGGATATTGAAGATGCTATGGCTCATCTGGCTATCAAAGGATTGCCATATTTTAAAATAACTGAAATAAATTCAGGGAATAACAGAGAGAATAACAGCATCAATAAGTCCTCAATGGCCATATGCTAGCATGAACTTGCAGGTAAAAACCAGTAAAAACAAGTAAATTGTATCCGGTCAAAACACAATCTGAAAGAAATGTATTATTTTCATTGCATTTTATAAATCTTTAGTATGGGAAAAAATAGAACATTATAATCTTTATATTAAATATAATATTTTTATTTTATTTTATTTTATTTTATTTTAGTTAATTGTACAATATCTGTTTTACATATTCTGGTTTTTCGTAATTATATGTCTATGCTGTTTGAGTGAAAGACACATGAGAGACAAGTGAGCTACAGTCAGGTTTTATACAAAATCCTTTTAAAATAATTTCCTATATTTAAATGGGGGATAAACACCGTATAAAACTAATTCTGAACTACCGAAAACGAGTGGGGAAAAACTGCCGGAGCACGGACAGGATATTTCTAGGAAACGTTCAACAGCGCCTGGGAAGGATATAAAGACCTTTCGAAAAATGAGCAGGTAATAAAATAGAAGAGACTGACCACAAGGTTGCCTGGAACGCGGTGAGGAAATATATGAAAAGAATTCTAAAAGAAACTGGATAAAAAACATATTTTTGATTTTTGAGACTCTGCCGGTTTATTTTTTAAATTTCTTAAAGTTTTTGGGATTTATCAGCAAGACGACTAGTGCATCGATTCCAAAGTATGTCAGAAATGAATTTTTTGAAAACCACTGAAAGCACGGAAGACACGGAAATCAGTAGTAAAGGCGTGTTTCTTCCGTGCTTTCCGTGTTTTCCGTGGTTGTAATATCCAGATAGAATAACTATGCGACAGGCTATGTTTTCCGTGTTACAGAATTCCATGTGACTTGAAAATAATATTTGCGTTATAAACTGTATTTATTTTCTTATTATATATATTTGAGAATCGATATACTAGCTTGAAGATAGCTGTGATGCTCTCCGTGAAAAGGGTAGCAGGAGCTTTCCTACCCGCAAGATAACCAGTTTGGAGATAACTGTAGTGATACTTAATTGTTAAAGGCCTGAAAAGTGAGGCAACATTTTTGGGATAGAGAAAAATCAGAGCAACTTTACACTTTAAATATTTGGATAATGTAGTTATTATAGGGGGAGGGTGTAAAAATGAATATACTATCCTTTGTAATAAACACTAAATGCAAATACTGTACTTCATGTCCACATTTCCAGAAAGGAGGCAAATATTGCGAAGGATTGGACTACTGTAAATGCGGGATATTTTTGAAAAGGAAAAGAGAAAGATAAACTTTTAGAGAAAGATAAACTTTTTCGGTTTTCGCTGTTGAAGTACTTGTTATTAGTCCTTATGCTAGAGTCTCAAACATTTTAAGTTTAAAGAGCTTGAGCGCATAAGTTCGGACTTATAAGCTATTTACAAATTATAATTTAGAAGTTTATACTTCAAGGCTTTTTCAAAAAATTAAATAGCTTACAAATTTATACTTTGCAGGTTTATAGCTACAAAATCTGCATTATAAATTAATACCTTCTTTGCACTGTATTTTATTTCAATTATATGTATCCAGGAAGTCGACAGAGTGATCAGGATGAACTATTTTAAATTTTTAAGTATACTTCTTCTTTTTGCATTTGCTTCCGGATGTATATATCCTGACGCTACCGATAATATTCCTGTTGCAGGTCTAAACTCCGAAGATCTGGCAAAGGATTTACAGAATTTAACACCTAACGGAACGAATAACCCTTTGTATGATGAGACAGGATTGGAAGACCAGAATAAGACCGAAAAGAATGAGAGCACTGTATACCTGGTCGATTCGACGTCTTCTGAAATACCAGAGGTTCCTACTTATCATGAAGAAAAAACAAACGTCGTATATCCCAGGGAATACAGGCTATTGTCCGTGAATCTCCAGAGAGGTATTGGGTCAGAAAATGAGAAAATCGCATCCGAAGTTTTCAATATAACTGGAAAGACCTCAGGATACAATATTAAAGATGCCTGTGATGTTTTTGATTACGTGAACAAGCATTGGGAGTATCGTTATGAAAAAAACGGCGAGTTTTTCTTTGATGCCTCTCAGACTATAAAAGAAGGTTATAAAGGAGACTGTGACGACTATTCCATAGTCATGTCTGCCCTTTTAAAAAATATGGGGTTCAATACAAGAGTCGTTACTGCAACAAACGAGAGCTACGGACACGCCTATCCTGAACTTTACATCGGAGACGACAGGGAAACTGCGTCTGAAATCCTCAGGTATTTACAGGGCAGATATTACTATGCTGAAAATATATGGTACTCAGGAAGAGAACCTAAAGATGGGAAGCTTCAGTACTGGCTGAATTTTGACTGGAGTGGGTCAAATGGATACAGACATCCTGGAGGCATATATTTTAAAGGAACAGAGGTAATTTATTACCCTAATGGACTAATCGAGTTATGAAATAGGAGATAAGTAAGGATTCCCAAAAAGAACCCTTTCTTAATATGTAAAAATTCATTTTTTCTTGCAACAGCTTAGAAAACAAACAAAAACGGGGAAAAAGTGTGTTCACTTCTTTTTCGTTTACAAAATCAAGTCTTAAAACTAAGTTTTTCTGATTAACTTTATATTCGTGTACCTCTACCCCTTTTAGGAAAGAATACTCAGGTCTGATAAAGCAACTCAGGTCTGATTATTTGAAAAAAGATTGTTAAGAGGGGGAATTTTATGGAAGTGAGCAATTACAGCGAACTCATAAGAGGAGATAGGGTACGGGCGAATACACCTCCTGAGATTAACCAGGCAATAGATACAGAGATAGCTGCAATGGTCAGGTTTTATGCAAGCAAAACCGACTATGAAATAGGCAAAAGGATTGAAGAACTTGATAAGGAGTGGGATATAGGACGCATTATGGAAATTCGCGCATCTACAGTTTCTTTAATTGGAATAATACTTGGCTTAAAAAGAAGCAAAATATGGCTTATTTTGCCTACAATGGCTTCAACCTTCCTGCTCATGTACGCTGTGCAGGGCTGGTGCCCTCCTGTATCTATACTAAGAAGATTTGGCTTTCGTACGAGACCGGAAATAGATCTGGAAAAATATGCACTTAAAGCTTTACGCAGAGATTCTGAAAAAATTGCACCTCAGGAGAGCAATTAAACAGCGCAAGTTTGAGAATTGAATCTTAATAAAGAGCTGGTCCCAAAACTCAAAATTGCTTCTCTGAATATCATATTCTGGATTATCAATTGAGCTCCAGACCCTGAATAATAATTTGGAAACTCTTTCTGATGTGGAAATAAAATTGGTTTTGGGATTAGCTCAAAGACAATTATCGATGTTGTCTTATCCAAGCTGACCACTTGCGAAAGTTAAACGCTGTGAACGTCACATAAATAATTATTTATAAGTGTAGAGTTATAAGTTACATGTTGGGAATTACCATCTAAGTTTTAATCTTTCATAAAACATAGAAAACGATTTTATACAATTTGAAAAAAATGTTATTTTTGAAATAAAATTTGTATAATAATTTAGAATATTTTTTTGAATAAAGCTAGTATGAAATTTAGAGTATTTTTTCATATAATATTTACACATTTATTTAATCTGTTTTTTAAAACAAAATATATTACATACTAAAGTATATAAAGAAGAGCAACTATAGTAAGGTATACCGTTATGGATTTACTCAATTAAAAACGAACAAAATTTGTATAGATTTAGAGACATGAGATTTTATCTTACTGGATTTTTTGGTATATAAAAAGGTAATTTTGAGTACAATTTATGCCAAAGTATGTCGCTTCCATCAGAGATGAAATCTTCTCTCTAACTAACAAATGCTAAAAATTAGAGTATGGATGGTGAGTAAATAATGGTATCACAGAGTCCAGACAGTTCCAGTCTAGCAGAAGTGCTTGACAGAATTCTCGATAAAGGTATAGTTGTTGACACATGGGCAAGAGTCTCACTTGTTGGCATTGAAATACTGGCTATTGAAGCAAGAGTTGTTGTCGCATCTGTTGACACTTTCCTGCACTATGCAGAAGAGATTACAAAAATCGAAATTGCTGCAAGAGAGGAAAAACCAGTAATTGCAGCATAATTTCTAAAAAAATAAAAAAAATCGAAAGTGGTAAAAATGGTATCACAGAGTCCAGACAGTTCCAGTCTAGCAGAAGTGCTTGACAGAATTCTCGATAAAGGTATAGTTGTTGACACATGGGCAAGAGTCTCACTTGTCGGCATTGAAATACTGGCTATTGAAGCAAGAGTTGTTGTCGCATCTGTTGACACTTTCCTGCACTATGCAGAAGAGATTACAAAAATCGAAATTGCTGCAAGAGAGGAAAAACCAGTAATTGCAGCATAATTTCTAAAAAAATAAAAAAAATCGAAAGTGATATAAATGGTTTCACAGAGTCCAGACAGTTCCAGTCTAGCAGAAGTGCTTGACAGAATTCTCGATAAAGGTATAGTTGTTGACACATGGGCAAGAGTCTCACTTGTCGGCATTGAAATACTGGCTATTGAAGCAAGAGTTGTTGTCGCATCTGTTGACACTTTCCTGCACTATGCAGAAGAGATTACAAAAATCGAAATTGCTGCAAGAGAAGAAAAACCAGTAATTGCAGCATAATTTCTAAAAAATAGAAAAATTGGAAGTGATATAAATGGTTTCACAGAGTCCAGACTGTTCCAGTCTAGCAGAAGTGCTTGACAGAATTCTCGATAAAGGTATAGTTGTTGACACATGGGCAAGAGTCTCACTTGTTGGCATTGAAATACTGGCTATTGAAGCAAGAGTTGTTGTCGCATCTGTTGACACTTTCCTGCACTATGCAGAAGAGATTACAAAAATCGAAATTGCTGCAAGAGAGGAAAAACCAGTAATTGCAGCATAATTTCTAAAGAAATAAAAAGATTGTATCAAAACTTGACTCACTTTGATAATTGGATAATGAGCATTGTTGACCTTAAACTCAGACAAAAATGTACTCCAATTTCAGTTATAAATTAACCTTGTAGTAAGATGCTTTAATCCAATTGTAAAATCAAACATAGTTTTGAGACAGTTGACTAGTGGATTATTAGAACTTAGTTCCAGAATCTAGTGACGCATGTAAATAAAAGATAGTTATGTTTTTAAAACAGATTCCGAACTGTGTAACACTTTCTGTTAATTGATATCAGGAAGTGTTGAATATCAGGTTAATTAAGGACTAAGCCATCTTGAAAAAAAGAAAATGTCACTGAATTTAGTAATAGAGTCATTATTAAAGACCGGATACCACGAATTATAACTCTATTGCAAGATTCAGTGATAAAAAACAAGAATCAATAGATTCTGGAACTAAGCTAGCTATATTTGAATTAGAATGATAAAAACTTTTCTGCAAGATGTAGAAAAACAAACCACAAAAAAATATAGAAAAAGAAAAGGAAGTTAAAACATGCACAAAAGCGTTGCTGATCTAAACAGAGACATAAGTGCTAAGGCGCTAGAACAGAAAGAAGCAGTATCGATGATTAATTCTGCAATAATAAAGCTTCAGTCGGAAAGTAAGGAAAAAGCTGCCCAGATCAATGCTGGAGCCAGTCAGATCCAATCCGCAGTCGCAGAGATCAAGAAAGGAGTAGATGAAGAAATTAAACTCTTTGAACAAAAATCAAGCTGGATGAAAGATCAAGTCTGTAATCTGGAATCCGATATAAGTGGATTACAGAACGAAATTGATCTCTATACCAAAGAATTCTATGGATAATCTGTGGATGCAGAGAGTTTAAAAAGAATAGAAAATCCACTTGTATTCGGTTGGGATCCACACCAAAATAACAAATTCAATAACTCTACCTCAAGCGTATTATTTCAAAGCTTTTGGAGTTAATTACCAGACAACAAATTAGAGCATTGAGGAAGTTATTTTGTAATAGTCCCTTTAAGGAGAGTTTATCGACTCCAAAGTGAATACTCATAATAAAAGTATACTCTTTAGATTTGGTGATAAGCATTCTAAATATAAGAATATTTTCATTACACTCTAAAAGAGTTTTATCACTCTTTTACTTGTGTTATTACTCCAGAACTTACATTTTCTTATTTGCGTTTCCACAGATATAATTTACTGTTTTACACCCAATTTAAAGAGGATACAAATCATCCCCTGGTATTTCACGTCTTAACCGAAGACAATTTCAAAAGATCTGTGGCTCTTTGCGACTTTGCATGGGTAATAAAAAACTGTATAATTCATAGGTCACCGTTTGAGAGAAGATTGCCTGCAAGAAACAATGGAGAAACAGTCTTTTGAAATTTTATATTCATTATACTACTGATTGTTCGATCACACTTTCACAATATTAAATTTAGTAATTTTAAAACTGTGTTTTTTGCCTCAAAGCACAAGGTAATAGCCCGATATAAAACAAATATTGAAGACTGTAATTACAAAAAAGAGGAAAGAAAAATGAAATATAAAGCAACGCATCAGAGAATAGTAAGAGGTAAACCTATTCACAAAACTTTAGAGGAAACAAAACAGGAATCAGACACTGAGGACCTGAATCCCATAAAGGAACCACTTCCATATAGTGTAAATTTGAAAAACTGCTCTGAAGAAAAAAAGTACCTTGTTCCTGAAATGGAATATTTTATAAATAATACTGAAATCCAGAAATTAAGTGAAAGAATTAAATTGTGGATAAAAGTCGGATATCCCGTTCATTTAATTGGCCCTACAGGCTGTGGAAAAACAAGTCTTGCTGTACATATTGCAAAAGAAATTGGACGCCCTGTTATATGGATTAATGGGGATGAGTCACTTACAACAAAGGATCTCATAGGTGGATATGCTCAAATCAAGCAGGAATCTGTCAGAGATAATTATATTCATAATGTTTTTAAAAGTTCAGACATTATAAAGCCCGAGTGGATTGACAATCCTCTGGCTATTGCATGTAGATACGGATATACCCTCATATATAACGAGTTTTCCAGGGCAAAACCAATTGCAAACAATGTTTTACTTTCGATTTTTGAGGAAGGAATCCTTGAATTGCCAGCCAGGTTTGGTGAGGAAAAATACATAAAAGTGCATCCGGATTTCAGGGCAATTCTGACAAGTAATTCAATTGAATATGCAGGAGTTCACGTTCCTCAGGATGCTTTACTGGATCGAATGGTGGGCATATACATGGACTACTATAGCTTTGAAACCGAGGTCCAGATAGTAAAAGAACATACAGGCCTTCTGGAGAAAGACACTGAAAAAATTGTATCAATCATCCGGAAGATCAGGGACCAAACTGATGATGTCCAGAAACCTGGAATCAGGTCCGGCATTATGGTTGGAAAAGCTATGAAAAAACTGAACGGCAATACAAAAGATTATTTTGATCAATTGTTTGTCGATGTGATTGCAACTAAAACAAGTTCCAATGCAGAGCTTCTTAAGAAAGAGAAAATTGTAAATGAAGTTATTTTAGAGCTGAATTCAGAAAAAGAGAGTTCCAACGCTGAAATGCATGAGACCGATAAGTCCGTAGATAAAACAGCCCCAGAGATTAATAAGAAGCAAGATCCGGTACCGGTGATCAAGGCAGAAAAAACTGTAAGTAAAACAGCTCCTGCGGTTAATAAGAAGCAAGATCCAGCACCGGTGATCAAGACAGAAAAAACCGTAAGCAAACCAGCTCCTGCGGTTGATAAAAAGCAAGATCCAGCGCCGATGATCAAGACAGAAAAAACCGCAAGTAAAACAACCCCTGAAATTAATAAAAAACAAGATCCTGCAAAGGTAATCAAGAACGAGAAACTCGTAGATAAAGCAGTTTCAGAACTTGCATAAATGTTTTTGAAATTCCTGTGGGAACAAACAAGAATGCGCTGGCGCATCCGCAGTAAGCAAACGGGAATTTGATGAAATAAAAAAGGCGTATTTAAAATAAGGGACAAGAGACTTAAAAACGCACAGGCATATTCAAAATTCAGGGATAAAAGGCTCAGAATAAGTTTGGGAGAGTTGAGATGGAAACAAACAGGAAAAAAACTGGAGAGAAAGGAGAAAAAATGAGCGCTAATGTTAAAGAAGATGGAATTAAGATAAATTCACTGATGGAAGAACTTAATAACGCAACATCATTGATCGAAAGCATTACTAGAAAAAAAGCTGAGGGGGTTGTAAGTATGTCCAGAGAAGAAGGTATACTTAAACTCCTGGTAGAGGTCCTTGAACGAAAATCAATTCCCGACTCGCAGGACATATTGAGCATTTATGAAATGAAACTTAACTCAAATATGGATATAATAGACTATAGTAAAATCGGAATGCGGCGAAGAAGTGATATGTTCACGCAAGAAGAATAACTATAAGCAAAATTCAATACATTTATCATCAATTAATAATTCATATACACAGGATATAATGTAAATTATAGAAAATTTCCTGTATATTTCGTATACTTTAATATAAATAGCGTAGTTTGTACATTTTGTATCTTGTCCGAGTACAAATGAGTCTGAAGATATAAATAAGTCTCAAGGTACAAATGAGTCTCAATAATCCCATTAAACCTGAATAATGAATATACTACAAAGGTAACTGAAGAAGATATAAGCACACGATGATTGTGTTATTGTAATTATGTAAAATAAATTCCAGTAAGTATATTAAACGAAGCTCCGAATAAATATTGGAAAATTGCTTTAGAAAGCCTGGAAGGAAGATTCGATGAAGAGTGCTCCTGAAAATAGTAAATATGTCTACTGCATAATCAAATCCCCCGAGGAAGCTATTAACTTTGGTAATATAGGTTTTCAAGGACATGAGGTATACACGCTGGATTGCAATGATTTTTGTCCTGTTGTAAGCAATGAACCCTTCAAAAAATACGAGATTGATGATGAAGAGGAAATAAGTATTCATCAAAATGTTGTCAATGAAGTAATGAAACATTACAGTATTATTCCAGTAGCTTATGGAATGATATTTAAAAACAAGAAATTGATCGAAGTATCCATGAGGGCTGGAAAAAAAGCTATTAAAAAAGCCATTACAATTGTGGATAATAAAGTTGAACTCGGGATAAAAATTTTTTTGCCAAAAGACGCTAAGATTGACAATCAAAAAATGGAACAATGTAAGTCCGAATCAACTGAAAGGCTTGAGGAAATAGCTTCCCATTCGAAAACTCTTAACCTTTTCAGTTCTCGTCTTTTGATGAATACTTCTTATCTTATAGATAAGGAAAAAGTTCAGGATTTCTCAGGTGAGGTTGAAAAGCTTAAACTAAAATATCCTGAGTATAAATTTCAATATAGTGGGCCCTGGCCTCCCTATAACTTTGTAGATATACATATTTTATCTAATAAAAAAGGTGGCTTCAGGTAATGTTTTTCTTTGATGATCTTTTTCTGAGGATGCTAGGAATTGAAATCCCTGGACTCGACCTTATTTCAAACATTGAAATAATAAAGGACTTTGCTTATAAGGAACTTTATAATGTTGATAAAATTAAAAACAAGATCAAGGAAAACCAAATGCTCTATGAGTTTGATGAGCTCTCAAAGGAAGAATATGAGGAAAGGAAAGCCGAGCTTATGAGACAACTAAAATTTGCAGAAAGAGTATTGGAGACGAATCTCAATGTCCGAACCGACATCTTGTCCTGATAAACCATTGCATGAAAAGGAAAAAGAGAATTCAAAATCGCTAACAACCGAAGAAAAACCTTCCAAGTTATTCAATTTTCTAAAATTACTTGAGGAAATGGAGACTCAAAATATCAGTCAAAAATCCGGATCTGGCACAGCTAAAGGGCCTTTTAGCTCGAAAGCTGAGTATGGTTACAGTATCACAATTGATACAAAACCCAATGACTTCCATACTCTAAAAATGTACCCAAAACTTTTGACCAAGAGCCCTGTAACACGCCACTTAAAAAGAAGAAAATAAGCATTTCATTTGTCTTCGGTTAAACGACTACGATCTATAAGGAATGAAGATTTTTCAATATCTTCGAGACTTTTGATTGATGACGGCCAGCTGTAGTTAGAACTAATGCCAGGTATAGAACTTACGCTCTGAAGTATAAAATCAATTATGATAAAGGTTATAGTTTTAATTTAAAATTAAAACAGTCAAAGGTTTGATGCTACTGATTTCTCAGTTCAATTGCGTAAGTTCCCGAGATATAAAAAAGTCCCTGAGATAATCAATTGAGGAAATACTATGAACGGAGGAATAATATGAGCAACGGAAGTGTTGTCAGGGAAACCGGCGGACTTGCGGATGTAATAGATAGGATTCTGGATAAAGGACTTGTACTGAATGCTGATATTTCAGTATCTATCGCAGGAACTGAGCTTCTTGGAGTTAAAATTACAGCTACTCTGGCATCCTTTGAAACCGCAGCAAAATATGGGCTCGAGTTCCCTTCAGGAACAAAGATTGATACCCCGGCCTGGGAGAAAGTACACGAAGCCCATGCTTATTGCCCGGAATGTGGAAATCGAAGGGAAGAAAAGCTTTTAATTGAAAAAGGGTGCCCAATCTGCGGATGGACAAGCCCACTTTCTAAGAAAAAACGTGCAATAATCCCTGCAAGTTACATTGAGATTGAGCAAGAAGGAAACTCCACACTTGAGGAGCAAAATTAACAGTATTAAACGTTGCTGCCAGTTCCGTATTTTATACAGCACACTTCCCTAAAAAAATTATAATTCGAGTAACTGGGAGAGATCTATCCATGGGTAATGATGATGAAAAGGATAACAAAGAGAAAGAAACAAAAAGTGATACAAAAGCTGAAGATCTAGAAACTAAAATCCAGGACCTGGGGAATAGAATTAAAGAACTTGAACAGAAACTTGAAGAGAAAGAAAACAGAGCTACAGATTATGAACATCCCAGCTTTGTAGAAGATATCGTGGGATCAATTCCGGGCTTCGGGAAAATTGTAAAGATCCTTGAGAATAGTTCCCCGGAATTCAGGCAGAGAATTGCTGAAACAGATATGGAAATAAAGCACAGGCTTGAAACCGGCTGGAGCAGCAAACCAGTAGTGAGCTATGGACTGTCCATAAGACCTATGCCCTCTAGAAATGAATCTTCTAAAAGTCCAGGTAGAGCTTCAAGAAATATAAAAAATGTAACCGTCGAAGCTCCAGAACCATCCGGACCGATTTTTGATGTATTTGAAAAACAGGATTCTGTTTATGTAATAGCTCAAATTCCTGATGTAGAAGAGAAGGACATAAACATAGAAATTCAAGGCGATACGCTGGATATTTCTGCCGGTGTCTATAGTAAGAAAATATCGTTGCCATGTAAATCGGGGTCCATCGAAGAGAAAAGCTACAAAAACGGGGTACTTCAGCTTAAGATAAAAAGGGAAAACAATGACAATCACAATTGATGAGGATAATTTAAAGAAGGGATTATTAGGCCTTGTTGTGGCTCTTGTTGAGATTATTCAGGACTTACTCGAAAAACAGGCATTATTGAGAATCGAAAATGAATCTTTGAGCGACGAAGAGATTGAAAGGCTAGGAGCGGCTCTTTCAGACTTGCATGAAGCACTTGAGAGAATAAAAGAGGATAACGCACTTGAGAATTGTGTTGCTTCTGTGCGGGAAGGACTTGATCAAGTTGTAGATGATGTAGTCGACAAATTCTTAAACCCAAGGTGGTGGGCTGAAGAAGTAAAAAATGGTGAACTACGCGACGACGAACATACTTTACCTATACTTGATTCTCAATACAGCCACTAAGGAATGATAAAAATATAACTTCAAATTTTCAGCTTGGAAATTAATCTATAGTTCCATTTCCCTAAATAATTATTTTTGGCAACAAAAATCTTTGATATTATATTTGAATCATTCCTAAAAGGACCTGAAGCCTATTGGAACTAACTCAATTTGGATCTGCATGACGTACTTGAGAATGGTAAAAGCTGATAATGCATTTGAATTTGTGTTTATTCTGTGCGGGACGGACTTGATAAGGTAGTAGACGAGGTAATTGTAAAATTATTAAATCCAATAGGGTGGATTGAGGAAGCCGATTAAAATGAATGAAACAGAACAGGAAAACTGCCTTTATATTTACTCGATTCTCAATACAGCTACTGAACAGAACCTGGGGACGATTGGGATTGATGACAATCCTGTGTATACAATTGTCTATAAAGACATTGCTGCGGCTGTGCATTTTTTGGAAAAGAAACCCGAACCAGCAAAGGATGAACAGCAAGCAAAAGAATGGGTATTCACTCATAACTATGCAATCGATAAGATGACTGAAAAATTTGGTACTTTGCTTCCATTTTCGTTTGGATGTGTCGCACTCGGGAATGACGAAACCATAAAATCCTGGCTGCAGAAAAATTATGAACCCTTTAAAAGTGAACTTGAGAAATTAAGTGGTACTGCAGAGTATTTAGTCCAAATTTTTTATGATCCAAAAATTCTTGCTGAAAAGGTCCTCAAAGACAGCCCTGAACTTCAAGAATTGAATACAAAGATTCAAGGAATGTCAAAAGGAAAAGGCTACATCCTTCAGAAGCAGTTTGATGTTCGGCGAGATCAGGCAATAACAAAGGAACTTTCAAAACTTGGAGCCGAATTTGGAAGAGCTATCCATGAGAATGTAAAAGAGACGGTTCCTGAAGAAAAAAAATCCAATGTTCCAGAGAAATTCAAAGGTAAAAAATCTGTGATTACACTTTCCTGTCTCGTTTCTAATGAAAATGTTGAAAATCTGGGGCAAGTTCTTGAACAAATAAACGAACATGAAGGTTTTGCAGTCAGGTTTACAGGACCCTGGTCACCTTATAGCTTTATTGATCTTAAAAAGGATTTTGAACATACATGATGCCGGAACGTGGAGAAGACTCCTTAGTGGAACTTCTTGATAGGTTACTTAACAAAGGACTCGTTTTAAACGCCGATGTTCTGATCACAGTTGCAGGTGTACCCCTGATAGGCTTGAGTCTCAGACTATTAGCTGCTGGAATTGAAACAATGCTTGAATACGGCATATTTGAGCAGTTTGACCAGAGTACAAGAGCCTGGGCACTTGAACATAGAGTGACTTCGCCAACTCTTATGGCGGAAGAAGAAACGAAAATGAATTTTTTTGGTTCCTATTCTAAGGATCAGGGGAAAGCCTGGAATTATGGTTACATGTATTTGACAAATCGCAGAATTTTTGGCTGGCACAAGGCCTTTAATAAAATATTGTACGAAATCGCACTGAAAGATATACTGGAAGTCGTTCTAGTCACAAATGTTCACGAGGAAAAAGAAAGGAAAGAATTGTGTATCAAGATTAACAATAACAATGTCCTCTGGATACACTCTCCAGATATAGAAGATGTTCACGACGCACTTATAAGCAAAATTTATAGCGAATAGATTGGATGAATAATCGAAATGGTATGGATTAGAAAACCATTTCGATTTAAAAATTAATAAAAATAGTATTATATAGCCATAATTAAATGATAAATTTTCAAAGTTTGTAAAAATATTAACAAATTTAAAAAATTCATGGGATAAAAGATTATATATAGGATAGGTCAAATATATTTAAAGGAGTAGTATGCAACTTCAGGAACCTTCTTGTGACTTCCCGATAATCTAGATTGCAATATTGACCAATATTTGGAATTATAATAGAATAAGAAAACTTTAGACCGAATCAAGCAATTAGTCTGAATAAGTATGTAAATATATTAAGTGCATGAATAAAAGATATTAAAAAATGATGACTACGAAAAAAAGTTTAGGAAAATATATTTAAAATGTGTGGGATCATGTGATCAGGCAGTTTATTAATTTTTCTGTAAAATCACAAATCTCAAGGATTCCCTGGAAAAAACATCACTTCTAAAGAATCTATAGATTATACAGTATAAAAAACGGTACTTTAAATTTACAGCAATTTCACTGCGCTACCCAGAACTGTATATAAAAATAGAATATTGAAGTCGCTCTAAACATCCAAAAACCAGGTGAGTAGGGCATTTACTTACTAAAAATATTGCATCGACACAGAATCGTTCAAAAAAAATGGAAAAAGAAAAAATAAAAAAAGTAATGCCGAACTTTGAATTATATCAGGAAAACAGAAACTTGAACCCCATCTATACACCAAAAAACATATGTTTCTGTCAAATTCGGGATGAAAAGTCGGTGTAATGGAAAATATGAAATTATCAGACCCGAGAATAATTTGACAATTAAATTACAGTATCGTATATGACAATTTTGGCATCGACTAAGGTGAAGCAATGGATCCTGAAAATGAGAAACATATAACTCAAGCCCGAGAATCGGATTCCCAAAATGTTTACATTGAAGACATATTAAAGAAGCATCTGAACGTTGCAGTACTTTCTACGATCAGGAATAATTCGATGTCTGGGCAAGATATTGCAAAGGAACTTTTTTTTAAACATCGTGTTTACATATCCCCTAGTGCAATATATTCTATATTGTATGCATTGAAAGATCAGAACTTGCTTGAAATCGATACTGTAAAAGGTGACCTGAGAACAAAATATTATGTTCCCACAGAAATAGGGAAACAGATAATCGATATAAGGTTAAGAGAATTTAAAGAAGCTCTTGAGTATTTTATAATTTGGATAGATGAATAGGCTGTATTAAAGTTCAAATTCATTATCATCAATTCAAAACCAATTCTATTAAAAATTTGACTAATATGTTTTTCTAACAGTTACTGATATAGCGTGGGAACATGAGAAAGCTTGTATATGTAAGAATTGTCCATACCTCTGCAGATATGGGTTCTTTAAGTAAAGAACTAACACAGGTAGCTATTTCTAAACTCGGCAGGGAAAAATGGGAAAATAATCAGAAGCTTATCGAAAAGTTCTGGGATGAACTTGAAAAAGAAATTTTTGGGCTCAATCTTAATCTTGAGAATACTAGAATTTATCAGGATGGCTTACCATGTGAAGGTGAAATGGGAATTAAAATTATTCACAATACAGCAGAGCTAGGAAGTAAAAATTACCAGATTATTGAAAAAATGGTGGCAAAGGGAGCCAGGATCATTGCCACTGAAAATCCTGAGCTTCTAATTGAAGAACGTAATTTGTTGCTTGATATGTTAAAAGTCTCTTCCACTTCCGAAAAGGAAGAGGCAAAAAAGAGATATATTGCTAAAAAAGATTTTTTGCTTGAACAAAGGGATGCATACATAGCTTCAAGGATAAACAAAACTCTGGAGAACGAAGAAACTGGAATTTTGTTCATCGGAGCTGAACACAACGTGATTCCAAAATTGGCTGATGACATAGAAGTTCTTGATTTGGTAAAGCATTGAAATACCTTGCTGGTCTGTAAAAATAGAGCTTTTTTCGGTTTTCTGATCCCGAAATCCGTCCATGACCCGGACTTCCTCTTCTAGTTTTGTTCTTAGATATTATTATATAAATACAACCCATAATTTATTCTTGCTAACGATATTCTTGCTAACGATATTCTTGCTAACGATATTCTTGCTAACGATATTCTTGCTAACAATATTCTTGCTAACGATATTCTTGCTAACGATATTCTTGCTAACGATATTCTTGCTAACGATATTCTTGCTAACGATATTCTTGCCTAATAATATTCTTGCTAACGATATTATTGCCTAACGATATTTGTTTTTAAGCTTAAGGGGGAGTTGAAATGACTACGGGAGTAAGGAATCTTGAAAACAGTATAGACTTAACCAATGTATGGCTCAGAGATATTCTGACCCAGTTGAAATGGCAGAGCAAGGATAGTGCATATCAGGCATTGAGGGGTACATTGCACGCTATCCGGGACAGGCTTCCGGTAGAAGAAGCAGTTGATCTTGCTTCACAGTTGCCCCTTATAATTAAAGGAATATATTATGACGGCTGGACTCTCAGGGATAAGCCCGAGAAATTCAAAAAAGAGGAGTTTGCAAGAAGAGTGCACGCACAGTTTGAGTTCGATGAGAATGTAAATCCGTCTGAAGTTATTCGGGCTGTCATGTGGGTCATGTACAGGCACATGGGAGAAGGCGAACTCCGGGATGTAAAATTCAATATGCCAAAAGAGATTCAGGAGTGGTTTCCGGAAGAAATCGCGCCGAAAGGATGAATACGCGTGAATTTAAACTGAAATTATTCTCCGGAATCCTTTTACCTTTTTATCTATTTCGGGTGTTCCTTCTCCCATATTTTTCTTGTAAAGATGCTTTTTTAGATCCTTATAAAAATTACTCTACTTTTGTTTTCTCAAAATTTAAAGTATATGGCTTTTTATGCACCGCTATTGCTGCATCTTCATATAGGAATCAGTCATGAGTATTCATTTATTTTTAATATAATTATTAATATTTATTTATATAGTTTCGATATATTAATATATTATAAAAGGGGAAGCACATTTCCTAGACATACGAAAGATTAATATAGAAACACAAGGCAATAAATTGCTGGTGATATGATATAGGGCTATTAGACGGATGATATACAGAGAATAAGATAATACAATCTCGTATATCATATAATAAGATAATACAATCTCGTATATCATATAATAAGATAATACGACCTCGCATGTCGCTGACCGCCTATTATTAAAGCCCGAATAGAAAAAATTAAGGAGTTTATTGAATGCGAAACAAAATAAACGGGTTATTTGTTAGTTTTTTAGTACTATTTATTTTGGTCGTTGCTTTTCCGGCTATAGTGCTGGCGGACCAGCAGGCAGACCCTACAGGAGCTGATACGGATTATTCCAGCTATGTAGCGTCGAGCACCGGAGGTGCACCTTCTTTAGCAGACGTTACCAGTGCTGTAGGACATAACAGCGTAGCCATAAATATAATGTGGACACTACTAGCGGGTTTCCTGGTTATGTTCATGCAGGCCGGATTTGCGATGGTCGAAACCGGGTTCGTTCGTGTAAAGAATGTCGCACATACGATGGCTATGAACTTCTTTGTGTATCCACTGGGTATGCTAGGTTTCTTCCTCACGGGCTTTGCCATCATGTTCGGAGGTGTCGGTCCGCTGGCCACTCTAGGAGGCTATACCGGACTTAACCATGAGTTTTATATTACCCTTTTAGGGCATCAGTTCGGGCTCTTTGGAATGACTGGATTTGGGCTGATAGGCACTTATGATGTTGGTGTATTTGCCTTATTCTTATTCCAGATGGTCTTCATGGATACTACCGCAACGATTCCTACCGGAGCGCTTGCAGAACGATGGAAATTCCTGGCATTTTGTTTCATGGGATTTGCTATTGGTGCCTTTATATACCCACTCTTCGGCAACTGGGTGTGGGGCGGAGGTTGGCTGTCCCAGCTTGGAGTTAATTTTGGCCTGGGTAACGGCCATGTGGATTTCGCCGGCTCGTCGGTAGTGCATATGACCGGAGGAGTTATCGGTCTAGTAGGCGCATGGCTAATCGGACCGCGTATAGGCAAGTATAACAAAGACGGCTCGGTTAATGCAATACCCGGTCACAGTATCCCTATGGCCATAATCGGCACTTTCATCCTGGCTTTCGGCTGGTTCGGATTCAATGCGGGCTCAACCATGGCAGGTGAAGACCTGAGACTAGCTGTTGTAGCCACAAACACTATGCTGGCTTCAGCTACCGGTGCTGTCGCAGCTACGGCATGGATGTGGGCCGTGCGCACGAAAAAGCCAGATCCTGGAATGGCATGTAACGGTATGCTGGCAGGACTTGTCGCTATCACTGCACCCTGTGCATTCGTCAATCAGATAAGCGCTGCAGTCATTGGCCTTGTTTCGGGCATTCTTGTAGTCGAATCAGTCTTCTTCGTTGAAAGAAAGTTAAAAATAGATGATCCGGTTGGTGCTGTCTCTGTACACATGGTCAACGGCGCATGGGGCTGTCTAGCTCTAGGTCTGTTCGCAGACGGAAGCTATGGCGCTGGCTTGAATGGAGTGCCTACCGCAGTTACCGGTTTGTTATATGGCCAGCCTCTGCAGTTTGTGGCAGAACTTATAGGCGTGGCTACCAACTTCATCGTAGTTGGTGGACTGGCTTTTGTCATCTACAAGTTGATCAATCTGATCACGCCGATGCGTGTGAGTACCGAAGTTGAGATAGGAGGGCTTGACGTGCCCGAGGTAGGCTGCCCTGGCTATGTTGGGGACATCCCTGAGACTGGAATGAATAAAAGCCCTGAACCGAGTCAAATTCGTGGTCAAATAGCGTTAGCTACCGAGACTAAAAAGGGGAAGGCTATATGAAGAAAATAGAAGCGATCATCAGGCCCACAAAACTTGAAGAAGTAAAAGCCTCGCTTGAAAATGCCGGTTTCAATAGCCTCACAATTGTTGACGTAAAAGGCCGCGGCCAACAAAAAGGTATTATCCAGCAATGGAGAGGCCAGGAATATCGGGTTGATGCCCTACCGAAGATAAAGATCGAGCTGGTAGTAAACGATGAAGACGAGGATAAAGCTACCGATGTTATTGTTAGTTCAACCAGAACCGGCAACATTGGAGATGGTAAAATCTTTGTCTTACCCGTAGAAAAGGTAATCAGGATAAGAACAGGTGAAAGAGATGGAAAGGCCATTTAAAGGCCTTTCCTATATAAATTTCCGGGTAAACGGACGCACTTATAAACTTCCTGTACACAGGTAAATTCAGGAAATAGAGTAACCAAGCAAATATACAGGTAAACTCAGGAAATAGAGTAACCAAGCAAATATACAGGTAAACTCAGGAAATAGAGTAACCAAGCAAATATACAGGTAAACTCAGGAAATAGAGTAACCAAGCAAAAGTATTCAAAGATAAATATCAACATCTACTAATGCAATGATCTACTAATGCAAGGAAGAAATAGCCCTGAGAGAATTTTTGTTTATTCTCAGTCTTTGGGACTGTACGTAATTAATCTTGCTGAGTTCATTATTACTGGAATTGACGAGAGTTCGTGTAGTAATGCTCCTGTAACGGGTGTAAGTATGCCCGGTATAGTTAATATAACTGCCATTGAGAGAATGCTAAGCGAGAATACAACATTTTGCCAGATAGTGCTTATCGCCTTCTTGGATACGCTTATAAGGTACGGAATTTTTAAAAGGTCATCTGATAATAGTCCAACTTCTGCTGTCTCTATTGCCACATCTGTTCCTGTAAGTCCCATAGCTATTCCTACATCAGCCGTGACAAGTGCCGGACCATCATTAACACCGTCGCCTACGAAGATGATTTTATGACCTTCAAGCTGTAGACGTTTCACAATTTCGACTTTTTCCTGGGGCATTACTTCGGCATATATTTCATTTATACCAAGGGTTTTAGCTGCCTGTTCTGCAACTACTTTGCTGTCACCTGTGATCATTATTGTCTTTATTTCGAGTCTATGAAGGTTCTCTATAGACTTTTTTGACTCCGGCCTGATTCTATCCTCAAATGTTAGCAATCCTGCGATCTCGTTATCAATGCCTATCATGACTACATTACGTCCCAATTGAGATTGTTTTTCAATGCTTTCTTCAGCTTCATGAGAGATTAATATATAAAATTCGGATGCTTGTTTCAGACGGCCTACAAAGATGTTTTTCCCTTTGGCTTTAACCTTTATGCCTGTTCCTGATAAGGATTCAAATGATTCTGGGTCCGGGATTAATAACCCCTTCTCTTCCGCAGCTTTGACAACAGCTTTTCCAAGCGGATGCTCACTGAACTTCTCTGCGATTGCAGCCAATAACAATAAGTCTTCAGCTTTATTTTTGTTCAATGCTATGATGCTGGCAAGTTTTGGTTTACCGTGAGTAAGTGTCCCTGTCTTATCAAAAATAACGGTATCTATCCTGGCCATAGATTCTATCGTAGCTCCTTTTTTAATGAGATTGCCTTTTAACGCCGCATTACCAACTGAAGCCACCAGTGCTGTAGGCGTAGCGAGTACCATCACGCATGGACAAAATACAATTAGCATAGTTATTGCTCGTGTTATATCCCCACTCCACCACCAGAGCAAAACGCCTAAGATAATTGCAGTAGGCGTGTAAACCTTCGCGTACTGGTTCAAAAGTCGCTCTACTTTTGGCTTCTGAGTCTGCGCTTCATCGATCAAACGATGTATTTGTCCGAGGGTCGTCTCATTTCCAACTTTTGCGGCTAATATTTCCATTGCACCTGCTTCATTAAGAGTGCCTGCGAAAACGTTATCTCCTTCCTGTTTATCAACTGGCAGACTCTCTCCGGTAATAGCAGCCTGATTTACTGAAGCAGTGCCTGAAAGAACAGTTCCGTCAACAGCAATACGTTCTCCAGACTTGACCAGGATCGTGTCACCTACCTTAATTTCCTCAAGAGACACTACAATATCGTGTCCATCACGCCTGACTGTGACTCTATCAGGCAATAGTTTTGCCAGAGATTCTAGTGCCTTTCCTGCTCTTGCAGAGACAAGCTCCTCCAGCATACCCCCCAGAAGCAAAAGTACGGCTACGACTGCAGCGGCTGAATACTGCCCGAAAGCAATAGCAGCAATTGTTGCGATAGTAACCGGGATATCAGCAGTAAAATCCCTTTCTTTAATCCCCTAGTAGGCAGACCACCATATGAATGATGATCCGACCAATGCAGATAATAAATATAACCAGTTGCCTTCGCCTGTCTTACCAAGCATATTTTGCGGATAAACAGCTATTGCTATTATAAGCAAAACCCCGCTTGCCACAGTAAATAATGTTCCGGGGTCAAGTAAAAACTCCTGATAACGAGTTGCCAGGTTATGGATGCTGCTCCAAAAGCTTCCAGTATGACTGTAAGTGTTGTCCGTCATATTATCTACCCAAATAAAATCAAAATTTTAAATGTTAAAACATATAAATATCAATAACATAAAGCTATTACGATTTAATACTAAATAACAAAATTAGATTTAATTGTAAGAAACCAAAGTTGCGCTGGCGAGAATATATCCAAAGCAGCTACAGGAATTCGACTGAAATAACAACCTTAGCCCCAGGCAAATGATGCATATCAAAATTGAAAAAACTTAAATCAATACGATAAATACATACATCCACATTATAATTGTATAATAATAGTAGGTTACGTCCAGATCTCTCAAAACTTTCTCCCGCTGTTTCTTTTTCAAAAGGATTATATCATATAAATCCTAACTATGTTAAACTCTTCATTATTACAAATTCAAACAATTGTGTTAAGCCTGAACAGATAGATATTGAGGTTTTTAATATGACAGAAAAACTCGGAATTCTGGCCATAGGCCACGGGAGCAAGCTGCCTTACAATAAAGAAGTAGTCACTAAGATCGCAGACTATATTGCACGTAAACACTCTGATGTTGTTGTAAGAGCCGGCTTTATGGAAAACAGTGAGCCAACCCTTGAAGAGGCAATTGAAGGCTTTGCAGGTACTGGCGTGACAAAAATTGCAGCAGTACCGGTTTTCCTGGCATCTGGAGTTCATATCACAAAGGACATCCCTGAGATCCTGAGCCTGGACAAAAATGGCTGCGGCACCCTGGAAATTGACGGAAAAACCATTCCTTTATGCTATGCAAACCCTCTAGGGGCCGATGAGCTTATCGCAGACCTTGTGTTCAAAAGGGTTCAGGAAGCCCTTTAAATTCACACCTGGGGTCCGGTTTTATCATGGACCTGTACCGAAAGAAGTTCGCCGTGCTCGACCTGACCCACGGCGGCATTCCTATCGTAAAAAGCCTTGCAGCCGCTGGAAATGAAGTAAGCGGAATAGACGTATACGGGACAGTCAAGCCTGAAACGCTGCTTGAACTTGAGGAGAAGTACGGGATACACTGCTCAAAAAATCCTCTTCCTGCCTCAGGATTCGACATCATTGTAGCGCCTGTGCATCTTGATCCTGCCTATCCGATGCTTGTAGAAGCCAGGGCGCAGAAAAAAGACATCCTTTCGCACCACGAAATTGTCGGAGAAATACTTAAAAACGATTCAAGGCTTTCAGGCATAAAAACGGTTGAGGTTACCGGCGTAAAAGCAAAAACAAGTACCTCCTCCCTCCTGGCCGATATGCTCTCCAGGCATTTTGAAGTAGTGCTGCACACTTCACGGGGGCTCGAATACTGGAAAGCAGGTATTTCTTCTCTTATTTACAGGGGTCTGAGCATAACTCCAGGAAGTATCTTGGTTGCAGTTGAGAAAGTTTTTGAGGCCGGACTCAGGCCGGATTTTTTTATCTTTGAAATCTCAATAGGAGGCACAGGCACTGCTGACCTGGGAATTCTTACAACCCTTTCTCCGGACTACGGAATTGCAAACAATACAGCCCTTGCAAGCGAGGCAAAACTCCAGCTTGTAAAGCTCGCAAAAGCCGGGAGTATCCTTCTAATCAATGCCTGGGCCAAAAAAGCCCTTAAAGCTGCAAAAACAGACAAAGTAAAAGTATTAACCTTCAAAGACCCTTTCAGTGGCCAGCTTTCCGGAATTTCAGACCAAACAGCCGATTTTGTGCTAGAAACCGGGTCCGGGACTTCAGCCCTATCAGTACCCCCAGAGTTAGTAATGCCTTCAGACTTACCAGGGCCAGACGATCTATCAAGCTCATCAAGGCCAACCGGGCTATCAAGTTCATCAATCGGCCTATTAGATTCATCAAGGTCAACTGGTCTATCAAGTTCATCAATGCCAGCAGGCTCAACCGAGCTACAGGCTTCGCCTACATTTTCAAGCTATGGCATTCGATTCATGCACAGGGGAAAGGAAATTTTGTCAGCTTCCCTGCGTCCAGGATATAATATTTCAGCTTACAGAACTGCCTTTGTCGCAGCGTCGGCAGCAGCCCTCGAACTTGGAATTGAACCTGAAGCTATTATTTCGGTAATTGAAGGATTCAGAGGGCTTTCAGGCAGGATGCAGGAAAAAGAAATGAATGGTATTTCCCTAATAGACAATTCCAATTCAGGCATGGATATTCTCTCAGCCGAAAAAGCCCTTGATTATGCCCTCCTTAAGAGAAAGGACGAAAAAAAGAAAGGCATCATCCTTGTGTTGGGAGAAGAAGCCTCTCAGGTCTGTGAAGGGCTGCCTCCTGAACTCGTGCAGGGCTTTGTAGAAAAGTTCGGTACAAAGTGTAAGCAGATTATCCTGGTAGGAGAACGGATGAAGACAGTAAATGGGAAAAATATTTCTTATGCAAGGAGTCTTCCGGAAGGTCTTTCAAAAGCCTCGGAATTTGCAGGAGGCGATGATATAATACTCTCTTCAGTGAAATGCTTCCGTTAAAGCTCGTTAAAGCTTCCGTTAAAAGCCGATTCTGGATACAGGCCAGAATAAGACTTCAGATGTTTGCCGAAATTTTTATGATAGAGTTTTATACAGGCTCTTCCAATCTGTATTCGTTTCCATTACTCGCATTAATTTCAACTGATCGTGTTTCCCAATCCCATTTTGGTACAGGTGGTAGTTCATATCCTGAGGATACAGAAATTTTCAGGGAAATGCGTTCTATCATTTTCATCAATATCCCTATTATCTAAGCAAGAGGATTCGCCATGGCTGAAAAAGAGATTTCAATCATTCATCCCCGCCCAAGTTCCATAGTTGCGGCTCTTTACACTCTGAGAGACTTAAATGTTGATGTTGCTATCCTGCATGGGCCTCCCGGATGTTCCTTTAAACACGCAAGGCTGCTCGAAGAAGACGGTATACATGTGGTTACCACAGGCCTTGACGAGAACAATTTCGTTTTCGGAGGGCATGACAAACTTGTCCAGCTTATCAACAAGTCAGTGGAACTTTTCAATCCGAAACTTATAGGTATTGTAGGAACCTGCCCCAGCATGATTATAGGAGAAGAAATGCATGACGCCGTGCTAGAGGCAAATCCTGATGTCCCTGTAATCGAAGTTGAGGTGCATGCAGGTTATCACAATAACACAAAAGGAGTACTCTTTGCCCTGGAATCCGCACTCGATGTAGGGATTATTGATCACAAAGAGTTCGAGCGTCAGAAATATCTCCTTGAAAAAGCGACCGAAGTGGAAAAACGGTTTGGGGCTGCGAGCAGGGAATACCTTGCTCCCTCCCGCGGGGATGTTAAATACAAAGCCGCGCAGCGTGTAATTCAACTCCTCAAGGAAGGAAAGAAGGGCCTTGTCATCATGAATGCCAAAAAAGAAACCGGCTACATGTTTGCAGACATTACCCTTGCAGTCAATGAGGTTGCAGCAACTCTCGGGAAAAAAGAAAACCTTATCAATATGGCAAATATCGATCCAGAGCTCGGGCTTCCCAGAGTAAGGCAGCATGCCGAGTACATAATGAGAGACTTCACAGCACATGGAATTGAGGTGCATGAGATCATTGGCGGAATGGACGAGTACCCGGTTGCAGGCGAAAAGGTCAGCGAATTAATAAAGGAAAAATATAGTGACTTTGATTTTGCGATCATTACAGGTGTTCCGCACGCAATCCCTATGGAACACATAAAGCACATGGAGCTTATTTCGATTACTAACGGCCCTAGACAGGTCCTGCCCTTAAAAGAGATGGGGCATGAGTACGTGCTGGTTGAAATTGACCTCCACCCGAAAACGCTGGGAGTCAGTGAAATTGTGGAGTCAGAGTTTGGGGCTACCTTAAGGGAAGTTGCAAAGGAAGCCTGAATAGGAAGATCCAGGATAAAATCAGGAGGAAGATCCTTTGAAAAACCAGAAGATCATAGCGATCTACGGAAAAGGCGGCATAGGTAAATCAAGTACGGCCTCAAACATTGCCGCTGCCTGCGCCGAGGCAGGAAAGAAGGTTATGATTATAGGCTGCGATCCTAAAAGTGACTCATCAATCACCCTTCTAAGAGGCAGGAGAATTCCAACGATTCTCGACCTCCTGCGCGAGGGTGTGGACATAAAGAAAGAAGATGTGGTCTTTGAAGGATATGCAGGCGTCAAATGCGTAGAAGCAGGCGGCCCGGAACCAGGTATAGGGTGTGCAGGGAGAGGAATCATTGTTGCCATCCAGAAATTGAAAAGCGTCTCAGGAAATCTCTTAAAAGAGCAGGATTTGATCATTTACGATGTACCAGGAGACATCGTCTGCGGAGGGTTTGTTGCCCCTGT
Source organism: Methanosarcina sp. Kolksee (assembly GCF_000969945.1). NCBI lineage: Archaea > Methanobacteriati > Methanobacteriota > Methanomicrobia > Methanosarcinales > Methanosarcinaceae > Methanosarcina > Methanosarcina sp. Kolksee. The sequence goes on from NZ_CP009524.1 coordinate 3,879,354, forward strand.
CAGGAAAGGGTTCGTAAATGAGATTTATGTACTGACCTCAGGAGAGTACATGCCCCTTTATGCAGCAAATAATATCTGCAAAGGCTTATCGAAGATAGGAATGCCGCTTAGCGGGGTAATCTGCAATTCAAGAAACGTGAGCAGGGAAAAGGAAATCGTTTCGAAGTTTTCTGAGGAGATAGGCAGCCAGCTTATGGCTTTTATCCCTAAGAGGCAGGTAGTTCAGGACTGTGAAAGGGAAGGTTACTCTGTAATGGAAAAGGCACCTGAATCCGATATTGCTCATATCTATCGCGAGCTTGGGAAAGCAATCCTTGAAAACGAAAACAGAGTTACAGCCGATTCCCTGAGTGACGAGCGGTTGAGGGAATTGACAAAATGAATTAGAGTGGAAATAAGTTGAGTAAACACATCAGGGTGAATAAACACATCAGGGGTATCAAAAATGCTTAATGGCAAGCAATCCACAGCAGGGAATATTCCCAGGATTCTCATTTCCGCAGACCGTTCTTCCTCAGGCAAGACTACAATCTCCATGGGCCTGATGGCTGCTCTCGTTTCAAGGGGATACAAAGTCCAGCCTTTTAAGGTCGCTCTGGACTATATCGACCCGAGTTATCATACTGAAATAACTGGCAGGTTCTGCCGAAACCTTGACGGCTACCTTATGGATGAGAATGGGATTCTGGATGTCTATACCCATGCCTGTGATGCCGGTGAGAAAGCTGATATTGCAATTATTGAAGGGGTTCGCGGTCTTTACGAAGGTTTTGACAGCTTAAGCGACCTTGGAAGCACTGCTCAGATCGCAAAGATCCTTAACTGTCCTGTGATCTTCGTAATCAATGCCCGGAGCATTACCCGTTCGAGTGCTGCTCTTATCAACGGATACAGGAACTTCGACCCTGATGTGGAAATTGCAGGAGTTATCCTTAATAACATAGGAAGCCGCCGCCATGCCGAAAAAGCAAAAGAGGCAATCGAACACTATACAGGCGTTCCGGTTATAGGAATTGTTCCAAGAGACCCCGCAATGCAGATTTCCATGCGCCATTTAGGGCTTATGCCAGCTCTCGAAGGCCGAAGACGACTTGGAGACGGGGGCTTTGAAGACCGCCTTCACGGCATTGAAGAAATTATCAATAAAGGAATTGATGTAGACCGCTTTATGGAAATCGCAAAAAGCGCAAAACCCCTGAAAACCCCTGATAATAGCGTTTTTACTTCTGTCTCCGATCCCGGAGCAACCAGGCCAAAGATAGGGGTCGCCCTTGATGAGGCTTTTAACTTCTACTATCGCGATAACATAGATCTCCTGAATCTTGCAGGCGCAGAAATCGTTTACTTTAGCCCTGTTAAAGACCACTCACTTCCCGAGGTTGACGGGCTCTATATAGGGGGAGGTTATCCCGAACTCTTTGCAGCCGAACTTGAAGCTAACGAGTCCATGCGCCAGGATATTAAAAAGGCGTCTGCTGCAGGTATGCCTATTTATGCTGAGTGCGGAGGGCTTATGTACCTCACGGAAAAAATAAGCACAGGCGTCCCCGGAAAAGGCACCTATCACGATGCATCAATGCCGGAATCTACATACTCAATGGTTGGGGCCCTGCCAGGGCATACTATAATGGGACAGACAAGAGTGGTCAGCTACAATATAGGAACCCTTAATCAGGACTGCCTTCTAGGGAAAAAAGGCAACAGCTTCAAGGGACACGAATTCCACCATTCTGAAATATGGGAAATTCCCGAAGACGCCGAATTTGCAATAACTCTGTCAAGAGGTACAGGCATAAAGAACGGCATGGACGGGCTTATTTCGGGAAATACTCTGGGCTCGTATGCCCACCTGCACGGAGTTGCGTACAGGGAGCTTGCAAGCTCACTTGTAGATGCGGCAAGAAATTTCCGAGAGTCTAGGGTTCTTCCATGATTTATGAAGGCTAATTCCTTAGTGTATGCAAACCCTATTCTCTATTTCAGGTCGAAAAAGCAATATTATATTAATCGATTATAACAATTTAGATTAAAACAGATTTAGATTAAAACAGATTTAGATTAAAACAGATTTAGATTAAAACAGATTTAGATTAAAACAGATTTAGAGTACAACAGATTAGATTACAACAAACATAACAAATTATTTTAATAATAACTTATTTTAATAATAAATTATTTTAATAACAAACTATTTTATGAGAACCTAATCAAGAGAAATTACGCTATAGCAAATTAAACTACAGCAAGCCATACTGGTAAAGAACTTATTTTCATTTCATTTTCTTCTCAGGTGAATCTATTGAAAACACAACTTAAAGGAGACCGGGTCCTTGCCGGAAAGGAAGCGGTAGCCGAACTTTATAAAAATGGTTACTTCGGGCGTCCTAAAGGCGAGGGGCTTGAACTCTCTCTTGTAGAAGCTGCTTTTCTCCTGTCCAGAGGAAAGCTCGAGATCGAACTCGAAGGCATACTGCTAGATTTCAGAGCCCTTTTCGAACAGGCTTCTTTGAGGCAGCCGAATTTTGAGCTGAAATACATAGTTTATAAGGACCTTAAAGAACGGGGATATTATGTCCAGCCATCAGCTGCGGATTTCCGGGTGTATCCCAGAGGCAGCCACCCGGGTAAAAGTGCAGCAAACATTTTTGTTCATGTCCAGTCTGAAAGGCAGCTCCTTCCCGTAAAACTTCTTCAGGACTCAGTTACCTCGGCAGAGAACGTGCATAAGCAGTTTATCCTTGCTGTGGTGGATGAAGAAAGTGACCTTACTTTCTATGAGGTTAAAACCGCAGCTCCTGAAGGAGAAATGTCTGAGCTATATCCTGCTGTCAAAGCCGATGCCACTTTCCTGGAAGACAGGGTAATAGCCTGGGATGCTCAGGCTTCGGAAACTCTCTATAAAAGGGGTTTTTACGGGAAAATGCTGGACTCCGAAAGGCTTCAGCTTTCCCTTGTAGAATCCCTTTACCTCTTTTCAAGAGGCGTAATAACGGTTCGGGACAGGAAAGGTAAAGTGTTTTCGTTTGACGAGTTTGTCGAGAAAGCCTCGGAGATTGAGAGCTCTTTCCTGAGAAAGTACAGCGCATATAAAAATCTCAGGGATTCGGGACATGTGGTTAAAACCGGTTTTAAATTCGGGACGAATTTCAGGGTATACCGAAAGGTTGAGTCAATAGAAAAAATTCCGCACTCGGAATATCTTGTAAATTCCATTCCTGCGGATTTTGAATTCAGGCTTCCGGTTATGTCCGGAGCTGTCAGGCTCGCAAACAGCGTCAGGAAAACAATGCTTTTTGCGGTTGAGAAAGGAGAAGAAATCGAATACCTTGACATCAGCCGGACGAAGATGTAAATATTCGGGTATTTATTCGAGTGTTCATTCGAGTGTTAGTTCGGACTTGATCGGAAGGAGTTTCCCTGATCTTAACGGTTCTGAATTTTATGAAAAAACAGATTTTCAGCCGATGGTGAAGCATATGTGGGATATTATCGCAGTAGACATCTCTGGCAGGCACAGGATTAAAGGAGGGTATTATATGGTATGTGCGGCTGCAGCGCTTACGGTTTCGGCTAGCCATATTGAAAAAATCAAGCAGATCAAAATACTTCCTCTCTGGCAAAAAAGAGCCCCCAGCCTGCTGGACGTCGTACAGCTAATCGAGGACACGGCTGACCAGCTTTCCTTTGAGGGTACGATTGTGGCAGAAAAGGGGGATATGTATAATAAACCCAAATGGGTAACCGAAAGTATGTTTTCCAGGGCTTTTAAATATCAGGAATCAATTGCCGAGAGACAATCGATTGAACTCGTGCACCATATATCCCTGAGCGCCCGCAATTTACTGATAAAAGAACTTGAAATCGAGGCGTAAGAATTTCAACTGAACAGAAATCCAATAACGGATCCGACAACGGTAACAGGGTAATTCTCGTTAAAAGAACAATTCCCAATTCGGACCCTGAACGTGAAGAATACCTATTTCAAGAGCTCAGAGAGCTTGCAAAGGCTGCAGGTTACCTGCCGGTCGTTGAGCTTAAGCAAACCAGGAATCCTGATTCAAAATACCAGCTTGGCCGGGGAAAAATAGAGGAACTTGCCGAACTTGTTAGGAGTGCGGGTGCAGAGAAAGTCATTTTCTATAACAGGCTCTCTACGACCCAGCTCTTCAATATCTCGGAAATCTGCAGATGCCAGGTTATCGATAAATTCCAGCTCATCCTTGAGATATTTGCAAAAAGAGCAACTACCCACCGTTCAAAACTCCAGGTCGAACTGGCAAGACTGAGATATGAGGTGCCAAGGGCAAGAGCTGTTGTGTCTCTCCTTAAAAAGGAGGAAAGGGCAGGCTTCATGGGGCTTGGAGACTACGAGGACTCTTATGAACAGGACCTGAAGAAGAGGATAACAAGGATTCAGAATGAGCTTGAATCTGCAGAAAAGGATGACGAATCCCTGCGGGCCTTAAGGCACAGGAAAGGTTTTTCCTTAATTTCCCTTGCAGGATATACAAACGCCGGAAAAAGCACGCTTTTCAATGCAATTGTAAATGAAAGTGTTGAGGCAAAGAACATGCTTTTTACAACGCTTGTGCCCATGACCAGAGCTCTGGACCTCGGGGGGCGAAAAGCTCTTTTGACCGATACCGTGGGTTTTATAGAAGACCTTCCTCACTGGCTGGTTGATGCCTTCAAGTCCACCCTTGACGAGATTTTTCTCTCGGACCTTATACTCCTGGTAGTGGATGCAAGTGAAAAACCCGAAACGATCCTTCAGAAACTTTCGACATCTCACGATACTCTATGGGACCGGATACAGGGAGTTCCTATTATTACCGTACTTAATAAAGCCGATCTGGTTAATGAATCCGAACTTGAAGCCATTATGGATCATATAGGCTATATGGCCCCGAATCCGGTCTTTGTTTCTGCAAAAAAAGGCACAGGTATGGCTGCGCTAAAAGACGAGATAATAAAGCATCTGCCTCCCTGGTGTTTTTGCTCACTTTCCCTTCCTAATTCGGAAAAAGGGATGTCAATCCTCTCATGGCTGTATGAAGAAGGAATTGTGCACAGTGTTGAATTCGGAGAGAGAATCTTTCTGGATTATGAAGCAAGAACAGAAATAATTAGCCGGGCACATGCACTCCTTGAACCTCAGGAAGCTCAAAGAAGTGAGTGATTCTGCTTCGATGTTCTAAAAAGCCTGCGTCTTTGATCAAACTTTTTCAAAAAAAGTTTGAGTCTGATATTTCAAAAAGACCTGGTTTTTGATCATACTTTTTTTAAAAAAGTTTGGATCAAATCTCTCTAAGATTTGTGCCCGAGAATATGTATCACTCCAGGGTTTTTCCGAAGAGTATAAAGCTTTTTGAATTTTATAAAAACTACTGGAATATTAATATAACGTTTTCCAATATCTTTTTCTCAGGGAGTTTTTTGTATGACCTGAATATTGTTCGTATATTCACGAAAGATATTTATATCCAGAAGTTGTTTGTTTACATGCGAACGGGTGTTTACTGAAAATGTCAGACCCTCCTAATATCCTAAACTACACCCTTAAAACCAGATTTTTGCTATGTTTCGGCCCGTTCGCAATTCCTCCATAATTTTTATCTCGTTTTTAAAACATGATTTGATCGTAAGTAAACGAAATTTCTTGTCGTAAGTAAACGAAATTTCTTGTTGTAAGTAAACGAAATTTTCTGCCGTAAGTAAACGAAATTTTCTGCGGTCTGTAATAAACTCGGATGTCGATGGACTCCCGTTTCAAAATTTATATAAATCCATTCCTCATTTTCCTGTTAGCATGAAATTCGATCTGCATGTACATTCCGAGTATTCAAAAGATAGCAAATCAAGCCATGACGACATCCTTAAAACTGCACGTAAAAAAGGGCTTGACGGGATTGCTATCTGTGACCACGACAATGTGGAAGGCGGGCTTGCCTGTGAAAAAAGAGCCCTGGAACTTGGCCTTGGGCTTACGGTCATTCCCGGGGTTGAGGTTAGTTCTTCGAAGGGCCATATCCTTGTTCTCGGAATCAGCCAGAATATCGAGCCTCATCTGAGTCCGGAAGAAACGATAGATAGAGCCAGGAAACTCGGAGGCACGGTTATTATCCCTCATCCCTTCAAGCGCAGTTCCCACGGGATAGGAAGTTTTGAAGGGCTTGACGTTGATGCCATTGAGGTCTTCAATTCCCGCTGCCTTTTTAATAGAGCCAACCGAAAAGCTGCAACCGAGGCAAAGAGGCTTGGAATTCCGGGCGTTGCAGGAAGCGATTCTCATATTCCCGAAATGGTAGGCCAGGCATACACCACGATCAATGCCTCGGAAAATACCCTTGACGCCATACTGGAAGCAATCAGGGAAGGAAAAGTCGCCCCTGCGGGAAAAAATACGCCCACGCCCATCATTCTTAAACAGATGTCAGGCAGCGCCAGGCGAAAAATTAAGAAAAAATTGTTTCGTAAAGCTTAGTTCCAGCATAATGAATGTTTTTAACAATTGAAGGGTTAAAACATATTGATTTTTTGGTTCAACCGTGCAAGTCCTAATCTTTATAAAATTAAATGAACTTTTTGCAATTCACTGAATAGAACTAATTAGCTCATAGAAATATTTCGGTTCGTGAGTACGATAAAGATTGTACCATGAATCCAACGTTTCCAGCGAGAATACACCCAGTTTCTTCAACACATGAACAGTAAATTCCAGTGAAGCTGTTCCGGAAGCAGTAATCAGATTTCCGTCAGTTACAGCCGGTTCTTGTTTATAATACATTTCTCCTGCATAGTTTGGACACATCATTTTAAGAAATCCGAGATCATTGCTGGTGTGCCATCTATTATTCAGCATCCCTTTTTCAGCAAGTCCCATTGTAGCGCCGCAAATCGCCCCAACAACTACACCTTTCTGCAAACACTCCTCAGCCTTTTTTAGAATTGGGTCATGAATCGGTTCTGTCCATGTATTTCCGCCAGGGAGGATCAGGGCTGCAGCATCTTCAATGATAAGTTCTTCATGTCCGATATCAGGTATTATTTTTATGCCACCCATTGTAATTACAGGAGTAGTATCTATGCCAACTGTGACTATTTTTAATGGCTGCGACTCTTTTCTATAGAATCTTCCCGAGTTTAATTCAGCGCTTAAATAACCGATTTCCCAGTCAGTCATTGTGTCAAATACGTAAAGATATACTGTGCTTTTCATAATTGGTCCCGCTGTCTTTAAAATATCAAAGATATCTGATTTCATATTTTGATTTCATTTTATCCGGTATGTACTATCTTCACATAAAATATCTCTATTCATAGAAAGGCTCTGTGAGGTACTGTGTAATTGATGGGTTTTTATCTCCATACAGACGTCATTGAATACTGAAAATTTAACACATACTCCGTAGACTACATAGTACCATCAGAATACTTACTTTACGGAAACCAATTAGACACGTCTATAATAGCCCGAGAAATTTCAAATAAGGTTTCATCTTCACCTAAATCATTCATAACTGGAATTAATGTGATGATATTAGAAAGTAAGTTACTTCGAGGATATTCTCTGAGGATTCTAATTCCTTTTCGCCACAAAAAATAAAGTTTATTCGATGGCGAATTTCTCATGGAGGATAATGCAAAACAAAGTACATCTACTCCTACATAATCAAGTTGAATCTTTGAGGCTATTTCAAGGGCTTTTTCCATCGCTTCTTCTTTTCTTTGGCTATCCAAATGAGGGACAAGAACAGAAAGGGCATCTGCTCTGAGAATATCATCTTGAATCTTTGAAGCGATTTCAAGGGCTTTTTCTATCACTTCTTCTTTTCTTTGGACATCCAAATGAGGGACAAGAACAGAAAGGGTATCTGCTCTGAGAGTATCATCTTGAATCTTTGAAGCGATTTCAAGGGCTTTTTCTATCACTTCTTCTTTTCTTTGGCCATCCAAATGAGGAATAAGAGCAGAAAGGGCATTTGATCTGTGATAGTCATCTTGAATCCTTGAGGTGATTTCAAGGGCTTTGTCCATCACTTCTTCTTTTCTTTGACCATCCAAATGAGGGACAAGAACAGAAAGGGCATTTAATCTGTAATAGTCATCTTGAATCCTTGAGGTGATTTCAAGGGCTTTTTCTATCACTTCTTCTTTTCTTTGGCCATCCAAATGAGGGACAAGAGCAGAAAGGGCATTTGATCTGTGATAGTCATCTTGAATCCTTGAAGTGATTTCAAGGGCTTTGTCCATCACTTCTTCTTTTCTTTGACCATCCAAATGAGGGACAAGAGCAGAAAGGGCATTTGATCTGTGATAGTCATCTTGAATCCTTGAGGTGATTTCAAGGGCTTTGTCCATCACTTCTTCTTTTCTTTGGCCATCCAAATGAGGGACAAGAGCAGAAAGGACATTTGATCTGTGATAGTCATCTTGAATCCTTGAGGTGATTTCAAGGGCTTTGTCCATCACTTCTTCTTTTTTTTGGCTATCCAAATGAGGGACAAGAACAGAAAGGGCATTTAATCTGTAATAGTCATTTTGAATCTTTGAAGCGATTTCAAGGGCTTTTTCTATCACTTCTTCTTTTCTTTGGCCATCCAAATGAGGAACAAGAGTAGAAAGGGCACGTGCTCTGTAATAATTATCTTGAATCCTTGAGGTGATTTCAAGGGCTTTGTCTATCACTTCTTCTTTTCTTTGGCCATCCAAATAAGGGACAAGAGCAAAAAGGGTATTTGATCTGTGATAGTCATCTTGAATCTTTGAGGCGATTTCAAGGGCTTTTTCTATCACTTCTTCTCTTTGGCCATCCAAATGAGGTACAAGAGCCAAAAGGGCATTTGATCTGTAATAGTCATTTTGACTCTTTGAAGCGATTTCAAGGGCTTTTTCTATCACTTCTTCTTTTCTTTGGCTATCTAAATGAGGAATAAGAGCAGAAAGAGCATTTGATCTAGCATAATCAAATTGAATCCTTGAGGCGATTTCAAGGGCTTTGTCCATCACTTCTTCTTTTCTTTGACCATCCAAATGAGGAATAAGAGCAGAAAGGGCATTTGATCTGTGATAGTCATCTTGAATCCTTGAGGTGATTTCAAGGGCTTTGTCCATCACTTCTTCTTTTCTTTGACCATCCAAATGAGGGACAAGAACAGAAAGGGCATTTAATCTGTAATAGTCATTTTGAATCTTTGAAGCGATTTCAAGGGCTTTTTCTATCACTTCTTCTTTTCTTTGGCCATCCAAATGAGGGACAAGAGCAGAAAGGGCATTTGATCTAGCATAATCATATTGAATCCTTGAGGTGATTTCAAGGGCTTTGTCCATCACTTCTTCTTTCATAGATTCATCATTTATTATTCGATAAATTGAGATTAATTTAGTTACTCTTTCATAAGAATCAGGTTCTTTTTGTGCGTATATAAACACTTTAGTTTCATTCCATTTTTTAGTTTCAAGAAGTGCAACCAGTAGTTCTGTAGAAATATTAGATGACAAACTGTTTATTGAAGTGTATATAAGAGCATAACGAAGTTCCAGTCCAATGAAAGAAGTTTTATTACCTTGTTCTATTTGGTGCTCTGAATTTTTTTCGGATAAATTCCAAGCTTTCATAAGATCTTCAATAAAAACTGCATTTAATTCGAGGGATTCAAGGGCTTCATACCACCCATTTTTTCCGTTTTCGGTTTCTTCAATTAATAAATTATGGATATCTTCAATCTTTCCTGCTTTCTCCATATGCCAGGTCAGGTGACTGTGGATGTAAGCATCATCTTCTAATGTATGCCATAAACCCTCTTTCTGCATTTTTGATTGATAACGGTTTAATAAAAAAGCATTAGCTTCATTAAGCGTGAATCCTAAGCCTGGAAGTTCTGTGCTATTTTCCGTATTAGGGGAACATGTCAAGTAATGACAAGCAATATCATGAAAAAGGTCATGTATACGATATGTTTTTAGTTTTTCATTTCCCAATTGAATAATTGAATCTTGTGTAAGCAGACCTTCTTCCCATAGAAATTCCAGCACATTTCCAGCTTCTTCTTTATCTATGCCCCAAAGAGTGGAAGCCATTTTTTCATTCACTTTAACGTCTTCAGGCAGAACCCCAAGCCATATAAAATTTAAAAAAGCTTTTTCATTATAGGACCTGAGAGCTTTCAAACTTAAATTTAAAGATGCTTCCAGCCCTTCTTCTCCTTTTCCTAATATTCGTGGACTTAAAACACTAAGACGAGCAATTTCTTCTTCAAGCGCTTCGTGTATTTTGATCCAGGAATAGTCCCTTTTTCTTCTTTTAGCTGCCAGGTTTAAAGCTAATGGAAGGTAACCAACATCTTTGGCGACTTTAAAGGCGTCCTCTTTTTCACTTTCTTTCCAGGAATCTTTCAGGACTTTGGCAAATAACTCTAAAGATTGCTCTTCTGTCATTAAATTCAAAGAATAACATTTTGCACCTAAATCATCGGCTATGTAAGCTTTTCTTGTTGTTATTATAGTCTGACATCTGGACCCGCCTACTAAAAAAGGTTTTACATCCTTAGAGTTCCAGGCATCATCTACGACTAAAAGAATGTGTTTTTCGTAAAGCAATGTTATCAAATGATTCGATGCTGTTTCTACCGTTGTATGATTAGATTGATAATCTCCAAGTTCCTTTATCCAGCCGTTTAGCAAAGAGAGTTTATCAGGTTCCTGACCAAGAGTAACCCAGAGTATTCCATTTGAAAAATAACGTTGAACCTCTTTATCATGAGCTATGATTTTAGCAAGGGTTGTTTTTCCAATGCCTCCCAGTCCCTGAATTGCAGTAATAGCAAGTATCCCTTGTGAATTGCTACCATTGAGGAGATGGCTTTTAATCTCTTGCATTACAGGGAGTTCTACAAAAGATTCTGTTAATGCTGGGACTTGAATGGGTGCTATATGGAAAGGCTCTTGAACTGGATTTCTAACTGGGTTTCTATTATTAATTTCCCAATTGTGAACAGCTGAGCCTACAACGCTGGCAAGTTCGTCGGGTGTATTAAAAAAGCTAACCTCTTTTTCATCAGACAATTCGTTTCTTAAAGCCTCAATTTTCTTTAGATCTTTGTCTTTATCAATAAGATTAAAAGGCCAGGGAGCAGTTTCATGTAGTAAAAATATTAAGCAATGTTTTCCTGTTTCGACTGCTTTTCTATACTCAAGTTCTGTAATGGATTTATCATATCCTTTAGGCACAAAACCGTATCGCCACGCAAAAATACCTATGTATAGATCGCAAGAGGCAACATCTTCCAGGCATTTGTCAACTGGTCTTTTGTCTTCTGCAACATAATATTCCATTGCTATATCTTCATGGCTCATTTGCTTCAAAGTGACTCTGACCTTTTCACGGCATTCCTCAAGATCCTTAAAAGTAGAAGACACATATATACGAGCCATTTTATCCACCAGTTTCAACTAATTATCCAAAGCTTATCGCTAAGCATTTTTCAGCCCACTGCTGAAGTCCTCTGATCTTTTTATATTGTCACGATAGGTATACTTATGAATATATAAACATGCTCAAAGTTTAACAGACGATAATGCCTCTAAATTCAAAAAAGTTTGCAAAAAGACAGATCATAAAAACAAGTGGTAGGATTGTGCATAATTTTTCAGTAAAATCAAAGTTGCACTGGCGCACTCCGCAGCAAGCTAGCGGGGTATTCGACTGAAATAAAAGCATCATTGTAGTTCCTTGAATTGACAATTATACACACTGCCGACCACCAGAAGCCCTCCCAAAGTTTATTTTTGAATCTTATGCCAGACTTATGTCAATTAGTCAGCATTCCGGCATGAAAGATGTTAATTTCCCATCTGGAGGAAGTCTATCTTCTGTAAAAATTAGTTAATTACTAATATAGAAACCCTCATAGGATAAAAATTAGAGACTGATAGAACTATGGCCAGGGAAATTAGGATACTCCACACTGCAGACACGCATCTGGGATACAGGCAATATCATAGCGAGGTCCGGAGAAACGATTTTTTTGCAGCTTTCGAACTTGTTGTAAATGATGCGGTTGAGATGCAGGTCGATGCCGTAGTGCATGCGGGAGACCTCTTTGATTCGAGAAACCCGACCCTTGAAGACCTCCTTGATACAATAAATCTCCTGTCCAGGCTGAAGGCGGCTGACATACCTTTTTTAGGAATTGTAGGGAACCATGAGAGCAAACAGAATACCCAGTGGCTCGACCTTTTTGAGGAAATGGGACTTGCGGCAAGGCTCGGAAAAAAACCTCTAATGGTAGGTAATGCAGCCATCTACGGGATTGACAGTGTCCCAAAATCAAAAATTCCTATATTTGACTATTCAGGATTTGAGGCGCCGGGCTCTCCTGACAGTTCCAACTCTTCTACTTCTTCCACTGATTCCACTGATTCTACTTCTTCCACTGTTTCTACTTCTTCAAACCTTTCCAATTCTCCCATTTCGTCCACGTCTTCAACTCCTCCCAACCCATCTACTCCTTCCGCCTCTTCTGTCTCTTCTACTTTATCCAGCCCTTCTACTCCTTCCATCTCTTCTATCCCTTCCTCCCCTGCAGAAAACGGCTGGAAACTGCTTGTGATGCACCAGATTATGAATCCATTTCCATATGCGGAATGGGACTGTGATGAGGTGCTTGAAAACCTTCCTTTCAAGGTTGATGCAGTTCTTCTTGGCGACTACCATGAACATTCAATACTCAAAAATAAAACCGGCGAGACCTGGATTACTTACCCTGGCAGTACGGAACGGAACAGTCTGTCCGAAAAAGAAGCTCGTTCCTATAATATTATCACGCTTTCCGAAAAAGGACTTGAAATTAGCAAACGCACGATTCCAACCCGGAGATTCCTTTCCATTCGAGTAGATTTGAAAGGGGAAGATAAGCCCTATGAACAGATATTTTCTAAAGTAGATGAATATCTGGAAGATATCCCTGAATCCGTGACATTTCTGGAAATTTTCGGAGATTCGGGGGCAGTCCTGTCACAGAGCGAACTTGAGGAATACCTGCTTAAAAAAGGATCTCTTGTGTCAAATTTTATAGACCGGAGGGCAAAAGAGTCCTTCCCGGAGGAAGTCTTAACGGTAACCTTTTCTGATCCTGACCATGCCGTTGCAAGCGAGATCCGGAAAATGAACTTAAATGACGGCGGGCTGATTATTGATGAAATTGTCCGGAGCCCTGAGATCTCAAAGTCAAGGGTAGACGAAGAAACCGAGGACCGCCTATCGAAACTTATTGAAGCTAAAGCTACGGACTTCAAAAACCCTGATTTCAGGATAGAGATTCCCGCCAATTCTTCCAGTCCCGATGGTTCTGCTGACATTCCCAGCGCTGCAAGTTCTGCCATCACTCCCAAACTTCTGGAATTTGAAGAAATAAACCCTGATACTGTAGGAGAGGCTGGGTTTGTTGGTAAAAACGGGTCAGAGGGAATAGTTTCCGACAGGCTTGAAATTACTGAACTTTCAGGAATTCTGAGGACTTCAGACCGAATTAAGAATGCTGAAAAAAATGGTACTAAAAAGAGTACTGAGACATCAAAGAGCATTGAGACATCAAAGAGCACTGAGACATCAAAGGGCATTGAGACATCAAAAAGTACTGAGATTTCAGCCGTGAGTCCCGATAGTTCCGAATTACCAGCATCAAACTCTCAGTGTTCATCTGATTTGGAGCTTTTGAAGCCGCCTGATTCAAGATCAACAGAGCCGGACAGTAAACCTGTAGTGCCGCCTAAATCGGATATTCCACAGGAAACTTCCAGGACTTCAGGAAAAACTCAAGAGGCTGAAACCGAGTTAAGGATAGACAAAGATAGCGAGCCTGAAATTCAAGCTGAAAGTAAACCTGAAATTAAACCTAAAAGCCGAGCAGAAAGTAAACCTAAAGTTAAATCTGAAAGTAAAACTGAAACCGAACTTGAAAGTGAATCTGAAATTAAACCTGAAATTAAATCTGAAGGTAAATCTGAAGGTAAATCTAAACGTCGAGCCGAAAGTAATCTTGAAAATGAACCTCAAAATAACCCGGAAAGTGAATTTCCTGAAAGTAAACCTGAGAAGAAGAGTAGAAAGCGTTCTGAGCCCGGGGTTAAAGGCAAACCTGTAAAGGAAAAAACAGACAAAGCTAAAAAGCTGCCTGAAGAGGAACCTGCCATGGCTACAGAGCTAAGTGAAAAAACGGGGACAGCCGGACCAAAAAAAGGACGGAGAAAGACTGCTGTACCTCGACAGTATAACCTTGGTGATTATCTGTGAAACTCAAAAACCTGCATATTGAAAACATCCGGAGTTATAAAAAACTGGATTTTACATTTGAAGATGGAGTTACAGTCATTTCCGGGGTGAACGGGAGCGGGAAGTCCAGCCTGCTTGAAGCATGTTTTATGGGGCTTTTTGGGAGCAAAATTCTTTCAAAGGACTTTGTGCTTGCAGATGTAATCTTCAAAGGGGCTGAAAATGCGAAAATAAACCTGGGTTTTGAGCATTTAGGGCAGGACTACCTTATAGAACAGGCTTTCAGGTATTCTTCTAAAAGTGAGAACGCTTCGAATTCGAAATGCGTGCTCTATGCCGATGGGGAAAGTATTGTCGATCAGGCTACACGGACTTACGAAGAGGTATGTTCTCTTCTGAATATGGACGAAGATGCATACAGGAACTGTGCTTACATCAGGCAGGGCGAAATTGATGTACTCATTAATGCAAAACCAAAAGACAGGCAGCGAATGATCGACGGCCTGTTGCAGCTTGGAAAGCTCGAAGAATACAGGGAAAGAGCAGGAAGCGCAAAAACGGCTGTAAAAAGGCTTCAAAGGGACACAGGTAACAGCCTTTCGAGCGTAAAATCTGAAATTGAGGGAATTGAAAGTACAGAACCGCATGCCGTTTTGAATGGGCTCAGGCAGAAGATAAAGGAAAACGATGCTATCTTAAAAAAATATAATGAAAATAAAGAGACTGCAGCCGCCCAGAAAGAAAAACTCGACCTTATGATCACAGAGCACAGGGAACGTCTCCAGGAAATCCAGGCTCTGAAGCAGGCCCTGGCTAAATCTCAGGAAGACAAGGCTGGCTGTATCCGGGAAAAAGAAAACCTCGCAGGAGAATCCCGTGAACAAAGGCAAGCTCTGCTCAGACTGGAAGAAGAAAATAATCTTATTCGAGAAAAATGTGGTTTTGGAGATCTTGAGATTGAGGCTCTGAGCCTGCAGCAGGAAAAAGAGGAATTTCTTGCCAGAGAAAAGGTAAACGCAATCTCAAAAGAACTTGCTCTTCTACTAAGGGAAGAAGAGGTTCACACTCAGGCTCTGCACGACCTTGAAAACGAAAAGGCTGAGACCGAACAGACTTTGATCCATTGCAGGGAGGATATCGGGTCTACAAACCGGGAAATTGAAGGAAATAGGAAAAATATACTGAGAATCGAGGATGAAAATAAAAAGCTAAAAGAAACTGCAAAAGAGACTACAGGCTTCACGGACACTTATGAGATTCCTTTATTTATAAATGAGCTCGAAGAAAAAGAAAGCCTTCTGCGGGAACGAAAAAACGAAGCCTCGACAAAACTTGCGCTTGCTTTCAAAGAAAAAGAAACCGGAGACATAAATCTTCTCACACTCGATAAGGAACTTCAAAATGCCAGGGTCGCAGTTCGGAAAAGTAAAACAGAGATTGAAATTCTTGAAGAGGAGCTCAGGGAAAATGAAAAGGCAGTTCTGGAAGTCCAGGAGCAAAAATCCGAAGCTTCTGCAGGGTTAAAGGGTCTTGGCTTTACCGGAGAACAGCTAGAGGACCTGGAGTACCTCAGTGAACTTCTGCTGGAAAACAAAAACAGGCTGCATGGGCGGGAAAAAGAGCTTGAAGCTACCGTCAGGGAGCTTGATAAAGTTATCCGTAAAAACCGGCAGCTGCTTGCCGAAGGAAAATGCCCTACATGCGGGCAGGATCTTAAAGGCTCTGAAATCGCATGCACAACCGGGGAATCCGAACAGAAGAGAGAAAAGCTTGCAGCAGAACTTCTCGATATAAAGCTCCAGCAGGCCGAAGTCGAGAAAAAACTCAATCGGCTTAAGGATGCAAAAAAGCTGGAGAAGCGGATTTCGGATTACGACATGGAAACCGAAAGACTCAAAAATAAGGCAAAAGACCTGCAAGAAAGGATAGAGATCCACAAAACCCGAACCGAGGAAGATTCCCTTAAACTTGAAGGCCTTAATAAACAAAAGGAAGAACTTGAGACCAAGATGGGTAAGCTTCTTCCTGACATTAAAGCCCTGCAGGGATGGGAGGCAGCAGCTCAAAAAGCCCATGGTGAGAGTGAAAGAGTACTTCGAGAGGCAAAAGCCTTTGAGAAAAAGCTTGCCGAAAACACTTCTGAAAGAGAAAGCCTGAACGGGAAAATCAGGACTTCCCTGGCACTGATCGAAAATTACGGGCAGAGGCTTGAAGAGCTCAATGAGAAACTAAAAGTGCTTGCCGAGCGGGAGACTCAGGAAAAGGAAAAACTCAAAACCCTGGGAGTTGAGCTTGAAACCCTGCGGAAAAAAGAAGCCGCGGTAAAAGAAACCTATGAAGAGAGTGCAAAGCGTCTCTTGAAGACAAAAAAACTCGGGGCAAACCTGATCCAGATGGATAACGTTAAGCACAAGATCTCCGAGCTTGAGGCTTCAATCAGGAACCTTGCCGAAAAAGTCGGCTTCTTTGACAGGGAAATCCTTGAAAGAAACGAACGGGTAAAACAGCTTGAAGGAAAGCTGCAGGGGAGCAGGTTCGAAGATCTTCAGTCACAGCGTGCCCAGCTTGAAGCGTATCAGGCAAACCTTACTGAAAAAATCCGGCAAATAACGGCTGCCAAAGATGCGCTCTTAAAAGAAGTCGGTATGGTCGAGAATAGTCTAAAACGTCGCAATGAGCTGAAAGAAGAACTCAAAGCTCTTGAGAACAGGCAACAGTATCTCGAAGCCGTATATAACAACGCCGAGGAGCTTGAGAGCATGTATATGCGCGTTCGGGCTGATATGCGGACAAAAAACATAGGAGCTCTTTCTACCCTTTTGAATGAAATGTTCAGCTTTATGTATACAAATAATGCCTATTCCCATATCGAACTTGACCCAGAATATAACCTGACGGTTTACAGAAAAGACGGCACTCCCCTTGAACCAAAACTCCTTAGCGGGGGAGAACGTGCAATCTTTAACCTCGTCCTGCGCTGTGCGATCTACAGGCTTCTTGCCATGGGTTTTGGTGGAGATAGAGCAGACGGGCTCCCCCCTATGATCCTTGACGAGCCTACAGTTTTCCTGGACCGCGGGCATATAAACCAGCTTTTGAAACTCATAGACATGATGCGCGGCATAGGTGTAGGCCAGATTATTGTGGTATCCCATGATGAATCCCTGATAGATTCGGCAGACCACGTCTTCCAGGTAGAAAAAGACCCTATTACCAATATGTCGTCTATTGCAAAGATTTAATACAACCGTTGCGCCGGCTGGACCAAAACCGTTGCGCCGGTTTATCACGCCGATAGGGTTTGGGGCCAAGTTTCTTAAACTCAACAAATGTTGCTTGGGTTTTCGCTCAAGCCTTTTTTTAAAAGGCTTGCAGGCAAGCAGTTTTTTGAAAAGGCTTGCGATTCACCAGTATACCAGATAATTAAATAGCTCGTCAATATCCTCTTGATATTCTTCAAAAAAGCTGTAGTTCTTTACAAGATAGCCCTCGGCAGGGAGATCTTCGAGATACCCGTACCAGTAGACAACCATACCTTCTCCGAAAATCTCTGCATATTCCCGAAATTGTTTCTTTGAATAATGTTCATGCTCGAACTCGTCTCCAAAAAGCGCTTTGCTTTCAATCCAGTTGACCATCAGATTGTCTATACATACAGGATTTTCCAGGACAAAATCAGGAGTCTTGCCTTCTCCCTTGGCCCGAATGTCTGCTTCGGTGCAATACGAAATTTCCCTATCATCGAGCCATTTCTGGATAAGTGCTTCTCCCATCTCTCCTTTCTTACACTGCATCTCATGGGCATGAGGCGAAAAGAAGTGATCGACATCAAGAGCTTTTTTGACTTCCTTTTGAAGACGGCGGTTTTCGATTAAATCCACATTTTTGAAGAGCCAGTTTATGCTTTTCTTGGAAATTTGACAATTTTTCATAATAAGGGATGCCATAAGGGTTGGAGGAAAGCCTGTGTATTCCGCAAGGTCAAGAATAGTGCGTCCCTGTTTCCATTTTAAAAAAAGTTCAGTTTCTCTTGAATAAACTTTCCTGTGTTTGAACCGAGTCTTTTTCACGACTTTCTGATTGAGAATTGTTGCAAGCACACCTACGGGTTTGGAATATTCCTCCGAAAGTCGAAAAACATCTTTAAAGTCATGCAGTGAGCTGTAGATTGTCTGGTATGTCTGGCGGTCCATCCTGAATCATCATATCCTTTTTTGTTTCCTTCCCGAGCATGCAAAATAAAAGTTAGCAGCATAAGTTAAGCAGCATAAGTTAAGCAGCATAAGTTAAGCAGCATAAGTTAAGCAACATAAGTTAAGCAGCATAAGTTAAGCAGCATAAGTTAAGCAGCATAGTTAAACGGCACAAAAAATGAGAATCTTAAGATATCAAAATTCTCTCTCAGACGTATAGTTGATTTCCTCATAATTCCTTCTATATTCATGGATTATAATCATTCAACATCTTTAAACTCAATGTCTTAAAATCATGAACAATCGGTTTCATAAAGGAATCAAGCAAATTCACTTAAGGAACGCCGGCGTAAAGATAATAATTTTTTTCTTCAAGGGTAAGAACCCCTTTCCGGAACTTCTGCCTGTATGTCTGAGCTATTTCTTTGAGCTGGGGGGTGGTTAACTGCCAAGCCTTTTCAAAAAAGGCTTGAGCGAAAATTACTGCTAAATCTAAAACGCTATGACAGCGTGATTAACTGGCGCAACGATTGTGGGTCAACGATTGTGGGTCAACGGTTGAGCGAAAAACAGCCATTTTCGGGCTGAAAACGGTTAACTCCAAAAATCATCTTCGTAAGTATCAGGAAGGTCTATCTCCATCGCTTTATCAAGCTTTTTGCGTTTTTCCCTGTTTTCAGGGGACTTTTCTGCTTTTTCTTCTCTCCCTGGCGGGCAAGATGTCTCTTTTTTATCAGTATCAGAAGGTGCAAAGATTGTCGTATGCTTATCTCTTGAAATGACCTTTTCCGGGGTATTTGACTTTTCATGTACTTTTGGCTGATTGTTTGCATATATAACCGAATTCTGTTCAGCCAACTCAGTTTTCAATCCTGGTTCCAGCCTTATAGAGACTTTCTCAGTATCGTTTGGAGCATATCTTTGCCTTTCTTCAGGTTTTTCCTCAGGCTTTGGGTCAGGCTTCTTTACAGTTGTGTCCTGGAAGTACCGGCTCTTAGATGTATTCTTTTCATTTCCTTCAACAGGTTTTTCCTGAGGTCTTTTTGTGAGCCTTGAAGGGGTCCAGTCTCCTTTATTAGAGACATTATTTCTCTTAGAAAGCGGCTGCCGCCCTAGTTTTCGGAAAGTATCTTCAGCATAGGTATCCCTGTTACGGTCAGCTTTTCCGGATTTAATTTTACTTGTTACACTGTAGCCTATAAGGCAGGTGGGTTCTCTTGTTCTCCATTCAAGGCAGAAGAGGTGACACTCCCGCCCTTTACATGTCTGACTTTCATCAAGTGGACAGACTTCTGGAAGAGTCATAGTACTAGAAACAACAGAACATAAAAAATAGTTAACGGTAATAAAATTAAACTATTTTAATCAGAGTCCTTTAAGGGCATCTGCAATAAGGGGAGCAACGCTCAGCCTGCTCTCTGCTCTTTCAAGGGTGTCGGTTCCGAGAATATCCTTTACGCCCGCATTGAAGAGCCTTAAAGCTGCGTTCCTTGCAAGTACTGGATGTACACAGGCAATGTAAACATCTGCTGCTCCCTGAGATCTGAGCATTTTGATAGATTCAGCCATTGTCCCGCCTGTTGCAATCATATCATCTACAAGGACAACATTCCTGCCTGTTGCATCGAGATTCTTTGTCTTGATTACAACCGTGTCCCCACTGAGTCTCGTTTTCTCCAGGTGATCGTAATCAAAGCCCAGGCCTGACGAGACGCGCTTTACAAGCCCTTCAGCTCCCGAATCCGGAGCAATCAGAAGTGGGTTTTCCAGGTTAAGCCCTGATATGTACTCCCCAACAAGTTTAGCTGCGTCAAGGTTTTCCGCAGGGCCAGGGAAATGTTCAAGCACGCTTTTTTCGTGGATGTTTATCGTAAAAACACGGTCAGCCCTGATACAGCGGGCAATTGCGCGGGCACTGATCGGCTCTCCGGGCTTGAACTTCTTGTCCTGTCTGGCATATCCCATGTAAGGAATCACGACATTGAGTTCTTTTGCCCCTTCACAGGCATCAATAAGCTGGAGCAGGGAAACAAGATCGGAATCTGTGGGCGTACTCTGAATAAGGGTTACACGCTCGTTTTCGATATCTTCTGCGATTCGGAGATAAAGTTCCCCATCAGGAAATCGATTAAACTCGGAAAGTACAGGCTCTATCCCTAAAGCCCGGGCAGTGCGGCTGGCAAGTAATTGTGATGCTGGTCCACCTATGATCTTCAAGATATATACCTCAGTCTGCGGTCTTGATATATCCCATCCTTTAAAAAGCTTATTTTTTATGGGCTTACCCTGAGCCTTATCCTTTGAGCTTTTCGAGCACCCTGATATTTTGTATTGAAGTATTTGGATAATTTCCACTGTCGTCTTTTTCCACTGATTTAACCATATCCCAGATCGTCAGCAGTGCTGCCGAAACTCCTGTGAGGGCTTCCATCTCAACTCCTGTTTTCCCGACCGTTCGGACTTTTACCTCTGCTGAAATCATCCCTTTGCCGATCTCAAAATCCACATCTATGGCAGTTATAGGGATCTGATGGCACATTGGGATTATTTCAGGGGTCTTTTTAATCGCAAGCAAGGCAGCAACCCGTGCAGTTGCAAGCACATTGCCTTTTTCCACGTTTCCGGTTTGGATCTTCTCTATAGTCTCCTCGGAAAGTATAATTACCCCTGCAGCCCGCGCCAATCTCGGAACTTCACGTTTTTCGCTGATATCTACCATATGCGCTCTGCCGGACTTAATATGAGTAAACTGCTTTTCCACAAAATCACCACGTTTTTCGTACATATATAACCTTGATTTCTCTTGTTTGAGCCAACCTGGATTTCAATTCCCTTTTTCTGAAATTTTGACACCTATTTTTGAAATTAAATCTCTTTTTTGGCATTTTTGGTATTTCAATGCCTTTTTCTGACATTCTGATGTTTTCCTGACATTCTGATGTTTTCCTGACATTTTATGCTTTTCTGGCATTTCAACAAATATTTTCTCGGATCAGTCGATTCTGATCTGCTTTCTTTGGGAATAGTCTTCAATTACTTTATCCAGCTCTTCTCTAAGTTCTCTGGCTTCTTCAAGGTTGAGTTTTATGACCTGTTCGTCTTCCCCATGAAAAATCGTAACTCTTATCCGGTTTCTTTCTATTTTCAGCTCGATTTTTCTTTCAGTTTCATGTACCATACTAATTGCCTCCCCATTAGCAAATTTACAATATTTTACACTTACTTTACTCTATCTCTGATACTCAATCTCTTATACTCAATCTCTTATACTCAATCTCCGATACTCAATCTCTTATACTCAATCTCTGATACTCAATCTCTGATACTCAATCTTCTTTTTTACCCCATCTCAGCCGCTTTAATTATTTCAGGAATTTTCTCCAGAACATCCGTTGCAAGCAGCCCGTTTCCTGCTTTTTCAAAAGCCAGATCACCGGCTGCCCCGTTGATATGTGCAGAACAGGCTGCCGCGAGGAATGCGGGATTTCGGGAAAAAAGCGATCCTGTAAGCCCTGCAAGGACATCTCCTGTGCCTCCCACGGTCATGCCCGGATTTCCTGTCCTGTTCAGCAGGGTCTGCTTTCCGTCCGAGATAATATCGATTTTTCCTTTGAGAAGTGTTACAACCCCTTTTTCCTCCGAAAACTCCCTGACGGCTTTAATACGGGATTCCATGTCCTCAGGAGTTTCCACATTTCTCAGGCGGGCAAATTCTCCTGCATGCGGAGTTACTATCAGTTCGCAGTTACCTGCAAGGCTTTCAAAAATCGCGCCTGAGAGAGCTGAGAGTGCATCGGCATCAAGAACCGCTTTCCTGCAAAAAGGCAGGATTTTTCGGACGGCTTCCAGGGTTTCTGTCGCTCTTCCGAGCCCCATCCCCATCACAACTACATCATGGGAATTTATAAGGTCCATAAGGATTGAAAGATCTTCAGGGCAGAGGACATTTGAAGAGAGTTTTCGGACGATCAGGTTTGGAGAATATGATGCTACTATTTCGGCCACAGGTCCTGGAACTGCTACAGTTACAAGGTCTGCTCCAGCTTTAAGGGCTGAAAGGGACGCAAGGGCCGGAGCTCCTGAATATGGGCCTCCTCCTATAACAAGGATTTTTCCGGAATCACCTTTGTGTTCCCCGGACTCTCGCCTGTGCAGCATCATAAGGTCTCCGGGACCAACATACTGTTCGGCGTCAGCACAGATTCCGATGTCTGCAACCTTTATCATGCCAGTGTATTCTTTTGCCTTCTCGCTCAAAAGCCCGGTCTTCATGTGGTGAAAAGTGACTGTAAACTCTGCATGCACGGCTTTTTCAAAATCTCCACCATCAGGGTCAAGTCCTGAGGGTATGTCAACCGAAATTACGGTTTTTCCGGCTTTTCCTTCCCGGTTTATAAAGTCGATAGCCTTTGATTCAGGTTCTCTGAGCTTTCCTCTTATTCCGGTTCCGAATACCGCGTCTACGAGTAGATCGGCTTCCTGAAACCATTTAGAAGCCGAAGCTTCAATCTGGCTTGAATCCGTTATTTCTAGAACATCAACACGGCTGAACTTCAAGAGGGAAAAGTTATGGAAAGCTTCTTCCGTTCCTATATCCCTGGCTTTTCCCAGCAGGATTACCTTTACAGTGTATCCTGAAGAGCCTGCAAGATGTCTGGCTGCGACAAATGCATCTCCCCCGTTGTTTCCCCGGCCTGCGAGAAGAAGTACCATGCCACTCTCAAGCTTTTCCCGTATGTGCTGTGCAATAACAGCCCCCGCATTTTCCATTAACTGGACGGGTAGAAGCCCAAGACATTCGCAATTTCGGTCTATCGCTTTCATCCTCAAAGAATTAATGCACTTCATAACTATTACCTGCCGGATTATCTCATGTGATCTTCTGTTAACCATTTAATCCTTCAAATCTTTCTGCAAGCCTGAACTATCTGACTCATATGGACTCGCTTCATAGATTGTAGTAGATTCCTGGCTCGTAAATTGCAGTAGATTCCTGGCTCATAAATTGCAGTAGATACTCTGGCTTATAGATTGTAGTAGATTCTCTGGCTTATAGATTGTAGTAGATTCTCTGGCTTGATTGTAGTAGATTCCTGGCACATAGATTGTAGTAGATACTCTAGCTCATAGATTGGAGTAGAAATTTTTATATATCTCCAGAGCAATTGAGGGAATTTATTTCTTATATTTCTACACCGAGGAAAACCTATTTGATGTTATTAAGTATATATGTTACATTCCAATATAACATAATATACCGGAATTTATACCGGAATTTTTGAATTTCCCATAAAAAGCATATTATTTCTTAAAGAGTACGATATATAAAACGCAGTTTCATAAGAGTGTCTAATCAGCAAGAAAAACAGTCCAAAAAACTACAGTTAGCCTTACAGTTATAGTCACGCCTGTAATTGTTGCAACAAAAAACTTCATTGTACCTATTGGGCAGTTGCATTATTTAGCCTCGTGACTATAACTAACTGTAGTAAAATGTGAATAGGCAGGATTCTGATCAAATGTTTGCTTTCCTTTACATGTGTCTGGACTTATATAAAACAGGGAGGACTATTTTTGCTTAACTTATCAAAAGATGCGGATAGCAATCTTAAAAGTACAGTCAAACCCAGATACCTTGTTCTGGGCAGTGGAAGTGTTGGTTTTGCGCTTGCAAAAGAGCTCAGGGAAAGCAATAAGCTCGTGATTATTGTAGATAAAGACGAAGCTAAGGTCGAGACTCTCAGGGAAGAGGGCTTTGAAGCGATTGTAGGCGATATTTCCGACCCTGAGCTTGTCGATAAGATTGACCTTAAAAATGTTGTTGTTATACTTTTCCTGACTTCCAATAATGAGGCTAACAGAAAGGGGATTGAGAATTTCAAAAAAGCAGTTAACCCTGATGTTCAGCTATTTTCCCGAGCTTCAGATATTATCAATAAGGAAAAAATGGAAGACCTTGGGGCAGATTATGTCTTTATGCCTTCCAAGCTTGTCGCAAGTTCCCTTTCCCGTTCTCTTGAGAGAGCCGAATCGGTCCACAGAGGTAACAGGCTTGCGCGGTGGCTGAAGGGAATAAGGGACAAAAAACTAGCTATAGTAATCCACGATAACCCCGACCCTGATGCCATTTCGAGCGGGCTGGCCCTGAAAGAGATTGCAAAAAGTATCGGGGTTGAAGCAAACATCCTCTACCATGGCCGAATCGGGCATCAGGAAAATAAAGCCTTTGTAAACCTGCTAGGGATCGATCTCGGTAAGATGGAAGAGAACGGCCTCAAAGGCTACGATGAAATCGCCCTTATAGACTGCTCCATTCCAGGAGTTAACAATATGGTTCCCCTAAACTCGTTTGTGGGTATTGTAATTGACCATCACCCTCCAGGAGAAACCGAGATAAAGGCTGAGTACATAGATATCCGGCCTAACTTCGGAGCAACGGCTACTATAATGACAAAGTACCTGCAGCAGCTTAATATCAATATTTCCAAGACTCTGGCAACAGCCCTGCTCTATGGAATCCGGACTGATACCCAGGACTTCAAGAGGAAGACCGACCCTGCTGATCTATCAGCCGCTTCATACCTTTACCCCCTTTCAAACCACGGAATCCTGGACCAGCTTGAGCAGCCATCGATGGCCACTGAAACCCTTGAGGTGCTTGGGGAAGCCATAAGAAACCGGCAGGTGCTGGGAAGTTACCTTCTCTCGAATGTAGGGAACATAAGGGACAGGGATACGCTTCCACAAGCTGCAGATTACCTCTTGAGCCTTGAAGGGATCTCTACAACCGTAGTCTTTGGAGTAACTGAAGACCGCATCTACATCTCCGGACGAAGCAATGATATCAGAATTAACCTCGGCGAAGTTATGCGACAGGCTTTCGGTGAAGATGCAGGTGGACATGCAAACGCAGCAGGAGCCCAGATCCCCCTTGGAGTTTTCAGCGCTACAAAAGACCGACAGACGTTACTCAGGCTGGTTAATGAAGCCGTAGTGAAAAGGTTCCTGAGCGCCGTAGGAGTTGAAAGTGCTGGAGAATGAAAACTTCAAGATTTTCGGTGCAGCCCCATTACTAAAGTTGTCTTCCCAAAATATTGAGTAAAGCCGATTTGAAAACCAATAAAAAGAAGAGGAAAAAGAGAATGAAAAAATTTCTTTTTCTCTTTTCATATTCTAAAAGATTTTAATTTCTGTTTTCATTTTAAAAATCCGGCTCAAAAGGTCCTCATTTTGAGTCCGGGATTTTCACCTCTATCTTGTTTCCTTTCAGGACATCATCTTCCGTTACCTGGATTTCTGAAACGGTTGTATTTCTTCCTGCATTCAGGGAATAGGTCGATAGAGCACTAACTCCACCTGCATTGTTATCGGTCGAGTAAGGTACGGTTATTTCAAATGAACCATTTTTATCCGACATTACTTCATTCTGATATGTGAATTTTCGGCCTGTATTTGAACTTAGCTCAAGGGTCGCAGTAATGTTTTGCCCTGGGTCTGCAGTACCTGAAAGCCTGGCTCCGGGGACAAATTCGAATATCTTTACGTCACTAACTGTGTCATTATCATCCACAGATGCAGTACTTTCATGGGCAAGCCTCAGGTTTCCGAGATTTGATCCGTCAAGTTGATGAAGTTTGTATACTTCGGTCTCTGTGAATTCCTTTTTAGCAGTTGCAATCGTTTGAAGCCCGCCATTTACGTTGACGGTTTGAACATTTACATACTTGCTTATGTTCTCGCCTGCAAGCTTAACAATAGACCCAAATTTGCCGCCTGCCATCAGATTGTCGGTCATTACATACTTTACTTTAAGCTTTTCTATAATTGCCTTTGCTTCTTCCTCGGAGTCCGTTGTGAAGAAATGTGCAGAATCGTCTACGCCGGTCTGGAAGTTATTTGAAACTGCAGGCCTTTGAGCCTGGTAAACAATCCAGTTTCCGTAGTCCCACCAGCTCAAAACCCCATATTCGGGAGTCCCGGCAGGATCAAGGTAGTAAGAAGTTTCAGGGCTCGAAGCTCCAAGCCAGGTGAGAGAGTCCTTCCATACAGGATCAATCAAGCCTTGATCTTTTGCAAAGGCAAATCCTGCCAATATGCAGGGTATAAACACAAGCCCTATAAGTACCAGGGATGAGAAAATTTTGAAATAGTCCGGCTGAGAATTCTGTTTTGAACCTGATAGATTATTAATTTTCGATTTTGATTTTATTTTTGACTTTGTTTCTTTTTCTGCTTTTTTTGACTTTGTTTCTTTTTCTGCCCTTTTTGACTTTGTTTCCATTTCTGCCTTAGATGTAATCATTGCATTATTTCCGTGAATCGGAACAGATTTTGCCAGTTTTTTTACTTCAGTCTCAAAGTCAAAGGAGTCCAGTAAAACCCAGAGGAAATATGATGTAAGGATTGCAACGTTTACTGCAAACAGATATGAGAAACGCCTCTGAGAGAGTGTTAAATATGCGAAAAAGACCGACCATAATAGGAAAAATACTCCTTCCGGCTTTGATTTTTTTCCTATCCACTCAAGGCCGAGCAGGAATAATCCTCCCAGAGCGGTAATGAAACAAAGCCCAAGACTTCCCAATATTGGCGAAAAAGTAAGTGTTCCATCTGTAGTTAAAAATATTGGCAGGGCTTCGGCAATCGTGCTTATGTATTCACCTTTTCCGAGGAAGAAACTCATTCCTTCAATCACAAAAGAATAAGATTCGGCAGATAAAATTTTAAGGGACAGAAGACCTGCTACAGAGATCAGTATTAAGGCAGCTGGATAGTATTTCCAGTCAAGACCTTTTTTCGAGATATATAGGGAAAAGCCCCAGAGGATCAAGGTTCCGGCTAGCATGCTGAACACATAGAATACCTGGAACCAGGAAAGATACATTGCACTCATTTCCAGGCCTGGACGCAAGGACCCTGCTGATAGTGGAATTGTAAAGATAAGCGTTGCAAGAAGGGCTACTGTAGAGCATATAAGAAGATAGTCGGAGTTTTTCTCAGCCTTAAGGTCGATTATGGTCTGTATGAATGCGTAAAGTAAAATAAAGCTTACAAAGACAAGGGCACCTATCCATGTGTAAATCAGAAGTGCAAAGAATAGTCCGGATGCTCCTGCGAAAGCTAGCGATTTAATTAGTTTCTTTTCGGAAGAGATAGTTTTAAGAGAGGCCAGGGAAAGAGAGCCCTCTCTTGCCCATTTTAAAGCAAGTATGAAGCATGCATAAGCTGAGGTTGAGAGGAGGGTTTCTGCTACGTGATGGTCAACTGCTCCAAACCGTGATACGTAAACATGGGCGGGAATCACTGCAAAAACTAAGGCTCCAAGAAGTGCGGTTTTTCGGTCAAATATCGCAGCAGCTGCGATATACAGTGGAATTATTGTCAGGACTCCCAGAAGCACTGGCAGCAAGGCTCCTGCAAATTCTGTGGTATACAAACTAGGGTTGCCTACTCCAAGGACTTTTGCAAGGAGCGCACCTAAAAAGTCAAAAAAAGGCGGCCATCCGACTTCAAATCCCGCAGGATAATTAATATAAGTATCGAAATTAAGGGGATGTGGAAAATTGAAAGTTGTATATAAAATGCGCCGCATATGGTAGAAACTATCATATCCCATAAGATTTATGCTTCCGTTTGCAGTAGCGGCGGAATATGAGATCATGCGCATGAGAAAAGCAACCAATGCAACTGCAATCAAAGAAATAATACTGAATTTTAACCTATGAGCGGGCCGTTTTGCCACCGGACATCCCATGCCTTTGTTCGTAGTAATCATCTCTTTTAGTTTTTTAACTCTTGAATTCATCGCACTTTTGAATTCATTTCGCTCTTGAATTCATCTCGCCCCTGAATTCATTTCGCTCTTGAATTCATTTAACTCTTAAATTCATTTAACTCTTAAATTCATTTAACTCTTGAATTCATTTAACTCTTGAATATCTTAATCTTTGATAGTAGTTGAATTTATATAATAACTTTAAGGTTGTTTTGACTCAGTACCAAAATCTAGTGATGAATGTAAAGTTCAAAATCATTGGACCTTGTAATTAGTCACAATCCTTGTGATACGACTTAAGAATTGAAGTCTTTAGATATCGAATATTGGTTTTGATGATAACTGGATTCTTCTTGCGAATTCAGATTTTCAATCCAAAAATGCAAAAATCACTAGATTTTGGAACAGAATCCATCTGGGAAGTATTATATATATCTAATGAACCATCTCATCTGGAAAGTATCGTATGTCTTTACTGTTGATATACAATTTTCAATATATTTATAATCGTTGAGTTCAATGAATTTAGGACTTATGCACTTGAGGAACAAAATCAATTATGTCAAAGACTATGGGTTAAGGTCACGTTTTAAACAGTTAACCTTCTGATGCTGTTGATTTTTCAGTTCAACTGCGTAGTAAGTCCTGGAATTGTTGAAATCTTGCAGGAAATTGGGTACTATTAATCGGAAATCAGAAACCACAGATAACTTTTATATTGATATTTCAAGGATAGATAGGAAACTTTAAATTATAAAAACATTACACGATACTCTTCCTACTACTGGGGGACTCGATGTTTACATTTATAATTAAATTAGCTTTTTATCTGTATTTGTTTAAACCCCTGAAAAAAGTGAGAAATCAATGAAAACAGCTATATTTCATGATTATTTCGGAGCCATTGGCGGTGGAGAGAAACTTGTCCTTATGCTCGCAAAATACCTCAATGCCGATGTTATCACTACTGACTTGAATATGGAGTCCGTAAAAAAGATGGGGTATTCCAACATACACATAATCAGCCTGGGAAAAACTCCAAAAATACCTCCTCTGAAGCAGATTTCCGCATCATATCATTTTGCAGCCTGTGATTTTTCAAAGGAATACGATTTTTTTATTTTTTCAGGCAACTGGGCATATTTCGCAGCAAAGAAACATAAGCCCAACCTGTATTACTGCCATACTCCTACACGAGCTTTCTATGACCTTTACGAGACCTTTATCAGTAGGCAACCTATCTGGATCTCGATCTTCTTTCGGATCTGGGTCAGGCTTCACAGGCCAGTTTCGGAATATTACCTTTCCCATGTGTGTAAAATCGTAACTAACTCTAAAAATACCTCCACAAGAATCAAAAAGTATTTCCACAGGGACGCTGAAGTTATCTACCCCCCTGTCGAAACTTCAAAATTTACCTGTAAAGAATATGGAGACTTCTGGCTTTCAGTAAACCGGCTCTATCCTGAAAAACGGGTGGAAATTCAAATTGAAGCATTCAAGAAAATGCCCGAAGAAAAGCTTGTCATTGTTGGGGGGTACTCCAAAGGAGATCACGCAAAAAGTTATGCAAAAAATATTCTTGACAACTTACCTGAAAACGTGAAGGTTCTTGGGGAAGTTTCCGAGACGGAATTGCTTGACCTTTATTCCCGCTGTAGAGGTTTTATCTGTACTGCCATGGATGAGGATTTCGGGATGACTCCTGTGGAAGCTATGGCAAGTGGAAAACCTGTAGTAGCTGTAAATGAAGGTGGGTTTAAGGAAACGGTAGTCGACGGGAAAACCGGCGTGTTTGTGGAAGCGGATGTTCAAAATATAATCAGGGCAGTAAAGAATATCTCGAAAAACCCATCAAGCTATGGAAATGAATGTTTTAAAAGAGCAGCTATGTTTGATATCTCTATTTTTGAAAATAGCATAAAAAAAAATATTGCCTGCGAAAATTGTTTTTGTGATAGATAACTTCCGATAATCAGATTGTTTCTCAAAAAATATAATATTCTTCCCCCCGGCGAAGTAATAATCAGGAGATATTAATTTGAATATAGGTTTAATTCTTGAATTAGCAAAAAGGGATATTACTGAAAAGTACTCCGGATCTACTTTAGGAGCTTTGTGGAACTTTATTTATCCACTTGTGGATATTTTTATATTTACCGTCATATTTGCTAATCTTATGGGATCGCGTTTGCCTGGTTCGTCTTCGGTCTACGCTTATGGGTTTTATCTTACTTCTGGTGTAATTGCATGGAATGCTTTTTCGAATACTGTCACAAGGACATCTAGTGTTTTTTTAGACAAGAAATATATCATATCCAAAGTTAAGGTTGATCTGTCCTCATTTCCTCTCTATATTGCAGTTTCGGAGAGTATTACTTATGTTGTGACAATGGGAATATTCCTGTTTTTACTTCTAATCAGTGGGTATGGAATAAGCCGTGTAATTCTAGTAGTCCCATTTATATATATTATCCAGCAGATCTTCGCTTATTCCCTTGGATTTTTTATTGGAGTATTTGTTGTTTTCGTAAGGGACTTAAAAGAAGTTGTAGGAATTGTACTTAAAATCTGGTTTTGGTTTACCCCAATAGTATATCTTTATGATGTACTCCCAGATGTTGTAAAAAAACTCATGAATTATAATCCGGCGTTTTCATTCATCCACCTGTATCAAACTATATTTATATATAAAGAAATCCCGAGTTTAAAACCTATTTTATATTTGCTTTTGTTAAGTTTTGTAATTCTATTCTTTGCAGAAATTATCTTCAAAAAACTGGAAAAAGATATTCGAGATTTCATATAATTAAAATCACAAGTTGTGACTCAATATGATCAAAGTATCAGGTGTTTCAAAAAAGTTCAAGTTGTATCATACACCCACTGACAGATTAAAAGAGAAAATCTTAAGGAAAAAGTACCATCGAGAGATCACTGCATTAGAAAATATTTCTTTTGAAGTGAAGGACGGACAAACCCTCGGGATAGTAGGGCAAAACGGAGCTGGCAAATCTACGATATTAAAGGTACTTTCCGGTGTCATGCTTCCTGACGAAGGATTAATCGAAGTAGACGGAAAAATCACCGGTTTACTTGAATTGGGAACAGGTTTTGATCAAGAACTTACAGGTCTTGAAAATATATTCATGAATGGGACATTTCTAGGAATGGATAAAACCGAAATTGAAAGGAAAAAAGACGAGATTATTGATTTCACAGAGCTTGAGGATTTTATTTATGACCCGATTAAAACATACTCGTCGGGTATGCTTATGAGGCTTGCATTCTCAATAGCAATGCATGCAGAACCAAAGTGCTTTTTGGTCGATGAAGCGCTCTCTGTAGGAGACGCGTATTTTCAGCAAAAATGCATGAGAAAGATTCTGGAATTTAAAAATAATGGTGGATCTATTATTTTTGTATCTCATGACATGAATGCTGTGAAAATTGTATGTGATTCAGCAATCTTATTAGACCACGGTCATATAATTAGTTCCGGCGACCCAAAAGATATAATTGATTATTATCATGGAATGATTTTACAAAAAGCACACATGGGGGACGCAGAAGTAATAGTATATGACATGAATGATACGAAAGATTGCACAGGTCGAAAAAATCCGAATGCTTCAACCGGGGAAGTTGAACTTATTTCCTTTAAAATTCTGAACTCAAAAAACGAGGAAACATTATACATTGAGAGTGAACAGGTAATTAAAGTTATATATCAAGTCAAGGCCCTAAAAGAATTATCTGATCCTCACTTTGGCCTTCACGTTAGAAACAATCTGGGTGTATCAGTATTTGAAACAAATACATATTGTAGCGGCATTAAGACTTTTACTCTAAAAAAGGGACAGATTGCAGAACTAGTCTGGGAATTCTTTTTTCCGCTTTCGGCAGGAGACTATTCATTCTCTGTTGGTGTGGCAAATAAAGGATATGGAAAAGATGCTTTTGAAGAATATTTGCTTATGGCTCACGATATAGAGGTTTTAAAAGTAATTCCTAATGATAGTGCAATTATCTATTCCGGCGTTTTCAACATGAAACCAAAAATCAAAATTCAAGAAATGTACGGTAATAAGTCATAAGCATTGCTCGGTGAAAAACTGTAATGCTTTTGATTAAATCAATAATTTTTCTGTTGAAACAGATACCGAAAATGAACATGTTGTCTTAAGGGATAAAAAACTGAGATAAATAAACGTAACCTCGGGTTAACAGACTTCATGCCATATCCAATAAACACATACTCTGGAAATGGATCCATATAATAATCAAGTTCATTGAGGAATCTAAATTGGATACACTGGAAATTAAAGACGAAGAGGTAGATGTCGAGAAGATCATGGAAAAAATCCGTGAGAACATAGACACGAGAAAAAAAGAGGGTATTTATACAGAAAATGAACCGGAAATAATGAGTGAAACGTTTTCTGCAGTTTCCCCTATAAAAAGAGATATTCCTGAAGGTCTCGAATTTATAAATTATTGTGACATCTCCAATGAAAGTTATACAATAAGTTCTCATCGTCCATTAACTGGAAAATTTCTGATTGAAGGAAGAAAAATGGTTCACGGAGAGGTCCGGAGATATGTTGATCCAGTTTTCCAAAAACAAAAAGAGTTTAATTTTGGCGTTGCAGATGTTGTAAAAGATTTAAAAACTGAATCCCAATACTTAAAAACTAATGTAGAAAATTTGAACACTGGTCTTGAACGTCTAAATGATAACTCAAAAAGTTTAAAAATTGATGTTAAATCTTTGAAAACAGACACCGGATATTTAAAAACCGAGCTTGAACATTTAAAAGTAGATTCCCCCCAAAATATCAAATCTGAAGTTAATAACTTTATTTCTGCAATTGATCTGGACCTGAATAACAAAAGCTGGCTTAACAGTGTGCTTGAGAATCGTTTTAAAAAAAACTTGCAGAATCATAAAGTACAGAAACCTGAAAACAATGAGTCTGAAATAAATTATTATGCATTTGAAGAACAGTTCAGAGGCTCAAGGGATCATATTCAACAACATCAAAAAGTGTTTTTAGACTACTTCAAGGATTGTAAAAATGTGTTGGATATCGGTTGTGGAAGAGGGGAATTTCTGGAACTAGCCAGGCAGAAAGATATCGGTGCAAAGGGAATAGACGTCGATGAAGATATGGTTAATTTCTGCAAATCAAAAGGTTTTAATGTAGAGTTAAAAGATGCAATAGAAGCCCTCCAAAGTATGGAAGACAAAAGCCTGGATGGAATTTTCATTAGTCAGGTAGTTGAACATCTGGCTCCTAACTACCTTATCAAAATGCTACACCTTTGCAACAAAAAACTTAAATATGGTTTTTATTTAATAGTAGAGACTGTAAATCCCCTGTCATTCTTTTCTTTTACCAACTTTTACATTGATTTTACTCATATAAAACCAGTACATCCCGAGACACTCAAGTTTTTATTAAGTGCAGTTAATTTCCGTGAAATTGAAACAAAATTTATTTCTCCCGTTCCGGACAGCATGAAGTTGAAGAAGTTGCCAGAATTTGGTGACCTGAAAGACAGAGAGAAAGTCCTGTTTGAAACTTTTAATCAAAACATCAATATGTTAAACAATACTTTATACGGAGAGCAGGACTATGCGGTCATCGGAAAAAAATGAGGGACTAAACAATGTTTGAATTATTATCATAATTTGATATTTTGAGAGACCCGGGGATAAATTAATATGAAACTAGCATTTGTAACTCCTTGGTACGGGAACATTCCTGGTGGAGCAGAAAGTGAATGCAGAAGAACAGTTGAAAACCTGCAAAAACATGGTATTGAGGTTGAAATACTTACTACTTGCATCAAAGAATTCTTGAGTGATTGGAGCACTGATTTTTATGAAGAGGGCATTTATAATTTAAATGGGGTCAATATACGCAGGTTTTCAGTCAGGAAAAGAGATACTGTCCGTTTTGATAAAATAAACTACAAACTTATGCATAGTCTTAAGATCTCTCCCGAAGAAGAGAAGACGTTTATGCGGGAAATGGTTAACAGTCCCGGTCTCTATTCTTATATTGCTGAACATGGCGTAGATTATGATTACTTTTTATTTATTCCATATATGTTCGGTACAACTTACTATGGATCTTGCATATACCCTGAAAAATCAGTTCTAATTCCATGCCTTCATGACGAAAGCTATGCTTACCTGAATATTTATAAGACTATGTTTGAAAATGTCAAAGGCATTATTTTTCATGCGTTTCCTGAAAAAATACTAGCGAATCAGCTTTATACTCTAAATAACAGGCAGATTGTTTTAGGAGAGGGAATTGATATGGATTTTGTGTATAATCCAGATCGATTCAGGGAAAAATATGGTATAAAAACCGACTTCATTCTTTATGCAGGCAGGAAGGAAGCCGGGAAAAATGTCCCTCTTCTAATTGATTTTTTTACCAGATATAAAAAGCATAGAAAGAATGAATTAAAGCTCGTTCTTATTGGTAGTGGAACAATAGAAATACCCTCTGAAAACAGAAATGATATTATCGATCTGGGCTTTGTACCACTTCAGGATAAGTATGATGCATATTCAGCAGCTACTTTTTTGTGTCAACCTTCATTGAATGAAAGTTTTTCTATTGTAATAATGGAGTCATGGTTATGTAAATCTCCGGTACTGGTACATGGGGATTGCGCAGTAACTAAAGACCACTGTATCAAATGTAATGGTGGACTTTATTTTAATGACTACTATGAATTTGAAGGATGCCTCGATTTCTATATAGAACAACCTGCCGCCAGAAAAATTATGGCTGAGAACGGGAGGTCTTATGTTATTGAAAATTTTAGCTGGGATAAAATTGTAGAAAAATATATTGAATTTTTAGGGAGCCTTTGAAGATGGAGATTCACCAGATCTTACCAACAATTTCTCCAGGAGATGCCATAGGCAATGAAGTCCGGGAAATTAAAAGCGTCTTGAATGAATGGGGATACAAATCCGAAATCTACGCTCAAAATATACATCCCGAAATTAACGCAAAAAAATATACTGAATATAAGAAGGTTTCTTCAAAAGAAAACATATTAATCTTTCATTTTTCCATAGGTTCCGAAGTTTCGGAGTTTGTTGCAAAACTTCCAGACAAAAAAATAATGATTTACCATAATATTACCCCCTCTGAATATTTTATTGGAGTCAATGAGACTCTTGTAAACTTACTGGAAAATGGAAAAAAGGAACTCAAGTTACTTGTTGACCACATAGACCTTGCTGTTGGAGTTTCCGAGTTCAACAGACTGGAACTTCAAAAAATGGGATTTAAAAATACCGATGTTTTGCCTATAATAGTGGACTTTAATGATTACAAAAATCCAAACGAAAAATTGCTGTCGAAATATAATGATGATTTTGTGAATCTCTTATTTGTAGGAAGAGTGACCCCGCATAAAAAACAGGAAGATATAATAAAAATATTTTATTATTATAAACGTATTAACCAAAAATCAAGACTTTTCCTAGCCGGCAGCTATGAAGGCTGTGAAATTTATTCAGACTATTTGAAAAAGATGATCCAGGACTTAAATCTGAAAGATGTTCATTTATTAGGTCCGATCAAATTTAACGACCTGATTTCTTACTATAAATTAGCTGATGTTTTTATCTGTATGAGTGAACACGAAGGCTTTTGTGTTCCTATACTGGAAAGCATGTACTTTGAAGTTCCAATTATAGCGTACAAATCTACAGCTATCCCCTTCACTCTTGAGAATACAGGAATTCTGGTTAATGAAAAGAATTACTGTGAAATTGCTGAAATGGTAAATATATTGGTAGAGGATGAGAGATTGCGATCAATTATTGTCAAGAAACAGAAAGATAGATTGGAGGCTTTCAAAAGAGAAAAAATAATCTCTCACTTAGAAAGTATTTTGTCCAGGATGAAATAATGCTGCAAATAAGTTATCCCGCTTTCAGCAGTGCAACAAGAAGCTATACTATGAATTGCGTTATTTCATTCGAATACCCCGCTAGCCTGCTGCGGGGATGGAAACTTCTCCGGTAAACGTTGATGATTATATTATTTCTCAATCCCATTTTTCGGTTGTTAACTTCTGCTCAAACTAAACTGCCCAGGGTTATTATTTCTTTTGAAGGAATTTAGAGTGGGGGCGCGAACATATCCCGTTGCTTGCAGCAGGGTGCGCCAGCTCAACTTTGAGTTTTACGTTGGGGGTCGAAATATAAACTCGCTAAGTTATCTTGACAATAGTTAGTTCTGGTTATCTGAGCTTTTAACTACACCTCGATGAAGTTTATCTTTAACAAGATAGAAGAGGCCTCCATAGGAGAAGAATGTGAGTATCGAGAATATAACAAGTCCATTTTTGGCAGTCTCCGTATCCCCATTCAGGACCTGAACTATGGCCATCATGTCTACAGAGGTTCCAATAGTAATGAAGAACCCAAAGAACAGGAGCAGTATTGAATATGCTTTTTTTGGCTTTGAAAGCATAAGGAATAATGCTAGAAAGCCTAATGGAATACTTACTCCAAGGTCAAGATACCTTATAGCCCAGAATGCAGTTGGAGCTGCTTTGTATGAGCCGTCTGGAAGGTCGCCAGTACTTGTAACTTGCTGGATTTGGGATATCCACATTACTGCAAAGAGCAGGAAGAATACGGTCATCAGGCCCACGTAGATTTGCAGACCTCTGGGTTTGAAGTCAGGAGCATCTGCTTCGGTAAACATAGACAGGCTGCCTAAAAGCAGTATAAGCCCGCCTATTACAAGGATTCCGAAAAGCCACCAGTAGTCCTCAACATTGCCGCTGTAAGCTGAATTGCTCCATTCCTGGCCAATCCCCATAGAGAGCCCTGTGTACATTAACGTTATTGGTGTAAGTATTAACAAGTATTTTGAACCGGCCATTCTGGCCAGACATAGAATCCCACCAATTAGCGATATCGGCGCGATCAATACCAGATTTGCAAGATCCTGCCCTGCGATTTGCCATATGCCAGATTGAGATGTTCTATACTGTATTATTTCCTGACCAATGGGCCCAAGAAAAGCAATTAAAACCAGAGTCGCTGCACAAATGATTGCAGTTACTCCAATTATGCACCAGGGAATTAAGTACTCATTTGATGGTTTATTTGATGGTTCATTTGATGGTTTATTTGATGGTTCATTTGATGGTTCATTTGATGGTTCATTTGATGGTTCATTTGATGATTCATTTCTTGTTTCATATTGCTTTTTAAGAACAGAACTCATGCTTTATAATAAAATTTTCACATTTATATAGTTCCCTGTTTGTTTCGTTATTCAGAGAAGGCTTGTAGTTTTAGATCTTAAAAAAGGGACTTAAAAAAGGGATCTTAAAAAAGGGATCTTAAAAAAGGGATCTTAAAAAAGAGATCTTAAAAATTGTTGGAGATAACAGTTGTTTAAACGCTTTATTCTTGGAAAAATGGTTAACATTAATTTCCCCATCAAAAATACAGTGGAGACGGAAAATGTTGATGGTTCATCTTCTCGACTTTCTTAAGTACCCCATTTGTTCGTATTTTGACTACCTGTGCATAATTCAAATAATCAGGGAGAACAATTTCTGGTTTCTTTGGTCTTCCTCTTTTCCCATAATATAAACATATGACTGCATCTTCGGTTAAGTGAGGAATCGTGACAAATTTCACCGATCCCACAAGCTGTCTAGCTCAAAGATTATAAAATAGTTAAATAAGTTATAAGTTGTAACAGGGCATCGATTTCAAGTAAACAGGCCAAAATTTAAGGACGTCTCCTAATGCAAAATCGATAGCTTTCAGGCAAGAAAATTCCTTAACCGATGACCAATGAGAAGCCACTCAGTCTTTAGCTGAGTGGTAGTTCACGGATAACTAATTGATCAATGTTGATTTTGAAGTCCAGTTTTATTGTCACTTTTTTTTGCTTACTTCATCAGTATCCCTACTGCTTTCCCTTTTTTTAGGGCAACAGTAATTATTCTCAATAAATCTCCTTCCTCGTCCATCTCCGCCAATTCGGAAAATTAGAGTGGAGCCACAGTTCGGACAGCTTGTGGGGCGAGACTGGTTGTCCTTTGCTTCCCACATATGATCACATTCTTTGCAGAGAAAATGGACCTTGCATTCACCGGTGTTAACATACTCTCCTCCAGAGATCTCGATTGCTTTTCCGTTAACAAGAGCATCAGCAATCTTCTCCCGTGCCCTTTGGAGGTCACTCCAAAAAGTTTTTCGGGATACTCCCATCCTGTCAGCAGCCTCATTCTGCTCTATCTTGAGAAGGTCACAAAGACGAACAGCTTCAATCTCTTCTATGGATAGGTTAATGATTTCTAAACAGCAAAGAGGGATTTCTCTAGGCTTATAATAAGTGGCCTTTGGAAAGCAAGATACCCTGCGCTTAACTTTATTGACCATCAAATTACACTTAATGTGACACGTAATAAATATCTATCGATCAATATATTTTACTTAAAGCGTTTATAAAGTTTGATCCTAACATCGTCATTAAGGATTAGAGTAGACACAAACTATTATCAAACATAAACTACCATCATCGATGGCAACATACTTTCAAAATTGTTTCTTAAAAAATAGTCACAGAATAAATTATGCACAGATTTGTTTTATCCAAAAATTATTTCGCTTTTTAAACATATTTTATTACAGTTGTATATCGTATACAGATGACACATTATTTTACTTAAACTTTGAATTTGTTTCATTTTACGCAATCATTCCACAATACCAAAATGAAATTGGAATTTATTCAACATTTAACCTTTTGCGTCTCCTGCTATTGTATTATGAATCAGACTTCAAAATGGTTTTGAGTCTACGAAATCATTTCAGGATACAACATTTTAGAAAGTTTTCAGGGATACCTCATTCTGTCGAATGCTTCAAGCTCTTCCAGAGATACGTTAATAATCACGAGAACACTTGTGGAATTTTCGCTGAGTTTGTAATAAGTATCTTTTGGGATTTTTGATAGGCTGCTTAATTCAATTGAACTTCAAATTACGCAAATGTGTAATAAGATATATAGCTAACGCTGCATCACTTAACTATTGACACATTAGTAATATGTAAATTCAGTTCAGGGTTCTGCATATTAGATATAAAATCAATAACAATAAACTCATGTTTGAGACAAATGAGATTATAACTATAACATTTACTCAATATTTTTGTATCATATATCTTTTAGTCCTGCAGCTATTTTCTGCCTTTTACACCTGATTTAACGTAAAAGTTCCGTTAATCAATATACTTTCGTTTTACCTATTATTCGGATAATTTATTCTGCCCTTCTTTTAAAAAATCAGTAGCTAATACCGTTTTTCATGATTTTAGTAGGAGTCTATGATTCATAAGAGTTCATATATATATTATAGATCTAAATTCTTCCATTTTTATATTTAATTCAAACATAACTGATAACTATATATATCACATCGCCTATGTGTAATTTAAGGACTGTCCGAAAAGTGTTGTGACCTACTGGAACTTCTATAATCAGCGATCACAAATGAACGGATTCCGGATAATAAACACTAATTGTCCAGATGTAATTATACAACATGCGTAGAACTTTTCGGATAGTCTCTAAGATCTCTTTTACTCTGGGATCATAACATTTACTTATAGTACACCCACTTGAAATTTAGATAAGGCAGTGAAATCCAAATTATTTAATAATCTAAGATTTAACTGCTTACTTTTCTATTTTATATTTTAGCCGAACTAAAATGGAAGCTATTTATACTACGCGCGTATGTGTAATTTAAGTGTTTATTTAAAAAGTGCTGTGACCTGCTGTAATTTCTACAATAGGCAGGTCACAAATGACCGGATTCCGGATAATAAACACCAATTGCCCAGTGACATGATTTTCATTTGATATCTAAAACAAAAACTGTGAACTTTGAACTCTCTATAAATTCACGTTTTAACTGCTTAATTTTTATTTTTATATTTATACCAAACAAAAATGGAAGTTATTTATAACACGTCGCTTATGTGTAATTTAAGAGTTTATCTGAAAAGTGCTGTGACCTACTGTAACTTCTACAATCGGCAGATCATAAATGAACGGATTCCGGATAATAAACACTAGTTGTCTAATTGTAAATTTTACAACATTCATAGAACTTTTCGGATAGTCTCCAGGATCTCTTGTATTTTGAGATCTCAAGGTTTACCATTATAGAACTTACCCACTTGATGTCTAAAACAAAAGCAGTGAACTTCAAACTTTTTAAAAATTCAAGTTTTAACTGCTTAATTTACTGTACTTGATTTTGTATTGTAAGTGTGTAAATTCTATAAAAAATTAAAAACGACCTACTGAAAATGTCATTTAAATAGCTGAAACTTTCAAGCAGACGTCAATATAGATTGGACAATCATTATCGGTATGCCACATATCATAAAATACAATCGTCTGATGAAGCGACATTAAGCGTATTTAGGAGGTAAAGCTAAAATGAGTAAATTAACTACCGGGAGTTTTTCTATAGAAGATCTAGAATCCGTTCAGATCACTATCAATAATATTGTAGGAGCAGCAAAGGAGGCTGCTGAAGAAAAAGGAAAGGAGCTCGTTAAAGCAGGTCCCACACTTCTCCCAGGACTTGAGTCTTATAGGGATGACTGGAACTTCAAACTGCTTGACCGTTACGAGCCTGTTATCACCCCAATGTGTGACCAGTGCTGCTACTGTACCTATGGACCCTGTGATCTCTCAGGGAACAAGAGAGGTGCATGTGGTATTGACATGATGGGCCACAATGGAAGAGAATTCTTCCTCCGCGTGATCACAGGTACTGCCTGTCATGCAGCTCACGGTCGCCACCTACTCGACCATTTGATCGAAACCTTTGGAGAAGACCTGCCTCTCAACCTGGGGCAGTCCAACGTGCTTACCCCAAACATTACAATCAGTACCGGACTTAGCCCCAAAACCCTTGGAGAAGTTAAACCGGCAATGGAATACGTTGAAGACCAGCTGACCCAGTTGCTTGCAACAGTTCACGCCGGCCAGGAATCCGCAGAGATTGATTACGACTCCAAAGCCCTCTTCAGCGGCAGTCTTGACCACGTAGGCATGGAAATTTCCGATATTGTACAGGTTACAGCCTATGATTTCCCGAGAGCTGACCCAGAAGCTCCATTAGTTGAAATCGGAATGGGAACAATTGACAAGTCCAAACCTTTCCTCTGTGTTATTGGACATAATGTCGCCGGCGTCACCTACATGATGGACTACATGGAAGACAACAACCTGACTGACAAGATGGAGATAGCTGGGCTCTGCTGCACTGCAATAGACCTTACAAGGTATAAGGAAGCCGATAGAAGACCTCCATATGCAAAGGTCATCGGTTCAATGGCTAAAGAGCTAAAAGTAATCCGTTCCGGAATGCCAGATGTCATTGTTGTAGATGAACAGTGCGTCCGCGGCGATATTGTACCTGAAGCTCAGAAACTCATGATTCCGGTAATAGCATCAAATCCCAAGATCATGTACGGGCTTCCGAACAAGACAGATGCCGATGTTGATGAGACCATTGAGGAACTCAAGTCCGGAAAGATTCCAGGCTGTGTAATGCTTGACTATGACAAGCTCGGAGAACTCTGCATCAAGCTCACAATGGAAATGGGTCCGATCCGCGATGCCTCCGGTATCACTGCAATTCCTACAGACGAAGAATTCAAAAACTGGGTTACAAAATGTGCAGACTGTGGAGCCTGCATGATTGCTTGCCCAGAAGAACTGGATATCCCCGAAGCCATGGGATTTGCAAAAGAAGGAGACTACTCATATTTAGAAAAATTACACGACCAGTGTATTGGCTGCCGCCGCTGCGAACAGGTCTGTAAGAAGGAAATACCAATTCTCAACATAATCGAAAAGGCATCCCAGAAACAGATTTCTGAAGAGAAAGGCTTGATGAGAGCTGGCAGAGGTCAGGTGTCTGACGCCGAAATCCGTGCAGAAGGTCTTAACCTGGTTATGGGTACCACACCAGGTATTATCGCAATTATTGGATGCCCGAACTATCCAGAAGGCACAAAGGACGTTTACTACATCGCAGAAGAGTTCCTGAAGAGAAACTTCATTGTAGTGACGACAGGCTGTGGAGCAATGGATATTGGTATGTTCAAGGATGAGGATGGCAAGACTCTCTATGAGAGGTTCCCAGGAGGATTTGAGTGTGGAGGACTTGCCAACATTGGGTCCTGTGTTTCTAACGCTCACATTACAGGAGCAGCTGAAAAAGTCGCGGCTATCTTTGCCCAGAGGACACTTGAAGGAAACCTCGCCGAGATCGCAGACTATATCCTTAATCGTGTAGGTGCCTGCGGGCTTGCCTGGGGTGCATTCTCACAGAAGGCTTCATCAATCGGTACCGGCTGTAACATACTTGGTATCCCTGCAGTACTCGGTCCCCACTCCTCTAAGTACAGGAGAGCACTGATTGCCAAGACCTATGAAGAGGACAAGTGGAAAGTCTACGATGCAAGGAATGGACAGGAAATGGCGATCCCACCAGCACCAGAATTCCTCTTGACCACAGCAGAGACCTGGCAGGAAGCAATCCCGATGATGGCAAAGGCATGCATCCGTGTATCCGATAATAGCATGGGTAGATCCATAAAATTGACTCACTGGATGGAACTCCACAGGAAGTACCTTGGAGCAGAACCAGAAGACTGGTGGAAGTTCGTCAGAAACGAAGCTGACCTCCCGCTGGCTACCCGTGAAGCACTCCTCAAGAAACTTGAAACAGAACATGGCTGGGAAATTGACTGGAAGAGGAGGAAAGTCATCTCCGGTCCAAAGATCAAGTTCGACGTATCGGCACAGCCCACTAACCTCAAAAGACTTTGCAAGGAGGCCTGAATTAAATGGTTGACACTACCAAGAACACAAAGGTCTTTACCAGCTACGGGGTGAATACCTCAAAAACCTTAACTCCTGAAATGGCTGCAAAGCTTATCTCAAAAGCAAAGAGACCGCTCCTTATGGTAGGAACCCTGACTCTTGAACCAGAGATGCTTGATCGTGTAGTAAAAATTTCAAAGGCTGCAAATCTCCCTATTGCTGCAACCGGGAGTTCTATGGCAGTCCTTGCTGATAAAGATGTAGATGCAAAGTATATCAATGCACATATGCTCGGCTTCTACCTGACTGATCCCAGCTGGCCTGGCCTTGATGGAAACGGAAACTACGACATGGTCATAGTCATAGGATTCAAGAAATACTACATCAACCAGGTACTGTCAGCAGCAAAGAACTTCAGTAACTTGAAAACAATTGCGATTGAAAGAGGCTATATCCAGAACTCAACGATGTCCTTTGGAAACCTTAGCAAAGCAGATCACATCGCAGCACTGGATGAACTTATTAACGCATTATAAGTTTAATTTAGGAGGCGAAATATAATGGCAGAATTCCCATTTGAGATTTCTCCAATGTTTGAAGGAGAAAGAGTAAGAAAGGAAGGAATGTTTGTTGAACTAGGTGGCCCAAAGTCCCTG
Source organism: Methanosarcina sp. Kolksee (assembly GCF_000969945.1). Taxonomy (NCBI): domain Archaea; kingdom Methanobacteriati; phylum Methanobacteriota; class Methanomicrobia; order Methanosarcinales; family Methanosarcinaceae; genus Methanosarcina; species Methanosarcina sp. Kolksee. The sequence continues at coordinate 3,923,177 of NZ_CP009524.1, forward strand.
GGTCTAGAACTTGTCCGTGCAAAACCCATGGACGAGATCGAAGATGACAAAGTTACGATTATCGGCCCTGATCTCAAGGAAATGGAAGAGGGTAAAACCTACCCCTGGGCAATGGTCTTCAACATCGGTGGAGAACTCATAGAGGCTGACCTTGAATCTGTCATCGAGAGGCGTATCCACGATTTCATCAACTACTGCCAGGGCATTATGCACCTGAACCAGAGATATGATGTATGGATGAGAATCTCCAAGGATACAGCTGCAAAGATGGACTCCCTTGATTCTTTCGGAAAAGCTGTCATGATGCTCTTCAAGACCGAGCTTCCCTTTATTGAGAAGATGCAGGTGACCTTCTACACCGACCAGGCTGAAGTTGAGAAAAAGCTGGTAGAAGCAAAGGAAATTTTCAAGATAAGAGATGCCAGGACAAAGAACCTCCATGACGAAGATGTTGACGTCTTCTATGGATGTACCCTCTGTCAGGCTTTTGCTCCAACCAACGTCTGTGTAGTTTCCCCTGACAGAGTCTCTCTTTGTGGTGCAATCAACTGGTTCGACGGCCGTGCAGCAGCAAAGGTAGACCCAGAAGGACCTCAGTTTGCAATCGAGAAGGGTGAACTCCTCGATTCCAACACCGGTGAATACTCCGGTGTCAATGACATTGCTGTAAAGCTTTCAAGTGGCGAATTTAGCAAGATTAAACTCCACTCCTTCTTCGACTCCCCACACACCTCCTGTGGCTGCTTTGAAGTTGTCGGATTCTACATCCCTGAGGTTGACGGTATTGGCTGGGTTAGCAGAGAATACCAGGGAATGGCCCCTAACGGTCTTGGTTTCTCCTCTATGGCAGGTCAGACAGGCGGTGGAAAGCAGATCGTAGGTTTCCTCGGTATCGGTGTCGCCTACTTCTATTCCCCCAAGTTTATCCAGGCTGATGGTGGCTGGAACAGAGTTGTCTGGCTCCCATCCATGCTCAAGGAAAAGATTGCCGAAACTATTCCAGAAGACATCAAAGATAAGATCGCAACTGAGAACGATGCAACTGACATTGATTCCTTGAAGGCTTTCCTGCAGGAGAAGAACCACCCGGTCGTTGCTAGCTGGGCAGCTGCAGAAGAGGAAGAAGAGGAAGAAGAGGAAGAGGAAGAAGAAGAGGAAGTAGCTGTTGCAGCCGCTCCAATGATGATGCCTGCAGCCGGATTCCAGATGCCTGCAATGGCTTCAATGCCAATGATGCCTGCTGGTAAGGCTGGTGGAATTAAGATCACCTTCAAGAAGGCAAAGATCTCCATTGAAAGAATGGTCATCAGCGAGAAGAAGGACTAAACGTAGTTGGGTGACTAAGTAATCGCCTAAGACGAAAAACAATCCAATGGGGTATTCTGTGACAAAAGTAATTGCAATAACGGGAAAAGGTGGGACTGGTAAAACAGCGGTAGCGGCTCTTCTGATCCGCTCCCTTTCCAAAAAAGGTCAGTTTCTCCTGGCAGTTGATGCAGATGCAGACACTAACCTGCCTGAGACTCTTGGCTGTGAGAACGTAAAAACCATCGGGGATGCAAAGGAGTATTTACAGGCTGAGATCACAAAACCAAGGCCTGACAATCCCGATATGAATAAAGAGTCCGTACTTAAAAGCAAGGTTTATGAGATCATCGAAGAAATGCCTGGCTATGACCTCCTGGTCATGGGCCGGCCCGAAGGTTCAGGATGCTACTGTTATGTAAACAACCTTCTCCGTGGCATCATGGATAAACTGATCATGAATTATGATGTAGTTATTATTGATGCAGAGGCCGGTCTTGAACATTTCAGCAGGAAGATTATACGGGACATAGATGACCTTATTGTCGTAACAGACGCTTCTCGAAGGGGTTTTCGGACTGCTGAGAGAATTCATGAACTTGTGGGTGAACTGGACTCAAACATTGGTAGAATTCACGTTATTGCAAACAAGGTTACAGATGCTAACCGCGACAAGCTTGTCAAACTGGCAGAGGACCTGAAACTTAACATGATAGGTATGATTCCACTCGACCCTAAAATCGAGGAAATGGATATAAAAGGCGTACCTCTCTTCGAAATTTCGGACGACTCAATTGCTGCAATAGAAATCGAAAGTATTGTGAAAAAACTGGGATTCTAATCCCGGTTTTCTTTTGAATTTGTAATATTGCAGAAAAACGTGCCGGAAATAAGATACAAATCCTTTTGCCCGTTTTAATAGCTTAAAACAATATTCAAAATCATGTGAAATATGGGGCAGAGTTTACTTCAACTTCAATTTTTCTTTCCATATCAGGGAAGAATCTGGAAGTAAAATCTGTATTATTTCTTTATTTATACAGTCACTCATCAAAACGGAAAACTTACAGAAAAGGTGAGGTTTACATGGCAAAGAAAGCTAAGTTATCAGAAATGACAGACATGTTCAAGGATGTAGATATACTCTCCCTTGAAGGTGTAACTATAGAAGGGGACATTGAGATTGAACTCGATGGACTTGGAGGCGGCTTTGACCCGATGCTTGCTGCTATCCTCGGACAGGAGAATGCAGTACTTGCACAGCACTTCGCAAGACTTGCTGGCATATTCGGCGTCCCTGTAGGCATTGGTGCCCCTGCGGCTGGTGCCCCTGCTGCCCCTGCTATTTCCCCTGCTCTGGCAGCTCCTAAGTTTAAGGATCTCATTCCTGCCAAATTCAGTTTTGAAAACTTTGCAGAATGGGCAACCCCTATTCAGGAAGTCCCAATAGGTAACACCTCTGCAGATGGTGGAAGCCGTGGAAAGAGAGTGTTGGTTGGTGGCGAAAAAGCCCTCCCATTCTTCCCTGACGCCGTAATGCCCAACAGGAACCAGGTTACCATTGACGTATTCGATATGAGAATCGGTCTTGCAAAAGCTGTCAAGGAGAACTATGATGAGGTCATGGACAGCCCAGGAGAATGGGCAAAGAAGAACGTTGAAAAGTTCAACGCAGACATGATCACAATCCACCTGATTTCAACCGACCCACTGGTTAAAGACACACCTGCCAAGGAAGCAGCAAAGACTGTGGAAGAAGTACTTCAGGCTGTTGATGTCCCAATCGCAATTGGCGGTTCCGGGAACCCACAGAAAGACCCTGAAGTACTTGCAAGAGCTGCAGAAGTTGCAGAAGGCGAGCGCTGCCTGATTGCATCTGCAAGCCTGAACCTTGACTACGCAAAGATTGCAGAAGCCGCATTAAAATATGACCATGATGTACTATCCTGGACTCAGCTGGATATGAACTCCCAGAAGGAGCTTAACAGGAAGCTCATGAAGCAGTGCAACGTCCCAAGAGACAGGATCATCATGGACCCAACCACTGCAGCACTCGGCTATGGTCTCGACTACGCTTACACCAACATGGAGCGTATCCGCCTCGCAGCCCTTATGGGTGACGAAGAACTGACCTTCCCAATGTCATCCGGTACCACCAATGCATGGGGTGCCCGTGAGTCCTGGATGGTTAGCTCACCACTGAAGGAAGACTCGGATTGGGGCCCCAGAGAATACAGAGGACCAATCTGGGAAATCGTTACAGGTCTCTCTCTTGCTATTGCAGGAAACGACCTCTTCATGATGATGCACCCAACCTCGGTTGCTGTCCTGAAGCACATTACCCAGACTTTATTTGGTTCAATTGAGGCAGAGCCTATTGACCTTGCTAACTGGATTGGATCGGGGGTGTAAAACATGAAAATAAACAGCCCATTAGAAGCTTACAAATACCTTCCTCAGACCAACTGTGGAGAATGTGGTGAGCCTACCTGTATGGCATTTGCCTCCAAGCTGATCGACAGATCCGGGAAGACAACAGACTGCCCACCCCTCGTAAAGGAGAAGAAGTTTGCAAAGAAACTCGCAGAGCTTGACAAGCTCCTTGCCCCGGAAATTCGTGAAGTTGCAATAGGTGTAGGCGACAGAGTAGCCAAGATTGGTGGCGACGATGTGCTTTACCGTCACAAGCTGACCTTCTTCAACAAGACAAAGATGTTCTTCGATGTTACTGATACAATGGAGGAAGCTGCCCTTGTTGAAAGAGTTAAGAAAATTACTGACTACAAAAAGTTCTACGTCGGACGCAACCTGCTCCTTGACGGTGTAGCAATAAGAGCTGCATCCAATGACCCTGCAAAGTTTGCAGCAGCTGTCAAGAAAGTTATAGAAAACACAGAATTGCCAGTGATTCTCTGTTCCTTTAACCCTGCAGTCCTGAAGGCAGGACTTGAGGTTGCAAAGGACAAGAACCCTCTGCTTTATGCTGCAAACAAAGACAATTGGAAGGAAGTAGGAGAACTGGCCCTTGAATATAAGGTGCCTGTCGTAGTCTCAGCTTTCAATGACCTTGATACCCTTAAGAGCCTCGCAAAAACCTTTGCAGAAGCAGGTATCAAGGACATTGTTCTCGACCCAGGAACCTACCCAAGTGGCAAAGGCCTGAAAGACACCTTTACCAACTTCCTGAAGATTAGGAGAGCAGGCATTATGGGCGATACCGAGATCGCATATCCAATCATGGCTATGCCGCTTACTGCCTGGATGTCTGGAATTTCGGATCCTGTCAGTGCATCCTACTGGGAAACAGTTCTTTCCTCGGTCTTTACCATCAGGTACGGAGACATTATGCTTCTCCACAGCATGGAACCATACGCCACCATGCCCGAAGTGCACCTGGCCGAGACAATTTACACAGACCCGAGGTCTCCTGTCGCTGTGGACTCGAAGATGTACAAGGTAGGAACCCCAGATGAGAATTCCCCAGTTCTCTTCACAACAAACTTTGCTCTTACCTACTACACAGTAGAGAGCGATCTTGCCTCAAACGGCATCAACTGCTGGCTGCTTGCAGTTAACACAGACGGTATCGGTGTGGAAGCATCTGTTGCCGGTGGGCAGCTGACCGCTGATAAAGTGAAGGAAGCTTTTGAGAAGTCAGGCTTTGACCTCAAGAAAGATGTTACCCACAACACGGTAATTACTCCGGGTCTTGCTGCCCGTCTACAGGGTGACATTGAGGACAAACTCGGTGCAAAGGTTCTTGTGGGACCAATGGACTCAGGAAGGCTCCCTGGATTTATGGAAAAGAACTGGCCTCCAAAATAATCAGAAAATAAATTTGAATATTAATATTCCGTGTCAAAAGGACACGGAAATTTCTTTTTTTGATATGGAATGTAGTTTATTGAAACTTTTACAAAACACAGATGTCGACTTTCCAGATAGGTTCTGAATTAAAGAAAAAATGACATAAAAAGTAAAATGTAGAAGAAAAATAACAGGAAAAATAGTAAAACGCAAACAGGAAAAATAGTAGAATACAAACAGGAAAAATAGTAGAATACAAACAGGAAAAATAGTAGAATACAAACAGGAAAAATAGTAGAATACAAACAGGAAAAATAGTAGAATGCAAATCGGAAAAATAGTAGAATACAAATTGCGCTCTTACTCATATATATAAGGGATTTTCTATTTCCTTTGATTTCCTGGTTATGATTTCTCCTTTTATTGCTTCATAGTATTTCATAGTATCAGGGGTAACTGAAGGTCGTGTCTCTGAAACTGCTTTAAGGAAATGTTTCTGTTTAACATTGTCTGCATGAAGTTCTTCACGCAGGGCGTATCTTCCTGCCTTTTTACATATTGCTGCAAGATCTGCGCCTGTGTAATTATCGGTACGGGCAACGAGTTCCTCGATATCCACATCTTCTGCAAGGGCCATCTTCTTTGTGTGAACCTTGAGAATTTCCCTTCTAGCTCCTTTATCAGGGACCGGGACGAGAATAAGCTCATCAAAACGCCCTGGACGAATCAAAGCCGGGTCTATGATATCAGGGCGGTTAGTTGCACCGATCACTACCACTCCTTTGAGTTCTTCAAGCCCATCCATTTCGGAAAGAAGCTGATTAAGGATTCTGGCTGTAACCTGAGGCTCACCTGCTGAGATCCCACGGATGGGAGCAAGTGAGTCAAGTTCGTCCAGAAAAACAATAGAAGGGGCAACCTGTCTCGCCCTGGTGAAGACCTCAGCAATCCTTTTTTCAGACTCTCCATACCACTTGGAAAGAAGGTCGCTTCCTTTGGCAGTGATAAAGTTGGCATCTGACTCATGGGCAATGGCTTTTGCCAGAAGGGTCTTTCCAGTGCCCGGAGGACCATATAGGAGTACGCCTTTTGGAGCTTCCACACCTATATGCCGATAAGACTCAGGGTTTTTAAGTGGCCATTCTACAGCTTCTTTCAGGAGACATTTTACGTCTTCCAGGCCGCCAACATCATTCCAACTGATATTGGGAATCTCAATAAGTATTTCCCGGATGGCTGAGGGCTGCACGTCTTTCATGGCCTCTTCGAAGTCTGCTCTTGTGACCTGTAATGAATCCAGGATTTCTTTTGGGATATGAGGTTCTTTTAGATCAATCCTTGGGAAGACACGCCTAAGAGCTCTCATGGCAGCTTCCCGGCAGAGTGCTGCAATATCAGACCCCACAAACCCATAGGTAATTTGAGCAAGATCCATGAGGTTTACGTCCTCTGTAAGGGGCATTCCTCTCGTATGAATATGGAAAATTTCGAGCCTGCCTTCGGTACTCGGGACCCTGAGCTCAATTTCCCTGTCAAACCTGCCCGGGCGGCGCAGTGCCAGATCCAGAGCTTCAGGGCGGTTCGTTGCACCTATCACGATTACATTCTTGCGGCTTTTCAGCCCATCCATCAGGGAAAGGAGCTGTGCGACCACTCTCCTCTCAACTTCCCCTGTGACCTCAGCTCTTTTCGGGGCAATGGAATCGATCTCGTCCAGAAAGATGATTGCTGGTGCATTCTTTTCAGCCTCATCGAATATATCGCGGATAGCTTTTTCGGACTCCCCGTAATATTTGGACATTATTTCCGGGCCGTTGATAGAGATAAAATAAGCATCAGACTCACTTGCAACAGCCCTTGCAAGCATAGTCTTGCCAGTACCGGGAGGGCCATGGAGCAACACTCCTTTTGGGGCTTCAATCCCTAACCGATCAAAAAGTTCAGGGTATTTCAGAGGGATTTCTACCATTTCCCTGACCTTTAAAATTGCATCCTGGAGTCCACCCAGATCTTCATACATAACAGTTGGAATGGCCTGCTCAGGAGTAATTTCCCTGGCTTCTGGCAGGAGTTCAATTTCGGTCATGTCAGTGATCTTTACTATCCCCGACGGAGAGGTAGAAACAACCTGAAGCTTGATTTCCCCGAGCCCGAAAGAGGAGCCGAAGCCCTGCCTGAAAAAGTCCTGGAAAAATTCATCCAACATGAGTCCTTTGCCATAAGTATCCATATCTCGAGAGCTACTTAAACTGGTGGTGGAGATAAAATCCCCTTTTGAAACCGTACGGTTCATGAAAACAGCACTAAGAGTCTCACTGGGAGCATAAATCTTTATTCCCCTTTTTACAGGAGAGAGGGTCACATGTTTTGCTTCTTTCCATTCTGCTTTGCAGATTTCCACGTATTCTCCTATGCTGGTCTTCGCATTCGTGCGGATAAGCCCGTCCATACGGATGATATCAAGACCCTCATCGTCAGGATAAGGTCTTCCTATAAGAGCTGAGGTCACCTTTCCCCCTCTGATTTCCACAACGTCAAAGGGGTTTAAACCAAGCTTTTCCCTGAAGGCTTCATCTATACGAACTATACCTTTTCCGACGTCACGATGGTTAGCTTCTGCAACTTTCAGTTTGATTGTCTTTTCATCTCCATTAGTCAAGCAATCTCCCCCATTTACACACTACTCCCGTATTTACACACTACTCCCCATTTACACACTAATATTGCGATTCCGAAATAGGTCATGAAACTTGCTTTTTGAATAGATCCGACGATCACGGATTTTTCCAGGAAATAAGAAATCAATTTTGGAATCGAAGCACTGGTGTGGAATCGATGCACTAGTAGAACCTATAAATTTACTCATCCCCCGAAGATTTGACAGTACTATTCTTTGAGCCATATCATCTATAGACCAATTCTTTGAGCCATATCATCTATGGACCAATTCTTTGAGCCATTATTATCTATGGACCAGGACAGGATAGTCCGTGTAGCCTTTCGCACCGCCCATATAGAAGGTGGCCACATCCGGCTCGTTCAGCGGTGCATTCTGCCTGAAACGCTCTGGCAGGTCAGGATTGGCCAGGAATGGCACTCCGAAGGCGATAAGGTCGGCCTCGCCGCTGGCAATGGCCTCATTCCCGCTGTGGAGGCCATAGCCGCCGTTCAGTATTAACGTCCTTTTGAAAATGCTGCGCAGGATAGGCCCAATCCGTGCTTCGGGTGGCACGAACCCCATTCGGCCTCCTATGAGCTCGATTAAATGAAGGTATCCCAGGCCCGTTTTGTTCAGCTCTCTGGTGAAATAGGAAAAGGTCTCCTGGGAATTGGCATCTGACATAGAATGCTCGGTATTGTGCGGGGAGATTCGGTAGCCGACACGGTTGCCTCCCCACACTTCAATGACGGCTTTTGTGACTTCAAGCGGTAAACGGGCCCGGTTTTCAAGGCTGCCGCCGTACTTATCGCTTCGCTTGTTGGACCCGCTCCGCAGGAATTGGTCCAGCAGGTAACCGTTGGCTCCATGAATTTCGACGCCATCGAACCCGGCGTTTCTGGCGTTCTCTGCCGCCTGCCGGAACTGCTTGACAATATCCGGCACCTCTTCGGTATTCAGGGCTCTGGGCACGGGAATTGGCTTTTTTCCACCGGGTGTGTGGGTAAAGCCTTCGACGGGTAGTGCGGATGGTGCAACCGGCAGAGAGCCTCCCAGCAAGTCGGGGTGGGAAATCCGTCCTACGTGCCAGAGCTGGATGAAAATCCTGCCGCCAGCCTTGTGGACGGCGTCTGTCACCCTCTTCCAGCCGGCGACCTGTGCTGCAGAGTATATGCCCGGCGTATGCATGTAACCTACTCCCTGCGGGCTGACCTGCGAGCCCTCGGTGATAATCATGCCGGCTGAGGCTCGCTGTACATAATAAGTGGCCGTCAGTGAGACCGGGACGTCGGCATCCCCTGCACGGTTTCGGGTCATTGGTGCCATCACTATGCGGTTTGGCAGCGTGAGATCGCCCATCTGATAATGTGAAAATAAATCTGTGTCTCCTGCCATGATAATCATCTCCTTTAAGCTTGAAAAATCAGTAGCCATCTTTTTAGTATCAGCTATCTTTTTAGCTGGATTTTTAGTATCAGTTATCTTTTTAATAGCAGCTATTAGTATCAGCTATCTTTTTAGCTGGATTTTTAGAATCTCGGAATCTTCTCAATGCTCCCGCAATCATTGAACTGGTTCTGGTTATTGTCTCAGCGTTTAGCACCATCCCCCATTGTGCGACGCTTACAATTTAACCTTGAATCATTAAATACGAGCTAATCATTAAATACGAGCTCCGGGTAATTACTTCTACGATAATTATTATGGATTTTTTATTTAAATATTCGTAGCTTGCCTGATGATTGTCGGGTATTTAAACTACCAAATCGCAGTCACTGTGCAGTCACTGTGCAGTCTAATGGGAGGACAAGTATTCTTTCCAGCCTGCGGTTGAGCTTATAAGTGTCCATCGTTCTGAGACTATGCAGTATACAGCACCTTCTCTCCTATTATTTTGTCAAATAGCAACCAAAAGCATCGGGCTGCCATAAACTGACAAATTCTAAAAATCAAGAGATGATCACTAATTTTAACCATTCAAACAGGAAGATATTCATTGCATACAGGATGTATAAGAATTATATTTTGATGGACGGACTCTGCTTATGAAAGAAAGAGATCGAAACGAAGAGACAGAAAAGCAGTATAAGCTTGCTCTGGAAGCTGATCCCAATGATGTTGATTCTCACTTTAATTACGGGGTTTTCCTATATGAAATGGGTCGCATGAAGGAAGCTGAAATACAGTATAAACTTGGACTGAAAATAGATCCAAAAGATGTATCAGTACATTCAAATTACGGACTTCTCCTGTACGAAATGGGTCGCATGGAAGAAGCTGAAAAACATTATAAACTTGTTCTGAAAATCGATCCTAAAAACGTATCCATACACATAAATTACGGACTTCTTCTCGAAAGTTTGGGACGTATGGGAGACGCTGAAAAGCATTATAAACTTGCTCTGAAAATTGATCCAAAAGATGTAGCTACACATGCAAACTATGGACTTCTTCTGAGCAAATTAGGTCGCGTGAAGGAAGCTGAAATACAGTACAAACTCGGACTGGAAATCGATAAAGATGAGCCATTAATACATTATAATTACGGACGTCTGCTGAGCAAAATGAATCGTATGGAGGAAGCGGAGGTACAGTATAAACTTGCTTTGAAAACCGATATAAAAATTGCAACCATATATTGTGACTATGGGAATTTCCTGCAACGAATGGGGCGCGAGAAAGAAGCTGAAAAACAGTATAAGCTTGCTTTGAAAATCGATCCCAATTTTGCAGCTGCACACAATAATTACGGTGTTTTGCTTGAGATGATGGGAAATCAGGCCAAAGCTGAAAAACAGTATAAGCTTGCAGTTGAAGCAAACCCAAATTATGCGGCGGCTTACTATAACTACGGAAATATCTTAAACGAAATGGGACGATTTGAAGAAGCTGAAAAGCAGTATCAGCTATCTCTTGAAAAAGATCCTAATAGCGCAGATGCACATTATAATTACGGGCTTCTCCTGCACAATATGAATCGCATGGAGGAAGCGGAGGTACAGTATAAGCTATCTCTTGAAAACGATCCTAAAAGTACAGAGGCACATTGTAATTACGGGCTTCTCCTGCACGATATGAACCGCATGGAGGAAGCGGAGGTACAGTATAAACTTGCTCTAGAAGCTGATCCCGAAGATACAGATACACACTGGAATTATGGAGTTCTCCTCGAAGAATTGGGCCGTAAGGAAGAAGCTGCAATGCAGTATCTTCTTGCTTTGAAAGTCAGTTATGACAATGTATAATTGTATCATTGTATCTATTGAACGGCTCTATGTAGTCTGCGGGTTTGGGATGGATTTCCAGGACTGATTACAATGCAAAAGACCTTCAGAAAATTTAGTGGCAAAACCTTCATGCTCGACGAATTCAGCTATTCAGGTATTTGTAAATCAGATGCAGAAAAGCGCAAAGATATGTGGAAGAAGAATGGGCTTGGAGCCAGGTGCATAAAAAAGACAAACGGCAAGTATGTAGTTTATCGGGAATATCATGGAGACCCGAATGACGTAGAAGGCTCATCACTGTTTCCTGTTGACTGAAATTTATTTCCCTTCTTCACAAAAATTGTCAAGATCTTTTCTGAGATAGAAAATTCCTCTTTGCAGCTTTCGTGCCTGTAACCTCAATAAATGGGGATAAATAAAGGGGAAAAGTCTCACCAGATACTTGGAGTGTAATTGAATTCGATTTCATCCAGTTTCTCGACAGGTAGGCCGACGTTTTCGAACATTTCCCTGAACACTGTTCTGTACTCCTCTTCAGGGATTTCTTTTCCGGCGCTGCCTGTGGGCATATCGATATCTACACGTATAAGTCCCGAACTGCTCACATAGATCTCGTATTTATTGAAATGATGTTTCCGAGTGATGGTAGTTTCAGGGATAACAAATTCTACGCACCCAAGTTTTGTATCGTTTCTGTAAAATTTGTCTTCAGACCCTATGAAAGTTGTTGTTTTGCTCTGGTTAAGATAAGCATAGACTGCCGGAAAATCCACATTTTCTTTTGTAGTCAGACTCACAACTCCTTTCTGAACCCCTTTCTGGGTTGATGCCTCATTCTTTAGCTTTTTAAGAAATTCTCCAGATTCAGTTTCGTTAAGCTCTAAACTCACTCCAAGCATCTTAAGCATCCAGGGGTCGTCCGGAAACATGGAAGGCATTTGCGGGGTAATATCACCGGCGTCATCATGATGAGAATAATTGTAGAGTGTTACAAGCGTTTGATTTTTCTCATCTTTTTCAAATTCGAGATACGTGTTTAAGTTGTAGTAGAGAGCGATTCTTGCTACCCTGTAGTCTGTTTTAAACCTGTCTTCAAGAGATTCAACATTTCCCGGTTCTATTAAATTTGCTTCATCCAGCCTGGTATAAGGTCCACTGAGATCATATCCGGCCTTTTCTGCTTTTGTGACAATGGAATTGTAATCGATTGGTCCGACATCAACAGTATCTCCAGAATAAGAGGCTTGATCACTAATAGTCATTAACATAAGAAACCCAAAGAAGCCCACAAAGAGAAGCACAGCCAAACCTGCAATTGCCAATAGCAAATATTTCAAAATTTCGAGGGATTTACTCATTTCAAGAACCTCTGATTTCTCATTATTTTGCAGGAGATGTCTTTCTTAAAACCCGAAATGTCAGAAAAAATTACAAAATTTCTTTATTTAATCAAGGCTAAATCCGCCACTCAATGATTACTTATTTTCAGTCTATCCAGTTTATATTAATTATTTTTGAAATTGTGAGCTTTTCAGGAAAACCGAGTATTTTTTGGGGAACTTTGGACTCCTAAAGTGACTACTCTAATAAAAAGTTCATATTATCTAATAAATATTTGTAATTTCTTTTAATAATACCTAAAAACTTCCTCCACGACCGCATACTGCGGAGCAGCAGATATCGGGCGGTCACTGACAAAAAAGAAGTAAAAATAGAGAAGTAAAAGTTCTGAATCTCAAAACAAAGATTCCAATAAGGCCATTATATCTTAATATCTAATTCCTTAAACTTAGTAATCACATAATTTATATCTTTATTTCTTGTCTCGCTAAATTTAAGTTCTAAGTCTTCCAAATATGAATATAAGAAATGAATATTCTTCATGGTTGATTTATTTTCAGTTATAAAACCTTCTATGCACATTTTTATGCTATAATAATTACTTTCAGAGTCCATTGCTATTCTGGATAAAGCTTCCAAAACGTCATTATGCAAGCTGTGGAAACTGTCTTGGGAAATGTTTTCTTGGTAACTCATTTTCAATAACTTTAATAAATCTGGAACAAAAATAAAACCGTGAAGGGATCGCAGAGGAGATTCACCAATAAACCAGGGATATTTTTCATTTTCTTTTATCCATTCAATTAAAAATTGAAGTCCCTTTATGTTTTGGGATTTCATTAAATAAGCAGAAGACTGTAGTTTATCATTTTCGTCTCCGTTGTTATAAGTGTTTAAAAGAAAAGCTTCACAATTCTTATTGTTGTCAATAAGTGTTTTAAGAATTTCCCATTTAAAGGCATCACTTATTTTTGTTAATATAACTTCTAATTCATTTAGGTCTTCTGACATTTCAGTAGTAATGTCCAGTGCTAGTTTTCGCGTACTATAAGCTCGATTTTCATCATTTATGATGTCAGGAGTAAATTGTAGTATTTGTTTTATTCTGTGGTTTTTGCAGAAAATAATGTGGTTTTCCAAAACGAAATCATATTCGATTCCCTCATTCAAATTTTCTAAAATTCTTGTTTTCATTTCTTGGGGAGATAATCGCCTTTCCAGATATTCTATTCCAACAAATTCGGTTCCTAAATCAAAACTATCAAAAGAAATCATGTCTAATAGAATATTTACTGGATAAGAAATATCAAATTTTCTTAAAAAATACCACAGAAGTATAGCTGTTCGATTAGTAGTTATTCTTCTATCTATTTTAGAAATTGCTTTTTTAAAATCAACATCATGAACATGTGAAAGGCACCATTCAGATACATATTGTTTTTGTTCCGGCGTAAGACTAATGCTCTCATCTCTTATCGACATCTCGTAAACTTTGCCTATGACAAAATAGTCCCACTTTAAACCATTAATATGTTCAATGGCATCTTCAAGGGTAATTGTTTTATCACCAGCAATTTTGTATAATAAATGAATTATTAACTTAGAAATATTATCTTCAAAATTCTCTAATTCGATATGAGAAAGCTCGGAGCGTGTAAGTTTTTCTTTCTTGCTTATTTTGAAGATCCTCGAAATTTCTTCAAGGAATAGTTCTTTATTAAAAATCAAATCAATGTCTCTCTGAACTCCTTGAATCCTCATTTTTTCATAATCTTTTTTGGGAGGTAAAGCAAACATTTCTCCAAACTTTTCGACAATAAGTCTGTTAAATTGAGGACATAACTGCTTATTTTCAAACGCAAGTGAATTTTGTAGGCTCCATATTTCGGAATCTGTAATTCTCCTTTCCTCATATTCTTTAATATAAAATTCAATACAGTTCATATCAGCTAAAGCTCCGAGGATTAAAAATGCATCTTTCTCAACATTCCTTTCCGAATAAATATTTTGAAAAACCTGAAGTCTCAAATCGGCATTGTCAAAAAAGCATAGAAAGTTTTGAGCTTGCCTTTCATGCCCTATTAATAATGCTTTGAATAACTCCAAACAAGGTTCTAAAATTGAAGGATCTTTCTTGTAAGCTTGAACAGCATTGTCCAAAAAACCAATTTCCCGGTTAAAATAAATATTCTCTAAATTTTCAGGTTTTTTCCTAAAGAATTCTACAATTTTTTTAATTGATTCAGGAGAATTAGCTTTATTAAAACCTTCTTTTAAATATGTAAGTTCTGAAGAAGAAAAAACCTTTCGGGAATATGCATAATCAACTCCTTCTAGAAAAATATCTATGTAATCATTAAGAAAATCACTATTACATAAGAGACGATACAATCCTGACCTAATGTTATCATCTTTTGATCTTCTCAGTGAAGGCACAATTTGATCAACGATCTCTTTTGAATCGAATTTCTGGACCGACAAACACTCAAGGGCATAATTTTGCACAATTCCTTCATAACTTATTTCCAAAGCGCGTTTTATTAAAATATTTTTTGCCCTATCTTTATACTCTGTCGGCATATCTTTTATTTCGCACAATAATTCAATTGCCGTTCCTATAGTAGTAAAATGTGCATCGCTTTCGATCTTGTTCAGCAAGTAGTCGACTATCTCGTCAGATTGTCCGAATCTTGCAAGTTCATCAATTCGGAACTTACCCCATGGTATCCATATTTCTTTTTCTTCATAGCTTTCGAATATTTCCTTGAATATTCGAATCCTCTCTTTTTTACCGAGTTTTTCATGCTCAAACTTTACAAAAAGCTCAGGTTGCACAGATAAGATCCATTTTTGTAGATCATCAGTGTCATAAATGCTAACAAGAAAAGAAAGTGTATTTATCCAAGATAGGGAGATTTTTTTATGCTCATATCCAGTAGATACAAACTCTTTAATCACTTCAAGGGGATAGTTTGCTAGTTTTTTGGCTGCCAAATATTCCTGAAAATTATTGTGCTCAAATTGCCAAGTTACTTTATCTGTTTCTTGTTTAATCCATGTCGTACAATATTCCAATAATTCCCTTGAAGATGAATCTGGTAGTATTTCCTCTAATTCTTCGTTATATATATAGTTTCTACCTAGACATTCCATTGCTAAGGCAACATATTCTAGGTTTTTCATCACATTTTTTTTCTCTTTCTCCAGTTGTTTTGTTGTTTGGTAGTGTGTAATATCAAGCTTAATTCTTAATTTCAATAAATTTTCGAATATTTCGGCTTTACTTCTTGGTAGGTCATTGTTTTTCATAAACAATTCAATTAAATATTTCAAATAAAAAGGAGATTTCAGTAAGGGATAAAGATTTTTCTCGTAAATCGAATCAAAAAAGTAAGTTGATTTAAAATCAAGCTTATCATTGACGTATTTTTTGATTTCTTTATTTCCAAGGTCAAGAAGTATATAAGAAGTAAATCCACTTAATGTATTCATACCAAAAATATTTTCATTTTCTATTTTGTAAAAATTAGTCCTGCAAGAAATTACAATGCATATATTGGGATGATTTTCTGCAAATAATCCTATTTCACGGATTGCATCGTTTTCGTTTTTACTTTCAATTTCATCAAGGCCATCAAGTAAAATAATTAGTTTTTCCTCTGGTATTAGTTCCCAATAGTTTGGAAAATATTCAGATATACTTTTATTTGTGTACTTATTAAGACGAACAAGGATTGGGTAATAAAGACGATTTCTTGAATAATGATAAGCAAGTTGTTTTAGCTCGGTTGTTTTTCCCACTCCAGCATCACTGAGGAGTACAACATGCTTGTTTATATCGGTTACTTTGATAATATTTTCATAATTTTCATAGTCGGAAAATAAATAATAATTGTGACTGAAATTCTCTGCTTTTGCCACCTTGCGAGGTAAGTAATCAGAGATGTTGGTGTATTTACTCAAAGACTGGTAAAACTCTTTTAGTTGATTGTATTGCTCTATGAACTTTTTGTGATTATCAAGAGCAGGTTGAGAAGAAAGGTCTCCATCATTATTTAATATCGTCAAAGTTTTGTTACATCCTTCAATCATTATTCCAAAAAGTATTGAGGTAAAATCGATTGTTTTATGCTTTTCCAATTTGAAATATTGTAAAACTATACATTCAAATTCAGTATAAATTTTGTTTATATCATAATAACTGAGAGGATCCGAATGATATGGAGAATACATTTTTCCGATTATATCTTTTAACTGAGGAATTTTAAAAAAACTGAGAATTAATCCTTGTTCTATTGGGCTTACATTCTCCGATAATAAAGAATCTTTCATTACGTCATAATAACTTTCAATTAGAGGATCAAAATTAGTTTTTTTAAATAATTTTGTTTCTATATCCTCGCGCCTGAAAGCATATTTTTCAATAAATTTCCACAAGTATTTTATGGATCCTACAAGACTAGATAAGATTTTAACTATGAATGTAGGAACCATAAATGCGTCTCCTTTGTTCAAAAAATTGATATTTATTAATCAAAAATAATTTAGTACCTTTATTTCTATATGTTTATTAAATTTTTCTATTTTGCCAGCGACCGCCCGATACCTGCTCCCTTCATGAGCATGCGGGCGTGGAGGGAAGTTTCAGATTAATTGTATCCTCTTCAAATTTGATGGGTTTTTAATCGACTCTGTTCCAAAATAGAGTGATTTTTGCATTTCTTCCTAGATTAGGCAGGTCGACATTTCATTTCCGATCATTTTTACTGATTGCGGTTTTGAAATGAGGGTCCCTTATTATGTGCAGTTGGGCGGTTTACATATGATCCAAACATAATCTTTCATGCTAAACTTCAATAAAAAAATGATACATTATTTATATGTGTCGTGGGAGTTGAACCACACGTTAACCAACTTTAAATCTAATGTATATTTATCAAATGTTCAAAAAACGATATCAATAAAAATGTTCAAATTTCTTATGTCGACCTGCCGAATCTAGGTTTCTTGATTGAAAATCTGAATTCGTAAAAAAGATTCAGTCTCTAATTAGAATTAAGATTCAATATGTATAGCCTTCAACTCACATTTTGAATTCTGGTATTTTTGTACAAATTCATGGTACAAATATGCCATTTTGTTGAGGTCCTATTAATTAAATGGCCAATATACAGGAATTATTTGCCCCTATTGGCAGGGGGTCGAAATGTGGATTGAAATAGCTTACTGTCTCTATACAATTGTTTTTCTATGAGATTATTTTTATATATATTCAACCGTTTGAATATTTAATATAATTGCACATTAAGCAAGGAAAGTTTTAATATCTAATCATAGCTTGGACTTTTAAAGGTCGTAGATGAAAAAAAACAAGGAAGGATTTCAAAAATGAAATATCAACGAGTTAGTGTTTCTGGGAAAATATTGTTTTGTTTGGTTTTATTATTTCTTGGATTGATGAGCTCTTCGGTTGCGCATGCTGAGACTTATAATTTTGTTACTAAATGGGGTTCGTATGGCACCGGCAACGTTTTTAGTTATCCAAGAAGTATTGCTGTAGATTCTTCTGGCTATGTTTATGTTGCCTTTTTGCATAAAGATCGAATTGAGAAGTTCGATAGCAACGGAACTTTCCTTACAAAATGGGGTTCGTATGGCACCGGCAACGGACAATTTGAAGAACCATCTGGTGTTGCTGTAGATTCTTCGGGCAATGTTTATGTAGTCGATCCAAGCAACAATCGCATTGAGAAATTTAACAGCACTGGCGGATATCTTACACAATGGGTTTGTAATGGCAGCGGCTATGAACATATATATGGACACTATTCTTGTACATCCGGTATCGCTGTAGATTCTCTGGGCAATGTTTATGCTGACAATCCTCACAATTCTCTCATTCAGAAATTTAACAGCAACGGCGGATACCTTACACAATGGGGCTCTTTAGGCACCGGCAACGGACAATTTAATGGTTCAATAGGTGTTGCTGTAGATTCTTCGGGCAATGTTTATGTTGCCGATCAATATAATAATCGAATTCAGAAGTTTGACAGCAACGGTGGATACCTTACTCAATGGGGTTCTTCGGGAAGCGGCAACGGACAATTTAAAAATCCATCTGGTGTTGCTGTAGATTCTTCGGACAATGTATATGTTGCCGATTCAAGCAATAATCGTATTCAGAAGTTTGATAGCAGTGGTAACTATATTACCCAATGGGGTTCGTATGGCACCGGCAACGGACAATTTAATGAACCATTTGGTGTTGCTTTAGATTCTTCGGGTAATGTTTATGTTGCCGATTATAGTATACTATGCATTCAGAAGTTTGCTCCAAATATCAGTAAATCTACCACTAATTTCTCAGATTTCCCTTCAATTATTGTACCTGTTGCTGCAATGCTTGTTTTAACAGTAATATTTAGATGTAAAAAATGGTGAAGTCATCCTCTTTTAAACTTTTTATCAAAACTCCAACATGTATTTTTTCTCAGAGTGCTCTTTTGAATCAGCACGAACACTCTGGCTACACCGCGAATAACGCTTTTTTAATTACCTTAACTCTCCCTCGTGTAGGGAATAAACCAATTCGAGGATTGTGTCTTTTGATGCTGTTTTTTAAAGGATTTTTGCATTTTTCCCTTCTCTACTGCTTTTTCTTCTTTTTTGCCAGTGACCGTCCGATATCTACTCCCTTCGTGAGCATGCGGACGTGGAGGGAAGTTTAAGATAGTTAATTAAACAGAGATTTGATAACTTCTTCAGAGTAAATAAGGCACTGCGGGGTCTTTACACCTAAAACTCTCCTATTTTTCACCGTTGAAATTATTAGCGTTATATCCGTGTATGACAGACTAAACAAATGTTTTTGCAATAAAAGTTTAATTTCAAGACTCTCTCTAATCTGGTTTACGATAGCAGTTTATTACTAATATACTCAGAGTTATGAATAAATACGGAAAGATAGATTCCCATATAGATGCAACACTTGCACTTATAATAAAAAAAATAGGATTAGTAAACCAGAAATTATTACACCATGATTTGGTATAGGGATTGAAAAACCATGAACTATTATAAATATTGTACAAATTATATAAGAATAGCGGGATAAACAAAGCAAAAAACAATTTTAAGTAACTCGATTTACTCATACAGTGTCTTTCTTTTCTTGTCATCCTACAGTATAAATATAAACCAAATAATACAAATAATGCTACAATGACAATGTAAACAACCGGTATCCCATATAATGTTACAACATGACTCGAAACTACTACTGCTTTTCCTACTACTACTTCTCCTGTGCCAGAGCCAATGATTGCACTTTCATTGTTCACATTTCTATATATGTTTTAAAAAGTTAAAAGATTTTTTATTTCACCCAGCACCCTTGGACTTGATAAACTTTATTTTATCTCCAGTGGAGAAATGAGATTTAGAAATCCGTAATCATCGTTTGTCTCTGATCCCTCTCTCTTAGTCTTGAAACCCTCAGTTGAGCTGATAGCTATCGAATATGTCCGCAGCAGTAACCATCTTATTGCCTGGTTGAGGATTTGATCAATCCTATTACAGGCTCTCTTATTGGAGACAGTATGAATCGGAAAACAATAGAAATAATCAAAGAGACGAATAGTCAAACTAAACATCCAGTACTGCATTATAAGAGGTAATGGGGAATTATGATTATGGCAGCCAATGAGAAAGAAATGAGGATTAAGATAATCAAAGACGGGCCATATCGGGTTACAGGTGGAGTGCCGCTTTTAGAACAGGTAATTGTCACCGATGATGCCGGCCACACAAGAGAATTAATTGATATAAAGGAATACCCTCAGCTGGAAGCCTATATTTTATGCCGCTGTGGCTCATCCGAAAACAAGCCCTTCTGTGACGGGACCCACCGCAAGATCGGTTTTAACGGTAGCGAAACAGCCAGCAGAAAGCCTTACCTGGAAAAAGCGGAAGCTTTTGAAGGTCCTGATCTAAAACTCACCGATGCCTACGAGCTCTGCGATCATTCCCGTTTCTGCCAGCGGTCTGGCGGAATAAGGAATCTCATACAAAAATCAGACGACCCGGAAGCCAGAAAAACCGCCATAGAGGAAGCTATGATCTGCCCGTCGGGACGGCTGGTCCTGTGGGACAAGAAGACAGGCAAACCCTTTGAAAAAGAATTTGAACCATCTATTGTACTGGTTCACGACAAACAAAAAGGTTGTGAAGGCCCCCTTTGGGTTAGAGGCGGTGTCCCCATTGAATCTGCTGATGGCAGCATGTACGAATCCCGGAACAGAGTAACCCTCTGCCGCTGCGGGAAGTCAGAAAACAAGCCCTACTGTGACGGCAGCCACTGGATGAATAGCCAGCAGAAGCTCGAGTTCAGGAAGAAATGGGGTCTGGAATGAGTGAGTTCGTTGATTTATAGAGATTCTTAACTTGCGGAAATAGTAATCTCGCATACAATCAGGCAATCCAAAAGCCAGAGTGAAAGCAATAAATGAGCGATTCCGCGATAAAAAATAGAAAATTCGAGGATAGTCTTCTTTAGATAGTCTTCTTTATCTTGAGATATCCTCTAATTCCTTCTGGCTCTACTGATCTGCAAAGTCTCATCAGCCTGAGCAAAGTCGTTTGTTTTGAAGATCTTCAAGCCCTTGAAGACATTTATACGTGATCAGGCTAGGTCGAAGCGATCAAGGTTCATTACCTTGGTCCAGGCTGCCACGAAGTCCTGGATAAACTTCTCCTGCGCGTCCGCGCTTCCGTAAACCTCGGCCAGAGCCCGGAGCTGGGAGTTCGAACCGAAGATGAGATCGACACGCGTGCCGGTCCACTTGACTTTGCCAGTCTTGCGATCGCGCCCTTCAAACATATCCCTTGTTTCCGATACCGCCTTCCACTCCGTGCCCATGTCAAGCAAGTTCACGAAGAAGTCGTTTGTTAGCGCCTCCGGCTTCAGGGTAAAAACGCCGTGCTGGGTCTGTTCGAAGTTGGTGTTTAGCACGCGCATACCGCCAACGAGAACCGTCATCTCTGGTGCGGTCAACGTCAGCAATTGCGCCTTGTCAACCAGCAATGCCTCGGCTGATACAGTGTATTGGCTTTTGAGGTAGTTGCGGAAACCATCCGCAATCGGTTCCATTAAGGCGAAGGAGACAACATCGGTCTGCTCCTGCAAGGCATCCATGCGCCCTGGCGAGAAGGGGACCGTCACATCGTGGCCAGCATTTCTCGCAGCCTGCTCAACGCCTGCACAACCAGCCAGAACTATCAGGTCAGCAAGCGAGACCTTCTTGCCGTCGGAGGCCGCACTGTTAAACTCTTTCAGAATACCTTCGAGAGTGTTCAGCACTTTCGCCAGCTCTACTGGCTGGTTGACTTCCCAATCCTTCTGTGGAGAGAGGCGAATTCGTGCACCGTTCACACCGCCACGCTTGTCGGAGCCACGGAAGGTGGACGCCGATGCCCAGGCAGTTGAAACCAGTTGCGCGATCGACAGCCCAGAAGTGAGGATCCTGTCCTTGAGGGAGGAAATGTCCTTCTCATCGATCAACTTGTGATTGACTGCGGGGATGGGGTCTTGCCAGATGAGCTCTTCGGCAGGGACTTCCGGACCGAGATAGCGGGCGTGCGGACCCATGTCGCGGTGCGTTAGCTTGAACCATGCGCGGGCGAATGCATCCGTTAATTGATCCGGGTTCTCGTAGAAGTGCCTTGAAATCTTTTCGTAGACGGGGTCGAACCTCAAGGAAAGGTCAGTGGTCATCATGCTTGGCGGGTGACGCTTGGAAGGGTCGTGGGCGTCCGGAATCGTGCCTGCACCTGCGCCACCTTTAGGTTGCCACTGATATGCACCGGCCGGGCTCTTCGTCAATTCCCACTCGTAGCCAAACAGAATCCTGAAGAAGTTGTTACTCCACTTCGTTGGCGTGTTGGTCCAGGTGACCTCCAGGCCGCCGGTGATCGTGTCACCGCCTTTGCCGGTGCCGAAGCTGCTCTTCCAACCGAGGCCCTGCTCCTCAATACTGGCCGCTTCTGGCTCAGGCCCGACATGGGACGCAGGACCGGCACCGTGGGTTTTACCGAAGGCATGACCGCCAGCGATGAGCGCAACGGTCTCTTCGTCGTTCATGGACATGCGAGCGAAAATATCGCGGATATCCTTGGCCGCCGCTATCGGATCCGGGTTGCCGTTCGGGCCTTCCGGATTGACGTAGATCAGCCCCATCTGCACGGCAGCGAGCGGATTTTCGAGGTCCCGGGCACCGGAGTAGCGTTTATCACCACCAAGCCACGTATCCTCAGGGCCCCAATAGACATCCTGATCCGGCTCCCATACATCCTCGCGGCCGCCTCCGAAACCGAACGTTTTGAAACCCATTGTTTCCAGGGCGACGTTACCAGCAAGAATCATGAGGTCGGCCCATGAAATCTTCCGGCCATACTTCTGCTTAATTGGCCAGAGCAGGCGACGCGCCTTGTCCAGATTGACGTTGTCCGGCCAACTGTTGAGCGGAGCAAAGCGCTGCTGGCCTCTACCGCCACCGCCACGGCCGTCAAAGGCACGGTAGGTTCCGGCGCTGTGCCACGCCATGCGAATAAATAAAGGGCCATAGTGACCAAAGTCCGCTGGCCACCAGTCCTGCGAATCAGTCATCAGCGCCGCGAGATCTTTCTTCACAGCCGCCAGATCGAGGCTCTTGAACTCTTTCGCGTAGTTGAAGTCCTCACCCATAGGGTTGGACTTGGAAGAATGCTGGCGCAGGATCTCGATCTTCAACTGGTTTGGCCACCAGTCGCGGTTCGACATGCCTTTACCGGTTTCTTGTTTGTCTGCTCTGCTCGTTTCAGGAATCTTTCTTTCTTCAGTCATAACGTTACCTACCCCAACTATTAATAAAAATTCAAGACCAAATCTCTAGTATGTAATCTCAAATCTTGTCTCCTCTGGAAGAATTGAGTGCCGTTTGCCAGAGAGATTAATTTCGGTCCGCTTTTCAAAAGCTTGAAATTCTTACATGATGTTTTACCATTTCCAATTTATCATCTTTTAATGTGAGCTTGTTTCAAAACTACCTCTAATCCTTCCATGCCAATTTTTGGAGTAAAGAAATCAAGATCATCAAGTCGAATGGAAAATCTGCTTTATATAAAACATGAATAATCGGGATTTTGAAACTAGCTCGATATGAACGACATGAGCCTCTTAATAGGCTTCATCATAATACAGCTCATGTAAAGTCCATTGCTATTCTTTCAAACCGTCATCCTCTTGTCGAATTTGCCTTTCCAATCCTGGAAGCTCGTTACTTCAGGTCTTACGACTCCGATTCTGGCTATATTTCCCCCTTTAATCATTACTATTAGTTTTATCCCTAAAGAAATTATTCAAATTCAATATTAAAAACTATATAACCACGGATATCTATTTAATATTGAGTAGTGAACTATCCCTCCCTGCCTGATGGTGAGGAAGGGGCTTCTTGCTTCATCCCTCGAACCACTGCTCGCAAATCCACAAGCCCATCCCCTACGTTCCGCAGGTGTCAGATAACTATTAGGTTTTGATCTTGAAGAGAGAACTTTTTTTATATTGATTGCAGCATTTACATCTCTATCGCGTTTGGTTTTGCAATCAGGACATATCCATCCTCTGTCTCTCAAGGTCAAATTTGAATTAGAATATCCACACAAAACAACGAAGAGCCCAGGTTTTTGAAGAAGGCTCAAACTTTCTATGAAGAACCGCTTCAACTTTTCCAATCTTTGGAAGTTTGATAATATTTTTGTCAAAGTCTACCGTGTAATGATGTGGAATTTGCTTTATGACGCCGAATTTGCTTTATGACGCCGAATGCACTTGATTTTGCATCATACGCGCGTAAGTCCTGTTTATGTAAACTAATTCTTCAAATCACTACGATCAATGGTAAAATCACATGCAATACTATATCAGCAGAGAAATGCGATATCATAGCTGATTCTAAACCTTTTTTCCAGTAAAGCCATCCAAATATAATTCCAGCGACACAATTTATAACAATGGTACGGACAATTAACAGCGGGCTGGGTGTTGTTATTGCTAACAAAGTTGGTAGATGACCAATACCAAAAATAACGGCTGCCAGAATAATAGCTAACCACATATCTGCGTTTGTTGGCTTTCCATCCTCTGTTTTTTTAATTTTAAAAAATATCCAAACAAGTAGAGTCATTAAAAATAATCTTAAAAGGATCTCTTCGTTTATTCCACCATAAAACGATGAAAGGAAGCCCTGCCATGCCGGAGGATTTAGCTGACCTGTCTGAGCTACATTAATTGTTACACCCGCAAAGGAAAACAGGTAATCAAGTCCAATTATCAGGATACCGGCTAATATTCCAAGCCCAATAGATATTCCAAGTATGGATTTTAAATAACTTTTAACCTCTCTGCCTTCAATCCATCCTTCAAGGATTGGAAGACCAAGTCCGACTTTTTTGGCAAGATGAAGGCCAATAATGATGGCAACCGAAAACAGAATTATACTCTGGATAACCTGAGCAGCCAGGAAGACGTATAAAGGCACGGGTAAATTTTGAAGTAATTCTCCTTGAAGAGTAAGAGTATAAGGAAGTACAAATATAACTCCAAAGATACATGCAATTAGTAAGATTATAAATAATTTCCACTCTGTTTTCATTTTTATCTCCATATTACTTCATTTAATTATTTTCTCCTGATATCCGATATTTTCCAATGGCCACTTTTCTTCTCCAGGGAATTCCATGTTGAATACAAGGGCTTGAACATTGAGGGGTTAAATGTTACTGGGTCAAATGTTACTGGGTTAAATGTTCCTATTAGCGGTTGGGCAGAATAACGGATGAATAAAACTCTTTTCTAATTACGAGTAACTGGGAACGATTCTGGAGGGCGAACCCTATCAGAACGATTCTGGAGGAAGGGCCCTATCAGTTTGTGAGCAGATATCGGGCGTGGAGAGAAGTACAGGTTCAAATTTAAAATCTGGAAATTTGACATTTTCAAATTAAATTTTAGTAGTATATTAAATTTTTTAGTTTTTAGTCATTTTCTATGGATAAGACGATTTCCAATTCAAAGCCGCATTGGTTTTTATGAGGACATTATGAGGACATTATGAGGACATTATGAGGATATCCACAAAACAACGAAGAGCTAATTCAACATGAAAATGCTGTCCATGTGCAAGCATTTTCATAGGTTGTGCATGTTATTCAAAGAATATCATGTTCGTTTAACATGAAAATGCCGCGATCTGCAAGCATTTTTTAAATAAATATTCAACTTAGTGCCAAAATTTACAACTAGGTTGCAACCAGCTAACAAAGTCAGACTTTAAAATAAGAGCTATTCCCTTTTTGTTGACAGCATATGAATTTACTTGCGGCAATCGGGTCATATATAATTTTTCTGTGCGAATCTTTGAACAATCAAAGATAAGAAAACGGCTTCACGTCCAAATTCTCACGAAAATTGCATAATGTAACACTTTATACGGAAAACTTATAAAGAGTAAGTAAAGAGGGATTTATGAAGTTCAAATGTAGTCTTCTAGACCACCAAAGACTCCATAAGATACGCTCTAAGAGGAATTATTGAGTTAGCTTTGAGTGTTTTAAGCTTGTGTTATTCTGCCTCCTAAGGAAAATAGACTCTTCGGAATGAAATAAATGATCAGGAACAAAATTGGAACAAGAGTACTGCTTTTGGCAGTGTTTCTGGCTGCTGTCGCATTGGTGCCGGCTGTTAATGCTCAAAATGAGAATGATTATTCTGTAACTGAAGAGGTAGCTTTTGAACATGCAAATGCGCAAATAATAGATTTTATTGCAAACGATGCTGAATTTGAAGAGTGGAAAGGAGCAGCTATCGATCCCAAGCCATTAGAACTCTATGATCCAAACGGGCAGAAACTGTATTATCAATTTTCGGTATATAAAAATAATAGCCTGATAGGTAGAGTCGACGTAGGGGCTAATAAGACCCTTGGGCAGTCAATTCAGGTTATCGAACAAACTCCGGTTCTGTATAATATAACTGAAGCAGTGAATAAATCAATTGAAACTGCCAGAAATGAATATCCAGACGGTGAAATAAAATCAACCGAGGTGGTTGTATATTGCTATCCCAGTATTGGGGCAATGACCGTAATAAAAGACAAAGCCTCAGGAGATGAGCATCGGATATTTGTAGATGCATATACTCTTGAAGTGATACCGGATAGACCTGCAACTGAAACGGAGCCCGGAATTTGGTCAATTTTTGATAGGAGATTACAGAATGGGGTGGAGGAGAATTTAAAGAGCTGGCAGGCAAGCGATCAGCTTACTAAATCTATAGAACAAGAAGCGGCTAGTAAAGGAATTTGTATCAGTGTGCCAGTAACATTGAATGATTACCTGAATTCCGAAGCAACTAATGTGAATTATGAGTACTATAATTACTTTTTTGGACTTTATTCACTGGGAAATACTGTAATTAGCAGATACGGCAAACTTCCTGTACTGGAAAATGAAGAACAAAAAGAAAACTGGAACTCTACTCTTGAAGAACTCAGTAACAGGATAGAAGATCCGGTTGCTTCAAAATATATGTATCCCCATGGAGAGGTAATGTCATGCGGAATTAATGACAGGGGATACTTTGTAATTTTGTTCAAGTATGGCAATGTTGACGAGCCTTTGATGAATGAGATGTACACTCTAATAGACGACTCTGCAAAAGAGATGGGTATACAGGACGTTCCGGTAGAATTTGGTTACGGAACCTATTGGGAGGAAATTTACCTGGAAGGTATTAACGGCTGGTACTGGTTTGGAAAAAGTACAGAGAATCTATCCAAATCAGATATTAATACTCTTGAAGAGGTTATGGAGCACAAACCGACCATGCCTCTGAATAAAACAATTGCAGCTTATGGAATCATTCCTTTGTTAAAAGACCCGAATGAGATAAACTTATGGCAAGAAAAACTGTATACGATTACTTGTCAAATACAGAAAAAAATGACGCCATATATGGAAAAGGGCCAGATAATAACCTATGGGGCAAGGATAAGACTGGAAATAGAAATTAACGAAAATTTGTCTTCCGAAGAACAGAACACTGTAGTTAAAGAGGTTTACCAGATAATTGATGAAGAAGCAAGAAAACAAAATATTACCGACGTCCCGGTTGTTTTTATAACACCGGAAGAAGAATCCATGACAGAACCTGACAATTCAAGCAATAATAGTGATTCTGAATCTGATGTTGGGGGTAAACAAAGCAAAAATAACTCTACTCCAGGTTTTGGATTATTGGCAAGCTTAACCTGCCTTTATGGAGGATGGAAACTCAAGAGAAAATAATGAGAGAAAATAATGAGAGAAAATAATGAGAGAAAATAATGGGAGAAAATAATGAGAGAAAATAATGAGAGAAAATAATGAGAGAAAATAATGAGAGAAAATAATGGGAGAAAATAATGGGAGAAAATGATACAGGACAGAAAGTTACTATGAAACAACAAACCTCGTTTTTCATCTGGTCGCTTCTCAAAAAACTGCGTAATTAGGCTGGTACGTATCCATCTCCATCAACTACACAAATCTCATAAAGTTACCCAGTATACCTGTACAATTTTTCCATTGGGATGTAAAATCTCTTTTTCAAAGATACCATTGCATTTTTGAATTATTTTACTTGAAGCTTCATTGTCTTTATAACATGCCAGCATCACTTTTGACAATCTAATTTGTCTCGCGTAATCAAGTGCCATTTTCAGCATTTGTGTGGCATAACCTTTTTTGCGTTCGGAGGGACGTACACCGTAACCAATGTGTCCGTAATTACGTAAAAAGTCGTTTAGGCTGTGCCGAATATCAATCATACCTATAATTTTTTGATCAGACTTACGAACAACAAAAAATGTACTTGCGACTACCCAATCACTATGTACGGTTTTTTCATTGGAGTTTTCTTCTATAATTTTGAGCCAATCCGAGTAAAGATCTAGGCTCTTCGTCATTTCCTATGGATAAGATGATTTTCAATTCAAGACCGCATTGGTTTTTATGAGAGTATTATGAGAATATCCACACAAAACAACGAAGAGCCAAGATCTATTTTGTCAAGCAGAGCGCTACCATGTAATTCATATTCTCCGATATCAAAGTGTTCTTTTTTATATTCTAAAGCAGCCTCTTCAAGCGTTGTAGTCGGTTTTATTAATTCGAGGTCATCCATAAAGTACTTCTCTGACATTCATTCGGACATTGATTACGACATATATAAAAATTTTTGTATTGCCCGTATTTTCTAAAATTTTTGCAACAAATCCGGATTAAACGCCTGAGTTTTATTGAAGAATTTGGTAACTGTGTGTATATGCAAGAGTTGAATTCTATTATATTTTTAGATCCTTAAACGTTAAATAGAGATCCAGATAAACAATTTATCATTACCGAAGTGAGCCATTCTCGGTATTTGAGAAAACCAGGAGGTGTTTTAACGGTTCAAAAGTTAAATAGTAGAGTGGTGGGATTATGGTATTAGTGAGTAAGAGATGGATTTTAGATAATGTTCAAATGTTGTACTGCTCCAGTGGAGTACTTGACCTTGAAGATATCAAGGATTTCAAGGAACCTAAAGAGGGTTTTGAAACAAATCTGAGCCATATTGAAAAGCTGGAAGTAGAGAAAGGGGAAAGAAGGGAAACGTTCCATGTCCTTATTCCTGGAGAGTTTGGATGGGCTGAAGCGCTCCCTTTCACTGCGTACCCCGAAGAAACTGACGAATATTAAATGTGTAAAGGATATCGGATGTTAAAACCGAATAACTGTGAAAAAAGATCGGCTACGATAGATACAAAAATATAAAAGGAATAAAATTAAGCGGAATAAAATTAAGCGGAATAAAATTAAGCGGAATAAAATTAAGCGTTTTCTTACACTCTTCTTCTTGCTTTTCTATTTGTCTTATTCACTTTATTTCTGCACTTTCATAGAAACATTTACACTGATGCCAACTAACACAACAATTGAACAATTTAACCAAAAATTGATTGCAAAAAACATGTCATTTCATAACATCTTTAACACTTTTCACCCAAAGACCCAGGAAGCCCTCAAAACTCTTGGCTTTACAAAACCCACAGAACCGAGCGCTGTTTTTTCATAAGGCTCTTCGTCATTTCCGATGGATAAGATGATTTTCAATTCAAGGCCGCATTGGTTTTTATGAGGACATTATGAGGATATCCACACAAAAAAAGAAGAGCCCTTTTTATGAGTTGCTGTTACTTCGGCCCTTGAGATTGTTGTGTGCCGATGAATAATTTTCTTGTTTGGCACCTTAGATCACTTGAGTTGTAGAAAGGTTTTACCCAGTTATCTGTTGTATCGAGTTGCAATGGTTTGTTTGACGTACTGTTTTCATGCAGGCTTCTGAACCTGTAGTGGTCGAATAGCCGGATAGCTTCAATGGCGTAATAGTAAGCTATATCTACATCCCGGATTTCGATCAAATTATCACCATTGCTTTTTTCGCCACCCTGGGAGAGATTGGAAGAGCCGCAGTACACAACCGGATTATCGCCATTAAAGTCGCAGACAACGAATTTGTGGTGGATAACCTGTCCCGTCCCCCCGCTATATTCTTCCTTGAACGGCTCTGGAATGTCCTTTTCCAGGAACTCAAAACTTGTCACTCCACTATTCTTTCCTTGCTTGAACAAACTTAGCTGGCTGTTTTTTTCAATAGTTCCAAGAGAGAGAATATTATCTCTTTTTGACAGGTTCTCAAGGGCTGGCATCACAGGTCCTCCTCCAGAAGTCTCCATAACCGCAAAGAAGACCGAACTTTTTGCCGAATCTATGGTTTGAGACACGGTTTCCAAGGAGAATGCTGTTTTATGCGGAGCATAGCTGATTGAGACCGAAGGGTTGTGATTCGTTGTTGCTTCAAACCATTGTGATGCGATGGTTGAGGATTTAAACTTTTTTTGATCATTGAAAGCCTGTTCGAATGCCTTTTCATAGAGTTCGGCGGTTGTGGGGTCATTAAAGATCAGAACACTGTTAGCCTGGACGTAGAATCCTCTTAATGAGAAGTTGGCTGAGCCTGTTAGCACTTTTACAGCTTTGCCATTTTTCTTTTGAATCATTACTTTGTTATGCGCAAAACGAGAGAAATGACCGGTTTTTACAGCCGCTCCTGCCTGCTTCAACTTGTTGACAACATCAGGTTCAACCGCCGTGGATTTAGTATGTAGCGGAGCATCGTCCTGAAATACACGAACACGAGACCCCATAGAAGCAAGTTTTCGAATAATATCAGGTTCGTCGAAGTCGTAAGCGAATACGTCTACACTAATCGAATTATCATTCAAGCACTCTTCAAGAAAATCGAAAACCATTTTCCTTGCGTGAGCACCAAGCCATTTATATTGTGCCTGGTATGGAGCAGTATCGAAATCAATGGACTTGGTCTTCGGCCTGATAGCCTTATTATCAAACCTGTCAGCATAAGCCTGAGATGAAATATATCCCCTAGTAAAACCCAGCTCAAGATTGGGAAAAGCACGATAACTCAGGTCTGCTTCAGTTTGAACGCTGGGACCTAAATCAACAGATCCATTGCTATTGAAATAACACGCATAAACAGTGTAAACGTACTTCCCAGGGCCTGCACTTGGAAAATGAACCCAGTGGAATATCTGAAAAGGAGCTTTATTCGAATCTTCCCACATTTCAGGAGTAAGTTCAGTTTCACTTGAAAGTTCTCTCTTAAAACTAAGCCTGTTCTTCAACCAGTACTCGTTCGACCTGTAAGGACCTTTGTTCGGAGTAATAACCTTCACCGCAAAGCCAGCAAGGTTTTTCGTCTTCTCCTCATCAATATCAAATGCCAGAAGAACAGTACCGTCTCCATCATAAGCAGTGACTGCCAATCCTTCATTCTTAGACAATTTGCTCAAAGGCATAATAATGCGCTCCCTATATAATTTTAGTAATAATAAATTATAAAAGAACAGAATTTAAAGATGTTAGTATCAAAAATAAAACGAAAGTACATTGTGATTTGGATTCATTGGCTACTCTAAAACTCTAAATGGTTGCAGACTTCAAACCCTGGGAAGAAGAGGAAATCAAGCTTGTCAAAAAAGGGGCAAAAAAGGTTAAAGTCTCCGCTGAAGAAAAGAAATGGATACGGAGAGTTTACAGAAACGCAAGTGTGGTCAGCTTGCAGGGGAAAAAGGTGGTTATCGCACTTGCTAGGCGGGGAATTGGGCGTGATACGGCGTAAAAGGTGATTGAAAAAATGATAGTGGGTGAAGGGAAGTTTTACAGGGATATTTTGATTGCAGAGAGGAATTATGTGAAGACGAAGAAGTTTTGGGAATGAGAAAGAACTTTAGCAAAAATCAAGACTTATGTCTTTTAATGCTTTCTGAAATAATATAGTCTATATGCATTGGCCACTTTGGACCAAAATATTCATTCATCAATTTTTGCAAATTAAAATTACCAATTAGTTCTATTCGATTATTTTGATCTACCAGTTTCTTTGAATCTGGTGTAAATTCTGCTGTTGTAACTAAAACGCCTTTTGTTGCCTTACTATCTGAGACAACTCCTAGTAAAGCTCTGGTTTTATCAACGTTAACATTTTTTCCTTGTTTTTTGCATTGAATCAAGATTTTTTCTCTCATCCCTATTTCCTTCCTTTCTGCAATGATGTCTTTGCCTCCATCGTGCGTTTTCTTAGTCATGGTAGTTGTATATCCCATCTCATAATAGAGTGCTTCAACAACATGCTCAAATTGATATGGATCAATAGCTTCGAAGATTTCTCGAGGGTGAGACATCTCCATGAACTTTGCGCGAATTATTGCAATTGCATCAAGAAGACCCTGCGATCTTTCATCAGGTAACAACTGAATATGAGCAAATAAATATGCGTTTAACGAATTTATCGCATGCTTAGGCTCATGTGGCAGTAAATCAATAACCCAAGTAATACCTTCCCAAACTGGTTGTTTATTAATATACGACCTTGACAAGCGTTTATAATATTCAATTTTTGTCAGTGTTGCAAATTTCTTTTTATTATTTTTAGCACACTCTATCAAAAAACATAAATTAAGATTGTCTATCCCCATAGATCCTGAGGTAATAAGGAATTTTCGGAGTAAGAAAATTACTTCTTCTTCACTTCTACTATTGATTGTTTCCAAATATTTTTCCCGAATCTCATCATTTGGAAACATATAATTTATGAATTGGAGATTTTTACTTTCTTTTGATTTAATTAATTTTAACCATTCCTCAAGACTATAACCGGTTACATCAACGAATTCTTTATCCGTATCAAGACGATACGCGGTTAAATCAACCACTTCTTTGTCATTAGTTCTCATTCTGCATCAATCAATAATACTCTTATTTAGTTTTTGACATATT
The DNA here is from genome assembly GCF_000969945.1 of Methanosarcina sp. Kolksee. Taxonomy (NCBI): domain Archaea; kingdom Methanobacteriati; phylum Methanobacteriota; class Methanomicrobia; order Methanosarcinales; family Methanosarcinaceae; genus Methanosarcina; species Methanosarcina sp. Kolksee. The sequence continues at coordinate 3,955,994 of NZ_CP009524.1, forward strand.
TTCTTTTATCTCTATTAGAACTCTGCTATTTCTTTAATGCTTAGTATTTATGGAGTCAATCCCAAAAATTATAATTGCGACTCTAAATCCTTTATTCCAAATAATAAATCGAGTTTCTGATCACGAAACTCAGTTCGGAAAACTTCACCGACTTGAGGGATAAATTGGTTTTGGGATGAGTTCATTCTGTAAAAATAAGTACGAAAATCAGATAAGCCATATAATACAATTTTGAAATACTAAAATAGTTTTTCCGATACAGTAAAACATGAGCCTATCTCAAAACTTAAAATTTACTTCTTTAGGTCTCGTACTTTAAGTGACCAATCGAACTTCTAATTATGAAAGTAATTCTGAATAATTTTGGTATTGGGGTAAAACCAGGTTTTGGGATGAGCTCAGGGTGTACACTCAAAAGTATCTCTAAATTTGTACAAGAGAAATATATGTCCAGTATCACGCTCAAAAAAATAATAATCTCCAAAGTGGAGGCGCAATTGAAGGATTTCCAATCGAAGAATTTGATAAGTTGGGCCGGAAATATAATAAAAAAGTGATTTAAAAACCGGTTGCTTTTAAACTTAGAAATCTCGATATACCCTCTTTCTCGAATCGACGCTGACAATAATTATAATAATCTCTTCATAGTCAATCCGATAGAGAATCCTGAAATCCCCAACTCTTATTCTAAAAAGCTTTTCGCTGGTGCCGTAGATTCTTTTAGCATCATGAGGAATAGGATCTTCAGCAAGTTTTTCAATGGCTTTGATGATTCTCTGGCTGTTTTTGGAATCCAGTTTTTGAGAAAATTCTTTGCAGGCGTGTCCAGAAAAATTTCAAACATATTAGATTCCCAGTTCTTTCTTGAACTCCGAAAGGGAAGTCAGTTTTTCTTTTTTCTGGTGCTCATAGCTTTTATCTACGAGCTTTCTTTCCTCATCAGTGAGTATACAGTCTATGTCTACCATATGCTCTCTTATGTCTGTCAGTTGTTTTTTGATAGAATCGAGTTCCTTTATTACTTTCTCCTCAAAATCAGCCTCAGCCATAATAACTGGTTAATATGAATCTTATTTATAAGTATGCTTTCTTGGTATACCTGTTTTTCTTTCAAGGTTTATCTTAATGGTAGAAAATCATACTTCCTAGACTAAACGAACATGAAATTCTTTGAATAACAGGCACAAAGAAATGAAAGTACTTTTATGAAAGTACTTTTTACCTCAACCTTTTTTGACTGTAGATCCCATCATCATCTTGGGCAGTAAGGTTGTACTTATTTTGGTTCTTCGAAGCCGTAGCTAAACTAACCAGTGAATTGCCATCGCAGGCTCAAATGTGACTTTGATCACTTATGCTAAATATGATTACATACACCAAACTTTGGATATTTCTTGAAATATAAATTTTATTTCTTTGGGTTTAATCGGAAGAGATATACACTATTCAAAAGTTACTCTCCAACATTATAAAACAGCGAATAGATATTGGAGGCAGTAATACGATAAGAAACAAAACATTTGTTATCTTTTTGGCTATTTGTTTAATTTTGGGTACCGTTCCTTTTGCTTTGGGTGCCACTGAAAAGGTAAGTGGTTCTACAACCTCGGTTTATATAAGTGCTTTATATGTTGGAGCTCGTGGTGAACAGCCGAATCAAGAGTATGTTAAAATTACAAATAAAGGAACAACATCAGTAAATCTGAAAGGTTGGAAAATTAAGGACAAGGGTGCAAAGCATACCTACACTTTTTCTTCATACAAATTAAAATCTAAAGCTTCGGTAACTCTCAGAAGCGGAAAGGGTAGAAACTCTGGAAGCACGTTGTATTGGAATAAGTACTCCTATATTTGGAATAATGACGGAGATACGGCGTATTTGTATAATGCTCAAGGAAAATTGGTTTCTTCGAAAACTGTAAAGAAATGAGGATTGCCTCATTTCTTCTTTTTTATTATATGAGCTAATCCCAGAACTTAAAAATACTTCACTGAAATTCCGGTAAAGATGGAAGGCAAGAGCCTGAATTATACGCTTCTGATCGAGAAGGACGAAGATGGAATATATATTGCAAAAATTCCTGACATACCGGGTTGCTATACTCAGGGAAAAACAGTTGAACGGGCTATGGAACGCATAAGAGAAACGATACAGGTCTGTCCTTCGCTGAAAAACAGTTCAGACATAATTATTGTAACAAGACCTGTTTTTTATCAGAACCTAATTTCCTATTCAGTGATTTTAGTTAAAATTTTCTGTAAACTGTGCTGAGATATCCAGCTCCGATTACAAAAATAATAAGCTGTGACCGTGTAATATTCAACAGTACTCGATATTCTCCTACTCTCAAAGAATAGATAGGTGAATCAGGAGATGTTTTTAATTTCTTGACATGTGAGTAAGGTTTTTCCTTAATCTCAGTAATCGCATCAAAAATTCTTTTTCTAGCTTCAGGTGGCAGTTTATTGATATCCTTAATAGCGCGTGAAGTATACTGAACAGTGTACATTAGTCTATACCTAACATTTTCTTTGCTTCATCTTCGCTATAGTATCTTCCTGCTTTTATGTCCTTCAGGCTTTCTTCAATTCCTTTAATTTCACTGTCTGTCAAGGGCTCACTATCATAAGCCATAGTTGCGATCCTTTCGATAACAGAATTATAAGATTCTTCTCGGTGGGTTTTCAAGCCATTAAGCATCTCTTTTACTCTAGGTTCAAGGCAAACTGTAGTTGTAGCAGCCATATACTATCCTATAGGATACTATAGATTATAAACGTTTTTAGCTCAATAGGTTGTGTATCAAAGTTATCTAAAATTAAATAGATTCTCTGTCCTTTTAGTGTTACAACAGTTATGATGGAATTATTATAGGCCTTAAAACAGTCACCAAAATTTCCACCACTTTTTTCTCCCCAGGCACTTCAATCTGCTTGACTTCGACGTTTTTGAAGCTGAAGAACTTGAACATAATATGAACGGCGAAATAATAAGATTTAATGAAGTTGGGTAAAATCATAATAAAAAATATTTAATAGAAGATTATTCCTGATTTATAACTCTCGATATGCACCGCTTTCTCAAAACGATTTATCCAGAACTTATATCAGAAAAACATAACCATAACATAACTTATAATACATCTTCTCTAAATCTTTATTGTTACAGATGAACTTTTAAGGGAGTGTATATGAAAAAATACATCTACATCGCATTGTTTATTTTGCTAGTTGCACTGTTTGTCGGGATTTTAGCCGGGTCACAAAACGAAGAAAATGTTTCTCAGGCTCAATCAAACTCACTGAAAAATTCCCTCAAGTCAGCATCCCAGGATATTGCATGGGCAGCTAACGTCCAGAAGCATTTGAAGATACTTAATGCAGATCTGAACGGTGTATCCAACGCTACAAACAATTCTGATTATACCGCACTCGCAGTTTACGCCGAAAAAATAGTAAATGATACTCAGAACGCCATAGATGAAAATGATCAATATACCGTATCTTCCAAACTCCAGGATGCGCAGAAAGAATGGAGAGCGGCTCTTCAGGACTATAACTCTGCAGGCCAGTCATTGTTGCAGGGAGCAAATGAAGCGAAAAACGGTACTATAGGAGCTGAAAATTTCCAAAAGGCCAGAACATTTCGCGATTCCGGTACAGATCATCTTAAGAAAGCATCTGAGTTAGCAGGAATAACATAAACATATTTCTTTTTTGAAGAAAGAACCTGTGAAGAAATATATGAAACAATACAATTTTAAGTTAATTTAATAACACTTTTATAATCTATCACATGTATGGCTGTATGAAATCGGAATTTCTTAAAATCAACTTTTTGTTGCAAGTGAAGAAAAAAGGTTTTGTACATAGTGGTGTGATTAATGAAAATTAAAGAGATATTAAAACCGGTAATTTTTGTACTTTTTTCACTTCTGGCAGTTTCAGGGGTTGCTCTTGGTGCATGCCAGAATAATAGCCAGAATAATAGTTTGATAGGAGAACTTTCAACGGTTGATGTTTTTCATCCTCCGACAGACAGTAGTATGATGCCCCTATACAATGAGTGGCATTACTTCAATGTAATAGATGAAGAACAGAACCTTTCAATCATCTGTACATTTAAATTAAATGGGGTCTTTAATTCCTCTTCTGTTCTTCTTGGTTATGATACTGGCGACGAGAATTCCAATGCCTCTTTTGGATCATATCCAATAGGTATTGCAGAATACTCTTCTCAAACGCCAAATGTTACGATAGCTAATAGTACGGTCAGGCTGACTCCAGCGGGATATTCTGTGCACGTAGAATCCGATGACGGATCTACGGTCTTCGATGCATTATTTAAACCGGAGGTAGAGCCGTCCCCAGAGTTTAATGCTTCTGGTTTCTCTACAGTACCGGGAGAAGGTATCAACTGGATAGTAGCTTCATCAAAAATGAAGGTCAACGGAGAACTTTCTGTTAATGGGAAAAAATATATCCTGAAAAACGAAAGAGGTTACCATGACCACAACTGGGGATACTGGTCTTGGGGAGATGATCTTGGATGGGACTGGGGTCAGGTTACTCAGACCAAGAATGGTTTGAATGGAAACGATGTCGGAAAATATTCAATTAACTTTGGGAACATCACCGATGCTGGATATACTCAATCATTAAGATCAGTTTTGAACATATGGAAGAACAGGGAAATCGCTGCTACTTTTAATGATAAGGAGATCCAAATCATGCATTCGAACTTTATATATGTCAATGAGCCCGTTCCGATGCCATACTTAGGTGCTTATATGCCGGCAGGTTCGTTCCCTCTGCCTCTTAACACAGATATACTTGTCTCATCCGATTCTGGTGATTGTCTAAATATAGAGTTTACAACCACCTCGGAACATTCTACTCCACTTCCAGTATCTGTACCAACAATTGATGAAAATGGAAACGTGACATTTAAATATCGTGTAATCTGGGAGATGATTGGAACTTACCACGTCAATGGAGAAATTGACGGGAAACCGGTTTCATATGTTGCAGATGGATTTATGGAATACGTAACTGGAGATTCCGTTTCACCCGTATCTCAGTAATGAATGGAGAAATTCGGATAGGCAATATAATTTGGTTGATTTACAGCTATAGTTTTCCAACTATAGTTAAAAACGGATTTTTAAACTTTTTTATTTTTTATAGCCAGGTGATTCACATTCGCTCCTTTTTATTCTTCCAAATATTTCTCTGGGCAGCAGTCAATTTCCTCATAGCTAACGATCTTGTTCTTTACAAATTATTGTAAAAGCAGTGCAGTCAAAGTATCTGAGGTATTGTGGAGCCGAAATCTAACAAAAAGGCATTAATACAAACTTATTTTTAATTTCTAAGTCGCAATATATACGCTTTCTCAATTATTTCTCAAAACGATTTTTTCCATACCTTATTAAAAATGTTATTGGATGACAGGAATAACGAAATCTTGTGCAATTTTTATCCCGACAAAATTAAGTTACACCAGAAAATCACTGAAGTCGATCTCTTTACCCATTCTCAACTGATTTCGGAGAAGAGTAAGTTTGCGATCTATTTTTTCGAGGCTCTTCAGGTACTTTTTCTCATTCAGCGTGGTTTTTATAAGTTTTGAAATCCCGCCATTTTGAATAACCAGCCGCTGATCTGCCGATAAAGCCAGAAGAGGGTCATGAGTACTGATTAAAACAATCTTATTATTACTTACCAGAAGCTCCAGAGATCTGACCTTGTCAACGCCTGCATTCTCAATCTCATCGATCAAAACAACAGATGCCGGACTGAGAAGTGCGGTATCTGCAATCATCAGAGCGCGTGATTGTCCTCCTGAGAGCTCCGTAACAGGAGTTTCCCTGCTGAAAGGTTCTCCTGCCAGGATGTTTGCAGTATCATATATTTTCTGAACAATAAGAGAAACCTCATCAACCATACGGCTCTCGGCGTGCAGGGTCAGAAACTCCTCTACACTGAGGTCCATAACAAAGTTCATGTTCTGTGAAAGCTGCGCAATAAAACGCCCTTCAGTTGAGAAACGCTCCTCGTCACCTGGAGCCCGGCCATTAACCAGTATTTTCCGGCCGGTTGGAGTGTCCTCCTGAGCCAGAGATTCAATATCAGCCAGAAGACGTGACTTGCCTGATCCTGTCGGGCCGACTATTGCTGTAACCTCACCCTTTTTCAGATTTACCGAAAATGCTTCTTTTCCACCATTTTTATTATGTCCAGGGAGCACTGTAAGGGATTCAACTGTGGACCCGCTTCCCTGTTGAAGAGCCCTTGCCTGCTCAATAAATAGAAAGAAACCATCAATAAAAGCAAGAGAACTGCTTTCCATCTCGATAAAATAATCTTCACCAAGTATCGAACCCAGCTCTTCCAGTTTCCTGCTCCCGAACTGTGCAGGATCAATTGCAAATGCAGAGAAATAGTCCTCTATCCAGGGCATCATCTTCCTGAGTTCATTTATCGTCATTTGGAGCAAATCTGTCCGCAAGCTCTTCCTTCTCCTCTGAAATTTATTCATTCCATCTGAAATTTATATTTCTCATCTGAAATTTATTCTTCCCATCTGAAAGTTATTCATCCCATCTGAAAGTTATTCATCTCCTCTAAAATTTACCAGCTTTGAAACGCCAATCTGCCTGTCATCCCCGATTTTTCTCTCTCCAAGACAGTATGAACATAGAGCTGCAGGCATGGTAAATCGAAGTGTAGCTCCCTGAAGGGTTTCAATTGTAGAGGTTTTTTCCACAAGTTTTGCAAGATAGAAACTACCCTGTCCTGTAACGCCATTAATCTGGACTATCATTCCCCTGGGATTAACCTGTCTAACCCTGTATGCAAAGACCTCACGCTCTGCCTGGGAAACGATATCCCCTTTAGTAATAACAACGATGTCTGCAAGTTTTAACATGGGACCGATTTTTTTAGGTGTGTTGACACCGCTCAGGTTATCAATAACACAGATTGCCAGAACATCCTTAATATGGGGAGAACAACGGTTGCAAAGACCGGCACTCTCAGTAATCAGAAAATCAAACTTCTTCTCTTTGGCCCACCTGAGGGCTTCTTCAATATTGCTCACAAAAAAGTGGTCAGGACAGAGCCCTCTGGAGAGGCCGGTCTTGACCGGAATATTGTGAGCGGAATAAAGTTCCTCATCCTGAGCCGAGAGACAGTCGAATTTTACCACACCGATTGTAAAACCCTTTTGTCTAAGCTCTTCGATGGTCTTGATAATGATACTGGTTTTTCCTGATGAGGGAGGACCTGCCACCGTAACAAGCCTCACACCATGCCTCCGGTCTCATAAAAATGTTCATTGAAAACCACTTCAACCTCTTTTTTAAGTGTTCCTATGTCAGTATTCATCAGGAAGTCCCAACCCAGCCAATAGAGTTTGATTCCTTTAAGATTATTCTCAACTTCGGGGTTTGTTGTCGGGAAAAAGGCTCGGGCAGAGATTTTACCAAACTCTTTTCCACAGAGGAAATCCGTGATCTCGTTAACCCGTTCTACTGCACTTTTTTTAACCAGCATCTGCACAGGGCTTACAATAGCTCCTTCTGAAGGTATATTGATCGTTATCCGGGATTTGTCCTGAATTTTCCTGGCAAAGAAGAGAGGCATGATATACATTGGGGGTACATCATCTTTTTTGCTGTCTATCATTTTGACCATCTCGGATGGATGGATTCCCGTATATACTGATGAAGCAAGTTTTTTAATTCCCTCCATACCGTACAGCCGGTAGAACGGGAGCAGTACTCCATTACAGAAAAAGCCGTCCTGTCCCCGCATAACAACCCTGTTCCGGTACTCATCTTTCAAGATATCTTCCCAGGATTCCGGTTTGGGGTTATCCTTCATGAGTTCATCTATTGTAACCAGAACAAGAAGGTTTGCAGAGATCATGGTAAACTGGCCGCGAGGATCCGCAAAACCGATGGATTCAAAATCACGGTTCATCGGGGATGAATTGAGAGTTACAAAATATTCCTTATTGAGAAAATTCTCCTGGAAGGGTTTATGGTAAAAGCTGTTAATATCAGAACTGACTATTATGTCCGGCAGTTCGTCAATCGATGTAACCAGATCGATATAGGCATAATATGAGAGCTCATGATTGACATTACCTTCTACAAGAGAATGGAGCACATTATTTATTTGCCTGCTGTATTCGGATGAAAAGTCATCAAATGCACGGTTAAAGGGCATCTTCATGCCGCATGGCAAAAGGGCAAGAAGGGTCAGCTCTTTTTGTCGTTCCGGAGAATCTGCAAGGGTAAAATCTCCTTTTGTTTCATTGGACACAACAGCCTGATTCAGGAGCTCAATAAAAGAGTCTTTATTCACCGATACCATTGATAGAGCTGTTTTCAATTTTAGTAAAGGGCCAAGTTTTTCGAGAACTTCCTTATTTTCAAATTTCTCCATCCCATGCTGTTTAAATATTTTTAGCAAAAAAGGATATTCACTTAAGATCTGGTATATACTCATTGTTTCATCAATTGCTTTCATATCATTCCACCTGATATGTTTTTGAGTAATATCTTATTTCCCTTCATGACATTAAGATTAAAATTTTTAATGATGATGTTTCTCTTAAGGAAAAACTTACGTTATCAAATATTATCAATTCCACATTTATACCAGTCTTTATTTTTTGTTCTGTTCTGTGGAATATCAATTATTTCAATAAAGATACAAACATATAAATATTGTTATCTCGGAAGTAATGTTCCGATAAGAGTTACAAATTAGCTCATCGCCTGTTCCATTTTACATTCCGATTTTTGACTCTGTTCCAAAATCCAGTGATTTTTGAATTTCTTGATTGAAAATCTGACTTAACAAGAAGAATCCGGCATTCAGTAAAATCAATATTCGATATCTTAAGACTTCAACAATCCAATACTCCAATACATTTGTGTATATTTCGCCATCTTTTCAGGAGAAGCGGTTTAGTTTCTTACACGAGAATAGATTCTTCTGCTAATGATCAGTGTCAGCATTGCTATCTATAATAGTATTCTAAAAACATATGCAAGAGATGGGATTTTATGCTAACCGATGACCAATGAAAATTAATCTAAATTTTGGTTGTTCCATAATAAATTAAAAAGTGTCGCAACTACCCTAACATATGCATTGCTGAATTGTTCCTCTTGCATATTAATATCCACTATTAACCCTTAAGAAATAAACACTTTCGTTCGCATAACGCAAAGAATTCCATGAATAAATTCTTCATTATTTGATTTCAAAACATATGAAAAACACCAATATTTAGACGCTAATCAACGGGGTCAAATTTGATCAGTATACTATCACCCAAATTATAAATCCCCAAGCTCCCAGCCAAGATGTTCTTTTATAACGGTATATGCCATTTCAGGCGGGATAATTCCAATATCAGTTACGATCATATCAATGTATTCGGCAGGCGTGAAGTCAAAAGCCGGATTTCTTACCTGCACATGAGAAAGCTCTTTCAGGACTATAGGATCGACTACCTCGTCTACAGACCTTTCTTCGATTTCTATGGGGTTTCCTACAATCGTGCTCGGGCTAAACTTGAAGGTCTCGGCAGCGACCATAAAACTTTTTCTGGCCTCATGGGCTGCAAGCGCAAGCTGTGAGGTCCCAATCTTGTTTACCAGTGCGCCATTAGCTGCAATAGCATCAGCCCCGACAACAACCTTATCCACGTCTTTCATGTAGTAACGCACCGCAGAATCTACAATAAGGGTTGTGGGAATTCCAAAATTGTTAAGGTGGCGAATTGTCAATAAGCCCTGGCGCCTGGGACGGCTTTCAGTAGCAATTACCGAAATATCCTTTCCATCTTCAAAGGCTGTTGTGATGATCGAAAGAGCAGCATGGGAATTGCAGTGGGTCATTATAACATCCCCGTCCCGAATTCTTCTCGACCCAATTTTTCCGATTTTTTCAAGGGCTTTGTCAGCTATCTCAATAAAGAGGTTTGAATTTTTAATAATTTCCTGCCTTGCTTCCTCCACGTTTGCTGAAGAATACTTTGATGAGAGTTTCACGGCATTCGGGAGGGAAACAGCTGTCGGGCGGGTACTGATGAGAAGATTAGAGACTTCCTTTATTCTGGCACTGAATTCTTCCATTGAAGCTGCGTCCAGCTCTGTGGCATAATCTCTGATAGCTTCAGCAGCGGCTTTTGCAATCCTGCCTGCACCCCGGATCTCCATTGTCCGGATTTTTTCTGCGGTTTCCTGAACTTTTTGCATGGTATAAGGGATGGCAAGGGTCCAATTTATAACTATCTTCCGGCTGTTCCGGGAACTGACCTGAAAGTAATTCAGATTTCAGTGAATTTCAGTAAGTTTATCCGAGATCTTCCTGTAATAAGCAAAAAGGTCTTCTCCCCACCGTATAGCCTGAGGTTCAAAACACAGGACATCTTCTATATGGTCGTAAGTGCCGTCTGAAAAAGGTAGGGTGAGAGAAAGGAACCTATCGGTAACTGCATAGGCAAGTTCGATTTTTTTGCTGCAAACGTAGAAATTTGCATTTTCGAATTTAAGAAATTCACTTAATTCAGGACCATATTCTTCTTTTATTCTCTCATAAATCGGGCAAGTTACGAGAATAGAAATGTTCACTCCCTTTTTTGCGAAAGTAAGAAATAGAGATGGATAAAGAGGGTGAAAAACCGAGGCAATACCGCTTATTTTTTTTGATTTCATAAGGTTTTCTACAAATTCTTTGTGAGGCTCAAAGAGGCGCGTCCTATCGGGGGGTTCGGAAAACGTGCAGTTAGCCAGCTCTCCTATTCTTTCCCGCAGAGGGTCGGGTATGGACTCAACTGCATGGTTTGCCCAATATTCATATTTGCTTCCGAAGACAGTTAAGACATCCATCATTGGCTTCATTTTGCCAACTACTGCTATCCCGAGAGGAGCTAAGCTGTAGATATCACCTGTCTTTGAAATCAAGGAGTTTTCCCTCAGTTTTTTTAATTGAGGGAGAATTGCCACCAGACCTACATTCAGGTTTTCTTTGATCTCGGAAATCGTTTTGGGCCCATCCTTCAAAAATAAAAGAAGATCTTTCCTTTTTTCGGAAAGGAAAATCAATTCTAGAAGCGGGCTGTTCATGATTTTATTATATATACAGATATTTAATAAATATCTTCCTCATTTTTTAACTGTCCTCTATTTTTCAACTGTACTTCTACTGAAAGCCTCAATTGTTAACAGGAACCTGATATTAAAATAAATGTTTATTCATCCTGATATTGCAAGTTTTTTGAGCAAATTAAAATTACAAAAGAGAGTTTCTGCTATCTTTACTAAAACTTTTATTTTCCAATATTATTCAATAGTAACGCATGTTTTGTAAAATCACTTTTTTAAGCAAATATAAAAAATCATTTAATGTAATATTAATTCACTAAATTCAGTTAAACCCGCTTTTGCTCGTGTAATTTAGTAGAAAGCCACTATATAGTTTTCAACACATAATTTTTATTTATAATAGTGTTTAATATGTAGAAAAAAATTATATTGAATGTTAATTTCTAATATATATATATTATGAATTAGTTTCTATAACCAGACTTTGTATCTATTTTCACCTGAAAATTGAATTTTATAGACAGTATATATAATTTTTTAGTTAATTAATTCTAGCTCTCCTTTTTTTTGGTTTTAAAGCAATTTCGTCACTTTTTGTAAAACTTTAACATATATAAAATATATTTAATGATTGAAAATTCCATTAAGTCTAACGATTGTGATTTCAAGGAGACTAAATAATTTAATGCAACGCAAATTTTAAAGTCGTATAGGTTATATACCTCTATAACATAAAGAGAAAGTCAACGATTAAGAGTTAAGGGGTTTTTCTCTTAATCGTAGGGGTTGAATCACATAATTGGGAGCCTATCAGAGGTGGCAAACAAGGCTCCCAATTTTAATAATTATTCATGGGGTTTTTATATAAAAAAGAATGTTATCAGACATTTTTCATAATATTCTCGAGATAAGGTTGATTACTCTAAATTTATACTATATAAAGTGAGCGGAGTCCTGTGTATAAATATAAATTAGTGATCTCAGACCAGATCTTTATTTTCCTTCAAGATTTTAATAAATAAAACTCTTAAACCAGAGTTCGGCTTTTCTGTTATTCCATGAGTAAAACTTCAGAAACAGTGCAGAGTGAATATTCTTATTTTTGAAATCTCGAAAGCAGGCCTTCTCTTATTACGAGAAATTTTTTTTGTAATATTAATTAAACAAAAAACATATAAATAATACCTAAATAATATGGAACTAGTTCATTAAAGTTAATCATTTCCAACATGACAATCTAACGTGGAAATCAGTAAAACTAAGAGCTAAAAACATCAGGAGTCAAAAACTTGGATTTCAATACTGCAGTACAGTTTCATGGACATGTCTGCCCCGGACTTTCCATTGGCTACAGAGTAGCAACACTTGCCGCCAACCACTTCAAAGACCGCAGCAAAGATGAAGAACTGGTCGCAATTGTAGAAAACCGGTCCTGTGCCGTGGATGCCATTCAGGCAATAAACGGTTGCACCTGTGGGAAAGGGAATCTAATTTTCAAGGATCATGGGAAACATGTTTACACATACTTCAAAAGAGGCGATAATAAAGCTCTGAGGATTTCCCTGAAACCCGATGCTCTCCCCACGGACGAAAAGCACACCGAACTCTTCGCAAAATTAAGGGCAGGCACTGCAAGCCCAGAAGAGGCAAAAGAGTTTCGGGCCTCTCATGATGCAAAAAGCCAGAGAATACTGGAAATACCTGAAGAAGAGCTTTTCTGGGTTAGGGAAGTTGAAGCCGAGCCGCCGGAAAAAGCCATAATTTACCCCACCCTGGTCTGCAGTAAATGTGGAGAAGGTTTCATGGAGCCTATGGGCAGGGTTAAAAATGGAAAAATAGTTTGCATTCCATGTTTTGAGGCAAAAGATGAATGAAATTCCTGAGGCTTCCGAAAGAATTGAAATGGTCCCTGTAGGCTACGTTGAAAACGACTACCTTGAACCGGTATACAATGAAGAGGTATACAATAAAGTCTCAAAGATAGCCCTCAAGAAAGAGTTTACAGAGGGGCTTTACAGAATAGAAGACTTTGAAAAACTGTACATTCTGTTTTATTTCAGCAAATCGAAAGGATATAAGCTCATCCACCGCCGCCATTATGATGGAGAAATCTCCGGAGTCTTTGCCAGCCGGAGCCCTTATCGCCCTAACGGGATAGGGCTTACCATTGTAGAGCTTTTGAAAGTGGAGGGTAATGTGCTCCATGTAAAAGGGCTTGATGCAATTAATGGGACACCTGTGCTGGATATTAAGCCCTACATAAAAGAGACTGAAGAAAAAGACGAGGAAGCAACGGACTGAAAAAACAAAACTAATGCCAAAAATATAAAACTAATGCTGAAAAAACAAAAATAGTGCCGAAAATCAATAATATCAAAAATCAAAACATAAAGAGTCTTTTTTTAAGAAAAAAGAAAAAGGGATTAACCCTTTTTGAATTTTATTCCTTTTTTCCATTAATTTAATTTCATATAATTCCATTTAATTCCATTTAATTCCATTTAACTCCATTTAACTCCATTTTTCTGTGTTTATCTCTTCCTCATGCCCAGGTAAATTCCACCGGCAGCTACCACTACAAAGAGAATTCCGATAATATCCGAGCCCGAAAACGAGAGACCACTATTATCAGGTTCTTCGGTAGAATCTTTCTGCATCTCGTACCCTTCAACATAATCAGTATCTGAGGATTTCTGAACTCCAGGGACAGGTTCGGAAGTATCTGTACCATATCCTCCGTTCGAATCCTGAGACGTCTGGTTGCTGGATGAACTGGCTTTTACGGTAGCATTTCCAGTATTATGACTGTGATGACTACCACTGCTACTGTTCTGGGTCTTTTCTGTTGTCTCCAGAGTTTCAGCTTTGGTTGCAGCTTCTATTTGCTCGGAGTAGCCCGGAACAGATACTTTTCCACTTACAAACTCATGAAGAAGAGGATTTCCACAGGTGTGGTGACAACACGAAGCACCGTTCTCGGCCACAGATTCCTCATAATCCTTTGCAAGGCTTTCGATAACATCCTCTGAAGGTGTCCAGTAATCATGCCTGACTGCTTCAAGCATTCTAGCTGTCATAGACTGATAAGCACTGGGGTTGTTCTGCTTAAACCATTCTTTCATAGAAGGATCATTTACATAGGTTTCATACACATCTTGCCAGACAGTATCATCCACAAGGTCAGGGTCACTTACCTCCCATCCAAATAGGTTGTCCACAAATTCGGACATCATGCTGCCGCCTGAGTATCCGGAGGTCTTCATTCCTTCGATCCATTTGTCGTTGAAATATCTGGCCCGCAAATCCTTGCTGAGGTACTCCTGCATTCCTACCATCTGAGCTCCGTCCGAGTTACTTGTGTCCGAAATATACATCTCTGGAGTATTGCCGCTAAGATACCTCGTTGCCAGGTTCATGCCGCCGAAGTACTGGAAAAGGTCATCGTTATCAAGGGAGTCGTACAGGTTTGAAGAGGACGAATGTACTGACGCTTCAACGCTTTTCAGGTTGCCTTCAAGGAGCTCTCTGCACTGTATTCCCCAGTAATCTTCTCCATAAGCGTATCCCATTTTGTTCAGGTATACGTTTGCAATATCTTCTTCATTATCCCATGACCCGCTTGCACTGATAGCATCTGAGACCCCTATATCATAAGTACCGTCCATTACTGCAAAGCAGCGCATTGTAGAGAGCTTTGTTGCAGTCTCATTGTCATACCCTTCAGATATCAGGGAATCATAGAGCGTAAGGGAGCTCTGATTTACGTAGTTTGGATAGTTTACGCCAGGAAGAGAGCTTGCAAGCTTCACAGCACTGTCTATCAGTTTTATCTTATCCGGGAAAGCATCCCTCATACCTGCGGTAGTATAAACAATATCAATACGCGGCCTTCCAGGCTTTGAAGTATCATAATTTGGCAATAGCTCTTCTTCAGGGATAGCTTCAACTCCGGTTACATACCCGTACTCATCCCAGACAGGTTTTACCCCAAGCAGGTAAAGCACTTCGGCTTCCAGAGTTCCGTGGTCTGCAATAAACTCCACTCCGAACCTTGAGAATGAAACTTTTTTGGGATATTCTCCATGTTCGTTATAGTAGTCCTCAAGCAACTGAATTGCAAGAGTTTTTCCAACTTCCCAGGTTGCTTCTGAAGGATAGAGCTTTGAATTTATGCTGTAATAATTGCGTCCTGTAGGCACTGCATCCGGATTCATTATAGGGTCCAGCCCTGAGCCTGGTGGGATGAAGCCTCCGTTCAGGGCTGAAAGAATTCTGTCAATCTCCACATCGCAGTTAAGAAGCCTGTCTTTATAATCCAGCCCCTGTTCAAGATCAAGTGTAACTGTGCTGTTAGTTTTCCCATAAACTGCAGTCTGCGCTTTAGAAACGCTCGTATTATTGGTTACGACTTCCCAGACAAGTCTGGTAACTTTTGTATCATTCAATGGAATTCCGAGAGGATATGAAGATTCAGGGTAGAAGGCAGCAGTGATATTATCCTCAAAACTTCCTCCAAGCATAGCCCTTACCATTCCTGTAAGTTCATCACTTTCAGGATCTGTCATATTCGTCGCAGGAACATGGCTGAGAATATGCATACCGTATGGGATATTTTCATTTCCTACATCTTCCAGGTATTCGTGAAGGACATTTTTAACGAAATCTTCAAACTCCGTTTCGTTGTAATCTTGAAGAACAGTTACGTTATCTATTCCCAGATCAACACTGAGGTTGAGTGCGATTATCTCATTTACTATGGCCTTCTGGTATCCTGCCCTTGTTTGAGAAGAAATCCCGGGGTCGTAATACCCCTCCACATCAGTTGAAAGGTTTAGCAAATCTCCATAAAGCCCGCTGCGTTCAAGGGTTGGAGTCAAATGGTCAATAATTAAGGCATTACCTCTGTATTCCGCAGTTATTCCTTCTCCCACGTTGGCAATGATATAGGGATAGATATTCGGAATGTCCTGCAGCAGAAGAGGAGACCAGTCTGAAGTCCGGTTCATTCCGTAAGTAGAACCCGGAAGCCACTCGTGCGTACCATGAGTACCCATATGAATAAGTGCATCAGGCTTGAATTCATGGTTTAGCCAGAGATAGAAAGCTATGTACTGATGTGTGGGAGGTACAACATTGCTGTGGTAAAGAGTGTCATTATTTTGTCCTGTTCCTCTGGCAGGCTGAGGCATGAGCCAGACATTTCCGAAACGCACCGTTGGAATTACAATGTATTTTCCGGTTTCATTCTCATAGATCATAACACTCTTATTTTGAGGCAGATCTTCAGACCAGGGTTCACCCCATTCGGCTGTTACATTGGCTCTCAGATTTTCCGGAATTTCGGACTCAAACCACTCTTTATAGGTATCCATAGGTATGAGTTGAAGGCCCCACTCAGTCCTGTTTTCCACCATCCCATCCAGAACTCCGGGAGCCCAGGAACCAACATTGATGCCCTGGGCCTGAAGCATTTCCATGAGCTTACTACTGTTTTCCGGGATTCCGGAGACCCCATAACCGCTGTTATTCATTGCATTCAGGAGTTCAAACATGCTCTGGGTGGAATTGAGATAATTTGCTACGATGTTATCCTTTCCTGAAGGATAGTTGTAATAGATGACAGCTACTTTCTTGTCTTCGTTTACCTCTAACTTCAGGTTTGCCCAGTTAATCGACCTGTTTGCCATCCAGTCAATCTGAGAAGGCAGTGGTTCATAGCTGTTTTCACCTGTTGCGGAATCATAATTATCAATTCCTATTACAATGTACTCGAAAATCCCGTCAATGCTCGGGAGCAGAGTCTTGTATACAACCTCTTCACTGGGGATACCTCTATTACTATCAGCTATGTCGGTAGAATTAGCAGGGTTTGTAACAACCAATCCCGTGAGGACAGGCACATCAAGGTCTTCAAGCTCCTGCACACCTTTATCAGGGTCATCATAATTCAAACGGAAGCTCTTTAGAGAAATTACGCACTGGACAAGAGGTTCTCCATTTTCGTCAAAGTAAAAATTATGAATATCATTGAAAGTATCAAAACCCGCAATCACATTGCAGCCTTTTCCTTCCAGATCACGGATAAGAGCATCTATGACTTTAAGGTTGTCACCTGTATAGTCGGAAGCATGGAACCATATCCCTATAGTGGGTTTACTCTTGTCGTAAATATGTCGTGATTCATTTGAGTTAGTTGAATTTGAGTTAGTTGAATTTGAGTTAGTTGAATTTGAGTTAGTTGAATTTGAGTTAGTTGAATTTGAGTTAGTTGAGTCAGAGTACCATTCAAGGTAA
Organism: Methanosarcina sp. Kolksee; assembly: GCF_000969945.1. NCBI lineage: Archaea > Methanobacteriati > Methanobacteriota > Methanomicrobia > Methanosarcinales > Methanosarcinaceae > Methanosarcina > Methanosarcina sp. Kolksee. The sequence continues at coordinate 3,973,417 of NZ_CP009524.1, forward strand.
TCAGTAGTATTTTCAAACCAGTCTGGCTGAGATTCATTAGTGGAAGAACGAGCGTCAGGGTGGTAAATCGCTGCTTCAGGGAATTCTATAGGATCTTCATAAACCCAGTCTTTCGTAAGCTCGGGTTTATCTCCATAAGTTTTTGCGAGATATATAAGGAAGTTCTCAGTATTTTCCTTCAGGACTCCTCTGGAACCCATATTGTAGAAGAATTTTTCTTCGGTAGAATTATACGGGGTAGTCCCGGAAAAAATCTGATCATAACTTGAGGTGTTGATGTATGCTGTGTCTATTACGGAAGTAATATCTATGAGTGCAGTCCCGTTTTCGTGAGCGTTTTCAAGATCGTCCCCGATATCTTTGAACTGCGACCAGAGCATATAAGTAAATATTACATCCTGGTTTTCAAAAGTGACATTGCTAAAATCGGAATATCCTGAAATATATGTTACATTCATACTTGCATTATACGGATTGGACTGCGCTGCTGCAGCAAGGGCGCTCCCATCATAACAGATAAAAGTAATATTTACGTGATTTTCATCAGCCGATACGTTCTGTGCTAGTAATAAAAGAACTACCGCACATAAAACCAATAATCTACTTTGTGCCGTACGCATCTTATCCCCAGAACAATATATCATGAACCCTGAAGCACCCGGTTAGAAAAAGAATCAGGATGCTTGGCCCACAGAATAATTTTATTATGAATTATTATGAATCTTAGAAATAATACAGAAACAGCTATTAAACATCAAAAATGAACTCGGAAGCTCTTGATTCTAATATGCAGTCCAATCAAAAACTTCCTAAATCCAATGAGTGGCCACTCTGTATGATAGATTCAACATTCGGAGCATTAGGGAATAAGATACATAAAACACAGTTTTTGGCTCATAATTGTTAGCTATTTGGGTAAAAACGGGTTAGATGGAGGTTTTACGTAATATATTATGATTCCTCTCTATTTTGTAGGAGTTGAAGATGCTTCTTCAGTTAAGAAGTAACTGCACAAAACAGATAATCCTCTACATTAAATGTGATTCCCATGAGAATCGTTTCGTATATTATATGTGCAGGTCAAATTTAGAATGTAACTGTAAATTACCCATTCAAAATCGTGAAGAGCCAATACTCTTTCGTCCATAAACCAACGAAATTCTTTTAAAATCATTATGATGTGATATATTGATAATTTTGCAATAAATGAAATTGCTTATTTATTTTCAAATCATTGTTTTTATTATAATATGCCATTATAATATAGTGTCATATATTATATTATTTTTATACAATGTGCATTTTCATTTTAAATTGTGTTGTTCTCCCTAGTATTTACAAACTGCGTCTTACGCATACGAAATATTTATATACATAGATGTAATTTTAGTTATAGACAAATCAGATTTACTTGATTTGTCTTATGAGGCGCCATTTTAAACCTCCGTAAATCTGTAGTTTTCCAGGAGCAATTTGCCATTTTACCTCCTTAAAGCTGCAGTCTTCCGGGAATAATTTGCTATTTTTAGTCTCTCTAAACTGCAGTCTTCCAGGAGTAATTTGCCATTTTATCTCCTTAAAACTGCAGTCTTCCGGGAGTAATTTGTCTCTAAATATCTATCCATTGGTTATCGGTTAAGGAACTTTCTTTCCTGAAAGCTATCGATTTTGCTTTTCATTTACGCCCGGTGGGTTCAAATTCCTCAACAAGTTCCTGTGCACTATAATGCATTGGGTGAAATAGATAGCTGGGGAAGTAAATTCAAACCCTTATTCTGCCAACCATAAGTATTTTGCTTTATATTTTATTACTGTAGTATTTTTTTACAGAAGGGGAATGTTTCTGTTCAAATAACAGATGAAAACAATCTGGCAGAAGACCATATCCTGTTTTTTATTCTAAAAAAGAAAGTTATTCTGAGGGTGTAAAAAGAATAAAATGAAGTGCTTATTATTCGGCGTCACTTTCCAAATACAAATTTAATTTTTTCCGAGATTTTAGGTAAATTACATTGACTCAGTTCATAACAAATAAAATTCACCTATTTTATTGAAATTATTACTGTGAAGTGGATACTTTAATTGTACGGGATGATGTAGATGTGCCTGATGATGTAGATGTACCTGACGAAGTGGATGTACCTGACGAAGAAGATGTACCATTCCCATTGTCAGGTACGTAAATTACCCTGCCGTCGGCGAGCCTGTAAGCTGTTCCAAGAGCCTCTCCCGTCCCCCCTCCTATGTTATCGGTCATGTTCATGACTTCAATGGGTTTGCCTTCTTCTTTGATGACAATCTTCATATCCTGAGATCCGGGATTTTTGACAATAGTGAAATCCTCATTGGAACTTAGAAGTTCAGGGAGGTGATATGACATAACAAGTGCAACCAACAGAGCTACGGAAAAGACCATTGCAACATCAAAAACATTTGCAACGCTGGTCATAGGACTTTGCTCATCTTCATCTTTTAAAAGTCCTGTCCGCCTGTATCTTCTGGATTTTCGCATGAGTTCTTCCTCATTATTAAGAGACAATTAGCTTCAGTTCTTTTCCTCAATCGTATCCAGGATATAATCGATATCCGACATATCTTCCCAGTACCATCGCCTTCTGACCTGTGTAAGTACGTAGCCTATCCCGGCCGCAAAAAGCCCCACAACCGTTGTCGCAAAGGCAATCATCAGGTTTTGCGCAAGGGTCTCAAGGTCTCCTTTCGAAAGCCCTATCAGAGCAGGGCCTAATGGAATAAGCGTTCCCATAAGGCCAAGCATGGGACCGATAGTTGAAGTTATCTTTGTATGTTCAAGGCGCTTTGCCATCTTGATTTCATATTCCTGCGAAAGTCTCTCAATTGCAGGAAAATGTCGCTCTTTCAGGTATTTTGCAGCATCTCGTGCAAAAGAAGTGACCATGTAATTTTGTTTGATGTTTTCAAGAGCTCTGGATGCTTCCGAAAAATCCGAATTCTGAAGCTCGCACTCAATTTTTTTGCAGTTAGTCTCTAGATTAGTCCAGTCCCTATGCCTTTTCGTATATTCGGAAAGGAATTCTCCTAATTGAATCAAGGAAACAAATACCAGAATAGTGAGAAGAAACATTACAGGAATTAGCAAAGCCGTTGAGAAGACGTTCATCATATTGGATAATAAATTCATAAGGCTCAAAGATCATGCCTCCTTATACGTTCCAGGAAAAAACCTGCAAGGACAATGACTCCAAAAGCCATAAGAGGAATAATTCCTGTTTCTCCTCCACCGGTTGCAACAAGGTTCATCTTTTTTGTTTGTATATACGCAGGGATAAGCAGAGCCCCTAACAGATAGTAAATCCCTATCAGCATCATTGCGCTGCCCATAGTTTCAGGGGTTTTTCCAAACCGGACCTTTCCAAGCCTGAAAAGAAAAGAAGAAGCCACCACTGCTATAAAAAAAGCAACCCCAACAAGAAGTCCTACTTTTATCCCGGAAAGGTTAAGACTTTCTGAAAGCAGTATGCAGGAGACTGCAAGAGCTGCCAGGCAGACCGGGCAGGGTATGGATATAGCGAGGAAAGTGTGTCTTGAAACATCTTTTCCTGAATTCCACTTTTTCTGGGTGTAAATCCCTATCACTATAAGGAGAAAGGAAACAAGTACATGGATTCCCATGCCCATTGAAGAAAACTTCTCAAAAGATTCCAGGCTTATATGGTCGGCAACGCCTCCGAATAAAAGGGCCAGAAGTAAATAACTGCCTCCAATTGCAAAAATTTCTTTTGTACTTATGTTTGAAAATCCGCATCCTATTCCAGATTTAATTCCAAAGACAAGGATACCTATCAAAATCCCAATCACAGTTAATGCCGTAGAGTCCATAATACCTTCTGAGCATCTATAGTAAAATTAAATAAAAACTGGTTTTTGGGTAATATTCGTTATCTTTTTGGATAACAAGGGCTCATTGAGTGTATATTTTATACTAAAAGTTTGTCTACACCCTTTTTTCTGCCGGAGAGATAGAAATAATTACACAAGTTAAAATCAGAACATGTGCAGAAGTTAAGATAGTAAGAGAGTAAGAGGGTATAAGAGTAAAATAGTTAAATAGTAAAGTTACTATGAATCCCTTATTAGACAGGTCCCTGTAACCAAAATCGATATTATTTGACTTAGTTATGGCACCTGAATCGTAACATAATTACATAATACTATAATAAAATAGTAAAATAGTTTCTTTTTTTTAAAACGGTATCAATTAACGTTAGTCATACATTAGAATTAAAACTTAACAAATATTATGTGAAAATTTACTTTGCTTGCCAGGCAGTAATATAGAAAAAAGAAAAGAAAAATCCGTAATTAAAGTAAATTTGCTAAAATTAAATATAAAAAAGACAATGAAAAGATCTAATAGTTTACTTTACTTGTTCTAATAAAAGCAATAATTATAAGTATTTGAGATAAAATAGAGTTCATCATGGTAGTAAATGTTATGAGGAGTTCTGGAATGAACGGCGGTAGAGAAAACCTTTTCAAAGCTATTTCTAGCGATACACGCCTCTCAATTCTCGAACACCTGAGTGAAGGAGATATGCATATATCCGGTCTGGCAAGAGAAATAGGGATTTCTGTGCCTGTGGCTGCCAAACATGTAAAAATATTAGAAAAAGCTGATCTTATAGAACGAAAAAAGTTCGGAAATACTCATATGATAGGCATCAAACTGAACAACATCTATTCTTTCCTGGACCACTTTGCAGAAAACAGGAGACTGGAGGTTGAACAGGGAACGACTCTGCTTGATGCTCTGAAAAGCGTGGCTGCCGTGGAAGTTAAGAAAATGGGGAACAGAGTCAAGGTCATCTCTACGGATGGGGAAGAGGGATTTTATATATATGAGGTGGATGGCAAATTTTCGGATAAGACTGTAGACGAATATGAGTTTTACGACGATGCTGTAGTCGAGTGGAAAAAGTTAGTGCCCGTAACGAAAAAAAGATTACTGGTAAGTATCAGAAGGTAAACAGCCCACAACGCTTACCTCCTTAGACGCTCATATCTGTTCACTGAGCTTGCAAAATCTCTACTCATGAAATCTTTAAAGGGTTTGAAAAGTCCACTGAAATATGATACTTTTCTTATCTTTCTCCTGAAAAAACCCAAAAACTCTTGAAAAACGGGCGTTTCACCTCAACTTCGCCAGAACTCCAAGATGGTCTTCGTGATAGGGCATCAGGTCCTTTGCATTAAGAACCTCAAACCTGGGCTCAAAAGCCTGTTCAAGTTTCTTTACCTCTGCCTTAAATATCTCTTTTGGTTTTGCTGCGGTGTCTATACTCCGCGCTTTAATGGAAAGCAGGAGATATCCATCCTTTTTTAAAAAACATACTGCATTCCTTGCAGCAATTTCGGCCTGGTTGGGCTGTGCAACATCCTGAAAAATAAGGTCCACAGGCTCAACGAGATGGGAGTAACTGTCAGGCTTTCCCGCATCAGCCATAATCGGGTGGATATTTTTCCTCCTTGATGCAAGCCCTATAAGATCTCGCATGCTCCTTGGGGCAAATTCAACGGCGTAAACTGCACCTTCCGAAACAATATCAGAAACATGGCTGACCGTTGTACCTGAAGCCGCACCTAAGTAGAGAACCTTCGAATCTTCCTTTAGTGGAATATCGAATTTTTTCAGGACCATGGCTCCAAGCTTGCTCCTCCGAGGGTCCCAGGTCCGGTATTCAACTCCTTCAACCGTAATCAGTTTTTCTCCATAAACGGTTTTTCCAGGGTCAAGGTTCTTTGTAGCAAGCTGTCTTTTGTCTTTTATAACTTCAAAGATCCCATCCGATATCTTTTTGACTTCAGGCATTTACTTCCTCCTCCTTCTCTTTGGCTTTTCTCCGCTTTCCTGCTTTTTTTGAGGAGGCCTGGGGTTCAAAGTCCTGATCTGTAGGACTTTCGCTTCAAGTTTTTCCATAAGAGAGGGATCTTTTTCTCCTGAATAAAAATCAATGCGCACAGCAAGGGAAAGCTTTGATGCAACAGCTCTTGCTACCTTTCCCCTTACCCACCAGGGCGCAGTATTTATCAGAGGGTGACTGTAGATGATCCCGTGCTTTGGAGATGGAGCCCGAGCCCGAAGATGTTTGAAAAGCGCCTTGCTGGCTCCTATAACCTGAATGGTGCTGGAGGGAAACGCAGCAAGTTTTTCGAGGTTTCCTGCAAGACTTATTAACCTTGCTCCAAGCATTGGGCCTGCAATAAGCTTCAGGTTGGGTGCAACCAGTTCCATGCTGTTCTCAATGTAAGCCTCGATCTGTCTCCGCTGTTCATAGAGACTGCACACGTTTTCTGCAAAACCTCTAAGGAGTGCTTCATCCGCAGGTTCAAGTTTTGCACCCATTGAGTTTATGGCTTTCGAATAAAGCGGGTCTTCAGAGCCGACATTTTTACGGGAACCATATTTTACAATAAAAAGTGCAAGGTCTTCTCCACCTAACCCGCTTTCCGGAAAATAACCTCCGTACCATTCAGAAAGCCTTTCAGACAGGGCATTTGTGGTTTCATTTATATCGTTCAGGGCCTCTACAGCCTGAATAATTCGCTGGTCAGGAGTAAGAGCACCTGAGACCTGAAGTTTTGCCGCCTCCAGAGTAACTTCATGTAAAAGGGAATAATATTCGGCAGTGGATTCTGCAAACCCGGATCTGATAGCTGCAGCTTTGAGGTCAAAGCCTTCAGGAGGAAGATCTGACCTGCTGTTCCTTAGATCTAGAGAATGGAGGGCAAGCTCCCGGATGTCTTTTGAAAGAAGTATGGAACCCAGAATTTCTCCGTCTCTGTCGGTTTCAATAGTTCCAAACCAGGTATTGATTTTCAATCCGGACCCCCGGAGATGTCCGCACCCCTGTTCCTTCCCTTTGTGAGTAAAACTCTTCCTCCAAGGGACTCTTCAAGCATGCGCTGGGTTTCTTGCTGGAGTCTTTTGCCTTCCTCGACGCTTCCGACAATGCCGTAAACTACCGGCCCGAAAGAACTGATACCTGATCCACTTGCGCCGTTGTCACGCATGTAATTCATGATATCCAGAACAGGCTGTGACTGAAGTCCGACTTCCCTTTTCTTAAAACCTACAGTCTGGATGTGGTTAATTGCCTTGCCAAAACTTTCCAGGTCTTCCTCGACAAGTGCAGGAAGCATCTGCATGAGGATTACGTGGGAAATTTCCTGAACTTCGGCAAGGGGAATTGGACAATACTTCTTGAAAATATCCACTTCTTCCGCATCGTGAGCCCCTTTACCTTCAGGAATTGCAAGGACTATGGACCAGTCAGGAAAGTCTCTTCTGAAAAGGACAGGACCAGGCGGTACGTGGCTGGCTGAAGAAGGAGAAAATGCGCCTTTATCCTTGAACTTATGTCCTCCATCCAGAATAAAGCCACCATTTTCAAAAGCAGCAACCCCTATCCCGGATGTGCCTCCCCTGCCGACCGCAACTGCAAGTTCCCTAACGCTTTTTCCCAATCTATAAATTCTGTTTACGGCTACTGCTGCTGACAGTGCGGCCTGGGTCCCGGAACCGAGCCCCACATGATCAGGAAGACTATCTTTAATATGCAGCTTTATTCCTTCTCCTATTGGAAGAAGGGCCTGTACAGCTTTTTGCATTTTGCTTGCTAGAAGAGGATTACCGATGATCTCTATATTCTCAGCTTCACTTGCAGAAATTTCCAGGCCGGGATATTCCAGGGTGATTCCCGCTCCCCCATCGACCCTGCCTATCTCTGCATTGAGGTCTATCAGGGTAAGATGAAGTCGGGATGGAGTCACTACTTTAATCATGTCTATATGTACCTCGTTACCTATTCATAAAGCTTAGGAATTAAACTTCCGTTAGCTCAGGAGCTAAACTTTCGTTTCCCCCAAAGTTTTTCCTTAATAATCGAATAAGTAAAAGATAAAGTTTTCCTGTTAAACATGAATTTAAGCATTGGAAAAATCAGAGAATATGCCCTTACACGGATTTCAATATCCCCCCTGAAATCCATCATCGGATTCATGAACACAGGATTAATGGAAAAACTGCAGTGCCTGCATCGGCTGTAGGCCAGTCCCGCAATAGAATGTAAAAGCCCACAGAGCATGCCCGTGTCTGCTGGATCGGAAAGGCCAAATGTCACATTAGATTCCAGACGTTTAATTTTTATCCCATTAAGCAAATCGGAAAATAGGCGAAATAGCGGTTTTCTGAGAGATCTGAATGCTTCCAGGCCCCAGTGAAGCATTTCTCTGGGGGTCATTTCTTCTGGAGCTTCTTCAATCTCGGGCTTCTTCTTCCCTCTTATCTTTGAAATTATACCCCATTTTTCTTTTTTCTCGTCCCCTTCTGTTAGTTTTTCTTTTCTTTCCCCTACTTCTGTTCGTTTTTCATTTTCCTCCCCTACTTCTGTTCGTTTTTCTTTTTTCTCACTATCTTCTATTCTTTTTTCTTCACCCTCACCCATTTCTATTCTCTTCTCTTCGACCTCTTTTTCTTCAACCTCCCTTTTTTTCTTCACTTCAGCCTTATCCTGTGGTTCTATAGTGACTCGTACTTTTTCCGTGTTATTCAGATCGATCTCACTTTGTTTCCCTTTTACTGTTTTGTCTTCATCCGATTTCTTCGGTTCTTCAGGAAAACTTTCGCTTTCTCCAGGTTCCTCTATGGAGAAGGTATGGGAAAAGAGCAGCCATTTTACAGTGAATACGCCTCTAAGTTCTTTCTTTTCTTCGAGACTCAGGACCTTAAGCTTGAAAGTGAGACCTATTGCTGTAAAAAGTACAAATAAAATCAACAGAAAAACCAGCAGAAGAACAGTGATTACCAGCATATTGATAGGTTATGGAGAAGAGGATAGTCCTGACTATCCTGAAAAACCATACTTATTCCATTCCCTGGAAGTCCCTGATATAGGTTTTAGTTCCAGAAATTCGATGGAAACTTTAGTGGGAACAGCCCTCTTCTTCAATCTTGACTTCGGTTCTTTCTACAGTTTCCTTTTCCGGAGTTTCTGTTCCTTTAACTTCCTGTTCCTGCAATTTTTCGTCTTTTTTGTTCTTGCCTCTCATGCCTTTGAGCTTGTCCATAATCTCAGGCACAAGATCAGGAATTGAGCTAAGGATTGAACCTGCATCGCTTCGCTCAGAGAGCCGGAAGATTCTGGCTTCTTCTTCAGAAAGCATAATAAATGCCACAGGCTCTATCTTCGCGCCTGCCCCTCCACCTCCGCCATATCCCGACTCAGTGTCTTTCTTGCCTTCTCCTCCACCTGCTCCAAAACCCATTACAATCCTTGAAATTGGAATAATTGTTTTCCCAGCAGCAGTAATCGGGTCTCCCACTACGGTTTTTGTAGTCGCAATTCTCTCAAGTTCACCTGCAATTTCTTTAATAGTGGCTTCTACACCCAATTTTTCATCCCCTTTTGTATATCGTTTCATATATTGCGATGATAAAGTTTTTCATTTTTTATTTTTAATCTAATTTTAGATACATTAAATTTGGGCTTAATCATATTTGAGTAATTCTGCACCTGAGAATTTAAATCCCGTTTTAATTTCAGGGACCAACTTATTTTTATCGTTTTCAAAGGCTATTGTTCTTTTACGTGGGCAACTTAAGTTTAATCCTCCCTTTTTTGAATGTAATGAATACTTGATCTTTATTTTTTGATTAATGAAAATAAGTCAATATAAAATAAGATATTCTATTAAGTTAAGTGACATGGATTATCCCAATAAATATAAATTACATAGGCAATATTTTTAAATTTTTGATTTATTCAATTTAACATAAATACAGTATATTTATATTCTATTATTTGAATTCCAGCTCAATTAATGGAATTTACATAAGGAGTCTTATAAAAGATGAACAAATTCTTTGAATAAGAAAATACTTTTTCATTCGCGCATTTATGTAGGTATTCAGTGTAAACTCCACTTATTTACAATGAAAGTTTCACCCTAAGCTTCTTTTAATGGACGGAGGAATTAAAATAAAAAAATTAAACACTTTGTTAGTAGCTATTTTCATATTAGCATTAATATCAAGTCTTGGAGCTGCGACTGAGATTATAGTGCAGCCAGGAGATTCTATTCAAACTGCTGTAAATAGTTCGTCTTCGGGCGATATAATTACTATAAATCCCGGAACCTATATTGAAAATATCATAGTAACTAAAAATGATCTTACAATCCGGTCAAAATCAGGAAATCCTGATAACACAATAATTAAAGCCAAAAGTTCAGGGGCTAATGTGTTCCTCCTGCAGGGAGACAACATAAAGATATCTGGACTTAAGGCTGTAGGAGCAACCCGATCCGGCTATTCAGGAATCTGTCTATCTTCATGCAGTAACTGCGTAATCGAGAATAACAAACTTTTGAGCAATTGTTATGGAATCTATCTCCTGCGTTCCAAAGGGGACAAGCTGTCAAAGAACACGGCTACAAATAATCTACAATATGGAATTGTACTTGGGACTGCTACAGACAATACCATTTCAGGAAATATAGCCCTTAATAATGGTCGTGGGATCCATATTGGCAACTCTGACGGTAACACACTCTCAGGCAACACCGTTCAAAACAACAATATTTATGGGTTTTATATCTGTGGCAAAAGTGACACAAACAAGATCTACAACAATTATTTCAATGACACCAATATGACTATTAAAAACGGAATCGGAAATTCCTATAACACTAAAAAAACCGCAGGTACTAATATTGTGGGCGGCCCTTACATAGGAGGCAACTTCTGGGGAAAACCCAATGGTACAGGATTTTCCAATACTGCAGTAGATAACGATAGAGACGGAATTTCCGATTCTGCATATAAAAACATAGCAGGCAGCATCTATTCTGACAATCTTCCTCTAGTTGTCTATAAGCCCAAGTCGACAAAGCCGGTTGCTGCATTTTCTGCATCTCCTACATCCGGAAAAGCACCATTAAACGTTAAATTTACTGACAAAAGTACAGGAACACCTACTTACTGGTACTGGAACTTTGGAGATGGATCAAAATCATACCTCCAGAATCCGACTCATAAGTATTCGAAGGCAGGGGCCTATAATGTTAGCTTAATAGTAAAGAATGCTGCAGGACGTAGCACGGTAACAAAAACAGGATATATAAAAGTGATATCAAAACCAGTTGCTGCATTCTCTGCATCTCCTACCTCCGGAAAAGCACCATTAAACGTTAAATATACTGACAAAAGCACAGGAATACCTGCTTCATGGTACTGGAACTTTGGAGATGGATCAAAGTCATACATACAGAATCCGGTTCATAAGTATTCGAAGGCAGGGACCTATACTGTTAGCTTAATAGTAAAGAATGCTGCAGGACGTGGCGCGGTAACAAAAACAGGATATATAAAAGTGACAGGAACTTCGCAAACTTCGACGGCTGCACTTTTTGCGTCTTCAACTCCTACTGCTGCACTTTCTGCATCTCCAACTTCAGGAAAGACTCCACTAACCGTTGACTTTACTGATAATAGTACGGGCTCACCAACTTCATGGAAATGGGATTTTGGAGATGGGACAGATTCAACAGAACAGAGTCCGACACATACATATTCAGCTGCAGGAACTTACACGGTTAAACTTACAGCAACAAATACAGCAGGAAGTAACACTGTAACAAAACCAAATTATATTACAGTAACAGCAACGTCACAAACACTGACAGAAACTTCGCAAACACCTGTTGCAGACTTCTGGGCTTCTTCACTCTCAGGAAAAGCACCACTAAATGTAACATTTACGGATACAAGCACAGGATCTCCAACTTCATGGGAATGGGATTTTGGAGATGGGACATATTCAACAGAACAGAGTCCAGCACATACATATTCAGCTGCAGGAACTTATACGGTTAAACTTACAGCAACAAATGCAGCAGGAAATAGTACAAAAACCAAATCAAATTACATTACAGTAACAGGAGCTTCACAAACGCTGACCGAAACTTCGCAAACACTAACCGAAACTTCGCAAACGCTGACCGAAACTTCACAAACACCTGTTGCAGATTTCTGGGCATCTCAACTCTCAGGAAAAGCACCACTAGATGCAACGTTTACGGATACAAGCACAGGATCTCCAACTTCATGGGAATGGGATTTTGGAGATGGGACAGATTCAACAGAACAGAGTCCGACACACACATATTCAGCTGCAGGAACTTACACGGTTAAACTTACAGCAACAAATGAAGCAGGAAATAGTACAAAAACCAAATCAAATTACATTACAGTAACAGGAAATTCACAAACGTTAACAGCAACATCACAGACGTTGACCGAAACTTCACAAATGCCCGTTGCAGATTTCTGGGCATCTCAACTTTCAGGAAATGCACCACTAGATACAACGTTTACGGATACAAGCACAGGATCTCCAACTTCGTGGGAATGGGATTTTGGAGATGGGACAGATTCAACAGAACAGAGTCCAACACACACATATTCAGCTGCGGGAACTTACACGGTTAAACTTACAGCAACAAATGAAGCAGGAAATAGTACAAAAACCAAATCAAATTACATTACAGTAACAGGAGCTTCACAAACGCTGACCGAAACATCGCAAACACTAACCGAAACTTCGCAAACGCTGACCGAAACTTCACAAATGCCTGTTGCAGATTTCTGGGTATCTCCACTCTCAGGAACAGCACCACTAGATGCAACATTTACGGATACAAGCACAGGATCTCCAACTTCATGGGAATGGGATTTTGGAGATGGGACAGATTCAACAGAACAGAATCCAACACACACATATTCAGCTGCAGGAACTTACACGGTTAAACTTACAGCAACAAATGCAGCAGGAAGTGGTACAAAAACTAAATCAAATTATATAAAAGTAGCAAAGTGACCACAACTTTGAAAACGATTGTAAATCTCCTGGGGCTCTTCAGTCTCAGGTAAAGATGCAAAAGGCAGTAGCACAAAAGTCATGTATGGATGTCAAGTATCTAAAAATGAGCTTGAAATCTAAAAGTAGATAAAAATACCTGAAGGCAAAGAGGAGTGGGGGCTTATTTATCGAACCATGCGAGAGGATATACTCGTATGGAATATCCTAGGGATTCGATTTCAAAATCGAATCCTTTAGGACTTACGCAGTTGAACTGAAAAATCAACCGCAACAAATCGTTAACTGTTTAAAACGGGACTTTAATCCATAGTCTTTGACGTAACTCATTTTAGCTAATATGATATTGCCACTATCTTAGCTTGACGTTTTTGTGCTGAAATACCTGTGTTTCTATGCTGATTTGCTTCATTCAGACTCTTTCTTAGATCAAGCCGTTCTAATTAAAAAAATTATTACGAAGTGATACTCGAAAGAGAAAATTTTAAAAATTGACAAAGAGTTCAGATTATTAACATAATTTATATGAAAAATAAATGAAAGATGGAGATACAGGATAAATGAAAGCTAACAAAAAACTGAACTCAGTAGCCTTAGCCTCAGCAATTCTAATTTTAGCATTAATTCTCTTTTCTTCTACGGTATCGGCAGCTGCCGAGAAATTAGAAGAAGAACAATTTACTTTTACAGAGGAACAAAGCAACGACACTCAGTCTGAATCTTCAACTCAATTTTTGGGATCAGCACAGAATATCAATAAGGTATATGGAATAAATTTTAGCCCCTATATGGATGGACAAAGTCCAGATTATGGGTCTCAGATAGATAAAAATCAAATCACGAATCGTATGAAAATAATAGCACCATATACTAAGTGGATACGAACTTATGGGACGGAAAACGGTCTGGAGTATTCTGGCCCAGTGGCTCATGAGATGGGGCTCAAGACTGCAATTGGTGCATGGCTTAGTGGAGATACTGAGGCCAATGAGAGACAGATAAGTAAACTTATCGATGAAGCTAAGGCCGGTAATGTTGATCTAGCCATAGTGGGCAGTGAAACGCTGCTAAGAAATGATCTTTCAGAAGATCAGCTTATTAAATATATCCAGCGTGTTAAACAGTCAGTGCCCGCCGGTATTAATGTTACAACAGCTGATACATATAGCGAACTTCTGAATCACCCTAAGGTAATGGATGAGTGCGATGTTATCATGTATAATAGTTACCCCTACTGGGAAGGTATCAGCATTGATAAAGCAATGGAAGTTCAGGATAGTCGCTATAAGAATTTAGTTAAGAATGCAAAGAATAAACCAGTAATAGTCTCAGAAACCGGATGGCCCAGCGCAGGAAACACGATTGGAGATGCTGTGCCATCACCTGAAAATTCTGCCAGGTACTTAAATGATTCTGTCTCATGGGCACGTAAGAATAACATTCAGTATTTTTACTTTGAAGCATTTGACGAAACATGGAAAAGCGTTCATGAAGGCCCCCAGGGTGCTCATTGGGGAGTATGGGACAAAGATGGCAATATGAAGCCTGGAATGGAAAGGGTCTTTCCACCGGAGACAGCCCCTAAGGCAAACTTTTCTGCATCTCTTACATCCGGAAAAGCACCATTAAACGTTAAATTTACTGACAAAAGCACAGGAACACCTACTTACTGGTACTGGAACTTTGGAGATGGATCAAAGTCATACCTACAGAATCCGACTCATAAGTATTCGAAGGCAGGAGCCTATACTGTTAGCTTAATAGTAAAGAATGCTGCAGGACGTAGCACGGTAACAAAAACAGGATATATAAAAGTGATATCAAAACCAGTTGCTGCATTCTCTGCATCTCCTACCTCCGGAAAAGCACCATTAAACGTTAAATTTACTGACAAAAGCACAGGAATACCTGCTTTCTGGTACTGGAACTTTGGAGATGGATCAAAGTCATACCTCCAGAATCCGGTTCATAAGTATTCGAAGGCAGGAACCTATACTGTTAGCTTAATAGTAAAGAATTCTGCAGGACGTGGTGCGGTAACAAAAACAGGATATATAAAAGTGATCTCAAAACCAGTTGCTTCATTCTCGGGGTCTCCTACATCCGGAAAAGCACCATTAAACGTTAAATTTACTGACAAAAGCACAGGAATACCTGCTGGATGGATATGGAACTTTGGAGATGGATCAAAGTCATACATACAGAATCCGACTCATAAGTATTCAAAGGCAGGGGCCTATACTGTTAGCTTAACAGTAAAGAATACTGCAGGACGTAGCACGGTAACAAAAACAGGATACATAAAAACTACATAAAAAGTATATGAAAATTATATAAAAAGTATATGAAAATTATATAAAAGGTAAATAAAAAGTAAATAAAAAGTATATAATAGTTGTAACAAAACCAGTTGCTGAATTCTCTGCAATTCTAACCTCTGGAAAATCGCTATTAACGCTATAATTTAATGACAAAAATACAGAAATTCCTATTGCATGGAAAATGAGAAATCATTCACCGGCCTTGACATGTGAAGGATTCGGAGAAGAGTAGATCATGGAGAAACTTGAGTAGAAGGAATAGGGATTTTTTGAACTCGCGCCCGATTAGCCAGCGCTGCGGTTTACTATAGATAAGGGCATTACACTCATCATAGCCCGCTAACAAAAAAGGAGAAAATCGAGGTTGAAATCCCCTAGCAAATGATTATCTGCAGAAACTGCAACCCTTCCAGAGAGAAAGAAATAATGGCTCTTCGTTGTTTTGTATGGATATTCTTGTAATGTACTCATTAAAAACAATACGGTCTGGAATTAAAAATCATCTTATCCATAGAAAATGACTAAGAGCCGAAATAATCCGGAAAAATGAGAATATTCAAGATAGGGAGCCATTATCATTGGAATTGAAATCATTTTTCCCGAACTGCCTAAAACGGCGGCGTAGGTACTAAAATAGGTCCAAAATTCTTAAAGATCGAAACGTACCGAAAATGTTAAAAAGGATGTTACATAAACGTGTTTTTAATATCATATGAAGGCAAATAGGAGCAACTAAGACGTCACCAATTGAAATACAAACCTCAGTATGTGCATTGTTGTTTATGTCTATCTGTGTAGCAACTTTGTTCTTCAGCTGTAAGCTTTTTGCCTGGAGATACTCAAACTATAATAAAGTTAACAAATTTATGAAACTAATAAAGTATAATAAAGTATAAGGAAGAAATAAACACCGCTTTTAGTTTTTATAGTTAGTTATGTCCATCTTTAATTCTTTCAATTTTTTCATTTTCTTTATTACATTTATGCTTTTAATTTGACATTGTTTTCTCCCAAAATTATTTCGCTGTTTAAATCCCTTTGTTTTATCCCAAAATGACTTCGCAGATTCAAAACCATTCGAAAGTCCAGTGAATGATACAACAAAAGGCGACGAAATATGCTAAACTTCAGTGGTTTTCCGGGAAAACGACTGTATTTTTCTTGAACCGGCACTACTCTCCGTTTTCAGCATTATTTATAATCCTCAAGCATTCTTGAGGATTGGAAATTGGGGAATTTTAATCCGGCTAAAATGAGGAATTGTTCACCGGCTTTTACATTAGTATAATCTCTGTATTTAAAGCACGGAAGACACGGAAATCAGTAGTAAAGGCGTGTTTCTTCCATGCTTTCCGTGTTTTCCGTGGTTGTAATATCCAGATCGAATCACTATGTGACCGACTGCGTTTTCCGTGTTACAAAATTCCATGTGACTTTAAAATAATATTTGCATCATAAACTGTAGTTATTTTATTATTATGCATATATTTGAGAATCGATATACTAGGATAATTCTTTCGTTTTTCCCAATCACAAAAGAAGGCAGGCGAGCATCTAGTCTGTGTGGCACAGGTCCTGGTAGAGGGAAAATTCACTAAGGCAGGCCAGATCAGCTTGATAAACTATTACTTCTGTACGCAGAACAATCTTGTAGAAAACTAAATCAAGAACTAACAGAGATCAGGCAAGAAAATGAAGTGATTTTCCTGAAAACTACCATGTTCTTTCCCTGATCTTGATCGATAGTTCTTAGTAACATGATTATTAAAATATTAATAAAGTTATTTTAAAGAAGGTAGGTATAATATCGATTAGAGAAAATGACAAATATATACTATGCATATCCTCTTTAATTGCAAATTCACTGCTTTGCCATTATTTGTGTGTAAAATATTTGGAGGACTCAATAGACAATGCTTTCTCAAGAGCTAAGAGATTCAGAGTACTTTATCAAGGTATTAAGGCAACATCTGCCTGAATTAAAAGAAAAGTATAGTGTGAATTATCTTGGGATCTTTGGATCTTATATTCGTGGAGAGCAGACCAAAGATAGCGACCTTGACGTGCTAGTACAATTTGATAAGAAACCAGGACTTTTAAAATACATTGAACTAGAAAACTATCTAAGTGATCTCTTAGGGATAAAAGTTGATTTAGTAATGAAAAGTGCACTTAAACCTAACATAGGAAAGCGAATCCTAAATGAGGTAAAAACTCTATGAAAGCAGAGAAAAGAGATCCTATAGATTTTTTAGTGGACATACTTGAGTCAATTGAAAATATAGAAAATTTTATTGAAGGATTTGATTTTGAAGAGTTTTCTAAGGATAAAAAAACAATATATGCAGTGGTACGAGCTCTTGAGATCATTGGGGAAGCAACAAAAAATTTGCCGGATTCACTAAAAATTAAGTATCCTGAAGTTCCCTGGAGATATATGGCCGGGTTTCGAGACAAAGTAGTACATGGTTATTTTGGTGTTGATCTTGAGGTTGTTTGGGATACGGCAATTGAAGACACTCCTTCTTTGAAGCCTTTAATAACAAAAATTCTAGACGAAAAGGAAAAGGATTAAGTTAATTTCTTAATATGGGGTACAATAGGACTCTTTTTTAGAATTTACGTTTGTAAAAGCTGTTTATATTTTACTCATATTACTTCAGAAATAAAAATCGAGGATGTGGCTAAGGTAAATCGAGTCATTTTTTCTCATGCAGAGATCACTTTTGCTTCTTTTTTAATTCCTTCAATAAGGTATGGGCTTATCGACCCTTCGGTTAGTAAATCGACTTTTACTCCAAGAAACTCAGATAGTTCTCTCTCAATTCTAACCATAGTGAGCAGACCTTTCGTTTCGGAAAACTCTACAAGAACGTCGATATCACTTTCGGGTCTTTCTTCTCCTCTTGCATAAGAGCCAAAAATAGCTACCTTTGTTGCTCCTTCTTTCTTGAGGAACGAAGATATTTTTTCGAATAACTCTTTATTTTGGGAAGCACTCTCCATATCAGCATAATTTCGTTTGTTACAATTTAAACATATACTGATGAAAGAGAGACACTTGTTTTGTCTTAGAGCCTATCCCAAAAGCCTCCTTTATTCTTAATCTCCAGAAGTTTTCAGAATTTTTTTGCATGATCATGAACTTGATTGATTACTCAAAATACAAGGTCCAAGAAGCAAATTTTGAGTTTTGGGATGGACTCTTAGAATAATTTTGTTTTGTCAATTTTTATGCTATTGTAATGACTTCTTGAGATTTATAGCTTTAAAAACTTGTACACTACTCGAGAATGCGAACATTTTATATCAAAAAGTTCGTATTCAAAGTTGGATCATACAAAAACATGTGTACTTTCCTAATTCTACAACTTATGCCTGTATCCTTGAATAGGCGAAATAATTTAGGATACACTAATAAAATCTGCAGTTTAACTTAAAAATCAAGTGAATAAAATTCACTTGAAAAAGTCCTAATTAATTTGCTAATCCATGAATGTAAAGCCAAGAAATTAAAATAAGGACTTCTACGATACAGGTTAATAATATCTCATCTGGAAGTTCTACAACTAATTTCATGTTTTCTCCTGTTCATTGTTGTTCTCAATATCTATACTACTCTGAAAAAAGGAAGATCAACTTCTAAATTTAGATTCCAGCAATTACCAACAACTATTCCAGGATTACAGTAAACTTCATGTAGTTTACCGTATAATATTAGATATACAACAATATGGCATTGATTATGTAATGCTTCCTGTCTCAGAGTCTTTAAGTTACAAGAATGGCCGTTCTTGTAACTTTTGACTTTGTTTAACTTCTGGTTTTCACACTCCTTTTGTTATATTTTTACTGTAAATGGTATTATTTTCCACTTATACCTGATAGGTGGTAAATTATTTGTAATAAGAAACTTCCTAAAGTACTGGAACTTCAGTTATGTTCTTATAGTCATCTTATTTTGTTCTTTATTCTATTTTTTGAGTATTTGTCGTCGAGCAATTCAATATTGAATTCTGTACCCTTTACCGTGTTCATATTTTGAATGTATAAACTAGGAATAGGCAAGCAATATGAGCCACCGACTTTTATTAAACGTTTTGAACCGAGACTTACTAAAGTCTGCATATAAATCTAAAGGTTATATAAGTATAAATACGTTTTCTTTATAATCGCATTTTCAAGGCTATAGACAATGCAATTGATTGCATAAAGCTTAAGTATTGATAGCTATATTGTAGCTATATGGACGAAAAAGGAAATTACCACTTTGAAAAAAATGAAATCAAGAAGAACGCAATTATATTAATTCTTGAAAATGAGGGAAAGATAAGCGAATCTGAAATATTGGCAAAATTCAAAGAAAAAGACAGATTCAAAGAAATCAATCAGAGCACGACAAATAGACACCTAAACAGCTTGCTTGAATTGGGATGTATTGAGAAGCTTCCAAATGTGAAAAAAGGTAAGTCTAATTATTGGGATATAACGAAAATCAACCATTTAGAAAATATAATGCGCGAGTTTCCGAATATAAGAATAAATGCATATGAAAAGTCAATAATAATTATTTTTGATGAGCGTGGTTATAGCCTAGAGAAAATAAAAAATTTAGATTTTTATATTAAATTACTTTTGTCTGTGTCTCTGTTTGATGCATTTCTCGATAATGATTATTATGGATTAAAGAAAAAAGCCATAAAAATTTACCTTAAAGGCGAAGGATACATAAAAACTATAAATTATGAATATCATGTTAAGAAATTTTTAGAAATGTCTAAAGAAGTAAACCCCAATTACCAAATATCGCCTTTTTTTGAGACATATCAAAGACATATGTCTAAAGAGGTTTTCCTTAAGCTATTTGAAGATTTTCAAATAAAGACAGATGAAATGATAAAGGAATTAGAGGAAGCATATACAAAATATAAAGAAATTGATGAAGATTTAGATATAAAACCTGATAATATTTTATTGGAACATTTCATAAACCACGACATTTTTAAAGACCTCGAGTCCCCTGACGAAAGAAGATTTTTTATAGATTTAAAAGAGTGTATAAGTAAAGCAGATAAGATATGGAGTAAAGAAGGTTTTCCAGAAATTAAGAGATTGTCTGAACTACTTAACCTCGAAAGACTAAAATTGTATAGCGAGTTTATAACAAAATACAAACAGCCTTCTTTGTTTTATATCTCAGAAAATTCCGAAATAATATATGACATGTTAAAAGATTTCTATAAAGATCAGATTTAAGAAAATTCTTGTTTATTATAGCTTTCTTTTATCTATTTTTATACTGAGGAAACATACGCTCGTTCCTGTTATTCGGTTTATTTTGTGCATTTTTCACTATATTTAATTATAAAGTGCACATTTGTGCAATTTTACTAAATTGTCTTTATATAATATTTCCTCAAAGTGTCATAGTGTTTATTAAAACCAGACGACTGTCGGTTTTTTTGCTTACTGGTACTTCTATTAAAATCAAAATTGATATCAATAAACCGTTTTGAGGCGAGATTATTTCAGGATAAAATCGAAAAAAATCATTTTCGACTCAGTACCAAAATCCAGTGATAAACGTGAAATTGAAAATCACTAGATTTTATAATTGGTTATAATCCATTAAATACGTCCTCTCGATGGAAGTCTTTCGATATCAAATATTGAGTTTGATTGAAGAACGAATTCTTCCTGCAAGTTCATGATTTCAATCGAAAAATACAAAAATCACTAGATTTTGGACCAGAGTCTCATTTTCATAAATTAAATATATATCAAACTACGAATTTTTTTCGCTAAGTGCAAGTCGATATGTTATTAATAGATATAACATATTGACTTTGCAGTTTATGACAGCTTTGCTGTAACTAGGCTGAGTCCTAAGTACTGTTACTTTATCTAATAATTTTTATTCAATTATCTCAAAAGAAACATAAGTTCAAATTATTTAAGTGCTAATTATTTTGTTTGTATAATAGTTGATACAATCCTAAGGGTGTATATAGCGTGGATAATTCCCCAAAAGAAAAGGGACGTAGGGAAGAAATCGAAACAGAGTATAAAATCGCTCTGGAAAACTATCCCTCTAATGCAGCTATACGCTCAAATTATGCTCTTCTTCTGAAAGAATTGGGACGTTGGGAAGAAGCTGAAAAACAATATAAGACTGCTCTGGAAATAGACTCCAAAAATGCAGCTATACACTCAAATTATGGTCTTCTTCTTGTAGAAACGGGACGTAGGAAGGAAGCCGAAAAACACTATATATTTGCTTTAGGCATTGACTCAAGTAATGCAGTTTTTCATTATAATTATGGCGTTCTTTTGGCAGAACTGGGACGCTGGAAAGAATCTGAAAAATACTATAGATCTGCTTTGGAAATCAATCCAAACAACGTTAATACACGTTCAAATTATGCTCACCTCCTTAAACAAATGGGACGCATAAAAGAAGCTAAAGAGCAGTTTATGCTTTCTCTAGAAATCAATCCAAACAACGTTAATACACGTTCAAATTATGGTCTTCTCTTGAAACAAATAGGACATTGGGAAGAAGCTGAAGAACAATATAAAATTGCTCTGAAAATAGATCCAAAGCATGTCAATACACACTATAATTACGGGGTATTCTTAGTAGAAAAAAAACGTAGGAAAGAAGCAGTGATACAATACAAGCTTGCAATTGATATAGATGGCAATAACCCTAACAGCCACATTGCTTACAGTTTACTCTTGTTGTCTATGGGCTTAGAGGAGAAATCCATTGAAAAAATGGAAATTGCTTCCAATCTTTTTAAAGAAAAAGGAGACTACGTCAAAGAATGCCTTGTTCTTGCGTGGCTTTATGAAGAACTATCAAACAAACATTACAAACTTAAAAAATATATTAAAAGTGGTGATTTTGCTGAAAAATCTGGGAGTAAATATATTGAAGCAGGTAATAAAGCAGGAGATAAATTAAAGGATGTTTCTTTGACAAAAGGGTATACACTTCTTGGGAGATCTAAAATTCGAAAAGTAGAGATTAAAGTTCCCTTTTATAAAGATGCTTTAAAGAGAATCTTGAAAAGGCACTCATATGAACTTGAAAAATTCGAGAGAATAATAGATTGTATTAAAAGTGCCTCTAAATGTTATGAAAAAGCAGCTCAAGTATCGCCAAAAAATAATCAAGTTTGTGTTGCTTGCTCTTCTACAATGTCTTGTCTTTGTGATATGATTGATCACATGGTTTTAATGATAACACGGAGAGATGAATTATCTAAGATGGATGATATATTAAAGAGTTGGAGTGAAGAGTTGGAAACTTCTGAGAAGATATATAACGAGCACAGTAAAGGAAAGTACAGTAAAGGAGAGCAGTTTGTTGAATCATTAAAGAAATTAATGGAATGTATAGAAAGTCTTAATAAATATAATGCTTTAGATTTGCATGGGAAGCACAGTGATTCTAAAAAGTGTGTAGAGCAATTATATAAAATTGTAAATAATATGGAAGGCCCTCTCCAAAGTATAATTGAAGTTTCAGCTAATAAAATGGATAAATATCTGAACAATATATTGCCTTATACCAAAAATGAAAGATCTGAGTTGACAAATGAACTGGATTACGCATATAGAATTAAGAAATGGATCTTGTATGCTTCGGGAGCCATTTTAATTTCAATAGTCAGTAAAATAGCTGTTGATTTTATATTAAAGACATTTCTCTCCTGATACTGTTAATACTTTTGTATTTCTATTAAAAGCTATCTTCCAGATTGGGAATATTATGGACGCACTAATTGATTTGGACGTAAAAATTGACGAAGCTAAAGTCTATGATCAACCTGATTTAGCGCCTCTAAAATATATCAATGATATAACAGAACTTTTCGAGGAGATTGTAGAAAAAACAGTCGCTACAGAGAGAGAATTAGTGTCTATTTGGATAGAAGCGTTTATCCAAGATAGAGAAGAGCTTGAGACCGTGGGGATTGATAACACTGGATTGATTTATCCACTCATTTTTAAAAGCATAGCTTTATCCTCTCCTTATATACTCCAAATATTATCAATGGATGATAGTTACCTCTCAGATTTTAAGTATTTTTTAGAAACATATGATAAGCAGGAGATGCCGGAAAAAATCAATAAGTTTCCAGAAAAATACTCGAAACTTCTCATTAGGGTTTTTGACATTTTTTCATCAGTATTAAAGACTTCTAGAGTTACTGAGGAAGAGAGTAACGAGATTGTTATAAATGTTCTTATTTCATTGCTAGAATATCTTCCCACTTCTGCAGCATTTGTAGCAGAGTTACAGAATCAAAATGAAAATGCACCCGAGAGTGAAATAAAAGGCCATAGTATTTCTGCCGACCAGACTTTAAAAATTTTTATTATCATAAACCAGATAATGATTGAAGCTATATTTTTTATAAAGACTTCATTTAAATCTACTTTTCAAATACTCAATTCAACTAATTTTATTTTTAGACAGAAATTTAAAAAAGTCTTTTTAATCTTAAACCAGATAATGACTCAAGCTATTTTATTTATAAAGACTTCATTAAAATCTACTTTCCAAATACTTGATTTAACTAATCTTTTTCCCATACTGAAGACGTTATCGGAATGGGAGGGATGTCAGGTTCTACCTCCTTGGCTATGGTTATGGTTTGCCTTTTACCTTTATTCAATTCCTTCTTTGTTAGGAAGATTTCAGAGGAATTACTCAAATTTGTTTTCTTTGACTTACCCAGTTAACTCTAATACTACTAACTTTTTTTATTTGCTTTTACTCCCTGGTATAACAGAATTAATTCTTCATTTGATTCTATTTTTAGGTATTTTTTCAGTTGTTTTTCCGCAATGGCGCAAATACTATGTTGAAAGAAAATATAAGTTAACTGAAAATTATATGAAAATTCCTGCAATAATAGAAATTGAAGATTTTCTTAAATTTCATGATCCAAATCTTCAAATCAAAACTAACCTACTAAGCCAAAGTGAAGAAGTATTCATCTATCCGCTTGGTTATCGTAAGACGGGCATAGCAATTTTTGGGAAATTTATAAAATCTTGGCGCATTGACAAAGAAAGATCTCAAAAAGTACTTTTACATGAGATTGGGCATCATAGAAACGGAGATGCTTTAATTTTGGGTATTTATAGTTTCTTCGTAGCATTTCTTAGACACTCTTTAATGATTACGACCTTAATTTTACTCATTCCAATGGTTTTGTTTTTTGCTACTGTAATATTTCCTTCTTTACCTTTAGTCTCAAATTGGATCAGTCAATTAATTTTATTCATAGTAGAAATGATATTATTATTGTTTGTCTTATTCTTCCAAACGGCATCGATTTTTACTCTTCCTATCATAGGTATGTGGGCTGTGGAACTTAATGCTGATAGATTTATGCTAGCATCAAATACAAATTCTACCGAAGAATCTTTAAAATTAATAGGAAAACTGAAAATAAAGAATTCATTTAAAATATGGTTCCTTGATCTAATATTCCATCCTCCAAATATTTTAAGGCGCTGGATGGTTACTCACCATTATGAGAAAAAAAGTATTTTCTTATACCTTTTGCTTTATCCAGTCGCCGATTTATTTCAATTATTTATGGCTTTAATGTATGAATTATGCCGTTATATTATGTATTACTTATCTGGATTAATCACCATCACGGAAATTATTGAAAATATGTATAACTATATTAAATTATACATGGATTCAAGATCATTTATATGGCTATTTATTTCAATTATAGTTTTATTCTGGCCGTTTGTAGCAGTTTACTGGGATGAATTATTTTCAGGAATACGTGAAATATCGAACTTAAAAAACTATAGAGGATATTTTCTATGTGCATCAATATTTGTAGTAGTTTCCATTATCATTTATTATTGTAGTCCATTGATAGGAGTTTGATTTTTTAATAAATTTTCGCACTCTAAAGCTCCACTTTTTATTTGTTAGATGCAAAGCTTCTACCGTGATGGGTGAATGATTAAACTGGTTCTGTTGCAAAAAAATGAGAGGAATCACTGAAACAAGTAAAAATTTAGGTTCCGTTTCAAAAATCTAATTTTACAGTATACTCGAACATACGAACTTTATAACGTAGAACGTTCGGATTTTAAGCAAAAATCACTTATTTTTTAATCATTATTTTGAATATTTTTCAATAAACACGAACTTTTTAACATTTTTTTCATATTCCACTTCTCATTGAATATGCCACTATTATTTGAATTTACTAAATCATATTAGGATAAAACAGTGAAATCAGAAATCAGGGATGAGAATCAATCCCATCCCCGTATTCAGCTTAGCTAACACAATAGCTTCGCTGACGAAAAAGAGGAGTTTTAGGCGTAAGGGTTCCGTAGCCCCTTGTTGACGCCGAAAGTCTTGCGCTCCTCAACTGTCTTCTGGTTCTTGTCGATCTTCTCTTTCGCGAGCTTCCTTAGGAGATCGAGACCGGGTTTGACTTCCTCAATGGGTTTCGTCTCGAACAGACCCGCAGCAACTGCTTTGGACCAGATCTCGTTCCCTACTTTGGTGCGGATGAAAACCGTAGACCAGCCATCTGGGCTTCCGACCGAGCCGGTTGAAATGTCGGCGAGGTTAGAAACATAGTCGAGACAAACATGGCAGCCTGGCTGCTCGTACTTGTGGGTTGCCTTGAGTGGAACAGTGGCAACGTTCCCACGCTCGGTATAGACCCAGAACTTGCCCTTCGTGATCTCCATTTTCTTCACGGAGCCGAGGCTCTGAGCTGCGTGGTCTTCGACAATGCTCTGCAAGGACTTGTACGGGAAGTTCTCCATGCAGAAAAGCCCTACTGTAAAGGCAACCTTGCCCGGGACATCCCGCATATTGATAGGATAAAGCTGAGCCTTCCTCACTGCCTGCATCTGGCAGCAGACACCGGTGACCCCGACCTTATCGAGGCCAAAAGACCTGGTTGCTTCCTTGAGCCAGGAGATCTGGGGGCTGATGCTGTATCTTGTTCCTCGTGCCTTGAGGATGTCCTCGCGGGTCATCGCAACTTCCGGCTTTGGCTGCCAGGGTTTGTCACCCTCGCCTGCAACAATAGTTCCGTCGATGAACCCTTCTTCGAGGGCATAGACCATGAGAGCTGTGGCGATTCCGCCGTCCTGAGCTTTCTTGAGGATCTCTTTGTCCGTGCTCCGTGCCGAAACACATGTCACGTATTTGCCGAGATACGGATCTTCAATCATCACTCTCACCATCCTTAAGCGCTTTAGCAATTATCTCGCTGATGTTCTCAAATTCAGGAATCACGTCCAAGTTGAAGAACGACCTCGGGCAGGCGCCATAGCAGGAACCGCACTTGATGCAGAGGTCACGTTCGCCCTGAGGTTTCCCGAACTCAAGAGTAATCGCATGCACTGGACAGGATGCAGCGCAAGTGCCACAGCCCATGCAGAGGCCCTGGTTGATCACGTCGTACATAAGGTCGCAGAAACATCCGGAAGTGCCGCGCTTCGCAAGGTCCATAAGGGGCTTCAAGTACTTGCCTGCAAGAGCCTTCTGTTCCTCGTTTCCTTCAAGGAGCAGGTACGCCATGACAGCGACGTTCCTTATAAGCTCCGGGCTCGGGGGACATCCAGGGATGTAGACATCCACATCAATAAGGTCTCCTATTGGGAGGAAAGACTCGTGCTGTGGCTGGTTGTGCTGCCCGCCGCGGCTGAACCGGGTGATATTCCCGTAGCATGCGCAGGAACCGAGGGCTACCACGATCTTGGACTTCTCCCGAGTCTCCTTTATGTCCTCCACGGATTCATGGTCCTGGAGGCAGACCGATCCCTCAACGAGCGCCACGTCCATCTCTGGTATATGCCGAACGTCAGCAAGAGTGAGGCAGTATACGAGGTCGGCATAGTCGTCCAGGATCTTGATGAGTCCCAAGTTGTTGTCGGCCAGGGACACCAGGCAGCCGGTACAGCCGCTCATGTGTACATGACCGATCTTGATCTTATTTGTCACTGGTTTTTTCTCCTTTGTAGCTTCCGCCTTCTTCTCCATCGCAACCTGAGCAGGCTTTGCTTCGCCGCCCATGGCTTTCGTGACGGAGTTAAGCAGTCCCATAGTTCATTCCGATTTCCTTCAGTATCTCGGATACAGCGTCTGGAATGGATCTTTTTACCTCGTCTGTAATCCCGATGACCATTTCAGGGGCAGAAACGTATTTCTTCTGGCATGCAAGGACACGGACCCGAATATCATCCTTAATGTACTGGAGCGGCTCGGTCAGGTCCCATGAGTGGGCGTCCCGGTAGCTCCCCACAGGAAGCTCGTCAACAGAGAGCCACCTGAGCTCACCGGGTTCCCCTCCAAAGTCCGCAATGTCCACAATGATAAGAGTCTTTGTGGACTCAGGGTTGAGAAGAGTAAAAACAAAATGTGGACCCCCTAGCCCTGCGTCAACAACCGTGATATTCTCTGGAAGTTTGAGGTCCTTGAGTTTCTCCACAACTGCAGGTCCGAACCCATCGTCCGCAAAGAGCGGGTTCCCACAGCCTGCCACCACGATCTCGGAGTACAGCGTTTCCATTCACTTCACCACTGCATGAGCTTCTGGGCGACTATCTTTTCCTCCTCGTTCACCACAATCATGTGGGTTGCGCACGAAACGCACGGGTCATAGGCCCGGACGACCATCTCGGCAATCTGCCAGGGAGCTCCAGTCAGAGCACGGCTACAGGTAGGGAAGTTCCAGGTTGTGGGCACAAGCATATCGTACCATAACACTTTCCCGTCCTTCACCCGTGCGAGATGGATATTGGTCCCACGCGGAGCCTCGTTCGCGGCCCAGCCCATGGACCCGTCTCCCTGAGGAATATGATCGGCAAGGACCTTACCCGAGGTGTTCAGGTTGTCAAGACATTTGAGGATGGTGTAGCAGCAGTCTGGGTATTCCATCTGCCTGGCAATATGCTGGGCGAAGGTGCCTTTCTCATCGAAGTTCTTGAATGTGGAAAGCCTTGCCCTCGGACCGACTTCAACAGGCTGCCCGTCGTAGGTTGGGACACCTGTGCAGGCCTCCATCTGGGGGTTGGCTTTGGTGCCGACTTTCGTGGTGCCTCCGACCGGGTAGCTCGGGTCCTCAAGATCGATTGTTACCTCACCCATGTACCAGTCCCATGGCCGGGTTTCTTTCCAGCGAGTGAAATCCCATGTGGGATTATCGTCCAGACTGGATGACCCGTACATGGAGGATGTAGCCATAACCCCCTGGTTGTGGTACCCGAGTGTCTTGGGAAGTGGGATCTGCTTGCCTGCGACTTCGACAAACTCCCGGTTCTGCATGTTCCTGATGACATCAAGCATGAATTCCATCTGCTCGTGAGCAAGGACAAGGCCTTCTTTTGCCAGGTCAGCCATTTTCTGCTTTGCCCTGGGACTCACATTATGGTACATCCCACCGATCCTCGGGTTGGAGGGGTGGATCGCCTCGCCGCCTGCGATGGCTCCAATAGTCTGTCCGATCTCACGGATGCGGACGATCCTTGCCATAACACTCCTGTCAGGCTGTTCGTTGGCGAACAGGTTAAACTTCTTTTCCGTCCCCGGTATGTAAAAATCCGGGAGGATCAGGATGTTGTGCAGGGCGATGCTATGGATACGGTTCGCGGCATGAAGAATGGTCCGCAGGAGTTTTGCGTCCGTGGGGATCTCGCAGCCAATCGAAGCCTCCATGGCCTCGGTACTTGCCAGGGTATGAGCAATGGGACAGATACCGCAGACCCGAGAAGCAATCTTCGGGACCTGTTCCATTGTCTTACCTATGGCTAGCTTCTCAATACCCCTTACCGGGGTGATAGAAAGCCAGTCTCCTCGCTCAACAATACCCTGATCATCTACCTTCAGGGTAAGCTTGGAGTGGCCTTCAAGTCTTGTGGTTGGAGAGATTTCTACAACTTTCGTCAATGGTATGCCTCTTTTTCGATTCGGTGTTATTTAGGCTGTACCGTGGTTAGGCACTCTCTGTGCGATTATTCTAAGATAGTTATTCGTACATGAAGTACGTTAACCTCTTAATTTCTCCAGCGCGTAGTACCTCAGTGTATTAAATATTTGATTTATAACGATAAATGGTTGAAAACGCGATATTACATAAATCCTTCTATCAATATAAAGAAGGATAATAAAATAATATGTATATTTTTTTCAGTTTATAACTCGGATTTTATATTGAAGATAGTACTTTTTATGACAACGAAAATATTGAAATTAGGAGAATATTAAATTCATAAATGATACAAAGATTGCTTATTAAAGAGTATACTTTGACCAATTATAAGGTCATTAAAGCGCTAGAAATAAAAAGCGGTATAAATTTTAGGAGTTGTGTCTTTATATACGTGAGAAATCTCCACCACCTTTTAGCCTTGATCTTTGTACCATTTTTTCAATTTAAATGTTTATTTTCTTTCAGAGTATATATCTGTTCTTGTATCAATCGTCAGCTTTATGTAGTTTGTTTTAGTGCAGCCCCACTGCCGACATTATTTAAGATATTTGACCTGGTAGTATAAATTCCGGATTTGGAATGTTTGCGTTGGATTCCTGGTTGTAGAAGTATTTCCGTCTCCAAAAGTTCATTTCCATATTAGAGGTGCCTGGAGAAAAAAAGACTCAGCTCCAAAATCCAGTACTTAGATTCAGACGTGAACATGTTAATAATTATCAGACTGTTGTAGACATAGCCTTATATTTTGTATAAGCCGTCACCCCAAATTATCAATCACTCAAAAAGATTCAGGCTATCTTATCAAGCTCATCCGATCTATAAATTAAGCAGCAAGCATTGTCGAAAGATCTAAAATCATACTTTTAAGCTATCAGGGGAAAAATGATACTGAAATGTCCAGAGAGTTGAAAGTAGATAATAAGAGAGACCTCAAGACATTAGCACCAAATCACGGGCTTTTATAATTACTTGCATGCATGAAGCCAAAAAATCCTGGTTATCTTCATGAAATCTGAACTTAGAGACTTCTTGCGAAATATATTAAGAGAATTGTATCAAAGAAGGAAAACCTGATTTATCTTCGAGAAATCAGGAAACAATTTCAAAGATTCTCAATGCGAGCAATATAAAAACACATAAGATCAGAATTCATTGGTCATTGGTTAAGGAATTTTCTTGCCTGCAGGCTATCGATTTTGCATTAAAAACCGGCCTTAAATTTTTGGCTCTTCGTTGTTTTGTGTGGATATACTCGTAACATAAAAACCAATGCGACCTCGAATTGAAAATCGCCTTATCCACAGGATGACGAAGAGCCAAATTTTGGACTATTTAAATGAAATATTTAAATGAAATTTATACCCTGTTTCTTCTCACAGTTTAGTAAAATATTTGACTGGTGTTGTGGAAATGGAGGCAATTTGTCACGATTCCTCGCTTAACCGAAGACGCATGAGTATCTCTCGATCTCATCAATAAACAAGGTTTAGCTCTCCTGTTTAGCTTCCAGAATAAGTTCATCAAGCATTTATCTATGAATTCACAAAATGCTTTTATAGCTTGAAAGTAATTACGCTGGATGTTCGTACTTGCGTCAATTGACAAAAGTTAACTCAATACAATTAGATCGTTTTTTAGTTTGAAATTATTCATACTACACATCACCTGATCGATTGTATATGAATACCTGAACACAGTAATTGATAAATATATCAACCTCCTTCCAGTTAAAACTAAAAATCACAATTACCGGCTTATCGGGCATGAAAGCCCAAACCATAAGAGTCCATAAATCCAGCTATAAAGATCGGATAGGACCTCTCGAAAGAGAATGAGTTACCTCGTTTCGGGAAAAAAATAGATTTCTGGCAGCCAGGGGAGAAGAATCGGCACTATCTCTCAGGATCTGCAAAGACAACCTAATTTAGAAAAGGTGGCATGCATGACAACAGTGTTTGATGTCCCTGCAATGGAACTTATCGAGAAGGTTGCAGGCATACTTAAAGAAAATGAAAAAGTCGTTCCCCCTGAGTGGGCAAAGAACGTAAAGACCGGGGTTCACAAAGACCTCCCTCCGAACAACGATGACTGGTGGTATATCAGAACCGCAGCAATCCTGAGGAAAATCTATACTGACGGGCCTGTAGGAATTGAAAGGCTCAGATCAATATACGGTGGAAAGAAGGACAATGGATCACAGCCGTACCACAAAGCAAAAGGCAGTGGTTCGATTGCCAGAAAGGCAGTACAGCAGCTTGAAGCTGCAGGTTACCTGCAAAAAGTAAAGGACGGAAGAACGGTATCTGCAAAGGGACGTTCTATGCTTGATAATGCAGCCAATGAGCTCAGGCAGGAACTTATTGAGAAGATCCCTGGACTTGCAAAATACTGAGAAAAATTCCATCCGAAGGGGACCTGAAAAATTCATAGGATTCCCTTTCAAATATTATTAATCTTAACCCAGATATTATTAATCTTAATCCAGATTGCTCCGGAAAACCGGTTTTTTAGATGATTGCCATGTCTACAATGGATGACGAACTTGACGAAATCCGAAAGAGACGGCTTGCAGAAATTCAGAGACAGCAGGCGCAGAACCAGCAGCCGGACATCCAGGCGGCTTACCAGCAGGAACAGGCAAAAGCTGAGATGGAAGCTCAGAAGCAGGCCATTCTGAGGCAGATCCTGACCCCTGAAGCTAGAGAGCGCCTTACAACCTTAAAGATGTCAAGACCGGCTCTTGGGGAACAGCTCGAAATGCAGCTGATCTCGCTTGCTCAGAGTGGAAGGCTCCCGTCTCAAATCAGTGATGAACAGCTTAAAAAACTCCTTATGAAGATGCAGCCAAAAAAGCGTAAGACATCTATAACCAGAGTTTAAAAACAATGAGAATTTCGGTCCTGTTTAGCGGAGGCAAGGATAGTTCGCTCTCTGCCCTTTTGATGGAACCGTTTTTTGAAATAGAACTCGTAACCTGCAGCTTCGGCTTGCTCCCAAATGGTGAGCTGGCAGCAAAAACCGCAAAAAGGTTAGGGTTCCCACATAGGGTTCTTTCCCTGGAATGGGAAATCCTTGAAAAGGCTTACGAAGAAATAATAAAGAACGGTTTCCCGAAAAGTGCTATAAATTATATCCACGAAAAAGCCGTAGAAACTCTTGCTTCGGACCCGGAAGTTAAACTCATTGCTGATGGAACCAGAAGGGATGATAGAGTTCCTGTACTCTCAATATCACAGGTACGAAGTATCGAAGATCGATTGGGGGTTCAGTATATCTGCCCTTTAAAGGGGTATGGCAAAAAAACCGTGAGTATTCTTGTAGAGCGTTATCTGAGAATTGAAGAAGGGCCGAGTGAGAATACTCAGAAAGCTGATTACGAAACCGAGCTCAGGGAGTTAATCAGGCAAAGAGACGGTGAGGAGAAAATAAAGGAACTATTTCCTTCCCATATTCAGTCCCATGTGCTTTCCAGGAAAAACTGCCCTGAAGAGAGCATGCCTTAAAATCAGGAAGTCTTCCGGAAGGGGAAAAATTCTGGAATAAAGATTTATACAATAATCGAGTTATATTCAACCCTTATACTGCTGCAGATTAACCAGGACCCTCATAGAATTTACCGGATATGATTTTCATAGAATTTGCCGGATATGGTTTTAAAAACTGCCTCCTAACTGGCAGAAAAAAAACCTCGATTATGCAAGGGTTAAAATCACAATCAGATAATCATTGGATATAACCGGAAATTAACGAAATTAAGTTATTTATAGGTCAACAGGTGTGATCCACTTGAGTCATAACATGAAAGGACAGAAGATACGTCTTGCAAAGGCGCACAAACAGAACACACGCGTTCCAGTGTGGGTTATTGTGAAAACTAACAGGAAGGTCGTGAGCCATCCCAGACGCAGGCACTGGAGAAGAAGAAGCCTGGATGTAAAGTAAGCGAGGAAGGTGGAAAAAATGGCTGACGACATGGTAAAAGAACAGATATATACTATCCCTCTCAGGGCAGCAAGGAAAGTCCCTGCATGGAAAAGAGCAAACAGATCAGTTACTGAAGTAAGAGGTTTTCTTGTAAGGCACATGAAAGTTGATTCTGTTAAGGTCAAACTGGACAAATCAATTAATGAGCGCCTCTGGGAAAAAGGCTGTGAAAAGCCTCCTCTCTCCATCCGGGTCAGAGCTGTAAAATTCGCAGATGGCGAGGTACAGGCAGAACTCGCCCAGTAAAATATATCAGAAGACGCGAAGCTTCAAAGAATATGATTCGAACAGTGGATATTTACGACACCCCAATGATCGGTGTCTTTGCAACCTGCACAGAAGATGTCGTTCTTGTTCCTACAGGAACAAAGCCCGAAACCTGTGCCATACTTGAGGATTCCCTGGATGCAAGGGTCGTTGAGACTCTTGTAAACGGAAGTGTTGTTATCGGAGCCCTTTCCAGAGGAAACTCAAACGGTTTCCTTTTTTCATATGGGACCGATTCCAGGGAGATGAAAGAACTGACCGGAGTTGAGGCTGAGATCCTCCCGGGCAAGCTGAATGCAGTTGGAAACATCGTGCTTGCAAACGATTCCGCAGCCCTTGTCCACCCCGAACTGCCAGACAGGGCTATTGAGACAATTGCCAGTACCCTCAAAGTAGAAGTTTACAGGGGAACAATTGCCGGAATAAAGAATGTAGGGATGGCTGGGGTTGTCACCAACAAAGGGCTTCTGGTGCACCCGAAAGTGACATCTTCGGAAATAGAAACTCTGGAAAAGCTCTTCGAGCTTCCGGTAAATATAGGGACTACGAACTTTGGGACTCAGATGCTCGGTTCAGGCCTGCTTGCGAACTCAAAGAATTATCTGGCAGGTTCAGACACTACAGGCCCCGAACTTGGGAGAATCGAGGAAGCCCTCGGGTTCTTAGAGTGATATTAATCCACCTGTTTCGTAAAAAGTTACAGCGAGAGTGGTGACCAAGATGAAGAGTTTTATTGTTAAAGGCAAATTTAAAGCAGGAAATTCCTGGGAAAAATTCACAAAGCAAGTCGAAAGTCAGAATGAAAAGAACGCGGTTGATAAGGTCTATTCTGTCTTCGGAAGCAAGCATGGTATTAAAAGAAGCCAGATCCAGATCGAAAGCATTGCTGAGGAGTGAAGGATATGGTAGATGTCAGTGAAGAAGATTTCAGGAATCTGGCAGCCAGGCATCAGGAGTTCCAGAGGCAGGCCGAAGGTTTAAGGCAGCAGATGAACATGGTCCAGACTTCTATCACAAGCTGCGACCAGGCAGTCATAACCATCAACGAGCTTAAAACCGCTTCAGCTGAGGGCAGGACTGCCGAAACGATGGTACCGATTGGATTTGGCTCGTTTGTTCACGCCGAAATAAAAAATGCAGAGAAGGTTATTGTGGACCTTGGAGCCGGCTTTAGTGCGGAAGAAAACGCTGATGAGGCCATTGAGACCCTGAACCGCCGCAAAGAGCAGCTTACGAAAATTCTCGAACAGATGAGTGCTTCACTGACTAAATATATACAGGGTATGCAGGCCCTGGAGTCTGAAGCTGCAAAGCTTCAAGAATCCGGCCAGGCCTAAAAACCTGGCTTAGAAACAAAAGGATTTAACTCAAATCCTGCATTTGATAAAGAACTTTTTATTTTGACTTAACTACTATTTTTTATTCGTTTTCCTGGGATGGGATCCTGTGTTCAACAAATTCAAAGAGAAACTAGGAAATTTTAAAAAGGTACTCAGCAGAACTATTGACGATAAAGCAGTAGATATCGAACCTGTGGTTGAGCCTGTACCTGAGGCCGAAGAAGGCTTTGAAGAGGACATTGAGCCCATTCCAGAGGAAGAAGCTCTTGAAACGCTGATCGAAGAAGAAAGTTACGAAGCCGAACCTGTAACAGTTGCCACTACACCTGTCAGGATAGAGGACAGAAAAAAGGCTGAGTACAGGAAAAAACTGGAAAACCGAAAAAAGGCGATCGAGAGCAAAACTGAAGAAGAAAACGTACCTGAAAACGTAACTGAAGAAAAAAAGGGCTTTTTCAAAAAATTCTCAAATATAGGCCTTACAAAGAAAGCAAAAGCCCTGGTCCTTAATAGAGAAGTCTATCTGGATAGTAAAGACCTGGAAGAGCCCCTGTGGGAACTTGAAATGGGGCTTCTTGAAAGTGACCTTGCCCTCTCGGTTTCCGAGGCAATTGTGGAATCAGTGAAAAAGCAACTCACAGGCACAACAAAACGCATTGGCAGCAATACCGGAGAAATTGTAGAGGAAGCCCTGAAAAAAGCCATCATTGAGGTAGTGTCTGCGAATACTTTTGATTTTGATGAGTACGTAAGAGACAAGGAAAAGCCTGTCCATATTGTCTTTGTAGGAATTAACGGGACAGGAAAAACGACATCCATTGCAAAGATGACGCACAGGCTGCTCAAATCGGATTATTCGGTAGTCCTTGCTGCAGGAGATACTTTCAGGGCAGGTGCTATCGACCAGCTTGGAATCCATGCAGACCGGCTTGGAGTAAAGATGATAAAACATCAACCTGGTGCCGATCCTGCTGCAGTTATTTACGATGCCGTGCAGTACGCAAGAGGCCATAAAATTGATTTTGTGCTTTCCGATACCGCAGGCAGAATGCATACAAACCTTAACCTGATGTCACAGATGGAAAAGATCTGCAGGGTAAGCACTCCTGACCTTATAATTTTTGTAGATGAAGCCGTAGCAGGAAACGATGCCGTTGAAAGAGCTGCGCAATTTAACGATGCTGTGCCAATCGATGGGTCCATCCTGACAAAAATCGACGCGGATGCAAAAGGAGGAGCTGCAATATCCATTGCCTATATTACAGGCAAGCCCATTCTATTTTTCGGGATAGGGCAGGGCTATGAAGATTTACAAAAGTTCGACCCCGAATGGTTTATAGACCAGCTTTTTAACCAGTAAATTTCTTTAACGTGGAGCTATTGACTGATAACAAATTTCCGAGATCAAAGTTGTGCTGACGCATACCGCTGTAAGCAACAGGATATATTCACATCAGCACAACTTAATTGTCCTGGAATATCATTTCAGGCCATAGATTGCATAATATTCATACTCATAGGCAATTTTATATCTGAGCGGCATGTGTTTTTTCTGAATTCGCACCAGATCGTTCAGCTCTATTGATCGCACGTCTTTAAACCCGACTTTTTCCATGTATTCCCGGGCCTTATCCAGGGATACCCCTTTCGCGTTGGGCAGTATAGCATTCACTTCCGCAGTATAACTGTCTTTGGAAATATCGTTTTTTTCGACTATATGTATCATAGCCTCACCGATCTTTCTTTTCAGGTGTGTCTCCAGGCGGCCGTCGTCCCATACGCCGTCTATTATGACTGCTTTTCCCCCTGGCTTCAGCACATTTCGCCAGCTTTTAAGGGCTTTTTCAGGATTAGGTAGCGTCCAGAGTACATGGCGAGTCACGACTGCATCGAACTTTCCTTCGTCGAATGGGGGATTCTCTGCATCGCCGATCCTGAATTTGATACTGCCAGGAGACTTAGACTTTGCCACCGAGAGCATTTTCTCGGACAGGTCGATACCTGTCACCTTATGCCCCATATCCGCCAGCATCTTGCTCATTTCACCCGTACCGCAGCCAACATCAAGAACGCTTAGCTTTTCCCCAGGGATTACCTGCCTGAAAAGAGCCTTCCAGGCTGCTGCTTCTTCCTCGCTCTTTACCCCGTGGCCGTGATATGTATCGTAGTGCTGCGATGAATAGTCCCATCGCTTCGTGATCTCTTCCTTGACCTTGTTTTCATTTATTGACATACAATACCTCGAAGCTTACCTATTTTTAACCGCGATACCATGGGCCATAAAAATGGGGTGATCATTGGCATATTTTAAATACCAGGGTAATCGCTTTCGCTGTATATCCCGAATTATTTTCAAGTCAGTAACAGCGATATCGTCTAAACCGGCCTTAGACATATACTCCACAACCTGCTCACTCTCGACCCCATGCGGATTGGGGAGGCAAACATTGACATCCTTCTTATAATCGTAAGTGAAGGGATTCTTTCCATATTTTATAAATCGATAAATGTGGTAATTAAATGCGGATATACGGGGAAGTAAACCCTTTGTGATCCACTTGCCGTCAATAATAACAACCCTGCCTCCTGGCTTCACGACTCTGGCCCATTCTTTTACCGCCTTCTCCGGGTGAGACATAGTCCAGAGTACGTATCGGGCAGTGATACAATCAAAAGTCTCGTCTTCGAAGCTAAGGTTTTCAACGTCCATTTCCATAAACCGAATATTCGCTCCTTTTGCCAGGGCTTTCTTCCGGGCTACATCCATCATTCCTTCGCTAAAGTCTACCGCAGTCACACTATAGCCCAGCTCTGCCAGGTACATGGCGATTATTCCGGTACCACTGCCGACGTCCAGGATATTTTTAGGGCTCGAACCAATTGCTCCTGATAATAGCTTTCTCCACATCTGACTTTCCTCGACCCCCCCGTTACCCGGCGCCGTATCGTAGAACTTGCTCCCATAATCCCAGTATTTCTTTACTCCTTCCTTGGTACTGTCGAGTTCCAGCTTGCCTGATTCCATCATGATCACCCCATTATGGCTTTTTTTATCCCGCAATTTCGCGTCGAATTAATTGGTATGACTTGCGGGATACCCTCACCGTCGAGTGTTACTCTCGCATTGACCCCGTAGACTTTTCGAATCATCGCTTCGGTTATCACGGAAGCCGGGCTTCCAGCAGCCACGATTTTACCTCCATTCATCAATACGACATTACCCGCATACCGGGCTGCCAGGTTGAGGTCATGTAATGCCACTATCGTCGTCATTCCATTCTCTTCCGTAATGTTCTGGATCACATCAAAAAGCTCAAGCTGCCGCTGGAGGTCAAGTGAATTCGTAGGTTCGTCCATGAGGAGCACTTTGGGCTTTCGGATGATCGATTGAGCGATAGACACCATTTGCTTCTGCCCTCCGCTGAGCTCGTTCATTGGCCTCATTGCCAGGTCTTCGATCCCGAGCTTTTCAAGCGTATCCATCGATGCAGAAAGGTCCTCGTCCTTTATCCTCCAGCCAAGCGAATTTATCTTTCCAAGCATTGTCGCCTCTAGCACCGTCATAACCGTACTTGTAGTGGATTCCTGGGGGAGGTAGCTAATGTTTTTTATGACCTCATCCTTCCGATATGCCTTCAGGTCTTTTCCATTGAATATTATCGACCCTTCGGCCTTGAGTATCCCGCATATGCATTTTAGCAAAGTGGATTTTCCGACCGCATTCGGGCCTATGATCGCAGTGACCATCGGCTCAGCAACCATATTTACGCTT
The DNA here is from genome assembly GCF_000969945.1 of Methanosarcina sp. Kolksee. Taxonomy (NCBI): domain Archaea; kingdom Methanobacteriati; phylum Methanobacteriota; class Methanomicrobia; order Methanosarcinales; family Methanosarcinaceae; genus Methanosarcina; species Methanosarcina sp. Kolksee. Next base: position 4,012,018 of record NZ_CP009524.1, read on the forward strand.
TTTAATACCGGATTGGAATTATATCCAAACTTGAGGTTTTTGATTTCCAGCTTCACCAGTATCCCCTCTTTTTAGATAGAAGGAGCCAGACAAAAAACGGTATGCCAATCAGTGACGTGAGTATCCCTATGGGAAATATGATTCCTGGGACAACGGCTTTGCTGAGAACCGAAGCGGTGGAAAGTATAAACGCCCCGGACAACGCTGAAAAAGGTAAAAAGTATCGGTGGTCTTCCCCCACGAGCATCCGTGCTATATGCGGTGCCACGAGGCCAATGAACCCTATGGTGCCTACGAATGCCACTGCCGTGGACGTAAGAATTGAAATCAGAATCAATCCTTTTAATCTCATCTTTTCAACGTTCACTCCGAGGCTTTTTGCCTTATCGTCGCCCAGCCTGAGAGCGGTGAGCTTCCAGACGTCTATGGCTAGCAGTGGTATGACCATCAAAACGATTCCCACAGTGATGCCCAGAGTAGTCCAGGTGGTCTTGGTCAGGCTGCCAAAGAGCCAGAAAACTATAGCCTGGACCTGCTCCGGGTTTGCCGTATATTCAAGGAGCGCAAGCAGAGAGTCGAACAGGAACAACACGGCAATGCCGGTAAGCACGATGGTTTCGGAGGTGGCTCGCTTAAACCTGGCAATGCCATATATTGCCATGCAGCTGATTAACGAGAACACGAATGCGTTGACCGGTACGAATAAGGTATCTGCGAACGGCAGCACTTCCACGCCTAACACGATGGCCAGCGCGGCACCAAACCCGGCGGCTGCGGATATGCCAAGCGTATAAGGGCTAGCCAGAGGGTTATCGAGGATAGTTTGCATGTTCGCACCGGCAAGGCCTAAAGCTATTCCGATCGTGATCGCCATGAGGGCAACGGGTAGACGGAAGGTCCAAACAATGACCTGAACCGATCTATCACTATAGGCAGGGAAGAATATTGTCGAAATGACCTCGTTTGCCGATAAAGACGCGGGGCCTGTCATAATGTCGAGGATAAAAGTGAGGAAGATTGCCACCGAAATCGAGAGGAGATATAGATATTTTCTCCCGGTAATTTTCTTGTATGCTTCTTTTGTTTTAACGTTCATCCTGAGCCCTACTCCTCAAGTCCGCAGTTGTTAATAATAGCTGTACATGAACGTCCCGTTGTATTCAACAGGCATGAACTTTTCATGGTACTCCCGAATAGTAGCATTAGGATCGATATCCTTGAACTCCTCAGGATAGAACCATTTCGCAAAAGTCTCCAGCGCCACAAAATTATAGATGCTGAAGCAGTACCCATGATAAATGCCGTACACATTGTGGTTTTTGACGGCATTGATCGTGTTCCATCCGGAACGTGAAATATACGCATCCATTGTATTCTTAGTATCTTCAGCAGTGGAGGTATAGCCCATCCTGATTGATCCTGGTGTTGACCAGTTCCGGCCGGTCAATATTATGATACTCGGGCTCTGGTTGACAAGGAACTCAGGGCTAATCGCTTTGCTGGTATTTCCTAATAAAGTCTCAGCAATGTTGTCGCCGCCAGCTCTCTTTACAATCGATCCCCATCCAACATCTCCCTCGGTTATCCCGTATGTTTCTGGGCCATTGTATCCTGTCTCTATATATACACTGGGCTTCTTCAGTCCGCCATTCTCCTCCAGACGTGAATAAATCGTGTCTACATGTTGGTCATAAAAGTCGACAATATTCTCTGCTCTTTGTTCTTTACCAAGTATCTGACCAAGTAGCAGCATACTTTTTGTGGAGTTGACCATTGGGTCCATGTAGAAATCCACAAAAACCACCGGGATGCCTGCCTGTTCCAGCCTGGCCAGGGCTTCTTTCGTAGCGTCTCCGCTCCACATAAATTCCCAGTTATGCATGATGACAACATCGGGGTTTAACGCAATCACCTTTTCAACACTGAATGTATTGTCATCGAGGGAGCCTACATTTGGGATATCGGCCAGCTTTGGATATTTCTCTACGAACTTTACGTATCCGTCGCCTGCATTGTCCTTGAAGTCGTTGTCCCATCCGACGATCTTGTCGACAATTCCAGCTCCATCTATAGCGGCCAGTTCATGTGTTTTCGATGATTCCATCAGGACAATGCGTTCTACCGGTGATTTCAAAGTAACCGATCGTCCTTCCATATCCGTAACGGTGATCGTCTTCGCCTGGTTATCTGTGCTGCCGTTCGTGATACAGCCCGGGATGGTAAAGGCCGTAAAGATAACTAATACGCTTGCCAGAATTGTCAATATAGTGAACCTTCCACGCACCCAATTCCTCCAGTTTTTTCTCTCTCAACTCCTGCCATCAATAATAGCTGTACACCAGCGTGCCGTTATAATCGATGGGCATGAACTTTTTGTGAAATTCCTTGAGCGTATCAACAGGGTTCACGTCCTTGAACTCTTCAGGGTAGAACCATTTAGCAAATGCTTCCAGTGCAACGAAGTTAAATACGTCCGAGCAATAGCCGTGATATATGCCGTAGACCTTCCGATTCTCTACTGCATTGATCGTATCCCACCCTGGACGGTTGACGAATGGCGTCATCGTGCTCTTCGTTACATTCGATGTAAAAGTGTAGCCCATCCTGAGCGATCCGGGCGTAGACCAGTTCCTTCCCGTCAATATAATGATGTCAGGACTCTGGTTGACCAGATACTCGGCACTAAGAGCCTTACTTTTGTTGAGTAAAACCGGTTCTGCAATGTTGTCTCCGCCCGCTTTCTTAACGATGGCTCCCCATGCCACGTCCCCATAAGATATACCGTAAGTATCCGGGCCGTTATATGCACATTCGACGTAAACGGTGGGTTTCTTTCCCTGTGTTTTCTCCAGGCGGGAATATACGCTGTTGACCTTTTCCTCATAATAATCAACTATATCCTGAGCCCTCTGTTCCTTGCCCGTGATCTTCCCAAGTAACTGGATACTCTTCGTTGAATTTTCCAAGGGTTCCATGTAGAAGTCTAAAAATACTACTGGAACACCGGCCTGATCCATCCTGGCCAGCGCCTCTTTTGTAGCTTCTCCGTTCCACATGAATTCCCAGTTGGGCATGATAACGACGTCAGGATTCAACGCTATCACTTTTTCAGCATTAAAAGTATTATCGTCCAGGGAGCCTACATTGGGTATTTCGTCCATTGCCGGGAATTTTTCCACGTATTTCTCATACATGTCGCCGGAATTCTCCCTGAGATAGTTATCCCAACCAACGATTTTGCTATCAAACCCCTCTCCATAGACCGATGAAAATTCGGCTGTGCACGTCGAGTCCATCAGTACAAGGCGCTCCACAGGATATTTTAATGTCACCGATCGTCCTTCCATGTCGGTTACAGTAATTGTCTTCGCCTGGTCATCTGTGCTGCCGTTCGTGATACAGCCCGAAACTGAAAAAACCAAAAAAACGATCAACATGACCGCAAACATAGAAAATATTGTTAATTTGTATTTCATTTTGACCACTAATAATCAAATTATATCTAAATTATCCCAGTTCAAATTATAATATAAAAGCCGTATTAAACATCCCATTTGATTGAAATCTACAGATGCCCGCCGTTTCTCGGGCAAGATATACATCATAATACTCGTGGGTCTACAGAGATCAAAAAACAACGATTTATCTTGAGGAAGCATTATCCGGCATCACACTTATTGGCAATTCAGTAACAACATTAAGTAATAATATTCAGTAACACTGTTTAGTAACAATATTCTACTCAATACGTTTTTTAAAGTATTAATAGTTTATTAAATAGTAGCACTTTATAGTCCATGTTAGAACTTTTGTAATACAATAAATTGAAATTTATTAAATATCACACTTTTTTGTTCTTTCGATTGATATGAACATGTAAGAGATGCCGGATGATCAGATGCTAAATTGTTAACCTTAAAAAGCCAAACTGCAGCAGCATAAGCATCATGTACTTGGGCAAGATTGTGAGTGGAGAGATGAAAGAAATTCTACTGCAGTTCAGAGAAATCCATGTTTACTCTAAGATGCTAGAGAAATCCATGGCTATCCTAAGATGCTAGAGAGATCCATGGCTATCTTAAGATGTGGGTATCTGTGCAGCCATTAGATGGCCGAAAGCGCCCTTAGCAGCGATAAGCTCGTCAAATGTGCCGCTCTCCTCGACTTTCCCATTTGCTAGCATTATCACCCGGTCTGCAGACCGAATCGTCGAAGGCCTATGTGCTACGATCAGCGTTGTACGTCCTGCCGATATATCCTTGATCGCTCTTCGGACATTGACCTCTGACTCGGTATCCAGGCTGGAGACTGCTTCGTCCATGATCAGGATAGAGGCGTTCTTCAGAAATGCCCTGGCTATCGCAATCCGCTGGCGCTGGCCGCCAGAAAGCGTTGCACCCCGCTCTCCCAGTACAGTTTCCCACTTATCAGGCAAAGCTTCGATGAAATCTAGAGCAAACGCCCGACGAGCTGCATCTCGAATTTCAGCATCGGTAGCCTCGCTTTTTCCTATACGGATATTTTCCCTCACTGACATGTTGAACAGGTAGACATCTTGAGGCACATAGGCGATCATATCTCGGAGGTACTCCTGGGGGAACTCACGCAGGTCGTGCCCGCCAATCTTGACCGTGCCTTCAGCAGGGTCCCATAGCCTGAGTAACAGATAAGTGCAGGTTGACTTTCCCGCACCCGATGGACCGACCAACGCGACTGTCTCTCCTGGCGATACCGTAAGGTTCACACCTTTCAGTACCTCGGGTAATTCGGGACCGTACCGAAATCGCGTATCTTCAAAGCAGACCTTCGGGATGATAGGCCCTTCGGGAGAGGAAGAAACCAGATCGATGACTGAAGGCTGAGTATTCATGATTCCAAATACCCGGTCGGCCGCTGCAGCAGTCTGGCTGAGCTGTCTAGCGATGCTCAGTAAGTGCATGACGGGCGAGAATGCCATTGCAGTTAGAACTGCTGCCACAGGGTACAGTGCAACGTCCATGTAGCCCATGATCGAGAGCCAACCTCCTAGCGCTACGGTGACAACCATCCCTCCTGCTAACAGCGCATCGCCTGCCCCGCGTTCCATGCCGCTGCGGCTTTCGTAGGCCACATAAGTGTCCGAGTATTTCTGCTGGCTGACATCGAGCCGGTTCATTGACAGTTTTACGGCCCCGAAAGCCACAACTTCCCTCATTCCCTGGATGTAGTCGATAACGTCTGCACTCATTGCTCCCACTGATTCCCTGTGGGCTTTACCCTGCATTTCTGCCCGGCGAGCGAACCAGTCGGGCACCGTTACCGCGGCTATCAGAAAAGGGGCAAGTGTTATCATCAGGCTCCAGTGGATAAGTCCGATGGAAATTAGTGCCAGAGGCGTCACTACTATTGCCTGTAAAAACTCGGGCAGTGTGTGAGCAATGTATAGCTCCAGCAGGTTGACGTCGGAGAGCGCGGAACGGGCAAGGTCACCGGAACGCTGTTTGATTACGTATGCAGGGGCAAGTTCGTCCAGTTTCCGGTACAGAGCCTTGCGAATCTCGGCCAGCGACCGAAATGCGATGACATGGGACCAGTAGCCATTGAGGTTGGAAAGACCAAATTGAGTAACAGTAAACAGGAGCAACAACCCGATTGTCGGCCATAGGTCGATAACGGAAACCCCAGTAATTACCGCCCCTACAAGATATGCTCCGGTGATTGCCGACAGGATACCAAGCACCTGAATCACGATGCTGGCAATTCGCACTTTCCAGAGGTCCAGATGATAGCTGGTCAACAGCAGGTCAATAACCCTCACTTTTCGAAATACCTGTCCAACAGGCAGATCGAAGTGCGTGCTGTGTTCGTGGCTCATATGCATACCTCTTCGGCCCTTACCAGAGCACTGTAATTACCTTTATAGTCGACCAGCTCCGAATGCGTACCCACCTCAGCTAGATGACCTTTTTCCAGCACATAGATCCGGTCAGCATCTCGAGCTGCCAAAAGGCGGTGCGAGATGATCAGGGTAGTCCTGTCACTGGCTAACCCGGTTATTGCTTCGCGAATCAAAGCTTCATTGGCAACATCCACGCTGGACGTTGCCTCATCCAGAATGAGAATAGGCGCGTCCTTCAGGAAAGCCCGGGCAATGGCAATGCGCTGGCGTTCGCCTCCGGATAACCGTACTCCCCTCTCACCTATCAGGGTATCGTAGCCCTGGGGGAGAGCCGTGATGAACTTGTGCGCTGCAGCGGCACAGGCAGCCTGTTCGAGTTCTTCCTGTGAGGCCGTTGGCTTTGCCATCAACAGATTTTCACGTACAGTGCCGTGGAACAGGAACGTATCCTGAGACACAATCGAGTACATAGCATGTAATTCATCTGCTGGGATACACCGGACATCTTCTCCGCCGAGTCGGACAAAACCAGCTTGCGGGTCGAAAAATCTCATTAGAAGAGCAGTCACTGTCGTTTTACCGCTTCCGGAACGGCCTACCAGAGCTACTTTATCTCCCGGCCCAACCGAAAAAGAAAGGTTGTCGATCGCAGGAGAGTCAGTTTTCCGGTATCTGAAGGTGACACCTTCAAAGGTAAAGGAGGGAGGAAGGGAAGTGGTAGGGGTCCTGGTTGACGCTTCCGCGAGCGGAACTGCTTCCAGGATGTCCAGCACGCCTTCGGCGGCTCCCATCCCGGTAAAGGAGAAATGTATAGTCTGACTCAAGTCAGTTATCGGGCGGAGCGCTTCTCTCACCAGCAACAGAACGAAGAGCAGACCTTCTGCGGATATGGCACCTGCATCCATGCGGATGGCACCGATAATGATGGCTACGGTACTGCAGATTGCGGCTACCAGCCCCGGAGGCACGCTCCACAGGATCTCATCCCGCAGAATGCCGATCTCCGCATCGTACAGGTCATTCGTCCGCTGGTAAAGGATCTCACCCTGTTTCTGGCTGGCATTGAAAGACTTCAACGTAACAATGCCCTGGATGTTATCGACGTACTCCGCGAACAGGCGAGGCATGGCGACAAACCAGATCCGTATCCCCTTTCCGACTCCCTTGTAGATGGCAATTGGCTGTATTAGGGCAGCAACCATCATAGCACCAATAACCAGCCCAATGGTTATATCGACATGGAGCAGTATCGCCACAATCGAGATACCGGTGACAACAGTCACAATAACCTGGGGTAGGAAACGCCCGTAGTAATTCTGCAGAGCTTCAGCTCCGTCGACCAGCGTAGCCTGTATGACACCACTTTTCTGGGTCGAGACCCATCCGGGGCCAAGCTCGTACAACTTACGATACATACGCCGCCGTAGAGACATGGCGATACTGCTGGCAGTTTTGGCCGCGATATGATCATTTTCCCGGATCATAGCCCATCGCAGAACGATGAGGAGCGCCACAGCAGCAAAATATAGTTCGGATTTACGGAGCGGTACACCAGCGAACACTCCGTTGAGTATGACTGCAATGAGCAGCCCCTGGACAATATAACTGAACGAGATGAGAAGGCCAAGAATGATGACGCTCCACAGCTTGCCGTATTCTCCGCGGCCGAGCTCAAGCACCCTGCTGTCGAACAGTTTCATTCTGTTCGCCCCTGTCGTAATAGAGAGCCCGCGCTTAGACTCAATCCGAGTATACTCTTTGACGATATCGGTTTTTTTTGACATGTGATCTCTCTGTTAACAACTTCATTTTGTCATCAGTTGATACGTTTTTGGCTGTATTCCTTGAGTATTGCTGACTTGAGAAGAATCAATTTCAACGAAATTTTTTCAACGAAATTTTGAATACATCTGCTTCAACGAAATTTTGAATACATCTGCTTCAACGAAATTTTGAATACATCTGCTTCAACGAAATTTTGAATACATCTGCTAAAAAACGGTTATAAATAACTTATTAATTAACATTAATAACAATATTTATAACACATTAATTTCCATTAAAGAAAAATAGTAATAATAATTGACAATAATGGTATTATTTTTAAGAAAGATAACATTTGTTAGTCAAATAACAATATATATATCATATCAAATTATATTAAAAAGAATTAATAATAAAAATTAATAATAAATGTAACATTTTTGATTATTATGCTATTCAAGGCTGGTTAAAACATTAAAAATTACTTGAATAATTATTAGAGTTGTTAACTGAAATAATTGAAATATTTGTTAAGAGGCTGTCTAATAATAGCAATTTTATAAAACTCATCACGAACTTGGTCAAACATTATACATTAGAGGAACAAAAAATGAGTTTAAACATCCGCATTAAAAATTATTGGGAAGGAGAGGCGCAAGGTTACAGCGAAGTAATTGAAGATGAATTAAATGGCTTTGAGAGAAAAGCATGGTCTGATTTGGTACTGGAATACGCTCCCTCCAAAGATTGTCTTGACATACTCGATATTGGCACCGGACCGGGATTCTTTTCAATCGTCTTATCGCAGGGTGGACATAATGTTACTGGTATAGACTTAACCGAAAATATGATTGAATTTGCACGTCTTAACCTTGCACGTGAAGGTGCCAGTGCAAAGCTAATGACGATGGATTGTCAGAATTTGGAATTTTCAGACAATATTTTTGATCTGTTAGTTTGTCGTAATCTCACATGGACACTTGATGACCCCGCCAAAGCATATAAAGAATGGCACCGCGTCCTGAGACCAGGCGGGAGGATTCTTATCTTTGACGCCTGCTGGCATCTGCACCTGTTTGATGAGAATATGAAAATAGCCTATGAAAAAAAGGAGAAAGAGGTCCTTATGAAATACGGGCGCCCGATGCACCAGCACAAGGACCAGGACGAAGGCGCTGCACTCAGTCGAAAGCTGTTTATGAGTGATAAAGTCAGACCGCAGTGGGATTTGGATACAATGCTTAAACTCGGATTTTCAAAGGTATTTGCAGATACTTCTGTAGGTGAACGGGTACTCAATGAACAGCAGCAGGATAGAAACAGTATGCATCCTCCGTTTTTAGTTGGAGGAGAAAAATAGAATGGACACACTAATTTGCGTCTTGGGGCAAAATATTTACGGTTTATACAGTTTCTGAGCGGATTCAAAAAAGATGCAGCAGGCAAAGTAACAACTGGTCTGTAGTCCACAATGTGCTTTTTTTAAAGATGTAGGCGTTGTATAAGTCGGCACCTCGACGAATTAATAAAGCAGCCCGGCTTTTACAGGCCCTTATTGGACACAATTATAAAAATAATATGCAGTTCACACGGCAAGTAACACTTGGTCACGGAAGGTGAAGTAATGCTTAAAGGCATAGGAGAACGGTTATTCACACTGATTCCAGTACTGCTAGCTATTTCATTAATAACCTTCGTCCTTGGCAGCATGTCTTCCGGTGACACGGCACGTACGCTAGCTGAAAAGAAATATGACCGGCCAACATATGAGCAGATTGAAGAAATACGAACCGAAATGGGATTTGACAGGCCGGTGCTCGTCCAATATGCCAGTTGGCTTAAAGATGCGATGAGAGGTGATTTGGGCTTTTCTTATTCAAATGACAGGCCAGTGGTTGACGAGATCTTTCAATATTTTCCTAAAACATTACAGCTAGCACTTCTATCACTATTGTTTTTAATTATAATTTCATTTACTCTTGGAATTTTATCGGCGGTGTTTTCCGGCTCTTGGATCGACAAGATTTCCAGGATATACTGTTTTTGGAGTGTATCAATGCCCGAATTCTGGTTTGGACTCATTCTGCTGTATATTTTCGGCGCTCGTCTTGGACTAATATCAGTGCTTGGTGGAAGTTCAACGAAATTTCCAGTAATACCTGCTCTTACGATGTCCATATGCAGTGGTGGGATTTATGTCCGACTTATTCGTACAAATATGGAGGAAGTACTGAACAAAGGATATATCCGTGCAGCCAGAGCAAAAGGCGTTAGTGAATATAAAATTATAACAAAACATGCTCTAAAAAACGCAACACTTCCTGTAATCAACAAGCTTGGAATCGGATTCGGCTCTTTGTTAGCTGGATCTGCGATTATTGAATCAATATTTTCATGGAACGGACTTGGAAATCTGGCACTCGAATCTGTTAAGCTCAAAGACTATCCAGTAGTCCAGGGATATGTGCTGTTTATGGCTGTTTTTATGGTATCAATTAACATGGCTGTAGACATTTTATGCGGCATCATTGATCCGCGTCTTAAAAATGGATAAGAGGGATATATGATGCAGGTCAAAACTCAAGCAATAAAGAGATCGAATGCATGGTTTCATTCATCCGATGGCATTATAAATCGCATACTTACGCAAAAAGCAGCAGTTTTCGGTTTTGTAATAGTGGCTTTGATTATCATCATTGCCATAACTGCATCTGTAATCGCTCCAAATGACCCGCTTAAGGTAAATATGTCAATGCGCTTAAAAGGCCCAAGCTCTTTATATTGGCTTGGCACCGACAATCTGGGGCGATGCATTGCATCCCGCCTGATTTGGGGAGCACGGATGTCACTGATATACAGCATGTGCGTGCTGGGCCTTATGATGGCAATTAGTATTCCGATAGGTCTCCTTTCTGGGTATGCAGGCGGTCGCATAGACACGTTTATTATGCGGACTATTGACATATTTTTATCACTTCCGACTTTTCTGATGGCATTAGCTATTGCCGGTATGCTGGAACCAAGTGTGAAAAATATGATCATTGCCATGGCCAGCGTGTGGTGGGCACCTTATGCAAGAATAATACGTGGTATGGCAATGCAGATAAAGCAGCAGGACTTTATGCTTGCAGCAAAAGCAGCCGCCTGTACTCACAGTCAGATTATTTTCCGGCACATACTTCGCAATATCGCCCCGTCAATTATTGTAATGGCCACACTTGAAATTGGTTCGATTATACTGGCCATCGCATCATTTTCTTTTATCGGGTTGGGTGCGCAGCCGCCTACGCCCGAGTGGGGTGTTATGCTCAGCGACAGCAAAGAATTTATGCAGACACAGCCGCAGCTGATGATTTATCCGGGAGTTGCAATTATGATTACAGTTATGGCATTTAATCTTCTGGGGGAAGGACTGAAAAATGCAATACAAAACTGATCAGAGAGATGACCAGGCAATTCAGAGCGAAAATGTGGTGTTGGATATTCGGGGCCTTTCTCTGGAATACATTATGCCGGATCAAAACATCCACGCCGTGGTAGACTTGAACCTTGTTGCAAGAATGGGGAAAATCACCGCACTTGTTGGAGAAAGCGGCAGTGGAAAATCTACTGTCGCACTTGCGGTAATGGGTATCCAGGATAAAAATGCTGTAATTTCAGGTGGTGAGATTTACCTAGCGGGGACGGACATACTCTCTATGCCTAAAAAATATCTGCGGGCTTACATATCTAACCATGCCGGCATTATCTTTCAGGATCCAATCGATTCGCTGAATCCGTTATTAACTGTTGGAGAGCAGTTGGTGGAGGCAATCCTGATACACAAAAAAATAACAAAAAATCAAGCTCGCACCATTGCGCTAAATCAACTTCTGGCAGTCAGCCTGACGCAGCCGGGGGAATTGATGAAAAAGTACCCTTTTATGCTGAGCGGAGGAATGTGTCAGCGTGTAATGATTGCCATCGCCAGCGTTTTCCGCCCACCGCTTCTCATTGCAGATGAGCCAACGACAGCTCTTGATGTAACGATTCAGGCTCAAATTCTGCATCAATTGGATTCGATGCGGAAGAGAGACGGAACTGCAATTCTGCTTATTACGCACGATCTGGGAGTAGTTGCAGAAATAGCAGACAATGTGTGTATTATGAAGGACGGACATATTGTGGAAAGCGGCACGGTAGACGACATATTCTATAGTCCGCAACATACGTATACACGCCAATTACTGGCGGCAGCACTCTAAGAGGTTTGGCCATGGAAGTATTGGCGGAAACCCTGAACATACGGAAATCCTACGAAAAACAAAATTTATTTACAAATAAGGGAGAGCAGGTTTCTGCTGTAAACGGTGTGTCTCTCAAAATTCAGAAGGGACGTTCAGTAGGACTTATCGGGGAAAGCGGAAGCGGAAAAAGCACGCTTGGTCGAATGATGGCCGGACTGGAAACGCCGACAGAAGGACAGGCACTGTTTCGGGGACGGTCAATATCAAATATTTCCCTTAGAAAAATGCGTCCACTACGACGTAATATCCAGATGATATTTCAAAATAGCAGCAGCGTTTTTGATATGTCCTATACCGTAGGTGAAAGTATTGCCGAGGTTATTGAAAACAGCGAGAAAGTATCAAAAAAAGAGTGCTTAGAAAAAATTGAGACAATACTGGAACAGGTCGGTCTAGATGCCTTATACGCTCAGAGGAATCCAAAGGAGTTGAGCGGGGGGCAGCGCCAGCGTGCCAATATTGCACGTGCGCTTGTTCTTCACCCGGAGTTTGTTGTTTGCGACGAGCCCGTTTCCAGCCTTGATTATTCATTGCGCAAACAAATTCTGACTTTACTTAATGATTTACGAAATAAATTTGGTTTAACCTACTTGTTTATCACCCACGACCTCAACTGCGTGCCTTATGTCTGCGATATTATGGCCATTATGTATGCGGGTAAGATAGTAGAGCAAATCGATTTAAAACAGAACTCGATGCAGAACGCACTTCACCCATACACCAGCCTACTGTTTTCGTGTATACCAGCAAAGGTACCTGCAGAACGAAAAAAATGCACGATGGAGAGCGTAATTGATACAACAGTTATACCTGATTCAAAACACTGTTGTCGGTTTTTTCCACGCTGTCCTTGTTGTACAGAACGTTGCATAAATGAAGATCCAGTGCTAAGGGAGGTCGCACGCGGTCATTTTGTAGCATGTCATTTTGTAGCATGTCAAATCGTATAAGCCATTAAAGAAAGGGAGAATGAAAAATGAAGAAAAAATATATCTGGGCAATTATCGCGTCAGCACTATCGCTGGTGCTGTTGATGAGTGGATGCATCTCAAATCAAGCGTCAAACAATACACAGAACGAAATTTCTGATTATTCAGATACCACCGCCACGGCCGTCAGTAATCAGTCAGATTCCATTACAATTATGGTCTCCGGCAAACTGAACCCGGAAGATGCCAGCCCGATAGAGTCCAGCACTGAAATGTGCCTTTATGAAATGGTGTACGAACCGCTGGTCAAATACGGAAAAGGTGGCGTGATTGAACCGGGACTTGCTGAGAGATGGGAAATTAGTGATAATGGAACGCAGTATACTTTCTACTTACGTAAAGATGTCAAATATTCAGATGGTACCAGCTTTAACGCGGACAGCGTGGTGAACAGTGCAAAGCACTGGGACCCAACGAGATTTTCCACGCCACTTACAAATGTGGAGAAATTAGACGACTACACGGTCAGGTTGACATTTAAAGAAAACTGCTATCCCGTATTAATCGAACTGACCTACCCACGACCTTTCCGTATCGCATCTGAAAATTCGTTTGATGAAAGCGGCAACTTTGTAAAAATGATCGGCACAGGTGAGTGGATGGTGGAAAGTTACGTCCCTGAGGAAGAGGTGGTTATGGTGCCCAATCCGTATTACTACGGAACGAAACCGAATATTAATAAGATAACCATCAGAAAAGTTACCGACGGCGAATCAAGAATTATGGCGCTTCAAAGCGGAGAAGCTGACCTTTCTCTGGCCGATCTGCCTTCCGAAAGCAAATCGATCATTGAGTCATCAAAAAATCTTGCCGTTACAAACACTGAGGGCACATTGGGCTTTTTCCTCATGCTAAATCAAGAAAATACTGTATTGCAGGATGAAAATGTCCGTCTTGCATTAAATTACGTAATAGACAAAGACAGCATCGTGGAAAATATATTTGGAGGAGATGCTGTTGCCGCAAAGGGCATTTTACCTGATACGGTACCATATGTCACTGATGAAAACAGTAAAGGATACTCTTATAACCCGGAAAAAGCAAAAGAGCTGCTGGCCGAATCGGGATATACGGACAGTGATGGGGATGGGATCGTTGATAAGAACGGTGTGCCTCTGTCCCTCAAGCTTGTATTTCAGTCTGAGGAGTATGCAAGCTGGAAATCTATGTGTGAATACCTTCAGGCGGCTGCCAAAGAGGTCGGAATTGATATTCAGCTTGAGCAACTGGACACTTCGGCCTACTATGATGCAATCTGGAAAAACCGCGATTTTGACATGATTATTTACCGCACATATGAAGATTCATGGAATCCTCACGGATTTTTGCGCTCCATGTTTTATCAGTCCGAGGGTAGCACGTCCATATGCTGGTATGACCCTCAGTTAAATACAGATCTTGACGAGGTCATTAAAACACAGGACGAGGCAACGCGTCAGGCAAAGTATGACCAGATATTTAAGCTGATCAATGACAAGGCACTTGTTGTTCCTCTGTGCTATCCCAACAAACAATATGTATATAACACTCGCTTGCAAAACGTGACAGTTGCACCGACGAGCTATGAAGGCATAGAGTGGCAGTTGATCACTATAGCAAAGTAAGAGGTCAAAAGCATGTTGGGGACTGTATTTGAACAGATTGAAAAAGCCTGGTCTGCCGATGCCGGGGGTTATGACCAGGTGATCCAAAAACAGCTAAGTAATGAAAAAGACGTAAATCATTGGCAGGATGAACTTCGGCTGGTGCTTGGTGAGAAACCATTGCATGTACTTGATGTCGGGTGCGGACCGGGATTTTTTACAATTATGCTTGCCAGGCTAAAACATAATGTGACATCTGTTGATGGTGCTGAGGGAATGGTAGAGCGTGCCAGGATCAATATCAAAAAGGAGGCGTTAAATACAAAAATTTATAAAGGCGACGCCGTGCTTTTGGATAAAGAGAAGGAAGACAGCCTTGATGCCATAATATCACACGATGTTGTTTGGACACTCTATGACCCGGAGAAAGCTTTCATTCGATGGAAAAATCTGCTGAAAGCGGGTGGTAAAATCGTCATTTATGACGGCGATTACAGGCGGGATCAGTCCTCTTTGCGTTACTACGTATTGAAATTAATCTCAGATCTGATTAATCTCTTCATGGAAGGGAAATCTCGGAAAAAGAAACAGCACAATTCCCCAGGCAATGGATTCGAGCAACTGCCTATGATTCGGCATAAGCGACCGCAATATGATCAAGAACTGTTGCTGAAAGCAGGTTTTTCAAAAGTAGAGGTGACAAAGGATCGTTTCCGCAACAGTCCATTACATCTCGAATTCTGGAGATATGGATATCAGGGGAAAAGGTTCCGTGTAATTGCTTACAAGTAAGTGAGATAATAACTGCGAGAGTACAGGCTCTAATTATGAGAATAAAGAAATAATTGTGAGAATACAGGCTCAAATCACATAACTTTAATAAAACACTAAGTGAGATAAGCTTCATAATCCATAGGACTTATTCACTTGAGAAACAAAATCAATTGCAGCAAAGATTATGGATTAAAGTCGTGTTTTATACAGTTAATGATCTGATGCTGTTGATTTTTCAGTTCGACTACGTTAATCCGGTGATTTCACTATTTTTCTTTTCACCGGATTTTACATTTCGATCTTCATCTTTAGTTTTTTTTCATTAAATTTCGTTGACTCAGGAATTATTGCCCTTTGAGTGGCCATTCTTTTTACAAATATCTAAAAAACTCTCGTTTTTTGTTATTATTTCAATCACAACAAAATGTGTTCTGAAGCAGATTCTAATTAAAGCAAAATTCGGACTGGAATGAAGACGATTTCTTAGGTTGTGTTGTCATCTGGAGGATAAAGGTAATCAAACTGCACAGTATATATATTTTATTTTTGTTCAAGCTCATTTTTTATCCTTATTGCATCTTCTCTCGGAATCCAATACGTTAGGGGACCATCACTATAAAGAAAACAAATATTACACCAAACAAACCTTTTTACTTCAGTATTATATTTATTGAGTATTGCAAGAAATTTTCTGTTCCGGGTTGCTTGTTCAGAGACCGAAAGAACGTAATAATCTCCTTTTCTGATAACATGAGGAGAAGATATAGTCCAATCTTTTTTCTCTTCCTTCATCTCAACAAGTTCACCTCTGATGTCACTCCAATTATCTTTATCCACCATTATGTAATATCTTTCATCCGTATGATTAGTATCATATTCCATTCTATAGTTCGAGTCATGTTATAGTTTTGAAGAATGGATTTTACTTCTGACTCAGAAACTCCATCTTTAAATTGAATAAACAGACCACCTACTTGCGATTCAGGATCCGGCGTTTCTTTATCAACTGGAGGTTCTATAAATAACCCAGCTATCATTCAGTAGTTCCGAATAACCCAAGTTCCGAATGCTGAATTTAGAACATTAGTAACTAATTAGAATTAGCCGAAAAAAAGTTTTATTAGATCATGGAATTTATTTTTAATGCCAACAAAAAACGATTCCATGACCACAGATACAGCCAGCTTGCTGGCTGTATCCTCTGAATTGATTAGCAAATATAATATAATAACTTTGCCAGAATCTGCAAATTATGAATGTCAGGACACTTTAAACATATTGCTGCATGCCGCAACATCCTCTACAGACTCTCTTGAATCTGCAAGTAATGATTTGCAAAGAAAAAATCCTGACTTAAGAATACCTTCAGCAGATACTATTTTCAATTACATCAAAGAAAATAAAATTGAAGATATTCTTTCCTCTTTTAGAAAAATGAATCTTGAGCTTTTCAAGATGATGAAACTTGAAAACAATATTCATGATATAGCTATTGATTTTCATGACATTTCGTATTATGGAGACAAAAATACTCCTGGTATTAGAGGAATAAAACTAAAGAATGGTAGTTCATGGGGTAAATCGTTCTGTACTCTTGATATAATTGGAACTTCTCACTTAACACTTGACGTAATAGACATCAATAGTTTGAACAAGAATTATTCTCTTTTAATCGAATCTTTATTCAAAAGACTTAAAACGATAGGTGTAAAAACAGGAACAACATACCTTGATAAAGAATTTTTTAACACAGATGTAATTTCAAAGTTGGATGAACTTAAAGTCAATTTTGTTATAGCAGCTAAATCGACTCAGGTTATCAATAGAGAACTTAAAAATCATCAAAAAGAGTATGGGAATACTTCGACTATTTTTGAATATCGATTCCAGAAAGGAGGACCTTCTTTCAATGTTGTGGCAATATATAATGATAAAAAGAAAAAGTATCTTCTGTTTGCTACAAACAAAAAAGCAGAATCAATTGAGAAATTTGAAAAGATGATTCCTGAAGAATATAGAAAACGATGGAATATAGAAACTGGGTATAGAGTGAAAAACGAGTTCAAGATACGATCATGTACAAAATCTCCAGTAGCAAGAGTATTGTTCTTTATTATTCAATGCATCATGTACAATGTGCTAAATATGCTAAAGTCAGTTCTAGAAATTACAGCTTATGAGCTAAAATCATTAATAAATGAAGACATAAAAAAAGTTGTAAGATATGGACTAAGGTCGCTGAATTTTATTCCTGTTAGTGTGTTACTGGATTGTTTGAGATGGGTCAATGAAGAAAGAAATCGAGTGCTATGCACTCGATTAACTATAATATAACTCATCTCAAATTAAAATTTAAGAACCTAATAGCGTATGCTATAAAATTACTCAATGTGATCTGATTTTTTGAAAAATGTAAGTGAAAGTTATAGCTTAAGAATTTTAAAATCTGATCAATAATATAGTCTACTTTGAAAATTAATGGATAAAATGTAAGTTCAATTTGTTTTTATCATTCGGAAGTCAGTCTGATCGGAACTACTGGAATAACAGGAACAAAGAAATGAAAGTACTTTTCACCTTACCCTTTTTGACTATTGATTTTCCTCATTATCCCGGGCAGTAGGGTTGTCTTGATTTTGATTTTTCAAAACCGTTGCTAAATTAATCGGTGAATTGCCATCGAAGGCTTAAATTTGAGAAGGAGCAGAAAAAGGCGCATGGAGAACCAGTTTTGTTCCGTAATTTCATGCTAACTCAATTGTTCTGTAGCAAGTAATATTGAATACCTAAAAAAGCAGATCGACCTGATGAGCGGTCAATTAGGCAGGAAAGATGACCAGACCACACAGCTTAATGAAGTTACACAGAAACAAGCTGTTCATGTTCAGAGCTTGATTCAGAAAAAATAGTAATTGAATATGATGCGATTACCGGAGATATAGGAGATCAGTAGGAATAATAAATCCCAGTAGAAGTTTGTAATATCTGATCATTTATTGTTATGAGGATTTTCAAAAAGGGCAGGATACTCCTTTTTTAACGGTATGTAATATTCATCTAATTTCGTATTGTAAAGTGTTTTTACTTTTGAAAGTTGGTCAAAAGATAAATATTCAGGATATATAATTTGAGCTTCTTCGAGGTTTACTTCTTTGAAGTTAGCTCCTTCAAAACAAGTCCATTCAAGATGAGCTCCTTCGAGGTCAGCTCCTTCAAGATTAGCTCCTCCATCAAAAAAAGAATGCTTAATGCGCGTCCATTTAAGATTAGCTCTTTTAAGGTTAGCTCCTTTGAGATCCACCATCAGACGAGCTCCTTCAAGGTTCGCCCTATCAAGATTAGCCTCTATAAGGCTGCCTCGAATATGAGCCCATTTAAGATTAGCTCTTTCAAGGTTCGCTTTGTCAAGATCCGCGTGACAGAGATTAGCTCGATGGAGGTTAGTCCCTTCAAGGTGAGCTCTCTTAAGATTGGCCTTAATGAGGTGTGCCCCTTCAAGATTAACTCCTTCAAGGTGAGCTCCCTCGAGTTCTGCTTTACCCAAATACGTATAACTTAGATTAAGGTGCTTTGCCTCCTCACTGTTATACACACGCTTATGTTTTCCAAGAATAGTAAGTATTGCTTGAACATCGATAGACAGGAGTTCAACTATTGGATCGTCCTCATCACATTCTGAATATCTTATACGTTTGTCAGTTCGAGCATCTGCAGATATATACTCACTGTTGAGTTTATTTCCGTCCTTGTCAATAATTGAATTCATTCTGACGTAAGCGGTCAGAATCTCCATGATTGGCCAGTAGTCTTTTTCAGATTCATTTGAGATTCTCTCAAGTGCATATATTCCACCTAAGCGAATCTCTAATTTTTCATTTCCCAATTGATCTACAGCTCCACGAAGCTGCTCAATAAACCCATTTTTCAGACCTTCCTGAGCGATACTTATGCTTTTTTCTGCAGCAAAAGTTTGTTTACGATTGTAATGTAGGGCAATGATACTAATGATGACGCCTGAAATAGCAACAGTGACGCTTAAGTACGGATTTTCCAGACCGGTCACAAGACCACCTTACACTTTTTGTAATAAAGTAATACTATGTCCTACTCAGTTCCCAAATCTAGTGCTTTTTGCATTTTTTGATTAAAATCCTTAATTTCCAGGAAGAATTCAGACTTCAATCAAACTAAATATTCAAGATCTTCCAGAATCAATCAATAGATAACGTTCAAGGATTGTGACCATTTTCAAATCTAGTGATTTTTGATTTTATGGTTATCACTGGACTTTGGCATTGTGTCCCATATACACATTTTTTATTAATTAAATGGAAACATTGATTAGACTTTCTTAAACTTTCTCTATCACTTGAGAAGATTCTCATGGAAAAAAGTTGTATATTCCATCACTCATTTTCCAATAAAGAATCTTCTTTTCCCCTTTCCATTCAATAAATATATATGACTCCTCAAAGTATCTTTTATCCATGACCCTTGAGCCCGTGCATATGCATAAAATCTCGGAGCTTGCAAAAAAGATTGACTGCTCGTTTGAGTCTGAGGAGGTAAAAACAGCTTCAGATATCTATTCTCTGCTTGAGGAGCTGAGTCTCGATGGGAAGGTCATTCTTAAAGCTATAGACAGGCTCTTTCGGGGAATTGTAAGGACTCAACTGATGGCACAGGGTGAAGACCCGTATCCTCTTACTTATGCCTGCGACAGCGGAAGTACCAACCCAAGGACTTATGACAGCGGGCTTTTTGTAGATTTCTGCCACTGTGGGCTGGCTTCAACGCCTACTAATCTTGATATCCAGAGATTCCGAACAATCGTATGCGCCGCTTATTCTTCTTCCCAGAGGGTATCCATGCAGGGTAGCGCAATCTGGGAAACCTTCGATGAAGGATTTGGAAGGGCAAAACTGGTTACAATCGCGCCTGACGAGTTAAAAAGAAAAGCTTCTGACATGGTGCACAGTTTTGCCATGTACCTGGCAGAATCCGAACATATTCTTTTCATGAAAGACAGGATAAAGCCCGAGAGCTTTTTCATAATGGACGGGCCGATTTATCCAAAACAGCTAATGTACTGGATGGTGCTGGACGACGAGGACGTAAGGGTCCGGCAGAACACCGATGCCCGAAAAATTCTCCAGAATTACATTGATATAATGGACCATTTCTTGAAAAATCGGAAGCCTGTGATTGGGTTTGTGAAAAATCCAATTGACATGCAGATTATGGACAGCGTCCGGAAAAAAGGAAACGCTCTCGATCTGCCCTGGATGCTGGATTCGCAGTTTTTCAAGAACCTGCTCTCCCTGGAAAAAGTTAACAAAGCTTCAGGACACGGGGGACGAAATTCGAACAATAACGGGAAGAACGGCAAGCACAACGGCTCCAAAAATGATTACATTACTTACACGAACTGGTTTTTGCAGCCCAACAGGTTTTACGAAAAATTGCTTAACGGGACTTCACCCCTTGCAGCCGCAGACCCTCTCCAGCAGAAACTCAGGCACTATTTCCCGCCTGAAGATTATGCTCTTTGTTTTTTCATGCTTTATGTACCCTACAAAGATGTGGTCTTCAAGGTAGAAGCCCCATATGGGCTTGTTAAAGACGATTTTCTCCGTATGCAAATGACCAAAAAAGTGCTCTTTGACCTTTCTTTGTATGGTTTTCCTCTTACCCTCACAAAAGCAGACCATCTGGCAAAAATCAGGAAAGTAGAGAGGGAAGAGATTGATAAATTCTTTGAAAATATGAATCCCGATACTACTTACAATGACACTCGGTGGGGTAAGATTGAATGAAATATGAAAATGTCGACATTTTTACTTTTAACTCTTACAAACCAAAAAAGGAGTCAGCTCCTGCCAATTCAGGAACGAAAGAAAATGCAGGTTCAAAGGAAAGCCCTGCTGAGCTAAGAAATGAAAGTCTTGCTGAGCCAAGAAATGAAATTCCTGCTGAGTCAAGAAATGAAAGTCTTGCTGAGCCAAGAAATGAAAGTCTTGCTGAGCCAAGAAATGAAATTCCCGCTGAGCCAAGAAATGAAAATCTTGATGAGATAAATCCTGAAAACAGGAATATAAGCAAAACAGCAAATTCCGTTGAAGACGCTCCCGATCTGGTCACCTCTAATCAGGTCACCTCTATACTCACACCTGATACTGAGGAAATACTGCAAATTCCCTTATCCGAGGATTTGAGGAAAGATTGTCTGGAGGATGTACCCGATTTTATCCCACCCAAATCCGGTATTGAATACGGTGTTGAATCCGACATTAAATCCGATACTGAATTTGGCATTGAACACGGTACTGAATCCGACATTAAATCAGGTACTGAATCTGGCATTGAACACGGTACTGAACCCCGCACTGAATCTGATAGTAAATCCAACATTTTTTCAGACCCTGCCGAAGCAATTTTTGAATCTTCCTCTCTACCCAGAACTGCTCCTGTATCTAAGACTGCTTCTCTGTCTATTTCAGATCTCTCTCTTGAATCCGAAGTTCTCGGGAGTTCCGTAAAGGGAAATTTTCCTTTTGAAGGCTTTGCAGGGTGTGATGATAATGTACTGAAGGCTTCTCCGGTTTCAGAAGCTTTCGGGATTGTCACTACAGGCATAGAGCCCCTTGAATTAACCCCTTCAGGAGCTGTAATCACCGGTTACATTACATCAGCTCGACGGGATGAGATAAGGCTGGGAACATACGTTGTTGTGCCTTATGAAAACGGAGAAAAACTCTTTGCCAGGGTGGGAAAACTCCAGTACAGGCAGGAGTTTGTTGTAGACGATGCAACTGAAATTCATTCAAGGCGCATGCTCAGTGCCCGTGGAAACCCTGTAAATGAAGACGATTACAAGTTCCTTGCCTGTCTTGATCCGCTCTGTATTCTCTACCGAAAAGCCGAAGGTAAACTCACCCGGCGGATGGCAGACCGGATTCCTCACCCTAACACTCCTATCCTGCCGGTTACTGACAGGCTTGAAGTCCAGACAGGGCTTAACATTCCCGAAAACGGGATCTTTATCGGCCACCTGAGTGTAGGGGGCGAGCTTTTAAAAACCAATTCCGAGCCCGAAACGGTTGCATATTACCTGAGAAACGACTATTCCATGGGTGATCCCCTTATTTTCAGGCATATGCTTATTTGCGGGAGCACAGGTACAGGAAAAACTTTCCTTTCTAAGAATATCCTCCGCCAGTTCATGAATGAAAGCAACAGGTACAGGCTGCGGGGTTCTCCTGACAAGGCGCGGAAAAATCCTTGCCTGGTAATTATGGACCCTCAGGATGAGTATTCCCAGCTTTTTGAGGACAACGAAAACCTCACTGAGGGCGATAAATTTCGGTTTGAATCCGAAAATGTAACTTATGGCCGGGTTCTCTCTACAAAGGCTTTCGTGGCAAAAGTCGATGGGCAAAGATATCCCGGAGATAAATCCAGAGCCGAGCAGATTGAATTTACAATTCCTTTTTCACTTGTAGAACACAATTCCTGGCTTATTGCAGCAACCGGAATGTCAGAACTCCAGTATATCGGGCTTGAAGTGCTTCTTGGAGATTTCTTCAAGTCAAGTGTACCTCATACTTACCTGAATTTCATCAACCATATTGATAATGAAGGTACCCGTTCCTACTATGTTGACAGCGGGAAGCTTCACGAGTCCTCATACGATGGGATTGTAAGAAGAGTAAGAAGTCACTTCTTCTCGAAGGTTTTTGACCGGGATGCGACTTCAATCACTGACCTTGTGGATAAGATCTTCAAGCCGGGGCAGATTTCGGTTTTCCCAACTGAATATATAAGTGCTCCGAGAATCCGTGACCTTATAGTACTCACAATCATGAGCTTGATCGTGGACAACAAATTAAGTACAACGGGAAAGGAAGCTATTAAAGAAACTCCAATCATTCTTGCACTGGATGAGGCTCATCGATATCTCTCAAATGCAAATGGGGAACATTCTCGCCTTATTATTTCACGCTTTGCAGATGCAGCCCGCCAGGGCCGAAAAGAAGGACTGGGCCTTTTCTTGATAACCCAGGACCCTCAGGACATCGATGATACGGTTTTCAAGCAGATTAATACGAAACTGATCCTTAACCTCAATAATGACGCAGCTATTACATCTCTAAAAGTTCCGAAAGAATACGAGCGGAGAATTCCCTATCTTAAGAAAGGACAGATGATAATTCATTCTCCAGACAACAGCGATATCGTGGAGATAATCGGGCTTTCAAATTGTGTAGTCCGACATCGGTGATCTTATCAGGTTCGGTGATCAACAAATTTTCTTAGAAGATTCTTTGGCTGTACAGGCTTAGGTTGTACAGGGCAGGGTTCAGGCACAATGAGAGTCTATAGTACGAAAATCCGAAACATCCTGGTGTTGCGTAAACAGTAAAATGTCGTTTCAAATCAATTGCAATTATTTGTAAGCATTGAATCCTTGAAAATTGATGCTACACTAAACTTAATATGTGAATTAGTTTGCGAGAGTGAGTTATTGAAACCGTAAGTGTACTAATATAATTGTAAAAGTCTAAAATGTGTAAGCATCAATCTATGTTTTTCATAATATGAAGAATATGCCCTGTTTTTCCAATTAAATCAATAGCTCACGGACAACTAAAAACCAGATAATAAGATAGGTTTCTCAAAATCGCAAAAGAGAAAGTCAGTTTTCAAATTGGTTATACAAGATAAGATAATCTTGTTGTCAGATTTGATAAAATAATTTCCCCACTCCCTTTATCCATTATTTTTTCTCTTTTTCAATTAAAGAGTTTATAATGGTTTACTGACTTTCGGCGTATATTCCCGGTCTTGTGTTTGTTGTCACTTTTATGAAATTTGTCTTCGATATAGTACTGCTGCCTGCTGCATTGCTTACTGTAAGTGTAATCTTATAGTTTCCTGCCTGTGAATACTGATGGGTTGGATTCTTTTCTCTTGAAATTGCTCCATCTCCAAAACTCCATTTGTATGAAGTGGGGTTTCCGGAACTCTTATCTGTAAATTTAACTGTTAATGTTGCTTTTCCTGAGGTAGGGGATGCAGAGAACGAAGCAGTGGGTTTTGAGACTACTACTATGTAATCTGTTTTTGTTACCGTGTTACTGCCTGCAGTATTTGTTGCTGTTAGAGTCACAGTATAGTTACCTATTTTGGAATATTTATACTTTGGATTCTGGACTGTTGAAGTTTTTCCGTCTCCAAAGGTCCATTTCCATTTGGTAGGTGTTCCTGTGCTGGTGTCAGTAAAGGCAACTGTCAATGGGACTTTTCCTGAGGTAGGCTTCGCAGTAAAGCTTGCTACAGGCATTCCGCCAAATACTGCATCATATGCATTGATCCGGCCTGAACCATAATTGTTATCCTTTCCTGATGATCCAAGGTCTAATGACGTATCTTCTAACTTCTCCTTTACAGCAGCCGGCTTCATAGTTGGGTTCTCTTCAAGAATTAATGCTGCAGTACCGGAAACGTGTGGTGTTGCCATGGAAGTTCCTGACCAGTCCGCATATCCGCCGCCTGGAAGTGTTGAAGTGACATCTACACCGGGTGCAGATACATCAGGTTTAATGTATGTCTGGTCATTCAGAGTAACGGGGCCCCTGCTGCTGAAATACGCTATTACATCGGAGGAATCTGTTGCACCGACAGTGCATGAATTGAGTTCATCACCAGGGCAATTAATTGTGCTAGATGCAGGTCCGCTGTTGCCAGCCGCTACAACAGGAATTACACCTGCTGCTACAACATTGTTTATTGTATCTGCAAATGCTGTGCTGTGTACTGATGATCCACCACTGAAACTTATAATACGGGCATTATTAGTAACCGCCCACTCAAAGCCAAGAATACAGTCAGATAAATATCCAGAACCGCTTGCATCGAATACTTTTGCTACAATCAAATTTGTGCCTGGTGCAACTCCGGTTTGTATGCCATTAGCTCCGGTTCCTGAAATAGTTCCTGATACGTGAGTGCCATGCCCGTGATCGTCATAAGGAGACGACTCTGAGTTTACATAGTCGACCCAACCGATAACTTTCGGATCGGTTGTACTGGGATTGTCGTCAAGGTCATCAAGATCGGGGTGTGTCGCATCGACTCCCGTATCCACGACAGCAACAGTTATTCCTTTCCCAGTTATACCCTGCTGCCAGACAGCAGGCGCTCCAATTTTGTCAACTCCCCATGCCGTACTCTCCTGGGCAGTCGATGCCTCTGTTTCTACAGAGGAAGTTTCGGATTGTCCTATGGAGTAAATTGCATCAAGCTCGACAGTTGAAACATCGGATCTTTCGGTAAGAGACGCTAAAACGTCAGGGGTTACACTGGCTGCTACAGCATTAATAATTGACATGGGTTTTATATCTTTTACATTGTTTTTGGATTTCTCAGTCTCGAGAAACGTTATGAGATCTTTCTGTTTACTCTCGATTTTCTCTTTTCCAGCAGCAGTAAATGAGATCTGCTGATCTGGTAGCATTATAATTACTGGGACTTTTTCCGTCGCTGAAGTTTCAGCAAGTTTAGAAGATAAACTCGCTGAGATCTTATCATTTGAGTCTTCAGCTAAAGCGTTAAATGAAAACAGAGATACTAATAAAAATAATGTGCAGATTACACATAACAGTTCAGAAACCGTGTTTCTTAAGGGCTTCTGGCTTTTTTTTTCCACCTATTCACACTCCTTTTCAAAGTTATTCTTTCATTATTAATGGGTATAACTTTCTGTAACAAAATTACCTGGGTTTTCAGACTTTTCATCCCAGAGAATTAAAGTAAATACCTGTTGAGTAACTATATTTTTGTGGTTGATATGCAGGTGTTAAACTTTATTACAGAACATAAGACCCTTATAGAGATCGGTGTCCAATTATAAAATACTTCTGAGTTTAAAAGGTCTGGTATTTATTTTAATATCGGAATATTCTTAAAAATAGAAGAATTAGTATCCTCCCAAATTGTATGAGTAAAAGTAAATTTTATGTATTTACTGAAAATTTAAGAATATATCCAAGTCTGAAAAACAACGTCATGCGATGCATTTAACTTTATAAATGTATAAAAATTGTTGCACACTTTTCGAGTTGGAAAATTCTCCATTGAATTTGAAGAGGATACAAGAATGTGAATATTTAGTCGTATCAAAGCCTGGAAAAAATGCTTTTCAATACAAAAACTCAAAATGGCTCTTGTTTTTATGTGTGGATATTTTCACGACTCTGGTCCAAAATCCAGTGATTTTTGCATTTTTTGATTGAAAATCTGAATTAGCAAGAAAAATTCGGTTTTCACTAAAATCAATATTCGGTATCTAAAGACGTCAATCCCTAAGTTGTATTACAAGGATTGTGACCAATTACAAAATCTAGTGATTTTGAATTTTACATTCATCACTAGATTTTGGTACTGAGTCATTTTCACAATGTGTTTATAAAAACCAATGCGATCTTGAATTGAAAGTCATCTTATCCATAGGAAATGACGAAGAGCCATTAATAATTTCCCCACTACCCTTTACTTGACTTTTTCAATTTAAGCGTTTATTTGCTTTCAGAATATTCCAGGTCTTGTATTTGTTGTCACTGTTATGTAATTTGTCTTCGTTATAGTACTGCTGCCTGCAGCGTTGGTTACTGTAAGTGTAACTTTATATTTTCCTTCCTGTAAATACTGATGTTCTGGATTCTGGGCTGTTGAAGTTTTTCCGTCTCCAAAACTCCATTTCCATGAAGTAGGCGATCCTATACTTTTGTCAGTAAATCTTACAGTCAACGGGACTTTTCCTGAATTTGGAGAGGCTGAAAACGCAGTAATCGGTTTTAAATAAACTGTTTTTACAGTTATATAGTTCTTTATTGTTTTCGTGTTTGTTCCAGCTTCATTCTTTACTGTTAAGCTGACCGTATATTTTCCTTCTTTATTATATACGTGTACAGTGTTTTGGAGTGTTGAAACATTTCCATCTCCAAAACTCCATTTCCATGAAATTGGTGTGCCTGTACTCTGATCCGTAAAACTGACTTTCAGAGGAGGGTTTCCTGAAGTTTGGGATGCAAAGAAAGCAGCAACAGGTGGGTTTTCGGTTTTTAGAGTCAGAATATATATACCGTTGTTTCCTTCCCTATCAGACCAAAAAGCAATTTTTTTGCCGTCTGGGCTCCATACCGGAAATGAATCCGACGCTGAATTTGACGTTAACTGCACTTTGTTTTTTCCATCAGCATTCATAACCCATATATCTTTACTTCCGGCTTTATCTGACACATATACAATTTTACTTCCATCAGGTGAAAACATAGGGGAATTATCATTTGCCAAATCTGAGGTGAGTTGAGTTTTTCCGGTGCCGTCAGCTTTCATAGTATATATTTCCGAGTTTTCGTCTTCATAATATGACTCATTTTTCCCGGCATAGTATACTATTTTTGAACCATCTGGGGACCATATCTGTGACTGTTTGGACTGAGTTTGATGACTAATTAATCCCGGCCGGAAGCTGGTCAAATCTTTACCTACTTTTCCAATGTCAATATAGTAGTCTATGTCAGCTGGTCCATGTGCACAAATTGCTATTTTTGACGCATCGGGAGACAGGGCGATACTGTCAGCAATACCCATGTTCCCAAGGTTATGTTTATCAGATCCATCAGAATCCATTTCCCAATAGGAGCCCCCAATCTCTTCATAAATCTCAGAGTAGAGTATTTTTGAACCTGTAGGGAACCAGGTGTATATATAATAATATCTGTACCAAATGGTATCAAGCAATTGGATTCTTTCTGTCCCGTCTGAATTCATTATCCATAAATCACTCCTGGGTCCCGCAGCGTCATCATATCTGTTTTCAATATATGAAATTTTATATCCATCTGGAGACCAAGCGTAATCGGATGTAAAATTCTTTCCCATTGTAGAGGTGAGTTTCTTTTCTCCTGTGCCATCTGAAAACACTTTATAAAGTCCGTATTCCCGTGAGAACAAAATTTCCTTCCCATCCGGTGACCAAACCGGATTTGAGTCGGACGTAACACTGGACGCTACTTTTGTTAACTTATCGGATTCTAGGTCATCAGCTACTGCTACGTTTGATATCATAATCATAAGAAATATAAAAACTATTGACAGATATATGACTCTTGGATTAATTTTCACGACATTCCCTCACTTTCACAAGTACAGATCTTCTTACTTTCATAAATCCCAGCCGGATAATTCTGTCCTGCCAGCGAAAGATTACCTACCTTATCTTAGGTTCATAAAAATAACCAAGAGAACCTGCTGTGTTTCCAGGTTGTTTGTCAGGTTAAAGTCCGCTGAATAACAAGATTATTCATCTGTCTTCAGTTATGACAAAATATTGAAAGTGTTAACTTAATACAGCATTTTCTCTAAGCTAGAGATTGAAAACTCTGTATGTACCCTTATTTTGGTAACCATTTCAGAGCGGCCAGTTTCTTTACCTGAGTATGAATTATTCATCCCCCTTTTGCTAATGTGTGCTGTTTATGTAGCACTATATATTAAGCTATAAAATATACACCCTCAAATTCTCTTATATTTTTCTTATATATATATTTTCCTATAATTTTTTATATATTCACAGTTAACTCTCTTAAATTACATGCTGATATTTTATAATTGTACAAAACATACTTACATTTGTAAATATTTATAAAGAATAACTATGCCCTGACTCCCCCATAAATATACGTAACTGATTTTTTTAAAGTAAAATTACTCCCCCTTCTCACAAATTTACTGATTTTTGCTTAGCTATATTTATAAGTGACTGACTCTCTAACATTTCTCATAACTGCAATTAAAGTAGCTCTTAAATCTAGTCGAACAAACGAATCTGGTAATTTTTAATATTTATTAAATAATTATTGACTGTCCCTCTATAGAAACTTTGCTAAACAATAGGGGATTTCTTTTGAAACTGTGTGATTGTAGCTCAAGTGTTTATAACTATGGCAAGGTTTGCATTATTTTAGTCAATCCCCACACTATAACTAATATCAAAAATATATATACTGATAATTTAATTCCTTTGCCTAATTGATACCAGAAAACGTCCATTTTTTCCAAAAAACTCACGTTCATGTTCCTCCTCTTTGTTAATATATAATGAACGTTTACATATAAAAAATATTAACATTGATGACATTTGTTATCGGAATGTAGGCTAATACTTGAGTTTGCAATAGGACCCAGAAAACAGTACGTTGCAGATAAGTTAGTTGAGTCAGTTAAAAAACATCTTTCTGATAAAACCCTTCTTTTTGTCACAGATGCACAGGTAGTCAAAATAAGAATAAATGGGATACTTAAGAAAGTCGAGAAGAAGATTCTCTCTGGAAAAAACATTGAACAAAGCGAAATATCAACAACTTTACTTGAAACACAAAACCTGACTCTTAGGCAGGATAACAACAGAGTTTCAAGAAAAACAATAGGGTTTTCAAAAGCGAAAGAATGGTTAGAATCTCAAATGAGGTCATATTGCATGTATTTTGACTTCTATAGAGGTCATGTAGGATTAAGGTACAAGGATGAAAAAGGAGTGGAATGTAAAAATACACTCAAGAGAGGCAGGAATTGTGGACTCAATATGGACTTTAAAGAAATTGCTGACTTTCAGGTGTTTTAAAACATCAATCGAATAAAGATGAACCATCTAAGAAATTACCAGCTTTATATCTCATAAATTGGCAAAAAAATTGTAAAGATGAACCATCTAAGAAATTACCAGCTTTATATTTCACAGATTGGCAAAAAAATTGTAAAAAAGGAAAAGTGCTCCGATGGGGATTTGAACCCCAGTCGCAGGAGTGAGAGTCCTGAATGATTGGCCGAGCTACACTATCGGAGCAGTTTGTAATTTTGTTATGCTTTGCCTCTCAGCCAGCATATCTTCAAGTAATTTATAAAATATAAATCTTTCGTCTGAGTTTTAAAAAAATAGAGGAACTGCCGGAAGAGTATTATCTATCCGGCAAGCTTAAAAAAATATTCCTGAAAGCTTTCCTAAACTTAATAGTAATACGGTTTGTAATCCGGTTCCAGTTTCTCAAGTTTTGGCTGTCGGTTTGGTTGTCGGTTTGTCTGTCAGGACAGATTTATACGAACATAGCCTGAGGAATTGAGGGTTCTTCGGTATTTACGACCTTTTCGTGTGCTTTCAGGAAATCAGCCATGGTGATCTGTTTACCGCGCCTGCGGAGCACAAAAATTCCGGCTTCTTTGACGATAACGCTGATTTCTGCCCCGCTCATGCCTGTCATGACTTTTGCGAGTTTCTCAAAGTCCACATCATCTGCAAGGTTCATCTTGCGGGTGTGAATTTTAAGGATTTCAGTCCTTCCTTTCTCGTCAGGGAGTGGGACTTCTATAGACCGATCAAACCTGCCAGGCCTGAGGAGAGCAGGATCAAGCAGGTCAATCCTGTTGGTTGCAGCAACGACCTTTACATTGCCTTTCGGATCAAAACCGTCCATCTCTGCAAGGAGCTGAAGCATTGTCCTGTTGACTTCAGCCGAACCGCTGGTTCCGTCATAGGTCCTCATGCTGCCTACAGCATCTATTTCATCTATAAAGAGAATGCTTGGAGACTTATCCCGCGCAAGCTGGAAAATGTCTTTGACAAGCCTTGAACCTTCACCTACGAATTTCTGTACCAGGTCAGATCCCGACATTCGGATGAAGGTTGCTTTTGCATGAGAAGCTATAGCCTTTGCAATAAGGGTCTTGCCTGTGCCTGGGGCCCCGTGGAGCAGGACACCTGAAGGGGGTTCGATTCCGATGTCCTCGAAAAGTTGGGGCTCGGTAAGTGGCAGTTCAACGCTTTCCCGGACTTCCTGAAGCACGTCATCCAGCCCACCAATCATGCTGTAGTCTATCCCAGGAGAGTTAATAAGTTCCATTACCTGAGCCCGCACATCGGCAGCTCTGCTGACTACGGAAATAATTGAGTATGCTCCATTTACTGCAACTCTCATGCCGGGTTCAATCTTTCCAATACATTCTTCAGGGATCTGCGTAAGAACCTCCTGATTATTCCCATGCTGCCTTATAAGTGCGATTTCTCCATTTACCTCAAGAATAGTTGCAATAAAGAGAGGAGGCTCGGTAAGCTGTTCCAGATGAGCTTTCAATTTGTTGATTTCCTGAAGGTGCCTGCCTGTTGCCACACTTGCTTCCAGGAGCCGTGCCTTCATGTTCTCGTTCTGGACTCTCATTATTTCGATTTCGGTTAAGAGAGATTTCACATCTTCAGCATTGATCTTCCCGCTCTCAAGCTGGAACTCTACCCTTGTTTTGATATCTTCCAGAGAAGATCTTATTGCACTGTCTTCTGGCACTTGAAACCACCTTTTTTATCGCATGAAATTGAGTTTATACTGTCTATGATCTAAAGATTAGTTTTTATCTAAAGATTAGTTTTTATCTAAAGATTAGTTTATAATCTAAAGATTAGTTTTTATCTAAAGATTAGTTTATGATCTAAAGATTAGTTCACTCAGAAATTATTGATTTATAATGAATTGATTTGGAGGCAAACTGGCCTGCGGGATCTATAATACAGGTCCGTAACCAGTAAACCAGTCATGATCAGTTACCCGGTCAAGTTACCCACTTAAGCTTTAAGCGTTATTTTCCGGAGGTATTATTCTCCTATATAGTTTGTCTCTCAGGATGATCACATTTTGTCCTGGCTTTACAAGGAATAAAGCAGGAAATAAAGCCTGAGAAACAGGGAAATCAAGAATCCTCTTCCTGAAATCTCCCATTATAGTGTGACTCGCAAAGATCAAAGGGTAAAATGACATTTAAAAGGTACTCTTACTTTTCACAGTGAATGTTAAAATGTTTGAAATTAAATATATGTATAAATATAAAATGGATATATATAAGTTACTGCAACTCCTGTGACTATTTTTATATCCCGACTACCTTTATAATATCCCAATTAAGGATCTATTCAGTTATTTGATTAAATTGCTTTCGGACACTCGCTTGAAATTTGTCAACATTTGTATTCCGTTCAGTCATCATATTTCTTTTTTCTATATTATACATGCCGTTGCATTCTCCAGATTCCAGCAAATTATTCCGGAAAAAAACCAGACAGAAAATTTAGAAAAAACTGAGCTTTTAACTTATCTTTTCAATTAAGCTCTTAAACTTAACTCTTTAACTATTTTACTTATGTATTTCTTTTAGCTCCGGCGTTAAATTTTTAATTAGTTTTAATCCTTACTGAAAAGGACAAAGAATATAACCATTTCCCGACTTGAGCGAAAAAACTTTCAGGAAAATGGTATCCCTTTTTGTAAGCCTTTAAGGCATAACAAACTACGGATGCAAAAAGTTAGAAAGATAGATTTAATAATAAAAGCATTATATCATTCGACATGCGTACATCTCAGGATTTTCTAAGAGTAGGCACAGCAGTCATATTTGTTGGTATTATTATATTATTGCTAGGTACAGTTCTTACTATTATACAGCATCCTGCAAACAGCCAGATGGGTGGACTTATAATGATCGGCCCAATCCCGATAGTTTTTGGCTCTTCTCCTGAAATAACAACAAATATGCTGGGAATTGGATTAATAATCTCAGTAATCTATCTATTCCTATGGAAAACGAAACGTTGACTGATGGAAGCATGCTTTTTTCGATTGGAATTACCACAATACTCATCGGATTTCTGCTAATTATGATCGGCGTAGCTTTAAGCATGTACCAGGAATCCAGATCGAAGCAAAGCTACTCAAACAGAACAGACACATCCGGAATAGATTCACGCTTTGAGAGCACTTCAAATTCTGATAGCCCTCTCCATGAAAAACCCTCCAAAAGAAAAGTCGAATCCGAAATCAAAACCGGAGGAGTAATCATGATCGGCCCGATCCCAATCATCTTCGGAAGCGACAAAGAAAGTGCAAAAACCACCGCAGTCCTTGCAATAATACTCATGCTTCTCAGCCTGCTGATCCTCAGATCCTCCTTTATTTAAATCCCATAATCGTCGTTCCTGCCAGGTTGAAATCAACTATTTTTGAAAAAGTTTGCATTGCGCCATTTGATCACACCGGATGAAGCTTTTGGTCAAGCTTTCCGCCATAACAGTTGCGATCAAAACATTTCAAAAAAAGTTTGCGGTCAGCCCTTCATTTAAAAAGCTTGCACCACCTGATCCAAAACGAAACTCAGGTAAATCACCTTCCTGAAGCGCGTTGATAATGCAGCCTCTCTTGCCATAAGTCGATCCTATTGGTTCAGCTCAGCATCTTCATTATCGTTCATCCCTCTTGAGCGAAGCGTAGCGTAGCGAAAAGGGCCCCGTCCTCCCGAGACGGAACTCGGGTGACGGAACTCGGGTAACAAAAAGTTATTAATAGTTAAGCCCGAATCAGAGCTTTATGTTTACGATAATCACAGGCTCGCAGTTCGGTGACGAGGGAAAAGGCAAAATTGTCGATCTTATTTCAAAGAATTTTGATATTGTTGCCCGCTTCCAGGGAGGGAACAACGCAGGCCATACAGTCAAGGTAGGAGATGAGGTTTACAAATTGCACCTGATTCCTTCAGGTATTCTGCTTGATTCCAGAGTTCTGATTGGGCCTGGGGTTGTCCTGAATCCTGAGGTTCTTGCCGAAGAAATCGAGATGTTTGAGAAACACGGCATAAAAGTAGATGCCGAAAAACTTGGGGTCGATGCAAAGACAAGCATAATCATGCCTTACCATATCGAAATGGATGGTCTGAGGGAAGCGTCAAGGAAAACGAAAATTGGAACCACAAAACGTGGAATAGGCTATGCTTATATCGATAAAGTGGCAAGAGACGAATTCCGTATGGCTGAGCTTGTGGACCGTAAGCGTTTTTTTGCAAGACTTGAGGAACTTGCTCCCCAGAAAGAAAAGGAAATAGCAGCACTTGGAGGAGATCCTAAAATCGTTAGAGACCCTGTGCTAATTGAAAGATATCTTGAGCTGGGAAAGCAGTTTGCCACTTATGTAACAGATGTTTCCAGAGAAATCAACAAGGCTCTTGATGAAGGAAAACATGTAATGGCTGAAGCTGCCCAGGGTACACATCTCGATGTTATACATGGGACCCAGAAATTCGTAACTTCTTCTTCTACAATTGCAGGTTCTGCCTGTGCCAACCTCGGAGTTGGCCCTACAAGAGTAAATAACGTAATTGCTATAGTAAAAGCTTATATCACAAGAGTCGGTGAAGGCCCGCTTCCAACGGAACTGACAGGAGAACTCGGAGAAAGACTACAGAAAGCCGGAGGAGAATTCGGGACAACTACCGGTAGAGGCAGAAGATGTGGATGGTTCGATTTGCCTCTGCTGAAGAAAGCCATTGCTCTTAATGGATATACCGAGATTTCCCTGACCAAACTGGATGTACTCTCAGGCCTTAACCCAATCAGGATCTGCACCGGCTACACCTTCAAGGGAGAAAACCTTGACTATCCTCCTGAACTTACAGAAGATCTTGCTGAATGTATGCCTATTTACGAAGACCTTCCTGGCTGGGAAACTGACCTCACAGAAGTAAAAGCCTTCGAGGAACTTCCGGAAAATGCCAGAAATTACGTCAATAGACTGGAAGAACTTATGAAAGTACCGATTAATTACATTTCAGTAGGTCCGGGCAGGGAACAGACCTTTAAAAAAGAGTAATGCAATTTATCAGGCTTGCAAGGGTAATTACTCAAAAAATGTGTATAGTAACTGTGATGGATATGTAACAATACACATATCCAATTGTATTTATCTTTCTCATCATTACCAAATTATAACATATGTTGCCAAATTATAACATATATTTCCAAATTATAATATATATTACCAAATTTATATCTACATTCTTGTGATTTTAAGCCCTACTTAAGTCGATTATCTTTTATCTTCTATTTAAGCCGATTATCTTTTATCTATTACTGTAAATCTCATCGTGAACTCTGTGCCATTGTTCCTTTTTAATTCAAACTCTCCATCTAACTGATCTGCGAGAGTAGTTATCAGTTGTATGCCAAGGCTATCAACATTTTTAATATCAAGATTTTCAGGAATGCCTACACCATTGTCTGAAACAACTAGAATAAAACTGGTAGCCCTATCGGCTTCCTTTTCATTTTTATATTTACTGTTTTTTTCTCTATGTAATTTAATTTGGATTTCTCCCCTGTCTTTGCCGGGAAATGCATGTTTGAGAGAGTTGGAAACGAGTTCATTGACAACTATTCCTAAAGGAATACCAGTATCCATATTAAGGAAGACATTTTCTTCCAGATCCATTGAAAGGTGGATATTTTTGCTTTTAAGGCTGTAAGTCTGGAAAAGATTTTCAGCTAACTCTCTTATGTACGTCGAAAAATCTAATGTATCGGTTCCTTCTCCTTTATAAAGTTCTTCGTGAATGAGAGCCATAGATATAACCCGGTTCTGGCTTTCTCTGAAAGCCTCGATAACTCTCGGGTTATCAAACTTATCAGCCTGAAGGTCAAGAAGGGAAGAGATTACCTGCAAATTATTCTTAATCCTATGGTGAATCTCCTTTTTACGGGCAATCTCAACATTTGCTAAGGCTTTTTCTACTTCTTTACGTTCTGTAATATCCTGAATAATTCCTTTAACTCTAATAGGGTTGTTTTTTTCATCAAAAATAACTTCAGATTGCATGTGGACTATACGCTCTTCCCCATTAGCCAGGATAATCCTGTATTCAATACTGTTAGTTTGCCCTTTTACAGCTTTCTTAATGTCAAGGGCACCATCCACATAGTCACGATCATCTGGATGTATGCAATTTAAAAACTCATTATAAGGTGGTGCTGATTCTTGAGAATCACGTCCGAAAATACGATACATTTCCTCAGACCAGTATGCTTCGTCCGTTGCCATATCCCACTCCCAATTTCCAATATGAGCCATTTTTTGAGCTTCAGCGAGACCTTTTTCACTTTCTTTCAGGGAGTTATAAGCTTTTTCAAGTTCTGCAGTACGTTCTTCAACCATTTTTTCTAAATTTTCATGTGCTTTTTTTAACTTAACTTCTGCTTCTTTGCGCTCCGTGATGTCATTGGCGGCTCCAAACCATTCAACGATTTCGCCATTTGCATCCAGTATCGGAACCGCACGCGAGAAAATCCATCCCAGGCTGCCATCTGCCAGACGGACTCTATGTTCCAGTTCGTAAGTACTCTTCGTCCGTATGGCTTCATTGATGACTGCCATCACATGCGGCTGATCTTCAGGAGGAACATATTCATGAATCCATGTGTTGCTTGGGCTTTCCGTATTGGCAAGAAAACCTCGACCATGGAAATATCGCATCTCGCTCCAATCAGGGTTCACGCGATATACCATTTCTGAACTGGCAGTCACCAGAGCACGGAAGCGTTCTTCACTCTCCCGCAGCGCCTCTTCGACACGTTTGCGCTCGGTAATGTCAATGCAAATACCGGACATGCGCTGAGGCTTCCCATTGCTGTCATAGGTCGTATTGCCAAGGGCGTTGATCCACCGCACTTCTCCCGATGGGAGCACGATCCGGTATTCGTTTGCGAGGGAGGTGTGGTTGTTGATTGCTGTTTCAATCCGCCTTTCCGCAACCAGCCTGTCGTCAGGATAGGTCACACTTCTCCATAAGTCAAAGCTAGCATCAGATTTCCTGGGATCTAAACCAAAGAGGCGGAATAGGTCTTCGGACCACTCAATCTTGCCGGCAGACATATTCCAATCCCATATGCCTGCGCCTGCAGAGATCTGGGCCAGCCTCAAACGTGATTCGCTTTCCAGAAGTGCCTCCTCTGCTCGCCTGCGCTCTGTGATATCACGTGCAGCAGCAAAGACACCCATAACCTTGCCATTCTCATCTTTATAAACTGAAGCATTATACAAAACAGGAGTTATATGTCCGTCCTTATGTTGGATTTCCAGGGTATAATCCCTAACCTCACCTTGCATGAATACCTGCTGATAGCCTGCACGTGCTTTTTCAGGTTCGGTAAAATAATCTGAAAAATCAGTTCCAATCAACTCATTTCTGGAATATCCAGTAACCTGTTCTGTAGCATTGTTTACATCGGTAATCTTACCGTCACGCCCAATAGTTACCAGAGGGTCCAGACTTGCTTCAATCAGACTCCTGTTATAAACGTTTGACAACCTGATAGCTTCTTCTGCTCTTTTTCGTGCTGTGATGTCTATAAACGCAGAAATGGACCCACGTAGTTTTCCCTGTTCGTCACGTAGGGGTCTGGCATTGCCCAGTACATGTCGCATCTGGCCGTCAGCAGATACGATGTCTAACTCGCAGTTGTTTATCTCTATGCCCGTAGCTGCTAACTGTGACGGCATTTTTGAAGGTGGGATCTCTACCCCATCCTTGAATAATTTAAATATCTCTGGCTTCTCTCCCTCAGGAGCAGATTTAGAAAAGTTTGTGCCTGCAGGAATTCGTAACCATTCATAGGAAAGCCCATTACCAGTTATCTGAAGCGCCTGAGGGTCATGTGCTATGTACACGGCAACAGGCACAGCATCTAATAATACTGCCAGTTCCTCTGAACGAGCACGCTCACGTTTCTCGCTCTCCTGCAGTGCATTTACAACTGTATCCCGTTCAGCCAGTGACTGAGATAGCTTGATATTGCTGTAACTTAGTTGCGATATCATATTAGCAAATGTCATAAAGAAAGCCATGCTCGCATCCACAGCTTTCTTACTAAGCCGAGGAACTGTTTCAAGCGCCTTTATATATTCATCTTCATTAAAGCCGCACTGCCGAGCTTGAGATCGAAAAAGCTTATAGTTAAGGGGCTCGTCATCAAAAAAGAACTGTCCTGAAAAGATATTGCCAACGTGCTGACCTTCTACCATAACTGGAGTTACAACGTCCCACATGTTGTTTTTACATTTGTACAACTTATATCCTTTCGGAGCAACTTCCGCAGTTAGATGTATGTCCCTTTCTGTACAATGCTTGCAGGCTTCAGGACTAACTCTATGGAATTTCATGCAGATATCCTGCCATCCAGCACTTAGCAGAACATTTCCTTCCAAATCGGTCAGGCACATGGGGACATGAGCAAGCGCATAAAAGTCACTCATAAGGGACTGGACCGCTTTAGTATCAATAATCCTGGCAAGGTCCAGGTTCGCCTTTTCTTGAGTTTTACTTCCCTGAAGTTTTCCCTCAACCTTTTTACGGTCACTTATATCAAATCCGTAAATGTTTACACATTCTTGTTCAGGAGAGGGATGAAAAACGATAAAATAGACTTTTTTACCCATAGCAACTTCTATTTTTTCAATACTTCTCCGAGAAATTGCCCTTTGAACGAAAATTTCGAGGTTTAGAGGTAATTTTTCCCCGACTACCACCCCCCAATCACGCAATAAGGGCTCCCCCGCCTTATTGGAGTAAAGAATAACTCCGTCCTTTGCCACACTGAGCACAGGATTCGAGTCTATTGCTTGAGACTGCTCATTTTTCAATTTCATTTTCCCCTCAAATCTCCCTTTCTTAAGTGACAAAATATCTGACTTTCAATAATTATTTACAAATTATTTGTAATTATCGTACTACTAATTATCTCTTTTTATATATAATAAAATTTCAGTGATTTACGAAAGTAATCTTTAGCTTTAAAATAACTCAATAGTGCTATTTACTGATCTGTATTTTTATCATGACTATCTTTTTTACACTATATATTAATTCAATAACATAAATATAATACTTTTAAACTTATAAATCACATTATTACTATTTTTGTACTGAAAATTTCATGTGCGTTTTTATTGTTTCCTGTTTCTGCTCCTGCGGGAAAATATTTTCAATTAACTCCATTGTTGAATATCAAGCAACTATCAATAATCCATACAATTTTGAAATTCTGAAACTCTTTTATGAATGTTTATGTTGAAGCAAAAGCGGCGCCAGGAAAGCTATAAGGAAAGCTGTAAGTGCTACAGCAATAGCAGAGCCGGCAACTCCCTGCCAATCTGCTATCTTCCAGGCCAGCATTGCACCTCCAGACCCCAGGCTGCCGCCAATAAACATCCCTACCATGAACAAACTATTCACCCGGTTGCGTGCTTGCGGCTTAAGCCCGTAAATTATCTGCTGATTGGCAACCATGGCACTTTGCATCCCGAAATCCAGAAGAATAACCCCGAAGATTAAGCCTGCAAGAGAGTTCCAGCCTGCGAGAATCAGCCAGGATAGCAGAGCGGCAAACGCACCTGTAGAAACAACCTGGCCTGGTCCCCGGCGGTCAGCTAGACGTCCAGCTATGGGAGCAGCAAGCACTCCAACCACCCCAATGATTCCAAAAAGTCCTGCAACATCAGCGCCGAGGTGGAAAGGAGGCTGTTCGAGATGCAGCGCAAGGATCGTCCAGAAGGCGCTGAAGACGGCGAAGATCAATCCCTGTGTCAAGGTGGCTCGACGTAGACTGGATTCTTCGCGCCAAAGTTGTAGGAGTGAATGAAGCAGCGGACCA
The DNA here is from genome assembly GCF_000969945.1 of Methanosarcina sp. Kolksee. Classification (NCBI taxonomy): domain Archaea; kingdom Methanobacteriati; phylum Methanobacteriota; class Methanomicrobia; order Methanosarcinales; family Methanosarcinaceae; genus Methanosarcina; species Methanosarcina sp. Kolksee. The sequence goes on from NZ_CP009524.1 coordinate 4,051,863, forward strand.
TATTGCATAGAAGTTGTGGGCCGACTGAGCGGCAATAACAGTGCCATTGATGCCGCACCAACCAGAACCAGAGGAATACCAAGCCAGAACATCGCTCTCCAGCCGTAGTGAGTGGCAATAAAACCGGCGAGAATCCGGCTCAAAAGCATGCCGCTCAGCAATCCGCTCATAACGCTGCCGATAATTGCACCTCGGCGGTTATCAGAGGCAAGCGATGCGGCAGCCGGTATTATCTGCTGCGTGACAGAGGCGGTAAAGCCAATGCAAAGTGAGGCGCCCAGCAGGGCCCAACCAGTAGATGATGTAGCGGCAAAAAGCAGTGATAAGGCCAAAACGAGAAACTGCAACACGATGAGTCGGCGACGTTCTATCAGATCGCCCAGAGGTACCAGAAGCAGCAACCCAAGTGCGTAACCGAGTTGGGTAGCAGTTGGAATCAGGCTGGGAGCCAATTCGCCTGGGAAAGAGCGAGTGATAACACCAAGCATTGGCTGGTTATAGTAGATGTTCGCCACTGCGATTCCGCATGCACAGGCCATCGCAAAAACAAGCCCTTTACCTGGCTCAGAGGCACTTCTTGTATGGAATGTGTCCTTTTTAGAATAGTAGGTTCCGTCTTCCGACATGTAGTGCGATTTAAAACGATCAAGTACTTTATTTATTTCCCTCAGTCACAGGTTACACCATATAACCCGATGATGAATACATCAGATATTGTGATTCTGGATAACAGCCCATTAACATTGCTGTCATGTGAGCTTCACACACAAAAGTTACCATTTGTGCATGTCACACCAGGATTACCTCAAATGGAAAGTAGCTATGAAGCAATTCATAGGATAGCTTCTTGTCGCACCTGCAAAAAGTGGAGTTAATGTGTTTTTCATTAAAACGATAGTAACCTGATAAGCAAACGCTTATAAAATAATGGGGAAGTTGATGAATCCCATACTTATTGTTGCTCAGGCTGAATCCCATACTTATTGTTGCTCAGGCTTCAACTTCGATCTGGTTAAGTTTATTGTAAAAATCAACTATCAACTTTGCAGCTTCGCTTTCCATGTTTAACTGGAAAATTCGAGTTTGCTTTCCGAAGGGTTTTTCTGTAACAACTCCTGATCCAACCAGAGGTGTGATAACCCTTGATACACTTGCGTGTGACAATCCAGTTTCTTCAGCTATTCCTGAAAGATAAGTTGGTTCGTTTTGTCGTTCAATAAGATTCTTAAGGACTGTCATCTGTGCGGTTTTCCCGAATATTTTTTCTAATTTATCCATTGTTTTTCATCTCAGAGATGGCTTTTCTCTAATTAAATAATTCCTATTTTCTAATATTAGATACGACCATATATTTATTTCTTTTCTTTAATATAAATTGACTGATATTTAAGAGTATAAATGAAAACAATTAAAAACAGTCATTCTACACATACAAACAATAATGGAAACTCCAGAAAAGACATATATTTTTTCTATCTTTTACGTTAAATCCAAGATGAAATTATGCAATCCAGGCTGAAAAAGAGATTTCTTTTTTCAGATCCCTTTAAATAAATCGCAGTTTTAACTTAGAACCTATCAGAGAAGTGTTGTAACCGTTATATCTAATAGAAAAGTAAGATAATAGACAAGCAGGCTAAGACCTGAATATCTCCATATTATTTTCCATTACTGTTTCTGATAGCCAACTGCTCAGACAGATGCCTCTTAGATGTCTCCAAAGTCTTAATAGCTTTATTTATATTATATAGATCATTTAAAATGGTTTCCATGTCCGGATAAGTAATTTATCCTTCTCTTCCAATATATAAAAATACCTTTTTCATTCTATGTAAATCGTTTCCAAAATATCCCTGTAAAATGCTCTTCATCCACCCTCATATTTTCAATCATCTGTGACGCCGTATAAGGTACAATTCCCCGGCTGGCAAGAGAAATAATCGCCTTTTCCCCTGCGAGCGTAATATTCTTGCGTTTCTGTAAACTTTCTGTATCCGTTTTTTTTCTTTAGGGGAAACCTTGACCTTTTTTGCCTGTTTCTTGGCAAGGTTGATTTCCCCTTCTTCCCAGGGTTTGAGGCTGCAATCATCTTGTTTTTATAGTAGCCAACTGATTAAAATCATAAATAAACAAAAAAATTGAATTGGGGATAAAGACATCTGAGTATTGTAGACGGAGGGTGAGTAATGGTATACATTATAAATTGATTGGGCCAGATGTCTTTGCTGTATAATATTTAGGGATCGTTATATAAGTGCTATTATCTACTGCTATTTATCATGTATTTATTTCAGTACTCATATTCTTACTTTCAATAGTGCACCAGTATACATTATATCCTGTTTTTCATTCCCAAAACTTCTTCGTCTTCACATAATTTCTCTCTGCAACCAGAATATCCCTGTAAAACGCTTCTTCGTCCACCCTCATCTTTTCAATAACCTTTGACGCCGTATCAGGCCCAACTCCCCTGCTCGCAAGCGCAATAACCGCCTTTTTCCCCTGCGAGCGTACTATGCTTGCGTTTCTGTAAACTCTCTGTATCCGTTTCTTTTCTTCGGGAGAGACTTTGACTTTTTTTGCCTGTTTTTTGACAAGGTTAATTTCCTCTTCTTCCCAGGGTTTGAGGGCTGCAATCATCCTGGACTCGCAGACCGGGCAGATGATTTCTTCAGGGACGTTCTTGACCTGCCGGCGTGAAGTCCATTTCTTGCAGTTAGTACAGAATAAAATAATTCGGTCGTTCATAATGCGTTCCTTAAGGGCAAGCACTATTGATCGGTCGGCTTTCTCCGGTGCGACCAGGTCTTTTTTCATGGCAAAACCGGCTGAACCAATCGGAGTTGGCAAGGACACTTCAACTGAAATTTCGCCGGCTGCAAGTCTTTTAAGGACTTCTTTTGTCCTCGGGACGTCAAGCAGGTCGTGGAAGATTTCCCGGATGACTTCGTCATACATTGAGGAACCCTGGTATATTTCCAGCAGCTTTTTCATGCTTATCCGGTCGTAATCAACGTCTCTGGATAGGGCTCCGAATTTTCGGGCAACGTGGACCATTTTCCATTTCATCAGCATTGTGTTTTTCAGGGTCATTTCTATGATCGGCTCAACGTGTTCAGGGCGGAGGGAAAGCAGCATGTCCCGGATTTGAAAAGAGCCTACACGCCTTGGGAGGGTCAGCTTTATTCTGTAGGGGTCCACCTCCTGGGCTACACTGCTTCCGAAGCGGGCTGAAAGAAGCGAGGTCAGAACCCTGGCAAGGGTACCATTTGTATTATGGCCAAAACAGGCGTTCAGGGTTACAGCATCTCCTTCGTCTTCAATCACAATCGTATCCGCATCAGGGAGGGGGAAGCCTCCTTCGACGTGTTCACGCACAAGGCGGACCAGTTCAAGCACAGCATTCCTTGCTACGGGATATTTTGCCTGGAGTTTTTCGGCAATTGATTCATCATCAAGTTCTGCCCGAATAAAAGCCGCAATTTCCGCCCTTAGCTTTCCTACATCCTGGGCTACTTCAAAAGGCACAGGGATTTCTTCACCGGTCCAACTCGGAACCTCACCTGTGCCTTCCACAGGTTCGACTTTGATTCTGTCCTTTCCCTGCTCGCGGTCAGGCATCTCAACGACCCGCCACATATAGCCTTTCGTTATGAAAACGGCACCAGGTTCTGCAAAATTTACGACAAAGGCTTCGTCCAGCACGCCGACTGATTTTCCGCTTACAATATCATAGATCTCGTACTTTTTCTCGTCCGGGATCATGGAAAGGTTCTCGTAATAGTATTCACGGCTTTTCCTGCGTCTTTTGACGATATTTAAACCTTTTTCACGCCAGACCAGTTTGTAATCCCCTATCTGGTCCACAACTCTTTGCAGTTCCTCAAGCCGCAGATCCCTGAATGGGTAAGTCCGTTGAAGAATCTTGAGAATTTTCTCAATTTCAATCTCCCCAAAATCCATAACCATGCCCGCGATCTGATTTGCCACGACGTCCAGGGATTTTATATGCGGAGAAACTTCTTCCACCCTGCCTTCCAGTGCAGCTTTCGTAATTGCCATACTTTCTGCAGTATCGTCGACTTCCATAGAAATTATAGTACCCCAGGAAATCGAATGCAGCTTATGCCCGGCTCTTCCGACTCTCTGGAGAAGCCTTGAAACCTGGCGCGGAGACCCGTACTGAACTACCCGGTCGACGTTTCCTATATCGATTCCAAGCTCCATTGACGAGGTGCAGATAAGGCCTTTAAGGGCTCCTGATTTGAACGCCTCCTCAGCTTCCACACGGGCTTCAAAAGAAAGCGAGCCGTGATGTACACCTATGGATGTCCCGAGTTTCCGAAAACCGGCAGCTAAAGCTTCGGCACTCTGCCTCGTATTTACAAAAATAAGAGTGGACTGACTATCTTCGACAATTTTCCGGATGCAGAGCAGGTGAGATGCAAATTCGGGCTCGCAACCAACTGTTTTTGCAATTTCCAGGACTTCTTTTTCCCTTATCTTTCCTTTTTCTGAAACCTGAGGGTTGACCACATCAAATTCAAGCAGTTTCAACAGGGCTACCTCAATTACAGTAAAATCCCTTCCATTACCTGCTAGGAACTTTGCAATTTCCCAGGGGTTCCCGACTGTTGCAGAAAGCCCGATTCTCTGGAACTCTCCTGAAATTTCCACAAGTCTCTCAAGCCCAACAGCCAGTTGAGTTCCACGTTTTGAACCTGCAAGCTCATGGATTTCGTCTATCACGACATGAGTTATGGTTTCAAGGTTCTGGCGCAGGCGGGAGCCGGTAAACATTGCCTGCAAGGTCTCAGGAGTAGTGATCAGTACATCAGGGGGATTTTTCGACTGGCGCTGCCTTTCACTTTGCGGAGTATCACCATGCCGAACCTGGACTTTGATGTCGAGCAACTGCCCGAGGATTTCAATACGAGAAAGCATATCCCTGTTAAGTGCTCTCAATGGAGTTATGTAAAGGGCTGAAATTCCCTTTCTGGCTTCAGGTTTCTTTTTCAGGATACTGTCAAAAACAGGCAGCACGGCTGATTCGGTCTTGCCTGAACCCGTAGGAGCTATCAAAAGAGTATGCTTTCCATCCATTATGTGAGGAAATGACCTTTCCTGAGGTTCTGTGGGTTTTGTAAAGCCAAGAGTTTTGATGGCTTCCTGAATCTTTGGATGAAAAGTGTTAAAGATGTTATGAAATGTCATGTTTTTGTAATCAATTTTTGGTTAAATTGTTCAATTATTGTGTTAGTTGGCACCAGTATAAATGTTTCTCTGCAAGTGCATAAATAAAGTGAGTAAAAAAATAGAAAAATGCGGTCTCGAATTGAAAATTGTCTTATCCACAGGGAATGACGAAGAACCAAATATATAAATTAACCTGTATTAAAATAACATCAATTAACCTGTATTAAAATAACATCAATTAACCTGTATTAAAATAACATCAATTAACCTGCATTAAAATAACATCAATTAACCAGTACCTAATTATAATTAATTTGTCCTAATATAATATAAATTAACCAATACCTAATTATAATTAATTTGTCCTAATATAATATAAATTAACCAGTATCTAATTATAATTAACCTGTATTAAAATTGAAAAATTAAATATATGGAATTAAAGCTATGAAGAACTGAAGGTCGAAATCACACAATTTATTTTCAAGGTACGTAATCTATATAAAGGTTTGAATACAAATATATATTTATAAACTTAATTAAGGAATCAAATGTCAGGAAAAAAATCTTTAATAATAGTTGCAGGCATATGCCTTTTGTTAGTAGGAATTATTATTCTAAACCCTTTTATGCAGCAGAATTCTCCAACTAACAAAGAAGAAAACAACAGTGAGAACAAAAACAACAGTGAAGAAGAAAACAATAGTGAAAGCGCTAGTCCGAATTCTTTCTTCATAAATAATTGGGGTAACGCAAACCATGAAGTTACTGTAGAACTTCTTAACTCAAAAAACAATTCTGTATTTAGCGAATCATATACCTCGGTTCCTGGAGAAACCATAGAAGATCAATTTCCAGTTACACCGGTAACAGGGGGACAAGTTGTAGTTACATTAGATAACAATATCACCAGGACCCAGCCGGTTTCAGAGGATTTGACAGACCTAGTACTATACATTGACATAGATATGATAGCCAGTAGTCCATTGGACCTGACCACTGTTCTTCCATGAATTAAATAAGGAATGATTCAAATATAATATCAAAGGTTTTCGTTGCCAAAAATGATTATTTAGGGAAATGGAACTATAGATCAATTCCCAGACTGAAAATTTGAAGTTATATTTTTATCATTCCTTAACTCTGACACTATAAATGTCAGCGTTTATGGCGACGTGTTCCTGCCTCAATTAATGAGGCAAAGGAACTGCTAACTGCAAATCTAAACCTGAAAACGTTGAAAAGCGACGAAAGATACTCATTTTATCAAACCTTTGTGGAATATGGTGGAGTTAAACAAAAGTGGGTTTTGTTACTCTCTCATAAAATGAAATAAAAAAAGGTAACTCTTAGAAGGAAGCTTGAAAAATAGCTTGAAAAAGCAGAAAAGTCGCTTAAAAAGCTGGCAGGAAATGACTTTTTCTGTGAAGAAGATTCATAATTTCATATTCTTTTTTCTTCTGTATTTTCCAGTTCTTTATTATAATAAAGAGTAAACTCCTTTCCAGGGCGTAAGGAGAAATTATATGAGGCATATTTTTCTTCCGGAATTACTTCATACATCCGATATTTTGCAGGCACGATTATTGCATCGTATTTTGCCTTAGCCGGAGGTTCTGTATAATATGCTGCTTTCTCATAGTCCCTGAGGTACCAGGGAAGGGGCCAGTAAAGGTTTTCGGGATCTACAACTGATATACTTAGAGTTTCAGGCCCAATATTAAATCCTTCAATTTTCTCCATAAGTTGCCGGATATCCGGAGATGCCTGTGAATACGTCATCAGCTCATCAGGTTCCATACTTCTATAAAAATTTACAGAAATACACTGGGCCAGGGATATTATTAGTGTAAGCACCAGAATCCCCACAACAAAGATATGGGCTCTGGAACGTTTTGTCTCGAAAGTGGGGTTTTTGTCTGTTCCGGATAAATTCATGTTTTCTGTTCCGAGTAAATTCTTCTGTCTTTGGCCAGGCGCCCTGGAAAAAAAATCCCCCAGATAAGCTCCCGCCAGAATCCCGAAGGGTAGGACAATGTGCACAACAAGCCAGGGGACTTTTTCCTGAAGATAGGAATAGAGCAGCAAACTCGCAACTGCCCAGTAGGAAAGAAACATGAAAAAGGAGGCATTTTCTCCTTTCTTTTTAAGGAAATGAACAATACCTGCAGTCCCAAAAATCAGAATCGGGCTTTCGTATACAAGAAGGATAGGAATATAAAAGTAAAAAGGGCCTCCTATGCGTTCAATTCTGTGCATCTCCATCCAGTGAGAAAAAGCCCTTTCCACAATTGAAAAGAGGGTTTCCGGGGTTCTGAAAAGGCTTGTGTAGAATAACATTACTATAAAAATAAACAGAGTACCTGAAAGCAGAACTTCCGGTATAAATGGAAAAATAGCTGAAATCTTGAGAATAAGAGTTTTTTTAAGGCTCAACTTTTCTTTTTTCCAGTCGGAATAGAACCTGTACAAAGAATAAATCCCTGCATAGGCTCCGAACATGAGAATAATAAGATAGGCATTCTCTTTTGAAGATACAGCAATTGCAAGAGAAGATGCTGTAAGGATAAGATAAGGGTATCTCTTTGGGCTGTGAAGGTTCTCAAGGTATCGAATTCCCCCTATAACAGTTGCCAGTGTGCAGAAAACAATGATTGGGTCATTCCTGAAGAACCTTGAAAAGTATACCATACTTGGAGAAAAAGAGAGCAAGAAAGCCGACCAGAGTACACCTCTTTCTCCAAGTTCCTTCTTAAGTAAAAAGAGCAGAAGAATTGCCGCTACTCCGAAGAAGACAGGGATCAAGCGTGCTGTTGTGTCGTTTATTCCCAGAAAGTGAAAGACAACAGCAGTAGAATGAAAAAGAAAAGGGCCGTGATAAGCCGGATTATATCTATATTGTCCGGTTTCAAGAAGTCTAAGGGTAAAACTGGCATGTACGCTTTCATCGTGATGGAAAACTCGCTCTCCCAGATCAAACAGTCTTATTGACAGAGCAAAAAGGATGATCAAAAATCCGAGTATTTTATATTTTTTTTCAGAAAGTTCTGGCGAGTTTTTAGTATTGTAATCCCGGCCTCGCTGCATAATTCCCCCAATCCTCCAGCATAGCTGCTTCTTTATGAGCATAGATATATTTAAGGGATAGGATGAAATAGTCTCTCTCATGGCTGAGGTTAAAGTCAAGTTATTTGCAAATTTGCGTGAAAAAGCAGGTACATCGGAACTGCAGCTATCGGGAGAAAAGGTTATTGATGTCCTTTTATCCCTTACTGAAAAATATCCCGAGCTGAAGAACATTATTTTTGAGGAGCCCGAAGGAGAAAGCGAAGCTCCAGTTATGTGCGGTTCAATTAATGTCCTTATAAATGGAAACAATGCCCGGCATCTCGATGGGCTTGATACCCTTCTTTCGGATGCCGATGAGCTTGCCGTCCTGCCTCCGGTTTCGGGGGGCTGATTTTTTCAGGAAGGACGATCATGGGCAGGATATTCAAAGAACGAACCTCGGTTGATGAAGCTTTGAGACTTTTTCTTGAGCATATTTCTCCTCTAAAGAAAACAGAAGAAATCTCACTCGAAACCTGCACAGGCAGGGTACTGGCAGAGGACGTGATCTCGGAAAGGAATGTCCCTCACTACCGGCGTGCAGCTATGGATGGATACGCGGTAAGGGCTTCCGACACTATGGGAGCTTCCCCTACAAATCCGGTAATGCTGCAGCTTTCTGACCGAGTAGAGGAAGGATGTTTAACCTGGGTCCATACTGGGGCTTCAGTGACTGAAGGAGCTGATGCTGTCGTAATGGTTGAAGATACCATCGCCGTAGGAAACCTTGTTGAGATCAGAGCTCAGGTCTACCCGACTCGTAATGTGGGACAGGTTGGAGAGGACATAAAAAAAGGAGATGTTGTTTTTGAGGAAGGGCATCTTCTTCGTCCTTGTGATGCTGCTGTGCTTGCGTTGCTTGGACTTGACAGGGCAAAGGTTTTCAAAAAGCCTGTTGTTGCAGTTATTCCAACAGGGGATGAGCTTGTAAGCCGTCAGAAAGGCAGGGATGTGCCTCTTCCTGGTATGGTGCTTGAGACTAATGGGCTGATGTCGGCTCTTTATGTGAATAAATGGGGTGGAATTCCCCGATATCTCGATATAGTGCCTGATAACCCGGAAAGTATAAAAATGGCTATAGAAGCAAACATGGATACCGATATGATTCTTCTTTCTGGCGGAACGTCAGTAGGAAAAAGAGATCATGGCCCTGAGGTTGTGGCAGCTCTTGGAGAACTGCTCGTTCACGGCATAGGAGTCAGCCCCGGTAAACCTGCAGCCATTGGGGTTATAAATAACGTTCCTGTCGTTTGCCTTCCAGGTTATCCGGTTGCCGGGCTCGTTGCTCTCTATCTCTTTGTCCGTCCTGGGATCAGGAAACTGGCAGCAATTCCTGAGATTCCCGAGCTTGTTCTTAAAAGGCGCCTGGCTGCAAAAGTCAGTTCGAAAATAGGATATGTTAATTTCATCCGCGTTGTATTTGAAGGAGATAAAGTGCGCCCTCTTACCGGAGCTGGAGCCGGGGTACTGAGTTCCGTTGCTAAGGCTGATGGGTATGTGCTGGTGCCAGAAAACATTGAAGGGTATGATGAAGGAGAAGAGGTTGATGTCTTCTTAATAGAATGATATTTCTGTGTTCTCTCAAAAACACTCTTTTTTCCCTTCTTTACTCTGTTTTTCTCCATTGAAGCCCGGAAGGAATTTTCCCTCTTTCTGAGATAAAGTTTTATACTTCAAGGGATAATCAAACGAAGAAAACCATAGCTAAAACGCTCAGAGCTAAAACGTTCAGAGCTAAAATGCTCAGAGCTAAAACGTTCAAATCTAAAATGTTCAAATCTAAAATGTTCAAATCTAAAATATTTGGAGCTAAAACGTTCAAATCTAAAATCTAAACTTTTAAGTGATTCCCTGAGTGAAAAACAATGTCTTCCATGCATAAAGACCTGGATAAGATTTTTCTCATAGGCGCTGGCGGGTTCCTTGGAGCAATATGCCGTTTTTCACTCTGTGAGCTCATGGAATCGCATTTAGGTATCCTTTCGGTAAACGTACTCGGAAGCTTTATGCTCGGTCTGATAATGTACGACACTGAGTATATTGGGTTTATAGGTCCAAAAGGAAAGCTTGCTTTCGGGACTGGATTTATGGGAGCATTCACAACATTTTCGACGTTTGCAGTCCAGTCTTTTACCATGCCCTTTTTCCCTGCTCTGGAAAATATCAGTGTTAACCTGATTCTTGCCCTGGTCGGCGTGTTCATGGGCAGGAGTACAATAAAAGCCCTTTCAGGTAGAGAGGTATGAAGAGATGTTCTCCCTTCCAGGCATGGAAAAACTCTTTTTGATAGGTGCAGGTGGTTTCATTGGGGCATGCCTTAGATATATGGTTTCAAGCCAGGTTCCCAGGATTAAGAATATCCCTGCAGGCACGCTTACCGTGAACCTCTTAGGGACCATTGTACTCGCTTTTCTCACTTTTTCTTCTGAACCCCAATCTATGGTCTATCTCGTAAATATAGGAATTTTAGGTTCCTTTACCACATTTTCTACCTTCGCATATGAAACTTTCAAATTGCTTGAAGAAGGGCAAAATTTCTCCTTTTTCCTGAATATCTTTCTTAACGTTGCACTCTGCCTCGCAGGAGTAAGCATTGCATACCTGGCCCAGGGTTTGTGAGTTTAATACCGAAAGATGAGTAGAAAAATTTTCTATGGAATGTATTATTCTAGAATTCTAGAAACTATTATTCCATGAAGAAAATCTATTTTACGGCTTAAAAACAAAAGCCAAAAAGTTAAGTTAAAAAAGTTAAGTTAAAAAGTAAATTCAAAAAAGTAAATTTAAAAGCCCTTAAGATTACTTTACAAGAGCCTTTGCGGATCTTCTGATGAAGCGCCTCTTATGACCTGAAGAACTGAAGCGCTGTGCAGGTCCTGGATGTGCTTTTTGAGCCTGTGACTTCTGGACCTTAATTACTCTGCCTTTTCTGCCTTTTACTTTTACCCAATCAATGCTGCCGGTTTTGCCCATTATCATTCCTCGTTAAGTTTAATCTTAATTTTCTCTGAATTTATTTGTAATTTATCACGTAATATCCAGGTATTCGCTTATTGCTGGACACTGCCGGTTGCCGCGGATTCTTTCTTCTCCTCGGCAGAGTCTCAATAAACAGGTATTTAAACAGGTGTTCCCTGGTTCTATAGCGTTAAGTGTTAAATCGATAATTCTCAATGATTATTGAAAAATATCTAATATTTTTTGAAGCCTGAAAGTGCGAAATTATAAATGTCATCAAGCCTTGAGTTTATGTTAAAAAGAAATGCTAGTAATTAAATGTTACGGACATGGAATTAAAACAAGGTAGAATTGCACTATTCTTTTCTTAAAAAGGTGATTAACGTAAAAAAAAATAACATTGAAACAGGGCTTGCAGATGCAAGGGAAGAACTTGCAGGCGTAAAGAAATTTCCTGACCCTGAATTTGTAGGCATTATTAAAGGGCTGGGGTTCAGATGTGAACTTTGTGCACGGTGCTGCACAAAAGAGTTTAATGATCATGTTTTCCTGCTCGATGCAGACCTGGCCGTTATAAGGCAGATAAATCCGGATTCAGTTATCCCTGCTCCATATCCTGAGTTTTGTGACCAGAAGGGCAGGTTTTATGTCTCAGGCTATGCCTTGAAAACAAAACCTGACGGCTCTTGCATCTTCCTTGAGAATAAGCGATGCAAAATTTATGACAGGCGTCCTTCAATCTGCAGGGTCTATCCATACATGCTTCATCGGGAAGCTGACGGCTCTGGCAATGTGGACTGGCGCCAGATAAGCGGCTTAAACGAGCATGGGAGCTATTATTCAGAACTAGAGAATTCCGAATGTGAAGCAATTGCGAGGGAGACAAGGGCTTATGAAGAGGCTTACCTGAGACAGATGATCGGGTTTTTTGAAGCTGTGAAGGCTAACTTCCAAAAAAAAGGACTGAAGCACGTTCAAAGCGTATATGACCGCAGAATACGGGAGTTTCTTAAAGGCAAGTGCGAACTTGAAGTCTTTGTATATTATAACGGCGAGTTTGAAAAATGTAACCTTAAGCCCGGTACTTAAGCTTGGTACCAGTCAACAATGCGGTATATATTGGCAATTTGATTTTATTTTGCCTTGCCTTTTACTTTCCACCTGAGAAGTATCCCTTCTTCGATTGTTTCAGCAGAAGACAATTCAAGCATCAGGAGTTCGGCCTCTGAAAATCCTTCCCCGTCCGTAAAAGTCGGGGCTGTTTTTCCTCCGATTATAAGGTTTCCAACGAAAGTATAGACTTCATCAACAAGACCCGCAGAGAGCATACCCCAGTTCAGGGTTGCACCTCCCTCAACCATGAGGGTGTTTATTCCTATTTCCTTTAATTTTGCTGCAAGCTCGGTAAGATCAACTTTAAAGGTCCCTGTTTTAATGACGAGAGCTTTTTCTTCCAGTTTTTCTATCTTTTCGTCAGGTGCAGAAGTTGAAACGGCAATTATCCGGAGTCCGTCTCCTTTTTTGAAAATATCGGCATCAAGCGGAGTCCTTGCTGAACTGTCCACAATGATCCTTACTGGATTCTCGTTTTTTCCCGCGGCTTTCCTGGCTGCCCTTCTCTCTGGAGACTTTACGGTTAAGCTTGGATCGTCCGAAAGGACAGTTCCTATACCTACCATAACTGCATCTGCCTGGGCTCGGAGTTCGTCAACCCTTTCAAAATCAAGTTTTCCGGAGATTCTGACCTGTTTCCTTTCCTTTGTTGAAAGTTTGCCGTCGGCTGATATAGCAGAATTAATAAAAACAAAAGGTCTGTCCATTTTTCTGGCTCCTGAAAAAAGTAATTTTCGGAGGCGTTTCTGGAGAGAAAGCCTCTTTACTGGAATAAATTTTGAATAGGCATTAATAGCCTTATTTTTCTTAAATAGCTTTATTATTCTTCGCTTCACGTTAAAAACGTTTAACGGTTCTTAGAAGCGAGATTTAATCTTAACTTATTCGATTTCTATCAAAGGCTTCAGGAGATCATGGTCTCTCAAAAGTCCCTGAAGTTTCCGGTTTGAATTGATAATCGGAACCTGGTCAATCCTGTTCCGTTTCATTTTCCGTGCACAGTCGCTGACGGATGTAATATACGTAGCTGTGATCGGCTCCCTTATCATTATATCACTGCCGCTCAGGTTGGGAACCTTAATCCTTGAGACGCTATAGTAGATGCTCATGGTGTCTCGCATCGATTCCCAGGTCCAGGCATCGTCGTCCTGGCCTGCAGACATATCTGACATCTCTACACTGTCTTCAATTATGCTGGCAGCAATAACATCACGATCCGAGATTATTCCTATGAGCTCCAGGTTTGAATCAAGTACCGGGACAGCCTTAACACCTGCGAGTTCCATAATTCTGGCAGCAACAGGCAGAGGTGTTTCACTGTAAATCGCAACGACTTCCTTTTCCACATAGTCCTTTATCGGAATATCGATGTTCATATCCGCAATTGTGCCTATAATATCTGCCACGGTAACAAGCCCTACAAGTTTCCCGTCATCAACCACTGGAAGCCTTCTTATGTGGTGCTCCAAAAGTAAGCGTGCTGCAGTCTGCAAATCCGATCCGGAGGATATGGTTATCGGATCACGTGTCATAAGAAGAGCCAGTTGTTCTTCTTCAGGGTTTTGTAAAAGGTTTGTCCTTGTTACAACTCCCACAACTTTGGAGTCTTTAAGTACCGGAACTCCTGATATGTGCTTGTTCTTAAGAATTTTAAGAACCTCATCCCTTGAACCTGGAAGGGTTGCGCTTGCTACATCCCTTACCATGATATCTTCAATGAAGATGTTTTTTGGCATGTAATCTACACCTTTGTATACTCTGAATCCTGGTTTTCTTTCCCCTATCTCTATTTTCTCACAAGGCTTCCAGTTGGCAGAAAGTCTTAACCTTGTTTTTCACTCCGGACGACCAGGACCGGGACTTTTGAGCCTCTTACTACCTTCTCTGCAACGCTTCCCATCAGAAACCTGTCGAGCCCGGTTTTTCCGAGGGTGCCCACAACTATCAGGTCAGCATTATTGTTTTCTGCAAAATTTATAATCTCATTACTCGGGTGACCTTCCAACAGCACTTCTCTTACCTCAACTCCTGAGCCTTTTCCGCGTTCCTGTACCATGGATATTGCTTTTTCCCCTTCTTCTCTCAGGGTATCATACATTGCTTCCCATCCCGCATCCATAGGTATCGAAGAAAAAGAAGTTATATCTATTACGTAGAGAGCGTGAACCGTGGCCCCGCTGAGTTTTGCAATCTCAATACCGTAAGAAATAGCCTTAAGGCTGTTCTCGGATCCGTCTGTTGCAATCACTATATTCCGGTAAAATTCGCTCATCATGTCTGTTCTCCATTTGCTTTACGAATGAAGTACTGATAGTATGTCATCGGGTCTTGCCCGCCTTGTGATTCCACTTATGGGGTTCTTTATCCCTGCAAGATTATTGGAATTTCCATTCAGGATCATGAGATTAGCTTTATTCCCCTTTTGTATCGAACCCGTAGAATCAGATCCCATTACAAAGGAACCATTAAGTGTGCAAATTTTAAATACTTGCCTGTCATCAATGGAATAAATTTTAGACATAAATTCCATTTCAGCAAACATATTTACAGAATTTAACATTACATTATCCGTTCCTGCAGCTACTTTTATCCCAGCTTCCAGCATCTCGGCAACAGGTGCAATTCCGGCTCCTGTAATTAGATTAGATCTGGGACAGACAACAACAGGAATCTTTGCATCAGCCACGTCTTCAAGATCTTTTTTTGTGGCATTTGTCAAATGAATCAGGAGATCTGGCTCAAGTGACAATGCTTTTTCTATGTCGCTCGTATCTTTTTCTCCGGCATGGATCGCAAAGAATTTTCTATGTTTCCGTGTGCAGGTAGCAATATTCTCCAATAGTTCGAGATCAAGGTCATTTGCCCCACTCATTCCAAGTCCGGTAGAGCGTAGAAGAATTCTTCTTACTTCTGCCAGTACAACCTGAAGAGGCAGTTCAGGCTCTGTAGGTCTGCCCAATATCATGGAATGAAGGTTAAGTCCTTCAAGAGCTTTGTTCAGGGCTGCTACCCCTACAACACCCCCTTCTCTGAAATCCGCAAAAGCACAGGTCCCGGTTTCTATCATGTCCAGCAAGGACTTTCTCATGCCCTCAATCAGGGTTCTATATGGTGTGTCTCTTAATATCCTATGCTTTAACCCATCAGGAGGCTTTACAAGAGCATCCAGGTCTCTTTGAGTCCGAAAGCCGGAAACTTTTCCCAGAGGAGGGTCTTTGAATACCGAGTCTCCAAGGTGAGTATGTGCATTGACAAAACAGGGAGCAATTATGTTCTTAGAGAGTGTACGCTCTTCCCCAACTTCCGTAATTATTCCTCTCTTTACGCAGATATACCCCTCAATAGGTTCCAGTTCGGGGCCTGCAATAATTGTCCCGGGAATTATCTGTTCAGTGCCGTACATATATAGCACCTCAGCTACTCATTAAGCATATGTGCTTAATTTCTGGAAGAGCAAACATATACATAATATATAAGTTTTTCTTCAGATTTTTTACATTATAATTTTTTCAGGATATATAAATCTTTAAAATATAACTTTCTGAGAATGCATTTTTTTGAGAACGAAATTTTGCTAAGAACGCCGCCCGTCGCCTGATTTCATGCTTTTATAGTTTTTTGTTATGTTTGTTGTTTTCATATCGCAGTTAATTCTGCATTCTTTAAAGTTATCTTTCCAAATTATCAGGTTCTTATACTGCCCCTATAATCGAAATCGTTTCTTGTAAGAGAAATCGGTTTTTAATACAAATAGTTTTTTAATATATATACAATGTAGTAAATCTAGGGTTTGCCGACATTTTTATATATCACCATGTATATAATATGACTTTGTCGCATTGTATAGGTCCTTGCACGAGGTAATGGAAAATCCTGACTGTGAATGCATAGACAACCCCAATGCGGTACATCAATAGTGTGACACTGCCCTGCACGAGGGTAACTGAAAGTGACTGCGGAAAACCAGAGGATGAGCTTTCGGAGTTAGTGCGCCAGGGCTACAACACTATTTTCTCCTTCTTGTAAAAGCTCTTTCTTTAATCTTATACTCCCATTGTTTCCTATTATTTCTTTACTTTAAAGGGTCAGTCCGTTATTGATTTATAGAATCCCTCCAGAAAGGTAAAAGATATGTCCTTCGAAGAGGCAATAACAGATCTGGGTTCAGGTGTAATTGTTGATATAGAGGTTACTCCAGGCTCCAGGTCGATTTCGGTTCCAAGCGGTTATAACGAGTGGCGCAAGCGAATTGAAGTAAAACTAACAAAAAATGCCCAGAAAGGAAAGGCAAACGAACAGCTGGTAGAATGCTTTGCTGAGCTCTTTGCAATTAACAGTTCGGATATTCTCATAAACAGTGGGGCAACAAGCAGTAAGAAGTCTTTATTGTTAAAAGGAGTTTCATATCAACAGGCAGTTTCAGTTTTTGGAGCGCATTTAAAAAAATAATCCAGAAATTTAAAAACTACATTTGAAAATAACCGAACTTTATGAGTTATTTCCTTGTTTCCTGATAAGTAAAGTGCCTATAAGTAAACTGTCTATAAGTAAACTGTTTATAAGTAAACTGCAGTTCTCTTAAAGTTTTAATTAATAAAAAGGTTGCAGAAAACGTGGTTGATCTTGAAATTTACAGAAAAAGGCTTGAAAGAATTGAAGAACTGCTCTCAGAACTCTCCGAATATTCTGGACGGGGAGCAATTATCATTGTTGAAGGAAAAAGAGATGTCCTCTCACTGAAAAGGCTTGGAATAGAAGGTAATTTTGAACTCGCAACTCGTCAATCTCTTTTTAATTTTTCTGAGAAAATTGCTCGGCTTGGTAGTGAAGTAGTTATACTAACTGATTGGGACAGACGAGGTGACATTCTGGCTATAAAACTTTCAGGATACTTCCAGAGTTTCGGTTTGAAACCCGAACTTGAGATCCGAAACAAACTCCGACTCATATCTCAAAAGGAGATTAAAGATGTAGAAAGCCTGTACACTTATGTTTCCAGGCTGAGAGTAAAAACGGGCTTTTGTTCAAAGCAAGATTTCCAATAAGTCTAAATCTGAAAAATGAAATTTAAAGGTCAAGTTCAAAAATTAATATTAAAATTAATATTAAAATTAATATCATAATTAATATTGAAAACAAATATTAAAGTTAACATTAACAATTGACAGAGTTAGTTCATTCTTTATGCATAGGATTAGGTTCTGCTTTTTCCTGAATTATCTCCATACTCTGTGGATTCTTCTGATGGTTGAATGTTCGATCAAATTCCGGATATTTTGGAAACTTGCCAGCCAGTTCTTCAAACATTTTGTGCCTTGGACTAATGATGATTATGTGAGCGGGAGGATGAATTTTTTTTAGTCTGCTAATTGCCGCTCCTGCATGATTATTCAACTCCACCAGTGCTGCAGAGTTACATTTTGACTTGAGGGATACGCCCATTACACTAACAAGAAGCTCATCAGCATAGTTTGGTTCTATGCATTTTGGAGTAGCTGAAAATTGAATATGTCCGTATCGTTCTAAATCATGTAAGGCTATTTTTACTTTATCCGAGTCGTCTGCCCGGACTAACGCGAATGATTTCATTTTTTACACACCACCAATATACTGAAGTTATCCCCATTTCGATATGGATTTACCCCTATAATAATCTTTGTGTATGAGAAATGCTGAACAGCCAGGTTTTCGGACATTTAAGACCTCCTCTGGTCTTTTTATCGCTTTTACGGCACTATATATGGTCTGGTCCCCAAGGCTGTAAAATTTCATTTCTCTTATCCAAGAGATCTTCAAAAATTATAAGGGTACCTTGCAATTTCTTTTTTCAGATGTAGTATACGCTTCCAGGTAATGGAGTCGTGTATTCTATAGTTATATTCATCGTATATATATTCGTTTTGAAATAATATCTATTAATGAAAAAGTTTTATTTTCCAAGTAAAAAAGCTTTTTTGACTTTTTACCTTTCTAGTATTTTTATATAATTCCTATTTTTTTTATAAACATACATTAAAAAATTAATTTCCTATAAGCTTATTATTAATTTTCAACTTTAACATAATTAAAACCATGGTAACTTTATTCATTCTATTAAGCTACTCAAGGCTAATTGCCAATTTTTATGGGGTTTAAAATAAACTTTAATAAGATAGAGACTTATTTCAGGTGAATTTAAAATATGAATATTTTCACAAACTTGAGCTGCTGATATAAGCCATCAGATAAATTCCCAGACTTAAAAGCCTAAAGTATATATCATAAGTTAAATATTCAATTTTAATATATTCAGTATAATATATTAAAATTGAATATTAAATGTAAGAGCTTCATGATCATATATTAAAAGTAAAAAATTCTAAATAAAATATTAAAAACAAAATATTAATTATAAAATATTAAAAGTAAAAAAATTCTAAATAATCTATTAAAAATACAATGTTATATATAATATCTTAAAAATAAAATGTTACTTGCTAAAATGACATCTTTTATCTAGGACTTCGCTATATCATATACCGAAATCGCGTACAATAAGGTATCAAAAGGTATTACATAACTGTATTCTCTTTCTTTTCGTCGTGTTTACTTTATGAATGCAGCGGAAGAATTTATACATCTTTAGAATTATGGATATACCCCCGATATTTAAAGAAAAAATGATCTTTAGTTTATTTCTGATATTCAATCTAAGTTCAGCACTTTCAATAGTAAGTCCCATCATTTGTAATTTAGTAATAAATTTAGTAATAAGACCGTTACCTGTAATTTAGTAATAAGACCGTTACCTGTAATCAATAGTAAGATCTTACTTCTATCCGTGTTGAGTAATGCCGAATCTTCTGTAAATTAACTGATACAATAACAGGTTTGGCTGCCCAGTTCCTTAATTAACGCATACATGAATCATTATATTAGAAGGTGATTATATGGCTGAAGATATTAAATCCAAAGTAATACAGGCAAAAAAGGCATCGATTGAACTTTCCAGTGTAAGTACGGAAGTAAAAAACCTGGCGCTTGAAGCCATGGCTCAGGCTCTGGACAAGGAAAGGACAGCTATTCTGGGTGCAAATGCAAAAGATCTTGAAGCTGCAGCAGAACTGAAAAAGAAAGGGAAGCTCACTCAAGCTCTTGTAGACAGGCTTAAAGTAAGTGACTCAAAAATCGATGGAATGATTGCAGGAATCAGAGGTGTAATTAAGCTCAAAGATCCTGTAGGAGATACTCTCTCTACTCTTGAGCTGGACAAAGACCTCATTCTCTACCAGGTGAGCTGTCCGATTGGCCTTATAGGTGTTATCTTTGAATCTCGACCTGACGTGGTGCCTCAGGTTATGTCCCTTTGCCTTAAGAGCGGGAACGCGACCATCTTCAAAGGTGGGAGTGAAGCCCGGGAGTCTAATCGCACTATTTTTCAGATTCTTGTAAAAGCCATAGAATCCACAGACGGCATGCCAGCAGGGGCTTTCCAACTTATGGAAACCAGAGAAGAGATAATGGACCTGTTGAGTCTTGATGTTTATGTAGACCTTCTCATCCCCAGAGGTTCAAATGAATTTGTCAAGTTTATCCAGGAAAATACGAAGATCCCTGTACTGGGACATACCAGCGGGATCTGCCATATCTATGTGGACGAGTATGCGGATCTCGATACAGCCTGGAAGGTCTGCTTCGATGCCAAAGTACAGTATCCTGCAGTATGCAATGCCATTGAAACCCTTCTGATAAACCGTAAAATTGCAGATGCTTTTCTGCCGAAGATGGCAGATATGTACCTTGGTGCAGGGGTTGAATTACGCTGTGACGAGGATAGTTATACTCTGCTTGAAAAAAGAGGGCTTTCTACTCTCTCACGAGCTACGGAAGAGGACTGGGGTCTTGAGTACAATGATCTCATTCTTTCGATAAAACTCGTTGATACCATAAAGGAAGCTATCGACCATATAAACACTTTCGGTTCCCATCACACCGATGGAATAATAACTGAGAATGCTTCAAAAAGAAAAGAGTTCACAGGGCTTGTTGATTCTTCGAGTGTTATGGTAAATGCCTCAACCCGTTTTGCTGACGGCTATCGTTATGGGAAAGGAGCCGAGGTTGGAATAAGCACAAACAAAATCCATTCCCGTGGGCCTGTAGGCATGGAAGGTCTTCTGATCTACAAATACATCTTGCTAGGGAAAGGGCAGGTTGTTGCAGACTACGCAGGAGAAAATGCAAAACCCTATACGCACAGAAAACTTGACCTTAAGTTTGAAGATGTAAATTGAAACCCTGCTGAAGAATTCCGAAGAATTATGATATGTTTATATATCTGAATTGGAATACCAGCGCAAATTGAGTGCAAGCGATGGAAATTCGGATTGCAGCTGTTACTTATTTCAGCTGTATTCCCAAAATATTTTACGAGGCCTTGTGATTGACAGATAGAAATCAATTTCTCGATGATGTTAATAAAATCGTTATCAAGATAGGTACTTCCTCACTTACAAAACAGAACTGTGACAGTACAAAAGAAAATTGCAGTATTGATCCTACCTTTATGGAAAGTATTGCAGCTCAGGTCTCCGAACTTCGAAAGCTCGGAAAAGAGGTAATTGTGGTAAGTTCGGGGGCAATAGGTGTAGGACTCTATGAGCTGGGCATTGCCCCAAAACCTCGTGAAATTCCTATCAGGCAGGCAGCGGCAGCGGTAGGACAGAGCATCCTTATGCAGTACTGGAGCGAAGCTTTTTCAAAACACGGGATAAAAGTTGCTCAGATCCTTCTTACTTATGAATTCTATTCTGACCGGGTATCTTATCTTAACCTCAGAAATAGCATATCTACCCTTCTGGAATATGGGGTAGTTCCCATAATAAATGAAAACGATTGCACCTGTACAAACGAGATTGAAGCAATCTTTGGAGATAATGACAAACTTTCTGCAATGGTTGCAAGCAAAATCGATGCTGATCTCCTGATTATTCTTTCGGATATCAATGGCCTTTTTGACAAAAACCCAAAGATACACGATGATGCCAGACTTCTCTCTCTCGTGGAAAAAATCACACCTGAAATCGAAAGTTATGGGGGTGACCCTACAAGCTTCAAGGGTGTAGGGGGAATGAGGACCAAGATAAAAGCTGCAAAGATCTGTAGCATGGCAGGTTGCTATGTATTGATTGCAAACAGCAAAATCAAGGATGTTCTTCTAAGGGTTTTGTCTGGAGAAGAGATAGGCACTCTCTTCCTGGCTGAAAGGCATATTCAGAAGAACCGCGCCCGCTGGATCATTCTTGCAAGGGCTTCAGGCACTATTCGTGTAGATGCAGGAGCAAAAGCCGCAGTCCTCGGAAAAAACAGCCTTCTTCCTGCAGGAGTTGTGAAAGTTGAGGGAAATTTTGATAGGGGAGATGTGGTTAGATTAGAGTGTGAAGGCAGGGTCTTTGCAAAAGGAATTACAGACTACACTTCTGAAGAACTTATGAAAATCAAAGGAGCCCACACAGACGAAATTGAAGGTATTCTGGGCTATAGCAATTACAGCAATGTAATAAAAAAAGAAAACATCGGCATAATCGAGAACTGAATGGAATTTCCAGCATACTCGAAGAATTAAACTGGGTTTTTTGGAATTTCTGAATTTGGGATTTCTGAATTTGGGATTTCTGAAGAATCCAATTAATTTCTTGTAATTTGGAAGTTTTATCAATCTACTGATTTCTTATAAATTCATTTGGGCTATAAAGTCCCTTTAAATTACTTAATACTTATTTAAAATACGTTTTGAAACAATTACCTAGATATTTACACTTATTTTGAAAATAGGAGATATTATATGGTAGATCAGAACCGAAAGATAGGATTTATCGGAGCAGGAAAAATGGGCTCTGCACTTATGCAGGGAATTATAAAGGCGGAAATTGTAAAGCCTGAAAATCTTGGCGCAGCCGACGTGTACGAGCCTTTCTTGAACGATCTGAAGGCAAAGCTTGGAATTAACATATCTACTGACAATTCTGTTATCGCCAGTGCATCTGATATTCTTATCCTGGCAGTAAAGCCTCAGACCCTGGGTTCGGTACTCGAAAATCTTAAAGCTGACATAACTTCTGATAAACTTATAATCTCAATTGCAGCCGGTGTGCCTCTTTCCACTTACGAAAATGCGCTTCCTGCTGGCACAAGAGTCATACGTGTAATGCCAAACATTGCGGCCACAGTTTCCGAAGCTGCTTCAGGCATTGCTCCAGGTAAAAATGCCACTCCCGAAGACGTGAAAACTGCCCTTGAGATCTTTTCTGCAGTCGGTACTGCAGTCCAGGTGTCTGAGTCCATAATGGATGCAGTTACAGGTCTTTCAGGCAGTGGACCTGCATTTATCTTTCCTATAATTGAGGCAATGGCCGATGGGGCTGTCCTTGAAGGAATGGACAGGAAAAGTGCACTCACTCTCTCAGCCCAGACCGTACTTGGGGCTGCAAAAATGATGCTTGAAACAGGCCTGCACCCCGGAGAACTCAAGGATATGGTTACTTCTCCTGCCGGGACTACCATTCAGGGTGTCCATGCCCTTGAAGAAGCTGGAGTAAGGGCTGCGTTTATGAATGCAGTTATAAGGGCAACCGAACGCTCAAAAGAACTTGGAAAGAAGTAAATTTCTCTTTTCCATATTATTTCATTTTTTTATTTGGTAGCTGTTCAACCCCTACAAAATAGGTCTATTGATATTAATTCCAATGTGATTGAGCAGTGCAAATAAAAATCAGTAAAATCCGAAAAAACATGATCAACAACCAGTAATTTAAAAAATAAACTTAGAAGAATTTGCTCATGAATTCTACAAAAGATGGTCGTTGATCATGCTTTGTCTAAGTTGAGTATTTTCCCAATCTGAGTATTTTCCCAATCTGAGTATTTTCCCAATCTGAGTATTTTCCCAATCTGAGTATTTTCCCAGGTTTAGTAGGCACGAAAATTTTTATTTTCTTAATTATTTCTTACTATCTTTTTTAAAGCACAAAAACCAGTCAAGACAGTACATGTTTTCTTCGAGCTTACCAGTTCTTTCTTTTACGGCTTCCATCGAACTGGGGGCTGGAACAATAACATCCTCTCCAGGCTGCCAGTTTGCAGGCGTTGCTACTTTCTCAGCTTCATTTTTCTGCAAGGAGGTTACAAGCCTTTTTATTTCCTGCATGTTTCTTCCCGCTGATTGCGGATAGTAAAGAATTGCCCTTATCTTTGCCTCAGGATCTATGATAAATACGGCTCTTACAGCCTGCGTGGTTGAAGTTTTTGGCTGAATCATTCCGTATTTCTTTGCGACTTCCATTGTCAGGTCAGCTATTACCGGAAACTTTACCTCTACATTTTTCATTCCTTTATACTCGATTTTTTCCTCGATCCTCTTAAGCCATGCAATATGAGAGAACACGCTATCTATAGAGAGCCCTATCAGCTCAGTGTTCATCTCTCTAAATTCCTCCTGCATACTGGCAAAAGTCATGAATTCGGTAGTACATACGGGTGTGAAATCTGCAGGATGACTGAAAAGAATAACCCACTTACCCTTGTAATCATCAGGGAAATTTATTTGTCCCTGAGTTGTCACTGCTTTAAATGACGGTGCATCATCTCCGATCAGAGGCATGTGTATCTGTTCATACTCAGCTTCTACCATATTTTTCACCTATTTTAAGCTCATGCTTTTTCTTTCGGGACCGGAAACTGAGTTCAAGTACAGAGGCTTTCCCTCAAAAGAGTTAGAAGTCTTGCTACCCCTTAAAAGAGTTTGGAGTCTTACCCCTTAAAAGCCCTTTTTTCCCTCAATCGTCCCCTAACTATCTATAGTTATTTTTGTTCTTATATATTTGTTCCGAAATACGGACAAAAAATTTACTTTGTTAAAAATACTTTTTTTAAAACCTTATTTTCTTTTGGCTTTTATTTTTTTCCCAAAATAAGTCCTGTGAACCTATTTTTAATTCATTTTTCAGTCAACACTTTTAGTTTTTATGTATTAAGTATTTTAAAGTCTTTTTTGGAAGATCCTTACTTTCTAACGTTTTATTTTTAGGAAATAAGTCTTTTAAGACTTTCTTTTGGAAAATAATTTATGCTGGAAATCCTTTGTTATATGGGGAGTTAAATGAGGGAGTTTTTTCGGCCAAAGGTTGTAGTTAGTAGATGCCTTGGGTTTGACCACTGTCGATACAACGGGAATATTATAAACAGTTCGATAGTGGCAAACCTCATGGAGTATGTTGATTTCCTGCCTGTCTGCCCTGAAGTGGAGATAGGGCTCGGTGTCCCAAGAGACTCGTTAAGAATTATTCTTGATAATGGGGAACAGCGGCTTGTCCAGTCCGCAAGTGGCAGGGATGTAACTGAAGCTATGGAGGCATTTTGCACTGATTTTCTCGGTTCTGCAGGAGAGATTGATGGTTTTATTCTTAAATACAGGTCTCCTTCTTGCGGCATTAAGGACGTAAAAGTTTACCCGACTACATCGCTTAAATCAGCAGTAATTGGGAAAACTTCAGGATATTTCGGGAGGGCAGTCCTGAAAGAGTTTTCCTATCTTCCTGTTGAGGATGAAGGAAGGCTAAGGAACGCTCGCATAAAAGAACATTTCATGACCAGGATTTTTATGCTTGCCGCTTTCCGAAAAGTAAAATCCGAAGGCCGCATGAGAGACCTTGTCGCATTCCATACCGAAAATAAGTACCTGCTCATGGTATATAGCCAGGAAGAACTCAAGAAACTGGGAGCTATTGTTGCAAATAAAGAACAGAAAACCTTTCAAGAACTGATTTCTGAGTACGAGAAGCATCTTTACAGCTCCCTCTCCAGGCCTCCCAGGTATACTTCAAGTATTAATGTACTCATGCATGCCTTCGGACATTTTTCAGAGCGGCTCTCAAACCAGGAAAAGGCACTATTTTTTGGCTGGATTCAGAAGTACAGGAACGGGAAAGTTTCTCTTTGCCCTGCAATTAGTATTATCAGGTCGTGGGCCGTGCGCTTTGAAGACCAGTATCTTACGAATCAGACCTTTTTTGAACCCTATCCAGAAGGCCTGATGGAAGTGGATCCGGTAAACTCCCACCTCAGGAACGATCTCTGGAAATGAACTCGTAAACTATGAAATTCTGGGCGGGGATAATGTTATGAAAAGCTCAAACGCTTTGTTTTATTTCTTTTTATTCCTTTATCTGGTCGGATTTATCTTAACCTGGTTCAACTCTGAAACTTCCATAGATTGTTATATAGGCGATTCTGGGGAGAGTCTGATAGGAGAAGATACTGTAAATTCTGAGCCTTACAGCGCCTCGATAACAGAGGAGTCAACTACTCCTGGAACGTTTTCCCGAACTTACTCCTGGGACTATGAAGGCTGCAACTGGCAGCTTACTCTGCCTCTTGACAATGAGTTGTATGAAAAATATAACTCCAGGACTAGAAACCGAGACTATGACCTGTTTGCTTCAGATCCATATGATGACTGGTTAATTAAGGACATTGCAGAGGCTTTACTTTCTCTCTCAAAAGCTCATGGGCTTGAAAAAAGTCAAATTCCAGGACTTTGTATTTCTTTTGTCCAATCCCTTAACTATACCTCTGACCTTGAAAGCTCAGGTTATGAGCAGTACCCCCGTTTTCCTTACGAAACTCTTTATGAGAACGGCGGGGATTGTGAAGACACTTCAATTCTCTCCGTGGCAATTCTTCAGGAAATGGGGTATGATGCTGTCCTTCTGGAACTCCCTGAACATATGGCTCTCGGGGTGAAATGTAACAATGGGTACAGGGGCAGGAGCTTCGAGTACGAAGGCAGCAATTACTACTATCTGGAAACAACAGGGAGTGATTGGCAGATAGGTGAAGTCCCGGAAGAATATGCAGACCAGCCTGTACATGTTGTTCCTGTGTATAGAAGACCCATGATTAAGCTTGATTTCAAAGCACAATGTGCATACTCAAAAAAAGAAGGGGTTGTAGATATTAATGTAACAGTAAGAAACGTGGGTTCGGAGAGAGCTGAAAATGCAACCGTTTACGTTGCCCTCCAGGCTGAAGATAAGCTTTCTTTTTGGGATGAAATTGAAAGTTCTTCAACTACAATTGAGCCGGAAGAAGTTTTCAATTACACTGCAAAAGGCCTGACGGTTCCTGCAGGAAATAAATTCAGGGTATATGTGCAGGCATCTGGAGAGGACCTGGCACCTGAAAACATAACCAGTGCCTGGGCTATGATCTGAAGATCTGAATTTCTGGCAGGCCCATATGAAAAGGAATTGCGTGTAAAAAAGCTAAACCTGAAAAATGAACTTTTACTTGCAAACATAAGGAAATTTCATATACATTTTCATAGTCCAAGGAGTTACTTATAAATCGAATATAAGTAATCTATTAATTGCAATCTTTTTTTTAAAAGGATTGGTCTAAAACTGTACTTACAAATCGAATATAACTGTACTTACAAATCGAATATAACTGTACTTGCAAATCGAATATAACTGTACTTGCAAATCGAACATAAATGCACTTATAAATCGAATGTAAGTATAGTAGTATGTTAAGCATTTTGAAGTTAGGGGGTGATCAAATGAATAAATTGTATAGGTCAAAGAAAAACAGGATTATTGCAGGGGTATGTGGTGGGCTAGGTGAATACTTTAAAGTTGATCCTACGCTTATACGGCTTTTGTGGTTGCTAATTTCTCTAGTGGGTGCTGGAAGCGGTATAGTTGCCTATATAATAGCATGGATTATAATTCCTGAAGAGCCCTGAAGGCTTTCGGTTTTATTTTTAAATAAGGAAACTCTAAAACTTTTTTACGAAAAAGAAAGGGCTAATTCCCGTCATTTTAATGGCGGGATACAGCCCGTCAACCTCAACAAATTTAAAATTTTAATTTTATATGTTAAGCTAATTTTACTCAGGTGCATGCACAGTAACAGTAATAGTCACGAGGCTAAATAATGCAACTGCTCAAATGAGATACGATGAAATTTTTGTTGCAACATTTACAGGAGTGACTAAAGTTTCCATCTTTCGAACTCTTTAATTGATTATTCCAAATAGTCAGAGTTAGCGAATTTTTAGAAAAAAAGTCTATAGTTATTAGTTTTTAATTTATATAAGACTTTTATACCTCAAGATTGAATACTATTTTCTTTTATACTTGTTTTTGAATATGAGTTAAGGCGTACACTCAAATAAATAATTTATGAACAAATCATTAAAATATAAAAACATTAAAAAGTAATTCAAACTCAAAATCCGCTTGAAAATTGAATTGTTAGAGAACCTGGACACAAAAGTTATAAAATATTAGAAAAAAGGAGTTTATGGAGTTGAAATGTACTCTCCAGGTAAATCGCAAAGTATAACGTTATTATATATTTAAGCTCGAAGCTATGAGAACCCAGAACATATTACCCCTAGCGGTGTTAGCATGAGCAAAATTAATAGGAAGATTGCTATTTTTACTGCTTTTCTGACTCTCGTAGTAGTTTCTGGACTACTTATAAAAATGCCAGTTAATACTAATACCCCGGCACCTGAATCACAAGTAGCTGGTATATATATTCAATTTAAAGATGGAATTTCTGAGCCAGAAGTAAAAGATATTCTTCAAAACATTATTGGTATGACTCTGAACTATAGCATGGAATATGATACTAATACTACGGATGAAAGATATTACATAATAGTGGACAAAGATAACTGGGATATAAGACGTGATATTCGTAAAGGGATGAAAGAAGAGAAAAAAGAATGGATTACAACGTCTCCTGCTCATGTTATCAGGGAAGGGGATAATTACGTTTTTACGGTCTCTGAACAAGCTGTCCAAGACAAAAAATTTCTCG
The DNA here is from genome assembly GCF_000969945.1 of Methanosarcina sp. Kolksee. Lineage (NCBI taxonomy): Archaea > Methanobacteriati > Methanobacteriota > Methanomicrobia > Methanosarcinales > Methanosarcinaceae > Methanosarcina > Methanosarcina sp. Kolksee. The sequence continues at coordinate 4,080,105 of NZ_CP009524.1, forward strand.
CAATACTGGACAAATATGACACTAGGGTGAAAAAGTTTACCTGGTGCGAGATTCATTTTGAAAATCCTAATGGATCTCGGTACGTGATTCAAGAAAAAGATGCAATAAGGATAAAAAATGAGCTTAATCAAAATGAAAATATTTATACTGTATATTTTAGTTACATTTTTCCTCCATATGACCCTACAACCTAAGAGACTGTCTTATAATTACAGATTTAAAAGGGGAAGGTCAATTACCCACGGTTGAAGCAGATCTATCCTGGTCTTCCCGTAAATGGTGAAACTATCCTCGATGTTCCAAAAGGGATTGATGCCAACGAAGGTTGCTCATTATTCTCCATACAAACAGCCAATCTATAAGTTTTATCGAACCTTATTCATTTTTTAGGTTTTAGTGTGAGCAAAATTAATAAGGAAATAATTTTTTTTATTCTAATAATGACAGTAGTTCCGATCAGACTGACTTCCGAATGATAAAAACAAATTGAACTTACATTTTATCCATTAATTTTCAAAGTAGACTATATTATTGATCAGATTTTAAAATTCTTAAGCTATAACTTTCACTTACATTTTTCAAAAAATCAGATCACATTGAGTAATTTTATAGCATACGCTATTAGGTTCTTAAATTTTAATTTGAGATGAGTTATATTATAGTTAATCGAGTGCGTAGCACTCGATTTCTTTCTTCATTGACCCATCTCAAACAATCCAGTAACACACTAACAGGAATAAAATTCAGCGACCTTAGTCCATATCTTACAACTTTTTTTATGTCTTCATCTATTAATGATTTTAGCTCATAAGCTGTAATTTCTAGAACTGACTTTAGCATATTTATCACATTGTACATGATGCATTGAATAATAAAAAACAATACTCTTGCTACTGGAGATTTTGTACATGATCGTATCTTGAACTCGTTTTTCACTCTATACCCAGTTTCTATATTCCATCGTTTTCTATATTCTTCAGGAATCATCTTTTCAAATTTCTCAATTGATTCTGCTTTTTTGTTTGTAGCAAACAGAAGATACTTTTTCTTTTTATCATTATATATTGCCACAACATTGAAAGAAGGTCCTCCTTTCTGGAATCGATATTCAAAAATAGTCGAAGTATTCCCATACTCTTTTTGATGATTTTTAAGTTCTCTATTGATAACCTGAGTCGATTTAGCTGCTATAACAAAATTGACTTTAAGTTCATCCAACTTTGAAATTACATCTGTGTTAAAAAATTCTTTATCAAGGTATGTTGTTCCTGTTTTTACACCTATCGTTTTAAGTCTTTTGAATAAAGATTCGATTAAAAGAGAATAATTCTTGTTCAAACTATTGATGTCTATTACGTCAAGTGTTAAGTGAGAAGTTCCAATTATATCAAGAGTACAGAACGATTTACCCCATGAACTACCATTCTTTAGTTTTATTCCTCTAATACCAGGAGTATTTTTGTCTCCATAATACGAAATGTCATGAAAATCAATAGCTATATCATGAATATTGTTTTCAAGTTTCATCATCTTGAAAAGCTCAAGATTCATTTTTCTAAAAGAGGAAAGAATATCTTCAATTTTATTTTCTTTGATGTAATTGAAAATAGTATCTGCTGAAGGTATTCTTAAGTCAGGATTTTTTCTTTGCAAATCATTACTTGCAGATTCAAGAGAGTCTGTAGAGGATGTTGCGGCATGCAGCAATATGTTTAAAGTGTCCTGACATTCATAATTTGCAGATTCTGGCAAAGTTATTATATTATATTTGCTAATCAATTCAGAGGATACAGCCAGCAAGCTGGCTGTATCTGTGGTCATGGAATCGTTTTTTGTTGGCATTAAAAATAAATTCCATGATCTAATAAAACTTTTTTTCGGCTAATTCTAATTAGTTACTAATGTTCTAAATTCAGCATTCGGAACTTGGGTTATTCGGAACTACTGTCTATGTACTTTCACTTCCGCTTGCTTTTGTTGCGATGGCCTTCCTTCCAGAGACAAGGGTTCAGAGGGACAATGAGGCTCACAAAGGTATATTAAACGGGTTTACAGCACTCAAGGAATTAAGAATATTATACACGGTATTCCTAAGCTTTGCGGTTTTCTTTATACTATTTTCAGTGCTCATCTACGTTCCCTTTATGCTTCAGAATGTATTAGGCTATACTGCAAAGGGAGCAGGAATTGTATTGGCTTTTCAGGGAATAGCTGTCATTTTGATTATACCCCGCGTGAAGATTCTGGCTAGTAAACATTCAACCATGCTAATTATTGCTACTGGTTTTACACTTACTGGACTGGCAATCTTTTCTGTTTCATTTGCGTATTCGATTTTCACAGTTCTTCTCTTAATGTTGCTATTCGGAGCAGGTTTTGGGCTTGCTCAAACCGCAATTGATGCACAGATAGTTCAGATCGCTCCTTCAGAATCAAAAGGTAGTGTGTTATCTATTCACAACACCATGAAGTACGTTGGTCAGAGTCTTTCTCCCATAGTGCTTGGTATTGTCCTGTCACATTTTGATCTTGACACGGTTTTTAGGATAGCAGGTTCCTTTGGGTTGCTTGTTGCTCTGATAACGTATTTAATGAAGAATTCTTTTGAAAAACCAGGTGACAAACACATAAAAGAGACGAAAATATCGTTGTCAAATCAATAATTTGTTGAACTTTTAGATGATATAGTGTAAGGGGTCGTCTCAAAACTTCATCTAACTAATTATTGATGCCAACATTAAAGCTCCAGGGTATGATCTTTCTTTGATCCTATTACATGAAATTTCCTTTTACCCATGCAATTTGAAGAGAATACAAAGAATCCATTTATCGATAAGACTATTTCGAACAATGGAAAATAATAGAATACTACCGGAAGAAATGCATCACTAAATCCAATTCCGTTCCAAACTGACACCCGGAAGGGTAGTAGTGGCTCGAGCCGGATGAATTGAAAAATTCTAGGCCGGTTCCTGGAAGACGTGGTAGGGAGCAATTCCACCCTGTTATTCAAATCTCACCTTGCAATTGCTCTTGGGATTGAAGCAGTAAAGCAGGTATTTCGGTTTATTTTAACAATACAGGAAACCTTATTTAAAGATTGAAAACAGCAAATCGAGAAGGAATGCTTGAAAAGAAACTCAGGGATTTGGTGAAGTATAAATTGCGGATTCCTGGTGCTCTGAAACTTTACTTATAGTAAAAACCTACAAAAATGATTGATTAAGTCCGTTCGATTACCGATTAACCTGATTAAAGAAAATTATATTCCTTTTCTGGAAGTGAGAATTATGAGTGAGCTTGAGATTATCGAAGCTGCGCTTTTTGCTGCTGGCAGGGCAGTAAGCCTCGAAAAACTTATGAAAATTACAGGAAAACCCAAAAAAGCCGTCCTTTCGGCAGTACAGAAATTGACAGAGGCTTATTCTTCCCGAGGGTCCGGAATTGAGATTCTTGATCTTGGGGAGCGGTATGTTATGCAGGTCAAGCCCGAATACTCCGAGCTTATGCGGGAAGTCGCCCCAAAAGAGCTATCAGCCCCAAAACTTCGTACCCTTTCCATGATTGCCTATCATCAGCCCCTGCTCCAGTCAGACCTCATTGATATGAGAGGAAGCGGAGCCTATGATCATATAAAGGACCTTATAGAGCGAGGTTTTGTAGAGTCCGTGCCCTGCGGGAGAAGCAGGCAGCTTTCAACAACCCCTCTTTTTGCAGATTACTTCGGGCTTAAAAGAAATGACCCTAAAGCCATAAAAGAGAAAATCCTTGACCTTTTGAGGTCTCAGGCAGGGCAGAGTGAGATCAACCTCTGGATAGGAAAGAAGACCATTGCCGTAACCCCCATGTATGAATCTCTTATGAGCATGTGCGGGATCAGGGAATACTTCGTAGCCAATGCCTACTCGCCTTCAAAAGAGGAAATCTCTCGCCTGCTTGAAGCCGATGTTGTCGTGGTCTCGGCCGGTTACGCTGATACTGTACGGCAGTACTGCGACGGAGAGATCCTTGAAATGCATTCAACAACTTTTGAAGACCTTATAGAATCAATTGCCTTACTTGCTGAAGAACTCCCCGATGATGTAGACTCCAAAACCGCGGAAAAAAGCATTAAGAAAATTCGAGAAACCAGAGAAAGATATGTTTCTGCTGCCGTTCTTATCGAGAAGAAGGTCAAGCCGGCAACTGAAATGGTTTCAAGAATCGTAAACGACCTTTCCCTTGGAATTTCTGCAGATGGAGTTCTTATCGCACCTGACTATGGAACTTCGAAAAGCGGAGTTAAAATTGAAAAAGGGGCTCAGATCCTCATACCCACACACCGCAGTGTTAAAGGCGACCTTCTCCAGAGGGTCTGTGCAAAGTATGATTCTATTCTTGAAGGCCTTGAGAAGTTAAAAGACTGATGTACCTTATTGGTGCACAACCTTCCTCATCTATGATTATTTTTTTTAAATTACGGGCGCCCTTAATTTAAGTTTTTCTGTGGCATTTATATTCTATATATAAAGTATTTATATAGTAACCTGGCTATTTAGCTATAGCTTTATATACTGGGTAGAGGATATTACCTTTGCTTTATATACTGAGGGTTGACTAATGAGTGAATCTAGCATCAAGATCGAAAATGTGGTTGCATCCACTAAACTCGCTGAAGAATTCGACTTAACCGTTATCGAATCAAGGTTCGAAGGAGCCGAATACAACAAGCAGAAGTTTCCCGGACTCGTTTACAGAGTTTCAGATCCTAAAGCTGCATTCCTGGTCTTTACTTCCGGTAAGGTTGTCTGTACAGGGGCAAAAAACGTTGCCGATGTACATACAGTTATAGGCAACATGGCGAAAAAGCTGAACAGTATAGGGATTACGACTATAGAGAACCCTCAGATTACTGTCCAGAACATTGTTGCTTCTGCAGACCTGCATACTATTTTGAACCTGAACGCAATTGCAATAGGGCTTGGACTTGAAAATATTGAATACGAGCCTGAGCAGTTCCCTGGCCTTGTGTACAGGATCGATGACCCCAAAGTAGTTGTGCTCATCTTCAGCTCCGGAAAACTGGTAGTTACAGGTGGCAAGACCCCTGAGGATTGCGAGAGGGGTGTTGAAGTAGTCCGCCAGCAGCTCGACAACATGGGGCTTTTATAAGAACCCTCAATATATTAATATACCACTATTCTGGAAGTAAAAGTAACTGATAAATTATACAATAAAACGGATTCTGCGATGCACGTAGAGGTTCCGGTAAAGGATATGTGTGAGACGTGAACAGCGCAGATGTTTGCATTCTTATTCCCACTCTGAACGAAGCTGCAACAATAGGGCAGCTTATTAAGGACTTCAAGCAGGAAGGCTTTTCCAATATTCTGGTAATTGATGGGAACAGCAAGGACGGCACAGGGCAAATTGCAGAAGCTGAAGGCGCAAAAGTAGTCATGCAGACCGGGAAAGGTAAAGGGCAGGCAATGATTCAGGCATTCGGGCTTATAGGGAGCCCTTACGTGATAATGGTTGATGGCGACGGAACATATCTTGCCCGAGAGGCTCATTCCCTTCTCAAGCCTGTGCTGGATGGCCGTGCCGACCACGTTATAGGTAACCGACTGGAGAATTACGCCCAGGGAGCTTTTACGAGGCTCAACCTTGTGGGCAACCATTTGATAAATATGTTTTTTGACGTTGCATATAGCGTGAAATTAAAAGATATCCTCTCAGGCTACCGTGCGTTTACGCTTGAAAGTGTAAAAGAACTTGAACTTAATAAGACAGGTTTCGAAATAGAGACTGAAATTTCGGTGGAATGTATTCTTAAAAAACAGAGGGTTGAAGAAGTCTCTATCACTTACTTGCCGAGAAGTGAAAAAGGCGCAACCAAGCTAAATCCGGTAAAAGACGGATTCAGGATTGGATCTACAATCTACAGGCTTGCAAAAGTGCACAATCCCATGTTTTACTTTGGAATTATAGGTTTCGTCTTAATCATGGCAGGCCTGTTCACAGGAACCTTTATTGTAATCGAATGGTTCCGGGGAGTCGATCATATCCCGCTTACTATTCTTACAACCCTACTGATCATATTCGGCCTTCAGATGTTTATCTTCGGAACCTTGAGTGATTTCATATTAACCCTCCATAGGCAAACAGTCCAGTTAATCATGGAGCAGAACAAACAGAGAAAGTAAAAAACTCTCTTAATGGCGATTTTTTATTTTTATTACTCATTTTTACAGTGCCTGATTGTTTGGTTTTCATCCTGTTACAGTAATTTAGGCATATGGCATCTTGTATCTGGTTTCTTGTATCTGTGATCTTGTATCTAGCTTCTCGTATCTGGTATCTCGTATTTGGCATCTCGTATCTGACATCTTGTATCTGGTTTCACGTATCTGAGCTCTCGTATATGGTATCTTGAATCTCTTGTTATTTTGATATTTTCTTCAGATTTTTCAACCCCCCCCCCCTGAAAACAAGTTTACTTGTTTTTTATTCAACGAAAGTTTAATATAAATTTATAAAATATTTATTTTAATTCCACACTTCATATTTTTCAATAACTATAGACACATAAGTAAAGTAAACTTGATTACGGTTAAAGTTAATTTTTTAAAAAGTGTTATATATAATTACGCGCATTTTATGATCTAATTCACCCTTGCTTTAATTACAGATTTATCTTACAGACAAATTTTACAGATGATCAAAATCTTGAGGTTAATAATATGACGATCGTGGAAGATGCACAAAAAGGGATTATTACTGAAGAAATGAAGATTGTTGCAAAAGACGAAGGTCTTGAACCTGAATTCATCCGCCGTGGAGTTGCAGCCGGCAGAATTGTTATTCCAACATCTCCATACAGGAAGGTAAAGATTTGCGGTATAGGAGAAGGACTCAGAACCAAAGTCAATGCATCTATCGGTGTGTCCTCGGATATTGTTGATGCAGATATGGAAGTTAAAAAAGCACAGGCTGCCGAAGCTGCAGGTGCAGACACCCTTATGGAGCTCGGAACTGGCGGAGACTTCCTTGCAATCAGGAAAAAGGTCATTGACAGTATTTCCCTTTCAGTCGGTTCAGTGCCTCTTTACCAGGCTTTCATTGAAGCTGCAAGGAAATACGGCTCAATCGTGGATATGACCGAAGACGAACTTTTCAAGGCAACCGAAGACCAGGCAAAGCTCGGAACCAACTTCATGGCAATCCACACAGGAATCAACAATATCACAATGGACCGGCTTAAAGCCCACGGCAGGTACGGTGGTCTCTGTTCCCGTGGTGGTGCCTTCATGACTTCCTGGATGCTCCACAACGAAAAAGAAAATCCTCTTTACGCAAACTTTGATTATCTCATTGAAATCCTCAAGGAGCACGAAGTAGTCCTTTCTACCGGAAATGGAATGCGTGCAGGTGCAGTCCACGATGCAACCGACCGTGCCCAGATCCAGGAACTCATCATCAATGCCGAACTGGCCGATAAAGCCCACAAACAGGGTCTGCAGGTTATTGTTGAAGGTCCGGGTCATGTCCCTCTCGACCAGATCGGAACCAACGTAAAACTCATGAAGGAAATGAGCGGCCACAAGCCCTTCTACATGCTTGGCCCGCTTGTAACTGACATCGCACCCGGTTATGACCATATCGTAACTGCAATTGGAGCATCTGTTTCTGCCTCATATGGCTGTGATTTCCTCTGCTACGTTACTCCTGCAGAACACCTAGCCCTTCCAAACCTCGAAGATGTCATCACAGGAGTTAAAACCTCCAGGATTGCAGCTCACGTAGGCGATATGGTAAAATATCCAGACAGGGCAAGAGAACAGGACCTTGCGATGGGCAGGGCCAGAAGAGAACTCGATTGGCAAAAGATGTACTCTCTTGCAATCGACCCAGAACACGCAAAAGAAGTTAGGAACAGCAGGGCCCCCGAAGATTCTGACGCCTGCACAATGTGCGGTAACTTCTGTGCCCTGAAGATTGTCAACCAGAACTACAACCTCGCAAAATAAGCAGGTACTGGTAATGCAGAGTAAGGCCTTCGGGCTTTACTTACTCATCTTTTTAAACGGTTTTTCATGTTTTTTTCACTCATTTGGCATGAAAGTTCTTTTTCAGTAAAATTCTTTTTCAGTAAAATTCTTTTTCAGTAAAATTCTTTTTCAGTAAAATTCTTTTTCAGTAAAATTCTTTTTCAGTAAAATTCTTTTTCAGTAAAATTCTTTTTCAGTAAAATTCTTTTTCAGCAAACTTCTTGTTCAGTAAACTTACATGCTTCACTCAATTCATACACTTATATATTATTTTGAAACCCATGTTTTTGCCATTCTGGCAGTTCAAAATCGACAACTTTTTACATAATTATTATAGAAATATCAATAGTTATTCTTATTATTTTATTGAGATACTGGAAAGATTTCTTCTAAACCTGAGTTGAAATTTTTTATTTTATTAAGGGCGGTGCTTTTATGAGATATAAATCGGTTAAAGGGCTTGTTGTTCTCGGAATAGTTAAAGGACTCATCACTCTAGGGTTATTACTGTTTTTTTCAACGTTTTCTGAATGTGGTGCTTCTGCAGAGGTAACGAATTCTTCTGACGCACTAAATGTGGAACAACCGTTTGAAAAGCTTGATCCCGATAATGTTACTACTGAATGGAAAAGTTCATATCTCTTCGGCAGCAGGGAAGATGCCTTAGAAGAACTTGAGGCCTTAAAAAAGAAACCAGAAGAAATAAACTCAACTTTCCGTCCGGAATTTGAAAATTTATCGGGACCTGTTGCTAAATAAACTGAAAAAACGCACATGATATTCTTCGAGTAACATGCCCAGATAAATGGAAGTCCTTTTAACTTACCTTTTTTGTTTATGTGTTCCATCATTACTACAATAAATGGTGACGGCACCAGCAATCCAAAATCCTTTTTTGTTTATATGCTCCATCATTACCTTAGGACAGGAATATTGTCTGTTCTTTGGTTCTTCGAAGCCGTGAAAAACTAACCATTGAATTACCATCAAAGACCCAAATGTGACTTGATCACGGATGCAAAATTGCCTTTCAGGCAATTCTACTGTCTAATATGATTCAGCCATCAAGAGTTTTCCCAAAGAGGCACAGAGAATTCAGGCCATATGTTCGGCTCAGATTAACTCTTGTTAGGGAAAGAACAGATATAAAAAATGAAGCTCATGAAATTTTACCTTTTTAAAAATATTAAATTTGAAGAATGTGCTGACAGACATTTTGGGAAAAAACGGTAGAGAAATTCTGTCAGGAATAGCTTCAGGTAAGAGTGTTGATCAGATTATAGAAAGCCTTTCTCTAAAGAGGAATGGAAAGTTAGAACTCTTTTGAACTTAGTCTCTGTAATAATCAAACAGCAACATTTCTCCTGAATGTGCATCAATCCATACTGAAGCAGGATAGGTAGCGTCCTTTGCAAAACTTGAATCCATGAATCGGATCCACCATGCCAGATGAATTTTATCTTCATCGTCCTCTTTCCAGACAAGGTTCGACGAAATAACTTTTACAGTATTTGCTTTTTCTTCTCCTATAGACGGTTCGTTACTCATGTATTCTTTGAGAATCTCAACTGCTTTTTCATCCGTAACGCCTGGTTCCGTATCAATGAGTGCTATCTCTTCTTCAGACATAGACCATCTTTTGCGATAGCTTGAAACTTCGCCTGTTTCTGCGTTGATCCCTACCTGTATTCCATCAGAAAGAGAAGGTATTCCTCTGATAATTCTTGCGTAGCTAATTTTGTAAGTTCCAGGGAGATCGTCAGCAGCAGGTTCTACGTAGTTTACATGTTCAAACTCAATATCATTAATTTTATCCGCTGAAACCCTGGATTCGATACATTCTTCTGCTATTTTCAGAGCATCGTCTTTGCTTATACTGTCTTTGCCCTGTACATTCTTTGATCCATCGTATACAAAAAGTTGCTCTCCATTAGAGGCATCTATTCCTGCAAAGATGCTTTTTCCATTAGTTGTTTTTGAGCTTACTCGCCAGATTATCCCGAAATTTTCGTCATCAATCAGTTCTCCATGGACAGATTCATTGATTACTTCCGGATTTTCTGATATTAGCTTGTTTTTTGCATCCTCAAAACTAATATTTACGTCTGCAGTTGACGGATCAAGGTATTTTGTTTGCTTTGCATCTTCTTTCGTAAATATTATTTCTCCCTCTTCAGAAGCAAAAGCCACAAATATTGCACCTGCCAGTACCAAACTCAAGATACAAATTTGACTAAGTTTCATGATCTTCTCTCCCTTAAGGTCTTAAACACAAGTTTGAATTTCCTATAAATCTGTTATTGTCAACATCTGCTGCATTTCCAAACTCATCTTCTACTTCTCCTGCTGCATAGTTGGCTGCTTCAGAAACAGTGACATCGGTGAAAGTAGCCGCATCAAAGAATGCAGAATAGAAGCGGGCATTACGTAAGGTGTTGACATCGTCTTTATATCCAAAGTAGGTATCAAAACCGTTGTTAATAAACGCGTTTCCTAGATCTGTGTATTTTGCAGATTTACATGCACCTGCAAAAATGAATCCTCCGTCTCGTTCGTCCATCCAACTGTTCACGTCCAAACTATATAGACAGCTTTCATCTTTGAATATTAAATAAGATAAAAGAAGAGCTCCACCATGAGTATGGATTAAAACAACATTCTCATCAGTTGCATCATCAAGTGAATTGATACCGTTTATAAAACCTTGATCACTCGCAGCTCCGTAGGTATAATCTGCAATTATAGTTATATCAGGAATTAAAATAAGATCGTTTCTGACTTCATTACATCTTGCATTGATGTAATTAATTGAAGACGTTGAAAGATCTCCAAATTGGGTTCGGCTTCTATCTAACATAGCATCAGGATCCGCAGAAGCTGGCGCAGCAAACAAAAGTAGCAATATGCAAATTATATATATAATTTTAAATTCGTTCTTTTTCTGCTCATTTCTTATTTACCTCATTCGATTTACTCCAGAAGCAAGATTATACAAACTTTGAACACTATCAAAGTCAACTATATCTTTGCCTCTGTGCGTTCAGGAGTTCAAACCGATTTTTCAAGTTCATTTCATACTGTTTATTTTTTTATACACTGTTATGTAAGAATGGCACTTCTTTCAACATAAACTTTACTACAAAATTATTTAATCAATAGATAAATAATATTATAATTTAATTGGAAATTAACACAATAATTTAATATTATGACTCTTCGCTGTTTCGAGTGGATAACTTACATTTAGTTCCTAAATGTTGAAATAACATATACCAAATATGCGAACAGTTGCTGTTGAAAATCACATTCAAGTTTGATATTTTCCTATTTGGAAGGCTTTTCTTTTGCCTTCGGCTTTTCCAGCTTAGGCTTCAAGACCTCATGAACGTGATCTAGAGCTCCAGAGAAAAAAGCTTTAGAATCTGATCTATGAGAAACACTATACCCGATTATTTTGCTGACAATACCTTTTAAAAAATGTTTTGCTTGTGTTTTCTTATTGAGCATATCCTGAAACTCAAATTTGATTTTTGAATTTCGTATGTGGAACAATCAGCTGAATACCTAATCACTAAAATGATCCTGAAGACTCATAATGATTTAGAATCAAATAGGTTTTAGGACAAGGCTCGTTCTTTATTTCTTTTTTGGATAGAAGGATGATGAACAAGTCCAGTTCCGACAGTCCATAGCCCAGAACATAAACTCTTCTTCGGGACTCATGCTTTTTTAAGTATTTCCGGAGATGATCATAAGGTGCAACCTCTGTTGCTTCTTTAGGTCCCTGCGGGATCAATACCAGGACAAAAATCGGCGCCGAACAGTATGAATATTGAGAATTTCACACCCCGCTTCTCCACGTATTGAATGGTGGATTTGTGCATTAACCAATTGAGACAAAAAGAGGTTAAATGAAAATGAATTTTAAAATGAATTTTACCGTTTTTCTGGAATTCCCGGACGGATATATATTCGACATAATCCAGAAGATGATAATGCATAGAGTCAAGGATTTCTCAAGATCTTCAAGGGATTTATCGTTGCACTCCTCTTCGGGACTTATAACCGTAGAGGCGGAAGTTAATGAGTTCAGAGGCTACACAGTACCAGCTGCTTGCTGCGTTCCAGTTTAAAGCCGTTGATATTGTCTTGCTGGCGGTCTTCATCAGTAAAACTGGTCCTGTATTCATAGTGGAGGTAGTCTTCACAGAATACAGAACTTCCAAAGGAGAATAGGACACTTCAAGGCTTTCTACTTGGTGTGGGTAAGGTATTCCATGTATGAGGTTTTGACTTCATCCTCAACTTTGTTGTGTTTGATCCAGTCCTGATCTTCAAAAATGTCCAAAACTTTGAATTATGTTCATTGGTCATTGGTTAAGGAATTTTCTTGCCTGAAAGCTATCGATTTATCATTAGAAACCGGCCTTAAATATATGACAAAAGAATATCAAATCTTAAAAATTGGGTAATATCAGATAAATTTAATGTCTTTGCCTGTGAATCAATAAGTGACTTCTGGCTTCCAATCTATGAATCATTGATCAATAATCTGCCTGTTATAGTTGGGAATTAAATAGATTTCTACCAGAAGCAATACAATTATCTGCAACCACACTTCTGGAAACGAACAAAATGTACTACGAAATAATCGAATCCCCAATCGGTCCCATTCTTCTGGCAGGAGATGAAAAAGGGCTGAAACATCTTAATTTCTTGAAAGGTAAGAAGAGAATAGAAATTCCTTCAGACTGGATAGAAGATAAAGAGTTTTTCAGGGAGGCTGCCAGGCAGCTTGAAGCTTATTTTTGCGGAAAACTCGAATCTTTTGACCTTAAAACAGCTCCCGAGGGAACGGATTTTCAAAAGTCCGTCTGGAAAGCTTTATACGAAATCCCTTATGGGGAGACCCGAACTTATAAAGAGATAGCTGTATCTATCGGGAAACAAAAGGCTTATAGAGCTGTGGGGCTTGCGAATAACCGGAATCCGATTGCGATAATTATCCCCTGCCACAGGGTCATAGGCTCAGACGGAAAACTTACAGGTTATGCCAGTGGGCTGGATATAAAGGAATTTTTATTGAAACTTGAAGAAAAGAATTTGAGAAAAGAATAACACAAAGATTCGATCTAAATTCTCTGTAATTAGCAGGAGAAATCATCATGGGGCTTAAAAAAAAGATTGAAAGCATTATCAAAGGAGCCGTAGCAAGTCCAGGCACTGAGACTAGATATCGTGAACCTCTCGTAGGCTATGCTTCAGCAAGTGACCCGATTTTTGATGACATGAAGAAAATCATTGGTCCTCACCACCTGCTCCCTAAAGAGATTTTCCCCGAAGCAAAAACTGTTGTTTCCTTCTTCCTGCCGTTTGAAAAAGAACTGGTGAAACTTAACTGGCAGTCACCTGATCCTGTAAATGAATGGATACAGGCCAAAAGTGAAACCGACTGTCTTATAGAGAAAATCAACGAAAAACTAAAAGCTGAGCTGGCAGAAGAGAATATTCAGTCAGTTGTGCCCGGAACTGTTTTCGATTATAAGAGTAAAGGCTTCGACGTTGCCTGGTCTCATAAAAGTGCTGCTTATGCTGCGGGCCTGGGCACTTTTGGAGTCAACCAGATGCTGATTACGAAAGCTGGGTGTGCAGGTCGTTTTGGGACTTTGCTGATTTCTGTCGAAATTTCTCCAACTCTGCGCCCGAACGAGGAGTTCTGCCGCTACAAAAAAGGAGAGAAATGTCTTGTCTGCGTGGACAGGTGCCCGGCTGGAGCCCTCAGTGTAGGAGGGCTTGATAAAGAAAAATGTTACAGGCAGCTTCAGGAAAACGCCAGGGCTTTTCCCGAACTTAATCAGTTTGCTTGTGGAAAATGTGCAACTGGACCCTGTGCTCTCAGATCTCGTTGAACCATATAAAATTTTTGTACTTTCATCAGGATTGCACGAATTTTATTATTTCAGTTTCTGAGATGTACAGGGTTCAGTGCCGAATAGCGGCTCAGTTGCTTATACCGCCGTTATCGGAGTTGAAGTATTCTTCGAAAGATTCTGCGTCGTTACATTTATCCATAGATGAAGATCTCTATAAGGCACACTGATATTCTCTAACATTTCCTTTTTATCGTTATTATAGAGCAAAAACTGAAGGTTCATGTTTGTTCCCTCGAAGGGGGGAGTTATGGTTACTGCTTTTTCCCAGGTCTCATTGTTCCGAATGTAGATATTTTTCTGGTCATCCGGCAAAGGTAGAGACGTGTTCTCAAGCCTGACTTCCATTGTATAGTTTACGGGCTTCTGCTCATGGTTTATAACCGCAACTATTATTGTCCCATTATCCCCAAGTACATAGTCGGTAGGATAATTCTCAGCTGTTCCATCAGGCCCCAGAATATAAAATTCGGTAAAAGGCTCCATTAAAGATTCCGCATCAAGAACATCAACTTCGGTAGAAAGCTCTTTAAAAGACTCCGCGATTTTCAGCATCTCTGCTTTTTCAAGAGACCCGATCAAATTTATTTCAACTCCTCCAAGTTCCCACTGCAACATCTTCGTGTTTCCAAATTCATTGAGGTATTTTCCTTCCGTTCCATTGATGCTGATTTTTTCAGCGCCCTCCATGAAAGTGTTTTCTTCAGATTTATTTTCATAGACAGCTTCTATTACATTAAAATTTTCAGACCCTTTCTGGTAGCTAAGAATTACAGTTTCGGAACTTTGACCTTCAGCACCTGTTTCATCTTTCTCAGATATCATTGTCGAGTTAAGCATGTAGCCATCCGGGATATATTCCGGGACAAGAATCTTAAAGCTCGCCTGTTCTCTGGCTTCTTCAAGGCTCAGGTTGTCTGGGGTTTTGAGTTCTTCATCCAGATCCAGGGTTTCTACTTTTGCCCCTTCGGGAATCTCAAATTTGAATTTTGAATCCGGAATTCCGGTGTTTATTTTCAAGTCACGCATTTCCACTTCTATTATCAGGTTTCCTTCATTGTTGTAAATGCTGGACTTAAGTACCATCCATGTCTCTTTGTCAACCCAAATTTTCGTTCGAGAAATTAGTTCGGACTCGTTTTCTTCGGTTTTTGGCCTGGCTTCAAGGACATACGCACTTCTTCCGTCCACCGCTTCAACTCCAAGCATGGAAACCTCACTTTCGTTCACTAAATTACCTATGATATTGACAAAATCTTTTTCCGTTAAGAGAGGTTCTTCGGGCAATTTTATCTTCGTAACCGTATTTGTTTTGGCATCATAACTCCATGCGAACTCTCCATCCGAGACAGATTCGACTTCTTGTCCGTCCTCCACACCAAGCGTCTTCATCAGGTTAGGTTTCTTATATATTATCCGGGTTTCCTCTTCCAGATTTTTTTCCCCATTGAGGTATACTGTTGTGTGCATTGTGCCAGAGTAATCTTCAAGGTTTGCTTCTTTTTCTTGCACTTGTTCTACAATCTCTTCTGCACTCAGTTTGTCCTCGCACCCAGATACAAGAATAGCCAGGCTTATGAAAATTAGTATAAATTTTATTTTTATATGTTTCATTTTTCTCCCTACATTCCAAGTATTAAAAATAATTTTAATATTAGTCTTTACTTTCTCACACATTTATATATTTTATCAGACTTGCATATTATAAAATAGAAAAAAAGCCGAGTGATATTTATGCCTTTAATTTCCCTGACTACCGATTTCGGAGACCTCTATCCTGCAGCCATGAAAGCCGTGATTTTGAGAATAAACCCGGCAGTACAGATTATCGATATAACCCATTCCATACAGCAGGCTGGAATCCGGGAAGGAGCTTTTGCACTCTATTCCCTTGTTCGATATTTCCCGCATGGAACGGTACATATTGGTGTTGTCGATCCCGGAGTTGGGACTTCCCGCCGTGCACTTGCCATAAAAGCCGGTCCTGAAGGAGAAGAACAGTTTTTTGTCGGGCCTGACAACGGGCTACTGATCCCTGCAGCTCGCTGCCTTGGTGAAATTAAAGTATACGAGATCACAAATCCTGAAATTATGCTTAAATCAGGAATTTCTGCAACTTTCCACGGCAGGGATATTTTTGCGCCTGCAGGAGCCTACCTTTCAAAAGGCACACCTATTGAGACTGTCGGCCCTGAAATTTCGGATTTTGTCAGCCTTGATTTTGAAAATTTCGGAATTGACGGGTCCTTCCTTGTAGGCGAGGTTATTTTTGCAGACAACTTTGGAAATGTTATCACCAATATTCCTGAAGAAGTAGTTTTAAAATACTCTAACTTTGGCTCACAGATAGAAATAAACAGCAGAAAGGTCTCCTTTGTTCAGACCTATGGTTTTGTAGGGCCGAAAAAGCCCCTTGCCCTTATAGGCAGTCATGGATTCCTGGAAATTGCCGTAAACAAAGGAAATGCTGCGCTTCAGTTCGGACTTAAAAGTGGAGATCAAGTCGCAATAAAGATCGTATAAAGAGTGGCTACATAGAGAATGACTGTATAAAGAGTGGCTACATAGAGAATGACTGTATAAAGAGTGGCTACATAGAGAATGGTTGCATAGAGAACGACTGGATAAAGAGTAGCTGCATAAAGAATGGATGCATAAAGCAGGCTGTAGTTCCAGATCATTTTAGATAAAAGTTCATCCCAAAACCAATTTTATTCACATATCATTAAGAGTTTCAGAATTAGTTTTCAGGACCAGAAACTCTATTGATAATCCAGAATATGATATCCAGATAAGCAATTTTGAATTTTGGGGTCAGCTCTAATAAAGCTTAACTGCTTTTCTTTCTCAAAAGTCAACCAGACACTCGATTCAGCGGAATTTTTATATAACTATCCGGCACAGGCAGTCTGTTTAGAATGAAACTGACTACTTTGAAAACTTACAAGCTTGAAGTTTTCTTTTTATTTGCTCTGGTTATTTTGAGCTTTTTTACCCTCTCAGGAAATGGAAATGCGGATAATTCCGCGGCAAGCTCTGGGGGAACTTTCTGGCTCCCATCAACAGTAATGCAATCAGTAGCAGCATTGTATGCCGTGTTTATTGCTATTTTCATACTCTCCCTGCAAAGCAACCAAGATAGTACTAACTCGATTGCCAACCGGATAAAACCGCCTATGAAGATGGTATCCTATACGGCAGCAGGGACAATTTATTTTAACGGACTGATACTGATTGTTTTTAGCTTTGGCTCTTTTTCCGAAGCCAAAATGAAAGTTTTGTTGGTCTCCTCCCTTATTTCAATGGTTCTATCCCTTATAGCCGTCGTTTACACTTCCATAAACTTGCTAAGCAACGTTTCTGGCTTAAAAACCTCGTCTGAAAAACTAGCATATATCTCGGATCTTCTTAGAGGACAGGAAGGAAACCCCGTTAACCCACTAAAACAAAACGAAAAAGATACACAGTTCTGCATCAAAGCCCTGGACGACGAAAATCCGGAGGTCCGGGCAATCGCAGCCGAAGCCCTGGGACAGGCAAGAGGTCCTGAAGTAGAGAAGGCACTTCTTGAACTCCTTGAAGACAAGAATTCCCGAGTAAGAATAACTGCAGCCAGAAACCTCGGCAGGATAGGAACCGAAAATGCAGCAGAACCGCTAATTAAACGGCTGGCTGTAGACAAAGAACCTGTATTCCGAGTGTGTGCTATAGAATCCCTTGGAAATCTTAAAGACAAACGGGCAATTGAACCTTTAATTAAAAACCTGGACGACAAAGTTCCCGAAGTCAGGCTAGTTGCAGCCCGTTCCCTGGGGATTCTCGGTGGTGACAAGGCTGAAGAAGCCCTTATCGCAAAACTGAATAAGAGCTCTCCGGAATTACAGAAACAGATAATACTGTCTCTGGGAAACTCTGGCAGCAAAAAAACTGCGGGACTTGACAGTAAAAAAGCCGCAGGAGCTCTTATCCACAAACTAAGAGATAAGGACCCCGAACTTCGAAAGTATGCAGCCGAATCCCTTGGCAAACTGGAAGATCCAGAATCAGTAGACCCACTTCTCGAATGCCTTGGTGATACGAATCCTGAAGTAAGAAATACTGCTGCATATTCTCTGGGAACTCTCAGAGCTGAAAAAGCAACAGATACTCTTCTGGGAATGCTGACCGAAGAAGATTCCGAACTCCGAATCACTGCAGTCTATGCCCTTGGAAATATAGGCAGCCGAAGAGCAGTTGACGCACTTTTAAAAACTCTAGACGACAGCAACCCCTGGGTCAGGCGGTACGCCGCAGATGCCCTCGCAAAAATCGGAGATCAAAAAGCAACAACCCCTCTTGTCAAAAACTTAAACGACCCTGACCCTGAAGTAAGGTGGGCTACGGCTGAAGCTTTAAGGTTGCTGGATAAGCAGAACTCAAGGTAAAAAGAAAATCCATTAAAGAAAATCCATTATACCTTAGCTTCCCTGCCATGGATGCTGATGTACTTTTCCGGGTTATCCTGGAATCTCTTCATGCATTCAAACGAACAAAAATAATAAGTTCTTCCCTTGTAGTCACTTTTGTATGTAACATCCCTCTCCGTAACATTCATATCGCACACAGGATCAAACCGTGTTCCACTCCCTTTCATTTTCATAATTTTTCCTCCACTGGTCCGGTTATATCATTTTATTATTTCAAAGCCGAGTACCGGCAGCTTTTCATCTTTCCCCACTGCGTTTCACAAGCTGCTGAAAATAAATTCAAATAACTGATTATTACTATAATATTTAGCAATTTTTATATAATTATTTTTGTTAGCGTTTAATGTGGGTGATTATCGATTTTCAATAACAATTAAACAAATTAGTGGACTTAATCTCCAACTGTAGAATACAGAGCTATAGGAACAACAATATCAGGAATTGCCGATCAGCGAACCGCAAATCGCAGGTAGAACACTATAACTGGAAATTCAATCTCTTTTAAAGAGTAAATAATATATTGTATTACAATATTGTAATTCTTGATAATGTGGAGCTGTTAGCCGATGGAGAATACCTCTGAAAAAGTTGATTTTCAAATTGTCCTTGAATCTGAAGAAGTTGATAAATCTTCTATTTATTGGCAGGAACAGTGTCAGATGCTCTACGATACTATTCGAAAGAACCTTTCTGAAGGTTCAGTTTCCCCCTCAAGTCGTAAGGGCGGAGAGGGAGAAAAGGCTGGCATAATCATATCATTTGATGTTCTTACGCTCACAGGTATTACTTTAAACTCTTTTTATATTCTCATTAAATTGATTAATATATGGGAAAGAAATCGGAAAAGATCAAATTTAAAGTATAAATTCAGAAACGGTAGCGAGGCAATCTGCACCAATTTAGATGTAGATGACATCCCTGAAGTATACAGGCGCCTGAAGCAGGAAGATAATAAGCAAGAGTAAGTAATATGACCGAGAAAAAACTTGGGATTGTCATAGGCACAGATGAATATTATGATAGTAAAATTCCCAATTTACGTTTTGCAGAAAAAGATGCAAAAGAGATAAGAGACATTCTTCTGGACTCTGATATCTGTGGATTTAATGAAGTTATAGAGTGCATAAACAAAACTAGAACTCAGACGTTTTGTGAACTTGACCAGTTGCTTAAAAAAGCGGAAAGTGAAGACTCATTCCTTATTTACTTTTCAGGACATGGGGAACCTGACTCACAGCATGACCTGTGTTTATTATTTAATAACACGAGAATGGACTGTTTGCTTCCCACATCTTTAAACTACTCAATGATCAGGAAGTCTATAGATGCATCAAACTGTAAGAAAGTTGTTGTAATTCTCGATTGCTGTTATAGCGGGGCTGCAAGCATAAAAGGTAATAATCTCAAAGAAACCTTTGCCAAGGCTTCCGGCTCAGGTACAGTTTTACTATCCGCATCCAGTGAGTTTGATGTGGCCAAAGAGGATGAAAAACTGGAACATGGTGTTTTTACACATTATCTGATTGAAGGGTTAAGGAGTGGGTCAGTTGGAGGGGACAGGAACGGGGACATATCTCTTGTTGATTTGTACAATTATGCTCATGAAAAAACTACAGCTAGATATTCTCAAACTCCATATATAAAGGTGGACGGTGAAGGCAAGTTCATTATCGGGAAGAACCCCTTAAAGGTTAAAGAGAAGGAGTTCATTCGGAAGAAGAACAAATTGGTTAAAATCCGAAAAGAACTCCGTCCTATTGTTTATGATATCTCTATGATTGTTCTTGTTAATGCCTATGAAAAACCAGAAGAATTAACAGAAAATGACGAAGAAATAAGAAGCTCTCTGGAGGATCTTCTGGCCGGTAGAATGAGTGTTAAGACATATATTCATACTGTTCAATGCTACATAGAAAATGAAGATACTGAAAAATCGTATTTTCTGGAAAAATATCGGGAACAAGAAATCCCCAAAACCTTCATCAGCCCTTCTACAGAGATGGAATTCTTACTGATTTTAGCCGGAAGGTTTTCAATGGGCTCGCCTTCCAATGAAGAGGGCAGGTACGATAACGAGGGCCCCGTTCATAAAGTGACAATTAAAAATCCTTTTTACCTTGGAAAATATCCTGTTACTCAGAAACAGTGGAAAAAAATTATGGACAATAATCCTTCCAATTTCAAAGGTGATGACCTGCCTGTAGAATCAGTTTCATGGAATAAAGTTCAGGAGTTTATCAAAAGACTTAATCAAACAGAAGAAACTGACATGTACCGCCTGCCTTCCGAAGCTGAATGGGAGTATACGTGTCGTGCCGGGACAACAACAAGGTATTCCTTCGGGGACGATGAATCGGAACTCGACGATTATTGCTGGTATAGTAGTTATTCGACTTACGAAGAATTGGATAAGAATAGGGACAAAGTCTTAAAAGAAGGTAAAACTCATCCAGTTGGCCAGAAGAAATCCAATGCATGGAGCCTTTATGACATGCATGGAAATGTCTGGGAGTGGATTCAGGACAGGTGGCATGATAACTATGAAGGAGCTCCTTCTGATGGTAGTGCTTGGGAAGATGGAGATAAAACCCCCGCGTGTTACGGGGCGGCAGCTGGGACCTCTTTGCCAAGGTCTGCCGGTCGGCTATCCGCGCTGGGAACAAAGCCGACTTCCGCTACAACAATATTGGCTTCCGTCTTCTGAGGAAACTGTAATTACTTTCTACTTTACCACTTAAGTTACTAGCTGAAACACATTTGAATTTCATTGGGGAAATAAACTTACCCCCAAGTTCAGCCCTCTTGAGCGAACGAAGTGAGCGAAAAGGACGGCGGGCTCCCGAATCGCAATTCGGGGTTTACATCCACTCGTAATGCATCAGAACTTCAGGATTAAAACTCTGCATCAAACTGTTTTCCGTATATCCAAAAAAGAGGCAGCCACTGCAGTTTTCAACAATTTCCTTTCTGTGTTCTTCCGAGTTTTTCCAGACGCTCTCAAAGCCGTCCCATATCACATTTCCAAGAGGCTCGTTATGAACGCGGCAGGTTTCCAGAGTGCCGTCATGCGTCACATTTATAATAACCCCGCTGGCCCTGCATTTGTAGTCCATTTTTCCGTCCCTGACCATTTTAAGGTAGGTTTTGGAATTGATTATCGGGTAGCCCTGCTTCTTAAGCTCTATTATGTGGTCAACTGTACAGTGGAATTTTTCCTTATCGCGAATTCCGATATCGTTCCAGATTTCTTCACTGATTCCGGGAAACTCATGGACAGGCTCAAAGGAAACTTTCACTCCCAGCTTTTTTGCAAGCAAAATGAGAGTCTCGATATCATCCAGGTTTTTTCCTGTAAGCACGCAGTTCATCAGGATGGGATTCTTCTTTTTCTGAAGTTTTCTAACCTCAATAGCTTTTTTTAAGCCCTTCAGCAGAGTTTCGAAATCCATCCTGCGGATTTCTTTATAACTATCTACCCCATCCACTGAAACCGAAAGGAAGTCTACATCTACCAGCTCTTCCGCCCTTTCATAGAGCAATTTTCCATTTGTAACCGTGGAAGTGATCATCCCGATTTCTTTGGCGTATGCCATAATCTGAGGAAGATCTTTTCTGAGGAGAGGTTCTACGGTCCAGGCGTTGTAGACACCGATCCCGAATTCTTTAGCATCGTCCAACAATTTAAAAATCTCTTCTCTAGGCGGCTCTTCTCCGGTTTTCTTCCAGTACTCACAGAACTTGCAGCGCATATTGCAGCAGGCATTTACACCGTGGGAGAGGACAAAAGGACGTTTTTTTACTCGGATCTGCCAGAGCGCTCTCGAAACCAGAATAGGGTCAAATCGGGACATAGGTATCATTTGCCTAATAAAACAGAAGGGTCATTATCTGTATTAGTAAAGAACATTTGCAATATAAATAGATTTATCCGGCTGCCTGTTTTTTGTTTTTAATTACAATGTCCCTTTCCTTAAAAGTTGAACGATGTAATTTAATTTACTCTAAAGGTTTAGAAACTTACTCTAAAAAGGTTTAGAAACTAATTTTCTGAAAAGAATTTTAAAGGAGTATTTAAATAAGTCGTGCAGTAAAAACAAATGCACAATGTAACCGCTTTTAAACTAACAAGTAAACTAAAAGTAAAAAAAGTGCTCGCCGAAGGGCGAGCTGTAGGTATTGAAGTTTTAGTTGCGTTTATCCGAAGAGGGCACCGAGGCCGGCCATTCCGTCTTCTTCAGAGTGGTCTTCTTCCTCTTCTTCCTCTTCCTCAGCAGGAGCTGCTTCTGCGGCAGGGGCTGCTGCGCCTGCAGGGGCTGCTGCGCCAGCTGCTGGAGCTGCGAATGCTGCCTTTGCAATTGCTTCTTCGATGTCCACGCCTTCAAGGGCTGCGACAAGGGCCTTTACCCTGGATTCATTAACTTCGATACCTGCTGCCTGGAGAACGGCAGTG
This sequence comes from Methanosarcina sp. Kolksee, assembly GCF_000969945.1. NCBI lineage: Archaea > Methanobacteriati > Methanobacteriota > Methanomicrobia > Methanosarcinales > Methanosarcinaceae > Methanosarcina > Methanosarcina sp. Kolksee. The sequence continues at coordinate 4,102,981 of NZ_CP009524.1, forward strand.
ATTGCGTCTTCGGTAATTGCTTTACCAGCGTTGTGCAATAAGAGAGCTGCATATATATATTCCATCGTTAATCACCTAAGTTTTAATTATCGTAAATAAATTTATCCGAAAAGGGAACCGAGACCAGCCATTCCATCTTCTTCGGAGTGGTCTTCTTCTTCCTCTTCTTCCTCTTCTTCCTTTACTTCTTCGATCTTCTCGGGTTCCCTGACTGCTGCGGCTGCTGCGCTTGCGGCCGCTCCGAGAACTTCCCTCAGTTGGTCATCCACAGCATTTGCATCTTTGTCTGCGGCTTCAGATGCAACAGATGTCATCTGGACATGAGCTTTTGCCAGTAAGGCGTCCATGACTCCGGAATCAAACACGACAGCATTGACACCAAGGTTCTTTGACTCTGCAAAGGCTTTTGCCAGCAGGGTGCCGATTGTTGCGCTTGTCGGGTATGCAGTGTTGACAGCGAGGTTGAAAGCGCTCTGAGCTGCTCTGGTAATATCAGAGAAGTACTGGCTTTCATCAATTGCAAGGAGTTCCGGCTCGTAAATTGTCCCATCATCATAGGCGGCTCTTAAGTCCAGCCCTACAATGAGAGGGTATATCTCCAGCTTTGCAAGCATGGTTGCGAGCTTCTGTGGAACTGCCTCACCTGCTTTACAGACAACCTTAGTTTCCTTTACTGCAACTTTTCCTGCATCTATTGAAGCTGGAATTCCTGCACTCTGGAGTTCTCCCAGAATCGGGCCAGGTGGGAAACTGGTAGGCCCCTTCTGAACAATAATATCCGCAGGAGCTATTGCGCCTCCTTTAATCGGAGAAGGAGTTTTTGTCTGTTCTAGAACTTTGTAAAGCTTGAAGGGACTTTCGTTAGTAAATACCAGAGCAGTCTGCTTGTCAAGGTATTTATTCATCTCGGGAATGCTTTCCCCGAGCTGGTTTAAAGCCCGCTCAGTAAGGGTGTTCCTTGAGACCTTGAGCACTGCAACGTCTTTAAGGTCCCGGCGAATTTTCTGGATCTTGGTTGCAAGAATGCCTTCGATCCCAACCATCCCGAAGACCTTATGGGACTGAATGAGCTCTACTATATTCTCGATCTCATTCTTTTTCCACTCTGGGACGTGCTCCGTGTGATGCTTCTCCTCTGCCATTTACACCACCCTTTCGGATTTTCCCATAGTTGTCGTGACATAGACCGTTCTCAGGTTGTGCCTGCCTTTATCCAGGACACGCTCCAGCCTGGATACTATAGTCTCAATGTTTTCGGCAAGATCATCGGGACTCATGTTCCTTCGGCCGACAGGCACATGGAATGTGAGCTTGTCTTTTGACCTTAATCTGATTGCATTTTGCTTGCTCTGGATCAGTTCGCCTATATCTTTGTTAGGTAAAAGCGGAATAGGCATTTTCCCTCTGGGTCCAAGAACAATACCCAGGTTCTTACCAATTGTTGGCATAAACTGGGTTTCTGCGATAAAAAGGTCACATTCGTTCGCAAGAGTCCTGGCTTGGTTTTTATCAGCCGCCAGTTCATCGAGCTCAACATCAGAAATAACATACGCAGCACCGGCAGCCTTTGCTCTGAGGCCCACATCACCTTTTGCAAAAACGCCGATCTTCAGTTCTTTTCCGAGCCCGTGAGGAAGAATTACTTCTTCATCGACTCTGTTCTTCGGTTGGTTCATGTCAAGATTCTTTAAGTTAATCGCCAGGTCTACGCTTTCAGAGAAATTGCGTTTTGGCGATTCTTCAAGTACTTTCTTGACAGCTTCCAGTATATTTTTTTCTGCCATCTTGTTCCTCCCCGTAGTGTTTGAACTTACATGTCCAAGCAGCCTTTTCGGCTTACTACGGTTGGTCTTAGGGCTTTTCCATTAATCCGGATATTCGGTTATTCTTAACAATAAACCACTAATAACTATCTTTTTTATATATTGCAATGATATGCAGGATTCTTGAGCTATTAGTGCTATCCAATTTAAAACTATTGGTGATGACGAAATTCCGGATTAAATAAGAAGGAATAGGAAGGTTTTACCACTCTTCACCGGCAAGCAAATCATCGAACTTGCCCTGATCGAGTGCCTTCTGGCTGTCTTTAGCCTTAACTCCCTCTACATTCACGCCCATGGGGACACAGGTACCCATTACCTCTTTCATTGTTGACTTGAGATCATAGGAAAGTACGTCTTCCTTCTTCATCCGGGCAATCTTTGCAACCTGCGAAATGCTGATGTCTCCAACAACTTCGCTTCCTGCATTTCCTGACCCTTTTTGAATCCCTAACTCTTTCATAATCAGGGATGCAGTGGGTGGAGTGCCTACTTCGATCTCGACATTTTTCTTGTCGTCAACAATTACTTTTACAGGAACCTGCATACCATTGTAGTCCCTGGTTTTTTCGTTGATCTTTTCGACCACTTCTTTTATGTTGACCCCGAGCGGACCAAGCGCCGGACCTAAAGGTGGTCCAGGATTTGCTTTTCCTCCGGGGACAAGTGCTTCAACAATACTTGTCATCTGAGTCTCACCGGTTTTAATACGTATAATGTTTGTAGATCCATTTAGATCCACTTTGAGTACTGGTGATTTAAATTAATAAGCTGGAATTTTAGGTATTTTTCCATCTTGCTGTGACTTCACTCATTCTCTTTTTTAAGTATTCTTACAGTATCGCCACGAATAGTGATGGGAATCGGAACCACAGCATCAAACAGCTCCACAGTAATTTCCTCATGCCCTTCGTCAACTCTTTTAACCCGGGCTTTCTCGCCTTTAAAGGGTCCTGAAGTAACCTCAATTATAGCCCCTTCCTTGATCCCTATTATGGTTGGTTTGGGTTTAAGGAAATGCTCAATTTCAGCAATTGAAGAGCTCCCTTTCACAAGAGCCCTTGCATGGGGAATAGTCTGGATTGCCAGTTCTACAATTCCGGGTTTAGGAGCCTCGACCAGGACATATCCTTTTAGCTCATCAGGAGCCAGAATTGCCCTTATATCCAGCTTCTCCTTTTTCGAAATCCTGGCAAGGGCTGTTGCAACCGATCTTTCTTGGTTTGCCGTAGTTTTGATTACAAATATCTGGGACTCCTCACTCATTTGGCCACCCACTGGGGCAACATTGTCAACAGTACATATACTATAAATCCTATTGCTCCCACAGCCAGAATGCCAACACCTGCGACTTTGGCAATGGTCAAGAACTCTTCCCTGGACGGTTTTCTAGTAAGTTTCAGGACTCTCAGGTGTGCCCGGATTGCCTGACCAACGCTTTCTGCAGTTATCTTCGGTTCAAACGTGGATTCTACCATCAATTCACATCCAGGTTTTCTTTATTCTAGTTCTCTTTCTTTAATTTTTTGCCTAGAGTTCTTCCTATGGGTTTTCCATTCCCGAAATTCGCATTTCCTAGATCTGGAATTTCCGGATTTATATTAAGGAAGGAACGGGCGGTTTATATTATTAATTCCTATTATATGAAGATATCACTGGCACGACTTTTAAAACGTCAAAAGATTTCGATGCTGGATTTGTATTTATTTCAAAGTTTTAATCGCGTCAGTAGAAATATTTATTTTTTGATGCCGAATTGTATCGGCACCATACGGCATTTACCATAAAAATAGTTTTCGATTGGTTTTTATTCCTATTCCTTATTTATATTTTAAAGAGAGGAAAACAGTATTTTTCTCCAACCGAAGATTTTAATCCCTTTTATCTCTGATCTGATCACTCTACAAAATCAATTCCATATTTAAAGGTAATATCCTTGTCGTTTCCATGACCATAAATCTGGGCGGATGTTACTCCTGTAACAACGATCATGGTACGTACGGTTTGTTCGAGGTCAGGGTCAACCTGTGCACCCCAGATCAGGCGGGCGTTTGCGTCTATCCGGCTATAAACTTCCTGAACCACAGATTCAGCTTCTGAAATTGTCATGTCAGGACCTCCAACCACATTAACGAGAGCAGAGGTTGCACCTGAGATGTCCACGTCAAGAAGCGGACTCCGCAAAGCTTTCTGTACGGATTCGACAGCTTTGTTTTCTCCGTCGGACTCTCCAAGCCCTATCATTGCAACACCCCCGTTCTGCATAACAGTTCGGATATCTGCAAAATCGAGGTTTACAAGCCCGGGTTTTGTGATCAGTTCGGTGATACCCTTTACGGCTCTCATAAGAACTTCGTCTGATACTTTGAAGGCAGCCTGAAGCGGAAGCCTCGGAACTACTTCGATCAGCTTATCATTGGGAACCACTATTACCGTGTCTGCGACATCTCTAAGGCGTTCAAGACCGGCTTCAGCATTGGTCCTGCGGACATGACCTTCCACACTGAAGGGCAGGGTGACGACTGCGATCGTAAGGGCTCCTGCATCTCTGGCAGCCTCAGCTACTATAGGTGCTGACCCTGTACCGGTTCCTCCTCCAAGCCCTGCGGTAATAAAGACCATGTCAGATCCTTCGACAACGCTGTTGATTTCGTCGATACTTTCGATTGCAGCATCTTCTCCGATCTGGGGGAGGCTCCCAGCCCCAAGTCCACGGGTTTTCTTTTTCCCGATAAGAATCTTTTTGCCGGAGCGTATATGAAGAAGGTGCTGAGCATCGGTATTCAAGGCAACAAGGTCAGCTCCCTGTATTCCTTCGCCCATCATGCGCTGGATGCTGTTCGAGCCGCCGCCTCCGCATCCTACCACTTTGATAGTTGTTTTAAGGCTTCGAAGGATCTCTTCGAGTTCAGCATCAACATCTGAGTCTACTACGTTAGAGTAATCTAAATTTGAGTAATCTCTCTGCCCGGCACGTCCTTCCTGGGCAGATCGAGCAAGGGCTTCTTCCACAATGGATCTCATACTACTGTTTTCCTCCATCCTATGGGGTAGTTTTAATGAATGATGTTAAAGAATAAATGCATTTTTAGAGGGAACATGTGTATTTTAACCATCACATATACAGTTTCCAATTTAATAGTTTTCCTGTTCAAGTCTTTGAACTTATAATGTATTTGGTTAATTATTTAATTAAACTCTTCTACTCTCTTATTTAGCCTCAGGCTGTTCCCCACAGCTATTATGGTCCAGTTTTATTTGCTATAATTCTGAACCTTCTTTAATAATTCTGAACCTTCTTTGATAATTCTGAACTTTTTTTAATAATACTGAATCTTAGTTAATTTCTTTGACCAAAATGTTTATTTTTTATTATTTTATTTTTCTGCACACTTCCCTGTATTTTTACCTTTCTCTTTTATGAAAAATAATTACGCTTTTCCTCTGGATTCTCCCAGGATAATACCTGTCGCAATCAGGTGGGCAACCCTCAAAGGTTCAGGAATATTGCTTCTTATTGAGGTAAGCCGGATAATCTTTTTAACAGTCTCCATGCCTATGCCTGCCCTCTGAATATAAATAGAACTCTTTTCACCGGAAATTCTTTCTATTTTTCCCGCCCGCTTTATTATAGTCCACCGTTCCTCCCCATCCTGGAAGTATTTGAGAGCGGATTTTATTTTCTCGAAATCCGGATAGGACCGCATAACCACAACTACAGGAATTCCGGTTTCCCTGTAAAGCGTCTGTATATCGACAACATTAAAGCCTCCATAAGTGATTCCATCGAGAATAACCGTTCTTATCTGGCCGTAATGTTTACTCTTCTTTATCATATTACAGATAACTTCAGTAGCATCAAGCCCATCCTTTGTGATTTCGGAGCGAAGAACCCCGTCAATCCAATCCCCTCCTCGAAAAACAGCCCCGACTATCATCACTTTTTCAGTGAGGAGTGCAGAATCGTCTATACCTAAAATTCGAATTTCGGGCTTGATATGAAAATCTGAATTCACAGGTACTTCTTATGTATGGATTACAAAAATAGTTTGTCGGTTTTCCTTCAAGGTTTTCTAATCAAAGTCCTTTCCAGGAAAATTTTCAATTTTCCGGTAAAACCCCTATCTCTCAAGCTAAAGTAAAAATAGCCAGCCATAGAAATGAGCCCTTGGGGGGATTTCTATTCGGTTTACCGGAAACTTTTTTACACGAACATGGTTTCGGGGAGACTGGCAGGCATCATTTTCTGCGTATCTGCAGCCATAGAGACTTTATCCACAGCTTCGAGGAAATCTGCCATCTCAATCAGTTCTTTGTCTTTCCTGACCGCAAACATACCTGCTTCAGTGGCGATTGCCTTCAGATCCGCTCCACTCATTCCTTCGGTAGCTTTTGCAAGCCTCTTAAAGTCAATATCTCCTGCAAGAGTCATTTTCTCACAGTGGATTTCAAGAATCTTTCCTCTGGCCTCTACTCCGGGCATTGGGACATGGACAAGCCTGTCAAATCGACCTGGCCTGAGAATTGCCGGGTCAAGGACATCAGGACGGTTTGTTGCTGCAACAATCCTGATATTTTTTCTTTTGTCAAAGCCATCCATCTCTGCCAGCAGTTGCATAAGCGTCCTCTGAACCTCACGGTCTGCTCCCGTCGTTTCATTCAAACGCCTTGCAGCAATTGAGTCAAGCTCATCAATGAAAATAATACTTGGAGCCTTTTTCCGGGCCATTTCAAAGATTTCTCTTACGAGTTTGGAACCGTCCCCAATGTATTTTTGCACGAGTTCAGAGCCTACAACTCTGATAAAGGTTGCATTGGTTCTGTGAGCCACAGCTTTCGCAAGCAGGGTTTTGCCTGTTCCCGGAAGTCCATAAAGAAGAACTCCCTTAGGAGGATCGATACCTATCCGAGCAAAGCGTTCCGGCTCAATGAGAGGAAGTTCGACAGCTTCCTGAAGTTCCTGTATTTGCTCATCAAGACCGCCTATCTGGTCATAGTCCACTTCTACGCTTTCGAGGACTTCCATTGCAGCAACAAAAGGTTCTTCTGTAGATGGAATAACCTCGGCAATGGCAAGCGTATGCTGGTTCAGGGCAACCTTTGCCCCAGGCAGCAGTTTTTTCTCATCGATATACTGTGAGACATTAACCAGAAACTGAGGTCCGTTGCTGCTTCGGACAATTATCCTATCATTCTTAATTACATCAATGACCGTACCAATAATGAGCGGAGAGGTCTTCATCCGATCGAGTTCAGACTGCAGCTTTCGTATTTCTCGTTCGTATTTTATCTTTTGGTTTTCTAGATAACGTTTTTCAGATTCAATCTGGCTGCACTGCTCTTCTAGATAACTATTTCGGCTTTCAAGTTGCCTCATTCGGTCCTGGACGCTTTCAGTTACTTCCCCCAGCTCCCCAGGCTCGATTCCGTCATACACAGGTCCGGGCTTACCAAGGTGACTGCGCATGCTTTCATCCTTACTTTTAGTACTTTCCGTCATGGAGCTCCGAATAATATTTAAGTTCATACCGTATATAGCGTTTTCGAAGTGATCAATATGCAGTGCGAAATATGTGGTGCAGAGATCCGCGGAAAGCCTATATGCATTACAATTGATAACAGCGAGCTCCAGGTCTGCCAAAAATGTGCTCCTTACGGTAAACCCGTTGATAAGCGAACTCCCGTGTCAAGAAAAGTCTCTCCGGTGGTTCGAACAGTAACACGAACTGTAAATAGGCCAAAAAAGGATTTTTTCGATATCTTGAAAGACGAACTCCTGGACAACTATGATCAGATTATCCGGGACGCCAGAGAAGCAAAAGGCTGGTCACAGGAAGACCTGGCTGAAAATATCAAAGAAAAAGTATCTTTAATCAAAAAGATAGAACGCAGCGAAATAGTGCCAGAGGACTCCGTCCGGAAGAAACTCGAACACGCTCTTGACATCAAACTTACGGAACGTTTGGAAGAGTCAGGACAGGAAGTTTCTCACCTAAAGAAAGATATGACCCTCGGAGATATAGTGAAAATAAAAAGAAAGTAAATCTCAAAGCAGAGAAAAAGAAGTAAATCTCAAAGCAGAGTAAGATAAAGTATTTTAATTGCCGGTTCTATTCCGGCAACAACACCTGGTTTCTGGTAGTTTTCTCCTTCCGGGAACGACAGAGGGTTAAAGTTGAAGGCATTTTTTACTTTTCTTCCCTCTGTTTTTACGTGCTTTATTACGGTTTCAGGTCTTTTTTGTTTTAAGCTTATTCTTTACTTTAAATCTAGTTTTTTAGTTGTTATTCTCTGAACCCCATGCTTCTTTCTTTACCTGTCTCTTCTTATTTGATTTCTATTTTCCGAAAAACCTTTAAATCTCAATTTCGATCTCATATACCTTTTCAGGATTTTCTTTATGAATAACCCAGAAAGGTTCTTCCCCATACGTTTCCATCAGTTTAATGGTTCTTCTTGGAACTGTTTTCGGGCCTAGTACTGCGCCTGGTCTGTCAGGGTCGTCAATATAATCGGTTTCCATCATGAACCGTGTACCTTCTTCAATCGCGTGTTCGATTGCCCCTTTTACCGAAATCACTCCTGGAAAAAGCCCAAGTTCCTCACAGGTTTTTACCAGAGGTGGAGAATAGTGTTTGACAACTTTGTACATTTTAATTCCTGTTTTTCTCGCCCTCTCTGCTATATCCTGAAGTTCAGGTTCTCCCACGCTTTCGGTATGAAGCTGGACCGCACAATCCTGTTCTTTCCCCAGGGAAAAAGCATACTCCATAACCTCATTCGAAGCTGTCCATACTTCTGCAGGCACAGGGTAATGAGGGCGCCCTGACTTTATCCCTACGGCAAGCCCCTTTTCAACATATCCTGAGGCAAGTTCAAGTCCTTTCTTCATGATCTCTGTAGCTTCCTGCAGTTCCAGATACTCGGTAAGCCTTGAGATTTCTGCAGGATGGACACCCAGTACAGGAAAAACTCCAACTCCCAGCTCCCTGATTTTTGACGCTATTTTTATAGTTTCGTCAAAAACCTGAATGTAGTCTTCAGGTTTGTTGACTGTTATTCCAAGCGACCAGCTAGGTTTGGTGACCAGAATTATATGAGTTCCTCCAGAGTTCTTGAAATCCTTTACTGCTTCGAGCCCCCTGGATCTGAAGTCGATATGCATGTGATTATCGGTAATAGGTATTTTTGCAGACATTTTCATCCCTCAAAGGTATGAAGTTACGGATAAGTCCGGAATAGTATTTTCTGAAAATCTGGATTCGATTTTTAGAAATGTGCGCAAGTATCTATGTATAGTGTCCAACTTTGCGTTAGAGATTGCTCGACATGTTAGAGATTGCTCAGCATACTATTAATTACCCAAAACTTGAAATATATAGCCTTACGTTGAGTACGCTGAAAGATTCAATTATTCTTACCGAACTTTGAAAAGTTCCCCTTTTTTAGCTTTTCAGTCGCTACGGTTCTTTAAATACGAACCCTAAGATCTGGTGATAATTATGAGTAAAACCGCAGCAGTAATCAAAGGTGACGGGGTAGGCCCCGAGCTTGTAGATGCAATGCTTAAAGTAACAGAAGCCGCTGGCACAGACGTTGAATTTGTTATGTGCGAAGCAGGAGCCGGCTGGTGGGAAAAGCATGGAGGAAACTCCCTTATTCCGGATGAGACATGGGACATCCTTGACAGTTCAGATGCCTGTTTTAAAGGGCCGACAACCACACCCGGAGGGATAGGCTCTCCAAGAAGTGTGGCTGTATCTATAAGGAGTAAGTATAATCTATATGCAAATGTCAGACCAATAAAGACTTTCCCCAATTCAAGTGCTCCTCTTGGAGATGTGGAAATGATTTGTGTGCGCGAGGGCACAGAAGGCCTTTATATAGGAGAGGAAATCCAGCTTACAGATGATGTTGCAATTGCAATCCGTAAAATCACACGCACAGCATCCAACAAGATTGCCAGCTATGCTTTCGAGGAAGCAAAGAGAAGAGGCTATGACGCTGTTGTGCCCATCCATAAGAGCAATATTCTGAAACTGACATGCGGCTCTTTCTTAGAAGAGGTAGAAAAAGTTGGGCAGAATTATCCAGGTATCGAGATCTGGCCTTATCACATAGACAACATTGCCCAGCAACTGATAAAGAACCCGCAGATATTCAATAAAAAGGTTCTTCTTTCTACAAACCTCTTTATGGACGTAATAAGTGAGGAATGCTCAGCCCTGGTAGGCAGTATTGGGCTGATCTACTCTGCCAATATCGGAGACTCTTTCGCAATGTTTGAACCTGCTCACGGGTCAGCTCCAAAGTATGCAGGCCAGGACAAGGTTAATCCTGTCGCAACCGTACTTGCAGGCGCATGGATGCTTGATTACCTTGGCGAAAAGGAAAAATCCGAAGCGATATTTACAGCTACAAAACGCGTAATTTCCGAAGGTAAGTATGTAACTTACGATCTCGGAGGCAATGCAAAACTCAGTCAGATGGCTAATGAGATTGCAAAGTATACGGCAGAAATTCTCAAATAAGAAAATAATGAAGGAAATACCTTTTCATTCCTTCACTTTTTTTTATCAGAATCGGTTATCTTTGCTTTATTTTTCAATTTTCCTCGACCTGTGCGTCCCGGATTGCAGATGGGCTGGTAAAGAAAATATTTTTCGACATAACCCAGAAGCTCTTCATCTGATATGCAGGAAACCCTCTCTTCATTATCATAGAGATTCTGGATTTCGTTCTGGATATTCAGAAGTCTGGGGTCGTCTTTTTCCACAATGGTTTCAATATCAAGAAGATCATTTAAGGTCTCCTGAATTTTATAACGGATAACTTCCAGACCCGAAGAGTCCCCTATAAGCAGGAGCCGCTTTCCTCCTACCAGTTCTGGAGGGTAGGGTTCATAGTTAAAGGGATTTTTAAGGACGCCTGCAGCATGTATTCCGGATTCGTGAGCGAAAATATTATTTCCGACCACGGCTTTGTTCCTGGGAACCCGCAGTCCCAATTCTTTTTCCATGAATCTTGCAAAGCGTGTAACTGGTTCAAGGTTATATTTTTCAAAACCTTCTACCCTATCTCTCAGGAAAAGCAGGATTTTTTCCATCTCGCTATTTCCTGCACGTTCTCCTATACCCAGGAAAGTTACGCTTGTCCAGTTAGCTCCGTGCCAGTAACCTGCAATGGAACTTGCTGACCCGAACCCGTAATCGTCATGAATATGGGTTTCTATATTTTTTACCCCGATTTCTTCTTTGAGGTGCTGCACAATTTTCGGGATTCCATAAGGCTCATCGACACTAACGAAGGGCATCCCGTATCCGACAGTATCACAGACCCGGATAATACAGTCAGGGTCGATTTCGATAATTTTTTCAACTAGCGGGAAAACAAAGCCATAATTGTCTGCTCTTGTCATATCTTCGAGGTGAGCCCGTGTACGAAGTCCGTGGTCGACTGCATACTGAAGGGCATCCAGATATTTTTCTTCGGCTTCTTCCCTGCCTGAGAGTTTCATCTTGGAAAAAATATGCGTATCCGATACAGACATAAGGATTCCTGTTTCTTTTAGCCCATCAACTTCGAGAATTTTGTCTATATCGGCTCTTGAAGCTCTTGCCCAGCCTGTGATTTCGGGAAACTCATACCCTATATCAAGCATTAGATCTACAGCATCTCTATCCCTCTTATTGAATACGAAGGCCTCAAGTTTTTCGATTCCTATCTCGTGCAGATACTCATAGATTTGGAGCTTGTGTTCTCTGCTAAGGACGATTCCCGGCATCTGGGAACCATCACGGATAGTGCTGTCACTTATGTACACGTCATTTCCATAGGGCAGCTTTAGTTTGGGCAGATCTTCATATGATTCGTAAACTTTCATCACTTTTCCTCCTTTATTTCAGGTGGCAGGGCCCTGTATCGATAGAGCGGGATTTCACTGCAAAGATCTTCCTGTGAAAAAGATATATTTCAGGTATACAGGTCAGAAAATAAGTTGCATTTAACCTAAGAACCCTAATTCTTGTTTAAAAAACACTCTTTTGGGGGAGCACTTACTACTGTTCTTCAAAACAGCATCTTACATTCTATGTCAAGATTTATATTATGCCGAGTTTAGATTATGTGAGATTCAATACTTAAGTATATGTCGTTATAATTAAAATTTTTTTCTTTTAAAATATTCAATATGTTTTCATATTCATGTATTTATTTAATCTATAGTGCCTATACTATTTTAACTTACCAGGGGTGATAGGAGACACTGCTTCTTATTCCTTTTGAAAAATTCCCGGAGATTTCCCGAAAAAAAAGCTGATTAGCATTGATGTATAAGGTTCGTCTAAAGCTTTTCTTGCAGAAGTTTTATCTGTTTTTTTAGAGCCTCATGAAAGTTTACTTTCCTATCCTGCCCTTCTTACCGGTAATAAGGTATATCTACAACAAGTTATATTTATATTCGAGCTGATCTGAAAAATCTGACTTAATTATAAATCTGATTTAGCTATAAACTTGATTTAATTATGTTTGTGTATATATGTAATTGGCTTTGAACAATGCATATTTTCCAGTTTTCCAGCTCTGATTAATAAGTCGGTTAGTAAATAAAATTAAGAATTATATAAGTATATATTTAATTACGTTTTGTATATTTGCTTTACTTTATCCCGAGGTAAACATGTCCGAAATAATAAGCGTTAGCGGCGGTCCGACAAAACCTGAAATCATTGCTGTGTCCCTTTCCAAACTCGGGCTGCGGGACGGAGATCGGTTTGCAGATGTAGGCTGCGGTACGGGATCGATATCGATTGAAGCCACAAAACTTGCCCGGAACCTCACTATCTATGCGATAGATGCCCGAAAAGAGGCTCTGAGAGCCACTGAAATGAATTTCAAAAATTTCAATATAAAAAATGCCCGGATTTTAGCTGGCGAGGCCTCGGATCTACTGAGTTCGGAAAGTTTTACTGATACTATTGACTGTGCTTTTGTCGGCGGGACAAAAAATATTGGTTCTGTGCTTGAGACCCTTGTTAAGAAAAAAGCTAGAAGTATTGTGGTAAACGCAGTCCGAATAGAAACAGTTGTCAGGACAATTGAGGCAATGAAAAAACTTGGAATTTTTGATGAAGTAGTCCATATTTCGGTTTCGAGAAGTGCACCAATTGCCGGCGAAACAATGTTTAAACCTGAAAACCCGGTATACATCATTGTTGGAAAAAAGCAAAACTGAAAATTGTCTTATAATTTAAGTCTTCTTTACATTTATTTTTATAATTTATGGAGCGAGAGCATGTTAATCGGAGTAGGACTTGGTCCCGGAGACCCTGAACTTTTAACCCTCAAAGCAGTGAATGTTTTGAAAAACAGCGATAAGGTATATGTGCCAGGCCGCCTGGCAAAAGATCTTGTGGCTCCTTACGCAGATGCCGAAATCCTTGAGTTTCCCATGATAAGGGATATTGAGGTCCTTAATTCTCTCTGGAAAGAAAATGCTGACAGGATAGCAGAAGAGGCAAGAGAAGGCAATGTAGCTTTCGGGCTTATAGGCGACCCAAACTTTTTCTCTACGTTTTCCCATCTCAAAAAAGTAATGCGCAAGCACTATCCAGATGTAGAACTTGCAACCATACCTGGCATAAGTTCGATCACGTCCTTTGCCGCCAGGACCGATGTTGCGGTTGAGAGCTCTTTTGAGGTCAGCGACGGTTCTGAAATAGGATATATGATTCACCTGAAGGCTACGAAACCGAAATCCATAGTTAAACAGCTTGAAACTGAAGGATATACGGAGTTTATCTTTGCAGAAAAACTCTTTTCGGACAACGAGCTCATAATCCGGAAGAAAGAAGAAATTCCGGAGAAGGGGAACTACTTCAGCATCATTTACGGAAAGAAATGAAAGTGAATGACGTAATATTCAAACTTACATGAATTCGTGCAACTTACATAAATTCGCGTAACTTACATAATTTTGAAATGAAACACGAAAGCAAAGGGAATGGTCAGATGGAAAGGAAAGTATATTTTGTGGGAGCAGGCCCGGGAAACCCGAAACTCATTACCGTACTTGGGCGTGAAATGCTTGAAAAAGCCGACCTTGTGATGTATGCTGGCTCTCTGGTAAACCCTGAGGTTCTTAATTACACGCAGGGAGAAACAGTGGATAGTTATGGATTAACCCTCGAAGAAACCACTAAAATAATTGCGGACGCTGTAGATGCAGGGAAATTCGTTGTTCGCCTTCACAGCGGAGATCCATCTCTTTATGGTTCTGTCATAGAGCAGATGGAAGAGCTCAGGAAACACGATATAGAAGTCGAAAGAGTTGCAGGGGTTTCCTCGATTTTTGCAAGCGCTGCCGCCCTCGGCACACAGTTGACTCTTAACGGCGTTTCAGATACTCTAATTATTACCCGTCCTGCCGGAAAAACCCTGGAAAAAGACCTTATCCCCGAGCTTTCTGCCTACAATACTACTATGGCAATTTTCCTTGGCACGCAAAAAATAAGGGAAATTATGGAAAAAGTCCGCTGTCCGAAGGATACGCCTGTTGCAGTAGTGTTTCACGCGTCCTGGGAGGACGAAGAAATCATCACCGGAACTGTGGAAGATATCGCAGACAAGGTGAAGGATGCAGGGATTAAACGTTCAGCAATGATAATTATCGGTGGGGTTGTTGACCCTAAAAATTACAGGAGGTCCTACCTATACGGAGTAGCCCAGGAACCGTTGTAATCACTTTTGAACGAAATAGAGAGATTGCAGCAAGGATAGCAGAACACCTGAACGCAGACCTGATTCTTTACGAGAAGGGAATATTCGAAAAGGCTTTTAAAAGCTATGGGGCAATAATTGCGGTTTTTGCCACAGGCATTGTGGTAAGAGACATTGCACCACTTCTCGATAATAAATGGTATGATCCTGCAGTGGTCGTAGTTGATTCAAACCTGAATTTCGCAATCCCACTGCTGGGGGGGCACCATGGCGCAAATGAAATTGCCCGCAAGATTTCTGAACTTGGAGCAGTTCCTGTGCTTACAACAGCGACCGAGGTTCACGGCAAACCTTCAGTAGAGGGTATTGCTGATAGGTTAGGCTGTGAAATCTTCAACAAAGAATCTACTGTAGCTGTAAACTGTGCCCTCCTTGATCAGGAAATAGAGGTTCTTGAGGTTAAGGGGCCCAGAATTGTTGTTGTAGATGAAGATGTATCCGTACTGATAAGAAAACAACATAAGAATGTAGAAATCAAAGACAACAATAAAAGTAAACAGTAATTGAGCTGTAAATTAATCTGCACTTAAGTAAATTAACCTGCCCAGGAACTCTTTAAGAATCAGAGACGATAATAAATGATTGTAGGAATAGGAACTCGTAGGGGCATTACGAAAGAAGAGGTCATTGAAGCCGTAAAACAGGCTCTCGATGAGTGCGGTCTGAGCCTGGGAGAAATTACATCTTTTGCTTCTGCGAAACTTAAGGAAAACGAACAAGGGCTTCTGGAAGCGGGAGAGACACTCGGCATTCCGGTGAACTTTTTGCCGGATGAAGTGCTGAACAGCTATAGTCCTCCTTCAGCTTCCCAGGCGTCCCGATTTGGATTAAAAGGAGTTGCAGAACCTGCAGCTCTGGCACTTTCTGAAGAAAAACAATTGATTTGCAGGAAGAAAATCTATGGCAGAGTCACAATCGCAATCGCAAGATAAGGCAACGAAAGGAAAACTTTACATCGTAGGGATCGGCCCAGGATCTGTAGAACAGATGACGATCAGAGCCAGAGATGTAATCCTTAATGCCGATTATGTACTCGGAAACGGTACTTACCTGGATCAGATAGCAAGCCTCCTCGGAACCCAGGAAGTAATCCGCAGCTATATGGGTAAAGAGGTGGACAGGGCAAGAAAAGCGGTGGAGCTTGCAAAAGTTGCAACTGTTGCCATGATCAGCGGCGGCGATACCAACGTATACGGTATGGCAGGCATTGTGCTTGAAGTTGCTGAACATCAAGGGCTTGAAGTTGATATAGAGATTCTTCCTGGAGTCACGGCAATTTTAGCTGGGGCAAGTATGCTAGGCGCACCTGTTGTGACAGACTTTGCAGTAATCAGCCTCAGTGACCTTCTGACTCCATGGGATGTGATTGAAAAACGACTTAATCTTGCTGCAGAAGCTGATTTTGTAATGGCTCTCTACAACCCGAAAAGCCGTAAGAGACAATCTAACTTTTCAAGAGCTATAGAAATTATCCGCCAGTACAAGGCAGATTCCGTGCCTGTGGGACTTGTGAAAAACGCTCTGAGGGGAGATGGTGAAGACAGGATAGTAACCACTCTTGGAAAAGTTATGGAATACGAAGATTGGGTAGATATGAGCACCACGATCCTTATTGGAAACGGAGATTCCAGAATCTGGAATTCTCAAAAGAAAGATTTCATAATTACTCCCAGGGGGTATCAGAAAAAGTATGACTACTAAAGAGAATGCTAATGAAAAGGTTGGGAAACTCGACAATCTTGAAGAACTTACCGAGCTTACGGTTGATGTGAATCCCGAACTTGTAAGCATTTGTAAGGACTCAGGGGCAAGAACCGAAGAAGCAAAAGCCATCTATATGAAAAGCCGGACAATGATCCAGGAACTCATCGGCAACAAAACTCCTGAAGACCGCTTCCGCCAGCGCTGCGTTATTGCTACCGGAGACCTTTCTGTAGCAGATATCATGCGTTTCATGCATGACCCCATACCTGCAGGAGTAGAAGCTATTAAAAAGGGTGCCCCGATTTTCGTGGATATCAATATGGTAAAAGCCGGAATTACAAAGACAGGACACAAATCTGAAATTATTTGCGTGCTTGATGAAGACCCTAATGCTGAAATTGCTAAAAGGTACGGAATTACGCGCACATCAGCCGGCTTCCTTGCTGCCAGGGAGCGGCTAGATGGGAGTATTATTGCAATCGGAAATGCACCTTCTGCCCTTATTATGGTCTGCAAACTTATCGAAAAGGGTGTGAGACCAGCCCTTATTATCGGGCTTCCGGTAGGTTTTGTAAATGCAGCTGAATCTAAGGAAATAGTCAGAAACCTGAAAGTTCCTGTACCCTCTATTAGTTGTGTCGGGACAAGAGGCGGAACCCCAATGGCAGTTGCATGCGTAAATGAGCTTGTTGCAATCGCAAGAGAAAGTGAAGACGCGAGAGAAAGTTAAAAACAACACTTTCTTTAGTTTTTTAATTTGTAATCCAATTTTTTGTTTTCAGTGTTTTTTCAGTTAATCGCCTGCTTTCCAATACCTTTTTTATATAAGTTAGGAATTACGCACTTGAAGCACAAAACAATAACATTAAACGCGTAACTTTCTAAAAGAGCGATTTTAACTATTTGGCCTACTATGCTTGATTTTGCAGCATACGTGCGTAATTCTTATAAGGTTCTCATTTTACCAATTCATATTTCAAATTCTAAAAATAATTTCTTATGTGTTTATGAACTTTTGCATTATTTTTATTATGACTGTGAAAAGTCAAGTTTTATGTTATATAAACTGGTATGAAATTTAAATTGGATTTATGTGTAAATTAAAACAAATAAACACATGGTCGGATAAAAATGAGGAAATTATGCACAGCATTACTTACTCTTGTAGTATTGATCTCAACGACTACGAGTGTAGAAGCTCTGGAATCTAAGACGATAGAAAGGCATAATGGCGCATCTGCATACGCAGAATGGTATGAGATAAACAACAATGCAACTACCTATACGTACTTATCTGTAACTGAAACCAATGATGGTACTGATATCTATGTATCAACCTATAAATATGGGCCAGATTATTGGTTCGAAAAGTCGGGATACATGTTTACAGAGGATGATGTTTTTAGCATAGATAAAAAACTCAACTCTGCAAGCCTGTCTGAGATTAATATTGATGTCAATAACTGGTATACGGGTGAAACAGATACTGTAACCATCGGAGCTGACTGGACTGGTACAGGAGAAATTTCAACCGGGACCTCGACCTCAAAATCAACAACTGGCGACTACGTGTGGAGAAGCAGCGAAAATTCAAAATACAGGGGAGCTTCGGCCACAGGCAGTATAAACGGCCTGGATCTTGGGATAAGTACTGACGCAAGTATGTCTAACTTCAAGTCTGCCTATATGAGTATGGAGAAATAAGCGTATTATAACAATTTTTGAAGGATTTCAAAAGCCCCAGAGGTAAAGAAGTAGCCTGCTGCACAGGTATTTCGATTCAATAGATTAAAACTCAGGGCCTGACAAATCCTTCATATTTCCCCTTTTCAGGAAATAGTAATTTGGCTTATTAATTTAAGTTAAGTTTACTACTCTCCTAATCCAGTTTAAATTCTGCGTCTTCAGGACATATGCCAGCATATTCTTGCGCCTATGACCTAATTCTCCGAATCTGGATTTTTCAAACAAACCATTGAAAATGGTTCTGATAGATCATATAAAGCCCGAAGAGTACCAGTACTGTTCCAGCTCCCTTTTTGAAGACCGCATCCCACTTAGAAATAAGCCGGATTTTTGAAGAGGAAAAGTGGGCTGAGTACGCGAGCAAGAGCATTGGTATAGCAAATCCAAGAGAATAAACTGAAAGGGTAAGGGCTCCTGTAATAGTATTTCCGTTTAAAGCTACCATGGTCAGGATCGAGCCTAGAATTGGTCCGACGCAAGGGATCCAGAGAACACCGAGGGAAAGGCCAAGCAAGAAGCCAGAAACAGGTCCTTCATCACCCATTTTCCCCAGAAGGGGAAACTTTGAAAATGCATTGAATAGGCTTATGTCAAAGAGTAGTGCAAAGCCCAATAAGAGAATAAGGACCTCTGCGAGAATTTTCAGTTGATCGGTATACTCGCTGAATACTGCCCCAAAGGCAGATGTTGCCACTCCCATTATGGTGAAGGATATTGAGACTCCAAGCACTATTGCAAGAGGCCTAAATTTGTTTTTTCCTGCGGATGTTGCCAGGACAGCAGGCAGAAGGGGAAGGATGCAAGGGGACAGGACACTGATAATTCCTGCTCCAAATGCAGCCACAGGGGAAATAACTTCATAATACATGGTTACAATTTCTTTTTTTAGTTTATTTACGATAGTGTTTATCCGGAACTATGGATTTTACCATAAGTTTGAACTTATAACTTAATGAGTTTAGAAATTAGTTCTATATATTAAGTTTATTTTTATTATTATTTGCTTTTCCCCTCTTTGAGAAGAGCAAGGTTTATACGATTCTCATACACCTCTTTTTCCATTTGCCCTTGAATTCTAGCCTGGAATCTATCCTTAGTGACTGTCCCATTCTCTTGCATATAAACATAGTCCCCGTCTTCAATACCCACGACCAAAGATGTGTCAGGGACGTATCCGATTTCAAAATAAGAGTCAAGATCAGGGCTCTCGGTTATATCTATAGATGCAATAGTGGCTTTCCCACTGTATTCTGTTGCCAGTTCCTTCAGCATGGGTTTCATGGCCTGGCATGGCCCGCAGTGTTTAGATCCTATTTTTACAAGAACAGGCCCCTGCTCAAGGGATGCATTTATCTGTTCAAGGGAGGTCACTTCAAGAACACTAGTTCCTTCCTGGGCTTCCTGAGAAGTTGTGTTCTGTCCAGACTCGTTTGTTTTGACAACGCCATTTTCTCCCTGGATTTCCTGAGAAGTTGCATTCTGTTCAGATTCGTTTGCTCCGACAATGCTATTATTCTCCTCAATTGCCTGGGTATCTGTGGAATTTTCCTTGCTGTCATCAGTACAACCCGCAGTAAAGATTACAGCTGCAAGCATGATCAATAAGACAAATAATTTCTTCATGTTCTCAACGTTAATTTTTTATTTTATATTATTTTACATATTATTTAGCAATTATGTTGTATGGTAATAATTTCCTCTTTTCAAAAATAACCTTCATTTTAATATAGCCTACATTTTCTACTGGTTGTGAAATTAGAATTATGAAGTAGAATTATCAATAAACCTCAAATAATTAACTCTAAGGGAAGAAGATATATACCTAGTTTAAGAGACTTTTGGTCTGTTGAAAATATATAAACCCCCTTATGATATGACTTTAAAAATAAATATGGTTAGTGATATATAAAGTACAGGAAAAAGAAGAGATCTTAAAAAACTAATTAGAATTGCCGGGCCAGCCGATTGAAGAAAAGTTAGCCGATTGAAAAGAAGAGGTGTCCTCAAAAGAACGCCAGGTTGCTGTTTAGCTTATTAAAGAGAGGTTAGCCGATTGAGAAGCTAACCAATCGAGAAAAGTTGTATAATCACGTAAACGTGTTAACCTTTCCTCTTTTATTTCGCTTTACTCCTCTCCCAGAGTTTTTTCTACTGCGGTTATAACAGCCTCGAAGTTCTTCTGCCATTCCGTACTGTGGTCAAGCAGGCCCTGGATAACAGTGCCTTTATCTTCCATTTCTGCGACCTTTGGCTCAATAGGGAGTCTGGCAAGAATCGGAATATTGAAGTCTTTTGAGGCTTTTTCCACACCACCAGTTCCGAATACTTCTATTGGCTTGCCGCAGTGGGGGCAAATAAGCCCATGCATATTGTCAACAAGCCCTATGATAGGCACGTCAAGTTTTTCAGAGAATTTTATTGACTTTCGAACGCTGATAAGGGCTACATCCTGGGGAGTTGTAACAAGCACCGAGCCGTCGCAATTGGGAATGAGCTGAGCCACACTCAGGGGTTCGTCTCCTGTGCCGGGTGGCAAGTCTATAATCAGGAAATCGAGTATTCCCCAGCTAACGTCTTCCAGAAACTGTTTGATTGCCCCCATTTTGGCAGGCCCTCTCCAGATTACAGGAGAATCTTTGTCTCCGAGCAGAAAACCGACAGACATCATAGAAAGATTTGGAAGTACCGAGACTGGAAGAATGCCTTCTTCATTAACCTCGAGCCTTTGAGACTCTAACCCGAAAATAGTAGGAATGGTCGGTCCGTGAATATCGCAGTCCAGAAGCCCAACTTTATATCCTCGCAGGGCCAGCCCAGCGGCCAGATTTGCTGCAACTGTACTTTTCCCTACTCCTCCTTTTCCGCTCATTACCATGATCTTGCGTTTGATACGCCTGAGATTGACTACTATTTTTGGCTCTTCTGGCTTTTTCGATAAGCTCTCAAGTGGTTGAACCTTATCTGTCATTTTTATCGCCTGTGTAAAATTTCCGTATTTTTCCCGGTTTTCAGATTTCTCTTTTACGAGTTAGCATCTTCCTAATGTCAGCGTTCTCAGCGCTGATATAGTTACCGCCCTTTATCTCTATTGCTTTTCCTGTGCTAAGGGCGAGAGCGATTTTCATTCTAGCAGCTTTTAGATCTTCCCAGAAAGCTCTCCTTGAGATTCCTACTCTGATAGCCGCATCTTCCTGCTTCAGACCTTCGACGTCTACAAGTCTCAATGCCTCAAGCTCTTCTACTGTGATGGATACAACCTCAAGATCCGCAAGCGGGACTCCTCTAGGCTTGAAATATGTGATGTCGGGCGTTTGCTCAACACGCCTCGGACACTTTGGTCTTCCTCTGCATTTTTTCATAGGTTACTTATGCACATTGCGGAATAAATATATAATAATTTCTCTTGCCTAACAGAAAGATATATATATTTATGAACAAATGAGTGAAAGTGAGGTTGCCTGCCACAAAGTTAGAGGAAGTTTTTATAAAAGTATGAGTACCTGAAAAGGAAACGGTAAAGCGCTTCACGCATTTAAGTCCTGGGGAGTCAGGGTTTTGTAGACGCAAAGGCACAGTAAGGTAAACTTATCGCCCTTTGGCGATGACTTCCTCAAAGAGGCAACAACAGAAAATGTCTGTGAAGATTAAATGAGAGTCAGAACTTCATCATTAAACAGAGTGTCTTATTTTATAATTTTACTATAATTTTTCCTTAATTTCCTCTTTTCACCTGGAACTCTATCTTGTATTTCGATATCCCTCGTAGAAATATTTATACCTTCACAGCTTATCTGTGACTATAATTCCCTATCCATGTTAAAAATTCCCGGGAGAAAAAAATGTGCAGTGCGCGTTATGCCGGATTAAGGAATGCGTAAAAGGCAAAAATTGTTCAGTCATTAAATCTGGGCTTGAGTACACAGGCAACGATCTTAAAGCAATTCAGATTTCTGCCTGGCTTGAATCCGATGGCATGAAAAGGACAAAACTTGAAGAGATCGCTATTTATGCAAAAAGTCTTGGGTACACAAAAATAGGAATTGCTTTCTGTGTTGAATATGAGCGAGAAGCCAGACTGGTTTATGACATTCTTTCAAGATATTTTGAAGTGTTTTCAGTTTGCTGTAAAGTATGTAGCTTCGAAAAAGCCAGCCTGGAAATTAAAAAATTCAAGGATCTGGAGCATGAAGCAGTCTGTAATCCTATAGGTCAGGCAATGCTCCTGAACGATGACCTTACGAATCTCAATATCATGCTGGGGCTTAAAACAGGCTATGATATTCTCTTTGCAAAATACTCTGAGGCTCCTGCGATAACGCTTCCTGTTGAGGAATTACCTCAATTAGCTGATTCAGAAATTGATATTATAGAATGAGATTTCAAAGTTAATTTTTAGAAGTAGTTCTTGGTTTTGTGAGTTAATGCCCTGGAGAAAAATATGCTCAAAAAATCGAAAACATCTGGACAGGGTTTTAAAACCGGGTCTAAATGCCTGAAGATCAGAGCTCATCACCTTTGCTGCATCCAGGGTTTTCAGGGCTATGGGTACAGCCCAATTTTTGTGGCAAATTTAAAGGCCGTAATTTCAGATATTAAGGCTTTTCCTTCAAGACCTCTGGAACTGGTATCTGAATGTGATGTAATCTGTGAGTCCTGTCCAGGCAAAAAGGAATGCACTGCGCAAGAATCAACTATCTCTGGCAGGATAAAGAGTATGGATTTTGCTGTTATGGAGAAATTAAAGATAAAAGAAGGAACAATTATGGAGGCAGATAAAGCCTTCAGTTTAATCAATTCACAGTTGACTAATGCATCCGAAATTAATGAAGTCTGTGGCCCCTGCAAATGGAGACAGAAATGTCTCTGGTACATGCAGGAAAAAAGGTGAACTGCCACCAGGCTAAAGACTTAGCGGCTTCCTTAATTCATGGATGATCACCGGCATCTCCAAAGGCTTTAATTCCGGCTGGCCCGCCCGTACTGAGTCTTACTCTTTCGCTCGTTTCAGCTTTACGTAGTTACAAGCTAGAATCGAAGGTTTTTTTATGAATCACGGACTAAAAAATGAAAATGTTCTGTTTTATAATTATATTTTATATTTCTGTTTTATATTCTTATTTTATATTTTATTCTTTTAATGTTTAATTGAAACTTGTTTCTTGAATATTTTTCCGGACTGTTATTTTAAACCTGCACTGATCTCATAGATTTTTGCAAGAAACTCGACATTCTGAACCGCATTCTGTTCTATTCCCAAATCAGATGGAGAAAAACCAAGAGCAATGCCCAGTAGCTGAGAATAGTGAAGGACAGGGATCGAGTAATCCGTTCCGAATTTTTCATTGACTGCGAGCTGTCCCCTATCAAATTGCAGGTGGCAAAAAGGACATGCATTAACAATACAGTCAACTCCTGCTTGCCGAATACAGGCGAGCTTGTGCTCAAGCATCTCAAGGGATTCGGTATTATGCCCTGAGCGGACTCCCCCTCCGGCTCCACAGCACATCATCTTGTCGGTATAGTCTACACTTTTTGCACCCGTGGCTTCAACGAGTTCGTCAAAGAAAACCGGAGCCTCCGTTTCTCCGAGATTTCTGTCCCTTGAAGGCTTGATAAGGTGGCATCCGTAGTGTAGTGCCACTTTAATGTCAAGCTGGGTTGTGACATACTCCTTGAGTTTCTCAGGCCCAAATTCTTTATATAGATATTCGATTATATGCCTGACCTCGGCAGTACCTCTGAATTCCATGCCGATTTCTTTAAGGCAATTATTCGTGCACGCCTTTAATTCAGGATCTTTTTTCAGTTCCAGATTAGCATCTGCCAGGGAGCCGTAGCAACCATTGCAGACCGTAAGTACATCTCGACCCATCTTTTCAGAAAGAACTATATTCCGGCTGGCAAGGGCAAGCCAGGTTGCTTTATCAAAGGACTTGAAGACTCCTGGAGCAGGACAGCAGGAGGCTCCTGGCAGATCGGATACGTCTATATCAAGCTTTTGCAGGCAGAGCTTAGTTGCTTTTTCAATCCCGGGGTAACGGTTGGGTACGATGCATCCAAGAAATAGCGATAGTTTTTCCATATTCTGCCTCCTTATTTTTCAGCCGTTAGCTCGTCAAATTTACACGCTTTGAGAAGATTCCTTACCTCTTGAAGGGCTTCAGGATACTTCTGGACAGTCTCAGGTATTGGATCAAGACCCAGTTCTTCCCTCTTTTGCTTTGTTTCTTCATCCAGAGGGACTGAATGCCCAAATTCCATGACCATTTCCGAGACCTTCCTGTGCTCTGGAAGCATGAAACCTTCCTTTACTGCAAGTCTCCGGAGCTCAAGGAGAGCATCAGTAATTGGTATCTCGCGCGGGCAGCGCTCCTGGCAGGTATAACAGGTAGTACAGAGCCAGAGGGCGTCATCGGAGAGGACTGATACTCTATTCTTGCGTGCGTCCCGAAGAATTCTTCGTGTATTAAGCCCGGTATGCCGTCCAGAAGGACAACTCCCTGTGCATATGCCACACTGCATGCAGGAAAGTAAGTCAAGACCTGCATCCTTTAACACTTTTGGCAATTCTTCACTCATACAGGTTCACTGTCTGATTTAGTCGGTTCGTC
Organism: Methanosarcina sp. Kolksee; assembly: GCF_000969945.1. Lineage (NCBI taxonomy): Archaea > Methanobacteriati > Methanobacteriota > Methanomicrobia > Methanosarcinales > Methanosarcinaceae > Methanosarcina > Methanosarcina sp. Kolksee. The sequence goes on from NZ_CP009524.1 coordinate 4,127,642, forward strand.
TTTTTAAGAAAAGAAAAGTAAGCAAAATAATTAGATAAAGAGAAAATTCCGCAACTGAAATTGAGTTATAGAGCTTTACGATAAACAGGTTTTTCCTGACAAGCTCTTTGTAATAAGTCCTTTTCCAGATTTTTCACTGATAAGTCCTTTTCCAGATTCTTCACTGATAAGTCCATTTCTTACAGATTTTTCTCATGTTAATTATTAATCTCATAATATTTAACATAAACTAAATTTGTTCGGGTTCAATAACAGGAGTGAAGAATTTGGCTCAAGGCTGACAATTACGAATTTTCGAATCTCTTTTTATTGATTATCCATTAATGAGTTAGTTTTTGCTGACCATTCATTAATGAGTTTTTTACCAATTGTCTGTTACTGATCTTGTTTTAATACCTTCAGGCAGAGGTTCTTGTTTTAGATATTCCTTAAAACCTGTGCCTTTAGATATATTATATTTAGTATTATATAAAAATAAGTTTCCGAAAAAATATTCGTTTTTCCAGACTCAAAATATCTCCGTTTCCAGTCTTTTCCTGCAGATCTTTAGTGCTTTTAGGTTTCATCATGAAAAGTTTATCCCAAGATCTCTAAGTCCGTTGAGTTTTGCAAGATTGATCAGTAGTGGTGTAAGCGATTCCATGATACTTGCCTGTTTGAGAGGGCCTCCATCCAGGGGTTTCATGCATCCCATATGCTCTGTAAGATTAATGACCATCTTCTTTGCTTCGACATCATCACTACACACCAGTGCATGGTGTACAGCTTTGCACTTAACAATATCTCTCAATTTTCCTGCAGGAATGTTGTGGAAAGCTGCAACAACTTTTGTAGAAGCCGGGACATTTTTCTGAATCGCAAGAGCGGCTGAACCTTCCTCTGGAGGCTTATACACAAAAAGGTCTCCTTCCTTTACCATCGGGACTACAGGAGTAATAAGAATCTTGTCTTCAAGCGCCTCACGAATCTCATGCAGCAAAGGCAAAACGTGGCCAAACCGAATAGTAAGAATTATTACTTCGGCTGCCTGCGCAGCTTCATGGTTACTGTTTCCTGTAATAGTTATCTTAGATGTATCAAACCCGCAGTTTTCAAGTTCGGAAATGGCTTCTTTTGCGGCTTCATTGGCAGTTTCCTTGGATCTGGACCCGATAATTACTTCATTCTTTACGCCTTCAGCCATAAGGTTTTGAAGGGCCAGTCTGAGCACCATACCTTCTCCTATATTGCCAGTTCCTCCTAAGACAGCTATTTTTAACTTTTCAGAACTCAATTTGAAAAAACCTCCAGTTTGCTATATTTTCCATAAAATATATCGGAAAGTAATGTACCTTTTGTCTTTGTTTATGAAATTAAGATCGCTAATTAAATATATTATGGATAGCGACTCCAAATTTCTAGAATTACTTTCATTAATCTGAATATTTATCTAAGACTATAAAACTAAACTCTTTTATTAATTTCGCTTTTCTCATTTAGTATTTCTTTTAATTATTCAACACTCTAAACACACTCTGAACAGACATTGCAAAGATTTAGGGATATACATCGCTTATATTTTGCTTGAATTTTTATTCAAGCAGTAAAACTCCAACACATATAGTTTTCTCAGGTTTGCAGAACTCAAGTACAAGTCCTGCTTTTTCCATTGCCTTCTGGAGGTTTATTCCTACAGCTTCAGGTGCAAACCGCCTCAACTCTGGCTTTATACATTCCTTAAGATTACAGATATCACATTCGTTGCAGGAACCGGGCCTCAGAAGATGCGCAAAAGTAAAGCCTTCCCTGAAAGCTTCATGTTCAAGTTTTAACATTTTATGGAAGGAGTCCTTACGAATTTCTCCCCAGGCCTCAAGGATATCCGACACCTGTGAAGTATCGCGTTCATCGATAAGTAGAAGCGCACTATTGTATTCTCCTATGATTTTTCTAAACTCTTCAACCGATATAACATTAGGTGGACAGCTCAGTCTCTTTCCATAACCTCTGCAACCGTAAGCGCATTTTAGAGCAATCCTGTTTTCAACCGGAATGTCTTCTGCATCCACAAGGTAAGCCTTGAGCCCCAACCCTGAAGCCTTTTCAACAAGATCGTCGAATTTTCCTAACATGACAACCTCCTTTCAAAAAAACCCTATTGTTTTTAATTCTTGTTTCTTCTTAATTTGCATTCTTTCCAATTATTTTTTTATTTTGGGAAAAACGAATTAAGCTCTTACTAGCCCTAAACTAGCCCTAAACTAGCCCTAAACTAGCTCTAAAGTTAACTAGCTCTAAACTAACCCTAAAATAACTCTAAACTAGCTCTAAAGTTAACTAACCCTAAAGTTAACTAGCTCTGAAGTTAACTAGCCCTAAAGTTACTTTTTATCTTTAAAGAAATCACTGCAAGAGAGATATTATTTAAAAAACTACTGAGAGAAATATAGTTTTGTTATGAAAAACAAAAATTATTACATATATTTACTATCTATATCTGCTCATAAATTCTTACTATATTCACTACTAAGTGACATCTCTTAATTGATAACAGATAATTAGTAAAGGAATCTACATGATTAAAAAAGTACCTTTAACCGAATTGAAAAACCGGATGAGAAATTTTAGAAAACGGATGGATATCTCAAATCCTCAATGGGAGATAGCTGTTATCTTCAGCAAGATAAATCTATATTATTTTACAGGTACGATGCAAGATGGAATGCTGATTATCCCTAAGCACGGAGAAGCAACTTTCTGGGTACGCCGCAGCTACGAAAGAGCCCTGGATGAATCTTTATTTCCAGATATAGAACCTATGAACAGTTTTCGTGATGCTACAAAAAGTGTAAGTGGGCTTCCGAACACAGTATACCTTGAAACCGAAGTTGTTCCTCTGGCTTTGTACCAGAGATTTCAAAAATACTTCCCTTTTAAGAATGTCAAATCTGCTGACTCTCAAATTTGCGCTGTTAGAGCAGTAAAAAGCGAATATGAACTCTCGCTAACAAGAGAAGCTGGCAGGATTCATCAACATGCGCTGGAAGATCTTGTGCCCGAAATGCTGCATGACGGAATGAGTGAAGTAGACCTATCAACTGAACTATTTTCAGTTATGGTCGAAGAAGGCCATCATGGATTATGCCGCTTTGGGATGTTTGATACCGAGATGTTCCTGGGAAATGTGTGTTTTGGTGAGAGCTCGATTTATCCTTCTTACTTTAACGGGCCTGGCGGAAATTACGGGATGAGCCCTGCGGTTCCCCTGATAGGAAGCCGTGATAGAAAGCTGAAAAAAGGAGATCTGGTATTCATTGATATCGGATGTGGAATTGAAGGTTATAACACGGATAAAACAACAACATACATGTTTGGTTCTTCGCTTCCACAATATGCAATCGATGCCCATAATAAATGCGTGGCAATACAGAACGAGGCTGCTTCAATGTTAAAACCAGGAGCCATACCTTCAGAAATATACAATACCATAATGAGCAATCTAGATTCGGAATTTCTACAGAATTTTATGGGCTTTGGTAACCGTAAAGTAAGATTTCTCGGGCACGGCGTCGGACTGCTAATCGATGAACTGCCTGTAATTGCAGAAGGCTTTGACGAGCCCCTTCAGGAAGGAATGGTATTTGCCCTCGAACCTAAAAAAGGAATAGAAAACATTGGAATGGTCGGAATTGAAAACACCTTTATAGTGACTGCTAAAGGTGGAGAATGCATTACCGGTGACAACCCGGGATTGATTCCTGTATATTGATCACTAAAATACTGTATAAACTCAAAGTCTAATCGATTCATAGAAAACTGACATTAAGATGAAGCTGTTCGAAGATTATATTTTGAGCCATTTCAACAACTCCGACTCCACATCCGGGTTTACAATATATTTTGTAAACTTGCCTTCTACTTCGGAGGAAATGATCTCATCTTCCCTTAATTTTTTTATATGCCAGTGAGTAGTGCTTTTGTCTAAATTCAGCTTTTCTGAAATTTCCTGATTTGTAATCTCAGGATTTTCCAGAATATTAAGGAGTATTTGTTTTCTTGTACTGCCTTTAAGATGTGAGATTATTGTTTTATCGTTGCTTGTGAAAACATTGGAATTTTGAAAGACTCTTGTGAACTTTCCTTCCTTCTTAAAAGTCAGCTCCTCTTCGGATTTGAGTGTTCTGATCTGATACCTTATAGATCCCAGACTAATTTTCAGGTTTCTTGAAATTTCAGACGGCGTACACCCTGGCTTCATCAGCACATAATTAATAATTCTCTTTTGAATAACATTTTTACTCAGGCTCCTTACCTGACCAATAATTATGGGAACCAGTTTAAAAAGAGAAACAAAAGCAGCCAAATATCCGATTATGTAAGCGATTTTGAATGACAAAGGAAATTCCCAGAATGAGTACGTCACATCAGCACCGCTCATATCAACAGCAGTACCCAATTTGTCGAGCTCTTCTTCGGGTGGGCAGGGACCAACTGTATATCCTCCGGTATCTGCACTGGTTATACCCAGGATACTCAGGAAAAAGATACTCAGGAAAAGAATAAAAAATAAGCTCTTCTTCCACATAATTGGTCCATAATTTGATTAATTTGTTTGTAATCCATTGGTCATCGGTTAAGGAATTTTCTTGCCAAAAAGCTATCGATTTTGCACTAAATGGCTTTAAATTTTGGCCTGTTTACATGAAATCGACACCCTGTTCCATCTCATAAGTTATTAAAATATTTGAGAAATGTTGAAGACATTGGCGCAATTTGTTACGATTCATCACCTAACCGAAGACGCATGGTTTGTAATCAAATTGTGTAAGTTTGTAATCAGATTGTGTAACCTTCTGTTCCGGTTACCCTGTATCCATATACTTCATACTTCCAGGTCCCTGATTCAATTCCGTTTGAGTTTTGAATATTCAGGCGAATTCTCCCGTTAACTGCGCCATCAGCGCTGTCATAGTAGGGACCTAGCACTGAGCCGCTAGGAGTGTATATCTTAAGCCGAAGAGAATCCGTCGAATCGCCCCAATTAAGATCAACAACAAGAAGGGTAAGACCAGTACCTACATATTTCCCATGTAGATTTGTCTCTCCCTGGCGGATGGTATCATAAACTGTCAAAATACCTGCATCTGTGTCAATGAGTCCAACTTCAGTATTACTTGAAGGTACTACGATATAGCTGCTTGAAGTTTCCGCGTTTTCCACATTTTCAGATGCCGTCGCTGTAGTAACAGATAAAAAAAGTAGGGTTATCAATGTAATAAATAATATCTTTCTTGACATGTTCAACCTCCTGATAACACGTATCAAAAGAGTTTACTTAAATTTTATGGATAGATAATCCAACGATCTAGCCAATAACTTTATAAATCTATAAAAAAACTTAAATTTAGATATGAATATTCGTTCAGTTGGATGATTTGGTCACAAATTAGTTATAAAAGTAAGTTTCTAGAAAAGAATGAACATTAAAAAGATGTTTAGTAGAGTTCAAATTCTCTCTGGAAAGTCTATTTGAACCCCACCTTTGCCCGGAGGCAAGGATAGGATAGTTTTACGAATATTTAAGGCTTTTTTGATCCTGCCTCCTGGAAAATGAACAGGAGTGAAATAAATGATGAGCCTATCCCAAAACCTACTTAATTCTAAATAACCATGAGTTTTCAGGATCATTTTAGTGATTAGGTCTTCAACTGACTGTACCAGATACGAAATTCAAAAATCAAAAATTCAAAAATCAAATTTTGAATTTCAGGATAGGCTCCGTTTTAACCTGATCTCGCCTTTATTTTTATTCATCTTTAGAATCTTTTAGATTCAATAATTTTCTTTTTATCCGCTTCCCATAAAACGCAATAACAGTCAAACTTACAAATATACCTGAGATGAAGATAAGAGGATTTTTACGATCAGCAACCGAGTTCTCTATGTCAATGTTTTCTATAGAATACTTGGTAAATTCAAAGGTTTCATTCTTCATATCTAGGACTTTACTTTCATTTTCTGACCATATTTTTAGGTTATGACTTCCTGGAGTAAGAATCAAAAGATTCCCTGGATACAGAGGCCCAAAATCATCCAGATAAAAATAAAGAGTCCTGTTTGAGTCCACAAAATTTTTTGGGTACCCAATTATATAATTACCACAGTATTTTTCTTCCTGACCTGGAGTCTCAAAACTTCTGTTTTGCTTTTCCTCATTTACAGTGTTTATGCTATCAGAGCCTCTGTTTCCATAAAAGTCGGTTGCAAGAACTTTGATAGTATGTTTTCCTTCAGGAAGTGAAAAATTCCTGCCTGATTGGAGATTTCCCATGCTCTGGTTGTCAAAGAATATGTCAATAGTAGCCTCTGGGTCAGATACATTATAGAAGAGTTCAAATGAGGCTCCAGAGGCCTCAGAATTGGAAATATTAACAAATGGAGCCTGATTCTCGTCAGGACTAGCCAGATAGATGAGACTTTTGGCAATCAGAACACTTGCATTCCTGACAACCGAAAAATCGATATTGTCAACTGTATCACTTAACTTGTGGAAGTTTCGGTCGTTGTGATGGCAAATGGCTACTGCAGGGATATCGCTTTCCCAGAAGATTTCATGATCTCCTCCGATTAAAGGATGAATAAAGTTTGAATAATCCGGAACTAAGGACTGAATTCTGATTCCTGATTTTTTTGCTTCGTTTTCAAAAATAGTTTTAAGCCAGGTATGCTGGGGAAGGTAGTCTACGTAGAGAGGCTCATTTCCTATAGAATCCACATTAATAACTGCAACGATATCATTTTTCAACTCAGGATGGGCTTCAACCCATGCCTGGCTGCCAAGAAGATTGTATTCTTCCCCGGAAAAGGCAATGAAATATATTGTTCTGTCAAATGACTCATTCTGTAAGACCCTTGCAAGTTCAAGCATGCAGGCCACCCCTCCTGCATTATCATCCGCTCCGGTTCCGTTGGCCGATTCACAAACATAGGTGTCGGACCAGACTGGCCAGAGATAGGGCTTTCTTATCTCAGAATAAAAAATATCCTTCAAACCTGATTCTGGAGGTACAATTATTCTTGAATCATAATGCGCGGTTATGAGAATAATCTCGTCTTTAAGAGCTTTTCCCTCTTTAATCCCCACTACGTTTGTGCCGCTTACATTCCAGTAATTAAAGTCCCGTGTACGTACTCTCGCGGAAAAATTGTTCAGAGAAACCTGCAGGCCTGCTTTTTCCATTTCATCTTTTATAAATAGGGAAGCTTCAGCAGCGTTTTTACTTCCAATTTTTCGTTCCCCAAAAGAAGATATAATTCGAGTTGAGTTTTCAAGTCTGGTTTGAGAAACATCAAAAGGTATAGATGTGTTGTTATGTTGTATGTTGGAATCAAAACTGTAGGCTGTCAGGGCGTCTACATTCTTTTTAGATAGTCCACTTTCAATATCAAATGACGGTGTTACGGTATAGTTGCTTGATGCTTGTCTTTTACCTATATTTTCAACTGTTGCTGTTGTAAAGGAAGATAGAAAAAGTAAAGTTGCCAATAGAATGAAAAGTATCCTGCTTGACATTTCAACTCTCCTGTTAACACGTATCAAAAGAGTTTACTTAAATATTATGGCTAAACCGTCCAAATATCGAATTAATAGCTTTGTAAATCTTAAAACAATCTAAGTTTAGATTTAATTACATTTTCAATTGGATGATTTGGTCATAAATTAATTATAAAAGTAAATTCCTAACGACTCAGTACCAAAATCCAGTGATAAACGTGAAATTGAAAATCACTAGATTTTATAATTGGTTATAATCCATTAAATACGTCCTCTCGATGGAAGTCTTTCGATATCAAATATTGAGTTTGATTGAAGAACGAATTCTTCCTGCAAGTTCATGATTTCAATCGAAAAATACAAAAATCACTAGATTTTGGACCAGAGTCTTCCTAACAAAATATGAACATTAAAATTAATGTTTGGTGGAGCTCAAATTCTCTCTGGAAGGTTTATTCGAACTCCACATTGCCCGGAGGCAGGAATAATATTAGTTTTAAGGGTATTTAATACTTGTTTGATTCTGCCTTCTAGGAAAACAACTAGAGGTTAGACAAATGATTATGAAAAAAATTTTAGTAGGTGTAATATTTTTAGCAACGTTGATCGCTGGTTTAGCTTTTTTGCCTGCTGTGAATGCACAGGAAGAATCATCAAATGGAACTGACACATCAAATGTAGTCAGTGCGGAACAAGCTGAGAAAGTTGCGTCTTATTCTATAAAAGAGATTTCCGAATCTATCGTAAATTTCTCGGAATGGAAAAATGCAACTGTGAAACTATCCACGGTTTATTACGATCTTGAGGGCAAAAAGTCTGCTTATTCGTTTAACGTCATCGAAAATGAGAAACAAATAGGATCTATTTTCATTTCAGCGACGAAAGATAACTGTCCAGTTCTGGAATTTTCAAAAGGCAAGATCCCTAATGAAATACCAGAATTTACAACTCGCTCAAAACTACTGGTAGAAGAACGTGCTAACAAGATAAAGTCAGAAAGTAATAATAAAGAAGAATTGACTATTGGAAAAATGAAACCTCTTTATTTAGGCCCAACATTTTACTACGCTGAGTATACCTTAACCGATAAAAAAGGTAAAGCCAAAGAAAAAGTAATAGTGGACTTGCCATTTTCAACTATAGTAGACTTTAATGAGTCAAATGTAAATGTTCCAGATGAGAAAAAACACTATTTTAACAGTACATATTTACAACATCAACATGAAATAAGAAAGCAAGACGCAAACACACAATGGATTACCCTCGAAAAAGAAATGATTGATTCCTCAAGTTATTCTACGTCTTCCAGTTCAAAATCGATCAGAGGTGTGCCTAAGTATAAGTGGTACTACGGTTGTTCTCCAACTGCGTCTGGGATGGTATTAGGGTATTGGGTCAGCCATGGATATTCTTACTTGGTAACGGGATATGACCTAGTAAGGGAATTAGCATCTGCGATGGGTACAGATTGGCCAGGAAGTGGAGCAACTTGGCCGTATAAAATTGATGACGGCATAGAGAAGGTTTGCAATAACCATGGATATAATAACTTTGATGCGTCCAATGATATCTATGTTTCATGGAATGAGGTAAAAGCCGAAGTAAATGCGAATAAACCTTTCGTGCTCAGCATGCTAAATGGTGGGACAGGTAATGGTTACACTCAGCCATATGGCGAGCATAGTGTAACCTGCATAGGATATTATGATGGAAATCAAGATTACGTATACTTACATGATACATGGGATACAAGTAATGTACACTACTTAGCGTTTGGGAGCTGGACAGGAGCTATGGCAACATGGGTGAGACCTTAATCACCCATTATATTTTCTTTAATTGGGGCAGGCGAATGTTTTACAAGAAACTGAATATAAAGATAGCCCTTTTAGTGTTTTTGATAATTGCTCTCCTTGGAGTATGGCTTATTTTCGACGTTATTCCAATTGGCCCAGGACTGCCTCCCTCAGAGGGTATGCCAGGATGGTATATTCCAGGAGCCTGGCAAGGGAATGAACAGGGCTGCACATCACTTTTTCCAAAGATTTCCCCTTACTGTAATGCAGGAAACTACTCTCAAGAAGAATTAATAAATGTTTGGTACTTTAACGATGAATCTGAATTCTTAAAAGGAGAAGATACACTTTATCGTTATCTGGAAGAAAACGGTAATGTGTTCTATCAGGAACTGAATGTTAGTGAAGAACTTCAAGAAGTAATTGAAAGGCGTGAAACTGAAAACGTCTGGGGCCCCATTTATAGTCCTCACTCTTTTAATGCAACAGGGTATAAGAGTCCAGAAACTTCAGGATACTTTCTAGTGTACGAGAAACCTTTCCTTAAAGGGAGAGATGATTATTTCATAGTTTATTATGGAGTCAGGAACACAACGAATCTAACTAAAGAAGCACCAAAACTAAAGAAATTAATTGCTGAGTCTTATTATATGGCTAATGGAGAAGGGAAAGTTGATAGCTTAAAGCCAGGGAATAAAAAAGAAAAGGACAATATTTTATTTTCATGGTTTTAACAAAGGATGAATTTCTAAAAATAGACTCGATGAACCGTTGCCTTATGGTGACGCTAGCGGTATATTCTTGGAATGTGATATCGTGAAGACCGGAAATTAATAGATTAATTGCCAAAAGTGGAGGCCAGGGTTTTAAACTTATAAAAATTTTCTTTTATTAAAAGACGCATTTTTTAATTATTGGAATAAGCTTTTAACTTTTGGGCAGGAAGTCCTCATTTTTAATCTCCAAAGGAATTTAGGTTCCAACCTGGGTTCTAGTTCATGGATATGATTAAAAGACATGACCGTAAAAGTTAGATAAATAAAGTTTTTGTTTTTTAAACGATATACAGACCTCATTTTTCTCGGATTTAAAGCCCTTCGAATTTAGAGACCTCTTTTTATCCTCTTTCCACAAAATGCAAAAAAACCAAACTTACAAATACACCTGAGATGAAGATAAGAGAATTTTTATGATCAGCAATCGGGTTATCTACCTGAATTTGTTCCATGGAATATTTTATAAAATCAGAAATTTCATTCTCCATAAACACAGTTCCGTTTTCATTTTCTGACCATATTTTTAGGTTATGACTTCCTGGAGTAAGAATCAAAAGATTCCCTGGATACAGAGGCCCAAAATTATCCAGATAAAAATAAAGAGTTCTATTTGAGTCCACAAAATTTTTTGGGTACCCAATTATATAATTACCGCAGTATTTTTCTTCCTGACTTGGAGGCTCAAAACTTCTATTTTGATTTTTCTCATTTACAATATTTATACTATCAGAGTCTCTGTTTCCATTATTGTTCGGTTGAGTTTTCAAGCCTGGTTTGAGAAACATCAAAAGGTATAGATGTGTTGTTATGTTGTATGTTGGAATCAAAACTGTAGGCCGTCAGGGTGTCTACATTTTTTTAGCTAGTTCAATTTCAGTATCAAATGACGGTGTTATGGTATAGTTGCTTGATGCTTGTCTTTTACTTATATTTTTAACTGTTGCTGTTGTAAAGGAAGATAGAAAAAGTAAAGTTGCCAATAGAATGAAAAGTATCCTACTTGACATTTCAACTCTCCTGTTAACACGTATCAAAAGAGTTTACTTAAATATTATGGCTAAACCGTCTAACTATCGAATTAATAGCTTTATAAATATCCAAAGGCTCAAATTTAGATTTTGGTATGCTTTCAGTTGTGCGAATTAGTCATAAACTAGTTATAAGAGTAGATTTATGAAAAAGTGAACATTAAAAATAGTATTTGGTGAAGCTCAATTTTTCTCTAACTCCACATTGCCCGGAGGCAGAAAACTTTGTTTTAGTATGCTTAAAACGTTCTTGGTTCTGCCTTTGGAAAAATAGAAAGTACTCACCGCGAAATAACCTAAGCCAATTTTTACACTGTACTTTTCCATTTTCATAAGCAGTACCATCGGTTTTGCTTCCAAGTAATAATGTGTTACTTAGGTTAATTCGTAACGAGTCCAAAGAGAAAAGAGATGGAGTCAAACTCCATCCAAATCTGTTTTGAAGTAATTATTTCGATTTTATTCCGGTTTTCTTGCAAGCTTCTTCTTTGCAAGCTTTTCAATGATCCCTAAGTTTACTTCCCCGCCAACACTCAATTTCTTGTTAGCAACTGCGCTTTCAAGAATGTGCTGTCCTACAAGAGTACGGACAATAAGAGTGGTGTAGCCGTCAGGGCTTCCAACTGAGCCGGCTGAAATATCAGCCTTGAGAGCAGTAAAGTCCGTACAGATACTGCAGCCTGGGCGAGTAGTATCCTCAAGTTCGGTAAGTGGGATTACATACTGTGTACCGTCATCGAGAGTGATTTCGAGCTTGCCCTTAACATCAATGCGGCAAACCTTCATGGGTTCGAGGGCGTACTCGCTTTTCAGCTTGCCTGCAATAAGTTTTTCGTAGTCAAAACTTTCCGTGCAGAAAAGGCCTAATACGAAACGAATGGACTTTTTGTATGGGCCCACAAGCTGGTGGTCGGTTTCAAGCATTTTACGAACTGCTTGAACTACGCAGGGAACTCCGACGACTGCAATGTTCCTGTACTTCCTGTTTACAACCGCTTCCTTAAGGGAATAAACAAGAGGAACCCACCAGTTGTAACGGCTTCCTGCCTGACCGACAAGAGCTTCACTCTTAGTTATTACCATTGAGTGAGGCTTGAGGGTCCAGGGATCTTCCGTAACCGTAACTACAGCATCTACAAGGCCTGTATCCAGGGCATTTGCAAGAATTGCTGTTACTGCTCCTCCACTCTGCTTTTTTGGAACATCAAACTCGGCTTTTCCAGCAGTAATTTCAAGATAGTCTCCGAGCAGGCTTGAGGGCTGTTCTTCGAGTCTTGGACAAACCTCGTAACAGGCTCCGCAGGGAACATCGTCAACAGCAGCTTTACAGTAGTTATTGCTCTTCGGATGTGTGGAATCCCCACCTATTTCGAAGTATAGAGCATCAGCAGGGCAGACTGCAATGCAGGCCCCGCAGCCTGAGCAAAGGCCTTCGTCCCAGACTTTTGACTTGAGGTCAAGGTAACTTTTGCTGATTGGTTTCTGTTCTGCCATTTCTGATCACTCCCATACATATTTGCTTGCGAAAGGACGGCTGCTTACAGGTCCGATCTTTGTGTAGTTGGTGTCCAGGAACTCTGCGGCGTCATACCCAAACTGCTCGCAGAAGCTCTTTATAATTGGGGTAATGCGTTCAAGATCACTTTCGGTAAACTTGAATTTCTTGGCTCCTGTTCCAAGAAGGTAATCATCTACGTCCCCACGGATAATAATTTCTCCACCGTGGATTCCGCTTCCAATACCCCTATCTGTCATGGCTTTATCCTTGCCAATACCAAGCACGAGTACCATTCCACCTGCCATATATTCACCGAGGAAGGAATGGGCTGTGCCGCCTACAACAAGTATAGGTCTGGCGTCCACTTCATATTGTTTCATGTGGATGCCGCCCCTATAACCAATATTATTCTTTATGAAGACTTTTCCTCCCCGCATACTGTGGGCAACCGCATCTCCTGCACTTCCGTGAATCACAAGCATTCCTTTATCCATTGTGTTTCCAGGAGCATGTTCGGCATTTCCATGTACAATACAGGTCGGCCCGCTCATGAATATCCCCAGATCTCCTCCGGGAACTCCATTGACTATGATGCGGACATTGCCTCTAAGCCCGTCACCTATAAAGCGCTGCCCGAGCACGTTGTCGAGTATGATTTCCTCTGCTCCATCAGCAATCGCAGCCCTGATTTTCTGGTTTAAGGGGGTGTAATGCATACCTTTGGCATCAATTTTTACCGTCTTCATTTCAATCAGGCCCCCGCTGGCAGTACATCAAGGATTTCAAGCATTTTTTCGTCCAGCATATACCCACGCAGGCGGTCTCTATTGCCACGCAAGCTTTCTATACTGTTGATTCCCGCCGCACCCATAAGTTCACTGAGTTCGTCAGTCCAACCCTTAATAAGATTTGATACCTGAACTGCTCCGACCTCAGGATCAAGCCTGCTCACAAGATCTGGACGCTGGGTAGCAATACCCCAGGGGCAAAGGTTTCTATAACAATTGCCGCAGACCCTACAGCCCAGAGCAACAAGAGCAGCAGTCCCGATATTAACAGCATCTGCTCCGAGAGCAATTGATTTGGCAAGGTCTGCACTGGTCCTTATCCCACCACTTGCAATAATTGAGATCTCGTTTCTGACGCCCTGTTCTCTGAGTTTCTGATCAACGCTTGCAATTGCAACTTCAATCGGAATCCCCACATTGTCCCTGAAGACCTTGGGAGCTGCACCAGTCCCACCACGGAATCCGTCAATCACTACCGCATCTGCAGAAGAGCGAGCAATACCAGCAGCAATTGGAGCCACGTTATGCACAGCTGCAATCTTAACGAAGACAGGTTTCTTCCATTCAGTCGCTTCTTTCAGACTTCTAATGAGCTGAACAAGGTCTTCAATACTGTAAATATCATGGTGAGGTGCTGGACTAATCGCATCACTACCCACAGGGATCATGCGAGCCTTTGAGACTTCTTCGCTTACTTTCTCTCCAGGCAGATGTCCACCTATACCCGGTTTTGCTCCCTGACCGATCTTGATCTCAATGGCAGCGCCTCTTTCAAGGTAATCAATATTTACACCAAAACGGCCTGATGCAACCTGGACAACCATGTGGTCCTGGTAAGGATATAGAGCTTCATGGAGTCCACCCTCTCCTGTTCCCATATAAGTTCCAAGTTCTGTCACTGCCTTTGCCATACTAAGTTGAGAGTTGAGACTGATAGCTCCGAAACTCATGTGGCCGATCATAATAGGGGTGTTGAGCTTAAGATTTGGAGCAAGCTTTGTTTCGAGCTCTACGTCACCACTTTCAGTCTTTCTAAACTTGAGTTTGGATGGTTTCTTTCCAATGTAAGTCCTGAGTTCCATTGGTTCTCTCAAGGGGTCAATGCTCGGGTTTGTAACCTGGCAGGCATCAAGGAGAAGACGGTCATAGACAACTGGCAAATCCCTGGCGTTTCCCATTCCTGAAAGGATAATCTTTCCACTGCGAGCCTGCTTAATAATATCCTCTCTGACCTCTCTGGTCCAGAGGGGATGGCTGCGGTAATCGATAGGTTTCTCTGTGAGCGTGATTGCATCCCTTGGGCACATGGCAACACAGCGAAGGCAGCCTGTACATTTCCTGGATTCTATCAGGATTTTGTCGCCTTCTCTCCTGTACACGCCATAGGAACAGTTTTCGATACAGCGCCCACAGTCCATGCATTGGTCACGGTCAATACTGACCTTGAATTTTGGGGGCACACTTCCGAGAGTCATTCAATAAACCTCCCTATTATTGGTTCTCCTGCCCTGGGGGTGTATACATTTTTAACTTCGGGGTCAAGTGCTCTTATTGCTGATTCTTCGCTGGAGATGTAAAGCCGGTTTCCATTCTCACCAACTACGAGAGGTCGCAGTTTAATCCTGTCAGTAAACCCAACAATACCATTCTCTGTTCCAACTACAATTGCAAAGGGTCCATTCATGAGGGCAGACCCGTATGTAAGGCGAACTGCTTTGTTCAACTCTGCTTCTTTCTCAGGCATCCGGTCAATATCGTCCCAGAAAGGAGGGGCAAGAGCCTTGACAACCATCTCATACGACAGCCCATGCTGCCTTCCAAGCAGGTCAAACAGATAGGCTACAACCTCGGTATCAGTAAATAGGGAACACTTGTATCCGTATCCTTCAACATAGCGCTGGTTTGTGCCATATGAAGTAATTTCTCCATTATGTACTACTGACCAGTTAAGCAGGTTGAAAGGATGAGCGCCTCCCCACCAGCCTGGAGAGTTTGTGGGATAACGGTTGTGGCCAAGCCAAATATATCCCTTGTAATCTTCAATTCTGTAAAAGTTTGCCACATCTTCGGGCCAGCCGGAAGCTTTGAAGACTCCCATATTTTTCCCGGAGGAAAATATTGTAGCTCCTTTTACATTGGCATTTACTTCCATGACTATGTAAGTGACAACATCATTTTCAGAAGCCATTTTCCCTGCCATTAAGTCTTCTGAGGGCTTAAAGAAATATCTCCATGGGGTGTGTACTTTCTTTATGCCCGGCTGCGGGGTGGTAGGGATTTCTTCCTGGTGAACAATTATTCCCCATTGTTCGAGGAGCTCATCTACCTTCTTTTTTGATTCACCTAGATTGTCAAAGAAAACATGAAGAGCATAGTAGTCTGCATACTCCGGATAAATTCCATATGCAGCATAGCCTGCCCCATCTCCACTACCTCTTTCGTTCATGAGGCTGAGGGCGACTTTTATGCTCGACCCGTCCATTCTGGACTTTGTTCGGTCTATAAAGCCTATTATTCCACACATTTTGATCACTCTAAAAATGGATAGGAATGAATGTAATGCATATACGTTAATAATTTTCTGGATTATTTCCGTGGCTCATTTTTGAGAATTAGTTCAAAAAACTTGCCAGCTGAAAAACTGGATTTTTAGGGTAACTTTTATCAATTTATATAATTTATGGATCTTTAACTAAGTCGAGTCAATCATCAAGGATTCAGTGATTCCAAATAATTGCAATCGATTTTATACGACATTTTGAGGTTGATTCGACACTAAGTTTGTTTCATATAAATTATTTAATTAATGTGAGTATATAGCAACGCTTCCACATATGGTTCTACTTCTTTTCATACATCGAGAGGGTCACCACTAAGGGAAGTAAGTAATTTAGTACCTATTTGACAATATATATATGTTTCTTTTTTCCAATTAAAAGTTCTTGAGGTAATGCTGCAAAGCACAACGGTATAACCTTTTATTTATTTTGTTTGCACTTTTATTTTAGAAACTTCTGCATTTTAGCATAGAATATCCCTTTTTAATAGCCTCCACACTGTCGTCTTTAGGAGCTTCTATGACGTTTGCTTGTAGTGCATACTTGAATTAATTTTTTTAAAAAGTACTACTTTTGAATATTAGGGTTTTTCAGAAGGGAAGCATTTTTATATCAATATTTATTATAGGCATTAGTTTTAAAAAATATTAAAAAACTTATTATCCCCTGACCAGAAAATTCAAGAAAAAAATATTATATTAGTTTGGGGGAGTTGTATTGTAAAATAGGAACACACTTTCAGGAAGAAGTGTGTCTTTTCAAACAAACATTTAATTCTGCCACTATTTTTTCACAGTAAATTTTTTCGGTATCCACATGGGTTTTAGGATTTTTGATATGCTTACAGCATATGTAAATATTTATCAAGTTCCCAGGGGTGAACAATTGCTTTGTATTCATCCCATTCCATCTCTTTAGCACAGAGATAGTGACTGAAAACGTGTTCTCCCAGTACATCTTTTACGAATTTGCTGCCTTTCATTTCATCAATTGCACCTTTAAGGTCTGCAGGTAGGGAGCGAATACCCTTTTCCTTCCGTTCTTTTTCAGTAAGGTGGAAAATGTTCGCGTTAGTCGGCTCTCCGGGATCGATCTTGTTCTTTATACCGTCAAGCCCAGCTCTGAGCATCAGTGCAAAGGCAAGATAAGGATTACACGCTGGATCTGGGCATCTTAGTTCAACTCTAGTCCCATTGCCACGGGTTGCAGGAATGCGGATAAGGGAACTTCTGTTCTTTGCAGACCAGGTGAGGTAAACCGGCGCCTCATATCCGGGTACAATTCTCTTATAGGAGTTAACAACCGGATTTGTAACGGCTGCAAATTCCGTAATATATTTCAACAGGCCACCAATATAGTACATTGCTTCTTGAGAAAGCTGGTCTGCACTCTCTGGATCATAGAATGCATTCTTGTCTCCCTTGAAAAGAGACTGATTGGTATGCATACCTGAGCCATTTACTCCAAAGAGAGGTTTCGGCATAAAGGTAGCGTAATATCCTTTGTGATATGCAATTGATTTTACCACATATTTGAAAGTTATAACATTGTCTGCGGTACTCAGCACGTCACCGAACCTAAAGTCAATCTCATGCTGAGAAGGTGCGACTTCGTGATGAGAAGCTTCAATCTGGAAGCCCATACGTTCAAGAGTATAATCAATATCTCTACGTACATCCTGTGCACGGTCAAGGGGAGAGAAATCGAAGTATCCTCCATGATCCGTAAGTTCTGTGGTCGGATTTCCGTTTGCGTCAAGTTTGAAGAGGAAGAATTCCATTTCAGGACCGACATTCATTGAGTACCCCATTTTCTTGGCTTCTTCAATTGCGCTCTTAAGAACATATCTGGGGTCTCCCTCAAACGGTTGACCATTAGGAAGATACACGTCTCCAAGGATCCTGGCTACTGCGCCAGTCGTAGGTCTCCAGGGAAGAATCCTGAAAGTAGACGGGTCGAGCACAAGTTTCATGTCAGATTCTTCAATCTTTGTAAAACCCTGGATCGAAGACCCGTCAAACATTACCCCGCTTTCGAAGGCTTCTTCTAACTGTTCAACAGGGATTGCCCAGCTTTTGATGATGCCAAGTGTATCCGTAAACTGGGTACGGATAAACTTTACGTCTCTTTCTTTTACAGCCTCTAATACATCTTCTTTGGTCATACACTTCTTTATCTGCACCATTTTGATTTCCCATCCTAACTAGGCATTAGGTATCCTTTTACCTAGATGATATTATATATATGTTTCCCAATCTTATAAAAAACATGAAACTGTTTAGATACATAGTAAATTGAATTATTTTTGGAAATATTTGTGTGTTCATCCCCAGTTCGTTGAATATATTTCTAATCTCATGTATATAAAGCTCATTAAAGCTAATTATAAAAGGAGTGAATTTCTTAGTGCGATTTGAGCTTTCTTCCGACGGCATGTGTTTGCAAAAATGCTGTAAAAAGCAGCAACAAAAACTTAAAGCTTTTTTAATCCTGAATTGATAACACTTGAGGTATAGAACAATTTTCGGGATTGGGATCGTTCAAAAAGTTAATCTATTCAAGCCTCTTGTCTCTGTATTTCTCTGCCAGTTTGCAGGGGCAATAGGTTCGAGATTTACAGCATCGCCTCTTGAAAGGTGGTATCTTTTGCTGGAAAAGCCAGCTTTTACCCCTTCTTTCCAGGTATTTTTCCGGCCTGGGTCATACATTATACACTTATGGGAATCTCATTTTATGCACTGATGGGAATCTCATTTTATCTTGTATGGGAATCTCATTTTATCTTGTATGGGAATCTCATTTTATGCATGATGGGAATCTCATTTTATCTTGTATGGGAAAAAGGATTGCAAGAACAGAAAGTTAAAAAAGGATGCTTATTTTCGGAGTTCTGTTAGGCCTTAATGTCCTCTGGTCTTTTTTATATTTTTAAAAAAATATTAGTTAAAACTGATTTATTTACAACTATTTATTAAAAATTGGTTATTTAAAACTAACCTATTCAAAAAGGGTTGTTTAAATTAGCCTATTCAAAAATGTTTTTTTGTCAAGGTCGATTTTATTCTCCCTGAACCCACGATTTTATAGTGGAGTCCTTGAATAAAATCCTTAATCACCAAAAAAAGCTGTAAAGAAAGTATACCTAGAAATCCAGAGTAAACTTTCATTTTTCAAATATTATTAATATAGTATTACAGAGCTCCACAGCCACAGCTTCTTCCCAAAAGGGTCGATATTCGGTGCTTCAAATGATGAATATCGTCTTCGGACATATTCTGAAGCTCTTTTTTATGCTCTTTTTCTATATGATCAAGTATAGCGTTTTCAACTTCTTCCAGTTCGTTGCCGGCAGCCATAAAGTTACATTTGAACCCCAGATCGCCGCATTTTATTATTTTCATAAAATCTCCTCTACGCAAACAAATCTTAATAGAAACGGTCTTTGTTAATTTAAATAAAAATATAATAAAGATTAATAGGATATAAAATTAAGTTTTTTAGAATTATTTACAATAATCTATTAT
This sequence comes from Methanosarcina sp. Kolksee, assembly GCF_000969945.1. NCBI lineage: Archaea > Methanobacteriati > Methanobacteriota > Methanomicrobia > Methanosarcinales > Methanosarcinaceae > Methanosarcina > Methanosarcina sp. Kolksee. The sequence continues at coordinate 4,147,144 of NZ_CP009524.1, forward strand.
TTCATTGCCTTACTCAATCGGAACATACCTTGCACACGTAAAACCCTCTTTGTAAGGAACTGTGATAGTAAGCATTCCTTTATCGTTGACTGCAATTGCTTTTTCGGGATCTACGGGCCCATCCAGAAAAAAAGACCCCAAATACTCTACGGTTTTACTGAACGCTTTTATGTAAAAACTGTTTTCATGCATTAAAATTGTGATATCCTCACTTTCTACATCGGGAAGTTCAACTTCCAAAACAAGATTTTGACGTTTATCATCGTGATACATTGCTAGTATTGGAGTTTTCAATATTCTGGGTATTACACCTTCCATAGTATTCTCTCCCCCTGAAGAAGTTCCCCCTCAAATCTCTTCCTTTACTCGATTTTAACGTCCACTGCTTTCTCAAAAGGCTGCTGATAAGGTATCTTTACTTTAAGTACACCGTTTGAATAATTAGCGACCGCTTTTTCCGGTATTTCAGGACAGCAGACTGCGTAACTGTCTGCATATTCAACTCCTTCTTTGGTAGCTTTTACATAAAAACCGCCTGGTGATTTTAAAAGTAATATTTTTCTTTTCTACTCCGGGAAGGATTACTTCTATTTCCAGGTTTTCAGATTCATCATCAGGATATGCGCTGATAACCGGGGATAGTCGCAAAATATCTACCATTATTACCCCCAAAATAATATCGTCGATTAACATATTTATATGTATCATCCCCCATAAATCTAAAAATATGTAAGCTAGAACCATAATTGTTCAGTATTACTGAACATAGATCTATTGTTATTTTAAAATAGAAGTCTAACTGTTAGCTTAATTAACTCTTGTTTCAAAGCAGATTCCATAATATAAAGATATCTTTTTTTAAAGTACTTTTATTATTTACATATAATGTGATAAAGAAAGAATTTTTTAGTAGAAAACAAAAACGGGAAATTATAAGGGTCACACTTCAATAAATAAGATTTAACCGGGTAATTTATCAGACATCTTAGAAACTTCTAGACAAAAAACAAGCAGCGTTTCAGAGATTAGTTTAGAAACTCTATTTCCTATTTATATAAACCATCTGAAACATAACTACTTGTGTAAAACTATTAAGATATTTATTCAAACTCAATAGTTTCAGGAAACTACTTACTAAATTTATACCCATTTAATAGGGGTCTTACATTGGGATCTAATATAAATGACAAGAGTGATCCAATACGGTAGAGGGAAGGGGTTGATTCACGTATGGACGATAATGTCATAGAAGTAAATAATCTTGAGCATTCATACGGTTCTGTAAAAGCTGTTAACAATATCAGTTTTACTGTAAAACAGGGGGAGATTTTCTCATTCCTTGGTCCAAATGGAGCAGGCAAAAGTACCGTGATTAATATTCTTACGACACTCAGGAAACTCCAGAAAGGCGAAGCCAGAGTCAACGGATATGATGTCGCAAAGGAACCAAACTCTGTAAGAAGGTCAATAGGAATTGTTTTTCAGATGCTTTGCCTCGATCATGAAATGACAGTGTCCGAGAATCTGGAATATCATGGTAGAATCTATTCGATGAAAAAAAAAGAAAGAAATAAACGAATCGAAGAACTTTTAAAGCTGACAGATCTAGAAAGTAAAAAGGACACTCTGGGGAAAGATTTGAGCGGTGGAATGAAGCGAAGGCTTGAGCTTGCAAGAGGTTTGATGACAAAACCTGCGGTCCTTTTCCTTGATGAGCCGACGATAGGTTTCGATATCCAGACGAGGATGAGAATGTGGGAATACCTTAGAGAGATTAAGAGAGAGGGCACTACTATATTCCTGACAACACACTATATGGAAGAAGCCGATCAGTTAAGCGACAGGATAAGCATAATTGACCATGGGGAAATAATCGTAACCGGAACCTCTGATGAGTTAAAGAATAAACTTGGTAAAGACCTTATTTACCTGGAAACAAGTGATAATAAGGCTGCTGCAGAGGTCTTAAAGTCGCTCGAGTCCGTTAAAAGTATAACAGAAGATACAAAATCCCTGAGAATTATGATAAAGGAGGATGTTACTCATGTGCTTCCTCAAATTATGGATGAAATTCGGAGAGAGGGGATAGACATTATAATCGTAAATATTAAAAAACCGTCAATGGATGATGTTTTTGTTCATTACACCGGACACGGGTTAAGAGAAGGCGACGAAGACGAAAAACAGCAAGGAATAGAAATGGTGGGGATTTCTAAATGAGCTTCGAATTTCGTGCTATATACTGGAGAGAGATGCTGAAATACTTTAGATATAAATCAGTACTCGTCACTTCAATGATCCAGCCTGTGATGTGGCTGGCATTTTTTGGGCTTGCCATGTCAGATAGTTTTGACAAACTAACTTCACTTGTTCCAAATGAACCCGGTGTTCCCGTAGTCAAATATATTACCTACATGGGTGCAGGAATAATTGCAATGGATGTGCTGTTCAGCAGTTTGTTTGGAGGCACTACTCTTATGTTTGACAAAAAATTTAGCCTTTTGAGGGAAACTCTTGCAAGTCCAGTTCCCAGGTCTCATATTATTCTCGGTGTTGGCCTTTCCGGTGTGACTAAAGCCCTCTTTCAAACTTTTATAATAATAGGGTTCGGAAAACTTGTAGGAATGGAGTTCTTTAAGGGATATACACTTATTGAAACTTTTATCGCAATAGTAGGTATTATGCTACTGGTAGCGATTTTTACTCTTGGCTTCCTTTTCCTATCAGGTTCAATTGCAATTACCGTTGAAAATCCGGAGGGAATGCAGTCTATTCTCACCCTGGTTAGTATGCCCATTTTCTTCGTCAGTAACGCCCTTTATCCTATTGACGGCTTTCCTACTATCCTCAAGGTTCTATCAATGTTTAACCCGCTGACCCTTCTAGCAGGCGGAATTCGTTATTTTGCTTTGGGGACCAATTTCTCTGTGATGGGAAATCACTATATATATACACCAGTTGATATAGTCGTGTCTTTCCTGGGCCTCATTTTCTTTGCCCTTATAATGTTATCTGCTGCTATGTGGAGGTTTAATAAAGTAGATATATAATATTCCCAGTTTGCTTATTTTATTTTTTTAGATTTTCCAGAGAGTTAGTAAAAAGAGCTAGTAAGATTTTTTTAACAGGCAAGTTTTATACTTATTCAAAGTGGACGATCCCTTCTAAACTCTTCTCAAAGCTCAGAGTTTTAAGATGGGGGCTTCCTTGGTTCATTCTCCGGCATACCGACAAGTCACACAAGTCCTTCCCCGCGGTTCGCAGGTGACATGTGATAAACATGACATACTTAAGTTATTGATGTCGGTTTCCACCTTTTTTGTGGTTCTACCTCTGATCACTTCATCTACATTGGTATCGTTCAAGCTGCAAAGTCGATTTCCACCTTTTTCGTAGCTCTACCTCTGACCAGCTCTACCTCTGACCAGCTCTACCTCTGACCAGCTCTACCTCTGACCAGCTCTACCTCTGACCCTAAGAGTGGTGTGTATCCTGTATGCTCACCACCTAGCTTGGTTCTCGCATCAGCTTTGGGTGATAATACAACAATATATAATAGTGTTCAAAAGATGAATAATATTACAGAGTCAACAATGAGAGATGGTTGGGAAGCTGATGGCTTTCATCTTCCACCTGTCATTTCCTGACGACAGTCAGAAAGTATCGAGGAAGGGGACTTCACGCCTTATTATTAAAATGGGATTCCTAATCCGAGTTCCGTAATGACCACCGGTATCTCCAAAGGCTTTAATTCCGGCTAAACTGTCGTACTGAGTCTTGATATTTCACTCGTTTCGGCTTTACGTAGTTACAAAACAAGATCTGCAAGAAGAACTTTTACCGGAGTAATCTTGCCAAAAATAGTAAAGTCCGATTTTTAATAAAAAGCTCAAAATCTTTTTAATTATAACCTTAACTCTGCATCGCGTAGGGAATAAACCTATTCAAGTATTGTGTCGTTTGATGTTGTTTTTTAAAGGGTTTTTACATTTTTCCTTTCTCTATTGCTTTTAATTTTACCAGAAATTTTTTAGGTATTTAATGTCTATTAATTCTTTAGATATCGAAAATTTTGTCTGAAATAAACTGAAAAATATGGAGAAAATTTATTCCCTATAGGATATAAGTATGAGTAATTTTTGCATTTTTGCTTATTTTTAAATTCGAGATCTATAGGCTTAAACATCAATTTGTTATCTTTCTCTCCGCAAGGAATAACTGAAAAATCCTAGACTGTGTTTTAATGATTCAGAGTGGAACATGCTCAAGAGCACTGTTATTGAAAAAGTTATTCCCTATTTGTGGCAGAGTTAAGGTTATAAATATTTAAACCTCTTTCATATTAAAAAACTAAAAGAAATTCTTTTTAAAAATTTTAATTTTTTGCTTTTTTGTTCTATATACTCCAAAATTACCTCCTTATCGGGTTCTCAAGTACAAGAATAGAGCTGAGATGTAAAGATTTATTCGGCTGAACTCTTATGGCTGTTTGATCAACCATTGGGTAGTTTCTCTATAAAAAACCTGAACCCAGTCACTTTTGCTAAGAAAAAAATGATACAGGTAACAAGCATGCATGAGCACGTAGTCTAAACCTGTATTGAGATCATTTAGAATGGTAACTGATTAATAAACACTGAGATCTACTTCACCTGGAGAACCTTCCAAAGCTACCAAAGCCCTGACCGCTAAAGTACATCATCTTAAACCTTATAATCTCTAGAAAAATGGTAATTTTAGTATAACTCAAATAAAACATTGACATTATAAGTCCCTCCACTTCTCTACTTTCAAAACTATCTCTTTTCAATTCATCTTCCTTCAATTAATTGAGTATCTTCTGCCAATTTAACTTGGTTCACGGACCACTCCAGATAGATGTGTTTTCGCCAAACCCCCTTAGACATCCATATTATATCATATTCCCAAGCTATACTCCCAGGAATTTACTTTTGGAACTACAGCTAAGTATAAACAATCTTGAAGATTTCCAGCTAAAACATTTAGGGATTTAAAGGATATTATGTTTGATAGCTGGGCCATATATCAATATATATTAATTAATAGTATCAAAATTGAGTATACTAAAAACCAATATTTCCAATAATAAATTACAAGGGAATATCAATACCAAAGTATACTTCAAATTTATATATAATGTGAAGAACGAAAACTCCTTACAAATAATAGTCTTTTAGTATTTAGAGATAGAATCTTTTGCTACAATAATTGCATAGGAGTCCCAAGCATCTCGTTTCTTTAATTTCCATTTCAACTTCCCGGAGGTGAATACCCTTTTAGGGAAAGTCACAATGTTCAAAAAAGATTATACTTTTTGGATTTTCGGCTTTTTAAAAACAATTTTAAATTATAGACTGTTTCTTATCTCATATTTTAAAAAGTATATTTGAAACGGTAGAAACCTTCGAAAGAATGAATATTAGGAAAATAAAAAAGAAGTAAAAAAATGTTAATATTGCGTTTCTTTTGTAAAGAAGAAGTTACCTGAAAAACAGGCAACTTCATATGTTAGTATTATCTCTTAATCAGCATTATTGCTTAATCACAGTAGAAGAATTTAAAGCATTCAGCTATATATGTATAGGAGACCTTTGAATAGAAAATGCTGAAGGTCATAATCGAACTTCCCCCAATATATCAGTTAGTTTGTTTATTTCCCGTTATACCCTGGCTTTCTGCGATCGGGAAATATAAGACTTTATGGCCATTCCCTGCAGAAACCGCCTAATTTACAGCTTAATTAGCATTCCTACTTAGTCGCAGTAGAAGAATTTGAAGCATTCGGCCACATAGGAATAGCAGATATTTGAATAGAAAATGCTAAAGGTCATAATATCAGTTCCTCCAATTTTTCTTGATTGTTCATCTCCCGTTATACCCTGGTTTTCTGCGATAGGGAATATAAGCCCTTATGGCCATTCCCTGCAGAAACCGCCTAATTTACAGCTTAATCAGCATTCCTGCGTAGTCGCCCTGCTTAGTCGCAATAGAAGAATTTGATGCATTCGGCCACATAGGAATAGCAGATATTTGAATAGAAAATGCTGAAAGTCATAATATCATTTCCTCCAATATTTTTCTGATTGTTCATCCCCCGTTATACCCAGGCTTCTGCAGTCTGGACATAGAATATCGTTGTCGTTCTCTGCAGAGACCTCTTCTATTTCTGCTTTAGAAACTCATTTAACAGAACTGGAAAAAGAAGCCAATGTTGTTTGTAAATGTAAAGAACTGGCCAAGGCTGAATCCAAAGACAATTGCTGGTAATGTCATGGTTATTTCCTCCATAGTTTGTATTTTCGAAATCGATACTTGCATACTGTAGATAGCAATTTTATTTGCAACCGCTGTTCAATTTTGATATAATTTTCGACTATCAAACCTCCAAATCACACGGCTACTGTCAGCCACTTAATAAGATTCATGGGGCGGATTTCCTCTTAGTTCAGGATTTACCGTTAAAAATTTTAGCTAACAGTGACTGTATATAGCTATATATACTAAATTATATAAACTCAATAGAAAATCATCTCCTTATAAATAATACTTCTAAAATGTTTAGAATAAATATTTCACATACATGTATATGTTTTTTTAACTTATATAATGTTTAGAAGTTTAAAATTTACTACCACTTAGATCTAAATATTAAATTGTCTTCACCGGTCCAAAGAAGAAATTCTCTAAAATGTCTGGTGCAACCATCTGAATTCTGCCATAGTCTTTTTAGAAAAGATGTAATATAAAAGCAGTATAAATTAATTAGAACAAATACTGGAAAAAGATTATAAATTTTCTAAGAAATGTCTCTAATCTCATTAAATAGTTACAGCTATCTGTTTTCACTGCTTCTATTTTAGTGGATTCCGGTTACAGAAATTTTTAGTAAAGAACAGCGCTTTATACTGAAAAATTTCGTCAAAATGTCCAAAATAACATATCGAACTTTTAGTTTGAAAATATAGTTTTAATCTCTTGTTTTCAAAGACAGAAATCAGCAGCTACATACCTTCAAATTGGCTCTTTAGGCGAAAATTAAGAAAGCATAAGTTAAAATGGACTGTTTTACATAATGAGTAAAAACGTTGAAATTATTCAATGTAATCCATTCATCACATTTCAGTAACTTTGGGGAAGGGGGATATGAATATTATCAAAAATAGTTTACCTGAGGATGGATTCCCGATTGTCGACGTTTCCAATGTCAGGGAAAGTTATGTACTTGGGAGTCTGGAAATTCCCGTGCTCTCAGACGTCAATCTCAAAACGGAGAGAAGAGAATTTCTGGCTATAATGGGCCCATCAGGTCCAGGAAAAAGTACTCTTGTGAACCTTATAGATTACCTTGACAGGCCTACTGCAGGTCAAGCTCTTGTAAAGGGTCATGACCTCAATAGAATGCCAGATCAAGAGCTTGCCCACCTGAAGGAGCTTGAAGTTGATTTTGTATTTCAGACTTTTAATCTTGTTCCGTGCCTGACTGCCCTGGAGAATGTTTTGCTCCCAACCTTTGCTAATTCGAGAATTAATATTGATCCAACAAGGCGTGCAAGGGAACTTTATGAAGTTATAGGAATTCATAACCACATGCATCACAGACCAGGAGAACTTTCAGGAAAGCAGTCCCAGTGGATTTCAATTGCACCGCATATTAATGATCCTGCAATCCGTCTTGCGGATGATCCTACTGGAAACCTTTACCTCAGAAAAGGGGCCGAAGTCCTTCGTATATTTAAGGGTTTGAATAACGAAGGGGGAACAGTAGTAATCGTCACACACGACCCCGAAATTGCAAAATATGCTAACAGAGTCATCCTGGTAAAAGATGAAATAATTCAATACAATTGAAGGTGAAAGTATATGGAAATGATTAAGAAGCTTACTGTAACAATTCTTTTTCCTTTGCTTTTGATTTCCTTGCTTTTTGCAGTTCCTGCCTCTGCAGCTGTTGGAGGAGCCAATCTGAAAGTTACAATAGTCGAAACAAATCCCTATCCTGCAAAAATAGGAGAATACCTGACTTTAACCGTTCAGGTAGAAAACATAGGAGGGGACAAAGCTGACAACGTTGATATCGAAGTGGTACCTCAATATCCTTTCTCTATTGATTCAGAGGCAAATGCCCTGCAGAATGTTGGAGTCCTCAATCCTGGTAGAACTGCTACAAAGGAATTTTACCTTTTTGTAGACAAAAATGCGCAGAAAGGAATCCGTTCCATTGATATCAGAACAAAAACAGGTAAAAACAGTCCCTGGAGTGAGAAAAGCTTTGACATACGAATAGGCACTGAGACATTTAACAGTAAAGGTACAGTTGAACTTAAAGAATTTGTCTCGGATCCCGAGGTTTTCATGCCCGGAGACAGGGGTACTGTCACGGTAACTCTTAAGAACACTGCAAGTAATCCTACTGTTACTATTGGTGGGAGTGACTTTGATACCAATGCCAGGATTCAGGCTGCAGTTTTAAGACCTTTATCTGATGGGATAATCGTCCTTGATGCTCCTTACGGAGATATGGGTCTTCTGGGGCCCGGAGATAGCATCAAATTGACTTTCAATGTTAAAGTTGCAGAAGACGCTCCGGAAGGAACTCACAACTTTGAACTTGCAATAGAGGGGAACTCCTTCGATTACAACAGCAGAAAGAATATTCCTCTCAAGGTCGATTCTTCAAACATAAGAGTGATTCCTTCAAAAGAACTTCAACTGACAAATGGTGAATCTACAATTGAGTTCGACGTAGCGAACACTCATCCGAACGAGTTTAGCTCGGTAAGTATAAAACCTGAAGCTGAGGGCATCACCTTTTACCCTGTAGAATATTTCATAGGGCCAATGAATCCGGACGAACTTTTTACGATTGAATTTAATGCCGTTGCAGACGATTCATGGAGTGCCAGTAAGGAAGGAGAGATAAACATGAACCTTACCGCAAACTACAACAACGGGATCAATAGACATGCAAATACGGTAGGGGACCTGAAATTTATAAATACTTCAGAGTCACCTGAGTCTAATTCAACAGCCGTACTGGCAGGTGGACTTATTATAATCTCTGTTCCTGCAGCTTTCTTGTTTTACAGAAGAAGGAAACAATAATTAAAGAAAGGTTAGCTGACATCATATTTGTGGGGGAAAATATGATAAAACTTACACAGGCAGCTCGTATAGCCGTTGGAAGTATAGGTAGTGCTAAGCTAAGGTCTGCACTTACAACACTGGGGATAGTAATTGGCATAGCTGCAGTAGTTGTTAATGCATCTCTTGGTGCCAGTTTTAACCAGTTTTTTACTGATGAGATCTCTTCTGTAGGCTCTAATTTTATAATTGCAGCTAGCGAACAGCCAAATCTCTTCTTTGATAACGAGTATAATCTAATAAAGAATACGCCGGGAATTTCCGGGGTATCTCCAAGAAAATCAATGAGTGGGGATCTCACATATCTTTCTGAAACTAAAAATGTGAATATTGCAGGAGTTAACAAAGATTTTCAGGAAATTCAGGGACTTCAAATGGAAGAGGGTACTTTCCTGACGGACAAAGATAGTGCTGCGGCTGTCCTTGGATATGACATTGCAAATGATGAGTTCAGTAAGAATATTTCCCACAGGAGCACTGTAGAGATCGCTTTTCGACAGGAAAACGGTACGGTTGTGACGAAGAGTTTTAAGGTAAAAGGAATATTGAAAAATTCCAAGCCAACTGTTGTGAGTGAGGACAGCGACTATGATTTGACAGTTTTCATTCCCGTTTCTACAATGAATGAAATGATCGGGGAAAAAGACTATGGGGCTTTCCTTGCGATGGCAGACAGTCCTGAGAAAATTCGTGATATTTCAGATGACGTGGATAGCAGATTAGCCAGGAACTTCGGAGTCCCGGAAAGAGATATTGATGAGGAGGATTTAAAACCCTATTACGTCTTTAACCAGGAGGAAGTTCTTGAACAGACTGGAAAAATTGGAGACGCTTTGAGTTCTTTCCTGCTCGTTCTTGCCCTAATATCTCTATTTGTGGGCTCGATAGGAATTATGAATATTATGCTTGTAACCGTAACTGAAAGAACCAGAGAAATTGGGATAATGAAATCCGTAGGCTATAGCAATTCTAATATTCTATCACTTTTCTTGCTGGAATCTGTAATGGTCAGTTCCTTTGGGGGGCTCGTAGGTACTGTAATCGGTGGTCTGGGAGCTTACGCTCTTGAAATCACCCTTAAGCTTCCTCCTGTTTTCCCCTTAGCATTGATTGAAATAGGGATTGCAGTTTCGGTTCTTGTGGGGATAACTGCTGGTCTTTATCCTGCAAGAAAAGCTGCACGCATGAATCCTGTTGATGCTTTAAGATATGAATAAGAATCTGTCCCTTTAATAGGGCTACTCTACCTGGAGAATGGCCCTTTTTCTTTTTCAATCCTTTCTTCGTGATCAGCTCGATTAGATATTGATTGGCTAAAAATAGTTTCAAAATACCTTCATAAAGAGTAGCTCCACGGATCCACTTAACAAATTTAGCGCAGTGGAAAATCACTCTACTGTTAATATTTAAAACATAAAAATCAGAATAGACTATATTTTAGGAAATAAAGAATATATAAGAATTAATTTGGATATTTGAAAAACAAGGGAGTAAATATGAAAACAAAGATTTCGATTAAAGACGTTTCTGTTCCCGGGGATTTACTCTTGGAGACAGAAACCGCAAATTCCACACTTGAGGTAGAACTGCCCTCTCGAGAAGGCCTCGTTAATCCAAATGAAGAATCGTTTAAATGTAAATTGGGCCATTCGAGATATCTACAAAGTGACGAAACACATAAGACAGCGACTCCCATCATTCAAGTTATTGATATCAAAAAGAGCTATATTCTTGGAGATCTGGAAGTTCCAGTTCTTCGTGATATCAACCTTAAAGTTCGGGAGGGAGAATTTCTTGCCATAATGGGGCCCTCTGGATCAGGTAAGAGCACACTTATGAATCTTATAGGTTTTCTTGATAGGCCTACTGAAGGGACAATCATAATTAAAGGCCTGGATATCAATAAACTATCTGACAAGGAAGTTGCCAGGCTCAGAGGGTTAGAAATAGGTTTTGTTTTTCAGACATTCAACCTGATCCCCAGGCTTACAGCTCTTGAAAATGTTGAGCTTCCCACCTATGCTAACACAAGAAGTGGAATCGATACTCATGAAAGAGCAAAGGAATTACTTAAACTCGTGGGTCTTGAGGATCGAATGCACCACAAGCCAGGTGAACTTTCAGGCGGTCAATCCCAGAGAGTTGCTATCGCCAGAGCTCTTATCAATGACCCTGCGATCCTCCTTGCAGATGAGCCCACTGGAAATCTGGACTCGAAAACAGGCTGTGAAATTCTAAATATATTTAGAAAACTCAACGAAGATGGAAGAACAATTGTAATGATTACTCATGATCCGGAAATTGCAGGATATGCAAACAGGATAGTGCTCGTAAAGGATGGAATAATTCAAAATACGGAATAATATAGGGTGTTATTACGGAATAATATAGGGTGTTATTACGGAATAATATAGGGTGTTATTACGGAATAATATAGGGTGTTATTACGGAATAATATAGGGTGTTATTACGGAATAATATAGGGTGTTATATCTCCAAACTCAAGCTAATCGGGGTGTGGAATTAGAATGATAAAAATCAAAAGTTTACTTGTCCCTCTCGTATTGTCTTTGCTTTTAGTTTCCTCTTTTTTTGTAGCCCCCGCCTCTGCATCTGTCAGGGGGGCCAATCTGAAAGTTACAATAGTCGAAACAAATCCCTATCCTGCAAAAATAGGAGAGTATCTGAATCTGACTGTTCAGGTGGAAAACATAGGAGGAGATAAAGCTGACAATGTCGACATCGAAGTTGTACCTCAATATCCTTTTTCTCTTGATTCAGAAGCAAATGCCCTGCGGAATGTGGGGGTTCTCAATCCTGGCAGGACCGCTACGAAGGAGTTTTACCTTTTTGTAGACAAAAATGCGCAGAAAGGAATCCGTTCCATTGATATCAGAACAAAAACAGGCAAAGACAGCCCCTGGAGTGAAAAAAGCTTTGATATACGAATAGGCACTGAAACATTTAACAGCAAAGGTACAGTTGAACTTAAGGAAGTTACTTCGGACCCAGAAGTTTTCATGCCGGGAGACAGGGGTACTGTCACGGTAACTCTTACAAACACTGCAAGTAATCCTACTATTACTATTGACGGAAGTGACTTTGATACCAATGCCCGAATTCAGGCTGCAGTTTTGAGACCATTATCTGATGGGATAATCGTTCTTGACGCTCCTTATGAAGATATGGGTATCCTGGGGCCTGGAGATAGTATCAAATTGACTTTCAATGTTAAAGTTGCAGAAGATACTCCAGAAGGAACTCATAACCTTGAACTTGCAATAGAGGGGAACTCCTTTGATTACAACAGCAGAAAGAATATTCCTCTTAAGGTTGATTCTTCAAATGTCAAGGTAATTCCCTCAAAAGAGCTCCAGATAGTAAATGGTGAATCTACTCTTGAATTCGATGTAGCCAATACACACCCGAACGAGTTTAGCTCGGTAAGCATAAAACCTGAAGCTGAAGGCATTAAATTTTACCCTGCTGAGTATTTCATAGGGCCAATGAATCAGGACGAGCTTTTTACGATCGAATTTAATGCAGTAACAGACAATTTATCTAATGCCAGAAGGGACTTCTACGAGCCTATAAATCTAACACTTTCCGCAAATTACGGCAACGGAATAAATAAGCATGAAAATATAGTAAGCAATATGTATATTCAGTCCATTGATGAAATTCAGGGGGATAGTTCGGGTATACTTGTTCCAGGCTTACTACTTGTTGTCATTGCCATTGCAGGTATGCTAGTTTACAGAAAGAAGAAACAGAACAGAAAATGAACATTTAGAGAAACAAAAACTTCCGGGAAATTAATGTTTAATATTTTAAAAAAGGGTGGAAGGTGGTGCAGATCAGATAGATCCCCTGAAACATATGGGCAGTTTCAGGCTGCACTCGACCTTTTTGGTTCTATCCGGATAAAGTGTGCAAACGATTACCAGTCCTGGTTTTAGCCACTCTCTTTTCAAAGTATGCCTTTACTATTTTATTGGAAGAGTAAAGATAAACGTGCTGCCTTTTTCTCCCTTTGATTCCACCCAGATTTTTCCTCCATGAAGATCTACGAAGTTTTTAGCAATATAAAGTCCAAGTCCAGTTCCACCGTATCCCCTAGTTGTGGAAGAATCTGTTTGAATAAAAGGCATAAGCATCCTTTCATGATCCTCCTTTGATAACCCTATTCCGCTATCAGAAACTTTAATCTCGAGCATCCCTCCTTTTTTGAGGGCGCTGACGGTAACCTTTTTCTTTTCAGGAGTGAGTTTTATAGCGTTATTCATTAGACTGTACAGGATCTGTCTCAGCTTTGTCCTGTCTGCCCGGATGTTCTCAAGAGAGGCATCAACCTTTACCTCTACACTGACTTTCTTACTTGAGGCAAATGAGAGGAGACTCATTCTTACCTCTCCTAAAAGGCTGGCAATATCCACATCTTCATAATTAAGGTTATTTTCCCCGGCTTCGAGCCTTGATATATCAAGTAGATTACTGATGATTTCTAGAAGGTTCTTCCCGCTTATGAGAATATTACTTACATATTTTGATTGCCTCGTGTTCAGGGACCCAAAAGCCCCTTCCAGCAGCAAATCGGAGAAACCTATTACCGAATTAAGAGGAGTCCGAAGCTCATGGTTCATATTAACTATCAGCCCACTCTTGGCCCAGTTTGAAACTTCTGTATCTTTTTTTTCTTTGAGAAAATTATTATTCAGCTCTATTTTTTCGTTCAGACTTTTCAAACTCTCCAATTTCCCTTTTCTTTTGGCAAAAAAGTTGCTTTCCTCCATTAATTCGAGCAGGACTCTACCTGAAAGTTCGTCAAGAGGAATGGTATAGAGAAGTGTGATGCTTTTATTCTTTTCCAAAGCCATTGTTTCAACGGCCTTTCCACACGTCTCAAGACAGGGCTTGATAGAATTTCCAGCGTTTTTAATCTCAAAATTTGTTCTAAACCCTGAAAATCCTCCAGAAAGAGTTTTTAGATATCCTTTTTCTGCGAGTTCTTTTACTGCTGAAGCAAGAAGAGTAAGATCTTCCGGGAGCGGATTAGCCGGCAGAAATTCTAACTGAGAGGAAGCGAGATAATGCTCAACATCCACTCCTGCCTTCATAAGTTCATTTTTTGCCCCTTCAGCGGCCATTTTATCCGGGGAAAACCATAAGCAATATTCTCCCCCTTCAAGTCCTTCCTTAAAATAGGTAACAAGTAATTCTATCAATCCTTCGGTATCTTCATACACGGCAGAGATCTGGTGACTCTGCGGAACTTTTAAAGAAGGTCCGGAGTCTTCAGCAATATTCATCCTCAAAATCTTTCCCCTCCATATTCTAATTGCGTTTCAGCATTATGCAACTGGGCTTGAATAGGGTATGAGATAGAGTCTAAAGAGGCAAATTTTAATGTTCAGCAATTTCAGGCAACTTAAGCGCTTTAAATCATTTAAAGAATTCAGGGCAACACAATCCTCTTTCTAAACTTATGATACTTATACATACTCTTCATTTTTTATAAGTATATTGCTATCATATATAAGAATCCGCGTTTATACTGTTCTTTTAAAAGCAGTTTATCGTATATTCGGGAATTAGTATTTACTGAGATTGCGGAAACCTTACAAAATGGAACCGGACAAAATGGAACCAGAAAAAATGGAACCAGAAAAAATGGAATCATACAATATGGGACCAGAAAAACGAAATCTGAAAAAATGAAAAACGAAGAAACACGTTTTTTAATTTAAACTATTCGCAACTATTCGCAATTGTTCGCAACTGTTCGCAAACGTATTCTGTATTTCCCTACTGCAGCTGAAGATTGAAGCTCGACTTGTGAAGTTTTAAACAGAGCTACGGCATCAAGGGTGGAAACTCCCCTTTCATAATTATTTCATCCAAAATTATACTGGGAATGTATTTCTCGGGAGAATTATGCCTTAATTAATATATTAATAAAAACCGGAATACTAATTATGTATCTTGGAAATAAATAAAGATAGGATTTTTAATTTAATTTTTCCGGCAGAATTCATACTATTAATTTAAGCCGGTGCTAAAAGATTTATCTGCGCAGCTTTGAGGAGGACTAAAATACGGAGATTGGAGAGAAAAGGGCTATTGGAGCCAGAAATTTTCTTTACCCTATGCCTACTACCCTCGTAGGGGCTCGTGTAAACGGAAAGCCGAATTACCTGACAGTCGCTTTTTGCGGAGTCGTACAGGCAAGCCCTCCCATGATCGCGGTGACCCTTGGGAAAATTCACCATACAAATGAAGGAATAAGAGAAAACCAGTGCTTCAGTGTAAATATTCCTTCTCAGGACATGGTGGAAGTTACGGACTACTGCGGCATAGTCTCTGGAAAAAAAACGGATAAATCCGAAATTTTCGAAACCTTCTACGGAAAACTTGAAAAAGCCCCAATGATCCGGGAATGCCCTGTAAATCTCGAGTGCAGGCTTATAGATATTCTGGATCTCAGAGGCGCAAGTGAGGTTTTCATAGGGGAGATTGTTGAAGGTTATGCAGAGGAAAAATATCTCTGTAATGAAATTCCTGATATCGAGAAGATCAAGCCTATAGTTTTTTCCATGTATGATAATAATTACTGGGGAATAGGTGAGCACCTGGGCAAGGCCTGGTCCATCGGGAAAAATTTTGCTGAAGGCGGTAAAGAAAAAAAAGCTGAAAACGATAGATGATATGCTGTAGTAAAACTCCAATACGAGCGAAAGGAAAATAAATCTTATTGCAAGCGTGACCGGAAGGAAATAAGTAAAAACGCATAACTGCACAATTAGCCTAATAAAGATATAGTTAGCCAAATAAATGCATAATTAGTTTAATAACTGTATAATTAGCCTAATAGCTGTATAATTAGCCTAATAGCTGTATAATTAGCTTAATAGCTGTATAATTAGCTTAATAGC
Organism: Methanosarcina sp. Kolksee; assembly: GCF_000969945.1. Classification (NCBI taxonomy): domain Archaea; kingdom Methanobacteriati; phylum Methanobacteriota; class Methanomicrobia; order Methanosarcinales; family Methanosarcinaceae; genus Methanosarcina; species Methanosarcina sp. Kolksee. The sequence goes on from NZ_CP009524.1 coordinate 4,163,238, forward strand.
TGTATAATTAGCCTTTCATTAGAAAAGCTATTGGAAATATTCTGTTCAGCTCAAAGGTTTTTCAGCTCAGAGGTTATTTATTCAATGGGAAAGGGGGATTACAAATAAAAATAACAGTATTCAGCGGGAGCCATAAGGGCAGGGAAGGAAACACTCTAATTATGGTAGAGGAATTCCTGAAAGGAGCAGAAGAAGTCGGGGCAGAAACCGAAAACATTTTCCTGATCGAAAAAAGAATTGGATATTGCAGGGGAAAATTCGAGTGCTGGCTCAAAACCCCTGGAAGTTGCACAATCAGGGACGATATGGATGCCCTGCTTCCCAAATTTGTAGCTTCAGATATTGCAGTATTCGCATGTCCCGTGTATTTCGATAATATTCCGGCTGTTATGAAAAACTTTATAGATAGACTTACTCCTGTGCTTGTGCCTCATTTTGAAGAAGACGAAATGGGAGAGTACAGGCACGCAAAACGCTATGAAAAACTTCCAAAACTTGCCGTGATATCAAACGCTGGGTTGCCGGGCCAGACTAACTTTGAGGTTGAAAGCCTTTTTTTCAAGCGGCTTGCAAGAACGTTTCACACTGAACTCGTTGCTGAAATTTACAGAGGAGAAGGAGAAATCTTCAGGGGCAAAAACAATATCATGCTAAAACCTCTCCTGGGGAAGTATAAAAAAGCTCTCAGACGCGCAGGAAGAGAACTTGTAGAGAACCAGACACTCTCAGAAAAAACCACAACAGAACTCGAAAAACCAATTGTACCTGAAAGCCTGTACATAAAATTCGGGAACGAAGAATGGGACCGGCTGTGCGAAGAAAATAAGGTTGACTGAACAGTGCTGCAAAGATATGAAGAAATTGCAGACCTATGGATACTAAACTGGATTAAAAACAAGCCTTTTCAAAAAAAGCTTGACCGCAACCCTTTTCAAAAAAGGTTTAACCGCAACCCTTTTCAAAAAAGGCTTGACCGAAAACCATGAGCCAATATTTGGGTTTGATGAACTTATCCCCAAACCCTATCGGCGTGATCACAACCCTTTTCAAAAAAGGCTTGACCGAAAACCATGAGCCAATATTTGGGTTTGATGAACTTATCCCCAAACCCTATCGGCGTGATCACAACCCTTTTCAAAAAAGGCTTGACCGAAAACCACGGACCAAAATTTGGGTTTGACGAACTTATCCCCAAACCCTATCGGCGTGATCACAACCCTTTTCAAAAAAGGCTTGACCGAAAACCATGAGCCAATATTTGGGTTTGATGAACTTATCCCCAAACCCTATCGGCGTGATCAACCGGCGCAACGGTTGCGGGTCAACGGTTGCGGGTCAACGGTTGCTAAAAAAGCCTTCTGGCTGTTCTTACTGGTTATTTATTACTTAGTTTCCAAACCGCCTTCCACAAGGTCTTCCAGGCTGTGTTCCATGTAAGGGGCATTGCTTCTGTTGATCAGTTCCTGACAGACTTCTGCCGGATCTCCATCCATTGCAAGGGCTCCGTTATCAATCAATATAGTCCTGTGAGCAACTTCCCGAACAAAGTCCATGTGATGGCTTACAAGCACAATGGTCGTGCCAAAGCGCTCGTTGATTCTTTTTAAAGAGTTTGTGACATCCCTGAGAGTTACAGGGTCAAGGTCTCCAAAGGGTTCATCAAGCATAAGATATTCGGGAGAGGTTGCAAGGCTTAAGGCAATGAAAGCCCTGACATGCTCGCCCCCGCTGATCTGGTAAGGAGTTTTGTCAAGAATTTCCATTGGCAGGTCAAGGGCTTCGAATACCGGCCTTGCATAGGTATCAACATCAGTTATCGGGATCTTCGGAAAGAGTTCAAAATAGATTGTGTCATTCAGATCGAGTTCCCGCAAAGCGGTTTCTTTCTCTTCTTCTGGCATGTCAGGCAGGCGGTATATAGTATCAAGGGTCTCATCCGACAGCCCTATTTCCCTAGCTTTACCCCTTGCGTGTTCAATTGCACCTTGCTTTTTCATGCTTAGCCTGAACCGAATCTGATCCCTTACCGTGGAATTCACAGACATAGAGAATTCCTGGTTCATAATACTCATGATCCTACGGAGTTCCATGCGTTTTTCGCTATACCTGGTGACATCTACCCAGTCTCCACTGCAGAGATATTCGACGGTTCCACTCTTTGGCTTTACAAGCCCTTCCATGAGTTTCATAAGGGTTGTTTTTCCAGCTCCCGAGGACCCGATGAAAGCCAGAATTTCTCCTCTGTAAATATCGAGAGAAAAATCTTTGATATTCAGGACTTCTCCCATCCTGATGAGGGAATAGCGTTTTGAAATGTCCTTAACTTTGATGCAGACCTCTTTCTTCTCGGGTTCCACAAGCTTTTCCTTTGGCTTCATATCCCTTAGGAAATTTTTAAGTACCAGAGAAGGTTCTCCGTCGGCTGCAATTTTCCCGTTTTCAAGGAAAATCAACCTGTCGGCAAGATAAGCGTGAATTTCCGGAAGGTGAGAAACTACTATAATTGGGATGTTCAACTTCTTTTTCAGGCTTTTTATTACATCAAGAACTTCCTGCTTTGTATCCGGCCCGGTCATTGTAACAGGTTCATCGAGAAGAAGGAGTCTCGGCTTTGCGGCAAGCTGCCTTGCCATTACAACTCTCTGTTTTTCTCCCCCGCTCAGGAGATTGGTGGAATGAAGCGCCTTATCCTCCAGGCCCACCAGTTTTAGATACTCCATTGCTTCTTTAAACAGCTCGTCGTAATCAGTATCTACACTATGCGGGAGATATTCATTCCGTGGAAGGGATTCATACCCCACTCGGAGGTAGTTCAGCTTTCTTATAACATTTTCAATCGCAGGCCCGTTCCAGAGCCCGAAGTTTCGCTGTAGGTGTATTGCGGTTACGCTCTTCAGAAATTTTTCCCCTTCAATCCCTGAAGCAGGCGTTATAATTTCTCCATCTACTTCCACAGTTCCCTCCTGAAAGGGCTCAACTCCCCGGACGATGCGCAACAATGTCGACTTTCCGCTTCCGCTTCGACCTGTTATCCCGAGGATTTCTCCATCCTCCACCGTGAAGTCGATATGGTCCAGCACTCTTATCTTTTCGGAACGTACCTCATAATCTTTAACCAGGTTGGAAACTCTGAGCATAATCATACCTTTTAGTGTTAATCGTGTAAGTTAATGCCTGACCCGAAATATATTCTGCAATTCTGCCAATTGCGCGTGATAACTTATCTTTATCACTGCAATTTTCGGATGCTTTTGCGCCAGTATAATTTATACTAAAATAGGAGTCAAATATTACCTTCTAACTATTTATTACAATCGGCTGCTGTAATTTAACACGAACAGTCTTAAAAACTAATTAGGAAAACTCAAAACTTTCTGAGACATACCACACATCAATTTAAAGCTAAAACCTTAGAGCTAAAACCTGCGCTCCGAAGAAAAGTACCCTGAAAAAAGAAGTAATTTAGAAGAGTAGTAGAACTAAATAAGTCTTAAATAATCTTAGACAAGATTTAATAATCATATATATAATTTAATAATCTTAAATAAGTTCTATAAGTCTTAAATAAGTTCTATTATACTTAAAAGCAGGCAGCATATCCTGAATCATTTTTTCAGGGTTCATCTTTTTATTGCTGATACAAGCTCAGCCACTTTTACAGTAACATCCCTTACTTCTTCAAGAACGGTGCCGGTAACTATCATATCCGCACCTGCCAATGCACAGAGTTTTGCAGCCTCTGCGTCTCTAATCCCACCGCCAACAATGAGTTTGTTTTCCCCTAGAACTTGCTTGACAGCTCCTATCATCTCAGGGTTGATGGGCTTGTCAGCTCCGGACCCGGCTTCAAGGTAGGTATAATGCATGCCAAGGTATTTGCCTGCAAGGGCATATACTGCGGCAAGTTCAGGTTTCTTTCTGGGAATCAGTTTTGCGTCCCCTACCCAACCAACAGTCCCTCCGGGTTCAACTATGAGGTATGCCATGGAGATAGGTTCTATCTGACTCTGGTATACAAGCGGAGCTCCCAGAACCTGGTTTGTGATCACATACCCTAGATCTCTTGAGTTCAGAAGACTCATGAAAAATACGGCATCTGCATACCTGCTAAGCCCGGCTGAACTTCCCGGGAAAAGAATGATTGGGACATCTACCTTTTCTTTGATCTTTATGACGGTTTCATCAAGCAGGGTTCCCGACGCTCCGGTTGAGCCCCCTATCATGATGGCATCAGTGCCCCCCTTGACTGCTGCAAGGGCGATTTCAGCGGCTCGTTCAGGTGTTTGGGAAGCGGGATCGATAAGGGTAAGATGAACTTTTCCTTCCTGATCAATGATTTTCTGAAGGTGTGCTTCCACCTGCAAAAAAGATCATGCTCCCTTGGATTCCTTGGATTTTACCCGAAGAGCACTGTAGCCGCATTTTCTGCAGCGGGTTGCCCTTATTGCATTCCTTGCATTGCATCGCATGCAAATTTTTTTATTTAATAATCTTTCTTCTGCTTCTGGAAAACGACCCATTTTTGTCACCTGCTATTATTTTTCAATATTGATAAGGTATATAGCCCGCTTAATGGATGTTAAGGGATATAACGTTTTTCATCAAAAAAGCCCGTCTTTTATTGAGTTTGCAAGCTTCCTTTCTTTTATTTTTAGAATAACCATCGTTTTTCTTATTCTGAGAACTCAAAGCTTATTTATTGCTTACGTTGTTTATTCTCTGCCCTGTGGCTTAACCAGGCTGAAGCTGTAATTAAGTTGACATTGGACTGTGTCAAAGTTAACATTGAAATTATATAACGATGATAATTAGTTACAGATAAAATCGGCATTTAATGCTAAAATCAGTATTTAAAGCTAAAATCGGTATTTAATGTTAAAATCGATATTTAAAGCTGAAATCGATATTTAAAGCTAAAATCGGCATTTAAAGCTAAAATCGGTATTTAAAGCTAAAATCGGCATTTAAAGCTAAAATCGGCATTTAAAGCTAAAATCGGTATTTAAAGCTAAAATCGGTATTTAAAGCTAAAACCCTCAGGTTTTAAGTATAACTCCATGTTTAATTTAACCTTTTAGGGTCTATTTAATTTCTTTGTCTTATAAATGGTGATTTATGTGTTGATTCATCCTATAGACTATCGGTATGGTACAGCAGAAATGAAACATGTGTGGAGCCAAAAAAATAGACTTAATAAGCTCCTTCAAGTCGAAGCGGCCCTTGCCCGCGCCGAAGCGGATATGGGTTTGATCCCTGCAGATTCGGCTGAGATTATATCTGAAAGTATCTCTTCCGTAAAAGCTGAAAGGGTTGACGAAATTGAAGCCGAAATTCATCATGACATGATGGCTGTGGTCACTGCGATTTCTGAACAGTGTAGAGATGATGCTGGAAAATGGGTACATTTCGGAGCCACTTCAAACGATATTCTAGATACGGCAACAGCTCTCCAGATTAAGGATGCAATCGACCTTATGGAAGATAAACTCAAAACTTTTCTCGGAGTTCTGCTTGACAAGGCCGAAGCCCACAAGAATACGGTCTGCTGTGGAAGAACCCACGGACAGATAGGGGTTCCGACAACATACGGCCTGCGTTTTGCCATATGGGCTTCGGAGATTTCAAGGCATCTGGACCGTCTCCATCAACTCACTCCAAGAGCAACTGTAGGGCAGATGACAGGAGCAGTAGGGACCCAGGCTGCGTTTGGAAAAGCCGGAATTCTTATCCAGAAACTTACAATGCAGCACCTTGGAATTGGCGCTGTTGATGTTTCCAACCAGATAATTCAGAGGGATAGGCACGCTGAATTTGTAATGTGGATGGCAAACACGGTCACGACTCTGGATAAGATAGGTATAGAAATAAGGACCCTCCAGCGCAGTGAAATTGCCGAGATTGAGGAAAGTTTTGGAAAAAAACAGGTCGGCTCATCTACTATGCCCCATAAACGTAATCCCATAAAGTCCGAGCAGATATGCGGACTTGCAAGAATTGTAAGGGCCATGGTTGAACCCGAACTCCTTAATAATACCCTGTGGGATGAAAGGGATCTGACCAATTCTTCTTCCGAGCGGGTAGTTTTCCCTGAAGCCTGTGTGCTTACAGACCATATCCTCAAACTAGGGATAAACGTAATTGAACACCTGAGATTCTATCCTGAAAATATCCGGAGGAATCTGGAACTGCTAAGAGGCCTTAATATGGGAGAGGCCGTAATGATTGAGCTTGCAAAAAGAGGAGTAGGCAGGCAGGAAGCCCATGAGCTTGTGCGGACTGCAGCGATGAAAGCCCACGATACGGGACAGCACTTCAAAACTGTGCTTCTGGAAACTCCTGATATTGCAAGATATTTAACTGCTACAGATATAGAAAATCTCGTAAATCCCGATAAATATATAGGAACTGCAGTGGAACAGGTTGAAGTACTTGTTGCAAAACTTCGTGAGGCTTATTCTCTCTAACGTACTTTATCTAACCTTTGTGAAGTTTTCTTCTAACCTTTGTTAAGGTTTTCTCTAATCTTTTTTAAGGTTTCCTCTAACCTTTTTAACTTTGTAATTATTTAAACAAGTGAACGATATTGTTTTCTCTAGCCAGCGTGATCTCTTTTTATTTCTTATAATTTCCTTGAAAATCTGCATAAGCTACTTATTGCCCTATATTTTTAGATATCATTGAGGATTTAGAAGCCGCCTGACCAGAGATCCTGAGCCATTTTATTCCTGCAGATTCTGTTTGAAAACCTCAAGATTTTCCCAGTTAAATTTTTCCGGAGGGCAGGCTCGGATACATTTCTGGCAATGGGCACCTTCACAGAGGTCAGTGCTTATCATAACCCTGTTTTCGTCGTCAATTGATATGGCGCCAGTTGGGCAGACTTTAATACACTTTTTGCACTCGGGGCAATCGACAACCATCGTCATGTAGGTTCCGACTCTTTCAAGTACATGAAGTCCTTCTTCTCCAAGAACTGGAATATCTCTCTCCACACGTTTATCAATAATGGGATTCTGTATCGGGTCTCCCAGACCTGGAAGCTCTTTCTTTTTGAGATATTTCTTGAACATTTTAAAGGGCATGCCTTCCTCCCAGTATGCAAGTTCAAGAACATATACGTCCCGGAATTCCGGAGAAGTCGCAAACATTATATGTGTACCTATTATCTGACTTGCAATATCCTGAAGTTCCCATAACCTCTTTTCCGACAGCAAAATTTCACGGGCTACTGCAAGTGAAGTGTTTCCAAGCTGGGAGATCTTTCCTGTTGCGTAAGGGATCAAACCGATTTTCTGGGCTTTTGCCGCATCCATATATGTACCGGCAGCACCTGCCATATAAGCCGCATCGATGTCTGCCATTTCGATACCTGCGGTGGAACAGAGAGTAATATGCCCTGCACGAATTGCGCCTATAGCTTTTCCGGCTTCCTTCAGGTCTTTTTCAGAGAAAGTCATCCGGTTTTGAAGATGAATATGCCCGTCTGGGGTTTTAATCCTCGGAAGCTCTATAAGGCCACGTTCAATTCCTTTCTCTATCAGAGCTATGACCCCGGTACCTGTGATTCCTTTGGCTTTGATCTGACCTTCCTCAAGGATTTTCCCAGTTGCCGGATCTATTATATCTCCGGGAACTGGTTTCATTTCTTCACTCAGGATATAGTTCCTTAGTCCCCCATTCTCGAATTCAAAATCTGATATGGTGTACGGAGATGCAAGGTTTCCATGCTTTATCTGCTGTCCTTCAAGGGCAGGACCAGCAGCTGCAGATCCCGTATAAATGATATCCTTCACTTTAAGGGCCATTTCTGCATTTGTTCCGTAATCCGTGGCAATTGAAATCGCATCACTATCTAGCATTCCGGATTTTATTATCAGAGCAAGGGCATCAGCCCCAACTTCATGCTTAATTGCAGGAGGAACTATGACTTCACAGTCGTACTCATCAAACCCGGGAATTTTGCTGCTATGAACGATTCTTGCGCTCCTATCCTGTTCCTGTATATTGTACTTCTTTTTCTTCCGTTCTCCTGCATAGGCGAGGTCTTCAATGCTTATCCCCTGGAAGATGGATAGCTGAATTGGATTTCCACAGATTGAAAGTCTTTCAAGTTCTTCGCTTTTCACATCAAGAGCCTGGAATAGGTTCTTTACTGCATTTATAGAAAGTCCGTGTGCGAGATCCTGGCCATAGTGAATTGCGAAATCCATATGATCCATCACGTTCGCTCCGGGAAGAGGATTCCTTAAAGTTATCACTGTTCTTCGGATCTCCTCTGTATCAAGATCGATTTTTTGAGCTCGATACCCACTTGTTCCAAGGTCAATTGCAACTCCACATCTCATAGAAATTCCCCAAATTCTCCCCATTTTATCGGTACTTTGGTATGCTAAGCTGTTTCAGATTTATTTACACATTATTTTGAAAAATAACGTATAAATAAATAGGGTGATTTATTCCTCCCTACATATTTTAAGCCTCTTTGAATTTATCTCACTACTTTTTTAAGCCATTTAAAAAATAATCTCACTAAATAGTCCCACTCTCTTTGCTTTTGTCTTTAAAGGTCGATTGAACATTCACGTCCCATTATGAAAAACAGACATCGGGAGGGATATGAATGGCATATCTTTATATATTACAAGTGACTTTGTATAGCTGATGAGCTAGTCCGGGTAGCCCGGCGTTACCTGTAACCCGAAATCGCCGATACGCGGGGGACGAAGCCAATGGAAGATGCGTCGAAGAGACTCCAGCCTGGAATCTCAACGGAGAAGCCCCGTCCTGCTGGGATGGTGCAGGTATGCGGGTTTGCTGGAGAGCAGGTCTTCATACCCTAACTGCAGAAACCGGTCGAGGCCCGGAAGGGAGCAGACTTACTGTGGGCAACTATCGCTTGCGGGGCTGCGGGGTGGAGAAGAGGTTCCAGTCTCCTGGTATCTCCAAGATTCAACGACCTGAGGTGTGCTCATCGCTTTACACAAAATGATTCAGAATAGATCAGGTGATTCAGTTTTATAGCATAACTATTATTGAATAGTTTCTGTGAAACCCTTTCCCTGGAAAAGATTAAATACATAAAATGCGTTTAAGGGGACGCGCTTCTTGAAGTCCTTTGTGACGAGATAGCCAAGCCCGGTATGGCGCGGGATTGCTAATCCCGTGATGTTCTGCATCCCGGGGGTTCGAGTCCCCCTCTCGTCGTTCTTTTTCTTAAAGTTTTGTCAACATAGAGTTTATTTCTTGTTACTATTCAGGTGCCTTAAATCGACATCAAAAGCCGTAATTTAGAATATTTGGCACTTACAATATATTTCAGTCGGTTTTGTAGACTGATGCCAAATGATATCATTTTTAATTTTGCTATAAATCCCTTATTAAACAGGTTCCTATGACCAAATTAGTTTAACGATGGTTTTTCAAAACATCATTAGGACAATCTTACTACCTAGATTCGGCAGATCAACATAAGGAATTTAAATAGTTTTTTTGATATCGTTTTTGAACATTTGATAAATACCCTAGGACTTACGCAGTTGAACTAAAGAATCAACAGCATTAAACCGTTAACTGTCTAGAACATGATTTTAATCCACAGTCTTTGATGTAATTGATTTTGGTTCTTAAGTGCGTAAGTCCTATACACATTAAATTTAAAACTGATTAATGTGTGGTTCAACTCCCACGACATATATAAACACTTAATCATTTTTCCATTAAAGTTTAGTATGAGAGATTATGTTTGGATCATATGTAAACCTCACAACTGAACACAATAAGGACCCATCATTTCAAAATCGCCATCAATAAAAAGTATCAAAAATAAAATGTCGACCTGCCGAACCTAGATTACTACCCAAGTTAATGACGAAATCGAGATTCAAAAAAGGGTAAGGTGAAAAGTACTTTTATTTATTTGTGCCTGTTATTCAAAGAATATCATGTGCGTATATTACATTTCATTCGTCATCGGTTAAAATATGATCTGTTAGAAACATGTTACTATATCATGTTTTTCTGTAAATCTGTAAAGTAAATCCAGATGCTTAGATAATTGTAGTAGTCATATTATGGTTAACTGATTCCTTAACCGAAGACGCATGTATTACGTTTTTCTTCCAAGATTTGTTTTCATGTAATTAAGTTCAGAAAGATATTTGAATTCAGCTTCTACAAATTTTGGTTTTGATTTTTGAACAGAAGCCAGATATTTTACTCCTTTTATGGGCCAGAATGACTTACATATAGCTCCAGGAGCAGCTCTTTTTTTCTTTTTAGTACAATAATAATCCTCATATTTAGCACACTTTACACAGCAGAAAGTAAAATCATTCAACTTTAACTGAATTTGTTCGATTAAGGAGTCTCTAAATCCCTGGTTTACCTGATACTTAAACAACCCGTAATTAATATTTTTGATCCTAGTATAGATAGTACTCGGAGCAGGGGGATCCCAATCATCATAAGGCTCAATTGGCAGATTTCTATGCTCAATTTTCTCAATTAAAGTCTTGGAGCAGACTGGACAGCAATGATAAATACTCGTGAATTCTTTTTTGCACTCCGGACAGATTCTCACTTTTTTCCTGTATTCTTCATAACAACTTCTAGCAGCTTCATGTTGTCTAATGTAGTCAAGAACAAGTCTTTTATTGTTCCAGAGAAGAGCATTTTCGGAGTCTAGAGTTAGAGCTTTATTAAAGCATTCAAGAGCGCTGTTATATTCTCCTTGTTCCTTATAGACAAGCCCTTTATAACATAAAATTTCTGGATTATTAGGGGATATACTAAGAGCCCATTCAAAGAAGAACAGTGCTTCTTCATATAATCTCAGATGTTTACAGGCAATTCCGCTGTGAATAAGTATTTCTTTGTTGTTTTTTGTAGCAGTGAGTATTTCTTTTCTATTTTTAGTGGCAATCTCTAGTGCTTTGTTAAAATAATCTATTGCATCATAATTTCTTCCGGCCTTGACAAGTGTAAAGCCTTTACTGTCAAGAGCATAGGTATTTTTTGGAGATGTTCCCAAGACTCGGTCTACGATATTAATCGAATCTCCATAACGGCCACTATTGGAAAGTGCATTAGCTTTATAGATTAGTACTTCATGGTTGTCTGGTTTGAGACTCAAACATTGGTCAAAATATTGAACTGCTTCGTTTGATCTTCCTACAGAATCAAGTGCGAGTCCCATATTGCTGAGAGCACTCAAGTTATTTGATCTGAGGCTTACAGCTTCTTTAAAGCAGTTAATTGCCTCATCATATTTGCGAAGTTTTACGAGAGCTTCACCTTTATGATTCCATAATTCTGCATTTGACGGCTCAAATCTCAAGCCCTTGTCAAAATTTTCTATTGCTTTGCGATACCTGCCCACTCTACTCAAAGTGAGCCCCATAAATTTTCGGAGTTCTGAGTCATCAGGAACAATTTTAAGGACTTCTTCATAACAAGATAATGCCTTCTGATGCTCTCCCTGCTGCTCTAGAACATTTCCTTTGAGTTTTAGAATATCAGTATCGTTAGGTTTTAACTCAAGGGCTTTTTCATAACACTTAAGGGCATCTACGTAGTCTCGAATAGCTACAAGAGAAACTCCTCTCTTTTTCCATGTATCAAAATGCTCAGGGTTGATCTCAAGTACCTTCTTGTAAATAAACAATGAGTCCGTATAATAACCAAGTTTAAACAGAGTTTCTCCTTTTCGACTCAACGCACTGACAAAATCAGGTTTAATTAATAAAGATCTTTCATAAATTTTTAAAGCTTCGTTGTATCTTTTAAGCCCAAAAAGAGCATTTCCTTTGTAAAAAAGGGCCTCAGCATCATTGGAAGTGGTTTCTAGAACCTTATCATAAGATTCTATAGCACTCTCAAACTCTCCAAGCTCTAAAAGAACACCTGCTTTATAGTACCAAGATTCAGTGTCTTTTGGATCTTCCCTAACCTTGCTTTCATACTTTTCTAGTTTGAGAATTAAATCTTCTATGTCTGAATCCATTTTCATAATTTTAGTAGCCTCTTCTGAGAAAACCTGGTTTAGATAGTTTAGTGGGTTAAAATATATAAACTGAGGACAATTTTTAAAAATAGATATGTTTTAATAGTTAAATTCTAGAGTTAATTATCCGATTTTTATATTAAATATTATCTTAAATGTATTTTAGAATTATAAGATGATTAAAGTGAAGCTGATTTTAAAAAAATGTCACATAAAAATAAAATAAAAAATAAATTTAACAAAAACTCACTTCGTTTTTTATATTGTTTAGAACCATTTTCTAAGATTATCTGAAACCCAGATTTTCTAATCTTAACTTCATTTAGCATCAGTTTCAGTCTCCGGTATTTTAGGCAGTTTACAATATAATAACATTTATATTATTTAAAAATTAATTTATATTGATGGCAACGAATCTTTTAACCGACCTTCTAATCATTTTCGGACTTTCTATTCCTGTAGTTTTTACTTTCTCAAAATTAAAAATAGCTCCACTAATTGGTTTTCTACTTGCAGGCATTCTTGCCGGACCTTTTGGTTTTGGACTTATTCGAGAGATCGAAAACATCGAATTTTTGGCTGAAATCGGAGTCGTACTCCTGCTTTTTACCATAGGTATAGAGTTTTCACTGCGCGACCTTTTACAGCTTCGCAGAATTGTAATTTTTGGAGGCGGTTTGCAGCTTTCCATAACTTCAGTTATCGTTGCTCTTATATTCCTCTGGTTTGGAAATTCAAGAGAATCTTCAATTTTCCTCGGGCTTTTAGTAGCGTTAAGCAGCACTGCAATTGTCCTTAAACTCTTACAGGAAAAAGGAGAAATCTATAGTCTTCACGGTCGGACTTCCTTAGGAATACTGATTTTTCAGGATATCGCAGCAGTGATAATTATTCTCTTAATCCCGGTCCTCGCAGGCACCCCAGGAACTGAAAAGTCCTTTTTAGAGCTTATCCTGCAGGGCCTCGGACTCATTGTGTTCACCTTTCTAAGCGCCAGGTATGTCGTTCCTTTTATCATGTACCATGTGGCAAAGACACGAAATAACGAGCTTTTTCTCCTATGCGTTATAGTGATAGGGCTTTCCGTCGCATGGTTGACTTCCATTGTAGGGCTATCTCTGGCACTGGGAGCTTTTCTTGCCGGCCTGATTATCTCGGAGTCTGAATATTCGGTTCAGGCTCTTGGGAATATAATTCCATTCAGGGACATGTTCATGAGTATTTTTTTCATTTCGATAGGAATGTTGCTTGATCTCGATATATTAAGAGAACACTTACTCTTGATCCTGGTTGCTACCCTGGCTGTGCTGCTCCTGAAAGTTTTAGTAAATAGTTTGAGCACCTTTCTCATAGGTTTTCCTTTGCATACAATGATTCTGGTTGGATTTTCTCTTTCACAGGTTGGGGAATTTTCCTTTATTCTTGCAAAAGTAGGTCTTGCAAATGGATTGGTTTCTTCTCTAATGTACCAGGAATTTCTGGATGTGGCAGTGCTTTCTATGGTACTTACCCCTCTACTTATGAGTATAGGGTATAGAACTACGACTTTTGTTGATTCGCTGCATTTCCCTCCCGTATTAAAACAGGGCTGGTACAGTAAATTTAAAGAAAAAGAATATGAAGAGAAACCTGAAAACCATGTAATTATAGTAGGATTTGGGATAAACGGTAAAAATGTCGTGACTGCTGCAAAGGAAGCTTCAATTCCCTACATAGTAATTGACATGAATCCTGAAGTAGTAAGGATAGAGAAACAGAGAGAAGAGCATATTTTTTACGGTGATGCTGCTCAGAGTGCTGTGCTGGAACATGCCGGCATTTATACTGCGAAATCCGTTGTTGTGACCGCAGGCGATCCTCCGAGCACCAAGAGGATAATTGAAGCTGCTCGCAGGCTGAACCCTCAAATTCACATTATTGCCAGAACACATTTCCTGCGTGAGCTGGATAAATTTTATGATTTTGGAGCAGATGAGGTCATTTCTGATGAATTTGAAAGTTCAATAGAGCTTTTCACAAGGGTACTTCACAGATATCTGGTGCCCAGCAGTGAAATCAATTCCCTGACTTCAACATTACGTGCAGACCATTATAAGATGCTTCGAAATCCTAGCATTCGCAGGAAAAAATTCTGCGACTTAGCTCTCGATTTTGCAGATGTAGAAATCCGGAGTATCAGGGTTGGAAAGCTCTCCAAAGGTGCAGGAGTTACTCTTGGAGAACTAAATCTTCGGAAGAATTATGGAGTGTCTGCACTTGCAATCTCACGTAGTCATAAAATCATTCCCGGGCCGGAAGCTGAAACTAAAATTCTTGCTGATGATATTCTGCTTGTGATCAGCCCACCGGAAAATTTCGATGAGGTTAGAAAGCTTTTTGAGAATAGTAAAGAATAACTATTCTCTTTTACTCCTTTTTTATATATCGGTTATAAAAATTCTCAAGTCTTTAGTTGGGAAATAAGCGTTAACTTATGCTTATAATTCCTTTGTAGTCGATATAGCAGTTGCTGTTAGAATGAAGGATCGTCTATAGAATTCCTTTCTGTAATTACAGGACAAATCATAAGCCATAATTTTAACAGTAAGCTTGATGAATAAGTAAAACAGTGGTTTCTATTAAGGGAGAAAGAATTATGAAAGACTTAATGGAAAAAAACTGATGAAAAACTCTTTGAGGAATTTAACCAAAAAACATACATGATATTCTTAGAATAACATGCCCCAAAAATAACAGATTTGAAGATGGGAGGCTCTAAAGTGTTTGAAATACTTCTTGACATTCCCGCTCAAGCCTTTTTGAAAATGACAGACGAAATGACTTATTTCAGAGTTAAAGAAATTCTTGACGAGCTTACCCTCGATCCAGTCCCACAACGAGCAAAAAGAATAATTGAGAGTAAGGAAAAGCTTTTCAGACTGCGGTCCAGGCATTTAAGGCTGCTTTATAGAATTAATTATGAGAACCAGACCCTTGTAGTCATAATGATTGAGCCTGTAAATCGTATGTATCATTGAAGAGAATAAGAATTTAAATTCTATAGCCATTAAGTGCTACAGCAGGAAATTAGAAAAAGTATGACCAGGCAAACACAAAATATAATTTCAAGATTTCTTATGAAATTATCTTTCATAGTTAATAATATGCAAGACTAGTATAAATTATTTTTCAGGTTTGCTTTATAATACATAGAGTTTTCTATAAAATATAAAAACTTTTTAATATTTCGATTGGATTTTTAAATTATAGATTAAAGTTTTAATTTTTAGATAAGATTTATAAATTTTAGATTAAATTCTTCAATTTTAGGTTAGATTCTTCAATTTTAGATTAGATTTTGGATTTTGAAAGTGTTCTTCTGATATAGCACGACAGCTTAGACTATAGATTATAAAAAAGTGGGACTAAAACATTGTGACCTATTAAAAACTTAGTTTGACTATTTTCCCACTTTCCACAAAGGTCCTTTCAATTTTCATAATTTTTCATGCTATCGTTTTTTCTGAAAATAGCCCTGGTTACTCAAACATGTATTTTTGAAATTTTCCAGAATTTTCGACCTTTTCGTCTTCATTGAAAACTTCTAACAAACATTTCCCGACGCTTCAGTTTAGATGACAACCGCAGGTTTTTGAATAATTCCCCAAAAAAATAAAGAGAAAGATATTATATAGTTATGAAGAGCTTTACGAAAAATTAGTGTAGCCGCCTTTTATTACTTCCTTTTATGCAGAATACAGCTAGCAGGCTAACAACCTCACAAATTATTTCAAATCCGGGAGTTTTTTTGCTTTCTTTTTCAGGAGTGCTTGTCTCATTTTTCTGCCCAGGCATCTGCTTAACATTTGCTACCGTCGTTCCATTTTCTTGTTTAAGGATCTGAGTGTTATTTTCGAGTTGTGTTACACTTAAATTCACAACAGAAGTTACTGGCTGTTCTAAGTCGAGTTTTAATATCTCAATACCATTATTGGAATTGGCTACATAGATACTATCGCCGGAAATTGAAACGTCCAAAATTCCCCAGGGAGACTCGAATCCTCCTTCTACAATTGGGGAAGAAGAATTGCTGATATTAACAATCACAAGACCAGAATTAGCAATATAGGCGTAATTACCTGAAACTGAAATGTCCTTACAAATGCCAATATGGCGGCTTTCGCTTCCTTTGCGAATTGGAGAAGAAGGATTATTGATATCAAAAATCACAAGACCATCGGAATCTTCGACTAAATAAACGTAATTGCCGGAAACTGCAACGCAGTCAGCATATCCAGTTTCGTACTTTCCTTTAAGGATCGGAGAAGAAGGATTGCTAATATCAAAAACCAAAAAACCATTATCACCATCAGCTACATAGGCATAATTGCCTGAAACTGCAACACTACGAGCACGTCCGGCGGTATTATACTTTCCTTTGATATTTGGAGAAAAGGGATGACTTATATCAACAATCTCAAGACCTTCTTCACCAACAGCTAAATAGACATAATTGCCTGAAACTGCAACATCTTCAGCAGATCCTTCAATAGTGCAACTTCCTTTTCGAATTGGAGAAGAAGGATTGCTGATATCAACAATCTCAAGATCACTAAATCCGGTTACATAGGCATAATTGCCTGAAACTGCAACATCCGTAGAAAAATCCTCAGGACCACAACTTCCCTTAAAAATAGGGGACGAAGGGTTGCTGATATCAATAATCGCAAGACCCATAATACCGGCAGCTACATAAGCGTAATTACCTGAAACTTCTATATTGTCAGCATATCCAACCGTATCGTAGCTTCCTTTAAGGATTGGAGAAGAGGGACGCTTTATATCAATAATTTCAAGACCACGATATACGGTTATGTAGGCGTAATTACCTGAAACTACTATACCATCAAGGTCTACATCATTGTAACTTCCTTTGAGAGCTGGAGAAGAGGGATTGCTAATATCAAAAACCAAAAGACCCTTAGTAAAATCGGCCGCATAGGCATACTTGCCTGAAACTGCAACACCATAAACACTTCCAGAGGTATAGTACTTTCCTTTAAATGTTGGAGAAGAAGGATTGCTAGTATCAACAATCACAAGACCATTATCCCCATCAGCGACGTAGGTGTAATTGCCTGAAACTGCAACACTACAAGCAATTCCACGAGTATCGCAGTTTCCTTTAAGGATTGGAGAAGAAGGATTGCTAATATCAACAACCAAGAGACCGTTATCACCAGCAGTTAAATAGGCGTAATTACCGGAAATTGCTACATTGCTAGCATATCCAGAAGTATTGTAATTTCCTTTAAGTATTGGAGAAGAAGAATTGCTAATATCGATAATGTCAAGACCATTATAGTCATCAGCTACATAGGCGTAATTGCCGGAAATTGCTAGATTGCTAGCGTATCCAGGCGTATCGTAGCTTCCTTTAAGGATTGGAGAAGAAGGATTGCTAACATCAACAATCACAAGACCATCATTACCAACAGCTACATAGGCATAATTGCCAGAAATTTTTACTCCAGATACTAAGTTTTTTGTCGTAACCCGGCCCACTGAAACAGGTGAAGAAGAATTAGCAATATCCAGTATCACAAGATCCTGGCCTTGCCCGATGTAAGCGTAATTGCCAACAACATCAACGGTTTCTATATATCCTCCGAAATGTCCCACAGGTTTCACTTTAACTTCAGGAACGGATGCTGCCCCAGCAATTGTGACTGTAATTGATATCAACAAAACAACAAATATAAATGGATAAATTATTTGTCTATTTATTCCCATTAATAATACTCCCTGCTCTCCAATCGATATTCCAGATATATACAAAAATACCACCCATTTTCTCAATAGGGCAGTAACTTAAACATGCATTCTGCTTTTAACGGATAATATTAGACAAACTGGTAAATAAATTCTACATCTGTGCACAATATCTACAAAAAGTGAATTTTTGTACGTTTTTAACTTGCTCTCTAATGACTCTCTACTTTCTACCCATCCAATCTTGAAATTTTATTTCTTTTACTTTTCTTACTTATCTAATTCTCTCCTCTATCAGCTCGTATTTTTTTGTTCTGAACTACTCTTCAATAACTTTATATAATGTAAGTATCTATTTACCATATGTAAAGATACTTTTACATATTGTATACAAATGAACTCAATTTGTTTCTAAAACTGTACATCAGAACGTTACGAATAAAATTTGGACTTAAACTGAAAAAATGTACTCAAGGGAGTTACGCAGATGAAGCAGAAACAATTTCGGATAATTATGTTCCTGATTGTAATGTTAATGGGATCAGGTTCAAGTATTTCTATTTTAGTAGGAAGTCCAGCACTTGCCATAAGCGTTTTCTTAGCAGGAATAACTGTGATATATCTTTTAAAAAACAGAGTGGAAGAGGTTGTGGAAGATGAACGTGTTCACCAAATTAGCCAGAAAGCCTCCTGGATTACCTTTCAAATAGTAATACTTAGTTTCGCTCTTGGAGGAACAACTCTTATAGCAATGAGAAACACTTATCCAGGCTATACTAATCTTGGTTTTTTCATGGCACACATAAGTTGTGCAATTATGGTGCTTTATGGTTTGCTTTATATGTATTACAACAGGGAATATGGTGGCTGAGCAGAAAGTCAAATTGCGTCTTGTAGGGACAATAAAACCAGGTTTTATACAGAGGGCTGGTGAGTAGAGCCTGGTAAAATGGGACTTCATTAATTTCAGAACCACCCATACTATCCCAAAACATACATACTGTCCCAAAAAGAAATATTTCAGTTACAGTTTCTCAACTGACTTATCTAAGTTGAGAAATCTTCGTGACGGACACCCTTTAAATTTTACTTAATAAAATATGGAGCCTGAGATGAAGAACAACATTAAAGTTTACAGGGCAATGAACGACCTTACTCAGGAAAGCCTGGCTGAAAAAGTAGGGGTGACAAGGCAAACCATACATGCAATTGAAAAAGGAAAATATGATCCCTCTCTTGAACTTGCATTCAAGCTTGCCGGGCTTTTTGGCGTCCGCATTGAGGATATTTTCCTCTATGAAAACCGTGAAGCCAGAAATTCAGAAAGAAAAGGTTGATTCGCTTAATTATGAGATAAAGGATTTACTGATTTAATATTGAGAAATTTTAAGGGAAAATTTCCCAGATAGTTTCGAATTTGATTCGTATAGCATGAAAATGCTGACATCTGCAAGCAGTTTCATTGGTTGTGCATGTTATTCAAAGAATATCATGTTTGTTTTCATTGAAAGCCAGGCTTATGAGATATTTCCAGATAAACTTAGCTTTCCCGGATTCCCTGAACAAGTAAACCCAGAGAAAAGAAGCCATATAACCATGTTTTTATTTCCGGAAAAACGAGAACTGAGAACTATACAGGCTCTGGGATAAGTAAGCTGATTTTCCTTGTATAAATTAACGGCACCGGACTCCAAAAAGCAATTTTAGTTTCTAAATATATTTATATGAAATGAAAAGATAGTTACAATTAACGGACATCTGTGGATGGACAGACCGCCAGTTTCTGTCATCAAAAAACTAACAAGTAAATAAACAAGTTACAAAGAAAATAAGAAGGAGCAAAAATCTATGATGCAATCGTTTATAGTGGAACACTATCTCAACAAGGATGTAGATGTTTACTGCGGCGGGCCTGACGTATTCAGAGGAAATGTAAAAGCCTGTGCCGATAACGTTTTGACACTCAACAGCCAGGGAAAACTTACCCATATAGCCATTGACAAAATAATAGCTCTCTGGGTCCAATAAGCTCAAAGTTTCATATTCCAATTACTCCTTATAGAGGACAAATCAACTAAGGAAAGATCTTGAGGATCTTCTCCTAAATCTGATTAAAACTGGAAAGCACTCTGGAAGCTGGATTAGTGTCCTGGTTTTCCGGGAAATAAAGGCCATTCAAATTAGCGACCAGAGTTTGATACGTGAAAAAATACCGAGGTGCAAAGAAATGCAGCCGTTTATAGTAGAACACCTTTTAGGCGAAGTCGTAGATGTTTACTGCGGGGGCCCTGATGTATTTAACGGAAGAGTAGAAGCCTGCGCAGACAATGTGCTCACTCTCGAGCAGAATGAAAAGTACACGCACATAGCAATCGACAAGATAATAGCCATTTGGCCCGCTTAACTGATACAAACAGTTCGTCAAATAAAAAGGGTACTGAATCCTGAGCATATCAGTATTGGACGTAATGAACCCTGGACGTAATGAGTCCTGAGGTATTGAATCCTGAGGTATTGAATCCTGAGGTATTGAATCCTGAGGTATTAAATCCTGAGGTATTGAATCTTGAGGTATTGAATCTTGAGGTATTGAATCTTGAGGTATTGAATCTTGAGGTATTGAATCCTGAGGTATTAAATCCTGAGGTATTGAATCTTGAGGTATTGAATCTTGAGGTATTGAACCCTGGGAAAGTTCCGAAGCTTTAATACTTCGCCTTTTCCAGCAGTTTTTTTGTTAAAAATTTCTGTTTTCTCAGCTTATGCTTTCCTGCAACTCTTTGCATGAGAAGCAATAAATTCCCTCATCAATTTTGCCCCAAGCATGGCGGTTTGCCCGGAATCGTATTCAGGGGCGATTTCTACGACATCAAAAGCCATTGAAAAAGGAGCAAGCGTCCTTATTGCAGTCCTTACATCTCGCGCACTCAGGCCAAAAGGCTCAGGCGTCCCGAGACCAGGGGCATAAGACGGGTCTATTGCATCCATATCAAGGGAAAGATAGATCTGGCTGCAGTCAAGCCACTCGAGGGCTTCTTTGAGGATCTCTACCATGCCAGTGGATTCCACATCATCAGCTGTATAATACTTCAGGTTATTTTCCCTGGCAAAAACCCATTCTTCTTCCGGGCCGCTTCTTATGCCTATGGAAACAAGATTCTTAGTAACCTCACGGAGGATATTTCGGGACACACAGGCATGGTTATGCTTAAAACCCCTGTATTCTTCCCTGAGGTCAAAATGGGCATCCAGGACAAGGACCCCGAAATCTTCTCCTGCAAGTTCGGCGCAGGCTTTCACCATAGCGAAGGTCAGCGAATGCTCTCCGCCAAGCATAATGGGAAGCTTTCCATCATTCAGGAGGTCTTTTGTAGCTTCGTAGAGGTTCTGCAGAGTCTCGTCAACAAAAGCTGAAGTTTCCAGGTTTCCGGCATCATAGATCGGAAGATCGACAAGGTCTATGTCGAAAGTCGGGTTGTAACTCTCAAAATTCGCAGAAGCCCGCCGCATAGCGTCAGGAGCCCAGCGGCTGCCTGCCCTGTAAGAAGAGGTATTATCAAAAGGCACGCCGAAGATAACATAACGTGCAGATTCATAGTCTGCAAGAGCGTCTATAAAGGAATTGGGTAAAAACATAATTTAGCCTGATATAAAATTATTTGCTTAAAAAAAGAACGACTCAGGTTCTTGACCTGAGTTTCACTTTAGTTTAGGAAGTTTATGTCCGTATATCGAGCTTGACCTTGCTAAGAGCTGTAATGTAAGAAATCTCTTCGCCCTCTTTGACCTTATCCTTGTATTCCTCAGGAACTACGATCTCAAAGGTTGAGAAGTCTCCCATGTCCATAAGCTGGGCAATGTCGCCGGTAATCGAGATTACCTGTGCAGTCTTTCTTTCCACAATCGGGACGTATACTTTGGTTGCAACTGAGCCTATGAAGGAGCGCTTCTGGCCGTCAAAGAGTCCGATAGCCTCTACTCTTGCCTTTGCAGCCCCGTGTTTTCCCGGTTTGGACTTGGTAATGCTTTTTATGACACATGCTTCGTCATCAATGATTACATATTTCCCTTCTTTGAGTTCCTTAACTTCTACCTGCTGTTTCATAATGATTCTCCCATACGTTTTTAGATGTTTATAAATAAGCTGTAAACGCCATTCCGGATTTGCCAGAAACTTTCCACGGCTCCGGTAAAGTAGTATAAGAAGGCTTTTCTAATTTTTAAGCCTGACTCTTATTTTACCAATACATTACTTAAGATCTGCATAGAAAAACTGGAAAATATTCCGAGCTTGGAGTGACTGCAGAGCTAATCTACAGATCGAGAACTAATACGATTAATTTATCCTTGACTATATAACGCTTGTGCGAGATTTTACGTCTTTTGACTGGATTTCGGGGAAAACTGACTGAAATCTCCGAAAAAATCCGGAAAAATCCAGATTAAAGGAATACTGGATTAAACGAAATACTGGATTAAACGAAATACTGGATTAAACGAAATACTGGATTAAACGAAATATTGGATTAAACGAAATACTGGATTAAACGAAATACTGGATTAAAGGTAATATTAGGTTTCAAAGAGAAGATTCTTTACTCAATAAGAGTTATTATTCTCTTGAAGCGTGCAGTATAGTAAATTTACCTGGAAATTTTTCCTTTTTTGGATTACAGGCGTTTTAGGACTCCGTTCTGCAATTCTTACGCCATCCACACTGCCTTTCCGACTTTCATCTTAAAAGCTGATCCCAAGCTCCTAAAAGTTGATCTCAAGCTCCTTTAACTTTTCCAATCCGGGAACTCCTTCTTCATTCCATCCGCGGTAGTGGTAATATTCCTGAAGTGCAGCTTCGAATTCCTGCCTGGGAAGCCCGTACCCTTCGTTTTCGCCCTCGTTTTCAAACAACCTTTCAGGAAGGGTATCGTCTTTTCGTGTAAATCCTGCTTTAAGGTTATACATTCTCTCCAGATTATAGATTCTTTCTCCGATTTTCAGAAGCTCAGCCGGTGATATCTCCATACCTGCACCCGAAAGCAGGAGAGACGAACCGAGCTCTTCGTTAAGGGCAAAACCCGAGTAGGGGCAGAATACAAAAGAATCCAGAACTGCAGTCAGGTTTTCAAATACCTGAAGGATGCCTGCTTTTCCTTTAAGGCTCAGACGGTTGAGACTTACAGGCTTTCCAAGTACTTCTGGCCCGACCATGAAAGCAGTCAGATAGTCCCCCCCGTGGCTGGAAGTAGCATAAGCCAGAGCCTGTCCCCTGATTCCTCGCGGATCAAAACCTCCGAGTTCTAGCCCCTTTACATCCATGCTCAGGTCTTTTCTCCCAAAGCCTGATAAGTATCGTCTGGCTCCATTTCCTAGTTTGCCGCCTTCCCCGATTTCAAAGAGCCTGGATTCCATTTCATTAGCCTCGGTTATTCGTTCTTTGAGTTCTGCATATGCCCCGAGTACGGAACCTGCCGAGATTGGATCAAGCCCGTAGTCCTTGCATATCCTGTCAGCCTTAAGCACGGAAGTGAGATCAGGGTTTTCAAGGTTAAACCCAAAGGCCCAGAAGGAATCATAATCAGGCAAAATCTGTCCTTCAGGTAAAATCGCCCCTTCAGGTAAAATCTGCCCTTTCTCTTTAAACATCTGCCCTGCTCCTTTAATTCTCTTCTTACAACCCAGAGGACAACCAGGGCAACTCTTATTTTCAAGCTCGAAAGTGGATTTGATACGCTCTCCTGAAAGCGCATCTGCAAATGGAGTTTTCTTTCCGGTAAAGTTCCTGCTGGGAATGAGATTCATATAATCCAGCAGTTTTACAAGCGCAGACGTGCCGTAATTTGCAAGGCCTTTTGAAAGCACAGGGCTTGCATCAAAGAGCTTTAGTAGTTTTACCTCAAGTTCCCGGAATCTCTCAGGATCGGAAGGAGAAAGTTCTTTTTCTCCTTTCGCAACCACGGCTTTGAGCATTTTTGAGCCGGCAACCGCACCCAGGCCTCCTCTTCCGCTATATATGGAATCAACAACAAAGGAGGAGATGAGGACCTGTTTTTCTCCTGCCCTGCCAATACAGGCCACACTACCTTTCACATTACCTTTGTTTCCGAGGGCTTCGGTACATTCTCTGACATTCTTTCCCCAGAGATGTTCTGCGGGCACAACTTCAATGTTTCCGTCCGTGATTTCCACATAGGAAGGCCTGTTTGCCTTTCCGGTAACTACCAGAGCATCAATTTCAGCTTTCTTCAGTTCGCTTCCAAAGCCCCCGGTCATGTTCCAGCTAAATATTGTGCCTGTTAGAGGCGATTTCGATGTGAGGACTGCACCTGAAGCCATCGGGGCAAGGCCTGAAAGCGGACCTGAGGTAAAAATGAGAGGATTGAGAGGGCTAAGAGGATCGATATCGGGGGCTGTCAGCTCAGAAAGAAGTTTTACTCCAAGTCCTCTGCCTCCAAGATATCTGAAAATTAACTTTTCATCAGTTTCGACGATATTAACTGATTCAGTGCCAAGGTCTACATATACTGTTTTTCCTGTCCAGCAAGTCATATTGAGTCCTTCATTTCTGCTCTGATCCAAGCTTTCAATCCTGTTTTTATAATCATTTCACTTATACCTTATTTAAGTTGATATTCCTTTTTTTCTTTGAAATATATACCATCAGGAAGAAAACTTCTTAGCCGGTAACCAATGAATATATTACGGACAGGTCAGAATTATTTACTTTCAGCCTGCCTGTCCAATAAACCGGATACAGAATCTATAGCCTCAATGACAATTATCCCTATAAACGCCGTAAGCATACCATAAAAAGTAGCCATTATATAAGGAACAAAAGGTGACGCAGCTACTATATCTATGCACGCAAGGTGCCATATAATAGACTCTCCATCCCTCAAAGGGATAACATATGCAAGCACGAAAGCAAGTGGCAGTCCGATAATCGACCCCACAATACTCAGTTTTTTATTTTTGAGGATTACGTATAAAAGAGCAAATGAGATGCTAACAGGTATTAACAAGTAAAATACCGGAAACATTAGAACAAATCCTAATCCTTCATCCAATTAATTCATCTCCTCAGTGATTGTTTCATACTGAACCTGAATTCTGGCTGTGCTGCTGGCTTCTCATATTTATTTTCAAATTGACTTTTTACACAAATAGAACACTATCATTGAAAAATTAAAAAATTGAATCCACAAGGGCATTATGGGAAAAACTTAGTATGTTTGTCTCGCTTATTTTCGTATCAGTTCCATTTGCATTGCTTGCTGTAAGCGTCACTGTATAATTTCCTGCTGCTGAACAGGTATGTGTCGGATTTTGCTCGGTTGACTTAGTTTCGTCTCCAAAATTCCTGTCACTATAGATAGAAAGGTTTACTTTAATTGATTCATTAGTGGTTATCCGGGTTTTCGTGAGAGTGAGTTGACCATCTACACACTGTGAAGAAGCTGCCAACGCTGCAGATGAAACGAAATTAAAAATACAAAGATGAAGGCTATTTCAAAAAGCATTTTTTTCTTTTTCATTTGTTTCATCCTTCTCCCTTTCATGCAATAATCTATCAAAAAAAATTAATGAATAAAAGTGGAGAATGTTATTGATTTTCTTTATCGCCTCCTGACGGCTGTAAACTTAATCCTCACTCTTAATTTGGTTCTATCTGCTCGATAATTTCCTTTGCTTTCCTGACCATGTAATCTGCTTCATCAGCCGAAACCTGTTCACATAGCTTCATTTTCTCAACGAGATGAATGAAGGAATTAAGCATGAAAACAGATTCTTTATTCTCACCCTTTTCATAGTAACATTTAGAAGTATCAAGCAGATCTATCAGGCCTGTTTTTGTTTTTACGTTGCACCTGTATGTAATTTCCACATACTCCTTAAGAGCCTGTATCCCGTCCAGAGGCATTAGCTCCGAAGAACAATTGTCAGAAGGCTGGGTTCCGTTTTCATATCCCTCATCCCCATCCGTATAGTTGTCATCCAGAGGAGGTACTTCAGCCGAAGAAAGAGTAAACATATAGATATCGGGGTTTCCATTGCGGGAATCATGCCAGACTATTCTGTCCCCATAAATATCAAGTACCCCAGAATTTCCTCCCCATTCATCATCATTATCGCCTGCAAATATCCAGACTGATCCACTGGTAGTAATTCGGGTTTCCTTAGAAGTGGAAAGGTTGTACATGTAAATATCGGGCCTGCCACTGCGATCATCTACCCATACAATTCTGTCTCCATAGATCGAAGGTGACCCTTGATTATATTCATTAGTAGTTATCTGAGTTTCCGTGGAAGTGGAAAGGTTATACATATAGATATCCCAGTTTCCATTTCGATAGTCTTCCCATACTATCCTGTCCTCATAGATATCAGGAACTCTTTGAATTGAGTTATTTGTGGTTATCTGGGTTTCCGTAGAAGTTGAAAGGTTATACATGTAAATATCCAGATTTCCGTCACGACTATCCGTCCACACAATATTGTCTCCGTAGATTGCAGGATAGTCCTGATATGACGTGTTGTTGCTTATCTGGACTTCCGTAGAAGTGGAAAGATTGTACATGTAGATGTCATTGATTGACCACACTATCCTATCCTTGTAGATACAAGGATTATTTATTACATCATCATGTATCTTGGTTTTATTAGAAGTAGAGATGTTATAAGTGTAGACCTCTGGGTTTCCATTCGGCCATTCATACCACACTATCCTGTCCCCGTAGATATCAGAAGATACTTGATCTGAACTATCATTGGTGATCTGAATTTCTTTGTGGGCGGAAAGATCGTACATATAGATGTCATAGCTGCCAGTAGGATATCCAGATTGATCAATGTTTTCTCTGTTGCGAGCATCCTGCCATATTATTTTATCATCGTAGATCGTCGGTTCGGTCTGAAATGATCCATTAGTGGTAATCTGTGTCTCAGTTCCATTTTCCCCGTTATCCACAGGCAATCCCGCAGAATCAAGAGTGAACATGTAAATACCACCATGCGAAGGTACCCATACAACCCTGTCCCCATAGATAGCAGGGTAACTTCCAGAACCCGCGTCGTATACTCCCTCGGCAGTCAACTCGGTTTCAGTAGAAGTGGAAATATTATACATTAAAACATGACTTCTGAAATCCCAGAAGTCTTGAGTCCACACTATTTTATCCTCATAAATATCGGGACTGCCAGTTCTTTCATAGGCTATAAGCTCTCCTGTGGAAGTGGAAAGATTATGCATTACAATCATTTCATTATTTCCTACATAATCTTCCTGCTCCCATACGACAACGTCCTTATAAATTGAAGGGTTCCAGCTCCTTAATCCCGCAGAAAGCGGGGTTTCCGTAGAAGTGGCAAGATCGTATACACATATATTATTATTTATAGAAAAATACGGATCTATGGCATCATCTATTTGCACTTCATCTACCCACACTATTTTGTCCCCATAAATCGCAGGATCACTCTGATTTGATTCATTAGTGGTTATTTGAGTTTCCGTGGAAGTCGATAGGTCGTACATGTAAACGTCCAGATTTCCATTTCGATCATCCTGCCATACTATTTTATCATCGTAAATAGCAGGTAAAGTCTGGTTAGAATTACTGGAAGTTATCCGGGTTTCCGCGGAAGTGGAGAGGTCGTACATGTAGATGTCCCAGTTTCCATTACGCAGATCCTGCCATACCATTTTATCATCGTAAATAGCAGGATTGGACTGTGTTGAGTTGTTACTGGTTATCTGTGTTTCCATGGAAGTGGAGAGGTCGTACATGTAGATATCCCAGTTTTCATCATGGTTGGAATAGAAGCTTAAGTTATCTACCTGATCTTCTTCATTCCGAGCATCGGCCCATACAATTCTGTCCCCATAGAAATCCAGAGACCTTACTTGTGCGTCACTGATGTTGATCCTGGTTCTCGTACCCTCTGCAGGAACTGCAGTTGCGTTCCCGATGGTCATTAAAAATATAACAAAAAATATTCCAAAAAAAATTGCTGCTCTTTTATCAACTTTCATCTAACTTACACCTCAACCTAAAATGAAATTTTTAATCCAGACTTTCTTTTTCCTAAACTTAGTCATTCGATATTCGATTATTAAACTAAACTCTAAATTTGAGGAAAGATCCATTTGTAATCGAATCAATATTCGAGACTATAGCTTTCAATTCAGAGGTAAATTTAGGGACTGCACTCTTCAAACTTTGTGGTTTTTAACCTGTATTAAGCACTGAGTTCTGGAGCCTACTCATGAGATTTAATTAAAAACAAGTCTCAAATTTCGACTTTCCCCAAAACCCAAACTTGAAGAATAAATGTTCAATTCCTACTTTATAAAATATATCCAAGAAAGAATATAAATATTTCTATAAGAACTAAAATAGAATAGTTTATTATATACTATTTCAGAAAAAGGATAAGATTAACATGTGTTAACTTTTTTGTTCAGATTTAATGATAATTATGTATCTTATATCATTATTTTGTTAATAGCGTTTTTTAAAGCCTTATTTTCAATAATTTCAGTATAGTTGATTCTTAACTCAAATCCGCGGTTCTTTAAAATATGTCATTGAAAATATGGTTTTTAAAAAGTGTTATTGAAAGATAGTTTTAAAAAGTTATATCCAGAAGATCTTAAAAGAGCCAGCCTTTAAGACAGAGAAATCTCACATATATATTGTATGAACCTGGAGAAACCTTACATCGTTTCTGTTTATGCCGTTCTACGGAACGAGAAAGGCGAATTCCTGCTTCTCAGACGGTCGGAAAATTCTCACAGCAATCCGGGAAAATGGGATCTTCCGGGTGGAAAGCTTGGCCTTGGAGAACTTCTAAAAGACGCGGTTGTTAGGGAGGTCTGGGAGGAAACCGGGATTTCAATTGCGCTCGGAGAGATTGCAGGGTATGCTACCTTTGAGCTTCCGGACAAAAAAGTAATTGCCATAATATATGACGGAGGATATATCATTGCTAATGTAAAGTTGAGCTATGAACATGTGGAATATGCATGGAGCTCTCTTGAGCATATTCTGGAAATGGATGCTCTTCCGGATCACTTTAAGGAATTCTTTAAAAGATTCGCTGCCGAAAATAAAGAACCTCCAGAGCTGCCGATTTAAAATATATCAGAAAATGGATTACCTGCTGAGCCTGTCACAAAACCAATTTTTATTTTCATAATTTATAAGAGTTATAGAATTACTTTCCTGGTCAGAATCTCAATTGATGATTTTAAAAATGAGTTTCAAAAAAGTAGATTTTGAGTTTTTGAATCAGCTCTTTAAGTAAAAATCCGAAAGAAAAATTAGTGACTTACACTAAGGCCATTTGTAAGCTGATAATAAAGAACTTTTTTGCCTTTTTTAAGAATGTTTTTAATGCATCTATAATTATGATCTCAAGAAGTATTCCCTTAGTTATCACCCTATTGTGGTTGTTTTCACGAAATTGCGGATTAACTGAACTTTTTTTACAAATTAACTTTACTAATAATTTCATTCAAAAAAGTAAGCTTATATCTAAGAACAAATTTTTTGGTCATTATCCAGTTAACAGAGTGAAAATAACTAGGACTTACGCGACTAAATTGAAGGATTGTAGAATTTACATCTTAATTGAATTTGTCCTAAGGAGGACTTACATGAAAAAATCTTTTTCATCTATGGTTTTATTAGTTATACTATTCTTGCAAGTAACTTTAGCTATTATACCATCAATTGGAGTGGTTTCAGCTTCAGGCAATGTAACAATTAATGATTTTACTTGTAACATTACTAAAGGGACTGTTCCTTTTGATTCAAGGCTAACTGGTAACGTGACTGGTCAAGTTACCAGCTGGAAATGGGAATTTTATAATCCGCAAATTAACCATTGGTCTTACAGCAGTAGAAAAGGAAACTCGGTAACTACATCTCATAGGTTTGGAAGAGCTAAAGCTTATGGAGTTTTTAATGTTACTTTGATTGTAGTTGGGCCTAATGGAAGTGATTCACTTAAAAAGATAGATTATGTTGTAGGAAATAAAAACACTACAGGTCTGCCAACTGCTAATTTCTCTGCATCGACCACTTCTGGATATGCACCATTGAATGTAACATTTACTGACAAGAGTAAAGATGCAACTACAGCTTTATGGTATTTTGGACTGACAAATACTTCAAAAGAAAAGAACTCAACATATACTTTCAATTCTCCCGGAACTTATAGAGTTGTTTTAGAAGTGAGCAATGGAAGAGGTTGGGATGCGACAGCTCAAGAAATAACTGTTCTGGGGCAACAGAAAATTCTTCCAGAAGCAGGTTTTGACGCCGATACTTCCAATGGCCTCGATGTGCAGTTTGCAGACACCTCACAAAACGCAAATGAATGGAACTGGGACTTTGGAGATGGAACTAATTCAACCGATCAGAATCCGTCACATACCTATTCAACAGCAGGAAACTATACTGTCAATCTTGCAGCAAACAATGAAAACGGAACAAGCTTAGCAAACAAAACAATATATGTGGAAGAAATGAGCAGCTCAAGTGGTGGAAGCGATAGTGAAGACAGTAGCAGCGGTGGAGATAGCGTGGGAACCGTTACTGTATCAGATAGCAGCGATAGTAGTAGCGATAGTAGTAGCGATAGTAGTAGCGGTAGCAGTGGCAGCAGTAGCAGTGGTAGCAGCGGAGGCGCCGGTGGTTCGCCCGAACTTCAAAGCAATGTCGCAGCTAAAGAAATCTCACAGACTTCTATTACATACGGGAACTCTGTAAATTTCAATTTCCCACAAAATGCCACTCCTGTAACTAATATAAGTTTTGATTCAAAAAAGACTGTTGGCAAAACTACAGCTATAGTTGAGATGCTAATAAATCAGTCCACTCTGGTTTCTGAACCACCTTCTGATGAAGTATATAAATTCGTAAACATCTGGGTAGGAAATAGTGGATTTGCAACGCCCGATAATATTGAAAATGCAACAGTATATTTCAAGGTTGAAAAATCCTGGTTACAAGATCAAAATATAGACAAGTCTTCTGTTACATTTAATAGGTACAATGATTCACAATGGAATCCTTTACAAACCACTCTTGCAGGAGAAGACAATGAGTACCTGTATTTCATAGCTGAAACCCCAGGATTATCTTCTCCTTTTGCGATAACTGGCAAGACAGCATCAAACGCAACTCTGAACGAAACAAAATCTGAAACTCAATCTGGATCTAATAGTAGTCTTGAAAACAACGCAAGTAATGCAACAGATGTTAAACAGACACAAAGTCCAACTACTTCTGGAAATGAAGACAAAAAATCTCCAGGTTTTGAATCAGTTTTTGGAATCGTTAGTTTGCTTGCTGTGTTTTTGTATAAAAGAAAGTAAGAATACGTAATTAAGAAAGAATATATGATGAGGATTCAATATCCTCATCTAAGTCTTTTACATACGTTTTCGGTTAAGTGAAGACTCATGATAAATTGCGTCAATTTTTAAACATGTATTAAATAATTTAATAGTTTGTGAGCTGGAACAGAGTATCGATTTCATGTAAATAGGCCAAAATTTAAGGCCGGCTTCTAATATAAAATCGATAATTTTCAGGCAAGAAAATTTCTTAACCGATGACCAATGAAACCAATTTTGATTTTTAGGATAGAGTTTCAACTTGGATTTACTCCGAGGCACTTTAAATAAATTTTTACTTGAAGTACTTATCCTCAAGTTTTTTTCTTTTTTTCCTGCTGCGCTGCCAGCTTACCCCGAGGTACAGGAGAACTGCAAAAGCTGCAAGAGCTGCCATACGCAGTATGGGCCCGTACTTGCTCAGGAGGAGAGGGTTTAGATCTTCTCTTTGCTCGTATTCAGGATACATGATATCCCTTCTGTTGCTGCTGTGCCCCAGGCCCAGGGCGTGCCCGAATTCATGTTTTGCAACAGAAAGCATTGTCCCGTCCCCATACTGGCGCCAGGCTTTTCCCTGATAATTTCCTACCTCAAGCACTATGTCGACCTTTACATATCGATCATCAGATACCATGGGACTTGCATAGCCAGCAACGCCTGGGGGAGCCCCTTCAACGATCTCCAGATTTTCAACCCATTTTATCCTGATATCAGCTTCTTTCGAATCCACAAGTTTGAAAACAGGCGTAAACTCAAGGTTTCCGTTTCCTCCCTCCTCCCAGTATTTCATAGCCTTTTCTATTTGTGCATAATAGGTAGGGCTGTAGTGCTCGGGAACATTGCTGTCATCAATATATACAGTAATAGGAGAGTGGTCCCATGGATAATCCAGAATTCTTTCCGGATTCGTTTCAGATGCAGCTGAGACAGTAGGTAAAATAAGTACCATCAGTAACAGCATAAAAGAAAATCTAACTCTGTACATATGGTCTCGACTTATATAAATCGGACTACCAAATAAATATTATTAACCCTGAAACCCAACGTAAAAGTATCTATCTCCTGCATCCAATATGCATCCCGCATATACTCTCCACACTTATCACACATGTTCGCATAAAACCAGTGCGAAAAGGCTGGTTTGTATCGGTGGATGGTTATTGATGGAAGAACTCTCAGAGATTAGCTTTTGGTCAGGTTTGGTCAGGGAATTAATTTTTCAAAATTAAATAAGGTCTTGATGAACTGAATTTATAATATCACAAAAACGAATTTTGATAGTGAATTTCTATGTGAATTTCTATGTGAATTTCTATGCGAATTTCTATGTGAATTTTTATAACGAATTTGGATCTACTGAATTATCTGTTTACTTAAAAGTGGCTTTGGAGATATTACATACCTCACAATTCGAGTCACAGCAGTATTCTTCTTCATTTCCTTCATCCGGAAATTCGGATGTAAGTGCTCTTGTGCTTTCAGCGAGTACCGCGGCATTGGAGATGGATGCTCCTATCATAATTGCATAAAATATTTTTTCTTTGCTAATTCCTTTCCGTTTTGCGACTCTAATATGCATTTTCAGGCAATGCTCGCAGCGAAGGGCAGAAGCTACACCTATCGCGATAAGTTCAACTGTCTCTGGGTCGAGGTTCTTGAATCCCCTCATTATAGAGTTTTCGTAAAGCGTTTTTGGGATGAAAATCTCCGGGAGATCTTTCATGAAGTTCATTATATATGGGACTTCACCATACTGATTCCGGACATCTTCAAGGAGTTCAGGAACAGCTTTCTCAGGGTCCTTTTTCAAAATTTCCACAATATCTTCAAGTTCCATACGAAACCACCAGCGTAGATTAACGTGGAAAAAGGATTCAGACTCCGTTTTCTGTGTCAGGCTTTACAATATAAAGGATAAGTGAAAAACACGCACCCAGTAAAATGTAAAGCAAATAACTCTTCATGCAACAGAACCCGGGTCAAATTGCAAAACCAACGTCAGACTTAGATTTGATTTTTATCAATATATAATTTTTCATTTTTGATTTTGAAATATTTGCAAGTTCGGAAAGAGTAACCCCTTCATCAAATTCCAGTTTTTCAAGTCTTTCATGGAATTCATCATAGGGTAACTTGACTCTGAGCCCATTAAGCTGGAGGGTCAGTGGAGCAGGCGAAAGTACAGTTCGGATTTCCGGGACCTGATTTTCAATCTCCTTCATAACTCTAGCAGGAAGCACTGCGAGGGGGTCTTTTGCTTGCTGTTTACGAATGTTATCAGCAATCTTTCCAACCTCTTCATTGAGTTTATCAAGGGCGCTAATCTCCTCGGTTTTCCTTAACCTGTGAGAAGTCCTTCCAATATTCCCAACATAAAGGTCTGCTCCGGGAACTTCCTCGGTCTTAAGGTCAGGTCCGCCTGTAACTACAATTGGAATTTCTACGCCTTCAAAAAGCTTTGGCTTCTTGTTTATTATGCAGTCACTGAAAGACCCAAATGTGAAAACTGCAATATCATGTTCGTTAATAAGTCTTCTTTCATAGTCCATGGACAGAGATACCCTTCGCCCCATTCCTCTTGCAAGTCCTATCATGTTTGTATTGGCTCCGGGGTGGCGGAGATACTCTGCAATGTCACATGCTGAATGCGGGAGGTGGTGAGAAGCAAGAGTCGGTGAAACAACTGCAATCTCAACTCCAGTCAGGGGAGCTTCTACCATAACTCCAAGCAGTTCATCAGATTGCTTTTTCACTATTGGGACATCTTTTTCCGGAATAAGCATAATAAGGTTGACTTCAGTCCCTGTAACTACTTTTTGGACTATGTAGCCTCCAAGGTCTTCCAGCAGCTCAATTAAAAGTCCATGCTTGTGGACGCCACCGGTATAAAGATAGGGTCGGAGTACAGCCATCTTAGTTTTTCCCTCCTTTCATCAGTTCTTCGAGCATCGCTCCTGCTTCTTCGATCCACTCATGTTTTAGTGCTTCCTCGGACGCCACAAAAATAAACTGGTTACCTTTATACAGGTGATACCGGACCCTGAAACCCTCAGGGGTGACACGGATTGCAAAATCAACAAGATTTTCGTGAAGCCTGTGCTTTGGATCTGCAACCATCATATCTTTAAGAAAAGCTGCTTCTTCCTTTGGGTTCTCCGTACTTATGGCTACAGTCCATCGGTCCGGCTGGCTGATATTTGCTTTCCCGTAGCGCTCCCAGAGTATTCCCAGTAATTCTGGAATATACTGCTCTTTTTTTATAGAAATTATTATCTCACGGGCAATCGGTTTTGCGTCCACATCGGCAATATCAGTTGTTGTAACCCTGGTGCCCACGTCCCTCAGGAGAATTGCCATCTGAAAAAGAGAATCTTCAGGTCTCAACACTACCTTTATTCTCCCTATTGCCGGGGCAAGCTTGAGACTTGAAAGATTGTCCTCGATAATCTTTCTATAAAATCCCTGCTCCGGAGCGATTGCGGACTCGACATCAAAGACTTCAAGCGAATCCATCTTTTCCTCACTCCTCCACAAAGCCCGAAGCAAGCAAAGCTGCTCCTACTGCTCCTATCAAGTGTGAGTTCTCGGGCACAAGGACATCGATCTTTAGAAGTTCTCCAAGGGCTTTTGGTACTCCTGCAATTAGGGAAGATCCGCCCACAAGAATCAGAGGCTCTTTAACATCTACTTCCTGCAACTGCTGCTCATAGATCTGTTCTACCACACTATAACAGGCTGCAGCAGCCACGTCTTCAGGAGTAGCACCTCTTGCAAGGGAATTTACAAGGGATTGAGTTCCGAAGACTATGCAGTAGCTGTTCATAGATACATGTTCATGCATCCCTTTAACTGCCAGGGCTCCGAGTTCGGTGATATCTACACCAAGCCGCTTTGAGATCATTTCAAAGAAACGTCCTGAAGCGCCTGCGCAAATCCCGCCCATTGTAAACATTCCGGGAATCCCGTCCTGAACCGAGATTGCCTTATTGTCCATACCGCCTATATCAATAACTGTTGCATTACCTTTCTGCTTGTCAGCAAGATAGACGGCTCCTTTTGAGTTAACAGTGATTTCTTCCTGGATAAGCTGAGCTTTAAAATGAGCACCTATAAGAAATCGTCCGTATCCGGTTGTACCCAGAGCCTGAACTTCTTCCCTGGAAACGCCGGCCTCTTTCAGGGCAATAGAGTAAGCTTCTTCAGCACTTTCAAGGACTTTTGTTGTGGGCACCCAGCCCTTGCCTATAATTTTGTTGTCCCTCATTACCACGGCTTTAGTGGTTGTTGACCCTGAATCTATTCCCGCGGTCAGTCCGGTCTGAACTTCCCTTGTAAGAAGGTGCCTGCGCCTGACAATTGTAGTAAGAGCTTCCAGGCGAGTAAGAAGTGTACCTGCACTGGTGCTTTCGGTAAAAGAATAACTGATTACCGGGATTTTGGAGTGCTCATGGATATATCTTCTGACCTCATTTCGTACAATAGCCCCTTCAGCACAGCGGAAACAGGTGGTAATGAAAACTCCATCCGCATTGGCGATACCTTCAACAACAGCTTTTGCCCGGGCCATCATAAGCCTCAGGTCTCCACTCGCAACCTCAAGCCCAAAATCTCTGCCTATAGTATCTATGGATGCAACATCAATTTCAGGGAAAATAAATTTTGCATTTACTTTGGCTGCGGCTTCTTCAAATTCGGGTTGAACTCCGGCATACTCAGAGCCGCAGGATACCAGTGCAATCTTGACAAGTGCAGATTCCTCTGTGCTCATTCCTTGTCCTCCTTGTCTGCCGATTCTGTCTCTTTCGCCTTTTCATCTTCCTCAGGCTTTTCCTTAGGCAACGACTCCAGAAATGCTACTATCTTGTTTACGAAGTCGCGGGCTTCGTCGTCGGATTTCGGGTATTCTACTTCAAGTACAGGGACACCTTTTGAGCGGACCAAATACTTCGTCAGCTCATTTGTACGGTTACAACCCACACAACCAAAGTCCGTGGGTGGGTTTTCAACTATAATTGCAGCTTCTGTCTGTTCGATAAGAGGGCCTATCAACGCCATCCTTCCCCTTACTCCAGCCGGCACTTCAATTGCAGCATACTTAAGACCCAATTTAGGGTCTTCAGGAGTAATATTTAGAGGAGGAGAATCAAGGCTGAGGCTTGTAACTTTTTCTCGGATCTGGTTCATCATGGTAAGGGGTTTGTGCCCGAAACGTTCAACCAGGTCGGCCAGAATAAGACTATTTATAGGGTAAATGAAAACCTTTGCCAAAAAACTCACCTCGCAAGCTCCTCTTCAATAACTTTTTCCAGATCCGAAGTTGTAAGCCTGCATTTCTTTTTGCGTTTTTCTGTTACACATTCCTTTGCTTCCAGTTCGTCAAGTGCAGCCCCTATGGCAGGAAGCATCTCCACTTCTTCCCTCAAAAAATGGAATCCCGGCCGTGGGCCTCCACCCCTGCTTGCGCGGCAGCGCCTTTCATCTCCTGGAGGGAATCCCCTATCCTTTACAAAAATATGATTTTTATCAAGCTGCCGGATTTGTTCAACGAGGATCTGGACATCGTCTTTGGCTCCTGATACGATAAGTCCAAAACAGGTCTCCTTTACCGTAACTGGAAACTCTGACTCATAGATCTTCATAGCTGCATCTGAAGGCAGCACTTTATCCGAACTGATTACAATGTACTTTGTAATCTCTTCTTTTTTCGTTTCCGTCATATTTCGTCTCTCCTTAGCCTCGGGAGACTTTAAATTTCGATAAATTAATGTGAATCCGCTTAAACATCTGGATTCATTAAAGCGGACACGTTATAATGAGCTGACTAATTCGTTAGCAAGATTTAATCTGACCCAGCAAGCTGAAAATCATCTTGAGCTACTAACCGGGTACTTATACGTCTATTTACTTATTATTGTGCTTATGTGTATTACTTTTTTTATATATTAAGAATAGTATGTACGCCCATTATCCAATTGTATTATAGTTTATACTTTTAAGTTTACTTGCGTACAATTTCAGTTACGTATATCACATCTCCTTCTTTGACAGCAAGGAGCTTTTCAGGATTTATTATCCGGCCAACAATATTGGTTGAGGAAAATCGTTCTCCTGTGGGGCCGAAAAGTTCGTCGTCTCCAAGTC
Source organism: Methanosarcina sp. Kolksee (assembly GCF_000969945.1). Classification (NCBI taxonomy): domain Archaea; kingdom Methanobacteriati; phylum Methanobacteriota; class Methanomicrobia; order Methanosarcinales; family Methanosarcinaceae; genus Methanosarcina; species Methanosarcina sp. Kolksee. The sequence continues at coordinate 4,200,533 of NZ_CP009524.1, forward strand.
TTATACCTATAGTCCCCATCCTCTTTGCAGACTGGTTTGTGATCCCTATTTCCCCTCCAAGTACTTTGTCCGTGGGGGTATTTTCTGGAAGGATTTCCTTGTACTTCACAACTTCCTTTTCTGTCTTAAAAAGGTAGGTGTCGTCATATATCATATAAACAGGCAGTTTCCCAACAGTTTTTGTTTTAAGTTCAAGACCATGGCGGAAGAAATCCACAGATTTCGGGGCTTTTTCAGAGTAAAGCTCAATCTCAATCAGTTTATCTATGGGTACTGCATACGCAGTCACCTTTGCTTCCCCAAGGATCTCAAGGGTTGTTGGAGGGTTCTGACTGACAATTACGGCATCCTTTCCGGTGTATCCGTCTTTTACCAGTTCAACCCCTATGGAAGAAAGTACAGGCTCGGCCTCCTCAAAGCTATGTCCCAGAAGCACTATCTGGGGAGGCAGACTCTCAACCGAAAGATTCTGTCCTTCTTCTGCGAGTTTAATGAGTTCGATGCCTTTCGTTACCTGCCCTACAACAGAATGAACAAGGCTTGAAGGACGCTCGTCTCTTGAGATATATATTCTGCCCAACCCATATCCGACTGTACGGACAGAAACTGCACCTTCTCGTCTTGGATCGAAATTTTCATAAGGAGCAGGTATTCCCTTCAGGTCATCATCTGAGATAAACGAACTGGTAGTAACATCTACATTGAGAGTTCCTTCACGAGTAAGGGCATAGAAATGTTCTGCTCCCCCTGGAGCATTCCTGGAAAGTTCAACTTCAAAATAAGTAAATATGCTGTCCCCATCTTCAAGCGGAACAGAAAGATCAGTTGTGCAGGTCTTTTCTGAGATTTGTTCCCATTCTATAATTGGCTCAATACCAAGAATTGTATCTTCTCTGGAAAGCCTGGACAAAATTTTTCTTCCGGTCACAACTTCTGCAAAGACCCCATCTTCAGGAGTCCCATATTCCGCAGTATGTCTTTTAAGTGAAAAAATAAGATGAGTGTTACGGGGATCAAAACCTCCTGCTCCAAACATCACCTCAAAAGCTTCAAAATTTCCTGTTTCGCGCGAAGGTTTAATTTCGGCTTCAAAAGGCCCGAAAGCTAGAGCTTCAGGACTTGCCCAGTGGATAGATTTTCCTTCGTACTCTTTAAAATGCTCAGCCCATAATTTTCCTGAAGGCGACTCAGGATTTCTTATTTCTATCCTGAATTCTCCTCTGGGAGTATTGATAGCGTATTCGGTGACTGTTTCGATCTTTTCCTCAGCGACCTCTTTCAGAATTCCGACCGCTGTACCGGCTATATAAGGGGCTCTGGAAACTTTAAGCGCATCTTCAAGGATAGAGCCTGCAGGTAAGGTATATTGTTGCCCATTCACCTCTACGCTGACCTCATTACTCGTAATCGGCACCTCATTTAGTATTTTTCTATACTACAGAGGTGGCAGCATATTTATATCTCTTCTGCAGCTTGGATCCTTTCATCTTCGGTGAGTTGAGATAGTATACTCTTCGGCTCACCTATGTCTACAATCTTACCATTGCGCATAAGTGCAACACGGTCACATATCTCGTTTACGAAGTCGATATCGTGAGAAACTACAACAAATGTTTCCCCTATCTCTTCTCTAGCTTTCAGGATGGAATTCGTCACCGAGACCTTGGTAATCGGGTCCATAGTCCCTGTTGGTTCATCCATAATGACGATTCTCGGTTCCTTGATCAGAACCTGTGCAAGTGCAATCCGGTGCCGCTCCCCTTCACTCAGCTCATCAGTCATTTTGGGCAAAATAGCTTTTGCCTTGTTTTCCTCAAAACCTGCAGCTTTGAGAGTAATTACAGCTTTTCTGACCCCGAGTTCAAAAGGCAAATCAAGACTAATAGACTCGGTAAGATTATCTATTACTGAGCTATGAGTGTAAAGGCCGTATTCCTGGTGCAAGAACCCCATATATTTGGTTGCTCTTCCTTTATTATCCACCCCCAGCTTTGTCATGTCAACCCATTCGTCTCCCACACGAACCTCAACTTCTCCGGATGTGGGTGGTAATATTCCCATTAAAATTTTGGAGGTTGTAGTCTTGCCTGCTCCGCTCACTCCGACTAGCCCGAAGATTTCTCCTTCATTTACATCAAAAGAAATCCCGTCTACAGCTCTAACCACGCCTCGGTCGACTGAAATATAACGCTTTGATAGGTCTCTTACCCTGATTATAGGTTCCCCTACCATGACATTCTTTTCCTGCCTCACAATGGATACACTTTGCATAAAGATTGCAGAAACCTCAAGTGGATCCCCTTCCTTGACTACCTCTCCGTTTTCAAGCAGGATAGCTTTGTTCGCCATCTGTTCAATAACTTCAGGCCAGTGCGAAGTCAGGACCATGCTCATATTATAATTCTTGACTGCCCTTATCATAGCATCGTGTACCAGCTTTGCAGTCATGGGATCAAGGGTACCTGTGGGCTCGTCAGCTAACAGGAGCAAAGGATTTCTCACAAGCTGCCTTGCAAGCACAACTCTCTGTTTTTCTCCGCCTGAAAGTTCTCTTGCAACATGCATCATGCGGTGACTCAGGTTTACTTCTTCCAGCAGTTCGATTGCTTTTCTCATGGAGTCTTGCCCGGCATATCCTATTTCATTCAGGGAGTTTATGACGTTTACAAGAACCCTTTCGTCTCCGTAAAGTGCAAAGGTGCGCTGAAGCATGATAGCTATACGCTTTGTAATATCTTTCCTTATAGGTTCATAAAGTGAAAGTTTTACAAAATCAGCTTCGAAAGCTTCCAGTACTTCTCCACAGACCGGACACTTCTGGCCTGTCTTGCTGGGGCGTTCTATGTATCCACATTTCGAGCAACGTGATAGATGATAAATTACTTCACCTGAAATGTTCTCAAAAGACTCTGTGCCGCGCAGTACATGCATCAGGATTGTTTTTCCGGACCCGCTTTTTCCCAGAATTCCAACTATTTCCCCTTCATTGATACTTAAGTTTACGTTTTTCAGGGCCTTATGACCGTCGAAATCTACGGTTAGATTTTTGACTTCAATAAATACTGGCATGGATTTTCCTCCGCAATTATGAGCTGCAATACTTTCTGGTGGCTTTTGCCTGCCTGAGCATATCGCTCAAGAGTGAAAAGCAATTACTATAAATGAATAACACAATAGTACAAACAACGAATTTCACACGCTTAATGAATTTCACACATTTGGGCAACAACTACATAAGAGTAAAGATTACATAAACATAACGCATTATTTTTTCACTGTTAACATTTAAAGCACATTTACAGTTAAGTCAAGTTCATCTGACGAACCTTGCTTAATCAGTACTTTTATCTTGTCCTGTATGTGACTCGATGTATTATATTGATTTGTCTTATTATCGCCGTCGTGTTATATAGATTCGTTTATATAATAATTCTCTTTACATCCTTTACAGCGCTTTTACCACATCTACAACTTTGATAATATCGTCAATAACCACGTCTGCTGCTTCTCTTAGTTCTTTGGGCCTTTTGTCGCCCTGCTGCGTTGTCATTACTCCTAGATCTGCTGCTCTGAATGCCAGTATGTCGTTAATCCCATCCCCTACCATAATTACTTTGTCATATTTTTGTTTTAGCTCAAGCACTACTTTTTCCTTCATCAGAGTGTTTGAAAAAGCAAAGACTCTTTCCTGAGGAATGTTTATGAACTCAGCCAGTTGCATGAGAGCAAATAAACTATCTCCGGATGCTATGTACGTATCTACTTTCATGGAATGGAGAGCCTGAACTGTTTGTAACGTGGTACTGAATACATGCCCTCCTGTACTCAGTACATATGGCACGCTTCTAGCTTGAGAGTCAACTATCAGGCCTGCTGCCAGATAAAAAACATTTGGACAGTGGGAGGTAACTGCTTCCAGCACATCATGTATATCACCCATTCTTGGGGACGTTCCCCTTATGATATCACATGCAATCTCCTGAGTAAAAAGTCCTTTTGAACAGCTTATACCTATTGAAACTCTGTACTCTTTTATAAACTCAAACAGAGGCATTTCTTTTCTTGAGCTCAGGAGTATATCACTTTCAGCGTTCAGAACGACAAGCCCGCATCCATTCTTTTGCGCGACAATAGCAGTGCTCTCTATGTTTTCAAGGATATCCCCGGTACTGACTTCCTTTGCAACCCTGTACATATGTAGAAGGGTTCCGGCACTGTCAAAGACCACTGCAATTCTTTTGGACATATCAAGTGATTAAGCTATTAAATAAAAAAATCTTTGCGAAAATCTGAAAACAAAAATAAGAATTTGTAAATAATAGAAGTTTGTGAAGAAAAGTTAACTTCACAGGATTGAGGCCCCTGAAATAAGGACACCAGCAAGGAACCCCAGGATTACTCCGGAATTCAAAAAGGGAAGGCCTGCCTGCGGGTTCCCTTTCATTACCTGGATGGAAAGTACGGCGTGACCTATAAGCGTGCCCAGTATGGCCCCAAGGACCGGATAGAAATTATTTGTCATGAAGACGTTTGCCGAGACTACCAGCAGGGTAGGCATAACCGCATCTCCGAGCCCCATGAAAAAAGCCTCATGCTTTTCTCCCTTTTTGAAGTCTTCTTTTAAGAAAGAATATTTCAGGTGTTTTGGAATTACAAACATGATTGGAAGTTTCAGATCCATTATCCCCTCGGCCATATCTACCATATGCTTTGTTTTGTACACTGAGATAGCGTCATATATTGCAAGAAGAACCAGAAGCACTATTACTGGGACAACTGAGAGGGAAATTCCTATCAGGGCACTGACCCCGGCTGCAATACAAACTCCCACAATGTCAACAACATACCATTCTGGATATTTATAGAGCAGCACTGTTATTACGATGGATAGCACAACTGAGGCAATGGACGCAAATCCTGAAAGAGAAGGAATGAGGACAAACAGAGCCAGGACTACGTAATATATAGTGCTTATTATGGCCAGATAAATAGTGAAGCTGATTACCCACTTCATATTTTTCTTTATTGCCAGAAGAACAAACAGGGTAAAAGCCAGGATCATTATAATATAATATATAGAATTGGACACCTGGGTTGGGTCCTCAAAAGCCTGCATTCCACTAACTTCCATTGGCGTGGACAAAAAGAGTGCAAGAACCTGCACTATAAGAATTAGTCCTCCCATGGAAATAATAGGTAAATAATCTTTAATTGATTGTTCGATGGAACTCAAGTGCTAAACTCCTTAATTCTTAACAGTATGCCTTTTCTATTCCTTTATTATACTTACTGTACTTTCATCTCCGACTTCTCCTGACTGTTTATATATAACTTTACCTGGGAAATATTATTTTTCTGATATTGTCTTTAAAATATAGTGTTTTTTCACGAAATGTCTCCAGGATACATCTCTCCTATACTGGCTCTTTTTTCATAGGAGCGATAATTAAAAGTAAAGGAATAAATCGATAAACATGTGTTTGTGAAAAATTAGAGATTACATCTCTTAAAAATAAAACTGCGGGCGTCCAACCTACCATAAAGACAAGGTATGTTTTGGGCCGCCCGCCCGGTTACTTAGAAACAGATGATTATGTATCCTTTAACAAGATTTCTTAACATAAGTGATTGAAATTTTGACCTCGGTTTCCTATCAGATTTGATGTATCTATAAAAGGAAGCTATGGTTTAGCATGAAAGTACGGAACAAAACTGACTCACGATGCTCCAAAACGAAGAGGTAAGGGTTCACTTCACCCCATCAAAAGAATGGGATATTCGTGACCTCTGCGCTTCCATTGTAATAAACAAAATAGAAAAAAGTAAAAAATAGAAAATCGTAAAGATAGAAAAGCAGTAAATACTTTAAGGAATAGTCCGCTTGATAATTTTGAAACAAGCTAGATTACATAACGCGTGTGTATGTGCTTGTGCTTGCGTGTATGTGCTTGTGTATGCGGAACAATTTTTACAGGTGTTAGAGGTATACGATGGAGACTAGAGATACAGTATTTCTTGTTGTGATGGTTCTGTCATCCTTTCTTCTATCCTTTGAGTGGCTTAGAAGATTTGCATATAAATCCACAAATCCCCTGATTATTCTTTCAGTTATGGTTCTGGTCGGAACATTAGCTGTTATGCTCATCTCTGTTAACAATAGGCTTCAGGAACTCGAAAACAAAATGGAGGCAAAAGATCGTACCCTCAAGGTCAACATGGAGAGTACAGAAACAAATATTGAAGAACGGATGAATGAGCTATCAAGCAAAATTGATAATGCAGTTTACGAATTCAACCGCAGAAAATACCACTAATCTCATCTATAACTTTTTATTTTAGGGCAAACATTTAATTTCTTATTTTTAAAAAGCATAGCTTGAATCCACGGTATTTGCTAACAATCATATTTAATTTTTTTACCCATGGGTACATAATATTTTATAAGTGTGTCCTTTATAGGGCAGGAATCTTCTATATATGCGGTGTTAATTGAAAGAAAAATGGCCCAAGTACTTTTTGAACGGATTCTCAGGCTTCACTCAGTTTTGAATTTAAGTTATTAACATTTATCCAAATTTTAATCCGAATGTATGTTAATTTTTCTAATCTAATTAATACCCGATCAGGACATTTCGGGCACAGAGTCCATGATTCAGTAAGTTATATATACTTGTTCTTCTGTAGAACAGAGAATATCTGAAGTTTAACAATTACAAAATAATGCATCAGATATTTTGTATCGCAAGTTATTATTACTCAGAGTTAGTATTATTTGATTACTTGTGTAAGCAGGTAAAGAAGGAAAGCTATATGCACCTTAGTCTGGAACCGATTGGAATTATTACAAAGGTTGCAAATAAGTCGGAAATTTTGATTTATTCTGATTTTGAACAGGTCATACGAAATATCGTGTCCAAAATAGGAGAAGGGGCTGAGAAAGGACAGAAGCTCCTGGTCGTCCATAAAAATAACAATCAGAAACAGGCGGATGGTCACCAGGTTCAGGTCACGAAAGCGACTTTACTGGAAAGAAAAGGTAATTTGCTGACAATATCCAAAATAGAAGCAAATGAAGATTCAGTAATCGATGTTCGACTTGACCTTACTGCTTGATTTTCTGAGGTGTATGTACAGGCTATAAAACCCATTAAATTCTCGTCTCTTTTCTATTCTCTTACTGGATAGCTTTGATTAGGCCTCAGGAAGAGCTAATGAGGTTAAATTCAAGATAATAGATAAAAAAATCGATATTCGCTATCTAAAGACTTGAATCACTAAGTTGTATAACACTGATAATAACCATTTACAAAGTCTAGTGATTTTGAATTTTACATTCATCACTAGATTTTGGTACTGAGCCGTAAAATCTCCTGATATGTCTTTTGATATTTACTTTCTATATAATAGTTTGAGGTTAAAAGAATAAGAAAAGACTAAGGAATGATTCAAATAGAATATCAAAGGTTTTTGTTGCCAAAAATGATTATTTCGGGGAATAGAACTATAGATAAATTCCCAAACTGAAAATTTGAAGTTATATTTTTATCATTTCTCAAAGGAAAGTAATAAAAGGGAAGAAAGGTAGTGAAAGCGCTGAAGCTTTCTGGTAAGTTTTAAACATTCGAGGGAAAATATGGGCACAGATATAGGCGACCTGCTCCAGAAAAGAAAAGTTGAGCTTTCGGATCTTACAAATCAGGTAGTTGCAATTGATGCGTTTAATACTTTACACCAGTTTTTGAGCATTATTCGCCAGCGGGATGGAAGTCCTCTGGTTGATTCTGCAGGGAGAGTGACCTCACATCTCTCAGGCCTGCTCTACCGGACAGCGAGCCTTGTAGAAGCCGGTGTCAAGCCTCTTTTTGTTTTTGACGGCAAACCTCCGGATCTCAAGTCCGAAACCCTGGACCGAAGAAAAGAAGTCAGGGAATCCTCCAGGGAAAAGTGGGAGAATGCAAAGGCTGTCGGGGATCTTGAATCGGCATATAAGTATGCTCAGGCTTCTTCGAAAGTAAACCAGGAAATTGTTGAGGACTCCAAATATCTCCTTGACATTATGGGAGTTCCCTTTGTTCAGGCACCCAGTGAGGGCGAAGCCCAGGCTGCACATATGGTCCTCAAAAAAGATGCAAACTGCGTTGCTTCTCAAGATTACGATTCATTTCTTTTCGGGGCTCCTATTGTTGTCCGGAATCTGGCCGTAACAGGAAAACGAAAGCTTCCGGGAAAAAACGTTTACGTTGACGTCGAACCCGAAAAAATCGAGCTGGATGAGACACTCAAAGCCCTAGAAATTACAAGGGAACAGCTCATAGATATCGCTATCTGTGTGGGCACGGATTATAACAAAGGGCTGGAGAAAGTAGGCCCCAAAACAGCCCTTAAACTAATAAAAAAGCATGGGGATATTTATGTCGTACTCCGCGAAAAAAAGGCAGAAATTGATGCTGTAGACCAGATAAGAGATATCTTTCTCCACCCTGAAGTAACGGATGATTACAAGATAAGATGGGGAAAACCTGATTCTGAAAAACTTCTTGAATTTCTCTGCGAGAGCCATGATTTCTCAATTGATAGGGTGGGAAAAGCTGCAGAACGGCTTAAAGCTGCCTCAGGAGCCAGACAAAAAACTCTTGACCAGTGGTTTTAAGAAATTTTTGTTCAAAATCCTTATTTTCCTAATTTTTTTATTTATGTTATATTTTATCCTTAACTATTCAGTCAAGGAAATCTGATACTGACAAGAACAGGCCTGAACTCTTCCCAGAAAGAACATTCACACGCCCTACGTATGGAGTTGTGGGTCCTGAACTTATCTCCACATCTGAGGGCTTTGTGCAATCAAATAGTATTTTGCCGGACTTATGGCCCACAGCTTTTTCAGACCCTCATTGCCTGGGCTTCGGAAAGTGTAGTCCTTTCGCTGATACAGTCCATAATTTTGGAGATGCCGCAACCGCAGTTCCTCTGGGTATAGCTTTTTTTATTTTCTGGAAAAAAACCAGATAAGCATTTCACTTATGTCTCGGGGCACCTGGGACCTGATTGGATTATCCGCTTGCAGATCTCCTAATATCTCCTAATAGAACTTTTTATGACTATCGTAATTCTCAGGATAATCCACGATACGGGAAAATCAGTACTCTTCTGTATTTGGTGGTGTGGCCCCAGGTATTGTTGACAAAATCCAACAGGTAGTCAATAAAATAAAAAAAGTAAAAAAGTTATTAAAGTAAGGATTCGCTTGTTAGGGCAAAGGCTGTATGCAGAATTCCGTCTCGCTCACTGAATATAAGGCTTTCAAACCCGGGATATTTCGGCACCGTGGTTTCTTGCCCTAGTAAGCATGACAGTCCCGCCAACTGAGTCGTCAAGCATTTTCTGGACTTCCGCTTGAAGCTGCCTGCCATCTGATTTGTTATCTACAAAAGAATATACTACAGGCCCAAAGGAACTTACCCCGGCTCCATAGCTCCGGCTGCGCATAAAAGAAGCAATATTTTTCACAAAGTCAGGCCAGATAAAGCTCTCCCTTTTGTTAAAGCCGACAGTCTGGACATGATTTACTGCGGCCCCGAAACTCACTATATCATTTTCTATCACGGCAGGCATCATCTGCATGAGCACGACATGGGAAATTTCTCTGACTTCTTCTACAGGGAGGGGACAGAATTTCTTGAAGGTCTCGACTTCCTCCTGGTCATACATTCCCTTGTCGTTGGGGATTGCTACCACCATGTCCCATTGAGGAAAATCCTCTCTGAAGAGCACTGGGCCAGGCGGTACTTTACTGGCAGCTGACGGCATAAAACCACCTTTATCTTTGAATCGGTGTCCTCCGTCAACTATAAACCCGCCTTTCTCAAAAGCAGTTACTCCGATACCCGAAGTTCCTCCTCTTTTTACTGCAAGTGCAAGTTCTCTAACGCTCTTCCCAAGTCCATACAGTTCATTAACAGCTGCTGCCGCGGCCAGAGAAGACTGGGTCCCTGATCCGAAACCTACATGGGCTGGGTACACTTCCTGTACGTTGATCCTGATCCCTTTACCCTCAGGAAGCAGGGATTCTGCAGCTCTTTTCATTCGATCGGCAAAACCCTGCAGACCTTCGATATTGACTCCATCGGCTTCTTCAGCCGTAATTCTGATATTGGGAGAGGAAAGGGTTAGTCCTGCTCCTCCATCGACTCTTCCGATCTCCGCATTCATATCAATAAGCGTCATATGAATGCGGCAAGGAGTGGTTATTTTGATCATTCCTGTTAAACTCCAAAAATATACACTTAAAGCTTTATGACTTCCGAAGTCCGGTGCTCCTTTTATTGTAGCTGCTGGTATTTAATCTTTTAAAAATTATCTTTTATAATCTCAATTTTATGGATGTAATAAAAATAACAACAGAAGTGAAGCATAAGGAGAGCAGGAACAGAATGGAAAAATTAAAAAGGAAAAATTTGAATGGAAAAATTAGAAAGGAAAAATTAGAAAGGAAAAATTAGAAAGGAAAAATTAGAAAGGAAAAATTTGAATGGAAAAATTAGGGTTTCTGGAATTTCCGGCTGCTTTTCCCGTTCGTGAGTAATTTTCAGATTATTTATCCTTCTGTAATAATTCCAGATTTTTTCCTTCTTAAATTATTATTTTATAATAAGAGATTCTCCTGTCATCTCCTCAGGTTTTTGGATCTTGAGAAGTTCCAGAAGGGTTGGTGCAAGATCACACAGTTTTCCGTTCTTAAGTGCTTTAACTTCATCATTTCCGAAGTAAATACACTTTACCGGATTTGAAGTATGTGCGGTATGCGGTTCTCCCGTTGTCGAATTTTCCATCTGTTCGGCGTTCCCGTGGTCTGCAGTTATAATTGCTACACCTCCTGCTTCTTTCAGAGCCACTGCAATTCTGCCCACGCAGCTATCTACGGTTTCCACTGCCTTTACTGCAGCCTCAAAAATTCCGGTGTGCCCGACCATATCCATATTTGCGAAGTTAAGGACAATCACATCATACTTTCCTGACCGAATCCTCCCTATTACTTCCTCCGTAACCTCATATGCACTCATTTCGGGCTGAAGGTCGTAGGTAGCAATCTTTGGTGATGGGATAAGGCAGCGGTCCTCTCCTTCATAACATTTTTCCTGCCCTCCATTCAGGAAAAAAGTCACATGGGCATACTTTTCGGTTTCGGCAATCCGAAGCTGAGTCAGTCCCTGCTTGCTCAGTACTTCTCCAAGCACATTTTCAAGTTCTTCCGGCGGGAAAGCTATAGGCAAATCCAGAGTTTCATCGTACTGAGCCATACAAACATAGTAAACTTTCGGATGTTTTTCTCGAGGGAAGTTCTCAAAGTCTTGATTTACAAAAGCCCAGGTAAGCTGCCGTGCTCTGTCAGGTCTGAAATTGAAAAAGATTACAGAATCATTATCCTTTATGACTGCCTCGGGCTTTCCTTCTGAATCTGTGATCACAGTCGGTTTTATAAACTCGTCCGTTTCTCCTCTTTCATAAGCTTCAGAAACTGCAGTTTCTGCATCAGGAGTTTTGTAAGGCGCAACTCCTATGGTAAGAGCATCATAGGCGAGTTTTGTTCTATCCCAGCGCTTATCTCTGTCCATTGCATAATAGCGCCCTGATATAGTTGCGATTTTAGCATTTCCATTCTCCTTACAAAAAGCATCAAGCTCCGTTATGTCTTTGAGGCCGGCTTTAGGAGGCACGTCTCTGCCGTCCAGAAAAGCATGTATATATACTTTTTTCAACCCTTCCTGCTGCGCGAGTTTGATAAGGGAATGAATATGGGTCATATAGCTGTGAACACCTCCATAGGAGACAAGTCCCATGAGATGAAGGCTGGAATCGTTGGCTTTGGCATTTGAAATCGCACTCAAAAAAGCCGGATTCTTGAAGAAGTCACCTTTCCTTATGGAGAGATTTATTCGGGTTAGATCCTGGTACACAATTCGCCCTGCTCCTATATTCAAGTGCCCGACTTCGGAGTTTCCCATCTGGCCTTCCGGGAGACCTACAGCTTCTCCTGAGGCTTCTAAGAAACACCAGGGATATTCTTCGATCAAGTGGTCAAGTTTTGGAGTTCTGGCTGCCAGGATAGCGTTTCCTTCTTTTGCTTCCCTGTAGCCCCATCCATCAAGAATAATGAGCATAAGAGGTTTTTTTGCCTGAGTCATATGAAGCAAATTCCACACCCGTTAATAAATAGCTTATTATGAAAATTCCTAACAGTTCTTATGAATTTTTATATTATACATTTATATTATATTGAAAATATATTTACTGTCCTTAATTATAAGTATTAACAATTACATATCTCCGAAATGTGAAAAATGGACCTTAAAAACAATTGATAATCTTAATGTGGTTTTTATTGGAAGTTCAGGTTATATTTCCGGTAACGGGAAGGAGGATTTAATTTTATGAGTCAAAATATTAAAGACATCACGAATATTCGTGATATAAAAATAACGGATTTATCCGCAAACCCTGCTCCTCTGGGTTTGATGGGCTTCGGAATGACAACTGTGCTTTTGAATATACACAATGCGGGTTTCTATCCGATGAATGCGATGATCCTTTCGATGGGTATCTTTTACGGCGGATTAGCTCAGGTCATTGCCGGACTCGAGGAATGGAAGAAAGGAAATACCTTTGGAGCCACGGCTTTTACCTCATTCGGGTTTTTCTGGCTCTCTCTGGTAGGGATTGTCCTTATTCCTAAGTCTCCAGACTACGCAGGGCTGGCCACAGAGTCACTCCCGTTTGCTGCATACCTGTTCATGTGGGGAGTTTTCACCCTTTTCATGTTCATAGGCACGCTCAAAGGTTCAAGGGCTCTCTCCGTTGTTTTCCTGACCCTTACAATTCTGTTCTTCTTGCTCGCAGCAGGAAATTATCTGGGAAGCGCCGGAATCCTGAAAATAGCTGGTTATGAAGGAATCCTTACAGGACTCTCCGCAATATACACAGCTCTTGGTCAGGTATTAAATGAAGCATATGGAAAGAAAGTGGTTCCTTTATAATATTTGTAATCTTTTTTTCTTGGGCTTTATTGCCCTCTATTTTTAATGGTTCTTCGTCATTTCCTGTGGATAAGATGATTTTCAATTCAGAGCTGTATTGTTTTTAATGAGTACATTATGAAAATATCCACACAAAACAACGAAGACCTCTGGCTCTTTGCTGTTTCGAGTGAGTATTTTATATCTATTTCTTACTACGAAAACCACATGGGTAACTCTAAAAGACGGTTATTGTTGAAAACACAGTCAAGCTCAATAGTTTTCATTTTGGCCAGCCAACTTTAAAAATAAAATTATAGATATCCATGGTAAAAACAAAGAAAATCCTCAATATTATTTTTAAGAACTGTAATTATTTAGATGCTTTCCATGATACACGCGAATCTTTTAAAGGATAGCGATAACATGATTCTCTTCTAAAATAATCGTTAGTTTACTCAACTAGTGTTCGTTTATTTCTCTAAAACATAGACGATTCCTTATATATTACAAACATTGTAAAATCTTATACAGAATAAATAATATTTAAAAGTGCTCCAATATTATTTTTATGAATTCCAATGTATTTTTCGGAAGTTTTGAACGTATTCTCAGGTACAGACGAAAGAATGCTCAAGAGTTTGGGAAAAAGAATGCCACACTAGAACTCTTAAAAAGTTCCATATTAGTTGCATTTTCAGGTGCACTAAGGATTCATATTGCTTTCCTCCTGCTTCAAATTCATTCAAGTATATTCACCTGTATTGCGGGAGGACTCGTAATTTACAGCGTATACACACTCGACAGGGCCCTTGGATCAGAAGAAGATGTTATAAACCGAAAAGAGTTAAGTGGATCAAGAAAGGAAATAGGACTTGCAGCCTCTATGATTACCTTCGTGATAGGAAGCTATATACTGGCAAAAGAAGGAATGCTAGCACTTGCATTCTTACCTCTCGTAACCGGCTTCCTTTATAGTAAAGGTATTAAAATCGGAAAATTCGCTCTAAAACTCAAAGGTGGGCTTGGAGTCAAAAATTTTGTTGTAGGACTCACCTGGGGGGCTTTCATTTCAGGGCTTGCAGGCAGTACCTGTAGAAGCATGCTCCCCATACTTTTAGTTTTTACTTTCTTTGGGGTTAAGCTCTTCATCAATTCTACTATATATGACTTCAAAGACATCAAAGGAGATACTCTCGCAGGTATCAAAACCCTTCCTGTAAGCCTTGGAGCACAAAATACCCGTAATTTCCTTCTCGGGTTGCACCTGCTCTCCCACTTAATTCTCGGAATTTCTCTAATTAATGGAATTATTGCTTTTGAACCTATTATTATCCTCTACAGCTTTATATGTGGGCTGCTCTGCATCCATAATTATACCAAAACTTGTGACGTAGAGTCTCGTTCCCGCAAGTTCGAAAGAACAATTCTTGTGGATGGCGAATCAACCTCAATTGTCGGACTGAAAACTATTGCAAGTGCCTTTCTGGCATAAAATAGAGTTAACATTAAATTTACGTGAATGTGTGAAAACAATGACAAAACAAGAGAAATATTAGGGAATAGTTGCCCGTCTATTCGGAGATTTATCGGGAAAAAACAAATTCTGCAATCCCGATTTCTCTCTCCAGTTTTAAGGTTTCTTTCAAGAAACCTTCAATAAATTTTAGAGATTCTTTATTTCAATAGAGTTATCTTTATAATACTTAAAAAGATCCTCACCCCATTTTATTGAAAACGAATCAAAACCTATCAGGTCATTTCGGGGATCAAAGGTTCCATTTTTAAAAAAGAGCGACAGGGATATGAAACGGTCTGTCACCACAAAGGCTATTTTTGCATTGTCATATACATAGAGACCCGTGTGCTTGAATTTAAGAAATTCTTCAATCTCAGCACTATGCTCACTTTTTATTTTAAAAAATACATTCGGTGTGAGAATTATTGAAATAGGAATATTCCTGCGGGCTAAATCTAAAAACATCGTGGGATGGCTTGGAAGAAAAATAGATGAAAAGCCCACAAAATGGGTAGAAGCCCGTACATTCTCCATAAATGCCTTATGAGTATCATAAATATGTTCCTGTTCATCTCTTACGACTCTGCAATCTTTAAGTTCCTGAATCCTGTTCAACAATATCTCAGGAATCGAAGCGAGGTCATGATCTTTCCAGAAAATTTCGTTTGCTTCTATAGCTGTAAGAGTATCCAGTAAGGGCTTGTAATGCATGGCTGAAACTTTTCCTATAGGTGTCAGCCGATACATTCCCTCTTGCCTGATAATCAAATTTGAGCCTTCCATTTCTTTAAGGCGAGGCAGGATTTCAGGTGACCTTACATCAAAATAATCTTTAATTTCGGAAAGAGTTCTTGGATTCTCCTGAAGTAAAAATAGAATATCCTTCCTTTTTTCTGAAAAGGTGAGAATACTTAAGAGTCCGCTAGCTTTCACTTTATCAACCCACTATTTTATTGCGTTTCGGGAGCTGATCGGGGATTAATATCCAAAGTAGGATTTTGCTTCTGGTTTACAATATATAAAATTTAAGTATATACCCCTCTCATTTTTTAACCAGATTAAAGATTAGCAGTTCTATTCAGATGTTATAGCATTGCTAAAATGTTATACGAATTCAATATATATTATCTTTTTCAAAAGTGTACAAGTAATTAATAATTTTTTTCATCTATTCCGGATTTTACGCAGCAGTATTTCGAAAACATAATATAACTTCCAAAATAACGTTTTTTAATATTGAAATAAATTTTATATGTTAATGATCTCAGATTATTTTATTAATATAAGCTCAGTATTGATTTCCCTGAAAATAGGACGAAAATCATAATTAAAAAATTAATAATTATTGGTAATAAAAGCCATAATTAATTTAAAAAAGTAAAAGCCATAATTAATTTAAAAAAGTACATAAGGACCTAAATAAGAAGTGCGTTCAATAGACTCAGTACCAAAATCTAGTGATGAATGTAAAATTCAAAATCACTAGATTTTGTAATTGGTCACAATCCTTGTAATACAACTTAGGGATTGACGTCTTTAGATACCGAATATTGATTTTAGTGAAAACCGAATTTTTCTTGCTAATTCAGATTTTCAATCAAAAAATGCAAAAATCACTGGATTTTGGACCAGAGTCGTTCAATACGAGGATAAATAAATATATTTGGGTTCTTCGTTGTTTTGTGCGGATATCCTCATAATATTCTCATAAAAATCAATGTGGTCTTGAATTGAAAATCGTCTTATCCATAGGGAATGGCGAAGAGCCTTGCATTATTTGGCCTCGTGACTATAAGTAAGAAGAAGCCCGAGAGCAATTCAATCCGTTTGCTGTATCCCCCAATACAGTCGCTTCAGGAGTATGTTCCCATCTAACATATTCTAAAGCAAGAACCCCCAGCTCCCGGGCAATTCTGTCACAATCCACTACTTCGCTATTCAACCATACCTTTTCTCTTCCAGCTCCACAATATAGTAATGAAATAAATTATTTTAAATTAATTATATGAAAAATTACCCATTAACGAAAAATAGTTTCATGGAAAATATTTCAAAGCCAAAAAAGGACTGTATCGAAAAATATAAAGATATATAAAGTCCTGACAAAAAATTATTGAAAATAGGATAGAGAAGAAAGGGATATTTCTGGAAAATTAACAAAAAATAATCTCTATCTGGCACAAAAATTAAGTACAAGAATTAATCTATTAGTAAAAGCTTTAACATGCAGTCCTGTAGGGTAGTGGTCAATCCTTCGGGCCTTTGGAGCCCGGGACAGCGGTTCGAATCCGCTCAGGACTATAAAAATATTGTTAATAGTTTAGGGAAATATTATTTTTAAACTCTGTTTTTTATGCCTTTCCAGATGGGGTTTATCTTAACTCATATTAGGCTTTTTTAACCTCTGGGCGCGCCCCTTGGTCATTTATTGAGTTAGGACTTACGTAAAGCACTATGGGAGGAAGTAAAAAGTTATGTCAAGCTTGAAGAAGGCTTTCTAATTGTTGACGATTCAATATTAGATTAGGATTTACGCGGTTGAACTGAGAAATCAATAGCGTTAAACCTTCAATTGTCTAAAGCACTAAACAAGGTACAATGTCCAGAGTGCTTGATTTTAAACTTCAAGTTCGTAAGTCCTATAAAAAACGCACATGAAATTTTCCAAATAGCAGGCACAAAAAATGAAAGTACTTGAAAGCACTTTCGTGCCAAAATAAATTACAGAATTTTTCCGGAAAGTTCAGTATCTGAACTTGTTACCTGCCGAGCCTACTCCTTTTATATGATAAAGTGATCTTTATGTCATACTTCTTAGAGACGCCTATCCGTGTTGTTTATTAAGAAGAGAGAGCATAAGGTAATGTTAACCTGTTCCAGACCCTGTATAGGCTTTACCTCGAAAGCGAAGGAAATTGCCGCAGGTTGAAAAGAGACCGCTTCGAGCTAAGGGAGAATTTGTCTGTGAAAATGAGAACGAAAATCGTGTTTATGCTCCTTGCCCTGATGGTGGTCTTGGTATCGGGCTGTATGGAGCAAAAAAAGGAAATTGTCATAGATAAACCTGGCAATATATCTAGTTATGAATTTGAAATTTTTCAGAATGAATCGAGCAATCAAACGCTTGCAAATACCACTACCTACTACCTGCTGGAAAACGATACAAAAGTACAGGTTGTCTATATTTTAGTAAATACTAGCAAGCTTGAAATCTATCCTCCTGACATCCTGAGCGGCAGTTCCGAGGAGAATCCGATTCAAAATTTCGTACAGCTTGTGGGCCCGGCAAACGAGACTGCAGCAAACACGAAAACATTTGAAGAACTTTCCAGCAGAAATGAAACTTCGGCTATTAATTATACTCTGACTCAGGAAGTTACTCAGGGTATGAAAGTTATAAACCTGGAGTTTAAGGAACCTGTTACAGGTTTTATCGCATATACGCTTGATAATTCGGGAGAGCAGAGTTTTACATTTGTTAAACCTGATTCCGAATTCATCCGTGTAGTACTTCCAGAAGGATATGTTACTGGCAACAGGGTATTCGGGATAGCAAGGCCTGAGCCTTTGAGTGTAACCTATGATGAAAAAGAAAGGCAAACGCTCCTGTGGATTTCCTCGAAGATGGGAGACCGAGAAGAGACCATTCAGGTGAAATACTATACCCAATCAGCACCCCTGCTATTCTCAGCCGCAATTATAGCCCTGCTCTGCGGAGTTGGCTTTGTACTTTTACATTATGTTAAAAGTAAAAGGGAACTTGAGGCTGTTAGAGGAATCCTCGATCTCGAAAAAGAATATGAGAAGAAACAACAAAAAAAGAAATAATCATAGGAGGGTATTTTTCCTCCAGATTTTATTCCTGAATAATAACTCTTTTTGAAGTTAATAAATTATTTATGACAGTTTGCCGTATTTCCTTATTGATGAAAACCTGGAGAAAAATACGAGCTAAAGAGTTCGTTTCATCAGAATCAGTATCTGATGCCGTAACTCCTATTATAGGTTCTCTTCTTATGTTGATTGTTCTGGTCGCACTTGCAGGTGTGGCTGTTATCAGTTTTTCCAATATTGCCAATGAAGGAGAAAGCACTCAACCACTGATGGCAAGGATTTCACTTGAATCATGCGAAGGAGGACTTTTTAATGATGGACCTGAAAATGAGAGGGCCACGCTTGAGAATAACACAATTGTGCTTTTGCATGAAGGAGGCAGTTCTCTTCCTGTTGACACCATTTCCATAAAGATCTCAGGATATGGGAACTCTTACCAAGGTGTTGCTGATGGAAATGGAACAAAGATTGTAGGAAACGCAGAGGTATTTTACCAGAACCTTAGCCCGACAGGAAAAAATCACAAGTATGAACCTCAGAATAAAGAAATCCTGAAAGATAATTTGTGGAGTGTTGGGGAGAAACTGGTACTCAATGGAAAGGACAGCATTGGGGGATCTACTGTTTCCACTGTAAAAGTAAGTGTCAATGAGAACAGTGACACCTCCAATAATTACGGATTCAAAGTAGGTTCTGAAATTACCCTTAAGATTATTGACACAAAAAGCAAAAACGTCATTGCTGAACAGAGAGCTATTGTAAAACATTATGAAGGCTAAAATTGAAAGAGAGAGTTCTCCTCTTTTAGAAAATCCCTTTTTAATTTTAAGTCGTTTTCATTACCGAATATTGGATTTTTAGTCGATTGATTTGACTTTTATGAGAACCATTTCTGAAATTCATTATTCCATAGGTTATAGAAATCTCCGGGTTACTGCCGATAACCTTGATATTTAGCATCAAGGAAACACTTGTTTTTAACTTAAAAAGGAGAATAAAGGATTAAAAAGACAAATTTAAAGGTAAAAATATAGATAACAGCTTATAATTTGATTTAATAGGTAAATGTAAGAGATTTTCATTAAATAATTTATTATAAACATTTATTTTCAAGATAAACAATAAAATTATAATTAAAGAGAAAGAACAATAGTTAATAATAGAAATATTCAGGGAATATATGGGCTAAATTTTATAAATTGAAAAATGAAAGCTAAACATAATTGTTTTTAATATATAACTCCCTTATGGCTTCTAATAAGTATTAAACACATAATTAGTATATTTTTTTGAGATTAAATATCAAATAAAGTGTGTTTAAAAATACGATTTCTATAAAGCTTTACATACACAAGTATGGTTATATTTTATTTAGCCTATTTAGAAGCTGTTGACACAGAGTCAACGGCACTATGTTGGTCAAAATAGAACTTATGCAATTGAACTAAAAAGAATTATTGGTGGCTGTATTTACTCTATCGCTTCAACTGCATAGTTCCAAACTGATCAACAAAAAATTTCGATAAAACTACAGCCGTTTATATAGAATATATAAACAACCAGCTGAAAAATGGAAATTTATCGAAATTTATAGAGGCTAAAAAATGTTACAAAAAATGAAAAAGGCATTAGCAATTCTACTTGCAGTCTGTTTTCTGGCTACAGTAACAGCTGGAGCAGTAAGTGCAAGTGAAAATAACAATGGAAATTGTGTAGTGCATGAAGATCATAACAAACAAGTTATCAAGAAAGTAATCAAACCAGTCCAGAAACCAGTAACTAAGAAAGTAGTTACACCAGTCCAGAAACCAGTAACCAAGAAGGTAGTTACACCAGTCCAGAAACCAGTAACCAAGCCTGTAACAAAGACCAGGCTATAACTGTCTTGAGTTACAAAATCGATAAAAACTTGATACATTCTTTACCTAAAAATATATGGTAAATTTCGGATATGGCTTATAGGACTTAAGAACCATTTTTTAGGTTCTATAAGGGTTCTATAAGCCATGTCTAATTCTTGAATAAACGGCAATATAACTAATAAACCAAAAAGCATTGAAACATCAAAGCATTGAAACATCAGTTCTCTAATTAAGTGTTATTAAACTAAAGATCGCATTTGATTTTACCCTCAAATCAAAAGCACAAAACCTTTGCCAGACAGCAATATTTTAACTTAAAATATTGCTATTTTTCTACTTTTCGATCTTGCTTCCTTCATTCTTTGATACCTGCGAAACTAATTATGAGCTCAACCCAAAACCAATTTTACTCTCAAAAATCAGTAAAGTTTCATACTATTTTCCTGATCTGAAACATAACTGCCCTAGTTACTCAAACGCTTATTGTTGAAATTTTTCAAAGTTTTGGCCTTTTGCCTTTATTGAAAACTTCCAGCAGGCCATTTTCCTAATCTTCGGTTGAGATAATAACTGCAAATATACGAATCATTTTCCAAAAACGATAACAGGAAAAAATGTTGTTTTTTGAAGGCATATACGAAAATCAGTTGATGGCAAAGGCTCATGAAATGTAGGGGCAAGGCTTGTTCTCTAAGGGCAGGACAGCCCTGAAGGATCTATTGTTTCCAGTGTTAAAGTAAAGAGGCAACGGGAAAAGCGACACTTCAGATAATTATGGCTTAAGGTCGGTTCCAACATTATTCTTAAGGTCATTGAAACTAAAAGCAGCAAGGCTATTGCTGAACAAAGAGCTTTGCTGAACAAAGAGCTACTGTAAAACATTATGAAAGCTAAAACTGGAAGAGATGGCTCTTCGTCATTCCCTGTGAATAAGACGATTTTCAATTTTAACCCGCATTGATTTTTATGAAAACATTACGAGGATATCCACACAAAACAACGAAGACCCAAAGAGATTTCTTTTCATACGTCTTCGGTGAAGGAATTTTCTTTCCAGAAAGCTATCGATTTTGCATTAGAAACCAGCTTTCAATTTTGGCCTTTTTACATGAAATCAATACCCTGTTCCATTTCACAAATTATTCAAATATTCCCAAATGTTGAGGAAATAGACTCAATTTATCACGATTTCTTACTTAACCGAAGACGCATGGATTTCTTTTTAATTTTAAGTAATTTCCATTACCGAATACTCTTTTCGCAGATCAAATAACACTGGTAGTTGAAAGCTACCGGTTCCCGGAAAAATTCTCTGTTTTTTAAATTACATGAGTTTTAAGGATTCTAATATGAATCAATCCTGAAATTAAAGGTTATATTTCAAATTAAATGCCTTATAAAGCTTCTTTTATAAATAAAAGTATTATAATATCTTGGAATATGTAAGTATTTTTATATTTTTCCCAGCTAATTCAAGACATGTCAACCGTTGATGGTTGGCAGGAAATAAGAAGACAATAAAACGATAGGACTTATGCTATTGAACTGAGAAAACAATAGCAGGAATCTTCTGTCATTCATAATAAAGTACATCTGACAGATTTATTCGCGCTTTATTTTGAACCTCATATGCATGAGTTCCGTAGGAAAAAACAAAATTGTATCAAAGTATATTGAAAATTATATTAAAAATCATATTAAAACGTATTAAAAATAAATCAAAATATATAAATTATTGAATTAAAACAAAAAGAGGATTCGTATTATGGGAATAAAAACATTTGACGGAATAAAAAAGCTCATGTGTATGTTTACACTTGTCTTTTTTGTAATGTCATTGACAGTTGCATCAGTAAGTGCAGGGTCAAATGATACATATAAAGTAGAGAAGGCAAAGTTAGATGCAGAGAAGACTAAATTGGAAAAAGAAAAAATAGTAATATTAAAAGAGAAGGCTACATTAGAAAAAGAAAAAAAGACATTGGAAGCACAGAAGAAGAAACTGAGCACGAAAAATAAAACTGACAAAGAATACCAGAACTGGCTCAAAAATTACAACAACTTTTTAACCAAATATAACAAATGTCTGAGCAAATATAAAACATGGGAAACAAAATACAACACCTGTGTAAAGAACTATAAAGTTCTGGAACAAAAATACAAGAAATAAAGGCAGTGAGAACCGGCTATAAAATAAAAATATAAAAGGTGGCTATAAAAGACAGTGCGCCAATTTTCTGTAAAATCATAAGTTTTTGGATGTTGTTGGATAGAAGATTCGATATGTGCAGATAAATTTCATCCATAGCGTACAAAAACTTAAGTTGAATTTACAGCAAACTTGCGACACTGCCAGGTAATTTCCTACCAGGATTTACGCACTTGAGGGACAAATAAAAGCATGTATTGATCTGTCAGGAATATTTATATTCAGGCATTTCAATGCTTCATGCTATTGATTTTTCAGTCCAGGTGCGTATTCCTGCCTAAATATAAGCTCTTTTATTATAAATATATTCACAATTTCTCATCATATTCCTGCTACGCACATCCACCATATTCCCGTTACACACATATTATTGGAGTTGTATTTTGGGTCTATCGTTCGTTTTGGATTTGGAAGACAGGAGCTTATTTCTATAGAGTTTATTCTCATTATCGATTTTTGCCTATTTGGACCTAAAGAAGTCAGGTCAAAGCCCGGCTCTTTCGATCAGCAGATCTGCCACATGTTTTGCATCTTTGAACGGAAAATCCTTTTCAGTAATCAGGCCTTCCGCCTCTCTTGCAGTAACCTCAACATCACCGATTCTGCCTGTAGTGTCAAGCCCTTCAGGCAAGGCAGCAATCAACTCATCCATTGTGTTTATGGGAAATTTTGCATCTTTAAGAATTTCAATGATCTGTTCGTAAACCTCTTCCTTTACGCCCATCTTTTCCCTCCGATACGGTTCTCTTTAGTTCTCACTTTAAAGAGCCTATAAGTATTGACTCCTGCCCATAAATCCTGTTTTCATTTTATTTCCACATTTCCTTCAGGTTCACTTTTCCCCATAGATTAAGTGGTACTTGTAATTATAAGCTATCCGTTTCCTGAACGGCATGTCCTCTTTCTGAAGGTCCATAATATCTTTCAGGTCGATGTCTTTTATATTATTGAATCCCGCAACCCTGAAGTATTCAAGCATTTTTTCAGGAGAGACTCCATGCCTGTTTGGAAGTTCACTGTCTATCTCTCTGGAGTAATGCCCTTTTCTGGGATTCCTTCTTTCAACAAGCAAAGTGCAGAAATCACTTACAAGCCTCCTTGCGTTTGTTTCTATTGAACCATCATTCCAGACTCCATCAATAACAATAAGCTTTCCTCCTTCCACAAGCACCTTTTTCCAGTTCTGGACCGCAGTATCAGGGTGAGGAAGGGTCCAGAGGAGATGTCGGTTGACAACTACATCAAATGAACCTGCCTCAAAAGGAGGAGCTTCAGCATCCCCTTTTTTGAAGACACTATTAAACCCTCTTCGGGAAGCTTTTTCCCTGGCTTTTGCAAGCATTTTTTCTGAAAGGTCAAGGCCTGTAACGTGATGCCCCATTTCAGCAAACAGCAACCCAATTTCGCAGGTCCCGCAACCTACGTCAAGCACCTTTAACCTGCCTGGAGGAAGAAGGTTTTTAAACACGTTTTTCCAGGCTTCTCTTTCGGCTTCACTCGTGATCCCATGCCCTTCATGGCTGTCATAGGTCTCGGACGAAACGTCCCATATGCGGGCAATATTCTGTTTGATCTGGTTTTCCTGAATGGTCATATATTAACAACTCTCTTTATATTTTCAATTGAGGTGATGGTTCCGTTATCGAGATAGGCAATCCTGTGGCAAACCTTCCTTAACACTTCAAGGTCATGGGAGATCAGCAAGTAGGAAACGCCTGTCTCCCTCTGAAGCTTCTGCATAAGGCGCAGGATCTGTGCCTGCACTGAAACATCAAGCATAGAAGTCGGCTCGTCAGCAACGATAAAATCAGGAGATAAAGCCATGATCCTTGCGAGCACTATCCTCTGGATCTCCCCTCCGCTGAGCTGAACCGGATAACGAGCAAGATGTTCAGGGCGCAGCCCTGTAAGTTCTGCCAGTTCCTCTCCCCGCTTCAGTAGAGCATCTTGTTTTAGCCCGGAATGAAGTTTGAGGGGCTCTATAAGGTTCTCAAAAGCTTTCATACGAGGGTCAAGAGAAGTCTCAGGATGCTGGAAAATCATCTGGATTTTAGGGCGCAGTTTCCTGAACTCTTTTTTACCCATATTCAGTATATTCGCTCCCTGAACCCGGATTTCTCCGCCTGTGGGTCTTTCAAGCCCTACAATACATTTGCCGATAGTGGTCTTTCCTGAACCGCTTTTTCCGAAAAGTCCAAGGGTTTCTCCGCGAGATACTGAAAAACTGACGTTTGTGAACACATCCAGAGTCCCAAAGTTCATTGCCAGTTCGTTTACTGAAAGGACTGGAAGTGACACCTGATCCAGCCTCCTTTATGGTTTTTCATCTCAGGATGTTTTCTGAAGCACTCAATACTCGAGTACCTGCACCTCTCATGGAAAAGACAGCCATCAGGAAGGCATATCCTGCTTGGGCTCTGCCCGCTCAGGGGAACAAGCCCGTTTCTGGGTTGAGCCCGGATAAGCCCTTTTGTATAAGGATGCAGGGGTGTGTTCAAAACTTTTGAAGCCTCATCCAGTTCCACAATCTCTCCTGCATACATCACGGCTATTCTGTCGCAAACCTCAAGAGCCAGATCAAGGTCATGAGTGATCAGGAGCATTGTCTTCCCATATTCTTTTTTTATTTTAGTAAAAAGCTCCACTGCCCCTTCCTTTGCTTCGGGGTCCAGCCCTTTTGTAGGTTCATCCGCAATCACAAGCTCGGGCTCAAAAGAAAGAGACATGCAAGCGATCAACCTCTGCCTCATGCCTCCAGACAACTGGTGCGGATAGAGGTCACAGAGTTTTTCGGGGTATTTCAAAAGGAGTTTTTTCATAAGCCTCAGCGATTTTTTCATCCCCTCCTTTTTGTCAACCCCTCTTTCTTCGAAAACTTCCTCTATCTGAAGCCGGTTTTTAAGAACAGGGTTCAGGGCTCCGGCAGGGTTCTGGGGCATGAGAGAAATGCGTTTTCCCCGGATTTTCCGGAGCTCTGAAAGTTTAAGGGAAAAAAGGTCCTGCCCACGAAAAAACACCGTTCCTGAAACATTCGCATTTGTCGGAAGAAGCCTCAGCAGGGAAAGGCCGATAACAGATTTTCCTGACCCGCTTTCCCCGATTATCCCGAAAGTTTCTCCTTCCCTGATCTCAAAGAAGACGTGAGAAACTGCTTTTACAGTATTCTCACCTGCAGGAAACTCAACCGAAAGGTCTCTTATTTCAAGCAGACTCAATCGATTTCGCCTCCTTCGTGATTTGGGTCAAGGATATCCCTCATACCGTCTCCAAGGATACTGAAGATAATCACAATGGAAGTTATGGCAAGCCCTGGAAAGATCGTCTGGTAAGGAGCTGTCCTCATGAATTCCTTTCCTGCGGAAAGCATTGCCCCCCATTCAGGCACATCGGCAGGCAGCCCTATTCCGAGAAAACTCAATGTGGCAATAGAGAGAATTACGTGTCCGAAATCTATTGTAGCCAGCACGAGGAGAGTGGCTATGGCATTGGGCACAATATGCTTGCGTATTATGTAAAAATCTCCGGCCCCACCCGTTATGGCAGAAAGGACAAATTCCTGTTTTTTGATTGAAAGGACCTGCCCCCGCATCATCCTGGCGTACTTTGCCCAGTGGACTATCGAGAGGGCAAGCATCAGGTTGAAAACCCCGGCCCCGAGTGCCCCCATAATAGTGAGGGCAAAGATAACCGAAGGAAAAGAAAGGAAGATATCTATAACCCTGGAGATACTTTCATCCACAAGGCCCCCATAATAGCCTGCTGCACAGCCCGCCGCAGTTCCCAGAAACAGGGAAATCAGCACTACTCCTGCTGCAATTGAAAGGGAAGTCCGGGCCCCTATAAGGATTCGGCTCAGGAGGTCCCTTCCAAGGTAATCCGTACCCAGGATGTGCTCCTCTGAAGGACTCAGATTCTTATTCTTCAGGTCAATTACATTGGGGTCGTAAGGGGAAAGCAGTGGAGCAAAAATGGCAAGCACGGCAAAAAGCAAAAGGACTGCCAGTGCAAAAAGCATATCTTTCCTTTGAAAAACTCTTTTTACAAATTGACTTCCGTAAGCTTCCGGAAGCGAGAAACTCTTTTTTCTTAACTTATTAGCAAATACATTGTCCATAATATCAGCCGTACCTTATCCGTGGGTCCAGATGCGTATAGAGCATGTCCACAAAGAAATGCACAAAGAGGAACATCGTAACGATTGCAAGCACACAGCCCTGGACCACAGGCAAATCCCTGGCAGAAATTGAGTCCACGAGCAGGCTTCCTATCCCTGGCCAGGCAAAGATCTTTTCAATCACAACAGCCCCTCCAAGCAAGCTTCCCATCTGAAAACCAATGACTGTGATAACAGGTAGCATTGCATTTTTAAGGGCATGCCTGCTTACGATTTTCCATAAAGGAAGTCCTTTGGCTTTTGCAAACCTGATGTATTCCTGTCCCAGGGTCTCAAGCATGCTTGTCCTCGTAACTCTCATAACCGCAGCAATGGAATGAAGAGAAAGGGCTGCGGCGGGCAAAAGCAGATTTTCCAGGCTCCCGTAACCCGTCACAGGAACGAGTTTCAGCTTCAGGGAAAATATCAGGATAAGAAGCAGGGCTACCCAGAAACCGGGCATTGAAACTCCAAAGAGAGTCACGATCCTGAGAATGTGATCCGAAATCTTGTTTTCCCGTAGGGATGAGTAAATTCCCAGGCTTACTCCCGCAAGTATTGCAATTAACATACTCACCAATGCGAGCTGGATAGTTGCTGGGAGGCGTAAAGCCAGAAGATAAAGGACTGGCTTTTTGAAAACATAGGAAGTTCCGATGTCCCCTTTAAATACTGCTTCTTTAATCCACCTGAAAAATTGCAGGTAAAGAGGGTCATCCAGGTCATATCTATCTGAAATCTGGTTAAGCTGTTCTTCGGTAACGCTTTCTTCCAGGCCCACAAATGTGTGCTTGAGGACTAAATTAGCCGTGCCTCCCGGAATTACGTTCATAAGGAAAAAAGTCAAAGCACAAACTGCAAAAAGCGTAAGTGCCATGAAACCTGCCCTTTTTATGAAATATTTCATGTTTTCGCCTCAACCCGGACAGAAAGAAAGCCTATCTATCCGTACTACTTTGAGTGAATATGGACCCAGGGTTAGAGTCTGAAAAATTCAGACCCTTCCCTGAAAATCCCTTCAGCTTTTATTTTCCAGATACATGTCCGCATTTATCCGGTAGTCATGGGCTGTCGGGTCGAAAACATATCCTTTTACATAATCTTTTTTCACGATTGCACAGCCGTAGTAAGCCACTATGATCATGGGCTGTTCATCATAAACGATAGATTCTACCTCATTGAACTTTTTATAGCGTTCATTCAGATCCGTGATTTTTCTGGCTTCCGTTATCAAAGCATCTACTTTCGAATTGGAATATCCAGGTCCATTATCAGTGCCATTTGTCATATACCAGTTCGTAAGAATATATTCCGGATCAGGAACCATTGCGATATTGTAAGCTGCAAGGTAGATGTCCCAGTCTCCTTTTTCTCTTCTGTCATCTATTGACCCCATTTCCATAACTTCTGTCTCTATGCCTATTCCTGCCTCCTTTAACTGGGCAGCCATAGCTTCAGCCATTGGAGGGAGACCAGGCCTTGCAGCATAAGTCATAAGGTTGAGCTTGAGGGGTTTTCCGTCCTTATCCCTTATTCCGTCCCCATCAGTGTCAACCCAGCCCGCAGCTGTCAGGAGCTCATCAGCTTTCTCAAGGTCCTGGCTGTAGGGCTTCAGGCTCTTGTTTGCCCAGACCATTGTGGGCAGGAAAGGACCTGCAGCAGCTTCTCCTACATTGTATAGCACATTTTCTGCGATATCAGACCTGTTTATGGCATAGGACATAGCCTGCCTGACTCTGACATCTTCAAGAGGTTCATGCTTCAGGTTAAGGTCAAGTTTGTAGACTCTGGGAGTTTTGTACTTCTCTACGTTAATGCCGTCTATGGCGTCAATCCTGTCAGTTTCACTATAGGGTACATCAACGGTGAAGTCAACTTCTCCATTTTCGATTGCCATTGCCCTTGTGTTTGGATCAGGTATCCCCTTAAGGATCATTTTATCAAGCCCTACTTCTCCTCCCCACCAGTTTTCGTTCTTAACGACTGTCAGAACTCTGGTCTGTTCGTCAAAGGATTCGAATTTATGCGGGCCCGTTCCAACAGGTTTTACAAATTCTCCGTTTTCATCATAAGAAGAGGGACTTATTATAGCAGTATCAGGATAATGGAGAACTCCAGGAAGGATAGGGTTGATTTCTTTGGTTTTGATTTTAAGAGTATAGTTGTCAACTATTTCTATAGAATCTATTTTTAGCATGGAAGCAACTTTCGCATTTTCTGAAATGACTTTTTCCAGAGTGAAATTTACGTCTTTTGCAGTCATTTTACTTCCGTCATGGAAGGTAACATTATCTCTTAGCTTAAATTCCCAGGTATTTTCATCAAGTTGTTCCCAGGAAGTTGCAAGCCCAGGCTTAAGCGAGAAATTTTCATTGGCACCAACAAGAGTTTCGGTTATTGCAGCTTTCTCGCAGATAAGGGTACCATCCCCATTAATTGGATCAATCGATTCGATATTCCACATCTCACCAAGTACAAGTGTATTAGTTTCAGAATCTCCTGCTGGTTGGGAAGCATTATCTGATCCTGAGTTAACCTCCGTCCCGGAGACTGCGTCTTTTGCTCCACTTTCTTCTGTACTGCTGCACCCGGAAGTAGTCAGGATGGCGCAGGTTAGCAGGAAAATTAATAATATAATCAAGGGGGAGTTTTTATTTTTCATTTTGGAACACCATCTTTTTTAATGAATTTTATTTTCGACCGCAGATGAGATAGTACTGATAACTGCGTACAACCCGTTCACCTAACGGCATCTTCTCTTTCTGGGCCGCTTTTACTTCTTTCAGGTCAAAGACCTGGATATTTTCAAAGCCCGAATTAGACAGATACTCCTTTACTTTTTCAAGCGGAGCTCCTCCGGAATGCGGGAGCCGGGCTTTGAGTTCATCTGAATAGTCAGAGTGTCCTTTTCGGGGGTCTTTTCTTTCAAGGAGCAGTGTCAAAAGAACACCTGCGTTTCTTCGAATCCTGGACTCCAGAGTCCCGCTGTCCCATACTCCATCGATAATCACAACTTTTCCATTTTTCCGCAGGAGCTTATTCCAGTTCTCCACGGCTGTTTTTGGATTAGGGAGTGTCCAGAGAAGATGACGGCTGAACACAATATCAAAAGAAGATGTATCAAAAGGAGGGTTTTCTGCATCTCCCTCCCTAAAAATTATTTCAGTTCCGCAGGACTCAGCCTTTGCTTTTGCGATTTTCAGCATTTGTCCGGAAATGTCAATTCCTGTAACCTCATGCCCCATTTCAGCAAACAGTAAGCTTAATTCTCCTGTCCCGCAGCCAACGTCAAGAATTTTCAAACTTTTTTCCGGAAAAACCTTCAAGAAAGCACGCTTCCAGGCGTCTCTTTCTTTTTGACTCTGTATCCCATGTCCTGCATGAGTATCAAAAGTCCCGGATGCAAGGTCCCATTTATGGGCTACCATCTCTTTTATCTGGATTTCTGAAGAAGACATTAACAGGTACTTAATTATCTTATGATTAATAATTTTCTATTTTGTAACACTATTTGTAATAAAGAGATTTTTTAATAACATTAAGTATAGTTGGAGTTTAAAAGAATACAAAAAAGAATATATTTTTGTTTATTTTTTACTTAACAGCAATCTTCTTAACTGAAGCCCAGGGGAAGAGATGGAGTAAATAGAAAATTATATATAGATGTACTAGGAAATAGGTAACCTCTTTCCATAGATATTTTTTAGTTCAAAATTAGAATAAGACCACAAGCGTTCTGCAATTATTAATTATACTTATCCTGCGACTGTGTATTTTTACGGGATAAAACCTCTATATGCATTATGTTTGTAGGAACATAACAACCAAATATTAAAAAGTGTGCCAGGCGTTTCTATGAATCAAAAAATATATAATATATTGCTTCTCCCCCTTCTGCTTCCAATTGTTATGCTCTCTGGATGTGTAGAAAATACGAATCAACAGGCGGTCCCAACCTCAAGCACTGAGCTTCAGAATTCAAGTACAGTGCAAATCACCGATATGATGGGAAGACAGTTAACTGTGCCTGCGGAAATATCCTCGGTTATAGGTACTTCTTCGCCTTCCGCCATCCTTGTGTATATGCTTGCGCCGGACAAACTTGCAGGCTGGAACTCCAAACAAAATTTCACCCAACCCTTCATGGATGAAAATTACTCAAATCTACCTGTAATAGGAAACTGGTTAGGAAGCAAGACCGGAAATTATGAAACTATAATTGAGATGCATCCTGACATTGTTATTGAAAGCACAGCCACGGATGGAGAAACTAATGAAGCCATAGAACGCAGGCAGGAAAATCTCGGCAGCATTCCGGTGGTGGCTATTAATGATTCTATTCTTTTTGTGACACAATCCGATTCTACTATCGAATATGTGGGCAAGCTGCTTAATTGCGAAGCCCAGGCAAAAAAACTGATTGAATTCCGCAGTTCAATTCTTAATGAAATCAACAGTACTGTAAAAGACATCCCCGAAAATGAAAAAGTACGGGTTTACTATGCCGAAGGCCCTGAAGGCCTGATGACCGACCCTTCGGGATCGCAACATTCCCAGGTAATTGATATCTGCGGAGGTATCAACGTTGCCGACTGTCCTCTCACGCCTGTAAGCGGCATGACCCAGGTCTCAATAGAACAGGTCATGAACTGGAACCCCCAGATAATTATCACTTCCAATCCACAGTTCTATGCAAGCGTATATTCAGACACTCTCTGGAAAAGCGTGGATGCCGTCCAGAACAAAAGGATATATCTCGCTCCTCAGAATCCTTTCTGCTGGATTGACAGACCTCAGGGCCCTCACCTTATCCTGGGAACTGCCTGGACTGCAAAAATGCTGTATCCTGATCTTTTCGCAGATATGGACCTCTCCGAACTGACCCGCAAGTTCTACTCGGAATTCTTCCACTATGACCTTAAGGATGAAGAACTTAACACGCTCCTTAACCCTGCAACTAAAACCTGAACATGGGTGAAAATTCCTCTCCAGTAATTGCATGAAATTTACATTTTTTAGTGGGGCAACGCGGACAAATTTCGATTTTTGCCCTCGTTTTCCTCTTATTAATTATTTGCCTCTGTCCCATATCTGCTTTAAATATGTACTCTTTAAAACATAATGTATATCGAGCACGTATTTTCTAAACTTTAAAAAAAGAATTTATCTATATTGTCTTTTTTTTAACAGGAGATTCCTATTTTCATCGATAATTTTATAAAATATATGTTTATATATATTGAGCGCGAAAGTCCTGTCTTCCGTATTTATAGATATGTTGAGCTTTACATATCTGGAAGCTGCATAGCTTTGGCTGGTGTTTTTTTCTGTGGCCGGCCAATATTAGGGTTCTCTCCCTTATATTGGAATTTCGCCCCGGTATAACATAAAAAATAAGTAAGTTCCTGTAAAAAAGTTACTTATAAAAAGTTACCTATAAATACGCTGTATCCTTCTGCGTTATATTGGAATTTAAAGAATTAGGACTTGTGCACCTGCAAGCAGAAGTCACACACAACAAAACTCATAATTATATGAAAGTTAGACAGTTTAAAGTTAACGCTATCCACATTTAAACCGCGTAAGTCCTGATAAAATAATTCCGCCAGATAACCTGACTGTCTTAAATTCATCCTGTTAATACTTGACATCTTTAGCGTTATGTTTATTTAAACATAACGGTGAAACCCACGGTGGTGTACAAATTGCACAAAAATTCAGATGAAGAAAAACACCAGATGGAGACGATTCTGAAGCAAGTAAAGGATCCAGAACTACTTTCACAGATCGAAAAAGTAGTCCCCTTTCACGGCTTCCTGACCTCTGGGGCATTAATCGGCATCCAGATGCTCAATATCGCAAGACGGGAGCTCGATGTCCGGGACGGGGAACGCATATACGTGACCTGCGAAACAAAAAGCTGTATGCCTGACCCATTCCAGATCCTTGCCGGAGCTACCATCGGAAACAATGGGTTGAAGATCATGAACTTTGGGAAGATGGCGGTCACGGTAAACAAACAGGCGCCTGAAGGAGCTAACAGCATAAAAGGGATACGAATCCTCCTCGACCCTGAGAAAACAAAGGATTATCCCAAACTTCACGCCTGGTTCCTGAACACCGAAAAACTTCCTCATACGGAGGTTTTACCAATCCTCCTGGCTGCAGGAGAAAAAGTGTATTCCTGGAAATTTGTGGACCTTGAAGTTCCGGTTCGAATGAAAAAGAGGATACAGTGCTGTAAAAATTGCGGTGAAATGTTCATTCAACATGATAACGAGCTGCTGTGCGGCGGTTGCACAGAATAACGTTGAGAGGTAAGCAAAATGCAAGAAGATATGCGATTGTCTGTCTTTGCCGAAAAAAAAGACAAGCAGCTGATCTATTCCCCCGAAAAATGCATTGGCTGCGGGACCTGCGTACAGGCATGCCCCAAAGGTAACCTGGCCATAGGGGCTGTTGGAGCTATAACAAGAGGGTTGGTAGATGCGGATTTCCTGGAAATGAAAGAAAGTGAAGCCTGCCTGGTCTGTGGAATTTGTGCGAAAGTTTGCCCCACAGGTGCTCTTGAAATGAAGCAGGAAGGAAAAACCCTCACTGACATTTCTTATCTTTTCAGGGCTATGAAACCGACGTCAGTAAACGAAAGCTGCGTCCACTGTGGGCTTTGTGAGGATATCTGCCCTCAAGGCTGTATTGAGGTAACACGGGATATTTCAGCGGATGGAAAACTGAAGCTTGTCGGAAAAACCAATATTGATACCGAATGCTGTGTCCACTGCGGCTGGTGTGCAGCAGTCTGTCCGGTTAATGCTATTTCTGTAGAAAAGCCCTTTGAAGGGCGCTGGACCAGGGATGAGGATGTCTGCCAGACCTGCCACACCTGTGTGGAAGTCTGTCCTGCAAATGCTATTTTCAATAAAAAAGCTAAACCTGGAGAAAGAGTCGAAAAGATCAGTCACCGCCCCGATGCCTGTATTTACTGTGGAGCCTGTGCAGTTGCCTGCCCTGTTAACGCCATAGATGTCAGAAAAACTGCAATTCTCCCGGAAATGGAGAAAAAGGGCGTTCTTGAGAAGAAGCTGCTTGAAACCCCTGCTCCAGAGGCTATGCTCCGTACTCGCCTGGAAACCGATGAAGCTGCATGTCTGGGCTGCGGAAACTGTGTAATTGTCTGTCCGGTAAATGCCTATTCTGACCGTGAACTTGCAGCCGGGCACCTGAACAACATGGACGAAAAAGCTCTTCTTGGGGTTAAGAACGGGAGAATTTCAGTCATAGACCAGGACCGCTGTGGAGCAGATGGAGCCTGCGCCATGATTTGTCCTGTTGACGCTATCAGGCTTGTAAAAAAAGAGGTGGAATAAATGGCAGGAACAATTGCAATTAAGAACGGATACGTCTTTGATCCCCTCAATGAAATAAATGGGGAAATTATGGATGTCTTCATCAAGGACGGAAAAGTTGTAAGAGAGCTTTCTGCAGCCGACCTAAAAGACGCAAAGGTTATTGATGCCTCTGGTATGACGGTTATGCCCGGAGGGGTTGACTCCCACTCTCACGTTGCAGGGGCAAAGGTTAACGCCGGCAGGTCGATGCGTCCTGAAGACCATTATAAAGCAAATCTCCAGAAGACTTCACTTACTCATTCAGGCTCAGGTTACACTGTTCCCTCTGTTTACAAACAGGGATACGATTACACAGCAATGGGTTATACAACTGTTTTTGAGGCTGCGATTCCCCCTCTTGAAGCACGTCACACTCATGAAGAGATGCGTGCTACTCCGCTCCTTGACATGGGTGGATATCTGATACTTGGAAACAACTTCTTTTTGATGCGCTACCTCAGAGATGGAGATATCGAAAAGGCTGCGGCTTATGTGGCCTGGATGATGAAAACTCACAAGTCCTATGGAATTAAGTGTGTCAACCCTGCAGGAGTCGAAAACTGGGGCTGGGGTAAAAACGTACACTCTCTTGATGAAGCCAACATCCATTTCGAAATTACCCCAAGAGAAACTATAAAAGGGCTTAGCGAGGTCAATGAACTTCTCGGCATGCCTGTACCTCTTCACCTGCACGCAAATAACCTGGGACATCCCGGCTGTTATACAATTACTAAAGATTCCCTCAAAATCCTCGACGGCATAAAACCCAGGCAGGATATGGATGTGGAATGGGCTGAAACCAAAATTGACCCTTCAAGGGACCGTTCCGTATACCTCGCCCACATGATGTTCAACAGTTTTGCAGGCACTACCTGGGGAGACTGTGAATCCGGGGTAAAAGATATTGCAGAATATATCAACAACAAAGACCATGTAGTAATCGATAGTGGATGCACGCCCTTCGGAGAAGCCACGGTTATGACAGGAGATGGGCCTGCCATCCAGGATATGTACAAGCTTACAGGAAACAAGTGGTCGAATACTGACGTTGAGATGGAGGGTGGGTCAGGTGTTATTCCCTTCACTTACTTAAAAGCTAATCCGGTACACAGCCTGCAGTGGGCAATGGGACTTGAATGTCTCCTGCTTATCAATGACCCCTGGAAGACAATTATGACCACTGACAGTCCCAACGGTGGGCCGTTTACGAAATATCCGGAAGTTATGACCTGGATCATGTCCGAAGCTTTCAGGAAACAGACCTTTAGCGAATGCCATAAATGGGCAAACGATAGGAGTGAACTCGGAAGCATAAACCGGGAACTTTCCCTCTATGACCTTGCAATCCTGACCAGGGCAAACCCGGCTAAAACAATTGGCATGGCCCACAGGAAAGGTTCTCTTGGATTGGGCGCTGATGGAGATGTCACAGTCTATAACATAAATCCACAGCAGCTTGACACAAACAACTATGAGGCTCTACTTCAGGCTTTCAGGAAGGCAGAATACACTGTAAAGGGTGGCGAAATTGTATCTGTTAAAGGAGATATTGTTTCCGTACCTGAAAAGCGGACCTATTATTCCGAAGTACATGTAGAAGACGAGCGGGAAAAGGAGATGCTGGTCGACGTGAAGGAATGGTTCAGGTACTACACCCTGGGCTTTGCTAACTATCCAACTCCAGAAAAGTATCTGAAAAATCCGACTCCCATACAGGTTAACGTGGTGAGGTGAGGTAATGACAGAGGGAGTTCTTATTAATAAAAATGAAGTTGAAAGTAAACTTGAGGCAGTTATAAAGCCGGGCTCATTTGCTGGCGAAAGCGCTGAAAAAATAGCAGAAGTAATGCTTATTCCTAAAAAAGAGATTGACATTAAACTGGAAGCCGACGTTATAACTCCTGACGCCTTTGCAGGCAAAAGTGCCGAAGAAATTGGAAACCTGGCAATCTGGCAGGGGCCAAAGACCTATCCTCTCTCCGAGTTTTTTGAAGTAATAGGCAACGGAGGAAGTTCTGCAGCCGAGACCCTCATCCGCATAAAAGGTGACGCAATAAGAGTAAAAAGAATTGGTGAAGGCATGAGCGCAGGAAAAATCGAAATTGAAGGTTCTGCTGGCATGCACGTAGGCACCGGGATGAAAGGGGGAGAGATCGTCGTTTACGGAGACGCAGATTCCTGGGCAGGTATGGAAATGACAGGCGGACTCCTGAACATAAAAGGCAATGCAGGAGACCACGTGGGCTGCGCTTACAGAGGAAAATGGCACGGTATGAAAGGTGGACGGATCGTTATTGAAGGCTCTGCTCGCCATCAGCTTGGAGGCGGCATGGACGGCGGAGAAATTCTTGTAGAAGGCAATGTTGAAAGCTTCTGCGGAATCCGTCAGAACGGTGGGCTAATCTTCGTAAAAGGAAACGCTCTTCGTGGAGTCGGTGCTGAAATGGCAGGAGGCACCATAGTAGTTGGAGGCAAAATCGAGCGCTTCTCCCCGGGTTTCGAATTTGTATCCATGGAAAACAGCGTCACATCCGGAGAGGTTGAACTAATAGGCGAATTCAAGAAATTTACAGGAGACTTTGCGATCAGCAAGCGGGCAAAAGGAGCGCTTTACGTGGTTGCAGATACAAACCCTGAACTCTGAGGTGAGAACTATGGAAGTAATACTCATTAGCGGAAGTACGATTAATGAAGGCAGGCTTGCCAAAGGCGGGGACAAGTTTACAGACGAGTACACTATAGAGTGTGCATCGTGCTGGATTTCACCTGTAGATTTTGCATCACTTTGCTCTCCTTCTAAAGTAAAAGTAACAAGCCGGAACGGAAAACATTCGATTGTTGTTTACACAAAATGTACGGATGCAGTCCAGCCAGGACAGGTGTTTATGCCAAGGGCCATCTGGTCGAATGTTATCATTGATCCTGATACTCTTTCCACGGGTTCTCCCCTCTATAAGGGTGCCCCGGTAACAATTGAGCCCACTGAAGAAGAGGTCCTTAGTGCCGAAGATGTAGTATTGAAAATTTATATCGGAGGGCAGTGAGTATGATTTACAAAAACATAGTCTGTCCGGTCTGCGGGGCATCCTGTGACGATATCCAGGTTGAATTCGGAGACGGAAAGATTGAAGCTAAAAACGCATGTAAGATGGGAAATGCCAAATTTCAGGAAGTTGTAAGTTCCCACAGGCTCAGGCAGCCCCTTATAAAGAGCGAAGGAAAATTAACCCCTGCCGCCTGGGATGAAGCTCTTGAAAGAGCAGCCGATATCCTTGTTTCGGCAAAGCGCCCCCTACTGTTCATGGGCAGTGAGACCTCCTGTGAAGCACATGAAATAGGGCTCAAGATAGGGGAATACCTTGGTGCAATTGTTGATTCCAATGCCACTATCTGCCACGGGCCAACAGCTATGGGAATTCAGGAATCCGGGAAAGTCGGTGCAACTGAAGGTCAAAAGAAAAACAGGGCAGACCTCCTGGTTTACTGGGGAACCAATCCTCTTGAATCCATGCCGAGACAGATGTCAAGGTACGCAGTTTTCCCGAGAGGTTACTGGACAAAACGCGGACGTTTCGACAGGACAGTTATCACTATAGACCCGAGAAAAACTCCAACTGCTGAAGCATCCGACCTTCACGTACAGCTAAAACCCGGCTCGGATTACGAACTGATTAGCGCACTTATGACCCTTCTTCACGGAAAAACTCCCCATCCGTCGGTAGAAGAGATCACAGGAGTTCCCATTCCCGTCATGGAAGAAATGCTCGATATGATGAAGAACTGCACCTTCGGAGCCATCTCAGTGGGGCTCGGGCTTTCCTCATCCATCGGAAAACACAGGAATGCCGAAATTGCCATGAATTTTGTAAAGGAGCTGAATAATTTCTCCAAGTTTACCCTCGGAGCTCTACGTGGCCACTGTAACGTTGCAGGTTTTAACCAGGTTGCTTCCTACATGTACGGGTACCCCTTCGGGCTTGACTTCATGCGTGGACATCCACGTTACAACCCTGGAGAATTCACAACCGTAGATTTGCTTAGAGAAAAGGACGTGGATGCAGCTCTTGTAATGTGTGCTGACCTTGTCTGTCACATCCCTGCAGATTGCGCTTCTTTACTCGCTGAGATGCCCATGATCTGCCTTGATATCGCTCCCT
Organism: Methanosarcina sp. Kolksee; assembly: GCF_000969945.1. Taxonomy (NCBI): domain Archaea; kingdom Methanobacteriati; phylum Methanobacteriota; class Methanomicrobia; order Methanosarcinales; family Methanosarcinaceae; genus Methanosarcina; species Methanosarcina sp. Kolksee. Next base: position 4,238,665 of record NZ_CP009524.1, read on the forward strand.
GCCCGACCGTGGCTGCTTCGGATATTGTACTTCCGGGAGTCATTGACGCTATGGAATGCGATGGGACTTTCTACAGGCTCGACGACGTTGCTGTGCACTTCGAACCTTTCACAAGCTCGCCTTTCGAGTTTACGAAGAGCAATGAAGATACCCTGAAGCAGCTCTTTGAGAAAATCAAGGCACGAAAATAAGTTAAACCTGTTTTCACGGATTCTTTTAAAGGATAGTGCAAAACAAATAGATGGTGTGAGAGTGATTAAAGCTCTCACTTTTTTTCTTTTCATTTTCCTGTGGGCAGAAGGCCAAAATTTGGCGATAAAGGTCAAATTAAAAATCATTTTATTTTGAATATTTTGAAGAGTGTCAAAATTTTTTAATATTGCCTGCTGTTTGATGCCGTAAGGTCTCAACTTCTTATTTTTCAACCCTTTCCCTTTCTTCTTTCCATTACTTTAGTATATTTTTTTCTTCAATATCGGGAAGCTTTCATAACTGCGACCGTAGTTGAAGTTTAAGTAATTATTTAATATGTGCGGGTACATCTATGACTTGCTAGAATTGTCTGAATAGCCAGTGAACAAAGTATTGAAAAAGGAGTAGGTGAAAATGTCACAGGAAAATAAAAACGATAAGCTTTATTACGTTATCGTTGCGCTATCCGTTGTTCTGGTGTTGATGTCAGCAACGATATACGCCATTTCACAGAGTGGGTCCGAAGATAATACGGAAAATACTATTTCCATTAGTGGATATGCTGAACAGAAAGTTATCCCTGACACGACAACAATGAACATCGGTGTTGTAATTCAATCTGAAACTGCAAAGGAAGCGACAGATAAAAACGCAGCCCTTATGAACGCTGTAATAGCAGAACTCAAAGCAATGGGATTGCAGGACAAGGAAATACAGACATCGTATGTTTCCGTATACCCAGTATACAACTATGATGCAAATGATACGCAAACAATCAAAGGTTACTCTGCATCCAATAGTGTGCAGGTCACAACCAAAAATCTCGACAACCTGAGTGAGATCATTGATAGGTCCACAGCCGCAGGCGCTAATAATATTGGAAGCGTTTCATTCTCAGTATCAGATGACAAGCAAAAACAGCTTCGTGAAGACCTGATGAATAAGGCAGTAGCAGATGCATCCTCTAAAGCCACTACGCTTGCTAAGAGCCTGGGTGTTGAGATAAACGGCGTGCAGACGTCATCTGTAAGTGAAACCGGCGTCTCCGGAGTAGATTCCAAATACGACATGCAAACCGAAACAGCAGCAGGAGCAGTGTCCACTCCAATTCAGCCAGGCGAGTCTACCGTCTCAATGTCAGTACAGGTCACTTACTACATTGAATAAGGATTTAGACAAGTGGTTTGAGCACTGAAGTATATAAATGATCAGGAGTTGCAGATAAAGAAGGTTATTTGCAACTTCTCAGATCAATGCGTCTTCTTGTATAATCTATCGATTGACGCCTATGGGCTTCTTTTTTTACTTTTTATATGTGATTTTATGGGAGCTGGAATGTATTTTATCCTGAAATTTATCCTGAAATAATTTCGCCTTAAAACTCTCTTTGATATACACGGATTTGTAGTAAAACCTGTATATTTTTCCTATTCAATATACGAACTTTTAGTTCAAAAGATTCGTATTTTGAAGATACGAGAATACAAGTCTTGTAAGAAAATCTAAATATTATTAGATAGTGGCGTATATCTTTAAAAAGTAAAATTATTTTGGATAAAACATTCTCTTGCTATCAGCAAAAAAGATATTAACGATCTCTCACGAACCCTTCTTTGCTGATAACAAAAAGGATTTTATTATTTAACCAGATTGTAAGCCCATTCGATCCATTCACAGAGGCATTGTAAATCCTCTTTCTCGACGGTAGCACCGCACCAGATGCGCAAACCCGAAGGGGCATCACGGTAAGAACCGATGTCATAAGCAACTTTTTCTTTTTCAAGCGTTTTAATCAGTTCTTTAAGCTTTTCATCGGATAAATCAACTTTAAAGCAGACACTGGTACTGGACCTTATCTCTTTTGTTTCCGCTAAGAAATGAATCCAGTTGTTTTTAGCAACAAATGCCTCAAAGACCGCCAGATTATCATTTGTCCGCTGGATAAGTGGCTTAAGCCCTCCGACAGACTCTGCCCATTTTAGTGTTGCCAGCCAATCTTCATTAGCCAGCATAGATGGGGTGTTAATAGTAGAGCCTTCAAAAATCTCCTTATTCAGTTTATCACCTTTGGTCAGTCGGAAAATCTTGGGTAATGGCCAGGCAGGAGTATAGCTTTCTAACCGCTGAACAGCCCGCGGGGATAAAATCAGCATCCCGTGTGCACCTTCCCCACCTAAAACCTTCTGCCATGAGAAGGTAATGACATCCAGTTTATGGTAAGGTATATCCATAGCAAATATAGCAGATGTGGCATCGCAAAGCGTGAGCCCTTCCCGGTCATCAGGAATCCAATCGCCATTGGGTACTTTGACTCCGCTAGTAGTTCCATTCCAGACAAAGACGACATCATTCTTGAAATCGACCTTCTTTAAATCTGGTAATTTCCCGTATTCTGCCTCAAAAACTCTGACATCTTTTAATTTTAACTGCTTAGTGATGTCGGTTGCCCATCCTTTACTGAAAGATTCCCAAACAAGGACATCAACCCCGCGGCACCCTAGCATGGACCACAAGCACATTTCAAAAGCGCCTGTATCGGAAGCCGGTACAATACCTACCAGATAATCATCAGGAAGTCCAAGCATATCTCTTGTTCTTTTAATTGCTTCAGCTAATTTTTCCTTACCAGGTTTGCTCCGGTGTGACCGGCCAAAAGGTGTATCCTTCAACTCTTCAACAGAATAACCTGGATGTTTGGCACAAGGCCCAGACGAAAAACAAGGATTATTAGGAACTCGTGTTGGTTTCATTTTATCATTTCCTTTTTTGGTACTGTTAAGTCTTAGGGGGATAAGACATTTTCTAGCTATATGTGAACATGCAATTATAACCATCCCCCTAAGACTTAACAGTACCGCTTTTCGGATAAGAACTAAGAACACATCGAGTTAGAAAACCAACCATTCCTATTTACATTCTCCATGTTTTTAGAATTGGATTCCTTAACACCCCAGGCCCTCTACTATTTAAAGACGTTTTTATTTATCTTTTCGTGCTACTTTTGCACGGTCAAAACCGATGTTCTTAACCACCAAGCCTGTTGAAAACAAAGGATTCTTCGAGGGACGGAAGGATTTACCTGCTAGAGTTCACCGATAAAGGAAAAAAGGTGGTTGAGATCGGAAACTGGGTAGATATGAAGTTTTTTGAGAAGATTTAGTAAATTCTGAACGAAGAAGAACTTGAAGTTATGGAGAGAATCTGTAAAAAAAATCGCTGCTGGGCTTGAAGAGAAAAAAGATGATTGATGAACGACGAATTAGACACATATATGATACCTGCCGCAAATATGACCGTAATGTCCTGACAATAATTAAATTTCACCGCCGGAGTTACAGATTATGGAAAGTGAAAATACAAAGAAATTACATATCGCAATATTTGCTTCCCACAGAGGAACTAATATGCAAGCGATTATTGATGCTTGCAAAATAGGAGATTTGAACGGGGAAATATGTGCTGTTATAAGCAATAACTCAAATTCGCAAGCCCTGGAAAAAGCAAGAATAGCAGGGATTCCTGAATATCACCTAAGTAATAAAACACATCCAGAAGAAGAAGAATTAGATGAAGCAATATGTAAAGTCCTAACTGAAAGTGGCGCAGATATAGTCGCCCTTGCAGGATATATGAAAAAACTAGGACCTAAGGTTTTAAAACAGTACAAAGGCCGTATACTTAACATTCATCCTTCACTCTTGCCCAAATATGGTGGCAAAGGAATGTATGGAATCCACGTACACAGAGCGGTTATTGATGCAGGAGAGAATACAACGGGGGTTACAATTCATTTGGTAGAGGAGGAATATGATGCAGGGAAGATAATTCGGCAATGTGAAATTGAAGTTCTGGAGGGCGATACAATAGATACATTGTCAAAAAAGGTACTTGAAAAAGAAAACTCCTTCTATGTGGAGACCTTGAGATTAATAAGCGAAGGTGTAATTAAATTGTAATGGCAGAGACGGCAACGACAATATAGAATAGAGTATATAACGGAATTTAAAGCGGTGACATGGACATATCCTGTTGCTTGAAGCAGACTGCGCCAGAGCGAGATGATCATTAAAATTCCTGAGCCTCTGAAGTTCGAAATATTATTGCATGATATTTGTATTCGTAATACATTGATTTTACAAAAGTAGTTTCAAAATTATATTTATCGGCTATTTTTTTAATTGCACTTGGATTATGAGAAAATCCGAGAATATCTCTTGGGTGACTATTCAAGCTTGCCGATAATATAACTTTAAATTCAAAAGCGATTTTGCGCAAAATACTTAAGAAGTTTGCGTCTTGTGAAAACAGTCCTATTTTCCATAATGGATATAATCGAGGGTCCAGTATGTCGAATAACACTATTTTACCCCCTTTATTAAGATAATTTGATGCATTAAAGATAAAGCTATCAATTTCTTGCAATGTCAAATACTGAATCACTCCAGCTGCAGTTATTCGATCAAAGGAGTATTCCAGTTTGTCCCAGACAGTTTTATCATCAGCCTGAATTAACAATATATTCCCATATTTTTTTCCCCTGATTTTTTTGCTTGCTTCATCAAGCATGGATGCGGAAAAATCAACTCCTACAAGCTGTTCATATTCCGGCGCATAGTAAACCAGGAGCTCGCCTGCACCGCATCCAAAGTCAAGCAGGGTTTTGCCCCCACCAAGGTGGAATAGTTTTTCCCTGGCTTCCATGGAAATAAATTCATCATCTGAAAATCTGTGGCCACCGTCTCTCCGATCTGCAAAAAATTCTACCCAAAACTCCTTTAGTTTGGATACGTTTTTTTCACTCTCCCCAAACATTCTTCCTCTACCCCAAATCCCACTTTTTTCTATATATTCCCATAATATCAAAAATGAGTTATTATTTAAGAGCTTATATGCATTTGGCGGCTTAAATATATCCTTATTGATTTCCTACTAAAAAGACAATATTTCAATCAGTGATATCTTATTTAAATTATTAATGACATTTAATTTTTATGTTTACCAGTTTATATTCCTTATTTTTCTGTGTTCGACCTAAAATCTTAAAAATATAACCCTATTTATTTCTTTATTTGGGAAAGGCTTATGATTCCCTCTTAAATACCATAGTAATTTACAGCCATCTCTACAATTATTGGCCTAAATCGAAATTTAGGTCTAAATTAAGATATAATTCAGATATAATTCTTTTAGAGAACTTATTCACCTTAATTAATGGAAAAAAAGAAATAATGTCTAGTTTGATAGTAAGTCTAATAGAACCCTGGTTATACTCAGATTCCAGGATTAGGTTATTTTTTCAAAGTCCCGACAACAGGATAACCCTTTAATATTTTAGCCCCGTGAGGCGTCTTGTCCATTTTTCCAGTGAGGTCTGTCCCAGCATCGCATCCTTTATGAGTGCCATTTTTCCAAATATCACTATCAGATACATTATAGACCTGGCCTTGATAGGCAACGTATACCGTCCCATTTTTACCGTTGTACTCTGCAAGTTCTTTAAGTGTATATTCTTTTAGTTCCGATACTCCTGTCACATTCTGCATTTCAGTTGCATTCTGTCTTTCAGTTGTATTTTTTAGAGTTGAAGTAACTGCTTCAGCAGGACTTATTTCTGTAACAGGAGTTTCCTTTACGACTTCAGTTCCAGTTACTACTTCGGCTGAAGTTACAGCCCGTTCAGAGGTTCCTGTTTCATTTGGAGTTACCGGTTTATTTCCTGCACATCCTATTGCAAGGAATATGCCGAACAACACTACCAATACAATCAGCGCTTTTCTCACTATTTCACCCATACAACATAAGTGTTGTATCCTGAAATGATTTTGCAGATTCAAAACCAGTTGAAAGTTTACATAAAATACAACAGCAGGCAAAGAAAAAGTTAAACGTTGAATAAATTCCAGTTACCTCTTGACACTGTAGATTATTTTGTAAATTCCATGTAATTACATATCACCGTTATGATTACGTATCACCGTTATGATTACGTATCACCGTTATGATTACGTATCACCGTTATGATTACATATCACCGTCATGTGGTGTATGTCCAGAACTGCTGATCCCTGCATCTTTATTCCTTCGATATCGAAAGCCAGATAGGAGGCTTACTTAGTTGCTAAGCCTCCAAAGAAATTTCTGTGACTTTTTGTTCCTTATCCTTAGATTTCGCCCCAAAGCTCACGTTCCGTTTCATGTTCATAAACTATCTCTATCCACTTTTCACGCAGCATACTGATCCAGTTGGGATGTTCAACGCCTTCATATTCGAATCCTAAAAACTTGTCTTTGCCAAAATGACTAAACGAAAGTGAAGCGACCTGTTCGAGTGAGAGGTCATCAAGAGGCATTAATCCAAAAATTCCATATGTTGGACATGTAGCTGGCACAACACCAATTACAGTTTCCTCATCTTTGATGTGGGTATCCACACCGTAGATATCACTACCTGAGCCATCCTGATAAACTGGATTTGATTTAACAAACTTCTTCGTGATTTCCCTGTTGTCTAACCCCTTTTCTGTGACTGTATACTGGACAATTGCATATCCAACTAAAACGCTCTTCGTAATGTACTCAGAAATTCCATCTATGCCCTCAAAGCCAATCTTCATCGGAATAGCATTAACAGCTTCCCTGATTTCATTATACAATTGCTCATTCTCTACCATGCTAATCACTCCCCTGAATAAGCGTTAATATTGCCTTTAGTTATTATATGGTCTTTTTTATTCATAACCGTGAGTACATATTCTCCATTGGATTAGCCATGTGGAGAGCAACAGGACAGAAAATACTAGAGAACAGGCAAAAAATAACAAAAAGCAGGACAGAAAATGACAAAGAGCAGGACAGAAAATGCAGTCGTTTTTCCCGTAAAAAGGTTGGCAAGAACTAAAATATTTTTCCGACTGCTGAATCTACGAAATTTCTAGCCCTCGTCAACTCGATAAAAGTAAATATAAGTGATGAGCTCATCCCAAAACCAATTCTAATTTCAAAAATTAACAAATTGTTGGAATTATTTTCCAAATTATTATCCATAATCGGAAGCTCGATTAACTGTTTAGAATATGGAATTCAGAGAAATAAATTTGAGTTTTGGTCAGCTCCATTCATATTTCATTTTATGAATCCGATCAAACAATTTCTACTTTTTGAATCGTCATAAGCTCGTTTCCAACAATCTCTCGCAGTTGAGGAATTAAGGATCTTAGTTTTTCTTCATCGTCAATTACTTCCATAACTACCGGAAGGTCATGGCTTAGCTGTAAGACCTTTATGGTATGGATCTTTTTATCCGCTCCATAACCTTCAATTCCTCTGAGAAGAGTTGCGCCATTAATACCTGAATCAAGTAAAAATTCGATAACCTTCTCATAAATGGATTTGTCATGAAAGGTTGCGTTTTGCTTTAGATATATGCGAAGAAGTGCGGAAGGCATGAAATCACCTGGTATTCTTTAATTAAGTGTAATTTTATAGGTTATACAGCCAGCATGGAAAATCAAAGTTGCGCTAGCGTACCCCACTGTAAGAACAGGGTATTTTCGTACCAACGCTCCAAATTTCCATTCCCGCAGCAAGCTAGTGGGGTATTTGACTTAGCAGGGGATTCAACTGAAAAAATATTTTTAAAATTCTCGTTTTACGCTGCGTCATATAAAATTTGAAAAGTATTTTATGCTCTGACACTATCTTAGTTAAAGAAATAGTGCAGTTGAGCTATGAGACCAGTCGCATAAAAGCTCTGTCTACTGATTTAGATTTCACTTTGCACAAACTCGAAGCTGCTCGATTTTAAGACTAATTTAAGACAATAATAGAAGTTACGATTATAAGTAACTGATAAGGTCTGATTAAAATGCCCAAAAGAAGGAATATTTGTAAATGGCTAATGCTTATCACTTTTGTTTCTCTTTTTGTATATAGTTCTGCAAGTGCAGATGATAGCGGGTTTAACGATTCCAAATCTAATGAGATCTCTGAGCCTTCTATAAAGGAATTTGCAAGTGATCCCTCGTTTATAGCATACAGAGGAACCTTACCAGAAACAATTGATCAGAAGTGGGAAAATTCAATTGTAAATTGCTGGTCAAATCTTACACGAATAGGACCGTCATATTCCGAATTTGACAACTCTATAAAAAGCGTCGCTTCCAATAACGAAATGCTGATAATTGAATTGGGCTCCGTCTATAAAGAAGAAGTAAATGACTCCAGAATTGACGAGATCTATCAGAAAATTGAGGATTACTGCGAACAGCAGGGAGGCGTAAGTGAGGTTCCTGTGGTCTTTATGTGGGCACAGGATGAGGAGGATCTCCCATTACCGGATTATGGCCCTCAGATTTTCGACGAAGTTAAAAATGAACCCGGATTCATAGCTAGTCGGGGAACAATGCCTGTTATTACAGACGCTAATAAAAAAGTGGGATGGGAAGAAACAGCAGGGAATTGTATTCATAGCTTCAGAGCTGAACTTGGTCATTATATGCTAGAAAATGGTGGACCAGTTGTTAGTTATGGTTATGACTATAGGGGATACATATTTGTGGAGTTTGATAAAAAATCTCCTGAAAACGTTAATGAGTCAATAATTGATGAAATTTACCTAATAATTGACGACCACTGTAAACAAGAAGGCGTAAGTGAAGCGCCAGTAGTTTTTGAATGGGGAGAAGTGCCAACAGTATGTGAAGAACTTTTACCAGCAGATGAGATACCAGATGTGAATGAAAGTAATGACATCAACTCCTCAGGTAATGAAGAAGAGACTGCTGGTAATAAAACAACCAATCAAATACCTGGCTTTACTTCAATAATGGTTATTTTAGGGCTTTTATCATTACTGGTTTTCAAGCGTTCATATAAATAAGCAAGGTCATCATTCCCACCATACAAAGGTTTCCTCAAAATATAAGAACAGTAACCAAAGAACTGTGGAAATTGGATTAGTCCAGAAAAAAGTGTAGCCTTTTAAGGCTACAAGAATAGTTTTTATTCAGGCATTACTGCGAAACTGTCACAGGAGTTAGCTGACCTCCATCAGTCAGGGTGTAAGTTTTGCCTTCAAGCCAGCTATTTGTGCTGGAATTTGAGTCATAATATATGGTATTTCCATTGTCCTTGATATTAGACAATGTGGAATCTTCATCTGTGAAACTTGTCAGGTATGAAGTTCCTGTCACATTCCAGGTACTGGTTGAATCCAGGGTCATGTTCATCGAGCTTGCCGTATTGTTTGCATTAATTGCTCCGGTCAGGGTAGTGTTATTCTGCAACATGGCTGTGACTGAACTGATATTATCGCAGGTAATATTACCATTGAGAGTCTCATTTTCTGCCTTAAAGGTTACAACACCGCCGTTTGATCCTGTATTGCCCCACCTGTCAGCGCTGGCTGTCAAAAGTGTACCAGATGCTGCACTCAAGTTAGCATCTTTTAGCTCTATTATGGATTCTGTATTTGTAATATAGAATAGAGGACCTACTGTCGCATTGAGTGAGCCTCCGTTCATCGTAAAGCTGCTGGTACCTACTTCGGCATCACCTGAGAAACTCTGGTAGAGCATAGCTCCACATTTTTTCTCACCTGAAATGGTGACATTCGTCAAAGATATGGAGTTCTTTCCTTCTATTACGACAGCTTCCGATCCTGTAGCTGTAATAACGGAATCAGAAACTGTAATATTGCCTGTAGAATAGATTCCTGGAGAACCGTCTCCGGCTGTGTTCATAGTCCCGCCTGTAACATTAATATTTCCGTTTCCACGGTCTGTTGCAATGGCTGCACAGTATTGCCCGACTGTGGTGATATTTACATCCGTACAGGTTATGTTACCGGTCTGGGTTGCATCCACACCACGGGAGCCGTCGGCAGAAGTATTGATCGTAACATTGGACAGAGTTACTGAAGAACCCGATCCCGTAGCAAAGACACCATTGGCGCCATTGGCGTTTGTAGTTACTGTACAATTGGTGAGCTCTATTGCACTTCCGGACTCTGCCAGTACACCAGCATTGAGGCCGTAAAAGTCGCTATTATCATTCGAAGAGGTGTCTCCTGTTTTTGTCACCGTCGAATTTGAAAGAGTGAAAGTACCACCATTAGTAACTTTGATTCCGTTTTCATCGGTATTAGAGGCAATAAAAGCCTGATTTGAGCTGGTTTCAGTTCCTCCGCTCTGCGTGTACGCTTCACTTGCCGTAGAAGTAGTATTGGTATTATTAGTCGTATCGGTGGTTGTACTCGTCGTAGCTTCGCTCGAAGTTTCCGATCCGGACACGCACCCACAAACTGCCAGGGTAACCAGACTGGCTAACAGTACCAGTGTGGCTATGCCTCGAAATTTAAAGTGCATATTCATTTTATCTCCTTTATTCAAGCCTATAGCTGTGTGCCCGCTAAATTGCCAGAAAAAGAAATAAAGATACTTGCAGGATAAGAGGGAAAAAACGAATTTATTTTAAATTTAAAGATCAATTATACAATTTTCATAGAAATAAAGCTTAATTTTTATATATAAGCCTTAATAGCTTTGTTTTAAAGCTTTATTTTGCAGGATATATTCGAGAACGTACCGAAAGTTCTGGAAATAATATTACTCCCTTTATATACAGTTTTAATGGTAATGGAGATTGCTTATATTATGAACAAGTTGCAAATGAAGGATAGAATGATACGTAAACAGCGGGATGAGGGCAAACGATTAAAGAAAGCGATTCTATGAGACACACTTACTGATAATGTTGCATGCTTTACTGTTGTGGATAAGCTAGATAATTTGCTTGAGCTAAGAATTCAGACGACATGTAGCGTTATAAGTATTGATATCTGGTATTGATATCTGGTATTGATATCTGGTATTGTTTAAATTGAATGGTTAAGCCGGTATTTTTATGATCACTGCAGAACAAAGCAATACTGATAATATATATATCCGAGAAGTCTCTTCTGAAAGTGATTTAGAAGAAAGCTTGCGGACTGTAAAGACTTCTTTCATAACGGTCGCAAAGGATTTTAACCTTACAGAAAAGGATAATCCTTCAAACCCTGCCTTTACTAATATTACTAAGCTTAAAGAAATGAAAGTAAATGGCGTAAAGATGTACGGTTTATACGCTGGAATTAAACAGGAAGGTTTTGTGGCAATTGAGAAAGCAAACGATGAGATTTTTTATATGGAGAGATTAGCAGTTCATCCGACTTCGCGACACAAAGGCTACGGAAGAAAACTGATAGACTTTGTAGTTGAATATGCTAAACAAAGTGGGGGAAAGAAAGTCTCAATTGGAATCATAAATGAGAATGAAAAGCTAAAGAACTGGTATAAGAGATATGGGTTTGAGGAAACGGGATTAAAAAAGTTTGAACATATGTTTTTTACTGTTTGTTTTATGGAGAAAGTTCTTCTATAAATATACGGGATCACTTGCTATTCAATACATTGGTGTTTCCCTTCCCGCTTCGCTCAAAAGGACTCATTCTTGTTCGTTTCTTCTGAACGCTACCTTTTCCCCACAATACTTGTGAAGTTTTTTCGTTCCTCCTGCTTCGCTGCCAGAGTTTCGCTTCGGGAGCACGGTGTCTGTTTCGCTACGCTTTGCTTCGCTCAAGCAGACTTATTTTTGATTTATTTGTTTTTTTTAAATGCCACTTTCTCTCCACAGTACTTGTGAAGTTTTTTCGTACCTCCTGCTTCGCTGACAATGGTAAGCATAGTTATAGGATCAAAGATTCGGGTTCCCATTACTGCAGTAATTCCTCTCTCAAAAAACGGGGCAGGGTAAAGAGGAGAGCTTGGGCCTAGCAGGACAACTTCCCTTGCTGCGCCCCCCAGAGACAGTAGTTCATCAAAAGTCCTGTTGGCGAGAGTACTTGCACTGAGAATGATTACATCCGATACAGGGAGAACTTCTCTGGCTTTTTCCGATGGCAGAGTCAGGGTTTTCGGAGATTCGATTTCACGCTTTTCGAGGATCGTAAGTTTCTCGGTTATTTTCAGGATTTTAGGGACAAGGGGACCAAAATATCCTACCATTGCAACCCTGTCTTCGGGTTTTATGAGGTCAAGGATATCCACGTTTGATGTCGGGAAGTTTTCAGGTTTTGTATCCAGCAGCATGTGAGAAAGAGCATTTGCAGTTGCAATTCCTACCGCAGCTTCAAGAGGATTTTTGGAAAGGGCAAGTTCAAGCACTTTATCCGCAGTTTTACCTTTCAGAGAGCCCGCAAACCCGAGAGCAGGACAGCCTGAAAACTCGTAAAGCGGGGTACAGGCAACGCCCCCATAGTTTTCAGAAAGCAGGACTCCGATATAAGCGAGCCCTATCCTTACATCCTTTACTTCTATGTCCTTAAGAGCAGAGCCCAGGTCATTTTTGAGAGCATTCACCAGGGTGGGCAGAATTTCAGTTTCTTCTTTTTTTCTTTCCCCTTTATTTACTTCCCCTGTTTTTCCTTTTCCTATTCCTTTCAGTCCATTTTTTTCCTTTTTTTCTTCAGTTTCCGGGAATTTTCTTTTTTCGGGATATTCTGTTTCTGGCATGCTGCCACCTTTTTACCTTTTTATCTCTATAAATCTCTGTTCAAATTCTTTCGATTTTTGTTGAAAAGTCAAGTGGATTTGCGTAATAGGGAGCGCTTATAACGATAATATCTACAAAAGGAGCATATTCAGGAATCATGGGCCCTTTAATTCCTCCCACTGCAAGTTCAAGCTTTGAATTTAGTTTCTTAAGTTCGGGCCCGAGTTCCCGCAGTTCTTCCGGAGAAATGTGGTCAAGGAGCATAATATCCGACATTCCGGCATATTTGAACGCTTCTTCTCTCGTTCTGGGTTCTATTTCTATCTTTTTAATAGCCTTGAGCTTTCCCAGTTCGCCTGCAACTTCCAGATGGTTCTGGCTTAACTGAATGGAATCGCTGAGGGAGTTTCTATGAATGTCTCCTCCGCCTGCTCGCACGGCTTTAATCTCAAATATCCTCGATCCGGGGTGGGTCTTACGACTTGTTGCAATAATAAGGTCAGGGTTTGCCTTTCGTCCTGCACTAACGAGAGATGCCGTCTTCGTGGCAATTGCACACATGATGGTGAGGAAAGTCTGGGAAACCCTCCAGTACCTGAACAGGAGTTTAAGGTCTCCTTCGGCTTCGAAAATTGCCTCCCCGGGCTTGAAAGTATCTCCATCTCGAAGGTAATTCAGGGTCTTCAGGTTTTTTCTTTCATAATACTCTGCCAGGTCGCCGGCACAGGCACATATCCCGTTTTCTCTTGAAACAATCCTCATTTTTCCCCTGCCTTCAAGCCTGAGCAGTTCTGCGCTTTCATCCTGATAAGGACAGTCTTCATAAAAATACAGATCAAAAAGGTCTATCATGTTTTACCTCAGAGATTTTCGTTATAAATTCCTTGCTTTTATGGTTCAATGTTCTTCGCTGCCGGTTTTTATATTAATCTCGTATCGACCTCGTATCAATTTCTTTGCTACCGGCGTATTTTCATTTTACTTCTGACTCTGTTAATCTTGTTTCCAATATGCGTTAGTTCATTCCGACTTCAAATTTTCCTTGTCCTGTGAATTTTCTTGTGAATTTTCCTGTGAATTTTCCTGTGAATTTTCCTGTAAATTCACCTTATTATCCTGGCATTTGAAGCTTTGAACACAGCATATATTTCCCTGCCTGGTTCGAGCCCGAGCATTTCACATGAAGTCGGCGTAACCACGACTTTAATTTCTGCATGTCCCATATCCATCTCGACCACGACAAGATGTTCCTTTTTGAAAACTCCTGAAACTTTTCCCTTCAAAGTGTTTCGGGCCGAACTTTCCATAACCCCTCTGGCAAGAATAACCTCTTCCGGGCGGATAGAGACAGCAACCTCTTCTCCGGGTTCGGCAGGGTCTGATGAATAGATTTTCAGTCCTTCGGCTTCAATCACTGTAAGTTTTCCTTCGAGAGCCTTTACCTTTCCCTTAAGCACATTGGTGCCCAGAAACTCGGCCACGAAATCAGGAGAAGGTCGCCTGAAAACCGATTCAGGGTCACCTGACTGCATAACTTTCCCTTTCCTTAATACGACCACGCGGTTCGCCAGAGCCCAGACATCTTCAAAATCGTGGGTCACATGCAAAACAGTAGTACTGTACTCACTGATCGCTTTTTTCAGCATCTTCCTGAGCTTTTCTTTTGTTCTTGCATCAAGGGCGCTGAAGGGTTCGTCCAGAAGGAGCAGTTTTGGTCTGACTATAAGGCTCCTTGCAATGGCTGCCCTTTGCTTTTCTCCTCCGCTCAAAGTAGCTGGTTTTCTGTATAGCAGCTCACCTATCCCGAGGACTCCGGCAATCTGACTTACTTCAGCTTCGATCTGCTTTTTGTCTCTGAGCTTTTTTCGAATTGCATATGCTATATTTTCGAAAACGTTCATGTGAGGAAAAAGCATGTGGTCCTGATACACTATACTTATCTGCCTCATATCAGGAGGAAGATCGGTAATATCTTTTCCTTCGAGGATAATCCTGCCTTTTTCAGGACCGTAAAACCCTATTATCGTTTCAAGGAGAAGGGACTTCCCGCTTCCAGTAGGACCTATCAAAGTCAGATAATCTCCTTTTTCGGCTTTGAGCCCTATCCTGTCGAGTTCAAAACCCCCTACATCAAGGCAGAGGTCCCTGACTTCAAGAAAACTCACAGCCTCCCTCCTTCAAACCTTTCAAAGCTGAGGATTGCAAGAAAAGCAATTCCCATGAGCAAAATTCCACTTGTGATTGCCATTTCCAGATTTCCATAGGAAATGTTCAGGTAAAGGGTCACAGGCAGAACTTCGGTATACATATATGATCCCCCTGCCAGCACCAGCACTGCTCCAAAAGCCCCTATACAGCGGGCAAAAGTGATCACTCCTGAAGCAAAAAGCCCACTCTTTGCCATTGGAAGAGTCACGTGCCTGAAGGTTTCGAATTCCCCGTACCCAAAGCTCCTTGAGACCAGTTCGTATCTTGGGTTGATGTCTTCAAAGGTAGAGTAAATAATCCTTATAGCATAGGGAAAGGCTACAAAAAACTGGGCAATTATTATCCCGAGCTTGCTGAAGGTTACCTTTATCCCCACAGCTTCAAGCGCAGGCCCGAGAAAGCTCTGCCCGAAAAGAAGCAGGAGGGCAAGGCCCATTACCAGTTCAGGAAATGCCATAGGAAGCCCGAGTACGGTTTTTATAATGCTTTTTCCTGGAAAGGAGAAACGTGAAAGGGCATAAGCTGTCGGAATTGAACAGCACATTACAGAAAATGTTGAGATTGAAGAGGTCAGCACGGAAAGTTTCATTGAATAAAGCATTTCTTCCGAAAGCAGGGCTGAAAAGATTTCTGATGGACTAAGGACGAAGAACAAGGTTCCTATGGATAAGAAAAGCAAAAAAGTGAAGAACAGGGCAATGCCCACTGTGAGTTTCCTGAACCAAGAGTATTTCATACCCGGGTATTTTAAGAACTGCATGGCTCAAAGCCCCATTTTTCCCAGGTGGCCTTCGCTTCATCTCCTGCAATGTAAGTGTTAAATGCTTCTGCCAGTTCAGGGTCTTCTGTATATGTGGAAACTGCTGTGGGTATGGTCTGTATTTTATTCTGTTTTTCAGGGATAGAGATTACTTTGAGTTTTCCACTGGCTTCACTCCAGTTTGCCATATCTTCCCATATAATTGCTGCATCCGCATCTCCGGACGTGAGGTAAATAAGGAGCTGATTTACTGTTGCAGTCTTGACAATTGTGTTATTCTGTACTTCAGGAAGGATTCCTGCCTGTGTACAGATCTTTTCCGAGACCCTGCCTATTGCAGGCCCATTCGGGTCTCCAAGAGCCAGCTTTACTCCGGGTTTTGCCAGGTCCTCGAGTTTGCTTATGTTTGCAGGATTTCCCGCAGGTACTGCGATAACCGGGATATGTCGGGTCAGGTTTTCCACACTGTCATTGAAAACATAATTCCTTTCCATAGCCTGTTCAGTGTAGTGATAGTCTCCGGGAATGAAGACATCGCACTCCTTAGAGGTCAGAAATCCGAAGA
Organism: Methanosarcina sp. Kolksee; assembly: GCF_000969945.1. Lineage (NCBI taxonomy): Archaea > Methanobacteriati > Methanobacteriota > Methanomicrobia > Methanosarcinales > Methanosarcinaceae > Methanosarcina > Methanosarcina sp. Kolksee. The sequence goes on from NZ_CP009524.1 coordinate 4,254,921, forward strand.
TTTCAGCACTTCCTCCATAACGAACCTCGATATCTGCTCCAGTTTCGTTTTCAAAATTCCCAATCAATTCATTCATGGGCTTTATAAGTCCTGCTCCGGCACAAACAGTGAGCTTCTGTCCCTCAAATTCATTTTCCGAATTATTAGAAGCAGGACCAGGAGACATTTTTTCAGTACATCCGGAGCCAGCCATAACCATAGCCAACAACATGATAATTATGAATGCGCAGACCTTTTTCATGCAAAACCCTCACATGGAATTTAGACGATATGTCTGAATATGCATAACGATTAATAGGACTTATTATAAAAACATTTTATATAAATATAATTGGAGAGTGGTAAAAAATATTATTGTTCTCCGGACCAAGAGATAAAAAAGTAAAGAAGTATATTTTTTTTATTTAAAGGTCAAGTATTCGATGCCTGTAATCTTCTAATTCTTCAGCTCCCCTTTCCCTGGACATAAGGCTCACTTCGTAAATGATATGAGATGGAAGCACGTTCATCCCCATATATTCAAAAATGCAATGGGTTATTGACTCCAGATGCTTATTCAGGTCTCCGTGGGCTCCTCCCTCAGAATACATTGCTTTTGGAGCTCCGGTAGTTGCAACAATCATTGCGGATTTTCCTTTAAAGAGCCCGGTATCGTAGGCATTATTCGTAACCGGGTTGAACCCAAACCCAGGAGCCAGAACGCGGTCGATCCATCCTTTCATTATAGCTGGCATGAAAGTGAAATAAATAGGGAACTGGAAAATCAGAAGGTCTGCCCACTTTACTTTTTCCATTTCCTCTTTAATATCAGGCGCAAAAGCCCCTGTTTTAGAGGCCTGTATCGCTTCAAAGAAAGGCTTGAAAACGTCCTGCTTTTTTCGTTCAGGAAAATCCGAAGCTTTCAGGACAGGATGAAACTTCATTGCATAAAGGTCCGAAAGCTTTACTTCATGCCCTTTCTCCTGCAGGGCAGCAAGTGCTGTTTCCTTTAAAGAGCCGTTAAAAGACTTCGGTTCCGGGTGTGCGTAAACATAAAGAACTTTCATTTCATTCCCCCAAATTATATATTAAATTCATTTTCCGGAATAAAAAAGTAAGGTTACTTAACTTTTGAAGCGACAGGAAACGAAAAACTACGCATCTGAACCTGCGGAATCAGATAAGATTCAAACGAATCTCATCATCCTGGGTTGAGTGCAACTGTTGACCCTCAATAGTTACGCCGGTTGATCATGCTGACCACCTTGTTGCTTGAACGCCTGGGTTTTCGGTCAAGCCTTTTTTGAAAAGGGTTGAGGGCAAGCAGTTTTTTGAAAAGGGTTGAGGGCGAGCAGTTATTTCAAAAGGCTTGCCTCACAGAGTACCTTTAGTGCTTTTTACCTCATTACCCTCGATTTTTACAGCACGTTTCATTGCATAGGCAAAAGCCTTGAAAAGAGCCTCGATTTTGTGATGGTCATTATCGCCATAGACACTCGCATGGATGGTAATTTTTGCATTTGAGGCAAGCGTTTCAAAGAAGTGCTTGACAAGCTGGGTACTGAATTGGCCTACCTGAGGAGATGAAAACTCGGCTTTCAGGACAAGATAGCTGCGTCCGCCTATATCCAGGGCGACCTCGGCAAGGGCTTCGTCCATTGGAATTCTGGCCTCCCCAAAACGGGCAATTCCTGCCATATCTCCAAGCGCCTCTGCAAGCACTTTTCCGAGAACTATTCCTGTGTCTTCCACAAGGTGATGCTCGTCCACGTACAGGTCGCCGTCCGCACGTACTTTGAGGTCAAACTCTGCATGCCTTGCAAAAGAAGTAAGCATATGGTCAAAAAACCCGATCCCTGTGTTAATATCGGCAATCCCAGTGCCGTCAAGGTTCAGCTCAAGCTGGATATCGGTCTCTTTTGTTTTGCGAGACAATTTACCTGTTCTCATACAGCATCACATTCTCTTTAAATTTATAAATACTTTTTATCTGGCTACCGTGAATTCCTTTCTATGTTTTTCCGGAAGATTGAAAAAGTGGAATTATGCCTAAGGTCTCTGCCAGGAAGTAAAAATAAGGTTCAGATCACTCATGCCGGATTATTTCAATCGCTGCTTCAAGTGTGAACCTGCCTGTATAGAGAGCACTACCTACCACCACTCCTGCTGCTCCGGTTTTCTTCAGGACCTGAAGGTCTTGAAGGGAACTTACTCCTCCAGATGCAATTACCGGAATGCTGACAGATTCCACAAGTTCTTTTGTAGGGACAGGATTTACGCCCTGCATAAGGCCTTCGGTATCGATATTTGTAAAAAGCAGGCTGCCTGCACCCAGTTCTTCAAACTTCCTTCCCATTTCTACAGGAGTTTGTGAGCATTCCTCAGTCCAACCTTTGATGGATATTTTTCCGTTTTTTGCATCCAGGGCAACGGTCACACGTTCGCTTCCAAAGGCATTTGAGAGCTGTTTTACAAGGTCCGGGTTCTGAAGCGCAGCCGTTCCGAGAATCGCCCTCGAGACTCCCAGTTCAAGCAGAGAAGCTGCGTCCTCAAAACTCCGAATGCCTCCTCCAACCTGAATCTGTACTCCTTTTTCCTGGCATTCACTCACTATTTTTTCGATTATAGGGGCGTTTTTACGCTCTCCTTCAATTGCTCCGTCCAGATCTACCAGATGCAGGGTCTTTGCCCCTTTTCGAACCCAATCAAGAGCAGCTTCAACAGGATCGTCAAGGGACACAATCTCACTGCCAGGCACTCCCTGCACAAGCTGAACGCACTTTCCGCCCCTCATATCCACTGCAGGAATTACTTCAAAAACCAAAGTCACATCTCCGACACGTCTTTGAGAAATCTCATTCTATCTTTGAGAAATCTCATTCTATCTTTGAGAAATCTCATCCTATCTTTGAGAAATCTCATTCTATCTTTGAGAAATCTCATTCTATCTTTGAGAAATCTCATTCTATCTTTGAGAAATCTCATTCTGTTAAATCTCATTCTGTTTGTCTTGCCTGAAAACCCATTTTCCGGATTTTTTCCTTTCAGGGCATTATTCTTTCGATAGGTACGACAAGAACGTCACGCGCACCAACCTTCTTCAACTTATTTACAATGGTAAAAATCAGGTCTGCGTCCACAACAGCATGAACTGCAAGGATGGATTCTCCGGGCAATTTGCTGGACTCGACCTTCATAACCGTCGGGCCTGACATTCCTGGAAGGACTTCTTTTACTGCTTTGAGGGAAGACTCGGGAACATTCATCATAAGATAACGCCGATGCTTTGCATTTAGCACGCTTTCCAGTGCAGTTTTGATGTCCAGAATTTTTTCCTTTTTCTTGAGGCTTTCCTTATTTGCGATCAGATAGACTGTGGAAGAAAAAACGGTGTCAATAGGCTTTAAATGATTAATCAACAGAGTGGTTCCGGAACTTGAGATGTCCACGATTGCATCCGCTATTCCCACATGTGGAGTCATTTCACAGGCTCCACTAACCTTTATAACCTCAACATTGATTCCAAGATTGTTGAAGTACTGGCGTGTGATTTCCGGGAACTCGGTTGCAATCTTTCGGCCTTCAAGATCCTCAGCTTTCTGGAAATCAGAGTCCTCAGGGACAGCCAGAACAAGGCTAGCCTTTCCGAATTTAAGGTCCAGAAGAGTTTCAACCTTTGCTCCTCTTTCCGTAATCAGATCTATGCCTGTAATACCTACGTCTGCAGCCCCATCCTGTACGTACTCAGGAATGTCAGCAGCCCTGGCAAAGAGGATATGGATATCCGGATCGGTAGTTTTTGCAAAAAGTTTTCGACTTTCGGCCCCTCCACTTATTGGGAGCCCTGCATCTTTGAAAATAGAGATTGTGGGTTCGTAAAGGCGCCCTTTATTGGGTATTGCAATGCGAATCATCTGTTATGTCCTCTATAAATAATCTGCCGGGAGGTGTTTTCCCGGGTAAGCTCATCAAAGTAAAAACATTTATCCAGAATACTCTAGTATAATATAGACTTCACGGTAAGATCTCATAGAAGTTTTCCTTTAAGAAAGGCAAGTCCATAGATAAAAAGCCTACTCATTACGAATTAATTTTGATGACAAATCAGTAAACTTCCAGAATTGAAGGTAAAAAATCGTTTTTAGAGTAATTATTACCTTTAGTAATTAAGGAGGGGGAAAAATTATATAGTCATAGTAATTTAATAGGGAAATGAGTTTTGAAGTATATATTAGAAATTATTAATGTCAGAGTAACAAAAGAATTAATCACAACAGAGTGCTAAGTATAGCAGACTGATGGTACAACTGACCGAAAAATAGTAAATCAATAACATTCCCATTTAATAATAAAAACTATTATCGATTTTGAAAAAAGAGGATCTAAATGGCCCGAAATATCAAAGTGGAGGAGCTCTTCCAAACTCCTATTGAGAAACAGAGGATAGAGCTTGTAGAACGCAAAGGGATAGGGCATCCTGATAGTATATCAGACGGACTGGCCGAAGCCGTAAGTCGCGCACTATGCAGGGAATACATAAGCAAATGTGGAGCCGTACTCCACCATAATACTGACGAAACCCAGATTGTAGCCGGGAGGTCCAGCCCAAAGTTCGGGGGCGGAGAAATACTGCAGCCTATATATATTCTACTGGTAGGCAGGGCAACAAAGGAGTTTGAGGGGGTAGATCTTGCTACCGAGTCTGTAGCTCTACAAGCTGCCAGACGCTATCTTAAGAATACCCTTGTAAACATGGATCTCGAAAGAGATGTCATAATGGACTGCAAACTCGGGACAGGGTCTTCAGACTTGAGAGATGTCTTCAAAAGAGACAGGATTCCGGTTGCAAATGATACCTCATTCGGGGTTGGACATGCTCCATTTTCCGAGCTTGAAAACCTCGTATATAACACCGAAAGGCAACTGCTCACAGACCTTAAGTCACGCATGCCTGGAATCGGAGAAGATATGAAGGTCATGGGACTCAGGGATGGAGAGGACATAACTCTTACAATATGCAGCGGCATGATCGGGAGATATATTGACGACCTTGACAGCTACATAAATATGACCCAGGAAATGCAGACTTATGTTGAGGAGATGGCAACCAGGTATACTGAGCGCAATGTAAAGGTCTGCATCAACACAGGAGATGACCTGAAAACCAGCTCTGTTTTCCTCACAGTTACAGGCACTTCAGCTGAAATGGGGGATGACGGCTCGGTAGGGCGCGGAAACCGCTGCAATGGGCTGATCACGCCAAACAGGCCTATGAGTATGGAGGCAACCAGCGGAAAGAACCCGATTAACCACATCGGTAAAATCTACAACCTCCTCTCGACCCAGATGGCCCGTGATATTGTAAAGCAGGTTCCGGAAGTCCAGGACGTTTACATAAGGCTGCTTTCCCAGATCGGAAAACCAATTGACCAGCCACTCGTAGCAAGTGCGCAGATTATCCCCAGAGAAGGCACTTCTTTTGCAAAGGTCAAAGCCGAAGCCGAAGTTGTCATGGATGACTGGCTTTCCAATGTGACAAAGATTACCGAAATGGTAATTAAAGGAGAATTGAACACTTTCTAAACAAGGAAAATATTATCGAGAAGAACCTTTGGGTTCTTTTCATAATACTTTTATTAGGACTATTTTTAATATTAGCTTATAAATTAATGAGAATTTGCTCATTTTTAATGTAAAATTTGGTGCTTTAAGTTTAAAGCCGATTGTTTTTATGCATAATCAGGTTATTTTTAGGTCAAGCGTGGGCATTTATTGGAAAAATAGGTTTATTTTTAAGAACTGGAGAGTAACATCGAGTTATGAAAACACTCCAGAGAACTCGTAAGAGAGCTCATGAGAAAACTCTTAAGAGTTAGGAGTAAAGTAGGCTATAGAATGAGTTTACATGCTCAAAATATTCATAAAAATGCCCCTATAGCCCATATATAGCGTAAAACATATATATCATCACCATATATGAGATGGTGCACTCAAGCAGTGCAACAGTGGAACAATAAACATTGTCCCGCCTTAACTCAGTGGTAGAGTGCGCGGCTGTAGTTCGGCTCGTGCGGGTAAAATTACCCGTACATTTCCGCGCAGGCACCGCGATGTCCCCGGTTCGAGTCTGGGAGGCGGGACCTAAACAATTTCCAGAATCGAAAAGCTTCAACGGGAACATTTATATATTAAAAAAGCGTTTATGTTTTGCTCGCAACGCGGGTGAAAAACAATAGCAAAAGACACCGAAGTGTCCGGATAGTGTAGAGGCCTATCATGGAGCCCTGTCGAGGCTCCGACTCGGGTTCGAATCCCGGTCCGGGCGTTATTGACTAAATTAAAGCTCGATTGTCACTAATCGAGCGAAAACTTTTTTATAATTCTTTTCTTAAAATTAATTCATTTTATACAACTTTTTTCATAAAATTAATTTTTAGGCAGCGCCTTCAACACAAGTAAAAAAGCTTTTCAAAACTATTTCATATTAACATTATGAATATTTTATTTTCAGTTTTTGACGCTTCTCTTCGAACTCTTCATTACGATCAGCGAAACGAACAGGAGAAAAAAAGATTGAATGAAGTCAATGATTTGATTCGCACATTTATTTTGATTTTGATATTTTAGGAATACAAAATTAAGCCGTTTCCATTTTGTGGACTCACCTGAATCATCCACCAAACCCCTATTATTTAGCACTCTGGAAATATCATTACCATTTCCACATCCTCCAAGCAATTGCGCCAATGCTTGAATTTGACCTTCTTGAAAGGAAGGAAAAGTACTCATATCATATTTCTAAGAGGAATTAAAAATATATTGAACTGTATATTTGTAGTAACTCATACTGATACACTATTCATGTAAATTTGTGGAAAAGGGAAAAGTATCATATTTTTCTACAAATTCTTTTCTCATTTCTAATATCTCAGAATAAGTGGAGGTAATAGTATTACTTTTAATATATTTTTTTAATTTTTTAGCTACATTATACACCGCTAGTTCTGTTGAAATCATGCGTGGAGGTTTTCGAAATGTCTCGGTGACTTATTAAACTTGCTTTATATTTCTGCGATCAACACTTAGAAAAAGAAGTTATTTGAAAATTCGATAGCAGAATGCCTGAAAAAAGGATTTAAGCAAAATTTGCTTAATCTTTACGGTGAGCCTTCACATACTGTTTTTGAATTTTATACTTTAAAAGTAGAGCCTATCCCAAAAGCTCATTTACTCTAATTATTGCTGCTACTATTTGGAAAATGGTTTGGTTACAGCTGATGGTACGAAGGTGTTAATAGTTGCTGAATATGATAAGTTTGTAAATTTTATTCCTATAAAGTTCAAGCCTATTTTTGAAGTGAATACCATTACAGGTCTCAGGTATGTAGAGCTTCAAAGGCTACACGATCACGAGGAATGGTATTACACAGAAAGAAACCAGATTATACTTCCAAAGGAGGCACAAAGGAAAGTAAAGCAAAAACTAGTGAAACGTACCATTGACAAACTGCCTGCAACTTTCCCTTATATCTTCAAGGTCTTTGTTGAGGGGAGAAGACCGCCAGAGCGTACAACATGGTTTGAGAACTTAGAAAGATGGAGCAAGAAAGCAGGAATAAGCCCAAAGGTTAATCCAAAGACTCCTAGGAAAACAATTGAATCATGGATGTTGAAGGCAGGGATTCCAGAGATTGAGATTTACTCTCGTCAGGGACATGCCCACATTACAAGTCTTAGGCATTATCAGAGCTTGTCTTTTACTGATTACGAAATGAGATATATAGAAAAGAGACTCATTGAATGAGGAATTCTTAAAAGGAGAATTTGAGTGAATGTTGCCCCATAACATTAGCCCTAAGTCGGGTACTGTAAAGTCTTGGGGAGCTATGAATATCTCTCAATTAGCATTGAACCTATGAAATATCATCTTCCTAAGACTTTACAGTGCCTGTTTTGTGAGGAACTTTAAAATACGAACATTCTATAGTAAAACCAGTGTAGTAATAAAACGAATTCACAGAAGATTATACACTACTTTAATATCTAACAGAACAAAACAAACACCAGGGACAACTAAAGCTTAATGGAAAGAAATCAATTCCTAAACCACTGTGTCCAAAGCATAGTGAATATCTGAAAAGAATCTATAAAAGAGAGAGAATAAACAGTAAGTGGCGATATTCCCCGTATGGATGGGCTTGCCCTTCGTCATCCTGCGATTACATAATAAAAGATTTTGTGGTGCTAAAAGAAGAAACCGAATCCACGAACGAGCTAGAAAACTATTGAATTACGGAAAAGGATGAATAAAAGCATGACTGAAATGACAATAATTGAAGCACTTGAAAAACTCGCAGAGCTCAACAACTACGAAGAAATTTTAGTAAAAATCAAAGATGATGAACCTACTTTAATTGATTTAGAAATTGATGATATCCGAAAGTTCGCGGATGATCCGGACCAAACTTTTAATTTGATAGTCACAGAGTACACGATACGAGAGCTAGATGAAAACGGAAATGAAAAGTTAGGAGAACCTCTGTATAGAGTGGTTAAATAATCTATTCTTTTTTCTTTCCTTTTTGTGCCATAATAGAATGCCTGCAGCTGTCAGGCATTGATGTGTTGGCAGTGCATTGAGTTTTCTGTAAATTTGCTTCGTAGTTTATTCATATGTTTCATGGTAAAACCTGTCCATCAATGAAAATGTGAATTGACAAGTTTACAAAACAGAATTATTTTGATAAAACATTTAATTCTTGTATCCGAATATCTTATTATATTTTCGATGATTGACCAAATCGACTACAATTACTAAAGTTTCGTCACCTGAATTCCCATCCATGACCGTGTAAAGCATTCTCCAATAAAGTGGAAGTTCTACACGAAAAAGGTTTGTAATCCCATACTTCGTTCTATAATCAGGAGGAATGAGATTTTTTGCAATTGGTTGCCCGTACTGAAAATTTCTTTTTAGTAATTCCACTTTTTGAAGGAATGCGTTAAGGAGTGTTTCTTCCTGTTTTGAGTCTGGAGCCTTAATTTTAAGAAATTGATAGACCTCTTCCGCTTCCGGAGTCAATCTTATAACTACTCGCTTCATACTGAACCTGGATCAAAGTAAGTTTAACGTCTAAGGTATCACAGTTCAAGCCCATGAATCGCCACGTTTCTTAAATTTTTATTATCGTTTTTTATCCAGGTTATACCTCTTAACCCCACAGCAATTTTATTACTTTTTTCAAGATATTCCAAAATAGTCATTAAAGTATTGTGATTTACCTGCTTTGGAAGTGCTCTTTTTAGCTCCGCTATGGTTATTACACTGTTTTGGGAATTTTGGATAGTATCTTCTACCATGAGAATAGTATTGAGTGTCGGAGAAGGTTTTGTTTTATCGCAATGTAGGGCTTCTGTCATGACTCCACGTCCATATTTTTAATGAAAACGTAATAAATAGTTATTAGTTAATAAACTATTGTTATTCATACATAAATATCTTTTCTTACCAATTATCTAATACAAAACAGAAACAAGGGATTGAATAAAAAAGAAAAAAGACAAAGACATTACTTAAGTTTGAAGATAGTAACATTTTAGGATTATACACAGTTTCCATTTAAATCTGTGTATTTCAAATAAAAGAGAATACTTTAATGTTTACTAAAAACATTCATACATCACTAAATAAATCACCTTAAGTCTCAAGGGATCTTATGCTACAAATAATTACAGGAAAATTCTTTAAAAAAGATGTCCCTCTTCGTACTTATGATGGAAAAGGAATTACATATTCAAATTATTCATGGATGGAGCCTATAAAAACAAGTGTTGCAACTCTTGAACCAGTCGAGATATATAGTACATCGGTTTCCTCGTTTGTAATAAGCTATGTGAACAAAATAGAAAAAATGGAGGGACCTGGTTCTATTGTTAGGATTGGGGACTACGAAATTGTTCACCAGTTCGAGCTTCTTTCTTTTTTTGGACTAAAGTCTTTTTTTTCAAATGATAGGCCCACTGTTGAAATAAATTGTAGAAACCAGCCTAAGACATTTGGGGATCAATTTCTGCCTTCTAAATTTGTATATCGATTTTTCCAATCCAATATAAGTGGAAGCATGGATGAGATTCAATATTTTATGACTTTCGTGGATAAAGTTGTAGGGTTACCTAGGAAAGAATATTCAGCATTTATTAACTGTTTAGAAAACTTTTATAATGCTTTGCAAGTACTTAATTATAATATAGACTTATCATATTCAATGCTGGTTTTTTGTCTGGAATCGCTAAGTCAAAATTTTGAGAACTTTGAACCGACTTGGGATGATTATGATCCAAAAATAAGAACAAAATTAAATGATTATTTTTTTCAGATAGAACCAGAAGTTGCAAACGGTATTCAAAAGGTACTAGTTGAATCACAAAATTTGAAGTTGCAGAAAAGATTTGTAGATTTTTGTGAAAAGTACATTTCTGATAGTTATTTTTTTAAAGAAGCAAAAGGTGTAAGAAATGCAACAAGGAAATCTCAATTAAATAGAGCCTTAAAAAATGCATATAGTACAAGATCTCTATATGCACATCAATTGAAACCGATTAGGGAACAATTAAAAATTCCTTATATTGCAGAAGCTGACATATTCGTTTGGGAAAAAGAACCATATTTCACCTTTAATGGTTTAGTTCGATTGACTCATCATATTCTCACTAATTTTGTGCATATTCAAAACAATCTAGACACTGAAGAATTTGCATGGAAATATGATTTACCTGGAATTGTTGAAGGAGAAGTAGCCCCTCAATACTGGGTTCACATTTCAGAAAATTTTGAACCAGCGATGGCAATTAAACGGCTTTCTGGGTTTCTAGAAATATTACAGAGCGGAATCATTGAAAATCAACCAATTCCAAATTTAAACGAATTGCTGGAAAAATACGAATGTTTGATTCCTACAAGTAAAGTAGATAATAGAATCCCTATGTTGGCTCTCTATTATTTATATAATTATTTTATTGAAGAGAAAGACAGGATAACAAACTATTCCAGATTTACTCAAAAATATTCAACTGATTTCCAATGTTGCTGTATTGAGATGATGGTTGTTAGCTCATTTGAAGATGAAAACTGGCCGTGGGAACTTGAAAAATGTGTCTCTGTATACAGAGAATACGACAAAAAAAGATTTTCGAAAAATAATCTCAAAATACCCTTGTTTATAGAAATAAGAATAATATTAAAAATAGCGAATGCTTATCTGTATAGAAAAATGATTGAGGAATACGAGGAATGGATGGATATAGCTTTTTTTGAATTGGCTGGAAGAGATGATATTCAAATATTAATTAATGATCATAAACTCCAGAGAGAACCCATAAATTTAAATTTAATTATGAAGACAGTAATCTAATAATCACAATTATAGCACAAATACTAATATTTTTGAATGATATGCGAGTGTTTATTTTCAATAGTTATTGATTTTTGTTTACTCTTTTCAGAATGTCAGCTTTTATCCTAAAGCCTTACTGTGGATACGAACGTATTATATCATAAAGTTCGGACATCAAACATTCTGAAAAATTAAATTTAGTAAATCTCATTCATAATATTTTTGCAACAGAACCATAAAAGTTTCTTAATTATATTTTCATGGCAAGAAACCTGATTAATCATTCATAATTTGAGATTATGGAAACCAATTTTGAGTTTTGGGATCGGCTCGTAGATAATAAAAATTCGATACCAAGATACCCGAAAAATGGTTTAAACAAAATTTGCTTAATCTTTACGCTGAAACTCCTCATACTGTTTTTGAATTTTATATTTTAAAAGTCGATAATAAAAATTCAATAAAAAGAAACGAAACGCATCACATTCTGATGAATGTCATGCTCTTTTTAAAGGTTAGACGGTACAGTTATCCACGCCTATATTTTCGGAAACTGATGCCTTTTGCATAGAGTTTCCTGGCAATATCATCAACCGATGCAGGATAGACCTCAAAGAGCAGCTCACTCTGGGAGAGCTTAACCCTGACATGCTCCAGCTCTATGCCCCAGTACTGCATGACAAGATCCTTGTAGAATTCCCTGGCCTGCTCTGTGAAGTCCCGCAAGGCCTGCACAAGGCCAAGGACAGTGAGCTTTGAGTCAATAGGCAGAAAATTGTCGTCATAAATGACGTTTGTTGGCCTGATGTCGTGCAGACTTTGCAAATAATGAATCACGTTGACATGGAAGTACATTGTCCTTGAACCGCGCAGCTGCAGCTCCCAGGCCGAGTACTCAGATTCTTTCCTGAGGACCTGTTCAAACCTGCCTTTTTTTATCCTTGAACGTTTGACGTGCTGGATGAAACGGTCTCTGAGTTCTTTGTCAAAAAAATGGTCCTCAAGCGCATATTCTTCATCATAGACAACAAAAAACACCTTGTCTATGCAGATACGTTCCAGGTCAAAAGTCTCAAAATACGTTTCATCCAGAAGATGACCTTTTTTCCGGTATCGACCTGTTTTCTTGTGTCACTTTGTTATCTTGACTCCTAATACCCTAGATAGCAATAATCCGACACGTTTTTAACCGGATAAAAAATAGATTTTGATGGCTTCTTTGACAGTTTTTTACTCATAAAATTTCAATCTGTCTTTAATTATTTCAATATATCGTCTTCAAGCAGAACCTTGAGATCGAGCATAAAAGGAGTACTTTTTGTACCCTTTTATTCGATTTATTTAAAGTTATGAGCTTGTCGTTTCTAAATCTATGCCATACTTTCTTCAAATAATCTGTAGTATTCATCGTCTGTGAGGTTTCCGACTTCCTTGCCTCATCCATTCCATACTTTCTTCATATAATCTGTGGTATTCGTTGCCTTTGGGACTTCCGCCTTTATTCAAGCATATTCGGATAACGCTAAACACAACCCGAAATGTTACCTCACATAAAAAAAGAAAGAAAATTAAGTTTCCAAAGTAAAGTATATCTTCTATCATTTTCTTAATACTTCCTCTTTTTTCACATACTCTGTACCCTTACCAGTAAACTGGATAAATAAAAAAGATATAGGCATTCCACATCTAATAGTAGAGTTTATTAGGGTCACCTTGATTCTTACAAGCTCTCTTTTGCCTTAACAGGTATATTAAACTTATCTGAGTTTATATAAATTCTCATATTATACGAGCAGTATTTAAAGTAAACGTAACATATAAAAAAATAGAACTAGTGATTACTGCGAAAAAATGTAGAGTTGGAAAGATAGAGTTGGAAAGGTAGAGCTGGAAGAATGAAAGATGGAAATTGAAGCTGTCAAGTCTGACGATACTCAGGAAGAGCTGGATACCATACAGGAAAAATTCGAAACTACCAGGGAAAAAATGGAGCTTGAAACCCTCGATTTTATTGAAGCTACCAAAAAATTCACCTCCGAATGGATTCAAAGAGAAATTGAAATAGCTGCACACTCTCCAGAAAATGCAGCTTTTCCTGAGAACTTAAGATTTCATAACAAAAAACCCGGGGAATCAAACTTAGACCTGAAGGAGCTGGCCCTCAAAATTTCAGATATTGTAGAAACTCATCTTAACCACGGCGATTACTGGATCCATAGAAACGCACTGTTGCAGCCTGATATTTCCAGAGACTACATGGAGTTTAAAAAGGAAAAAATTCGAAAGGAACTGACCTCAAGCATTCGAAGAATTCTTGGCTGCGCTACCGAGCTTTTCTGGAAAATCGAAAAAGGAGAAACTGAGAATAAAGCCTGGGTAAATGAGCTGGGGAGAAGAAAATATGTGTGTTTTCTCAGGTTTTCGGATGAAATGACAGCCTCTCTTAATCGTTATTTTGGGATGCTTGAGGAGCTTTTTGTTCTGAAATATGAAATTAAAGAAGAAATCTTACGGATGGAAGGAAAAAAGCTCTGACAATAAGACCTTTATGCACAAAGCTAGAATTACCCTTCATGACCGAACCAGAGTTCAGTATAAAGAAGGCCCTTGAAGAGGCAGGCACCGATGCCTATCTTATGACAGGGAATCTTCACAATTCAGATATTTATTACGTAACCCGCTTCCTGGCTTCCGACGATTTTGCATACCTGCAAACCGACGAAGGAAAAGAGATACTTTTTATTTCGGATATGGAAAAAGGGAGAGCTGAGATCGAGTCAAGGGTTTCGACAATAAAAACATTGCAGGATCTGGGTTACAGAGAGAAGATGAAGGAGAAAAAAGATCCATCTATTGCCTATGCAGCCTGCATATCCGAGCTGCTTGCGAGAGAAGGAATTAAGAAAGTCGCAGTGCCATACGATTTCCCGGTATTTGAATCAAATTACCTTAAAGAAGCGGGCTTTTCCGTAGTCCCAATAAAAAGCCCGTTTCGAAAAATCAGGAGTTTGAAGAGGCCGGAAGAACTTGAAGCCATAAAGTATGCCCAGATGGCCGGAGAAAAGGCTATGGAAGCCGCTATAGCCTTGATATCAGAAGCAGAAGAAAGGGACGGCCTTCTCTATCACTCAGGGGAAGTACTGACAGGAGCTACAGTGCTTTCGGTTATAGATCATACCCTTCTGGACTATGGATGCGAGGCAGAAGAAACTATTGTTTCATGTGGCAAGGATACAGCAAATCCCCATGGAACGACTGACGGCCCTCTGAGGGCAAACGCCCCAATTATCCTGGACATTTTCCCGAGAAGCAAGAAAAAACGATATTTTGCGGACATGACGCGCACAGTCCTGCATGGAAAAGCTTCGGAAGAGCTCAAAAAGATGTATGAAACTGTACTTGCAGCCCAGAAAAAAGGCTTTGAAATGGTTAAGCCAGGAGTAAAGGCATCTGATGTGCATAATGCTGTCTGCGATTTCTTCGAAGCGCAAGGTTATGACACATACCGAAGTGGTGCAAAGGTAGGTTTTATCCACTCAACAGGACATGGGGTAGGGCTCGACATACATGAACTCCCAGGAGTCGGAGAAAATGGGGTTTTACTTGAGGTAGGCAATGTGATCACTCTCGAGCCTGGCCTGTACTACCCTGAAATCGGTGGAATACGAATTGAGGATATGGTCCTGGTCACCGAAAATGGATGTCAGAACTTTACAGGGCTGGAAAAGAGATTTGTAGTATAAAAGAATTACAATTGAAAGGATTTGTTATATATTTATATTTAAATGACAATATTTAATTTGCTCAAATCGAAGATAGTCTGTTAAAAGAAAAGATTATCCACAACACACTCAGGAAAGCTGTTAAAGTTCCAGTACTTTCAGATAAAATTGCAATAAGACTTTAATAATTCAAGTATGTTTCAGTAAAATTACAATTTATCAATAATTCTAATAAGATTTCAACAAGATTTCAATAAAACTCCAATAAATTACAATAACAATATTCACAAGGGGTAATATGACCGATAATGTGCACAATAAGCAAGATATCCTTGAGAAATATAGGGAAGCAGGCAGGATTCTGAAAATTGTCAGGGCCGAAGCCGTGGAAATGGTCAAGGTAGGAAACACTCTGCTGCAAGTTGCAGATTTTGTGGAAAACCGGACTATAGAGCTAGGAGGCAAGCCTGCTTTCCCATGCAATATTTCAAGAAACCAGGAGGCTGCACATGCAACCCCTAAGATAGGCGATACTGACGTTTTTGGGAAGGATATGGTTAAACTGGACCTCGGGGTCCACGTAGACGGATATATTGCAGACTCGGCCGTAACTGTTGACTTATCAGGAAATTCCGACATTACGAAAGCCGCAGAGGAGGCTCTTGCCGCAGCCATTGACCTTGCAAAGCCAGGAATCTCTACCGGGGAATTAGGAGCTGCAATCGAGAACAGCATTCGCGGTTACGGACTGAACCCGATAATGAACCTGACAGGTCACGGGCTTTCCCAGTATGAAGCCCACGATGATCCTGCAGTCCCCAACCGACATGTGGAAGGGGGAGTGATTCTAAAAGAAGGAGACGTGCTCGCTATCGAGCCCTTTGCAACGGACGGAGGCGGTGCTGTCCATGACGGAAACTGGGCCGAGATATACAGCCTTATAAGGAAAAAACCTGTCCGTTTGCCTGCAGTCCGGAATGTCCTGAAACAGGTTGAAGAATACAGGGAATTGCCTTTTGCAAAGCGCTGGCTTGAATCCGATAAACTGGATTTCGTATTACTCCAGCTCGAAAAGACAGGAATTATTCACTCTTATCCTGTACTTCTCGAAAGTTCAGGAGGGCTTGTAGCCCAGGCAGAACACACTATAATAATAACCCAGGACGGCTGCGAGGTTACAACAAAGTAAAACCCGAAAAATGAAGAGAAAATGAAATTGAAAATAGAGAGAAAACTAGATAGAGAATAAATTAGAATAAGTTGTGAATAAGTTGTGAATAAGTTGTAAATAAATTGAAAATGAACCGGGACTAAAAAGATGAAGAGAGTAGAGGTTAGCAAAAAGCCAGAAAACTAAAAAACTAAAAAAACATGAGTTGAGCGCCTTGAAAGGATACAATCTTTTTTTAACCGGTTTTCTGATAATAACCCTTTTTATGCCTGCCTTTCTGGCAGAGCCCTGTACCGCTGCCTTTGTACCCAGCAATAATATTACGCTGGAAAGGGGAGGAATGACCTGGGAATATCAAGAACAAATTACGGGCAATGAATCTATTGTCTTCAGGAGTTTCATAGACCTGGAAGCAGGAAACAGTGATAGATTTGTTAATGCATGGGAAATCCTGAAAGCAGGATCTATTCTCAGAGATAAAATGGAAGAATCTATAAAAACAAAACCTGATGTGAAACTCAATGGCACTTCAGAGCCAGTTAAAGTAACAGATGTTGACTTCGTACTCTCAACAGAAGCTCTGGGCAAGATTCAAAAAACCTCATCAATTACTAATTCTGCAACTGTAAGTTATATTTTTGAGAAACCTATTGATCGGGAAGCGAATATCTGGCTGATGGGCACCCCGACATCGAGTGTCACAATCAACCTGCCTGCCGGCTTTGATGTCGAAAGGACAGAAGGGCTAAATAGCAAAAGTCAGGAATATGAGAACAACACCACAGTTCTTAAAGGCACTTTCAGCTCGGAAAAAAATATAACTCTCTGGATTTCTGAAAATGAAACCTACAAAGCCGAGATGCAGGAAAGAGAAAGAATCATTGAGCAGAACGCAGAAAACAAAACCAATGCAACCGTAAATAAAACCGGAGCTGCCGGAAAAGCCGTAGAAGTCAGTAAATCCTCTGGATTTTTCAAAGACATCTTTATATGGTTTTATCAGGTAGTCCAAAAAGTTAATCTGGTTTAAAACTATTCTGAAAAATATGCTTATTGAACAGGTTCAGCTTGAAAAAGGGTGTGCTCTTGGCCTCCGCTTTGAGATGCAAAAATACCCTCTTCTGGTTATAAGGGCAGAGAAAGGCTTTCTGATGTGCGGATACCTGAATGTAAATGCTGCAGAGGCACTTGGGGACACGGCAGCGAAGGTTAAAGGCGTACAGAGTTTTGAAGATATGCTCAAAGCCCAGGTCGTTGAAGTAACCCAGTTTGCCAGGGAACTCGGGGTCGAACCCGGAATGACTGGCAGGGAAGCTCTGGAAAGGATGTTTTGAAGGAAAGTTGTTTTTAACTGAAAAAATTATTTTTATCCAGTAAATTATATTTAACTGGAAGAATCCCTTTTTAAAAGAGTTATTTTTAGCTGAGAGGACGTTAGCTAAAAGAATAATTTTAACTTATGAGCCTGTCTCAAAACTTAGAATTATGCTGTTAAATTTCCAATTTAGAGTAATTAATCGGTCTTCTGACCAGGAAAATAGTTCTTATTAATGTGGAATCATTGGTCATCGGTTAAGAAATTCTCATACCTGAAAGCTATCGATTTTGCATTAGAGGTCGGCTTTAAATTTTGGCCTGTTTATATGAAATCGGTTCTCTATTCCACCTCATAATTTAGAGAAATATTTGACAAATGTTGTGGAAATGGAGACAATTTATCACAATTCCTCAATTAGCCAAAAACACATGAGAAACAATCAGGTATTATGGCCTTCAATGCATCACTTTGTGCTTAAGAGCCTTTATCTTTCTTCTGTTGTTTTATTACGTATCCTATAAGAAAAACGCCCAAAATCCAGGATGATGCTAATAATCGACCATCACGTAGAGATATAAAATCTAATGTTCCGAAGATAAGACATAAAACTCCAAAAAGAAAAATTAAACCATATATTGACTTCAATAAAAATCACCCATATCATTTACTTAGATTACATGTTTTAACCTTTGTACAGTAATCTCAAAACATAGTAATCAGAATGCAGATCATCACCATATAAGCATGTGGCACTTAAAAAAATACTTAACTTTTAGTAACGTATAAAGCAGCATGAATAATGAAACTGCAATCTATGGCTCTAGTGCTGCAGAAAAAACGGTTTCTAGTCATGTTGTAACAGTATATGGGATACCTGTTATATACATTGTAATTGGCGCCTTAGTAATATTAGCTATTTTATATCTATTCGGTAGGGTGAAAAGAAAGGATTGCCACCATTTGATGAAAAAATCGAACTACCTGAAATTGTTTATTGCTTTCTTTGTCCCGTTGTTCTTATATAACATATATAATATGTATAACAGTTTTTGGCATTACGATATTTACAACAAATCATGGCATAATAGTTTCTGGTTTACTGATCCTATTTTTATTGTTATAACTACAAGCACTATATCGTTACTGGAAGCTATCATCCCATATTTATTCATAACTCTGAGTATACTTACAATAAAATGTTATCGTAAATCGTCTTAAGACGATCTTAAAGATTCATTGCAAAAATATCAGAATAAGCATGTAAGAGCCTATTCGAAAAGTCAGTAAAAAAATGTTGAAAACATCGGTTAAGGAATTTTCTTGCCTGAAAGCTATCGATTTTGCACTGGAAACCGGCCTTAAATTTTGGACGATTTACATGAAATCGATATCCTTTTCCAGCTTTTAATTTATAAAGATATATGAGATGTGAGAAGATTAACTCAATTTGTCATGATTTCTCACTTAACCGAAGACGCATGAATGAAAATTTAAAACTTAGAGAAAAAGCAAACATTGTATAGAATTCTGAGAAAAACCGATCTGAACTTAGAAATTTAATTTTGATATTGGTATTTGTTGAAAAATAAAATGGAGAATTAATATCTCCTGAAGTACTGTTTATTGACAAGCTTCCTGTATAGAAGCTTCCTTTTTCTTTGCGGTACTGATCCCAAGAATGGAATAGAGAGTGCAGTGCCTCAGAATTGAACTGCAAAGCCCCGTAAAAGCCATCACTACAACAATCCACTTCCAGGGAAATCTTTTTACAAGACCTGTTGACAGTGCAAGAGTTGAAAGTACCCCATACATAGTTCGAAACAGGAGATCAAAGCCTCCTACATTCTCTTCCAGAAACAATTTTTTGATACTCATCGGACAAAACCCCCTTATAAGCCCTCTTACATACTTATAGATCCTTCAATATATAGAATTATTCTGTTTGTACTCTATTTGTATTAGGTTCATAGATGCTTGCAGATGTCCGCAGCATTGTATTAAATTTGCAGTATGTTTGCGCCGTGTTTGCATTACGTTTATCTTTCCAAAGTCTTTAAGAGAAATTACATAAAATCCCCTGAAAAGACTCTATACCCGAAAAATCAAAAAATATATAACAAGAGACGGAAGGTTTCTAATTATGCCTGAAATAAAACTTGACAGATCGATCTCATATCTCGAAGGTACACAGCGAGTATATGACGAAGCCACAACCCTGGAAAACACTAAAGATGAGGTAAAAAAGATAGGAGTTACCCGAATTGCAGATATTACAAACCTTGATCGGCTCGGAATCCCTATTTTTTCGGCAATCCGCCCCAGTGCCGCAAAGGGAGCGATCAGTATATACTCAGGCAAGGGCTCAACCGAGCAGCGGGCCCGAATTTCAGCGATAATGGAGAGCTTTGAGCGCTGCCTTGCAGAAAGGCCTGGCCTGAACGCAAATATTAAAGGTGAGATTTCCGCCCCGGCTTTTGTGGAATCCTATATCAGAGCCACAGAAAGATGCACAGTGCTCGACCCGGAAACACTACTGCTACCCCAGCCTTATCTACCCCAGTCTTTGCTTGAATGGGTTGAAGCATACGATTTGATGAACAATGAAGAAGTGCTCGTAAGCTCTAACTCGGTTTACCATCCGTACGACTCGCCCGGACAATGCCAGAAACTCTTCCTGAGCAATACCAATGGGCTGGCGTCCGGAAACGTGATTGAAGAAGCTATTCTCCACGGAATGCTCGAGGTTATAGAAAGGGATGCAATCAGCATAGCACAGTTTTCCCGCAATCTCGGAAAAGAAATCGTGCTGACTGAGGAAAACGGATATTTGTACGAACTTGCCAGCAAATTTAAAGATGCAGGAATAGAGCTCAAAATCTGGCTGGTTCCGAGCGATACCGGCATTCCGACAGTAATTGCGGTAACTGACGACGTAAAACTCAAAGATCCTGCGCTTCTTGTCATGGGGGCAGGCTCCCACCTGAAACCCGAAATTGCAGTTTCACGGGCCATAACCGAAGCTGCCCAGTCGCGAGTAGTTCAAATCCAGGGAGCAAGGGAAGATACGGATAGAGAAGGCTTTATTCGAAGTGTAGGATACGACCGCATGAAACGTTTGAACCGGTTCTGGTTCGAAGAAGGAGAAAAAATTTCTCTTTCTGAAGTGCAGGACCTGTCCAGAAAAAGCCCTGCAGAAAATATCGATGTGATCCTCGAAAAACTTAAGGGCCTTGCCGAAAGAGTGCTGGTGGTAGACCTCTCAAGAGAGGAGATTAAAGTGCCGGTTATCCGAGTAATAATTCCCGGATTCGAACTTTTCACTATTGACAGAGATCGGAAAGGAAAAAGGATCGGTTCTCAAAGGAAGAAAGAATTCTCCAGAAACAAAAATGAAAAGCCATGGAAGAGACGATGAAAACAAAAGCGGTAATCTTTACAGGCAACAGCATCAGCCATGAGGACGCAAGAAAAATCCTCAAGGCAAATTACCAGCCTCCTGTACGCAGATTCCAGCTTGAAAAATTCGTCCAGGAAGGGTATAAGGTTATAGGAATAATAGATGGCATCTTTTTTGACAGGGCGGCTGTAGGGCACAGGGAGATTCTATCTGCGCTTAATTCAGGAGTAAAAGTAGTAGGAGGCGCAAGCATGGGAGCCCTCAGAGCTTCGGAACTGGACACCCATGGGATGATAGGTGTAGGAAAGGTTTACGAATGGTATAGAGACGGTGTAATTGAATCCGATGATGAAGTTGCAGTAAGCACAAATCCTGACACATTCGAGCCCATTTCCGTGCCTCTTGTCAATATAAGAGAAACGCTGAAAGCCGCACTCGCATCAGGACTTGTGAGTGAGGAAGAACATGATGGTCTTCTGAAACTTGCAATTGACACTTATTACCCCGACCGGAGCTATTTCGGGCTTGTAAAAGAAGGGGCGAAAAGGGGACTGATCCCGGAAGAAAAGAAAAAATCCGTTCTGGATTTTTGTACAGGCAATGAAGTTGACGTAAAAAGAGGAGATGCCGTCTTAGTGCTTGAAACCGTAAAAAAGCTGATTGAAGAGGCCTGAGATTTCAAACCTTCAAACCTCTCCTTTCAGACCTCTCTCAATTAGCAGTTTTTAATTTTCAAACTTATCCAGCATTTTATTGATTCAGTATTTTCTTTTTCCAGTATTTTCTTTTTCCAGTATTTTCTTTCAGCGCTTTACAATGTACAGCCTGATGATGTACAGACTTGCAATCAAGACAAGGAAGTTGTAAACCGCCCTGAAAATTGGAATATATTGATACTCAAACCAGATTTCAATTATCCTCTCTATGGAGAAATAGAGCTGGAAAGTGGCTACAAGAAGAAGCAGCATTGAAATAAGGAAGGCCCCTTTTTTGAAATTCTCCCTCATATCTGACACTTTTTCCGCTTTTGGCTCTGGTTTCATGTCTAAGTTTTCACTCATGCAAACCGCCTCCTCAGAATTACTGCCGAACAGAACAGGACCGCGGATAAAAATAAGCTGAATCCTGGTGCAGCTTCTTTTTCACTTGTATATCCCTCTTCAGGAATTTCTTCGGCTTCCACCAAATTTTCAAATTCACTTGTCTGAATTTCCCGAGCTTTAGTGGTACTTTTATCTTTAACCTCGACTATGGGGTTGAGCTGAATATAGTCTTCTCCACGCTCGACAATAGTATCATTGTTCCAGATCAGGACTTCTACAACGTAATTGTATTTGTCAGGCATTGTCAGATTGACAGTCTGGATAACTGTGGCTTCAGGTTTGATTTCTCCTGTGTGCGCCCAGACTTTATCCGCAAGCAGTCCGGCATCCATTTCACGGACCTTAACAAGCATACGAAAATCTTTGCTGGTTTCCCTACCTTCATTTGTCAGATAGATATCATTTTCAACAAGGACTTTTCCGTCTTCCACTTTTTTCACCCGGAAATCCATTTCGGGAATCCCAAGACCTGTTTCCTGTACATCGGCAGGCAGAGCATCCAGGTTGTAAACTTTGATTTTGCCATTGCCTTTCTGCACATCGTCCTCAAAAAGGACACTCTGAAGATCGTATCCTCCAGCTTTCGAAAGTGTCAGGACCTGACTCACTGATTTCGTAGTTCCTTTCTTTAGCACTCCGAGTTCTATCTTCTTCTGAGTTTCAAGCAGCCCGCTTTCCCGGCTATAGGCTTTAAGGAGAAGCGAGGTGTTCTTCGCACTGTCCCCCTGAACTTTTTCGACATACGTTGTGACGTTCAGGTCTATGAAAGCCGCTCCTATACGGTCTGCTGAGATGTCCATATCCCTAACATTGTAGTAGCTTTCTTCTTCAAAACTTTTAATACAGCCGCTCCCGAAGGCGAAAATCGTAATAAAGAATATTAAAAAGAAATTTCTTAAAAATAATACTTGAGTAGGCCTGGTTCCCAATTTTCTCAAGATCTGCCCTCCTCTTTAGTAATTATATTCCAATGTATATACTTTTTGCCTTCATAGACAACTCTTTCTTTTCTTTGGGAAACAATTGAATGAAAATTATTAATATGAACACATCAATATTCAGATAGAGGGTAAAATGTGGTGGTCAGAACATCGAATGCAAGTTTGAAGGATTCTGATTGCGGCCTGTGTATTTGAACATACTGAAAAGTCTCAAACCTGTAAAAAGGATGGGAATCCGGAATGTGAGAATACAAATTCAGAAACACAAATAGAGAACATGAGGGGTAATTATGGAAGGAGATATTGAAATTAAATCTAAACCGAGAAGGCAGATAATAATCGCTACCGATGGCTCAGAAACTGCAAACGAAGCCGCAGATTTTGGAATCGAAATGGTTGGGTGCAGTGGAGCAAAAATATATGCTGTTTATGTCATCGACACGACACCTTATCGCTCAGTTCCACTGGATAAAATCTGGTCAGACAAAGTACTTGAAGAATTTGAAAAAGAAGGCCGTGAAGCAACCTCTTATATAGAAAAGATTGGAAAAGCTGCAGGAGTGGAAGTGGAAGTCAGGGTGCTTAGAGGTAATCCGGCTGAGAAAATTGTCACTTTTGCAGAGGATAATAATATCGATATGATCATAATGGGTTCGCTTGGGAAAAGTGGATATGAGCGCGTACTACTTGGAAGCGTATCTGAAAAAGTTATAAGGCATGCAAAAATTCCGGTTCTGGTTGTTCGAGAACGGCATAAAAGTGAGAAAAAATTGATACAGGAATAACCAGTTCTGAGTAGGTGACAGCTCCCACGAATAAAGATTCGTGTCTCGCGTCCACCGTTTCAAGTTTTACCTTTGAAACTTCTTCAAAGAACCTTATACTCGGAGTTTCAGAGCAAAGTCAAACGGTTTCTGTAGCATTTACAGCTTCCGAACAAAACTTGACAATCTAGTATATACTCGAAAATGCAAAAACATTATCAGTGAAGGTATTATAAGAGAGTTGACGGCTGTATCCCAAAAATAAAGTCGCGGGAATGAGCCTTAGACACTCCTAAATTAAACGATCTAGCCAACTTGGCAATCTAGCCAACTTAGATAATCTAATCTTTTTAGTGAGTCGATCTCAAATTCAAATTTTTTTATTTTGAAGCTTATCCTGGAACTGATCTTTTGAATAATCAAGTTTCCGATCATGAAAGCAATTTAAAAATATAAATTAGTAAACAATAAGATGAATTCCGGTATTGTCTCAATAATAATAGATCTAATAGATCTAATTAATAGATCCGTACTCTAAGAGGAGTAAGTATAGAGGAAAGTAAGTACGGATGAGGGGAGTAAGTACAGAGGAAAGTAAGTACGGATGAGGGGAGTAAGTACAGAGGAAAGTAAGTACGGGGGGAGTAGGTATAGAGGAAAGCAGTGAACTTGAATCCAAACCGCAAAAACGAATTCTGATCGCTACTGACGGCTCAAAAGCTTCTGAAAACGTAGCGGATTTCGGGATAGAAATTGCGAAGAACAGTGGGGCAAAGGTCTATGCTGTATATGTCATCGATGTAACTTTTCTTGACTCAATTCTGATGGATGAAACGTCGGTAAAAAATGTCTACGCAGAGTTTGAGATAATTGGTAGTGAAGCAATAAGTCTCATAGAAGAAAATGCAAAAGCTGCCGGAATAGAAGCTGCACCCATACTGCTTAAAGGAAATCCGGCTGAAAAAATCCTGGATTTTGCTGAGAATCATAAAGTTGACATGATTGTCATAGGGTCTACTGGAAAAAGCGGGACTGAACGTTTTATGCTTGGAAGCGTATCAGAAAAAGTTGTAAGGCATGCAAAGGTCCCGGTACTTGTCGTACGTGCGAGATTTAAACCTGAAAGAGTCTTCAGTTACGGTAAAAGGGATAAAAAAGTCTCAGAAAATATCGTATACGAAGAGACGCAATGAAAAGCCGGAGGAAAATTTTTCAAAAAAGGAATGGGGGGAAATCAATGCTGAGTGAAAAGATGGAAGAAGCACTGAATGAACAGATCAATAAAGAACTGTACTCGTCTTATCTGTACCTTGCGATGTCAGCTTATAGTTCATCAGTTGGGCTTACGGGCTTTGCCCACTGGTTTAGAGTCCAGGTTGAAGAAGAAAACATTCATGCAATGAAGCTCTTTGATTACGTAAACAACCAGGGTGGGAGGGTTAAACTTAAGGAGATCAAAGAGCCACCTATGGAATTCGGAACAGCTATGAATATGTTCCAGCAGACATTGAAGCATGAACAGTTCATCACTCGCTCAATTCATGAACTGGTAGAGCTTGCCCATGCTGAAAAGGATGAAGCTACAGCTTCTTTCCTGCAATGGTACGTTGAAGAGCAGGTCGAAGAAGAGGAAAATGACAACGAAATTATTGCCAAACTAAGAGGTGTCGATAAAAACGAATATGTCATTCCCTCAGTTGACCAAGATCTGGCAAAAAGACTTCCACCCAGATAATTATTTTAAATCTTGATTCGATTCAAAAAATATTATCCGGGAAGCTATTTCTTTCAATTCTCTTATTTTTGTCCGCTTCAAAAGTCACTTCCTGACCATTGGAGTGCCACACTTTTCACACTTGACCTCAATGCAGGGAACACCCGGTTTATGAGGCAACTCATATCCGCATTCAGGGCATATGCACATTCCTTCGGGACCTCCAGAACCTTTTCCACGGTTACTGCACCTTCCATTGCCTCCTCCACCTATGCCCATTCCAGGTCCCCTACCTTCAGGACCACTACCGTCTCCTCCTGGCATCCTATAGTCTCCTCCTTCGATTCGTACTGATTTTCCATAAACAAGTGCTTCGGTTATCTTTACAAGTGCTCTTTTAAGTGTCCTCTGGAAAGTAGATTGGTGAATATCCATGCAAGTTGCACCCTCTGTTTGGGATAAATTTTCCAGGAAACTTAATCTCATGGTTTCAAGTTCATCAACTGTCAGGATTACTTCTTTCAGAGAATCCTTTTCTAAATTATCCTCTTCTAAATCCCCAGGTTTGAAGTGCCTCATTTGATGCTCGAAATTCACCAATTTTCGTTTCCTTGGGCGCACCATTATGCATAATAATGCGTAATTTTAGATATAATTTATCATTCTGTGCAATACCTAAGAAAGAAAGTTTAGAAATTGAGTAAAGGATTATGCAGTCAGGTATTAATATATGAAGCCTGAAAAGCACAATAAAATGTCAAGCAACCTGGAACTCGATATTGTGAAAAACAGTTTTGAATGGCTCTCTGCCCAGCAAATTCAGTCCGTAAAGGAACTTTCAAGTACCTTATCCGCACACGCCCTCTGGGCACTCCCAAACCCTTACATAACCCGCCTGATTCTTGAACAGGATAATAACGGTTCCTGGAACTCTTCAATCAGGGACACCGCAAGGGCCTGCTCAGCCCTTTCAACAGAAGGAATCGTATTCATGGCTTCAGCAAGATGGCTGCTTGCCAGAAAAAAAGAAAATTCCTGGAATGGGGACGTTTACGATACAGCCTACGCCATTGCAGCTCTTGCAGACATGGGAACTCGGGATAAAGACGGATGCAACTGGCTATCCGAAAACTATTGCCCTGCCTGGGAACAGGTCGGCACCACATCCCTCATAATTACAGCTCTCAAAAAGCAGGATAATCTGGCAAAAACCAGAACGTTTGAGACTTTTATCCAGGAAAAAGCCAGATGGATCCTTTCAAAAAAAGAGCCGGACGGTGGCTGGAAACATATTTCCACAAGCAATCTTGCAATCCAGGCCCTGCTTCTTGCAGGTTTTAAAGATGAAGTTGAAGATTCAGTCCACTGGCTCCTTGAAAATGTCCACGAAAACGGAGCCTGGGGAAATAAAGACGATGATATCAATGCCACTGCACTGACTCTAAGTACCCTGGGACTTTATAGAAAAAATTGAGAGTCTAACGGGATTTGTCTTTGGGATTTGTCTTTAGGATTTGTCTTCAGGATTTGTCTTCAGGATTTGTCTTCAGGATTTGTCTTCAGGATTTTGTTTTTCCTTCTTTTATTTTCAGCATACCACTTCAATTGTTTTTAATCTGACACTGCTTTTTTGCAGACATCATTTTTGGCACTTAGATAGGACTTACTTGCTATTTCCATACTGCCTTCCATTTCAGTAATACTCATATCAAAAGTCCGGGCATAATTTAAGACATTTTTATTGAATTCACTTCCCATAGAAATCTCATTACTGATTTTGACGACCCTTTTATAATGCTTTTTCAAAAAACTGTCATTAAAGTCAGAAGTGTTGTTGGACTCCATTCTCATTTCTTTCCAGCTGGAAGCCCACATAGGAGTCAAGTATATCATACCTATACCTTTCCCGCTCTGCATAACTTCAGCATAATTATCATTGCCCCCAAGAGCTACGCTGATACAGTCATCCACAATCTCTCCTTTTTCATCTTTGAGAAAATAAAGAGAGCAGGGAAGATCTTTAAAATCCGCTACCGTGTTCCTTAAAGAGTGCCCACAATTTCCATAGAAAATAAGAATACCATCTGAAAAAGCTGCCATTTTCCTGATATTCTGGTAGATTTCAGACCTTAAGAGTTCACTATCTGCGTGCAGACCAAGCTTCAGAGTATTTACAACGACAATAGGCTTTTCCCCGTTCTTTTCTTTACTCTTTCCTCCGGTATTATGAGGTATTTTCTTAAAAAACGGAAATTTCAAAAAAAGTTTCGAAATATTCACAGATACAGAGTTATATACAGAGTTATATACAGAGTTATATACAGAGTTATATACAGAGTTATATACAGAGTTATATACAGAGTTATTTGCCTCTTTTAAAAAAATAGGTACTTTTTCCAGAGGAAAAAGTTTTGGCTGGCAATTTATGGATTTAAGCTTTCGAACAAACCTGATACTTTGCCTGTTTTCAACTACAATCAATTGATTTAAGTCATGGTCTTCTGAGAGGACATATGCCAGTTCGTCTTCAAGCATTTCACAGGCAATTATGCTAAGTACAGGCATCTGCTCACCATTCAATTACAAATATAAAATTTTAAAATTTTTCAACATTTTGATTTTTCCTAAATCTCCATTTTGAGTTCGTTATAGCAATCTTTAAAAATTTCCTGATTACCATCATCGAATTCCAAAATTTCGAAATCAAACAAATCTGCAAATTCCCGAATAGAAGCGTCAAAATTTTCAGTATATTTAAGGCCGGTATTAATCTTGGCGACTCTTTTGTAACCAATCATTTCGTGGGTTTTTTTCATTAATTTCAATGCTTTGGCTGGATCTTTGTTTAGCTTATTCAGGTCGAGTATTTCCCTCCAGCCTTTGCTGTACATGGGAGTAAAAAGGTATGTTCCAGCATCACTAACACTTTTAAGTATCCTTAGATAGTTCTGGACTCCCCCCACAGTAGCCCCTATGCAGTCATCTACAATCCTGTGATCTTTGTCTTTAAGAATACGGACCGGACACGAGATTGAGCTACGTTGGAAATCTTTTTCAACGTCCCCCAGTACATTACCACATAAACCGTAAAAGAGCAAAATCCCAGATGAAAAAGGAGCAAGAGTCTGTATAGTCTCATATACCTTAATTTTCAACTCTTTAGGACTTCTATGAAGACCCAGTTCCATCAGATGAATCAGAACCGTATATTTCTTGCATTCGCTTTTGATTTCGGGAAGTGAGGAAATGTCTTCCAGAGAGAAAACTTTATAATGAAGGTTTACTTTATCCAGCTTTTCTACAAATTCCCGAATATTTTCATTATCAACTACGAGGACTTCATCAATGGAAGAGTCATTTTCAAGAATCCAGATAATTTCGTCCTGCATTATCTTGCATGAAATAATACTCATAATGGGCATTGAAGCATCTCCACAGAAGTTATGCCAGAAAACCTAATTTTTTAGCAAACATAATTTTTTTAGCAATAGATCGATTAAGCAATAGATCGATTGTAATAGTAGAATATACTTACTTACATATAAGTAAGTGCCGGTTAGGAAAAAATCAGTCCTTCCACCCAAGGTCAGCTTTAATTAGAGAAATAGATCTAACAAGCGTTTTTCTTCCTCTTATACTGGAGAATTGTCTGGCACCCATCAAGGCTTCAGCTACTAATTCTGCACGTGCTTCTACAGAACCAGAGAAATTAAACTCCCCCTGTTCCAGACCCACTTTAAGAACTCTGGAAATCCAGGTCAGGATGTCATCCATCAACAAAAGGTTTTGTTTTTTAACTTTCTCCGGAAGTTCTTCAAAATCGAGAATTACCGAGCCTGGAGGGCAGATTCTTTTGCCTTCATCAAACTCTTTCAGTGCGTAATCAAAGTAGTATTGAAGCTGGTCACGGGCTGAGCCTCCAGATTCCACTATTTGAGCAATATTTGCAGCTAAATTCTTTCTGCTGTCTTCGAGCAAAGCTGCAACTAGATCCTCTTTTTTGGGGTAATAATTATGAATTGCTGCATTCTTTATTCCCAGTTTCTGAGAAATATCTTTGTAACTAAATCCATTATAACCCCGACATTGCAAAAAATTCCTTGCGTAATATAGTATTTGCTGATTAGTCTCGTTCATATCTATTCATAAAAAACATTTATACTCGTTAATAAGTTAATTGAATAGTGTTTTTATTCATATAAACTTAGTTCTCCGATTTATTAGATGAGAAACATCTTGCATTTCACATTATATACACAAGTATTACACTATCCGGTTGTATCACACCCATCCGGTTGTATCACACCCACCCGGTTGTATCTTCTGTTTTGGTTGTCATAATCATCGCTCTTATAAGGCATCCCTCTAAAAAAGCCAGACATTCAAATTCCAGAAAGCATGAAGCATTTTTATCAAACAGAACCTGAACTTCACAAGGAAATTCATCGTCTCCATCATAATAAACGATTTGGAGAAGGATTTTAGGCAATGCTTTCAGAAGCCATGAATAGCCGCCCGATTTCAGCTTGCCATTAAAAACCCCACCTAATTTGCACATGGTTTCACTGAATGTTGCATAATCTTCACTGAATGTTTTACCAAGCGGATCAGTCATCCATTTTGTATTTGTGCCGGATGTTATTCCTTTGCCGGCAAAATTAGAAATAGGCACATATGAAAATGCAGGTTCACCCACACCTTTGGACAATGAATAGTAAGCCAGAACACTGAGATTGTTGACATCAACCGGCTTACCGTCTGTCGGATTAATACCGTGAGAACTTATCTCATACTCTCGGCCAAGAAAATTGACAGATAGAGCACCGTCCGGCTGAAGAGACAGGCCAAGCCGTTCGGCAACTTCTAAAAAATCGCATTTTCTCAATTTGGGTATGAGGCTTTCATAAATTTGTTCATAACCACTACTCATAAAATACTCCCTTCAGTGCGCACCGAAGGTGCTGATTAGCTCTTATTTGGGTTATTAGAAATCCATTTTGAATATATCCTCAATACAGAAGATAGTTACTTACATATAAGTAAGTACTGGTTAAACAAACGATAAAATAAAAAATTTTGTTGTGGAAGGAATATCCAAAACGCTTAGAATTAAAAACAATAATACATAGGGTTTAAACTAATTAATAGCGAAAAGGGCAGCAGACTGCCGAAATGCTGCAACCGGCTGCCAAGCGAAATTAAGGTATTAAAGCACAGAATACAGCATTGATGCCGTTCCTATTCCAAGGGGCTCAGCTACAAGTTGAACGTCGTATTTCTTTCGAAGCTCTTCAGAAATTGCGCAGGGAATTCCTGGAGTTGAAAGCACGCAATTCTCCGAAAGTACGGTTTCAGGAATCGTGTTTGCACATGGGGTCGCCTCGAAAATAATGGAAAACTTTTTCGGATTTGCAGGATCGAGTGGGATAACCCCGAGGTCTGAAACAGCTCTCTTAAGGAGTCTTGCATCAGGATCATACCCGTAAACCCTGAAGCCTTTCTGCACAAGTTGGGCTGCTCCGGGAAAACCTACCTTTCCAAGCCCCATAACAAGTACGTCCTTTGAGTCGGCTTTCAGGTATCTGGAAGCGATCTCAGCATAAATTACACCTGTGCAGGGTTGATTATTGGCCATTTTTCCATTTTTGATGTTATGGGCAAGGAAAGTGTGGTCGTCTGCCATAAGGATGATCTCGGCTCCGTTCTGCACAGCTTCATAATAGCCGCTAACATCCGGCATATCCGTAACAAAACTGTCAAATCCGAAATACTGCGTAATTGCATGCAGGGAAGCAGAAAAGTTTCCTATTATCCCATTTCCTGAAGTTACAGGCACGATACCTACTTTTTCGGAGAGCGGGGAAGTACCGTAGAGAGCTTGACAGACGCCTTTTATATCAAGCCCTGTTACTTTTTGCACGACAGAGTCGGCTTCCTGAAGTTTTCTATTAATATTTATCAAATCATTTGGGGTTAAAAGTGCCATTTTTATCGCCATTTCCTATTTAGGAGAATTTAAATTTTATATTCATTAAACCTGGGGATTATAAATTATAATTTTCATGAATATAAGTTTTTAATACCCATTTATTGAAATTTGAGTTTTTTAGACATCAAATTCGTTAAATCTAAGTTTTAGAGCTTTAATTTCTTAAAATCTAAGTTTTTAATCCTTTTTATTATTTTTTTGTCCTCAAATTTATTCATTCATAAAATCGCTCCGAAACGCTCCTTTAGAACCGAAAGTCCTTTGCATTTTTTTGCGCCGGTTTCTTCCCTGTCCTTACCCCAGAAGATCAGGGTAAATACCGGATTTTCTCCTTTGCAAAGAAAAATCTCAATGCCGGGTTCTTCGTAGAATTTTCCATAGTCGCTACCCATGGAAAGTACCTGTTCTCCAACAGGAACAAGAACACCGTTTTCTCCGAGCAGTAGGTGCTCGTAAATGCAGTATTTTTTTTCTGGAAGAGATTTGATTTCCTCAACACCGTCAGTAAAGGCGTGGAAAAGAAGTTCTATCAGGTTGATTCCTGAAGAATAGTAAACTGCTGTCGGGGTCTGGCTTGGGAAACGGGCATCGATTTCGATTACCCTGAGACCTTTTGGGCTGAAGATTGCTTCCACGTCCATAATACCCTTCAAGGGAAGATTTGCTGCAAGAGCATGGGAGATCTGCCTGAATAAAGAATTCGCAGGAAGTGGAGTTACCATGTGGCAGTCATAAGTTTCGTCTATATGGACCAGGGTCTCTTTTACCACGGCGAAATGACTTCCATCCCCGACAACTTCGAGAGAAACAACTTCGCCTTCCACATATTCCTCAACCAGCATGTCAGGTTCAAGGGCCTCAAGCTCTTTGTCCTCATAAATTATCCTGGCTCCCACACTGCTGCTTTCACAGGGAGGTTTTACAAAATAAGGAGGGCTGGAGGGCCTGTCCTGCGGAGTTGGGACTCCTATGGACTTAAAATAATCTTTTGAGCGTTTTTTATCCCTGCTTATCCGATAAGCTTCAAAATCGAAAAGTACCGGGCAGGAGAATTTTTCTTTTATTGAATTCAGAAATTCGATGCAGGCCAGATTTTCGTGTACAGGAAGTACAGCATCAACCTTTTTTGAGAGCTCAAGGAGTTTTTCAGGTTCCTTTATTACATCAAAACAGTAAAATTCATCCGCATAATTACGGATGAGAGCCTGCGGATTTTTATCCACCAGAACTACTTTCATTCCGGCTTTTTTAGATAGATACGCAGCTTCGAAGCCCTGGAGTTTCCCGCCTACAAGACAGATCGTTTTCAAGCTAGCACCCCAGGACTGCCTCAAAGTCAGCCTGTCGAGCAGGTTTCATTCCCATGGTTTCAAGCCTTTGGATCACGCTTTTTATGTCCCGATCCCGTTCTTTAAGTCCACGGTCATAGTTTGCAACGCCTTCCAGCTGGGAATCGGGAGGGAGGATAGAAGTAACAATATTTGCCCCTGCATTTAAGCGGCGAACCATGCCGTCAATGCCTTCCAGGTCAAGGGAGGCAGGGATAAGGCGTTTGGGAAACATTAACCTGAGAACCGAGATGATTTTCAGTTCCGAGAGATTTGATTTATCCCTGAAATCTTCAAGCGGGGTTCCTTCCTGGGGCAGGAAAGTCATAACTCTGACCATATCAGGATCGTTTGTGCTCATTCCCCTTAAGGACAGAATGGTAGATTCGATATCGTTTCCAACGCCGGTGAGTATTCCGTCTTCTACACAATACCCCTGCTTTTTAGCAAAACGGCGTGCATTGACACGCCCATCGAATGACTGCCCAACTCTAAGTTTCCGGTAGAGTTCGGTGTCATATGTTTCCTGATAAAGTGCCAGGAAGTTTGCTCCTTTTTCCCTGGCTTTGAGAAGAGTAGCGTTATCCATCAAGCCTGGAGAAATCATAATGGGAAGCCCAAGTTCCTCTTTTACTACCTGGACAAGCTCAACGAAACGGTTCGGGTCTTCATAGTAATAGGGGTCTTCCCCCATGGTCAGGTCAACCATATGAAAACCTGCTCCTTTCAGGGTTTTGCAGGTTTCTTTTATCTCTTCCATGGTCAGTCGATAGCGGTTGATCTCGTTTCGACAGTTATAGTAGCAAAAGGAGCATTGATTTTTACAGTAAGTGGAGAAATAAATGAAACAATTAAGAAATACCCTGTTGCCAAAATAATGATCTCTTACTTTTCGGGCTGCAGAATAAAGCCTTTCCAGATCTTCTCTGGACTCAAGGGAAAGAAGAGCCCTCAGGTCGTTATCAGTTAATTGATGCCCTTCAATGACTTTTTCTCCCAAACTGTCAAATTCATCAAGTGCCATTTTTTGGATCAAAATTTCACTCTCTCATAGATTCTTCAGATATTTTACGGCCCTATCAGAGCCGATTATCAATTTAATCTCACCATTTAGCTTATTTTGCCGTATTGAGTTTTTACCATCCCGTTTTTGAATCAATATTGCCATTCAATGTTGCCATTCGATATTGCCATTCAATGTTGCCATTGATATTGTCAGTCAATGTTGCCATTGATATTGTCAGTCAATGTTGCCATTGATATTGTCAGTCAATTTTGCCATTGATATTGTCAGTCAATATTGCCATTCAATGTTGTCAGTCAATGTTGCCATTGATATTGTCAGTCAATATTGCCATTCAATATTGTCAGTCAATATTGCCATTGATATTGCCATTTTACTTTTTGCCATTAATACTGCTATTTTGCCTTTTGCCATTTGATATTGCCATTAAGTATCGCAATTTTTTTTGCCTTTCAGAGCTGCAATTAATTTTGCCATTTAGTACTGCAACTCTTTTTGACATCCAGTATCGCAATTACTTTTTGCCATTTAATACAGTGTTTTAATATCTTCGACCGGTGTTTAGCGATTTTTAGTTACTTTGGGCGGACTTTCCAGCTTACAGGCTGGTTGAAATCCCATTATAGTAAGATTCGGACCTTGATGCTCTCTTAATGTTTTTAAAGCCGTGCATAACCTTGAGCAAACGCTCAAGTCCAAAACCTGCACCTATCCATGGTTTGTCAATACCCCATTCTCTATCAAGAGGAACTGGCCCGACGACTGCCGAACAAAGCTCCAGGTCCCCGTGCATTATATCAAGGGTATCCCCATAGACCATACAGGAATCTCCTACGATTTCGAAGTCAATTTCCAGATAGTCCAGAAACTCTTTGATGAGAGCTTCAAGATTTTCCCGAGTACATCCCGAACCCATCTGACAGAAGTTCACCATGGTAAATTCTTCCAGGTGCTCTTTGCCGTCGGATTCTTTCCGGTAACAGGGCCCGATTTCGAAAATCTTTATTGGATCTGGTAAAATCCTATCGAGTTTTCGCAGATAGTTGTAAAGAGTTGGGGCAAGCATTGGCCTCAAGCAGAGGTTTTTATCCACCCTGAAGACCTGTTTTGAAAGTTCAGTATCACTGTTAATACCCATTCTCTCCACATATTCTGCCGGAATAAGGATAGGAGACTTGATCTCCAGAAAACCCCGGTCTACGAAAAATTTCGTAATATCACGTTCGAGTTTGCCGAGGTAGTCTTCTCTATCATTGACATAGAGCCGCTGAAAATCGTTTTTTCTTCTTGCCACAAGTTCGGACTCAAGTTCCCTGAAAGGCTTTGCAATATTCAGAGAAATTTTATCCTCTGGACTTAAGAGAGCCTCAACCCTATCAAGCTGGCTTCTTGTAAGTGAAGGAGCAGGAGCTGATGCGGGAATAGACGAATTTGGAGCTGATTTTTCAGGCAAAGGTACAGGTCTGGATGTGTTCGTTGATGCCTGTGCAGACACAGGATTTTCCAGAGGCTTCGGAGCCCTTGAAACTGATTTCGGCATGGCTTTTTTGACCTTTGGAGCAGAAACTACCTTAACCTTCACACTGGTTTTGCTTTCGGTTGATCTTGTGAGGAAATTATTGATATCCTCGTCCGAAACCCTACATCGTTTGCAGGTTTTCCTGTATTTGTGATGTCTGAATGCTCTGGCTGTTCTACAACTCCTGGAATTATTCACAACAAGATGCTCTCCACACGCCATTTCAATAGATATCTTACTTCTTGAGACTTCATAGTGCTTGATTTTGTGGAGCATTCCAGTCCTGGACATCCAGAGCCCGGTTGCAGATATTAAAACATCTAATGGTTTTTTGTCCATAGTGTCACCCCTGGTGAATTAAAAGCCCGGATGATTTCCAAGAAATAGTATTTCAAAATCCCGGCTTACGGAGTATAAGCACGGAGCCAGCAATTTGCTGACAGCTACCCGGAAAATAGAAGCGATCCACACAACAGAAACAATTTATATAGTCTGGAAAAAAATCTCCAGCTTTTATAAAAGATTTCGGCGGAATGTTCTGAATGTATCTAGAATGTTATTGTATTACCATTCCGGGATTCAGAAATATGGCGGAAACCCCGGGAATCTAACCCGGCTGAACGGATTTAGAGTCCATTCGATCTACATGATCAGGTTTCCTCCTCGGCAAAATAGGTTGAACAAAGCGTTTTGCTTCCTGTATGGTGGTCTTAATAATAATATAAAATAATATTATTTAGTATATATGATTATTGGTGGAAATCTAAGAAAAACAGGTTCTTATTTATAAATTTTTTGTAAGCCTTTTAAAAAAAGGTTGACCGAAAAACCGAGCAACGTTTGAATTTGAGGAAATTATCCCCGAACCATATCGGCGCGATCACAACCCTTTTCAAAAAAGGCTTGACCGAAAACCTCAGCAACATTTGAATTTGATGAACTTGTCCCAAAACACTATCGGCGTGATCACAACCCTTTTCAAGCCTGGTGAAGAAAAGGTAAAATAAAAGAAAGTGGGTGAAAATTTAGCCCACCATAAGTTATTTCGTTACTTCGCTGTGATTTTCAGTTTCGTTATATCAATAGCGTCTTCGGGACAGATGCCAACACAACGGCGGCAGCTTGTACCAAGGCATTTCTGGCTGTCGTATTTTGCGATTCTCTGGCCGTCTCTTTCTACTATTTCAAGGGCTGCTTCTGGGCATTCTTTTACGCATTTTTTGCAGTATACGCACTTTTCCACCGGAACTTCGAGTATTATGCCAATTTCTTTGAGGATGGAAAGCCCACCTGACCCGACCTCTTCGATGTCTTTGCTGACTCGCTTTTCGATGCTTACATGTTCGAGAGTTTTCGGGAGGGGGGGCAGGCCGTAGAGTTCAAGCATCTGGTCATACGTCTCAAGTGGCATGCCCTGGGTCCAGTAGGAAAGCTCGCATAGGTAGAAATTATTGAAAGTCTCGCTGGTCGCCATCATAAGGTGATCGGCAGTAATTTTCTTAGCAATCTCAATTACGTCATCCAGCCTTGATTTTTCCAGCACAAGTTCCCGAGCAAGCGCAAGCGAGGTATTTCCGAACTGAACAATTTTTTTTGCATAACCCGGTGCGGCTCCGAGTCTGCGGGCGTCTTCAGCGTCCACATAGGCTCCAGAGGCTCCTGACATATATGCGTACTCCAGGTCTTCATACTTGATTCCGGATTCAACGATCAGGGTCATATGGGCAGCCCGGATTGCTCCGATAGCTTTTCCGGCTTCTTCTACATCCTTTTCATTGATCTCAATCCCGGAACCCAGGATCAGCTTTCCATTCGGAAGTTTAGGAAGTTTTTCAATCAACCCGATTCTCAGTGCTAGAGCAAAAGCCGAGATAACTCCTGTGCCTGTGATTCCTACGGCTTCGAATCCATAGGACTCCTTTATCTCCCCTGTAATTGGATCGATAAGATAAGCGTCCTGTTTTTCCATTTCCCTGTCAAGAACCATAATTCTCCAGTACTGTCCTTCAGGTTTTACATCACATATCGCGCCAGGACTTGCGAGCATGCCTGAACTTATACCCTGCCCTTCAATCGCAGGTCCTGCTGCTGCGCTTGCAGTGATAATTCGACCCCCGATTTTCAGAGCCATTTCGGCATTTGTTCCGTAATCCGTGACAAGAGAAGGTTCGGGCTGGATAAGAAAATCGGTTTCAAGCATCATAGCCAGGGCGTCAGCTCCAATCTCGTGCTTGATTGCAGGGGGGACGATAACTTCACAGTTAGGCAGGTCTTTTTTCCCGAAAATTTCCGACGCAGGAAACACACGGGCATCTCTTTTTACATTCCTGACTCCAAGCATCTTCTGTTTGTTTTCTCCTGCATAGGCAAGGTCCCTTATTTCAGTATTCTGGAAAAGGGAAAGCTGGATAGGGTTTCCACAGACTGCCAGCCTTTCCACCCTGGAAAGATCAACATCGAACCGCAGGAACATTCTCCTTATGGTCTCGATAATTACCTCATGAGCCACATCTTCACCTGTTGTGATTGCAAAGTCCAGGTGATCCATAACATTTCCACCAGGAAGGGGATGACCCATGGTTATAACTGTCTTTAAGGTTTTCTTCGTTTCAAGATCAATAAGCTGGGCTCTAAAACCGCTGGTACCCAGATCAAGTGCTATTCCATACATTTTTCAGGTCCTCCGGGAGCATATAATATGTTGAGGCGTCCGGCAGTATGAACTACCTCATACAGGGGATGGGATATGAGGACTGTAATTTTAGTGAAGTTTCTAATTCGGCATCAATAAGGGAAAGGATATAATAATTTTAGAATTTTAATTATATAGATATAGTTAGGAATTATATAAACTATGTATCCTCTGCAAATTCAAGGACGAATTTTCCAACTATAAGAACATGGAAATCATTTTATTACACATTTATAAAGTTGAATGCCCCTTTTGAGCATGGTTTTCATATTTGGCTAAATTTTTGAATATTCAGCATAATTGTGAAATTACTTTTACCTGTATGATTATGGAGAGGATGTAAACTATTACTAATTGTTTCTAGAGGGATTAGCGACTGGCTATTAAGAGCCGGTCTGAAAAATGTTAGAATTTACTGAAGAGTTAATAATGGTTAGGACTTACGCACTTGAGAAGCAAAATCAATTAAGGCAAAAACTGTGGATTAAAGTCGGCTTTTAAACAGTTAACGGTCTGATGCTATTGATTCTTCATTTCAACTGCGTAAGTCCTATAATGGTGTTGAATATGTAGGAGCCAGTAGCATTTGCATACCTAGTGTCTTGGCATCTTAATTATGGTGCATAGTATTTTGACATTTTTTCAT
The DNA here is from genome assembly GCF_000969945.1 of Methanosarcina sp. Kolksee. NCBI lineage: Archaea > Methanobacteriati > Methanobacteriota > Methanomicrobia > Methanosarcinales > Methanosarcinaceae > Methanosarcina > Methanosarcina sp. Kolksee. The sequence goes on from NZ_CP009524.1 coordinate 4,293,621, forward strand.
CAGCAATTTTTCGAGTAAACTTCCAGTTGATCTTACTTTCATGTTCGTTTCTCCTCTTAGTCCATGAATCTACTTCATGAACCAACGTACCCATGTCACCAATCCGCCTTCCAGTGCATTCTATATTCATGACATTAATCTCTATTTCTGCTGCATTCAGCCAACTCGCATGTTTAGGAGTATAATGGAATTCTACATTTTTTAGAATCTTTTCTGCTTCTTCTTTTCCGAAAGCTTCTTCAAGCGACTTTTCTTTGTGGGTGTTGAGATTGTCCATGACCAAACGGGTAGTTTTTGTTTTCGAATTCCTTTCTACAAGTGCCTTAACAAAATGTGCAAAATCTATCTTAGTCCTTCTATTGGTAACCAAAGTCATCCTTTTTCCTGCTTTAAATTCTACTGCCATGAATATGTTTGCAGTTCCATTCCTAACATATTCGTAATCATATTTTTCTGGGCTTCCAGGTTTCATTGGAATGGACTTTCTCTTATCTCCAAGAATTTGCTTTGGTTTTTCGTCAATACATATTAGAGGTTTTTCCGGATCATAGTCTTCTTCATAAAAACTGAGAACGTCATACATTCTTTCCCTATATTCTGTGTCTATAGTTTGGATGCACCACATTCTCCTCAACCAAGGCTTAGTTTTGCTTTTTTGTAACTATTCAGCCTATCAAAACATGTCTATTGATATTGATTCTAGTGAAAGTAAGAAATCAAAGAAATAACCTATATAAGAGGACGAAACGCAGTCAGTTGCCAACAGTTCCATAAAATCAATTTGCAGAAATTTGTCTATTTAATTTTAACAAAGATGGCTATTGATTCTGTTTTGTATAGGCTGAATAGTTACGCTTTTTTTAAAACAAGCCTTATGCTCTCTTTGTTTATTGTCTCAAAACCTTCTTTTTTCTGCAATTCTTCAGTAAGCAGTGCAAGTGTCCACTTTTTTCTTCCAGCAGGAGGTGTAGTACATGCTTGAGCTATGATTTCTGCAACGTGTTTCTCTGTATATTTTAGGGGTTGACCAGTTCTTGGCTTATCTTGAATAGCTCTTTGGAGACCTTCCTTCAAGTATTTCTTCTTGGTTCTCCCAACGGTATTTCTGCCGACATTCAGTATTTCAGCGATTTCTATATTCTTTTTATTCTTGTTTGCAAGTAATAGAATTCGTGCTCTAATCAATTCTCTTGCATTTTTCTGTCCTTTTTTAACAAAGTCTTGAAGGTATTGCTCTTCGTGATCTTTAAGTTTGATTTTCACCATTAAGAGTTATATAGCATTTAAGGTATATAAAAAACACCAAATTTAAATTGTCTTGACACTAGTAGGTGTATTAAGAGATTATGGAAGCTAAACAACGTACTCGCATTTGACATAGTGAATTGCGAGGAAAGAATGCCGAAATAATCATAAAAAACGAAAGTAAAAACCGCAAGAGCAGCCCAGTAAAGTGGAAAAATCCGTAAAATACGTTTTTTATAAAAAAGCAATACATCTTTGATGGATGAAATTTTGCTGTTATTATAATGTATAAGATATCCGTTTATGAATATAAAAAGTGACAATCCGATTTTGGCAAAAAAGGAGTAAATACTAAAATCGTATACCTTAGGTATTTATATCCCAGGTAGGCAGTACTGTGTGTTAAGAGTATAGCTAATATGGCAATTGCTCTCAATCAAAGGCTAGTATTTTTTCTTTCACGGTAGCTCATAAGATTTCGAATGTTATATATCATTTGATATAATATTAGGCAATTCTTTAATTTAAAATGTCAGTCAAAGCCTCAAATTTCCCAGCTATTTTAAGTATTTCGTCCACCGAATGTAAATAAAACAAATTTACTTGTTTTGAAGGATTTTTCGGCTTGTTCCGGCTGTTCAATTGATAAGTTTTTATAACATAATCCGTAATTAAAGGATATAAATACATATTTATTAAATAGTATGTATTTTTCATAATCTTATGCACCTATAAACATAAGAGGGATTATAAATGGCAGAATATACCCCAAAAGAAAGATTGTACCGTGCATTAAGGAAACAGCAGGTGGACAGGATGCCAGCTGTCTGTTTCACTCAGACTGCAACTGTCGAACAGATGGAAGCTTGCGGAGCCTACTGGCCAGAAGCCCATGCCGACGCAGAGAAAATGGCGACTCTTGCGGAAGCAGCGCATACCGTAGTAGGTTTTGAAGCTGTGAGAGTTCCCTTTGACATTACAGCTGAAGCTGAATTTTTTGGTTGCGGTATAAAGGCTGGCGACCTGAAGCAGCAGCCTTCAGTGATTAAACCCAGTGTTAAGAACCTGGAAGATCTGGAGAAATTAAAGAATTACAACCTGAAAGAAGGCAGAATTGCAGTAATCCTTGAAGCTGTCAAGATTCTCTCCGAAAAATACGGGAAAGAGCTCCCGATTATAGGGTCTATGATTGGTCCTTTCTCTCTTGCCCAGCATATTAATGGAGATGCCTGGTTCGGAAACCTTTTCACAGGAGAAGAGATTGTCCCCGCGCTTCTGGACTTCTGCTCGGACTTCAATGTAGCATATGCAAAAGCAATGGTTGAAAACGGTGCAGACACCATAGCCATCATTGACCCGACAGCAAGCTATGAGCTCATTGGTGGAGAGTTCTACGAGAAGTATGCCCTGCCCTATCAGAAGAAGATAGTTGATGCAATGAAGGAACTCGATGTGGCTACAGTGCTTCACATTTGCGGAAACACAACCAACGGCCTTGGAATTATGGATAAGACCGGCGTAAACGGGATCAGCGTAGACCAGAAGGTAGACATCAAGACCGCAACCGGTAATGTGAAAAATGCAATCGTTGTCGGAAACCTTGACCCTGTAGCCGTGCTCTGGAACGGAACTCCTGAGGAGATTGAAGAAGCCTCAAAGAAGGCACTTGACGCAGGCGTTGGGTTACTCACCGTTGGCTGCGGGACTGTCAGTATGACCCCAACAGTCAATCTTCAAAAGATGATTGAGTGCACAAAAAGCCACACATACTAAAAACATTGCTAAATAGATTCAGATACTGAATATATCGGACACTGATGGTGTGCCGTATTAATGGAATCTAAAAACGGATAAGCCGGCCTTAAGCCGGCCTTATTTTTAATAATTTTCCAAAAAAATTACTTTATCAGGCTTGTTTTCTTTCATCTAATCTAGTATTCTTCAATCTAGCATTTTTTAATCTAGCATTTTTCAAGCTAGCATTCTTCAATTTAGCATATTTCAATTTAGCATTCATCAAGCTAGCATTTTTCAATCTAGCATATTTCAATTTATCATTCTTCAATCCAGCATTCTTCAAGCTAGAATACTTCAATCTAGCATTTTTCAGAAGAAACCATTATTCAGCCCGCAAGTATGAAATTATTAGTTAAAGACCTCTTTTTAAAAAATATACCGCATAGGATCTTGCGGCAGAAGATTGAAGATCTCGAAAAAGAATACCGCGACCTCAAATTATAGTATTTATACTTTTTGCTTTTGGGGTTAATAATATTGAAGATCAGATATAAAAACAGATTTGAAGCACAGGACTTTGAAGCTGGAGATTGCATATATAAAAGAGATTGCAATGGCTTGAAATTCCAGTATTTATATTTTTTCTTTAATGCTCATATTTTAAAATTTAAGAGAAAAAAATAATGGGAATATAGTATTCGTTTATATAGTATAATTTTAATCTTTATTTAGGGATTGAGTCTTGAATGTTCAGGACAATTCCAGGCAGTTCCAACAGGCATACTGTTGGGAAATTCGGGATATAAAGCTAATTCGACTGGGAAACAAATTTGCAGTTTCCGGCAAGTAAATTCCCCGGTAACAATGTCATAAGAGAAGAAATTATTCACAACGGACCCGAACCTGTTCGGGCAAAATGGCAAATGACAGTGAATAATTTTGAATATAAATAATTAGAAATTCGTAAAGTAACATCCTCGCGCCTAATGGCTGAAAAATATAAGGCAGCAGAGGGATCTGAACCTAAAATAAGAACCCCATGCAAATGCTCTTTTTTAGCTAGCGGAGCTTGGGTCTGTGTTCAAGCATAAAGCCTTTGCGAGAAAATGACTCTGGAGACATTTTACTGCCCAACGATGCTGCAAAGAACTACGAATCTCAGTGGAGGTTTATAAAAATGGCAAATCAAGAGATTTTTGATAAGTTACGCGACGCAATTGTAAATCAAAACGTTGCAGGTACCGCACAGCTATGCAAGGAGGCTCTGGCTTCAGGAATTTCGGCACTTGACATTATTACAAAGGGCCTTTCCGTTGGAATGAAAATTGTAGGTGATAAGTTTGAAGCCGCCGAGATTTTCCTGCCTCAGATCATGATGTCTGGAAAAGCGATGAGCAATGCAATGGAAGTTCTTACCCCTGAACTTGAAAAGAACAAGAAAGAAGGAGAAGAAGCTGGACTTGCCATCACCTTTGTTGCAGAAGGAGATATTCACGACATTGGTCACAGGCTTGTTACCACTATGCTCGGAGCAAATGGATTCCAGATCGTTGACCTTGGAGTTGATGTGCTTAATGAAAACGTTGTAGAAGAGGCTGCAAAACACAAAGGGCAAAAGGTTCTTCTTGTTGGTTCTGCCCTTATGACCACCTCCATGCTCGGCCAGAAAGACCTTATGGACAGGCTCAGAGAAGAAAACCTCAGAGACAGTGTAAAGTGCATGTTCGGAGGAGCTCCTGTATCTGATAAATGGATTGCCGAAATCGGAGCAGATGCAACTGCAGAAAACGCTGCAGAAGCCGCAAAAGTAGCACTTGAGGTAATGAAATAATCCTGGAGGCAAAAGACGATGACATTTAAAAAATCATTTGACTGCTATGATTTCTACGACAGAGCTAAAGTAGGAGAAAAGTGTACCCAGGATGACTGGGACCTTATGAAGATCCCTATGAAAGCAATGGAACTCAAGCAGAAGTACGGGCTTGACTTCAAAGGAGAGTTTATCCCAACAGACAAGGACATGATGGAAAAACTCTTCAAGGCCGGCTTTGAGATGCTCCTTGAGTGCGGAATTTACTGTACCGATACCCACAGGATCGTAAAATACACTGAAGACGAAATCTGGGATGCAATTAACAACGTGCAGAAAGAATTCGTGCTCGGAACTGGCAGGGATGCCGTTAATGTCAGAAAGAGAAGTGTTGGTGACAAGGCAAAGCCAATCGTGCAGGGTGGGCCTACTGGTTCTCCAATTTCAGAAGACGTATTTATGCCTGTTCACATGAGCTATGCCCTGGAAAAAGAAGTAGACACCATCGTTAACGGTGTCATGACCTCGGTACGCGGAAAAGCTCCTATTCCAAAAAGCCCTTACGAAGTCCTTGCTGCAAAGACCGAAACAAGGCTCATTAAGAACGCGTGCGCCATGGCCGGTAGGCCTGGCATGGCTGTCTAGGGCCCAGAGACCTCCCTGTCCGCTCAGGGAAACATTTCCGCTGACTGTGCCGGCGGAATGACCTGTACGGACAGCCACGAGGTCTCGCAACTCAATGAACTCAAGATCGACCTTGATGCAATTTCAGTTATTGCTCACTACAAAGGGAACAGCGACATCATTATGGATGAACAGATGCCCATCTTTGGAGGGTATGCAGGCGGAATTGAAGAAACCACAATTGTAGATGTTGCAACCCACATTAACGCTGTTCTCATGAGCAGTGCAAGCTGGCACCTTGACGGCCCAGTCCACATCCGCTGGGGTTCAACCAACACCAGGGAAACCCTTATGATTGCAGGATGGGCATGTGCAACAATTTCCGAATTTACGGACATACTGTCAGGTAACCAGTATTACCCATGTGCAGGCCCATGTACTGAGATGTGTCTGCTCGAAGCTTCAGCCCAGTCAATAACAGACACAGCATCAGGCAGAGAAATCCTCTCAGGAGTAGCCGCAGCAAAGGGTGTCGTTACCGACAAGACCACAGGTATGGAAGCCAGGATGATGGGAGAAGTAGCAAGGGCAACGGCAGGCGTAGAAATCTCCGAAGTAAATGTAATCCTTGACAAGCTTGTAGCACTCTATGAGAAGAATTATGCAAGCGCACCAGCAGGAAAGACCTTCCAGGAATGTTACGACGTAAAGACCGTAACACCAACTGACGAGTACATGCAGGTCTACGACGGAGCAAGGAAGAAGCTCGAAGACCTGGGACTTGTATTCTAAGTTGAAAGTCCAGAGCCTGAAATATATACTGACGGAAACGAAAAGCCAGCGGGTTAGCTCGCTGGCTAATTTTTTTAACAACATTCAGGCGAAACAATTATATAGACATGTTGCAAATGCTAAGGATTTTTTGAAAAATAACTAAAAAAATATAATAACTTAGTATTAAAAAGGGGATATTAAAATGGATATCTGGACTTTAATAAACGGACTTATATATCTCCTGGCTTTCGGATTGATGGGCTGGGTCTTACTGGATGCCAGTAAGGTTTCAAAAAGAAGAGGCTGATAGACATGTCTGAACATGAGTCTGCCAGCTTAGTGAAAACTCTGAGGCCTTTCCATGTATGGGCTCTAGGAGTTGGTATCGTGCTGGTCGGAGAATACATGGGCTGGAACTTTACCGTTGCAAAAGGAGGCGTTCTCGGGTCTTTGCTTGCCATGCTGGTTGCAGGAACAATGTATGTCATAATCTCCCTCTGTGCCAGTGAACTTGGATCAGCAACCAAACTTGCAGGAGGACCCTATGACTGGGCAAGATTATTTATCGGGCCCGGGGCGGCTGCCAGTGTGGGACTTGCGGTGTATATGGAGTATATAGCCCTTGAAGCGGCAGATGCTATTGTTGTTGCATCCATTTCACAGAGTATCTTCCCGGAGCTGCAGGTTTATCCAGTAACTCTGCTTGTTATTGCACTTCTAACCTTCATTAATTACCGTGGCGTTGTTGCGGCATTAACTCTGAACTTTGTCCTGACCATGATCGCTTTCATTGCAATATTGGCCTTCTTCTTTTCAACTGCCTTTGGGATAGGGGATATTCACCCTGAGTACCTTTTGCAGGGTGCTCTACCAAACGGCATGATAGGCCTCTTTGCAGCTTTACAATTCGGGCCATGGTTCTACTTAGGGATAGAAGGAGCGGCAATGTGCGCAGAAGAGTGCAAACACCCATCAAGGGCAGTGCCTCTTGGACAGCAGGCTGGAATGATTACTCTGCTCATAGGAGCAGCAATGACCCTCTACTTATGTGCAGTGCTGATCCCCGCCGATCTACTTGGAGTTTCAGTTTATCCGCTTTTTGAGGCTGCACAGAACAGTGGGATCTTTATCTTTGTTGCCCTGCTGGGGCTTGGAACATTTCTGACATGTGTTGCCAGTGCAAACGGCTGCGTTTGTGACTCCTCACGCTCCTGGTTTGCGCTCTCAAGAGACAATTACGTGTCTTCCTGGTTCTCAGCAGTGCATCCGAAGTATAACACTCCATACAGAGCAGTAATCTTCACGATGCCTGTTGCAATCGGCTTTGCATTCAGCGGTTATCTTGACCAGGTAATTACTTTCTCAATTGTTTCGGGGCTGCTTTGCTACGTTTTGATTCCTTTCTCCCTGATACGCTTCAGAAAACTCTTCCCGGAGACTACAAGTAAAGTCAGGCCTTTTGTAGGTCCTCTTCAGCCGTATATTGCATATTTTGCAATTTCAATCGCAATTACGATTCTTTCAACGCTGTTCTGGGGCTACAAGTATAACCTGATCTTCGCTTTTGTATTCTACGGTATTGCGTACTTCTATTTCAGCCACAAACACAAGAAATCAAACATTGAAAATAACTGGGCTGAAATGGGCTGGCCCTCACCCAAAGGATCGGAAAATAGAAGAATTAAGAAGGAGGCGACGGGCATTGGAGACGAATGATCAGGCACTGGAAAGCAAATATCACAGCAAACTTACCGGAGATACGTCTCTCGTAGTAGGCATGCTTGTTTTGCTCATATGTGTGGAAGGATTTCTAGCATACAGGATTCTCTCCGAGACATGGGAGATTGCTTCAGGTTTCTTCTACCTCTACGTAATCTTCATAGGACTGATCATTTTGATCGAGACCATAGGGTGCCTGAAGGTGAGAGAATCAATCAAAACCCACATGTTCGAGTTCAAATATTATGATTGAGGAGACAGAAGTATGGCAGAAAAGAGCATTATGGCAGAAGTCTTTGACATCTTATTTATCTTCGTGCTTGCCTTTGCCTGTGTGGTAATTCCTACAGAAATCCAGGGAGCAGTACTCGTTTCCTGGGAAGAAGGAGGATCTGGGATAGGCTTTGTCTGGGACCCTGTTGGTTTCTTCAGCCTCTTGCTGGTGATAGTTGCTTTCTTTGTTGTGATTTTATATCATTCAGTAAAGCACTATAAATACTGAAAAAAAAGTTTAATAGAATGACTGCCTGAAGGAATCGTTCAGGCAGACAACCTTTTTTAAAATTAAGGCCGAATATCATCTTTTTCAATCGTACTTCATGATTCTATTCTGCCATGTGAGCATGACCTCCCTGAAAAGAGGGAGTTCTTCAGGGAGTAATGGAGGGATTTATTTGTGGATTTTAGAAAAGGCCCGATCTGGCATATACTCAAGGAAGTCCAGGCTCTGAACCACCTTCAGGAAGTACAGCACATCACACTGGATGTTCTGAACCCTAAGGTCCATACCTCGTTTAAAAAGTGTAACGGAGCCCCTTAACTCCTTAGAAGCTTGAGATTCTGGCCTATCTACAATAAAAAATAAAAGCTAATTGTATATATAATTTACCATGTTAATTTTGATTAAATGGTTAAAATATAAGTAGTTTTTTATTTTATGATAACTCTAAAGAGAAGCATATATATAGTATTTTAAAAAGGAAGGAAAGTAGAGATAAAAACAGGATTCTCGACCACAAAATCAGTAGAGAGTCGAGCTTTCACAGACACATAAGACACAAAAAGGCAGAAAAAGCAGTAAAAAGCAGTAAAAATTGACAAAAAGCAGTAAAAAGACAGCGAAAGAAAGCAGAAGGAAAAACGACCCTAAAAATTAGGAAAGAGAAGAGATCAGTTTCTCAAGCTGGATTCTCTCATTGGCAGCATCCTTAAGATGGGCATCGGCTTCGGAAATTTTCACAATAATCCGGGCAATGTCTGTATCCGCTTCTCCCGAATCTGCGAGAGCTTCGGAAAGCCTTTCAAGAATCTCGACTCCTAAAAGCCCTTTTTCAACTATCATCTCATCAAGGAGCTTCCTTCCTCTGGAAAAATCTCCAGCAAGAGCCGCAGAAAGCAAATTGTCAATATTTTCATCCCTGCCCAGAGTAACCTCATACACCATCTCTTCAGTAATAACAGGATCTTGTGCAACCAAAGAAGCAAGCTGTAGAGTCTGCACTGCCTTTGCAACATTTCCCTTCGCAGAATAAAGGATTGCATCAAATGCGCCTTCCGAAAGCTGTAACTTTTCAGCACAGCAGATTTTCTCAAGATGAGTTTTCAGAACCGTGTCCAGAACATATGTGAAAAAAATTTGAAGACCTCTTGAGCGGAGCGGAGCAATAAGTTTGGAAGGTTTGGTAGTGGAAAGAATAAACCGGCATGTTGCACTGTACTTTTCCATAATTCGCCTTAGAGCATGCTGTGAATCAGAATTCAGGGACTCAGCATTGTCGATGTAGATTAACTTGTAATCGGCATCCAGCGATGCCATTCCAGCATATTCATTGATAATTTCCTTGAAAATATCAATGACACTTTTATAGATTTTCTTTGGGTCATCAGTACCCAGAAAACGCACGAAACGCTTGTCTCGGACAAGATAGCGCTTTCCCTGGTCAAAAAAATCTGAAGCATTGAAGTATGCAAAATTGTTTTTCCAGGTACGCCCATAGAGCTGTCTGGCAAGAGCAAGAGCTGCTGTCGTTTTTCCGGAATTTTCAGGGCCGTAGAAAATAAGGTGGGGAAGAGTCCCGGACTGGGCAAGTTCGGAAAGCGTGGCTACAGCATGTTCGTTTCCAAGCATTTCCTTCAGGGTACCCGCCCTGTATTTCAAAGTCCAGAGATCCTGCATACATTCCACCTTGATTTTTGACTCCTGGATACCAATCAACCTCAAAGAACTTTACTTTTCGCTCAATACTTATTCAGTTATGCTTGCAGTTCCGTTTTCATCTACGTTCAAAAGTTCCTTTATTACTATACCATAAACCGGCCTTGCGATAACCACACCAATTAAGACCCCAATGATGGTAGTAATTGCAAAGCCCTTCAAAGTACCAAAGCCCATTACAACCAGAGGGGACAGGGCAATTATGTTTGTGGCGGCTGCTCCTAAAATGATTGTAAAAGCCTTTGTTATCCTGGATTTAAAAACCCTTGTTGGAGGGAGTTTGCCTTCGGAAAGCACTTCATCTGTGATAATCACAAGGTGGTCAATCCCAGTACCTATGGAAGCTATAACACCTGCAATTGACGCCAGGTCAAGCTGCCACCCTATCAGTGCTGCAACTCCGAGGATCATGATAACTTCACTGGTAGAAGTTCCAACCATGGGTATCAGAATTTCAGGCCTCCTGTACTTGAAGTAAACCACGGCTGCCACCCCAATCAGGGAAATCAAACCTATAATCAGGGCTGCAGTCTTGAACTGCGCTCCGAGACCTGCATCCACATGTCCTGAACCTACAAGCTCTACATTGACAGGAAGAGCTCCTGCTCGAAGGTGAACCTGAAGTGCTGTAGCTTCGGTTTTTGCAGCATCATCAGTACCCGTGGAAGCTTCCCAGGAATAAATTGGACCTTCTCGCAGTTTTTCGGCTGCAGAGTAACTTAAAGGAGCTCCATAAATTTCAACTCCATCAAGATACATCATCAGGTAATGAGAATCAGGATCGTCAATTGCTCCGGTTTCGAGTGCAACTTTCTGGAGTGTCCGAGCTCCGTCATCATCCAGGGTGAAAGGAGTATGCCACTGTTCATCATGGAAGCTTGGAACTCCCACACTTACAATCGAATCGCCGTAAAGGACATGTTCGGTTTCATTTCCAGTTGTCTGAATCCGGATCTCAAACTTCCCAGGTTTTTCAGCTATTTCCTTAGCAGTTGCCAAGTCAATGCCTGCAAAATCAATAAGGATGTATTTGTCCCCTACGGTTCTTACAGGAATATCTTTGATACCCAGAGAGTTCAGCTTATCACTTAGGATCTCCTTTGTCAGGTCTCTGGTATCGGTGCTTACTCCTTCTTCGTAGGTTGAAGTCCCATCTTCGTTCTTGTGGATCGAACCTCCAACCTTTTCCAGTAGAGACTCAAGCTTTTGTTCCGTGACTGCAGTCCTGATTTCATAGACAGTTCCGTCCTCATCACTCTGGGCCATTACTTCTGCATCAAGGGCTTTTGACAGGTACGACTGGATGAGACCTTCCTTGCTGGTATCAGAGATAGTTACCTGAGTTGTGCTCCCACTCAGCTTGTCCACACTTATCGTGCCAAGATACTCAAGCTGGGATGCGCTGACAGTCCCAGATGTTGTAAAGGTGACAGATTTATTGGCAGAGCCGCCGGCATCAAGGGTATTTTTTGTGATCTCAATAGGGGCTCCAATTATAGGCTCTACAATTCCGCTGACTAATTTTCCGGAATCTACATCTACCTGGGCAAGTGCTCCTTCCAGTTGTATCTGGAGCCAGGACCCACCTTCCAGATCAAGTCCAAAATTAAGATTAGAAGTTGTCCCTTTTCCGGGGGTATAGCCTGGGTGAATAGCCACTATAGAGCCAAGAAGGATTAAAATAAAGATAATGACTCTTGGATTTTTAAGAAGGCTTTTTTTGTCGCTCATCTGTTATACCTCCCTCTGAATTCGGGTTTCATCGCATACCATCGTAAAATTCCCGTATTCAGGAGCCAGGTATTCATCATGTCTGCAATAAGTCCCGCAATCAGCACAATTGAGATCTGCGAAAGCAGAGTAATCTGTGTGAATGAGGAAATGACAAGATAGGAGAAAGTTGAGACTATGTACATGGACACAAGCGCTGCAAGGGTTGTAGTAGTCATGGTGATACCTGTATGCATCGCCTTGGAAACTTTCTCTTCTACCGTACCCCGGCGTTTAATTACCCTGTTTGTGAGCAGGATATCACTGTCTACAGAATAACCGATAAGCATAAGCAACGCCGCAAGTGTTCCCAGGGAAAGTTCAATCCCTGCAACTCTCATGAAAGCAGCTGCAATAGCAATATCTGAAAATGCAGAAAGTATCACTGCACAGGAAGGAACAAAAGTCCTGAAGAGCAGGAATACCACAATTCCCATTCCTATAAAGGAAATAATTAGGGCTTCTAGGGCCTGTACCTGCAGAGTCTTGCCGTAAATAGGCCCAACTTGCTGAATCTGCACATTGGAATATTTGTGACTCGTAATATCCTTTTCAAGCTGACGCTGCTGCTCATCATCCATGATCCCAAACTGCATGATAACCCTGCTTCCGGTCTGCCGGACATCGGTGATGGGGTAAGAAGAATACGTTTTTTCAAGTACAGCAGGAGAATCAGTCGTTTCTATCGAAATCTGAGTACCGCCCTGGAAATCCATTCCCAGTTTTACCGGCGATCCGCTACTCACAAAGGAAACTAGCAGTATTGCTAAAGAAACTGCGAGTATCGCAAGGGGGAGGGCCAGCAACTGGCGGTCATCATGACTTTTCACGAAATTATCTAAAATTTCGGCCAAACCTGTTGCCATAATTTAATACTCCGGATGCGTGTATCTATTATTTTATTGAACCTATCCGAACAGCTCATTACATCCAGATATATAATCCTGATGTATAATTCAGAACACGAAGTTTATAATCAAGTTTATTGAAAATCTTGAATTTACTCTGCTATTCGGGTTCAGGTAACGGGGGATAACGTTCTGGATGTTTTAATATTATAAATAAGTATATATAAACAAGCATGTTAGAAACAAATTAGTGTTATAAATAAGTTAATTTGTTTTACCTCTGTATTCTCACAGATTATATTAACTCTTCCTCTAGCAATTCTTCTCTATATACCGTTTAATTTATTCCACTTAAAAGTAACTCTTAAAAATGGTACAGACTTTAACGTCACAGCTATATATACCAGTTACTGTTCATTAAAAATAATGACCCAAAGACCTTCAATTGATGAGTACTTTCTTGAAATCGCCTTTGTAGTAGGCAAACGGGCCACATGCCTCCGAAAGAATGTGGGAGCTGTTATCGTACGAGATAAAAGAATCCTCGCAACCGGATATAATGGGGCACCTAGCGGCATGGACCACTGTCTTGAAATTGGGTGTATCAGGGATCTGGAAAAGATTCCTTCAGGCACAAGACAGGAAAAGTGCAGGGCAGTGCATGCAGAACAGAATGCAATTATCCAGGCTGCAATCCATGGGGTAAGCATAGCAGGCGCAACCATTTACTGTACACACCAGCCCTGTATCCTTTGCGCAAAAATGCTTATCAACTCGAACATCAAAAGAGTAGTATACGCAACTTACTATCCCGACAACGATTCACTTGAGTTTTTTAGGGACGCGGGTGTGAAAGTGGAATATATACCTTTTGAACTAAAAAGCGAGACTTCAAGCGTGAACTGAACTTACTGAGTTTAAGAATCTCCTGCTCTCACGCTTGCAGAAGAATATTTATATAATGAGTTTAAAAATAGTTTAACTGTTTATGGTTCAGTTATTTAAGATCTTGATATAAAAGAACGTAAAAACACTTTAGGGAGATACCTTACCTAGAAATCATAAAAGATCGAAAGTCTGGCGTGACTAGATTTTATCCGCTCAAAAATTTGTCAGATGGCTAGATAGGCTATATGGACTTATAGAAGAGTAAGAGGTGGAACAATGTCTGAAGAATTAAAAGCCAGAGTATTAAGGATAGAAACTTTGATTGATTATCAGGAAGGAGCCGTTGTAAGCAGAGAAATTATCCTTAAGAATACCGGAACCGTAACTATATTTGCCTTCGATAAAGGTGAGGGACTGAGCGAGCATACTGCTCCTTTTGACGCCATGGTTCAAATAACAGCTGGAAAGGCAGAAATCACAATCTCGGGAAATAAAAATGTTCTGGAGAAAGGGGACATGATTATAATGCCTGCCAACGAACCCCATTCACTCCATGCCCTGGAAAGGTTCAAAATGATTCTAACTATGATCCGCTCTTAATACTATTGAGTCCCATTTCACATTGCAGCAAGTTGTTTTTCATCCAGGTAAGTCGAGACACGGAATCAAACTCCCGAGACTCTAACATTATATAAAATTGAAGTTATGATATTTCTAACTCAATATCTAAGCTCTGAAGTTTACTTTTTTAATTAGGTTCTTTTCATTCAGCTATTTTCATTCAGCTATTTTCATTCAGCTATTTTCATTCAGCTATTTTCATTCAGCTATTTTCATTCAGCTATTTTCATTCAGCTATTTTCATTCAGCTATTTTCATTCAACTTTTTTTTGAAGGCAGCGAAGTCCTTTTTTAATTACGTCCAGTTCTTCAGGACGATACATTTCCTTTATAAAGGTCTCTTCTTCACAATAATAATCAAAACCACGAATTAAAACTACGGGAGTTCCGCCTGCCCCTTCGCCCATCAGAAGATTTGCGGCACCTGCAAGTTCATCGGCAACTGCTTCCTCTGTAACCTCAAGGACTTTTCCGAAGAGATCTTTTTCTCCAATCCAGTGCTTTACAGGCTTCATCTTGTAAATTCCTATGGCAGCGCCGGTCTGCCCTATTTTAAAAGCTCTCCCGTTTGTATCTGTGACAATCACACTTAACTTTTTCCCGCTCAACTTTTCAAGCTCCTGCCCGAGCCTTGAAGCACTGGCATCTGGATTTACCGGAGGATAGAGCAAAAATCCGTCTTCAATATTTGATTCGTCAACCCCTGCATTTACGCAGGTATGCCCTGCTAGAGTTGTCACAAGCATAAATGGCTTTTCCACAAGCACCTCCCTGCTCCGGGAAAGTACGGCCTGGATAAACCTCGCATCTTTTCCGTTTCGGGATGCCATCTCAAGTGCTATTTTCCCTGGAGTAATATCTTCTAGCCTGAAGACCTCCCCTTCAGCTTTAGCAACGATGGTCGAGGCAACGATAACAATGTCACTGTCCTGAAGTTCCAGATTATCACAAATGATCGAGGGCAGATTGTCCCCAGTATGTATAAGGGGGATATTCTCAACGGTTATGGCTTCGAATTTCAAGTCTTTTCCTCAGAAAGCTTTGAGTTAATAAGAGTACCTGAATTTTGTGCAATTAGATACAGAAGATAGGGGCATAATTCATTGAATGAATAATTTGCAGCAGTAAAGGCAGTAACCATAAATAAGACCACCGATATACTTTATCTTGCGGCGATGATGAGAGTTACCCCAACTGAGCAAAAGATGATGAGAACAATTTCCTGATGCCGCGCTTTTCACCTATTAGCATGAAAATACTGCTATCTGCAAGCACTTTCATTGATTGTGCATGTTATTCAAAGAATATCATGTTTGTTTTCGGCAGACCTTAGTTTTTCAGTTTACTTTATTTTTCCAACTTACTTTATTTCCCAACTTACTTTATTTCCCAACTTACTTTATTTCTCAACTTACTTTATTTTCGATCTTGTTTAGTTATCAATAATATGTTTCTCTAGGGAGCAAAGTTAAGAGCTTTTAAAAGCTTTTATCTGCTTGCAAATTGTTTTTTATAAGGGTGTTAAAATGGACCAGTATGACCTGAACGAAATTATAGAAAAAATAAAGGAAAAAATCCCTTTCGAGTTAAAGGACAACGAACGAAGCAGAATCTGGAGTTTAAGAGTAATTATAAGTAAGCTGTACTACGCCCTGGAATATGAGAAAGACCCTCAAGCCACCAGGCAAAAGGTAACTCAGCTTCTTCTTTATCACGGGCAGTTTAGTAAAGAAGAAATCGACAAGACATTTCAAGCATCAGCAAAAGAAACTACTAAATATTCAATAGAATTTCTAAAACAGCACCCTGAGGTTGCACAGGCTGAAGCCAGAAAAAGTAAAGAATTTCCTGAAGAAGGAGAAGAAGGAGAGAAAGAAGAGAAAATAAAGGAAATAAAATATATTTTTCCGCATTACTGCTGAGAGCCTATGGTGTTTTTCAATTCTGTATTTTATAAGAGTGATAATTATATAAGTGTCCGAAATATTAAAGTTGAGTAAACCTGCAAAAACCGATTCTAAGCCATATAAGCTCCTTAACCAGGTGATAGATACCCTTATATCTCTTGATTGCTAATTTATATGCTCTGGTTTAATAGTATAACAATATATATTGAAATATAAGATCTCAAAGAATAATATCTCAAATATATTCAAATAGTAAAGACAATATGAGAAATTATGGAAAGTGCTGGAGATACAAATAAAGAGACTCTTTTTAGTTATGAGGATAATGACGATACACGGTACTCCCGAGCGTCTCATGTAACAAAAGTCTCGATGCTTTTAAACTTTTTATTGACAACTTTTAAGTTTGCAGCTGGGATCCTTGGTAATAGTTCAGCAATGATAGCGGATGCAGCTCATTCACTATCAGACTTTATAACTGATATCGCAGTGATTGTAGGTTTAAAAATCGCTAAAAAACCAAGGGACAGCACACATAATTATGGACATGGGAAAATTGAGACTTTAGCTGCCGCATTTATTGGCCTTGTACTTATTGCGGCTGCTTTTGGAATATTCTGGGGCGGTCTTCAGAAAGTTATTACTTTTTATCAGGGAGAGAGTCTGCCAGAGCCAAGTAAAATCGCTCTTGCTGCAGCAGCCATTTCAATTGTGTTAAAAGAATGGCTATACCGCTACACTATAGAATGCGGTCGAGAACTTAAGAGTGATGCGGTAATTGCAAATGCCTGGGATCACCGTTCGGATGCTCTCTCCTCTGTAGGAACCATGCTAGGAATAGGAGGCGCGATCTTTCTTGGAGGCAAGTGGGTAGTGCTTGATCCACTAGCTGCAATTGTATTAAGTTTCTTTATCTTTAAAGTGGCATTTGATGTTTCTTACAAAAACCTCAATGAACTGCTGGAAGCTTCGCTTGATTCGGAGACTTACAGAAATATTGAACGAGTCCTTGATTCGACTGAAGGTGTCTTAGGCTTCCATGAGCTAAAAACCCGAAAAATAGGGAATGCCATGGCTGCAGATGTCCATATTGAGGTAGACCGGGATTTAAATATCGTAGATGCACATGAAATCTCAACGCAGATAGAAAACAGGCTAAAAGAGGTCTGCGGCAGTAACGGTCACTTTTCGATTCATGTGGAGCCATGTCCTGACTCCAAATACTATGATAAGAACACATCCAGAACAAATAATAGAACCAGATTATGAAAATTAAGAGTCGGATTGATTGAAAATCAGAGTGAGTAAAAATCAGAGTGAGTGAAAATCAGAATGAGTGAAAATCAGAATGAGTGAAGTTGGAAAATCAACAAGAAAAATTCAAAATAGACAGGCTGCGGTTTTCTTTCGCAGTCTGAAATTAAATTTAATATTATACTTTTCGCTTCGAAAAGCTTACTCAATAGCTATTTTCTTTGTCGGCTCTTCCAATTGCATTTTCGGCAGCGTTATTTTCAGGACACCATTTTCCATTTTTGCAGTGCTTCCCTCTTCCTTAACGCTCGCAGGCAAGCGAACAGTCCTATAAAATTGAGTATATGCTCTCTCCCGGCGCAGGTACCCTTCTTCCTCAGTCTCTTTTTCCTTCCCGGTCTTTGCACTGATCTCAAGCATGTCTTCTTTAAGGTTAATCTGAACATCCTCTTTATTAATGCCAGGCAGGTCGGTAGTAACTACAAGTTTGTCGTCTTCTTCCTTAATGTCGATAGCAGGAGTGTATACTTTTCCGCCTCCCCATTCTTCCATCGGCATAAAGTCTTCAAACAACTGATTGAGGCGCTCTTGTGTCCTTCTTATTTCTTCAAAAGGATCCCAGCGTGCAGGTCCTGATAATGATCTTCTCATAGGCCATCTCATACAAAAATCCCCCTTAGTTAAAATGATAACACAGCTTTTATGTGCTATTCTGAATATATTGAGAAAGGATATATATGTTTTCCTGAGCAATTTCACACAAACTTAGTACAAAAAAGAGCCAGTATGATAAAAGAAAAAAAATCCGAAAATCCAGAGCAGAGGATTTTCTGGAAATTAGGATGCTGAACAAATAGAAGCATCGAATGGAAAACGAGAAAAAGCAGTTATTTAGCCTTCACAAGTATTCCTATAAGATCCGAAGCTTTTACAAGGCCAAGAGAACCTTTTTTAGCCGATTCCTCATCGAAAGTCTCTGCGCTATCAGATTCCGTATTATCAGTTCTGTAGACTGCAAAAGGAACCGGATCTCGAGCATGAGTTTTTATGGAAATAGGAGTTGGATGATCAGGCAGTACGAGAATTGTAAAAGGCTCGTCTGAAGCCATCGCATGCTTAAGAATAGGAACTACAATTCGGCTATCGAAATCTTCAACAGCTTTTAACTTTTTATCAATGCTCCCTTCATGCCCGGCTTCATCCGGAGCTTCCACATGGACAAAAACAAGGTCCCTGGTTTTCAGAACCTCGATTGCAGCACTGGCTTTTCCTTCATAATTGGTATCCAGATAACCGGTTGCTCCCTGAACTTCAATTATATCCATTCCTGCATAAACTCCAATGCCTTTCAGAAGATCGACTGCCGAAATAACTGCTCCAGTTTTTCCATATAGTTCTTGAAATGGCGTAAACTTCGGAGCATATCCCTGGCCCCAGACCCAGATTGAATTTGCGGGATTCTTACCCTCTTCAATCCTTTTCAGATTAACCGGATGCAGTTCAAGAACGATCATAGATTTTTTCATCAGATCGGAAAAGAAATCTCCGTCTTTTCCTCCTGGCAGATATTCCTCAATTTTCTTTCCAGTAATATCATGCGGGGGAGTGCACTCTGTTTCAGCTCCCAGATTATTTTTGGCGACCAGAAGATGCCTGTAGCTGATTCCCGGATTAAAGCTCAGTTCTTCATTACCGAGTTCCGCATCAAGGGTTTCAATGAGAATTCTAGCTTCTTCACTACTGATATGCCCTGCGCTGTAGTCTTTTATTCTCCTATGCTCAATAGTCACAAGATTGCATCTGAAAGCCACATCATCAGATGCAAGAGCAACACCCATACTGGCAGCCTCCAGAGGAGCCCTACCAGAGTAATATACTGCTGGATCGTACCCGAGAATAGACATGTTTGCGACATCACTCCCGGGGTGAAGTTCATCAGGTATCGTTTTTGCAAGCCCTATTTTTCCATGGGCTGCGATATAATCCATAGCAGGGGTTCGGGCTGCCTGGAGAATGGTCTTTCCACCCAGTTTCTCTATTGGGTAATCAGCCATTCCGTCTCCTATAAGTACAGCGTATTTCATTGCTTCATCTCTTTCCAAATATCTTAGTCTTTCATCTCGGGAATTAAATATAATATTTTCTACCAGATCCAGATTACTTAGATTTATCGGGTATTTGCCAGCAGGTTTTTGTGCTGATCTGGAGATTAATTTCTAATCCATTTTACACAAACGTTATAATATAGTATCCATATCCTATACAGAACAGGTTCTCAGCATAAAATGTATTAAGTGACGAAAGAGCCGATATATATCTTTCTCTACAAAAAAATCATGCTATTGAAAGCAATCTGCAAACCCGCAGAAATTTTGGAGAACTATTAATTCCAATCTGAATAATCAGTGAAGATAACCAAAACTATTATCAACAGTTTAAGTAAATGGTGTGAGAATAATCAGTTAACGACAAAACGTGATCCGATCATGAAAATTGTAATGAAATTTGGAGGAACTTCCGTTGGGGACGGAAAAAAAATCCGTCATGTTGCCCAGCTTCTAAAGGGGTACCGTGAAGAAGGCAACCAGATCGTGGTAGTAACCTCAGCGCTCGGTGGAGTAACCGATGAGCTTCTGGAAAATGCACTCTTTGCCTCAACAAAAGGCAAAGTCGCCCTTGTGAAAGAATTTAAAACAGAAATCACAAACAAACACCACGAGGCCGTGAAGGATGCCATTGATGATCCAACAGTCGCTAAAGAAGTTATCCAGACACTTGACCTTCGCATTGACGAGCTCGAAAAAGCCCTGATCGGAATCTGCTATCTTGGTGAGCTTACTTCAAGGTCAATTGACTACATTTGCTCTTATGGAGAGCGCCTGGCTGCTCCGATTGTGTCAGGGGCTATCCGTTCCCTTGGAATTTCATCAACTGAATTCACAGGTGGAGAAGCAGGGATTATAACATCATCGGATTACGGGAATGCAAGGCCTCTTGAGAAAACTTACGAACTTGTGAATAAGAGGCTTGGATGCAGACTCGAGACACAGATTCTTGTAGTTACGGGATTTATCGGAGAAAACGAAGAAGGAATTATTACCACTCTGGGAAGAAGCGGCTCTGACTTTACAGCTTCTATTCTGGGCGCAGCTTTGAAAGCCGACGAGATCTGGCTCTGGAAAGAAGTAAACGGTATCATGACTACCGATCCGCGAATAGTGCCAGAGGCAAAAACTATCCCGCAAATCTCTTATGCCGAAGCCATGGAACTTTCTTACTTCGGGGCAAACGTACTGCACCCGCGCACGATTGAGCCGGCTATGCGCGAACACATTCCTGTGCGTGTCAAGAATACATTTGAGCCTGAGCTACCTGGCACGCTCGTAGTTGCGGAAAAGTTCCAGTGCAAGAATGTAGTAAAAGCCGTAAGCCTGATCAAAAACGTGGCTCTCATCAATATTTCAGGCGCAGAGATGGTAGGATCTGTCGGAACTGTAGCAAGACTCTTCACAGTACTTGCAAAGTCAGGCGTTAATGTTATTATGATAAGCCAGGGCTCGTCCGAATCAAATATCTCTTTCGTGATCAGTGAAGCACATGTGGAAACTGCATTAAAAGCCCTGCATGAAGAGTTCAACCGCGGAATCGTAAAAGAAATCACGTCAGACAAAGATGTCTGTGTAGTTGCAGTCGTGGGTGCAGGTATGGCAGGGACTCCAGGCGTAGCAAAACGGGTATTCGGAGCGCTTGGGAACTCACTGATTAATATCATCATGATCAGCCAGGGCTCTTCCCAGTACAATATCTCTTTCGTAGTGCGGGAAGATGATGCATTTGCTGCAGTCAAGACCCTGCACGATGAATTTGAACTATATAACGGAAACGGAATTGAAAAAAAGCTATAAAGCAGGCAGGGAGGGGCAAAAGATGAGTGAAAAACACTTAACGTACGCGGATTCAGGCGTAGATATTACAAAGGAAGAAAAAACCGTCAAGACCCTTATCGAAAAACTGAGCTATGTTCGAAAAGGTATAGGAGCCCCCCTTACAGGAATAGGGCATTATGCAGGGCTTCTGGACTTCGGAGAATATGCCCTTGCCCTGACAACTGATGGGGTAGGCTCAAAAGTTCTTATTGCAAACGAAATGCAGCGGTGGAATACAGTAGGCATAGACTGTATCGCAATGAATGTGAATGACCTTCTAGCCATAGGGGCCGAACCTGTAGCCTTTGTAGATTATCTTGCCCTGGAAAAGCATGAAGAAGGCTTTGCCGCCCAGATCGGGGAAGGACTGGTTAATGGCGCGGAAATATCCAGGATGTCCATCGTTGGTGGAGAAACTGCAACCCTGCCCGAGATAATTAAAGGTTTTGACCTTGCAGGTACATGCCTTGGAATTGTCCGGAAAGAACAGATTGTTGAGGGAGAGAAAGTAAGGGTAGGTGACGTGATTGTAGGTGTCCCAAGCACAGGCGTTCACAGCAACGGCTATACCCTTGTAAGGAAAATCATTGAGGAATCCAGGTACTCTTATCACGACCCCTGTCCCTATGACAATTCAAAAACGATCGGAAACGAGCTCCTAACCCCAACAAGAATTTATATTGAGATTCTTGATGTCCTGAAGGCATGTGAAGTCCATGGGCTTGCCCACATAACAGGCAGCGGACTTTTGAAACTGAGAAGAGTGACAAAACTCGGTTTTGATTTTTACGATCCTCTTGAACCACAGGAAATTTTCAAATTCTTGCAGAAGGAAGGCGGAGTCGAGGATCTTGAAATGTACAGAACCTTCAATATGGGTATGGGTTTTCTTGTTATCTTGCCGGAAAAAGATGCTGCAAAAGCTGCAGAAATTACCGGTGGAAAAATCGTAGGAAAAATTGTGGAAAGCGGTATCAGGGTAAAAGACCTGGTAATAGAGTGAAAAATGTATAAGATTCTATAAAGGATTCGATTTTGAAAGCCAATTTAGAGGAAGAGTAAGATTTTCTTCCTCTATGGTCAACTTTTCAGATTTTAGTTTTTCCACATATCTCCATAGCTGGATAAAGATGTCCTGGAACTTTCAGCAGGTTTACTTTTCTTCGCTGAAGGCGTTACTTTTTCTTTCTCTGCATCCCTGAGCCGATTGATCTCTTTTATGCTGTCTTCGTCGTCTATGCTCAGGACAAAGCTACCATGGCACGGCTTTGTATAGGGGAAGACCAGAGCATTGCCTTTTACACCCATTGCAATGGGCGGTATTCCGATTATATAATAATCTTTGAAGATTTTATATCCAGGAGATACATAGTAAACCTCGTCCGAGTTTTTCTCAATATACTCTCTGGCCTCCTTGAAGCTTGTTTTTTGCAGGTGGATTGTGTACTTCATTTGCTCAATACAGCTCATTTAACGATCTCCTCCATAACCTTATCCAGCTTGTTCTTGAGACGAACGGGGTTGTGAACGTCCTGTGCGACAATCTTTTCACAGTCGAACTCTATGGTTTCGGCCAGAACCTCGGCATTTCTGCCAAAGACTATTGAATACATTCTGGCCTGGGAAATGGAGCTCATGGTCGTTGCATAAGTCATTCCTGCATCGTTATGCATAAAGGCAAAGCACATATCGAAATCCGTTCTTTTTTCAATGACGTCTACTATAGTTTTGTCGAGATCTACCAGCTTTTTTACATAATAGCCGTCGGAATCGGAGACTTTCAAAAGCTTGCTTGCGGCAGTTGTCCCGGCAACGGTTACATCAAATCCCAGTTTAGTCAGTTTATGGGAAAGATATAATGCAATGCTGGTTTGAATCGGAACCTCTGGACATCCCATCATGAGGAGCACTTTTGCGCCGGTCATAATATTTCATCTCTTAGGTATTTTATCTGTAAGATTAGGGTTTATCCTGAATTTTAATCTTTGCAATCAATATTTGAATTGAAATTCTTGAAATCGAGACAGTATTGATAGTTTAAGAACTCTTCCCAAAATCAACCATATTCGTAAAAAAATGAGAATATTTTAGAAACAATTTTTATAATCTGAAGCTCAATTATTATTCAGAATATAGGATTCTGAGAAATTGTCTTGAGTTTTTAGATCAGCTTCAATACATCTTCCAACTTTCTATTCCCAATATATCTAAAGCATTATTTAACAAGCCTATTTAGACCTAAAGCATTGTTTAACAAGCCTATTAGATCTAAAGCATTATTTAACAAGCCTATATTGTCAAATTTATATTAAATTGTCAATAGAGGTTAAAACTGTTTAGTCAAGACGAATATGCATTCGCCTGCAAGCATTCCAAAAATTATAAAAGAACAATTATATAAATAATATGAATCAAGTTTATAGTGTTTGTACAGAACTCTCTTTGGTATGAAAGTCCTTTGGCACGAAAGCCCTGTCAAGTACTTTTGACCGCAGATTGAAACGATAATAGTTTGTTTGTGCCTGTTATTCATAGAATTTAAAATTCGCTTTTCAAAATGAGTTGCCTCTTATACCATCGACTCATATTTTAACATGAGTTAAACTAACGGCCATTTGAAGCATGGACAGCTATCAGAATATTCCTGGATATATCTAGAAAAAAACAATAAAGGGTACAAAAATGGTATGTTTAAGCGGATATAACTATGAGGTTCTCCTGAAGAATACAACCCTCGAAGAGTGTGAAAAACTCATTATGGAGAATTCAGAGGATGTATACCTCGTACCTGGCGGGTACAAAGTAAGAGATCTCATGCTCATGGGTACAGTTTCCCCTGTTGGCTTTTCAGGAAGCGATATTATATTTCAGTTCACAAAGCCCTGCTTCGGCTTATTTGTGCTCAAACTGAAAAACGAAACCGAAGAAATAGAGAGGCTTAGGAACCAGTACAAAATAGATAAAAATGTAAAAAAGATTAAATGAGGAGACCTTTTATTATTTTCGGGGTTTTTAATTGATTGCAGTCAATTGCTAGCGGAATTAATGGTAAATTTTGGCGATTCCAGAAGATATTAAAAGTGTCAATCTTTATGTTTAATTCTGATTTTTTAATTTAAATTTTATTTTAGGGTTTTACCTTTTTTGTACATGCGACCCTGCATTCAAAGAATTCGGATGAAGGAAGCTCGTGTATTGTGGTTGCAACGACCATACCTTCTCCAACTTCTTTTACGACCATTATCGGCCTGCTCCTGTCATCAGTTAATACCACATCACCGTCGGTTTCCGTGAAGTAACCGTCACATCCTACAGGAGGATCGATATTTTCCACCAGCTTTTGGGCTTCGTGCTGACCCACAGGCTGAGGCGTGCATGGGTTTTCTTCCATTACGTATTTTAGAGAAAAAGGAAGCCACTCGTATTCGTATTTTGGGACAAGAGGGCTGAAAACAAGAAGAGTCCCTCCTTTTGTCACAAACTTTTCAAGGGAACGTTTACCGCGTTCAAGTCCTGCGCCTGTTTTCGTATACTGTTTATTTGCAAAACCTGTCGGCAAAACCAGAACCTTGCAGGCAGGAAGATAAGGAGTACCAAGGGACGTTGAGAGTGCACGAGTGCATTCAAGCCCATATTCCACAAACAGTTTTTCAAAGAGAAGAGGGCCGTCCCAGAGCAAAATTACGTCACTCATGAAAAAGGATAGGAGAATCCCACATATGAATTTATCTATCTTACTGAATATCAGAGAATTATGGAAGTTAAGGTGAATATTCAGCAGCAGAGATCCAGGGTTCGAGATCCATTATTCCACAGAAAAGTCGGCTGAACTAAGGTTTTTTCCGAACTCGAACAAAATCATATGTGGGCTGGTGGTGACTTTAAAAGAGTAGTTAATTGACGTGAAAACAGTAGAGTAATATTTTGTAAGAGAGTCACATACTTTTCTATCAGAATAGTCGTGAATAAGTTTCACATATTCTTTGCCCTTTTCCGTGCAAATTTCTATATCACTTCCGATACCATCCGTGAGATAAATTTCTTTGAAAATAACAATATGCTCGGCAAGGGTGAAGGCTGTCGGGGGATTTCCTGTAATCAACTCAAAATTTCTTTTCAATTCAGCTACGGATGGAAGATCTCCTGAAACAAAAGCCTCGAAAGTTTTTCTTTGCATGCTAAGCCGCTGATAATTCTGCTGCCTGTAGGTTTTGATAAGATTCTTCCAGAACTCCGGCTTTTTTTGAATTTCCCGGAAAGTACTTTCCATACATCCAAAGTTTTCCTCAAGCCCTTTAGGAACTTTTTGAAAATCAAGAAACTCGAACCTTTTAAAGTAGACCTTTGTTACGTTTGATTTGCAGAATAGACCCTGAACATCCAGTTTCATCTGTTTTGCCAGATAAAGAGCCAGGCTATGGGCCATAATTTCCCTGAAGCAGGGGTTTCCGTTTGAGAGAGTCAGACTTGCAGTTTCAGGCTCAGGGCCCTGACTGTACTCTGCATCGACCTTAATTTTCCAGCCCATTTTCTCGTTGAGCAAATTTATATAACTGACAACATCAGGGATTCGTTTAATTTTATAAGGGTTAATTATTTCATATACAGTTGATTCGTCGATTAATAACCCTGAAGTGTTTTTAACAAGCCATTCAAAAAGAGTATGATGAACAAGCAGGAATTCTTCTTCCTCAATCAGTCCATTACGAAATTCTGCATTCTGTGAGCCCTTACGTGAAGATTTTTCCTCATTTTCATCGTTTTTCCCAGCCAGGGTGAGAGAGGCAGTTTCGATAGTATCCCTTATTGCCGCACTTAAGTTTCCATTATTTTTTTCCAGAAAGGGCTTTAATTTATCCACATAACACTGGTCAATAGAGATATTCTTTCGGACTATCAAGCGGATTCCCTCTCTTGCCTTCTTGAGACTGTAAGCAGCTCAAAGTTCTTGATATACGCATGTTTTCATTTTCGTAAACCCGATAATAGATTGTTGCTTATACTTCTTAATATTTTTGCTAGATTAGGGAGCAAAAAAACAGACAGTAAAATAAAAAAATTTACAGTGTCAAAAGAAAAAAACAATTTCATTAGGCCAAAAAATTAAATTATTTAGAGAAAGACAGAAAGCTCAAATGTAATAATAATAGACTAAAAATATAGAATATGTAATAAATAAAGAACGTAGAATTACGGTCACAAAATATCAGGATAACCGGAACGGCTTTAAGGTCTGCATATATTACGTACTCTCATGAATAATGACACCGAAAGACTTGCTAGAGTCCGTATGATAGCAGACTACCAGTTTGGGAAAGGCATCGGAAAAGAACTTTTTCCTGATGGTTCAACGTTCCAGTTATCCAGGACAAAAAGAGTGCGCCAGGTCTTACACTCTGGAAAACGTATGGCTACAGCAAGAGCAAAGGATGGGTTTTTTACCCTCAGTATTGAAGGAGCTTCCATCGTTCACAGGCTTTTGCCAGGAAAGAAGCTCAGGGTCGTCATCTCAGAGGAAGCTGCTCCTTTTGTGGAGAAAGGTAAAACCGCTTTTATAAAACACGTCGTTGAAATTGATCCTGAACTGAGGGCCGGAGAAGAAGTACTTGTGACAGATGAGACTAACAGGCTGCTTGCAACAGGGCAACTGCTTCTGTCTCCTGCGGAGATTCTGGCTCTCAACAGTGGTGCAGCTGTGGATGTAAGAGTAGGAGTGGCTTCGAAAAAAGAAAGGTGAATCCAGGAATTAGAAAAACTTATGAGATATAAAAGAGACATTGGAAAAGAGAATAGAGAAAAAGTGTTAAGTTTTATGCTAAATATCGACGCTTTTTAAATTTTACACAAATTTACATATAGTTAAATATGATATAAAATGCTACTTATATTGCTCAAATATTCTTATAATGAGCGGATAAAATGAATAAGAATATATCATAGATAGTAATTTTTGAATGAATGCCATTTAAAAAAACGGATTTTAAAAGGCAGCTTCAATCCTGAAGTCTAAGTATATAAAGAAATAAGATTTTCAAGAAATAAAGCCAAAGATAACAGTTTCCCGGAGAGTGAGCACTATTTCAGAGTCAGAAGAGATTCTAAAATACTTCCTGGTTCCAGATAACACCAGAATCGAAGCAAACAAAATTACAGTCGAGGGAGACGTTATTGTCGGCAATCACTCTAATATTGAATACAATATAATCGGCGATACTGTCATTATGGGAGAAGGAGTGGTCGTCTCAGGGGATATTGCGGCCAGTAACGATATCAGGATTGACATGTGGTCAAAACTGGGTAACCGGGTAGAGGTTGGAGGAAACGCCTACCTGGGAGAATTTGTAACCATTGACGGGAAACTGCTCGTACAGGGAGACCTGGACGTAGGAAAAGAAGTTAAAATCCGGGGAGGGTTTGAAGCCAAGGGATGGATATTGGTAAGAAATCCGATCCCTGTAATTATCTTTCTATTTCTTTACATAAAGGAAATGATGCGTCTCGGCAAAGGCGAAGAGATTGAAAAAGCCGTAGAAGAACTTTTTGAGGATTCTGAGGACATACAGAGCTTTGAAAGGAAAGAGCCCGCTGAAAAAGTACTGATTGTACCAGCTGACTCAAAGCTTTCCCATGAAACTATTGAGATTGATGGGGAAGCCATTATAGGAAAAAACTGCCTGATAACAGGAAATATTCGAGCACAGGCTGTCTCTACAGGGGAAAACCTGACCTTTAAGGGAAGTATTTACTCAGAAGGCAAGATCTTCATCGGTGAAAATTGCACTGTCTATGGCAATCTTTCTTCAAAAGGAGATGTGCAGATTGGCAGGAACAGTCGAGTTTTCGGTGGAGTAAAAGCCAACTCGGTCTTACTGCTTGAAAACGCGAGGGTAGACGGTACTATAAAAGCCCCTTCGGGAGTATCTTTCTTAAGGGATGCTGCAGAAATGCCTGTTCTTGCAGAGGTCAATGCTTTAGGGAAATTAATTATGGGCAAGACTCATGAATTGCCCGAAAATGAGACTCAGGACAAACCTGAAAAGGAACCTCAGGACGAACCTGAAAAGGAACCTCAGGACAAAATCAAAAAAGAGTCCCGGGATGAACCCGTAAAGCCCCTGAATGTGATGGAAATTGGTTCACCTGCCAAATTGAGTGCGAATGTTTTTGTACCTGGCAGAAAAAGAAAAACGGCCAGAACAAGGGCCCTGGAAAGAACCAGACACTTCACAGGAGCCAGGACTCACAGAAAGGAACAAAAGTCCGAAGAGTAATCTGAGAGTGATTAATCCGACCCGAGTCCTTTCGTATGTCCTTGACACCCAGGAAAATTCCGAATTTCCTCTGACCAAAGTCTTCAGCTTAATTTTCGTTAAAGATATGGCAAATCTTACCCTGCGAGGGTGTGAGCTAATGCTTTTGGGAAAAAGAATTGCGGAAAAAATGTCTTCGGAAAAAATTTCTTTTTTGAGAAAGAGCAGTAACATTCATAGGGAATCAGGGAATTATCTGGGCTTTGGAGATGAAAGAGCAGAACTCAACTCTGAAATTTAACTGTAAACTTTTTGAACCCTCAAAAGAAAATGCTCTCAAAAATCTTAATATCTTAATATCTTAATAATACATTCATTTTGAGCTAGTTGGGCTCCAGATTTAGATATAACTCTAAAATAACCATAATTAGTTTGAAACAACCAGAATTAGTTCGAAATAACTAGAATTTGGTCAAAATAACCATAATTAGGTTAAAATAACCAGAATTAGGTTAAAATAACCAGAATTAATTCGAAATAACCAGAATTAGATTAAAATAACCAGAATTAATTCGAAATAACTAGAATTCGTTTAAAAGAAGTAGAATTAGGTAAAAATATTCCAGACTTTACTCGTTAAACTTTCCGATCAGTTTAAAGGAACAAATTTCATGAAGGGATCCAATTGACAGAGAACGTTGCAGAGCCTGAAAATCTACAGGTTACAGAGCCTGAGAATTTACAGGCAAAATACGATTCAATTATAGAAAAAGATTCAAAATATGTAATGCAGACTTATGGTCGTCAGCCCCTTGTACTTTCAGAAGGAAAGGGAGCGGTTGTCCGGGATATTTACGGAAAAGAGTATATTGACTGTGTAGCAGGAATTGCAGTAAACAATGTTGGACACTGCCACCCGGCTGTTGTCAGGGCAATCCAGGCCCAGGCTGAAAAGCTGCTGCACGTTTCTAATATTTATTACACTGAGATTCAGGCTGAACTTGCAGAAGCCCTTGTTTCGGTTACAGGAATGGAACGCGTTTTTTTCTGTAATTCAGGAGCTGAAGCCGTAGAGGCTGCGATGAAACTGGCCCGTATGGCTTCCGGAAAAAGTGCCTTTGTAGCTGCTGAACACTCCTTCCACGGAAGGACTATAGGGGCACTCAGCGTAACCCACAAGAGCATTTACAGGGACCCTTTCATGCCGCCTGTAAGTTCCGAAACTACTTTTGTCCCGTACTCCGATGCTGACGCTATCAGGAAGGCTATTTCGGAAAACACGGCAGCCGTGATCCTTGAACCCATTCAAGGAGAAGGCGGAGTTAATATTCCGGATCCCGGATACCTTAAAGAGGTCAGGGAAATCTGTGACGAAACCGGAACTTTCCTTATCTTTGATGAAGTGCAGACAGGCTTTGGAAGGACAGGTACATGGTTCTGTAAAGATCAGTTCGGAGTAGAACCCGATATCATGAGCATGGCAAAAGCAATAGGTGGAGGCTTTCCGATGGGCGCGATCACAGCAAGGGAGGGGCTAAGCTTTGGGCGCGGACAGCACGCTTCTACTTTCGGAGGCGGGCCGCTTGCCTGTGCAGCTGCACTCGCTTCAATTGAGGCAATAAAGGAAGAAGGACTCCTTAAGCGCTCAAAAGAGAACGGGGCTTATTTCATGGGAAAGCTCAGGAATATGGAAAGGGAAGATGTTGTAGAAGTCCGTGGAAAAGGGCTCATGATAGGAGTAGAGGTAAACCATCCCTGCAGCAATTTCGTGGACTTTGCAAGGGAACATGGAGTGCTTGTAAATTGCACATCGGAATCGGTGCTCCGTCTGGTTCCCCCACTTGTGATTACAAAAGAACAGATCGATAAGGTAGTTGATGTTCTTGAGCAGGCCTGAATTGATAAAAAAAGAAATATTTGATATCGCAGAGTACGTTCCAGGGAAATCCATTGAAGAAATCGCTTCTGCCTATGGGCTTGACCCGGCTTCAATTATTAAACTCGGCTCAAATGAAAACCCGCTTGGGCCCTCTCCAAAAGCTGTTCAGGCCCTAGTAGACACAGCTCCCTCAGCAAACATTTACCCCTCAGCAGACGCGATTGAACTAAGGGAGGCCCTCTCGAAATACACAGGTTTCCCGGTTTCAAACCTCGTAGCCTCAGGGCCGGGAATGGACGGGCTACTTGACGGGCTTTGTAGGCTGGTTATTGAAAAAGGAGACGAAGTCATTGTTCCTACTCCTACTTTTGCCTATTACGAACTTCCGGCACGGGCATGCGGAGGAAAGCCGGTCTTTGTCAGGAGAAGCCAGGACTTCTCGATAGATCCTGAAAAGATTCTGGAAGCTACATCCAGCAGGACAAAGATAATCTTCCTCTGCTCTCCCAATAATCCCTCAGGCAACCTCCTTCCCGAAAATGATCTGAGGAAAATACTTGAAAATACCAGAGCTCTTGTGTTCGTTGACGAGGCATATGTCGAATTTGCGGACAGGAACCTTGCAGGGCTTGTAAGGGAATACGATAATCTTGTTGTGGGCAGAACCTTTTCCAAGGTATTTGGGCTCGCAGGCTTGCGCCTGGGCTATGGAATCATGCCCGAATGGCTGGCAAAAGAGTATATAAGAGCAGCAACACCGTTTTCAGTAAGTCTTCCGGCTTTAAAAGCAGGAATAGCTGCCCTTTCAGATGCCGAACACCACAAAAGAAGCGTAGAAATCGCAAGAGAAGGCAGGAAATACCTGAAAGAAAAAATTCCCTTTAAGGTTTATCCTTCCCAGGCAAACTTCGTACTTGTGGATGTTTCTCCTATGAAAGCAAAAACCGTTACACAGAATCTCATGAAAAAGGGAATTATTGTACGTTCCTGTGATTCTTTCAGGGAGGCTGGAGATACGCTTATAAGGGTAACAGCTGGAACTCCGGAACAGAATGAAAAAGTTATCAGGGCTTTTGAAACTGTAAAGAAAGAGGGTTAAAAGCCTTAATTTCTTTACTTTAAGTTCTATTTTTACGTTGAGTTATGTTTTATGTTAAGATCTGTTTTTTTACTTTAATCCGTTTTCTACTTTACTCCGTTTTCTATTTTAATCCGTTTTCTATTTTAGAGGCTATCTATTTCAAACGTTTATCTCTTCGATTTCTAGAATTTTCATCAGCGGATAATTCAACTCGGAGTTATATTCCATTCCGACTTTTATCTTTGAAGAGCCGTATCTTACAGTTATTTTTACATTAAGCATAGGCCCCTGAAGCTCAGAATAACCGAATTCATCATTCAACTTGCCTTTCAACATATCTCTATCAATTTTTACGGAAATTTCTTCCACGTAGGGCTGGACTGAAATGCTTTCCTGGATAGCCTGTTCAAGGCTTGAAACAGTATTTAAATTTACAGGAGAACCCGTAAATTGATGGTAAAGGGCTCCTAGTTTTATTCCTGCCTCAAAAAGTGCGTTATCTCTATCAGTTGCTTTTTCTTGGACCAAACAAATCACTTCCTTCTTGGAATTCATTAATTGACGTTTCGGACAAATTGGTTTTATTGTTTTTCTTTCCCGATTCTCAGTCCTTTATTTCGATATTCCTTATTACCCAGGTTGCTTAAGACAGGGACTTTAAAAAAAGGAGAAAAGATGTAGATCAACATCAGGATAAAAGGCAGGATCGAGAAAATTCGCATATATTCGATATTATACAGGTAGAGAAGCATAGTTATTCCAAAAATGGAAGCTATGAAAACGAGAACCCTGACATTCTTGATCTTCGGATAATTTACCGAACTCACCATAAGAATAGAGAGACAAAGGGTAAGTGCTAGAAGAAAGTCTATCTTGACAAGGTTTTCGCTTAACAACATGTATGTAACAAGCATAACGCAGCCTGCAGTTATGGGAAGGCCTTCAAATCCAGTTTTACTGGCAGCTATGGAATTGAAGCGTGCGAGCCTGAGCACACCGCAGATAGCATAGAAAACCGGAAATACCGCAACAAGAGGGTCTGGATCTCCCACAAGAGGGTTTATTTGTCCAAACTGCAAGTATATGAGAAGAGCAGGAGCTACCCCAAAAGAAACTGCATCTGCCAGGGAATCAAGTTGTTCCCCGAGTTCTCCTCCTTTAAACCTCCTGGCAATGTACCCATCCGCCCCATCTGCAATTGCTGCAACAAGAAGTAAGATCAAAGCCAGGACAAAACCATTATGGTTTGCCCCAGTTTGAAGTGTGGCAGCCTGGACTGTAGCCTGAGCAGCTACTGCAATTGAGCCGATTCCACAGATAAGGTTCAAAAGAGAGACCAGGTCCGGGAGTCTTAACATTTGAAATACGTTCATGTTCAAAAGTCCCTATCATTTTTTATTGTTGCTATAATAGTCTTGCCTGCAAGTACCCGTTCCCCTTTCCGTACTGTAATTTCAAAATCATGAGGAATCGTTACATCAACCCTTGATCCGAAGCGAATCATTCCAATTCGCTGTCCCTGCTCGATCATATCATTTACTTGAGAATAAGAGACAATTCGCCTGGCAATAGTGCCTGCAATCTGCGTGACACTAACATCCCCATACTTGCTGTGAATAATAAACTCGTTTCTTTCGTTTCTTTCAGAGTCTTTCCAGTAAGCAGGAAGATATCCGCCTTTCTTGTAAGTGATTTCCCTGATAGTCCCCGAAATCGGAGCTCTATTTACATGTACATTCTGGAGAAACATGAAAATACAGATTTTCCGGCCTCGAATATCTATGACAGTTCCATCAGCCGGGGAAATCATATAAGTATCCGAAACTTCAACCTTTCTTTCTGGATCTCTAAAAAAAAGGACCATAAAGAAAGTCAGTGACATTGCTAAGTAAGCAGCGTGGTTTAAGTGGGAGCTGTTCA
This sequence comes from Methanosarcina sp. Kolksee, assembly GCF_000969945.1. Lineage (NCBI taxonomy): Archaea > Methanobacteriati > Methanobacteriota > Methanomicrobia > Methanosarcinales > Methanosarcinaceae > Methanosarcina > Methanosarcina sp. Kolksee. The sequence goes on from NZ_CP009524.1 coordinate 4,327,089, forward strand.
TTGCCTTAGAGAGAATTGCAAATAATGCAGTAATAGACGCAGCTGTAAAAAGCCAGGGTTCCGAACCTTTTGCAAGCATTTCTCTTAATCCCCCTCGGACCTTAGCAGAAGAGATTTCAATTCATTAGAAAGAATGACCCAGAGGCCATCAATCATTCCGAACAGCTCGGGCAGAATCCGGAGTACTGCATATGAAATTACAAAGAGAGCAATGCCTGAACCCGCTTTTGCAATATAGTTATGCGCAATTATAAAACTATCAGCACCAAACCATTGCTCTCCATAAGCAACTACCACGAAAATGTCCCTGATAAGATTAAGGATATAGATCACGGGCACTGACACAATAAACGCCATAGCCAGTCGACTAAGGGGAGCTCTTACTGCACATATAAGCCCCATAAAGAGAGCAATACTTTCAATCGCCGTACAGGCGAGAATGATTTCCACTGTATACCCATTAAGTGATATCATATTCCAGGCTTTCATATACGCAGGAATGTCTAGATACTGAAGAACCCAGGTAACCTGAGAAGTAACCCCTCCTATAATCAAGGTATTCAGAGAGGCGAAATTCGCAAACGGGAAATAAACAAGAGCTCCGAGTGCACTGGCACTTGTAAGCATCGAGGTTATGTCAAGGGAATCAGCCTCACTCTGATCTGAAAATTTGGAGTGCAACACTTCTCTATTATTAATTATCTTTAGAGGACCTTTTCTGTACTCCAGAAACATGATATACGCTACAAGTAGACAAAACAGGGCTACTACTATTGTTAGGAGCACATTAGCATAGTCCATAATTTTGAGATAATGAAGAGGCTGATAACTCCAGTGGATGGAAAATACACCCCATCCAATCCCTCCAATAAGTTTACGAACCCTTGAAGTTCTGGGGATGACGGATGACGCAACCATTAACCCGACTGCGAGCCAGAGTATACTTTCTATCATTTTTCACGCACCTTTTTTGCCAGAGGTAAGGTTTAGTTTTGAATATTATTTATCTTGTTTCTGAAAGCTCAGAAAACCTCAGGCAAGTTATGAAATTTCCGGGAAGCGGCAAATAAACTTATCTAAATAATTGATAAATATTCATATAAGTTTCCAATAAGTCCAATTAGTTCATAATCGTTAGTATTTAGGAATTCAAAGCTTATGGATTTTACTTTTCGTATTGATCAGGAGATGCAGAATTATTACCTCTATCAAGATAACGATACCGAGTAATTGAGCCTGCAAATAAGATAATAGATTCCTATTATAGAAGAATAACGTTACAAATAGAACATTACCAACATGTTCTCGTTTGTATAAAAAATATAGAGATTGAAGAATTTCAGGAACAGGAAAACTTTTGTTTCGATAAAAGGGAAACATTTAAGAGAAACAACTACATAAGAGATTTTTCTGCTTGACAGGAACTTGACTTATAATGTCAAAATTGAAATAAGATGAAGAATTTCTACGTTATGCATAATAATAATATTATTTCATTCTGGCGTTCCTGCTGGAAAAGCTGATTCAGAAAGGGATTGGTGGCGGAAAAAGAGATCTCCCGGAAAGGAAATATGAAGGCGTTTTATGAAACCCAAAACTCCTAGTTTAACCGTTGATACCGTAATCCTCTTTAAAAACAAGCTTGTGCTTGTGAAGAGAAAAAATCCCCCATATCAGGGAAAATTTGCCCTTCCAGGAGGTTTCGTAGAAATCGGGGAAACTACAGAAAAAGCAGCAATTAGGGAAGCTTTTGAAGAAACAGGCCTTTCTGTAGAGCTTATCAAACTTGTAGGAGTCTACTCTGATCCTGACCGCGACCCCAGAGGACATACGGTTTCAGTATGTTACCTTGCAAAGGGATTTGGAGAGCTGAAATCCGGGTCTGATGCCGCTTCTGCCGATCTTTTTGAGCTTGAGTCCGTTCCTGAACTGGCTTTTGACCACAATAAAATTATAAATGATGCAAAAAGTGATATTAATGCAATTCTGCCCCAAATGTAAAAGTATGATGTTTCCTAAAAATGGGAATTTTGAGTGTAGAAAATGTGGAAACATAATACCTATAAAAAGTGATGAAAAAAGTTTTGTATCCAGAGCCAAGATAGATGATCACGAAATAGTGGTTCTGGAAGGTGAGCAGACTTCAGGCCTGCCGACAACAAGTGCAAAATGCCCAGAATGTGGGAACAATACTGCAGCCTGGTGGCTCAGACAACTGAGGTCTGCCGATGAATCCGAAACCCGCTTCTTCAAGTGTACGAAATGCGGATTTACCTGGAGAGAATACGACTGAGATTTAATTGCCCTTCTATTCCCCCTTGAAAAGTACATTTCCCGGAAAACTAGACCCATCAGGCTACAGCTTCCTTTCTGCTTTAAGCAGAGCCTGAAGCCGCCCTGTTTTCTGACCAAGATTTATATAGTTGCCGGGAGTTTGAATCTAATGGTTTTTCCGATTCCAGAACCCTGTTTGATCACATTTGGAGAATTAATTCTTCAGATGAGCTGGAATTTAGGAATCTGTAAAGAAATTTATATATCTCAAGGGTAATAAATAGTTTAGACTTAAATTTATTATTGGAGAAGAAATATGTTTAAGGCAGCAATTAATGCAGAGCTTCTGAAAGACGCGGTTGCCGCACTAGCTGTAATTGTAGATGAGGTCAGATTCAAGATAAACCCGGAAGGTATTTCGGTAAAAGCCGTTGATCCTGCCAACGTTGCAATGGGAATTTTCGAGCTTGGGTCATCTGCTTTCGACGAGTATAACGCTGATGAATGTGAAATCGGAGTTGATCTGAACAAGATTATGGACCTGCTGGGAATCGCAGATAAGAACGACACAGTCCGGATGGAACTTGAAGAAGGGAATCACAAACTTCTGATTGATGTCGGAGGACTGTCTTATACACTCTCTCTTCTCGATCCTTCTACAATTCGGGCAGAGCCAAGAGTTCCACAACTTGAATTGCCTGCTAAAGTCGTCCTTAACGGTACAGACCTCAGACGTGCTGTTAAAGCTGCCGAAAAAATAAGCGACCATATGCTCATGGGAGTTTCGGACGACACATTCTATATGGAAGCAAAAGGCGATACCGACAAGGTTCGTCTCGAGATGGGCAGGGATCAGCTAATCGACCTGAAGGCAGGAGAAGCATGTTCTCTTTTCTCTCTGGATTATCTGACCGATATAGTCAAACCCACGAATAAAATCAATGAAGTTACTCTTTCCCTTGGAAAAGACTTCCCAATACTCATAGATTTCGAAATTGCGAACGGTGCAGGAAGGATTTCGTACCTCCTGGCTCCAAGAATTGAGTCGGACTGAAATGGACGAGGAACATATCGCTCTTTACCCATTTGCTTCAGAAGTATCTGCTTATGTAGAAAGCCTTAGAGTCTCGCTAGAGAGTTTGCTTAATTCTCCAGCTTTTCGGAGATCTCGAGTTCGCGGGATGGAAAGAGTAATGCAATCCATCGAAGGAGAGATTGAAAAATCGCTCATAAAAGATGAAAGCTGGCTTCTTTCCGAAACTCTCTCTTATCCTTTTGCTCAAATTCTGGTCGCTTGCGTAGATGACCAGTTATTCACCAAACGATACGCACTAAAAGAAGCAGAAGCAGCCTCAAAATGGCTCGAAAAAGAAAGTACTGATTTTTTGCTTGAATTCGGGGAGGATTTTGGGATTCAAGCAGAAGCTGAAGAGTTACAGTTCAGTATGCATTTTGCAGATTATATACGCTTTTCTTCTTCGATAAGGGAACCAATATGGAAATTAACAAATCGGCAGCTTCGATCCGGAATGGTCGTAGTTACGAAAAAAGACTTTGTAAGACTCCTTCAAGAAGCGATCAAAGAAAGAATAGAAAAATCATTCCCCATTCCCAAAATCCCTTCTGAAGTATCAAGTTTCTGCGCCCCTTATGTTGCTGAAATAAAAGATAAGTTTGAGGTCCACAAGAAAAAATTCGGGACAACGGACTTTGGTGTAGTGGAACCCGAGCTCTTTCCCCCCTGTATATCCCATGCCCTTGCAAACGTACAGGGCGGAGTGAATCTTGCCCATTCTATGCGTTTTGCCATGACTTCCTTCCTGCTCAGCGTGGGAATGTCAGTGGATGAAATTCTTAACCTTTTCAATGTCTCTCCTGATTTTAACGCGGAATTAACCCTTTATCAGATAGAACATATTGCAGGCGCAACAGGAAACGTATACAAGCCTCCTGCATGTGACACTATGAGAACATATGGGAACTGCATAGGTAAAGACCGATTGTGTGAAAAAATCAGTCATCCTCTGGCATACTACGAGAAGAAAATATATCTGAGAAATAAAGAAAAAGAAATGGAAAAAGAGAAGGAAAAACAAGAAGAAAAAGGGAAGGGAAAGGAAATAGAAAAAGAGAAGAAAAAATAAGAAGAAAAGAGGAAGGAAATACAAAAAGAGAAGGAAAAACAAGAAGAAAAGAGGAAAGAAAGGAAAAAGGCATAAAATTAGAAATATTATTAGAAAGATTATTAGAAGTATTATTAAAAATATTATAATTATAAAAAGATTTATATTAATTATAGGCTATTTTTATTAATTATTGATTTGATTGGACAAGATCAATATTCTTTAAGGATAACATCAAATTCGTTTGGGAGTTACGCATTTGATTGCACTTATGGTATTTCCTGAAGTTTTCGTGTAACTTGCATCGGAGGCTTTCAATGCCGCTGGATCCTATTTGTAAAAAAATAATATCTGACAATACTGAGTATTTCTCAGATTATGGGGGAAAGAGCTATTATTTCTGCAGTCCCGAATGCAAACAGAAATTCGATGCTCTAGAAAAAAGTGTAATCCGGCTCAAACGGAATCTTAGTGAGAAAGAGAGGATTTCCTTTGGAAAATTAAAAAAGGACATTATAAAACCAGGAATATGTACTCTATGTGGAGCCTGCGCAGCAAGTTGCGAGTATATTACGATAGAGGACGGCGCACCAAAATTGGTAGGCCCCTGTAAAGCCTGTGGGGTCTGCTACTACCAGTGTCCGAGAACCATCACCACAGAAGAGGGACTTATAGGGAGCTTCCGCTTCGCATATGCAGCAAGATCTGCTATTCCCGAAATAAGGGGACAGGATGGAGGAGTTGTGACATCTCTGCTTTTGTATGCCCTTGATGAGGGTTTAATTGACTCTGCCGTGGTTACTACTCGCTCAAAGGAAGAGCCCTGGAAACCTGTACCAGTAGTTGCAAAGACAAGGGAAGAGGTCCTTGAGAGTAGCGGCAGCATCTATTCTCACTCAATGACGCTTGAAGCTCTTATGAGTGCAATTAAACAGGGGATGAACAGCATTGCGTTCGTAGGGACGAGCTGTAATATTGATGCAGTCACTAAAATGCAGAAAAGTTCCTATGGATTTCTACATCTCTTCATGAGAGCAAAGGTTCTCAAACTCGGGCTCTTTTGTATGGATACCTTCTCCTATGAAGGAATTAAGGCAGTACTGGAAAGTTATGGAATTACGCTGGAAAATGTAGATGCCATGAAAATTCGGAAAGGGAAGTTTGAGATTACTCTGAAGAACGGAAAACAACAAATCTTCGACCTCAGCGAATTTGATGAATACAGAAGCTCTTCCTGTCGTTTTTGTACGGACCTTACTGCCGAAAACTCAGATATATCTTTTGGCGGAGTTGGCAGCCCCAGAGGCTGGACTACAGTCCTTACCCGTTCAGCCCTGGGATACGAAATATTCAATGAAGCCGTAGACAACGGTTACATCGAAGCCCGACACCTTACCGACGACGAACTTGAAAGAGTACTCAACCTCGCCAAAATGAAGAAAGTCCAAATGTATGACCTCAACAGAAGGCAAAAAAAGTAAAGACCCTAAAAATATATTCGGCAGCCAGTAAAAACCTACCTCGTTAAACCCACGAAATCAAAGTTAAAAATCAGCTTATCTTGACCATAATTCAGCCCTCTTGAGCGAACGAAGTGAGCGAAAAGGGCACCGTCCTCCCGAGACGGGACTCGGGTGACGGAATGCGGACTGCAGTTCAGAGCCTTCAAAAGGAAAAAACTTTACTCAGCTGTTCTAATTAGCTTCAACTAACTCCTCAGGATGAAGAGACTCGGCTAAAGGTTCCTGATCTTCCTTCTTGAACACAATTTCAGGAATGATTGCTGTGGTCAAACAGTAATAACATGGACAACGCCGCTTTGTAATCTCATTAAATTTTTCAATTTCTTCCTTGTCCATTTCCGAATCAATTGTTATCTCGAATTTAATATGCTCATAGATAGGAATTACAGGTTCCTGGAAAAACCCAAAACTTGCACTCATGTCCATATCAGCTTTGACCTTTACTTTGAACTGATTGAGTTCTATACCCTCCATTGCAGTCCATTTGGCAAAAGTAGCTGCAAAACAGGATGCTATCCCATACAGACCATACTGTACGGGATTGGGGGCAGTCCCTCCACCTCCTAAAGCTATTGTTTCATCCGATTGAATTAAAAATTCTCCTCCTTTTTCGGTATTTATTTTTACGGAGAATTGAGGCCCTGTTTTGCCTATCTCCCAATTTCCTTCAAACTCAACTATTTTTTTGGTTTTTGAAAGATCATTTTCTGCTTTTTGAAGAGTCTCACCAAATTTATCAACATCTACTCTATTAACTATCAATTGTTCACCTCTTTTGACAGTATCTCAAATTTGCTGTAAATTTGAAGTCAAGTTTTTGCGTACTATGGAGAAAATTAATCTTCCGAGACGTAATTTTTTACACAGTAACTTTTTGATATTTGTGACTTTACAGAAAAATTGACACACTGCCCCTCTTTTCTAAGATAACTTTTATAAATACCAGAATTTTAAGATAATTTCAAGAGACTTTTAAAATAATTTAGAATAACGCCAACAAAATTTAGAATTATAATTTAGAATTATAAACATGTAGATCATTAATGCAAAAGTATACTTTCAGTTAATGTGGGAATAATCTGCATTGAACACGATAGAAAAAGTCAGAATCAAAGGCATTTAACATTAAAAGCACCTTAATTGTTATTATACTTCAATCCAATCTGGAAAAAGAAAAACACTGATAATTTTACGATAGTTCGATCTCAATTACTCCAGATACATGAGTTTCAGTTAAAAAAATGCCTCCTAGTTCTCACTGTTACTACCACTTTCAAATTTAATCTAAAGTATAAAGATTTATCGATATAATCACAAAAATTTAATATTGATTAAACATGAGAGACCATGAATGATGTTTAATAAATAAGATTTCTCAATTTTTACGAGAAGCTATGTTGAAAGCTTCCTCCTCCCCTGGTCTTTGAAAATACGAAGAATATATATTTATCACATAAACCTATTTGTATTATGCAGCAACCAACGGCATTTATTCGGAATTATTCTATTTTTGAGGGACTTTCATGATCACAAAAGAAGATGTAGAACATATCGGCTGGCTTGCTCGCATTGATATTAGCGAACAGGAAACAGTTGAATACATGGAAAAACTTAATTCAGTGCTGGGGTATTTCGGACAGCTTGACGAGTTGCCGACTGAAGATGTAGCTCCCACATACCACGTGGCTAAGATTTATAACGTGTTCAGGGATGATGTGGTGGAAGAATGTCTCCCGCAGGAAGTTGTTCTTGAAAACACCGAACACAAACAGGATGGAGCCTTCAGGGTTCCGAAGATAGGCTGAGGAGTGGTTTTAATGGCAAAATGGATGAGTGTTGCACAGGTAAAAGAGAAAATTGAGGAAAGCTCAGCCGAAGAAGTAACAGCTCAGTACCTCGAAGCTATAGGAAAGAGCAAAATTAATGGTTATATAACGGTCTCTGAAAAAGCTCTTGAGCAGGCGAAGAAAATTGATGTCGAGGGGCACGATGGCCCGCTTGCAGGCGTTCCAATTGCAATAAAAGATAATATTTCCGTAGTTGGACTGCCAAACAGTTGCGGTTCGAAAATTCTTGAGGACTATATCCCGCCATTCAATGCTCATGTTATTGAAAAGCTTCTCGCTGCAGGCGCAGTGATTCTAGGAAAGACCAACATGGATGAGTTTGCAATGGGTTCTTCTACTGAAACCAGCTACTTTGGGCCGACTGCAAACCCATGGGACCTTGAAAGAGTACCTGGTGGGTCTTCAGGTGGCAGTGCAGCAGCTGTTGCAGCAGGAGAAGCTCCTTTTGCCCTCGGTTCTGATACCGGAGGATCTGTACGCTGCCCTGCAGCTTTCTGTGGAGTTGTTGGACTTAAACCGACGTACGGAGCCGTGTCCAGATATGGAGTAGTGGCTTATGCAAACTCTCTTGAACAGGTCGGACCTCTTGCAAACAATGTGACAGACATTGCAGTGCTTATGGATGTTATAGCCGGCTATGACCGTAAGGATTCGACTTCAATTGACAGTAAAACCGAATATCAGAAAGCTCTTGTCGATGATGTAAAAGGACTTAAAATAGGGGTCCCGAAAGAGTTTTTCGGGGAAGGCATCCATCCAGATGTTGAAAAAGCTGTCTGGAATGCCATACACAAATGCGAAGATCTCGGGGCGTCCTGGGAAGAGGTTTCTATGCCTCATATAAAATATGCCCTTGCTTCATATTATATCATTGCAATGAGTGAAGCATCCTCAAACCTTGCAAGATTTGACGGAACACGCTACGGATATAGAGCAAGCGGAGAAAACTGGCATGCTATGGTTTCAAAAACAAGAGCTGAGGGTTTTGGGACAGAAGTGAAAAGAAGAATTCTCCTTGGAACCTATGCCCTTTCAGCAGGATATCACGACAAGTATTATTTAAAAGCCCTGAAGGTCAGAACTCTTGTGAAGCAGGACTTTGATAAGGCTCTCTCAAAAGTTAATGTGCTTATGGCTCCAACTATGCCAAACCCCGCTTTTAAGATAGGAGAAAAGATAGAAGATCCACTTACCCTTTATCTCTCGGATGTGAACACCTGCCCGATCAATCTTGCAGGCGTACCCTCACTTTCCGTGCCCTGCGGTTTCACTGACGGTCTTCCGATAGGGCTTCAGATAATGGGCAAGCCATTTGACGAGCCTGCTGTGCTGCGTACAGCATATACTTTCGAGCAAAATACTGATTATCACACAAAGAGACCTCCGGAGGTGGCATAAATGGTCTATGAAAATCCTGACGGAGTAAGAATCGGGCTTGAGATCCATATCCAGCTTAATAAACTTAAGACCAAGATGTTTTGCGGTTGCTCTACAGACTATCATAATGCAGCCCCAAACACTCACACCTGTCCAATCTGTCTGGGCCTTCCGGGAACACTTCCGGTTCTGAACAAAAAAACAGTTGAAGCCGCAATTAAAGTAGGGCTTGCCCTTGAAGGAGAGATTGCAGAAGAGACACAGTTCCACAGGAAGAACTATTTCTATCCTGATCTCCCCAAAGGTTTCCAGATTACGCAGTATGATTTTCCAATCGTAAGCAATGGAAAAGTCGTAATTGAAGGAGAAGACGGAGAACATACGGTAGGGATTACAAGAGCCCACATGGAAGAAGACCCAGGCAAACTTGTGCACATCGGAAGTATAGAGAAGTCAAAAGGTGTCCTTATCGATTATAACAGATCAGGTGTGCCTCTGATTGAGACTGTTACAGAACCTGATATGCGCAGCCCCAAAGAAGCTAGAAGGTTCCTTGATAAGTTCAGGAATATCCTTGAGTATCTGGATGTTTTTGACGGCAATCTTGAAGGAGCAATGCGTGTGGATGCAAACGTTTCAGTCCACTGGGGTACCCGTGTTGAGGTTAAGAACATCTCCTCGCATAAAGGAGTTGAAAAAGCTCTTCTCTATGAGATTATGCGACAGAAGAATGTAATCCGTCGTGGAGGAAAAATCTCACAGGAGACTCGCCACTTCGATGAAGGTAGAGGTGTAACGCTCTCAATGAGGACAAAAGAGGAAGCTGAAGACTATCGTTACTTCCGAGAACCTGACCTTATGCCTATGCGCATTACCGATTGGATCCCTGAAATTAAGGAAACTCTCCCTGAACTTCCGGATGCAAAACGTGCTCGTTTCATAGATCAGTACGGAATTACAGATATGCATGCAAAGTCTCTTACATCAAAGATTATGCTTGCTGACTTCTATGAAGGCGTCTGTGCAAAAGGAGTGGACTCGAAGATTGCAGCTACCTGGACGGCTGATGTCTTCCTTGGGGAATTAAATTACCGTGACCTTGTAATCTCTTCTTATGACGGGGAGAGAATAGGTTTTATCCATGCAAAAGACCCGGAGATAAAGAATTCTATCAAGGTTTCGGCTATGGTAGAACTGGTTAATATTTTTGCCGAAGGTAAAATCAGTGATCGGGCTGCCGTTGAAGTCATTCGAACTATGCTGGACACTGTGGAGGAAAAGACCCCGTCCCAGATTATCGAAGAAAAAGGCCTTTTCAAAGCTGAAGACAACCTGGTGACTAAAGCAATTGCCGAAGCAATCGCCGAAAACGAAGCTGCAGTACAGGACTATCTTGGAGGCACGGAGAAATCCCTGAACTTCCTTGTGGGACAGGTCATGAAAAAGACAAAAGGTACGGCAGACGCAAAAACTGCACGCGAACTGATAATTAAAGAACTGAAAGGGTAACCCTAAAGGGTTCACCTTTTTAGTACATTTTAACTTATCTTACGTTTCTTAATAAAGTATTCAGTTGATTTCATAACCTGAGCTCTTCTAATCCTCAGTCTAACCCTCATTCTAATCCTCATTCTAACCCTAATTCAGGATTTATTCTTCAAAATGGGTCTTCTAAATGTGTATTAACTCAATCCTGAATTAATAAATCTCAGGCCTCCGATCCTCTATGATGGAACCAGTTTGTCTGATCTCTTTTAACTCTTCGAGATCGATTTCCCCTATTAGAGCACACTCTTCCTTTCCGGCTTCTGCCAGAATCCGGCCCCATCCGTCGGCAATAAAAGATCTGCCTGGATAAGTTGAGAACCTATCATTTCCCGCTCTGTTACAGGCGATATGTAGCAGTTGGTTTTCAATTGCTCGAGAAAGGGACATAATGCGCCAGGGATATATATAAAAATCAGGCATGTCAGAAGCTGAAACCAGAAAATCCGCTCCTTCAAGGGCAAGTTTTCGGGAAACTTCCGGATACCGGATTTCATTACAGACCATAAGCCCCATGGAGAGATCATACTTTTTCAGCCGAATAGGATGTATATCTTCTCCAAGTGCAAAATATTCTTTTTCAAGACCATAAAGCTGGGTTTTTCGGTGGATGCCAGCTAGCTTTCCGGACTCAATGCAGAACCCCAGGTTGAACTGAGGAGGAATATTCATTTCATTACTGAATTCTGAGCCTACTCTCTGTTCTATCATCGACCCTGCAAGGATACAATCATATTCCTTTGAAAAATCACATAAGGCTCCAATGGTAGGACCGGAAGCAGTTTCAGCTAGCTCAGATATGTGGTCATAACAAAAACCGGTGGAGAAAACTTCCGGAAATGCAAGCAGTTCAGCTTCTTTCGAAACCGCTTCTTCTGCCAGGGAGAGGGCACGCTCAAGGTTTTCCTTTTTTGAACAAAGGGAGATATTCATCTGGATGCAGGCAACTTTCATGGTTTTCACTCTTTCCTTGCACGAATTATAAGTTATTTTACTTCATAAAGTTACTCCATTTCATAGTGTTAGATTGGAGGCGCGATAAAAGCTGAAAAAAATTTGAAAGACCACAAACAAGGTTTTACAGGCGAAGTACACCCCGGGAACATGTAAACTTCAAACTTATATGATTCTCCTAACAAGGAAACATTGCAAAAGAAAGATTGCAAAAGAGAGATTGCAAAAGAGAGATTGCTAAAGAGAGATTACTAAAGAGAGATTACTAAAGAGAGATTACTAAAGAGAAATCGATAAAAGGAGATAGTGAAAAACTTCAACCGGAAAGGACAGAAGAGAACAGGCAAATAGGATCTATCAGTAAATTATTCAATCCGTTTTTCTGGTCTCGTTGACTAGGAGTCCACGTTTTTTGAGTGAATTAGCTTATGGAGGAAATCAATATTATTTACAACTTCTCCAGCTTTTTATAGACTTGTGCAGGGATTGGAGGTTTCGCTGATTTATGGGAGTCACTTTTGTTTGGTTTTTAAAGGGTGTTCTTCTGAGGTTTTTTGAATTTTTACATTACTTAACAGATCGAGACTTTTGTAGAGTTACTGAGGGAATCGAAACTTTTTAAGGCATTATTACAGATTGTTTCCGAAAAGTTATTTGGCCTGTCCAAACATATGTCTTTTTCCGGTTTATTTCTGGGTTTATTTCTGGGTTTATTTCTGGGTTTATTTCTGGAATTCAGATTTTTGTTGACCGGACAACCCCAAGGCTTTCCATAATTTTCATTTCCGCTGGTGTGATAAACATTCCGTTACTTAACAAAAACCCATGCAAAACGGGTTTGGAAGAAGTCTTATGGGTTGCGTCTTTCATTTCTGAAACTCCATTTGTTTTGTGGTAGTCCGTGATTTGACACTTGAACTACGGAAATAAATTACCGTGTTATAGTATAAATAAATTTCCCTCAGACTGGATAAGTTAATTTAAAAAAGGTTTCACACTTTATGCAACTAACATATTTCCCAAATCTTTGAAGTAGACATCCAAACCGACGGGAAAAAACTTTCATTTCCAGTCAACTTCATTTAACCAAAGATTTTTATAACCGTTGTTCAGAAAAAAATATATGGCCATCCCTACAGCCAGGTACTCTGAAACCGCAACTGTCAAGATAGATTATGAAAAGTGTAAGGCCTGCGGCCTCTGTGTTAAAGTCTGCAAAGGAGCCCCTCTCTACCTTGAAAATAACAAAGTAAAGATCGACCAAACCCGCTATTTCGGCTGCATCGGCTGTGGGCACTGTGTTGCAGTTTGCCCAACAGGAGCCATTGCGGTTGAAGGAAGAGACATAACCCAGACTTCCTTTATAGATATTCCAGTGGAAGAGACCCGCGCCGGGTACGGAGAACTTATGGCTCTCATGCTTTCCAGGCGCAGCGTCCGGGAATTCGAGGACAGAGGAGTTGAACAGGAAAAAATAGACAAGATCCTGGCAGCAGCAAGCACGGCGCCCATGGGAATTCCACCTTCAGATGTTGAGGTCCTGGTTATAAAAGGAAAAGAAAAAGTAAGGGAATTTTCCGATGACATGTTAAAGCTTATAAAAAGCCAGAAATGGATATTTTCGAAACCCGTACTTCTCCTGATGCGGCCTTTCATGAAGAGAGAAGAGTATGAAGTTGTTGACAAATTCATGTATCCGGCTATTGAAGCCTTTGAAGAAATGAGAAAAGAAAACACTGATTACCTGCTCTATGAAGCACCCCTTGCGATGTACTTCCATGTTTCTCCTTATGCTGATCCCGCAGATCCACTTATCACAGCCACCTATGCAATGCTTGCTGCCGAAACCCTGGGCCTTGGAAGCTGCATGATAGGAACCATTGGTCCAATGCTGAAAAGTGGGGGCAAGGAAGTAAAAGAAAAGTACGGAATCAATATCCGAAACCAACCGGGAATAGTGGTCATTTTCGGTTACCCTGCAGTAAAGTACAGACGCGCTATCCGGAGAAACCTGGCTCAAGTCCATTATTATTAACAAAGAATTTTTTTAAATTGCTATCTGACCTTCTTCCTCAACCTTACAATTTAATATTCTTCAAACTCGCACTCAACTCTCTTATCCTCTCGAATTCATTCTTCACTTCAGCCGAAACCCTGTTAAAAGGACATCCAAAATAGATACAGCGGCAGCACTCATACCTCCAAATCGTTAGCAAGAAAATCGAAATCGAAACCAGGTAAGCACCCAATAAAAACGGTTCTTTCAAAAGCCAGGGAAGCGGAAAGATAATCACGGCCATGAACCCAAGACTCGTAATGGCGAGATCGAATTTTCCTGGAGGATACGGCCTTGGCCTGAAATGTTTCGGCCAACCCCAATTCATCATGCATCTCACTTTTTTCTCACTCATTGCATAGTAAGGGCAATGGGTGCAGAAAAAACGCTGTTCCAGGACATAAAAGTGAAAGAAGACTAAGAAAAGATAGGCAAGTACCCACCCTGTTGAGTAAATACCAATTGCAAGTCCCGCCGAAAATAGAAGAACCAGGGTTACGAAGTACCAGTAGAGAAAGTCCTTAAATTTATGTTTTATTTTAAGGGAAACGCATCTGTTTGAATCTGATACCCGAAATACATTGCCAGAGAGATCAAAATTATCTGAGAGGCCACCTCTCTTTTTAAAATCTTTTTTTATCTCGGCTGGCACCCGATTCACAGGACACTCAAAGTTAATGCATCTTACACATTCATACCGATGGGCTGTCAGAAAAAACAGTATCCAGGCAACAATATAAGCTCCCAGAAGTAGAGGGTCACTAATAAGCCAGTAAACCGGAAAAAGAAACACGGACAAAGCCCCAAGAACAGTAATAATCTTTTCAAAAAGGCTGTGAGGTCCGGGACGATCTTTAAAAAGTTTTGGTACTCCAGGAAGCATCATGCACTTTACGCAGCCTTTGCTCCGGATATAGTAAAAACAATGAGTACATGCGAACCGGAGTTCGATAACCAGGAAGAAAAAAAGGGCTATTCCTATGTAAACCGCTACCCACTTGAGCGAATCTCTGCCGATCCCTATTGAACCGATCAGAAAAGGTATCACGTTTAAGAAATTCCAGTAGAGACGGTCTTTAATAGAATGTTCCGTTTTGAGAGGAAGCATGATGCCTGAAGAGGACATGAAGAGTTTTTGGGAAAGGAAAAGGTATAAAGGTTTGGATTTTACGGTGTTTTACTGGAAAGCGGTCTTTTGAGGAGGAGCAATTTCTGAAATCGAATCAGGGCCACGTAAATAGATACAAAATAATAAACTATAAAAAGATACATACTCAAAGTTCTAAGTAGGACTAACATATTTTTTGAGTGATCTAATGGCAGTTCCAGATTATCAATCCTTAATGCTTCCTCTGCTTAAATATGCAGGAGATGGAGAAGAGCATAAAATTCGCAATGCTATTGAGCATCTTGCAGAAGAGTTAAGATTAAGCGAAGAAGAAAGAAGAGAACTTTTGCCAAGTGGCCAGCAAGCTGTATTTAATAACCGTATTGGATGGGCACGTACTTACCTGAAAAAAGCTGGTTTGCTTGCTTCGGGAAGAAAAGGATATTTTTCTATTACCCAGAGAGGACTGAATGTCCTTAAAGATAATCCTGCATATATTGATGTTAATTTTTTAACTCGATACAAAGAATTTAACGAGTTTCGTCGAGGAAAACAAGTCGAGAATATTGAGTTAGGCAAAGCCCAAAATAAAACTGAGCAATTAGACCCATGGGAATCTCTTGAACTCTCATACCAACAACTTCACAATGAGCTTGTCTTAGAAATACTCTCGGCAGTAAAGAAGTGTTCTCCCACTTTCTTTGAATCTACAGTAATCGATGTCCTGACAAAAATGGGATATGGAGGTTCAAGAGCAGATGCAGGAAAAGCAGTCGGTAGAAGCCACGACGGTGGGATCGATGGAATCATAAAGGAAGATAGGCTTGGACTTGATGTAATTTATATTCAGGCAAAACGCTGGGAAGGCACTGTCCCAAGACCTGAAATCCAGAAATTTGCAGGCGCTCTGATAGGAAAGAAAGCAAAGAAAGGAGTCTTTATAACAACCTCTACTTTTTCAAGAGAAGCTCTTGAATATGCCAATTTCACAGGGAACATTGTATTGATTGATGGAGAAACGCTTGCAAGACTAATGATTGAGTATGATGTGGGAGTTTCAAAAGTAAAATCTTATGATGTTAAAAAGATTGACACGGATTATTTTGATGACGGATTAACGTAACTATATTTTTATTTTTTTCTTTGTTTACTGAATGAGTCCGTCCCAAAACTAATTTTACCCTCAAATAAATAAAGTTTCAAAACTATTTTTGTGATGAAAAAACAATTGATTATTTTGAATATGGGATTCAAAGAAATAATTTTGAGTTTTGGAAACAGTTCTTCAATAGATACATATACTTGAAGTCACAATAATAGTTTGATTTCAAACTAAATATTTGAAACATGCAAATGTAAATATATCAAAAAAGAGATATTAGTTATTGATGTAAGCTTTGAGAGGGGGAGATTCCAGAGGAAAATATAATTTCTTGAATGAGATTTCCCAATTTGAAGATAAAGTTGCCTTTTAAGAGAATTTTAAATTGATTCAGGATAAATA
The DNA here is from genome assembly GCF_000969945.1 of Methanosarcina sp. Kolksee. Lineage (NCBI taxonomy): Archaea > Methanobacteriati > Methanobacteriota > Methanomicrobia > Methanosarcinales > Methanosarcinaceae > Methanosarcina > Methanosarcina sp. Kolksee. Next base: position 4,343,400 of record NZ_CP009524.1, read on the forward strand.
AGGAAATCGAAATAACACAAATGTGATAACCTGCGCTTGCAGGAGAATAAATATATATCTATATTCAGGTGATATAAAACTGATTCTAATCTGCTTAATTTATAAAAATAAGTTCAGAAACAAGAATCAAAGACCGAAAACCCAGACATTAGCCTGGGAGGACGTCGTGTGAGAAGTCATGAAGAACATGCTTAGAACTACAATTTTGCTTGCCGCCCTTACAGGTCTCCTGGTTCTGATAGGAAGCCACTGGGGTACAGGCGGAATGATTATTGCGTTCCTGTTTGCAATAATTATGAATCTTGGAAGTTACTGGTACAGCGACAAAATAGTACTCAAAATGTACAGGGCAAAGGAAGTTTCACCTGCGGAAGCTCCAAACCTGCACAAGATCGTCGATGGACTGGCCATGAAAGCAGGAATCCCAAAGCCTAAAGTGTATATCGTAGAGTCCGGAATGCCAAACGCCTTTGCAACCGGGAGAAACCCAGAGCATGCGGCTGTGGCTGCTACAACCGGAATTCTTCATCTACTCTCTTATGAAGAAATGGAAGGTGTGCTGGCACACGAGCTTGCACATGTGAAGAACAGGGATACCCTGATAAGTGCTATAGCTGCAACCCTTGCAGGTGTTGTCACAATGCTTGCCCACTGGGCACAGATAGCTGCAATTTTCGGTGGCTTGGGCGGCAGGGATGATGACAACGGAGGAATCATAGGCCTCATTGTAATGATCTTTGTAGCGCCTATTGCTGCAACTTTGATTCAGCTTGCAATCTCAAGGTCAAGAGAATATGCAGCCGATGCGGAAGGAGCCAGCATATCCAGAAAACCCTGGGCTCTTGCCAGTGCCCTTGAAAAACTCGAATATGGGAACTCTCACTACAGTCCGAGAGTTTCAGACGTGCAGGCACAAGAAAGCAGCGCCCATATGTTTATTGTCAATCCATTAAAAGGAGGAGCAATTCAGTCTCTCTTTAGCACTCACCCAGCAACCGATGAAAGGGTAAGGCGTCTTAAGGCGATGAGGTTCTGAGAATATTTCTCAGACCTTTATTTTTTAATTCTTTTATTCATACTTTTTTTATTTAGTTTTCCAGGTTTTTCATCTTGATCCTTTTATCCAGATTTTGTTTTATCCGGATTTTAATTCAGTTTATATCCAACTGCTTATTTTTCATTAGATTTTATTTACTCTCCTTTCCATATTTTTTGTCCGAAATTTCCATGTTCTTTATTTGCCTGTAATTTCCATGTCCTTTATTTACCCGGAATTTCCATATCCTTTTTTGCCCGGAATTTTTTTAAATCTGGTATGATATATGCTATCAATATACACAGTGAGAATTTGAATTAGATCTTAGAGAAAGCACTTATAAAAGAAAGTGGTGAATAAAGAAAAAAGAATAAATAACTACCTATGTAGAATATTGTGCCATATTTAGCTATGGGAAAATGTTGTCCGAAAAATCCCAAAAATTAGAGACATTGATCAAAGTGCTGGATTTGAGATATTTCGGATCAGGATATCAATTGTGCACACCCTATTCTGATTTTATCGGGGAATTTTCAATGGAAGACAGATTCGAAATTGGCAGGATTATCAGAGCAAAAACTATCTCTGACGCATGGTACCGCGGGCTTAACATCATCCAGAATCACGGACAGGTTATTACGGATGAAAGAGGAAGCCAGATCAGGGAATTTATGGATTTGATGATCATAATTGAAGATCCCTACACTGACAGAATCCCGCATGAGACTGCCTGGAATGAAGAAAGGCTTGAAGAGTATGCAAAACAACTGATCTCAGGAGAAAATACACAGGACTTTGAATACACATACGGGCAGCGCCTTAGGAACTGGCATGGAAAAGTAGATCAAATAGATTATGTGATCGAAAAGCTACAGCAAAATCCTACTTCCAGACGAGCAATCGCAGTTACCTGGATTCCTCCTGTAGATACAAAAGTTAATGAAGTTCCCTGCATGATGCTCGACGACTTTAAAATAAGAGATGGAAAGATACACCTCACAACTCTCTTCAGAAGCCACGACTTTGGGGGAGCCTATCCGGCAAACCTTTACGGGCTCTCGAAACTCCTGGAGTACGTGGCTGATAGGGTAGGAACAAAACCCGGAACGATCACAACTATCAGCATCTCAGCACATATCTATGATCATGACTGGGATATGGCAGAAAATATCGTAAAAGGGGTTAACTGAGTTCTAAATTGAGCTTTAAACTAAGTTTTAAATTGAGCTTTAAACTAAGTTTTAAATTGAACTCTAAACTGAGTTCTAAATTGAACTTTAAACTGAGTTCTAAATTGAACTTTAAACTAAGTTTTAAATTGAGTTCTAAACTGAGTTTTAAATTGAGTTCTAAACCGCCTTTAAATCATATTCAAAATATTCAATTCTGTTCAAGTTATTAGCAGCGTTGTAAAAAGGTTATTCAGAAGCTAGAAGTAAGCACCTGAATCTCATGAAAAAACCAAATAAGAAATAGAAGAGATCTGGTACATATGCGTGTTTCTATTGACAAATCCTCGATCAAAGGGGAAGTCTTTGCCCCACCTTCAAAGAGCTACACTCACAGGGCTGTAACCCTGGCAGCTCTTTCAAAAGAATCAACCGTCAGGCGTCCCCTGATTTCGGCCGATACACTTGCCACAGTCCGGGCTTCCGAGATGTTTGGGGCCTCAGTTGAGAGGGAAGAAGACAGGCTTATTATCCACGGAATTAATGGGAAACCCAATGTCCCGGATGATGTAATTAATGCTGCAAATTCAGGGACAACTCTTCGCTTTATGACCGCAGTAGCAGCACTTACTGATGGAATTACAGTGCTAACCGGAGACGCCTCCCTTCGTACCCGGCCAAACGGCCCTCTTCTTGAAGTTCTTAATCAATTGGGAGTAAAAGCCTGTTCCACTCGAGGAAACGAGAGAGCTCCACTTGTCGTAAAAGGCGGACTTAAAGGACAGGATGCGAGCATTGACGGCTCTATCAGTTCCCAGTTTATCTCAGCCCTTCTAATAACCTGCCCGCTTGCCGAAAACAGTACCACCCTTTATATTACAGGAAAACTTAAGTCCAGACCTTATGTGGATGTAACCCTTGAAATGCTTGAACTGGCAGGCATTAAAGTTCATGTCGATGACAGTAATGGCACCAGATTCATAATCCCGGGAAAACAGAAGTATGACTTCAAAGATTATACTGTTCCCGGCGACTTTTCCTCTGCATCCTACCTCCTTGCAGCCGCAGCTATGACGAGTGAGTCTGAGGTTACAGTCAAGAACCTCTTTCCCTCAAAACAGGGGGATAAGGTAATCATTGAAATCCTGAGACAGATGGGAGCAGATATTACCTGGGATAAAGAAGCAGGCAATGTGACCGTCAGAGGAGGAAGACAATTAAAAGCTATAACTTTTGATGCCGGAGCAACTCCTGACCTTGTCCCTACAGTTGCTGTTCTGGCTGCAGTTGCCGAAGGAACTAGCAGGATTGTAAATGCCGAACATGTCCGATATAAGGAAACGGACCGCCTGCGAGCCCTCGCAACCGAACTTCCGAAGCTAGGGGTAGACCTTAAAGAGGAAAGAGACAGCCTGACCATTACCGGCGGAAAACTGCGTGGAGCATCAGTGCATGGCTGGGATGACCACAGAATAGTTATGGCTCTTTCAATAGCAGGAATAGTTGCAGGAAATACAACAGTTGACACAACAGAGTCTGTATCGATTTCTTACCCGGACTTCTTTAAAGATATGTGCAGCCTTGGAGCAAAAATGGAGGAAGTCTCGGAAGAATAAGTTGCAAGTACAGATTTCTAAGTGCGGATTAGCAGATTAGAAGAATATTAAATGAAGACCAGATGCAGATTTAATATGAGTTTGATAACCTATTGTTAAAGGTATCCTCATATTTTCAATGTTTTTCTTGTTAATGTTTTCTTGTTAATGTTTTCTTGTTAATGTTTTTTTGATGTTTTTTTGTTAATGTTTTCTTGTTAATGTTTTTTTACTGTTTTTACTGTTTTTACTGTTTTTACTGTTTTTTTGTAATGTTTTCTTGCAATGTTTTCTTTTTTGATAACCTCCGAGAGGTCAAAAAATTAGTTATTTTCTAAGTGAATCTGAAATGAAATACAGAATTGATAAAAAATAACATAGTACTTATACAAAATATTCTATATTTTAGTATATGGAAATGAGGTGTAGGTGTGGAGATAGATGCATAAAGCCTATTTCGGAAGCGCTAAAAGACATTGAATTATTCTACAAACCATGCAAAGATTGCAAAACCGAAAAAATAAAGAAATTCTCGCCTCTAGCAGAACAGATTAATTTAGATGAAATAGATAACTATTTTGGAAGTTGTAAATGCGGGAAGAGGCAACTTGATATTGTAATGGCTCACGTGCTAAAAATAATGATCGATGAAGGAATAAAAGATAAAAAAGCCAATTTAAGGAACTCATGTGTTCCTCTTGTGACTCCTGGCTATCCAAATGATACTGTTCCCTATTTGCCTAAGGGTTGTTTAGTAATATTATCTAATGAAGTGGATAAAAAATGTGCTGAAAGAATTATAAAGGAAGTTGAGGAAGTTAGAGGGGTTTTAAAGGGAGATATAAGAAAAACTGTGGGCGTAAAAGATTCTGATTCTAACCCTCATGTATATGAACTTCTTGCCGGATGCGATCTGAGATGTGATATTGTACAGACTCCTTACGGTGCTTTAGGAACATACAAATATCAGCGTGAAATTCACATAGAGTTCCCACAGATAAAATCACCCAAAATAGAGATACTTGAAAAAGCTTTGAAAGATTATGATAAGCCTAATGTTCTTGATTGTACATGTGGCCCTGGTACTTTAGGAATCGCATGCCTTAAAGCAGGTGCACGAAAGGTTGTTTTTAATGATATATGGAACCCTGCAATAGAAACTACTTTGGTTAATTTAGAAGCTAATGGATTTCCAGTCAAACTTTCAGGCAGTGAAGGTGAATTAATAGCATCTGGAGACAAGTTTGAAGTTTATAGTATGGACGTAAGAGAATTAGCGAATTATTTAGATAAAAAATTTGATATTTGTATTATAGATACATTTCCTGGTGTGGATACAAAGGAATTTGTTGAAGCTGCGGGCAAATTAGGCAAAAAAGTTGTCGTGATTTGAAAAAGAATTATATCTCCTTTAATTTACATTTCGACCCCCTCCAAAAAAACACAACTTGATTTTTTATTCACACAGTTTACTACTAATTTTGCTCTTGCTTCCATATTAATTACATATACTTCTCTATTTCTCTTTATATATGACTAAATTTTTAATTTATTTTCCAAATTTAAACTGTTTTTTTGAACATTGTGGAATTCAAGTTAAAATCATTGATTTTGTTGAGCATGTGCTCACATCTGGTTTAATAAGTTTAGCCAGTTGTTACAAAAATCACCTTATTTTTGAGAGGGGGGTCGAAATGTAAACTTTAACTGAATTTGAAGCGATAACGCAGACATACCCCCGTTGCTTGTAGCGAAAACACCAGCACAACTTTGATTATATACCAGTAAGTGATAATTCCGGCATGATTACCAAACATATCATTAATTACATACTAATAAGTGATAATTCAGGTATGACCGCCAAAACAGGGAAAACAATTTCTCTTTTCCCATGTTTTTGCTCTTTTAAGTTCAGGAAGTCATAAGGAGGAAAAAAAGTGATCCAGATTGCCCTCTATGGGAAGGGAGGCATAGGCAAGTCCACGGTTTCTGCAAACCTCTCGGCTGCCCTTGCCAATTTGAAAAAGCGGGTTCTGCAGGTCGGCTGCGACCCTAAACATGATTCCACCCGCCTGCTTCTCGGAGGGGCTGGCATACCCACAGTGCTGGACTATATGCGCGAAACTCCTTTGGAAGCGCAGCAGCTTGAAGCTCTGGTCTTTGAAGGCTACGGAGGTACTGCCTGCGTGGAAGCAGGGGGCCCAAAACCCGGGATTGGCTGTGCGGGTCGGGGGATCCTGAGCAGTTTTGAGGTCTTAAAACGCCTGGGGCTCAGGGCTTCTTCCTTTGACGTCGTCCTCTATGACGTGCTCGGGGACGTGGTCTGCGGCGGGTTTGCAGTTCCCCTCAGGAAAGAATATGCTGATGCGGTTTTTCTGGTGACCTCCGGGGAATATATGGCCCTGTATGCAGCTAACAACATCCTCCGGGGGATCAGGAATTTTGAGGATGCAGCCCCCAGGGTTGCAGGCATCATCTTCAACAGGCGAGGGCTTTTTGCTGAAGAAGAAAGGGTCTTTGCCTTTGCCCGGGCGGTAGGGCTGCCTGTGCTTGCCTCCATCCCCAGGGATGAAGTCTTTTCTCAGGCTGAAAAAGCCGGAAAAAACCTGGCCGAAGTTTTCCCTGACTCTGCTCCTGCAGGTATATTCAGGGAGCTGGCCGCGTATGTTGAAACCCTGGAAAAAGACCGGAGCTTGCTTCACCCTGCCAACCCCCTCGGTGACCTTGAGCTTGAAGCCCTGGTGCTGGGAAAAAGAGAACCTGCCTGCATAAAGCCATTCGGCACGGGTCCTGTACCCGATGAAAAAACCGGTACAGAGCCTTATTCCCTCGGCCAGGGAAACGTACGTTCCACAGAAACCCCCTCCGGAATTCCCGAAACAAAGTCTACAGGAACTCCCGAAGAAGTGTCTACACAGTCCCCTAATGCCCTTCCCTCCAGGCCACCCCTTTACGGCTGTTCTTTTTCAGGGGCTGTAACTGCGACTTTTCAGGTTAATGATGCCGCCACGGTCCTGCACGGGCCGAGGAGCTGCACCCATATCACAACCGATGCCCTTGCCTGCTCGTTTTTAAGGGGAGGGGGAATAAATGCAGGTGAGGTAAAGCAGATCCCTGGACTCCTGACGACAGATATGGAGGAGAAAGATGTAATATTTGGGGGACTTGAAAAGCTTGAGAGTAAAATCGAAGAAGCCCTTTCAGCAGGCTGGAAAACGGTCTTTGTGGTGAACACCTGTCCAGGAGGGATCATAGGAGACGACATAAAGGAGGCAACTTCAAGAGCCAGAGTCCGTTTTCCCGGAGCAAGGGTCATCCCGGTCCCTGTGGAAGGGGTACTTACGGGAGACTTTTCTACCGGGCTACTTGAGGGCTACAAACGGGTTGCTGACCTGATTGACCCTTCCGTAAAGCCCAAAAAAGGCCTGGTCAATATTATTGGAGAAAGGAGTTTTTCCCTGCGGGAAGAGGAACACTTCCATACGATAGAAGGGCTGCTCAAAAGGATGGGGTACAGGGTCAACTGCAGGTTTTTAAAAAGGGCAGACACCATTTCCATTCGCTCTTTTAAAAAAGCGGAAATCAACCTGATAGCCTGCGAAGACCCCGAGACCAGGGACTTGCAGGCATACCTTTCCGGGCGTTTCGGGCTTGAATTTTTTGAGCTTCCCTTTCCTGTGGGTTTCCGGGAAAGTTCCCTCTGGGTAAAAGCCCTGGCAGCACGCCTGCTTCCTGGAAAGGATCTCTCTTCCCTGCTGCAGGAACAGGAAGAGGTGTACAAAGCAGGGATTAGGAAATATACCTCTCATCTCTCGGGAAAGAGCGTACTCCTAGTGAGCTACACCGAGGATATCGGCTGGATACTGGACACGATCCGCGAGCTGGGAATGGAAATAGTCAAGGTTGGGGTTTCGCCCTCGTTTTTTGGAAAGGAAAACTTGGAAATCCTGTCCTGCGAAGACTTCCCGGTTGAGAGGAACTATACGGATGAAAAGAGGGCAAGGGATGTCAGGAGCCTTATGCCGGACCTGGTCCTTTCGAATTATGCCCCTTCGGTCCCCGAAGACGGAGTACATTACGATACTATCCCCTTCTCCCCTCAGGTAGGGTTCCTGAGCGGGCTTGAACTTGCAAAACGCTGGAGTACACTTCTCAGGCTGCCAGTTGTGGAGGGGTGGAAGTACGATGGAGGTGATGAAAGTTGATTTTTTCCCCTGACGCTTTTACGGGTTCTATCCTAGCGGTCGAAGGGATCAGGGACGCGGCCGTGATCCTGAACGGACCTACAGGCTGTAAGTTATACCACAGTTTTCTCTCGGACAGGCAGTTTCCCAGGGAAAGTTCCCATGACCCCCTGGCGTTCCAGGACGAGTTCTATTTCGGGCAACCCAGGATTCCCTGCACCTGCCTGGACGGGGAAGACTACATCCGGGGTTCACTTGAAAAGTTCGAAAGGGCGCTTGCAGCAATAGCCGCAAAAGAAAAAGGCTTGCTTATGGTGATTAATTCCCCCGGAGCAAGCCTTGTGGGAGACGACCTGGAAAGTGTAATCAAAAAGGCGGGGATGCAGGACCGCTGTTTTGTGGTGGAAAACCCGGGTTTTTCCCTTCCTGCAGCTCGGGGTTTTGAAAATGTTGCCCTTGCCCTGCTCGAACACCTGAAAATCCAGTCCTCCCATTGCCCGGGCTCCCCGAAAAAAGTGAACTTGATAGGGCTTTCCCTGCTCCACAAGTACTGGGAAGGATCAGTTGCAGAAATGAAACGGCTCCTTGCTTTCCTGGGCCTGGAAGTCGGAGCCATTTTCCTTGCCGGAACTTCCCTCGAAGAAATCCGGGAGTCAGGCGATGCAGCCTGTAATATCGTCCTTTTCCCCGAATACGGTAGAAGGATTGCGGAATGGTACAAACAACGCTTCGGAACCCCTGCCGTATTTTCTTCACTTGGGGCTCCCATCGGGTTTGATGCGAATGAAAGCCTGCTGAGGGAAGTTGCAGCTGTCCTGAATATCGATCCCACACCGGCCCTTGCAGAAGTCCGGAAAGCCAGGCAGGCCAGTTACCGACAGATTTCGCGCTTCCATTCATTCTCAGGGCTTCCCAAAGGAGCCAGTTTTTCAATCCGGGCTGAAAGCTCCCTTGCCTTCCCCCTTACACACTGGCTTTACTCCTACCTCGGTATGGCCCCCCTTGCAGTAAAACTGCTCCCCGGAAGCGACCCCGAAGCAGCAGAATCTCTCCGGGCTTTTCTGGAGGCAAAGGGCTTTTGTGAAGTCTGGGACAGGGACCCTTCCCTTGAATCGGCTGATATTGCCTTTGCTAACGGCCCTACCCTTCAGCTTTTAAAAGCAAAAGGCTGCTGCAAAGCCGGCATCGAAATCACCCTTCCGGAAGAAGGATACATCCACTTTCTCCCGAAAACATATCTGGGAGTTTCAGGTGCACTTCTCCTCCTGGAAGAAATCATTAACGGACTGCGCTCCACCTGAACATCCATGTATGGAGGGCAGGAAAGAGGAGAAAAGAAAGCGATTGAGGTGCCGGAGAAAATAACATTTGAAGCAATGGGACTTTTCAGATAGTCTCTAAGTTCTTTCTGGAATAACCGCACGAGAAATGAGTATGGAAAAAAGAGAGAAAAAGTAGGCCAGAAGGCCTACTCTGTTTTAAATTGTTGAATTTATTGAGTTTATTTTGCTGCTGGAATGACGAGGGATCTCTCACCGGCAGGCACGAACTCTCTGATTGCACCGCGGCCGAACTCTCTCCTGGGCTCTGCAAAGTTGAAGGGCATGAGGTCGTCAGCGAAGCAGACCTTGATGAGTGGGTTGACGGTGAATGCGTCTCCACGGCCTGAGTGGGCTGCCTGAGCGATACCTGCGTATCCACCCTGGTGACCGACGTTCATTGCATAGTTGGGGTAGTTTGGACCACGGAGTTCGTCTGGGAGACCTTCGTCGCCCTGGTAGGACAGAACGTTTGTGGCACCACACTGGTCCTGCAGGTCGTATCCGAAGAATCCGAGTCTGCCCCATGCTTCCTTGTGCAGGTACATGGAAAGGTACCAGCCGGAGAGACCAGCGTTGGCGTTTGCAGTACCGAGGGCACATGCAACACCGGCTGCAGCTGCGAGCACAGTTGCTCTCTGGGAACCACCGAAGTGGTCTTCAAGGGCAGTTGGGAACTTCTCGTAGGTCTCGATACCGTAGAGTGTGGACTCGGTTGCGATGTCCTTTACAACGTCGAGGCTTGCCTTTACCTTGTTGTCCTTGCCGACATTTGCAGCACCGTTGTACTTGTCGTTGATGTAGTCAACGTCGTAGTACACGTTGTTGTCGAGGATATCATCGGTGTATGCAGCTGTTGCATACTGTGTGAATCCGACACCACCGGACATGTAAGATCCGAGCCAGATCTGGTCGTAGAGCATACAGCCTGCACCGACGACTTCAAGAGCGATCTTTGCTGGGTCCTGGGAGGTGCGGCTTGTCTGGACGATGTCTGACAGGTGACCGAAGGAAAGTCCACCGGGCTCGTTAGGTCCACGTGCACGCCTTGCTGGGAGCATTTCACCCATGGAGACCAGAGCTGCGTGCTTTGCAGCGAAGGACAGGTCAGCGACGGCTGCTTCACCGGCACACATTGCGTATGCGGAGATGAAAGACATACCGATCTGCATGGCTGCCCACCTGGAGGTCTGAGCACCGTCTGTTGTTCTGGAGACAATTGTTGGGATGTGGATTGCCTGCCAGGAAGTCTTGCCGATGGAGGCCTTAATCTGGGCTGCCTGTTCTTCTGAGAATTCCTTGTTGATGTCAATAAGGAACTGCTTGTCGATTTCGTCTGCAAGGGCGTCGTCGCCTGTGAAGACTTTCACGTAACAGTCGTCAACAAGGGCAGGGTGGGTTTCAACCATCATTTCCTGAACCACTGCTGCACCGGGCATGGCGTGGTTAAGGACTTCAAGGTAGTGGTTGATGGTTTCAGGAGTGACTTCCTTACCCAGCCTCTTCTCGAGGGTCTCGTGAGCCATGTCAAGACCGACAATACAGGTCCTTCTGATGTCATCCCACATCTGCTGCATTGCAGCGTTGTTTACGTAGTGGAGGTCATCAGGTTCACAAACAATATCAGTGCCAGAAATGACGTAAGGAGTAATTGCACGCTGACCAAGGGGAGCACCGGAGTGCATCATTGGGTTGTAGAATGCAATACCTCTCTTCTCAGCAATTTCTTTACCGGCTTTAATCATTTCGACTTTTCTGGGGTCCTGCTCAGGGCCTAACCTCAGGAACTTTTTAGTCTTGCCGGTGATGTCGACACCTGTCTGCTTGTTTGAACCAAATTCCTGTGCGAACTTGACTTCCATTGAATTTTTAAATTTTGAGAAAATGTCTGCTGCCATTGTGGTCACCTCATTTCGGCTGGAAACCGAATTTTGTCCTCTGATCGAATATCCTGTGTACCCATTCAACGACTTCTGCATCGTCCCTGAAGGCTACATTGTCCACACGGTAAATGGTGGTTCTCTTTGCGGCTTCTTCGCTGGACATGGGCTTGCCGAGGTCTACTTTCCTGTCGAGTGGAATTGCAACCTGGTCCTTGTCCATGATGATGGTGCCGTTTTCAAGTCTTCTCCTGTCGAGCATGTCGAACATTACACCGTCTTCCTGGAGACGGACAGAGTGACCGTGCACAGTTGCACCACGCACACCTGCGAGTGCATGGTCAGTGATTTCGGTTTCCATCTGAACCTTTGCGCACTGTTCCATATCTCTTTCACGGGCTTCAACGATCTGACGACCGGAAAGGGTACCTGGGTCTACACCTCTGAAGTTGATTGCTGCAAAATAGGATCTGAAATATGGGGTTGCAGGCGCGTTGTACATTGAGTCAGCAAACTGAATGTACCTTACTCTGTCTCCTGCTGCTGCACCGGGTGTAGCTGCAACATTTTCACGGGTCGAGCATGCAGGCTCTCCCATCTCTGCAAGTGGTGGGTGGGTGCTTGGATAGTCGCTTCCTGGGGCGCGGTGCCCGAGAACTGCAGTTAAGTCTTCGTCTGAAATTTCCCTGAGTTTCTCAAGTTTTCCAGACATGTGTTTTCTTCTGTTAGCGGCAACTGATGTTGCGCCTGGATAAAATTGTCTTTCGTAAGCCATCTCATGCAACTCCTTTATGATCTTCTAACTGGTCTAATGTAGTCTTGACGTATTTAATGATAAGATTTAGCTTGTCCCTGGGACAGGAATCACCGCGTGTAACTCCACTCACCATATCCATCACAATTCCTTTTGTAAGAATATTTTCATCCCTTGGCATTACTAATCTCGTCTTTATCCCTGCCTCTGCAAAATCCTCAAAATCTACCGGGATCTGGCTGACTACAATCGCCGGAATATTAGCCTGACTCAGGATTTCCCTGGTCTTTCTAACCACATGATCCTTGATATTTCCGAGGTGAATCACGGCCAGCTTGTGCATTTCAATCTGTGCTACTTCTACTGGACTCAGTACAAAAGATCCGGTTCTCATACCTGATTCAGGGATTCCGGAGCCTGAGTAGAGTACCAGCACACTGACCTGAATGTTTTCTTTCCTCATTCCATATGTGATCTCACATACCGGTTTTGTGATATGCCTCTGGCCGGGACTCATGGCAATAGCTACAACCTCAGCACGGCCGGCTTCTGAGAGAGTGCCTCGTTGGGCAAGTCCTCCTCCTCTGCCAAGTCCCGCACCGCATCGGCAGTCAACTACCTGTGTTTCCCGATCGATCATCATATTTTTCACTCATCTTTGTCCTTTATCTCTTCTTGCTCCTTTTGTTTCTCGATAAAGATGAGCTGATCTATCTTAGTTCTAGGATCTACCATACCAAGCAACCTAGGGTCTGCTTCAGGACCAAGTTTGGCATAGTCAGTTACAGTAGGCTTTTTCCTGAGGAAATGTCCTTCCCTGAATTCAAAGGGGAACGGAAGCAATTTTTCGCACACTTCCCTTATCTGTTCTTTAGCTTCGGCGCTTGAAAGTTCAACCCTGATCCTGCCTACACAGATCTTCAATTCAATAACCTGATCTCCAATCTGAATAGGCTTTCTCAGTGGATGTTCTACTTTTTCCCCAGTACCGGGACCGGCAGACACCTTATCGGGTAGTCTGTTTCCCTGCACCATGACGCGAATTACTCCGTCCACCTTGTAGATTTCAGCAATGAGATTCTGAGCTGTTTCAGGGGACAGGATTCTACTGGGAAAAATTTCGATTTGAATAGAATCTTCCGTATTTGAAGCAGAGTCTGACATCTTTAGACCTTTTGAATTATATGTTTAGAGCACTCCTGCAACTGCCTTAATTGGCTCGCGGAATTCTGGTATTGCACCAAACACGTCACCTATCAGGCCGGATGTTGATTCGATTGTGAACATCTGGGTACCTGCATCAAGAGCTACTGCTGCGCATACACAGGGGATTGCGAACCCTCTGGAGTGTCTGGTAACGACGTGGTTACCGTTGAAGACACCAGGCCCACCGCCACCATAGATGGAGTGACTGAAGAATGAGAACCCTACCGCGGTACCTTCTACTTTACCGTAGTCGCATCCTGGAAGACCAGTTTCCTTCTCAAGGATATCGTTGAAGTAGAGAAGTGTTGAGGAAACGTTCTGAGCTGCACGGCCTGCACCACAGTTCACGAGGGTGGCTGCAAGGGTACCAACTGCTGCACAGGCATTCCACTTTGGAACGTCGTTTGCTTTATAGAAGTTGTATCCAGAAGGAGCGGTCTTGTCAACTGAGATAATACCAGCTTCAATTGCCCTGCGGACAACAGATTCGATAACGGTTCCAATGGTTCCGTCCTTACCGTTTTCCTTTACAATTTCATATAAGAGGTTGTTGGCGTTGAGACCCTGGTATGCAAGACCGAGGAGCTGATGCCTCTCGAACATACCGACTGCTCCACCCATCTCGAAGATACCAGACTGCTCGTAGATGGAAGAGAGAGCGGATGCGTTCATTGCATTCCTGTTGGAGATTGCTGCAACGTGGTTGGCCATAATGTTCCTGAGGGAGAAGCCAAGACCTTCATTGTTCTGGGGGATGCTGAGAATACCCTGAACCTGACCGCCCATGAGATCCATTGTCTGTGGGTAGCTTCCCCAGACAGCTGATTTTACGATAGGAGCATCATAAGGATCAGTTCCAAACATGTCCATAATAGTCTGAGTGACTGCTGCTGCACCAACTGTTGTTGCGGACATGAAGTCGGCACCTGCAATAATCCTGGATTTTGGGGACTGGATCAGGAGGCTCTTTCCGCCTTTGACTTTAATGACATTGGTATCGTCGCCTTCATCGACCTGGACGAGTTTTTTAACATTTTCTGCAATTGCATCAGCATTGCCTACAATGTCATAGTTAAGTCCGCGGCCTAAGATCTGACGGCCCTTTCCGCCCATCTTGCCGCTGGCAAGTGCACCCTGAATACCTGCGAGGTTGACTGCAACTGACCTCTTAGTGTCCATGATGATCGATTGAATTGCTGCGTTTCTTGTTGGAGCAAGGGACATAATGTCGACATTGCTCTCGAGCAGTTTTCCTCTGTCGTCGTAGATGTCTACTGTGTCAGACACTTTAATTTCCTCCTTAATTTATTAAAATCATTTTGGGATTGGTCACCTATTCGAGTGCTTTTGCACTCAATAAATCAAGTACCGCTTTGTTTTTAAGTGTCCACTATTCCCAATGAAATCTCATTCGTTTAGAAGGTACTTAAATCTTTTGTGTTCTCCGATAAATTAATTTATGTATTTTTTTAAAATATAATATATTAATTTGTAATCTATTTTTATAAAAATATATAAAAAAGCGGCATCGATAGAAAAATAAAATTTTAATATACTTAAAGCTCGTCAAAAATATACCAGATGACTTATAAAAAATAGTTAGTTAGAAAACGGAGAATAGATGTTAAATTTATTAAGATGTTGTTTTATACCTGAGAGTCATACCAAAAAGATTTATTAATACCTTGATAATACGAAAGTTTAATATGGAAGTCGTTGTCGATGTAGGCGGAAATCCAGGGGTAGACTGTAGAGGCTTTTGCAAATACTGTTATTTCAAAAAGGTTAAAGACATTCAGCCTCTGGGCTGCAAGTATTGTCTTCCTTTCAAGAAAGGGTGTGACTACTGCACACGCAGTGTAAAGGAATCATATTCGGGTTTCAAGCCTCTTCAGGTAGTACTGGAGGAAACTTCAAGAAAACTCTATTTCGCAAGTGGAGAGATTAAAAAATTCACTATTAGCGGAGGAGGAGATTTAAGCTGTTATCCTGAACTGAAGAATCTTGTCGCTTTCTTATCTCAGTTCAAGACCCAGATACATCTGGGGTATACAAGCGGAAAAGGTTTCAGCAAGCCTGATGACGCTCTTTTCTACATAGACCATGGTGTCACAGAGGTAAGTTTTACAGTCTTTGCGACTGATCCGGTTCTAAGAGCAGAATACATGAAAGACCCGGAACCCGAAGCTTCTATACAGGTTCTCCGGGACTTCTGTGCCCATTGTGATGTATATGGGGCAATTGTGCTCATTCCGGGAGTAAATGATGGAGAGGTCCTTGATAAGACTCTCAGTGATCTTGAAACGATGGGTGCAAAAGGAGCTATTCTGATGAGATTTGCAAACTTTTCGGAAAACGGGCTTATCCTGAATAATGCTCCTATCATTCCGGGCATAATCCCACATAACATTGAGGAATTCACGGAGCTGGTACGTAATTCTGCAGCAAAGCACCCTTCTATGAGGATCACAGGAACTCCGCTTGAAGATCCCTTAATTGGCTCTCCTTTTGCGATCAGGAATGTACCCGAAGCCCTTGAAAAACTTCCGAGGACAACAAAAAGAGCCACCATTATTACAGGCCAGATAGCAGCTCCAAGACTAAGGGAAATCTTTGAAGCTCTTGGAGGTTCCGTGAATGTTGTATCTCCAAAAAAAGATATTGGATGCCTCATTACTATTGAAGATCTCAAAAATATGGACCTATCTGAAGTAAGTGAGACTGTTTTCATCCCTGGGAGGGCTTTTGTTCATGATATGGAAGTTAAGGAGATCTTTAAAAGAGATGGAGTGGACAGGCTTGTTCGCAGAGGTCCGGAACTTCTTTCTGTAGACGGCGAAATGTCAATAGGCATGAAAAAAGAAGAAGTTTTGGAACTGGAAATTAAAAACTTTACCGAGCTTATAGGGCAGATTAATTCCCTTGGGTTACCCCTAAGCTAAACAAGCTGTCCGACAATTACTTCGGTAATAAAAGAATTCCTTCTTTTTTTATTTAAAGGCCTTATTTGCTTTTTTTAGCACTTTTTTATTACTACCAATAATTGCCGGACAGCCTGTAAAGACTCAGGGGTTTTACGCTTCGTCATATAAACCATATTATCAAAACCAGCCTAAATCGGAGTAAAAAAGCAGTGAGAGTATTAAAAAAATTGCCCTGTTAAAGATACAGATAATCAAACAGATAGTATATAAATAGCATATTAATTATATAAATACGTGAAAAATATATAGAAAAAAATATCAACTTTAAGAGAGTGGACTTATCCCTGTAAGAAACAGTCAAAACCTAAAAAGAGTCTCTTTTCGAAAGGAGGACAAGACTGTTTACAGTAAAATTAGAGAACTAGTTAATAAACACTTCTGTATTTTAGGACTCTCAAAATGCCCTGCCTCCTTTCAAACAAATAGAATAATTTATTTTAAGTGTTAAGATTTCTTGCTATTCGTTTTCAGCGCGCAGATCCAGACATGAAATCTGAAAGTCCCAGTTGTTTAACCCTGTGATTCTCGAATAGAGAACATATATCTTTATCCAAAAGTTCAATTCTCTGTTGGGTATAGCTAGAAACTCCGTACCGTTCCCCAATTTCTTTTGAAATCTCAAGATATTTACGGACAGCTCCTTCGTGCACGGTCAGTATTACATTACCTCCACACTTAGGGCAGGCTCCAGTTAGCGGAGGGCGCCTGAACTTCTCCCCGCATTTTATACAGCGCATCCGCTGCCTGGAAAAGGCACGGAGATTTCCTAGAAGATCAGGAAGGAAATGAGACTTGAGCACCCTTTCAGCTACATCCGGAGCATCTACTGCCCTTATTTTATTAGCAAGGGAAAGTTGTGCCTCCATTTTTTCGATCATGCTTCCGAGAGTCTTATACGAAGAATTGAGAGGGCCTGCAGCAATATCAGAAGTATCATGTGTGAACATAAAATGCTCATATTGTTCCGGAGTTCCAAGTCGACTACTCACCAGATCCATAATACCTTCAAGCTCTGTAGGATTTTTGATCTCCTGAGTAGCCCTGTAAAATTCCAGAGGATATCTTGCAGGCACATCTATATTATGTGCCTCCTTGTCCACTTCTTTGGGATCGATTCTCGTAGTAAGTACAAGAGGAGCATCCATTTTTCCACCCCTTTTCTCCGGGAGATAAGCCCTTGAGAAATTAAGGATCCCATCCATGAGAAGCATTATGCAATCTTCGTCTCCATCGCAGTTCCTGCGTTTTGAAGCATGAAAGAAAGGATGAGCATAGCCGACTGAAGCTCTCGTAAACCCTATTAAACGCCCCAGTACGCCTGCGGAGGTGTGTGGAGCAAGTCCTATGAGCAGTACGCCTACAAGATCCTGAATTGTTTTGGCATTGTAATAGGGTTCAACCCCGTAATATTTCACAAGCAGGTCATCCACATATTGTGCGGTACGCAGCATATACTCGCCCCCGTCATAAGAAATCACAAGGTCCTGAACCTTCAGGCAGACGACCTGATCATCTCTTTCAAGAGGATTTCCGTAAACGTCTTCCACATAACCAAGTTCCCGGAGTTTAGCTGCTGTTATCCCGATTTCATCAGCCCTGATATGTGTAAGGGGAATATCTGACATGTCATAGCGGACAGTCCCATCCTTAAAAATATAGACATCATGTTTTGCCCTCAAGATTCCCTTTTCCAGGGGCTCAGGAGTCATCTGCCCGTTCATTAGCCGTTTTACACCTTTAATGAGGTCCGCTTTTTCTCTTTCCCCTACATTCTCAAAAGCCTGCTTGTAAATAGAATGAAAATCCAATTTGACATTTGCAACAGAAGTTAGCTTTCTACCGCATTTAGGACAGGTTTCAGAGTTTCGAACCTCAATTTTACAGCGAAGACAGAAGAGTTTGGGACGGGTATACTCTCCGCAATCACAGCGCCAGAAATAAGTCTCTTTTCCACAGGCAGGACACTCCCTGATTCCCATCTCCACTTCAATTTCGCCTATTTTCCCATTCATGGAGGCCGAATAATTTGAAGCGACTGCAAGATTCCGCGTAAGTCCTCCAGCATTACCTATAGGAAAAAGAACCTGAGCTGCAGGAGACATCTTTCTCAGGTTGGCTTTTTCCGGTCTTCCCATTCTTGCCCCTATTCTTGAAGGAGCCCTCGGAAGAACTTTAAATCCACTTAAAAGAGCCGCAGCATTTACCATGTCATCGGTATCAGGTATCTGGGCTTTCTCTTTCAGATGGCAGTCAAGCCCGAGACAAAGAATAAAAGGAAGAGCTTCTTTAATCAGGATTGTGTCAGCTTTTACCCTGTGAAGTACAAGGAGTTTTTCAAGTACGAGTTTGACACCATTTTCCATACAGGCTTTCAGAGGTAACCTGAGGATTCCATCTTCAACCGAGAAATTTCCTCTCTCGGCCACGAATTTCCTTAAAGCCTCAAACTCAGTCCGATTTATGTCATGCCATAAATACGTAAACTTCGGATGTAGAGGGACATCGTATTCTTCCGCAAGCCTGAGAACCAGAGCCGACGATGGATCTTTCAACTCGTCTTCAGGTATTTTCTCAGAGCAAGCTGCTTCATAGTCATAACGCCACCATTCGAAAACATAAGGTGAAGGCATGAGAGGATGGTTGTTTTCCAGGAAATCCCCGTAATTAATCAGGATCTCTCCAATATCGACTAGTACCTCGACCTGCGAGCGAAGCTCATAAGCTTCCTTTATGTCATCTATACGGACGAGGTCTCCTGAATGAAGGCGCACAGTTGGTCCTTCTATCGAGTCTACAGCAGACATAGCTGCAGCCTTTCCAGGCCTTTCAACCTTGAGCTGAGTCCCGTTAGTAACAAAATCATCAAGCAGAACCATAGTAGCCGGATTGATCCCGGCGGCCGCAAAAGAAGTATTTCTGGAACGCCCGTAGCGGAGCCTGAACCCTCCTGGCCTTGAAGGATGGGAGAAAACCGGCCTGCCTGCAATCAGGTCTCTTATGTACTTATCCTTCGGCTTGATCTTGTTTTTCTGTTCATCTTCTTCATCGCCTCCGGTTTTTGTACCCCCTATGAGGATATCCAGCCAGTCCCATCCGTCCATATGCAATTTATTAACGTGTTTCTTGACTTTGGGGGCTTTAAGGGCGAGCCCTTCGGCAAGCACAAGGCACATTCCCCCTCTGATGCGGTTTGTCCCTATTCTTTCGAGATCTCTGTGCCCTTCAACCTCAGCTTCCTCGGTTGGGTCTCCATCAATACAGACAGGGCAATTTTTGACTATCAGGCGAATCTCGTCTTCCGAGGGCATATACTGCAAGCTTGCGACTCTTTTATAAAGAACGACCTCTTCCACATAACGCTCTACTTCCTCAGGTCTTGGCTTATAGCGGTCAATCCCTATCCCACGCCTTACGTAATCGCCAACGAGCACGGAAAGAGCCTGAGCTGTTCCACCTGCACTCCGGATAGGCCCGGAATAAAAAATCCGGATATACTCGGAACCATCATCGTTCTTTCCCAGTTCGACCTTATTAATCCCTTCAATCGGAGCTGCAACCACTCCTTCTGTAATGACGGCCATGGAAACCCGGATCGCAGCTTCAACAGCATCCTTTTTTGTTGTGAAGTTTCCCACTTCTCCTTCTGCGACCTGACGCCCGATTTCAAGAGCACATTCTTCTCTTGACATTTTTTCTTCAAGCACCCTAATCTTTGCAGCGACTCCCTCCACACCTATAAGGTTCTCAACCCTATCCGCAAGATCTTTGGCCAGAGGAATTTCTACAACGGGCTTTGGGTCACCTCCACGAGCTCGAGCTGCATTTGCAATCTTGATAGCCTCTTTGAGTCTTGCTTCGAGTTCGTCAAAATATTCGTGCATTTCCGTACTTGCAATCGTTTCACCCATTTGAAAGCCCCTTTAAAAAAAATTGGTATTTACCTCTTGCGAAGAGATCCAGATGCAAAAATACTTGAAATTGAGGTTATAAAAAGGACAAAAATACCTACCCAGATAAGATAGCTCCCTTCCTTCTCCAGGCCCAGAACTGTTAAAAGTAGGCCTACAGCCAGCACTACAAGATTAATCTTGTTTATTTTTTTATTCTGATCTACGACTTTTTTGTAAGCCCGCTTTTTTTCCAGATTTTCCTTTTTCTCGGCGTTCAAAGTTCTTCCCTCTCAAACACTAACTAAATCTTCAATTTTGTATCACAATTAAGCTCAAACACGGTATTACAATTGGCTTAAACACGTATTACAATTGAGCTTAAGCACGGTATTACAATTGAGCTTAAACACGGTATTACAATTGAGCTTAAGCAACAATCTTCATAGAGGACGCTTCCCTCAGCCGGTTGATGAGAGCTTCACCAAGCCCGGAACGGCTGAAGGACCCATCAGCCACGATTACATCCAGCCCTTTCTTATCCAGCTTTCTGAGCCCTTCAAAGAGTTTCCTGGCAGCTACGCCCGGATCTGCCCTGGGCCCCAGCAAAAGGCACTCATCTGGACTCAGGTTTTTTAAAGCAAAGAAAGGTGCAGTCTCCTTACTGGTTTCCTCACTGAGAAGAAGCCCAACTTTCTGCCCTTCGCTCCTGTAACTTTCAAGTAATTTGACAAGCTTTTCCGAAACAGATTTTCCTTCTCCTTCGACAAGCACAACCTTTGTATCAGGAATATAATGCCCATATTTCTGACCTGCCTTCTTTTCCGACAGATCCGGTTTATCCCCTGATTCGCCGCTTTTGTATCCGGACTTAACTTTTCCTATAATGCTTTCAAGCTCTTCGAGACTTACGGCTCCGGGCCTTAGCACAACAGGTGGCTCAACAGTCATATCAATTACAGTTGACTCAAGCCCTATGGCAGCCTCCCCTCCGTCAAGAATTGCATCAATCCTGCCTGTAAGATCCGAGATGACATGGGCTGCAAGACTGGGACTGGGCTTTCCTGACAGGTTGGCACTGGGAGCAGCAAGAGGGGTGCCTGCTCTCTTTATTAATTCAAGAGGAACTCTATGGTCAGGCATGCGAACTCCTATTGATTTTAGTCTTCCTGAAGTAATATCGGGGACAATCTCGTTTTTCTCCAGGATAATCGTAAGAGGGCCAGGCCAGAAAGCATCCATTAGCTTGAAAGCGCTTTCGGGAATATTTTTAGACACTTTCTCAACATCTTCTCTTGAATGAACAAGCAGGCTAAGGGGATTTCCCGGAGGGCGCTTTTTTGCCTCGAAAATCTTCAGGACTGCCTCTGAGTTCAGGCCGTCAGCTCCAAGGCCGTAGACCGTTTCCGTGGGGAAGGCTACAGTCCCACCACGCTTGATAATCGCTGACGCTCTTTCAAGGACGGAATCAAAATTTTCTTCGGAAACCCGAAAAACCAGAGTATTTACTTTACTTCCGTTTTCTGCCTGCACAGGGGTAAACTCCTTTTCAATTATAATTTTCTGTAGTGTCGAGTCAATCATCAAGGATTCAATAATTCCGAATAATTGCAATCGATTTTATACGACATTTTGTTATTGACTCAATAGTAGTTCTTTCTCCGGCTTATTTCTTCAGCCACTTATCGATGGCAAGTTCAAGTTCTCTGTGGTTTTTCGCATATTCCTGCAGGCTAACTCCCTCAAGGGCTGCTTCGAGTGCCTGCCTGCAAGCAGTGGCTCCGGCTGCCGTACCCATTGGATGGGCGTGAATTCCGCCACCGAATTGCATAATAACATCCCTTCCGAAGATAGTGTACAGGTCAGGAATCATAGTAGGGGCAAGCCCTCCGGAAGCAACCGGGAACATAGGCTTCAACCCTCCCCAGTCCTGGGCAAGTACATGCTGGCTTTCATCCGCAGGCACATTGTCTAACACACACTCATCACGGAGAGATAGAACCTCGTGTTTTTCTCCGTGCATTTTCCCTACTACAGTACCGATGTGAAGCTGATCAAGCCCGACCAGTCTGCAGAGCTTGGCAACGACAAGCATGCTTATCCCATGGTGTGGGTTCCTGGTATAGGCTGAATGCATGCATCGGTGGGCATGGAGAGCAAGCCCTGCATCGTCTGCTTCTTCCCTTAAGGTCTGAAGTGCAGTCCAGCCCACAGGTACGATGTCGATCATCGCATAGCTGGCACCCAGGTCTTTAAGAATGTTCATGCGACGGATCATTTCCTTACAGGTAGGAGCAGTAATGTTGCAGAGATACATTTTACGCTCTCCGGTCTCAGATTCTGCTTTTTCTGCAAGCTTCAGAGTAAGTTCAGCTCTTTTTTCAAATCTGTTAAATTTCTGATCCGTAAGGTTCTCGTCATCTTTAACAAGGTCGCAGCCTCCTGCAAATGAATTGTAAGCGACCTCAGCATGTTTTTCAGAGGTTAATCCAACTTTCGGCTTGACAATAGTTCCTATGAGAGGCCTGTCCTGCACACCTGTAAGTTCCTTGATTCCTGGCAACCCGAATCCAGGACCTTTGAATTCGGAGAGCATTGACTTCGGGAAAGCTATATCCTGCAGTCTGAGATTGTCAACGATTTTCATACTAAAGATATTTCCTGCAACCGCACTGAGTACCTGCGGGACAGAACCAAGTTCAAAGAGTTCTTCCGAGTAAGCTACCCTTACAGTCTGTGCATCCTCATCTACGTAAAAAACATGGGGTTTTAGCCTGGCTGCAAGTTCGGGACTGAGTGTGGCGATTTCAGTCCAGGAATCTATAGAGCTTTCCCCTGCCATATGGGTTGCAGCTTCCTCAAAATTCACTCCTGCTGACGGTTCGATATGGAACTCACATACCAGATCAGTATCCTTCGGGCTATAGTCCATGTCTATATAATCTCTTCGCATTGTTTTCCTCCTGACTGAACAAGTTAATCTCCAGAATAAAATACGTTAGAATATACTAAATAGAATTATAGTTCTGATTGAAGGAAGTAACGGAACATAGATAAAAACTTGTTTACTTAAATTGAGTGAGCCTTGATCAAAAAGAAAAAAGGTAAAGGAAGAGAGTAAAATAAGGGAGTTCCTGAGAAACAAAAGAAAAAAGGAAAAAGAAATAAATAGAATATTTCAGGGAATAAGAGCCAAAAAGATCCTCTCCGAATCGTGTGGAAATTTTCCATTTGATTCGAAGAGAATACGAGAAAATTGCAATCTTTTTTTCAATTAATGGACTTATTAGATCCTGTTCCAGAATCCGGGAATTTTCAATCTTGTATTCACTGGATTCTGGAACTGAATACGTATGAGCATGGGGATTTTAAGTTTAGAACCCAAGCACAAATATAACGACGAAGTAGATAGCCATTGAGATAAGCCCAAGAGGCAATCCAAGCCTTGCCCATTCTTTACTATTAATACCAAGTTTTCCTGCAGAGATGATGTTCGGGATATTTCCCGGGATCAGCATCCCACCTGCAATTAAGAGACCCATAAGTATACTCTTTATCTGGACTTCGCTAAGAGCAGGTCCTATCTCAGCAGCTGCAAGGGTAGCGTTATCAAGGATGGCCGAAACCATGTTCACCCAGTAAAGAATACCTGACGGGATTTTTATGAAGTATTCAAGTATAAGAGGTTTGAAACCATCTCCGAGAAATGTAAGAGCCATGATAAACACATAAACTTTTACAGCTCTCATTACAACATCTTTTACAGTCTCGTTATACTCGGATGCTTTCATTCCCTGGTCTTTTGGATCAACTTTTCCAAGGAAGAACATTCCAATAATACCATATACAAGAATACCAGGAACAATGTATTTGCCCAGCATATTGAATAAGAACATGAAGTCGGCATGGTAAGGTGCACCGGATAATTTTGAGATAGCAATTGTTGAAAGCGGTTCTCCAAGGGGGGTCAGTGCAGCACCAAGGCCGATGGAGAAACACGCAATAATTGTAAGGTCTATCTTTGACTTTCGAGATAGAGGCATTGCATTAACTACCTCAACGAGAATAATTGACGCAAGAATAGCCGACATCACACTGGAAAACATACCAAGAATAACAATGAGAAGAAAACCTAAAACTTTTACAGAAAGCATATCAGTTAATTTTCTAATTACTTTGTGAATCGGAGCATGCCATTTATAAATAATCAAGCCGACGACAAGCACTATCTGGAATATGCCGATTGGAATGCCGAATATGTCTCCAACATGCAGCGGTGCAGTAAATGCTTCTTCGATAATTTCCATTCGCCAGCCAGTCTCATTACCCGGGATTTCGACAAAACCTGAAAGAGTCATTGCTGCTATTCCACACACAAGCAGAAATGGTTCCAGATTTTCCTCAATAACGTGTATTTTAAAAGGGCCGAGTAACACGGCTAAGAATATTACAAGAAACCCAGCTAAAATTCCTGGTTCAAGAGCCATTACTTTTTTCCTCCTTTAATATATTTAGACCACAACGTCTGAATAACCTACTGTGAAACAGTGTTAGAGCCTAGAATGTTTTAGTCTTATAAAGACTTGCTCTATTTATTCTTTGGTAATATATTAGTCTTTAATATTCAATTTAATTTTTATATTTTTTACAAATAAAGGTTGTTTACTTATTGAAAATGGGCTTTACCCATAATGCATTTTTTTATATACAGAAATTACTTTCGGTCCAAAATTCGGATTAATCATATAGCTTCGCACCATTTCATTTAATAAGTAAACCTGTTAAATTGTTTTATATATAAAAGTAGACATTAAGTACAAAAATTTTAGTTCAAATAGATCCAGAACTCATAATTTGTAAAATGAGCACAAATGTAGAATTTATTTGCCTAATTGTCCTATATTATTTTTTTAAAGACAAAATGAATATTTAAACTGCTGTCGAGTTGAGATAATATGTGTCATTTTTGTGCATATATATGGAAACATAGGAGAAAATAAAAAACAATGTATATTTTTTAACATGCACATAGTAATTATCACAAAACTGAGTATCCAAAATTATCATACAGTTAACTTTTAACTGGTGATAATGCTCTTGAAAATAAAGACATCAAATCGGAACCTGTGAATAGTTTGTTCTGTGACGACTCATTAGAATTAAAGCTTAAGATCATTTTTCACGCTTTGAAACAGACCTTAATCTCACACTTCGAAAAGCTATTTTAGGTGTCTGGTGAAGAGCAAAAGCTTTTTCTTTGTTTTTATTTGCATTTGGGAAGCTTTTAGCAGGATTATGAACTGCGGGCTTCTTAAAACGAAGAAAAAGTTCTGCTAATTTAAAAGAAAAAAGAAATTAAAGCCTGGATGATATTCCAGGAAAAATATAAAAAACTCAAATTAAGGATTCAGTTTCAAAATCCAGTGATCTAACCTATAATTTCTCCACCATTTTGAAACTGAATCTTATTAACTATGGGCAATTTAGTTTAGAGTTTCAGCACAAAGATGACGACGAAATAGATAGCCATTGAGACAAGCCCAACAGGCACTCCAAGCTTCGCCCATTCTTTGCTTGTTATACCCAGTTTGCCTGCAGAAATAATATTTGGAATATTTCCTGGGATCAGCATTCCGCCAGCAATTAAAAGTCCCATAAGGATACCTTTTATCTGGGCTTCAGTAAGTGTGGGTCCTATTTGAGCTGCTGCTAAAGTAGCATTATCAAGAATAGCAGAAACCATGTTAACCCAGTACAGTATTGCTGGAGGTATTTGTGCAAAATATTCAAAGATAATAGGCTTGAAACCATCTCCCAGTAATGTGAGAGCCATGATAAACAAGTAGACTTTAACAGCCCTCATTACGACATCTTTTACAGTTTCGCTGTATTCTTCGGCTTTCATTCCAGGGTCGTTCATACCAGCTTTTCCAAGGACGAACATCCCAAAAAGCCCGTAAATAAAGATACCTGGAACGATATACATGCCAAGCATTTTCATTAAGAAATTGAACTGAGCATGGTAAGGTGCACCGGATAATTTAGAGATAGCGATTGTGGAGAGAGGTTCTCCAAGAGGAGTAAGCGCTGCACCAAGTCCAATTGAAAAACATGCGATAATTGTAAGATCTATTTTGGATTTTCGTGACAAAGGCATTGCATTAACCACCTCAACGAGAATGATTGATGCAAGGATAGCCGACATCACACTGGAAAACAGACCAAGAATAACAATGAGAATGAAAGCCAGAACCTTAACAGACAGCGCTGAGGCAATTTTTCCTATTGCTTTTTGAATCGGCTCATGCCATTTATAGATAATTAAACCAACTATAAGAACTACCTGGAATATGCCGATTGGAATTCCAGCAATATGTAAAGAGTTCAGCGGTGAAGTCAACGCTTCTTTGATTATCTCCGGCCTCCAGCCTGTTTCTGTACCCGGGAGTTCGACAAAACCTGAAATTGTCATTGTCGCAACTCCGCATAGGAACAAAAATACTTCCAGATTCTCCTCAATAATCTTGACTTTAAAAGGGCCGAGCAGTACGGCAAGGAATATTACAAGAAATCCAGCTAAAATTCCTGGTTCTAGACCCATAAATTTTTCCTCCTTTACTATTTAGTCTATAGTAGTCTATAGTGTTCACAGTAAAGTAAGCCTGTAGACTATGCTGTATACATTTGAGCCCTCTAAACAGCCTAAAAAGCTCTTTTTAGGGGGATAAAATAGTTGATCAATAAGTGAATGTAACAAGTATACTGTTTATTGATAAGGAAAATCATTAATTGTGAGCACTGTAGATTACAAAATGATTGGAAATTAACTAATAAATTGACTAATAAACTAACTAATGTTAAACACTGAAAAGCCCCGAATTCTTTAGCTTTATAAAGACCTTCTATATTTTTCCATAGATTAATTCAATATCTGTCTTATAAGAAAGATCTTCAATCTGCTTCCCAATGGGGAAGCCTTATCTAACATGTTTTTTGGCTCTTGAATAGGATATTTTTGATCTTAGCTTTATGAGATAATATTTTATCACCTCATAAAAGGCAACAAATATTTTGTCACTTTTATCTTTCTTACTCGCATAATATTGAGCTTTTCTATTGAGAAGCCCTCTACATTTTCGAACTATACACGGTTATCCAGTACCTTACGCACAAGACTGATTCCGGCCTTAAGATTAGAGGAGTCAAGTTCCTCTAGCCAGATAATGACTTGAGCTTTTGTCCTCGACTATACATGCTTCGGATTATTTCGGGACTACAGATTCCCTGTTAAGCAATCATGCGTATATATTTTTTGCTTTTGTTCATGCCAAAAGTACAACTAATTATACAAAAGTCTATAATTATAAAATTTGTGACATAAAGCCACAAATTTTTTAGTTTTATTATTTGAAATCAATCGAATCATTTTTATACTATTTTAGGAGATGTTTTATTTTATTAGATATATATTTGTTAAATTATAATATGCCATAATAATAGATCGATTACTGTTGAAAGCCTCAATATCCAGGTTAAAAAAAGGGTATTGATATGGAGTATGAAAAGATATTACAAAAGCGCACTATAATAATATTGCAAATTCAAAATAAGGGCGACTCATAAAATAAGACACAAAATAGTAAAGTGAAGGTAAAAAATAGGAAGGTAAAAATAAGAAGGTAAGAAATAGAGAGGTAAGAAATAAAGAGGTAAGAAAGAGGGAGGGAAAAAATAGGAAGGAAAGAAATAAAGAGGTAAGAAAGAGGGAGGGAAGAAATAGAGAGGGAAAAATAGGTAGGGAGAAATAGAGATAAAATAGGGCGGTAAAAAATATTAAAGTTATTAAAAGGGCGTGCACATAAATAGGATATACAAATAGCATGCGTTTAAGAGTTCAACTTCGCCTTGACAACAAAGTTATTTTTTTGTCTATAGAGAGTTCTGCACACTATCTGTTTTCAACTACTATTCGACGTGTGATTATCAGGACTTAGGACTAAGTATTTCCAACTACAATTTTCAAACCGTTTTTCAGTATATTTTTGCACTTAATTCTCCAATTCGATCTTCAACTCGCTCAACTCTTCAAGGCCGTTTGCGTCAGTTAATTTCGATTTCAACGGGCCTTTCTTCAGTACAACGCTTGAAAGTAACCTCAAGTACTCCGTTTTTATAGCTGGCTTGTGCACTCTTAGGATCCACACGGGCAGGAAGCTCTATGTCCTGAGAGTATTCGGAAGCTCCAAGAATCCTGATTTCAAGATTTTGAGCAGTCGCATGCAGAAGGAGATCTTCCTTTTCGATTTCCGGAATTTCTGCAAGTACGTGTACTAGTTCTTCACTTTCAAAGATATCAACTAAAGGGTCTCTTATTTCGGAGGGGAATAGATTTTCTTCATCCTCAGAACTTTCCGAAACATTTCCAAACTCTCGGAGTTCGGGGTCTTCCCCCGGGCGACGAATGATAGAAAATCCGTATACGAAGGGGACGGACTCTCCCATATCTTCCAGGAGGGCTTCGATCATTTCTTCCAGGTTGTCAAAAAGTTCAGATCCAAACTCTTCAAAGAAATCCTTTCTTTTTCTTATGCCCACCATTTTATTACCTCTGCTTTTCCTCGTGCTGTTACACCTGCAGTGCAATTCCCGGGAAGTCACTCAATATTTATTGAGGTTCGGGAAATGGATTCCAGCCTCTTAAAGGTAACTTCCAGCACACCGTTTTTATATGTAGCTTTGGCACTCTGGGGGTCAACCTTTACCGGCAGTTCCACACGTTCGGAATATTTTGGATTCCCATCTATTGTTTCGATGTCAAGTATTAAATCAGTTGCGTTTAATCTAATATTTTCTTTCTCAATGCCCGGAATCTCGGCAATCACATGAACCGTCTCTTCGGTTTCCAGTACATCAATCAGGGGTTTTCTTGTGTCAAGATAACAATGTTCTTCGTTCTCAGTATGCTCAAACATAGGAATATTCCCGAATTCACGGATTTCAGGTTCTTCCCCTGGTCTCTGAGTTAACGAAAATCCATAGATGAAAGGGTCCTGCCCGAAATTTTCCGTACTCATACCCATTGCCCTGCTAAGACGTTCAAACATTTCATCCACGTCCTTAACCGGGTCAATTCCGAAGATTTCATCGAAAAAATTTCTCCTTTTTTTACTATCTCTTTCCATATAATTACCCCGTTATTAATTTACCCATTGATAACTCGTTATTAATTTACCCATTGATAACTCGTTATTAACTTACCATTGATAACTCGTTATTAATTTACCCATTGATAACTCGTTATTAATTTACCCATTGATAACTCGTTATTAACTTACCATTGATAACTCGTTATTAATTTACCCATTGATAACTCGTTATTAATTTACCCATTGATAACTCGTTATTAACTTACCATTGATAACTCGTTATTAATTCATCCATTGATAACTCGTTATTAAGCGAATTTATCAAATCAGCCAGTATAAATCAGTCATTGTTTCTTTTCAGTAGTTCCTGAGTTTTTGATAATAAAAAGCCGGGAGTTGCCGGCTTATAAGGACGTGGGCTTACTGAGCCTGAAAGAAACCCGGGACATTTTCGTGTTCTATTTCTTTTTCCTGTTCTTCAGACTCGGGAGCTTCTTCTTCAAATTCAGTTGCGTATTTAGCAAAGAGTTCAGCACTCCGTTCATAAGCCACGAGGTTTTCCCTGGATGTTGTAGGCTTCACACGGCGGATTGCGCGTTCAAAGTGCTTCTTTGAAATCCTGACTTCTCCTGCCCGTTTCGCGAGGTCCTTTCTGCCAGCTCCTGGAGTGACGATTTCTCTCAGGGCCAGCATCGCAGCCTCCCTGCAAATACCCTGGATGTCTGCACCTACGTACCCTTCGGTCATATCAGCAAGCTCGGCGAGATTTACATCTTCTGCAAGAGGTTTTCCCTGCGTATGGATCTCAAAGATCTTTTCCCTGCTTGTGTTATCAGGTGGCTTAATATAGATGAGCCTATCAAAGCGGCCAGGCCTGAGGAGCGCAGGATCTACCATATCAGGCCGATTTGTGGCCGCAACAATAATTACATCCTTGAGTTCCTCGACTCCATCCAGTTCGGTGAGGATCTGGCTAACAACTCTTTCGGACACGTGCGTATCTGAAACAGAACTTCTTTGGGGTGCGATTGAATCGATTTCATCAAAGAAGACAACCGTCGGTGCAGCCTGTTTGGCTTTCCTGAAGGTTTCCCTAACCGCACGCTCGGATTCTCCTACATACTTGCTGAGAAGTTCTGGACCTTTAATGCTGATGAAATTGGCTTCGCTTTCACTTGCAACGGCCTTTGCAAGCAAGGTTTTACCTGTACCAGGAGGCCCAAACAGTAACACTCCTCTGGGAGGTTTTATATTGATAGTGCTGAAGAGTTCAGGATACTTCAGGGGCCACTCAACAGCCTCAATAAGTTCCTGCTTTGCATTTTCAAGTCCTCCGATATCATCCCATCCTACATGCGGAACCTCAACATAAACTTCTCTCATTGCAGACGGCTCGATATTCTTCAGGGCTTCCTTGAAATCATCTCTGGTGACTACGAGTTTATCAAGAATTTCCTGTGGAATTTCTTCCTCTTCGATATCGATTTCGGGAGTTATCCTTCTGAGAGCATGCATTGCTGCTTCTTTACAGAGGGAAGACAGATCAGCGCCTACAAACCCATGAGTTACATCTGCAATTTCACTAAGGCTTACATCCTGAATAGGCATACCTCTGGTATGAATGAGAAGAATCTGCTTCCTGCCGTTCCGATCGGGAATTCCGATTTCTATTTCCCGATCAAATCTTCCACCACGGCGGAGAGCTTCATCTATTGAGTTCGGGCGGTTTGTGGCAGCAATTACAACTACCTCGCCCCTGGACTTTAGACCGTCCATAAGGGAGAGCAACTGGGCAACTACCCTGCGTTCCAATTCTCCTGTTACTTCGCCGCGCTTGGGAGCGATGGAATCAATCTCATCTATGAAGATAATAGAAGGCGCTTCCTTTTCGGCTTCCTCGAAAATCTCGCGAAGCTTCTGCTCGCTTTCTCCATAATACTTGGAAACGATTTCAGGGCCGCTAATAGTAATGAAATTTGCATCGGTTTCACTTGCGACTGCCTTTGCGATCAGTGTTTTACCCGTGCCTGGAGGCCCGTGAAGCAACACTCCTTTTGGGGGCTCAATTCCAAGTTTCTGGAAGAGTTCAGGATGTCTCAACGGCAACTCAATCATTTCTCTGACAAGTTGAATTTCCCGTTTAAGCCCACCGATATCCTCATAAGAAATACCTTCTGGAACCCGGGCCTCCTCAACTGATTTCTCCTTAATCACTATATCAGTGTCTTTAGTAACAACAACAGGTCCTGCAGGTCTTGTAGATGCAACTACGAAAGTCAAAGGGTTATTTACAGTTTCCACCCTGATCTGCTGACCTTTGTTCAAAGGTCTTCCCTCGATAATTCTAAGGATGTAGTGAGCCCCTCCAACAAGTCTTACAGGCTGAGAAGGAGCAAGGGTAACTCTCTGGGCGTGTTTTGCCTGGACTTTCTGGATTGTAACCCTATCATCAATCCCAACTTTGGCATTACTGCGGAGGTTACCGTCAATCCGGATCCGATTTTCCTGTTCACGTTCTACATTTGGCCAGACAATTGCGTAGGTCTTAGCTTTCCCTGAGATCTCAATTATATCCCCGCTTACAAGTTCCATCTGCTGCATCAAGCGGGTGTCAATTCTTGCAATTCCCCTACCCACATCCTTATGATAAGCTTCAGCAACTCTCAAATTAATTTCTTCAATCATTCGTTCTCAACTCCGGTCTCACGGACTTTCCAGTAATACTGGTTATTTTTGATACCATACTCAATAAACCCCCTCTTTGTAAGGCCTATCAGGTTAGCGTTAACAATACTCGGGTGCAAGCGCAGGTTGTAACATAGGGTAGCGAGAGTGGTTTCATTTTTCAGAAGTTCAAACAGGAGCTCACACTCTACAGGATTCCTGGCTATTTCTTCAATTGAGTCAAGACAATGGTCCATAGCTTCTGTGTACTCAACCTGAAGCTGCTGCTGCATCTGTGCAAGCTCTTCTTGCCTTTTTTTGAGTTCCTTAAGCCTGCTGCTCAATTTAAGAAATAAAGTAGAAGATTCTTCCCCTGGTGGGATCTCCTTTTCCACAGGATCTTCTTCATTTTTCCCCCTATCAAAAGTAACATCATGGAGTGTTACCGTATAGGAATATGGGGATACTGACACTTCAAGCCGCATGTTGTTTGCGATATTGAAGTATTTACGCCTCTGTTCATCCACACTGCATTCTATAAGTCCTGCCTGCTCAAGCAGACCTAGATGACTTATTATGGCTTTTGGCCCTACTCCCAACCTGCTAGAGATCTCACTGACATAGCAGGGACGGTTTGCAAGAAGTTGAATAATCTTCCTGCGGTTTTCATTCCCCAGAATGTCAAGTAATTTTGCCGGGTCCATTATTTTCCTCTGATAATAATCTAAATTTGTGAGATAGTAGGCAATAGTGCCAGAATTTTTTCATTTTATATTTTGTGATTGTATATTTTTGATTATAAGTATCTAGCCTTGAGTAAATTAGAACAGGAAACCCTGCATGAAACTTTACCCGGAAGACTAGCTGGAAAGGAGAATGTTCATGATAGTAACCTATAGTTATCATTAATAATATATAAATGTTTCCATAGTTATTTGTTTTCTTTTGTAACCAAAAAAAGAACGCTCGGATATGAAGCTTTAAATAACAGCAAAATTGGATTGAAGTGTAAGAAGCACAAAGCTGGACTTGAGTGTAAGCTAACAAAACAATAATAGTTGCCATTCATGAATCTAGAGGATGAGCTGCTTATTGCTTTCAACAACTCCTGGCCAATTCTTTGTTGAACCTGAACCACGAAGGAAACTTAGAGGATTCAATAAACCTTCCATTTTCTTTTTTTCATTTTTCCAGTTTATCAAAAATACCGCGTGAACTGTTTTTCCATTATATTCTTCTGAAGTTACCGCAATGGTGTACGTCAAATTGCAAAACTCAATAGAACCACAAAAAACCTCGCCATAAACATAAAATTCAGCTCTACTGTAAGGTACCCCTTTAACGTGCCCGGAGTAATGACACGAGTCTCCCTTGTTGAGAACTGAAACCTCATCGAATTCTATGTCAAAATTTCTGTCCAGTAATCTAAGATTAATGTTTCCACTTTCAGCCGATTCCTTGAACTTTTTAATATCTACAACAAAAGTTTCAGAGTCGTCCCAGTAATCCTGAGAATTAACAGGGTTATCCTGAAGATTTACTTTCTGAACAATATCATTCTCGTGAAAGTCTGTAGCTTCCGTTATTGAGCTTTCGTTAGAAACGGTTTCAACAAGCTGTTTTCTGGAATATTCAGAAATAGTTTCTTCGTTGTTAACTAGAAGAAAACTTCCTGAGAAAACAACAAGTCCAAGAAAGACTGCAAGTATGAGTATTTTACAGAAAATGTTGATTTTCATTAAGACCCCAGCTCAAAGATAAAAGTTACAAGTTTTAATATCTAGTATAAATTTAGACTCTTTATAGAATAATCTTTCGAAAGAAAAGCTAACAAATTTAGAAACAAACGAATCAGAATGTAAAATGTAAGCTGCGGTACAATGAGGAATAATTAAAAAAAGAGTTTACAATTGAAAATAACAAAAATAGGATAAGCTAACCATATACTTCAAGCTAAAAGCACAGGCTTTTAAGCTTTGTTCTATAAGATTATTCGGAAATTATTCCTCAAAAACACCCAGGCAAGAAATTTCTGGGAAATTTTGAAAAATCTAAGTTATTTCTGCTTTTTAGTTTTTCTTTTTGTTTTCCTTTTGCTGGCTGAAAACCGAGGGCAGGTGTAGAGCATAAGACCCTTCTTCCCGGATTGCCATAACGAGTTCTTTTCTTTCAAGAAGGGAGTCCAGGTTAAGTTCATAGGAGCCAGGCCCAAGGATTCTTACGGACTCTACTCTATCTTCATCTGTTTCCCTCTCGGCTTCTGGTTCCTGCTTTACGCTTTCCCGCTCAGAAGCAAGAGCCTCGTCAATATTCCTGACAACTTCATCCAGAGAGGATTCCAGATCCAGCTTTTGTCCTTCCAGAGCAAGCTTTTCCTGATTTTCCGAATCTTCACATTCTGTTTTTACATAAAGGAATTTATTCCAACCGCAATTTGGGCAGCCGCTCAGGATGACAGAATCTCCGTCTTCAAAAATGGTTCCGCATCTGGTACATCTGTGGGGCATGAATTCACCGGTAATAGATAGTGGGTTAATTTGATGTTAATGAATTAATTTATTGTAAATGAATTAATTTATTGTAAATGAATTAATTTATTGTAAATGAATTAATTTATTGTAAATGATGTAATTATAGTCACGCCTGTAATTGTTGCAACAAAAAACTTCATTGTACCTCATTGGGCAATTGCATTATTTAGCCTAGTGACTACAATTTAGCCTAGTGACTATATGTACTCAGTTTTTTAAATCAATCTGGTATTCTGAATTTTAGACCAGTCATGTATCCTGAATCCGATCAGTTTGGCATACTGGATTTCAGACCAATCTGGTGTTCTAGATCAAGATTTTAAATGATATACAGAGTGCTATAGTGATATCCTTATGGGTACTTAAAATATAGATACACTGAATAGATATGTATATTTGTATTTTACAGCTTGACGCTTACAACTTAACGCTTACAACTTAACGCTTACAACTTAACGCCTTCATTTAAACGAAAGATAGATCGGCCCAGCAAAAGTAAAAATATTCTCTTCGGTTGTAGGCCCCTCCGCTTTCCAGTTAGAAGCGTAAATTATTAGCCCACTTAGGAAGAAATTTATAATAATGTTTTTTATAACAATCTCCAGTACTTCTTTCCATTGATTATTTCAGAATTGACCTTGCGCACTCTCTCCATCTCCTCCAGAACTTCTGGAAGCCTTCCTGGCTGGGTGATTTCAAAGACAATAGAGTCAAGATCATGGTTTATGTAAAGGCTGTGTTTAAGATCTTCAAGATTCCAGAGTTTTGCAGGGTCTTTTCTCATGCATTTAGTCAAGATACTTGTCATATCTTCTATGAAGTTCCAGGGATAAACAATCCAGGCCCAACCCTCAAGCCGTTCGCCAATATAATCGGGGTCGATTTTAGAACTCCCCAGGTATTGTAATGAAGCGGTTCTGACTTCCATAGGCTTGTGATTTTCCACATAAGCCCTGGCACTAAGCATACTTTCTCCAGTATCAACAATATCATCTACAATAAGTACCTTTTTTCCTTCCATCACGTTGTTTGAAAGAGGATATCGAATATAAGGCTCACCGGTATCGATAGCTGTGTCTCCGATGTAGTGCTCGATTTTCAGACTGGATAGGTCATCAAGCCCCAGGAAATCGCAGAGCACTCTCCCGGCAAACCAGCCTCCCCTTGCAAGCGCAATAATTACGTCCGGTTCATATCCAGAATGTTTGATTTCCGCAGATATGTTTCGGCACAAACTATAAATGTAATCCCAATTCGTAAGCACACACTTGAATGATTTTATGCAAAGTCCTCCATGATATGGAAATCGCGATACGCAGTCAGGATACTAGCAGATAAGAAGTATCACTTTCCAAGCTCTATATTCGACTTATATAATCCGGATTATAGACTTTAAGTTTTCTTATCTTGTCAAAGGATAACTCGGATAAGAGGAAAAAGAAGAGGATAAGAGGAAAAATAGGAAAATAAGAGGAAAAAGAAGAAGGCAAGAGAAAAAAGAAGAAGAGGAGAGTAAAAAGAGTATTATAGGATTAAAAAACGAACATTTGAAGGTAGGTTATAAACTCTTGCCATACTAAAAGGACGCAATAGAAAGGAAGCGACAGAAAGGACGTGATTGAAGTTAATTTCAAATATCTTTGGGTATTTCTCGTAGAAATGAAAAGTTCTTTCAATAAATCTTTCTGAAAACCAAAGACAAAAAGAATCTTTCGCAAAAGTGCACGATCCGGAAAGTGAAATCAATGGAAAAAACCTTGATAGACCTGATTTTTATGTCCCAAAAGAGAAAAGACCTTTTGCTCCTTCTCAAAAACGGAGGTAAGCCGATAGAGGAAATAGTAAAAGGTCTGAACGTTAACCCGACGGGCATGCTTCCCCAAATCAAAAAACTGAAGGATGAAAATCTGGTTTTTCAGGAAGATCGGGAGTACAGGCTAACGCCTCTTGCAAAAATTTTGGTTGAGAAGATGGAGCCTTTGCTTGATACTCTGCAGGTCATTGAGGAGAATGCGGAATATTGGCAGGATCGTGATCTCTCCGAATTACCCAGGACATTTCTGGAAAGGCTTAATGAACTGAAGTTCTGCTTCCTTGTTAGACCTGATCCTGATAATATTTTTGAGCCTTCTTCCGTATTCCTGGATAACATAAGAAAATCAAAAAAGATACTCTGCTTTTCATCAATATTTCACCCGGTCTTTTCTGAAATATTTCTGGCAAATAAAGACAACGATACCAGAATAACCCTTGTAGTAACAGAAAAAATCTGTGAAAGACTGAAAACTGATTTCAAAGAAGAACTGAAACTTTATTTGGCCAGAGAGAAAAGAAGGCTTTTTATCTGTAAGAACGAGATAAAGATTGCTATGCTGGTTAAGACCGAATACTTCATGGCTGCTGATTTTCTTACGTCAAATGGGATTTTTGACCAGGAAACTATTATGGGTTTCGAGCCTGCAGCTCTGAGATGGACTGAAGACCTTGTTTTGCATTACAAAGAGCAGGCTCAACATATATAAGGGTAAATTCGGGCAAGAAAACTCGCAGGTGAAAATATAACATCAACATATATTTTTCCGTTTTTGCAAACTAAAAAGTGTTTTGAATTTTCTTTACAAAGCTCCCCTACTTTATATCCGGAAGTATTACATTTTTCTGTATTCAGAATTTTAATCGTGAACCCTAGTTTATGCAAACTGGGTTTTTTCATCAGAGTGTAATGATACTTCGGAGTACCACTTAAAAAATGAAATACTCTTTCAACACCCCAATCATCCCATTTTATGAGCTCACTATATTCACCAGGTTTAATCTTTCTGGCTCTCACAGTTGGAGTAGTTGCAGACTGCTTTATTCGGGGAACATCTCCACTCTCAATCATATCCATTGTTTTTAGAAGAAATTTTATTCCTGTTAAAGATAACTTCTTAACAACTTCCTCGAGTTTGTCACCTGAACTTATAAGAATCCTTTCCTGGAAAATTATATCGCCGGTATCCTCGCCTTTGTTTATATAATGAAGAGTGACTCCTGGATTAAGTATATAATCGTAATATTCCCAGAAAAGGGGAGATGGCCCTCTGTATTCTGGAAGATGTGAATAATGAAGATTAATAGTCCCAAGTTTCGGGATAGTAAATAT
The DNA here is from genome assembly GCF_000969945.1 of Methanosarcina sp. Kolksee. Classification (NCBI taxonomy): domain Archaea; kingdom Methanobacteriati; phylum Methanobacteriota; class Methanomicrobia; order Methanosarcinales; family Methanosarcinaceae; genus Methanosarcina; species Methanosarcina sp. Kolksee. Next base: position 4,380,900 of record NZ_CP009524.1, read on the forward strand.
ATTCTCCTTCAAGAGATGAGACATAGAATACACAACTATAATATCGGGCTGTAAATGCTTCATCCATTTTTGAAAGGTTTCGTTGTCTCCTTTCCTTAAGTAGTAATAAGGAATTTTCAGTTTTTTAGAGAAGTTTTTTAAATTTAAAGGCCTGGAGGTGAATGAATAATATACGTCTGTAAAAGCCCCTCCTATAGATTTAAGGAATGAGTTAGGTTCTCTTGTCCGGGAGCACTCAACAATTCCCACTACCTCATGTCCTGATTCAATAATGGATTCAAAAACGTTAGAAACTCCCTGTGTAATAACTGCAATTCTCAATTGAAATCCCACCTATCTTTATTTGAGACGAGACAAGAAAAAATCTGCTATAATCACTTCTTTTAACATACATACTGAATTTATTTTAGGTATTTTCCAGGAATTCAAGATGGGACCTCCTTAAATAGTAATTCAAAGTATTATTTTCCGCTGAGAAAAACTGTCTCTCTAAGTAAAAAGTACAAACTCTATGCTTGCTAGCAAAAAGCACAGAGTTAACACTGTTATTAGTGGTTACATGAGGTTGGCATAGTAGATAGAACTTACGCATTTGAGCAACAGAATCAATTACGGCAAAGACTGTGAATTAGAGTCATATTTTAGACAGTTTACGGTCTGATGCTGTTGGTTTTTCAGATAAACTGTGTAAGTTTTAGTATATTTTTATGAAACTGTGATAAAAATCAAAAGTTGACTTTAGAATGGGGTTTTTAAGAATCGGACTTTAATATTGAGTTTTATCTATTTATATCCAAATATATTAAGTTTTATAAAGACATAATATTATAAAAGCTTGTTTAAAAGTGTATATCAAGCTTTTGGAAAGCTAAAATTAAAGTTTTCAAACGGCTAAAATTAAATATTTTAGACATCTAAAATTCAAAAATTTTGATTAGATTTAATCTAAAGCTTTTGAGTTATTGAAGTTTGAAGTTTTTGAACTAGTTTGATTGATAAATTCACTATTAAACTAATTTCCAATACAATTTAAATCAACAAAAAAGAGAACTGACCTGTAAAGCTGCAAACAGAGCTGAAGTTTAAGCAAAGGATAAATCCAAACAGACTTATCTTTCCATAAACGAATCAGAGAGAATAAGAGTAGATAGAAAAAGAGGGGAAAAATGAAAACAGGAACAAATAATAAGTTTTGGAAGTATACAAAAGTTACAACGTTTCTGCTTATGGCCTTTGTGATTATTCTTTCCGGCTGTGTTGGCAACGGACAGAACGAAACCGAATCAGAAAATGTAACAAATGATAGTCAGGGGATTATTGGAACAAACAGTAGTCACGGAACCACTGGAGGAGATTACATATACGGTACTGCAAAGGTAGAGAGCATACAGATTGTGACCCTTGAGTCATTTCCCGTACAGATACAGGTAATAGCGAAAGGCTACCTCCCAGATGGATGTACTGAAATCAACGAAATAAAGAATGAAAGCGAAGGAAATGCCTTTAATATCACTATAAGTACAAAACGCCCTAAAGATGCATTCTGTACACAGGCTATAAAGAGTTTTACAGAAACAATTCCACTTGAAGTTCAGGGTCTCAAAGCAGGAAATTACACTGTAAATGTGAATGGAGTAACGGGGTCCTTTGAGCTACCTGTAGATAACGTACCTGAAGAAACTTCCGGCTCTATGTCGCCAAAACAACAGGTAATAACCGAAGCGGACAACGGAACAAGTATAAGTCTTGAAAATGGAAGCACATTTTTCCTAAGGCTTAAGGAAAACCCAACCACAGGTTACTCATGGGAACTCAATCTGAGCCAGGGGCTCAATAATATATCAGGGGAATACTATCCACCGGAGCAGCCTGAAGGAATAAAGCAACCTCTTGTGGGCGCGGGAGGAGTCCATTTATGGGAGATTAAAGCCGTATCTAAAGGCAGTCAGCAAGTAACTGGAATATATAAAAGACCCTGGGAGAACGTAACCGGAGAGGAAGAGAACTTTATACTCAATGTTGAGGTTGTCTGAGTTGCCAGCAATACCTACCCTTTTCCAAATTTTTCCCATTCGGTAAAGAAGAAGGCATTTTTAACTTTTAATCCGGTACTGTATATTCTCTCCGGCTGGTCTTTTTAAAGAGATCCAAGAGCCTGTTTCAAGTCTTTAAGGCAGTTTTCGCAGATGTAGGATGTACCGATTTGTGTACATCCAAGAATTTCCGCACCTTCTTCCTTTTCTCTCTCTTCCTGGCCTCCAGGATAGCCTTCGCAGTAAACTCCACACCTAACTTCGCAATAAGCTCCGCAGAATAAGCACCTTGTCATAATATGATTTAGGGTTTGAAATATCAAATATATTTCCGGAAAAGCCTGAGAAAATAAAGGGCAGAATATGAAATATGACAAATTGCAGTTAACTGAGGAATTTCTTTAGAGAAACGCCTAAATTCTACGATAAAACTCTGAAGATTAAAAGGCCAAGCGAAAAGTATATAAACGATCGTTAGTATGTTCTGATAGTTGTCCCAGGCAAGGTGGCCTGATAAATAAAACCCTGTAGCGGGGTGGGGTAGCCAGGAGATCCCGACGGGCTCATAACCCGTAGACCGATGGTTCGAATCCATCCCCCGCTATAGTAAAGCTCTTTTCTGAGTTTATTTGTGGTTTGACACATTTTCAGATTTTAATTCCCCGGTAGCGGGGTGGGGTAGCCAGGAGATCCCGACGGGCTCATAACCCGTAGACCGATGGTTCGAATCCATCCCCCGCTATAGTAAGTTTATTTATAGATTTTTATGGTGTTTTTTGGCTTTATGGTATTTTTTGGTTTTATGACATTTTTTGGTTTTATGACATTTTTTGGTTTTATGACATTTTTTGGTTTTATGGTGTTTTACGCTTTTAAGAATCTTTCAGATAACACATTTTCAAATCTTCATACCCGGCAATGTTTTTATAGCCGGTTACCGATTCATATATAGAATCCATTTACTTATCCCTTTTTTAAGCTACTAAACTCAAGGCTTATTAAGGAAGGTTACTTTCTTACACAAGGTCAAAAAAGTGTGAGTATCTTTTCATTTATCCTCAAAAAAACCAGCAGGATGACTTTCATATGGTAATGGAAAAACTTGGAGACTCCTTACAGGGGGCACTCAAGAAGCTGATCGGCGCGGGGCGAATTGATGAGCGTACGGTCAATGAAGTAGTAAAAGATATCCAGCGGGCTCTGCTCCAGGCCGACGTGAATGTAAAACTTGTTATGGGAATGTCCCAGAGAATCAAAGAGCGTGCGATGAAAGAAGACCCTCCTGCAGGTATGAACCCGAGGGAGCACGTAATCCGCATCGTATACCAGGAATTAATGGAAATTATCGGCAAAGGAGCTGTGATTCAGCTCAAGCCGCAGATTATAATGATGGTTGGGCTTCAGGGAAGCGGAAAAACTACCAGTACAGCAAAGCTTGCTCGCTACTTCCAGAGAAAAGGACTCAAAGCAGGGGTTATCGCCGCAGATACCTTCCGACCTGGCGCATATCACCAGCTTAAAACTCTCTGTGAGAAGCTCAACGTAGCTTTCTATGGAGAAGAAAACAATCCCGATGCCGTTGAAATTACCAGAAACGGGCTCAAAGCCCTGGAAAAATACGACGTAAAAATTGTGGATACCGCAGGCCGGCATGCTCTTGAAGCCGATCTAATAGAAGAGATGGAACAGATCAACGCCGTTGCCAAGCCAAACCAGAAGTTCATGGTACTGGATGCAGGTATCGGACAGCAGGCAAGCCAGCAGGCACATGCATTTAATGATTCTGTCGGGATTACGGGCGTTATCATAACGAAACTTGACGGCACTGCAAAAGGAGGCGGAGCCCTGTCTGCCGTTTCCGAAACAAAAGCCCCTATTGCCTTTATCGGCGTTGGGGAAACGCCGGAAGATTTTGAAAAATTCGAAGCCGACAGGTTCATTTCAAGGCTTCTTGGCATGGGAGACCTTAAAAGCCTGATGGAAAAAGCTGAAGAGACCCTTAGCGAAGAAGACGTAAATGTCGAAGCCCTGATGCAGGGGAGATTCACCCTCAAGGATATGTACAAGCAGCTTGAAGCCATGAACAAAATGGGCCCTCTCAAACAGATTATGTCCATGCTGCCACTAGGAATGGGCGGGATGGGAGGCGTTAAGCTCTCAGATGAAATGTTCCAGGCTACAAGTGACAAGATGAAGAATTACAAGATAATCATGGATTCCATGACTGAAGAAGAAATGAATGACCCCAAGCTTATAGGCGGTTCCCGGATCAAAAGGATTTCAAGAGGCTCGGGATGCAGCCCTGAAGAAGTAAGGGAGCTTCTGAAATATCACAAAACCATGCAGACAGCTCTAAAAGGCTTCAGGGGTGGAAAATTCAATATTCAGAAAATGATGAAGAAAAGACTCGGGATGTAATTTATCCCGAAGACTTTTTTATCTTTATATAGTGTTTATTTGCGTTTATTTCTCTTTTACAATTCTAAATTTAAAGGACATTTCATTCTTGAGATTAATATCGATTGTTAATATCGATTGTTAATATCGGTTGTTAATACCGGTTGCTAATATCGATTGCTAATATCGGTTGTTAATATCGGTTGTTAATGTCGATTATTAGCATCAATCTTAATATTTTTCACAAATTTCAAGGAAGTTAGTAAGCAGTTCTTCTCCCTTCTCTGTATGGGAAACCTCGGGATGCCACTGAACACCGTAAATAGGTTTTGTCGGGTGGCGCATGGCTTCAATTTCACATATATCAGAACGGGCAAGATGGATAAAGCCCTCAGGCAGAATGGCAACCTCATCTGCATGGGAAGCCCAAACTGTAGTCCTGGGTCCGAGTCCACGAAGAATATCATCTTCTTCGAGAACTTCTACCTCAACCTCTGCATACCCGCCTTTTTTCCCTGCATGAACGTGCCCTCCATATGCCAGGGCAATTGCCTGATGCCCGAGGCAAATCCCAAGAATAGGGAGATCGATTTCCCGGACGTAATCAAAACATAAACCTGCCCTATCCATTTCCGGCCCACCACTCAGGATCAGTCCGTCCGGTTCTTCTGCCAGGATATCTTCAATTGGCGTTGTATTGGGAATTATTTTCGTATCCATGTCAAGGTCTCGAACAGCCCGGTGAATGAGATGGCAAAATTGTCCGTAGTTATTAACAACAAGAATTTTCAGCTCTTTCATAGTTCCTTCAGTTCCTGTTTTAGTCTGATTGTATTTTCTGACGCTCTGAGTTTACTCTATTAGCCGGTCTTATCCTATTTTAATTCTTGTATGTTTTCAAAGTTTAGAAATGCGAATTGTTTTCGTAGTCAGTAGGCTTTGAGTTCGGTACGTTTCTCCAATCTATGTTTCTATGGCCTGGAATGTATTTTCAATGATACTATTTACTCATAACAAAGAATTGACTCTCAGATGTGGTCATTATAGTACATTGTTATACAGAAAAGTTCAAGAATATCCGTTACTATTAAAGTGCATACTTTGTCTCATAGCTAGTTGGAATAGCTTTAAATAGGTTTAGTGTGCTAACGTGTCACATGCTAGCACGGAGTTTCTTAATAAATATAGCAATAATTTGAGAACATTTTGCGCTCGAAGGAGATTATAATGTCAGAAATCGGTAAAAAGATACGGATAGAAAGGCTGATGAACCGGGAAAGCAGAAACATGGTCATTATTCCCATGGACCATGGGATCTCAGACGGGCCTATTGACGGGCTTATCAATATCACTGATACAGTGAACAGAGTTGCCGAAGGAGGAGCAAATGCCGTCCTTATGCAGAAAGGAATGGTAAAATACGGGCACAGGGGATACGGCCACGATATAGGCCTTATTGTGCATATAAGTGGTTCTTCTTCCCTGAGTCCGGACCCCAATGCTAAAGTGCAGGTCTGTACAGTAGAGGAAGTCATTAAGATGGGAGCTGATGCTGTTTCCATGCACATAAACGTAGGCTCTGAAACCGAAGCTGACCAGCTCGAGCAGCTCGGAAAAATTTCCAGAGACTGTACGGAATGGGGCATGCCTCTCCTTACTATGATGTACCCCAGAGGTAAAAAGATCACAAATCCTCACGACCCTGTAAATGTAGCGCACGCTGCAAGGATCGGGGCCGAGCTAGGTGCTGATGTTGTGAAAACGGTATACACCGGAGACCCTGATAGCTTCAGAGACGTTGTAAGAGGCTGCCCTGTACCTGTAGTTATCGCAGGAGGACCTAAAACCTCAACGGATCTGGAACTCCTGGAGATGATTGACGGGGCGATGGAAGCAGGAGCCAGAGGTGCTGCAATTGGAAGAAATGTTTTCCAGCATAAGGACCCTGTTAGACTCACCCGGGCTATTTGCGAAATAGTACATCATAGAAGGCCTGTAGAAGAAGCCCTCGAACAGCTAAAGTGAGAGCTAGATATTGAAAAGCAAGACCAGAACCCGAAACAGAAGTTAAAAAAGGGAAAAGGCCTGAGTAAAAACAGAAAATATACAGGGGTTGAAGCCTTTGAAGAAGAAAAGCGTGTGGATAAAAGCCGATGAAGGCGGATGGGAACAACAGAAAGAAAGAATCACGACAGGCCTTGAATCAGGAGCTGACTGCGTACTTGTAAACCCAGGAGATGTCGGAAAAACCAGGGAACTGGGAAGTATTCCAGTAGCAACCTTTGGCCGTGACAATAAATCCGGGGCTGAGATTATTGTCGTTGGGAAGAGGGGAGAAGGCGACGGGACGAAACCTTTACCCCTTGAAACTCAAGGTTCTCTTGACATAAACGCAGCAACCCTTCTCAGGGATAAAGGGGTGGCTGTTGGCGGATATGTTATAATCAAAGACAAACGCTACGAGCAATTTGCAGCCGAACTCGGAAAGGTATGCGACTTCCTGATTGTGACAGGCACGGACTGGAAGGTTATTCCTCTGGAAAACCTGATAGCTGAGCTTCAGCGTTATGACGTAAAAATAATTTTCGGGGTAAAGAGTGCTGAAGAAGCAAAGCTGGCCTTCCAGACCCTTGAGACCGGAGCAGACGGCGTCCTTCTTGACAGTGGGAACATCCAGGAAATAAAAGATACCATCCAGGCTGCAAGGGAGCTGGAAAACGAAAGTGCTGAGCTTGAGTCTGCGGTTGTAACCCGGGTCGAGCCTCTTGGAATGGGAGATAGAGTCTGTGTGGACACATGCAATCTCATGCAAAAGGGGGAAGGCATGCTCATAGGTTCTCAGGCAAGCGGGATGTTCCTTGTAAATTCCGAATCTGATGACAGCCCATATGTGGCAGCCCGCCCATTCAGGGTAAATGCAGGTGCGGTTCACTCTTATATAAAAATTGGAGATAAAACCCGCTACCTTTCGGAACTTAGAACCGGAGATGCGGTAACCATAATCGATTCAAAAGGGAGACAGAGAGAAGGTTTTGTGGGTAGAGTTAAGATAGAAAGCCGTCCTCTCATGCTTATTGAAGCAAAAGCAGGCAATCGTATTCTGAGCGCAATCCTGCAAAATGCCGAAACTATCAAGCTGGTCGGAAAAGACGGAAATCCGATTTCAGTCGCCAAACTCAAGAAAGGCGATGAGGTTCTGGTCCGCCTGGAAGAGGGAGCCAGGCATTTCGGTAAAAAAATTGAAGAGACAATTATAGAGAAATGACCTCCTAAAAAGGAAAAATCCTGAAAAGAAACGATTGCCAGCGGGAAACAAAAACCAGAAAAAGAAACGGTTATCAGCGGAAAAACGGAAAAAGAAACGGTCATCAGCGGAAAAACGAAAAACGGAAAAGGAAACGGCCATCAGCGGAAAACAAAAACCGGAGAAAACAATGATTCATATTGGTCAGCTTGACCTTGAGAAAAAAGCTGCCGTTGTCGCAGTAATCCTTGAAAAACCTCTTGAAACTTCAAGAAAGGCCGCCAAAATGGGAGCCGACCTTCTCGAAATCCGGCTGGATTTACTTGGAATCAGGGATCTTGAAACAGCTGTAGAAACAATCCGAAAAGTAAAATCCGAAACCGGACTTCCGGTAATCCTCACAAATCGCTCAATTAAGGAAGGAGGGAAATGGGAAGGAAGAGAAGACGACAGAATTGAACTTCTTACAAATCTCTTTTCTACAAATCTCATTTTCCTGAAAGATGGGCCAGATGCAGTAGACATCGAGCTCTCTGCCGGAAGAGAAGCAAGAGACAAGGTAATAAAAGCGGCAAAAGCCTGCGGAAAAACCGTAATCGTTTCTTCCCATGACTTTTCAAAAACTCCGGATTTCCAAGAAATGAAAACTATTCTGGAAGAAGCATTCCTGGCAGGGGCAGATATCGCGAAACTTGCTGTTATGCCGCAATCGAGAAGAGACGTACTTGACCTGTTAAGAGTTGCACTGGATGCCAGGGAGGCAGGAAACGCTGTATGTACAATCGCTATGGGCAAGCTTGGAAAACATACAAGGGTAATTGCTCCTTTCTACGGTTCGGTCCTGACATATGCGGCTGTTGATAGTGAAGTTTCTGCCGCTCCCGGGCAATTTCAGGTAGATGAAATAAAGAAGATATTGGAGCTGCTCGAATGAAGCGAGTTTTTGGCGTATTTGGAGACCCTATAGCCCATTCCCTTTCTCCTGCAATGCATAACGCAGCTTTTTCAGCCCTTGGGATGGACTGTATCTATCACGCTTTCAGAGTGAAACCCGAAAAACTGGAAAAAGCAATTCTTGGGGCTGCAGCTATGGGGTTTGGAGGGCTCAATCTGACAGTACCCTTAAAAGAGGTAGCTTTGAAACTTGACTGCATAAAACCGGACCCACTTGCCGAAAAAATAGGAGCTGTAAACACTGTCGTTTTCGGGGAAACCGGAGAAATAAAAGGGTACAACACGGATGGATTAGGAGCAAAACAGGCACTTCAGAATTCTGCAGTGGAAATAGAGGGGTCTAAAATCGTAGTTGCAGGAGCAGGGGGGGCAGCAAGATCCATTGCTTTTCAGCTTGCAGCCGATGGCGCTGAAATCATAATAGTAAACCGGACCGAAGGAAGGGCAATTGAGCTTGCAAAAGATATCTCAACTGCCGCCCTTTCTGGAAACGTAACTGGAAGAGGACTCTCCGGATTAAAAGAACTGTTGCAGGATGCCAATATTCTGATCAACACCACGACTCTTGGAATGCACCCGAACACAGAAACTACAATTGCCACAGCAGAAGATCTTCACCCTGACCTTACTGTTTTTGATATTGTCTATAATCCTCTGGAAACCAGGCTCTTAAGAGAAGCAAAAGCCTCAGGCGCAAAGACTGTGAGTGGAGTCTTAATGCTTGTCTATCAGGGAGCTGAAGCTTTCAAACTCTGGACAGGAATCGAACCTCCAGTTGAACTTATGAAAAAAACGGTTCTGGAGGCTTTGCAGGCTTGAGTGTTAATCTGAAACCAGGGAGTCAGGTCAATACAGATCAAAACCCTGAAAAAACGAAGGTGCTGATCCTTGGCGGAACTGGGGAGATGGGACAATGGTTTACCCGTTTTTTCAAAGAAAAAGGCTACGAAGTTACAGTCTGGGGAAAAGGGGGGAAAACCGAGATTGCAAGGAAATTAGAAGTTCCTTTTGCCTTAAATCTTGAAGAAGCTATTCCGGGAAGTGACATAGTAATAGTCTCGGTGCCCATCAATGTAACTGAAGAGACTATTGCGGAATTTGCCCCAAAAATGAAGGCTGGAAGCCTCCTTATGGACTTTACTTCCATTAAAGTAAAGCCTGTGGAAGCTATGAAAAAGTTCGCCCCTTCAGATGTGGAGATTCTCGGCACACATCCAATGTTTGGCCCAACAATTCCTACTATCAGAGGGCAAACTGTCATTCTCGTCCCTGTAAAAGGGCGTTCAGAGAAGTGGTTTCCGGTAATAAGAGAGCTTTTTGAGGAAGGAGGGGCGCATGTTGAAATTACTACTGCGGCCGAGCATGATAGGCTTGTATCGGTTGTGCAGGGGCTTACCCATTTTGCCTATATTACTATAGGAACGACAATTGACCGGTTAGATTTCGATATAAAAAAATCTAGAAAATTCGTAAGCCCGGTCTACGCCATAATGCTTGACTTTGTAGGCAGGATCCTTGGCCAGAACCCCTATCTGTATGCCCTCATCCAGATGGAAAATCCCGGAGTGCTGGAGGTTCATGACGCATTTATCAGGGAATGTGAAGAGCTCTCGAAGCTGGTGCGAGCCCATGACGAAGAAAGTTTTGTGAAAAAAATGAAATCTGCTGCTCGTAAGTACGGAGATACGGCTCATGCCCTGCGTAAATCGGACAAACTGATTAATTCCAGAATAACTGAATACGAGACAATCCTGAACTCTATTGGAAAGGTCTGTGGCTTTTCTCATTTTTATTCCGGAAAAATCCACGTAGGTCTCCTGGAAAAGGCAGGACCGGATGAGATCGTCCTTACAAAGCTGGTATCAAAAGGCACCTCTCCCCATATAAAAAACAAATTTGTAAAACTCAAGCTTGAAAATCTTCGCATGCTTTCGGAATCAGAATTGTGGGAATGGAGAAAAGAAAACCTTGAACATTCCACAAGGGATATTTCAGTCCTTATCCCTGAAGGGGCTGACCCTGCAGTTATACTTAACGCTATAAATACTAACAAACAGCTTGCAGCCTGCGAAATAAGTGATATCTATAAAGGGGAAGATTATAAAGAATTTAACCGGATAGAAACTGAAAAAGAAAAAGAAGAATTAAAAAGGCTCGGAGTTACTTACAGGATAACGGTTTTTGGGGATTGTGATGCTAATTCTGTCGAATATGATGTTACATCACTCCTTTGCGGCCTTGGGTGCAGAATAAGAGAGAAAAATCTGAAGCAGAAGAGATGAAAACTCCTTTCTCCTTATAAGTCCTCCTTATAAGTCCGCGTTGTCTGTATAAATAAAGAGAGAAAGTGATATAAACAATAAAAAAAAAGATAGTGTAATGTCCGGAGTTAGATGGAGAGTCTCTCTTTTATTTGCGCTTATCACTCTTTCTATATTTTTTTCACTTCTTGCAAATAGTGATAGGTTTATGGAATTCAGTGGAAATGGAACATACACACAAACCGGAACTGGGAGTTTAAACAATTCAATCATAAATCTCACAAATAGGCTGGAAGCCGACAATCATGAAGCGAGACTGAATGCTGCAGCTGAACTTGGGGAGATTGGCAGGCCTGCGGCAAATAATCTTGTTGACAAAATAGCGTCAAATAATTCGAGTTCGGAAGAAATAAACAGTTACATGCTTCTCGCACTTCTTGAAACCGGAGATGACAGGGCAGAAAATATCCTTTCCGAAAACTTTGAGAAAATTGGGGCTTCGAATAATGCCACAAACGAGAGCAAAGCTGAAGAATGGAAACAAGGGACCTCAGAAGACACCCTGCAGGCCATAGAAGCAAAAGATACAACCACAAGAAAGTACATTGCAGATTCCATTGCTATGGACTCAGCCAGGGCGGGGGACAGGGGAGAAACAAACGCTTTTGAGAGGGCTCTTAAATCAGAAACACAGAATTCAAGTATCTATGTTCCTTTTGCGCTTTCAGACTTTGGACCTGAAGAACCAGGAAGTGAAACCGAAAAACTTCTTAAAGCTCTTAAAAGCAATAAAGGAAGCACAAGAGTTGCAGCTATGATGGCTCTTGGAGAAATGAGAGAAGAAGCGGCAGTAAATCCCATAATTGGAATTCTAACGAAAGATTATCCGCCAGTACAAGCCAGTGCAGCAATTGCACTTGGAAAGATCGGGGATGAAAGGGCAGTAGAAGTTCTAAGAAAAGAAATGAAAGATGGCGATAACGAATATGTTAAAGGCAGCTCCGCAATTGCGCTTGCGAGGATAGGGGACGAAAATTCAGTACCCTATATTATAGATAGGCTGAGAGACCAGAGAATCAAAGTAAGAAGTAGTGCGGCTCTTGCACTCGGAGAAATAGGAAACGAGACCGCAGTAGAACCCCTAATAGAAATCCTGAAAACCGGAAAGAGTACAGAAGGGCAAAAGAGTACTTCCTTGAATGCAAACCCTGATGTCCGAAAAAGCGTCATCCTTGCCCTTGGAGAAATAGGGAGCACTAACTCTAGTGAAATTTTAATCGGCATAATTACCGATAAAGAAGAAGAGCTTGAAGTCAGAACAGCGGCAGCTTCAGCCCTGGGGAATATAAAAGATCCAAAAGCTGTAGAAACGCTCAAACAGACGTTTGCTGACGAAACTATGGATGCAAATATTAGAAACGCGACTTTTCTTGCACTCAGCAAAACAAGAGACCAGGAAACTGTAGGAATGCTTGTAGGAAAACTGGGAGATGAAGAATTTGGGGCTATCGCAAGAGAAGCTCTCATAGATCAGGGGGAACTGGCTGTTGGTCCCCTTATAGAAAATTTGAAAACGGAAGACAAGAAAATTAGAGCTGAAACAGCCTTAATTCTTATTGAAATTGGGGATCAGAGGGCAGTTACGCCTCTTATTGAGGCTTATAAGTAACTTTAAGGAATGATTCAAGTATAATATCAAGGTATTTGTTGCCAAGAATCATTATTAAGATGCTGAAATTACTTATGATAAACTGCCTTTTATAAGCATCGTGGCTGTAATTATATAAAAAGCATTAATTATAGATTCTCCTATGAAAACCCCAAGGAGACACTTGAATACATTTATTCTTAGGCTGGACACAATGTAGACGATCAAATTTGTGGGAACCATAGGAAAAAAACTCCATCCAACAATCAAAGGGAGTTCTTTATCCACGAGTTTGGATTTCATTTTATGGGTATATTTACTGTACTTTGTTTCAAGATAAACGTCGCATTCAAGGTATCTGGAGAAATAATATACTATTGTAGCAGAGGTCATTACACCAGCCATGTTTACTACAAATAATTTAATTGGATTGAATATGAGTGTCCCTACAAGTATAAGTGGTGAGGGCATAAATACCACTCTTTGAAATGAAAGGAGAAGGTAATAAATTATAGGAGTTTCAACAGGATAATTTGCAGCGGTTTCTTCCAGGAATGAAAAGCTTAATTTTTCTGGAAATAATAGGTATGTAGTCATACCTCCGAGAATAATAATTATCCACAGGTAAAAAGTGATCTTTTTAAAATTCATTTGAAGCCCCATTCTCCTGTATGTCGTTCACCTTCAGATCTGTGAAGTTTAATCCGCTTGTGTTTTGGATCTGATAAGTCCAGTTGCCGAGTGTTTTTATAGACCAGATTCATGTACTTATTGATTCCATAAATCGTATACCTAGACTTATCGTTAGGATCCTGGATATCATAAGTGATCATGAATATTCTTTCTTTTTTGTTTTCTGTCCCATAGTGACTTTCAAAAAGCTTTATAAAATCGTCTTCTGGGGTTAGTGAAATATTAAAAAATTCAGATGCAAATTCTTCTTTTGAATAGGCTTGAAAATTTACTGTGCCAGAATCTATGTCATTAAATTTAATCAATGAATTCGCAAATAAATTCATGAATAATGGGTTTGAAAATATCAAGAAACCGAATATAAAAGTGAGTAGAGAAAAGGTCAAAAAAGTATAAAAAGCAATTTTTAAGTATTTTTTTATTTTTTCGGCCATTAGATTCAGTTAATTGTACCATTTATATAAACTCAGTGTCTCAAAACATTAATTAGATTACAATGGATGCCCAAACAATTGTCTTGAGATTATTATTTATTTCAGTAATCTAATGAATTCTCAAATGAAGCAAGCTTATATAGTTATCTCAGATGTACATTTAGGCAACGGGGAATGCAATCATAAAGATTTTTGTGATTTCCTTGAGTGGGTGCATGGCTTGGAAAAACAGTCTGAGGTTATAAAATGCAAGGATAAAAAAATAACAATTAAAACTCCTGATAAAATAATTCTCTTAGGGGATATCTTGGATTTGTGGAATCCAAAGAATAGTGACAGAAATAACATTATAAAAGATGTTATGAAGCCTTTTTATTTACTTACTAATATTAATTGCGACAAAATATATGTAGTTGGCAACCATGACGATTCTTTGGGCGAACTTGAAGGAAAGGGTGATTTTGATGTTTTAAATAATGGAAAAAAAATTGTTATTTACAATAGGCATTATCCTAAAAAAGATAAGAAATCTGGTAAAGCACACGGTATTAAAATTGGAAACAAATCATATTTTTTTCTCCATGGTCATCAATTTGATAAAAATCAAGCTATTTTAAAGCATGTCAATAGAATCTGGAATCCCATTAATTGGTTCCAAGATCTTTTCAATGTCAAATTTACTAAAAAATACTGGAAAGCAAATTTTGCTATATTTTTAGGCTTGTTAATTTGTGATAAATACTTTTTAATGAGAGAATTTCCACAACCTGATTTTTTTGATAATCTGAGTTGGGCTATGATTATTGGCTTTTTTGCATTGAGTTCGATTCCTGGTATTGTTGCCAATACTCAAGGAATAATTTACAACTCCACGAAACCTAGGGATAAGACTGTAGAACAAGTCATTAAAGATAAGTATTACCAGAAAAACAGGGAAACTATAGATGCAGATGTTGTTGTTTTCGGTCATACTCATTTTGCAAGCTCTTATGAGCTAAAGACAGAAACAGGGAAGAAATTATTTCTTAATAGCGGGTGCTGGGTTGGGTCAGACATAGAATATAATGGAATAATGTGTTATGCAAATACGTTTCTATACCTAGATGAGAGCGGGGCATATATCATGACATGGCGTGGCTCTGGTAATATCGAATGTATTGAAGCTTTTACATAAAATGAAGTATGTAGAGTGATATGTCAGAGATTGAACAGAGTTATCTTTTTTATTGACGCATATTTTTACTACAAAAACTATGCATTTTCTCGTCTTAGCTTCTATCTTTACAGAATTTTGGTGCACTGCCTTGAGGTTTATTCGATTTTAACTTGATCGCTGAAGCCCTCTCCAAAATTATTTTCCGATCCTTATATATACCACAAAGATTTAATATGCGGAAAATGCCGCTGGAAGAAAAAAAAGAAAATACCTGGGAAGATTTCCCCGACGTTCCGGAAAAAAACAGGGGGGAAGATACTGCTTTGCTTCCTTTTGACATCCCTGATTTAAAAACTCTCCTGAAAAAACAGGGCTATGCTCTGGCAGGCCGCCACTCAGCTGTTAAGACCTGTCTCTGGCTAAGGCACGCTATGAATGGCCAGGGCTTTTGCTATAAATCGAAATTCTATGGAGTTCAGTCTCATCGCTGCCTTCAGATGACTCCAACACTTATGTGCAACCAGCGCTGTCTTTTTTGCTGGCGTCCGACTGAGGTCCCTGTTCCTGCGCCCGAGGAATGGGATTCACCTGAAAAGATAGTAGAAGAAAGTATTGCCTGCCAGCGTAAGCTAATTACCGGCTTTGGTGGTTCTCCTAATGCACTGAAGGAACGCTGGCTTGAGGGCAATGAGCCGAATAATGTTGCAATTTCCCTGTCTGGAGAACCAACCTTTTACCCTTATCTCCCTGAACTTATCGAGGAGTACGAAAAAAGAGGTTTTACGACTTTTCTTGTCACAAACGGCACAGTCCCCGAAATGCTTGCAAAGGTTTCCCCTTCCCAGCTCTATATGAGTCTTGATGCTCCAGATATTGAGACTTACCTGAAAGTCTGCCAACCCAGGTCGCCTGCTCTATGGGAAAAGATCAATGAATCTCTGTCCCTGATGAAGCAGAAAAAATCAAGGACAGTCATCCGAACAACCCTTGTGAAAGGTGAAAACCTGTTCAAGCCTGAGGCTTATGCCAGGCTAATGGAAAAAGCCTCCCCTGACTTTGTGGAGATAAAAGCATATATGCATCTGGGCTTCTCAAGACTCAGGCTTGACCGCTCTGCAATGCCTACTCATGAAGAGGTCCTCGAGTTCTCACAGGAACTTGCAAAACATCTTGGATATGAAATCGCAGATGAATCTGAAATCAGCAGAGTAGTCTTGTTATCAAAGGATGGGAGAAAATCTCCTGTCAAAAGAGTTTCCTGCCCTGACTAAATTCAAGTTTTTGATCTTAGTACCAGTAACATCCAATGTGGAAACACAGCATGGTTTTTATATATTAATTGATATATAAAATACGTTTGGGGATAGAAACAAATATAAACTCATGTTTCATTTAGGGGTATAACTCCAGCATGGATTTATCCAGTTTTATAGTTTATATACAGTTTGAGTAAAATTATGTCTCACATCTAGTGATATCAACAGAGCACGAAATAGGAAAAGTTTACGTAGCAAAGGAGCCGTCTTTTTCCGGAATTTCTGAGTGTCTTTCCCGGATTCGAAGTGTCGGTTCTTCTGGCAGCGTACTCTTACTCTTAGTTTCTTGTGTTCAGAGCGGTTTTTACATTCAGCTTTCGGTGAGATGGGGCTCGCTGTGTAATTTGCCATTATCAAATCCTCTGTCACCCTTGTTAAACTAACCGAAAAGCTAAACGAACGACAAACTGGGGAATAAAAATTACTAAGATAACACATTTGGAATGAAATTAAAATTCTTAATAAAATTAAAATTCTTAAATGTGTTTTCAAATTCGATAGTTTCAAAAAGGCTAACCAATTCATTGAAAACTTCAACGCGCTCAATAGCTCAAGTTAACTCAGCAGTTGAAGTTAATTTTATAACTCAACTTTATTAAATAGTCTAGATTAATCTGCCTCAAATTTATCAATCCAGATCGAAAAGACAATCTCAAATTTAATAAAGGATTCAACCTCAAACCTGCCAAAAATACCAAAATTTTGCTATTATCTTTACGGGGAACATTTAAAATGGCTGAACAATCTGCACACGAAAAGTACGAATTTAAAAAGAAGCTTGAAAGCCTGAGGGACAAAAAAGGAAGAAGCACTGAATTAATTTCTCTTTATATCCCTGCTGACAAGCAGATTTTTGATGTTACAAACCAGTTGAAAGACGAACACGGACAGGCGGCAAATATTAAGTCCAAACTTACCAGGACTAATGTACAGGGAGCCATTGAATCTCTTCTTTCAAGGCTTAGATATCTTAACAAGGTTCCTGAAAACGGGATCGTTTATTTCACAGGAGCCGTGGATATCGGGGCTAACAAGACAAACATGGAGAGCGAAGTAATTATCCCCCCGGAACCCATTACTGTCTATAAATATCATTGCGACTCCTCTTTCTTTCTTGAACCCTTAGAGGAAATGCTCAAGGATAAAGGCACCTTTGGGCTTCTGGTGCTTGACCGAAGAGAAGCTACAGTAGGGCTTCTTGTCGGAAAAAGGATTCAGGCTTTCCGCAATCTTACCTCAACAGTTCCGGGAAAACAGAGGAAAGGTGGTCAGAGTTCTCATCGTTTCCAGCAGCTCAGGTTAATTGCTATCCATGATTTCTATAAGAGGATAGGAGACGCCGCAGATGATATTTTCCTCGCCGTTGAGCCTAAAGATCTCAAAGGTATCCTGATAGGAGGTCCTTCTCCTACAAAGGAAGAGTTCTACGCCGGGGAATTTCTGCACCACGAACTTATGAGAAAGATCCTTGGGCTCTTTGATACGGCTTACACTGACGAATCAGGGCTCTCGGAACTTGTGAATGCTGCCGCAGATAAGCTCCAGGATCTTGAGCTCATGGGACAGAAGAACGCTGTCAGGGCCTTCTTCAAAGAACTTATTTCCGACTCAGGCAAAGTAGCCTATGGGGAAACTCAGGTACGGGCAAACCTTGAAATCAATTCTGTGGAAATGCTCCTGCTTTCCGAAGATCTGCGGGCTGAAAGGGTAACCACGAAGTGCAGTGTTTGCGGATATGAAAATAAGTGGACACGGCGCTGGAAACCCGGAGAATCTGCACCTACAGCCGGGAACTGCCCGAACTGTGGAGCTTCCCTTGAAGTTACGGATGTTACCGACATCGTTGACGAGCTCTCAGCCCTTGCTGACAAAAGCAATGCAAAAGTTATTTTCGTGTCTACAGACTTTGACGAAGGCTCGCAACTTATGAATGCTTTCGGAGGCATTGCTGCAATTCTCAGGTACAGTACTGGAGTCTGATTTCACTCTGACTCCTATCAAATACTTCCCATCAATATTTTTCGTCCAATAATTTTTACCCAATACTTTTTTAATTAAACCGTCCTTAGATCACTGGATCAAAATTAGTAAATTAAAGCTATTGAATTAAAATCCGTAAATCAAATTTAGTGAATTAAAACTGTTAAATTAAGTTTAGCGAATAAAATTTAGTAAAGTGGGATTAGTGAACCAAAATTAAACTCAGGAAATTAAACTCAGCAAAGTAAACTCAGTAAATTAAACTTAGTAAACTCAAGGCTATCACATTGTTTTCGTAGTTTTTACAGGTGATTTATCTTGTTCCTGGAACTAAAAGCTCAGGCTACATCAATCTTAAAAGACGCTATCCAAAAGGCCGGACTTGAAATTGAAGATTCCGAACTTTATTTCGAAACCTCATCTTACGCTGACCTCGCAAGCAGGGCCGCTTTCAGACTGGCAAGTCTGTACAGGCAAAACCCGAAAGAATTAGCAGCCCGTATTGTTTCTGCAGTTGAAATTCCGGATGGTTCGTACATAGGAGAAGTAAGTGCTGCTGGCCCTTACATTAACTTCCATGCTAGCAGGCGCTATCTGGACATAACGGTTACTACAGTCCTTAAAGAGAAGGAGAAATTTGGCTGTGGAGCTCCAAAGGATAAAATTTTACTTGAGCACACCTCAGCAAACCCGAATGGTCCCCTGCATGTAGGCCACATCCGAAACTCCATTATCGGAGACACTCTTGCCCGCATTCTCAGAAGAGCAGGATATGACGTGGAAGTACAGTATTATGTCAACGATATGGGCCGCCAGATTGCAGTAGTTTCCTGGGCGTGCGAACGTTTTGAGCTTGACCTTTCCAGAAAATCCGACTCTGCCATTGCTGATGTGTATATCAAAGCCAATGTCGAGCTGGATAAAAACCCGGAGTATGTAAAGGAAATCGACGCTCTGATGGAAAAGGTAGAAATAGGGGATGTCAAGACAATCGACAGTTTTTACAAGGCAGTTTCTCTGGCGGTTTCCGGGATCAAGGAGACCTTACTTCGTTTAAATGTTGTCCATGATAAATTTGTCAGTGAATCAACTTTCCTTAAATCCGGCGCAGTACATGATATTGTCGAGCGGATCAAAGCAACCGGAAGGACAAAAATAGACAAAGGTGCCCTCGTAGTAGACCTTTCGGACTACGGGTTTAAAAAAACCCTTGTTATCCAGCGTTCAAACGGCACTTCTCTTTACACAACCAGAGATCTTGCTTACCATGAATGGAAAGCCGGCCAGGCAGACCGCATAATCGATGTCTTCGGAGCTGACCACAAGCTGATTTCAGGCCAGCTAAGGGCTACGCTGAACTCAATCGGGATCAAGGAACCTGAGGTTGTTATCTTCGAGTTTGTCTCCCTCCCTGAAGGTTCAATGAGTACCCGCCGTGGGCAGTTCATAAGTGCAGATGATCTATTTGACAGAGTTACGGAAGCTGCCCTTGAACAGGTCGAAACCCGCCGTCCTGAAACCTCTGAAGAGTTCAAGAAGCAGGTTGCGGAAATGGTCGGAATTGGTGCTGTAAGATACGATATAGTAAGAGTCTCCCCTGAAAAGTCTACGGTTTTCAACTGGAAAGAGGCACTGGACTTTGAGAAGCAGGGTGCCCCTTATATCCAATACTCCCATGCCCGCGCCTGCAGTATTCTCGAGAAAGCAAAAGAAGAAGCAGCCTGGGACCCCTCGGCAGAAATAGATTCTTCTCTGCTTGTTGAAGATACTGAAATCGATCTTATCAAGAAGATGGCGTCATTTGACAGCATAATCGACCTTGCAGCCCGCGAACTCAAGCCTCATGTGCTTGCAATCTACGCCCGCGAACTGGCAGATGCTTTTAACCAGTTCTACCGCTTTGTCCCTGTAATTGCTGCCGAGGACGAAAAAGTCAGGGCTTCAAGACTGGCTCTTGTGAACTGCGCAAGGATTGTGCTTGCAAACTCGCTTGACACGCTTGGAATTGCAGCTCCCGAATCTATGTAAATATTTTTCTTGTTCCCCTTTTTCTTTCTTTATCTTTCTTTTTCTTTTTTTTCGTTTTCCCCTCTTGTTCCTTTTTTCTCCTCGATCTGTCCTTTTTCCCCTCTTTTTCCCCTCTTTTTCCCCTCTTTTTTTCTATTTTCTCCTCGATCTTTCCTTTCTTTTTTTCTTCAGTCTTACTTTTTGTTTTGCTATTTATGTGGATGTACGAGTTTAATACTTCCTGGGCACCTTCTAGAGACACTGGCTATTGAAAATCAGTTCTCCAATCCTGTACAGAAGGCCTTGAGAAAAATATAAAATCTTTTGCAGCAAAAAGGATAATTTACAAGTACTGCTGCAGGATATTATGACAACGATAAACGAAGCTTTTCGGATGTTCTTGAATGAACAGGAAGGCAACTTGAAACCTGATACCTTCCTGGACCTTGAAGATGTGATCCTTCTTTACGAGGAATTCCTTGAATTCAGTGCAGAAGATTCTTTTTCTGAAGAAGACAGGGAACTTTATAATGCCCGACACGAAAACGAGAACAGGAGTTACTGCGACATTTTCGGCCCTGAGCATCTCACCCCATCAGGAATTAAAGAATTCCTCGATGATTATGTAGTTGAGGTAGGAGGAGGCAAGAAGTTTATAGGTACAGCCGCGAAAGTCATTGAAAAATTCTTTGAATGGGCTCAGGAAAAAGGTTACATTGACGAGAAGGCTTTAGAAGTAAACAGCGAAGTTCTCAGGAAATATAAGAAAAGGTACTGATGTTGCGTAACTAGCAAAATGTCGAAAAAACCAATCGCAATTATTCAGAATCGTTAAATCCTTGGGGGTTGACGAGACAGTAAACAATGTGTTGAAGAAACTTTTTCTGAAATAGAGGCCTGAAAAACCTGTTTTCAGGTAGTCCTTTTCCTTTTTTGCTTATTTTGTAAATCCCGTTAATTCTGCTGATTCCATTTATTTCGTTTATTTATCAAACATTTTGAAGTTATTTATCCTTGGAAGGAGAGTAGGCCGGAAACTCTCAAAAGCAGGGCAAAATCTTGAAAAATTGGAAAAACAATTCTCTTATAGAACTGCCATGAAAACGATAGATGAAGCTTTTCGGGAATTTTTAAAAGAGCAAAAAAGAGAGTTGAGTCCCAGGACACATCGGGACTATGAAAATTTAATCTCTCTTTTTGAGGAATATCTCGATGTTTGTGCTTCTGATGACCTTTATGAAGAGGATCAGGCACTCTATGAAGAGAAGCATAAGAACGAGCATAAAGAATACTGCCAGATTTTTGACCTTGAGTATATTGTGCCTTTAGATATTGAATATTTCCTTGAGGATTATCTAATTAATGATTTTGGAGGGAGCGCGGCTTTCGTTGAAACTTCGCGGCGTTTTTTCCGTAAATTTCTGCCCTGGGCTTATGAAAAAGACTACCTTGATCCAGAGCATTATAGTGAACTTGCTGAGGTTGTAGGGAATATAAGAAAAAAAGGGAAAAAGACTGCTTCTCAAGTTCAGAAATTTGGCAGTTTGCTCTGCGATTATGTGGACGCACATCCGGCTGAGGAGAGTCCAGAGTGGAAAGAGGGAGATTTTGAGATCAGGAGAGTCGAACCCGGAAAGTTATGGGTAGAGGATTATCTGGACCCTTACATCGAAATCGGGCCTGTTAAGGTTTCGGAAGAAGTGAGTTCGCTGGCAAAGACAGGCTGGTACCTTAATTTCGGAATAGTAAAAGTCAGGGACTTCTGGCAGATAGTATATGTAGAGGGAGTTTCGTCCCGCTGCCCTTATTGAAATGCTCGACACTTTCTGGAATTATTGGATATCTCCGGGATTTTTAAAAGAAAAAGAATATCAAAGAACGGGAGGTAAGGTCGATAAAAAGAAAACAACAGTCAGTAGGTCAATTCATGAAATTCTGAGGGAATTTCTGGCTGAACAGGAAGCCCGCCTGAGCTCTAAAACCTATTCTGGATATGAAGAGGCAATTTCTTTTTTCAGGACATATCTCAATAACTTCGGGCATCAGCACTTGAATAGGGCTGAGACTGAAAGATATGAAAAACTTGAAGCTTCCGAAGACAAGCAGTTCTGGGACATTTTTGGCCCTGAACACCTTCGCTCTTCGGAAATCTCTGATTTTCTGGCCGATTTCATGGTCAGAAAGGTTGCAGGCAGCAGGACCCTTATGGAAACAACAGGCAGGGTCATGTATAAACTGGTCAAATGGCTGCATGAAAAAGGTTACATGCCTGATAAAGAATATGAAGAAGCGACTGAAAACGTAAAAGAACTCAAAACCGCCCTCCCGTTAGTTGGAGAAGTTACTGACCTGATCTGTGATTATGTAGAGCGACATCCGGTTGAAACCCGGTATACCAGTGACCTTGATGCATATTTCGATATCGTAAAAATCGAGCCTGGAAAGCTCTGGCTTGAAGACTACCTGGAATCAGGAAAACGCGTCGGGCCGGTTGTCGTTTCTGAGGAAATCAGTTCAAAGTGCAAAGTTGGCTGGACGGTGTCCCTCTGGGTTGCAAAAATAGGAAAGATCTGGAGGATTCTCGAAAGTGGGAATGTACTGCCCCGATGAGAAGAAAGTCCAGTTTTGTATTCTAACGGCCTATAAAGAGCCAATATGAGTTCTTCATACCAATTTTTAAGATCGATGATTTACTTTAGTTTAATTAAAAGATTGTAAATAGGAAATGCCATGAAAAGTACGAAAGAAAAGACTCTACAGAAAGTTTTTCAGGAATTTCTGGCTGAGCAGCAGAGCGTCCTGAAGCCTCAGACCTATTCAGGAAGTAAACTTGCGATCAACTATTTCGAGCGTTATCTCAATGGCTATGGATCTGAAAATCTGACAGAGACGGAACTGGAGAGATAAGAAGAGCTGTCTGAAGGCAAAGGAAAGGAATATTGTGAGATCTTTGGCCCCAGTCAGCTTGGACTCAAGGAAATGGAGTCTTTTCTCGGCCTTTTTATGGTTTTGAGAGTTGAAGCCAGTAAAAACTTTCTGGCTATTGTGGGAAGGGTTATGCACAAACTGGTTAAGTGGCTGCACGAGAAAGGATATCTGGCTGACGGTGATTACAAAATAATGGACAGGAGGGTAAAAGAACTCAAGGCCGACCTCCCGCTAGCGGTAGAAGTAAATGGCCTGATGTCTGAATATGCTGCAAAGTCTCCACATGGAAAATACACGGAAGAGCTGAAAAGCCGCTTCACCATCAAAAAAATCGAGCCCGGAAAATTGTGGCTTGAGGATTTAATGGGCCCAGGAAAACTTACAGGGCCTGCTCTCGTTTCCGAAGGAATCAGTTCCATGTGCAAGACCGGCTGGACTGTAGTGCTCTGGATAGGGTAGACAGGAAGTGTGTGGAAGGTAATTGATAGTACGGTTGTGTATCCTATTACTGAATACTGACTTTCTGATCCTTTTTTGCTTTTTCTTCTCTTTTTCACTCTTTTTTGCCTTTTCTTACTTCTTTCACTCTTTTTTGCTTTGTCTCACTTTTTTCACTTTATCTTGTTTTTTGCCTTTTTTCAGTCTTTCTTGCTCTTTTCAGTCTTATTTTTTCTGTTCTCCAGTCAAATACCTGTAAACACTATCAAATAGAGCTCTCTTAAATATATCACCAAAATCTCTATCATCATTGATTTTGGTGTAGAGATCAAAGTTTGAATCTATCATATCGTTCAGAACATCGTCAAAGTATTCGTTATAGATAAGTTTGAAGTTGTCCTTTGTGTTTATTTTCGGATTTGCAGCCCGCGCAAGGTTTTCGTTTTCTACAAGACGACGCTCCATATCTTCTGAAAAGTATCTTAGTTTGTCTGCGTCTGTAAAATCAATATCTCCAAATCTTTCATTTATTTCCTGAATAATTATGGAGAGGGGTGTGATTTCTTCTTCAGGTTCACTGAAGTTTTCGGGTTCCCGGCTAGGGCCGAGCTTTCCGTCCTCGTCCGCAAGAGCTATTTTTCCACTGCTGGTCTGCTGAATACGGTAAGAATCCATGTTTATGTTTTCAGTAATTTCCACAGGAAGGCGGTCTCTTGAAACTGGAAGTTTCCTGTGCAGGTGCCGCAAAAACTGGTAAAGTTTTTCCAAATCAACGTCTTTGAAGGGGATTACATGAGAAAGGTAGGAATAGAGCCTTACATATCTTTTAGCCAGCGTTCTGAAATCATGCTGTTTCTCTTTTGGTTTTGCGAGGTAGCGGTCAACAACCGGGGAAAGTATGGAATGAAGCTTTTCTTGCTTGCCTTTTGGTGAGAAATATTCCCTGGCAAAGGTTTCTACATCTTCTTCTTCAAAAATATGGTATTCTTTAAGCTCATATTCAAAATCATAGAGCTTATTGGGGTCAGTTGCTTCAGTGAGAAGGGTTTTTTCGTAGTAGGGCTGAAAACTCCGCTGAATAAGGTCTGCTTCATTTTCAAAGTCCAGGACCATTGTATCTTCTTTGTTTGTATATTTACGGTTCAAACGGCTTAAAGTCTGGACAGCATTTACGCCCCCGAGCCTTTTATCCACATACATTGCGTACAATAAAGGCTGGTTAAAGCCGGTCTGGAATTTATTGGCCACTATCAGGATGCGGTATTCTTCCCGCTTGAAAACTTCTGCGGTCTGGCTTTCCGAAAAACCGTTCATGCCTGTTTCCGTAAATTCTCTGCCGGTCTCCCTATCCTGAACCGTACCTGAAAAAGCTACAAGGGCTTTGAAAGGATATTCATGGGTTTTTATGTACCTGTCAAAAGCCAGTTTATATCTGACTGCGCTTGCCCTGGATTTTGTGACAAGCATTGCCTTTGCCTGCCCGTCAATTCTATTCATGACCTTTTCACGGAAGTCCTCGACAATGATGGCCGTTTTTGTCCTTATAGAGTGGTCATGGTTGTCCACATAAGCTTTGAGGAGGTGCATGCCTTTCTTTTTGCTGTACCTGGGGTCGTCTTCTATTGTTTTGAGCAGGTTGAAATAGACTTTAAAGGTAGTGTAATTTTCAAGCACGTCCAGGATGAATTTTTCCTCAATTGCCTGCTTCATGGTGTAGAGGCTAAAAGGCTCATAGCTCCCGTCAGGCTGCTGGGTGCCGAAGAGTTCAAGGGTTTTGGTTTTCGGGGTTGCAGTAAAGGCAAAGAAACTGACATTGGGAAGCCTGCCTTTGTGCTTTAGTTCTGCCTCCACTCTCTGGTTTACAAGGTCTTCGTCATCTTCCGGTTCTTCTTCCTGCTCATCATTTTCGAGATCAGCAGATCCCAGGATCTTTTTTACGCTGTCTGCCCCTTCCCCGCTCTGGGAAGAATGGGCTTCATCTACGACTACGGCAAAGTGCTTTCCCGGCATCTCACTGAGCGCATCTACGGCAAAGGGAAAAGTCTGAAGTGTGCAGATGATGATGTCCTTTCCTTCCTGAAGTGCGGCTGTTAGGCTTTTTGCTTTGTCTTTTTTGATGGTTGCAACTGTGCCCTTGACATGTTCGAACTGTGTGATGGTGTCCTGGAGCTGCCTGTCAAGCACTCTTCGGTCCGTAACAACGATAATTGAGTCAAAAACCCGCTTGTTTTCGGTATCATGCAGCCCACATAGCTGCAAACAGAGCCAGGCTATGGTATTGCTCTTCCCGCTTCCCGCGCTGTGCTGAATAAGGTAATTATGACCTGTACCGTGATATTTAGCATGTGCAACTAGCTTTTTTACGGAATATAGCTGGTGATAGCGCGGGAAAATGAATTTTTGGCTAATTTTCTTTTCTTTCCAGTCCGTTCCATCTTTTCCGTCCTTTCCGGCTTTTCCTTCCTTTTCTTCCTTTACGAACTGCAGGAAATTCTGGATTATCTCAAGCATCTGGTCTTTCTGCCAGACCCGCTTCCAGAGGTAAAAAGTCCTGTACCCGTTCGGATTGTCAGGATTCCCAGCTCCTCCGTTTCTTCCCCTGTTAAACGGCAGGAAATCCGTAGAACTCCCTTTCAGTTCCGTAGTCATGAAAACAAGGTCAGGGTCAACCGCAAAATGAGCAAAACAACGTCCCAGCTTAAAGAGAGGCTCGTTCTGGTTTCTGGTATCCCTGTACTGTTTTACTGCATCCTGAACGTTCTGCTCCTTCAGGGGATTTTTAAGTTCTGCTGTAACTACCGGAAACCCATTCAAAAAAAGCGCAAGATCTAGGGAAAGCAAAGGTTCCTTTTTACTGTAATGAAGCTGCCGCACTACAGAAAAGATATTCCCATTGTAAAGCCGCCTGTGTTCTTCATTAAGATCACTTTCCGGCTTGAAATAAGCGAGCTTGAAATGGCACCCACTGTCCTTAATCCCTTTCCGCAGAAGGTCAAGCACTCCGCGTCTATCAATCTGTTTCTGAAGCCTTTCCAGAAAAAGTTCCCTATGCCTCGGTCCTCTGCGTTTTTTAAATTCGTCCCATGTCTCAGGCTGTGTAGTCCTCAAAAAGTCAAAGAGCATTTCCGTGTCCAGGCAAAGTTCCCTGTCATAATTCTCAGATTTCCGCTTCAGATATCCGTCTTCAAGCAGGCTCCTTTCAATG
The DNA here is from genome assembly GCF_000969945.1 of Methanosarcina sp. Kolksee. Lineage (NCBI taxonomy): Archaea > Methanobacteriati > Methanobacteriota > Methanomicrobia > Methanosarcinales > Methanosarcinaceae > Methanosarcina > Methanosarcina sp. Kolksee. The sequence continues at coordinate 4,407,594 of NZ_CP009524.1, forward strand.
CTCTCTTCAAAATCCTTTTCAGACGTATCGATTATGCAACTTCCTCCCGCACATCAATTTTTCCAGTGACAGCCGCAGAGATCAGAGCAGTGCGGTACTCTTTCAGTTTTTCTATCTGCGCGCTTATCTTATTTATAAATGTATCAATTTTTTCAGTTTCACAGTCGAGGAAGTTGGCAATTTCTTCTTGCTCTTTTGGAAATGGAACAGGTACTCTGATATCTCCAATCGTATCTGTATTTAGGTTAAGTTGGGTTCCAAGTTTACCTAACCCTTTATACATTTCGCTGCAAGAAAACAAATAGAAAAGGTATTCTGAATTTTGTTTCGATCCTTCAAAATATACAAAACCATCATGTATGCAGCATTTGATTTTTGTGATTATTGGTTTTCCTACTGAACCCGCAATACTTAAGAATAAACTTCCCGGTTCAAGGCAAATGCTCTTACTTTGGCCTAAAAGGGATAATTTTTGTTCTGTTACTCTCAAGTATTTATTACTAGCCGTGACATCTGAAATTCTAACCCATGAGTACTCTCCATCGTCATCAAAATAAATTGGGTTGTCAATGGGCCGAGGAGATGCTCCTCTTTTGACTTGGCACAGCCGTTTTATTTTTATTGCATTCCAGTTTTCAGGTATTTCTCCAATCCACTCGACTTCTGAATCTTTCATCTTCACATCAGGATCAAGCCCTTTTGTTACTGCATGGCTTATCAGGGCAGAGCGTTTTTCTTCTAAAAGTTCAATTAAACGTTGCTTTTTTTCGATTAAGGTATTGATTTTGGAGGTTTCGCGGTCGAGGAAGTTTACTATAGCTTGTTGTTCTATGGAAGAAGTAATCAAAATTGGCAATTTCCCAAGAACCGATGTATTAATGGCTGGATATCCTATGCCTTCAGAATGGGCCATTACTGCTTCTATAAAATTAGTTGATCTTACAGCATAGTACAGATATTTTGGATTATTGAACAGAGATGATCTTATTACAGCAAAACCCGTTGAAACGATGAGATTTGGATCTGGATTTGTAATTAGAAGAATTGCCTTTAAGTAAGTTCTCACAGTGGATATTATAATGTCGCCGTTTTTCACAATTTTCCTTGCTCTTGAAGGTGAATTACAGAACTTCATTTCTGTTGGTTCAGAAACTAAAGTTCCTAGTGAAACATTACCTATATCTATGTACTTCAAAATATAATCAGGATCAGTATTTTCGGGAAGAGCTTCAGGATTTAATTCAGAAGCAAATTTTAATGGTTTTACTTCCCATTCTTTTGGAATCTCCCCAATCCATTCCACCCCTGAATTCTTATACTCGGGATAGCGTTTCCACTCACGAATACCCAGCTTTACATCATATTTTTCCTGGCCGTTTTTCACTTCGATACTCTCATTGACTCCTCCCACAAGCGCACTCATTCCGCCACATCCCTTAATAGTTCTAGAATTTCATTTTCCAGCTTATTGATATCAGCTTCAATATCTTCAAGTGATCTTGGAGGCTCATATTTGTAGAAGTAGCGGTTGAAATTCAGATCATACCCGACTTTTCCGACCTTTCCGTCTTTTGGGTCGCGGGTGGTTTCATCAATCCAGGCATCCGGAACATGCGGCTTGACTTCTCTTTCAAAGTAAGCGTAAATATCCTCTTTCAGGGAAACATTTTCAGTGTCCCTAAGCTGGGAATCGGCTTCTTTATTACCTTTTTTATCTTTACAGGTCTCGGCGTTTTCGTCTCTTTCGGAAAGAGCTTCAAAGATCGCCTTTTTTACTGCTGCGGCAGGTGTCAGGCCTGCTTTTTTCAGGGCTGCGTTCAGAGCTTTTTCGAACTGGTCCCGGTCTGTGTAGAAAATGCTTGCATCCATGCCGGAAAGGGCATTTATGATCTCTTCCTGGGATTTTCTACCTTCAGCTTCCTCCCTGGCTTTTTCCTGAAGGTCTTTTTTCTTTTTGCTGACAGCAAGGTTCTGGAAAGCTGACTGTTCTTTTAAGCGGGCTATTCTTTCGGAAGAGGCCTGGAAGTTCAGGCGCGAGGGGCGTTCGACTGTAATTTTCCTGTAACCGAAGTCCTCATTATCGAAAATATTTACAAACTCGTTCTCTTTGAAATCGGTATGAAGCTTTGTGATCTCTTCGATCTGGGAAGGAGAGATCTCATTGCGCTTGTCGCCGAGGCTCTTTCGCATTTTTACGTAGAAATCGGCAGCATTTATAAGCTGGACTTTGCCTCTGCGCTGTTCATCCTTGCGGTTTGTGATAATCCAGATATAGGTGTTAATGCCTGTGTTGTAGAAAAGCTGGTTTGGAAGGGCCACAATAGCTTCGAGCCAGTCTTTTTCAATGATCCAGCGGCGGATCTCACTTTCACCTGAACCTGCATCGCCTGTAAAGAGGGGCGATCCATTCATGACGATAGCGATTCTTGAGCCGCCTTCTTCAAGGGGCTTCATCTTGGAAATCATGTGCTGGACAAAAAGAAGCTGGCCGTCGCTTTTTCTTGGAAGTCCGGCTCCGAAACGGCCTTCATAGCCTTTCTTTGCCTCTTTTTCAATGAAATCCTCCTCTTTTTTCCAGTCTTTGCCGTAGGGGGGATTTGAGAGGATATAATCAAAGGTTTCTACTGCATGGCCGTCTTTTGAAAAGGAAGAGTCAGGCTTAATATTGTCGGCGTCTTTGTCGTCGCCTTTAATCAGCATATCGGATTTGGAGATTGCAAAGGTCTTATCGTTTACTTCCTGGCCAAAGAGCTTGATATTTGCATTGGGGTTAATGTGGTCAAGAATATGCTCTTTTGCAATTGTCAGCATTCCACCTGTACCGCAGGCAGGATCGTAAACCGTTCTGACAATGTGGTTCTGGGCAAGCTTTTCCTGGTCCTGGCTTAACAGTAAGTTCACCATCAGCCGTATTACCTCTCTCGGGGTAAAGTGCTCGCCCGGGTTTTCATTCGTCTGCTCATTGAACTTACGGATCAGCTCTTCAAATATGTAGCCCATTTCATGGTTGCTGACAGCGTCGGGATGCAGGTCAACGTTTGCAAACTTCTGGATTAAAAGGAACAACAGGCCTTTTTCTTCCAGCGTGTCAATGGTTCCCCAGAGTTTGAACTTGTCTATAACCTCTCGCATGTTTTCCGAAAAACCATTAATATAGGCGCGGAGGTTCTGGCCAATGCTGGTTGGAGCTGCAAGGAGTTTTTCAAAATCATAAGGTGATGTATTGTAAAAACTGTAACCTGAAGCATGACGTAGTGCACCATCCTTGTTCTCAATTTTTCCTTCCAGTTTTTTGTCATACTCAAGGACTTTATCTTTTGTAGGCGCAAGTACGCAGTCAAGCCGCCTCAAAACCGTGAATGGAAGGATCACATCAGGGTATTCTCCCCTCTTGAAGTCGTCCCTTAAGACTTCATCTGCAACTGACCAGATAAAACTCGTTTTTTCCTGAAAATTATTCAAACTGGATCACCCTTTTTATTATTTTTCTTTATCTATAAACTGCTTTTTCATTTGGTCTGGTTTCTGGTGGTAGCACTTTCTTTTGTATTTCGTTTTTTTCTTTATCAAGGGAAATGCCGCTTGCAAGAAAGTGGAATAAATGATTAAAGGCGAAAAACGATTTAATACAATATTCTGGATACTTTGACTGCTATCAACTAGCATTATAGCTTTACTTTCATTTTAAACTTCCTACAATTTAGTCAACTGCTTGTAATGTAGTTGAGACCACCCATAACTTGAAAAACCAGTACGGATAAATTGAATTTGAATTCTATGAAGACCATTGAGGAAGTTTTGGATGAATTTCTTTTTGAACAGTGGGCCCGCCTGAGTTCTAAAACCTATTCGGGGTATGAAGATGCGATTTATTATTTTGAAGAATACCTCAACGGCTGGGCTCACAAATATTTGAGTGAAATAGATCAGATTCGCCTGAATGAATTTTATGAAGAGGAAGGTAAGAGATACTGTGCAGTATTCGGCCCCGAATACATCAGTTCTCTGGAAATCAAGGACTTTCTCGGTCATTTCATGATCAGGAATGTATTGACCAGTAAGACCTTTCTGGAAACTATGGGTAAAGTCATGCACAAACTGGTAAAGTGGATGCATGAGAAGGCCTACATGAGCCATGACAATTATGAAGCTTTGAATTTGCTTGTCAAGAGGCTCAAGGTTGATATGCCAGTGGCTGAGGAAGTTTCTGATTTGTTGTGCCTTTATGCTCTGTCTCATTCTGTTAAAAATTATTCTGAAACTCGGGATGATTTCTTCATTATTACCGAAATTAAAACCGGAAAACTCTGGTTTGAGAGTTATTCGGACGGGAAAAATATTGGGCCTGTGCTTGTTTCAGAAAAAATCAGTTCCATGTGCAAGGTAGGTTGGACTATTTGCCTCCTGCTTGCAAAAACAGGGAACAACTGGAGGGTTCTGGAAAGCGGGAACATGTATCCTTAATTGATATTTGGTTGAAAAATCTTTTTTTAAAAAATTTCATCATGCTACATAATACTCTTTTTCACCACTGGTATCAATCAACTGATTATTTGTAAACTGAATAGTCACAAGCTATAAAGTATAATTTATATTATTTGAGATTTAGAGGATAAACTATGGCCAACCGCGAACTTGTGCAACAAAAGAAAGACACTCTTATCCAGATGACAGACGGATTTGCAGACAGCTACCTTGATGAAGACTATAAAATGCTGTGTCAAAAACTAATCAATAAAATGAGCCGGAAAAGGCAGGTACCTTTTCTTTCCGGAAGGCTGGATATTTGGGCTGCTGCGGTGATTTATGCGCTTGGACAGATCAATTTTCTTTTTGACAGAAGTTTTGAGCCCTATGTAAGTGCTACTGATCTCTGTGATTATTTTGGGACAAGCCAGAGCACAACCTATCAAAAAGCACAGAAAATCCGCGATATGTTCAAAATAAGACATTTTGATGATGAGTTCTCTACAGAAAGGGTGCAAAATGAGAATCCTTTTAATGACTTCGTAATGGTCAATGGGCTCATTGTCCCGATTTCTACTTTTATGAAAATGTTGGAGAACAGAGAAGTAAAGTTGCGGAAAGAACTTGAACCGGAAGACGAAGATCTTGAAACTGAAGAAAAATGAGTTCAGATCCCATTTCCCATTTCGTCAACTATACTGAGAATCTTTATTGTTTTTGTCTATTCTTTAAGGTATCAGTCTTGTACTCGGGATTAATTCTTAAATAGACTTCAACTAACCTTCTTCTCGCTATAGTTTGTTATAATCTGTTATAATAAACTATAAGTAAATCTCTCTGTATAAAGTAAAACATGGCTGAGACAACAACCATTCAAGTGAAACAGAGCACTAAAGAAGCTCTTGAAAAAATGAAGATCTATAAGCGGGAAACTTACAACGAGGTACTTGAGCGGTTACTGGAAGAAGTCCAGGAACTAAATGAGGAAACAAAAAAAGAAATCGAACTTGCCCGAAAAGCTGTTGAGGAAGGCAGGTACATAACACATGAAGATTTAAAAAAAGAGCTGGGTTTCTAAGAAACTGATACTGAGAGCGAGATTTTGATGCATTACCAAATCATCTGGTCTGAACCTGCGGTCAATCAGCTCAGAAAGCTCGATCGCCAGCTGGCAAAGCGTATTTTTCGTAAGGTCTCTGAGCTGAAGGAGGATCCATTTCGCTATGTAACAAAACTGGTCGGGTCTCCAAATTACCGGTTGAGGGTAGGGGATTATAGAGTGATCCTGGAGATTCAGGGCAGTTGCTTGAAAATACTCGTGCTTAAAATTGGGCACCGACGGGATATCTACAAATAAAATCTTTTTTGCTTTTACTTTGAATCCTTTACTTTGAATCCTTTACTTTGAATCCTTTACTTTGAATTCTCTAATTTGAACTCTTTACTTTGACTTCTCTACTTTGAATTTTTAGCTCAAACCAATTCCAATACTTATAATACTTGATACTGTCTTACATAAGAGGTATGCAGGACATTATTTTTACTGATGGAGGCAGCCTTCCCACGCCTGAGGGTATTACAAGGGAATGGATAAAGACTGCGGCTGAAAACCGGGATGAAGACGAGAAGCTTTTTTCTATTGTAAGAGAGACTTTCCGGAGGAAAATCGATGTGGGTCTGCATGTTCCTACTTATCCTCAGTTCAGGGACATGATAGGACAGTTTCTGGACATTATCAAAGACGAAAAAAACTGTTATGAACCTTATTTACTGAAAGAGGAAAATGCAAAGATCCTTGAACTGGAGATCATTGACGAGGTTGCAAAACAGTACAGGGAAGAAACAGGAGAAACGCTTGAAGTCAGGGTTTGTATTGCAGGCCCAACAGACCTCTACCTCCAGGCCTTCGGGGCAACGGGTTATGCTGACGCTTATCATGTCCTTGCACTGGATATTGAAGATTTCATAAAACAGGCGTTTGTAGCTGCGAAAAATTTCAAAATAAAGATCATAGCCCTGGACGAGCCAAGCCTCGGGATAAATGACAGAATCCAGTTTTCTGACGCCGATATCGTCTCTGCTCTCACCGTCGCTTCCACTTACGCCCGGAAACAGGGAGCTGATGTGGGAATTCACCTTCATTCGCCGTTAAAATACAAACTTGTCTGCGAGACCCCTATTAATGTTATCGGTTTTGAATACGCGGCAACTCCTTCTTATCTGAACCTCCTGGATAAAAAAGTGCTTGAGGATTCAGACACCTATATCAGGCTCGGAGTCTCGAGAACCGATATTTCCAGTCTTATTGGCATTGTCAATGAAACGTATGGGGTTAATGTCTGGAAGGAAAAGGAGTATATGCAAAAAATCGTTACTGACCTGGAAACTCCGGCAGTTGTAAAAAAGAGGCTTGAAACGGCTTATTCTGCCCTTGGAGACCGGATAAAATATGCAAGTCCGGACTGCGGGCTGGCTTTCTGGCCGGACCAGGAGCTTGCCTTTAAACTTCTTGAGAATACCGCAAAAGGAATTAATGAGTTTAATGAAGAGAAGAGAAAACAGGAAGAGTAAATCTTTCTAATATTTCTTTTTAATATTTCTTTTTAATATTTCTTTTTAATATTTCTTTTTAATATTTCTTTTTAATATTTCTTTTTAATATTTCTTTTTAATATTTCTTTTTAATGTTCGATCGTTCTAATGTTCGATCGTTCTAATATTCGATCGTTCTAATATTCGATCGTTCTAATATTCGAACAATTGAATAACAGAATAAAATTTTATTTTTCTTAATTTTTTCTGTTTTTTTATATTTTTTTTGTCTTTCCAATAACGCTAAATCCTTACAGGTCTACTAAGAGGATATGGAAGAAATCATCTTTGACGATATTGGGAGTTATCCCCTTCCTGACGGAGTCAGTAAGGAATGGGTCCAAAGTGCCTTTAAAACGAGAACCGAAGATGAGAAACTCTTTACGGTAATCAATGACGCCTTTCAGCAGAAAATAGATGCAGGTGTTAATGTTCCTACCTATCCTCAGTATCAGGATATGAATGAACAGTTCCTGAAGGTTATTCGGGACTCTAATTGCTGTGACGGCCCCTTTGAGGTAAAACTTGAATGTGCCAGGATTGAGGAGCTTGAGGCTATAGAGACGGTTGCAAAAGCCTATAAGGAACGATTCGGAGAGACACTCAAGGTTCGGGTCTGTGTAACCGGTCCAACGGAACTTTACCTAAAGGAATTCGGAGGCACACGGTATACGGATATCTATTCTATTTTTGCAAAAAGTGTGAATAATTTTGTAAGAAACTCCATGAGATCTGCAAAAAATTTCAAGATTGCAGCGGTTTCTATTGATGAACCAAGTATAGGGCTGAATCCTGAGCTTGCTTTTGATGAGAACGATATTATTTCTGCCCTTACCAGCGCCTCAAAAGCGGCCAGCAAATGGGGAGCCGACGTACAGATTCACCTTCATTCTCCTCTCTACTATAACATTGCCTGTCAGGTCCCCACAATAAACGTCATAGGAGTAGAATCCGCAGGCACGCCATCTTACCTGGAATTGATAGACAAGAAAACTCTGGAGGACACAGATTGCTTCCTGAGGCTTGGGATTGCAAGAACTGATGTCTATACCCTGGCAGGAATCATTAGTGAAAAGTACTGTACTAACGTCTGGAAAGAGCAGCAATACCTTCCAGAAATTGTTAGCGGACTTGAGACCCCGGCTACTATAACTAAAAGGCTGAAGGTTTATTACAGGCGTTTTGGCAACCTGATAAAGTATGTGGGTCCTGACTGCGGGCTGGGCTCCTGGCCTAACCAGAAAATAGCATTTATATTGCTTTCCAATATATCTCAGGGTATAAGGGATTTCAGGGAATCTCTCTAACCCCTGAATTTTTAATTGACTTTTATATTAAGTTCATCCCGAAAATCCACACCTGAAAAGTCTATGACTTGAGAAATCAGGCTATGTTTCTTATTCCAGTGGAAACTCTACTATAAGTTTTAAATTCTAAAAATTCGGCGATAGATATCAAACCACAGTGGAAATAAAGGGGTATTTTTATAATGTGTAAGATTTACATTGTTGGACTGAGAAATCAATAGCATTAAGGTTTAATGCTATAACCTCAACTGTTTTACTTCAATTATCAGGATTTTTAATCACTTCTCGAGTCTCCCATGCCTTCTATCGATCTCGTCCATCATGTCCAGCATTTTTCGAATAGCGGTTCTGATAGCATCAGATTGACTGACAAATTTTTTGTTATCTCCCACATGCCTGTTAAGGTCATCCAGAAGTTCTTGAGGGATTTCAACACTTACTTTTGGCATTAGAGCTGCACCCATTGAGATGTTCTATATATTTAAAGTTTATTTGGAAATTGATTTTTAACAGCTGATTTTTAACAACTGATTTTTAACAACTGATTTTTAACAACTGATTTTTAACAACTGATTTTTAACAACTGATTTTTAACAACTGATTTTTAACAACTGATTTTTAACAACTGATTTTTAACAATTGTTATAAGCTATTTTTAGCAATTACTATTTTTAGCAATTAATTATTTCCAAACATGCAACTGATTTTTAATAACGAGCCCATCCTAAAACTAATTTCACCGTCAAATTAGTAAAATGTCAAAATTATTTTCGTGATTCGAAAATTTACTGATTATTGCGGATATGGGATTCAGAGTAATTTTGAGTTTTAGGGTCAGCTTATTATCAAATTATTGAGAGTATAACCTAAAATTAGTAAAATGATGCCTAAAATCAGTGAAAGAATATATAAAATAAGTGAAATATACCCATAATCAGTTAAAGAATTCTCAGAAATAGATAACGATAGCGGGCCCGAAGGGATTTGAACCCCCGGCCTATGGATTAAGAGTCCATCGCTCTGCCTGACTAAGCTACGGGCCCACACATTGTTATTATCATTAAATGAGCGATTCTCACAATGGAGTTTTAAATATTTATAAGTTTCGGCACAATCCCTTATCCTTCTAATCTTTTTGAAATAAAACCCTAATTTTATGGAGTTTATTCAGGCTTTCTCAAGAGAACACTTACTCAAAAATCTTTAAATTTAATAGAGAAATATCTTTTTATTCAGAATAATTTTATTTTTTTGATGAATTGTCCTTATTTATATGATAGAGTCGTAAAAGTAGCTAATGATTAGCCATCATAAAAATTTCAGCGCAAAATTTTGCACTTTACAAATATTCTCCAATTTTTGGAGGAATTTTCATCAAGACGATTCATTCTTTTCATCCTTTTCTTTCAATTTTTCATTCTTTTTACATATTTTTATGAGCTCTATTGATAGCCACAGCTATTCAATGTAACAAGTCTTTTTACATTGACCACAATTGCACTTATTGTTGCCTGTATATTTATTTTCTGAAGTCCCCAATATTTTGCCCTCTGCAATCCATGATATCTTTTCATTTCTCCTTGCTTTGGTTCGATATGAGCTCTTTGTTTCATGTCTTCCTTAAAATCGTCAGTTTTATTGTATTCTCTTGCTCTTTTTAGTAGCTCATAATGTTCACTGATGGTAATTGTCCTTCTTTTCTGAACAGTACATTTTTGTTTCAATTTACAGCTTTCACAATCCTTTTTATTAAAAAAGAACGTGATTTGTTCAGTCTTCTTATTGTGATTCCATACCATCGTCCTGCATTCTGCAGGACATATCACTCCATGTTTCTCGATTCTGAATTTACTTTGTGGGAAAAGCTCATTTTTGTTAGTTTCCTTTTTAAATGGAGCTATTACAGTTATCCCTTTCAACATCAGTTTATTCCTGTTGTCAACTTCTCCATAAGCAGTATCTCCGACCACTTCACTTGCAGTAAACCCTTGTTCTATCATTTCATCAATTAGAGGAATAAGTATATCTCCATCATAGGAATTGCCTGGAGTTGCATTGATGTTTTTTATGAATCCATCTTCAGACATTATTGAGTTCACTTTGTATCCCGTGAACTTCTTGTCATCTGATTTAGCACCATGTCTTGCATCTTTGTCAACAATGCTCACGAGTCTATCTTTAGTCTTATCTTTTTTTTTACAATATTATCATCATTTTCTTCTATATTTTCATTAAGAATCCGTCTTAGTTGCCTAGTTTTTTCACTTACTCTTCCTCCAATATATTCGGATTTTTGGTTTATCTCTCTGGCTTTTTTAACCAGTTCAACAAGCTTGCTGTCTCTTTCTTCAGGGCTTAACTTGTATACCTTTTTGTCATCATTAGCAGTTTTTTCTCCACCAAGTTCCTCATAAAGGTCTGGATCTATCTCCTGAATGGCTTTCATTACATCCTTTATTCCCTGTCTTAACAGGTCTATCGTACCTGGAATTGCAATGTTTGCTATTACATGAGTAGCATCCACGTACTCTTTACCTTTAACGAATCCAGCATTTTCTATTTGCTTTAATAGGCTGAAGAATATTTCTTTCCATCTTTCTTCCCCCAGAAGATCCCTGAAACGTCCAAGTGCACTATGATCATAGGAAGAATCGTCAAGGTTCAAACCAATGAACCATTTTACCATTATATTATAGCGTGCTTCGGACTCCATTTCTCGATCTGAGTAGTCATAGAGAGACTGAATAATAGCTGATCTAAACATGATTTCAGGAGTGTTCGTTACAGGTCTCCCCATCTTTTCTGAGTAAAGATTACGGCATTCTTCATTGATGAAAGTGAAATCTATTGACTCATTGATCTTGTATAGAAGATGATCTCTAGATACGAGTTTCTCATAAATTTCAGGTCCATAAACGAACGTAGTCTGCTTTCCTTTTCTGGGAGAAAACATATTATCACTAAAAAAGTATGTATTTTATGTGATAAAAGTGTTAACAGTATATAAGTCATTTGATTTGTGATAAAAAAGAAAAGAAAAGTGCAACATTTGATTATAAATTTAACAGTTCTGTACTTTTGCGACGCTCTCTTATATATCTTTGAAATTAGAAACCAGAAGTCTGACAACCAGGGATTGAACATTTTCCAAACTTCATTATTTTCCTTTTTTAATAGATAATAAAGCAAAACGTTATATACAAGCGGATATGAGTATGACCAATTAATTGACTTATCCGAAGCTCTGTTGGGGATCAATTAATCAAATAGATTAAGTAGAGAATAGATTAAGTAGAATGTGTACTTCCTGAATTTGGGTTATCAAGTTTGGTTTGTCAAGTACTGCTTTTACTCTTTTCTGTCGATAGAGCTTTCTTAAGCTGATTAATAGAAGTTAAAGGAATGAATGTAATGTTTAGAGATGAACGTGCTCCTGTGCCCATTGAAGAGGGCGAAACCTACAATGTAACTATTCAGGATATTGCTCGCCAGGGAGACGGCATTGCCCGTATCGAAGGTTTTGTAGTTTTTGTCCCGAATACGAGTGTTGGCGATGAAGTCCAGATTAAGATCGAAAGAGTGCTTCCCAAATTTGCATTTGCAAGCATTGTAGAGTAAATGTGGGATAAAATAACTGCGTTAAATTAAAGTTAAATTCAGTAAATTAAAGGAATGATTTTTCATGTTCAGAGAAGAAAGTCGCTCAGTCCCTGTCGAAGAGGGCGAAGTTTACGATGTAACAATTCAGGACATTGCTCGTCAGGGAGACGGCATCGCTCGCATTGAGGGTTTTGTAGTCTTTGTCCCAGGCACCAAAGTTGGAGATGAAGTCCGGATTAAAGTCGAAAGGGTTCTTCCCAAGTTTGCATTTGCAAGCGTTGTCGAGTAAATGCAGAAAATAAAGTAACCACGTTAAATTCAGTAAATTAAAGGAATGATTTTTCATGTTCAGAGAAGAAAGTCGCTCAGTCCCTGTCGAAGAGGGCGAAGTTTACGATGTAACAATTCAGGACATTGCTCGTCAGGGAGACGGCATCGCACGTATTGAAGGTTTTGTTATCTTTGTCCCGGGCACCAAAGTTGGAGATGAAGTCCGGATTAAAGTTGAAAGGGTTCTTCCCAAATTTGCATTTGCAAGCGTTGTCGAGTAAATGCAGGAAATAAACCATATCAACTTCAATTAAGTCATTAGGAATGGTTTTCATGTTCAGAGATGAAAGTAGCTCTGTTCCTGTTGAAGAGGGCGAAGTTTACGATGTAACTATCCAGGATATCGCTCGCCAGGGAGACGGCATTGCACGTATTGAAGGTTTTGTTATCTTTGTCCCGGGCACCAAAGTTGACGATAAAGTCCGGATTAAAATCGAAAGGGTTCTTCCCAAATACGGTTTCGCCAGTCTCGTTGAATAAGCAGGTCATTTAAAAAGAGAAAAACCGAGACTGAAAAATGATATCTATATCTAATCTTCAGTCTCTTTTCCATTCACAGATATTATAATCTCCGGATATTCTATTACCGCGTACATTCCGAATACCTGCCAATTTAAGAAAATAATCACTTGATACTGGCCGTTTGGTTAATGGCTGACCATTATAATTATACTTTTGTGATTTTAAATTGTACAAATCAGACTACGTTTTTCGCTGTTTCTATCGATTATATTTTTCAGCTTACTTTGACAGGACAATATTTTTGCGATTTTTAGCATGTCGTTTATGCTTTAATTGTTTGTTCATGGCGTCTGATAGTGAACATTCGATGCTGTTAAATAATAGATATTCAATCATATTTTGGAAATTTAATTGACAAAATTTTTGTAAATGCCTTGCAGAATAAGTATTTGCTTTATATCTATAACCGGGGAAAGTATCCCGGAGTGATCTCTAATGATTCGTTTTATCAAGTACCACCCCAGATCCAATACTTATGTCATTGAAAAACGAGCTTTTCTTGATGAGGATCTTACTCTGGATGGCAATGTAATCGTCGGGCAGGAAGTGAAGTTCTGGAAGAACCTCACAGTAACTGGTAAGCTTGAACTCGGAAAAGGTTCGGTTATTAGAGGCAATGTAAAAGCTAGAAGTGCTCTTGTCTGTTCTAAGGCAAAAATTCTGGGCAATATCGAAACAGCTTCTGAGCTTGTCCTTCTCGATAAAGCTAAAATAAATACCGCAGCCTGCCAGGGAGATATCCACGTCAGGCCTGGGTGCGTTCTTGACTTCGTAAAAGCAGACGGCACGCTTGAACTTATTGGAAAAGTTCTTGTCAGGAAAGTCGCGCCATTAACGAAAGTGATTATCCGGGCTGAAGAATAATCGAGAGTTTCCAGTGAACATTTAACTTTTTCTTTACCCCTTCGCACGGTGGCTTTATCTCCTTTTTGCCAAAGTCATAGACTTTACCTGTGAAATCTTTCTTCTTCCAGAAGTCTCAGGATGCGGTCTCTTAAACGGTTAACCTCTTGACTTGTCCTGGAGCGCGGGCGGGGCAGGTCAACTTTTACAATCTCTTTTATTCTTCCTGGTCTTGCGGTCATGACCACTATCCTGTCCGCGAGAACAACCGCTTCATCCACACTATGAGTTACGAAAAGGAAGGTCACATGTTTTTGTTCCCATATCTTCAGAAGTTCATCCTGAAGGATATTTCTAGTCTGAGCATCCAGGGCCCCAAAGGGCTCATCCATAAGAAGGACTTCGGGCTCGTTGGCAAGGGCTCTTGCAATGGCTGCACGCTGCTGCATACCTCCGGAGAGTTCGTATGGATAGCTATTTTTGAACTGCTCCAGGCCCACAAGGTCTATATACTTCTCCACCTGCTTCCTGGCTTCAGTCTTACTAATTCCCTGCATTTCAAGTCCAAAAGTAATGTTATCGATGACTGTTCTCCAGGGAAATAAAGAATATTGCTGAAAGACCATCCCTCTTTTGGGGTCCGGGCCAGTTATAGGGACTCCGTTCAGTGTAATTTCTCCTGAAGTCTGGGTTTCAAGTCCAGCAGTAATGCGTAGCAGCGTGGTCTTCCCACAGCCGGACGGTCCCAGAAGGCAGATAAACTCTCCATCTTCTACATCAAAGCTCACATCGTGTAAAGCTTCAGTGCCTACATTCTCTTCTTTTTTAGTAAAGATACGTGAAACATTTTTTACACTTACTCTGCCCATCTTATACCACAGTTCCTGATGTCCATCTCAGTAATTTTGCGTCTACATAATATCTGAAGAAACGGTCAATTAAAAGACCAACAAATCCGAGCAGCAACATATAAACAAGTACGAAATCCATCCTGTGCATGTAGTAATTGTGCCATATCTCATATCCGAGTCCGCTGTCGCTCCCCATCATTTCTGCAGCTACAAGGCACATCCAGCCTACACCCATGGCAATCCTGATTCCTGCAACAATTGAGGGCATGGCTGAGGGAATTGCAATATAACGTATAAGGTCCATGTTTCGGGTACAGCCAAGAACTCTTGCGGCTTCAACATAAACCTTCGGTACGTTCTTAAAGCCTGTATATGTATTAATGATAATTGGAAAAACCATTCCTACAAACACAACAAAACCTGCGGCCTGGTGGGTAAGCCCAAACCATATGATGGCAAAGGGAATCCAGGCAATAGGAGGGATAGGACGCAGTATCTCTATTATAGGGTCAGCTGCTCTGTTTATTTTCTTGAACCATCCCATAGCTATTCCCAGGGGAATTCCAATTACAAAAGCGCCAGCAATACCAATTGAAAAGTTAATTAGGCTAGTAGATACATCTGTAAAAATTAGCCCACTCTTTACAATTGCAGAAAAAGAAATTATCACATCATAAAAACTAGGCAGCTTAAATTTATTCTGTACAATCACGTCTGCTGCAAGCTGCCATATTGCAATTGCAACTATGAGAGATAACGCTTCAACGCCTTTTTCTTTAACTGTTTTTATGAAGTTAACGTTCATGTCTAATTAAAAGAATTCTTACCTTTTTATCTTTCCGGCAGACTTCATTTTTCAGAAAAAATAAGGGTTCAATTGCCTTCTATAAAGCCGAAGCAGTTGAACCCTTTATTTAGAGTTCTCTTTTTCTTCAGTTACTCTTATTTTTAGTTCTCACTCGTGACTTTATCATAGAAACTTGTGTCAAAGATTTCGTCCTTGGTCAGAGATTTCGGAATATACCCAAGGTCATGTTGAACCTTTGAGTAATTGACAGCTGAGTCTTCAATCAAGGTTGGATCTGTGATCCATGCACCATCCCATTCCTTAAGAGATTCCTTTACAGTGTCAAGGTCCTCTGTAGTCTTATTTGAAAAAATCTGAGCAGCTTCATCCACATGTTCCTGATTATACTTGGTTGCCTTAATATGGGTCTTTACAATCTGCTCCACAATATCGGGGTGCTCCCTGATAAGTTTTCCACTTACGACAAGTACACAGCAAGAATGATTTGCTTCCATCTCTCCAGACTGCACTATAGTACGCCCAATATTTTCCTTTTCTACAACTGCCGGAGAGGGATGAGGCAGAAACACAGCATCAACCTGTTTAGCTGAAATAGCGGTGACAGCATCTCCTGGAGTCATTCCAAGGATTTTCACATCTTTATCAGGATCAAGTCCGTTTTCCTTGAGCCAGTTTCTGAGCAGGGTATCCT
Source organism: Methanosarcina sp. Kolksee (assembly GCF_000969945.1). Classification (NCBI taxonomy): domain Archaea; kingdom Methanobacteriati; phylum Methanobacteriota; class Methanomicrobia; order Methanosarcinales; family Methanosarcinaceae; genus Methanosarcina; species Methanosarcina sp. Kolksee. The sequence goes on from NZ_CP009524.1 coordinate 4,423,605, forward strand.
GAATAGTTCCTGGTGGGTAAGTAGCGATCTTAAGGCCCTTTAAGTCTTGAGGGCTTTTGTAGTTGTATTCGTTACGAAGAACAAGACTTGAACCGTTTATCTGGACAGGCGCAACAATCTTTGCGTCAAGGCCCTGGCTGAGAGCTGTAATTACAGGAGCTGACCCTACATAGGCGGCATCCAGGTCTCCAGCCAGCATAGCCTGCATTTCAGGGGCTCCTGTAGGAAACTGGTATTCATTAATTTTCGTAATTCCATATGGTGCAAGGTCTTCTTTCCACCATCCTTTTTCAGCCGCAGTCATATATGCGATCTGATGGGTGCTTGGCTGATAACCAATATTCAGCTCAGTAATTGTAGTGGTCTCTTCAGGTCCGGTTTCGTTCTCGGATACATTTCCTTTATTGGATGCACAGCCGGATACGAAAATAGATGCGACCAACAAGAAAGTAAGTATAAGTATGCCTAGTTTTTTCAAAGTTCCACCTCAATTAATCCTTACAACTGGTAATAGTCCTGCTGATAATTATCCATGTGCTGATAATTATCCATGTGCTGATAATTACCATGTGCTGATAATTACCATGTGCTGATAATTATCCATGTGTTGATAATTAATCATGCACTGATAATCTGTATTGATAATTATCCATGTACTGACAGTAGTCCATATACTGATAATCAATCATGTACTGATAATCTGTATTGATAATTACCATGTACTGACAATAGTCCATATACTGATAATGAACCATATAAAATGATAACTTTCATTACTACTTTCATTACTAAATACTGTTTGAAATCGAGATTTCCTATCGAAAAATCACAGACTTTTATCTTTTTTGTCAGCTTTCCATAAACTCTTTTGCAAGAGAGTTTGTACTTCTCCAGAAGAATCCCGGTAAAAATAAAAAGTAAATATCTAACGGTATATTAATATTTTTACAATTTCCTATATATATTCTCTCAAAGTAGCCTTGATTATATCCCAAATGTATTAATATATCGGGATATATTTCTCATTAAGGACTAAATTTCCTGTGAAATGTAGATTAAAATGTACATTATTTTTTGTTGTTTAAAACTCTTTACAGGACTTAAAAGGTTGAATTTTATGAATGTTGCAGACAAAGTTATCAAATCCGCATTTGAATCCGATGAAGTTTTTCAAAAAACGCTTTCCACTGTAATAAAAGAGGATCTTAACCTCACTGCTGTGGATTTCGCGAAAAAAGCGAATATCCCGCCGAGTACTCTTTACAAGATCCTGTCAGGGAACCGGGACCCCAACATTAAAACTCTCCGCCAGATAGTGAAAACTATCCGCGATATTAAAGAAACAGATAGTGGAGATTTTATAGCTGTGATTGCAGCTCGCTCGGTGCTTGACAACATAGTAGAAACAAAGAAAAAGATAGCTGGTAGGCTGGTCACAATAAGGGAATATTCGGCAACCTCAATGGAAGAAGCCATAATAGCAGCCGTTAACGCTGAAAGAGATGGAGCAAAAGCCCTTGTTTGCGCCCCTATAGTGAGCCCGACAGTGGAAAAGATCCTCAACATTCCAGTAACAACCATTATTCCAAAGAACAGCCTTATAGACGCCATTGAACTTGCGCTCAAAAAGATGGAGTAAAACTGCATAGAGTGCTAGAAATAAATGCTGCGTCGCGTGGAACAAAAAGTTTCCTGAAATAAAAGATACTGAATATCTGTCAGCAAAACCCTGAAAGACTGCTGAACGTAAATCAAATTTGAACTGTTCTAAAAATAGGAAGAACCCGCGTTTTGGGTTAACGCGGGAATTTTAAGTTATATTCTCTTTTGTTTTTGAATTTTTTGTTTTCCTGTAGCTTTATTTCTTTGGTTTCACCGAGTTAATAAGTTCTTTTACCTGTTCAGATAGCTTTGACATGTCTCCGCCACCCTTGGTGAAGTAATAAGCAGCTCCACCGATTATTAACAGGACAATGAATCCAAGAATATAGAGCATTAAGGAAGATTTTTCCTTTACAGTGTAGGTTGAGTTTTCTCCTCCAATTTCAACCTTGTAGGTTCCCGGAACCTCTTCTGCATGCTCAAAGGTTACAGTGGTATTGTTCCCAATGCCCAGGGAAACGTCTTTTGAGTCACTTATGTTTCCGTTAATAAGCAACTCCACACTTTCATTTCCTGCAGCATTGCCTGTATTTTCGACACTAACTGAGATTGTCGTATCCTTACCTGCACTTACCTCTAAAGGATCGATTACCAGGTTTGAGTATGTGTAGTTAGCTTCCAAATCTTTTACTTTTACATTTATTTCCTGGTCTTCGAATCCTTCTTTTGTTAAGCCCAGTTCAAGAGTGCCTCTTTTATCTGTCTTATAGGTAGCTTTTCCACTGGAATCTGTTTGACCAATGATTTTTCCGTCAATCGATACGTTTGCACTATCAATTGGATTGCCGCCGATTGACTTGACAGCTTCAATGTTCAGGGTATCGCCTACATAAACTGTCTCAGGTGAAACATTAACTGTCATTTCCTCTTTTGGAGCACTGACATTAATATTTTTATTTGCAGTTTTGTAGTCATCCTTTTCTGCAGTTATCTTCAAAGTTCCGACGTCTTTGGCTGTATACTCAACAACTCCATCATCATCGGTTTCGCCTACACTACTTTCGTTAACCGAAACATTAGCGCCTTTTATAGATTCATTACCAGCAGTTACTTCGATATCAAACGAATTTCCGGCATAAATCTTATCAGGAACACTTATTTTCAGGGAATTGTTGTCGCTTCCATTACCGCCGGTTTCAACTTCCACGAAGGGGTAGAACCTGAGAGTATCGTCATTAGCAGTCTTGAAACTGACATTGCCCATTATCTCGGAGGTTTCATCTTTTCCAAGACCGATGCTATCATCGTTTTTCATTATAATGCCACTTTCAGAGACGCTTGTGACCTCCATATCGCCAAAAGTATCTCCATTATTGATTTCGGTGTACTGGTCCGAGAGCTGGAAGATTCCCTGTACAAAGACAGCAGAGGTCTCGCTTCCTTGGAAAACCGTGCCGAAATGGACTATAATCAGCGGTACGTTTTCCGCGTCTCCAAGATCAGTTTCATAGACATAGTCATCGCCCGAGCTGAGGAATGCCTCGTCTACGACATCACCATCTTTTTCAAGCTGAACCCAGACAGATTCTCCATTGACATCGACTTCTTTGATATTCAAAGAATAACCCTCTTCAAGGGTAAGGGCAGAACCTGAATCCATAGACCTTTTGTCGTCGCTGTCTGTAAGGACTTTACAGAGAATATTATCCGAAAGAAGGCTCACATCATCAACAGCTCCTTCAACAGAACCATCAGTATACCCGGCAAAGTACTTGTCTGCCATGAAACCAATAACTGTGAAATTGCCCCATTCGTCGTGATCAAAATCAACCGCCTGTGGTGTTGATTTGTAGACAAGGTTATCTGCAGGTATATTCCTGCCGTCAAGCTCTTCTACTGTAAGATTTTCAGTCCCAATTCCCTCATCTATGTTGTAATAGAAACCTTCAAAGTTAAAGGGCGTCCAGCTAGGGAGTGAATCACCATCGATATCCTCATCATAGACAGTCCCGCGAAGCTCGTATGTACCGGCTTCCGAGGTGTCAAGTATCGGGGCAAAGCGCAGTGTATCATCATCAGCTACCTGAATCTGTATTTTACCCATAAGGTCTACTGTATCTCCCTTATCAAATCCGACGCTATCATCATTCTCCATCTTTATTTCACTGCTGCTAACGGAAGTTACTTCCATTTCCCCAAAAGTATCTCCGTTTTCAACTTCTACATAATCATCCGAAATCTGGAAGAGACCCTGTATGAAGACAGCAGAGGTTTCAGCTCCTTCAAAAACCGTGCCTATATGGGCAATGATTATGGGCACATCTTCTGAGTCTCCAAGATCAGTTTCATAGACATAGTCGTCGCCCGATTTGAGGAATGCTTCGTCTACTACATCACCATCTTTTTCAAGCTGGACCCAGACAGATTCTCCATTGACATCAACTTCCACAATATTCAGTGAATATCCTTCTTCGAGAACAAGAGAATCTCCGGCGTTTGCTGATTTTTTATCGTCAGTGTCTATGAGAATCTTGGAAAGAACACCATCAGAAATAGGGCTGATGTCATCTCCTATAACTGTGGAATTATTTTCAGTATAGCCTGCAAAGTATTTCTCTGCCATGAACCCGATTATCTGATATGAACCCCATTTACTGTATTCAAAATCAGTCTCAGTAGGTTTTGTGGAGTACTCAATATTTCCTGATTTTATGCTGCTACCTATATCTGTAATGGTCATTTCTTCTGAGGATACTCCGGAATCAAGATCATAGTAGAAGCCTGAGTAACTCTGGGCAGTCCATGTGTAAGTTGTGGGCATTCCTTTTTCCCAGATCCTATTCCCAGTTGAATTATCTGTAGAAGACCCGACGCTTACAGTCCATGTTTTTGTCGAATCATCGTAAGTACCATTAGGATCACTTACCACTGCCTTGAGGGTATAATTTCCTGCACTGTCTTCTTCAAAGTCGTATGAAGAAGAGGTTACACTTTCATCTTTTTTCTTTGATTCGCTATCAACAAGCCACTCAACATTAATATCCTGGTCGTCCGTGCTGGAGTTGACCTGGAAAGTTTTAGATGCTCCTTTATCGACTGAAACAGTTCCTTCGGAGGGGTCAACATTAACAGATAATCCTCCGACCGTTGATATTTTCCATTTCCAGGATTTTTCTACACTGCCATTTTCGTTTTCTGCACTCATTTTAATTGTATGCATGCCCTGTGTTGCAGAAGTATTGATATATGATGAATCAGTGACAGAATTGTTTTCCTGAACCTGGACATCATCAACATACCATGTCATATTTGAAGTCTGGCTAATAGTTGCATTAAATTTTCTTGATTGTCCTACGTTATTGTTAACGGTTGTGTATGAAGGGAAAAATGATGTGATTTCCGGTACATCCGACCCTCCGGTTACACTCCAGGTTCTACTCCCTCCAGTTGACTGAACAATCGCTTTGACGTCGTATGTACCTTGCGTAACGGTGTGATTGAGGGTAGAGGTATTCGTTGCACTATCATACGATGTTTCGGAAACATTGCTTCCATCAATCTGCCAGTCAATAGTTGCTGACTCGTTTGTTTGAATGCTAAAATCTTGAATCTCGCCGACTGTCTTATTGACCGTCGCATTGTCTCCAGGCGATGCTGCTATTATACTCGGAGCTGCAGCTGCAGTTCCGCAAAATAGCCCTAGCACCAGAATTGCTGTAAATATTTGTAAACTAGCTTTTTTCATGTTCTATCCTTCTGAACCTTGTGCATAAATTATTATGAATTTGGTCAGTTTCTCCTGAGACTTGCTCGATTTTTGTAAGTTTTTTGGGCTTATCAATCAAGAGTTTCTAAATTTTCGTCTCTCTAATCCAGGCTTTTGTTTCACAGGGGTAATTATTGTTAATCAGGTGGATCTATCAACAGCTTCGGCTTTTAACTGCTGGTATCCTCTCTGCTCTATAGTTATAAGGTTGCATTCTGGGGATTCGAGCACAATGCCTGCTTCATACTTTGTACATTCTCCTATAACGACTAAGTTACATATATTTTGTACTTTTTTGATCTTTTGTGGATCAATTGTAATAAGAAGTTCGAAATCTCCACCCGTGTAAAGGGCAAATTCCCTTAGCTTGTCCGGATTTGAAGCAAATTTCCGGACTTCCACGAGGATAGGAAGGGCATTTTCCCGGACCCTGAAGCCCACACGGCTCTGCCTGGAAAGGTCGTAAAGGGACATTGCAAGGCCGTCACTCGTATCCATCATAGACGTGACTGCTCCGGACTCAGCCAGCATCCTTGCTTCTTTCGTGCGCGGGACAGGCTCAAAAAGTGCATTCAGGACAGTTTCGCTCACAGGCTTGCGAGACTGAAGGGCCTCCAGAGCTGCTCCTGCTGACCCTGTATAACCTGTGACACATACAAGGTCACCTGGTCTTGCTCCACGCCGAAGAAGGAGCTGGTCTTTTTTCACTCTGCCAAGTGCCGTCCCTGTAATTGTCAGTTCTGCGTGGGTATCAAGATCGCCTCCTATAATCGTAGTTCCGCAGAATTCGGCACATGCCTGCATACCTTTTGCAAGGGCTTCAACAAAAGCAATTTCGGTATCTGCAGGCATCCCAATTGCCATAACAAGCCCTATGGGCTCTGCACCCATGGCTGCAATGTCACTGAGGTTTACGGCTGCTGACATCCAGCCCATCTGCCAGGGCGTCATCTCTTCCGGAAAATCAGTAGTCCTATGCAGCATATCGGTGGTAACAACCAGGCAGTCTTCGCCTTTCAGGTCAAGGACGGCGCAGTCATCCGAACCTGCGCCTATAAGGATTCCTTCCTGTCCTTTCTCCCTGCCGTCAGGTGCTTTGAAAATCTCAGATAAAATGGAGATTAGAGCGCGCTCTCCAACTGAAGATACTTTTGTGTTTTTCATGGTTTTTTTGAAAAAGATGATTTTTGTTTTCTTTTCTATATAAATGCACTCTGTGAACCAAAAATACTGAGTTTCTCTCCTTTATTTAATTTGTGTAACACATAAAGTAATACAAAAATTTTAATAGTTCTCACCGAACCATTTTCGATACTGGGAAAGATGTTTTCTCAAAAAGTCTATTTTTTTCCACGAGAATTGAATAAATAAATTTTCTCAAATAAATTTCTTAAGGGCTTCACATTTGCCTTTTATCTCTAGGGATGTATAAGACTTTTGTAAACTTCAAATTCATTTGAACTTAAAACATGTTTTTCTGTAGGACTCTAAAAGAGAATATTTTACACTTTATTCACAATGCAGACAAAAAAGAAAAGTACAAAGAGAAAAAAACGAGTTAATATCAATAAACTGTCAGAGCAGGTCAGAAAACATTATGCTGGATTCTGCAAGATTATGGCACATCAGATCAGAAAACATTAGATGCTGGATTCTGCAAGATTATGGCACATCAGATCAGAAAACATTAGGTGCTGGATTCTGCAAGATTATGTCATACAGAATCAGAGATCACTTCGTCTCCGCTTTCTCTTGTTCTTATTGATTCCATCAGATTATGTCATACAGAATCAGAGATCACTTCGTCGCCACTTTCTCTTGTTCTTATTGATTCCATCAGATTATGTCATACAGAATCAGAGATCATTTCATCTCCGCTTTCTCTTGTTCTTATTCTCACATTTTCCAGAAAACTTTTTGCGATTTTCCCCAGTTCATATAGTTCATCCCTTTCCAGAACCCGCCGATCTCTTAAATTTTCCTGCAAGCTATGTTCCGGAATCCCCTGCTGCAATACATAGGTAAGTTCTCTGTTTTTCATATGTTTCGAGATCCAGGCAGCTATACTGGCTATTTCTTCCCTGCTTCCGATAAAATCTCTAATTAATGTTGTCCGAAGCTCCAGTTCTAAGCCGCAGGAGTCTGCAATCTCAAGCGTTTTTATTACAGATGCAGTTATCGGTTCTGGAGTCTCTTTCACAGCTTCTGATTTTTTGAAGCCCGTAACTTTCCCATAAAGTTCGGGATCGTCCGGGGGAGCTTTTATATCTATAAAAAATTTATCAACTAGCTTTCTTTTAACCAGTTCATTTGCCATTTCAGGGTAGCAGCCGTTTGTATGAATTCCAATTGCAAGCTCCATTTCTCTCGCAAATTCAGCAAGAGGAATAACTGCTTCCTGCATCAGAGGTTCTCCTCCTGAAAATACAACTGCACTTACAAAGGGTTTCGATTCTTTAATCTGCTTTTCCACGAACTCCAGTTCTACAGGGTTAAACCCCTGGAGGTAGGGATGGTTCTGGCAGTAGGGGCAGCGAAGCGGGCATCCCCGAAAAAAGATAGTAACTGCCGCCCTCCCTTTCCAGTCCACGGTAGAGAGCGGGACGGTACCTGCGTAGTTTACTTTCATGACCTACGTTCTCACGCTTTTATGTATAAAAAAGGATTAAAGGAACCCTTATCTGAGTTCCCTTGCGCTGTATCGTTTTCTGTCCAGAAGTTCCTGGCGCTTGCCTTTGTTCCAGCCTTCAACCGATTGAAGGTATCCTGTGATCCTTGAGAGATGCTGCACATTTTCAGACTTACACTTCGGGCATCTGTCCAGCAGCCCATCGGCTACGTAGCCTTCGTCAGTGCATACGGTCATGTCCTTGGTAAAAGCAAAGTAACCTGTCTGGGTGTTCTTTGCTATATGCATAGCAAGCTCCTGAAGGCCGTCAGGGTCCGGCTGTCCTTCTCCAAGCCAGACATGCATGATATTTCCGCCGTCCACAATCGGGAAGAAAGTATGTTCGTACTTTATTCTTTCAGGTAGAGATATATCTGCACCAACGGTAACATGAGTTCCATTAGTATAGTAGATTGGCAGGTCATGCGTCTGATTCAACTCACTCTTTGCGGCTTCCAAATTCCCTTTAATTGTGAACTCGGCCTTGTCGGCATATTCCTTATGCAAGAGGTCCGAGACTGCGAAACGCTGAGCTGTCGTTTCCGCAGGCGTTCTTGCAAGAGCAATCTCCATGCCGGTTTCTTTTGAAAGCTTTTGAGCGTGCATTTTCATTTCAAACATGGCCCTGATAGCAAGCTTATAAGCAGCAGGAGACTCATGGATCTGGAAACCTGTATGGTACTGAACCATTTCATTGATCCCTACCACTCCGATAGTATAAACCAGGCTTTCGAAGTCCACAGCTATGGCCCCTTTTTCCTCTGTATTAGGATCTTTGGGATGCTGAGCTGCAAAGGGAATCCTGTTTTTCTTAATCAGACTATTCATCCATCTGCGCTTGATCTTGAAAACTTCCACTCCCTTATTCATCATGGTCTTGAGCTCATTGAACAGTTTTTCATCATTATGTTCAGCCCTGTATGCGGCCCTTGGGCAGTTTAAAGACAGGACCATCCATGAGCCCATTGAAAAGTGTTTTCCATTCCTGAAATGAAGTTTGTCGTCGAACTCTTTATCATCAGTAGGGTTTGCAGAAAACTGATACGCACAACATTGATAACATGAAATTCCTTCTCCTGCGCCCCTGTACTCCGGAAGCTGATTATCAAAGTAAGGAGTCCCGAATTTAGCAGCCAGCTCGAAGGTCATCCTGTATAACTCTTTGTAAGTCGGAAACTCAGGGTGAGCTATGTTGAATTCTTTGTTTTCTTCCATAAAGTCAGGTTCAATGGAAATTTCGGGCTTTGGGAAGCTGAAAGGTTTGCCCCAGGCATCCCCTTCGAGCATAACATCCATAAGAGCCTTGAACCCGAGACGGACTTCCTTTTCGAATTCCCCATAGGTTCTGAGAGGGGCCTGCTTGCCGTCCCAGACCTTACCCTTAGCAACAATCGGAATGTTTCTCCAGAGCTTTGGGACACCAGGGGAAAGCTGCACGGATGAAAAGACAGTCTGTCCGCCTCTTGCACACATCATCTGCATCATTTCATAGACGAACATTTGCATAAGCTGTCTTATCTCGGTTTCGGACTTGCCTTCCAGATATGGAGCCATGAAAGTTAGGAAATTGTAAAAACCCTGCCCACCTGCAAAATTGGTCTGAGCCGAACCCATAGCTTTTACCGCATGAAGGAAAGCTACCTCGGCATTCTTTGCAGGTTTTGCCACGCTTGATTGAGTTCCCACTCCGTCAGGCATGAGTCCATAATAAAAAAAGTAACGGAGATCCCAGTCCTGGCAAAATGGTCTTGTGCCCATATATTCAAGGTCATGGATATGGAAATCCCCATTGAGGTGAAGGTCGGAAAGCTCTTTTGGCATTAGAAGGAGATTTTGCTCCTTGGACATTTTGTCAGCTTTTCTTTTATGTGAGGTTTCGGCGTTGTTCAGCTGGTTTGCATTATCATTTGCCTCAAAACCGTAACCAGTATCGATTTCGTAGGCATCATAGACCGAAGCTCCGACCCTGGTCATAATGTTTCTCCACTCAACATGCCCCCTGTCAAGTAGAATATTGTTTACTATTTCCCGGATAAGAGGACCTGAGAGAAACTTGAGATTCATCTTTTTAATGATCTTTTCTGCGTCCTTTGCAATCTCAATGGCTTCTTCTTTTGTGATTGAGGGTTTGTTATAGAAAATTTCGCTTAATTTTGTTTCTTTCAGAAGCTGATTTACAATAATGTTCCTGTCCCAGTTAAGAATGAAACCATCTGTTGTCCTTACCCTGGGGAGAGGAGAGACGGACAGCCCATCAAGGGTTTTTTGCACTGGCTGGTTGTCAGATAACTGGTCATTTTTGGGGAGAGGAGAGACGGATAATTCTTCAAGCATCGTTTGGGCTGATTGGTTGTCAGATACCTGGTAATCTGGTAAGAGAATCTCGCTTGTCATTTTCTCATCTTCAGTGATTGTCTTAATAATAGAATTTTATAAAATTTGAAGAAATATTCAATTTATTTTTAATTTCAGATCTCTGTTATCACAGGATTTTCTTCATCACAGGATTTCCTGGATTTTTTCAGGGTTTACTTCTCCTCCACTGAAGAGTTCCTCGTGCGTAAGGAAAGTATCATTGATCTGTAAAACAGGCGCTGTCACTGTGAAGACCCCATTGAAACGCAGTTCCGTTAGAGCTTCGGGAGTAGACATATCTGCTACCTCAAAAGCAACTGAATGTGCCTCCAGGAAATTTTTTAATTTATTGCATTTCGGACAGCGTTCCGTTGTATATATGATTATTTTTGCCATGCTTTACGTCCCTCTGATTTTACTCTAATTCTTAATCTGATTTTTAGTTAACGTTTCTTGTGTGGGACCCGTTTCTTTATCACATTTTATGTTTATTTTCATTGTCTGCGGGGTGAGCGCGCAGACACAGAACATGTTGCAGCATAAAACAAAGCCCCACGTGGGTTACCATTCCTCAGCTAACCCTTATAATCCCTACAAATGTATATTTTCAAATATCAGTCATCAATATCGGAAAAGGGCGCAGCTTCTATAAAGTGACCCCCATGATATCATTTTTTCATTCTACTGAGTGAAAATGACCTTTATTTTCAAGTAAATATTCTAAACGCCCTATCCTTAATAATGGTTTTTAACCTCAGGTCTGGATACAGTGAAACCTTCATCTGGATACAATAACACCTTTGTTTTGTATACAAAGACGTTCGATTTGTTACCAGATTTGATAACAAATTTAAGGACCCCTGTTTTTGAAAAACAGCCTTCTTCAAGGAGATGATTTCAAGCACAGAAGACGTCAAGGGAATATCCGCAGCCGATTTGCCTGGTACAGTACGGCTAACATGTATAAGGAATTATTCCTCAACACTTTACAAAATATTCTAAATCATCATTCTCATTTTCACGGTACTCTTATGAAATATTTTTTAATTATTAGTAGAGCTGAGAATCTATATCCGAGCATTTCTTTTATATCCACTTTGTCTTTTTATTCCTCTTAGAAAATCTTTAATTTTCCTGAAAAGGTTGGAAATTACAAAAAAACGTTATATCATGGGCCAGTTATATTTACCAAGTACAAAAGAGGTGCCACTTCATAGAGAAATTACTATCTTCCGGCTGCAAGCCTCTTGACGAACTTCTGGGAGGAGGTTTCGAAAAAGGGATTGTGACTCAAATCTTCGGAGCTGCAGGAACCGGGAAAACAAATATCTGCATCCAGCTTTCAGTGGAATGCGTAAAACAAGGGCAGAGAGTCATCTTCATAGATACCGAAGGGCTTTCTCCTGTTCGATTCAAGCAGATTGCAGGGGAAAATGCAAAAGAAATAGCTAGAAGTATCATTATCTATGAACCCCTGAATTTTGAAGAACAATATGCAGCCGTAAGGGAAGTGGAGAGAATAGCAAGTGAGAATATAGGTCTCGTGATACTCGATTCTGCAACCTCGTACTACAGGTTCGAGCTTGAAGACGATGAGACAGGCATGAAAAGCCGCAGAGAACTTGCTAGCCAAATAGGATTTTTACATGCTCTTGCCCGCAAACACGGTTTTGTTGCAGTCATAACCAACCAGGTATATTCCGATATTATCTCAGGAGGGGTGCGCCCGCTTGGCGGTAGTTCCCTGGAACATATTTCAAAGGCGATTATTCAGCTTGAAAAAACCGGCAAAGGGACCAGGCGCGCTATTCTGTACAAACATCGGTCCTGCCCTGAAGGTTCGAGTGCAGAATTTAGAATTACAGCCGAAGGGATTCGCTAAGTCGAAGAAATTAGATAAACTGAAGAAATTAAAGAAGTTGAAGAAATTAAATAAGCTGAAGAGATTCGATAAGCTGAAAAAATCCGCTAAACTGAAGAAATTCAATAAACCGAAGAGATTCAACAAACTGAAGAGATTCAACAAACCGAAGAGATTCAACAAACCGAAGAGATTCAACAAACCGAAGAGATTCAAAAAACCAAAGAGATTCGATAAACCGAATTAAGAAATCGGAAAAAAGCTCTTAGAATAACCATTTAATACTCATTCTGGACAGAAAAACTTAAAACTCCCGGTACTTCCGGGGGTTTGTAGAATTCCTTTTTACAGGAATCTCTTACCAGAATTTTAACGTTCTCTGGTTCCAGATATAAATTCTTCAGTCCGCCTGTAAGCTTCATCGTCAGTGTACTGAATCGCCGGATGTTTCATAAAGTAGGAAGCCGGGGAATACAACACGCCTCCTATCCCGCGGTCAAGAGCCAGTTTGCAGCATCGGATGGCATCGATTACCACACCTCCGGAATTAGGAGAATCTTCGACGGAAAGCCGGAGTTCAAGGTTCATAGGCACATCGCCAAAAAGCTTGCCTTCCATTCTCAGGAAGCAAATCTTATTGTCCTTTTGCCAGGCTACGTAATCGCTAGGTCCGATGTGGATATTGTCGTCATCAAGCTTCCTGGAAAGGACGGATTGAACAGCTTCGGTCTTTGATTCCCTTTTGGAAGCAAGCCTGTTCCTGTTGAGCATATTAAGAAAGTCCGTGTTTCCCCCAGTATTGAGCTGATATGTTCTCTCGAGTTTTACGCCTCGTTTTTCAAAAAGGTCTGCAAGAATCCTGTGCGTGATAGTAGCCCCAAGCTGAGCTTTGACATCATCGCCAATGATTGGGATATTCTTTTCCTCAAATCTTTTTGCCCATTCTGGATTGCTTGCGATGAAAACAGGCATATTATTTATGAAAGCCACACCTGCTTCAAGGGCACACTCGGCATAAAAACGGACTGCTTCTTCAGAACCTACGGGAAGGTAATTGAGAAGCATATCGGCACCCGAGTTTTTAATTTCATTCACGATATCGGCTTTTGTGGATTCCTGTTCCTTGCTGACAACAAAAGTTTGACTTTCCTTATAGTTCTTCATATGGTCAGAGACCCCGTCGAGAACCCTGCCCATTTTAACCTTCACACCTGTGGATGGAACATCAGGACAAAAAACCGCTGTGCAGTTCGGGGGAGCAAAGATGGCCTCAGATACGTCTTTTCCCACTTTTCTGGCATCAATGTCAAAGGCAGCAACAACTTTAATATCGCCAGGTTTATAGCCTCCAATTTCCCTGTGCATCAGTCCAATTGGCTCTTTATCGTCGAGTTTATAGTACTCAATGCCCTGTATCAAAGAGCTTGCACAGTTCCCGATTCCTGCAATTGCTATTTTTATTTTTGTCATAAGCGCTTACTCTCCGATGAATACCCAGATTCTCATAAACCGCATTAATGAAATGAATATCTCGTATGATTTTTGAATCTATAGATTCAAGGATTTACGGATTCAAGGTCCATGAAGTTTAATAATTAATATTTCTGAAAATTAAGACTTCTTGTATTTTAGCTATGGATTTTAAGTCTTGTCTTATTTGCTCTGTTACTCTATAAATCTATTATTTGTAAGTTTGCTTCTATGAAAAAAGAGATTGCTTTATTTATATCTCACGTGTTGCTTATTCCCCAAACAAAGTTTTTATTATGAATGCTGGTTGCCAGAAGCATGATCTGCCGCATTTTTTCCGGTTATTCTAAGGTTTAAGAATTATCTTTAATATAATTAATTTTAACTTTCTTCAATTACTCAGATAATGAAAGGAAAGAGTAACGATATGAGAGTCACGAGACATGTCAGTTGAATAGGTTTTTATCTTATGGGGAGCTTGAAAGAAAAGCGGAAATTTTTCCGGCAGAATCTGACGTTTACATCGGAAAGTGATCAAATGAGGACAATTGACTGGAAGGAAGAGTCCAACTCTGTGGTGCTGGTAGACCAGACCCTTCTCCCTAAAGAGTACAGGATAATAGAATGTAAAACACTGAGTTCTCTCTGTGAAGCTATCAAATCTCTCAGGGTAAGAGGTGCGCCTGCTCTCGGTGCAGCAGGAGGTTTTGGGATTGCCCTTGCAGCTTTCCTGAGTGGGGCTAGAGATTTTGAAACAATAATAAGAGACCTTAATGTCGCGGGAAAAACTCTTAAGTCAACACGCCCTACGGCAGTAAACCTTAGCTGGGGTGTCGATAGAGTTCTGAAAGCGGTTTCAGATGCCTTTGATGTTCAGGGAGTCCGGGAAATTGCCCTCCAGGAAGCCATGGATATTGCGGAAGAAGATGTAACCACTAACAAGTTAATAGGTGAATCCGGGGCAAAACTCCTGAAGGACGGAGACACCGTACTTACACACTGCAATGCAGGCAGGCTAGCCTGCGTTGACTGGGGCACAGCTCTTGGGGTTGTGCGCTCGGCTATTGCTGAAGGCAAAGAGATAAAGGTTATTGCCTGTGAGACCAGGCCGCTGAACCAGGGAAGCAGAATCACTGCATGGGAGCTGATGCAGGACAAGATTCCAGTAACACTTATTTCGGATTCTATGGCTGGATGGGTAATGCAGCAGGGGCTTGTAGACAGCGTGCTTGTAGGAGCTGACAGGATCACTCAGGATGTCGTTTTCAATAAAATAGGTACTTATTCCCTCTCCATTCTTGCAAAAGAGCATGAAATTCCTTTCTACGTAGCAGCCCCCGCCTCTACTTTCGATTTCAATGGCTGGGAAGGCAGTGTAAAGATAGAAATGCGAGATCCTGATGAGTTGCGCTTTTTCGGATCGGAACAACTTGCCCCAAAAGATGTAGAAGTTTACAACCCTGCTTTTGACGCAACTCCTATGGAAAACATAACTGCGGTAATTACTGAGAAAGGAGTGTTTTACCCGCCCTTCCTCCTGGACGAAGTACTTGTTTGAGAAACACTTGTTTGAGAAACACTTGTTTGAGAAACACTTGTTTGAGAAACACTTGTTTGAGAAACACTTGTTTGAGAAACACTTGTTTGAGAAGGACCTGCTTCAAGAGCGTGAATTATCTCCACCTTTTCAGAATCCAATTATTAGACATTTCTCTGCTGGATTTATATATCAGAACTGTAAATTATGTGATAATTACCAAATTTAAGAGGAAATTTAACAGTTATTTAATAGTTGATTAACAGTTATTTAATAGCTGATTAAAATATTTAATAACTGATTAACAGTTATTTAATAGTTAATTAATGGTTATTTAATAGTCAATTAACAGTTATGTTAAATTTCTGATTTTCGACTGTTAATTTCAAGATAATCTTAATTATTATCCAGAAAACCTATTGTAGGCAAATATAGGTAACGAAATTATATCCCAATCAATGCGTTCATACAGGTGTTAACACATGGCTAAAAAATCAGGTTCCGGGCTCCAGTCTTCTGCAGGGCTCATGCGCTATTATGAAGCAGATAAAAATGCAGTTCAAGTCCAGCCCAAGGTAGTGCTTATTATCGGTGCCATTACTGGCATTGCAGTATTATTCTTAAGTGCTGTAAATGGTTTCTGGCCGTAACCGCAATTTTTTTTGGCAGGGTTTCCTTGAGCAGGCAGAATTCAGGAAAAAAAGAAAGTAAACGCAAGGCTTCTTCAGGGACAAGAATCTCCAAGCCCACAATTTTTCTTCTGGGTTTTCTTCTTATACTTGTGGGTTTTTTTGGAGTCCTGTATAATCCATCTAACTCTACAGGCGCTGAGGCTCCCTGGAAGGTTTCGGAAGCAGGGATTCTATCTTTCCCAGATAGAGAAAAGCCAGTATTCACAGCTCAGGAAATCGAAGATGTATACGCTCCTGAAAGCTCGGATACTTTAAAACTGCTGTCTTTTGAAAGCAAAGGGGAAAAAATCCAGGCTCTCTTAAGAATTCCTGCAAATTCATCTTCTTCTCCTGGCCTGGTCCTGTTGCCCGGAGCAGGGATTAGCAAAGAAGCCGAACAGGGTCTAGCTGTGGAACTCTCTAAAATGGGATATGCAACTCTCACGATTGACCAGCGCAATCTGGGCGGCATAAATATAGAAAAAGATCTTGAACTTTTCAAAGCCGGCCTTGAGCCCGTAGAATATAACATGATTTATGACGCTCTTAAAGCCTCAGATGTACTTGCAGCTCAACCTGAAATTAACCCGGAAAAGCTTGCAATCCTTGGAGAAAGTAACGGTGGAAGATTTGCAGTCCTTGCCTGCGCTCTTAATCCTTCCCTTAAAGGAGTTATCGGTATCAGCACTGCGGGGTACGGCACTGAAGAAATTGATTCTTCCCTTGCAAGTGATTCTGAAGCTTATCAGTTCTATCGTTCAATTGATCCGGATACCTATCTCTCTACCCTGCCGCCTGCAAAATTAGTGCTGATTCATTCTTCTAATGACCCGGTAATCTCCCACGATCTGGCGCTCCGGACCTTTGATCTTGCAAAAGAGCCAAAAGCGATGTATAATGTTACTGAGGCAACGCACGGATATACGGCCTCAATGCGCCCTTATCTTGAAAAAGAACTTGCCCTTCTTTTGAACTAAATAACAAGGGCTTAATACCCAGTTGAATTTATTGAAACAAGAGTATCTTGCATATGAAAAGTATTTTGGGTATGAAAACTTCTCAGCCGCTCTCAAGCCTGCGGGAAATTCATGGAATCGGTGATCGGGTAGCCGATAGGCTGATTGAGCATTTCGGAACTGAAGAGGCGGCTCTTCAGGCTATTTGCGAGGGTGATATAGCTTCGCTTTCTGAAGTCAACGGGATCAGCCGCAATTTTGCCCTTTCCCTTGCCCGGTATGCCAAGTCCAGGGCTGAAGGCTGCTCAATTTCCGATTTTCTCAGGACAAAAGAAGCTCTGAGTCTTTATTCTCACCTGCTTGAGCTGATAAAAAGTTTTGCCCATACAACGCATGCCAGGGATAAGCTAAACCTTTTTTACCCATTACCTGCTTCGCGCATGGATCTTATCCAGGAGAGGCAGGCTTTCGTAAGAGAGTATCTTGAACTGGGAAATGCATTCCCCGAGAATTCCGAATTTCTTAAATTGCTTACTAGAGTCAGTGAACTTAGGCCTGTTCCCGGGAACCTGAGAGTCAGGGACCGGATAATTCTTTGCGGAGATTCAAAGACCCTTGAAGCAGCCAGAGAAAAGTTCCAGGGCTTCTTGCCTGTACAGGCTGTAGAAAACCTATCGGAATTCGTGGATCTTGCAAGAGGTTATTCCAGCGTAATTGTTTTTGATGATACTTATCTTGGTTTTGATCTACCTGAAGACATTGAACCCGAATATTTCCATGACCTTTCCAGAGCTGAACTCTGGCAGGTCTTGCCTGAAAAAGAACTGGCGTTTTTTGCACGGAATCTTGACTGTATCCACGCCTGCCTGAGTATCGTATCAGCTCTCCGCTCAGAAAACTTTGAGCTCTTTGAGGAGTTTTCAAAAGAGAAGCTTGATACACTCGATACCGCACTCTCAAAGCTCGGTGAGGATGGTAAACCTGTTGAAGGTTTTGACCCTGAACTTGACAGGCTCGGAGCAGCCCTGCAAAACCTGGACCCCACATTGACTTTGGCCCTGAATGAGGCTAACCAGCGCATGAACCATGCCCTTGAGGCAAGCTCGCTTACTCTAAGCGGGCAGGAACTTGTCAGGCTTGTGAGCGGGGGAATGGAGGTTAAAGACCTTCTTACAAAGGAACTTAATAGAATCTATAAAACTGAAACTGAAACCGTCAAAGAAGAGCTTGCTGAAAAGTTAGGGCTTCAAAAGCAAGAAAAACTAATGCTTGATTCACTTTTTCCTGATGAAATTTCCTACCCTCTATATGCAGAACAGTCCCAGTTGCAGCTTCTCAGGCAAAAGTTGAACAATAGCCTTGAGAAAACAAGGCTTGCCAGGAAAAGGGAACTTGCAAAAACGCTTTCAGGTTTTCACCAGCCTGTAGAAAAACTTGTCAGGAAAGTTCTGGATTTTGACCTTGGCTTTTCAATTTCCTGTTTTTCAACAAAATTCCATCTTAATCTGCCCGAGCTGATTCCCGAAATCGGAATAGGTTTTACAGACGGAGAAAACCTCTTTTTAAAAGCTCGTTATGGAAAGATCGATCCTATCAGTTATTCCATCGGAAAAACCGGATTTTCCCCGGCAGGCCTGGAAAACAGGGTTGTGCTCTTGAGTGGAGTAAACTCAGGCGGTAAGACTTCCCTGCTCGAGCTCCTTGCCCAATGCGTAATTCTTGGGTACATGGGCTTTCCGGTTCCTGCAAAAAAACTTGAACTCGGGCCTGTAGAGGAATTCTACTATTTTGGAAAATCAAAAGGAACTCTCGATGCAGGAGCTTTCGAGACTACCCTCAAGCAATTCTCGGTGCTCTCCGAAGCCTCAGAAAAACTGGTGCTTGCGGACGAACTGGAATCGATCACTGAGCCTGGAGCTTCTGCACGAATTATAGCAGGAATTCTTGAATATCTGTCCAGAAATGAACAGAGTCTTGGAGTTTTTGTCTCTCATCTTTCGGAACTTATCCTTGAAAATACCGGAACGGAAGTAAGAGTAGATGGGATTGAGGCAGATGGACTGGACTCCAACCTTGAGCTAATCGTAAACCGGAATCCTGTATACAACCGTATTGCTCGAAGCACTCCCGAGCTGATTGTGGAACGGCTGTTCAGAAAGACCACTGGAAAAGAGCAGGAGTTTTACTCACATTTAAAGGATAAATTTAAAACTGGCTCAAAAGTAAACCTTTAGAGAAATTTCAGTGAATTTCCTAAATATATTAATAGAAAATTTACCTGGAAACTTCCAATCTTTTCTTGTAATCTTCCAGTACTTTTTCCTTCTGACGTAGTATCTCTTTTTTGTTTTTGTCAATAATTGGCTTCAAGAGATAATATTATAAATCTTTAGTTCTATATACTAATAAATAGTAGTGAGTTGGAGGAGATTCCTTAGATCCCTGAAATCCAGCCGATACAAAAGTTTATATATGTTTTGGTGTCAATGCATGTCCGATAACTTAATAAGGAGATTGCGCTTCCCTTATGTAAGGAATTCAAAACTCTAATCGGCTAACAAGGTTGATGTTGTCAAGGAAAAAGTTCTCTAAGGCTAACTATATGCTAAGTTGTTTGAGTGAACCCGGGGGATATCTTCTTTTCAACCCAGTAAAACCGGGTGACAATCAAGTAATGAAATTGAACATGAGATCTACAGAGATCCTATCTTCAGATCTTTTATTATTTTTAAAGACGAGTCTGAATAAATGCAAAACCCAGGTCACGCGTGATAGCAATGGAGCGGAACTTCCCCATTCAGTGTGCAGATTTTGATAGGCTGATGATGGATAACGTTGAAGGAACTCGGGTAGAAGTTTCCGGTATGCCTGACCTAAGCGATCCATGTTTATATACGGACCGCGAGTACAGCTGGCTTCAGTTCAATGACAGAGTACTCGAAGAGGCTTTTGATGATCGCAATCCTCTGCTTGAAAGAGTCAAGTTTCTTTCGATCTTTGGAAGTAATCTTGATGAATTTTTCATGGTCAGGGTTTCAGGCGTCGAGAAAAGAATAGTGGAAGCTATGAAAGAGGATCAGACAGATGAGACAGCACAGGAACAGCTCCGCGTCATCCGGGAAGAGCTTCTCAGGCAGCTTCCTCTCAATGACAGTTGCTGGAATGAAATGCTTGAGCCTGCTCTCAGGAAAGAAGGAATTGAAGTCCTTAATTACTTTGAACTTTCTAAGAAAGAAAGAGAAAAGTTGAGAGATTATTTCGAGAGAAATATTTTCCCTTTACTTACTCCTCTCGGTTTTGATTCAGGACATCCTTTCCCTCATATTTCCAACCTCAGCCTTAACCTTGCAGTATTAATTGATGATCCGGATTACGGGGAACGTTTTGCCAGGGTCAAGATCCCTCCGATGTTTATGCGACTAATCGTTGTTCCTGAAGGAGAACAGGAGAAAATAACTTTCAGTCTGGAAGATCTGAAAAAAGGGCGTTTTGTCTGGCTTGAACAGCTTATCGCTGCAAACCTTGACCTCCTGTTTCCCGGACAGCGCATCCTTGGAGCTTATCCGTTCAGAATCACACGCGATGCAGACCTTGGGTTTGATGAGGATGGAGACAAAGATCTTTTGACCGCTGTAAAACAGAGAGTCGGAAGGAACTACTTTGGGTCGGTTGTCAGACTTGAGACCGACTATACAATGCCAACAAAAGTCTCGGATATTCTTCTTAAGAACCTGGAACTTTCTCCTTCCCTTATGTTCAGGTCTGCAGCTCCGCTAGGACTTTCAAATCTTATTAAACTTGCACAGATCAACCGTCCTGACCTTAAGTATGAACCCTTCGAGCCAAAAAAACATTCCCAGCTAGCAAACAGGGAGAAAATTTTTACAACTCTGAAAAAACGAGATGTTCTTCTCTATCATCCATATGACAGTTTCGAATCTGTAATTGATTTCGTGGAAGAGGCTGCCGACGATTCTGATGTTCTGGCAATCAAAATGACCCTTTACAGGGTGGATGATAATTCCAGAATAATTCAGGCCCTTATGAAAGCTGCAGACCGGAGAAAGCAGGTAGCAGTTCTTGTGGAGCTTAAAGCTCGTTTCGATGAGGAGAACAATATAGGCTGGGCAAAAGAACTTGAGCGCAAAGGGGTTCATGTAGCTTACGGCTTCCCGGGACGTAAGACTCATGCCAAGATGTGCCTGGTAGTCAGAGCCGAAAAAGAAGGTATCAGGTATTATGTGCACATGAGTACAGGTAATTATAACGCAGCCACAGGAAAGCTGTATACCGATATGGGCTACTTCACAAGTGACCCATGCATAGGTAAAGATGTCTCTGACCTTTTTAATGCCCTTACCGGATATTCAAGAAAGGACCATTATATCAAACTCCTTGTAGCTCCCCAGACTCTAAGACATCAGATTTTGGAGCGCATCAGGCGTGAAATTGATCTTCACGAAAAATGTGGGAACGGGCATCTGATCTTCAAGATGAATTCCCTTGTGGACTACCAGTGCATCCGGGAACTTTATAGGGCTTCTCAGGCCGGAGTGAAGGTAGACCTTATTATCCGGGGAATTTGCTGCCTCAGGCCAGGTATTATTGGACTCAGTGAAAATATTAGGGTTACCTCGATAGTTGGCCGTTTTCTCGAACATTCCAGGATATATTATTTCAGGAACGGAGGAAAAGAAGAGATCCTTATGGGAAGTGCAGATCTTATGCCTCGCAACCTGGACAACAGAGTAGAAACTCTCTTTCCGGTATCTTCCGAATATATTCCTGTCTTGAGAGATGTAATCCTTGGCATTCACCTCAAAGATAATGTAAAAGCTCGCCTTCTGCTTCCTAACGGCAAGACTGAGAGAATCTACCCGCAGCCTGAAGAAGAAGAACTGGACTCTCAGTTGTGGATGCTTGAGAATAGCAGAAGCTGGGATTTAAGCTTTAAGAAAGACTGAGAAAAGAATTTCTTCTTTTCTTTTTTCCTTACTTTTTTCACCTGTTTTTCCTGAAATAATTTCGCTTTGAAACTGTTTTATCCTGAAATAATTTCGCTTTGAAACTGCTTTATCCTGAAATAATTTCGCTTTGAAACTGTTTTATCCTGAAATAATTTCGCTTTGAAACTGTTTTACTTATATTCATCTTAAGGATGTGCCGGTTGTGTTTACTGACATATAGGCAAAAAGTGATAGCATGAGACAAAAAATTTGACGAATGGGCGTAAAAAGCTGTTATAAAGTTATCATAATTTTGTATTATTCCTTCAGAGTCCCGACAACAGGATATTTCTTTAATATTTCAGCCCCGTGTGGTGTCCTGTCCAATTCTTCAGTTATATCTTTCCCTGCAGGGCATCCTTCATGATTGCCATCTTTCCAAAGATAACTATCAGAAGAGACATCATAGACCTGACCTTGATAAGCGACATATATCGTTTCATTTGTACCGTCGTACTTTGCGAGTTCTTCAACTGTATATTCTTTTATTCCTGTCTCTGTCACATTTTGTGTTTCAGTTGTGTCTTCTCCATTTGGAGTATCTGCATCAGCTTGAGTTACAGCCTTTTCTGGAGTTACCAGTTCATTTCCCACGCATCCTGTTGCGAGGAACATGCAACACAAAACTAGCAATATAATTAGTTTTTTTCTCATTATTTTACCCATCCAATATCTGGTACTGTATTTGTTCCTGATCTCAATTTGTTCCTGATCTCAATTCATGTAGTTGGTATCTAAATAGTTGTTAAGTTGTCAATCTATTGTTTCAGTTAGCTTATTGACTTATAAGTCTAGAGTGTTAATCGTCTGAAAAAGAGATAAACATACTTACCGAATAGAGGTAATAAAAGCAGTTTGATTAAGCTTTATAATTCAGTTAATCTTTAAATAAAGCTTAATTATGGATTTTTAAATTTAAGAAAAATTTTTTAGTAGAGTTGCACTATGTGTTTCGTTTTTACATTGATGAATCATGGTTATCGAAGAAAAAATAATATATGCGCTTAAAAAGACGGAGATTAGGCTGTAAAACAATAACTACCAAAGAGTAATTGATTTTGTTAGTTTACTTTATAAGTTTATCGGACATCCTGGTTTTAGAAAAAATAAGACTATTTGCTTGAAAAACAAAAACCGTATGCTAGGCACCTTTGATAAAATTTAGATATTAACCGTTAAATATTATATATTTTATATATAATATAATAATATTGGTCGCTTTAATATGAGAACTATTAATCAAAATATTTATATTTCTATCTTCCTACATCTTTTTTGATGATTTTATGACGACCTCATATAACGAAAACCCAGACCAGGAAGTTAATTTGACTCCTCCAGAACAAGAATATATTGTTGAACTTTTGAAAGATGATTTTGTTTGTACCCAAAGTGCTTCATCTTCAATATCAACTGAGGAAGATGTAGAACTGCTAGAATTCACCGAAGCATCTGAAAACATCTTTGAAATATCCTTAACAGGAATCTCCATAGTGAAAGGACAAACAAGATATAATAAAGCATACGTAGGCTCAAAAGCACTTTATCTTGACATATCTTTGAGTTGGGGAAGTGCGAGAAATATCCTGAGCCTTACTATATATTCTCCTACAGGCGTCTCTTATGGGGCTTATAAACCACAATCAGGCTCAAATTCAATAGTCTTACGTGTAAGACCAAAAACAGGGACATATCTACAAGGAGGATACTGGAAACTCAACGTGTTCGGAGCATCAATCAGTGGAACTGAGTACTATACGCTTAAAGCTGCCTATCATACCTAAGCTTCAAAATGTAGTAATTCTTTTTTTATTATTTATCTTTTTAATAGCAACAGCTGAGGCTACTGAATATACTGTAGAACCCATTTCAAGTGATCAATTTGGGGTTCCAATTAATGGAGAAAAGGTTGTAGAAGTTCAAGTTATCGAAATACCCTACTGGCAGTTTCTTTTGTGGCTGGTCACAGTGAACATCTTAGCGGCAGTTGACTTACTATATTCTAAAAGAATAATTTTCTCAATAGCGGGATATAAAATTGTAAACTCTAAAAACGTACTTGACAATCCCAGCCGTCTTAACATCTACACCTATATTAAAACCAATCCTGGAGCATATATTAGTGAGATTGTAGGAAATGTCGGTTTAGACAGGGAAAGTATAAAATATCACATAAAAGCCCTTGAAGCTCAGAACAAAATCGAAGCCTATAGAGAGGGTGGGAAGACAAGATTCTTCGAAAATAATTTTACTTATAATGAGAAAGAGATAAGAGTTATTTCTGTCCTTCAGAACGTAATGAATCAAAGAATTATTGCAGAAATATTAACTTGTAATTGTAATACAAATATTGCTCTTGCACGTGAACTTGGAGTTTCTAGGGCTACAATCAGCTGGTATATAAAAAATCTCAGAGAAATTGGCCTTATAACAGAAACAAAAGAAGGAAGAAATACGATTTACAGAATAAATCATGTATATGAACTCGTTGTTGAAAAACATATTAAGCAGTTACAGAGCTCTTACAATAACTAGTGTCGAGTCAACCGCAAAACGTCGTATAAAACCGATTATTTACTTTTTTTCTAGAACATTTTCCAATATATGTTACTGACCGCCCTTTCTTTTTTGGTTCTATTTCGGATATTTACGGGCATATTGTACTTAATTCCTCTTTTTCGGTTATTTTTCTGGCTCTTCGTTGTTTTGTGTGGATATCCTCATAATATTCTCATAAAAACCAATACGGTCTTGAGTTGAAAATCATCTTATCCATACGGAATAGCGGAGGGCCATTTTCTGGCATTACCGATTCTGATCTCTCAGGAGGGTTCAAGATTTGACTCAATTACAAAATTAGTCTTCTGTTTACGGGTTTCAACAATTCACCTTCACTAAAAAAAATCAAATTGCGGGCGGCCACCCCACCCTAAAGGATGGGGTATGCTTCGGGCCGCCCGCCCGGTTACTTGGAGACAGATGATTAAGTATCCTTTAACAAGGTTTCCTTAACATAAGTGATTGAAATTTTGACCCTCGGTTTCCTATCAGATTTGATGTATCTATAAAAGGAAGCTATGGTTTAGATATTCAAAGAGAAATACGAAGAGGCGAGGGTTCACTTCATCCCCAATCTAAAGAATGGGGTATTCGTGACCCTCTGCGCTCCCGTTGTAATAAAATCCGGTAAAAAATTATTAGATTTTTTTCTTTATCACAAAGTATTCCACAAGAATCAAGAACAGGGGCAGAGAAATTGCCAGAACTATTTTGGCTTTCCCCATAGGATTTTCGGTTTTGCCATCCGTTTCTGCGCTTCCGTTGAAGGCGCTCGTGTTTGTTTCACCATTCCAGCTTCTCAACACTTCCTCTTCTGCTAGTCCATTGACTTCCGATATCTTTTCCGTATCTGTGGAATAACTGGTTATTGCAAAGCAGGAGAAACCAGGTGTTTTCGATTTAAAATAAACGTAATCCGTATCTTCTTTTACTTTTTCGGTATCTAGACGCTCCCAGCCTTCGTTATACCATTGAAGAATTATCTGGGACTGACTAATGTTATTCTCTTCAAGCCATGACTTTTCAACTTTGAACTCTATAAACCCATTTTCAAAATAATTGGCGACTCCTGCTCCATAATTTCCTACCCAGATATTCACATATTTATATATCTTACCAGAAGGGGCTCCTGAGACAAAAGTAGATTTATCTTTGAGCATTTCTACAGTTGTAATTGTCTTCTTTAATGTCTTTAGTGGGTCAAATTCGATATATGTAATGCATGTGGCACCTTCCAGAAAATCGAACTTGATATGATAGCCACTTTGAACGTTCCCGGTGGCAAGCTCCTTTGCCTCTACATTGCTTACTGGTTCTTTAGAAAGACTGACGCCTCCTGAACCGCCGCTGGAAGATCCTGAACTCTTACTTCCGGAGCCGCTGCTGGAGGAACCTGAACTTTCACTTCCTCCGTCATCGCTTGAAACTGTTTCTTTATATACGGTTGCTGTTTTTGTGAACTCATTATTGGTTTCATTGCTTTCAGATACAACGCTTCCTGAATCTGCGGTTGCTTTCACTTCGATTTGCCCTTCGTTTCCGGGAGTCCAGAAAAAAGTGCCTGTTCCGGCCTCACCTGCTGCAAGAGCTAGTATCGTTGTAACTCCGGTATAACTTTCATTGTTTCCCTTGATGTCATACTTAATTTCACTGCTTTCAGCAGCTGCAGAACCATTATTCTTCACTGTTACCGTAAAGGTTATATTCTCCCCAGGATGCGGTTCTTCAGGACTCAGAGAAATCGATTCTATTTTCAGGTCTGGAAGCTCACGTTTTACGCTTATGGTTTTTGACATTTCATTGTTGTCTTCATTACTTTCACTAATGATATTCCCAGAATCTGCGACCGCTGTTACACTCATGTTCTCTTCATTGCCAGGAGTCAGCGAAAATCCTGTAATTGTACTTTCTCCCGCTGAAAGTTCAGGGATAGAGAGTTCTCCTGAAGTTCCGTTACTACTGTATTTTGCAGTACTATTACTGGCAGTTGCCTCTCCCACATTCTTTATTTTCAAAGTAAAGTTCAGAAGTTTTCCGGTTTCAGGTTGTGTTGATGATTCTGGATACAGGTCTTCAATTATCAGATCCGGAAGTGAGTCCTGTACTATATCCACAGAAATTTCTTTCTCACTATTCTCTACGTTTTCTAAAGAAACCTTTATTGTTACAGTTCCTTCATTGTCAGGAGTTGTCCAGGTGTGGGAAATTAATATTTCTGATCCAGCCTCTATTGCCGGGACTTCTTCTTTTTCTTCGGTTTCATCAATGATATATATTATATTCGTTGGCTCTGAGGTTTTATTTCCTGTGTTTTTAACTAATGAATTAATAACAACCGTACTGTCGGGTTTTGGATAATCAGGATCAGTGGAGAGTTTTTCCAATATAAGATTGGAGGTTAATGTACTATTTGTTGAATTTCCGTTGTCTGCAAATTGTCCATCTGCAGCAGATACTATACAGGGCATTAATCCAGGAATTATTACTAGTCCTAATAATACAGAAATTAAAGAATTTAAAAAATGAGATTTCATTTTAACTGGCCTCCTCCCTTAGCAGTGTCACGAATTAGTTGCAAATTTGAAGTCAAATTTTTGCGTAGGATGGGAAAATTGACCTTCAGATATGGAATTGCTACATTATAACTTCTTGATATCTATGATTTATAGCATGAAAGTTCTTTCAAGTACTTTCATTTCTTTGTGCCTATTATTCGAAGAATTTTATGTGTGTTAGCATGAAAATACTGCCATCTGCAAGTACTTTCATTGGTTGTGCATGTTATTCAAAGAGTATCATGTTCGTTTAGTTAAACTGACACACTGCCCAAAAAACAAAATGACAAAACTAAAAACTAAATTTTTGCAGCCTTAATGTGTCTATAAACTTAAATGGCATCTAGTTTATATTAATACAGGGGTTCCTGCCCGCTAGTTCGACACGAAATATAAAAATCATTATAAATTTGTACATATACGCGTTTTTTCAATAATAACTGGCTTAATTTTTCCTTAATCAAAATACAAAAAAGCCTGAAAAAGAGCTCTCTTAATATTTTTTATATATTATGTATATAAATAATCAATTGTTACATTATATAGAAAGGACGTGTACAGAAATAATAACGATTACAAATTTTCGGCACACTGCCAAATACTCTAAAATAGAATAAAAATATGAACTAATAATGCGAAGCTTATTTTGAGTTTCTCGATTCCTTCGAGAAAAACGAAAAACAGGGCTTTCAGGTGGTAATAATGGAACCCGAGAAAATCTCCGAAGGCAGAGTTGTTGCGTTTATCGATATAGGCACTAACTCTATCCGGCTTCTCCTGGTCCGGATCAATCCCAATGGGTCTTACCTGCCCCTGACTAAGCAGAAGGAAACAGTCAGGCTCGGGGACGGAGAATTCATAGACAGGATTCTGCAGCCAAAGGCAATGGAACGCGCAGTTGTTGTCTGTAAAAAATTCATGGAACTTGCCAGGGCCTACAGGGCAGAAGAGGTCATAGCTGTGGCTACCTCGGCAACGCGAGATGCGAGTAATAAGGTTCAGCTTCTCGAAATGTTAAAACAGGAGGCAAACCTGGAAGTCTGTACGATTTCCGGAACTGAGGAAGCTCGCCTCATTTACCTCGGGGTTTCAAGCGGGCTTCGGCTCGGGAACTCAAAAGCCCTGTTCATAGATATCGGAGGCGGGAGCACTGAAGTATCAGTAGGGGACCAGACCCAGTGTTATTATCTTTATTCCTTTAACCTTGGAGCGGTCAGGCTGACAAATATATTTCTACCGGACGAAACAGGGCCTGTTTCCGAGGAACAGTATGAGCAGATTAAATCCTACATTCGGCACAAAATTGCAGATATAATAAAAGACCTTTCCGAGTACGATATCAGCTGTTCAATTGGAAGCTCGGGAACAATTGAAAACCTTGCCAGGATCGCTTTTGTCTACCTGCGCAAAACAACCAGTGAAAGCTTTGAGAAACTGGAGTATGAAGACCTGAAGAAAATAGTCAGGGCAATGTGCGCCATACCCCTGGAAGAGCGGCGCAAATTCCCGGGAATCAATGCACAAAGAGCAGATATTATTATCGCAGGGGCTGCAATTATTGAGACTTTTATGGAAGAGATGGGGCTTTCAGAAATCAGGATAAGTAAACGCGGGCTTCGAGAGGGGCTGCTTGTAGACTATATCTCAAAGAGTGAATTCTCCTACATGATTACGCAGATGTCTGTAAGAAAACGCAGTATCATGCAGCTTGGGCTTACCTGCAATTTCGATGAAGAACATGCTCATATCGTTACCAGACTTGCCCTTGAACTCTTTGACAGTATTCAGGCACTTGGGATTTATAAGTTCAGGGAAGGGGAAAGGGAACTTCTTGAATATGGTTCCATCCTGCATGACATAGGGACATTTCTATCATATGATACTCATCAGGCCCATGCCTATCATCTGATAAGAGAGAGCAGTCTTCCAGGTTTCCAGCCTGAAGAAATCGAAATAATAGCTAATCTTGCCTATTTCCACAGGAAAAATACGCCTAAAAAGAAACATCCCAATCTTGTCGGGCTTAATAAAGACATAGTAAAAAGTATAAAAGTTCTCAGTGCTCTGCTCCGCATCGCTGAAGGGCTGGACCGTTCTCACAATGGAGTTGTTTCCCACGTCCGGTTTTACATAGCTTCTACCGACAGCCTGGTCCTGGAAATTCATGCCCAGCGGGAGTGCCAACTCGAAATCTGGGAGGTAGAGAAGCAGAAAAAATATTTTGAGAAAATATTCGGATACAATCTTCAGTCTAAAGTCCTTATAAAGCAGGATGCTGGAGTTCCCTTTGTCCTTGAAGGAGACGCTGAGCTTGAGGAACTTCCAGAGGTCGAAATGTCCTCAAAAAGTTAAGTTAACAATTCTGTATTAGTACAGGTTACTGCATTACGGTTACTGCATTAGTACAGATTTTTCACTTACGTTAATACAGATTTTTCACCACGTTAGTACAGATTTTTCACTATGTTTTCAATTCTTTCCCTGAAATTTCCATTACATATCTTTTCCCAGGCATCGGGAAAGGCATTGAGCAGATTCTGGAGTTCTTCTTCTCTGTATACAAGATAGGCTTCGATTCCTTCTGCACTTCCTTCTGCACCTTCGAAAAATTTATTTTTCCCGGAAGCTTTTTCGCTCTCGACCGAACCCCATTCCCCAGTTCTCAGGTAAGAACCCAGCAGGTCAAGTGCAATTACTGTATCGTGAAGGTTTCCTAGCTGGTCCTGGAAGGCTTTAAGCTCTTTGATCAGGGTTTTTGAGTCTTCTCCAAGTACGCTCTCAAAAAATTCAAGGATATAACGCATTCCCTTGACTGCAATCCTGAGCCTGTGCAGGCGTTCAACAGGAAGATAAAGCCCTTCCACCCATTCGGAGTAAGCCCTGATATCTGCTAAACGTGCGTAGAGAATTGAAGGAAGAACTTCTCTTACCCTATGGGGTAATGAATCATGTTTTTTGTTAGTCGCAGGAAGTATCAGGGTTTCTGGAGAGGTAAGTGCATCTGAAAAGTCTCTTTTGAAAGCCAGGTATTTTTCACTGTCCAGATAATCAAGCATGTTTTTCCTGGCTTTTTTTCGCTCTTCCGTAAGCACTGCAAAAAGAGAATCAAGATCATGTTCATGTTCTGGAGGCAAGGTTTTCAGGTACTTTTCGGCTTTCTCGCGGAAAACGTCCAGATCCCTGACTTCCCCAAGTAAACCAAGCGTTCTCCTGAACCCTTTGAGATGAGGCTCAAGCTGCTCGGAATCAAGATAAGCCTCAAAAACCCTTGCTGCAGCTCTCATTCTGCGGACTGCAACCCTCATATCGTGCAATTCTTCGATATCCTCCCCTTTTATAGTTCCTTCTTCATGAGAGAGCATACAGGAAAATTGATGGGAAAATATTCTGCAGGCAAGCTGCGCCATAGAGTCAGTCGGTTTGATAATTACCTCTCCACCCAGCATACACTTCTTCTTTGCAGCCTGTTTTTCCTTTGCAGCCTGTTTTTCCTTTGCAGCTTGTTTCTCCTTTGCAGCTTGTTTCTGTTCTAGTTTTTTCTCTTCTTCAGCCTGTTTCTCCTTTGCAGCCTGTTTTTTTTCTAGTCTTTTTTCCTCCTTTACTTGCTTTTTTTCTGGCTTTTTTCCCTCTCCGGCCTGTTTCTTTGTTTCTATTTCTTTTGTTTCGGATTCTTTTTCAATTATAACTTTTTCGTACTCAGTAGCCTGAGAAAACAGGAGTTTGTTTCCGTAGAGATATTTCCAGAGTTTACTTTGTGTCTCAAACTTTTTTGCAGTTTTTTCAGTTACATCCCCTATTATTTCTATATCCAGAACGTTTTCAAGCGACCTTATCTTTCCTGGCTGGATTTTGAGGGATTCGAAAAGGTCTGCAATTGACACAATAGCTGCAAGCATCAGAGATTTGTTCTGTAGACCTGGAGGCAGCCCCGTGTGGAAGCCTTTCAAGCTTGAGATTAAACTTTTTTCGCTTATGTAATGGCTTACAAAAAGATCCTGAAGTTCAATGATCAGGGTGAGCATTAAAATTTCGTGAAGCCTGAATCCTTTTACAGGATGTGTGAGAAGAATTTCCCTGCTCATACGTGAACTCTCGCCAGGAAAAATGGAGTTTCCGGTATCCTTCAGGAAGGCTGCAAGTTCAAGGATTTTTCTATCTTCCTGTCCCAGTTCATGGTATACAGACAGACCATCAAAAAGCTTAAGAGCATATTCCCTGCTTTTTTCTGCCCGTTTTTTATTTACTCCGTAATACTCGAGCAGGCTTTCCGGGTTCCATTGTTTAAATTCTAACGCTTTCTTTTCCTTTTTCGAAATACAACTTTTCCCTGCCTGAAAATGAAATTCAGGATCTTTTTCTTTGTAGGTTGTAAAAGGAAAAATAAGAAGCCTCTTTTCTTTAAATTCTGAACGCAGAGCTTTTATTTTGGTTTGGGAAACTTTTAAAAGCGGGCTGAGCTCTTCACAGCTCTGTCCCCTATCAAGTCCCATCAAAATCTGAGCCTGCTTACCATACATGTTTTTCTGGTCTGCAAGCTGTGTGCAAAAAGCTCTTTCTCTCAGGTTAAGGAAGGTTTTTTCAGGAAGGTTCTCCATGAAAAGAAAAGCTCTTTCGAACTTGGAAAAAGGGCTTTCTTCCAGGTTGTAATGCTTGAGCAGGAAAAGTCGGATAGTTTCCAGGTCTTCCAAGCTTCCTTCGCTTTTAAGCTCAACTTCAAACTCATTATAGTGCTTTTCCCTTCCTTTACTTTTCAGGTTTACCTGGTCTAGGTAAGTCTCAGCTATAAGCTTTTTTCCCATTTTTACCTGGCGAATTACCCTTTTCTGTTTGAGGGACAGCAGTGGAAAAAGGTCAAGTCCTGCCGTAAATTCAAAAATCAGATCTCTAATACGGGAATCAGGACATGCGAGTACTGAGATTCCATCAGGCAGGAAACTTACATACTCTTCTCGCCTGTGAGTTCCACCTTCAAAACCTCCCAGGCTTTTAATAGTAACCCAGCTTCCGTCTTCCCCAGATGACTTCCTGACACGCAGGTAGTAACCCGAAGCCATAATAGCCCGATCCTCAGTATCAAAGAAAATATCCTCATTTAACTGGATTTTCGCTTCCAAAAGAGAGTATGAAGCAAGCTTTGAAAGGCTTTCAAGAGCCTGAAAATCCGTTTCTTCCATTACCAAAAATTTTGATTCTATCTCCATACTCTTATTCTCCCACCCAAATCCCCAACTTTTTGTGAAATAGTTTGTCCGGAAGCCTTTTGTAAAATGGTTTGCCTGCAAGCCTTTTGTAAAATGGTTTGCCTGCAAGTCTTTTGTAAAATGATTTGCCTGCAAGCCTTTTTAAAAAAGGCTTGAGTGAAAACCCCCAGAAGGGGGCATGGTTAAGCAAACGATTTAGCAAACGATTTAGCAGACGATTTCATAAATAAAGACTATAAATTTCGCTCTTTCCAGCACGTCGTTATTTCCTGTAATTAAAGGATTATAATTAAGTTAAATGTATAGATGTATGTTTGAAGCTACAATTAAATTAGTTTAGATACTATAAACCACAGGATTTCGATAGAGTTATTTTTTCTAAATTATTCCTCTCCATTGTTTTTATATAATTACTGCTCAAATCCTTATAAATAAATCTAATGTTATTCTTTTTACCTGTTATAGTTTATCAGTGATTGTTACTTTTCAAACTAATATTAGTTGAATCGTCCTATAAAATTGTTTTAATATTTATTTCCTGAAAATAACTACTTCATCAAATAAAATATCTCGGAAATTAGCCTTTTCGAGATTCCTGCCCCATATATTTGGCTCATACCACTGATTCTTATTATTGGCTCGAACTAATAGCTTGTATTACTGGCTCATTAATCCGGCTGAAATATTTCAATTGAGTAACATTGAGTAAACAATTCAAAAAAGCTAAATGCAGTAAAACATATCTACTAAAAATTTAAAAAATATTAGGGAATATTCTCAAAATCCGGCTTATCAGGAACTTAGTTTATTAATACTAAATCTGAACCGATCTTACTAAATAAAGTTTATTCATGTGAAATCTTGTTTGGTTGTTTAGAAATCCTTGCTTGGTTGTTTAGAAATCCTTGCTTGGTTGTTTAGAAATCACTTAATTCAGAATGCAGAACCACCTTATTACTGACTTTGTAACTCGGCAATCCAGGTTCCAGACAAAAATACTTTTACAGTCTCGAACTTTCATATTACTGAGCTTTCAATATTATCGAAGTTTCAATATTATCGAAGTTTCAATATTCGAGCTTTCACTTATTAATGATAAATAGATTAATAACTTATGGAGTAACTTCCTTTGACAGGTAATGATAT
Source organism: Methanosarcina sp. Kolksee (assembly GCF_000969945.1). NCBI lineage: Archaea > Methanobacteriati > Methanobacteriota > Methanomicrobia > Methanosarcinales > Methanosarcinaceae > Methanosarcina > Methanosarcina sp. Kolksee. The sequence continues at coordinate 4,456,958 of NZ_CP009524.1, forward strand.
ACTACTCTGGGATGAGACCCTATTTAAGGACCCGTCTGTGCTTGAGCCTGACTATCTCCCTGAATATTTTCCTCACAGGGAGTCACAATTAAATGGGCTCAGATTTGCGCTCAAGCCAGCCCTTCGCGGTATGCGGCCTTTGAATTGTTTGCTTGTAGGTCCTCCCGGAACAGGAAAAACCAGTGCAGTTATGAAGGTATTCGGGGAAGTTGAAGCCCATGCAACTGGTGTCGTTACTGTTAAAGTTAACTGTCAGATTGATTCCACACGTTTTGCAGTAATGTCCAGGATTTACAGGAAGCTTTTTGGAATCTCTCCTCCCAACTCGGGAATTGCTTTCAGGAAAATCTTTGAGGCCGTTGTTAATTTTCTAGTCTCTTCGGAGAAAATTCTGCTTGTTGCTCTGGACGACCTTAATTATCTCTGCTATGAAGGGCATGCTAATGAAGTAATGTACTCGCTTTTAAGGGCACATGAGCAGTACCCCGGAACAAAGATAGGGGTAATTGGAATTGTAAACGATGCTTCGGACCTCTATTGCCTGGATTCCAGAGTGAATTCGGTATTCTTACCTGAAGATATTCCATTCCCGAGGTATGAAAGTGCCGAAATTCTTGATATTCTCAAAGACCGGGTAAAATACGGCTTTTATCCTAAAGTGATTTCTGACGAGTTACTTGAACTCGTGGTCTCGTATGTAGAACAGACAGGAGACCTCAGGGTTGGAATTGACCTCCTAAAACGTTCTGGTTTTAATGCCGAACGCAGGGGAAGCCGAACAATCTCGTCTGAAGATGTGGAAAAAGCGTATGAAGCGTCCAAACTGCTTCATCTATGCAGGGGTATCAGCCTCCTTTCAGGGCCAGAGAAACACTTGCTTGAGCTAATAGCAAAAAAAGGAGAAATCCAGGCAGGTGAACTTTACAAGTCCTTCCATGAATTAACTCAGCTTGGATACACTCGTTTTTATGGAATTGTCAATAAGCTCCAGGTGCTTAACTACATAGATGCGGATTTTACCGGCAAGGGCCAGAGAGGCAGGACGAGAATTATAAAAACAAAATTCAGGGCTGAGGACGTTCTTAATTGTCTTAAGAAAGATTAAGCCCCAAACACGCCAACCCGCAATGAATTGCGGGGAATCCTGGCTTATATATTTAAAATTATCTTTTATCCGATGTTTTTAGTTCCATTTTTTAGTTCCATTAGTTCCATTTTTTAGTTCCATTTATACTTCGTATTCTATTTCCTGATTAATCGATACCAAAGGGCATCTTAAAGTGGAAGGGTATATAGATAATTAAGAGTGTAAACTACCTCTCCCCTCCGTCGGAGTCGAGGAAGGGGACTTACTGCCTGGAAGTAAAACAGTTTTTTGCTTATTATAATACCTTAAAAGCTTTCAAAAGAACTGAATATAGGCTGAAATGAGACTGAAAATAAGCTGAAAAGGGGCAAAATAAGCTAAAACGGGGCTGAAAAGGGCAAAATAAGCTGAAAAAGGAGCGAAATAAACGGAAAAGAAGCTGAAAAGAGATATAAAAAGAGGATTAAACGAAATTTAAAAACAAGCCTGAAAAATGAGAACGGAGATTCACATGGATTTCCGGGAAAACCGAAAATACATGTTTTTCAGGCTTGAAATCTTTCCCGACTAAATATTTTAAAAAAGGAGCAGTGAGAAAAATGCACCTTTTTCGGGTTTAGCCAGTACTTGATTTATCGTCTTATTTTTCAGGAATTTACATCATTCCTGGGGGCATTCCGCCCATTCCGCCCATTCCTGGAGGCATTCCACCTGGCATTCCGCCCATTTCTTCAGGGCTTGCTGCACGGGTAGAAGCTATGATATCGTCAATCCTGAGAATCATAACTGCAGACTCGGTAGCCGCATTGATAACCTGGGTCTTGACTCTGAGGGGTTCTACTACGAAGTTTTCCCACATGTCAACGACTTTGCCTTCGAAAACATCGAGTCCTGCGGTCTTTACACCTTTCTCGTGCTGAGAACGAAGCTCCATAAGCATGTCAATGGGGTCAAGCCCTGCATTTTCTGCAAGAGTCCTCGGAATAACTTCGAGAGCTTCGGCATAGGCTTTGACTGCAAGCTGTTCTCTGCCTTCAAGGGTTGCTGCGTATTCCTGGAGCCTCAGTGCAACCTCAACTTCAGGGGAACCGCCGCCTGCAACAAGCTTTCCGTCCTCGATTGCAACTCCAACCACACGAAGTGCATCCTCAAGAGCGCTGGTGATACTGTCAACTACATGCTCTGTGCCGCCGCGCAGCAGGATTGTTACAGCCTTCGGGTTGTCGCAGCCTGTGACAAAGGTCATGCTGTCGCCGCCAACCTTCTTCTCTTCGACGAGGCCTGCATATCCGAGGTCTTCGGGAGTAATTTCATCCATGTTAGTGATGAGTTTGCCGCCTGTTGCTCTTGCGAGCTTTTCCATGTCGCTCTTTTTAACTCTGCGGACAGCAAAGATACCTGCTTTTGCAAGGTAGTGCTGGGCAAGCTCTTCAATTCCTTTCTGGCAGAAGACAACGTTTGCTCCGCTGCCGATAACTTTCTGGACGATCTTCTTGAGCATCTGTTCTTCCTGGTCAAGGAAGGACTGGAGCTGGTCAGGAGAAGTTATGGAGATTTCCGCATCTACTTCGGTGTCCTTCAGTTCGATTGCGCTATTGAGAAGAATGATTTTTGCGTCCTTAATTTTTTCAGGCATGTTGGGGTGGATTCTTTCCTTATCAATGATCATGCCCCGGATAAGCTCGGAATCCTCTACTTTGCCGCCGACTTTCTTAACAACGTTGATATTGTCTCTGTCAACAGTATTCTTTCCATTTGTGTCCACAACGCTTGTTACAGCATCTACGGCAATCCCTGAGAGGAGCTTTTTGGAGGACTCTGCACCCTTTCCAGTCATTGCGGTTTCAGCAATGCTGACAAGCAGGTCACGGTTGGACATTTCTACTGTCATTGCAAGGGAGTTCAGGACTTCTACGGCTTTATCGGCTGCAAGCCTGTACCCTGATGCGATAATTGTCGGGTGGATTTCCTGCTCGATTAAGTCTTCTGCTTTCTTTAAGAGTTCACCTGCGACCACGGCTGCACTGGTAGTGCCGTCTCCGACTTCTTCATCCTGGGTCTTGGCTACTTCTACTACCATCTTTGCTGCAGGGTGTTCGATGTCCATTTCTTTGAGAATGGTTGCCCCGTCGTTTGTAATTACCACATCGCCCATGGAGTCAACGAGCATTTTATCCATGCCCTTGGGACCAAGGGTTGTTCTGACTGCTTCTGCTACTGCCTTTGCAGCCATGATATTGTTACTCTGGGCATCCCTGCCTCTGGTTCGCTTACTTCCTTCTTTTAAAATGAATATTGGCTGTCCTGCCATGATTTAATCCTCCATTAGTATGAGTTTGAAATAGCTCTACAATTAAAATCGCATTTTACATGTTTGTACTTCTATATAAACTCATCCCGCCGATAGTTCTGGATCCAACATTTCGCAGTATTTTTTTGAAAATAAATATTTTATCTTGATAGCGTTTTTGGACCATAGTAAAGTAATTTGGGCCTATAACGACATTTGGTGAGAAGTGAATTATGCCATTTTTATTTTCTAATATGATGGCAGAGCTCAAAAATGATAGCAGAGCTCAAAAACCTCTTCTTAGGGGTAATTTCCCGGAATATTGTGAAGAGCTCTATTATATGTCAATTGATTGTGATAATGAGTATGTCCCCTTCAAGAGAGGCAAAGATAGTTGGGAAGATCTCTATAATCTTGAGGGGGGTGTCTAAAACCAAATTTCAATCCTTCCGGCCTTTCTCGATTTATGAGTATTCTAAAAACCGAAAAAGCTATAAAAAACTGTAATTTTTCTCACCTCACTAAACAAAATAAAAAACGTTTCAGGGACTTAACTTATGATTTGAAATTAAAAATAAATTAATACTTTATTCTACAAAATATAGTGTATTACCTCTTTTTTTCAAAAAATACGTATAATTCCGATTTAAAACTCTGTTTACTTCAATTTAAAATCATAAAATTTATCTAGAAGTATTGTACTCCTTTTTTTGGTGAACACTTGTGAAATCTCTGTGTATCACATTGAACAAAAAGTCTAAATAGAAATTATTTTTGGAGGTATTAGGCATTTTTGATTTCATATTACCAGTCAAATGTACAGGTATAGATCCTGATCTTAATTGGTTTAATAAGAAAATTATCCAAAAAAAATGCGATATGGGGAATTTACACCTCTTTAAGAAGTTTCATTTAAGAAATTACTGTTATTTGGCTATATTTTTGTCATAAGGAGTTATTAATCTCTTTGTTAATGAAAAAAATGTATTAAAATGCTTAAATGAAAGTTAAGAACAAAAGCACTATAGTATGTATTTTGGAAAGTGTCGATAATGCAAAGAAACTACTGGCCAACTATAAAATGGAAAGCTGTAGACCCGGTAACCTTGAGAATGGATTCAGAAAAGCTTTCAGAGCTTGAACCCATGATAAAAGCCGAGTACAGCAATATAAATGGTATTGTTGTTGTGAGAAATGGATATATTGCTTATGAAAGATACTTTAATGGTTATGGCCCGGATGATACACACCATGTGGCATCTGTAACAAAAAGCATAATATCTGCTCTTATTGGTATTGCCATAGATGAAAGATATATTGAAAATGTAGACCAGAAGGTGCTGGGTTTTTTCCCCGAGTATGTTCCCGATTCTGCTGATTTACAAAAACGAGAAATCACCATACGCCATCTTCTCACTATGACGGCTCCCTATCCATTTGAGGATTGGCACGAACCGCTGGACAGGATGTGTATGCAACCTGACTGGGTAAAATATATTCTGGATATGCTGGGCCAAAAAGGAAGTATTGGAACTTTTAAGTATTCCACTGCAGGGGCGCACCTGCTTTCAACTATCATTACTCGTAGCACAGGAAAAAGTGCCCGTGAGTTTGCCAATGAACGCTTATTTAGACCCATTGGCATGAAAGAAATCCCGGATCATGAAATGAAAGCGTTTGGGTTTGATGATTTATTCGGGAAAAATGTGAAAGGATGGGTTAAAGACCCAAACGGTAACTCTACGGGAGGATGGGGGCTTACGCTGACTCCCCGTGATATGGCACGTTTCGGTTTTCTATATCTTAACCATGGAATCTGGGACAATAATCAGATTATTTCCGGGACATGGATTGACGAATCAACAGCTATGAACCTCAATAAATACGGTTATCTGTGGTGGTTACGCGAAGAAGACGGAGTTTCTGCATATTTAGCACTGGGAGACGGTGGTAATGTTATTTGTTGTATTCCAGAAAAAGACCTGATCATAGCAATTGCATCAGAATTCATTATTAATCCTCTTGACAGGTGGAAATTGATTAAAGAATGTATTATCCCGGCTGCAGTGAACTAAACTTATCACCACCCGGTCTGGAAAAGATATTTTACTGTAATTGATGTGTCGACCTGCCGAATATATAATTTATGCGCTTAAAAAAGTGGAAGTCAGATTACTAATTCCAGAATGAGATTCTTACGAGTTCCAGAATGAGATTCTTACGAGTTCCAGAATGGGTTTTTCTTCCTGATTTCTGGAAGACTATCAGGTATAGAGGCACATATAGTTTCAATCAAAGTTGCGCTGGCGCACCCCGCTGCAAGCAACGGGGTATGTTCGCGCCACCGCTCGAAATTCCGTCAAAGGAAATAGTAACCCTAAACGGTTTAGTTTGAGCAGAAGTTAACAACCGAAAAATGGAATTGATAATTATATAGTCATCAACGGTTACCGGGGAAGTTTCCATCCCCGCAGCAAGCTAGCGGGGTATTCGACTGAAATAATTCGTTATTTGCTCTTGGAAACCAGAGAATTCTTGAATTAACTTTTTACTCCCTCGTTTCCGGAAGTTTTGAGAGAATTCCTTCTATTTCAGATGCTTTTTCAAAAGAAAGCCCAAGAGGAATTTCAAAATCTGCATATCCACTGTGTTTTCTTGATCCCTTGCACCCGAAAGATAGACCCATACCTTCCCTGTATGCAAACACTGTACAGTCTCCGCAGATTGAAGCTGCACCCATTGTATCCATTACTGCCCTTTTTCCTTCCGAGTAGGCACTTGCCTGAACAATGCGCATAGCTTTTTCAGGTTTCAGGAAAAGAATCAGCACATCAAAACGACCTTTATTCAGAGATAAGGGCTCGATTCTCATAAAACAAAACTTTTTTTCCAATCTAGGGAGTGATAAAGCTGCATTTTCCGCAGCCTGCGAGTTTTTATATCTTCCGGAACTCAGGTAGTACGCTGCAGGGCTCTTTTCAGAAAATCCCAGCACATAATCTCCCGGAGAGCAACTCTGTCCTGAAATCAGGAACGCTTCTCCCATACGGGCTTTCTGCACAAGTTCGCAAAAAAGAAAATTGGATTTTTCAGGAAACTTTTCGTCTCCTGTACCAGCTACTATCTCTTCGCTTTTTCCCTCAATACTTTTTTCAGCTTCGCGCCTTTTTTCAGTTTCGTGCCCTACTTTACTCCCGACTTTGTACCCAATTTCGTGCTCTGTTTCGAAGGTTACACATACAGGCTCGCCGATTTCCATCAGCCGGCTGAGCTCCGGATATTTTGAAAAAGGGCTTTGGTCGGTGTGCATATAATTTGCTCCTGTTTTTTCTGGCCTTCCCGCTTTTCTGGCTTTCACACAAATTCAGCTTTTACAGATGTGAAAACCGGGCCTCTCATATCTATTTTTTTCTTTTTGCCTGTGATATAAAGCTGGGCAACAGAGCCTATTCTCAGGTTGACTTCCGATGGAACTTTTGCAATCCTTACTCTGACTATATGCTCGTTTGCTCCTGACAGGGCAGCCTCTTCAATTTCCCTGGCAGCCTGGGCTGCAAATGCTTCTATAAAACGAATTCCCGCCCTTGCAGAATGGTTTTCAAAAGCTTTCTGCCATTTCTTGGTATTTGGAATTCCCATAATATCTCCCTGATAGGCCACAACCTCATTAAAAGCTGCAGGTCCGCAAAGCTTTGTATTTTCTTCGGGCTCAATTACGGAAACTTTTACTTTCCTCCCGCAAATTTCTCCTTCCCAGGCAGGGAATTCACAGGGACTTGGTTCTTCCCCATGCAGTTCGCACTGGGAAACAATAGAATCTGCAATCGCAAGTCCTTCAGGAGTTTCGGGTACTTTATCTACGAAAACCTGTTTTGCAAGTTCACCATCTGACATTTCCCATTCAGTATACTGTGGAATCTGTGGGTAGGTAAGAGAGCGGATATCGGGTGCATCATGAAGAATCATTGCCAGCCTTTCCACTCCAAGACCGAGATTCATTACAGGATACGGAATATCATATTGAGCAAGCGCTGTTGGGGAATAAATTCCGAAAGTTGCAATCTCGATCCAGCCATCAGAATACTTTGAGTTAGAGCCCACAAGTTTTGGATGGAAAGCAAACACCTCGGTCTGCGTGTCAGGAATGTAGTATTTGCTGCGTTTCTCATCAGGCCTGAAAAGGAATTTTTCAAATCCAAACTGAGAAAGGAGTCCTTCTGAAACGGCTTTCCCATGGTCCACAGTCACATCTTCATCCATAATTACGCAGGAAGCCGAGTAGTAGGTCATGAGTCTTGAGGCATCTTCCTGTTGTTCTCGCCTGAAGCAGCGGTCTACGGAGAAAAAGTGGAAGGGAGGCTCTTGTCTTTCAAGAAGGGCACCGAGAGAAATAAACCAGCCGCTGGTCATGTGGCTGCGGAGTGTCTTTGTGCTTGCCTGGGGTACAAGTTCTTTAAATTCCGGAAAAACCCTGTCAATCATATCTGCAACAAGGGCGTCCGAAACTCCAAGCACCCCTGAAATCTCGGGCACAAGGTCGTCTCCTTCTATCTTTCCTTTCTTATACGAATGGAGAACCTGCCTTATCTTTTCTACTCCATCGTCGCCGATATCCCCAAGAATCTCTTTTACCTCTGCGGTGCGCTCATCGGAAATTCCAACGTTCGGCCTTGGCAGGCCTGCAAGATAAAAACAGCGATCCAGGACTGCAAGAGCTTCGCTTCCGAACTGTTTGTGTACCTCTTTATCGTCCACTATAAGAGGGTTCATCATCTCTTCAAAGCCCATTCTTAAATAGGCTTCTCTGAGTTTCTGGATTGTATCGTAAACAGGATGAGCTTTTCCATATTTCAAAGTGGTCCTGGGATAACGTTCGTTCAGGGTAGGTGTCCTGACAAGCTTTTTGCCCTCGTTCCAGGTAAGGTCAAAGTTTTCTTTAGCGTCCCTTTTTATTTTTTCCGGATCAAATTTCATGCATATCCTCTTGAATAGATTATTGGAATTCTATATTATTGGAATTCTATATTATTGGAATTCTATATTATTGGAATTCTAAGTCTGTTAAGTAATAATTAGAACCTGTCAAGTTCAATTGTAAATATTAAGTGTAATTATAAACTGTCAACTTTAATACTGAGACTGTTATGTATAATTCTAAATTGTCAATTTTACTTCTAAGTCTATCAATTTAAATTCTAACTCTATCAACTTTAATTTTAAATTGAGTAACTTGGGAATTCCAGATTCCAAAGTTTAAACAGTTAAACTGCCAGACGGCTAGTAATTGATAAAATAATCAGCGGTTTAATAGTTATCGGATGAGCTGTATAAGTGGAAGCTGTGTATTAGTGGAAGCTGTATATTAGTAAATTGCATTTTATGACCAACTTTGACTTTTGCAGTTCAAAAAATGCTGATTTGCTCATGTTAAGCATCTTTTATCTAAGCTATCTAAAGTTTGGATTCCAGATGTCGCATCGCGGTCTCAAGCTTTTTCTGGCCAATCGCGTTAACAACATCACCACGTGTTTTTTCTATTAAGGAGCGGGATACATCGGTTTTTCGCCTGAGTCCTCCGGTTATGGCATCAGGGTAGTCAAAGTCCATAAGCACTGCATGGATATTTTCCATGATGCCTAAAAACACTTCGGCTTTCTCAAAGGACTCTTTCCTTATAAGGTCCAGAACATGCCTCCTAAGCTCTCCTACAACATCCCCAAGCCCATTGAGGTAAGCTGCATATTCGACTCTTAAATCTTCAGGGGAGGGAAGTTTTTCTCCTTCTTCTTTCAGCAGGCTCCTGAGGACTGAAACCTCCGAATACTCCTGATGGGCATGTTCTACAAAGCCTGCATGATAAATATCAGCGTGCCCTTCGAAAAGAGCTTCAAGTTTCTCAAGCGCATGTCCCGCAGTTTTGATACTTTTATCTGCCTTTTCAAAGTTCTGGTCGTGTAGAGCAAATGATGCTGTCCTGCATTCCCTGACAACTTCCCGGGAAATCTTCAATCCCTCTTCCCTTATACTGTCTTTGGCATCAAAATTTTCTCTTATCCGGGCCGAGATTTCTTCAAGCAAGATTTTCATACCCCCTTTATGTTTCTTAGCCTTTTACACGATTAGTTTTTCCGCCTAAAAACTAATTTTCGACTTAAAACTAAAATAGTTATTATATGTTTTCTATAGGTTTTCCAGAATTCTAAAATCTCATATAAGAAATTCCCTTCAAATATCTTACGTCTGTATATAAATTATTTCCCTGTGTATGCTGAGTTCAGAATTCCTTAAATCTTCCCTTTATATAGCCTGAGTTAGATCTGAGTTTAGAATTCCTTAAATTTCTATTTTTATTCTATTATTTTCCCATTCTATATTTCTCAATTTTTTCTATTCGGCCCTCTTACATTCTTTTGTATTCAGCCCTCTTACGTTCTTTTGTATTCAGTCCTCTTACATTATTGAGTCAACTTATAATCCGATTTTAAGATCCAGAGTTCTAATCCAGTTTCCGGTAAAATATATAAAAAAGAAGGAAAAGGGCTTTTTCCTTGTCGATATCCTCTAACTTCCAGAAGGCAATTCCAAAATCAGCTTGAGGTAGCTAATAGAATAGTAAGGTTGTTACCTTTTAGTTCTTTTTTTAGAATTAGTTAGAGTTCGGGATTTTTTAGCAGGATCATCTCGAGAGATGTTTTTCTTGGAGCTTATCTGTTCCCAGCATGTGCCCCCATACAAATTCTGTTTTTATATTTTAAGAATCTATGTCTATATTATTCATCGATAGGTATTACTCATCTACAGAATTACTCATCTACAGGAATGGTCTCAAGCTGACTTGAGAGGTTCCATATCAAAGTTCTTGTGTGCAGAGGAAGGTTAGGATCGTTGCTTATATCTTCTAGAATGGAAATGCTTGATGCCGCTCTAAGAAAGAGAGGTTCGGATTCGTTGTTCAGTATGTCCATAATTTCATTCACGGAACGCCTGATATTTCTAGGAACTGAAGAGTCACTGGTTATACTTTCTAGGACTTGAAGACATTGTTTTATAACTTCTGCTGAATCATTTGATGACACTCGAATCACCTTCGCAGTCAATTATGATATAAAAACTAGAGCTAATATAGCTAATATAGTATAGATTAGTCTAAGATAGGCTTGTTATATAAAATATTATCGGTGATTTTAAAGGTTGATTTCCTTATAGTCTACCCATTGTGATTCTGTACTTGTTTCCGATTTCTACTTTACACAGGATGAATTAGCTTCATTCAATACAGTGAGTTACAGGAAAAATTTTATAAAATAAGTGAGAAGCAAATGCATAAGAAGCCGTGAACAGAGGAAGGTCAGATCTATGGATTCTGAAAAAGATAAAAAAGTAAAGCGAATAGCCCGTTTCCTTGAACTAGGGGGCACAATGCTTGCTGAACATTGTAAAGTCTGCGGGGCCCCAAAATTCCGTTATCAGGGTAGAGTAATCTGTCCTATATGTGATGTCCAGGAAGAGAAGGAAGCTCCGGAACCAGCTGCAGAAGTCCAGGCTCCGGAACCCACGCCGTCTACAGAAAAAGACAAATCTTCTTTTGATAGTAAGAAGAGAGTCCAGGCACACAGGCAAAAATCAAGGTTCGGAATGAGAGCCTCTGAAACTGCCGAAGAAGAAGAAAAAGCCCTTGAGCCGATAGAAGAGGAAACTCCTGTATTACCTCCTGAAAAAGAAGCAGCAGGAAGGAAAGCACCTGCAGCTCCTAGAGCTTCTACAATCTCTAGAGCTTCCACAATTCCTCGAAGTCCTGCAGTTTCTTCCCCGAGAGGTCCTGAAGCTCCTGTAATCCATGCCGCGCCCTCAGAAAAAGCAGAAAAACCCGCGACAGTATCAAAGGTAGCCGGAGTCCATAGAGACCAAAAAGTACTGGAAGACCTTCTCTTTAGAAAGATGGTCAATGTTGCAGAATCCCTTCAGGATGAAACAGACCCGCGCAGGATTGCAGAAGATTTAGAACTAATTGGAAAAGGGCTTGGGCTTATAGAGCGCTTGAGGCAGTTATAAAGGTAAGAGGAAAAAGAAAAGAAGAGAAGAAAGAGAAAAAAGAAGTCAAAAGGTAACGAAAAGAGAGGAAAAAAGAAAACGATGATGAAATAAGGGAAACAAAGTAAAAAGATAACGAAAATAAGGGAAACAAAGTAAAAAGATAAAGAACAGAAGAGAACGAGGAAGGGTAGAAGAGGAGAAGTCTAGAGAAATTTGATTTTTTCGTACTTTTTTCGTTTCTTTTTCGTTTCTTTTTCGTTTCTTTTTCGTTTCTTTTTCGTTTCTTTTTTCGTTTCTTTTTTCGTTTCTTTTTCCGTCACTTATCCTTTATAGGGAGCCTCAATGAGTTCTCTAATTTTTGTTGCTCTTTTTGGCCCTATTAATTTTACATTCTTTAGTTCTTTAGCATCAGCTTTCATAATAGCCTCTACTGAGCCGAAGTGCAAAAGAAGGTTTCTTGCAGCTTTTGGCCCGATGTCTGCGATCGCGGATACCAGGTATTCCTGCTGCTCAATAAGGGTACTTGCTGACTTTTTCCCGTGAGGGTTGACCTCTCTTTTATTTTCCATCTGCTCACGCTTTGCAAGCATTTTTAAAATTGCAGCAGTTTCTTCTTCATCTCTTGAATATAGCAGCGACACTCCAAAATCAATAGCAATGGATATCAAGGAGCCGTAAATAGCATTAGGGTTTATTTGCCTTGAAGTGAAAAGTTCTGTTCCTTCAATAATAAGAACAGGCTTTTGATATACTCTTGTAAGGTTTGATAACTGCACAAAAAGATTACGTTTTCCATCAACAAGAGAGTTTACAAAGTCATCCGTGCGCTTTCTCTCCACGGCAAGGCGGTCACTTACAACGTAATCACCAATTTCAAGCGTGGTAAAAATAACTTCTACTCCAAGCTTATCAAGAACATTTGCAACCCCACTTTTTGCTTCCCTGAAGTCCACTACCATTTTCAGGGATTCGGGATTGATTTCTATTTTGGATGCTTCTGCAGTAGTTTCGGGTGCGGATTCAGGTTTCTTTCCAGAAAGAGTTTCAAAATAGACAAAGGTTTTTTGTCTTTCTTTTACGTTTTCTTCTCTGCTTTTTTCGTCTCTGCTCTTTCCTTCTCTACTATTTTCTTCTCTGCTATTTTCTTCTCCGCTATTTTCTTCTTTCCCGACCCCACGGTTATCTTCGTTAATTTCTTCATTCGCCCTGTTGCAGTCTGAGCCTGCAGCCATATCTCTGCTGTCTACAGTTAACTCCCCGCTGTCTACAGTTAAATCTCTAATATCTGAAGACCTGCCTCCGATGCCTGCAAAACTACTGCTATCTACAGCCGCATCCTTGTTATCTGGAAAAACGTTGCCATCTACAGCTTTGCCCCTGCTATTTACAAAACCACTGAGATTTACAGCCAGATCACTGCTTTCCTGCATTGGGCCTTTATTTCCCTGCATTACATCTGCATTTTTCAACCTATTTCCTGTTTTAGTCTCACTTTCAGCTTCATTTTGTGCATAGTCCGGAATAAAAGCTTCGGACTCAAAGTCTGATAGTTTCGAACCTTGCTTTGAGTTTTTGGGGACCAGAAGAGCTTCAAGCCCGTGCATGCTGTTTAGCATCTTTTTTTCCTTGCTCTTACTGCTCCAGTAATAGGCTTCGTCGCGTGTACCCTTTGTCACAAGTATAATGACCCTACCTTTATGCTGCCTGCCTGTCCTGCCTTTACGCTGGATGCTCCGAATTTCCGAGGGAATGGGCTCGTAGAATAATACCAGGTCTGTGGAAGGGATATCAAGACCTTCTTCAGCAACTGAGGTAGCTACAAGTACGTTGTATTCTCCTGCTCTAAACTTATCGAGAACTTCCACCTGTTGTTTTTGCGTAAGCCCTTTGTCTTTAAGGCGCGAGGCCTGCCCTACAAAACGGATAGGGGCAATTCCTGGAACTTCTGATAGGGCATTTACTACTATCTCTGCTGTGTCCCTGTAATTCGTAAAAACAATTACCCTGGAATCAGGGCTTTCTTTTAGCTGTTCGGATACGAGTTTCCGGGCAAGCTCTAGTTTAGGATGTTCGACCTCGCATTCCTTTGCTCTATAAAGAGCTTTTCTCATATAGAGATCGTCCATCAGTCTTTTTGAAGCCTTGCTTGCACTGCTTGAAGAGGCTTCAGCATCAAGTTTCTCCAGGTATTTCCTGAAAGGCTCAAGTCCCTGAGTCTCAATCATTTCCACAGCATGGTTCACCTTCACCATTTCAGCAAGCACCGACATCGCAGTAAAAACAGCAGGATCTCCTCCTACCCGAATTTCACCCTGTAATTTCTTCTGGAAAAGCAAAAGATCTTTTTTGGAGACGTACTTCCCACTACCTGGTGAAAACCCCAGGCCTCTTATTGTTACGAGCCTATCATCAAAGATTTTTTCCAGATAACTCCGGATTTCGGCCATTTCGGGGGGAAGCTGGACCTGAAGCCATTCTATTTCTTTTTCCTGAACATAAGGGCGGACATCTTTATCTTTCTCAGTCTTCACCGAGACATTCTCAATGTGTAAAGCCTGACATACTTCAGAGATTTTCTCGTCCGAACTGCCAGGACTTGCAGTAATTCCGAGCACATGAGGGTTTCTTGCGCTCTCGAAGTATTTTTCCGCAATAAAAGTGTAAGCATAATTTCCTACTGCCCTATGGGCTTCATCAAAGGTGATGTGGGTTACATCTTCAAGGCTGATTCTTTTTGTTAGGAGATCGTTTTCAATCACCTGAGGGGTGGATACTATCAATTTCCCCTGAGCCCAGAGTTTTTCACGCTCTGCAGGTGCAATACTGCCAGTAAAAGTGAGAACTTCGTCTTCGGGAAGCGCCATTACTTTTTTGAAAAAAGCTGCATGTTGCTCAACAAGCGGTTTTGTTGGAGAAAGAATCAGGGCTTTTCCCCCGAACCGCTGAAGTCTGGAAACAATTACAAAAAGAGCTATAACGGTTTTTCCAAGCCCTGTAGGAAGAACAACAAGACTTGATCCTTCAAGGGCTTTTCCTGCAAGATTTAACTGATAAAGCCTCTGCTCAACGGTATCGGATTTTATCAGCGGGTGCTTCATAAACCCCGGTTTCTCAGAAAAAAGACTCTCGTTCATTTTACTTCAGGATCATTTATTTCAGATATATCAATTTCAAATTTTTCAAATTAATTTACTCATATTTCAGGCAATTGTAATAAACATAAACAACTAAAAAATTTGCTGCAGGCTTTTTAGCCCACAGCTCAGGAACTTACAGTTTTTAATATTTAGAAATTAAAAGGCTTGCCTGCGGATTCGAAAGTTTTGCCTCTGTAAATAAGTTCGTAGAGCGCATTTTCGATCCCCTGGATTGGAGCCCGGATCTGGCGCATGGAATCTCTGTCCCTTATAGTTACAGTCCCGTCTTTAAGGGTATCGTAGTCTACAGTAACGCAGTAAGGCGTCCCAATTTCGTCATTTCTCCTGTAGCGGCGCCCGATGGTTCCGGAATCATCGTAATTGACAAGCAGGGTCTTTTCCCTGAGTTTTACAATGATATCCTTTGCAGGGTCTGCAAGCTCTTTACGGGTCAGGAGTGGGAGGACTGCAACCTGTACCGGGGCAACTGCACTTGAAAAGTGCATGACAAGCCTTGCTTCCTCTTCTCCTTCAGCTTCACCTTCTCCCTTTCCAGCTTCGGATTCATTTTCAGCTTCTTCCGAGCCTTTAAGCCCTGATTCGGCAACCTTCTGAGCCACGTTTTCTTCGTCATAAGCGTGCTCCATGATGCCATAGAAGATTCTGTCGATTCCATAGGAAGGTTCGATTACGTGAGGGATGACGTTTTCTCCGCTGACTTTAACGGTTTCTTCTGCAAAGTCCACTGCATCCGAACTGACTGTCAACTCTTCCCCGTCCACGGTAACTTTGATCTCATCCTTTGAGAGCTCTTCTTCGGAAAGCTGTTTTAAGGCATCTGCAACTGCTTTTGCCTTGCCCTTAAAGAGAGGCCCGAGCTTGCCCATGTTCGGCTTTACAACAAACCGAGTTACCATCTTCGGCTCGTCGTATTCGATATACACGTAAAGTTCGGTCTTGCTAACCCTTGCATGGGCCTTGAGGTCATAGTCCGTCCTGTCAGCAATTCCCACAATCTCGACCCAGCCGAACCTGTCGGTCTCGATCTCAGCATCCCAGCAGTCGATTGCGTAATGCGCCATTTCGTCTTTCAGGTGCTGCCTGAACCTGAGTTTTGCAGGGTTAATTCCAACCTTTGTCAGGAATTCGTTGGTAAGTGCAATGTTGTAGCCCAGGACTTCGTGTGCAATGACTCCGGCCTTCACAGCTTCCCGGACAGTCATCCTGAAGGGTTCGCCTTTTTCCTGTGCTTTCTGGGAATAGAGTACAAGTTCTCTGTCTGCAAAACGCTCGAAATTGGGGTGTTTCTTGTTGCGCGGGTCAACGAAAATCTCGCACTCGGCCTGTGTGAATTCCCTGAGCCGGATTACACCTTGCCTGGGTGCGATTTCATTTCTGTAGGATTTCCCGATCTGTACTGCTCCAAAAGGCAGCTTGTCTCTGTAGAAGCGGGACAGCCTCTGGAAATCGACAAACATACCCTGGGCTGTCTCCGGCCTTAGGTACCCCTGCCTTCCAGTGCCGGGTCCAATTGTAGTTTTGAACATCAGGTTAAATTCGTAAGCGTCGCCGAATTCTCCACCGCACTCCGGGCATCGGATATCGTTTTCCTTTATAACCCTGGTGAGTTCTTCTGCACTCAGGGTTCCTGCGGCTTCCATTACGTTTTGTACAAGGTGATCGGCCCGGAATGCTTCTTTACAGTTCATGCACTCGCACAGAGGGTCCGAAAAACCTCCAACGTGCCCGGATGCAATGAAGACGTCCTCAATCCCGATTGTCGGGCATTCGATTTCCATAAACCCTTCCTGGATAACGTAAAACTCTCTCCAGGTCTGCTCGATTCGCCTCTTCAGTGTGCTCCCAAGAGGCCCATAATCATAAAATCCGCGGCTTCCGCCATACAGCTCAAAAGAGTTCCACAAGAACCCCCGGCGTTTAGCCAGCTCGAATACCTTCTCGTATGTGTCCATTTTAAAAATCCTCGTGAAATTGATTAGGGGATATCAGATAATTGTAATTTTGATCTATAGGAAATACTAGATGGATAAAGGTATCATTATATTAAATTTGCACTGCTCTGGGGTAAGTTGGGTATTATAGATGATCATAGGTACAGATCAAGAAATCAATAACACTGCAAAAAGTCGAGATAAAAAATTTTCCATAATTTTTGAAATTTCAATATGAGTAGAGAGCGTCGCAAAAGTCAAAACAATTCTACAATTGGATAATTGGAACGTTGACTTTAAATATGGTTGTAAGATTTCGCATGAAATTTAGGCAAACACCAACCTTATTAGACATTAATTTATCCCATTTATAGAATCAACTGGACTTTTACGACGCTCTCGAGTAATTTCACAAAATTTAATATATAAAATATCAAAAGATGTGTTAAATGAAATGCCAAAAATTGTTTTTCTGGACTTTGTTATCATTTTTCGTGTTCACTTCCATGCCAGTAGTCTGTCTGGCAGATGAATATAGAGAAATCCAGGCCAGTGAAATTTTAAATCAAATTGAAAAAGGAGAAGATGTAAACCTTACAAATTGCCGCATAATTGGAGAACTCAATTTAAATGAAATTAAGCTTGAAAATATTCCTAATCCAAAGTATAATGAATCATTGAAATCTGGATACTACTACAGTGAAGGGTATTTGGAATCTCACGGAGTAAATATAAAGATTATTAAAAGCAACATCGTAATCCGTAACTCAATTTTTGAAAATAATCTAGATTTCTCAAACTGTCTATTTACTAAATCCTTCTCCTTTGCTAAAGTAAATTGCTCTTCGACAGCTAATTTCAGAAATACTACCTTTGGTGATTCTGCTGTTTTTTTTGGAATGTACTTTTGGTAGTTTTGCAGATTTCTCTTTTACTACTTTTGGCGATTCTGCCAATTTTTGGGATTCTATTTTTGGCAATTATGCCTCTTTTAGGGGATGTACTTTTGGCGATTTTGCCTATTTTTCAGGAGCTGCTTTTGGCGATTCTGCCTCTTTTAGGGGATGTACTTTTGGCGATTCTACCTCTTTTTCGGGATGTACTTTTGACGATTCTGCCTCTTTTCAGCATTCTATTTTTGGCGATTCTGCCAATTTTATGAAATCTACCTTTGGTGATTATACCGACTTTACGGACTCTACTTTTGGCGATTCTGCCGCTTTCGTTTTTGCTACTTTCGGCGATTCTGCCTCTTTTCGGTATTCTACTTTTGGCGATTCTGCTTCTTTTTCGTATTCTGCTTTTGAAGATTCTGCCTCTTTTAAGGAAGTTAGTTTTAGCAATACTTCCGACTTTCAATGGGCAAATTTTGATGACGCTGTCGATTTCTCAGGCACTCTATTTAATGAAGTTACATTAAATGGTACTGATTTCAAAGAAATGCGGGTTAGTTGGAATTCGCTTGAGAACTCACTTGTTTTTGATGGGCCAACCTATGTAAAGTTAATACAAAACTTCCGAAGCCTTGAACAGTTCGAAGATGCAGACGCTGCCTACTACCAATATAGAAAACACTGCCAAGCAGAAAAATTATGGACTCCTTTTTCTAAAGAAGGTTCAAAATGGTGCGATATACTAATGTGGTTTACCTGTGGATATGGTGTAAAACCATTTCGTGCGTTTTACTTAGGTGGTTTAATCGTTTTGTTATTCTCTTTTATTTATCTAGGTTCTCCTACTATTTCATGGTATAATAGAGAAAATGCAGAAAGTGCTCAAAAACCAGTGATTAAAACTCTATTAAGCTTGATTCCTAAAATTAATTGGCCAAATCCTGGTATTTCTAGATTATCGGACAATAATTATTCGAACCAAAAAGTAACCTTCTGGGATAGCTTTTATTTCAGTATGGTAACTTTTACTACAGTTGGATACGGTGATTGGTATCCTAAAGATAACTTCAGAAAATGGGTTATGTTTGAAGGGTTTTTGGGTTGGGTGACTCTAGGTTTATTCTTAGTAACTTTAACGAATGTGATGATGAGACCATAATTTCAGGGGTTCAGTTACTTATAAGGAAACGAACAGCAAAGAATCGTTAATGCAAAACTTAACCCTCAAACTCAAACTCTCAACAAAATGCCTCATTTCTCTCCAAGAAATACTCTCCGAGCCCTACTCCCCAATAATCCGCGATGCCACCTTATTCAGATTCAAGCGCAGCGTCGAAATTTTCTGGAGACTCGTAAAAGACTATCTCTTTGTCCATGAAGGATTTGTCTATGAGTCACCAAAGTCCTGCATGAAAATGGCTTTTCAGGTCGGGCTAATGGATGAGGAAGAAACGGTTCAGGCACTTAAGATGATCGACGAGAAAGAAGAGATTAGGCACGTTGCTGAGCACGTTAACTTTGAGGAAGTTGCAGAAGAAATCTACTGGCAGGTCGGAGAGTGCTGGAAACTAATGGACGAGGTTTGCAGGCGGATCGTTACTAAAGTTGAATCGGATTTTCGGGGTCAATCGGCAGAAAAATAAAAACAAAGTTGTAATAACCGGCTGAAATTCGATTTTTGATTCTGAAAGCGGCGCTCCAATCTTCTTCTTTCGCCTAATTGGGTTTTTTCGCTCTATCCCGTTTTGCAGGGCACAGGAAATTAACTTAGGAACATTTTTTATTGCCTTATCTTCTCAACCTTTAGCTTATATAATCTACTTTGAATTTATGTTTCGATTCTTTTCATCATCAATGCTCGGATTTTATCACATGCCCATCGACTAAAATGTTAATCAGGGCATCTGACTATTATTTGCGTGCTCATATAAAATTCTCTCATACAGGGTCAACAACTTTTAATATCACAAACTTCTAAAGCTAGAGTCGGTGGGGTAAATAATGCATTTTCGATATGAAGATGCCTCTTTGAGATCACGTCGGATAGTGTATACTATGCAGGGTACTTTCGAACATAAAGTGCCTGTTTGAGATCTCGTTGGATTTTTAGAGTACATACTCAGAGCACTTTCTAACAGGAAATGCTTTGAGACAATATCAGATAGAATACATTATGAGTGGGGTTTAACAAAATGCTATCAAAGAGTTTAAAAGAAATCGTAAGATCCGTAAAGGAAAAAAGAATTTTACATTCGGAAAAACTTATAGAGACGACTCACTGGCTCCATAATCTGGAGTTTCTGGTCGTACGAGTGATGATGTTTGCTATAGGTGTTCACCACCTCTATGTGTACACCATAAAAACTGTGTTCGGAGTTTGATATTTCAACTCAGCTGCACAGGTAGACTAATTCCTTTCGGATAAGAAAAACTGCCTGCCACCAGAAAAACGGTTACCGGGTCAATATTGGGGAGAACCCGGTGAGGAGATGGCAGTGATTAGCTAAAATTAGGAAGAAGATTGCCATTCGGAGGAAGATTGCAAGTGCCTAACACGATCGGGATTCATGCAACTCGACAAAGAAATCGCAAACCTGAAGCCCCAGATCGCAAAAGTGTAGCACTTTTCAGGTTTGGGCTATTAGGCTTTGATTGTTAGTTGCATAAGACTTCCTGAAAGAAGGAGGATTGGTACTAATCATCTAAATCTTCTAGCTACATTAAACACCTGATGACTTACTTAGTGTCATTATTTGATACCTCACCGGTTTCAAATGTCATCGGGTTAAAGAATTGCTCTCAGATCACAGAACTGTTGTCAGATCACAGAATTGCTGTCAGGTCATAAAGAACCCTTTAAAATATCGCCTCTGGAATAATAACACTGCCTCTGAACCAATAATAATTTGGTTTGAAGAGTAACGAAGACTAACAATTCCCTCTCCAGAACAGACTTTAAAGGGAAACTCTTCTCATTCAAAAAACGGGGTTTGGCAAATACCAGAGTGCAGCCCCTAAATTAACTTTTTTGTGGTATTTTCTTTATTTTGCCACAATATTTTTTCCTAAAATTATCCTTGAGATATCCTTGAGATATTATCCTTTCAAGTCATGCACTTTCAAGTCATGCGTTTTTTCCATTAATTTTAAATTATCCGGCAACTTATGAGAAAACTCATGGCTCCAAAAATTCTTGTTACCAATGATGATGGCGTATACTCCACAGGTTTGAAAGCTGCTTTTGACAGCGTTTCGGACCTCGGTGAAGTTACAATTTCGGCTCCTGCTGTCCAGCAGAGCGGAGTCGGGCGTTCGATTTCTATCTTTGAGCCTCTAAGGATCACGAAAACAAATTCAGGAGGAATGCCTGCCTACTCTGTGGGAGGAACCCCTACGGACGCTGTAATTCTGGGTATCTTCACGATCCTTAAGGAAATGCCTGACCTGGTGCTTTCCGGCTTTAACATCGGGGAGAATATAAGCACGGATACAATCACCACCTCAGGGACAATAGGAGGAGCCCTTGAAGCTGCAAGTTACGGCGTGCCTGCAATTGCTGCTTCCATGCAGGTGCTTGATGAAGGACAGAAATTCGATGATCCCAGGAACTACCATAGAGAGCGTTTCGAGGCTGGAATTAAGGTGGTAAACAGAGTGGCTCGAAACGTCCTGAAGTATGGCATGCCGAAAAATGTGGATCTTCTGAACATAAATATCCCCTATCACGCTGAAGAAGATACTCCTATAGAGATAACCCGCCTTGCAAGAAAAATCTTTAAAACGGGTGTCGAAGAAAGGCGTGACCCAAGAGGCAGACCCTATTACTGGATTGCAGGCGACCTTATCCGGGAGGAAGAAGAAGGGACTGATGTGCACGCTATCATGCAGAAGGGATACGTTTCAATAACTCCGATTTCCCTGGATTCAACTGCCAGGATAGAGTTCTCAGAAATCGAAAAATATCTCTAAATATCTCCAGACAACTCTGGATTTCAAATTATTCCGATTTGGAAAACTATCTGGAACCTTAAACGGCTGAGAGTTCCAAAAGTTAATCTGAATTACAAAACGGCAGAAGAAAAGAAATGTAATGATTCAAAATTTACCTGAAACGAAAAACGAAAAGAGGAAATTTACCCAAAACGAAAAACGAAAAGAGGAAATTTACCCAAAACGAAAAACGAAAAGAAGAAATTTACCTAAAACGAAAAACGAAAAGAGGAAATTTTGGTTTTTGAGAGATTTTAACTCTCTTTTGTCCAAAAAAGCCCTTTTTATTCGTTCAGTTCATCTCTTTCGATATGAATGGAAATTTCCTTCCATTCGCTATCTATATTATGCAACGTTTCTACCATTGCTTTAATAACGTTTAATACAATTTTCTGGACAAAGTCATTCATCGGGATTTTTGCCCCATCTACTAAAAGTTCAATCTTCACTTTTTTCCTCCTTATTGTTATATTCATCTCTGGATCTACTTTTTTCTCTTTAAGCCTTTTCTCCCTGTTCAGGAATACTGACAGGCATGCAATATGGTTTCCTTCGGCTTACTGCAAGCTTAAGCAGCTTTTCGATCTCATCAGGGCTTTTTGCCTCCCTGACATCCACAAGGTTGTCATTTACCAGCAAACAGGGCTTGAACTTCCCATCTGCTGTGACTCTCAGCCTGCTGCAGTAGGCGCAAAACTCCGAATTGTCCATGGGACGAACGAATTCAACCTCTACCCCATCGATAATGTACTTTCTTCGGTGGTGCAGGTGTCGTATCCTGATTTCACTTGCTTTCTCAGCCAGCTTCTTTTCAAGAGCTTTCGAGTCAATCATGTACTTTGAAAGCCTGGGGTCAACATCCATAAGCTCGATTAGTTGCAGGATAACCATTCCATTATAAGGCCGGACAAACTCCATCATAGAATTAATCTCATCATCGTTTATGCCTTTAAGGAGTACCATATTCAGCTTCACAGGAGTCAGCCCAGCTTCAACTGCACTGTTAATACCTCTGATAACTTTCGTAAGTGAGCCAGGGGGCGCTCCGGTAATTCTTTCGTATTTTTCAGGAACGAGAGAATCCAGGCTTACATTTACCCTGTCCAGGCCCGCAGCTTTAAGGGCTCTTGCTCGTTTTTCAAGCAGAATGCCGTTAGTGGTCGCAGAAACTTCTTTTAACGGAGGAAGGCAGGTAAGGATTTCTTCGAAATCCTTTCGAAAAAGCGGTTCTCCTCCTGAGAATTTTATTTTAGTGACCCCGAATTTTGCAGCTTCTTTAACAATTCCACAGATTAATTCCGGTTTCATTTCGTGTCCTACCGGGCCGCAGGTACAGCAATCTGCACCTTCATTATGGCAGTACATACACGAAAGGTTACACCTATCAGTTATTGATATCCTGAGTCCTGTAACCTTCCGTCCGTAAGGGTCTTCAAGAGTTCTTTTTGAATTTTCTTCTGCAACTTCAGGAGCTTTTTCTGGATTTTTCTGCTTCATGGCTGGTTAAAATCCCCTATTAAATATTTAGCATGAAAATGCTGCCATCTGCAAGCACTTTCATTAGTTGTGAATGTTATTCAAAGAATATCATGTTCGTTTAGCATGCAATTCTTTATTAACTGACAATCTGAGCCTGAATATTTTCCCTTGTTTGCGGGACAAAAATTTCATTTTGGGAACGATCCTGGGAACAATCTATGAAATGATCTATAAATGGGTCAGTCCATAGTAATCCTGCTTTCAAATAAATTGGCATTTCTGAGAAAAGGCCCGGAATGTCTTACTGGTTTAATTGAATAAAGATACTAATATTGACTGAATAAGTATACTGATATGAACAGGATGCTTAAGGTAATATGAATTGAACATATAATGATATAAGTATATGATTACTAGAGTCCTAAACTAATTATTTAATTTTACCTATATAAATGAATACTATAATTATCTAATGAGCTTAAAACCTTAAAATAGGAGCCTCTTTTATCAATATTTTTTTGAATTGAACTGAACTTTCGCTACACTGCCGTTCTTTCCTCAGAGTAGATATAACCTTTACTTAAAATTTATGTGCACGGATGCAAATATCAGGACTTTCGGATTTTCCAAAAAAGAATCAGTCAGAGTGGAATCAGTCAGAGTGGAATCAGTCAGAGTGGAATCAGTCAGAGTGGAATCAGTCAGAGTGGAATCAGTCAGAGTGGAATCAGTCAGAGTGGAATCAGTCAGAGTGGAATCAGTCAGCGTGAATTGACATTCCTTGCATAGATTTTTTGAGTCTTTCTTTTTTACTCATTGGCATGAAAGTGTTTTCAAGTACTTTCATTTCTTTGTGCATGTATTCAAAGAATATCATGTTCGTTTTTCCTGAAAACAACCACAAAGCGCTTAAAACAGCTGCATAATAAATGCAGGTCGTCCAGTGTTATATGGTTGATATTGACATGGTTAAGTATTCATTATGACAAATACTTGCGTTTTTGTGCAAGAAACGCACGTCAGCTCCAGTTGCACTGAGGATCGGAACAAAAGGGCCTGAAAAATACGTTACGAGCACTTTGGAAATAATATCAACCAAATAATCTCCATTGAATTTGAAGAGGACACCACCGTTTACCCAGTTTAAATATTTTCTCTATATTCCAGCTCCATCCCTATTCACTTTCAACTTTAGTAGAGCCAGTTTACTCAGTTGAAATATCCTCATCAGGAGAAGAGAGCTCACTGAGTTCTTCGATTTCTTCTTCTCCAAGCACTCTTGAAAGATTTAGTAGAATAAGAGGCCTGTTCCCTACTTTACCAACGCCTACCAGGTATTCCGTATTGATTTTTGATTTGATCATCTCAGGGGGCGGTTGAATTGAAGAAGGTGGCAGGTTAATGACCCCCTTTACGGAATTTACAAGCATTCCAAGGACCGTATCTTTAACCTCCACTATGATAATTCTAGACAGGCTGTCAGTCTCTTTTGATCTGAAGTCAAACCGCTTGTTAAGGTCTATCACCACGAGAATCTTTCCCCGCAGGTTAATGAGCCCTTTTACGCATTCTGGAGCCTGAGGGATGCGGGTGATCCTCGGAACTGGAATAACTTCGGAGACCTGCATAATATCTACTCCAAACTCTTCACCTGAAAGTTCAAAGGTCACTAAACGAAGATTTTCTTCCAAAAATCCTGAACCTTCATCTGATGTTTCTTCAAACATTTGAATTCCTCAAATTAACTCCAAAATTTTAACTTGACATGTTTTCTGATCCTTCTTTTAAGTCACCAAATTTGAACTTCTCCGTAGCTGTTTTCATTCTTTCCCCAAGCAAAGAAAGATCGCTAGCCATGTTAGCAAGCTCTGACATTGAAGCGCTCTGCTCTTCGAGAGCTGCAGCAGTTTCCTGGGTTCCTGCGGCGGACTGTTCCGAAATTGAGGAAATATCCTCCAGAGTGGAAGTGATTTCTTCAATAGATGCAGACTGTTCTTCTGTAGCAGCTGCAACATCTTCTACCATATTTGTAATTTCATTGATTGTAGTTACAATCCCTGCAACCATTTCAACTGCGTTGTTAACAGACAGGGAACCGGCCTGTACATCTTTTTTACTGGCCTCTATACTTTCCACGGTTTCACTGATACTGTTTCTTATTTCATCGATTAAGCTGGAAATGTCATTAGCAGCACGACCGGATTCGTCGGCAAGTTTTCGGACCTCATCGGCTACAACAGAGAAACCCCGGCCGTGCTCGCCAGCGCGTGCAGCCTCAATTGCAGCGTTCAACGCAAGCATATTTGTTTGATCGGCAATCCTGGTAATAAGAGTTACAATTTCATTGATTTGTTGAGACTTGGAGTCAAGCTCCGTTATCACTTCCTTAGTTTCATCAACAGAGAAGCGAATACGGTCCATTTTTACCAGGATTTCTCTTGAGGCGTTTCCGATGTTATTGACAGAGTTATTGACAAGATTCGTATTTTTAGAAACTTTCTGGGTATTCTCCGCAATTTCCTGGATATTGTGTGTCATGTCCTGCATTGCATGAGTTATATCCACTATTTTTGTACTCTGCACTTCAGCCCCGTTTGAGATTTCAGTTGCAGTGTCAGAAATTTTCCTTGAAGCTGAAGCCACTTCCTCAGAAGAAGCAGACATTTCTTCTGAAAGTGTAGAAAGGTGAACCGAACTTTCCTGAATTCCTTTTATTAGGCTCCGAAGATTTTCAACCATTGATTTAAAAGCTTGTGATAGTTGAGAGATTTCGCTTCTCGAATTTCCTTTAATCTCAACACTAAGGTCTCCCTTAGAAATTTTCTCGGCCGCTTCGAGCAGTTCGTATATGGGTTTTCTGTAGAGGTCCAAAATCACAAAAACAAGTAAAGCACCGATAAGTATTGAAAGAAGAGTAACGAAAAATATTTTATTTATAGAATTTACGATCAGAGTGTTGAGCTTCTCTTTCTGGTCGGCACTGGCGGCTTCAGCATCCCCTTTAATCTGTGAAGCTATGGTTGCCATATTTTTCACATCAATCGCCTGTTTCTGTTTAAGAATCGTCAGGCGATCAAAGTCATTACGGCTTTCTTTGACGTTGGCAATTATTGTGTTTCCAAGCTCAAGGTTTTCAGGTTTTACCATCTGCTGATTTAAACTCTTGGTAACTTCAGTTATATTCTCCATAAGCTGATAGAAGTTTTCCGCATACTGATCTTCGGAAGTAATTATATAATTCTGGTACTGGTTTCGAGCGTCCATTGCAAGTATGCTGATTTTCTGAGCTTCCTGAGCATTGGATAATTTTTGCTGGAGAACTTCGCCTGAAGAACCGTTTTCTACATATTGTTGATATTGAAACATCTGGTCTTGATAAAGTTCATCTGCTTTCTGTAAAATAAGCTCTCCATTTGAGTCAATATCGGTTCTCAGAGCTATCTCTTCATCGTTTGCTTTAACATAGCTATCAAAATTTTCCCTGAATTCACTAGAATTTTTAAGGATAGAATCCATTCGGTCCTGGTTTACAGGATCAAGGTAGCCGAGATATATTTCTTTGGATATAGATGCTTGTGTGGGTATAAGATCAAGGTGTTTGTAAGTGTCTTCCTTATAAACAGGATCACCATAAATAACATAATTTTCCTGAGCTTCCAGGGCTTCCTGCATATTATTTGTGATAAAGGTCATGTTTTGAATGGCCCGGCTTTTCTTTTCAACATCGTTCATACCATGATAGCCTGTGTACCCAACAAAGAAAATCAAAATCAGAAGAAGAGCAAAGCCTATGACTAGATGCCCTATTTTTGTGTTTTTATACATTTTTCTCACCCTTGCCTTCAGCTTCTCCACTTCTATACATTTTCTATACCTCTTCTATACCTCTTCTATCTTCATGGGCTGTTAAAATATCAGTAGTATCCGCAAGGAAAGGTAAATGGGGGAATGTTTCTATGAAGACTGCCTGATCTTCCCAAAAAATTATTCAATACAGACTATTTAAGAGTTGATAAATTTTTTGATATATTAAAAAAGAGAACATGATAGAAAATTATTTTCTGTGATTTTAACCCAGTTTCACTCAATATCTCTTTAGATGTCTACCAAGTCTGATCTTTAGGCAACCGTCTTTTTGTTTTTGCATATATATTGAAACTGTCTTTTTATTTTTGCATATATATTGAAACTGTCTTTTTAATTTCACATATATGTTATAGGACTTACGCACCCGAGCAACATAATGAATTACGGCAAAGACTGTGGATTAAAGTCACATTTTAGACATTTAACGGTTGGATGCTATTGATTTTTCGGTTCAACTGCGTAAATCTGAGGTTCAACTGCGTAAATCCTATATTATATCTTCAAGAGTCCGCTATTGTAAGAAAATATTCGACCTGTGAGCCAAAGTCGCCAAAGTTTATGGGTTTGGCAAGAACAGCATAACATCCAGCCTTAAGGAACTTTTCTTTACATTCAGGATCAGAGTAACCTGTGACTGCAACTACCTTTATACCCCGAGTTTCAGGGTTGAGTTTTATTTTTTGAAGCAATTCAAGACCGTGCATTTTCGGAAGTTCCATATCAAGCAATATCAGGTCAATTTTTGCTTTATTGAGAATTTCAAGAGCTTCAAAACCATTTTTCGCCTTTTTTGGCTCATGTCCAAAGGACTTAAGTAAGTCTGCTTCAACAGTCAGATTAAGTAAGTTATCTTCAACAATCAGGATTTCAGGCACTCAAATCTCCTCCTAAGGGGGGTTGCTTGAAGATTTTGTAAGCTGAACTTTTTGTAAATAAGATTCATAAACGAGATTTTTTTTGTAAACAAGATATTATAAATGAAATTTTGTCAAATAAATGCTAAGTAATGGATTTTCTAACGCATTGAGTTTTCTAATGCATTGAGTTTTCTAATGCATTGAGTTTTCTAACGCATTGAGTTTTCTAGTGTCGCGTCAATTTTCAAGGATTCACTGATTCCGAATAATTGTAATTGATTTTATGCGACATTTTGCAGTTGATTCGACACTAGTGAATAATGAATTTTTTAAGTAAGGTCTGAAACAAGAAAATGTAAAATGAAAATCTTTCCTTGTATCTTTACATGTATACCTTAGTCTTCCCTAAAACCAGGGCCATAAAGTTATGGAGATATTATTCTATCTTCAACAAGTATACCTTAGGCCTATAAATTTTCCCGAGGTTAGTTTCAATTTACAATAATATATGAAGTTTAAGAAAATATAAATTTATTTGTTAGATTTAGATTCATATTATCAATATATAAATAGTGATAAAAATAATTTATTTAAATTCAGGGTTCGTTTTGGGTATTACTGTGGTAGAAAAGAACGGAAGTTAATCCCAGATTAAATCTAAAACAAACAGAGAAACGCTTTATTTATAAAACATAATATAATTAATGCATTATTTAAATTTGAAGATCAAAACCGGAACTCGGCTGAAGATTGGGAAAGAGTGGACAACTTTTGCAAATAATTTAGTAGTATGTCAATTAACTAGAGAATCTAAATAAATTTCAGCTTTCTGACATTATAAAGACAATTAAAAAATTTAATATAGCAGGTCTCGCATATATTTTTCTACACAATTTGGATAAATATGTCTTAACAAATAAAATGTACTGGTTACATATGTTAACCCTGAATAATTTTTGAATTAGGTCCTTTGATTCATGGCATAGGTTTGTGCAGAATATGCAAGCAAAAGGCAAACTTCTGCAGAGATAAAAATAAGGTGTCGAACATTCCAAAAAATAAAAGTGTAAATATCATCCGATATTGTCGCTTGTTCAAGAACGGAAGAAGGGAAATGAATGGCCAGAATTATGATCGTGGACGATGCCGAATTTATGCGGATGATTATTAGAGATATTCTTCTGATTCACGGACATGAAGTTGTTGCTGAGGTAGATGATGGGGAAGAGGCAATTCAGATTTATTTCGAAGTAAAGCCCGATATTGTGTTAATGGATATAATTATGCCAGATATGGATGGAAAAGAGGCACTGCAAAAAATTCTTACTATGGACCCTAAGGCAAAAATAGTAATGTGTTCTTCCATTGGTCAACAGGCCCTCATAACTGAATCAATGAAAATAGGAGCTATGGGCTTTATAGTAAAGCCTTTTGAGCCTGATGGAATGCTCGATGTAATAAGAAAAATTGCTGAACCGAATTAGATCCAATTTGAGTCTGATTGTAAATCAGTACTATTAAATCAAATTGCATTAACTGAAACTGCATTGAATAAAACAATTGAAGCTGTATTGAATAAAACAATTGAAGCTGTATTGAATAAAACAATTGAAGCTGCACTAATTATGTCAAATTAGACTTTTGTTAAATAAAAATTACAAGACGAAACTATCAAAAGACGAACTATTAAAAGACAAAACTATTAAAATAAATATTATATTTGAAGAAAAGTGCTTGAGATGACTATCCGCGCACTTATAGTGACTGATTCTGCTTTAATTCGCAAATTCCTTTCCGATATTCTCAGTCAGGACCCGAATCTCAGAGTTATAGGAACGGCATTCAATGGAAAGGACAGCCTTGAAAAAATTAAAAAATTAAGGCCTGATGTCGTTCTTCTAGACAATGTTATGCCTATTTTTGACGACCTTAAGACTCTTGCGCGGGTTATGAAAGAGTGCCCAACTCCTGTTGTAATGATTTCAGCCCCTGGGGAAAGAGCTAAGGAGATTACGCTTACAGCCTTTGAATACGGAGCAGTGGATGTAATCAAGAAGCCTGAAGGGATTCTCAGTCAGAGAATACCAGATATTGCAGAAGAAATTTGCAGAAAAACCCGTGCAGCTGCAAAAGCTAATCTTGAAAATCTGGAGTTCATGCGAAATAGGAAATTGGAAAAACCGGACATCAATAAAAGAAAAAAATTAGAGTATAAAGCTGAACAGAAATAGAAACTAAACAAATGTTAGGATTAAACTAGAAATAGAGACTAAAAACCATAATTGAATACGAGACCTAATCTAGAATTCAATCCCATTGAATTCTGTGTTGAAAAATCATAAAAAGGAAAAAAGGAAAATCTGAACTTCCAAAAAAGCAGGGAAAATTATGGATATGTCAAAATATATGGGCATTTTCAGGGCAGAGTCTGAGAAATATATCAAAGAGTTGAGTGATTCCCTGCTGGTGCTTGAGACTGATCCTGAAAATGCGGAACAGATGAATACGTTATTTCGTGCAGCTCATACATTCAAAGGTATGGCCGCAACTATGGGGTTCAAACAAATTGTAGAGTTAACGCATGAAATGGAAAGTTTGATAGACAGACTGCGTACACGGCAAATTGTACTTAATTCTTCTTTGATTGATGTTCTCTTGGTATGTGTGGATGCCCTTGAGGAGCTTTTAGAAAATGTCTGTGAGAGTGAGGGAAATAAGCCCGGAAAAAGAGAAAAAGATGGGGAGACTAAAAACGAGTCCCATACTGATGTCTACGAAGTGTTAAAAACCTTAAGGGAAGTAAACGATTCTCCTGAAAACGCTTCCATTCAAAATGCCGGAGATAAATCCCTGCCTGCAGAGAAAGAAAGTGAAGAAGGCGGAGAAGAAGGTGGAGAAGAAGGTGGAGAAGAAGGCGGAGAAGAAGGCGGAGAAGAAGGTGGAGAAGAAGGTGGAGAAGAAGGCTGCAAAATAAAAGATAACGGAAAAAAATACATTAGAGATAAAGAAGTATCAAAAACTGAAGAAACTAATAAAGTAAAAAATGCCGCGAAAGAAATATATCTACCAGAAAAAGAAGAAAAAACTCCAGCTTATCCAAAATCAAATCCTAAAGTGAAAATTGTTCATAACCCCAGAATCAGTACCGAGCAGCTCGATAAATTGATGAATCTCGTGGGCGAGCTCGTAATTAACCAGAGCAGAATAAACGAGCTTACGCGCAACCTGCAATCCAAGGAGCTTGAGGCTGCACTTTCAGATTTTCATAAACTAACAAGAGAACTGCAAGATGAAGTGATCGAGGCAAGAATGGTACCTCTGGAACATATTACCTATATCTATCCCAGAATGATCAGAGATCTTGCACGCGTACAAAATAAAAAAATTGATTTTATAATCAAGGGTAAAGAAATCAAGCTCGACAGAACTATTCTCGAAGAAATTGGGGATTCCCTGGTTCACCTGTTAAGAAATGCAGTAGATCACGGAATCGAAATTCTGGAGAAGCGTGTGAAACTTGGGAAAAAAGAGAATGGTACTATACTGGTTACAGCTTCAAGACAGGAAAATTTTGTCCTTATTAGAATAGAAGATGACGGATGTGGAATAGATACTAACGAAATCAGGAAAGTTGCATTAAAGAAAGGAATTATCTCAAGAGAAAGTGCGGAGCAGCTTCAGGAAGAGGAAGCAATGCAGCTTATCTTTACTCCAGGTCTCAGTACCTCTGATAGTGTTACCGATATCTCCGGAAGGGGAATCGGGATGGATGTTGTAAAAAACAGAGTTGAACGCCTTGGAGGATCTGTAAAAGTTGAGTCAAAGCCTGGACTTGGTTCCAGGTTCGAATTGAAACTCCCTTTAACCGTTGCGGTTTATCAGGCCATGCTGGTAAGAGTTGAAAAGGAAAAGTACGCAATTCCCTTCACAAACATAGTGAAAAACATTGAAGTTAGCTCACAGGAAATCAAGCATATCAAAGGACAGGAAGTCATTTTAATAGACAATAAAATTCTTCCACTTTTAAGATTGAGAAGGCAGTTTCAGCTACCTGATGATGACAACGAGAACAATATTTTCGTAGTTATGGTTGAAAAACACGGGCAATATATTGGAGTAGTCGTAGACGAGCTGCTTGGAAAACAGGAAGTAATAGTAAAAAGCTTCAAAAGTAAGCTTCTTGACAATACCGGAAGATTTGCAGGAGCAACAATTCTGGGCGACGGAAACGTCATTTTAATTATCGATGTTAACTCCCTTATTTGAGATACGTAGGAAGCATCAATGGAGATAGAAAAGCCTGGAAAAAAACCTGGATAAGAAAACCTGGATAAGAAAACCTGGATAAGAAAACCTGGATAAGAAAACCTGGATAAAAAACCTGGATAAAAAAACCTGGATAAGAAAACCTGGATAAGAAAACCTGGATAAGAAAACCTGGATAAAAAACCTGGATAAAAAACCTGGATAAAAAACCTGGATGAAAAAACCTGGATAAGAAAACCTGGATAAGAAAACCTGGATAAGAAAACCTGGATAAGAAAACCTAGATAAGAAAACCTGGATAAGAAAACCTGGATAAAAGTACTGCCGGTGAAAAAATGGATAACGGTCCAGTTAGAAAGGCAAATGATAGTGAAATAAATAAAGAGAAAAATAAAGGGAAAAGTAAAGAGATAAATAGAGGGATAAAAACATATCAAAATCTAGAAAAAGACCCGGGCTTTGAATTATTAAAGAGAACTATTAGTGGAAACACCGGCTTTAACTGTGAACATTATAAGGAAGCTCATTTCAAGCGTAGAATTAACGTGCGCGTTCGCGCCACCAATTCTGAGAGTTATGGAGCATATCTGAAACTTTTAAAGAAAGATCCGGAAGAATACGAATTTCTTCTTGATGCTCTCACTGTAAATGTTAGTGAGTTTTTCCGAAATCCCGAAACCTTCAGAATAATCGAAAAAGATGTCGTTCCCTCTCTTGTTACAAACAGATCAGGACTATTTATCCGATCAATTCGCATCTGGAGTGCTGGTTGTGCGGCAGGAGAAGAGGCCTATTCCCTTGCTATCCTGCTGCACAGGACCCTGAAAAACGACTTTAATAAGTATAGAATAAGAATTATAGGGACGGATATTGATATTCAAAGTCTGGAAAAAGCCAAAAAGGGCATTTATAATGAGAATTCACTTAAAAATCTTGATCCAGGCACAAAAGAACGTTATTTCTTCAAACAGGGAGATAATTATCAGGTAATAGACGAGGTTAAGAATATAACGCAATTTAAACGCCACGATTTAATTTCAGATCCCAGAATCGATCATTTTGATCTTATTGTCTGCCGAAACGTAATGATATATTTTAAAAAGGAGATTCAAGAGCAATTACAGCTTAGTTTCTACAGGGCTCTCGAAAAAGGAGGATTTTTTATAATAGGAAAGTCCGAAACACTGCTTGAGACTGCATCAAGTTTCTTTAGATCTTATAATACAAGAGAGCGCCTGTACATAAAGGAAATCTAAAAGGAAATTTATGGAAGATCAAGAACCTGAGGAATTTGTATTATCCCAAAATTAGTTCACTTTTTTAATTTAGTTTAATAATTATATCATGTATACAGATAACCCAACTATTTCATTTCAACTTCAAGCTTGCTTCATTTTATATGATCGTTCTCCTTTACTCAAATGAGTTGGAATTACTCAACATTTGACTTATGCCTACCTGCTGCTTTATCGCCTATTTAACTTTCGTACAGTTTAGAATCTGTGAAATAATTTTAGGAGACAACACGAGGATACCGGCAAAAATTACGGACGTACAGCAACCCTTGATACTTCTACTGGTGATCTCCTAATAAGGATTATTTTTAAGGACTGTTTTGAGAGAAGAAGCAACATTGATAAATAATTTTAGATTTTTAAAATTCAGATTTTTAAAACAAGTCATTTTTTCAAACTGTTCATTTTTGAATTCACTTTCGTTTCTTCATCTTTTCTCTGAAAACGCACATGAAATTCTTCTAATCAAAGGCACAAAGAAATGAAAGTACTTGGAAGAACTTTCATGCCAAAATTATATATCTGATATAAATATTATAATTCACATTATTAGTTCCATTAATAAAGCAAAAGAAATAAAAGTAGCATAAAACTTTAAATGTGTATCTGAGGCTAGATCCAAGGTAAAGTGACACATTGAGTATACCTACTCTGAGTCTACCTAAGTACACTCTTAGTATATTTTAAGTATACTTTAAGCAACAAATTAAGTTATACTTTAGATAATACCATGAGTGCACTTGAAGTACGTATTATAGTCATGCCTGTAATTGTTGCAACAAAAAAACATCATTATATCTCATTGGGAAGTTGCATTATTTAGCCTCGTGACCATAGTATACATTAAGTATACATTAAGATACATTAAGTACGCTTTAGATGACACTCTGAGCACTGCTCTAAAATTCTTTGAGTAACCCTTTGAGTAAACACTATATTCTCAGTTATTCTGTAAGAGATCTGAAAAGTTCTGAAAGCTTATAGAAGACTAGAAAACAGGGAACCAAACCTGATCATTCGTAAACTAATGTCATGGCAATTTAATTATTGAGCATACTCTTTGGCATAATCTTTGATAGCTTTTCATCAAAAGATGTCGATTCAGAGTTAACATGTGACCAATAAATAAATTTTCAAGATACTAGTTTCAAGATAACAATAATTAAGCAAATGGGAGATTTTTATGGAAATCAACGGAGTAGAAATCGAAGATACATATGCAGAAGCGTTTCCGATCAAGATTGCACGGGTACTCATAACAGCTGCTACCAAGCGCTGGGCCCTTGTAGCAGCTACTGAAGCTATAGGCTTTGCAACATCCGTTATAATGTGTCCTGCCGAAGCTGGAATTGAGAGATTAGCAAGTCCCGGTGAGACTCCCGATGGCAGGCCTGGAGTTTACATTCAGATATGTAATTTTAAATATGAAGCTCTGGAAGGACAATTGCTTCAAAGAATTGGACAATGTGTCCTCACAGCCCCTACAACTGCAGTTTTCAACGGGCTACCTGAGGCTGAAAAGCAGTTTGCCATTGGTGCTAAACTCAGATTTTTCGGAGATGGTATGGAGTCAGAAGTCCAGATTGAAGGCCGCAAGATGCACAAAATTCCTATCATGGAAGGAGACTTCTTGAACGAGGAAAATATTGGAGCTGTAGCTGGAATTGCAGGCGGAAACTTTTTCATCTTCGGAGACTCCCAGATGACCGCCCTGACCGCAGCCGAAGTTGCTGTTGATGCAATTGGAGAGCTTGAAGGTACAATTACCCCCTTCCCTGGCGGCATTGTATCCAGCGGATCCAAATCCGGAGCAAACAAATACAAGTTCCTGAAAGCTACTGCTAATGAAAAATTCTGCCCTTCCATAAAGGATAAGGTTGAAAACACTGAAATCCCGGCAGATGTCAATGCTGTTTATGAAATAGTCATCAACGGGCTTGATGAAGAAAGCATAAAAGCTGCCATGAAAGCAGGAATTAAAGCCGCTGTAACTGTTCCGGGCGTTAAGAAAATCTCAGCAGGAAACTACGGCGGAAAGCTGGGTAAATATCAGTTTAAACTGCATGAGCTCTTCTAAGCTCTAAAACTTTTTCTTTTTTTACTTTTTTCTCTATTCTTGGCTCGTCGCTACTTCGAGTGGGTAACTTGCATTTAACTTCAAACGCACATGAAATTCTTCAAAATCACAGGCACAAAGAAATGAAAGTAGTTGAAAGAATTTTCATGCCAAGAATTTTCATGCCAAATGCTAAGGTAGCATATTAAAGTAGCAATATTAAAGTAGCAATATTAAAGTAGCAATATTAAAGTAGCAATATTAAAATAGCCGTTATTAAAATAGCAGTTATTAAAATAGCAGTTATTAAAATAGCAGTTATTAAAATAGCAGTTATTAAAATAGCAGTTATTAAAATAGCAGTTATTAAAATAGCATATATGATATATGAAAACAGTTATTGTTGAAAATCACATTCAAGCTCAATTTTTTCATATTTGATCTTAATGCTTTCTAACTAAACAATTATTTTCAATCCATACAAAAAAGCGAAGAGCCTATTCTTTTTTTATTTTCTATTTTAGCCCTTATGTAATGATAATCACAGAATATAGGATCGAATATAAAAAAATCAAAGACTTTAGATATCAAAGACTTTTAGATATCAAAGACTTTAGATATCAAAGACTTTAGATATCAAAGATTATATCAAAGACTTTAGATATCAAAGATTATATCAAAGACTTTAGAGTCCAATTGCATTAAACCCAGAAAGTAAAACATCTCTCGGGTCAATGCCAGTTACATGCATCATGACATAAGCTGCAACGAAGGTCCCTGTCATACTTCCTATGTTTGCAAAGCTTGCGACAAGGAGGACTCGCATGAACTTATTTTTGAACATTTCCTTGAAGGTTTCTACTCCTGCCAGAGCTTTTATGTCTGCAGTAGTAGGGTTTCGCTGTTTCGCTTCGACAAGACCAGCAAACCAGCCTGCAGCAATAAGAGGGTGCAGAGTGGTTAGCCAGGCAACCGAAAAAGCAGTCAGAACTGAGTAAGGATGACCACCTGCAAGTAAAGTACCGATTGCACTGAGAGTTCCTGTAATAATAAACCACCATCCGAAGGCTATTAACAGGAGTTTAAGTGGAACACCAGAAAGCAACAGTAGTAAAAAGAATCCAACTATAACGGCGACAAAAGCAAAGCCAACAATCTTTCCAAGACCTATACGTTTCTTTGGAACCTGCATAAGACTATTCAGGGGAGGAACGCTTTTCGGGTTCTTCAGGTACTCAGTTACTCCTGGCTTATGCCCGGCTCCAATTACCACGACAACAGTTTTGTTTCCACCTGCGGCAACCTTAAGGATGCTTCCTGCAAGATATGCATCCCTTTCATCAATGAGAACCTCAGCTGCAGTTGGGGCAAATTCTCTAAGTTCATTTACGAGGCCAGTTACAACGTCGGTTTCTGTAATTTTATCAATGTCTATGTCAGTTCCTTTTCCTATTCCTATTAAGCCACCTAAAAGGGAAAAGATCATCTTGACTTTTTCCAGGAATTTCATTTTTCCCCAGAAACGCTGGAGGGTCACCTGAATATCCCTATCAATTAAGGCAACTTTAGCTCCTGTAGACTCGGCTTCCTCGATTGCAGCAAGCATTTCGGCTCCGGGCCTTACACCCATGTCGTCGCCGATCTTTTTCTGTACATAGGCAAGCAGCCAGTGAATCATGTAATAGTAAACCTTGCCTTCAGTAAGAATGTCCTTGATAGGCACCTGCTTTTCCTGCACATTACCCTTCAGGGAATCATAACGTCCCCTACAAAGCTCGACAGCTACAATATCAGGTTTCAGCTCCCTTATAGCGGCCTTGACCTCGGCAACACTCTTTTCAGAGACATGGGCGGTTCCTATAAGCACAACTTTTGATGGCTGATATTCAGCCTGATGCGCATCCGAAAATTGAGAAGGTGAAGGAATTGAAACTTCGGAAGCTGAATCAGGAATAGGTTCTGCAATAATTTCGGAACTTATGTCAAGCTTGGTTTCAAGCTTATCGGGTTCTATCTTGGATGCTGACACAGAAGTTTTTTCTTCCTGCGGCATGTTAATTGAAGAACCAGAAATTTTAGACTTTCCGACAGAAGTGGAGTTTTCTGCGGATTCGGTCACAAGTTTGTCCATAGAATATATTGACTCCTGAGATGAACTTATTGACTCCTGAGATGTACTATAAAACTTGTAGTCAGGGTCCTTGTCCTGAGAATCTGTAATTTCAGGTTTGCTCATTGTTAATCTCTCTGCTGCGACACGTTAAGATGATGCGTGAAAGCATGTCCCTTAAAGGACTGCAGTTAATTGCATGAGTAATTAAATTCTTCACATAAAATAACCAAGCTATAAAAAAACTTAGCTATAAGCAGATAGTTAACTGGTGGTAATTATCTGCCAGAGATTTATATTTTGCTGCTTTCAGGTTTTATTATTAGATTCATATTTTGTTATCTTTAGGTTTTATACATAATATTTATAATTTTTAATTTATATAATTGTTTATAAACTTATCTAATATATTCCAATACAATTTGGTAAAACATGAGTTATGAAAAATTTAATAGAGTATGATCTTTTGATAAAAATATCTTTTGATGAAACCTTAATGAAACCTTATTTTGACAAGTCCTTTTTGACTAACTCCCTGTAAAACCTCTTTGATAATTTCCTCTTTGATAATTTCCTCTTGATAAATTATACTTAAGAATTTTCTTACTCGGAAATCTCCCTAATCTAGAGTGTTTAAGAATTACTCTGACCTCAGTTTCAGAGTCCTTACAAGATCCGTTCTTGAGAGTATTCCTACAATCGACCCGTTATCAATAACAAGAACTCTTCCAATATTTTTAGAGGACATAAGTCTCAGGACATCAACGGCTTGCGCATCCGGAGATACCGAGATAACATCTCTGGTCATAATATCCGAGACCTGGGCCGCCGGGCGGTCAACAGGAAGAATATGCTGGATGTCCGTAAACGTCACAATTCCTTTCAGGCTGTCCCCTTCCATAACAGGGTAACCCATATGTTTCTTCTCAAACATGAATTTGACCAGGTCGTCCACACTCATGGAAGGACTGACTGAAACCACATTCCTGGTCATAATATCCCTGACCCTAATATTTTCAAGTGTCACCTCAGCCCGAGTAGAGCGTTCCTCTTCAGACGCGCCGACATAAATAAAGAGCGCGATCAAAGGAAACCAGGGATTGCCTACGAGAATTCCAAAAATTGCCATAAGAACAGCAAAAAATTTCCCTACAGATGCTGCACTCTGGGTAGCTTTCACATAGGACATTCTTCTCGCGTAGAAAGAGCGAAGTACTCTACCCCCATCCATTGGAAAAGCAGGCAGCAGGTTGAAGATCCCGAGTATAAGGTTCATAACCCCAAGAATCCAAATAACAAGGTATACCGGGTTTTGAGAAAGCATAGGGTTAGGGGAAATGAAACTTCCGTATACTAAAAGACAGACTAAGCCTATTACAAGGCTTGTAAGGGGTCCCGCAGAAGCCATTTTTGCTTCCTGTTCAGGTTTTCGGGGTATCTTTTCCATAGACGACACTCCTCCAAAAAGGAAGAGAGTGATGTTCTCAATTTTGACCCCGTAACGCATTGCTAGATATGAATGTGCAAGTTCATGTACAAGGATCGAAGCAAAAAGCAGGATGGCAGTCAGGACTGAAAGCGAATATCTTGTGATAGACGGCTCAACTCCTTCAAAACCAAAAGGTTGCGGGTTGATCGCAAACGCATAAGCAAATATGGGTAATATGAGAAGAAAAGTTATGTGCAGCCTGATAGGTATACCCATAACACTCCCGATTTTCACTGACGATTTCATAAAGTAAATACCCCCATTTTCATTTTTATAGTATTAAGAAGACGGCTAAACGTTGAATATGAACTAACGCTAAATCAGGTTAACGCTAAATCAGGTAAAGTTAGATCTGAACTTAAAATATCAGGTTCAGACTGTCGCGAATAACACAGCTCATCAGGAGTCAAAATTTATAGGTAGTTCTGTTCATAAATTCCACTGGAGCTGTTCGTAATTTCACTAAACTCTGCTCTTAAACTCTTCATAAGTCCACTAAACTCTGCTCTTAAACTCTTCGTAAGTTCACTAAACTCTGCTCTTAAACTCTTCATAAGTCCACTAAACTCTGCTCTTAAACTCTTCGTAAGTTCACTAAATTCTGCTCTTAAACTCTTAGTAAGTTCACTAAATTCTGCTCTTAAACTCTTAGTAAGTTCACTAAACTCTGCTCTTAAACTCTTTGTAAGTTCACTAAATTCTGCTTCTAAACCCTTCTAATTAACTTTCCCTCATAAAGTCGTCTTGAAAAATTCACCTGATCAAATTACCTGATATAAAGATAACTGACCTCAGTTATTATTTGGCGATAATTATACATATCTGTTTGTACGTGATGAGACACGACTAATACGCAATAGCAAATTAAAACAGTTGAGCAAAAACCGAAGAAATTATGTAAGTAAGAAAGAAGTAAGATTTTAAATTCTGCTGTTAATTAAAATTCTGCTGTCAATTAAAGTTCTGCTGTTAATTAAAGTTCTGCTGTTACTTTTCTCAGATCTTGCAGGAATTCGTCTATATCGCGGGATGTGTTGTGAGGCATCAGGACCAGGCGAAGAGACCTTGGGTTGCGAGTAATTGAGACGTTCCAACCAAATTTCTTAAGGAGCTGCTCCCGCACAAGATCAGGGTTCGGAACTCTCAGGGCTACCACGTTCATTACAGGCTCGATCAGAGGTTCGAAACCTAATTTTCGAGATTCTTTGACCAATTTAGCAGTAAGCTGCATGCAGTACTGTACATTTTTTCTATATCCTTCACGTCCAAGATACTTCATAATGGCATAAGTGGCCGCGGCCGAAGCTCCACTACGTGTTCCTGTGAGAGTAAACTGAGCCTTTGTTGTAAGATATGGAGTATTTACCTTAAGTGAGTCCATAAAAGAAGGAGATCTGAATAACAGGGCACCCGAGGGAATTGTGGAAAGACCCATCTTATGGGGATCTATTGCAATGGAGGTAACACCTGGAACTTTGAAATCGAAAGAATATGGCTTTTCAAGGAATGGAATCACAAACCCTCCGAAAGCTGCATCAATATGAAGGAAAATCTCATTTTCAAGAGCAAGTTTTGAAAGTTCCTCAATCGGATCTATCTGTCCGAATTCTGTATTTCCTGCTATCCCTACGAGTCCGATAGTGTTTGCATCTATAAGACTTTCCACAGATGCGATATCCACCCTGAATTCAGAATCCAGAAGAGCTCTTTTAACCTTAATCCCCATCATATTGGCGACCTTATCAAATGAGAAGTGAGCTGACTCGGGAACAACTATATTGAGGATCTCACCTGACTTTTTCCCGTCTTCAGTCACGAGGTTTTTCATGCCTCTTATAGCCTGAATATTAGATTCCGTGCCTCCTGTTGTAAGATAACCGCAAACCGAACTCTCACATGAATCTCCGGAAGGAATTTCAACAGATTGAGCATGAAGAAGTTCTCCCAGCATCTGGATAACTTCTTGTTCCAGTCTGTGGGCACCTGCAAAAAGTCCCAGGTCGCCCAGGTTAGCCTCAATAAATAGCCTGTGAGCCTCAATCGCGATTCTGTGCGGGTGAGTGCACATTGAACTTAAAACCCTGTAGTAATCCGTATCTTCTGACTTTACATCTTCCAAGTAGGAAAATATCTCTTTCTCAGAAAGACCCTGCTCATTCATGTGGATAAAGTAAAACCAGTTTTATTTAAAATACTTATGGAATACAACTGCTAAATTACCAAGTACCTCTCCTAACAACAGGACAAGGAAGTATCCAAAATCTAAAAAAAAGAATTAGGACTTACGCAGTTGAACTGAAAAATCAACAGCATCGAACCGTTAACTGTTTAAAACGTAACTTTAATCCACAGTTTTTGTCGTAATTGATTTTGTTCCTCAAGTGCGTAAGTCCTAAGAATGTATGTTAAGATATCATAATAATGTCTGCTTAAGAGGGAGACCCCTATATTTCGAGTGGAGAGATTTTTGTAGGTATAGAAATGTGAATTTATCAGAACATATAGCTTAGATTTATTAGTTTTTTGAAAACGCACATAAAATTCTTCTAATCACAAGCACAAAGAAATGAAAGTACTTAAAAGAACTTTCATGCTAAACAATATTTTTTCTGATAGATCAGGTCATCAGTACAATGAATATATTTGATAAACATTTGATAAACATTTGATAAACATTTGATAAACATTTGATAAACATTTGATAAACATTTGATAAACATTTGATAAACATTTGATAAACATTTGATGAATACATATAATCAGTTTTTTCTCTATTGTATAAAACTTCTCCAAAAACAAACTAGCCTTTTTAATAATAAATTATATATAGTATTAACTCTATAACTAAACAACATTATTTTACTGATAAGCAGATAAAATCTTATTTTATTTTGCTGCCTAGAACTTCCAATCTCTTTAATGGAAACCATGGGGTCTGGGGGTTATATAAACGTTCCAGTGGAAATTAGGGGGTCTACCCCATTTTTTTACTCTTTTCTTTGTTTATCTTTCTTTGATTTCCTTAACTTTCTTAACTTTCTTTAATTTCCTAGCTTTTTTATTTTCTTTATCTTTTTCTTACTTTTTCAATGCAAATAATTCTGAGTTTTAAAATTTATCTAAAGTTTTTTATTTTCTAAACTCTGTAAACCCTTTTATTCACAGGTGATTTGATTTACATGATTCTAATTTTATCTCAAAATTTTTATTCTTTAATTTTATGTAAAAATATTCTAATTTTCATAACTTCTTCCATTCGAAAGGAAGGGTTTAAATTCAACCTCCATTGATTCTGGAATTCATAATTTTTTGTTTCAGCTATAATAAGTTATATAACGTTGGTTTTTATGGTGGA